>NZ_BSTD01000022.1 GCF_030269325.1 Amycolatopsis sp. NBRC 101858 | reverse complement strand
GGAAGCACGAGAGCACGAAGTCGCACACTGCGGTGACGTCGGGCAACTCGGGTGACACCGGCGCCACCGGCTCGACCGGCGACGCCTGGAACACCAGCACCACCACCGGCGGGAACTCCGGCTGGGCAGGCAACGGCGGCGACGCCACCGCAGTCAGCACCGGCCAGAACTCCGCCACGAACACCGGTGGGCACAGCTGGAAGCGGCACGAGCAGGGCGGCCGCACGGGCGTCCTGGGTGTCGTGACCGGCACCG
>NZ_BSTD01000021.1 GCF_030269325.1 Amycolatopsis sp. NBRC 101858 | reverse complement strand
CGGTGCCGGTCACGACACCCAGGACGCCCGTGCGGCCGCCCTGCTCGTGCCGCTTCCAGCTGTGCCCACCGGTGTTCGTGGCGGAGTTCTGGCCGGTGCTGACTGCGGTGGCGTCGCCGCCGTTGCCCGCCCAGCCGGAGTTCCCGCCGGTGGTGGTGCTGGTGTTCCAGGCGTCGCCGGTCGAGCCGGTGGCGCCGGTGTCACCCGAGTTGCCCGACGTCACCGCAGTGTGCGACTTCGTGCTCTCGTGCTTCC
>NZ_BSTD01000020.1 GCF_030269325.1 Amycolatopsis sp. NBRC 101858 | reverse complement strand
GGGCCTGCTCCCCGGTCCGCATCAGCAGGATCGAGCTGGTCCGGGTCTCGGTGACCGGGATCTTGTTGCACGGCAGGATCGGCACCCCCCGCCACGCCGGCACGTGATGCCCGCCCATGTCCACCGCGTCCGGGTAGACCCCGGCCTTGGTGCACTCCCGCCCGAACGCCGCGATCGTCTTCGGATGCGCCAGGAACACGCCCGGGTCCTTCCAGACCAGGGCCAGCAGCTCATCCAGGTCGTCGGGGGTGGGTG
>NZ_BSTD01000019.1 GCF_030269325.1 Amycolatopsis sp. NBRC 101858 | reverse complement strand
CGTGTCTCAGTCCCAGTGTGGCCGGTCACCCTCTCAGGCCGGCTACCCGTCGTCGCCTTGGTAGGCCATTACCCCACCAACAAGCTGATAGGCCGCGGGTTCATCCTGCACCGCCAGAACTTTCAACAACACTTCATGCGAAGCGTTGTGATATCCGGTATTAGACCTCGTTTCCAAGGCTTATCCCAGAGTGCAGGGCAGATTACCCACGTGTTACTCACCCGTTCGCCACTCATCCCCACCCGAAAGTGGTTCAGCGTTCGACTTGCATGTG
>NZ_BSTD01000018.1 GCF_030269325.1 Amycolatopsis sp. NBRC 101858 | reverse complement strand
GCACCGTCCTGTCGCTGCCGCGGGACGTGTTCGAGGATGTCCTGTCGCGGTCGGAGACTCTGCAGGCGCATTTGGACGCGTTCATCGCGGGTGGCGCGTCCGCCCGCAACGACCACGGCGAAGCCGAGATCTCGCTGGCCTCCGGCCACGACGGTGAGCCGATGCTGCCGGGCACGTTCGTCGACTACGACGCCCAACCCCGCGAATACGAACTCTCCGTCGCCCAGACGGTGCTGCGGGTGCATTCGCGGGTGGCGGATCTCTACAACCAGCCGA
>NZ_BSTD01000017.1 GCF_030269325.1 Amycolatopsis sp. NBRC 101858 | reverse complement strand
TCGGCTGGTTGTAGAGATCCGCCACCCGCGAATGCACCCGCAGCACCGTCTGGGCGACGGAGAGTTCGTATTCGCGGGGTTGGGCGTCGTAGTCGACGAACGTGCCCGGCAGCATCGGCTCACCGTCATGCCCCGACGCCAGCGAGATTTCGGCTTCGCCGTGGTCGTTGCGGGCGGACGCGCCACCCGCGATGAACGCGTCCAAATGCGCCTGCAGAGTCTCCGACCGCGACAGGACATCCTCGAACACGTCCCGCGGCAGCGACAGGACGGTGC
>NZ_BSTD01000016.1 GCF_030269325.1 Amycolatopsis sp. NBRC 101858 | reverse complement strand
GGTTGCACCAGACCGGGTTGCCGGATGAGTACCAGCCGGGGTTGAACGTGCGGTTCATGGGGGTGTCGGAGCAGGCGATCATGTCGTATCTGGTGTCGGCGTACTACTCGGCCGCGGTGCTGGTGCCGGACGCGTTGGCCGTGCTGGAAAGCGCCGAACTCGGCCGAGAGGGCTGAGCGTCGTGACGGTGACGGAGGAAACGACGTCCGTGCAGCTGTCGCTGAGCGTCACCGCGGCGCGGACGCTGACCACGACGACCAAGACCCTGCCGCAGATGCGCGGCATCACCACCCGCTGGCTGCTGTCCCAGCTCCCCTGGGTCGACGTCCCCGCCGGCAGCTACCGCGTCAACCGCCGCCTCA
>NZ_BSTD01000015.1 GCF_030269325.1 Amycolatopsis sp. NBRC 101858 | reverse complement strand
CCCCTTGGCACACAGAACGACATGGCTACGACCCGCCTTAGTGTGTCCAAGACCCCAACACTCAAGAAAGGCACTGTGATCACCAACCACTATTGCTCAGAAATCAACGCCTGACACCCAGCAAAACGTGTGTCCTCTCATCATTGCACCCCCGGGGGAGAATGTTATCTCTCATAATCAAAGATTATTGGCCTCTAAAGGGAGAAATGCACCGACGTGGAGGAGGAAGAAGGACAAAGGTCGGTTCCTTAGCAGGTGCAATCGCTGAAATCCCAGTAATAGATCAATTATTGGCGGCCTAGAACGGGGCTTGGAATTCAAATATGGTGAAAAACAAATCAAAAAGTAAAAGAACGAAGGTGAATGGTTGGGGTGAGCACTAG
>NZ_BSTD01000014.1 GCF_030269325.1 Amycolatopsis sp. NBRC 101858 | reverse complement strand
GACGGTGAGCCGATGCTGCCGGGCACGTTCGTCGACTACGACGCCCAACCCCGCGAATACGAACTCTCCGTCGCCCAGACGGTGCTGCGGGTGCATTCGCGGGTGGCGGATCTCTACAACCAGCCGATGAACCAGATCGAGCAGCAGCTGCGGCTGACCGTGGAAGCACTGCGGGAACGCCAGGAACACGAACTGATCAACAACACCGACTTCGGGTTGCTGCACAACGCCGACTTCGCCCAGCGCATCCCGACCCGCACCGGCCCACCCACCCCCGACGACCTGGATGAGCTGCTGGCCCTGGTCTGGAAGGACCCGGGCGTGTTCCTGGCGCATCCGAAGACGATCGCGGCGTTCGGGCGGGAGTGCACCAAGGCCGGGGTCTACCCGGA
>NZ_BSTD01000013.1 GCF_030269325.1 Amycolatopsis sp. NBRC 101858 | reverse complement strand
ACGAATGATTGGGTGGTTCTCGCTGTGACTGTCACCGACCCGGTGGACTCCGACCAGGCCCCGCTGAGCCTCGGACGGGCCGCCGCCCGCACCCTGGCCACGACGACCAAGTCGGTCCCCCAGATGCAGGGCATCTCCTCCCGGTGGCTGCTCAAAGTCCTGCCCTGGGTCGAAGTCTCCGGCGGCGCCTACCGCGTCAACCGCCGCCTGTCCTACTCCGTCGGCGACGGCCGCGTCACCTTCACCACCACCGGCGCCGACGTCCGCGTCATCCCACCGGAGCTGGGTGAACTCGCGCCGCTGCGCGGTTACGACGACGAAGAAGTCCTCGCCGAGCTGGCGTCGAGGTTCGGCCAGCACGAATACGCCCCCGGCGACGCCCTGGTCGAGTTCGGGTCCCGGGCCGACCAGGTGTTCCTCATCGCCCACGGCAAGATCACCAAGGTCGGCACCGGCGCCTACGGCGACCAGACCGTCCTCGGCACGATGGCCGACGGGGACTACTTCGGCGAAACCGCCCTGATCCGCAACGACGGGATCTGGGAGTTCACCGCCAAAGCCGTCACCACCTGCACCGTCCTGTCGCTGCCGCGGGACGTGTTCGAGGATGTCCTGTCGCGGTCGGAGACTCTGCAGGCGCATTTGGACGCGTTCATCGCGGGTGGCGCGTCCGCCCGCAACGACCACGGCGAAGCCGA
>NZ_BSTD01000012.1 GCF_030269325.1 Amycolatopsis sp. NBRC 101858 | reverse complement strand
GACCTGGAAACCGAGGGCGGGCAGACGCTGCGGGTGGAGCAGGTCCGCTGGACGGTCGAAGCGCCGGAGAAGATCCGCCCGACCGCGGTCACCATCTGCACGATGAACCGCGCCGACGACTGCCTCAAAAACCTCCAGGCCCTCGCCGCGGACGTGTCGTCGCTGGAAACCCTGGACACGATCTACGTCGCCGACCAGGGCACCGACCTGGTCGAGTCCCGCGACGGGTTCGAGCAGGTCGCCAAGGACCTCGCCGACAAGCTGCACTACATCAAGCAACCCAACCTCGGCGGCGCCGGCGGCTTCACCCGCGGCCTCTACGAGGTCGCCGGGCACACCGCCACCGAACACGCCAACGTGCTGTTCATGGACGACGACGTCCTGCTCGAGCCGGACCTGGTGATCCGGATGACGGCGTTCTCCAACCGCGCCGCCAACCCGATCATCGTCGGCGGGCAGATGCTGAACCTGTTCCACCCCAACCAGCTGCACGTCGGCGCCGAATACGCCCGGTTGAACACCCTGGAGCCGGGCCAGCCGGTCGAGCACTCGCTGACCACCGCGGACCTGCTCGGGGTGGACGAGGAGACCCTGAAGCCGAACCGGCAGGAACGGCGTCTGGATGCCGGGTACAACGGCTGGTGGTCCTGCCTGATCCCGTACGAGGTCGTGCAGGCCACGGGGTATCCGATGCCGTTCTTCTTCCAGTGGGACGACGCGGAGTACTCCTACCGGGCCCGCGCCCACGGCTTCCCGACCGTCACCCTGCCGGGGGCGGGCGTGTGGCACGCGGACTTCCACATGAAGGACTGGGACGAGTGGCACCGGTACTTCAACCTGCGCAACTCGATCATCACCGCCGCGTTGCACTCGCCGTTCAACCTCAACCTGCTCTCGCGGGTGCTGCTGGCGCAGCTGGTGCGGTACCTGCTGGGGATGCAGTACGGGCTGTCGGCAACGCTGATCAAGGCCGTCGAGGACTTCCTCGAAGGGCCGGAGGTGCTGCGTGACGGTGGTGTGGAGGCGATGAAGGAGATCCGCCGGATCCGCGACCAGTACCCGGAGACCAAGCGCCACAAGGCCACCGACGTCCCGGGCATCGC
>NZ_BSTD01000011.1 GCF_030269325.1 Amycolatopsis sp. NBRC 101858 | reverse complement strand
GTTGAAAGTTCTGGCGGTGCAGGATGAACCCGCGGCCTATCAGCTTGTTGGTGGGGTAATGGCCTACCAAGGCGACGACGGGTAGCCGGCCTGAGAGGGTGACCGGCCACACTGGGACTGAGACACGGCCCAGACTCCTACGGGAGGCAGCAGTGGGGAATATTGCACAATGGGCGCAAGCCTGATGCAGCGACGCCGCGTGAGGGATGACGGCCTTCGGGTTGTAAACCTCTTTCGCCAGGGACGAAGCGCAAGTGACGGTACCTGGATAAGAAGCACCGGCTAACTACGTGCCAGCAGCCGCGGTAATACGTAGGGTGCGAGCGTTGTCCGGATTTATTGGGCGTAAAGAGCTCGTAGGCGGTTTGTCGCGTCGGCCGTGAAATCTCCACGCTTAACGTGGAGCGTGCGGTCGATACGGGCAGACTTGAGTTCGGTAGGGGAGACTGGAATTCCTGGTGTAGCGGTGAAATGCGCAGATATCAGGAGGAACACCGGTGGCGAAGGCGGGTCTCTGGGCCGATACTGACGCTGAGGAGCGAAAGCGTGGGGAGCGAACAGGATTAGATACCCTGGTAGTCCACGCTGTAAACGTTGGGCGCTAGGTGTGGGCGACATTCCACGTTGTCCGTGCCGTAGCTAACGCATTAAGCGCCCCGCCTGGGGAGTACGGCCGCAAGGCTAAAACTCAAAGGAATTGACGGGGGCCCGCACAAGCGGCGGAGCATGTGGATTAATTCGATGCAACGCGAAGAACCTTACCTGGGCTTGACATGCGCCAGACATCCCCAGAGATGGGGCTTCCCTTGTGGTTGGTGTACAGGTGGTGCATGGCTGTCGTCAGCTCGTGTCGTGAGATGTTGGGTTAAGTCCCGCAACGAGCGCAACCCTTATCCTACGTTGCCAGCGCGTTATGGCGGGGACTCGTGGGAGACTGCCGGGGTCAACTCGGAGGAAGGTGGGGATGACGTCAAGTCATCATGCCCCTTATGTCCAGGGCTTCACACATGCTACAATGGCTGGTACAGAGGGCTGCGATACCGCGAGGTGGAGCGAATCCCTTAAAGCCGGTCTCAGTTCGGATCGCAGTCTGCAACTCGACTGCGTGAAGTCGGAGTCGCTAGTAATCGCAGATCAGCAACGCTGCGGTGAATACGTTCCCGGGCCTTGTACACACCGCCCGTCACGTCATGAAAGTCGGTAACACCCGAAGCCCATGGCCCAACCCCGTAAGGGGAGGGAGTGGTCGAAGGTGGGACTGGCGATTGGGACGAAGTCGTAACAAGGTAGCCGTACCGGAAGGTGCGGCTGGATCACCTCCTTTCTAAGGAGCACAACACATCCCGGCTACGGTCGGGAGTGGCCAGGGTTTAACACCCGAATGTGGTGTTGCTTTGGTTGCTCAAGGAATTGTGGAACTACTGGTTAAGGCTGATTCTGGTTGGCAATGCCTCGATGAGTACTGCGGGTGACCGCGTGGAAAGTGGAGCCGGCGCCTTGGGAGTCGGTTGTTCGCTATGCACACTGTTGGGTCCTGAGGCAACACGCCTTGGGGGCTCTGCCCCAGAGGGACGTTTGTTTCTGGTGTGGTGTTTGAGAACTGTAGAGTGGATGCGAGCATCTTTGTGGTCAAGTTGTTAAGGGCACATGGTGGATGTCTTGGCTTCAGGAGCCGATGAAGGACGTAGGAGGCTGCGATAAGCCTCGGGGAGCTGTCAACCGAGCTGTGATCCGAGGATTTCCGAATGGGGAAACCCAGCACCAGTGATGTGGTGTTACCCGCACCTGAATATATAGGGTGTGTGGAGGGAACGCGGGGAAGTGAAACATCTCAGTACCCGTAGGAAGAGAAAACAACCGTGATTCCGTGAGTAGTGGCGAGCGAAAGCGGAAGAGGCTAAACCGTGTACATGTCAAGCTGTCAGGCGTTGTGTATGCGGTGTTGTGGGACCCAGCGTCGAGGATCTGACAGTCCTCGGAATGATCGCGCATGTTAGTGGAACGCCTTGGGATGGGCGGCCGGAGTGGGTGAGAGCCCCGTACGCGAAAACGTGTTGTTGATTGTTTGTTTGGTGTTCCCGAGTAGCAGCGAGCTCGTGGAATTTGCTGTGAATCTGCCGGGACCACCCGGTAAGCCTAAATACTTCCTGAAGACCGATAGCGGACGAGTACCGTGAGGGAAAGATGAAAAGTACCCCGGGAGGGGAGTGAAAGAGTACCTGAAACCGTGTGCCTACAAGCCGTCAGAGCTGTAATGGTGATGGCGTGCCTTTTGAAGAATGAGCCTGCGAGTTAGTGCTGCGTGGCGAGGTTAACCCGTGTGGGGTAGCCGTAGCGAAAGCGAGTCTGAATAGGGCGAATGAGTCGCGTGGTCTAGACCCGAAGCGGAGTGATCTACCCATGGCCAGGGTGAAGCGACGGTAAGACGTCGTGGAGGCCCGAACCCACTTAGGTTGAAAACTGAGGGGATGAGCTGTGGGTAGGGGTGAAAGGCCAATCAAACTCCGTGATAGCTGGTTCTCCCCGAAATGCATTTAGGTGCAGCGTCGCGTGTTTCTTGTTGGGGGTAGAGCTACTGGATGGTCTAGGGGCCTTACCGGGTTACCGAAATCAACCAAACTCCGAATACCAATAAGTGAGAGCGCGGCAGTGAGACGGCGGGGGATAAGCTTCGTCGTCGAGAGGGAAACAGCCCAGAACACCAGCTAAGGCCCCTAAGTGTGTGCTCAGTGGGAAAGGATGTGGGATTGCCCAGACAACCAGGAGGTTGGCTTAGAAGCAGCCACCCTTGAAAGAGTGCGTAATAGCTCACTGGTCAAGTGGTCCTGCGCCGACAATGTAGCGGGGCTTAAGCACACCGCCGAAGCTGTGTCATTGACACATTAGATCCATGCAAGCACTTGATGTTTGTGTGTAGTCGTGTTGATGGGTAGGGGAGCGTCCTGCATCCAGGGAAGCCGTGGCGGAAGCTAGCGGTGGAGGGTGTGGGAGTGAGAATGCAGGCATGAGTAGCGAATGCAGAGTGAGAAACTCTGCCGCCGGATGACCAAGGGTTCCTGGGCCAGGCTAATCCGCCCAGGGTAAGTCGGGACCTAAGGCGAGGCCGACAGGCGTAGTCGATGGACAACGGGTTGATATTCCCGTACCCGAGCATGTGCGCCCATGACGAGGCGTTTGATACTAACCACCCAAAGCCATGCTCTGAAGTCTTCGGATGGAGGGGTGTGTGTGGAGCGTGGGACCTGATTTCGTAGTAGTCAAGCGATGGGGTGACGCAGGAAGGTAGCTCCGCCAGTGAGTGGTAGTACTGGTGTAAGCGTGTAGGCCGGAACATAGGCAAATCCGTGTTCCATGAGGCTGAGACGTGATGCGTAGCCGTTTGAGGCGAAGTAGAGTGATCCTATGCTGCCGAGAAAAGCCTCTAGTGAGTGCATGCACGGCCCGTACCCCAAACCAACACAGGTGGTCAGGTAGAGAATACCAAGGCGATCGGGTGAACTGTGGTTAAGGAACTCGGCAAAATGCCCCCGTAACTTCGGGAGAAGGGGGGCCAAACATCCTGAAGCTTCTTGCAGGCTAGGGGTGGGTGGCCGCAGAGACCAGCGGAAAGCGACTGTTTACTAAAAACACAGGTCCATGCGAAGTCGCAAGACGATGTATATGGACTGACGCCTGCCCGGTGCTGGAACGTTAAGAGGACCGGTTAATCCACTTTGGTGGGTGAAGCTGAGAATTTAAGCGCCAGTAAACGGCGGTGGTAACTATAACCATCCTAAGGTAGCGAAATTCCTTGTCGGGTAAGTTCCGACCTGCACGAATGGCGTAACGACTTTCCGGCTGTCTCAACCACAGGCCCGGCGAAATTGCACTACGAGTAAAGATGCTCGTTACGCGCGGCAGGACGGAAAGACCCCGGGACCTTTACTATAGTTTGGTATTGGTTTTCGGTTCGGCTTGTGTAGGATAGGTGGGAGACTGTGAAGCGCTCACGCTAGTGGGTGTGGAGTCGTTGTTGAAATACCACTCTGGTCGAATTGGGAATCTGAACCTCGGGCCATGATCTGGTTCAGGGACAGTGCCTGATGGGTAGTTTAACTGGGGCGGTTGCCTCCTAAAGAGTAACGGAGGCGCCCAAAGGTTCCCTCAGCCTGGTTGGCAATCAGGTGTTGAGTGCAAGTGCACAAGGGAGCTTGACTGTGAGACAGACATGTCGAGCAGGGACGAAAGTCGGGACTAGTGATCCGGCACCTCCTGGTGGAAGGGGTGTCGCTCAACGGATAAAAGGTACCCCGGGGATAACAGGCTGATCTTGCCCAAGAGTCCATATCGACGGCATGGTTTGGCACCTCGATGTCGGCTCGTCGCATCCTGGGGCCGGAGTAGGTCCCAAGGGTTGGGCTGTTCGCCCATTAAAGCGGCACGCGAGCTGGGTTTAGAACGTCGTGAGACAGTTCGGTCCCTATCCGCCGCGCGCGTAGGATACTTGAGGAAGGCTGTCCCTAGTACGAGAGGACCGGGACGGACGAACCTCTGGTGTGCCAGTTGTTCTGCCAAGGGCATGGCTGGTTGGCCACGTTCGGAAGGGATAACCGCTGAAGGCATCTAAGCGGGAAGCCTGTTCCAAGATGAGGTATCCCACCCTTTGTGGGTTAAGGCTCCCAATAGACCATTGGGTTGATAGGCCAGAAATGGAAGCGCAGTAATGTGTTGTCGAGTTGACTGGTACTAATAGGCCGAGGACTTGTCTACGAAGGTGTTACGCATCCACTCTACGGTTCTGAAACACCACACGGCCCCTTTTGTTGGGGGTGTGGTTGTTTCGTAGTGTTTCGGTGGTTTTAGCGTCAGGGAAACGCCCGGTCCCATTCCGAACCCGGAAGCTAAGCCTGATAGCGCCGATGGTACTGCAGCCGAAGGGTTGTGGGAGAGTAGGACACCGCCGAACTTAC
>NZ_BSTD01000010.1 GCF_030269325.1 Amycolatopsis sp. NBRC 101858 | reverse complement strand
ACGTCCCCGCCGGCAGCTACCGCGTCAACCGCCGCCTCACCTACACCATCGGCGACGGCAAAGTCAGCTTCTACAACACCGGCGCCCGCATCCAAGTCGTCCCCGCCGAACTCACCGAACTCGAACTCCTCCGCGGCTTCAACGACGAACAGGCACTGAGCGCCCTCGCCGAAGCCTTCGAACAACGCGAATACGAACCCGGCTCGACGATCATCGACGCGGGCACACCGCTCGACACGCTGATCCTCATCGCCCACGGCAAAGTCACCCAGCACGGCCGCGGCGAGTACGGCGACGAGACCCACCTCGGCACCGCAACGGACGGCGACCACCTCGGCGCCGAACTCCTCGCCCGCGACGACGCGACGTGGACCTTCACCGCCCGCGCCGCGACCCACGTGATCGCCCTCGTCCTGCCCGCGGACGCCTACGCCCGGCTCAACGGCCGGTCCGAGCCGCTCCGCGCCCACGTCGCCGAAGCCCTCGGCCGACCACGGAAACCCCAGAACGCCAAGGGCGAAGCCAGCATCGACCTCTCCGCCGGCCACGACGGCGAGCCGATGCTCTCCGGCACCTACGTCGACTACGACCCCTCGCCCCGCGAGTACGACCTCGCCGTCGCGCAAACCGTGCTGCGCGTGCACAACCGCGTCACCGACCTCTACAACAACCCCATGAACCAGCTGGAACAACAACTCCGGCTCACCGTGGAAGCGCTGCGGGAACGGCAAGAACACGAACTCGTCAACAACACCGACTTCGGGCTCCTGCACAACGTCGACCTCAAACACCGCCTCACCACCCGCACCGGACCACCCACCCCCCCTCGACCTCGACGACCTCCTCTGCCGGCGCCGCAAAACGAAGTTCTTCCTCGCCCACCCCCGCGCCATCGCCGCGTTCGGGCGCGAATGCACCCGAACGCGCCTCTACCCCGACACCTCGGTGCTCGACGGCAAACGCGTCCAAACCTGGCGCGGCGTCCCGATCCTGCCCTGCGACAAAATCCCGATCACCGAGACCGGCACGACGTCGATCCTGGCCATGCGCACCGGCGAAGACGACGCCGGCGTCATCGGCCTGCGACCCAAGGAACTCCCGGACGAGTACCAGCCCGGCTTGAACGTCCGGTTCATGGGCATCAGCGAGCGGGCGGTGACCTCGTACCTGGTGAGCGCCTACCACTCCGCCGCCGTACTGGTCCCGGACGCACTCGGCGTCCTCGACCACGTCGAAACCGGCTCATGACCCACCCGAGCCGTCGGCGATGTGCCACGGCAGCAGCTGGTAGTCGCCCCCGCACGGGTTCCCGCGCAGCACGCGGTACTCCCCCGCGGTGAGGTCGACCAGGCTGCTCACGGTCGTCTTGTAGCGGCGCACGTCCGGGTCGCCCGCCCGGGGTGCGCGCACACCCCATGCGGGTGCCCGAAGTGGTCACTCATGGTCTCCTGCACGACCTTGTGCACCCCCGCCGAGTCCGTCGAGGCCGTTGGCGTCGAGCGCGAGTCCGGCCGAATTGGCGCCTGGCGGCCGACCTGACCCGCCTCCACCCGCATGATCACCGTCGGCTTGGGCGGCCGCACGATCCGGATCAGCACCGTCGTGGCCTCGGTCTCCGCCCGCCAGTCCCCGTTCTGTCCACAGTAGACGTGATCGTCGGCGGTCGCCTCGGGCAGCAGCGCGAACGACGAGCAGCCGTCCATCTCCGTGAAGCCGCCGGCGTGGTTGCGCGCGATTTCGCCGCGGGCGTTGAGCGCGAGCACCTCGTCCGGGTGCACGCCGGCGCCCGCCGCGATGCCGTCCATCTCCTCGGGGAGGTCCGGGGCGTGGGCGGCGGCGAGCCACAGCCCGACCCGCGAGACCACGTCGGCCCAGGCCAAGCCGGGCTTGTGGGCGAACGAGCGCCGGTAGTGGTCGAGTGGCGGCCGCGGTCGGCGGGCGAGCCGCTGAGCTCCAGCAAGGGACGGGCAAGCGGATGTAGTGGCCATTACAGACCTTGCATCGAATGATTGATGCGTTACTATGTAGTCATTCCTACAGGGAAGTCAATGACTGACATGGACACTACAGAGCTGTCGCTGCAGGACCGGATCACCGGCCGCCTGGCGATGATGTCGAAGGCCGAGCGGAAGGTCGCGGAGTACCTGCGCACCCACAGCCGCGAAGCCATCTTCGCCACCGCCGGGCAGATCGCGGCGGCCGCCGGCACGAGCGACGCGACCGTCGTCCGGACGGCGCGTTCGCTGGGGTACGCGGGCCTGCTGGAACTGCGGCACAGCCTCACCCGGCAGGTGGTGCGGGCCACGAGCCCGGCTCCCCCTCCCGGGCGGCCGGACGAGCGAGTCTCGGCGACCGCCGCCCTGCTCGAGCGGGTGTTCACCGAGGCGGCGCAGCGGCTGGCGGACACCTGGCGGCTCACCACCGAGCCCGCGTTCGACACGGCGGTCGAAACCCTGGCCTGCGCCCGCGAGGTACTCGCCTTCGGGATCGGGCCGTCCGAATCGGTCGCCGCCTACCTGGCCCTGCGGCTGCGCCGGATCGGCCGGCGCGCCCGGGTCAGCGGCGCCACCGGCTTCCGCCTGGCCGACGACCTCCTGGAACTCGGCCGCGGTGACGTCGTCGTCCTGTACTCCCCCGGCCGGCTGCTCGCCGAGCTGGAGATCGTGCTCGACCACGCGGTCGCCGTCGGCGCGCAGGCCGTGCTGATCTCCGACTCGCTCGTCCCCGTGTACGCCGACCGCGTGCACGTCTCGCTGTTCGCCGTGGACAGCGACACCGGAGCGACCGGCGAAGCCCTGCCGTCCCAGGTGCTCACCGACGCCCTCGTGCTCGCGGTGCGCGCGACGGACGAGGCCCGCGCCACCGAACGCGCCGAGCTGCTGACCGGCCTGCGCTCGGAGCTGAGCCAGACCCGGACCACCCGCCGTCCCAGGAAAGAGAGCCCGTGAGCGCGACGACCGAAGAAATCAGCCGCGTCGAGGCCGGTACCGCCCGCAACTACCACCCGCTGCCCGTCGTGCTGGCCGAAGGACGCGGTGCCTGGGTCACCGACGTGGAGGGCCGGCGCTACCTCGACCTCCTCGCCGGGTACAGCGCCCTGAACTTCGGCCACGGCGACAAGGAGCTCCTGTCCGTGGCCCACGAGCAGCTGGACCGGCTCACGCTGACCAGCCGCGCGTTCCACCACGACCGGCTCGGCACCTTCAGCGAGGAACTGGCCGCGCTCGCCGGGATGGACCTGGTGCTGCCGATGAACACCGGCGCCGAAGCGGTCGAGACGGCGATCAAGGTGGCCCGGAAGTGGGGCTACACGGTCAAGGGCGTGCCGGCCGGGCGTGCGCGGATCGTCGTGGCGGGCGGCAACTTCCACGGCCGCACCACGACCATCGTCGGCTTCTCCGACGACCCGGTCGCGACGGCGGACTTCGGCCCGTTCACGCCGGGATTCGACACCGTCCCGTTCGGCGACGCCGACGCACTGCGCGCGGCCGTCACCGAGGACACCGTCGCGGTGCTGATCGAGCCGGTGCAAGGGGAAGCGGGCGTGCTCCTGCCCCCGGCCGGCTACCTCGCCACCGTCCGCGAGACCTGCACTGCGCACGACGTCCTGCTGATCGCCGACGAGATCCAATCCGGGCTCGGCCGCACCGGGCGCACCTTCGCCTGCGAACACTCCGGTGTCGTGCCGGACGTCTACCTGCTCGGCAAGGCGCTCGGCGGCGGGCTGGTTCCGCTGTCGGCGGTGGTGTCCCGCCGGGACGTCCTCGGCGTCCTGCGGCCGGGCCAGCACGGCAGCACCTTCGGCGGCAACCCCCTCGCGTGCGCCATCGGCACGGCCGTCGTCCGCAAGCTCGCGACCGGCGAGCCGCAGCGCCGGGCCGCCGAGCTGGGCGAGGTCTTCGCCGGGCTCCTCGCCGGGCTGCCGAACGTCGGGGAGGTGCGCACGCTCGGCCTCTGGGCCGGGGTCGACGTCCTCGGCCGCAGCGGCCGCGACGTCTGCGAAGGACTGCTCCGCCGCGGCGTGCTGGCAAAGGACGCCCACGGTTCGACGATCCGCCTCGCGCCGCCGCTGGTGATCGACGAGGAGGACCTGCGGCACGCCGTCGGGCAGCTCGCCGAGGAGCTCGCGTCGTGAAGGACTTCCTGCGCGGCCACGCGGAACTCGCCGAGGAGGACGGCCGGCTCGTCCCCCGCCGGCTGCCCGCCGGATCGCTGCACCCGCGGCTCGACGACGCCGCGCGGATGCCCGCCGGGGTCCGGCTCGAGTTCGACACCGACGCGCGCGGATTCGACTGGGACGTGCGGACTACCGCCGACATCGACGTCGTGGTCGACGGGAACCTGCTCAGCCGCTCGCCCACGGTCCACGTCGACGGGCTTGCGGCCGGGCGCAAGCGCGTGCGGATCTGGCTGCCGCAGTCGAGTCCCGTCAGCCTCGGGGAACTCGAGCTGAGCGGCGAAGCGACGCCGGTACCGGAAGGCCGGCGCTGGATCGCGTACGGCAGCTCGATCACCCAGTGCCGGCTGGCCGCCGGACCGTCCGAGACCTGGCCCGCCCTGGTGGCGACCGAACTGGGCTGGTCGTTGCGCTGTCTGGGGTTCGCGGGCGAATGCCACCTCGATCCCGTGGTGGCCCGGTACATCCGCGACACCGAAGCGGACGTCATCAGCCTGTGCGTCGGCGTCAACATCCACGGCGCCGCCACGTTTTCCGCGCGCTCGCTGGGGCCCGCGCTCGAAGGGTTCGTCCGCACGATCCGCGACGGCCACCCGGACACGCCGATCCTGCTCACCACTCCCCTGCACGCGCCCGAACGCGAGCGGCAGCCCAACGCGCTCGGGCTCACCCTCGCCGACGTGCGGGCCGAGGTCGCGAACGCCGCCCACGGCCTGCCGGTCGTCGACGGCCCGTCGCTCCTCGGTCCGGCCGACGCCGGGTTCCTCGCCGACGGCCTGCACCCGGACGCCGCCGGCTACCGCCTGATCGCCGAGCGGCTGCGGCCGCACCTCGCTGCCCTGCTCCCCGCACCCGAAGGACGTCACCCATGAAGATCCTGGTCCTGCCGGGCGACGGCATCGGCCCCGAAATCACCACCGCCACCCTCGACGTCCTCGCCGCCGCCGACCGGCTCCTGGGGCTCGGCCTGGAGTTCGAGACCCGCGCCATCGGACTGGCGTCGCTGGCCACCGAGGGAACCACCCTGCCTACCGCGGTGATGACCCGGATCCCGCAGGTGGACGGCGTCCTGCTCGGCCCGGTGTCGCACTACGAGTACCCGTCGCGCGCCGAGGGCGGCATCAATCCTTCGGCCGAACTGCGGACGGTGTTCGAGCTGTTCGCGAACGTCCGGCCGTGCCGCTCACGGCCGGAGCTGAGCCTGCTGCGCGCCCCGATGGACCTCGTGATCGTGCGCGAGAACACCGAAGGCTTCTACTCCGACCGCAACATGCACGCGGGCACCGGCGAGTTCATGCCCGACCCCGATCTCGCGCTCTCGGTCCGCAAGGTGAGCGCGAAGGCCGCCGAGCGGGTCGCCGTGGCCGCGTTCGACCTGGCGCGCGGCCGCCGCCGCAAGGTCACCGCGGTGCACAAGGCCAACGTGCTCAAGCTGTCCGACGGGCTGTTCCTGCGCGAGGTCCGGAAGGTCGCTTCGCGGTACCCGGACGTCGAACTCGAGGAGCTGATCGTCGACGCGACGGCCGCCCTGCTCATCCGCACCCCGGACCGCTTCGACGTCCTGGTGACCACCAACATGTTCGGCGACATCCTGTCCGACGAGGCGTCCGAACTCTCCGGCGGTCTCGGCCTCGGCGGGTCGATCAACGCCGGCCACGACCTGTGCGTCGGACAGGCCCAGCACGGGTCCGCGCCGGACATCGCCGGGCTCGGCGTCGCGAACCCGACCTCGCTCATCCTCTCCGCGGCGATGCTGCTCGACTGGCGCGGCCGCCGCGACGACGACCCCGGCCTGGTCAAGGCCGCCGGGCTGATCACCACCGCCGTCGACACCGTGCTCGACGACCCCGCCACCCGCACCCGCGACCTCGGCGGCTCCCTCGGCACGGCCGGGTTCGCCGAGGCCGTCGCCCACGCCCTGACGAAGGTGAGCGCCCGATGATCCTGTCCGTCGACCCGGCCACCGGCACCGAGCTGGCCCGGTTCACCCCGCAGTCCACCGTGGACGTCGAGGCCGCGCTCGACGCGGCCGCCGTCGCTCAGGCGCACTGGCGCACCCTCGACGTCACCGGCCGGGTGGGCCTGCTGCGAGAGCTGGCCCGCGTTCTCCGGGCGGGCAAAGAGAAGTACGCCCGGCTGATCACCGCGGAGATGGGCAAGCCGCTCGGCGAGGCCGAAGCCGAGATCGAGAAGTGCGCGGTGACGTGCGAGCACTACGCCGGGCAGGCGGCCACCTACCTCGCCGACCGGCCGATCCCGCCCGACAGCGTCGTCGTGCACGACCCGCTCGGCGTGGTGCTGGCCGTCATGCCGTGGAACTACCCGTTCTGGCAGTTCTTCCGCTTCGCCGCGCCCGCGCTCGCCGCGGGCAACGGGATCGTCCTCAAGCACGCGGCCAACGTCCCGCAGTGCGCGCTGGCCATCGCCGACGTCGTGCGGGACGCGGGAACACCCGACGGGCTGGTCCAGGTGCTGCTCGTGGAGTCCGGCGCCGTCGCCGGGCTCATCGCCGACGAGCGGATCGCGGCGGTCACCTTCACCGGCTCGACGGAGGTCGGCGCGATCATCGCCGCGCAGGCCGGGGCGGCGTTGAAGAAGCAGGTCCTGGAGCTGGGCGGGTCCGACCCGTTCGTCGTGCTGGCCGACGCCGACGTGCCCGCCGCCGCGGCCACCGCCGTCCAGGCCCGGTTCGTCAACGGTGGCCAGAGCTGCGTCAACGCCAAGCGGTTCATCGTCGAAGAAGCCGTGGCTGACGAGTTCGTCCGAGAGTTCACCGCGGCGGCCGCCGCACTGGAGGTCGGCCCGCTGGCGCGGGAGAACCTGCGCGAGACGCTGCACGACCAGGTCCGCCGGAGCGTCGACGCGGGTGCTTCCCTGCTGCTGGGCGGGAAACCGGCCGACGGGCCCGGGTACTGCTACCCGCCGACCGTGCTCGACCACGTGACGCCGGGCATGGCGGCGTTCGACGAGGAGACGTTCGGGCCGGTCGCCGCGATCACGCGGGTGCCCGACGCGGACGCGGCGATCGTGCTCGCCAACCGCACGGAGTTCGGCCTCGGCGCGGCGTTGTGGACGCGCGACCTCTCCCGGGCCACGACGCTGGTGCGCCGGTTCGAGGCCGGCGCGGTGTTCGTCAACGGGATGGTCGCCTCCGACCCGCGGCTGCCGTTCGGCGGTATCAAGAAGTCCGGGTACGGCCGCGAGCTGGGCGCCGAAGGGATCCGCGAGTTCACCAACACGAAGACCGTGTGGCGCGGACCGGGGTCGACGTCGTTCCCGCCGTCGGTGCTGCGCCCGGCATCGCTGCCCGCGCACCACCGTGGTGGCGGCGCGAGCACCGTGCCGTTGGTGACTCGCGCGATCGGCGCGCAGGCGTTCCTCAACGGCACCACGCACTTCGAGGGCGGCGCGGGCATCCCGCTGCACACGCACAACTGCCCGGAGAGCGTGGTGATCCTCGAAGGCTCGGCGATCGTGGAGATCGACGGGACCGAGCACCACCTCGAGCGGTTCGACACGACGTACGTCGACGCGGGCACCCCGCACCGGTTCCGCAACGCCTCGGCGACCGAGCCGATGCGCATCCTGTGGACGTACGCGTCGGTGGAGGCGACGAGGACGATCGTCGAAACCGGCGTGACCACCCGCGTCGACGCCGAGCACGCGAAAGTTTCGGAATAACCCGGAATTCGAAAGTTTCGGACTCCTGCGCCTTCTTGACGGCCGACGCAAAACGGATCTACCGTTTTCCGGGGACAATTTTCCGGAAGGAGCACCCGGTGCGGATCCGTCCTGCCCTCGTCCTGTTCGCGGCCACGCTGACCGGCTTCGGCGGCGTCGTCACGTTCGCCTCCGGCGCCGCCGCGGCGGTCGAGGACGACGGCGCCGACTGTCCCGTCTCCGTGCCGGCGTCGTGGCCCAGCACCGCGAAACTTCCCGATCCCTTCAAGAAGATCGACGGCACGCGCATCACCGCCAAGTCCGACTGGCGGTGCCGTCGCGAGGAGATCAAGAAGCTCGCCGAGCGCACGGTCTACGGTTCGAAGCCGGCGAAACCCGCGAGTGTCACCGGCACGGTGTCGAACACCGGAATCACCGTGAACGTGAGTGAAAACGGCCGCAGTGCCAGTTTCTCCGCGGGTGTCCAGCTGCCCAGCGGTTCCGGTCCATTTCCTGCGGTCGTCGTGGTCGGCGGATTCGGCGCGGACACCGCGACCATCAAGGCGTCCGGCGCCGCCGTCATCACCTACGACCCCCTCGCCGTCGGCAAGGAAGGCACCCCGCGAAACAACAAACAGGGCGCGTTCTACAGCATCTACGGCGCCTCCAGCAGCACCGGGCTGCTGGCCGCCTGGGCCTGGGGCGTGAGCCGGATCATCGACGTCGTCGAGCAGTCCGGCGGCGGGGTCCTCAAGGCGGACGCGCTCGGCGTCACCGGGTGTTCGCGGTACGGGAAGAGCGCCTTCGCGATCGGCGCGCTGGACCAGCGCATCGCCCTCACCATGCCGATCGAGTCGGGCACGGCCGGCGTCCCGATCCTGCGCGGGATCCCCGGCGAAAGCGGCTCGCAGCCGCTGAGCAACGCCTACGGGGAGCAGCCGTGGTTCGGCGACGCCTTCAGCGCGTACACCGGCAATCCCGCGTCGCTGCCGGTGGACACCCACGAACTGGTCGCGCTGGTCGCGCCGCGCGGGCTGTTCGTCATGGAGAACCCGCACATCGACTGGCTCGGCGCACGCTCCGGCAGCGTCGCGGCACTGGCCGGCGCGGAGGTCTACCAGGCGCTAGGCGCGGGCGAGAACATCAGCTACTGGTCCGACGTCCAGGACGGCACGCACTGCGCGTCGCGGCCCGAATGGCGGACACCGCTGCAGCAGAACATCCAGAAGTTCCTGCTGAAGACGGGCAGCGCGGCCGGCACCTTCCGGATCTCGGCCAAGAAGGCCGGAAACCTGGCCGAGTGGCGCGACTGGTCGACGCCGGTCCTCACCGACGGCCCCGGCAGCACGCCCCCCACCACCCCGACCACCACTCCCACCACGCCGCCGCCGGGCGGCACCTGCACGGCCTCGGCGTCGGTGAACCAGTGGACGGGCGGGTTCGTCACGACGGTCCGCGTCACCGCCGGAACCGCCGCGATCACCGGCTGGACGGTCACCGCGGCCCTGCCCGTGGGCGCCGCGATCACCTCCGCGTGGAACGCCGGGCGCAGCGGCGACACCGGCACGGTCCGGTTCACGAACGCGGGCTTCAACGGCGCCCTGTCCCCCGGCCAGTCGGTGGAGTTCGGCTACCAGGGCACCGGAACCGGCACCGGGACGACCACTACTTGCGCTTGACGCAACTGTGGGTTGCCGAAGTTGCGTGGCACGAACAGCACCGCCGCTCCTAGCTTCGTACTCGTAACGAGTATCCCGAAGAAGGAGCAGCACCATGCACGTGTTCGTCACCGGAGCGACCGGGTGGATCGGCACGGCCGTCGTCGGCGAACTGCTCGGCGCCGGGCACGAGGTCACCGGCCTCGCCCGCTCGGACGCCGCGGCCCTCAAGCTCGCCCAGGCGGGCGCCCGGGTCCGTCGCGGCGACCTCGACGACCTCGACGGTCTCCGCGACGGCGCGATCGACGCCCACGCCGTCGTCCACCTGGGCAACAAGCACGACTGGGGCAACCCGGCGGAGAACAACCGGACCGAGCGGGCCGCCATCGAGGCGATGGCGGGCGCGCTCGCCGGCACCGACCGGCCGTTCGTGCTCGCCGGCGCCCTCGCGGGCCTGGTCCGGGGCCGGCCCGCGGTCGAGACCGACGTGTCCCCGGCGGTCGGCCCGGGCTCGATGCGCGGCGGCGGGGAGAACCTCGCCCTCGAGTACGTGGACAAGGGCGTCCGGGTGGTCAGCGTCCGCTTCGCGCCGTCGGTGCACGGCGTCGGCGACCCCGGGTTCCTGGCGGCCATCACGGCGGCGGCCCGGCGGCACGGCGTGTCCGGGTTCATCGGCGATGGCGACGCCGCCTGGTCCGCGGTGCACCGCCCGGCCGCGGCCCAGGTCGTCCGGCTCGGCCTGGAAGGCGCGCCGGCGGGGTCGCGGCTGCACGCCGTCGCCGAAGAAGCCGTGACGACGCGGGAGATCGCCGAGGCGATCGGGCGCAGCCTCGACCTGCCGGTGGTGTCGGTCGCCCCGGAGAACGCCGTCGAGCACTTCGGGTTCATCGGCCGGTTCTTCGGCCTGGACATGTCCGCGTCCAGCTCCCGTACCCGCGAACTGCTCGGCTGGACGCCGTCCGGGCCGACGCTGGTCGAGGACATCGAAGCGGGGGCCTACGCGTGACCCCGACGGTGACCGCCTTCATGCTGGTCAAGACGACGCCCGAGTGGCTGGCCCTGACCGTCGAGCAGCGCATCGAAGCGTTCCGCACCGAGGTCGTCCCGGCGATCGAGGAGAAGGCGAAAGGTGTCCGTTCGCGCTTTTACGACACCGAGTTCTACTCGGCGCGCGTAACCGACGTGTGGGTGTGGGAGGCCGTCGACCACGCGGCGTACCAGCGGCTGGTCGACGCCCTCCGCGAAACTCCGTTCTGGGACCGCTGGTTCGAGGTCGCCGAGATCCTGGTCGGCGTCGAGAACGGGTACGCGAACAACTACGGCGTCGACGCGGTCGCCAGCATCACGTCCTAGAGCACGAACCCGGCCGGGAAGGGGTCGTCCGGGTCGAGGAGGTAGGTGGCCGTGCCGGTGATCCACGCGCGGCCCGAGAACTCGGGGATCACCGCCGGCACCCCGCCCACCTCGGTCTCCCCCACCAGCTCGCCGGTGAACGTCGTGCCGATGAAGGAACTGTTCTCGAACGGTGTGTGCAACGGCAGCTCGCCCCGGCCGTGCAGCTGGGCCATCCGGGCGGACGTGCCGGTGCCGCACGGCGAGCGGTCGAACCAGCCCGGGTGGATCGCCATCGCGTTGCGCGACGCCCGCGCGTCCGAGCCCGGGGCGAGGAACTGCACGTGCTTGCAGCCGCCGATCAGCGGGTCGGCCGGGTGTTTCGGCGGGCGCTGCTCGTTGATCGCGCCCATGATCGACAGTCCGGCGCTCAGGATGCGGTCCTTTGCGGACCGTTCGAACGGGATGTCCACTTGGGACAGATCGAGGATGGCGTAGAAGTTCCCGCCGTAGGCCAGGTCGTAGCGCACCTCGCCGAGGCCGGGCACGTCCACGACGGCGTCGCGCTCATGCAGGAACGACGCGACGTTGCGGAGCTTGACCCGTTCGGCGCGGCCGTCGCGAACGGTGACCTCCGCGTGCACGAGCCCGGCCGGGGTGTCCAGGCGCACCACGGTCACCGGCTCGGTCACCTCGACCATGCCGGTCTCGACCAGCACCGTGGCGACGCCGATGGTGCCGTGGCCGCACATCGGCAGGCAGCCGGACACCTCGATGTACACGACACCCCAGTCGGCGTCGTCGCGCAGGGGCGGCTGCAGGATCGCGCCGCTCATCGCCGAGTGCCCACGCGGCTCGTGCATCAGGAACTGCCGGATATGGTCGAGGTTTTCCATGAAGTACCGGCGGCGCTCGGCCATCGTGGTGCCGGGGATCGGGCCGACGCCGCCGGTCACCACCCGCGTCGGCATGCCCTCGGTGTGCGAGTCGACCGCCGTGATCGCGCGCGAGGACCGCACCTACGCCACCCCCAGCGAGGCGAGCGCGCGGCCCATGTCGGCGCGGACCTGCTCGCGCTGGGCGCCGGACAGCGGTCCCCGCGGCGGGCGGCACGGCCCGCCGTGGCGGCCCACCATGTCCATGCCGAGCTTGATGGCCTGGACGAACTCGGTGCGCGAGTCCCACCGGAACGCGGCCACCAGCGGCTCGTACAGCGCGCGGGCCTCGTCGAGCTTGCCCGCCGTGGCCAGTTCGAACAGGCGTGCCGACTCGGCCGGGAAGACGTTCGGGAAGCCGGCGAACCAGCCGGTTGCGCCCATCAGCAGGCTCTCCAGGGCGACGTCGTCGGCGCCGCTGATCACGGCCAGCTCCGGGGCGCGCTCGCGGATCTCCAGCACGCGCCGGACGTCGCCGGAGAACTCCTTGACGGCCACGATGTTGTCGATCCGCGCGATCTCGGCCAGCAGGTCGGGCGTGAGGTCGACCTTGGTGTCGAAGGGGTTGTTGTAGACCATCACCGGCAGCCCGACGGACGCGACGGCCTCGAAGTGGGCGAGGACCTCGCCGCGGTTGGCGCGGTAGAGCGTCGGCGGGAGGCACAGCACGCCGTGCGCGCCGTCTTCGGCGGCCGCTTCCGCCCACTGCTTCGCTTGGTGCGCGCCGGGTCCGTGGACGCCGACGACCACGATCCCGTCTTCGCCGACCGCTTCGATCGCGGTGCGGGCGACGCGGCGGCGTTCGTCGTCGGTCAGGGAGGAGTATTCGCCGAGGGAGCCGTTCGGGCCGACGCCGCGGCAGCCGTTCTCGACGAGCCAGCGGCAGTGCTCGGCGTAGGCGTCGTAGTCGACGGCCAGGCCGGCGGGCGCGCTGTCGTCGGGTCGGTACGGCAACGCGGCGGCGACGACCACGCCGCCGAGGTCGCGGGTGCTCATGCTGGGGTCTCCTTCGGGTCGGCGAGCTCGCCCAGGCGGATCGGCTGGGCGATCGGACGGTGGTGGCGTTCGGCGCCGCCGCAGAGCTCGGCGACGGCAGGCCCGCACATCCGGCCCTGGCACGGGCCGAGGCCGGCGCGGGTGCCGAGCTTGAGGGCGTGCGGTCCCGGCGCGACCGGGTCGTCGACGGCGCTTTTCAGGTCTCCGTAGGTGGTTTCCTCGCAGCGGCAGACGATCGTGTCGTCGCGCAGCCAGCCGGGCCAGGCGGCGCCGATGGGGTGGGCCGCGTTCAGCCGCTGCGCGAATTTCCTGGTGCGGTCACGCTCGCGCAGCAGCGCCCGGCTCGGCGTACCCCCGGCGGCGGCGCACCCGGCGACCGCGCCCTCGGCTCGCGCGGCGTCCGCACCGCCGATCCCGGTGATCTCCCCGGCGGCGAAGACAGTCGCGACGCTGGTGCGCTGGTGGTCGTCGGTGCGGACGAACCCGCCGTCGAGCACGCACCCGGCGGCGACGGCGAGTTCGGGTTGCGGCGTGAAGCCGTGCCCGACGCAGACGGCATCGACCGCATAGGTGCGTTCGGTGCCGGGCACGACGGACCAGTCCGCACGGACCCGCGCGGTGACGGCTTCGCGCACCCGAACGTCTCCGCGGGCCTCGACGACGGTGCGGCCCAGGAGGTAGGGGACGCGGTGCCGGGCGAGGGTGGCGGCGTAGCGGGCCAGTTCGCCGGCTTTGCGCATGGGGAAGCGCCATCCGTTGAGGACGGTCTTGGCGGGGTTGGTCTCCAGAACGGCGGCAACGTCGACCCCGACGCTGAGGAGCGATTCGGTGACGGGCAGCAGGAAGGGCCCAGCCCCGGCGACGAGAACGCGCTTTCCGACGGCGACCCGTTCCCCCTTGGCGAGCGCCTGCGCGGCACCCGCGGTGAAGACGCCGGGCAGCTGCCAGCCGGGGAAGGGCAGGGTGCGATCGTGCGCTCCGGTGGCGAGGACCAAGGCATCGGGTTCGAGGAGGTGGCGGGTACGACCGGAGCCATCGGCCGGGCCGCGCAGGACGTGGAGCCGGAGGCCCGCTCCACGCCTGGTGGCTGCGGGGTCGCTGACCGCGCGGGTGGCAGCCGCGGGATCGCCCGCCCCCGCATCGCCACCTGCGGGACCGTCGGCCACACGGGTGGCGATCGCGGGATCGCCCGCCGCGGGATCGCCGATCGCACGGGCGGCAGCCACGGGATCGCCCGGCGCGGCAGCTTCCAGCGCCCACACCGTGCTTTCCGGCCACCACTCGCACCGGCTCAGCACGGCATCGAAGCCGTGCGGCGTGCCGTACAACGTCCGGTGGTACTGCCCGCCCGGCGCGTCCGACTGATCCAACACCGTCACCTCGGCCCCGGCCTCCAGCGCCGCTTCGGCCGCCGCGAGCCCCGCGGGGCCGGCGCCGATCACGACCACCCTCGTCATGCCTCCTCCTCACGGGACTGCGTCCGGATCTCGTCCCCGTCGACGGCGCGACGGCGGCACGCCCGGACGTCCGGTACCCCGTTCACCGTCACCACGCAGTCGAAGCACGCGCCGATCCCGCAGAAAACACCTCGAGGCGCCCCCGAGCGCGTGGTGCGCCACGACGTCCGCCCGGCGGCCAGCAGCACTCCGGCCACCGTCTGCCCCTCGGTTCCGGCAAGTGCCTCACCGTCGACGGTGATCTCGATCATGCGACCACCGCCGGGCGGTCCACCGTGAACTCCTCCACCGGCATCGACGGCGAAGCCCCCGTCAGCAGCTCACGCAGCAGCCTCGCCGTGCCGACGCTCAGGCCGATGCCCGCGCCCTCGTGTCCCGTTGCGTGCCAAAGGTTTCCGACCCTCGGGTCCTCGCCGAGGACCGGGAGGTGATCGTCCACATAGGGCCGGAACCCGCCGTACGCGCGCATCACCGCGGCGTCGGCCAGCGACGGGAACAGCCGCAGCGCCGTGGCCGCGATGGCGCTCAGCACACCCGGCACGATCGCCTCGTCGAAGCCCACCCGGCGGCGGGACGAGCCGATCAGGATCGTGCCGCCCCGCGTCGACTCGACCACCGCGGACGTCTGCAGCTCGCCGTCGCCGGAGCCGACCGCCCCGACGTAGTCCGCGTCGTACACCTTGTGCCGCACCACCCCGGGCATCGGCGTGGTCACCAGCACCTCGCCGCGCCGGGGCCGGACCGCGATCGGGGCGCCCAGGCGCGCCGAAACCTCGCCCGCCCACGGACCCGCCGCGTTCACGACGACGTCGGCCTCGAAGACTTCACCCGGAACGCGGACCCCGGTGATCCGGCCGCCGCGGACGACGGCGCCGATCACTTCCGTGTCGGTACGCAGGCGGGCGCCGTGCGCGAGGGCCGAGCCGAGCAGGGCCAGCGTCGCGCCGGCCGGCTGGACCTGCGCGTCCTCCGGGTAGCGGACCGCGGCGGTCACCTCGCGGGTCAACGCCGGTTCGGCCGCCGCGAGCTCCACTGTGGACAGTGACTCGATACGCACCCCGGCATCGGCCTGCTCGGCGGCGAACGCCGTGAGCGCGCGGGCACCGGCTTCGGTGGTGGCCACGACGATGCCGCCCTTGGGATCGAACTCGCAGGCGTCGCCGAGTTCGGCCGCGATCTCCGGCCACAGCCGGGCCGAAAGCTGCGCGAGCCGGAGTTCGGCGCCCGGGCCCTTGTCCGACACGAGGAGGTTGCCTTCGCCGTGCGAGGTGGTGCCGCCCGCGGGCCGGCCCCGGTCGACCACCAGGACGCCGAATCCGGCGAGGCTCAGCTCCCGGGCGCACGCCGCCCCGACGACGCCGGCTCCGATCACCACCGCGCGCGTTCGGTTCATCGACCCTCCGGTGTTCGTTAAAGCGAACGATCGGAGGTTAAGTCTCGCGAGGCGGAGGTGTCAATCCTGCAAGACGGGGTGCGGCCGTCCGTCGAGGCGTTCGCCCGCCCGGTACTGGAGCAGCAGCACCGAGTGCACCGGGGCTTCGAGCGCGGTGTAGCTGTGCGGCTCGCCGGCGTCGAAGGCGACGTAGTCCCCTGGCCCGAGGTCGACCGTCCGCCCGCCGACCTCGACGCGCAGCCCACCGGTCTGGACGACGGTGTGCTCGACCCCGACGTGCCCCTGCGACCGCTGCGGCGCATCGCCGCGCACGACCTGGTCGTAAACCTCGAAAACGCTGTTCTCGGCCTCGATCCGGCGCAGCGGCCGCAGGTCGATGCCCTCGCCGCGGAGGACCTCGACGTCGGCCGCGCGCACGACGGTCAGCCCGCCGCGGGGCCGGTGGTCGAGCAGGTCGGAGATGGCCACTTCCAGCGCACGGGACAGGCTGAAGACGGTCTCGATCGTCGGGTTGCCGGTGCCGGCTTCCAGCTGCGAGAGGGTCGCCTTGCCGATCCCGGACCGCCGCGAGAGCTCGGACAGCGACAGGCCCCGCGCCGCCCGCGCCGCCCGCAGGTTGACGGCGAGCATGTCCCGGATCGACGGCTCGGCCACGGGCGTCCCGCCGTTCGGTAAAGCGTCCATCGAGCCCCGTCTCCGTTCGGTTTGCCGATCGGGCCACGGTCATGATGACACGCCGGGCGCTGTGCCAGAATCACCGCGCCCGATCACCACCCTGGGGGAACCGTCCGTGGACATCTCGTTGTCGTTCGTCTTCACGCCGGAAATGGCGAAGCGGTCGTTCCGCGCGTGCCACCCGAGCGCCCCGGTGGCCCGGTGGTTGCCGGCCGGGATCTACGTCGTGCTCGGGGTGCTGGTGCTGGCCGAAGCGCTCCAGGGTGCGACGCCCGACCCGGTCGGGTTGGGCGTCGGCGGCGTGGTCCTCCTGCTCGGCCTGGGCTGGCCGGTCCTCCAGGCGCGGCGGATCAGCCGGCGGCTGCGGTCCTTCGACGAGCCCGGGGCCACCCGGATCGTCCTGACCGACGCCGAGTACGCCGCCGAGTCGCCCGGGCGGACGATGACCCGGGCCTGGACCACCTTCACGAACGTCGCGCTGGTCCGCGGGTTCTGGGTCCTGAAGATCGAGGCCGAGGGCAAGATCGCGTTCCCGGCGGACCTCCTCGACGCCGCGCAGACGGACACGTTCCGGGCCGCCATGCGCGCGAAGGGCCTGCTGGCCGGGTCAACGGCCTAACCACCGGAAGTACGCGGGCAGGTCGACGTTGCCGCCGCAGACGATGGTGACCACGTCAAGCCCGGCGAAGCGGTCACGGTCTTCGAGGATCGCCGCGACGCCGAGGGCCGCCGACGGCTCCACCACCAGGCCCGCGTGCTCCAGGAACAGCCGCATCCCCGCGATGATCGACGGCTCCCGCACCAGGACGGCGTCGTCGGCCACGGCGAGGAGGTCGTCGAGGACCTCCGGGATCGGGAAGCGGCCGGCCACGCCGTCGGCGATCGTGTCGGCCGACTCCGTCGTGACGACGCGCCGCGCGCGCCAGGACAGGGTCATCGCCGGGGCTCCCGCCGGCTGGACGGCGATCACTTCCGTGCCCGGGGCGCGGGTCTTGAGGACGTGACCGACCCCGGTGGCCATCGCGCCGCCGCCGAGGGCGACGAGGACCGCGTCGAACGGCCCGGCGTCCGCCAGTTCGAGGCCGATCGTCGCCGCGCCTTCGCAGGTCTCGACGTCCAGGCTGTCCTCGACCAGGCGCACGCCCCGCTCCCGGGCGAGCGCCACCGCGCGGGCGCGGGCCAGTTCGAAGTCGCCGTCCACCAGCTCCAGGTGGGCACCGAGCGCGCGGATGCGTTCGAGCTTCGCCGCGGGCGCGAACCTCGACGCGACGACGGTGACGTCGATCCCCCGGCGCCGCCCGGACAACGCGAGGGCCTGGCCGAGGTTGCCCGCACTGGCGCACACGGCGGCCCGCTCGCCACGCCCGGCGAGGCCGTCCACGACGAGTTCGGTGCCGCGGCCCTTGAAGCTGCGGACGGGGTTCGCGGTCTCGAGCTTGATGCTCACCCGGCAGCCGAGCTCGCGTTCGAGGGGTTCGCAGCGGTAGAGCGGGCTGTCGAGGAAGACCGGGTCGATCACCCGCCGGGCGGCCCGGATCCGGTCGAGGTCGAGACGCGTTTCCGGCACGGTCCGCGAGCATAGTCAAATCCGACGGTATCTCCACGGCCGCGCACTGCCTCCTAATAGCATTCCGAGGGGAGCGACAGGGGGAACGGATGACGGAGCCGAACGGCACCCGGCGGCACCTGGTGGTCTGCTGCGACGGCACCTGGAACACGCCCGACCAGGAGCAACAGGGCCGGCCCGCGCCGACGAACGTCGCGCGGCTGCACCATGCCGTCGCGGACCTCGACCGCCAGCCGCGGTACTACCACCCGGGTGTCGGCACCGGGCCCGGGCTGCTCGACCACCTCGAAGGCGGGCTCGTCGGCAAGGGGCTCTCGGAGAACATCAAGAGCGCCTACGGCTGGCTCGCGCGCACCTACTCCCCCGGCGACGCGATCCACCTCTTCGGGTTCAGCCGCGGGGCGTTCACCGTGCGCAGCCTCTGCGGCATGATCCGCCGCTGCGGCCTGCCCGCGGACCTCAAGACCGCCGGCTCCACCGAGTTCTGGGCCGAGGTCGACCGGCTCTTCACCACCGGCTACCGGGCCGGGGCCGGCGAGGCGGCCGACCCGGTCCCGATCGAGTTCCTCGGCGTCTGGGACACCGTCGGCTCGCTCGGCATCCCGGACTGGCTCGGGCCGCTCAAGCTCGTCGAAGACCACGTCGGGCACCTCCCCCGGTTCCACGACACGAAACTCGGCGACCACGTCAAGCACGCCCGCCAGGCGCTCGCCATCGACGAGATGCGCGGCCCGTTCATGCCGACCCTGTGGTCGAACCTGCACGAAGTGGACGGCGGCCGCACGGCCGCGCAGGTCTGGTTCCCCGGCGACCACTGCGACGTCGGCGGCGGGCACGACAGCAGCGGCCTGTCCGACGCCGCCCTGCAGTGGATGATCGACGAGTGCCGCGCGGTCGTGCCGGACCTCGTCTTCGACGACGGGATGTACAAGCAGATCACGCCGGACGCCCAGGGCGTGCTGCACAACTCGCTCCACAGCGTGTACACGGTCCTGTGCCCGGCGCCGCGCGCCTTCCCGTTCATCGGCGCCGGTTCCGCCGGCGTCGCGCCGTCCGCGGTGGACCGGCAGGCGACGCCGCCGATCACCACGGGCCCCTACCGCGCGGGGCGTCGCCTCGAGGCCGGCGAGTCGGCGACGGTCGACGTCTACGCCGGGAAGCCGTGGAACTGGACGGGGATCTACCTCGACCCCGGCGAGTACGCGTTCGCCGCCGAGGGCACCTGGCTGAACGGGAAGATCGCGCACCACCCCGACGGCACCGAGGCCGACGCCCGGCTGGACTTCCAGGACGTGCTGCACGCGCTGGCCACGACGTCGGCCTGGCTCCAGGCCCAGCTCGCCCGGCTCAACGACGCCCACGCCCGTCCGTTCGGCGGCCGCCGCTGCGAAGCCGCGAAGTGGATGACGCTGACCGGCGCGGTGGCAGCCCCGAACCTCGACGCCCACGACGTGCAGCAACCGTACGAGGCGTTCCCGATCGGCGGCCGGCTGGAGAAGTGGGTCAACCGGGAGCCGGGGTACTTCTACGCGTTCGCCAACGACAGCTGGCTCGGGTATTCGGGCAACCGCGGCTCCGTGCGGCTGACGATCACGCGGCTCGGCTGATCGTCAGGTCCAGGAGGTCCCGGCGACGAACTCTTCGAACGACCGCGGCGGCCGGCCGAGTGCGCGCTCGACGCCGTCCCCGAGGTCGGCGCCCCGGCCGTCGCGCAGGTCCGTGAGCAGGCCGGTGAGCAGGCGGGCCACGGGAAGCGGGACGCCGTAAGCGGTTTGTCGTTCGACGAACGCCTCGGGGTCGACGTCCGCGTGCTCGATCCCCCGCCCGGCCGCCCGGGCGATCAGGCTCACCGCTTCCCCGAAGCTCACCGCCCGCGGACCGGTCAGCTCGTAGACCTCGCCGTCGTGGCGGTCGCCGGTCAGCGCCGCCGCGGCGAGCTCGGCGATGTCCTCGGCGTCGACGAAGGGCGCGCGGCCGTCTCCGGTCGGCAGGGTCAGGACGCCGTCGCGGATCCCCTGCGCCCACGGGCCTTCGCTGAAGTTCTGCGCGAACCAGTTCGGGTGCAGGATGGTCCAGCCGACGCCGGATTCGCGGACGGCCCGTTCGGCGGCGTGCAGCGGATGGCCCTCCTCGCTGGCGCGCGGCGCGGACAGCAGCACCAGCCGTCGCGCGCCCGCCGCGACCGCTTCGGTGACGAAGCGCGGCAGGCGCGGGCCGGCCTGCAGGTCGGGCTCCACGAGGTAGACGGCCGTGACGCCGTCCAGGGCCCAGCTCGAGGGGTCGCCGAGGTCGAAACCGGTGCGGCGCGACGCGATCCGGGCATGGTCGACGCGCTGCGCGACGCGGCGGCCGGTCTTGCCGGTGCCGCCGAGGATGAGGGTGGTCATGCCGTCAGGCAACCGTGGATGCGCGAGACGATCCATGGGAGAAAGTCGATGGTTCCTTTGTGATCGTCTAGGGTCGGGGAATGGACGTGCTCAGCGACCTGCTGCACCGGGCCCACGCCACGGACGCGCTGGTCCGGCAGCTGATCCAGCGGCCGCCGTGGTCGATGACCTTCGCGGACGCCCCACCGCTCACCCTGGTCGCCACGCTCGGCGGGCACGCCTTCGTCAGCCTCGGCACCGGGCCGCCGGTTCGCCTGGCCGCCGGCGACATCGCCCTCGTCTCCACGAAGGCCTACACGATCGCCGACGACCCGGGCACCGCGCCGCAGGTCGTGATCCGCGGCGCGAAGAAGTACCCGATCACCGGCACGGGCGAGGTGAATCCCCGGGCACCACGCACGTACGGCGACGGGACGCCCGGCGCCACGACGATGCTGCGCGGTGCCTACGAACTCCGCGGTGCCGTCGCCGAGCGGCTGCTGGCGATGCTCCCGCCGCTGGCGGTCGTCCCCGCCGGGCCGCGGACGCAGGCGGCGCTCGACCTGCTCGCCGCCGAGGTCGCGCGCGACGAGCCGGGCCAGGACGCGGTGTTGCGCCGGCTGCTGGACCTCGTGCTCGTCCTCGCGCTGCGGGCCTGGTGCGCCGCGACGGACACGCCGCCGGCCTGGTACCGGGCGCTGGGCGACGCCGGTGTCGGGGAAGCCCTGCGGCTGCTGCACGCCGAGCCCGCCCACCGGTGGACCGTCGCGGCGTTGGCCGCCCGGGCCGGGCTGTCCCGGGCCGCGTTCGCCGCGCGCTTCGCCCGGCTCGTCGGCGAGCCGCCGATGACCTACCTCACCGGCTGGCGGATGGCGCTCGCGGCGGATCTGTTGCGCGCCACCGAAGACACGGTCGCCGCTGTGGCACGCGCGGTCGGCTACGAGGACCCGTTCGCCTTCAGCGTGGCCTTCAAACGCCACCGCGGCGCCAGTCCCTCGGACTGGCGCCGCGCAGCGGTCGTCACTTCGTGAGCGTCGCCGGGTCGCTCGTGCTCGGCCGGCCGGTCTCCCCGTGTCCCGCCAGGCGGCGCAGGAACTTCGGGTCGCGGTCCGACGTCACCGAGACGTCGTACCAGTTGTTGCTGCGCCGGGTGTCCACGTGCTCCACGACCCGTGCGCCCGGGCGCAGCTGGTGCGTCGACGAGCAGCGGCCGTACGCGTCCGACACCGTCAGCCGCACCGTCGTGGTGCCGCTGTTGGTGAGGACCAGCGCGAGCTCCCCGCCTTCCTGGCGGACGCTCACCTCCGGCCCGGCGGCACCGCCGCGGAACTGGCGCACGAACCCGTTGGGCCCGTAGGCGGTGTAGTCGTACGCCCCGGACGCGGGCAAGGCCGCCGGGAGCGTCGTCCCGGCCCCGGCCGTGTACGTCCGCGGCTCGCCGGATGGCGTCACGACGTAGAAGGTCGCGCCCGCGCGCCCGTGGTTGGCGAACGTGACCGTCAGGGTTCCACCGGCCAGCCGGGCGTCGGCCGACAGGTCGTACGGCAGCGCCCGCGCCGGCCGCAGCCCGCGTTCCTGCTTCGGGAGCACGTTGTGCGCCGGGACCGCGGGCACGTAGTCCGGGTGCCGCACGCGGTCCGGCGGCTCGTAGCCCGCCGTGTCCGGCAACGCGGGCACCCGGACGTCGGTGCGGGCGAAGTCGAACGCCGACGTCAGGTCGCCGCACACCGAGCGCCGCCACGGCGTGATGTTGGGCTCCCGCACGCCGAAGCGCCGTTCGATGAACCGGATGATCGACGTGTGGTCGAACGTCTCCGAGCACACGTAGCCGCCCTTGCTCCACGGCGACACCACGAGCATCGGCACGCGCTGGCCGAGCCCGTACGGACCGGCCGGGTTCGCCGCCGACCCCGCGAAGATCTCACCGGTCGTGTCCACAGTGGACTGGCCGGCCGCGGCGTACGGCGGGACGACGTGGTCGAAGAAGCCGTCGTTCTCGTCGTAGGTGATGAGCAGCGCGGTCTTGCTCCACACATCCGGGTTCGCCGTCAGCGCGTCGAGCACCTGCGCGATGTACCAGGCGCCGTAGTTCACCGGCCAGTTCGGGTGCTCGCAGAACGCTTCCGGCGCGGTGATCCACGAGACCTGCGGCAGCTTGCCGGCCTTGACGTCGGCGCGCAGCCGGTCGAAGTAGCCGTCGCCGGCCTTCGCGTTCGTGCCGGTGCGGGCCTTCTCGTACAGCGCGTCGCCGGGCTTCGCGTTGCGGTAGGAGTCGAAGTACAGCAACGAGTTGTCGCCGTAGTTGCCGCGGTAGGCGTCCTCGATCCAGCCCCAGCCGCCGGCGGCGTCGAGGCCGTCGCCGACGTCCTGGTAGATCTTCCACGACACCCCGGCCTGCTCCAGCCGCTCGGGGTAGGTCGTCCAGGAGTAGCCCTTCTCGTCGTTGCCGAGGACCGGCCCGCCGCCCTTGCCGTCGTTGCCCGTGTACCCGGTCCACATGTAGTAGCGGTTCGGGTCGGTCGAGCCCATGAACGAGCAGTGGTAGGCGTCGCAGATCGTGAACGCGTCGGCCAGCGCGTAGTGGAACGGGATGTCCTCGCGCGTCAGGTACGCCATCGTGGTCGAGCCCTTCGCGGGCACCCACTTGTCGTACTTGCCGCCGTTCCACGCCGCGTGCGTGTCGTTCCAGCCGTGCGGCAGGTCCTGGATGAACTGCAGGCCCAGGTTGTCCGCTTCGGGGCGGAAGGGCAGGATGTCGCGCTTGCCGTCGGACTGCGCCCAGACGGACTTGCCGGAGGCCAGCGTCGCCGGGCGCGGGTCGCCGAAGCCGCGGACGCCGCGCAGCGTGCCGAAGTAGTGGTCGAACGACCGGTTCTCCTGCATGAGGACCACGATGTGCTCGATGTCCTTCAAGGACCCGGTGCGCCGGTGAGCGGGGATTTCGGCGGCGCGGGCGATGCTGGTGGAGAGGGCGGAAAGGGCGGCGGTGCCGCCGGCCAGCTGCAGGAAACGCCGTCGGTTGACGTCCGTCATGAGGACTCCGGGGGTGTCGTGGTGGAGAGCCGGGTCAGTATGTGCGGGACTTCGAGAACCTGTGCCGGGCCCGAGGCTAACGCCGGGCGAAACCCTGGTAAACGACTGCGGACGGACATGATCTTGACACGAATACGGAAGTACGTACTAATGTAGTACTTCACTATGAACGACGTATTCGCTCGTGACCCGAACGACCTCCTCTACTCCCCCGACACCCGCGGCGCGCTGGCCGGGTTCACCCGCGGCGAGGACACCGGCGTGCTCGAAGCCGCGGCGGCGGTGCGCGTGGCCGCACGGAGCCTGGACCAGCTGCGGGCCCACGGCACCGACAGCCGCGGCCTCAGCCCGGGCGCCCTCGACCTCCTCATCCGGCTGAGCAGCGCGGAAGCGAACATCAAGGACCTGGCCGCGTCCGCCGGGGTCAGCTCGCGCAACGTCACCGGCCTGGTCGACACGCTCGAGCGCGCCGGGCACGCGGTGCGCGTCCCCGACCCGCGCGACCGGCGGTCGGTCCTCGTCCGGATCACCGACGACGGCCGGACGTGGCTGGAGGAGTTCCGCCGTCCGTCGCAGCTGGCCATGGCGGCGCTCTTCCGCGGCTTCACCGCCGCCGAAACGACCCAGCTGCGCCACCTCTGCCTGCGTCTCGCCGAAAACCAGCAGCACCTCGCCCGCTACCTGGAGGACCGATGACCACCCGTGAGACCGTCCAGGCGTATTCCCGCGCCCGCTTCGCCGGCGACGTGACCGCCGCGGCCGCCCAGCTCGCCGGCACGTTCACCTTCCGCAGCCCGATGATCAGCTCCGACGACGCCCGCGGCCACCTCGCCGGCCTCCGCGGGTTCGTCAGCGTGGTCACCGGCGTCGACCTGCTGAGCGAGCTGTACGGCGAGTCGGAGGCGACCCTCGTGTACGACGTGCACACGGCGACCCCGGTCGGCACCCAGCGCACGGCGGAGCACTTCCGCTTGCGGGACGGGAAGATCGAGGCCATCACGCTGATCTTCGACGCGACGCCGTGGCACCCGGTCATGGCGGCGGCCGGGCGGCTCAGCGCAGCACGGCCGCCAGCAGGTCGGACCCCAGCGCCGTCAGATCGGGGACGTTGACGGCGTACCGGACGTACCGGCCCTGCCGCCGGGTCGTGAGCAGGCCCGCGCGGCGCAGGACGGCGAGGTGGCGGGAGACCTCCGGAGGCGAAAGCTCCCAGGCGTGCGCCAGCTCGCCGGTGGTGTGCGGGCCGCGGGCCAGGGTGCGCAGCAGCCGCAGCCGGACCGGGTGCGCGAGCGCCTCCAGCCGCAGCGAGACCGTTTCCAGCGATACCGGCTCCGGCACGCTCGCCGCGGCGACGGGGTACTGCACCACCGGCTGCCACCCGGGCGCGTGGACCGCCACCAGGTGCGGGCGGCCGAAGACGCTGGGGAGGAAGGTGACGCCGGTGCCGTGGGCCGCGGTCGCGTTGTCCTGCAGCTTGTCCACGACGATGCAGGTGCCGTCCGGCGCCAGGGCCACGGCGCCGGAGACCGACGCGAGTGCCGCCCCGAGGCCCTGGCGCTTCAGCATGTCGTCCTTGAGACGCAGGTCCGTGGCGAGCTGCCCGGCGACGCCCGTCCAAGCGGCGTCGAAGAAGGCCTCGGCGCACTGTTCGAGGGTGTCCCGGACCCGCGCCCGCACGGCCGCGGGATCCGCGAGCAGCCGTTCCGCGAAGGCCTCCTGGAGCGCACCGCGGGCCTGGGCGAGGTCCAGGGCCCGCTCGCGCGCCGTCGCGTCGGCGAGCGGTGACGGTGCGCCGAAGTGGACCCGGTTGCTGCCGCACGTGGTGATGAGCGCGGCGGTGACGTAGGTCTCGTCGTCGATCCGGTCCACGTCGTCCAGTTCGCCGGCCAGCGTCGGCCGGGGACGAGCGGGGACCAGGAAGTCGGCTCGCGAGGAACGCCAGAGGAACTCGGCTTCCCGGAGCCGCTCGGCCAGCTCCGGCCGCAGCCCGGCCCAGACGTCCGCGGCCCAGCCGGCGAGCTGCGGGTGGTGCCCGGGTTCGGCCAGGACGTGCAGCATCGCGGTCAACTCGGCCAGCGGCGAAACGGCGAACCGCAGCCGTCCGGCCGGCAACCCGCCGATGTCGATCCTCAACGTCACGCCCTCATCATCGCTGTTCGGACGGCCGACGACCGCGTCGATTGACGGTGTCCGTCAATCGACGTGGCAAGGGCGGCGGCCGAACGCACCGTGGACGCCATGACCACCACGATCCGGCCCCGCGCCCTCGTCCGCGCCTCCGGCGGCCCCCGCTACGCCGTCGCGCTGGTCGTGGACGCGCTCGGCACCGGGATGCTGCGGCCCTTCCTGCTGCTCTACGGGGTGACGGTGCTGAGGCTGTCCGCGTCGATCACCGGCGTCGCCATGACGGTCGGCGTCGTCGTCGGGCTGGTGTGCATGCCCGCGGTGGGCCGGTGGCTGGACCGGGGCGCGCGCAGCACGGTCGTCGCGGCCTCGATGCTGGTGCGGGTCCTGGGCGTTGCGCTCCTGCTGGCCGCCCCGGCGGGCCACGTCGGGCTGTTCACGACGGCGTCGCTGTTCCTCGGCATCGGCAACCAGGCGTGGCCGGCCGCCCACGCGGCCCTGGTGGCCACGGTCGCCCACGGACGCGAACGCGACGCCGCGCTCGCGGGCGGCCGCGCGCTGCGCAACGCCGGCCTGGGCGTGGGTGCGCTCGCCGCCACCGCGTGCCTGGCGGGCGGCACCACCGCGTTGCAGGCGCTGGCGGCCGTCACCGGGCTCGCCTACCTCGCCGCGGCCGCCTTGGCGTGGTCGGTCCACGTGCACGCGCAGCCGGCCGTCGCCCGTGCCGCAGTCGACGAGCCCGCACCCCGGATGCGCGCGCTGCTGGCCGCCAACGTGGTCTACGTCTTCTGCCTCAACGTCCCCGAGATCGCGGTGCCGCTGGTCCTGGTGACGCAGCTGCACGCGTCCCCGGTGTGGTCGGCGGCGATCTTCGTGGCGAACACGGTGCTGGTGGTCACCCTGCAGGTGCCGGTCACCGTCCTGCTGTCCCGCTTCGCCCGGCGGACCGTGCTGGCGCTCGGCGGCGTGGTGCTCGCGGTGTCCTACCTCGGCTTCCTCGTGGCGACGTCGCTGGGACCCGGCTGGGGTCCCCCGGCCGTCGCCGCGGTGTCGGTGGTCTGCACGATCGGCGAGATCGTCTACGCGGGCAGCGCCACCGCGCTCGTCACGGCCCTCGCCCCGGCCCCGGTCCTGGGTCGCGCCCTGGCCCGCTTCCAGCTTTCCACGGGCTTCGGCCTCGCCGTTTCCCCGGCGGTCATCACGACTCTCGCCGCCCACGGCGCGGTGGCCCTCTGGGGCAGCCTCACCGCCGCGACGCTGGCGTCCGCCTCCGCCGTCGCCACTGAGAAGAATCAGGGAAGGCGTTCGCCCGGCGAAACTCGCTACCCGGCGGCCGGAGCGCCGTGATACACCACCGAAGTGCCCGAAACTGTGGAGTTCCCCGAGGTTCTGCGCCTGATCGAGGACCGCTCGGCCGCATTCCGCGCCGCGATCGCGTCCGCCGCCGACCTCGACGTCCAGGTCCCGGCCTGCCCGGACTGGACGCTGCGCGAACTGGCCCAGCACCTCGGCGACGGCCGCCGCCGCCAAGCCGCCATCGTCGCGGCGGGCCCGGGCGCCGAGCCCCCGGCGAAGACGGACCCGAAGGGCGCCCGGTCCGCACCCCGCGACCCCGAAGCCCTGGACGCGTGGCTCGCCGAGTCGACCGAGCTCATGCTCGCCGAGCTGCGCGCGGCCGGCCCGGACCGCGGCTGCTGGACGTGGTGGGGCCGTTCGCAGGCCCCGCAGACGAGCGGAGCCGTGGCCCGCCACCAGCTCCAGGAGATCGCCGTCCACACTTACGACGCCCAGTTCACCCAGGGGGCCGCACAGCCGCTCCCGACGAACGTCGCGGTCGAGGGCGTCGACGAGTTCCTGACAACTGTCTCGGCGACGAGCGTCCCTTGGCCGTTCAACCCGGCGACGATCGACCTGCGCACGAACGAGGGCCGCGCGTGGCGCTTGACCCTCAACACCATCGGAGTCCGCTGCGACGACCTCGCGGCCGACGCGGAGCCGGGCGACGTGGCAATGCGAGGGGCAGCGAGCGAACTGGTCCTTTGTTTCTACGAGCGCGTCGGGCTAGACGGCCTGGAGCTCACCGGCGACATCGAGCCGGTGGAGCAGTTGGCAGGCTGGAACCCGGACGCGTAACCGCGCTACCAGGGACCAAACGTCAAGGGCAGGTGGATCCGGGATACGGGCTGGCTACGGCGGCGACGCCTGGGCCGAGTGGGGTGCGCGTGCCGTGGCCAGGACACGGCGCAGCCCGTCGAAGGTTGCCAGCACTCGTTGTGCCTCGTCCTGCATCGACCGCACCGCAGGATCATCACCAGCCTCAACGGCGAGGGCTTCCTGCCACAGGGTTTGCTCGGCCAGACGCCACGCCGGCCTGTCGACGACCTCGACAGCCACGAAACCGGCGCGCGGCAATTGCCTGCCCAGATCCAGCTGCCGCAGCCGCGGCGACAAGCGCCCGTCATCCGCGTCGAGGGCTTCCCAGCACGTGACGACCACACGTCCGCCGGGACGAAGAATGCGACGACACTCCCGCAACGCCTCCGGCAGCGGCTCGGCGAACTGGAGGGAATCAACGACGAGCACGGCGTCGGCCGACGCCGTGCCCAGTCCCGTCGCGGTCAGCTCACCCACCCGGAAGTCGGTTCGATCCGTCAGCTCCAACATCCGCGCCCGGCGCCGGGCGTGGTCGATCGCGACCGCTGAAAAGTCGATCCCGACAACCCGGCAACCACTCCGTCGCGCGATCTCAAACCCGAACCCGCCGCGACCGCACGCCAGATCCACCAGCACCCGTCCGGCACGCAGGCCAAGCGCCGCCACGACTTCATCGAGCCCGGCTCCACCCAGCAGACTCGTGGACTGCAGATCCGGCGGAAGCCCCAGTACCCGCCGCACCAGCTCATCGGCCACCGGCGACTCGACCCGATCCGCGTACCAGCTGTCGAACTCCTCAGCGCTCCTCGCCACCTTGCGACCATCTCACATCCCCCAGGTGCGAAACTGCCTGCGTGGACATCGAAAAAGCCCGGCCGGGTTGGTGAGTCGATTCGGTCCCGAAGCCGCAGGATGGCTCGACAAGGTTCCGGCGCTGGCCGCGCGGCTGGCATCCCGGTGGGGCCTCGTGCTCGGTGAACTGTTCGCGAGCGGAGCGTCCTCGGTCGTCATGCGATGCCAATGGCCGGACGGAACGCCGGCGGTGCTCAAGCTCAGCCCGGATCGGGCGCTGTTGAGCAGGCAGGTGGGGATGCTGCGCGCGTTCGCATCCTCGGGCCGGGTGCCGGCGATGTTGTCCGTGGACGTCGAGGCGGGCGCGATGGTGCTGGAGGAGGTCCGGCCCGGCACCGAGGCTGGAGATCTTGCGCAGGCGTCGTTGCCGTCGCGGTGGGGAGAGTTGCTTTCCGCGCTGCACGCGGTGGCCGTGCCCGCGCGCTGGCCGTGGGATCTGCGCGGCCGGTGTGAGGAAGCGTTCGCCCGGATCGGCCGACGGCTGGCCGAGCCGGCCATCGGCGCCCGGATCGACCCGGCGACGTGGCGGCGGGCGATCGAACGCTGCGAGGCGCTGCTGGAGACACAGGCCCGGCTCGTGTTGTTGCACGGCGATCTGCACCTCGGAAACGTCCTGGACGGCGGCCCGTCGCGCGGTTTGGTCGCGATCGATCCCAAGGCGTGTATCGGAGATCCCTGCTTCGACGCCGTCGACTACGTGGTGACCGGCGCCGAGCACGAGGGCGTCGAGGTCCGCTGCCGGCGGCTGGCGGCCGCGTGCGGCCTCGATGGTGACCGGCTCTACGCCTGGAGCCGGGTCATCGCTCCGATGTTCGCCATCGCCTATCTCACCTACGGCGGTCCAGAACCGGCGACCGACGAACTCCTCGCCCTGGCCCGGTGATCACCATACGAATGTCCGCTCATGCCGCCGAGTGGTCGTCATCTGGCTGCTGCCACTGAATCGTCGCGGAGTCAGAACGTCTCCGTGCCGCGCGGCACGCTCACCTGCAGCCAGTACCTGGCCGAGTACTAGATTCCGAGCATGCGACTATCCGAGGCGGAACATCAGCTCGTCGAGGCGGTGGCGGCAGGCCGGCAGCTCGACTTCGCCGACGCGCCTGACCGCACGGTTCGCGCCGACGTGCTCCGCGACCTGCTGCTCGGGAAACTTGTCGACGCCTTGGATCCGCGTGGCGTCCGATTGTCCGGTGCGGTTGTCACCGGGTCGCTGGACCTGGCCGATGTGCGGAGCGAGAGCCCGCTGGTTCTCGTCGCCTGCGAGGTGCCCGAGCCACTGGTGCTCCGCCGGGCCCGCCTTGCCGGGCTGACCCTCGACGGCTGCACGGTCGAGCACATCGACGCCGACGAGCTGCACTCCGCCGGTCCGGTGCTCCTGGACGGGATCCGCTGCGCCGGCGGGATCAGCCTCGCGTATGCCGACGTCGGCGGCGCGCTGTCCCTTCAACGGGCCTGGCTGGAGACCGGCCCGCGGGTGGCGGTCAAAGCGGACGGCATCACGGTCGCGGGCAACGTCGTGCTCACCAACGGGTTTCACGCCGACTCGGCCTGCCAGGAGGGCACGGTCCGATTCCCGGCGGCCCGGATCGGCGGCCAGCTCCGGCTGACCGGCGCCGTGCTGCGCAACGACGGTGGCGGACCTGCGCTGCTGGCGGACAGCGCGCAGGTCGCAGTCAGCATCATCCTCACCGGACTGCGGGCGACCGCCGACAGCGGCGCCGCGGTCCGGCTGGTCCGCACGCAGACCAAGAGCATGCTGTACCTCGACGACGCCACAATCGAGAACCCCGACGGGGTCGCGTTGAACGCGACCGCGGTGCAGGTGGGCGCGGACCTCCGCCTGGGCCCGGGACTCCGGACGTCCGGCGCAGCGGCCTTCCCGGGCGCGCATGTGAAGGGGCAGTTGCGCGTGGCGGACGTGCGGCTCGCCGGCGGCACGCCGCGACTGGACCTCACCGAGGTGACGGTGGACGGCCCCATCTCGCTGCCGGTCGGCGAACTGGTGAACGCGGACCCGGCGTTCCGGATCGCCGTGGACGGATTGACCTACCGCCGCGTGCCGTTCGCGGCATCGGTCGACGAGTGGCTGGCGCTGCTGCGCCGGCACACGCCCGGGTACACCGCCCAGCCCTACCAGCAGCTCGCGGCCGTGCACCGGGCGGCGGGCCACGAGCGCGACACCAAGCGGATCCTGATAGCGCAGCAACGCGACCTCGGCGAGCGCGGCCAGCTGGGTGGGTTCGCCGCACGGCTGCGGCACCGCGCGAGCGGGTTCCTGCTCGGTCACGGCTACCGCCCGACCCGGCCGCTGGCAGGGTTGTTGGCGACGTTACTCCTCGCCTGCGTGCTCGTCCTGGGCGCCGACAATGACACCGCCGTGCGCGCAGCAGACGGCGTGAAGGCGTGCACCGTCACCGAGCATCTGGCCATGGCTGCCAACCTCAGCATTCCCGTGGTGCGGCTGGCAAGCCAGCGTCAGTGCGAGTTCGTGCCGACGACTCCGGCCGGCCAGTGGTACGTCGTCGCAGGCTGGATCGTGACCTTGCTCGGCTGGGGCTTCGCAACACTGTTCGTGGCTGGTTACACCGGACTGGTCAGGAAAACGTGACCGGATGAGGGTTGGCCGTGTCCGAGATGACTCGCAGACCGAAAGGCGGCCGAAGAGGGATCTCGGGCGTGGCCGCCGGTCTCGATCCGGTCGTCGACGGACAGCACGTTCCACGAGAGCAATATTGACTGACTGAGTCAGTCAAGAAAGACTGCCCGCATGGCAGGACGCACTCCCACGCGTTCGTTGGCAGACGTCGCCGACGCGGCCGCGCGGGTCTTCACCCAGCGCGGGTACCGGGAAGCCGGCATTTCCGACGTGGCGAAGGCACTCGGCCTCAGTCATGGCGCGCTCTACACCTACGTCCAGAGCAAGGAGGCACTGCTCTACGTCGCACTGGCCTGGGCCATCGGCCCGGAACTGCTGGACGGGCTCGAGACTCCCGTGCGGCTGTCCTCCGAAGACGAGATCGTCACGCTGGCGCGGCGGTGGACCGAAGCCGAAGAATTTCCGCGGTTGGCCGCCGCCATGAGCAGGCGGCGCGTCGAGTCGGCCCGTGAGGAGTTCGGCGAGATCGTCGACGAGCTCTACGGCTTCATCGAGCGCAACCGGGGCGTCCTCGCGCTCGTCGCGCAGTGCGCCCGCGAACTGCCGGAGATGTTCCAGTTCTGGTTCGTGCAGCGCCGCCGGGGCCTCTTCGAAGACCTGAGCGACTACCTGCGCAAACGCATCCGGTCCGGCCACCTGCGGGCGGTGCCCGACGTGCCCACGGCCGCCCGGTTCATCGCCGAAACCGTGGCCTGGTTCGCCTGGCACCGGCTGGGTGACCCCGACTCCGCGATGCTGACCGACGACCAGTGCCGGGCCACCGTCCACCACCTGCTGACCAGCGCATTCCTGCGGGAATCGTGAGCGCCACCGAGAACCTGACCACCACCGGCAGACAGCCGAAGCTCGCCGGGAGACCGGTGCTGGCCATCGCCGCCGTCGCGGCTGTCGTGCACCTCGTGGTCGCCGCCCGGTACGGCTGGCACCGCGACGAGTTCTACTACGTGATCACCGGCCGGCACCCCGCCTGGGGCTACGTCGACCAGCCACCCCTGACGCCGCTGCTGGCCCGGTGGGCCGCCGAGCTGCCCGGCGGGGTGCTGCCGCTGCGGGTCCTCGCGATCGCCTGCCAGGCCGGCTGCGTCGTGCTCGGCGCCAAGCTGGCCGCGGAGTTCGGCGGCAGCGCACGCGCCCAGGCCATCGCCGCCGGCGCGACCGCGGCCAGTGTCGCGTTCGTCTCGGCGTCGGTGCTGTTCGGCACGACCGTGACCGACCAGCTGGTCTGGGCGGCGATGTTCGTCGCCGTCGCGCGGGCGCTGCGGCTGCGCACGACGGCGGCGTGGCTGCTCACCGGGGTGCTCGGGGGCATCGGCCTGGAGAACAAGGACACCGTGGTCGTCCTGCTGCTCGGCGTCGCGATCGGCCTGCTGGGGTGGCACCGGGACGCGCTGCGCGCACCCGGCCCGTGGCTCGCCGGCGCCGTGGCCGTGCTCCTGGCCGTCCCGAACGTGGTGTGGGACGCGCGCAACGGCTGGCCGAACCTGGCGATGGCGCAGGTGCTGAGCGACCGGACCGGCGGCCCGCTCGGCTCCCTGGCGCAACTGCCCCTGCTGCCGCTGCTCGCGGGTCCGCCGCTCATCGTGCTGTGCGTGCTCGGAGTCCGCCGGCTGGGCTGGGGCCCGGGCCGCGGCCACCGGTGGGCGCTGGCGATCGTGGTGACCGCGATCGTCGTGTTCACCCTCGGCGGCGGCAAGCCCTACTACCCGGCGCCCGCGCTGATCGCGCTGTTCGCGGCCGGCGCGGTGCACGCCGAGGCGACCAGCCGGGGCCGACGCCGCTGGCCCGCCGTGATCGTCCTGTCAGGACTGATCGCCATCGTGATCGGCTACCCTGTCCTGCCGGCCCGCGACCAGAACGCGTTGCGCGCGCTCAACCCCACCGTCATGGAAACGTACGGCTGGCCCGAATTCGCCGGCCAGGTCAAGGCCGCGGAAGACCGGATGCCACCCGGCACCCCGATCTTCACCAGCAACTACGGCGAAGCCGGCGCGCTCACCATCGTCGGCGGACTGACGGAACCGATCCTCAGTGGACAGAACGCCTACAGCTTCTGGGAACCACCGGCCGGCCAACCGGACACCGTGCTGTGCGTCGGCGAGTTCAAAATCTCCTACCTGCGGCGATTCTGGTCGGACGTACGCGAAATCGGGCCGATCACCATGCCGGACGTAATCGGCAACCAGGAGACCGACCACCACGCGGCGATCTACGAGTGCCGGGAGCCGCACGGCACCTGGCAGCAGCTGTGGCCGTCACTGCGCCACTACGACTGAGAAGACCGCGGTGGTCATGTTTTCCACGCCGGCATGCCGAAGACCGGCTTGTGGCAATGGTCGGCAGGTCATAGCCGATAGGGATGGATTTTGATCTTCTCCGGCCCGGTTGGCACGGGCCCCCGCTGCGGCGCACCACTCCACCCGGTGACGCCGGTCACACATCTTGACTGCCTACCAACTAGAAGGTAGAAATTGTCGCGTGACCACGACAGCGGATCGGATCCTGGACAGCGCTCAGACGCTCGTGCAGGTTCGGGGGTACAACGGCTTCTCCTACGCCGACATCAGTGCTGAGCTGTCCATCACGAAGCCGAGCATCCACCACCACTTCCCCACCAAAGCCGCGCTGGCCGAGGCGCTGATCGCGCGTTACCGAGAACGGTTTGCCGTAGCGCGAAAGGAAGTCGACGACGACGCGGCGGGCGCGCGGCAGCGCCTCGTGGGCTATGCCGGGCTGTACGCCGAGACCTTTGCCCAAGGCGGCCGCATCTGCCTCTGCGGCGTCTTCGCCGTGGATGCGGAAAGCCTGCCCGTTCAGGTACGGCAGGCGACGGACGCCTTCTTCGCCGATCAGCGGCACTGGGTGGCCGGCGTGCTGGCCGAGGCGGGCATGCCCGCCACCCGGACCGGCGCGGCGGCCGAGGCTTACCTGGCGTCCCTGGAGGGGGCGCTGCTCCTGGCCCGCGCCCACGGGCAGCCGGACGCCGCCGTCGGGCCGGATCGGGATGTGGTCCGGTCGGTGGCGGCGACCTTGGTCGACGCCCTGCTCTGAAAACGCCGCCACGCGCGGCACTTTTTTCATGACCACTCAACCTTCCAACTAGTAGGTAGTCAGATGAGGAGAACCACCATGGAACAGGACTTCACCGGTCGCAAGCTCGTCGTCGTCGGCGGTAGCAGCGGCATGGGCCGTCAGATCGCCGAGGACGTCGTCAGCCGCGGCGGCAGCGCGGTCGTCATCGGTTCCCGCCTCGAACGGGTCGAGAAGACCGTGGCCGACCTGGCCACCCGCGGACAGGCGTGGGGCATCACCGCCGACCTGCGCGATCCCGCCGAGGTGACGCGGGTCCGCGAGGAACTGGCCGGCCAGCACGCCGACACGACGTTGCTGGTCAACGCGGCAGGCGTGTTCAAGCCGCTGCCGTTCCTCGACCACACCCCCGCCGACTACGACGCCTACCTGGACCTGAACAAGGCCACCTTCCTGATCACCCAGACCGTGGCGCGGAACATGGTGGACAGCGGCCGCGGTGGCGCCATCGTCACCATCGGCAGCATGTGGGCGAAGCAGGCCATCGCCGCGACCCCGTCATCGGCGTACTCGATGGCCAAGGCCGGCCTGCACGCCCTGACCCAGCATCTCGCTCTGGAACTGGCCGCCCACAAGATCCGGGTCAACGCCATCTCCCCGGCCGTGGTGGCCACCCCCATCTACGAGGGCTTCATCCCACCGGCCGAGGTCGACACCGTCCTGGCGGGATTCAACGCCTTCCACCCGATCGGCCGGATCGGCACCACCGAGGACATCTCCGCCGTGGCCACCTTCCTCCTGTCCGACCAGGCCGGCTGGGTAACCGGCGCGATCTGGGACGTCGACGGCGGCGTCACGGCAGGCCGAAACCAGTAACCATCGAGGCACTGCCAGGCCTGTACGGGTTTCACGGTTCGGAGCCCGTACAGGCCTTCGCTCCTTGGGTGCTCAGCACTTCGCCCACCACAAGGCACAACTGCGGATACCACCGGGTCGAGGTCAGCCGAACGTAACGGCGCAGCCGCCGCACGCGACTTGCCGAAGTCCGATCGGAACGCGGAGGGGACGGCTGTGCCGAGTGTGTGGAACCGACTGTCGGTGCTGGAGAAGGTCGTCAACGTCCTGCGTGAGGTGACCCCCGAGCCGCCGCGTCACCACCTCGGCCGCCCCTACGCCACGGCCTATCAGCTGGCCATCGCGCTCGACACGAGGTACCCCGAGGTCGCCCGTGAGCTGGGCTTCGAGATCGGCGGCGCCGACACCGGCCGCCACAACAGTCTCGCGCAGTACCTGGGCCGGCAGTTGTCGACGCGCATCGCCCGCGAAGGCGACATGAGCGCGATCGAAGGGGCTTTCCTGTCCGGCGACCACATGGTGGCCCTGGAATTCGTCGATGCCCACGGCGGCCACCACGCCAGCAGCCTCGTCGACAGCGGCTTCCCGCTGACGATGTTCCGCCTCCGCCCTGTCGAAGGACGGCCATGACCGCTGCCTCGGACGTTCAGCGTCTGGTCGAAGCGGCGACCGGGCTCGACATCCGGCCCCGCGCCCGTCGCTGGGCGCACCTGCCGGTGTGCGTGCTCGACGCAGTCTTCTCGATCAACGCCCGGTACACCAGCACAATCTCTGTCTGCGACCGCTACGCGAAGCACCAGGGTCTCGTACCCCACCTGGTCGACGTCGCCGACTTCGCCACCGTGGCCGGCACCACCGCCGAGCAGCCCGTCGACGCGCTGGCAGAACTGGGCCGCCGGCTGGGGCCGGACCGGTTCGCCGCCGAAGTCCTGGAGAACCGGGGCCGCACCAGCACGCGAGGCGGCGTGCTCAAGGCGGACGCCGCGGTGCGCTACGCCGAAGTCCTCGCCGACTCCGGCGTGCACACCCTCGGCGACGTGACCACGCTGCTGTCCGACCTCAGCCGGCTCGACGCCGTGGAAAGGCAGCTGCGAGCCGTCCCCGGCAACGGCGGGCACGACGTCCGGCTCGGCTACCTCTGGATGCTGGCCGGTAACGACGAGCAGGTGAAGCCGGACCGGAAGGTGCTTCGCTGGCTTAGTCGCCACCTCGGCCACGAGGTCGACGTCCCGGCCGCACGGCGGCTGCTCGCCGAAGCCGCCGCCGAGCTGGACCGGACGCCCTGGGAACTCGACCACGCGATCTGGAAGGCCGCTTGACCGGAGATCTCGGCCTCGTAGCTGGTGTTGCCGCCGACGCCGCCGGCCGACGCTAGCCGCATGCTGCGGCGCGGTAGCGGCCGGGAGTCTGGCCGACGAGGTCGGTGAACGCGTCGATGAAGCTGCTCGGGTTCGCCCAGCCCAGTCGCATTGCCGTGTCGGTGACCGAGGTGCCCGCGCAGAGTTCGAGCATGGCCCGCTGGATGCGCAACAGCGTGCGCCACTGGTGAAAGCTCATCGACAGTTCGCTGCCGAACAGGCGGCTGAGGGTTCGTTCGCTCGAACCGGTGCGGCGGCCCAGTTCGGCCAGCGTCGCCGGGCCGGCCGGGTCGGCGTGCAGCAGGTCGGTGACGGCCTTGAGGCGAGCGTCGCCCGGTTCCGGGAGGCGCAGGGGTTCCTGGGGAGCCCGGGCGAGTTCCGAGATGACGACCTCGAGCAGCAGCCGGCCGCGAGGGCTTTCGGCCGGTTCGTGGTCGGCGAGCAGCGCCAGGTAGGCCTCGCGCATCAGCGCGCTGGCGGCGAACACCGACGGCTCGGGTGGCAGGTGCCCGGCCAGTGCCGCCGGAACGCGGAGCAGCCGGACGTGGGTCTCGCCGTGCGAACGGCTGCTGTGCACGGAGAACGGGGGCACCCAGGTGATGCGGTTCGCCGGCGCCACCCAGGTCCCGACGGCGGTCGTGGTGACCAGTGCCCCGGAGGCGGCGTACCTGAGCTGACCGAAGTCGTGGAAGTGCGCGGCGACGTCCTCGCCGTGGGCCAGGGGCCCGCAGACCGCCGAATCGCCGGCCGAGAAGACCGGCTCGTGGACAAGTTCGGTCACACCCTGCACCCTAGCCCGCGTTCGCGGGCCGCCGGGCGTGGCGGGTTATCGGGATTTCCTGGCGCGACAACGGTGGTACGGGCGCGCAGCGGCGACCATCGTCGGTGTCATGCGAGTCATCACCCAGCACACGTTCGGGGGCCCCGAGGTCCTCACCATCGTGGACGCACCCGAGCCCCGCGCCCTGCCGACCGAGGTCCTCGTCCGGGTCGAGGCGATCGGGCTGAACCCTCTCGAGCCGCGCCTGCGCGCCGGCGAATTCCCGTTGCTCGGCCCGCCGCCGTTCGTCCTCGGCTGGGACATCAGCGGCGTGGTCGAGGAGGCGCCGCAGACGTGGCGGTTCCGGCCCGGCGACGAGGTGTTCGGGATGCCGCTGTTCCCGCGGGCGGCGAGCGCGTACGCCGAGATCGTGGCGGCGCCGGCGTTGCACCTGGCGCACAAGCCGGCCTCGCTCTCGCACGTCGAGGCGTCGGCGTTGCCGGTCGTCGGGCTGACGGCGTGGCAGGGCCTGGTCGACCTCGGCGGCGTGACCGAGGGCGACCGCGTCCTGATCCACGGCGGCGGCGGCGGAGTCGGCCACGTCGCGATCCAGATCGCGAAAGCGCTGGGCGCGCACGTGATCACGACGGCGAGCGGGAGCAAGCGGGAGTTCGTCGAGGGGTTCGGCGCCGACGAAGTGATCGACTACACGACGGCCGACTTCACCGAGACGGTCCAGGACATCGACGTCGTGCTCGACACCCTCGGCGGCGACGCCGTCGAGAGGTCGCTCGGAGTGCTTCGCCCGGGAGGTCATCTGGTGACGGCGGTCGCCGAGGAGGACACGGAGCTCGCGGCCAAGTTCGAGGCGGCGGGTATGCGTTTCAGCGGCATCGGGGTCGACCCCGATCCGGTCGCGCTGCGCGGCCTCGTCGACCTCGTCGAAAGGGGCAAGCTGCGGGTCCACGTGGAGGAGACGTTCCCGTTCGACCGCATCGCCGACGCCCACCGCCGGATCGAGCGCGGCCACCTCCGGGGCAAGATCGTCCTCACCGTCTGAAGTCCGGCGCCTGGGCGTCCTCTCGGGCCGATGACCGTGCGCCCGTAGCATTGCCTCGTCGGTCTTGGAGGAGGAAGCCGTTGGATCTCACGGACAGGCGCGCGGCAGTCACCACGCTTTTCGAGGCTCACCGCAAGGCGCCGTTCCCGAGTCGATGGCGCGGTGCCGACGTGGCAGGCTTCGACATGGTGATGCTCGACGCAGACCCAGCCGGTTGCGTCTCGGCCTGGCTGGAGCACCTCGGCATCTTGGACGACCGGAGACGGAACGTCCTCGCCGAATGCGAACAACGACTCATTCGGGTCATCCCCGAACTGGACGCCGACGGTCGCGAGTACTACCAAAGGCTTCTGGACATGACGATCTTGATATTGGCGGCAGACTTCCCGTAGTGGCAACACTGGCACGGTGGCCGATCGACATACTCTGCTCGGGTGATCGAGATCGGTTCGCGGGCGCGCGCGCTGCCGGCGCCTCCACCTGTCGTCTGGGACTCGCTCGTGGAGCCGCGTCGGCCAGCGGCCCGTCCGTGGCTCCACTTGCTGGCCGACGAAGTCGATCCCCGAGTCCTGAGCTCGGAGAAGCCCGGTCAGGTGGTGTGGTCCTCGCTGTGGCCGAGCCGGCCCGATGACCGGATCCACTTCGCGCTCACAGCCTCCTCCGACGGAGGGACCCTGCTGAGGTTCACGTTGCTCACCCCTGGCGAACTCCCCGACCAGAGCAAGACCGGACACCTCCGGAAACGGCTCAACCAGCTGCTGTTCGCCGATCTCCGGTTCTCCTACGGACAGTGAGACCAGTACGATCTTCGGTCATGACCAGGGACGAGTTCGTGCCAGCCGGCTTCGAACCGCCGACTTCGCTCGTCGCCGGCCGGTTCCGCCTCGAACCGCTGGGGCCGCAGCACAATCCGGCTGATCACGCCGCCTGGATGTCGAGCATCGAGCACATCCGCTCCACTCCCGGCTATCACGGCCGCACCTGGCCACCGCGCGACGGCATGACGCTCGAGGAGAACCTCGCCGACCTCCGCCGCCACGCCGACGACTTCACCCGGAACGCCGGTTTCACCTTCACGGTTCTCGACGCACGCGACGACGACGTCATCGGTTGTGTCTACCTGTACCCCTCGTCCTCCGAGGAGTGGGACGTCACCGTGCGGTCCTGGGTGCGAGCCGACAGATCGGGCCTCGACGTGCCGCTCGCTGACGCCGTCGCGCGCTGGCTCGGCACGGACTGGCCTTGGAAGCGCGTGGACCGCTGCGGTCGCTGAGCGCGGCTACGCTCGGCCCGGGTCACTCGGATGTGGCTTCAGCGGCGTCACCGTCACCGTCATCCACGCGTGCAGCGGCATCGACTCCAGCACCTGCCGCAACTCCTCCTCGTCACCCGCAGCGAACAACCCGATCGTGTGCCACTCCCCCGGGCCCTCCGGTGGCTTCCACAGCCGCCGGATGTGGTCCTGGGCCGCCAGTTCCTTGCTCCGGGCCGCCTCGCGGCGGCGCGTGTCGGCCACCTCTTCGTCGGACGTTCCCGGGGGGGACCGTCGTCCTCATGTCGACGAGGAACTCCATCACAGCCTCGAAACCTGGTAGTGGGCGATCAGCCACGCGTCACCCACGCGGCGGACGATCACGCTCAGGTGCACCGAAATCGGCTCCCGGTCCGTGAACGCGAAGTCGACGCTCACGTACCCGAGGATCACGTCTTCGGCCAGCCGGCGGGTCTCCACGATCCGGTACTCCGCCGTCATGCCCGGCGGCTGGGAGTCGTAGTACGCCGCCACGCCGTCGCGGCCCACGCTGTACGGGTGCAGGCCCTGGAAGATCGCGTCTTCGGTGAACGACGCCGCCACGCGCTTCGGGTCGTGGGCGTCGACCGCCGACTTCCAGGCGTCCAGCACCCCGGTGAGAATGTCCATGGTGCTCAGTGTCCCGCGCTCTGGCCGCCGTCGACGTGCAGGATCTCGCCGGTGACGAACGGCGCGCCCTCCAGGTACACGACCGCGTCGACGATGTCGCCCGGGTCGCCCATCCGCCCGACCGGGTGCAGGCCCGCGAGCGCGTCGTGCGTCGACGCCGGGTGCATCGGGGTGCGGATGATGCCCGGCGACACGGCGTTCACGCGGACGCCGCGCGCGGCGTACTCGATGGCCAGCGACTTCGTCACCGAGTTCAGGCCGCCCTTGGTCAGCGACGCCAGCGCCGACGGGACCGCGCTGTTCGCGTGGTCGGTCAGGCTGGTGGTGACGTTGACGACGTGCCCGCCGCCGACCTCCAGCATCGCCGCGATCGCGCGCCGGGTGACCTCGAAGAAGCCGCGCAGGTTGACGCCGGTCACGAGGTCGAAGTCCGCCGCGGTGTACTCGGTGAACGGCTTGGCGACGAAGACGCCGGCGTTGTTGACCAGCGTGTCGACGCGGCCGAACGTCGCCAGCGCCTGGTCGATCACGTGGGCGCCGACGGCCGGGTCGGCGATGTCGCCCGCGACGGCCAGGATCCCGGCGTCACCCGACGGGGTGATGGACCGCGAGTTCGCGACGACGGCGTAGCCGAGCTTGCGGTACGCCTCGACCACGGCCGCGCCGATGCCCTGCGAGGCGCCGGTGACGACCGCGACCTTCTGGGTGCTCATGAAAACCTCCAAGTGAGTGGTGCTTCCTGAGCCGAGGATGGGCCGGGCGAACCCGGTCCGCCACGACCGGTTCGCTCTCAGCTGGGAGGCGCGGACTCCCACCGCACTAAGCTCCCGGTATGGAGCTACGCCAGCTTCGGTACTTCGTGGCCGTCGCCACCGAACTGAACTTCGGCCGGGCCGCGGAGCGGCTGCGCATCGCCGGGCCTTCGCTGTCCCAGCAGATCAAGGCGCTCGAACGCGACCTCGGCGTCCGCCTCTTCGACCGCGACCGCCGGTCGGTCACGCTCACCGAATGCGGGGAATCGCTGCTGCCGCAGGTGCTCGCGCTGCTGGAGCAGGCCGACGCGCTCCGCCGCTCGGCGGCCGGGATCGCCGCGCGCGAGCCGGTGCGGCTGGGCTACGTCAACTGGCGGCCCGCCGACCTGGTCGACCGCGTCGCGGGGGTCGCGCACCTGCACGTCGACACGTGGGTGCTGCCGTCGCACGCCCAGCTGGGCCGGGTCGCCGACCGGAGCATCGACCTGGCGATCTGCTGGGCGCGGGCGGCCGACCTGACCGAACGCGACCTGGTCGCCCACCTGCTGAGTGCGGACCGCCTCCACGCGATCGGCACGGGCAGCGCGGAGGTCGCGGCGAAGGACGTCCTCGTGCTCGTCGACGACGACACCGCCAGCTGGGCGTCGTGGAACGTCTACGCCGCGGAATTCGCGCGGGTCACCGGCGCCGAGGTCGTGCGCACGCACGACGGCGGTGTGACCGGCCCGGCGTTCTTCGACCACGTCCGCCGGCTGCGCCGCCCGGTGCTCAACTCGCCGAAGGGCCAGACGACGCCGGTGCCGCCGGACCTCGCGCGCCGGCCGGTGACCGGGCCGGCGCCCCTGTGGACGTGGTCGCTGGTGTCCCGCCGCGACGAGACCCGCGCGCCGGTCCTGGCGACGATCGCGGCGCTCACCCGGGACGTCGCCGCGCTGGACCTCGACACCGGGTGGGTGCCCGCGGACGACCCGCACGCGGCGCTCAGCCGAACGCCCGCACCGCCACCGGCTGCCAGTCGTTCCACGTCTTGAGCCGGTCCTCGTACACCTCGGTGACCGCGGCCAGCGACTTGCCGAGGAACATCCGGCGCGGCGGGTCGGCGGCGTCCACGAGTTCGAGCACGGCCGCGCGGGTGGCGCGCGGGTCGCCGACGTCCCAGTGGCCCTCACCGGCGGCCGGGTAGTCCGGGTTCGGGGTGCTCCGGCGCGAGCCCACGCTCAGCCAGTCGGTCGCGTAGGGGCCCGGCTCGAGGTTGGTGACGTGGATGCCGAACTCGGCGACTTCCTGCGCCAGGGACTCGGAAAGGCCTTCCAGCGCCCACTTCGACGCGTGGTAGGCGCCGATGCCCGGAAAGGCGAGCACCCCGCCTTCGCTGGTGACCTGGATGATGTGCCCGCGGCGCTGCGCCTGCAGGATCGGCAACGCGGCCTGCGTGCCCCACAGCGCGCCGAAGAAGTTGGTCTCGAGCTGGGCGCGGACGTCGTCCTCGCCGAGTTCTTCGACCCGGCCGAAGTGGCCGTAGCCGGCGTTGTTGACCACGACGTCCAGGCCGCCGAAGTGGTCCGCCGCGCGCCGGACCGCGGCGAACGCGGCGTCGCGGTCGGTGACGTCGAGCCGCAGCGGCAGCACGGCGTCGCCGAAGCGCTCGGCGAGGCCGTCCAGGTCGGCGAGGTTCCGTGCGGTCGCGGCGACCCGGTCGCCGCGCTCGAGGGCGGCCTCGGCCCAGTGGCGGCCGAAGCCCTTCGAAGATCCTGTGATGAACCAAATCATGCTTCCATGCTGCGCCCGGCCAGGCATGAGCACCAGCGATGTCTTCGCACATCTGCTGTGCGCATTGCTCATGGCTAGGCTGGCGGCATGGCAGAAGTGACGCTGACCGGCCTGCGGGTGATCCGCGAGGTGGCGGCCACGGGCTCGTTCACCGCGGCGGCCGCCTCCCTCGGGTACACGCAGTCCGCGATCTCGCGGCAGGTGGCGATGATGGAAGCCGCCGCGGGCACGGCGTTGTTCGAGCGGCACGCCCGCGGGGTGCGGCCGAGCCCGGCCGGGGCGCTGCTGGCCCGGCACGCCACCACCGCGCTGGCGGTGCTCGACTCCGCCGAGCAGGAGCTGGCGGGCCTGCGCGACCGGCTGGCGGGGCGCCTGGCGATCGGCGCGTTCCCGGCCGCGGCGGCGGTCCTGGTCCCCCGCGCGCTGGCGGCGCTGCGCACCCGGCACCCCGGGCTGGCCGTCACGCTCGAGGAAGGCGCGACCCCGGCGCTGCTCGCCCGGCTCCGCGGCGGGCGCACCGAGGTCGTCGTGATCGGCGTCGGCGCCGGGCTGCCCGGCTACGACCTCGCGGGCCTGCACCAGGACGTCCTGACCGACGACGACCTGCGCGTCGCCGTCCCGGCCGGGCACCGGCTCGCCCACCGGCGGCTGGTGGACGTCGCGGACCTGCGTGACGAGACGTGGATCGTCGGCCGCGGCGGCCGCGGCGAACCCCAGTTCGGCGCTTGGCCGACGCTGGCCGAGCCCCGCGTCGGCCACGCGGCCGGTAGCTGGACGACCCGGCTGGGCATGGTGGCGGCCGGGCTCGGCGTCGCGCTGCTGCCCGGCGTGGCGGCCGCGTCGGTGCCGGCCGGGGTCGCGGTCGTCTCCGTCGAAGATCCGGCCTGGCGCGGCCGGGCCGCGGTCGTCGTCACCCGGCAGGGGCGCTCGGCGGGCGCCACCGCGGTCGTCGCGGCCCTGCGCGAGCAGGCCGCCGAGCTGCGCGGCTGAGCGGGGGCAGAAACCTGCCCACCCGGGACCGGCCGGGCCCGGGGACAATCGGCGGTATGGAGCCCACCGGTCAGCCCAAGGAGCTCGGCGACTTCCTCAAGGCACGCCGCGCGCAGCTGAGCCCGCGTGACGTCGGCCTGCCGGAACCCGCTTCGCCGCGACGCGTGGCCGGGCTCCGCCGCGAGGAGGTCGCGCAGCTTGCCGCGATCAGCGTCGACTACCTGACGCGGCTCGAACAGGGGCGCGTGCAGGCTTCGTCGTCGGTCCTCGCCACCCTCGCCCGCGCGCTCCGGCTGAGCGACGACCAGCAGTCCTATGTGCACGAACTGGCCGGCAAGCCCTACCGCCGGCCGCGGCGCCGGGCGGGCGAAAAACTGCGCCCCGCCATGAAAAGGCTGCTCGACCAGCTGGCCGAGACTCCCGCGATGGTGCTGGGCCACCGGCTGGACGTCGTGGCGTGGAACGAGTCGGCGGCGGCGCTGTTCACCGATTTCGCCCGCTACCCGGCGAACCGCCGCAACTACGTGTACCTGCTCTTCGCCGACCCTTCGGTGCGCGCGCTGCACACCGACTGGGAAGAGGCGGCCCGCACGGCGGTGGCGGCCCTGCACCTGGAGGCCGCGCGCGACCCGGACGCGCCGGAGCTGGCGGACCTCGTCGGCGAGCTCGCGGTGCACCACCCGGAGTTCCGCACGTGGTGGGCGGCCCACCACGTGACGAGCGCGGGCTACGGCGTGAAGCGGTACCGCCACCCGGTGGTCGGCGACCTGACGCTGGACTGCGACATGTGGGAAAGCCCCGACGGCAGTGGCCAGCGGCTCATGGTCCTGACGGCCGAGCCGGGCTCGCCGGCCCACGAAGCGTTGCGCATCCTGGCTTCGTGGACCGCCGAGCCCGCCGGCCGCTGAACCGGTGTCAGGCGGCGTGCACGTCGTACGTCAGGTGGTAGTCCGCGCCGGCCAGGGCGTTGAAGAACGCCGTCAGCGTGCCGATTCCCGCCTGCGTGTCGGTGATCGTCACCGTGCCGAGGGTGTCGTCCTTGCCGCCGTCCTCGTCGATCAGCGTCACCTTCACCGAATTCGTGAACGGGCGCAGCGTGTTGAGCGTGACGTCGTCGCCCTTGCCCAGCTTGTGCGGGCCCGAGACCGTGACGCCGTTCATCTGCACGACGACTTCGTCCTTCCCGATCACGTCGTCCTTCTTGACGCACTTCAAGGTCTTGATGTGGAGCTGGGTCATGGTCCCCTCCAGGACAATCGTGGTTGCACTGAAGACAAAGGGACCCGGCGGCAGCCCCAGATACACGGCTACCGGCGCACCAGCACCGCGGCCGCGACGATGCCGGCCACCACGACGGCCGCCAGCGCGAGCATGCTGATCCCCATGCCGTGCGCGAAAGCCGCTCGCGCGGACGCCGCCAGGTTCGCGCCGCCGGGACCCGCCGCCACCGCGAGCGCGCCCGCCAGCGAGCCTTCCGCCGCCTCGCGCGCGGGCGGTGCCAGCGCCGCCGTCGCCGAGCGGACCGAATCCGTGTAACCGGCGGAAAGGACGCTGCCCACGAGCGCGATCCCCAGTGCCGCACCGACTTCGCGCGTCGCGTCGTTGACCGCCGAGGCCACGCCGTACTGCGACGGCGGCACGCTGTCGAGGATCGCGCTCGTCGCCGCCGGGGCCGTCACCCCGATCCCCGCGCCCAGCACACAGACCGCGACCGCCAGAGCGGGGTACCCGCTGCCGGCGTCCAGCTGTCCGATGAGGACCATGCCGGCCACGACGACGGCGAGCCCGGTGCAGGTCACCGCGCGCAGCCCGAACCGGCGGACCAGCGGCGCGGAAGCCAGCGACAGCGGGAAGAGCGTCACGGCGACGGGCCACAGCGCGAGCCCCGACTTCAGCGCCGAATACCCCTGCACCAGCTGGAGGTACTGCGCCAGCGCGTAGAACATCCCGAACGCCGCGGTGAACTGCACGGTCACCGAAACCGACCCGGCCGCGAAGGCCGCGTTGCCGAACAGCCGGACGTCCAGCAGCGGCGACTCGCGCCGCAGCTCGTACCCGACGAACAGCGCGCCCAGCACCAGCCCGCCCGCGATCGACCCGAGGACCGTCGCGCTGCCCCAGCCGAGATCGGCGACGCGCAGGATGCCGAACACCACCGCGCCGATGGCCAGGGCGCTGAGCACCGCGCCGGCGACGTCGAACGCGTGCCGGCGACGGTCGCGCGACGTCGGGACCGTCAGGCTCGCGGCCACCAGGACCACCGACAGCACCGCCGGCCCGAGGAAGACCGAGTGCCACGCGAAGTGCTGCAGCAGCACCCCGGCGAGCACGAGCCCGCCGAGCCCGCCGACACCGGCCACCGCGGCCCAGGTCCCGATGGCCCGGCCGCGGCGTTCCGGCGGGAAGCTCGCGGTGATGATCGACAGCGTGGCCGGCATGATCATCGCCGCGCCGAGGCCCGTGACGGCCCGGGCCGCGATGATCCACGCCGACGTGTCGAGGAAGACCGGCGCGGCGCACCCGGCCGCGAAGACGAGCAGGCCCGCGACGAGCACACCGCGGCGCCCGTGCCGGTCACCCAGCGCACCGGCCGGCAGCACCAGCGCGGCCAGCACCAGCGTGTAGACGTCGACGATCCAGGTCTGCTCGGCCTGGCTCGCGCCGGTGTCGGCGGCCAGCGCCGGCAGCGCGGCGTTCACGATCGTCACCATGGCGATCACCAGGCCGACCGCCGTGCACATGACACCGACCGTCCACACGCGACGGCCGGTCGACAGCACGACGTCGCCGGCCACCTCGGACTCCGCCCGCATGCACCTCTTCCCTCCGGTCTCCCCCGACGCTACGTGCGGGTACCGAGACTCAGGGGCGGGTCCTGTCTCGGTTCGGCGGCCTGAGCACGTCCTCGACGAGCGTGCTCACCAGCCCGCGGGGGACGCTCGACCCCGTCAGGGCGCAGTAGACGATCGGGCCGACCAGGGCGTCCAGGGCGGCGTCGGGCCCGAGCTTCGGTGCGATCTCGCCCGCGTCGATCGCGCGGGTGAGCAGGGCGCGTTCCTCGTCCCGGCGCGGGCCGAGGTAGCGCTCGCGGAAGCTCTGGGCCGTGCCGGGGTCGTGCTGCGCCTGGGCGAGGAGCGCGAGCAGGACCTTGCCCGCCGGGTCGCGGGTGAGGAACCGCGCGAACGCCCGCAGGTAGCCGCGGATGCCATCGGCCGTGGGCTTGTCGGCCGGGACCGGGAAGCGCTTGGCGCTGTCCTCGATCAGCGTGTCGAGGAGGATCTCGACCTTCGACGGCCACCAGCGGTAGATCGTCTGCTTTGCGACGCCGGCACGGCGCGCGATCGCCTCGACGGTCAGCGCGGCGAACCCGTGCTCGACGAGCAGGTCGTCGGCGGCGTGCAGCACGGCCAGGCGCGCGGTCTCATCGCGGCGGTTGCCGGAGCGGGGGCGGTCGGTCATGCGGGACACGATAGCGCGGTTGCCGAGACGCAACGTCTTGTCTAGACGCAACGTCTCGTCTAATCTCGGGCTCCCGACCACTCGAAGGAGTACTCATGTCCGACCGTCAAGCCCTCGTCATCGGTGCCTCCCGGGGCCTGGGGCTCGTCCTGGCCGCCGAGCTCGTCCGCCGCGGCTGGCACGTCATCGCCACCACCCGCGGCGACCCGCGCGCCCTCGGCGGCGGGCTGGAGGTCGAGTCCCTGGAGATGACGAGCGCCGCCGAGCTGGCCGCGCTGCGGGAGCGCCTGGCCGGGCGCCGGCTCGACCTGCTCTTCGTCAACGCCGCGATCGACCGCGGGAACACGCCGATCGGCGACGTCTCGACCGAGACGTTCACCGAGGTCATGGTCACCAACGCGCTGAGCCCGCTGCGGACCGTCGAAGCCCTCGGGGACCTCGTCGTGCCCGGTGGCACCGTCGCGGTCATGTCGTCCGAGCAGGGCAGCGTTTCGCTCAACACCGAGGACGGCTACGAGCTCTACAAGGCCAGCAAGGCCGCGCTCAACCAGCTGATGCGCAGCTACGCGACGCGCACCGCCGGCGACGGGCGGACGAAGCTGCTCATCGACCCCGGCCACAACCGGACGCGGCTCGGTGGCCCCGACGCGCCGCTGGCTCCCGAAGAGAGCGTCCCGGCGGTCGTCGACGTCCTCGAAGCGCAGGCCGGCGTGCCCGGCCTGCGGTTCCTGGACCGGCACGGGCTCGCCGTGTCGTGGTAGCCGCGCTCGGCGCGGGGTCGTGGGTAGGCTTCCGGGGTGAGCGGTCAGGAAGAGGGCCAGGGCCAGCTGGCCGAGCGGATCGGGCAGCGGATCGGCGAGCTGTCGGCCGCCGAGCGGCGGGTGGCCGAGTACCTGTGGAAGCACCCCGGGATGATCGTCCTGTCGACCGCCGGGGAGCTCGGGGAGCTCAGCGGCACCAGTGACGCCACCGTCATCCGGACGGTCAAGTCCCTCGGCTATTCGGGACTGCCCGAGCTCAAGCGCGCGGTGGGCAGGCACGTCGTGTCGGACACGCCGGCCACCCGGCTGCGGCACCGGGTCGAGGAGGCCGGCGACGACAGCGCGTCCCAGCTCGACCAGCTGCTCGCGGAGTCCGTCGACCGCCTGACCGAGACCCGGCGGCTGCTCACCGAGCCCGCGTTCACCCAGGCCGCGGACCTCCTCGCCGGCGCGCGCGAGGTGCTCGGTTACGGCCTCGGCATCGCGGAGCTCCCGATGCGTTACCTGGCGACGCGCCTGCAGCGCCTCGGCCGCCGGGCGCGCAGCACGTCGGCGACGGGGTTCCGGCTCGCCGACGAGCTGCTGCCCCTCGACGCCGGTGACGTGTTCGTGCTGAACGCACCCGAGCGCTTGCTGCCGGACATGACGACGGCGCTGCGCCACGCCCGCGCGGCCGGGGCGGGGATCCTGCTGCTGACGGACTCGCTGGGGGCCACTTTGGACAGTCAGGTGGACGTGACGCTGCCGGCCGTGCGGTCGTCGACGGGGCTCACCCAGGAGGGGCTCAGCACGACCTTGGTGCTGGATTGCCTGCTGCTGGCGGTGGCGAAGCGGGAGCCGGCTGCGGTGTCGGCGAACACGGAGCTGCTGGCCGATCTGCGGGACCGGCTGGCACCACGGGACATGCGCTCGCGGCGCAGCTGAAGCGGCTCACCGCCCCATTTCGACCGACCGGTCCCGCGCCGCCACCACCGCGGCCATCACCGCCGCGCGCAGGGCGCGGCCCTCCAGCTCCCGCATTGCCGCGATCGTCGTGCCTCCCGGGCTGCACACCGCTGCCCGCAACCCCGCCGGGTCCGCGTCCGGGGCGCCCAGCATCCGGCCCGTTCCCTCCGCCGTCGTCAGGACCAGCTCCTCCGCCAGCGGCCGCGGCAAGCCCGCGAGCACCCCAGCGTCGATCATCGCCTCCGCCATCAGCGCGAAGTACGCCGGTCCGCCGCCCGACAGCGCCGTCACCGCGTCCAGCTGACTCTCCGCCACCTCGATCACGCGCCCGAGTGGCGCCAGCATCGTGCGGACGCGGTCGAGGTCCGCCGCCACCGCGTGCGCGCCCCCGGAGATCGCGATCGTGCCCAGGCCCACCGAGACCGGGAGGTTCGGCATCGTCCGCACCACCGCCACCTCGGGCAGGCTCGCCTCCATGCGCGCGATGGGCGTCCCGCCGACCGCCGATACGATCAGTTGGCCCGGCGCCACAAGCGAAGCCAGAGAATCCAGCAGCGCCGCGAAGTGGTACGGCTTCACGACGACGAAAACAGTCGAGGCCGAAGCAACCGCCGATTCCAGCGAAGCCACCGAAACGTCGTACCGCGACTTCAAGTACGAAGCCCGCGAAGGATTCTGCTCCACGACGGTGACGTCCGGACCGAGCCCCGCCAGCAGGGCCTCGCCCATGTTCCCGCCGCCCACGATGGTCGTGCTCATCGCAGCACGAACCCCCTTCCCACTTCGTCGTCCGGATCGAGGCTGAACGTGCACTCGCCGGTCAGGTAGGCGTTTCCCGAAACTTCGGTGGCGACAGACGAGCCGCCGGACAGGACCCGGCCGGTGAACCGGGTCCCGATGATCGAATCGTGCGTCAGCACCGCACCAAGAGGCAGTCGCCCGTCCGCGGCCAGCAACGCGAGCCGAGCGGAAGTCCCCGACCCGCACGGCGACCGGTCGACCTGGCCGTCGGCGAAGATCGTGACGCTCCGCTGGTGCGGTCCCGAAGGCGTGTCGCCGAGGTCGTCGTAGAAGATCGTGCCGTAGATGCCGCTCAAGCGGCTGTCCGCGTGCGACGCCCACGACGTCGCGTTCAGCGCGCCCTTGATCTCGCGCCCGGCCGCGATCAGCTCCGGGTAGTGCGACGGCGAGACCGTCAGCCCCACCGAAGAAGCCGGCACCGACGCGTAGATCGCCCCGCCGTAGCTGACGTCGACGCGCGCCGGGCCCGCCGGAACGTCCCGGCCGATCACGTACGCGTCCACGTTCCGGAAAGCCACCTGCCGCACGACGCCGGCAACGCACGTCACCGCCGCCGTGACCCGCCCGGACGGGACGTCCATGACCACCTCGGTGACGCCGTCGGGCACCGCGGCGACCCGGCCGGTGCGCACCGCCCACGCGCCCAGCGCGATCGTGCCGTGCCCGCACGCCGTCGAGTAGCCGTCCTTGTGCCAGAACAGGACGCCGAACTCGGCGCCGTCGTCGTCGGGCGGGACGAGGAAGCAGCCGTACATGTCGGCGTGCCCGCGCGGCTCCTGCACCAGCAGCTGCCGGACGGCGTCGATCTCCGGGGACGCCTGCGCGGCGGCCCGGCGGTCGAGCACGGTCGCCCCCGGGATGTCCGGTGTGCCCGCCGTGACGATCCGGAACGGCTCGCCGGCGGTGTGGTAGTCGGTCGTCGTGATCATCGCTCTCCCAGGATCGTGGTCAGCAGGCCCAGGTCGATGTTGCGGCCGGAAACGACCAGCACAAGAGGCCGGTCGAGCGGTACCAGCCCGGCGCGCAACGCCGCCAGCGACGTCGCCGAAGCGCCCTCGGCGACGAGCCCGGCGGTCGTCACCAGCTCGCGGACCGACCGGCGGATCGCCGCCTCGGCCACGGCGACCATGGTCACGCCGCAGTCCCGCACGATGCCGGGCGTCACGGACTCCGGTTCCAGGTTGCCGGCCAGCCCGTCCGCGATGGTCTCCCCCATCGCCACCGGCACCACCCGCCCCGCCGCGACGGCGGTCGACAACGCGCGGCACGCCTCGGCTTCCACCCCGATGACGCGGACGTCCTGCGCCGCGCGGCGAGCGCCCAGCGCCACGCCGGAGAGCAGGCCACCGGCCCCGGCCGGGACGACGACCGTGAAGTCGTCGTCCAGCACGCGAGCCACCTCGGTGAGGAGCGTGCTCTGCCCCGCGATGACGTGCGGGTCGTCGTAAGCCGAGACGTACTGCCCGGGCAGCCCGAGCGCGTGCCGCTCGGCGCCGTCGAAGTCGTCGCCCGCGAGGACGAGGTCGATCGGGTACCGCCGCAGCGCCTCGACCTTCACGGCGGCGGCCGTCTTCGGCACCACCACGGTCGCCTCGCACGACAACAGCCGGGAACCGTGGGCGATCCCGAGCGCGTGGTTGCCCGCCGACGCCGTGACGACCGGCTTGCCCGCGTACGCCGTGAGTGCCGCCAGCGCGCCCCGGATCTTGAAGGCGCCGATCGGCTGGGCGCCCTCGTACTTCAGGTACACCGGCACGTCGAGCCCGGCCTGCGGGTACGGGATCAACGGCGTCGGCGGCAGGTGCCGGGACACGACGTCCCACGCCTGGTCGAGCACGGCGGCGTCAAGCACGGGCGGTCCCCCTCGCGGGCGGCAGCTCCGTCGGGCCCGAGTTGCAGTTGACGCGGTGCTCGAGGACGACGTCGTCGCCTTCGAACCGCAGCGTCAGCCGGTCGATGAACGGGCCTTCGAGGAAGTGCCAGGTCAGGTCGAGCACGCCCGGCCCGGCCCACCGCGCGCCGGCCAGGATCGGCGCCGCGTCCTCCTGGTAGGAGTGGTGCAGCCGCCAGACGCTCACGCCCGTGCGCTGCCGCATCCACTCCCCCAGGCCGTGCTCGATCTTGTGCGTCCCCCGGTCGTCTTCGATCCCGAGCCGCACGACACCGGCGTCGACCTCGACGGACAGCGAACGAACACCCTGCTCATCGGCCTCGAAGTCGAAGGCACGAAGGGAAAGCGGACTGTCCACAACGGATTCGAGCGGCTCGGGTTCACGAGCGCGCGTCACCCACTGCGCGAGCGATTCGACCTCGTCCGACGAGAACGCTTCCCGGAACGCCGAGCGCAGCATGCTCGGCAGGTCGTGGTAGGTCGGGTCCGGCATCGCGCCGGTGACCACGACGACGCCGCCGTGGTCCGGGAACACCATGCACTCCTGCCCGAAGAGCCCGGACGCGGAGTAGACGCCGTTCTCGCCGACCCAGAACTGGTAGCCGTACCCGGAGTCGGCGACGGCGTCCGGGCCGGGCGGGACCAGCTCGGTGCCGTTCCACTCGCCGCTCACCGCCTTCCGGACGTGCAGGCCCGACGCCTTGCGCACCCACCCGGCGGGCAGCACGCGACGCCCCTCCCACACGCCGTCCTGCAGGTACAGGACGCCGAACGACAGCAGGTCGCGCGGGCGCAGCGACAACCCGTTGCCGCCGCTGGAAACGCCGGCCGGGTCGCGTTCCCACGTGTAGTCCGTGGCCCCCAGGGGTTCGAACAGCCGCGGCCGCAGGTACTCGTCGACCGGTTCGCCCGCGACCTCCTGCACGATCGCGGACAGGACGTGGCTCGTCGTGCTGCTGTAGCGGAACCCGCGGCCGGGCCGGTCGACGACCGGTTCCTCGAGGAACTCACCGGCCCAGCCGGTCTTGCGCAGCCGGGTCGTCGCACCGGAGAGCCCGCGCGCGTGCCCGGTCCGCATGGTCAGCAGGTCGCGGACGCGCATCCTGGCGTCGAGATCGCTGCCGGGGAAGAAGCCCGCGACCGGGTCTTCCAGCTCCAGCAGTCCTTCGGCCTCGGCGAACCCGACGGCGGTGGCGGTGAAGCTCTTGGTGGCCGAGTGCAGCTTGTGGCGCAGCGACGGCTCGTGCGGCCACTGCCACAGGTCGTGCACCAGCTCGCCGTGCCGGTGCACGAGCAGGGAGTGCACGCGCATGCCGCGCGCGGCGAGAGTGTCCAAAAGGGACTCGATCGGCTTCACCGCACGCTCCGGGCTCCGGCCAGCAGGCCGCCGAGGAAGTCCTGCACCACCGGCGCCACCCCGGTGCCGCGGTGCGCGACGCCGGGAACGACGTCGAACCGGACGTCGATCCCCTGCGAGACGAAGTTGTCGCGCAAGGTCTCCAGCCGGGCGACCCGGGTCTCGCCGGTCGCCTCCACGCCGTCCATCCAGTTCGGGCCGCCGGGGTTCATGATCTCCCAGGTTTCGACGTCCTCGGCGCCGACGACCATCTGCACCGGTACCCGGCGCAGCGCGTCGAGGTCGATGCGGATGCCGAAGCGCTCCTCGAAACCGCCGGTGCCGAGCCACCACGGCAGGCTGTCGTCGAGCTGGGTGATCCGGCCGGGCGCGCCGATCGACACGCCGGCGAGCCGGTCCGGGTGCGCGTAGTAGAAGCGGTGGGCGAACTGGCCGCCGCCGGAGAAGCCGTGGAGGTAGAACCGGTCGCCGCGCGCGTTGAAGGTGGCGGCGGCTTCGTCGACGATGTGCAGCAGCTCTTCGTCGAAGCGGATCCCCTGGTACTCCAGGAACTTGAAGCTGTGCAGCTCGCCCTTTTCGACCAGGCCCGCCGGGAACAGCGGCGTGAGGATCACGCACCGGTGCTCGATCGCGAACGCCTTCCAGCGGTCGCGGTAGAGCTCGGCCGACCGCCCGGTGCCGTGCTGGATGACCACGAGCGGCAGCGGTTCGGCGTCCGGCGTGTGGTCCTTGGGCACGTACAGCGCGTAGAACAGGCGCTGGTCGTGCTGCGAGGCGAAGAAGGGCGTGCCGCCGACGAAGTGGGCGCGCTCGGAGGCGAGGTCGATCATGGAGAGGTGTCCTCCTGGGACGGTGGGGGTCAGTACTCGGGGACCGCTTCGCGAGCGGGAGCGGGGTCGGCCGTCCGGGAGAGCCGTTCGCTCACCTTCGCCGTGGTGACGAAGGAGATCGCGAGCAGCACGGCCAGCAGGACGCCGATGCCGACGATGCCGCCGCTGAGCGTCGGGTCGGGTTCGCCGGCCTCGGCGCGGGCCGAGCCGGTCAGGAACGACAGCACGAAGAGCACGCCGACCGCGAGGACCACCTCGACGGTGACCAGGCCGGGGAACACGCGCAGGGCGAGCCGGAACACCGAACCCTCGTCCCCCGCCGCGCGGGCCCGGGCGATCCGGGGCATGAGCACGAACTCGTTCAGCCCGCCGACGGCGATCATGGTCGCCACCAGGCAGACCTTGACCAGCAGGAAGCGGCCGAAGCTGGTGGTGAACAGCTCGCCGGGGCTGCCGACGAGGCTCCAGGCCAGGTAGAGGCCGCTGATCAGCAGGCAGCCGACGGCGCACAGGGCGACGGTGCTGAACCGCGTCCAGATCTGCGCCCACGTGGCCCCGGCGCGCGGGGTGAGCCGGCGGCGGGCCGTCGCGAGCACGACGAGGGCCGCGATCCCGCCGACCCACGTGGACACGGCGGAGACGTGCGTGTGGTCCAGCAGGCCGTCGACGAAGGTGTCGGCCGTCTCCTTCGCGAAGTCGGTCGGCAGCAGGGTGACCTGGTAGGCGACGAAGTTGAGGGCGAGCGAGGTCAGCGCGACCGCGGTCAGGTGCGCGCGCACCCGCGGCGACCACAGGAGCACCAGCACGATCGCCGACGCCGCCCAGAGCAGGTACTGGGTGAGCGTCTGCGCGCCGGTCGAGAGCCACTCCCCCTTCTTGGCGGGCACGGTGACGTAGGTCCAGATGCTCCCCGGCTGCAACGCGCGGCCGTAGGGGATTTCGACGCCCTTGACGCGAGCGGCCTTGCCCGCGATCTGGAAGTACAGCGCGACGAGGAACCAGGTGCCCGCGACGGCGAGCAGCAGGCTCGTCCGGCGGTGGAGCACCGCGCGGTCGGCTTCGTCGACGGACTGTCGCTTGAGGACGGGACGCAACACGAGCAGGTGCAGCATCGTGGCGCCGATCGTCCCGATGAGGCCGGCGAAGTAGGCCATCTTCGTGACGATCCGCCACAACGCGGGCGTGGGGTTGGCGACGGCGGCCGGGACTTGCGCGAGCAGGAACGACATCACGGCGGTCTCCTCGGCGGGAACTGGGATGACCCGAGTGTAGCTGACACTTCTGAAATGTGAAGTATGAAGTTTCCACTACAGAACGACGGCAGTCCACAGTGGACGCCACGAGATCACCACGCGGCGATCATCCCGCGGTACAACGAAAACCGGTGTCAGGCCTGCTTCTTGCGCCGCCGCTTCGGGACGGCCGAGCGCTCGTCGCCCTGCACCAGTTCCGAGCGCAGCGAAGTGAGCAGCTCCGAGGCCCGGGTCGCGCGGGTCTCGTCACCGGAACCCAGCTGCAGCAGCAAGGCATCGGTCAGCACCTCGGCGCTGAGCATCTCCCCGGTGAAGTTGCTCGTCGACTGCGGCGCGGCGAGCGTGACGTCCACGCGGTCGGCGAACTGGGCCCCCAGCGAGCTGGAGACCAGCAGTACCCGGGCGCCGACGGCGTGCGCGTGGTCGAGCACGACCTCGATCTCGGCCAGCAGCCGGGCCGGGGTGTAGAGCACGACGACGTCGTCGGCGCGCAGGCCCAGCAGGTCGTCGGCCAGCTGGAACCCGGTGGCCCAGCTCGCCCGGGCGCGCCGGCCCATCCGGGTCAGCCGCAGGGCGAGGTAGCGGGCGAGCAGCCCGGACCCGCCGAGCCCGAAGGCGAGCACCTCGCGGGCCTCGTCGAGCAGGGCGACCGCGGCGGCGAAGTCGTCTTCCTCGACCAGCCGCCAGGTCGCCGCGAGCCGTTCGGCGGCCTCGGTGAACACCCGGGCGACCGCCGAACCCCCGCTTTCCCGCTCGTCGTGGAACTGCAGCACCGGACTGGTCTCGACGACGACCTCGGCGGCCAGCGAACGCCGCAGGTCGAGCAGCCCGCTGAAGCCGAGGGACTTCGCGGTGCGGACGACGGTCGCGTCGCTGGTCTTGGTCACGGTGCCGATCTGCTCGGCGGTCGCGAAGATCGCGTGCCGGCCGTGGTCGCGCAGGTACTCGGCCACGATCCGCTCCGCCCGGGACATCCCGGCCAGGGAGCGGTTGATCCGGGCGCTCAGCGACAGGTCTTCCCCGTCGGTCATCTGCTCTCCCCTCGGCATGGCCGCATCCTAGTGGTCACCGGCCGGCGAGCACGCCGGCGAAGAACTCCTGGACGACCGGCTGCAGCTGGAGCCCCCGGTGCGCGAGGTCGGGCACCACGTCGAAGCGCACGCCGATGCCGTGCGCTTCGAAGTTGTCCCGCAGCGAGGTCAGCCGGGCGACCCGCGTGTCGCCGCCCGCGTCGACGTCCGGCTCGGCGATCTCCCACGTCTCGGTGTCCTCGGCGCCGACGATCATCTGCACCGGCACCGCCCGCAGCGCGTCGAGGTCGAGGTCGGTGCCGAACCGCTCGCGCAGGTCGGCCGTGCCCGGCCACCACGGCACCCGCGGGTCGATCCGGGTGACGCGCCCCGGGGCCCCGATCGAGAGCGCGGACAGCCGGTGCGCGTGCAGGTAGGCGAAGCGGTGGACGAACTGGCCGCCGCCGCTGAAGCCGTGGAGCGCGAACCGCGTCGCGTCGACCCGGTACCGCTGCGCCACTTCGTCGACGATGTCGAGCAGGACGCGGTCGAACCGGACGCCGCGGAAGCTGAGCCGCTTGAAGCCGTGCAGATCGCCCGGTTCGCCGATGCCGGCCGGGAAGAGCGGGGCGAGCACCACCGTCTCGTTCTCTTCGGCGAAGCCGCGGTAGGCGTCGCGGTAGCGCTCGGCCATCCGCTGCGTCCCGTGGACCACGACGGTCAGCGGGAGCGGCTCGATCGCCGTGCGGTGCGCCCCGGGCACGTAAAGGCAGTACGAGAAGCGCTGATCCCGTTGCGAGGCGAAGAAAGCGGTCGGACCCGAGTGGTAGTACTCGACCGGATCCAGGACGCGCGCGTCGGCACTCGGGCGCGGACTCGACATGACTGCTCCTCGGCTGGGATGGCTGCGGGGTGTAGCGGCTACGACAGGTGTTGACATCTCGGTAGCACCGTCTATCTTATCGGTAGCTGATGCTACAACATCTTCTTAACTGTAGCGAACGCTTCCAAAAATCCGGAGGAAGCCGATGACCCCGCTGGTGAGCATCCGCGGCCTGTGCAAGAGCTTCGGTGACATCGAGGTCCTGCACGACGTCGATCTCGACATCCACCACGGCGAAGTGGTCGTCGTCGTCGGGCCGTCCGGCTCGGGGAAGTCGACCCTCTGCCGGTGCGTCAACCGCCTCGAACAGATCAACTCCGGGACCATCACCCTCGACGGGGAGCCCCTGCCCGCCGAGGGCCGCCGGCTCGCGCAGCTGCGGGCCGACGTCGGGATGGTCTTCCAGTCGTTCAACCTCTTCGCCCACCGCACCATCCTCGACAACGTCACCCTCGGCCCGATCCAGGTCCGCGGGGTGCCCAAGCGCGAAGCCGAAACCGAAGCGCGGCGCCTGCTCGACCGCGTCGGCGTCGGCGACCAGGCGGAGAAACGGCCCGCGGAGCTCTCCGGCGGGCAGCAGCAGCGCGTCGCGATCGCCCGCGCGCTCGCGATGAACCCCAAGCTCGTGCTGTTCGACGAACCGACCAGCGCGCTGGACCCCGAAATGGTGCACGAGGTGCTCGACGTGATGACCTCGCTCGCCGCCGACGGCACCACGATGGTCGTCGTCACCCACGAAATGGGCTTCGCCCGCAAGGCCGCCGACCGCGTCGTGTTCATGAGCGACGGCCGGATCGCCGAGCAGGGCACGCCCGCAGAGTTCTTCGACCGCACCGGCACCGACCGGGCGCGGGACTTCCTGTCCAAGGTCCTCCAGCACTGACCCGCCGTACCCCTGGGAGCCATGATGAGAATCCGCACGGCCACCTGCACCACAGTGGTCACCACCGCCCTGCTGGCGACGCTGACCGCGTGCGGCAGCGCGCCGAACCAGACCCCCGGCGCCGCCGCCAAGCCGGCCGGCGCGGAGATCGCCGGCCAGATCGACCAGACGTCCGTGGTGGACGCCGGCCCGGTCGGGCAGAACCTGCCCAGCACGCCGATGCTGGACAAGATCCGGCAGAAGGGCGAGCTGTCGTTCGCGGGCAGCCGCAACACGATCGGCTTCTCCCAGCTCGACCCCGCGTCCGGCAAGCTGTCCGGTTTCGACGCCGGGATCGCCCAGCTGCTCGCGAAGTACCTGCTCGGCAAGCCGAACGCCAAGCTGCAGAGCGGCGGCTCCGACACGCGGGAAGCGTTGCTGGGCAACCACACCATCGACACGGCCATCCAGACCTACACGATCACGGAAGACCGCGCGAAGCTCGTCAACTTCGCCGGGCCGTACTACCTGGCGGCCAGCGGCATCGTCGTGAAGACGTCGGACACGACCACGAAGCAGGCGAGCGACCTCGCCGGCAAGAAGGTGGCCACCGAGTCCGGGGCCGCGAAGGACGCGCTCCTGAAGGCGGTCCCGACCGCGCAGCCGGTCCTGTTCGACACCGCCGCGCAGTGCGTCGCCGCCGTCGAGCAGGGCCGCGCCGAAGCGATGACGCTCAACAACGCGTCGCTCTACGGCGTGGTCGCCACGAAGAGCGACGTCAAGCTGCTGGACTCGACGTTCGGCACGAACCCGTTCGGCATCGGCCTCCCGAAGGACGACCCGGCGTTCAAGGACGTCGTCAACGGGTTCCTGAAGGCGATCGAGGCCGACGGGACGTGGACGAAGCTCTGGCAGGCCACGGTCGGCAAGCTCGTCAAGACGCCCGCGCCGCAGCCGCCGCAGATCGGTTCCGTGCCCGGTTCCTGAGAGGCCACCACCATGTCCGTCCTGTTCGATCACATCGGTGAGCTGCTCACCGGCCTGCTGGTGACCCTCGAGCTGGCCGTGCTCGCCTTCCCGCTCGCCCTGCTGATCGGGACCGTGCTCGGTGTCTGCCGGGTCGGCCCGATCGGCCCGCTGCGGGCGGTGGCGGGGTGCTACGTCCAGTGCCTGCGCAACTCGCCGTTGCTGCTCGTCCTGGTCATGGTGGTGTTCGGGCTGCCGTACGTCGGGGCGACCGTGCCCTTGTTCGGCTCGGTCGTCCTCGGCCTGGGGCTGTACTTCGGCGCGTACGTCTGCGAGACGGTCCGCTCGGGTGTCGCGGCCGTCCCCACCGGGCAGATCGAAGCGGCCCGCGCGCTCGGGCTGACCTTCGCCGGCGTCCTGCGGCAGGTCGTGCTGCCGCAGGCGTTCCGGTCCATGGCCCAGCCGCTGGGCTCCATCTTCATCAACGTCTGCCTCGCGTCGGCGCTCGGCGCGGCGGTGGGCGTGCAGGAGCTCACCGGCTCCGCGCGGCAGTTCAACCTCGACCACGCCCAGCCCATCCCGAGCTTCATCGCCGCGGCGATCGGCTACCTGCTGATCACGCTCACCGCGGGCCAGCTGACCGGGGTCGTCGAACGGAAGGTGCGGATCCGCCGATGAAGACCACCGTGTTGTTCGACGAGCTCGGCCCGCGCGGGAAGGCCCGGCTGCGGATCGCGACGATCGTCGCGGTCGTGGTCGTGGCCGGCGCGCTCGTCGGGATCTTCTTCCAGCTGCAGCACGTCGGCCAGCTCGACGGCCGGCTGTGGCGGCCACTGGCGTCGTGGCCCAACATCCGCTACCTGCTCGACGGCCTGGGCATGACGCTGCGGATCGGCTTGTCGTGCGCGGCGATGTCCCTGGTGTTCGGCACGGTGTTCGGCCTCGGCCGGCTTTCACCGCGCCGCTGGCTGTCGCTGCCGGCCGCGGCAGCGATCGAGCTGTTCCGGGCGATCCCGCTGATCCTGCTGGTGTACTTCTTCCTGATCGGCCTGCCGGCGTTCGGCTGGAACCTGCCGCCGTTCTGGGTGCTGTCGATCCCGATCGTGCTGCACGCGGGCTCGGTGTTCGCGGAGATCGTCCGCGCGGGCGTGAACTCCCTCGACCGCGGCCAGTTCGACGCGGCGGCGGCGATCGGCCTCCGCCGCGGTCAGGCACTGCGCCTGGTGGTGCTGCCCCAGGTGTTCCGCGCGCTGCGGCCGGCGCTGGTGACGCAGGTGATCCGGACGCTCAAGGAGTCGAGCCTCGGGTACGTGGTCAGCTATCCCGAGCTGCTGCGCAACGGGCAGGTGCTCGGCGAGTACAACGCGAACTTCATCCAGGCGTACGCCCTGACGGCGGCGTTCTACATCGTGATCAACTTCGGGTTGTCGCGGATCGCGGAGCTGCTGGACCGGCCTCCCCGGAAGCGGCGGCGGGCTCGGGTGGCGCAGGTGGACTCCCCGGCGCCCGCACTCGAAAGCGTTTCCTGAGCACCCGAGACCGGCCTCGCCGGGGCGGCTTGCCACCACTGCCCCGGCGAGGCTTTCCACGTTCAGCGAAGTTCCTCGCGAAGCCGGGTGAGCAAGGCGTACGTGTCGCCGTCGCCGAGGGTGCCGAGCACCAGCAGGTCGGCCACGAGCATGGCGCACAACGGTTCGGCGGTCAGGCTGCCGGGCGAACCCGGGTCGCGCAGGACTGCGTCCGCCGGGATCGCGTCGGCGAGGTGCTCGGTGACCAGGACCAGCTCGGCCCCTACTCGCTTCGCGTGAGCGGTGAGCAGTTCCAGTTCGGGCAGCAGCCGTCCGGGAGCGAAGACGACGACCGCGTGCCGCGGCGAGAGGTCCGCGAGGTCGTCCGCGAACTCCACCCCGGTGGCCCCCGACGCCGAGGCGGCCTTGCCGGCCCGGGTCAGCTTCAGCGCCAGGTAGCGCGCACTCAGCTCGTTGACGCCCCAGCCGTAGCAGAACACCCGCGCCGCCGACCCGACGATCCGCAGCGCCTCGGCCAGTTCGCCGACGTCGAGCCCGCGGCCGAACGCGCTGATGCGGCCGAGCGCGTCGCGGACCACGTGCGTCGTCGCGCTCGGCAGGTCCCGGGCCACCTGCCGCCGGAAACCGACCTGCGGCGCACCGGTGGCCCCGCCGAGCGACGCCTTCAGCGCCGGCAACCCGGTGTAGCCGAGCCGACGAGCCGTACGGACCACCGTCTCGTCGCTCGTGCCGGTCCGGCGGCCGAGGTCGTCGGCCGTCGCGAGTACCACCTGGCGCGGAGGTGACGTGACGAGGTACTCCGCGACCGCCCGTTCCGGCTCACTCAGCCGGCTCCACGCGTGGTTGACCCGGCTGACCAGCGGTTCCGGCGCGCCCACGTCACACGGCCACGGCGCGCAGGAAGGTCTCCAGCGTGACGTTGCGTCCACAGAGGACGACCGCGACCTTCTTCCCCCGATACCGCTGCGCGGTCTTGACGAGGCCCGCGACGGCGACCCCGGCCGCGCCCTCGATCATCCAGCGCTCCCCCTCCGCGATCTTGCGCATCGCGGCGGCGATCTCCTCCTCGGAGACCGTGACGGTCTCGTCGATCACCTCCTGGCAGATCGGGAACGTGACCGAACCCGGCTCGACCGCCCCGGCCGAACCGTCCGACAGCGTCGGCGATTCGGGCGTCTCGATGATGTGGCCCGCCTTCAGCGAGTCCAGCAGGCAGGTCGACGCTTCCGGCCAGACGCCGACGACGCGGGTGCGCGGGCTCAGCGCCTTCAGCGCCGTGCCCACCCCGCCGATCAGGCCGCCCCCGCCGACGCAGACGAACACCGCGTCCAGGTCCGGGGCCTGCTCGGCCAGCTCCACCCCCAGCGTGCCCTGCCCCGCCACGGTGTCGACGTCGTTATACGGCGCCACGTAGGGCTTTCCCCGCTGCGCGGCTTGCTTGCGTGCTTCCTGTTCGGCGTCGAGCGGGCCGCCCGGGACCACGACGAGGTCCGCGCCCAGGGCCTCGATCGCGGCCATTTTCGCGCGGGTGGTCGTCTGGCCGACGTAGACGGTCACGGCGACGCCGGCCAGCTTGCCGGCGCGGGCGACGCCCTGGCCGTGGTTGCCCGTGGACGCGGTGATCACCCCGGTGCGCTTCGCCGCGTCGCCGAGCACGCGGATCTTGTTGGCCGAGCCGCGCACCTTGAACGAGCCGGTCGGCATCAGGTGGTCGGTCTTCAGCCACACGTCGCAGCCCAGCTCGTCCGACAGCAGCCGGCTGCGTTCGAGCGTGCTCACCGGCACTTCGGGGCGGATGCCGCGGTGCGCGTCCATGATCCGGTCCAGGAGGGAGGTCATGCCTGATATTATAGCCTATAAGCTATGCGGAGAGGCTTGATGTGAAGCGGACCTCGGACAGTTACGCCAGCCTGACCCGGCTCGACCTGGCCGGCACGCAGTACCGGGTGCACCGCCTGGACGCCGTGCCCGGCGCCGAGCGGCTGCCCCTGAGCCACAAGATCCTGCTGGAGAACCTGCTGCGCCACGAAGACGGTCACTCGGTCACCGCCGGGCAGATCGACCGGCTCGTGCGCGGCGAAACCGGCGTCGCCGCCTTCTCGCCGTCCCGGGTCTTCCTGCACGACACCAACGGCGTCCCGGTGCTGACCGACCTGGCCGCACTGCGCGACGCCGTGGCCGAAGCGGGCGGCGACCCGGCGGCGGTGCGCCCGCACATCCCCAGCCACCTGACCGTCGACCACTCGATCGCGACCGAGGTGTCCGGCCGCCCGGACGCCCTGCGCCGCAACGTCGAGATCGAGTACGCGCGCAACGCCGAACGGTTCCGCTTCCTCAAGTGGGGCGAGCGGCTCGACGGGCTGCGCGTCGTCCCGCCCGGCACCGGGATCATGCACCAGATCAACCTCGAGTATCTGGCGAGCGTCGTCGAGCGCCGTGACGGCTGGGCGTTCCCGGACACCTGCGCCGGCACCGACTCCCACACCACGATGGTCAACGCGCTGGGCGTGCTGGCCTGGGGCGTCGGCGGCGTCGAGGCCGAGGTGGCGCTGCTCGGGCAGCCGCTGAACCTGCTCGTCCCGCCCGTCGTCGGCGTCGACCTGACCGGTGAGCTCGGCCCCGGCGTCACCGCGACCGATCTGGTGCTCACCATCGCCGAAACCCTGCGGGCGCACGGCGTCGTCGGGAAGTTCGTCGAATTCACCGGTTCCGCGATCGCGCGGATCCCGCTCGCCCACCGCGCGACGATCTCGAACATGTGCCCGGAGTTCGGCGCCACCGCGGCGATGTTCCCGATCGACGACGCCACCCTCGGCTACCTGCGGCTCACCGGGCGCGCGCCCGAGCACGTCACCGCCGTCGAGGTGTATGCGAAGGAACAAGGCCTCTGGCACGACCCCGGCGCTGATCTGAACTACGCCGAGCGCGTGCGGATCGACCTCTCCGCCGTCACGCCGTCGCTCGCCGGGCCACGGCGTCCGCAGGATCGGGTCGCGCTCGCCGACGTCCCCGCGAACGCCCGGGCCGCGATCGAGTCCACAAAGGATGGTCCGGTCCCGCACGGCGCGGTCGCCATCGCGGCGATCACGTCGTGCACCAACACGTCCAACCCGCACGTGATGGTCGCCGCCGGCCTGCTCGCCCGCAATGCCCGCGCCCGCGGCCTGACGGCGAAGCCGTGGGTGAAGACCAGCCTCGCGCCGGGCTCGAAGACCGTCACCGAGTACCTGCGCCGGGCCGGGCTCGACCGGCCGCTCGACGAGCTCGGCTTCCAGCTCGTCGGGTACGGCTGCATGACGTGCATCGGCAACTCCGGGCCGCTGCTGCCGGAGGTCACCGCGGCGGTCGCCGGCGGCACGGTCGTCGCGTCGGTGCTCTCGGGCAACCGCAACTTCGACGGCCGGATCAACAACGACGTCTCGCTCAACTACCTCGCGTCGCCGCCGCTGGTGGTCGCGTACGCGCTCGCCGGGTCGATCACCCGCGACTTGACCACCGAACCCCTCGGCACCGATGCGCACGGCGAGCCGGTGTTCCTCGCCGATCTCTGGCCGGACGACGCCGAGATCGACGCCGTCGTCACCGCCCACCTGACCCCGGAGCTGTTCCGCGACGCCTACGCCGACGTCTTCGACGGCGACGAGCGCTGGGCCAGCGTGCCCTCGGCCGGCGGAGCCCGGTTCGAGTGGCCGGCCGGCTCGACGTACCTGCGCCGCCCGCCGTTCCTCGACGACGTCGCGCCGCCGCCGGAAGACCTCCGCGACGCGCGCGTGCTGCTGCTCCTCGGCGACTCGGTGACCACCGACCACATCAGCCCGGCCGGGCGCATCCCGCCGTCGAGCTGCGCCGGGCGCTACCTGACCGCGCTCGGCGAGGCGGACCTGAACACCTACGCCTCCCGCCGCGGCAACTTCGAGGTGATGGTCCGCGGCGGGTTCGCCAACCCGCGGCTGAAGAACCGCCTCGGGCCCGGGGGCCGGACCCGGGACGCCGACGGCGAAGTCGTCCCGGTGTACGACGCCGCGCGGTCGTTCACCGGCACTCCCCTGCTGGTGATCGCGGGCCGTGAGTACGGCACCGGGTCGTCGCGCGACTGGGCGGCGAAGGCCACCGCGCTGCTGAAGGTGCGGGTCGTGCTGGCCGAGTCGTTCGAGCGGATCCACCGGTCGAACCTGGTGCAGCTGGGCGTGCTGCCGCTGCAGTTCGCCGACGGGCAGAGCGCGGGCTCGCTCGGGCTCGACGGCACCGAGGAGTTCGACCTGCTCGGCATCCCCGAAGCCGTCGACGACCCCGCGCGGCCGGTCACCGTGCGGGTCCGGCCGGCCGGCGCGCCCGCGTTCGAGTTCGCCGTCCGCGCCCGGCTGGACACCCCGCAGGAGGCGGTCTACTACGCCCACGGCGGCGTCCTCCCCTACACGCTCGGCCGGTTCCGTGCCTGACGTCGATCCCCTGCTCCGGGGCCAGGGGCAGCGTTCGGACCAGGGCAGCATCGGGTTCTGCGGGGTGTACCTGGTCCACGCCGGCGCGCGGCGGATCCTCTTCGACTGCGGTCACGCCGGGCGGCGCCGCGCCCTGCTGCGCGCCCTCGGCGACCGCGGGCTGGCGCCGCGCGACATCGACGTCCTGGTGCTCTCGCACGCGCACTGGGACCACGTCCAGAACGCGGACCTCTTCGCCGACGTCCTCATCCATCCGGCGGAAGACCTTGCGCCGCAAGGAAGTCCGTTCGCCCCGCCCTGGACGGCGGCCGTCCTCGGCGGCGTTTCCGTGCACCCCGCCGCCGACGGCCTCGAACTCGCCTCCGGTGTCACGGTCACCGCGCTGCCCGGGCACACCGCGGGCTCGATCGGGCTGACCGTCGCCACCGCCGCGGGCACCGCGCTGCTGACCGGCGACGCCGTGCCGTCCGCCGGCGCCCTGCGGCGGGGACGCTGCAGCAGCGCCGTCGACGAGGTGGCCGCGGCGGAGTCGATGGCGCTCGTCCGGTCGCGCGCCGATCTCGTCTACCCCGGCCACGACCGGCCGTTCACCCTGGAAGCCGGCACTCCCGGAAAGGACCTCCCCGCATGAGCACCTTCACCGAACCGGCCCCGGCCTTCTCCCCCGGCAGCCTGCGCGCGGCGCTGCGCGAGCACTGGGACCTCGCGGACACCGTGCTGAAGCCGCTCGACAGCGAGCGCGACCTCAACGTGCTCGTCGACGAGGAGTTCGTACTGAAGATCTCGAACCCGGCCGAGCGCGCCGACGTCGTCGACATGGAGGTCCGCGCGCTCGCGCACGTGCGGGCCGCCGACCCCGGGCTGCCGGTGCCGGAGCCGGTCGGCGAGGTCGCGCGGCTGACCGACGACACCGGCCGGGCCTGCCTGGCCCGGCTGATCACGCTGCTGCCCGGCCGTCCGCTCGAGGGGAGCCCGGTCGACGACGCGATGGCCGCGCGGGTCGGCTCGGCCGCGGCGCGGGTTTCCGTGGCGCTGCAGGGGTTCTTCCACCCGGCGGCGGGACGGGAGCTGCTGTGGGACGTCCGCCGGACGCCGGCGGTCGTCGCGGCGTCCGGGATCGGCCGGGCCGAGCTCGTGGCCCGGGTGGCGCCGGCGCTCGCCGCCACCGCGACGCTGCCGGCCGGGCTGCAGCACGCCGACGTCACGCTCACCAACGTCCTGGCCGAAGCGGGCGCGGTCACTGGAGTGATCGACTTCGGCGACATGCACCACACGGCCGCCGTCACCGACCTGGCCGTCACGCTGACCTCGGTGCTGCGCCGGGCCGAGGACGTCTGGCGCGCGACCGAAGCCGTGCTGCGCGGCTACCAGCGGCACCGCGCGCTGGGTGTGGCCGAGGCCGCGGTGCTCGGCGAGCTGGTGATCGCGCGGCTGCTCACGACGCTGGCGGTGTCGGCGACGCGGCGCGAGACCCACCGCGACAACGAGCGGTACATCACCCAGTACGACGACACGAGCGAGCGCGTGCTGCGGCTGCTCGCCGACCTCACCCCGGACGAGCTGGGCGACCGGCTGGCGCGCCTGGCCGGCACCCGCGACGTCGCTTCGGCTGTCCCGGCGGGCGAGCTGCCGTCCCGGCGCGCGGCGGCGATGGGCGGCGGGCTGTCCCCGCTGTTCTACCGCCGTCCGCTCGAACTGGTCCGCGGCGAAGGCCCTTGGCTGTACGCCCGGGACGGACGGCGGTACCTCGACGCGTACAACAACGTGGCGGTCGTCGGGCACGCGCACCCCGCCGTCGCGCGGGCCGTCGGGCGGCAGCTGGCGGAGCTGAACACGCATTCGCGGTACCTGCACGGCGGCATCGTCTCCCTGGCCGAGCGGATCCTGGCGACGATGCCGCCGGAGCTGGACACGTGCCTGTTCACGACGTCCGGCACCGAGGCGAACGAGCTGGCGTGGCGCCTGGCGACGGCGTACACCGGCGGCGACGCGGCGATCATCGCCGAGCACGCGTACCACGGCTCGTCGAAGTGGATGGCGGAGCTCAGCTCGAACGAGTGGCCGCCGGGCTACCGGCCCGCACACGTCGGGACCTTCGCCGCACCGCGCGAACCCGGTGTGGCGCCCCGGATCGAGGCCGCGGGCCTGCGTCCGGCGCTGGTGCTGGCCGACTCGCAGTTCACGTCGGAGGGCATCCTCGACGCCCCCTCCGAGTTCCTGGCCGGGCTGGTCGAAGGCGCCCATTCGGCGGGTGCGCTGTACCTCGCGGACGAAGTCCAGTCCGGCTACGGACGCAGCGGGCCGCAGCTGTGGCGATTCGCTTTGGCCGGGATCACGCCCGACCTCGTGACGCTCGGCAAGCCGATGGGCGCGGGCTACCCGATCGGCGCGCTGGTCACCCGCCGCGAAATCGCCGACGTGCTGGCGCGCGAGTACGAGTACTTCTCGACGTTCGCGGCGACCCCGGCCGCGGCGGCCGCGGGCCACGCGGTCCTCGACGTCCTCGAGCTGACCGGCCTCCCGGCTCAAGCGGTCCGGGTCGGCGAGCACCTCCGCCGCGGGCTGCGCGAGCTGGCGGCCGGGTCGGCGGTGCTCGGTCCGGTGCGGGGCACGGGGTTGCTGGCGGGCGTCGACGTGCTGCCGGTCGACGGCAGTCCTTCCCGTGAAGTGGCACGGTCCCTGCTCGACGGCCTGGTCACCCGGGGCGTGCTCGCCGGTCTGACCGGTCCCGGCGGAGACGTGCTGAAGGTGCGTCCGCCGCTGGTCTGGGAGGAGGCGCACGCGGACGAGTTCGTCGCGCGCCTCGCGGAAGCGACGCGTGGTTATGGGCTATAGGCTGGCCGGATGACCAGCCCCCGCCCGGCTCTCACCAAGAACGCGTACGCCTACGAGGAGCTGCGCCGCCGCATCCTCGCCGGTGAGCTGGCCGCCGGGCAGACCATTTCCCAGGAGCACCTCGCGGTCGAGCTGGGGGTCAGCACGACTCCCCTGCGCGAGGCACTCCGGCGGCTGGACGCGGAGGGCCTGGTGACACTGGCGTCCCACCGCGACGCGCGCGTCACCGAGCTGGACGCCGCGGAGGCGCGGAGCCTCTTCGAAATCCGCGAAAACCTCGACCCCCTGGCGGCCAAGCTCGCGGCGGGCCGCCGCACGGAGGCGGACGTGGCGGCCATCGAGTCGGCACTCCGCGGCCTCGAGCCCCTCAGCGCGTCGACGGGATTCGAGGCGCTGCTGGCGCACCGGGCGTTCCACCGCAGTGTGTACACGGCGTCGCACAACCCGCTGCTGTCGTCGCTGCTCGAAGGGCTCTGGGACAAGGCGGACCGCTACCGCCTGGTGGCGCTGCGGTCCACACCGGACACCGACGAGGACCGCGAGCGCGTCCGCCAGGAGCACGCGGAGATCGCGGAGACGGTCATCGCGGGAGACGCCCGAGCAGCGGAGCGCGCGATGAAGAGGCATGTCCAGGGCAGCCTCGGACGCCGGGCGATCGCGGCGCTGGAAGGACCGCTCTGACGGCTGCACCGGAAATCGGCCCGAAGCACCCCGCCGAGCGCGAGAACCTCGGCTGAGCGCCACTCGCGAAACAGCCGCCCTCGCGGCCGGTTGAAGCCCGCCCGGCCTGGCTACCCTCCCCGAGGTTGAACACACAGCCGATCACCAGCGCGCGGCTTCGTCACCACGGGTCGCGTCGGCCTTCCTCCACGTACCCCGGGTGCGAGACAGCGCGGTGCCTCATGACCTCCACTCCCGAAGGACACCACCCGCTCGTGGGGCAACCCCACAGCGACGACGAAGGCATGGTCGCCGAGGCGGAAGCCGAAGCCGCGGAAATCAGCACCCCCGAACGGCCGCTGGGCGGGATCGGCAAGCGGCTCGACCGCCGATCGCCGTTCTTCATCGGCATGACCGCCGCGGCCGGGGTCGCCGTGACCTACGGCCTGATCCAGCTCCTCGCCGGCGCCGAGCAGATCCTCGTCCTGGTCGGGCTCGCCCTGTTCCTCGCCATCGGCGCGGAACCCGCCGTGTCGTGGCTGGTCAGCCGCCGCTTCCCGCGCTGGCTCGCCGTCACCACCGTGTTCGTCGTCGCCTTCGGCGCGGCCGGCGGGTTCCTCGCCGCCGCGATCCCCGTGATCGTCGAACAGGCCACCGCGCTGGTCAAGCAGGCCCCCGAGTACCTGCGCGAGGCCCAGGACCACAACACCTTCCTCGGCCGCCTCAACGAACGCTTCCACCTGCAGCAGGCGGTCGAGTCGGCGCTCAGCTCCGGCGGCGGCCTCGCCGGCGGTGTCCTGGGCGCCGGCAAAGCGGTCTTCAACGTCGTGACCGACGCGCTGATCGTGGTCGTCCTGACCATCTACTTCGTCGCCGACCTGCCCCGCATCCGCGCCACGATGTACCGGCTCGTCCCGCACTCCCGCCGGCCGCGGGCGATCCTCATCGGCGACGACATCTTCTCCAAGGTCGGCGGCTACGTCCTGGGCAACCTGGCCGTCTCCGTCATCGCCGGGGTGCTCACCCTGGTCTGGCTGCTGATCTTCGGCGTCCCCTACGCGGCGCTGCTGGCGATCGCGGTCGCGGTGCTCGACCTGATCCCGGTGATCGGCTCCGTGGTCGGCGGCGTCCTGGTGAGCCTCGTCGCGCTCACCGTCTCACTCCCGGTGTGCCTGGCGACCGTGGGGTTCTTCGTCGTCTACCGGCTGGTCGAGGACTACCTGCTGGTGCCGAAGATCATCGGGAACGTGCTCAAGGTCCCCGCGCTGGTCACCGTCGTCGCCGTCCTGCTCGGTGGCGCGCTGCTGGGCATCATCGGAGCCCTGGTCGCCATCCCGGTCGCCGCGGCGATCCTCCTGCTGGTCGAAGAGGTGCTCTACCCACGGCTCGACCAAGCCTGACTCCCACGAGCGGAACAGCCGGCTTGGTTTCGCTTTCGGCTCCGTCACTTCGATCGCCGCCAACGTCCTGCACACCTGGCTGCCCGCGAGCGCGCAGCCGCCGGGTCTGAGCCCCCAGGTCGGCGCCGGCGTATGGCCGATCGCCCTGATCGTCACGGTCGAGGTGCTCACCAGGGTGAGCTGGCGACGGACCTGGTTCTGGAACACGGTCCGCTACGGCATCGGCACCATCGTCGCGGTCGGATCGTTCGCGATCTCCTACGGCCACATCCACGCAGTCCTCACCGCGTGGCACTACGACCCAATCGCCGCCGTGCAAGCTGCCGCACCCACGCCCAGCAAGTGAAATACGGTGCTGTACGCGCGGCGCTCGCCCCGCCATATATGTCGTTATACAGATGGCTAGCGCGGCGTTCACGCTCGCGCTTGGGTCAGCCTGCGCGAACGGGTTCCGGCACTGGTCGCTTGCTCGAATCCAGGACCGAGTGCGGCCGTACGATCTCGCCGCGATGATCGGTGAACCGGGCCAGTGCCAGTACGCCACCGATGGCGAGGAACGCGCAGAGCAGCCCCGACACGGCGACCCAACCGCTGATCGAGCTCGCTTCACCGAGCAGCCCCACCCCGATCGCCACCGCAACGATCGGGTCCACCACCGTGATGCACGCCATCACCGTGTGCGGTGGTGCGCTGGCATACGCCTGCTGCACCAGCCAGGCCCCGACCAGCAGGGCAAGCAGGATGGCGATCGCGGAAACGATCAGCGCGGAGACCGGACCGCCGTGCTGGGCCTGCTGCAGCACCGCCCTGGTCAGCACCGATACCAGCCCGTACGCCGTGGCCGCGGCGGTGGCGAACGCAAGGCCGCGTGCCCGTCCCCGCGTCATCATGGCGAGCAGGGACATCCCGACCACGCCGGCCGCGACGAGTTTGGCGGCTTGGAGGCCGGCCGAATCGCTCACCTCGGTCGGCGTGGTGTTGTTCGCCGCAATCCACACGAAACCAGCCACGCCTGCCGCGATCGCGCCGATCGCCAGCCAGCCGCGTCCGGTGAGCTTCGGCCCGCCCGCCCTGGCAGCGAACAACGCGGTCGCACCGACCGCGAGCACACCGACCGGCTGCACCACGATAACCGGTGCGAGACCGAGCGCTACCGCGTGCAGCGTCCCGCCGACGATCATCACGAGCAGGCCGAGCAGCCAGCCTGACTGGCGCAGCAACCGGCTGAACGAACGCAGTCGCAGCGTCGGCCCGTCGTCGGCGTCCCGCATCGTCGTGTGCACCGCCCGGTGCTGCATGTGCGCGGCCAGCGCGGCGAACACGGCACCTGCCATGGCAAACGCGATCCCGATGACGTTCATCCGGAACCCTCCGATACGCGCCGCAACCGGGGCACCGGCATGCCACTCTCCCTGGGGCGGAGCTGAAAGTCAGTCATCTGGGCCACGACACAAGCCTGGCCGGCTGTAGCGCCGCACACGATCAAGCTGGCACCCCAACCGGTCCTGGGGACGACACCACCGTGCGGGGTGGAGTTTTCCCTACCAGGAGGCACCCGGAACAACCAGGGCATGGATCGTGGTTCCCTTTGCTGGTCAGCGGGTTGCCGTCACCATGGGTGCCAGGCGGGTTACCCACGTCAGCCGCGTTCGGGCTTGGCGTGATGAGCGGAACAAGTTCGACATCGCTCTGCCCATGACGGGCAAGAGCCCTCGGACACAGCCCGGCCAGCAGGACGCCTATGGCGTTCTCGCTCAGCTCGGTCCACCACTGATCCCGATCTCAAGCCGTTGGGTTCTGGATGGAGCCGCGCCGGGGGCACTCCGCTTGACCAGCACAGAACGGCCCCTGACCAGGTGTCATCCGGTCAGGGGCTGCATTCTGGCGTCGGCGCGGCAACGGCGGACCGCACGGCGGTCGGCCCGCCGTGCGGTCCGACGTCATCCGCCGGTCGTCATACCTTGATGCCCAGGACCGTAGTCGCTCGCTGGCGGACGTTCTCCAGGTCGGCCAGCGGGTCACTCGTCTCTGACACGCTCATCGCGAACGTGCGGACGAACGGGTTTATCCGGAACGCGGCCGCGCGTGCCGAGTCGTAGTGGACCGAGATGATCTGCCACTCCATGAGGTACTCGATCATCCGCTCGGCGTCGTCGACCGCGGTGCCGAGCACCGCGGCCGCCATGTCCAAGGTGAACTCGTCGGCGTGGATGTGCGACAGCGCGCACAACGCGCGCTGCGTGTCCGGGGACAACTCTTCGTACAGGGTGTAGAACCGGCCGCTGAGGTCCATCCGGCAGGACCCGATCAGATCCTTCCTCGTCTGCGGGTTGATCAAGGCCGTGAACAGCCGGTGCAGTGTCCAATGTGGATTGCGCTGCAGCCGGCCGCTCACCCACTGCAGCGCCAGCGGGAGCCCGCCGCTCAGGGTGGCCAGCCCGATCGCCGCGTCGTACTCGTCCCTGATCCGCTGCTCGCCGAGCGCCGCCGCCAGCAGGGCCACGGACAGGCCGACCGACAGCGGCTCGACCGACACCGTCGGCATGCCCGTCTGCGCCGGGAACCGGCGCCGGCACACCGCGAGCACCGCGCTCGCGCTGACGCCCGGCAGCACCGCGCGCACCTGGGCTTCGCTGACCACCTTGTCGAGGACGATCAGGAGCCGCCGGCTGGCCAGGAAGCTCCGCAGCGCCGCCGCCGCGGATTCGAGGTCCGCTCCCTCCGCCACCGGTGCGCCGACCGAACGGGACAACCGCCGCACGACGTCGAGCGGGCGCATCGCCGACTGGCCGTCGGGACTGAGGTCGATGAACAGCTGACCGTCCGGGAACAGGTGCCGCCACTTGTACGCCGCGTGCACCGCCGCCGTGGTCTTGCCCACCCACGGCGACCCGACGATGAACGCGGTGTTGCCGTTGGCCGGGGTCACCGTCTCGGCCGCGGCCACCGACTGCAGGAAGTCGTCGAGCACCGGGTAGTCCGGCAGCGTGTTGCGCAACCCCGGCAGCCGGGGCGGCAGCTCGCAGATCCGGCCCGGATCCGCCGCCTCGAAGCGGGCCGCGTCGTGCCCGCACTGGACCGCGCCGGGCCCGGCGTGCGGCAGTGACACCTGCAAAGTGGCCTTCCGCGCGACGTGGACCAGCCGAGCCGTGTCGTGCTCGTCCAGCCGCATGCCGGTGGCCAGCAGCTCCACCGTCTTGCGTTGCGGGCGGCGGGTCCGGCCCCGCTCGAGGTCACTGATCGCCCGCACGCTGATGCCCGACGCCTCCGCCAATTCTTCCTGCGTGACGCCGGATTTGATGCGCAATCTTCGTAATTCAACTCTGAATGATTCATTCGATTCGAACACAAAGCCCCCAGTACCTTCGACCGGCGATCGCGCGACCCCCCAGCTGCCGTCACCCGACAACCCCCAGCCCGCGATCACCGAGTGCGCGCACCTCAACACCCGGCGGAGCGCGCGATCCGATCGATTCAGTTCAAGCCGAATTCAACCCCAGCTACCAACCCCCAGTTTTTCACTCTTACCACAGTACCGCGATCTCCCTGCCCGGGGATCACGTCGTGGAATTCTGTTCACCGGACCTCGGCACCGAGAGTGCCCGGAGCGGCCGGACAGAGCAAGGATCAAGCTGCCGTCGGCGAACGGCCACGCAGCTCCTGTTCGGCGGCCGGCCGGAACCCGGCGGCGCATGAGGGGGAATCCGGAGTCACGTCCCGCTGACCGGGTCGCTCGGGGTGGCGCGCACGCGGCTGGGCGGCGTCGGATGGCTGAGGCCGACTGGCGATCTCCATATGGCGCACCCTCGGAGGGTCTCGTTCGGAAGATATGAGTTTGTCTATCAACGCGTCTGACATGTTGTCAAGGCACTGATGTCGCCTAAGTCCGTTTTATCCAAGTTGGCCCGAGAGCGCCGCGAAACCGCCGGAACACTGCTGCCGTTCTCTCAGGTGCCGGGCCCCTGGCGAGCCAATATGGTCGGCGGTGACGTCGAGTTCACTTTTCTTTCCCGTCAGGCCACTCGAGGTGACCATGCCGAAAACAGACGCTCCCGCATTGTTCAGCGAAGAGTTCACCGCAAATCCCTACCCCACGTACCGGGCGCTCCGGGAAAACGAACCGGTGGTGTGCAAGCGGTACGCCGGCGAGCGCATGCAGGTGTGGTTCGTCTCCCGCTACGAGGACGTCCGCGCGGCGTTCCGCGACCCGCGTTTCCGCAAGAGCCGCGAATCCGTGTCGACGGGCGGGCTGGCCAAGGGGCGGGGAAACCCCGAGCTGGCCGCGTTCCACCGGACGCTGATCATGCTGGACCCGCCGGAGCACACCACGTTGCGCCGGCTGGTGGCCAAGGAGTTCACCCCGCGCCGCATCCGGGCGATGGCGGACAAGGCGGCGGCCTACGCCGACCAGCTCGTCGCCGAGTTCCGGCCGGACGGGAAGGCGGAGCTCGTCGGCGACCTCGCCGTTCCGCTCTGCTACCACATCATCGGCGGCATGCTCGGCTCCCGGCCCGAGGAGGACTGGCCCGGGTTCGACTGGAACCGGCTGCGGGTGCTGGGCAACCGGCTGACCACCCCGGACAACAGCGCGACGACCGTCGACTACGACGCGATCAAGTTCGAGATCAAGGCGATGGTCGACGTCCTGATCGCGCGGCGCCGCGAAAACCCCGGGCCGGACGTGTTCAGCGCGTTGATCGCGGCCACCGATCGCGGCGAGCTCTCCGACGACCAGCTCTTCGGCCTGGTGGTCACCCTGGTCCTCGGCGGCATGGACACCACCGCCGCCTTCCTCGGCAACGCCCTGCTCGCACTGCTGCTCGACCCCGGTCAGCTGGAGCTGCTGCGGTCGCGCCCCGAGCTGATGGACGGCGCGGTCGAGGAGCTGCTGCGGTTCGACGGCGCCATGCAGACCGCGTCGTTCCGGTTCACCAGCGAAGACGTCGAGCTCGGCGGCACGGTGATCCCCCGCGGCGCGGTCGTCGCGCTGACCCTGGCCGCGGCCAACCGCGACCCCGAGCAGTTCCCCGACCCCGACCGGCTGGACATCACCCGGGACGCCAAGCACCACGTCGCGCTCGGGCACGGCATCCACAACTGCCTCGGCGCGGAGCTCGGCCGGATGCTGACGCGGATCACGCTCGAGACCGTGCTGCGCCGGCTCCCCGGCCTGGCGCTCGCCGCGCCGCCCGACACCCTCGACTGGCGGCCCGGCATCCTGCTGCGCGCCGTCCGCGAACTGCCCGTCACCTTCACCGACGAGGAAAGCCGATGACCCAGCAGGACGCGGTGCCCGAGCTCTTCAGCCCCGAGTTCGTGGCCTGTCCGCACGCCACCTACGAGCACATGCGGGAGGAGGACGGGGTCTCCCAGCGGTTCTACCCCGGCGGCCTGAACCGGCTCTGGTTCCTCACGCGCTACGACGACGTCCGCGCGGCGCTGATCGACCCCGACCTCGTCAAGGACCGCAGCTCCGTCACCGAGGGCTCGCTCGCGGCGCACCAGCTGATGGACCCGGAGCTGAAACCGTTCCACCGCAACCTGTCCATGCTCGACCCGCCCGAGCACACCCGGCTGCGCCGCGTGATCGCGAAGAACATGACGCCGCGCCAGGCGCGTTCGCTCCAGGAGCCCGCGGAACGGCTCGCCGACGAGCTGATCGACAAGTTCGCCGCCGACGGCGAGGCCGAGCTGATCGAGGGGTACGCCTCGCCGCTGGCCGACGGGATCATCGGCGAGCTGGTCGGGGTGCACGTGCTGCCACCGGCCGACTGGGCCCGGCTGCGCGAGCTCGGCCGCAACCTGACCAGCCCCAGCTACCAGCACCACTCCGACGACTTCGACCGGATCAAGTACGAGATCCGCGACCTCGTGCTCGAGGTGATCCGGCTGCGCCGCGAGCAGCTGGGCGACGACGTGATCAGCGACCTCGTCCGGGCCCGCGACCGCGACGAGATGACCGAGCCGGAGTTGCTCGCCATGGTCGTCACAATGGTGCTGTCCGGCGTCGACTCGGTGACCGCCTTCCTGGGGACCGCGTTGCACTCGCTGCTCACCCACCCGGACCAGCTGGAGCTGCTGCGGGCCCGGCCGGAGCTGATGGACAACGCCGTCAACGAGCTGCTGCGCTACGACAGCGGGACCCAGACGGCGACGTTCCGCTTCGCCGCCAAGGACCTGCACTACGGCGAAGAGGTGATCCCGAAGGGCTCGGTCGTGTGCCCGGTGATCACCGCCGCGCACCGGGATCCCCGGCACTACGACGAGCCCGAACGGCTCGACGTGACGCGGGAGGGCGAGCTCAACATCGCGTTCGGCATCGGCACGCACAACTGCCTCGGCCAGAAGGTGGGCCAGATGGTGAGCACCGCCGGGCTGTCGGCCGTGGTGCGCCGGCTGCCCGGCCTGCGGCTGGCCGTCGAGCCGGCCGAGCTGCGCTGGCGTTCGGGGTTGCTGCTGCGCTCGGTCTACGAGCTGCCGGTCCGGTTCGACGCGAAGGGAGCCCTCGGATGACGGACATCGCGGGCAGCAGCCCCGTTTCGGAGATGTTCACGGCGGACTTCCGGCGGGACCCGTACCCGACCTACGCCCGGCTGCGCGAGTCGGCCGCGGCGTGCCCGGTGACGGCGCCGCACGGGTTCCCGACCTACGTCGTCACCCGCTACGAAGACGCCCGGGCCGCGCTCGCCGATCCCCGGCTCAGCAAGGACATGTACGGCGCGTGGGACGCCTACACCGCCATCTTCGGCGACAGCTCGGTGCACCTCGACGACAACATGATCAACTCCGACGGCGAGAAGCACACCCGGCTCCGGCGGCTGGTCAACCTGGCCTTCACCCCGCGCCGGGTCGAAGCGCTGCGGCCGCGGGTGCAGGCGATCACCGACGAGCTGCTCGACGGCATCCCCCTGGGCGAGCCGGTCGACCTGATGGACCGGTTCAGCTTCCCCCTGCCGATCACGGTGATCTGCGAGCTGCTGGGGGTGCCGGAAGCAGAGCGGGCGGACGTGCAGCGGTGGTCGGCGACGGTCGCGCACACCGGGTTCGACGAGGAGTCGACGACCGCCCAGCAGGAGGCCGAAGGCAAGCTGCACGAGTTCCTGGTGGACCTCATCGCCCGCAAGCGCGTCGAGCGGGGCGACGACCTGATCGGCTCGCTGGTGAGCGCCCGCGAAGACGACCGGCTCGACGAGCGGGAGCTCGTGTCGTCGGCCTGGCTGCTGCTGTTCGCCGGCCACGAGACCACCGGCAACCTGATCGGCAACTCGATCTTCCACCTGCTGGAACGCCCGGAACGGGCGGCCGAGCTGATCGCCCGGCCGGAGCTGGTGGCGGACGCGGTCGAGGAGCTGCTGCGCTTCGACGGACCGGCCGAGAACGCGACCTTCCGGTACGCCACCGAGGAGCTCCGCATCGGCGACGAGGTCATCCCCCAGGGCGCGCTCGTGCAGATCGCGATCGCCGCGGCCAACCGGGACCCGGCCCGCTTCGCCGAGCCGGACGACGTCGACTTCGGGCGCGGCACCAGCGGTCACCTCGGCTTCGGCCACGGCGCGCACTACTGCCTCGGCGCGCCGCTGGCCCGGATGGAAGCGCAGATCGCGTTGTCGACGCTGTTCAAGCGCTTCCCGGGGACGCGGCTCGCCGTGCCCGCCGCGCAGGTGCCGTGGCTCGGGGTCGAGATCCCCGCGTTCCGCGGGCTCGCCGAACTGCCGGTCCTGCTGGCGTAACGGAAGGAACCGAATGCCGACGGCCACGTCCACCGGGCTGCTGCGCCACACCGACGCCGCGCTGCCCCGGCGCATCGCCGAGTCCGCCGCGACGGTCGACGGGGTGCTGACCCACCGGGAAGTGCTGGCGTGGCTGGAAAGCCGGCGGCCGCACCACGTCCAGGAGGTGCGGCGGATCCCCTTCGCCGAGCTGGGCAGCTGGGGTTTCGACCCCGGCACCGGCGACCTCGCGCACGCCAGCGGCCGGTTCTTCTCGGTCGGGGGCCTGCGGGTGCGCAGCGACTTCGGGCCGGTGCGCGAGTGGTCCCAGCCCATCATCCACCAGCCCGAGATCGGCATCCTGGGCATCGCCGTCCGCGAGATCGGCGGCGTGCTCCACTGCCTGATGCAGGCCAAGGCGGAGCCGGGCAACCCGAACGGGCTGCAGCTCGCGCCGACGGTCCAGGCGACCCGCAGCAACTACACCCGGGTGCACGGCGGCCGGGTCGTGCCCCACCTGGACCACTTCGCCGAGGCCGACCCCCGGCAGGTCATCGCCGACGTCCTGCAGTCCGAGCAGGGCGCCTGGTTCTACCGCAAGCGCAACCGGAACATGGTCGTGGAGGTCGGTCCCGAGGTCGAGTCCGGTGACGACTTCCAGTGGCTCACCCTCGGGCAGCTGCACCGCCTGCTGCTGCTGGACAACGTGGTCAACATGGACGCCCGGACGGTGCTGTCCTGCCTGCCGGCCGCGGCCGACACCGCGGGCGGCCTGCACACGACGGCGGAAGTGCTCAGCTGGATCACCCGGATGCACACCGAGCACGAGCTGGCCACCGAACCGGTGCCGCTGCGCGAGATCGAGCGCTGGCACCGGACGGACGACGCCATCGCCCACGAGTCGGGCCGGTTCTTCAGCGTCGTGGCCGTGGACGTGCGGGCCGGCTGCCGGGAGGTCGACTCCTGGCAGCAGCCGTTGCTCGAACCGCACGGGACCGGCGTCGTCGCGCTGCTGGTCAAGCGGTTCGACGGGGTGGTGCACGCCCTGATCAACGCCCGGGTCGAGCCCGGTTACCTCGACGTCGTCGAGCTGGCGCCCACGGTGCAGTGCGTGCCGGAGAACTACCGGCACCTGCCGCCCGGAAGCCGGCCGCCGTACGTGGATCTGGTGCGCGCCCGGCGGCCGGAGCGGACCTGGTTCGACGTCGAGCTTTCCGAGGAGGGCGGCCGGTTCTACGACGCCCGGAGCCGGTACGTGATCCTCGAGGTCGACGACGGTTTCTCCGTCCGGCCGGACGGGCAGTTCCAGTGGCTGACGCTGAGCCAGCTGACCGTGCTGCTGCAGCACCGCCACTACCTCAACGTCCAGGCCCGGACGCTGGTCGCGGCGCTGCGGGCGCTGACGTGAGCACCCGGCCGCGATGCAGGTGATCGGCGGCGGTTTCCTGGCGACCCACCTGCGCGCGCACTTCGGCGACCGGCACCCGGGCGTCACGGCGATCGCGGCCGGCGTGTCGAGCACGATCGTGGACTCGGCGGCCGAGTTCGACCGCGAAGCCGGGCTGCTGCACCGCGTCGCGCTCGAGTGCCGGGACCGCGGCCGGCTGGTGGTGTTCTTCTCGACGGCGTCGCCGGTGCTGTACGGGACGCCGTCCCCGGGCACCGAGACCGGGCCGGTGTTCCCCACTTCGGCGTACGGCCGTCACAAGCTGGCGCTGGAAACGGTGCTGGCGGCCAGCGGCGCCGGCTGGCTGACCCTGCGGCTGAGCAACCTCGTCGGCGCGGGCCAGCGCGAGCACCAGCTGCTGCCGGCGTTGGTCGCCCAGGTCCGGTCCGGTTCGGTGCTCGTGCGCCGCGGCGTCTCGCGGGACCTGGTGGACGTCCGCCACGCCCTCGCCGCGCTGGACGGCCTGCTGGGTGCCGGGGTGCGCGACACGGTGGTGAACGTGGCGTCCGGGGTACCGGCGCCGGTCGAGCGCATCATCGACGGCATCGCGACCCGGCTCGGCACCACGGTCGAGAAGCGGGTGGTGCACCGGCCGGCGAGCACCCCGGTGGTCAGCCTGGACCGCCTGCGGCGGCTGGTGCCCGCCGTGGAGGGGTTCGGCTTCGGGCCGGGCTATCTGTCCACTTTGCTCGATCGGTACGTGCCGGCCGGCGAGCCCGCGCTGCCCCGGTGAAACGGCGCTGCCGGGCGGCGTTCGCTCGTCCGGCCGACGAACCCGCGCTCCCCCGGTGAAACAGCGCTACCGGACAGCGCTCGCTCGCCCGGCCGACGAACCCCCGCTCCCCCGGTGAAACGGCCCGGCCTCGCCGGTGGCGCGATCGGGTCCGGCCGAATCGGGACGGCGCCGCTGTTCCGCACTTGCGCGCCGGGTGGACCGGTCGCGGTCGCTCGCGGCCGGGCTCCACAGGGGACCGGCCGCGACATCGCCGCCGCTTCCCCTCATTGCCGGCCAGGCCGGTCACCGCGAGCGGCGGTGCGACGCCCGGCAGCCGGGCATCGCACCCGGGTTCACGTCGTCCGCGTCGTCGCGGGCTCGGCCAGCTGGGCGGCCACCTCGGCCGGGCTGGGCCGGAGCGCGTTCTCCGCCGCCAGCAGCTGGGAAATCTCCCTGAGCGCCGCCGAGCCGGTGACCGCGGCGGCGGCCGCGGCGATCTCCGCCGGGTCCTCCGTGGTCCGGGCCAGGCTGAGGGCCGCGCCGACCTCGGTGATGCGGCCGGCGTTGCGGAACTGGTCGCCGAAGTGCGGGACGATCAGCTGGGGCACGCCGCACGTCGCCGCCGTCAGCGAGCTGCCCATGCCGCCGTGGTGCACGATCGCCGTGCACGTCGGCAGCAGGACGGCCAGCGGCACCCAGCCCGCCCGCACGCCGTCGGGCAGGTCGCCGAGCACCGGGCGGTCCTTCGGGTCGATGGCGATGACCACCTCGTGGCCGAGCCCGAGGAACTCCTCCAGCAGCCGCCGCCACAGCGGGGCGACCTCCGGTTCCCGCCGGGGCAGCATGGTCCCCATCGTCAGGCACACGCGCGACCCGCCGCCGGTCAGCCAGGCGGGTGCGTCGGCCGGCCGGTGGAACGGGACGTACCGCATCGGGGTCACCGGCACCTCCGCCGGGAACTGCAGGCCGCCCGGGCAGATGTCGAGCGTGCGCACGGGCTCGGCCAGCGGCGGCAGCCCGGCGTCCGCCAGCGACGCGGTCGCGGCGGCCAGGATGCCTTCCGGCGGGAACAGCCCCCAGTGGTGCCGCACCCACGGCACGCCGGCTTCCGTCGCGGCGACCGGGCCGGCCAGCTCCATGGGCTCGGAGACCACCAGGTCCGGGTGCCACTCCGCCACCAGCCGCCGCACGGCCGGCAGCGCCCGCACGGCCGCTTCGCCGCACCGCCGTCCGCTGCCCTCGGCCGCCCGTCGCGGGTCGAACCGGCCGAAGGGGATGCCCGTGGGCGGTTTCAGCAGCGTGGACACGTCACTCGGGGGCAGCACGGCGGTGGCCGGCAGGCCCATCTCCCGCACGGCCGGGGCGAACCCGTCGTCACTCGCGACGAGCACGGAGTGCCCGGCCTCCCGCAACGCCTGGGCCAGCGGCACCATCGGGAACAGGTGACCGACGCCGGACAGGGTGGTGAACAGTACTCGCAACGAAGGACTCCTCTGGTCGGCGCGGCCGTTATTCGCACACCACTTTCCCCAGGATGCGGACCACCGGACTTTCCCGGCCACTGAATCGGGGCATCTGCCGGAAAACTGCCGGTCGGCCCTTTCTTCTTTCCACCGGAACCGCATGGTCCGATTCGCGGGGCATTGCTTAGCTTGGGCCGGAAAGCACGGTTCGGCATTCGAACGAGCAGGAAGAATCGCCATGCGACGCACCACGCAGCAGCCGGGCGCCCGGTGACCCGGGTCGCCGTCATCGCCGGCGCGAACGACGACGTCGGCCCGGCGGCCGCGGTCCGGCTCGCCCGCGGCGGGTTCGACGTCGCGCTGGTCGACACCGACCTCACGGGCTTCGAAGAGACCGCGCGGCAGATCGCGCGGGCCGGACGGCAGTGCGTCGCGCTCGAAGCCGACTGCGCCGACAGCACGTCGTTCGAGAGCGCGATCCGCACGGTCGGGTCCGAGCTCGGCGGCCCGGCCGTGCTCGTCGCCGGCGTCCCGCTGGGTGTCCCGGCCGAGCGGTCGCCGTCGCTCGAGCACCACATCGGCACGGTCCGGCGCCGGCTGCGCTCGCTGTTCGTCTGCTGCCGCGCCACCACCGCGCCCATGGCGCGCCGGAAGTGGGGCCGGGTCATCACCGTCGGCCTGGCCACCGGCACCGGGGACGACGAGTGGCGCGACGCGCAGACCGTGCTGTCCGGCCTGATCGGCTTCACCCGGACCCTCGCGGTCGAGCTGGCCGCGTTCGGCATCACCGCGAACTACATCGCGCCGCTGGCCTGCGCCGCGAACCCCCGCCCGCGCCTGCGCCCGGCCGGCGACGGCGCCGAGCCCTACTCCGCGGGCGTCGCGCACGTGGCGGAGTTCCTGGTCGACGACCGGGCGAGCGCGATCACCGGGCAGGGCACCTACGTCGCGGGCTGGTCGCGCCCGCCCCGCGGCCTCGACCGGCAGCAGCTCCAGACCTCCAACGGGAAGTGGGACAGCCATGTCAGCCACTGAGCCGGCCGCGCCCGGGCACTACGTCGCGCGCATCCTCGCCGAACTGTCCGGGGACGGCTACCGGCCGGTCCTCCGCTGGCGCGACGAGACGTTCACCGCCGCCGAAGTGCGCTACGCGGTGCTGCGGGTCGCGTCGGCGCTGCACGAGGCCGGCGCCGGAGCCGGCGACACGGTGGCGATCCTGACCGCGGTGAACAGCCCGTGGATGCTGGTAGCGCGGTACGCCGCGCACCTGCTCGGCGCCGTCGTCGTGCACATCAGCGGCGCCAACCACGGGACGGTGACGCACGAGCTCTCGGTCGCGGCCCGGGCGCGCATGATCCGCGAGACCGGCGCGTCGTTCGTGGTGTTCGACGACGCGAACGCGAGCCGGGTCGCGAAGATCACCGCGCTGCTGCCGGAAAAGCCGCACCTGTGCGGGGTGGGCCGGCCGATCCGCGACACGGTGACCGTGGACGGCCGGCCGCTCGGCCACCTCCGGATGGAGTTCGAGCCCCGGGCGCCCGGGTGCTCCACGGTGATCTACACCAGCGGCAGCACGGGCCGCCCCAAGGGCGTGCACAAGACCTGGGCCGCGTGGAACGACCTCGTGCTGGCCGGCGCGGACGAACCGAAGCACTTCCTGGTGGTGAGTGCGGCCAGCCACACCGGCGGCGTCCTGGCCGACGTGGCGATCGCCTCCGGCGGCAGCGTGCTGCTGCGCGAACGGTTCGAGCCGGAACCGTTCCTGCGGGACATCGCGAAGCACCGGATCACGGACACGTTCATCGGCGTGCCGCTCCTCTACGAGCTGGCGGGCCACCCCGCCGCGCGCACGGCGGACCTGTCGTCGTTGCGAGGACTGCTTTACGGAGGCTGCCCGGCGTCGCCGGAGCGCATCGAGCAGGCCCTCGCGGTGTTCCCGGGAGTCCTGCACTTCGCTTACGGGACAACGGAAGCCGGCCCGATCGCCATGCTGCCCGCCGACGGCCACGGCGATCCCGCGCTGCGCACGACCGTCGGCCGGCCGCGGCCCGACATCGCCGTGGTCATCCGGGATCCGGAGACCGGCCGGGAAGTCGGGGTCGGCGAGGTCGGCGAAGTGACGGTGCGCAGCCCGTACGGCATGCGCGGCTACGCGGCCGACCCGGAGCTGACGGCGGCGGTGCTGCGCGACGGCTGGGTGCGCACCGGCGACTACGGCAGTTTCGACGCCGCCGGCTACCTGCGGCTGTTCGGCCGGATGAACGACGTGGTCAAGGTGCACGACACGAAGATCGCGCCGACGGAGGTCGAAAAGGTGCTCGTGGGCCACCCCGGCGTCGTCGACGCGTGCGTGTACGGCCACCGCCGCGCGGACCTCGTGGAGGAGCTGCACGCCGGCGTGGTGCTGGCCGAGGACAGCCCTCTGAGCTTCGCCGAGCTGCGGGACCACGTGTCCCGGCACATGACGCCGACGCACGCGCCGGTCAGGTTCGTGCGCTGGCCGCGGTTTCCGGTCAGCACGGCGGGAAAGGTCGACCGCGTCGCGGTCCGCCGCGCCAACGCCCTCGCCCCGGTGGCGGACGAGGGCCTGGTCGGTGCTTAGAACTTCTTCGGGTGGAGGGATTTTCGTGGGAACCAACCCGTTCGAGGACCAGGACGGTCGTTACCTGGTCCTGGTCAACGCCGCGAGCGAGCACGCGCTGTGGCCGGGGTTCGCCGAAGTGCCGGCCGGCTGGCGAATCGCGACCGGGCCCGCCGACCGGCAGTCCGCGCTCGAGTACGTCGAGCGGACCTGGACCGGCCTGCGGGCCCGGCGGCCGATCCACGCCGGGGAGGTGTAGCCCGCCTCGGACCGCGGCGCCCGGGCACGGCTCGCGCCGGGCGCCGCGGAGGCGAAGACCACTCACGCCGCACGGCCGGGCCCGGCCGGACACGACTCGCGGCCACTCACGCCGCACGGCCGGGCCCGGCTTGCGGCCAGGCCGCCGATTCGCCGCGAGCACGGCGCAACCCGCGCAAGCCGCGCGACCCGCAAACCGCGCCTCGGCACCGCGAAAACGAAGCCTCGCTCAGGCCGTGCGAACCGGCACGGCCCGCAGTCCCCTGATCTCGCCGATGGCCCGCCACCGCAGGTCCTCCGGGGCGCAACCCAGCTCCAGCACCGGAAAGCGGTCGAGCAGCAGCCGCAGGAACACCGCCAGCTCCACGCGGGCGAGGTGGCTGCCGAGGCAGCGGTGGATACCTCGGCTGTACGCGAGCTGCCCCTGGTCCGCGCGGGTGATGTCGAACCGGTCGGGGTCGGGGAAGCGGGCGGGGTCGCGGTTCGCCGCCGTGAGCGAGGAGATCACCGCGTCACCGCGCTGGATCGCGACCTCTCCGTAGGCCAGGTCCTCCGCCGCGAAAGCCAGCACCGACGTGAACGGCGCCTCGATGCGGCCGAACTCCTCCACCGCCGACGCGATGTGCCCGCGGTCTGCGCGGAGCAGGGCGAGCTGGTCCGGGTGCGTCAGCAGAGCCGCCATCCCGGTGCCGATCATGTTGCCCGTGGTCACGTAGCCGGCCACGACGATGTTGACCAGCAACGAAACCACCTCGTACCCGGCCACCTCGTCCGACGCCGGCACGGCCGCGGCCAGGGCGCTCGTCAGGTCCGGACCCGGCTGCCGGCGCTTCTCGGCGATCAGCGCGAGCAGGTAGTCGCGCAGTGAATGCAGCGCGACGCGGTGGGCCATGAAGCTGTCCTCGTCGGTGTCCTCCGCGAGCAGGCCGGCGGTGATCCGGGTCAGCTCGACGTCGGCGCCCGGCGGCGCGCCGAGCATGTCGCCGATCACCGCCAGTGGCAGGCGGTAGGCGATCCGCGGGATGACGTCCCACTCCGGTGTCTCGGCGAGCTCGTCGACCAGGGGCGCGACCACCGTCTCGATCCGGTCGGCGATCGCGTCGATCCGGTGGGTGGTGAACGCCGGCTGGACGAGCGCGCGCAGCCGCGTGTGCTCCGGCGGGTCGAAGGTGTCCAGGACGCTGGGCGGGACGAAGTCGCGGCCGGCCACCGCCGCGCCGCCGCCCGGGGTTCCCTGCCGGATCGGATCGACCTCTCCCGGCACGTTGCGGACCAGCCGCGGGTCGGCGAGCGCGTCCCGGACGAGCTCGTACTTCGTCAGCAGCCAGGCGTCGAACCCGAACGCCGTCCGGACGCGCGCGACCGGGGATTCGCGGCGGAGCCGGGCCAGTGCCGGATAAGGGTTCTGCAGGAATTCCGGATCGGAAAGATCGGCCGTGATCGTGCTCGAATCAACCATGCCGACATCATGAGCACAAATCATTTCCGCGAGCAACGGGAATAGTGGTTAACGCGAGTTTTCTGCCGGTCGGGAATTGTCGGCGCGTTTTTACCGGTCGGGTTCGGACGACCGGCCGGCGACGTGGTCGCGCAGCCGGCCGAGCACGTCGACCAGCGCGGTGCGTTCGGCGTCGGTGAGGATGCCGAACGTCAGCTCCGCGTGGGCGTCGTGCAGCGCCTTGATCTCGCCCAGGTGCTCGTGGCCCTTCGCGGTGATCTCGAGCCGGATCGACCGCCGGTCACCGGGATCGTCGCACCGCTTGAGCAGCCCTTCCTCCTCCAGACCGTCCACCAGGGACGTGATCGACCGGCCCGTGACGCCCAGCCGGTCCTTCAGCTCGCCCATCCGCGGGGTGCCGGCCTCGTCGACGGCCAGCATCAGCAGCACCCTCGAGGTCGACCAGCCCCGCTGCTGGTACGGCTGCCCGGCGAACCGGCGCAACGCGTGGGTGGTGCGCATCAGCGCATCGGCCAGCTGCGCCCCGGTCGGCGGCCCCTCCGTCTTTTCCCTCGACACGCGCCCAGGCTACACGCAATCCGGATAGACGAAAGTAAAGCTATCCGGGTTGTGACTGGTGCGGCGAAGCCGAGCACAAGCCCGCCTTCCCGCCCTGCCGCAGTTGTCGTGAGTGTTCAGGGCGGTTGGAACCACCCTGAACACTCACGACAACGCAACCACCCACCCGGCTCGCGGCGGTCAGCGCGGTCCGGGCGGCGGCCCACCGGGGCCTCCAAGTCCCCCCGGGCCGCCGGGGCCACCGGGCCCACCCGGACCGCCAGGCCCACCCGGACCGCCGAACGGCCCGCCGGGCCCCCGGGTGCCGTCGTCCGGGGCGCGCTTGATCTTCCGCACCTCGGCCGAGGCCAGCACCATCGCGGTGGTGACGACGATCGCCCCGCTCGCGAACCACAGCGTCCGGCCGAGACCGAACTTGTCGGCCGCCGGACCCGCGCCGGCCGCGCCGAGCGGCGTGAGGCCGAACGAGCACAGCGCCTCGTAGGCGGCGATGCGCGAGAACTTCTCGTGCGGGATCTCCTGCCGCAGCGTGGTCATCCAGTTGACGGTGAAGATTTCCACGCCGAGCCCGCCGAACAGCGACGCCGCGCAGATCACCAGCAGGGGCGCGCCGGCCGCGAACGCCGCCAGCGGCAACGCGAGCAGCACCGCGCCGCAGACGCCGGAGACCAGCAGCCGCTGCGGCCGCAGCTTCACCATCAGCAACCCGCCGAGGATCATGCCGACCGCGTCACACGAAAGAATGAAACCCCAGTCGCTCGCGCCGTTGAGCTGCCGATCCGACGCCACCGCGCCGAGCACCGTGAACGCCCCGACCCCGAGGGCGTTGACGATGCCGAACTGCACGGTCACGGTCCACAGCCACTTGCGGCTGGAGAACTCGGTCCAGCCTTCGCGCAGCTCGGTGATCATGCCTTCCCGCTTGCGCAGCTTCCCCTCCGCCTGCATCGCGAAGGCGAGCAGCGACGTCAGGGCGAACGTGGCCGAGTCGATGGCGAGCACCCAGCCCGGCCCGAAGGCGGACACCAGCACGCCGCCGAGCGCGGCCCCGGCGACCTGGGCGCCGTTGAGGCCGGTTCGGAAGATGGCGAACGCCCTGCTGGCGTTCTCCCGGCCGACGCTGCGCATCAGCAGGCCTTCGGTGGCCGGCATGCGGAAGGCCATCGCGAGCCCGTTGGCGGCCGAGAACGCGACCAGCTCCCAGAGCTTGATCGAATCCAGGAACACCACCAGGGCGAACAGCCCCTGCGCCACGGTGCTGACCAGGTTCGTGGCGACGATGACCAGGTGCCGCGGCAGCCGGTCGGCCACCACCCCGCCGATCACGAAGAACAGCACCGCGGGCACCGTGCCCGCCGCCGACACCAGGCCGACCGCGGTCCCCGAGCCGCCGGTGTCGAGGATCGCGAAGGCCATCGCGACCGGCGCGGCGGACGTGCCCAGTGCCGAGATGATCGCGCCCGTCATCTGCAACTTGTAGTTGCGGCTGAACCACGCTTTCTTCTTCACCGGCGAGACGGTCCCCGGCGGGCCCGTGCTCGTCCCCGTTGCTTCCATGCACGCACTCCTGAAATTAGTTTCAATCCGGACAGAGTTAGTTGCGCTTGTCAGGATTACCGGTACAGTCGGGGGGTGTCAAGCGACAAACCACCGGCGGCCCCGCCGACCGGAGCACAGCTGGGCGACGCGATCATGCGCACCACGCACGCGCTGCGCCGGTTCGCCGGGCAGCCCTACCAGCAGCGGGGCTGGTCCCCGTCCCGGGTGTTGCTGATGCTCGCCGTCGACGAGGCCGGCCGGCCGCGGATGGGCGACCTCAAGGACCGCCTCGGCGTCACCGGCCGCTCCATCACGTCCCTGGTGGACGGGCTGGAGGACGAAGGCCTGCTCGAGCGGTGCCACGATCCCGGCGACCGCCGCTCGACCCGGCTCGAGATCACCGCCAAGGCCACGAGCACCTGAGCGAGATCCAGGCCCTGCACGAAGCGCACGCCGAGCTGACGTTCGGCATCCTCGGCGACGCCGAGCGCGCCGCCCTGCTCGACGTGCTCGACCGGCTGCGCGACCACGTCGCGGGCCGGCTACCCGAACCCGGCGATCACCGGTCGCCGCCCGTCGCGTAGACGGTCTGCCCGGTGACGTAGCCCGACCGCGGGCCGGCGAGGAACGCCACGACACCCGCGATGTCCGCGGCCGAGGCGACCCGGCCGAGCGCGGTCGCCGCGCCCGCCCGGTCGAGGAAGGCCTGCCGGTCGACGTTGAGGCGGTCGGCCAGGTCGTCCACCATCGCCGTCGCGACGAAGCCCGGCGCGACGGCGTTGACGGTGACGCCGAACGGGCCGAGCTCCGCCGCGAGCGCCCGGGTGAAGCCGGTGATGGCCGCCTTCGCCGTCGCGTAGTTCGCCTGGCCCGCGTTGCCGTCGGCGGCGACGGAGCTGAAGTTGACGATGTGCCCGGACCGCCGCCGCTTCATGTGCTCGCCGACGACGCGCGAGCAGCGGATCGTGCCGCCGAGGTTGACGTCGACCGTGGCGTCCCACTCCTCGTCGGTCATGGTGAGCAGCAACCGGTCGCGGGTCACGCCGGCGCAGTTCACCAGGACGTCGACGTGCCCGAACGCGCTCACGGCCCGGCGCACCATGCTCGTCACCTGGTCGGCCGAGGTGACGTCGCAGCCGATGCCCGTGCCGGAACCGCCGAGCGCGGCCACCGTGCCGGCGAGCTCGCCCTCGTCGCGGTCGACGGCGACGACCGCGACGCCCCAGGCCGCGAGCAGTTCCGCGGTCACCGCACCGATCCCGCGCGCCGCGCCGGTGACGACGGCCACCGCCGCGCCGGCGCCGGCGCACTCCGCGAGCTCGCTCATGCGCACCCCTCGCTGACGCTCGGCGCGGCCTGAGCGGCCGGCGCAGTGTTGGATGATTCGCTCGCGAGCTCGCTCATGCGGTGAACTTGACCGGCAGGGAGCTCATCCCGTGCAGGATGCTGGAGTAGATCCACTTCTCGTCGCCGGTCTGCTCCACTTCGGACACCAGCCGGCGCAGCCCGTCGAGCACCGCGCGGACCTCCATCCGCCCCAGGTAGTGCCCGAGGCAGTAGTGCGACCCGTAGGCGAAGGTGAAGTGCTGGTTCGGGGTCCGGGCGAGGTCGAACCGGTCCGGGCCGGCGAACACGGTCTCGTCCCGGTTGGCCGAGGAGATCCACACGCTGACCACGTCCCCGGCCTTGATCTCCCGGCCGCCGACGACGACGTCCGCGGTCGCCGTCCGGCCGCCGTGCAGGGACGGCACCGTCCACCGCAGGGCTTCCTCGGTCGCGGTGGCCAGGTCGACGTCGCCGTTCTTGAGCGCCCGCCACTGGCCGGGGTTCTCGATCAGGGCCAGGATCGTGCCGGTGATCGCGTGCCGGCCGGTTTCGTCGCCGCCGATCATCAGGCCGTAGCAGTTCGCCATCAGCTCGGCCTGGTTGAGCGGCATCCCGTCGATGTGGCAGTTGGCGAGCAGCGTGACCATGTCGTCGCCGGTCGCGCCGCGGCGGGCCTTGGCCAGCCGGCTGAAGTACAGCAGGATCTCGTTCTTGGCGACCCAGCTCTCCTCGGGCGGCTCGTCGGCGTAGTCCGAGCTCCACGCGTGCGCGGTCAGGTCGAGCAGGTACTTGCGGTCGTCTCCGGGGATCTCCAGCAGATCGCAGATCGCCCCGAGCGGGACGTTGGACGAGACGTCGCGCGCGGCGTCGCACTCCCCCTTTTCGAGCGCGTCGCGCAGCAACCCGTCGACGGTCTCCTGCAGGGAATGCCCGATCAGGTCGAGCATCCGCCGGGAGAAGCCCTTCTTCAGCACGCCGCGGACCTTGTCGTGGCGCTCGCCGTCGGTCACCGCGAGCATCGCCCCCGACGCCGAGTCCCCGCCGTGCAGCAGCGTGGCCAGCGCGTTGCCGTTCTCGGTCCCGAAGTGCGCCTTGTCCTGGTACACCTGGTTGACGTCGGCGTACCGGGTGATCACCCAGAACCCGCGCTGCTCGCCGCGCGGCGGCTGCCAGTGGACGGGGTCGTGGGCGCGCAGGTGGCGCCACACCTCGCCCAGTTCGTACTCGGCGTGCAGCGTCGGCGACGCCAGGTCGAGGTCGTCGAGCGCGCCGGGGTCGGCGATCGGCCGGGTCGTCATGCTTCGCTCCGGGCTGCGGCGGCCAGCGCCTCGATGGTCGGGTGGTCGATGACGCTGCGCGGCGAGAGCTCCAGGCCGGCCTCCTGCGCGCGCAGGATCACGTCGATGGCGAGGATGCTGGTCCCGCCGAGCTCGAAGAAGTTGCTGCCGACGTCGATCGGCGCGCCCTCGAACAGCTCGCGGAAGATCGAGAAGATCGCCTTCTCCGCGGAGGTCTCCGGCGGCCGGCCGGCCGGCCGTGGCCGGACCTCCCGCTCGAGGAGCGCGGTCCGGTCGACCTTTCCGTTGGGCGACAACGGCATCTCCGCCAGCGCCGGGTAGGCGGCCGGGACCATGTGGTCGGGCAGGTACCGCAGCGCGTGCGCGCGCAGCTCGTCCGGCGAAGGCGCGCTCCCGCCGGTCGGGACCACGTGCACGACCAGCTGCCGGCCGCCGGCCCCGTCGTCCCGGACCACCGCGGCGGCCTGGGCGACGCCGGGGTGGCGGGTCAGCACGGCCTCGACTTCGCCGAGCTCGATGCGGAACCCGCGGAGCTTGACCTGGTCGTCGACGCGGCCGTGGAACACGAAGGCGCCGTCGGGGCGGCGCGAGGCGAGGTCGCCGGTGCGGTACATCCGGGCGCCCGCCGCCGAAAACGGGTCGGCGACGAACCGTTCGGCGGTCAGCGCGGGCCGGCCGAGGTAGCCCCGCGCCAGCCCGGCGCCGCCGAGGTACAGCTCGCCGATCTCCCCGGCCGGCACCGGCCGCAGCTCGGCGTCGAGGACGTACACCGAGACGCCGGCGATCGGGGTGCCGATGGTCACCGGCTCGCCCGCCGAGAGCGGCGCGGTCATGGTGGCGCACACGGTGGCCTCGGTCGGCCCGTAGGCGTTGAGCAGCCGCAGGTGCGGCGCCCACCGTGCGACGAGGTCCGGCGGGCACGACTCCCCCGCGACGACGAGCGTCCGCAGCTCGGGGAAGTCCTCCGGCGCCAGTGTCGCGACCGCCGCCGGCGGCAGGACCGCGTGCGTGACGCGCCCGTCCAGCAGCGCCGCCTTGAGCACCTCGCCGGCCAGCGTCGGGGCCGACGGGACGACCAGCGCGGCCCCGGCCGTGAACGCGGACAGGAGCTCGGTCAGGAACGCGTCGAAGCTCGGGGACGCGAACTGCAGGACCCGGCTGTCGTCGGTGACCCGCATCGCCGCGACCTTCGCGCTCGCCAGCCCGGCCAGCCCGGCGTGGGTCACCGCGACGCCCTTGGGCCGGCCCGTCGAGCCGGACGTGTAGATGACGTAGGCCAGGTTCGCCGCGGAGACTTCGCCGGTGCGCTCGCCGTCGGTCAGGTCGGTACCGGCGCGCTTCTCCAGCGCTCCGGCCGGGCCCTCGTCGCCGAGGACCACCAGCGGCACCCCGGTTTCGGGGAGGGTCGCGGCGCCGGCGCGCGTCGTGCACACCACCACGGGTGCGGCGTCGGCCAGCATGTGCGCGACCCGCTCGGCCGGGTACGCGAGATCGGCGGGCAGGAAGGCCGCCCCGGCCTTCGCCACGGCCAGCACGCTCGTCACCATCGCCGCGGACCGCGGCAGCGCCAGCGCCACCACGCGTTCGGGCCCGGCACCGTGGTCGGCCAGCAGCCGCGCCAGCCGGTTCGCCCGGGTGTTCACCTCGTCGTAGGAAAGGACTTCGCCGCCGGCGACCAGCGCGGTGCGGTGCCGGTTCCGCCGCACCGCGTGCTCCCACAATTCGTGCAAGGTGCGGTGCACGCCGACGTTCGCCATTTGCCCGACTGCCGCTCGACGAAAGTCGTGGGCAGTGCTCGCCTCGTCTTTCGATACCGTCACGCGCCCAAGCTAAACACCGGGCGGAGAACCCGGCCATGTGCTTCTGCTGGAAGTAGTGGCGGCGATCGGCAGTTTCGGCGGCAGTTGCCCCGACTGCCTGGCCAGCCGGGTGGGCCGTGCCCATCCTTGCCTGAGTGGGGCACGGATCCGATCCGCTGCGAGAACTCGCGGGAACTCCAAGAGGTGATCAGATGACACAGGTTGCGGCGATAGCCTGGACGTTTCGCCGGGAATGCAAGAGCGAAGTCGAGAACTTGCTCCTCCGCTATCCCCCGCCCGACTCGCTCCAAATATCCGACGACGACGGAAACGTGGTCGGCCGCATGCTGGCGACCGCCGTTTTCGTGCGCGACAACCTCGTCGTGCGCGTCATGGAGTTCGAAGGCCCGCTGCCCGAACTGCTGCGCCAGAAGTCCATGGAGTCGACGCACTCGGACATCGACCGCGCGCTGCAGCAGTACCTCGAGAAGCCCGCCGACCTCAGCACCCCCGAGGGGTTCCGGACGTTCTTCGCCGACTCCGCGATGCGCTGCCTGTACTTCCGCAAGCCCGCCCAGGCCCCGACGGGAGCGATCGCGCGATGATCATCGACGTCCACGGGCACATCATCTCGGCGGAAGCGGCCGAACGCGCCCCGATGCCCCGCAGCCTGGTCGACGTGGAAGGCATGATCGAGGCCAAGGCGGCCGCCGGCATCGAGCTGACCATCGTCGGCAGCCCGAGCGGCGCGCGGACCATGGCGCCCGCGGACCGGTTCGCCGGGTACCGGCAGCCGTTCGGCTACCAGCAGCCGTTCGACCAGCTGCGCGCCCTGCACGACTGGCTCGGCGAGACCGTCCAGAAGTGGTGGCGGAACCTGCGCGCCTACGTCTACTGCGACGTCTTCGGCGACGAGAAGAGCATCGCCGCCGCGGCGGAAACCCTGCGGGAGCCCGGTTTCGTCGGGCTCATCGCGAACTTCAGCGCGGACGCCGAGTACCTCGACTCCTCGCGCGCCGACGACTTCTTCGCCATGGCCGAAGAGGCCGGCGTGCCGATCCTGCTGCACGCCGGCCCGATGCCCGCGAGCTGCCGGGACATCGCGAACTACGGCCTGCTGGAGATTTTCGGCCGGCCCTGCGACGCGACCCTCGGGCTCGCCGCCCTCGTGCTGTCCGGCCGGCTGGAACGCCACCCGTCGCTCGACTTCATCTCGGCGAACTCCGGCGGCGCGTTCAGCCTGTTCGCCGACCGCATCGACTGGGCGGTCCGGCCCCGGCACTGGGACGACCGGACGACCCAGACCCGTGGGGCGGACGACGCCGCGGGTGCCCCGGTCCCCGAGCTGCACCAGACCGCGTCGTCGCTGCTGCCCAGCGAGCTGGCGGCCCGGCTGTACGTCGACACGACGTTCGACCACCCCAGCCTCCACGAGGCCAACCTGCGCCTGCTCGGTCCCCGCCACCTGGTCTTCGGCACCGACGCGCCCCCGATCCCGGTCAAGTTCGAGGACAAGGTCCAGGCCGTGCGGGACCTCCCCGTCGGTGCGGAAGAGGTCCAGGACATCCTCGCCGGGAACGCGCTGCGGCTGTTCGACCTCACGGACTTCCTCGAGGCCCGTGCGTCCGCCGAGGAGCGCCGTGTCCCCGCCGGCGGTTGACCGGGGGCCGCGGTACGCGAAGGGCTTCTGCGGCGGCAACGACTTCGTGCTGCTGATCGACCCCGACGACGACGTCCGGCTGACCCGCGGCGCCGTGCGCGGCCTGTGCGACCGCTACCGCGGCCTCGGCGGCGACGGCGTGCTCCGCCTGGTGCGCACCGAGTTCGCCGACCCGGCGCTGGCCGGCGACGCCGAGTGGTTCATGGACTGCCGCAACCCGGACGGCACGGTCGCGCCCATGTGCGGGCCGGGCCTGGGGCTGGTCGCGCGCTACCTGCTCGACGCCGGCCTGATCGCGCCGGGCGAGGTGTGGATCGGCACCAGCGTCGGCGCGAAGCGGACCGTCATCGACGACAGCGGCACGACGTCGATCGAGCTGCTGCCGCCGGAGTTCCTCGGCTCGTCGTCGGTCCGGCTGGGCGGCCGGGAGTACCCGGGCAGCGTCATCTCGCTCGGCAACCTGCACCTCGTCTGCTTCGTGACGACGCCGGTCGAGACGCTCGACCTGTCGGCCGAGCCGGTGCTGGCCGACCCCGGTTTCGGCGACGCGGACCTGGACATCACCTGGGCCAACGTCCTGGCCGACGGCCGCCTGCGCACCCGCGTGTACGAACCGGGCACCGGCGAGATGCGCTCGTGCGGCACCGCCGTGTGCGCGGCCGCCGCCGCCCGGCAGCGGTCCGAGGGCGCCTGGGGCACGACGGTCGTCGACACCGACGCCGGGCCCCTGTCGGTCACCCTCCGCGGGCACGGCAAGACCGTGTTCACCGGCGAGGCCAGCGTCGCCGCGCTGGGGACCCTCAACACGACCTGGATCACCTCACTCGACAAGGAGCCGTCATGACCGGACCGGACACCCCGATCGCGTGCCTGGGCCTCGGCGCGATGGGGTCGGGGCTCGCCCACCGGCTGCTCGACGCCGGCCGGCCGGTCTCGGTGTTCAACCGGACCGAGGCGAAGGCGAGCGCGCTGACCGACCGGGGCGCCCGGTTCGCGGCGACGCCCGCGGCCGCCGTCGAAGGCGCCGGCACCGTCCTGATCAGCCTCAGCGGGCCGGAAGCCGTGGACGAGGTGCTGTTCGGCGACGACGGCGCGGCGCACGGCCTCAAGCCCGGCACGGTGGTCGTCGACGCCTCCACGGTCTCGCCCGCCTTCTCCCGCGCCTGCACGGCCCGGCTCGCCGAAACCGGGGTCTCCCGGGTGGAGGCCTGCCTGATCGGCAACCCGCACCAGGCGAGGTCCGGCGAGGTGCGCGTACTGGCCGCGGGCGAGGAAGCCGACGTCGCCAAGGTGGCGGACCTGCTCGGCGCGATCGGCAAGCACACCTGGCACATCGGCGGCACCGGGTCGGCCGCGAGTGCGAAGCTGGCGTTCAACGCGCTGCTCGGCGTGCAGCTGGCCGGCCTGGCCGAAGCGCTCGACATCGGGGCCGCGGGCGGGGTCGACCGCGCCCGGCTCCTCGAAGCGATCGCGGGCAGCGGCTTCAGCTCGCCGGTGCTGAGCTTCCGGGCCGCGCTGGTGCGCGACGACCGGCTGGTGCCGGCGGCGTTCCGCACCGACCTGATGGCCAAGGACCTCCGGCTCGCCGAGGGGGTCGCGCGGGACAACGCGCTCGACGCCGGCCTGCTGGCGCACGCCGCTCGGCGGTTCGCCGCGGTGACCGAGCGGGGTGACGGCGAGAAGGACGCGGCCGTCGTCCTCGCCTGAGCCGGTGCGGCGGAAGTTCCGGCATTCCTGCAGGCACAAGCACGTGGTCGTCCGCCGCCGCCCGGGGTTGGCTGGGGGTACCGGAGAGAAAGGGAGGTGAGGGCCGGATGCCGGACCGTCGTTACGTCCGGAGTGGACAGTCGCGCCGCCGCCTGCGCGCGCTCGGCCGGTACACCCTGGCGGCACTGGGCGCGGTGGGCGCCGCCTTCAACGCGTTCGTCGTCCTGCCGGTCCCGCGGGAAGCGGCACCCGGTTCCCCGCCGGAACCCGCGCCGCTGACCGACGTCGAGCGGATCGCGTGGGCCGGCATCACCAGGAACTTCACCTGAACGGGGTGTCCCGAGCAGAAAGGCAGAAAAGTGTCGTTTGCCGCTATCAGCTACCACATCCGCCCGGACACCGAGGCCGAGATCGCCGAGATCTTCTCCGCCACGGGGTTCAAGCGGACCGGCTCGCCGGTCGTCTACGACGCCGACGGGAACGAGGTCGGCCTGATCCCCGCCACCGGGTTGTTCATCGGGGACGGCAGCATGGTCCGGATCATCCAGTACCAGGGCGAGCTCGGCGACGTCGCCCGGCACATGTCCCGGCAGACCACGGTGAAGTTCGCCGAGCAGCGGCTCAGCCCGTTCCTCGCCGAGCCCCGGGACACGCAGACCGAGCAGGGTTTCCTGCGGTACTTCGAAAACAGCCTGATGGCCGACTGCGGCGGGTCGACGACGCCGGACCGGCTCGCGCGCATCACGGTCATGCGGTTCCGGCACCCGGGGCCCGCCCACGCGGACTTCGCGCTGGAGAGCCGCGTGCCGATCTGGGCGGAGCCCGGGCACCCGGACGGTCCCGCGCTGCTCGCCGAACGCTGGTACCGCAACGACGAATCCGTCGTGCGGCTCTGGCAGCACACCGGCGAGCTGCGGGACGTAGCCCGCGCGGTGGCCCGGAACAAGGCGGCCTTCGCGCACGAGACCCGGCTGCTGGCCGCGCTGTCCGGCGGGACGCTGCGCGCGACCGAAGAGTCCTATCCGGACGTCGTCGGCCGGCTCGCGATGCGCTGCCTGTCCCAGCTGGCGATGCACGACTCCCCCGCGGGCGAAATCCTGCCCGCGCGCGTCTGAAACCCCTGTCCGAAAACGAGACCACCTTCGGAGGTGCGCGTGCAGAGAACACTGATCGTGGCCCGCATGGGTGCGGACGACAGCGCGGACGTCGCCCGGATCTTCGCCGATTCGGACGCGTCCGAGCTGCCGCACCTGATCGGCGTGAGCCGCCGGACCCTCTTCCGCTTCCACGGGCTCTACTTCCACCTCGTCGAAGCCGACGAGGACATCACCGGCGACCTGTACAAGGCCCGGTCCCACCCGCTCTACCAGGACATCAACCAGCGGCTCGGGGAGTTCATCAGCCCCTACGACCCCGGCTGGCGCGAACCGAAGGACGCCATGGCCGAGACCTTCTACAGCTGGAGTGCCACGTGACGCAGAAGATCGCTCTCGGCGACGTGCCCGCCAACCGGCGGCGGGGTGGTGACCTGCGGGTCGTGCTCGGCCCGAAGACGGCGGGGTCGACCACGGGGTTCATGGGCGGCGTCACGCTGCTGCCGGGCGAGTCCGTGACGGAGCACTACCACCCGTACTCGGAGGAGTTCCTCTACGTCGTCCGCGGCACGCTCGTGCTGACGCTCGACGGCGAGCCGATCGAGGTGGGCGCCGACGAAGGCGCGCTGGTGCCCAAGGACGTCCGCCACCGGCTGGAGAACCGCGGCACCGAACCCGCGTTCGCGGTGTTCCACCTGTGCCCGCTCGCGCCGCGCCCCGAGCTCGGGCACGTGGACACCGAGGCGCCGGCGAACCCCGCCGAAGCCGGCGTGGACGTCGGCGGCCCGGTCGCGTCGCTCGCGGAGCGCCGGTGACCACCGCCGTGGTGACCGGTCTCGGCATCCTCGCGCCCAACGGGATGGGCGTCGAGGAGTGCTGGGCCGCCACCCTGGCCGGGAAGACCGGCATCCGGCCGATCTCCGGGTTCGACGCTTCCCGGTACTCGGTCACGGTGGCCGGGGAGCTGGCCGGCTTCCACGCCGTCGACCGCGTCCCGCGCGGGCTGATCGTGCAGACCGACAAGTGGACCCAGCACGGCCTGGTGTGCGCCGAGAACGCGCTCGCCGACGCGGCCGTCGACGCCACCGCGCTCGGCGAGTACGAGATGGCGGTGGTCACCGCCAGCTCGTCGGGCGGGAACGAGTTCGGCCAGCGCGAGATCCAGCGCCTGTGGGAAAAGGGCCCGGAGTTCGTCGGGGCGTACCAGTCGATCGCGTGGTTCTACGCCGCCACCACCGGCCAGGTCTCGATCCGGCACGGGATGCGCGGTCCGTGCGGGGTCATCGCCACCGAGCAGGCCGGTGGGCTCGACGCCATCGGCCACGCCCGGCGCCTGCTCCGGGCGGGCACCCCGGTCATCGTCACCGGCGGCACCGACGCTTCGCTGTGCCCGTACGGGCTGGTCGCGCAGACCGCCACCGGGCGGATGTCGACGCGCGCCGACCCCGACCGCGCGTACCTGCCGTTCGACGCCGACGCGTGCGGCCACGTCGTCGGCGAAGGCGGCGCCATCGCCGTCGTCGAGGACCAGGCGGCCGCCGCCGAGCGCGGCGCGCCGCACCGCTACGGCGAGATCGCCGGCTACGCCGCGACGTTCGACCCCCCGCCGGGTTCGCCGCGACCGCCCGGCCTCCGCCGCGCGGCGCTGGAAGCGCTGGAGGACGCGGGGGTCGCACCGGGCGAGGTCGACGTCGTCTTCGCGGACGCCGCGGGAACCCCCGCGCTCGACCGTGAAGAGGCCGCCGCGATCGCCGCGATCTTCGGGCCCGAAGGGGTCCCGGTGACCGCGCCCAAGACGATGACCGGCCGGCTCCTCGCGGGCGGGGCGGCGCTCGACGTCGCGTTCGCGCTGCTGGCGATCCGGGACTCCGTGGTCCCGCCGACCGTCGGCATCCGCCGGCCGGGCGACGGCTACCACCTCGACCTGGTGCTGGACGAGCCGCGGGAAGCGCGGGTGCGGATCGCGCTGGTGCTCGCCCGCGGCCACGGCGGCTTCAACTCCGCGGTGGTCGTGCGCCAGTGCGGAACCGATTGACCGAGAAGGGAGACAGGCAGTGTTCACTTTGGACAGTCTGAGACAGATCATGGACGCCACCGGCGGCGCCGACGACGGGGTCGACCTCGGCGGGGACATCGGCGCCACCGAGTTCACCGACCTCGGCTTCGACTCGCTGGCGATGCTGGAGATCCAGGCCCGCGTCAAGCAGGAGCTGGGGATCTCCTTCCCCGAGGACTCCGCGACCCTGCTCCTGCGCCCCGACGACCTGGTCGCCTACGTCAACAGCAACCTCGTGGAGGTGGTCTAGCCGTGGCCGGGCACACCGACAACGAGATCGTGATCGACGCCCCGTTCGACCGGGTGTGGCGGATGACCAACGACGTCGCGAACTGGCCGCGGCTGTTCAGCGAGTACGCCGAAGCCGTCATCCTGGAGCAGCGCGGCGACACCGTGCAGTTCCGGCTTTCGCTGCACCCCGACGAGAACGGCAAGACGTGGAGCTGGGTGTCCGAGCGGACCCCCGACCCGGCCACCCGGACCGTGCGCGCGCACCGCGTCGACACCGGCGTCTTCAAGTACATGTCCCTGTTCTGGGAGTACGAGGACCTCGGCGGCAGCGTCCGCATGCGCTGGGTCCAGGACTTCGAGATGAAGCCGGGCGCGCCGCTGGACGACGCGGGCATGACCGACCGGCTCAACACCAACTCCGCCGGCCAGCTGAAGCTGATCAAGGACAAGGTCGAAGCGGCCGCCGACTGACCCCACCCCACTCACCCCACGCGACTGACCCAGGGAGGAAGACCATGACAACTGCCAGGAAACGCGTTCTCGTCACCGGCGGCACCCGCGGCATCGGCCGCGGCGTGGTGCTCGCGATGGCGGACGGCGGCGCCGACGTCGTCACCTGCTACCACAGCGACACCGGCGCGGCGAAGGCCCTTGAAGCCGAACTGTCCGAACGAGACGGCAACCACCACGTGGTGCAGGCCGACATCGCCCAGGAGTCCGAGATCGACCGGCTGATCGAGGTGTGCGGCGAGCGCCTCGGCGGGCTCGACGTCCTCGTGCACAACGCGGGCGCGATCAGCCACATCCCCTTCGTCAAGCTCGAAGTCGCGGACTGGAACCGGGTGCTCGACACCAACCTGACCGCCGCGTACCTGCTGGCGCAACGCGCGATGACGCACCTGCGGCCGGGCTCCACGATCATCAACATCGGGTCGAAGGTCGCCGAGATCGGCGTTCCGCTGCGCGCCCACTACACAGCCGCGAAGGCCGGGCTCACCGGCCTCACCAAGTCGCTGGCGAAGGAGCTCGGCGCGCAGGGCGTGCGCGTCAACCTGGTCGCCCCGGGGATCATCGCGACCGAGATGGCCGAGCGGGCCACCGACCACGAACGCGCGGCCGTCGAAGAGCGCCTGGAGGGCTACCGCAAGCGGATCCCGCTGGGCCGGCTCGGCGACCCGGCCGACGTCGGCGCGGTCGTCGCCTTCCTGGCGAGCGACGCCGCCGGGTTCGTCAACGGCGCGGTCATCACCGTCGACGGGGGCATGTGATGGGGGCGCAGGAGAACTTCCGGGTGATCCTCCGGTTCGAGATCAAGGAGGGCGTCGAGGCGGAGTTCGAGCAGACCTGGCTCGCCATCGCCGACGTGATCACCGGGCACCCCGCCAACCTCGGGCAGTGGCTGCTGCGCAGCACGCAGGTCGGCCCGCCGGTGTACTTCGTCCTCAGCGACTGGACGAGCGAGCCGGAGTTCCGCGAGTTCGAACGCAGCGCCGACCACCTGGAGCACCGGGTGAAGCTGCACCCGTTCCGCACGGGCGGGTCCATGGAGACGACGACGGTGGTCCACGCGCTGCAGGCCGCCGGCGCGTCCCGATGAGCCGGGTGCGCGTGCTGCTCTACCTGCGCGGCGCCGACAGCGTGCCGATCGAGCAGGCGTACCACCGGATCAGCGAGAGCCTCGCCGGGACACCCGGCCTGCTCGGCAACGAGCTGCTGCGGTCGCCGCACGACCCGGCGGAGCTGGCGGTGCTCAGCGAGTGGGCCGGCCTCGAGGAGTTCGACGCCTGGGAACGCGGCCCGGACCACCGCGCGTCGACCGCCCCGCTGCGGGACCACCAGGACGGCACCCGCGGCCGGCCGTTCGCGATCTACCAGGTCGTGTCCTCCTACCGCGCCGACGAGCTCGGCGAGTCCTGACCGTTCCCGGACCACCGTTCTCGGAGAGGAAGCTCATGGCACTGCCGGCACAGGGCCGCCGGGTCGCCGTCACCGGCATCGGCGTCGTCGCCCCGGGCGGGATCCGGAAGAAGGAGTTCTGGGACCTGCTTTCGCACGGGCGCACCGCCACCGACCGCATCACCCTGTTCGACCCCAGCGGCTTCCGGTCGCAGATCTCGGCGCAGGTCGACTTCTCGCCCGTGGAGAACGGGCTGAGCGAACGCGAGATCCGGCGGATGGACCGGGCCGCCCAGTTCGTCGTCACGAGCACCCGGGAGGCCATGGCCGACAGCGGCCTCGACTTCGGGGCGATCCCGCCCGAGCGCATCGGCGTCAGCGTCGGCAGTGCCGTCGGCGCGACGACCGCGCTGGAGCGGGAGTACGTGGTGCTCAGCGACCACGGCAAGCACTGGGAGGTCGACGAGGACTACGTCGTGCCGCACCTGTACAGCTTCATGGTGCCCAGCACGTTGGCCACCGAGGTCGCCTGGGCGGCGAACGCCGAGGGGCCCGCGGCGGTCATCTCCACCGGGTGCACGTCCGGCATCGACGCCGTCGCCCACGGCGCCGCGCTGATCCGGGAGGGCTCGGCCGACGTGGTCCTGGCCGGCGCCACCGACGCGCCGATCTCGCCGATCACCGTCGCGTGCTTCGACGCGATCCGGGCCACCTCGGCGAACAACGCCGACCCGCGGCACGCGTCCCGGCCGTTCGACCGCGAGCGCGACGGGTTCGTCATCGGGGAGGGCGCGGCCGTCCTGCTCCTCGAAGAGCTGTCGGCCGCGCGGGCCCGCGGCGCGCACGTCTACGCCGAGTTCGCCGGGTACGCCGCGCGCAGCAACGCCTTCCACATGACCGGGCTCCGGCCGGACGGCCGGGAGATGGGCGAGGCGATCGACCGCGCGCTCGAGCAGGCCCGGCTCGATCCGTCCGAAGTGGACTACATCAACGCGCACGGGTCGGGCACCAAGCAGAACGACCGGCACGAGACCGCGGCGTTCAAGCTCAGCCTGGGCGAGCACGCCCGCTCGGTGCCGGTGAGCTCCATCAAGTCGATGGTCGGCCACTCCCTCGGCGCCATCGGCTCGATCGAGCTCGCCGCCTGCGCGCTCGCGCTGGAGCACCAGGTGGTCCCGCCGACCGCCAACCTGGCCACCCCGGACCCCGAGTGCGACCTCGACTACGTCCCGGTGCACGCCCGCGAACACCCCATGGACGTCGTGCTCAGCGTCGGCAGCGGCTTCGGCGGCTTCCAGTCCGCCGCGGTGCTGACCCGGCCGACGTCCTGACCCACCCCCAGCCCATCCGATGAGAGGACACCTCGTGACCAGTGAAGTGATCGCCCCGCCGACCGCCGGGGCGGGCTTCCCGAACCTGGCCGTGCTGCCGCCCCGCGTGCGCGTCATCATGCTCGTCACCGCGCAGTGGCTTTCGCACTCGATCAACGTGCTGGCCGAGATCGGCGCCGCCGACCACCTGGTCGACGGTCCCCGCACGGTGGCCGAGATCGCCACGGCCACCGAGACCGACCCGGACGCGCTGTACCGCGTGCTGCGCGCCGCGGCCTCGCTCGGGGTGTTCGCCGAGCGGCCCGACGGCCGGTTCGAGCTGACCCCGGACGCGGACTGCCTGCGCAGCGACACCCCCGGCAGCCTGCGCAACTTCGCGCGGCACGTCGGCCACGCCTGCCGCCTGCAGTCCTACGCCTCGATGGTGGACACGGTGCGCACCGGCGAACAGGCGTTCCGGAAGGTGCACGGCATGCAGTCGTTCGACTTCTACGCCGCGCACCCGCACCTGGCTGAGGTCTTCAACGGCGCGATGACGGCCTTCAGCGAAGCGGCCGCCGACGAGCTGAGCGGACTCGGCGACTTCGGCCGGTTCGGCGTCGTCGCCGACATCGGCGGCGGGCACGGGCACATGCTGTCCGCGGTGCTGCGCGCCCACCCGGAGGTCCGGGGCATCCTGTTCGACCGGCCCGAGGTGCTCGCCGGCGCGGACCCGGTGCTCGAGCGCAACGGCGTGCGGGACCGGGTCACGCGCTCCCCCGGCGACTTCTTCGCCGACGTGCCGGTGGCGGACGCCTACGTCCTGAAGAGCGTCCTGCACGACTGGACCGACGACGAGTGCGTCGCGATCCTCGGCAACATCCGCCGGCGCATCGGCGACAACGCGGACGCGCGCGTGATCCTGTTCGAGGCGACCGTGCCCGAGCTCAACACGTTCGACTTCAGCAAGCTGATGGACATCGAGATGCTCGTCAACCTCGGCGGCCGGGAGCGGACCGAGGCCGAGTGGCGGGCGGTGTTCGACAAGAGCGGGTTCGAGCTCGCCGTCACGACCCGCGCGACGCCGCCGAACTGGGTCCTGGAGGCGAAGCCGCGATGAGCCGCTCCGTGTCGCCCGGGATCGTCTGGGCCACCAGCGCGCCGGTCGCGGCCGGGGTCGGGCACCTGAACCTCGCGAAGCTGGCGGGCATGGGTTCACTGTGGACGGTCGACCACCTGGTCAGCCCGTTCCCCCGCGCCATCTGGGACCCCGGGTTCACGTTCCTGGCCAAGGGCTCGCCCACGCCGGACGAGGCGTTCGACTTCGCCACGGCGCTGGGACACTTGGCCGCCAGGGCGGGCAACGTCCGGCTGGCCGTCGGCGTGACCGACCCGCACCGCCGCCACCCGGTGAGCCTCGCGCAGACGTTCCTGACCTTGGCGCACCTGACGCGCAAACCGCCGATCCTCGGCCTGGGCGCCGGCGAACGGGAGAACCTCGACCCCTACGGCGTCACCCACGACCGGCCGGTGGCCCGGCTGGCCGAGGCGGTGCAGATCATCCGGAAGTGCTTCGACGCCACCGAGCCGTTCGACTTCGCGGGCGAGTTCTTCCGGCTGGACCAGGCGGTGCTGGACCTGCGGGCGCCGAAAGGCCGCCGGCCCGAGATCTGGCTGGCCGCGCACGGCCCGCGGATGCTCGAGCTGACCGGCCGGTACGCCGACGGCTGGTACCCGTGGGAGCCGGTCGGCCCGGACGAGTACGGGCGGCGGCTGCGCGAGGTCCAAGGCGCGGCGAAGCGGGCCGGGCGCGACCCCGAAGCGATCCAGGCGGCGCAGGTGCTGACCGTGGTGCTCGGCCGGGACGAGCAGCACGTGCGGCGGCTGCTGCGCGCCAAGTCCGTGCGGTACCTCGCGCTGCTCGCCGACGCGGGCGCGTGGCGAGCGTTCGGTGCCGAGCACCCCCTCGGCCCGGACTTCCGCGGGGCGATGGACCTGCTGCCGCACCGGTACAGCCGGACCCAGGTCGAAGACGCCATCAGCGCGGCTCCCGACGAACTCGTCGCGAGCCGGGTGGTCGCGGGAACGCCGAAGCAGGTCCGGGACCGGATCGGCGGCCTGGTGGACGCCGGCCTGCGGCACCCGGTGCTGGTCGCGGCGTCCGCGCTGGTGACGCCCGCCGACGCGGTCTACAGCATGGCGGGCCTGGTGTGGCTCAGCCGGAGCCTGCGCACCCGCCGGGCGGCGCGGATTTCTCCAGTGGCCCAGGAGGTTTCGGCATGACTCTGGACGTACTAGTGGTGGGCGCGACCGGCCAGCAGGGTGGCGCGGTCGCCCGGGAACTGCTCGGGCGCGGGCACGTCGTCCGGGCGCTCACCCGCAAACCCGATTCGGCGGCCGCGGTCGAGCTGGCCGGCCTGGGCGCCAAGGTGGTGGTCGGCGACCTCGCCGTCGCCGCGTCGATCGAAGAGGCCGCGCACGGCGCCGACACGGCGTTCCTGCTCTCGGACTCCTTCGACGCCGGGACGGACTTCGAGACCACCGCGGGTGTCGGCGCGATCGACGGGCTGCGACGCGCGGGGGTGGGGCACATCGTCTACACCTCGGCGGCGAGCGCCGACCGGGACACCGGGGTCCCGCACTTCGACAGCAAGGCCGCGATCGAGCGGTACCTGCGGGAGAACCGCGTGCCGCACACGGTCGTCGCGCCGGCTTTCTTCATGGAGAACCGGTTCTTCGGCCTGCGGCGGACCGACGAAGGCTGGCTCCTGCCGACGCCGCTGCCCGCGGCCCGGGCGCTGCAGCAGATCGCCGTGGCCGACATCGCGGGCTTCGTGCGCCACGCGGTGGAACACCGGGACGACGTGCTCGGCGAGCGGTTCGACATCGCCGGCGACGACCCGACCGGCACGTCCGCCGCCGCGATCCTGGAACACGTCATCGGCGAACCCGTCCGCTACACGGCGATTTCGCCGGACGCGCCGTTCCTCGGCCCGGACCTCAGTGCGATGTTCAAGTACATCGACCGCGTCGGGTTCGCCGCCGACATCGCCGCGCTGCGCGCCGACTTCCCCGACGTCGGCTGGCACACGTTCGAGGCGTGGGCGAAGCTGCAGGACTGGCAGCACATCGGCGCCAAACCGATCAAGGCCGTGCCGACGGCCTGATCGTCAGGACTGCGGGTCAGGCCGGGACGCCCGCGCTCCCGGCCTGACCCGTGCTCAGCACCGGCAGAAAACAAGCAGTTGATACTTCTTGCTTGCCATGTTGTGAACTTCTCTCCTAGTATCGAGGACACGGTCAAACGATCACGGCCACCCCGGCCGCGTGGGTCCTGACCTGTACTTTCCCCTTGATGATTCGGAGTGTTCCTGCATGTCCAAAACCACCAAGGTGCGGTTCTTCGCGGCAGCCTCGGCGGCGTTCGCCGTCGTCATCGCGGGCGGCACGGCGGCAGCTGCGGCACCGGAAGCGCCGAGCGTGACGGTGTCACCGGCCACGGGCCTGGCCGACGGAGCGTCGGTGGCGGTGTCGGCCGCCGGCTACTCGGCGAACGAGACGGTGACGATCTGGGAGTGCGCCGGCGGAACCACGGGTCCGGTGTGCGACACCGGCAGCCAGACCACGACCACCGACGCCACCGGAGCGGTGTCGACGTCGTTCGTGGTGCACGAGGTGCTCACGACGGCGTCGGGCCCGGTGGACTGCACCACGGTCGCCAACGGCTGCTTCGTGGGCGCGGCGAACGAGTCCTACAGCGAAGTCGCCTCGGCGGTGATTTCGTTCGGCTGACGTCTCGCGGCCGGTCGGCTCCACCCCCAACGGCCGACCGGCCGCTTCCTTCCGTCGAGAGGCACCGGAATGAGCCTGCTCCGCGTCGGCGTCCTGGGTTGCGCGAGCATCGCCTGGCGCAAGATGCTCCCGGCGTTGACGGGCCACCCCGGCGTCGCGGTGGTAGCGCTGGCCAGCCGTGCGCCGGAGAAGGCCGCGCGGTTCACGGCCCGGTTCGGCGGCGAGGCCGTGACCGGCTACGACCGCCTCCTGGCCCGCGGCGACCTCGACGCGGTGTACCTCCCGCTCCCCGCGGCCCTGCACGCGGAATGGGTCGAGCGCGCGCTCGAGGCGGGTGTGCACGTCCTCGCCGAGAAGCCACTGGCCACCACGGCGAAGGACGCGGAACACCTGGTGGCGCTCGCGGCCGAGCGCAGGCTGGCGCTGTTCGAGAACTTCATGTTCCGCTGCCACTCCCAGCACGCGGCGGTGCGCGAAGCGGTCGCCACGGGGGCCATCGGCACCGTCCGCTCGTTGACGGCGGAGTTCACGATCCCCGCGCCGGCACCGGGCGACATGCGCTACGACCCGGAGGTCGGCGGAGGCGCACTGCTGGACATCGGCGTGTACCCGGTCCGCACGGCCCTGGACTTCCTCGGCGAGGACGGCGACGTCGCCGGAGCGACGCTGAACGTCGACGCCCGGCTGGGCGTCGACGTAGGCGGGTCCGCGGTACTGACCGGACCGGCGGGCCGAACGGCGCACGTGACCTTCGGCATGCGCCACGGGTACCGCTCCCGCTACGAGCTGACCGGCGAGCAGGGCCGGATCACGGCGTTGTGGGCGTACACACCACCGGCCGGCCACGCCCCGGTGATCCGCATCGAGAGCGGCACCGGGATCGAAGAGCGGACACTGCCACCCGACGACCAGTTCGCGGCCGTGGTGAGACGCTTCGTGTCGCGCGTACGGGACGGCGCGCCGTCCGATTTGGAAGGCCGGGCGATCGTCGCGCAGGCGGGTCTGGTGGACCGGATCCGGCAGCGGGCGGTGCTGCTGCCGGACCCGGGGTGCCAGGCGGACCGGGCCTCACCGCCGGCCGGCTCCGGACGTCCAGGTTCCGCCCGCCCGAAGCCCACAGTGATTTCAAATCACGGAAGTGCGAGCTACGCTGGTCCCCCGACCGTCCGGGCACGTTGATCGCCGCCGACGCGTTCCAGTTGCCCACGCCCACCACCATCTTGAACGTCACCCCGATGATCTGGGCGTAGGTCAGCGGGTGGAAGCCCGCGACCGCTCCGAGCCCGTCCCCGAGCTCCCCGAGCGCCCGCTCGTCGCCGGCAACGAGCCCGAGAGCCACGCGCTGCACCTCGACCTCGGCGCCCGCCTGGGCCGGCTGCTCGCCTCGCTGCCGCGCGTGCCGCAGGAGATCCTGACCCTGCGCATCGCGGTCGGCTTCTCGGCCCAGGAAACCGCCGAAGCGCTCGGGATCTCCGCGGGCAACGTCCGCGTGACGCAGCACCGCGCGCTGACCCGGCTGCGCGGCATGATCCACGACGAAGAGTTCTGAGCCAGCAGCAGCCGGGCGATGGGACCGGATCCGGCAGCCGATGGTTTGTGCTGTCAAGACCCGACCTCTTTGATCACCTGGACCGGTACCCCCCAAGTGGAGCAGTCAGCTTCCTCCCCTCGTCTGTGGCTATGATCCTGCGCATGGTGCCACCACTCGGGGACTGATCCCGCGTATCGTCTCGTCGGGAAAGCAACCGGTAAGTCGGTGGTTTGCGTAACCACTCACCAGCGAGACGGCGTCTCAGCTCCGGCCTGCGACCGCCTGATCGCCGACGGTCAAGCCCACGGCGCCACCAGCTCCACGGCAGCACGGCGGTGGGTTCGTGGCTGAGCGCGTCGTTCCTGCCCTCATACCCGATATTCATCCCCCTGCAACCGAACATCGCCGCGGACGGTCGACGGCCGCTCCCGAGCTCGCCCAAGTACCGTCCGCGCCGGCCGAAGCCACGTGGTCGTACGCGATCGCACGCGTCGACCGGTCAGGCCGCGTCTCCGAACAATCCATCGTGAATGAGCTCGGCTGGACAGCGGACGATGCACTCGACCTGACCACCATCGGCGCAAGCCTCGGGACGTACCGCCGCGCCGCGACCGGCTGGTACCGCCTCACGGCCCGGCGCGAGATCCGCCTTCCCGCCCCCATGCGCGCACGCTGCGGAATCACCCCAGGTGACCGCCTCCTGCTCGCCGCCAGCGGCGTCCACGACGCCCTCGTCATCTACACGATGCCCGAGCTCGATCGCCTGCTCTCACCACACCACGAGGCGAACCTGCAAGGCGGTCGATCATGAACGCCGGACCCCCGATCGACGAGCGAGCCGTCGCCGCGGCGGCCGAGATCGTGCTCGCCAAGCTCGGCCTGTCCCTGGATCAGGTCGCCGACCTCGCCAAACCCAAGGTGGTGCCGACGTTCGCCGAGTACGTCCCGGAAGTCGAGAAGACGACCTCCGAGAGTTCGAGCAAGACCTGGAGGTACTACTGGCAGGTGCTGGTCGACGAGTGGGGCGATCGACCGATCGACGAGCCCCTCGCCTCGGAGATCAACCAGCTGGCCAACCTGGTTCAGCAGCGGGCGGCCGCGAAATCCCCGAGCTACACGGGCCAGGGAGCGAGAGCGCTCTTCATCGACGCTGTGAAGTGCCTCTACCGGTGCGCCGCCGGCGACAAGCTGGTCACCTTGGCGGAGAGCCCGGTGGCCACCATCAAGAACAGCAGGCACCGGAACACGAAGCGACGCGCCCTCACACCTCGCGAAGTCACCGAAATCAACCGAGCGGCCGCCAATTCCGGCCCCGACCCGCTCTTCGACAGCCTCCTGCTGCGATTGCACAGCGAGACAGCCTGCCGCGTCGGCGGCGCGCTGAAACTGCGCCGCCGAGACCTCAACCCCATGGACTGCACCATCTTGCTGCGGGAGAAGGGCAGCAAGAACCGTCGCCAACCTGTCTCACCGACCCTGCTCAACGCGCTGCAGGAGCACCTCAACTCCCGAGTTCCCGGTCATGACCCGAATGACCAGGTACTGCGCCTACGCAGCGGTGCCCCCATGCGCTACCACAACTACCAGACGTTCTGGAATCGGATCTGGCGGATTTTGCCGTGGGCCAAGGCGCTCGGCGTCACGTCGCACTGGCTGCGGTACACGACGTTGACCTGGGTCGAGCGCTCGTTCGGCTACGCAGTCGCGGCAGCCTACGCAGGACACGCCAACCCCGGCACGACGAGCGACCGCGGCAGCGTGACGTTGACCTACACCTCGGCAACCATCCACGAAGTCGCAGCTGCCCTGTCCGCGCTCTCCGGGGAGCCACATCCCCTGGCCGGACTCGCACCTCTGGAGGCCGACGCAGTCGACCTCGGCAGGCGTGAGATCAGGCCACCTCTCGCAGGCGCGAGCGAGCGCCTTGACGAGTCCGATCGAGTCCGAGGTGACCGATGAACGCCCTCGTGGGTCTCGACCCCGTCGAGCAGGTCCTGGCGCAGTACGAGACCGCCCGCAGGCAAGGCGCGCCAAAGCCCGGTCGCGGCAAATTGGCCGATGCCACCGGGCTCAGTGCGCACCACGTCCGCCAAGCTGTCGAGAAGATCAACGCCGCCAGCACGGCCGGTGCGTCAGAAACAGGTAGGCAGCCGTCCCACATCGGGCTCCCGCCGTCTGGTTGGCGATCGCCCAGCCACCAGTCTGGCGGCACGGCGAGCGGTGACGGAGGCTGGCTCACCAACGGCACCGGTCGCCAGGGCATCCGATCTGGCGCCAGGCCGCGTGCCGACGCGGCCACTTGACGACCCTGCACATCAGCCGGTTCTCTCCGTTCCGGGGAGCCGGCCGTGCGAGCCACCAGACAGAGCAACTGGTGGCGGGCAGGCCGTGAGCTGGCTTGGTTCGCCTTCGGCTCCGTCACCTCGATCGCCGCCAACGTCCCGCACACTCGGCTGCCCGCCAGCTCACAGCCGCCAGGTCTGAGCCCCCAGATCGGCGCCGGCGTATGGCCGATCGCCCTGATCGTCACCGTCGAGGTGCTCACCAGAGTGAGCTGGCGACAGACCTGGTTCTGGAACACGGTCCGCTACGGCATCGGCACCATCGTGGCGATCGGCTCGTTCACGATCTCCTACGGCCACATCCACGCAGTCCTCACCGCCTAGCACCACGAACCGATCGCCGCCACCATCGGCCCTCTCGTCCTCGACGGCCTGATGACCATCAGCGGCTTCGCACTCCTCACCAGCGAACTCGACGCCGGGGAAGGCGGCGCGAAGATCAAGAGCTGAGGCTGGTCGTGGGTGCAGCATCTTCTGCTCCACCCACGACCAGCTCGATCAGGACGCCGGTCGCGGCTTCGCAGCCGGTGTCGAGCCTGGCCGCCCGTCCGGCGTGCCGACGATCTCCTCATCCAAGACATGCAACTCAAACCGGACCATGTCGTAGCCTCCGATCTCCCAGGCAAGATCGCTGTCGCCTGCCCTCCAAGCGCGGCCACTGGCCCGTTCCGACACCAACCACGCCACAAGGTCTCCTCGAAGCCGCACCCTCGCCAATCACCAGCCCCTTCAACTTACTGATCGTTTCAGAATGGGGCGGACGGTCAGTCGTCGTTGAGCCGTTGCAGGACCTGCGTGAAGTCACCACAATCGAGCAGGCCGGCAGCACCTGCATGATGTTGTCGATGCCTGCGTCTCGAACGATGAGTCCGTCGGAGCACCAGAAGTAGCGGCCATTCAGGGCCTCGCCGGTTCGGGAGTCCTTTTCCATGAGGCGTTCGACCTCAGCAAGAGTGAACACGAGTGGGGATTCTCAAGGGGCGACATCTCAACGGCGACCTGGTCTCCGCTCAGCACTAGGCTTGGGTCGGTCGCCCCCGCGCTGGGACGGTTGGTACTCTCGATCCCGCCTCAGCCAAGGGTACAACCGACCACCGCGACGCCTAGCTCAGGCACCTACGATAGTGACGGCGGCACCTACCGTGCCTGCCGCGTCCGACAAGAAGGACAGCAGGATCTCACCTGCCACCCAGCCGGGCACCTTTGCGATGTCGAGGCCGGGCTGGACAACTTGCAGGGCAACCTGGGTATCCGGCATGTTGGTCGCGAAGTACTTGAGGGCGTCACCGACCAGCGCACTGTCTCCCTTCATAAGTTTCGCGCGATTTCCGAACCGTGCCGCCAACGTCTCCCAAAAGACTCGGGGATTTGACATCCAGCGAACAGAGCGATGAGCTTGACCGACAACCTCGTCCAGGTCTTTGAGCTGCCTTCTCGGCACGTCGCTTCCGGCGAACTTGCAGTGGCATAAGGTCACATGCACCGGCGCCTTCGGCAGATCGGCGATCGGCGCCACGAAGCCTCCGTCTTCTGTGAACCATGCGGCGGGAGGACTGATCACAACGAGGTCTGCGATCTCGCCTGATCCGTCGTCGTTGACAACCCAGGCGCGAGATTCTCCGGTCAGCACCGACACGTGCCAATCTGCCATCGCTTCGTGGATGTTCTTCTTGCCGTTACGGCCTGGCTTGCCTTCGTGCCGAACGTCCACATCAGACCAGTCGGCCCTGACGAGGAGGTCGGCCGGGAAAGACAGGTGTACGTTCGGTGGGGTGTAGAGCCGATGCCGTTGCTGCTCGACGCGTCTGCGTAGTAGACAGTGAGATTGGAGTGCAGTTCAAGAGCTTCGGGTAACGAGACGCTCGCGTACGCGCCGTCGAGATAGCAAGGCAGGCCCGGGTCATCGGCAAGCGGGGTCAGCTTCCCCTCGATGCCGATCGTGGCGTGAAGCGCGAGCGCGGAACCGGCGAGTCCTTTGATTTCAAGGGCGGACGAGCTCAAGCGCTGTGGCACGAGCTCCAACTCGGCCAAAGGGACGCGGCGTCTGTTCAGCTCGAATGTCGCGCCATCCACCAGGCTTCGGGTGTCGACTTGAACGGCGAGCGGGTCGAGCGGGAACTCCCGCAGCGTTTGAGGGATGCGCAAACCCAGGCGCGGGGCTTCCATCGTATCGTCACTGGGCGTCCGACCAAGACGACCTACTTCCTGGCACCAGCGGCGAAAGCCGCTCAGGTCGGTGCTCCCGGCACTCCACACCTTTGCGCGGCCCATACTGACGCCGACCGTCACCGAAGCCGATCCGTCCCGGAATGGATCCTTGGCCTGCATGATAAGGTGACCTGCCGCGTAGGCGATGCTGTCGGTGGCTGAAACAGCCGCACCCACTGAGGTTCCGGCCAAGGTTCGATACGTCGCGAGCGTACCCCCGGGCAGTCGGGTGGCACGCATACCGACAGAAAAGTACGAAATTACATTGAGACCATTCAAGAAACGAGCGATCCAGCCGGTCTCTTCAGGAGCGAAGTCCGTGAAACCCAACGCCTCCGCGATCCTGGTCGCTGCCGAGCCCCGGGGAGCGTGGACGTACAGCAGCGGTTCGGCCGGGTCCATGACGACGATGTAGAGCTCGTATTCCTCGGAGTCCAGCGCATCGCTGCTGATCCAGCGTGGCCGCCTCTCCCTGGCGGTGACGATGATCCGCATGCGCTGGTCGTTGGTGACCCGGTCAAGCACGACTTCACCGGAAAGTTGTTCTGTCAGGCGAACATTGCCAAGTTTCACCCCGGCCTTGTCGGACGCGGTGATGCGGACGACCGTGACGTCCTTGGCCGGGCGGAGGGCAGCCAAGGACAACGGTTCGGGGAGGAGGCGTCGTTGCCGTAGATCACCTAGGGAGCCGAGGAAGCGTCGCCTGTCTCGTTCACCCTCGATCGCCGCGTCGGCGAGGCCGGCCAGGACGCGACTCCAGTCAGCGTCGGATTCATACAGCTGACGTGTCTCATCAGCGATGTCCTCGCCGGGCACGGCGAGCAGTTCTGCCGGGCCGAGACTCCCTCCAGCGCGGTTGACGCGGCCGGCGAATTGAAGCGTCGGCCCGAGCGACTGGTGTTTGCGGTGATAGACAGCAATCTTGAGCCGGGGGAAGTTGAACCCTTCGCCGAGCACGCCGACGCTGAGCAAGCCGTGGAGCTCGTCCGCTTCGAGCTTTCCCAGTATCTTTTGCAGCTGCCCCGGCGTGGTCTGCCCGGTGACCAACGCCAGTTCCGCGCCGGCTGCGCGGTAGACCTCGACCAGAGCCTTGGCTTCGTCGATCCGTCCCGCACGGACGATCAGCAGGCTTCGTCCGGCTAGGTGTTCCGGGTCGCGCAGCCTCTCGATCGCAGCCGCCGCGAGGGCCTCGTCGCGGCTCTGGTCCGCAGTTCGCGCGACGGGTATGAACGTGACCGGAGCGATGACCCCGTCTCGCAAGGCATCAGCGAGGGCGTATGAGTAGACGATCTCCGCGTTGATCTCCTTGCCGTCGGCACGTACTGGTGTCGCGGTCAACAGCGCTCGTTGAGTTCCGGGGAAGGACTCGAGCAATGTCGTCCAGGTCTTTGCAGGAACGTGGTGCGCCTCGTCGACCAGCACCGTGCGAAAGAGTCCTCTCGGCGGCTTGGCAACCTCGGCATATGACGGAGACAGCACGCCCGGGGTACCGATCACGAAGTCAGCTTCCCGGGCTGCCTCAATCCAGTCGTCCACCGTCGCCAAGCGGTGCTGGACGACTGTGACCTGGGGTTCTCGTGTGTTGCGCGGGATTACACCGAGCTGCTTGAGCGTGTACTGCGTCTTCAGAGTCTCAGCGAGTTGGTCGCGCACCAGCCGGTTCGGAGCGGCGAGAAGTACCGGCCGGTCTGTCGCGACGAGGAGTGGCACGAGCCCCAGAACTGCAGACTTTCCTGTTCCGGTCGGCAGGACTGCCATGGCCGCAGTCGGGCGGCCGGACATGAGCGCAGCACCCAAGGCCCAGGCTGCACCAACTTGAGCCCGCCGCAGTCCCGGCTGGGTTTCGGTCGCGAGGACCAGCCGGACCTGTGGCGCGACCTCCTCAAACCAGGTCATGGCGCTTCCTCTGATCACCGACCCGTAAAGCGCGTAGGCGCGCCCGACGCGGCGATCGCCTGCTCATGGACAGCCAGCGGAAGCTGTCCTTCTCCAACCGGGTCGCGTACGGCTGAGCCACAGCCGTGGCCAGTCGAGGGTATCCGTGAGCACGCGCCACAACTGCCTCCCTTTGGCATAGCGGAGCTGCGACCGGAAGCGGTCATGCCTTGCGCCATCGGTCGCTATCAAAGCTGCATGCGCAACAGCCGCGAAAGCAACTTTTCAGTTACGAAGCCACTACGAGTCGGGTCGCCACAGCAGCGTTCTCGCTGGTCACGACCAATGGATCGGTAATCACGGCACTGTTCGGAGGCCTGGTCGAAAACTCGGAAGTTCACTCACACGAGTTACGGCGAGCAATCCGCCGCTGGCGCGCACAGCGCCGGTGGCGGCTAAGGCCGATGATGCGGCACGCCGGACGGCTGGTCGACATCGACCAGCGCAATCCCACCTTCGTGATCCGAACGGCGTGACCTACGAACGGCACCGGCTCAAAGCCGACACCCGAGGGTCGTAACGGATGTTCCGCCGCTGGCGACACAAGCGGCAGCCGGCGTCCGCCCAGGCCGGGCCCGCTCCGCGGAGGACACATGCGATCGACGTCACCGGTCAGGGTGATCGGCGCAGCGCTTTTCGTGCTGGCGGGGTTCTTCGCGACCTGGTTCGCCTCGGCTCCTGCCGATGCGGCCGACACCGTGACCGCTGCCGCAACGCCGGAACAGGTGAGCCTCGTCGCGGGAGGGACGGCGGCCGGCGCGCTGACGATCGTCAACGGCGGAGCGGAACAGGTTTCGGTCGACGTTCGCCCGGTCCCGTCGGACACGTCGCTGAAGGTCGAGCTGGCAAGCAGATCCGTGGTACTGGCTGTGGGCGCCTCCGGAGCGGTCGAATTCAGCGTCACCCGCACCGCCGAAGGCAGCGGGCAAGACACCTCGGTGACCTTCATCGTGGGCTCCCCTCGGGGAACGACCTCGGCAGTGCTGGCGGTCAAGGCCGCGGCGAGCCCGGTGCTCGTCGAAACCAAGATCGACTCCGCGGTCGACCGGATCAACGAAAACCGGCCGGGCTCCGCGTCCCTAGTGATCGGCAATCCACGGGACTCGGACGTCGAGGTGACCTCGCTCGACGTGACCGCGCCGGCGTCGACGTCGGTCTCCGTCCTCTGCCCCGGCGGAACCGACGTCAGGGCCGAGGGCGGGCACACGGTCGCCAAGCCGGACTGCGCGTTCGGCATCGGTGCCCGGCAGCAGCTGCTGCTTCCCATCACCTTCACCGCGAGCGACCTAGTCACCCCCGGGCCGCGCGCCCTCAGCATCGTCGTCCACGTGGCCGGCCCCACCGGAACCAAGGCAAGCGTGGTGGCGGCGACCACGTTCACCGTCGACGTTTTCGGTGAGTCCGAAATTCTCCAAGCTGTCGGGTTCCCCGTTTTCCTGGTCCTACCCGGCGTTCTTTTCGTACTGACCAGCTTCACCCTCATCAGGCGCTGCTCCCCCTGGCGATCGACCACGCCCGTCGGAGACCAGACCGGCGGTGTCGTCGGCACCACGGCAGTCACCGGGATCCTCGGCGTCGCGTTCTCGTTCGCAATCGCCCTCCTCTACCCTTGGCTCACCGCCGAGATCTTTCCCCGCTACCGCCGTGACTACTGGCACGCCTACGGATTCCTCGACTTCTACTTCGTGTTCGCATACAGCGTCTTGCTGGGCGTGGCGGTGTGGCTGGTCGCGTGCCTCCTCTTCTTCGTCAACCACTGCCGCCGGGCCGCGCTGATACCGCAGCCCGGTGACACGGAACGGGTCCTGCTGCGCAAGCTCGGGCTACGCGGGTTCCTCGGTCGCGACGCGCGGTTCCTGCGTGTGCGAGCCGGGGACGACAGCGGCGTGCTACTGGCGAAGCGCGGCGGACGCGTTCTCGTCGCGCCACGAATCGTCACCGAGCCGGCTCTGACGGACAAGAGCAAGATCGAGGCGCTGGCCACGTCGGGGAACACCCTCAAGCTGTGGTGGGCCCTTCGACGGCAAAGCGCCAACGACCGGCTGCGCTACAAGGCGGGCGACATCGCGGAGGTCGCCGAGATGCCCAATTCTGAGGTGACCATCGACCGGCAACCGGTTGCGCTCGTCGAAGTCTCGTCGTCGGAATGACCGGAAAAGAAACGAGCGGCCGGACGAAGCCGGCCGCTCCCCCACCATGTGGGTAGTCGAGGAGAGCATACAGGAGAACGATGGCGACAATCCACGAAGCGGCCTTCACCGTCAGCTGGACGACGGTGTTCCCGTCCTTGCTCGCGGGCGAGCAAGGACGGTTGACCAGGCGCGCGGGCTACGCTGCCACGTTCGACCACCGTGGTGACAAACTCGGTCTGCCCTGGCACACAGCCATCGATCGCCCGAGCTGGAGCAGGTTCTGGTCTTCCTACCTCGGCGCTGCCTCCGCTCTGCGTGAACTGGGCCTCGCCCCCGGATCGAAACACGATTCGGCGTGGGAGCACCTGGTGCCGTTCCAGATGTGGCACCGATCGGACTTACGGGGCCCGGTGGGCACCACGGCGCGCTCCCGCGTGTTGCTGTACCCGGCCGCCGTATCCGTCATCATCGGCGTACGGGTGTCGGGAACATGGCCCATGGCGTCGCTCGCCGACGCCGTCGCCGCGTTGTACGCGGGCACGCACTGGGGAACCGCGGAGGGGGACACCGCAAACCGCTCCTTGCGCGGGATCGCAAGCGATCTGCGAAAAGAGGCCGCGGCGCTGCTGACGCACGATGGCTTCCCGGCTCCGGAACCCGGCCCCGACGTGGTCCGCACAGTCGCGGCGCCGATCGCGGGTGCGGGCAACCCCGCCGAGTTCGACCTCGGCTCGGGCACCGTCCAGACGTGTGTCGCCGGGCTGGCCGGGCTGGGGCCGCCGGGCCCGCTCAACCCGGCCAAGCTGGTCGAAGCCAACTCCGACACGAACCTGGGCGCCCGGGTCTACGTGCTCAAGAAAGGACATGCCCTCTGGAACGCCGGGCGCATCAGACAGCCTCTGCAGAACGATCCGCTGGGCTGCCTCGTGCGCAACCACACCGATCTGGTCGCGCACGTCGAAGCGGTCGGCGGGATGCTCGGCTGGGCCGGCGACCGCGCCGCCTCGGGCGCGGTACTCCCGGTGGCCGTCCACCCGTTGCTCCGGGTCGGATCGAACCGGCTTCGGATGCTCCACAGCGGCAACGCGAGCAAGACTTACCGAAGCGACGTCGCACGCTTGCGAATCGAGCCCTTCCTCCCGGCGATGGATGTCGTGGACCGAACGATCTAGACGCTCGCCGACTGCATCGCCACCTCGACGTGCCGCCGTGCCGCAGCCGGATTCTCGTCACACAGCTCCCGGAACCGGCGGGCGCAGGCAGAGTGCGCGCTGGCCGGGGAGCACCAGTCGTCGAGCATCGCCTTCGCGAGCACGTCCGGCTTTTCACCCTGGGCGTTCTGATGGGCCAGCCAGACGTTGCGGAGGACGAGCTGCCGTTCTTTGACCAGGTCTTCGTGGGCGAGCCCGAGGACGTCGATCGTGACGAGCGCGCGGTCGCGCCCTGCCGGATCGGCCGGAATGGGCATCGGCCCGTCCCACCCGATCAGGCGTTCGGGATCGATGTCTTCCGGGTCGGCCGGGCTCACGAGGTACGGCAGTTCCTCCGCCAGTAAGTCGGCTTCTGCCGTGTCGAGGCGGCGGGACCGGGCAGTTGGGAACCGGCTGCCCTTCCACTTGTTGTTGCACCGCCGGCACGCGGCGAGATAGTTGCGCGGGTCGTAGGCCAGCAGGAAGTACCCGGTTCGGGAGGCACCGCCCACATCGGCAGCTCGCCCCTTCCAAGCCGCGATCTTGCCCTTGGGCCGGAAGTGGTCGATCGTGACTTCGTCGCCGGATGAGCCGAGCTTGCGTTCGCAGTACGCGCATTTGCCGCGTTGTAGGCGCGCCAGTACAGCCCGTACCTCCGACCAGATCGGTGTCGCCGTCACGTGTGCGCCCGCCCGCTCGTTCTGGCCCGTGAGCAACCGTGCGCGGGTGAACCAGTCCGCGGCGACTGTCTCGATCCGCTCCAGGAGGTCATGGTTCGCGATCGTCAGCCGAATCATCGCCCGGAGTCCTCCAGGGGAAGCCTCTCGGCAAGGGCACGCAGATAGCGATGCCGGTCTTCGGAACTCCCATCGACCGCTCGGCGAGCCAGTTCCTCCAGTGACCTCGCCGCGTCGGGCGAGCGCGTCGTTTTCAACTCGAAGTACGAGCTGAGGAGGACCTGCTCGGCGTTGAGCCCGTGGACTTCGGCCGAAACGCGGTCGAGCGACGACGCCGACGGGTCGTCGGTCTCCCTCGCGACGCAGATGTTCGCGGCTTCGAGGGTTCCCGCCACCAGCGGGCTGTGGGAGGTGAAGATGAACTGGATGTTCGGGAACATCCTGCTGATCGTCGGCACCACGACGCGTTGCCACGCCGGGTGCAGCAGCAGGTCGATCTCGTCGACGAGGACGATGCCGCCGGTGTCGCGCAGCGGGGTGTGCTCGGGGGTCACCGCACTGAGGTGGAACATCAGGTCGCCGAGCCAGCCGAGGTAGGAGCGGAACCCGTCCGACAGGGCGCGGAACGGAACGGCCAGGCCGTGATGGACGAAGACCGGCTCTTCGCCCTCGAACGCGCCGTCGAAGTGGGCTTTCCCGGGGAGGAGTTCGTCGAGCAGGTCTCGGACTTCAGCCGACCGCCTGCGCCCGGCCGCGGGTAACCAGGAGCCAAATGGCACCAGCGAGACGCTCTCGTCGAACAGACTGGACACCCGCTGATAGCGACGTCGCCTGCGGCCCTTCTCAAGCGAGGGGTCCGCGCGCGATTCGTCCGCCACGCGCCGGTTCACCCCGTACCCGACGACGAAGAACAACGCAGAGGATTCGTCGTACAGCTCACGCCAGTACGGCCCGTCCGTCTCGCTGTATATCTCCTCGTAATCGCCGTTACGGTCCACGGTGACTTCGCTCAACAAGGCTTCAGGCTCACGCGGGCCACCGAATGCCAGTGCACCAGTCACCGTGGCGAAGGACTTCCCCTCCCGCACCAGCCGGTAGGGCACGAACCCCGAGCTGCTCAGGACCGGTCCCAGCGCCACCATCGCCGCCGCGCGCAACACGGTGGATTTCCCGGAGCCGTTGTCACCGAGCAGGAGGTTGACGTTCGGCGACCGGAGGTTGCGTCCTTCGCCCGGGAACCGCAGTGAGACGTGGGCGCCGGGAAAGCACCGCATATTCTTGAGGTGCAGGTCGGTGAGGTAGAAGAACCTCGTGGCCGGCTCCTCCGCCGGGAGCCGAGTGACGACCTGCGTGAAATCGCCTTTGCCAGGGTGGGGCCGGTCGGCTACGCGCAGGCCCTCGAGCCGCACCCGGACACGACGGCGATCCAACAGCCTTTCGAAAGTCAGGACTGCCGGCTGCACAACCTGCCTGAGGACCGTCCCACTGGCTAGCGCCGCGAGGAACCACAGCACGTTCGCCCAACTCGGGTTCATTGGGATCGCCAGACACCATGCATGAGAGAAGTGTAGAACGCAGGGCATCGCTCCTGGCGGGGTAGAGTTCACGTCGGCGTGCCGGGAAGCCTGGTCGGCGTCATGATGAAGCGTGCGAAACGAGGCTTCCATGACGATCGAAGCGATCGGCCTGACCAAGCGGTACCGCGACGTGGTCGCGGTCGACCGGCTCGACCTCCACGTCGGACTAGGCGAGGTCCATGCCCTGCGCGGCCTCAACGGCGCGGGCAAGACGACCACCATCCGGATGCTCCTCGGCATGGTGCGACCCACCGGCGGCCAGGTGTCGGTGCTGGGTACGGCTGTCCGGCCGGTGTGCACGCCGTCTGGTCCCGGGTCGGCTACCTCGTCGAAACACCTTCCGCGTACCCGGACCTCACCGTCGAAGAGAACGTCCGGCTGGTCGCCCGGTTGCACGGCCTGCGCGACGAGAAGGCCGTCGGCGCGGTGATCTCGCGGCTGGGCCTCGAGCACCACGCCCGGCACCGCGTCCGGACGCTGTCGCTCGGCAACAAACAGCGCCTCGGCCTCGCCAGAGCTCTTGTCCACCGGCCGGAGCTGCTGGTCCTCGACGAACCGGCCAACGGCCTCGATCCCGCCAGCGTCATCGAGGACCGGCAGCTGCTGCACGACCTCGCGCACCGCGACGGCGTCACCGTGTTCCTGTCCAGCCACATCCTGACCGACGTGACCCGCCTCGCGACCCGCATCGGCGTCCTGAACCGCGGCCGGCTCGTCTGGGACGGCACCGCGGTGGACCTGATCGCCTAAGCCCGCCCCCGGCTGCACGTCGCCGTCCGTGAGCGCGCCCGTGCCTCCGCGGTGCTCCACGCGGCCGGGCACCTCACCGCGGAGGACGACCGCGGGCTCGTGCTCGCGGGAGACCGGGCGGTCCGGCACCCGGACGAGGTTGCCACGCTGCTCGTCGAGGCGGGGTGCCCACCCACCCGGCTCGCCGTCGAGCAGGACGAGCTCGAAACGTGCTTCCTCCGCCTGGTCGGCGTCGCGTGAACGCCGCCGTGTGGGCCGAAGTGCTCAAAGCCCGCCGGTCCCGGCTGCCGTGGACGACCGGGCTCGCGTTCACGATCGCGGCCGGCTTCGGCGGCTTGGTCATGTTCATCCTCCAGGACGTGCGCCGCGCCCGTGCCCTCGGTCTGCTCGGTACCAAGGCCGCGCTCACCGGCGGCACCGCGGACTGGCCGGGTTACTTCGCCCTGCTGGCCCAGACGATCGCGGTCGCCGGCACGCTGCTGTTCGGGCTCGTCGTGGTGTGGGTGTTCGGCCGGGAGTTCAGCCAGAACACCGCCAAGGACCTCCTCGCCCTGCCCACCCCGCGCGCCGCGATCGTCGCCGCCGCCACGCCGCGCTCGCCGAGCACCCGCTGCGCCTGCCCGCCCGCCTCGGCGGCGCCGACCGGCGCCGGAACCTGTTCCTGCTCACCGATGACGTTGTGGACACCGACACCGAACGCACCGCGTGACGACCAGATCCGACACCGCCACAACCTTCGTGCTGCCCGTCGAGATCCCTGACCGCGAAACGCTCGAGGGCTGGTGCCGGTGGCGGCTGGCCCGGCACGACTTCGCGCCGGCACCAGCACTAACCTTGGCCGAGTACCGTGGGCTGTCGCCGCGGCGGCGGGCGCTGCATGTCCTGCACCGCGCGGCGACCCATGCGAACCTGCCGATGCAGGAAACCCCGATGTCGCAGACGGTCGGGCGGATCATGCGGTCGCGGCTGCAGACCAACGCGCTCAAGCACAAGCCCACGACCCGGCCCGGCCCGGCCCGGCCCGGGCTGATGATCACCGGCGGCGGCTACCAGGGCAAAACCGAGACCGCCTGCGAGATCGCCGCGGCGTTCGAAGACGCCTGGCTGGACCTGCACCAGCAGCCCAATCACCGCCGACCTCACCGCCGACGGAGAGCCGGACCGCGTCGTCGCGGAAGCGGCCGAGGCGCTCGGCGGCCTCGACGTCCTGATCAACAACGCGGGCAACGTCCGGGCGGCCCCTTGAGGACATCGACGTGGCGGACATCCGGGCCATGGTCGCCCTCAACCTGCTGGCCGCCGTCCTCACGACCAGGGCGGCGTTACCACACCTCCGCGCCGCGGGCGCGGCACACGAAAACGCCGCCCTGGTCCGGATTCCCTCGGCCGCAGGCCTGGTCGGCACGCCGTTCTACGCGACGTACGCCACCACAAAGAACGGAGCCATGCGCTTCGGCGAAGCCCTGCGGCACGAGCTGTACGGCAGCGGCATCCACGTCGCCTCGGTCTAACCCGGCCCGGTCGACACGCCCATGATGGCCACGACCCGAGCCGGCGCAGACCTGGGCTACGGCCTGCGGCCCGTCGACGAGGTGGTCGCGGAAATCGTGGCCGGACTGGAGGAGCGCCGCATCGACATCAACACCCAGCTGCCCGAACGCCGTGCGATGCAGGAGCTCAACGCCCGCGATCCGCTCGCCGTCGACGCCGCCCTCGTTCCCAAGCTCGCCGAACTCCGGGCGACTGTCAGCACGCACCGCAGCATCTGATCCACAGATTCCTTTGCCCGTTTCGCATTTCCACGCGGTCATGGACGACAACCTGGTCCACTTATCGTCGCCGTTACCTGAGGCCTCCGCGAGGACCCCGTCCGCTACTTCCGGCTACGCATCAGGCGATGGTCAACGCGACGCGCCCCCATAGAAGACGCCGGCCGCGTTGCTGGAACGCCTTACCCGCTTCCCGGCGCGAAACGCTCGACTTCCCGTGCTCGGCGACGACCGGCGACCAATTTCGCGACAGGTCGTATGGGTGAGGACATCCGTTACTCCCGCTGGTTGCGGCGGATCTACTTGCAGGCTGCAGTCTGGCCAGCCCCATAGGCGGCCTGGGCCTTCGTGAAGCCGTCACCCGCCGACGATGACAGCTGCTGCTTCAACCCCGAGCACGAGAACGACGTGAAGCTCAAGTAGTTCTCCGCTGACTTGACCGCCTGCGCGTTCCAGTCCACCGACAGGCTGTCGACGGCCTGGGTCGCCACGTCCTTCGGGAACCCATCGCCGGCCGACGAGGACAGCTGCCGGATCAGGCCGTTGCGCGAGAACGCGGTGAAGCTCAGGTAGTTTTGGGCGGAGGCGCGGGCCTGCTCGACCTGCGGCGGGAACTTGGGTGCTTCGCTCGTGGTGGGTGCCGGCGGCTCGACCGGAGCAGTGGCCGCGGCCGAAGCGGCGGCGTCGTTCAGGTTGGGGCTGGTGGTCTGAATGTGGTCGGGCGCGGCGACCGAGCTGGTCAGGGCAGCGGCGGGCATCCCGTTGGCGGCGTCGTTGACCGCCTTGCCGAAGGCCGCGGTCCAGAGCACGCAGATGACCAGCCCGATCGCCGACAGCACGACGGCGGTGATGGCCAGCCCCTTGTTGCTCGCCTGGCCCCGGTTGGCGCGCAGCGTCCCGACGATGCCGAAGATCAGCCCGAGGATCACCAGCGGCCACGCGACGATCCCGATGATCGGGATGAACGCGAAGATCAACCCGATCAGGCCGAGCACGAACCCGGCCGTGCCGAGGCCGTTCTTGGGCTGGTTCGCCACCGGCATCGGCACCGACGGCGGCATGGGGGCGTAAGACACGGGGCTGCCTCTTTCAGTCCAGCGGCGACGCAACGGAACGCGTCACGCTCTGTGGCATTCGTCGACATCCACATCCCGCGCGTAACAGTGCCCGAAAACCGCTTCCGGTCACGAAAAGGACTCAGCCGACGATGTTCACGATCATTTCCGCTGGTGACCGCAGTGAGCGACTGACCCACCACTGTTACCTAGGGTAATAAATTGAAACTTCAAGTTCACTCGTTCGGAGCAAGAGGGAGACGTGGGACGTCGCCCCGAGCTGAGTTACGACATGAGCGCTCACTGCCACTGGCCGGCGGCGAGCCTGCGAGACGACGCCCCACCCTCACCTCCGGAGCTGCGAAAAACGCGTGCGTCGGGAGCACCGCGGGCTAGATGACGCGTTGACTGCGCTGATCGGATGAACCGCTCAGAGCGCGCCGTCATGACCCCACAGCCGCGACATCCGTCCAGCGTGATCCCACCGCACCCGCCCTCGCGTTACGAGACCGCACCACCCGCCGGCACGGCCGACCTGCTGGCGCAGTGGATGAAAAGCAAGAAGCCGACAACCACTACTGCCCGCCCCGACCACGGCAGTGGCTTGCGGTTCGCCTTCTACGGCCGGACCTCGACCACCCGCCATCAAGACCGCGTCTCATCACAGGGCTGGCAACGCGACATGGCCGATGAGCTGGTCGGGGGCCACGGCCATGTCGTCGCCACCTACTTCGACGCCGGCACCTCACGCCGCGTCCCATGGCGACAACGCCCCCAGGCTGCCCAGCTCATGACCGAGACCTCCAGCCCGGAGTCCGCGATCGATGCGATCGTGGTCGGCGAATACGAACGCGCCTTCACCGGCACCCAGTTCAGCGCCCTCTACGCCTGGTGCACCCGGCACGGTATTCAGCTCTGGCTGCCCGAAACCGGGGGCCCGGTCGATCTCGGCAACTCCGATCATCGGGCGCTGATGTCGCTGCTGGCCACCCAGTCGCAGCGCGAAGTGCTCCGCGCCCGGCACCGGGTGTTGGCGGCGATGCACAACCAGGCCACCCAGCAGGGCCGCTACCTCGGCGGACGCCCACCTTACGGCTACCGTCTCGTCGACGCCGGCCCCCACCCCAACCCCGCCGACGCTCGCTGGGGCCGACGGCTCCAACGGCTCACCCCCGACCCACGAACCGCACCACACGTGGCCTGGATGTTCCGGCAACGTCTCGCCGGGCACAGCGTCGCCAGCATCGCCCGGCATCTCAACGAGCGCGGCATCCTTTGCCCGTCCAATGCCGACCCGGATCGTAACCGCCACCGAACCCGCGGCGCCTGGACCTTACGCACGGTCGCCGTGATCCTGGCGAACCCGCGCTACACCGGCCGCCAGACCTGGAACCGCCGCGCCACAGACACCAGAGGCCCAGCCGCAACGCCGGCCCTGTCAGCGAAGGTCGCCCATCCGGCGCTCGTCACCGAACAGGACTTCATCGCCGCCCAGCAGATCCGAGCGGCGCGACCGGCCAGTGACGGCCGGGCTCGCCGGTTCGCCTTGGCCGGGCTGATCCACTGCGGTGTCTGCGACCGGCGGCTGGACTCGCACTGGAACCATGGGCGACCGACGTACCGCTGCCGCCATGGCCACACCAGCACCCAGCGCGCGGACCAGCCGCGGCCGAAGACGCTCTACATCCGCGAAGACCATCTCATCGATCAGATCAACATCAGACTTGGAGGCCAGATCAGCGACGGCTGCACCAGGCTCGAGCCTGCCCGAACACGACACAGACACGTGGCAGCAACACTGCGCGACTCAGGAAAGATCATCGTCTACGACGGCACCGGATGGCGCCTGAAAGAGATCGATTCGAGCTAGGCCCCGAGCACCCCAGTTCCAAGATCGCGTTTCGCGATCCGTGGGGTAATACTGTGTCCGAGACCGAGTTGATCTATAACCCCACACTCAAGTTCGTCACCGATCTTCAGCTCGAGTGATCATACCCGTCGGCACTTACGCGTAGGTCTTCCCCTCGATCACGCTGGACTGCAGGGCCACGACGCCGAGGCGAGGGCGTGCCTTGCAGTAGCGGCCGCGTGCATCGTCCGCTGGCTTATGCGCCTTACTCCGCACTCCGCCGGCAACCCGCGCAGGGCGGGCTGCCCGTTTGCCCCTTCCAATCGTCAGCTCGGGCCCGCCGGAGGATGCGTTTCACGGCCACTGCCATGAGGTGGTCGGCTCAGCAGATTTTAACGGAGTTCCACGGCACCGAGAACACCGCCGACTGTGTGGCGCACCGGCGTTTCCCAGTCGCCGCCCCCCAGTCGACCGCCGTCGTCGGGACGGTGCGGGTCACGCGCAGCAGATCCTGCGGGAAGACCAGCTCAGCTGACCGCGAGGTCCGCAACCGGCGGTGTGGTCGGCTGCAGCGTTCCGGTGGCGGGCTCGACCGTCACCGAGACACCGTCGACGCCGGCAGGCAGCACGGCCTCGATGGTGCCCCCGGGCCCGACCAGTCCCGCCGACCGCGGCGCGCCCGGCCCGGTGAGCCACACCTCGTAGGCGTGGCCGGCGTCCAGCGGTGGCAAGCCCTGCGCGGCGACGAGGACTTTGCCCAGCTGCCGGGAGACCGTGGCCGAGACCGAGCCGCCGGCCACGGCCGTGCGCACGGTGGTCGCGTCCGGCGCGGACGTCAGCGCGCCGCCGTCTGCCACCGGCACCGGGCTGCCGGGGACCGAGTGGTCCAGCCCGATGCTGATCCCGCCGACGAGGACCGCCGCCGACGCGGCGACCGACGCGATCCCGATCAGCGCGCGCTTGCGCCACGGGCGCCGTCGTGCCGGAACGGCGGGTTCGGCCGGGACGCGGGGCGGCAGCTGCCGGGTCTGGGAGATCTCGGCCAGCACGCGGCGGCGCAGGCCGGGGTCAGGAACGACCGCCGCGTCGGCACCGAGGCGGGCGGCGGTCTCCCGGAACTCGGCGACCTCGCCCGCGCAGGTGGGGCATTCACCCAGGTGCCGGACGAAGGCGGCGCGTTCGAGGTCGTCGACCGCGTCGAGGGCGTACGCGCCGGCGAGGATGTGGGCGTCGGCGGTGGTCATCGGTGCACTCCCAAAGCGTCGCGCAAGCGGACCAGTCCGTCCCGCATGCGGGTCTTGACGGTGCCGATCGCGACACCGAGTTTTTCGGAAACCTCCCGGCAGGTGTAACCCTGAAAGTAGGCGAGCAGGATCGACTCTCGCTGGAGCTCGGTCAGGACGGCCAGCGCGGCACGGACCTGTGCGTGGTCGAGGCGGTTCAGCGTGGTCTCGGTGACGTCGTCGTAGGGGCGGCGCAGGTCCAGCCGGTCGGCTCGTTCCTCCCGGTTCACGGCGGACTGCTCGGAGCGGACGCGGTCGATCGCGCGCCGGTGGGCGATGGTCAGCGCCCAGGTCTGCACGCGCCCGCGTCGCTCGTCGAACGTCGCCGCCTTCCGCCAGATCTCGAGCAGGACCTCCTGGGTGACCTCTTCGGCGTGAGAGCGGGAGCGCAGGACCTGGAGCACGGTGCCGAAGATCGGCGCGGCCAGGTGGTCGTAGAGCGCGGCGAAGGCCTGCTCGTCGCCGAGGGCGGCGCGGGCGAGCAGCTGTTCCGGCGTGTTCTCCGGCTCCGGCCCCGTGCCGGGGACGGTGCGGAGCGCGACTGCGCGGGCGGTCATGGCACCTGTCCTTCCCGGCGGGCGCCGAGTCACGTGCCGCGGTCGGCGGCGTGTCACCAGGAGTTCGTCCCGGCCGGCCTGCGCGGATTGGTGTTGTGACGAGAAACCCAACTGGTCACCCACACGGACGAGCGCAGCGAAGTTGTCCACATTGGATCAGCCAAGCCGCGGTGCCGGTCGGCCCGAACACCAGGTGGACTCGACGAGGAGAATGCGATGACCGGCTCGACAGCGATCTCGTTCGGGCACTACCAGCCGAACCGAACAGTCACGAACGACGAACTCGCGGACCGGCTCGGCACGTCCGACGCGTGGATCCGCGAACGGGTGGGCGTGCACAGCCGCCGGGTCGCGGCCCCCGGCGAGTCGGTCGCCGACATGGCGACGGCCGCCGCGGAAGCCGCTTTGCGGCGGTCCGGGTGCAGCGCCGCCGACGTCGACCTCGTGATCGTCGCGACGTGCACGGCGTTCGACCAGATGCCCAGCGTCGCCTGCCGGGTCGCCGAACGGCTGGGGATCACCGCGCCCGGCGCATTCGACCTCAACGCCGCGTGCTCGGGCTTCTCCTACGCGCTGGCCGCGGCCGACCACGCCATCCGGGCGGACGCCGCGGCCCGGGCGATCGTGATCGGTGTCGACAAGATGAGCGACTTCCTCGACTGGACGGACCGCTCGACGTGCGTGATCTTCGGCGACGCCGCGGCCGCCGCCGTCGTCGAGCACGCCCCGGCCGGGATCGGGCCGGTGGTGTGGGGCTCCGCCCCGGCGAAGCGGCACTGCATCACGCTCGAAACCGCCGGCCCCGGCGCGCTGCCCGCGGTGTTCCGGCAAGAGGGCCAAGCGGTGTTCCGCTGGGCCACCACCGCACTCGCTCCGATCGCCCTGCGGGCGTGCCGCCGCGCCGGCGTCGACCCCGCCGACCTCGGCGGGGTCGTGACCCACCAGGCCAACGTCCGCATCATCCAAGCGCTGGCCCGGAAGATCGGGGCGATCGGCGCGGTGGTCGCGACGGACGTGACGGAATCCGGCAACACCTCGGCCGCCAGCATCCCGCTGGCGCTGTCGAAGCTCATCGAGCGCAGGGAAATCGCGGCGGACGCGCCGGTGCTGCTGTTCGGCTTCGGCGCCGGGCTGACTTACGCCGGGCAGGTCATCAACTGCCCATAGCACTCCCGTTTTCACCGGATGAGGTGCGACGGAAATGCCGCGGACCAATACGCCGACGGTCCTGCCTCGAATCATCGGCATGACCGCCACCGAGCTCGATACCCCGGAAGCTCCGCCGGCACCTTCACGCGCCCAACTGCGATTCTTCGCCGCCGCGTTCACCGGCATTCTGGCGCTGGCCGCCGCGCTGGCGGCCGGGCACCTGGTGGCCGGGTTCATCAGCATCAACGCCTCGCCGTACCTCGCGGTCGGCAACGGCGCGATCGACCTGACGCCGGTGGAACTGAAGGACTTCGCCGTCCGCACCTTCGGCACCTACGACAAGCTGGTGCTGCTGGGCAGCATGGCCGTGGTCATGGTGCTGGCTGCGGCGCTCGCCGGTGTCCTGTCGCGACGGTCACCGGTGCCCGGGACGGTCGTCATCGTCCTGTTCGGACTGCTCGGCGGGTTCGCCGTGTCCCGCCGCCCGGACCTGACGGTTGTCGCGCTGCTGGCCCCGATCGCGAGCCTCCTGGCCGGGGTGGCCGTCTTTCTCCTTCTCCACCGCATCGCGCCGCGCGTGTGGCGGGAACCGGAATCGGACGAGAAGACCGGAACATCGCGGCGGTCGTTCCTGCTCGGCGGCGCCGGGGTGGCCGTCGGTGCGGGCGCGATGGGTCTCGGCGGCCAGCTGATCAGCTCGACACGGGACGCCACCGCGTCGAGGGAGGCGATCGGCAAGCTCGTACCCGCGCGGACCGCGCCGATGATCCCGGCCGACGCGGACTTCGCCAAGCTCGGCACCCCGTCGTTCCTGACGCCGAACAACAAGTTCTACCGCGTCGACACCGCGTTGTCGGTGCCGCAGCTGCGCGCCGAGGACTGGACACTGCGGCTGCACGGCATGGTCGACCGCGAAATCCGCTTCAGCTACAACGACATCCGCAACCGCCCGCTGGTCGAGCGCACCGTCACGATGACGTGCGTGTCCAACGAGGTCGGCGGCGACTACGTGTCGACGTCGAACTTCATCGGCGTCGACCTGGCCGACCTGCTCGCCGAAGCCGGTGTGAAACCCGGCGCCGAGCAGCTGTTCTGCACCAGCGTCGACGGCTGGACCTCCGGCACGCCGGTCGCCGCGGCGCAGGACCGCGCCCGCGGCGCGATGCTCGCGATCGGGATGAACGGTGAGCCGTTGCCGTTGGAGCACGGGTTCCCGGCCCGGTTGGTGACACCGGGGTTGTACGGGTATGTGTCGGCGACGAAGTGGGTCGTGGACATCGAGGTCACGACGTGGGCGGCGCGTCAGGCGTATTGGCTCAAGCGGAGCTGGAGCCAGGAGGCGCCGATCAAGACGGAGTCCCGGATCGACTCGCACCGTGGGTTCGCGAACGTTGCGGTGGGGAAGGTGCGCGTCGCGGGGGTCGCGTGGGCCCAGCACACGGGGATCGAGAAGGTCGAGGTCCGCATCGACCAAGGCCCCTGGCAGGAAACCACACTGTCGCAGGAGGTCAACGTCAACACCTGGCGGATGTGGTGGACCGAACTCGACATCCCGGCCGGGGTGCACCAGGTGTTCTGCCGCGCCACCGACAAATCCGGCTACACCCAGACCGACCAGCGCGCGGGAACCGTCCCGAACGGCGCTACAGGGTGGCACAACGTCACGTTCACCGCCGCCTGAGAAATATTTTCCGATCGACCAATCCGGGCCCGGCCGGGCACCGAATCACCAGCAACAAGAGGTTCTCGCCGACTGGGCAGCCTCAGCCGCGTAATCAATTGGAGTGAATTCTCGTGCGTAACCTTCGTATTGCCGGTATCGGTCTGACCGCGGCCGCCGCGCTCACGCTGACCGCGTGCAGCGGCAGCGACTCCGCTTCCTCCTCGTCCAGCAGTGCGCCCGCGCCGTCCTCGTCCGCGGCCGCCCCGTCCTCGAGCGCCGACGCGGGCGCCTCGGACGGCATGACCACCAACGCCGACGTCTTCGGCCCGGCGTGCTCCCAGCTGCCGCAGGGTTCCGCGCCGGGTTCGCTGGACTCGATGGGCCCGCAGCCCGTCGCTTCCGCCGCCTCGACCAACCCGCTGCTGACCAAGCTGGTCGCCGCGGTCAAGGCCACCAACCTGGTCGACACCCTCAACAGCGCCCCGGCCATCACCGTGTTCGCGCCGGCGGACCCGGCCTTCGCGGCGCTGGGTGACGCGAAGTTCAACGAACTGGCGGGCAAGCCTGCGGAGCTGGCGCCGATCCTGCAGTACCACGTCGTCGGCAAGCGCTACAACGCCAAGGGCCTCGAAGGCGCCGGCACCCTCGACACGCTGAACGCCGCCGGCGGGCCGCTGAAGATCGAGGGCACGGGCGACAACATGACCGTCAACGGCGCGAAGATCCTGTGCGGCAACATTCCCACCAAGAACGCCACCGTCTTCGTGATCGACAAGGTCCTCACCCCGGGCACCAACAAGTAAACACCGACGTCCGGTCGCCGACGGGTGACCTGACACTGTACGGCCGCCTCGGCTCCACTACCTCCTGGAGCCGGGGCGGCCGTCCTTCTGGCCTGGTAGCGGAGTGCAGGAAATCCGCTGCCGGGGGACGCCGAAGCGGCGGCGTCCCGTCGGTCGTCGTCACCGCTGGTTCACTCCATGGCGCTGACGGCGGCCGGCCCTGCCCGGGCCGGTGTGATGTGCGCTCAGCGCAGCTGAATCCCGCCACCGGCAACGTCTCCCCGGCCGCTGCAATCGGATGTGGTGCCGGCCAGGGCAACCCCCGTGGTGACCGCCGGCCCGCCGCCGATCATGACGGCCACGGCCCCAGAGATGTGCGCACGCTCATCGAAATCCCCTCTCCTGCTTGGCGATTCGACACGGCGGACACGGACGGCCCGGGCAGCGGGTTGATCTCCACCGACCCGACTCACCCGATCGGGTAATCCGGGCAAGTCGCGGTCACGGAGCGGCGGGAAAGATCCGGAACGGCACCAGCGCCCACACCACCTTGCCCACGCTGTCGGTGCGCGCGCCCCAGTCCACGGTCAGCTGGTCCACCAGCCGGAGGCCGAATCGGCCGGATCCCGGCCCACCCGCACGCACCGGTGTGACGTCGGGGTCCGCGTCATGGACTTCGACCAGCAGGTGCTCGGCGGCGCGGGTGACCCGCAACTCGTGGACCGCGGTGGTGTGCTGGTAGGCGTTGCCGACCAGTTCGTCGATCACGAGCAGGACACCGCCGAACCGATCGTCGGGGCACGCCCCGAAGGTGAGCGCCTCGGCGACCACAGACCGAACCTGGCGGAGATCCGGCCGATCGCCGAGCGCGACCGTTGTTTCGGCCGCCGCGGCGAGCCGATCGGTGAGTCGCGCCAACTCCTGGTCGAAATCCATTGCCGAAACCGACTTTCCCTCGACACCCGTCCCCGTTCGGTGTTCGGGCCGGTTCGCCACCCGGATTGGTGCCGGGATCCGGATTCACCGGATCAGTCGAACGTGCAGGAGCAGGCCTGGACGCCAGGGCTGATCGTCAAGGTGAGCTGCCCGGAGCAGGTCCAGCGTCAGCGAGGCGCCGCCCGGCCCGAGAGCGAAACCACTGCTGTTCGGGTTGACCTGCCGTTGCGGCAGCTTCGCGAATGGCTTCTTCAGCGACGGGATCAGCAGGCTGCCGGCTAAGAAGCGGAAGGGCCATCACCGCACTTCGGGACGTAGTTCGCTCCCGGGCGGGTGCGGACCGGCACGGCCCCGCACCCGCCCGGACGGCGTCAGTGCGGCAGGTGGAAGTCGTTGCCGGAGCCGATGGTCAGGTGGCTCAGGTCGGCGCCGATGTTGCCGCTGAGGGCGCCTTCGCCGATGTTGCCGACAACGTCGTGGACGTCGGAGATGTTGCCGCTGTGCGAGGCGATGTCGCCGACGTGGTTGGTGACGTCGCCGAGGGTGCCGTTGTGCGAGATGTCGCCGACGTGGCTCGTGATGTCGCCGACGCCGTGCGCGGTGACATCGCCGATCGTGTGCTCCAGCCCGGTGTTCGCGCCCAGCGACCCGGTGAGGTCGCCGATCGTCGAACCGACGCCCTGCGCGCCGTCGACGGCCGACGTGACGCCGGAAACGTTGTCCAGGCCGGAGGTGAGGTCGAGGGCGCCGGCGACGTCGCCGCCGGAGACGTGGCCGGTGACGTCGCCGACCGCACCGGTGACGGTGGTGACCGGGTCGAGCTGGCCGCCGCCGACGTGGTCGATGGAGCTGGTGAGGTCACCCGCCGCGCTGAACGGGTCGGTGATGTTCTGGGTGAGGGCGGTCATCCCGCTCACCGCGCCGAGCACGTTGTTCTCGGAGGTGGCGTCGCCGAGGGAGAGGTTCTGGGTGAGGGCCTTGAGCTGCTCGATGGCGCCGGCCTGGCCGGTGGTGATCGAGTCGAGGTCCAGGCCGTTCTGGCCGCCCAGGTTGCCCACCGGCGCGAAGTCCAGGACGAGCGGGAGGATGTCGTGCAGGTCGGCACCGGAGATGTCGCCGAGGCCCGCGCCGTCGAGCGTGCCCTGCGGGTCGTCGCCGAAGGCGGTGCGGGCGGACGGGTCGTTGAGCAGGTTGAGCGTGAATTCGTACAGCGACTGCGCCGGGTTCATCGATCAGGCTCTCTGTGGGGGGCGTGGGTCACGCCGGTGACAAGCGGGTCACCGACCGCACCGACGCTAGGGCGCGGCGGGGGTGCACGACATCGGGTGTGACGCCTAGTGGTGATCTTCGGAATCCCTGAGGGGGACTCTTCACCCGTTAGGGGATCGCCGGACACCGTGGCGTGGCTCTCATCCGCGAACGGGTGCCGCGGGGACCCGTCCACCCCGCACCGCGAGCCGAACTCCTGACAGGTGGCCGAAACTCCGGTCACCTGTCGAGGAGGTGCCCACCATCGTGGAGGAGCTGCTGTCAGCACAGCTGCGGGAGTTGCTGGCCGGGATCGACACCCGGCCGGAGGACCCGGTCCGGGTGATCCTGTCGGGGCCGCCCGGGCACGGAAAGTCGACGATGCTGACGGCGATCGGCCGGCACTACCGCGCCGCCGGGGTCCCGGTGATCGACCGCGCCGCCCTGTCCGGGGCCACCTCCGCGGCCGGAGCGGCCGTCCTGCTCGACGACGCGGACACACTCACCCCGGCGGCGGCCGAGGTCCTCGTGCACCTGGCCGGCGAGACATCCCGGCTCGTGCTCACCCACACCCCCGGGGCGGCAGGAGCGCTCTTCACGGCGCTGGCCACAGCGGAGGCCCGGCACCTGCGCCTGGCTCCGTGGACCGCGGACGATGTGGTCCGCTTCGCCCGGGACGTGCTCGGGCGATCGCTGACCGGCGAACAGGCGGTCAAGGTGCAGCGGGCGACGGCCGGGATCCCGAGACTGGTGACCCGGTGCCTCGTCCTGCCGGCCGCCGACGAACTGATCGACCAGCTGCGTGCCGAGCTGGACGGACTCGGCGAACCCGCACTGACCTACCTCGTGGCCGCCGGGATCGGCGGTGAACACGACGTGGAACTGCTCGCCACGGTCCTGGACCAGGCCCGCGACGACGTCCCCGCGGTCGTCGCCGGGATCCGCGCCGCCGGGCTGCTCGCCGCCGACGACATCGTGCCGCCGCTCGTGGCGCGGGCGGTCCGCGACCACGTCACCCCCGGACGGCGGCTGGCCGTGCTGGTCCGGATGCTCGAAGCTCGCCTGGCCTCCGGGCAGCCGGTGCTGCCCATAGCCCGGGAACTGCGGAGTCTCGGGGCGTCCGGCGACCTGCCGCGTGCCGGTCTCGAGGCGGCGGCCGCCGAGGCGGTCGCGGACGACCCGGCACTGGCCGCCGACCTCTACGCCGCGGCGACCCGCGAAGGCAGTTCGGTGCAGCGCCTGGCGCCCGCTTGGGCTCGGGCCGCGGTCCTCGCCGGACAGCTCGACACGGCCCTGCGGCTCGGGGCCGAACTGCTGAGCGCGGCCGCACCCGAGGCACGGGCAGAGGGGGCGCTGCTCACCGGCACCATCATCGCCCGCCGCGGCGACCTCGCCCACGGTGCCGAGCTCCTGCGCTGGTCGGGTGACCCGGGAGCACAACGGCTCGCGGATCTCGCCGAGATCGCGCTCGGGCAAGTGGTCCCCGACGACGAACCGCCGTCGCCACCGCTGTCCGCCTACGCGCACGTCGCGGGCCGGCTGCTCGAGGGGATCCGGACATCGGTCTCCCGCCGCCCGGACGCGGCGCTGGCGACGCTGCTCGGCGCCGCCGACTCCGCCGCGGCCACCAGTGTCGATCATCTGTTGCCGGACTCGCCCGCGGCGCTGGCGGCTTTCGTGGCCCTGCACGCGGGAGAGTTCGAGCTCGCGCACGGCGTTCTCACCCGGGCACGGGCGGACGAGCGCCACACTCTGCTGCTCGGCTGGACCGCACTGCTCGCCGGTGACCTCGGCGCCGCCGCGGCCCACCGGATGGCCGTGCGCCGCCAGGAAGTCGTCTTGGCTCCCCGCGACGAACTGCTGTTGCGGGGACTCGAACTCGGGCTCGCGCGCCGCGGTGAGACGCCTGCAGCGGTGCGCGGGCACTGGAACACGGCCTACGAGGCGATGATGCGCCAGCCGGTCGACCTGTTCACCCTGCTCCCCCTCGGCGAGCTGCTGGTCGCCGCGGCCCGGCTGGGCGAGGGCTTCCGCGTCGCCATGCACCACGACCGTGCCCGCGCCCTGCTGGAGCGGCACGGCTCACCGCCGCTGTGGACGACCTGGCTCACCTGGTCGGCGTTCCACGCCGCGATCGCCGGCGGCGACCCGGAAACCGCACGAAGATCCTTGACCTCGTTCGATCCGGCAGCTGGGCGGCTCGGACCCGCACTGGCCGCGGCCGGCCAGGAATGGCTCGCCGTCCTCGACGGCACCGTCGAGCCGGATCGCGTGCTCGTCACGGCAGACAGCCTTTACCGAGCAGGTCTTCGCTGGGACGCGGCGCGGCTGGCCGGGCAGGCGGCGATCCGGCTCACCGACCGCGCGGCGATGGTTTCCCTGCTGCGTGCGGCGAAACGGTTCACCCACGGCACCTCCGTTCCCGAAGAGCGTGTCGCGGTGACGCCGGCCGAACCACCTGTCTTGACCACTCGCGAACGCGAAATCGGCCGGCTGCTCGTCGCCGGTCACATCTACCGGGAGATCGGCGAGCAGCTCCATATTTCCGGCAAGACGGTCGAGCACCACGTCGGCCGGATCCGCGCCAAGCTCGGTGTCACCGACCGCCGCACGCTCACGACGGTGCTGAGTGGCCTGCTCGGCGACGACGGGTGACCGCGCGGAGGTGACGAAGCGGGACACCGGTTCGTCCGGTGCCCCGCTGCGCCGGGATCCGAGGGGACGGCGAGCGCGGCCGGTCAGCCGAGGTCGAGCAGGCCGCCGCCGAGCAGGCCGTCGTAGCAGTCGCCGTCGTCGTCGTGGTGGCCGCCGGTGATGTGCAGGCCGAGCAGGATGCTCAGGTGCAGGCCGTGGTACTGGTGGCCGGGTTCGTGGTCGGCGACCGCGACACTCGGCAGCGGGGTCGCGGTGGAAGCCGAAGCCGCGGCCGGGGCGGCCAGCAGGAAGCCGAGTGCCGCGGCCGGCAGCGCGGCGGTCGCCAGAATGCGACGGCGGAGTGTGCTCACGGTGGATCTCCTTCTCCTCGAACGAACATCGGACCCGATCCCGGCGGGATCACGGACCATTCGAAGCGACCGGACGCGGCGGACAGGGCCGCGGCGCACGGACCAGCCCTGTGGGTGACGAACCGGGGTGTTCAGGCGAGGCCGAGCAGGAGCACCGGCGACGTCGTCGGCTGCGGCGAGCCGGCGACCGGCTCGGTGGTGATCAGACCCCGTCCCCGGGACAGGGTCGCGGTCGCGACGCTCGCTCGCTGGTGCAAGGCCCGCCGAGCCCGCACTACCGGAACCGTCGGAGATCCGACCTGCGGTGGGAGTTGCCGGGTCGTGGTGATCTCGGTGAGCACCCGGTTGCGCAGCCGCTCGCCGGGGATCGTGGTGACGGCGGCGCCGAGCCGGGCGGCGGTCTCCTCGAATCAGCGGACTTGGATTTCGGCGGGGGCCCGAGCGCCTCGCGGACGCGGTCCGGTCCAGTGTGGACAAGGTGCCTCCGATGGCGTCGCCGTAGGGGCGGCGTAGGTCGAGCGGCCCGGCTCGGTCCTGGCGATCCCGCGACGCCTGTTCGGAGCGGCCACAAGTCGTTCGACGCCGGTAGTGACCGGTATCGGTGTGATGTCTCAGGCCGGTCGCGTTCACTCGATCGGGTCAACCGAGTTCCGGAGGCCATCCGCGCCAGTGGTGGTGGCGAACGGCCGTGTGAAGCCCCACCCAGCCCGGTTCGGCGACCACGCCGAACGACCAGCACCAAGCGGCGTCGCAGGAGGTCCCCCGCGGACTGATCGTCGGCCGTTGGATTTGGAGTGACTTTCGTGAACAAGCTTCGCATTGCCGGAATCGGCCTGACGGCGGCCGCCGCGCTCACGCTGACCGCGTGCGGCGGCAGCAGCGACTCGGCCTCCTCGAGCTCCAGCTCGATGGCCCCGTCGTCGTCGGCAAGCGCCGCCGGCTCGACCGGCTCCCCGGACGGCGTGACCACCAACGCCGACGTGTTCGGCCCCGCGTGCGGCCAGCTGCCGCAGGGCTCCGCGCCGGGCTCGCTCGACTCGATGGGACCGCAGCCGGTCGCCTCCGCCGCGTCGACGAACCCGCTGCTGACCAAGCTGGTCGCCGCGGTCAAGGCCACCAACCTCGTGGACACGCTCAACAGCCAGGAAGCGATCACGGTGTTCGCGCCGGCCGACCCGGCATTCGCGGCCCTCGGTGACGCGAAGTTCGCGGAGCTGGCGGGCAAGCCGGCCGAGCTGGCCCCGATCCTGCAGTACCACGTCGTCGGCAAGCGCTACGACGCCAAGGGACTCGCCGCCGCCGGCTCGGTCGACACCCTCAACACCGCCGGCGGTCCGGTCAAGCTCGAGGGCTCGGGCGAGAACATGACGATCAACGGCGCCAAGATCTTGTGCGGCAACATTCCCACGAAGAACGCCACGGTCTTCGTGATCGACAAGGTCCTCACGCCGGGCACCAACAAGTAACACCGGCCCCGGGCCATGGCCGTTCCCTTGCGGGCGGCCCGTCACCGGGTGAGGCCGAAGCGGCGGCGTCCAGCCGGTCGCCGTCACCGCCGGATCACTCCAGGCGGCGACGGTGGCCGGCTCCTATCGCGAAGACCGCTCTCGTGGCCGAAAAAGCACGCCGAGGCCAAACACCGCGGCGGCGAGTCGGCGGGCTACCCGCCGGCCGCGATCCCCGGAGTCAGCTCACCCGATGTCGCCCGCAGGGTGACGACTGCGGGCGAGGTGAAGGTCAACGGGCCTCACTCCGCACGCCGAAAGCCTTGTCACGCTTACTCGATCTCGCCCGACCAGCGCGCCGGTCGGGATGGCGGTCAGGCGATCATCTGCATACCGCCGAAGAAAATCACCAGCAGCGCCCCGATTCCGAAGCCCGTCAAGAGCGCGCCGCCGAGACTGGGCCGGATCCGGACTCCCGCGTACGCCAGGCCCAGCGCGAGCATCATCCAGGCACCCACCAAGGCGAGGTGCGTCATCATCGTGCTGCTGAGATCGAACGCGACCTTCGCGCCGCCGGCCACGATGAGGGCGAAGGCGATCGAGATTCCCACGTGGGCCCACCGGTTCTTGGTCGTACCGCCGGTCGAGTGCGGGTGACTGCGGGTCATGGTGACCTCCTCGTCGGATCACTCCAGTCTCACACGGTTCGCGCCCGGTGATCCTTACCGCACGATTACCCCGGTGCGGGAGTCTTGGCTACTACGCTGCGTACGGTCCGCGCGAGCGCGATCCCACCGATGACGGCGGCCACGACGACCCACGAGGAGACGTTGAGCTGGGCGACGCCCGAGAGTCCGTGACCGAGGGTGCAGCCGCCCGCGAGCCAACCGCCCGCGCCGAGCAGGAACCCACCGACGGCCAGCCGGACGTAGCGGACCGATCGCTCGCCGCGGACGCGGAGATCGCCGGTCACGCGGGCGGCGACCGCGCCGCCCAGGACGATGCCCGGCAGGAACGCCGTCAGCCACCAGTTCGGCTCGCCGGTGGCGAGACCGCCCACCGCACCGACCGTGCTGGGACCGAAGCCCGCGCCGCCGACGCCGGCCAGTACCCAGCCCACGATCGTCACCACGCCGAGTGCCGTACCGGCGACCGGCCAGTTCCACTGCCCGCGCTGCGGGTGATCCGCGTGGCGCCACAAGCACAATGCCGCGACGACGGCAGCGAGGAATGCGAGGGCGAACGCCACCCGCGGGACGCCGAGCAGACCGGGAAAGGTCGCGGCCGGCCCCGGTGGCAGAAGCATCGGACCGGGTAGCACGACCCGGCGTGCGGACAACTCGCCGGCTGCCCAGCCGCCCAGTCCGGCCGCGCAACCGAGCATGCCCGAGCCGAGCTTGAAGAACAGACCCGAAACACACGTGCCCGCCACCGCCATGCCCACACCGATCACGAGCCCGCCGACGACGTCGGCGACGGGCGTGAACGGCAGCCCCTGGTTCAGGCCGCCGGCGAGGGGAGTCAGGAACAGCACCGAGAGCCCTGCCGCGGCGACCGCCACGCCCAGCAGCCAGCTCCGGGCGAGCAGGAAACGTCCGACGAGGACGCCCGCAAACACGGAGTGAAAACACAGCTGTGCTCGTTGCAGCACGTAGCCCATCGCCACACCGGCAGCCCCGCCGGTGATGATCGTGATCGTGCTCTCGGGAATGACGCTCCTCCTCTACCGTTCCCGGGTGGTTCGGAACCCGGCCGCCACCGGATCGGTCGCCCGTCCGGGCGCCGCGGCTGGTGCCCGGCGCTCTCGTTGCGCGGGGACGGCGGGAACGGTGGAGCTGTCTGTTGTGGACGCTCGTGCGACGAGCACGATCGCCGCGGCGAGCAACACGATGTCCTTGAGCACGTACTGGCCCTCGAGGGTCGGTGCGTGCCCCGGACCGCTGAACAGCCGGCCGGGAAGCAGCACGACCGGGGAGAGGATCCCGGCCAGCTCCAGCGCCAGCAGATACCGGACCCGGTGGAACAACCAGCCGGTCACCAGCGACAGCCCGATCACGCATTCTAGTGCCGCCGTCCCGGCAAGCGCGACGGAAAAGGGGACCAAAGCCGGCACCACTCCCCAGGTCAGCTCGCGACTGGTGGCTGCGACCAGGTTCTCGGCGGGGCTGACGCCGGGAAAGAACTTGAGCACGCCGAATCCCAGGAACACCAGGCCCATGTTGATCCGCAGCAGAGTCAGCCCGTGCCGTACCGCCAAACCGGCCAGGAGGTCGTGGAAGATCATGGTTGTGGCGCGAAACGTGTGCACTGCGACCTCCACTGCTCGCCGACGCTGTCCTGAGACGTTCGCGTCCACGGGGCCGGAAGATCGGCGCCGCCATGCTGGTGAGTGACGGCGTCCACTCGTTCGGCCGCACCTCACCCGGCGTCGGAGGAGCTTGATTCCGTGAGCCTCAGCGGGTGAGGACTGCCGAATAGCGGACGAACGGTCCACTGTAGACTTTTTCGTCGTTGCACTCGATGTACGACGCGTACGTGGTGCCTGGCCCGCTCGTGCACGTGACCGTTGAGCAGGTGTAGCCGATTCCGCCTGATCGTGCCGGACAGGTCGGGCCGGCCGCTTCGCTCTCAGGGGACGCCGATGCCGCGCCGACCGTGAGGGCTGACATCGCAAGAGTCGAAGCTGCTGCGGCTCGTGCCAGGTTCTGCATTCTCCTCGTCGAGTGCAGCTGTCACCGGCCGAAGCACGTCCCGGTTCACGGGTGCCGGATCAGGGTGGCCCGGGTGGGAGTCACCGGGAACCACACGTCCCGCCGGAGGATCCAGGTGCCGTCCGGGGTCAGGTGGACGGTGCCGAGGTTGATGAGGGCAGCCGTGCCGGGGAATCCGCCGGCGACGATGCGGTCGCCCTCGTGCAGCACGCCGGGGCCGGCGGTGACCGTCGACAGCCGGCCGGGGCCGGCGGCGAGGCCGACCGGGCGATCGGCGGTCGCCGTCCGGGAGCTCAGTCCTGACGTCCGCAGCGTTGTCAAGTCTGTGCCGGCACCAGCGGTGGCGCCACCGGTGGTGACGACACCGATCAGTCCATCGTGGAGCGTCAGCAGGTCGCCCGGTTGCGCGTCTGCCGCACCGGTGACGGTGAAGGTGCCGTCGAGACGCGGGGTCGCGGTGACGGTACGAGTGGCCGGATCGCCGGCTGCCGCGACCAAGGAGGCGATGCCCCGTTCCCCGCGGTCGCCGAACGCGAGCCCGGTGTTCCACGCGGCTGCCTGCGGCGGCAGGTCCACGGTGAGCAACCCGTCGAGGGACGGGGCTGCGGTGCCGGCGATTCCGTGCTCCACGACGCTGGTGCCGAACCGAGCGGTCGGCATGCCCGGTGCGGCGAGGGCGACCGCCCAGCTACCCGGAGCCCCGGGCGCCGATCTGGAGACGACGAAGCCGTAAGCCGCCGGGGCAGGCCCGCTCGTGGAGACGGCCACCTGGGCCCGCACCATGAGCGTCGCAGTGTCCGGTGCGCCTGTGGTCGACGGCGTGGTCATGAAGCCCAGCGACGTCCTTCCGGCGGCGTCGTCACGGCGCAGGACCACCAGCGTCACGTTCTGCCCGGCTTGCCTGCCGAGCGGCCCGGCGTAGAGCACGGCGGCTTCCGATCCGGGCGCCCCGGCTGGGCTGGCGTTCGCCCAAGCCAGCTTCGCCCGGTCGACCAGCGCGGTGTCCCCGGCCAGGGGGCCACGCGCCGGCCACTGGGCGACAGCCACGGGCTGGGCCGGGGCTTCATCACCGCTCGAGGCCATCACGAGCGCGGCACCACCGCCGGCCACGACGACCGCGACGACCGCGGCCACCGCGACACCCGGCCAAAGCCGCCGCCGTCGTGCCTGCGTCCGCGGTGCCCGATGCGCGACGGAGGCAGCCTCGCCGGCCGCAAGCTCGGTGCGCAGGACCGCGGCCGAATCCGGCGGATGCTGGTTCATCGTCGTCCCTTCGAAGTCGGCCTCAGCGGGGTCTGCAGGGACGGTGACCCGGCTTCCCCCAGCGCTGCTCGACGAACACCTCGAACTGCTTGTCCGTCCTCGGCAACAGCCGGCTCCTCTCGACCTCGGCACCCACTACAGAGCCGGTGGACGTGCCGAATGGTTGCGTCGCCGAGGAGCGACGGTCACGTCACCGCGATGACGTCGACCGGGCGGATGTCCGGATCGGCCGCGAGCAGGTCTTCGGCGACCTGCCCGAGCGCGACCGGGATCTGCCCGCCGAGATGGGCTTGACGGGCTTCTTCGGTCTCGAAGGTGTCGAAAATGCCGTAGGTGGTGTCGTCGATCTTGAATGCGTACCAGGTGACGGTCCCGGTCTCGGCGGCGGCGAGTGCGCGGCCCTGCTCCAGGAACGCGGCAAGCTCGTCACCTTTGCCAGGCTTGGCTTTGAGGGTCACGAGAAGTCCTCGGTCGACAGTCATGGGCGGGTCCTTTCGATGGTGCGTCAGGTGGCTTCCAGGTCCACCCCGGACACTCGCCCGGTCGGCGACGGCTCCGGGGTGGGCGGTTCGACCGGCGGTGGGTCCAGCACGAATCGCGTCAGGGCGGTGCGGGGATCCAGATTGCGGAGTTGGTTGAGCTCGCCCAGCGGTTTGCGCAACTGCTCGAACTCCGGTCCGATCTCGCTGCTGATCTGCTCGTGCGCGTTCGCGACGGCGTCCTTGGCTTTCTGCGCCGTCCTCCGCACGGTCGCGATGGCGCCGGGCAAACGTTCCGGGCCCAGGATGAACAGCGCCGCGACCAGCAGGACGAACAGGTGTTCCGGGCTGAGTCCGAGCATGGTGCCTCTCCGGTCGCGGGGGGTGCGGGACCGCCCCGACGGCGGTCCCGCACCCCTGGCGGATCAGTTGGCGGCGCTGGTGTTCACTTCGCCGTTGACGCCCTTGGGGAAGAACCCGCCGGACTTGGCGGCCTTGTTCGTCAAGTACACGATGTTGAGCACCTGGCCGGGCGAGCGGCTGTAGGCGATGCCGTTGGCGTCGGTCGGGACGATGTTGGCGTTGCCGTGGCTGTCGATGACGCCTTGGTCGTCATCGGTCGGGCCGTCGAGGCTGTCACGGGCGTTGGAGAGCTTGACGGTCGCCTTGCCGTCGCCGCGCTGGTAGAGCGCGCTGCGGATGTTGGCCGCGTGGTACGCCTCCACCGCGAGGATGCCCGCGGCGGCCTCGAGGTAGGTCTTGTTGGTGATCAGCGGGGCCGCACCCTTGTACGCCGTCACACCGACGTCCTCGAACAGGAACGCGGCGAGCAGGAAGTTCTCTTCGCAGGAGAACGCGTCGAAGGTCTGGCCGGGCTTGACCAGGCCGGCGGCCTGGGCGGCGGCGGTGAAACTGGACTGCAGGTCGATCGCCGGGCGGCTGACCGCCGCCGAGCCGAGCGCGGAACGCAGGAACTGCACGTGCGCCTTCTCGTCACCCGCGATCTCCTGGGCGTACTGCTTCGCGGCCTTGGTCTGGAACCGGACAGCGCGGCCGCCGGTCACGCCGCCACGGGTGCCGGTGCCGGTCGTCATCGAGTCGGCGAGCCCCTTGCCGGTGACGGCGTGCAGGTAGAACTCGGCTTCGAGGTACTCGAGGTTGAGGGCGAAGTTGAGGACGGCTCCGTCACTGACCTCAGCCGACGCGGCGGCCGCCGCAGCAGTGGGCCGGGCGGTCGCGGCGGACGCGGTCCCGGTGGCGAGGCCGCCGAGCGCACCCGCCCCGACGACACCGAGGCCGGTCATCCCGGCCGCTTTGAGGAAACGGCGACGGTCCTGGTCGTTCTCCGCGCTCCGGTTGATCATCGACGCGGCATAGCGTTTGCCAAACACGGACGAACTCCTCCCCGCCCGCGCGCGAAGGCGGCGGGCGACACCCACCACCGGCTCCCGGCGCTGGGGGATGGATCCTTCGTGGACAGTTCACGTTCGGGGCCGGTCGCGGCGCGGATGGGTTGATTCCCCAACCGGGTGGCCGGCGGCGAACAGGGCCGACGACCCAGCGTGTCCAGCCAGGTGACTGCGGTGACCCAAGGAGTGATTTCCGCTATTCTTGGCAAGAAAATCAGCGAGTTTACCCGCTACTCAGTGGTAGCAAACCTTATTGGAGTGAAAGAAAAAACTTCGATCTACCCCCAATCCGGCGATGCCTGACGCCCCGAACCACGACCGACAGTGAAGTCCACACTCGAAGGGGGGTGAGATAGATGGATACTTCCCTGACGGACGACACGCTGGTCCGGCACCCGGTGGTACTTCGAGTGCTGGTGGTGGCCGGTGCGTTGTTCGGGTTCACGCTACTGGCCTTGGCCGTGTCGGCGGCCGCGGACGCTTCCGAGGGTCCGCCCCCGGATCGGCCGGGGTTGCTTGATCACGTCGGGAGCACGGTTCACGGCGTGCTCAAGCCGGCCGAACCGGCGCTCACGCCGGTCACCGAGCCCGTGCGCGCGGTGACGTCGCAGGTGGCGCGGGTCGCGAAGCCGGTGACGAACGGGCTCGAGCCTGTTCTCGCGCCGGTCACGCGTCCGGTGCTGCACGCGGTGGAGCCGGTGTTGTCGGCTCTCCGTCCGGTCACCGAGCCCGTGCTGCACGCGGTGTCCCCGGTGACCTCGCCGGTGCTCCGTGCCACGGCACCCCTGACCGACCCGGTGGTGCGGGCGGTCGGGGCCGAGCACGTGGTCCCGGCGGTGACCGGACTCCAGGAGAGCGAACGGCCGGCACATCCCGCGCCGCGTGAAGACATCGTGTCTTCGCCGAGCGTGACTGCGCCTGCCGGAAGCGGTACTCCGGTCACGGTCACCTCGGCCGATCCGCAGCGTTCTCGTTTCGTGCACGCTGCTGTCCGGCCGGCTGCCGGACATTCCGGTTCGCGGATCGGCGTTGCCGATCCGACATCCGGATCGGGCGGCGGCGGGCTGCCCGCCGACGTCTCCGGCGCAAGCGGGGCGATGTCGGCGAGTCCGGGTGGCCAGCACGGTGGCGAGTACGCCGTGACCACGGCCGGGAGCGCTGTTCCCGGCTCCGATCGCACGTGGCGGGCACCGCCCGCCGGCGCGTGGTCGTTGCACTGGCTGGAGTACTACGGCAACGACCATCCGAGCTGACGAACCCTTTCCACCCTCAAAATCCACAATGGACAGAGAGCAGGGAAAGGGAAGTCATGCACAAGTACGTGCGACGCGGCCTGACCGCCGC
>NZ_BSTD01000009.1 GCF_030269325.1 Amycolatopsis sp. NBRC 101858 | reverse complement strand
CACCCACCCCCGACGACCTGGATGAGCTGCTGGCCCTGGTCTGGAAGGACCCGGGCGTGTTCCTGGCGCATCCGAAGACGATCGCGGCGTTCGGGCGGGAGTGCACCAAGGCCGGGGTCTACCCGGATGCGGTGGACATGGGCGGGCATCACGTGCCGGCGTGGCGGGGGGTGCCGATCCTGCCGTGCAACAAGATCCCGGTCACCGAGACCCGGACCAGCTCGATCCTGCTGATGCGGACCGGGGAGCAGGCCCAGGGCGTGGTCGGGTTGCACCAGACCGGGTTGCCGGATGAGTACCAGCCGGGGTTGAACGTGCGGTTCATGGGGGTGTCGGAGCAGGCGATCATGTCGTATCTGGTGTCGGCGTACTACTCGGCCGCGGTGCTGGTGCCCGACGCGTTGGCTGTGCTGGAAAGCGCCGAACTCGGCCGGGAGGCGTGATGCCGGAACCCGCGACCCCGCCCCGCAAACCCGACGCCGAACCGCCGCGCCCCGGGCCCGGCCTGCCGCCGTCGGCCTTCGGGCCGACCGGGCTCGGCACCGCCGCGGCCCGCGTCGTGCCCCGGCCCGGTCTTCCCGAAGCTCCCGAACCCGATCGGCGGGTGAACCCGTGACCGTCACCGAAGAACAGTTGTCGCTGGGCGTCAAGGCCGCGCGGACGCTGACCACGACGACCAAGACCCTGCCGCAGATGCGCGGCATCACCACCCGCTGGCTGCTGTCCCAGCTCCCCTGGGTCGACGTCCCCGCCGGCAGCTACCGCGTCAACCGCCGCCTCACCTACACCATCGGCGACGGCAAAGTCAGCTTCTACAACACCGGCGCCCGCATCCAAGTCGTCCCCGCCGAACTCACCGAACTCGAACTTCTCCGCGGCTTCAACGACGAGACGGCATTGGGTGCGCTCGCCGAAGCCTTCGAACAACGCGAATACGAACCCGGCTCGACGATCATCGACGCGGGCACACCGCTCGACACGCTGATCCTCATCGCCCACGGCAAAGTCACCCAGCACGGCCGCGGCGAATACGGCGACGACGTCACCCTCGCCACCGCCACCGACGGGGACCACCTCGGTGCCGAACTCCTCGCCCGCGAGGACGCGACGTGGTCGTTCACCGCCCGCGCCGCCACCCGCGTCATCGCGCTGGTGTTGCCCGCGTCGGCGTACGCGCGGCTCAACGGCCGGTCGGAGTCGCTGCGGACCCACGTCGCCGAAGCGATCGGGCGGCCGCGGAAGCCGCAGAACAAGGCCGGTGAGGCGAGCATCGACCTGGCGGCCGGCCACGACGGCGAGCCGATGCTCTCCGGCACCTACGTCGACTACGACCCTTCACCCCGTGAGTACGACCTCGCCGTCGCGCAAACCGTGCTGCGCGTGCACAACCGCGTCACCGACCTCTACAACAACCCCATGAACCAGCTGGAACAACAGCTGCGGCTGACCGTGGAAGCGTTGCGGGAACGGCAAGAACACGAACTCGTCAACAACACCGACTTCGGGCTCCTGCACAACGTCGACCTCAAACACCGCCTCACCACCCGCACCGGACCACCCACCCCCCTCGACCTCGACGACCTGCTCTGCCGGCGCCGCAAAACGAAGTTCTTCCTCGCCCACCCCCGCGCCATCGCCGCGTTCGGCCGCGAATGCACCCGAGCCCGCCTCTACCCCGACACCGCCGTCCTCGACGGCAAACGCGTCCAAACCTGGCGCGGGGTCCCGATCCTGCCGTGCGACAAGATCCCCGTCACCGAGACGGGTACGACGTCGATCCTGGCCATGCGCACCGGCGAGGACGACGCCGGCGTCATCGGCCTCCGCCCGAAGTCACTGCCCGACGAGTACCAGCCCGGGCTCAACGTCCGGTTCATGGGCATCAGCGACCGCGCGGTGACCTCGTACCTGGTCAGTGCCTACCACTCCGCCGCCGTGCTCGTCCCGGACGCGCTCGGTGTGCTCGACGACGTCGAGATCGGCCGCTCATGACGACCATGGACTCCCGGACCGCCGCCCGTCCCCTCGCCGACGTCCTCGCGTGGAGCAAGGGGCTCGTCGACCCGGCACTGCGCACCGCGGCCGAGCGGCTGCCCGAGGCGATGCGGCGGATCGCCGGCTACCACTTCGGCTGGGAAGACGCCGACGGCGCACCGTCGTCCGCGGACGGCGGCAAGGCGTTGCGGCCGGCGCTCGTGCTGCTGTGCGCGGAAGCCGCGGGCGGCGACCCCGCGAACGCCGTGCCCGGCGCCGTCGCGGTCGAGCTCGTGCACAACTTCTCGCTGCTGCACGACGACGTCATGGACGGCGACACCACCCGGCGGCACCGGCCGACGGCGTGGACGGTCTTCGGCACCGGGCCCGCGGTGCTCGCCGGGGACGCGCTGCTGAGCGTGGCGTTCGAACAGCTGGCACCCGACGGCGCGAAGCTGCTGTCCCAGGGCGTGCTCGAACTGCTGGAAGGCCAGGCCGCCGACGTCGACTTCGAGCAGCGCGACGACGTCACGCAGGCGGAGTGCATCCGGATGGCCGGCGGCAAGACGGCGGCCCTGATCGGCGCGTCCTGCGAGCTGGGCGCGCTGCTCGCCGGCCGGCCCGAGGCGGTGCCGCGGTTCGGCGCGTTCGGCCGGGCGATCGGGCTGGCGTTCCAGCACGTCGACGACCTGCTCGGGATCTGGGGCGACCCCGCCGAGACGGGCAAGCCGGTGTACTCGGACCTGCAGAACCGCAAGAAGTCGCTCCCGGTGGTGACGGCGCTGTCGTCCGGCACCGAGGCGGGCGCGGAGCTGGGGACGCTGTACTCGGGGACCGACCCGCTCGACGCCGTCGAGCTGGCCCTCGCGGCCACGCTCGTCGACGAGGCCGGCGGCCGCCAGTGGAGCCAGGCCCAAGCGGCGGCGCTGGTGGCGAAGGGGCTGCGCGAGCTGGCCGCGGTGAACCCGGTCCCCCGCCCGGCCGCGGAACTGGCGTCCCTGGCCCGCCTGATCACCACCCGCACCCACTGAGACGTACCTGGAGGGTCGGCTCGCGTACCTGAACAGTCGGCTCGCGTACCTGGAGGGTCGGCTCGTGAGCCGACCGTCTGGGTACGCGAACCGACTGTCTGGGTACGCGAGCCGACCCTACTTGCCGGGGCGGGTCAGGCCGTCTTTGTCCGCTTTGAGGCTCAGGATGTTCTTGTCCGTGTCGCCCAGGGCCTTTGTTACCTGCGCCGACGCGGGCGTTGTCGACAAGTCGAGAAGGCGGATCGGGGCGTCGAGCTTGATGTACGTCGGGATGTACTCGGCCTTGTCGACCTTCCAGCGCTCGCCGTCGCGGACGAAGCGGAAACGGGCCGCCGCGCCTTCCTCCGTGTCGCCTCGCGGTTCGGAATGGCGGGCGATGCTGTTGCCGAGCCCGTAGGCGACCCACTTGCCGCCGATCTTCTCGAACGGCTGGACCACGTGCGCGTGGTGGCCGACGATCAGGTCGATGTCGTCCGACGCCAGGAGCTTCTTGGCCTGCGACCGCTGCTCGGCCGTCGGGTCGTGCTGGTACTCCACGCCCCAGTGCAGGCTGGCGATCACGACCTGCGCCCCGGCCTCGCGCGCCTTCCGGGCCGACGCCAGGACGTCGTCGACGTCGATCTGGTTGGCCAGCCACGGCTTCCCGGCCGGCACCTTGATGCCGTTGAACCCGAAGGCGTACGACACCTGCGCGACCTTGACGCCGTGGACGTCGAGCACCAGCGGTTTCGCCGCTTCCGCGGCCGACCGCGCCGAGCCCGTGTGCTTGATGCCCGTGTCGTCGAGCTTGTCCAAGGTCCGCTTCACGCCGTCGGCGCCCTGGTCGATCGTGTGGTTGGACGACGTCGAGCAGGTGTCGTAGCCGGTGTCCTTGAGCGCATCCGCGATCTCCGGCGGCGCGCTGAACGACGGGTACCCGCTGTACGGACCGCCCTCCGGCGCCAGCGGCGTCTCGAGGTGGCAGATCCCGAGGTCGGCGCCGGAGATCAGCGGCTTGATCCCGGCGAGCAGCGGCCGGTAGTCGATCTTGCCACCGCCGTCGGCCTCGGCCTGCTCGGTCAGCGCCGGGTGGATCAGGACGTCGCCGGTCGCGACGACGCTGAACGAGCCGTCCGGGGCCGCTTCCGCCGAAGCAGACGTCTCCGGGAACGGCGTCGGTGCCGGGCCGGACTGCGGCGGGCTGCTGCTGCACGCGGCCGCCAGGACGGCGACCCCGGCGAGCGCGGCGACGCGGAGCTTCGTCATCGGTCCCCCTGCTGCTGTGGTCCGGCCATCCTGCCATCCGGACGAACCCGACACGCGCCACCTCCCAGTCAACGGCAACTTCCACCACAGTCGACAACACCGATCAGAACATTCACACAGGACAAAGCCGGACAACGTGCAGGACAGAGCCGAAAAAATACGATAAATGGCCAGGGTTCATGCCACGATGCAACTACCCAGAGTAGGTATCGCTCCGCTAACTGCGGCTTGACGTCGTACGAACGGGTGTTTTGTAATACCAGTCACCCGGCGGTAACCCGTCAGCAACACTCGTCCCCGGCCCATGGGAGCACTCGATGTCCACATACCCGCACAGGTTCCGCACCTGGAGCGTTGTTGGTTGTTGTTTGATTTCCGGTGTCCTGATGGCCTCGTGCTCCTCCGGCAAGGACACCGCCGCCCCGCAGCAGTCGGCACCCGCCAACGGCAAGATCACCCTCTACTACCTGCAGAAACAGGGTGACCAGCAGTACTTCGTCGAGCAGGCGCAGGGCGCGCAGGAGAAGGCGAAGGAGCTCGGCGTCGAGCTCAAGGTCGTCAACCTCGGCCAGGACGCCAACAAGGCGATCACCGAACTGGACGCCGCGGTCGCGCAGGGCGCGAACGGTGTCGCCATCGTCGTCCCGGACCAGGCCATCGGCCCGCAGGTGATCGACAAGGCCAAGAGCGCCGGTATCCCGATCATCGCCTCCGACGACGTCATCAAGGACGGCACCGGCGCGAAGGCCCCGTTCGTCGGCTTCAACGGCAGCCAGATGGGCGACTCGGTCGGCACCGAGGCCGGGAAGCTGTTCAAGGCCGCCGGCTGGGCCGCCGCCGACACCAAGATCATCAGTGCCTACAAGCAGGACCTCAGCGTCTGCACCGACCGCGTCAACGCCGCCAAGGCCGCGTTCGCGAAGGCCGGCGACCCGGGCGTCCAGGTGATCGACGTCGGCACCGACAACTCCCCCGTCGACGCGCAGAACCGCTCCGGCGCGGTGATCGGCTCCAACCCGGGCGTCAAGCACTGGGTGGTCTGGGGCTGCAACGACGAGAACGAGACCGGCGTCGTGACCGCGCTGGCCAACTCGGGCGTGCAGGCGAGCAACATCATCGGCGTCGGGCTCGGCGCCTACCTGGACTGCAAGGACTGGGCGGCCGGCAAGGACACCGGCAACAAGTCCGCGCTCTACATCTCCGGCGCCGAGGTCGGCCGGTCGGCGATCCAGGTGCTGGTCGACAAGGTGAAGAACGGCAAGGAGCTGCCCGCGGAGACGATCGCGAAGACCACGATCGTCAACAAGGACAACTACAAGCAGGCCGGCGTCAACTGCACCTGACCGAACTCCCGCGGGCGGTGCCGAGCGCACCGCCCGCGGGTTCCACCGCTCGAAGGGCGACCATGTCCAGCTCTGCTCCCGCGCTCGCCGTCGAGGGCATCGGCAAGCGCTTCTCCGGGGTCACCGCCCTCGACGACGTCTCGCTGGAGATCCGCTCCGGCGAGGTGCTCGCGCTGATGGGCGAGAACGGCGCCGGGAAGTCGACGCTGCTGCGCGTCCTCTCCGGCGACCAGGGCCCCGACGACGGCCGGCTCCTCCTGGACGGCACCGAAGTCACCTTCGACACCCCGCGCGCGGCGATGGCCGCCGGGGTCCGCGTGATCTACCAGGAACCCGAGATCATCCCGCACGTTTCGGTGGCGGAGAACGTCTTCGTCGGCGAACTCCCCGCGAAGGTGCGGGTCTTCAACCGCCGCACGCTCCTGAAGGCGACGCAGGACGCCCTCGCCGAGTACGGCTTCGAAGGCGTGCTCAACCCGGCGACGCTCGGCGTCAAGCTGTCGGCCGCCCAGCGCCAGATCGTCGAGATCCTCCGCGTGCTCACCGCGGCCACCCCGCCGAAGGTGATCGCTTTCGACGAGCCGACGTCGTCGCTGTCCGAGCACGAGGTGGAGGCGCTCTTCCGGCTGATCGGGCGGCTGCGCGACAGCGGGGTCGCCGTCGTCTACGTCTCGCACCGGATGAAGGAGATCTTCCAGCTCGCGGACCGCGTCGCCGTGCTGCGCGACGGCAAGCTCGTCGGCGTCCAGCAGGTCGCCGAGACCGACGAGCCCGGCCTGGTCCGGATGATGATCGGCCGCGACCTCTCCGCGCTGGAACGCCGCGTCACCCAGGAAACCGGCAACATCGTGCTGAAGCTCGACGACGTCACGACCGACGACGTCACCGGCATCTCGCTGCAGGTCCGCGCGGGCGAGGTCGTCTGCCTGGCCGGCCTGGTCGGCGCGGGACGGTCCGAGCTGGCCCGGGCGATCGTCGGCGACCTGCCGATCCGGTCGGGCACCGTCGAGCTCGACGGCAAGCGGCTGCGCGCCCACAACCCCGGCGACGCGGTCAAAGCAGGCATCGGCTTCGCGCCCGAAGAGCGCAAGACGGACGCGTTGCTCATGCAGCGGTCCGTCCGCGACAACATCTCCATCTCGGTGCTGGACCGCCTTCGCCGCTTCCGCGTCGTGAAGCGCGCGAAGGAACGCGCGCTCGTCGAGGAGTACATCAGCGAGCTCCGCGTGCGGACGCCGTCGATGGAGCAGGAAGTCCGCAAGCTGTCCGGTGGCAACCAGCAGAAGGCCGTCCTCGCGCGCTGGCTGGCGCGGCGGCCGAAGCTGCTGATCCTCGACGAGCCGACCCGCGGGGTCGACGTCGGCGCGAAGGCCGAGATCTACCGGATCATCGACGGCCTCGCCGCGGAAGGCATCGCGCTGCTGGTCATCTCCTCCGACCTGCCCGAGGTGCTGACGCTGGCCGACCGCATCCTCGTGATGCGCGCCGGGCACCTGGCCGGCGAGATCGGCCGCGAAGACGCGACCGAGGAAGCCGTGCTGACCCTCGCCATCCCCGAAACCGAACCGGCAGTAGAAGAGCAGCAGGAGATCGGCGCATGAGTACCCCCACCAAGGAAACCGCCGCACCCGCCGCGCCGCCCCAGCCGTCGGCCGCGCGTCGCGTGCTGACCGGCATCGGCGTGCAGAACTCGAGCCTGATCATCACGCTGATCGCGTTGATCGTCCTGCTGAGCATCCTGAACGACAACTTCCTGCGCACCAACAACCTGCTGCTGATCGGCAGCGCGATCACCATCATGGGGCTGCTCGCCCTGGTGCAGACGCTGGTGATCATCCTGGGCGCGCTGGACATCTCGGTCGGCTCGATGGCCGGGCTCGCGTCGGTCATCTCGGCGATGGTGTTCACCTCGACCGGCAGCGCCGGGGTCGGCATCCTCGCCGCGGTCGGCGTCGGCATCCTGTGCGGCCTGATCAACGGCATGATCATCATCTTCGGCCGGGTCAACCCGGTGGTCGCGACGCTGGCCATGCTCGCCACCTACAAGGGTGTCGCGCAGGTCATCTCGGACGGCAAGTCGCAGGGCTACACCGGCGGCGACGACCTGTTCATCTTCCTGGCCAAGGGCGCGATCGCGGGCCTGCCGTCGCTGGTGTGGGTGTTCCTGATCGTCGCGGCACTGCTGCACTTCCTGCTGAAGTACACCGACATCGGCCGCAACGTCTACGCCATCGGCGGCAACGACACGGCCGCGCGGCTGGCCGGCATCAACATCAACCGGTACATCATCGGCGTGTACGCGCTGGCCGGCGTGGTCGCGGCGGTCGCGGGCGTGCTGATCACCGCGCGCACCGGCTCCGGCCAGCCGGTGTCCGGCTCCGAAGGCCTGGAGCTGCAGGCCGTCACCGGCGCGGCGCTCGGCGGCACGATGCTCAAGGGCGGCCGCGGGTCGATCATCTCCACCGTGCTCGCGGTGATCATCCTGGGCGTGCTGGACAACGGCATGTCCGGGCTGGGCATCAACCCGTTCTGGCAGAACGTCGCGCACGGCGCCCTGCTGGTGATCGCGGTCGTGCTGCAGCAGCTGCGCAGCGGAGAGCGCCGCGTCGGCTTGCCCGAGTAGCGGTGAACCTCCACGCCCGGATAGTGGACGAACTGGGCAGGCTCATCGTCGAAGGCGTCCTCGGGGACGGGCAGCCGCTCGTCCCCGAGGAGCTGGGCCGCCGCTTCTCCGCCTCCCGGACGGTGGTCCGCGAAGCGCTGCGCGTGCTGGAGTCGAAGGGGATGGTGACCGCGCGGCCGCGTGTCGGCACGTGGACGCTGCCGCCGGACGCCTGGGACGCGATCGACCCGGACGTCATCGCGTGGCGCGTCAACGGGCCCGACGGCCGCGAGCACCTGCGCGAGCTGCTGGAGCTGCGGCTGATGATCGAGCCGCAGGCGGCGCGGATGGCCGCGCAGCACCGGCGTCCCGACGAGCTGTCGGCGATGGCCGCGGCCTACGAGCTGATGGCGGACGCGGTCGAGCGCTCCGACGCCGCGGCCTTCCGGGAGGCCGATTCGCGGTTCCACGCGGCGCTGATCCGCGCGTCCGGGAACGCGTTGATCGCGCAGCTGCAGGTACCCGTGGTGGCGGCGCTGACTGCGCACGGCGAGCCGATGGAACTGCCCGAGGGCAACACGCTCGTCGCGCACTCCCGCGTGCTCACGCTGGTGCTGGCGAAGAACGCCGACGGGGCCGAATCCGCGTCGCGCCGGTTGCTGGAAACCGTTGCACCGTACCGCTCACCGGCACCTTGACACGTCCACCGGGAACCCTGAACACTCGCTGCGACCCACCCGCCGCCATGACGTGCTGAGGAGGACGCTTCCATGCGTTTCCCGGGTATTCGTGGCTTCGGCGTGCTCGCGGCCGCTGCGTTGGCGGGCAGCCTGTTCACCGCTCCGGCGGCCACCGCGGCAGCCCCTCCGGCCTGCGCGATCACCGACCAGATGGTGGCCGCGGGCAACTACTGGGTCGCCAACGGCACCGACCTCGACGCGATCGACTGGCAGAACGCGACGTTCCACGTCGGCAACCTGGCGCTGGTCCGGACCACCGGTCAGTCGAACCACAAGACGCTGCCGTGGGCGCAGGCCGCGAACTACCAGCTGCCGCTCGACCCGAAGCGGCCGTTCTTCCCGGACAACCAGGCCGCCGGCGAGGCGTACCTGGACCTGTACACGTACTTCCACCCGGAGATCTCGCTCGACTCGATCCGCACGCGGATCAAGGACGAGGTCGCGTCGGTGCAGGCCGGGCACCGCGACTACTGGAACTACGTCGACGCGCTGAACATGGCGATGCCGTCGTTCGCGCGGATGAGCGTGATCGACCACGATCCGTCCTATTTGGACGCCATGGACAAGCTGTTCAAGACGTCGGAACACAAGCTGTTCAACGAGTTCACCGGCTTGTGGTACCGCGACGCGCGGTTCACCGGCTCGGGCGTGTTCTGGTCGCGCGGCAACGGCTGGGCCCTGGCGGCGCTGACGAAGGTGCTGCAGGTCCTGCCCACGGACGACCCGCGGCGGCCGGAATACCTGCGGGTGTACAAGAAGATGGCGTTCTCGTTGTCCCTGCTGCAGCGCCGTGACGGCTTCTGGAACTCGGACCTGCTGAACCCGTGGGACCACGGCGGCCCGGAGACGAGCGGCACGGCGTTCTTCACGTTCGGCATCGGCTGGGGCATCAGCGCGGGCATCCTGGACGCCGCGCGGTACCGCCCGGTGGTGGACAAGGCGTGGACGGCGCTGTCGACGAAGGCATTGCAGGCGGACGGCAAGGTCGGCTACGTCCAGCCGGTCGGCGACCGCCCGGCCACGGCGAAGGTCACGGACACCGCGGCCTACGGCGTCGGCGCGTTCCTCCTGGCCGGCCAGGAGGTCGCCAAGCTCCAGGGCTGCTCCGCGGAGTAGGACTCACTTCAGGCAGTCGCCGGGGTCGCCGCGGCGGAGGGCCGGATCTTCCTGGACGAACGTGCGGGCGACGCCGGGGCCGGAAGTGCGGTGCTCGAAGCGGACCGTCACGCGGCCGTGGCCCGCGCCCTGGACCCAGCCCGTGCCGAGTTCCTCGTGCACCACGTCGTCGCCCTGTCGCCACTCCGACGGGGCGGCGGCCGGTGCCGGGGCGGGCGCGGTGACCACCGTCGATGCCGCGGGCGCCGAAGGGACGGCGAGGGAGAACAGCGCGTCCTGGTGCGGTACGGACAGCCCGCTGTACGCGACGCCCGCCAGGCGGATCCCGCCGAACTCCGCCGGGTCCAGCAGCAGCCGTTCCGCCACCGCCGCCAGCTCGGCCAGGTCGTCCGTGGGCGCGGAGATCGTCTCCGAACGGGTCACCGTGTGCATGTCCGTGTGCCGCAGCTTGATCACCACGGTCCGGGCCACGCGCTCGGCCTTCACCAGCCGTTTGTGCGCCCCCACCGCGATCCGCCGGACCTCCGCGCGCAGCGTCGTCAGGTCCTTGATGTCCGTGTCGAACGTCGTTTCCGCGCTGACCTGCTTGGTCTCGCCGCGGTCGGCCACCGGGCGGTCGTCGAACCCCGTCGCGAGCCGGCGCAGGTCGCGGCCGACCACCCCGCCCAGCGTTGCCACCGCGTCCTGTTCGGACAGTGCCGCCAGCTGCCCGAGCGTCTGGACGCCGATGAACCGCAGCTTCCCCTCGGCCACCGGCCCGATCCCCCACAGCGCGCGCACCGGCAGCGGCGCGAGGAACTCGCGTTCGGTCCCCTGCGGCACCACCAGCAGGCCGTCCGGCTTGGCTTCGTCGGAGGCGATCTTGGCGATCTGCTTGCCGTTGCCCGCGCCGATCGACGCCACCAGGCCCGTCTCCGCCCGGATGCGCTCCCGCAGCGTGGCGCAGAACGAAGTCACCTCGTCGAGCGAAGCGCCCGTCAGCGAAGGCGGTTCGGCGAAGGCCTCGTCGAGCGAGATCTTCTCCAGCACCGGCGCCACCCCCGTGACGACGGCGAAGACCTCCTGGCTGAGCCGCTCGTAGACGCGGAACCGCGGCGGCACGATCACGCCGTTGGCCGGGAGCAGCCGCCGCGCCTGGGCCATCGGCATCGCCGAGCGGATGCCGAACGCCCGGGACTCGTAGCTCGCGCCCGCGACGACGCCGCGTGGCCCGGTGCCGCCGACGAGCACCGGACGGCCCGCCAGCGTCGGGCGGGTGAGCTGCTCGGCCGACGCGTAGAAGGCGTCCAGGTCGAGGTGGATGACCCAGCGGGCCACGTCAGTCCCCGCCGGTGGCGTCCAGCAGCTGGTGCAGCGCCTTGGTGTAGCTCTCGAACGCCGCGCGCCCGGCCGCGGTCAGCCGGACCAGGGTGACCGGCGTGCGGTGTTCGTAGGCCTTGGTGATCTCGACGTACTCGGCGTCCTCGAGCTTGCGCAGGTGCGTCGAGAGGTTGCCGGCGGTCATGTCCAGGAGCTGCTGCAGCCGCGGGAAGGTGATCTGGTCGCCGGTGTGGAGCCCGGCGAGCGCGACCGTGACCCGCAACCGCGCCTGGGCGTGGATGACCGGGTCGAGCTGCGGCAGTTCGCTCATCGGCGCCCGGACTTCTCGCGCACGAAGTAGACGATCGCGCCGAGCAGGAACCCACCGCCGCCGCAGATCGCCAGCACCAGGAAGTTGGCCGGGAACCCGACCACCACGCTGAGCCCGGCGGAGACGATCATCCACGCGCCGAGGCCGTACATCAGCTTGTCCTGCCAGAGCATGCCGCCGGCGAGGTACTGGACGCCGGTGACCAGCAGCCAGGTGCCCGACCACAGCAGCGACACCTGGTCGGAGGTCAGCGAACCGAACTGCGTGATCCGGATGTCGATCACGGTCAGCCCGATCGAGGAAAGCGCCCAGCTGTAGCCGTACATCGCGCCGACCGTCTTGGACGGGCCGCGGATCCCCCGACCGGCCCGGGCGCTCACGTAGGCGGTGTAGGTGATCGCGAAGACGAACAGCACCGCGACGAGCACCCCGCCGACCCAGCCGGGGATGCTCTCGGTCTGCGTCGCGAAGTAGGTGAACCCCCAGCCGAGCAGCCAGGCGAAGGCCCACGCGGCGAGCATGCGCGCGGGGCCCCCGCCCAGTTCCCGGCGGTTGCGCCGGGCCTGCTGGGCGATCAGGTTCAGCGACTCCTCCGCCGACAACGGCTCGTCGTCCACCCGTTCCGCCCTTCGTCCGCGCAGACCCCTCAGTACTGCACGGAAGTTAACACGCACTTACAGCCGAGCCGTGTCCAGCCGGAACCGGCGCACGACGACCAGGGCGGGCACGACCAGCCAGCCCGCCAGCACGAGCACCGCGAACCCCAGCCCGCCGGCGTGGGCCAGGGGTTCGAGGCCGAGCCGGCCGAGCCAGTACGTCGGGAAGAAGTGCGCGAGCGTCGCCATCCAGTCCGGGAGGACGTAGAGCGGGATCCACAGGCCGCCGAGCATGCCCAGCGGCATCATCAGCGCGCCGGTGACGGCCCCGACCGTGTCGCCCTTGCCGAACAGGCCGATGGCCAGGCCCAGCACCGCGAACGGCAGCACGCCGACCCACAACGACACCAGCACCAGCCCCCACTGCGCGGCGCTCATCTGCACGCCCATGGCCAGGCCCGCGACGAACACCACCACGAGCACCGGCAGCGCGACCGCCATCGCCGAGATGACCTTGACGACGAGGTAGCCGGGGCCGCGCATCGGCGTCAGCCGCAGCTGGCGCTGCCAGCCGTCGGTGCGTTCCTGCGCGACCCGGGTCCCGGTGAACAGGGCGCCGCCGCTCGCGCCGTACGCGGCGAGGTTGATCATGGTCTGGACGTCCGCCGGCAGGCCGTTCGGCGCGATGAGCTTGCCGAAGATCGACCCGAACAGCAGGAACATGGCCACCGGCATGCCGATGGTGAAGATCGTGAACTGCGGGCTCCGGACGATCCGCTTGATCTCCAGGCTCAGGTAGGTGGTGTTCACGCGGCCGCCCCTTCGGTCTCGTCGGCGGTGAGCGCCAGGAAGGCCTCTTCGAGGCCCAGCGCGGTGATTTCGATGTCGGTGGCCCGCGGGTACTTCGCCAGCAGTGCGCGGATCGCGGCGTCGGAGTCGGCGCAGGCGAGCTCGGCCCGGCCGGCACGCAGCTGGACGGTCGTGACACCCGGCAGGTCCGCCAGGTCGCTTTCGCCGGCGCCCGGCACGACGGCCTTGAGCACCCGCCCGGACACGGCGGCCCGGACCTCGGCGACCGCACCGTCGGCGACGACGGCGCCGTGGCGCATCAGCACGACGCGGTCGGCGTAGTCCTCGGCCTCGGCGAGGTAGTGCGTCGCGAACAGCACGGTCCGGCCGGTGGCGGCGAACTCGCGGATGGCCGCCCAGAAGGCCCGCCTGCCGTCGACGTCCATCGCGGCGGTGGGCTCGTCGAGGACGAGCAGGTCCGGGTTGCCGGCCAGGGCGAGCGCGAACCGGACGCGCTGCCGTTCCCCGCCGGAGAGCTTGCCGCAGCGGCGCTTCACGAGGTTCTGCAGGCCGGCCCGGGCGATCACTTCGGCCGCGGGCAGCGGCTGGGCGTGCGTCGAGACGACCAGGCCGACGATCTCGCCGACGGTGACGTCCGGCAGCAGCGCGCCGTTCTGCATCATGGCGCCGAGTAGGCCCCGGTCGACGGCGGCACGCGGGCTGCCCCCGGCGACGGTGACCTCGCCCGCGTCCGGCTTGGTCAGCCCCAGCAGCATGTCGACGGTGGTCGACTTGCCCGCGCCGTTCGGCCCGAGCAGCGCGACGATCTGGCCGTGCGCGACCTCGACGGACACCCCGTCGACGGCGGTGACCCGGCCGAACCGTTTGGTCAGCCCGTGGAGCGCGAACGCCGGTCCCCCAGTCATGGCGCTCTCCTTTCGTTCGTGGACTTTGCAGCGCAAAGTCGCTGTGGACTTTGTAACACAAAGTCCGCGCAACTTCAAAGCCCCCGGCGCCGGAAAGCATGAAAAACGGGGTGCCGGGCACTGGGCCCGACACCCCGTTTCGACAGGTTTACGCAGGTCAGAACAGGCGGCGGTGGGCGCCGAGACCTTCGTCGTGTCGCCTACCGCCGGAGCCACTCGCGGCCGCGCCGGTCGGCGAAGTCGGTCACGACGCCGTCCGCGCGGGCCTCACCGCGACCAGGTCTGGCAGGTTTCTCGACCGGCATGCCCGCATGAAAAACGGGGTGCCGGGCACTGGGCCCGACACCCCGTTTCCCAGGGTTTACGCAGGTCAGCCGGTGAACCGTCCGGCAACCAGGCCCTGCGTGGCACTCAGGTCGGCCTTCGCCGCGGTCGGCGCCGGGGGCGTCGGCTGGGGCAGCGGCGCGCACTCGACGTCGGCCGTGCGGCCCGGCTTGCGGGCCGGGAGCGCGCCCGTCGCCAGGTAGTCCGCGATCTTGTTGTCGACGCACGCGTTGCCGCGCGGGGTGATCGCGTGGCTCGTGCCGCCGGGCTCGGAGATCAGCGACGCGCCCGGGAAGCGGCTGCGGACCTCGAGGCTGCCCGGGAACGGCGTCGCCGCGTCCAGGGTCTCGTCGATCATCAGCACGCTCTTGACGCCACTGCCGTCGATCTTGGTCGGCTTGGCCGCCTTCGCGGGCCAGTACAGGCACGGCGCGTTGAACCACGCGTTCTGCCAGGTGAAGTACGGCGCCTTGGTGAACGTCTTCCAGTTGTCGATCTTCCACTGGTTCCAGCTCTGCGGCCACTGGACGTCGGTGCACTGGACGGCCAGGTAGACCGCGTAGCCGTTGTCGTCACCGCGGCCGCCGAAGGCCTCGAACAGGGACTTCCAGTTCTGCCAGTCGCCCTGGTTGACGAATCGCGAAAGCGCGTCGCCCAGCAGCGTCCAGCGCAGCTGGTAGTACGACGCCTGCTGGATGACGTCGATGATCTCGTCCGGGCCGATCACGCCGCCCGCCGGGTTGAACTGCGCCTTGAGCAGCTGCTCGTTGACCACCCGCTGCACGGCCGACTGGGTCTTGCCGAGGTGGTAGACGTCGTCGTGCTGGGCGAGCCAGCCGAACCAGATCAGGATGTTCTTGTCGAACGCGACGTCCTGGTTCAGGTTGTCGCCGTACCAGACGCCGCGCGGGTCGACGGTCGAGTCGAGCACCATCCGGCGGACGTTCTGCGGGAACAGCGAGCCGTACACCTGGCCGAGGTAGGTGCCGTAGGAGTAGCCGTAGAAGTTCAGCTGCTTCGCCCCGAGCGCCTGGCGGATGGAGTCCATGTCCTTGACCGTGTCGGTCGTCTTCATGTTCTCCAGCAGGGCCTTCGGGTTGTTCTTCGCGCAGGCCTCGGCGTAGCCCTTCGAGCGGGCGAGCCAGGTCTTCTCGAGCTGCGGGGTGAGCGGCACGTACTGCGGCCGGTCGTAGTCCATGTAGTTCGGGTCGCAGCTCAGCGCGGGCTTGCTCGCGCCGACACCGCGCGGGTCGAAGCCGATCCAGTCGTAGGCGTCGCCGGCGTGGTCGGGCACGCGCGGGCCGCGCGTCGCCAGCAGCAGGCCGGAACCGCCGGGGCCACCCGGGTTGGTCAGCATGACGCCCTGGTACTGCGCGTCGGCGACCTTGTGCTTGACGCGGCTCACGGCGAGCTGGACCTGCTCGCCGTGGGGCTTCGAGTAGTCGAGCGGCACCCCCAGGTACCCGCAGTCGGCGCCGGCGGCGACGAGTGTGGGATCGGTACACGGCCCCCAGGCGATCGTCCCGGCTGCCGGCGCGGGCGCCGCGGACGCGGACGGCGCGGCCACGAGCGCGGACGCCACCGCGGCGGCGACCACGGCGACAGTCACCCTGGAAGAAATGGCACGTCTCACTGTTTTCTCCCTTTTCGGGTTCGATTCGAGCGGCTGAACCCTAGACCCGCACCGGGCCGTCGAGGGAGGGCAACGGCCCGCGCGAGCGCGAATGCCCTACGAAAGGCGGAAATCGGATGCGCCGGCCGGGGCCTGGTCCCGGACGACCTCGTAGGTGATGTGCGTCGCCCGCGGTGACCCGGTCACCGAGCGCTGGACCAGCGTGGTCCGGCCGGCCAGGTCGAACAGCCGCGTTCCGCCGCCCAGCAGCAGCGGGGACAGGTGGAGGCGGAGCTCGTCGACCAAGCCCTCCGCCAGGCTCTGGTCGATCACCTTCGCGCCGCCCATGACGACGACGTCCTTGGCGCCCGCGGCCTTCCGGGCCGCGTCGATCGCGGCCGCCACGCCGCCCGTCACGAACCGGAACCGGGACGCGAGCCGCACCTGGGCGGGCTCCTGGTGGGTGACGACGTAACACGGTGGCGCGGCCGACTGGTCCTGGTCGTGGCCGTACCCGACGCCGTCGTCCCAGCCGTGCGGGCCGTCGACGACGTCGAACAACCGCCGGCCCAGGACCACCGCGCCGGTCTGCTCGAAGCTGCGCGACAGCACCGCTTCGTCGACCGGGGACCGGGGCTGCTCCAGGACCCACGCGTGGATCGCCTCGCCGCCGACACCGAGGCCGTGTTCCTCGTCCGCGCCGCGTGCGGTGACGTATCCGTCCAGCGACATCGAGATGTCGGCGATCACCTTGCTCATGGTGGTTCCTTCCGAGGTGCGTTGACCGGGTCGTCAACGCGTCGGACGGGAGGCCGCCGGTTCGACACCGGACCGGAGAAATCACCCGTGGCGCTGGACGAACGCCTCGATCAGCTGCTGCCGCTCGGCCGTGGTCGCCCGCTCCAGCTCGACCGTGTCACCGTCGATCGTCATCTTGATCTTGTGGTGGCCCGCCTGCCGGCCCAGCCACTCGCGCAGCGTCTCGACCAGACCGGGGAACACGCCGCCCGCCGCGCTGAACGCCACCATCAGCGAGCCGACCGTCACCGGATCGGCCGCCTTCGCGCCCTCCGGCAGCTCACCCGGCACCGCCCGCAGGTCGACGTCGAGCTCGCCCAGCTCCGCCCGCAGGCGCCGGGCGAGCCGGTCGAGCTCCTCGGCGTCGGCGTCCGCCGCTTCGATGCGGAGCACCGCCTGCCGCGTGTCCGGTTCGGTCATGCGCGCCATGGTGCGCCCCGCGAAGACCTCCGGCAAGGCCCCGATCAGGCACGGATTTCGTTGAGGTAGTTGTAGATTGTGTAGCGCGTGACGTCGAGGCGGCCGGCCAGGTGGTCGACCGCGTCCTTGATGAGGAAATAACCGGCTTCGTCGAGTTCGCGGACCACCGCCGCCTTGTGCCGCTTCTTCATGAGGTCCACCGGGATCCCGGCCTTGGTCACCGCGCGGTCGACCAGGAACCGTTGCAGGCTGTCGACATCCGGTGGGAAAGTCTCCGGCTCGCCGGCGCCGTTCGCCGACGCGGACGCGTCGACGCTGTTGACGCACAGGCAGCCGACCGCGACCCCGTCCGCGTCGCGCAGGAACAGCGTCGACGACCGGATCGCGCGGCCGTCCGGGCCGTGCGTGCGGTAGTTCGTCAGGTCCTGGGTCGTGCCGCGGCGGACCAGGCCGAGCAGCAGGTCGGTCATCGGCCCGCCGACGTTGCGGCCGGTCAGGTCGCCCGCGATGGCGACGATCGAGTCCGGCAGCCGGCTCAGGTCGTGCAGCAGCACCTCGTTGCCCGGCCCGAGCATCGCCGCGAGGCCCGGGATGGCCGGCACCAGCGCGGTCAGCACCTCGTGCGTCGTCGCGCCCGCGGCCGGGACGACCAGCGGTTCGCGCGGCTTGGTCAGCGTCTCCAAGGCCCCACGCAGCAAGTCCGCGGCCGCCGCGGGAGTCGATGCGTGCGGAGACAACCGGACGTGCTCGGGCCGGACCGTCGCCGCGATCCCGGCGGTGGCCAGCGCCGCGCCGACCTGCTCGGCCGGGTGGCCGGGCAGCGTGAACGCCAGGATTCCCGCACGCCGTTCCGTCGCCGAGACGACCTCGGCGCCGCAGGACGCCAGCACCTCCTCGAAGGACGCGATCCGCTCGGCGATCCGCGCCGCGATGGCGCCGACGCCGGCGTCCTCGACCAGTTCGAGGGCCTCGGCGAAGGCGCCGGACGTGATCGGGCTGAGGTTCGAAATGGACCAGGCCTGGGCGGTGACGTCCGGCGGGTGGATCTCGTCGTCGAACAGGCCCGGGTCGCGGGCGCCGGTCCAGCCCGAGAGCACCGGGTCCATCCGTTCCAAGGCGCGGTCCGACAGCACCGCGAAGCCGGTCCCCCAGCCCGCGCGCAGCCACTTCTGCCCGCCGACGACCAGGACGTCGGCGACCTCCCACGGCTCCTCGACCACGCCGAAGCCCTGGATGCCGTCGACGACCAGCAGCCGGTCGCCGACGACGTCGCGCAGTGCCGCGAGGTCGGCCCGGAAGCCGGTGCGGAAGTCGACCGCGCTCACGCTGACCGTCGTGATTTCCGGCGTCAGCGCTTCGGCGACGCGCTCAGGAGTCACGTAGCCGCCGGTCAGCCGTCGGACGCGAAGGCGGCCGGCCTGTTCGGCGCGTGCCCACGGGTAGGTGTTGGCCGGGAACTCGGCCGCCGACACCAGGACGTCACCGCTGCTGTGGAACGCGGCCTGGAACAGCCCGAGGCTGGTGTTGGGCAGCAGCACGGTGTGGTCGGTGTCCGAGCCGGACAGCCGCGCGGCGGCCGCCTTGGCCCGGATCTCCTGCCGCATCAATTCGTCCACAGTGGACGGACCGGCCGTGGTGGCCTGGTCGAGCAGCGCGGCCGTCGTGTCGAGCACCGCGTGCGACGGCGGCCCGAAGCGGGCGAAGTCGAGGTAGCCGGCGGGCTCGTCGAACTGGAGCAGGTACCGGGGCGAAATCCGCGTCACGCGAGGATCCTCGCCAGGAACTGCCGGGTCCGCTCGTGCTTCGGCGCGCTCAAGACCTCCGACGGCGGCCCGGTCTCGACGACGGCGCCGTCGGCCAGGAACACCACCTCGTCGGCGGCCTCCGCGGCGAAGCTCATCTCGTGCGTCACGACGACCATCGTCATCCCCTCCCCCGCCAACGTACTCATCACTTCGAGCACCTCCCCGACCAGCTCCGGGTCCAGCGCCGACGTCGGCTCGTCGAACAGCATCAGCTTCGGTTTCATCGCCAGCGACCGCGCGATCGCGACGCGCTGCTGCTGCCCGCCGGACAGCTGCGCCGGGTAGGCGTCGCCCCGGTGCCCGAGCCCGACGCGATCCAGTAGCTCGAGGCCCTGCTTGCGCGCCTCGTCCGGTTTGCGGCCGAGGACCCGGATCGGCCCCTCGACGACGTTCTCCAACGCCGTCCGGTGCGCGAAGAGGTTGAACCGCTGGAACACCATGCCGATGTCCCGGCGCTGGCGGGCGACGTCGCGTTCGCGCAGCTCGTACAGCTTCCCGCCACGCTGCCGGAAGCCGATCGGCTCGCCGTCGACCCAGATCTGGCCGGCGTCGATCGTCTCCAGGTGGTTGATGCAGCGCAGGAACGTGCTCTTCCCGGCGCCGGACGGCCCGAGCAGGCAGACGACCTGTCCCTTGTGGACTTCGAGGTCGATGCCGCCGAGGACTTCGGTGTGGCCGTAGGACTTCTTGACGCCGACAGCGCGCAGCAGTGGCTCAGACACGGGCACTCCTCACCAGCGGCACGCCGCGCAACGCCTTGCCGGCACGGGACAGCGGCCCGCGGTCGGCCTGCCCGAACGAGCGTTCCAGGTAGTGCTGGCCGACCCCGGCGACGGTCACCACGACCATGTACCAGACGGCCGCGGCCAGCAGCGTCTCCATCACCAGCAGGTTGTTCGACGAGATGTTGTTGGCCGCGTGGATCAGCTCGGTCACGCCGATCACCGACGCCATCGACGTGCCCTTGAGCATGTTGATGAAGTCGTTGCCGGTCGGCGGGATGATCACCCGCATGGCCTGCGGCAGCACGACCCGGCGCAGCGTCGCGGCCGGTGTCATGCCGATCGACTTGGCCGCCTCGGTCTGCCCGCTGTCGACGCTGTTCAGCCCGGCCCGGACGATCTCGGCCATGTACGCGCTTTCGTTGAGCGCCAGGCCGAGGAACGCGGCGGTGAACGCGCTGATCAGCACGTTCGTCTGCTCGTGGACCAGGAACGGGATGTCGATCACCGGGAAGACCAGCGCCAGGTTGTACCAAAGCAGGATCTGCAGCAGCACCGGAAGCCCGCGGAAGATCCAGATGTAGCCGGCGGCGAACCACCGGGCGACCGGGTTGGCGCTGCGGCGCAGCAGGGCGATGACGATGCCCAGCACGATCGCGACACCCTGGGACAGCACCGCCAGCACGACGGTGTTGAGCAGGCCGGTCGCCATCACCTTGAAGAAGACGAAGTCCGGGACCTGGCTCCACTCGATCTGCGCGTTGCCGAGGGCGATGCCCAGCAGCACCAGCAGGGCCAGGATGATCGCGGCGGCGACCCAGCGTCCCCAATGGCGGAGCCGGACGATGGGCAGCGGCTCAGGACCCGCCATTGACCGCGGCCTCCTTGATCGCGCCCTGGTCGACGCCCCAGGCCTGCAGGATCTTGCCGTAGGTGCCGTCGGCGATGAGGGCCTGCAGCGCCTTCTGCACGGAGTCGCGCAGCGGCGTGTTCTGCTTGTTGACGCCGATGCCGTACGGCCCGCCTTCGATCGGCTCACCCGGGACGACCTCGAAGAACTTGCCGTCACCGGCGGTCCGGGAGATGTAGACGGCACTCGGGAGGTCGTTGAGGATCGCCGCGACGCGGCCGGTGCGCAGCTGGTTCTGGTTCTGGTTGTCGCTGTCGGTCGCGGTGACGTTCAGCGCGGGCTTGCCGGCCTGCGTGCACTTGGTGCTCTGCGCTTCGGCGAACTTCTGGTGGCTGGTGCCCTGCACGACGGCGACGTTCTTGCCGCAGAGCGTGTCCGGTCCGGTGATGCCGTCCGGGTTGCCCTTGCGGATCATGATCGTGATGCCCGAGGTGAAGTAGTCGACGAAGTCGATCTGCGCCTGGCGGGCCTTGGTGTCGTTCATGCCGGCCATCGTGAGGTCGATGCGGCCGGACTGGAGGCTGGTGATGAGCGAGCCGAAGGCCATGTCCTGGTGGGTCACGGTGACGCCGAGCTTGGCGGCGATCGCCTTGGCGAGGTCGACCTCGTAGCCGATCGGGGTCTTGCCGTCGGCGGCGTAGAAGTTGTTGGGCGCGGACTGCAGGTTCGAAGCCAGGTGCAGGCCCGTCTGCTTGACGTTCGCCGGCAAAGCCGCGTTGAGCTGGGCGTCCTTCTGCACGCCCTGGACGATGGCCGCGGTGTCCGGGATGCCGGACGCGGGCGCGCCGGCGGCCTGCGACGTCCCGCCCGCGCCGTCCGGACCGCCACCGCAGGCGGTCACCAGGACGGCCAGGCTCGCGAGCAAACCCGCCTGCAAGGCGCGTGAACGGGACATAACGGACCTCCACTGTTCGGCTGGCCGGAACGGTACAACTCGTTGTTGAAGAGGTCAACTGGCTGTTGAAATCTGACTCGGTGCTAGCTTTCGCGCATGAGCCTGCGGATCGGCATCCTCGGGGCGGCCGGCATCGCCCCCGCTGCCCTGGTCAAGCCCGCTTCAGCCAGCTCCGAGGTCGACGTCGTCGCGGTCGCCGCGCGGTCCCTCGAGCGCGCGCAAGCGTTTGCGGCCAAGCACGGCATCCCGCGGGCGCACTCGTCCTACGAGGCGCTGCTCGCCGACCCGGACGTCGACGCGGTCTACAACCCGCTGCCGAACGGCCTCCACGGCCGGTGGACGCGGGCCGCTCTGGCCGCCGGCAAGCACGTGCTGTGCGAGAAGCCGTTCACGGCCAACGCGGCGGAGGCCCGGGAGATCGCCGACCTGGCCGCGGCGTCGGACCGCGTCGTGATGGAGGCGTTCCACTACCGCTACCACCCGCTGGCGCTGCGAGCCGAGGAGATCATCGCGTCCGGCGAGCTGGGGTCGCTCGTGCGCGTGGAGACGGCGCTGTGCTTCCCGCTGCCGAAGTTCTCGGACATCCGCTACGACTACGACCTGGCGGGCGGCGCGACGATGGACGCGGGCTGCTACGCGGTCCACATGGCCCGGACGTTCGGCGGCGGCGAGACCCCTTCGGTGGTTTCGGCGTCGGCGAAGCTGCGGTCACCCCGCGTCGACCGGGCGATGACGGCGGAGCTCCGCTACCCGTCGGGCCACACCGGGCGGGTGGAGTGCTCGATGTGGTCGTCGTCGTTCTTGAAGATCAGCGCGAAGGTGACCGGTTCGAAGGGGTCGCTCGGCATCTTCAACCCGCTGATGCCCCAGGCGTTCCACCGCTTCTCGGTCCGGATCGGCGACACGCGGCGCACGGAGAAGTTCCCGCGCCGGGAAACGTACGCGTACCAGCTGGACGCGTTCGCGGCGGCGGTCCTGCGGGGCGAGCCGGTGAAGACGTCGGCGGCGGACGCCGTCGAGACGATGACCGTGATCGACGAGATCTACCGCACCGCGGGACTGCCGGCGCGCGAACCCAGCTGAGCCCGCACGTCGGCGAGGGCGAAGCCGAGCAGGTTGAGCCCTCGCCAGCTGCGCGGCTTCTCGATCACCGGGTTGTCGGCGGCCAGGCCGATGCCCCAGATCCGGTCGAGCGGGCTCGCCTCGACGAGCACGCGCTCACCGGTGCCGGCCAGGTAGCGCCCGATGTCGGGGTGCTGCCCGAACTTGGCGACGTTGCCGTCGACGACGATCTCGCGCCGATGGGCGACCCAGGCGGCTTCGTCGAACCGCCGCACCCGGCGGCCGAAGTCCTTGGCCTGCTTGGGGTGGCGGGCGGCCAGCACCTGGGAGGCCGCTTCCTCGTCGCCGAAGAGCATCGCCTTGCGCCACATCATGTAGTGCTCGGCGGTGGCGAACCGGACGCCGTCGACCTCGAACGGCGACGGCCACCACTGGCTGAGGCAGCCGGAGCCCACCCCGCCGCCACGCGGCGGCTGGTTGCCCCAGAAGTACACGTACTTGAACCGCTTCCCCGCGTCGAGGGCGCGGGTCAGCTCCTCGACACTGCGCGGGTGACCGGTCATGGCGCCAGTCTCACCCGTGAGGCGGTCGTCCCGCACCCGAATTCCGGGTGCGGGACGAACCGTCCTAGGCAGCCACGTAGTTGCCGCTCAAGATGAGCAGGACCTGGACCGTGATGCCCGTCCCGTAGTAGTCCGTCGAGTCCGGGGACCACGACGAGACCGCCGTCCACAGCTTGTCGAGCCACGCCTGGCTGCCCGGGTCGGTCATCGCCGCCACCGCGAACGGGGCCGTGAAGCACGGGTGCTGGCCGCTTTCGGTCTTCGATCCCGACAGCGAGTAGCCGCTCTGGATCTTCGCCGGGTCGCCGCCCGTGGCGGACTTGATCCACGTGTTCATCTTGCGGACCTGCGCGGCAGCCGCGCTACCCGAGGCCGAGATGGCGTCCGCACCCAGGCGCCACGGGTCGCGGCAGGCGTTCCAGCTGTACTTGCCGTCGTACGGGCCCTCGAGGAAGTCCGCCGGTGCCGGCTTCGGGGTCGAGTTCGTGTTGACCACGAAGTCCGGCAGCAGCCCCGTGTTCGGCGCGTACTGCGACTGCAGCTGGCTCACCGCCGTCTCCGACCGGGTCCGGACCTGGTCCCAGAAGCTGTCGCCGGTCGCCGCCGCGAACGCGCGCAGGTGCCCCGGCATCCAGTCCGACGAGCGCGAGCTGTTCTTGTACTCCGCGTCGTTGCCCCAGTCGCCGAGCAGCGTGAACTTCGTGGTGCCGTTGACCTCGGACTTCTTGATGGCGTTGATGATCCGGACGGCCTCGGCCTTGTAGTTCACCGAGCCTGTGCTGCCCCACTTCTTGTCCGCGACGAGCAGGCCGTACGCGATCTCGAGGTCGCCGTCGGTGGCGGAGTCGCTGCCGTTGACGCTCTTGCAGTTCGCGTCCTGCTCGGCCGCGTGCAGGTCCTTGTTGTTGACCGACGGGTGCGCCTTCACGAACTTCAGGATCCCGTCGACGATCGAGCGGGCCTGCGTGTCCTTGTCGGCCATCATCGCCGAGATCGTCAGGCCGTAGCCCTCACCCTCGGCGACGAAGGAGTGGTCGGCGTCCTTCGACAGCACGGCGTAGGTGCCGCTGCCGCACTTGGTGGTGAGGAAGTTCTTCTTCCAGAAGTCGTAGTACTTCTGCAGCGCCTGGTCCTGCGTGGCCTGCGAGACGGACGGCCGCAGGGTTCCGGGCACGTAGGGAGTACCGGCCGCGGACGCGGTCGCGGGCACGCTCAGCAGCCCGGCGGCCAGCGCGGCCGTGGCCACCACCGCCCGGACGATTCTCTTCATCGCTCCTCCGTAAAGGACATCGTTGGCTGCGGCGACGGCGATCAGAGCGTGACAGAAGGTTCAAGACGAGGTCAAGACTGTTAGGAAACTTTCCTTACAATGACCGTGAGTGGTCTCACGGCCCTCCGGCCACCCGGACGGACTAGCGTGGACCGCATGGAGATCGACCGCGGCGCGGACTTCCGCGCCTTCTGGACCGAGCGCCGCCTGGCCACCCTGACGACGGTCCGGCCGGACGGTACCCCGCACGTCGTCGCGGTCGGTGTGACCGTCGACTTCGAGACCGGGATCGCCCGGGTGATCACCCGGAGCGGCTCGGTGAAGGCCCGCCTCGCGCGGAAGGCGGGCGCGGATGGCCTCCCGGCCGCGGTCTGCCAGGTCGAGGGCCGCACCTGGTCCACATTGGAGGGACGCGTGGTGCTGCGCGACGACCCGGACTCGGTGCGGGACGCGGAAAACCGCTACGCGGCGCGCTACCGGCAGCCCAAGCCGAACCCCGAGCGGGTGGTCCTGGAGATCGCCGTCACCCGGATCCTCGGCAACGCCTAGGTGTATTCGGCCATCAGGTTGGTTGCAGCCGGCTGATGGGTGGATGACCTCCGAGTGCGCTGGGGCGGCGTTGAGTGTTGTAGTGCTCAAGCCAGGGTGCAAGGGCTGCTGTGCGTTCGGTGTTGCCGGCGAAGGCCTTTCGGCAGGCCCAGGCGTTGTAGCCGGTCCTGGCGTGGCGGTCGCGGGTGGCTTCCCGCTGGGCGCGGCCGTGGGCTCGCCGGCCTCCGCCGTCGGGGATGCGGCCGATCTTCTTGACGTCCATGTGGACCAGCTCTCCCGGCCGGTCTCGCTCCTAGCGGATGGCGGTGGTCTTGCCGGCCCGGATCACCTGCCCGGTGATCGGGTCCAGTGCAGCCGGCCGCGGGATCTGGTGGCGGGCCAGTACCCGCGACACCGTCGGTGTCGGGACACCCGGTTCACAGCCGAGCCAGGCCGGGCCGCGGCGTTCACTCTGCTGCAACGTGATGGTCCGCGCCTCGAGCTGGGCATCGGTGCGCCGTGGTGAGGTGTGCGGGCGTGAGGATCACCTAGGGCGTGTCTCCTGATTTTTCGACCTCTCGGGCCGAGGATGGGCGAATGGTGCGTCCGCTCCCCTTGCTGCACCCCGCCGGACCGCGTCAGCCCGATCATGGGGTGAGGTGACGTGGCGCGGCCGACAGCTCGGGTGTTGACGTTGCTCGAGTTACTGCAGTCCGGTGGCACCCGTACCTCCGCCGAGCTGGCCGAGCGGCTGAACGTGGACGGCCGCACGGTGCGCCGCTACGTGGAGCACCTGCGCGCCCTCGGCATTCCGGTGGACACCGTGCGCGGTCGTTACGGCGGTTACCGGCTGGCGCGCCACTACCGGATGCCTCCGTTGATGCTCACCGACGAGGAAGCACTGGCGGTCGTCTGGGGGCTTCTGCTGACGGGCCGGTCGGGGTCGGGTCCGGCCTCGACCGGTGACGTGGAGGCCGCCACCTCGAAGGTGCGCCGGGTACTGCCTCCGGCCCTGGCACGACGGATCGACGCGGTGGTCGAAACCGTGAACTTCACCGGCGGCCGGATCGGCGAGGCAGAGCGCACCGGGGGTGGCGAGGAGGCAAGCGCGAGAGTGCTTCTCGGACTGGCGCAGGCGGCGAGGGACCGGCGTCCGATTGCCTTCGACTACCTGCCGCGGCACGGACGTGCACGCTCACGCACCGTTCACCCGCACGGCATCGTCGCCGTGCACGGGCTGCTCTACCTCACCGGCCACGACGTCGGGCGCCAGGCGGAGCGGACGTTCCGGCTGGACCGCATCGGCGGCCTGCGCCTGCTGGAGGGCACGTTCGAGGTGCCGGACGACCTGAACCCGGTGCAGTGGGTTGCGGGCCCGCTCGCGGCGGGTCCCGGGCGGCACGAGGTGTCAGTGCTCGTCGACGCCGACGCGAAGCAGGTGCGAGCGTTGTTCCCGGAGATGCTGGCGTCGGTCGAACCGGTAGCCGGCGTCGCCGGAAACGGTCACTGGCTGAGAATTTTCGTCCGTGCGGAACGGTTGGAATGGGTCGCGGGAAGATTGGCCGCTCTCGATCGACCGTTCGTCATCGAGCAGCCGGAAGCTCTGCACGGGGTCGTTGCCGCGCTGGGACAGAAGCTGATCGCCGCGGCGATCGTCGATCCCGGCAGCGACTCGGGCTAGGACCGCGTACCTGCGCTCGACCTGCGTCTGTGGTCAGTCCGCCCGGGTGGCGGGCGGTGGCATCCTGGGTGTCCGGTTCTGCTGCAGTTGCAGCGCCTGCGGTGTGACCGGCGTGTAGAGGTTGACGAGTGACCCTTCGGGGTCGCGGATCAAAACGGACAGGTTGCCCCAGGGCATCATCGTCGGCGCCTGCACGATGTCGAGGTCCTCGCCGAGCTCGGACTTCATGAGGGCGAGCAGGGATTCGACGTCCGCCACGACGAACTCGACGATGGCGGTGCGGTTGGCGGCCGCTCGCGGTGGGTTGTCCGTGATGAAAGCGACCCGCTCCGGCGTGCTGAGCGCGAATGTCGCGGACGGTGTCACCAGCTCGACGAAGTCGTCGGTCAGGTACTGCGGGGTGGCGCCGGTGAGGACCTCGTAGAAGCGGACGAGCCGCGGCAGGTCGTCGGTGATCACGCGGACGGAGGCCAGTTGGACGGTGTTCGTTGTCATGATCGCGACGCTATCCTGGATACTGGACACAACCCGTCCGGATCAGGCGTGAGTCCTGATTGGCTGTTTCAGGCGGTGCGCGAGTCCGCGCGCGAGTGCACCAGTCGCGTGTACTCGGCCAGCAGGGCCGTCAGCTCGCTGTGCTCCCCCGCCGACGCCAGCTGCTGGTGCCCCACCAGCATCGCCATGCCCAGGGACGTCAGCGTCCGCGCGAGGGCGCGGTCGCCGACGATGCCCTTGACCGCCCGGCCGACCGACCGCAGCCGCACGGAGTCGACGCGTTTCTGCGCCGCCCGCACGGTTTCGTCGTTCGCCGCCCACGCCCGGATGGCGGCCTCGGCTTCGTGGGGCAGCTCGAGCGTCAGGTCCATCAGCGCGGCGAAGTCCGCCGACGGGCCGCCACTGCCGAAGTTCCGTTCGCGCAGGATGAGCACCTGCCGGTTCTCCCAGTGGTCCAGCAGCTGCTCCACGAAACCCGGCCAGCCGCCGAAGTGGTGGTAGAACGACCCGCTCGTCACGCCGAGGTCGCGGCACAGCCTGCCGACGTTCAGCTCGGTGAACCCGTGTTCCGCCAGCACGTCCAGCGCGGCCGCGAAGTACGCCTGCCGCGTCACCGGGGGCATCAGACGTTCCGGTCCCGGTCCCGCCAGTACGGTTCGCGCAGCGAGCGCTTGAGGATCTTGCCGGTCGCGTTGCGCGGCAACGCTTCCACGACGTCGACGCTGCGCGGGCACTTGTAGTGCGCCAGGCGCTCGCGGCAGAACTCCACGATCTTGTCGGCGTCGAGCTGCTCGCCGGCGACGACGGCCTTGACCTGCTCGCCCCACCGGTCGTCCGGCACGCCGATCACGGCGACCTCGACGACACCGGGGAACTCCGCGACGACGCGCTCGACCTCGGGCGAGTAGACGTTCTCGCCGCCGGTGATGATCATGTCCTTGACGCGGTCCTCGAGGAACAGGAACCCGCCGTCGTCGAGGCGGCCGACGTCGCCGGTGCGCACCCAGCCGTCCACAATGGTCTCCGCGGTCGCCTCCGGCTTGCCGAGGTAGCCCGCCATCCGCTGCTCGGTGCGGATCCAGACCTCGCCGACCTCCGTGTCTTCGGCCGTCACCGGGTCGACGATCCGGATGTCCACACCGGACAGTGCGGTGCCCGCCGACGCCAGCCGCTCGAGCCGCGAGGCGTCCCGGTGCGCCTCCGGGGTCAGGGCGGTGACCGCGCCGGACAGCTCGGTCATGCCGTAGACCTGGGCGAACTTCGTGTCCGGCCACGCGGCGAGCGCCGTGCGCAGCAACGGGAGCGGCATCGGCGAAGCGCCGTAGCAGAGGTACTTCAGCCGGGAGAACGCCTTGAGCGCGGCCTCGCCGGCCTGCGCGATCCCGGCGACCACGGCGGGCACCAGGAAGGCGTGCGTGATCCCGGCCTGCAGCGCCGCGAACAGCGATGCCGCGTCGGGCTCGCGGGTCAGGTACGACGGTTCGCCGTAGAGGAACCCGGAAACGGCGTAGCAGCTGCCGCCGACGTGGAACAGCGGCATCGCGACGAGGTTGACGTCGCCCGGGCCGATCGGGAAGGCGGTGCCCGCGGCGAGGCCGTGGGCGATGACGCTGTGGTGCGTGAGCACCGCGCCCTTGGGGAAGCCAGTGGTGCCGCTGGTGTACATGATCAGGACACCGTCGTCCTCGTCGAGGCCGGCCGCGGTGTGCGGCTCGCCGCTCGCCAGGAACGCCTCGTACTCGTCGAGGACCACCACGCGCTCGAGGGCAGGCAACCGGTCTCGGATCGCGTCGAGAACCGGCAGCAGGTCGGTGCCGACGAACACGACCTTCGCGCCCGAATCATTGAGGACGTACGCCAGTTCGTCGCCGGAGAGCCGCCAGTTGACCACGGCGTTGGCCGCACCGATCCCGGCCGCCGCGAAGGTCGTCTCCAGGCAGGCGGGGTGGTTCTTGTCGACGAAGGCGACGCGGTCGCCGCGGCCCACTCCGGCGGCGGCGAGCGCACCCGACAGCCGGCGGGCCCGTTCGTCGAACTCCGCCCAGGTCCAGGACCGGTCGCCGAAGATCAGCGCGGTATCCCCGGGGCGTTCCCGCGCCCAGTGCGCCAGGAGCTCGCCGAACAGCCGGACCCGGGGGCGGACGTCTTCGGGCATGGCGGTGCTCCTTCGGCCGACGCTGGACCATAGACCGCTCTATGGTGGGTCGCGGGCTGCCGGGCGTCAACACCGGACAGCGATGACCGGGACCCGCGAAATGCCGGTTTGTTCTTGCCGGGTCAGGTTCCGAAGCGCCGGCGGGCGGCCTCGATGTCCCCGAGGTAGCGCTGGGTCCAGCCGCACATCGCGTCCACGGTCGCGCGCAGCCCCTGCCCCGGTTCGGTGAGCGTGTACTCGACCCGCGGCGGCACGGTCGGGTGCACCTCGCGCTCCAGGAGCCCGTTGCGCTCGAGCATGCGCAGGTTCTGGGTCAGCATCTTGTGGCTGATGCCCTCGACGGCGTCACGCACTTCGCTGAAGCGGAGGGTGCGCTCGCCGATCGTCTCGATGATCAGGAACGCCCACTTGTTGGCGACGTCGGAGAAGATCTCGCGTGCGAGGGAATCCGCCCGCGAAAGGTCCGCGTCCTGCTCGGTCACCATCTGGTTCCCCCGTCACCGAAAAGTGCCTTCTTCCGTACCGCCCAGCACTCTCCTACGGTTCCTGGGTAACCACAAGAGACCACGGAGGAAAAGTGGCTGTCACCCTGGTGAATCCCGCAGAGCTGCCCGAGATCGACGTGTACCACCAGGTGTCGATCGCGGCCGGGACGAAGCTGGTGTTCGTCGCCGGGCAGGTCGCCTGGGAGACCGGACACGACCTCGCCGCGCAGGTCGAGCAGTGCTACGTCAACGTCGGTGCGGCCCTCGCCGCGGCCGGCGGTTCGTTCGACGACGTCGCGAAGCTGACCTGTTACGTCGTCGACTGGACGCCCGACAAGATGCCCGCGCTCCTCGACGGGATCGCCCGGGGCAGCGCGAAGCTGGGGACCACCGCGAAACCGCCCGCCAGCCTGATCGGCGTGGCCGCGCTGGACGTCCCGGAGCACCTGGTCGAGATCGAAGTCACCGCGGTGCTCTAGGCGAACAACGCCAGCAGGCCCTCGGTCGAGCGCACCACGACGTGCGCCGCGGTGCGTTCGGCGTGGGGGCGGTCCGGCCGCTCCGCCTCGTGCCGCCACCGCCGCAGCGCGTCCAACCCCGCGTCGTAGATATCGCCCGGGTCCGCGTCCGGCTCCAGGTTCAGGCGGTCCGCCGGGGCCGTGCCCTGGGCGCCCAGCAACCGGACGGCCTCCTCCGCCGGCTCGCCGGACAGCGCCGTGCGGCCGCCGCGGATGTCGGCGATCAGGCGCAGCTCGCGGAAGTCGTGCGCGGCCGCCGCGAACCGCTCCACCCGGGACACCAGCCGGTCACCGCCCGGGCGGGGCTGGGCCGCCAGCAGGGCCTCCAGCCGGATGACCGCCGTGCGGGCCTTCAACGCCTCGGCGCGCGCCACGAAGCACCCGGCGAGGGTGTCGCGCAGCTCGCCGAGACCGCTGCGGCGGACCAGCTCGGTCGACAGCTTGAGCGGGTCGTCGCAGCCGGTGCGGATCAACGTCAGCGCCAGGCGGACGCCGAACATCCCGAACCGCACCACCAGCGACCGCCGCGTCTCGACCGGGATCGGGCCCGGGAACGCCGGGTCCGTGAACGAATCCACCGAAAGCACGTGCCGTTCCAGCTCTTCGCGCGGCACCGCGGCGAACGCGGCCAGGAGGTCGAACTCGTCGTCACGCAGGGACCGGCCGCCGTAGGCCAGCTGCCCCGCGACGGCGATGACGCCCAGGAACCCCGTGCACAGCGGGTCTTCGCGCCAGGCCCGGCGCGCCAGCTGCTTCGCGGTCAGCAGCGCGTCGATCCGGCCCGCGCCGACCTCGTCCGCGCGGGCCAGCACCAGCACCGAGTTGACCGCGCTCTGCCGTGCGAACGCCGAGCCGCCCGGCGGGTGCGCCGCCGCGAGCTCGTCCGGTTCGAGGTGCCGCACGAGGCGCACCGTCGCGTCGGGGAGGTCGTCGGCCGGGCCGGGGTCGTCGAGCAGCACGAGATCGCGCAGCGCCCGCGTCGGCCACTCACCCAGCGCGGCGGCGAGCGTGGACTTCCCCGACGACGGCGCCCCGGTGAACCCGACGCGCAGCGGCTGCTCCAGCCGGTTCAGGCAGTCGTGCAGGAGCGCCGAAGCCCGCGGGTCGTCGCGGTAGAGACCGGCCGCGGCGTGCAGCAGGTCACGGACGTCTCGCGTCACGCCGAAAGCTCCCTCGGCTTCCGCCCGGCGATCGTGCCGAGCTCGCCCGCGCGCTGGTGCAGCCCGGCCAGGCGATCGATCTCCCGGCGGATGTGCCCGGTCTTGCGCTCGCGCTCGGCGGTGCCGGCCATGATCGTCTCGCGTTCGCGCGTCAGCTCGTCCGCGAGGTCTTCGGCCAGCCCGGTGAAGTGGTCGCGCAGCCGCCGCTGGACGACCCGGATCCCGTCGCGGAACTCCTTGCTGTACCGCAGGAAGACGTCGTCGACGTGGCGTTGCGCCGCCTGCTTGGCGACGGCCTGGCGCCGTTGCAGCCGCATCCCGCCCTCGTCGCGGATCGTCTTCACCGCGAACGCCGCGCCGGCGCTGAGCGACACCGGGTTGATCAGCGGCAGGCCCAGCCACGGCAGGCTGGTGACCAGGCCGAACATCAGCACCCCGCCGTACGACCCGCGCAGGCCGGTGAAGGCCTGCTGGCCGATCTTGAACTTCTCGATCTTCGGGCGCCGGACGTCGTCGAGGTATTCGATGCCGGAGCCCTCGAGCGGCAGGTCGGGCAGTGCGTGGTCGTACTGGGCGCCGAAGCACGCGGCGACGGCCTGCGCGGTCCACTGCGCCCGCTCGGCCAGCCACGCGTAGTTCGTTTCGACGGCGTCGGCCAGGGTCTCGTCCAGCCACGGCGCGAACTCGTCCCACACCTTCGCCGGGTCGCCCTCGTCGAAGGTCTGGTCGATGGTGTTGACGATCTTGCGCGTGCGTTCGCGCAGGTCGTACTCGACGTCACCCATCAGGTCGGTGATCTCGTCGGAAAGCAGGTTCTGCCACCGGGTGTTCTGCCGCCGCAGGTCGTCGGCCCGGCGTTGCGCGCGCTGCAACAGCGCGGCCTGCCCGAGCCCGGCGTCCTGCCCGGCTGTTTCGACGCGGTCGCGCAGCGACTCCACGAGCTCCGCCGCCGCGGCCCGCACGCCGACGGCGGCGAGCAGGGCACGGGACTGCTCCGGCGGCCGGGCGGCCTGCTCGGCGATCCAGGTGAGCAGCTCGGGAAAGCCCGAACGCGCGTTCAGCTCGGCGTCGCCGGTCTTGGCGGCGGCTTGGCGCACCACGGCCGAAACGGGCAGCACGGGCGCGTCGATCCCCGCCTCGGCGAGCATCCCGCGGTCACGTTCGGCGACCGCGCGCCATCCCGGGGAAGCGTCGATCTTGGTGAGCGCCAGCACGACGTGCGGGCACCAGGTGCGGACGTGCCGGGCCAGCGCGAGCTCGGCGGCGGTGAGCGGCGCGGTCGCGTCGGAGACGAGGATCACGGCGTCCGCTTCGGCGAGCAGGTCGAGCGCGGCCGCGGTGCGCGGTGACCGCGGGTCGCCGACCGGCGGGGTGTCCACGAGGACGAGCCCGGCGGAGAGGAGTTCGCGCGGCACGCCGACCTCGACCCGGCTGAGCGTCCCGGCGGGCCGGGCGCCGAGCTCACCGGTGAGCCGGTCGACCGCGACGGGAGTCCGTTCGAGGGAGCGGCTGACCAGGGTCGCAGCGGGTTCGGGGGCGTAGCCGATTTCGGTGGGGACTTCGGGGGTCGGGGCGTCGCCGACCGCGCACACGGGCGCGTTCAGCACCGCGTTGAGCAGGTATCCCTTGCCCTGTTTGGGGAATCCGAGCACGCCGAGCCGGATCTGCCCCTCGGGGGCGTCACGACGTCTGCGGAGGCGCTCGGCGAGATCTGCGCGGCCGTGGGTGCGGCACGCGTCCAGCGTCTCGTTGAGCACTTCGAGCCAAGCCGGTGCGGTCACAGCGGACGAGTGTCCCCGGTTTACTCCCCGTGCGCACACCGGGTGCCCGTCCCGCGGCTGCACCCAGACCGCGGGACGGGCACCGGTGACCGGTTCGGGGATCAGTGCCCGAGGTGGAGGTCGTTCGACGCGATGTCACCGATGTGCAGGTTGCCCAGCGCGTTGTGGCTGACGTCCGACACGTCGGAGACGACGTCGTGCACGGCCGAGGTGTTGCCGCTCGCGATGTCGCCGACGGCGCCGGCCACGTTGTGGTCGACGTTGATGCCGGTGGCGTTCGACACGACGTTGGTGACGTCGCCGAGGCCGTGGGTCACGTTCGCGACCTCGCCGGTGACGTGCTTGACGTCGAGGTCGCCGGCGCCCTGGAGGATGCCGGAGAAGTCGCCGACCTGGCCGACGACGGTGTTCACGGTGTGGCTGAGGTCACCGCTGATGTCACCGACCTGCGAGGTGGCCTCGTAGACCGGGGTGACGGCGTTGTACGACACGTTGTTCGTGACGGCGTCGCCGAGGTGGGCGGCCTGCTCGACGGTCGCGACGACCGAGCTGTGGTCGGCGTCGGTGACCGAGTACACGAGGTTCCCGGTGACCTGGACGGCGTCCAGGCTGGAGCTCAGGTCGCCGCCGGTGCCGAAGTCGCCGGTCAGCGCGGTGACGCCGGCGGCGGTGGTCGTGATGTCGTTCACACCCGGCAGCGAGCCGACGCCCGGGACGGCCGGCAGGCCGAGGTCGCCCAGGCCCGGCAGCGTGCCGCCGAGGTCGCCGACACCCGGCAGCTCCGGGACGGCCGGCAGGCCGAGGCCCGCGGTGAGGGCGGTGAGCTGGTCGATCGCGCCCTGGATGCCGGGGGCGTCGGTGCCGACCGGGAGCAGGTCGCCGACGCCGGGCAGGCCACCCACGGCCGGGAGGCTGTCGACCGGGACGAAGTCGAGCACCAGCGGGATGACCTCGTGCACGTCGGCGGCGCTGACGTCGCCGAGACCGGCGGCAGCGAGGGCGCCCTGCGGGTCCGTCCCGAAGGCCGCGAGCGCGGTCGGGTCGTTGAGCAGGTTCAGCGCGAAGTCGTGCAACGTCTGCACGGAGTCCATGGGGATATCTCCTGGTCCGGTGGTTCGGGGGACGGCAGCGATCGCAGGGACCGCCGCTCCGTCATCAAGTTAGGGAGCCGGTCCCCCCACGCACATCGGGGATCACTCCGAGTCGCGGGCCAGTCAGCCGATAGGGGATCGATATGTCATCGTTAGGGAGTTAGGGGCTCATCCGAGACGCACTCAGTTGGGTTAAATCCCTCCAGCCACTTGCTTGACTAACCCGTTTGGGTGAGGATGCCCCGAGCCCTAGGGGGATTCCGCGCCCCCGATCGGCCCCGCGAGGTGAGGAGGAAGCGCCGTTGCCCTACGTCCTCGGGATCGATGTGGCACAAGGGCGGACCCACGCCGCGACCTGCCACCGTCAAGGCCCCGGCTGGGGCGACCCCGAACCGCTCTGGCTGGGTGAACGGACCCCGGCCGCCGCGTCCGCGTTGTTCCTGGACGACGAGGGGTACCTGCTCACCGGGGACGCGGCCGCGCAGGCGGGTGCCCGGGTCCCGTCCCGGCTGCTCACCGGCTTCCACCGGCGGATCGGCGACGACGTGCCGATGCTCGTCGAAGGCGAGCCGTTCCCGCCCGAGACGCTGACCACCGTGCTCGTCGAAAGCATCGCCGAGCACGCCGCGAACCAGTTCGGCGGCGCCCCGCACCACCTGGTGCTGACCCATCCCGGCGACTGGGGCGGCTACCGCCGTGACGTGCTGCGCCGCGCACTGGCCGACGCCGGGTTCCCCGCGGTCACGCTGGTCCCCGGCTCGATCGCCGCGCTCGGCGCCCACCTGCCCGTCCCCGTCCCCGGCGCGACCGCGGCCGGGGTCTGCGAGTTCGGCGCCGACGGCGTGAACGTCACGCTGGCCACGGCGACCGGCGCGAGCGGCTGGCAGCCGGCTGCGAGCGCCGAGGGCGTCGCCCCGGCCGCCGCGCTCAGCACGCTCTTCGCCCTGGCGAGCGCGGCGTCGACGTCCCCCAAGGGACTCGCCGGCGTGGTGTTCTGCGGTGACGTCCCGCCGCACGCGCTGCCGGCCCGGCCGCCGTGCCCGGTGTTCGCGGGACCGGTTCCGCCGGCGACCACCGCCCTCGGCGCGGCCGCCGTCGCGGCACTGCGCGCGGACCACCGCGGTGCCCCGCACGAACCCCCCGCCGTCGAGACCACCCTGCTCCCCCAGGTGGACACGCTCGGTGACCTCGGCGAGCGGCCACCCCGGCCGCCGGTCGAGATCACGCCGTTCGAGCTGCCCGAAAAGAGCAGCCCGATGAACCTGTTCCGGCGGCGGCGCCCCCTCGCCGCCGCGGTCCTCGTAGTCGCCGCGGCCATCTCGGCCGTCGTCATCACCGTCACCGCCCGCGAAGCCACCGCCGGCCCCGACTCCTCCCCCGCCCCGAGCCACTGCGCCCGCCCCGGCGCCCCCTCCGGTGAAGGTCACTGTTGAACACTCTGCTTTCGCAGGTTTCCCCGCTTCGCACCGTCCCGGTGCACCCGGCGGCGCGGCAGCTGCTCGACCAGGTCACGGCCGATCCGGCCGCGCCGCTGCGGCTGGCCGTCGTCGCGCCCGGCGGGTACGGCAAGAGCGTGCTGCTCGCCGCGCTCGACCGCTGCTACCGCGCGGCCGGCGTCGAGGCCCTGCTCGTCGACGACGCCGACCGGCTGGGTCCCGACCAGCTCGAGGAGCTGCTCACCGGCGCGGACGGGCCCATCGTCGTCGCGCACCGGCCGGCGGCGGTGGCGTCGAGCTGGACGCTGCTGCAGCTCGGGCCCCTGGGCGTCGAGGACGTCGCGCAGCTGATCGCGGCGGTCAAGGGCGCGCCGGCCGAGCCCGCGGCGGCGGCCGAGCTCCACGCGCGCAGCGGCGGGGTGCCGCGGCTGGCCGAGCGGGAGCTGCTCGGGCGGCTGGAGGACTTCCGCCCGGAGCTGGACGAGCTCGACGACGACGTCCTGCGCTACCTGATCGCGGCCGAAGCCGGGGCGGGGCGCAACCTCGACCTGCTGTGCGCGTTGCTGGATCGCGGCCCCGACCAGCTGCCGTCGATCGTCGACGCCGCCCGGGCAACGGGGTTGCTCGGCCCGGACGACGCACTGCTGCCCCTGGCCGCGGCCGCGATCCGCGACTTCGGGCCACCCGCGCGGCGGCTGACGACGGTGCAGCGGCTCGTCGAGCTGCAGCTGGCGAACGGCCTCCCGGTACTGGAGCTGGCCCGGTCGTTGCTGGGCACGGGCAGCTCGGGAGCATCCGCGGCAGCGGCGTTCGCGGCGGCGGCAGCGGAGGCGTTGCCATCGGACGCGAGGCTGGCCACTCGGCTGTTCGAGGCGGCAGCGGAGGCGGGCGACCGGTCATCGGCGGTGACGGCAGGCTGGGCACGCGCAACGGCGTTGTCGGGCGACCTCGACACGGCCTTGCGCCTGGGCGACGGAATGCTCGGCGCCCCCGACCCGGAGACCCGCGCGGCGGGAGCAGCAATCGCGGCGACGGTCCTGGCCCACCGAGGCGAGCTGGCGCGCAGTGCGGAGCTGTACCACTGGGCATCGCGCAGCGCCGAGACGATGACGTCCGGCGACGGGCTCGCCGGGGGGAGGCACTCCGCCGGCAATGGGGTTCCCGCGGGTGCCGGAACCCCGGGCGGGGCCGGGGACACCGGGTTCCCCACCGGCACCAGGCTCCTCGGCGACGGTGCCTGGGCGGGCGCCGATGCGTTCGCGGCGATCGCGCTGGTCGGCACCGGCGACCTCGATGGCGCGCGGCGGCTGCTCGACGCACCGGCGCCCGGCGTCGCCCCGACCTTGTTCGCCGGTGCGGCCACCCGGATGGCCCGTGGCATCGCCGATTCGGTGTCCGGCTGCGCGACGGAGACCTTGTCGACCCTGCTCGGCGCGGCCGCGATGCTCGAGCCGGCGCTGGGTGGCACGTTGCTGCCCGACAGCCCGGCGGCGCTGGCCGCACTCGCCGCCCTCCACACGGGTGAGCTGGCGCTGGCGGAGCCGGTGCTGACCCGGGCGCTGGACGGCGGGATCGGCGGCGACCTGCTGTCCGTGCGGCACCGCCTGCTGCTGGGCTGGGTCGCGATGACGGCGGGCGACCTCGCGACGGCCGCCGAACACCGCAACGCCGTTGCCGGCCGCACGCTGGAAGCCCGCGACGAGCTGTTCTTCGCGACGCTGGAGCTCGGCCTGGCGCGCCGGGCCAGTGACCTGGTGGGGCTGCAGCGGTCGTGGCACCGGGCGTACCAGGCGTCGATGCGGCAGCAGACGGACCTGTTCACCCTGCTGCCACTGGGCGAGCTGGCGATCGCGGCGGCCCGCACGGGCGCGTTCGCGAAGATTTCGGGCCAGCTGGAACGGGCCCACACCCTGCTGGCCCGCCTCGGCGAGCCTCCACTGTGGACGGTGTCGCTGGTGTGGCACGAGCTGCACGCGGCCATCACCCTGGAGGACGCGGACGCGGCGAAGGCCCACCTGGCGACGCTGGCGGCGCACGCCCACTGCGGCCGTTACCCTAGCGCGCTGGCCACGGCGGCCCAGTGCTGGCTGTCGGTCCTGGGCGGAACGTTCGCCCCGGACACGATCGCCTCGGCGGCGGCCGAGATGCACGACCTCGGCCTGCGCTGGGACGCGGCCCGCCTGGCCGGCCAGGCGGCGATCCGCACGTCCGACCGCAAGGCGATGGTCCAGCTCCTGGAGGCGGCCCGCCAGTTCCAGGGAACGGCGGCCCGCCGCGAGCAGGGAACGTCGGAGCCCGCGGCGGCCGGGACGGGGCTGGCGGCGCTGAGCGAGCGAGAGCTCGAGGTGGCCCGGCTGGTCGTCGACGGGCTGACGTACAAGCAGGCCGGTTCGAAGCTGTTCATCTCGGGGAAGACGGTGGAGCACCACATGGCCCGGATCCGGGGGAAGCTCGGGGCGGCGGACCGGCGGGAGCTGCTCGCGACACTGCGCGAACTGCTTTCCCGCCCGGACGCCCCCTGACGCTGTCCGGGGTCAAGGTGCCGTGGTCGCGGTGAAGGTCGCCGCCGGGCCGGTTCCCGTCGCCGTCACCGCCGCCACCGTGAACGTGTACGCCGTCGCCGGCTTCAGGTTGTCCACCACCCTCGTCATGCCCTTGACCGTCGGCTGCGTGACCAGGGCGTCGCGGCCCTCCACCGTGATCGTGCGGCCGTCGGACACCGTGATCGTGTAGGCCAGCACCGGGGTGTCCCCCGTTGCCGCCGGCGGGTTCCAGCGGATCGAGGCCGCCGTCGCGCTCGGCAGGGCACGCGCGCTCGTCGGGACACCCGGCCCCGCTCCCGGCGTCGGGCCGGGCGTCACCGGGGCCGCGGCCAAGGACGGCTCGCTCGTGCCGTACGCGTTGCGAGCCGCGACGGTCACCGTGTACGCCGTGCCGTCCGTCAGGCCCGGTACCTCCGCGTACGCGCGCTTCGCGAATTCGGCCGCGGACACCGTCGCCGACTTCGTGCGGCCGCCGCCCGTCGCCGTCACCACGTACTCCATCACCGGCGCGTTGTTGAACGCGTACGTCGGGTTCCACGTCGCGTACAGCTTTCCCGAGACCGCGAAGGTGCCGACCCGCGAAGGCGCTTCGGCCGGCGCCCCTCCGCCGACGCGGCGCACGAGGAGGCCGCGGTAGGCCGGTTCGAGGCCCGCGTTCGAGACGATCGCCGCCGGGGCGTCGGACGGACGGGCGAGCAGCTTGTTGCCGCGGGTGATCGCGCCCTTGTCGACCTTGTCGCGGTCGCCCTGCTCCCAGTAGTTGTCTTCGGTCAGCGTCGGATCGTTGTTGCCCAGGCCGTCGCGGTAGTCGACGTGCACCGTGCCGACGTTGAAGTACGCCGTGCCGTACAGGACGTTGCCGCGGATCGTCTCGTACGTGTTGCCGTTGTCCGTGTAGACGGCCTTGCCGAGCCCCCACTGGTCGTGCACCACGTTGCCGGTGACCTTCTCGCCGTCGTCGAGGGAAGTGCCGGTGATGCCCTGGGTGTAGATGCCGCCACCGTCGTCCAGCATGAGCATGTAGTCGAAGATCAGGTTGTCCGACACGGCGTTGTCGTGCGACAGGTTCGGCGTCGCCGGCTTCTGGATCTTGTCCGGCCAGCCACCCCAGCCGACCGAGATGGCCGAGTAGCCGACGTGGTCGATCTGGTTGTGGGAGATGGTGTTCCGCACGGTGTAGCCGTTGACGATCGGGACACCACCGTGGAACTCGCGCGGCAGGCCGTAGAGGTGGTTGTCGGTCACGACGACGTCGCGCACCACGTCGGCGTCGGTGTCCGTGACGGGTTTGTCGACGCCGCCGACCTGGACACCGTTGCCCGAGATGTCGGTGAAGACGTCGCCGCGGACCTCGGATTCCTTGGTGCCGTCGACGAGGTCGAGGCCGGCGCCACCGAGGTGCGCGAACACGCTGTCGCTGAATTCCACGCGCCGCGCATGGGACACGGAGACGTTCGCGGGTTCGCGCGTCCACGAGGCGTACGGGCAGGTGCCGCCGGGCACGAACTGGCAGAGTCCCTGGGTGGCCCAGCCTTCGGCGCCGGTGATCGTGTAGCCCGCCTGGATCTCGGAGAAGCCTTCCGGCGACGACGGCGTCAGCCACGTCGCGTAGGAGAAGCGCAACCCGCGGAACGCGACGTCGTGGATTCCCCGCGCGTCGACGAGCTTTTCCAGCACCGGCACCTCGACGTCGGCGCGGCGCAGGTCCTGACCCGGTTTCGGCAGGTAGTAGACGAGGTGGGCGGACCGGTCGAGGTACCACTCGCCGGGGGTGTCGAGCAGCTCGAAAGCGTTTTCCGCGTAGGTCGGGTGCCGGCCGTTCGTCAGATCGGCCGGGCCGACCATGTTCACGCTGCGGCCGGGGATGTCCGGGAACAGAACGCGTTTCGTCGAGTTGTCCCAGCAGGGCTGGGCCATCGTGATCGTCGTGCCCTGGGCCGCGGCGAGCGGGCAGCGCGGCTCGGTCCACTGGCCGAGGCCGTCGCGCTGGATGTTCCAGAGCGCTTCGCCCGCGGTGTAGACGAACTCGATGTCCTTCGGGTTGCGCCAGTGCGCCAGGGTGTCCGCGCTCGCGGTGTACCCGGTGCCGGTGGCCTTGACTGTCACCGGCAGCGGGCCGCGGGCACGTTGTTCACGGACACCGTCGACGTAGAGCTGCCGGGTGTTGTCCAGCCCGGCGGGCGCGGCGGCGGCGAACAACCCGGGGCGTCCCGCGACCGGCCGCCAGCCGGTGACGCGCACGCCGCCGTTCAGTTCGGTGTCGCCGCTGCCCTGCCAGATGACGCGATGCCCGTTGCCGCCGGAGTCCCGGGCGTCGAGGAGCAGCGGCTGCGAAAGCCGGAAGACGCCGGGGGCGAGGTGCACGGTGAGGTCGCGAGTGAGGTGCGGCGCCCGCTGGCGCACGAGGTCGCGTGCCCTGTCCAGGGTCCGCACGGGCTGGTGCGCGGTCCCCGGGGCGCGGTCGGAGCCGCTCGGCGAGACGTAGACGTCGCGGCCGGCGGAGTCCAGCGCCGCGGCCGCCACCGGGCCGGTCGTGGCGAGCAGCGCGCCCGCCCCCAGGAGAACGGTCGCCACGGTGCGGCGCCGCTTCGAGCCCCACTTGGTCAGCATGAGAGGAAACATAGGATCTCTACGCGGCGATGTCGATAAATTCCCTCTCATCGGGACGTGGTGTCACCTAATCATCGGATGGATGATCGGGTCGCCTCGGCCGCACCGACGTTCGGTCAGTCGCGGCTGGGGCCGAACCTCTCCGTGCGGATGCGGTGCGGGTCGTGGCCCAGGGCGACCAGGATGTCGGCCGCCGTCTCGACGAAACCGGTCGGGCCGCAGATGAAGCAGTCCGCGCCGAACTCCGCCGGCCAGCCCACCGTGTTGAGCGTCGGCACGTCCAGGCGCCGGGGGATTCCCGAGCGGCCCTCCGGCAGTTCGCGCGTGTACACGTACGTGATGTCCAGGCCCGGCACCGGCGTGCGCAGCTCGTCCGCGTAGTACAGCTCGGCCGGGGTGCGCAGCGAGTAGATCAGCTTGAACGGCGTCCGGACGCCCGCCGCCTGGCGGGCGCGGATCATCGCCATCAGCGGGACGATGCCCGAGCCACCCGCGATCAGCAGGACCGGGGCCGGGTCGGCCGGGCGCCAGACGAACCAGCCGCCGACCGGGCCGCGGATCTCCACCGGGTCGCCGATCGCGAACGGGCCGGCCAGGTGCTCGGACACCTCACCGTCGGCGACGCGCTGGACCGTCAGCTCGATCCGGTCACCGTCGGCGGGCGTGGCGAGCGAGTAGCTGCGCTGCGCGCGGTAGCCGTCGGCGGCCGTGAGCCGGACGTCGACGTGCTGCCCCGCCAGGTGTCCCGGCCAGCCGGGCAGGTCGAAGACGAGCGTGCGGGCCGTCGGTGTCTCGTCGCGGAACTCGGCCAGGCGGGCGACCCGCCAGGCTAGTCGCCCTGATACCGCTGTTCGCGCCATGGATCCCCGTAGTCGTGGTAGCCGACGTTCTCCCAGAAGCCGGGCTCGTCCCGGGTCTTCAGCTCGAGCCCGCGCACCCACTTCGCGGACTTCCAGAAGTACAGGTGCGGAACCAGCAGCCGCGCCGGCCCGCCGTGTTCGGGGGTGAGCGGCTTGCCGCCGTACTCGTAGGCGATCCAGGCCTGGCCGTCGAGCAGGTCGGCGAGCGGCAGGTTCGTGGTGTAGCCGCCGTAGGAGTGGACCATGACGTAGTCGGCGGCCGTGTCGAGCCCGCCGACCAGGGTGTCGACCGCGACGCCGCGCCAGCGGGTGTCCAGTTTGGACCACTGCGTGACGCAGTGGATGTCCACGGTGGGCTTCTCGCTGGGCAGGGCCATCAGCTCCGCCCAGTTCCAGGCGTGCTTCTCGCCGGACTCGGTGGTGACCGTGAACTCCCACGTCTCCGTGCGCACGCGCGGGGTCGGGCCGGCCGACAGCACGGGGAAGTCCTCGGCCAGGTACTGCCCGGGTGGCAGGCGCGGGTTGCCGCTGCGAGCCCGGCCGCGGAACCCCGGTGTCACGACGCCCATCGCGGCCCTCCTTCCGGTCGGCCCGAGCCTACGCCCGGACGCGCAGCCCGAGCGACGTGACGAGCACCGCAGCCTGTTCGGGTGACACGATCGCGCCGGCCAGCTCGGCGTTCACCGGATCGAGCGCCGAGAGGTCGCTCCCCCGCAGGTCGGCGCGCGGCAGCTTGACGCCGTGCAACGTCGCCGCCGAAAGGTCGACGTCGGCGAACACGGCGTCGGCGCAGTTCGCCCCGGTGAGGTCGGCCTCCCGCATGCGCACCCCATGGAAGGCGACCGACCGCAGGTCGGCACCCGCCAGCCCGGCGAACGACCAGTCGCCACCGGTGACCCGCAGCGGGCGCAGGTCGCACTCGCTGAACGTCGCGCCGACGAGCTTGCACCCGGTGAACTCGGCGTCGAAGAAGTTGCACCGTTTGAAGGAGCAGCCGGTGAACGCCGAGTCCGTGTGCCGGGACGCGTTGAAGCGCACGTTGCCGAACACGCAGTCGGTGAAGACCGAGTTCCGCGTCCGAGCCTCGGAGAAGTCGACCTCGTGGAACTCGCACCGCACGTAGTGCCGTCCGGTGATCTCCTCCGCGTACCAGTCGTCGCGGACGAACCGCTGGTCCTCGACGGGTGGATCTTGCGTGGCATCGGGCACCCCGTCAGGCTAGCGGCAGTCGCCGAGTCCGAAAGGTTCCCGCATGCTCGATGCCCACGCCGTCCGGGCGGCCGTCCCGATGACCGCCGCCGTCGACGCGGTGCGGGAGGCCTTCCTCGACCTCGCCGCCGGCCGTTTCGTGGTGCCGCAACGGTTGTCCTTCGGCAGCGGCACGACGCTGGTGATGAGCGCGTGCCACACGCCGACGTCGACGACGGTGGTCAAGACGCTCAGCCTGGTCGCCGGCCGCACGCCGATGATCCTCGGGACGCTGGTGTGGAACACCGCCGCGGGCCAGGTGGTCGCCGACGCGATCGAGGTGACGACACTGCGCACGGGCGCAGCGTCCGGCGTCGCGACGGACCTGCTCGCCCCGGCCTCCGCCGGCCGCTTGGCCCTGCTGGGCACCGGCGCGCAGGCCGCCGACCAGGTGCGAGCCGTGGCGGCGGTGCGGCCGGTGAGCCGGCTGGCGGTGTTCGGACGGGATCCGTCACGCGCTCACGCCTTCGCGGACCGGATGCGTGCCGAGTTCCCGCAGATCGTGCCGCGGGTCGCGACTTCGGCTGCCGACGCCGTCTCCGACGCGGAGATCGTTTGTTGCGCTACTTCGTCTTCGACTCCTCTCTTCGCGGTGGACGATCTGCCCGAGCGGGTGCACGTCAACGCGATCGGGTCTTATCTGCCTTCCATGCGGGAGCTTCCGGCCGAGTTGCTCGGTTCGGCGGCGTGCGTGGTGGTGGATCAGGTCGACGCCGTGCTCGAGGAAGCCGGCGAAGTGATCCACGCTGTGGACGGTGGGATCGTGGAGCGTTCCTCCTTGGTCGAGCTCGGCGACGCGTTGCGCACGCCGCCGGCGGTGGGTGGGCGGACGGTGTTCAAGTCCGTCGGGCTCGCGGTGCAGGACTGGGCCATCGCCCGATTGCTGGGTGACGCGCAACCGAGGTGACGGTCACGAACGGACGACACGCGTACCCGAGTGGACGACACGCGTGCCTGGATGGACGACACGAGTCCGCCGGGCGGCACGGGACCGACCGGCCGCCCCCGGAACTCGCGTGATCGAGGACGGGACTCGCGTGACTGGGCGGGCATCACGCGTGACTGGAGGGGTGTCGGACTGTGCGGGACGGGCGGCGGAGAGCAACGGGAGCCGCCAAACGGCGCAATCTTGGGGTTGGCGCGTTTGAGCGGTAACCCAAACCGGGAATTTTCCGGACATGTCTCCTTGGCGAACCACCACCAGACGCAACACGGCCGTGCGGGTCATCACGGCGATCGGCGCGATCTTCGCGGGGATCGAAGTCCTTTACATGATCATGGTGCTCGCCGGTGCCAATGCCGGCAATGCGTTCTTCATCTTCATCAAGTCGTTGGCGGTCCCTCTCGCGTTGTTCTGGCCGGGGCTGTTCAACGTGGACAACGCCAGCCTGCAAGTCATCCTCGACTTCGGTCTGGCCGCGGTGTTCTGGCTGGTTGTCACGGGCATCATCGCTCGCTTCGCGGGCCGGTGACCGGCGGGCGACTCCGCCCTCCAAGCCGCCGCCTGTCGTCACCGCCCCCTCCGGTGACGGCAGGCGGCACGCCACGTGAGAAACGACGCTTTCGCGTGACCTGCCGTGGGCGAGCCACCCCGCCGTCGGCAACACTGGACGGATGAGCGACGGCAGGTGGTTCGACGGCTGGTCGCCGTGGCCGGAGCTGGCCGGGCTGGCCGCGGCCGGACGTTCGCTGCTCCCGAACGTCCCGGTCACGCCGGCCGCCCTGGTCCGCACCGTCACCGAGCAGCTCGTCGGGCGCCGGCTGACGGCCAAGGTCGACGGCCATGACGTCGGCCTGACCCTCACCGAACTCGACTACCCCGCCGACAGCCTCCGCCTGGCCACCGGCCGCATCGGCGACGTCCGGATCGTCGCCGAGGACGTCGACTGGCCCGAGCCCGAAGGCGGCAGCATTCCGCTGCGCCGGGTCACCGTGCTCGCCGAAGACGTCCGCCTCCGCTCATTGCCCACTCCCTCCGCCAAGCCCGCCCGCGTGGACCTGCGGATCGCCGTTTCCGCGGACGTGCTCCGCGAAAGGGTGGCGAAGGTCCGGCCGGGGATCGTGGCCGCCCCGGCGGACAGCGGGCTGCTCCAGATCCACTGGGCCAAGAAGCCGCACTGGGGCCACCTGACCCTGGAAGCCCAGGTGGAAGACGACGCTGTCGTGCTCGTGCCCCGGACCCTCCACATCGGACAGCGAACGCTCCGCCCGCCGAAGCGGTTCCAGCCCATCGTGCTTCCCCTGCCGGAACTTCCGCCGGGGATAAAGCTGACCAAGGTGGAGCCGCGGCACGACGAACTCGTGCTGCACACCGTTGCCGAAGAGTGGCCGGAACGGCTTTCCCGCATTCCTCTCGCCGACCTGTTGAGCTGGTTGACCACCGCAGCGGTGACCCTGACATTGCCGAAACTCGGTTCGCGTCCATGAGAGCCAAGCTACTCGAACGCGCGTTCGAACATCACCACCCACAAGGGTAGAGCCGCGACCTCACCCGTCCCGGTCCCGCAGGTACCGCGTGTGATCGGCCTGCCGGTCGACCTCGGACGCGTAGAACCGCTCGGCCACCCGATGCGCCTCCGCCTCGAGCAAATCCAGCTGTGCCACCAGTTCCGAGCCGGCACCGGCCCGCCGGGCCGCGAACCACCACGGCAAGTTCAGGTAAGTCTCCAGCGACAGCGGCAAATCCGTGCGCACCAGGCGCTCGACGGCGTGGCGCAGGTCGGGATCGGCCGCGAGCCGTGCGGGCTGCGACAGCATGTCCCGAAGCACTTCGGCGATGCGCCCGACAGTATCCACAGTGGACGAAGGCATGCGCGAAGCCTGCGCCGAGACCCGCCCCACCAGCGTTTCCAGCGAAGAGCGCAGCTCGGCGGAGGTGTCGGGGACCAGCCGCACCTTCTCCCCCGGCGCGAGCAGCGCGCCCGCCAGGTACAACGCCACCACGACGAACGGCCAGGACCACCCGACCACCCCGGTCAGGTGCAGCACGACGCCGGCCAGCCCGCCGACGCAGCCGAGGAGGTTCTTGGTGGACCCCAGATAGCGCAGCATCATTGGTACCCGCGGATCTCCTGGAACACGGTCGGCAGCTGGACCTTCCGCGCGTCGAACACCTTGCCCCCGGACATGCCCGCGACCTGGGTCAGCTCGTCGCCGCTGCCCTCGCCGAACAGCACGGTGAACACCGGCACCTGCTTCATCGCCGCCGGCAGCCCGCCGAACGCCGCCTGGAAGTCGGCCAGGGACGAGCCGTTCGCGTTCTCGCCGTCGGTCATCAGGACGATCGAGGTGAACCGGTCCGGATCGCGCGCCGCCAGCGGTTCCAGCACGGTGTAGGCCTCGGACAGGCTGTCGTAGATCGCCGTCCCGCCGTTCGCGGACAGGCCCTCGGCGAACGCTTTGATCCGGTCCAGCTCGCCCTGCGGGTCCTGCTCCGGCACGGTGAACGTCCGCGGGGTCTTGGGCACGGTGCTGAACGGCAGCATCGTGACCTCCTCCCGGCTCCGGAACCGCCGGAACCGCCCGGTGAGCGAGGTGTCCGCGCCGGTCAGCCCGATGAGCGCGGTCCGCAGCGCCTCGATCCGGTCGCCCTCCATCGAACCCGACGTGTCGAGCACGTACAAGGTCCGCGAGGGGCGGCGGATCTTGTCGAAGTAGGCCTGCAGCAGGGCGTCCACCGCCTGCTGCGTCGCCGGGAACGGCAACTCGACGAGGTCGTGCGCCGCGAACTGCTGCCCCAAGGCGACCCCCGGGACGACCGGCCGCCGCTGCGTCGTGTCCATGATCTTCTTCTGGATGTCGGGAGTCCGCAGGTAGTCCGAAAGCCGCTGGTGCGCCGAACGCGCGTCCGAACCCGCGTCCGCCAGCAGGGTCAGCGGGTAGTCCGCCGTGACGACACCGTCGCTCGGGTAGACGAGCGTCAGCGGCTCGGGCAGCTTCCCGGACGCGTTCGCCGACAGCAGCACGGACTCGTAGTTGATCAGCCCGTCGACCTTCTGCCCCGGGTCCTGGCCGGTCGCGCGCCGCGTGTACGCGTCCGACAGCCAGCCCGAAGACCCGGCCGAAAGCGCCTGCGCGCTGAAGAACTGCGTCAGCTGCGGAGTGACCGATGCGATCTGCCGGGCGTCGATCGCGTTGCCCGCGCCTGCCAACGCCGAAGCGACGCCGACCAGCGCCGAGAACCCGGAGTTCGACGCCGACGGGTCCGTCATCCCGTAGCTGAACGCCTTCTTCCCGGCCTGCGCGGCGATCTCGCCCCAGCTGACCGGCTTCCCCTCCCAGCCGAGCCGCCGCACCACGGAGGACGCCAGCCCCAGCACCACCGGCGAGCTCATGATCTTGACCTGGTTCCCGAGCCGCTTCGCCGCTTCGGGAATCCCGGCGAGGTAACGGTTCGAGGAGAACCAGACGGCGTCGTACTTCCCGTCGACGCTGCCGTTCGCCAGCGCTTCGGCGCCTTCCAAGGTCCCGGTGAAGGTGAACTTGACCGTGACTCCGGTGGCGCGAGCGGCGTCGTCGAGCACCGGCTGCAGGTCCGCCAGCTCACTGCCCGCGAGGATCCTGAGCGTCCCCGGCTCGGGGCCCCCCGGCTCGGCGGAGGAGCAGCCGGCCAGCAACACCGCGCTGAGAGCCAGCGAAACGAGCTTCTTCACAGTTCCCCCTCGTGCGAGCGCCGCAAGTGGTCCTCTGCGCGGCGAAGCTCCCCGGACAGCGACTCGACGGTGGTCGCCATGGTGCGGACGGCGTCCGCGCGGAAGCCGTCGATCGCGTCGATCGAGGCGTAGATCCGGTCGAACGACGCGCGGATCGTCTCGGTCGCGACGGCCGGGTCGGTGCTCGCCCGGCGGATCTCCGCGGACTGCGTTTCCAGCAGCTCGGAGTTGGCGCGGATCAGCCCGTCGGTCGTCGCCTGCAGCGCCGCCACCTCGTCCAGGACGTCCCGCTGACCCGCGAGAGCGGCCGACACGAGCAGCGCGACGCGCAGGGCGGACACCGTCGTCGACACCGCCCGCTCGACACCGCGGACGAGTTCGTCGTTGGTGCGGCGCACCAAGTCCAGCGCGAGGTACCCCTGCGCGCTCACCGCGAGCTGGGTGAGCAGGTCCTGGTGCCGCTGCCGGATCGGGTACAGGACGTCGCCGCGCAAGGCCTGCGCCCGCAGCGGGTCGGTCAGGTCGAAGACGGAAGCCTGCCGCTCGATGGCGGCGTCGACGGCTTCGGCGAATGCGGCCGCTTCGGCGAGCTTCCCCAGCACCTTCCACAGCCGCTCGCGCTCGCCCTTGATCGCGGAGTTGTCGCGCCGCAACCGGTCCTGGCGCGTGCGCAGGTCGACGACGAGGGCGTTCACCGGCTCGTTCGCCGCGTGGTACCGATCGAGAGCCCGCTTCGCGGCACCCGCCACCGGGAACATCCCCAGCAGCTTCCGCCCGGTCAGCGGCAGCCTGGCCGGATCCAGCTCCGCGACGGTCCGGCGCAGCCCGGCGAGGCTCGTCGTGACGCCGTCCTGCGGGGAAGCCACGCCGCGCAGGGAGCGGTCCAGCATCGCCCCGGCGACGCCGGCCGCGGCGCGCATGTCGGCTTCCCCGACCGCCAGGAGCTCGTCGAGGAGATCGGTGAACTCGGGCGAACGGACGTTCAGCGCTTCCAGCCGCGTGGCGAACCCGTCGGCACGAGCGGTGATCTCCGCGCGCGTGTCGTCCCCGAGGGTGACGAGCCCGGCGGCGCGCTCGGGGGAAACCGCCGTCACGGGCGTGAATTCGTCCATGTCAGTACTGCTTGCCGACGGCGTCGAGCAGCCGCTCGAGAGTCTCGAACGAAGGCGGCTCGACGGCGTCCACGAGGTCGGCCGGCGCGTGGGCCTGCGCGGCGACGTCGGCGAACAGCTGCGGATTGGTGGTGCGGAAGCCGAACGTCGCGGCGAGCTTCCCCAGCTCGGGATCGGTCGCGAGGAGCTGGCCCACCGTGTCGCCGTCACCTGACAACGGGACGAGCGTGTGCTTCGAATAGACCGTCGGCGCGGTGTAGATCATCCGCATGTCCGGCCGGATCGAGCCGTCGCCGCGCACCACCCGGTCGACGAACTGCGACTCGTAGATCAGGGCCAGCGGCGTCTTCCCCATGCCCGCCGACAGGTAGTCCTCGAACGGCCCTTCGGTGCTGTTCTGCGTGTACCCCTGGTCGAGGAACAGCTTCGCCACCGCCGGCAGCACCTTCGCCTCCTGGTCGGGCGTGCTGACGACGGTGTTCCCGTTGGCCACGAAGGAAACGATCGCCAGGTACATCGCCGCGGAGTTCGACTCACGCGGGTCGGTCGTCGTGACCAGGACGTTCTTGCGCGCCGGGTAGGCGGTGTTACCGGGCAGCTGGTCCCAGCGCGTCCCGGCCTTCGCCAGGTCGAGGTACTTCGCGATGTCGAGGACGTCGTAGTCGCCGGCGCCCTTGTGCACCACGCCGTTCGCCTTCAGCAGCGCGATGATCGGCTCGAAGGACGCGATCGCCATCGGTGACTGGAACGGCGTGTACACCGTCGTCACCTTGCGGTCGCGCTGGATCTTCTGCGCCGCGGGCGAGGACGACGGGAACGCGAACGTGTACTTCCCGAGGTCGACGGTCGTCGCGATCTGCCGCGAGCCCGCGGTGTCGACTTCGACCTTCAAGCCGTGCCGCGCGAAGGCGTCGACGACTCGCTGGTCGGTGAAGAACGCCTGCTTCTCCGACCCGATCACGCCGCGCACCGTCTTGAGCTCCGGCCCGGAGTCGTTGCCCCAGACGATCACGCCCACGACGGCCAGCAGCAGCACCACGGCCAGTCCGATCGACACCCGGCGTTTCACGAGCCACTCCCCTCAGCCGCCTTCGCTCATTTGACGCGGGAGGCGGCCGGTTCGAAGTGAACAGCGGGTGAAGGAACGGTCTCAGGTCACCGGGAACCAGGTCCCGGACGCCCATTCCGTGTCGCCCCAGGCCTTTCGCTCGTCCGGCCGTGGGTCGAGCACCAGATCGGTGTCTTCCCGGAAAACCAGCACCGGGCGCAGTTCGGGGCCGTACGGCGGCCATTCCGGGCCGTCCGCGTCGGCGACGCCGTCGTGCACGAACCGCACCCAGCAGCGGTGGATCAGCAACGCCGCGCGCTCGCGGGCCGGGTTCACGTCGGACGCCTGCGCGAACAGCGGCAGCGGGGTCTTCCACGCCATCGTCGTCTCGGTGCCGTGGCCGCCGTCGAGCTGCTCGGGCACGCCGGGCGCGGCGATGTCGATGCGGTAGCGGTAGACGGGCGCGTGCGCGGACTGCGCGTCGGCGAGGCGCTGCGTCGGGATGCCGTAGCGCTCGTCGCCCATCGCGGCGATCTTCGCGGACTTCAGGTCGGGGACGCGGCGAAGGTACGTCTCGAGAAGCTGCGAAGCGCCTTCGTCGCCGAGGATTCCCGAAAGGACGCCGCTCGCGGGGGCGGTCGCGACGTCGTCGCCGAGCATCAGCGCGTACGTGCTGCCTTCGTTGCTGTTGCAGCCGACCAGGAGCGGGATCCCGGCCGCGCTCCCCCGGCGGATCGGCCCGATCGGCACCTCCGGCAGCACGCGCGGGTGCAGCGTCGGCCGCCAGAGCCACAACGCCTGGAGCCCGCTCAGGATCCGTTCCTGCGCCTCGACGAACTCCTTGGCCGGCAGCGCGCGCAGCGCTTCGACGTCGTGGCAGCCGACCTCGTCGAGCAGCCGCCGGGCCAGTGCGGTGCCGGCGGCCGGCGTCGCGACGTGGTCCGCGCCGCCGCTGCTGCTGATCGCCTGGGCGAACAGGCCCGCACCCAGCGGGCTGCCCATCAGGTTCCCGACGCTCTTCGCGCCCGCCGACACGCCGTAGACGGTGATCCGAGCCGGATCGCCACCGAACGCGGAAATGTTGCGGCGCACCCACTTCAGGGCCTCGATCTGGTCGAGCAGGCCGCACACCCCGGCGTCCGCCTCGGACTCCCCGAAGATGCCGGCGAGGTGCAGGAAGCCGAGCGAGCCGAGGCGGTAGTTGATCGTGACGACGACGATCCCGGCGCGTGCGAACTCCTCGCCGTCACCGAGCTGCTCGCCGTGGCCGACGCGGTACCCGCCGCCGTGCAGCCAGAACAGCACCGGCCGGCCGCCCTCGGGAGCGGGCCCCTCCGGCGTGCAGACGTTGAGGTACAGGCAGTCCTCGTCGCACACCGCGGCCGGGTTCATCGGGTCGGGCGACTGCATCGCGTGCGGCCCGTACTCGGTCGCGACGTGCACGCCACCCGAGAGCTGCGGAGACTCGGGCGCCTTCCACCGCAGCTCGCCGATCGGCGGGCGGGCGTACGGGATCCCGCGCCAGACGCGGACGCCGTCACCCGCCAGCCCCACCAGCGCCCCGAGCTCGGTCGTGACCGTCGGGACGGAAGCCATCAGAGCGAGGCCTGCTCGACCGTCGGCAGGCAGACCTCGAACCGGGTGTTCCCGGGCTCGGACTCGACGCGCAGGTCACCCTGGTGGCGTTCGACGACGATCTTCCACGAGATGTCCAGGCCGAGCCCGGTGCCCTCGCCGACCGGCTTGGTCGTGAAGAACGGCTCGAAGATCCGCTGCTTGATGTCCGCCGGGATGCCCGGGCCGGTGTCGCCGATCTCGACGCGGACCTGCTCGTTCTGGCCCCAGGTGCGCAGCGTCAGCGTGCCCTCGCCCTGCATCGCGCCGAGGGCGTTGTCGATCACGTTCGTCCAGACCTGGTTCAGCTCGGCCGGGTAAGCGGGGATCTTCGGCAGGCTGCGGTCGTACTCCTTGACGACGCGGACGCCGGGGCCGATCTTGCCCGCGAGCATGACGAGCGTCGAGTCGAGGCCGTCGTGGACGTCGACCCACTGGTGCGGCGCCCGGTCCATCTGCGAGTACTGCTTGGCCTTGCCGACCAGCGCGGAGATGCGCGTCGTCGAGTCCTCGATCTCGCCCATCAGCATCTCGGTCTCGAGGGCGTAGGCGAGCCAGCGGACGGCGCCGTCGATGAAGGTGTCGCCGACCTGCTCCAGGACGTGGTCCAGGTCGGCTGTGGTCAGGCCGGCGCGGACGTAGATGTCGGCGAGGTCCCAGCCCTGGTCGATGCCGCGGTCCTCGAACCAGCCGGTGATCTCGTCCTCGCGGTCGGCCTGCTGCATCGCGGACAGCTTCTCGGCCTGCGCGACCTGCTTGACCAGGCGTTCCTGGACGTCGATGAGCTGGTAGAGCAGCTCCGGGTCGATGTCCTTCTTCGCGAGGAAGGCGAGCTTGTGCCGCATCCCGGCGACGCGTTCGCGCAGGGCGGACGTCGCCCGGACAGCGGCCGCGGCCGGGTTGTTCAGCTCGTGGGTGAGGCCGGCCGAGAGCTCGCCCAGCGCCAGGAGCCGGCGACGCGAGCCGATCACGGTGTCGCTGTTGCGCCAGCCGAGGTACATGCCCTCCAGCAGGTGGGTGGCCATCGGGAACCACCGGCGGAACTCGAAGGAGAACTCCTTCGAGGGCAGCGCCAGGAACGTGACGTCGGACAGCGCGCGCACCGTGGCGTTGTACGTGTGCTCGTTCTCCTGGTGCACGAAGAACTGCGTCGCGCCGAAGTAGGCGCCACGCTGGTCGGACCGGTTGGTCTCCACCTCCGTGCCGCTGACCAGCCGCGTCATCCGGATCGCGCCGTTCAGCAGGACGTAGAAGCACGTCGCCTCGCCGCCCTCGCTGATGACGGTCGAGTCGGCTTCGTACTCCTCGACCACGGCGTTGGCGGCGATCCAGTCGAGCTGGTCTTCGGAAAGGTGTTCGAAAAGGAAGAGCCCGCGAAGCTCTTCCCGCGGCAGTGCGCTCATTGTTCCTCCAGGTACCGGTGTACCAGCGTCACGGCCATCGCGCCCTCGCCGACCGCGGACGCCACCCGCTTGACCGACTGCGACCGCACGTCACCGGCCACGAAGACGCCGGGGATCGACGACTCGAGGTAGTGCGGATCACGGTCGAGCGACCAGCCGGCCGGCCGCTGGCCGTTCGCCGTCAGGTCCGGGCCCGTGCACACGAAGCCGTACTCGTCGCGGTGGATGCCCTCGCCGAGCCAGTCGGTGCGCGGGGCGGCGCCGATGAAGATGAAGAGGTGGCCGCTCTCGACCGTCTCGGTGACGCCGTTCTCGCACAGCGTGAGCCGCTCGAGGTGGTCGTCGCCGTGGGCCTGCTTGACCGTGGTGTGCGTGCGGACGTGGATGTTCTCGATGCCGGCGATCTGCTCGATCAGGTAGTGCGACATCGACGACTCCAGCGACGCGCCGCGCACCAGGATCGTCACGTCGCTGGCGTGCCGGGAGAAGAACACCGCGGCCTGCCCCGCGGAGTTCGCGCCGCCGACGATGTAGACGTGCTCACCCTTGCATTCGGGCGCCTCGGTGGCGGCCGAGCCGTAGTAGACGCCGCGGCCGCTCAGCTCCTCGATGCCCTCGGCGTCCAGCGCGCGGTAGGTGACGCCGCTGGCGAGGATCACCGAGTGCGCGGCGATCTCGCTGCCGTCGCCGAAGGTGACGACCCGCGACGAGCCGCGGGCTTCGAGGCCGACGACGTCGCGCGCGGTCAGCACCTCGGCACCGAACTTCTGCGCCTGGCGCCGCGCCCGGTCGGTCAGCTGCGCGCCGGAGACGCCGTCGGGGAAGCCGAGGTAGTTCTCGATGCGCGAACTGGTGCCGGCCTGGCCGCCGGTGGCCTTCTTCTCGACGAGGACCGTGCGCAGGCCCTCGGACGCGCCGTAGACCGCGGCGCCGAGGCCGGCCGGGCCGCCGCCGATGACGACGAGGTCGTAGAACTCCTGCGCCGGGCGGGTCGACAACCCGACGGCGTCGGCGATCTCGCTGCCCTTCGGCTGCTTGAGCACCTTTCCGTCCGGTGTGACGACCACGGGGATGTCGGCCGTAGTGGCCTCCGCTGCCTGCAGGATCCGGCAGCCTTCGTCGTCTTCGACGGAGAACCAGCGGTACGGGACGGCGTTGCGGGCGAGGAAGTCGCGCAGCTCGAAGGACGGCTGGCTGTACCGGTGGCCGATGAGCTTGACCTCTTCGACCGGCTTGTCGCCGACCGCCTTCCAGGTCTCGACCAGCGCGTCGATCACCGGGTAGAGCTTCTCCTCCGGCGGGTCCCACGGCTTGAGCAGGTAGTGGTCGACGTCGACGACGTTGATCGCCTGGATCGCGGCGTCGGTGTCGGCGTAGGCGGTCAGCAGGGCGCGGCGGGCGTGCGGGAACAGGTCCATCGCCTTCTCGAGGAAGGCGATCCCGTCCATCTGCGGCATCCGGTAGTCGGCGAGGATCGCGGCCACGGCGTCGCCGCGCAGCTTGATCTCGCGCAGGGCGTCGAGGGCGTCCGCGCCGGAGTCGGCGCGGATGACGCGGTAGTCCTTGCCGTAGCGGCGCCGCAGGTCACGGGCGACCGAGCGGGACACGGCGGGATCGTCGTCGACGGTCATCAGGATCGGCTGGCTCACGAGATGCAGCCTACGGCGCCGGGTGGTCCGCTGGGGAGGACCGCCTTTTCGGGACCTGGACCCGCTCCAGGTCCTGGGCCACCACGATCTCGCCGTCGAACTCGGCTTTCGCTTCGTCCAGGAAGCGCGCGGAGTCGGGGTCGCGCTGGGAGAAGTGGGTCAGCACGAGCTGCCGGACGCCGGACTCGGCGGCGACGCGGGCCGCCTGCTGCGCGGTCAGGTGCCCGAAGTCACGGGCCAGGTGGGTGTCCTCGGCGAGGAAGGTCGACTCGATCACGAGCATGTCGGCGTGTTCGGCCAGGGCGTACACGCCGTCGCACAGGCGGGTGTCCATGACGAACGCGAACCGCTGGCCGGGCCGGTGGGTGCTGACGTCTTCGAGGCTGACGTTCCCGAGCCGGCCCTCGCGCTGGAGCTTGCCGACGTCGGGGCCTTCGATGCCGTGTTCCCGCAGTTTTCCGGGGAGCATGGTGCGGCCGTCCGGCTCGACCAGGCGGTAGCCGAACGCCTCGACCGGGTGACTCAGGCGCCGCGCCTCGAGGGTGAGCTTCCCGGTCGCGATCGGGCCGTCTTCGGTGATCGGGTGTTCGCGCAGGTCAGCCGTCTCGTAGAACGCCGTCGCGTGCCGTAGCCGCTCGAAGTAGTGCGCGCCGGAGGCCGGGAAGTGGGCGTGGACGGGGTGCTTGACCTTGTCCAGCGACAGCCGCTGGATCACCCCCGGCAGGCCGAGGCTGTGGTCGCCGTGGAAGTGCGTGACGCAGATCCGCGTGACGTCCGTGGCGGCGACGCCCGCCCGCAGCATCTGGCGCTGGGTGCCTTCGCCGGGGTCGAAGAGGAGGCCCTCGCCGTCCCACCTCAGCAGGTAGCCGTTCTGGTTTCGGTGGCGCGTGGGCACCTGGGAAGCGGTGCCCAGCACCACCAGTTCGCGGGTCGACACTCCCGCACGCTACTCACGCGGCGGGGGCGGTGTCCCCCAGTTTGCGCAGCCGGAAGGCCAGCACCAGCAGCATGATCCCGTAGAGCAGCGCGTAGATGCCGACGAGCAGCGCGATGCCGAACGCGCCGGCGATCGGGTTGATCACGATGAGGACGCCCGCGATCACCGAGAGCGCGCCCGCGGCGATGAGGAACGCCTCGCCCTGGATCTGCTTCCGGAGCCGGATCGCGGCGGCGATCTCCGCGACGCCGGTGACGATCGCCCACAGGCCGACCAGCAGGGCCAGGAGCAGGACCGTGATGCCGGGCCAGACCAGGACCAGGACCCCGGCGATGATGCCGAGCGCGCCGAGGATCCCGTAGGCGGCGCGGTGGCCGGGGTCGCCCGGGCGGAAAGCCTGCATCAGGCCGCCGACGCCGTCGACGATCGCGTAGACGCCGTACAGGATCGCCAGGACGAGCACCGTGGCGCCCGGCCAGATCAGTGCGAAGAGCCCGAAGAGCACGGCGAACACGCCGCGGACGGCGGCGATCGGCCACGCCTTGCGGGGTTCGACGACGGAGAACGCTGCGAAGGAGGTCATGAGCCGCTCCTCGGGTGTCGGGACACCCAGTATCGCGGCAAAACGCCTGGTTGGCGCGATTCACCACCCGTTCGGGCCACATCGTCCTTTGTGGCCGGACACATAGGACCGGCGTGCGCCGCGGCCGCCACCACGGCGCACGCCGGTTGCTCAGGGGTAGCTGACCAGGTTGACCGGCTTGGTGCCGGTCGGGGTCGTGTCACCGGTGTTGTTGATGACGTGCGTGATCGTGCCCTGGTAGTTGAGCGACACGGTCACCATGTCGTGGAACTTCACGCCCGGGGTGTTCGGCGCCTCGAAGGCGTGGGCGCTGGCGACCGAGGGGTTGGTGCTGAAGTAGCAGTAGCTGCCCAGCCCCCACGCCTCGTGGCTGGTGACGTTCGGGCCCACCTTGTAGGCGGAGTAGCCCTTGGTCGACCCGTTCATCCAGCCCGCCTGGTTCGGCACGTCGTAGGGCATCTCGTTCTGGAAGAAGTACGTCCGGCCGCCGTTGCCGTTCCAGACGACCTGCGTCTTCTGGTAGTGCTCGACGAACAGGCCGTACATCGTCACGTTGTTGCCGTTGACGGTGAGCCCGGTGTCCGCGGTGTTGGTGCCCCAGCCGACGTTGTTGCCGTTGTCGGCGTGGTCGGCGCGCCAGATCCACATGTGGTCGCCGATCACGTTGCTGCTGTTCACCACCAGGCTGTTCGTCGCCTTGCCGACGGCCGGGCCGCCGATCCGGAAGAACACGTCGTGCAGCGACGTCGGGTCGGCTTCGTGGTTCGCCGCCGAGCCGGCCTGGCCGACCTGCATCAGCGTGTTCGAATTGGTCGTGCCGGCGTCGATCAGCAGGCCGGCGACCTTGACGCCGTCGACGTCGTCGACGTTCATCGCGGTGACGCCGCCGTCCGGCACCAGCGTGGCGATGCCGAGCCCGAGCACGACGGTGTCCGGCCGGGTGACGTGCAGCGCCTGGTTGAGGTGGTAGACACTCGGCGTGACCAGCAGGTTCTTGCCCGCGGCGAGCGCGGCGTTCATGTCCGCGGCGGTGGCGCCGGGCTTGGCGATGTAGAACTGGTCGAGCGAGATCGAGCTGCCGGGCGCGGTGCCGTTCGCCCAGCTCGTGCCGGACGCGTTGGTCTTCACGCCGGGGACGAAGACCTGGTAGTTGCCGGCGTTGTCGATGTAGAGGAACGGCTTCTCGCGCGTGACCGGCGTCGTGTTGACGGTCGTGTACGGCGGCGAGGGGAACGTGTTCTGCGGGGCACCCTGGACGCCGGCGAAGACCATGTTCCAGTTCGAGCCGTTCCAGCTGCCGAACTGCGAGTTGCGCGAGATCCACTGCTGCTGCGAACCGGAGCGGACCTGGCCGTCGATCTTGGAGTCGGAGATCCAGCCGCCGCTGGCCCAGCCGCCGTCGTCGAGCTGCAGGTCGCCGCGGACGTGCATGCGGCGGTACGGCGCAGCCTGGCTCACGGCCCAGCGGTCGGCGCCGCCGGTCGGGTTGACCGAGAGGTTCTCGGCGCCGCGCCAGAAGTTCTGCGTCGCGTTCTGCGGTGGGAACCAGTCGGCCTCGACGTGCACGGCGCCGTTGATCGTCACGGCGTCGGGGCTCAGGCCGAGGCCCAGCACCTGCGTGTAGAAGCCGACGTTGACGTCGTTGGCGTACGTGCCGGGCTTGAACATCACGGCGTAGCGCTGGCTGCCGAACTGGTTGCGTTCCTGCTGGCTGAAGATGCTGTTGAGCCGGCTCTGGATGCTGGAGCCGGACATCGACGGGTCGAAGATCACCACGTTCGGACCGAAGTCCGGCTGCCCGGGCTGCGTCGTGTTCACGGGGTTCAGGATGAACGACTGGGCGGTGGTGCCGTTGCAGGAGTACTGCTGAAGCTGGACGGAGTCGGCGGCGGAGGCGCCAGGGACGTCGAGGCACTTCCCGCTGTTGCGGCTGACGAAGTGGTAGCGGCCGTTGCCCTCGTCGACGGCCTGCCACTGCTGGTTGGCGCCGTTCGAGTAGGTCCAGAGCTGCACGAGGCCACCATCGGCGGTGGAGACGTTGCTGACGTCCCAGGCGGCGGCCGGGTTGGTGCGGGCGTTCACCCGGAAGTAGCCGTCGCCGGTGGACTGGAACTGCCACTCCTGCGAGGCGGTCTGGTTGCAGGAGTACTGCTGCACGACGGTGCCGTTGGCGGTCCCGGCGGCCCGGGCATCAACGCACTTCCCGCTGTTGACGGCGGCCACGGTGTACCACCCGTCCGGAGTGACCGCGGCGTGCGCCTGACTGGTGGTCAACATGCCCGCGACCAGGGCGGATGCCGCGGAGAGCAGCACCATCACCCGCCGTCTCGTCTTCATCGAAACCTCCTCTGCCGCACTCGGCGGCGTCCGTAGAGCAGGAAACGGCAGAGGCATGCCCGGTCCAGGAGGTAGACGCGGCGTAACGGGCGGGGACCTCGGCGTCACAACCGCCGAAAATGTAACGGCGGCCACACCGGGAGTCAATACACGACTAAAAATAAGGTGTAAAAGTGCAGGTCAACGCCCCACTGAGCGGGACGACTCCGTAGAGCCACCCCTCTGCGGGGGCGATCTGGGGGTCGTGTAACGTATGGACACACGAGATGCGGAGTACACCTTCGCTCCGGGGCTATGGCGCAGCTGGTAGCGCACCTCACTGGCAGTGAGGGGGTCAGGGGTTCGAGTCCCCTTAGCTCCACTCTCTTGCAGAACCCCTTTGATCAGGTCGTGTCGGCCGGTCGGAGGGGCTTCTTCGTGTCCTGGGCCGATCTTGCATGGTCCGCTTTGACCGGTGCGCCGGCGTCCCTGCTGGAGCGTTTCTGGAGCACCTCGCTCGTGAACGGTGCCGCTGACGCTGTCCCCTCCCAACCGCGATAGGGCAGCCGAAAATGTCATCCGGCACGTCTCGCGAATGTTGCCGGACGTCCCCCGGGTGGGTGTTCGCGATCTGCACCCCTCGTCACGAATGGCGGAGGTGCAGGTTTCACCGGCGACCGGGGCGCCGGAGGATGCCACCAGGGGTTACGGCGTTCCGGGCTCGCTTAGGGGCGAGCCCGGCGCACAGTCCGCCTTGCGCCCACGGCGACGCGCACTCGTTCGCGGGCGCGTTCGACGCCGTAACAGCCGAGAGCGCCGGCTCGACATCGGCACTGCGGCACCCCGCCGCGACCTGGGACGGCGGCAGCTTTCCTCCCCCGAGACTGCCGTCGTCCCAGGCCTTTCCGTCATCTCTGCCGGCAGCCGGGTCGTCGAGTATTCACGGTGCCCACCCGGTCCTCGCTCGCTATTTTCCGTTTTCCGGACAGATTCTCGACAATTTCGATGGGCGCGGCATCATGACTACGCCGCGTGATATGCGACCGTGACCTTTTGGTGTAACGGGTTCCGGCAGATGAGCGACTTCAGCACTGCTCGATCGACCATGGCGAATGTCGGAATCGGAGTCGGATATGAAGGTGCGGGAAACCGGAAAACGCCGATTGGTGCGTCTTCTGGTTGGTGCCGTGGGTTTGTCGACATTGTGGCTTCCGGTGTCGGGAAGTGCGTCCGGTCAAGAGCAGGATTCGGCGCTGCCCGCGCTTCAAGTGGTGGTGCTGGTCGATGAGTCCGGCAGTCTCGGCGAACCCGATGTGGCCCGCGAGAAGGAAGCGGCCCGGACGATCGTGTACAGCGCACTCGCTCCAGGTTCGGTCATTTCGGTGGTCGGCTTCGGGAGCTCGAACGGCCCTGGACAGAGTGCGGTGCAGGTGGCTTGCCCGCCGACGGCTCTCGACTCCGCCCAGCAACGCGACTCGCTCGCCGGCTGCATCGGTGGCTTGCACCGGCGGGCTCCCGCCGAAGGCGACGGCACCGACCACGCGACCGCGCTGCAGCAGGCTCTCGGTTTCGTCGGGGCCGCAAAGCCGGAGAAAAAGCTGATCTTCTTGCTGACCGACGGCAAGCTCGATGTTTCGGACAGTCCGGCCTGGGGTGACACCCCGGCACGCCGCAATGGCGCTGCGGCCGCGAAGGTCCAGGAAACCTTGAATGACCTCGACCGCGCCGGCGCCCAGGTGTGGCCGCTGGGATTCGGCAAAGTCGACAACGCGGCCCTGCACGGATTCGCGAAGGGCAAGAGCTGCACGCCCAGCGTCGCGGATCCCCACGAACAGGTGACGCCGAGTTCGGCCGAACTGACCGCCGCGGTGCAAGAGGCGTTCAGTTCCGCGAGCTGCGTCAAATACGGTCCGCTGGACACCGGCAACGTGCCGAAAGGCGGATCCGTCGAACTGACCGTCGAAATTCCGCCGGTGGCGGGCGACGCCTCGATCCTGGTCTACAAACGGGACCCGCGGGTGCAGGTGGAATACCTGCCGCCCAGCGGCACGACGCCGGCACCCCGCGCGGGCGGTTCCCGTTTCGAATTCGCCGGTCAGAACACGGAGACCGAGGCACTGCGCATCACCGATCCCGAACCCGGCCGCTGGACGGTGCGGCTGTCGTCCGCGGACGTGCCCGCCCAGGACGTGGCGGCGACCGTCGCTTACCAGGCCACCGTCAAGGCGTACCTCACGGTCAACCCGCCGCAGCCGGCCGCCGGGCAGCCGGTCGACGTCACCATGCAGGTGTGGGCGAGGAACCGCGCGGTCACCGACGCCGGAACACTGCAGGGCCTCACCTTCAAGACGGTGGTGACCGGGGCGTCCGGCCGGCCACTGGGCGACGTCACGCTGTCCGACCCCGACCGGGACGGGACCTTCACCGGACAGGTCGGCCTGCCCGCCGACGCGACGGGCGCCTTGACCTTCACCGGCACGGTCACCGGGGTGGGCATCGGCGGGGACACCCGGGTGCTCTCGACGAGCGTCCAGAACGGCCCGGCCCCGGTCCAGGCGCAGATCCTGTTCGACACCAACACCGCCGCCGTCAACCCGGGCGGGACGGTCACCGGCACGATCGCGATGACGAACAACTCCGGCAGGCCGGTGCCCGCGCGGCTGGAGATCGCGTCCCCGACCGCGGGGGCCAGCATCAGCGTCGAGCCCGGCTCGGCGGTGGTGCCCGTCGGCGTCACGACGATCCCGTTCACGCTGCGGTTCGGAGCGGACACCGTCGAGGGGTCCAACGCCGCGACCCTGAGGGTGGTGACCGACGGCGCGGCGCCGGTGACCGTTGCCGAGCGGTTGTTCGCGACGGACGTCGAGCCGGAGCCGACCATCCTCGAGAAGCTCTTCTGGGTGTGGGTCGCACTCGGCATCGTGCTGGCCGGCCTGCTGGTGTTCGCGGTCATGAAGGTCCGGGCGCGGCGGTCGGCCGGCCAAGTGCGGGATCTGCAGGTGCAACTCCTGAAGGGTGACACCGAGATCTCGGCGATCGAGCCGCAGGACGGCGCGGCGGCGGAGTTCGCGTTCGTCATCTACCAGGACTTCCCGGCGCGGCAGCTGAACCCGGCCGGACCGGGCGACGCGGAGGTCTACCGCGTCCGCCGAGCCGGTCCGAACGTCCGGCTGGCGCCGCCGCGGGGAGAGCCCGTCGTGCTGACTCCCGGCCAGCGTCACGAACTCGGCGACGAGCACGTGCTCGTGGTCCTGGACCAGCGGGTCAGCGGAGTGGTGGGCAGCCCGGTCGTGGACAGCGGCTTCAGCCCGTTCGGCGGAGCGAGCACGACGGGCGGGATGCCGCCGTCGGACACCCGGAGCTATGCCGATCCGTTCGCCGATCCGGCGGGCCCCGGCGTCCCCGCGCCCGTGTCGTCGGCGTCGGGCGGGTTCGCCGGCCCAGGCGGCCACGACGCCGCCACCGGTGGGGACCCGTTCTCCGACCAGCCGTTCGGTGGTGTTCCGCCGGCCGGGGGCGGCTCGTACCACGATCCCAGCAACCCGTTCGCGACCGACTAGGAGCGCGAGGAATGGCAAGCCCGTGGAACGCCTTCGGCGCGAGGCGATCGAACTCCGCCGCCCAGGTGCGCCCTGCGGACGGCGAGACGCGGCCGATGTGGTTGAGCGCCTCCGGGTTCGTGCTCGCGCTGGTCGTGTCGATCGGCGGATCCGCGACCGTCCTGTTCGGCTTCCGGCTGCCCGTTTTCCTGACGCTGCCGCTCATGATCGGCTGGGTGGTCGGCCAGAGCGCCCTCAACTCGTGGACCATCGAGGTCAAGGCCGGTGACCCCGGCCGGTGGCGGCTTCCGGGCAGGCGAACCGTGTTCACGGTGCTCGAAGGGGTGGTCGTCGCGGCCGCTGCGGTGTTCTGGTTCATCGGCGGCATGGGCACTTCGGTACCGGCCTCCGGAGCAGCGGCGGCGAGCGATCTCCAGCAGCTGCGGGACGAACGCGCCGATCTGCAGTCCGTTCTCGCCCGGCCGATCCCGGACTCCGCGGGGGACCCCGAGGCCGTGCGGCTCGACCGGCAGGTCACGGCGACCGGGAGCGAGCTGCAGCGCGCCGATCACGACGTGCTGTGCGAGCTCGACGGCACCTGCGGTACCAGGGTGGCCGGCCGTGGTCTCGCCTACTACAAGAAGGTCGAGTACCGGGACGGTGTGAAGCGAGATCTGGACAAAGTCTCGGCGCAGCTGGAGGCCAGGAAGGCGGAGGTGACCCGCGAAGCCGGCCTGGTGCGTTCGGAGCAGGGCACGGCCAGGACGCGGGTGACCGAGATCGACCGCCGGCTGGCCGCCGCGACCCCGCCCCGTGATCAGCCCGCCGGCGCGGCGGTGGACCGGTTCTTCAACGACCGGGGTACGTCGTTCCTCGTGCTCTACGTCGGCGTCTTCGCCGGATTCTTCGTGGTGGACTGGATTCTCCTCGCGCTGCTCCTGCGCTTCGGCCACCGCCGGCTCAAGCAGTGGGACCTGGACTTCGGGACGGCTGCCGGTTCGGTCAAGCGGGGAACTCCTTGGCACCGGTACGTCGAGAGCCGCAACGGAGCCGCGGCCGAACCGGAGGACGAGGCGCGGTGACGGTCGACGAGCAGGCGTTCCAGGACTTGCGCGCCGCGGTGGAGCAGTTCCACACGTCGGTGAACGCGGAGTGGCGCGCACCCAAGGACAAGACGGTGCAAAGTGCGATCGACGACGCCAAGCTGATCGCCGAATTCGTGGTCTGCCACGTCCTGAAGGACGGCGCCGGCCACGTGATCGAGGGGCGGCTCCGGTCGGACCCGGGCTTCGGCGAATCGATCGGGACGATCCAGCGGTCGTTCGAGGAGTTCCGGAGCTGCCTGCTCGCGGTCGGCAAGGCGGGCCCGGACCGGCAGCGCAAGGTGCTGGACCGGCTGGCGGAGCAGGCCCGGAAGCTGCGGACGGTGGCGGAGTCCACTGTGGATCTCTTCGCCGAGATGCTGGACGACCCGCTCGTCAAGGACAAGGAGGACCCGGCCAACCGCGCCGTCGCCAAGGCGGCAGTGGCCGAGATCCGCCGGCAGCTCAAGGCGCGGTGGCTCCTCGACGAGACGGCGCACGCACTGGACGTGGCAAGGGAAGCGGCCGGCGCCGTCGGCGCCACGAGCGTGGGACGGCACTACTCGGACCACGCCGACGAAGAGGCGCGGAAAGCGGACCGGCTGCGCGTGGCGGTCGTCGCGCTCCTGGTCACCGTGGCCGCGGGGTTCATCGTGCTCAACTTCCTCAGCACCGAGTTCACCCTCGGCTCCGAAGTCCTCCGGCTCTCCGCGACGGTCCCGCTCGCCGCGCTGGCCGCGTACCTCATGCGCGAGTCGTCGAGACACCGTGCTTCGGCGCGGTGGGCGGGTGAACTCGCCATCGCGATGCATTCGCTGACCGCCTACATCCAGCCCCTCGGCGCCGAGGGCCTGGAACTGCGCCGGGCGCTGGGGATGCGGGCGTTCGCGGCGACGTCGAACCGTGACGCGGGCGGTGATCCAGGGCTCTACGAAGACCTCATGTCCGCGGTGGACGCCTTGGCCAAGGTCGAGCAGCTGCTGGAGCGCGTTCGCGGCGTGAAGAAACCGCCGGAGGAGGACTCGTGAACAGGACCGGCCGGGCACGCGGAGGAGCCACTCCCGAGCGTGCAGGGGCGCCGAAGACATCCGCCGGTCGTGCCGTCGACCGGCCCGTTGAACAGGGGAACACACGATGAGGATCTACCAGCCGATGATGTTCGTCGGGCTCGGCGGAACCGGCTGCAAGGTCGGTGCGGAGCTCGAGAAGCGCTTGCGCGAGGAACTGTGCGGTCCGGACGGCACCCGCTTGCTCGGCGACGTCCAGAACCCGAACTTCCTCCCGTACCAGCTGCCGTCGTGCCTGCAGTTCGTGTACGCCGACCTCAGCACCAACGAACTGCAGCGCGTGCGCCGGGAGGTCGTGCCGGGCCGCGAGCACGATCCCGCCGCGCAGAAGACCATGCACCTCATCACCGATCTCGTGCCCGCCCGCCTCGCCAACTCGGCCGATGTGGCGCAGAGCCTGCGGATCAACACCGACGAAGAGACCATCAGCTGGCTCCCGGCCAAGGAGAGCGACCCGCGGATCGGCCCGCTGGTCCGCGGGGCCGGTCAGCTGCCGACGGTCGGTCGGGGCGTGCTGTTCGAGACGATCCGCCGCAACCCGGACACCGCCCTGCTCGGGGTCAAGCAGGCCATCGCCGACATCAACGAATCGGCCGGGGACCTGTTCGTCGTGAGTGGCAAGCGCACGCAGCGGGTCGACACCGTCACCGTGTTCGTCGTGTTCTCGGTCGCCGGCGGGACCGGCAGCGGAATCTACTACGACTACCTGCACTTGATCGGCGACCTGATGCAGCGGGGCGGGAAGCAAGCCGAGATCTATCCGCTCGTCCTCATGCCGTCGGCGTTCGACGACGGTCAGGGAGGCGGCAGGCCCGCGGAGCTGAACGCCGGCTCCGCGCTGGTGGACCTGTTCCGCCTGATCGACGACCAGAACGCCCAGGGGTCGCCGGACGAACTGGACGCGCACGGAACCCATGGTGCCGTCGCCGTGCGGTATCCCCAGCTGGAACAGGTCCAGCTGCTGCCGAACACGATCCAGACCGCGTTCCTCTTCGGGCGCCCGGTCGGCGGGGTCCGCCGCGACGACCTCAACCGGTCGATGGTCTCGCTGATGACGTCGCTGGTCGGAGCGGGACCGACCGAGCAGGGCGACGAGGACGAAGGGGCCAACCGGCCGTACCAGAGCTTTGCCGACGGGTTCATCAACAGCAAGGTGGACCGCCACGCCACCGCGGAGACGGGAGTGGGCCGGCGTGGGGTGACGACCAGCGCGGTGGCCGCGCTCACCACCCCCTTGCTGGAGCTCACCGAAGCCGTCAGCTCGCACCTGCTCGCCAACGCGGTCAACGAGCTGCTCGTCCCACCCGGTGCCGCCGAGTCGAACCGAAGCCACATCCGCCAGTTCGTCACCGCTTCGGGCCTGGACCGGATCCTCGAGGCCAGCCCGGCGCGCATCCCGCCGCAGGGCAGCCCGGTGGGGTACGGACCGGTCCTCGCCGCGTTGACCGAGCGGGCGAACGCCATGGGCGTCAACATCGAACGCGGCCCGGACACGCTCGCCGGCCCGGTCGCGACGCTGGCCCAGAGCTTCATGCCGGCGAAGGCCGCCGAAGTGCTGTTGCGCGACCTCGACCTGTTCCGGCTCCAGCGGGCCGTGTTCGGCCACCGCGACCTGACCGACCCGCTCGACCGCAGCGGGTTCCGTTCCCTGCTCGAAAACTGGTGTTCGCCGCCACCCGCGCCGCCCGGGCTCCACGCGGCCGCCCCGCCGCTGCCGCAGAACCTGCCGAGGAAGCTCACCCAGCGGCTCCGGATCGCCGACGAGCCGGTGCAGGCCGTCATCCGGCAGCAGGACATCTGGTACGCCTGGCAGACCCGGCGGATCTGGAACGCGGCGTGGAACGAGAGCCGGCGGATGTGGACGCGCCCGTGGCAGGCCTTCGTGGAGGAGTTCAGCGCGATCCACGAACGGTTCGTCGCCTACGCGCGCAACGAGCCCCGCTCCTTCGACCAGCGGGCCAAGGACCTCTACAAGCCCCGGGTCGGCGTCGCCTACCTCCTGCCACCCGAAGACCACGGTCTCGAGGGTTTCTACGAGTCTGTTCTCGACCGGCTGAAGGAGGAATACAGCCAGCACCTCGGGCCGAACGCGCACGAAGGCGATCTGCTGAACCTCCTGCTCGGACAGGACGGCTGGGCCGCGGCCTACGCCAAGGGCAGGCAGGAGCCCGAGGACGCGGTCGCCTACGTCCGCCAGCGGATCAAGGAAGCGGTGTCCGAACAGCTGCGGCCGTCCGATCGGACCCGTCCCGCGCTGGTCCCGCGCATGGAGGACCTGCTCGCCAACGCGGTGCGGCGCCGGGACGACAGCCTCACCGAGGCCGATCTCGACCGGTTCCGGCAGAAGCTGGCCGAACTGGTCCCAGGAGGGTTCGCCCCCGACGGGAACGCGCCGCTCAAGGCGCTGTTCACCTATCCGGCGGCGCAGGAGAACCACGACATCGAGCGGTTCCTGCGCCGGGAGGTCTCGCTGCCGATCGACATGATCGGCGAGCCCGAGTTCCGGGCCGTCCAGGCGGACGCCATCGTCGTCGTGCTGAACCGCAGCTCCATGGGGGTGACCGAGGTGCCCGAGCTGCGTCGCGTCGTCAAGCTGTGGGCGGAAGCGCAGCACCGGCCGCATCCCCAGGACAGCCTTCCGTGGCGTCGTCGCCTGAGCCAGGACGCGGGGTACCTCCTGATCGGCGAGCAGGACCGCGCCCACGTCCTGCACCGCCTGCTGTGCGCGGCCTGGGACGGGAAGGTCATCGTGTCCGGCGACCTCGCCAGCCCCAAGTCCATCACGGTCGAGCTGGGAAGTCGCGAGTCGGTGGCGATGAAGCTGGAACTGAGCGCGCTGGGCGCGCTCTCGTCGTGGGCCAGTGTCCTGCAGGCCTACGAAAACTGGATCCTGACCGACGACAACCCCACCCGGCGCAGCCTCGCGGCTCGGCTGATGTCCTCCGTGCCGCTCGATGCCGGCCGGGCGCCGATGCCGCCGGCGGCGGAGTTCACCACGCTGGTCGACCTCGCCGAGTCCGAACTGCTGAAGGTGAAGCAGGCCGAACAGAACCGGGTGCTCCAGAAGGATCCGCAGCTGGCGGTGGTGCAGCAGTTCTGGTCCCGTTCCCTGCCTGCCGCACTGCGGCTGCAGGTCGGTGCGACGACGAAGAGCCTGGTGGATCTGCGCGAGCAGATCGAGATCACCCACGGCCTGGGGGAATGAGGAATCCCGGATGGACATGACGGAAGTGGTTCTGGTCGACCTGCGCGCGGGCGAGCGCTGTCCCTTCGAGCCCGCGGGCCGGATCCTGGTGCTCGACGACGCGGACGCGCTCGTCGAGCACGCGGAAACCTACCTGGCGCTCACCGGCGAAGAAATGGTGACCGGGATCGTGTGCGTGGTCGTCGGGGAAAGCACGGCCACCGGAGGTCCGCACGACGGTGCGGTGCTGGACGTGCCGGCCGCGCTGACGTACGCCGCGATCCTGTGGGCCGGGGACACCCGGGGGGTCGAGTGGGCACCGGGCAGCGAGGCACCGCGCCCGGCCGCGGCCGGGACGGATTCGCTCGACAGCCTCATCGCGGCGCTGCGCGTCCCCGAGGTCTTCGACCAGGTGGTCGCCGCAGCCGAGCGGACCGGCCCGGCGACCAGTCCCGGAGTGCGGGTCGTCCCGGTAGGGCCGTCCGGGCGGGAACTCGCGGAGGCCCGGGACGCCGTGGTCCGCGGGCTCGGGGTGCTCGAGCCGGCGGCGTCCCCGGCCGGGGTGCCGGACCTGCGAGGTGTGGGCGGCGAGCGCCTGCCCGAGCGAGGAGTGCTGACCGATCCGGTGCGGGCCGCGGGGACCGAAGCCGCCCGCTGGGTGCGCCGGACCAGTGAGCTGGCCGTCCGGCTGGGTACGGCACAGGCGGTTTTCGGCGCCCAGCGTCCCACGGCCCGGCTGGGTGAGCACTTCGCGCGGGCGAGTGCGGCCGCCGAGAACTACCGCCTGTACCTCACCGAGGTGCTCAACCGCGTCGACGGCCACCTCGAGACCGGGCATCCCCTGGTCGACGACGTCCTCGAACTCGGTGTACCCGCACCGGTGGAGGCGAACGGCCGGGCGGTCGTGACGGCGTTGCGCGATCACGTCGACCGCCGCATCGGAGCCGGGGCGTCGCTGCCGGGGTTGGCCCTGGAGCTGCGGATGGCCGCCGCCGCGGCGGCACCGCAGGGGTGCGCGGCCACGTTGGACAAGGTGCGCAACCACCCCGTGCTGGCGCTGGCCATGCCCCCGTTCAGCAGGTGGCCGTTGTCCTTGGCGGCGATTCCCTGGATTTTCGTCAGCTGCCTGGCCCTCACCGTCCTGCTTGGTCCGGGCCCGACCGGCTGGGTGGCCGGCGGGTTGCTGGCCGCCGGCTGGTTCGGCGCCGGCTGGCTGCTCCTGAGCCGCAGTCCCGTGCCCACGGGCGAGCGAGGGTTCCCGGCCACGGCGTTGCCTGCCTTGCTGGGCTACGCGATCGCGGCCGTCGCCGGGGTGGGTGCCCGGCTCGCCGGCGAAGTGGCGGCACTTTCCACGCTGGTGCCCCGGTTGGTGGCGCAGTCGGTGAGCCTCGTGGTCGTCGTCCTCAGTGCGTGTGTCGTCGTTCTCAGCTGGCGCTCGGCTGTGCGCCGCTGGCAGGCAGCGGTGCCCGCGGCGGCCTTGCTCGAGACGATGTCCGGGCTGACCGGACTGACCGAGGAAGCCGTCGGCCGGGAATGGGTGCCGATGCGACGGCACAGCGCGATCGCCACGGCGGCGACCGAAGTGGCGGTGAGCCTCGAAGAGGTCGCCCAGGAGCTGGAACGGTCCCGGGAGCGGCTTTTTGCGGTGGTGTCGGACGACTCCGGCGGCGAAGCGCGGCACTCGGTGCCACCCGAGCTGTACGACGTCGTCCGGGGCGACCTGGCCGACCTGGCCGTGGCGGCCTTGGAACCCGTGTGGCCGGCCACCGAAAGCGGACGGGACGTCACGCCGGGAGTGCTCTCGAAGGGACTCGATCGCCTGCTGCACCGGTACGACACCCACGTGCGGCAGCGAGGGCTGCTCGCGGCGCCGGAATTCGGCCGCGACCGGCGGCCGCGGGACGCGCTCACGGCACGGGTCTGGGCGGAGTCGGCGGAGTCCCCGGCCGTTCTGCGCACCGGCGCCGATGCCGTCCTGATGCAGCTGTGCCGCAGTGCCCAGCTCCGGTTCCTCCGCACGGTGAACGACCCGGAGCTGATCCGCTTCGCGCCCGCCCAGCTGCGGCGGGTGCTGGAGGAACAGGGAAATGCCCGGCCGGTCACGACGGACCCCCGGATCATCTGGAGTGAAAGCGGTGAGGTGGTGGGGGCACTCCGGCTGTTGCCGTTGCGACCCGAGTCCGTCCGGAAGTCATGGGGAGGTGTGTCCTGAATGGACGGCAACGAGGAGACCGTGCGGTGCCGCGACGTCACCGGACGGTTGCGGGAAATCCGCCTGACGTTCGGAAGTGACTTCGTCTCCCCCGGATCGGTGCTGAGCCAGCAGCTCGTGAAGGCGAACGAGCAGCTGTACGTCCGGAAGTTCGTGTCGCCGGGCGACGGCAGCCGGCACCCGCGTCTCTACCAGGTGCTCGACAACGAAGTGCGTGCCGGGACACGGATCGCGCAGGTGTTCGCCGATCGCCACCCGGCGGAGCTGCCCCAGCTGGTCGCCTACAACATGGACACGGAAGAACCGTTCGTGCTCCTGCGCGCCTACCTCGGCGATCCGGCGGCGGCGAGCGTCAAGCGCTTCGACGACGCCGCGAGACGGCAGTTCCAGATCGGATTGCTGCGGGCGCTGCACCTCACCGGCGTCGCCGGTGTCGTGCACGGCGCGGTGGGCATCAACACCGTGCGCTGGTCCGACGGGCAGGTGCAGCTCGTCGACTTCGAATCGGCCGGACGAGCCGGCGAGCCGCGCGTCGTCGGCGGCACGGCACCGGTCCGGTCACCCGAGCAGGCCGCCGGCGTGGGCGTGGCCGACGTGCGGGACGACCTCTGGGCCGCCGGCCAGCTGATCCGGTCCCTGCACTTCACGACGTCGAGCGACGCCGTCCCGCTGGATCGCGGCCGTGATCCGGAGCGGCTCCGCGTGCTCCTGGACGACGTCTTCGACAAACCCCTCGAACTGCGTCCGCATGCCGCGGAACTGCTGCAGAAACTGCATGCGCCGGCGCCTTCGGTGCCCACGACGAGCCCGGACGAGGCGTTTCGCGAGGGACGGCTGATCTTCGACCGCATCAGCACCGACCGGCGTGGGGCACCCGGCCCGGTGGCGGTGCGGCCGCCCGGCTCCGTTTCGAAGGCAGCCTTGCTGTTCCTGGCGGCCGTTGTCCTGGCGGCCGGCGTGATCGCCGGATTGGCGGTGTTCCTGTGACGAACCCCGATCAGCGAATCTCCGGGCGACGGGTGCGGTGCCCGATCTGCGCCGACGAATTCTTCTGGCCGGACGAGCCGACCGTCTCGCTGCATAACGCCGAGCACGATCGCTACGAACTGGTCGACATCTCGGCGTTGTCGCCCGCCAAGCAGGCCGACCTCGCCCGCCGGGGCTACCGCGAGTGCCCGAACCCGTCCGGCGACACGTCGCGGCACTTCCTGCCCGCCACCTACGCGAACTATGCGGATCCGCTCGTGGTGGGCCTGGTCGGCGCCTCGACGTCGGGCAAGACGCATCTGCTCACCGCGATGATCCGCCAGGCGTACACCGGCGGGCTGCGGCCCTACCGGATCACCGCGGCGGCGCTCGACTTCCGCAGGCACGCGCACTTCCGGGAGAACTACATCGAGCGGTTCGAGCGAGGAGGCGCGTTGCCGGCGACCAAGACCGGCATCATCGACGCGGCGGACATCCTGCTCCTCCGGGGCCCGGGCGGGGAACGTCCGGTGACGTTCTTCGACGTCGCCGGCGAAGACCTCGAAAGCCCCGAGGCCCGCAACCGGGCGTCGCGGTTCCTGGTCGGGGCCGACGCGGTGATCTTCGTGCACGCGTCCGACGACCCGCTGGAAACCCGGCGCCCGGCCGCGGCGAGCGAGAACAAGTCCTTCGACCTCGCCATCGAGCGGCTGCAGGGAATCGACGGCAGTGGTGCCCTGCCCGCCACGATCGCCGTCACCAAGTCCGACCGGCTGCGCTACCAGCCGCCGGCGGACCGGTGGCTGCGGAGGGGCGACGAGCAAGTGCTGGACGCCGCGAGGATCCGCGACGAGAGCCGCGACGTCTACGCCTACCTGCACCACATCGGGGCCGGGGCGTCACTCCGGCCGTTCGAGTCGTTCGCGCGCACCACGATGCACTTCGTTTCGGCGAGCGGCGGGGACGCCGTCGGCGAAGCGATGGACAAGTGGTTCCCGCGGGGCGTCCGCCCGACCCGGGTGCTCGAGCCCCTGGTCTCGATATTGGCGATGACCGGGGTCATCCCCGGGGTGGAGGCGGAGAAGGTGGGCAAACCATGACCGGCACGCGGACCCAGTTCCAGGTCGAACAGGCCGTTTTCGGGTGGTCGAACGAGAGACCCGGTGTGCAGCTGCTCGGCTATTCGTTCGCTTCCGAGCAGGAGGCGCAGAAGTGGAAGATCCGGCTGATCGACCACGTGCGGATGCTGCCGATCGGCAACGCCCCGGTGCCCGACACGGCCTGGTCCTACTTCCGGTTCGACGGCGGCACCGCGGCGCTTCTGTACCGCACGGTGTCGTCGGCTCATTCGACCGGGCGCAACAATTCGCGGGCGTTGATCGGTATGTCGGGCTCGCTCACCACGTCCGTCGCGCTCGGCTTCGCGCTCAAAGGCTTCCTGGGCGGCGGAGAGCAATCGGTGCGCGACGGTGCCCGGCTCATCGTCGACCCGGAAACCTGCGGCGTTTCCGAGGACCCCCGTGAATACGCTCAGGCTTGGTGGACCAACGTCGCGGCGATCCTCGCGCGGATGCTGGACGAACCGGGGCGCCCGGTGAGCATCATCGGCTGCCGGGACGACTGCCGGCTGATGATGATCGTCGTCCTGCGTGCCGTCGTGGAGGACCAGCGCCTCGCCCGGCACGGGCACCTGCCGTTCGATTCCTTCTCGACCTACGAGGACACGCACGACACGAGTGTCGTGGACCTTCCCGATCTCGTCTTCCTCAGCAAGCGGCCCTCGGGTCCCGGCGTGGTCGAGCGCGTCGTCGTCGACCTGGAGAACGACACCGGCGAGGGACCGAACCTGGACGAAGCGACCCGGATCCTCGACCGGTTCGTCAAGCGGCAGCCGGCGCTCGACTCGGTGCCGGCCGGCAGGGCCGCGGCCGGCGCCCCGGCCGGGTACGACAGCGGAACACCCTGGGAGAGCCACGAAGATGGGCATGCGAACGGCTACAGCACGCGCTCGGGCGGCGAGGTGCGAGTGACGAACCGCCGACAGGAACCCGCGACGCAGCACACCACCGCACTGCGGAACGCCGAATCGCTCGAGAAGTTCACCACCGAACTCGGGCGGTTGCGCTCCCTGTGCCAATCGAAGCAGATCCGCCAGCAGGTGCGCGGTGAACTGGACGTACGGGCGCTCGACACGCTGGCCGGCATCGTCGAAACCGACCTCGTCCGGCAGCTCGGCTCGCAGGTCCTGGAGACCGCTTACGGGAAATCCCTGTCGGACGTCGACGACGGAACGGCGCTGAAGCACGCGGCCGAGTACCTGCGGCGGGGCCAGTCCGAAGTGCTCGCCCACCTCCTGGGACGGGCAGTGGAGAAACGCAGCCCGAATGACGCACGCGACGCCGGCTTCGAGCGATGGCGGAACGACGATCCGTTCGTGGCGCCGAACCGCCGGCGCCGGATGGCCCCGCTGGTCCAGCGCGCGAAGCGGGCCCGATACCTGCCGCTGATCTCGGTGGTCGCCGTCGTCGCGCTGCTGGCGGTGGTGTTCCTGCTCGGAGTCCTCGCGGGTCGTTCACCCGCCACCGAGCAGTCCGCTGCCCCGGCGGCCGTCCCCTCGACGGTCCCGGTGCCCACCCAGCCGGCGGTGGCGGAGCCGGTCAGCAAGTCCGTCGCCGGCGCGGTACCGGCCGGGTACCGGGTGTTCTCCTTCTACAAGGCGGATGAGCTGTACTACCCGCAGTCGCCGTGCGAAAAGGCGCAGGGCGGGACGTGGCTGTGCCGATGGGACACGCCGCCGGCGATCCCGGCGGCGGTGCCGGTCGCGGTGCCGGTTCCGCCCGGTCAGGTGCCGGGACTGATTGACCAGGCCGCCGGGCACATCGGAGTCCGCCGCGTCGCGGATTGGGGGCTCGAGCTGAACGATGCCTGAGCTCCGTGCCGTGGTCGGTTACGGGTGGGCGGCGGCGCGTTTCGGGATCGAAGATCTTTGTGGCACAACCGGTCAGGAACCGCCCGAACCGGACTTCCAGCGCGCCGCAACGGGGTTGATCCTTGTGGCGGGTCGGACCTACTCTTCAGCGTCGATGACCTGCCGAGGAGGACCCATGCGTGGTGCCAACCGTTGCCGTGGTCACTTGGTGATCCTCTCCTGCGCGCTCTCCGCCGGTCTGCTCGCCGTGGCGAGTCCGGCAGCCGATGCGGCGACCGCGCCGCGGTACTCGCCCGGTGCGGCGGGCGCCGGGGATCCGTACTTCCCCGATATGGGCAACGGTGGCTACGACGTCGGGCACTACGACATCCGGCTGGCCTTCGATCCCGCGTCCCAGGCCATCGATGCCACCACGACGATTCTCGCCACGGCCACTCAGGACCTCTCGCGCTTCGACCTGGATTTTCAGGGGCCGCTGACGATCAGCCGGCTTTCCGTGAACGGCCAGAACGCCGCCTTCACCCGCAGTGGTGCCCAGGAGCTGGTGATCACTCCGCCGCGCGGGCTGCGCCGGGGCAGCACCTTCGTCGTTTCGGTGAGCTACGGCGGCGTTCCGCAGAAGATCGACGACCCCGCGCTGGGGCTCTCCGGCTGGGTCACCACCGAGGACGGCGCCGTTGCGCTCAACCAGCCGATCGGCGCCGCGACCTACTACCCGGTCAACGACACCACCGACGACAAGGCGACCTACACCCAGACCATCACCGTGCCGACCGGGCTCACCGTGCTGGCCAACGGCGAACCCGGGCCCACCACCACGCACGGTCGCCAGACCACCTTCCGCTGGACCATGAACCGGCCGATGGCCAGCGAGCTGAGCATGCTCGCGATCGGCCGCTACGACGTCACCCGCGGCGTGGCGGCCGGCGGCCTGCCGAACATCACCGCGATCGGCAAGTCGATCGACACCAAACCCGGTCAGGGCAAGGTGTTCAACCAGACCACGGCGCAGATCATCCAATGGGAATCCTCGATGTACGGGCAGTATCCGTTCGACTCGACCGGCGGCATCATCGCCGACGTCGGCGTCGACTACGCCCTCGAAACGCAGAGCCGGCCGGTCTACGACCAGAGCACCAGCGACGTCGACGGCGACCTGCTCGCCCACGAGCTCGGCCACCAGTGGTTCGGCGACAGCCTCACCCCGGTGCACTGGTCGGACATCTGGCTCAACGAAGGCTTCGCGACCTATTCGGAATGGCTCTACCAGGAGAAGTTCAACAACGTCCCGGTGCAGCAGACCTTCGCGAAGGCCTACGCCGACGAGAAGGACTGGAGCGGCAAAGTCGCCGACCCCGGACGTGACCACATCTTCGACGATCTGGTCTACAACCGCGGCGCGATGGCCCTGCAGGCGCTGCGCACGAAGATCGGCGACCGCGCCTTCTTCCGCGTGCTCACGCTGTGGCCGACGGCCAACCGGTACGGCAACGTCTCGACGCGGCAGTTCATCCAGTTCGTCGAGCGGCTGACCAACCGCAACCTCGACTCGTTCTTCCACACCTGGCTCTACCAGCCGGGCAAGCCGACGCTCTGACGAGCGGTCGCGCGAACGCGACAAGAGGTGATCGAAATTCGTCAGTCCTCCTGTCGACTGAGATCGCCGCGACCGCCCGCCGATTCCCCCTGTCCGACGCGGCGCCTACCCCGAACACTTGCTGCACGTGCATCAGCACGAGCTGATGCGAGCGCGAGGAGGGTGCATGCAGGACGATGGGAAGGGCAGGACCGAGCATCGTACGGTCGTGACCGTCGATGTCGAGCGGTTCTCCGACGAGTGCCGGACCAACAGCGACCGGCTCGAAGTCATGGAAGCACTGCCGGAGGTGGTCCGGACTGCGTTGGTCGAGGCGGGCATACCTTGGGACGAGTGCGTCTGCCAGCCCAACGGGGACGCCTTGTTCATCACGGTCCCGGCGACCGTGCCGAAGGAACTCCTCGTGGTCGCGGTGCCCACCTCGCTGAGCCGGGGCATCCGGACCCACAACGCGAGCCGGAACCCCCACGCGCACATGCGGCTGCGGATGGCGCTGGACTCGGGTGAAGGGGAGACCGGCGAAAGCATCTGGTCGTCCCGAGCGGGAATCCACGCCACCCGCCTGCGCGACGCGGACGTGGTCAAGGACGCCCTGGCCGGTTCGCGAGGCGTGCTGGCCGTGGTCACGTCGGACTGGTTCTACCAGCAGGTGGTGCGGCAGTCCCGCGCCATCGATCCGCGGGTCTACCGCCAGATCAGGGTGCGGGCGAAAGAGACGACGGCCATCGCCTGGCTCTGCCTGCCCGACGACCACCACGGGGAAAGCGGTGAGCAAGCCGGCAGCACGACGCGGCACAGTTCGCCGGCCGGCACTGCGGCGCCACGTGGGCACAGCGGCCTGGTGGCGCTACCGCGGCAGTCCAAGAACCTCCGGTCACTGGCGTTCAACGCCGACGACACCCTGCTCGCCGTGGGCGGCGACAGCGTGGAGGTCGACCGCGAGGGAACCGTCTGGCTCTGGGACGTCACGGACAGCGCCAACCCCGTGGCGACCGGCCGGCCGTTGACGGTCGACAGCCCGTTCGACGTCAAGTCCGTGGCTTTCCACCCGCACGAGACGCTGCTGGCCGTGGGCGGGAACGGGGGCAGCATGTGCTCCCAGGTATGGCTCTGGAGCATTGCCCCGGACGGATCGTCGTCCTGCTTCGAAAAACCGATCACCTGCTACACCGACTCACTGCGCGCCGCGCTCTTCAGCCCGGACGGGCAGCTCCTCGCCGTCGGCACCGGCGGCGGGATCAGCCTCTGGGACGTCCGCGACCCCGGCAGCCCCTGCCCGGTGGCCGAACTGCACGCGGGGACGAACCCCGACGACGCGATCGGCTCGCTCGCCTTCAGCCCGGACGGGACCGTGCTCGCGGGCACCGGGTACAACGGCAAGCTCTGGCTGTGGGACGTCACCGAACCGCGAGCACCTCGGGCCCTCGGCGGCGAGACGGATTCGATCGCCAGCTACGTCGTCGCCACGGCGTACTCCCCGCGCGGCACCGACATCGCGATCGTCGGCTACAACCTCGTGCCCGCTGGCCGGATCTGGCTTTGGGACGTCGCGAACACGAGCCGGCCCGTGCACCGGGGACGGCACCCGAAGTATTCGGGAGGGGTCATCAGTTCGGTGGCCTTCAGCCCCGACGGCGGCACTCTCGTCCACGGCGGTGAGGGCGGTATCTGGCTGTCGGACGTCTCCGACCCGAACCGGCCGGTCGGCAGCCGGCGGCTCGACGCCGACCGGCCCGCCGGTGTCGTGTCCACCGTCGTCTTCACCCACGGCGGGAACCTGCTGGCCTCCGGCAACCACGACGGCGACGTGCACCTCTGGCGGCTCGGCTGACGCGGAGGACCGCTGATCGGTCCTGGTGGTGGCAGTGCGGCTGCCACCACCAGGACGCTCACGCCGGCTGGAGCGAAAGGAGGACGCGGCCGAACGGGCCTCCCTCGGCGAGGTGGCGTTGCGCCTGCGCGGCCTGCTCCAGCGGGAACACGCGGTCGACCAGGGGGACGATCTCCTTGCGGCCGAGCATTTCGAGCAGGTGCGTGTTCGCCGCATTGATTTGCTCGGGGGTGAACAGCGCGAACCGGAAGCCGTGGATGTGGGTGTTCTTCCAGATGAGGTCGGTGACGTCGATTTCGGTGCGGGTGCTCGCCGCGTAGCCGATGCTGACCAGGGTGCCGTCCACGGCCAGGGCGCCCAGCGCGGCGCCGGTCACGGAGCCGCCGACACCGTCGAGGACGACGTCGACGCCTCGGCCGCCGGTCAGCCGGTGCACGCCGTCGCGGAGGGACTCGGTGGACAGGTCGATCACCTCGAACCCGGCCGCGCGGCCGCGCTCCGCCTTCGCGGTGCCCGTGGCGGTCGTGATGGCCACGCCGGCGCCGAGCACCCGGGCGACGTCCACGCCGCCCTGCCCGACACCGCCCCCGACACCGGGCGCGAGGACGGTCTGCCCGGGCCGGAACCCGGTGAGCTCGGTGAGCGCCAGGTAAGCGGTGAGGTGCCCGGTCGCGGCGGTGAGCGCCGCCGCGGCGGTGTCGTCGACGCTGTCCGGGATGGGCAGGACGTGCTGCGGGTCGACGGCGATGTACTCGGCCCACGCGCCGTCGGCGGCTAAGCCGTACCGGCCGCCGCTGAGCACGACCCGGGTCCCGGCCGGCAACCCGCTGGCACCGGGCTCGGTGAGGACCCCGACGCCGAACCCGCCGGGCCGGATCGGCAGCGGCCGGACGGCCGCCGCGGGAAGCTTGCCGCGGCGGACGGTGTCGTCCAGCGGGTTCACCCCCGCCAAGGTGAGCCGGACGAGAGCCTGCCCGGGGCCCGGGACCGGGATGGGGACGTCGACGGCTTCGAGGACGTCGTAGTCGCCGAACTCGTCGTACTGGATCGCGCGCATGGAAGACCTCCGAAACAGGTGTTCTGCTTTCAGTTCTTTTCGGAACGGTGCCGCGCGCGGTAGGCGCGCAGGTTGGCCGGATTGCCGCAGACGCGCACGTCGTGCCAGGTGCCGCTGTTGTTGCGCGAGCGGTCGAAGAACGCGGCCTCGCACCGGAGGTTGCGGCAGGTTTTGAGACGGCGCCACGTATCGGCGGCCTGGGCGTCCCCGATCGCGATCAGGGCGACCGAAGCCAGGGCCCGCCAGCCGGTGCCGCGCGGTTCCGGCCGGACCCGGCCGTCCGAGCCGAGGCGGAGAACCACCCCGGCCTGGTGTTCGGGGAGCGGTATCGCCGGTCGGGCCACGTGGGCGTGGAGATCGACGCGGAGGTCGCGAAGCGGGTCGAGGTCGTCCTCGCCGAGAGCCACCGCGGGTACGTCCTGGCCGGTCTCCCCGGCCCAGGCCGCCAGCGCCGCGCCGGCCCAGTCCCGCGCCGACGCCACCTCGGCGAGCAGGTCGGGCCGGCGGGGACGGCCCGCGGACCGGGTGTTGAGCAGGTCGTGGACGAACCCCAGGCCGCCCGGGGCGGGCACCAGGCCGTAGCGCTCGGTCGCGAGCCAGGTCATGAAATAATCATGACGCGTTTGACTATTTCATGGGTCGTGCTGTGGGCGAGGTCACTGCTCGACCGATCAGAAATCCTCCGCCGCGTCGTCAGTTCTGGCAGCCCCCTGACACCGGTGGAAGGATCGATGACCATGACCGACGCTGGACCGCTGGACGCCGACGAGAGCGCGTTCATCGCGGCGGCCCGCTCAGGCGATACCGCGCGGTTCGCGCTCGTCACGGAGCCGCACCGGCGGGAGCTGCAGGTGCACTGCTACCGGATGCTCGCCAACTACGAGGACGCCCAGGACATGACGCAGGAGACGTTCCTGCGGGCGTGGCACAAGCGGGAGACCTTCAAGGGCCACGCCGCGCTGCGGACCTGGCTCTACCGGATCGCGACCAACGTCTGCCTCGACTTCCTGGACAAGCGCACTCCGCTGCCGTCCGGGCTGCCGGACTCCGAGCTGCCGCACCTGCAGCCGTACCCCGACCGGATGCTCCCCGAGGACCCGCAGGAATCGGTGGTGGCGCGGGAGACGATCGAGCTCGCGTTCATCGTCGCCGTCCAGCACCTGCCGCCGCGGCAGCGGGCCGTGCTCGTCCTGCGTGATGTCCTCGGCTGGCCGGCGGCGCAGGCCGCCGATGCCCTCGAGCTGACCGTCGCGTCGGTGACCAGCGCACTGCAGCGGGCGCGCGCGACGATGCGCGAGCAACTCCCCGCCGGCCGCCTCGACTGGCGGAGCCCCGCCACCCACGAACTGTCGGACGACGAGCGCGGCGTGGTCAAGTCGTACATCGACGCCCATGAACGCAACGACCTCGACGCACTGGCGTCCCTGCTGCGCGACGACCTGCGCTTCGCGATGCTGCCCGATCCGGGCACCCTGAGCACGACGGCCACGGACGCCGTGGACGGCTGGGTCTCCGGCGGGCTTTTCCAGCGCGGCCACGACGACTGGCGCGGTATCAGCACGACGGTCAACCGCATGCCGGCCGCCGTGCTGTACCTCCGCACCCCCGACGCCCCGGAGCACCGGCTGTTCGCCATCGCGCTCCTGCACGTCGTCGACGGGAAGATCGCCGAGCTCACCGGGTTCGACGTCGCCGGCAAACCCTGGCTGGACCTGCCCGAGACGCTGTGATCACCGCTTCGTCTCGTACCGGGTCAGCACCACGCCGCCGGGGAACGTCCGCGTCTCCACGAGGTTCAGGTTCACCCAGCTGTCCAGCCCCGTGAAGAACGGCGTGCCGCCGCCCACCAGGACCGGATGGGTGACGATCTCGTAGTCGTCGACCAGCCCGGCCCGGATGGCGGCCCCGGCGAGCGTCGCGCCGGCGATGCGCATCGGGGCGCCGTCCCCGGCCTTGAGCCGGGTGATCTCGGCGACCGCGTCGCCGGCGACCAGGCGGGTGTTCCAGTCGACCTGGTCGATCGTCGAGGAGAACACCACCTTCGGCGTGTCCCGCCAGTTCCGCGCGAACTCGATCTGCGCCGGGGTCGCGCCCGGCAGCTGGTCGCCGGTCGGCCAGTGGGAGCTCATCGCCTCCCACAGCTTGCGCCCGTACAGCGTCAGGCCGCTCGCCTGCTCCTGGTCGAGCCACCACTGGAACAGCTCGTCGCTCGGCGGCCCGCTCCAGCCGATGCCGACGCCGGTCGCGGCGATGTAGCCGTCCAGGGTCACGTTCATGCCGAAGATCAGTTTCCGCATCGTGCCAGCCTTCCGTGAGTCGATCTCACAGGTACAGACGGGCGCGGCGCGAAAACCTGATCGGTGGATCCACCCCAGGCGACGCGCACCGTTCGTCAGAACAGGGTCGCGGGCTCGATCGGCTCCGGCTCGGGCAGCGCCTCGAGGCCCGGCACCAGCGCTCGGACGTCGTCGTGGAAGCGGCGGGCCAGCGCCGGTGCGTCGTTGTTGTCGGGGGTGTGCAGGAAGACCGTCGGCGATCGGCCCTCGCGCAGCCAGCCGGCGACCGCCTCGGCCCACGGCCGCCACCCCTCGACCGTCTCCTCGACCGAGTCGCGGCCCAGGTAGCGGACGATCGGCCGGTCGGTCAGCGCCCGCGTTCGCCGGGGCAGCCGCGGTTTCTTGGCCCAGGCGTCCTGCTCGGCCTCGCTGGTCGGCGGGCTCCCGAAGAAGACCGTGGTGTCGAACGGCACCCACTCGGCGTCCGCACTGGCGAGCGCCCCCTCCAGCAGCGACGTCGAGGCGGCGTCGGTGAAGAACCCGGGGTGACGCACCTCCACCGCGCGCCGGCGGTCGGCGGGGAGGCGGCGCAGGAAACGGCCGAGCGCGTCGACATCCGACGGGCCGAACGAGCCGGGCAGCTGGGTCCACAGGACCGCCCGTTCGCCGAGCGGTTCGATCGCGTCCAGGAACGCCCGCATCTCGGTCTCGACCCCGGCGAACCGGCGCTCGTGCGTGACGACCTTGGGCAGCTTGACCACGAACCGGAAGCCGGGATCGGTCTGCTGCGCCCAAGTCGCGACCGTGGTCCGGGCCGGAGTCGCGTAGAACGTCGTGTTGCCTTCGACCGCGTTGCACCAGCCGGCGTAGGCCCGCAGGCGTTCGCCGGCCGGCAGCGACTGCGGCACGAACCGCCCGGGCCACGCCTTGTGGGTCCACATCGCGCAGCCGACATGAAGACGCGCCACTCCGTCAGCTCCCCTCGATCGTGGACGAAGTTACCGGTCACTCCGCCGGCATGGTCACCAGGCTGATCATGCGGCGGGTGCGGCCCGGGCCGGGGTCCCGGCCCAGCCGGGCGGTGACGGCCTCGCGGATCGCCGTCGCCAGCTCGGCCATCTCCGCGTCGGTCAGCCACAGCGCCGCTTGCTGGTAGGTCACGCCGTCCGCGGTGGGGTCGGCCGGGTCGCGCGTCAGGTACTGGTCGAAGTCGGCCAGGAGACCGCCGACGAAGGCGGTGAAAGTCTTGCGGTGGTCCTCGGCCGTCATCGCCGCCCGGTCGGCCGGGCCGATCTCCGCGTGCTGCCAGGACAGCCGGTACCGGCGTTCGACCGTGCCCCGGACGCGTTTTTCGTCGAGCACCTCGAGCACGCCCGCCGACGCGAGCGCCGCGACGTGGCGGTACATCGTCGCGTGCGGGATGTCCGGCAGGCGCTCGCGCAGCTCGGCCGTCGTGGCCGGGTGGCCGTCCAGGAACGTCCGCAGGATGCGGAGCCGGACGGGGTGCAGCAGCAAGTCGAGCGTGGCCATGGACACGAGCTTCCCACATCTGATACTAATATCAAAACTGATACCAATGGAGGTGCGTCCCATGGACCGCGGCACGACCACGAACGATGTGCGGGAACTCCGGCTGACCGTCCCGGCCGCCGACGGCCTCGCCCTCGCGAGCACGCTCACGCTCCCCGCCGGCGAGGGCCCGCACCCGGCTGTGCTCTGCCTGCCCGGTTCCGGGAAGGTCGACCGCGACTCCAACGCCGGCCGGGTGCGGATGGACCTCGGCCGCCCGCTCGCCGCCGTCCTGGCCCGGCACGGCATCGCCTCACTGCGCTACGACCGCCGCGGCGTCGGCGCCACCCCGGGCGACTGGCACACCGTGGGGTTCCTGGACAACCGGGCCGACGGCGCGGCCGCCCTGAACGCCCTGCGTAGCCACCCGGAGATCCGCTCCCGCGCCGTCGGCGTGCTCGGGCACAGCGAAGGCGCCGTCCACGCGATGTGGCTGGCCGCCCACGCCCAGCCCGCCGCCGCGGTCCTGCTCGCCGGCTACGCGCGTCCCGGTGACCAGGCCCTGCGCTGGCAGGGCGCCCGGCTGGCGGAGTCGCTGCCGCGCCCGCTGCTGCCCGTCCTGCGCCGCGTCGCCACCCGGCAGCTGGCGCGGCTGGCCGCCACCACCACCGACACGGCCCGCATCGGCGGCCTGCGGATCAACGCGCGGTGGTGGCGCGAGCAGCTGGCTTACGACCCGCGTCCGGACCTGGCCCGCATCCCGGTTCCCGTGCTGGCCGTGACCGGCGCCGAGGACGTGCAGGTCGACCCGGGCGACCTCGACGTGATCGCGCAGCTGGTGCCGGGCGGGGCCGAAACCCACCGGACTCCGGGCCTTACCCACATCCTCCGCCGCACCGACGGGCCGGCGTCCGTGTTCTCCTACCGCCGGTTGCTCCGCAACCCCGTGGACGAGGAGCTGCTGAACACCGTCGCCGGCTGGCTGGCGATCCGGCTTCGCTGACTACCCGCCGGTAACATATTGCCGGCCTATCGAAATCCGCATACGGGACGGCAACAGCGGGCTGGTTTGACTGGCCGGCATGACCTACGGCGAACCAGCACGTACCGCGGTCCGATCGCCGGCCCCGTCCCCGCCGGCGATGGGGATCACGATCTACGGATGCGAGCCGGACGAGGCCGTCCTGTTCCGGGAGATGGCGCCGCGCTTCGGTGTCGTCCCGACCATCACCGACGCCGCCGCTTCCGAAGCCACCAGTGACCTCGCGCTCGGCAACCGGTGCGTCAGCGTCGGGCACAAGACCCGGCTCACCGAGCCTGCCCTGCTCGCCCTGAGCAAAGCCGGGGTCGAATACGTCTCCACCCGGAGCGTCGGGTTCAACCACATCGACGTGGGCTATGCGGAGCGCGTCGGCATTTCCGTGGGCACCGTCGCCTACTCCCCCGACAGCGTCGCCGATTACACGCTGATGTTGATGCTGATGGTGGTGCGGAACGCGAAATCCGTCCTCCGGCGCGCGGAAGTGCACGACTACCGGTTGAGCGAGGTACGCGGGAAAGAACTGCGCGACCTGACCGTCGGGGTGGTCGGCACGGGACGCATCGGGGCCGCGGTCATCGACCGGCTGCGGGGTTTCGGCTGCCGGACGCTGGCCTACGACAGCCGCCCGCAGACCTCGGCCGACTACGTCGCGCTCGATGATCTGCTGGTGCAGAGCGACATCGTGACACTGCACACGCCGCTCACCGCGGACACCCACCACCTCCTGGACCGGCGGCGGATCGGGCAGATGCGCCGCGGCGCGGTCGTCGTCAACACCGGACGCGGTTCCCTGCTCGACACCGAAGCCCTGATCCCCGCGCTGGAAAGCGGAAAGCTGGGCGGCGCGGCGTTGGACGTCCTCGAAGGCGAAGAAGGCATCTTCTACGCCGACTGCCGGGACCAGCCCCTCGGGAGCGAATCGCTGCTGCGGCTGCAGGGCATGCCGAACGTGCTGATCAGCCCGCACACCGCCTACTACACGGACCACGCCTTGAGCGACACCGTCGAAAACAGTCTCGTCAACTGCCTGACCTTTGAAAGCGGGAATCGGCATGGATAGGTTGAAGGTCGGAATCGTCTTCGGGGGATCCACCGAAGAACACCCCGTCTCCGTCAAATCCGCGCGAGAGGTCGCGAAGCACCTCGACCCGGAAAAGTACGAACCGTTCTGGATCGGGATCACGAAGAACGGCGAATGGAAGCTCTGCGACGGCCCCGGCGAGGGCTGGGAGAACAGCCGTCCGGTCGTGCTGTCACCGGACCGGACCGTCCACGGGCTGCTCGTCCTGGAAGCGGGCCGGTACGAAACGATCAGGCTGGACGTCGTGCTGCCCCTCCTGCACGGCCGGCTCGGCGAGGACGGCGCGATGCAGGGTTTGGCCGAACTGGCCGGCGTTCCCTACGTCGGCTGTGACGTCCCGAGTTCCGCTCTGTGCATGGACAAGTCCCTCACCTACCTCGTCACCGGGAACGCGGGGATCGCGACGCCGGAGTTCCGGGCCGTCACCGCGGACGAGACCGTCGATCCCGGCGAGCTCACCTACCCCGTCTTCGTCAAGCCGGCCCGTTCGGGGTCGTCCTTCGGCGTCAGCAAGGTGTCCCGCGCGGAAGAACTGCCGGGTGCGGTGGCGGCCGCGCGGCAGTACGACCACAAGGTGCTGATCGAGCAGGCGGTCGCCGGCAGCGAGATCGGGTGTTCCGTCCTGGGCAACGACGAGGACCTGATCACCGGCGAGCTGGACCGGGTCGCGCTCTCCCACGGATTCTTCAAGATCCACCAGGAAAGCAACCCCGAAAGCGGCTCCGAGAACTCGACGTTCGTCGTTCCCGCGGACATCCCGGCGGAGTCGCGTGCGCTCGTCCGGGAAACGGCGAAGGCCGTCTACCGTGCCCTGGGCTGCCGGGGGCTGGCGCGGGTCGACCTGTTCCTCAAGGAAGACGGGACGGTGGTCCTCAACGAGGTCAACACCTTGCCCGGCCTGACGTCCTACAGCCGCTACCCGCGGATGATGGCGGCCGCGGGGCTGCCGCTCGGCGAAGTGCTCGACCGGCTGGTGTCGCTGGCTTTGACGGGGAAATCCCAGTGAAGGACGACTTCGTCTTCGTGGACGAGTTCGCGCCCGGCATCCGCTGGGACGCCAAGTACGCCACCTGGGACAACTTCACCGGCAAGCCGGTGGACGGCTACCTGGCGAACCGGGTCGTCGGCACGCGAGCCCTGTGCGCGGCCCTGGAACGAGCGCAGGAAAAGGCCGAGACCCTCGGCTTCGGCCTGCTCCTGTGGGACGGCTACCGGCCGCAGCGCGCCGTGGACTGCTTCCTGCGCTGGTCGCGGCGGCCCGAGGACGGGCGGACGAAGCGGCGGCACTACCCGAACATCGACCGGGCGCAGATGTTCGAAAAGGGTTACGTGGCCACGAAGTCCGGGCACAGCCGGGGCAGCACCGTCGACCTCACGCTCTACCACCTGGCCACCGGTGAGCTCGCCGCGATGGGCGGTGACCACGACCTGATGGACGCGGTCTCGCACCACGGCGCACCGGGGATCACGCCGGCCGAAGCGGGCAACCGGCACCACCTCTGTTCCCTCATGGAGGCCTGCGGCTTCCGCCGGTACGACCGCGAGTGGTGGCACTACACGCTGCGGGACGAGCCTTTCCCGGAGACGTACTTTGACTTCCCCGTCGGCTAGCCGGGAGATCCGCCCGCTGCGGGCCGCCGACACTCCGCGGGTCACCGGGTTGCTGGCCGAACTCGGGTACCCGGGCGAACTCGCCGCGGTGACCCGGCGGCTGGCGGCCGTCCTGCGCTCGGACACGCAGCGGGTGCTGGTCGCGGCGCCGGGCGACGGCTCCCGCATCGACGGCTACGTCAGCGTCGAGCGGCGGCAGGCGCTCCCGCACCAAGACGAAACCCTCGAGATCACGGGCCTGGTCGTCGTCGCGGCGGCCCGCCGCTCGGGCGCCGGCCGCGCGCTGGTGGAAGCCGCCGAACGGTGGGCGGTCCGGCAGGGCCTGCGCACGATCGTGGTCCGCTCGAACGTCGTGCGCGCCGAGTCCCACCCGTTCTACGAGGACGCCGGGTACCGGCGGAAGTCGACCTCGCACACCTATCGCAAGGAGATCTGAGCCGTGGCCGCACCGCGCGTCGTCGTCGCCGGTGGCCATTCGGCCGGGCACATCGAGCCCGCGATGAACTTCGCCGACGCGGTGCGCCGGCTGGTGCCCGCCGTCGAGATCACCGCGCTCGGCACCGTCCGCGGCCTGGACACCACGCTCATCCCGGCCCGCGGCTACCCGCTCGAGCTCATCCCGCCGGCACCGCTGCCGCGCCGGCCGGGGCGAGCACTGCTGCGCACGCCGGGCCGGCTGCGCGACTCGGTGCGGGCGGCCGGGTCGGTGCTCCGCCGCGTGCGGGCCGAGGTCGTGGTGGGGTTCGGCGGTTACGTCTCCCTGCCTGCCTACCTCGCCGCGCGCGAGCAGGGCCTGCCGATCGTCGTCCACGAGGCGAACGCCCGGCCCGGCATCGCCAACCGGCTGGCGGCCCGGATGACGCCGCACGTGTTCGCCGCCGGGCCGGGGATCCGGCTGGCGCACGCCACCGCGATCGGGATCCCGCTGCGGCCGGCGATCGCCGGGCTCGACCGGCCCGCGCTGCGCGACGCGGCCCGGCAGCGGTTCGGCCTGCACCCCGATGGGCCGGTCCTGCTGGTCACCGGTGGTTCGCAGGGTGCGCGGGCGCTCAACGCCGCGGCGTCCGGCGCGGCGTCGGCGTTGCGGGCGGCCGGCGTGCAGGTCCTGCACATCACCGGGGCGCGGCACACCGTCGACGTCCCGGCCGGCGACCCGCCCTACGTCGTCACGCCTTACGTCGACCAGATGCGGTACGCCTACGCCGCGGCCGACTTCGCGCTCTGCCGCTCGGGGGCGATGACGTGCGCCGAACTCGCCGCCGTCGGCCTGCCCGCCGCGTACGTCCCGCTGCCGGACCGCGGCGGTGAGCAGCGGCTGAACGCCGAGCCGGTCGTCGCGGCCGGCGGAGGTCTGCTCGTCGGCGACGCCGCCCTCGACCCGGCCTGGATCGAGACCACCCTGATCCCCGTGCTCACCGATCCCCGGCGGATCGCGGCGATGTCGGCCCGCGCGCGGGCGACCGGCGCGGCCGACGCGGACGTCGTCCTGGCCCGGTACGTGCTCACCACGATCGCCGGGCGCCGCGGGTCAGCGGAGCCACCACCGTGGTAGCGACACGGTGATGCGGAGCCCGCCGCCGGGGCGGGGCTCGAGGGTGAGCGTGCCGTCGTGCGCCTGCGTGATGCTCTTGACGATCGCCAGGCCGAGGCCGACCCCCGCGTGGTCGGTGCGGATGCGTTCGGTGCCGCGCCGGAACGGTTCGACGAGCGTGGAAACCAGCCGCGGGGCGAGCGTCTCGCCGGTGTTCTCGACGGTCAGCGCCACGGTCTTGGGCCGCACCTCGGTCCTCACCCACACCGTGCCCCGGCCGGGCCGGTTGTGGACGATCGCGTTGTGCACGAGGTTCGTGGCCAGCTGCAGCAGGAGCGCGGGCGAGCCGTGGGCGGGGGCGACTTCGCCGGAGGTCTCGAGGGTGAGGCCGTGCTTTTCCGCGAGGGGGAGCAGGGTTTCCGTGGCCTCTTCCGCCAGCAGGGACAGGTCGACGCGTTCCCGGGTGAAGGAGCGCCGGTCGGCCTGGCTGAGCAGGAGCAGTGCTTCGGTGAGGTCGATCGCCCGGGTGTTGACGGTGTGCAGGCGCTCGACGAGCTCGCCGGGCACCTGCGCCGGATCGGTGCGGGCAACCTCGAGCAGGGCCTGCGAGATCGCCAGCGGGGTGCGCAGCTCGTGGGACGCGTTGGCGGCGAACCGCCGTTGCTCGGCGACCTGGGCTTCGAGCCGGGCGAGCATCGCGTCGAAGGCGTCGGCGAGCTCGCGGAACTCGTCCCGGCGGCCGTCCAGGAGGATCCGGTGGGACAGCGATCCGCCGGTGGCCATGCGGGCGGCGTCGGTGATGCGGGTCAGCGGGGCGAGCATGCGCCCGGCGAGGATCCACCCGCCCAGGAGCCCGAACACCAGCAGGAAGACCGCGGCCACGCCGGCGGCGGAGGTGAAGGTGCTCATCAGGGTGGCGCGGTTGAGCACTCCCCCGGGCATGACCGCGATGTCGGGCAGGTGACTGCGCAGGACCACCCACACGGTCATCAGCACCAGGAGACCGGCGAGCATGAGGAACCCGGCGTAGCTGAGGGTGAGCTTGAGGCGGACGCTCAGCCCCGGCTTCCGGTCCACGGTTTCGTCTCCCACGTCAGGTGCCGATGCGATAGCCGACGCCGGCCACGGTGGCGATGACCCAGGGTTCCCCGAGTCGCTTGCGCAGGGCCGAAACCGTGATGCGCACGGCGTTGGTGAACGGGTCGGCGTTCTCGTCCCACGCCCGCTCCAGGAGCTCTTCGGCGCTGACGACCCCGCCTTCGGCCGCGACGAGGACTTCGAGCACGGCGAACTGCTTCCGGGTGAGCGCGACGTAGCGGCCGTCGCGGAAGACCTCGCGGCGGAACGGGTCCAGGCGCAGGCCCGCGATTTCCCGGACGGGCGGCCGGTTGTGGGCGCGCCGGCGGTCGAGCGCCCGGAGCCGGAGCACGAGCTCCCGCAGCTCGAACGGCTTCGTGAGGTAGTCGTCGGCGCCGAGCTCGAAGCCGGACGCCTTGTCGTCGATCCGGTCCGCGGCGGTGAGCATGAGGATCGGCATGCCGCTGCCGGAGGCGACGATGCGGGCGGCGACCTCGTCACCGGACGGGCCGGGGATGTCGCGGTCGAGGACGGCGATGTCGTAGGCGTTGACGTCCAGCAGTTCGAGGGCGGTGTGCCCGTCACCGGCGATGTCGGCGGCGATCGCTTCCAGGCGCAGGCCGTCGCGGACGGCTTCCGCCAGGTAGGGCTCGTCCTCGACGATCAGCACACGCACGGTTCCGATGCTACGAGCCGGGCCTTATCGCGGGCATATCGAAACCGGGATACGGGCCGGCAACACCGCGTTGCCTTGACTGCGGGGCATGTCCTCCCAGCGATCGGCCGGTGCCGTCCCCTACCCGGTGAGAGTGTTCGACGACGACACGCCCGCCGTGGCCAACCTCGATCCCGCGCTGCTCGACACCCTGCGCCGGGCGGCCACGGACGCCGGGATCGAGTTCGTCGTCAACGGTGGCTGGCGTTCGCGCGAGTACCAGGCGGAGCTGTTCGCGGCGGCGGTGGTGAAGTACGGCTCGGCGGCGGAGGCCGCCCGGTGGGTGGCCACTCCCGAGACGTCGGCGCACGTTTCGGGCGACGCGGTCGACGTCGGGCCCGCTGCCGCCCGGGCGTGGCTCTCCGCGCACGGCGCCCGGTACGGGCTCTGCCAGATCTACCGCAACGAGCCCTGGCACTTCGAACTGCGTCCCTCGGCGGTGGAGCACGGGTGCCCGCCGATGTACCCCGACCCGACGCACGACCCGAGGATGCGTTCAGCGTCCGACTGACTCCCGGTACCAGTCCGCGGCCTCGGCCAGGCGGGGCCGCGGCGTGACGCCGGTCAGTTCCCAGATGCGGCTGCTTTCGTACCAGTGATCCCGCGTGAGCAGGGAGTACTGGTGGTCGGTGAGCGACGGGAGGGCCGCCCGCGTGCGGGCCCGGTGCTCGGCGAGCGGCAGGTCGGCGACCGGCAGCGGCAGGTCGAGCAGCCCGCAGACGGCGGTGACCAAGCCGCGGATCCGGACCGGCTGGGGATCGGCGACGTGGAGGACCTCGCCGGGGCGGCTCAGTCCGGGGTCGAGGGCCAGCACGGCGATCGCGGCGGCCAGATCGGCGACCGCGACGAGCGATGTACGGGCGGCGCCACCTGCGGCCCAGGCCGGGACCGCTTGGATCCAGCGGACCAGCGCGGGGACGACGTGCCGGTCGCCGGGGCCGTGGATGAGATGTGGCCGGAGAACGATGCCGCCGGCGGCCAGGACCAGGCGCTCGCCGGCCAGCCTGCTGCGGCTGGTCGGGGAGGCGGGGTCGAGGACGAGGTCGGGCCCGGTGCGCAGGTGCACACCCGCTGGGCCGGGCCGGGTGGCTGGCGGCCCCAGATCCGCCGCCGCCCCGGGCTCGGCCCCCGGGCACTCGCCCGTCCGCCCGCTGTCGGCCGGTGGCGCCGGATCCGTCTTCAGCCCGGATCCGCCTCCCGACCCGCCGACCCGCAGAACCCCTTCTGCCGGACCGCGCCGGCTGGTCGGCGGCCCCTGCTCCGCCGCCAACCGCGCCCCGCCCCGCCAGCCCCAGCCGGCCGGTACCCCCTGGTCCGCCGTCATCCCGGAGCCGGCCCCCAGACCGCTCCGACCTGCCGGCTTCTCCTCGCCCGGTACCGGCGCACCACGGTGTGCGCCGTCCCGATACACCGCGCACGTGCTCAAATACAGCACGCTGCTCGTCCCCGCGAGCCGGGCCTCGGCCAGGAGGTTGGCCGTTCCTCCCTCGTTGACCGCCGTGCAGCCGGCCGGGTCGCCGCCCACCTGGGAGGCCAGGTGGACCAGCGTGGTGATCCCCGTGCACAGCCCCGCCAGGGTGCTCGCTTGCGTGAGGTCGCCGGTCCACGTCGTCACGCCCGCGTCGGTCATCCACTGCGGCACCCGTCGCCGGACGAGGACGCGGACCCGGGGGCCCATTCCCCGCCCGACCAGCTCGCGCAGCACCGCCGTGCCGACGAAGCCCGTCGCGCCGGCGATCAGGATGTCCGGCTCGGCGGCCGTCACGACAAGCGCATCCCCAGCGTGCCGCTCGCGGCCGTCGCGCCCTTCTGGCGGACCTCGACCCGGACCGTCCGCGTGCGGTCCGGCCCCGGCTCGTCCGCCTCGACCACCAGCAGGCACTCGGAGTCGAACTCCACGTACGTGTCGAACCGGAAGTCCGCGCGCGCCGGGAGGGCGTACGCGTCGCCGATCGCCAGCAACGCCGCCTGCCGCGCGCCTTCGATGAGCACCATGCCCGGCACGTGGTCGGCCGGGTGGTCGAACAGCACCGCGTGGTCCGGGTCGAAGCGCAGGGCCCACGTGCCGTCCGTCGGCGTCGCCGCCACCAGGACGTCCTCCGCCCGGTCGCGGCCGACCGACGCCGGGGCGACCGGGGCCAGGACCGCGGCCTGGAACGGCGTCGCCGCGAAGTGGTCGCCCCGCACCCGCCGGTAGACCGCCGAGGACACGCAGCGCCAGCGCTCCGACGCGGTACCGATCCGGCGGCCGTCGCGGAAGCACTCGAAGTCCAGCCGCATGCCGCCGACGTTCTTGCCGCGGTACTCGACCTCGTGCGCGCTCACCCGCAGCACCACGTCCACCGGACGGCCCAGGGTGGCCAGCCCGGTCTCCTCGACCGAGTACTCCTTGTGGTCCGAAAGAAAACTGTGACTCAGCGGAACGCCGTATGCCCGGTGCGCGATCAGCAGCGCCGCCTGGCGGATCGTCTCGGCGTAGAGCATCGGATCGTGGAACACCGGCGTCCGCGGCCCGAAGAAGCTGTGCCGGCGCGGCCACTGCGCGCCGACCTCGAACCGGCCTTCGCCGAGGATGTTCAGATCGGTGACGAAGACCTCCGAGACGGCCGCGCGGTGCACGAGGCTCCGCGGGATCGTCTGCTGGAAGTCGACCGCCCGCACCGCGGGCCCCCCGATGATCTTGGTTTCCGGTATTTCGCGCGCAGATTCCTGAAGGATGGTGCCGACCATGACGGTCCTCCTAGAATGTCCTACCCCAGTACCCCAGTACTCCCCCGCTTTCATTTGTAGCCGAACCGGACACCTAAAACCATACCAACCGAGCGGTTTTTTTTAGTGGCTTTCCCGTGCAACGGGCCGTAGACTGGCGTACTGACGCATGAGGTACCGCCGAATGGTCTACTGTGGACCGCCGGCCGAAGCGAGAGGGGCTGGACGTGGCTCGCCAAGAACGTGCGGAGCAGACACGGAACGCGATCCTCGAGGCAGCGGCCTCCCGGTTCGACGCGGTCGGCTTCCTCGGCGCGAGCCTGTCGGACATCCTGACCGAAGCGGGTGTCACGAAGGGTGCGCTGTATTTCCACTTCAAGTCGAAGGAAGACCTGGCCGACGCGCTGATCGACGAGCAGTTCACGGTCTCGGACCCCCTGGCGGAGATCGAGAACCCGGGGTTGCAGACGGTCATCGACCTCACCCAGGGCATGGCGGCCAGCCTGCAGTCCGACGTCCGGGTGCGCGCCAGCATCCGCCTCGTCATCGAGCAGGGCTCGTTCATCACGCCCGCCAACAACGCCTACAAGCGGTGGGTCGACACGCTGCACGCCTGCCTGCTGGCCGCGAAGGCGGCGGGCGACATCCGCAAGGAGATCAACGCGCACGACCTCGCGCAGTTCGTGCAGGCGTCGTTCACCGGGATCCAGCTGAGCTCGCAGGTGCTCACCGGGCGAGTGGACCTGCTGGAACGGATCACGTTCATGTGGACCACGATCCTGACCTCGGTGGTCCCGCCGCGGCGGCTGCACCGGTTCCTGGCGCAGGGCACGCTCGCCGAGACCGCCTCGGCCTGAGTAACCACAGAGAAGAACGGGCCGCCCTCGCCTCGCTCTCGGCGTTACGCCCCCGCGCCCGCGGTCGGGCGCGGTGATCGCTCGGCCAGCTCGATGAGCCGCCACAGCTTGCCCAGCGTCACGGCGAGGTCGCTGTCCGGCACGACGATCCGGCTGGACACCACGGATTCGAGCCCGACGCAGGTGACCACCACCAGCAACTCCGCGGTCTCGAGCGGGACGTCGGCGCCGAGCTCGCCGCCGTCGATCGCGTCGGCGACGAACTCGTGGACCTGGGCCAGCCAGGTGCGGGAGAACACGACGAACCGCTCGTCCACGGAGCCCATCTCGCGGGCCATCCGGAAGCTCGCGCCGACCTTCGGGTCGGTGTCGAGCCAGTGCATCAGGGCGCGGCTGAGCTCGGCGAGGCGCCGCAGGGCCGGCCGGGCCACCGCGAGCTGACGGGCCACGTGCGCGCGCAGCACGTCCACGGCGGCGATCTGGACCTCGTCGCAGATCTCGTCCTTGGAGGAGAAGTGGAAGTACAGGCCGCCCTTGGTGACGCCGGCCGCCTGCGCGATGCCCACCATGCTGGTGGCGGCGTAGCCGTCCCGGTGCAGCAGCACGGCCGCGGCTTCCAGCAACAGGCGCCGCGTGTGTTCCGAGCGTGCCTGCTTGGTCACCGTCGGTCCCCTCGGGTCGAGCCGTTCCGGCGCAGGGACCCTGCGCGTCCCGATCATGATTACATACCAACCGCCCGGTTTACAACTAGGGGAACCCCAGAAATCGGCCCCTGCCAAGGCACTTCGCGACCGCTCACAGAACAAACCGACCGACCTCCCGGTTTTGTCTTGAAAACCGACCTCCCGGTTTAGTACGCTGCCGTTGTGGGACCGGGCACATGGGCGCTGGAGGACACACTGGGGGCGCCAGGCCGGGCAGATCCGATCGACACGCGGACACCGGAGGCACTGGACATGGACTACGAGATACTGGGGCAGATGAAAGTCGGCGGGCGGCCCGGCGTCAGCGCCCCGCGGGCGCGCAAGATCGAGACACTGCTCGCCGTGCTGCTGGTCAAGCGCAACCAGGTGGCGACCACCGAGCACCTGATCGGCGAGCTCTGGGGAGAGCACCCGCCGGCCCGGGCGAGCGCCGCGCTGTACGTCTACGTCTCGCAGCTGCGGAAGCTGCTGCGCGGCACGGGGGACGACGTGGACGACAGCCCGGTGGTGACCAGCCCGCGCGGCTACTCGCTGCACGTCACCGACGGCGAGCTCGACGCCGACCGCTTCACCCGCCTCTACGAGCGCGGGCGGGCCCTGTACTGGGACCGCAACTACAAGGAGGCCGCGGCCGTCCTGCGTGAGGCCGCGAACCTGTGGCGCGGCGAGGCGTTCGGCGGTTTCACCGACTCCCCCGACGTCCAGGCCTACGCCGCTCTGCTGGAGGAGACCCGGCTGGAGTGCCTGGAGCTGCTGATGGAGACGGAGCTGCTGATCGGCAGGCACCGCGAGGTCGTCGGGCAGCTTTCCGCGCTGGCGAAGGAGCACACGCTGCGCGAAACGTTCTACGAGTACCTGATGACGGCCCTGCTGCGGTCGAACCGCCGGGCCGAGGCGCTGGAGACGTTCGCCTCCGCCCGGAACCACCTGGTTCAGCAGCTGGGCATCGAGCCCGGCAGCTCGCTGCGGAAGCTGCACCACAGCATCCTCGTCGGCGAAATGTCCGACGCGGTCTGATCCCCCTCCGCGTCCGGCCCAGCGGCCCGGTTCCCGCCACCAGCGGGGCCGGGCCGCTTTTTACGGTTGTTCAGCTCCGGTAGAGCGACACGACCGGCGCACCGCACGCGGCGGGCTCGCCGTACCAGCCACCCCAGCGACTGTCGAGCGCGAGGTCGGCCAGCTCGGCCATCAGGTCCAGCTCCGCGGGCCACACGTAGCGCAGCGGGCTGCCGTCGGCCAGGAACAGCATCTGGCGGGCGCAGTCGTGCCCGGTGACGAGCGGGTGCGCCGCCCAGCGGGCCGGATCCGGGTGGAATCCCTGCACGACCAGGCCGCCGCCGGGACGCAGCAGCGTCGCGAGCCGGCGGACCAGGCGCACCTGCTCGCGCTGCACGAGCAGCCGCGAGAGGACGTCCGAGCCCGCGTAGACGACGTCGAAGCGTTGGGCGGGCAGGCTGTCGAAAGCGGTGTCCGTGACGGCGTAACCGTCGGCCGCGAGGGCCTCGGCCACCGGGCCACCGCCCGGGACGAGGACGCGAGGGCGGCGAGCGACCCGGTCGGCGACCTCGGCGAGGAACGCCGCCGCGCCGGCCGGCTCGGCGGCCAGCGGGGCGAACCACGCGTCGAGGGTCACGGCCGGCTTCTCGACGATGCGGGCAGGCATCGGGGCCACCTCACTTCACGGACTGGTCGGATCTTCTCTACGCAGAGTGCCGGACCGACCTAAAGTCGACCTTGCGCACGCGAAAGCGGCCCGTGCCGGGGCACGGGCCGCTCGGGCGTCGCGGGAGGTCAGCCGCGGGCGCGCTGGTGGAACTTCCGGATCGCCAGGTACGCGGCACCGGTGGTGATGACGACCCACCAGGCCAGCGCCAGCCAGCCGGTCGAGCCCAGCTCGGTGCCGTTCATCAGGCCGCGCACGGCGTCGATGAGCACGGTCACCGGCTGGTTGTCGACGACCGCCCGCAGCACCGACGGCATCGACGCCGTGGGCACCAGCGCGCTGGTGGCGTAGGGGACGAAGACGAGGATCATGCCGAGGCCGCCCGCGCCTTCGACCGTCTTGGCGATCGACCCCAGGAGCGTGGCCAGCCAGAACACGCCGGTCGCGAACAGCGTCAGCAGCCCGATCGCGCCGAGCCAGCCGAGCACGCCGCCCCCCGGGCGGAACCCGACGGCCAGGCCGACCGCGACCATCACCACGAACGAGAGCAGGCTGCGCAGCACGCCGGAGACGACGTGGCCGACGAGCACGGCCGGGCCCGCCATGGGCATCGACCGGAACCGCTCGACCAGGCCCTGCGTGAGGTCCGCGGCGACGCCCACCACGGTGGACGTCGAGTTGAACGCGATGCTGATGGCCAGCAAGCCGGGAACCAGGTAGTCGATGTAGGCCATGCCGGGGACGTTGATCGCGCCGCCGAACATGAAGCGGAACAGCAGCAGGAGCACGATCGGCAGCGAGACCGCCTGGATCAGCATCTCCGCGTTGCGCGCGATGTGCTTGACGTTGCGCCCGATCAGCACCCGGCAGTCGGACAGCGCGAGCGCGAACGAGGATCGGCTCGGGGTGTCGGGGAGCTGCGTCCCCTCGACCTCCCTGGACAAGGTCTGGGTCATCGCTTCTCTCCCGCGGTTCCGGTAAGGGTGTGGAAAACGTCGTCCAGGGTCGGCTCGGACAGCTCGAGGCCGGTGGTCTCGAGGCCCGCATCGGCGACCTGGTTGAGCACCTGCCGGACCTGGCCGGGCTGGTCGATGGCGACGCTGACCGTGTCGTCGATCAGCACGCCGCCGGTCACGCCGTGCGCGCGCTCCGCCTCGGCGGCGGTGGCGAAGGTGAGCTTCAGCCGCTCGGTGCCGACCTTGCGCTTCAGCTCGGCCGCGGTGCCCTCGGCGACGACGCGGCCCTTGTCGATCACCGCGATGCGGTCGGCCAGCTGGTCGGCCTCCTCGAGGTACTGCGTGGTGAGCAGGATCGTGGTGCCGCCGTCGAGCAGCTCGCGGATCGCGTCCCACATCGCCGAGCGGCTGCGCGGGTCGAGGCCGGTGGTGGGCTCGTCGAGGAACAGCACCGGCGGCGAGGTGATCAGGCTGATCGCCAGGTCGAGCCGGCGGCGCATGCCCCCGGAGTAGGTCTTGACCTGGCGGTCGGCGGCTTCGGTCAGGTCGAACTGCGTGAGCAGCTCGGTGGCGCGGGTCTTCGCCTCGGCCGTGCCCAGGTGGAACAGGCGGGCCATCATCTGCAGGTTCTCGCGGCCGGTGAGCAGCTCGTCGACCGCGGTGTCCTGCCCGGTGAGGCCGATCTGCTCCCGCACCTTCCGCTTGGGCCCGCCGAGGTCGTGTCCGTTGACCGTCACGGTGCCGCCGTCGGCGTCCAGCAGGGTGCTGAGGATCCGCACCGTCGTGGTCTTCCCGGCGCCGTTCGGGCCCAGCAGCGCGAACATCGTGCCGCGCCGCACGCTCAGGTCGACGCCTTCCAGGACGTTGACGTCGCCATAGGACTTGCGCAGCCCCCGTGCTTCGATTGCGTAGCCGGTGACCATCGGTTACCTCTCCTCGTTCGGGTCAAGATCGTTGTGGAGCACGGGAACTCTCCGTACCAGTGGGCCACGGACCGCGCGGCGGCGGCAATAATGGCCGGGTCGGGCCGGGTTAGGGGTGGCGCCGGGGCTAGTCGTCGTCCCCACCGCCGATCGCCATGCTGATCAGGGCGTCGGTGTCGAGGTCGTCGATCGTGGCCTCTTCGACGGCTTCGGCCTCTTCCTCCTCGGGCAGGCGCACGCCGGCCAGCTCCAGCAGCCCGTCCAGGAGCCCCGCGGCGCGCAGCTTCTCCAGCGGGATGCCCGCCAGCGCGTCGCGAACCCCTTGCTCCGTAACGGCTTCCGCGACGACCTCGACCTCGGCCGGGGCCAGTTCGCCGACCAGGTGCTCGGCGAGGATCCGCGGGGTCGGGTAGTCGAAGATCAGGCTCACCGGCAGCTTCAGGCCGGTGACGAGGCTGAGCTTGTTGCGGAACCCGGTGGCGGACAGCGAGTCGAAGCCGACCTCGTTGAACGAGCGGTCCGGTTCCACCGCCTCCGGCCCGGCGTGGCCCAGCAGCGCCGCGGCGTGCGTGCGCACCAGGGTCAGCACGGTCGGGACGCGCTTGGCCACCGGCAGCCCGGCGAGCTTCTTCGCCAGGGACTCGGTGTCCTCGGCCGCTTCCTGCGCCGCGCGGCGGCCCGGCGTGCCCGCCAGCCCGCGCAGCACCGCGGGCAGGTCGTCGTCGCCCGACGAAGCCAGCACGCGGGTGTCCAGCGCGATCGGCACCAGCAGTGCCTCGGTGGCACCGGCCGCCGAGTCCAAGAGGTCCAATCCGTCCTCAGTGGACAGCGCCGTGATCCCGATGTGGTGCGCGTCCGCACCGTCGAGGGCCTCGCCCATGCCGTCGGCCCACAGGCCCCACGCGAGCGAGGTGCCCGGGAGTCCTTCGGTCCGGCGCCTGGTCGCCAGCGCGTCGAGGAACGCGTTGGCGGCGGCGTAGCTGCCCTGGCCCGGGGCGCCGAGGACGCCGGCGGCCGAGGAGAACAGCACGAACGCGGTCAGGTCCAGGTCCCGGGTCAGCTCGTCGAGGACCGATGCCGCGTCGGCCTTCGGGCGCAGCACGGTGTCCAACCGGGACGGCGTCAGCGACGTCAGGATGCCGTCGTCGAGGACGCCGGCGGCGTGCACCACCGCCCGCAGCGGCGCTTCGGCCGGGATCCCGGCCAGCAGCGTGGCGACGGCGTCGCGGTCGGCGACGTCGCAAGCGGCGATCGTGACGTCCGCGTCGAGCGCGGCCAGTTCGGCCGCCCCGGGCGCGTCGGCGCCCCGGCGGCTGACCAGGAGCAGGTTCCGCACGCCGTGCTCGGCGACCAGGTGCTTCGCCACGGCCGAGCCCAGCGCACCGGTGGCACCGGTGACGAGCACCGTGCCCTCGGCGTCCCAGACCGGTGCGGCCGCCGCGTCGGCCGCCTTGGCCAGCCGCGGCACCAGCACCGCACCGGCCCGCAGGGCGACCTGCGGCTCGTCGGAAGCGGCCACCGCGGCGAGCGTCCGGCCCGCCGGCGTGCCCGCGCCGAGGTCGACGAGGGTGATCCGGTCCGGGTGCTCGGCCTGCGCCGAGCGGACCAGGCCGGCCACCGCGGCGCCGACCGGGTCGGGGTTCTCCCCTTCTTCGGTGGCCATCGCACCGCGGGTCACGACGATCAGCGACTCCCCCGGTCCGGCCAGCCAGGACTGCAGCAGGCCGAGCACGCGGTGCAGTTCGGCGTGCAGGTCGTCGCCGGCCACCGGGAGCACAGCGTGGCCGGTGGCCGCCGCCTGGGCGCCCAGGGCCTCGGTGAGGCCGAAGGCGTCGTCGCCCAGCACGGACCAGTCGGTGACTTCGGCGACCGCGTCCAGCTCGGCCGGCTCCCAGGCGACGCGGAACAGTGCGTCCCCCTCACCGGTCGGTGCGGCCTGCGGAACGGCGGACATCGGGCGCAGCAGCAGGGATTCCACCGACGCGACCGGGGCGCCGGCACCGTCGGCGACGTCCAGCGCGACCGCGCCGGTGCCGACCGGGCGGACGTGGACCCGCAGCGTCGTCGCGCCGACCGCGTGCAGCCGGACGCCTTCCCACGCGAACGGCAGCGCCGGCTCGTCGCCCGCCGCGCCGGAGACGCCGATCGTGTGCAGCGCCGCGTCGAGCACGGCCGGGTGGACGCCGTACCGGTCCACATCGGACACCGACGCCGGGAGCCGGATCTCGGCGAACGCCTCGCCGTCGCGCTTCCAGGCCGCGACCAGCCCGCGGAACGCGGGACCGTAGGCCAGGCCGTCGGCGGCCAGCTCCTCGTAGGTGCCGTCCAGGTTCACCTGCTCGGCGCCGGCGGGCGGCCAGGCCGTCAGGGCGAAGTCCGCCTTCTGACCCGCCTTGGCGAGCTTGCCGGTGGCGTGCCGCGTCCAGGCGGCCGCCGAGCCCTCGGGCCGCGAGTGGACGCTGAACGCGCGGGTGCCGTCGGCGCCCGGGGCGTCGAGGGCGAACTGGACGCGGACGCCGGTCCGCTCCGGCACGACCAGCGGGTACTCCAGGGTCAGCTCGTCCAGGCGCGGGCAGCCGGCCTCGTCGCCCGCGCGGATCGCCATCTCGACGAACCCGGTGCCGGGGAAGAGGATCGCGCCGCCGACGACGTGGTCGGCCAGCCACGGGTGGGTGCCCACGGACAGCCGTCCGGTGAACAGCAGCCCGTCGGCGCCGGCCAGTTCGAGGGCCGCCCCGAGCAGCGGGTGGTCCTCCTGGCTCACCGCGCCGGTGGTGCTCTCCAGCCAGAAGCGCTGCCGCTGGAACGGGTAGGTCGGCACGGCGACCGGCCGGGCGCCGGTGGGCTCGTAGATCGCGGCCCAGTCGACGTCGACACCGCTGACGTGCAGCTGCGCGACACCGGTCAGCGCGGCCACGGCCTCGTCGTTCTCCTTGTGCAGCATCGAAGCCAGGACCTCCGGCCGTTCGTCGAGGCAGCCCGCGGTCATCGCGGTGAGCGTGGTGTCCGGGCCCAGCTCCAGGAACCGGGTGACGCCGTCGGCCGCGACGCGGGTCACCGCGTCGAAGAACCGGACGCCTTCGCGGACTTGCTGAACCCAGTACTCCGGCGACGTCAGGTCCGCGGACTCGGTGACCGTCGAAACCACCGGGATCCGCGGCGAGGCGTAGGTCAGCTCCGCGGCGACCGCGCGGAACTCGTCGAGCATCGGGTCCATCAGGCGGGAGTGGAACGCGTGCGACACCTTCAGCTGCTTGGTGCGCTCGAACTTCGCCGCGACTTCGGCGACGGCATCGGCCGCGCCCGAGATCACGACGGCGTTCGGGCCGTTGACCGCGGCGATGTCGACGGTGTCGTCGGAAATCGCTTCGGGCGTCGTCTCGATGGCCACCATCGCGCCGCCGACGGGGAGCGCCTGCATCAGCGCACCGCGGGCGACCACCAGCGTCGCCGCGTCCGCCAGGGAGAGCACGCCGGCGCAGTGGGCCGCGGCGATCTCGCCGATCGAGTGGCCGATGAGGACGTCCGGCTTGACGCCCCACGAACGCACCAGGCGGAACAGCGCGACTTCCAGCGCGAACAGCGCGGGCTGCGTGTAGCGGGTCTCGCCCAGCTCGTCGGTGACCGAGCGAATCGGGCGGTCGAGGTGCCGGTCCACCTCCGCGCAGACTTCGTCGTACGCCGCGGCGAAGGCCGGGAACTGCTCGGCGAGCCGGGCACCCATCCCCACCCGCTGAGAACCCTGGCCGGCGAACAGGAACGCCGTGCGTCCGCCCGCGGTGGCGACACCGCTGACGACACCCTTCGCTTCCTCCTCGTCGACGAGCGCCGCGAGACCGCGGACGAACTGCGGCGAGCGGCTGCCGATGAGCACCGCGCGACGGTCGAACGCGCTGCGCGTGGTGGCCAGCGAGAAGCCGATGTCGGCGAGGCTGCCCTCCGGGTCTTCGTCCACATAGGACATCAGCTGCTCGGCCTGGGCCCGCATCGCGGCGGCGCCGCGCCCGGAGACCGGCCAGGCGACCGGGCCTTCGTGGTCGTGCCCGCCGGTCACTTCCCGGCGGTCGCCCTCTTCGAGGATCACGTGGGCGTTGGTGCCGCTGACCCCGAACGACGAGACGCCGGCCCGGCGGATGTGGCCGTTGGGCAGCCACTTCACCGGCTCCACCAGCGCGCGGACCGCACCGGACGACCAGTCGATCTCGGTGGACGGGCGGCCGACGTGCAGGGTCGCGGGCAGTTCACCCTGGCTCATGGCCATGACCATCTTGATGACACCGGCTGCGCCGGCCGCGGCCTGCGTGTGACCGAGGTTCGACTTCACCGACCCGATCCACAGCGGCCGGTCGGCCGAGGTCTCCTTGCCGTAGGTGGCCAGCAGCGCCTGGACCTCGATCGGATCGCCGAGCTTCGTGCCGGTGCCGTGCGCCTCGACGGCGTCGACGTCGGCCGCGGTGATCCCGGCGTCGGCCAGTGCCGCGCGGATGACGCGTTGCTGGGCCGGGCCGTTGGGGGCGGTGAGGCCGTTGGACGTGCCGTCCTGGTTGACCGCGCTGCCCTTGAGCACCGCGAGCACCGGGTGGCCGAGGCGGCGGGCCTCGGACAGCCGCTCCAGCACGACCACGCCGACACCCTCGGACCAGGTGGTGCCGTCGGCGTCGTCGGAGAAGACCTTGCAGCGGCCGTCGGCGGCCAGCCCCTTCTGGCGGCTGAACTCGACGAACGTCTCCGGCGTCGCCATCACGGTCACCCCACCGGCCAGCGCCAGGGTGCAGTCGCCGCCACGCAGGGCCTGGGCGGCCATGTGCATCGCGACCAGCGAAGACGAGCACGCGGTGTCGACGCTGACGGCCGGGCCCTCCAGCCCGAGGGTGTAGGACACGCGGCCGGTGACGATCGAGCCGGCGCTGTTGGCGCCCACGTAGTCGTGGTACTGGACGCCCGCGTAGACGCCGGTCGGGCTGCCCTTGAGCGACGACGGGTCGATGCCCGACCGCTCGAGGGCCTCCCAGCAGGCCTCCAGCAGGAGCCGCTGCTGCGGGTCGATGGCCGGGGCTTCCTTGGGCGAGACGCCGAAGAACGTCGCGTCGAAGTCGCCGGCGTCGTGGACGAACCCGCCGCGGGCGACATACGTGGTGCCCGGACGGCGGCCGGTCGGGTCGAGCAGGCCGTCGACGTCCCAGCCGCGGTCGGCGGGGAAGTCGCCGATGGCGTCCCGGCCGTTGGCGACCAGCTCCCACAGCTGCTCGGGCGAGGTGACCCCGCCGGGCAGCCGGCACGCCATGCCGACGATCGCGATGGGCTCGTCGTGCGCCTGGGACACCGCCGTGGCGACCTCGTCCGGCGCGCCCACCAGCTCGGTGAGCAGGTGCGTGGCCAGCGCCGACGGCGTCGGGTGGTCGAAGATCAGGGTCGCGGGCAGCCGCTGCCCGGTCGCCGCGGTGAGGCCGTTGCGCAGCTCGATCGCGGTGAGCGAGTCGAAGCCGAGCGACTGGAACTGCGCGGCCGGCTCGATCTCGTGCCCGCCGCCGTAGCCGAGCACGGTCGCGGCGTGGCCGCGGACCAGGTCGAGCACGGCGTCGGCCCGGTCCGCCTCCGGCAGGGCCCGGACGCGGGCGGCGAAGGAGTCCTCCGCGACCGCCGTCCCGTTCGCCGCCGCACGCCGGGCCGGCCGGCCGGTCAGCTCCTCCAGGGTCTTCGGGATCCGGTCCAGCTTCCGCAACGCGGGCAGGTCCAGCTTCACCGGGACGACGGCGGCCTGCCGGGACGCCAGCGCGCGGTCGAAGAGGTCCAGCGCGTCCGAAGTGGACAGAGGAACGATGCCGCCCGAGGCGAGGCGCGTGACCTCGGCCTCGGTCAGGGTGCCGCCCATGCCGCCGACCTCGCCCCACAGGCCCCAGTCCAGGGACAGCGCGGGCAGGCCGTGTGCGACGCGGTGGGCGGCGAGGCCGTCGAGGAACGCGTTCGCGGCGGCGTACCCGCCCTGGCCCGGGGCGCCGAGCACGCCGGAGACCGAGGAGAACAGGACGAACGCCGAGAGCGCGGTGTCGCGGGTCAGCTCGTGCAGGTTGAGCGCGCCGTCGACCTTGGGCCGCAGCACCGTGTCGAGACGCTCGGGCGTCAGCGCCGTGATGACGCCGTCGTCGAGGACGCCCGCGGCGTGCACCACGGACGTGAGCGGGTGCTCGGCCGGGATCGCGGCCAGCACCTGGGCCAGCGCGGCGCGGTCGGCGACGTCGCAGAGCGCGATGTCGACGTGCACGTCCAGCTCGGCGGCCAGGCTCTCCAGCTCGGGCGTGCTGCGCCGGCTGACCAGGAGCAGGCGGCGGACGCCGTGCTCGCGGACCAGGTGCCGGGCCAGCGTGCCACCGAGCGCGCCGGACGCGCCGGTGACCAGGACGGTGCCGTTCGGGTGGAAGTACGCCGGTTCGGCGGCGGCCGTCGTGCGGACGAGCCGCGGGACGAGCACCGTGCCGAAGCGGACGGCCGCCTGCGGTTCGCCGGTGGCGAGGACCTGCGGCAGGACGGCGTCGGCCGTCGACTCGGCGTCGAGGTCGAGCAGCACGAACGTGTCGGGGTTCTCCTCCTGCGCCGAGCGCACGAGGCCCCAGGCGGCGGAGGCGGCGAGGTCGGTGACACCGCCGGCGGCCGCGACGGCCCCGCGGGTGACGACGACCAGGCGCGCGTCCTCCGGGTGCTCGGCGGCGAGCCAGTCCTGCAGGGCGCCGAGCACGCGGTGGGTCAGCTCGTGGGTCTCGGAGCCCGTGCAGTCGAAGATCCCGACGGCCGATGTGTCCACAGTGGACTCGGCGGGGATCCGCTGCCACTCGATCCGGTAAAGCGGCGCCTCCGCCGCGACCGGCGTGGTGAACGCGCGGAACACGGTCTCGGCGACGGTGGCGACGGGTGCGCCCGTGGTGTCGGCGAGAGCGACCGCGAAGCCGTCCTCGGTGGTGGGCGTGAACCGCACCCGCAGCGCCGAGGCGCCGGTGGCGTGCAGCTCGACGCCGGTCCAGCAGAACGGGACGCGCCCGACTCCGCCGTCTCCCCCGCCCGCCACGCGCAGGGCGTGCGTGCACGCGTCGAGCGCGGCCGGATGGAGGCCGAAGCGTTCGGCGTCGCTGTCCTCGGGCAGGGCGACCTCGGCGAAGACTTCGCGGCCGCGCTTGAAGACCGCGCGCAGTGAACGGAACAGCGGGCCGTAGGTGAGGCCGGTGTCGGCGAAGTCGTCGTAGATCCCGTCGATGGCGACCGGCTCGGCGCCCGCGGGCGGCCACTCGGTCAGCTCGGTGCCACGGTGGGTCTGCGGCGCGACGGTGCCGCCGGCGTGCAGGAGCCAGGGCTCGCCGGTGCCGGCGGTGTCTTCGGGGCGCGAGTGGATCTGGACGGCGCGGACGCCGTGCTCGTCGGCGGCCCCGACCGTCACCTGCACCTGGACGCCGGTGCGGTCCGGGACGACCAGCGGGCTGCCGAGCGTCAGCTCTTCGATCCGGCCGCAGCCGACCTGGTCGCCGGCGCGGATCGCCAGCTCCAGGAAGGCCGTGCCGGGCACGGTGGCGACGTCGCCGAGGCGGTGCCCGTCGAGCCACGCGTGCGTCTCGAGGGACAGCCGGCCGGTGAGGACGACGCCGTCGGTGTCGGCGAGCGCGATGGCCGCGCCGAGCAGCGGGTGCCCGGCGGAGGTGAGGCCCGCGGCGGTGACCTCGTCGCGGTTGGCGCGGGCGTCGAGCCAGTAGCGCTTGCGCTGGAAGGCGTACGGCGGCAGGTCGGTGCGGCGAGCGCCGCGGCCCTCGAACACCGCGGCCCAGTCCGGGGCCAGTCCGCTGACGTACAGCTCGGCCAGCGCGGTGAGCGCGGCCTGCGGCTCAGGACGGTCCTTGCGCAGGACCGGCACGACAACGGCGTCCGTCGTTTGCCGGGTCAGGGCGGACAGCACGCCGTCCGGCCCGACCTCGACGAACCGCGAGACGCCCTGATCGCTCAGCGCGGTGAGCCCGTCGTGGAACCGGACGGCCGCGCGGACGTGCGAGACCCAGTACTCCGGCGTGGCGACCTCTCCCCCGGCCAGCGCGCCGGAGACGTTGGAGACCAGCGGGATCGCAGGCTCGGAGTAGGTGAGCGAACGGGCGACCTCGGCGAACTCGGCCAGCATCGGCTCCATCAGCGGCGAGTGGAAGGCGTGCGACACCTTGAGCTGCTTGGTGCGCTCGAACTTCGCGGCCACCTCGGCGACGGCGTCGGCAGCGCCCGAGATCACGACGGCGTCCGGGCCGTTGATCGCGGCGATGCTGACGTCCTCGGTCAGGTGCGGCGTGACCTCGTCCTCGGTCGCCTGGATCGCGACCATCGATCCGCCGGTGGGCAGCGCCTGCATCAGCTTCGCGCGAGCCGCGACCAGCTTCGCCGCGTCGGCCAGGGACAGCACCCCGGCGACGTGCGCGGCGGCCAGCTCGCCGACCGAGTGGCCGAGCAGGAAGTCGGGCTTGATGCCCCACGACGCCAGCAGCCGGAACAGCGCGACCTCGATCGCGAACAGCGCGGGCTGGGTGTAGCCGGTCTGGTTGATCAGGCGCGGTTTGTCGAAGACGACCGTCTTCAATGGACGGTCGAGGTGCTGGTCCAGTTCGGCGCAGACCTCGTCCAGCGCCGCCGCGAACACCGGGAACGCGGCAGCCAGCTCGGCTCCCATCCCGGCGCGCTGCGCGCCCTGGCCCGAGAAGAGGAACGCGGTCAGCCCTTCGACCGGCGTGCCGGTGATGGCCGAACTGGCGTCCCCGGCGGCGAGCGCGGCGACCCCGGCCTTCCCGTCGAACACGACGGCGCGGTGACTCAGCGGCGAGCGGGACGTCGCCAGCGAGAACCCGATGTCGAGTGCCGAGCCGTCCACATCGGACAGCCGGGCCGCCTGTGCCTTCAGCGCGGCGGCACCGTGCCCGGCCAGGGGCCACGGGACCGGCACACCTTCGGGCCAGTCGGGAGTGACTTCTTCCGGCGAAGCCGCCGGGGCCTCCTCGATGATCACGTGTGCGTTGGTGCCGCTCACGCCGAACGACGACACACCCGCGCGGCGCGGCTTCTCGCCCGGCGCCCACGAACGTTCCTCCGTCAGCAGCGAGACGTTCCCGGACGTCCAGTCGACCTCGGTGGTCGGCTCGGTGACGTGCAGGGTCTTCGGCAGCAGGCCGTTCTGCAGGGCCTGCACCATCTTGATCACGCCGCCGACGCCGGCCGCGCCCTGGGCGTGGCCGATGTTCGACTTGATCGAGCCGAGCCACAGCGGGCGGTCGCGGTCCTGGCCGTAGGTGGCGAGCAGGGCCTGGGCCTCGATCGGGTCGCCGAGCGTGGTGCCGGTGCCGTGGCCTTCGACGGCGTCCACATCGGACGCCGAGAGCTGCGCGTTGGCCAGTGCCTGGCGGATGACGCGCTGCTGGGACGGGCCGTTCGGCGCGGTGAGGCCGTTGGACGCGCCGTCGGAGTTGACCGCCGAGCCGCGCACGACGGCGAGGACGGGGTGGCCGTTGCGACGCGCGTCGGACAGCCGCTCCAGCAGGAGCGTGCCCGCGCCCTCGGCCCAGCCGGTGCCGTCGGCGCTGTCGGAGAACGGCTTGCAGCGGCCGTCCGCGGCGAGCCCGCGCTGGCGGCTGAACGCGACGAACGGGCCCGGGCGCGACATCACCATGACGCCGCCGGCCAGCGCCAGCGAGCAGTCGCGCTGCCGCAGTGCCTGCACAGCCAGGTGCAGCGCGACCAGCGAAGACGAGCAGGCCGTGTCGATCGTGATGGCGGGGCCCTCCAGGCCCAGCGCGTAGGCGATCCGGCCGGAGATGACCGAACCGGCGTTGCCGGTGCTCAGGTAGTCCTGCACTTCACCGGCGAGCACCGACGGCGGCAGCTCGTCATAGTAGTCCTGGTCGCCGCTGCCGAGGAAGACGCCGACCTGCTGCTTGGCCAGGGAGTGCGGCGCGATGCCGGCGCGTTCGAAGGTCTCCCACGCCAGCTCCAGCGTGAGCCGCTGCTGCGGGTCCATGGCGAGCGCTTCGCGCGGTGAGACGCCGAAGAAGGGCGCGTCGAACTGGGCGACATCGTGGATGAAGCCGCCCTCGCTCACGTAGCTGGTGCCCGGGCTGTCGGGGTCGGCGTCGAACATCGAGTCGAGGCCCCAGCCGCGGTCGGTGGGGAACGGGCCGATGGCGTCGCGGCCCTCGGCGACCAGGTCCCAGAGGTCCTGCGGGGAGCGGACGTCGCCCGGGTACCGGCAGCCCATCGCGACGATGGCGATCGGCTCGGCGTCGGCGGCTTCGACTTCGCGCAGCCGCTCCCGCGTCTCCTGCAGGGTGGCGGTCACCCGCTTCAGGTAGTCGACCAGCTTGCTTTCGTCAGTCATCGTGGGGATACCTCTCAGGCGCCGAGCTCGTTGTCGATGAGGGCGAACAGCTCATCCGTGGTCGCGGTCTCCAGCACGTCGGTGGCCTTGGTGCCGGACAGGGTCTTGTGCAGGGTGGTCACCATCGCCTGCAGCCGGGCGACGATCCGGGACCGGTCGATCTCGGCGGCGTCCAAAGTGGACGCGACAGCCTCCAGGCGGTCCAGCTCCACTTCGAGCGGGACGGCTGCTTCGCCCCCGCCGAGCTGGGTCCAGAGGTGCTCGGCGAGCGCCTGCGGGTTGACGTGGTCGAAAGCGACGGTCGCCGGGAGCTTCAGCCCGGTCGCGGCGCCGAGCCGGTTGCGCAGGTCGACCGCGGTCACCGAGTCGAAGCCGAGCTCCTTGAACGCGCGGGCCGGTTCGACCGCCGACCCGCCGTCGTAGCCGGCGACCACGGCGACCTCGCCGCGGACCAGCTCCAGGAGCGTCCGCTGCTGTTCGGCAGGGGTCAGCGCGGCCAGCTTCGCCTTGAAGTCACCGGTGTTCTCGACGGCTTCGCTCTTGTCCTCGGCCACCTCGGGCAGCGCGCGCAGCAGCGGCCGCGGGCGGGCGAGCTGGTAGACCGGGGCGAACGCGGCCCAGTCGATGTCCGCGACGACCAGCTGCGTCTCATCGTGGTCGAGCGCTTGGCCCAGTGCTTCGACGGCGAGTTCCGGCGCCATCTCGGCGAGGCCCATGCGGCGCAGCAGGTCGCTCGCCTCGGCGTCGACCATGCCCCCGCCACCCCAGGAGCCCCAGGCGATCGCGGTCGCGGTGCGGCCCGCGGCACGGCGGCGCCGGGCGAGGGCGTCGAGGTAGGCGTTGCCCGCGGCGTACGCGGGCTGGCCGGAGGTGCCCCACACGGCGGCGCCGGAGGACATCAGCACGAACGCGTCCAGCTCGGTGTCGCCGAGCAGCTCGTCGAGCAGCGCGGCGCCGGTGACCTTGGCGCGGGTGGCCGCGGCGAACTCGGCGGGCGTGACCTCGGACAGGGGTGACTCCGCGGTGAGGACACCGGCGGCGTGCACGACGGCGGTCGGCGGGTACTCGGCCAGCAGCGCCCGCAGCTGCTCCTTGTCGGAGACGTCGCAGGCCACCACGGTGACTTTGACGTTCAGTTCGTCGACCAGCTCGCGCGCGCCTTCGGCGTCGAGCCCGCGGCGGCTGGTGAGCACGATGTGCCCGGCACCGCGGCCGGCCAGCCACCGGGCGACGTGCGCGCCGACTGCGCCGGTGCCACCGGTGACGAGGACCGTTCCCCGCGGCTTCCACTCGTCGGCGGTGCCCTTCAGCGGGGCGCGGACCATCCGCCGGGCGAACACCCCGGACGGCCGGATCGCGACCTGGTCCTCACCGTCCACACCGGACACCACGGCGGCGACGCGCGCGGCGTCCCCTGGGCCCTCGACGTCGACCAGTCCGCCCCAGGTGGCGGGCTGGTCGAGCGCGGCGACCGTGCCGAGGCCCCACACGGCCGCGGCGGCCGGGTCGGCGTCGGAGAAGGCGTCCACCGCGACCGCGCCGCGGGTGACCACCCAGACCGGAGCGTCGATGTCGCGCAGGGCTTGCAGCAGGGCGATCGTGGCCGCGACCGCGGTGCTGAGCGCGGGGTGCTCCGGGTGTTCACGGGTGTCGAGGGCGAGCAGCGACAGCACGCCGTCGAACGGCCGCAGCGCCGTCGCTTCGGTGAGCACCTCGGCCAGTTCCCCGTGCTCGGCGATCACCCGGACGACGTCGCCTTGCTCGGAGAGCGCGTCGGCCAGCTCCGCCGCCGCGGGGACGTCCGCGGGGACGACGACCAGCCAGGTGCCGCTCAGCCCGCCCGCGACGCTCACCGGCGCCCAGGACACGCGGTACCGCCAGGACTCCACCGTGGACAGCTCGGTGCGGCGGCCGTGCCACGCGGCCAGCGCCGGGACGACCTCGGCCAGCGGCGCGGCCTCGACGCCGAGCCTGGAAGCCAGCGCATCGACGTCGCCGCTCGTGACGTCCTGCCAGAAGTCCTGGTCGGCGACCTGTGCTCCGGTCGCGGGAGCCGCGGCTTCCTCTTCGAGCCAGAAGCGCTTGTGCTGGAACGGGTAGGTCGGCACGTCGGCGATCCGGCCGCCGGGCACCAGCGACGCCCAGTCCGCCGCACCGCCGCGGACCGAGTGCTCGGCCAGCGACGTCGCGAACCGGGTCAAGCCGCCTTCGTCGCGGCGCAGGGTGCCGGTGACGGAACCGCTGTGCCCGCCTTCGTCGAGGGTCTCCTGGATGCTCATGGCCAGCACCGGGTGCGGGCTGACCTCGACGAACCGCGTGTAGCCCGCCTCGGCGAGCTTCGCGACGACGGGGGCGAACCGGACCGTGGTGCGCAGGTTGGTGAACCAGTACTTCGCGTCCACAGTGGACTCGGCGACCGGTTCCCCGGTCACCGTGGACGTCATCGCGACGCTGCCGGCGGCCGGGGTGATCGGGCCGAGGTCGGCCAGCAGGCGGTCGGCGAGGTGCTCGACGTGCGCGGAGTGCGACGCGTAGTCCACCGGGACGCGCTTGGCGCGGAAGCCTTCGGCGACGAGCTGGTCACGCAGCTCGTCGAGGGCGTCGCCGTCCCCGGACAGCACAGCGGAGGTGGCGCCGTTGTCGGCGGCGAGGGAGATCCGGCCGTCCCAGGCGTCGAGCCGCTTCAGCAGCTCGGCGGCGGGGAGCCCGGCGGCCAGCATGCCGCCGCCTCGCCCGCCGAGGACGTCTCCGATCGCCTTGCTCCGCAACGCGACCACGCGCGCACCGTCCTGAAGGGACAGTGCACCGGAGACGGTCGACGCGGCGATCTCGCCCTGCGAGTGGCCGATCACCATGTCCGGTTCGACCCCGTGCGCGCGCCACAGCGCGGCCAGCGAGACCATCACCGCCCACAGCATCGGCTGGACGACGTCGACGCGGTCGGCCGGCGGCGTGCCGGGTTCGCCGCGCAGCACGGCGAGCACCGACCAGTCGGTGAACTCCCGCAACGCCGCGTCGCATTCGGCGATCCGCGTGGCGAACACCGGCGACTGCTCGATCAGCTCGAGCGCCATGCCGGTCCACTGGGAACCCTGGCCGGGGAAGACGAACACGGTCTTGCCGCGGACGTCGGCGGTGCCGGTGACGACGTCGGGCCGTGACCCGCCGGCGGCCAGTGTCTCCAGGGCCTGCTTGGCGTCCGTCGACAGCACCACCGCGCGGTGGTCGAGCTTCGCGCGCCCGGTGGCGAGGGTGTAGGCGATGTCGGTGAGGTCACCGTCCACTTGGGACGCGAGCTGCCCGGCGGCCTCGGCCAGCGCGGCCGGGGTCTTGGCCGAGAGCACCAGCGGGTGCACCGCGGGCTTCGGGGGCTCGACGGCGTCTTCGGCCGGGGCCTGCTCCAGGATGACGTGCGCGTTGGTGCCGCTGACGCCGAACGACGAGACGGCGGCCCGGCGCGGCCGGTTCACCTCCGGCCAGTCGCGCGGCTCGGTGAGCAGCTCGACCGCGCCGGCGGTCCAGTCGACGTGCGTCGAGGGCGTGCCGACGTGCAGGGTCCGCGGCGCCTTGCCGTGCCGCAGTGCCTGCACCACCTTGATCACGCCCGCGACACCGGCCGCGGCCTGCGGGTGGCCCATGTTGGACTTGATCGAGCCGAGCAGCAGCGGCTCACCCGTGGTGCGCTGGCCGTAGGTCTCCATCAGCGACTGCGCTTCGATCGGGTCGCCGAGCGCGGTGCCGGTGCCGTGCGCCTCGACGAGGTCCACATCGGACCGCGACAGCCCGGCGTCGGCGAGCGCGGCTTCGATCACCCGGACCTGCGAGGGGCCGTTGGGTGCGGAGAAGCCGTTGCTGGCGCCGTCCTGGTTGATCGCGGAGCCGCGCAGCAGCGCGAGGACGCGGTGCCCGTTGCGGCGCGCGTCGGACAGCTTTTCCAGCACGAGGACACCGACGCCTTCGGCCCACGACGTCCCGTCGGCATCGTCCGAAAAGGACCGGCTGCGGCCGTCGGCGGACAGGCCGCGGCGGCCGCTGAAGTCGACGAACATCTCCGGGGTGCCCATGACGGCGACACCGCCGGCGAGCGCGAGGGTGCAGTCGCCGTCGCGCAGGCCCTGGGCGGCCATGTGCAGCGCGACCAGCGACGACGAGCACGCGGTGTCCACCGAGACCGACGGGCCTTCGAGGCCGAGGGTGTAGGAGACCTGGCCGGAGACGAGGCTGCCGTCGGGGCTGCCGCCGCTGTAGTCGTGGTACATGACGCCGGCGTAGACGCCGGTCGGGCTGCCCTTGAGCGCGTGCGGGTCGAGCCCGGCGCGCTCGAAGGCCTCCCACGAGGCTTCCAGCAGGATGCGCTGCTGCGGGTCGGCGCGGCGGGCGTCGCGCGGGCTGATGCCGAAGAACTCGGCGTCGAAGCCCGGGGCGTCGTAGAGGAACCCGCCGTGGCGCGTGTAGGTCTTGCCGGGCCGGTCGGGGGTGGGGTCGTAGATGCCCTCGAGGTCCCACCCTCGGTCGGCGGGGAACTCCCCGATGACGTCGCGGCCCTGGTCGACCAGGTCCCACAGGTCGTCCGGCGTGCGGACGTCCCCGGGGTAGCGGCAGCTCATGCCGATGATGGCGATGGGTTCGGCGCTGCGCGCTTCCAGCTCCTGCACGCGGCGCCGCGCCGCCTGCAGGTCCGCCGTCGCGCGCTTCAGGTAGTCGCGGAGCTTGTCCTCGTTGCTCATGAGATCCCCAGTTCTTCGTCGAGCACGGCGAAGAGCTCGTCGTCGGTGGCTTCGTCCAGGTCGGCGGCCTCGGTGACGCCCGTGTTCGCCTCGGTCCACTTGCGCATCAGGGCATCCAGGCGGGCGGTGACCTTCGCCGTCGAGCCGTTCAGCGAGCCCGCGGCGGCCAGGGACGCCTCCAGGCGGTCGATCTCGGCCAGGAGCGAGTCCGCCGGACCGCGGCTCGGGCCCAGCAACGCGTGCAGCCGGGACGCCAGCGCCGCCGGGGTCGGGTGGTCGAACACGATCGTCGCCGTCAGCTTCAGCCCCGTCAGGGCGCCGAGCTGGTTGCGCAGCTCCACCGAGGTCAGGGAGTCGAACCCCATTTCCTGGAAGGCCCGCTCCGGCTCGACGAACCCAAGGCCCAGCACCGCCTGGACCTGACCGGAGACGACCTCCAGCAGGTACGCCTCGCGCTCGGCCTCCGGCAGCGCGGTCAGGCGGGCCGTGACGGCGCCGTCGTTCTTCGCCGCCATGCGGCGAGGGGTCGCGGGCCGGACCATGCCGCGCAGGACCGGCGGCAGCGAGTCCGCGCGGGACCGCAGGGCCGCGACGTCCAGCTGCACCGGCGCGAGGACGGCGTCCTCGGCGACGAGGCACGCGTCGAGCAGCGCGAGGGCGTCGGCCGTCGCCATCGGCGGGGTGCCGAGGCGGCGCAGGCGGCGGAAGTCGGCCTCGACGAGTTCGCCGGCCATGCCGCCGTCTTCGGCCCAGGCGCCCCAGTCCAGGGCCGTCGCCGGGAAGCCTTGGGCGTGGCGGTGGCGGGCCAGCTCGTCGAGGAACGCGTTGGCCGCCGCGTACCCGGCCTGCCCGGCGGCCAGCACCGTGCTCGCGGCCGAGGAGAACAGGATGAACGCGTCGAGGTCCTTCGCGAGTTCGTGCAGGTGCCAGGCGCCGTCGACCTTCGGGGCGAAGACGCGGTCGATCTCCTCGTCGGTGAGGTTCTCGACGCGGCCCGCGGACGGGACGCCCGCCGCGTGCACCACCGCGGTCAGCTCGACGCCGTCGAGCAGCGCCGCCACCGACGCGCGGTCGGTGACGTCGCAGCTCGCGATCGTGACGTCCGCGCCCAGGCTCGTGAGTTCGTCGCGCAGCTCGGCAGCGCCGGGCGCGTCCGCGCCGCGACGGCTGGTGAGCAGCAGGTGCCGGACCCCGTGGTCGGTCACCAGGTGCTTCGCGACGACCGCGCCGAGCCCGCCCGTGCCGCCGGTGATCAGGACCGTGCGCTCCAGGTTCCAGCCCAGGTCGCCCGACGGTGTCGCCGCGACCAGCCTGGGGACGTATGCCTGCCCGTCGCGGACGGCCACCTCGGGCGCACCGGTGGCCAAGGCCGCTTCGACGTCCTCGCCGTCGATGAGCACGAACCGGCCCGGGTTCTCGGCTTCGGCCGCGCGGACCAGGCCCCAGACCGTCGCGAGGGCCGGGTCGACGTCCTCGCCGGCCACCGACACCGCGCCGCGCGTGACGACGGCCAGGCGGTCCTCGGACTCCCGGATGGCGGCGAGCACCTGACGCGTGGCCGCGCGGGCCCGCTCCGGCACCGAACCGTCCGATGTGGACACTTCCAGGATCTGCGCGGCGACCGGCGTTCCCGCAGGAGCCGGCTCCCAAGCCACGCGGAACAGCGAGCTGGGCGCGAGCTTGTCGAGCGAGATCGGCCGGGCGGCCAAGGAGTCGACAGACAGCACCGGGGCGCCGGTCGTGTCGGCGATCCGCAGCGCGATGGTGTCCGGGCCGGCCGGCGACACGTGGACGCGCAGCGCGGACGTGCCCGCGGCGTGCCACGTGGTGCCGCTGAAGGCGAACGGCAGCATCGGCTTCGTTTCGCCGTCCTCGGGAGCCGGGCCGAGCAGCTGGGCGTGCAGGGCGGCGTCGAGCAGGGCCGGGTGCAGGCCGTAGTCGCGGGCGTCGGCCAGGGCGACCTCGGCGTAGACGTCGTCGCCGTCACGCCACATCCGGCTCAGCCCCTGGAACGCGGGGCCGTAGTCGTAGCCGAGGTCCGCGAGCTGCGCGTACGGGTCGTCCAAGGCGACCTCGGTGGCGCCCGCGGGCGGCCACTCGGCGAAGCCGAACGACGGCTCGGCCGCTTCGGCGGTCACGAAACCTTCGGCGTGGAGCGTCCAGGCGTCCTCGCCGTCGAGTCGCGAGTGGACGGTGACGCGGCGGCGGCCGTCCTCCTCGGCGCCGAGGGACACCTGCAGTGCGGCGCCCTTGGTCAAGGCGAGCGGGGCCTGCAGCGTCAGCTCTTCGAGGCCCGCGTAGCCGACCTCGTCGGCGGCGGCGCGCGCCAGTTCGACGAACGCCGTGCCGGGCAGCAGGATCGTGCCGAGCACGACGTGGTCGGCGATCCACGGCACGGTGTCCGCCGACAGCCGGCCGGTCAGCACGACCGTGTCCGACTCGGGGACGCGGACGACGGCGCTGAGCATCGGGTGCGTGGCGGGCTGCTGGCCGTGGTCGGCGGCATCGCCGGTCGCGGTGGTGGCGGACAGCCAGTAGCGGGTGCGGCGGAAGGCGTAGGTCGGCACCTCGACGCGGCGGGCGCCGGCATAGAACGCTTGCCAATCCACGGGAATCCCGCGGGCGTGCAGGGTGGCGACCGCGGTGACGACGTCGGGGACCTCGTTCTTGCGCACGGCCGGGACGAAGGCGAGCGTCTCGTCGTCGAGCGCGGTGCTCGCGGCGGCGGTCAGCACCGGTGCCGGGCCGATCTCGACGAACGTCCGGACGCCTTCGGCGGCGAGCGCGCGCAGGCCGTCGTCGAACCGGACGGTCGCGCGGACCTGCTCCACCCAGTACTGCGGCGACGCCAGGTCGGCCCCGGCGGCGACCGTGGAAACGATCGGGATCTCGGGCTTCGCGTAGGTGAGCTTCTCCGCCACGACCGCGAACTCGTCCAGCATCGGTTCCATCAGCGGCGAGTGGAAGGCGTGCGAGACGCGCAGCTCCTTGGGATGTTCGAAGTGCGCGACGACGGCGGCGACCTCGTCCTCGGCGCCCGAGACCACCAGGGAGCGCGGGCCGTTGATCGCGGCGATGCTCACCCCGGCCGTCAGCAGCGGGGTCACGTCGGCCTCGGCGGCCGGGATCGTGACCATCGCGCCGCCGGCGGGCAGGGCCTGCATGAGCCGGGCGCGGGCCGCGACGAGCGTGCAGGCGTCGTCGAGCGAGAGGATGCCCGCAACGTGGGCCGCGGCCAGCTCGCCGATCGAATGGCCCAGCAGGTGGTCGGGCTTCAGGCCCCACGACGTCAGCAGCCGGTAGAGCGCGACCTCGAACGCGAACAGCGCGGGCTGCGTGAACCCGGTCTGCGCCAAGGCTTCGGCGTCGTCGAAGGCCGCGCGGTCGAGGTCGAGCCGGGCGCAGGCGGCGTCGAGGGCTTCGGCGAACACGGGGTACTTCGCGGCGAGGGCGTTGCCCATGCCGGCGCGCTGGGCGCCCTGGCCGGTGAAGACGAAGGCCGTCCGGCCGGTGCCCCGGCGGTCGCGGACGACGTTCGGCGCGTCCTCGCCGGCGGCGAGCGCGGTCAGCCCGGCGCGCAGCTCGGCGGCGTCGGAGCCGACGACGACGGCGCGGTGGTCCAGCGCCGAGCGGGTCGTGGCCAGGGAGAACCCGATGTCCGCCAGGTCGCCGGGGTGGTCGATGAGCTGCTGGGCCTGCGCGGCGACGGCGTCGGCGGAGTCCGCCGAGACCGGCCACGCGACGACCGGGACGTCGGCTCGCGAAGGCTCCTCGGCGACGGGCTCGGCCTGCTCGATGATCACGTGGGCGTTGGTGCCGCTGATCCCGAACGACGACACCGCGCCGCGGCGGGGGCGGTCGACGTCGGGCCACTCGCGGGCCTCGGTGAGCAGCTCGACCGCGCCGGCCGACCAGTCGACGTGCGGCGACGGCGTGTCGACGTGCAGGGTCTTCGGGAGCACGCCGTGCCGGATGGCCTGGACGACCTTGATCACGCCGCCGACCCCGGCAGCGGCCTGAGTGTGGCCGATGTTGGACTTGAGCGAGCCGAGCCACAGGGGCTCTTTCCGGTCCTGCCCGTAGGTGGCGAGCAGGGCCTGCGCTTCGATCGGGTCGCCGAGCTTCGTGCCGGTGCCGTGGCCTTCGACGAGGTCGACGTCCGTTGTGGACAGTCCGGCGGTGGCGAGGGCCTGGCGGATCACGCGTTGCTGAGCTGGTCCATTCGGGACGGTCAGGCCGCTGGACGCGCCGTCGGAGTTGACCGCGCTGCCGCGCACGACGGCGAGAACTTCGTGACCCAGGCGCTGAGCGTCGGAGAGGCGTTCGACGACGAGCACCCCGGCGCCCTCGCCCCAGCCCGTGCCGTCGGCCGCGGCGGCGAAGGCCTTGCAGCGGCCGTCGTCGGACAGGCCGCGCTGCTCGGTGAAGTAGACGAACGTCTCGGGGGTGGCCATCACCGTGACGCCGCCGACGAGGGCCAGCGAGCAGTCGCCGCGGCGCAGCGCCTGCGTGGCCCAGTGCAGGGCGACCAGGGAGGACGAGCAGGCGGTGTCGACCGAGACCGCGGGGCCTTCCAGGCCGAGCGCGTAGGCGACCCGGCCGGAGACGACGCTGCCGGCGGCCGCGTGGCCGAGGTAGTCGTGGTACATCACGCCGGCGAAGACGCCGGTGCTGCTGCCGCGCAGGGTTTCCGGGACGATGCCCGCGCGTTCGAGTGCGGTCCAGGACGTCTCGAGCAGCAGCCGCTGCTGGGCGTCCATGGTGAGCGCCTCGCGGGGCGAGATCCCGAAGAACTCGGGGTCGAACTCGGCGGCGTCGCGCAGGAAGCCGCCTTCGCGGGTGTTCGTCGTGCCGGGACGTTCGCCCGCCGGGTCGTAGAGGCGGTCCAGCGGCCAGCCGCGGTCGGCCGGGAACGCGCCGATGGCGTCGGTCCCGGTGCCGACCAGCTCCCAGAGGTCGTCGGGGCTCGCGACGCCGCCGGGAAAGCGGCAGTCCATGCCGACGATCGCGATGGGTTCGCTGTCGCGCCGCCGGACCTCCTGCAGGGCACCCTTGGCCTCGCGCAGGTCGGCGGTCGCGCGCTTGAGGTAGTCGAGCAGTTTCCGCTCGTTTTCGGCGCTCACGCCATTACCCCCTGGGAAACGGTATTCACGTAATCGACCACCTAACCGCGAAAAAGGGTGGAAGGTGCCACGCCGAAAACGCTACCGACGGACTTTGTGCCGTCCCACCCCTAACGGCCCCACAATCAGCGGGTCAGGGCGCCGACCAGCTCACGCGGCGCGGGCAAAGCGGCGATCTCGTCCCGCAGCGCGATCGCCGCGGCACTCAGCGAAGCCAGCTCCCCGGCCTGCTCCGCGGACCCCACGAGCCCGGCCCCGACCGCCGCGATCCGGGCGCCGATCGGCGTCTCCACCAGGGAAAGCTGGGGCACCCCGTGCGTCGCCGCCGCGAGGGCGAGCGTCGCGTCGCCGTCGTGGATGAGTGCGGTACACGTCGGGAGGAGCGCTGCCGGGGGTGCCGTGTCGACCAGGCGGACGTTGGGTGGCATCGATACCCCGGCCGGCGCGGAGTCCGTCGCCCAGACCACTTCCGCGGCAAGGCCGCCGACGGCGTCGAACACCGGGCCCGCCAGCGTCGCGTCCGTCAGCGAGAGCAACACCCGGCCGCGCCTTGCCTTGCGGCGCAACCACTCCGGCACCACCACCGGGCCGAAGTAGGGCACGTGCCGGACCGGACGGACGTCCGACGCGTCCCGCAGCGACGGCGGCACCGTATCGAAAGTGCCAGTGCCGGACGAATCGAGCGGGCCGAGCAGCCGGACTCCGCCCGCAACCGGGGCTCCCGGGGAAGAGACCACGACGTCCGGCCGCCACAGTTCGGCGAACTCGGCCAGCGCCACCGACTCCGTGTCCTCAGTCCCGAGATCGACGGCCACGCAACCGGTACTCAGGATCTCGTCGACGAACGACGCCCGCCCCGCGATCTTCACGTCGTGGCCGGCCGTTCGCAGCGCCCACGCCAGCGGGACCAGGTTGTGCAGCCGCGCGGGCGACGGCGGAGCGGCCAGGAGTACGCGCATGGGATCCACTCCAGAAAAAGGAAACCGGGCCGGCCCGGTGCGGATAGTCGAATTCGAGACTATCCGCGCCGAACCGGCCCGCGAACCCCTACAAATTCCCTATTGCCCCGGCAACGTCACCGCTTCGATCGGGCTGCGCCGCATCGCCAGCCGCGCGGAAAGCGCGGTGACCGGCCAGACGATCAGGAACACCGCGGCGATGACCGCGAGGAACACCCACAGCGGCCCGACCGGCACGACGGTGCCGGACGAGAGCGCCATGGGAATCACCGTGAACAGCGAGATCCCCGTCCCGAGCACCAGGCCGAGCACGGCCAGGATGCCGCCCTCGATCATCAGCATCGACCGCACCTGCCCGCGCCGGGCACCCGCCAGCCGCTGCACGCCGAACTCGCGACGCCGCGAAAGCACCGCCACGGCCAGCGTGTTCACCGCCGCGATCGCCGCGTACGCGATCGCCAGCACGGCCAGCAGGTAGTGGATCATCGCCTCGATGTCGGCACTGGCCGCGAAGCTTTCCGTCACCGCGTCGGAGTCCCCGACGGTGGCGCCCGGCCAGTTCGCCGTCGCCGACGTGACCGCCGAGACGACCGCCGCCGCGTCCTGCCCGTCCGCCGCGCGGACCAGCAGCCGGTTCGCCACCCCGGACGTCGTGTGCGGGGCCAGCAGCGCGGCCGGCAGCACGATGCTGGGGTAGCCCGAAGGGCTGTCCAGCAACGCAACGATCTTCACCTTCGCCTGCGCGCCGTCACCGAGGCGCATGGTGATCTGGTCGCCGAGCTTGAGGTCCAGGTCGTCCGCGATGCCTTCGGGCAGCGCCACCGTCTCACCGGTGAGCTCCCCCAGCGAACCGGACGTCACCGGCGTCGCCAGCACCCCGTTCGCGTCGCGGACGTCGAGGCCGAGCAGCCGGCCCGGATCGCTGCCGTTGCCGTCGTAGGGCTCCTCGATCCAGCCCTGGCTGGTCACCAGCGGCGACACCGACCCGACGCCCGGCGCCTGCCGGACGGCGTCGGCCAGCGCGGGCGAAACCGCACCCGTGCCACTGGTCACCACCGCGTCGGCCTGCAGCTGATCGGCGTAGGCCCCGATGATGGCGTGCTGCTGCGTGGTTTCGGCGTACACGTTGCCGAGCGCGACCGCGGTGGCCAGCGTGATCGGTGTCAGGACGGCGGCGAACGCCACCGCCCGCGTCCGCGAGTTGATCACCGCGAGCACCGCGTCCCGGCCGCCGACCCGCCGGATCAGCGGGCCGAAGCGCGTGGCGACGAACGCCATCAGCTCCGGGCCGATCAGCGCGACGGCGATCGAGCCGGTGAGCACCGCGGGACCGCACACGGCCGACGCGATCTCCACCGGCATGAACAGGGTCGCGACGGCCAGCAGCGCGGTGACCCCGGCGAACACCTTCGCGCCGAAGCGGCGCACGTCGTTCACCTTCGCGGGCGGGATGGACGCCTCGGCGAGCGCCTGCAGCGGCCGGGCCCGCGCCGCCGGCAGCGCGGCGAACCACGCGGCGGCGAACGAGATGGCGAGCGAAAGCACGAGACCGCCGCCGAAGGCGATGATCCCCTGCTGGAACTCCAGCTGGGGCGGGAGCATCCCGTTGCCGGTCGTGAAGCTGAAGATCTCCGTGCCGACGAAGCGGCCGCCGGCCAGCCCGACGAGCGCGCCGAGCACCGCCACCACCATCGTCTCGGCGAGCACCATGCGGTGCACCTGACGCGGGGTCGCGCCGGTGGCCCGCAGGAGCGCGAGCTCCTGCTGCCGCTGCCGCACGGTGAGGCTGATCGTCGCCGACACCACCAGCGCCATGACCACCAGGACCATGCCGCCGAACACGCCGGCGAGCAGGATCAGCGGCAGCTGGGCGCCGTCGATGCCGGGGAACTCGGCGGACCCGCGGTCCGCGCCGGTCAGCACGTTCAGCCCGGGCACCTTCTCGGCGATCCGGGCGGCGAGCTCACCGGCGTCGACGCCGTCCGCCGGGAAGATCCCGGCCAGGTCGACCGTGCCGGGGTGCACCGAGAACTGCTGGGCGTCGGCGGGTGAGAAGAACAGGGCCGGACCGATCGTGTCCGCGTGCGCGACGCCGACGACCACGAAGTCCCGAGGCGGCGCGCCGTTCACGGCGATGGGGACCTGGCCCCCGGTGCGGACACCGGCCGTGGCGGCCGAAGCCTCGTCCAGCACGACCTGACCCGTGGCGCGCGGCTGCGCACCGTCCACCAGGGAGTAAGGCGCCAGCGCGGCCGAGTCCCAGCCGTGCCCGGCCAGCGAAGCGTCGGCGCTCTGCGGCCCGGACGCGGTGACGACGACCGCGGCGAAGGTGGTGTCCGGCACGACCTGCCGCACGCCCGGCACGGACGCGAGCTGGGCCAGCTGGCCGGCCGGGATGCCCGAGCGCTCCCCGTAGGGAACGACCTGCGACTCCTCGTCCGGCAGCTTGAACCCGGCCGAACCGGTCACCACGACCGGCGCGGCGGCCAGCCGCTGCGGCTGGGCGTCGAGCGACAACGCCGTTTCGAACAGGCCGCCGCACGCGATGAGCAGCGAGCAGCCGACCAGGACCGCGACGAACGTCGCCAGCGAGGCGGCCGCGCGGAACCGCAGGCTGGCCAGCGCCATCCGCAGGACCACCCGCCGCGGGCTCACTGCCGCCCCCTCGCCTGCTTGGCCCGGGCACCGAGACGCGCCAGCTCCGCGGCCACCATCTCGACGGCCGGGGTGGCCATCTTGGTCACGATCTGCCCGTCCACCAGGAAGAGCACCTCGTCGGCGAACGACGCGGCGACCGGGTCGTGGGTGACCATGACGATGGTCTGCCCCGCGTCGGCCAGCTCGCGCAGCAGCCCGAGGACCTCGAGCGCGGTGGTCGTGTCGAGCGCACCGGTCGGCTCGTCGGCGAAGGTCACCGCCGAGCGGCCGGCCAGCGCGCGGGCGATCGCCACGCGCTGCTGCTGGCCACCGGACAGCTCGCCGGGCCGGTGCCCGACGCGCTGCGACAGGCCGACCCGCTCGACGACCTGGGCGATCCACGCCCGGTCCGGTTCCTTGCCGGCCAGCAGCATCGGGAGGGTGATGTTCTCCTCGACGTTGAGCGCGGGCATCAGGTTGAACGACTGGAACACGAACGCCACGTGCTCGCGGCGCAGTTCGGTCAGCTGGGTCTCGTTGCGGCCCTTGAGGTCGACGCCGACGAGCGTGACGCTGCCCTCGTCGGGCCGGTCGAGCCCGGCGGCGCAGTGCAGCAGGGTGCTCTTGCCGGACCCCGACGGCCCCATCACCGCGGTGAAGCTGCCGGCGGGGAACTCCACGCTGACCCCGGCAAGCGCGACCACACCGCTCTCGCCGCGCCCGTACGTCTTCTTCACCGAGTCCAGCCGGACGGGCGACCCGGTGGTCGTCAAGGTAGTCATCCCCGCGCGATCCGTTCGTTCGAGCGGTTGCGCGTCGCGAAGTGCCAGGGCACCACGATGAGCGCGCCGCCGATCAGCGGCCAGATGAAGAACGGCGAGTGCAGGCTGAGCGTCGCGAAGCACATGATCAGCCAGATCAGCAGGTGAATGCCGGTGCCGGCGAGCCACACGATCGTGACCACTTTCAGTGCCGTGCGCCCCCCGGCCGTGGAACCGTCTGTCGTCTCGGCCATCTCGGCCCCCGATCTCAGGTACGAACAAATCTGTGTATGGGTTGCACAGTTTAACGTAGTCCTGCTCCGAGGGGAACCCGGACCCCGATGACCGGGACAGGGGTCGCCCTTCAGTCGCCGAGGCGCATCCGGCGGTCCCGCTCCCGCGTGGACCACAGGCCGAGCACGAGCAGGCCGCCGCCGAGCACCGGCCACAGCACCCACGGCCCGTCCCACTGGCCGCTGACCATCCCCAGGGTCAGGTAGACCACGACGTTGACCAGGCTGACCACGACCCAGACCGCCAGCCCGACCCGAGGCGCGGCCTCCAGGATCGGCGGCACCGCGGATGCGGACCGGCCGGAGACGGCGCTGTCCAGCTCCGCGTGGGTGGTGGCGACCCGCACGCGGGCCAGCCTGACCTCGGCGTCTTCGCACCGGCCCTCGGCGCGATCGTGCTCGATCCGCGTGACGGCGAGCTTGCGATCCAGCTCGGTGACCCGCGTACGCTCCGGCCACAGGAGCCGGCCGACGGCCGTGGCCACCGGCCTGTTCTCGCTCACGTCGCTCGCCCTCCGCCCAAATCAGTGTAAGACTCTCACAGTTTACTGCCGGAGCACTCGCCAGGGAAGACGCACCATGCTGGACAGGGACACCACACCGGAGCTGCCCCCCGGGATGACACTGGCCTGGGGCGGCACACCGCCGCCGCGCCGCGGGCCCAAGCCGTCGCACTCGGTGGCGCAGATCGTCGCGGCGGCCGTGGGCCTCGCCGACGCCGACGGCGTCGCCAACGCCTCGCTGCCGAACATCGCCCACGAGGTGGGCGTGACGACCAACGCGCTGTACAGATACGTGAGCTCCAAGGAGGAGCTGACGGTCCTGCTCGCCGACGCGGGCTGGGGCCCGCCGCCCGCGGGCCTGGCGTCGTCGGGCGAGTGGCGTGCCGACGTCCGAGACTGGACGCGGGCGGTGCTCGACCGGCTGCTGAGCCGGCCCTGGCTGCTGGACCTGCCGATGCGCGGCGACCCGGTGACCCCGAACCGCCTCGCGTGGACCGAACTGCTCCTGCGGGCGTGCGCCGCCGCGGGCGTCCGCGGCGAGCACCTGCTCGGCTGCGAAACGATGGTGACGGGGTTCGCCACCGCCGCGGCGGTTCGCCTGGCCACCCCGACGACTCCGGCGGAGGCGTCGGCCGTGCGCGACCACCTCGCACCCAACCTCGCTCGGCACGACTCGGCCGAGCTGGCGGCCCTGGTGTCCGACGGCCGGTACCCGGTCACCGCCGAGGACCGCGAAGCGTTCTTGACCGCCGGGCTCGAGCCCGTGCTGGCGGGAGTGGCCGGGATGGCGAGCATCTTCTGAGCCCGCCATCCCGCCCGGCCGGTGTGCCAGGCCCGGAGGTCCCGAATAAGTCATTCGCGACACCACAGCCGGGTCCGCGAGCCGGCCGGTCGCGGCGGCCGGCCGGTGAGCGCGGGTCGGTCGCGGCAGCCCGAAGGTCTTGAACGACTCATTCAAGACTTGCCACCGGCGCCGGGGCGCGGCCGAGGCCGGCCGCGGCCCGGGAACCCTTGGCATGAACGACTCTTTCACCTCGCCGGACGCCGTGACAGAGTCGTTCATGACGTCCGGCGGCCGTCAGTCCAGGGCCGCGAGCCACTCGGCCACCGCGGCGGCCGTGGTCGGGGCGTCCGTGTCGATCAGCGTGAAGTGGTGCCCCTGGGCGATCTTCACGTCGTCGGCGTGGGACCACGTCGTCTGCCAGTTGCGGGCGTCGGCGTCGAACGGCTCGCCCGCGCGGACCAGCAGCGACGGCGTCGAGATGCCCGCGATCGCGATGCTGGGCAACAGGTCCATGTAGCGGGCCATCGCCGTGAGCTTCGCGCGGTCGAAGGAGCCGTACTGGGATTCGTTCGCCAGCATGCCCTTCGCCAGGTCCGCCGCGCCGTCGCCGATCGCGTCGTCGCCGTTGATCACGTACGTGTCCAGGAGGACGATGCCCGCGGCCGGGGTCCCGGCGCGCTCCAGGCACTCCGCCACCGCGTGCACCAGGATGCCCGCCGAGGAGTAGCCCAGCAGCGCGAACGGCCGGTCGCCGGCGGACTTGCGCAGGCTCTCCGCCAGCACCTCGACGATCGCCTCCGGGGACGACGGCAGCGCCTCCCCCGGCAGGAACCCGGGCATCGGCACGGCGTGCAGCTCGCGGTCGTCGCCGAACCCGGCGGCCAGCTTCGCGTACTGGTAGACGCCGCCGGTCGCGACCGGCGTGCTGAAGCAGAACACCTGTGCCCCGGCCGTGCCTTCCTTGAGCCGCACCGGGGCCGGCAGGCCGTCGATGTCGGCGGACGAGGTGAACGCGGGACGCAGGTTCGCCACCGCAGCCAGCATGCTCAGCCCGTCCTCGACCCGCCCGGCCCGCACCGCGTCGGCGAACACGTCCGCCAGCGCGTCGGGTTCCCCGGCCGGTTCGGGAGCCGGCCCGGAACCGTCCAGTTCGGACAGCAGGTGGGCGGCCAGCCCCGCCGGGGTCTGGTGGTCGAAGACGACGGTCGGCGGCAGCCGCAGCCCGGTGTCCTCGTTGAGCCCGTTGCGCAGCTCGACGGCCGTCAGCGAGTCCAACCCGGACTCCAGGAAGTGCCGCTGCGGCTCGATCGCGCTGCCGCCGGAGTAGCCGAGCAGGCCCGCGGTCCGGTCCAGGACGAGGTCGAGCACGGCCCGTTCCCGCCGCAGCGGTTCGAGTCCGGCCAGGCGCTCCTGCAGCGACGGGCCGCCGGCCGACGCCGTCCGCCGCGTCTGCGGGACGAGCGCCCGGAACGCCGGCGGGACGTCGCCGGACTCCGAAGCGGTGTCCACCTTCATCGGCACCAGCAGCGCCTCCGGCCGGGCGGACGCCGCGTCGAACAGCGCCAGACCCTCCTCAGTGGACAGTGGGGACAGGCCGGTGCGCGTCATCCGCGCCCGGTCGGCCTCGGACAGGCCCGAAGTCGCCTCCCACAACCCCCACGCGAGGGACTGCGCGGGCAACCCCTGGGCACGCCGGTGCGCGGCCAGGCCGTCGAGGAAGCTGTTCGCGGCGGCGTAAGCGCCCTGGCCTGCGTTGCCCAGCAGCCCCGCGACGGACGAGAACAGCACGAACGCGCTCAGGTTCGACGTCAGCCGGTGCAGGTTGAGCGCGGCGTCGACCTTGGGCCGCAGGACCGCGGCCAGCCGGTCGGGGGTCAGCGACGGAAGGGTCGCGTCGTCCACGACCGCGGCCAGGTGCACCACCGCGGTCACCGGGTGCTCGGCGAGCACTTCCGCCAGCGCGTCGGCATCGGCGGCGTCGCAGGCGGCGACCGTGACGGAAGCGCCCAGCTCGGTCAGCTCCTCGACCTGGCCGGGTGCCGCGCCGCGGCGGCTGACGAGCAGCAGGTTCCGCACGCCGTGCTCGGTGACCAGGTGGCGCACCAGCTGGGAGCCGAGCGCGCCGGTGGCTCCGGTGACGAGCGTGGTGCCTTCGAACTTCGACGCGGGTTCCTCGGCCGACGGCGCGAGGCGCGTCAGCCGCCCGCCGTAGGCGACGCCGTTGCGGACGACGAGCTGCGGTTCCCCGGCGGCCGCGAGCCGCGGCAGCAGGGCCGCCGACCCGGCGTGGTCGTCGATGTCGGCGAGCACGAACCGGCCCGGGTTCTCGGACTGCGCGGAGCGGATCAGGCCCCACACCGCGGCACCGGCCAGGTCGGTGACGTCCTCGCCGTCGAGCGCGACCGCGCCGCGGGTGACCACCACCATGGTGGCCTGCGACCCGCTCAGCCGGTCCCGCACGCGGTCGAGCGCCCGGGTCAGCGTCTCGTGCACCGAGCCCGAAGTGGGCAGGTCGAGGACCTCGACGTCGGACACCCGGCCGGCGGGCACCGGAACCGGCTGCCACGCCCAGCCGTGCAGCGACTTGGGCGGGCGGACCACCGAGACGTCCGTCGCCCCGGCCCGCAGCACGAGTGAACCGACCGAAGCGACCGCGCGGCCCGTCTGGTCCGCCAGCTCGAGCGACACGGAGTCGGCGCCGAGCGGGACGACCCGCACCCGCAGCCGGGACGCCCCCGCCGCGTGCAGCTCGACTCCCGTCCACGCGAACGGCAACCCGCCCGCGACCGTGACGGTGTCGCAGAGGCCGATCGCGTGCAGCGCGGCGTCGAAGACGGCCGGGTGCAAGCCGAACCCGGCCACCCCGGCTTCGGCCGGGACGACCTCGGCGAACACCTCGCCGTCGCGGGTCCAGGCCGCGGACAGGCCCTGGAACGCGGGGCCGTAGCCGAGCCCGGCGGCGGCAAACCCTTCGTACAGCCCGTCCAGCGAAATCGGTTCGGCGCCCGCCGGCGGCCACGCGGTCAGGCCGGCGGGCTCCGCGCCGGACGTGGGCGCGAGGACGCCCGTGGCGTGCCGGATCCAGAGGTCGTCGGCCTGGGAGTACACCGAGACCGCGCGGTGGCCGGAAGCGTCCGGCTCGTCGACGACGACCTGCAGCCGGACCTTGCCCAGCTCGGGCAGCACCAGCGGCGCTTCGAGGGTCAGCTCGTCGAGCCGCGGGCAGCCCGCTTCGTCGCCGGCCCGCACGGCCAGCTCCACGAAACCCGCGCCGGGGAAGATGATCGTGCCGCCGACGGTGTGGTCGGCCAGCCACGGGTGCGTGTGCACCGAGATCTGCCCGGTCAGCACCACCTGCGTGGAGCCCGCCACCGCGAGCGAGGCGGAGACCAGCGGGTGCTCGGTCGCGTCGAGCCCGGTCGCGGTGAGGTCGCCGGTGGCGTGCAGGGCTTCCATGTCGACGTCCGGCCAGTACCGGCTGCGGTGGAAGGCGTACGGCGGCAGCGCGACGCGCTCGGCGCCGCGGAACAGCTTCGCGCCGGTCAGGCCGATGCCGTGGGCGAAGAACCGGCCGGCCGCCAGCTGCGCGCCCCGGACCTCCGCCTGTGTCTTGGTCCGCAGCGGGATCACGACGGCGTCGCGCGGGTCGCCGGCCAGGCAGCCCTGGGTCATCGCCGCGAGGGTGCCGTCGGTGCCGAGCTCGACGTACCGGCTGACGCCGGCGGCTTCGAGGGCGCGGACGCCGTCGAGGAACCGGACGGACTGCCGGCAGTTGGCCACCCAGTACTCCGGGTCGGCCCAGCGTTCCGGCTCAACCGCCGCGCCGTCCACTGTGGACACAACGGGGATCCGGGCGGGTTCGTAGGTCAGTTCTTCGGCGATCTCGCGCAGCTCGTCGAGGATCTCGTCGAGCAGTGGCGAGTGGATCGCCTGGCTGATCACCAGCCGCTTGGTCCGCCGGCCCTGCGCCGTGAAGTGCTCGGCGATCGCGAGGACGTCGGTCTCCGCGCCGGAGACCACCAGCGACGTCGGGCCGTTGATCGCCGCGATGTCGCAGGCGGCGGTGAGCAGCGGCGTCACCTCGTCCTCGGCGGCTTCGACCGCGACCACGGCGCCACCGGACAGCTCCTGCATGAGCTGGCCGCGGTGGGCGACGAGCTTCACCGCGTCCTTCAGCGCAAGCACCCCGGCGACGTGCGCCGCGGCGATTTCGCCGACGGAGTGGCCCAGCAGCACGTCCGGGCGCAGGCCCCACGACTCGACCAGGCGGTAGAGCGCGACCTGCATGGTGAACAGCGCGGCCTGGGTGAACGCGGTCCGGTCGAGCAGTTGCGCGTCGGCCGAGCCTTCCTCGGCGAACATGACCTGACGCAGCGAGCGGCCGAGGTGGCCGTCGAACAGCGCGCTGGTCTGCGTGAAGGCGTGCTCGAAGACGGGGAACGCCTCGCACAGCTCGCGGCCCATGCCGGGCCGCTGGGTGCCCTGGCCGGGGAACAGGAACGCCGTCCGGCCGCTTCGAGCGGTCCCCCGCACGACGGCCTGCGAGTCCTCACCCGCCGCCAGCGCGGTGAGCCCGGCGACGAGCTCGTCCCGATCGTCGCCGGCCACCGCGGCGCGGTAGGGCAGCACCGGCTCGCGCACGGCCAGGGAGAAGCCGACGTCCAGGGGATCCGGCTCCGGGTGCTCGGAAAGGTGGGTCAGCAGCGCGGCGGCCTGCAACGGCAGGGCTTCCGGCGTGCGCGCGGTCAGCAGCCACGGCGGGAGCACCGCCGGTCGCTCCCCCGCGGCACGCACCGGCTCGACCGCTTCGGCCGGCGGCGCCTGCTCCAGGATCACGTGCGCGTTGGTGCCGCTGTAGCCGAAGGCCGACACGCCGGCGCGGCGCGGGTGTCCCCGGTCGGGCCACGGGATCGTCTCGGCGAGCAGCCGCACGGCGCCCGCGGACCAGTCGACGTGCGGCGACGGGTCGTCGCCGTGGCGGGTCATCGGCAGCTCGCCGTGGCGCATCGCGAGGATCATCTTGATCACCCCGGCGACGCCGGCCGCGGCCTGCGCGTGCCCGATGTTCGACTTGACCGACCCCAGCCACAGCGGCTCGTCGTCGGAGCGGTCCCGGCCGTAGGTGGCGAGCAGGGCGTTCGCTTCGATCGGGTCGCCCAGCGTGGTGCCGGTGCCGTGGCCCTCGACGGCGTCCACTTCGGACGTCTTCAGGCCGGCGATCTTCAGCGCGCGCTTGATCACGCGCTCCTGCGACGGGCCGTTCGGGGCGGTGAGGCCGTTGGACGCGCCGTCGGAGTTGACCGCGCTCGAGCGGACCACGGCGAGGACCTCGTGCCCGTTGCGGCGGGCGTCGGACAGGCGCTCGACCACGAGCAGGCCGACGCCTTCCGCCCAGCCGACGCCGTCGGCCGCGGCCGAGTAGGCCTTCGTCCGGCCGTCGGACGCGGTGCCGCTGTTGTCGAAGTGCACGAACGGTTCCGGCGAGACCAGCGCGGCCACGCCGCCGGCCAGGGCCAGCGAGCAGTCCCCCTGGCGCAGTGCCTGGACGGCCAGGTGCAGCGCCACCAGCGACGACGAGCAGGCGGTGTCGATCGAGACCGCGGGGCCTTCCAGCCCGTAGGTGTAGGCGACGCGGCCGGACACGACGCTGCCGAGCGCGCCGGAGCCGCGGAACAGGCCGTTGTGCTCGACCGTGCCGAGCGGGCCCGGGTCGTAGTCGGACTGCATCACGCCGGCGAACACGCCGGTGTCGGTGCCCTTGAGCGACAACGGGTCGATGCCCGCGGACTCGCAGGCCTCCCAGCACGCTTCGAGGAGCATCCGCTGCTGGGGGTCCATCATCACGGCTTCGTTCGGGCTGATGCCGAAGAAGCCGGCGTCGAAGTCGGTGGCGCCGGTGACGAACCCGCCGTTGGGCTCCTTGCCCGCGGCCGAGGCCATGCCGAGCCAGTAGTCGAGGTCCCACGAACGGTCCTCGGGGAACCGCGAAGTGCCGTCGCGGCCGGCCGCGACGAGCTCCCACAGCTCGTCCGGGGTGGTGACGCCGCCGGGGAAGCGGCAGGCCATGCCGACGATCGCGATCGGCTCGTCGGTGCTCGCGGTGACTTCTTCGGTCTCGCTCGCGTCGCCGAGTTCGCCCAGCAGCGATTCGTGCAGGTGCGCCGCGAGGTCGCCGGCGGTCGGGTAGTCGAAGACGAGCGTGGCGGTCAGGGTCAGGCCGGTGGCCTCGTTGAGCGCGTTGCGCAGCTCGACCGCGGTCAGCGAGTCGAAGCCGAGGTCCTTGAACGCGCGGTCGGCGTCGACCAGGTCGGCCGAGCCGTGACCGAGCACGGCGGCCGAGTGCTGGACCACCAGGTCCAGGAGGTGGTCGCGGCGCTTCTCCGCGGGCAGCCGGATCAGCTTGCCCAGCAACGAGTCCGCGCCCGCCTCGCGGCCGGACACCGTCCGCCGCGACGCCGGGACGAGGCCGCGCAGCAGGTCGGGAAGCCCGCCACCGGCCTCGCGCAAGGCGGGCAGGTCGAGCTTGATCGGGACGTACAGGTCGCCCGCCGCACCGATCGCGGCGTCGAACAGGGCCAGGCCCTCGTCCACGCCGAAGGCGCCGAGGCCGCGCTTGCCGTGGGTTTCGCCGGCCATGCCGGCCGCCGACTCCCACATGCCCCAGGCCAGCGAGTGCCCCGGCTTGCCTTCGGCGCGACGCACCGCGGTGAGCGCGTCCAGGAAGGCGTTGGCGGCGGCGTAGTTGGCCTGGCCCGGCGCGCCCAGCACGCCGGCGGCCGAGGAGAACGTGACGAACGCGGTGAGGTCACCGGCCAGTTCGTGCAGGTGCCAGGCGGCGAGGGCCTTCGGGTCGAAGACGCCGTCGACGCGCTCGGGGGTCATCGACGCGAGGACGCCGTCGTCGAGCACACCGGCCGCGTGGACGACCGAGTTCACCGGGTACTTCTTCAGCAGAGCACGGACCTTCGTGCGGTTCGCGAGGTCGGCGGCCACGACGGTCGCCTCGGCGCCCAGCTCCGCCAGCTCGGCGACGAGTTCCGCCGCGCCCTCGGCTTCCGGGCCACGACGGCTCACGAGCACGAGGTCCTTGACTCCGTGCTGCCGCACGAGGTGCTTCGCGACGAGCTTGCCCAGCGCACCGGTGCCCCCGCTGAGCAGCACCGTGCCCCACTCGGGCGTCTCACCGGCGTCGGGCACCGCGCGGGCCAGCCGCGGCACGGTCACCTGGTCACCGTCGACGCGGACGAACGTCTCGTCGGCGACGGCGATCGCGGCGAGCTGCTCCGCCGTCGCGGTGCCTTCGACCAGCACGATCCGGCCCGGGTTCTCGACCTGCGCCGAGCGGACGAGCCCGGCGACGGCGGCCCCGGCCAGGTCGGCCGGGGTGACGACGATCAGGCGTCCCTCGGCTTCCTGCACCGCGAACAGTGCACTGTGGACTGCCTTCTTCGCGGCGGCCGCGTTCGTGCCGGGCTTCACCTCGTACACCGTGAAGTCCGTTTCGGACGCGTCCGGCAGCGTCGTGGGCACCCAGTCGACGCGGTAGAGCGAGTCGGTGCCGGGCGCGACGCGGGCCGCGGCGAGCTGTTCCTCGCTGATCCGGCGCAACCGCAGCGTGCCGACGCGGGCGACCGGCGCCCCGGTGGAGTCGGCCAGCCGCAGCTCGACCGTCTGCTCGCCGGTGGGCCGGACGTGCACTCGCAGCGCGGCCGCGCCCGCGGCCAGCAGTTCGACGTCGGACCAGGAGTACGGCAGCGTCGTGCCCTCCCCCGCGGCGCTGCTCAGGCCGACGGCGTGGAGGGACGCGTCGAAGACCGCGGGGTGCAGGCCGAACGCTTCGGCGCCGAGCCGGTCCTGCTCGGGCAGGGCGACTTCGGCGAAGATGTCGTCACCGGACCGCCAGGCCGCGCGCAGGCCCTGGAAGACCGGGCCGTAGTGCATGCCGGCCTCGGCCAGCAGCTCGTACATGCCGTCGAGGTCGACGACCTCGGCGCCGGCGGGCGGCCACGCGCTCAGGTCGAACGTGGCGGCGGCCGTGGCGGGCGCGAGCGTGCCGTCGGCGTGCCGGGTCCAGCCGGCGGCCGCGGCGAGGTCGTCCGGTCGCGAGTGGACACTGATCGGGCGGGAGCCGTCGGCGGCGGGCTTGCCGATCCGCACCTGGATCCGCGCGGCGCCCTTGGCGGGCAGCACCAGCGGCGCGTGCAGGGTCAGGTCGCGGACGCGGCCGCAGCCGGCCTCGTCGCCCGCGCGGACGGCGAGTTCGACGAAAGCCGTACCGGGCAACAGGATCGCGCCGCCGACGACGTGGTCGGTGAGCCACGGGTGGGTGGCGGCGGAGATCCGGCCGGACAGCAGCACGCCGTCGGCGTCGGCCAGCAGGGTGGCCGCGCCGAGCAGCGGGTGGTCGACCGGGTCGAGGCCGATCGAGGAGACGTCGCCGGACTCGTTCGACACCTCCAGCCAGTACCGCTGGTGCTGGAAGGCGTAGGTCGGCAGGTCCGCGCGGCCCGCGCCGCGGGCGGCGAAGTGCGCGGCCCAGCCCGGCACGACACCGCGGACGTGCAGGGTGGCGAGCGCGGTGGCGATGGCGACGTCTTCCGGGACGTCCCGGCGTTGCGCCGCGACGGCGACCGCGGTGTCGGCGGACTGCGGGACGGCGGCGGTCAGCGGCGCGTCCGGGCCCAGCTCCAGGAACCGGTTGACGCCCTCGGCGGCCAGCGCGCGCACGGCGTCGGCGAACCGGACCGGCTGCCGGACGTTGGTCACCCAGTACTCGGGATCGGTCAGCTCGGCGGAGACCTCGGCGCCGGTGACGCTCGAGACGACGGTCAGCTCGGGCTGCGCGTAGGTGAGACTCTTCGCCACGGCACGGAACTCGGCGAGCATCGGGTCCATCAGCCGCGAGTGGAACGCGTGCGAGACCTTCAGCCGCGTCGTCCGGCGGCCGGCGTCGACGAACTTGTCGCCGATCGCGATCACCGCGTCTTCGTCGCCGGAGATGACGACGGAGCGCGGGCCGTTGACGGCGGCGACGTCGACTGTCCCTTGTGGATCGTAGGCGGCCACCTCGTCCGGAGTGCCTTCGACGGCGACCATCGCACCGCCGGCCGGCAGCGCCTGCATCAGGCGGCCGCGGGCGGCGACCAGCTTCGCGGCGTCGGCGAGGGAAAGCACACCGGCGCAGTGCGCGGCCGCGAGTTCGCCGATGGAGTGGCCGCAGACGGCGTCCGGGACCAGGCCCCACGACTCGACCAGCCGGAACAACGCGACCTCGAAGGCGAACAGGGCCGCCTGGGTGTTCCCGGTCTGCGACAGCGCGTCCGCGTCGGTGTCGATCACTTCGCGGATCGGCCGGTCGAGGTGCTGGTCCAGTTCGGCGCAGGTCTCGGCGTACGCCTGGGCGAACGCCGGGTACTTCGCCAGCTCGCGGCCCATGCCGGGCCGCTGGGAACCCTGGCCGGAGAACAGGAACGCGGTGTTCGTTTCGCCGCGGGCGACACCGGTCAGCGCGCCGGGCTCGCCGTCGGCGAACGCGCGCAGCGCGGCGATCAGCTCGTCGCGGCCGCTCGCCACGACGGCGGCGCGGTGGTCGAGGTGCGTGCGCCCGGCGGCCAGCGTCGCGGCGACGTCGAGCGGCAGCGCGGGGTTCCCGTCGAGGTCCGCGAGCAGCCGCGTGGCCTGCGCCCGCAGCGCCTGCGGCGTCCGGCCGGACAGCACGAACGGGATCGCGGCGTCGTCGCGCGGGGTCTCCTCGGTTTCCTCGGGGTCCGGGGCTTCTTCGAGGATGACGTGGGCGTTGGTGCCACTCAGGCCGAAGCACGAGACGGCGCCGCGGCGCGGGTGCCCGTTACGCTCCCAGGTGCGCCGCTCGGTGAGCAGCTCGACCTGCCCGGCACTCCAGTCGACCTGCGTCGTCGGCTTGTCGACGTGCAGGGTCTGCGGCAGCACCTCGTTGTTCAGGGCCAGCACGATCTTCAGCACGCCGGCGACGCCGGACGCGGCCTGCGTGTGGCCGAGGTTGGACTTGACGGAACCCAGCCACAGCGGCGAAGTGCGCTCCTGGCCGTAGGTGGCGAGCAGCGCGCCGGCTTCGATCGGGTCGCCGAGCTTGGTCGCGGTGCCGTGCGCCTCGACGACGTCGACCTCGTCCGGGCTGACGCGGGCGTTCGCGAGCGCCTGGCGGATCACGCGCTGCTGGGCGGGACCGTTGGGCGCGGTCATGCCGTTGGACGCGCCGTCCTGGTTGATCGCGGTGCCGCGCACGATCGCGAGCACCGGGTGGCCGTTGCGGCGGGCGTCGGACAGCTTCTCCACCAGCAGCATCCCGCAGCCCTCGGACCAGCCGGTGCCGTCGGCGGAGTCGGCGAAGGCGCGGCAGCGGGCACTGCGGGCGAGCGTGCCGTCGAGGCTGAACTCGACGAAGGTGCGCGGCGTCGACATCACCGAAACACCGCCCGCGAGCGCGAGCGAGCATTCGCCGGAACGCAGGGCCTGCACGGCCATGTGCAGCGCGACGAGCGAAGACGAGCACGCCGTGTCGATGGTGACGGCGGGCCCTTCGAGGCCGAAGGTGTAGGCGAGCCGGCCGGAGATGACGCCGGAAGAGCCGTAGCTGCCCTGGTAGTTGTGGTACATCGTGCCGGCGAAGACGCCGGTGGCGCTGCCCTTCACCGAATGCGGGGCGATGCCCGCGCGTTCGAAGGCCTCCCAGGAAGTTTCCAGCAGGAGCCGTTGCTGCGGGTCCATGAGCAGGGCTTCGCGCGGGCTGATGCCGAAGAGGTCGGCGTCGAACTCCAGCGCGTCGTGGAGGAAACCGCCCTCCCGCACGTAGCTCGAGCCCGGGCGCTCCCCGGACGGGTCGTAGAGCCGGTCCAGGTCCCAGCCGCGGTTCTCGGGGAACTCGCCGATCGCGTCGACGCCGCCGTCCAGCAGCCGCCAGAGCTCTTCCGGGGTCGTGGCGCCACCCGGGAACCGGCAGGCCATGCCGATGATCGCGATCGGTTCCCGCGCGGCTTCGGTCAGCCGCCGGTTCTTCTCGCGCAGCCGTTCGCTCTCCTTGAGGGAGGCACGGAGCGCACCGACCAGCTTGTCTTCGGAGTTGCCCACGAGTCCTCTTTCCTTCCACGTCGCCTGCGCTGGAAAGGGGGATCGCGCACCCCCACAGCAATGCGATCGACGATACGAGCGCGCCGCGGGCGCACCCACCCCTAATGGCCCCGGACAACGCGGGAACCGCGCCCCTAGCCGCCGTCCCGCGCCCCCGCCAAGGTCCGCTTTAGACGGTCTTTAGGGGTTGTCGGTCGCGACCGGCGGATGTCAGATTTCGTGAAAGAAACTTCCGTTGCCCGTGATGCCGTGCGACGGCACTTCCATCAGCACGAAGACTGGGGATCCGGTATGCACAGGAAAATTGGCAAGCTGCTGGTCGTGGGAGCACACGGCGACGACGAAACGCTCGGCGCGGGCGGCACCATCGCCCGGCTCGCCGACGAGGGTGTGACGATCTCGCTCTGCATCCTCACCAACGACGACGGCTCGCGGTCCTCGAACGGCGCCGGGGTCGTCAACCGCACCGCCGCGATCGAGCTGGCCGCGAAGACGCTCGGCATCGAACGCGTGCGCATCCACGAGTTCGGGGACAACCGCCTCGACACCGTCAGCCACCTCGAGCTCAACCGGGTGGTGGAGCACGAGGTCCGGGACTTCGAGCCCGACACCATCCTCACCACGAGCATGTGCGACCTGAGCACCGACCACGCCCTCGTCAGCCGCGCCGCCCGGGTCGCCGGCCGGCCGGGCAAGGGAAGCGTGCAGGAGGTACGGACCTTCGAGATCCGGTCCGCCACCGACGTCGGCGAGGCGTCGGGGCTGCCGGTCACCTTCCGCCCCAACTGCTGGCAGCGCCTCGAGGAGACGCACGTCGAGCGCAAGATCGAAGCGCTGCGCGCGTACGGCAAGGAACTCGAGCCCTGGCCCCACCCGCGCAGCGAGCGGGGCGTGCGCGCCCTCGCCGAATACCGCGGCTCGCAGATCTCCACCGAACTCGCCGAAGCCTTCGAAATCGTCCGGGTCGTGCACTGACCCTTCCACCGTGCAAGAGACGGGTGAACCGCAATGACGAGTACTGTCGCTGAACACGAAATCCTGGCCGAACTGAACGAGCTGACCTCCGTCGCCGTCATCGGAATGGGGTACGTCGGCCTGCCGACCGCCCTCGGCCTGCACGAGAGCGGGGTCGGCATCATCGGCATCGACCTCTCGCAGAACCGCCTCGACGCGATCCGCTCCGGCGAGGTCGACCTGATCGAGGCCGACCACCGCCGGCTGGAGAAAGCCGTGCACCAGGAGGACTTCCAGCTCACCGCCGACCTGGCGCGGATGACCGAGGCCGACGCGGTCCTGGTGTGCGTGCCGACCGGGCTGGACGAGTACCTGATGCCCGACCTCGGCCCGCTCGAGAGCGCCTGCACGGCGCTGATCGCGCACGCCCGGGTCGGCCAGACGCTGATCCTCACCTCCACCAGCTACGTCGGCACCGCCGGGCGGCTGCTGGTGAAGCCGCTGGTCGCCAAGGGGTTCAAGGTCGGCCGCGACATCTTCGTCGCGTCCAGCCCCGAGCGCATCGACCCCGGCAACGTCACGCACACGCAACAGGAGACCCCGCGTGTCCTGGGCGGCGTGACGCCGGCGTGCACCGCGATGGCGCAGCGCGTGATCAACCTGCTGACCCCGGCGGTGCACTGCGTCAGCTCGGCCGAGGTCGCCGAGCTCACGAAGCTGTACGAGAACACCTTCCGCGCGGTGAACATCGCGCTGGCCAACGAGTTCGCGGAGATCAGCGACGGCTTCTCGATCGACCCGATCGAGGTGATCGACGCGGCGGCGAGCAAGCCCTACGGCTTCATGGCCTTCCACCCCGGCCCGGGTGTCGGCGGGCACTGCATCCCCTGCGACCCGCACTACCTGCTCTGGCAGCTGCGCGCGACGCAGCACAACGCACCGCTCGTCACGCAGGCCATGCACGCCATCGCCGAACGGCCCAAGCAGGTCGTCGACCGCATCGCCAACACGTTGTCCCGCAACGGGAAGGGCCTGGCGGGCACGCGCGTGCTGGTGGTCGGCGTGACGTACAAGCCCGGCGTCCAGGACGTCCGGTCGTCGTCCGCGTTGGACATCATCGACCTGCTGGCGGCGAAGGGCGCGAAGGTCGGTTACCACGACCCGCTCGTGTCGACCATCCGCGTCACCGGCGGCCAGCTCGACAGCGTCGTCGAGCCGGACGGCGACGACTGGGACGTCGCGCTGATCCACACCGTCCAGCCCGGCCACGGGTACGACTGGCTCGGGCAGTGCCCGCTCGTCATCGATGCCACCTACCGCTTCGACCCCGCGCTCTTCGCGAACTGAGAGGACTTCCGACGTGCGTTACCTCATCACCGGCGGCGCCGGCTTCATCGGCTCCCACCTGACCGAGCACCTCCTGGAGCACGGCCACGAGGTCGTCGCGCTCGACAACCTCAGCACCGGCACGCTCGACAACCTCGCCGGCGTCCGGGACAACCCGGCGTTCCGGTTCGTCCGCGGCTCGGTGACCGACCCCTCGGCGGTCGAGGCCTGCATGGCCGGCATCGACGCGATCTTCCACCTCGCGGCCGCGGTCGGCGTCTTCACGATCCTCGACAAGACGATGGAAAGCCTGCGCACCAACCTGCACGGCACGGAGACCATGCTGGACGCGGCGCTGCAGCACGACGTGCCGATCCTGGTCGCGTCGACGAGCGAGATCTACGGCAAGAACACCGCCGACGGCCTCACCGAGGACGCCGACCGGATCATCGGCTCGCCGCTGAAGAACCGCTGGTCGTACGCGGAGGCCAAGGCGCTGGACGAGACGTTCGCGTACCTGTACGCGGTCGAGCACGGCCTGCGCACGGTGATCGTCCGCCCGTTCAACACGGTCGGCCCGCGCCAGACCGGGCGTTACGGCATGGTCATCCCGCGGTTCGTCAAGCAGGCCCTGGCGGGCGAGCCGATCACGGTGTTCGGCGACGGCCAGCAGACGCGGTGCTTCTGCCACGTCCACGACGTCGTCCCGGCGCTGGTGGCGCTGCTGGCCGACGAAACGGCGTACAGCAAGGTGTTCAACCTCGGCAGCACCGAGCAGACGACGATCGCCCAGCTGGCCGAGCGCGTGATCTCGGCGACGGGCTCGGCGAGCACGATCGCGAAGGTGCCGTACGAGGAGGCGTACGGCGACGGGTACGAGGACATGCAGCGCCGCATCCCGGACTGCACGAAGGCGAAGGGGCAGATCGGCTTCTCGCCGACCCGGACGCTGGACGACATCATCGCCGCGGTGGTCGCCGACCAGCGCGGTTCCTGAGCCGCTCCCGCGGTACCGAAGGGGCCTTTCCTCGCGTGGTGCGGGGAAAGGCCCCTTCATCGCGGTGCGGGGTTCTTCGGTGGCGGGCCGAGCTTGCGGTAGACCGCCTCGAGGAGACCGCCTGCTTCCGACGCCGGGATGCCCAGCGCCTCCGCGATGGCTTCGAGCTCCGTCGCGTCCGCGGCCAGCTCGGCCACGCGCAGCTCCACCTCGCTCAACAGCACCTTCACTGCGCACCCTCGGCGTCGGCGAACTCGCCCGCCAGCGCAGCCCGGCCGGCGACGCCCAGTTTGCGGTACACCCGGGTCAGGTGCTGCTCCACCGTGCTCACCGTGATGTACAGCGTCTCCGCGATCTGCCGGTTCGTCCGGCCCTCCACCGCCAGCTCGGCCACCCTCAGCTCCGCCTCGCTCAGCACGGACGCCGACGACGACGCCACCGGCTCCGGGCGCGCGACCGGGCGGGGCACCGCCGGCCGGGACCGGCCCTGCCGCGGCACGTGCACCGCCTTCACCAGGCTGCCGGCGCGTTCCGCGCGCTGGCTCAGGTGGTTGATCGTGCGCATCGTCTTGGCCAGCTCCAGCCGGTCGCCGGACGCCTTGAACGCCTCCGCCGCCCGGTTCAGCAGCCCCGGGCGGGCCGCCGCGTCACCGGCCAGCGCGAGCACCCGCAGCGCCGACCCGCGCGAGTACGCGTCGGCCGGCCCCGCCAGGGACTGCCGGGCCAGCTCGACCGCCATGGCCGTGTTGCCCAGCCCGAGGTTCGCCTCCGCGAGGTCGGCCTGCCACGGCAGGACCGCCGGGAGCTCCAGGTCCTGCTCGTGCAGGATCCGCCGGCACTGCTGCAGGTCGCTCACGGCCGCGAGACCGCGGTTGGTCGCCAGGTGGAAGTGCCCGCGCGCCCGCAGGTAGCGGACGCCGCCCAGGGTCGCCCACACCGCGTCCGGCAGCGGGTGCCGCAGCACCGCCGCCGCGTCCTTGAACGCCCCGGCCGCGGTGTGCGCGATCAGCAGCGTGGCCAGCGGGTAGCTGATCGCGACGCCCCAGTTCGGCGCGTCCAGCATGCCCAGTGCCCGCGTGCCCAGGTCCACGGCACCGGGGACGTCGCCCCGGCGCAGCCGCAGGCTCGCGCCGATCGCGTCGAGCATCGCCTTCCACGTGATGGCGCCGCGGTATTCGGCTTCCTCGCTGAGCGACGTGCACCAGCCTTCCGCGCGGTCGGCCTTGTCGTCGTGGGCCAGCGCGAGGATCGCGGTCGCCAGCGCCTCCAGCGAAGTGTCCGAAAGCCGGCAGTTCTGCAGGATCCGTTCCGCGCACGCCGAAGTCGTCTCGGTACCCCCGGTGCGCCACATCGCGGCCAGCGAGTTCGCCGTGTGCAGCCAGGGATCGCCCGGGTCGGCTGTCGTCGTCGTAACGCCGTAGTGCCAGTAGCCGGCGAGGATGAGCTCCGCCGACGTGCGCGGGTCGAGCGGTTCGACGTCGTTCTCGAGCGCGGCGAACGCGCGCTCGAAGGTGTCGCGGTCGCCCAGCCACAGCGACTGCCGCGCGAGGCCGAGCCGGTCGGAGGCGTCCAGCGAGCCCGCCTCGCGCAACGATCTCAGGTGCGGCGCGGCGGCGGCCGGGTTGACGCGCCAGGTGATCTTGGCGAGCAGCTGGGAGATCGTCTGCTGCTCCCATCGCGCCTTCGCGACCGACGCGGCGAGCTTCAGGCAGCGGGTGGCGAAGTCGATGTCGTCGCCGAGCATCACCTGCTCCGCCGCCGCGACCAGCACCGGCAGCGCCCACTCGGCCTCCGCCTCGCCGGCGGCGACCAGGTGCCGGGCGACTTCGGCGGGACTGAGCCCGCGGGCGTGCTTGACCTCGGCGGCCCGGACGTGCAGGCGGACCTTCTCCGGCCCGCGCAGCCCGCACACCACCGCGGCGGCGGCCGGCGGCCGGAACCGGAAGCCCGCGACCAGGCCCGCGTCGGCGAGCCGCCCGGTGGACGCCTCGGCCTCCAGGGGGTCGACCCCGGCGACGATGGCGACGGCCTCGGTGGTGACGTCGCTGTCCAGCACGGCGATCGCGGTCGCCACCTCGCGCAGTGGCGAGCCGTAGCGGTGCAGCAGCCGCTGCACGGCTTCGGAGTAGGCCGAGCCGGTGTCCGCGCTGCCGCGGTGGGCGTCGACCAGCGCCCGGACCAGCAGCGGGTTCCCGGCGCTCAGCTCGTGGATCCGTTCGGGCAGCCCGTCGCCCTCCACCAGCTCGGCGATGGCCTGCACCGACAGCGGCGTCAGCTCGACGTGCCGGTGCGGCAGCGAGGTGAACGGCGAATCGGCGTACGAGCCGTCGGCGTGGTTCAGGACCAGCAGCAGCGCCGCTGAAGGCGCCCGCCGCTGCAGGCGCAGCAGGAGCCGCGCCGAGGTCTCGTCGACGTGGTGGAGGTCGTCGACGGCCACCAGCACCGGGCGTTCCCGGGCCAGCCGGTGGATCGCGCTGCACAGCTCGGCGATCCGCTCGTCGACGTCACGCTCGTCGGCCGCGCTCCCGGTCAGGGACGGCGGCAGCAGCGGGCTCGCCAGCAGCTGGTCGATCACGCCGCCGTCGACGTCACGCTCGTCGGCGGCGCCGGCCGCGGTGAGCGTGACGATCCCCAGTTCCTTGGCCCGCACCACCACCTGGTGCTGCAGGTGTGTCTTCCCGCTGGCCGGTCCCCCACCGACCAGCACCGTCTCTCCCACGCCGGCGTCGCATTCGATCAACAGGTCCTCGAGAAAAGCCAAGGCCCCCTGCGGATTTTCGCGGCGGTTCTGCCCCCAGATCGCGCCCATCGCAAGCTCCTCGAAGCAGGCGGTTGTCTTCCTGCCCCTACGACGTTCGCAGCAGGCGCCTAAGCAGGGCCAACCGCGATCTAAAGTCACCCAACGGAGTGAATCCGACACAGTTTCGGTAGGGGTTGCCAGTGCGGGGAAAGCCCCGAACACTTCGGAAACTGTGACTGCCCTGAACGAACGAACGAGCCGGTGGATCCGGCGCTTCCACGTGGCCGACGACGCCGCCGTGCGGCTCGTCTGCCTGCCGCACGCGGGCGGGTCCGCGACGGCTTACTTCCCGTTCTCGCGCGCGGCCACCGCCGCCGGGCTCGACGCCGACGTCGTCGCCGTCCAGTACCCCGGCCGCCAGGACCGGCTGGGCGAACGCTGCTACGACGACGTCGACGCCATGGCCGACGCGATCGCCGACGACCTCGGCCCGTGGTTCGACCGGCCGGTGGCGCTCTTCGGCCACAGCATGGGCGCGACGCTCGGCTATGAGGTCGCCCGCCGGCTCGAAGCGCGGGGCGCGGCGCCGCTGGGGCTGTTCGCGTCCGCCTGCCGGGCGCCGTCCGCCCAGCGGATCGAGTACGTCCACCAGCGCGACGACGACGGCCTGATCGCGGCGCTCAAGGAGCTCAGCGGCACCGACAGCGCGGTGCTGGGCGACGACGAGCTGCTGCGCATGGTGCTGCCCGCGATCCGCGGCGACTACACGGCGGTCGAGACGTACCGCCACCGCCCGGGAACCGAGCTGGCATGCCCGATCCACGTCCTGGTGGGCGACGACGACCCGGTGACGGAGATCGCCGAGGCGGACGCCTGGCGCGCCCACACGACCGGCGAGTGCGTCGTGGAGGTGTTCCCCGGTGGGCACTTCTACCTGAACGCGCAGCTGGAAGGCGTGCTGGCCAGTGTCAAGGCCCGGCTGGGTGACTGGAGCCCCTAGGGGGTGGGGTGGGGAAACCCCAGGCGGAGTTCAGGTGCCGACCCCATGGTTCGGCGGGCCCCGGTCCGCGAAACTGGGTACATCGAAGAAAACGACCTGCCCCCGGAGGTAGTCATGATGGCGATCCAGACCGTTCCCGGCGTCACCCAGCGGATGCTCCCCAACGGCCACCTCCGGCTGAGCTGCCGCAACACGAGCCGCCAGGTCGAGTGCGAGCCGGTGGCGGCGGCGATGTGGATCGCGCTGAAGCAGCACAACGGCGACGTGGACCGGGCGAGCGCGGTCCTGGCGGCCCTGTGGGAGACGGACGTCGAGGACACCCGCTACGACATGATCCTGCTGGCGGGCTCGCTGTGTTCCCTGGGGCTGCTGGCCGAGGTGTGAGCCCCCCGCGGCGGACGCCTGGGGGCGTTCGTCCGGGGGTTGGTTTCGGCTCGCGTCGAGCGCCCGGAGTGGCGATCCGCGAGCCTGCTGTCTTCGTTTCCCGCGCACTCGCGTGGTGCGCCCCTCTCTCGCGTTGACCGCCCCACTGTGCGGCGGTCCGCGAGCCCGCTGCCCTTCGTTTCCCCGCGCAGTCGCGCGGTGCACTCTGACTCGCGCTGAACGCCCCACCGCGCGCCGATCCGCGGACCCGGCCGACGAAGGATCGTGAATGAGTCGTTCACGACATGCGGCAGCGCGATCGCCCCTCGGGCCGCGCATTCTCGGGCTCGCGTCGAGCGCCCTTGAGCGGCGATCCGCGGGCCCGCTGCCCTTCGTTTCCCGCGCAGTCGCGCGGTGCACTCTGACTCGCGCTGAACGCCCCACCGCGCGGCGATCCGCGGGTCCGGCGTCACTTCTCTTGCACTGATGCGGAACTGCTCACCCGCCGGCTCGGCCGGCGCGGAGCGCATCCCAACCTCGCGTCGAGACGCCCCACTGTGCGGCGGTCCGCGATCATTCAAGACACGGCAAGCCCCTCCCGCACAAAGAAAGGGACCGCTTCCGGCGCCATTGGCGGAAGCGGTCCCCTGAAGCCCGGCCGGGGGAGGTGGCCGGGAGCTCTATCCCTGGGACTCCAGCTCTTCGTCCAGCATCGCGAACAGCTCGTCCGCGCCCGCCTCCTCGAGTTCGCGGTCGGCCGGGGAGAACGTTGCCACCAGCTCTCGGAGCCGACCTACCGCAGCAGCGCGCGAAGATGCGTCCAAAGTCCGCAGCTCCGTCTCCAGGTCCGCCAGCCGGACCTCCACCGCGGATGGCGGCTCGGTCAGCCCCGCACCGAGGAACGAAGCCAGTGCGCCCGCCGACGGGTGGTCGAAGATCAGCGTGGCCGGGAGCCGTTGGCCGGTCAGGGATTCCAGGCGGTTGCGCAGCTCGATCGCCGTCAGCGAGTCGAAGCCCAGCTCGATGAAGCCCTTGCGGGGGTCGATCGCGTCGCGGCGCTCGTGGCCGAGGACCACCGCCGCCGTGCCGCAGACCACGTCCAGCAGCGCGCGGCCCCGCTCCGCCGCCGGCAAGGCCACCACCCGGGCCCACGAGTCGTCCACGACCTCCGCGCGACGGCGGACGCCGCCGCGGACCAGGCCCCGGAGCATCGCCGGGACGCTGTGCGCGTCGGCCCGCACCCCGGACATGTCCAGCCGGACCGGCACCAAAGACGGCTGCGAAGTCCCGAAAGTCGCGTCGAACAGCGAAAGCCCGTCCGCGAACGACAAGCCCAGCACGCCCGAGCGGGCCATCCGGATCAGGTCGGTGTCCGCCAGCTCGTTCGACATGCCACCCTCGGACCACAACCCCCACGCCAGCGACACCGCGTGCCGCCCGGTGGCCGCCCGGTGGTGGGCCAGCGCGTCCAGGAAGACGTTCGCCGCCGAGTAGTTCGCCTGCCCCGCCGCGCCGAGCGTGCCGCCCGCCGACGAGTACAGCACGAACGGAATGTCCAGCGAAGCCGTCAGCGAGTGCAGGTTCCACGCCGCGTCGACCTTCGGCCGCAGCACCGCGTCCATCCGCTCGGGCGTCAGCGCGAGCAGCACGCCGTCGTCGACGACGCCCGCCGTGTGCACGACCGCCGCCAGCGAAACCCCGTCCAGCAGCGCCGCCACCGCGTCCCCGTCCGCGAGGTCACAAGCCTCCAGCGCGACAGACGCGCCCAACGCGGTCAACGAAGAAACCAGCTCGGACGCCCCCGGCGCCGAAGCACCACGACGGCTCGTGAGCAGCAGGTGCTTGACGCCGTGGTCGGTCACCAGGTGCCGCGCGATCAGCTGCCCCAGCACGCCGGTACCGCCGGTGACCAGCACGGTCCCGTCGGGATCCAACCCGGCGACCGCGGGTGTGGGCACGAACTTCGCCAGCCGGTGCACCAGCACCGCGCCATCGCGCACCGCGACACCCGGCTCGTCGGCGTACATCGCCCCGAGCACCGCATCGAGGGGCACCGAACCGCCGTCGACATCGACGACCATGAACCGGTCCGGGTACTCCAGCTGAGCCGTCCGGATCACGCCCCACAGCGCGGCGTGCGTCAGATCCTCGACGCCCTCCTCGGGACGCGTCCCGATCGCGCGTGCAGCGACGACGACCAGCCGGGAAGACGCGAGAGTCTCTTCGGCGACCCAGGCCTGAGCCAGCGCCAGCAACCGGTGCGTCGCCTCACGAGCCGCGACCGGCGAAGCCGAGTCAGGCGCCACGAACGGCGCGAACACCACATCCGGCGCCACCCCATGGGAAACCAAAGCAGCGAGGTCCACATAGGACTTACCCGGCAGCCCGAAGCCACTCCCGAGCACCGCCGAAGTGACCCCCGAGACGGCGTCACCGGAGAACGGCTGCCACTCGACGCGGAAGAGCGAGTCGTCCACCGCCGAGCGCGTGGCCCGGAACGCGTCGGCCGCGATCGGCCGCAGCGAAAGCGATTCGACGCTGAGCACCGGCGCACCGGTGGCATCGGTCGCGCTCAGCGAGACGGTGTTCTCGACATCCGAAGAGATCAGCACCCGCAGTTCGGCCGCCCCAGCAGCGTGCAGCGACACGCCCGACCACGCGAACGGCAGCACCGGCTTGTCCTCGGTCGGCCCGGCCAGGCCGATCGTGTGCAGCGCGGCGTCGAGCAGGGCCGGGTGCAGGCCGAACGCCGAGGCGTCCGCGTCCTCCGGCAGCGCGACTTCGGCGGCCAGTGTGTCGCCGTCCTGCCACACGCGGCGCAGCCCGGCGAACACCGGTCCGTAGTCGAAGCCCTGCGCGGCGAGGTCGTCGTAGCGCGAGGTCACGTCGATCTCGACCGCCCCCGCGGGCGGCCACTCCGGCAAAGCCGCCGGACTCGAGACGAACGAAGACAGCCGACCAGAGCCGTGCTGCACCCACTCGGCCGCGTCCTCGGCCTGGGAATAAATCGACAGAGAGCGCTGCTCCGATTCGAGAGCACCGACGACGACCTGCAGCCGGACGGCCCCTTCCGAAGGCACGATCAGCGGCGCGGCCAGGGTCAGCTCGTCGAGCCGCCCGCAGCCGACCTCGTCACCGGCGCGGACCGCCAGCTCGACGAACGCCGTGCCGGGGAACACCAGCGAACCCTGGACGACGTGGTCGGCGAGCCACGGCTGCGTCGAAGCCGAAAGCCGGCCGGTCAGCACGGCACCCCCGGAATCGGCCGCGACGACGACGGCACCCAGCAGCGGGTGCTCGGCGTCGCGCTGCCCGACCTCGGCGACGCCGCGGACGCGGGCGCCGGTCGGGTTCTCCAGCCAGTACCGCTTGCGCTGGAACGCGTAGGTCGGCAGCTCGACCGCCGTCCCGCCGGCGTAGAACGCCGAGAAGTCCACAGTGGACCCGCTGACGAAGAAAGCGGCAACCGCGGCGGCCGCCGACTCGGCTTCGGGCCGGTCCTTGCGCAGCACGGGGACGAACGTCGCCCGGTCGTCGTCGCCCAGGCACGTCTGCCCCATCGCGGTGAGCACCGCCGACGGGCCGACCTCGACGAACGTCGTGACACCCCCGTCGAGCAGCGTGCGGATCCCGTCGGCGAACCGGACGGCGTCGCGCACCTGGCTCACCCAGTACTCCGGCGAGGTCAGGTCGGCGTCCGGCGAAACCGTCGAGACGATCGGGATCTCCGGCGCGCGGTAGGTCAGGTTCCGGGCGATGAACGCGAAGTCGGCCAGCATCGGCTCCATCAGGGCCGAGTGGAACGCGTGCGAGACCTTCAGCCGCGTGGTCTTCGAGAACTTCGAGGCCACGGTGAGCACCGCGTCCTCGTCGCCGGAGAGCACCACGGACGCGGGTCCGTTGACGGCGGCGATCGACACGCCGTCGCTCAGCAGTGGCAGGACATCGGCTTCGGCGGCCGCCACGGCGACCATCGCGCCCCCGCTGGGCAGCGCCTGCATCAGCCGCGCCCGGGCCGTCACCAGCGTGCAGGCGTCCTCGAGCGAGAGCACGCCGGCGACGTGCGCCGCGGCCAGCTCCCCGATCGAGTGCCCGAGCAGGTAGTCCGGCTGGACGCCCCACGACTCGAGCAGCCGGAACACCGCGACCTCGATCGCGAACAACGCGGGCTGCGTGTACCCGGTCTCCTCGGAGCCGAGCACGGTCTTCAGCGGGACGTCCAGGTGCTTGTCCAGCTCGGCGACGACCAGGTCGAAGACCTCGGAGAACGCGGGGAACGCCGCCGCCAGCTCCAGGCCCATCCCGGCGCGCTGCGCACCCTGGCCGGTGAACAGGAACGCCGTACGGCCGGAACTCGCGACCCCTTCGACGACACCCGACGGACGGCCCGCCGCGTACTCGGTGAGCGCCCGGATGGCGCCCGCCCGGTCGGCGGCCACGACCCCGGCGCGGTGCTCGGCCAGGGTCCGGGTGGTCACCAGCGAGTATCCGACGTCCATAGTGGACCCGTCCACAGTGGTCAGCTTGCCCGCCTGCGCCCGCAGCGCCTCGGGGTCGTTGGCGGAGAGCAGCCAGGTCACCGGGCCTTCTTCACCGGAAGAGGCAGCCACCGGGTCGCCCTGCTCGACGATCACGTGCGCGTTGGTCCCGCTGATGCCGAACGACGACACCCCGGCGCGACGCGGCCGTCCCGTCTCCGGCCACGGCCGTTCGGCGGTGAGCAGCGAGACGGTGTCCGTCCATTCCACGTGCGGCGACGGCTCTTCGGCGTGCAGCGTGCGAGGCAGAACTCCGCGCCGCAACGCCTCCACCATCTTGATCACGCCACCGACGCCGGCGGCCGCCTGCGTGTGGCCGACGTTCGACTTGAACGACCCGACGTGCAGCGGCCGCTCCGGCGTCGCCGCCTTGCCATAGGTCGAGATGAGCGCCTGCGCCTCGATCGGGTCACCCAGCTTGGTGCCGGTGCCGTGCGCCTCGACGGCGTCCACATCGGACAGTTCCAGTCCGGCGTCGGCCAGCGCCGCGCGGATCACCCGCTGCTGTGCGGGCCCGTTGGGCACGGTGATGCCGCTGGACGCGCCGTCGGAGTTCACCGCGCTGCCGCGCAGCACGGCCAGCACGTGGTGGCCGTTGCGGCGTGCGTCGGAAAGCTTCTCCAGCAGCAGCATCCCGGCGCCCTCGGAGCAGCCGACGCCGTCGGCGCCGCTGCCGAACGCCTTGCACCGGCCGTCCGGGGACAAGCCCTGCTGCTCGCTGAAGTAGACGAACATGTCCGGCGTCACCATCACGGTCACGCCGCCGGCCAGCGCCAGCGAACACTCGCCGCGGCGCAGGGCCTGCGCCGCCCAGTGCAGGGCGACCAGCGACGACGAGCACGCCGTGTCCACCGACACCGAGGGGCCTTCGAGCCCGAGGGTGTAGGAGATGCGGCCCGACACCAGGCTGCCGTCGCTGCTGCCGGCGCCGTAGTCGTGGTACATCACGCCCGCGAAGACGCCGGTCTTGCTGCCGCGCAACGTCGAGGGCACGATGCCCGCGCGTTCCACGGCCTCCCACGCCGTCTCCAGGACGATCCGCTGCTGCGGGTCGAGCGTGCGGGCCTCACGCGGGGAGATCCCGAAGAACTCCGGCTCGAAGTCGGCGGCGTCGTAGAGGAAGCCGCCTTCCTTCGAGTACGTCGTCCCGGGCCGGCCCGCGGGATCGAAGAGCGACGCGGTGTCCCAGCCGCGGTCCTCGGGGAACTCGCCGACGGCGTCGGTGCCGCTCGCGACGAGCTCCCACAGCTGCGACGGCGTGGTGACCCCGCCGGGGTAGCGGCAGCCCATCCCGATGATCGCGATCGGCTCGCTCATCGCCGCGGTGAGCTTCTGGTTGTCCGCCTTGAGCCGCTCGTTGTCCATCATGGACTGGCGCAGCGCGGCGACGATCTGCTCTGTCGATGGGCCGGTCACTGGGACTCCTCTGTGTGCGTGCCCGCCATCGCGGACTTGACCAGGTCGGCCAGGTCCATCCCGGCGATGGCGGCCACTTCGTCGGTTCCGTTGGCCTCGGCCACTTCTTCGACCGGCTCGCCGAGCTCGGGCAGCAGCTCCCCGAGCAGGAACCGGGTCAGCGGCAGCGGGCTCGGGTAGTCGAAGATCAGCGTCGCCGGCAGGCGCAGCCCGCAGGCGGCCCCGAGCCGGTTGCGCAGTTCCAGCGCCGCCAGCGAGTCGATGCCCAGGTCGGTGAAGCCCTTCTCGACGCCGACCGCCGAAGCGTCGTCGTAGCCGAGGACGCCCGCCGCGTGCTCGCAAACCAGCTGCAGCAGCGCGGTTTCCCGCTCGTCGGCCGACATCACGGTCAGCTTCTCGGCGAACCCGGCCTCGGGGGCCGCCGTCGCCGGACCCGCCGCCGCGGCAGCCCGCCGCGGGGTGGCCGTGACCAGGCCCCGCAGGAGCGGTGCCAGCCGGTCGGCTTCCTTCAGGTCGGCGAGCTGCACCGGCACCAGCGTCGGTTCCCCGGCCGCGAGCGCGGCGTCGAAGAGCGCGAGCCCGTCGGTGACGGCCAGCTCCGCGACCCCGTATCGGGCGACGTGCGTCAGGTCGACCGCGTCGCCGCTGCCCTCCCAAGGACCCCAGGCCAGCGACGTCGCCGGGAGGCCCAGCGCCGTGCGGTGCTCGGCCAGTGCGTCGAGGAAGACGTTGCCCGCCGCGTAGTTCGCCTGCCCGGCGGCGAGCAGCAGGCCGCCCGCCGACGAGTAGAGGACGAACGCCTTGAGGTCCAGCGAAGCGGTCAGCTCGTGCAGGTGCCAGGCCGCGTCCACCTTGGGGCGCAGGACGTTCCCGACCTGCTCCGGGGTGAGCGCGCTCAGCACCGCGCTGTCCATCTGGCCGGCGGCGTGCACCACGGCGGTGAGGTCCGGCAGCGACTCGATGAGCGTGGCCAGCTCGGCCCGGTCGGTGACGTCGCAGGCCGCGACGGTCACCTCGGCACCCTGCTCGGCCAGCTCGTCGACGAGTTCGCGAGCCCCGGCCGCCTCGAGACCGCGACGGCTGGTCAAGACCAGGTTCCGGGCCCCGCGGGTGACGAGGTGCCGGGCCAGGTGCCCGCCGAGCAGCCCGGCGCCGCCGGTGATGAGCACCGTGCCGGCCGGGTCCCACTCGATCGGGTCGCCGAGCGTCGTGACCTTGGCCAGCCGGGGCACCCGGACCTCGCCGACCCGGACGATCGCTTCCGGCTCACCGGAGGCGACCACCGCGGGCAGGGCCCGCGTCGACTGGGACAGATCGTCGACGTCGACGATCTGGATCCGCCCGGGGTTCTCCGCCTGCGCGGCCCGGACGAGCCCCCAGACCGGCGCCTGCGCGAGGTCCGCGTTGTCGGCCACGGCGTTGCGCGTGACGACCAGGAGCTTGCCCTCGAAGCCGTCGAGCCAGGCCTGCAGCTGCCTCAGGGTTTCCTGGACCGTGGCGTGGACGCGGGCCGGGACGTCCCCTTCGGCCGCGCCGATCGGGAGGACCAGGACGTCGGCGGCCACCAGCTGCTCGTGGGTCGGGACGCCGAGGCCGAGGTCGTCGGTGCCGAGCACGGCCCAGCCTTCGAGCGACTTGACCAGGCGGACGCCGGCCGCGGGCTGCCAGTCGATCCGGTACAGCGAGTCGGGCACCTTCGCGCCCAGCTGGCCTTCCGACACCGGCCGCGTCACCAGCGACTCGATCCAGGCGACCGGCGAACCGGTCGCGTCGGCCAGCGCCAGCGAGGCGTCCTTGCCCTCCTTGCGGACGTGCACCCGCAGTGTCGTGGCTCCGGCCGCGTGCAGCGAGACCTGGTTCCAGGCGAACGGGATCGTCGTCTCGGTCAGCGCCTTCGGGCCACCGGGGACGAGGAAGTCCGTCGCGCCCAGCGCCGAGTCGAGCAGCCCCGGGTGGAGACCGAACTCCCGGGAATCGGTGCCCTCGGGCAGCGCCACCTCGGCGAACACCTCCCCGTCGCGCAGCCAGACCGCGCGCAGGTTCCGGAACACCGGGCCGTAGCCGAAGCCGAGCCCGGCCAGGTCGTCGTAGAGCCCGGTGAGGTCGGCGGCTTCGGCGCCCTCCGGCGGCCACACCGAGAGGTCGAACTCCGCCGGCTGGGCCCCGGCGGCCAGGGTGCCGGCCGCGTGCTGGGTCCAGACGTCGTCGATCCGGGAGTGCACCGACAGCTCACGACGGCCGCCCGCGCCCGGCGCGCCGACGACGACGCGGATGTCGACGCCGCCTTCGGCCGGGAGCAGCAGCGGGGCCTGCTGGGTCAGCTCCTCCAGGACGTCGCAGCCGACCTGGTCGCCGGCGTGCAGGGCCAGCTCGACGTACGCGGTGCCCGGCAGCATCGTCCGGCCCATCACCACGTGGTCGGCCAGCCAGGTCTGCTTGTCGACCGCGAGCCGGCCGGTGAGCACCGCGCCGCCGTCGGGCAGCTCGACCAGCGCACCCAGCAGCGGGTGCCCGGCGGCCTTGGCGCCCAGCGAGCCGACGTCGCCGGTCCGCTTCGTCGCGTTGAGCCAGTACTCCTTGTTCTGGAAGGCGTACGTCGGCAGGTCCACAGTGGCCGCACCGCGCCCGGCGAACACCGCACTCCAGTCGGGCTTCGCCCCGCGCGAGTACAGCGTGGCGAGCGCGGTGAAGAGCGTCTGGACTTCGTCGCGGCCCCGGCGCAGCGCGGGCACGCCCACGACGCGGTCGGGCCGGTCCGCGAGCGCTGTGTCGCACTCGCGGGCCATGCCGGTCAGCACCGCGTCCGGGCCCAGCTCGACGAACCGGGTGACCCCGGCCGAGAGCAGCGCGCCGACGCCGTCGGCGAAGCGGACGGCCTCCCGCACGTGGTTCACCCAGTACTCCGGCGAGCACAGCTGTTCGGCGGTGGCGATCCGGCCGGTCACGTTGGAGACGACCGGGATGCTCGGCGCCGAGTAGGTCAGTTTCTCGGCCACCACGGCGAAGTCGGCCAGCATCGGTTCCATCAGCGAGGAGTGGAAGGCGTGCGAGACGACCAGCTGCTTCACGCGCCGTCCGGCTTCCTTGAAGGCGGCCATGGCGGCCTTCACCGCTTCCTCGGGTCCGGAGATGACGACCGAGCGCGGGCCGTTGACCGCGGCGACGTCGACCCCGGCCGGGAGCGCGGCCCGCACCTCGTCCTCGGTGGCCGCGATCGCCGCCATGGCGCCCCCGGACGGCAGCGCCTGCATCAACCGGCCGCGAGCGGCGACCAGGGCACACGCGTCGGCCAGGGAGAAGACCCCGGCGACGTGCGCCGCGGCCAGCTCGCCGATCGAGTGCCCGGCGACGTAGTCCGGCGTGACGCCCCACGACTCCACCAGGCGGTAGAGCGCGACCTCGATCGCGAACAGCGCGCACTGCGTGTACGCGGTCTGGTTCAGCAGCTCGCTGCCGTCCCAGATGACGTCCTTCAGCGGGACCTCGGTGTCGAACAGGCCGCAGGCCTCGTCGAAGGCGCCGGCGAAGACCGGGAAGGCCTCGTACAGCCGGCGGCCCATGCCCGGCTGCTGCGCGCCCTGCCCGGTGAACAGGAACGCGGTCAGGTCGGCCGCGCTGGTCGCGCCGGTCACCGTGCCCGCCGGGGTCCCGCCGGTGGCGAGCCCGTCGAGGGCCTTCAACGCGGCGTCTCGGGTCGCGGCCAGGACCACCGAGCGGTGGTCGAGGGCCGCTCGCCCGGTGGCGAGCGAGTAGCCGACGTCGGTGAGGTCCAGCTCCGGGTTCGACCGGATCCACGCGGCCATCCGGGCCGCCTGGTCGGCGAGCGCCGCCGCAGTGGTGCCGGCGATCGGCAGCGGGACCGACGTCAGCGGCGGGGCCGTCCGGCGCGGACGCTCCACAGTGGACGGAGGTGCCTCTTCGATGATGATGTGCGCGTTGGTGCCGCTGATGCCGAACGACGAGACGCCGGCACGGCGCGGGCGGCCGTTGGGCAGCCACGGCCGGGCCTCGCTCAGCAGCTCGATGTCGCCGGTGGTCCAGTCGACGACCGGGGACGGCGCGTCGATGTGCAGCGACTTCGGCAGCATGTTGTGCCGCATGGCCTGGACGACCTTGATCACGCCCGCCGCGCCGCCGGAGGCCTGCGCGTGGCCGATGTTGGACTTCACCGAGCCCAGGTACAGCGGCCGCCCGTCCGGCCGGTCCTGGCCGTAGGTGGCCAGCAGCGCCTGCGCCTCGATCGGGTCACCCAGCTTCGTGCCCGAACCGTGCGCCTCGACGGCGTCCACTTCGGACGGCGTCAAACCTCCGGCCGCCAGGGCCGCGTGGATCACGCGTTCCTGCGACGGCCCGTTTGGCGCGGTGAGGCCGTTGGACGCGCCGTCCTGGTTGACGGCGCTCGAACGGACCACCGCGAGGACTTCGTGGCCGTTGCGCTGCGCGTCGGACAGCCGCTCCAGCAGGAGCAGGCCCGCGCCCTCGGCCCAGCCGACGCCGTCGGACGCCGCGGAGAAGGACTTCGACCGGCCGTTGGGCGAAAGGACGCCCTGGCGGCTGGAGTCGACGAACAGGTCCGGCTGCGAGAGCAGCGTGACGCCGCCCGCGAGGGCCAGCCCGCACTCCCCCGCCCGCAGCGCCTGCACCGCGAGGTGCAGCGTGACCAGCGAAGACGAGCACGCGGTGTCGACCGTCATGCACGGGCCTTCCAGCCCCAGCAGGTAGGAGATGCGGCCGGAGACGACCGCGCCCGAGCTGCCGTTGGGGATGTAGGCGGCGACGTCGAGGGGCGCGCCGGGGACGCGGCTGCCGTAGTCGTCGTACATCGCGCCGGTGAAGACGCCGGTCATGCTGCCGCGCAGCGCGGTCGGGTCGATGCCGGCCCGCTCGATGGCCTCCCACGCCGTCTCCAGCAGGAGCCGCTGCTGCGGGTCCATGGCCAGGGCCTCGCGCGGGCCGATGCCGAAGAACGCCGGGTCGAACAACGTGCCTTCGTGGAGGAAGCCGCCTTCGCGGGCGTAGGTCTTGCCGCGCTTGCCGCGCTCGGGGTCGTAGATGCTCTCGATGTCCCAGCCGCGGTTGGTCGGGAACTCCGACACCGCGTCGACCTCGTCGACCAGCAGCTGCCAGAGGTCCTCCGGCGACCGGACGCCGCCGGGGTACCGGCAGGCCATGCCGACGATCGCGATCGGCTCCTGCATCGACGCGTTGGTCCGGGTCGTCGTGGCCGGGACCTTCGCGACCGCGCCGAGCAGCTTGCCCTTGACGAAGTCCGCCACCGCCTTGGCGGTCGGGTGGTCGAAGATCAGCGTCGCCGGCAGGGTCAGGCCGGTGGCGGTGCCGAGCAGGTTGCGCAGCTCGACCGCGGCGAGCGAGTCGAAGCCGAGCTCCTTGAACGCGCGGGTGCCGTCCACTTCGGACTTGTCCGCGTAGCCGAGCACGGTGGCCACCTGAGTGCGGACGATGTCCAGCAGGACGCGGTCGCGCTCGTTGTCGGCCAGCGAAGCCAGCTCGGCGGCCAGTGCGTTGTCGGCCGCCTTCGCCGCCTTGGCGGTCCGGCGGGCCTTCGGCGGGACGAACCCGCGCAGCAACGCCGGCAGGTCGTCGGTCCGGGCGCGCAGCGCCGCGACGTCGACCCGCAGCGGGGCGATCACGGCGTCCTCGGCGGCGGTCGCCGCGTCGAACAGCGCGAGTCCCTGCTCCGCGGTGACGGCCGGGAGGCCGAGCCGGGCCATCCGGGCGAGGTCGGCTTCGGCCAGCTCGCCGCCGAGGCCGGTGTTCTCGGCCCAGAGACCCCAGGCCAGCGCCGTCGCCTTGAGGCCGGACGCCTTCCGGTGCTCGGCGAGGCCGTCGAGGAACGCGTTGGCCGCGGCGTAGTTCGCCTGGCCCGCGGGCAGCACCTGGCCGCCGGCGGAGGAGAACAGCACGAACGCGGCGAGGTCGTGGGTCAGCTCGTGCAGGTGCCAGGCGGCGTCGACCTTGGCCCGCAGGACCGAGTCGAGCCGGTCGGCGGTCAGCGAGTCGAAGACGCCGCTGTCGGCCGTGCCCGCCGCGTGCACCACGCCGGTGAGGTTCTCGATCGCCCCGAGCAGGCTCTCGACCTCGGCGCGTTCGGTGACATCGCACGCGGCGACCCGCACCCGGGCACCCAGGTCCTTCAGGTCCTCGACCAGCTGCCGGGCGCCCGGCGCGCCGAGCCCGCGACGGCTGGTGAGCACCAGGTCGGTGACGCCGTGCTCGGCCACCAGGTAGCGGGCCAGCAGGCTGCCGAGCCCGCCGGTGCCGCCGGTGATCAGCACGGCGCCGGTGCCCCACGGCGAGGCGTCGCCGGACTCGGTCTTGGCGTACCGCGGCACGAGCACCGCGCCGTCGCGGATCGCGGCCTCGGGTTCCCCGGAAGCGACGACCGCCGCGATCGAGGCGGCCGCTGTGCCGGAATCGGCGTCGACGACGAACACGCGCCCGGGGTGCTCGGCCTGGGCCCCGCGGGCCAGACCCCACAGCAGCCCCTGCGTGACGTCCACAGTGGACTCACCGGCGGGCACCGCGTCCTGCGTCACCACGGCCAGCTTGGTGATCCCGAACCGGGGCTCGGCCAGCCAGGCCTGCAGCTCGGCGAGCAGCCACGCGGCATTCTCGCGGGCCGCGGCCGGGACGTCACCTTCGGCGCCCGGCACGGTCAGCGTGATCAGGGCCGGCACCGGCTCGCCGCGGTCGATCACCGCGATGAGGTCGGCGAACCCGGCGTAGGTGGCGGCCACCCCGACGCGACCGCGGCCGATGGCGACCACTTCGGCGTCGGACTGCGGCACGGAGACGGGCTGCCAGGCGATCTTCAGCAGCGATCCGTCCACTTCGGACGAAGCCGTCAGCTCCCGGCGGACCGGACGCGAGACGAGCGAGTCGATGGTCGCGACCGGACGGCCTTCGCTGTCGGCCACCTCGATGGCCGACACCTCGTCGCCGTTGAGCCGCTCGATCCGCACCCGCAGCACCGAAGCGCCGGCGGCGTGCAGCGTGACGCCGTTCCAGACGAACGGCAGCAGGGTCGCACCGCCCGGGTCGCCGAGCAGGTCGGCGTGCATGGCGATGTCGAGCAACGCCGGGTGCAGGCCGTACAGGTTCGCCGTCGACGCCGCCGGTTCCGGCAGCGCGACCTCGGCGAAGACCTCGTTGCCCCGCCGCCAGGCGGCCTTGAGCCCCTGGAAGGACGGGCCGTAGCCGTAGCCGCGCTCGTCGAGCAGGGTGTAGGCGCCTTCGACGATGACGGGCGTCGCCCCGGCCGGCGGCCACTCGGTGAGCCCGGCGGGCTCGGGCCGCGGCGCCGCGGACAGCGTGCCGATCGCGTGCTGGGTCCACTCTTCGCCGTCGGCAGGCCGGGAGAACACGGTGACCGGGCGGCGGTCGCCGTCGGCGGGGCCGACCACGACCTGGAGCGCGACGGCACCGTCCGGCGGCAGGACGAGCGGCGCCTGCAGCGTCAGCTCTTCGACCGTCGAGTGGCCGACCTGGTCGCCGGCCGCGATGGCGAGCTCGACGAACCCGGTGCCGGGCACCAGGATCGCGCCCTTCACGACGTGGTCGGCCACCCACGGCACCGACCCGGCGGACAGCCGGCCGGTGAGCACGGTGGTGTCCGAACCGGACAGCGGCACGACCGCGCCCAGCATCGGGTGCGGCAGCGGCTGCTGGCCGACCGCCGTCACGTCGCCGGACGGCGTCGCGTCGAGCCAGAAGCGCTTGTGCTGGAAGGCGTACGTCGGCAGGTCGAGCCGGACCGGGCCGTCGCCGAGCACGCGGTCCAGCGTGGCGGCGCCGCGGGTGTGGAGGCGGCCGAGCGCGGCCAGCGCGGTGCGCACCTCGTCCCGGTCGCGGCGGCCGAACGGCACGAACGCGGCGTCCGGGTCGATCTGCCGGCCGAGCGCGGTCAGCACGCTGTCCGGCCCCAGCTCGAGGAACGTCCGCACGCCGTCGGCGGCCAGCGCGGCCACCGCGTCCCCGAAGCGCACGGCTTCGCGGACGTGGGTGACCCAGTACTCCGGCGACGTCAGGTCGGCGCCGGGGGAAACCGTGGAGAAGATCGGGATCCGCGGCGCGTGGAACGCCAGCCCGGCGGCGATCTCGCGGAACTCGTCGAGCATCGGCGCCATCAGCGGCGAGTGGAACGCGTGGCTCACGCGCAGCCGGCGCGTCCGGACGTCGGCGACCGTGGCCGCCCGCTCGATCCGCGCGACGACCTCGGCGACCCCGGAGACCACGACCGACGCGGGACCGTTGACGGCGGCGATGCTGACCTCGTCCTCGTGCCCGCGGATCAGCTCGCGCGCGGCCTCTTCGGTGGTGGCCAGCGAGACCATCGCACCCCGCGGCTCGCTCAGCGAGCCCATGAGCCGGCCGCGCGCGGCGACCAGCTTCGAAGCGTCTTCGAGGGAGAGCACCCCGGCGACGTGCGCCGCGGCCAGCTCACCGATCGAGTGGCCGGCCAGGGCGTCGGGGACGATCCCCCACGACTCGGCGAGCCGGAACAGCGCGACCTCGACCGCGAACAAGGCGGTCTGGGTGTACTGCGTCTGGTCGAGCAGGCCGCGGTCCGCCAGCGCCGTCGTGCCGAAGACGACGTCCCGCAGCGGCACGTCCAGCAGCGGGTCGATCGCGGCGCACACGGCGTCGAACGCCGCCGCGAAGACCGGGTAGGTCTCCGCCAGCGCGGCCCCCATCCCGACCTGCTGCGCGCCCTGCCCGGAGAACAGGAACGCCAGCTTGCCCTCGGTGACGACATCGCCGGCCTGCTCCCCGGTCGCCAGCGCGTCGAGGCCGGCGGCCAGCTCGGCCGGGGTCCCGGCGACGACCACCGCACGGTGCTCCAGCGCCGACCGGGTCGAAACCAGCGAACGCGCCAGCTCGGCGACCGTGATGTCTTCGTGGTCGGCGAGGTATTCGCGCAGCCGGGCGGCCTGGCCGCGCACGGCGGCCGGGGTGCGCCCGGAGAGCGCGACCGGGACGACGGCGTCGGGCTGCGGCTCGGCCGGCTGCTCGACCTCGGCGTCGGCCGGGGCCTGCTCGATGATCACGTGGGCGTTGGTGCCGCTGATCCCGAACGACGAGACGGCGGCCCGGCGCGGGTGGCCGTTGGGTGACCAGTCGCGCGACTCGGTCAGCAGCCGCACCGCACCGGTGTCCCAGTCGACCACAGTGGACGGACGATCGACGTGCAGGGTCTGCGGCAGCTGCTCGTTGCGCAGCGCCATGACCATCTTGATGATGCCGGCAACACCGGCGGCGGCCTGGGTGTGGCCGATGTTCGACTTGATCGAGCCGAGCCACAGGGGCTGGTCCTCGGCGCGGTCCTGGCCGTAGGTGGCGAGCAGGGCCTGCGCCTCGATCGGGTCGCCCAGCGTGGTGCCGGTGCCGTGGCCTTCGACGGCGTCCACTTCGGACGGTGCGAGACCGGCATCGGCCAGTGCCTTCGCGATCACGCGCTGCTGCGAGGGACCGTTCGGGGCGGTGAGGCCGTTGGACGCGCCGTCGTGGTTGACCGCGGAGCCCTTGAGCAGGGCGAGGACCGGGTGGCCGTTGCGCTTGGCGTCGGAGAGCCGCTCGACGAGCAGCATGCCGGCGCCCTCGCCCCAGCCGGTGCCGTCGGCCGAGTCCGCGAACGAGCGGCAGCGACCGTCGGCGGACAGCCCGCGCTGGCGGCTGAAGTCGACGAACGTGTCCGGAGTGGACATCACGGTGACACCACCGGCGAGGGCCAGGGTGCACTCGCCGCGGCGCAGGGCCTGGACCGCCCAGTGCAGGGCGACCAGCGAGGACGAGCACGCCGTGTCGACGGTGACCGTCGGGCCTTCAAGGCCGAGGGCGTAGGACACGCGGCCGGAGACGACGCTGGCGAGGCTGCCGTTGCCGAGGTAGCCCGCGATGTCGTCGGACACCGTGCCGAGACGCGTGCCCCAGTCGTGGTACATGACGCCGGCGAACACGCCGGTCGCGCTGCCGCGCAGGGAGACCGGGTCGATGCCGGCCCGCTCGAACGCCTCCCAGGACACTTCGAGCAGCAGCCGCTGCTGCGGGTCCATCGCGGCCGCTTCACGCGGGCTGATCTCGAAGAAGTCGGCGTCGAACTCGGCGGCGTCGTGCAGGAACGCGCCGTGCTTGACGTAGCTGTGGCCGGGCTTTCCGGGCTCGGGGTCGTACAGCGCGTCGACGTTCCAGCCGCGGTCGGCCGGGAACGGCGTCAGCGCCTCTTCCCCACCGGCGACGAGCCGCCACAGGTCCTCCGGCGTCGCCACGCCACCCGGGTAGCGGCAGGCGATGCCGACGATGGCGATCGGCTCTTCCGGGTCGGCCGTGGTCACCGGCGCGACCGGCGTCGTCGGGGCGAGCCCGGCGACGCGCGTGACCAGGTACTCGGCGAGCGCACGCGGGGTCGGGTGGTCGAACACCAGCGTCGCGGGCAGCCGCAGGCCGGTGACCGAGTCGAGGATGTTGCGCAGTTCCACGGCGGCGAGGGAGTCGAAGCCGATCTCGCCGAACGGGCGCGACGGGCTGATCGCCGACGGGCCGTCGTGGCCGAGCACGGCCGCGACGTGGGTGCGCACCAGGTCGAGCACCGCGCGGTCGCGGTCGGCCTCGGACAGCGAGACGAACCGCTCGGCGAACTGCCGTTCCGGCGTGAGTTCGCCCGAGACCGCGGCGACGCGACGCCGGTTCGCGGGGGCGAGGCCACGCAGGAGCGCCGGGACGTCCTCGCGGGCGCTCAGTGCGGCGCGGTCGACGCGGGTCGGCACGACGTTCGCCGTGTCGCTCGCGACCGCGGCGTCCAGCGCGGCCAGGCTTTCGGACGCGGTCAGCGGGGCGAGGCCCAGCCGGCCGATCCGGCTCAGGTCCTTTTCGGACAGTCCGGCGCTCATGCCGAGCGCGGCGCCCTCGTCGGTCCACAGGCCCCAGGCCAGCGACGTCGCGGGGAGGCCCTGCTCGCGGCGGTGCTCGGCGAGCGCGTCGAGGAAGGTGTTGCCCGCGGCGTAGTTGGCCTGGCCCGCGCCGTCGACCAGACCGGCCGACGACGAGAACAGGACGAACGCGGCCAGGTCGGAGGTCAGCTCGTGCAGCGCCCACGCGGCGTCGACCTTCGGGGCGAGGACGGCGTCGAGGCGGTCTTCGGTGAGCGAGCCGATCATCGCGTCGTCGAGGACACCGGCGGTGTGGACGACGGCGGTCAGCGGCTGCTCGATCTTCTTCAGCGCGGCCGACAGCGACCGCTTCTTCGTGACGTCACCGGCGATGACCTGCACCGTGGCGCTCTCCGACAGCTCGGCGACCAGTTCGGCCGCGCCCGGGGCGTCGTTCCCGCGGCGGCTGAGCAGCACCAGGTGCCGGACGCCGTGCGTGGTGACGAGGTGCCGGGCGACCTGCGCGCCGAGGCCGCCGGTGCCGCCGGTGACCAGCACGGCGCCGTCGGCCTGCCAGGCCGGCGTGTCGGTGTGCAGGCGGACGAGCCGGGCGGCCCGGACCTGGTCGCCGTCGACCCGCAGCTCCGGCTCACCGGACGCGAGCGCGGTGGCCAGGGTCTTCGCGGTGGTCTCGCCCTCGATCAGGACGATCCGGCCCGGCTGCTCCGCCTGCGCCGAGCGCACCAGCCCGCGCACCACGGAGTCGGCGAGCGAGCCGGGCGTCCGGAGCACGAGCTTGGCCGCGGCGAAGCGCTCGTCGGCGACGAACTCCTGGAGGACGGCGAGCACGCGGTGGGCGACCTGCTTGGCCGCCGCCGGGATGCTCCGGCCCTTCGCGGCGACCGGCACGACGATCGTGTCCGGCACCTCGGTCAGCTCGGCCAGGCCGGTGACCTCGGTGACCGGGAAATCCCCTTCGGCGGCCGCGACCGGCGTCCATTCGACGGTGTGCAGCAGGTCCTGCGCGCGCGGGCCGAGGTCGGCGCCGCTGACCGGGCGGGAGCGGAACGACTCGACCGACAGCACCGGCGTCCCCGCCGGGTCGGTGACCTCCAGCGAGACGCCGCCGGTGGCGGGCGAGGTGATCCGCACCCGCACCTCGGTCGCGCCGGAGGCGTGCAGCCGCACACCGGTCCAGGCGAACGGCAGGCGGATCTCGTCGGCTTCGCGAGCCTCGCCCGGGGCGAAGTCGGTGGCGTGCAGGACCGCGTCGAGCAGCGCCGGGTGGATCCCGAAGTCCTCGTCCCGGGTCGGCAGGGCGACCTCGGCGAACACGACGTCGTCGCGCTTCCACGCCGTGCGCAGCCCCTGGAACAGCGGGCCGTAGCCGTACCCCTGCGCCGCCAGCTCTGCGTACAGCTCGTGCGTGGCGACGACCTCGGCGCCCGACGGCGGCCACTCGGTGATCGGCGCGGGCTCGGCGGCCTCCGCCTCGGCCAGCACGCCGGCGGCGTGGCGGGTCCAGGCGACGTCCTGCTCGGTCCGCGAGTAGAACTCGATGGTGCGGCGGCCGTCCTCGACCGGGCCGACCACGGCCTGCACCTCGGCCCCACGGCCGTCCGGCACGGCGAGCGGCGCCTGCAGGGTCAGCTCGTCGACGACGTCGCAGCCCGCCCGCTCGGCGGCGTGCAGGGCCATCTCGACGAACGCGGTGCCGGGCAGCAGGGCCGTGCCGGCGATGGTGTGGTCGGCGAGCCACGGGTGCGACCGCAGGCCGATCCGGCCGGTCAGGACCAGGCCGTCGTGGTCGGCCAGGCCGATCTCGGCACCCAGCAGCGGGTGGCCGGAGGCGAGCTGGCCGAAGCCGGCCGCGTCGCCGTGGCCCGGTGCGGTGAGCCAGAAGTGCTTGCGTTGGAAGGCGTACGTCGGCAGGTCGACGGCGTTGGCCGGGCCGAAGAACGCGGTCCAGTCGACCCGCACGCCGCGGGTGTGCAGCCGGCCGAGCGCGCCGGCGAGTGCCGGGACCTCGGCGTGGCCGCGGCGCTGCGCGGGGACGAAGGTGATGTCGGTGCCGTGCGGGCCGGTGGCGGCCATGGCCGCGAGGACGGCGTCCGGGCCGATCTCGAGCGCGGTGGTGACCCCGGCCGCGGCGAGCGCGGCGACGCCGTCGGCGAACCGCACGGCGCGCCGGACGTGGTAGAGCCAGTAACCGGGCGAGCACAGCTCTTCGGCGGTCGCCAGGCGGCCGGTGACGTTCGAGACGACCGGGATCGACGGCGGCGCGAAGTCGACGACCTCCAGGACCTCCCGGAACTCGGCGAGCATCGGCTCCATCAGCGGCGAGTGGAACGCGTGCGAAACGCGCAGCTCGCTCGTCTTGCGGCCCTGCGCGCGGAACACCGCGACGACGGCCTCGACCGCGTCCCGCGCACCGGAGACGACGACGGACGCCGGGCCGTTGATCGCGGCGATGCTGACACCATCGGTGAGCAGCGGCAGGACCTCGTCCTCGGTGGCGGCGACCGCGACCATCGCGCCACCCTCGGGCAGCGCCTGCATGAGACGACCGCGCGCGGCGACGACCAGGCAGGCGTCCTCCAGCGACCAGACGCCGGCGATGTGCGCGGCGGCCAGCTCGCCGATCGAGTGCCCGAGCAGGACGTCCGGCCGGACGCCCCACGACTCCAGCAGCCGGGCCAGCGCGACCTCGATCGCGAACAGCGTGCACTGGGCGTACTGGGTGCCGTTCAGCTCGTCGGCGTCGTCGCCGAAGAGGACGTCGCGCAGCGGGCGGTCCATCTGCACGTCGAGGTGGTCGATGGCCTCGTCGAAGACCTCGGCGAAGACCGGGTGGGCCAGGTACAGCTCCTTGCCCATGGCGAGCCGCTGCGAACCCTGGCCGGTGAACAGCATCGCGAGCTTGCCCGGCGTGCGTTCGCCGATGACGACGGAAGAGTCCTGCTCCCCCGCGGCGAGGGCCTTCAACCCGCGGACGGCGTCCTCGGTGCTCTCGGCGACGACGACGGCGCGGTGGTCGTGCGCGGCGCGCGTGCCGGCCAGCGAGAAGCCGATCTCGGTGAGGTCGGCGGACTCCACTGTGGACACGAGCTTTTCGGCCTGCGCCCGCAGGGCTTCCTCGCTGCGGGCCGAGACGACGAGCGGCACGACCGGGAGCGGCTGGGTGTCGACGGTCTCGTCGGCGGTGGCCGGCGCCTGCTCGATGATGACGTGCGCGTTGGTGCCGCTGACGCCGAACGACGAGACACCCGCGCGGCGCGGACGCTCGACCGCGGGCCACTCGCGGGCCTCGGTCAGCAGCTCGACCGCGCCCGCGGTCCAGTCGACGTGCGGGGTCGGCGCGTCGACGTGCAGGGTCTTCGGGAGCCGGCCGCGGCGGATCGCCTCGACCATCTTGATCACGCCCGCGACGCCGGCCGCGGCCTGCGTGTGGCCGATGTTGGACTTGATCGAGCCGAGCAGCAGCGGCCTCTCACGGCTTTGGCCGTAGGTGGCGAGCAGGGCCTGCGCCTCGATCGGGTCGCCGAGCCGGGTGCCGGTGCCGTGCGCCTCGACGGCGTCCACTTCGGACGCTTCCAGCCGGGCGTCGGCGAGCGCGCGGTGGATGACGCGCTGCTGCGACGGGCCGTTGGGGGCGGTGAGGCCGTTGGAGGCCCCGTCGGAGTTGATGGCGGTGCCGCGGACGACGGCGAGCACGGTGTGCCCGTTCGCGACCGCGTCGGACAGGCGTTCCAGCACCAGGACACCGACGCCCTCGGCGAACCCGGTGCCGTCGGCCCCGGCGGCGAAGGCCTTGCAACGGCCGTCTTCGGCGAGGCCGCGCTGGCGGCTGAACGCGGTGAACGTGCCGGGCCCGCCCATGACGGCGACGCCGCCGGCGAGCGCGAGCGGGGTCTCGCCGCGGCGCAGGGACTGCACGGCGAGGTGCAGCGCGACGAGCGAGCCGGAGCACGCGGTGTCGACGGTCAGCGTCGGGCCTTCGAGGCCGAGCGCGTAGGCGACGCGGCCGGAGACCACGCTGGGCGCGTTGCCGGTGAGCATGTACCCGTCGAGGCCGTCCGGGGCCTCGTGCAGGCGCGGGCCGTACTCCTGGGCCTCGGCGCCGATGAAGACGCCGGCGGGCGTGCCGCGCAGCGTCGTCGGGTCGATCTTGGCGCGCTCCAGGGCTTCCCAGGCGGTCTCGAGGACGAGCCGCTGCTGCGGGTCCATCGCGGACGCCTCGCGCGGGGCGATGCCGAAGAACCCGGCGTCGAACTCCCCGGCGTCGGGCAGGAACCCGCCGGAGGTGACGTAGCTGCTGCCCGGGCGGTCCGGGTCCGGGTCGTAGAGGCCGTCGAGGTCCCAGCCGCGGTCGGTCGGGAACCCGGTGATGGTGTGCACCTCTTCGGCGACGAGCCGCCAGAGGTCCTCGGGCGAGGCGGCCCCGCCCGGGTAGCGGCAGCCGATGCCGACGATCGCGACCGGCTCGTCGGTGTCACCGGCCGCGATCGGTCCACTGTGGACGACCTCGGCGCCGAACACCGCCGCGTGCAGGAAGCGCGCGACGGCGACCGGCGTCGGGTGGTCGAAGGCCAGCGTGACCGGCAGGTCGAGCCCGGTGGCCTCGGTGAGCCGCGCGTGCAGCTCCACCGCGGCCAGCGAGTCGAACCCGTGGTCGGAGAACGCCTTTTCGGGGTCCAGTACCGCCGGGACGTCCGGCCGGGCCGCCAGGAGCGCGGCCCGCGTGGCGTCGTGGACGACGTCGGCCAGGAATGCCGAGCGGTCACCGGGGGGCAGTTCGGTCAGCCGCTCCGCGAACCCGGACGCCCGATTCGATTCGGTTTCAAACTCACGCATTCCGCACTCCACCGCTGTAGCAAGCCAGCACTCAAGGTCGTCTTTTTCGATCGTAGGTCGGCACGCAGCGCCGCCGGATCCCCTGAAAACGCTTCTAGGGGCGGGAAGTCACCACGCGATGCGCAGCAGCGAAGGCCCGCGCACGATCACGCCGTACTCCCACTTCACACCTTCACGCCCGTCCGCGAACCGCAGGTCCGGGAACCGCGCCAGGATCGCCTTCAGGGCTTCCTGCAGCTCCAGCCGGGCCAGCTGCGCGCCGATGCAGTGGTGCGGGCCGTGGCCGAACGCGACGTGCGGGTTCGGCTTGCGCGTCAGGTCGATGCGGTCCGGGTCGGCGAACACCTCGGGGTCGCGGTTGGCCGCGTGCAGCGCCGGCAGCACCGGGTCGCCCGCGCGCACCACGACGTCGCCGAAGCGGATGTCCTCGGTGGCGTAGCGCGCGAACATCGCCGCGGTGTTGATCGGCACGTACCGCAGCAGCTCCTCGATCGCCGTCGGCATCAGGTCCGGGTCCGCGCGCAGCTGGGCCAGCAGCTCGGGCTGCGTCAGCAACGTGAAGATGAAGCTCGGCAGCGCCGTCGACACCGTCTCGACGCCACCGGTCAGCAGGCCCGCACCGGCGATCGAGATCAGCTCGTTCTCGGTCAGCTTGTCCCCCGCGTCGCGGGCGTAGACGAGCGCGCCGAGCAGGTCGTCGGTCGGCTCCTCGCGACGCTGCGCCACCAGCCCGGCGACGTAGTTGTCGAGCTGGTCGCCGTAGACGTCGAGCACGTCACCCTTGGCCGTGGCGTCGCTGACCAGCGCCTGGGTCCACTCGCGGAAGATCTTGTGGTCCTCCTGCGGCACCCCGAGCAGGTCGCAGATCACGGTGACCGGCAGCGGCCGGGCCAGCTCCTCGACGAGGTCGGCGCTGTCGCCGTGTGCCTGCATGTCGTCGAGCAGCCGGTTGACCAGGTCCTTGACCCCCTCGCGCATCTGCTCCAGGCGACGCGCGGTGAACGCCTTGCTCACCAGGCGGCGCAGCCGGGAGTGGTCCGGCGGGTCCATCCCCATGATGCCGTCGCCCATCTGCTGGCGGCGCATCCGCGGCTGGTCGAGGCCCTGCGCGAGCTCCCGGCTGAACCGCGGGTCGGTCGTCACCAGCTTGACGTCGGCGTACTTCGTCGCCAGCCAAGCCGGTTCGCCGAAGGGCATCTGCACCCGGCTCATCGGCTCTTCGCGCTGCAAGATGTGGTACTGCTCGGAAACGGAGATCTCGTGCATGTCGAACGGATACGCACGGACTGTCCGGCGTGAACTCGTCACGACTCGCCCCCAATCGCTCTCATCGGTTGTTCCAGCGCCTCGGCGTCGTAGACGTTCTGGATGTGGGAAAGCGCCGACATCAGCGTCGACGAAGTGATCCGGTCCGCGTGGTGGCGCTCCACCACGTGGCGCAGCGGCAGCGACCCGAGCTCCGACCAGCCGAGCCGGCCCGCCGGGTCGAGGTAGCTGCGTGCCTGCCCGGCGTTGTCCGGGTGCAGGCAGTACGGGACGTCGAGCAGGCCGCGCTTGAACGCGACGACGATCGCGCGGCCGAGGTCGGCGTGGCTGTTCAGCACGGCGTCGACGAGCGCGTACGCCTCGCGGTAGACCTGGTTGTCCCGGTCCACAGCGGCCTTGCCGGTGACCGACCGCGCCACCGCGCCGGCGTGCTCCAGCGCCGCGACGTTCTCGGCCACGGTCGGGATCCGGTGCGCCTCGGCGGTGGTCTTGACGATCAACCGTTCCGACCCGGTCGTCACGGCCAGCTCGGCCGCCGTCCCGAGCAGGCCCCGCGCGCCCTCCGACGTCCGCGGGAACAGGCCCATGTAGGCGTAGATCACGACGTGCCAGGTGGCGTCGGGCATCAGCTCGGCGCACAGCCGGCGCAGCGCGGAGACCGCCTCCTGGTCCTGGGTCATGTTGGTCTGCTGGGCGTAGCTCACCGAAATGCTGCGCACACCCTTGCGGTAGAAGAACAACGCCTCCAGCACCGACAGCGCGACCAGCTCGCTCGGCGGGCAGAGCTGGCCCATCATGCAGCCACCGAAGGTTTCCAGGTGCGGCCGGCCGGCCGGGTGCTCGGCGTCCAGCAGCAGGTCGCAGCAGTGCGCCCAGTTGCGCACGGACTCGTCCAGCGGCGTCCGGCTGTAGGGCAGGCAGTAGGAGACCGGGCCGCCCTCGGTGGCGTGCAGGCCGGCGGCGATCATGGCGCGGAAGATGTCCGCGGGCCGCGCCGAACCGTGGCGCACTTGCACCGGGAAGTCCGGGCCTTCGAGGCCGTCGAGCATCTCGCGCGTGACGTCGGCCGGGTGGTTGACGATCGGGTAGCCGTTGAGGGCGATCCCGTTGCGCAGCGCGTGCGCCACCGACGCGGTGTCGCAGACGCGCGTGTAGCTGTCGAGCGTGACGGTGCCGACGGTCGCGGCGGCCGCGCTCTTGGTCGCGGCCAGCCCGGCACGCATGACGGCCGGGTCCGCGAACCCCATGCGGGGCTGCACGACGAGCTCGCCGGCGGCGTGCCGTCGCGCGACGAACTCTTCGAAGCTCACGCCTCCACCTGGGTCGCACCCGCCGAGAGCGTCGCGGCGAACCGGCGGAACGACGCCGCGCCCTGCTGGTCGTCGAACACCGCGTCGAACCCCGCGAGCAGCAGCTGCGCGGTCTCCTCCGCGGTCAGCGCGCCGCCGACGCCGAGCTTGCCGCCGATCACCACCGGCATGGTGCGCAGCTCGGCCAGGGCGCGCAGCCGCTGGATCACGCGCAGGCCGTCCTGGTGGCCGTGGCCGTTGACGCTGCTCAGCACGAGCATCGCCGGGCGGCGGCTCAGGCACTCCGACTCCAGCAGCTCGTCGGGCACGCACGCGCCGAGGTTCACCACCTCGAAGCCCAGCTCGCCGACGAGCAGCTCGAGGTAGACCAGGTTCCAAGTGTGCGAGTCCGACGCCATGCTGCTGACGATCACCGTGCGCCGGGAGGGCCCGGTGGCGATCCCGCCGCCGTAGGCCCGCAGTTCTTCCGTCATGGCGACACCTCGTAGACGCGCTGGTAGTCCAACCGCGACACCGAGACGACCTCGCCGCCGCGCACCACGACCTCCGTCGGCGCGGGCCGGCCGAGGAAGCTGATCAGGCTCGCGGTGACGCCGTAGGCGCCGACGTTCGGCACGGTGACGACGTCGCCGGAAGCCAGCTCGGGCAGCTTCGCGGCCTTGGCGAGCGAGTCCCCGGGAGTACACAGTGGACCGACGAGGCTGCCGGTCGCGTCGCCGGTTTCCTCGATGCCGACGGCCGCGGGGAGCAGCCTGCCGATCCCGGACAGCCCGCCGACGACGTTGATCCCGGCGTCGAGCACGACGAACCGGCTGCCGCGGCTGTCCTTGACGTTCACCACGCCGGCCAGCAGCGAACCGCAGCTGCCGGACAGGTACCGGCCCGACTCGCAGGCCAGCTCGATCCCGCCGTCACGCCACTCGGGCAGGTGCAGGTCGAGCAGCGTCTCCAGCCCCGAGCGCAGCTTCGGGTAGTCGGTGCGCGGGCCGGGGACGGCGTACGGCGAGGAGAACCCGCCGCCGATGTCCAGGATTTCGAGCGGCAGCCCGACCTCGTCGCGCAGCTTCGCGGCCGACGTGAGCACGAACTCGTACTCGCCGAGCAGAGCGTCTTCGTCCTGAGCGTTGCTCATGGTGAAGAAGTGCGCGCCGACGACGCGGGCACCCGGCACCGCCTTGAGCGCGGGCATGATCTCGGGCAGCGTCTCGGCGTCGATGCCGAACTGCGACGGGCGGCCCATCATCCGGATGCCGGTGCCGCCGCTGCTCGCGGTGGTGTTCACGCGCAGCAGCGCGGACGCGGTGACGCCGTGCTTCTCCGCGGCGGCCCCGACGTGCTGCAGGTCGGTCAGCGACTCGACGGAGAACAGCCGGACGCCGGTCGCGATCGCGTGCTCCAGCTCGGCGTCCGTCTTGCCGGGTCCGGTGTAGAGGATCCCGGCCGGGTCGAACCCCGCCTGCAGCGCGTTGGCGAGTTCGCCGGTGGAGCTGATCTCCGCGCGGCACCCGCCGCTGCGCAGCTCGCGGGCGATTTCGGGGTGGGGGTTGGACTTCAGCGCGTAGAACAGCTGGAAGCCTTCGGGCAGCATGCCGAACAGCTGGTCGCGCGACTCGGCGACGACGTCGAGGTCGTAGACGTAGATGGGCGTGCCGTACTCGCCGGCGATGTCGGTGCTCATTTGCGGGCGCCTTCCACGAGCAGGGCGAGTTCCTTCGTGGCGTTCTTGCCGTGCGCCGTGAGCGGGAACTCCTCGACCACGTGGCACAGCGACGGGACCTTCTGCGGTTCCAGCCGCTTGGCGAGTTCGCGCAGCACCGCCGTGGGCGCCAGGTCGGTCTCGACGCAGATGGCGAGGTCCCGCGTGTCGCTCGGCGGGATCGCGCCCGCCGCGCGGACGCCGGGGATGTCCATCGCCGCGGCTTCGATCTCCAAAGTGGACATCCGGATGCCCTTGCGCTTGAACATGTCGTCGCGGCGGCCCTCGAAGTAGAGGTAGCCGTCGGCGTCGAGGCGGCCGTAGTCGCCGGTGTGCAGGCGCAGCTCGCCGGTGGTCTCGTCGCGGCGGAACGCGCGGGCGGAGATCTCGGGGGCCCGCCAGTAGCCGGGCATCACGTGCGGGCCGGCGGCGACGATCTCGCCGATGTCCCCGGCCGGCAGCTCGGTCCCGTCGGCGGCGAGGATCAGCACGGACGTGCCCGGCAGCGGCAGCCCGGACGAACCGGGGCGCTCGGTGTCCTCGGCCGGCGGCATGATCGTGATCCGCTTGCACTCGGTCTGGCCGAACTGGCGGACGACCTTGGCATCGGGGAAGGCCGCGCGCAGCTGGGCGATGGTGGCGTCGGGCAGCGCGGCGCCGGTGTTGGTGAACAGCCGCACGGGCGCGGCGGGCTCGGTGTCGCGCGCGGCGAGCGTGGCGATCATGGTGGCCAGCGACGGGACGATCGGCACGACCGTGGCGCCGACCTCGCGCATCCGCTGCAGCAGGCGCAAGTCCGACTCGGCGTCGGCGAGGACGATTTCACTGCGGCCGACGGTGGACATCAGCACCTTGTAGAGGCCGTAGTCCCAGGACATCGGGAACCGGCAGAACACGACGTCGTCCTGGCGGTAGCCGAGGACTTCCTGGATGGCGCGGGTGGCGAAGGTGACCTGGCGGTGCGGGCCGATCACGCCCTTCGGCGCGGCGGTGCTGCCGGAGGTGTAGACGAGGACGGCGATGTCGTCTTCGCTCACCTCGACGGCTTCCTGTTTCTCGCCCAGCGCGTGCTCGACGTCAGTCCAAAAGGGACCGAACTCCTCGGGGGTGAGCACGAGGACCGGTTCGGCGTTGGCCACGACGGAGTCGAAGTGGAACTTCTTCATGGCCGGGTTGATCGGCACGAACACCGCACCCCGGCGCGAAGTGCCGTAGAAGAGGGCGACGAGCGCGCGGTCGGTGGGCAGCTGCACGACGACGCGGCCGCCGTGCCCGACTCCGCGCCGCGCGAGCACCACGGCGACGGCGTGGCTCCACGCGTCGAGCTCCGCGTAGGTCCACGCACCGACGCGATCGCGGACCGCCGACGCCCCGGCCGCATCGGCCACCGCGGCGTCGAGCAGAGAATGGACCAAGGAATCGTTCACGACTGCCACTCCGTAAGGACTCGAAGGATCACCGTGCCGGCGTGGAAGACACACACCTGGAGACGCTTCGAAAAGCTAGCCGTGCTGACCTGCGGATCCCCACCCCTAACGGCCCCTAACCCCCGCGCCGGGCGACGGCACGCGAACGACCCGTCCACCGCGCCGGGCGTGGTGGACGGGTCGGTGCCGGGCTCGATCAGCCCACGGGGACCGGGGCCAGGATCTCGGCGGCCCGCGCCGCGAGGGTCTTGCGGTCGATCTTGCGGTTGGAGTTGAGCGGGAACTCGTCGACGTGCCGGTAGTGCCGCGGAATCACGCCCTCCGGCAGCACCGCCCGCAGCGCGCGCACCATCTCGAGCACCGGCCGCTCGCCGCCGGTGTAGAACACGAACAGCTCGGTCCCCGCGTCCCCGGCGACGCCGAGCGCCACCACGTCCTGGACGCCGCAGTCGCGCAGGGCGTGCTCGACCTCCGTCAGCTCGACGCGCCAGCCGAGCACCTGCACCTGGGAGTCCAGCCGCCCGAGGTAGGCCAGGTCCGCGCCGCCGAGCCGGCGGACGCGGTCACCCGTGCGGTAGAAGCGCTTGCCGTCCCGCTCGAGGAACCGGCCCCGCTCGTCGGCCGGGTCGAGGTAGCCCGGGGTCATCTGCGGTCCGGCGATGCACAGCTCGCCTTCGCCGGCGTCTTCGTCCAAGAGCAGGTAGTCGTGCCCCGCGTGCACCTCGCCGATCGGCACCACGCCGTTCACCGCGACCCGCGGCGTCTCGACGTCGTCCCAGCGGTACCCCGACACCGTCACCGTCAGCTCGGTGGGGCCGTACAGGTTCTCCACGATCGACGACGACGCCGCGGCCCGCCAGTCGGCCGTGTCGCGGACCGTCAGCGCCTCGCCCGCGAAGAAGCTCCACCGCAGGCCCGGCAGCGCACCCGGGGTCAGGCCGCCGGTGCGGCGGACCAGGTCGATCGCGCTCGGCGTCGAGAACCACACGGTGAGCCCGCGCTCGGCCGCGAACCGCGGCAGGTTCCGGTACGCCCCGCCCGGCAGCACCACCGCCGGCGCGCCCGCGCCCCACGCGCAGAACAGGTCGAACATCGCGCAGTCGAAGTTCAGGTCGAACGTCTGCGAGAACACGTCGTCCGGGGTGAAGTCGTACCGCTCGTCCAGCAGGCCGAAGTAGTGGTCGAGCGCCGCGCGCCCGATCCGCACGCCCTTGGGGCGCCCGGTCGAACCCGACGTGAACAGCACGTACGACGTGTCGGCGGGCGCCAGCGGCCCCGACAGAGCCTGTGAAGCCCGCGGCCGGTCACCGCACTCCGGCGCCAGCACGGGCACCCCGTCCGGCACCACCGCGAGACCGCGCTCGTCGGCGACGATCGTGTCGATCCCGGCGGCCTCGACCATCTGGGCGGTCCGCGCGGCCGGGAAGTCCGGGCGCAGCGGGACGATCGTGGCACCGGCGTACAGCCCGGCCAGGATCCCCGCGTAGGCCGTGACCCCCTTGCCCGCCAGGACCCCTACGGTGCGGGCGCCGGTCTCGGCCAGCGCACCTCCCCACAGCAGGGCCAGCTCGTGCAGCCGGTCGTAGGTGAGGGTCTGGTCGCCCACGTGGACGGCCACGCCGCCGCCGGAGCGTTCGAGACCGCGCAGGAACCGCGTGTGCGGCCCACCCGTAAGACCCGTGTCCATCATCGTCCTCCGCGTGAAATAGGGGTGCCGATGCGTCATCCGGGACGGCGACGCGCGGTAGAGTCCAAAACCGAACCGGGCGGTCGGTTTCCTCTCGGTAGATCCCAACCTAGCGATCCGGAGTAGCCATGTGGGACAGCACTTTCGACGAGACGCTGCGCTCGTACCTCCCCTTCCTGCCCGCCGAGGAGGCGCTGACCGCCGAGACGCCGCTGCGGGAGTACGGGCTGGACTCGCTCGCCACCGTTGAGCTGCTCTCCGTGCTGGAGCAGAGCTACAACGTGCGGTTCGAGGACGACGCCCTGAACCTGGAGACGTTCGAGAACCCCGGCCGGCTGTGGACCACGCTGGCCGCCCTGCAGCCCGCTAGCTGACCCGCGACGGTCCTGCTCCCCGGCGGCGGGGCTGCAGGGCCATCCGCGGGTTCACCGTGACCACCTCGAAGCGGCTCGTGGTGACGCGGACGCGCCCGAACAGCGTGTCCGGCCCCGCGATCCAGAGCTTGCGCACGCCGTTGTCCGCCAGCGTCGAGACGACGTCCGGCCAGCGCAGCGGTTTGACGATGCTGTCGAGCAGCATCGTGCGCACCTGCTCGCCGCTGCGCAGGACCTCACCGTCCTGGTCGGCGACGATCGGCAGCAGCGGGTCGTGGAACTCGAGGTCGCCGAGCACCTCGTCCTCCGCCTTGCGGCGCAGCGCGCCGAACGCACGCGAGTGCAACGGCGGCCGCATCGTGTAGAGGGAGAGCCCGCCCATGCTCCGGACCGTCTGCTTGAGCCAGTCGAGGTTCCGCTCGCGCAGCGAGACCATGTAGAAGTCGTGGTCGATGTAGCACGAGATGTCGAACCACTCGCCCTTCGCCTCCAGCTGGGACAGGGCGTCGGTGAGCTTTTCCTCCGGGGTCCGGACGAACGAGTGCGTCACGACGTCGGTGTACTCCGTCGCGAAGAACTCGGTGAGGCAGCGGGCGAGCTCCGCCGTCATCCACACCGCGTCCGGGAAGGTCAGCGACCCGGCGTACACGCTGGCCGGCTTCTCGCCGAAGCTCGGGCCGGCGCAGTAGTCGGGGCTCATCCCCTGCTCCTCCTCGGCCCACTGGGCCAGGGCGACGCAGGTGAGCATGAACCCGACCTGGGCGTAGGACGAGTAGTCGCCCTCGGTCTCGCGGAAGCGGTCGACCAGCGAATAGCCGAGCCGGTCGTTCGCCTGCGAGATCAGCCTGCGGGCGAAGGGGTTGATGAGCAGGAACTTGCCGAAGTCGGCGAAGCGACAAGGGCTCATCCCGGGGAAGACGACCGCCGATCCCGGCCGGGTGGCCTCATCCATGGCTGGCGACCTCTCGTTCGGCGACCCGGCTCGCGGGTGCGGTGGGCTGGATGTCCTGGAGGAATCCCAGCAGGACTTCGCGGAACCGTTCGGGCTCCTCGAGGTGGGGGACGTGGCTGGAGTCTTCGAAGATCTCCCAGCGCACGTCGTGGATCCGGTCGAAGTACGGCTGGATCGTGACGGGGGTGGCTTCGTCGTGCCGCCCGGACACGAGCAGCGTCGGTGCCTCGATGTCGTCGAGGTACTCGATCACCGAGTAGTCCTTGAGCGTGCCGCTGACGGTGAACTCGCTCGGGCCGTTCATCGTGGCGTAGACGGTGTTGTCGTCGGCCATCTCCATGAACGAGGCCAGGTAGTCGGCCGGCCACGGCAGCACGCGGCAGACGTGCCGGTCGTAGAACGCGCGCATCAGCTCGAAGTACTCCGGCGCGTCGGTGGTGCCGGCGGCTTCGTGCGCCCGCAGCTGGTCGTCGACGCCCGGCGGCAGCTGGGCGCGCAGCACGTCCATCTCCTGGCGCCACAGCGGGTACGACGCCGGCGAGTCGGCGATCACCAGCCCGCGCAGCCCGTCCGGGCGCTGCGCGGCGTGCCGTGCGACGACCAGGCCGCCCCACGACTGTCCGAAGAGGACGTAGTTGTCCTCGATGCCCAGGTGCTGCACCAGGTTGTCCAGCTCGTCGCCGAACAGCTCCGGCGTCCAGAACCCCGGGTCCTGGCCCGGCAGCCGGGTCGAACCACCGCTGCCCAGCTGGTCGTAGTGCACGACCGGGAACCCGTGCTCGGCGAGCGAGCAGAGGTTCAGCAGGTAGTCGTGCGTGCTGCCCGGCCCGCCGTGCACCACGACGACGGCGGGCAGCTCGCCCCCGGTGGTACCGGTGACCCGGTACCAGGTGCGGTACCCGCCGAAGGGAACCCAGCCCTTCGCGATCGGTGCCACGGCCATGCTCATCACCTCTTCGTTTCCCTCACCCCCGGCGCACGCGGCCGGACCCACGTTCATGTCTAGCCGCCGCGGGCCCGCCGGATCCAGCCCCTAAGGGGCATCTAAAGCCGTTCCAAACCCTGCTCGCCCTGCCTAGCGCACCGCGTCGCGTGGGGGAAGGAATCCGTGGCGGAACAGGGGTTCTCGACCCCTACCGCCGCGTTGCCGGGTCGGCCGGACGGCGCGCCGCCACTACCTTTTCCCTTGTAGCGGTGTTTCGCCCCCGAGTTCGGAGAGTGCGTCGATGCGCGTCATGATGATGGTGTTCCCGACGAGGACGCACGTCTACAGCATGGCCCCGGTGGGCTGGGCGCTCGCCGCGGCCGGGCACGAGGTGCGCTTCGTCGGCCAGTGCAACCCGCGCGAGGTGGCGTCGTTCGCCGAAACCGGCCTCGACGCGATGTGGTTCGGCGACGAGCTCGACATCGCCCGCCACCGGCAGCTGCAGATGGACGGCGACAACGCCATGCAGGGCGGCTTCCGCATCTCCGAGAGCCGGCCGGAGCGCTACACCGAGGAGTACGTCCGCACCGTCTACGAGCACTGGGTCGAGGTCTTCCGCTGGACCACCCCGGACTCGCTGCTCGACGAGCTGGTGCGCTTCGCGAAGGGTTGGCAGCCCGACCTGGTCGTGTGGGACCCGATGATCTACGCCGCCCCGATCGTCGCGCACGCCCTCGGCGTCCCGCACCTGCGGATGATGTACGCGGCCGACCAGACGGCGCGGATCGCCGCGCAGTACCGGGACCTCAGAGCGAATCACCCCGAGGACACGACACCGGACCCGTTCGTCGAATGGATGTCCGCCGCGGTCGGCCGGTTCGGCGCCTCCTACGACGAGTCCCTGCGCCACGGCGTCAAGACCCTCGACTGCCACCCGTCCTACCTGCGCTACGGCGGCGTCGACGTCGACTACGTGCCGGCGCGGTTCATCCCGCAGAACAAGCCGATGGCCATCCCCCGCTGGGTGCTGGAAAAGCCGGAGCGCCGGCGGGTCATGCTGACCCTGGGCATCTCCAACCGGCAGGTGCTCGGCGTCGAGGAGACGTCGGTGGCCGACCTGCTCGACGGGCTCGCGGACCTCGACGTCGAGGTGATCGCGACGCTCAACGCGTCCCAGCTGGCGTCGGTGAAGAAGATCCCCGACAACGTGCGCGCGGTGGACTTCGTGCCGATGAACGAGCTCCTCGCGAGCTGCTCGGCCATCATCCACCAGGGCGGCGGCGCGACGATCGGCAACGCGGTCGTCAACGGCGTCCCGCAGCTCGTCATCCCCGGCACCACCTGGAGCGAGCGGGTCTCCGCCGTCGCGCAGGAGAAGCGCGGCAACGGCCTGGTGCTCGACCTCGAGGACGTCACGCCGCAATCCGTCCGAAGTGGACTGAACCGGCTGCTGGAGGAACCGTCCTTCCGGGACTGCGCGCTCGAGGTCCGCGACGAGATGCTGGCCACGCCGACCCTGGACGACCTCGTGCCGGAGCTGGAACGGATCGCGCGATGCCGGTGACCCCGCGCCCGAAGGTGGTGCGCACCATCGGCTTCCTCATCGGGAGCCTGCCGCTGCGGATCGCCGCCTTCGTGGTCACGCTGGTCACCATGCTGCTCGGGATCGCGACCACCATGCTGTGGGTCGGCATCCCGATCCTGATCACCGCCACCTCGATGGTCCAGAGCTTCGCCCGCTTGGAGCGCCGCTGGGTCGGCACCATGCTCGGCGTCGACGTCCCGCCGCCGCGGCGCCGGGAGCACGGCCCCGGGCTGCTGCAGACGTGGCAGGTCCGGCTGGTCGACCAGGCCACCTGGCGCGAGGTGAACTACGTGCTGCTCGCCTTCCCGCTGGGCATCGTGGAGTTCGTCGCCGGGATCGTCTCGGTAGCCGTGCCGCCGTTCGGGATCTTCGTCGCGCCGCGGATCGGCGCCCTGCACGCCGCGCTGACGGCGTCGATGCTGGGCCCGGACCGCACGGCGCAGCTGGAAGCCCGGACCCGGCAGCTGAGCGACTCGCGCGCCCGCGGCGTCGACGCCGTCGAGGCCGAGCGCCGGCGCATCGAACGCGACCTGCACGACGGCGCGCAGCAGCGGCTGGTGTCGGTCGCAATGAGCCTGGGCCGCGCCCAGCTGAAACTCGATCTCGACGACCCGATCGCCGTGCGCGAGCTGATCGGCGCGGCGCACGCGGACGCCAAGCTCGCGGTGTCCGAGCTGCGCGACCTCGCCCGCGGGATCTACCCGCCGGTGCTGCAGGACCGCGGCCTGGACGCGGCCCTGTCGTCGCTCACCGCGCGGATGCCGATCCCGGTGGACGTCGAGGTGAAGGTCGACCCGCGCCCGCCGGCGCCGGTGGAGACCACGACGTACTTCATCGTCAGCGAGACGCTGACCAACATCACCAAGCACGCCGGCGCCGACCGCGCGTCGGTGTGCGTGACCCGTGACGACGAGACCGTGGTCGTCGAGATCGTCGACAACGGGCACGGCGGTGCCTCCGTCCGGCCCGGCGGCGGCCTGGCCGGGCTCGCCGACCGGGCCGCGACCATCGACGGCGTGCTCACCGTGGTCAGCCCGGTGGGCGGGCCCACGGTGGTGCGCGCCGACCTGCCCGTCCGCTGGTGAACTCCCGGGAGAGCGAAATGCGTGTCGTCATCGCCGAAGATTCGGTCCTGCTGCGGGCCGGGGTGCAGAGCCTCCTCGCCGACGTCGGCATCGAGACCGCGGCCGCCGTGTCCAACGGCGACGACCTGCTCGTCGCCGTCCGCGAGCACCAGCCGGACCTCGTCATCGCCGACGTCCGGATGCCCCCGACGTTCACCGACGAGGGCATCCGCGCCGCGATCGCGGCGCGCAAGGAGGTCCCGGGGCTGCCGGTCCTGGTGGTTTCGCAGTACGTGGAAGGCAGCTACGCGGTCGAGCTGATCGGGGAAGGCACCTCCGGCGTCGGTTACCTGCTGAAGGAACGCGTCGCCGACGTGGCCGACTTCCTCGAGGCGGTCCGGCGGGTGGCCGGCGGCGGATCGGCGATCGACCCCGACGTCGTCGCCCAGATGCTGTCCCGCAACCGCGACCCCCTGGAAGGCCTGACGGCGCGCGAGACCGAGGTCCTCGGGCTGATGGCGCAGGGCCTGTCGAACGCGGCCATCGCGAAGGACCTGGTGGTGACGCAGGGAGCGGTGGAGAACCACATCAGCAACATCTTCGCGAAACTCGGCCTCGAAGCCAGCCGCGACCAGAACCGCCGCATCCGCGCGGTGCTGACCTATTTGGACAGTACGACGGTCCGGACCTGACAGCTCAGCTGCGCCAGCTCGTCGCCGGCCGGAACCGGGGCCGGCGACGGGGACGCGCGGGCTTCGGCGGTTCCGGCGCGGCCGGTGGAGCGCCGATCGCGGCCAGGACCGCCACCAGCGCCGCCAGTTCCGTCTCGTCCGGCGCGCCGCGCAGGACCCGCACCACCGGCTCGCCCATCAGACCGGCGGGTTCCCGTGCTTGCGCGCCGGGAGGTCGGCGTGCTTGCTGCGGAGCATCGCGAGCGAGCGGATCAGCAGCTCGCGTGTCTCGCCCGGCTCGATCACGTCGTCCACGAGGCCGCGCTCGGCCGCGTAGTACGGGTGCATCAGCTCGGTGCGGTACTCCTTGATCTTCAGCGCCCGCACGGTGTCCGGGTCGTCGGCCGCCTTGATCTCGCGGCGGAAGATCACGTTCGCGGCGCCCTCGGCCCCCATCACGGCGATCTCGTTCGTCGGCCACGCCAGCGAGACGTCGGTGCCGATCGACCGCGAGTCCATCACGATGTACGCGCCGCCGTAAGCCTTGCGCAGGATCACCTGCACGCGCGGCACGGTGGCGTTGCAGTAGGCGTAGAGCAGTTTCGCGCCGTGCCGGATGATCCCGCCGTGCTCCTGGTCGACGCCGGGCAGGAAGCCGGGGACGTCCACCAGCGTCACGAGCGGGATGTTGAACGCGTCGCAGGTCTGCACGAACCGGGCGGCCTTCTCGCTGGCCTCGATGTCGAGCACCCCGGCGAGGACGGCGGGCTGGTTCGCGACGATCCCGACGACGTGGCCGTCCAGCCGGGCGAGCGCGCACACGACGTTGGTGGCCCAGCCGGCATGCACCTGCAGGAACTCGCCGTCGTCGACGACCTCCGCGATGACGTCGCAGATGTCGTAGGCGCGGGCGGGATCGGTGGGCACGACGTCGAGCAGCCGGTCGGTGCGGCGGCCGGGCGGGTCGGCGGCCGGCACGTGCGGCGGCGCCTCGTTGTTGTTGGACGGCAGCAGGGAAAGCAGGTACCGGACGTCGGCCAGGCAGGTCGCCTCGTCGTCGTAGGCGAACGCGGCGACGCCGGAGGTTTCGGCGTGCACGTCGGCGCCGCCGAGGCCGTTCTGCGTGATCTGCTCGCCGGTCACCGCCTGCACGACGTCGGGTCCGGTGATGAACATCTGCGAGGTCTCGCGGACCATGAACACGAAGTCGGTCAGCGCGGGCGAGTACGCCGCGCCGCCCGCGCACGGGCCGAGCATCACCGAGATCTGCGGGATGACGCCGGAGCAGCGGGTGTTGCGGCGGAAGATGCCGCCGTAGCCGGCGAGCGCCGTGACACCTTCCTGGATCCGGGCCCCGGCGCCGTCGTTGAGCGACACCAGCGGCGCGCCCGCGGCCTCGGCGAGGTCCATCACCTTGTGGATCTTCTGCGCGTGCGCCTCGCCGAGCGCGCCGCCGAAGATCCGGAAGTCGTGGGCGTAGACGAAGACCGTCCGGCCGTCCACGGTGCCCCAGCCGCAGACGACGCCGTCGGAGTGCGGACGGCGTTGTTCCAGCCCGAAGCCGGTGGCCCGGTGCCGGCGCAGGGCCTCGAGCTCGGTGAAGGAACCCGGGTCGAGGAGCAGTTCGATCCGCTCGTGCGCGGTCAGCTTGCCGCGCTCGTGCTGGCGCTGCGTCGCGGCGTCGTCGGGCCCGCGGCGCGCCGCGTCCTTGATCTCGCGCAGTTCGTCGAGCCGGTTGGCGAACGCGGCCGGTGCCTCAGACACGGGCGCCTCCCAGCTCGCCGGCCAGCCGCCGCAGGATGACGTCCTGGTGGCGGGTGAGGAAGAAGTGCCCGCCGGAGAGTTCGACCAGGTCGAAGCCGCCGTCGGTGTGGTCGGCCCAGGAGGCGACCTCGTCGACGGTGGCCATCGGGTCGTCGGAGCCGGTGAAGGCGATGATCGGCGCGGTCAGGGGCTCGCCCGGGGTGTACCGGTAGGTCTCGACGGCCCGGTAGTCGTTGCGCACGACCGGCAGGATCATCCGGACGACGTCGTCGTCGCCGAGCAGGTCGGCCTCGGTGCCGCTGAGGCGCCGCAGTTCGGCGATGACACCGTCGTCGGTCCGGGTGTGCACGCTCTCATCGCGGGTACGCGAGGGAGCACGCCGCCCGGAGACGAACAGCGCGGCGACTTCCGCCCCGGCCCGCTCCAGCCGTCGGGCGGTCTCGTAGGCGACCATCGCGCCCATGCTGTGCCCGAACAGCGCGAGCGGCCGGTCGGTGTGCTTCACGAGCAGTTCGGCGACCCGGTCGGCCATGGCGTCGATGCTGGTCAGGAAGGGTTCGTGCCGCCGGTCCTGCCGCCCGGGGTACTGGACGGCGAGCACCTCGACGTCCGGGGCGAGCGCCTTGGCGACGGGGAAGTAGAAGGGTGCCGACCCACCGGCGTGCGGCAGGCAGACGAGCCGCGCTTTCGCCTCGGGTGACGCGGCGAACCGGCGGAACCAGCTGTCCTCGGCGTGGCCGGCGTAGTCAACGGGGGCGACCATGTCGTCCACCGCCCTTCGGTGTCGGAGGCTCCTCCGGCCAAGCTAGCCAGCACCGACGGTGACCAACGACCCCTAACGGCCCCTAACGGCCCCTAACGCGGGACGGGTAGCGGCGGCCGATCCGGGTAACCGGAACGGCATGGGCGTGACCTGGAGCGGAGCCGACCGGGCAGGCTGGCAGGTGCTGGACGTGGCCGGCCTGGACCGCACCGGCCTGACGGCAGCCCGCCGCTGGGCCGAGACCAAGCTGGGCAGGCTCCGCGAGAAGGACCTGATCGACACGCTGATCATCGTGGGCGAGCTGCTGGAGAACGCGTACCTCCACGGCGGCGGGCCCCGGCAGCTGCGGATCCGGTGCGCGCACGAACCCTGCGAGGTGACGGTGGCGGTGGCCGACGTCGGGGGTGGCGAGCCGAAGCTGCGGGTGCCCGACCGTGGCGGCGGGCGGGGGTTGCTGCTGGTCGATCAGCTCTGCCTGGCGTGGGGTGTCAGCCGGCACGACGACGGGAAGCTGGTCTGGGCTCGGCTGGAGTGCTCGGCGGAGTAGCCACCGCACCCCGTCAAGACAGCTGCGAGACCAGCTTCAACCAGGCCAGCGCCTCCTCGACGCTCCAGTGCACCGGCAGCAGGCGCTCCAGGCCGAGCACGGAGATCGGCCGCAGCAAGGGGCGGCAACGGCCGGCGATCGCGAACGGCACGCCGGCCGCCGCGGTGTCCAGCAGGATCGTCAGCACGCGGGCACTGCAGAACGTCACCGCCGACGCGTCGAACACCAGCGCGGGCGGCGCCAGCCGTAGTTCGTGGTTCAGCAGCTCGCTCAACCGGCCGGTGACGGCGAGGTCGAGATCGCCGGTCGCGGTCACCACGCTCGCTTCCGCGGTCGTGGTCACTTCGAAGATCGAACAGGTGCGCGGAGCGGGGATCAGCATCGCGAAGGCCTCCTTGGCGAAAGCACGTGAGGCCGGACGCGGGTCCGGGCACACGGCAGCCCGGACGGGCTGCGGGGTCGAGGCACGACGGCTGCAGGCTGAACCGCTGCATCACCACAGTACAACCGATGCGCAACCGATGCGCGGTCAGTCCTTCACCGAGGCCTCACGGGGGCGGAACGCACACCCCCGGCCACCGGCGATGGGGACTTTCCCCATGGCCAGGCCGGCGCCGCGGCCCTAGCGTGGGAACCCGGTGACGAGGAGGTTCCCGCGGATGCTGATCGACGACCTGGCCGCCCGGCTGCCGGCGGACCGGCTGGTCCGTGACCCGGACGTCGTGGCGGGCTTCGCCCACGACGAGGCCGAGTGGGCGCCCTACGCCCAGCCCGCGGTGGTCGTCCGGCCGCACACCGCCGAAGAGGTCCAGGCCGTGGTCAGGGCGTGTTTGGCGCACCGGACCCCGCTCGTCGCGCGCGGGGCCGGCACCGGCCTCTCCGGCGGGGCGAACGCCGTCGGCGGGTGCGTCGTGCTCGTCACCGACCGGCTCACCGCGATCAAGGAGATCGACGAGCGGGAGCGGTACGCCGTCGTCGAGCCCGGGGTCGTCAACGACGACCTGCGCGCCGCCTGCGCCGGACGCGGCCTCTGGTACCCGCCGGACCCGGCCAGCTCGCCGTGGTCGACCATCGGCGGCAACGTCGCCACCAACGCCGGCGGCGTCTGCTGCGTCAAGTACGGCGTCACCCGCGACTACGTCCTGGGCCTGCAGGTCGTCACCGGCACCGGCGAGCTGGTCCGGCTCGGCCGGCGCACCGCGAAGGGCGTCGCCGGCTACGACCTGACCGGGCTGATGGTCGGATCGGAGGGCACGCTCGGCGTGATCACCGAGGTCACCGTGCGCCTGCGGCCGGCCCGCGCCGCGGAACGCACGGTCGCCGGCTACTTCGACACCACCGTCGCTGCCGGGGAGGCCGCCGCCGCGGTCGCGGCCCGGGGCGTGCTGCCCTCGGCGCTGGAGCTCGTCGACCGGCACTGCCTCGCCGCGGTCGACGAGTGGAAGAACATGGGCCTGAGCGCCGACGCGAACGTCGTCTTGCTCGCCCGGACCGACGCACCCGGTGCCCTCGGCGAGCACGAAGCCGCGGAGATCCTGGACTGCTTCGAACAGGCCGGGGCGACGTGGGCCGCGCAGTCGACCGACCAGGCCGAGGCCGACGCGCTGTTCGCCGCCCGCCGCCTCGCCTACCCCGCCCTGGAACGGCTCGGCCCGCTGCTCACCGAGGACGTCTGCGTCCCGACGCAGGCCGTGCCCGAGATGCTCGCCCGCATCGACGCGGCCGGGCAGCGCCACGGCGTCCACATCGCCAACGTCGCGCACATCGGCGACGGCAACCTGCACCCGCTGCTGGTCACCCCGGCCGGCGACGAAACCGCCCAGAAGAACGCCCAGGCGGCCTTCGACGACATCATCGCCGACGCCCTCGACCTCGGCGGCACCGTCACCGGCGAACACGGCGTCGGCCTGCTCAAGCAGCCCGGCCTCGCCCGCGAACTCGGACCCGAGGTGCTCGAAATGCACCGCGCGGTCAAGAACGCCCTCGACCCGCACCACATCCTCAACCCCGGCAAGGTCTTCCCCGAAGGGACACCCGCATGATCGTCCGCACCACCGCCGGCGAGGTCCGCGGCGAGCCGATCGCCACCGGCGTCCGGTTCCGCGGCATCCCGTACGCCGCCGCGCCCGAAGGCGAGCTGCGGTTCGCCGCGCCGGTCCCGCCGCCCGCCTGGGACGGCGTCCGCGATGCCCGCGAGCCCGGGCCCACCGCGCCGCAACGGCATCGGACGATCCCGGGTCTCGACCTCTCCGCCCTGGTCGGCACCGGCTGGCAGCCGGGCCCGGAGTACCTGACCGTCGACGTCTGGACGCCGGACCCGGGCGCGGAGAACCTGCCCGTGCTGGTGTTCGTGCACGGCGGCGCGTTCATCGGCGGCACCGGATCCGCCCCGGTCTACGACGGCACGGCGTTCACCCGCGCCGGCGCGGTGCTGGTGACGCTGCAGTACCGGCTCGGCATCGACGGTTTCCTGCCCCTCGACGGCGGCGCGACCAACCTCGGCCTGCGCGACCAGCTCGCCGCGCTGCGCTGGGTCCGGGAGAACATCGCCGCGTTCGGCGGCGACCCTGCCGCCGTGACGCTCTTCGGCGAGTCCGCGGGCGCGATCAGCGTCGCCTGCCTGCTCGGTTCACCGCTGTCGGCCGGGCTCTTCCGGCGCGCGATCGTCCAAAGCGGACACGCGAACATGGTGCGCGGCCGGGCCGAGCTGGAGCGGGTGACGCAGCTGGTCGCCGACCGCCTGGGCGTCGAACCCACTGCCGAAGCGTTCCGGAAGCTCTCGACCGAACAGCTGCTCGACGCCCAGGACGCCCTCCTCAAGCCCGGCGGCGGACCCGATCTGCGCGGTGCGGACGGCCGGGACCGCGGTTTCGGCCTCAGCCCGTTCCTCCCCCTGGTCGGCGACGACGTCCTGCCGCGGCACCCGGGCGAGGCGATCCGCGCCGGCGCGGGCGCGGGCGTCGACCTCATCGCCGGGACGTGCCGAGAGGAGATGCTGCTCTACTTCGGCCCGACCGGGCTGGCGGACGTGCTGACCGACGAGCAGGCCGTGGCCATGCTGTCGGCGTCGCACCCGGACGCGGCGGGCGTGCTCCGCGGGTACGGCCTGGGTGACGGCCGCAAGGCGGGCGAGGTGTTCGTCGAAGCCATGACGGACCTCGTCTTCCGCGACGGCGTCAAGGAGCTGCTCGAAAGCCACCAGGGCCGGTCGTTCCGCTACGAGTTCGAATGGCGGGCGCCGAACCTGGGCGCGTGCCACGGCATGGAGCTGCCGTTCGTGTTCGACTCCCTGACCGCGTCCGCCGGTCTCGTCGGCGAGGATCCGCCGGCCGAACTGGCCCGCGAGGTCAACGCCGCGTGGGTGCGGTTCGCCGCGGCCGGCGACCCCGGCTGGGCCGAGGGCACCACGACCCACCTGGGCTGATGGACGCCCAGCGCGAGCTCTACGACCTCGTCCTGCGCCTGTCGGCGGTCCACGACCTCGACGCGCTGGTGCAGGAGGTCGTCGACCACGCGCGGCGCCTGCTCGGCGTCGACGTCGCCTACCTCGCGCTGGCCGAACCGGACGGCTCGCTCGTCATCCGGGTCACCGACGGCTCGCTGGGCCCGCGGCTGCGCGGCGTCGTGCTGCCACCGCACAGCGGCTTGGCCGGGCAGGTGGCCGACACCGGCGAACCGGTGCAGAGCGCCGACTACCTCGGCGACGCCCGGTTGACGCACCTCGGCGAGGTCGACCGCGTCGCCGAGGACGAGGGCCTGCGCACGATCCTCGGCGTGCCGTTGCGCTTGCGGGGCAAGGTGGCCGGGGTGCTGATGGTGTCGCAGCGCGCGGTGCGCCGGTTCACGGCGGCGGAGTCGTCGCTGCTGACGTCGCTCGGCTCGTTCGCCGCGATCGCCATCGAGAACGCCAAGCTGGTCACCGCGCTGGCGGCGGCGAACGGCCGGCTGGAACGCGCCGTGCGGCTGCACGACCGGCTGTCGGAGGTCGCCCTGCACGGCGGCGCGCCCGAAGACGTCGTGGTCCCGCTGTCGGAGCTGGTGCCGGGCCTGGTCCTGGTCGCGGGCGAGCACGACGAGGTCCGCGCCGCGGCCCGGGACGGGGTCCTCGTCGAGGCGGCGCTCGACGGCGAGCCGTCGGCGTTGTTCGCCGGCGCCCGCCGGACTCAGGTGACCGAGCGGGCCGTCACCGTGCCGGTCGCCTCGGCGAACACGTATTTCGGGGCGCTGCAAGTGGTTCCCGGCGCACCGCTCGACGAGGCGGATGTCCGGTTGCTGGAGCGCTCGGCGATGACCGTCGCTCTGGTGGCGTCGGTCGAGCGGGCCGAACGCCGGACGACCGAGGAGCTGGTCGAGCAGCTGGTGACCCGCCGGGTCCGCGAGGTCCCCGCGTACGCCCGCGACCTGCGGCGCCCGCACCTGGTCGTGGTGAGCGAAGACCAGCGGCTGCGGAACCTCGCCCCCCTTTCGTCCAGGGTGGACGGTCGCGTGGTCGCGTTGGTCCGCGCGGACGAGGCGGCGGTCCGTTCCTGGTCGCTGGGCACGACCGGCCTCGCCGGCCCGGCGACCGGCGCGACCGCGCTGGCCGACGCGTACGACGACGCGGTCGCGTGCGTCCGGGTCCTGGAAGCACTGGGCCGCGGCGGGGTCACGGCGTCGCCCGCCGATCTCGGCCCGTACCGCTACCTGCTCAGCCAGGCCGGCCGTGCGGAGGCCGGCGCGTACGTCGCCCGGACCCTCGCCCCGCTGCTGGCCCACGACGAAGAGCGCGGCACGGACCTGGTCCACACGGCGGAGGTGTTCCTGCGCGGCGGGCGCCGCAAAGCCACCGCGGCCGAGGAGCTGACCATCCACCCGAACACGCTCTACCAGCGCCTGGACCGGATCACCGCGTTGCTGGGCGAAGACTGGCAGGAGGGCGACCGCGCGCTGGACGTCCACCTGGCGCTGCGCATCCACCGGCTGAGCCGTGAGTTGGGGTGGTCAACCCCTATTCCGTCCCATTTCGCACGGAACCGGAAATCTTGACACAGCGAAGGTTCGTCGGTCATCGTCGAGAGACGAAGGCCACATTTTCGGCCTTTCCTCCGCGTAGACGAACCCACGGAGATGAATCATGACGAACATCAAAGTTGCGCTTTCCGGTGGTCCGGCCGAGCTGACCGAGCAGCATCGCGACTGGACGGTCGGCAGCATCGGAGACGTCGCGAAGGTCAGCTTCGGCGCCGGCTACGAGCACTTCTCCCACGAGGGCGAGTTCACCACGACCAGCGGCGGTGACCAGGTGCCGGTGTTCGCCTGGTGCGGCCGCACCAGAGTCGCCGAGTGACCCGCGGCCCCGCCTCCACCCGGATCTCCACCCCGCGGAGGTCCCGCTCCACCCGGTGCCGGCGTTAGTTTCCCTCCGGTCGGGCGTCGCGAAAAAGCGGCGCCGCCGTCCGGAGGGGAATTCGCCATGGGTGAAGTACTCGGTTTCATGCTGCTCCGATTCGCCATCATCGGCGGCGGGATCTTCCTGCTGATCCTGCTGCTCGGCGTGGTCGTTTTCGCGCTCAAGAAAGCGGGCCGGTACGACCAGGCGAAGCAGGCCGGGAGCAAAGCGCTCGAGTACCTCGAAGAGCGCCGCAAACCGTGACCGGTCAGTCGTGGTCGAGGCCGTGCCGCACGGCGTAGCGCATGGCCTCGATCCGGTTGCGGGCCCCGATCTTGGCGAACGCGTTGTTGATGTGCGTCTTCACCGTCGTTTCGCCGATGAACAACTCGGCCGCGATCTCGCCGTTGCTCTTCCCGGCGGCGATCCACCCGAGCACCTCGGCCTCGCGCGCGGTGAGCCCGTCCGGGAGGCTTTCCTTGCGCGGCGCGGGTTTCGCGGCACCGGACAGCGCCCCGGCGACCTGGCGCGACACGTCCGCCCCGAAGGTCAGCTGCCCGGCGACGACGGCCCGCAGCGCGGCGCCGATCTCGTGCCGGCCCGCGTCCTTCGTCAGGTAGCCCTTCGCCCCCGCGGCGAGCGCCCCGGCGATCGACGCGTCATCCGAATAGGTCGTGAGGACGAGGACGGCGACGTCCGGGTGTTCGCGCGTGAGCCGCCGGGTCGCCTCGGCCCCGGTCAAGACGGGCATGTTGAGGTCCATCAGCACGACGTCGAGGCCGTCGAGCGTCCCGGCCAGTTCGAGCGCCTGCGCGCCATCGGCCGCCGAGCCGACGACGTCGACGTCGTCGAGCAGGCCGAGCAGCGCGACCAGGCCCTCGCGCACGACCTGCTGGTCGTCCACGACCATCACCTTGACCACCATGATCGGCAGTCTGCCGCATCCCCGACAATGGCGGGGTGCTGAGCTCCGAGCAGGTGCGGACCCACTGGTGGCGTGCCGCGCTCGTGGTGGCGGCAGTCGTCGTGGCCTGCTTCGCGGCGAGCCCGTTCGCGGGGATGTTCGGCCTGGTCCCGATCCTGGCCTGGCTCTGGCTGGCACCGTCGCCGCGAACCGGGGTGATCGTCGGCGCGGTGCTGCTGGCGCTGCTGGCGTGGTTCGTCCTGCCGGGCGCGCTGAGCCTGGCCGGGCCCTGGGTCCCGGCGCCCATCGAGCTCTACTGGCTGCACCCGACGCTCGCGGCGGTGGCCTGCGCGATCGGCGCGCGGCGCGGGTTCGTCCGGTTGTCCCTGCTGGTCGTCGCGGGGTTCGCCGTCGCGGGCGGCGCGTGGTTCGCCGATCTCGAGGCCGCGCCCGGCGACGAAGGGGTCGTGCCCGTTCCGGCCGGGCTGCGGGCCGCCCAGGACGTCGAGTGCGGTTCCGGTGGCTGCTGGCGGGTCCTGGAAGCGACCGGTGACCGCGCCCCCGAGGTGCTGCGGGACCACCTCACGGCCCGGCACTTCACGCCTGCGCCGCAGAGTGGGATCACCCGGGTGCCCCGGTTCTGCCGTCGCACCGGGCTCTTGGTGACCCACGAAGTGTGCGCGGAGCTGCGAACTCTCTCGCCGGACGCCGTCCGCGTCGAGTGGTACGTGAACTGAGCGGGGTGGCGCGGCGGGTTCGGGCCGCCGCGCCACCCGGAGGCCTCAGCCCGGGGCGACCGCCCGGCCCGTCTGAGGCGAAATCATCCCCGCGCACAGCCCGCGGCTCGCCAGGGTCTGCGCGATCCGCGGGATCGCGGCCAGGGTGTTGCCCGGCCATTCGTGCATCAGGATGATCTGGCCGTTGCCGAGCCGGGCGTTGGCCGCGACGATCGCGTCGACGCTCGCGTTGTTCCAGTCCTGCGAATCGACGTCCCAGATGATCTGCCGGAGACCGTATTTGGCTTCGACGGCCTGCAGGGTCCCGTTCGTTTCGCCGTACGGCGGGCGGAAGAGCTTCGGCGTACCACCGCCGGCCGCCGCGATCGCCTGCTGTGTCCGGGAAATCTCGGAGTCCATTTGGGACTGGCTCTGCTGGGTGAGGTGGGGGTGGGTGTAGCTGTGGTTGCCGACCCACATGCCCGCGCTCACCTGCGCCCGCACCTGGGCCGGGTACGCGGCGGCGTACTGGCCCTCGTTGAACATGGTCGCCCGCAACCCGTTCTGCCGCAAAGCGTTCAGCAGCGCGGGGGTGTGCGCGTTCGACGGCCCGTCATCGAAGGTGAGGCCCACGTACCCGCCACAGGCGGCGGCGTCCGCGGGGGCGACGGAGATCAAGGTCGTCACGGCCAAGGCGGCCGCCAGGAGCCAAGGGCGCATCGGTCAGCCCACCGTCAGGTTCGAGTTGCCGCTGCTCTGGTAGCCCTCGGTGGCGAGGATCATGTAGTAGTTGAAGCTGCCGAGCCGCATGCCGTACCGCGCCCAGGCGTCGAAGTGGTTCCCGGTGGTGATGGTGCCCCCGGTCTTCTTCTGCTGCCGCACGGACCAGTACTGGTTGAAGGTCCTGGTCCCCTCGACCGACGGCGCGTTGTACCGCGTGGTCTGGTAGATGTCGTAGGTGCCGCCGTCACTGGTGACGGTGCCCTTGTAGGTCCCGGTCGGCCGGTAGGTGCCCCAGTTGTCGACGATGTAGTACTCGACGAGCGGGTTCGAGGTCCAGCCGTAGAGGGCGAGGTAGCCGTTGCCGGAGGGGTTGAAGCTGCCGGAGTAGTTCACGGTCCGCCGGCTCCCGTTGCTCCACCCCTTGCCCCCGACGAAGTTCCCGACGTTGCTCCAGTTCATCCGGTAGTTCCCCCCGGAGCCGAGCGTCATCTGGACCGAGCCGCCCCCATCGGTCCAGAAGGAGTAGTAGTAGCCACCGTTGTTCCCGGTCTGGCTGGTGGTGATGACGGTATCGGCCCGGGCAACCCCGGGAGCGAGCGTGGCAATGAGCGCAAGGGCGGCCCCACCGGCGAAGACCCGGAATTTCTTGGTGAGCATGCTTCCTCCTCGTCGAGGCTGGGATGGCGAAAGCATGCGTTCGGGGTGTTCGGTGGGGCAATAACTTTCGGAAAGTTTCGGGAGTACGGCAGGCTTTCCCGCCCTACCCGAGCCGTAACCACCGCGCCAAGGACAGCGACCCGTGATCTGCCCACCACCTAGGGATTTCCCAGGTGATTCCCCGTTAGCGTGCCCCCGTACTGTTTCCAAAAGCAGGGGGTCGATTCATGAAACGCATCACCGCGGCCATAGCGCTCGGGTTCGCCGTGGCGGCACTGCCGGTCGTCGCGAGCTCGGCTTCCGCCGTCACCTGTGGCACCCAGTGGACCCAAGGCTCCTCCGGTCCCAACGCCCGCGACTACCAGTGGGGCAACTGCGGCGCCGCCGCCACCAAGATCAAGGCCTACTCCCTCACCTACGGCGGCGTCTTCAAAACCCTCATCGGCGAAAAGTGCGTTGCCGCCGGGGCGGTGGTCCCGCTGGGCGGGACCACCGACTGGCGCGTTCTCTCCTACACCGGCGAAGACACCGGCGCGGGCTGCTGAACGCCGGGGGTGAGCCGGCGCCCGGCTCACCCCTACTCCCGCAGGCCGATCGCGTCGATCGGGCGGGCCCGGAGCGCCACCCACGTCGACAGCCCCATCGCCGCCAGCCCCAGCAATGCCGCGCCGCCGATGATTCCGAAGTAGACGGACAGCGGGCCCGACGGCAGCGGGCTCCCCCGCAGTCCCATGTTCAGCAACCCCAGCGGTACCACCGCGACCACCGTCCCGACGACCACCGCGATCCCGACCGTCACCAGGGCCTCGAGCCGCATCATGTGGGTCACCTGGCGGCGTGTTGTGCCCACCAGCCGCAGCAACGCGAACTCGCGCGATCGCTGTGCCGTCGTCAGCACCAGTGTGTTGGCCACCGAAATCGCCAGGTACCCGACGATCACGCCGACCGCGACCAGGTTCAGGTAGAACTGCGCCTGCCGTTCGCCGCCCTCGGGGGCCGGCGCCGAAGAAGCCACCGAAAGCCCCGGGTACGGCAGTGCGCTCAGCGCCGTGGAAACCGCCGTGGGATCCGCGTCCGGAGAACGCCGGACCAGCACCGAGTCGTCCAGCCGGCCGCCGTTGTGCTCGCGGGCCAGTGCCACCGGCAGCACGAAATCACCGAACGCCAGGTCGTGCGTGTACGTCGCCACCAGCCGCAGCTTCGCCGGGGCGCCGTCGCCGAAGTAGAACGTGACCTCGTCGCCGATCTTCTTGTCCAGCCAGTCGGCCTCCGAGCGGCTCAGCGCGACCGTGTCCCCGGCCAGGTCCGCGAGCCGCCCGGTGTCCACGCCCAGCTCCAGGGCACCACGCACCTGCTCGCCCGCCAAGCCCTGCGCGGGCTTCCGCTGGACGTCCAAGGTGTCGCCGGACCCCGACGTGACGATCACCGACGTCCGCACCACCGGCGTCGCCGCCGCGACCCCGGGCACCCGGGCGACCGCCGCGGCGACCTCGGGCGAGACCCCCGCCGGGCCGCTCAGCACGTAGTCGGCCGTCGTCGAGCGGGCCGTCTCCTCCGCCGTGGCCGCCGTCGACGACGTCTGGCTGTAGAACGTCGCCAAGGCGAACGCGATCGACAGCATCAGCGGGGTCGCCGCCGCGGCCAGCCGCCGGGTGTTGGCCTGGGCGTTCGCGCCGGCCAGGTACCCGCTGATCCGCCAGACCCGCCCCAGCACCGGCGCGAGGATCCGCACGGCCAGCGCGCTCACCTGCGGCCCGACCACGGCCAGCCCGATGACGACGACCAGCGTCGCCATCGTCGAGATCGCCGTTCCGATGTCGCCGCGCAGGAACAGCGGCACCAACGCACCCCCGAAGCCTGCGAACACCAGGCTCCAGCCGGCGATCAGGCGGCCGCGGCCCAGCTCACGGCGTTCGACCGCCGCCTCGCCGAGCGCTTCGACCGGCCGGATCGTCGACGGCCGCCGCGACGCCGCCCACGCCGCCACCCGGGCCGCGCCCAGGCCCAGCAGCAGGGCCGCGACCGGCGGCAGCGGGCTGATCGCCAGCCCGAAGTCGGCCGGGATCACGCCGATCGCGGCGAACGCGTCGCGCAGCCCGGACGCCACCGCCAGCCCCAGCGCGCCGCCGAGCACGCCGGCGACGAGCGCGACCAGCGTCGTTTCGGTGCCGATGAGCTTGCGGACCTGCTTCGGCGTCGCGGCGATCGCGCGCAGCAGCGCGAACTCGCGGCGCCGCTGGTTGATCGTCAGTGCGAGCGTGCTCGCCACCACGAACACGGCCACGAGCAGGGCGAACCCGCCGAACGAGCCGGCGATGGCCAGCAGCAGCATCCGCGTCTGGCTGACGTCGAGGAACTCGACCGTGCTGCGCTCGACGCCGGTGGTGACCTCGGCGCCGTCCGCGATCGCGCCGATCCGCCCGGCGAGCGTCTCCGGTGTCACGCCGGGCTCGGCCAGCACGCCGATCGCGTGCGCCCGGCCGGGACTTCCGGCCAGTTCCGCCGCCTGGCCCGGGGTGAAGAACAGCGCCGACTGCCGCGAGAGGGCGTCGACGACGCCGGTCACCCGGAACGTCCGCGGCACCGACCGGGTCGCGATCCGCACCTGGCCGCCGACACCGACCCCGGCCCGCTGCGCCAGGTCGGCGTCCAGGACGACGTCGCCGGCCGACGAAGGCGCGGCGCCCGCCCGCAGCGTGAACGGCGCCAGCACGGCCGCGTCCCAGTTGTGACCCAGGGACTGCGCGCCCCCGAGCACCTCGCCGGAAGCCGTCACGACCTGCGCCGGGAAGCTCTGCTCGGCCACCGCTGCGCGGACGCCGGGCACCGAGGCGATCCGGCCGGCCAGGACCTCCGGGACCGTCGGCTGCTCGCCGACCTGCTCGAACGTCAGCGCGTCGGCGCCCGGCGGGTGCACGGTCTGGGCACCGCCGACGACGACGGCCGCGGCGGCGTAGCGCTGGGTGGGGACGCCGGCGCGCAAGCCGGACTCCATGAGGACCCCGCAGCCCGCCACCAGGGCGGTGCCGCACAGGATCGCGATGAACGCGCCGGCGAACCCGCCGAGCCGCGTCCGGATCGTCTGCCAGGCCAAGGACAGCACGGTCACCACTCCCCGAGGTGCGTCATCCGCTCCGCCACCCGCTCGGGGGTGGGGTGCGGGAGGTGCCCGGCCAGCCGGCCGTCGGCGAGGAACAGGACGCCGTGCGCGGCCGAGGCGGCAACGGGGTCGTGGGTCACCATCAGCACCGTCTGGCCCATGCCGTCGACGACGGCGCGGAGCAGGTCGAGGACCTGCCGCGCGGTGCGGGTGTCGAGGGCGCCGGTCGGCTCGTCGGCCAGCACGACGTCGGGGCGGGCGATGAGCGCCCGGGCGATCGCGACGCGCTGCTGCTGCCCGCCGGACAGCTCCGCCGGCCGGTGCTCCAGCCGCTTCGCCATCCCGACGCCTTCGACGATTTCGCGCAGCCACTGCGGGTCCGGTTTGGTGCCGGCGAGCCGCAGCGGCAGCGTGATGTTCTGCAGCACGTTCAGCGACGGCATCAGGTTGTAGGCCTGGAACACGAACCCGACGCGGGTGCGCCGCAGCCGCGTCAGCTCGTTCTCCTTCAGCCGCCCGATCTCGGTGCCGCCGAGCAGCACCTTCCCCGAGGTCGGCCGGTCCAGGCCGGCCGCGCAGTGCAGGAAGGTGCTCTTGCCCGAGCCCGACGGGCCCATCACGGCGGTGAACGTCCCCCGCGGCACGTTCGCGGTCACGCCGTCCAGTGCGGTGACGGCGCCGTCGCCGGAGCCGTACACCTTCCGCACCCCGGCCAGTTCCAGCGCATTCGCTGTCGTCATCGGTGATCCCCTTTGTTCTGTCCCCAGGAAAACTAGGTCGGCGGGGCCGCCGGCTCGATCCCGTGGAGAGGTGGATCCGGGGTAGCGCCAGCACCACCGCGGGGGTGGGGTGGGACACTGTCGCCGTGACGACCCGCCTGCGCGAGTGCTGGTCGGCGGCTCGTTACCTCCTGGTCGGCGCCGGCACGTCGCTGTTGTCGATCTTCGCCCTCGTGGGCCTGCTCGCCGTGCTGCTGCTGTGCCCGTTCGGCGTCGGCATCCCGTCGCTGGCGCCCGCGATCAAGCTCGCGCGGCGGCCGGTCGGGATCGACCGGCGCCGGGCCGCGCGCCGGCTCGGCGAGGCCATCCCCGAGCCGTACCGGGACGGCTCCCCGCTGAAGGACCCGGCGACGCGCCGTGACCTCGCGTGGCTCGCGATCCACGCCGCGACCGGGATGCTCCTCGGCGCCGTCGCGATCGGGCTCCCGCTGGGCGCGGTCCAGCAGTTCGTCACGGCCTTCGTGTGGCCCGCGGTGCCCGGCGGGCTCGAAGGGTCGCTCGGGATCGTCGTGACGTCGTGGCCGACGGCCGCGCTGTGCTTCGTCTCCGGCATCGCGATGGCCGCGGCGGCGCTGGTGTACCCCCGGGTCGCGCGCTGGCAGGCCCGCACCGCGAAACGGCTGCTCGAGCCCGGCCCGGACGCCGTCCTCGCCGACCGGGTCGCCGAACTGACCGCGACGCGGGCAGCCGCGCTGGAGGCGCACGGCGCCGAGCTGCGCCGCATCGAGCGTGACCTGCACGACGGCACCCAGGCGCGGATCGCCGCGGTCGTGCTGCAGCTGGGCATCGCCGGCCAGCTCTACGACCGCGACCCGGCCACGGTGCGCGACCTGCTGGTGAAGGCCCAGGACACCGCGACCGACGCGCTCGCCGAGCTGCGGACGGTCGTGCGCAGCATCTACCCGCCGCTGCTGAGCGAACGCGGCCTCGCGGGCGCGGTGCGTGCGCTCGCCGAGCGCACGCCGGTGCCTGCCGCGGTCACCGTCGAGTACGAAACCGGCCGCCCGGCCGCGGTCGAGGCCGCCGCGTACTTCGTCGTCGCCGAAGCGCTGGCCAACATCACCAAGCACGCCGATGCGTCCACTGTGGACATCAAGCTCGGCGGCACGGCTTCCCTGCTGACCCTGGAGATCCGCGACGACGGCCGCGGCGGCGCCGACGAGCAGCGCGGCAGCGGGCTCGCCGGGATCCGGCGCCGCGCCGAAGCCTTCGACGGAACCCTCACCCTGACCAGCCCACCCGGTGGGCCGACCGTGCTGCGAGTGGAGCTGCCATGCGGGTCGTGATCGCCGAGGACGACGCGCTGCTGCGCGAAGGCCTCGCGCTGCTGCTGAAGACGGCGGGCATCGAAGTCGCCGCCACGTTCGACAACGCCGAGGCGTTCCTCGCGTTCGTCGAAGGCGACCGGCCGGACGCCGTCGTGATGGACGTCCGGATGCCGCCGACCCACCGCGACGAGGGCCTGCGGGCCGCCGTGCGCGCCCGCGAGATCCACCCGGGCCTGCCGGTGCTGGTGCTGTCGGCCCACGTGGAGACGAGCTACGCGGTCGAGCTGCTCGCCGACGGCGTCGGCGCGGTCGGCTACCTGCTCAAGGAACGCGTCGGCAAGGTCGAGCGGTTCCTCGACGCGCTCGAGCGGGTCGCGAAGGGCGGGACGGCGATGGACCCGGAGGTCATCGGCCAGCTCATGGCACGCCGGCGCGCGGCGGACCCCCTGGACGCGTTGACCGCGCGGGAGCGCGAAGTGCTGTCGCTGATGGCCGAGGGCTACAACAACAGCACGATCGCCGAACTGCTCGTCGTCAGCGACGGCGCGGTGCTCAAGCACATCCGCAACATCTTCGCGAAGCTCGGCTTGCCGTCGGACGAAGGCGGCGGCCACCGCCGGGTGCTGGCGGTGCTCGCCTACCTCGGCCGGGACGCGGGGTAGCGCAGGCACCACCCCGGATCCGGGTGCGGACGGCATCGATCCGGCGGCGGCGCGTTCGTAGTGTTCCGGTCATGACAAACACCACCGCACCCACCCGCACCGCCGCCCCTCTCGTCCTCTGGCCGGTTCTGCTGGTCGCCGCCGCCGTCAACGCGGTCGGCTCGTTCACCGGCATGGCCGACCCGTTCCGGATCACGGCCGGCGCGATCGCGACGGTCGCCCTGGTCCTGCTGGTCGTCCACTACGTCCGGCGACGGCGATAGCCAGTGCCGCGGCAACCAGGGCCGCGGCCACCCAGAACGGGTTCGCCGCGCCCGCGAGCACCGGGCCCGCCGTCGCGCCGACGTTGAGCGCGGCGGTCGCGTAGGAGCCGGCCATCGTCGGGGCGCCGGTGGCCAGGCGCAGGATCCGGGTGATCACCGTGCCGCCGACCGCGAAGGACAACGCGCCCTGGGCGAAGGCCAGGGCGACGAGCGCCGCGGGAACCAGAGCCAGCACGGTCCAGCCCACGAGCAGCAGCGAGCCCCCGATCGTGATGACCCGCCCGGGCCACCGGTCGGCGAGGCGCCCCGCCGCCGTGATGCCGGCGAAGCACCCGGCCCCGAAGGCGGCGAGCACGACCGGCGCGGCGCGGCCCGCGATCGGCGCCAGGTAGGTGAAGACGCCGAAGGTGGCCGCGTTGACGAGCGCACCGAGCAGGAGCACGCCGGCCAGGGGGCGGAGTGCCCTCAGCTCGCTCCGGAGGTCGGCGGTCCCGCCGGCCGGGGTGTCGGGGACGCGCGCCACGGCGGCGAGGGCGGGCAAGCAGAGCGCGGCGACGGTCCAGAAGGCCGCCTGCCGGCCGAGCAGCGCCCCACCCGGAATGCCGGCAACGCAGGCCAGGGTCGTCGCCCCGAGGAGGACGGCGACCCCACGCCCCTGACGCGCGACGGTCAGGGCGACGGCGAGGAACCCGGCGTTGGCGACGGCGGCGACAACCCGCGTCGCGAGCAGGACGGCGAAGGACGTCGTGAGCGCGCCGACGACGTGCGCGACGACGAAGAGGGCCAGGAAGGTCGTGAGAGCGGTGCGCCGTCGCCAGGTCCGCGAGAGAGCGGCCATGAGCGGCGCGCCGGCGACCATCCCGGCGGCGAAGGCGGAGGTCAGGTAGCCGGCTTGCGCGAGCGAGACGTCGAACGCGACGGCGATGCCCGGGACGAGCCCGGCGAGCATGAATTCGGACGTGCCCATGGCGAACACGCCCAGGGCGAGGAAGTACAGGAACACAGCGAAGACTCCAGGGAGCACGAAGACGGTGGACGCTTCGTGGTCACCCGGGACCCGGGCGTGCGGGAGTTACCGGGCCACCGGCATGACCGGCGGCCCCACCCTGGACGCTTCGGGGCTCGACATGGTCCCGACCTTACCGGTTACGGTGAGCCGTGGAACTCGAGGAGAGGGTCGCCCGGCTGGACACCGCAGGCGGCAAGCCTCGCGAGGAAGCGCAGCAGGTGCTGAGGGCACTGCTGAAGCACTACGAGCGCGGCGACGACGAAGCCCGGGCCGCCATCCGCGCGTTGTTCGACCGGTACCCGACGTTCACCTGGGCCACCCACCTCCCGCGAGCGAGCTTCCGCACCCGGCTCCTGCACCTGTCGGCTTGCGACCACGGCCGCGACACGCGAGACGAAATCTTGAGGCTGAACGACATCTGCACCGAGGCGCGCGCGGCGGGCGTGGACATCGGGCCGCTGCTGCGCGAAGTCGCGGAGCTGTCGAGCACGGTGGACAAGTACGGCATGGGCTCGATGCGGGACATCCTGCTGCGCAGCGCGGAATAGCTCAGGCCCGGATCGCCGCGTAGAGCGCCATGTCCCGCCGTGTGCCGCCGATCTCCTGGTGACTGCGCAGCACTCCCTCGCGCGCGTACCCCGCGGCGTGCGCGGCCCGGGACGACCCGGTGTTCCACGGCTCGATGTACAGCTCGATCCGGTGCAGCGCCGGGATCGTCCACGCGAACGCCGTGACGGCCTTGATCGCGCTGGTGGCCACCCCGCGACCGCGGTGGGCGGGCGAGACCGAGTAGCCGGCGCTCGCGCGGCCGTGCGCGAGAGCTTGCAGCCACAGCCCGGCCGACCCCACCGCTCGCCCGGATCCCGCGTCCGCGACGGCGAACGAGAACCCGGTGCCGTCGGTGTACCGCGTCGGCTGCCGCCGGACCCACTCGAGGGCCTGCGCCGGCGTCGGGTCGGCGGCGAGGCTGCCGATCAGCGGGACGTACGGGTCCTCGCCCAGCTCGAGGCCGAGGTGGGCGTCCGCGTCGGTGAACGGGCGCAGGAAGATCCCGTCGCACGCGGGCGGGGAAGCGGGCCAAGGTGGCAAGTCCGTCACGGGCCCGAGTATCGCCGCGACCGGCAGCGGCGTCGCGTGGTTTTCACACCGCCCGGAAGCTCGCCCGATAAGCCTGCGGACTCGTCCCGACCACCCGCTTGAACCGCTCCCGGAACGCCCCCGGCGACCCGAACCCCACCTGCGCCGCAATCCGGTCCACCGGCTCGCCCGTCGCCTCCAGCAGGTGCTGGGCCCGCCGGACCCGGGCGCGCAGCAGCCACTGCAACGGCGTCGTTCCCGTCTGCTCGCGGAACCGGCGGTTCAACGTCCGGGTGCTCATCCCCACCCGCGCCGCGACGCCGGACAGGGTCAGCTCCGCCGCGCAGTTCTCCTCCATCCACGCCAGCACCGGCTCCAGCTCGGACCCGCGGGGCGTCGGCGGTGCGTCGTGCGCGATGAACTGGGCCTGGCCGCCCTCGCGCTCCAACGGCATCACCGACAACCGGGCCGCCGTAGCCGCCACCGCCGAGCCGTGGTCGCGGCGGATCAGGTGCAGGCACAGGTCCAGGCCCGCCGCCGCGCCCGCCGAGCTCAGGAGCTGCCCGTTGTCCACGTACAGCACGTCCGGGTCGACCTCGACCGCCGGGTACAGCCGGGCCAGCTCGGGCGCCGCCGCCCAGTGGGTCGTCGCGCGCAGGCCGTCCAGCAGGCCCGTCTCGGCCAGCACGAACGCCCCCGAGCAGATCGACGCGATCCGCGCTCCCCGCGCCGCCGCCGACCGCAACACCGAGATCACCGAAGCCGGCAGCGGCGGGTTCGACGCACGACCCGGCACGATGATCGTGTCGGCGTCAGCCAGCCCCGAGAGGTCCCACGGCGGCCGCAAGGTGAACATCCCCGCGTCCAGTTCCCGCGAAGGACCGCAGATCCGGACCTCGTAGGCCGGTGCGCCGTGCAGGAGCGTCCGCGAGAAGACCTCGATGGGCGTCGCCAGGTCGAACGGGACGACCTGGTCGAGCGCGAGGACCGCCACGATGTGCATGCCCCCACGATAGATCGTCCACTAAGGACGGAGGCTGCGCAGCATCAGGTTCGCGAAGTGCTCGCCGACCTGCTCCCCCGTCAGCGGGCCGTCCGCGTGGTACCACATGTGGAGCCGGTGGATCGCGCCGTAGTGGTAGTTGATCACCAGGTCGGCGGGGACGTCGTCGCGGAAGACGCCCGCGCGCTGCCCCTCGGCGACGAGGTCGCGCACGCGCTCGTGGTAGCGGCGGCGTTCGGCTCGCACCTGGATCTGCTTGCTCTTCTCCAACAGCGGGAACGACTGGAAGAACACCGTCGCCGCGTCGAGGTCCGCGATGCTGGTCGTCACGACGTCGGCGACGATGGCGTGCAGCCGTTCCGGCAGCGGCAGGTCCGACTCCGCGATCGTCACCATCCGGCGGGTCTGCATCCGCAGCATCGCGGTGTAGATCTCCAGGAGCAGGTCGTCCTTGGATTCGAAGTAGTGGTAGAGCCCACCCTTGGTGACGCCGGCCCCTTCGACGATCTCGCGGACCGTCGTGGCCTCGAACCCCTTGTCGGCGAACAGGCGCACTGCCGCCCGCACGACCTTCTCCCGCACGTTCATGTTCTCACCCTATGTGAGCGGGCGGGCCGGCCCGCGCGGCGCCACGAGCCGGCCCGTTCCTCACTTACCCAGCAGATTCACCTGGTCCGGAGTGGCGCGTTCACCGGTGTACGGCGTGATGGCCCCGGTGCCCCGGTCGGTGACCGACGGTGGCTGGATCACCGTCGTCGTGGTGTCCGGGTTGATCTTGAACACGAACCCGCCGGTGTACCCGGAGTGCGAGTCCTTCGAGAACCCGAACGGCGTGAGGCCCGGCCCCTTCAGCTGCCCGGAGCTCATCGCTTCGACGATCTTCTGGCGCGTCGGGTCCGGCCCGGCGGCCTTCAGCGCCTGGCCGAACGTGTACCCCAGCACCATCCCGTAGAACAGCGTGTTGGTGAGCGGCTCCTTCGGGATGTACTTGTCGTGGATGCCCTTGAAGTAGGCGACCCACGGGTCGGACGTCTGCGAGACGTCGGGCAGGTAGCCGGTGCCGATCAGCCCGGACAGCAGCTGCGCGCTCGAGACGGTCGCGCCGCCGCGCTTGGCGAAGTCCTGCAGCAGCCCGGACAGCGTCGCCGGGTCGGCGCCGATGCTGCTGACGACGAACTGCGGCTTGTAGCCGATCTTCGCCGCGGCCAGGATCGACAGCGCGGTGAACGCCGGGATGCACTCGCAGACGACGACCTCGGCGCCCGCGGCCTTGAGCGCGGACAGCTGCGGCGTGACGTCGGTGTTGGCACTGTCGTAGCCCTGCCGCGCGACCGTCTGGTCCTTCACGAACTGGTCGAGCCCCGCCTGGGTGTCCCGGCCGATGTCGTCGTTCTGCGTGAAGTACCCGATCTTCTTGCCCGCGAAGTTGTCCTTGATGTACTTGCCCTGGATCTTGCCCTCACGCGCGTAGTCCAGCTGGTAGCCGAAGGTCATCGGCGCCTTCTGCGGGTTGTCCCACGCCAGCGCGCCCGAGGACACCAGCAGGTCCGGCACGCCCTCGGTGTTCAGGTAGTCGACGACCTTCGAGTGCGTCGGCGTGCCGAGCCCGCCGACGATCGCGAACACCTTGTCCTGCAGGACGAGCTTCTTGACGACCTCGACGGTCTTCGTCGGGTTGTACCCGTCGTCCTCGACCTTGTAGTCGATCTTGCGGCCGTTGATCCCGCCACCGTCGTTGATCGCCTGGAACACCGCGCGGGCGCCGACGGAGATCTTGCTGTACCCGGGCGCGGCCGGGCCGGTCAGCGGCTGGTGCGTGCCGATGGTGACGGTGTCCTTCGTGACGCCGACGGCCGAGTCGGCGGCCTGCTGGCCGCCGCCGTCGCTCTCCCCCGCACCGCCGCACGCGGTCAGTGTCAGGGCGAGGGCGAGGAAACCCGCGCCGTACCTACTGGTTCTCATGACTCTCCTTCTTTTCGGCGGGGCGACTTCAGATGCGTGCGCAGGCGCCGGAAACCACCCTGGATGCCGCGCGGGAAAGCGAGTACGACGACGATGAGGATCACGCCGTAGACCGCGAGCGGGAGGTTGTTGGCCACGTCGGTGTTCAGGTGCAGGGCGTCGGCGAGGTCCTCGGACCAGGCCTGGAAGTAGACGAGCGCGACCGCGCCCCACAGCGCACCCCAGAGAGAGCCCAGCCCACCCAGCACCACGGCGGCCAGCAGGCTCAGCGACAGCGCGGGGGTGAACGAGCCGGGTGCGGCGGTGCCGAGCAGGAACGCCTGCAGGCCACCGGCCAGGCCGCCGCACACCGCGCTGATCAGGAACGCGAGGATCTTCGTGCGCCCGACGGCGATCCCGCTCAGGGACGCGGCGACCTCGTCGTCGCGGACCGCGCGGAAGTTCCGGCCGAGCTTGCCGCGCACGACGTTGACCACCAGCACCAGCGCGATGAGCACGCTGAGCCAGACGATCCAGGTCTGCCAGCGCAGCTCGGGCACGCCGATCCCGGCCGGTCTGCTGTGGACGGTGAAGCTGAGTCCGTTGCTGCCGCCCAGGAAGTCCTGGAACCGGCGGGTCAGCGCGGGCAGCCCGACGGCCAGCGCGAGCGTCGCCCCGGCGAGGTACGGGCCGCGCAGCCGGGCCGCGGCGGCGCCGGCCAGCAGCCCGGCGAGCCCACCGGCGGCCGAGGCGAGCAGCAGGTCGGCCCACAGCGGGAACGTCGGCACCCGGCGCACCAGCAGCGCCACCGTGTACGCGCCGATGAACATGAACGCGCCGTGGCCCAGCGAAACCTGCCCGGTGAGGCCGGTGAGCAGGGTCAGCCCGGCGACCGCGATGAGGTAGTAGCCGATCGTCGCGATCCGCAGGTTGGTGAACTCGTCGGTGACCAGGGTCAGGACCACGACGAGGGCGAACGCGGCCAGCGCGAACAGGACGTGGCGCAGCAGGGGCGGCAGCACCCGCTTTTGCTTCACCGTCGCCACCGAGGTTTCCGGAAGGCTCGTGCGCACGGTCATACCCGCCTCACCTTCGCGCGGCCGAACAACCCGCTGGGACGCACGATGAGCACGACGATGAGGATGGCCAGCGCGGCGATCGTCACCATCTCGGGACCGAGGTAGCCGGACACGTAGGACAGCCCGACGCCGAGGACGAACCCGCCGGCGATCGTGCCCAGCGGGTTGTCCAGGCCGCCGAGCACCGCCGCGGTGAGCGCGTAGACGAAGACGCCGTCCAGCACGTTCGGGAAGAGGAACGGCGGGGTGGCGAGCAGCCCGGCCAGCGAGCCGACCGCGGCCGCCAGGCCCCAGCCGACGGTGAGCATCAGCCCGACCCGCACGCCGAGCGTGCGCGCCACCTCCGGGGCGAACGCGGCCGCGCGCATCCGCAGGCCCAGCGGCGTGTACTTGAACACCACCAGCACGAGTGCGGCGATCACGAGCACCACCAGCACCACGAACAGGTCGTTGGCGGAGAACCGGCCGACGAAGTCGAAGGCGTACGGGAACGCCAGCGGCTCGTTGGACCAGATCATGCCCGCGATCGCCTGCAGCACCAGCAAAAGCCCGAGCGTGACGATGATCGAGCTCAGTTCGGAGCGGTGCCGCAGCGGCCGGATCAGCAGCCGTTCGGTGGCGACGCCCAGCAGCGTCCCGGCCACGATCGCGACGGCGAAGCCGAGCCAGTAGCTGCCCGTCGCCTTCGTCACCGAGTACGCGAGGTACGTCGAGATCAGGGCGAGGGCGGGCTGCGCGAAGTTCACCACCCGGGTGGCCCGGTAGATGATGACCAGCGCGAGCCCGAGGGCCGCGTAGACCGCGCCGGCGGAGATCCCGCCGAGGGTCAGGTCGAGGAATTCCTGCATACCGGACCGTTCACCTCCTGGTGGGTGGGTCAGAAACCGAGGTAGGCGTGGCGGAGGCCGTCGTCCGCCAGGAGTTCGGCCGCCGTGTCGACGGCCACGACCTTGCCGAGCGCGAGGACGTACCCGTTGTCGGCGATGGACAGCGCGCTGTGCGCGTTCTGCTCGACGAGCACCACGGTGAGCCCGGTCGAGGTCCGCAGGTCCCGCAGGATGCCCATGATCCGCGCGGTGATCAGCGGCGCGAGGCCCAGCGACGGCTCGTCGAGCAGCAGCAGTTCGGGCCGGCTCATCAGGGCACGGCCGATGGCCAGCATCTGCCGCTCGCCACCGGACAGCGTCGCGGCGGGTTTCGCCGAACGTTCTTCCAGCGGCGGGAAGAGCTCGTACATCTCCTTGCGCGCGGCCTCGCGGTCGGCGCGGTCGCGCCGCCACAACGCGCCGAGCCGGAGGTTCTCGTCGACGGTCAGCTCGGTGATCACCCCGCCGCCTTCGGGCACGTGCGCGACCCCGCCGCGGGCGATGCGGTCGGGTGCCAGGCCGGTGAGGTCCTTGCCGTCCCAGTGGATCCGGCCGCCGCGGGCCGGCTGCAGGCCGCTGATCGTGCGCAGCAGCGTCGTCTTGCCGGCGCCGTTCGCGCCGAGCACGGCGGTGATCCCGCCGCGTTCGACCTCCAGGCCGACGCCGTCGAGCGCGCGGACGGCGCCGTAGGCCACGGAAAGCTCGTCGATCTCAAGCACCGGGCGCCTCCTCGGCGGGGTCGCCGAGGTAGGCCTCGGTCACGCGGGGGTCGGCCTGGATCTCGGCCGGGGTGCCCGCCGCGATCACCTCGCCGAAGTTGAGCACCACGACGCGGTCGCAGACCTGCATGACGAGGTCCATGTGGTGTTCGACGAGCACGACCGCCATGTGCCGCCGCAGCGAGAGGATCAACGTCGAGAGCTCGGCGAGCTCGGCGGCCGAGAGCCCGCTCGCGGGTTCGTCGAGCAGCAGCAGGTCCGGTTCGGCCACCAGCGCCCGCGCGAGGGCGACGCGTTTTCGCACTCCGTAAGGCAGGACGCCGGGCAGCCGGTCGGCGAGGTCGGCGATCCCCAGCTCACCCAGCGTCGCCCGGGCACGCGCGGCCAGGCCGGCCTCGTCGCGCGCCGACCGCCCGGCACCGACGAGGGCGGGGAGCACCCCGGTCTTCGCGTGCCGGCCCGCGCCGGCCATCACGTTCTCGAGCACGGTCAGCCCGGCGAAGAGGCCGAGGCCCTGCAGGGTGCGGACGATCCCGAGCCCGGCGAGGTGTTCGGGACGCTGCCGCACGAGCGGTTCGCCGCGCCACAGCACGCGGCCGGCCTGCGGCCGGACGAAGCCGCAGATGACGTTGAAGAGCGTGGTCTTCCCGGCGCCGTTCGGCCCGATGACCCCGACGACGGTGCCGGCGTCGACGCTCAGCCGGACGTCGTGCAGCGCGGTGAGCCCGCCGAACCGCACGGTGAGGCCGTCCACCACGAGCAGGTCCTCGCCGGGCCGAGCCTCCCCAAGAAGTGTCATCGTCGACTCTCCCGTCTCCCCTGTCCCACTATGTGGACCAGGCCGTACCGCGCGGTCGGTATGAAGAGGGTGGGGCGCGGCGCCGGTCGTGTCAAGGTGCGAACCACCGGAAACCGGATCTTCGTGACCGGTCCGTGAATTTCGCGATGGCCGGCCACCGGGAGAAGCCCTTACGACGCAAGAAGGGCGGGCGCGCTCTTCAGCGCACCCGCCCTTCCCGGCCCGGCTCCGGTCAGCCGGTGCTCGCCTGCGGCGTGATCATCGACGAGGCGTCGAGCTTCGTCTGGACGACACCCAGCTGCTGCAACAGATCCGGCACCCGCTGGATGCGGCGGGCGTCCAAGGTGGACCCGAACGCGGGCATCACCATCAGGCTCGCGATGTCCTGGTCCACTTTGGCGTTGCGGACGACGAGCGGCTCGATCCGCGCGCGGTCGACCGCGGCGCGCGTGGCGTTGAGCATCGCGCGCTGGAACGCGAGCATCGTCTTCGGGTGGGCCTGGACCCACTTGCCCGTCGCGCCGAAGCCGGTGAGCGGGAAGCCCTGCGTGCTGCCGCTGGCGGCGTCGATGACCGGGTACGCGCCGGCGATCTTGGCCGACTGCGTGAGGAACGGTTCCGGCTGGTAGGCGGCGTCGACGCGGCCCTGCGCCAGCGCGGTCCCCATCTCCGGCAACGGCATCGGCACCCACTGCACCTTTTCGGTGCCGATCCCGTGGTCGCGCATCACCGACCGGGTCAGCACGTCCGAGGCGGCGTTCTTCGAGCTGATGGCGATCCGCTTGCCGTCGAGGTCGTCCACCGTCTTGACCGGCGAGTTCGGCACGGTGACCAGCTCGTTGCTGCGCGGGCTCGCCGAGGTGGCGTCCGCGATGAGCTTCACGTCCGTGCCGTTGTTCTTCGCCAGGAAGAACAGGGTGTAGGTGGACAGCGCGAGGTCGTCCTGGCCGTTCGTCATCCGGGTCAGCGCCTCCTGGCCGCTGGCGCCGGTGTCGGCCTGGACGTCGAGCCCTTCGGCCTTGAAGTAGCCGCCCTCCTGGGCCAGCCAGAAGGTGGCGAGGTCGACGGCGGAGAAGATCGCGACCCGGATCGCCGGCTTTTCGACGGTGCCGCCGGAGGCGGACCCCCCACGCTGGTTGCACGCGCTCACCAGCGCGAGGACGAGTGCGAACACGGCGAGCCGGCGCATCGAGGCGTGTTTGAGCATGCCACTCCTCGCAAGAGAATGTTCAGACCAAGGGAATCCGGCTCGTATCGGCCGCGATCTGCCGGACTGTAGATGACGTTTTCCGGGTCCGCAAATATCGATCCGAGAAATCCCGAACGGCGTTCAAACGGGTAATCCACAAACCGGACGGTGATCACCAGGGGAAACAAACCCACGAGAAGCCGCCACGCAGTGTGATCAACATCCGCCATTCAGCCGAGCGCACTACAGCGGATGACCCATCGGAAAAGGCATCGCGCGCGAGCGGCGGACAGCGAAAAACCAATTCCGGCCGGAGCAGTAACAAACAGATCGTCTTCGGAGACTCTGGCGGGCGGAATGGGAGGGGTTGCCGATGAACGTGTCCTGGAGGTACCGGCCGCCGATGCTGTCGCCGCGGTTCGCCCACGAGGTGGCGACCGTCGGGGACGACGTCTTCGTGCTCGGCGGGACGGACGGGAACGTGGGCTTCGGCTCGGTGGAGACGCGCAAGGTCAAGGGCAGCGGCGCCTGGCGCTACGTCAGCCCGATGCCGACGCCGCGCGGCAACCACGCGGCCGGCGTCGTCGGCGGGCTGATCTACACCGCCGCCGGGATCACGCCGGACGAGCGCACCACCGACGTCGTCGAGGTCTACGACCCGGCGGCCGACGAGTGGCGGCCGAGCCCGCCCATGCCGGTGCCGCTCGGTGCTGCGTCGGCGGCCGGGCTGGGCGGAAAGCTCTACGTGGCCGGTGGTTTCGTCGGGGACAACGATCCGAAGGAGCACGCCACGGACGCGGTGCTCGTCTTCGACCCGGCCACGGGGCACTGGGCGCCGGTGGCCCCGATGCTCACCCCGCGGGCCCGGTTCCGGCTCATCGCGACGGACGAGCACCTCTACGCGCTCGGCGGTTTGCCGAGCTGGCAACAGAATTCGCTCGACTCGGTGGAGCGGTACTGCCCGGACACCGACCGCTGGGAGGCGGTCGCGCCGATGCGCAAGCGGCGCGCCGCGCTCGGTGCGGTGCGGGTGGGCGACCGGATCGTGGCGGTCGGCGGCGGTCCCGCGCCGATCGACGACCCGGCCGCCCGGGACCGCACGAGCGAGGTCCTCGACGTCCGGACGGGGGAATGGGTGCTGCTGGGCACGCTGCTCCCCCACGGGCGGTCGTCGCTGGTCTGCGCGGCCACCTCGGCGCACCGGGTCCTCGCCATCGGCGGGAACGCCAACCTCTACGGCAGCCTGATCACGGTGCCGGACGTGCTTTCGCTGAAACTCCCTTGAAGGTCAGCAGAACCAGCCGGCCTGGATCCAGCCGCGCCGGTTGACGTGGCCCATGGCGTAGCCCTCGGCCCAGTCGCCGCTGGGCGAGTACCGCGAAAGCTCGAAGTGGTCGCCCCGGTAGAGGGTGCCGACGATGACGCCGGCCGGCTGCGTCCGGACGTAGAGGTCCTGGGCGCAGATCTCGTGCACGGTGCCGGCCGAAGCGGCGGGCGCCGCGGCGAGCACCGCGGCGGCGGCGAGGGTGGTGGTCAGGATGGCGCGTTTCATCGGTTCCCCTTCAGTTCAGGGTGAAGCAGTCGCGGAGCACGAAGCCCCATTTGCTCGTGCCGTGCCAGAAGACGTCGGCCGAGTTGTGGTCGGAGGTGAGGTAGCGGACGCCGATGTAGTTGCCCTGCACGAGGGTCGCGATCGGGTCTGAGTGGCCCTGGCCGGGGGTGTAGTTGCCGAAGAGGGTGGCGGTGGCGCAGGTGATGTGCGCGGCGCGGGTCGGCACCCACGGGTCGCCGATGGTGCCGCTTCCACTTTGGACGGTGGCGTCGGCGGGCGCGACGGCCAGCCCCGCCGCCGCGACGGCCAGCAGGGCTGCCGCGCAGGTTCGCTTGATCATTTCGGTCCTTTCCGGACGGACGAAGTCGTCGGGAAAGAACTACCTCCCGGCGCGATGCGGCGGAAGCCCACGCGATGCCCGGCCGTGCACACTTCGAGTCCCCCTGTGCAGCGGCGCCGGTCAGCGCGGTGACCACGAACGCCGGCCGCCCCGGGTTGCGGACGTCCGAGGCGGCGCTCCCACCACCAGCCGACGCCCGCACCAGCCGGTGCCCGCACCAGCCGACGCCTGCACCAGCCGGTGCCCGCACCAGCCGGTGCCCGTACCGACCGGTGCCCCAGTGCTGCCCGCCCGCGGCCGCACCCGGTCCGGCACCGCAGGCCGCCGTTAACCCGCGGCGGCCTTCGCGGGCGTCGCGAAGCGGCGCAAGCCGGGCGTCCCGGCTCCCACCAACGCGACCGCCACCACGCACAACACGCCGCCGCTCACCAACGCCGCCGCACCCGAGGTCACCCCCGCGACCAGCCCACCGCGCAGATTGCCCAGGTCCGGCCCCGCCTGCCCGACGATCTGCTCCGCCGCCGCGACCCGGCCGAGCAGTGCGTCCGGTGTGTTCAGCTGCACCAGGGCCCCACGTGACACCACCGAAACCGTGTCCGCGGCACCCGCCAAGACCAGGCACCCGAGCCCCACCCACGGGTCCGGTGCCAGCCCGAACACCACCAGCGCCCCGCCCCACGCCGCCGATCCCGCGAGCATCACCACCCCCGGCCGGGGCAGCCGCGTGAACGTCCCGGAAAACACCGACGCCACCACCCCGCCCACCGCGATCGCCGACAGGAACAGTCCCAGCGTCCGCGGGTCGCCGGCGAACCGCTCCGCGTTCACCAGCGGGAACAGGCTGATCGGCATCGACAGCACCGTCGCCGCCAGGTCGGTCAGCAGCGCGCCGCGGACCACCGGGGTGCGCACCAGGAACGCCAGCCCGTCCAGCACCCCGCGCAGCCCCGGCCGCGACGGCTCACCCGCGGGCCGCATCGGCGGCAGGCCGACGACGCCGTAGAACGCCATCGCGAACGTCAGCGCGTCGACCAGGTAGCAGCCGCCCACCCCGAACCGGCCCAGCAGCAGCCCGCCCAGCGCCGGGCCGAGCAGCATCGCGCCCTGGAACGCGATCCGGTTCAGCGCCAGCCCGGCCGGGAGCTGCTCCGGTGCCAGCAGCCGCGGGACGAACGTGCGCGCCGCGGGCCCGCCACCCGCGACGAAGCAGGACTGCACCGCCACCAGCCCCAGCACGAGCAGCACCGGCACGTCACCGAGAAACCCCTGCACCGCGAGCAGCACCGAGCAGGCCGCCTGTCCCGCGGTGGTGACCAGCGCGAACTTCCGCCGGTCGACGCGGTCCACGAGCGACCCGGCGAACAGCCCGAACACGACCACCGGCAGCGCCTGGGCGAGCCCCACGGCACCGGTCCAGACCGTGCTCCGGGTCTGCTCCCAGACCTGGAACATCACGGCGACGAGCGTCATCTGCGCCCCGAAACCCGAGAACACCCGGCCCAGCCAGAGCCGCCTGAAGGCCGGCGACACGCGAAGCGGGGTCAGGTCGACGAAGGCACCGGTCAGGGACACGGGCAAATTGTAACAGCGCTTATGTAATTCGGAACTCCAGCAGGGACCGCCCCTCGCTCACGTCGGTCACGCCCTCGAGAGCCAGCCCGTGGACGGCGGCGAGCGAGCGGAATTCCGCGACCCGGCGCTCCCGGCCACCGAAGATGACGAGCAGCGCCAGGTCCATGTCCGTCCGGCCGCGCCGTCCGCCGACCGCCTCGACGACCAGCACCCGGCCGTCCGGACGGGCCGCCTCGACGCAGCGGGCCAGGACACGACCGGCGTGCTCGTCGTCCCAGTTGTGCAGGATGTCGCACAGCAGGTAGGCGTCCGCGCCGGCCGGGAGCGGGTCGAAGAAGCTGCCCTCGACCGCCGAAGCCCGGTCTTCGAGCCCGTGCTCGGCGAACGTCCGGGCGGCCGTGGAGACGTCGAGGTCGACCAGCCGCCCCCGTGTCCCCGGGTGCGCCGCCAGGATCGCGGCGAGCGCCGTGCCCGGACCCCCGCCGACGTCGACGACCGTGGCGAACCGGCCCCAGTCGTAGCCGGCCGCGAGCTGCGGGGCCTCGGCGCGCAGCCGGTGCGTCATCTGCCGGTCGAACGACTCCCGCAGGGCCGGGTCCTCGGTGAGGTCGGCCCAGAAGCCCCGCCCGTACCGGCGGTCGTACCCGGCCTCCCCGGTGGTGACGCTGTGCAGGAGCTCGACGAACGCCAGCTCGGCCCGCCCGCCCGCGGTGTCCAGGTTCAGCAGGACGCTCGTCAACGTGTCGCCGCAGAGGTTCTCGCCGTACGCCGTGGTCCGGTAGCCGGTGGCCGTCCGCTCGAAGAACCCCAGCGTCGTCAGGTGCCCCAGCAGCAGGCCGAGAGGCACCGGCGCGACGCCGAGATCCCCGGCCAGTTCGTCCGGTTCGGCACCGGCTTCGCGGAGCCGGTCGGGCAGCCCCAGGGTCACCGCCACCCGCAATGCCATCGGCGTCACCAGGCTCGCCATGCGCAGAATCGTGTTCGCGTCGTCACTCCCCATGACGACGCATGGTGGCAGCACCGGGATTCGCTCCACAAGGGACGGCCAGTGACCGGTCGGGCACTGGCCGCAAAGGGAAGCGATATGGAAGCCGGTTCGGGCAAGATCGGCCGCAATACGACACCTGAGGAGTCGAACCATGAAAGCCCGTGTGTTCCAGGCCGTCATCGGCACGGCCTTTGTGGCCGCTCTCGTCTTCGCGCCCGCCGCCCAGGCGGCCGAGAACCCGCCCCAGCCCGGCCCGTCCATCGGCGTCGGTCCCTACATCGGTGACTCGCCCAAGCCCGGCACGGCCAGCGCCGACACCAAGTAGCCCGCGCGCAGGACGGCGTCGCGCAGCAGCGCGCCGCTGTCCCGCTCCCGGGCCGGGGCGAGCACGAACCCCGCGTTCGTGTGCTCGCCCCACCCCGTCATCACGTGCGGTTCGCCGATCCCGCGGATCGGGCACGGCAGCGGCGGCGCCACGGGCACGTGCGCGTCGCTGGCCAGCAGGCTGACGTCCGCGCGGGCCGCCTGCTCCGGCACGGCCCGCGCGGCCCGGTCCGGCGGCGCCTGGTGCGCCACGACGAGTGCCCGCGGGACCCCCAGTCCCGCGGCCACCCGCCGCTGCGCCAGCCGGTAGGCGACCAGCGCGCCCAGCCCCGCGCCGAAGAGCACGTGCGGGCGGGTCAGCACCCCGGCCAGTTCCGCCGCGAGGGACTCCACGAGCAGCCACATGTCCCGGTACGGGTGCTCGTCGCGGCGCTCGCCCCGCCCGGGCAGCTCGACGACCCGCACCGAGATCCGCGGATCGCGCCAAGCGCGGTACCGGCCGGCTGCCTCCCCCGCGTCCGGGAAGCAGACGAACAGCAAGCGCTCGGCTTCGTCGGTGTCCACCCGCGGCCCCCTTTCCTCCTCGGCCGGGGATAGGCTCGTTCATGGCACTTCCGTTCCGCTTCGGTCGGCCTTCTGGGGGCTCCACGTGCGCTACCGCCTGCTCGGACCGGTCACGGTCCTCGGCGACGCGGGCACCGTCCGGCCCGGTGGCCAGAAACAGACGTCCGTGCTGGCCGCCCTGCTGCTGAACCCCGGCCGCGTGGTCAGCGAAGACCGGCTCATCGACCTGACCTGGGGCGAGAACGCGCCGCCGAGCGTGCGCGGGCGGCTGCAGGTGCACATCTCGGAACTGCGGAAGCTCCTCGGCCGCGACGTCATCGTGCGCCGCGCGCCCGGCTACGTGATCGAGGTCGCTCCCGGTGACCGGGACCTCGACGTGTTCGACGAGGAGGTCGCCCGGGCGCGGGCCGCGTCCGGGGCCGACGCCGTCCGGCACCTGCGGGCGGCGCTGGCGCTGTGGGACGGCGCCCCGCTCGGCGGGGTCAGCGAGACGCTCGCCGAGCACGAGGGCCCGGCGCTGACCGAACGCCGGCTCGTCGTGCTGGAAGAGCTGTACGAGCAGGAGCTGGCAACGGGACGCCACACCGAGGTGGTCGGGGAGCTGCGCCGGCTCGTCGACGAGCACCCGTTCCGGGAACGGCCGCGGGCCGCGCTGATGCTCGCGCTGCACCGCTGCGGCCGCACGCCGGAGGCCCTCGAGGCGTACACGCGGGCGCACGAGCTGCTGGTGGACGAGCTCGGCATCGAACCCGGCCAGGCCCTGCAGGAGCTGCGGATGCGGATCCTGCGTGGCGAAGGCGAGCCCGCGCCGGCCGCGGCTCCGGTCGCGCCGCGCCCCGCCGAGCTGCCGCTGGACGTCCGCGGGTTCACCGGCCGGGCCCCGGAGCTGACCGCGCTCGACGAACCCGGCGACGTCTGGGTGATCACCGGCACCGCCGGCGTCGGCAAGACCGCGCTGGCCGTGCACTGGGCCCACACCGCGCGAGCGCGCTTCCCCGACGGCCAGCTGTACGTGAACCTCCGCGGCTTCGACGCCGACGACGAGCCGCTCACCCCCGCCGCCGCGCTCGCCCAGCTGCTGCGCACCCTCGGCGTCGACCTGCGGGACGTGCCGCCGGGCACCGACGACCAGAGCAAGCTCTACCGGTCGCTGCTGGCCGACCGGCAGGCGCTGGTGGTGCTGGACAACGCCCGCGACGCCGCCCAGGTGCTGCCGCTGCTGCCGTCGTCGGGCCGGGTGCTGGTGACCAGCCGCCACCGGCTCGACGAGCTCGTCGCCCGCACCGGCGCGCGGTCGCTCGGCCTGGCGCAGCTGCGGGAGGCCGACTCCCGTGCGCTGCTGACCGCCCTGCTCGGCGAGCGGGCCACCGCCGAGCCCGAGGCGGCGGACGAGCTGGCCCGGCTCTGCGGCCACCACCCCCTCGCCCTGCGGATCGCGGCGGCGAACACCGGGGTCGCGAGCCTCGGCGAGCTCGTCGAAGAGCTGCGCGGCGACCCCCTGGCCCAGCTCGGCTTCGACGGGGCCGAGGAAAGTGCCGTTGCCAAAGCGTTTTCGGTGTCCTACCAGGCGTTGCCGCCCGGGCTGCGGCACGCGTTCCGGCTGCTGGCGCTGGTCCCCGGGGCCGACTTCACGGCGGTCGCCGCGGCGGCCCTGCTGGACGTGCCGCTCGACGAAGCGACCCGGCGGCTGCGCGGGCTGGCCGCGGCGAACCTCGTCGAGGCACCCGCGCCGCGCCGCTACCGGTTCCACGACCTCGCCCGGCGCTACGCCGAGCGGTGCGTCCGCGCCGACGAAGACGAAACCGCGCGCGAAAAGGCGTGGGAGCGGCTGTTCACCGGGTACTGCGCGGCCGCGGACGCCGCCGTCGCGCTGTTCGGCGCGCGGATCGTGACGCTCCCCCGCGAAGACGCCCCGGCGGCGCCGAGCCCGGTCGCGTTCGCCGACGCCGCCGAAGCCGTGGCCTGGCTGGACGTCGAGGTGCCGAACCTCGCGGCGGCGCTGCGGCTGGCGGCGACGCGGGGGCCCTACCCCGCCGCGTGGTACCTCGCCGACGCGCTGCGGCGGTTCTTCCACGACCACGGCCGCCGCGCGGAATGGCTGGAGCTCGCGCCGATCGTGCTGAACGCGGCGCACGAGCACGGCGCCCAGCCGGCCGAGGCGCTGGTGCACCTGTCGATCGGCGGCGCGTACTTCCGCGAAGGCCAGCACGAGGCGGGCATCCGCCACTCGGAGAAGGCGGTGCTGGCCAGCCGGGCGTGCGGCTGGCGCGAGTGCGAGGCGACGGCGGTCGCGAACCTGGGGTCGATGCTGGAGTGGACCGGCCGGCTGTCGGAAGCCGTCGAACACAGCCGGCGCGCGATCCAGCTGTTCCGCGAGCTGGCCAACCGCTCGGGCGAGGCACTCGCGCTGAACTCGCTGAGCTGCCACTACCGGCAGCTGGGCCGGCTGGAGCAGGCGGAGGACTGCCTGTGCGAGGCGGTCGCGCTGTGCCGCCGCGAGGAACTGCGGTTCTGGGAGGCCGCGAACCTCGCCGACCTCGGCTGGGTCCTGCTGGAGACGGGCCGCTTCGAGGAAGCGGCGGAAGCGGTGGACGGTTCGTTGAGTGCGTTCCGCGAGCTCGGTTCGAGCTTCGGCGAGGCGACGGCGCTCACCGCGTCGAGCGCGTTGCAGGGCGCCCGCGGCGACCACGACGCGGCGGCGCGGACGGCGGAAGAGGCCCTGGACCGCGTCCGCCGTGACGGCGACCGCCAGGTGGAGGCGGCGGCGTTGATCGCGCTGGGCCGGGCGTCGGAAGCCGCCGGCGACCTGACCTCGGCCGAGCGCGTGCTGAGCGAAGCCCGGGAGCTGGCGGCGGAGTCGGGCCTGCGGGGCCAGCTGGCCGAAGCGTCGGCGACGCTGGCGTGGGTCTTGGCGGCGGCCGGCCGGGTTTCGGAAGCGGGCGAGCACGCGCGAACGGCCTTGGACGCGGCGCGCGCGGGCGGGTACCGGCTTTTGGAGGCCCAGGCACTGCTCGGTTTGGCGGCGGTGGAAGGCGCGGCCGGCCGGTCGATGCTGGCCGTCGGGACGGCGCGCGAAGCCCGGGGGCTCTACCGGTCGGTGGGGCACGTGACGGGGGAAGCGCTGGCCGAGCGCTTCCTCGCCGACTTCGCCCGCCGCGCAACGGGCTGAGTTCTCCCATCCCGGCCTGCCCCTGCCGCGCGTGGTGTTACCTCCGGCCCGCCCGCGCGACATACTGAAGCCATGCCCCGTCCGAAACACGTCCCCGCGAGCGATCTCCGGCTCCCGGACGCGCTGCAGCCGGGGCGGCCGAAGGGCGACCAGCTCCGCGAAATCCTCGAAGGCGTCGCGACCGAGGCCGGTCCCGGGCGGCTGATGCCGTCCGAGCGGTTCCTCGCCGAGCACTTCAGCGTCGCCCGCGGCACCGTGCGCCAGGAGATCAACCGCCTGGTCTCCGACGGCGTCCTCTACCGCCAGCACGGCACCGCGACGTTCACCGCCGAACGCCAGGCCGCGCACATCGACATGCTCACCTCGTTCACCGAGGACATGAAGGCCCGCGGCGTGGTGCCCAAGACGAAGGTGCTCCACGCCGAGGTCGAGCGCGCGATGCCCCGCCTGGCCGGCCGGCTCAACGTCCCCCCGGGCGCGCGCGTGTTCCGGCTGGAGCGCCTGCGCTACGTCGCCGACGAGCCGTTCGCGGTCGAGCGCACGAACCTGTCGGTCGACCGGTTCCCCGACATCGAGCTGTTCGACTGGGAGACGCAGTCCCTGCACCGCACGCTCGAGGAGCGCTGGGGCGTGCACGCGGAGTGGAACGACACGGCGATCTCCGCGGTCCTCCCGGACACCGGCGACGCGGCCCTGCTCGGCATCGAGCCCACCCAGCCGTGCCTGATCATCGAGGGCACGCTCCACGACCAGAGCGGCGGCGTGATCGAAGCGGGCCGTTCGCTGTACCGCGCGGACCGCTACACCGTCTTCACCCAGGCGCGGCGCAGCCCGTCCTGACCGAGGCAGCTCCCCCCGAGTGGCCTAACCGGTCTCGGCGCGGTGCGCCCGGAGCAGCCTGAGGCAGTGCTCGACCAGCACGTCACCGGCGTCCGGCTGGAACAGCGTCACGTAGGACTCGTAAACCCCGCCGCGGTGCCCGTCCGCGTCCGGGAGGTACCCCAGGTACCCGTCCGTGTAGCCGATCACGCGCGTGTGCCGGAACGGGCTGCCCCGCCGGATCCTCAACCCCAGTGAAGCGAACAGCTCGAACGGCGTGTGCAGCCACGTGATCTCCCCCAGCGTCACCACGCTGACCGGGACCTCCGCGCAGCCCGTCGGCCGGTCGGTGGCCGCCATCGCCGCGAGCATCGCGCACCCCTCGTAGCGCGTCTGCGCGATCCGGACCGCCGGGTGGTCCTCGCCGTGGTGGGCCAGCTCGCGCTGCCACTCGCGCTCGGCCGACTGCCGCAGCTCCAGGCTGTCCTCGAGCGACGGGACCTCGCGGTAGGGCAGGTGCAGCGTCGATCTCGACAGCCGGACCGGGCCGGTTTCCGCCGTCGCCGAGGCCGCCGCCAGCGTCCGCGCGATCGACGTCGCGAGGTGGCCGCCGAGGGTGCGGACCTCGGCGTGGTCGCGGCCGCGCCGGACGAACCGGGAGCTCGCGTCGCCCGCCGCGCCCTGCAGGAACGCCGCCACCGGCTGGCCGATCAGGCTCGCCAGCTCCCGCCGCGTCGCCCCCGGCCAGTCCGCCGACCACGTGAGGTTGTCGGGCCCCAGCACGGTCGGGTGGCTGGCGTAGTCGAACAGCAGCGCGGCCGGCGAACCGTCGTCGCGGCGCAGCTCCAGCACGCCGAACGACGTGTCGTGCGGCCCGTCCGGCCGGTAGCGGTTGCCGCCGACGGCCTCGGTCGACCCCGCGTGCCAGCGGGCCCGGACGCGGCCGCGGCACGCGCGCAGCCGCAGCGCCGCACCGGTGACCGTCTCGGCCATGCGGCCGACCAGCCGGGCGTCGCGCCGCCCCGGCAGCCCGGGGTGCAGCGGGCCGGTCCAGCCCTCGGGCCCGGAATGCGTGTGCGACGCGCAGACGAGCACCCGCTCCGGGTCGATGCCCACCGCGGCCCCGACGGCGTCGGCCAGGGTGCGGGTGAGGCCGGCGTCGACCGCGAGCGCGTCGAGCGCCACCCACAGCACGCCGGGGTCGTCCTCGGTGGAGAGCCAGATCAGCGACGCCTCGAGGTCGTCGTGCGTGCCGGTCGCGACGCCGTCCCGGGCCAGGTAGCCGCCGAGCGGGTGCCCGGGCCCCGGCGTGATCCGGACGTCTTGCGCGGCGAGCAGGAGCGCGGCGGTCACCAGGTGGATTCCAGGACGTCGACGACGCCGTCGCGGCCGGCGGCGCGGGCCACCCCGGCGAGCTCGGTGACGTCGTCGGTCGTGTGCAGCAGGACTTCCAGCAGCATCGGCAGGTTCAGGCCGGACACCAGCTGCAGGCGCGGGTGCGCGAGCGCGCGGACGGCGTTGAACGGCGAGCCGCCGTGCAGGTCGGCGAGCACGAGCGCCTCGGTGGCGTCGCCGAGCAGCGCGAGCACGCGGACGCCGAACTCCTCCGGGCTGTCGTGCGGGCTCAGCTCGCAGACCTTCAGCCGCGACTGCGGGCCGAGGATCATTTCGGCGGCTTCCCCCACGCCGGAGGGCAGCCGCCCGTGCCCGGCTAGAACGATCGGGACGGACATGGCGGTGTCTCCTACTGTGCCGTTCGTTACTGATTCGGCCACAGCCACGGCCATGGCTTCGCAGTAACGGTTGCGTGCCGCCCGGGGGACGGCCTGCTTTTGGTCAAATCAGTAACCCTTCGCCGGGGCCGACGGCGCGAACCAGCCGAGCCACCCCAGGACGACCCCGGCGACGACGACGATGGCGATGATCCAGACGGGCCGCAGGCGGGCCTTGGCCGTCAGCAGGTACACCCCGGCGGTGACGAGCACCGGCAGCAGGAACGGGACCAGCTCGTCGAGCCGGTCCTGGATCGCGACGGCCTGCGTCACCGGCTGCCCCTGGACCGTGGTGGTCTGGCGGTAGGTCAGCGTGGTGACGACCTTGACGATCGACGGGATGAACCCGCCGAGCACGACGAACCCGAGCACGGTCGCCCCCTGCGCGACGCGGGCGAGCGCGCCGGCGGCGAGGCGCCCGGCCAGCCGTTTCCCTTCGCGGTAGGCGAACCCGAACTGCCAGCGCCGCACCAGCGCGTACGGCACGAGCACCATCACCGCGGCGAAGGCGGGGCCGAGCCAGCTGCCCTGCAGCGCCCACGACGCGCCCATGGTGAAGATGATGCTGTTGTACAGCGCGAAGACGACGGTGTCGCCGATGCCGGCCATCGGCCCCATCAGCGCGACCTTCGTGCTCGCGGCCGACTTCGGCGTGCCCGCTTCTTCCAGCGCGACGCTCGAGCCGAGGATCAGCGGGCCGCCGACCAGCACCGACGTGTTGAAGAACTGCAGGTGCCGCTGCAGGCCGGCGACGTAGTCGGCCTTCTCCGGGTAGAGCCGGCGCAGCACCGGTTCCATCGAGTACGCGAACCCGAGCGCCTGCATCCGCTCGTAGTTCCAGGAGATCTGGCTGGACCAGAAGTACCGGCGGAACACGCGGCGCAGGTCCTGCTTCGTCAGCCGCACGTCCACAGTGTGCTTTTCGGACTCTTCAGCCGGGCTCTCCGGAACCACGACCGCCGGCTCGTCGCGCTTGAGCGTCACGAACAGCATCGCGACCGCGACGCCGACCAGCGCGATGCCCAGCAGCGGAATGTGGAGGTAGGCGAACGCGACGAACCCGATCAGCAGCAGGTACCAGTACCGGGTCAGCTCCATCATGCCGAGCAGCAGCGCGAACCCGACCGCGGGCAGCAACGACCCCGCGAGCGTCATGCCCTGCACGAACCCGGCGGGGATGCTCGCGGTGATGTCCTTGACCAGGCCGCCGGACGCGGCGAGCGCGGCGAGGAACGTCGGGATCGCGCGCACCGCCACCCACGGCACCAGGCTGATCCAGTGGATCAGGGCGAGGCCGCGCGCGTTGCCGTCGGCGGCGTAGCCGTCGGCCCGGTGGACCAGCCCGGTGGTGATGATCTTGCCGACCGGGTCGAGCGCGGCGAGCAGGATCGCGGCCGGCAGCCCGACGCCGAGCCCGATCGCGACCTGCGCGGACGTGTCGCCGGCGGCACCCGCGGCCAGCGCGGTGCCGACGATGGCACCGGTCTGGTAGTCCGGGATGGTCGCGCCGCCGTAGGTGTAGACCCCGAGGGCGGCCAGCTCCAGCGTCGCGCCGATCAGCAGGCCGAGCAGCGGGTGTCCGACGATCAGTCCGGCGACCGAGCCGGCGATGAGCGGGCGCTGGGCGTAGATGAGGAACGGGCCGAGCCCGTCGTAGGTGCAGTAGATCGCCCAGATGGTCAGGGCCAGCGCGACGAGCATGCGGGGCTAGAGCCCTTTCCGGTCGAGCAGCGGGACGAATTCGGCGGGCTTGTCGTGCGGCATCAGCTGGGTCACCAGCGGGACGCCCGACGCGGCGAGCTTGCGGTAGGCGTCGGCCTCGTCCGCGGTGACCGCGATCGAGCGCGTGACCATGGTGTAGGCGGTGCCCGGCCGGGGCGCGACGTTGCCGACGTTGACCGTCTCGGGTCGCAACCCGCCTTCGACCAGGCGAAAGGCGTCTTCGGGATGCTTCGCGAGGATCATGACGTCCGCACCGGCGGTCGTTTCGAGCGCTTCGGCGACGGTGAAGACGTCGGTGGGCAGCCCGCGCGCGGCCTGCGGAAGCAGCATGCGCTGCAGCTCGTCCACGGCGACGTCGTCGTTGCAGACGACCAGCCGGCGCACGCCGAGCCGCCGCGTCCAGGCGACGGTGACCTGCCCGTGGATCAGCCGGTTGTCGATCCGGACGTGTGCCCCCGCCATGTGTCTCCTCCCGGCCGGCAGCACCCATCCTGGTTCGTACCAGTAGTTGTGTCAACGCTGTCCGTGACCGGCGGTTTTCAACGACGGCTTCGCGCGGCCGACGGAAGGACCCCTCAGACCTTCCGTCGGCCCGCGAGCGCGAAGCCCCCCTTTGGATTTCCCGGACCCTCCCATAAAGGTATATACCAGTATGGACGTACGAGATCGACTGTCAAGACCCGTACCGCTCAGCGGTCCGGGAAGATCGTTTTCAATCGGATGACCGAAATGTCCGTGGGCGATTCACCCCAAGCTGTCCGTTCTTGTCAGTGACAGCCCGCTCACCCGCTGCCTATCATCCCAAGTGGTCTAGACCGCACTTCTCGTCCCCTGTCGCACCGGGAAAGGCGGAACTCCCCCATGACCACGAGATCCTGGCGCCTCGCCGCGCTCAGCACCGCCCTCGTCTTCGCCACCGCCCTGCTGCCCTCGGCCGCCGCCGCGGGTGACGGCACCGAACAGCTGCCCGATCACCTGCGGAACCGGACCGCGACCGTGGCCCCGATGTCCACCGTCTGCGACGGCGACGGCACCAGCGGCAAGCGCGTCCAGGCCCTCTACGTCCGCGGCAACACCCAGGCCGACCGCTACTCGCAGTTCGTCGGCCAGTTCCAGACCTTCGCGAGCCAGATCGACGACGGCTTCGTCGAGGCCGCGAACCGGCTCGGCGGCGGCGTGCGCCACGTCCGGTACGTCACCGACTCGAGCTGCCGGGCCACCGTGAACAACGTGACCATCGCCCAGTCCGACATGGCGACGGTCGACACGATCACCAACGCCATCAAGGCCCAGGGCTACAACCGCGCCGACCGCAAGTACATCGTCTGGTACGACAAAGACGGCTGCGGCCTCGCGTTCGGCAACGGCGGCAACGACAGCCCCGGCTCGGGCAACCCCTACAACGCCGGCCCGCACTACGCCACGGTCGGCACCGGCTGCTGGTCCTGGCAGGCGACCGGGCACGAACTCCTCCACACCCTCGGCGCCGTCCAGGGCAGCGCACCGCACTCCAGCGCCTTCGGTCACTGCTGGGACGACGAGGACATCATGTGCTACGACGACGGCGGCCTCCCGAACCCGCCGGGCACCCTCGTGAAGGTCTGCCCGGGCGCGCCGGAGAACCAGTTCGACTGCCTCGGCGACGACTACTTCAACACCAGCCCGGCGCCCGGCAGCTACCTGGCGACGCACTGGAACGTCGCGACCAGCGCGTACCTGATCTCCAGCGGCTCGCCCTACCCCGCCGGCACCATCACCGGGGTGGCCGGCAAGTGCGTCGACGTCAGCTCGTCGAACACCGCCAACGGCACGGCCGTGCAGCTCTGGACGTGCAACTCGACCGCCGCCCAGCGCTGGACCAGGCAGAACGGCACGATCCGCGCACTGGGGAAGTGCCTCGACGTCTCGAACAGCGGCACGACGGACGGTACGCTCGTCCAGCTGTGGGACTGCAACACCACCGGCGCGCAGACGTGGCAGGCGCGCTCGGACGGCACGCTGCTGAACCCGCAGTCGGGCAAGTGCCTCGATGCGCCCGGCGGGTCGACCGCCGACGGCACCCGCCTTCGGATCTGGACCTGTTCGGCGGCCGTCAACCAGCGCTGGGCGCTCGCCGGGTGACCCTCGGCGGCTGAAGGCGCAACCTGCTCGCGCCCGCGTCGTTAACCGCTTCGTCAGTCCAGGGGAGGAACCATGCCGGCCGTCACATCGAACATCGTCCCGCTCCGGCACGCGCGCCCGGGCGTGGTCGCGTACGTGAAGAGCCCGGCGGAGTGGTTCGTCTCGAACAGCGGCTGGATCCAGGGCAGCGAAGGCGTCGTGCTGGTCGACACGTGCGGCACCGAGCAGGCGACGCTGGAGCTGATGCGCGACGTCCGCAAGTACGCGGGTGAGCAGGAGCTGACCGTCGTCGTCACGCACGCGCACGGCGAGCACCACAACGGCGTCGGGGTCGCGCTGCGCGAAGGCGGGACGGCGCTGGCCGCGCCCGGCGCCGTCGACCTGGTCAAGGCCGGGCCGCAGACCTACGGCAACGTTTTCACCTACACGCAGTGGGGCGTGCTCGAGCCCCCGGAGCCGGACGCGGTCCGGCCGGTCACCGGCTGGCGCCGCCTCGACCTCGGCGGCGCGGTCGCCGACGTCGTGGCGGTGCCCGGCGTCGCCCACACCGCGGGCGACCTGGTGGTGCACGAGCCCCGCTCGGGCACGCTGTTCACCGGCGACCTCGTGTCCGTCGGCGACACGCCGCTGACGGTGCACGGCTCGATCCCGGGCTGGCTCGACGCGCTCGCCTGGCTGCAGGACACGTTCCGCCCGCGGACCGTCGTCCCCGGCCACGGCCCGGTGGCGACCCCCGGCCACAGCGCGCTGCACGCGATGCGCGTCTACCTGGAGTGGCTGCTCGAGGTGACGGAGCGGCAGACGGACTTCACGAGGCTGGCGAACCAGGCGTCACTGCGCTGGCCGTCGTGGCGCAACCCCGAGCGCCACATCGGCAACCTGATGCGCGCCTACGCCGACCAGCACGGCCGGAAGCTGGACGTCGACCTGGCGATCGACGCCGTCCTCGCGGCGGCGGGCGGCCGGATCGACCTCGACTGCCTGCTGGGCGGGGAGCCGGTCCGCCGCATTTCCTGAGCGCTGCTCCGGACGGTGGCTAATACTTATCAGCCTTTGACAGCGGTTCCCCGCACCGCCTGCAATGGTCTGGACAACTTGCGATCACCGGCCTCGACGAGGAGACGCCCGTGCGCACCAGACCCTTCTTCCGGCGACTGACCACCCTGGCCGCGGCGGCCGCCGTCGCCGCCGGGCTCGCCACCGCCGTCGCCCCGGCCGCCGGCGCCGTGCCGGCCACGATCCCGTTGAAGATCACCAACAACTCGGGCCGCGCCGACCCGATCTATATCTACGACCTCGGCACGTACCTGGCGACCGGGCAGCAGGGCTGGGCCGACGCCGGCGGCGCGTTCCACGCCTGGCCGGCCGGCGGGAACCCGCCGACCCCGGCGCCGGACGCGTCGATCCCCGGGCCCGCGAACGGCCAGTCGATCACCATCCGGATCCCCAAGTTCTCCGGCCGCATCTACTTCTCCTACGGGCAGAAGCTGGTCTTCAAGCTCACGACCGGCGGCCTGGTGCAGCCGGCGATCCAGAACCCGTCCGACCCGAACGTCAACATCCTCTTCAACTGGTCGGAGTACACGCTCAACGACGGCGGGCTCTGGCTCAACAGCACCCAGGTCGACATGTTCTCCGCGCCGTACGCGGTCGGCGTGCAGCCGGCCGGCGGGACGACGAAGAGCACCGGCCACCTGAAAGCGGGTGGCTACAACGGTTTCCTGAACTCCCTGCGCGGCCAGGCCGGCGGCTGGGCCAACCTGATCCGCACGCGCTCCGACGGCACGGTCCTGCGTGCTCTCGCGCCGGGCCACGGCATCGAGATGGGCGTGCTGCCCGCGACCGTGCTGCAGGACTACATCAACCGCGTCTGGACGAAGTACAGCTCGTCGGCGCTGACCGTGACACCGGTCGCCGACCAGCCGAGCGTGAAGTACTTCGGCCGTGTCTCGGGCAACGTCATGAACTTCACCAACACCTCCGGCGGGTTCGTGACGGCGTTCCAGAAACCCGATTCCGACAGCGTTTTCGGCTGCTACAAGAACCTCGACGCGCCGAACGACGTCCGCGGCCAGATCTCCCGCACGCTCTGCGCGGGCTTCAACCGCTCGACGTTGCTGACGAACGCGAACCAGCCGGACACGAGTTCGGCCGGGTTCTACCTCGACTCCGTCACCAACCAGTACGCGAAGAAGATCCACGCTCAAATGGCGGACGGAAAGGCCTACGCGTTCGCGTTCGACGACGTGGGCCACTTCGAGTCCCTGGTCAACGACGGCAACCCGGCGACGGCCTACCTGACCCTGGACCCGTTCGACTAAAGACGCAGGACGGCCGGCACCACCGGCGTATCCCCGAGCCACGTGCAGGCGGGTACGCCGGTGCTCTCCGGCACCGGCACCGCCTTGCCCACCTTGACGAGGACCGTCGGCTGCCCGCAGGCGACGAGGTCCAGGACCAGAAACGGTACGACGAACAGCATTTTCCGGATCCGCATATCAGCTCACCCCGGTTTTGTCTCCACACTCCCACCCGGGACACGGCGGCCACGACGGGCCGGTTCAGCGCCGAACGGGTGACGTCCGCGCCGAACGCCCCCTTCAGGCCGGCCGGGGCATGATGGAGCCGTGCGGATCACGGCCTGGTGGCGCGGCATCAGCCCGCGGCGGCGGCTGCTCATGGGCGGCGTCGCCGTCGTCGTGGTGGCCGTGCTCGTGGCGGCCGTCCTCGCCACCACCGGCACCAGCGCCGCGCCGCGGGCCGGGACGCCCGACCAGGCCAAGCCCGGGCCCGTCCTGCTCGTCCCCGGCTACGGCGGCGGCCAAGGCGCCCTGAACGAGCTCGCCGCCCGCATCCGGCAGGCCACCGGCCGCGGCACCGAAGTCCTCACCCTGGCCGGCGACGGCACCGGTGACCTGCTCGAACAGGCCGGCGTCCTGGCCGAAGCCGTCGAGAACGCCTACGCGCGCGGAGCGCCTTCGGTGGACGTCATCGGCTATTCCGCCGGCGGCGTCGTGGCCCGGCTGTGGGTCAGCCGCGACGGCGGTGACCACCAGGCCCGCCGGGTGATCACCCTCGGCGCGCCCATGCACGGCACCGGTCTCGCCGCGGCCGGCGGCGCGCTCGTCCCGGGCGCGTGCCCGACCGCGTGCGTGCAGCTGGCCCCCGGCAGCACGCTGATGCAGGAGCTGGCGAAGGAACCCATCCCGGCTTCCCTGCCGTGGCTTTCGGTGTGGACCGAACGCGACGAGACGGTCACCCCGCCCGAGTCCGCCCGGCTCGACGGCGCCGTCAACGTCGCCCTCCAGCAAGTCTGCCCCGGCAACCAGGCCGGCCACGGCGACCTCCCCACCGACCCCGCCGTCACCGAGCTCGTCCTCCAGGCCCTCGGCACCAGCCCGCTCGAAGCGCCGACGGAGTGCCTCAGCTCGTGACGTCCTTGGTCGCGAAGTTCGCCCACGCGGCCCCGAAGAACACCACGATGTAGCCCGCTTGCAGCAGCAGCCCGTGGTCGATGTTGCGCCACAGCACGGGATCGCGGAAGAAGTCGATCCAGGACAGCCAGTAGTGCGTCGGCAGGTACGGCTTCACGGACGCGGCCGCGTCCAGCGTCTCCAGCACCGAGCTGGTGATCAGCACGGCCAGCCCGCCCAGCGCGGCCCCCAGCGCCGAGTCGCTCACCGTCGACAGGAACACCGTGATCGCGGCGAACCCCAGCATCGACACCACGATGTAGGACACCGCGCCCAGCAGCCGCAGGCCCAGCCCGGACGAGCTGAGCGACTGCCCCGACAACGACGTCACGCCGGTCGGCTGCCCGCCCGGCCCGGCGACCCCGGGCGTCCCGCCGGTGCCGAACAGGATCACCCCGAGCACGAGTGACGTCAGCACGACGATCACGATCGCCGCGGTCACGTACACGGCGAGGGCGACCATCTTGGCGCCGAGCAGCCGCGTCCGGCCGACCGGGCGCACCAGCAGGTACCGCAGCGTGCCGGTGGACGCCTCGCCCGCGATCGAGTCGCCGGCGGTGACGGCGACCGCGATCGGCAGGAACAGCGGCAGGACGAGCGCGAGCGCGGCTGCCGGGAACAGCGCGCCGTCGCTCACCACCGCCGACAGGAATGCCCCGCCCTGCCCCGGTGGCGGCGCGAAGTCGGCCGTCGCCAGGAAGACGCCGACGATCGCGGGCAGCAGGCAGAGCAGCAGCACGCTGACCCACACCCGCGGGCGCAGCGCGAGCTTCCGCAGCTCGACGAGGATCATCCGGCGGCCCCGAACCGGTCCGACCCCGGGCCCGTCACGTCGAGGACGACCTGTTCGAGCGTCCGCTGCTCGGCGTGGATCGACGTCACGCGCACCCCCGCTTCGACGAGCATCGCGTTCAACGCCGCCGGGTCGCCGTGCCGGATGACCAGGCGGTCGCCGTCGCGGGACTCGAGCTGGCCGTCGAGGACGGCGACCGCCTCGGCCGGGTCTGGCGTGCCGACCAGGATCCGGCCAGTCGCCGCCCGCAGCGTCTCCAGGTCGTCCTCCAGCACGAGCCGCCCGCGGTCGACGACGCCGACGCGCGTGCAGAGCTGTTCGACCTCGGCCAGCAGGTGGCTGGACAGGAACACCGTGGTGCCGCCCGCGTTCAGCTCGACGAGCAGCTCGCGGATCTCCTTGATGCCCTGCGGGTCGAGGCCGTTGGTCGGCTCGTCGAGGATCAGCAGCCGGGGCTTGCGCAGCAGCGCGCCGGCGAGCCCGAGACGTTGCCGCATGCCGAGCGAGTACGCCTTGACCGGCCGCTGGTCCACCGCGCCGAGCCCGACCTGCTCGAGCACGTCGTCGATCCGCTGCCGCCGCGTGCGCCGCCCGCCACCGCGTCCGGCCGCGTCGAGCAGGGCGAGGTTGCGCCGCCCGGACAGGTGCGGGTACGCGGCCGGACCTTCGACGAGTGCGCCGACCTGCGGCAGCACCTCCGCGACGCGCTTCGGGACGGGCTTGCCGAGCACCTCGATCTCCCCGCTGGTCGCGTAGACCAGGCCGAGCAGCATCCGGACCAGGGTGGTCTTGCCCGAGCCGTTCGGGCCGAGGAAGCCGTAGCGGTCGCCTTCGCGGACGGTCAGGTCGACGGCGTCGACCGCCAGGGTGCGGCCGTACCGTTTGGTCAGCGCGCGCGTGACGATCATCGGCCGCCGCCTCGGCGCAGCGTGGACAGCTCTTCCGCGACGGTCTTCAGCACGTCCGGCGTCACCGTGCCGGCCAGCAGGTAGGAGCGGCGGAAGGCCGAGGCGCGGACTATCGCCAGCGACAACGGCGTGATCGACAGCTGCACGACGGTGCCCTGGGCCAGCTTGACCTGCACCCCGCCGGCCTTCCCGGCGGCGTCGCTCGCGGCGTTCCCGACGGCGCGCGGCACGGCGATGACCGCGAAGGCCGCCAGCCCGGTGCCGTAGAGCGCGGCGCCCTCGACCCCGCCGAACTTCGACGACACGACCGGGCGCCCGGCGAGCGTCGCCGGCAGCGGCACCTGGCCCAGCGCGCCGAGCGCGTTCGAGACGTCCGGGGCGCTGGCCACGGTGAACCCCGAGCCGGGCACCGGCTGCGGCGCTTCGACGACCGGCGTCGTCTGCTCGAGCTGCTGGAACTCGCTGACCAGGATCGGCGCCTGCTGCCCGCGGGCGGTGACCTCGACACGCACGGCCACGCCGGTCGCCGGGTCCGCCCAGACGTCGACGCGCCCGATCGTCGTGGCCGGATCGGCGGGGACGAGCCGCAGCCCGGACGCGGCGACGCCGGCGACGTTGCGACCCGGCAGCGCGCTGACCGGGTCGCCCTTCGCCGCCTGGAGGATCCGCCGAGCGAGCTCGGGCGGCAGCAGGTCCCCGGCCCGCGGGAGCCGCACGCTCGGCTCGCCGACCAGCTCGGTCAGCGTGTTGTCGCCGTAGTCCCAGGTGTATTCGCCGTCGGGCAGCCGGTAGACGTCGTGCTCGCCGGCGGTGCCGAGGATGTCGACGCGGTACCGGTCGGGCCCGGCGTACCACGCGCGCATCGGCGTGCGCATGGAGAAGAGCGCGGTGACCGGGGCGAGGTTCGGCAGCTCCGGCAGGGCGAGCGACCCGGCGCTTTCGGCGTACCCCTGGTACGGCCGCCCGGCGGACCCGAGCACGAGCTCGCGCAGCCGGCCGGGGTCGACCTGCCCGCCGGCCGGGGCGAGCGCGGCGACGACCGACGGCACGGACACGAGCACCGCGGCCACGGCGGCGACGACCGCCCACCGGCGCCGCTTCGCGTGCCGCACCACCGAGGGCGTCATCCGGCATCACCTCTTCGTCCTTTGTACGCCATGGCCATGGTCGGCGGGGTGCTGTCGTGAGCCGTCCCGGCCAGGTCACGGCTCGGTCCGGAACGCCGCGTCCGCACCCCTCGTCCGGTTATCCTCGGCGCAGACCGAGCAGGGGGAGAGCATGAGCACGACCAGCGAGGGCCCGGCCCGCAGCGACGCCGAGATGATGATCGCCGAGGCCAAGAAGGCCTTGTGGGTGATGGTGGGCCTGCTGGCCGTGCTGTGGGTGATCCAGCTCGTCAACGCGCCCACCGGCTACGACCTGAGCCGCGAGTTCGGCATCGAGGCGCGTGACCCGGCGTCGCTGCCGGAGATCTTCAGCGCGCCGTTCATGCACTCCAGCTGGGCCCACATCGAAGGCAACTCCGGGCCGCTGTTCGTGTTCGGCTTCCTCGCCGCCTACCGCGGGGTGAAGAAGTGGCTCGGCGTGAGCGTGCTGATCATCGTCGCCAGCGGTCTCGGCGTCTGGTTCATCTCGCCGTCGCACTCGGTCACGGTCGGCGCCAGCGGCCTGGTCTTCGGCTACTTCGGCTACATCATCGTGCGCGGGCTGTTCGACCGGCACCTGATCGACATCGTGATCGGGCTGGTGATGGCCCTGTGCTTCGCCTACCAGTTCGCGTCCCTGCTGCCGACCCAGGAGGGCGTCAGCTGGCAGGGCCACATGTTCGGCTTCGCCGGCGGCATCATCGGCGGCTGGCTGTTCCGCGACCGCCGCCCCAAGGCGGTCACGGCCCCCGACCCGGCGACCACGCTGCTGCCCAAGAACCTCACCTGACCCGGACCGAAGCCGGACACCCGCCCGGACGAACTGCTCCAGGTCGAGTCCATTGCCTGGTGGGCTTGGCCGCGCGTCGGCGGCCGGCCGCAGGAACTCCGGGCTTTCCGTGCCGGCGAACAGCCGGACCGGGCTCGCGATCTCGCCCAGGCGCTCGTCGAACACGACCCGCTCGACGACCTCCAGCTCCCACGGGATCGTCGGCGCGGCCGCGACCCGGGCCGGCCAGACCGGCGTCCGCCGCATCGCCTCGACGTCCGCCGGGCTCAGCCGCAGGGCCTCCCGCAGGAAGATCTCGAGGATCTCCTCGGGCCCGACGACGTTGTCGCCCGGCTTTGGCCGGGGCGGCTCGTGGGCCACGAGCCGGTGTGACCGCGTCCGTCGTCCGGACGGCTTCCAGGGCGCACAAGGCGCCGTACGAGTGCGCGACGAGGTAGACCTCGCCTCCCAGCGGCCTCCGCCACCGCGGCGATGTCCTCGCCTTCATGCCGGATGTCGTACTCGAGTGCCTCTTCCCAGCTCAGGCCCCGGCCACGGCGGTCGACGAGACGGTGGCGCCGGGCGAGCTGCTCACGGACCGCCGTCCAGCGCGTGAGGTCCGCAGCGACCGAACCGAACTCACCTGCCTCCAGCATCACCACCGTCCGAGCCGCTGTGAAGTCGCTGTGCATCCGCTTCGTTGCGCTGCCATCCCGGCGCCGGTGTGGTGATCTGGGACGGTGGCGATCACCTTCCTGAGGCCCGCGCTCGCGGCCGCGGCGGCCGTGCTGGTGCTCGGCGCCGGTCTCGTCGCCGGCACGGGCACGACCGCCGACGACGCCTACGCCGAGGGTGCGCCGGTCACCAGCACGCCGTCGGCCACTGTGGTTCCGGAGTCTGCGACACCGGCAAAAACGGTTTCCCCGGTCGGCGCATTGTTCGCGAACGGACACCATTTCTGCACGGCGAGCGTCGTGCATTCCGGCGCCGGCGACCTGGTGCTGACGGCCGCGCACTGCGTCCAAACCGGAATGTCCTTCGCCCCGGGTTATCACGACGGTGTCGCCCCGCTGGGAATGTGGACGGTCACCGGAGTCGCCGTCGCGGACGGCTGGACGTCTTCGGCCGACCCCGATCTGGATTTCGCGTTCCTGACCGTTCAGCAGGCGGGGAACCCGGCCTCGCTGGAAAGCCTCACCGGAGCGAATGTCCTCGGCACCGACCGCGGATTCGACCACACGATCACCCTGACGGGCTACCCCGACTCCACCGATTCCCCGGTGGTGTGCACCGGCACCACGACGCGGTCCGACACCTACCAGCAGAGCGTCGCGTGCGCCGGTTTCCCGGACGGCACCAGCGGCGGCCCGTGGGTCACCGGCGGCGAGGTCATCGGGGTCATCGGCGGCTACGAGCTCGGCGGCGACACCCCGGACGTCTCCTACAGCGCGTACTTCGACGACGACATCGCGAAGCTGTACGCCTCGGTCACGGGCTGACCGGCCGGAAACGCGAACCGGGCCCGCGTCCCTGGCGGAGGACACGAGCCCGGTTCACCTATCGCGAACCCTCAGCAGGTCACGATGAGCCCGGTGAGTGCCGAGCACGTCTTCGACGCGCTGTCGTTGGCACCGTTGGGATCCGCGGGCGAACTGGCCGTGCGCACCGCCGTCGTGGTGTACGAACCGAGCGCCAGCAGGCCGCCGTTGACCGAGAACTTCGCCGTCGCCGAAGCACCGGACGCCAGCGAAGCGACGTCACAGTTCAGCGACCGGGTGCTCCCCACGCGGGTGCAGCCGGTGGCGCTGCCGAACGAGAGGCCCGGCGCATACGTTGCCACGACCCGGATCCCGGTCGCGGTGGACGGGCCGGAGTTCGTCACGGTCAGCGTGTAGTCGATGCGCGCGTTCAGGCCACCGTGGCCGGACGCGGCGAGCGCGACCTTGACGTCGGCGTTGGTCGCCGGGTTGCCGATCGTGATGACCGGGCCGTCGAACGTCTCGAACGAGTAGTTGTCGCCCACGAACTGGTGCTGCAGCGTGAACTGGCCCGGCGCCGCGGTGTCCTTGACGCGCAAGGTCCACACCGTGGTCTTCGTGCCGCCCGCCTCGAGGTCGCCGAACGCGGCGCGGTAGCTGCTCCCGGCCTGGAAGCAGCCGACCTCCGTCGTGTTGGTGCAGGACACCACGTCGACGATGTCGGTGATCGCGGTCGGCGTGCCGTAAATGGCCGCCTTGGCGAAGCTGATCGTGAAATCGCGGTCGTTGTGCACGGTTTCCGAGATGGTGAACGTCTGTCCCGGGAGCACCGTGGTGGTGCTGACTTCGACAGAACTGGAGGGCACGTCCGCCTGCGCGGCGGGTGCCAGCGCGATGAATGCCGTGGCCAGTGCGGCCACCGAGGACAGGATCGTGGTTCTTCGCCAGCTACGTTGCATAGTCGTGATCTCGCCGTTTCGGTCCGGGGAATGCCGCTCTGACAGATGCTGCGTGGTCTTGGTGGACAGCCGACGCTGTTCAGTCGTCGCAAAACCGGCATTCGTTACCGCCATCCGGACGCGCCGCGGCACGGCCGTCAGGACGGACGCCAGCGGCCGTTCATCTCACCCGGACGCGGCGGCGGGCCCGGCAGTTCGCGGTCTTTTCCCGCTTCCAGCCCCTCGACGAGCATCGCCAGGTACCGGCGGCGCAGCTGGGCGGTGCGCTCCGCGTCCTCCACGCGGATCGCCGCGCAGCACTCGAGGATCATGCCGATGTCCTCGGTGACGGCGTCTTCGCGGAGCCGCCCGGTCCCGCGTGCCCGCGCGAAGAGCCCCGCGGACAGCTCGTTCGCCCGCCGCGCGTCGGCGCCCATCTCCTCGGTCGGGGTGAACGTGCCCGCGAGGTGGACGGTCAGCGAGTGAACATCGGCGTCGACCACCCGGCGCAGGAAGCCGGTGAGGGCCGTCCAGCCGTCCGGCTCCTCGTCGGCGGCCTCGGCTTCGGCGATGTAGGTGCGGAGGCCGTCGTGGCAGAGCCGGCAGAGGAGGAACTCCTTGCTCGGGTAGCGCCGGTAGAGGGCGCTGATCCCGACGCCCGCGCGCTCGGCGACGTGCGAGATCGGCGCCTTCGGGTCCACCAGGAAGACCTGGCGGGCGGCGTCGAGGATGACGAAGTCGTTGCGGGCGGCCTGGGCGCGGCGGCCCGGCAAGGCGGTCTCGGGCATGGACCGAGATTACCACTGGAACGGATCATTCCGCTCTGGTACAGTTCGGAACGAAGCATTCCGTTCCAGTCTCCGAGGAGTCAGCCATGACGGTCCCCGCCCTTCGCCCGTTCCGCGCCGAGATCCCCCAGTCCGCCCTGGACGACCTGCAGGCGCGCCTGCGCCGGGCGCTCTGGCCGGACGACCTGCCCGCCGAGTACGGCGTCACGAACGAGCGGGTCCGCGCGCTGGCCGAGCACTGGCTGGAGAAGTTCGACTGGCGGGCGTTCGAGGCGCGGCTCAACGCGTATCCGCAGTTCGTGACGGAGATCGACGGCGAGACGATCCACTTCCTGCACGTCCGGTCGTCCCGCGCGGACGCGACACCGCTGGTGCTGACGCACGGCTGGCCGGGGTCGATCGCCGAGTACCTGGACGTCATCGGCCCGCTGACCGAGCCGGAGTCGGCCGGCGCGCCGGCGTTCCACCTGGTGATCCCGTCGCTGCCGGGCTTCGGGTTCTCGGGCCCGACGCGGTCGGCGGGCTGGGGCACGCACCGCACGGCGGCGGCGTGGGCGGAACTGATGAGCCGGCTGGGCTACGAGTCGTACGGCGCGGCGGGCAACGACGCGGGGTCGATGATCTCGCCGGAGATCGGGCGGCTGGCGCCGGAGAAGGTCGTCGGCGTGCACGTCACGCAGCTGTTCTCGTTCCCGTCCGGCGACCCGGCGGAGATGGCGGACCTGAGCGAGGCCGACCAGGCCGCGCTCGCGCACCTGCAGTGGTTCTACGAGAACATGTTCTCCTTCAACACGCTGCACAGCCAGCAGCCGCACACCCTCGCGTTCGCGCTGGCCGACTCCCCGCTGGCGCTGCTGGCGTGGAACGCGCAGCTGTTCGGCGAGCACCTGGACGCGGACTTCGTCCTCGCGAACGTGGCGCTGTACTGGCTGACGGGCACGGGCGGCTCGTCGATCCGCTTCTACTACGAGGACGCGCACACGCCGCCGCAGCCGTCGGCCCCGACGACGGTCCCGACGGCCCTGGCGATGTTCGCGGGCGACTTCCAGTCGATCCGCCGTTTCGCCGACCGAGACCACACGAACATCATCAGCTGGAACGCGTACGACGCGAGGTCGGCGACGGGCGGCCCCCGCGACGCGGCCGGCCACTACGCGGCGCACGAGGCCCCGGAGATCCTGGTGGCGGACATCCGCACGTTCTTCGCCGGCCTCACGTCACCGTGGCCAATCCTGACAGCGGCCCACCAGGCGCTGCGCACGGCAGCAGCGGGCATCACGGACGGTTCGCTCCCGACACCGTGCGCGCAGTGGACGGTGACCCAGGTCCTCCAGCACGCGGGAGGCGACCAGCAGGGCTACGCGGCATTCATCACGGGCGAGCCGGGCCCGGACTTCAACCCGTTCGCGCCATCGGGCGAGCTCGCGGACGTACCGGCGTTCCTGGAGCCCAAGCTGGCAGCAGCGGCAGCGGCCTTCGCAACGGTGTCCCGGAATGCGGAAGCGGTACCAACGCCCCTGCCCCAGGGAGCCCTCCCGGCCGCGGTGGCCGTGGGAGCGGCAGCATTGGACGCAGCGGTCCACGCATGGGACATCGCCATCGCAACGGGCCAGAAGTCCCCCCTGACAGAGGAGATGGCAGCGGCGCTGCTCCCGGTGGCCAAGGAGCTGGCAGAGCCCCTGCGAGGATTCGCGTACGCACCGGCCCTGGAAGGCCCAGCAAACGAGGACGCGGTATCAGAGCTGCTGCACTACTTGGGCCGCAACCCAAACTGGACGGCTTGAGAGGCCGGTTCCCATAGCTGGGCCGAGGAGCCGCGAGAGCGGTCCCCCGGCCCAGCCGTTTCCCCACGACCATCGCTCCCCTGCCGCCCGCACCAACCGACTGCCACCCCGACAACCCCGCACCCACCCCAGCCTCCGCCCACCCCCATCGGCGGCCAACCCATCACCAACTCCGGCCGACCCACCAACCACGGCCACCATCGCCGGCCACATCCACCACGACCACATCCATCAACCGCCGCCCCTCCCATCAGCCACTGCCCTCACCACAACTATCAGCCGCCGCCCCGCCTGCCGCCACACCCATCAACCACCGCTCCGACTGCGGCCATGCCCATCAGCCGCCACCACCAACTCCGGCCGCACCACCTACCGCCGCACCAACTCCGGTCACACCCACCACAACCACATCCATCAACCGCCGCACCGAACGCGGCCGCACCCATCAGCCGCCGCTCAAGCTGCAGCCGCACCCCGTCAGCCACGACCCCACCAGCCGCTGCCCCCCCAACCACCATCGCACCCATCAGTTGTCGCACCGGCTATCGGCTGCCACTGCACCCATCGGCCCTCGCTCCGGCTACCACCCCCCACCTATCGACCTCACCAAACCTGTCGACCGCAACTCCGGCAGACAGCGGCGGCTTTCGCCTGTGGCCCGGCGCCCCACCACCTCGCCGCTCTGCCCGCCACCGCGCCGGCCCTTCGGCTCGCCACTCTCGTCGCTCACTACCTCGCCGCCCGTCATTTCGCCAGTCGATCCGCCCATTCCCTTGCCACCAAGCCACCTCGTCGACCGGTCCGCCCGTCGCGGCCCGCCGCGTCGGCGGTCAGTCCGCCCCGTCGCGTCGCCACTCGTCGACAGGTCCGCCACCCGTCGCCCGTCGGCTCGATCTCACTTGCGCCCCGTGGCCGCGTCCCGCCATGGCGATCTCCGCAGCGGCGCCCAGTCCGGCGTCACCACAGCCATCCCTCCCCCACCGTCAACTCCCAATTCCCTACCCGCTCTGCTCCACGCACCACCCCGCGCCCGCACCGTCGCGCCGGATTCGCTTCACCCGCAGCGAAATCCCCGCAACCACCGTTCTCCGACCTCCGACCGCAGAGCCGCCCGAGCCCACCACCCCGCCCACGAAGGCCGGGAAATTCCGTTGCCCCCCAACGGATCCCGAACCTACCCTGGCCACATGACGAACCGACCGTTCCGGTGGGACCTGGTGCGTCCCGACCAGGTCGGGACGCTCCTCGACGACGCCGAAAAGCCGCGCCTCTGGTTTCTCCCCGACCTCACCACCTGCACCGCCAAGGTCCTCGCCCGGTGCGGTGACGGCGAACTCCACTTCGTCGGCCGGTCGCTCGACAGCATGCACGACCTCCTCTCCGGCGCCCTCGACCACACATCGTGGCGGGATCGGGTGCGCCGGGTTCCGCTCTCGCTCAAGCCACGGCGGGGTTTCGGCCGGCGGGATGTGCGGCTGCTGCGGGAAAACCTTGCCGCCGCCGGGATCACTCCCCACTCTCTTGCTCGCGGGACCCGGCCGACCGTCTTCGTCGACCTCGTCTACGAAGGCGACACCTTCACCGAGCTGTACGTCCAGCTGCGCGACTGGATCGACGAAGACCGCGAAGCCTGGCACGTCATCCGGCGCAAGCTGCGGTTCCTCGGCGTCACCCTGCGGCAGCCGATCCGTCCGGACGCCTGGCGCTGGCAGGAAGACGTCGCCTGGACGCGGGAACTGCCCGCCGCGGCGGTTCGCAACGTCTCGCTCGCGCGGGACGTCTGGTGCTACTTCGGCAACGACCAGCCGAAGCTGACCCCGTCGTTCCCGCGGCAGCGCTGGACCGACGAGACCGTCCGGACCCCCGACCACGGCAAAGCGACGCGCCGCGCGCTGGCCGAAGCCTTCGCGCTCGTCGACGCCGGCCGGTCGGCCGCGGTGCGCGACAGGCTCGTCCGGACGATCTCCGCCGAGCCCGCGATCGCCGGCCCCTGGCTGCGGGCGCTCGTCACCGAACTGCGCGGCTGACCGCCCACGTCCTGGGTACGGTGACCGCATGACGCGCAAGGCGGTGGCAGTCCGGCGGGAGGAGATCGTGCTCGCCGCGCTCGAACGGGTCCGGGCCCGCGGCATCGCCGGCGTGCGGGCGGCCGATGTCGCGAAGGCCCTCGACGTCAGCACCGCCTTGATCTTCTACCACTTCGGCACCCTCGAAGCCCTCATCATCGAGGCGTTCCGCCAGGCCGCCGAACGCAACCTCGCCGTCCTGCGCGACGAGCTGGCCCGTCCCGGCCCGGCCGGCGAACGCCTTCGCGCCGTCCTCGTCCTTTACGGACCGACCGAGCCCGCCGCCGGCTGGCACCTGTGGATCGAGGCCGGCGCCGCGGCGATGCGCGACGCCGAACTGCGGGAGGTCGTCCAGCGGCTCGACCTGCGGTGGCGCGACGCCGTCGTCTCGCTCATCACCGAGGGCGTCGCCGCCGGCGAGTTCCGGTGCCCCGACCCGCAGGGCGCGGCGTGGCGGCTGACCGCCCTGCTCGACGGGCTCGCCGTGCAGTTCGTCGCGCGCGAGGGCACCGTCACCGCCGACGACTGCGCCCGGTGGGTCGGCCAAGCACTGACCCACGAACTCGGCGTGCCCGAACCGGCGCTGACCGCGGAGGACCGGTGACCGGGCCGGCGTTGCTCGAAGTGGCGTGGACCGACCCGGTCACCGGGTGCCGCGGCTACCTGGTGATCGACCGGCTGGTCCGCGGCGTGGCCAGCGGCGGCCTGCGGATGCGCCGCGGCTGCACGCTGTTCGAGGTCCGCGGCCTGGCGAGGGGCATGACGCTCAAGGAGGGCCTCAACTACGACCCCGACGGCCGGTACGTCCCCCTCGGCGGCGCCAAGGGCGGCATCGACTTCGACCCGCACGACGAGCGCGCCCGCGACGTCGTCGCCCGCTACCTGCACGCCATGCGCCCGCTGATCGAGCGCTACTGGACCATGGGCGAGGACCTCGGCCTGCGCCAGGACGTCATCGACGGCGTCATCGCGGAGATCGGCCTGCTCAGCTCGGTCCAGGCGGTCTACCCGCTCCTCGAAGACCGCGACGCGGCGACCGAGCGGCTGGCCGACGCCTTCCGCATCGAGGTCGGCGGCCTGGGGCTCGACGAGCTGGTCGGCGGCCTCGGCGTCGCCCAGGCCACGCTCACCGGGCTCGAGATGCTCCGGCTCGACGGGCCGAACCGCGTCGTCGTCCAGGGGTTCGGCTCGATGGGCGGCGCGACCGCGCGGTTCCTCGCCGAAGCCGGCCTCCAGGTGGTCGGCGTCTCGGACGTGCGCGGGGTCGTCGCCAACCCGGACGGTCTCGACGTCGAGAACCTGCTGCGCCACCGCGACCGCTTCGGCGGCATCGACCGCGACCACCTCAAGCCGGGCGACGAGCTCCTCCCGCCCGAGGCCTGGCTCGACGTCGCGGCCGAGGTGCTCGTGCCGGCCGCGATCTCGTACTGCGTCGACGGCGACAACCAGGCCAAGATCGGCGCGAAGCTCATCGTCGAGGCCGCGAACATGCCGGTGACGGCCGACGCCGAGGAGCTGCTCGCGGCCAGGGGGATCCACGTGCTGCCGGACTTCGTGGCCAACTCGGCGACCAACTCCTGGTGGTGGTGGACGCTCTTCGGCGACGTCGGCGCGGACGCCGAGGAGGCCTTCGACAAGGTGCGCACGCGGATGCGCGACCTCGTGACGGGCATGGTCGAGCGGGCCACCCTCGACGGGCTCAGTCTCCGCGCGGCCGCTCTGCAGCTGTCGGAGAAGAACCTCGAGGCCATCCAGACCCGCTTCGGCTGACGCGGGAACGAATCCGCCCCTCAGATAGTTGAACGCTCTATGAAACTCGGCATCTACAGCTTCGGCGACCGCGCCCCGGACCCGCGCACCGGCGACCAGCCGTCCGTCGCGCAGACGCTGGCCAACACCCTCGAACGCATCAAGCTCGCCGACGAACTCGGCCTCGGCTTCTACGGCCTCGGCGAGCACCACCTGGACCAGTACGCGATCTCGAACCCCGGCACCGTCCTGGCCGCGGCAGCGAGCGTCACCACCCAGATCACCCTCAGCTCCGCGGTGACCGTCCTCAGCACCGAGGACCCGGTCCGCGTCTACCAGCAGTTCACCACCCTCGACCAGCTCAGCCACGGCCGCGCCGAACTGCTCGCCGGCCGCGGTTCGTTCACCGAATCCTTCCCGCTCTTCGGCAACGACCTCGGCGACTACGACGAGCTCTTCGAGGAGAAGCTCGCCCTCCTCCTCCGCATCGATCGCGAAGACCCGCTCACCTGGTCCGGCAAGTTCCGCCCGCCCCTCGAAAACGCCCGGATCCTGCCCCGCCCGTACGGCGACCGCCTGCGCATCTCCATCGGCACCGGCGGCAACCCCGAGTCGTCGATTCGCGCCGGGCTGCTGGGGCTGCCCGTCGTCTACGCCGTGATCGGCGGCCGGCCCGAACGCTTCGCGCCGCTCGTCGACCTCTACCGCCAGGCGGGCGAGGCCGGTGAGCACCGGAAAGAAGACCTCCACGTCACCATGGGCGCCATCGGCTTCGTCGCCGAGAACTCGCAGGACGCCAAGGAGACCTTCTACCCGTACTGGCTCGAAACGATGAAGTACGGCGCGAAAGCCCGCGGCTGGGCGGTCCCGACCCGCGCCGAGTACGACCGGTACACCCACGACGCGCAGGCCCTGTTCGTCGGCAGCCCGCAGGAGATCGCCGAACGGCTGATCACTGTCGGGAAGCTCACCGGCGCGGACCGGTACGCGCTGCAGATGGACTGGTCCGGCGTGCCGCACAAGAACGTCATGCGCGCCATCGAGCTGCTCGGCACCGAGGTGCTTCCGTTGGTGCAGAAGGAGTTCTAGACGTCGTTCCCGGCGATGTACCCGAACGTCATCGCCGGGCCGATCGTGGAGCCGGCGCCCGCGTAACTGTGCCCCATCACCGCCGCGCTCGCGTTGCCGGCGGCGTACAGGCCCGGGATCACCGTGCCGTCCGCGCGGAGCACGCGCGCCCGGGCGTCCGTGCGCATGCCGCCCTTCGTGCCGAGGTCGCCGGGCACGATCTTGAACGCGTAGAACGGCGGTGCCCACAGCGGCGCGAGGCAGGAGTTGGGCAGCACCAGCGGATCGGTGTAGTAGTGGTCGTACGCGCTGGCGCCGCGCCGGAAGTCACCGTCCACTCCGGACCACGCGAAGCCGTTGAACCGGTCCACAGTGGACTTCAAGGCCGCGGGCGGCACGCCGATCGCCGAGCCGAGCGCCTGGATGCTCGACGCCTTGAAGACCGCGCCCGCGGTGTACCAGGAGTCCGGCAGCGGCAGCAGCGGCAGGGTGTCGCGGAACAGGTACTTGTTCCGGTAGTTCTGGTCGACGACGAGCCACGCGGGGATGTCCGGCGCCGTCGGGTTCTTGTCGTACATCGTGTGCACGACGTCGCTGTAGGGCGCGGCTTCGTTGACGAACCGCTTGCCGGCCTGGTTGACGATCAGCCCGCCCGGCAGCGTCCGCTCCGCCAGGCAGAAGTACGGGTCGCCGGGGATCGGGATGGCCGGGCCCCACCACGCGTCGTCCATCAGGTCGAGCGCCGCGCCGGCGCGCTGCCCGGCGCGGTGGCCGTCGCCGGTGTTCTCCTTCGCCCCGACCGTCCACGCGGTGCCGATCGGCTGCCGCTGGTACTGCGCGCGCATCGCGGCGTTGTGCTCGAACCCGCCGGAGCCGACGATCACGCCACGCCGGGCCCGCACCAGCCCGCCGGGCACGAGAACCCCGGTCACCGCACCGTTTTCGACGTTCAGGTCGAGCAACGGCGTGTTCAGCAGCACCGGGACGTTCGCCTGCTGCAACCCCACCCGCAGACCGGCGGCGAGCGACTGCCCCATCGTCAGCGGTTTCTGCCCGGCCAGCGCGGCGGCCGTGCCGCGGGCGAGGCAGGCGGCGGCGACCGCCGCGCCCTTCGCGTTGACCGCGGCCAGGTTCAGCCACTTGTAGTCGGCGCTGAAGACGACCAGCCCCGGCGGCGTCGCGAGGTACGCCGGGTTCAAGTTCGCCAGCTCGGCGCCGAGCAGGTTCCCGTCGAACTGGTCCGGTTCGATCGAGCGGCCGTTCGGCAGCCCGCCCGGCAGCTCCGGGTAGTAGTCGCTGTAGCCCTCCATCCACCGGAACCGCAGCGGGCTGTTCGCCATGACGAATGCGATCATCTGCGGGCCATTGCCCAGGAAAGCCTGCTGCCGCGCGGCCGGGACGTCCGGCCCGACGACCGCGGCGAGGTACTGCGCGGCCTTCGCCGGTGTGTCCGGCACGCCGGCCGCGAGCAGCACCGGGTTGTTCGGGATCCAGATCCCGGCGCCGGACCGCGCCGCCGACCCGCCGAACGTCGGTGCCTTCTCCAGCACGACGACGCTGAGCCCGCGCTTCGCCGCCGTCAGCGCCGCGGTCATCCCGGCCGCGCCGGAGCCGACCACGACGACGTCGTACTCCCCCACGAGCGCCGCGGTCGCGGCGTTCGCGAGCCCGGGTGTCATCGCGACGGCCACGCCCGCCGCGGTGCCGCGCAGGATCTGGCGGCGGGTCAGCTCGGCATCCATGGCGCACATCGTGTCGGTCCACTGCGGAAACTGGAACAGGTTCTACACGCTTGGAGCAGCCCAGTAGGCCACTGGTCCGAACCCATGACGACATTCGCCACGCAAGTTGACGGGACCCTCACCTTCTGACTAAGTTGAGATCAGTCTCAATTTAAACCGAGGAGGACCTTTGTCCAAAGTGATCGCCGTCCTGGGGGTCGGCCCGGGGCTCGGCCTGTCGATCGCCCGCCGGTTCGGCCGCGAAGGCTTCACGACGGCGCTGGTCTCGCGCACCGACACGCGGCATGCGAGCTACCGGGAGTCCCTGGGCGGGACCACCCACACCTACGCGGCCGACGTGACCGACCCCGCTCAACTGGAAGCTGTTCTAGCGCGCATCACGGACGAAGCCGGCGAGCTCGACACGGTGTACTTCGGCCCGGCGGACCTCTCCGGTCCCCGTCCCGCACCGCTGACCGAGACCGGCGCCGAAGCGCTGCGCGCGCCGTTCGAGTCGATCGTGTTCCCGGCGGCCCGGCTCGTCGAGGCGGTGCTGCCGGGCATGCTGGAGCGCGGCTCGGGGTCACTGCTCGTCGCCGGCGGCCTGAGCGGTAAGTACCCGATGCCGATGCTCGGCACCCTGGCACCGGCGTCGGCGGCGCTGCGCATGTACGTCCTGACGCTGAACGCGGCCCTGCGCGAAACCGGCGTCTACGCGGGCGCGCTGACGATCGGCGGCCTCATCGACCGCGGCGACATCCACCGCGAGTTCACCAAGCAGGACCAGGGCTTCGCGGTGGGCACCCTCGACCCGGACGTCATCGCCGACAAGGCGTGGTCGCTCTACGTCGAGCGCAAAGACGCGGAAGCGGAGTTCACCGCGGTCTAGCCTGGGGATCATGTTCACTTCGGGGGATCGGAACCTGCTCCGCGACGCCCTGGTCGAGGCGGCCCGGTCGGACGAGCGCGTCACCGGCGCCGCGCTCACCGGCTCGGCCGCGCTCGACGCCGAAGACGCGTGGTCGGACATCGACCTCGCGTTCGCCGTCGCCGGCGAGCCCGAGCCGGTGCTCGCGGACTTCACCACGCGGATGTACCGCGAGCACGGCGCGGTGCACCACATGGACGTCGTGTTCGAACGGACCGTGTTCCGCGTTTTCCTGCTGGCGAACACGTTGCAGGTCGACCTGGCGTTCTGGCCGGAAGCGGACTTCGGCGCGACCACGCCGAAGTTCCGGCTGCTGTTCGGCAAGCCGCAGGATCGCCCGCAGTCGCCGCCACCGGACGCGCGGCGGTGGATCGACCTGGCCTGGCTGCACGCGTTGCACGCGCGGTCGAGCATCGAACGCGGCCGCGGCTGGCAGGCCGAGTACATGATCGGCCGGGTCCGGGAGTTCACGCTGAGCCTGGCCTGCCTGCGCCACGGCGTGCCCGCCGTCGAGGGCCGCGGCCTGGACCAGCTGCCCGCTTCGGTGACCTCGCCTTTCGAGGCCACGCTCGTCCGCGGGCTCGACGACCTCGGCGGGCCGTTCCGGGCCGTCACGGAACTCTTCCTCGGCGAAATCGAGTCGGTCGACGACGACCTGGCCCGTCGATTGGCCCCGCTCCTGCGCGAGATTTCCTAAGCCAGGTAAGCGAGTTCCGGGTGCGCGGCGGCGTAGGCGTCGAGCAGCCGCCGCGCCACGGAGACCGAATCGACCAGCGGGTGCAGCGCGAACGCCCGCAACGCGGCCTCGCGCGAACCCGTCGTCGCGGCTTCGATCGTCGCGCGTTCGACGGCCTTGACCGCCGTCACCAGGCCCAGCGCGTGCTCGGCGAGCGGCGCGGCGGCGAGCGGCCGGGCACCGTTCGCGTCGATGACGCACGGCACTTCGACGACCGCGTCGGCCGGCACGCCCGGGAGCGCGGATCCGTTGCGGACGTTGAGGATCAGCGTCGTGCGTTCGCCGTACGCGATGGCCCGCATCAACGCGAGCGCGACCTTCTCGTAGCCGCCGCCTTCGAGATCGTCACGCTCGCCTTCGCGCGTCTCGGCCATGTACGTCGCTTCGCGCTCCAGGCGCGTGCGTTCCCACGACGCCAGCGAAGGTTCCGCGTAGAAACCGCGTTGCTGCTCCAGCAGCTGGGCGCCGCGCGACTGCGGGCTCCTGGCTTCGCGCGCGAAATAGTAATAGTGCAGGTACTCGTTGGGCAGGGCGCCGAGGGCACGCAGCCAGTCCGCGCCGAACAGCTTGCCCTCCTCGAACGACTCCAGCGCATCGGTGTCGGCCAATAGTCGCGGCAGGACGTCCTCGCCGCCGACGCGGACCGCGCGCAGCCAGCCGAGGTGGTTGAGGCCGGCGTAGTCGAACCACGCCGTCGCCGGGTCGATCCCCAGCGCCCGCGCGACGCGGCGGCACAGCCCCACCGGCGAGTCGCAGATGCCGAGCACCCGGCCGCCGAGGTGCGCGGCCATCGCCTCGGTGACCATCCCGGCGGGGTTGGTGAAGTTGATGACCCACGCCTTCGGCGCCAGCTCGGCGATCGTGCGCGCGAGCTCGACGGCGACCGGGACCGTCCGCAGCCCGTAGGCGATCCCGCCGGCGCCGACGGTTTCCTGGCCCAGTACGCCTTCCGCGTGCGCGATCTGCTCGTCGAGACGGCGGCCGCGCAGCCCGCCGACGCGGATGGCGGAGAACACGAAGTCCATATCGGACAGTGCGTCGGCGAGATCGGTGGTGGTCCGCACCCGCGGCGCTGCCTTCGCGCCGGCGGCCTGCTCGGCGAGAACGCGTTCGATCGCGCTGAGCCGGCCGGGTTCGACGTCGTGCAGGACCAGCTCGGTGACCCCGCCGCCGGTCAGCAACGCGCCGTGCACGAGCGGCACGCGGAACCCGCCGCCGCCGAGGATCGCCAGTCTCACCGCAGCACCTCGACCCCGGCCTCGCGCAGCGCCGAGCACGTCGGCTCGTCGGCCCCGGGACTCGTGACGACGACGTCGAGCGCGTCCGGCCCGCAGACCCGGGCCAGGCCGGTGCCCGGGAACTTGCCCGCGTCGGCGAGCAGCACCACGCGGTCGCCCGCGGCGACCATCGCGCGCTTGACCGGCACCTCGACGACCGTCGAGTCCATCACGTGGCCGTCGCAGCGGATGCCGCTCGTGCCGAGGAAGACCGTGTCGGCGTGCACCTGGCGCAGCGCGTCCTCGGTCAGGAATCCCACCATCGAGTGATAGCTGCGCCGGACCACGCCCCCGAGCAGCACGAGCTGGACGTCGTCGGCGTCCTTCAGCTCGTCGTAGACCGCGAGGCTGCTGGTGATCACGGTCAGCGCGCGGTCGCGCAGGTGCCGCGCCAGCCGGTGCGCGGTGGTGCCGATGTCGAGGAGCACGGTGTCGCCGTCGGCGACCAGGCCGGCCGCGCGCCGGGCGACGGCGTCCTTGTCGTCGGCCCGCTCGGCGGCCACGCGCGCGAACGGCTCGTCGTCGGCTGCCATCGCCCCGCCGTAGACGCGGGTCAACCGGCCCTCGCGGTCGAGCTGCACCAGGTCGCGGCGCACGGTCGCCTGGCTGACGCCGAGCCGTTCGGCCAGCACGCCGACCGGCGCCGGGCCCTCCGCGCGGAGGGCCCGGAGGATCAGCTCGTGGCGACGCTGGGGCAGCATGCCGGGACGATAGCAGTCAAACTCGTTCACCTGGCGATCGAGTTTGCGCGTCTCTTGCGCATTCCGCGCACCTGAAGCACGCTCGTGCGCATCCTCGATCCCCGGAGGCGCCCGTGCCGGCCGAGTCCGCACCCGACATCGATGTCTTCCTGTCCGGCCTGCTGTTCTTCGACCTGGTCTTCACCGGGCTCGAAGGACCACCCGAGCCGGGCACGGAGGTGTGGACGGGCGGCATGGGCTCAGGGCCGGGCGGCATCGCGAACTTCGCGGTGGCGCTGAGCCGTCTCGGCCTGCGGACGTCGCTGGCGGCGGCGTTCGGCACCGACGTCTACGGGCGCTACTGCTGGGACGTGCTTTCGCAGGAGCACATCGACCTGTCGCGGTCGCGGCGGTTCCCGGAGTGGCACTCCCCCGTGACCGTCTCCCTCGCCTACGCCGGTGACCGGGCGATGGTCACGCACGGCCATCCGCCGCCCGTCCCGGTCGCCGAGCTGGCCGGCTCGCCGCCGCCGAGCCGCGCGACCGTCGCGCACATCGGCCTCGACACGGCCGACTGGGTCCACACCGCGCACCAGGCCGGCAGTCTCGTGTTCGCCGACGTCGGCTGGGACCCGTCGGAGGCGTGGTCGGCGGCGCTGCTCGAGCAGCTGGCGTGCTGCCACGCGTTCCTGCCCAACGACGTCGAAGCGATGCGCTACACCCGCACGGACACCCCGGAAGCGGCGTTGGCGGCGCTCGCCGACCTCGTGCCGGTCGCGGTGATCACCCGCGGCGCGGCCGGGGTGCTGGCCGTCGACGGCACCACGGGCGAGACGGCGGACATCCCCGCGCTGCCGGTGAACGTGCTCGACGCGACCGGCGCGGGCGACGTCTTCGGCGCGGGGTTCGTCGCGGCGACCCTGACCGGCTGGCCACTGGCGGACCGGCTGCGGTTCGCCGGTCTCACGGCCGGCCTGTCGGTCCAGCACTTCGGCGGCGCGCTGGCCGCCCCGGGCTGGCACGAGATCGCGGAGTGGCACGCGCGGAACCGGCGTCCGGACTACGCGTTCCTCGACGACGTCCTGCCCGCGGAGACCATCGCCGAGACGTCCCGCCGAGGCCCGGTGACGCTCGGCTTCGGCGACGACAGCTGGCGCTAGTGCACCCGCGCGCCGGCCGGTACACGGCGTCGGGACTGCGGACGTCGCTGCTGTCGGTGCCGGGCGCGGTCGGCGCCGAAGCGGTGGGGCTGCGGCCGATCGGTGAGGTGATGGGTTGCGTGGTGTCGCGGCACGAGGACGTGACATCGGGCCTGCGCCGCGGCTACGCGACAGCGCTGGACCGGCTGCGGGAGGAGGCTGTCGCGCTCGGCGCGGACGGTGTCCTGGCCATCGGCTGCACGGTGACCCGGGTGAGCGCGGCGCTCCACGAGTTCACGGTCCTGGGCACGGCGGTGCGCGCGCTCAGAGGGGTTCGCCCGCCGCGGCCGTTCACGACGGGGTTGCCGGGTCCGGACGTGGCAAAGCTGATGCTGGCGGGCTGGGTCCCGGTGACGCTGGCGATCGGCATCGACGGAGCAACGGCGTTCGACATCGCGATGACGTCCCGCCCGGGCACGGAGGCGCCGGTGCCGACCGACCTGGTGACGCAAGTCCGAGCAGCGGCCCGGGCGGAGTTCCTGGCTGCGGTGCGCGAGTCGGGAGCGGACGGCGGGTTGGTGACATCGACGACGTTGCGGGCGTGGCCCCTCGGCCGCACGGGAGCAACGGCGGTGGCGAGCGTATTCGGCACGGCGGTGGCCCGGTTCGGCGCCGGTCCTGCGCCGACGGTGTCGCTTCCGGTGTTGCCGCTGGACGGGGATTCGCCGGGTGCAGGGCGGTGACAACCGGCGGCTCCCCGGCATGGCTGCGCGCTTTGCACCGGACCGTCGCCCGTCGGCCGCCGCTCGCGCGGGTGGCCTCGCGTCGCAACCTGCCCACGCCGTCGGCCTCGCGCCGCCGCAACCCGGCCGCGCCCGCCGGGCGTGCGCTGCTCAACCCGCCCGCGCCTCGGGCCGCACCACCCCAACCTGGCCCAAGCCGCCAGCCTCGCGCCACCGCAATCCGCTCGCGCCGCCAGCCTCGCGCCACCGCAACCCCACCCGCGCCGCCAGCCTCGCGCCACCGCAACCCCACCCGCGCCGCCAGCCTCGCGCCACCGCAACCCCACCCGCGCCGCCAGCCTCGCGCCACCGCAACCCACCCGCGCCGCCAGCCGTGTCCGGCCTCACGTCGTCGCGATCGGACCTTCCGGACATACCCCGTTGATCGCCCCGCGTGCGCCGCCCGGTCGTGTGGATCCGTGCCACGATGGAAGCGAAAGTCCCGGCGAAGGAGGTCAGCCAGTGCCCGAGTGGGACGGTCGTGGCCTGCCGCCCGTCGCGCGGGCTCGTGTCGAGCGCTATGCCTCGTCCGGGCTGAAGACGTCGCTGCTCACCGTGCCCGGCGCCGTCGGGGCCGAAGTGGCCGGGTTCAGCGCCGTCGGCGAGGTCATGGGCTGCGTCGTGCAGCAGGTCGGCTGGACCGGGCCGGCCGCGTGGGCCGGCGACCAGGTCAAGCTGCTCTCGGGCATGCTGCGCCAGGGCTACGCGACCGCGCTCGACCGGCTCGGGCAGGAAGCCACCGCCCTCGGCGCCGACGGCGTCCTCGGCATCAAGGTCACCATCACCGCGCTCGACGACGTGATGCAGGAGTTCACCGCCCTCGGCACGGCCGTCCGCGCCGAAACCGGCCAGCGCCCGCGCCGCCTGTTCACCACCGACCTGCCCGGCCAGGACGTCGGCAAGCTGATGCAGGCCGGCTGGGTCCCCGTGCGGATGGCGGTCGGCGTCGCCGGACGTGCCCAGTTCGACTACAACATGCAGTACCAGGTCAACCCGCTGGCCGGGAACACCGAAGTCGACGCGCCGACGAAGGTCGTCACCGAGGTCCGCGGCGCGGCGCGGGCGGAGTTCGCCCGCGCGATCCGCGACTGCGGCGCCGACGGCGGCATCGTCTCGGGCATGACGCTGCGGACGTGGCCGGTGCAGGAGGTCGCGGTGGCCGGCATCGCCACCGTGACCGGCACCGCGATCGCCCGCTTCCACGAAGGCCGCGCCGCCCCGACCAGCGCGCTCAAGATCCTGCCGTTGAACCGTTCCTGAGGAGGCCTCGTGACCACCGCGGATCCCGCCGCGCAGCACATCCCCGAGGATGCGATGCGCCGGCTCGCCGAGATGCGGCCGGGCCAGAAGACCAGCCTGTTCACGTCCGACCTGAGCGTCAACGAGTTCCTCCTCGTGCGCGAAGCCGGGTTCCGGCCGCTCGGGCTCGTGCTCGGCTCGAGCATCTACCACGTCGGGTTCCAGATGGGACGGTGGAGCAAGAACCAGGAGATGGACCGGCTTTCGCAGGCGATGTACCACGCCCGCGAGCTCGCGATGTCCCGGATGGAGGCGGAGGCGGACGTCCTCGGCGCCGACGGGATCGTCGCGGTCCGCCTGGAGATCGAGTTCAAGGAGTTCGGCAGCGACCTGGCCGAGTTCATCGCCGTCGGCACCGCGGTGAAGGCCGACGAACCCGGCGAATGGCGCAACAACACCGGGAAGCCGTTCACCTCGGACCTGTCCGGGCAGGACTTCTGGACACTGGTGCAGGCCGGCTACGCGCCGCTCGGCATGGTGATGGGCACGTGCGTCTACCACATCGCGCACCAGCGGTTCCGGCAGATGATGGGCAACATCGGCCAGAACGTCGAGATCCCGCAGTACACCGAGGCGCTGTACGACGCGCGCGAGCTCGCGATGTCCCGGATGCAGGCGGAAGCCGAGCAGCTGGAGGCGGAGGGCATCGTCGGCGTGCAGCTGCTGTCGCTGCCGCACCGCTGGGGCGGGCACACGACGGAGTTCTTCGCGATCGGGACGGCCGTGAAGCCGTTGCGGGAGGACCACCACATCGCCAAGCCGCAGCTCGTGCTGCCCCTGACCGACTGATGGGCGGCGAGCTGGACTTCCACCTGGTGGCGGCGGCCCTGCGCACGGACCGCGCGGACGTCGAGTCCTACCACCGGGTCCTGTCCGACACGCTGGGCAACGCGCTGCCGCCGGGCATGGTCGAGGTCGACCGGCGGCGCACGTTCGCCGACCGCGTCGCGGGCCGCGACGGCCAGGCGGTCGCGGTGCGGGTCCGGACGCCGGACCGTGTCCTGGTGCTGAGCACGGGGAAACACGGCGGAGTCGCGGCGGAGATCCACCAGGTGGTCCGGGGCGTGGTGATCAGCCGCAAGGAAGCCGCGGTCGACGAGTGGCTCGCGGCGCTGGCGCAGGAGCTGACCGAGTTGGCGTCGAAGGACGCGAAAGCACGGGATGCGCTGTCGCGGCTGCTGGGCGGTTGAGAAGTCCTTGATGCGTAAGGGAAGTGCATCGGGGGCCGGAGGAAGCGCCCCCGATGCACAGCCTAGTCGGCGGGTACGACGTTCTCGGGCGTGCTAGCCGACCGTCACCCGCAGGATCTTGTTGTGGCTGTTGTGCGGTGTGCTGTCCTTGTCGCCGTCCACGCTGGTCGCCAGCCACATCTGGCCGTCCGGGGCCGGCTCCACCGTGCGGAGCCTGCCGTACGTCCCGTTGAAGAACGTCTGGAAGTTGGTCAGCGAGCTGCCGCTGATCACCGCGCGGTACAGTCGCGTGCCGCGCTGGCAGGCCACGTACAGCGCGTCGTGGATGATCGTGATGCCGCTACACGACCCCTGCGCCACCGGGTACGTCTTCTTCGGCGCGATGAACCCCGCGGTGCCGCACGAACCCGACGTCCCCTCGCACGACGGCCAGCCGTAGTTGCCGCCCTTCACGATCAGGTTCGTCTCGTCCATGACGCTGTTGCCGAACTCCTGCTCCCACAGCCGGCCCTGCGAGTCGAACGCCAGCCCCTGGACGTTGCGGTGCCCGTAGCTCCACACCGCGTTGTGGAACGGGTTGTCCGCCGGGATCGAGCCGTCCGGGTTGATGCGCAGCACCTTTCCGTTGGGGCTGCTGGTGTTCGACGCGTTGTCGCCGTTCTGCGCATCACCCGTGCCGGCGAACAGGTACCGGCCGTCCGGGCTGAACCGGAGCCGGCCGCCGTTGTGGAACTTGTTGCGCGCGATACCGGTCAGCAGGATCTGCTCGGTGCTCGTGGTCAGCGAGTCGGCGGCCGGGTCGTACTTGATCCGCACGATCCGGTTGTCGTTCGGCGACGTGTGCATGATGTAGAGCCAGTGGTCGGCGGCGAACGAAGCCGGGTTGATCTCCAGCCCGGTCAGGCCGCCTTCGCCGTCGGTGCTCTGGACGTTCGGCACGGTGCCGATCGTCTTCTTGGCCCCGGTCTTGGGGTTCAGGTGGACGATCGAGTGCGCGTCGCGCTGGTTGTAGAGGATCGTGCCGTCCGGCAGGGTGACCAGGCCCCACACGACGTCGTCGTCGGTTCCGACCTGCGTGGCACCGCAAACGCCCTGCGACGGCGTGCAGCTCGACCCGCCGGTGGTCGTGACGTCCAGGACCGGCGTGCTCGGCTCGCTGAGGTTGCCGTTGCCGTCGACCGCGCGCACCTGCAGGTGGTAGGCGGTGTTCGGGGTCAGGCCGCCGAGGGTCGTGCTCGCCGTGTCGGACGTGCCGATCTGCGTGCCGGAGTCGAAGATCCGGTAGCCGGTGACGCCGTTTTCGTCGGTCGAAGCGGTCCACGCCAGGCCGATCGACGTGCTGTTGACCGCGGTGGTGTGCACGTTCGCCGGCGCCGACGGCGGCGTGTGGTCGTCGGACGGCGGCGTCTTCACGGACAGGGTGCCGCTGGCCTGCGAGACGTTCCCGGCCGCGTCGCGTGCGTTGACGTAGAAGCCGTAGGTGCCGTTCGGGCCGAGGTTGCCGCAGGTCGCGGTGAGGGCGCCGGTCGTGCTGGCGCAGAGCTGACCGTCGCGGTATACGTCATAGCCCGCGATGCCTTCGTTGTCGGTCGCCGCGGTCCACGAGATGGTCGCGCTGGTGGGCGTGACGCTGTCCAGCGTCGGCGTACCGGGCGGCGACGGTGGGACGACGTCCCCGGTCGAGCCGTAGACGCCGAACTCCTGCAGCGAATAGCCCTTCGACGCGTCGGTGCGGCAGCGTTTCGCGCCGTACATCCGCACGTAGCGGCCCGTGCCGTCGAGGGAGGTCAGGTCTTCGACGCCGCCCTTTCCCGTGGTGGTCGAGTAGATCCGCGTCCACGTGACGTGGTCGGCGGAGGTGTCGATCTCGTAGGCCGTGGCGCACGAGGCGTCCCACTGCAGCCGCACACGACTGACGTGCGCCGCCGTGCCGAGGTCGACGTAGATCCACTGTGGATCGACGCCGGCCGCGCTGGCCCAGCGGGTCGCCGAGTCGCCGTCGACGGCGGCCGGCGCCGGACAGCATCCGCCCGCCGACGACGCCGTCACCGGTTTGCCCTGGGAGAGCAGGGTATCCGCGGCTTGCACCGGCCCAGCCTGCACCGGCCCCGCCGCGGTCAGTGTCGCGGCGACGACCGCGGCCGCGATCATCCCCACCCGGATCCGTCTGGTCATCCCGTCCTCCTGCGCAGTCGGCGCGGAGGCGCGAACCCGCCTCCACGGTGGCCCCCGGGTTGCTCGCGCGCGTCCGTGCCCGTCGTCGAACGACCCGTCGGCACAGGCAGAGGCGGATGCCTGACGACGACGGCGGGGTTCTCGGGGACCGGACCGACCTGGGGCCAGGGCGATCTCGGGGAGACCCTACGAGGGGATCGTCCGGCCGGTCAACGCCCTTGTCCCGCTCAGCGGAGACCGTTGCGGGGCAATGGTTTCAGCCGACCACCCGACCCAGGAAACCGCGGACATAACCGGCGATGGCGTCCAAGTGCGTTTCGAGCGCGAAGTGCCCCGAGTCGAGCAGGTGGATCTCGGCATCGGGCAGGTCACGGGCGTAGGCGCGGGCGCCGTCGGCGATGAAGATCGCGTCGTTGCCTCCCCAGACGGCCAGCAGCGGGACCTGGCTGGTCCGGAAGTACTCGTGGAACTTCGGGTACAGGCCGATGTTGTGGTGGTAGTCCGCGAGCAACGCCATCTGGATCTCGGCGCCGCCGGGCCGGTCGAGCAGGGCCTGGTCGTGGATCCAGACGTCCGGGCTGACCAGCGCCGGGTCGGGCACGCCGTCGAGGTACTGCGCCTTGGTGGCTTCGAGGCTGACCATGCCACGCAGGTCGTCCTCGGTCAGCGTGCCGGCGGCGAGCTTTTGCGGGAGCCCGGCGCCGAGACCGTCGACGTAGGCGTTGCCGTTCTGCGTGACGATCGCGGTGACCCGCTCCGGGTTCCCGGCCGCGATGCGCAGGCCGACCGGGGCGCCGAAGTCCTGGATGTAGAGCGCGAGGCGGTCCAGGCCGATCTCGTCGAGCAGGCCGAGGGTGAGTTCGGCGAGGGCGTCGAAGGTGTAGCCGAACTCGTCGGCCGACGGTGCGTCGGAGGCGCCCGCCCCCAGGTAGTCGGGCGCGACGACGTGGTAGCGGTCGGCCAGCGCCGGGATGAGGTGGCGGTACATGTGCGAGCTCGTCGGAAACCCGTGGAGCAGCACGATCGTGGGTGCGTCGGCGGGCCCGGCCTCCCGGTAGAACAGCCGGCGCCCGGCAACGGTGGCAAAGCGGTGATAAACGGCGACCATGGGTTTCTCCTCACGTCTCATGGATACTTTCTTCTTTATCCATGAGATGACGTAGACTGTCAACGGCCCGGGACAATGAAGGGCGAACTTCGGGAGGCGAACGTGGTCACTGCGGCACCCGGCGAGGAGCGCTCCCTCGCACTGGCGCTGGTCAACACCCGCCGACTCACGGCCGGAGGCGTGGACGACGACCTGGCCGAGCCAAGCGCAGCCGCCGAGTGGCTGCGCCTCACTGCCGCTTCCCTCGACGCGGACGACCTGAGCCGCATCACGGACCTCCGCGCGGCGGTCCGCGAGCTGCTGGCCGCCCTGGCGGAGGACCGCTCACCGGCCGCGTCCGCGGTGGAGACGGTGAACGCCGCCGCCCGCGCCGACGCCGCCGCGCCGCAGCTCACGTGGCCGGCCGGACCACACCGGGAGTGGCACAGCACCAGCCCGGGCAGCGTTGAGGAGGCCCTGGCAGCCGTGGCCCGCGACGCGATCGACGTGGTCACCGGCGACCTCGGCCCGCTGGTGCGCCCGTGCGAGGCCCACGGTTGCGTGCGGTTCTTCTTCCGCGAGCACGCCCGCCGCCGCTGGTGCTCGACCACCTGCGGCGACCGGGTTCGCGCAGCCCGGCACCAGCGGTTGGTGGTCGAGCAACGGGAGTCGCCTCAGCGGGAAGCTTGAGGTCGGCTCACCCCGTTTCGCCGAGCTCGGCCGCGTTCGCGAGGCGGCTTTGTCGGCGCTGGAGCCTTGGGCTGGGCTCGCTGTGTGGGGTCATACAGCGCCTGCGCTCTGCCGCCGCCGGTAACCGCGCCAACTCCACGGCCTCACTCCGTGGCGAACACTGCCGATCGGCTCACCTCCGCCCACTCCTCCACTTCCGCCCCGCGTGCGCGATCCGAGCGCTGGACCGCTTCGACCGCGTCCGTGCCGAGCAGGAGGCGCAGCGGGGGTGCGTCCAGGCGGACCACGTCGGCGAGGATGCGGGCTCCTCGGGCCGGGTCGCCTGCCTGTTTGCCGTCCGTTGCGTCGCGGAGGCGGTGCATCTCGCCCACCGAGGCGTCGTATTCCGGGCGGACCTGGGCGCGCTCCATCGAGGCACCCTGCCAGTCCGTGCGGAACGCCCCCGGCTCGACGATCGTGACCTTCACGCCGAACGGCTTCACCTCCGCGTTGAGCACCTCGGAGAACCCCTCCACCGCGAACTTCGCCGCCTGGTACGCGCCCAGCCCCGGCGATCCGCCGACCCGGCCGCCGACCGACGAGAACTGCAGGAAGTGCCCCGAACCCTGCTCGCGGAACACCGGCAGAGCCGCGCGCGTGACGTTGACGACGCCGAAGAAGTTGGCTTCGACCTGCGCCCGGAAGTCGTCCTCCGCCATGTCCTCGATCGGGGCGCTGTTCGCGTAGCCGGCGTTGTTGGCCACGACGTCGAGGCCGCTGAACTCGCGCACCGCGAAGGCCACGGCCTCTCGCGCGGCCGCGGGATCCGTCACGTCCAGCGCGAAAACCCGGACGTTGTCACCGTGCTCGGCCACCAGATCCTTCAGCTGCTCCGGCCGGCGCGCGGTGGCGACCACCCGGTCGCCGTCCTCGAGCGCGACCCGGGCCAGCTCCCGCCCGAACCCGCGGGAACTGCCGGTGATCAGCCAAGTCCTGCTCATGATGCTTCCTCTTCGGTCGTCCGATCCGGTTACCAACCGGTTGGTTACTTCCAGGAAACACCTGCTGAGCGGATTTGTCAACCAACCAGTTAGTTGCTAAGGTCGTCGGTATGAGAGATGCGGCGGAGACGAAGCGGCGACTGCTCGCCGCCGCCACGGAGGAGTTTGCGGAACGGGGCATCGCGGGCGCCCGCGTGGACCGGATCGCGGACGCCGCCGGCTGCAACAAGGCGATGCTCTACAAGTACTTCACCAACAAGGACAGCCTGTTCGACACGGTTTTCGGCGAGTCGGTCGGCAAGTTCGTCCTCGAGGTCCCGGTCGACGCCGACGACCTGCCGGGCTACGCCGGGAAGCTCTTCGACCGGTACGAAGAGCAGCCGGAGACGCTGCGGCTGGCGGTCTGGCACCGGCTGGAGCGGCCCGACGGCAAGTGGGTCACCGAGATCGTGCTGGCCAACGAAGTCCGGCTGCACGACCTGCAGCGAGCGCAGAACGAAGGGAGGCTGTCGAAGCACTACACACCCATGGAGCTGCTGGTGCTGATCCAGTCGATCTCGACGGCCTGGGCGACGACCAATTCGGAGCTCGGCGTGCGCACGACTCTCTCCCGCGAGCAACGGCGAGGGCTCGTGGTGGACGCGGTACGTCGGCTGATCGCGGACGACTGACGAGCGGTACGCGGACCCGGGCGGCAAGAGCCGGGGCGCGAGCCGACGGCTGCTCCTAGCGGGGTGGGCCGGGGCGCGGCAAGCTGACCGCCGGCCCGAATGCAGCGGATCAGGGGCGCAGCGGCAAACACTGGGTACGGACCGACGGCTGCGGCCCCGTGCGGCGAGCGAGGCATGGCAAGCTGACCGCCGACCCCGAGCGGCGCGAACCCGGCACGCAAGCGATCCGGGGCACCGTGGCCTGGGCGGAGCCAGCCCGGATACCAGCACCGTGGCTTGGGCGGAGCCAGCCCGGGTACAGCAGCGAGCCGCGGCGGAGCCAGCCCGGATACAGCGGCGAACCGCGGCGGAGCCAGCCCGGACGCAGCGAGGTGGCTTGGGCTGGGCCAGCCCAGACACAGCAGCACCGTGGCCTGGGCCGAGCCAGCCGAGACACAGCAGCGAGGTGGCCTGGGCGGAGCTAGCCCGGACACAGCAGCACCGTGGCTTGGGCCGAGCCGGCCCGGACACAGCAGCACCGCGGCCCGGGCGGAGCCGGCCCGGACACCAGCACCGTGGCCTGGGCGGAGCCGGCCCAGACACAGCGGCGAGCCGCGGCGCCACCAGCGCTCCCGGCCCACCTCCGCAGCCCGTCGCTAATCCACCAGGGCGCCGCAGCTGATGTTGACCGTTGAGGCCGTCATTGTGCGGGCTCGGTCCGATGCCACGAATGCTGCCACCGCTCCCACGTCCGCCAGGGTTGCCGTTCGGCCGAGCATTGTCTTGCTTGCGATGTTCTCCTCGATCTCCTCGCGGGCCTCGAACTCCGGCGGGAGGGTCTCCGGGATTCCGCCCGTCCGCAACGTCACCGTCCGGACGCCGCGCGGGCCCAGCTCTGCGGCCAGCTGGCGGCGCATCGCCTCGAGTGCGTGGAACGCCACCTGCAGCCCGCCCACCGCGAACTCGCGCACCGGCTCGCCCGCGCCGCCGAAGAACAGAATTGCGCCCGAGCCCTGCTTCACCATGTGGCGGGCCGCTGCTCGGGCCGTCAGGAACTGGGTTCGGACCGCCGTCAGGACCGGGCGCTCGTAATCAGCCAACGTCATGTCGATCAGCGGGGTGCCCTGGACGTCGCCGTGGGCGATCAGGTTGAACGAGATGTCGAGGCCGCCCTGGGCTGCCACCGCGTCGGCGTGGTCGTCGACTGCACGCTCGTCCAGCGCGTCCACCTCCGCCACCTCGGCCGATCCGCCCTCCGCGCGGATGCGCGAGGCGACCTCCTCCAGCCGGGACCTCGTGCGGCCCGCGAGGAACACCCGGGCACCTTCCTCCGCGAAAGCGCAGGCCACAGCCGTGCCGATGCGGCCTCCGCCGCCGTAGACGATCGCGTTCTTGCCGGCGAGCAACGTCATGGATCCCTCCGATGTCCGGGTACCTTCCACCGGTGCGTCGAACGGCACCGCCCGGAATCGACATCAGGGCCGGGGCACGCCCATCGGGTTCGGGACCGGGATCACGCCCGCGTCGATCACCGCCCGGCTCAGCGGCACCGCCAGCTCGAGCAGCCGCGCCAGGCCGGCCGGGCCGAGCGCCTCCACCGGGGCCGCCGCCAGGCGGTCCGTGTCCTCCTCGATCCGGCGCCGGATCTCCGCACCAGCGGGAGTCAGCCGGCCGGACGAATCCAGCAAGCCGCGGGCCACCAAACCGGAGACCGCACCAGTCCAGTCCGAGTCGGACCAGCCCCGGTGCGGCTGGACGTCGCCGCGGGCGATCACGCCGTCGCCGACGTGGGTCAGCGTCGTCTCCAAGCCCGTCAACCCCGCGTGGACCGCCGCCAGGACGTGGCCGTCGCCGCGGTGCTCGCGCAGCACCGTCGCCGCGAGCCACACGCGGCCGAGTACACCCGATGGGCGCGGCACCGCGGACCACGCCGCCGCCAGCGGACGGCCGTCGAACGCACACGCCGCCGCAGCCCGCTCCAGCAGCGACGCCAGTTCGTCGTGCCCCGAAGGCCCCAGAACCCGGGAAAGGGCGGCTTCGACGGCGGAAATCCGAGACGCAAGCACGTCCGCAGGCGCGGCGAACGACCACGCGTCCGGCAGCGCCCGAGCGACCATCGCCGGGGCGAAGCCGAACAACATCGACGTCGCCGCCGACGGGCCGATCGGGCCCAGCGGTGCGAGGCGGCCCGCGAAGTACCCCATCCAGTACCCGCGCAGGCCCACCTCCTTCGCCGCCGCGGCCGTCTCCGGCGCGAAGTAGACGACCGCGTGCAGGGGCTCCACGGCCGCCCACAACCGCCGGGCCGGTGCTGCGTTCATGCCGCCATTCTCACCCCCAGGCGACCGGCAGCTCCCGCACCCCGTACACCAGCGTGTTGTGCTTGTACGCCAACGACTCCCGCGGCACCGCCAGCCGCAGGTCCGGCACCCGGCGGAACAGCCGCGTCAGCGCCTCCTGCAGCTCGACGCGGGCCAGCTGCTGGCCGATGCACTGGTGCGCCCCGAACCCGAACGCGACGTGCGTGCGCGGCGACTCCCGGTGGAAGTCGAGCTTGTCGCCGCCGGGGAACAGCTCTTCGTCGCGGTTGGCCGAGTTCAGCGCCGCCACCAGCCACTCCCCCGCCTTCACCGACCGGGACCCGACCTGCGTGTCCGCGGTCGCGTAGCGCAGCACGCCGAACTGGACGACCGACAGGTACCGCAGCAGCTCCTCGACCGCCCGCTCCGGCGCGGAAAGCACGACGTCGCGCTCGGCCGGGTGCTCCAGCAACACCAGCGTGCTGAGCGCGATCATGTTCGCGGTCGTCTCGTGGCCGGCCACCAGGAGGCTCAGCCCGAGCACGACCAGCTCCTCCATCGTCAGCGGGTCACCGGAGGCGGCACCGCGGGAAATCAGCCTGCTGAACAGGTCGTCCCGCGGATTCCGCTGCTTGTCGGTGAACAGTTCCGCCAGGAAGCCGGACAGCTCGTCGTACGCCTGCTTCCCTTCCTCGGGTGTGGCGTCGGTGCTGACCAGGAACCCGCTCTGCCGCTGGAACCGCGAACGGTCCGCGTACGGGACGCCCAGCAGCTCGCAGATCACCAGCGACGGGATCGGCAACGCGAAGTCCCGCACCAGATCGGCCTCGCCCGGACGCGCGAGCATCGCGTCCAGGTGGCTCTCCACCAGCTCCTGGACGTAGCCGCGCATCGCCTCCACGCGCCGCACGGTGAACTCCGCGATCACCATCTTCCGGATGCGCGAGTGGTCGGCGCCGTCGAGCTGGATGATCGAGCCCGGGCTGACGTCGATGTCGAGGTCGGCGTTCGGGTGGACGTGCACCGAGGACGCGCCGCGCGAGCTCATCGTGCGGTCGGCGAGCACCGCGCGGACGTCGCTGTACCGCGTCACCAGCCAGGCGTCCATGCCCGCCGGGCAGCGCACCTGCGACGTCGGCGCGGTTTCCCGCAGCGCGGCGTAGTTTTCGGGCGGGTCGTACGGGCATCCGGCCGGTCGTGCCGTGGGGAGGGCCGGGGTTTCGGATGTCGCCGTCACGGCGGATCACACCTCTCTGCCGGTGGTCGGGTCTCTTTCCACCATGGAGAGAACCGGTGCCGTCGTGGGACGTTCGACCCACTTCCGACCCGGATGGCCTAGTGCTCCACCGGGGAGGGTTCGGAGGGATCTGCCGGCTGTTCCCCGTGCTGGAGCCGGTGTTCGGGATCGCGGATCAGCTCGCCGGTCTTCCGGTGGATGTAGCAGACGCGCAGATAGGTGATTTTCGAGCCGGGCAGGACAACGCGGTGCCAGGTGTCGCCGATGACCTTCTTCTCGAATTCCGCGCCGCCGCCCAGCGGCTTTCCCTGGTAGGTCAAGGATTCGCCCTCGAGCACGAGCTCCCGTTCGACCATCGGTCCCGACGGGGTGTAGGACCGCAGATATCCGAAGAACGACGACCCGTCGTCGAGAATCACGTGCAACCAAGGCCGGGTCCCGCTCGGGCGATCGAGCCGCAGCGCTTCCATCCAGGCCGACCACTGCCGCACGGAGGCGCGCTCGTGGCCGTACCGGCCGAGAACGAAGTCGAAGGCGACCGCGAGCCCGCAGGCCAGAGCCAGTTCGACGGCGACCGTGATGACGATGAGGGTGAGGTGCTGCCGCGCGTACGCGTCCCCCGCCGAAAGCCAGGCTTCGGCGTCGAGGAAAAGCTTCCCGCCGCTGACTGCCTGTGCCGCGGTCAGGACGAGCACCGACGTCATCGTGAAGATCAGGCTGCCCAAGGCCACTCGCGCGGCTTCCCGGAAAGCCGTCTCGGCACGCCGTGCCCGACGGCGTTCACGGCGCAGTTCGAAGACGATGCCGGGCGCGACCAAGGTCCGGAAGGCGGCCAGCGCGCCCAACGTCTGGGGAATCATCGCAGGTCAGCTGGTCGGCCCGCTCCGCCGCGGTGGTGGGCCGTCCTCCGAGTCGATCTCGGGACGCATCTCCTGGTAGGTGGGACTCGAATAGTCTGTGTGAACGGGGTGGTCGATGTGCACCTTGCCGTCTTCGTCGGTCCACCGGACCACCGGACTCGCGGAATCGACGTCCTCCTGGATCGCTTCCATGGGATCGAGTTCGTCGACTCCGGAACCGGAAGTGGTCATCATTCATCCCCTCGCGACGGCCGTTTCACGATACCGCGCAAGGGGGAACGTGGCCACGGTCAACAACTCTAGCGGGCCCCGTAAGCGCCGCCGTTCACGTGCACCACCTGTCCCGTGATGTGCCCGGCTCCCGGCGATGCCAGGAACTGCACGGTTTCCGCGACTTCTTCCGGCGCGCCGGCGCGCTTGTTGAGCGCCACCGAGATCCGGGAGCTGAGCCATTCTTCGGTGAGCGTGCCGTGGAAGAACTCCGTGTCGAGGATGACGCCCGGGGCGACGACGTTGGCCGAGCCGGTCGCGCCGAGCTGCCGTGCGAGGTCGGTGTTCCACGCTTCGATCGCCGCTTTCGCCGCGCCGTAGGAGCCGGAGCCCTGCTTCGCCGCGACAGAGCCGAGAGTCACAACCCGCACGTTGTCCGCGAAGCGCGGCTTCAAGGCAGTCGTCACGAGAACAGCCGAGACGACGTTCGCGTCGAAGTTCGCCCGCCACGCGTCCGCCACTCCGGCGAGGTCCGTCGGCGCTTCCCGGACGCGATCGGTGTTGCCGCCCGCGTTGTTGACCAGGACGTCGACCCGCGAGGGCAGCTCGGCCAGCGCCGCCTGCACCGCCGCCGGGTCGCTCGCGTCGAACGACACCGCCCGCGCGCCGATCCGTTCCGCGGCCGCCTCCAGCACGTCCTTGCGGCGCCCGGTGACGGTGACCCGCTCGCCCGCCGCCGCGAACCGGGCGGCGATCGCCAGCCCGATGCCCGTGCCGCCGCCGGTGACCACGACTTCCCTCTGTGCGCTCATGGCGCCATCTTCGCCGACGGAAGCACCGCCGCGAGCGGCTTTCCCGCCGATCGGGACACGAAACCCGATTTGTTAGGAAACTTTACGAACAAGTCTTGACGGCGGGGCGCCGTCCGGCGAACCTGGACGCACGCCGCACGTCATCGTCCGCCCCACCCCCTTCCGGAGGCAGCATGACCCGGCGCGCGCTCGTGCTCGTCGTGACCCTGTTCCTCGCTCTGACCTCGGCGCTCATCGGCGCGAGCACGGCGAGAGCGGCCACCACGCAGCCGACCTTCCTCACCTTCTACGGCTGGTGGGACAACACCCCGCCCGGCGGCGACATCTCCTACCCGCAGATCCACGACACGGCGGGCGGCAAAGGCAGCTACGCCGACCCGATCACCTTCGCCACCAGCAGCGACGAACTCAAGCCCGGCACCAAGGTCTGGGTGCCGCGGGTGAAGAAGTACTTCATCATGGAGGACGGCTGCGACGAGTGTTCCGACGACTGGAACAGCCAGGGCCCGAACGGCGGCCCCGGCCTGCGCCACATCGACCTCTGGCTCGGCGGCAAGGGCGGCAGCGCCTTCGACGCGATCGACTGCGAAGACGCCCTCACGCACTACAACGCCGACAACACGCCGGTCATGGAACCGGTCGTCGTCGACCCGCCGTCGGACGAGCCCTACGACGCGACGCCGATCTTCAACACCAGCACGGGTGAATGCTGGGGCGGCGCGCAGCCGAACACGACGGTCGGCCAGTACAAGAACAACTCCACCGGCACCTGCCTCGAAGCGCCGAGCAGCGGGACCACGCTGAAAGTCGCCGCCTGCACCGGAAGTGACGCCCAGCGCTTCACCTTCCACGGCGCGTTCCTGGTGATCAACGACAAGTGCGCAGGCATCTCCGGCAGCTCGATCGTGCTGCAGACCTGCACGGGCGGCCCGGCCCAGCAGTGGTCGATCAACCCCGACGGCACCATTTCCGACATCCAGACGAGCAAGAAGTGCTTCCGCGCTTCAGGCACGACCCTCACCGCGGGCAGCTGCTCCGGCACCCAGGCCCGCTGGACGTTCACCCCGGCCGGCACCCCGAGCAGCCTCAGCGTGACGCCGTCGGCGGTGTCGGTCGCGCCGGGCGCTTCGGCGACGGCCACCGTCACCAGCACGGACGCTGTCACGCTGTCCGCGAGCGGCGCGCCCGCGGGCGTCACCGTGTCCTTCTCCCCGGCGTCGGTGCCGGCCGGAGGCACCTCGGCCGTCACGGTCGCCGCCGCCGCGACCGCCACTCCCGGCTCGGCGACGGTCACCATCACCGGCGGGACGAAGACCGCTTCGCTGGGCATCACGGTCACCGGCAGCGGCGGCCAGGAAACCCTGCTCTCCCAAGGGAAAACCGCGACGGCGTCCTCGACGGAGTCGTCGTCCTACCCGGCGGGCTCGGCCTTCGACGGCAACCTGACCAGCACGCGCTGGGCGTCCAAGGAGGGCAGCAACGCCGAGTGGCTGCGCGTCGACCTCGGCGCCACCAAGGCCGTCTCGCACGTCAAGCTGAGCTGGGAAGCCGCGTACGGGAAGGCGTACAGCATCCAGACCTCGGCCGACGGCACGACCTGGACGACGATCTACAGCACCACGACCGGCAACGGCGCCACCGACGACCTCACCGGCCTGGCCGGCAGCGGCCGCTACGTGCGGATGAACGGCGTCACGCGCGGGACGTCGTACGGCTACTCGCTCTACGAGATGCAGGTGTACGGCACGGCCTGAGTTGCCAATCCGGCAACACGATTTGCCTCTTCGGTGACGTCCTCCGCATGCTGGGGACGTCACCGAGGAGGAACCATGCCGCACGACCAGCCCATGATCGTCGAGAACATGCTCAAGCAGGAGTTCTGGGAGGAGATGTACCAGCGCGACGAGCACCGGATCTGGAGCGGGAACGTCAACACCAACCTCAGCTCCGAGGTCGGCGAGCTCACCCCCGGACGCGCACTCGACCTCGGCTGCGGCGAGGGCGGCGACGCGATCTGGCTCGCGAAGCAGGGCTGGACGGTCGACGGCGCCGACATCTCGACCGTCGCGCTCGCCCGCGCCGAGGAAGCCGGGAAGGAAGCGGGCGTGACCGTCACCTGGCTGCACCGCAACATCCTCGAGTGGCAGCCCGAAGAGCAGTACGACCTGATCTCCGCGCAGTACATGCACCTGCCGCCGGACCTGCGCCGGAACGTCTTCACGGCGGCCGCGGCGGCGATCCGCCCGGGTGGTTCGCTGCTGGTCGTCGGGCATTCGCCGAAGGCGATGCGTGAGTTCGACGGCCAGAAGCCGCCGGAGGAGCTGTACTTCGAGCCGGAAGAGATCACGAACTACCTCGGCGACGCCTGGGAATGGATCGTCGAGACCTGCGAGACACGCGGCGAGGGCCACCACACCGACGCCGTCTACCGCGCGAAGAGGCTGTGAATGGAGACGGGGTCCCGTCACGCGCCCTCGACGCGTGTGACGGGACCCCGCGGGTCGTGAACTATCAGGCGAGCTCGAGGCCGTAGGCCTGCAGCTCCAGGGTGAGCGGGTAGAAGTAGCTGGTCACGGTGTCGCCGCCGGACAGCGTGCCCAGGCCCTTCGAACCGTCGTAGGCCGGGCCACCGGAGTCACCGTGGTCGGTGTGCGCGGTGGTGCCGAACTCGTGGTTCAGGACGCCGACGTCGAAGTTGACCGACTCGTCGACCGAGGTGACCTCGCCGCTGCCGCCACCGGTGGTCGAGCCCTGCTTCTGCATCTGCTCACCGACGGTCGGCTCGGCCGCGCTGGTGATCGCCTGGCCGGTGTTGATCTCGCCGGGGCCGGAGCCGTTCGGGCGGGTCAGCAGGCCGGAGTCCGCACCCGGGCAGTCGCTCTCGACGACCTGCGCGCCGGAGACGTCGCCGCCGGCCCAGGTGCCGCCGAGGTTGGTGCAGTGGCCCGCGGTGAGCAGGAACGGCGAGCCGCCGCGCGTCACGTTGAAGCCCAGCGAGCAGCGGCCCTGGTCGTTCTGGATCGCGTCGCCGTCCTGGATGTGCAGCTCGAGCTTGCCGGTGCGGTGCTCGACGCGGACGCTGTCGCCGTACTTGGCCGCGGCCGCGCTGACCTTGTCGGCGGTCTCCTTGCTGGCCGCGTCGTAGACCTTCACCACGACCTGGTTGGTCTTGGTGTCGATGCCCCACGCGGTCTGCGGGACGTTCTTCACCGCGTCGAGCTGGTTCTTGACGCCGGTGAGGGCGGCGAAGGTGTGCTTGACCTTCTTCGCGGTGAGGCCGGCGGCCTGCACCTTCTGCACGGACGCGTCGTCGGTGACGTTGACGACGGCCTTGCCGTTCTCCAGGTAGATGCCGCCGGACGTCGCACCCAGGGTGCTCGCCACCTGCGTGGCGTTGCTGACGGCGTTGGCCTGCATCTCGGAGAAGGCCAGCGGGGACGCAGTGGCGGCCGAAGCGCACACGCCGCTCGTGAGGGCGGCGGCCGACAAGACGGCGAAGGTCTTGAGGGCGGTTTTCCGGGGAGTCATCAACTTCCTCCAGGTTGCCGGTTCGAAGCCTGCGTCGGTCACTTTCGTTGCCGAGCAACCAACGCAACACCGACGAAGGTTGGTTAATAACCAGCAGATCCGGACATACCTCTCAAGTCAGGCCCGTGACGCCGCCTCGTCCGGCGTAACACTCACCCTTTCGGCCAGCGAACGTGGTCCTCGTAGCCCGGGTTCTTCCGCAGATATCCGGCGATGAAGGGGCAGACCGGCACGATCGTCCGGCCCCGCGCGACGACGTCGTCGAGCGCGCCGGCCGCCAGGACCTTGCCCAGCCCCCGCCCCGCGAACGCGTCGTCGATCTCGGTGTGGGTGAAAACGGTGAGTTCACCGCGCTGGTCGTAGTACGCGGACCCCGCCAGCTCGTCCCCCGCCCAGATCTCGTAGCGGCTCTCGTCGGGGTTGTCGACCACTCGGGTTCCGTCGGTCATGAGCGCTCCCTCGGTTGGGCCGGCCGGGGGACGCGCCCGGCCCGTTCGTGTGCTTCCGGCTTGCTTCTCTTGGCGGTCCCGGCTTCGTTTGGTTGCCTCACGGGGTGCCTCAGCAGCCGTTCGTCCTCCCCGAGTTCTACATGCCCTACCCGGCGCGGGTGAACCCGCACCTGGAGCGGGCGCGCACGCACAGCAAGGCGTGGGCGTACGGCATGGACATGGTCGACGTCCCCCAGCACGGCACCGTGATCTGGGACGAGCACGACCTCGATTCCCACGACTACGCGCTGCTCTGCGCCTACACCCACCCGGACGCCGGCGCGGACGAGCTCGACTTGATCACCGACTGGTACGTCTGGGTCTTCTACTTCGACGACCACTTCCTCGAGCTGTACAAGCGCACCGGCGACATCGAGAGCGCGCGCACCTACCTCGACCGGCTCGACCTGTTCATGCCCGCCGAAGGCGAGATCTCCGCGACGCCGGAGAACCCCGTCGAGCGCGGCCTGGCCGACCTGTGGAACCGGACGATCCCGCACCGCTCGGCAGGCTGGCGGCGGCGGTTCATCGAGAGCACGAAGGCACTGCTCGAAGAGTCGCTGTGGGAACTGGCCAACATCAACGAAGGCCGCCTGTCCAACCCCATCGAGTACGTCGAGATGCGGCGGAAGGTCGGCGGCGCGCCGTGGTCGGCGAACCTCGTCGAGCACTCGGTGCACGCCGAGGTGCCGGACGAGATCGCCGCGTCGCGGCCGATGGAGGTCCTGCGCGACTGCTTCGCCGACAGCGTCCACCTCCGCAACGACCTCTTCTCCTACCAGCGGGAGGTGCAGGACGAGGGCGAGCTGTCCAACGGCGTGCTCGTGTTCGAAAAGTTCCTCGAGCTCACCACGCAGGAGGCGGCCGACGCCGTCAACGACCTCATCACGTCCCGGCTGCACCAGTTCGAGCACACCGCGCTGACCGAGGTGCCGGCGCTGTTCGACGAGCACGCCGTCGACCCGGCCGCCCGCGCGGCGACGTTCGCCTACGTCAAGGGCCTGCAGGACTGGCAGTCCGGCGGGCACGAGTGGCACCTGCGGTCCAGCCGGTACATGAACGAAGGAGCGCTGGACAGCCGCGGCGGCCCGGAACTGGGCGGCGCGACCGGCCTGGGGACGTCCGCGGCACGCATCTTCGGCTCGGTGCTCGCGACGGCGCCGCAGCGGCTGCGGTCCTATTCGACCACGCCGTTCCAGGCGGTTTCGGTGCCGCGGCCGTCGATCGAGCTGCCGTTCCCGCTGCGGTTGAGCCCGCACCTGGACGCGTGCCGCCGCCGCAACGTCGACTGGGCGAAGCGGACGGGCCTGCTCGACGGCGTCGTGTGGGACGAGCGGCGGCTGCGCGCGGCCGACCTCCCGCTGTGCGCGGCGGGCATCGACCCGGACGCGACGGCGGACGGCCTCGACGTCACCAGCGACTGGCTGACCTGGGGCACCTACGCCGACGACTACTACCCGATGGTGTTCGGCGCGACGCGCGACCTCGCGGGAGCGAAGGCGTGCAACCTGCGCCTGTCGGCGATCATGGCGGGTTCGGCCACGCCGTCGACGCAGCTGGAAGTGGCGCTCGCCGACGTCTGGGCGCGCACGACGGCGGACATGCCGCCGGAGAACCGGCTCGCGGTGCGGCGCGCGGTCGACAAGATGACGTCGAGCTGGCACTGGGAGCTGGTCAACCAGGCCCAGAACCGCATCCCGGACCCGATCGACTACGTCGAGATGCGCCGCCGGACGTTCGGCTCGGACCTGACGATGAGCCTGTCGCGGTTCGGGCACGGCCGCGCGGTGCCGCCGTCGCTGTACCGGACGCGGCCGATCCAGGCGATCGAGCACGCGGCGACCGACTACGCGTGCTTCGTGAACGACCTTTACTCGTACCGCAAGGAGATCCAGTACGAAGGCGAGCTGCACAACGCGGTGCTCGTGGTGCGCAACTTCCTCGACTGCCCCGAAGAGCGCGCGTTCGAGGTGGTGACCGACCTGATGGCGGCCCGCCTGGCGGAATTCACCCACGCGGCGACCGTCGAGCTGCCCGCGCTGTTCCGCGACTACGCCGTGCCCCCGGACGTGCAGGAGATGCTGCTCGGGTACGTCGAGGAGTTCCGGAACTGGCTGGCGGGGATCGTGCACTGGCACGAGAACGTCGGCCGGTACACGGAGGCGGAGCTGAGCTACCACCCGATGCCGGCGACCGCGTTCGGCGGGCCGACGGGGATCGGGACGTCGTCGCTGCGGATCTCGTCCCTGCTGCCCGCCGGTCGCTGAAGGGCGTTGTTCGCGCCACTCCGAGGAGCGATCGTTTCGCGCGAGGGCGATACTCGACAGCGTGAGCGGCTTCAACCTGCGTTTCCTCGGCCATTCGACCGTCCGGCTCGAACTCGGTGGCCGGGTCGTGCTGACCGATCCCGTGCTCACCGCGCGTGTCGGGGGCCTGACCCGCGTCGTGCCGGTACCCGCGCGGGAGGCCTACGAAGACGTCGACGTCGTGCTCCTCTCGCACCTGCACGGCGACCACCTGCACCTGCCCTCGCTCAAGCTGCTGGGCAAGCGCACCCGGATCGTCGTCCCGCGCGGGGCCGGGGCCTGGCTCGCCAAGAAGGGCTTCGAGCGGGTCGAAGAGATCGCGCCCGGCGAAACCCTCACCGAGGGTGCGCTGGAAGTCACCGCCACGAAAGCCGTCCACTCCGGACACCGCTGGGGCCCGCGGCTCACCCACGGCCCGCAGAGCCCTGCGCTCGGGCACCTGATCCGCACCGGCGACACGAAGATCTACAACGCCGGCGACACCGACCTCTTCGACGGCATGGCGGACTTCGGCCCGGTCGACGTCGCCCTGCTGCCCGTCTGGGGCTGGGGGCCGAACCTCGGGCCGGGTCACCTCGACCCGGCCCGCGCCGCGAAAGCCGCCGAAATCACCCAGGCCCGCGCCGCCGTGCCGGTCCACTGGGGCACCCTCGCCGTGCCCGGGCTGAAACGCACCGCCCGGATGCGGCGGCTGCTCGCCGATCCGCCGCGGGTGTTCGCCGCCGAGGTGAAAGCCGCCGGTGGAGCCACCGAAGTCCTGTTCACCGAGCCCGGCGCCGACGTCGTCCTCCCGACCGCGACGGACCGCGCGTGAACTGGACCGACCCGGCCGCCATCGGGTACCCGGCCCTGTTCTTCGGCGTGCTGCTCGGCTCGATCATCCCGATCGTGCCCACCGGCGCGGTGGTCGGCGCCGCGGCCGCCGTCGCGACCACCACCGACCACCTGTCCCTGCCGCTGGTCATCGTCATCGCCACGCTCGGTGCCTACCTCGGCGACGTCGTGACGTTCGGGATCCCGCGCCTGGGCAGCGAAGCCGCGTTCCGCTGGATCAGCCGCCGCCAGCCCGCCGAACGCCTCGAGAAGGCCCGTGACCAGTTCGCCCGCCGCGGCTGGCAGCTCGTCGTGATCGGCAGGCTCGTCCCGGCCGGCCGGATCCCGGTGCTCCTGGCCGCCGCCGCGCTGAGCTATCCGTGGCGGCGCCTGCTGCCGGCCGCGCTCGTCGCCTGCGTGCTCTGGGCGAGTGCGTACAGCTTGCTCGGCATCGTCAGCGGCGGCATCTTCGACTCTCCGATCATCGCGACGGTCCTGGCGACGGTGCTGGTCCTGCTGGTCACCGTGCTGGCGAACCTGGTCGCCCGGTGGCGACGGAAAACCAAGGAGCGAGTGTGACGACCTCCGCGCCGAAGGGCCGGCTCCTGCGCGGCGGCCGGGCCGTCGCCCGCATCCTGCTGGTGTGGGCCGCGGTGACCGGCGCGCTGCGCCTGCTCGACGTCCTCCTGCCCGGCTTCCGGATGACGCACTGGTGGCAGCCGACCGTCTGCGCGCTGCTGCTCGGCCTGCTCGCCGGGGTCGTCTGGCCGCTGGTCATGCGGATCGCCTACCCGCTGGCGTTCTTCACCTTCGGCCTCTTCGGCTTCCTGCTGCTCGGCGCGGGGACGCTCGCGGTGTTCCACACCGTGCCCGGGGTCGAGATCAGCGGCTTCCGGACCGCGGTGATCGTCACGGTGGCGATGGCCGGGGTCGGCGCGCTGATCTCCAGCCTGCTGGCCATCGACGAGGACGAGATCTTCTTCCGCCGCGCGAACCGCCGCCGCCGTCGCCACGCCGCCGCACCCGACGCCGACCAGCCGCCCGGCGTGGTCTTCCTGCAGATCGACGGCCTCGGGTTCGACACCGTCCGCCGCGCGATCCGCGACGGCGACATGCCGACGTTCGCCGCGTGGCTCTCCGAAGGCAGCCACACGCTGACGCCGTGGCACACCGACTGGAGCTCGCAGACCGGCGCGAGCGTCTGCGGCATCCTGCACGGCTCCAACCACGACATCCTCGGCTTCCGCTGGTACGAAAAGGACCGCGACCACGTGATGGCGTGCGCCCACCCGACCGACGCGGCCGAGATCGAGCGGCGGCACTCCGACGGGCGCGGCCTGCTGTCGGGCGACGGCGCGAGCCGCGGGAACCTCTTCTCCGGCGACGCCGACCACGTCAGCCTCACCATGAGCTCGATCCCGGTGCTGGTGCCGAAGACCCTGCGCCACCACCGCCGCGACCGGCTCGGCGCGGGCTACTACGCCTACTTCGCGAACCCGATCAACGCGCTGCGGACGTTCGTCGTCGCGCTCGCCGACGTCTTCCGCGAGATCAACGCTTCGGTGCGCCAGCGCCGCGCCGGCGTCGTACCGCGGATCCCGCGCGGCGGCTGGTACCCGCTGGCCCGGCCGGGCACGACGGTGATCGCGCGCGACGTCGTCGTGTCGGCGATCCTCGGCGACATGCTGGCCGGGCGGCCGGTGGTGTACGCGGACTTCCTCGGCTACGACGAGGTCGCGCACCACTCCGGCATCGAGCGGTTCGACACGCTGTCGGTGCTGCGCTCGATCGACCAGCAGATCGCGCGGCTGCACCGGGCTTCGCGGCTCGCCCCGCGCCGCTACCACGTCGTCGCGCTGTCGGACCACGGCCAGACGCAGGGCCAGGCGTTTTCGGAGCGGTTCGGCGAGACGATCGAGGCGTACGTCGGCCGGATGTGCGGCGGTGCGCCGTCGGCGGCTTCGGGGAAGCGGCGGCAGGCCGAGAGCTGGCAGATCAACGCGGCGCTGGCGGAGGCGACGAAGAGCGGCGGCCTGATCGCGCGCCGGCTGCGCGCCCGGGTGGAGGACGCGGAGTGCGCCGACGACCGGCCGCGCACGACGTCCGGCTCGCCGGGCGCGGTGACCCGCGTGGCGCCGGGGGTGGTGGCGGTGGTGTCCGGGCACGTGGCGATGGTGTCGTTCACCGAGCACGAGGGCCGCGTCGAGCTGGAGACGATCGAGCGCGAGTTCCCGGACTTGCTGCCGTCCCTGGTGGACCACCCCGGCGTCGGGTTCCTGCTGGTCCGCAGCCGCGAGTTCGGCCCGGTGGTCCTGGGCCGCGACGGCCTGCACCGGCTGGCGACGGGCGTGGTGATCGGCGAGGACCCGCTGCTGCCGTACGGCCCGCACGCGGCGGACCTGATCCGGCGGGTGGACACGTTCCCGCACTGCGCGGACGTGATGATCAACAGCCGCTACGACCCGGATTCGGACCAGGCGTCGCCGTTCGAGACGCACGTGGGTTCGCACGGCGGGCTCGGCGGGCCGCAGCAGCGCGGGTTCGTGGTGCACCCGCGGGAGCTGCCGCCGCTCGGCGAGGTCGTCGGGGCGGAGGCGCTGCACCGGGTGTTCCGGGGGTGGTTGACGGAGCTGGGGCACCCTTCGCCCGCTCCGGTGGAGACGGCGGTTTCGGAGGTTGTTTCGTGAGTTTGACGGTGTACGGCGCTTCCTGGTGCCCGGATGTCAAGCGCAGCCGGGCATTGCTCGACCGGGAGGGGGTCGAATACTCCTATGTGGACGTGGAGGCCGACGCGGCCGCCGAGCGCCGGGTCCGCGAGCTGCAGGACGGCGCGCGCCGGATTCCCACGATCGTGTGGGAGGACGGCACGTTCCTGGTCGAGCCGTCCGACGACGAGCTGAGCGCGCGGCTGTGAAGCTGCTGCGGGAGCTCCCGCTCGGGACGCGGGTCGTCGTGCGGTACCGGATCGACGGTGGGTTCACCGATGCGCTCGGGAACCTCGTCGCCCGGGACGACACCACGTGCACGGTGGACACCCGGCGCGGTCCGGTGGTCGTCGATCTTTCTGCGGTCGCCTTGGCCAAGCCGGTGCCACCGCCGCCGGTGCGGAAATCGGGTGGCGGGCCGCCGGCCGCTTTGTGACCATCGGGGGCATGTTCGACGAACTGGTCGCCGAAGCCGATGCCGTGTCCGTCGACGGCTGGGACTTCTCCTGGCTCGACGGCCGCGCCACCGAGGCCCGTCCCTCGTGGGGTTACCAGCGGCTGCTGGGCGAACGCCTCTCCGGGGTCGAGGCGGGACTCGACCTGGAGACCGGCGGCGGCGAGGTCGTCGACGGCTGCCCGTCCTTGCCACCGTTGATGGCGGCGACCGAGTCGTGGCCACCGAACGTCGCCCGCGCTTCGGCGCGGTTGCGCCCGCGCGGGGTCGTCGTCGTGGCGACCGAGGGAATCCCCTTCGGCGACGACGTGTTCGACCTCGTCTCCAGCCGCCACCCGGTGACGACGGACTGGGCCGGCATCGCGCGAGTCCTGCGTCCCGGCGGTTCGTACTTCTCCCAGCAGGTCGGCCCGGCGAGCGTGTTCGAGCTGGTCGAGTTCTTCCTGGGGCCGCAGCCTGAGTCAGCACGGAACAGCCGCCACCCGGACCACGCCGTCGCTGCGGCCACAGCCGCCGGGCTCGAGATCGTCGACCTGCGCTCGGAGTCGTTGCGCACCGAGTTCTCCGACATCGGCGCGGTGGTCTACTTCCTGCGCAAGGTGATCTGGATGGTCCCGGGGTTCACGGTCGAGCAGTACCGCCCACGGCTGGCGGAGCTGCACGAGAAGATCGAGCGCGAGGGCCCGTTCGTCGCCCACACGACCCGGTTCCTCATCGAGGCCCGGAAGCCTTGACGATCGCCGCTTCGACGCCGTCCAGCAGCAGCTCCAGTCCCGCTTCGAACGACAGCCGCGCCTCGCGCTCCAAGTAAGGCTCGTCCGACGACGACTCATACTCGCCCTCTGAGCCGAGCCGGGACACCGTCGGAAAACGAGCCGTGAGATCCGGGACCAGCTCCCCCAGCAACGCCGACCGCGCGTACCACCAGTCCTCTTCGGACAGTCCCGTCTCGCGGGCCGCTTGGCGGGACTCCGCTGCCGCCTGGACCGAGCCGCGGACGATGTTGAACAGTGCCGACACCACCCACCGGACCCGGGCTAGTGGCAACCCCGTCGCGGCCAGGACTGAAAGCAACGTCTCCTGCACGTGGAACTCCCCCGGCCCGAGCACCGGGCGCGCCGGGGAGACCTGGAGCAGCCACGGGTGCCTCAGGTGCAGGTCCCACAGCTCGTCCGCCAATGCCAAGGCGGCCGAGCGCCAGTCCGGCGAGGGGTACGACGACGGCAGCTCCCCCAGCGTCCGGTCGTACATCAGGTCGACCAGCTCGGTCTTGCCCGGCACGTACGTGTACAGCGCCATCGCCGTGCGGCCGAGCCGCTCGCCCACCGAGCGCATCGACAGCGCTGCCATGCCGTCGGCGTCCGCGATGTCGATCGCCGCCGCGACGATCGCCTCGACGGACAGGCCCGGTTTGGGTCCCGGGCCCGTGCGCGGTGCGACCACGCGCGGCCCCCACAGCAGCTCCATGGACCGCCGGGCGTCGCCCTGACCCGCGAAGACGACCACCTTGCCGACTCCTTACACCCTAAAGTATTGTACGATCGAGAATCACCTTACGCCCTAAAGTATCAAAGAAGGACGGTATGACCTCACCCAGGCGGGCCGCCGACACCCACGACGTGATCGAGGTCCGGGGGGCCCGGGAGAACAACCTGACCGGCGTCGACCTGGACATCCCGAAGCGCCGGCTCACGGTGTTCACCGGCGTGTCCGGCTCCGGCAAGTCATCCCTGGTCTTCGGCACCATCGCGGCCGAGTCCCAGCGGCTGATCAACGAGACCTACAGCGCCTTCCTCCAGTCGTTCATGCCGAGCCTGTCGCGCCCGGACGTCGACCTGCTGGAGAACCTCAGCGCCGCCATCGTCGTCGACCAGGAGCGGATGGGCGCCAACTCGCGCTCCACGGTCGGCACCGCGACCGACGCCTACGCGATGCTGCGGATCGCCTTCTCGCGGCTCGGCGAGCCGTACGTCGGCACGTCGGGCGCCTTCAGCTTCAACCTGCCCGAAGGCATGTGCCCCGCCTGCGAGGGCCTCGGCCGGGTGTCGGACCTCGACGTCACGGCGCTGCTCGACTTCGACAAGTCCCTCAACGACGGCGCGATCCTCGTGCCCGGCTTCACGCCGGACAACTGGTACGTGCAGACCTACCTCGTGTCCGGCTTCTACGACCCGGACGCCAAGATCCGCGACTACACCCCGCAGCAGCTCGAAGACCTGCTGCACAAGGACTCCTGCAAGGTGAAGCTCGGCAAGACCAACGTCACCTACGAGGGTCTCGCGGTGAAGGTCCGGCGGCTCTACCTGCAGAAGGACACCGAGTCGCTGCAACCACGCCTGCGCGCGTTCGTCGAGAAGGCCGCGACCTTCAAGACCTGCGACGCGTGCGGCGGCGCCCGGCTGAACCAGGCCGCGCTCTCGGCGAAGATCGACGGCAAGAACATCGCCGACTGCGCCGCCCTGCAGATCAGCGACCTCGCCGACTTCGTCCGGAACCTCGACGCGCCGTCGATCCGGCCGCTGCTGGGCAACCTGCGTGACACCCTCGACTCGCTGGTCGAGATCGGCCTCGGCTACCTCTCCCTCGACCGCGAATCCGCGACGCTCTCCGGCGGCGAGGCGCAGCGCGTGAAGATGGTGCGGCACCTGGGATCCAGCCTCACCGACGTCACGTACGTCTTCGACGAGCCGACCGTCGGGCTGCACCCGCACGACATCGAGCGGATGAACAACCTCCTGTTGTGCTTGCGGGACAAGGGGAACACGATCCTGGTCGTCGAGCACAAGCCGGAGACCATCCGGATCGCCGACCACGTCGTCGACCTCGGTCCCGGTGCGGGTGCCGACGGCGGCCGGCTCTGCTACACCGGCAGCGTCGACGGCCTGCGCGCGTCCGGCACGCTCACCGGCCGCCACCTCGACCACCGCGTCACGCTGCGGGACGAGATCCGCACGCCGACCGGGCACGTCCCCATCACCGGCGCCAAGCTGCACAACCTGCGTGACGTCAGCGTGGACGTCCCGCTCGGCGTCCTGACCGTGGTCACCGGCGTCGCGGGGTCCGGCAAGAGCTCGCTGATCCACGGCTCCCTGGCCCACCGCGACGACGTCGTCGTGGTCGACCAGTCGGCGATCCGCGGGTCGCGGCGGTCCAACCCGGCGACCTACACCGGCCTGCTCGACCCGATCCGCACGGCGTTCGCCAAGGCCAACGGCGTCAAGGCGAGCCTGTTCAGCGCCAACTCCGAAGGCGCCTGCCCGCGCTGCAAGGGGCTCGGCGTCATCTACACCGACCTGGCGATGATGGCCGGCGTCGCGTCGGTCTGCGAAGAGTGCGAGGGCAAGCGGTTCACGCCCAAGGTGCTGCTGTTCCGGTTGCGGGGCAAGAACATCAGCGAGGTGCTGGCGATGTCCGTCGCCGAGGCACGCGAGTTCTTCCCCGCCGGCACCGCGCGGCGGGTGCTCGACCGCCTCGGCGACGTCGGCCTCGGCTACCTCACGCTCGGGCAGCCGCTCACCACGCTCTCCGGTGGCGAGCGCCAGCGGCTCAAGCTGGCGATCCGGATGGCCGAGAAGGGCTCGACCTACATCCTCGACGAGCCGACGACCGGGCTGCACCTCGCCGACGTCGACCAGCTGCTGGCGCTGCTCGACCGGATCGTCGACGCGGGCAACACGGTGATCGTCATCGAGCACCACCAGGCCGTGATGGCGCACGCCGACTGGCTGATCGACCTCGGTCCCGGCGCCGGGCACGACGGCGGCCGCGTGGTGTTCGAAGGAACCCCGGCCTCACTGGTGGCGGACGCGTCCACGCTCACCGCCCGCCACCTGCGCGAATACCTGGGGAAGCCGTGAACCCGACCGGACTGCTCGAAGTGACGGCGGTGCGGCGGCCGACCCCGCGCACCGTGCGCGTCACGTTCACCGGTGCCGAGGGGTGGGAGGCGTGGCCCGACCAGCAGCTCAAGCTCCTGTTCCCGCCGCCGGGCCGCCCGGTGCGGCTGCCGGCGGGCGACGACGACGTCATGCGCTGGTACCAGGCGTTCCTGGCGATCCCCGAGGACGAGCGGCCGGTGATGCGCAGCTACACCGTGCGCGGCCGCGACCGCGGGACGATCGACGTCGACTTCGTGCTGCACGCCGGCGGCACCGACGGCCCGGCGACGGCGTGGGCCCGGACGGCGGCGCCGGGTGACGTCCTCGGCCGCTACGGCCCGGACGCCGCCTACCGCCGTCCGGTGCCGAAGGCGGACGCGGTGCTGCTGGCCGGGGACGAGACCGCGCTGCCCGCCATCGCCACCCTGCTGTCCGAAGTGGACAACGCAGTGGTGTTCGTGGAGGTCCCCGACGCGGCGGAGGAGCAGCCGCTGCCGGTGCACTGGTTGCACCGGGACGGCGCCGCGCACGGCAGCCGGCTCTTGGAAGCCGTGCGCGGGGCTTCACTTGGACCGGGCTCGGCCGCGTGGCTCGCGGGCGAAGCGGGGATGGTGCGGGCGTTGCGCCGGCACCTCGTGGCCGAGCGGGGGCTCGACAAGGGCGCGATCGAGTTCACCGGCTACTGGCGCCGCGCGCTGACCCAGGACGACGCGCCGACCCCCGAGGACCTGGCCGACGCGCGCGAAAAGCTGGGCGGCTAGTGGCAGACTCGCTTCCGTGCGCACGGAAGAAGCTCTGGCGGCCGCGGGCATCGACCCGGCTTCGGTGGTGGCGAGCGAGGACATCGGCGGCGGTACCTACAACACGGCGATCCGGCTGAAGCTCGCCGAAGGGCAGCGGCTGGTGCTCAAGATCGCGCCGTCCGAGCCGGGCTTGTCCTACGAGCACGACCTGCTGGCCACGGAGGCGGAGTACTACCGGCGCGTTTCCGGCCCGCTGCCGTCCGTCGTCGGGGCCGGGCCGGGGTTCCTGCTGATGACGGAGCTCCCCGGCGTGCCCTGGTCCCAGGTGCCCGACGCCGGCCCGCGGCTGCGGACCGAACTGGGCGGGATCGTCGCCGGGCTGCACAAGGCGACCGGCGACGGGTTCGGCTACCCGCAGGACCCGCCGCACCCGACGTGGCCGGCGGCGTTCACGGCGATGGCCGACGCGATCCTCGCGGACGCCGTCGCGCACGGGGTGCCGCTGCCGCGGCCGGCCGCCGAGATCGCCCACCTGGTGCGCCGCCACGAGCCGCTGCTCGAGCTGGTCACGACACCGATACTGGTGCACTTCGACCTGTGGAACGGCAACATCCTCCTCGACGGCGACCGGGTGTCCGGCATCATCGACGCCGAGCGGGCGTTCTGGGGCGACCCGGTGGCGGAGTTCGTGTCGCTGACGCTGTTCCGCGACCCGGACCGCGAACTGCTGGACGGCTACCGCGCGGCCGGCGGCCCGGCGGAGTTCGGCATGCCGGCGTGGGCGCGGCTCGCGCTGTACCGGGTCTACCTCGACCTGATCATGCTGGTCGAGATGACCCCGCGGAAGGACGACGACGCGGACCGGGCCCGCTTCCTCCGGGCCCGGCTGACCGAGGACCTCGACGCGCTGCGCCGGGCGGTGTGATCACGTCTCGAACCTGCCAGCCCGCAACCCCCTGTCCCGCCTGGGGTCGCGGCATGAGCCGTGACATCGTCCAGCGCGCCTGGCAGGAGTTGGCGAGCGCGTCACCACGTGACCGGCAGGCAGTGCACCCCGTACACCAGCATGTCGTCCTTGAAGGCCAGTTCCTCCACCGGCACCGCGAGCCGCAGTCCCGGGATGCGGCGGTACAGCGTCCCGTAGACCACCTGCAGCTCGACCCGCGCCAGCGTCTGCCCGAGGCACTGGTGCACGCCGTAGCCGAACGCGACGTGGTGGCGGGCCTCGCGCGTCACGTCCAGGCGGTCCGGCTCCGCGAACACCGCGCCGTCGCGGTTGGCCACGTCGCCGGCCGCGATGACGCCCTCGCCCGCGTGGATCACCTCGCCGCCGAGCTCGATGTCCTCGGTCGCCACCCGGCGGCGTCCGGTGTGCGTGATGTTCAAGTAGCGCAACAACTCTTCGACGGCACGGCGAAGCAGGTCCGCGTCGCCGGACCGCACGAGCTCGAGCTGCGCGGGGTTCTCCAGCAGCGCGACCGTGCCGAGGGCGATCATGTTCGCCGTCGTCTCGTGGCCCGCCACCAGGAGCAGCTGGCCCATCGACGCGACGTCCTCGGCGCTCATGCGGCCGGTGGCGTACTGGGAAACCGCCAGCTTGCTCAGGACGTCGTCGCCCGGGTCGGCCGCCTTCTTTTCCACCAGCCCGCCGAGGTAGGCCAGTAGTTCTTCGGTGGCGGTCACGGCTTCTTCGGGAGTGGCCGTCCTCGACACCATCACCTTCGTGATGTCCTGGAACAGCTCCCGGTCCTCGTACGGCACGCCGAGCAGCTCGCAGATCACCAGCGACGGAACCGGCAGCGCGAACGCCGTCACCAGGTCGACCGGCTTCGGGCCGGCCAGCAGCCCGTCGACGAGGTCGTCGACGATGCGCTGGATCGCCGGGCGCAGCGCCTCCATCTTCTTGACGAGGAAGTCGCCGGTCAGCAGGCGCCGCTGCGCCGCGTGCTCGGCACCGTCCATGGTGATGAACGACTTCGCGCGCTTGCGCCGCGCCGCCGAAGCCGCGCTCTGGTGCGGGTAGCCGGGCCGGTCGGAGTCGGCGCTGATCCGCGAGTCGCGCAGGACCGCGCGGACGTCGTCGTAGCGGGTGACCAGCCAGGGCGTGCTGCCGTTCCACAGCCGCACGCGCGAGACCGGCGGCAGTTCGCCGAGTTCGGCGGCAGTTCGCCGAGTTCGGCGGCAGTTCGCCGAGTTCGGCGGGCGGGTCGAAGGGACACCGCCGGGTCATCGGAAACGCGGGCACGCCGTCCACCGGATACCTCCCGGAGCTGCCGGAAATTTACATAGCTATGCTAAGCATCTTCCCGGAACTTCGCCACAGGGCCGATCAGGCGAACACCAGCGACACGAGTTCGTCGACGAACGGCTCCACCAGATCCGCACCGGTCCGGTTGAGCACGCTGTGGAACAGCGCGACCCGCCCGTGCGCCCCGACGAACACCACCGCCGCCGCCCGGCCCGGCGTGACGCGCAGCGCGTGACCGGCCTCGACGCAGCGCTCGAAGCCGGCCGCCAGGCGGTCGATCACGTCCAGCAGCGGGCCTTCCGCCCGGCCGCCGGGCCCGGAACGGGACGCGCCGTTCGCGAGCATCAGCCGGTAATGGCCGGGGTTCTCCATGGCGAACGTGCAGTACGCGTGAATCTGCGCCCTGACCCGGCCGACGACGTCGGTTTCCCCGAGCGTCTCTTCGGCCGCGCGCATCGATTCCGCCAACCGGACGTATTCGTGCTCGAGCAGTCCGCGCACCAATTCCGCACGATCGGAAAAATGCTGGTAGATGCTGGCCGGGGCGATGCCGACCGCCCGCGCCACCCCGCGGATCGTCAGCCCGTCCTCGCCGCCGAGCTCGGCCAGCAACCGGGCGGCCGCCGCCAGGATCTCCCCGCGCAGCCGTTCGCCTTCACCCCAGCGGTTCCTCGTTCGACTGTTTCCGGCTTCGGCTTTCTCCGCCACCCGGACATTCATACGCCCGCTGCCGGGGTGCCCGTATTCCGGGGTCCCGGAGAACCCCGGAATTGTCCGGAAATGATAAATCCGTCGGTCAGGCGAGCGCGGGGTACAGCCCCGAGAGGTCACCCGACAGCCCGGCCCGCACGTTCTTGCTGACGTCGTCGGCCAGAACCTCGAAGCGACCCTGCTCGACGCCGTCCAGGGCGAGCCCGGCCACGACCGCCGGGTCGATCTTCGGGCCGTCGACGTGCTTGGCCATGTCGGTGTCCATGTAGCCGACGTGCAGCGCGGTCACCTGGGTCTTCTGCGCCGCGAGCTCCAGGCGCAGCGCGTTGGTCAGCGACCAGGCCGCCGACTTGGCCGCGGAGTAGGCCGCGACCTGGGGCGCGGTGAACCAGGACAGCACCGACAGCACGTTCAGCACCGCGCCGCCGCCGTTGCGCTCGAGGATCGGCGCGAACTCGCGCGTCACGCCGAGGGTGCCGAAGTAGTGCGTGTCCATCTCCAGCTTGATGTCCTCGAGCGAGCCGCCGAGCAACGACGACCCGGTGGACGAACCGGCGTTGTTGACCAGCAGCGTGACGTCGCCCGCGAGCTTCGCGGCTTCGCGGATCGACTCGGGGTCGGTCACGTCGAGCTTCAGCGGCACCACGCCCGGAAGGTCGATCGACTCCGGGTTGCGCGCGGCGGCGTAGACCTTGGCCGCGCCGCGCTCGAGCAGCGCGGCGGCGAACCGCCGGCCGAGCCCCCGGTTGGCTCCGGTGACCAGTGCCACCGCACCCGTGATCTCCATGACGAGCTCCTCTCGCACCTGGCTTGCTCATTGCAAGCTAGCTGCGGCCGACTGTACGGCGTAGACTTGCTCGGAGCAAGTCAGGTAGGAGGGATCACACTCATGAGCCGCCGCATCACCTGGGAGGGCACCGCGTGCCCGATCGCGCGCGCCGCCGACGTCCTGGCCGAACCGTGGACGCTGCTGATCCTGCGCAACGCCACCGCGGGCACCACCCGGTTCGAGGACTTCCGCGCGCAGCTCGGCATCGCCGACAACGTGCTGACGACCCGGCTGGCGAAGCTCGTCGACCGGGGCCTGCTGACGAAGCTCCCCTACCGCGACGGCGGCCGGACCCGCCACGAGTACCGCTTGACGAAGGCCGGCTCGGACGCGCTGCCGGTCCTGCACGCGCTCGGAGCGTGGGGTGACGCGTACACGTCGTCCGATGACGCGGCCGGTCCGATGCAGCTCGTGCACGTCGGCTGCGGCGCCCTCACCCGCCCGGGCACGACCTGTGACAGCTGCGGGAAACCGCTGGTCAGGGACGATCTGGCGTGGCGCGGATCGCGTCTGCGCGAAGGCACCATCCCGCTGGCGGACCCGGTCGGCTGAGCCGGACGGCGCATCCTTGTATGCGTGGCTGCGCATGTCAACCGGACGAAATGGTTGGTAAATCACCGTTCGCAGCGCAGTACGAAAGTCGGGTCACAAGAGCCGGGCGATTCCGTAAGTTCGACACCCAGCGCGCGCAAACCCGGCAAATTCCCCACGGCAAGGAGTCGTCCCGATGTCCAGGAAGTACCTGCTGCCCGGCGCCGCCGTCGCGCTGGCGATGATCGCGACCCCGCTCACCGCGGCCCCGGCCTTCGCGGCCCCGGCGCAGGCCGAAGCGGCCACGATCGTCTACTACGACACCTCGGACGCCCCCACCTTCCGCGACCAGATCAACGCGGGTGCGGCCAACTGGAACGCGGCCGTGTCGAACGTCAAGCTCCAGGAAAGCTCCTCGGGCGCGACGCTGCACTACACGGAGGGCAACGACCCGCAGGGCTCGTACGCGCAGACGGACGGCCACGGCAGCGGCACGATCTTCATCGACTACACGCAGGCCGAGCAGTACAACCAGACCCGCATCACGGCCCACGAGACGGGCCACGCGCTGGGCCTGCCGGACCACTACGAGGGCCCGTGCTCGGAGCTGATGTCGGGCGGTGGCCCCGGCCCGTCGTGCACCAACGCGAACCCGAACTCGGAAGAGGCTTCGCAGGTGGAATCCCTGTGGGCCAACGGCTTCCGCGCGGCGGCCGCCCAGCAGCACCGGATCTACGAAGTGACCATGCCGGTCAAGTGACCCGCATGTGACGTCGTCGGGGGAGGCCGCACCGGGTACGCCCGGTGCGGCCTTCGCACGTGCGGGAAGGGTCGACACGCGTGATTGGGGAGTCGACTCGCGTGATTGAGGGGTCGACACGACTCCGCGGCCGTGTCGACCCTCCGATCACGCGAGTCGACCCTCCGATCACGCGTGTCGACCCTCCGATCACGCGAGTCGACCCTTGAATCACGCGTGTCGACCTCTGGATCACGTCAGAGGCGGGAGAGCAAGCGGTCCCGCGCCACTTCGAGGTGGTCCGTCATCGCCTTGCGGGCCTTGGCCGCGTTCCCCGCCACCAGTGCGTCCACGATCACCCGGTGCTCGGCGATCGTCTGCTCGCCGAACGGCTGGTTGTAGTTCAGCCGGAAGAAGTGCAGGTGGCAGTGGGTCCGCGCGAACGCCTGCTCGACCGCCACGTTCCCGGCCAGGTGCAGGATCAGCTCGTGCAGCCGCGCGTCGTGGGCCGTCAACGCCTTGTAGTCGCTGTACGCGTCGTCCACCGGGGCCGCCGGGCACGTCGCCAGCTCCGCTTCCAGCGCCGCCACGTTCGCGTCCGACATCGCGGCAGCCGCGCGGGCCGCCGACGGCGGCTCCAGCAGCAGCCGCAGCGAGTACATGTCGTCGACTTCCTTGCGGTTCAGCAGTTCCGTCACGCGGTAGCCGCGCAGCGGGAGCCTGCTGACCAGTTCCTCGGACTCCAACCGGGCCAGCGCTTCACGCACCGGCGTTCCCGACACGCCCAGCTCGCGGGCGATCTCGTCGATGTTGACCCGGGCGCCCGGCTCGATGCCGTCGTTCATGATCAGCGCCCGGATCTGCTCGTAGACGCCGTCGGCCAGCACCTGCCTGCCCGGCAGGGCTTCGAGGCGGCGACCCTCCACCCTGACTCCCCTCACGTGTCGTGACTACAGGCTACTGCTTGCCCAGCACGGCCCGGCTCTTCGACGCCATCTCCGCGAACACGTCGCCGTCGCGCTGGTGGGCGAAGTACGCCTCGAACAGCGGCCGCTCGGCGTCCTGCAGGGCCGCGCCGTTGCCGTAGACGACCGCCGGCACCAGCGTGCCGTCCTTCAGCATCGACGTGAACACCGACAGGTCGACGCCCTGGCTCTTCATCGCGGCAGCCGAGGTGTCCATCGACGCCGGGATCGACGGGAAGAACGTCCCGCTCGCCCCGGCCGCCGACTGGCACTCCGGCGAACCCATGTACGAGACCCACTTCCAGGTCAGGTCCGGGTTCTTGGTGCCGGCCCAGACGTTGTTCCCGTTCGAGTTGGACAGCACCGCGCGCTTGCCGGACGGCCCCAGCACCGTCGGCGCGATCCCGACCTTCAAGGGCAGCTTGGCGAACGTCCCCGCCGTCCACGAACCCGCCGTCTCCATCGCGACCTTGCCCGAGCCGAGCAGGTCGGTGTCGCTGATGCTCGCCTGGCCGCCGGTGGTGAACGTGCCGATCTTCGGCACGAACCCGCGGTCGGCCAGCGACCGCACCCAGCTCAGGGTCTTGGCGAACACCGGGTCGTCATAGGTGAACGTCGTCGGCCACGACTGCTTGTCGGCCATCCGCCAGCCGGTCGTCATGGCGAACGAGCTCCACGTCGACTCGCCGATGAAGTCGCGCGACGCCAGCTGCCCGGTGCCGTAGGTGGCGACGTGGTCCTTGTCGAACCCGGGCTGGTCGCCGCGGACGCCGTTCTTGTCCACGGACAGGTGGGCCGCGACCTTCTCGAACGTCCCGCCGTCGTCGGGGTTCCAGGTCAGCTGCGAGATGTCCGCGGGCGTGTAGCCGGCCTTCGTGATCGCGTCGGTGTTGTAGAACAGGCCGGTCGCGGACCAGTCGAGCGGCAGGCCGTACTGCTTGCCGTCGGTGAACTTCCACGCGTCGACGCCGACGGAGAACCGCTTGAGGTCGAACTTGTCGCGGGCGATCAGGTCGTCCAGCGGCAGCAGCTGGTGCTGGGACGCGTACGCCTGGAAGTACTGGACGCTGTTCTGGAACGCGTCCGGCGCGGTGCCGCCGACGAACCCGGCGGTCAGCTTGGTGAAGTAGTCGTCCACGTTGTACTGCGTGATCTTCACCGTGGTGCCGGGGTTCGCCTTCTCGAACGCCGACGCGCACGTCTGGTAGGCCGCAGCCTGCTTGTCGTCCCAGGTCCACCAGTTCACGGTGGTCCCGCCGCCACTCGCCGAGCCGCCGCCGCAGGCGGCCACCAGCGCTCCGAGGGTCGCCGCCAGTCCGGCGGCGGTGAGCGTGCGCAACTTCATGTCAACTCCAGAATGGGCCGGAATCCTTCAAGCACTGCCTGAACGTCGTCGGGGCCGCCGGCTTCGTGGCCGTTGTACTCCCAGACGGCGAGCTGTTTCTGTCCCTTGTAGACGTGGTAGGCGCCGAACACCGTGGACGGCGGCACGATGCCGTCCATCAGTCCGGCGCTGAACCAGGCCGGTGCCGTCGCGCGCGCGGCGAACCCGACACCGTCGAAATAGGACAGCACGTCGAACACCCGCGAGACGGCGTCGCGGTGGTCGGCCAGATACCGGGACAGTTCGACGTACGGCCGCTCGCCCCCGACCAGGCTGGCGCGCCGGAAGTCGCAGAGGAACGGCGCTTGCGCGTGCAGGGCCGCCACATCCGGGACGAGCCCCGCCGTGGCGAGCGCGATGCCGCCGCCCTGGCTGTTGCCGAGCACCGCGACCCGCGCCGGATCGACCTCCGGCAGCGCGCGCACGGCGTCGACCGCGCGGGCCGCGTCGGTGAAGATCCGCCGGTAGACGTAGGTTTCACGGCTCTCGATGCCGCGCGTCAGGTGGCCCGGGTACGCCGGTCCGCTGCCCACCGGGTCAGGCGTCACCCCGCCTTGGCCGCGCACGTCGACCTGCAGGTGCGCGTACCCGGCGGACGCCCAGGTCAGCTCCTGCAGCGCGCTCCCCCGGCTGCCGCCGTAGCCGTGGAACTGGACGATCGCCGGCAACGGCGCCTCGACGCCGCGCGGGACTCGCAGCCAGGCGCGGATCGGGTGCCCGCCAAAGCCGGCGAACGTCACGTCGAACACGTCGAGCGTCCGCAAGGGCGTGTCCACCGGCGTGCACCGGACGCCGAGGTCGTGCGCCCGGGCTTCGGCGAGGGTCGATGTCCAGAATTCGTCGAAGTCCGGCGGTGCTTCGTAGGTGCTGCGGTACTCCCACAGCGCGTCGAGAGCGAGGTCGGTGAGCATCACAGTCCTTTCAGGACGGTCGATTCGCCGGTCCGCAGCCGCAGCTCGGTCTCCCGGCCGCGATAGCGCACCCGCACCGGCTCGGCCGGGTCGCCCGACAGCCGTCGCACGACGGCGTACCGCAGTTCGCCGTCGCGCCACTCGATGTCGGCCGCGAGCCCGCCACGGCACCGCAGCCCCCGCGCTTCGCCATCCGGCCAGCCCGCGGGCAGCGCGGGGAGCAGGGAAAGCACGCCGTTCTGGCTCTGCAGCACCAGTTCCGCGAGGCCGGCGGGGAAGCCGTAGTTGCCGTCGATCTGGAACGGCGGGTGCGTGCTGAACAGGTTGGGCAGCAGCCCACCCCACTCGGAGCCGTCGACCGGCGCGTCGCGGTGGCGGTCACCGGTGAACGGCTGGACCGCCTCGCCGAGGAGCTTCCGCGCGGTCTCGCCGTCGCCGAGGCGGGCGCGCAGCGCGATCTTCCACGCCCACGACCAGCCCATCGCCCCCGGCCCGCGCCGCTCCAGCACCCGCCGGGCCGCGTCCGCCAGCTTCGGAGTGTCGAGCAGCCCCAGTGGGTACAGCGCGACCAGGTGCGACATGTGCCGGTGCGTCGAGTCCTCCTCAGGCAGATCCGACGCCCACTCCCCCAGCCGGCCATCCGGAAGGACCGGCAGCGGGCGCAGCCGCGGCAGCGCGGCTTCGATCTCCGCGTACAGCGGGTCGTGGACTTCCAGGGCGTTCATCGCGGCGAGACTGCGCTCGAACACCGCCCGGATCAGTGCGACGTCCATCGTCACCGAGTGGGTCAGCGACTCCTTCGTCCCGGTTTCGGAGAGGAACAGGTTCTCCGGGGACGTCGACGGGCACGTCTCGAGGAAGCCGTCTCGTTCCACCAGCCAGTCGAGGCAGAACTCGGCGCAGCCGCGCAGCAACGGCCACGCCGTCTTCTCGAGGAAAGCGCGATCGCGCGTGAAGTCGTAGTGCTCCCAGGCGTGCTGGACCAGCCACGCGCCGCCCAGCTGCCAGAGCGCCCACGACGGGTTGCCGTGGCCCATGCCGACCGGCAGCGCCCAGCCCCACGGGTCGGTGTTGTGGTGGGTCACCCACCCGCGCGCGCCGTACAGCTCGCGCGCGACGTCGGCGCCGGTGACCGCGAGCTTGCCGAGCAGGTCGAACAGCGGGAGGTGGCACTCACCGAGCCCGGTGGTCTCGGCAGCCCAGTAGTTCATCTGGGTGTTGATGTTGACCGTGTAGTTGGACGACCAGGCCGGGCGGAGGTCGTCGTTCCAGATGCCCTGCAGGTTCGCCGGCGGCGCACCCGGCCGGGAGGCGGACGCCAGGAGGTAGCGGCCGTACTGGAACAACACGGTCGCCATCAGCTGTTCGTCCTGACCGGACAGCAGCTCGGCGACGTCGTGGGTGCCGCCCCTTTGCTCGCCGATCCTCAGCGAAGACGCGCCGAGGAGGGGGCGCAGGTCGGCCTCGTGCGCGCGGCGCAGCTCCGCCGTTCCGGTCTCGACGGCCTGTTCGGCCAGAACCGCCGCGCGTCGCCGGTGTTCGTCACGCGTGTGCTGGCGGTCGCCGATCCAGGCGTCGTACGCACTCGTGGAACTGGCCAGGACGATCAGGACGCCGGTTGCCGTCCGGGCGACCCGGACGGCGACCGCGGCGAACGGGTCGTACCCCTCGACGGTCCCGTACCGCAGTGGCTCTTCGACCTGCGGTTCGTGCCGGGGTGCGCCGTCGACCGGGATCTCGATGCCGAGGTCGAGGCCGTCTCGCGACACCTCCCGCAGCGGTGTCGACACGTCGACATCGACGTCGATCTCGCCGGACAGCGCAACACACAGCACCTGTGCGGGCCGGCTCACCCAGGTCGTCCGCTCGACGTCGTGCCCGTCGATGGTCAGGTGCTCGGTCGTGACGCCGTTGTCCAGGTTGAGCGTCCGACCGTGGGAGATGCCTTCGGGCAGCGTCAGCCAGAGGTCGACGTACGGCAGGAACTCCTGGCTGTACGGCCCTTCGAACGTCATCAGGAGTTGTTCGGCGCGCCGGAAGTCCTGCGCGAACACGGCTTCACGCACCTCGGCGAGCCGCTCCGGTCCGGCGTCGATCCTGGCCAGCGCAGCCGCCGGGCCACCCGGGGTGCCGGACCAGACCGTGGCGTCGTTGACCTGGACCCGCGTGCGGCCGGCGCCGCCGAAGACCATCGCACCGAGCCGGCCGTTGCCGACCGGCATGGCCTCGGTCCAATCCGTCGCCGGGTGCGGCCAGGAGAGCAGGAGATCCGTCATTTCAACCCCGTGAAGCCGATGGAATTGACCAGCCGGCGGCCGAACACCACGAACAGCAGCAGCATCGGCAGCGCGGCGACGAGCGTGGCGGCCATCAGGCCGGCCCAGTCCAGCGCCGCCTGCGGCGAGGACTGCTTGAACACCGCGAGCGCCAGCGTCAGCGGGCGGACGGTGTCGTCGTTGGTGACCAGGAGCGGCCACAGGTAGTCGTTCCAGGTGGTGATGAACGTCAGCAGCGCGAGCGTCGCGATCGGGGCGGCGCTCATCGGGAGCACGATCCGGAAGCAGACGCGCAGCGGGCCCGCGCCGTCGATGATCGCGGCCTCCTCGATCTCCGTGCTGAGCCCCTGCATGAACTGGCGCAGGAAGAAGATGTTGAACGCCGAGAAGAACGCCGTCGGCAGGATCATCCCGCCGAAGCTGTTGAGCAGGCCGAGGTCCTTGATCAGCACGAAGTTCGGCAGCAGCGTCAGCACCTGCGGCACCATCAGCGCGGTCAGCAGCACGGCGAACACGGCGTTGCGCCCCTTCCACCGCAGCCGCGAGAACGCGAACGCGGCCAGCGCGGAGAAGAACACCGTGCAGACGGTGAGCAGCACCGCGTAGACGATCGAGTTCCGCAGGGCGGACAGCAGGTCGATCGACGCGGCCGACCCGCCTTGAGCCGCGGCTTCGGCGGGCGAGGCCAGGCCGAGCGCGCGCTTGAACGCACCGAGCGTGAAGCCCACCGGGCCCGGCGACGACGGGTCCGTCGCGAGCGCGTAGTTGTCCGACAGCGCGGTCCGCACGATCCAGTAGAACGGGAAGATCGTGACGACCAGGACGAGCACGAGGTACGCCCAGGCGACGACCCGGCCCGCGGAAATCCGGCGCACGGTCCCTCCTAGGTGGTGTCGGACTCGCCGGCGCGAGCCATCCGGAGCTGGGCGAAGGTGACGGCGGCCAGCAGCACGAACAGGGCCAGCGACATGGTCGCGGCGTAGCCGAAGTCGAACTGGCCGAACGCCTTGTCGTAGATGTACATCTGGAGCACCTTCGACGCGTTCGCCGGACCGCCCTTGGTGGTCACCTGCACGATGTCGAAGATCTGGAACGAGCTGATCACGGTGAGCACCACGACCATCACCAGGATCGGCCGCAGCAGCGGCACGGTGAGGCGGCGGAACATCTGCAGCTCGCTCGCGCCGTCGATCCGGCCGGCTTCGTACACCGTGGACGGAATGGTCTGCAGCCCGGCGAAGATCAGCACCGCGTTGTAGCCCATGGACTTCCAGATGTTGAGCCCCGCGAGCGTCGGCACCGCCCAGCTCCCCGACCCGAAGAACAGCACCGGCTCGCCGGTGAGCTTCGTGATGAGGAGGTTGACGATGCCGAGCTGCGGGTCGAGCATCCACGACCACACGAGCGCGGTGACCACGCCGGAGATGAGGAACGGCAGGATCATCAGCCCGCGGACGGTGGCCGACACCGCGAGCCGGTGCAGGATCACCGCCGTCACCAAGGAGACCAGTACGCCCAGGACCACCGACAGCGCGACGAAGTAGACCGTCACCAGCAGGGAGTGCCAGAACTCGCCGTCTTGGAGGAGCTCCTGGAAGTTCCCCAGGCCGATCCAGCGCGGCTCGGTGAGGACGTGGAACTCGGTGAAGCTGAGGTAGAGCCCGCGCAGGGTCGGGTAGGCGAAGAACACCGCGAACCCGCCGAGCGCGGGGCTGATGAGCAGCCACGCGATCGGCGCGTCCCGGCCCCTAGACGGTGATCTTGTCGACGTCATAGACGTAGCCGGCCTGGTTGCCGATCTGGACGGTGTTGGCCCCGGCCTGCAGGTACACCGGGACGGTCACGGTCTGGGGCGTGTTCCAGTCGTCGTCGTTGCTGCCGGCGACCGGCAGCGGGAACGACGTCCCGTTGACCGTGACGATGCCGGTGCGGCTGGAGTCGCCGTCCACATAGGACAACTGCAGGAGGTAGGTGCCGGCCTTGGCGGTCGTCACCGTCGGCAGGACGACGTAGCCGCTGCCGCCCAGGTAGCCGACCTTCTTGCCGTTGCTGCACGCGCAGTCGTAGACGGTCGCGCCGCCCTGCGGGGTGCCGTTCTCGGCTTCGTACGCTCTGGGTCCGTCGGCGCTCGGCGTGGTCGCGCTGATCTTTTTGCTGGGCGCGGACGGCTTCCCGTGGCGCTGGTTCGCGACGACCGTGAAGTCGTAGCTCGTCGACGGCTTGAGGCCGGTGACCGTCGTGCTCGGTCCGGTGGCCGTCGTGGCTTTGCGGCCGTTGACGAAGACGTCGTAGCTCTGCGCGCCCTTCGAGGCGTCCCAGGCGAGCGAGACGCTGGTGCCGGTGACCGCGGTGCCGTGCACGACCGCCGGGGCTTGAAGCGCGGTGCGGTCGCGGGGCGTCACCTTGAACAGGCGTGAACCGTGCACCGGCAGGTCGCCGGACGCGGTGTCGACGTTCTTGTGCGCCCAGAGGTCCCGGATCTCGGCCGGGCCGGAGATGCCGAGCTGCGCGAGGTCCGCGGTGACGCGCGCCGGCGTCGCGGCGAGGTTGAACAGCGCCACCGTGTAGCTGCCGTCGGCGTTGCGGTTGTACCAGACCTGCTGGTCGGTCGTCTGGCTCACCGGCTTGGCGGGGACACCAGCCTGGTTGAGCGCGATGACCTCGTCGTTGGTCAGGAGCTTGACGCCGTAGTCGTCGAGCTGGGTCAGGTCGTCACCGATGTAGAGCGGCGCGGCTTCGATCGCCCAGAGCGTCATGTAACTCTGGCGCTCGGCCGGGGTGAGGCCGTCCATCTTGCCGCTGCCGACGTCGAGGGAGTCGAGGTTGTTCCAGTGGCCGGGGCCGGCGTCGGGGATCCACTGCACGACGTCGTTCCAGCGCTGCTTGACCGAGTTGTTCCAGGTCACGAGCGTGTCGCAGTAGCACTCGACGTCGGTGTCGACGCGCCAGCCGTTGGTGTTGGCCGTCCAGACGTCGGCCTGGCGGTGGCTGAGCGCCCAGGAGACGACGAACTCCATCGGGCGGCCGGTCTTGGCGATGGCCTTGTGCCAGGCCTCGACGTCGGAGGTGTTGGTGTAGTTCTCGCCGCCCTTGAAGGAGCCGGGGCCGACGCCGTCGAGCTTGAGGAAGTCGACGCCCCAGCCGGCCAGCAGCTGCGCCACCGAGTCCACGTAGGACTGGGCGCACGGGTTCGTGAAGTCGATCTTGTAGGCGGAGTCCCAGCCGTTGGTCTTGCGCAGGTCGGGGTAGACGAGGTCCTTGGTGTGGCAGTTCGTGGTGCCCGCGATCGGGGAGTTGCCGTCGTTGTAGGCCTTGAGGTCGACGCCCACGGCCAGGTAGGAGCCGAGCTTCAGGCCCTTCTTGTGGACGTAGTCGGCGACGTACTTCATGCCGTCCGGGAACGTCGTGGGGTTGACGACCGGGCGGGCGTACTGATCGAAGGCGTTGGACCAGCCGGCGTCGATGTTGACGTAGGTGTAGCCGTGCTGCTTGAACTTCGCGGCGAGGACGTCGGCCTGCTGGAGGACGTGCTGCTCGGTGAGCCAGCTCGCGGCGCCGGTCGGGTTGACGCCCGGGTAGTTCGTCGACTCGAGGCTCCAGCTGCTCCAGCCCATGTAGGGCTTCTGAGCGACTGGCTTCGGCGCTTCCGGCTGGGCGTCCGCGGTGGGGGCCGTGAGCAGGCCCGCGATCACCGTCAGTCCGGCGAGGACACCCAGGGCCCGTCTGCCGCGTGCGGCCATGACCACTCCTTTGAGGTCGGTAGACATCGGAGGACCACAGCTCGGCTGGCCTGAACCATGGATCCTATAGGATCGACGACTGGAGATTCTGGCTGCTGGAGTTCGCGGATGTCAACGGCTTCGCCGGACAGAGATCGGACGAATCCGCACTGTCGGGGGTGGCGGTTAGGTTCGAGGCATGCTGACCACGCTGGCTGTCGAGAACTACCGCTCGCTGCGCGACCTGGTGCTGCCGCTGTCCGGGCTGACCGTCGTCACGGGGCCGAACGGCAGCGGCAAGTCGAGCCTGTACCGGGCGTTGCGGCTGCTGGCGGACGCGTCCCGCAACGGCGCGGTGGCGGCGCTGGCGCGCGAAGGCGGGCTGCCGTCGACGCTGTGGGCGGGGCCGGAGAACGGGGTACGCCCGGGTGCGCGCGTCCAGGGCACGGTGCGGACGAAGCCGGTCGGGCTCCGGCTGGGGTTCGCGGGCGATGAGTTCGGCTACGCGCTCGACCTGGGGCTGCCGGTGCCGGAGCGGGAGACGGTGTTCAACCTGGACCCGGAGTTCAAGCAGGAGGCGGTGTGGTCGGGGCCGGTGTTGCGGCCGGCGTCGCTGCTGGCCGACCGCGCGGGGCCGTCGGTGCGCACGCGGGTCGCGTCCGGCGGGTGGGGCCCGGACGTCCACCGGATCCGGCTGTCGGACAGCATACTGAGCGAGTTCGCGGACCCGCGGGCGTGCCCGGAGCTGCTGGTGGTCCGCGAGCGCATCCGGTCGTGGCGGTTCTACGACCACTTCCGCACGGACGCGTCGGCCCCTGCCCGCCGGTCAGTGGTGGGAACACGCACGTTCGTGCTGTCCCACGACGGCGCGGACCTGGCGGCGGCACTGCAGACGATCATCGAGATCGGCCGGGCGTCGGAGCTGGCTTCGCTGGTGGACGCGGCGTTCCCGGGTTCCCGGCTTTCGGTGGTCTCCCAGGACGGCCTGCTGTCGGTCCGCTTCCACCAGCACGGATTGCTGCGGCCGTTGTCGGCGGCGGAGCTGTCGGACGGGACGCTGCGGTACCTGCTGTGGGTGGCGGCGTTGCTGACCCCGCGGCCCCCGGAACTGCTGGTGCTGAACGAGCCGGAGACTTCGCTGCACCCGGACCTGCTCCCGGCGTTGGCCGTGTTGATCGCGACGGCGGCGAAGGAGACCCAGCTGGTGGTGGTTTCGCACGCTTCGCCGTTGATCCGGGCTCTCTCGGAGGTCGCGGACGTCGGGGCTTTGGAGCTGGAGAAGGAGGGCGGGGAGACAAAGCTGGTCGGCCAAGGCCGCCTGGACAGGCCTTCCTGGCACTGGCCCAAGCGGTAGCTCACGTACCTGGAGGGTCGGCTCACGTACCCAGGCAGTCGGTTCGCGTACCTGGAGGGTCGGTTGGTGAGCCGACTGTCCAGGTACGCGAGTCGTCCGCCTGGGTACGCGAGTTGGCGTTCCGGGTACGCGTTGGCTCGGGTCCAACGGCCCTGGTGAGCTTGGCCGGGCGGGCGGAGGGTGGGTGGATCGTCCGCCGCGCCCGAAAGTTCCGATCATGCGTTACTTCGCCACTGCCGCTGGGGTGCTGGCCGCCGCTGTGTTGGTCGGCGGCTGCACGGCCGCGCCCAAAGCGCAAACTCCGCAGCCGGTTCCGACCACCGTCACCGCCGAGCCCGTGACCGCCACCGTCACCACGACCGAAACCGTGCCCACGACGGTGACCAGCGTGGTCACCAAGGCGAACGCCGCACCCAAAACCACCCGACCCAAGGCCGAGGACTGCCAGACCGGCGGCTGCCTGAACGCCGCCAGGGGGATGAGCCAGGAGGACGTCGACCGCGAGCGGGATGCCTGGCTCGCCACCCACCCCGGCTGGTGCGCCGTCGGAACCACCGGTGCCGTCGCGCCCTGCTGAACCTCAGCGGCCCTTGGTGCTCTCCCGGATCTCCAGCGCGAACGGTGTCTGGATGTCCTGCGCCGGCGATGTCTTGTCGCCCGTGATCCTCCGGTGCACCAAATCGATCGCCGCTTCCGCCAATGCCGTCTTGTCCGGGGCGATCGTCGTCAACGCCGGGAGCGAGAACGCGCTCTCCTCGTTGTTGTCGAACCCCACGATCGCCACGTCCTCCGGCACCCGCAGCCCCAGCTCCGCCACCGCCCGGAGAGCGCCGATCGCCAGCAGGTCGTTGAAGCAGAACACCGCATCGGGCGGCGAAGGCAGCGCCAGCAACGATCGCATCGCCGCCGCCCCCACCGATCGGTGCCACTTCTCCGCCGGTGCCACCAACGCGTCCGAATAGGACAGTCCCGCCGACGACAAGGCCGCCCGGTACCCCGCCAGCCGCTGGGAAGACGTCCCACGAGCCGGATTGCGTCCGATCGCCGCGATCCGCGTCCGGCCCAACGATGCCAAATGGGACACCGCCGTCTGCGCCGCCAGGACGTTGTCGATCGCCACGTGGTCGATCGGGACGTCCACCGCGTGCTCGCCCAGCATCACGAGCGGGATCTCGCCCGGGGACGGGAAGTCCGCCGCCTCCAGTGCTTCCGGGTGCACCAATGCCCCGTCCACCAGGTGCGGCCCCAGCGACGACAGCGTCTCGCGCTCCCGGGACCTGGTCCCCTGCGTCTGCTCGATCAGGACGCTCCAGCCGCGCTTCTGCGCCGCCGTGATGACCAGGCCCGCCAGCTCGCCGAAGTACGGGATCGACAGCTCCGGCACCATCAGCGCCAGGAACCCCGTGCGGCCACGACGCAGGTTGCGCGCCCCGACGTTCGGCCGGTAGCCGGTCGCGGCCAGGGCTTCCTCGACCCGCCGCCGGTTCTCCGGCTTGACGAAGGCGTAGCCGTTCACCACGTTCGACACCGTCTTCACCGACACTCCGGCGAGCGTGGCGACGTCCTTGAGCGTCACGGTCACGGGCGGCTCCTTCTCAGCTGGTGAGCACGAAGCATAGCGACAATTTGCCGGTTTACAACGTTGTTCCAACGATGTAAAAAGTACCTCAAGGCTCCCGCGGTGACTCCGATCACCCCGGTGAGCGGGCCACCACCGTCGCTGCCCGAGGAGTCACCCGTGCCTCTGTCCACCCGCCCCCGCCTGGTCCTGGTCACCGTGGCCGCCGCCGCGCTCACCCTCACCTCCTGCACCAGCCGGGAAGAGACCCCGGCCGCCCCGTCGAGCGGCGGCGGACCGGCCGCTTCCGCGCAGTCCGTCGCGCCGTCCGCCGACGGCTGCACGCTCCAGAAAACCGGTTACGCCAAGGTCGACCTCAAGACCGCGGTGGTCGGTTTCTCACAGTCCGAAAAGGAAGCCAACCCCTTCCGGATCGCCGAGACGCAGTCCATTCGCGACGAAGCCGCCAAGCTCGGCATCGCCAGCGACAAGCTGCTCGTCACCAACGCCCAGAGCGACCTGAACAAGCAGATCAGCGACATCAAGTCGATGCTCGACCGCGGCGCCCAGCTGCTCGTCGTCGCGCCGCTGAACTCCGACGGCCTCCAGCCCGCGCTCGACGCGGCGAAGGCCAAGAAGGTCCCGGTCGTCACCATCGACCGCAAGGTGACGTCGCAGCCCTGCACCGACTACCTGACCTTCATCGGCTCGAACTTCGTCGAACAGGGCAAGCGCGCGGCGCAGGAGATGGCGCGGGTCACCGGCGGCACCGGCAAGGTCGCGATCCTGCTCGGCGCGTCCGGCAACAACGTGACCACCGACCGCACGTCGGGCTTCAAGGACGAGCTGGCCAAGACCGCCGGCCTCTCCGTGGTCGCCGAGCAGACCGGTGAGTTCGACCGCTCCAAGGGCCAGGCCGTGATGGAGCAGCTCATCCAGAGCCACCCGGACATCACCGCCGTCTACGCCGAAAACGACGAAATGGGCGTCGGCGCGGTCAACGCGCTGAAGACCGCCGGCAAGACGCCGGGCAAGGACGTCAAGGTCGTCTCGATCGACGGCACGCGCAACGCCGTGCAGCTCATCGCCGACGGCAGCTACAACGCCGTGATCGAGTCCAACCCGCGCTTCGGCCCGCTGGCCTTCCAGACGCTGCAGAAGTTCGAGAGCGGCGAGGCCATCCCGGCCAGCATCGTGATCACCGACGACCAGTACGACGAGACCAACGCCGCGCAGAAGGTCGGGAACGCGTACTGATGACGGCAGCCACCGAAGAGGACGTCGCCATGACGACCGCACCGGTGCTCGAGGTGGCCGGGGTGACCAAGCGGTTCCCCGGCACCCTCGCGCTCGACGACGTGAGCTTCGCGCTGCGACCCGGCGAGGTGCACGCGCTCGTCGGGGAGAACGGCGCGGGCAAGTCCACGCTGATCAAGGTGCTCACCGGCGTCTACCAGCCCGACGAGGGCGAGGTGCGCCACCTCGGCGAGCCGGTGACGTTCAAGCGGCCGATCGACGCGCAGCGGGCCGGGATCTCCACGATCTACCAGGAGGTCAACCTCGTCCCGCTGATGAGCATCGCCGGCAACGTCTTCCTCGGCCGCGAGCCGCGCACCAAAGCCGGTCTCGTCGACTGGTCCAAGATGTACGCCGACGCCCGCGAGCTGCTCAAGGGCTACGGCATCGACGACGACGTCAAACGCCCGCTGCACTCCCTGGGTGTCGGCGCGCAGCAGATGGTCGCCCTCGCCCGCGCGGTCTCGACCGACGCCAAGGTCGTCATCATGGACGAACCGACGTCGTCGCTCGAGCCGCGCGAGGTCGAGACGCTCTTCGAAGTGCTGAACCGCTTGCACGCCGAAGGCATCGCGATCGTCTACGTCAGCCACCGGATGGACGAGCTGTACCGGGTCTGCGAGAGCGTCACGGTCCTGCGCGACGGCCGGGTTGTCCACAGTGGACCGTTGAAGGACCTGCCGCGCATCGAGCTCGTGTCCAAGATGCTCGGCCGCGAGATCAAGCAGATCCGCGAAGAGGGCGTCACGGCGTTCGGCGAGGACCACGAGGTCGAGCGCGAACCGCTGCTCAAGGCGGAGAACCTGAGCGGCATGCGGAAGCTGCACGACGTCTCGGTGAGCATCCGGCCCGGCGAGGTCGTCGGCCTCGCCGGGCTGCTCGGCTCCGGCCGCAGCGAGACGGCACGCGCCATCGTCGGCGCGTTCCCCCTCGACCGCGGAAGCGTGCTGCTCGCGGGGAAACCGCTGAAGAAAGGCAAGATCGCCGCGGCCATGCGGGCCGGGATCGCGCTGCTGGCCGAGGACCGCAAGACCGACGGGATCATCCCGAACCTGTCGGTCCGCGAGAACATCGTGCTCGCCGCACTGCCGACGCTCTCGCCGTTCGGCCTGGTCAGCAAGGCCAAGCAGGACAAGGTCGTGAAGATCTTCATGGAGCGGCTGCGGATCAAGGCCGCGAGCCCCGAGCAGAAGGTGTCCGAGCTGTCGGGCGGCAACCAGCAGAAGGTGCTGCTCGCCCGCTGGCTGGCCACCGGCCCGAAGATCCTGCTGCTCGACGAGCCCACGCGCGGCATCGACGTCGGCGCCAAGGCCGAGGTCCAGGCGCTGATCGACGAGCTCGCGCAGGAAGGGCTCGGCGTGCTGCTCATCTCGTCCGAGCTGGAAGAGCTGATCGACGGCTCCGACCGCGTGGTCGTGCTGCGCGACGGCTCGGTCGTCGGCGAGCTGACCGGCGACCGCATCACCGAGGAGAACGTCCTGACCGCGATCGCAGCGGAAGCCGAAGAGGGTGACAACGATGTCTAGCGCCACCCTGACCAAGACCCCCGACCGCGCGAAAGTCACGGCGTGGCTGCAGAACTACGGCGTCTACCTGGCCGTCGTCGTGCTGTTGCTGTTCAACATCGCGTTCACCGAGAACTTCCTGTCCGCGGCCAACTTCCGCACCCAGCTGGTGCAGGCGGCGCCGGTCTGCATCGTCGCGCTCGGCATGGCGCTGGTGATCGGCACCGAGGGCATCGACCTGTCGGTCGGCTCGGTGATGGCGATCGCCGCCGCGCTCATCCCGCTCTACCTGGGCGCGGGCCCGCTGATGGCGATCATCGTCGCCGTCATCGCGGGCGTGGTCTCCGGCCTGTTCAGCGGATACCTGGTGGCGTACCTGGGGATCCAGCCGATCATCGCGACACTGGCGCTGCTCGTCGGCGGGCGCGGGCTCGCCCTGGTCATCGCGCACGGCCAGCTCGTCCAGCTGCACAACCAGGAGTTCCTGGAGCTCGGCACCGGCGACTTCCTGGGCGTGCCGATCATGGTCATCGTCGCGGGCGTGCTGGCGGTGCTGGCCGGGCTGGTCGTGCAGCGCACGACGTTCGGGCGGCACCTGGTCGCGGTCGGCGGCAACCGCGCCGCGAGCACCCTGGCCGGGCTGCCGGTGAAGCGCGTGCTCATCAGCGTCTACGTCATCTCCGGGGCACTGGCCGCGGTGGCCGGCGTGCTGGCGACGTCGCGGCTGGCCGCCAGCGACCCGAGTGACGTCGGCCTGCTCATGGAGCTGTCCGCGATCACCGCGGTCGTCGTCGGCGGCACCCCGCTGACCGGCGGCCGGGTCCGCGTGCTCGGCACCGTGTTCGGCGCGCTGCTCATGCAGCTCGTCCAGGCGACCCTGATCAAGCACAACCTGCCGGACTCGACCGCGCAGATGGTCCAGGCGGCCATCATCGTCGTCGCGGTCTACGTCGCGCGCGAGCGGAGCAACCGATGACAGCGCAGTCCGCTACTCCGATTACCGCCAGGAACGCCGCGTTCGCCGGTGTCCTGCAGCGCCAGGGCGCGGCCGTGGTGCTCGTGCTCGGCCTCGCCGCGTCGTGGTTCGCGTTCCCGCACTTCGGTACCGCCGACAACCTGCGCAGCCTCGTGCTGCAGGGCTCGTTCCTCGCGGTGATCGCGCTGGGCATGACGTTCGTGATCATCTCCGGCGGCATCGACCTGTCGGTCGGCTCGAACTACGCGCTCGGCGGCGTTCTCGCCGCGTACGGCGCGCAGTACGGGCTCGTCGTCGCGATCCTGCTGCCGCTGGCCGTGTGTTCGCTGATCGGGTTCGTCAACGGCGTGCTCATCGCGCGCACCGGGATGGCGCCGTTCATCGTCACGCTCGCTTCCCTGCTGTTCGCCCGGGGTCTGTTGCTGGCCCTGACGTCCGAAGGCGCGACGACGTACAAGGTCGACCCGGGCTCGGCGTTCCTCTGGCTCGGCCAAGGCACGATCTTCGGCGTCGGCGTGCCGGTGTACCTGACGCTCATCCTGTTCGCCCTCGGCGGGCTGCTGCTGCGCCGCACCCGGTTCGGCCAGTCCGTCTTCGCGATCGGCGGCGCCGAGCAGTCCGCGCTGCTGATGGGGCTTCCGGTGGCCCGCACCAAGATCAGCCTCTACACCCTCAGCGGCGCGCTCGCCGGGTTCGCCGGCGTCCTCACCGCCGCGTACCTCCAGTCCGGCGTCACGGTGATCGGCGTCGGGACCGAACTGGACGCGATCTCGGTCGTCGTCATCGGCGGCACGCTGCTCACCGGCGGCGCCGGGACGATCATCGGCACCCTCGTCGGCGTGCTGCTGCGCACGCTGATCCAGAACGTCATCAACCAGATCGGCACCCTCGACTCCAACTACCAGACGGTGGTGAGCGGGGCCTTCCTGCTCGTCGTCGTGGTGATCCAGCGCCTGCTGGCGCGCTCCCGAACCCGCTGACCCCTGTCCCCTACCAGGAGGTTCAACGATGTTCCGCCCTGCCCGAAAAACCCGGAGATGGCTGACCGCGGCCGCCGCGTTCGCCGTCGCGGTCGCCGGCCTCGGCACCGTGCCCGCCGCGAGCGCCGCCGACGCACCGCAGTGGCAGCGGCTCACCCCGCCGCTGTCGACGCCGTGGACCAAGGACGTCTCGCCGACGAACGCCCTCCCCGACTACCCGCGGCCGCAGCTGACCCGCGACAACTGGCAGAACCTCAACGGCGTCTGGGAGTTCGCGAAGGCGACCCCGGGTGAGGCCGCACCGGTCGGGAAGACGCTCGGCGAGCGGATCCTCGTGCCGTACCCGGTCGAGTCCGCGCTGTCCGGGATCATGCGGCACGAGACGAACATGTGGTACCGCCGCACGTTCGAGGTCCCCAAGAACTGGCAGATCGGCAAGGGACAGCGGCTGCAGCTGCACTTCCAGGCCGTCGACTACGACGCCACGGTCATCGTCAACGGCAAGACCGTCGGCCGCCACACCGGCGGCTACGACGCCTGGTCGGTCGACGTCACCGACGCGCTGACCACGAAGAAGACCCAGGAGATCGTCGTCGGCGTCGCCGACCCGAACGACCAGGGCGGTCAGCCCATCGGCAAGCAGCGCCAGCCCGGTGACGGCATCTTCTACACGCCGTCCTCCGGCATCTGGCAGACCGTCTGGATGGAGCCGGTGGCCTCGGCCCACATCGACCGGCTCGACGTCACCCCGGACGTCGCGAGCGGGTCGGTCACGGTGAACGCCGTGGTCGGCGGGCCGGTGAAACAGCGCGTCGAAGCCGTCGCCTACGACCACGGCCGCCCGGTCGGGCGCGTGTCCGGCGACGCGAACAAGCCGTTGAAGCTCAAGGTGGACCGGCCGCACCTGTGGTCACCGGACGACCCGTTCCTCTACGACCTGCGCGTCAAGCTGTCGGGCGGCGACGAGGTCGGTTCGTACTTCGGCATCCGGTCGATCAGCGTCGGCAAGACCGCCGACGGCAAGCAGCGGATGCTGCTCAACGGCAAGTTCGTCATGCAGGTCGGCCCGCTGGACCAGGGCTTCTGGCCGGACGGCATCTACACCGCGCCGACCGACACCGCCCTGAAGTTCGACCTGCAGCAGGAGAAGGCGCTCGGCTTCAACATGGTGCGCAAGCACATCAAGGTCGAGCCGGACCGCTGGTACTACTACGCGGACAAGCTCGGCCTGATGGTGTGGCAGGACATGCCGGCGATGAAGGACGACATCGAGCCGACCCCGGCCTCGCGCGTCAACTACGAGTCCGAGATGCACCGGATGATCGACCAGCACCGCAGCTTCCCGTCGATCGTCACGTGGGTGCCGTTCAACGAGGGCTGGGGCGACTACGAGGTCGGCCGGATCGCCGACGAGGTCAAGTCGTGGGATCCCTCGCGCCTGGTCAACGCCGAGTCCGGCGTCAACTGCTGCCGGTCCGAACCGGACAGCGGCAAGGGTGACATCTACGACGACCACACCTACACCGGGCCCGGAACGCCGGTGCAGACCGGAACCCGCGCGGCCGTCGACGGCGAGTACGGCGGTCTCGGCCTCAAGGTCGACGGTCACCAGTTCGACCCGGCCGGCAGCTTCGCCTACGAGATGGAACCCGACAGCGCGACGCTGACCCGGCGCTACGGCGAGCTCCAGCAGCGCCTGCTGCTGGTCGCCCAGCGGTGCGGCGTCTCGGCCGGCGTCTACACGCAGACCACCGACGTCGAGAAGGAGGTCAACGGCTTCTTCACCTACGACCGGCAGGTGAAGAAGATGGACTTCGCGGCGGTCCGCGCGGCGAACGAGGCGGTCATCAAGGGCGCCACGGGCAAGCCGGTGGCCGGGCCTTCGGTACCCGCGGGCACCCCGGGCATCGACGGCATCGCGGCGTACGGCTTCGACGAAAACGCGGGCACGACGGCCGCGGACTCCGTCGGCGACCACGACGCGACGCTCGTCGGCGGCGCGTCCTGGACCGCGGGCAAGAGCGGTTCGGCCTTGGCCACCAACGGTTCCGGCCAGTACGCCGACACCGGTGCGGCCCTGCTGAACACCGAAGGCAGCTACAGCGCGGCCGCGTGGGTGAAGTTCAACGCCGTGGGTGACGGCTTCCAGACGATCGTCAGCCAGGACGGCGACAGCACCAGCGCGTTCTTCCTGCAGTACTCGGGCCAGGACCACCGGCTGGCGATGAGCTTCGTGGGCACGCGGGCGCTGGCGCCCACGGCTCCGGAAGCGAACCGCTGGTACCACGTGGTCGGCGTCCGCGACGCGGCAGCGGGCACGCTGAAGCTGTACGTGGACGGGCAGCTGGCGGCCACGAAGAGCGTCTGCCTCGGCGACGCGTCGACGGGCCACACGGTGATCGGCCGCGGCAAGTACGGCGGCGGCCCGGTCGACTACCTCGACGGCGCGGTCGACCAGGTGCACGTCTACGACCGGGCCCTGTCCGACGCCGACGTCAGCGCGTTGTACTCCAGCGGAAAGTAGGCAACCGAAAGCACCCCTGAGGCGTGTGAGGCCCGGGAACCGCGATCGCGGTTCCCGGGTTTCGCATTCAGGGGGTGAGCCTTTTGGGCTCTCGAAGATCGTCCCTGCCCGCCAGAACGGGCGTCCTCGCCGTCACCGCGGCGCTCCTGCTCGCCGGGACGGCGCTGCCGGCTTCGGCCACGCAGTACACGTCGATCCAGTCGACGTCGTGGTCGTCCATCGATTCCGCCCAGCCGAAGAAGAGCTTCGTCAACCCGGCCGGCGACGCGCCGATCGGCGCCAAGGTGGACCACGGCAAGAAGCACGTTTCCAAGTCCTACTTCACTTTCGACCTCACCGGGCTGCGCGGCGCCAAGGTGCTTTCCGCGGAGCTGTCCGGCAAGGAGACCGCGGTCGCCGACTGCTCGGCGCCGCGCGGCACCGAGCTGTGGGTCACGGCCCCGGCGAAGAAGGCGCCGACCTGGGACGACCAGCCCCGCGAGCTGACCAAGCTGGCCGGCCCGGGCAGCCTCGACGTCTGCCCGTCCGACTACCTCGACTGGGACGCCGGACCGGCGCTGCAGCAGGCGATCGACGCCGGCCGGAGCTCGCTGACGCTGGTGCTGCGCCTGCCCGACAACCAGCAGTACAACCCGCGCTTCGGCCGCACCTACCGGCCGCTGCTGTACGTCAGCCTGGAGAAGAACCAGCCGCCCGCGACGCCCACGGCGTTGAAGACCGGCACGCACGCGTGCGCGGAGACACCGCTCGTCGGCCACGGCGACGCCGCGATGTCGGCCACCGTCAGCGATCCGGACGACTCCAGCTTCGAAGCCGAGTTCGCCTGGTGGCCGGTGGGCCACCCCGACCAGCGCGCGACCGGCCTCGACTACGTCTACAGCTCCGTCGCCTCCTTCGACCCCGACTCGCGGCTCGCGGACGGCGTCACCTACGAGTGGCAGGTCCGCGCGAAGGACAGCCTGGCCGCGAGCGCGTGGAGCGGGACCTGCCGGTTCACCACGGACTTCACCCCGCCGGCCACGGCGCCGACGGTCACCTCGACCGACTACGTGTACGAGGTGCCCGGCAAGGGCGGCATCGGCATCCCCGGCGACTTCACCCTCGACGCGGGCGGTGACACCGCGATCGTCGGCTTCCGGTGGCAGGCCGGTTTCACCGACAGCGGGTACGCCGCGGCCGACCGGCCCGGCGGCACGGCCACCGTCCGGTACACCCCGCGCAACGACGGCCCGCTGAGCATGTCCGCGTACGGGGTCGACGCGGCCGGGAACAGCGGGCCGTCGGGCGACTACCGGTTCTTCGTGGCCCGCAACGGTCCTTCGATGACCTGCACCCCGGCTCGTGCCTTCCTGGGCGAGACCCGGCAGTGCACCTTCGCCCCGCACGGCACCGACGGCGCGACCGCGTACGTCTACCAGATCGACGGCGGGCCCGAGACCACCGTGCCCGCGGGTGCGGGCGGCACGGCCACGATCACCGTCACGCCGACCGATGCCGACCAGCGCTACGACGTCTCCGTGCGGGCGCGGATGACCAACGGGAACCTGTCCGGCCCGGGTGGCGAGCAGCTCGACATCGACCGCGGCCTGCCCACGGTCGACGTGCCGGCGGTCCTCATGGTGGGCCAGCCCGCCGCCTTCACCCTGCACGCCACCCTGCCGGGGTCGACGTCGTTCACGTACGACTGGGACTACGGCGACCCGGCGACCGTCCCGGTGGGACCGGACGGCACGGCCCAGGTCACGATCGTCCCGCAGGAGCAGGGCCAGCACTGGATCCACGCGCGCACCACGACCGCGGCCGGGCTGGTCTCCGCGCGGAACGAAGTGAACGTCACCGCCGAGACCAACGGGCCGAAGGTGACGAGCGCCGAGTTCCCGGAGTCGTCCACCGGTGGCTACGTCACGACCCCGGGCACCTTCACGTTGACGTCGCCACTGCCGGGAGCGGTCAGCTTCACCTACCGCTTCCCGGGCGCGGAGCCGGCCACCGTGCCGGCGGGCCCGGACGGCTCGGCGAGCCTCGTCTTCACGCCGCTCACCACCGGCTGGCAGTACCTGGAGGCGACCACCACGTTCGCCGACGGAACCGTGTCGGCCGGCGCGTACTACTGGTTCAGCCCGCGGTCGGCCGCACCGGTGCTCACGTGTGACGGGAACGGGAGCTTGCGGCCGGGTCAGGTGGTCCACTGCACGCTGACGCCGGTGCAGCCGGACCTCGCCACCTACGGGTACACGATCGGCGACGGCCCGGAAGTGTCCCTGCCGGCGGGCGCCGACGGCACGGCGGCGTTCGAGTTCACGCTGCCGGCCGACCAGACGCGGTATGTGCTCCAGCTCCACGCCTGGAGCACGAACTCGGCCGGGCTGCGCACCGACGAGTCGTACACGTTGTTCTGGGTGGACGAAACCTCGGCCGCCCACGCGACTCACGCGGTCTGACGGCTCCGTGACGGCCACCCGGCGGGGTGGCCGTCACGGTTGACCTGGAGCCCGCTCCAGCCGCTACCGTCGCTGTCATGACCGAAGATCGTTTCGAACGCGGCAAGCAGGCCCTGGTCGACCTCAACGGGGAAGAGACCGCCCAGCGCGTGCTGGACAGCCTCGAAGACATCTCGCCGAAGCTCGCCGACAGTCTCGTGTCGTGGGGCTTCGGCGAGATCTACACGCGGCCGGCGCTCGTGCCGCGGGACCGGCAGCTCGTCACGCTCGGCATGCTCACCGCGCTCGGCGGGTGCGAGCCGCAGCTCGAGGTGCACGTCAACGCGTCCCTCAACGCCGGGCTCACCCCCGAGGAGATCGTCGAAGCGCTGCTGCAGTCGGCCGCCTACTGCGGCTTCCCGCGGGCGCTGAACGCGACCGCCGTGGCGAAGAAGGTCTTCGGAGAACGCGGGCTGCTGCCGGTGGCCGACCGATGAGGGCCGTGGTGTTCGGCGCGACCGGCATGGTCGGGCAGGGCCTGCTGCGCGAGTGCCTGCGCGACGAGCGGGTCGAGGCCGTGCTAGCGATCGGCCGGTCGCCCCTCGGCGAAGAGCACCCGAAGCTGACAGAACGCGTCGAGAAGGACTTGTTCGCGCTCGAGCCGATCACCGGCTACGACGTGTGCTTCTTCTGCCTCGGCGTGTCCTCGGTCGGGATGGCGCCGGAGGAGTACGAGCGAATCACCTACCAGCTGACGCTTTCGGTGGCCGGGAAGCTGCCGCCGGACACCACTTTCGTGTACGTCTCCGGGGCCGGCACCGACAGCAGCGAACGGGGCCGGGTGCGCTGGGCGCGCGTCAAGGGCGCCACCGAGAACGCGCTGGCGAAGCTGCCGCTGCGGGCGTTCTCCGTCCGCCCCGGCTACATCCAGCCACTGCACGGGGTCACGTCGAAGACCACGCTCTACCGGACGCTCTACCGCGTCGCGATGCCGCTGTACCCGGTGCTGCGGCGGCTGTTCCCCGGCTTCGTGACGACCAACGAGGAGCTCGGCCTGGCGATGCTGGAAGTCGCCGAGAACGGCTACGAGAAGCCCGTGCTGGAGAACGCCGACATCGTCACCGCCGCCGCGCGACGAGCCCGGCCAGCAGGTTCGTGAGCCCCTCGGCCAGCGCGGCCGCGAACTCCGGAGCCGCGCCCACCTCGGCCGCCGCCTTCGCCACGACGTCGGTCGGGTTCGCGAACGGCCACGCGCCCGACACCAGGACCACGACCCCGAGCGCGAACTGACGGGAGCCGTCGGCTGACAACTCCGGCACCCGCGTCCGGACCAGCGCGCCGAGCCGTTCGGTGCTGGCCGCCGCGCGCCCCTTGAAGCTACGCGCGAACTCCAGGGAGATGTTGCGCTCCAGCACCGGCGCCATCGAGCTGATCAGCTCGCACAGCAACCGCCGCTCGGCGAGCGTCGCGGCGATCGTCCCCGCAACACGCTCTTCGCGCGCGAAGCCGGGATCCGCCGGTGCCGGGTCGCCGAGCTTTCCTTCGAGGTCGTCGAGCCACGCCGTCCACGCCGCGTCGAGGACTTCGAGGAAGACCGCCTCGCGGCTGTCGAAGTAGCGGAGCACATTGGACTTCGCGAGCCCGACGTGGCAGGCGAGCTCCCGCAGGCTGATGTCGGCGACCGGCCGCTCGGCCAAGAGCTCCCGCGCGGCGGCGAGGATCGCGGTGCGGCGCGCCTCGATCTGCTCGGGCCGCCGGGCGCGCTGGAATCCGGCGCTCATGGCGCCGACAGTATCCCTTCTCAGCCGCTGTGCGCGGCCTCCCGGCGCGTCTTGACCCGGCGATAGCTCCAGATCAGCAGCGCGAAGAGGATCACCGACGACAGGATCAGGCTCGACCCGGTGCTCCAGCCGCCGAACGGCAGCGACTTCACCACGCCCCAGACGATCCCCGCGGCCAGCAGCGCCAGCCCGGCCAGCACCGAACCGGCGATCCGCAACGGCGACGACACGCTGTCCTCGGCCGCCTTCATCGCCCGGTCCCGCACCGGGTCGACGTACTTCTCGAGCGCCGGGAACTCCGACGCGAGCAGCAGGAGCCCGGCGAGCACGAGCAGCAGCCCGGGGCCGGGCAGGACGAGCAGCAGCACCCCGACCACGAGCAGGACGGCCCCCGCTACCGTGATCGAGATCCGCTTCGCCTGTTTGCCGATGCCCACTGGGCGTCTCCCCTCGTTTCGCCCGATTCTTCCTGGTTGCGGCCTCGCGTGCCACTCACGACCGCGCGGGCCCTGGCCGCGGCCACGCCCAGGCCGGCCAGCGCGACCACGCCGAGGGCGATCACGAGCCCCGGCCAGACGTAGAGCACCTGGGCGTAGGTACCCCGTCTTCCGGCGAACACCACCCCGAGCAGCTGCGGCAGGAACGCGAGCGGGAGCAGCGGCAGCAACGGCGGCGCGACCCGCCACCACCGGGGCTTCCGCCGGGCCCGCCGGACGCCCAGGATCGCCAGGGCCACCGCTGCGAGGGCCAGCGCGGCGAGCACCCGGTCCGCGATCACCCCGGCCGGCAGCGCGGGCTCGGGCGAACCGCCCTGGACCAGCGTCACCAAGCCCTGGGCCAGGGACTCGGCGTCGTTGTCGAGGGCGAGTCCGGTGCCGGCCAGCACCGCGATGCCGTAGCCGTCCGGCAGCAGGATCTGCGCGGCGGTGTGCGTGAACCACTCGCCGTTGTGGGAGATCTGATCCGGCCGGTACTTCCCCCAGCCCAGCGCGTAGTCGCGGCCGGCCGCCGGGGTGTGCGCCAGCGCGTTCGACGCCGGGGAAAGCACGCCGCCGCCGTCCTGCTGCGCCTCGAGCCACCGCGCGAGGTCGGTCGCGGTGCTCAGGACGCCGTGGCTGCCGCCGGTGAACCAGTCCGGTTCGGCCGCCGGGACCTCGAACCCGAAGGCCCGGACGTACCCGGTGGTCCCGGCCGGCGGCTCGTCCACCGTGGTGCTCGCGGTCATGCCCAGCGGGGCGAACAGCCGCGTCCGCAGGTACTCCGCGAACGGCTGCCCGGCCACGATCTCGACGATCCGGGCGGCCACCTCGTAGTTCGGGTTGTGGTAGTGGAACTCCGTCCCGGGCTCGCTCGCCAAACCCGCGTCCCGCAGCCGGTCGACGGCCTCGGCGAGCGTGTGCGGCTGCGGCAGCGTGAGGTCGGGGAACGCGGAGTCGGCCATCCCGGACGTCTGGTCCAGCAGCATCCGGACGGTGATCCGCGCGCCGCGCTCGTCGGCGAGCCGGAAGGCGGGCAGGTAGCGCGTCACCGGCTCGTCGAGCGTGATGCGACCGGCTTCGACGAGCTGGAGCACGGCGAAGGCCGTCATGGACTTGCTCAGCGAGGCGATCGGCAGCCGGGTCGACGCGGTGATGGGCGTGCCCGAGGCGTCATGGCCGTAGCCCGCGACGCGCACGACGTCACCGCCGCGGGTGACGGCGACCGCGGCGCCGGGCAGGCCGGTGTGGTCGAGGTAGGCGCGGACGTACCCGTCGATGTCGTTCGTCGCGGCGGCCGCCGCCGGGGTCGCGGTGCCGAGCAGGAGCGCGGCAAGCACGAGGAAAAGCCTGGTCATGCGGGTCAACGTAGGTACTGGGCGGGGTCGCCGGCGGCTGCCGGACGACGTCGACCACCCCCGACTTTCGGCAGGTCTTGACAGCCCGGCTATATTCAACTTATCGGTTGATAAACAGATTGGTTGATAAAGATGTCGGTTGACGAGGAGGCGCTGGACCGGGCGTTCACCGCCCTCGGCGACCCGGTCCGCCGGGCGCTGGTCGCGCGGCTGTCCCGCGGCGAAGCGACGGTCAACGAGCTGGCCGAGCCCTTCGCGATCACGAAGCAGGCGGTGTCCCGGCACATCCAGGTGCTGGAGCAGGCCGGCCTGATCACGCGCAGCCGCGACGGGCAGCGCCGGCCGTGCCACCTCGTGCCGTCCGCCCTCGAAGCCCTCACCAGCTGGATCGACACGTACCGGCTGGCCACCGAACGCAGCTACCGGCGGCTCGACGCCGTCCTCGAAACGCTGGAGGAAACGCCATGAGCACCACGATCACCGCCCGGCCGGGAACGCCGTTCATCGAGATCACCCGCGAGTTCGCGGCCCCGCCGTCGGCGGTCCTCCGCGCGCACACCGACCCGGAGCTGATCGTGCGGTGGCTGGGCCCGCACGGGATGGAGATGGAGATCGTCGAGTTCGACGCCCGATCAGGAGGTGCGTACGACTACATCCACCGCGACGAGCGTGGCGAGTATCGCTTCCGCGGCGTCTACCACACGGTGAGCGCCGACCGGATCGTCCAGACTTTCGAGTACCTGGGCGCACCCGGCGAAGTCACGCTCGACTCGATGACGCTGACCGAGGCCGGCGGCCACACCCGCGTGGAGACCCGCTCGGTGTTCCCCTCGGTGGAGGCGCGCGACGCGGCGCTGGAGAGCGGGATGAGCCGCGGGATCACGGAGTCGTACGAGCGGCTCGACAAGGTCCTGGCGGACTGAGATGGCCGGGGTGGTGGCGAGTTTCTGCATGTCACTGGACGGGTTCGTGGCCCGGCCCGACGATTCGGTCGGGCCGCTGTTCGACTGGTACACCGCGGGAGACGTCGAGGTGCCGATGGTCGGCTACCCGATGACGTTCCGGGTTTCCCCGCGCAGTGCGGACTACCTGCGGTCGTTTTTGGACTCGGTCCGCCACGGCGCGTTCGTCTGCGGCCGCCGGGTGTTCGACTACACCCACGGCTGGGGCGGCAATCCTCCCGGCGGAGGTGCGGCTTTCGTTGTCACGCACCGGCCTCCGCCTTCGGACTGGCCCGCGTCCCACCTTGCGCCGTTCACTTTCGTCTCGTCGGTCTCCGAGGCCGTCGAGCTGGCGCGGGGCGCCGGGGACGGATCCGTGGGCGTCTCCGGGCCGAATATCGCGCAGCAGTGCCTGAACCTCGGGCTTCTCGACGAGGTCCGGATCGATCTCGTACCCGTCTTCCTGGGCTCCGGTGTCCGGTACTTCTCCGACATCGACAGCGCTGCTTTGCTTGAGCAGGTCGAGGTCGTGGTCGGTTCCGGTGTCACGCACCTGCGTTACCGGGTGGTCCGCCCAGCGCCGTGAAACCTCAGTCCAGGCAGAACTCGTTGCCTTCGACGTCCTGCATCACGATGCAGGACTCGTTGAACCCGTCAGCCACCAGCACCCGCTCCTGCACCGCCCCCAGCGCAACCAACCGAGCGCTCTCCGCCTGAAGAGCAGCCAACCGCTCCTCCCCCACCAACCCGGTACCCACGCGCACATCGAGGTGCACCCGGTTCTTCACGACCTTGCCCTCGGGCACGCGCTGGAAGAACAACCGCGGCCCCACTCCCGAAGGATCACCGCACGCGAACGCCGCGCCCCGGCGATCCGCCGGCAGCGAACTGTCGAACTCCGCCCAGCTCGCGAACCCCTCCGGAGGTGGCGGGACCACGTACCCCAGCACCTCGCACCAGAACCGGGCCACGCGCTCGGGTTCCGCGCAGTCGAACGTGATCTGCACCTGCCTGATCGACCCCATCGGGCCAGCCTAGGCCACCCTCACTCGCCCGCGCCCGCCAGCAGCTGTTCGAAAGGGACGAACGCCGGCTCCTGAGCCGCAGCGGGCCGTCCGGCCGCAAGCGACGCCAGCTCCGCACCCGCCTTCTCGATCCGTCGCTGCAACGCCCCTTCCCCGCCGCCCCAGTCCGACGAAGCCGCGTACACCCCGGTGGCCACCGGATCCGCTTTCAGGTACCCGAACAACGGCCGCAGCTGGTAGTCCAGCACCAGGGAATGCCGCTCGGTCCCGCCCGTCGCACCCAGCAGGACCGGCTTGCCCGCCAGCGAGTCCGCGTCCAGCACGTCGAAGAACGACTTGAACAACCCGCTGTACCCGGCCGTGAACACCGGTGTCACCACGATCAGCGCGTCCGCGTCGACCACCGTGGCGATCGCCGACCGCAGCTCCGGGCTCGGAAACCCCGTCAGCAGGTTCTTCGTCACGTCCAGCGCGATGTCCCGCAGCTCCACCACCGAAACCGACACCGGCGACGGCGAAGCGGCGACCGTGGCCGCCGCCAGCCGGTCCGCCAGCAGCCGGCTGGACGACGGGACCGACAGCCCCGCCGTCACCACCGCGAGCTTCATGCCGGCACCTCTTCCGAAACCGCAGCAGCGGCCTCGACCAGCGAAGCGTGCGTGGGTGCGTCCGGAACGTGCGCCGGCCGCATCGAGTCCAGCTCCTTGCGCAGCACCGGCACCACTTCCGAGCCCAGCAGGTCCAGCTGCTCCAGCACCGTCTTCAGCGGCAGGCCCGCGTGGTCCATCAGGAACAGCTGACGCTGGTAGTCACCGAAGTGCTCGCGGAACGTCAGCGTCTTGTCGATGACCTCCTGCGGGCTCCCCACGGTCAGCGGCGTCTGGTCGGTGAACTCCTCCAGCGACGGGCCGTGGCCGTACACCGGCGCGTTGTCGAAGTACGGGCGGAACTCGTTCCACGCGTCCTGGGACTTGGGCCGGATGAAGGCCTGCCCGCCGAGACCGACGATCGCCTGGTCCGCCTGGCCGTGGCCGTAGTGCTCGAAGCGCTGGCGGTAGAACGCGATCAGCTGCTGGAAGTGCGATGTCGGCCAGAAGATGTGGTTGGCGAAGAAGCCGTCGCCGTAGAACGCCGCCTGCTCGGCGATCTCCGGGCTGCGGATCGACCCGTGCCACACGAACGGCGGGACGTCGTCGAGCGGCCGCGGCGTGGACGTGAAGCCCTGCAGCGGCGTGCGGAACTTGCCGGACCAGTCGACGACGTCCTCGCGCCACAGCCGGCGCAGCAGCGCGTACTTCTCGATCGCCAGCGGGATGCCCTGGCGGATGTCCTCGCCGAACCACGGGTACACCGGGCCGGTGTTGCCGCGGCCCATCATGAGGTCGACGCGGCCGTCGGCCAGGTGCTGCAGCATCGCGAAGTCCTCGGCGATCTTCACCGGGTCGTTCGTGGTGATCAGCGTCGTCGACGTCGACAGGACGATCTTGGACGTCTGCGCCGCGATGTGGCCCAGCATCGTCGTGGGCGACGACGGCACGAACGGCGGGTTGTGGTGCTCGCCGGTCGCGAAGACGTCGAGACCGACCTCCTCCGCCTTCAGCGCGATGCGCACCATCGCCTTGATCCGCTCGTGCTCCGTCGGCGTGGTTCCGTTCGTGGGATCGGTCGTGACGTCGCCCACCGTGAAGATTCCGAACTGCATGACCTGCTCCCTTCGCGACCCCCATCTTACATGCGCGTTCAACTACTTCCAAGCAAGAGATATTCCGGCCGTCAAAGCCGTAGGGGACACCAAGTAAGGTCATGGACATGGACGCGGAGCTCGGTCGGCTGGGTCTGGCAGAACGTTCGGTACGCCTTCTCACGGGCCGCGACATCTGGGGGTCGATCACGCCGCTGCTCGCGCCTCGCCGGAACCTGGTGGCGGCCTTCGGCCACGTCGGGCCCGGCGCGGCGGCGCTGCTGCCGCTGGAACCCGGCGACACGGTGATCACGGACGCGAGCCTGGACACCGTGCTGTCCGGCGCGACGAGTCCGCACGCCCTGCTGCACTGGGTGAAGGCGGGCGTGATCGTGCACTCGCTGCGCGGGCTGAACGCGAAGCTGGTGATCGCCGAGGACGAACCGTCGTTCGTGGTGGTCGGCTCGGCGGACGTCACCGCCGCCGGCCCGCGGCAGCTGTTCGAAGCCGTGACGGTCTCCCACGAGAAGCACACCGTCGAGGAGGCCCAGGAGGCCTGGCTCGAGTGGTGCGACCTCGCGGGACCCGCGCTGACGGCGGGTGACCTGGAGCCGCTCCTCGAGCAGTACGGCGCCGGCAAGCTGGTCACCTCGCCGCGCCCCGCCACCCCCAGCCGCCCCGCGGCACCCGCCCGGCCCGTCGTCACGAGCCGCCCGGCGACGCCGGTCCGGCCCGCGGCCCCGGCCCCGCCGCCGTCCCCCGTGCGGCCCGCTCCGACGCCGCCGCCCGCCCCGGTCGCCGAGGTCGCCCCGGCTCCTCCGGCCGAGCCGGCCCCGGAACCGGTTGCGGCACCGGCCGTCGCGAGCGAGCCGGAACCCGCCGACACGCCGGAGACGGTGGCGTCTTCGGAGTCTTCGGACGCTCCCGAGGCTCCGGAGACCGACGTCCCCCGGCCCTCCTGGCCGCGCCCGGCCGAGCTGTACCTCGTCAGCCTCGTCGAGGGCGGCGAGCCGTCGGCCGAGGCCGAGTACCGGCTCGAAGAGCTGACGCGCGAATACACCCACCCCGGCGAAAACGGCGAGCAGCCGTTCCGCGTCGAGCTGTTCTGGGCCGACGACGGCCAGGGCCAGGACCCGCCGCGCACGCTCCGCCCGGGCGTGCACGTGATCCGCGTGTACAGCCAGAAGCAGGGCCGTGCCCTGGTCGGGTCGCGGATCGAGGCACCCGGTCTCGTACTGCAGGCCTACGCCGACGAGTTCGCCTACCCGCGCCGCACCTACTGCTACATCCTGACCCGGGAGACGGCCTCGCGGCCGTTGTTCGGCGAGCTCCGCAAGGGCCTCGCGACGATCGGCGAGAAGCCGAACTTCCGGAACAGCTTCCAGGTCCCGCGGAAGATCGAAGCCCTCCTCGGCCTGTGGCCCGACCTGGGCTACGACCCCAAGTAGCGGGCGGCGCGCGCCACTCCGGAGCAGGGAGCGCGCGGAAGTTGTCGGGGTGGGCGGATATCCTGCAGTACGGTGCAGGCCGAGTCCGCACCATTACCAGCACTCTTCGCGAGCCACGATCCGGGAGAACGACCCTGTGACTGCCGAGACCTTGTACGGGGCCGACGACCTCACGCACCTCGAGGGGCTCGAGGCCGTCCGCAAGCGCCCCGGGATGTACATCGGTTCCACCGACAGCCGGGGCATCAACCACCTCTTCTCCGAGGTGGTGGACAACTCCACGGACGAAGGTGTCGCCGGCCACGCGACGAAGATCGTCGTCACGCTGCACGCCGACGGCAGCGTCCAGGTCGACGACGACGGCCGCGGCATCCCGACCGGCACCCACGCGAAGTCCGGTTTGTCCGGCGTCGAGCTGGTCCTGACCCGGCTGCACGCGGGCGGCAAGTTCGGTGGATCGGGCTACAAGACCTCAGGCGGCCTGCACGGCGTCGGCGCTTCGGCGGTCAACGCGCTGTCGCACCGCTTCGACGTCACGGTCAAGCAAGAGGGCAAGGTCCACCAGATGTCGTTCAAGCACGGCATCCCCGGCACCTTCGACGCGCCCGGCCCGAAGGCGAAGTTCACCCGCCGGTCCGGGCTGAACCTCACCGGCAAGATGAAGCGCGGCGAGCGCAGCGGCACGTCGATCCGCTACTGGTACGACTCGCGCTACTTCGAGTCCGGCGCGGCGCTGGACGTCGAAGGCGTGCGGGCGAAGCTGCGCAACACCGCGTTCCTCGTCCCGGGCGTCACGTACGTGCTGCGCACGGCGATCGAAGACACGATCAACGAAGAGACCTTCCACTTCCCGCACGGCCTGGTCGACATGGTCGACTTCCTCACGCCGTCGGGCGAGAAGCCGGTCTGCGGCACGCTGCTCATCACCGGCGAGGGCACCTACAAGGAGAACGCGGCGGACGCGGCGGGCGTCATGCAGTCCAATGTGGAGCGCCACGCCGAGGTCGAGGTGGCGCTGCGCTGGGGCACCGGCTACGAGCGCACCGTCGAGTGCTTCACCAACACGATCCGCAACGTCCACGGCGGCACGCACCGCCGCGGTTTCGACCGCGCGATGGCGAAGGCGTTGCAGGACGCGATCTCCAAGACCCGCGGGCTGCTCAAGCCCAAGGAGGACATGCCGACGATCGAGGACGTCCTCGAGGGCATGACGGCCGTGGTGCACGTCCGGCTGCCGGAGCCGCAGTTCACGTCGCAGACCAAGGACGAGCTGTCCACCGCGGGCATCACCCGGGTCATCCAGGGCATCGTCGACAAGCACGTGAAGGCCTGGACCGAAGACCGCAAGACGAAGTCCGAAGCCAAGGTCGTGCTGCAGAAGGTGGTCGACGCCTCGCGCGTCCGGCTCACCCAGAAGCAGCAGAAGGACGCCGCGAGGCGCAAGACCGCGCTCGAGGGCGCGGCGATGCCGCCGAAGCTGGTCGACTGCCGCACCACCGGCGTCTCCCGCAGCGAGCTGTTCCTCGTCGAGGGTGACAGCGCGCTGGGGTCGGCCCGGATGGCGCGCGTGTCGGAGTACCAGGCGCTGCTGCCGCTGCGGGGCAAGATCCTGAACGTGCAGAAGGCGTCGCTGGGCGACACGCTGAAGAACGCCGAGATCGCGTCGATCGTGCAGGTGCTGGGCGCGGGCACCGGGCGCACGTTCGACCTGACGACCATGCGCTACGGCCGCGTCATCCTGATGGCGGACGCGGACGTCGACGGCTCGCACATCCGGACCCTGCTGATCACGCTGTTCGCGAAGTACATGCGCCCGGTGATCGAGGACGGCCGGCTGTACGCGGCGATGCCGCCGCTGCACAAGCTCGTCACCAAGGGCCGCAACCCGGAGACGCACTTCACGTACACGCAGCAGGAGATGGAGTCCAAGTACGCGGAGCTGGAGCGGGCGGGCAAGAGCATCGTCACGCCGGTGCCGCGGTTCAAGGGCCTCGGCGAGATGGACGCCGACGAGCTGTGGGACACCACGATGAACCCGGCCAGCCGGTCGGTCCGCCGGATCACCATGGACGACGCCGAAGCCGCCGAGGGCGCGCTGGAACTGCTGATGGGCGAGAAGGTCGAGCCCCGGCGGAACTGGCTGGTCGCCTCTTCGGACCGGATCGACCGCGACGCCATCGACGCTTAATTTTCGCAGCTACCAAGGAGTTCTGCCGTGGCACGCCGCAAGGGCACCACCACCAAGGTCGATCCCAGCGCGTTCGACTCCGCCGGGGCGAACGTCTTCGACAACTCGCTGAAGACCGAGATCGAAGACAGCTACCTGGAGTACGCGTATTCGGTCATCCACTCGCGCGCCCTGCCGGACGCGCGGGACGGGTTGAAGCCGGTGCACCGCCGGATCCTGTACTCGATGAACGAGAACGGCTACCGCCCGACGCACGCGTACGTGAAGTCGTCGCGCGTGGTCGGCGACGTGATGGGCAAGTACCACCCCCACGGTGACGTCGCGATCTACGACGCGATGGTCCGGCTGGCGCAGGACTTCTCGCTGAACGTCCCGCTGATCGACGGCCACGGCAACTTCGGCTCGCCCGACGACGGCCCGGCCGCCTCGCGGTACACCGAAGCGCGGATGTCGCCCGAGGCGATGCAGCTGGTCGGCGAGCTCGGCGAGGACACCGTCGACTTCCGCCCGAACTACGACGGTTCGCTGGAAGAGCCGTCCGTGCTGCCCGCGGCGTTCCCGAACCTGCTGGTCAACGGCACGTCCGGGATCGCGGTCGGGATGGCGACCAACATGATCCCGCACAACCTCGGCGAGGTCGTGGCGGCGGCGCGGTGGCTGATCACGCACCCGTCCGCGACGCTCGACAAGCTGATGGAGTTCGTGCCCGGCCCCGACCTGCCGACCGGCGGCAGCCTGCTGGGCCTCGACGAGGTCCGCCGCGCGTACGAGACCGGCCGCGGTGTGGTCCGGATGCGCGCGAACTGCGAGACCGGGCCCCTCGAAGGCAGCCGGGGGCGGCAGGCGATCACCGTCACCGAGCTGCCCTACGGCGTCGGCCCGGAGAAGGTGATCGAGAAGATCACTGACGAGGTCAACAAGTCCAAGCGGCTCACCGGCATCGCCGACGTCAAGGACCTCACCGACCGCGAGAACGGCACGCGGCTGGTCATCGAGTGCAAGGTCGGCGTCAACCCGCAGGCGCTGCTGGCGGATCTGTACCGGCTCACGCCGCTGGAGCAGTCGTTCGGCATCAACAACCTCGTCCTCGTCGACGGCCAGCCGCAGACGCTGGGGCTCAAGGAGCTGCTGGAAGTCTTCCTGCGGCACCGCTACGAGGTCGTCACGCGGCGCACGAAGTACCGGCGCCGCAAGCGTGAAGAGCGGCTGCACCTGGTCGACGGCCTGCTGATCGCGCTGCTGAACATCGACAAGGTGATCAAGCTCATCCGCGAAAGCGAGAACGCGCAGGCCGCGAAGGACGGCTTGATGACGCGCTTCAAGCTGTCGGAGATCCAGGCGACGTACATCCTCGACACCCCGCTGCGCCGGCTGACCAAGTACGACCGGCTGGAGCTGGAGTCCGAGCAGGACCGGCTGCGCGAGGAGATCGCCGAGCTGTCCAAGATCCTCGACGACGAGTCGGTGCTGAAGAAGCTGGTCTCGGCGGAGCTGGCGAAGATCGCGAAGGACTTCCCGACCGAGCGCCGCACGTCGCTGATCGACGGCGACCTCAAGGAGGTCCTGGCCGCGTCGAAGCCGTCCGGTCCCCTGGAGGTCACGGACGACCCGTGCCAGGTGATCCTGTCGGCGACCGGCCTGGTGGCGCGCACGGCGGCGGAGTCCGAGGAGTCGACCGAGACCCGCCGGCGCAACGGCCGGGTGAAGCACGACGCGGTGGCGGCGGTGGTCCACACGACCGCGCGCGGCCAGATCCTGCTGGTGACGAGCCGCGGCCGGGCGTTCAAGACGGACGTGCTGCCGTTGCCGGTGCTGCCGGAGCAGGCGGGCACGGTCTCGTTGCGTGGCGGCATGGCGGCCCGCGAGCTGGTGCCGTTGGAGAAGGGCGAGACGGTCGTCGGCATCGCCCCGCTGGGCGAGCAGGCGGCGGGGTCCCCGGGCCTGGCGCTGGGCACCCGCGCCGGAGTGGTGAAGATCTGCTCGCCGGAGTGGCCGGTCCGCTCGGATGAGTTCGAAGTGATCTCCCTGAAGGACGGCGACGAGGTAGTCGGCGCCACGTGGCTCACGGACGGCTCGGAGACGCTGGCGTTCGTGTCGTCGGAGGCGTCGCTGCTGAAGTACGCGGCGTCGCTGGTCCGCCCGCAGGGCCTCAAGGGCGGCGGCATGGCGGGCATCAACGTGGGCGCGGGTTCGGCGGTGTTCTTCGGAGCGGTCCGCACGGACGACGACGAGCACGGCGAGCCGCTGGTGATCACGTCGACGGGTCAGAGCGTGAAGGTGACCCCGTTCAGCGAGTACCCGGCAAAGGGCCGCGCAACCGGCGGTGTCCGGGCGCAGCGGTTCCTGAAGGGCGAAACGGCTCTGCGTGTCGCTTGGATCGGCCCTCGCCCGGCAGGTGCGGCGAGGAACGGCGACCCGGTGGAGCTCCCGGAGATCGACGTCCGCCGCGACGGCTCGGGCCACGCCCACCCGGGTCCGGACGTGGTGGGCCACCTCATCGAACGAGACTGACGGGGTTTCCGGGGTGGTTCGAGCTTCGAGCCACCCCGGGTTCCTCAGGCCGGCGACTCCGCACGCAAGCGCAGCAAGGCCTTCCGCAGCCGGACGCGCTCGTACAGGAACGTGGCGATCACGACGACGATGCCGCCGGCGGCGAACAGGGCGAGCAGGTTGCCGACCGCCGCGCTGAGCAGGCAGCACCCCGCGGCCACCGAACAGCCGATGAGCGTGCTCCGGCGGCGGCGCCGGTGCTGGGCCAGCTGGTGAACCGCGATGCGCGTCGCGGCCGTGCGCAGCCGGGGATCCGCCGGCGCCCGGCCCGTGCGGCTCGCCTTGGCGGCGGCCTTGAACTCCGGCCAGGTCAGGTCTTCCGCGCAGGCCCGCCACATCGCCCGTTCCGTTCGCGCCATCGTGGGACCCAGGACCGCGCCGACGAACACACCCGCGCCGAGGCCGGTCAGCGCCACGACCCACCACGGACCGTCCGGCCACACCACTGCCGCCTCGAGCACCACCAGACCGGCGGCGAACAACCCGCCGGTCAGCAGTCCGAGCATCCAGGCGCGCCGCGATCCTCCGTGCCTCCCCATCCGCCCAGTTTCGTTCCCCCCGGAGCGCGCCGCCGAACGACTACGCCGGACGGCTCAACACCGGCACTACGGCAGCCTCGCCGCGATGTCGTCGATCGTCCACGCGCCTTCGGTCTCGATCACCTTCACGTCGTGCCAGCCGGCCAGCTCCGAGATCGCACCGCCCTGGACCGCGAACACCTTGCCCGTCAACGCGCACTTCTCGGACGCCAGGTAAGCCACCAACGGCGAGATGTTCGCCGGCGAGAACGCATCGAACTCGCCCTCGGCAACCGGTGCCGCGAAGATCGCGCCCATCCCCGGGGTCGCCAAGGTCAGCCGGGTCCGGGCGATCGGGGCGATCGCGTTGACCCGCACCCCGTAGCGCTCCAGCTCGGCCGCCGCCACCAGCGTCATCGCCGCGATGCCCGCCTTCGCCGCGCCGTAGTTGAGCTGGCCCGGGTTCGGCACCGTCGTCCCCGACGCCGATGCCGTGTTGATCACCGACGCCGCGACCGGCGCACCCGCCTTCGAAAGCGACTTCCAGTACGCCGCCGCGTGGTGGAGCACTGCCGCGTGGCCCTTGAGGTGGACCGCGATCACCTCGTCCCACTGCTGCTCGGTGAGGCCCGCGACGAAGCTGTCCCGCAGGATGCCCGCGTTGTTCACCACCACGTCCAGCCGGCCGAACTCGGACACCGCCTGGTCGACCAGCTCCGCCGCGCCCGCCCACGACGCCACGTCCGACGTGTTCGCCACCGCCGAACCACCTCGTTCGCGGATCTCCGAGACCACCTCGGGGTCCGGCTCGATGTCGTTGACGACCACCGAAGCCCCCTCCCGCGCGAACAACAGCGCGTGCTCCCGCCCGATCCCCCGGCCCGCGCCGGTGACCAGCGCGACGCGCCCGTCGAGTGCACCCATCACAGCTCTCCCAGCTCCGCGAGTCCGTCCTTGATCACCAACGTGTCACCGACGGTCGTCTCGAAGGCGTACGAACCGCCGCCCGCTGACCAGATCGACGTCGACAGGTCCTGCCCCGGCAGCACCGGCGACGCGAACCGCACGGCCAGCCGCCGCAGTCTGTCCACTGAGGACTCGCCGACCTCGGTCAGCAGCGCCCACGACGTGAACGCCATCGTGCACAGCCCGTGCGCGATGATCCCCGGGAGTCCCGCGGCGCGTGCGACCTCGTCGTCGAGGTGGATCGGCATCGGGTCACCGGCGGCCGGGCCGTAGCGGAACGTCTGGTCGTCGTCGACGTGCTGGCTGACCTTCGCCACCGGCGCCGAAGATCGCAAAGACTCGTCGAAGCGGTGCGAAGGCCCCAGCGACCCCTCCTTCGAACCGGTGTCGAAGCCGCGCACGAAGAACGTCACGTACTGCTCGTTCACCAGGTCACCGGAAGCACTGCGGCACTCCAGGTAGACCGTCGCCCGCGTGCCCTTCGGCAGCCCTTCGAACCCGGTCATCTTCGCCCGCGACACCAAGGAATCCCCGGGCCGGATCGGGCGGTGGAACCGGAAGTCCTGCTCGCCGTGGAGAACGCGACCGAACAACGACGTCGGTACCACTTCGAGGGCCGGCTCCAGCAGCGACTGGAACACCGGCACGATCGCGAACACCGGGCTCGCGACGTCCCCGGCGCGGTGGGCGGGGATCGGGTCGTTGGTCGCCAGAGCGTAGTCGACGAGCCGTTCCCGCGTGACGTCGAACGACACCGGCGACGTCCACTTGCCCAGGCCGGCGGGGTCGAACTTCATGCGACCAGTGCCTTGAACTTCTCGAGCGACTCGTCGAGGTTCTTCTTGCCGTCCTTCTCGACGGCCTTGCCCAGCGCGCCGACGATCATCTGGCCGGTGAACTCGGCCTCGATGGTCGCCGCCGAGCCGGCGCCGGCCGCCGCCACCGACAGCGAGAAGCTGATCTTCACCCCGGCCATCCCGGTCCCCGAAATGACCAGCCGGGACGGCGCTTCGTAGGTGTCGACGGTCCAGGTGATCGTGTTCGCCATCCCGAGCATGGTGACCACTTCGGACACCTGCGAACCCGGCGAGAACTCCGCCGGGACGTCGCCCTTCCACTTGGTGTGGATGGTCAGCCACTTCTCGAAGTTGGTGGGGTTGGAAAACTCCGCCCACACCTTGTCCGGCGCGGCGGGCAGTTCGACGGACGCGCTGATCCGGCCCACGGTCTCTCCTAAGCTCGCTGGTAGGCGGTGACGACGGCGGCGCCACCGAGTCCGATGTTGTGCTGCAACGCGGCCCGCACATCCGAAACCTGCCGCGCGTCCGCGTCGCCGCGCAGCTGCCAGGTCAGTTCGGCGCACTGGGCGAGCCCGGTCGCGCCGAGCGGGTGGCCTTTCGAGATGAGCCCGCCGGACGGGTTCACGACCCACCGGCCGCCGTAGGTCGTGTCCCCGGCGTCGACGAGCGACCCGCCTTCGCCCTCTTCACAGAGCCCGAGTGCTTCGTACGTCAGGAGTTCGTTGGCGGAGAAGCAGTCGTGCAGCTCGACGACCTGGAAGTCGGCCGGCCCGAGCCCGGCCTGCTCGTACACCTGGCGGGCGGCCTGCCGGGTCATGTCGTAGCCGACGATGTTCTTCGCGCTGCCGTCGAAGGTGCTGCGGAAGTCGGTGGTCATGGCCTGCCCGACGATCTCGACGGCCCGCTCGGCCAGTCCGTTCGTCTCGACGAAGGCCTCACTCGCCAGGATCGCCGCGCCGGAGCCGTCCGAGGTCGGCGAGCACTGCAGCTTGGTCAGCGGGTCGTAGATCATCCGCGACGCCAGGATGTCGTCGAGTGAATAGACATCCTGGAATTGCGCGTACGGGTTGTTCACCGAGTGCCGGTGGTTCTTCTCGCCGATCTTCGCGAAGTGCTCGGCGGTCGTGCCGTACTGCTTCATGTGCTCGCGGCCGGCGGCGCCGAACATCCACGGCGCGGGCGGGAACAGCACCTCGGAGATCTCGGCGAGTGCCTGCATGTGGTTGCCCATCGGCTGCTCGCGGTCGTCGAAGGTCGACCCGAGCGAGCCGGGTTTCATCTTCTCGAAGCCCAGCGCCAGGACGCAGTCCGCGCGGCCGCCGCGGATCGCCTCCGCGGCCAGGTACAGCGCGGTCGAGCCGGTGGAGCAGTTGTTGTTGACGTTGACCACCGGGATCCCGGTCATCCCCAGCTCGTAGACGGCACGCTGCCCGGACGTCGACTCGCCGTAGACGTACCCGACGTACGCCTGCTGGACGGCGTCGTACCCCAGCCCGGCGTCTTCGAGCGCCTTGGTCCCGGACTCACGCGCCATCTGCGGGTAGTCCCAGCCTTCGCGCCGCCCGGGCTTCTCGAACTTCGTCATCCCGACGCCGACGACGTACACCCTGTTCGTCATGGCAACAAACATACAGACCGGCATGTATTTATCAAGGCCGGACCACGGACCCGCAGGTCAGTGGCACAAAAGTCAGCCCAGCGGAGCCAGCGGACCCGGGTAGCGAGCCGGGTCGAGGCAGCTGCCGAGACCGTCGACGACCGAGCAGAAGCCCGGCGGCCGCACCGGCGTGTAGCCGGCCGGGACGCCGTGGCCCGTGATCAGCTGCCGGTACGCCGCGACGGCGTCGGTCGGCCGGCGCGTCAGCGTGGCGTCCGAGCGGGCGTCCACTGTGTACAGTCCGAACCGCGGCTGGTAGCTGCCCCACTCGTAGTTGTCGGTGAGGCTCCAGTAGTTGTAGCCGATGACGTTCATGCCGTCGGCCTTCGCGCGCTGCACCCAGTAGATGTGGTCACGCAGGTGATCCGAGCGCGTGTAGCCGTCGGGACGCGCGTTGCCGTTGTCGGTCGGCATCCCGTTTTCGACGACGTACAGCGGCAGGCCCGGGAACTTCCGCGCGTAGTAACGAAGTGCGTAGTAGATGCCGTCCGGCTGCGGCGTCACCTTCCAGAACTCGCCGCTCGCCGCGTGGATCGCGCTGAGGTTGTCGAGGCTCGCGCCGTAGTAGTAGTCGAGGCCGGCGAAGTCGAGCTTGTCGCGCACCTGGTCGAGGAACGACGCGTCGAGCACGCCCTGCACGGCCGGGATGTACGCGCTGTTGCTGGACACGAGCGCACCCGGGTCCAGCTGGTGGATCAGGTCGTACGCCGCGCGGTGCACCTTCACCAGCCGCGCCTGCGCCCACGGCAGCTTCCACCCGGCGAGCCCGCCGTTGGCGGTCTCGTTCTGCAGGTAGACGGTCGGCTCGTTGATCGTGATCCAGAGCGCGCCGAGCCCCTTGTACCGGTCCACGACGCGGCGGGCGTTGGCGAGCCAGGCGTCGACCGTGCGGTCGCTGTCCCAGCCGCCCTGGTCGGCGACCCAGCCCGGGTAGACCCAGTGGTCGAGGGTGATCATCGGCCGCATCCCGGCGTCCAGGACGCGGCGCACGACGTCGTCGTAGTTCGCCAGCTCGGCCTGGTCGACCTGCCCGGGCCGCGGCTCGATCCGGGCCCACTCGACGCTGAAGCGGAACACGTTCACGCCGAGCTGCTTCGCGCGGTCGATGTCCTCGGCGTAGTGGTGCCGGAAGTCGACGGACTCGAGGTAGGGCTCCTTGATCGACGACGTCTTCGCCTGCTCGTAGCGGCGCCAGTTGCTGTCGGGCGCCGAGCCCTCCGCCTGGTAGCCGGAGGTGGCGACACCCCAGAAGAACGGCTGCGTGACCGCCACTGCCGGGGACACGCCCGCGACGAGACCCGCGAGCAACGTCAGGACCACGAAGACCACGCCGCGCCGCATCGCACCCTCCATTTTGTGAAAGTGCTTCATGTTAAAGGGGCGGTGACTCGCCGCACATCCACCGAAGGACGGAAGACAGGGTCACTAAAGCAAGGCTAACCTCACTTCGATCTTGACCGAGGTGAGGGGACACCGTGACCGCCGAAGCACCCGAGCTGACCAGGGCCGATCCACCGAAACGCGCCGTCCGCCGCTGGTACCGGCGCAAGCCCGTGCGCCGCGCGCTGGTCGTCACGCACCGGTGGACGTCGCTGGTGCTCGGGCTGCTGCTGGTCCTCGAAACCACCGCCGGAGTAGTCCTGCTCTACCGCGCCGAGTACTTCCGCGCGACGCACGCGGACTTCTACGCGCACACCGAGAGTGCCCACCCGATCGGCCTCCAGCAGGCGCGGGACCTGGTCAAACAGGCTCACCCGGAGTTCTCCGCGGCCTGGGTCAGCAACGACGACGGCGTCATCGCGGTCGGCGACGCGAACTACACCGAGGCGTACGCGGTCGACCCCGGCAGCGGGCGGATCACCGGGCCGCAGAAGCTCACCGACGGCGTCATGGGCTGGCTGACGAACCTCCACGACTGCGCGTTCACCTGCCAGGACGATCCGGGATACGTCTCGTGGCTCGCTGCGCCGACACCGGTCCCGGAAATGAACTGGGGTGAGCTGGTCCTCGTCGTGCTCGGGCTGCTGATGATCTTGCTGGCCATCACCGGGATCGTCGTCTGGTGGCCGGGCTTCAAGAAGTTCTCGCACGGCTTCCGCGTCCGGCTCGGCAAGGGCCGCTTCGCCCGCGACTACGACCTGCACAACGTCATCGGCATCGTCTCGGTGCCGTTCGTGCTGATGTGGGGCGTCACCGGCGCGGCGTTCTACCTGCCCCCGGTCGAAAACGCGTGGCTCGCGATCACCGGCGGCTCGGCGCCGGACGAGGCGAAGTACAGCTTCACGGCGAACCCGGCCGCGCCCGGCACCCCGGAGATCGGCATCGACCGGGCCTCGGCCGCCGCGCTCGCCGCGTCCCCCGGCACGGTCCGCTACCTCGTCCCGCCGGCCGAAGGCACCGACTACTACACGGTTTCGATCGCGGACGACGGCTACCAGCCCTACGGCGCCCGCGCGTTCTTCGGCGGCGACCGCACGGTGTACGTCGACAGCCACGACGCCACGCACGTGTCCTCTGTGGACGCCAAGGCCGAACCGGCGGCCAACCGGTTCTACGGCAAGGTGTTCGAGGCCGCGCACTTCGGCTGGCTGGTCGACGGCTGGTGGCGGCTCGTCTGGGTGGTCCTCGGCCTGACCCCGCTGGCACTGATGCTCACCGGCATCTCGACGTGGCTCTTCCGGCTGGGCACGAAACGCCGTCGCCGCAAAGCGAAACGCGCGTGATCGAGCCGCTGGCCTTCGCGACGACCGCGGTCTGCCTGCTGGCCGGGCTCACGGCACTGGCCGTGACGGCGGCCGGGCGGTACCGCTGGCCGCGGTGGCGCCCGCTGGCCGTCCTGGTCGAACTCGCGCTGCTGGCCCAAGCCATCGCGAGCTCGGTGAGCGACCACCCGGCGGAACCCGGGACGCACCTGGCGTACCTTGCGACGTCACTGGTCGTACTACCGGCCGGGACGGCGTGGGGCGCCCGCGGAACGACGCGTTCCGCGGGCGCCCTCTTCGCCCTGCTGCTCCTGACGGTCGCCGTCCTGGTCGTGCGGATCAGGACGACGGCGCGCTAGGCGACCTTGAACGACTGAGCGGCGCTGCCGTCACAGGTCGACTGGACCAGCTGGACGCTGTCCGCGGTGGACGCTCCCGGCACGGTCAGGCACTTGCCGCTGTGGCGGGCGACGAAGTGGTAGTACCCGCTGCCCTCCGACACCGGCTGCCACTGCTGGTTGTTCCCGCCGCTGTAGGACCACAGCTGCAGACCGGCGTTGTCCGTCGTCGCCACGTTGGTGACGTCGATGACCTCGGCCGGGTTGGTGCGGTTGTTGATCCGGTCGAAGCCGCCGCTGGTCGGGGCGAACTGGTACTGCTGCGCCGTGGTGCCGTTGCAGGCGTACTGCTGGATCACGGTGCCGTTGGTGCTGCCCGCGGCCTTCGCGTCGACGCACTTGCCGGACGCCTTGTTCGTCACGGCGTACCAGGCCGACGGGTCGATCGTGCCGTCCGGCGGCGGGGTGGTCGTGCCGCCGCCCCCGAGCCACTTCAGGCCGTCGAGCAGGAACCGGTTCTGGTCGGCGCTTTCGAACGTCGAGGACAGCGCGGTGTTCGTGTCGTAGTTCATCGCGTTGTGGCCGAAGTTCGAGTAGATCATCTTGTAGTTCTTGTTCGTCCACGAGATCGGGTAGTACCCGCTGTACCAGGTCTGGTTCGGGTCGGTGCCGATCGGGAACGTGGACTGGTCCATCGACGCCAGGATGGTGATGTTCGGGTTCTGGCGCAGGTCGTTCTGCCAGGCGTACCACTCGGACGTCGACGACTTGATCGTCGCCGGCAGGTTCACCGTCGACGGGTGCGTGCGGTTCTCGATCTTCAGCGTCTCCGGCGTCGGGCCCCACGAGTTCGAGGTGAAGCGGCCGGTGCCGAGGAAGTCGTTGTGGAACCAGTTGGCGTACGACGGCGTCGAGCTGTCGTTGTAGGCCGTGACGTGGAAGCCGTAGAACGCGCCGCCGGCCTGCATGTACCGCTGGAAGCCCTGGAACTGCGCCTGCGACTGCGGCTGGTCGTCGAGGAACATGACGACCTGGTACTGGCTCGGCGTGATGGTGGTCAGCTGGTTCCAGTTGGTCGTCGAGGTGTAGGTGAAGCCGTTGGCGCCCGCCTGCTGCGGGAACCAGACGTTGGCCTCCTTCTCGAAGCTGATGTGCGCGGCGTCGTAGGTGCCGCTGTAGAAGGCGAGCACCTTGAACGGCGTCGCGGCCTGCACGGCCGGGGCGCCCAGGGTGAGACCCAGGCAGGCGGCGAAGAAGGCCAATACCCGGATCAGGGGGCGGCGGGATCTGGACGACATGCGTGTTCCTTCCGGTGGGGGCGGGGAAACGATCACCAGTGGCGCGAGTAGTGCAGGCCGTAGCCGAAGGGGAACAGCGCGGGCTTGCCATCGCCGGCGTTGATCGGCTGCTGGTCGGCGCTGCGCATCCAGGTCACCGGCAGCTTGCCGGTCGGGTTGTAGGCGCCGAAGAGGACGTCGGCGACACCCTGGCCTTCGCTGCCCGGCAGCCACGACTCGACGAGCCCGGCCCAGTCCGGCAGCTGCGCCGCGATGTCCAGCGGGCGCCCGGACACCAGCACGACCACCGTCGGCACGCCGGAGTCCTTCAGCTTCTGCAGCGTCGCGAGGTCGGTGGCGTCCAGCCCCATCCCTTGTGGACGGTCGCCCTTGCCTTCCGCGTACGGCGTCTCCCCCACGACGGCGACGGCGACGTCGTAGCTCTTGTCGATCCCCGCGCCGTCCTTGGCGTAGGTCACCTTCGACGACGTGCTCTTGATGCCTTGCAGGATCGTGGTGCCGGGGATGACCGGGCCGCTGGTGCCCTGCCAGCCGACCGTCCAGCCGCCGGACTGGTTGCCGATGTCGTCGGCGCTCTTGCCGGCCACGAAGATCTTTTCGCGCTTGGACAGCGGCAGCACGTGGTTGTCGTTCTTCAGCAGCACCTGGGATTCCCGGACGGCCTGGCGCGCCAGGTCACGGTGCTGCTTGCTGCCGATGGTGCTCAGGAACCGCCGATCGGTCAGCGGGTGCTCGAAGAGGCCGAGCTCGAACTTCTTCGTCAGGATGCGCTTGTTCGCGTCGTCGATCCGCGACATCGGCACGCGGCCTTCTTGCACCAGCGTGCGCAGCGTGTCGATGAACTTCTGCCACTCGTAGGGCACCATCACCATGTCGATGCCCGCGTTGATCGAGGCTTCGACCTCTTCGGGGGTGAAGCCGGTCTTGCCGTCGATCTTGTCGACGCCGTTGTAGTCCGAGACGACGATGCCCTTGAAGCCGAGCTCCTTCTTCAGGACGTCGTTGATCAGGTACGAGTTCGCGTGCAGCTTCACGCTGTTCCAGCTGCTGTAGGAGATCATCACCGAGCCGACCCCGCGCTGGACGGCGGCCTTGAACGGCGGCAGGTGGATCTGGCGCAGCTCCTGCTCGCTGATCTCGGTGTTGCCCTCGTTGACGCCGCCGGTGGTGCCGCCGTCGCCGACGTAGTGCTTGGCGGTGGCCAGGACCGAACCCGGCCGGTCGAGCTTCGTTCCCTGCAGGCCGGTGATGATCGACGTCATCTCGGTGGCCAGCTGCGGGACCTCGCCGAAGGACTCGTAGGTACGGCCCCAGCGGTCGTTGCGGGCGACGCACAGGCAGGGCGCGAAGTCCCAGTCGATGCCGGTGCCGGAGACCTCTTCCGCGGTGGCGCGGCCGATCTTCTCGACCAGCCGCGGGTCCCGGGTCGCGCCGAGGCCGATGTTGTGCGGGTAGACGGTGGCGCCGTAAAGACCGTTGTGGCCGTGGACGGCGTCGACGCCGTAGATGAGCGGGATGCCCAGCGGCGTGGCGAGGGCGGCTTTCTGGAAGCCGTCGTACATGTCGGCCCAGGTGACGGGCGTGTTCGGAGTCGGCTGCGAGCTGCCGCCGGAGAGCAGCGAGCCGAGCCGGCCGGTGGTGACGTCGGCCGGGCTCTTCACCCCGAGCCGTTCGGCCTGCATCATCTGGCCGAGCTTGTCGTCGAGGGTCATCCGGGACATCAGGTCGGCGACCCGGACCTTCACCGGACGCCAGGAATCCCGGTACGCCGGGCCGTTCCCGGCGAGGGCGGGGGTCTCCGACGCCACCAGCAACCCCAGTGCCAGCGCGCCGATGCCCAGTCTGCGTCCGAGACCCATCCGGGTCCTCCTCGTCGAGAGACCGAAATTCACGCCTTGAATTAAGACACAGGCTTTTGGGGTTGGTCCAGACCTCTGACCGAACTCGGTTTCCGCTCAGCGGGATTGCGGATTGCGGTCATATACTGACCTAATTCGCTTCTACGGTCGTCCCATGACTCGCGAACACGAAGACCTCCTGGGCCTGCTGGCGGAAGTGCGGAAGCGCTTGCTGATCCCGGTCCGCGACATTTCGGACGCCGACGCGGCCCGCCGGACGACGGTGAGCGAACTGACCCTGGGCGGCCTGATCCGCCACTTGGCGACGGGCGAGCGCATGTGGCTGCAGGTCCTGAAGTCCGCGGACGGCTCGCTCCCGGACGGCATGCTGGACACGGCGCAGTACTCGATGAGCGAGACGCTCTCGCGCTGGCTTTCGGCCTACTCGGCGGCCGCCGAAGCCACGGACGCGTATGTGCGGTCGCTGCCTTCACTGGACGTTTCGGTGCAGCTGCCGACGACCCCGTGGTCACCGCCGGATCCCCAGTTCTGGTCGGCCCGCCGGATCGTGCTGCACCTGATCCACGAGACGGCCCAGCACGCGGGCCACGCGGACATCATCCGCGAGTCCCTGGACGGCGCGAACTCGACCGCCCAGCTGAACTGAGCCACACTGGCCCGATGCCGGCCGTCTACAAGAACGCGCGCGGCCAACGCGAAGTACGGCGTTGGTGCACGGAAGCGTTGGCGCGCGCGGATTTCCCGATCACCGGTACGACGGTGACCACCAGCGCCGGACGGGTGGAGCTGACCTCTGCGGGCACCGGACCGGCACGGGTCGTCCTGGTCCCCGGCACCAGCTTCACCGCGGCGGTGGCCCTGCCGTGGCTGCGAGCGCTGTCAGCCCGCCGGCCGACGACGGTGGTGGACCTGCCCGGCCAGCCGGGACTCAGCGACCCGCGCCGCCCCCGGCGGGCCCGGTCGGCCTGGTACGGCGCCGTGCTGGACGAGGTCCTGACAGCGACGGACGCCGAAGACGTCGTACTGGTGGGCAATTCGCTCGGCGCGGCCGTCGTCCTGGCCGCCGAGTCACCGCGCATCGCGGGCCGGGTGCTGGTCTCCCCCGCCGGGATCGTGCGGCTGAGCGTGGATCCACACCTGGCCCTGGCCTCGACGCGCTGGCTGCTGCGGCCCACCACGGCGAACACCCACCGGATGCTGCGGCTGTTCGTCGGCCCCGGCGAGGAACCACCGGCGACGGAGGTGGAGTGGATGACGCTGGTGGCCCGCTGCTGCCGCACAACGCTGGCCCCGCCGCCGTTGCCTGCTCCGCTCCTGGCGCGTCGCTCCGCGCAGCCGTGCGTCGTCGGAGTCGGGGAGTACGACCGGTTCCTGCCCCCACGCCGCTTGGTCCCGGCGGCGCGCCGCACGCTCGGCTGCGACGTCCAGGTGTTCCCGGGCATGGGCCACCTGACCACGGCGGCCCACCTCGACGAGGTCACGGACCTCGTGGCGCGGCTGGCCTAGCGATCCGAGCGCAACGAAGCCGGGTCGAAGGAGTCCCAATATGCGTCCTCGTCCTCGGCGCTCGTCACCGGTTCGGGTGATTCCGGCGGCGCCGAACCGAGCCGCTCCGCCCTCAGCCGCTGGAACTCCTCGACCGTCATCCCCGGGTCGTCGTCCTCGGCTCGCGCGGGCGCCGGCATGCCCGTCATCTGCTCGATCAAGGACGTCATCTCTTCGCCCAGCAGCAAAGCGACCTTGTTGTAGCCGTCCTGGGTCGCCTCGCGCATGGCCGCCTGGGCGATCTCCACCACCAGCGGCCCCAGGCTCTCGCCCAGGTTCACCGCCGACGGCGCCAGCCACAGCCGCAGCAGCTTGCCGCGGCCGTCGACCGTTGCCTCCACCTGGCCGTCGAGGTCGTGGGCCGTGCCGGATGCCGACGCCAGCAGCTCGTCCACGCGGGCCATCGCCTCTTCGCGCGCCCGGGCCTGGGAAATCAGCTCACGCGTCGTGGGCATCGCGCTCACCTTCCGTACGAGTAGGTGTCGGCGTCCGGGTCGTCGTCCGGGATCGGTTCGTAACCCAGGACTTCCAGCTGCGACGCGTCCACCACCGGCGCCAGCGCGTGGTACATCTTGTCGCCCGCGCGGCGGGTCGCGCGCTGGGCCAGCTCGAGGATCTGGTCGGCGAGCACCGACGACCCGTGCCGCAACGCCGACCGGTGGATGCTGAGCCCGGTCAGCAGCCCGCCGGGCGCGACCTCGACCTCGATGGTGCTGTCCGGGGACGACGCCTTGCCCACCACCGGGCCGGATCGCTCGAAGCGCGCGGAAGCCTCCGCGCCCGCGCGGTCCGCTTGCTCGGCGATCCGCGAGGAAGCGAGGTCCATGTCGAATTCGGCCACGGTGCGAAGTTACCCCGTCGGCCGGTAGAAGCCGATGAACGACTGTCCCGCGTTCGTGGTGCGGATCTTGCTGATCTGCACCGGGTCGCCGGCCTCGATCATCTGGCCGTCCCCGATCACCATCGCCACGTGCCCCGACCAGACGACGAGGTCGCCCGGCAGCAGCTGGTCGATCGAGGGCACCTCGGCCCCGACCGTCTGCATCTTCGCCGTCCGCGGCAGCTGCAGCCCCGCGTCCTGGTACGACGTCATGGTCAGGCCACTGCAGTCCAGCCCCTGGCCGCGCGCGGTCCCACCCCACACGTACGGCACGCCGAGCTGCGAAAGCGCGTTGCGCACAGCCTTCGCGGCAGTCTCGTTGGGCGCCATGACCTGCTTGCCGCCGGGCAGGTTGATCGCGACGCCGGAGCCGGGCTGCGGCGGGATCGCGACCGGCAGCCGCGGCTTGTGCACGGCACCGCCGCCCCCGCCACCGCCGCCTCCTCCCCCACCGCCGCCGCCTCCGGAGTCCCCACCACCGGAGTAGCCGCTGTTGCTGTTGAACGACGACCCCACGTGCGTCGAAGCCGAGGAAGCCGACGTCGTCTGCTCCCCGCCGCCGCCGAGCTTGGTGCCGATGTCGGTGAGCTGGGTGATCGTCTGCTCGCTGAAGGTCGCGGCCTGGCCGGTCAGCTGGCTGATCTTGGTCTGCAGCTTCATCAGGATGTCGCGCGACGCGGCGGCGCGGCTTTCCGGCGGCTGGATGGACTTCACCGCCGCCAGCGCCTTCATCGCGGCCGAGATCTCCTTGATGATCTGGTCGCGGACCTGGTCGTTCTTGATCTCGCCCAGGTTCAGCGTCTCGGCCGCCTCGGCAACGGCCTTCTCGATCTCGGCGCTCTCGTCGAGGAGGTCCTGGACCTCTTTCTCCAGGCTCTGCGACGTCGCGGTGGCGCGATCGGTCGTGGCCCCCGAACTCGCAGACGTCAGGTTGACGCGCTGGTCGGCCGCGGTGTCGCGGGTGCGTCCCACCGACGTCTGTAACGCGACGTGCGCGTCGCGCGCGCCGCTGAGCGCGGCCGGGTCGTGGCGCAGCTTGTCCGCGAACTGGTTCGTGGTGTCCAGGCTGTGCCGGACGAGCTGGTCGGTGTGGTGCTCGGTCACGGGAGATCCGTCCCGAGGCGCCGGACGACGTCGCCGTGCTCGGCCTCGACCGCCGCGTAGTTGCGGTCGGTCTGCCGGGCCGCGTCGCCGACCTGCCGCCAGCCGCCGCCGACGCGGTGCATCCGCTCCTGGAGCGCGCGCATCCGGCCGCTGTAGGCACCGGTCAGGCCGGACTCCGCACCCATGTCGGAGAAGCCGACGCCGACGTGCGGGCCGACGTGCGTGTCGGCCGCGCCCTTGACGTCGTCACCGAGCGGGTCGACCTGGCGGGCGTACCTCGCGTACGCGCCGTCGTCGACGTGAAACCCCTGATGCGAACCGCCCACTGGCCCTCCCTGTCACCGGAGGTGCGACGTGCGCGTGCGACCCCCGGTTCCCCTGCTCCGGGAAACAGCCTAGTCGACGGTCCCTACCCGAGTGGGCGAATTGCCCGGAGTCAGCCGGTGACCTTCGCGAGCCAGCCCGAGTCCTGCCAGTTGACGATCGCGCCGTTCGCCGTGACCGTCGGCGTGCCGAATCCGCTCCGGCCGTTGCCGAAGTCCTGCGCCAGCTTCGGGTCGTTCTCGATCTGCTGGAAAGCGGCGTTGACCTGCTGGTCGTACGTGCCGGCGTTGACCGTCTGCGAGAACGCCGGGTCGGTGATGCCGACGTCCTGGCCGAGCTTGATCAGCTGCGCCTTGTCGTAGCCGCGCTTGCCCTCTTCGGGCTGGTTCGCGAACAGCGCGTCGTGGAACTGGAGGAACTTGCCGGCGTCGGCCGCGGCCAGCGCCGCGTTCGCCGAGTCGAGCGAGTAGCCCGGCGGGTCGGAGCGGTCGTTGAGCAGCGGCACCATGTGGTAGCGCACCTGCAGCTTGCCGTCGTTGATCGCCTGCTCGACGTCGGTCTTGTAGGTCTTCTCGAACTGGCCGCAGATCGGGCAGAGGAAGTCGGCGTAGACGTCGATCGTGGCCTTCGCGCCCGCCTTGCCGACGGTGACGACGACGCCGTCGCGCTTCTGCGTCACGCCGCCGGCCAGCGAACTGCCCTGCCCGGGGTTGATGACCTGGCCGTCGGTCTTGTTCTTGTCCGAGATCGTCCAGATCACGCCGCCGATCACGAGCGCGGCCACGACGACCACGGCGGCGATTCCGATGATCCACTTCCGCTTGTCGGTCGACGCGCCCCTGGCCTGGGCCACCGCCCTGGCTCCCCCGGCCTGTGCGGCCTGACGACGCTTCCGAGCGGTCCGCTCAGCTCCACCCACTGTGTATCAGTTCCCTTCCGCGATACCCGAGTAGTCGGGCTCGGGTTCGTCAGAGTTCCCGCGACCTCGCGCGAGCCAGCCGTCGAGCGACAGCCACGTGCGCGGCCGCGCCAGCAGCCACACCGCCAGCAGCGCGAAACCGGAGTCGCGGAGGATCTCCTGCGGGTATTCGGTCTGCCCCGCCGCCACCTGGCCGCCGCCGCCGAAGCACCCGCAGTCGATGCTCAGCCCGCGCGCCCAGGACTGGGCGATGCCGGCGATGAGCACCAGGAGCAGCACCAGCGCGGCGCCCGCGACCCACCGGGTCGCCAGGCCCGCGAGCAGGAACAACCCGAGCACGAGCTCGACGAGCGGCAGCGCGATGGCCACCACGTTGGCGAGTGCGTCCGGCAGCACGTCGTACGCCTTCACGGCGATCAACGTCTGCCCCGGATCCGCCAGCTTGAGCGCACCGGAAACGAGCCAGACGGCCGCCAGCCCGACCCGGGCGAGCGTGCCGACGGCGTCCAGTACGGGTTGGGACGGTCGCACCACGCACTTAGGCTAACGGGAGGACCTGAGAACCACGTGAGGGCACGGCGACGGCGGAGGGAGGGGCGCGATGCGGTGGCGGACGCTCCTCGGTTCGGCGTTGCTGCTGGTCACGGCGGCGGCCTGCGGTCCGTCGAAGGTCTCGCCGACCGACTCGCTGGTGACCCGTGCCAGTGCGACGGATCACCTGACCATCGGCATCCGGTTCGACGCCCCGGGGCTTTCCGAGCGCACGGTCGACGGCCGGTTCGTCGGGTTCGACGTCGACGTCGCGACTTTCGTCGCGTCGGAACTGGGGGTCGCCGCGAAGGACATCACGTGGCGCGAGACGACGTCCGCGACGCGCGAGACGGACCTCACGTCCGGCGCGGTCGACCTGGTCGTCGCGACCTACTCGATCACCGACAAGCGCAAGCAGCAGGTGGCCTTCGCCGGGCCGTACTTCACCACCGGGCAGGACCTGCTGGTGCGGCGGACGTCCCCGGACATCACCGGCCCGGAGACGCTCAACGGGCGCCGCCTGTGCTCGGTCACCGGGTCGACGCCGGCGCAGCAGGTGAAGGACAAGTTCGCGCAGGCCGTGCAGCTGGTCGAGTACCCGCGGTACCCGGACTGCGTGACCGCGCTGCTCGCCGGCCAGATCGACGCGATGACCACCGACGGGGTGATCCTCGCGGGCTACGTCACGCGCGACCCCGAGCTGCTGAAGGTCGTCGGGAAGGCGTTTTCGAAGGAGAGCTACGGCGTCGGGCTGCGCAAGGGCGACAGCCAGGGCGTGAACGCGGTCGACGACGCGATCCGCAAGATGATCTCCTCCGGCGAATGGCTGCGCTCGCTCAACGCGAACATCGGGCCGTCCGGTTACCAGCTGCCCGCCCCACCCGAGGTCACCGAGAAGTGAAGCTGCCCGATCTCCCGGTTCGCGCTGTCCTGCCCGAGCTCCTTTCCGCGTTGGACGCCCACGGCACCGCGGTCCTCGTCGCGCCGCCCGGGACGGGGAAGACGACGCTGGTGCCGCTGGCGCTGGCTTCGTCCGGCGGCCGGGTGGTCGTCGCCGAGCCGCGGCGGCTGGCTGCCCGCGCGGCGGCTTCCCGGATGGCCGCGCTGCTGGGTGAGCCGGTCGGCGAGACGGTGGGGTACGCGGTGCGCGGCGACCGGAAGGTGTCGGCGCGGACCCGGATCGAGGTCGTGACGTCGGGGCTGCTGGTGCGGCGCGTGCAGGGCGATCCCGAGCTGCCCGGGGTGTCGACGGTGCTGCTCGACGAGTGCCACGAGCGGCACCTGGACGCGGACCTGCTGCTGGCGTTGCTGCTCGACGTCCGCGCGGGGCTGCGCGACGACCTGCGCCTGCTGGCGACGTCGGCGACGGTGGCCGCGGGCCGGCTCGCGACGCTCCTGGGTGATGCCCCGGTGATCACGGCCTCGGTGGCGACCTATCCCGTGGCTTTCTCGTACGTCCCGCCGGCGCGGGGTGAGCGCATCGAGGCGTGCGTCGCGCGGGCGGTGCGGACGGCACTGTCCTCAGGGGACGGTGACGTGCTCGCCTTTTTCCCGGGCGCGGGCGAGATCGCGCGGACGTCGGGGATGCTGTCTCTGTCCGATGTGGACGTCCTGCCGTTGCACGGGCGGCTGTCGGCGGCACACCAGGACGATGCGCTGCGGCCGCGGTCGCGTCGCCGAGTGGTGCTGGCGACGGCGGTGGCGGAGTCGAGCCTGACGGTGCCGGGCGTGCGCGCGGTGGTGGATTCGGGGCTGGCGCGAGTGCCACGAGTCGACCACCGACGCGGCCTGCCCGGTTTGGCGACGGTGCGCGTCTCGGCGGCGGTGGCCACGCAGCGTTCCGGGCGCGCGGGCCGCGAGGGGCCGGGGCGGGCGTACCGGTGCTGGGCGGCGAACGAGCAGGCGTTGCTGCCGGCGTACCCGGAGCCGGAGATCAGGACGGCCGAGCTGGCCCGGCTGGCGCTGGAGCTGGCGTGCTGGTCGACGCCGGACGGGAGCGGTCTGGCCTGGTGGGACCCACCGGGCGAGGGCGCACTGGCGGCGGGGCGCGCGTTGCTGGCGACGTTGGGTGCAACGGACGCTTCGGGAGCGGTGACGGCACGCGGTCGCCGGATGGCGGAGCTGGGCCTGCACCCCCGGCTGGCACGGGCGTTGCTGGACGGCGCTTCGGAGGTCGGCCCCCGGACGGCGGCCGAGGTGGTGGCCCTGCTGGACGCGGGCGCAACGCTGACGGACGTGAACGCGGAGTTGAGAAGGCTCCGTTCAGCCGCGGACGAGGGCTCGCGACGCTGGAAGCGCGACGCCCGGCGGCTCGAGGGGTTGCTCACCGACCGCCCGAACGCTCGGCGGGTGACCGGTCGTTCTCCCGCCAGCACCACCGAGCGCGGGCTCGACCCGCAACCGACCGATCGTTCTCCCTCCGGCACCACCGAACGCGGCCCCGCCCGGCAACCGACCGATCATTCTCCCGCCAGCACCACCGAGCGCGGGCTCGACCCGCAACCGACCGATCGTTCTCCCTCCGGCAGCACCGAAGCCGGCGCCAACCGGCGAGCGACCGGTCGTTCTCCCTCCGGCGAGACCGAACCCGGAGCCGGCAAGCGAGCGACCGATCGTTCTCCCACCCGAGCAGCCACCGGCCACACACCCCACCTGGCCGGCGATGCCCGGCCCGATCCCGCGCTGGTCGTCGCCCTCGCGCACCCCGAGCGGCTCGCCCGGCGGCGTCCCGGGGGCGCGCCCGTCTACCTCATGGCCGGCGGCACCGCGGCCGAACTCCCGCCCGGCAGCGGCCTCGACTCCGAATGGCTGGCCATCGCCGAAGCCACCCGCGACCCCGGCCGCGTCCACGGCACCATCCGCCTCGCCGCGGCCGCCGACGAAACCCTCGCCACGCACGTCGGTCCCGTGTCCGAAGTGGACGAAATCACCTGGGACGGCGACGTCGTGGCCCGCCGCGTCCGCAAGCTCGGCGCGATCGTCCTGTCCGAGAAACCCCTCCGCGCCCCGGACGTCCACGACGCCCTCGTCACCGGACTCCGCGAAAACGGCCTCGGCCTCCTCAAGTGGAGCCAGGACGCCACCCGCCTGCGCGAACGGATGGCCTTCCTGCACCGCGTCGTCGGCGCCCCCTGGCCCGCGGTCGACGACGCCACCCTTCTGTCCGAAGTGGACACTTGGCTGGACCTGTCGCACGCCCGCCGGAAGTCCGACCTCGCGAACATCAACGCGGGCACCGCACTCAAGGCCCTCCTGCCCTGGCCCGAAGCGTCCAAACTGGACGAACTCGCCCCGGATCGACTGGAAGTCCCGTCCGGCTCGCACATTCGGGTCGACTACACCGGCGACCAACCCGTGCTCGCCGTCAAACTTCAGGAGACCTTCGGCTGGACCGAAACGCCCACCCTCGCCGGCGTCCCGGTCGTGCTGCACCTGCTCTCCCCCGCCGGCCGCCCCGCCGCGATCACCGCCGACCTCGCGGGCTTCTGGACCAGCGGCTACGCGGGCGTCCGCGCCGACCTGCGCGGCCGCTACCCGAAGCACCCCTGGCCCGAGGACCCGGCCACCGCCGCCCCGACCCGGCACACCCGCCGCCGCGCCTGAACCCCGCCGAAAGTCGGGGGTCGGCTGCGACCGTCGGCCGATGTCCCCAGCGTCCCGGAAATCCCAGACTGGGGTCATGATCACGCTCAGGGGACTCACGAAACGCTACGGGGAGAAGACCGTCGTCGACGCGCTCACCTGCGACGTCACATCGGGCCAGGTGACCGGCTTCCTCGGTCCGAACGGCGCCGGGAAGTCGACGACCATGCGGATGACCGTCGGCCTCGACCACCCACAAGCAGGCGAGGTGCTGGTCGGCGGCAAGCGCTACGCCGAGCTGCGGCACCCGCTGCGCGAGGTCGGCGCGCTGCTCGACGCCAAGGCACTGCACCCCGGCCGCAGCGCCGGGAAGCACCTCACGGCCATGGCGCGCAGCAACGGGATCGCGACGAGCCGCGTCGAAGAGGTCCTCGCGACCGTCGGGCTCTCGGACGTCGCCGGCAAGCGGGCCGGGCAGTTCTCGCTCGGCATGGGCCAGCGGCTCGGCATCGCGGGGGCGCTGCTCGGCGACCCGGGCGTCCTGATGTTCGACGAGCCGGTCAACGGCCTCGACCCGGACGGCGTCCGCTGGGTCCGGCAGCTGATGCGCTCGCTGGCCGCGGAGGGGCGGACGGTGTTCGTCTCCAGCCACCTGATGAGCGAAATGCAGCTGACCGCCGACCACCTGATCGTCATCGGCAAGGGCAAACTGCTCGCCGACGCGCCGGTCGCGGAGTTCATCGCGGGCAACTCCCGCACGACGGTCTCGGTCCGCGTCCCGGCCGACGGTGAACGTTCGAAGCTCGCCGCACGGCTGCGCGCCGAGGGCGGGTCGACGCACGCGGGCGAGCCGGACGAGCTGGTGGTGGACGGTCTCGACGTCACCCGCGTCGGCGATGTGGTGCACGAGCTGGGGATCCGCGTGCACGGGCTCGCCGAGCGGACGGCGTCGCTCGAGCAGGCGTACATGGAACTGACCGCTTCTTCGGTGGAATACGGGGTGTCGGCATGACTGTGACTTCTTCAAGCGCACGCGCGGGCGGCCTGTCCGGAGCGGTGGCGGCGGAGTGGACGAAGTTCTGGTCGGTCCGGGCGACGTGGTGGTGCCTGATCGCGGGGACGGCGCTGATGCTGGGCTACAGCACCCTGTCCGGAATAGCCCAGCACTTCGACGACGACCCCCAGTCGGCGAGCACCATCGCCCTCGGCGGCGGTTTCTACTTGACGCAGTTCGCGGTGATCGCGCTGGCAACGCTGTTCGTCACGAGCGAGTACGCGGGCGGCGGCATCCGGTCGACGCTGCTGTGGACGCCGGTCCGCTCTCGCGTGGCACTGGCGAAGGCGGCAGTGCTGCTCCCGGTGCTCTTCGCTTACGGCGTAGCGCTTTCCTGCGCGGGCATGGCACTGGCCACGGCGGTGAAGGACGGCCACGGCCTGCCGACGACGCTCGAAGGAGGCTTCACGACGGCATCCGGGATGGGCGGGTACTTCGCGTTGCTGGGGTTGCTGTGCACGGGCATCGGCTGGGCGCTGCGCAGCGCGGCGGGGACGCTGGTGACGGTGATCGTGCTGCTGGTGCCGCTGCCGCTGATCGTGGCATCGCTGGGACTGCCGGAGCTGGTGGCGTACTTCCCGGGCATCGCGGGGGTGAACGCGATGGTCGAGACGGGGCACCCGAACCCGATCACGATGGCCCCGGCCCCGTACGCGCCCTGGGTGGGGTTGCTGATCTGCGCGGGCTGGGCCGCGGCGGCGCTGGTGGCGGGAAGCGCGGTGTTGCAGCGCCGGGACGCCTGAGACTGCGCTCTCAGGGGCGAGCGCGGAGGGGGTGTTGATCGACAGCGGTGCGGTGATCGCGGGGACGGCCCGTTGCGCGGCGGGCCCCACCCGACGGCCCGCCCCCGGCTCCGCACCGCCCGCCTGTGGACCCGGCCCGACGGACCGGAGGTCTGTCAGAGAGACTGGGGGCCAGTGCCCGCCCTCTCGACCTGGAGCCTTTGATGCCGCAAGGAACCGTCCGTTGGTTCGACGCCGAACGGGGTTTCGGCTTCCTCGCGCCCGAGGACGGCTCGCCGGACGTGTTCGTGCACGCCTCCGAGATCGTCGGGGACGGCGGCGCGAAAGTGCTCCGCGAGGGTCAGGCCGTCGTTTTCGAGGTCGGCGAGAACGACCGCGGGCCCCAGGCGCTGCGCGTTCGCGTCACCGCCGATGCGGCCACCGGCAGCGCCGTGGGCCTGCTCGGCACCGTCAACTGGTACGAGCCGGGCAAGGGGTACGGCTTCGCGTCGCCGGACGGCGGCGGCGCCGACATCTTCGTGCACAGCTCCGCCATCGTGACCGGCGGCGTGGTCACCGAGGGGCAGCGGGTGGCCTTCCTGATCGTCGAAGGCGAGCGCGGCCCGCAGGCCGGGCATGTGATCCCGCTGGGAGCAGGGGCCGGCTCACCCGCTGCGGCCGGTATCGCGGACGGTGCCGACGGCACGGTGGCCTGGTACGACGAGGACAAGGGCTTCGGCTTCATCAACCCCGACTCCGGCGCCGGGGACGTCTTCGTTCACGCCCGGGCCCTGGCCGAGGGGCTGACGTGGCTCGCGGAGGGCGACCGCGTCGCCTACGAGGTGGCCAGTGGAGACAAAGGCCCGCAGGCCCGCGACGTGCACCTGGTCCGGGGCGCCGAGCCCCAGACGGCGCCGCAGCGGTCGGCGCCTGCCGCGGCCGCAGGGCCGGCGGCGCGGGACGTGCCCGTTCGAGGCGGCGAGGGCGTCGTCGCGCGCTACGACGGCGACCGCGGCTTCGGCTTCATCACCCCGGACGCAGGCGGCGACGATCTCTTCGCCCACGCGTCCGTGATCATGGGGTCGGAGCCGCTGCAGAAGGGTGACCGGGTCCGGTACGCGGTGCGTCAGAGCGACCGGGGCCCGCAGGCCGACCGCATCGAACGCCTCTGACGAGGCGGCCCCACCGATGGCTGATCACTTCCCGACGAGAGTGCTCGTTCATCCCCGTCGATGGTGGCGTCAGCAACGCGGCTGCAGCCTCCTCCGGGAGATCGATCTCCCTCGTGGTGACGGGGGCCCCGTGCCGACCCGAGGACCTGCTCCGCGCTCGATCTTTATGAGCCGGCGGACGTTGATCACGGTGCAGGCCAGCGTGAGTAGCGCCAGCGTGGTGCGTTCGTAGCGGAGCCCGAGGCGTTTGAACCGCAGCAGCCAGGAGATCGTGCGTTCGACGACCCAGCGGACCCGGCCGAGGCGGGACTCGCCCTCAAGCCCGCGCCGGGCGATACGGACCTTGATACCGCGGCGGGTCAGGTAGCGGCGGCAGCGGCGGTAGTCGAGCCCTTGTCGGCGTGCAGCTTGTCCGGTCGGCATCGTGGCCGGCCCGCCCGGCCGTGGTGGCCGCGCACGGTCGGGTTCGTGTCCAGCAGCGGCTCGAACAGCATGCTGTCGTGGGTGTTTGCCGCCGACAACATGATGTGCAGCGGTAGCCCGTTCGCGTCGCACAGAACGTGGTACTCGGAGCCGGCTTTACCCCGGTCAGTGGGGCTGCGGCCGGTCAGCTCGCCCCCCTTTTCGACCGCACCGACACCGCGTCGATGCAGCCTCTGGTCCAGTCGAGCTCGTCGATGGTGGACAGCTCGTCGAGCACGAGCCGGTGCAGCCGGTCCCACACGCCGGCGTCCTGCCACTCACGTAACCGCCGCCACGCGGTGTGCCCGGAACCGCATCCGAGCTCCTCGGGTAGGTCTCGCCGGCGGCAGCCGGTGTCGAGCACGAACAAGATGCCCTCCAGCGCGGCACGGCAGGTTACGCAGTGACACACCCTTAAGTTTTGAGACCAGGTCCAAGACCGCCGAAGAACTCCGGTTGTCCACATCCCACCAGGCCTGTGGACAACCGGACTCACCCCACCCCGATCCCGGCCAAAAGCTCCCGAGCACTCTCCACCAACGCCTCGAAACCAGGCGGCGCAAGAGAACCCGTCCCGGCCAAAGAGTCGAAGATCGTCCCCTCCAGCCAGTTCACCACCACCGTCGCGTGCCGAACCGGGTCGGACGAACCCGCCTCCCTCAACGCCTCCACCGCCAAGCGGCGGATCAGCAACCCACCCTCGTCGTACACCGCGCGCAGCTCCGGGCGCCGCGTCGCCTCCAGTGCGAACTCGTACCGGGCCAGCATCCGCGTCCGGCCGGATGTGATCGCCTCGAACGCGAACCCCGCGATCGACTCCGCCAGCCCACCCGGCCGCGGCGGGACCTGGTCCAGCGCCACCATCCGCGCCATCGTCAACGACAGCAGCGCCGCCCGTGTGCGCGCGTAGTACGACGTCGAGCCCAGCGGCAACCCGGCCGCACGGTCGACCGCCCGGTGCGTCAGCCCGCGCATGCCCTCCGCCGCGATCACCTCGATCGCCGCGTCACCAATCACCGAAAGCCGGTCCACGAAGACGCACTCTACAGGTGTAGTGTCCTCTACAGATGTAGAGGAGGAGCCATGCGCGCAGTGGTCGTCGGCGGGGGAATCGGTGGCCTGGGGGCCGCGATCGGGCTGCACCGGGCGGGCTGGACCGTCACCGTGCTCGAACGAGCCGAAGAGTTCGGGGACGTCGGCGCCGGCATCTCGCTCTGGCCGAACGCCCTGCGCTGCCTGGACGAACTCGGCGTCGACCTCGGCGAACACCTCGCCGCCCAAGACAAAGGCGGCCTCCGTGACCGACGCGGCCGGTGGGTCGCCCGGTGGGACGCCGACGGCTTCCGGCGCCGCCACGGGCGCCCGCTCGCCGGCATCCACCGGGCCGATCTCATCGCCGGCCTGCTCGACGCCCTCCCCGCCGACCTCCTGCGCACCGGCACCGAGGTCACCGAAGTGACCGAAAACGGCGTCGTCCGCTTCGCCGGCGGCGAGATCCGAGCCGACCTCGTCGTCGCCGCGGACGGCATCCACAGCCCGATCCGGCGCGCCCTCTTCCCCCACCACCCCGGGCCGGTCTACAGCGGCAGCTCAGCCTTCCGCGGCATCGCCCGGCCGGCGGCGATCCCCGGGCTGAGCACCACCTTCGCCCCCGGCACCGAGGTCGGCGTGCTCCCGCTGACCGGCGGCGACGTCTACTGGTTCGCCTCCTCCGTCACCGAACCCGGCGCCCGCCCGGCCGACCTCAAGGCGTACCTGAAGGAGCACTTCGGCGACTGGCACGACCCGATCCCAGCGCTCATCGACGCGACGCCGCCCGAAGCCCTGCTGTACCACGACCTCCACCACCTGGCCGCACCCCTGGAAACCTACGTCCGCGGCCGGGTCGCCTTCCTCGGCGACGCCGCGCACGCCATGCCGCCGTTCCTCGGTCAGGGCGGCTGCCAGGCCCTCGAAGACGCCGTCGTGCTCGCCCACAGCGTGTCCACAGTGGACGACGTCGATGCCGCCCTCGCCGCCTACGACGCGCAGCGGCGGCCCCGGAGCCAGCGGGTCGCGCGCGCGTCGGTCCGGGCGGGCAAAGCCGGGCCGCAGCTGACCAGCCCGGTGCTCACCGCCCTGCGCATGAGCCTGCTGCGGCTCGTCCCCACGAAACTGACGGCCCGCGCCGGCGCCTCGATCAACGGCTGGCGGCCGCCTCGTCTCCCCCGGCCAGTCCCGCCTCGTACGCCGTGATCGCCGCCTGCACCCGGTTCTTCGCCCCGAGCCGGGTCAGGATCGTGCTCACGTGCGCCTTCACCGTGCCCTCGACGACGAACATCTTCGCCGCGATGTCCGCATTGGACAGTCCGGAACCCACCAGTGCCAGCACTTCCCGCTCGCGCGGGGTCAGCGCCGCGACCTTGGCACGCGCCGCCGCGGCCCGGGAGAGCCGGCCGCCCGACAGGCGCGCGATCACCCGCTGCGCCACCTTCGGCGAGAGGAACGCGGCCCCGTCGGCGACCGCGTGAATGCCGGCCAGCAGCTCGCGCGGGTCACCCGACTTCAGCAGGAACCCGCCCGCGCCGAGGCCGAGCGCGCGCTCGATGTACTCGTCCTCGCCGAACGTGGTCAGCATGATGACGCCGGTCGAGGGCAGCAGCCGCCGGATCTCCGCGGCCGCGCCCAGCCCGTCCAGGCCGGGCATCCGGATGTCGAGCAGCACGACGTCCGGGTGCGTGGCGAGCGCCTGCGCCACGGCCGACCGCCCGTCCCCGGCCTCGGCGACGACCTCGATCCCCGGGTCCGCGCCGAGGATCGCCGCCACCCCCGCCCGCATCAGCGCCTCGTCGTCGGCCAGCACGACCCTGATCACGAATCCCCCTCGCTGAACCAGTTCTTCGAAACGAGCTTCCCGTCGGAGAAGCACAGCCGGTAGGCGGCGTAGTCGTTGTCGAGCCACGATCTCCCGGTGCCGTAGTACTCGCACACGGCGCCGGGGACCGAAGGCGGCTCGCCACGCACGGGACGCGCGGACCGCTGGCGTTCCGGCAGGCTCAGCTCGGCGCGCGACTGCCCGATCCGCAGCTGTTCGTACACTCCGGCGGGCAATTCCGAGGTGTTCCACTGGTAGAGGAACGCGATCCCGCTGACCGCGAGGAGCACGCCGAACAACGCGACCGGGATGGCGACCGCCTGGATCAGGCTGCGCCGCACGTCGCGCCGGGCCAGCTCCAGCGCCCGGGCCGACGTCGACTGCCCGACGGCGTCGTCGGCCGCCTCCCGCCGCTCCGGGGTCTCCTCGACCGGCGAGGCGCCGTGCGGCAGCTCCGCGGTCACGGCGAACCCGCCCTCGCGCGGCCCCGCGCTCAGCGTCCCGCCGACGAGCCGGACACGTTCACGCAGCCCGATCAGCCCGAGGTGCCCGGACGCCGCCCCGGGCAGCGGGCCGGCGGGCGGCGGCGCGTTCACGACGGTCACCGACGTCTGCGCACCGGTGCTCGTCACCCGCACGGTCACCGCGGCACCGGGCGCGTGCTTGGCCACGTTCGTCAGGGCTTCCTGCACCACGCGGTAGGCGGCGCGCGCGACCATCGGCGGCGCCAGCTCGCTGTCCACAGTGGAATCGATGAGCAACCCCGACGCCCGGGCCCGCGAGATCAGCTCGCCGAGGTCGCCCTGCACCGGCTCGACCGGCGCGGCGTCCTCGCGCAGGACGCCGATGATCTCGCGCAGCCGTTCGGTCGCCGCCGCGGCGCTGGTCCGCAGCTGCGTGGCGGCGTCACGCTGGCCGTCGTCGAGCCCGCCCGCGACCTCCAGCGCCGCCGCGCGAACCGCGATCAGGCTCAGCTCGTGGCCCAGCGAGTCGTGCATGTCGCTGGCGATCCGCGCGCGTTCGCGCAGGCGGGCCTGGTCGGCGACCAGGCGCTGCCGGCTTTCCATCTCCTCGGCCCGGCGCCAGCCGGTGCGGGCCAGCTCGCCGCGCACCCGCACGTACCGGCCGAGCAGCCACGGCGACAGCCCCGCGAACACGAGGATCGCCATCATCGAGCCCCAGTCGCCGAGGCCGTCGGGGCCGACGAGCAGCGACACCGGGACGCCCAGCAGCGCGACGGTCCCGCCGATCACCACGGCGGGACGGGCCCGTGCCATCCGCAGCGCGGCCTGGTAGCTCATCGCCACCAGCACGAACACCGTCCACACCGGGACGCGGTCGCCGTAGGGGAAGGGGACGGCGAGCGTCCCGACCAGGGCGATGCCGAGCGAGACGGCCGGGTACCGCCGGGCCGTCGCGACCGATCCCGCGACGACGGCGAGGCCGGCGACGAGCTCCCAGGTCCGCTGGCCCAGCGTGTCGGCGACCACGATGAAGGCCAGGAACAGCCCGAGGGCGACGTCCAGCACCACGCGCCACCTGCGCTTCGTCACCTCTCGCACGAGTTCGAAGCTACAAGGGCGTCAGCGGGCCGGACCACTGCCGAAAGTCAAGGTGTCCAGGAACGCCAGTGTCTGCGGCCAGGACAGCGCGTACGCGTCGGCGTTGACGGCGGTGCCGTGCCGCGAAGAGTCGCTGAAGCCGTGTTCGGCGCCCGGGAAGTGCTGGGTGAACGTCGCGCCGCGCGGCCGGGACTGCAATGCCGTCTGCAGGCGGGCGAACGTCTCGTGCGAGACGACGGTGTCGGCCTCCGGGTAGGCGACGAGCACCGGCGCGGTGATCTGTGTCGACAAAGCGACCGTGTCGAGGTCGTGGTTCGGCGGCGCCGGCTCACGGACCGTCGGGTGGTACGCGACGACGCCGGAAAGCCGCTGGTCACGAGCGGCGAGCAGGAGCGCGAAGCGGCCGCCGAGGCACCAGCCCATGACCCCGGCCGACGTGCAGCCGAGGTCGCCGAGCAGGTGGTCGAGCAACGCCGTCTGCTCGGCCAGCGCGGTCTCGTCGCGCAGCTCGCCCAGCTTCGCGCCGAGGTCCTCGCGGGAGGTGTTGTCGGTGCTCGCGCCGTGGAAGACGTCCCAGGTCAACGCCGTGATCCCGCGGCCGGCCAGCTCGTCGGCCCACGCCCGGACCTGCTCGCCGATGCCGGTGATCATCGGCAGGAGCAGCATCCCGCGCTCGGAGCCGCCGGCCGGGCGGGCCAGGTACGCGGAAAGGTCGCCGACACGGACGGTGGACGTCTCGATGCTCATGTCCCGCATGATGCATCATGATCCACCATGGCCGAGCGCACACTCGCCGAACAGTTGGGCGGCTACCTCCCCGAAGGCATCGAGGCCCTCGAAGAGCACGAACGGCAGGACCTCGCCGACGCGCTGCGCGACGCGCGCCGGCGGCAGGCGAAAGCCCTGGCCGAAGCGGGCGAAGAGGGCCTCCGGTACGTGCCCGCGTTGCTGCGCGGAGCGGTCCGCAAGGCGGTCGGGCTGTGACGAACTACGAAGCCGAGGCCGAGATCCTCAAGCTCGCCCGCGTCCTCGGGGTCGAGCCCGCGCGGCTCGAGTACCTCGCCCGCGTCGACGCCGACGACCTGCAGGCGTTCCGCACGCAGGTCACCGACACGCTGTTCGACGCGAACAGCGCCGTGCTGCAGCGGATGGCCCTGGCCGCGCGGCTGCTGCCCGGCGGGGTGCTCGCCAAGATCGCCGAGAAGGTGTTCGGCCCGCTGCTGTGCGCCCGGATCGCCGGGGTGGTCGACGTCGCGCGCGGCGTCGACGTCGCCAAGCGGCTGCACCCGCGGTTCCTCGCCGAGGTCGCGGCCGAGCTCGACCCGCGGCGCGCGAGCGCGATCATCTCGCGCATCCCCCTCGACACCGTCCTCGCGGTGGCGGCCGAACTGGCGCGCAAGGAGGACTGGATCACCCTCGGCCGGTTCGTCGGGCACCTGCCGGACCCGACCGTGCGGCGGGCCCTGGCGGAGATCGACGACCCCGGCCTGCTGCGGATCGCGTTCGTCCTCGACGACAAGAACCGCATCGACCACGTCGTCGGCCTGCTCCCGGCGCACCGCCTCGGCAGGCTGATCACCGCCGCCGGAGCCGACGAAGACCTGTGGACCCCGGCGCTCGACCTGCTCGGCCACCTCGGCGATGCCCGCCGCGAGACGCTCAAGCCGATGCTCGGCGGGCTCCCGGACGGGCTCCGGGAACGCGCTCAGGCGACGATCAAGTAGATCCCGTACCCGACGATCGCCGCGCACAGGGCGAAGCAGATCACCGCCCCGGCCAGCGGGCCGGTGCCCGAGGCACCGGCTTCGCGGGCCGATTCGCGCTGGGAGAGCCCGACCACCCCGAAGGAGAACAGGCTCGTCAGCACGACCACCGAAGCGAGCGCGACGACGAAGACGAGACCGAGGGAACCCCAATCGATGTGCACGGCGCTCCTCAGGCGTTGGCCGGCTGCGCGGCCGGCTCGGACTCGTTGATGGAGTTGGCGTTGACCGGGTTCCGCTTCGACGCGAGGTAGATGCCCACCGCGACGACGACCCCGGCGAGGCCGATCAGGACCGTGCCCCAGGTGCCGAGCGTCGAGACCTCGGCGGCGACCGCGCCGACGATCGCGGCGGCGGGCAGCGTCAGCGCCCAGGCCACGACCATCTTCCCGGCGACGCCCCAGCGGACCTCGGCGAGCCTGCGGCCCAGGCCGGAGCCGATGATGCCGCCCGAGCAGACGTGCGTCGTCGAGAGCGCGAACCCGAGGTGGGCCGAGGTCAGGATGACCGCCGCGGCGCTGGTTTCGGCCGCGAAGCCCTGCGGCGTCTGGATTTCCGTGAGCTTCTTGCCCATCGTCTGGATGATCCGCCAGCCGCCGAGGTAGGTGCCCAGCGCGATCGCGGCCCCCGCGGTGAGGATGACCCAGATCGGCGGGTTCGAGCCCGGCGCGAGCGAGCCCGACGCGATCAGCGTCAGCGTGATGACGCCCATCGTCTTCTGCGCGTCGTTCGTGCCGTGCGCGAGCGAAACCAGCGACGCCGACGCGATCTGGCCGGCCTTGAAGGTCCGGCCCACGGTCTTGTCCTTCGCACGGGCGGTGATCCGGTAGACGAGGAAGGTGCCCAGCGTCGCGACGATCCCGGCGACGATCGGCGAGGCGAGCGCGGGGATCAGGACCTTCTCGACGACCTTGCCGAAGTGCACGGCGTCCGAGCCCGAGGCGATCCAGGTGGCGCCGATCAGCCCGCCGAACAGGGCGTGCGACGAGCTCGACGGCAGCCCGATCAGCCAGGTCACCAGGTTCCACACGATCGCCCCGACCAGGCCGGCGAAGATGATCACCGGCGTCACCTTGGTGTCGTCGACGATGCCGCCGGAGATCGTCTTCGCGACCTCCACCGAGAGGAACGCGCCGACGAGGTTCAGCACGGCGGACACGGCGACCGCGACCCGCGGTTTCAGGGCCCCGGTGGCGATGGACGTGGCCATGGCGTTGGCCGTGTCGTGGAAGCCGTTGGTGAAGTCGAAGGCCAATGCCGCGACGATCACCACCAGCACGATGAGCGAGAAGTCCATGGCGGCCCTCTTCCGATGCCGGAGACGGTTCGATAGCAACGCTACTGATCAACAGGACGCCCTCCGATCCCTGTCGTGTGACGGCTCCCTGAACTTCCGATGAACCGAGGTGAGGACAGCCCTACCCCGGACCCGGTGGTCTGGCCCAGTGCCCTCGCCCGGTTCGCCTGCGACCGTCGATGCCGGACGAAAGGGGCAACGATGAACAAGCTGGGGTGGGCGGTCGTCGCGACGGTGGCGTCGGCCGTGGTGTTCTTCTTCGGCACTGGCTTGGATCCGGTGCCCGAGCTCGCGTGGCTGGCCCCGCTGCCGATCCTGCTGCTCGCTCCCCGCGTCCCCGCCGCGGCCGCGCTCGGCTGCGCGTTCGCCGCCTACCTCGCGGGCAGCGCCGGCAGCTGGAGCTACTTCTGGCACTCGCTGGCCGTCCCGCGCCCCGCGGCGATCGCGATCCTCGGCGGCAGCGCGCTGCTGTTCGCGTTGTCCGCCGGGCTGTTCCGGCTGCTGGTCCGCCGCAACCACGGCTTTCTGGCCGCACTCGCCGCACCGGCGCTGTGGACCGTCGCGCTTTACGGCGTCTCCCTCCTCAACCCGACCGGGCTCATGGGCACCTTGATGACGACCCAGGCCGACCGGCCGGACGTGCTGCGGATCGCTGCGGTCACCGGTGGCTGGGGCGTGGAGTTCCTGGTGCTGTTCGTGCCGGCCGCCGTCGCCGCGGCGCTCGCCCCCGGCGTCCGCGCCCGGTCCCGCCTGACCGGGCTGGTCGCCGTGGCCGCCGCGCTGGGCGCGCTCGTCTTCTGGAGCGTGCCGGCGGCCTCCGGGCCGTCGACGCGGATCGCCCTGGTCGCGCCGGACAAGAGCCGCTGGGCGGTCGACGTCGCCACCCCGGACGGCCAGGCGCTCATCCAGTCCTATGTGGACCAGATCCGCCGGCTGCCGGACGGCGTCCAGGCGGTCGTGCTCCAGGAAGCCGCGTTCGCGGTGGACCAGACCAGCCGGCCCCGGCTCGTCGACGCCTTCGCGGACATCGCCCGGGTCCGCGGCCTCGACGTCGTCACCGGCGTCCTCGACACCACCCCCGAAGGCCGGTTCAACGCCGCGCTCGCCGTGCCGCCGTCCGGCGCCCCGGTCGAATACCGCAAGTGGCACAACGGGGATTCGAAGAACATCGCGGACGGGACCGAACTCGCACGCCTCGCCGGGATCGGGCTCATGGTGTGCATGGACGTCAACTTCGCCGACCCGAGCGGCGACTACGGCGAAGCCGGCACGGGCCTGGTCCTCATCCCGGCGTCCGACGAGAACGTCGACGGCTGGGTGCACAGCCGCACCGCCCTGATCCGCGGCGTCGAGAACGGCTTCTCGGTGGCCTGGAGCGCGGCGCACGGCACGCCGATGCTCGCGGACGCCTCTGGCCACGTCCTGGCCGACGCCCACACCGGCGGCAGCCCGTTCACGGTGGTCGTCGCCGATGTCCCGACCGGACCCGGAAAGACCTTCTACGCGCGCTTCGGCGACTGGTTCGCCTGGCTCTGCGGCCTGGTCGCGGTGGCCGGGATCGTCGTCGGGGCGCGCAAGCCGTCGTTGTCACCCATCACAACGAACACCGGCCAACTCTGAGCGTTTTCCCAGCTCGCCTCCAGCCGTCTGTGACGCAGCATGATCTGCATCACGTACTGACGGGTAACTGGAGGCAACGGAATGCGGGTCACCAACGGCGGTGTCAAGCGAACCCTGGCCGTGCTCGCCGCGGCGCTCACCTTCGGCGCGGTCGCGCCGGCGGTCGCGGAAGCGGCACCGAGCAGCGGCTGGAACGACTGGAGCTGCCGTCCGTCGGCCGCGCACCCGGAGCCTGTCGTGCTCGTGCACGGCCTCGGCGCGAACGACACCGTCAACTGGTTCTTCCACGCGCCGAAGATCGCCGCCCAGGGCTACTGCGTCTTCTCGCTGACCTACGGCACCGGCATCCTCGGCCCCGGCGTCGGCGGGCTCGCGTCGATGCGCGACAGCGCCGCGCAGCTCGGCCGGTTCGTCGACCGGGTGCGCGCCACGACCGGCGCGGCGCAGGCCGACATCGTCGGCCACTCCGAGGGCAGCACGATGCCCGCGTACTACCTGAAGTACGGCGGCGGCGCGGCGAAGATCGCGCACTTCGTCGGCTTCGGCGCGAACTACCGCGGCACCACGCTCGGCGGCCTCGACAAGCTGGCGAAAGCACTCCTGACGACCGTTCCGGGCCTGGGCCTGATCCTGAAGACGGCGTGCGGCGCGTGCACGGAATACCTGGCGCCGTCGGCGTTCCTGGACGACCTCGCCCGCGGCGGCGTGCACGTGGCCGGGCCGGCCTACACGAGCATCGTGAGCAGGTACGACGAGGTCGTGACGCCGTACACGAGCGGCATCCTCAACGAGCCGGGCACGACGGACATCGTGCTGCAGGACTTCTGCCCGTCGGACGCGTCGGGCCACCTGAGCCAGGCGATCGACCCGAACGTCACCGGCCTGATCCTGCACGCGCTCGACGCGTCCTACTCGCCGAAGTGCACGCCGTTCACGCTCCCGTTGTGAGCGGGTTCTGCCCGAGGAACCGGCGTCCGTTCTCGGCGGACTCCCGCACCGCGGCGAACCCGTAATCCACCATCGCGGACTCGTAGGCGGCCACGGCCTCGAGCAGCGGAGCCCCGGCCAGCGCGGACGCCAGCGCCGCACCGTCGCGCAACGCGGTGTTGGCGCCCGCGCCGCCGGCCGGGCTCATCGCGTGGATCGCGTCGCCGACGAGCGTCACCCGCGACGGTTCCCACGGCTCGATCGGCACGCTCGTCCGGATCGGCTGCGGGAACGTCGCCGGGACGTCCCAGTGCCCGACCATCGCCCCGGCCAGCGGGTGCCAGCTCTCGACCAGCCCGAGGGCCACCTTCTGCAGGTCACCCGGCGTCATCGCGGCGAGGTCCGCCTCGGTGTGGCCGACGACCTCCCAGCGAGCGCCGACCGAACACGTCATGTACGGCTCGGTGTCGCGCAGCCGCAGGTCCGGCACCAGGCGGGCGCACGCGTCGGCCACCGGTTCCGGGTAGTCGACCGGCGCGAACCCGGCCATCGTCCGGTCCGGGCCGACCATCATCGAGAACACCGCGAACATCTCCGGTTCGAACAGCGCCCGGGTCGCCGGGGTGAGCGGGATGCGGCCGTAAAGGTGCACGAGCCCGGCGTCGACGACCTGGGCGTGCGGCAGGTACTGCTGCCGCACCAGGGAGTTGATCCCGTCCGCTCCCACCAGGAGGCTGCCGCGCGCGGAGGTCCCGTCGGCGAAATGCGCTGTCACGCCGTCTTCGTCGGTTTCGTGGTGCGTGAATCGCTTGCCGTACGAGACTTCCTGGCCGTGCAGCAGGATCTGCCGCAGGGTGAAGCGGTTGATGTTGAGGTGGGTTCCTTCGTCTTCCAGCCGCGTGACCAGCCGAAGCCGGTCGTCGTAGACGTCGGTGTGCGGCAACGCCCGGCCCGCGGTGGCACGGAAGAGTTCGTGCAGCTCCGGTTGCAGCACCGCACGCAACGCCGCGTCGCCGACGCCACTGATGTGCAGCCGGTAGCCCTGCTTGCGGGCACCGGCCGACTCGTCGCGTTCGTAGACCTGGCACGGGATCCCGGCTCGGCGCAGGCCCTGCGCCAAGCTCAAGCCACCCAGGCCGGCACCGATGATGATCACAGACACAGCTGTCCCTTCGTCGCTTCCGAGGAAGGGACGCACAGGTAAGCCTGCCAGCGCCGCCCGGACTAACCCATACCGGACTGTGTCTTCGCGCGTCCTCGCTTTCGACGTTAGCGCACCCGATCGCCGGCGCGCCAGACCATTTTCGTCAGCGGCACCCCCGGCCGGTACGCCAGGTGCGTCACCGACGGCGCGTCGAGCACGTGGATGTCAGCCCGCGCACCCGGCCGCAGGAAGCCCACGTCCTCACGGCGCAACGCCTTCGCGCCACCGGCCGTGGCCGACCAGACCGCTTCCTCGATCGTCATGCGCATCTGCAGCACCGCCGTCGCGACGCAGAACGCCATCGACGTCGTGTACGAGCTGCCCGGGTTGGCGTTGCTGGCCAGCGCCACGGTCGCGCCCGCGTCGAGCAGCCGTCGCGCCGGGGCCAGGGCCTGGCGGGTCGACAAGTCGCACGCGGGCAGCAACGTCGCCACGGTGTCCGAAGTGGCCAAAGCCTCGACGTCGGAGTCCGCGAGGTAGGTGCAGTGGTCGACGCTCGCCGCGCCGAGCTCCACCGCCAGCCGCACGCCCGGCCCCTCGCCGAGCTGGTTGCCGTGCACGCGCAGGCCGAGCCCGCGCTCGGCGGCGGCCTTCAGCACCCGCGACGACTGGGCCTCGTCGAACGCGCCGGTCTCGCAGAACACGTCCGCCCAGCGGACGCTCCCCGCGACGGCGTCGAGCATCTCGCCGCACACCAGGTCCACATAGGACTCCGCGTCGGCGCCCGGCGGCACGAGGTGCGCGCCGAGGAACGTGACCTCGTCGGCCACTTCCCCGGCGATCCGGGCGCTCCGGGCCTCGTCGGCGACCGTGAGGCCGTAGCCGGTCTTGGTCTCCAGGCAGGTCGTCCCCTGCTGCGCCGCTTCGTCGACGTGGCGACGCAGGTTCGCGGCCAGCTGCTCGTCGGAGGCCTCCCGCGTCGCGCCGACCGTGGTCGCGATTCCGCCTGCCGTGTAGGGCTTTCCGGCCATCCTCGCTTCGAACTCGGCGGTGCGGTCGCCCGCGAAGACGAGGTGCGTGTGGCTGTCGACCCAGCCGGGCAGCACCGCGCGGCCGCCGACATCGACGTGCTCGTCGGCGTCCGGCGCGTTCGCCACCGGCCCGGCCCACACGACCTGAGTGCCGTCGAACACCAAGGCCGCGTCGGTCAGCCGGCCCAGCTCGGGGTCGTTCGTGGTGAGCTCGCCGATGCCCGTGATCAGGACTGCCACAGTGCCTCGATCTCCTTCGCCAGCAGGGTTTCCGGTCGTTCGATGAGCACGTGCGCGCCGTCCCGCACGACCTCGCGGCCCGCGACGACGACGTGCCGGACGTCGGCCGCGCCCGCCGCGAACAGAACCCCGGACGGCTCGATCCCGGCCGTCCGGACCGAGTCCAGGCCGACCGTGACGAAGTCCGCGCCCCGCCCCACGGCCAGCGCACCGGCCTCGGGCCAGCCGACGGCGGTGTGGTCGGTGCCCGCCTCGAGGAGTTCTTCGGCGGTGAACCGGCCGCGTTCCTCGCTGGCCAGCCGGTCGTCCAGCTCCAGCGCCCGCGTCTCCTCGAAGGCGTCGACGACGGCGTTGGAGTCACTGCCGATGCCCAGCCGGACACCGGCGTCCCGCAGCGCGCGGGCGGGGCCGATGCCGTCGCCGAGGTCGCGTTCGGTGGTCGGGCAGAAGCACGCGCGCGCCCCGCTCAGCCGCTCGATGTCCGACGTCGTCAGGTGGGTGGCGTGCACGGCGACGAGCCGCTCGGTCAGCACCCCGCGGTCGTCCAGCAGCTCGGTCGGCGTGCGACCGTAGGCGGCCAGGCACTGCTCGTTCTCGGCACGCTGTTCGGAGAGGTGGATGTGCACGACGCGCGCACTGTCCACAAGAGACAATTCGTCCGCCGGGACCGCCCGGACCGAGTGGATCGCCGCACCGACCCGGAACAGCTCGTCTTCCTCCAGGTCGCCGACGCGCGAGGCCCACGCCGACGCCGAACCGTCGGAGAACCGCCGCTGGACCTCGTCCGGCTCGACGCCGATGCCGCCCGCGAGGTAGCACGTGTCCAGCAGGGTCAGCCGGATCCCGGCGTCCGCCGCGGCCTGGCGCAGCGCCTCCCCCATCGCGTTCGGGTCGGCGTACGGCTTCCCGCCGGGTGCGTGGTGCAGGTAGTGGAACTCGCCGACGCTCGTGTACCCGCCGAGGACCATTTCGGCGTAGACCCCGCGCGCCAGCCGGTAGTACGTGTCGGGGTCCAGCCGCGCCGCCAGCGCGTACATCCGCTCGCGCCACGTCCAGAACGTGCCCCGCTCGTGGTGCGTCCGGCCGCGCAGGGCCCGGTGGAAGGCGTGCGAATGCCCGTTCGCGAAGCCCGGCAGGGTCAGTCCACTCAGGACTTCGCCGGCCCGCGGCGCGCCCGCCGTGACCGAAGTGATCCGGCCGTCCGCGACGTCGATCCGCACCCTGTCGGCGATCCCGCCGGGCAGCCACGCCTGTTCGCACCAATACGTCATCGGGTCAGCTCTTCCAGCACCGTGGCCAAGGCGCGTGCGCCGGCTTCGACGTCGTCCGCCTCGGCGAACTCCTCCGGCGAGTGGCTGATCCCGGTCGGGTTGCGCACGTAGAGCATCCCGGCCGGGACGAACCCGGCGAGGATCGCCGCGTCGTGCCCGGCGCCGGTCGGCAGCTCCGGCGGCCCGCCGAGCCAGCCGCCGAGGTCGCGGCGCAGGGCGTCGTCGAACACGACGTCGTCCGAATAGGACTCCCGGGTCACCTGGACCCGGCAGCCCTCCTCCGCCGCGGCGGCCGCCGCGGCCCGGCTGATCTCGCCGACCAGCCCGGGTGTGCCCGAGCCCGGCACCCGCGCGTCCAGCCACAGGTCCACAGTGGACGCTATGACGTTGGTGCCGCCGGGCGTCGGCACGAGCCTGCCGACGGTCGCCCGCGCGTCCGGCACGCCCGAAGCGAGCCGCCGGACGGCGGTGACGGTCGCGGCGGCGGGCAGCATCGGGTCGGCGCGGTCGGCCAGCAGCGTCGCGCCGGCGTGGTTCCCCTGCCCCTCGAAGGAGAACCGCCACCGGCCGTGCGCGATCACCGTGTTGCCGACGGCGACCGGCGCACCGAGGTCGATGAGCCCGCGCCCCTGCTCGACGTGCAGCTCGACGAACTTGCCGATCCGGTCGAGCCGCTCCGCGTCCGGCCCGATCCGGGCCGGGTCGAAGCCGGCCTTCGCGGCCGCTTCCGCGAACGTGATGCCGTCGGCGTCCCGCAGGCCGCGCGCCTTGTCGGCGTCGATGGTGCCGGTGAGCAGCCGCGAGCCGAGGCACGGGACGCCGAACCGGCCGCCTTCCTCCTCGGCGAACACCACGACGGCGAGCGGCTTGCGCGGCCGGAAACCCCGGACTCGCAAGGCTTCCACGGCGGCCAACGCGCTCGCGACCCCGAGCGGGCCGTCGAACGCACCACCGCCGGGCACCGAGTCGAGGTGGCTGCCGGTGACGACGGCGTTGCGCCCCGGCGGCCCCCACCAGGCCCAGATGTTGCCGTTGCGGTCGGTCTCGACGTCGAGTTCGAGGCCCAGCGCGCGCTCGACGAACCACGCGCGCAGGTCCTGTTCGGGCCCGTCGAAGGCGTGCCGCGAATAGCCGCCGCGCTTCGGGTCGCGCCCGACGTCGCCGATCTCCGCGAGCAGCCCGGAGGCCGTCACCCGTCCGCCCGCATGGGAACGCGCACGCCGCGCTCGTCCGCGACTTCGGCAGCGCGGTCGTAGCCGGCGTCGACGTGCCGGATGACGCCCATGCCCGGGTCGTTGGTGAGGACGCGCTCCAGCTTCTGCGCGGCCAGCGGCGTCCCGTCGGCGACACTCACCTGCCCGGCGTGGATCGACCGGCCCATGCCGACGCCGCCGCCGTGGTGGATCGACACCCAGCTCGCCCCGGACGACGTGTTGACCAGCGCGTTCAGCAACGGCCAGTCGGCGATCGCGTCGGAACCGTCGGCCATGCCCTCGGTCTCGCGGTACGGCGAGGCGACGCTGCCGGAGTCGAGGTGGTCGCGGCCGATGACGACCGGCGCCTTCAGCTCGCCGCTGGCCACCATCTCGTTGAACCGCAGGCCGGCCAGGTGCCGCTCGCCGTAGCCGAGCCAGCAGATCCGGGCCGGCAGCCCCTGGAAGGCCACGCGTTCCCCCGCGAGCCGGATCCAGCGGGCGAGGGATTCGTTCTCCGGGAACAGTTCCAGCATCGCGCGGTCCGTCGCGGCGATGTCCTCCGGGTCGCCCGAGAGCGCGGCCCAGCGGAACGGGCCGTTGCCTTCGCAGAACAGCGGGCGGATGTAGGCGGGCACGAAGCCGGGGAAGTCGAAGGCGCGCTCGCAGCCGCCGAGCTTCGCCTCGCCGCGCAGCGAGTTGCCGTAGTCGAACACCTCGGCGCCCTTGTCGAGGAAGCCGAGCATGGCGTCGACGTGGTCGGCCATCGACTCGCGCGAGCGGTCGGTGAACTCGTCGGGCTTCTTGGCCGCGTAGTCGTGCCAGTCCTCGACGCTGACGCCCTTGGGCAGGTACGACAGCGGGTCGTGCGCGGACGTCTGGTCGGTGACGATGTCGACCTCGACGTCACGGCGCAGCAGCTCCGGCAGCACCTCGGCGGCGTTGCCGACGACGGCGACCGACAGCGGCCGCTTCTCCTGCTTCGCCTTGGTGACGCGGGCGATCGCGTCGTCGAGGTTGTCGGCGACCTCGTCGAGGTAGCGCGTCTCGACGCGGCGGTGCGCGCGCTGCGGGTCGCACTCGATGACGAGCGCGACACCGTCGTTCATGGTGACGGCGAGCGGCTGCGCGCCGCCCATGCCACCGAGGCCGGCGGTGACCGTCAAGGTCCCGCGCAGCGATCCGCCGAACTTCTTCTTCGCGACGGCGGCGAACGTCTCGTACGTGCCCTGGAGGATGCCCTGGGTGCCGATGTAGATCCACGAACCCGCGGTCATCTGGCCGTACATCGTCAGGCCCTGCTGCTCGAGACGGCGGAACTCGGGCCAGGTGGCCCAGTCGCCGACCAGGTTCGAGTTCGCGATGAGCACGCGCGGCGCCCACTCGTGCGTGCGGAACACCCCGACCGGCTTGCCGGACTGGACGAGCAGCGTCTCGTCGACGTCCAAAGTGGTCAGTTCGCGGGTGATCGCGTCGAAGCTGGCCCAGTTGCGGGCGGCCTTGCCGGTGCCGCCGTAGACGACCAGGTCCTCGGGCCGCTCGGCGACGTCGGGGTCGAGGTTGTTGTGGAACATCCGCAGCGCGGCTTCGGTCTGCCACGACTTGGCGGTGAGCTGGGTGCCGCGGGCGGCACGGACTACGCGGGACATCAGACCTCCAGACGGGCGGCGTCGAGGACGGCGCCGGAGCGGACGAGTTCTTCGGCGGCCGCGATCTCGGGCGCCAGGTGCCGGTCGGGGCCGGGGCCCTCGACCTTGGTGCGGAGCAGGTCCCGGACGCGGCCGGTGACCGGGGACGGCTCGAGCGGCGCCCGGAAGTCGAGCGCGCGGGCGGCCGTCAGCAGCTCGATGGCCAGCACGGTGGTCAGGCCGTCGACGGCCTTGCGCAGCTTCCGCGCGGCCGACCAGCCCATGGACACGTGGTCCTCCTGCATGGCACTGCTCGGGATGGAGTCGACCGACGCGGGCACGGCGAGCCGCTTGAGCTCGCTGACGATCGCGGCCTGCGTGTACTGAGCGATCATGTGGCCCGAGTCGACGCCCGGGTCGTGCGCGAGGAACGGCGGCAGGCCGTGCGAGCGCGCTTTGTCGAGCATCCGGTCGGTGCGGCGCTCGGCGATGCTGGCGACGTCGGCGACCGGGATGGCCAGGAAGTCCAGCACGTACGCGACGGGCGCGCCGTGGAAGTTGCCGTTGGACTCGACGCGGCCGTCGGCCAGCACGACGGGATTGTCCACAGCGGACATCAGCTCGCGGTCGCCGACGAGCTCGGCGTGGGTGAGGCTGTCGCGCGCGGCGCCGTGGACCTGCGGGGTGCAGCGCAGCGAGTAGGCGTCCTGGACGCGGTTGCAGTCCGGGCCGCGGTGACTCTCGACGATCTTCGAGCCCTGCAGTGCCGCCCACATCCGCGCGGCGGACGTCGCCTGGCCGGGGTGCGGGCGCAGCGCCTGCAGGTCGGCGGCGAAGGCGCGGTCGGTGCCGAGCAGCGCCTCGACGCTCATCGCGGCGGTGAGGTCGGCGATGTCGAAGAGCCGGTGCAGGTCGGCGGCGGCGAGCAGGAGCATGCCGAGCATGCCGTCGGTGCCGTTGGTGAGGGCGAGGCCCTCCTTCTCGGCGAGGACGACCGGCTCGATGCCGGCGTGCTTGAGCGCTTCGCCCGCTGGTTTGGTGACGCCGTTGTGGACGACTTCGCCTTCGCCCATCATCGCGAGCGCGACGGCGGCCAGGGGTGCGAGGTCGCCGGAGCAGCCGAGTGAGCCGTACTCGTGGACGATCGGGGTGATCCCGGCGTTGAGCAGGGCCGCAAGCGTTTGCGCGGTGCCCGGCCGGACGCCGGTGTAGCCGCTGGCGAGGGTCCGCAGGCGCAGCAGCATCAGACCGCGGACGACCTCCGTCTCGACGGCGGGCCCGGCCCCGGCGGCGTGCGAGCGGATCAGGCTGCGCTGCAGCGCGGTCCGGCTCTCGACGGGGATGTGACGGGTGGCGAGGGCGCCGAAGCCGGTCGAGACGCCGTAGGTGGGCGTGACGGCGTGGGCGAGGTCCTCGATGTGCTGGCGGGTGGCGGCGAGGTTCTTCTCGGCGGCATCCGTGAGCCCGACCGGCGCGTGGCCGCGGACGACGTCGACGACCTGGGCGGCGGTCAGGGGTTCCGGGCCCAGGAGCACTTTTTCCGGCATGGGCTCATTGGACATCGTCCTTACCGCTGGTGGGATGCCTCAACGGGTGGTTCTGTCTGGTATCCCAGACTAGGCTCCCGGCATGGGCGACAGCAGCGAGGTGCCGGCGCTGCGCCGCGGCCTGGCGGTGCTGCGCCTGCTGGCGACGCGTCCCGGCCCGGTGACCGCGTCGGCGATCGCGCGCGAAGCGGGTCTCCCCCGCTCGACGACGTACCACCTGCTCAGCGAGCTGGAAGCGGCCGGTTTCGTCGTGCACCTGCCCGCGGAACGCCGGTACGGCCTGGGCATCGCGGCGTTCGAACTCGGCTCGGCCTACCTCCGCCACGACCCGCTCGAGCGCTTGGCCGGGCCGTTGCTGCGCAAGCTCGTCGACCGCGCCGGCCACACCGGGCACCTGGGCGTGCTGCACGGCAACGAGTCGCTGTACCTGATCAAGGAGCGCCCGGCCCGGCCGGAGACGCTGGTGACCGAGGTCGGCGTCCGGCTGCCGGCCCAGCTGACGGCGTCCGGCCGCGCGATCCTGCGGCACCTGCCGGCCCCGCACGTCCGGGCGCTGTTCCCGTCGGCGTCGGCGTTCGTGCTCCGCACCGGCCGCGGCCCCCGCACGCTCGCCGAGCTGCGCCGCACGTTGACGGCGGAGCGCAGGCTCGGCTGGTCGATCGAGGACGGCCACGTGACGGAGGGGTTCGCTTCAGTGGCGTCCCCGGTCTTCGACCACGGCGCCCGCCCCTTGGCGGCGATCAGCGTGACGCTGCGCCACCACTGCACGGCAGAGCCGTGCCCGGAGACCTGGCCGGACCTGGCGGCCGAGGTGGCGGCAACGGCCGCCGAGCTGACCAGCCGCATCGGCGGCCACCCGGGCTGACCCTCAAGATCCTGCCGCGTCCCGGATACCGGCACCCATCGCCCGCATCAGGTCCGGGGCTCGCAGTGCCTGGGCGTCGTTGGCCAGCCGGCCCAGCACATCGTCGTCCTCGGCCATCCGCAGCAGCACCCGCACTCCTGCCGCGTCGAGCAGTCCGGGCAGTTCCGATCCCAAGAGCCAGGCGCCGGCGAGTGCCGGATCGAAATCGTATCGGCCGAGCAGGTCCGAGTGCTCTTCGTACAGAAGTTCGAGGTACGACCCCGACGAGTACCAGGAGATCATCGTGGCAAGGTCGATCGCGTCGCGGGAGTTGGACGCGTGGCGTTCCCACCAGGTCAGCAGCTTGAGCAAGGCCAGTGCAGGCACTGCGGGGACCCGGACGGTGAGCCCACCGGGCAGCAGAACGGTTTCGGCCGACGCCACCGCCTCGCTCAGGCCTCGGACGTTCATCCGATGGTCGTCGGGCCAAAGGATGGTGCGGTCTTCCCGTTCGATGCCGCCGTAGGGCAGCACGTCGACTTCGACTCCCTCGACGAGGAACGAGTGCACGCTACGACCACGCCTTTCGAGCCTGCCGACGAGCCGTTCGAAGTCATCCCAGGTGCACACCTCGACGGCGATGTCGACGTCTCGCGTGGCCCGCTCGGGCGGCCGTCCGACCAGTCCGAGCGACAGGATCGTGCGCGCCGTCGCGCCGACCACCAAGTAGTCCACTCCGGCCGCGCGAGCCGCGACCTCCACCTGGGTCAGTGCCCGGGTGGCGAGGAGGATTTCAGGATTTTCCGAGGCGGATAAGTCGATCATCACTGGTCCGGATCCGGTCTCCGTGTTCACGCTGGCGGGGGTCGCCCGAGGCCAGCAGGTCGGCATAGATCAGCGGGGACGGCACGATCCAGGAATCGGGTTCGGCTACGTGCCAGAACCGCTTCCGGATGTGGACATTTCCCCTGTCCTCGGCTCTGGCCATGCGATGCCTCGCGATGAACCGGGCCGGAAGCTGTTCGGCGTAGAGCGTCAGCGTGGCCGGACGCAGGTGCGGGTCGATGAGGCCGGCTCCGGCCTCTCCTCCGACCTGGATTCCCTGCGAGCGCATCTCGGCTTCCGATGCCGGCCACCACGAAAGGTCGTCCACCGAGAATTCGCCAAGGGCGAGCGCTGCGTGCAGGGTGATGGAATATGCCTCCGCCCAGCGGTCGAGAAGTTCGCCGCCGCGCGCCATCCGACGCCCCTTCGCCCCTGAGTAGAGGTAGCCGGCCCTGCCGAGCTCGTCGATCACCGCCTTGACGGTCCCCAGCGAAACTCCGCTTGCCCCAGCAAGGACCCGATAGGGCTGGGCTGCCATTTCGGGCCAGCTGAGCAGGACGAACACGACACGCAGACCTGCCCGCCCGAAGGCGCCGGCGCCGCTCGGCGAGGTTCTCGAACGCGGAACCACCGGATTGCGCCGCCCACGGATGTCGATGAGGACATCTCCCCAGGCGAGGCGGGCATTGCCCGCGGTATCCACGTAATCGATCCCCTGGGCCCGAAGCCTCTCGGCGACCGGCTCGGTGACATGGGTCGTGACCAGCAACGGGGGGAGCCGCGCGGGCAGGGTGATGCTGGTGGCCGACTCAGGGGTCAGCCGGGCCCTGATCTCGACGCCATAGGTCCGGGCAGCTCCGGATCCCGTCGTGAGACGGAAAACGGCGTCGAGCCGATGCGCCTCCGCGGGCTCGACCTGATCCGCGGCGAGCACGTCACCGTGCAGCCCGAGCTCGCTCAATCGCTCGAGTGCGGCACTCGCCAAGGTCTCCTCGTTCAATGGGAGAGCATGTTCATTTGAATTGAACATGCTCTCATTCTGAACGCTCTTCTCTCGAACGTCAAACCTGATGCCGCATGGGGCCCGGCGACCCCACCACCCGGCCCCCTGCGGCTGGTGCGATCGGGGCAACTGTCACCGAACGGCTCGATTCCACTCCGCTGGGTTATTACCGTGGCTGAACAGCGGTCTTGAGGGGCACCGGCGATGGATGACGCACGGTCGACGAGGGTGGGGTTCGGCGCGGTCCTCGCCGTCGCCGAGTTCCGGGCCATGTGGGCCGCCGAGCTGCTGTCCGTCTGCGGGGACCAGCTCGCCCGCGTCGCGCTCGCTGTCCTCGTCTACCAGCGCACCAGCTCGGCCGCCCTGACCGGCCTCACCTACGCCCTAACGTACGTGCCCTCGCTGCTCGGCGGGATCCTGCTCGCCGGGGCCGGCGACCGGTGGCCGCGCCGGGACGTCATGGTCGTGGCCGACCTCGCCCGCGCCGCGCTGGTCGGCGTCATCGCGATCCCCGGCGTCCCGTTGTGGGTGCTCTGCGTGCTGGTCGCGGTGATGACGGCGCTCGGCGGGCCGTTCAAGGCGGCCCAGCAGGCACTGCTGCCCTCGGTGCTCGAAGGCGAGCGCTACCTGGTCGGGATGGCCCTGCGGAACGTGACGATCCAGGGTGCGCAGCTGGCCGGGTTCGCCGGCGGCGGGCTGCTGATCGCCGCCCTCGCGCCGTCCGCGGCCTTGGCACTGGACGCCGTGACGTTCGTACTCTCGGCGATGTTCCTGGTCGCGGGCGTGCGGCGACGCGCGGCCGTCGCGCAGGCGATCCGGCCGGCCTGGCTGTCGACGACCTCGGCGGGGATCCGGCTGATCTGGCGCGACCCGGCGTTGCGGACGCTGGTGGCGCTGAACTGGCTGGCCGGGTTCTACGTCGTGCCGGAGGCGCTGGCCGCGCCGTACGCGGCCGGGATCGGCGCGGGCGCGGCGCTGGTGGGGCTGCTGATGGCGGCGGACCCGGCGGGCAGCGTGCTCGGCGGCGTCGTGTTCGGCAAGTGGGTCCCGGAGCATGTGCAGGTCCGCGTGCTCGGGTGGCTGGGGGTCGCCGCGGGGCTGCCGCTGGTCCTGTTCGTCTTCCGGCCGGGGCTGGTGCCGTCGGTGGTGCTGCTGGCGGCGTCCGGGCTGCTGGCCACGGGCTACAACATCCAGGGCACGGTGTCGTTCATGCGCCGGGTGCCGGACGAGCACCGCGCGCAGTGCGCCGGCGTGAACTCGGCGGGGCTGATCACCGTGCAGGGCGTCGGCGCGGCCGCGGCGGGTGCGCTGGCCGACGTGCTGGGCCCGGCGCACACCATCGCCGCGGCCGGGGCGGCGGGTGCCGCGGTGGCCGTGCCGATCGCGAGGGCGTGGCGCCGGGTCGGACTGGCGGAATCATGACCTCAGTTGTCGCGTCCGCGCATGGCGCGCCTCCCTTCGGCAACGAGGGCCGGACCGGTTCCGTCACCGGCCGGACACCATGAGTATGCAGACCGGCACCGGACCCCCGCGCGGCGTACCCCGCTTTCGTGACGTCCTCGTGGCACGGCGCTGGGCCCTGTGGCGCCAGGGTCCGCGGGTGGTCGTCTACTGCCTGCTGAGCGAAGCGGCGGCGATCGTCCTGACCCTGCGCCCGTTCCCGGTCGCCGTCGACCGCCGGACGCTGGCGATCCTGGTGGCGCTGCTGGTCCTGGGCGTCGTCCAGTCGGAGACGGGCCGCCGGGTGGAGCGCATCCGCCGCCGGGTGTCGGGGACACCGCACATCAACATGACGTCGGTGTGGACGTTCGCCGGCGTCCTGCTGCTGCCGCCGGTGCTGCTGGCGGTGCTGGTCTGCGGCCTGTACGCGCACCTGGCGGCCCGCAGCTGGTACCGCCTGCAGCGGGTGCCGGTGTCGAGGACGGTCAGCAACGCGGCCATCATCCTGCTCTCGTGCTACGCGGCCCAGGCGGTCATGCGGGTGTCGGGCTCGCCGGACGTGCGTTCGGCGTTCACGCACGGCTGGGCCGGGACGTTCGCGATCGCGGCGGCGGGAGCGACGTTCTTCGTGGTCAACGCGCTGCTGGTGCTCCCGGCTCGCCGCGAGATCGGCCGGACCCCGGAGGCGTTGTTCGGCACGTGGTCGGACAACGGCCTGGAGGCGGCGACGCTCTGCCTGGGCGCGCTGAACGCGGTGGCGTTGGCGATGCTGCCGGGCCTGGTGGTGCTGGTGCTCCCGCCGTTGCTGCTGTTGCACCGGACGGTGCTGGTGAAGCAGCTGGAGGTGGCGGCCCACCGCGACGAGAAGACGGGTCTGTACAACACGAGCGGCTGGCACGCACTGGCGGAGCGAACCCTGGCGGCCGCGGCCCGCCAGCACACGACGTTCGGCTTGCTGATGCTGGACCTGGACCACTTCAAGCAGGTCAACGACACGTACGGCCACCTGGCGGGCGACGCGGTGCTGCGCGCGGTGGCCGAGGCGATCATCGCGGCGGTCCGCGGCCGCGGCGACGCGGTGGGGCGTTTCGGCGGCGAAGAGTTCGTGGTGCTCTTGCCCGGCATCGCCCACCCCGACATCGGCGCGGTGGCCGAGCGCATCCGCCGCGCGATCGCGACCCTGAAGGTCCCGGCGGGCCAACTGTCGATCACGGGCCTGTCGACCTCGATCGGCATGTCGGTCTACCCGAAGGCGGGAACGTCCCTACAGCGCCTGCTCGACGCGGCGGACACTGCGCTCTACCACGCAAAAGCAACCGGCCGGAACAAGGTGGTCCACGTAGCGGACCTGGCCTGATCAGGCGATCTTGTGCCGCCGCCCGGCATCAAGGCCCAGCATGGCAAGAAGCTCGGCACATTCCCGCACATCGGAGGAGTGCCCGGCAACGGTGATGACGGCCCGATCATTCTGCTCAGCGAGCCGAACGGCCTCTTCGGCCCGAATAACGCCCATCCGGCTGTCTTCATCGTTGGCGGTCGAGCTGCCGTTGGAACGGGCCCAGGTCATCTGGCCACCTACTTCCGACTCCGCGGGTGCAGAGCCATGGTCGGGCCCCCAGCATGACACTCACAAAAATTTCACCCACAAGTGGGCCCCATCACAAGGTGTTGGACACGGGGTGTGGAGGGGTTCGGCGGGGGATCCGCCCGAGTGGGGTAGGTGGGAGGAGTCGCAGGTAGACGGACAGTTGATCGCGGGAGGGGTGGGGTGAGTTCCGCGTGACGCGGGCCGGGGTGAGGGTGGGTGGTCGGCTTGTGTGCCCGGGCGGTCGGCTTGCGTACCTGGACGGTCGGCTTGCGTGCCTGGACGGTCGGCTTGCGTACCTGGACGGTCGGCTCGCATGTCCGGATATCTGGCTCACGCACCTGGTGGGTTCCGTTGCCCCTCCGGCACCCCGAAGCCCTGATTGTGACTACGGCCGACAGCACCGCGTCAAGGCGGGAAAGATGCCTTGACCCGGCACTGCCGGCCGCGTTCTGGCTTCGGATCGGGGTGCGGGGAGGTCTGGGTCCTCGTCGGTGCGGGTTTGCGTTTTGGCTCGCCTGCGGAGCCGCGCGTCGGCGCCTGCAGCGCGCGCGGCGCGGCGGCTCGGGCTGCGGCGAAGGCGCCAGCCGAAGCCGGGAAGGGGGGCAAGGGGCGAAGCCCCAAAGGAGGGGGTCCGGGGGCGAAGCCCCGGAGAAAGAGGCGAAGCCGCACCAAGGGGGCGGGGTCCCGGGGCGAAGCCCGGGGCGGGGGTCCAGGGGGCGAAGCCCGCCTGGCGGGGGTCTGGGGGTTCGACCCCCAGAAGACACGAGCGAAACGAAGAGAAGGCCCAAGCCCCGAAGGGGCGAAGGCCTTCTCGTAGTGGAGGTGCCGGGAATTGAACCCGGGTCCTCTGGCGTATCAGCAGGGCTTCTCCGTGCGCAGTCCGCTACGTCTCTGCTTGGCCCCCTCGGTCACGCGAACAAGCCGAGGTGACGAGCCCAGCCACTGTTTGCTTCACGACAGTTCCCCGTGGCCGGGACTGCCGCTGAGCCTCCTAGCTGATGCCGGTACCCGGGCCGGAGGCGAACCCGGGCCGACAGAGACGCACTCGCTCAGGCGGCGAGGGCGTACTCGCGCTGACTGGAGTCGGCGCTTATTTGGTTGCGATGACGCTTAACGGTGGTCTCTCGCCTGCACCGGCACGCTTCTCCTGAATCAACGTCCAAAGTCGAAACCGTTCACCCCCTTGGTGGGAACACAACCTGTACATCATAACGCGTCGGGCCATCTCTTTACTCCAGGTGGGTAGGGCCAGCCCTACTGCGGGGATGCCCGCGCGCACCATGTCGCGGGCGGCCGGGAACGACGACGCTGGACTCCAGCAGAAGGGAGCCCGGTGATGGGTAGCGCGAGGCAAGGTCCGCCGTTCGGTGGTTCGGTGGTGTTCCTGCTGATGAACCTGCCGATGGGTGTGGTGGCGTTCGCGCTGCTGACGACGTTCGCCGCGGCCGGGGTGGGGACCGCGGTGGTGTGGGTGGGTGTGGGCCTGCTCGCGCTTCTCGTGCTGGCGGTGCGGGGGGCCGCCCGGATGGAGCGTGCGCGGGTCTACGCGCTGCTGGACCGGTACATCGATCTTCCTTATCTGCCGTTGCCCGTCGGCAAGCAGAGCCTGCGGTGGAAGGGGCGGCTGAAGGACCCGTCGACGTGGCGGGACCTCACCTACTTCTTCCTGCTCTTCCCGCTGGGCATCGTCGAGTTCGTACTGGTGACGACGTTCTGGTCGACGAGCCTGGCGCTGGCGGGGCTGCCGATCTACTTCCGGTGGCTACCGGACGGCGCGTACTACTTCCCGTCGTACGACGTGCGGTGGCTGGCCGTGGATTCGACGGTGGAAGCGCTACCGTGGGCAGCGCTGGGGGTGTTGTTCATCGCGTTGTCGGTGGCGCTGACCAAGGCGCTGGCGGGGATGCACGCCCGGGTGGCGAACGCGCTGCTGGGGACGACCGTGGCCCAGCGTCGTCGGATGGAGCGCTGGTGGGAAGACGCGGAAGAAAAGAACCTGGTGGCGGGATGACCGAGGCGCAGCAGCTGGAGCACCCGCGGCCGAACCCGGCTCGCACGATCGTCTACATGATCACGAGCTTCTTCTTCCGGATCCTGCAGTTCGTGCTGATCGTGACGGGGATCGCGGTGGGGGTCGGCACGGCGGTGGTGTGGGTCGGGTTCCCGATCCTGCTGGCGACGACGAGCTTCATCCGCTGGTCGGCGGACCGCGAGCGGGCGTGGATGGGGAAGATGCTGCGGGTGCCGCTGCCGCCGGTGGAGCGGCGCTCGCTGGAGGGCCTGCCGCTGCTGCGGCGCTGGATGGTGCGGCTGAGCGATCCGACGACGTGGCGTGACCTGGCGTACCTGATGGTGGCGTTCCCGCTGGCGTGCGCGGAGCTCGGGATCGCCATCGCGTCGATCGTGCTGCTGCCGATGGCGATCTGGGTGACGCCGTGGCTGGGCTGGCTGCACGGTGAGCTGGGCCTGGCGCTGCTCGGCCCGAACCGCGCGGAGCGGCTGGAGCAGAAGGCCGAGCACCTGCAGGCTTCGCGGGCGCGGGGTGTCGACGCGGCCGAAGCCGAGCGGCGCCGCATCGAGCGTGACCTGCACGACGGCGCGCAGCAGCGGCTGGTCGCGGTCGCGATGAGCCTCGGGCGGGCGAAGTCGAAGTTCGACCAGGACCCGAACCTGGTGCGGGACCTGATCGACGAGGCGCACTCGGACGCGAAGCTCGCCGTGTCGGAGCTGCGGGACCTGGCGCGCGGCATCTACCCGGCGGTGCTCGGTGACCGCGGGCTGGACGCGGCGTTGTCGGCGCAGGCGGCGAAGTCGCCGATCCCGGTGGACGTGACGGTGACCGTGGACCCGCGCCCGCCGGCCGCGGTGGAGACGACGGCCTACTTCATCGTCGGCGAGACGCTGACGAACATCGCGAAGCACTCCGGGGCGTCCGAAGCGGAAGTGAAGGTGTGGCGGACCGACGACCACGTCGTCGTCGAGATCACCGACAACGGTCACGGCGGCGCCGAGGTGCGTCCCGGCGGCGGGCTGGCCGGCCTGGCCGACCGCGCCGCGACGATCGACGGCGTGATCACGGTCGTCAGCCCGGTCGGCGGGCCGACGGTCATCCGGGCTGACCTCCCTTGCCAGTGGTGAATAGGCTGGACCCCGTTCATCCACGAGCTTGGGGGCCGGATGCGGGTAGTCATCGCCGAAGACGCCGTGCTGCTGCGGGCCGGGGTGACCCGCCTGCTCGCCGACGAGGGCATCGAGACGGCCGCGGCCGTCGACAACGGGGACGACCTGCTCGGCGCGATCAAGGAACATCGCCCTGACCTGGCGATCGTCGACGTCCGGATGCCCCCGACGTTCACCGACGAGGGCCTGCGCGCGGCCCTGGCGGCACGCAAGGAGATCCCGGGCCTGCCGGTGCTGGTGCTCTCGCAGTACGTCGAGGAGTCGTACGCGGTGGAGCTGCTCTCCGGCGGCGCGGGCGGAGTGGGCTACCTGCTGAAGGAGCGGGTGGCGGACGTCGACGAGTTCCTGGACGCGGTCCGCCGGGTTGCCAACGGCGGCACGGCGATCGACCCGGACGTGATCGCCCAGCTGATGGCCCGCGGCCGCCGCAACCCCCTGGACGCGCTGACCGCCCGCGAGTCCGAGGTGCTGGGACTGATGGCCCAGGGCCTGTCGAACACGGCGATCGCGAACTCCCTGGTGGTCTCCCACGGCGCGGTGGAGAAGCACATCGGCAACATCTTCTCGAAGCTCGGGTTGGAAGCCAGCGCGGAGGAACACCGTCGCGTTCGTGCGGTCCTGACCTACCTCGGTCGCTGAGCGGACGGACGGTGACCAAAAGTCCCGTAAAGTGGACATAGGGTCACCCGTTCCGCGGGCGGCACCCTCCACCCCGCTCACCTACCATGAGCGGACCCAGCGGAGAGGAGCACGCAGATGTCCGACGAGTCCCGCTGCGTCCGCTTCTTCGGCGGCCCGCTCGACGGCCGCGTCCAGGAGCTCGGGGACGCCGAGCCCGTGCCCGGCACCGTCATCCGGCACATCCACCTGCACGGCGGCCCGAAGATCGAGACCCGCTACGAGCTCGGCCTCACCGAGCACGGCTGGGAATACCGCGTCACGGCGACGCAGCACGAACCCGAGCCCGACGGCCTGAGGTAGGGAGAACCCCCGCATCGAGCGGGGGTGAACAGGACCCCGAAGACGCCGGTCAGCACCGCTGTTCCCGCAGGTCGAACGCGCCAGGCTTAGCGCATGCAGACAAGCCAGGGAGTCGCACGAGGCGGCCGGGACAGGTTTCTCGACGTCGTCCGGGCGGGGGCCATCCTCGCCGTCATCGCCCAGCACTGGGTCATGCCGGTGCTCTCCTACTCCGGCGGCACCCTCGCCACCGGCAACGCGCTCGCGACGCCCGGCTGGTGGGTCGTCACCTGGCTGTCGCAGGTCATGCCCCTGGTGTTCTTCGCCGGCGGCGCGGCCAACCTGATCTCCTTCCGGCGCGCGAAGTCGACGCGGATCTGGCTCGGCGCGCGGCTCAAGCGGCTGATGCTGCCGGTGCTGCCGCTCATGGCCGTCTGGCTCGTCATGCCGGACTTCCTGCGCGGCCTCGGCATCCCGCCGCAGCCACTGCAGGTCGCCAGTGCGATCGCCGCGCAGCTGCTGTGGTTCCTCGCGGTCTACGTCCTGGTCGTGCTCCTCACGCCGCTGATGGTCGCCGCGCACCGGCGCTGGAGCCTGAAGGTGCCGCTGGTCATGGGGGTCGCCGGCGTCCTCGTCGACGTCGCGCGCTTCAACGACCTCGGCTACATCGGTTACGCCAACGCGATCTTCGTCTGGGTCGCCGTCCACCAGCTCGGCTTCCACTACGTCGAAGGCCGCCTCGGCTCGCTCACCCGACGCGCCGCCCTGACGCTGTCGGCCGCCGGCTTCGGCATCACCGCGATGATGGTCGCCTTCGGCCCGTACCCGGCCAGCATGATCGGCATGCCGGGCGCGCCCGTGTCGAACATGAGCCCGCCGACCGTGCTGCTCGCCTTCCTCGCCGTCGGCCAGATCGGCCTGCTGCTCGCCTTCCGCCCGCAGCTCAACGCGCTCGCGGAACGGCCCGGCATCGGGAACGCGCTGAGCTGGCTCGGCGCGCGGTTCATGAGCGTCTACCTCTGGCACATGCCGGCGCTGATCGTGGTGGCGGGCGTGACGGTCTACGGCCTCGGCTACGAGACGCCCGCGCCGGGCACGCTGCTCTGGCTCGTCATGGCACCCGCGTGGTTCGCGGTGTGCGGAATGGTGCTGCTGGGCCTGCTGCGGCTCTTCGCGCACTTCGAGATGCAGAGCGACACCGCCGAAGTCACCGCGAGGGTGCCGCAGCTGGTCGTCGCCGGGCTGATGATCTCCGGCGGCCTGCTCGGCCTGGCCGCCCACGGGTTCGCGCCGCTCTCGGACGGGATCGCGCACGGCCCGGTGCCGTGGATCGTCCTCGCGACGGCCGGGTTCCTCCTGGCGGGCAAGCAGGTTCCGGTGGTCGACCTGCTGGGCCGCGCCGTGGCCGTCACGGAACGGGCCGCCGTCAGGCGGTGAGCAGCCGCAGCGGGGTGTCGTGCAGGACGGCCCGCAGGAACGGCTCCCCCAGGCGATCGTCGGCCGCCCAGCCGGCGATCGCCTGCAGCTGTGTCGCGTACGAGTACGGGATGTTCGGGAAGTCCGTGCCGAGCACGACGCGGTCGGCGACCTCGGCCAGCCGCGCCGTCCAGTCCGGCGGCAGCGGCGACATCTTCTCCGCGAACGGGACCCCGACCATCGTGGTGTCCAGGTGCACGCGCGGGTACTTCGCCAGCAGGTCGAACGCCGTCCCGAACTCGGGCATCGCCGCGTGCGCGAGCACCGCCGTCAGGTTCGGGTGCCGCGCCAGGACCTCTTCGAAGACCGACAACCCGGTGAAGTCACCCCGCAACGGACCGTGTCCACAGTGGACGACGACGGGGACGCCGGCGTCGGCCAGCGCGCCCCACACCGGCTTCAGCAGGTCGTCACGCGGGTCGTACGCGCCCACCTGCACGTGCGCCTTGAACACCTTGGCGCCGGCGCGCAGCGCACCGTCCACAGCGGACCCGGCGCCGGGTTCGGGGTAGAACGTCCCGGTCGGCACCGCTTCCGAAACTTTCGAAGCGAACTCGAGCGCCCATTCGGTCAGCCACTGCGCCATCCCCGGCTTGTGCGGGTAGACGAGCGGCGCGAAGCGCTGGACACCCAGCGAGCGCAGGGTTTCCAGCCGCTCCTGTTCGGACGTCCGGTAGTGCACCGGCCACTCGGTGCCGTAATGGGTCGAGGCCCGGTCGAAGTACGCCCAGACCTTGTCCATCACCGGTTTCGGCAGGAAGTGGACGTGCAGATCGACCAGGCCCGGCAGGCCCAGCGACGCCGTCCAAGTCGCGACGTCGGCATCGGAAGCCGGGCCCGCCGTCACTCCGTGAACCGGCCCTTCAGGGCACGGCCCATGGCCTTCCTGATGTCCCGCTCCGCGTCGCGCTTGGCGAGCGTCTGGCGCTTGTCGTAGGCCTTCTTGCCCTGCGCCAGCGCGATTTCGACCTTGACCTTGCCGTCCTTGAAGTACATCGACAGCGGCACCAGGGAGAGCCCGCTCTCCTTGGTCTTGCCGATGAGCTTCTCGATCTCACGCCGGTGCAGCAGCAGCTTCCGGGTCCGCCGGGGCATGTGGTTGGTCCACGTGCCCTGCGTGTACTCCGGGATGTGCACGTTGCGCAGCCACACTTCGCCGTCGTCGACCGTCGCGAACGCGTCCGCCAGCGACGCCTTGCCCTCGCGCAGGCTCTTCACCTCGGTGCCGACCAGCACGAGACCGCACTCGTAGGTGTCGAGGATGGAGTAATCGTGCCGCGCCTTGCGGTTCGACACGATCACCTTCTGGCCACGTTCCTTGGGCATACGACCACTCTACGTGATTCTCGAAACGACGAGCAGCTGGTTAAAACTAGTGCCGGACGTACAGCCGCAGCGTGACGTAACCGGTGATGGCGGAGATCACCACGGACACCGCCAGCAGGATCGGCGCCACCGGGAACAGCAGCTCCAGCGTGGTGATCTTCGGGAACACGTCCCCGGTGAACACCGAGTCGAGGAAGCCGGCCTTGGTGATGATCAGCATGATGATCCCGAGGACCGCACCGACCACGCCGGCGACCACCGCCTCCAAGAGGAACGGCAGCTGCGTGTACCACCGCGTCGCGCCGACGAGCCGCATGATGCCGACCTCGGTGCGCCGGGTGAACGCGGACACCTGGATCGTGTTGGCGATCAGCAGCAGCGCCGCGATGGCCATGATGAGCGCGGCACCGAAGGCCATGTTGCGGACACCGTTGAAGGCGTTGAAGACGCGGTCGAGGAACTTCTTCTGGTCGTCGACCTTCCGCACGCCCGGCTTGGTGCCGTACTCCTGCACGATCGACTCGCTGCGGTCCGGGTCCTTCAGCTTCACGTGCAGCGACGCGGGCAGCGACTCCGGCCCGGTCAGCTGGATGAGCTCCGGCTGGCTCTCGAAGATCTTCTTGAACCGGTCGAAGGCCTGGTCGCGGTTCTCGAACACGACCGACTCGACACCGTCGTTGCTCTGCAAGGACGAGCGCAGTGACTGGCACAGCGACTGCGTGCAGTTCTTGTCGGTCGCGCTGATGTCGTCGGTGAGGTAGACCGACACCTCGACGTCGGCGAGGAAGTTGGACTTCATCTTGTCGATCGTGCGCACGGCCAGGAGGCCGCCGCCGAGCATGGCGAGCGACACGGCCGTGGTCAGCATCATCGCGATGGTCATCGTGATGTTCCGGCGCAGGCCGGTGATTACCTCACTGAAGACGAAACTGGCACGCATGTCGGGGTCTGGTCCTTGAGGTCGGGGGCGTTGGCGGGGCGGGGAATGCCGGAGTCAGCGGCCGATGCCGTAGACGCCGCGGGCGTCGTCACGGATCACCCGGCCGAGCTGCAGCTCGACGACGCGGCGACGCATGGAGTCCACGATGCCGTGGTCGTGGGTCGCCATCAGGACGGTCGTGCCGGTGCGGTTGATCCGCTCCAGCAGCAGCATGATGTCCTGGCTGGTGTCGGGGTCCAGGTTCCCGGTCGGCTCGTCGGCGAGCAGCACCAGCGGCCGGTTCACGAACGCGCGCGCGATCGCGACGCGCTGCTGCTCACCACCGGAGAGCTCGTTGGGCAGCCGGTCCGCCTTGCCGTCGAGGCCGACGAGCTCCAGCACCTCGGGCACGACCTTCTTGATGGTCGGGGCGGGCTTGCCGATGACCTCGAGGGCGAACGCGACGTTCTCCGCGACGGTCTTGTTGGCCAGCAGGCGGAAGTCCTGGAAGACGCAGCCGATGGTCTGCCGCAGCCGGGGGACGCGGCGGCGGGCCAGCTTGGCGACGTCGAAGTTGGACACCATCACACGGCCCTTGCTCGGCGTCTCTTCGCGCAGCAGCAGCCGGAGGAAGGTCGACTTCCCCGATCCCGAGGGACCGATGAGGAAGACGAACTCACCTTTTTCGATGTTGACGGACACCCGCTCGAGCGCGGGCCGCGTCGAGGTCTTGTAGACCTTGGAAACCTCTTCGAGCCGGATCACGATTCGGCATACTACCCACCGGTCTCGTGAAGCCCCGGTTGCCCGGTCCACCCGGGTGGAGCAGCGGGTGTTTGCGCACGGTGAGCGGTCGCGCGGACACCCGCTGCGCCGATCAGGCGCCCGTCTGCTTCCGCCAGCGGATGCCGGCGTCGAGGAAACCGTCGATCTCGCCGTCGAGGACCGCGGTCGGGTTGCCGACCTCGAACTCGGTCCGCAGGTCCTTGACCATCTGGTACGGGTGCAGCACGTAGGAGCGCATCTGGTTGCCCCAGCTGGAGCCGCCGTCCTTGAGCGCGTCCATCTCGGCGCGCTCCTCTTCCTTCTTCCGCAGCATCAGCCGGGCCTGGAGGACCTTGAGCGCGGCGGCCTTGTTCTGCAGTTGCGACTTCTCGTTCTGGCAGGAGACGACGATGCCGGTCGGCAGGTGCGTGATGCGCACCGCGGAGTCGGTCGTGTTGACGCTCTGGCCACCGGGGCCCGACGAGCGGTAGACGTCGACGCGGATGTCCTTCTCCGCGATGTCGACGTGGTCGACCTCTTCGACCTCGGGCAGCACCTCGACGTGCGCGAACGACGTCTGGCGGCGGCTCTGGTTGTCGAACGGCGAGATCCGGACGAGCCGGTGGGTGCCCTGCTCGACCGAGAGGGTGCCGTAGACGTAGGGGGCGCTCACCTTGAACGTCGCCGACTTGATGCCCGCCTCTTCGGCGTAGGAGATGTCGTAGACGTCGGTCGGGTAGCCGTGGCGCTCGGCCCAGCGCAGGTACATGCGGAGCAGCATCTCGGCGAAGTCGGCCGCGTCGACGCCGCCGGCCTCGGAACGGATGGTGACGACGGCGTTGCGGTCGTCGTACTCGCCCGAGAGCAGCGTGCGGACCTCGAGGCCGTCGATGGCCTTCCCCAGGTCGGCCAGCTCGCCCTCGGCCTCGGCCATGCTGCTGGAGTCACCCTCGGCCTCGGAGAGCTCGTACAGCACGGCCAGGTCGTCGAGCCGCTGGCGCAGCTCGCTGACCCGGCGCAGCTCGCCCTGCCGGTGGGACAGCTGGCTCGTCACCTTCTGCGCCGCCTCCGGGTCGTCCCAGAGGTTGGGGCTCGAAGCCTGCTGTTCCAGGTCGGCCACCTGGGCACGCAGCGCATCCAGGTCCATCACCGACTCGATTTGCGTCAGCTTGCCGGTCAGGTCCCTCAGTGCCGCGTCGAACTCATCACTCACGTTTGTCAAGGTTACGGCAAAACCCACGACCGGTTGCGAGGACCGGTCGTGGGCGCGCGAACCTCAGGCCGCGGGGATGGCGTCGAGCAGCTTCAGCGCGGCCTTGGCCTGAGCCTGGGCGAACTCGGCGACGGCCTTCTCGTACGGCCCGTCGGCCGCCTTGGTGGCCGCCTTCGCGTCGTCGAGCTGCTGGCCGTAGCTCGTCCGGGCCGAGTCGAGCAGCACCTGGCGCTGCTTCGCGGTCAGCGACGCCGCGTGCACGAGCCGCAGGATGAGCGGACTGCGCAAGTGGTCGGGACCGGCCTCGGACGTCAGCCAGGCCTTGAAGGCCTTCTTGCCGGCGGCGGTGATCAGGTACTGCTGGCTGGAGCGCGGGCCCTGCTTGCCGAGCCGGACGAGACCTTCTTTGGACAGCGCCGGGAGCTCCCGGTACACCTGGCTGCGGGTGACGCTGAAGAAGGCGCCGAATCGCTCACCCGCTCCCGCGACGAGCTGCCCGCCGGTGGCGGGACCGTCGTGGAGCAGACCGAGCAGGGCGGCGGCTGTTGCATTCAATTCGGACACGTCCCCTAGATTCCCACTTATCGGCCGCTGTGTCCACAGTGGTCAGCAGATCTGTCCATTGTGGCTAGTGAGATCCCCTCGTTCGGCCCAATGCGACCAGGTCCACTGTGGACCCCGGACACGCTGTGCAACCACCGGGGCGGCACTTTGGTCCAACCAGCCGCACGCGAGCCGCTCCGACACGGCCAGGCAGGTGAGCCCGGCGGGCGATTCTCCTCGCTTGGCGGACTCCGGACACGCACCGCTACCGCAGGGAAACAGCGTTCACATCGTGGGATCCGCAGTGATTCGACAGTTTCGCGGAAAAGTCGGCGGTGAAACTCGTGCGAACATGACAAAAGAGGCACGTTCTCGAATTTCCGAGAACGTGCCTCTTGGTGGTAGCGGGGACAGGATTTGAACCTGCGACCTCTGGGTTATGAGCCCAGCGAGCTACCGAGCTGCTCCACCCCGCGCCGTTGTGGTACTTGAATAGATTACACGGGGTGGCCACCGGGTTTTCACCGGGGTACCCGAACCGGCTGACCAGGCGTTACGCCACTCCCAGCCACTGGCGTGCTCCACTGAGGACCATTTGCAGGCCGTCCTCGAACCGGGCATCCGCGTCGCCCAGCACCGCCTGACCGGCCGACTGGGCGTACCGCTCGTCGAACTCACCCGGCATCGGCCGGACGGCCTGCTCCTCGATCACGAAGCCGACGACGAAGCAGTAGACGGTGAAGATCCCGCGACTCGCCCGCGCCTCGTCCAGCCCGGCCTCGATGCTCCGGCGCAGCGGGTGCTCGCCGACCAGGCTCATGTCGCCGAGGTAGGTCCCGGCGAAGACCTTCCCGCCGTCGCGATAGGACAGCATCATCCGGCGCAGCGCCCGCGCGGCGTACGCGGCGGCCTCCCACTCCCCCAGCGAGTCCGGCGGCCGCCGGTCCTCGACCGAATCGGCGTACATCTGCGTCGCCATCTCGTCGAGCAGCTCCTGCTTGTTCTTCATGTGCCAGTAGAGCGCCGGCGCCTTGACCCCGAGGTCGGCGGCGATCAGCCGCAGCGTGAGCCCGTTGAGGCCGGCCTCGTTGAGCAGCTTCAACCCCGAACGCGCGATGTCCTGCCTGGTCAGGGCCATGTTCTCGGTTCTCCTCGCGGTGCCGGCTTGACAATTTAACGATGTTAAGGGCATCCTCGGATCGGGTCAATTTAACGTTGTTAAGGAGCTGGGGATGAACGAGCTGAACGCCGAGGTGGTCGTCGCGGGGGCGGGCCCGACCGGGCTGATGCTGGCGAACGAGCTGGCGCTGGCCGGGGTGGACGTCGTGGTTCTCGAACGCCTGCCCGTCCGCACCGGGCTGTCGAAGGCGCTGAACCTGCAGCCGCGAACGGCGGAGGTGCTGGACCTGCGGGGCCTGCTGGGCCGGGCGGAGCAGCGGTCGTTCGCGACTGTCGCGGACGGACACTTCGCGGTGATCCCGGTGAGCTACACCGGCTGGGACACGCGGCACCCGTACCAGGTGGGCATCCCGCAGGCGCAGGTCGAAGCGGCACTGGAGGAGCGGCTGGCCGAGCAGGGCGTGAAGGTGCTGCGCGGGCACGAGCTGACGAGCTTCGAGCAGGACGCCGCCGGCGTGACGGTCACGGCGGGCGGCCTGCGGGTGCGCGCGGCGTACCTGGTGGGCTGCGACGGCGGCCGCAGCGCGGTGCGCAAGGCGCTGAACCTGCCGTTCGAAGGGATCGAAGGCCGCGGCCACGGCGTCTCGGCGGACGTGCTGTTCCGGACGACGCCGCCGGGCGCGCCGACGCAGTGGCGGTCGATGGGGAACATGGTGACGTCGCTGAGTCCGGGCAAGTTCGTCGGCCTGATCCCGCTGGGCGAGCCGAACCTGTACCGCCTGAGCTACGGCGACCGCCTGAACCGCCCGGCCGACCTCCGCGCCGAGGTCCCGGAGGAGGAAGTCCGGGCGGCGGTCCGCGAACGTTTCGGTGAGGAAGCGGAGATCGAAGAGATCCGCTGGATCTCCCGGTTCTCCGACGACAGCCGCCTGGCGGCGAAGTACCGAGTGGGCCGGGTGCTCCTGGCGGGCGACGCGGCCCACACCCACTTCCCGGCCGGCGGCCAGGGCCTGAACCTGGGCGTCCAGGACGCGATGAACCTGGGCTGGAAGCTGGCCGCGGAACTGCGCGGCCGCGCCCCGGCCGGTCTCCTGGACACGTACGAAGCGGAGCGTCGCCCGGTGGCGAACGGGGTGCTGCAGAACGTGGCCGCCCAGAACGCCCTTATCCCGCTGACACCGGACCAGCTGGCGCTGCGAGCCCTGTTCCGCGACCTGACGGCGCTCCCGGAGGTCCAGCACAAGCTGTCGGGAATGGTCTCGGGCTTGGACATCCACTACGGAGCAACGGAAACCCACCCGGCGGCAGGCGCCCGCCTACCGGACTTCACGCTGGGGGAAGGCTTCGCGAGCGACTTGTTCCACAGTGGAAAGTTCGTCCTGCTGACGAAAACCCCGGCAACGGCCCCGCACCCGGAGGTAGTCGTAGCGGAGGTACCAGAACTCCCCTGGCCCGACCTGACGCAGGTGCTGGTCCGCCCGGACGGTTACGTGGCCTCGACGACGGGGTCCGTGACCGGCTGGCTCGCTTGACGCACGAAAAAGCGCGGTTGGCCAACTTCGCCAACCGCGCTTCCTCTTCCGTAGCGGGGACAGGATTTGAACCTGCGACCTCTGGGTTATGAGCCCAGCGAGCTACCGAGCTGCTCCACCCCGCGTCGTAGTACCTACCTTACGCCCTCGTTTCCGAGGGGTGCAAAGCAGGTACCCCGTAGGTAACGGACGTCACCCTCCCGGCTGCGAACTCGGCGGCGGAGTGCTGGTCCCCGGCGCCGCGGTCTTGGCCGCTTCGTATTCCTTCGCCGCAGCGTCCAGCGCCGCCAAGGCCGCACCCTGGTCGGTGAAGTTGCCCGACTGCTGAGCCGCCCGCAGCTTGGCGAGCGCGGACTGGATGTCCGTCACGGCCTTGTCCAGTGCCGCGTTGCCGCCACCGGTGTTGGGTGGCGTCGTGGTCGGCTGGTTCGGCGTCGTGGTCGGCGGTGTCGTCGTGGGCTGGCCCGCCTGGGGTGGCGTGGTCGTCGCCTCGCCGGTGCCGGCGCCGAAGATCTGGTCGAGGGCTTCCTGCAGCGTCGCGCCGTAGCCGACCTTCGGTCCGTACGACACGAGCACCCGGGCCAGCTGCGGATAGCTGTTCTGGTTGCGCTGCCGGATGTACACGGGCTCCACGTACAGGAAGCCCTGTGCGACCGGCAGCGTGATCAGGTTGCCGTAGATCGGGATGACGTTGGGGTTGTTGAAGAGCGTCCGGTCCTGCGCCACCCGTGGATCACTCTGGAACCGGTTCTGGACTTGGACCGGACCGTCGACCTGCGTGGCTCCGGTGGCCGCGCTGGGTAGCTGGAGGACGCGGATCTTCCCGTAGTCGTTGGCATCCGAGGAGACCGACATCCAGGACGCGAGGTACTGCCGCTGCAGACCGGTGAGCGAACTGGTCAGCTGGAACGTCGGTTTGCTCTGGCCCGGGGTGTCGGCGAGGACGTAGTAGCCGGGCTGGTTGGCGGCACCGGCCGCGGCCGGGTTGGAGCCGCCTTCGGCCGTCGGGTCCTGCGGGACGCTCCAGAACGCCTGCTGCGAGTAGAACTCCTGCGGGTTGCTGACGTGGTAGCGCGACAGCAGCTCACGCTGGATCTTGAAGAGGTCCTCGGGGTAGCGGAAGTGGGCCCGCAGGTCCGGGGAGATCTCGGAGCTCGGCTTCACCAGCCCGGGGAAGACCTTCTCCCACGCGTTGAGGACCGGTTCCTTGTCGTCGATCGAGTACAGGTTGACCGTGCCGTTGAAGGCGTCGACGGTGGCCTTGACCGAGTTGCGGATGTAGTTGATCGAGCTGTTGGCCTGGCGCGCGACGCCGTTGAGCGAGTCGTTGGTGGCCGCGCCGAGCTGCGTCTGCTGCGAGTACGGGAAGTTGTTGATCGTGGTGTAGCCGTCGATGATCCACTGGATCTTGCCGTCGACGACCGCCGGGTACGGGTCGCCGTCCAGGGTCAGCCACGGGGCGACCTTGCTGACGCGCTCGCGCGGGTCGCGGTTGTACATGATCTTGGAGTTGTCCGCGATGGCGTCGGAGAACAGGATGTTCCGTTCGCCGTACTCGGCCGCGAAGGCGAGGCGGTTGAACCAGTTGTCGATCGAGACGCCGCCGCTGCCCTTGTAGGTGTAGCGGTCGGTGGCGGTGTCGTACTCGCCGGGCGCGTTGCCGGAGGTGCCGCCGACGATGGCGTAGTCGGAGTCCGCGGCGGACAGTTCCCCGTAGTAGATCCGGGGTTCCTTGACCTCGATGCCCGGCTGGCCGGGGCCGGGCGAACCGGCGCCGCCGGGGTTCTGCGTGTCGCTGGTGGTGGCGATCGGGTAGCCGCCGTCGGAGTTGGCGTCCTTGACCGCGCGGTCGATCGTGTTGGCGGGCGCGGCCACGAAGCCGTTGCCGTGGGTGTAGACGAGGTGCTTGTTGATCCAGCTGGTCTGGTTGCCGGTGAGGCCCTCGGTCTTGATCTCCTTGGCCGCGACGATGTAGTCCTGCGTCACGCCGTTGACCGTGTAGCGATCGATGTCGAGCTTGGCCGGGAACCCGTAGAAGTTCTCACGCCCGACGCGCTGGGTGAAGGTGTCGGAAAGGATGTTCGGGTCCAGCAGCCGGATGTTCGACATCGTCCCGGTGTCGGCCTTGAGCTGGTCCGGCGTGGCCGACGAGCTGCCCGTGTAGGGCTGGTACTGGACGTCGGTGAGGCCGAAGGCGCGGCGCGTGGCGTCCATGTTGCGCTGGATGGACGTCGCTTCCTTCTCGTTCGCGTTGGGCTTCACCGAGAACTGGTCGAGGATCGCCGGCCACGCGACGCCGACGAGGATGCTCGACAGGATCAGCAGCACGAGGGCGATCGCCGGCAGCTGCAGGTTGCGCAGGAAGGCACCGGCGAAGAACGCGACCGCGCAGATCACCGAGATGCACAGCAGGATCAGCTTGGCCGGCAGCACCGCGTTCAGGTCGGTGTAGGTGGCACCGATGAACAGCGGCGCGCCGCGGTCGGACAACAGCAGGTTGTACCGGTCGAAGAAGTACTCGGCCGCCTTCAGCAGCACGAAGATGCCGACGGTGATGGCGAGCTGCGCGCGGGTCGGGCCGGCCAGCTGGCCGCCCTTGCCGGCCAGCCGGATGCCGCCGAAGACGTAGTGCGAGATGAGCGCGCCGAAGAAGGAGATGACGACGGTGATGAACAGCCAGCCGAGCAGCCAGTTGTAGAAGGGCAGGTCGAAGGCGTAGAAGCCGACGTCGTTGCCGAACTCGGGATCGGTCTGGCCGAACGAGGTGCCGTTGAGGAACAGCTGCACGACCTGCCAGTCGCCCTGGGCGGACAGCCCGGCGATGAGGCCGGTGAGCACCGGGATGCCGATGCCGAAGAGGCGGATGCGCGCGACGATCGCGGACCGGTAGCGGGCCAGCGGGTCGTCGGCGCCGGAGATCGGCACGAACACCGGGCGGGTCCGGTAGGCGATCATCAGGCTGATCGCGAGCGCGCCGCCGACGAGCAGCCCGACCGCGAAGAACAGGATGACGCGGGTGACCACCTGGGTCGTGAACACCGAACGCGCGCCGACCTCTCCGAACCAGAGCCAGTCGACGTACGTGTCGAGCAAGCGGGCTCCGAGCAGGAGCGCCAGCACGATCACCGCGGCGATGATGAGGAGGATCCGGCTCCGCCGGGACAGCTTCGGCAGGCTCACCGGGGGCCGAGTCGCCACGGTGCACGCTCCTGTCATTCGTCAGCACTTGAACAGGGGCGCACGCGCCCCCTGATCCCCTAACTCTACGGATGCCCGGGGAAGTTCCCGGGACCCGCCCAAACCGGACTCGCGGCGTGGCTCTGACACGATGTGCGCATGGAATCGCAGCCGGCCGGAGTGGCCGCTCTCGCCCGCGAGATCGAGGAGTTCATGGCCGCGGGCGGCTGGGACCAGCCGCCGCAGCTGTTCGCCCTGGTGCCGACGGCGGCACTGCTGGACGAGCAGCCGGAGCTGGCCGGCCAGCTCGACCGGGCGAACCCGCTGACGCCGGTGGCGCAGGAAGCCCTGCCCGACGGCGACCTCGCCGACGCGCTGGCCCGGATCGCGTGGCCCGATCTGGTGATCGGGTGCGCGCTCGCCCAGGAGATCATCGTGCTGCCGCCGGGTTCGGAGTCGGAACTGCCGGACGTCGCGGAGGCCGACGCCGACAGCCTGCGCCGCGCGGCCGCCGACCACCCGCGGCGGACCGAGGCCCGCCTGGTGGCCGCGGTCCTGCGCGAAGGCGAAGGCGCGTGCGTCATGCGGCTGCGCGGGATCGGCGGCGAAGAGCCGGTCGACGAGATCGTCGAGAGCCCCGACCTCGCCCCGAACCTCCTCGAGGCCCTCAAGGCGACGCTCCTCCCCTAGCAGGACGCCGTCGGGCGGCCCGCCTTCAGGTTGGCCAGCTGCGTGAGCGCGTCGTCCAGTGTGGACACCTTGATGAGGTTGAGCCCGTCGGGCGCGGTGGTCTTGGCCTCGGCGCAGTTGTGCTCGGGCACGAGGAAGTCGGTGGCGCCGGCCTCGCGCGCGCCGACGACCTTGAACGAGATCCCGCCGATCGGATCGACCTCGCCGGTCTCGGTGATCTCGCCGGTACCGGCGATGTGCCGGCCGCCCGCGATGTCGTCGCCCTTGAGCCGGTCGATGATCGCCAGGGTGAACATCAGCCCGGCGGACGGCCCGCCGACGTCCTGCAGGGAGATGTTGACGTTGAAGGGCACCTCGGCGCGGTCGGCCGCGGTGAGGCCGATGAAGCCCTCCTTGCGGTCGGGGCGCGCGGCGAGCGTGAGCGGCACCGTGCGCTCCGGTTGCCCGTCCGACTGGAAGGTGATCTGCACGGTCTGGCCGGGCAGGGTGCCGGCCAGCGCGGCCCGGACGTCGGCGGCTTCGACGATCTTCTTGCCGTTGACCGTGATCAGCTTGTCGCCGGGGGCGAGCACGTGGTCGGCCGGGCTGCCGGAGACGATCTGCTTCGCCAGCACCTTGATCGGGTAGCCGAGCTTGCGCAGGGCGGCGACCTGGGCGTTCGACTGCGAGTCCTGCAGCTGCTGGATGTTCTCCTGCTTGACCTGTTCGTTCGTCTCGCCCGGCTTGAAGTACTCCTCGCGCGGCGCGAGCGCGTAGCGGCCGCTGGCCCAGAAGCCGAGACCCTGGAAGAGCGTGACGCCGTCGTGCAGCGAGACGGTCGTCATCCGCAGCTCGCCGGTCGTCGGGTGGGTCTCGTGCCCGCTGACCTGGATGACCGGGTTGCCCGCGGCGTCGCGACCCAGCGTGTCGTAGGTCGGGCCGGGGCTGATCGCCACGAACGGCACCGGCACGACCAGACCGAGCACCACGAAGACGAGGAACAGCGAGCCGCTGACCACGAGCGTCCAGCCTCGGCGGGTCATCCGCCGGGCGTCTCCGCCGGCCTCGGCACCGGGGTCCGGGCTGCTCTTCGCGGGCGCGGTCTGCTCGGAGGACTTGGTCACGCCCGACAGCGTACGGTGACCGTGTTCGCTTCTCGGTGAAGGCCACGCACATGGCGCGCTTGAGGCTTCCCGACCCGCGTACGGTGGACGCATGAGCAAACCCCCGTTCGGCTTCGGACCTTCCGATCCCGACAAACGAGGTGAGAACGACCCCTCGGAAGGCGGACAGCAGTCCGGCGCCGAGGCCTTCAACCAGCTCGGGCAGATGCTGAGCCAGCTGGGCCAGATGCTCAGCCAGGCCGGTACTTCCAGCGGGCCGGTGAACTACGACCTCGCCAAGCAGATCGCCCTGCAGACCCTGGGCAGCGCCGGCAACACCGGCGAGAGCCGCCTCGGCTTCTCCGGCGGCGACGACTCGAACGCCGCCGTCCGCGACGCCGCCCACCTCGCCGAGCTGTGGCTCGACGCGGCCACCCAGTTCCCGGCCGGCGCGACGTCGGCGGTCGCCTGGTCGCCGCGGACCTGGGTCGAGAAGACGCTGCCGACCTGGCAGCGGCTGTGCGACCCGGTCGCCCGGCAGGTGTCGGGTGCCTGGATGGAGGCGCTGCCCGCGGAGGCCAAGGAAGCCGCCGGCCCGCTGCTGCAGATGATGGGGCAGATGGGCGGGATGGCCTTCGGGTCCCAGCTCGGCCAGGCGCTCGCGCAGCTGGCGTCGGAGATGCTGACGGCGTCCGAGATCGGCCTGCCGCTCGCGCCCGCCGGGACGTCCGCGCTGCTGCCGGCGAACATCGAGAAGTTCGCCGAGGGCCTGGAGCTGCCGAACAGCGAGATCCTGGTGTTCCTGGCCGCGCGCGAGGCCGCGCACCAGCGGCTGTTCACGCACGTGCCGTGGCTGCGGCAGCGCCTGCTGGCGACGGTCGAGGAGTTCGCGCACGGCATCTCGGTGGACACGTCGGCCCTGGAGTCGCTGGCCGGCCGGATCGACCCGGCCAACCCGGCGAGCATCGAGGAAGCGATGTCGTCCGGGCTTCTGGAGCCCCAGACGACGGAGGAGCAAAAGGGCGCCCTGAGGCGGCTCGAGACACTGCTCGCCCTGGTGGAGGGCTGGGTGGACGTGGTGGTGGCCGACGCGGTCGGCGACCGCCTGCCGGGAGCGGACGCCCTGCGCGAGACCCTGCGCCGCCGCCGCGCGACGGGCGGCCCGGCGGAGCAGACGTTCGCCACCCTGGTCGGCCTGGAGCTGCGCCCCCGACGCATGAGGGACGCGTCGAACCTGTGGAGCCTGGTGGGCGAGCGCCACGGCCTGGAGAAGCGCGACGGCCTGTGGTCCCACCCGGACCTGATGCCGACGGCGGAGGACCTGGACGAGCCGATCGACTTCGCGGACCGCGTCGGCGAGACGGGTTCCCTGGACGACCTGGACCCGATCGCCGAGCTGGAGCGCACGGAACGTTCAGAGCGCGAGCAGCGCACGGAGTCCACCCCCGACGACACCGAGGACGGCGACAAGAACTAAGCAGTCCCCAGACCGGGCGCCCGCATCCGCAGGCGCCCGGTTCTTGCTTACGCCGTGTTGACCCCCCAATCACGCGAGCCGACCCTCCAATCACGCGAACCGACCCTCCAGGCACACGAGCCGACTGCCCAGGTACGCGAGCCGTCCGCCTGAGTACGCGAGTAGTCCGCCTGAGTACGCGAGTCGTCCATCCAGGTACGCGAGTCGTCCGCCTGGGCACGCGAGCCGTCCATCCAGGTACGCGAACCGACCCTCCAGGCACGCGAACCGACCGCCCAAGTACGCGAACCGACCCTCCGGATACGTGCCCGTCCGCCAAGCCGGTCGCGAACCCACCGCCCGACCATCACCGCACCAAAGCAACCGGGGTGACCCACCACCGCAGGTCACCCCGGCCACCATCACCCGCTCAGCACTCGGTGTCGATCCCCCACCCGGCGGCGGCCGCCAGCCCCTCGAGGTATCCCATCGCCCGCTCGGTCTTCGGATACTTCCGCACCAGGGCCCAGAACGCCGCGTCGTGCCCGGGCTCGCGCAGGTGCGCCAGCTCGTGCACCAGCACGTAGTCCAGAACCCAGGGTGGGACCTTCCGCAGCCGGTCGCTGACCCGGATGGTCGCGTCGACCGGCGTGCAGGACGCCCACCGCGTGCGCATCGGCGGCACCCAGCGGACGCTCGCCGGCACCGCGGTGCCGTTCAGGTACTTGCCCGACAGCAGCGCGCAGCGCGCCAGCAGGACGTCGTCCGACGTCTTCGGGGGCGCCGGCCGTCGTGGCTCCGAGCGCTCGAGCTTGCGCTCCATCTCGGCGACCCAGTGTTTCTCCTCCGCCCTGGTCATCCGCGCGGGGATGAGCACGACCAGCGTGTCGTCCTTCCAGTACGCGGTGACCGTCCGGTGCCGGCGCTGGCTGCGCCGCACTTCGACCTTGTGTCCGGGTGTGTCCGACGAGGGGTTCGTGTCCCCCCGGCCTCTCAGTGAGGGCATCTGTGCTTCGACCACCCGACAACGGTAAGGCCCGGCACCGACAACTCCGAGCGCGTTGAGGTCACAGAGCCGAGTTGTCCACAGGCCCTTTCACTTGTGGACAACTCGGCCGATCCGGCGCCTTCACGGGCTTGACCGTCGCCGCCGGGTGCCATCCTGCGGACATGATCCTCTCCACCGCGGACATGCCTCCGGTGCTCCTGCCGGCCCATCCCGCCCTGCTCCCGGGCATCACGGTGCTCGATCGCGGCCCGCGCGAGATCCAGCTCGGGCTCGACCCGCGCCACGGCGTGATCGTCGAAGGCCTGCCACCCGAGCTCGTCGCGCGGCTGCGGAAACTCGACGGCAGCAAGCCCGTCGAGCGGCTCTTGCTCGCCGAGAGCGAACACCGCGACCAGCTGCGCACACTCCTCCGGCAGCTGGCCGCGCTCGGCCTGGTCACCGACGCGGGGCGCCCGGAAGGCCCGGGCCTCCGCGGCGAAACCGGCCTCTGGTCGCTGCGGGCGCGCCACCACCAGACCGCGCTGAGCGATCGGCGGCGCGCCACCGCGATCACCGTGCACGGCGACGGCCGGGTGGCGGTCGCGGTCGCCGTGCTGCTGGCCAACGCCGGGATCGGGCACGTCGAGCCGGAGCTGCCCGGCACGGTGACCGAGCACGACCTGGGCACCGGCTTCACCGAAGCCGACCTGGGCCGATCCCGGCGGCAGGCCCTCGGCGACCTGCTCCGCCGCGTCGACCCCGAAGTCCGCGTCACCCGCCTGCACGACCGGTACCCGGAGCTGGCGCTGCTCACCGACGCCGTCGTCCCGGCGCCGGAGGTCGTCGCCGAGCTGATGGCGGACGGCGTCCCGCACATGGCCGTCCGCGTCCGCGACGGGACGGGCATCGTCGGGCCGCTGGTCGTCCCGGGCCGCAGTTCGTGCCTGCGCTGCGCCGACCTGCACCGGACCGACCTCGACCCGTGCTGGCCGCGCGTCGCCGGGCAGCTGACCGGCCGGCACCAGCGGCCCGACCTCGGCGCGGTCCACGCCTGCGCGTCGCTGGCCGTCGCGCAGGCCATGCGGCTGCTCTCCCCCGCCGAACCGGCGCCGCCGGCGTGGAACGCGACCCTCGAGATCGACGCCTTCGACGGCCGCATCCGCCACCGCGGCTGGCCTCCGCACCCGCGGTGCGGTTGCGGCGCCCCGGTGCTGCAACAGGAGACGTAGGCCACTAACACGTCGCGAGCAGGCTGCGCGACGCCGAGGTCGCAAGGCAGAATCGCGGGGGTGACCGACTTCCGCGACCCAGGCGATCGTGACTCCGCGATGCCGCGCAAGGGTGCCGCCCGTACCGCCAAGCTCGCCAGTCTGCCGCTCGGGATCGCCGGCCGAGCGGTCGGCGGGTGGGGCAAGCGGCTGGCGGGGCAAAGCGCGGAGCAGGTCAGCGCGACGCTCTCGGCGAAGGCCGCCGAGCAGCTGTTCGAGGTGCTCGGCACGCTCAAGGGCGGGGCCATGAAGTTCGGCCAGGCGCTGAGCGTGTTCGAGGCGGCGGTGCCGGACGACATGGCGAAGCCGTACCGCGAGGCGCTGACGAAGCTGCAGGCCGCGGCACCGCCGATGGCCGCCCGGCAGACCCACCGCGTGCTCGCCGAGCAGCTGGGCCGCACCTGGAGCAGCCGGTTCGCCTCGTTCGACGACGAGCCGGCGGCGGCCGCGAGCATCGGCCAGGTCCACCGCGCGGTCTGGCACGACGGCCGCGAGGTCGCCGTGAAGGTCCAGTACCCGGGCGCCGACGAAGCGTTGCGCAGCGACCTGCGGCAGCTCCAGCGGTTCAGCAGGCTGTTCCAGGCGTTCGTGCCCGGGACGGAGGTCAAGCCGCTGCTGGCCGAGCTCGCCGAGCGGATGAACGAGGAGCTCGACTACCAGGCCGAGGCCCAGCACCAGCGCGCCTTCGCGAAGGCGTTCGAGGGCGATCCCGGCATCCTGGTGCCGCGCGTGGTGGCCAGCGCGCCGAAGGTCGTCGTGACGGAGTGGGTGACCGGCACACCGTTGTCGAAGGTCATCGCGGACGGCGACCGCGAGACCCGGAACCTGGCGGGCCGGCTGCTGGCGGAGTTCCACTACTCGTCCCCCGAGCGCGTCCACCTGCTGCACTCGGACCCGCACCCGGGCAACTTCATGATCACCGGCGACGACCGGCTGTGCGTCATCGACTTCGGCGGCGTGGCCCGGCTGCCCGACGGCATCCCCCGTCACCTGGGCGAGATGACGCGGCTGGCCCTCGACGGCGAGTCCGCCGGGCTGATGCGCCTGCTGCGCGAGAACCGGTTCATCCGCACCGACAGCGACCTGACCGCGGACGAGGTGCTGGCGTACCTGGCGCCGTTCACCGAGCCGCTGGCGGAGCCGACGTTCCACTTCACGCGCAAGTGGATGCAGAAGCAGGCCTGGCGGGTCGGCGACAGCCGCGGCAACGACTTCCGGGTCGGGCGGTCGCTCAACCTGCCGCCCGAGTACCTGATGATCCACCGGGTGACGGCCGGGTCGACAGGCATCCTCTGCCAGCTCGACGCGGAGATCCCGGCACGCGGCATCGTGGAGCGCTGGCAGCCGGGTTTCGCCGCCTGAGTTGTCCACAGGGCCGTCCTCGAAGGGGCGGATTCCGGCGAGTTGTCCACAGCTGCGGGGAGCGGGGTTCCACCCGGTTGGCCGAGCCGTCATGCTCGGTTCATGGCTGCTACTCAACGCACTGACCCGCTGTCCCTCAGTAATCCCGGCTCGTGCGAGGTGATGAACCTCGAACAGCTACGCAGGGCCGGGGTGTCCGACCGAAGAACCCGGCGGCTCTGCGGCCCCGGCGGGCCGTGGCGCCGCCTGCACCCCGGTGTCGTCCTGCTGCGCAACAACGCCCCGACGCGGCAGCAGCTGCTGCACGCCGCGCTGGTGCGCTACGGCCCGCGGGTGGTGATCACGGGTGCCGACGCACTGCGGGCCCACGGCGTGAAGTGCCCGGCGGACGACGAGATCCGGCTGCTGGTGCCCGACCACTGCCGGGTGGCGGCGTGCGACGGCGTCAACGCGGCGCGCACGGCCCGGATGCCGGCACCGGTGGTGGTCGACGGACTGCCGTTCGCACCGCCGTCGCGGGCCGCACTCGACCTGGCGAGGTCCGAGCCCGACCCGGCGCGGATCCGCCATCTGCTGACGCTCCCGCTCTACTGGGGCCTGTGCGATCGGCAGGAGCTGCTGACGGAGCTCGACGGCGGGCCCCAGCGCGGCACGGCGGCGGTCCGGAAGGTGCTCCGCGAGCTGGACGAGGGCCCGATCCAGGCCCACGGCCTGGCCGTGCAGGCCCTGGACACGGCGCGCCTCCCACCGCCGAACTGGGACGTGACGATCTGCGACCGCCGGGGCCGCCGCATCGGCGAGGCGGACGCATGGTGGGACGAGATCGGCCTGGCCTGGCAGTACCGCTGCGGCCCCGGCACGGGCGGCTTCTCCCACCTGGCCCTGGCGGCGACGGGGATCGTCCTGGTCCGCTGCACGGTCCGCCAGCTACGCCAGGTCCCGCGCGAGGTGGCGCGGGAGCTGGCCCATGCCTTCGGCGAGGCGTCCCGCACGCCGCGCCCGAAGGTCCGCGCGGTCCCGATGACCCCGATCGGCGACGCGGCATGACCGCGGTCGTCGAACCCGCACTGTGCCGCGCAGCCGATCCGGAAGCACGAACCCCGCCCACGCGGCCCCCGCCGGAGGGCACGGCCACCGCACGGCACCTGCGCGTCCGTGTCCCACGCCGGCTGCACCATTCCGCCCGGAGCAGTCGCACACCCTTCAGCGGCGCGGATCGATCACCAGTACTCGTCGGGCAGCTTGCCCTCGATGTCGCGCACGTGCTGCCGCGCGCAGTCCGGGCACAGCCACCGCAGCCCGCCCCGCTCGCGGCTGGACACCCAGGCGAGCGCCGTGGCCGGGTCCTCGTCGGCGCCGCGGGTGCGCCCACACCGCGTGCACGCGACCGGCTCCGGTGCGCTCACGACAACCGTCCACAGTGGATCGCCTTGGCGCCGAACAGGAACAGGTCGTCCCGGCGGGCGAGGAAGTCCGGGCCGTCGGGATCGATCAAGGCGGCGACCGCGGCGCGATCATCGGCATCGAGCCGCTCCCCAGCCGACTCGGCAAGCCACCCGACCCGCTGCACAACGTACTCGCGCAGCAGGTCCGAACCAGGCATGGGGTGATCGATGAGCGCACCGAACGACTCGACGTCCTCGAGCCCGGCCTCGCGAAGGGCGCGCGGCCAGCCGTAGGGCAGGGCAACGCTACCCGGAAGCCCGGCCCGCATGGCGGCGAACCACTCGGCCCGCGCGGCGAGCAGCCGGTGCTCCAGCCCGGGCCGGCCCACCCCGACATCCCAAGGGAGGCACCGCATTTCGAGCCCACCCTCGCCGATGGCGAGCACCCCACCGGGCCGCAACAGCCCGGCAAGGGCACACAGGGCGGCCTGCTGATCACCAACGTGGTGCACGACGCCCGAAGCCCACACGAGATCGGCAGCGGATACCCGCTCGGCCAACCGCGGATCGGCGAGATCCCCATGCACACCGACAACCTCGACATCCCCACCGGCGGCCTCGGTAACAGCCCGCCGAGCCTCGGCGAGCAGTTCGGGAGTGGCATCGAGGAGCACGACGGTGCCCCCATCGGCCCGAGCGAGCTCACGCGCGAAGAGCACGCTCATCCCACCGGCCCCACACCCGACGTCGAGAACGGTCGGCCGCGCGGGCAAGCGGCCGACCAACCGCCGCGCAACGGGAGCGAGCGCACCGGAATCGAGCGAGTCGGCCATGCGCAGCTGAGCGAGCCGGTCCGCCCAGTCGATGTCGTCGTGGGTGTGTACGGACATCGCCCCATTCAACACCAGCGGCCCCGCCCGAACAGCACCAGAAGGAGGCCCCCGAGCCCAAACCCGCAGGTCCACCCGGCGACACTCGGGCGCCCCAGCCGACCAGAGCCGCCGAGCCCCCGGCGACGCTGCCACCCCAGCGAGCAGCCCCCGGTCCCGACGACCTCGGCGCGGCGGCCACCGGCACACTGCCGCAGCAGTGCACGACCCGGCTCTCGCGGGCGCGCGCCCATACGCCAGACCTGGGTTGCGGCCAGCGCCTGCCCAAGCGCCCCCAGCGCCGCTAGCACCACGCCACAGCGGGCCCTGACCTCGGCCGACGCCCGCCAACCAGGCCCGCCGCCAAGCAGCCTCGCCACGGCGACTCGAGCACCGGCGGGCACCCACCCACCAGGCCCGCTCAGCAACCTCGCCCCGACAGCCCTGGCCTAGGCCGGTGCCCACCAACCACGCCCAGCGGCGAGCAACCACGCCCGCGCAAGCTAGCCGCCGGGCAGCACAACGGCCCCCGCCGCCCATGGGGCGGCAGGGGCCTGCGCTCAGTTCTGGTCCAGCTCGTACCGCTCCGCCCGGCGAGCCGCCCATCGGGATACTCGCGTCCAGCGGCGGACGGCACGCGCGCTACCTCGGGCCCGCTGGGCGCGGACCCCCTCCTCCAGATCCCGTATTCGGGCCCTGGACAGTTCTTCGTAAAGCAACATCTCGCTGATCTCCTCGATCTCGGTCTTCGTCAACTGCAGTTGCGGACGGCACATCCGCGCTTCGTAGTCCTTCGCGGTAACCGGTTCGACGCTCATGCGGCGGCGCTCCGGTGGTCGCCGCGGGCCTTGGCCGCGGCCGGCTCGACGGTGGCGTTCTTGCGCGGGCGGCCACGGGGCCGCTTGCGCGCGATCACGACGCCGCGCTCGAAGATCTCGCCACCCCAGACGCCCCACGGCTCGCGGCGAGCCAGTGCGCCCGCCAGGCAGGCCTCGCGCACCGGGCAGTCGGCGCACTGCGCCTTCGCGCGCTCGAGCTCGGCCGGGGACTCGGCGAACCACAGGTCCGCGTCGCCCGAACGGCAGGGCAGAGCCGCGTCCGGCACGGCGATGGGGTCGAGCAGGTCGGCGAATATTGCCTCACCCGAGGTGTAGGCGATGGCCGAAGACATGGCAGTTCCTCCTTGTGTCGTACGGGTTTTCGGTTGGGAGATGGAGCTGGGCAATTCTGGTCCTCTTGGGTTGTGCAGCCAAAAACACGAAGGCCGCGGATCCGGGTTTTCCGGTTCCGCGGCCTTCGTGAGCCTCTAGTCCTGACTAGGTCAGGAACTTCGCTCCCGTATCGACAACGGAACACGGAACTGCTTGATGGTCGACAGATCAGCCTGCGGGTACGCGGCGAGCACGCCCTGCGTCCCGAAGACGACGTCACCGGTGGCCCAACGCCGCTCGACGCGACGCATGACCTGGGTCTCGTGGGCGCTCACGGGCAGACCAGTGCCCGGGCGCGGAGCAGCCGCAACTTCCGCGGCGCAGGACAGACGGGTGCCCGGATTCGTGAGCGTCATGGTGTTGATCATTTCACCGGCACCTCCTTCTGTACTCTGCACACACTGCCGCCGAGCGGCGCTGTCAGGTGGATCCCCAGCCGAGCCCTTCGGGCTCGGTACTGGCAGGTTATTGCCCCCCACCACACCGGGGCAACTTAATTAACAGGAAAATCCTCGAAGTTACGAAGATCGCCCCTGAGCAGCGGGTTCGCCGCGTCGATCATGGCTCGGACGCGGCCGACACCCCATCGCCGCGACACCGCCACACGAGTGACACGGGCGCCGCCGCACCGGTCCGGACCACCTCGAAAGGCCGGCCGGCACGAGCCGCCAGGCCCGGCCACACCGCCTCCGACGCGACCAAGACCGAGTCACTCCGAAGGCGGCCGAGCGGCCGGACCACGACGCCGGCGGCGATCGCGATCAGCTCGGATGAGGCGCCCTCGGCCCCGGCGCTGCCACTCCGCCGAAGCCCGCCCCGGCACTGACTACTCCACTGAAGCTCGGACGAGGCGTCGTGCTGCTACTCCGCCGAAGCCCGGACGAGACGCGGCGCCGCTTACTCCGCCGAAGCTCGGACGAGGAGCCGCGCTGCTACTCCGCCGAAGCCCGGACGACGCCGAGGATCTCCGTGCCGAACCGCTCGAGCTTGGTCGCACCGATCCCCGAGATCGACACCAGCGCCGCCTCGTCCACCGGGCGCTGCTCGGCGATGGCCATCAGCGTCGCGTCGGTGAACACCACGAACGCCGGCACCTTCAGCTCGCGGGCCCGGTCGCCGCGCCAGGACTTCAGGCGCTCCAGCAGCCCCTCGTCCACCGTCGACGGGCACCTCCCGCAGCGGCCCAGCTTGACCTCGAGGGTCTCCAGCAGCGGACCGCCGCACACGCGGCAGCGCGTCTTGATCGGCGCCGCCGGCTTCTGCTGGCTGCGCGCCGCGCGGGCGGCCGGGTGGTCCTCCGGGATCAGGCCGTACAGGAATCGGCTGCGCCGGCGGTTGCGGCGCGCTCCCGGCGTGCGGGCCAGCGCCCACGACAGCCAGAGGTGCTCGCGGGCCCGCGTCACGCCGACGTAGAACAGCCGCCGCTCCTCTTCGATCGCCGCCTCGTCGTCGCCGGCGTGGAGGATCGGCATCGTGCCTTCGGCGAGGCCGACGAGGAACACCGCGTCCCACTCCAGGCCCTTCGCCGCGTGCAGCGACGCCAGCGTCACGCCCTCGACCGTCGGCGGGTGCTGGGCCGCGGCGCGCTGGTCGAGCTCGGCGTTGAAGCGCGGCAGGTCCGCGTCCTCGACCGTCGAGGCCAGCTCCTCGGCCAGCTCGACGATCGCCAGGAGCGCGTCCCAGCGTTCCTTCGCGGCGCCACCGGCGGGCGGCGACTCGGTGAGGCCGACGCGGGCGAGCACCGATCGCACCGTCGTGACCAGGTCGGAGCTGCCGTCGCCGCTCGCGGCCCGCAGCGCCGACATCGCCTGCCGGACCTCGGTCCGGTTGAAGAACCGCTCGCCGCCGCGGACCAGGTACGGGATGCCGGCCTCGGTCAGCGCCGACTCGTACGCCTCCGACTGCGCGTTCACCCGGTAGAGCACCGCGATCTCGCTCGCCGCGACGCCGCCGTCCAGCAGCTCGCGCACCCGCCGGGCGACGGCCTCGGCCTCGACCGCCTCGTCGTCGAACTCGGCGAAGCGGGGCTCCGGGCCCGGCGCGCGCTGGCCGATCAGCTTCAGCCGCGAACCCGCCGGCCGCCCGCGCGCCGCGCCGATGACCCGGTTCGCCAGCGAGACGACCTCGGGCGTCGACCGGTAGTCGCGCTCGAGCCGGACGACGGTCGCGTCCGGGTAGCGCCGCGTGAACTCCAGCAGCGACTTCGGCGACGCGCCGCCGAAGGAGTAGATGGTCTGGTTGGCGTCGCCGACGACGGTCAGGTCGTCGCGGCCGCCGAGCCACGCGTCGAGCAGGCGCTGCTGCAGCGGCGTGACGTCCTGGTACTCGTCGACGACGAAGCAGCGGTAGCGGTCACGGAACTCCTCGGCGACGACGCCGTGCTCCTCGAGCACCGCCGTCGTGTGCAGCAGGAGGTCGTCGAAGTCGAGCACCTGCGCGGCGTTCTTCAGTTCTTCGTACGTGCGGTAGACCTGGGCGATCTGCGCGGCCGGCGCCGGGATGTCGCGCTGGGTGCGCGCGGTGACGGCCGGGTAGTCGTCCGGGCTGATCAGCGACGCCTTCGCCCACTCGATCTCGCTCGCCAGGTCGCGCAGGACCTCGGTCTCGGTCCCGAGCTTGGCCCGGGTCGCGGCCTGGCCGACGTAGCGGAACTTGTTCTCCAGCAGATCCCACGGCCGGTCGCCGACCACGCGCGGCCAGAAGTAGCGCAGCTGGCGGCGGGCGGCGGCGTGGAACGTCAGGGCCTGCGCGGCTTCGACGCCGAGGCCGCGCAGCCGCGTCCGCATCTCCCCCGCGGCCCGCGTCGTGAACGTGACGGCGAGCACCTGACCAGCGGAAACGTGCCCGGATCGGATGAGGTGAGCGATCCGGTGGGTGATCGTGCGGGTCTTGCCCGTGCCGGCTCCGGCGAGCACGCAGACCGGCCCCCTCGGGGCACTCGCGGCGGCGCGCTGCTCGGGGTCGAGACCATCGAGCAAACGGTTCAGGCTCTTGGGTGAAAGTACGCCGGTCACGTCCGGCATCCTCGCAGAGGGGGACGGGGAATCGGGGCAGGGGCACGCGGCCGTATCCTGGTCATATGGCGGGACAGCAGGACAAGGAAGCGGCCAAGCAGGCCAAGAAGGAGAAGCGCGCGGCGAGCAAGGCCCGCCGTGGCCAGCTCTTCGAGGCCTTCAAGATGCAGCGCAAGGAAGACCCGTGGCTCATCCCGTGGATGGTCGGGTCGATCGTCGTGGTCGCCGGCGTCCTGTTCGGGGTCGGGTTCTTCTTCGACGCGCAGTGGGTGCTGCTGCCCTTGGGCCTGGTGCTCGGCGCCCTGGTCGCCATGATCATCTTCGGCAGGCGCGTCCAGAAGACGGTCTACTCGAAGGCCGACGGCCAGCCCGGCGCCGCGGCGTGGGCGCTGGAGAACCTCCGCGGCAAGTGGAAGGTGACCCCGACCGTCGCGGCGACGACGCAGCTCGACGCCGTGCACCGCGTACTGGGCGGCCCGGGCGTGGTGCTCGTCGCCGAGGGCGCGCAGCACCGTGTCAAGACGCTCCTCGCGCAGGAGAAGAAGCGCGTCTCCCGCCTGGTCGGCGAGACGCCGATCTACGACGTGACGATCGGCCACGAAGAGGGCCAGATCCCGCTGAAGAAGCTCCAGGGCTTCCTGATGAAGCTGCCGCGCAACCTCAAGCCGGCCCAGGTCGACGCGCTGGAGGCGAAGCTGGCGGCGCTCGGCAACCGCGGCGCGGCGATGCCGAAGGGCCCGATGCCGGCCGGCGCGAAGATGCGCAACGTCCAGCGCACGATCCGCCGTCGCTGACCTGCACCCACGAAGAAGGCCCCGTCCGCACCGGACGGGGCCTTTCTCGTTCAGCGCATCCGGATGACGACCGTGCCGGTCAGCCGGTCGAGCCAGCTGCGGCCGTCGGCGTTGCGGACCGCCGCCGGGATGATCACGAACGTCAGCACCGCCCGGACCAGCGCGCGCGGCGGGCCGACCAGCGCGGCGCCGTCGAGCCGGGCGACGCGGACGCCGACGACGGCCATCCCGGGCGTGAACCCGAAGAAGCCGGCGGACACGACGGAGATGATCGCCCACACGCCGCCGGACCACAGGTTGAAGTTCTGCATCGCGACCGGGTCCTGCAGGCTGGGGTGCAGGAAGATCGCCGTGACCAGGGCCGCGATGACGAGGTCGACGACCAGCGCGAGCAGCCGCGCACCCCCGCTCGCCGCGGAGCCCACGCCGGATTCGGGCAAACCGAGCTTCTCGCCCGGCCAGCGCGACTCGTGCTGATCAGCGTCTTGCCGGCCCTCGCCGGTGCCGGGCAGCCATTCACCGGTCCATCTCGCCACCCATCCAGGGTATGCCGGTGGCGAGGGGTACGTTTCACCTGGTCCGATACCCGGTATCCACCCACCCGTTAACACCGGCGAAACATACGGGTGACGGTCGGGCAACACCGCGCTTTTAGCGTGAGCCGAAGAGAGCACTGCCGTACGAGCTCGAACGAGAAGGAGTCACCGAGGGTGCCCACTACTCCAGACGATATCCAGCGCCTCATCGCGGACGAGAACGTCGAGGTCGTCGACGTCAGGTTCTGCGACCTGCCCGGCGTGATGCAGCACTTCACGGTCCCCGCGAAGGCGTTCGACACCGACGCCATCGGTGAAGGTCTCGCGTTCGACGGCTCCTCGGTGCGCGGTTTCCAGTCGATCCACGAATCCGACATGCTGCTGCTGCCCGACCTGGACACGGCGTCGATCGACCCGTTCCGCAAGGCGAAGACGCTGTCGATCAACTTCTTCGTGCACGACCCCTTCACGCGTGAGGCCTACAGCCGCGACCCGCGCAACATCGCGCGCAAGGCCGAGCAGTACATCGCCGAGTACGGCGTCGCCGACAGCGTGTACTTCGGCCCCGAAGCCGAGTTCTACATCTTCGACTCGGTCCGCTTCGACTCCGCCGAGCACGCCTCGTTCCACGAGATCGACTCCGTCGAGGGCTGGTGGAACACCGGCGCCGACGAGGTCGGGGGCAACCAGGGTTACAAGACGAAGTTCAAGGGCGGCTACTTCCCGGTCCCGCCGGTCGACCACTTCGCCGACCTGCGCGACGACATCGTCCGCAACCTGACGAACTCCGGTTTCGAGATCGAGCGCGCGCACCACGAGGTGGGCACCGCGGGCCAGACCGAGATCAACTACAAGTTCAACACGCTGCTGCACGCCGCCGACGACCTGATGATGTTCAAGTACATCGTCAAGAACACGGTGTTCGCGGCGGGCAAGACGGCCACCTTCATGCCGAAGCCCCTGGCCGGCGACAACGGCTCGGGCATGCACTGCCACCAGTCGCTGTGGAAGGACGGCACGCCGCTGTTCCACGACGAGTCCGGCTACGCGGGCCTGTCCGACACGGCTCGCCACTACATCGGCGGCCTGCTCAAGCACGCCCCGAGCCTGCTGGCCTTCACGAACCCGACGGTGAACTCCTACCACCGCCTGGTCCCGGGCTTCGAGGCGCCGGTGTCGCTGGTCTACTCGCAGCGCAACCGCTCCGCCTGCGTCCGCATCCCGATCACGGGCAACAACCCGAAGGCGAAGCGCGCCGAGTTCCGCTGCCCGGACTCTTCGGGCAACCCGTACCTGGCGTTCGCGGCGATGATGATGGCCGGCCTCGACGGCATCAAGAACAAGATCGAGCCGCCGGACCCCATCGACAAGGACCTCTACGAGCTTCCGCCGGAGGAGGCCAAGAACGTCCAGACGGTCCCGGGCGACCTGGGCACGGTCCTCGACACGCTGGAAGCCGACCACGACTACCTGCTCGAGGGCGGCGTGTTCACGCCGGACGTGATCGAGACGTGGATCTCCTACAAGCGCGAGAACGAGATCGACCCGCTGCGCCTGCGCCCGCACCCGTACGAGTTCGCCCTGTACTACGACGTGTGACCGGCGCGGGGCTTTGACCAGGGGTTTCACTGGTCGAAGCCCTGGCCAGGCCGTCACCAGGCCGTGAAGGTCAGCAGGTGACGGCCCACCAGACACGGGACGGCGGTCGAGGAGAACACCCCGACCGCCGTCCCGTTCCTTGTATATGCGTCACCTCACGCGGCGTCCTTCCGGCGAAACACGGCCACGCACCGCCGTTCCTGTTCACGAACGGCCGGCAGCGACGACCAGCAGGTCGCAGAGTGCGGACGATCAGCCCGCAGGTGGAGGCGGCGAGGAGCGAAAAACCCTCGCCGCCGGCGTTTCTCATTCCGAGGTCGACAGCAGCTTCATGTCCGCTCCCGCGGCTTCGAACCTGCCGCGCGGGTCCGCCACCAGCTTGCGGATCTCCAGGTCCATCAGTCCCAGCGTGCAGGTGATCTCCGCGGCCAGCGTCCCGTCGGCCTTGTAGATGTTCGAGTCCATCGAGAACGTCTTGCCGCTGCCGAACTTGACGTCGCACGTCACGTCGACCTCGTCGCCCGCGCGCAGCTCGCGGCGGAACACCACGTGCGTCTCCAGCAGCACCGAAGCCACGCCCGGAAGCCCCTTGAGCACGCCCGCTTTCTCGAGCAGCTCCAGTCTCGAAACCTCGCCGTACGAGTGGTAGACGGCGTGGTTGAGGTGGCCCAGGGTGTCCAGCTCGTAGTGCCGGACCTTGATCCGGGTCCGGAACGGCTCGCGTTCAGTCACGAGCCCCACTGTAAGCGACCCGGTCAGTGCACCTGGACCGTGGAGTTGAACGCGCGGTCGCCGCTCCAGACGTTGCAGACCGCGGTGCTCGTCTTCCCCACCCGGACCCACGGGCCGTAGCGGTCGTAGTCCACGGACAGCCGTGAATCACACCGGGTGTAGGCCCGGTACTCCCCCGTCCCGTTGGTGCAGACCGCGGCCGCGCTCTTCCGCTCGGGGTGGGTCACGCTGCAGTCGTAGGCGTCGGCGGAGGCCGTACCCGTGCCGAGTGCGAACAAGGACGCGCCGAAGAGCGCGGAAATGCCGAGCAGGCCAAGCCGTTTCATCAGGTTCTCCCCTGGTCACGCGGTGCCGGACGGCGCCGCACGACCGAGTATGTGTTGATCTTGCGGCCGTCGGACAGGGTCACCAGCGGCCACTGACCGGTGCCGGACAGCTCAGGCCTCGTAGAACAGGTGCTCCACCACGGTGTGCGCCCGGCGGGTGATGCGGCGGTAGGTGTCCAGGAACTCGCCCGGGTCGTCGGCCGCCGTCTGGCCCAGGACCCGGGCCACCGCCGCCAGGTCGCGGCCCGATCCCGGGACCTCGTCGACCGCCTTGCCGCGCACCAGCATCCCCGCGTTGCGGACCCTCGTGGCCAGCAGCCACGCCTCACGCAACGAGTCCGCTTCGGACTGCGTGGCCAGCCCTGCCTCCGGCAAGCACGCCAGCGCGTCCAGCGTCGACGTCGTCCGCAGCCCCGGGATCGTGCGAGCGTGCTGGAGCTGCAGGAGCTGGACCGTCCACTCGACGTCGGCGAGGCCGCCGCGGCCGAGTTTCGTGTGGCGGGTCGGGTCGGCTCCGCGGGGCATCCGCTCGGTCTCCACGCGTGCCTTGATGCGGCGGATCTCGCGCGCCTTCGTCGCGTCCAGGCCGCCTTCGGGGTAGCGGATCGGGTCGATCATCGCGATGAAGCGCTCGCCGAGGTCGTCGTCGCCCGCGATGAACCGGGCGCGCAGCAGCGCCTGCGCCTCCCACACCTCGCCCCAGCGCGCGTAGTACGTGCGGTACGACTCCAGCGTCCGCACCAGCGGCCCGCTCCGCCCTTCCGGCCGCAGGTCGGCGTCGACCACAAGAGCCGGGTCCGAGCTCGGCGCGCCCAGCATCTTCCGGACGGTCTCCGCGACCGACGAAGCGAACTTCACCGCGTCGGCGTCCGAGACTCCTTCGGACGGCTCGCACACGAAGAGGACGTCGGCGTCGGAGCCGTAGCCGAGTTCGGCGCCGCCGAGCCGGCCCATCCCGATCACGGCGATGCGCGCCGGCGTGCGACCCAGCTCCGCCTGCCGCTGCCGGAACGCCGCGGCCAGCGCGCCCTGCAACACCGCCACCCACACGCTGGACAGCGCTTCGCACACCGCGGGCACGTCGAGCAGGCCGAGCAGGTCCGCGCAGGCCACGCGCAATATCTCGTGCCGCCGCAGCGAACGCGCGGCCGCGACGGCGGCGTTCAGCCCGGGCTGACGCCGGACGGCGGCCCGCAGCGACGTCGCCACCTCGGCGGGCGTCCGGCCCAGCAGCCGGGCCGGGTCGCCGAGCAGCCGCAGCACCTCCGGCGCACGCACGAGCAGGTCCGGCACCAGCCGGGACGTGCCGAGCAGCGCCGCCAGGTTTTCCACGACCGTGCCCTCGTCGCGCAGCACCCGCAGGTACCACGGCGTGTCCTCCAGGGCCTCGGACACCTTCCGGTACGACAGCAGCCCGCCGTCGGGGTCGGGTGTGTCGGCCAGGAGGTCGAGCAGCACCGGGAGCAGCGCCTGCTGGATCGCGGCGCGCCGCGAGACGCCGGAGGTGAGGGCCTTGATGTGCTGGAGCGCGCCGTCGGGAGCGGTGTAGCCGAGCGCGGCGAGCCGGCTCGCGGCTTGCTTGGTGGTCAGGCGCAGTGCCTCGGTCGGCACGTTCGCGACGGACTGCAGCAGCGGCCGGTAGAAGATCTTTTCGTGCAGGCGCCGGATGCCCTTGCCGTGCTTGCGGAACTCGGCCAGCAGCGCGTCGCCCTGGCTCTTGCCGCCGCTCGCCTTGATCCCGCTGGCCCGCGCCAGGATCCGCAGCTCGGCGGTGTCCGACGTCGCGGGGAACAGGTGCGTCCGGCGCAGCCGCCGCAGCTGCAGCCGGTGCTCGATCATCCGCAGGAACTCGTACGACGCGCCGAGCTCGGCGGCGTCCTGACGGCCGACGTAACCGCCTTCGCCGAGCGCGGCGAGTGCGTCCATCGTGGACGGCGAGCGCAGGTCGGCGTCGACGCGGCCGTGCACGAGCTGCAACAGCTGCACGGCGAACTCGACGTCCCGCAGCCCGCCGCGGCCCAGCTTGAGCTCGCGTTCGGCGTGTTCGGACGGCACGTGCCCCTCGACGCGACGGCGCATCTGCTGCACCTCGCCGACGAAGTTGTCCCGGTCGGCCGCCGACCACACCAGCGGCGCGACCATCTCGGCGTACTGCTGCCCCAGCTCGGCGTCGCCCGCCACCGGGCGTGCCTTGAGCAGTGCCTGGAACTCCCAGGTCTTGGCCCACTTCTGGTAGTAGCCCTGGTGACTTTCCAGCGTGCGGACGAGCGCGCCTGCCTTGCCTTCGGGGCGCAGCGCGGCGTCGACCTCGAAGCACGCCTTGCCGACGACCCGCATCATCGTGCTGGCCAGCCGCGTCGCGATGCCGAGGTTGTCGGCGCCGACGAAGATGACGTCGACGTCGCTGACGTAGTTGAGCTCCCGGCCACCGCACTTGCCCATCGCGATGATCGCCAGGTTGCCCTCGGCGGGCGCGCCGACCTCGGCTTCGGCGACGACGAGCCCGGCGGCGAGCGCGGCCTCGGCCAGCTCGGTCAGCTGGGCCGCGACCTCGGCGTAGTGCGGGTGCTCCAGCCCGGCTTCGACGAGGTGGCCCAGGTCCGCGGCGGCGATGCCGAGCAGCTGGCCGCGGTAGGCGATTTTGAGCGCGTGCTCGGCTTCCAGGCCGGTGATGATCGAACCGTCGTCACGCACGAGCGACGCACGCAGGTTTTCGCGGTAGCAGGCGGAGTCCGTGCACTTGTCGCCGGTGAGCGACTGCCACTGCTCCGGGTTCGCGGCGAGGAAGTCGGCGAGGGCGCTCGACGTCCCGAGCACGCTGAGGAGGCGGCCGCGGAACGTGCGGTTGGCGCGCAGCTGCTCGTCGAGCCGGCTCCACTCGCCTTCATCGGCCTCGCGGATCCAGTCGATCCCGCGCAGCGCGAGATCGGGGTCCGCGGTCCGGGACAACGCGGCGAGGATGTCGGCGGCGGCCTCGACCGGGCCGGCGTCGTCCCACCAGCCGGCCGCGCGCAACTGACCCTCGGCACGGGCGTCGGTGAAGCCGTACCTCGCCGCCGAAGCGGTCGTTCGCGCGCGGTCTGCCATCAGGTACCACCGTATCTGGGAGAACCCCGGCTCAGGCGGCGAGCTGACCCGGTTCACTCCCGGCGGGCGTCGGCTCGGGGACCTGGAAGCTGTGCGCCGTGACGGGGTGCCGGCGGGAAAGCAGCCAGATCCCCACGCCCACGCCGACTCCGACGACCCCGACGGCGATGGTGCCCGCGGTGCCGAGCGACGCGATCTTGCCGGACACCGCGCCGACGATCGCGGCGGCGGGCAGCGTGAACAGCCACGCGATGACCATCCGGCCCGCCATCCGCCAGCGTACGGGCGCCTCTCGGCGGCCGACGCCGGAGCCGACGATGCCGCCGGAGCACACGTGCGTCGTCGACAGCGGGAAGCCGAGCCGCGACGAGATGAGGATGACCAGCGCCGAGCTCGTCTGGGCCGCGAAGCCCTGCGGGCCTTCGATGTCCGTGAGGCCCTTGCCGAGGGTGTGGGTGATGCGCCAGCCGCCGAGGTAGGTGCCGAGCGCGAGGGCGCAGGCGGCGCTGATGATCACCCAGACGGGTGGCGACGCGCCCGCGGGCAGGCTGCCGGCGGTGACGAGCGTGAGCGTGATGACGCCCATCGTCTTCTGCGCGTCGTTGGTGCCGTGGGCGAGGGAGACGAGCGACGCCGAGACGACCTGGCCGACCTTGAACCCGCGCGTGGCCGGGCGGCCGCGGACGAGGAAGCGGTAGACGAAGTACGTCGCGAGCATCGCGACGACACCGGCGATCACCGGGCTCGCGGCGGCCGGGATCAGCACCTTCTCGACGATCTTTCCGAAGTGGACCGAGTCGGTGCCCGCCGAAACCCAGGTGGCGCCGATCAGGCCGCCGAACAGGGCGTGCGACGAGCTCGACGGCAGGCCCACGAACCACGTCACGAGGTTCCAGACGATCGCGCCGATCAGCCCGCCGAACACGATCGACGGGCCGATCTTCGTGTCGTCCACCAGGCCGCTGGAGATCGTCTTGGCGACCTCCACCGACAGGAATGCGCCGACGAGGTTCAGGACCGCCGAGATCGCGACGGCCACGCGGGGCCGGAGCGCCCCGGTCGCGATCGACGTCGCCATCGAGTTCGCGGTGTCGTGGAACCCGTTCGTGAAATCGAAAACCAAGGCCGTGACGACGACGAGCACGACCAGCAACGAGGGCTCCACCCCGACCTCCGAACCCTTGTGGGGACTCCTTCCGCAAGGTACCTGACGGGTGACGCCTGGCGTTAACAGGCTGTTGCTGATTGTGATCTCAGGCGTTAAGCCAGCGGTAACGTGCGTTGACTGTCGGCGGCGAACTCGAGCTCACCGGCGGCCAACCGGACGAACCGCTGCGCGAACGGACGCCAGGTTTCCTCGATGTCGGCGTGCACGGTGATCAGCGCGTCGTGGTCAAGTGAGCCCGGACGGGCGAATTCCGCCATCTCGGGCTCGTCGGCGGCCCAGCTTTCGACGACGGCGGGTGTCGTCTCGATGTGGAACTGGACACCGTAGACACAACGGTTGAACCGGAAGGCCTGGTTTTGGTACAGCGGCGCGGAAGCGAGCAGCTCGGCGCCGGGCGGGAGCCGGGTGATCGCGTCGTTGTGGAACTGCAGGACGTCCTGCATGAGCGGCAGCTCGGCGAAGAGCGGGTCGGTCCACGCGGCGTCCTTCTTCGCGACGAGGTGCGGACCGACCTCGGGCCCGTCCGGCCCGGCTTCGACGCGGCCGCCGGTCGCGACGGCCAGCAGCTGGGCGCCGAGGCAGATGCCCAGGGTCGGGATCCGCTTCACCGCCGATTTCGCCAGCAGGCGCCGGACGTCGGCGAGCCACGGGTGTTTCGCGTCGTCCTCCGCGGCCATGCCGCCGCCGAGGCAGACGACGCCCCGGTAGCCGTCGGGGTCGGCGGGCAGGTCGTCCTTCGGCGGCAGCCGGACGTCGAGCTCCGCGCCGGCGTCGGTGAGCCAGTCGCCGAGCGGGCCGAGCGGGTCCGAGGCGTCCGGCTGGATGATGAGCAGTCGTGTCACGCTTTTCAGGGTAGGTGGCTCAGCAGGCGCAGCGGATCCCGGTTGTTTGCCCGGCCGTTTCTCCGGCCGTTTCTCCCTCGACGGGGTAGCCGGCGGCGATCCAGGCGGTGATGCCACCGGAGAGCCGTTTCACCTTGAACCCGAGCTCGGCGAGCTTGAGGGCGCCTTTGGTGGCGGCGTTGCAGTTGATGCTCTCGCAGTAGCAGACGTAGACGAGCCGGTTGTCGAGGTGGGCGGTGCTCTCGGGCGTCATGTCCCGGTAGGGGAGGTTGATGGCGCCGGGGATGCGGGCTTGGGCGTAAGCCTCTTCGGCCCGCGTCTCGACGATCACGTAGCCGTCGGTCTGGCCGGCTTCGAGGTCCCGGACGAGATCGTCGGGATCGACCTCGAAGGCGAGTTCGGCGCCGAAGTAGTTCATGGCGGCTTCGGGAGCCGGCGCGGGGACGGTGAGTGTGCGTGCGGTCGTCATGCCTTGAATCCTGCTGGTCCCGGGCGTCCGGGCACAGGGCAGAATCGGGGTGGAAGCCCTTGCCGGCCGGGGATTTCCCCGTTCCGGCCCCGCGCACCTTGGAGAATCACGGTGGACCTCGACGACGTCGACTGGCACTTGCTGGAGCTCCTCCAGGAGGACGGCCGGCTCAGCTTTTCGGAGCTGGGCAGGCGGGTGTCGCTGTCGGGCTCGGCGGTGACGGAGCGAGTGCGCCGCCTCGAGGAGCGCGGAGTGATCACGGGCTACGCGGCTCGCGTCGATACGACGAAGCTGGGGCTGCCGATCGAAGCGATGGTGCGGGCCCGGGTGCGGAGCCTGGACACGCCGCGCTTCCGGACGGCGGTGTTGCCGCTGCCGCAGGTCGTTTCGGCGGACCACGTGACTGGTGACGAGTGCTGGATCCTGCGGGTGCTGTGCCGGAGCACCGCGGAGCTGGAGGAGCTGGTCGAGAAGGTGCAGCGGTACGGGGAGACGACGACGTCGCTGGTGTTGTCGAGCCCGCTGCGGAGCCGGCCGGTGCCTCGGCCGTAGTCGGGTTGGGCTTCGCGTGTGATTGAGGAGTCGACTCGCGTGATTGGAGAGTCAACACGCGTGATTGCACGGACGACACACGTACCCAGACGGACGACTCGCGTACCCAGACGGTCGGATCGCGTACCCAGACGGTCGGGCCGCGTGCCTGGAGGGTCGGATCGAGCGGATGCGGGCATAAGAAAAGGGCCCGGGCCGGGAGACTTTACGTCTCAACCGGGCCCAGGCCCTTCCCCAAGTAAGTTCGGCGGTGTCCTACTCTCCCACAACCCTTCGGCTGCAGTACCATCGGCG
>NZ_BSTD01000008.1 GCF_030269325.1 Amycolatopsis sp. NBRC 101858 | reverse complement strand
CGTTCGCCACTCATCCCCACCCGAAAGTGGTTCAGCGTTCGACTTGCATGTGTTAAGCACGCCGCCAGCGTTCGTCCTGAGCCAGGATCAAACTCTCCAACAATGTCTTCGAATTCAATCGAGGCAAAATACTTGCTCTCAAAGGAACCTCATACGAGGTTCTATACTTAAGCTCTACTGGCTTAGTTCACTAGCACACTGTTGAGTTCTCAAGCAACACACTCTGAATCCACCCGCGTTATCGGCGGCTGAAACTCTCGGCGATTGTTTCAAGCTTTGTTCCGAGGCCAACACCTCGGTTCAGGACCACCCACTCTACCACGTTCGTGGGAGCTTGGTTCGTGGCCCCGGCGGCCGCCCGGTTTCCCTGGCGACTTGGAGAACTTTACATGCCCCGAAAACCCCCTTGCACAGGGGGGTCCCTTTTATCGCGCCAGGCCGCTGACCTGCGTCGATCCACCGAAAGCTACGCCTGGAGCTCCCCGTGGGTCGCGACGACCGTCAGCGCGACGAGCGCGGCCGACAGCACCGCCGCGACGTGGATCGGCGCCGGCGTGAACGACGCCGCGACGACGAGCACCGCCGTCACCGGGAAGCCGATGGCGATCGGGCGGCACTCGTTGGTCGGCCCGATGTGCAGCAGCCACACGCTCAGCAGGAAGATCGCGACCGGCAGCGTGGTCGGCAGCGCGGCGGCGACTCCGCCGAGGTCGTGCAGCGCCCCCGTGTCGTAGGCGACCGCCACCTCGAGCCCCGCCCCCACCGCCGAGGCCGACGCGAAGATGAAGTAGTGGCCGTACCCCCAGCTCATCGACGTGAACATGGTCGGACGGCGGACGAGCCGCGCGTGCCCCGGCCGGTCGAAGTACAGCCACCACATGGAGAACACGAGCACCAGGCCGGCCGCGGCCAGCGAGACCAGCGCACCGAGGTGGCCGGGTTCGGCCGCCCCCTCCTTGATCGCGTTCGTCGCGCTGAGGATCACCTCGCCGAGGACGATCAGAGTGAACAGCCCGTACCGCTCCGCGATGTGGTGCGGGTGCCACGTCGTGCCCTGGCGGCTCTCCGCCCACACCGGGACGGCCATCTCCAGGATCGCGAACACGAAGAACGCGTAGGGCTGCAGGCCGTGCGGCAGCCACAGGTAGCCGACCCACAGCACCTGGCAGCCGGCGATCCCGGCGGCGTAGCGCAGGGCCGCCGGGCGGCAGCCGCGGTCCGACCGCGCCGCGCGCAGCCACTGGACGACCATCGCCAGACGCATCAGCACGTAGCCCGCGACCATCACCCGGAAATCGCCGTCGAACGCGCGCTCCACCCCGGCCGCCACGGTCAGGCCGCCGGCGATCTGCACCAGCGTCGCCAGCCGGTACGGGACGTCGTCGGTGTCGAACGCCGAGGCGAACCAGCTGAAGTTCAGCCAGCCCCACCAGATCCCGAAGAACACCAGCACGAACGAGAACACGCCGTGGCCGACGTGGCCTTCGGCGAGCGCGTGGTGCAGCTGCGCGGCGGCCTGGCCGACCGCGACGACGAAGCAGAGGTCGAACAGCAGCTCGAGCGGCGTCGCGACGCGGTGGTGCTCGCTGCGGTCCCGCGACCGCATCGGCCGGTGCCACATCCGGATCCGGCTGTCGGGCCGCGACGGCGGAGACGGCTGCTCGGTCATGGGACTCCCCGCGTCTGCGTCGGACGGAACGCGTCCATCCCAGCATGATCAGCGCGGCGGGAGCGAGCACGACACACGTAGGACGGACGGGCCCGGTTCCCCCTCACCCGGGCCCGCCCGCTGCCGTCACGCGCCGGCGGCTGCCGATGGGCATCCCTTCCGCGAGTGCCGGACGGTCCCCCGCGGACGCCGACGACTCACTGGATGGAAGGTGACCGAGTGTGTCCATTCCCTCGAACTCCGGACGCCCCGATCGCTCGTGCCGGTCACCCCATCCCCGGGTGGCCGACCGATTGCCACTGTCGGTAGCCGAAGCCGCGCAGTGAAGGCTCCATAAGATCTACCCGGTTGCTCTGCGTAGCACCAGTGTCTTTCCGCGCCCGTCACTCGTTTGGAGCATCGCTAATCTGCCGAAAGTAGTGTCTCAGCCCCGGTGGACGTCCGCGGCGGACGTCTCGGCCTTCCGGGCCTCGTGCTCCCGCTCGGAAGTTTGCGCACGGTGGCGCCGCGCCCTCAGCTCGGCGATCGCGAGGGCCAGCGCGGTGCACGTCAGACCGGCCGCGCAGCACAGCGCGATGGTGAGCGCCAGCGGCTGGTCCCGCGACGCACCGAGGACCGTGCCGAACACCGACGCGAGCACCGCGGTGCCGATCGCGGTGCCGATCCGCTGCCCGGTCTGCAGCGCGCCGCCGGCGACCCCCGCCATCCGGACCGGCACGCACTCCAGCGTCAACGTCGTGTTCGGCGAGATCACCATGCCGCCGCCCACACCCGCGAACAGCAGCGGCAGCGCGAACGCCCACCCCGACGCCGACGGCGGGACGAGCTGGGCGAGCAGCGCGACGGCCAGCAGGCCCACCGCGACCATGGCCAGCCCGGTGACGGTCAGCCGCCTGCCGAACGTCGGCACCAGCCGCCCGGCGACGGCCGCGGACACCGCCGAGCCCACCGCGAACGGCGTCACCGACAGCCCGGACTGCAGCGGCGTGTAGCCGAGCCCCTGCTGGAAGAACATCGCGAAGACCAGCCAGATCCCGGCGAACCCGCAGAAGTAGAGGGCACCGACCGCGGCACCGGCGGAGTACCCCGGCGTGCCGGTGAACAGCCGGGTGTCCAGCAGCGGCGACCGGCCGCGCCGGACCACCGAGCGCTCCCAGCGCACGAACGCGAACCCGAACACCAGCGCGATGACGAACATCCACCACAGCCGAGCGGGGCCGTCGCTGTCGGATTCGATGACCGGGAGCAGCACGCCGAGCACGGCGACCGCGAGCAGCACGATGCCGAGGAAGTCGATCTCCGACCGCACCCGGAACTGCTTCTTCTCGCTGCGCGGCAGCAGCCGCAGGGCCAGCGCGAACGCGAGGACGCCGATCGGCACGTTGACGTAGAACACCCAGCGCCAGCCGTCCTGGGCGCCGAAGACGGCGAGGATGACCCCGCCGAGGATCGGCCCGACGGCGGTCGAGATCCCGACGACCGCGCCGAACATCCCGAACGCGCGGCCGCGCTCGGCGCCGCGGAAGAGGTCCTGGATCAGCCCGGTGTTCTGCGGGGTCAGCATGCCCGCGGCCACCCCCTGGGCGAGGCGCGCGATGACGAGCGTCGTCTCGTTCGGCGCGGCTCCCGCCAGCGCGCTCGTGATGACGAACGCGGCGAGGGCGCCGAGGAACATGGTCCGGCGGCCGAACGCGTCGCCGAGCCGGCCGCCGGTGACCAGGACCAGGCCGAACGCCAGCGCGTAGCCGGAGACGACCCAGCGGATCCCGCCGCTGCTCGCATGCAGCCCCGACTGCATCGACGGCAGGGCGACGTTGACGATGCTGACGTCGAGCAGGCCCATGAACCCGGCGGTCAGCGAGACGGCCAGCGCTTTCCAGCGGCGGGGATCGGGTTCGTAGGTCATCCTGCCCAGCAAACACGAAGGGCGGGATCCGCGCGCGTTGTCCGCCGCGGTCCCGCCCGTTTCGCGCCCGGAACTACGTGCTTGCTGTGATTCCCCGGATGCCCTTGAGCTCGCCGATCAGCATGGAGCTGACCTTCACCGGGTAGTCGTGGAGCGCGAACACCGTCTGGTTCCGGCCCACCAGCTTCAGGTGGACCATCGTCTCACCCTTGTGGGCGAGCAGCGTGGACCTCAGTTCGCTGACGACCGACTGGTCGATCTTCTCCGCCGCGGCGAGCAGGACCAGCGGGGGCTCGTCGTCGCCGTTGCCCGTGCCGACCTCGGACAGGTCCAGCGTCGCGAGGCCGCCACCGAAGACCGACATCTTGTCTTCGCGCCAGTTGACGCGGCCCTTGACCAGCACCGCGTTGTCCTCGATCAGCTCACCCGCGAACAGCGCGTACGACTTCGGGAAGAACAGCACCTCGAGCGAGGCGTCCATGTCCTCGACCGTGCAGATCGCCCAGGGCTCGCCCTTCTTGTTGACCCGCCGTTCGAGCGACGTGATCAGCCCGGAGATGACGATCTCGCCTTCGCGCGGCGGATCGGCGAGGATCCCGGCGATCGGCTTCGGGGCGTGCTTGCGCAGGATCCGCTCGGCGCCGTCCAGCGGGTGCGCCGAGACGTACAGGCCGAGCATCTCGCGCTCGTAGGCGAGCAGCTGCTTGCGCGGGTACTCCTCCTCGCCGAACTTCAGGTGCGCGAGCGGCGACGACGACGGCTGCGCCTCCCCCTCGTCCCCGCCGAAGCCGAAGAGGTCGAACTGGCCCATCGCCTCCTGGCGCTTGAGCGGGACGACGGCTTCCACCGCGTCTTCGTGGACCTGGATCATCGACAGCCGCGTGTGGCCGAGCGAGTCGAACCCGCCCGCCTTGATCAGCGACTCGATGACCCGCTTGTTGCAGGCCACGAGCTCGGACTTGTCGAGGAAGTCGGTGAAGGAGGCGTACTTGCCCTTCTCCCCGCGCGTCTTGATGATCGACTCGACGACGTTCGCGCCGACGTTGCGGACGGCACCCATGCCGAAGCGGATGTCGTCCCCGACGGCCGCGAACCGCAGGGCCGACTCGTTGACGTCCGGCGGGAGCACCTTGATGCCCAGGCGGCGGCACTCGGACAGGTAGACCGCCGACTTGTCCTTGTTGTCGCCGACCGACGTGAGCAGCGCCGCCATGTACTCGGCGGTGAAGTTCGCCTTGAGGTACGCGGTCCAGTAGGAGACCAGGCCGTACGCGGCCGCGTGGCTCTTGTTGAACGCGTAGCCGGCGAACGGGAGGATCGTGTCCCAGAGCGCCTTGACGGCCTCGGCGGAGAACCCGCCCGGGAGCAGGTCGCTCGCCTTCATCCCGGCTTCGAAGCCCTCGTACTCGAGGTCGAGGACTTCCTTCTTCTTCTTGCCCATCGCGCGGCGGAGCACGTCCGCGCGACCCATCGTGTAGCCGGCCACCTTCTGGCCGATGTGCATGATCTGCTCTTGGTACACGATCAGGCCGTAGGTGTCGGCCAGGATCTCGCGCAGCGGCTCGTCGAGCTCCGGGTGGATCGGCTTGACCTTCTGCCGGTTGTTCTTCCGGTCCGCGTAGTCGTTGTGCGCGTTCATGCCCATCGGGCCGGGGCGGTAGAGCGCGCCGACCGCGACGATGTCGTCGAACACCGTGGGCTCCATGCGGCGGAGCAGGTCGCGCATGGGCCCGCCGTCCAGCTGGAACACGCCGAGCGTGTCGCCGCGGGCGAGCAGCTTGTACGTCTCCGGGTCCTCGACGCCCAGGGTGTCGAGGTCGATGTCGATCCCGCGGTTGGCCTTGATGTTGTCGATCGCGTCGCCGATGACCGTCAGGTTCCGCAGGCCCAGGAAGTCCATCTTCAGCAGGCCGATGGCCTCGCACGACGGGTAGTCCCAGCCGGTGATGATCGAGCCGTCGTCACGCTGCCAGAGCGGGATAGCGTCGGTCAGCGGGTCGCACGACATGATGACCGCGCAGGCGTGCACGCCCGCGTTGCGGATCAGGCCCTCGAGGCCGCGGGCGGTCTCGAAGATCGTCTTGCACTCGTCGTCGGTCTCGACCAGCGCGCGGACCTCGGCAGCCTCGCCGTAGCGCTCGTGCTTGTTGTCGACGATGCCCGAGAGCGGGATGTCCTTCGCCATGATCGGCGGGGGCAGCGCCTTGGAGATCTTGTCCGCGATCGCGTAGCCGGGCTGGCCGAAGTGGACCCGCGCGGAGTCCTTGATCGCGGCCTTGGTCTTAATGGTGCCGAAGGTGATGACCTGGGCGACCTTGTCCGAGCCGTACTTGTCGGTCGCGTAGCGGATCATCTCGCCGCGGCGGCGGTCGTCGAAGTCGATGTCGATATCGGGCATCGAGACGCGCTCGGGGTTCAGGAACCGCTCGAACAGCAGCTTCTGCGGGATCGGGTCCAGGTTCGTGATGCCCAGGACGTACGCGACGAGCGAACCGGCGGCCGAACCACGGCCCGGGCCGACCCGGATGCCGACGCGGCGCGCGTAGCTGATGAGGTCGGCGACGATCAGGAAGTAGGCCGGGAAGCCCTTCCCGATGATGACGTCGAGCTCCTTCTCGATCCGCTCGGGGTAGCCCTCGGGCGGACCGCCCGGGAAACGCCACGCCAGGCCCTTCGCGACCTCTTCGCGCAGCCAGCCGCCCTGGTCGTAGCCCTCCGGCACCTCGAAGAACGGCAGCCGGTCCTTGTGCGCGTACACGTCCTCGTAGGACTCGACGCGCTCGGCGATCATCAGCGTGGTGTCGGCCGCGCCGGGGACCTCCTTGTCCCAGTACTCGCGCATCTCGGCGGCGGACTTGAGGTAGTAGCCGTCGCCGTCGAACTTGAAGCGGGTCGGGTCGTTGAGGGTCTTGCCGGCCTGGACGCACAGCAGCGCCGAGTGCGTGTCGGCCTGGTCCTTGGTGACGTAGTGCGAGTCGTTGGTGGCGATCGGCTTGAGGTCGAGCAGCCGGCCGACCTCCAGGAGGCCCTCGCGGACCGACCGCTCGATCGGCAGGCCGTGGTCCATCAGCTCGAGGAAGAAGTTGTCGGCGCCGAAGATGTCCTTGTAGTCGGACGCGGCCTGGATCGCCGCTTCCTTCTGGCCCAGCCGCAGCCGGGTCTGCACCTCGCCCGACGGGCAGCCGGTGGTCGCGATGATCCCCGAGTGGTTCTCCGCGATCAGCTCGCGGTCCATCCGGGGCTTGCGGTAGTAGCCCTGCATGCTGGCCAGCGAGGACAGCTTGAAGAGGTTCCGCAGCCCGGTGGCGTTCTGCGCGAGCATGGTCATGTGCGTGTAGGCACCGGCACCCGAGACGTCGCCGCCCTCGCCCAGCTCGTCGGAGCCGCGCTGGTTCGACTGGCCCCAGAAGACGGGCTTCTTGTGGAACCGGCTCTCCGGCGCGATGTAGGCCTCGATGCCGATGATCGGCTTGAGGCCGTGCTTCTTCGACTGCTGGTAGAACTCGTCGCCGCCGTACATGTTGCCGTGGTCGGTCATGCCGACCGCGGGCATGCCGAGGCGCGCCGCCTCCGCGAAGAGGGGGGCGATCTTCGCCGCACCGTCGAGCATCGAGTACTCGGTGTGGACGTGCAGGTGGACGAAGGAATCGTTCGACACCAGCGAAAACCTCCCCTAGGTGAATGGGACCGGCTGCGCCCGGGTCCCTCACCCTAACCCGTGGCACCGACAGTCCTCGAACGTGCTGCCCGCGGTCGATTCTGCTCCTCGCGGGAGGTGTTCCGCCGCTGCGACGCGCCCCCTTTTCGGGCGGTGGTGATCACGGTGCGGCGGGCGGGTACCGGGCGCTGTCGGGTGGTCACGCGGGGACGCCGGACCGGGGTTCGGGGTCGGCCGCCGGCGCCCTGACTGAGTCCCGGCCGGCGCCGGTGAGGTCGGCCACACGCGCCCCGGCCCGCGTTGACAGCCGGCCTCCCGGAACCGAGCATTCCCCGCATGAACCTGTCTGACAGCCAGACAGCCGGACAAGGTCCCCGGCGGATCAGCGCCATGGAGGCCGTGCTGGCCCACCTGCGGCGGCTGATCGAACGCGGGGACTACCCCGTCGGCGCCAAGCTTCCCTCCGAAGCGTCCTTGAGCAGGGAGTTCGAGGTCAGCCGGTCGGTCATCCGGGAAGCCCTCCGCGGCCTGCAGGCCCTCGGCATGACCGAGTCCAAGACCGGCAAGGGCACCTTCGTCACCGCCACCGGGCCCGCCGACAACCCCACCTTCGGGCCGTACTCCGCCCGCGACCTCATCGAGGTGCGCCGGCACGTCGAGATCCCCGTCGCCGGGTACGCGGCCTTGAGACGCAGTCAGGACGACCTCGACCTGCTCGGCCACCTCGTCGAGCGGATGGACGCCGAGACCGACAACACCGCCTGGGTCGCGCTCGACTCGCTCTTCCACATCACCATCGCCCAGGCCTCGGGCAACCCCGTCTTCGGGAAGGTGATCGAAGAGATCCGGGACGCACTGGCCCGCCAGTCCGCCTTCCTCAACCAGCTCGGCGACCGGCGCCGGCAGTCGAACGTCGAGCACCGCGAGATCGTCACGGCCATCGCGAGCGGCGAAGAAACCGCGGCCGTCGCCGCCATGACCGCGCACCTCACCCACGTCGAAGCCACTCTGACCAGCATCGTGAACGGGGACCAGTGACCGAGCAGACCCGCACGGCCCCCGCCACCACCACCGACGCGGGCGACGCCGGCTACAACAAGGCCCTCAAGCCCCGGCACGTGACCATGATCGCCATCGGCGGCGCGATCGGCACCGGCCTCTTCCTCGGTGCCGGCGGCCGCCTCGCGCAGGCCGGGCCGGCGCTCGCGATCGTCTACGCCGTCTGCGGCCTCTTCGCCTTCTTCGTCGTCCGCGCGCTCGGCGAGCTCATCCTCTACCGGCCCTCCAGCGGCGCCTTCGTCTCCTACGCCCGCGAGTTCATGGGCGAGAAGGGCGCGTACGCCGCCGGCTGGATGCACTTCCTGAACTGGTCGACCACCGGCATCGCCGACATCACGGCGATCGCGCTCTACGCGCACTTCTGGTCGTTCTTCTCGCCGATCCCGCAGTGGGTGCTCGCGCTGATCGCGCTGGCCGTGGTCCTGACGCTGAACCTCGTCTCGGTGAAGCTGTTCGGCGAGATGGAGTTCTGGTTCGCCATCGTCAAGGTCGCCGCGCTCGTGCTGTTCCTGGTGATCGGGATCTTCCTGCTGGTGACGCAGACGCCGATCGACGGCGCCGCCCCCGGCCCGCAGCTGATCACCGGGCACGGCGGGATCTTCCCGACCGGGCTGCTGCCGATGGTGCTGATCGTGCAGGGCGTCGTGTTCGCCTACGCCTCGGTCGAGCTGGTCGGCGTCGCCGCCGGGGAGACCGAGAACCCCGAGAAGATCATGCCGAAGGCGATCAACTCCATCATGTGGCGCATCCTCGTCTTCTACGTCGGGTCGGTCGGCCTGCTGGCGATGCTGCTGCCGTGGAGCTCCTACTCCGAGGACCAGAGCCCGTTCGTCACCGTGCTCTCGCGCCTGGGCGTGCCCGCCGCCGGCAGCGTGATGAACCTGGTCGTGCTCACCGCGGCGCTGTCCAGCCTGAACTCCGGCCTCTACTCGACCGGCCGGATCCTGCGGTCGATGGCCAAGGCGGGCTCGGCGCCGAAGTTCACCGGCGTGATGAACCGCAACCAGGTGCCCTACGGCGGCATCCTGCTCACCGCGTCGGTCTGCGTGCTGGGCGTCGGGCTGAACTACCTGGTGCCGAAGAAGGCCTTCGACATCGTCCTCAACTTCGCCGCGATCGGCATCCTGGCGACCTGGGCGATCATCGTGGTCTGCCACCTGCTCTTCGTCCGCAAGACCGAGCGCGACGGCCTGGAGCGACCGTCGTTCCGGCTGCCGTTCTCGCCCTACACCGAGATCGCGACGCTCGTGTTCCTCGCCGCGGTCGTCGTGCTGATGGGCTTCGACGAGACCGGCCGGATCACCCTGCTGGCGCTGCCCGCGATCGCCGTCGCGCTGGTCGCCGGCTGGTTCGCGGCCCGCAAGCGGATCGACATGCGCGCGTTCGACGAGGAGGGCCTGTGAACCACGAACCCCTGGTCGAGCTGGTGCGCGACGGCCTGGTCGAAGGCGTGCACCACGGCTCGGCGATCGTGCTCGCCCCCGACGGCACCACGCTCTTCGCGGCGGGCGACCCGGACGCCGCGATGTACCCGCGGTCGACGGCGAAACCCCTGCAGGCCACGGCGATGGCGCGGCTCGGGCTGCGCCTGTCCCCCGCCGGGTTCGCCATCGCGGCGGCGAGCCACTCCGGCGAGCCGATGCACCTCGACGCGGCGCTGGCCGTCCTCGGCGGACGCTCCCCGGACGCGCTGGGCAACCCCGCCGACTTCCCGTACGACCCGGTCGAGCGCGACCACTGGGTCGCCGCCGGCCGAAGCCCGAGCAGGCTCGCGCACAACTGCTCCGGCAAGCACGCGGCGATGCTCGCGACCTGCGATCTGACCGGCTGGAGCACGGACGGCTACCTCGATCCGGCCCACCCGCTGCAGCGCGCGATCGCCGCGACCGTCGAGGACCTGACCGGGCGCGGCATCGAGCGGGTCGCGGTGGACGGCTGCGGCGCTCCCCTGTTCGCGACGACGCTGCGCGGGCTCGCCACCGCCGTCGCGAAGATCGCCACGGCCGCGCCCGGCACGCCGGACCAGCTGGTCGCCGACGGGATCCGCCGGCACCCGGAGCTGGTCGGCGGGAGCCGCCGCGACGTCACCGCGGTGATGCGCGCGGTGCCCGGGCTGATCGCGAAGGACGGCTTCGAGGCCGTTCAGGTCGCCGCGCTGCCGGACGGCACGGCCATCGCGGTCAAGATCGCCGACGGCGGCGACCGCGCCCGGCAGCCGGTGCTCGCCGCGGCGCTGAAGCTGTGCGGGATCGACGTCCCGGCCGGTCCCGAAAACCTTCGGGTGACCGGAAAACTCGCCGCGTCCGCAGGGAGCCTCCGATGACCACCCGCCGTGAACACGACCTGCTGGGCGACCTGGACGTCCCCGCCGACGCGTACTGGGGCGTGCACACCGCCCGCGCCCGGGAGAACTTCCCCGTCACCGGCACCACGATCGCCGCCTACCCGCACCTGATCGAGGCATTGGCCGCGGTCAAGGAGGCCGCCGCCCGCGCCAACGCCGAGCTCGGCCTGCTGGAGCCCGGGATCGCCGACGCGATCGGCGCGGCCTGCCGCGAGATCCGCGAAGGCGCGCTGCACGGCGAGTTCGTCGTCGACGTCATCCAGGGCGGCGCCGGGACGTCGACCAACATGAACGCCAACGAGGTGATCGCGAACCGCGCCCTGGAGCTGCTCGGGCACGCGAAGGGCGACTACCACGTCCTGCACCCCAACGAGCACGTCAACCTCGGGCAGTCGACGAACGACGCGTACCCGACCGCGGTCAACGTCGCGACGATCCTCGCCGTGCGCGAGCTGTCCGAGGCGATGATCGTGCTGGAGAAGGCGTTCGCCGCCAAGGCCGTCGAGTTCCACGACGTCCTGAAGATGGGCCGCACGCAGCTGCAGGACGCGGTCCCGATGACGCTCGGCCAGGAGTTCGGCACCTACGCGGTGATGCTCGGCGAAGACCGGCTGCGGCTGAACGAAGCCGTCGCGCTCCTGCACGAGATCAACCTCGGCGCGACCGCGATCGGCACCGGCCTCAACGCCGCGCCGGGCTACGCCGAGGCCGCGTGCCGCCACCTGCGCGAGATCACCGGGCTGCCGGTCGTCACCGCGGCGGACCTGGTCGAGGCGACGCAGGACTGCGGTGCGTTCGTGCACCTGTCCGGCGTGCTCAAGCGGATCGCCGTGAAGCTGTCCAAGAGCTGCAACGACCTGCGGCTGCTGTCGTCGGGCCCGCGCGCCGGCCTGAACGAGATCAACCTGCCGCCGGTGCAGGCGGGGTCGTCGATCATGCCCGGCAAGATCAACCCGGTGATCCCCGAAGTGGTGAACCAGGTCGCGTTCGAGGTGATCGGCAACGACGTCACCGTGACCATGGCCGCCGAAGCCGGGCAGCTGCAGCTCAACGCGTTCGAGCCGATCATCCTGCACGCGCTGTCCGAGAGCATCACGCACCTGGGCGCGGCCTGCCGGACGCTGGCCGCGAAGTGCGTCTCGGGGATCACGGCCAACGTCGACGTCCTGCGCTCCTACGTCGAGAACTCGATCGGGCTGGTCACCGCGCTGAACCCGAGCATCGGCTACGCGGCCGCGACCGAGATCGCGAAGGAGGCGCTGGCGACCGGGCGCGGCGTCGCCGAGCTCGTCGTCGAGAAGGGCCTGATCCCGGCCGAGGAGCTGGCGAAGCTGCTGCGTCCGGAAAGGCTCGCCCGCGCGAACTGAGGTACCGTCGGATCCGGAAGGATCTGCTCCACTTCGGAAGGCGGGCGACCGTGCTGGACCGACTTGTCGACAAGATGCTCGGCCTCCCCCGTGCCGAAGGCCCGAAGCCGGTCGTGACGCGCGACCTCGCCGTGCCGATGCCCGACGGCGTCACGCTGCTGGCCGACCGGTACGCCCCGCCCGGGGCGACGTCGGCGCCGGTGGTGCTGATCCGCACGCCGTACGGGCGCAAGGGCATCCTGTCGAAGCTCTTCGGCGACACGTTCGCCCGGCACGGGCTGCAGACGGTCATCCAGAGCACCCGCGGCTCGTTCGGCTCCGGCGGCGAGTTCCGGCCCTTCCACCTCGAACGCGAAGACGGCGTCGCGACCGCCGAGTGGCTGCGCGCGCAGCCGTGGTGCGACGGGACCATCGGCACGGCCGGCGCCAGCTACCTCGGGCACACCCAGTGGGCGCTCGGCCCTTACCTCGACCCGCCGCCGGCCGCGATGTGCCTCGGGGTGACGGCGTCGGAGTTCATCTCGACCTTCTACCCGGGCGGCGTGCTCGCGGCGGACAACATGGTGTCGTGGTCGGCGATGATCGGCCGCCAGGAAGAACGCTTCGCCGCGCTGCCGAACCCGCTGCAGAAGCGCAAGACGCGGAAGGCGATGTCGTTCCTGCCGCTGAGCCGCGCCGACGTCGCCGCGATCGGGAAGCCGGTGCAGTTCCTCCAGGACATCACCGAGCACTTCGTCCCGGACGACGACTACTGGGCGATGTCCGACCACAGCGCCGAGGTCGCGAAGCTGGACGTCCCGGTGTCGATGGTCACCGGCTGGTACGACCTGTTCATCGGCTCGCAGCTGCGCGACTTCCGGACGCTGGCCGAGGCGGGCAAGGCGCCGCGGCTCACGATCGGGCCGTGGGCGCACGGCGAGCCCGGCAGCATGGGCCCGATGATCCGGGACCAGCTCGGCTTCCTGCGCGCGCACCTGCTCGGCGACCGGACGTTCCTGCAGCGCGCCCCGGTCCGGCTGTTCCTGCAGGGCGCGGGCACCTGGCTGGACTTCGAGTCGTGGCCGCCGCCGTCGACGGCGACCGCGTCCCACCTGCGCCCGATCGGCGGGCTCGGCGAAGCGGCCGGCGACGAGGCGCTGCCGACGACGTTCACCTACGACCCGGCCGACCCGACACCGGCGGTCGGCGGGCCGCTGCTGACCGGCGACTGGAAGCAGAAGGACAACCAGGAGGTCGAGGCGCGCCCGGACGTCCTGGTGTTCACCGGCGAGCCGCTGGCCTCGGACCTCGACGTCATCGGCGAGGTGGCGGCGACCGTGCACGTGCGCACCGAGCTCGGCCACGCCGACGTCTACGTCCGGCTGTGCGACGTCGACGCGGGCGGGGTATCCCGCAACGTGACCGACGGGATCCTCCGGCTCCGCCCCGGTTTCCCGGCGGCCGACGCGGACGGGGTCGTGACGGCGGAGGTGACCCTCGACCCGACGGCCTACCGCTTCCGCCGCGGCCACCGGCTGCGCGTGCAGGTGGCGGGCGGGGCGTTCCCGCGGTTCGCGCGCAACCACGGGACCGGCGAGCCGGTGACGTCGGCGGTGACCGGGAAGCCGAACCGGTTCGAGGTGTTCCACGACGCGGCCCGGCCGTCGAAGATCACGCTGCCGGTGTTCAGCAGCTGACGATGCGCTGGTGGCTGGTCACCCGGCCGTCGTCGTGCAGGACGTGCAGGAGCAGGGACGGCGGCCGCTCGTAGTCCAGCGGCCCGCCTTCGTCCCAGCCGCGGCCCGCGCCCGGCTCGACCGGCAGCAGCGACTGCGAAACCACGCCCGGCGCGATGCGCAGCGGCACGCCGGCGAACGTCGTCGACGCGCCTGTGTGGACGTGGCCGGCCAGCAGCGCCACCACGCGCGGGTGGCGGTTCAGGACCGAAGCCAGCCGGTCCTCGCCCGACTGCCGGATCGCGTCGACCAGCGGGACGCCCACCTCGACCGGCGGGTGGTGGAACGCCACGAACGCCGGGCCGTCACCGCCGGACAGCGTTTCGTCGAGCCAAGCCAAGCTGGAGTCGGCCAGGAACCCCGCGCCGCGGCCCGGGATCGTCGAGTCGCACAGCGCGAACAGGACGCCGCCGACCTCCTGCGCGACGTCGATCGGGTCGCCGGACGCCGGCAGGCCCAGCAGCCCGGTGCGGAACTCCGCCCGGACGTCGTGGTTGCCCGGGCACACCAGCACCGGTGCCGGGTGCTTCAGCAGCTCGGCGGCGCGCGCGTACTCCGACGGCGCGCCGTGGTCGGCGATGTCGCCGGTGACGACGACGGCGTCGACCGCGAGGTCCGCCAGGTACCCCATCACGGCGGCGACGCGGCTCTCGGCCCGCGGGTCGTCGTCCAGGTGCAGGTCGCTCAGGTGCGCGATGATCATCTTTCGTCCTTCCCCAGGTACGCCAGTGCTTTCACCCAGTTGCGCACGAGCACCGCGGACGCGGCCGCCAGGTCGCCGTCGCGCAGGGCCGCGGCGATCCGGCGGTGCTCGCCGATGCTCTCCCCGGCACGGGCCGCCCCGCCGAAGTAGCACGATTCGTACCGCTTGAGCAGCGGTTTCGTCTGCCCGATCAGCCGCAGCAGGTGCGCGTTCGGGCAGCGGGACAGCAGCAGCGCGTGCCACCGTTCGTCCACTTCGGACAGATCGGCGCCGCGCTCCAGCGCCCCGGCCATCTCGTCGGCGACGGCGTCGAGCGCGTCCGGCAGCCCGGCCAGCTCCAGCGGCGACGTCCAGCGCAGGGCGAGCGCTTCGAGCTCGGCGACCAGCGGGTAGAGGCGGCGGGCTTCGTCGAGGTCGAACGGCGGCACCAGGAACCCGCGGCCGGGCGCGGAGACGAGCAGGCCGCGGTCGGCGAGCCCGATCAGCGCCTCCCGCAGCGGCGTCCGGCTGACGCCCAGCTCGCGGGCCAGGTGCACCTCGTTGACGCGCGCGCCGGCGGCGAACCGGCCGTCCAGCACGCGGGCGGTGATCTCCTCGATGAGGTCGCTGCGCAGCGGGGTCCGGGCCATGACGGGCAGTATTGCATACAGAAGGCCGCTACTGTATTCAGTTCACATGACCTTCGACGTCGACCGCGCCCGCCGTGAAACGCCCGGCTGCGCCGAAGTGGTCCACTTCAACAATGCCGGTTCCGCGCTCCCACCGGCCGTCGTGACCGACACGGTCGTCGACTACCTGCGCCACGAAGCGCTGGTCGGCGGGTACGAGGCGGCCGCCGAAGCGGCGGACCGCCTCGACGCGGTGTACGCGTCGGCGGCCCGGCTCGTCGGCGGCGAACCCGACGACATCGCGATCACCGACAACGCGACGCGCTCGTGGCAGGCGGTGTTCTACGCGCTGCCGTTCGGGACCGGCGACCGGATCCTCACCTCCCGCGCGGAGTACGCCAGCAACGCCATCGCGTTCCTGCAGGTCGCCAAGCGCACCGGCGCGGTCGTGGAGGTGATCGGCGACGACGAGTCGGGCCAGCTGGACGTCGAGGAGCTGCGGCGGCGCGTCGACGGCGACGTCAAGCTGATCGCCATCAGCCACGTGCCCACCCAGGGTGGCCTGGTCAACCCGGCCGAGGCGGTCGGCGCGGTCGCCGAAGCCGCCGGGATCCCGTTCCTGCTCGACGCGTGCCAGTCGGCCGGCCAGGTCGACCTCGACGTCCGGCGCTTGAAGTGCGACGCGCTTTCGGTGACCGGCCGCAAGTACCTGCGCGGCCCGCGCGGCACCGGGTTCCTGTACGTCCACCCGCGGCTGCGCGACCGGCTGGAGCCCGCGATGCTCGACCTGCACTCGGCGGTCTGGACGGCGCCCACCGAGTACGTCGTCGACCCGACCGCCAAGCGCTTCGAGGTGTGGGAGCGCGACTTCGCGGCGGTGTTCGGCCTCGGTGCGGCGATCGACTACGCGCTCGAGTGGGGCCTCCCCGCCATCGAGACGCGCGTCGCCGCCTTGGCCGCCACTCTGCGCACTCGCCTCACCGAAGCCGGGGCGCACGTGCACGACGCCGGCGCCCGCAAGTGCGGCATCGTCACCTTCAGCGTCGACGGCACCCCGGCCGCCGAGATCAAGGCGCGGCTCGCGGAGGCGAACATCAACACCTCGATCTCGTCGCGCACGTCGGCCCAGTTCGACTTCACCGCGCGCGACCTGCCGGACCTGGTCCGGGCGTCGGTGCACTACTACAACACCGAAGACGAGATCGACCTGCTGGTCGAGCAGGTAAACAAGCTCTAAAAGGCGTTCACACCCGTGAGTTCCGCCGACACCGTCCACAGCCGCTCGGCCTGCGCCGGGTCGATCGCGTAGTCCTTGACGCCCGCACGGCCACCGTCGGCGGGCGCGGGCTCCGCCACGTCGCAGTCCTCCAGGTAGACGCCGCCGAGGCCGTCGAGCTGCGGGGACGTCGCGGCCCAGACCTGGGTCGCCGCACCCTCCTCGGGGGTCTTCGCACCGACCCCGGTAACCTGCCCGGCCTCGTCGACCATGCCCGAGTCGATCAGCTCCTGGCGGTCCAGGTGGCGCACCAGCTCGGTCAGGATCCGGCCCGGGTGCAGGGCGAAGGCGCGGACACCACGGTCCTGCGCGAGCTTGTCGAGCTGGACCGCGAACAGGACGTTCGCCGTCTTCGCCTGGCCGTAGGCGAGCCACTTGTCGTAGCCCTGCCGGAATTCGAGGTCGTCGAAGCGGACCGGGCCGAAGTGGTGGCCGCGCGAGGACACCGACACGACGCGCGCGCCCGGGTTGAACGCCGGCCACAGCCGGTTCACCAGGGCAAAGTGGCCGAGGTGGTTGGTCGCGAACTGCGCCTCCCAGCCCGGCCCGACGCGGGTCTCCGGCGCCGCCATGATGCCGGCGCTGCCGATGAAGATGTCGATGCCGCGGCCGGAGGCGAGGAACCGCTCGGAGAAGGCGCGGACGCTGTCGAGGTCGCCGAGGTCCAGTTCGTCGAGCTCGACGTTTTCCCAGCCTCGCAACGCTTCTTCCGCCGTCGCGCGGCGGCGGGCCGGGACGACGACGTGCGCGCCCGCGTGGGTCAGCGCCCGCGTCGTCTCCAGGCCGATGCCCGAGTAGCCGCCGGTGACGATCGCGAGCTTGCCGGTCAGGTCGATGCCGGCCAGAACCTCGGCCGCCGTGCTGGTGGCGCCGAAGCCCGAGCCGATCTTGTGCTGTGCGGTGGTCATGCTTCCGACAGTAAGAGCTGGAGTGAACTCCAGCGCAAGTTCAATCCTTGAGCAGCTGCCGCGCGATGACGAGCTTCTGGATTTCGCTGGTGCCTTCGTAGATCCGGAACAGCCGCGCGTCGCGGTAGATCCGCTCGACCGTGACGCCGCGGACGTAGCCCATGCCGCCGTGCACCTGGACCGCGCGGTCGGCGACGCGGCCGAGCATCTCGGTGCAGAACAGCTTCGCCGACGACGGCCCGAGCTTGCGGTCCTCGCCCGAGTCGTACTTCGCGGCGGCTTCGTGCACCATCGCGCGCCCGGCCGCGAGCTCGGCGTGCGACTCGGCCAGCAGCGCCTGCACGAGCTGGTACTCGCCGATCACCCGGCCGCCCTGCCGTGCCGTCCGCGCGTACTCGACGGCTTCGGCGAGCGCGCGCTCCGCCATGCCGACGCACAGGGCCGCGATGTGGAGCCGGCCGCGGGCGAGCGAGGCCATCGCGATGCCGAAGCCCTTGCCCTCCTCGCCGACCAGCGCGTCGGCGGGCAGCTCGACGTCGTCGAAGACCACCTCCGACGTCCACGCGCCGGCCTGGCCCATCTTGGCGTCGTGCGGGCCGACGGTGACGCCGTCCGCGCCGGCGGGGACCAGGAACGCCGAGATGCCGCGGCTGCCGGTGCTGTCGAGGTCCGTGCGCGCGAACGCGACGAAGACCTCGGCCAGGGGCGCGTTGGTGATGAACCGCTTGGTGCCGGACAGCCGGTAGCGGTCGCCGTCGCGGACCGCGCGGCTGGTCAGCCCGCCCGGGTCCGAACCGGCCTCGGCCTCGGTGAGCGCGAACGACGCGATCGCCTGGCCCGCGGCCAGCCGGGGCAGCCAGCGGGTGCGCTGCTCCGGCGTCCCGTAGTGCACGATCGCCTGGCCGGCGATGCCGTTGTTGGTGCCGAACAGCGACCGGAACGCGGGTGTCGTGTGGCCGAGCTCGATGGCGAGCCGGACGTCCTCGGCCATGCCCAGGCCGAGCCCGCCGTACTCCTCCGGCAGCGCCCAGCCGAACAGGCCCAGCTCGGCGGCCTTCTCCCGGATCTCGGCCGGGATCTCGTCGCGCTCGTCGATCTCCGCCTCGCGCGGCACGACCTCCTTGCGCACGAAGTCCCGCACCGCACCGAGCACCTGCCCGAAAAGCTCCGCGTCCATGCGTCGCACCGTACCCGGTAGCGTGCGGTGCGTGAGCACCTTCTTCGACGTCGCCGAACAGCACCCGGACCGCCTCGCGGTGCTGGCGCCGGACGGCACGGCCGCGACGTTCGGCGAGCTGGCCGCGCGGGCGAACCGGCTGACCCACGCGCTGCGCCGGCTGGGTCTCGGGAAAGGCGACGGCGTCGTCGCGATCGTCCACAACGGACTCCCCTACTTCGAGCTGCTGTTCGCCACGCTGCAGGCCGGGATGTACTTCACCCCGGTCAACTACCGGTCCTCCCCCGCCGAAATCGCTTATGTGGTCGAGAACAGCGGCGCCCGGGTCGTCGTCGCCGACGCGGACATCGCGCGCCGCTGCGACCTCGACGTGCCCCGGTTCTCGGTCGGCCCGGTCGAAGGCTGGGGCGACTACGCGTCGTGGGGCGAGGACGAGCCAACCTCCGCGCCCGAGCCGCGGACCGCCGGTCAGACGATGCTCTACACGTCCGGCACCACCGGGCGGCCCAAGGGCGTGCGGCGCGCGTTGAGCGGGAATCCGCCGTCGCTGCACCCGATCCACCGCGACCTGATGGCGCTGTTCGGAGTCGAGCCGGGGCCGGGCGTGCACCTCGTGGCGTGCCCGCTCTACCACGCCGCGCCCGGTTCGTTCGCCGTCAACGCGATGCACCTCGGGCACAGCGCGGTGCTGATGGACCGCTTCGACGCCGAGGAGACCCTGCGGCTGATCGAACGCCACCACGTGACCGGCACCCACCTGGTGCCGACCATGTTCCACCGGATGCTGCGGCTGCCCGCGGACGTCCGCGCGCGGTACGACACGTCGAGCCTGGTGAGCGTGATCCACGGCGCGGCGCCCTGCCCGCGCGAGGTCAAGGAACGGACGATCGGCTGGCTCGGCCCCGTGGTGCACGAGTACTACGGCGCGTCGGAAGGCCTGATCTGCGGCGTCACGGCTTCCGAGTGGCTGGCCGCGCCGGGCACCGTGGGCCGGCCACTGACCGGCGTGCGGCTGAAGATCCTCGACGACGACGGTGCCGAGGTGCCCGACGGCGAGCCGGGCACGATCTGGTTCAGCTCCGCGCACACCGCGATCGACTACCTCGGCGATCCGGAGAAGACCGCGGCCTCGCGCTCCGGGGAGTTCATCACGGTCGGCGACTTCGGGTACCGCGACACCGAAGGCCGCGTGTTCCTGCTCGACCGGCGGACCGACCTGATCCTCTCCGGCGGCGTCAACATCTACCCCGCCGAGATCGAGGCGCGGCTGCTGAGCCACCCGGACGTCGCCGACGCGGCGGTGATCGGCGAGCCGGACGAAGAGTGGGGGCAGCGGGTCGTCGCCGTCGTCGAGCCGGTGCCCGGCGTCGTGCCCGGCGAATCCCTGGCCGCGCGGCTGGCCGAGCACTGCCGCGGCGAGCTGGCGGGCTTCAAGACGCCGAAGCGGTTCGACTTCACCGATCGCCTGCCACGCACCGAATCGGGCAAGATGATGCGGCGCACCCTGCGCCGGACCTGAGGGGGAACTGCCCGATGCGCAAGACCGTCACGCTCTTCGCCGCGACCGCGCTGGCCGTCACGCTGGCGTCCGGGACCGCGTCCGCGACGCCCGGCAGCGGCGTCGCCGGCACGATCCTGGCCCAGAAGACCATCGGCCACACCGACTACACGCTGCGGGAGATCACCATCCAGCCCGGCGGCTACACCGGCTGGCACTTCCACGACGGCACGCTGTACGCGTACGTGAAGGCCGGGACGCTGACGCACAACCTCGCCGACTGCAGCATCGACGGCATCTTCGGCACCGGCCGCGCGTTCACCGAGAAGCCCGACCAGGTGCACATCGGCCGCAACCTCGGGTCGACGCCGCTGGTGCTGGAGGTGCTGTACGTGCTCCCGGCGGGCAGCCCGCTGTCGGAGGACGCGCCCGACCCCGGCTGCGGCTTCTAGCTCGAGAACCAGCCGGCGGCGTCGAGCCGGTAGGCCGCGGGGCCGACGACCGCGCGCAGGTCGGTCTCGAGCGCCGTCATGCGCTCGGCGCCGACCGTGCGGGCCCAGTCTTTCCGCAGGTCGTCGAAGATCTCCGCGGACTTCGTGAGCGCGTCGACGCCGTGCGCGGTGAGCCGCACGATCTTGCGCCGCGCGTCGTCGGGATCGTCGGCGCGCTCGGCGTACCCGAGCCGCTCGAGCCGCTCGACCGTCTTGCCGGCCGCCTGCTTGGACACGCCGAGGCGGCGGCCGATCTCCGACGCCGTCGCGCCCCGGACGCCGATGGCCTGCATCGCGAAGCCGTACGACGGGCGGACGTCCGGGTGCCCGCGGCGCGCGAGCTCGGTGTGGAGGCGGTCGATGAGCGTGCGGAAGCCGCCGAAAAGCAGGAAGGGCAGCTCGTAGCCGGGCGCGTCGGTCATCGCCTCTTGCCTTTTTCGACAACCAGGTTTACTGTTTCGACAACCACGTTGTCGATACTACGTCTGGAGACGTCTTGTTCCCCGATCACACCCCGGAGTCTGCACCCCCGGCCGCCCGCCCGGCGATGGCGGCCACCGCGAAGACGTTCGGCCGCATCCCGTCCGCCGTCGCACGCCTGGCGACGTCCCCCGAACTGCTGAACGGCTTCCTGAAGCTCAACGCGATCTTCGAGTCCACGACGTTGCCGGCGCTGGACCGCGAAGTGCTCGTCATGACCGTTGCGGCGCGGAACGGGTGTCACCTGTGCGTGGCGATGCACACGGCTTCCCTGGTGCGACTGTCCGCCGCGCCGGAGCTGGTGGCAGCGCTGCGTGCGCAGTCGTCGTTGCCTTCGCCTCGCCTGGAAGCGCTGCGGCGGTTCGTGCTGACGGTCATGGACACGACGGGCGACGTCCCGGCTGCCGAGCTGGCAGTGTTCACGGACGCCGGTTACACAGCCCAGAACGCCCTGGAAGTGGTGCTGGGCATCGGGACGTACACGCTGTCGACGTTCGCGAACCGCCTGACCGGCGCACCACTGGACGAGGCTTTCGCCGACCACGCCTGGCACGCTACCGCGGTCTGACGGTCGTCCCGGTCGCGTCGCCTTCGACGAGGGCGCGATAGGCCTCGGCGACCACGGCCACCGGAGTCCCGCCCTGCTCTCCCATCGCTTCGAGGGTTTCGGTGATCCACCCGGGGCTCACGACGTTGATCCGCAGCCCGCGCGGCAGCTCGGCGGCGGCCGACCGGACGAAGCCCTCGAGGCCGGCGTTGACGAGCGCGCCGAGGCCGCTGCCGGGAACCGGCTCGTCGAAGGTCCCGCCGGTGAGGGTGATCGAGCCGCCGTCACCCAGGTGCGCGGCCGCGCGCCGGGCGAGGGCCACCTGGCCGAGCAGCTTGCCGCGCAGGTCGTCGAGGACCTGCTCGTCGGTCAGCTCGGCCAGGGGCCGAAGCGGCACATTGGCGGCGCAGCACACGAGCGCGTCGGCGGGTTCGCCGAACAGCGCGTCGAGGGACGCGGGGTCCCGGAGGTCGGCGCTCACCGGGGAAGCCCGCGAGACGGCGATGACGTCGTGGCGGGGTTCGAGGGCGGCGGCGACGGCCCGCCCGACGAGCCCGGTGGCGCCCAGCACGATGATCTTCACGTGCCGAGGCTAGCCGACTCGGCAACTCAATTTTTCCTTGTGCGGCAACGGGAAGCCCGTTTTTGTCGGTGCCCGCCGGTAAAATTCGGGGTGTTCGGTCGGGGTGGTCCGAAGTCCTGGGAGGACGTTGTGCACAAGTGGGGGAAGTACTTCGCCGCGGCGGTTCTGGCGGGGGCGGCACTCGCCGCGGCACCGGCGACGGCGGTGGCCGCCGAAGGGTGTCAATGGAGTTCGTCGGCGCTGCCGGTGCCCGGCGGCTACTGGCTGGAGGACGTCGGCGGCGGCGACGGGGCGGGCACGGTGGCCGGCACCCTGCGGCCGGGCTCGCCCGATCAGCCGCGCGTGGGCGTCCTCTGGCGCGCCGACGAGCTGCACGTGGCCGGCGCCGCGTTCGGGCAGGACACCGAGCTGGACGACGTGAACGCGGCCGGCGTCGCGGTCGGGTCGTACTCCGCCCCGCACGTTTTCGGGGTGCCGGACCTGCACCACGCCGTCCGGTACGCCGGCGGTACCTTCGAGCGGCTGCCCGACCCGCCGGGCTACACGAACACCGTGGCGCTGGCCGTCAACGCCCGCGGCGACATCCTCGGCGCGGTCGGCGAGAGTGCGAGCACCGGCGTGTACGCCTCGGTCGTGTGGCCGGCCGACGCGCCCGGGACCGTGGACGTGCTGCCGGTGCCCTCGCCGGGCTGGCAGGTCCAGGCCGGGATCGCCGACGACGGCACGGTCGCCGCGGCGGCCTTCGACTGGTCGGCCGGCGGCGACCTGGCGGGGTACGTGCTGCCGGAGCGCGGAGCCGCGGTCCGCATGGCGTCGCCGGTGCCGACGGGCGACGTCGTGCCCACCGCGATCACGACGCAGCGGATCGCCGGGTACGCCGGCGAATCCGGGGCGTTCCTCTGGCACCTCGACGGCTCGGTCGACCGGGCGCTGCCCGGCCTGCAGAACGTGGCGGCGATGAACTCCGCGGGAGCGATCGCCGGGTACGCGAACGGCGGGGCGACCCTGTTCCTGCCCGCGGACGGGAGCCCGGCGCAGACCGTCGCACCGAGCGGTGAGGACACCCGGGTGCGCGAAGTGACCGAAAGCGGTGACCTCTTCGGTACGGCCACCACACCGGAGCACGTCGTGGTGCCGACGCACTGGCACTGCGGGTGAATCCGCGGCGCTCCCGTCGTTTCCGCGGCGGGAGCGCCGTCACCTGATCGAGTCACGCGGCGCGCAGGCACCCGGCCGCGCTTCGATACTGAGGAGGTGAACGGGGACGCGGAGCTGGCGCGGGTCGCCGCGCTGCGCGCGCTCGACCTGCTCGACACCCCCAGCGAAGAACGCTTCGACCGCATCACGCGGCTCGCCCAGCACACCTTCGGCGTGCCCATCGCGCTGGTTTCGCTGGTCGAGCTGGATCGGCAGTGGTTCAAGTCCTGCGTCGGGCTCGACGAGCGGGAAAGCCCGCGCAGCGCATCGTTCTGCGCGCGTGCCATCGAGCGCGACGACCTGATGGAGATCCCCGACGCGCGGCTCGACCCGCGGTTCGCGGACAACCCGATGGTCACCGGGCCGCCGGGCATCCGGTTCTACGCCGGGCAACCGGTGAGCACGCCGTCGGGGCAGAAGGTCGGGACGCTCTGCGTGATCGACCGCGAGCCGCGGCAGCTGGGCGCGGCCGGGCGCGACCGGCTGCGCGACCTGGCGCACTGGGTGGAGCTGGAGGTCGCGGTCGTCCAGGCGCGCCGCGACGCCCGCCGTGCCCGCGAGGTGCGCGAGGAGTTCGTGTCCCTGGTCAGCCACGAGCTGCGGACGCCGCTGACGTCGATCCACGGCTCGCTGGAGCTGGTCGGGTCCGGGCGGTTCGGGGAGCTGGACGAGCGGGCGGCGAGGCTGGTTGCGATCGCGGCCAAGAACACCGACCGGCTGATCCGGCTGTCCAACGACGTGCTCGACCTGACCCGCCTCCAGGGCGGCAGGCTACACCTTCGACTGTCCGATGTGGACATTGCGGCGGTGCTGGAGAGCGCGGTGGACAGCGTCGAGGGCGCGGCCGAGCGGATGGGCGTCCGGATCGAGCGAGCCGGCGAGGCGGGCCCGGTCCGCGGCGACGCCGACCGGCTGGTCCAGGTGTTCACCAACCTCCTGGCCAACGCGGCGGCGGTGGCCCCGGAGGGAACGGCGATCACGGTCGGCGCCCGAGACGACCAGGCCTGGGCCGAGGTCTCGGTCCGCGACCGCGGCCCCGGCGTACCGGCGGCGGACCTGGACCGCATCTTCGAGCCGTTCGTCCAGGCGGACGCACCGACGGGAGGAGCTGGCTTGGGGCTGGCGATCACGCGAGGAATCGTCCACGCCCACGGAGGAACGGTCCGGGCAAGCCGCGCGGAGGGTGGCGGAAGTGCGTTCACGGTCCGGCTGCCGACCGCGGGCCCGGACGTCGAACGAGCCTGGTGGTAAGGGCTCACTCGTCCCAGCGCAGCAAACCCGCCAGCCGGGTCCCGATTCCCAGTGGGTCGAACGGCTTCCCCAGCACCGCAACCGCCCCCAGTTCCAGCAGCCCCGTCGTGTCCGCCGCCGCCGTCAAAAACACCACCGGCAACGCCGAATGCGCCGCCCGCAGCTCCCGCAACGTCCGCCGCCCGTCGTAGCCCGGCATCTCCACGTCCAGCACCACCGCGTCCACCCCGCCGCTTCCGCAGCGGGCCACCGCCTCCGCGCCGCCCCCCACCGTCTCGATCCGCCACGTCGAAAACCCCGAAAGCGCCAGGCTCAGGATCTCGCGGACGTCCGGGTCGTCGTCGACCACCAGGACCGTGCGCGTCACCGGATGCCCCGGTCGACGCGGTAGCCGACTCCGCGGACCGTCGCGATGAACCCCGGCGCGCCCGCCGCGGCCAGCTTGCGGCGCAGGTTCGACAGGTGCACGTCCACGGCGTGGTCGTCGGCCAGCCAGCTCTCGCCCCACGCCCGGCGGCGCAGCGCGTCGCGGCCGCGGACCGCGCGGACGTTCTCGGTCAGCGCGTCCAGCAGCTCGAACTCGATCCGGGTCAGCTCGACGGGCTCCCCCGCCACCGTGACTTCCCGGGCTTCGACGTCGATGCGCACCGGGCCGATCACGCGGCCCTCGGAAGGAACATCCAGGGACCGCGGCCGCCGCAGCATCGCCTGGATCCGCGCGACCAGCTCGCGCGGCGAGAACGGCTTCGTCAGGTAGTCGTCGGCGCCGCTGGCCAGCCCGACCAGCTTGTCGACCTCGTCGGCCTTCGCCGTGAGCATGACGACGTACGCCTGCGAGAACCCGCGCAGCCGGCGGCACACCTCGAGGCCGTCCGGGCCGGGGATGTTGAGGTCGAGCACGACGACGTCCGGGTCCCACGCCCGCAGCTCGGCGAGCGCGCGCTCGCCGTCGGCCGCGGTGCGCACGTCGAAGCACGCGTCGTCCAGCGCCAGCTCGACGACCTCGCGGATGCTGTCGGTGTCCTCGACCACCAGAACCTTCGCCATGATCGCGATTGTGACCGGACGGCGGCGGGTCGGCAGCCTCACCGCCGGTCCCACAACGCCCTCTTCGCGGCGATCAGCAGGCACAGCCCGGCGAAGACGATCACGCCGGCGCGCACCCAGCCGTACTGCCCGAGCAGCGCGACGCGCCCGATCCACGGGACGTGCCCGACCGCGACGGGCACGGTCGCCGACGTGATGCGCAGGCGCTGCGGGTCCGCGGCCGCGTTGTTGTCGCCCTTCGTGCGCACCAGCGGCTCGGCCCCCGAGCGGTCGACCTCGACGACGCGGTGGGCGTAGCGCTCCCCTGCCGCGTCCGGCCGCGGCAGCACGACGACGTCGCCGATGTCCACCGAACGGGCGTCCACCTGACGGGTGATGAGCAGCTCCCCGGGGGCGAACCCGGGCTCCATGCTCGGCGACAGCACGGGCGCGAAGCCGATCCGGAGCACGAAGACGGCGACCGCGCCCGCGACGGCGAGCACCGCGACGAGGCCGAGCAGCACGCCGGGCAAGCGACGCGGTGGACGGCTCACGCGGTGCCGGCCGGGCGCGGTGGTGACCATGGTGGCTCCTACGAAGACGAAGTGGTGGCGGCGCGGACCTGCGCGCGGGAGACGGAGACGCTGACGGTCGCGCTCGCGAGGCCGAGCAGGCCGCTCGGGGTGAGCCGCAGGCCCAGCTGGTCGCCGGCCGCGAGCGCGCGGGTGACCGCGGTCGAGCCGGACGTCGAGTCGGTGAGCGTGACGACCGTGCCCGAGCAGGTGCTCCCGGACCAGGTGCCGCCGACGCAGGCGTCCAGGCGGACCGTCGCCAGGCTGGCGGTGACCGTGTAGGTCTCCCCGGTCAGCGCGGCGGTGCCGTTGTTGCGCACCGACGCGTAGCGCGGCGTCGTGTCGAGCAGGCCCCACGAGACGGTGAGCGGCTTGCCGGTCTGGACCGCGCCCGTGCTGTCGGCGAGCACCGCCGACCAGCTCAGGGTGGTCGCGCGGGCCGTCGCCGGGGCGGTGGCCAAGCCGGCCGCGTCCGCCGTGGCGGGCACGGCGGCCAGTGCGGCGGCCGCCGTCAGCCCGGCGGCCCAGGACCGGCGCGTCACCTCAGGAGTTCGTGGTGACGGCCGAGCGCTGGGTCTCGGCGAAGGTGTAGGTCAGGTTGGCGGTCAGGCCCTGGATCGTCGCCGCGGGCAGCGCGCCGTTGACCGTGGTCTCGGTCTGGTCCGGCAGCTGCACCGAAACCTGCAGGTGTGCGACCGACCCCGCGGCCACCGCGCCGGAGATCAGCGACTGGGCACTGCTCAGGCCGCTCAGCGGGGTCGCCGCGAGCAGCGTCGACGCCGTGCCGCCGCTGCACGTGCCGCTGGTGGCGGTCCAGGTGCCCGGGCACTGCTTCACGGTGACGCGCAGCGCCTTGGTGGACGCGCCGTCGGTGACCAGCGCGGCCGAGCCGGTGGCGCCGACCTGCAGGGTCAGCGCCTGGGCGTCGAGGCTGCCGCCGCTGGTCAGGTCGACGTAGCGGTTGACGACGTCGCCCGGCGCGAGGTTCGCGATCGCTTGGTCGAACCCGGCGCCGTTGGCCGCCAGGGTGAGCTTGAGCGTGCCGCTGCTGACCGTCTCCGGCGTGGCGTTGGACGCGGTCGCCGAGAGCGTCGCCCAGACGCCGGCGCCCATGGCGGCCAGCACGGAACCACCGATGACGGCGAGGGCGACGGGCCGCCAGGCGGAGCGGCGGCGAGCGGGGAGCGAGTGGTTGGCCATGAGGGTCCTTGTCCGGGAGGCACCACCCGGTGTGGCGCGCTGGAACCAGGTTCGGGCCCGGACCTCCGCCGTCCCTCCGCCGTTCCTCAAGATCGCCTCAAGAAAGATTCCCGGCTCGTGTCCGGTCGCGGCGCGCGGCTCCGACCCCTGGGTGTTCAACCACCGAGAAGGAGTCGACATGGACAAGCCGGCCGGACGGCGGGAGTGGCTGGGGCTGACGGTGCTCGTGCTGCCCACCCTGCTCGTCGCGATGGACATGACCTCGCTGTTCCTCGCGCTGCCGCAACTGAGCGCCGACCTCGGGGCGAGCGCCACCGAGCAGCTGTGGATCACCGACAGCTACGGCTTCGTCGTCGCGGGTTTCGTGATCACGATGGGCACCCTGGGCGACCGGATCGGGCGGCGCCGGCTGCTGTTCCTCGGCGGCGGCGCCTTCGCGGTCACGTCGGTGGTCGCGGCGTTCTCGACGAGCCCGGCGATGCTCATCGCGGCCCGCGGCGCGCTCGGCATCGCGGGGGCGACGCTGATGCCGTCGACGCTCGCCCTGATCACGAACATGTTCCGCGACGAGAGGCAGCGCGGGAAGGCGATCTCGATCTGGGCGACGTGCCAGTTCGCGGGCGGCGCGGCCGGCCCGGTGCTCGCCGGGTTCCTGCTGCAGCACTTCGCGTGGGGCTCGGTCTTCCTGGTCGCGGTGCCGGCCATGGGCGTCCTGCTCGTCGCGGGCCCGCTCCTGCTGCCGGAGTTCCGCGCGCCGGCGTCCGGGCGGCTCGACTTCGCCGGGGTCGGGCTGTCACTGGCCGCGGTGCTGCTGATCGTGTTCGGGCTCAAGCAGCTGACCACCGGCGAGCTGGCGGTGCCGGTGGGGGCACTCGTCGCGGGGACCGCGCTGGGGATCGTCTTCGTCCGCCGTCAGCTGACGACGTCGTCGCCGCTGCTGGACCTGCGGCTGTTCCGGAACCGGCCGTTCACGGCGGTGCTGGTCGCGCTGGTGGTGGCCGGGGTCGCGATGGCCGGCGTGGGGCTGCTGGTGACGCAGTACCTGCAGAGCGTCCTGGGGTATTCGCCGCTGGCGTCGGCGCTGCTGTTCGCCCCGATGGGGTTGGGCGTGGCGGCGGGCACGATGACGGCGCCGTCCCTGACCCGCCGGATGACCCCGGCCACGGCGATCACGGGCGGCTTGGTGCTGTCGGCAGCGGGAGGCGTCTTCCTGGCCTTCACCGACGGGTTGCCGCTGACGATGGTCGGGATCGCGGTGCTGACGCTGGGCACGGGCCCGCTGTTCGCGCTGGGGATCGGCCTGGTGCTGGGATCGGTCCCGCCGGAGCGAGCGGGTTCGGCGGCCTCGATGGCGGACACGGGCAACTACCTGGGCGGCTCACTGGGCCTGGCCTTGATCGGCCTGACGGCGACGGCGGTGTACCACGCGGCGTTCCCGGCGGGGACGACGCTCGCGGTGGACGTGACACGGGTGGAGGTGGCGGAACAGGCTCGGCAGGCGTTCACGACAGCGGTGAACGTGACGGGGGTGATCGCGGCGGCGCTGTTCGCGGGGCTGGCGCTGCTGGTGAGCTCCATGAGCCGCACTACGGCCGAGGAGCCGGCGATGGCCGGGTGACCGCGTTCCGGGGCTACAATTCCGGGCTCCGAGGCGAGGGAGGCGGGCGGTGCGCGCCGAAACCGTGGTGGCGATCTGCGCCCTGGTCATCGCCGTCGCCTCGCTCGCGGTGACCGTCCAGCAAGCTCGGGCGACGCGGCTGCACTACCGGCACTCGGTGCGGCCGCTGCTCCGGCTCCGCCTCGAACTCCACCCGGGCACGACGGCCGGGCTGCGGCTGGTGAACGCCGGCCTCGGCCCGGCGGTGCTCACGAGCACCGACTTCACCGTCGACGGCAGGCGCCTCGGCGCGTTCGACGAGACGAACGTGAACGAAGTCAGGGACACCCTCGCGGTCCGGCCCTCCGCCACGACCCTCGGCACTCAGGGGTCCTGGCCAAGGACTACGACCGGTACCTGCTCAGCGTCGGTTCCTACGCCCCGGACGGGCACCACGAGTTCGCCGACCTGCTGCGCACCCGCCTCGAACTCCGGATCCACTACGAATCCCTGTACGGCGGCGAGCGGTTCACCGCGAGGTGGCCACCGGCCCGGGACACGGCGTAGCGCGTTTCGGTGGGCGCAGCAGGGTTCGAACCTGCGACCGCTCGGGTGTAAACCGAGTGCTCTTCCGCTGAGCTATGCGCCCTCGGACGGCGGCCCCCGCGAGAAGGGAGCCGCCGTCCGGACAACTCATGCCAGTTCGGCCACGGCCTTCTTCCAGCCCTGCTGGTCGCGGGCCTCGCCCGGCGCGTTGACCTCGGCGAACCGGACCACGCCGGACGTGTCGATCAGGAACGTGCCGCGCACGGCCAGGCCGGCCTGCTCGTTGAACACACCGTAAGCGCGAGCCACCTCGCCGTGCGGCCAGAAGTCGGACAGCAGCGGGAACTGGTAGCCCTCCTTCTCGGCCCATGCCTTCAGCGAAAACGGCGTGTCGACCGAGACGCCCAGGACCTGGACGCCCTTGTTGTCGTAGTCGGCGAACTCGTCCCGGAGCTGGCACAGCTCGCCCGTGCAGATGCCGCTGAACGCGAACGGGTAGAAGACCACCAGCACCGGCTTGTCGCCCCGGAAGGACGACAGCTGGACCGGCTGCTTGTTGTAGTCGTTGAGCGTGAAGTCAGGGGCCTCAGAACCGACCTCGACGGTCATACCGCGTTTCCTCTCCCGTACGGACACGTGCCTGCGACGACAACCCTATCGTGTCTGCCGGGCGGGACCTGTTCAGCGCTGCTTCGACTTCGACTTCGGGGAGACCAGGCGCGTCCCGATCCAGTTCGCGCCCACACTCATGTTGGCGGTCTGGGCCAGGCCCACGGCAGGCACCGCTTCGGCGATCTCACTCGGCTCGACGTGCCCGGGCTGTCCCGTCTTCGGGGTCAGGACCCAGATGACGCCCGTCTCCTCCAGGGGGCCCCTGGCGTCGATGAGCGCGTCGCCCAGGTCACCGTCGTCTTCGCGCCACCACAGCAGCACCACGTCGATGACCTCGTCGGCGTCCTCGTCGAGGATGTCCCCGCCGATCTGCTCCTCGATCGCCGCGCGGACGTCGTCGTCGACGTCCTCGTCCCAGCCGATCTCCTGGACCACCATCTCGGGCTTGATGCCGAGCCTCTCGGCGACGCTTGACTGATCAGCGTCTCCCGCGGCGACCACTGCTTTCACTCCTCCAACTACGACGGAGCGTGGCGACCGACCCCCTCTGCGAGGGTACGGCTGCGCCACACTCGGCGACCCGGTTGCCGATAGCGAACACTGGTAGGGCTCCGCGCGCAACCGTCCACACCGGATCTTTGACAACTCGTGTCGCAGGATACGGCCCGCCACCGTGCTCCCGCGAGGTCGTTTCGGGTAGCTCCCGAGACCGGTCTGCCACCCCGCCGGGGGCCGTCCCCTAGGGTGGGGAGGAAGAAAACGCGCGCGCGATACACCGCGCGCGGGGAGTGGCTCGACCGGGTCGGCTGATGTTACCGCTGAGTAGCGGTGCGGAAGCCGGGACGGAAGACGACGATGGAGAGTCGTACACCCCCGAGTACGAGCACCACCGGCTGCAACTTTTCGCAAGGAGACCCCTTGGCCCCGCAGAACGACGGCGCCTCCGGCAAGGAGACCCCGGCACGCGTACGCGTAATCCGTGACGGATTGGCTGCGCACCTGCCCGACATCGACCCGGAGGAGACCGCCGAGTGGCTGGACTCGTTCGACGAGGCGCTGGCCAGGGGAGGTCAGCAGCGGGCCCGGTACCTGATGCTGCGCATCCTGGAGCGCGCCCGCGAACGCAACGTGGGCGTCCCGGCGCTGACCTCGACGGACTACGTCAACACGATCCCCACCGAGAACGAACCGTGGTTCCCCGGTGACGAGGAGATCGAGCGCCGCTACCGCGCCTACATCCGCTGGAACGCGGCGATCATGGTGCACCGGGCGCAGCGCCCGGGCGTCGGCGTCGGCGGCCACATCTCGACCTACGCGTCCTCGGCCGCGCTCTACGAGGTCGGGTTCAACCACTTCTTCCGCGGCAAGGACCACTCGGGCGGCGGCGACCAGATCTACATCCAGGGCCACGCCTCCCCCGGCGTCTACGCCCGCGCGTTCCTCGAGGGCCGGCTGACCGAGCAGCAGCTCGACGGCTTCCGCCAGGAGTACTCGCACGCCGGCGAGGGCGGCGGCCTGCCGTCGTACCCGCACCCGCGGCTGATGCCGGAGTTCTGGGAGAACCCGACGGTGTCGATGGGCCTCGGCCCGATGAACGCGATCTACCAGGCGCGGTTCAACCGCTACCTGCGCGACCGCGGCATCAAGGACACGAACGACCAGCACGTCTGGGCGTTCCTCGGCGACGGCGAGATGGACGAGGCGGAGTCGCGCGGCCTGATCCACATCGCGGCCGGCGAAGGCCTCGACAACCTGACCTTCGTGATCAACTGCAACCTGCAGCGGCTCGACGGCCCGGTGCGCGGCAACGGCAAGATCATCCAGGAGCTGGAGTCGTACTTCCGCGGCGCCGGCTGGAACGTCATCAAGGTCATCTGGGGCCGCGAGTGGGACTCGCTGCTGCACGCCGACCGCGACGGCGCCCTGGTCAACCTGATGAACGTCACGCCGGACGGCGACTACCAGACGTACAAGGCCAACGACGGCGCGTTCGTCCGCGAGCACTTCTTCGGCCGCGACCCGCGGACGAAGGACCTGGTCAAAGACCTCTCCGACGCCGACATCTGGAACCTCAAGCGCGGCGGCCACGACTACCGCAAGGTGTACGCGGCGTACAAGTCGGCGCTGGAGCACCACGGCCAGCCGACGGTGATCCTGGCCCACACGATCAAGGGCTACGGCCTGGGCCCGGCGTTCGAGGGCCGCAACGCCACGCACCAGATGAAGAAGCTCACCCTCGACGACCTGAAGCTGTTCCGCGACTCGCAGCGGATCCCGATCAGCGACGAGGAGCTCGAGCGCGACCCGAAGCTGCCGCCGTACTACCACCCGGGCGCGAACTCGCCCGAGATCGAGTACCTGATCGGGCGGCGCAAGGCGCTCGGCGGCTTCCTGCCGGAACGCCGCCCGAAGGCCGCGAAGGCGCTCGTGCTGCCCGGCGACAAGGTCTACGAAGGCGTCCGGAAGGGCTCCGGCAAGCAGGAGGTCGCCACGACGATGGCGTTCGTCCGGCTGGTCCGCGAGCTGGCGAAGGACTCCGAGATCGGCAAGCGCGTCGTCCCGATCATCCCGGACGAGGCCCGCACGTTCGGCCTCGACTCGATGTTCCCGACGGCCAAGATCTACAACCCGCACGGCCAGACGTACACGTCGGTCGACGCGAGCCTGATGCTGGCCTACAAGGAGTCCGAGAAGGGCCAGCTGCTGCACGAGGGCATCAACGAGGCGGGCTCGACCGCGTCGTTCACCGCCGTCGGCACGTCGTACGCGACGCACGGCGAGCCGATGATCCCGATCTACATCTTCTACTCGATGTTCGGGTTCCAGCGCACCGGTGACGGCCTGTACGCCGCCGCCGACCAGATGGCCCGCGGGTTCGTCATCGGCGCCACCGCCGGCCGCACCACGCTGACCGGCGAGGGCCTGCAGCACGCCGACGGGCACTCGCTGCTGCTGGCGGCGACCAACCCGGCCGCGGTGGCCTACGACCCGGCGTGGTCGTTCGAGATCGCGCACATCGTCAAGGACGGCCTCCGCCGGATGTACGGCGAGACCGGCCCGGACGGCAACGGCGAGAACGTCTTCTACTACATGACGATCTACAACGAGCCGTACCAGCAGCCCGCCGAGCCGGAGAACCTCGACGTCGACGGCCTGCTGAAGGGTCTGTACAAGTACGCCGAGGCCCCCGAAGGCGACGGCCCGGAGGTGCAGATCCTCGTCTCGGGCGTCACGATGCCGGACGCGCTCAAGGCGCAGAAGCTGCTGGCCGAGGAGTGGGGCGTGCGGGCCGCGGTGTGGTCGGCGACGTCGTGGACCGAGCTGCGGCGCGAGGCCGTCGAGATCGACCACGACAACCTGCTCTACCCGGGCAGCGAGCCGCGCGTGCCGTACGTGACCGAGAAACTGCAGGGCTCGAACGGCCCGGTCGTGGCGGTGTCGGACTGGATGCGCGCGGTGCCGGACCTGATCCGCCCGTACGTCCCGACCGACATGCTGACGCTGGGCACCGACGGGTTCGGGTTCTCCGACACCCGGCCGGCCGCGCGGCGGAAGTTCCTGATCGACGCCGAGTCGATCACCGTCGGGGCGCTGTCGATCCTGGCCAAGCGCGGCGAGGTCGACCAGGCGAAGGTCCTCGAAGCGGCCACGAAGTACCGGCTCGACGACATCGCGGCCGCCGGGCCGCAGACGTCGGATTCCGGCAGCGCGTGATCTGGTGCTAGAAAGGGACCCGGCAGACATCGGATGTCTGCCGGGTCCCGCTTACCGTGTTGGTCTTCTGGGAGTTGATGAAGGTGACTAAGCGCCGCCTGCCGAAGCCGGACGAGCTGAAGCAGCTCCTGCGACCGAAGCCGATCGTGCTCAACCCCACCGACCGGCGGCTGGCGAACGCGCACACCATCGCCGACCTGCGGACGATCGCCCGCAAGCGGACCCCCCGGGCGGCGTTCGACTACACCGACGGCGCGGCCGAGCTGGAAGACAGCCTGCGCCGCGCCCGGCAGGCCTACCGGCGGATCGAGTTCCACCCCAACGTGCTGCGCGGGGTGTCCGATGTGGACACCACGCGCGAGATCCTCGGGAAGACCTCGGCGCTGCCGTTCGCCTTCGCCCCCACCGGGTTCACGCGGATGATGAACCACGAGGGCGAGTCCGCCGTCGGCCGCGTGGCGCAGCGCAACGGCATCCCGATGGGCCTTTCGACGATGGCGACGACGTCGATCGAGGACCTCGCCGCGGCGGCTCCCGAAGCCCGCAAGTGGTTCCAGCTCTACGTCTGGCGCGACCACGGCGCGGGCGAAGATCTGATGAATCGCGCCTGGGCGGCGGGCTACGACACGCTGATGCTGACCGTGGACACCCCGGTCGGCGGCGCGCGCCTGCGCGACGTCCGCAACGGCCTGACCATCCCGCCGGCCCTGACGCTCAAGACGTTCCTCGACGGCGCGACGCACCCGGCGTGGTGGTTCAACCTGCTCACCACCGAACCGCTGCACTTCGCGTCGCTCAACCACTTCGGCGGCACCGTCGCCGAGCTGCTGAACAAGCTGTTCGACCCGACGCTGGACTTCGACGACCTGGACTGGGTCCGCCAGACCTGGCCGGGGAAGCTCGTCGTGAAGGGCGTTCAGAACGTCGACGACGCGCGTGACGTCGTCAAGCACGGCGCCGACGCGGTCCTGATCTCCAACCACGGCGGCCGCCAGCTCGACCGCGCCCCGACGCCCCTGGAGCTGCTGCCGGCGGTGCTGGACGAGCTCCAGGGCGGCGCCGAGGTGTGGATCGACACGGGCATCCTGTCGGGCGGCGACATCGTCGCGGCCATCGCCCGCGGCGCGGACGCGGTGCTGGTCGGCCGCGCGTTCCTGTACGGCCTGATGGCCGGCGGCGAGCGTGGCGTGCAGCGGTGCGTCGACATCCTGCGCACGGAGATGGTCCGCACGATGCAGCTGCTGGGCGTCCGGACCCTGAAGGACCTGACGCCCTCGCACGCCACCCTGCGCTAGACGCTCAGACCTGCGCCTGGCCGCCGTCGACGAAGAACTCGACGCCGTTGACGAAGCTCGCCTCGTCGGTGGCCAGGAACAGCGCCGCCGCGGCGATCTCGCTCGGGTCGCCCAGGCGGCCCAGCGGGACGGCCGTCGCCATCTGCTCGACCATCGCCTGCTGCGCGCCCGGCTCGGCCAGGCCGAGGAGACCCGGCGTCAGCGTCGGCCCCGGGCTCAGGACGTTCACGCGGATGCCCTTGCCCTGCAGGTCGAGGGCCCACGTGCGGGCGAAGTTGCGGACGGCGGCCTTCGTCGCCGCGTAGACGCTCATGCCCGGCGCCACGCGCGTCGACGTCGTCGAGCCGGTGACGATGATCGACGCCTTCTCGTTGAGCAGCGGCAAGGCTTTCTGCACGGTGAAGACGACGCCCTTGACGTTCGTGCCGAAGGTGGCGTCGAACTGCTCCTCGGTGATCTCGCCCAGCGGCTGGGTCACACCGCCGCCGGAGTTGGCCACGACGACGTCCAGCCCGCGGCCGCGGTCGGCGATCGCGCGGTAGACCTCGTCGAGGTCGGCGAGGTTCGAGGAGTCGGCGCGGATCGCGTGCACCGACCCGCCGATCTCGGCGACGGCGTCGTCGAGGACTTCCTTGCGCCGTCCGGTGATGACGACGTGCGCGCCTTCCGCGGCGAACCGCTTCGCGATCCCCAGGCCGATGCCCGTGCCGCCGCCGGTCACCAAAGCGGTCTTGTCCTTCAGGTCCACGATGCCTCCCGATTTCTTGACTGTCTCGTCCAGAACCTACGCCGTTCTGGACGAGACAGTCAAGAATGCCTATCCTGGAGCCATGGCGAGACCCCGGAGCTTCGACGAGAGCGCGGTCCTGCGCACCGCCCGGGACCGCTTCTGGTCGACCGGCTACGCGGGCACGAAGATCGATGACATCGCCGCGGCCACCGGCCTCGGCAAGGGCAGCCTGTACGGCGCCTTCGGCGACAAGCACGCGCTGTTCGTGCGCGTCTTCGAAGACCACTGCGCCACCGCGATCGAGGGCGCGCGCCGCAAGCTGGACGGCCCCGACAGCGATGCCCTCCGGCGGCTCCACGACTACGTCCTGGCGGACGCCGAAGCGGTCGCCGCGGACGACATCCACCGCGGCTGCCTGATCGCGAAGGCCGCGGCCGAATGCGCCGAGCACGACCCCGAGATCGCGGACCGCGCGCGCCGGGCCTTCCGCGAGCTGAACGACCTGTTGACCACCTGCGTCGCGGCCGCCCAGCGCGCGGGCGACCTCGACGGGACCCAGGACCCGCGCCGGCTGGCCGGCCTCCTGCTGGCGGCCATGCGCGGGATCGAGGCCCTGGGCAAGGGCGGCTGCGACCGGGCCGACCTCCGCGGCATCGCCGAAACCGCCCTGGCCGTGCTGCCGAAGCCGTGAAGCACTGACTCATTGGGCCAACCGGTCTCAACTTCTTGACGGACCGACCGGTTTGTGACGAAGATCTCGGGCACTCGCCGAAAGGCCGTTTTCGCATCGTGGAAAACGGAGGTCGCCCGTGTTCGTCCAGGCCGTGTTCATCCAAGACGTGACTCCCCTCGGTTCGCTGGGCCTGTCGGCGCTCGTCGCCGCGCTGCCCCTCGCCACCGTCCTCGTGCTCCTCGGCGTCGTCCGGATGAGAGCCCACCACGCGGCCCTGATCGGGCTGCTCGTCGCGCTCGTCGTCGGGATCGCCGCCTACGGCATGCCGATCGTCCAAGCCGTCTCCGGCGCGCTGCAGGGCGCCGCGTTCGGGCTCTGGCCGATCATGTGGATCGTCGTCAACGCGCTGTGGATCTACCGGCTCACCGTGCGGACCGGGCACTTCGACGTCCTGCGCCGCTCGTTCGGCCGGATCTCCGACGACCCGCGGATCCAGGCGCTGATCATCGCCTTCTGCTTCGGCGCGCTCATGGAGGCCCTCGCCGGCTTCGGCGCGCCGGTCGCGATCAGCGCCGTGATGCTGGTGGCCGTCGGCTTCCACCCGGTGAAGGCCGCGGTCGTCGCCCTGGTCGCGAACACCGCCCCGGTCGCGTTCGGCGCGATGGGCACGCCGGTCGTGACGCTGGCCCAGGTCACCGGCCTGCCGCTGCAGCAGGTCTCTTCGATCGTCGGCCGCCAGACGCCGTTGCTGGCCCTGGTCGTGCCGCTGCTGCTGGTGATCATCGTCGACGGCAAGCGCGGCCTGAAGGACACCTGGCTGCCCGCGCTGGTCTGCGGGGTCGCGTTCGGGCTCGTGCAGTTCCTCGCCTCGAACTACGTGTCGCCGCAGCTGGCCGACATCGGCGCCGCCCTCGCCGGGGCCGCCGCGCTGGTCGCGCTGCCGCAGACCCGCCGTCCGGTGCCCGAGGCCGTCCGGATCAGCATGGGCGGCGGTGGAACGGCGACCAAGGAAGCACCGCCCGAGGACTCGCGCAACGACGTCGTCAAGGCCTACCTGCCATACGCGCTGATCATCGTGATCTTCTCCCTGGCCGTGCTGCCGCCGATCAAGAAGCTGCTGGACAAGGCGACCTGGAAGTTTCACTGGCCCGGGCTGAACGTCCTCGGCCCGAACGGGAAACCGGTGTCGGGCAACACGTTCTCGCTGCCGTTCCTCAACACCGGCGGCACGCTCGTGCTGCTGGCCGGCATCATCACGGCCGCGATCCTCGCCGTCTCCGCGAGCGGCGCCGTGCAGGAATGGCTGGCCACGCTCAAGGAACTGCGGTTCGCGATCCTCACCGTCTGCGGGGTGCTCGCGCTGGCCTACGTGATGAACCTGTCCGGCCAGACCACCACGATCGGCACGTTCATCGCGGCCGCCGGCGCCGGCCTGGCGTTCCTGTCCCCGGTGCTGGGCTGGTTCGGCGTCGCCGTCTCGGGCTCGGACACCTCGGCGAACGCGTTGTTCGGCGCGCTGCAGGTGACCGCGGCGAACAAGACGGGCCTGGCCGCCGACCTGCTGGCCGCGGCCAACAGCTCCGGCGGCGTCCTCGGCAAGATGGTCTCCCCGCAGAACCTCACGATCGCCTGCGTGGCGGCGAACCTGCCCGGCGAAGAGGGCAAGCTGTTGCGGAAGGTGCTGCCGTGGAGCGTCGGGCTACTGCTGGTGATGTGCCTGATCGTGCTCGGGCAGAGCACGCCGGTGCTCAGCTGGATGCTGCCATGACCCGGCGCTCGGCGACGCGGCGCGCGGAGCGGTTCCAGCTCCACCAGCCGTGCACGACGAGCCCGGCGAAGACGATGTAGATCGCGGCCGAGAAGTACAGCCCGGACGAGATCTGCAGCGGCACGCCGATCGCGTCGACGACCAGCCAGACCAGCCAGAACTCGACGAGCCCGGCGCCCTGCGCCCCGAACGCGACGAGCGTGCCGACGAAGATGGCGGCGTCCGGCCAGGGCGCCCACGACGCGTTCAGCGCGTCGAGGACCAGGGCCATCACGGTCGTGCCGGCGACGAAGGCGCCGAGCATGGCGAGCCGCTCGGCGAGCCGGCCCTGCCGGACGACGACGCCGAACACCGGGTCCTGGCGGCGGGTCCAGGCCCACCAGCCGTAGACGGAGATGGCGAGGATGGCGACCTGGCGGGCGGCGAGCCCGCCCAGGTGCGCGGAGGCGTAGACGGCGAACAGCAGCACGGTCGCCCCGACCTGCACGGGCCACGTCCACAGGGTGCGACGCTGCGCGAGGAACACGACGGCGAGCGCGAACACCTGCCCGGCGAGCTCCGCGATCGAGATCCACTGACCGAGCACGGTTATTCCGTGGTGCAGCAGGAAATCCACCTGACGCCCCTTTCGTCCTACCGCATCAAACATGCTCCGGCGGGGGTGAATTCCCTAGAGACTGTGAGCCGCGGAACATCCCACCTCGTGGACGCCGTCGCCGACGCGGAGCGTGCCACCGCGGACGACGCGGGTCTGCACGCCGAACGTCACGCCGTTCGTGTCGGAGATGGTCTTGAGCAGCCCGGGCGCGGCCGGCAGCCCGTCGCCCGGCAGGCCGACCATCACGCAGCGGACGGCCTTGCGGAGGACCTCCAGCTCGACCTCGCCGATCCGGATGCGCTCGCCCACCCACGCCTCTTCGGTGAGTTCCGGCGCCGGGCCGGTGTCGAGCAGGAGGTTGGCCCGGAACCGCCGCTCGTCGAGCGCGACGCCGGGCGCGCGTTCGGCCAGCCAGGCCAGCGACGACGTCGTGACCAGGTGGACGGGCGCTTCGTCGTGGTGCGGGATCTCCGCTTCCCTCGCCAGCTCGACGCCGGGGAAGCCCAGCTCGGCCGCGATTTCGGCGTGGATTTCCGCGGCGTCACCGCGGATCACGCGCCCGTCCGGGAAGGTCAGCACCGGGACGTCGCCGTCGTACCGCGCGGCGAACGCGTGCAGGCCGGGCATCCGCCGGAACCGGCGGGAGTTCTTGCCGCTGCCGAACTTGCCGTCGGCGTCGTGGACCGCGTACAGGCGGTCGCCGTCGAGGCCGCGCTCGCCGAGCGTCACCTCGGACAGCCGTTCGCCGGCCATCGACTTCACCGGATAGCGCCAGACCGCCGCCACGACCCCCATCGGACCAGCGTAACGGGAAAAGGCCCGGCGGCTTCCCCGTCCGCCGGGCCTTTCCGTTCAGTTCGCGCTCAGCCCTGCGCGCGCGGCATGCCCGCCGGCGGCGTCGGGGTGTTGTCGGCGCCGACCGTGGCGCGCGGCGGCGCGCTCGTGCCCATCTCGCCGGTTCGCTGCGCCGGCGTCTCCGCCATCTGCTGCTGCATGTTCGCGATCCAGCCGCGCCAGCGGTCCTGCGCCGGCTTGATCAGGCCGCCGCCGAAGCCGACGACGATGACGCCGCCGATCGTCGCCAGCACCGCGATCAGCACCGGGCCGGTGATCGTCGTCGCGATGTTCACCTGGCCGAGCGCGGCGATGATGCCGAACGCCATGATCAGCCAGTAGGCGCCGGTGGCCAGGTAACGGCCGGCCGGGCGGCCCGACATCGCCGACGTGACGACGTCACGCACGACCTTCGCGATCGCCGCGGCGACCACCACGAGCACCAGCGCGACCACGATCCGCGGCAGGAACGCGATGATGTCGTTGAGCAGCTGGCTCACCGGGTTGGTCGGCCCGAACACGCCGAACGCGAGCTGCAGCGCGATCAGCAGGACGAAGTAGTAGACCAGTTTCACGAGGATTCCGGCCGCGTCGATCTTCTGCTGGCCGACGCTGCCGGAAAGGCCCGTCTTCTCGATCAGCTTGCCGAACCCGACCTTTCCGAGGACGAGGCTCAGCCCTTTCGCGATCGCCTTCGCGATCAGCCAGCCGATCAGCAGGATGATCAGGAATCCGACGAGTTTCGGGACGAACGTGGCCACCAGGTTCCACGCTTGCCCGAGCCCGTCCTTCAGTTGCTGGCCCATGACGACTCCCTCTTGGTGTTTCGCACCGAATCGCACCGCGATTCGGGTGGTGCGCGCTGTTGTGCACCGGATCGTTGATCAGGTACCCAGCGGCGGCAACTCGTGCGCCCCACGATCGAGTGAGACGACTGGCGCGCGAAGATCGTTGGTGGCCATACTGGTTCTACCGGTGGGGACCGGGGAGACGAGGCCGTCCGGCGCAGCGTAAACCGCAAGCGCCGGGCGGCCTCGAGCATTTGGGGGAATGCGCTGGTCCACCCGCAACTCCATCCCCCAAAGAAAACCGGCCCCCGGACACCTGAGGCGTCCGAGGGCCGGGGTGAAGAACCGGTGAACTTCAGGCAGCGCGCAGAGCGTCGCGGAGTTTCACCTTCGCACCGGTGCGCATGACCGCATTCCGGTAGATCCGCGCGGCCAGCCAGATCAACCCCGGAATCATCAGCACCACCAGCACCACCGACAACGCGGCTTCCCACACCGGGACCCCGCCCATCGCCAGCCGGATCGGCATCAGCGTCGGCGAAAACACCGGGATCACGGAAAGCACCTCGACGAACGTGCTGCCCGGGTTCGACGGCAGCACCGAAATGCCGATCACGTACCCGGCGATCACGAACATCAGCGCCGGCATCGTCGCGCCGCCGACGTCCTCCTGGCGCGAGACCAGCGCGCCCAGCGCGGCGAACACGATCGAGTACATGAAGAACCCGAGCAGGTACCAGACGATCAGCCAGACGACGGTGCCGATCGCCGACGAAAGCGAGAGATCCGGGAGCGCTCCGGTCGCGGCGACGGTGACGAGACCACCGACGCCGATGACCACCATCTGGATCAGTCCCACGACGCCGATGCCGAGCACCTTGCCCGCCATCAGCTGCCACGGCTTGATCGTCGACAGCAGCAGCTCGACGACCCGGGACGTCTTCTCCTCGACGACGCCCTGCGCCACGGTCTGGCCGTTGATCATCAGCGACAGGTAGATCAGGATGCCGGCGGCGATGCCGAGCCCCAGCTGCGCGCCGTTGTAGTCGTACGGCTGCTCCAGCGGCGCGTCCTCGATGAACTTCGCGGACGCGACCGCGGCCTTGAACCGCGCCGGGTCGCCGCCGAGCGCCGTGATCTGCTGGTCGATCGCCACCTGCTGGGACAGCAGCTGCAGGACGTTGGCCAGCTTGCCGTCGAGGTCCTTCTTGACCTGGACGTGCACGGTCTTGCCGTCGCCGGTGAGCAGCGCGTCGATCGAACCGTCCTCCAGCTTGGCGCGGCCGGCGGCCTCGTCGGCGACCTGGGTGACGTCGATCTTCTCGCCGACCGTCTGCCCGCCGGCCTGCAGCGGCGCCGAGAGGGGCGCCGTGGCCGGGGTGTAGCCGACGGTCGAGTCGGCGCCGCTGCCGCCCGAGATCAGCTTCAGCAGCACGATGCCGATCACGATCAGCAGCAGCATGACGACGGTGGCGACGCGGAAGGCCTTCGACTTCACGCGGGTGGAGATCTCGCGCGAGGCGACCAGCCCCACCGCCGCGACCGGGCTCATCCGGACGTCCTGGACCGGGGTACTCACGCGGGGACCTCCTCGGTCACGACGGAACGGAACAGTTCGGTCAGCGACGGTTGCTCGCGCGCGAACTCGTGCACCCGCCCGGTGGCCAGCGCCGCCTTGAGGACGGCCTGGTCGTCGGCGCCCTCACCCAGCTCGAGCTCGGTCACCGAGCCCGTCCGGCCGAGCACCTTCACCGCGGTCAGGCCGTCGGCCCAGTCGTCCGCGGCGTCGGGCACGTCGACGCGCAGCCGGACGGCACCGCCCGCGCGCAGCTCCCCGACGGTCCCCTTGGCGACCATCTGTCCACTCCGGACGATCCCGACCCGGTCGCAGAGCCGCTCCACCAGGTCGAGCTGGTGGCTGGAGAACACCACGGGAACGCCGTCGGCGGCCTTCTCCTTGAGCACCTGGCTCATCACGTCGACCGCGACCGGGTCGAGGCCGGAGAACGGCTCGTCGAGCACCAGGATCCGCGGCTCGTGCACCAGCGCCGCGGCCAGCTGGACGCGCTGCTGGTTGCCGAGGCTGAGCTTCTGCACCTCGTCGTCGCGGCGCCCGGCCACCCCGAGCCGCTCGGTCCACTTGTCCGCCGACGCCCGCGCGGCGGCGGACGGCATGCCGTGCAGCCGCGCGAGGTAGGTGAGCTGCTCGGCCACCTTCATCTTCGGGTAAAGCCCGCGTTCCTCGGGCATGTACCCGATGTGGCGGCGCGTTTCGTGCGTCACCGGCTCGCCGTCGTAGCGGACTTCGCCGCCGTCGGCGGAAAGCACGCCGAGCGCGATCCGCATGGTAGTGGTCTTGCCGGCGCCGTTGCTGCCGACGAACCCGAACAGCTCGCCCGGCCGGACGTCGAACGTCATTTCGTGCAAAGCGACCACGTCGCCGAAGCGTTTGGAGACCTTGTCGATCTCTAAACCGGTCATTCCGGTTCCCCCGTTCATTTACTGGCTGCCCCCATCCGGGATCCTAGGCAGTTCGTACACGCCTCGCACAGCGCCGCACGTTGCCGCCGGGGGCTACGAAAGTTGCGGGCACGTAGGATCGCGGGCGCCATGGATGGAACCACCTCCCCGCGCCGGGTGCCGAAGCACCACGGACTTTCCGCGAAGACGCTTCGGCGGCTGGAACACGCGTCCGGCAGCCTGGCGAGCGCGAGCATCGCGGTGATGGAGCGGCGGCTGACGTGGTTCACCCGGCTGCCCGCCGACCAGCGCGCGAGCGTCCTGCTGATCACGCAGGCGGGCGCCGCGGGCTTCGTCGACTGGCTGCGGGACTCGAAGGAAGCCCTGCAGCTGACGACCGAGGCGTTCCGCGACGCGCCGGCCGAGCTGTCGCGGTGGGTCAGCCTGCGGCAGGCGGTCGGCATGGTGCGCCTGGCCATCGAGGTGTTCGAGGAGCAGCTGCCGGAGTTCGCCGCGAACGAGGCGGAGCGGGCGGCGCTGATCGAGGGAATCCTGCGCTACGGCCGGGAAATCGCGTTCGCGGCGGCGAACTCGTACGCGGCGGCGGCGGAGGCCCGCGGCGCGTGGGACGCCCGGCTGGAAGCATTGGTCGTCGACGGGATCGTCCGTGGCGACGCGGAGGAGTCGGTGCTTTCGCGCGCGACGGCGCTGGGCTGGGAGCCGTCGGCGGCCGCGACGGTGCTGGTGGGCAATCCGCCGTCGGAGGACCCGCCGACGGTGGTTTTCGAAGTCCGCAGCCGCGCGGCCCGCGTCGGCCGCCCGGTGCTGCTGTCGGTCCAGGGCTCCCGCCTGGTCGTCGTGGTCGGCGGCCCGACCGAGGGCGGGGTGAAGGAACGCGAGATCCTCACCCGGATGTCGGTGGCGTTCGCCGAGGGCCCGGTGGTGGCGGGTCCGACGGTGCCGTCGCTGGCCGAGGCGCACCACAGCGCGACCGAGGCGTTGTCGGGGCTGCGGGCGGTGGTCGGCTGGCCCGGGGCACCGCGCCCGGTCCGCTCGGCGGACCTGCTGCCGGAGCGCGCGCTGTCGGGCGACGCGGAGGCGGAGCGCCTGCTGGTGGACACGATCGCGCGGCCGCTGGAAGAGGCGGGGCCGACGCTGCAGCGCACGGTGGAGGCCTACCTCGAGAGCGGCGGGGTGCTGGAGACGTGCGCGAAGACGCTGTTCGTCCACCCGAACACGGTCCGCTACCGGCTGCGCAAGGCGGCGGACCTGACCGGCCACCAGCCGACGGACCCGCGGGACGCCCTGGTGCTGCGGATCGCCTTGACCGTGGGCCGGCTGGCCCGCGCCCGCGGCCTCTGGTGACCCCTTCCCGAGACGGGCGTCACGTGATGGACTTAACAGCGAAAGGTGATTGAACCCGACAAGGCTTCCGGGTTACGCGCGAGCTTCTCCGGCGCGTCTTTGGAGGGTTCCGACAAAGACGTCGCACAGACACTGTGAGCGTCGGCATCACGCCGGAGCACCGCGAACGTGTTGTCTTGAAGGGTGACAGCAGCAGTCCTCGCTCCCGGTCAGGGGTCCCAGGCCCCCGGTATGTTCACGCCCTGGCTCGACCTCGACGGCGCCCGCGAGCGCGTCGCCTTGTGGTCCGAGCGCGCGGGCCTCGACCTGCTCCGCCTCGGCACCGAGGCGGACGCCGACGAGATCCAGGACACCGCCGTCGCGCAGCCGTTGATCGTCGCGCTCTCGCTGCTCACCTTCGAACACCTCCAGGCCACCGCGCCGGTCCCCGCGGACGCGCCCGTCGCCGGGCACTCCGTCGGCGAGCTCGCGGCCGCCGCGATCGCCGGGGTGCTGAAGCCCGAGGACGCCGTCGCGCTCGCCGCCGTCCGGGGTGCCGAGATGGCGAAGGCGTGCGCGCTGGAACCGACGTCGATGGCCGCGGTCATGCTCGGGGACCCCGAGCAGGTCGTCGAGTGGCTCGAAGGACAGGGCCTGACCGCGGCGAACCGCAACGGAGCGGGGCAGATCGTCGCCTCCGGTGCCGCCGACGCCATCGCGAAGATCGTCGCCGAGCCCCTCGAGGGCACGAAGATCCGCGCTCTCAAGGTCGCCGGCGCGTTCCACACGCAGTACATGGCGCCCGCCGAGGAGGCGCTGCGCGCCCACGCCGCCGAGCTGACCCCGGCCGACCCGGTCCGCCCGCTGCTGTCCAATGCGGACGGCGCGGTCGTCACCAGCGGGGCCGAGTACCTGGACCGCCTCGTCGCGCAGGTCACCCGGTCCGTCCGCTGGGACCTGACGATGGACGGCCTGGTCTCCCTCGGCGTCACCCGCACCGTCGAACTCGCGCCCGCGGGCACGCTGACCGGCCTGGTCAAGCGGCAGCTCAAGGGCGTCGTGACCACTACCACCGCGCTGAAGACGCCGGCCGAGCTGGCGGCGCTGCGCCAGGAGGACGCCTCGTGACCGACCGACCCGCCCTGAGCCTCAACCCCGGCTCCCGCGGCAGCCGCGTGCTGGGCATCGGCAGCGCGCAGCCGGACAAGATCGTCACCAACGACGACCTGTCGCAGATCATGGACACCAACGACCAGTGGATCCGCGACCGCGTCGGGATCATCGAGCGCCGGTTCGCGGAGAAGGACGAGACGCTCACCGACTTCGCCGTCGCCGCCGGCACCGCCGCGCTGGCCGACGCGGGCGTCGACCCGTCCGAAGTGGACACGGTGATCCTGCCGAACTGCACCATGCCGACGCTGATCCCGAACGCCGCCGCCCAGGTGGCCGCGCGGATCGGCATCCCCAGCCCCGGCGCGTTCGACCTCAACGCCGCGTGCGCCGGGTTCTGCTACGGCCTCGGCGTCGCCTCCGACCTGATCCGGGCCGGCTCGGCGAAGAAGGTCCTCGTCATCGGCGCGGAGAAGCTCACCGACTCGGTCAACCCGGTCGACCGGGCGAACGCGATCATCTTCGCCGACGGCGCGGGTGCCGCGGTCGTCGGCGCGTCCGACGAGCCGCAGATCGGCCCCGTCTCCTGGGGCAGCGCCGGCGACCTCGTCGACCTGATCGGCATGACCGAGGACAAGTTCATCTACCAGGAAGGCCAGTCGGTCTTCCGGTGGGCCACGACCCAGATCGCGCCGATCGCCATGCGCGCGCTGGAGGTGGCCGGGCTCAAGCCGTCCGATGTGGACGTGCTGATCCCGCACCAGGCGAACCTGCGCATCGTCGAGGCGATCGCGAAGAAGCTGCGGGCCAACGGCGCCCGCGACGACATGGTCGTCGCCGACGACATCAAGTACTCCGGCAACACCTCGTCGGCGTCCATCCCCCTCGCGCTGGACCACATGCGCAAGGCCGGGACGGCGAAGTCCGGCGACGTGGTGCTGGCGGTCGGGTTCGGCGCGGGCCTGTCCTACGCCGGGCAGGCGTTCGTCTGCCCCTGATCACCGTTAGGCTCCCCGCGGGCATTCGCTCGCGGACACAACCCCCAGAAACACCGAGAAGGGAACAACCCCATGGCTGACAACGCTGAGATCCTCGCCGGCCTCGCCGAGATCGTCGAAGAGGTGGCCGGTGTGGCTCAGGACGACGTCACCGCCGAGAAGTCGTTCGTGGACGACCTGGACATCGACTCGCTGTCGATGGTCGAGATCGCCGTGCAGGCCGAGGACAAGTTCGGCGTCAAGATCCCGGACGACGAGCTCGCCAACCTCAAGACCGTGGGCGACGCCGTCAACTACGTGTCGGCCAACTCCAAGTAAGTCTGTTCCCTCCTTGAGGAGACTCCCATGAGCAACATCGACGTCGTGATCACCGGTCTCGGCGCCACCACACCGCTCGGCGGGGACGTGACGTCCACCTGGGACGGTCTGCTGGCCGGGCGGAGCGGGATCCGGGCGATCGAGGCCGACTGGGTCGAGGAGCTGCAGCTGCCCGTCAAGATCGGCGGCATGCTGGCCGTCGATCCTTCGGAGGTCCTTCCCCGGGTGCAGGCCCGCCGGCTGGACCGCTGCGAGCAGGTCGCACTGATCGCCGCCCGCCAGGCGTGGGCCGACGCCGGGTACGCGGAACCGACGGACGAGCACACCGACGTCGACCCCGACCGCCTCGGCGTGTCGATCGGCACCGGCGTCGGCGGCCCGGTCACCCTGCTCACCCAGAACGATCTGTTGCACCAGCAGGGTCTCCGCAAGGTGTCGCCGCTGACCGTGCCGATGCTGATGCCGAACGGCCCGGCCGCGCACGTCGGCATCGACCTGAAGGCGCGGGCCGGGGTGCACTCCCCGGCCTCGGCCTGCGCTTCCGGCGCCGAGGGCATCGCGAACGGGGTGGAGATGATCCGCTCCGGCCGCGCCGACGTCGTGGTCGCCGGTGGTGCCGAAGCGTGCATCCACCCGATCACGCTGGCCGGGTTCGCCCAGGCCCGCACGGTGTCCACGCGCAACGACGACCCCGGCAGCGCGTCACGGCCGTTCGACGCGAGCCGCGACGGCTTCGTCCTCGGCGAGGGCGCCGGCGTGGTCATCCTGGAGCGCGCGGACCAGGCGAAGGCCCGCGGGGCCCGCATCTACGCGACGATCGCCGGGCACGGCATCACCTCGGACGCCTACCACATCACGGGCAACCACCCCGAGGGCATCGGCCAGATCGCGGCGATGCGCGCGGCGATGAAGATGGCCGGCGTGACCGCCGCGGACGTCGGGCACGTGAACGCCCACGCGACGTCCACTGTGGTCGGTGACATCGGCGAGGCGGCGGCGATCCGCAACGCGGTCGGGGAACACCCGGTCGTGACGGCGCCGAAGGGCGCGCTGGGTCACCTCGTCGGCGGTGCCGGCGCGGTCGAGGGGATCATCACGATCCTCTCGCTGTACCACGGCATCGTGCCGGCCACGATGAACCTGACCGACCTGGACCCGCGGGTGCAGCTGGACGTCGTGTCCGGCGAGGCCCGCAAGGTCGAGCTGACCGCGGCGATCAGCAACTCGTTCGGCTTCGGCGGGCACAACACCGCGCTGCTGTTCACCCCGGCGGCCTGAGTTCGAAACTGAAAAGGGGCCCGGCTTCGGCCGGGCCCCTTTCAGCATTTTTCGTGCTCGGGCGAAGGTCCGGGGTCCACGGTGTCGATCCGGAGCGCGTCGTCTTCCACGACCATGGGCAGGACCAGCCGCCAGTGCAGGCACGTTTCCCGCATGTCCGCCGGAGCGTCCTGGGGGTCCTGGGTGCTGGTGAACGCGACCAGCACCCGCAGCGACTGTCCCGCACCGCGCTCGATGCGGTAGATGAGGATGTCCTTGTCTTTTGTGGACCGGAAATCCTTCTTCCAGTCCACCGCGGTCTTGGTGCGCCTGCGCTCGTCGCTGACCACGGTCTGCCACTGGGGGTAGTTGCGCTCGTTGATGGCCGAGAAGTACGTCTCGAGCGCCCTGCGCACGGCGCCGGCCTGCGGGTGCGCCCTCGCGTCTTCGGTCATCTGGACGACGCCCGCCGCGGCCGGCGCTCCGCTGCTGGCCGACGACGGCGTGGCGCTCGAAGCGGTGGTTTCGTCGGCGGGCTGGTCGGGGCGGCGGTAGATCTCGCGCGCGAGCAGGCCGGCGCCCACGGTCACGGACAGCACCACGGCCACGACGGGCACCAGCCAGCGCTGGCGGGAGCTGGGGGCGGGGGTGGTCACGCCGAAGAGCGTACCGGCCCCCGTCCCGCGGCTAGCCGACCTGGTGCAGCCAGGTCACCGGCGCGCCATCGCCGGCGTGACGGTAGGGCTCGAGCGCCTCGTCCCAGCTCGCGGCGAGGAGTTCGTCCAGCTTGTGCGCGAGGGACTCACCCCCGCGGGTCATGGCGACGAGGGCGCGCAGCTGGTCTTCGCCCACCACGATGTCGCCGTTGGCGCTGGTCCGCCCGTGCCAGAGGCCGAGGCCGGGCGCGAAGCAGAACCGTTCGCCGTCGACGCCCGCGCTGGGCTCTTCGGTGACTTCGAACCGAATCATCGGCCACGCCTTGAGGGCGGACGCCAATCTGGCGCCGCTGCCCGCGGGCGCGCGCCAGCCGCACTCGGCGCGAAGCTGACCCGGACTGGCCGGCTGCGCCGTCCACTTCAGGTCAACGCGGGCACCCAGGGTGCCCGAAATGGCCCACTCGACGTGCGGACACACCGCAGACGGCGACGAGTGGACGTACACCACACCTCGGGTGCTGCCACGGGTGCTCACTGCTACCTCCGCTTGTTGCTCGACGAGGGACGTCTTCCCCTACGCCCTACTTCGAGCTGCAGCGTGGCCTCAGCGCGGCTCCCGAATACCGCCTCCGATGCGTTGTAGCACATTCTGCACCCCAACCGTGCTGTTTGGCCACATGAACACCACAAGTCACCCAGGGCCCCACTTTCGGTGGGCTCACGGCCGCGTCGTCCCCGTGTCGCACGATGGTTACCACCACGCGCGCTAGCGTGATGACCCGGAACGACGAGCAGGGAGGGGTTTCGGTGCGACTGGTGCGCCTCGAGCGGCAGCAGTCCCGGGTGGCCGACGACATCCGGGCGGCACTGGCGTCCCTCGGCCGTGGCAGCACCGTCATCGGCGGGATCGCGCTGGTCGGCGTGGGAACGGTGACCGAGCGCCCGATCGAGGCGGTGGTCCTGCTGCCCCACGGCGTGATCATCGTGATCGGCGTGGACCTCCCGGACCCGGCGCTGCGGCTGGAAGCCCCGCTGGGAGCCGAGTGGAAAGCCGACGGCTGGCCCCTGATCGCCGACGACGACGCGGTCAACCCGGCGACGGAAGCACTGGACGTCTCCCAGGCGTGCGAGCAGCGGATCGCTTCGCTGGTGCCGGGCACGGGCCCGGTGGGGACGATCGTCGCGGTAGGACCGTACGTGGAGACGGTCGACCAGCCGGCGAGCGACTTGGCGGGCCCGGTCCGCGTCTTGCACCCGACACCGACGACGATGCTGGCGGCAACGGTCTCGCTGGCGACGGCCCACCGCCCGCGCTCGGTGGACCAGGTCCGGGCACTGATCCGCGGGCTGGCCCCGGACGCACCGGAGTTTTCGGACGAGGTGCTGGTGGGGGAAGGATTCAGCCGCTTCACGGACGATTCGCCCCCGGAGTCCCTTTGGGACAGTGCACCTAAGGGCAGTGTGCCTAGAGACAGTGCACCTGGGGGCAGTGTGCCTTGGGACAGTGCACCGCCGGTGCCGAGCCAGGCGGGAACACGTACGGCTCGCGCGGCCGGTGCTGCTGCGGCCGGTGCGGTTGCCGCGGCGGGTTCGGCTGCAGCAGGCGGAGCCGGGTGGCAGAGCAAAACTCCGGTTTCGGCCGAGCCCGAGCCCGCGCCCGCCGAGGAGCCGGTGTCCACCGCTGCCGAAGACGCGGAATCCGCGGCCGTTTCCACAGAGGATCCGGAATCCGCCGAACTCGCGGCCATCTCCACCGAAGAGCCGGAACCCGCCGAGCCCGCGACCACATCCATCGCACACCCCGAATCCGCCGAGCCCGCGACCACCTCCACCGAAGAGCCGGAGCCCGCGGAACCCGCAACCACCTCCACCGCACACCCGGAACCCGCGGAACCCGCGACCACATCCATCGCACATCCCGAGCCCATCGAGCCCGCCGCCGAGCCCGCGCCCGCGCCGGAAGCAGAACTCGCCGGCTCCTCACCGCACTCCGGCGACGAAGCATCGGCTCTCCCCCAGGATTCCGAGCGCACCGAGGTACTCCCGGCTCCCGCGCGAAAAGACACCCCGGTGTTCCCCGGCGCCACCGCGCCGCCGCTGTTTCCGGGGGCAGCCCGACCGCGCGAGCAGGAATTCGCGGACGACACCGAACGAACCGAGAACCTCAGCTCCCCCGCCGTACCCGACCGAGCCGCAGCCGGCCGAGCCGAGCCCGACCGAGCCGCAGCCAGCCAAGCCGAGCCCAACCGATCCGCAGCCGGCCGAGCCGAGACCGGGCGGAGCGCGCCCCAGGCCGTCACCCTCGGGCAGATCACCCTGCCGCCCGAACCGCGTCCCTTCCCCACCCCGCGGCCTGCCCCTCGCGAGGCCGCCCCGACCTCGAAGACCGTCCGCTGGCTGCCGCTGGCCGCCATCGGGCTTCTCGTTGCCCTGGTCGTCGCCGCCATCGCCGTCGCCACCTCCGGGGACGACACCGCCGCCGCGCCCACCGGGCCGCCCACTCCCGCGACCCAGCCGCCTCCGCAGAGCACCACCGCTCCCGCGCAGAGCCTCCAGTTCGCCCTGCGCGCCGCCGATCGCGACCAGCGGTGTGCCTCCCACGCCTTCGGGGACGCCCAGGCCAGCCTGCAGCAGACCAGCTGCTCCGGCGTCCGGCGCGCGTCCTACGCCGCCACCGTGGACGGGCGCGAGGCCGCCGTCACCGTCGGGATCGTCGAGTTCCCCGATGCCGCGCAGGCCGCCGCGTTCAAGGCCGTCGCCGACACTCCCGGCGGGGGCGGACTCCTCGACCTCGCCTCCGAGACCGGCAAGTGGGGCGCCACCCCGGCGCCGCGGTTCGAGAACGCCGCCTACACCTCGCGGGTCGAAGGCACGTCCGTGCGGGTCGTGCAGGCCGTCTGGGCGCCGGGACCGTCCACTCCGGACGACCCCGGCCTGGCCCGGGCCGCGAAAGCCGCCCTGGACCTGCCCGCGCAGTGATCAGAGCCCGTAGGCCTCCAGCAGCCGCAGCCAGACCTCGCTGATCGTCGGGAACGACGGCACCGCGTGCCACAGCCGGTCGAGCGGCACCTCGCCGACGATCGCGATCGTCGCCGAATGCAGCAGCTCCGAAACGTCCTGGCCGACGAACGTCACGCCGAGCAGGACGTTCCGCTCGGTGTCGACGACCATCCGGGCCTTGCCGGTGTACCCGTCCGCGTGCAGCGACGAGCCCGCCACCGCGATGTCGATGTCGACGACGCGGTCGGCCGAACCGGGCCGCGCGTCCGCCAGGCCGACGGCCGCGACCTCCGGGTCGGTGAACACCACCTGCGGGACCGCGCTGTGGTCGGCGGTGGCCGTGAAGGGGCTCCACGCCTCCGTCGACACCGGCTTTCCCGCGGCCAGCGCCGCGACCGTGTCACCCGCCGCGCGGGCGCCGTACTTGCCCTGGTGGGTCAGCGGGGCGCGCCCGGTGACGTCGCCGGCCGCGTACAGCCAGCCACCGTCCACTGCGGACGCCCGGCCGGTGTCGTCGACCTCCAGCGCGTGCCCGGGCTCCACGCCGAAGGCCTCCAGGCCCAGCCCGGCGGTCGCGGGCCGGCGCCCGGTCGCCACCAGGAACTCGTCGACGACGACCACTTCGCCGTCCTTCAGCGCCAGCTCGGTGCCGGAGTCCCCCGCCGCGACCCGCTCGACCCCCGACTCCGTGTGCACGTACACGCCGGCTTCGCGCAGCCCGTGCAGCACGAGGTCGCCGGCGATCGCGGCGGTGCGCGGCAGCGGCCGCTCGCCGGTGATCACCAGGTGCACCTCCGAGCCCAGTGACGCGAACGCCTGCGCCATCTCGACGCCGACCACCCCGCCACCCAGGACGCCGAGGCGGCCGGGCACCGACTCCGCCGACGTCGCCTCCCGCGAACCCCACGGCCGGATCGTGTCGAGGCCCGGGATCGACGGCGTGCTCGGCACGCTGCCGGTGCACACGATCACCGCGTGCCGCGCGGTCAGCACGCGGTCGCCGTCGAGGGTGACTTCCCGCTCACCGGTGATTTCGCCGTGCCCGCGGATCGGCTCGATGCCGGCGCCGCGGGCCCACTCGACCTGCCCCGAGTCGTCGCCCTTGCCGGTGAACCAGTCACGCCGCGCGAACACCGCCGCGGGGTCGAGCCGGTCGCCGACCGGCACACCGGGGATCCGCTTCGCCGCGGCGAGGAGGTTTCCCGGCCGCAGCAACGCCTTGCTCGGGATGCACGCCCAGTAGGAGCACTCGCCGCCGAAGCGCTCGTGCTCGACGAGGGCGACCTTCAAGCCACCGCGAGCCGCCCGTTCGGCGGCCACCTCCCCCACCGGACCCGCACCGATCACCACTACGTCAAAAGTCTGCGCAGACATGGGTTCAGCGCACACCACCACGCGGGATCACGCAAGCCAGCGGCTATCCTCGTCTTTCGAAGCTGCAAGTCATCGGCGGCCCGGTGCCGTCGGCCCCGGTGCGCGCGCCTACCACGTTCGAGCACGGGAGGTTTGTCGTGGCCAAGAACACGGCTGTGCGGGTCCTGGACGATCTCACCGGCGAAGCCGCCGCCGAGACCGTCGGGTTCGGGCTGGACGGTATCGACTACGACATCGACCTCTCCTTCACCAACGCCGACGCCCTGCGTGAGCTGCTGCAGCGCTACGCCGACGCGGGTCGCCGCACCGGCGGCCGCAAGCGCCGGCCGCGGATCGTCCCGGGTGCGAAGCGGCCCCGGGCGAAGGCGGCGAAGCCGGTCGCGGGCCGCCGCGCGGCGGCCACCAAGACCGCGAAGACCACCGCGAAGGCCGAGCCCAAGGCCACCGCGACCCGCACGAAGACGGCGGCGAAGGCCGAGCCGGCGAAGACGACCCGCACCCGCAAGGCGGCGGAGCCGAAGAAGACCACTCGGGCGACCGCGCGGAAGGTGCCGGGCGTCACGTTCTCGGCGGCCGAGAAGTAGCTCCACAGTAGACAGACGCGCCGGGGGTCAGGCCGCGCGCTGGGAGCCGTCCGCGTGCCAGGACGGGTACCGGTACCGCGTGTGCAGCAGCGCCCGCTGCCGCGCCAGCTCGGCCGCGGTCGGCGGGCGCGGCACCAGCGTCCCGAGGATCTGCGACGCCGCCGCCCGCACCGCCGCCTCGACCGCCGGGAACCCGGGACGCAGCCCGTGCTCGGCCAGCGACGCCACCGGGCTGCGGTGGGAGTCGAGCGGCCGCGGGTCCGCCGGCGCGCTCGTCAGGTAGCGGCCGACCAGCGTGGCCGACGTCTCGACCAGCAGCGTCGAGTGCGCCAGCAGCCCGGTCTTGGTGCGGAACACGGCGAACCCGCACAGCTTCGCGTCGCCGACGAACAGGCCGCGGTCGCCGATCCGCGGCACCAGCCCGAGCTGGTCGACGGCGGCGCTCATCACCTTGCCGAGCGTCTCCAGCGGCCGGTCGGTGGGCCCGGGCAGGACCAGCGTCACGTTCAGGTTGCCGGGATCGTGGAACACGGTGCCGCCGCCGCTGGCCCGCCGCAGCACCGGGACGCCGTCCCGGGCGCACTCCTCGACCCGCACTTCGCGGGCGATCCGCTGGCCACGCCCCACCACGACGCAGACCGGGTTGCGCCAGAGCCACAGCACCGGTGACCCGGGCGCAACCCGGAGGAGCGCTTCGTCGAACGCCAGGTTGTCGGCCGGATCCGTGAATGCCGCGCGCACGTCCGACCCGGTCGTCATAGCGCCTTGAGTTCCTCCACGATCTCGCCCACCGACGTCTTGGCGTCGCCGAAGAGCATGCTGGTCTTCGGATCGTAGAACAGGTCGTTGTCGATGCCGGCGAAGCCGGAGGCCATCCCGCGTTTCAAGACGATCACGGACCGGCTCTCGTTGACCTTGAGGATCGGCATCCCGTAGATCGGCGAGGTCGGGTCGGTCTGCGCGGCCGGGTTCGTGACGTCGTTCGCGCCGATCACCAGCGCGACGTCGGTCTGGGCGAACTCGGAGTTGATCTCGTCCATCTCCTTGAGCTGCTCATAGGGCACGTCGGCCTCGGCGAGCAGCACGTTCATGTGCCCGGGCATCCGGCCGGCCACCGGGTGGATCGCGTAGGCGACCGTGATGCCCTTCTTCTCCAGCAGCTTCGCCATCTCGCGGACGGTGTGCTGCGCCTGCGCCACGGCCATGCCGTACCCCGGCACGACGACGACCTTGCTGGCGTAGGCCATCTGGATCGCGGTGTCGGCGGCGCTGGTCGAGCGCACCGGGCGCTCTTCTTTCGCGCCCCCGCCGGCCGAGACCGCCGGACCGCCGCCGAAGCCGCCCGCGACGATCGCCGGGATGGACCGGTTCATCGCCTTGGCCATCAGGTTGGTCAGGATCGAGCCGGACGCGCCGACGATCATGCCGGCGACGATCAGCGCCGTGTTGTCCAGCGCGAGGCCCATCGCCGCGGCCGACAGCCCGGTGAACGCGTTGAGCAGCGAGATGACCACCGGCATGTCCGCGCCGCCGATCGGCAGCACGACGGTGAGGCCGAGGATGCCCGCCGCGACGAGCAGCCCGACGATCAGGAAGCCGGAGTCGCCGCCGGCGACGATGATCACCGCGCACGCGAGCGCGATCAGCAGGAGCAGCGCGTTGATCGGCTGCTGCAGCTTGCCCATCGAAATCGGGCGGCCGCTGATCAGTTCCTGGAGCTTGCCGAACGCGACGTTCGAGCCCCAGAAGGAGATGGACCCGATGATCGCGGCGAAGAGCGACGCGATCGCGATGTACGCCGGTTCGTGCGCGTAGCCGTCGGTGGAGTTGAACTCGACCCACGCGATGAGCGCGACCGCGCCGCCGCCGACGCCGTTGAACAGGGCCACCATCTGCGGCATCGCGGTCATCTTGACCTTGCGCGCGGACGGCACGCCGACCACCGCGCCGATCGCGACGCCGAGGACGATCAGCAGCCAGTTGCCCATGCCCGGGGTGAGCAGGGTGGCGATCACCGCGACACCCATGCCGACCGCGGCGATCCAGTTGCCGCGGACCGCGGTGCGCGGGCCGGTCAGGCCCATCAGGCCGTAGATGAAGAGGGCGAACGCGATGATGTAGAGGATCGCGACGAAGTCGGTCACTTGTCGTCCTCCTCACCGGGTGCGGGCTTCTTGCCCTTGAACATCGACAGCATCCGGTCGGTGACCAGGAAGCCGCCGACGACGTTGATCGTGCCGAAGGCGATCGCGATCACCAGCAGGATCTTGTTGAACACGCCGTCGACGCCGAGGCCGAGCACGACCAGGCCGCCCAGCAGCACGATGCCGTGGATGGCGTTGGTGCCCGACATCAGCGGGGTGTGCAGGGTGTTGGGCACCTTGGAGATGACGGCGAAGCCGACGAACCCGGCGAGCACGAGCACCGCCAGGTTCTGCACAAGTGGGCTCACGAAGTACTCCCTTCGCGCCCGGCCACGCAGGCACCGGCGACGATCTCGTCTTCGAAGTTCAGCTCCAGCGCGCCTTCCTTCGTCACGAGCAGCTCCAGCAGCTCGGTGACGTTGCGCGCGTACAGCTCGCTGGCGTGCGAAGGCATTTCGGCGGGCAGGTTCAGCGGGGAAGCGATGGTGACGTCGTGCTCCACGACGTCCTCGCCCGGCTTGGTCAGCTCGCAGTTGCCGCCGGTCTCGCCGGCGAGGTCGACGACGACCGAACCGGCCGGCATGCCCTTGACGGCGTCCGCGGTGACCAGCGTCGGCGCCTTGCGGCCCGGCACCAGCGCCGTGGTGATCACGACGTCGAACTTCGTGATCGCCTCGGTGAGCCGCCGCTGCTGCTCCTCGCGCTCCTCCGGCGTCAGCTCGCGGGCGTACCCGCCTTCGCCGACCGCCTCGATGCCGAGGTCCAGGAACTGCGCGCCGAGCGACTTGACCTGCTCGGCCACCTCGGGCCGGACGTCGTACCCGGTGGTCTGCGCGCCGAGCCGCTTCGCGGTGGCCAGTGCCTGCAGGCCGGCGACGCCGGCGCCGAGCACCAGCACCTTCGCCGGGGGCACGGTGCCGGCCGCGGTGGTGAGCATCGGGAAGAAGCGGGGCAGCTTCTGCGCCGCGAGCAGCACGGCGCGGTAGCCGCCGATGCTGGCCTGCGACGACAGCGCGTCCATCGCCTGCGCCCGGGAGATCCGCGGGACCGCCTCCATCGCGAACGCCCGCAGGCCCGCTTCTTCGAGCTTCGCGAGCCCGTCCGGGTTGCCGCGCGGATCGAGGAAGCCGACGAGGACGCTGCCCCGGCTCAGCTTCGAGACCTCTTCCGGCGCGGGCGGGTTCACCTTCACGACGATGTCGGCGCCCCACGCGTCGCCGAGCTCGGCGCCCGCCTGGGTGTACGCGTCGTCACTCAGGTGCGCGCGGGACCCGGCGCCCGGTTCGACCAGGACTCGCAAACCCCGTTGCGCGAGCCTCCCGACCAGTTTGGGCACCATGGCCACCCGGCGCTCCCCGGGGCGTGACTCGGTCACCACACCCACGGTGAGCTGCTGATGCTGTTCGCTGTCGGCCACACGACCTCCTCATCGGCGAGGCACGATCCGAGGGTTGTACCACGCCGGACCGACACTCCCCAGTGACCTGGGTCGCAAGTCCGGGGGTTGTGCCAGAAGATACGAGCGCCGTAGGGGGAGCGTTCAGCTCGTTTTCCAACGGGGGATGCCGAGCAGGATCAGGCGCAGCCGTTTTTCCGCCGTCCCGGTGATTTTCGCGTCTTCACCCGGCCGGGCTTCCAGCAGGTCGACGGTGGTCGTGATCATCACGGAAACGATCAAGTCCGCCAGCATGTGCAGGTCTTCGGTGCTCCAGGCGCGCAGCGGCGCGAACCGCGCGAGGTCGATCGCGAGGTCACCGGAGAACATCCGCAGTTCGACGGCGATGGCGCGGGCGAGCGGGCCGCCGCCGTAGCGCTCCCGCGTCAGGAACCGGAAATGGTCCTCGTTCGCCCGGACGAACTGGTGGACCGTGGCCACCGAGGCGCTGATCATCCCCTGGTAGGTGTCGGGATCGGTGCGCGCCGACCGCATCATCCCGCGCAGCGTGCGCGTCGCTTCTTCGACGAGCGCGACACCGAGTTCCTCCATCGAGGCGAAGTGCCGGTAGAACGCCGTCGGCACCAGGCCGGCGCCCTTCGCCACCTCGCGCAGGGAAAGCGTCGCGAACGGACGGTCGGCCAGCAGGTCCAGGGCGGTGTCCAGCAGCGCTTGACGCGTGCGCTGCTTGCGCTCTTGCCGGCTCACCGGCGTCAGCTGGTCTTCGGACACGGGGTCCAGCGTACGGATGTCCACCGCGTTGCTCACGTCACATCCTCCGCGTTCTTCGTTGACAGGCGCTCCACTCCTGCAGTGCACTGTTGAGTGTACAGTCGTTCACTGTAATCGAGGAGGTCTCCGATGACGGCGCTCATCCCCCGGCGGGTGCGCAGCCTCGCTTCGCTGGCCGAGGCGCTGCTGACGCCGCACGGGATGGACCGCTACCTGGAGCTCGTCGACCCGATGCTGGTGCGCCGCGAGATCCGCGGCCTGGTCACGGCGGTGCGCAAGCAGACACCGGACAGCGTCACCCTCACCGTCAAGCCCAGCCGCGCGTGGCCCGGCTTCACCGCCGGGCAGTACGTCCGCCTGCAGGTGGAGATCGACGGCGTCCGGCGCACGCGCTGCTATTCGCCGTGCGGTTCGCAGTACGACGGTGAACTCGAGTTCACCGTCAAGGAGCAGGGCCTGGTCTCCGGGCACCTGAACCGCGCGCTCGGGGCCGGCTCGGTGGTCGGTCTGTCCACTCCGGACGGCACGTTCACGCTGCCGGCCACCCGGCCGGAGCGCGTGCTGCTGATCAGCGGCGGCAGCGGGGTCACCCCGGTGCTCGCCATGGCCCGGACGCTCGTCGATGAGGCGCACACCGGCGAGATCGTGTTCCTGCACTACTCGAACGGCCCGGCCGACGCGCTCTACCGCACCGAGCTGGCCGAGCTCGCCGCGCGGCACCCGGGTTTCCGGGTCGTGCACGCCTACACCCACACCCGGGGCGGGGACCTGCGCGGATTCTTCTCGCCGGAGCACCTCGAGCGCGTCGCACCGTGGCACCGCGACGCGGAGGCGTTCGTCTGCGGCCCGAAGCCGCTGATGGACGCCGTGCGTGATCATTTGGGTGAACGCGTGCACACCGAAGAGTTCACGCCGCCGGCGCTGACCTTCGACACGGCGAACGCCGAGGGCCAGGTCCGGTTCAAGCGCAGCGGGCGGGAGTGCGCCAACTCGGGGAAGCCGTTGCTGGAGCAGGCCGAGGAAGCGGGCCTGTCCCCGGAGCACGGCTGCCGGATGGGCATCTGCTTCTCCTGCACCCAGCTCAAGACCGCCGGTCGCGTCCGCAACGCCAAGACGGGCGAGATCTCCGGCGAAGAAGACGAAGAAATCCAGCTCTGCATCTCCGTCCCGGTCGGGGACGTCGAGATCGACGCGTAGGGAGACTGCCATGACCGGTCTGCAGGACCGCCTGACCCCGGAACAGGTCGAGGAGTTCGGCCGCGAGCTCGACGCGCTGCGGCAGCGGACCGTCGACTCCCTGGGCCAGGAAGACGTCGACTACATCCACACCATCATCAAGACGCAGCGCGGCCTGGAGGTCGCCGGGCGGGCGTTGCTGTTCGCCGGGTTCTTCCCGCCCGCGTGGCTGGCCGGCGTCGGCGCGCTGTCGGTGGCCAAGATCCTCGACAACATGGAGATCGGCCACAACGTCATGCACGGCCAGTACGACTGGACGCGCGACCCGGCGCTGAGTTCGCAGCGGTTCGAGTGGGACACCGTGGCGCCTGCCGAGAACTGGCGGCACTCGCACAACTACATCCACCACACGTACACGAACATCGTCGACAAGGACCGGGACGTCGGCTACGGGATCCTGCGGATGGACACCGCCCAGAAGTGGCACCCGTACTACCTGGGCAACCCGGTGTACGCGACGCTGCTGGCGCTGTTCTTCCAGTGGGGCGTGATGCTGCACGACCTCGAGGTCGAGAACGTCGTCAAGGGCGAGCGCACCTGGGCCGAGAACGTGCCGGTGCTCCGGCGCATCCTGCGCAAGGCGGGGCGGCAGGTCGGCAAGGACTACGTGCTGTTCCCCCTGCTGACCGGCCCGCTGGCGCCGCTGACGTTCCTCGGCAACGCGACCGCGAACCTGACCCGCAACCTGTGGGCGTTCGCGATCATCTTCTGCGGCCACTTCCCCGCCGACGTCGAAAGCTTCACCGAAGAGGAGACCGCTTCCGAGTCCCGGGGGCAGTGGTACCTGCGCCAGATCCTGGGTTCGGCGAACATCTCCGGCGGCCCGCTGTTCCACATCATGAGCGGCAACCTGTCCCACCAGATCGAGCACCACCTGTTCCCGGACATCCCGGCGCGCCGCTACCCGGAGATCGCCGGCGAGGTGCGCGCGATCTGCGAGAAGTACGGTCTGCCGTACCACACGGGCCCGCTGCACAAGCAGCTCTGGTCGGTGGCGAAGAAGATCGTGAAGCTGGCTCTCCCGCAGAGTTCGCCGTCGCCGGTTACCGTGGAACCCGACCGGCAGCTCCGAGCAGCGTGAGGGTGACATGGTGGGCCAGTTCGAACGCGACAAGGACACCCTGCAGGTGATCACCGAATCGGCCGCGACGCACGTGGGCAACATAGCCTCGATCATCACGGGCGCAATCCGCGACATCGCCCGCGAGACGGGTGACTGGCTGACGGACGTGATCGAGATGCGCGAAGCCGCACAGAAAGCCCGGGACGACGACCCGGACAGCGTTTAGCCCGGTTTCCGTAGGCGGCCTCGGGTGCGTTAGGCGCGCCCGAGGCCGCTTTCGGTATGTGGACAACCGGGCGGCCGCCGCGTTCGCGGCACCGAAACTGTCGGTGCCGCCCGGTAGCGTGAAAGACGGGGGGCGCCCCTGCGGCCGCCGCTGAGCCGAGCCGGGCATCACGTGTGATTGAAGAGGCATCACGCGTGTCCGGCGGGGCTTCTCGCGTGATTGAAGGGGCATCACACGTGATTGCCGAGCCGACACGCGTGATTGGGCAGCCGACACGGCGCGGCCCGCGGGCTTGTACCGTGTCGACCCTCCAATCACGCGAGTCGACTCCCCAATCACGCGAGCTGGCCCTTCCTATCGCCTTGCCGGCCGGTTGCGTCGAAGACGGGGGCACCCCGAGCGAGTCCCGGGGGAAAACCGGATGGGCTCGCCCTCCGAACCGGGTGAGACTGGATCCGTGACCAGCCTCGACGTCCCCCGCCTCCACCCGCTGCGCCGTGTCTTCGGGCCGCTCGCCGCGCGCGACTTCTGGGCCGAATACGCCTGGCTGTGGCTCTCCGGTCCGCTGACCCTCTTCTCCCTGGTCAGCTTCCTCGTCGTGCTCGCCGTCGGCCTCGGGCTGACCCCTTTCCTGTTCGGGTTCCTCGTCCTCGCCGGTGCCATCTCCTACGTCCGCGGCCTCGGCGCCCTGCACCGCGGGCTCGCCCGAGCCCTCCTCGGCGTCAGCGTGCCCGCCCCGCGCCGGCCCGAGCTCAAGCCCGGGCTGTGGGCCTGGGTCCGGGCCCGCGTCGGCGACCCCGCCGGCTGGCGCACCGGCGGCTACCTGCTGCTGCGCCTCCCCCTGACCTTCGCCGCGCTGCTCACGATGACCACCGCGACGCTCTACGCCCTGGCCGCGACCCCCTTCGCGTTCCTCTGGTACCCCCTCGGCGAACGGCACCTGCCGTTCTTCGACATCTACGCCGACCACTGGGTCGGCGCGCTCGCCTGGTCGGCGTCGGGGCTGCTGGTGCTCGTGGCGCTCCCGTGGGTGACGCACGCCTTCGTCTCCCTCGACCGGCTGCTCGTCGTCGGCCTGCTCGGCGCGCGTCAGCTCTCCGAGCGCGTCCGGGACCTCGAGGCGAGCCGCGCGACGGCGGTCGAGGACGCCGCGCTGCGGCTCCGGCGCATCGAACGCGACCTGCACGACGGCGCGCAGGCCCAGCTCGTCGCGCTCGCCATGAAGCTCGGGCTGGCCAAGGACGAGCTCGAAAACGTCGACCTTCCGCAGGTCAAGCAGCTGGTCACCGACGCCCACACCAACGCGAAGCAGGCCTTGATCGAGCTGCGCGACCTCGCCCGCGGCATCCACCCCGCGGCCCTCGACGCCGGGCTCGACGTCGCGCTGGCCACCCTCGTCGCGACGTCCGGGATGGACGCGCGGGTCGCCGTCGACCTGCCGCGCCGCCCGCCGCCGTCGCTGGAGACGATCGTCTACTTCAGCGCCGCCGAGCTGCTCACGAACGCCGCGAAGCACAGCGGGACGACGACGTACGTCGAAGTCACCGAAGAACGCGATGTCCTGTGGCTGCGGGTGCGCGACCGCGGCCGGGGCGGTGCCCGGCTCGTGCCGGGCGGCGGGCTGGCCGGGGTCGCCGAGCGGCTGCGGACCGTCGACGGCGAGCTGACCCTCGCGAGCCCGGCGGGCGGTCCGACCGAAGTGACCGCGCGGGTGCCGCTGCCCCGCTAGGGTCGCGGCATGCGGATCGTCATCGCGGAGGACTCGACCATCCTGCGCCAGGGCCTCGTCGAGCTGCTGACCTTCCGGGGCCACGAGGTCGTCGCCGCGGTGAAGGACGCCGACGCGCTGCGGGCCGCGGTCGAGGAGAACTCCCCCGACGTGTCCATTGTGGACATCCGGATGCCGCCGACGCACACCGACGAGGGTCTGCGGGCGGCGATCTCTTTGCGCCGCGAATCGCCGGGCCGCGCGATCCTGCTGTTCTCCCAGTACGTCGAGACGAAGTACGCGGCCCAGCTGCTGGCCGACCGCGCGGGCGGCGTCGGCTACCTGCTCAAGGACCGCGTCGCCGAGGTGTCGGACTTCCTCGACGCGCTGCGCCGGGTCTCCGACGGCGAGACGGTGCTCGACCCCGAGGTCGTCAGCCAGCTCTTCTCGGCGACCCGCCAGACCGACGCGCTCAGCGGGCTCACCCCGCGAGAGCGCGAAGTCCTGGGCCTGATGGCGGAGGGCCGGTCGAACTCCGCGATCGCCGCGAAGCTGTTCCTCTCGGCCGGATCGGTCGAAAAGTACGTGACGTCGATCTTCGGCAAGCTCGGCCTGCCACCGTCCGAAGGGGACAATCGCCGGGTGCTGGCGGTGCTGCGCTACCTGGAAACCTGAGCCTAGGCTGGAACCCATGTACTCCACCGAGATCGAGGTCCGCACCGGCTCCGAGGCCGTCGTCCACGACCTCACCCACGAGGCCGAGTCGTTCCTGCGCGATGCCGACGCGACCGACGGGCTGCTGCACGTCTGGGTCCCGCACGCCACCGCCGGGCTGGCGGTCCTCGAGACCGGGGCGGGCAGCGACGACGACCTGCTGGCCGCGCTCGACCGGCTGCTCCCCCGCGACGACCGCTGGCGGCACCGGCACGGGAGCCCGGGTCACGGCCGTGACCACGTGCTCCCGGGGCTGGTGCCGCCCTACGCGACGATCCCGGTGCTCGGCGGCGTCCTCGCGCTGGGGACCTGGCAGTCGGTCTGCCTAGTGGACACCAACCTCGACAACCCGGTCCGGAAGGTGCGATTCAGCTTCCTCGCGGGCTGACCGGCCGGGCCACAGCGCCACGAGAAGACCCGCGGCCAGCAGCGCGCCGAGCACCCGGACGCCGGTCGTGACGTCGGGCGCGCCCGGCACGCCCTGAAGCAGGCTTCGCAGGCCCTCGGTCGAGAAACGGAACGGCGTCCACGACCACAGCAGCGTGCGGTAGGCCGGGTTCAGCAGCTCCGGCACCTGCCCGGCGACCGCGGGCGCGACCAGGTAAAGCGGACCGAGGACGGCCATCGCGCGCAGCCCGAGCAGGCGCAGCAGGCCCGCTTGCAGGGCCGCGAAGGCCGTCGCGGCGAGGAAGACGAACCCCAGGACGCCGAACGTCAGCGGCAGCGCAGCGTCCCAGAGCGCGAAGAACCCGGCCACGGCCGCGGTCACGAGCACTCCGGCGCCGACGACCTGCAGCAACCGCGCGCCGGCGCCGACCGTGCGGCCGGTGCGCTTGGCCAGCTGCGTCAGTGCCAGACCCGCGACGAGCGCGCCGATCCAGGCCAGCGCGGACGCGGCCAGCGGCGCGGTCCGGCCCGCGACGCTCACCGGGTGCAGCACCTCCTGTTTCGGGGCGCCGCCCAGCGCCGACGCCGCGCCGGTCAGCGCCTGCTGCGCGACCTGGGTACCCGACGGGTTGACCGCCCCCGACGTCACGACGGTCGCCGACGGCCCTGGCCCGAGCTCCAGCACGCCGTAGACCTTCTTGTCCTCCAGCAGCTTCCGGGCATCGGCCGGGGACGCGACCGTCCAGGCGAGCTGACCGCCGCCGTGCGCCGCGATGCGCTGCGCGATCTCCGAGGGCATCCCAGTCGGGGCGATCGCCACCGGGACGCCGTCCGGTGCGGCCGTGGCCTGCGCGCCGAAGGTGAGGAACCCGAGCACCACGGCCACCAGCGCACCGGCCACGGCGGCGACCAGGGCGAGCGCCCCGGCGGGGCGCCGGACAGGACTGGTCATGACAGCCTCCAGTTATTCGTCGCTTGTTGAATTAATGGCCAAGGTACGACGGCTCCGCCAAGAAGTCAACGCGTGTTGAATAGTGCCGCCGGTAACCTCGATCTCGTGACGAAGAAGCGGCTGGTGCTCTGGGACATCGACCACACGCTGGTGGACTTCGCCCGCCTGGGCGCGGCCTGGTACGCGACGGCGTTCACCGCCGCGACCGGGGCGACCCTGCGCGTCGACCCGGTGTTCGGCGGGCGCACCGAACTGGCGACCACCACCGAGCTGCTCACGGCGAACGGCTTCGAACCCGCCCCGGACACGATCCAAGCGATGTTCAAGGCCCTGGTGGCGGAGTCGGAACGCGCCTCCCACCGCTTCGCGATCGAGGCCCGCGCGCTGCCGGGCGCGGCCGAAGCCCTGACGGCGTTCGCCGGGGACGACGGCGTCGTCCAGACGCTCGTCACCGGCAACCTGCCGGAGATCTCGCGGCACAAGCTCACGGCGTTCGGGCTGCACGAGCACCTCGACCTGGACATCGGCGGCTACGGCACGCTTTCGGTGCACCGCCCCGACCTGGTCCCGCACGCGGTGACGCTGGCGGCGGCCAAGCACGGCACGCCGTTCGACCCCGGCGCGGTGGTCGTCATCGGCGACACGCCCAACGACGTCAAGGCCGCGCTGGCCCACGGCGCGCTCTCGATCGCGGTGGCGACCGGGCTCTACAGCGCCGACGAACTGCGGGCCACCGGTGCGCACATCGTGCTGCCGGACCTCGCCGACACCGACGCCGTGAAAGCCGCCGTGTTCAGCTGAAAGTCGTCTTCGTCGTCCTCCGGAGGGTGTCAACCCTCATCCGAAGGGAGGACCCCTTAGGGGTCAATCTCCTTCCTTCGCCTGATGTGTCCGGAGACGGCTGTTCGCCACACTTCCGGGCATGGCTGAAACAGCGTCGGCGGCCGAGCCCGCCGGAGGGGGACGCATCCGCGGCACGGTCGCGGTGCTCAAGCAGCGCCTGCCGTTCACGAGCACCGTCGTGCTCGCGATGCTCGTGCTGGCCGTCGCGACGGGGGCGCTCTGGAACGCCGCCGAAGACCGCGCGGCCTACCCGTTCATCGCGTACGGACTGCCGTCGCTGGAGGCGGGCCGGTGGTGGACCATGCTCACCGGGCCGTTCTTCGCCGTCGTCCCGTGGTTCTACCTCCCGATGGTCGGCAGCTTCGCGCTCTTCGCCGGCTTCGCCGAATGGCAGCTGGGCACGCGGCGCGCGATGGCCGTGACGATCGGTGGCCAGTTCGTCTCGGTGCTCGTCGCGACGCAGTTCCTCGCGCTCTGCGGCAACTCCGGCTGGCTGTGGGCCGAGCGCATGGCGGGCAGCCTCGACGTCGGGTTCTCCGGCGGCGCGCTCGCCGCGGTCGCCGTCGCCAGCGCGACGCTGCGGCCGCCGTGGGCGCTGCGGCTGCGAGCCGGGCTCTGCGTGTACGCCGGGGTCGCCATCATCTACGTCGGCTCGCTGGCCGACCTCGTGCACTTCTTCGCGCTGCTGGCGGCGCTCCCGCTCGGCAACCGGCTCGTCGGCTCGCGGCGGATCCCTTCGGCGGGGCCGAACCTGCGGGAGTGGCGGCTGCTGACCGTCGCCGGCCTGCTGCTGCTCACCACCGCCGAGATCGTGATGTTCCTGGTGCCCGGCGAGGGCCCGTTCGGCTCCACCGAAGGGGTTTCGCTGTCGGCGCCGGAGCTGGCGATCCTCGTGCTGATCGTCGTGCCGATGATCAACGGGCTGCGCAAGGGCAGGCGCGTCGCGTGGCGCTGGGCCATCGCGCTGTCGGCTTTCGTCACGCTGCAAGCCCTCGCCGCGGCCACGGTCTACGGGCTGGCCGACTTCTTCGGCGCGGACTACGACACCACGGGCCTGCCGCTGTTCTTCGTGGACAATCTCTTGTGGACGGTCGAGCTGGGCGTCCTGATCGCCGCGCAGCACGCGTTCCGCGTCCCGTCGCGGCGACGGCTGCGGCGCCACGCGCAGGGTCCCGGAGCCTCGCTGGCCCGCACGCTGCTCGGGCACCACGGCGGCAGCACGCTGTCGTGGATGACGACCTGGCCGCGCAACACGTACTTCGTCCGCGAGGACGGCCGCTCCTACCTCGCCTACCGCCGGCACGCGGGCGTGGCCGTCGCGCTGGGCGACCCGATCGCGCCGGACGGCACGGCGGCCGCCACGGTCACCGAGTTCACCGCGATGTGCGAGAACACCGGCCTGGTGCCGTGCGTGTTCTCGGCGACCGAGGCGACGGTCGCGGCGACGGCCGAGCAGGGCTGGCAGCACGTCCAGGTCGCCGAGGACAACGTGCTCGACCTGGAGGGGCTGGAGTTCCGCGGCAAGGCGTGGCAGGACGTCCGGTCGGCGCTGAACAAGGCCGCCAAGCAGGACATCGACTTCCGGCTGGTCCGCTTGGCCGACCAGCCGGAGCCCATCCTCGCCCAGGTCCGGGCGCTGTCGGAGGAGTGGATGTCGGGCAAGGGAATGCCGGAGATGGGCTTCACCCTCGGCGGCCTCGACGAGGCGATGGACCCGGCGACGCGCGTCGGCCTGGCGGTGGACGCGGAGGGCACGGTCCACGGCGTGACGTCGTGGATGCCGGTCCACACGGGCGCGGGCAAGGTGGGCGGCTGGACGCTGGACGTGATGCGCCGCAGCCCCCACGGTTTCCGCCCGGTGATGGAGTTCCTGATCGCCTCGGCCTGCGTCCAGTTCCGCGCGGAGGGCGCGCGGTTCGTGTCGCTGTCGGGAGCACCCCTGGCCCGCACGAGCGACGAAGGCCCGGCACGCACGGTCGACCGCGCGCTGGAGTCGCTGGGCCGGGTCATGGAGCCGTACTACGGATTCCGTTCCCTGCACGCGTTCAAGGCGAAGTTCCAGCCGCGGCACGTGCCGCTGTACCTGGCTTACCGCGACGAGGCGGACCTGCCGCGGATCGGGCTGGCGCTGAGCCGGGCGTATCTGCCGGACGTCCGGCTGCGCGAGCTGGCGAAGCTGGCCCGGAAGCGCTGAGTCAGCGGTAGGTGGTCGGCGGCGGAGTGGTCGTGCTCCGGTCCGCCGCCGGCACGAACCGGTAGCTCTTCAGGATTCCCACCAGGTCCTCCCGGATCGTCGGCCCGGAGCGGTCGGCATCGGCGTACGCCACCACCACGCCCGACGCGCTCCCGTTGCCGAACGCCATCGCGGCGACCAGAGCGTGCTTCGCCACGCACTTGTCCTGGTCGGTCGGGACCACCTCGGCGACCACGATCCGCGCCGGGGCCTTCGACCCATCGGCCTTCGTGAGCTGGGCGTCCGTGCCCGCGTCCGCGGTCACCGCCGCCGGCGGGCCGTTGTCCGGGCTGAACGCGCTCACCCCGAGGTCCGTCACCGCCTTGCGGGCCGCCGCGTCCGGGTCGGCGAGCGGCTCCGTCGTGACACCCGCGCCGCCGAGGTTCGCGTGCTCGCAGAAGTCCTCGCCCAGGAACGCGCTCGTGATGAGGCGGATCCCCGGCACCGCGGCGGTCTTCTCCCAGCCGTGGAGCGTGCCGGGCTCGGGCTTCCACGCCGGCGGGACGTCGTAGGCGTACGAGCCGTCCCGGGCCGCGACCGACTGCCAGCCGCTCGTCACCGCGGGAACGACCGTCCGCGGCGCCGGCATCTCCACCCGCGGCGGACGCGACGTCGGCGTCGACGACGTGTGGTGCGTCTTGCCCACGCCCAGCGCGTTCAGCACGCCCGCGATCAGCGCGATCAGCACGAGCCCGAGCCACGGCGCCCGCCGCCACTTCAGCGGCTTCGGCGCCGGGCGGATCCGCTTCGGCTGCGCCCTCGGCGGCTCCGGCGGCGGTGTGGGCGAGGGCGTCGGCGCGTCCGCGGGTTCGTAGCCGCCGAACCCGCGGAGCGCCGCGTTGTCCTCGTACCCCGGCGTCGGGTCGTCCGAGCGCCGGGAGAACAGGCCCATCAGGACCGGACGAGCTTGACCAGGTGTTCGACGACGGCGTCGACCGCGATCTCCTCGCGCTCGCCCGTCCGCCGGTCCTTGACCTCGACGACGCCGTTGGCCAGGCCGCGCCCGACCACCAGGATGGTCGGCACGCCGACCAGTTCGGCGTCGGCGAACTTGACGCCCGGCGTCGCCTTGCGGTCGTCGAGGATGATCTCGAGACCGGCCGTGTCCAGCTCGGCGGCGAGCTTCTCGGCGCCGGCGCGCACCGCGTCGTCCTTGCCCGCGATGACGATGTGCACGTCGAACGGCGACACCTCGCGCGGCCAGATGATGCCGAGGTCGTCGTGGTTCTGCTCGGCGAGCACGCCGACCAGCCGCGAGACGCCGACGCCGTAGGACCCCATCGTGATCCGGATCGGCTTGGAGTCGGGGCCGAGCGCGTCGAGCTCGAACGCGTCCGCGTACTTGCGGCCGAGCTGGAAGATGTGCCCGATCTCGATGCCGCGCGCGGCGACCAGCGTGCCGTGGCCGTCCGGCGACGCGTCGCCCTCGCGGACCTCGGCGGCCTCGATGGTGCCGTCCGGGGTGAAGTCGCGGCCGGCCAGCAGGTCGACGACGTGGTGGTCGACCTTGTCGGCCCCGGTGACCCAGGCGGTGCCGGGCACGATCCGGGGGTCGGCGAGGTAGCGCACGCCGTTGTCCTGCAGGGCCTTCGGGCCGATGTAGCCCTTGACCAGGAACGGGTTCTTGGCGAAGTCGGCCTCGTCGAGCAGCGCGACCTCGGCGGGCTCGAGCGACGCTTCGAGGCGCTTCAGGTCCACTTCGCGGTCGCCGGGGAGCGCGACGCAGACCAGCTCCCACTCCTTCGCCCCGGGCTGACGCGCCTTGAGCATGACGTTCTTCAGCGTGTCCGCGGCGGTGAACTCACGGCCGAGCCCGGCCGCGTTGAGGAAGTTCACCAGCGACTCGATGGTCGGCGTGTTCGGCGTGTGGTGCACCTGCGCCTCGGGCCGGCCTTCGATCGGCTGCGCGGGCGGTGCGGGCGTCACGACGGCTTCGACGTTCGCCGCGTAGCCCGACTCCGTGCTGCGGACGTAGGTGTCCTCACCCGTCTCGGCGACCGCGAGGAACTCCTCCGACGCCGAGCCGCCCATGGCCCCCGACGTCGCCTTGACCACGACGTACTCGAGGCCGAGGCGGTCGAACAGCTTCGTGTAGGCGGCGCGGTGGGCCTGGTAGGAGCGCTCCAGGCCCTCGTCGTCGAGGTCGAACGAGTACGAGTCCTTCATGACGAACTCGCGGCCGCGCAGGATGCCGGCGCGGGGACGCGCTTCGTCGCGGTACTTCGTCTGGATCTGGTAGAGCGTGACGGGGTAGTCGCGGTAGGAGGTGAACTCGCCCTTGACCGTCAGCGTGAACAGCTCTTCGTGCGTCGGGCCGAGGAGGTAGTCGGCGCCCTTGCGGTCCTTCAGGCGGAACAGGCTGTCGCCGTACTCGGTCCAGCGGCCGGTCGCCTCGTAGGGCTCCTTCGGCAGCAGCGCGGGGAACTGGATCTCCTGCGCGCCGATGGCGTTCATCTCGTCGCGCACGACAGCCTCGATGCGGCGCAGCACGCGCAGGCCGAGCGGCAGCCACGAGTACCCGCCCGGGGCGACCCGGCGGACGTAGCCGGCGCGTACCAGGAGCCGGTGGCTCGGTACCTCGGCGTCCGCCGGATCCTCGCGCAAGGTGCGAAGGAACAACGACGAAGTCCTGGTGATCACTGCGGGGCTCCCTGCTCCGGGCGGGTGTGAAAGTCCCGCTCAGGGTAGTCACTCCCCCGGCCGTGACTCCAACGGGTTACTCGACGGCCCGTTTTTGTCGGTGGTCGCCGCTAGCTTCGGGACATGGCGATCCACATGGGCATGATCACGATCGACTGCGCCGATCCGCGCGGTCTGGCGGCGTTCTGGACGGCGGCGCTGGGCACCACGGTCGCCCAGGACTACGGCGGCGAGTTCCTGGTGCTGGCACCCCCGGAGGGCGGGCTGCCGCTGGGCCTGCAGCGAGTACCGGAGCCTCGCGCAGGGAAGAACCGGGTCCACGTCGACTTCGGCGGGGATGATCGGGCAGCGGAGGTGAAACGGCTGGTGGAGCTGGGTGCGAAGGAGGTGGCCGAGCATTCCGTGCCGGGTTTGGCGTGGACCGTGCTGACCGATCCGGAGGGCAACGAGTTCTGCGTCTCGGGAGGTGAGCACTAGCGGGTCGCGACGCGCGGCAGCGGGTAGAAAGGCGGCATGAGCGCTCGCGTACTGCTGCCGTGGACCGACATCGACGTGCCGGAAGGGGTCGAAGCCGCCTACTACGACGGCGTCGAGCCTGCCCCGGCCGGGCTGGACGACGTCGAGGTCTACGTGCTGCCCTACGACCGCGGGCCGGAGCCGCCGAAGCTCATCGCGGAGCTGCCGTCGCTGCGGGTGGTGCAGTCGCTGTCGGCCGGGGTCGAGACGCTGGTGCCGCTGCTGCCCGAGGGGGTGCGGCTGGCGAACGGGCGGGGGTTGCACGACCTGAGCGTCGCCGAGCACGCCCTCGCGCTGATCCACGCGGCGCAGCGCGACCTGCCGCGGTGGTTCGCGCAGCAGGCGCGCGGGGAGTGGACTCGCGAGCACACGCGGTCGCTCGCCGACAGCCGCGTGCTCCTGGTCGGTTACGGCTCGATCGGGCAGGCGATCGAGCGCCAGCTCCTCGCCGCGGAAGCGGTGGTCACGCGGGTGGCGAGCCGCGCGCGGCCGGACGACGGCGTCCACGGCGTCGACGAGCTGCCAGGGCTGCTGCCCGGGGCCGACATCGTGGTGCTGATCCTCCCGGACACCCCCGCGACACGCGGCCTGATCGACGCGAAGGCCCTCGCCGCCCTCCCCGACGACGCGCTGGTGGTGAACGTCGGCCGCGGCACGGCGATCGACACGGACGCCCTCCTCGCCGAAGCGAACACCGGACGCCTGCGCGTGGGCCTCGACGTCGTGGACCCGGAACCACTGCCCGCTGACCATCCACTGTGGACGGTGCCGGGGGTGGTCATCACCCCGCACATCGCCGGCGGATCGGCGTCCTTCTACCCGCGCGCGAAGAGGCTGGCGGCGGAGCAGCTGCGGAGGTACGTGCGGGGAGAAGAGCTGCTCAACCTCGTGGAGTGAGCGTGTACACGTGCCATTCGTCGTCGACGCGGTATCCGCACCGCTCGTAGACACCCAGGGCCCGGTGCGCGTTGTCGACGTCGACGTTCAGCGCCGACCGGTCGAACCCCGCCGCTTTCGCCGCCAGGAGCGTGTGCCCCAGCAACCCCGACGCGACGCCGCGGCCGCGCAGCACCGCGCGCGTTCCCACCCAGGTGGCGTAGTGCTCGCGGAGGCCCGTCGCCGCGGCTTCGGACTCGTAGAAGTGGCTGAGGACGAACGCCAGGACCTTGTCGCCGTCGAGGACGAGGAACGACACCTCCGGGCGGAAGTCCTTCGAGCCGGTGACCAGGTGGTGCCAGGCCTCCGGCTCGTAGGCGGTGCTGCCCCAGTGCCCGGCGAAGGTGTCGTTGCGCGCGTCGAGCGTGGCTAGGTCGTACTTGAAGTCGAACGGCACCGCGGTGACGCCGTCCGGCAGCGGCGGCTGCGGCGGCAGGTCGGCGAGGCCGACGCGCATGTTCACCATCGTCCGCTGGTGCGTGAAGCCCGCGCCGGCGAGGACGCCGGCGATCCAGCGCTCGTTCTGGTGCAGGCCGTGGTGCAGTTCGAGCGGCGCGCCGGGGAAGGTGCGCTCGTTGACTTCGCGGCTCGTGCGTGTGAACCACTCGACCAGCTGAGCGGCGACGGCGGCCGTCCGGAACATCGGGTGCACCACCGACTGCAGCCGGACCATGTGCACCGGGTTCGCGGCGTCGCGGCGGCGGATCAGGCCGTAGCCGGCGAGCGTCCGGCCGGCCCACGCGCTGACGGTGGCCCGGGCCAGGTCGATGTTGGGCCCTTCGAGCTCCTCGCGGAGGTCTCCGTCGCTGAAGTGGTCACCGGTCCGGTCGACTTCCTCGGCCGCGGCGTACAGCCGGGTGAGGGCCGGGACGTCGTCGAGGGTCAACGGGCGCCAGGTCAGGTCCATGCCGCGAGGCTAGGCCGGACGGCGGCGTCCGCGCACCCCGATTTAGGCTCGGTGCGTGCTGGTGCTCCTCCCTCCCTCCGAGACCAAGGCCGACGGCGGCCGCGGCGCTCCGCTCGACCTCGACGCGCTGTCGTTCCCCGAGCTGAACCCCGCACGCGCGAAGCTCGCCGACGCGCTGGCCGAGCTGGCCGGCGACGTCCCGGCCAGCGTCGTGGCGCTGGGCATCACCGAGCGCCAGGCCGGCGAGGTCGAGCACAACGCGCGGCTGTGGACGTCGCCGACGATGCCGGCGCTGCGCCGCTACACCGGCGTGCTGTACGACGCGCTCGACGTGAAGAGCCTCACGAAGGCGGGCCTGGAGAAGGCGCACCGGCGGCTGGCGGTGACGTCGTCGCTGTTCGGCGTGGTGTCGGCGACCGACCCGATTCCCGCGTACCGGCTTTCCGGCGGGAACTCCCTGCCGTCGCTGGGGACGGTCCGCGGGCACTGGAAGCCGGTGCTCGAACCGGTGCTGCAGCAGGTGGAGGGCCTGGTGGTGGACCTGCGCTCGGGCACGTACTCGGCGTTCGCGAAGCTGCGCCCGGACGCGGTGACGGTCCGCGTGGTGACGGAGAACGCCCGCGGCGAGCGCGTGACGGTCAGCCACTTCAACAAGGCGTACAAGGGCCGCCTGGCACGCGAGCTGGTGACCACGCGGGCCGAACCGTCCACTGTGGACCAGCTGGCGAAGGTGATCAGGAAGGCCGGCCTGGTGGTGGAGCGCACGGGCGAGCACGCGCTGGAGCTGGTCACGGAGGGCTGACGGCTCGCGGCTCCGTTCAGAAGCGGTCCGGGGCGAACGGCGTCAGGTCGAACCCCGGGTCCTCCCCCAGTGCGATCGCCGCGACCAGCTTCCCCGCGAACGGCGCGTTCGTCAGCCCGCCCGCGCCGAAGCCCGTCGACACCGCCAATCCCGGCCGGAGCGACCCCAGGATCGGCAGGCCGTCCGGCGTTCCCGGGCGGAAGCCCACCCGCGTCTCCGCCAGCGTCGCGTCCGCCAGGCCGGGAGCCACGGTCAGCGCGTTGTCCAGCACCTCGCGCTGGCCCGCCGCCGTCACGCGGTAGTCGAAGCCGGCCTCCGCCTCGCGCGTCGCGCCCGCCACCACCCGGCCGCCGCCGAACGCCAGCAGGTAGTGGCTCGTGCGCGGCAGCACCACCGGCCACGCCGACGTGTCCGTGCCCGGCAGGTCGAAGTGGCTGATCTGACCGCGGTGCGGCGTCACCGGCAGGTCGATCCCCAGCGGCGCCAGCAGTTCCCGGCTCCACGCGCCGGCCGCGACCACGACGCTGTCCGCCTCCATCGGGCCCGACGCGCTCACGACCGTCCCGTCGGCCCGGAACGCGACCTCGCCTTCGACGAACTTCGCGCCCCGGCGCTCAGCCGCCGTCAGCAAGGCCCCGCGCAGCCGGTGGCCGTCGACCCGGCCCGCGCCCGCCAGGTGCACCGCGCCCAGCCCGGGCGCCAGCGCCGGGAACAGTTCACGCGCCTGATCCGGGTCGAGCCGCCGGATTTCGCCGATCTCGGGCGCGCCCGCCGCCCGCGCGGTCAGCCGTTCGTGCGCCTCGGCCAGCTCGCTTTCCGCGGCCGACACGACCATCCCGCCGACGACCTCGAACGACGAATCCTCGAGCTCGGCGGTGAACTCGCGGTAGTACCGGCCGGCGGCCGACGCGAGCGGGTACAGCGCGTCCTCCCAGCGCGACGTCCACGGGCTGACGATCCCGGCGCCGGCTTCGGTGGCCGTCCCCGGCCGGGCCGCGTCCGCCACGACCACCTCCGCGCCCCGGCCCGCCAGGTGCCAGGCCGTTGCCGCGCCGCCGATTCCGCTGCCGATCACGAGCACTCGCATGTCCCCCACCCTGCCCGATCGTGCCGCGCCCGGGCCACCGGGATTGCCCCGCACCCCCGGCCGGCCGGTCGTATGCTGCGCGCCATGCCGAGCCGTGCCGAGCGGTATGTCGCCCATCTCGACACCCTGACCGGGAGCACCGAGCCCCGGTTGCAGCCGATCCCGTCGACCCACGCCGGGCTCGACGACGTCATCGCGTTCGTCTACACCGACGAACCGGAGCCGAGATACCTGACCGGGGTGACCTACGGCCTGTCGCTGGCCGACCACGCCGAATGGCACGGCGTGAAACCGGAGCTGTGGATCAGCGTCCGGTCCGACGACCCGGTGTGGGCGCTGGCCATCGGCTACCTCGCCGAGCAGCTGCGCGGCACGTGCCCGTTCGTCTACGGCGACACCATCGACTTCGGCGAGCCGATCGCGCCCGAGTCCGCCATGACCGCGTTCGCCGTGTCCGCGCCCGCCGGCCTCGACGCGTACCAGTACACGCTGATCGACATCGGGGGCGCGCCGATCAGCATCGCCGGCTGCTTCCCGGTGCACGACACCGAGCGGAAGTACATCCGCGAGCACGGCATCGACGCGTTCTGGCAGCTGGACTGGGACCTCTACGACGTCCGTCGCCCGCCGGTCGTCTGATACGCGGCCGTCGCGAGCGCCGCGAACGACCGGACCAGCGGGCTCGCGTCCGTCCAGGCGACGACCACCGGGTTCGGCGCCAGGTCGGTCACCGGCACCACGGTCAGGTCGCCGGGCGGGTGGTGGCCCAGCGGCATCAGCCCGACGGTCCCGTTCCAGAGCACGGCCTGCAAGCACTCCTGGACGGCTCGCACCACCGGCCCTTCGCGCGGCACACCGCCGTGCCAGTACGACTGCCAGACCGGGTCGGTGCCGTCCGGGAACCGGAACCAGCGCCGGCCGGCCAGGTCGGCCAGCTCCAGGTGGTCGCGGCGGGCCAGCGGGTCGTCGGCGCGCAGCACCGCGCCCACCGGGTCTTCGCGCAGCCGGTGCACCGTCAGGCCGGTCTCGTCGAACGGCCCGCGGGTCAGCGCGACGTCGACGAGCCCGGCGCGCAGCCCGCACGTCGGGTCGGTCAGGTCCGTGTCGCGGACGCGGACCTCGACGTCCGGGTGCTGCCGGCGGTAGGCGTCGGCCAGCCGCGTCGCGTCCGGGTCGGCGCTGTCGGCGAGCAGGCCGACGGTGATCGTCGCGATGCCGGCCACGCGCGCCCTCGCCCGTTCGGCCTGCTCCAGCAGGGCACGCGCCTCCTCGAGCAGGGCCACGCCGGCCGGCGTGAGCGTGACGCCCGCCGCCGAGCGCACCATCAGGACGGCGCCGACGTCGGCCTCGAGCTGCTTGATCGCCCGGCTCAGCGGCGGCTGGCTCATGTGCAGCCGCGCGGCGGCCCGGCCGAAGTGGAGTTCTTCGGCGACGGCCACGAAGTACCGCAGCGTGCGCAGCTCCATCTCAGCCCTGCCGCCCGGCCTGCTCGGCGGCGTCGAAGGGCCAGACGTCATCGGGGAAGACGCGCGCGAACCAGTGCGGCTGGACGTCCCGCAGCCGCAGGGCCCGCCACTGCCGTGGGTCCGCGGGCTCGGGCACGGCGACCTCGACGTCCGGGCCGTGGGCGAAGAGCCGTTCCTGGCAGACGCCGCAGGGCGCGAGGACCCAGTAGCCGCGGTCTTCGTCCGCGGCGGTCACGCAGACCGAGCCGGTCACGCTCCGCCCCAGCTTGAAGGCTTCGCAGAGCGCACCGGTTTCGTGGCACAGGCTGACGGCCTGGTTCGGGAAGTCCGGCGCCGTGCTCGTGAGCACCGTGCCGTCGTCGAGGCGAAGGGCCGCCGCCCCGGACCACGGCGTGCCCCCGAAGCGGTTGCGCGCCAGCTCGATCGCCGCGTCCACGAGTTCCTGATCGACTGCCATGGCCGAACAGTAACCCCGGCCTGCGACGATGTCCGCCGGGTATCGGCGCCACGCAATCGGTCTTGGACGGCACCGGTGTCACGGCGGTGGAATCGGGGACATGACCGACATGACCGATCCCGCCGTGCGGGTGGCCGGCGCCCGGGAACTCGCCCCGGACCTGCTGGTGATCCCGAACGACCGCGTCGACCTCGTGCCCAACATCGGCGTCATCGGCGGCACGGAGGCCGTCCTCGTCGTCGACACGGGCCTCGGCATCGCGAACGCGTCGGAGGTGCTCGCCTTCGCGACGTCGGTGGCCGCCGGCCGCCGCCTCTTCCTGACGACGACGCACTTCCACCCCGAACACGCCTACGGCGCGCAGGTGTTCGCCGGCGCGGCGACCTACTTGGTCAACCGCGGCCAGGCGGACGACCTGAGCACGAAGGGCGCGGGCTACCTCGAGATGTTCCGCGGCCTCGGCAAGGTGGTCGCGCGTCGGCTGGACGGCATCCGGGTGCCCACGCCCGACGTGGTCTACGACGGCGTCCACGACCTCGACCTGGGCGGCCGGACGGTCCGGCTCCGCCCCACGGGCCGCGGCCACACGACCGGTGACCAGGTCGTCGAGGTGCCGGACGCGGGGGTGCTGTTCACCGGCGACCTGGCCGAGACGGGGCAGTTCGCGATCCTCCCGTGGTTCCCACCGCACGACACGGACGTGACCGGCGTGGGCTGGCTCGAGGTACTGGACCGGCTGGCCCTCGACGGGCCCCGCGTGGTGGTGCCCGGCCACGGAGAGGTCGGCGGCGTTTCGGTGCTCACCGACGTCCGCGACTACCTGCGCGAGCTACGGGACGAGACGTGGCGCAGGCGGGACGCGGGTCTCGGGGTCGCCGAGATCGTCGCGGAGGTCCGGGAGGTCCTGGTCGGGCGCCACCCGGAGTGGGCCGGGCAGGAGTGGATCGAGCCGGGCATCGGGTGCCTGTGCGCCGAGCACGACGCTGCTCAGGGCTGACCGAGCAGCCGCCGGGCGGGTCGCGCTGCCGCAGGTGGCTCGCTGCGGTGGCGGGGTTCGCCGGCTGCCACGCCTAAGTCGGCCGGCCGGAAGCAGGGTCGCGCTGCCGCAGGTGGCTCGCCGCGGCAGCCGGGTTCGCCCGCTGCCACGCCTAAGTCGGCCGGCCCGCCGCGGCGGGCCGCCGCGGCGGGCCGGTTCGCCAGTCCGGCCCTCAGTCCGCTCCCAGTACCGCCATCGCCGCGTTGTGGCCGGGGATGCCGCTGACACCACCTCCTCGCACCGCTCCCGCGCCGCACAGCAGCACTCGTTCGTGCGCCGTCTCCACTCCCCACTTGCCCACCTGCGCCTGATCCGTCGCGAACGGCCAGGCCAGGTCGCGGTGGAAGATGTGTCCCGCCGGCAGGCCCAGCTCGGCCTCCAGGTCGAGCGGGGTCTTCGCCTCCACGCAGGGCTTTCCGTCCGGCCCGGTCAGCACGCAGTCCTCGATCGGCTCGGCCAGCACGCTGTTCAGCGAAGCCAGCGTCGCGCGCAACGCCGCCTCCCGCGCCTCTTCGTTGCGTCCCTCGAAGAGGCGCGCCGGCATGTGGAGGCCGAACAACGTCAGGGTCTGCACGCCCGCCGCGCGTTCGGCCGGGCCCAGGATCGACGGGTCCGTCAGCGAATGGCAGTAGATCTCGCACGGCGGCAGCGTGGGGATCTTCCCCGCCGCCGCCTCGCGATACGCCGTCTCCAGCTGGGTGAACGTCTCGTTGACGTGGAACGTGCCGCCGAACGCCTCCGCCGGGTCGACGTGCGGGTCGCGCAGCTTCGGCAGCCGCGACAGCACCATGTTCACCTTCAGCTGCGCGCCTTCCGGCCGCTCCGGTGGCTCCTCGCCCAGCAGCCGCGCCAGCGTCGACGGCGCGACGTTCGCCAGCACGTGCCCGCCGCGCACGACGTGCTCGGCGTCGTCACGGCGGTAGCGCACCTCGCCGCCGGGGTCGATCGACAGCACCTCCGCCCCCGTCACGAGCCGCGCGCCCGCCGCGGCGGCCACCGCCGCGAGCGAGCCGGTGACCGCGCCCATGCCGCCGACCGGGACGTCCCAGTCGCCGGTTCCGTTGCCGATCACGTGGTAGAGCAGGCAGCGGTTCTGCCGCAGGTCCTCGTCGCCCGCCGCGGCGAACGTGCCGATCAGGGCGTCGGTGAGCACAATCCCGCGGACCAGGTCGTCGCCGAACCACGACGTGAGCGTCTCGCCGATCGGCCGCTCGAACAGCAGCGACCACGCCTCGGCGTCACCGACTCGCGAGCGGAAGTCCACTTCGGACAGCAGTGGCTCGGTGAGCGTGCCGAAGGAGCGTTCGGCGACGCGCTCGGTCACCTCGTAGAACCGCTGCCACGCCGCGAAGTCCGATGTGGACCCGGTGACCGCGCGGAAGGACGCCGCCGTCCGGCCGTCGTCACCCGTGTCGACAAGGAGACCCGAGCCGCCCGTGGGCGTGTAGGACGACATCCGGCGCCGCTTCAGCCGCACGTCGAGGCCGAGGTCGGCCACGATCTTCCTTGGCAGCAGGCTGACCAGGTAGGAGTAGCGCGACAGCCGGACGTCGACGCCGTCGAACGCACGGAACGACACGGCGGCGCCACCGGTCTCCCCGCGCCGTTCGAGCACGAGCACCGACCGGCCCGCCCGTGCCAGGTACGCGGCCGCCACCAGTCCGTTGTGACCGCCGCCGGCGACCACGACGTCGTAGGAATCCATCCACCCCTCCTCGGTGAGCCTGCCCCTTCATCGTGACCACGCCGGCGGGCCGAATTCAAGGAAAGCGCACGAACGGTCCTTTCGCGCTATTCGGTTGCGCGGCGCCGGATCGGTCCGGCAAGCTGAAGCACAACCGGCAGGGAGCCGGTGCGGAGAGAGCGGGAGGTGCCTGTCGTGATGGATGTCCGGGCCTTCTCGTGCCCTCACCCACCCGCCCCCCGAGGCTGACCACGCGCCCGGTGGGGCATCCCTGACCAAGGAGAAACCCACCAGTGCGCCAGCACGATTCCGACGACTTCGATCTCTTCGACGAACGCCCGTCCCGCCGCCGCACGCGGTCCGAGGACGACACCCCGCGGGCTCGCCGGACCACCCGGTTCGACGACGAACCCGCACCCGCCCGCCGCGGGCGGCTCACCGAAGGCGAGCGCGTCCGGCTCGCCAAGCTCCGCGACGACGCCTACACCGAAAACCAGCTTCCGGACGGCGCCGACCGCTGGTCCACCTGGGACGACGCCGAACACGGCCCGCTCCCCCGGCCCGACTGGGTCGTCACCGAGCTCGCCGCGGTCGACATCGACCTCGGCGTCCTCAAGACCGGCAAGGAGGCCGACGTCCACCTGCTGCGGCGCGGCCTGCCCGGCACCCCCGGCACGCTGCTCGCCGCGAAGCGCTATCGCAGCGACGAACACAAGCTGTTCCACCGCGACGCGGGCTACCTCGAAGGGCGGCGGATGCGCCGCTCCCGCGAGATGCGCGCGATCGAGCACCGCACGGCGTTCGGCCGCAACCTGATCGCCGAACAATGGGCCGTCGCGGAGTTCGCCGCGTTGAGTCGCTTGTGGACGCTCGGCGCACCCGTGCCGTACCCGGTGCAGCGCAACGGCACCGAGCTGCTCCTCGAGTTCCTCGGCGAGGACGACGGGACGGCCGCACCCCGGCTGGCCCAGGTCCGCCCGGAGCCGGCCGAGCTGAAGGACCTCTGGTTCCAGGCCACCGCGGCGCTCGAACTGCTCGCGTCGGAGGGGCTCGCGCACGGCGACCTCTCGGCGTACAACCTGCTCGTGCACCGCGGCCGGCTCGTGGTGATCGACCTGCCTCAGGTCGTCGACGTCGTCGCCAACCCCGGCGGCGTCGAGTTCCTCGCGCGGGACGTGCGCAACCTCGCCGGCTGGTTCCACGGCCGCGGCCTCGGGGAGCACGTCACGAACACCGGTGAGCTGCTGGCGGAACTCGTTTCCACTGCCGGGATCGGGTGAGCGCGCGGCGGCGTCGCGGATGTGGCACGGAACACGTCTGCGACGCCGCCCACAACCGGTTACCTCCGTGCGGAGGACCAGGCCCCCCTCAGGTACTATCGATTCAGACCGCAACCGGCGGCGTGGATGAGTTGGTGTCCGTCGCCTCCAGAGCCACCGAATGGCTCGCGGTGATCCGCAACCCCCCAAGCGGCGCGCAGTGTCGGAAAAGCGCAAGACACAGTGTGCCGGGTCCGTCCCTGTGAACGCCCACGCACACCATCTTGCCCTGCCTGCGCGCAGGGAGCCCGGGCCTCCTTGTGACGAACCACGTCCGAGAGGCATTTGTGACAGTCACGTTCAACTCTGGTCCCTCCTCGACGTCCGCGCACGCGGGCCGTCCCGACCGTCGGCCGCGTCAGCGCCCCGCCGGTGGGGACACGCTGCGCGACGACGCGGTCGAGACAGTGGCGACCAGGACCTTCGCCGAGCTGGGCCTGCCGGAGCCGCTGCTCCGCGCGCTGGCCGAGGCCGGCATCAGCAGCCCCTTCCCGATCCAGTCCGCGACCATCCCGGACGCCCTGGCCGGCCGCGACGTGCTGGGCCGTGCCCAGACCGGTTCCGGCAAGACCCTCGCCTTCGGCCTGGCCATGCTGGCCCGGCTCGCCGACGGCAAGGCCCGCCCGAAGCGCCCCCGCGCGCTGATCCTCGTTCCGACCCGCGAGCTGGCCATGCAGGTGGCCGACTCGCTGACCCCGCTGGCCAAGTCCCTCGGCCTGTGGTGCCGCACCGCCGTCGGCGGCATGGCCTTCGCCCGCCAGGCCGACGCGCTTTCCCGTGGCGTCGACCTGCTGATCGCCACCCCGGGCCGGCTGTCGGACCACGTCCGGCAGGGCACCGCGCACCTGGGCGACTGCAACTTCATCGCGCTCGACGAGGCCGACCAGATGGCCGACATGGGCTTCATGCCGCAGGTCCGCGAGATCATGGACCTCACCCCGCCGGGTGGGCAGCGCCTGCTGTTCTCGGCGACGCTCGACGGTGACGTCAACCGCCTCGTGCGGCAGTACCTGAGCGACCCGGTCACGCACTCGGTCGCGCCGTCGACCGCGAGCGTGACCACCATGGACCACCACGTGCTCCAGGTGTCGCACCAGGACAAGCAGGACGTCATCACGCAGATCGGCGCCCGCGAGGGCCGCACGATCATGTTCGTCCGCACCAAGCACCACGTCGACCGCCTCACCGAGCGCCTGCGCGAGCAGGGCGTGAACGCGCAGGCCCTGCACGGCGGCAAGACGCAGGGGCAGCGCAACCGCGTCCTCTCCGACTTCAAGGAAGGCCACTCGCCGGTGCTGGTCGCCACGGACGTCGCCGCGCGCGGCATCCACGTCGACGACATCTCGCTGGTGCTGCACGTCGACCCGGCGGCCGACCACAAGGACTACCTCCACCGCGCGGGCCGCACGGCGCGCGCCGGGGCGTCCGGTGTCGTCGTCACGCTGGTCACGAACGACCAGCGCCGCATGGTCAAGCGGATGACCGACCGGGCCGGCGTCCGCGCCGAGTCCACGATGGTCCGTCCGGGTGACGAGGCGCTGAACCGCATCACCGGTGCCCGCGAGCCCAGCGGCGAGCCGGTCATCGAGCGGCGGCGCGAGAACCCGCGTCGCGGCGGCGGTGGCTTCCGCGGCGACCGTGGTTACGGCGGCGCGAGCCGCGGTGGCTACCGCGGCGACCGCAGCCAGGGCGAGCGTGGCGGCAGCAGCTACGGCGGCGACCGTGGTGACCGCGGTGGCGACCGCGGCGGTTACGGCCAGCGCTCCGGCGAGGGTCGTCCCGGCGGCTTCGGCGGCCGTGGCCGTCAGCCCCGCTCGGGCAATGGCGGTGGCTACGGCCGCCCGAGCCGTGGCCCGCGTCGCGGCTACGACAGCTGATCTCGTTTTTCGGAAGCCCCGGACCCTCGGTCCGGGGCTTCCGGCGTTTCCGGGCCCGCTTCCCGGCGACCCCGAGTCCGGATGCGAGACTGCGGGATGTGACTACGCCGCCGACACTCCCGCCCGACGAGGTTTTCGACTGGCTCGACACCGAGGCGGAGAAGCGGGCGAACGCGGGGCTCGTCCGACAGCTGCGGCCGCGTCCCGCCAAGGCGGACGAGCTGGACCTCGCCGGCAACGACTACCTCGGGCTGGCCCGCGACAAGCGCGTCGCCGGGGCCGCCGCGGCCGCCGCGTTGCGCTGGGGCGCCGGGTCGACCGGGTCACGGCTGGTCACCGGGTCGACCGAGCTGCACACCGAGCTGGAGCTGGAGCTCGCCCGGTTCTGCGGCGTGCAGGCGGCGCTGGTGTTCTCGTCCGGCTTCACCGCGAACCTCGGCGCGGTGACGGCGCTGTCGGGGTCCGAGTCCGCGATCGTCACCGACAAGTACATCCACGCGTCGCTGATCGAGGGCTGTCGGCTCTCACGGGCCGACGTCGCCGCGGTCGCGCACTCGACGCCGTCGGCGATCAAGAACGCGCTGGCGACCCGCCGGAAGCCGCGGGCGCTGGTGGTGACCGATTCGGTGTTCTCCGTCGACGGCGACCTCGCGCCGCTCGCCGAGCTGGCCGGGATCTGCCGTGCGCACGGTGCCGCGATGGTGGTCGACGACGCGCACGGCTTCGGCATCCTCGGCGAAGGTGGCCGCGGCGCGGTCCACGCGGCCGGGCTGGCGGGCGCACCCGACGTCGTCACGACGTTGACGCTGTCGAAGTCCCTCGGCGCCCAGGGCGGGGCGGTGCTGGGGCCGCGTCGCGTGATCAAGCACCTGATCGACACGGCGCGCAGCTTCATCTTCGACACCGCTCTGGCGCCGGCGAGTGCCGCGGCCGCGTTGGCCGCGTTGCACGCGCTGAAGGAGGAGCCGGGGCTGGCGGAGAAGGTGCTGGAGAACGCGGGCAACCTGGCGATGTCGTTGAAGGCGGCCGGGCTGACGGTGAGCCTGCCGGACGCGGCCGTGATCTCGGTTCAGGCGCCGTCGGCGGAGTCGGCCGTCGCGTGGGCGGCGGCGTGTGCGGAGCAGGGCATCCGCGTCGGGTGCTTCCGGCCGCCGTCGGTGCCGGACGGCATTTCACGGCTGCGGCTGACCGCGCGGGCCGATCTGACGGAGTCCGATGTGGACCGCGCGGTGAAGGTGATCACGGCGACGGCGCCCCGGGGCGCGATCGCCTGAGCCGTACCCGGACGGACGACCCGCGTACCTGGACGGACGACTCGCGTACCTAGAGGGTCGGCTCGCGTGCCTGGAGGGTCGGATCGCGTGCCTGGAGGGTCGGATCGCGTGATTGGGCGGGTATCTCGCGTGATTGGAGGGGCATCACGCGTGATTGGGGGGTCGACACGGCTTTACTGCGGGAGGCGGCGCATGCGGATGTGCGGGATTCCGTCTTCGTCCGTGTACTCCGCGCCTTCCGCGATGAAGCCGTAGCGCGCGTAGAAGCCCTGGACGTACGTTTGCGCGTCCAGGACGTACTCGCCGGGGGTCGTGAGGGCCGCGTCCATCAAGCGCGCGGCCAGGCCCTGGCCGCGGGCCGAGGCCGCCGTCGCGACCCGGCCGATGCGGCGGATGCCACCCGGGTCGGCGAGGACGCGCAGGTAGGACAGCACTTCACCGGCCTCCGAGAACCACAGGTGGCGGGTGTCCGGACGCAGGTCACGGCCGTCGAGCTCCGGGTACGCCGCCTTCTGCTCCACCACGAACACGTCCACGCGCAGGCGGAGGATGTCGTGGAGCTGGGCGGCGGTCAGCTCGGGCCCGGTCGCGTCGTGCAGGGTCGGCATGCCCCCTGCCTATCACGCTCAGCCGAAGATGCGCGGCTTGGCCTGGGCCTCGATGTCGTCCGTGTACGCCGAAACGCGCGTGTAGACGCCCGGCTTGCCCGCCTTGCCGCAGCCGTCGCCGAAGGACACGATGCCGATCAGCGTGTCGCCCACCACGAGCGGGCCGCCGGAGTCGCCCTGGCACGCGTCGATGCCGCCTTCGGCGTACCCCGCGCAGACCATGGTCTTCTGGTCGTACACGGAGTAGTCGGAGCGGCAGGAGCTGTCGGACACCAGCGGGACCTGGGCGCTGCGCAGGTAGTCGGACCGGTCGCCGCCGTCGGCGACGCGGCCCCAGCCGAGCACCGTCGCCTTGGTGCCTTCGCGGTACGAAGCCGCGTCACCGTTGCCGGGCAGCTGCGCGGGACGGTAGCCGAGCTGGCCGCGGACGGTCAGGACCGCGATGTCGTCGCCCTGCGTCGGGTCGTTGTAGCCCTTGCTGATCCAGACCTTCGAGACGCTCAGCACGTCACCCTCGTCCGTGCGCTTGTCCTCCCGGCCGGCCACCACGCGGATGCTCTGCTTCTCGACCGCCTTGGCGCAGTGCGCCGCCGTCGCGACCGCCGTCGAGCTGACGATCACCGCGCCGCAGAACTGGTTCCCGCCCGCGTCGGTCAGGTACACCGCATACGGGTGGTCCGAGAGCGAGGCCTTGTCGCCGCCCACGATCCGCGGCTGGTTGGCGGACGCCGGGTCCGCCGACGCCGTGCCGACCACGACCGGGACGGCCACCGCGGCGACCGCGAGGAACGCGCCGCTCGCGAGCAGCAGGGATCGGCGGGACTTCACGGACATGGGTCGTTCCCCTCTTCGAACAGCAAAGTCACAGCGCTCGGCACCCGGATGACTCCGGTGCGTGAACGAGCGGCCCTGAATACCCTAATCGGAGTGGGCCCGAAACGGTGTCACTGAAACGGGTGGACTCCGCGCTCACCGAACGCTTCTGTCAGGCTGGAGGGATGCGGCGGACAGCGACGGCGGTGTGCGGGACGGTCTTGGCGTGCACGCTGGGCGCCTGCACGTCGGAACTCCCGCAGACCCCGCAGCCGGTGGCCGCGGCGCCGTTCTCGACGGCGGTGGCCAAACCCCCCGCCCCGGTGACGTCGGCGCCGCCGGCGGCGGCGAGCAAGCCCGTTGTCACCTGGCAGGTGGGTGCCCGCCCGCTCCCCGTCGGGCCCGGCGGCTTCGGGGCCGTCGAACCGACGCCAGCCGAACTGGTGAACCGGGCACTTCCGACAAAAGACGTCCTCCCGCCGCCGGCGGACGGCCGGTACCACGCGACCGTCAGCGCGGTGCCCGCCGACGTCCTCGCCCGCAGCACCTGGCAGCCCGCCTGCCCGGTCAAGGCGACCGACCTGCGCTACCTGACGATGTCCTTCCGGGGCTTCGACGGCCGCGCGCACACCGGCGAAATGCTGGTCAACGCGAAGGGCGCCGCCGGGATCACCCAGGTCTTCGGGCAGCTCTTCGCCGCGGGCTTCCCGCTGGAAGAGATGCGCGTGACCAGCCCCGAGGAGCTGACCGCGCCGCCGACCGGCGACGGCAACAGCACCAGCGCGTTCGTCTGCCGCCCGGCGCGCGGGCAGACGTCCTGGTCCGCGCACGCGTACGGGCTCGCGGTGGACGTCAACCCGTTCTGCAACCCCTACACGCAGGGCAAGCTCGTGCTGCCCGAGCTGGCTTCGGCCTACCTCGACCGCGCGAACCGCCGGCCGGGCATGGTCCTGGCGGGCGACGCGACCGTGCGCGCGTTCGCCGCGATCGGCTGGACCTGGGGCGGAGCCTGGACCAGCCCGAAGGACCGGATGCACTTCACCGGCAACGGCCACTGAGCACGTAATACGACGTTAAGCACAGGCGGGAACACCCGCCTCGCGGCGACGGTTGGCTAGGGTGAATCGACCGGAACCGACCCCGCGGAGGATGCAGTGCCCCACTACGACCTGGTGATCGTCGGGACGGGATCGGGGAACTCCATCCTCGGGCCCGGTTTCGCCGGCAAGAAGACGGCGATCGTGGAGAAGGGCACCTTCGGTGGTACCTGCCTGAACGTCGGCTGCATCCCGACGAAGATGTTCGTGTACGCCGCCGACGTCGCGTACACGCCTTCGCACAGCGCGAAGTACGGCGTCGACGAAGAGCTGAAGGGCGTGCGCTGGCGCGACATCCGCGACCGCATCTTCGGCCGGATCGACCCGATCGCCGCCGGTGGCGCCGAGTACCGCCGCAGCCACGAGGACAACGCGAACGTCGACGTCTACGAGGGCACCGGCCGCTTCACCGGGCACAAGGAACTGCGCGTCAGCTTCCCCGACGGCCGTCCCGACGAGGTGCTGACCGCCGACAAGTTCGTGCTCGCCGCCGGCGGGCGCCCGGTCATCCCGGACATCCCCGGCATCGAGGACGCGGGCTACTACACGTCCGACACGGTGATGCGGCTCGACGAGCTGCCCGAGCGGATCGTCATCCTCGGCGGCGGGTACATCGCGGCCGAGTTCGCGCACGTCTTCGCGTCCTTCGGCGTGCAGGTCACGCTGGTCAACCGGTCCGCGCGGCTGCTGCGCGGCGAAGACGAGGACGTCAGCGCGCGCTTCACCGAGCTGGCTTCGGAACGCTTCGACGTCCGCCTGGAGCGCAAGACGGTCCGTGCGCGCAGGACCGCCGACGGCGTCGCGCTCGACCTCGAAGGCCCGCAGGGCGCCGAGACGGTCGAGGCCGACCTGCTGCTGGTCGCCACCGGCCGGAAGCCGAACTCCGACCTCCTGGACGTCGCCGCCACCGGGGTGACCACAATGGACAGTGGGCACGTCGTGGTCGACGACTACCAGGAGACCGTGGTCGAGGGCATCTACGCGCTCGGCGACCTTTCCTCGCCGCACGAGCTGAAGCACGTCGCGAACCACGAAGCCCGCGTGGTGCAGCACAACCTGCTGCACCCGGACGAGCGGATCAAGGCCGACCACCGGTTCGTGCCGCACGCCGTGTTCACCCACCCGCAGGTCGCGTCGGTGGGCCTCACCGAGCAGAAGGCACGCGCCAAGGGCGTCTCGTACGTGACGTCGAAGCAGGACTACGCCGGGATCGCCTACGGCTGGGCGATGGAGGACACGACGGGCTTCGCGAAGCTCCTGGCCGACCCGGCGACCGGGCAGCTGCTCGGCGCGCACATCATCGGGCCGCAGGCGTCGAGCGTCATCCAGCCGCTCATCCAGGCGATGAGCTTCGGCCAGGACGCGCACTCGATCGCGCGCGGGCAGTACTGGATCCACCCGGCCATGCCGGAGCTGATCGAGAACGCCCTGCTCAGCCTGCCCCTGGACTGAGTCACCGCGGGCCGGGCGGGGTGACCGCCCGGCCCGCGGGAGTCCCTAGAGCGTGATCGACCAGGTGTCGAGGGTGCCGGTGTCGCCGGGCCCGTAGTCGGTCACGCGCAGCTGCCACTTGCCGGACGCCGGGGTCGCCGTCGCGGGCACGGTGAAGGTGCGGGCGCCGCTCCACGGCGTGCAGGTGCTGCCGCCGCTGTACTTGAGCGCGTACGCCTTGCCCTTCGGGTCGAGCAGCGTGATGCCGAGGTCTTCGGCGCACGTGTGCCGGATGGTCAGCGAGACGCCGATCGTGGCGGCCGCGCTGCCGGTGAGCGTCGAGGCGATCGGGCTGAACACCTGCTGGTAGTCCCGGATCGCGTAGTCGGTGTCGTTGGTCAGCGTGCGGTTGCCGCCGCCACCCGCCTGGGTGCGCGCGGACACCGCCGCGCTCGCCGGCGACGCGTTCCCGGCGGCATCCTTCGCCTTCACCGTGAACGTGTAGGCCGTGTCCGGGTTCAGGCCGCTGACCGTGGCGCTGGGCCCCGCGACGCTCGTGGCGAGCGCGGAGCCGTTGTAGACGTCGTAGCCGGTGACGCCGACGTTGTCCGTCGAGGCGTCCCACGCGAGCGAGACGCTGTTCGACGTCGTGCCGGTGGAACGCGGGTTGCCGGGCGCGCTCGGCGCCGTCGTGTCCCCCGTGCCGCCGCTCGTGACGAGGGTGAGCTGCCACTTGTTCAGCGCCTCGATGACCGGCTGGAACAGGGACATGTCGCCGTCGGACGGGTTCTGGACGCACTGCGACGGGCCGCCGTCGTGCAGGCCGGTGGCCTTGTCGCCGAGCAGCCAGCCACCGCCCGAGTCGCCGCCGAGGGAGCACGCCGTCGTCCAGGTCAGGTCGTCGATGACCAGGCCGTTGCCGTAGTCGGCGGACTTGTGCGTGTACTTCACTTCGCCGCACTGCCAGTGCGAAGTGTTGCCGGAGTGGCAGACGCGGTCGCCGACCATCGCCTCGGCCGCACCGGTCAGCGTGACTGCCGGCTGGCCCCAGGTGTTGACCGACGCCGACAGGTTCCAGCCCGCCTCCGTCACCGCGACGACACCCATGTCGCCTTCGCGGGCGTTGACGCTGTGCGTGCCGCCGACGTTCGACGTGCCGATCTTGTTCTGCTGACCCGAAGCGCCGTACGCGGCCTGGTTGACGTCGTTCGTGCAGTGCCCCGCCGTCAGGAAGTGCTTGGCACCAGCGGAATCCGTCACCGGGAAGCCGACCGAACAGTTGCTCTCGCTGCCCGGCCACCACGGGTTGCCGGTCTGGATCGTGCCCGACTGCTGCCGCGGCGACGTCGCCGTCTCGGTGATCCGGACGCCGAGATCCCTGACGCGGGAAAGGAAACTGTCGGTTTCCGCGGTCTTCTTCGTCCGGTCGACGTCCACACCGACGTCGTTGCCGCGGACGTCGACGCCCCAGCCGTAGACGCCGGGCACGCCCTTCCCGACCAGGGCGCGCACGGCCGCGTCGGTGCGGTCCAGGTCGGCCTGGCTGCGGGCGACGACCTGAGCCGCCGCCCCCGCCGCCCGAGCCTGGTCGGCGGCGTCGGCGCCGGTCACGGCGACGGTCAGCTTCCCGGCGGCCGCGTCGAACCACTGCCCGGCCGACTGCTCGCGCACCGAGGCGGGCAGGGCGGCGGCCAGCCGGTGCGCCCGGTCCTGGGCGGTGAGCTGAGCCCGCGCCTGGTCGGCGGTGAGCCCGAAGGCGGCGGCGACGCCCGCCACCTCGGCGTCCGGGTGGGCCGGTGCTGCTTCGGCGGGTGCCAAGCCCAAGCCGAGCGCGGCCAAGGCGGCCGCGCTCGTGACGGAAACGAATCTGCGCATCGGTTTCTCCTCGGATCGGCGAGTGGAGTGCGCCGACCGTAGAACGCGGGAAACACCGAATTGAAGATCCGGAAGTCCTTAACAGTTAACTGGCGGGCCAATCCCATTCGAATCCGTACCGGCCGGGGCCGAAGTTCAGCGCGACCCCGTGCACCGCACCGGATTCCGGGACCACCTCGGTGCATTCACCGGGCTCGGCGAACCGGCGGCACACCGCCGGGAGCGCCTCGGGCGAGAAGCGGATTTCGAGCACGTATTCCCGGACCGGCAGCCGGAACTTGCGTTCGTAGTTCGTCGCGACCGGGTGCGGCGCGCGATTCACGAGCGTGTGCTCGGTGAGCACGGTTTCCCCGCGCAGGAGCGGCCGGGCGAAGAGCAGTTCGACCACGAGGAGGCCGTCCTCGGGCCGGTGCACGCTGCGGCCCGCATGGCACCCGCGCAGGCCCCGCAGCTCCGGCAGCGGCCGGTCGTGCTCGTCCAGGTGCAGGATCACCACCCAGCGGTCGGGGCCGTCGGCCTCGGCGCGCAGCACCTGCCGCGACCGGAACTCCAGCTCCTCGCGGCCGGGGCCGACGAGGACCACGTCGTGCTGGCTGAGCCGGGTCAGCCGCTCGTCCCACCGGGTGTCCACATCGGACACCGCGGCGTCGATACGCCGTTCGTCCGGCCAGAAGCGCCCGATCTCCGCGGGCGCGGACCGGCGCACCCGCGGCGGCCCGAGCAGCGAGACGAGCGACCCCGCGGGCACCTCGAGGACGGCTTCGAGCTGACCGAGCCCGCGCACCGAGTCCCGCCGTTCGGGGCGGCTGCGGCCGGACTGCCAGTAGCTCAGCGTCGCCGTCGTGACCGAGACGCCGCGGGCGTGCAGGTGTTCGCGCAGGCGATCGAGGCTCAGGCCGCGGGCACGGATCGCCGCGCGCAAGGCCGCGTCGAACGGGCCCACGCGCAGCAACGTCCCGAGGTCCGGCGACGGCACGGCCATCCGGTGATCTTAAGCGGCGAGTAGCCGGGCGAAAGCCGTTAACAGTTAAGAGTCAGACAAACCGGCGGCGGCCCGCGAGCGCGCCGAACACCATCTGGACGAGCAGCAGGCCCAGGAGCATGGCCAGCGGAACCTGCCAGCCACCCGCGAGGTCGTGCAGCAGGCCGAAGAGGAACGGCCCGAGCGCGGCGAAGAGGTAGCCGAAGCCCTGCGCCATGCCGGACAGCCGGGCGGTGTCGGCGCCGGTCCGAGCGCGCAGCGCGATCACCGTCAGGGCGAGGGAGAACACGCTCATCCCGAGCCCGACCAGCAGGCTCCACAGCAGCGGCGACCACGACGGCGCGAGCATCAGCCCGGTCGTCCCGGCGAAGCCGAAGACGCCGAGGGTGATGATCCACAAGCCCTGGCCGCGCTGGCGGGCGGCCATCGGCGCGACGACCAGGCTGATCGGCACGGCGATCAGGGAGACCAGGCCGAACAGCAGGCCGGCCTCGTCGCGCGGCACCCCGGCGTCCATCAGCACCTGCGGGAACCAGCCCATCGCGGCGTAGGCGTAGAAGGCCTGCAGGCCGAAGAAGGTCGTGACGATCCAGGCGAGGCGGTTGCGCAGCAGCGACCGGCCGGCGTCGGCGGCGCCGGCGTGACGCGGTGCCCGGCCGGTGCCGCGGGCTGCGAGAATCCACGCCAGCAGCGCGACGACGGCCACCACCGCCCAGGCGCCCAGAGCCGGGCGCCAGCCGCCGAACGCGTCGCCGAGCTGCGGGGTCACCGCCGACCCGAGGGCGCCGCCGCCCTGCAGGGCCGCGGTGTAGACGCCGGTCATGACGCCGATGCGGGCCGGGAAGGAGTCCTTGATGACCACCGGGATGAGCACGTTGATCAGGGCGATCCCGGCGGTCGCGACGAGCGTCCCGCCGAGCACCACGGCCGGGCCGTCGAGCACGCGCAGCACGAGCCCGGCCGCGAGCGCGGTGAGCGCGATCGCGATGGCGGCGCCGACCCCGGCCCGGCGGGCCAGCAGCGGGGCGGCCAGCCCGGCACCGGCGAAGCAGAGCGTCGGCAACGTCGTGAGCACGCCCGCCCAGACCACGGAGGTCCCCAGGTCGGCGCGCATTTCGGCGAGCATGGGCCCGACCCCGGTGATGGCCGGGCGGAGGTTGAGGGCGGTGAGCACCACCGCGACCGCGAGCAGCACGCCCGCGGTAACCACACCCGGCGTCCGGATCTCCACAGCGCCGTCCAGCTCGGGTTCCAGGGCGGATTCACGGTGTTCGACGCGCATGACCGCTACTATCGCATACGTAGGATGATTGGATGAAGGGATAATTCCTGTGCCTCTGGCCACCACCCGGCGGACCGGCCTGGTCGACCAGGTCATCGAGCAGCTGCGGGCCGCGGTCACGCAGGGCGAATGGCCCCTCGGCGAACGCATCCCCACCGAGGTCGAGCTCGGCGAACAGCTCGGCGTCGGGCGCAACACCATCCGGGAGGCCGTGCGCGCGCTGGCGCATACGGGCCTGCTCGAAGTCCGCCAGGGCGACGGCACCTACGTGCGCGCCACCAGCGAGGTGTCCGGCGCGATCCGCCGGCTCTGCGGCTCGGAGCTGCGCGAGGTCCTGCAGGTCCGGCGCACCCTCGAAGCCGAAGGCGCCCGGCTCGCCGCGGTGTCGCGCACCGAGGAGGAGGTGGCGGAGCTGTGGTCGCTGCTGGCCCGCCGCGAGACGGAGCTGCGCGAGCGACGCTGGGAGGACTTCGCGCACACCGACGCCGAGTTCCACACGGCGGTGGTCCGCGCCGGGCACAACGGCCTGCTCACCGAGCTGTACCGCGGGCTGACCGAGGTGATCACGGCGAGCGTCGCGGCGACGTCGAGCATCACGCCGGGCGTGGACCACGTGCCGGAGATCGGCCACGAAGGCCTGGCCGAGGCGATCGCCGAGCGCGATCCCAACCGGGCAGCCGCCGAGGCCTGCGGGTTCCTGGACGAGCTCCTGGAGCGCGTCGAACGCTCCTGACCTGCTGGTTCACTTCATTTGGCACCACTTTCGACCCTTAAGGGTGCCAATTCAGGGTTGTCGTGGTGCCACTGCGGTGCCACAGTAGTGCCATGGACCTGACGCCCTTCGTGGACGAACTCCGCCGGGAGCTCGCGGTCGCCGCCGAAGCGGCGGGCGAGGAAGCCGTCGCCCTCGCCGAGCGGCTCACCGCGCCGCTCGAATCGGCGATCCGGCTCACCCTGCTCGACGCTCTTTCGGCCGCGGCCGACGAGATCACCCGTGACCTCGCGCCCGGCTCCGTCGAAGTACGCCTTCGCCGCCGTGAGGCCGAGTTCGCCGTTTCGCTGCCCACCACACCCGAACCGGCGCCCGCCGAAGCGCCGCCGCCACCCGAGCCCGACGACGGCGCGGTCGCGCGGATCAACCTGCGCCTGCCCGAGCAGCTCAAGCAGCGCGTCGAAGAAGCCGCCGGCCGGGACCGGGTCTCCATCAACGCCTGGCTCGTCCGGGCCGCGAACAGCGCGCTCGGCCCCGGCAAGACCCAGCCTTCGCAGCGCCGCTCGGCCTTCGGTGAGAAGTACACCGGCTGGGTTCAGTAACTCCCACTCTCTCTTTTTCGCACGTCTCCGACCTGCGGAGACGCCACCCGAGCACCCCAGGAGGGCGCAGCCATGCCTGTTTTCCCCACTCCCGAGCCGATCACGGCCACGATCGACGTCAGCGTCGCGGACGTCCGGATCGTCGCCGGGGAGCGCGCGGAGACCACCGTCGAGGTCACCCCGGCCGACCCGGGCGACAACGAGGACGTCAAGGCCGCGGCGCGGACCCGCGTCGAGTTCGCCCACGGCGAGCTGCTGGTCAAGGGCCCGAAGTACGTCACCAAGCTCTGGGGCAAGGCCGGCGCCCTGCACATCACGATCGAGCTGCCCACCGGCTCGCGCATCCAGGGCACCGCGGCCATGGGCGACTTCCGCGTCGGCGGCCGGATCGGCGACAGCCGGTTCAAGACGTCCGTCGGCGACATCGACCTCGACGAGGCTGCTCGCGTCGAGGCGAGCACCGCCACCGGCGACGTCACCGTCGCCCGCGCCACCGGGCACGCCGAGTTCGGCACCGGCTCCGGCGAGCTGCGGATCCGCGAGATCGACGGCACCGCCGTGCTGAAGAACTCCAACGGCGAGACCCGCGTCGGCGAGGTGACCGGTGACCTGCGCGTCAACGTCGCCAACGGCGACATCCTCGTCGATGTCGCCCACGCGGGCGTGCACGCCAAGACCGCCTCCGGCGACATCCGGCTCGGCGAGGTCATGCGCGACCGGGTCGTGCTCGAAACCGCCGTCGGCGAGATCGAGGTCGGCATCCGCGAAGGCAGCGCCGCGTGGCTGGAGCTCAATTCCCTGACCGGCTCCGTGCGCAACACGCTCAGCGCCACCGACGGCCCCACCGGGAACACCGAGACCGTCGAGGTCAAAGCCCACACCTACACCGGCGACATCGTCATCCGCCGCGCCTGAAACTCCACACACAAAAGGGGAAATCCATGTCGGACGCCATCGTGGCCGAAGGACTGGTCAAGAAATACGGGAAGGTCACCGCACTCGACGAAATGACGTTGGCGGTACCGGAAGGCACGGTGCTCGGCGTGCTCGGGCCGAACGGCGCCGGGAAGACCACCACCGTGCAGATCCTCACGACCCTGCAGCGGCCGGACGCGGGCCACGCGACGGTCGCCGGGTTCGACGTCGTGAAGGACGCGCACGAGCTGCGTTCGCACATCGGCGCGTCGGGGCAGTACGCCGCCGTCGACCTCGAACTGACCGGGGCCGAAAACCTCGAGATGGTCGGCAGGCTGTACCACCTGGGCACCAAGCGGGCCAAGGCGCGCGGCCGCGAACTGCTGGCCCGGTTCAGCCTGGGCGACGCCGCCGACCGCCCGGTCAAGGGCTACTCCGGCGGCATGCGCCGGCGGCTCGACCTGGCCGGCGCGCTCGTCGCGAACCCGCCGGTGCTGTTCCTCGACGAGCCCACGACCGGGCTCGACCCGCGGGCCCGCACCGAGCTGTGGGACGTCATCACCGAGCTGGTCGCCGGCGGCACCACGCTGCTGCTGACCACCCAGTACCTCGAAGAAGCCGACCGCCTGGCCGACAGCATCGCCGTCGTCGACCACGGGCGCGTGATCGCCCGCGGCACCGCGGACGAGCTCAAGGACCTCGTCGGGGGCGAGCGGATCGAGCTGACCGTCGGCACGCACGACGACGTCGTCGTCGCGCAGCGGGCGCTGGCCCGGCTGGCCAGCGGCGAGCCGCAGGCCGAAGGATTCCGGCTCACCGTGCCCGTGACCCACGGCGCGAAAGCGCTTACCGAGGCGCTGGCGCTGCTCGCGGTGGACGGCGTCGAAGTCCGCGACGTCGGCGTCCGCCGTCCCACCCTCGACGACGTTTTCCTCACCCTCACCGGTCACGACGTGACCGAGACCGCGAAGGAGGCCGTGTGATGAACGCGGTGCAGATGGCCGTGACCGACGGCGTGACCGTCGCCAAGCGCAACTCGATCAAGATCCTCCGGTCGATGGACCTGCTCGGGTCGATCGTGTTCATGCCGGTGATGTTCGTGCTGCTGTTCGGGTACGTGTTCGGCAGCGTGATCGACATCCCCGGGATCTCCTACCGCGAGTTCATGCTGCCGGGGATCTTCACGCTCGCGGTGGCGATGGGCAGCATCGTCACCGGCTACGGGCTGACCGACGACCTGCAGAAGGGCATCATCGACCGCTTCCGCTCGCTGCCCATGTCGCCGGCCGCGGTGCTGGTCGGGCGGACCACCGCCGACCTCATCCTGAACGTGACGAGCCTGCTCATCATGGGCATCGTCGGCCTGCTGGTCGGCTGGCGCGTCCACACCGGCGTGTTCGAGGTCTTGGGCGGGGTGCTCCTGCTGCTGGCCTTCGCCTACGCGTTGTCGTGGGTGATGGGGACGCTCGGCCTGGCCGTGCGCAAGCCCGAGGTGTTCAACAACGTCGCGAGCGTGGCGATCTTCCCGCTCACGTTCCTGGCCAACACGTTCGTCGACAGCGCGCGGCTGCCGACGCCCCTGCGGGTGATCGCGGACTGGAACCCGGTCTCGGCGATCACACAGGCGGCCCGCGAGCTGTTCGGCAACACGAGCGCGGCGATGCCGGTGCACGACGTCTGGCCGATGCAGCACGCCGTGCTGGCGTCGGTGCTGTGGATCGTGGTGCTGCTGGTGGTCTTCGTGCCGCTTTCGGTCCGCTGCTACAAGAAGGCAACCAGCCACTGAGGCCGTGTCGTCGCTCTGATCACGCGTGTCGACCCTTCGATCACGCGTGTCGACCCTCCCGTCACGGGAAGTCGCCGGGGAACGCCGGCTCCACCGAGCAGCCCCGTGATCCGGAAGCCGACACGCGTGATCAGCGGGTCGACACGCGTGATCGGGGAGTCGACACGGTGCGTCGCTCTGCTCGCTCGCGCCACCGAAGCCGTCCGGTCCGCCGGGCGGCTTCGGTGTGTCCGCTCAGGGCAGCGTGAGGATCTCGCTGCCCTCGGCCGTCACCACGAGGGTGTGCTCGAACTGGGCCGTCCACTTCTTGTCCTTCGTGGTGACGGTCCAGTCGTCGGCCCAGATGTCATAGTCGATGGTGCCCAGGGTGATCATCGGCTCGATCGTGAAGGTCATGCCCTCCTCGATCACCGTGTCGACGGAGGGCTCTTCGTAGTGCAGGACCGTCGGGGGCGTGTGGAACGCCGGGCCGACGCCGTGGCCGGTGAAGTCGCGGACCACGCCGTAGCCGAAGCGCTTGGCGTAGGCCTCGATGACCCGGCCGATCACGTTGAGCTGCCGGCCCGGCCGGACCGCCTTGATCGCCCGCAGCGTCGCCTCGCGGGTGCGCTCCACCAGCAGGCGCGCCTCCTCGGAGACGTCACCGGCCAGGAACGTCGCGTTCGTGTCGCCGTGGACGCCGCCGATGTAGGCCGTCACGTCGATGTTGCAGATGTCGCCGTCCTCGATCGTCGTCGAGTCCGGGATGCCGTGGCAGATGACCTCGTTGAGCGAAGTGCAGCACGACTTCGGGAACCGGCGGTAGCCCAGCGTCGAGGGGTACGCGTGGTGGTCGAGCAGGAACTCGTGCACCACCTTGTCGATGTCGTCCGTGGTGGCGCCCGGCTTGACGGCCTTGCCGCCCTCCTCCAGCGCCTGCGCCGCGATGCGGCTCGCGATCCGCATCGCCTCGATCACCTCGGGCGTGCGCACGCCGCTGCCGGTGTCCCGCTTCGGCGCCGGCTTGTCCACGTACTCGGGACGGGCGATGGAAGTGGGGACGTCACGGCGCGGCGTCTGGACGCCGGGAACCAGCGGGGCACGAACGGACATGCCCCCACTTTACGACGGCCCGCTCAGCCGACCCCCGCCAGGAACCGGTGCGCGGCCTGCACCGCCGGTTTGGACGACCCGGCCTCGGTCAGCAGCACCGCGAACGCCAGGTCACCGCGGTAGCCGACGAACCAGCCGTGCGAGCGGGAGCCGTCGCCGAATTGGGCGGTGCCGGTCTTGCCCGCGACGTCGGGGATGTCGCGCAGCCCGGTCGCGGTACCCGCCGTGACGACCTGGCGCATCATCCCGCGCAGTGCGCCCAGGACGTCGTCCGACGGCGGGTCGCCGACGTTCTGCGTGGTCGCGGGCAGGCCCTTGACGATCGACGGCGTCGGCACCTTCCCCGCCTGCACCGTGGCCGCGGCCAGCGCCAGGCCGAACGGGCTGGTCACCACCGTGCCCTGGCCGAAGCCGTTCTCGGCGCGCTGGACGGCCGAGTCGCTGGCCGGGACGGCCCCGGTCACCGTGGTCAGGCCCGGGACGACGAAGTCCGCGCCGATCCCGAACGAGCGGGCGGCGTCGGTGAGCGCCGACGCCGGCAGCCCGGCGGCGAGCCGGGCGAAGGTCGTGTTGCACGAGCGCGCGAACGCCGTCGCCAGCGGGACGCGGCCGAGGTCGAACCGGCCTTCGTTCGGGACGACGCGGTTCTCGATCGTCGTCGTGCCGGGGCAGTCGACCGGGCTGCCGGCGTCGACGTCGCCCGCCGACAGCGCGGCCGCCGCCGTCACGATCTTGAACGTCGAGCCCGGCGGGAAGCGGCCGGCCAGGGCCAGCGAGCCTTCGTCGTCGGCGGCCCGGTTCTGCGCCACCGCGAGGATGTCCCCGCTCGACGGCTGAATCGCCACCAGCGCGGCCGGGTACGGCTCGGTGTCCAGGGCCTTCTCGGCAGCGGCCTGGATCCGCGCACTGAGCGTGCTGGTGACTGCCGGCGACGGGCGCGGCGGCTCGGCCTTCAGTTCGGAGACCTCGCCGCCGGTGACGCCCCTGGTGACGATCCGCCAGCCCGCCGCCCCCGCCAGCTGCTGCTCGACCAGCGCGCGGATGCCCGGCAGAACCTGCTGCCCGGACCCGCGGGTGACCGGCAGCAGCCGCTCCTGGCTGACGAACCGGACGCCGGGCAGGTCGTAGATCACCGGCTTGACCCGCTGGTAGTCGCCGGCGCGCAGGCTGATCACCGGGTAGGCGTCGCCGGGCTTGGTCTTGCTCATCCCCTCCAGCACCGACCGGCCGGTGACCGACGGCTCGTAGCGGTGCAGCGCCTTCGCGAGCGAGCCGGCCACCGCGCTCGCGTTGCCGGTCTTCTGCGGGTCGACGGCCACCCCGATCACGGTCTGCGGGCGCATCAGCGGCACGCCGTCGCGGTCGAGGACCGGTGCGATCTCGGGCAGCTGCGGCAGCAGGCCGAGGGTCTGGCCGACGGCCAGCTGCGGGTGCACGACGGTCGGCTGCCAGTGCACCTGCCAGCCGGTCTCGGCGGCGCGCAGCAGGGCGTCGGCGCGGTAGGACCACGTGCGCCCCTGCGGCAGGTGCCAGGTGAGCTGGTAGCCGGCGGTGACGGTGTCGCCGTTCGGCTCCTTGACCTCTTCGTCGTCGACGTCGAGGGACTCGGGCTCGAGCACGCCGCGGATCTGGGACAGCACGCTCGTGGCCGCGGCCGGCGAGTCGGTGTTCGCGGCCGCGGCGGCGACGTCCCCGGACGCGAGGGCGTCGAGGAAGGCGGAGAGGGCGTCCTCGGGATCGTCGCCCGAGCACCCGGCGGTGGTCGCGGCGACGAGCAGCAGCACCGCGAGCGCACCGCGGCCTCGACGTGCACTCATGGCGGGATGATGCCTGGTCAGGAGGGGTGTCCCGGCCTCGAAACGCCGCCACGGAAGAGTGGCTAGAAGAGGACCGTCGCGTACTGGCCGACTTGCTGGAAGCCGATCTTGCGGTAGGCCGCGAGGGCGGGGGTGTTGAAGGCGTTGACGTAGAGGCTGGCGGTGCGGCCCAGGCCTTTGACGAGCCGGTTCACGACCGCGGCGGTGCCGGCGGTGCCGAGGCCGTCGCCGCGGCGTTCGGGGTGCACCCAGACGCCCTGGATCTGCCCGACGGTGGCCGACATCGCGCCGATCTCGGCCTTGAACACGACTTCGCCGTTTTCGAACCGGGCGAACGCGCGCCCGGCGCCGATCAGCTCGGTGACGCGGGCGCGGTAGCTGGCGCCGCCGTCGCCGCTGCGCGGGTCGACGCCGACCTCCTCGATGAACATCGCGACCGCCGCGGGCAGGTACCGCTCGAGCTCGTCCGGCCGGACGGGGCGGACCAGCGGGTCGGCCGCGACCAGCGGCGTCGAGTCGAGGGCCATCAGCGGCTGGTCGTCGCGGACCTCGCGGGCCGGGCCCCACTCGTCTTCGAGCTCCTCCCAGAGCCCGAGGACCTGCTCGGCCGGGCCGACGAGGGAAGAACAGGTGCGTTGCCTCCGGAGCGCGCGGTCGGCGAAGGAGCGCAACGCGGGGGCGTTGCCGCGCAGGGGAATGAGGTTGGGCCCGGAAAAGCACAGGCCTTGGAGCCGTCCGGCCCGGACCGGACGGCTGTCGGCGGCCCAGAGCTCGCCACCGAGCCGCCACGGGTCGAGACCGGCAGCCTCGACCCGGGCGCTGACCATGCAGCTGCCCACCGGGTCGGCGGCGAGCGCGGCACGGACCGCCGGATAGTCCCGATCATCGAGCAGCCGTGCACCTGCAAGCCGCAACACGGGGTCCAGGGTGCCAGATTCCGCCGGTAAACGGAACGCGAGGTCGTCGACACGCTGGGATGAACGGCCCGGGTCGCGGTTCCCGGGGAGAATGGGCCGTATGCAGCGGTATACGTACAAGGTCGTCGAGGTCCGGGAGAAGATGATCGGCGGCAAGATGTCGGGCGGGAAGCTCGAGAAACTGCTCAACGACCACGCCGAGGACGGCTGGCAGCTGAAGGCGATCACCTCGGCGGAGGTGAAGGGGCGGGTCGGGCCCGGCGGGGTGGACGGGCTGCTGGTGACGTTCGAGCGGCCGGTGCAGTAGCCGGGCTCCCGCTTCGCCGCCGGCCGGGGAGGTCATGAACAAGCACGTTCATGACCTCCGGGCGGGTCAGGGTGCGCCGCGGTAGGTGCCGATTGTCCAGGCGTTGCCCTCCGGGTCGCGGAGGCTGAACGTGTGGGAGCCGTACTCCGTGTCCGTCAGCTCCGCCGTGATCTCCGCGCCCGCCTTCTTCACCCGGGCGTGGATCTCGTCGACCTTGTCCGACACCACGTACACCGCGCCGGTACCGGGCTTCATCGCGTCGTGGATCCCGTCCGGCGGGCGGACGCTGCCCAGCATCACCGCGCCGCCCTCGGGCCAGCGCAGCTCCGCGTGCGCGATCAAGTCGCCTTCGGGCACCACCAGTGCCTCGGTGAAACCCAGGACGTCGACGAGGAAACGGACCGCCGCCGGGGCGTCGTCGTAGCGCAGGGCGGGCCAGACGTTCGGTTCAGGAGTCATACCGGCGAGTCTTGCCCCGCCGCCACCTCCTCGTCTTGGAGGAACGGGAGCTCCTCGGCGATCCACGTGCCCGGCGTGCACCCGGCCAGCGCCCGCCACTCGTTGGTCAGGTGCGCCTGGTCGTAGTACCCGCACGCGACGGCCAGCGCCGCCAGGTCCGCGTGCCCCTGCCGCAGCAGCCGACCGGCGCGCTCGAACCGCAGCACCCGCGCCGCCTGCTTCGGGGCCAGGCCCAGCTCCGCGCGGAACCGCTCCCCCAGGTGACGGCGGCTCCAGCCGACCTCGCCGGCCAGTTCCGCGACGCGCACTTGCCCGTCGGCGCCCCGCATCCGGCGCCACGCCTCCCCCAGCTCCGGCGGCGGTGCCACCGGTGAGACCGCCCGCGCGGCCAGCACGCCGTCGAGGAGGGCGAACCGCTCCCGCCACGTCGGCAGCGCACCCAGCCGCTCCGGCAGCGAGCCCAGGCCGAACTCGGCCAGGTCGTGCACCTCGCCGCCGAGCTCCGCCGCCGTGACCCCGAACAGCGTCCGCACGCCCAGCGGGTCGAGCTCCAGCTGCAGCCCTTCCTGCCGGCGGTCCTGCCGGATCAGCACCGCGCGCGTGTGCAGCCCGCCGACCAGCGCCTGCAGGCTGTGCCCGGACATCCGGACCGGCCCGGCGAGGCTGATGACCAGCGTCACGTGCCGGGACGGCAGCCCGCGGTGGACCGGCAGCGTCACCTCGTCCTGCGCGTACCCGACGTAGCGCGTGACCAGGGGCCGCACCACGGGGTGCGGCTGGTGGACAGCCCAGGTCACGCTCACGAATACCAGCGTAAACGTCACCACCGACAGTTCCGGTTCTGCTAACACGGAGGGTGCGTCCCCCCGCGGAAGGAACCACCGATGACGATCCAGGAGCAGGCGCAGCAGCTCGAGCTGCTCGCCGACCAGGTGCCCACCGGCATCGCGCTCGCCACCAAGAGCGACCTCGAAGACCTGCAGGCGCAGGTGCTCGGCCTGCTCGGCGAAACCTCGACCGCGACCGCGATCCAGGGCTCGATCCAGCTGGCGTCGCAGCAGATCGACGAGGTCGCCGCCGCGCTGGAGAACGTCCGCCTGCAGATCCGCGACGCCGCCCAGCACCACCTACAGGGCTGACTCGTAGTACGAGTGGACCGCCGGCTGGCCCGTGTAGTTGGGGCCGGCCCGGTCGTCCGCGCCGAGGTAGCGGAAGGGCAGGACCCCGGTGAACGGGCCGGTGCGCCGGATCCGGCGGGCCCGTGCGTCGTAGGCGAAGCCGGCGGATCGCAACGCCGGCAGGACCCGGCGCGCGCCGCCCGGCAGCCGGACGCCGGAGACGTCGAAGTTCGCCACGAACACCCCGCCGTCGCTCAGCCACGACGCCGCCCGCCGCAGCGCGCCGAGCTTGTCGCCGACGTAGTGCAAGCCGTGTACGCAGGTCACGAGGTCGAACCGGCCCGCGGGCTCCCACGCCGTGATCGACGCGGTTTCGAACCGCACGGGCCCGGTCGCCGCGAAGTACCCGACCAGGTCGACGCCGGTGATGTCGAGGTCCGGCCGGGCCGCGGCCGCGTCGAGGAGCGCCCGTCCGCTGCCGCAGCACAGGTCGAGCCAGCGCGCGCCCGGCGGCAGGCCCAGGATGTCGAACCCGAGGACGCGCGAATAGCCGTCACGACCGGCCAGCCGCCGCTCGCGGTTCATCGCGCGGTTGGCGACGACGGACGACGCCTCCAGCGCGTCGTCCGCCAGCAGCGCTGTAACAGCCGGGGCTTCGCCCCGAGCCGGGGGCTTCGCCACCCGGACCCCCGATAGCAGCTCAGCCAGCGGTGACGACCGGCTCGCCCTGGCCGAGGGACTCCCCGGCCTCTTCGGCGATGCGCATGGCCTCTTCGATGAGCGTCTCGACGATCGCGTGCTCGGGCACGGTCTTGATGACCTCGCCCTTGACGAAGATCTGGCCCTTGCCGTTGCCGGAAGCGACCCCGAGGTCGGCCTCGCGAGCCTCGCCCGGGCCGTTCACGACGCAGCCCATGACGGCCACGCGCAGCGGGATCTCCATGCCCTCGAGCCCGGCCGTGACCTGCTCGGCGAGCGTGTAGACGTCGACCTGCGCGCGCCCGCACGACGGGCACGAAACGATCTCCAGCTTGCGCTGCTTGAGGTTCAGCGACTGCAGGATCTGGATGCCGACCTTGACCTCTTCGACCGGCGGCGCGGACAGCGACACGCGGATCGTGTCGCCGATGCCCTGCCGCAGCAGCGCGCCGAACGCGACGGCCGACTTGATGGTGCCCTGGAACGCCGGGCCCGCCTCGGTGACGCCCAGGTGCAGGGGGTAGTCGCACTGCTCGGCGAGCAGCTCGTACGCGCGCACCATGACCACCGGGTCGTTGTGCTTCACCGAGATCTTGATGTCGTGGAAGTCGTGCTCGGCGAACAGCGACGCCTCCCACAGCGCCGACTCGGCCAGCGCTTCGGGCGTCGCCTTGCCGTACTTGTCCATGATCCGCTTGTCGAGCGAACCCGCGTTGACGCCGATCCGGATCGGCGTGCCGTGGTCCTTCGCGGCCTGCGCGATCTCCTTGACCTGGTCGTCGAACTTCCGGATGTTGCCCGGGTTCACGCGGACCGCGGCGCAGCCGGCCTCGATCGCGGCGAAGACGTACTTCGGCTGGAAGTGGATGTCGGCGATCACCGGGATCTGCGACTTCTTCGCGATCGCGGGCAGCGCCTCGGCGTCGTCGGCCGACGGGCAGGCGACGCGGACGATGTCGCAGCCCGCGGCGGTCAGCTCGGCGATCTGCTGCAGGGTCGCGTTGACGTCGGAGGTGAGCGTCGTCGTCATCGACTGCACGGAGATCGGGGAGTCGCTGCCGACGCCGACCGAGCCCACCTGGAGCTGGCGGGTCTTGCGGCGCTCGGAGAGGACGGGCGGGGGCAGGGCGGGCATACCGAGTGCGACGGTCACGGCCTCCAGCGTACCTACCCCGACCGGGCCACCTTCACCATGTCAACCGTCACGGTGAGCAGCATTACGCCCTGTATGGCCCGCCCAGGAGGGGCCGGAACCCCTCCGAGGCGGGGCACTACTGCAGACGAATCGGGTTGACGATGTCCGCCGTCACCGTGAGTAGGGTCACCGCGCCGCCGATGAGCACCAGCACCATCGTGATCCCGGACAGCTTGGTGTAGTCGACGGGCCCGCCGGCGACCTTGCCGCGCCGGGCCCGGATCCAGTCGCGGACGCGCTCGTACCAGACCACCGCGATGTGCCCGCCGTCGAGCGGCAGCAGCGGCAGCAGGTTGAACACGCCGATGAAGAAGTTCAGGCTGGCCAGCAGGAAGAAGAACAGCACCCAGATGCCGCGCTCGACGGCCTCGCCGCCGATCCGGCTCGCGCCGACGACGCTGACCGGGGTGTTCGGGTCGCGCTCGCCGCCGAAGATCGCGGTGACGACGGCGGGGATGCGCTCCGGGAACTCGACGAGCCGCTGGGCCGTCTCGGAGAACATCGTGCCGGTGAAGCTGAACGTGGCGCCGACCGCGGCGACCGGGCCGTACTGCGTGGTCAGCGCGGGTGGCTGCGCCGACGCGCCGATCATGCCGACTTCCTTCACCCCGGCGCTGGTCCAGCGCTTCACCTTCGGCACGTCGACGGTGAGGTTCAGCGTCTTACCCTCGCGCAGCACCTGGAAGGCCGTCGGGCCGCTGGTGGCCTGCACGGCGGCGAGCATCTCGTCCCAGGTCGCGACCGGCTTGCCGCCGACCGAGAGCACCTTGTCGCCGACCTGCAGGCCGGCCGTCTTCGCCGGGGTCGGCGCGCCCGGCGGGCAGGAGCTGTCCTGGGCCTCGGCCTCGGTGGTGGTCGAGCGGGCGCAGGAGGTCGCGGCCAGCACCGGCTCGGTCGTGGCGGGGGCCAGGTTCGGCAGCCCCATCGTCACGGCCATCAGGTACAGCACCACGAAGCCGAGGATGAAGTGCGTGACCGACCCGGCGCTCATGACGACGGTGCGCTTCCAGGTCTTGAACCGCCACATCGCACGCGGCGCCTCGTCCGGCGTGACCTCGTCGAGCGCGGTCATGCCGGCGATGTCGCAGAAGCCGCCGAGCGGGATCCACTTCAGGCCGTACTCGGTCTCCCCGCGGCGCCAGGAGAACACCGTGGGCCCGAAGCCCACGAAGTACCGGCGGACCTTCATGCCGAAGGCCTTCGCGGTGACCATGTGGCCGGCCTCGTGCAGTGCGACGGAGACGCAGATCCCCAGTGCGAAGAGCACCACACCGATGATGTAGGACACCCGCTACTTCCCCTCGATGATCGAACCGGCCCGCGCGCGAGCCCAGCGCTCGGCGGCGAGAACGTCGTCGACGTCGCGCGGTTCGCGACGCCACTCGTCGGCGGCTCCCACCACCTCGGAAACAGTGTCCACTATCGACGTGAAGCGGGTGTTCTGCTTCAGGAAAGCAGCGACCAGCTCCTCGTTCGCCGCGTTGTAGACGGCGGGCAGGCAGCCGCCCGCGGTGCCGCAGTGGCGGGCGAGCTCGACGGCCGGGAAGGCGTCGTCGTCCAGTGGCTCGAAAGTCCAGGTCGCGGCCTTGTCCCAGGTGCAGGCCGGGGCGGCGTCGGGAACCCGGTCGGGCCAGTGCAGGGCGAGCGCGATCGGCAGCCGCATGTCGGGCGGGCTGGCCTGGGCGATCGTCGAGCCGTCGGTGAAGGTCACCATCGAGTGCACGATCGACTGCGGGTGCACGGTGACGTCGATCTTTTCCGGCGCGATGTCGAACAGCAGCGCCGCCTCGATCAGCTCCAGGCCCTTGTTGACCAGCGTGGCCGAGTTGATGGTGATCAGCGGGCCCATCGACCAGGTCGGGTGCGCCATCGCCTGCTCGACGGTGACATCGGCCAGTTCGGCGCGCTTGCGGCCGCGGAAGGGACCGCCCGATGCGGTGAGGACGAGCCGGGCGACCTCGCTCCGGCGCCCGGCACGCAGGGCCTGCGCGATGGCGGAGTGCTCGGAGTCGACGGGTACCAGCTGCCCCGGCTTCGCGGCGGCGAGCACGAGCGGCCCGCCGGCGATGAGCGACTCCTTGTTCGCGAGCGCGAGGGTGGCGCCGGTGGCGAGCGCTTTGAGCGTCGGCTCGAGGCCGCGGGAACCCGGGAGGGCGTTGAGGACGGTGTCGACCGGGACGGCGTCGATGAGCTCGGTGACGGCGTCCGAGCCCGCGAAGAGCCGCGGGAGCTTGAAGTCGCCCTGGTCGTAGCCCCGCTTCTGCGCTTCGGCGTAGAGCGCGAGCTGCACGTCTTCGGCGGCCGTGGCCTTGGTCACGGCGACGGCCTCGACCCCGTGGGCGAGCGCCTGCGCGGCGAGCGCGGCCGGATCGGCACCGCCGGCGGCGATGCCGGCCACCCGGAAGAGGTGCGGGTTGCGCGCCGCGACGTCCAGGGCCTGCACGCCGATGGACCCGGTGGAGCCGAGCACGAGAACGCTTCGCGAGGTAGTCATCGCGGGTCATTGTCGCGCGGGGCGTCTCCGCGGCGCACCCGGAGGTTCCCTCGCGCGGGGCTGCCGCACCGGGCGCGCTCCGAGGCCCTCACGAGTGGCCACCACCACGCGGGGCGTCTCCGCGGCGCACCCGGAGGTGTGGGATCATCGGCGGGTACGTGGTTCATGGGTCTTGAGGAGTTCATCGTGGCAGGCAAGGCGGTCGAGAAGCGGCCCGAGGTCGACCCCCGCGACGAGCCGTCCGCGGCCTGGGGCTGGCACGGCTCGTTTCCGAAGGCCACCCGCATCGCCGGCTGGGTCAGCGCGGTCATCCTGCTCGTGATGATCAAGGGCAACCACGAGAACAACACCGAGAACGTCTGGCTCGTCGGCCTGGCGCTGTTCCTGGTCCTGCTGCTGGTGCTCGACATCCGCAAGCAGCGCACGGCCTGGCGCAAGTAGTTCGTCATTCGCTAACGTCCCCGGCATGAAGCTGCGCTGGGGTCTGGCTCTCGTCGGTGTCTTGGGTGCGTTGCTGGTGGCGCCGGTTTCGGCTTCGGCCGCGTCCGCACCGGTGGTCCGCTGCTCCTTCACGCCGACGCCGGACAACCCGGCCGCCCGGCCCGTGGTGCGCCCGCTGCCGTTCGCGCTGACGCGCGGGACGGTCGACGTGACGTTCCGCTTCAACTACGGCCCGGTGACGGTGCGGCTCGACCGCGCCGGGGCGGCGCCCTGCGCGGTCCACAACATGGTTTCGCTCATCCTGCAGCGGTTCTACGACCGGTCGCAGTGCTGGCGGCTTTCGAACTCTTCCCGGCTCGGTGTCCTCCAGTGCGGGGACATCTACGAGGTCGAGAAGGGCGGACCGGGGTACAAGTTCCCCGATGAGGTCACCGGGGCCGAGACCTACCCGCGCGGGACCGTGGCGATGGGGAACCAGGGGCCCGGGACGAACGGGTCGGAGTTCTTCATCGTGCACTCGTTCGCGAACATCCCGGCCAACTATTCGGTGTTGGGCCGCGTGGTGCGCGGCATGGAGGCGCTGGACCACATGGTGGCCGACGGCATCATCCCGACCGACCCGAACGGACCGCTGGACGGCGCCCCGGCGCACCCCGTGAAGATCCAGCGCGCGTCCGTCGGCCGGTAGGTCAAGCCGACCGACGGCCTACGCCCGCGCGGCCTCGGCGGGCACGGACTTCGCCACGATCAGGCACGCTACGGGCCCGAACGTCCCAAACGTCACCCCGACTTGGCCACCCGGCGTGGTCGTCGCCTTCGTCGGCGAGTTCCACCAGATGCCCCTCTTCGGCCAGGCCTGGACGCTCGGTGTCGAGCAGAAGTTCTACCTCGTCTGGCCGCTGCTCGCGTTCGGCGTCGGCGCTGGCGATCGTGCTGCACCACCGCAAGGGCTTCGCCGCGCTGCGGGTGTTCACGCATCCCGCCGCCGGGCTGGTGGTCGCCGCCGCGCTGGTCGCGGTCCAGACCATGTTCGCCGAAATCGCCGAGCTGCTGAGCGACGAAGGCGGCTCGATCACCGGCACGATCTACATCCTGCTCGCGGCGCTGCTGGTGCCCTCGCTGGTCGCCGGCGGCGGGCCGCTCGCTCGCCCCGCACCGCACGCTCACCGCGGTCGCCGTGACGATCGTCGGGCTGCCGGCCGCCGACCTGCTGTACCGCTGGGCCGAGGTCCCGATGATCGACGTCGGGCGCCGGATCATCACGCGGCGCCGGGCCGAGAAGACGAAGACGGAGCCGGCGGCCGAGGTCGCCGAACCCGCGCTCGTCACGGCCTGACGACGGAGAAGCCGGGTACCGCGCAGGCGGCACCCGGCTCCGGACCCGGTCGTCAGCGTTCGCTTGCGGGCGACACCAGCTCGCTCGGCCCGCCGCCGGACTCGCCGGCCACCGCTGCCAGCTCCTCGCCCACCGACTCGCCGCTCTTCGGGCGGGCGTCCTTCGTCAGCAGCGATGCCACCGCGCCGATCAAGCACACCGCGATCGCGAAGCCGAACGCCACCGCCAGACCCGACTGGAACGGGCCCGAGATCAGGTTCGGGAAGAAGCTGCGGCCCGTCAGGAACGACGCCTGGTCTGGCGGCAAGGACGTCAGCTGGCCGCCCAGGAGCTGCTGGATCGGGTTGTACCCCAGGAACGCCGCGAACAGCACCGCCACCGCCGGCAGGTTCGCCACCTGCGTGGCCGCCGCTTCGGGGACGCCGTGGGCGATCAGGCCGTCGTGCATCGTCGACGGGAGGCTGCTCGACAGGCCCGAGATGATCAGGCTGAAGAAGAAGCCGATCGACAGGACCATCGCCGCGTTCTGGAACGTCGTCATCATGCCCGCGCCGGAGCCGCGCGAATCCGCCGGGAGGCTGTTCATCACCTCGGCGCGGTTGGGCGAGGAGAACATGCCCATGCCGATCCCGTTGATCAGCAGGATCGCCGCGAATGCCCAGTAGTCGAAGTTCACCGGCAGGATGATCAGCAGCAGGAACGTGATCGCCGTGATGAACAGGCCGCTGGAAGCGAGCAGGCGGCTGCCGATCCGGTCGGCGAGGATGCCCGACGTCGGGGCGGCCAGGAGGAAGCCGACCGTCATCGGGAGCATGTAGATGCCCGCCCACAACGGCGTCTGCTCGAACGTGTAGCCGTGCTGCGGCAGCCAGATGCCCTGCAGCCAGATGATCAGGATGAACTGCAGCCCACCGCGGCCGAGCGACGCCGTCAGGTTGGCGATGTTGCCCCACGTGAACGAGCGGATCTTGAACAGCGACAACCGGAACAGCGGGTTGTCGACCTTCGTCTCGATGACCACGAACGCGACGAGCACCGCGACGCCGCCGATCAGGCACGAGAGCACCATCGGGCTGGTCCAGCCGGTCTGCGACGTGCCGTGCGGCTGGATGCCGTAGGTGATGCCGACCAGCACCGCGATCAGGCCGACGGCGAAGGTGATGTTGCCCCACCAGTCCATCCGCGCGTGCTTGCGGACGCCGGTGTCGTGCAGCTTGAGGTACGCCCAGATCGTGCCGATCACGCCGAAGGGCACCGACACCAGGAAGATCAGGTTCCAGTCGACCGGGGCGAGCACGCCGCCGACGACCAGGCCGAGGAACGAGCCCGCGATGGCCGCGACGCCGTTCATGCCGAGCGCGAGGCCGCGCTGGTTGGCCGGGAAGGCGTCGGTGAGGATCGCCGAGGAGTTGGCCATCAGGAAGGCGCCGCCGACGCCCTGCACGATCCGCCAGCCGATCAGCCACAACGCGGCCGCGTCACCGCCGAACCAGGTGACGGCCAGCATGATGGAGGAAACGGTGAAGACGGCGAAGCCGAGGTTGTACATCCTCGCCCGGCCGTACATGTCGCCGAGCCGCCCGAAGCTCACCACCAGCACCGCGGTGACCACGAGGAAGCCCATGATCATCCACAGCAGGTAGCTGGTGTTGGCGGGCTCGAGGGGGTTGATGCCGATGCCCTTGAAGATGTCGGGCAGCGCGATCAGCACGATCGAGGAGTTGATCGTGGCGATCAGCATGCCCAGCGTCGTGTTGGACAGCGCGATCCACTTGTACCGCGGCCCCAGTTCCGCGATCGAATACGTCCGGCGTTCCGCCACTGTGCAACCCTTCTGCTCGCAAAGTCCCTTAGCTAGGCTAAGCAAGTTGCTTGCGTATGGCAACCAAGTTCCGGAATCGCCTGGGAGAGCATGATCACACCTGCTTGACTGTCCTTTGTGGATCCTTTACTGAACCCGTGAGCTTTCCCAGGACCGCGACCCCCTCGGCGATCTCCGTCGCCGTCCGCGCCGCGTACCCCAGGACCAGCCCCGGCCGCCCCGGGAGCTGCCGGTGCCATGACAGCGGCTGGACCTTCACCCCCTCCGCCAGCGCGGCCGCCGCCAGTGCGACGTCGTCGACCTCGGAGTCGAACGTGATCGTCAAATGCAGCCCTGCCGCCGCACCGTGGACCACCGCGGTGGGCAGGGAAGCCGCCAGAGCACGGATCATCGCGTCACGGCGACGGCGGTGGCGGGCCCGGACCACCCTCAGCTGCCGCTCCAGCTCGCCCGTCTCCATCAGCCGGGCCAGGACCAGCTGCGCCAGCACCGGGTTGCCCAGGTCCGCGAACCGCTTCGCCGCCACGAGGTCGTCGCGGAACCGCGCGGGCGCCACCAGCCAGCCGACGCGCAGCGCGGGCGCCAGCAGCTTCGACACGCTGCCCGTGTACAGCACTTCCGGCAGCATCGCCCGGACCGCGGGCACCGGTGCGCGGTCGTAGCGGTGCTCGGCGTCGTAGTCGTCCTCCACAACGATCCCGCCCTCGGCCGCCCAGCGCAGCAGGTCGCGGCGGCGCTCGCCGCCCAGGACCACGCCCATCGGGAACTGGTGGGCCGGCGTCACCAGCACGGCCGGGGCACGCAGTTCGGCGACGCGCAGGCCGTCGTCGTCCACCGGGACCGGCGGGGTCACCAGGCCGCAGTGGTGCAGGTGCTGCCGTGCGCCCAGCGAGCTCGGGTCCTCGACCGCGATCCCGTCGACGCCGTGCTGCCGCAGCACCTCCCCCACCAGCGTCAACGCCTGCGCGACGCCGGCCACCACGATGATCTCGCCGGGGTCCACCCGGATGCCGCGGCTGCGCGCCAGCCAGCGCGACACCTGCAGCCGCATCGCCGGCGCGCCGCGGGGGTCGCCGTAGCCGAAGTGGGACGGCTCCAGCTCGTCCAGCACCGCCCGTTCGGCCCGCAGCCACGCCGCGCGCGGGAACGCCGTCAGGTCCGGGACGCCCGGCGTCAGGTCGATGCGGGCCGGGGCCGCGCGGACCGCGTCGAAGACCTCGACGCCCGGCATCGGCGTGATCACCTTCGACGGCGGCCGGACGCGCGCGGGTTCGGGCGCGAGCACGGGCGCGGCCACCACCACCGTGCCGGCCCGGCCGCGGCCCGCCGCGTGGCCGTCGTCGATCAGGCGCTGGTAGGCCTCGGTGACGACCCCGCGGGACACGCGCAGCTCGGCGGCCAGGACCCGGGACGCGGGCAAGCGGCCGCCGACCGGGAGCCTGCCGTCGGCGACGGCCGCGCGCAGCTGCCCCGCGAGCCAGTCCGCGAGCCCGCCCGCCGGCGCCTCGCGGACGTCGAGCTGGAGGAAGTCCGATCCTATGGACCCCTCCGAGCGCGGGGTTTTGGCTCTGTCCATCGAGCCATTGTCGCAGCACGCTGGTCGGATGGACACCAGCTACGTGCACGGATACACCGAACCCGAGGCCCGCCGCCTCGGCGACCAGGCCGACGTCCTGGCCGCGCTGCTGCACGCCGGGACGGCCTACCCCGCCGGGAGCCGCGTGCTGGAGGTCGGCTGCGGCATCGGCGCCCAGACCGTCCACCTCGTGGCCCGCAGCCCGGACGCGCACCTGACCGCGGTCGACGTCTCCGAAGACTCCCTGGACCAAGCCAGGCAGCGAGTCGGGGGCGTCGAGTTCCGCCGGGCCGACCTCTTCGCGCTCGACGGCGAATGGGACCACCTCTTCGTCTGCTTCGTGCTCGAACACCTGCCGGAGCCGGAGAAAGCGTTGGCACACCTGAAAACCCTGCTGCGGCCGGGCGGGACGATCACCGTCATCGAGGGCGACCACGGCTCGGCGTTCTTCCACCCGCGCAGCGACCACGCCCAGGCCGCGATCGACTGCCTGGTGCGCCTGCAGGCCGACGCCGGCGGCGACGGGCTCCTCGGCCGGCGCCTCCACCCGCTGCTCGCCGACGCCGGTTTCGAAGACGTCCACGTCGAACCGCGGACGGTCTACGCGGACGCGTCACGGCCGGACCTCGTCACCGGCTTCACCCGGGACACCTTCACCGCGATGGTCGAGGGCGTCGGCGAGACCGCCGTCGCGAGGGGGCTCATCGACGAGGCCGGCTGGGCCCGCGGGATCGCCGACCTTTACCGCACCACCAGGGAATACGGGACCTTCCATTACACGTTCTTCAAAGCAACAGCCGTTAGCACTCCGGGAGGAGCGTCATGATCATCGCCGTTCTCGCTGCAGTTGTCGTGCTCGCCTGGGCGCTCGACCACGCGTACCGCCGCCGTCCGTACCCGCGCAACCGGCTGGCCGGCAGCACCGAGGTCTTCGACCGGGACGTCCAGCGCCTCGAAAGCGACCTCGTCGCCGACGAACGCCACTACGCCAAGGCCGCCAGGTGGTCTTCGACCCGGGTCGCGCCGGGCACGCACTCCCCGGCGTAACAGGCCAGCGCGCGTTCCCAGTGTTCGCGCGCCGTCCCCGGGTCACCGAGTCCACTGTGGACTTCACCGAGCCCGCAGTGGGCACGCCCCTGCTCGGGACGGCAGCCCGTTTCCTTCGCCACGGCAAGCGCTTCGCGGTGGTAGCCGAGCGCGTCCGAAGACGCGCCCCGGGCCGCCGCCAGCGCACCGAGGCTGTTGAGCACCCGGGACTCCACGCCCCGGTCGCCGCATTCGCGGGCCAGGCCCAGTGCCTCTTCGAGGTGCTGGGCCGCTTCGGTTTCCCGGCCCTGCGCCAGCCGGACGTCGCCGAGGTGCTTCAGCGCGACACTGCGGTTGGTCGGGCTGCCGGTCTCCTGCGCGATTTCGAGGGCCCGCTCGAGGTGGGCCGCGGCCTCCGGGTAGCGGCCGCGCGCGTGCTCGACGTCGCCGAGGATGCCGAGCGCGTACCCCTCGCTGACCCACACGCCCATGGCGCGTAAGTGCTCCAGCCCCTCCTCCAGCGCACGGACCGCCTCGTCGTGGCGGCCCAGCGCCGACAGCGAATCGCCCATGTTGACCAGCGCGTAGCCCTCGCTCGTGCGGTCGGCGGTGTCGCGGGCCAGCGCGTGCGCCTCCTCGAGGTAGCCGATCGCTTCGCCGTAACGGCCGATGCCGCGGCAGGAGCAGCCGAGCACCACCAGGACGAGGCCTTCGCTGGTGCGGTCGCCGGCCTTGCGGGTCAGGGACAGGGCTTCGGTCGAGTACGTGATCGCTTCGGCGAACCGGCCCAGCGCCCGGCAGACCAGGCCGAGGGTGTTGACCGCGTGGATCTCGGTGCGCTGGTCGCCGGTCTCGCGAGCGAGGACGAGCGCCTCCTCCAGGTACCGCCGCGCCTCCCGGGAGCGGCCGACGCGCCAGTGGCCGAGCGCGATCAGGATGAGCGGCTCGGCCTCCGCCACCCGGTCGCCGGCGTCGTGGGCCAGCGCCGACGCGTGCGAGTGCAGCACCAGCGATTCCTCGTGGTAGCCGCCGACGTCGAGGTAGTGCCAGAGGATCCCGGACAGCAGCCGCAGGTGCTCGGCCCACCCGTGCCGCGTCGCGTGCGCCGCGACGGCCAGGAGGTTGCGGCGCTCGGCCTCCAGCCACGCCGGCGCGTCGAGCACCTTGACGTCCGGGTCGGGCACGTCGTGGCGCAGGTGGCGTTCCTGCGGCAGGACGACGTCCATGGCCTGCGCGGCCGACCGGACGTAGAAGTCGAACAGCCGCTCCTGCGCGGCGTGGCTCTCGGTCTCGTTCCGCGCGGCGAGCTCGGCGGCGTAGACGCGCAGCAGGTCGTGCTGCTGGACGCGGTCGTCGCCGGTCTCCTGCGCGAGGTGGGCGCGGACCAGCGTGGCCGTCAGCCGTTCCGCCTCCGGCAGGGTGACGCCGGCGAGCGCGGCGATCGCGGCCGGGGTCAGGTCGCGGCCCGGGTGCAGGCCGCAGAGCCGGAACACGCGCGCGGCGTCGGCCGTCAGGTGCCGGTAGGACCACGAGAAGACGGCCCGGACCGCGGTCAGCGGGTCGCCGCCGCCGTCGAGCAGGTCGAGCCGGCGCCGTTCGTCGGCGAGTTCCTCGGCGAGGGCGTCGAGCCGCTCCCCCGGCCGGCTCAGCGCCAGCTCCGCGACCAGCCGCAGGGCCAGCGGCAGCCGGGCGGAGTAGCCGATCAGCGCCTCGGCGGCGTCCGGCTCGTCGTCGACGCGGGCGCCGAGCAGCGTCCGCAGCAGGTCGAGGGCTTCGGCCTCGGTCAGCAGGTCGACGAGCACGCGGCGGGCGCCGTGCCGCGCGACCAGCCCCGGCAGCGCGTCCCGGCTGGTCACCAGGACCAGGCACGACGCCGAGCCGGGCAGCAGCGGGCGGACCTGCCCGACCGAGCCGGCGTTGTCCAGCAGCAGCACCATCCGGCGGCCGGTGAGCGCGGTGCGGAACTTCGCGGCGCGCTCCTCCGGCTCGGCGGGGATGTCCGCGCCGTCGACGCCGAGGGCGCGCAGGAACCCGGACAGCGCGTCACCCGGCTCGACCGGCCGGACCGTGCCGTAGCCGTGCAGGTCCAGGTAGAGCTGGCCGTCCGGGAACTCGGCGAGGGACCGTTGGGCCCAGTGGACGGCCAGCGCCGTCTTCCCGACCCCGCCGGTGCCGGACAGGACGGCGATGCGCGCGCCGGTGCCGCCGCCTTCCCGGAGGGCGTCGAGCTCGGCCAGCTGGCCGGTGCGGCCGCGGAAGCCGGCGACGTCCGCGGGCAGCTGGGCGGGGACGCGGGCCGGCGGTTCCGGGGCGGCGAAGTCCTGGCGCAGCACCTGCCGCTGGGCCGCGCGCAGCTCGGCGCCGGGTTCGATGCCCAGCTCGGCGTCCAGCCGCAGCCGGATCTCCTCGAACACCGCCAGCGCGGCGGCCTGCCGCCCGGACGCGGCGAGCACCTGCATCAGCCGAGCGTGCGCGGACTCGTTCAGCGGCTCCTCGGCGGTGAGCACGCGCAGCTGGATCGCCGCGTCCTCGGGGTCCGCGGCCTCGGTGAACGCCATCACCGCCTTCGCGCGCTTCATCGCCAGTGCCAGCCGGGCGGGGTGCTGCCGGAGCCGTCCGACATCGGCCAGCGCCGGCCCGCGCCAGAGCTCCAGGGCCTCGCGGTGGGCGTCCTCGGCCAGCAACGCCTCGAACCGCAGGAGGTCGAGGTCCTCGACGTCGGCGGTCAGCCGGTAGCCGCCCTTGTCGGTGGCGATGGGGTCGGCGGGCCGCAGCGCCCGCCGCAGCCGCGCGACGTAGGTGTGGAGCAGCTCCAGGCCCGACGGCGGCGACTCGTCCCAGATGACGTCGACGAGGTCCTCGCGCCGGACCGTGCGGTTCGGCTGCAACGCCAGCATCGCGAGCAGCAGGCGCTGCTTCTCGGCGCCGATCTCGACCGGGCAGTCCCCGCGCCACACGGTGAGCGGGCCCAGGACGCCGATCCGCACCCGCTCGGGCGGTGCTTCGGCAAGCGCTTCCCGCAGCCGGCGTTCCGTCTCCGGCCGAGGCCGGCGGACGTTGCCGAGCTCGGCGTTGCGCACCGCGCGCAGGCTCACCCCGGCGCGCTCGGCCAGCTGGGCCTGGGTGAGGCCGGCGAGCACGCGCCGGTCCCGCAGCCATCCGGCGAACGGCAGGCCTTCGTCCACAGGCGTCCTCTCCCCGCGTGCCCCCGCAGCGGAACGTACCCCTCCAGGATTCCGATCGTGCCGCTCCACCTGTACCACCGAACGGCGAAGATAACCGTTTCCGCAGGTACCGACCGTGACGACGGCGGTGCCGCCGGGTACAGGCCCAAGTCCACCGCGGTTTCCTAGGCTTTCCGGGTCCGGTGGTGGCGAGGGGTTCGGAGCAGCCGTCGCATGGGGTACGACGGCTGCACCCGAGCCTTCAGACGCCGAAGCGCTCCAACAGGGCGCGTACGGCGGCTGGATCCTCGACATGGGCGTTGTGCCCGAGGCCGGCGAGGGTGACCGCGTCCGGGTCCAGCGCGCGCAGCTGCTCCGGGCGGCTCATCGGGTCGTTCTCGCCCGCCGCCAGCACGACCGGGCACCGCGCCGCGGCGAGCAGCGCCGGCATGTCCGGCGCGCCGACGCCGAACGCGGCCGGGTCCATCGCGAGACGCCAACCTCCCTCGGTCTCGCGAAGCCCGGCCGGGTCCGCGGGCGCGATGCCGAGCAGCCCGGACACCTTCAGGTACGCCTGGTCGGCTTCGGGCTGCGTCTCGAACACCCGGGGCGGCCGCGCCGCGAAACTCGCCGCCCGACCCAGGTCGTCCTGGGTCCACTCGACCTTCACGCCCAGCGCCAGCACGCCTTCGACCTCGACGTCGTACTTCCCGGACGCGAGCTCCAGCGCGAGCACCCCGCCGAGCGAGTGCCCGGCGACGACCAGCGGGCCGTTGTCGGGGAGCGCCCGCGCGACGGCCGTGGCGAGCGTGCCGAAGCTGTAGTGCGGCAGCGGCGCGGACGGGCCGTGGCCGGGCAGGTCGGGGACCAGGACGCGCCGGGGCACCAGTTCGGTCAGATGGGCCCAGACCGCGCCCGTCGCGCCGAGGCCGTGCAGGAACAGGATGGCCGGTTCGCCCTCGCCGCCGGTGCGCATGTTCAGCGTGTCCATCGGAGCAGCCTGCCAAATTGTCGGTGGGCGCGGCTAGGGTCGGCTCGTGGGGATCACCGATCCGGACACCTATGTGGAGGGCGTCCCGTACGACGAGCTGGCGCGGCTTCGGCAGGCGTCGCCGGTGGTGCGCGTCGACGACTTCTGGGCCGTGCTGCGGCACGCCGACGTGCGGCGCGTCCTGCGCGATCCCGGGTTGTTCTCCTCGCAGCTCGGCGGGACGCAGATCCGCGACCCCGCGACTCCTTCGGACCTCGCCTACGTGCGCCGGATGATGCTCAACATGGACCCGCCGGAGCACGGCCGGCTGCGCGGGCTGCTGACACGGGCGTTCACGCCCCGCGCGATCGCGAAGCTGACCGAGCGGATCGAAGCGTCGGCGCGGGACCTCGTCGCGAGCGTCGCCGAGCGGGGTTCGTGCGACTTCGCGGCGCTGGCCGCCGACCTGCCGCTGCTGACGCTGGCCGCGGTGTTCGGCGTGCCGGAGCGGGACCGGCGGCTGATGTACGACTGGAGCAACCGGGTCATCGGCTACCAGGACGCCGAGTACGCGGTCAGCGCCACCGTCGACCCCTCGTCGGTGAGCGAGCTGGCGCGGGCCGCGCTCGCCGTCCGCCCGTCGCCCGGCCCGGACGGGTCGATGCCGGACCCGCGCACGCGCGCCGGCATGCCGGACCTCTACGCGTACGCGAACGCGCTCGGCGAGTACAAGCGCGAGCACCCGGGCGACGACGTCATGAGCAACCTGATGCGGCACGTCGGCGACGACGGCGGGCGCGTCTCGCTCGCCGAGTTCGAGAACCTCTTCTGGCTGTTTTCCGTGGCGGGCAACGAAACCCTGCGCAACGGCCTACCCGGCGGGATGCTGGCGCTGCTCTCGCACCCCGCGGAGTACCGACGGCTGCTGGCCGACCGTTCGCTGCTGCCGTCCGCGGTCGAGGAGATGTTGAGATGGTGGACGCCGGTGATGAACTTCCGGCGGACAGCGACCGCCGACGTCTCTCTGTCCGATGTGGACATCCGCGCGGGCGAGAAGGTGGTGGTGTGGTTCTCTTCGGCCAATCGCGACCCTTCGGTGTTCGCCGATCCGGACGCGTTCGACATCGGCCGCACACCCAACGACCACCTCACCTTCGGCCACGGCCCGCACTTCTGCCTGGGCTCGCACCTGGCCCGGGTGCAGCTGCGGGCGATGTTCGACGCGGTGCTGGACCTGCTGGGCTTCGTGGAGCTCGCCGGTGAGCCGGTGCGGCTGCGCTCGACCTTCCAGAACGGCCTGAAGTCGCTGCCGATCCGCTGGGCGCGGTGATGGAGATCCGCGAGCTGCGGGCGTTCGTCGCGGTCGTCGAGGCGGGCGCGATGTCGAAGGCGGCGCGGCAGCTGCACGTGAGCCAGCCGGCGCTGTCCCAGACGATCACCGCGCTCGAACGCCGTCTCGGCGTCCAGCTGCTGGTCCGCACCAGCACCGGCGTCCAGGCGACCGAGGCCGGGACGACGCTGCTGGGCGAAGCCCGCGCGGTGCTGGCCCGCCACGACCAAGCCGTCGCCGCCATGGCCCGGCACACGAAGACCGGCGGTGGCGTGCTGCGCGTCGGCGTCCCCCTGGAGCTGCCGCCGGAGCTGCTGCCCGCGGCGCTCGCGCGGCTGGCGGAGGCCTGCCCGGACACCCGGGTGCAGGCCCGCCACCTGTCGTCGGTGGCCCAGGTGGCGGCGCTGCGGGCGGACGAGCTGGACGTCGGCCTGGTGCGCGAACGCCCGGCCGGGCCGGACCTCGACGCGCAGCTCGTCGTCGCGGAGAACGTGGGTGTCCTGCTCGCGGCGGACCTCGCGGAGAAGCTGGGCTCCCCGGTCCGGCTGGAGAGCCTCGCGGGGCTGGAGTGGTTCGCCTTCGCCCGCGCGGGCAGCCCGGCCTGGTACGACGAGCTGGCGGCGACGCTGCGCAGCCACGGCCTCGACGTCGGGCCGGAGGTGCCCGAGGAGCAGCGGCTGATCGTCGAGCTCAAGATCCCGGCGGTCAGCGCGGGCGGCGCGTACGCCTTCGCCCCGCCCGAGTGGCCGTACCCGATGCCGGACACGGTCCGGTGGCTGCCGCTGGCCGGGAACCCGATCGTCCGGCGGACGTGGGCCGTCTGGCCGGCGACGTCGCACCGCCGGGACGTCGCGGAGTTCGTCGCGGCGCTGGAAGACGTATCTCCGCGGTCGCCGTAGCCACTTTCCGGCAACGGCGGAAGGAAGCGATGATGTCCGAAGAGACCGTGGTGACGACCCAGTACGGCGGCCGGATGCTCGGAGCCGTCCCCACAATGGGCGGCACGCTGATGCTCACCGACCGGCGGCTGGTGTTCCTGCCGCTCATCGGGAGGTCCGGCCTGCAGCTGTCCAACCGAGCAGCGAAGCACAGTGCGAAACTGCACGACTGGAACTTTCACCCGCAACGGCTGCTGAACGCCCTGGTGATGCCCCTGACCGCGCAGATCGACATCGGCCTGGACACCATCATCGCGGTCACGGCAACCCGGCGCTGCGCCCTGCTGGCGCGGTGGGACAGCGCCGGCAAGGAGAGGAAGCTGGAGTTCAGCATCTCCGCGCACTTCGTCACACCGATCTGGAATCCGGAGAACATCGTCTGCCGAGACCGGTTCCTGGCCGCGCTCAAGGAGGCGGTGGCAGGCAGTTCCGCCTGGTAGCGCCGCCCATCGGCGCGGCGAATCGCGGGCATAAGCAGCGCCGAACGCTCATCCGGAAGTCCTGCCCGGTGCTCCTCCTTGAACCCGGTGACCGGGGAAACACCCCGGCCGCGAGGAGTTGAGTGATGACTGAAGGACTGTCCGGGACCACGGCGCTCGTGACCGGCGGAACCAGCGGGATCGGGCGGGCGACGGCGGTCGCGCTGGCCGGGCTCGGGGCCCACGTCGTGCTGTCCGGCCGGGATGCGGCGCGCGGCGCGGAGGTCGTCTCGCGGATCCGGGAAGCGGGCGGGAAGGCCGACTTCGTCGCGGCCGACCTGACGGACGCGGCGTCGGCACGCGCGTTGGCCGCCCGCGCCCGGGAAGTGGGCGGGCACGTCGACGTGCTGGTGAACAACGCCGGGATCTTCCCGACCGGGTCCACTTCGGACACGGACGAAGCCGACTTCGACCGCGTCTACGAGACGAACGTGAAGGTGCCGTACTTCCTCACCGCCGAACTGGCGCCGGAGATGGCCGCCCGCGGCCACGGCGCGATCGTCAACGTGTCGACGATGGTGGCGGCGCGGGGCATGGCGGGCATGGCGCTCTACGGCTCGTCGAAGGCGGCGGTCGAGCTGATGACCAAGGCGTGGGCGGCGGAGTTCGGCCCGTCCGGCGTGCGCGTCAACGCGGTCAGCCCCGGCCCGACCCGCACCGAGGGAACAGCGGTGTTCGGCGACGGCCTGGACGAGCTGGCATCGGCGGGCCCGGCCGGCCGAGTCGCGGCACCCGAGGAGATCGCGGCGGCGATCGCGTTCCTGGTGACGGCGGAGTCGAGCTTCGTCCAGGGAGCGATCCTCCCGGTGGACGGCGGCCGGTTGGCGGTCTGAGTCCCGTCGGGACGGCGTCACCGCAGGAAGGTGACGCCGTCCTGGGGCCGCTCGTCCACCGTCAGCGCGAAGACGTCCGGCCGCGCGTAGTGCCCCGAGACGTCGAGGCTCTTGCGGGCCGTCACGATCTCCTCCAGGTCTATGGTCGCCGTGATCAGGCCTTCGCCGTCACGGAGCGGGCCCGCCAGCACGTCGCCCAGGGGGCCGACGATCACGCTGCCGCCGCGGAACGGATCCTCGCCGGAAGTCTCGTACGGGCAGGCCGAGATCACGAAACACCGGCCCTCGTCGGCGATGTGGCGCATCGATGCCTGCCAGACGTCGCGGTCGTCCGCCGTCGGGGCGCACCAGATCTCGATGCCCTTCGCGTACATCGCCGCGCGCAGCAGCGGCATGTGGTTCTCCCAGCAGATCGCCGCGCCCGCCAGGCCCGCCGCCGTCGGGATCGCCGGGAGCGTCGAACCGTCGCCGCGGCCCCAGAAGAGCCGTTCGCGCTCGGTCGGGACCAGCTTGCGGTGCTTGGCGACCAGCCCCAGCGAGGGGTCGAGGAACACGGCCGTGCTGTACAACGTGGAGCCGTCCCGCTCGATGACGCCGACGACCAGGCTCGCACCCGTGCGCGCGGCGAGGCCGGCCAGTGCCCTCGTCTCGGGTCCCGGCACGGAGATCGCCGCGCGGAAGTACTCGGGGAACGGCTGCCGGCCCGGGTACCCGCCGAGCACGGCTTCGGGCAGCACCACCAGCGCGGCACCGCGGATCTCGTCTTCGAACTCCAGGATCCGCTCGAGGGAGACGCCCGTCCCGACCTGGAGAGCGGCGACGACCGTCATCCGCGGACCGGCCACGGCACGACCGGCGACGTCCGGCGCTGGTAGTCCGCGTACTCCGGGTAGCGCGACTTGGTGATGCTCTCGGTGAACTTCGTCGACCCGACGAACAGCAGCGTGAGCAGCACCGCGCCCACCACCGTCCACTGCAGACCCGCGGCGACGACGCCGAACACCGCGATCACCCACCACTGCGCCTGCTCGAAGAAGAAGTTCGGGTGCCGCGAGTAGCGGAACAGGCCGTCCTGGAGGAACCGCGTCGATGCGCGGCCCGCGTGCTTCTCCCGGTGGAACACCCACTGCTGCTGGTCCGCGACCGTCTCCCCGGCCAGGAACGCGGCGAAGACCACCGCGACGACGACGTCCGCCACGCCGAACGAGCCCTGGTGCTCCAGCGCCGTGTACGCGGGCAGCGTGATCAGCAGCAGGATCGCGTTCTGGTAGAGCGAGATGAAGAAGAAGTTGAACACCTGGAACTGCCACGGCGCCATCCGCTCGCGCAGCACCGCCCACCGGTAGTCTTCGCCGCCGCGGGCGTAACCACCCTTCCGGGCGAAGTTGAACGTCAGCCGGATCCCCCACAGGGTGACCAGCGCGAACATCACGTCGAGGCGCGCGTCGGCGAACCCCGCCGCGCCGGCGAAGATCGCCAGGTACGCGACCGGGACGATCGACCAGATCCGGTCGACCCAGGAGTACTCCCTGGTCAGCACCGACATCACCCAGGTGCCGAGCGTCACCCCGGCGAAGACGTACAGGCAGACCCGCAGCGCGTCCATCCGCCCACAATAGGACCTAGGATCGATCTCATGAACCTGCCGCTGCGGGACCGGAAGATCGACGTCTTCTTCGCGGTGCTGTTCTCGGCCTTCACGGTGACGTCGCTGATCAGCGACCTGCTGCCGACCGTCGGCGTCGACTTCTCGAAGCCGTCGGACAACTTCTTCGTGAACTCGAACTACTGGTACGCCCACGACGCCGACGCGCTGTTCATGCACCCACCGGACTGGATGCGGATCGTCACCGGGCTCTCGGCGTTCGTCTACATGCCGTTCTACGTCGTGCTCGTCTTCGCGCTGCTCTCCGGCCGGAACTGGATCCAGCTGCCGTCGGTGATCTACGCGACGATGATCGTCACGCTGACCGGGGTCGTCGTGTTCGGCGTCGAGTTCTTCGGCGACCCGGCGATGCGCACCGGCAACCCGGCGAAGTTCCTGGCCTTCAACCTGCCGTACGTCCTGGTGCCGCTCCTGCTGCTGGTCCGGATGCGCAAGCCACTGCCGTTCACCCGCCGTTTCTGACCGGAGGCGCCGTGCCGTACTCGTTCCTCAGCCACCTCGACTGCTCCCGGACCGGCGAGCGCCTCGACGCCGACGCCGTCCAAGGCCTCTCGCCGTCGGGAGCGCCGCTGCTGGCGCGCTACGACCTCGATGGCGTCCGCGAAGCCGTGACGCCGAAGGAGATCGCGGGGCGCGAGCCGACGCTGTGGCGTTACCACGAGGTGCTGCCGGTGCGCTCGGCCGAGCACGTCGTGAGCCTGGGCGAGGGCATGACGCCGTTGCTGCGGCTGCCGCGCTACGGCCGTGAGCTGGGGCTCTCGCGGCTGTGGATGAAGGACGAAGGCCTGGTCCCGACCGGCACGTTCAAGGCGCGGGGCGCCGCGGTCGGCGTCTCGCGGGCGGCCGAGCTGGGCGTGGGCGGGATCGCGATGCCGACGAACGGCAACGCGGGCGCGGCCTGGGCGCTGTACGCGGCGCGGGCGGGCCTGTCGAGCCTGATCGCGATGCCGGACGACGCCCCGGCGATCACCATGCGCGAGTGCGTTGCCGCCGGCGCCGAGCTGTACCGGGTGGACGGTCTCATCGGTGACGCGGGCAAGCTCGTCGCGGCGGCGGTTCCGCGGCGTCCCGGGGTGCAGGACGTCTCGACGTTGAAGGAGCCGTACCGCATCGAGGGCAAGAAGACGATGGGGTACGAGATCGCCGAGCAGTTCGGCTGGCGGCTGCCCGACGTCATCCTCTACCCCACCGGCGGCGGGGTCGGGATCATCGGGATCTACAAGGCGTTGCTGGAAATGCGGGAACTCGGCTGGGTTTCCGGGCCGCTGCCCCGGTTGGTGGCGGTGCAGGCGACCGGGTGCGCGCCGATCGTCGAAGCGTTCTCGCGTGGCGACCGCGAGAGCGTGCCGTTCCCGGACGCGCGGACCGTCGCCTTCGGCATCACCGTGCCCAAGGCCCTCGGTGATTTTCTGGTGCTCGACGCGGTGTACGCGACCGGCGGCACCGCGGCGGCCGTCACCGACGAGGAACTGCTTGCCGCGCAACGGGAACTCACCGAGCGCGAGGGCACTTTCGTCTGCCCCGAAGGCGGGGCGTGCTTCGCCGCACTGCGGCACCTGCGCGAGTCGGGGTGGCTTTCCGGCGACGAGGACGTCGTCGTGCTCAACACCGGCGCCGGGATCAAGTACCCGGAGACGGTGCCCCTCGACGTCCCCCTGCTCGCGAAGGACGGGCGCATTCCTTAAAGGACCGAGCGGACCGTTTCGGGGTCGCGGGCGACGACGGTCGTGCCGTCGTCGGCGGTGATGATGGGCCGCTGGATCAGCTTCGGATTCGCGGCCAGGGCGTCGATCCAGCGCGCGCGGTCGGCCGGGGTGCGGCCCCACGTCTTGAGGCCGAGCTCCTTCGCGATCGGCTCCGCGGTGCGCGTGATGTCCCACGGCTCCAGGCCGAGCCGCTTGAGGACGGCTTTCAGCTCCTTGGCGGTCGGCGGGTCGTCGAGGTAGCGGCGCACGGTGTACTGCGCGCCGGCTTCGTCCAACAGCGACACGGCGGACCGGCACTTCGCACACGCCGGGTTGACCCAGATCTCCACGGCGGCAGCTTACCGCCCTGGTTTTGGAGCACGTGTTCTGTTACGGTCGCGGCATGCCCCGCCCCCGCGTCCACGACCTCGACGCGCTGCTCGACGTCGCCGAACGGCTGGTCGCGACGTCGGGCGAGGTCACCGTGCGTAGCCTGGCGGCAGCCGCCGGCGTGCCGAACGGGACGATCTACCACGCTTTCGGGTCGCTCAGCGCACTGCTGGCGCAGGTCTGGCTGCGCGCGGCGACCGCGTTCCTCGACCTGCAGACCTCGCGGGTGGACGCCGCTTCGTCCCCGGTGGACGCCGTCGTCGCGGCGGCCGACACGCCCTCGGTGTTCGCCACCTTGCGTCCCGACGGGGCGCGGATGCTGCTGCGCGTCAAGGCGGACCGGCTGTTCGGGCCCGAACTGCCCGACGAGCTGGCGGACGCCCTGCACGCGCTGGACAAACGCCTGGTCGCGCTGCTCGTGCGGCTGGCGCGGCAGGTGTGGGACCGCGGCGACGGCCTGGCCGTCGAGGTGATCACCACCTGCGTCGTCGACCTGCCGACGGCGTTCTTCCGGCGCGACATCACCGATTCCCTGGTGCGGGAGCGGCTGGCCGCCGCCGTGCGAGCCGTGCTGACCGTGCCCCCTCGAGAAAAGGACCGACCGTGACCGTTCTGCACCTGGGCGACGACGAAAACCGCTTCTCGCCGGAGTGGCTGCAGCGCGTCCATTCCACTTTGGACGAAGTGGACGACGTGCTGGTGACCACCGGCGGCGGCAAGTTCTACTCGAACGGCCTCGACCTCGAGTGGCTGATGGCCAACGGGGACAAGGCTTCCGAGTACGTGGCCGAGGTGCAGGAGTTGTTCGCGCGTGTGCTGACGCTGCCGGTCCCGACGGTCGCGGCGATCACCGGCCACGCGTTCGGCGCGGGCGCGATGCTGGCGATGGCGCACGACTTCCGCGTGATGCGCGGCGACCGCGGGTACTTCTGCTTCCCGGAGGCCGACATCAACATCCCGTTCACGCCGGGGATGGCGGCACTGATCCAGGGGAAGCTGACGCCGTCGGCGGCGATCGCGTCGATGACGACAGGACGCCGGTTCGGCGGGTCCGACGCTTTGTCGTTCGGGCTGGTGGACGAGATCGCTTCCGAGGACGACGTGGTGAAGGTGGCGTCCGATCGGGTGCATGCCTTGGCGGGCAAGGACAAGGGCACACTGGGCGCGATCAAGGCGACGATGTTCGCCCCGGCCGTGGCGGCGCTGCGCACTCCGGCCTAGTACCGCATTCGGACTCCCGCACCATTGCGGACACCGGTGACGCTGATTTCGCAGGTCGCGGCCCGACGCGGTGAGGTTGCCGTCGCAGAGACCCTTCAGGCACGGGCAAAACGTTTCGGGGCCGATTGACGCCGCCCGGCCGCCGGGGTTGGTTTACGGGATCCAGCCGTCCTTTCGGCGTGGGAGAATGGGGATTCAGACGATGCGCAACAAGATCGCGGCCTTGGTCGCGACGACCGCTTTTGCCGCCGGCGGCACACTCCTGACCGCGACGTCGGCGTCGGCGACCGTGGACCCGCCCGGCGGCAGCTGGGACCACACGTGGACCACCACGGACGCCGACAAAGGTGGCACTGTCTACGTCGAAGAGAACGGTGACGTCGTGTCCGTCTGCGACTCGGCAGCCGACGGACTCGCCGCCCGGGCCGACGTCGCCGTCCAGCAGAGTTCGGGCGCCTACTACATCCGTTACACGCTCGTCGCCTCCGGCGGAGTGGGATCTTGCGCCACGGCCAGGGCTTCCGACGGCGGCACGCACGACCTTCCGGAACACGTGAGCATCGGCGTCACGGTCTTCCTGGGTCCGGACTACCAGCACCCGAGCCAGCACTACTACCTCAACGATCACTAGTCCGGTCCGGCCGGCCCGGCCGGGGGATCCCGACCGGGCCGGCGACCTCGGTGAGGCGGCGGCGCAAGTGGGCCCGCTCGGGTTCCGTTCCCGCCAAAGCGAGCGCGTCCTGATAGGCGACGGCGGCTTCCGCGAGGCGACCCGAGCGGCTGAGCAGGTCCCCTCGCGCCGCCGGGAACGGGCTGTACTCGCGCAACCGTGGCTCCTCCGCCAGGGCGTCCAAGAGCGCCAAACCCGCCGCCGGGCCGTCGCGCATCGCCACCGCCACCGCTCGGTTCAGCTCCACCACCGGAGACGGCGTCAGCCCGCGCAGGACGTCGTACAACCCCACGATCTGCGGCCAATCGGTCCGGGAAACGTCCGCCGCCTCGTCGTGCAGGGCCGCGATCGCCGCCTGGACTCCGTACGGGCCCGGCGGTCCGCCGGTGAGGGCGACGGGGACCAGCGAAGTCCCCTCGGCGATCAGCGCGCGGTCCCAGCGGCCGCGGTCCTGGTCGTCGAGGAGCACCAGGTCGCCGTCCGGGCCCGTGCGGGCCTCGCGGCGCGCGTGGATCAGCACCATCAGCGCCAGCAGCCCCGCGACCTCCCGCTCCCCCGGCAGCAGCCGGCGCAGGATCCGGGCCAGCCGGATCGCCTCCTCCGCCAGGTCGAGCCGCTGCAGGTCCGGACCCGAGCTCGCCGCGTAGCCCTCGGTGAAGATCGAGTAGACGACCTGGAGCACGCCCGGCAGCCGCCCGGGCAGCTCCGCGGCGTCCGGGACCCGGAACGGGATGCGGGCCACCCGGATCCGGTTCTTCGCCCGCACGATCCGCTTGCCCATCGTCGTGCTGGGCACCAGGAACGCGCGCGCCACCTCCGACGTCGTCAACCCCGCCAAGCAGCGCAGGGTCAGCGCCATCCGGTCCTCCGCCGGCAACGCCGGGTGGGCGCAGGTGAAGAACAGCTGGAGCCGCTCGTCCGGCAGGCCGCCGTCGGCGGGCGGGGCGGGCGCCGCCCGGTCGGCCTCGACCTGCAGCACCGCGAGCCGGGCCGCGTAGGCCTGGTCGCGGCGCAGCCGGTCGACGGCCTTGCGCCGCGCCGTCGTCATCAGCCAGGCACCCGGCTTCGGCGGGACGCCCTCGGCGGGCCAGTGCACCAGCGCGGCCTCGATCGCCTCCGACGTCACCTCCTCGGCCAGGTCGAGGTCGCCGAACCGCCGGACGAGCGCGGCGAGCAACAGCCCGCGCTCCTCCCGGAAGACAGCTTCGACCGACGCCCGCCCCTCCACCGCGTCAGTCCCCGTACGAAGCGAGCGGGCGGACGACGATGTGCCCGCCGTCGCGGGCGCCCGGGCAGCGCGCCGCCCAGTCGAGCGCGACGTCGAAGTCCGGCACGTCGATGACGAAGTAGCCGCCGAGCACCTCCCTCGACTCCGCGAACGGCCCGTCGGTGACGATCCGCTCGCCGTGTTCGTCGACGCGTACCGCGGCGGCGGTGGTGAAGTCGGCGAGCGAGTTCCCGCCGACGTGGACGCCCGCGTCCTTCATGGACTTGTCGAACAGCATCCAGTCCTCGGGCGTGCTGCAGCCGGTGGGCGCGCCGTCCGCGTCGAGCGAGGCGTTGATCAGCATCAGGTACTTCACGGGATTCCTCCGGTGGCTCGGTTGCCGTACGCGGTGACTACGAACGGCCGACGCCGCCTTGGACACCCTCGCCGGGAATTTTCTCATGTCAAGAAACTTTGACACGATGTCTGGTTTGTTTTACCTTGGGCTGGTGACCCACGAAGAGAAGCGCGCTTGGATCCTCGGGATCGGCGCGATCGCGAGCTACGCGGTCTACCTGGTGGTGGTCCTCGGCCGGGCCGGCGGGCGGCCGCTGGCCGACGTCCCCTACGTCGCGCCCCTGCTGTGGACGATCGGCGCGTCCATCGTGGCGGGGATCGTCGCGAGCATCCTCGCCGCGGTGATCTCCCGCGACGGCGAGACGGACCAGCGCGACCGCGAGATCGGCCGGTTCGGCGACCACGTCGGCAACTCGTTCGTCGTCGCCGGCGCCGTCGCGGCCCTGCTGCTGGCGCTGGTGCGGGCGCCGCACTTCTGGATCGCCAACGCCGTCTACCTGGCCTTCACGCTCTCGGCGATCCTCGGGTCGGTCGCCCGCATCGTCGCCTACCGCCGGGGTTTCCAGCCGTGGTGAAACCGACCCGCGTCACTAACTCGATCCGCGCCCTCCGATTCGCGCACGGCCAGATGACCCAGGCCGACCTCGCCACCCGGATCGGCGTCACCCGCCAGACCGTCATCGCGATCGAGCAGGGCCGCTACTCGCCGTCGCTCGAGATGGCGTTCCAGCTCGCGCACGTGTTCGGAGTCCCGCTCGAAGAAGTGTTCCAGTACCCGGAGGAGACCTCGTGAAAGCCATCGCCCAAGACCGCTACGGCCCGCCGGACGTCCTTGTGTTCCGCGACGTCGACAGACCTTCGCCCGGGGCCGGCGAGATCCTCGTGCGGGTGCACGCGGCCGGCGTCGACCCGGGCGTGTGGCACCTGGCCACCGGGAAGCCGTACCTGGTGCGCCTGCTGGGGTTCGGGCTGCGCCGGCCGAAGCAGCCGGTGCGGGGACTCGACTTCGCCGGCACCGTCGAGGAGACCGGCGACGGCGTGACCCGCGTCCGGCCGGGTGAGGAGGTGTTCGGCGTCGGCGAGGGCACGTTCGCCGAGTACGCGGTGGCCAAGGCGGACCTCGTCGCGGCGAAACCCGGGCGTCTTTCGTTCGAGCAGGCGGCGGCCGTCCTGGTTTCCGGCGGCACGGCGCTGCAGGCCGTGCGCGACGCCGGGCGCGTCCGGCCCGGGCAGCGCGTCCTGGTGATCGGCGCGGCGGGCGGCGTCGGGTCCTTCGCGGTCCAGCTGGCCAAGGCGTTCGGCGCGCACGTCACCGGGGTGTGCAGCACCGCGAAGACCGATCTGGTCCGCACGCTCGGCGCCGACGACGTCGTCGACTACACGCGGGAGGACATCGCGGCCGGGCGGTACGACCTGGTCGTGGACACCGCCGGCCTGCGCTCGCTGACCGTCCTGCGCCGGGCGCTGACCCCGCGCGGCACGCTGGTGATCGTCGGCGGCGAAAACGGCGGCCGGTGGTTCGGCGGCATCCAGCGGGTGCTCCGGGCGGCGCTGCTGAACCCGTTCGTGCGGCACCGGCTGTGCGGGCTCGTCGCCCGCGAGCGCGGCGCGGACCTCGACGACCTCCGGGACCTGATCGAGGCCGGGAAGCTGACCCCCGCGCTGGACCGGGCGTTCCCGCTCGCCGACGCCGTCGTCGCGCTCGGCCACCTCCGAGCGGGACGCGCCGCGGGCAAGGTCGTGCTCACCGTGCTCACAACCTGACGCCGAGGTCCTTCAGCCGCTTGACCCGGTCGATGTGGGCGGGGTGCCCGGCCATCAGCCGGGACCACAGCCGGCGCTCATCCCCGCGGTCGCGCACGCTCCACGCCTTGAGCAGCAGCGCCAGCTCCCGGCCGTACCCGAGGCGCGCCGCCATCCGGTCGGCCCGGTATTCGCCGAGCCGCTTCGACCAGGCGAGCACCGGGCCCAGCAGCGGCGTCAGCAGCAGCCACGGGTCGAGGAACGCGAGCGCGGTGAGGATGCCCAGGCTGAGCAGCACGGTGACCAGCACCTCGACCGACCGGCCGAAGGACCGGAACGCCCGGCCGACGTGCGGCACGACCCAGGCGATCAGCCGGACCAGCCGCGCCAGCACCCGGGCCGGCAGCTCGAGCCAGTGGATCAGCAGGGTGGCCCGCGTGTGCCCGGAGAGGTGGTGGCCCAGTTCGTGGGCGAGGATCGCTTCCAGGCCCGGGCACTCCAGGTCGAGGGCGGCCCGGGTCACCGCGACGGTCCGGCCCCCGGCGGCGAAGGCGTTCAGCTCGCGCGAGGGCTCGACCCACAGCCGGTAGCGGCCACTGTCGACGCCGGCCGCGGCGCAGACGGCCGCCCAGCTCGGCGTGAGCCAGGTCAGCTCGCGCCGGCTGGGCTCGCGCATCTTGAGCAGCACGGACAGCACGACGTGCTCGTAGACGGGGACGAACGTGATCGCGCCGGCCAGCGCCCAGCCGGCCGGGAGCACCCAGAAGTACGCCGGCCAGACCAGGGTCCCGAGCAGGCCCAGCACGAACAGGCTGCTGGCGACCACCGGGACGGCGAGCACCACCCCCAGGACCGCGGAAAGATCCACCCTGGCCCGCTGTTCGTCGCTCACGCTCCCCCTCCCGGCCGGGGTCCACCTTGGCGTGGCGCCCGGCGGAGCACAACGGTCCGCCGAAACTGTCCGGGAGCTGTCAGGAAAACGCGGCCGCGTGCGCCTCGGCCCAGTCGGCGAACGTGCGGGCGGGCCGGCCCGTCACCTCGGCCACCGTCGGGTGCACGGTCGCTTCGTCCAGGGTTCCGCCGACGTAGAAGGCCCAGAACGCTTCGACGTACTCGCGCGGCATGGTCGCTTCCAGCTCGGCGCGCGTCTCGTCGTCCGAGAGGCCGACGAACTCGAGCTTCCGGCCGAGCACGTCGGCCAGCACCGCGACCTGGTCGGCGGGCCGCAGCGCCACCGGGCCGGTCAGGTCGTGGATCCGGCCGTCGTGGCCGCCCGCGAGCGCCCGCGCCGCCACCGCGGCGATGTCCGCCGGGTCGATGGACGCGGCCGCGACCTGCGGGAACTGCGCGCGGACCGTGTCGCCCTCGCGCAGCTGCGGCAGCCAGCGCAGCGCGTTCGCCATGAACGCGCGCGGGCGCAGGAACGTCCAGTCCAGCCCCGACTCGCGCACCGCGCGTTCGGCCAGGGTCATGTAGGCCGAGACCGCGTTGTCCAGGTTCTCGAGCGCCGCCGAGCCACCGGACAGCAGCACGATCCGGCGGACACCCGCCTCGCGCGCCCGCGCCAGCATGCCGGGCATGTCGTGGTAGCCGGGCAGCAGGAAGATCCCGGCGACGCCCTCGAGCGCGGCGCCGAGACTCGCGGGATCGTCGAGATCGCCCGTGACGGCTTCGGCGCCGTCCGGCAGCGCGACGTCCGGCCGGCGCACCAGCGCCCGGACCGGTTCGCCCGCTTTCGCCAGCGCCGCAACCACTTCCGCGCCGACGTTGCCGGTGGCGCCGGTGACCAGGAACATCGCTCCACCCCCAGAGTCGGTTCCCCGCCAGCCTAGCGCCACCGGCGGCCGTCAGTCCTGCGCCGGCAGGTCGTCGTACTCGACGACCTGGCGCACCTCGACCTCGATCTCGTTGTCGAACAGCTCGACGTAGGACTTGGCGAACTCGACGGCCTCGGCCCGGTCGGCGGCGTTGATCAGCGCGAACCCGCCGATGACCTCCTTCGCCTCGGCGAAGGGCCCGTCGGTGACGCGGATGGCCGCGCCGCGCGGCTTGCGGATGAGCGCACCCTTGTCCGACTTGTGCACGCCCTCGGCCGTGATCAGGATGCCCTTCTCGGCCGCCGCCTGGACGAACCCGCCCATCTTCTCCACGAACTCCGGGGTGGGGTTCCACGCCTGCGGGTCGTTCTCGTCGATCCGGTGCATCATGAGGAAACGCATGGTCGTTCTCCCTGTTCTCGTCGGCCGGGGCCCGGGTCCTCCCGGGCTCGTCGACCGGCCTTCACCCCCGCGTCGATCGGCCGCTCGCGGCGTTCGACATTTTCCCCGGAGATTTTTTCCGGCAGCGTACTGTGACGCCGGTCACGGGGAGGAAGGGTGTCCGCGACGGGTGACGACCTGGGCCCGGGGCGGCGGCAAGGCGATCCGGAGGCCGTGGGCGCGGGACTGCCGGACGGATACTGGGCCGGGGTCATGCGCGACGCGACGTGCGCCGACGACGCCGGCCCGGCTGGACGTCGAGATCGGCGAGCCGGCCACGCTGGGCGCCCTGCTCGGCGTGCTCGCGCAGCGGTATCCCGCTTTGGAGCGGCGGCCCCTCGGCGTCGTTGCGCGACCGTGGCGAGGTGGGGATCATCCCGTCGGTCGCCGGAGGCCGGCCCCTTCGACCTCGGCGAACAGCGCCGCCGCGCGCGCGGCCGTCGCCGTTGCGCGCAGGCCGGTGGTGACCAGGGCCAGAACGAGGACACCGGCACCGAGCGCGGCCACCAGCCACCAGATGCCGGCACCGGCGCCGGCGAGTGCGACGCCCAGGGTGGTGCCGGTCTGGCGCCCGGCCGAGGCCAGCGAGCCGGCCACCCCGGCCATCGACGCCGGCATCCCGGAGACGGCCGAGTTGGTGATCGGCGGGTTGACCGCGGCGAGGAAGACGCCGAACAGCAGGAAGTCCGCGAGCACGAGCGGCAGCGGCGTCGCCGGGCCGAGCCACGCCGACGCGGTGCCGCCCAGTGCCAGCGCGACCCCGGCGACGACCAGCGGCAACCGCGGCCCGCGCGTGCCGACCAGCCGTCCCACCCGCGGGGACAGGAAGAGGACGAGCACGCCGACCGGGAGGAGGCAGAGCCCGGCGTCGAGGGCCGGGAGGCCGCGGACGTCCTGCAGGTACTGCGTCGTGAGGAACAGGAACGCACCGAACCCGCAGAGCGCGCACAGCGCCGTGGCGATCGCGCCGCTGAACGGGACGCTGCGGAAGAGGCGCAGCTCGAGCAGCGGATCGGCGCGGCGCGGCTCGTGGCGCAGTAGCGCGAACGCGGCGAGCCCGGCGACGACCAGCAGGCCGAGGGTCATCGGCGACCGGCGCGCCTCGATGATCGCCGCCACCACGCACCCCAGCACGAGGACGACGAGCAGCTGCCCGACCGGGTCGAACCGGCGGGCCCGGGCCGCGCGGGACTCCGGCACGAACACGGCGGTGGCGGCGATCGCGACGGCGATGATCGGCACGTTGACCCAGAAGACGGCCCGCCAGCCCAGCCCGTCGACGAGCACCCCGCCGAGGATGGGACCGAGCGCGAGCGCCAGTCCGGACATCGAGCCGAACACGCCGATGGCGCGGGCGCGGGCGGCCGGCTCGGGGAAGGTGGTGACGACGATGGCCAGCGCGACCGGGTTGAGCATGGTGCCACCGACGGCTTGGACGGCACGGGCGGCGATCAGCCAGCCGATGCCGGGCGCCACGCTGCACAGCAGCGACCCGAGCCCGAAGACGGTGAGGCCGGTCAGGAAGACGCGCTTGCGCCCGAACCGGTCGGCGGTCGACCCGGCGAGCACGAGGAACCCGGCCAGCACCAGCGTGTAGGCATCGACCGTCCACTGTAGACCTTCGGTGGACGCGCCCAGGTCGCGGCGGAGCGACGGCAGGGCGACGGTGACGATCGAGATGTCCATGACCGCGACGACGACGCTGGCGCAGCAGATGGCCAGAACCGGAATTTTCATGTCACCGACGGTAGGATTTAGAGCGTGCTCGAAGTCAAACCGATCCCCGAGGCCGGCCTGACCATCGCCGAGGCGGCGCGGCGCACCGGGGTCAGCGCGCACACGTTGCGGTACTACGAACGCGCCGGCCTGGTGGTGACGCGCGTCGACCGCACCTCCGGCGGGCGGCGGCGGTATCGGCAGCTGGACCTGGACTGGATCAAGATCTGCACCAAGCTGCGGGCCACCGGGATGCCGATCAAGGTGATCCGGCGGTACGCGGAGTTGGTCAGCGCCGGGCGGGGGAACGAGGCGGAACGGCTGGAACTGCTCGAGGCGCATCGGGGTGAGGTGCTGGCCCGGTTGGCCGAGCTGGAGGAGAACCTCAAGCTGATCGACCGGAAGATCGGGGTCTACCGGGGGCGGCTGGAAGCCGGGGATGCCGATGGGCTTTGGGCGCCCGGAGCTTGAGACCCGGGTTCAGAACAACGTCGCCTGCGCCGGTTCCTCCGGAGGCTGCTGTCCTCGCCGCCCGTTCAGCGCGAACTTGTCCTCGATCTCCTTGCTCGGCTCCGGGAACCCGTACTTCGCGATCAACGGCCGGATCCGGGCCCCGATCTCGTGCCGGTACGACGTCTCCGAGCCCGACGAGTACAGCCGCGTGTACTCCGCCACCAACGACGGATGCGTCCGCCGCAGCCAGGCGAAGAACACGTCCTTCACCGCGCTGGACAAGTACAGCGGGTGGTACAGCACATCCGTCGCCCCCGCCGAAGCCACCGCGGCCACCAGGGACTCCAGCTGCGCCGGCGAATCCGACAGGTGCGGCAGGATCGGCGACAGGAACACCGTGCACTCGAGCCCCGCGTCGCGGATCGCGCGGACCGTGGCCAAGCGGGCCGTCGTCGTGGCCGTGCCGAACTCCACCGACTGCTGCAGCTCCTCGTCCAGCATCGACAACGACACGCCCAAGTGCACCGTCGTCCGCTGGGCGGCCTTGGCCAGCAGGTCGAGGTCGCGGCGGATCAGCGGCCCCTTCGTCAGGATCGAGAACGGCACCCGGTGCCCGGTCAGCGCGTCGATGATGCCGGGCATCAGCTCGTACCGGCCCTCCGCGCGCTGGTACACGTCCGTGTTCGTGCCGAACGCCACGCGCGGAGGGAGCTTCCTCTTCCGTGCCAGCTCGTTGCGCAGCACCTCCACGATGTTCGTCTTGACGATGATCTCGTTGTCGAAGTCGCCCGCCACGTTCAGGCCGAGGCGCGTGTGGGTCGGCCTCGCGAAGCAGTACTGACAAGCGTGCGTACACCCCCGGTACGGGTTCATCGTGTACTCGCCCGGCAGCATGCGCGCGTCCGCCGGGACGTGGTTCAGCGCGCTCTTCGCGAGCACCTCGTGGAACGTCACGTCCCGGAACTCCGGCGTGCGGACACTGCGCACGAACCCGGTCAGCCGGGCCAGGCCCGGCAGCGTTCCCTCGTCGACCCGGTCCGTGCGCTGGCCGCTCCAGCGCATCGCGTCTTCACTCACCCCGACGAGCATGCCCGGCCCGGGGAGGCCGGGCTAGCCGGATTCGGACATGACCGCTAGAGCGCCTCGCCCCACTGCCCCGGCCCGGACACGTGCCGCGGGTCGGTCACCGCGTGGTAGCCGCCGTGGACGAACACCAGGGCCGGCGCGTGCCGGTCGTGGCCCGTGGCCAGCACCTCGCCGACGACCAGCGTGTGGTCGCCCAGGTCGAACTTCTTCGCCAGGGCGCACTCCAGCCAGCTCGCGCCGTCCAGCACGAGCGCCCCGGTCCGCTCCCCCGGCTCCGCCTCCAGGACAGCAATTTCGGAGACGCGCGACGCACGCGGGCCGGCGAACCGCCGGGCCACGTCCCGCGCGTCGGCCGGCAGGATCGACACCACCCACCGGCCGGTTTCGAGGAGGTCCGCCAGGAACGCCGACTCCTTGCGGAACGACAGCGAAACCAGCGGCGGGTCGAGGGAGATCGACCCCAGGGAGTTGACGGTCACGGCGTCGTGCCGCCGGCCGCCGGGGGTGTCGCGGTAGGTCGTGGCGACGCACACCCCCGTCGCGAAAGTCCGCATCGCGCCACGCAGGTCGGGTGCCGTGGTCATCACAACGCCTGCGGGAACGAGAAGAACCGGTCGGGGTCGTACCGGCGCTTGACCTCGGCGAGCCGGCCGGCGTTCGGGCCGTAGTAGGCACCCCGCCAGTCCTCGAGGTCCGGATCGGTGAAGTTGACGTAGGACGCGTCCGGCGCGAACTCGCCCGTCTCGGCGTGCAGCTCGTGCAGCCAGTCCAGGTTCGCCGCGACCACTCCGGGCGTGTCCCGCTCGGCCCACGACGTGTCCAGGCTCAGCAGGAACTTCGTGTCCCGGTGCGGGAACGCGGTGTCCGCCACCGGGACGCGGCCGATCGCCCCGCCCCACGCGAACAACGCCGCTCCGGCGCCGTCGGGGTTGCCGCTGCCGGGCCACTTCTCGACCGCCCGGACGAGTGCCTCCAGCCCGGCGTCCGCGATCGCGTGCGGCGTGCACCGCGTGCGGACCGCGAACGCGCCGCCTTCGCTGCTGTGGTGCAGGAAGGACGCCGCGTCCCAGAAGTCCCGGTCTTCGATGTCGACCCGGTCGGGCGCCGCGACGGCGAACGCCGGCGCCAGCAGCTCCCACAGCTCCGAGGCCGGGCCGAGGTGGTGGCCCACCACGGACACGGCGCCGTCTTCGCCCGCCGATCGCGCGATGCCGATCCGCGCCGAGAACTCCTCCGGCGCGGCGAGCATGATCTCCTGCATCACCGCGAGGACCTCGACCGCGTGCGGCCACGCCCAGAGCACGACGCACGTCGAGCCGGCCGGCGCCGGGCGCGCCTGGAACGTGAAGGCCGTGTTCACGCCGAAGTTGCCGCCCCCGCCGCCGCGGCAGGCCCAGAACAGGTCCGGGTTCTCGGTGGCGGATGCCGTGACGACCCGGCCGTCCGCGAGCACGACGTCGGTCGAGACCAGCGCGTCGCACGTCAGGCCGTGCGCGCGGGAGATCGTCGTGACGCCGCCGCCGAGGGTCAGGCCGCCGATGCCGACGGTGTCGGAGTTGCCGAGCGGGAACGTCAGGTCCCACGGCCGCAACCCCGCGTAGAGCGCCTTCATCGGGGTGCCGCCGCCGACGGTGACCCGCCCGGAACCGCGGTCGACGCGGATCCCGGACAGCCGCCCCAGGTCGAGCACCAGGCCGGGCCCCGCGGAGTGGCCCGCGTAGCTGTGCCCGCCACCGCGGACCGTCACCGGCACCGACTCCGCGCGGGCCCACCCGACGGCGCGGGCGACGTCGCCCGCGCTCGTCACGGTGAGCACCGCCGCGGGGCGGGTGGCGGCGAACCGCCGGTTCACCGGCGACACGGCGGCGAAGCCGGGGTCGCCGGGGAACCGGAGTTCGCCGAGGCCGCGCAGGCCGTCCCAGGCGGTCATGACGCGACCGCCTCGGCGACCTCTTCGAGGTAGGAGACGCCGGTGGCCGCGTGCTCGCCGTAGCGTTCCCAGACCTCGCGCAGCACCAGGGTGCCGCCGTGCCACTGCGGGGTGTTGGTGCTGTGCCCGGCGATCACCTCGCCGCTGGCCAGGACCATCGTGTAGGCCAGCCGCAGGACGCCGCCGGCGTCGCACGTGCCGGTCACCGTGCCGCGCAGGACGTGCCCGCCCTCGAACTCCGCCCACACCAGGTCGCCGTGCTGGCGGTACTCCGCGTAGGTGCCGTCGCCACCGCCCAGCGTGCGGAAGCGGCGGCCGTCGTAGTGGATGCTCATTCGTCCACGTCCAGGAGTCCGGCCGGCATCGCCAGCGTGGTGCCGACGGGCGGCGGTGCGATCTCGACGGCGTCCACCTCGACCAGCGAGGCCGCGTGGGCGAGCCGCTGGCGGCAGGTGTCGGCGTCGCCGGCCTCGCACACGACGAACGAGTGGCGGGCGATGTAGCCGCCCGGCGGCAGCCGCAGCGTGGTGCCCGGCTCGACCATCGGCGACGCCATGACCAGCCCGGGAGCCTCCCACGGCACCTCGACCGAGTGCACGACGCAGTCGTGGTCCGGGTAGCCGAACCCGATGCCGGCGACCCCGGACCGCGTCGGGGTGACGTCCGGGCGCTGGCCGGTGGCGACGTCGAACAGCACGCTGCCCGGGTCGATGCCGGTGGCCGTCTTGCCGAGCAGCGGGATGAGGTCGCCGCCGAGCCTGCCGTTGATCTCGATGATCACCGGGCCGCGGGCGGTCAGCCGGACCTCGGTGTGGGTGATGCCGTTCTCGATGCCGAGCACGCGGTGGGACTCGGCCAGGACGTGCAGCAGTTCCTCGTCGCGCAGCAGCGGGTCGGCCGAGTCGACGAGGTGGCCGGTCTCCTCGAAGAACGGCGGCATCCCGGTGCTCTTGCGGGCGACGAACATCGGCAGGTACTCGCCCTTGTGGACGGCGCCGTCGATGCTGATCTCCGGGCCGTCGGCGAAGCCTTCGATGATCGCGCCGCCGCGGAAGGGCTCGTCGCCGACGAGGCTGGCCTCGTGGGCGACGCGGTAGGCGGCATCGAACTCCCCCGCGTCACGGGCGAGGGAGACACCCATGCTCGCGCCGAGCGCGCGGGGCTTGACGACCACGGGGAAGCCGATGCGGGCGACCGCCGCGCGGGCGTCGTCGAGGTCGATGGCCAGGTGGAAGCCGGGCTGGGGCAGGCCGGCGGCGGTGAGCCGGACGCGGCAGCTGTGCTTGTCGCGGCAGCCGTGCACGCCGGGGATGCTCAGGCCGGGCACGCCGAACTCGTCGGCCAGCTCGGCCGCGGGCATGACCAGCGGCTCGTCCCAGCAGAGCACGCCGGCCACGGTGTACTGCGTCGCCAGCTCACGGGCGGTCTCGGCGAGCAGCGCGTGGTCGAAGACGTTGACCACGGTGATGTCGTCGAAGTACTCGTGCTGCCAGGTCGGCTTGAGGTTGTTGATCAGGACCAGCCGCAGCCCGGCTTCGCGGGCCCGGTCGGCCACGGAGCGGACGAGGTATTCGCGGTAGAGCTTGAGGCCGCTGCCGATGACGAGCAGCGCACCCGGGTTCGAGGTCATCGAAAGTCCTTTCGGGTCAGAGGAGGGAAGGCTGGGTGGCGAGCTCGGCGACGACGGCGTCCGCGGCCAGCGGGGCGGTGCGGAAGCCGTCGGCGCCGCTGGCCGGGCGGGCCCAGGCGGCGGGCCCGATGCGGACGAAGCCGGTCTCGTCACCTTCGGCGGTGGCGTAGTGGCAGTGCTTGACGCGCACGACGTCGTAACCGTCCACATCGGACACGATGCCGGCGGCCAGTACGCGGGCCGCCCAGCCCGCGTTGTCGTCGGGGCCGGACAGGGTGGGCACCTCGCGCCGGACGGCGTCGGTGCTGACCTTGAGCAGCGTGCCCGCCACCGAGGGCAGCAGCCACGCCCGCCCGTCGGCACCGATCCCGCCCGCGGTGGGCGTCGCCGCCCAGGCGTGGGCGAGCGCGGCGGGCGGACGCAGGTAGACCATCGTCTGCCGGTGCAGCGCGACCGGCTGGTCGACCAGCGCCGCGGTCCAGGGCCCCGCGGCGACGAGGACGGCCTCGCCGGTCACGGTCGTGCCGTCGGCCAGGTGGACTTTCGCCCGGTCCGCGTCGATGGCGACGGCTTCCCGGCCCGGCCGCAGTTCGGCGTCCGGGTGGTGCCGCAGCCAGCGCGCGGCGGCGTGCAGCACGCGGTCGGCGAGCAGCGTCCCGGCGTGCGGCTCGAACACGGCGCCGCTGCCCCGCGGGAACCCGATGAGGGGGTAGGCGGACGGGTGCACGATCCGGATGGGCACCCCGGCGGCGGACGCGGTCGAGACGGCTGCCGGCACGAGACCGGGCGGCAGGGCCTGGAGCACCCCGACGCGCCGGTAGAGGCCGGCCCCCGGCAGGTGGTCGCAGAGCAGCATGTCGAGCTCCCGCCACCGCCGGTGCAGCTCGGCGGCCCGCCGCGTGGCGGCCCGGTCCCCGACGACGAGCGCCCGCAGCGCGCGGTGCTGGTCGAAGGAGGTGGACCCGGGGTGCGGCACGGGGCCGCGTTCGAGCAGCACGACGCGGTGCCCGGCGAGGACGCACTGGATCGCGGTGAGCAACCCGGTGATCCCCCCACCGACCACGACAACCCGCAGGCTGCCCCGCCGAGCGGAGCGGCCGGCCCCGAACGCGGCAACGGCGGAGCGCGGGGCGTTCGCCGCGGCGAGGGTGCTGCCGAGCAGCCCGTCGTGCCCGGCGCCGGCCGGGAGGCCGGCCGGAGACAGTGGCTCGCCCAGCCCCATGCTGGGCACGGCGACAGTGGATTCCGGCAGGGTGGCGGTCCCCGCGACCATCGCGGTCGCACCCGTCTCGCCTGGCAGGGTGGTGGGCCCACCGGACCCGGCGAGAACGCTTGCCTGCCGAGTACCAGCGCCCACCTCGCCCGGCGAGGTGGGCGCCCCACCCGACCCGGCGAGCTCACCCGCCTGCCGAGCACCGGCGCCCGGCAAAGTGGCGGTCCCACCGGCCCCGGCAAGCACACCCGCCTGCCGAGTACCAGCGCCCGTCTCACCCGGCAAGGCGGCAGCCCCACCGGACCCGGCGGTCGCCGGCCGGTGAGTCCGCGACACCGCTCTACCCAGGTCACCCCGGCCCGCACTGGCCTCCAGGCCCGCGCGAGTCACCGCGCCGCCCGGAGCGTCCCGGCCGGCGCCGGGCGCGGCGATCGCCGCGCCCGGCAACGTGTTCGCGCTCATCGGTCGCTCCCCGCCGGATGCAAGCGGGGCAGGGCCGCCGGCGTGAACGATTCCGCGTCCACTCCCGCGTCCTCCCCCAGCGCCTGCTCGGCCAGGTCCACCAGGATCGGCGCGGCCCCGCGCAGCAGCCGGTCGACCTCGAAGCAGAAGTCGCCCGCGTTCGCGCCCGTCACCTCGCGGCCGTCGAGGCGAGCCAGCTGCTCCGCGATCGTCTCCGCCGCGCGGTTCAGGCTGAACCCCGCCAGCTCGTACGACGCCGCGAACCGCTCGGCCATCCGCGCGGCCGCGCGACGCGATCGCGAGGACACCGGCAGCGGGCCGATCCCAACCCACCGGTTCACCTTGTCCGCCAACCGGTTCCACGGGGAAACGAGCCGCGTCGAGGTCACCCGGGACAGGCCGTCGCGGGTGAAGCTCGTGCGCTGGTGCTCCGGGCTCGTCGCGGCCAGGTGGAACCGGATCAGGTCGCGCGGCACCTCGGCGGCCAGCTCCCGGCTCCACACCACGTGCCCGCGGCTGGTGGAGAACTTCCGGTGGTCCAGCTCGTAGAACTCGTTGGTGAGGTAGCGCGTCGGCAGGTCGTACCGACCGTCCAGCGCCAGGAGCATCGCCGGGCCGGCGATCGCGAACGGGTAGATGTTGTCGAACCCGAGGAAGTACACGATCTCCGAACCCGCGCCGGCCAGCCACAGGGCGTCCTCCGACGAACCGGCACCCGAGCGCTTCTCCGCGGCCAGCGCGGTGGCGTGCATGCTCCACGCCATCGGCTCGGCGTTCGGGTTGACGCGCTGCCCCGCGACCTCGGGGAAGGGCACCTCGATGCCCCACGAGGTCGGGTACGTCACCGGGAAGTCCGGCAACGGCTTCGCCAGCATCGCCGCCATGGCCTGCGCCATGTGCGGCCGCATCCCCGAAGCGTGCGCCTCGAAGTGCGCCTGCAGCTGCGCCCGGTACTTCTCGACGGGCAGCACCAGCACGTCGGCTTCGCGCAGCACCACGGGGTCCGCCGGGTCCAAAGTGGACCGGACGTCCAGCAGGTCCCCGGCGGCGACCAGCTGCCCGCAGCTCTCGCACAGCCCCGCGCAGCCCTCGGCGAGACACTCCGGGCAGCTGCCGGACGCGAAGCCGTCCACCAGGAACTCACCCGACCGCGACGAGTACGGGAACTTCATCGTGCGCAGTTCCAGCTTGCCCGCCGAGTACAGCCGGCCGACGAAGTCGACGACCCACTTGGTGAACCGGTCGTCGTCGCCGGTGTAGCCGTCGACGCCGATGCCCATCGCCTCCAGGCTGGCGGAAATCTGCGCCGCCGACGTCGAGACCAGCTCCGCCGGGGTGACCCCGCGCCGGTGCGCGGTCGTCACCACGAACGTCGAGGTGTCCTGGAACCCCGTGCCCAGCAACACTTCCCGGCCCTGCGACCGGGCGTAGCGGGTGTGCACGTCCGCGGCCAGGAACGGGCCCGCGATGTGCCCGAGGTGCAGGTCGCCGTTCGCCGTCGGGGCGGGCGAGATGACGACCGTGCGGGCGTTCATGACACGCCTGCTTCGTGCCGGGAGGTGAAGCGGTCCGCCATCTCGGTGTCCCACCACACGCCGTAGTACTCGAAGTCCGCCGTGCCCCGGTTGGTGACGCAGTGCGTCGAGCCCGGGGGCAGCCGGACGACGTCGCCGGCGGTGAAGGGGTGCGGCTCGTCGTCCACGACCAGGGTCGCGGTGCCCGAGACGGCGATGAAGATCTCGTACTCGTGGTGGGAGTGCGCGGTGGAGGTGGTGCCGGGACGCAGGACGCACCAGGCACCTTCGAACGGCGCGTTGAGCTCCGGCCAGGGCAGCAGCCGCTGCGAGTCGAGCCCGTACGCGCGCTCCAAGTGGTCGCGGTCGAGCCGGCGGATGTCGATCACACCCCCACCCCCACGGACTCGTCGGAGCGGCGGCGGTCTTCGTCGGGACCCGTGCCCGTGACGCGGCGCTCGACGATGTCCCCGGCGATCTCGGCCGACCGCTGGGCCAGCACGCTGATCAGCGAGTCCGAGATGCCGTGCGTCGCCTCGTTGACGCCCTGCAGGTACAGCGCGCCGTGAGCACCCTCGCCGAGGTCGGCGCGGTAGCGGCGGTTGACGGAGACGCCGTCCAGGCCGATCGACTCGGCCAGGCCGCGGACCATCGACGGCATCCGCGGGTCGAAGCCGGTGCCGAGGAACACCGCGTCGCAGCGGATCTGCTCGACCGTGCCGTGCTTGAGGTCGCGGACGTCGAGGACGATCTCGTCGCCGTCGGCCCGGGAGCCGACGACGTCGGCGGAGCCGCGGATCGTCGAAACGGGCTGACCGAGCATCTTCTGCTTGTAGAGCATCGTGTAGAGCTCTTCGAGGAACGGCCCGGCCAGGCCGCCGTAGTTGGTCAGGTGCATCTCCTCGAGCACCTTCGCGCGGGCCTCTTCCGACATCGTGAAGAACTCGTCCACGAAGGACGGGAAGAACAGCTCGTTGACGAACTTGCTGGTCTGGTAGTCCTTGAGGGCGATCGCGCGCAGCAGCAGCGTCGGCGACGAGCCCGGCGCCTCCTGGTGCAGGGCCATGAACATCTCGGCCGCGCTCTGGGCACCGCCGACGACGACCGGCCGCAGCGGCTTGCCCGGGCGGGCCAGCCCCACGGTCTCGGCGACCCGGGTGCTGAACTCGGTGCTGTGCACGACGCGCTCGGCCGGCAGCCCGCGGAACACCTCCGGCACGTGGGCGTCGCGGCCGCCGCCGATGACCAGGTCGCGGCAGAGGATCGTGTCGCCGTCGGACAGCGGGACGGTGAAGCCGAGCACCTGGCCCGACTCCGAGTGGATCGGCAGGACCCGCTCGGCGCGGGCGTTGTAGCGCACCCGGACCTGCTCCAGCGAGTCGGCGACCCACTGCAGGTAGGCCGAGATCTGCCAGCGGAACGGGTTGAAGGTGCCGAGGTTGACGAACTCGTCGAGCTCGCCGCGCTCGTACATGAAGTTGAGGAAGGAGAAGCGGCTGCGCGGGTTGCGCAGGGTGACCAGGTCCTTCACATAGGACACCTGGCTGCGCGCCCACGGCAGCATCAGGTTGCGCTGCCACTTCACGTCTTCGTACTGTTCGAGGACCATGGCGCTCCGGGCCACGCCGGCCCGGCCGCACTCCTCGAGGGCCACGGCCAGCGCGAGGTTCGCCGGGCCGGCCCCGATCATCAGGACATCCACTTCGTGGACGGTCATGGCTGTCTTCTTTCCTGATCGACGTGCGGCGCGCCGGGTCACGGCGCGCCGCACGGAGCTACTTGCTGACGGTGACGCTGAAGAGGTCGAGCTCGCGGAACTGGGTGGGCTGGACGTTGTGCAGCCGGGACGCCCAGGCGGCGGTGCCGGACTGCCACCAGATGGGGATGGTCGGCATGTCCTGCAGGACCAGCTTTTCGGCCTGCTGGTAGAGCGCCTGGCCCTGCTTCTGCGACGGGGCGGCGTCGGCCTGCTTGAGCAGGTCGTCGACCTTCGGGTTCGAGTACTGGCCGACGTTCGAAGCCGCACCGGTGCGGAAGAGCGGGTTCAGGAAGTTCTCGATCGAGGGGTAGTCCGCGACCCACGCCGAGCGGTAGATGCCCGTGACCGTCCGGTTGTTGAGCTGCTTGCGGAAGTCACCCAGCGTCGTCTGCGGGGTGAACTTGCAGGTGTGGCCCAGCGAGGCCTGGATCTGCTTGCAGATGACCTCCATCCACTCCTGGTTGCCGGAGTCGATGTTGGACGTCAGCTCGATGTCACCCTGGAAGCCGGACGCGTCGAACAGCTGCTTGGCCTTCTGCGGCTGGTAGGTGCACAGCTCGCCGCACTGGTTGTCCAGGTGGCCCTGGACGTTCGGGGCGACCAGGCCGTCGGCCGGGGTGCGGCCGCCGTTGAAGACCTGCTGGATCAGGGCCTTCCGGTCGATCGCCATGGAGATGGCCTGGCGGAACTGCGGGCTGTCGTAGCGCTTGTCGAACAGCGGGAACGCGATCGCCTGGTAGCCGAGGTAGGTGTAGGTCTTGCGCCGGTCCTCGGGCAGGTCCTTCTTGATCTTGCCGCCCTGGGTGGAGGTCCACGGCGTGAACGACAGGAAGTCGAGCTTGTTGGCCAGGACGTCGGCGTAGGCCTTGTCCAGGTCGGTGTAGAAGCGGAAGTCGATGCCGCCGATGTTCGGCTGCTGGGAGCCGGCGAAGCCGTCGAACCGCTTGACGACGAGGTCCTTGCCCGGCGTGTAGGACTCGAACTTGAACGGCCCGTTGCCGACGGGGTGCGCCTCGAAGGCCTTGCGGTCGGCGAAGAAGCTCGCCGGCATCGGGAAGAACGCCGCGTAGCCCAGCTGGACGCCGAACTCCGAGAACGGCGCGTCGAGGGTGACGGTGAACGTCTTGTCGTCGACGAGCTTCAGGCCCGACAGCTCCTTGGCCGCCGGCAGCGCCGCCGGCTGCTTGCCGTCCGCGGTCGCGTTGTTGACCTGGGCGAAGCCCACGACGTGCGAGAAGTAGCTGGCGCCGGCCATCAGGTTCGGGGAATACGCGGTGTAGTTCCACGCGTCCACGAAGCTCTTGGCGGTCACCGGCGTGCCGTCGTGGAACGTCCAGCCGTCCTTGAGCTTGATCGTCCACACCTTGGAGTCGGTGGTGGTGACCGAGTCCGCGACGGCGTTGTGCGGGGCGGCCGTCTTGGCGTCGTACTCGATGAGGCCGCGGAAGAGCGTGCCCAGCACGCTGATGCCGCCGACCTCGGTGGTGTTGCCCGGCACGAGCGGATTGGCCGGCTCGGTCTCGCTGTAGCTGATGACCGCGTTGCGGTCGATGTTCGCCGCGGCGGGCGCGGCGGCACCGTCCGGCGAGGGAGCGGCGGTGGTGCCGCTCGGGGTGCTGCACGCCGTGAGTGTCACGGCGAGCACGGCGGCCGCGCACACGGCGGCCCGGAGCTTGCGCATCGGTGTCTTCCTTCTTTTCGGGGTGGGGTGGGGGTGGAGTCAGCGCCGGCTGGAGGTGATGCCGAGGGCCAGCGGGAACGCGGGGCGGCCACCGAGGAGGTGGGCACCGGCGGTCTGCAGGATCCGGTCCTGCGCCACGATGTGCTGGCACATCGTGGTGGTGTCGCGCAGCCAGCGGTCCAGCGGCGAAGGCCGGTAGATCGCGGTGGTCTGCACCAGGTCGTACAGGCGGGTGACGATCGACCGGGCGGTGCGGAACGCGTGCCGCCGGGACAGCGGCAGCGCGGCCCGCTCCCGCGGGGTCAGGTCGTCGAGGGAGCCGCCCGCGGACAGGACTTCGTGCTGGCGCCGCAAAGCGCCGTAGACGCCTTCGCGAGCCGCGGCGAAGTCGCCTTCGCAGTCGGCCAGGGTGGTCTGCGTGCGGTAGTCGTCTTCCCGGCCCGCGGAGACGGCCGCGTCCGTGGCGAAGTCGAGCGCGGCGCGGGCGACGCCGAGCGCGACGCCCGGCATGTTCCGCATGTGCACCTCGGGCTGGGCCAGCGGACCCGAGCCCCCGCGCACCTCGGCGAAGGTCAGCGTGTGCTCGGCGGGCACGAACACGTCGGTGATCGTGTAGTCGCAGCTGCCGCTGCCGGCCAGGCCGGTGGTGTGCCAGGTGTCGACGACCTCGACGTCCGCCTTCGGCACCATGAGCAGGATCGAGTCGTGCTCCGGCTTACCGTCGCGGTACAGGAACGCTCCGGAGACGACCCAGTCGGCGTGGGTGACACCGCTGCCGAACTGCCAACGGCCGGTCAAGCGGTAGCCGCCGGGGACGATTTCCGCACGGCCGTTGGGAAAGAGCAGCCCCGCGGTCGCCATGTCCAGGCTCGGGAACATCTCTTCGGCGACGGCGTGGTCCAGGAACGAGGCGTAGAGACCGGTGTCCGACCCGATCATCGCGCACCACCCGACCCCCGGGTCGCCGTAGGCGAGGGCTTCGATCACCTCGGTCTGCTCGATCGACGTCAGCTCGGGACCGCCGTGCGTGCGGGAGAACCCCATCCGGAACACTCCGGCGCCCCGCAGGAGGTCCACGACGTCCGCGGGCAGCCGCCGGGCCTGCTCGATCTCTTCGGCACGATCCCTCAGCACCGGGGCGAGGGCCTGGGCCTTGGCGAGGATCTCCGCCGCGGTTTCCGGCGGGCGGACCGCCAACGGCTCGACTACGGTCATCACATCACTTCCCTCGAGGTCTTCTTCTCGGCTGTGGAAGTGATTGAAGCCAGCGGTTTAATTGATGGAAACGGTTGTCCGTCAAGGAAAATCAACGGGGCGCAAAACCGAAGTGGACAGGGCCGCGACGGAAGCTCCGCCGCGGCCCTGTCCAGGGGAAGAATCAGCCGGTCACGGCGCTGTTGACGGCGCCGAAGTCCAGCCCCCCTTCCAACGCGGTGTAGGTGCCCTGCTCCAGCAGTTCCACCGCCGCGCGCTGGGCGACCGCGTAGGCGGCCTGCGCGATCGCCGTGCCGACGCTGATCCGGCGGACGCCGACCGCTTCCAGCTCCGCCACCGTCGGGGCACCCGGCCACACCATGACGTTCACCGGCAGCGGGCTCTCCTTGACGAGGACGCGGAGCGTCTCCAGGTCGACCAGGCCCGGCACGAACAGGCTGTCCGCACCCGCCGCGGCGTAGGCGCCCGCCCGCGTCAAGACGTCGTCCAGGCGGCCTTCGGGCTCGCCGATGCCGAACAGGTAGACGTCGGTGCGGATGTTGATCCACAGCTCGGGCAGGCCGGCCGCGGTCGCCGCGTCGCGGGCCGCGCGGACCCGCCCGACCTGGGCCGGGACGTCGAACAGCGGACCGCCGGGCGCGGTCGAGTCCTCCAGGTTGACCCCGACCGCGCCGGCCTCGACGACCGCGCGGACGGTCGCCGCGACATCGTCCTCGGCCGGGCCGTAGCCGCCCTCGATGTCGGCGGTCACCGGGACGTCGACGACGCGCACGATCCGGGCGACCAGCTCGGCCATCTCCTCGCGCGTGAGGCCGTGCCCGTCGGGGCGCCCGGCGGACCAGGCGACCCCGCCGCTGGTCGTGGCGATCGCCGGGGCCCCGGCCCGCGCGATGAGGGCCGCGCTGGCGGCGTCCCAGGCGTTCGGCAGCACCAGGGTGCGGTCGGTGTGCAGGGCGCGCAGCCGTTCGGCGAGCCGGTTGGCAGACATCCGTTCTCCTTCTGGGTGTTCAGGCGGCCGGCGTCGGTACGCCGGCGGCGATCAGGTGGGTCGCGGCGAAGGCGCGCCACGGGTGCCAGGCAGCGGCCGAGCGGCCGGCGTCGGCGAAGACGTCGTGCTCGAGCAGCATCGCCTCCACCGTGCGTTCGCCGGCCGGGAAGGCGTCGGCGTGTCCCAGCCGCAGGGCGATCTCCTGGGCGGTGCTCTGCTCGATGCCGGGCAGCGCCGTGAGCGCGGCGGTGCAGTCGGCCAGGCTCGCTCCGGGGTCGAGCAGGGTTTCGTCCGCGGCCACGGCGGCGGCGAAGGTGCGCAGCGTCCGCTCGGTCGTCGCGGACAGCCGGACCCGGGCCAGATCGGCCTGCGCCAGGGTCTCGGCCGAGGGGAACAGGTGCGTCAGGCCGTGTTCGAGGCCCGGCACGGGCGTGCCCGCCGCTTCGACCAGCGCGGCCAGCTGCCGCCGGACCCGAGCGCGGACGCTGTACTGGCTGAGCACGGCTTCCACCGCGACCTCGAAGAAGCCCCAGGCACCCGGCACGCGCAGGCCGGGCCGCTCACGCAGCAACGGGCCGAGGACCGGGTCCCCGGCGAAGGCAGCCTCGGCGGGCGCGATGTCGGCGTCGACCCCGACCATCCGCCCGACGCGGTCGACGACGTGGATGAGGCCCTCCCAGAACGGCATGTGCGCGGTCAGCAGCAGGTGGTCCTCGCCCCCGCGGGACACCTCGATGACGCCGGCCTCGCCGTCGATGCTGATCGTGCGGCGGTAGACGCCGTCGAGCACCGACTCGACGCCGGGGACCGCGCGTTCGGCCAGGAACGCGCTCAGCGCTTCCCAGTGCAACGGCGCCGCGAAGGGCAGCCGCATCATCAGGCCGCCGTCCGCGGCGAGCCGGTCGGTCCGCCGGCGCCGGTTGCGCAGCTCGAGCGGGGACGCGCGGAAGACCAGCTTCATGTCCCGGTTGAACTGGCGCAGGCTGCCGAACCCGGCGGCGAACGCCACGTCCGCGACGGTCAGGTCGGAGTCGTCGAGCAGACGGCGGGCGAAGTGGGCGCGGCGCGAGCGGGCGAGCTGGTCCGGCGTCACGCCGAGGTGGTCGTGGAAGAGCCGGCGCAGGTGCCGCGGCGACACGGCCAGCCGCCGGCCCAGCTCCGCTTCGGTGCCGGTGTCCAGCGCCCCGGCGATGATCAGCTGCACCGCGCGGCAGACGAGCTCCGGCGCGTCCGCCCCGACCGGGCCGGCGACGCGGTACGGGCGGCAGCGCAGGCACGCCCGGAACCCGGCGGCCTCGGCCTCGGCGGCCAGCTCGAACGTCTTCACGTTCTCGGCGAGCGGCTTCGCCCCGCAGCCGGGACGGCAGTAGATGCCGGTCGTGACCACGGCCGAAAAAGTCGTCATGCCCCCGATGGTGGCGATCCGCCCGGGCGGGCGCTAGCCGGATCCGGACACGACCGCGGCAGGAGCGCACGCCGGAAGAAGAAGATGTCCGGATCTGACCAGACTCCGCGGCCCGCGCTCGGCACAGTGGTCCCCGAACGGTGGTGCGCCGATCGCGCACCGCACAACAGAGAGGTTTTCCCATGCTGGCGAAGGTGTTCCCCATCCCCCTCAAGCCGGGCAAGCAGGCCGAGGCCGAGGCGCTCGTGCACGAGTTCGCGCCGCTCGGCCCCGGGCAGGAGGACGGCACCGTGTCCTTCCGCGTGTACCGCGACCCCGCGAAGCCGGACTTCCTGCTGTTCGTCGAGCACTTCGCCGACCAGGCCGCCTACGACGCGCACACCGGGTCGGCCGCGTACAAGGAACTGATCGCCGGCAAGTTCGCCGACCTGATCACCGAGTTCGTCGAAATCGACCACGAACTGATCGTCGGGCTCTGATTTCCCCGTCGCCCGGCCGGATGCAGCAATCGCTGCGTCCGGCCGGGCGCGGGCAGTGCGAATTCCGCGACAACGGCGTCACGCTCCGAGCACCGACGTTGTCCACGTCACGCGAGAATTGATTTTCCGGCGGAAACAACTCTGCCGGTCAATCGTCCGGACAGCTGCAATGAGGAAGCCGGCACCCGAGAAGTGGTGCGGCACACCCCAACGCATGCCTCTGGAGGCTCGGCCGTGACCACCACCGAAAAACCCGCCGGCGTACTGGCCGTCCTGCGCCGGACGCCCACGCCCGTCCGCTATCTGCTCGGCGGCGTGCTCGTCAACCAGCTCGGCGCGTTCGTCCAGACGTTCATGGTGCTGTACCTGGTCTTCCGCGGCTTCTCCGCGGGGCAGGCGGGACTCGTCCTCGCGGCCTACAGCATCGGCTCGGTCCTCGGCGGCCTGGCCGGCGGCGAGCTCGTGCACCGCATCGGCCCGCGGGCCACCATCACCGCCGCGATGTCCGGCTCGGCCGTGATCCTCGCGCTCGTCCCGTTCTTCGGACGGCCCGAGCTCATCGTCGCGCTGATGGCCGCGATGCTGCTCGCGGGTCTCGCGACCCAGAGCTACCGGCCCGCGGCCGCCGTCCTGCTCAGCGAGCTGATGCCCGATTCCGACCGCGTCATGGGCTTTTCGATGATGCGGATCGCCCTCAACCTCGGCGCGGCGCTCAGCCCGCTGATCGCGGCCGGGCTGATCCTGCTCGACTGGAACCTCCTGCTGTGGTTCGACGCCTCGACCGCGTTGCTCTACGCGGTCCTGGCGGTGCGGCTGCTGCCCGACCGCCGGGTCGAGCGCGAGGCGGCCGAGCCGGCCGGGAGCGGGACCCGGGCCGCGTACGGGACCCTGCTGCGCGACGGGCGGTTCTGGTTCTTCCTGGCCTCGGTGCTGATCGGGTCGATCATCTACGTCCAGTACACGGTCGCCCTGCCGCTGAAGATCACCGCCGAAGGGCACTCGGCCGGCCTCTACAGCGTCGTGCTCGTGACCGCGTCGGCCGTGCTGATCCTGTGCGAGCTGAAGATCACCTCGTACGTCACGCGCTGGCCGGGTCACGTCGCCGCCACGGCCGGGACCGTGCTGATGGGCCTCGGGGTCGCCGGGTTCGGTCTCAGCGGCGGCTCGGCGGTCGCGCTCGTCGTGTGCACGGTCGTGTTCGTCTTCGGGATCATGATCAACGGGCCGACGATGTTCGCCTACCCCTCGACGTTCCCCGCCGCCGTCAAGGCCCGCTACATCAGCGCCCACCAGGCGACCTTCGGCCTGGGCATGGCCCTCGGGCCGCTGTTCGGCGTGGCCGCGTGGGTCGCGCTGGGCAACGGCGTCTGGTGGCTGTGCGGCGCGCTCGGCCTGGTGGCGGCGCTGTGCGCCCTGCTCGGGATGACCGCCCGCCGCGCCACCCCCTGAAGTCCCGAACCCCGACGGCCGTCCGCTGCGCGCGGACGGCCGTCGAGTGTTGTCACAAATCACCGAAATGCCGCAAACGAGCATCGGAAAATGATCAACCGACCGTCCGAGAAATGCACGAACGGGCTAACGAGACCGCCAGACAGCGGAAGAGACACCGGCCGCGAAGAGCGACGCTGAGTGAGTGAGGGGAAGGGGATTCACATGGGCAGACCAGAAAAGCCCGTCAACACCTCCGGTGGCATCGCCACCCAGTTCGCTCGGGAATTGCGCGAACTGCGGGCCCGGGCGGGCAACCCGACCTACCGCGAAATGGCCCGGTCGGCGATGTTCTCGTCGTCGGTGCTCTCCAGCGCGGCGAGCGGCAACCGGATGCCGTCGCTGCAGGTGACGCTCGCCTTCGTCGCCGCGTGCGGTGGCGACGACGAGGCGTGGCGCCGGCACTGGCACGCCGCGACGAGCGGGTATACCCAGCCTCCGTTCGGGGGGCGCAAGAGAAGACCGGCGTTGTTCCAGCGGCGCGGCACCCCGCCGCATCCGGCGCAGCTACCGCAGCGCCCCCGGGGGTTCACCGGCCGCACGGCCGAGCTGGCCTGGCTGCGGTCACCGCGCGACACCCCGCTGGTGATCAGCGGCCCGGCCGGGGTCGGGAAGAGCGACCTCGCGCTGCACTACGCGCATTCGATCGCGACGGAGGAGACCGACGGGCAGCTCTACGCCGACCTCGGCGGCCTGCGCCACGGCGGCGGCGCTCCCCCCGTGCCGGCGACCGCCGACGTCCTCGACGGCTTCCTGCGCGCGCTCGGCGTCGACGACGACCAGCTGTCCGGCACGTTCGACCACCGGGCCGGGCTGTACCGCACGCTGCTGGCCGAACGCCGGCTCGTGGTCGTGCTGGACAACGTCCAGGACGAGCAGCAGGTGCGCCCGCTGCTGGCCGAGACCACCACGAGCACGACGCTGCTGGTCAGCCGCAAGCGGTTGCTGGGCCTGCGGGACGTCCACCGGCTGCAGCTGACACCGCTGCCGCGCGGCGACTCGATCGCGATGATCACCTCGGCGCTCCCGCACGTCGCCGTCTCCGCGGGACCCGACCGCGACCGGCTCGCCGAGCTGTGCGGCGACCTGCCGCTCGCGCTCGACCTGGCACTGCGCAAGATCGCCTCGCGGCCGCGGCTGACGCTGCGGCGGGTCGTCGACGAATGGCGCCTGAACGGCAACACCGCGGACTGGCTGAGCGTCGGGGACCTGTCCCTGCGCGACTGCCTGGAGTCGGCCTACCGCACGCTCGGCACGCCGGCGCGGGAGCTGCTGGAGCGGCTGGCGCGGACCCCGCCCGGCGGGTTCGACGCGGTGTCCGCGGCACTGGACGAGCTCGTCGAGGAAATCGCCGACGCCGGCCTGCTCACGCACGCCGACCCGTACCTCGACGGCCACGCGCTGCTCCCGCCCGTGCGCGACTTCGTGCTCAGCACCGTCGAAAGCGGCGGACACGACCTTTCGGCCTTCGCGGGGCCGGTGTCCGCCTAGCACCGGGACGGTCCGGCAACGGCGCCGCCGTCCCCGTCTTCTCATCGAAAGCGCGGGATTGATTGTCCTTTGCGGACAACGCTCCCAGCCAAGTCCGCGATGGCCTGTAATCAGCAGAGCACGGGTTTTTCGCTGACGCAGGCAGGTCGGACTCACCGGTCGTTCCGGCGGAACCCGTTCCCCCACGGATTTCCCGGAAGGACAGGTCATGCTCGACAACGGCATCCCGGTACGGATCCCGCCCACCCCGCGTCCGCCGGGGCCCGGTGTGCACCGACGCTACGCGGCGTATTACGCCATGTCTGCTTCGATCCTGCTGCTCGTCGGCGCGATCTGGCTGTCGACGCAGCTGCGGCCGAGCACGGCGTGGCACGACATCGCGTTGTTCGCGCACCTCGCTTCCCTCATCCTGGGCTTCGGCGCGGTCCTGGTCGCGGACTACTTCTTCGCCCTGTGGGCGTTCGGGCGCGTGCCGTTCGCCGAGGCCGTCCGCAGCGCTTCCCGGCTGCACCTGCTGGTCTGGGGCGGGCTGACGGGCCTGGTGGCCAGCGGCGCGCTGCTGTCCCCGAACCTCGGTTCCCCCGCCACGATCGTGAAGCTGTGCCTCGTCGGGGTGCTCGCCGTCAACGGCGTGCACGCGACCGTGCTGGGCAACCGCATGGCACTGGCCGACGGCCCGGTTTCCTTCCGGCTGCTCGTCCGGGGCGGGCTCACCACCGCGGTTTCGCAGCTGTGCTGGTGGGGCGCCGTCGTCATCGGCTTCCTGAACGCGACGCGATGACCGCGAAGCTGTCCGGATCTGGCCAGACCCCGGACCCCGCGCCCGGGCACCCTGAATTTCCCCGGAGTTCCACGGAGAAAGGGAGAAGAAATGATCGCCAAACTGGTGCGCGCGGTGAGCACGGCCCTGCGTCCGGCCCCGTCGGCCACCACGGTCGCGCAGCGCATCGACGCGGCCCGGTCGCAGCCGGGCTACCTCATGACGATCGAGCTGTTCCGCCTGCGCGGCCTGGGCTGAGCCGGCTCGCTCGCTTCGTCGGCCGTGCGCCTCCGGGCCGGTTCCCACACCGGCCCGAACCTCACCCGCCCGTCCGACGAAACGAGTGAACTCATGACCCACCAACGGCTCCTGATGTGTTCCGCGCGGTATTTCCGCATCGACTACGAAATCAACCCGTACATGCACGTCGGCGTCCAGCCCGATGTCGAAGCCGCCCTCGTGGAACACGAGAACATCGTGGAAGCGCACCTGGCGGCGGGCCGCAAGATCGAGTTCGTCGACGCGGACCCGTCCTGCCCCGACATGACCTACACCGCCAACGCGGCGGTGGTCCAGGGCAACCGCGCCGTGCTGGCGACGCTGCCGGCCGAGCGGGCGGACGAAACCCCGCACCACCGCGCGTGGCTGGAGTCGCACGAGTTCGAGGTGGCGTCGACGCCCTACGCGTTCAGCGGCCAGGGTGACGCGCTGGCGTGCGGTCCCTACCTGCTGGCGGCGCACGGGCAGCGCACGGACGTCCGCGCGTTCCGGACCCTTCAACGGCACCTGAACTACGAAATCGTCCCGCTCCAGACGACGAGTCCCCAGTGGTACGACCTCGATCTGGCGGTGGCGGTGATCCACCAGGGTTCCGTGCTGGCGTACAACCCGGCGGCGCTGGACGCGCCCAGCCTGCGCACGCTGCGGGGGCTGGGCATGGAGCTGATCGAGGTGGCGCCGGCCGAGGCGGCGGCGTTCGCGCTGAACCTGATCAGCGACGGCCGCACGGTGACGATGACCGCCGGAGCCCCGCGGCTGGCGGCCGACCTGCGGTCGCTGGGGCTGGCGGTGACGGAGCTGGACACGACGGAGCTCCGCAAGGGCGGCGGCGGCATCCGCTGCACGGCGCTGACCCTGGACAACCCCGCGTGACGCGTGGTGCCTGGCGGGGGCTGCCCCTCGCCAGGCACCGCGTTCGTCCGTAATGTTCTTTTCCAAAGCCGTCGCACAGCTCGCGCACATCGGTCCCCTACCTTCTCGCGGGAAGGTCGAAGGCATGGAAAAGCCCGCTCCGGCCTACGAAGGCCGCCCGCTGCCCCGGCCGCGGGACGAGGTCGTGGACCAAGGTCTCGGCTTCGACGTCGCAACGCTGCTCGATCGCCGCCGGGCGCTGAGGTTCCTCGGTCTCGGCGCGGCCGGCGCCGTGCTGACCGCGTGCTCCGGCGGTTCCTCCGGCACCACCACGACGTCGTCGTCGGCTTCGGCTTCCGGCGAGATCCCGGACGAGACCGCGGGACCGTACCCGGGCGACGGCTCGAACGGGCCGGACGTGCTCGAGCAGAGCGGCGTCGTGCGCGGGGACATCCGGTCCAGTTTCGGCACCGGCAGCGCCACGGCCGAAGGCGTCCCGATGACGCTGGACCTGGTGGTGGCGGACCTGGCCAAGGGCGGCTCGCCGTTCGCCGGGGTGGCCGTCTACGTCTGGCACTGCGACCGCGCCGGCCGGTATTCCCTGTATTCCCCAGGGATCGAGAACGAGAACTACCTGCGCGGCGTCCAGCTCGCCGACGCCGACGGCCGGGTCCGCTTCACGAGCATCTTCCCCGCCTGTTACGACGGCCGCTGGCCGCACATCCACTTCGAGGTGTACCCCGACCAGGCCGGCATCACCGACGCCACCCAGGCGATCGCCACGTCGCAGGTCGCGTTGCCGCAGAACGTGTGCGAAGCGGTCTACGCCCAGTCCGGGTACGAGCAGTCCACCGCGAACCTCGCGAAGGTGAGCTTGAGCAACGACAACGTGTTCGGCGACGACAGCGGCGCGTTGCAGCTCGCCACGGTGACGGGAGACGTGACGAGCGGCTACCAGGTGACGCTCGACGTCGGAGTGGACACCACGACCAAGCCCTCGGGTGGCGCACCACCGGCGGGCGGGCAGCCGCCGTCCCGCTAGCCGGATCAGGCCGTGGGCGGCAGGACGACGACTTTCCCCGCCAGGGTGCCCGCCGCGGCCTCGGCGTGGACGGCCGGCAGCTCGGCCAGCGGGACCCGCCGGGCGACGTCGACGCGCAGCTCGCCGCCGTCGATCAGCCCTACCAGCTGCGCCAGCTGCCCGGCGTCGCTGCGGACGAACAGGTCCACGCCCCGCACGCCGCGTTCTTCGTCGGCGGGCGCGGGCATCCACACCGTCGTGTTGACCACGACACCGCCCGGCCGGACCAGGGTGACCAGCGCGGCCGGGTCGACCGGCGCGAGGTTGAGCACGACGTCGACCGGCTCGGTCACCGCGTCGGTCACGCGGGTGGTCGTGTGGTCGATGACCTCGTCGGCGCCGGCGGACTTGACCGCCTCGCCGCTGCGCGGGCTGGCGGTGGCGATGACGTGCGCACCGGCCCGCTTGGCCAGCTGCACGGCGTAGCCGCCGACCGCTCCCCCGGCGCCGTTGACCAGCACGCGCTGCCCGGCTTCGAGCTTGCCGTGGTCGAAGAGCGCCTGCCAGGCGGTGAGGCCGACCACCGGCAGCGCGGCGGCGTCGGGCAGCGGCACGCTCTTCGGCGCCTTCGCCAGGATCCCGGCCGGCGCGATGACGTACTCGGCGGCGGCGCCGTCGCCGTCCATCGGCAGGAAGCCGATGACGTCTTCGCCGGCCTCGACGCCGTCGACGCCCTCGCCCAGCGCGTCGACCGTGCCGGCGACGTCGATACCGGGGGTGTGGGGCAGCACCACCGGGATGGGTCCCTGCATGAAGCCGCCGCGGATGTTGCCGTCCACGGAGTTGAACGACGTCGCGGCGACACGGATCCGCACCTCGCCGGCCCCGGGGGCGGGCCGCTCCACGTCCTCGTACCGCAGGACGCCGGGCTCGCCGTACTCGTGGAAACGCACTGCCTTCATCGAAGTCTCGCTTTCACTCTGGCCCAGTTGCTTCGAGTTCGAAGCAACTGAAGGCGACAGTACATCTGCTTCAAATTCGAAGCAAGTGATGCCGGTCACGACTCCTTCGAATTCGAAGCAGTAGACTGGCCGCATGCCTGATCCCTCGCTCGACCCGGCGCAGCTCGGCGCGTACTTCGACCTCGTCGAGGTGACCAGCCTGCTCCGGCACGCGGTCGAGCAGCAGCTGCGCGAGGCCGGCGAGCTCAGCTACGTGCAGTTCCAGCTCCTGGCCCGGCTCGGCGACTCGCCGACGGGCAGCCACCGCATGACCGACCTGGCCGACGGCGTCGTCTACAGCCGCAGCGGCCTGACCTACCAGGCAGGCCTGCTCGAGAAGGCGGGCCTGGTCGTGCGCGCCCCGGCTCCGGACGACGAGCGGAGCGTCACCATCACCATCACCGACGCCGGGCGCGCGCTGCTCGCGAAGGTGCTGCCGGGTCACATCGAGGTGGTCAGCGGCCTGCTGTTCGAGCCGCTCTCACGCGCGGACGTCGAAACCCTCGCCGGCCTGCTGGCGCCGGTGCGCGACCACATGCGTTCGACGCCGCCTCGCTCGGCCGCGCCTCGCCGCCGCAAGGGCGGAGCTTGAGCGTTGGTGATCCGCATGAGGCCCAGGATCGCGGCCACCGGCCCGCTCAGCCTGGGCCGGCTTGGCCCACCCTGACGACGGACGGCCGCCCGGAAGCGCCGACGAGCTCACCGAGCCGTGCCGCGTCGGCCGAGCCCGGAGCCGCGGTGAGGACCACCGCCATCAAGTCGTCACCCGGGACGTCGAGCAGGGTGCCGTCGAGCGTGATTTCGCCCCCCTCGGGATGGCGGAACACAGCCCGGTTCTCGTAGCCGCCGACCGTCCTCGGCGTGCGCCACAGGGTGTCGAACGGCCGGCTCGTGCTCCGCAGCTCGTCGACGAGTCCGGCGAGCGACGCGTCGGCCGGGTAGCGGACGCAGGTGCCGCGCAACCGGGCGACGAGCATCGCCTGGAACCCGGCCGCGCGCTCGTCGGTCCGGCTGATCCCGCCGAGTGCGCTCCGGAAGGTGCGCCAGGCGACGTTCCAGTCCCGGGCGTGCCCGGTGGGCGCCCCGCATTTCAGCGCCAGCCAGGCACCGTTGACGGCGACGACGTTCCAGGCCGCATCGGTCAGGAACACGGGAGTGGCACCAAAGCGGTCCAGCAGCCGCATCGCCCCCACCCCGGCCGCACGCGGAACCTGCCCGTCCACGGCGGCGTACCCGGCCAGCGCACAGAGCCGTTCGTAGTCGGCCCGGCCGACCTGCAAGGCCCGGGCGATGGCACTCACAACCCCGGCCGAGGGGTGACTGCGTCCCTGCTCCAGCCGCCGCACGTAGTCCGCGGACACCCCGGCGAGGTCGGCGAGCTCTTCCCGCCGCAACCCGCGAACCCGCCGGACCCCACGAGCAGGCAGCCCCACCGAGGCGGGGTCGGTGTTCTCGCGCAACCAGCGCACCGCAGCCCCGAGATCACGCAACGCCATGCCGCGAGTGTGCCCCAGCGTCCCGGCTCTGCCCTACGGTGATCACCGTGGAGAACGACGGCGAATCCCGCGACACCGAGCCGAGGACGGTCGCTTACCGCGTCCTGTCGATCCGGATGATCTGGTACGCGTCCGCCGTGATCGTCGTGCTGGGCGTCGCGGTCGCGGTCTGGTTGCTGACCGCTTTCGGCCACGGCGACGCGCAGGAGCGGAATCAGCTCGAGGCGATCAAGACCGCGGGCACGATCGTGGTCGGGACGGGTGGCGCGGCGGCCCTGCTGCTCGCCGCGCGTCGTCAGCGAAGCACCGAAATCGGCCTGAAGCAGAAGGATCTGGACCAGGCCGCGGCGGCTCGCACGCACGCACTCCAGGAGCAGATGGCCGAGGACACCCGGCTGGACGCGGCGGAGCGGAGGCTCACCGAGCTCTACAGCACGGCAGTCGACCAGCTGGGCTCGGAGCGGCTGGCGGTGCAGCTCGGCGGGCTCTACGCGTTGGAACGCCTCGGCCAGAACAGCCCGGGCCAGCGGCAGACGATCGTCAACGTGCTCTGCGCCTACCTGCGCATGTTCACCGACGCGGCCGCCGACGTCGTCGACAGCCGCGAAAACCACATCGGGCAGCAGGGGCGCGTCCGGCAGGCCGTCGGCGAGGTCCTGGCGGCGCACCTGCGCCCCGAGGCGCCGGACCACCGGTTCTGGCCGGACACCGACCTCGACCTCGCGGGCGCGAGCCTGCTCGGCTTCGACCTGAGCGGCTGCCGGGTGCGGTCGGCCGGATTCCGATCGGCGACCTTCGTGGGCAAGGCATCCTTCGGCGGCACGACGTTCACCGACGCGGCCGCCTTCGCCTCGGCGAAGTTCACCGCGGAAGCGGACTTCACCGGAGCCAGGTTCGAGAGCCGCGCGGTTTTCACGGCGGCAAGCTTCCGCGGCGACGCAGTGTTCACGTCGGCGCTCTTCGACGACGGCCTGGAGTTCGCCGACGCGGTGTTCCTGAGGAGCTCTCACTTCGACTCGGCACTACCGCCGGAGCTGGCACGGCAGTTGACCGCACTGCCGACCCACGTTCCCTACAGCGAGGTCGCGACTTCGGAGCGGGACTCCGTGCCACTCGGCGTCGGCATCGACGGAACACCGGTTTGCTGGCGGCATGACGTCGATCCGCACTTCGTGGCGTTCATGGGCCCGGAGTCAGGCAAGACGACACTGCTGCGGACCATCATCACCGGCATCGTCGAGCGCCACACACCGGCGGAGGCGCTGATCATGCTGGTCGACTACCGCCGCACCTCGCTCGGCTACGTGCCTGCGGACCACCTGCTGGCCTACGCGGTCTCCCCGCCCCAGCTCGGATCCATGCTCGAAGACGTCCGCGAATCGATGCGGCGACGGCTTCCCGGACCTGAGGTCACGCAGGAGCAGCTGAAGAACCGCAGCTGGTGGTCAGGGCCCGACTTGTACGTGATCGTGGACGACGCCGACCTGGTTTCCGTGGGCGACGACGACCCGCTCGAGCCGCTGCGCGAGTTCCTCCCGCAGGCGAAGGACGTCGGCCTGCACCTGGTACTCGCCCGCCGCACGGAACATGCGGGCGAAGCACTCGGGCAAGGGGTACTGAAAAAGCTCGCCGACCTCGCAACGCCGGGCGTAGTCGGCGACGGCGACTTCCTCGAGGGACCGCTGCTGGGCGGAGTCTGGCCGTCGGCGCTGATGCCGGGCCGCGTGACGTCGGTCAAGCGCGCCGGCCAGGAACTGATTCAGCTCGCGTGGTCGGGCCCCGAACCTCTCGAAGCCTTACCCAGCAACGAATCCGGCGACTCTAAACCGGTCAGCGGCTGAGCCACGGAGCGAGCAGCTTCTCCAGATCAGCATCCGACAGCGCCCGCGGCCCACCGTGGAACTCGTGCCAGCGCGAAGCATCCCGCGCCGCGTTGTACTCCACCTCGTACGCGCGCATCAGCACGTACATGAACGTCACCGAGCTGAACCGCTCACCCAGCAACGTCCGCGCCTCACGCGCAACCTCCGTCGCACCCGCGAAATCCGTCAGCTTCAACGATTCCGCAGCCGGGTCCAGCAGGCTGGGGGCATACATCACGACAAACACTCCAACATAGAAACGAAAACTCAGCCTTCGGCCGCGAGCTGGCCACAAGCCGCCGCGATCTCCTGGCCGCGCGTGTCACGCACCGTGCACGCTACTCCGCCCGCGTTCACCAGCCGCACGAACTCCCGCTCCACCGGCTTCGGCGACGCATCCCACTTCGAACCCGGCGTCGGGTTCAACGGGATCACGTTCACGTGCACCAGCTGACCCAAGTGCTTGCGCAGCCGCTTCGCCAGCAGCTCCGCCCGCCACGGCTGGTCGTTGATGTCCCGGATCAACGCGTACTCAATGGACACCCGCCGCCCGGAAGTGTCGGCGTAGTACCGCGCCGCCGACAGCACCTCGTCCACCGACCAGCGCTCGTTCACCGGCACCAGCGTGTCCCGCAGCTCGTCGTCCGGCGTGTGCAGCGACACCGCGAGACGAACCTGCATCTTCTCGTCCGCCAGCTTGCGGATCGCCGGCGCCAGACCCACCGTCGACACCGTCACCGACCGCTGCCCGATCCCCAGCCCACCCGGCGCGGGATCCGTGATCCGCCGCACCGCGGCCACCACACGCTTGTAGTTGGCCAGGGGCTCGCCCATGCCCATGAAGACGATGTTCGACAGCCGCCCGGGCCCGCCCGGCATCGCGCCGTCGCGCATGACCGCCGCCGCTGAACGGACCTGGTCCACGATCTCGGCCGTCGACAGGTTGCGGTCCAACCCGCCCTGGCCCGTCGCGCAGAACGGGCACGCCATGCCGCAGCCCGCCTGGCTCGAAATGCACAGTGTCGCGCGGTCCGGGTAACGCATCAGGACGCTCTCCAGGAGCGTGCCGTCGTGCGCGCGCCACAGCGTCTTGCGCGTCGCGCCGTTGTCCGCCGCCAGCGCGCGGACCTCGGTCAGCAGCGTCGGCATCAAGTCGGCGACCAACTTGGCGCGGGAAGCTGCCGGGATGTCCGTCATCTCCGCCGGGTCCACCGTCAGGCGCGAGAAGTAGTGGTTCGACAGCTGCTTCGCGCGGAACGGCTTCTCCCCCAGCTCGGCGACGGCGGCGGCGCGCTCGGCCACCGTGAGGTCGGCGAGGTGGCGCGGCGGCAGGCCGCGCTTGGGGGCGTCGAAAACGAGCGGGAGGGCAGTCATAACCGAACCAGTGTCCCACGCGCCCCGAGCCGCCGCCCGGGGCGCCCTGGCCTGGTGTACGCCAGGTCACCCACGGCCCGGGACCGGCGGACGGCACCGTGCTGGCTAGATTGTCGACCGCCCGGTGAAACCGGCCGGGGCACTCGCGAGTCCAAGGTCGGACGAAAGAGGTGAACCCGTGCGGAGCCGTTTCATCCTGGCCGTCGCGGTGGTGCTGGGCGCCACCGCCTGCAGCAGCACCACCGGCGGTCAGGCGCAGCCCGTCCCGACCGTGACCAAGGTCGCCGGGCCGCAGGTCGTGGTCTCGACCATGCACGTCACCCTGCCCGCGGGCGCGAAGTACACGGACAAGGGCCAGGACGGCCTGCTCGACGGCTGCGTCGGCGAAGGCAGCGCTGTCTGCCACGCACGGCTGCTGGACCTGCGCGAAGCGACTTCGGACCCCAACGCGCCCATCAACCTGCCCAGCGCGAAGCGGCCCTTCGGCTGGTACACCGGCACGGACGTCCCGACGTGCATCACCGCCACCTCACCGCCCGGGGACGCCGCCGTCGCGACCGGCAGCGACCTGCTCGACTCCGGTTTCCAGCCGATCGGCCCGAAGAAGGCCGAGTACGGCAAGTGGCAGGTCACCTGCCAGGACGCGAAGCAGAACAACCAGGTCCGGATGTGGTGGCTGCCGACGAGCAAGATCCTCGTGGTCGAGTACGGCGCCTCCGCCGACTGGGACGAGAAGATGGACGCGATGCTCGCCGCGGCGACGTTCAGCTGACGACGTCGAGCGCCGCCCGGATGATCGCGTCCGTGTCGATGCCGTGGTGGCGGTAGACGTCCTCCAGCGACCCGGACTGGCCGAAGCCCGTGACGCCCAGCGCGACCGACGGCACCCGGTTGACCCCGGCCAGGAACGCCAGCGTGTGCGGGTGCCCGTCGAGCACGGTGACCAGCGGCTTCGCCCGCGAAGCCGGGAACGCCTGGTCGAGGATCCACGACTCGCCGCCGCCCCGGCCCGACCGCGCCTGCAGCGCCTCGAACAGCAGGCCCGGGCTGGTCACGCAGACGACGTCGGCCTCGACGCCCACCTGGGCCAGCCGCTCGGCGGCCGCGAGGGTGTCCGGCACCAGCGCGCCCATCGCCGCCAGCGTGACCGCCGGGGACGCCGCGCGGCGCAGCAGGTACGCGCCCGCGACGACCTGACGGCGGCGCCGTTCGCGCGCCGCCGGATCCGTCGGCACGCCGGCCAGGGTCTGGTCGACCGGCCGCGTCGAGAGCCGGAAGTACGACGACGTGCCGCCCGGCTTGCCGAGCCGGCCGAGCGCCGCCAGCAGCGTCCACTCGGTGTCGATCGCGAACGCGGGCTCGTAGCTGACGCAGCCGGGCTGTTCGATGCCGATCGACGGCGTGGTGATCGACTGGTGCGCGCCGCCTTCCGGGGCGAGCGTGACACCCGACGGCGTGCCGATCAGGATCGACTGCCCGCCCGCGTAGATGCCGAACGACCACGGCTCCAGCGCGCGCTCGACGAACGGGTCGTACATGACGCCGATCGGCAGCAGCGGCTCGCCCCAGCGGCTCCAGGTCGCGCCCAGCTCGCCCAGCAGGCCGACCAGGTTCGTCTCGGCGATGCCCAGCTCGACGTGCTGGCCGGTGGGCTTCTCGCGCCAGTGCATGATCGTTTCGGGGTCGTCGTCGAACCAGTCGCGGCGCTCGGTCGCGGACCAGACGCCGACCTTGTTGACCCAGCCGCCGAGGTTGGTCGTCGAGCTGACGTCGGGGCTGACCGTCACGACCCGCTTCGCCGCTTCGGGCGCTTCGCGCGTCAGGTCGAGCAGCACGCGGCCCAACGCGGCCTGCGTCGTCGCGGTCCCGGACGGCGTCCGCCCGATGTCGACCGGCAGCTCCAGCGAAGGCGCCGAAGGGATGTCAGGACGGCGAAGGCGCGAAGCAACGTCAGCGCACAACGCAGCTTCAGGCGAGCCCGATGCGAAGCCCTGCCACGGCGAAGCGAGATCCGTGCCCGAAGCCGAAGCCAGCTCTTCCATCTGCGCGACGGTCAGCAGCGACGAGTGGTTCTGCGGGTGCCCCTGCGTCGGCAGGCCGCGGCCCTTGACCGTGTAGGCGAAGATCACCGTCGGGCGGCTGTCCGAAATGGACGCGAAGACCTCGTCCAGCGAGCCGAGGTCGTGGCCGCCGAGGTTGCGGATCGCGGCCAGCAGCGTCGCGTCGTCCAGCGAGGCGACCAGCGAAGCCAGCGCGGCGTTGTCCGCCGGCAGCCGGTCGCGCAGCTGGGCCGCGTCGCAGCGCAGGAGCCGCTGGTACTCGGGGTTCGGCATCGCGTCGATCCGCGCCCGCAGCTCGGCGCCGCCGGGCCGGGTGAACAGCTCCTCCAGCAGCCGCCCGTACTTCAGCGTCAGCACCTGCCAGCCGGCCGCGTCGAACATGCCCTGCAGCCGCCCGGCCGCGATGTTCGGCACGACGCGGTCGAGCGACTGGCGGTTGAGGTCGACGATCCAGACGATCTCGCCCAGCTCCGCGACGCCCGGGTCGAGGATGGCTTCCCAGATCGCGCCTTCGTCCAGCTCGGCGTCGCCGACCAGCGAGTACTGGCGCCCGGTGCCGGCGGACGAGCCCCGCGTCGTCAGGTAGCGGCGGGCCAGCGCGCCCCAGATCGGGGCCGTCGCGCCGATGCCGACCGAGCCGGTCGAGTAGTCCACCGGGTCGGGGTCCTTGGCGCGGCTCGGGTAGCTCTGCAGCCCGCCGAACTCGCGCAGCGTCGGCAGGTAGGCCTCGTCCAGCTCGCCGAGCAGGTAGTTGATCGCGTGGAGCACCGGCGACGCGTGCGGCTTCACCGAGACGCGGTCCTCGGGGCGCAGGTGCCGGAACCACAGCGACGTCATGATCGAGACCAGCGACGCGCACGACGCCTGGTGCCCGCCGACCTTGAGCCCGGACGGGTTGGGCCGGACGCGGTTGGCCTGGTGCACGATCGCGGTGGCGAGCCACAGCACCCGCCGTTCGATCGCGGCGAGCTCGTCCGAGCCGGTCGCCGGAGCCGCCGGGGAGGCCTGAGTCATCGTCGACACCTTTCGTGCAGGAAGCGCCCCCAAGGACACCACTGGTGGACGCAACGCACAACCGAGGCCACCGGAAGTGCGCAGAATGCCCACCGGCGAGGGACGGCTCAGGTCTCCGGGTACGCAGAATGCACGCGCTCGAGCAGGGGCGTCAGGCGATACGGGACGAGCTCGCGCATGACGAGCGAGATGTTGGTCCGCTCGACCCCGGGCGAGGCCAGGATGCGCCCGGCGATCCGGTAGAGATCGTCCGCGTCGACGGCCACGACCTGCACCATCAGGTCGCTCGCCCCGGTCAGCCCGCACACCTCGGTCACCTCGGGGATCACGGCCAGCGCGTCGGCGATCTCGGCGAGGCGCCGCTGGTCCACCTGCGCGTTGACGAACGCCCGCAGCGGGTAGCCCAGCCGCGCCGGGTCGATGCGGCGTTCGAACGACCCGAGGACGCCGCGCTGCTCCAGCCGCGCGAGCCGGGCCTGCACCGTGTTGCGGGACAGGCCCAGCCGCTCGGCCAGCGCGACCGCCGTGGACCGGGGGTCCTCCCCCAGCGCCTGGAGCAGGCGCGCGTCGATCTCGTCGATGGTTTCCGGCACGCGCCGATCTTCTCAGCCCAAGTACTTCTTCAGGTCGTCGAGGACCTTCATCGCCCCGATCGGGCCGAGCCCGAGGAACCACACCGAGTCGTCGACCGGGATGGCGTGCTTCGCCTTCACCGCGCTCAACCCGGCCCACAGCCCGCTGCTCGTGACGGCCTTCTCGTCCGCGCTCGGGCCGGCGCCGAGGCTGGAGTAGAAGATCCAGTCGCCGTCGGCCTCGTCGATGCGCTCCTTGGAGATCTGCGCCGCGAGCTCGTCGATGTTCTGGTTGGCGGGGCGCGCCAGGCCGGTGTCCTTGAGGATGACGCCGATGAACGACAGGTTCCCGTAGAGCCGGATGCCGGTGGAGTGGAAGCGGAGCAGCGAGATCTTCGGCGCGCCCTTGACCGCGGCCTTCACCTCGTTCGCGCGCTTCTGGTAGTCGTTCAGCAGCCCGGTCGCCTGCGTCTCCGCGCCCAGCGAAGCGCCGATCAGGAGCAGGTTCTCCTTCCACGGGAACCCGGGCCGGATGCTGAACACCGTCGGCGCGATCTTCGACAGCTGCGGGTAGAGGTCGTTCGCCCGCAGCTTGCTGCCCAGGATGAGGTCCGGGTTCAGCGCCGCGATCGCCTCGAGGTTGAGGTTGCTGATCCCGCCGACCGCGGGTATCCCCTTCGCGCGATCGGCGAGGTAGGCCGGCACGTCGTTCTGCCCGGAGTTGGTGGCCATGCCGACCGGGGTGATGCCGAGCGCGAGGACGTCGTCGAGCTCGCCGCTGTCGAGCACGACGACCCGTGACGGCTTCTTGTCCAGCTTCGTCTTGCCCAGCGCGTGGGTGACGGTCCGCGGGAAGACGCCCGGGCCGACGTCCGCGCCGAGCTTCGCGGTTTCGGTGTCGGCGGTGGAGAACAGCCGGCCACCGGTGGCGACGTCCTGGTCGCCGACGCCGGACGTGCTCGGCTTCTCCGGCTGGCCGCAGGCGGCCAGCAGCGTGCCGGCCGCGAGCACCGCGGCCAGGCGAGTCCACTTAGGACGCATCGAGGGTTCCTTCTTCTCGGGGAGTGGCCCGCCGCCTGCCGATCGGGACGACCAGGGGCGTGGCGGAAACCGGGTCGGGGATGACCTGGCAGGGCATGCCGAAGACGTCGGCGACGAGTTCGGCGGTGAGAATGTCGGCCGGCGCGCCCTCGGCGGCGATCCGGCCGTCCTTCATCGCGATCAGGTGATCGCCGTAGCGGGCGGCCAGGTTGAGGTCGTGCAGGACGATGACGACGGTGCGGCCGTCCTCGGCGTTCAGCTCGGCGAGCAGGTCGAGGACCTCGACCTGGTGGGCGATGTCGAGGAACGTCGTGGGCTCGTCGAGCAGCAGCAACCGCGTCCGCTGCGCCAGGGCCATGGCGATCCAGACGCGCTGGCGCTGCCCACCGGACAGCTCGTCGACCGGCCGGCCGGCCAGCTCGACGGTGTCGGTCGCGAGCATCGCCTTCGCGACGGCGTCGTCGTCTTCGTCGCTCCAGCGGCGGAACATCCCCTGGTGCGGGTAACGGCCGCGGCCGACGAGGTCGGCGACGGTGATGCCCTCGGGCGCGGTCGGCGACTGCGGCAGCAGCCCGAGCACGGTCGCGACGTCCTTGCTGCGCCACGTCGTGATGCCCTTGCCGTCGAGGTAGACCGCGCCCGCGGTCGGCGTGAGCAGCCGCGCGAGCCCGCGCAGGAGCGTCGACTTCCCGCAGGCGTTGGTCCCGACGATCATCGTCACGCGCCCCTCGGGGATGTGGACGGACAGGTCCTTGACCACGCGCAGCGGCCCGTAGCCGAGTTCGAGGTTCTCGGTGTGCAGTGTCACGGCGTTCCTCTCACACTCGCCCGGCACGGTTCGCCGTCGCGAGCAGCCACAGCAGGTAGGGCGCGCCGACGGCGCCGGTGACGACGCCGACCGGAAGCTGCCCGCCCAGCAGGTGCTGGGCCGCGAAGTCGCCCAGCAGCACCACGAGCGCCCCGGTCAGCGCGGCCGGGACGAGCCCGGCGCGGGCGCCGCCGACGAGCCGGGTCGCGATCGGGTTGGCCACGAAGGCGACGAACGAGATCGGGCCGGCCGCCGCGGTCGCGAACGCGGCGAGCGCGACCGCGACGACCAGCAGCGCCAGGCGGCTGCGTTCGACGTGCAGGCCGAGCCCGGCCGCGGTTTCGTCGCCGAGCTGCAGCCCGGTCAGCGCCCGGCTGAGCAGCAGCGCCGCGGGCACGAGCACGACGAGTGCGGCAGCGAGGGGACCGGCGTGGTCCCAGGTCCGCGCGTTGAGGTTGCCGGTGAGCCAGATGAGAGCCTGCTGGGCGAGCGTCACGTCGGCCCAGGTCATCAGGTACGAGACGACGCTGGTGAGCATCGCGCCGATGCCGACGCCGACGAGCACCAGCCGGTAGCCGTGCACGCCGCCGCGGCGGGACAGGACGTAGATCGCGGCGCCGGTGAGCAGCGCGCCGGCCAGGGCCGCGGCGGAGACGACCGGGCCGGCGGCGCCGAAGAGGACGATCGCGACGACCGCGGCGGCACTCGCACCCTGCGTCACGCCGATGACGTCCGGGCTGGCCAGCGGGTTGCGCAGCAGCCGCTGGAAGAGCGCCCCGGCCGTCCCGAAGGCGACGCCGACGAGCAGGCCGGTGACCGCCCGGGGCAGCCGCAGTTCGGTCACCACGTAGGCCGCGCGGCCGACGCCGTCGCCGAAGAGCAGGCCGGGGAGGTCGCCGATCGGCACCGGGAAGTCGCCGACAGCCAGCGAAGCCCCGAAGACGACGACGATCGCGAGGAAGAGCAGCAGCGACACCGAACGCGCGCGGACCGCACCGCGGCGGCGCGCGGCGACGACCGCCTCGACGGCGTTCACACCGTCACGACCTTCCGGCGGCGCACCAGGAACACGAACACCGGCGCGCCCAGCAACGCCGTGATGATCCCGACCTGGACCTCGGCCGGGCGCGCGACCACGCGGCCGACGACGTCGGAAACCAGCAGGAGCAGCGGGGCGAGGAGCGCCGAGTACGGCAGCAGCCAGCGGTGGTCGGGCCCGGTGACCAGCCTCGCGACGTGCGGCACCGTCAGCCCGACGAACGCGATCGGCCCGGCGATCGCCGTCGCCGAGCCGCAGAGGACTATCACGGCGAGCGCGCACACGAGCCGCGCTGCCGGCACGTTCTGGCCGAGCGAGCGGGCGACGTCCTCGCCGAGCGCGAGCGCGTTGAGCATCCGCGCGGCGACCAGCGCGAGCACCACGCCCACCGCGATGAAGGGCACGGCCTGGGTGATCGTCGTGGCGTCCCGGCCCGCCAGCGAGCCGACCTGCCAGAACCGGTATTGGTCGAACGTCGTCGCGTCGGTCAGCAGCAGCCCGCTGGTCACCGAGGCCAGCGCGGCGGAGACCGCGGCCCCGGCCAGCGCGAGCTTCACCGGTGTCGCCCCGGCCCGGCCGAGCGAGCCGATGCCGTAGACGACGGCCCCCGCGGCCGCGGCGCCGGCGAAGCCGAACCAGACGTACCCGCCGACGCTCGCGATGCCGAAGGTGCCGATGCCGAGGACGACGAAGAGAGCAGCGCCCGCGTTGACGCCGAGCAGTCCCGGGTCGGCCAGCGGGTTGCGCGTGGCGCCTTGGATGACGGCGCCGGACAGGCCGAGCGCGACGCCCGCGAGCACGCCGGCGAGCGTGCGCGGGAGCCGGAGCTCGCGGACCACGAGGTGGTCGGGGTTGCCCGGCTGGAAGCGGAAGAGCGCGTCCAGCACGGTGCCCGGGCTCAGGCCGCGGGTGCCGACGGCGACGCTGAGCAGCACCGCGGCGGCGACGGCCGCGGCGAGGACCAGCAGCCCGGCGGTCAGCCGGAGCGATCGGGTGCGCACTGGTCGTTACCTTTGCTAACAGGTGTTTAGGCTTGCCTAATCTAAGGCCCAGCACTTGAAGGCTCAAGCTCCGTGAGCGGCATCACCGGGACGAGGTTGCCATCCGACTGTTTCCGATATATCGTGAACGTGTCGCAACAGTTCGAGAAAGGAACACAGACATGCGTAGGCAACGACACCCCTTCGCTCACGAACGTGGGCGCGCATCATTCGGCCCCTTCGGCGGCTTCGGCGAGTTCCCCCCGGGCTTCGGTCCCGGTGGCGGACGCGGCCGGGGTCACGGACCGGGCAGGCGGGGTCACGGTGGACGGCGCAGCCGCCGCGGTGACGTCCGCGCCGCGATCCTGGCGCTGCTCGCCGAGCAGCCCCGGCACGGCTACGAGATCATCCGCGAAATCGGCGAGCGCTCCGGCGGCTTCTGGCGGCCGAGCCCCGGCTCGGTCTACCCGACGCTGCAGCTGCTGGCCGACGAAGGCCTGGTCATCAGCAAGGACGAGCACGGCAAGAAGCTCTTCGAGCTGACCGACGCCGGCCGCACCGCCGCGGAGGAGCAGGACAGCACCCCGCCGTGGGAGCAGATCGCGCAGGACGTCGACGCGTCCGAGGTCGGGCTCGCCAAGGCGGGCAAGAACCTCGCCGCCGCCGTCGTGCAGATCATGCGCGCGGGCACCGAGAGCCAGCAGGCCCGCGCGGCCGAGGTGCTCAACGACGCCCGGCGCTCGCTCTACGGCATCCTCGGCGAGGACGAGGACGAGTCGTCGGCTCCTTCGGAAGAAGCAGCCGAGTGACCTGGCAGGACGAGGCCGGTGGGCTTGACCCGCGTGTGGACGCGGTAGCCCACCGGCAGCGTCAGGTCGCGCTCGCGATTCCCATTACGCTGCACCGACTCCGCGATCGCCTGTTCGGCGACCCGCTTGCTGAACTCGATCTTCAGCACCGCTTCGAGGTCTCGCGCCGTCTCGAACCGCCACTCGGTGGCGACCCGGCGGCAGCCGAACCCGTCCCGGGCGAAGAACCGTTCGACGGCGCCCGGGTCGTAGTGCGGTAGGTCGGCGCGCATCCAGGAGCCGTAGGGCTCGCTGGTCGCGTCGAGGTCGACGATCAGGAACACTCCGCCCGGCCGCAGCACCCGCTCGGCCTCGGCCAGCCCCGGCTCGCAGCCGGGCCCGAAGAAGTAGGCCGTGCGCGCGTGGACGACGTCGACGCTCGCGCTGCGGACCGGCAGCCGCTGGGCCCGGCCCAGCTTGATGTCCACGTTCGACAGACCCTTCACCCGCTCCAGCGCGCTTCGCACGAGCGGCTCGTGGGGCTCCACCCCGAGCACGGACCGCGCGTCGCGGGCGAAGCGCGGCAGGTGGAACCCGTCGCCGCAGCCGACGTCCAGCACGTCCTGGCCGGCCCAGTCGCCCTCTTCGCGGAGCACGCGCCAGATCTCGCCGCCGCTGTCCTGCGCCCGGTTCTCCAGCTCGTAATCGGCCTGGTAGTACCAGATGTTCGGACTCGGCACGACCTCCGCGCGCCGGGACGACCACCGCACCGTTGCTCCTTTCGGGGCCTTCACCCGCCGACAGTGATTCACCGGCGGCGAATTCTTGGCGGAAACCTTACGGATCACGCATAGAATTCGGTGGGTCTCGGGAGGAGCACCCATGGCGATCGACCCGTCCACCACGTCGTCCCCGGTCCCGGCCGGAATTCCGTGCTGGATCGAGCTGGCCTGCCGCGAACAGGCCGTGGCGGAGAGATTCTACGGGGCCCTCTTCGGCTGGACGTACGACACTCAGCGCGACCCGGCGACGTCCGACGGCCGGTACGCCATCGCGACGCTCAACACCGTCCCGGTCGGCGGCCTCTACCGCGCCGCCCAGGGCGCGCCGCTGGGCTGGATGCCGCACCTGTCCGTGCCGCACACCGCGAGCGCGGCCGAATGGGTGGAGCACCTCGGCGGGCAGCTGACGCTCGGGCCGATGCCGATCCCGCAGCGCGGCACGATCCTGCACGCCTACGACGCGTGCGGCGCGCCGGTGGTGTTCTGGGAGGTGCCGCCGGACTGGGAGTTCGTCACCGGGATCCCCAACACCTTCAGCGGCGCGGACCTCAACACCCACGACGGCGTCGCGGCGGATCACTTCTACACCAAGCTGTTCACCTACGGGAGCCACCAGATCGGCGACGGCGAGTCGCTCGACTACGTCGAATGGCTCATCGAGCACGAGCCGGTGCTGTACCGGTACGTGATGGGCTCGGAGTACAGCCTGGACACCCCGCCGCACTGGCTCGTCTACTTCGACATCGACCCGGCCCGCGGCGTCGACGCCGTTGCCGGGGAAGCGCTGATGAACGGCGGCACCGTCGTGATCCAGCCCTACGACACGCCGTTCGGCCGGATGTCGATCCTCGCCGACCCCGAGGGCGCGGTCTTCGCGGTGATCGACCACTCGCGCGTCTCCGAGGACTGGGGCCGCGCCGAGGTCGACGACCCCTACGACGACTGACGCCCGGCGAACGCGAGCCCCGCGACGAGCGCGTACCCGCCCGCCACCAGCCACATCCCGGTGGCGGGCAGCAGCGCGCCGACGAGCGCGACCCCGATCGCGCCGCCGGTCTGGCGCGACGCGTTGAGCACGCCCGCGGCCAGCCCGGCCTTGCCCGGCAAGGAGTTCATCGCCAGCGACGTCATCGCGGGCATGGCCAGCGAGCAGCAGCCGAACACGACCGAGACCACGACGAACGGCACGAGCGCGCGATCCGCGGGCAGCAAGGCGAAGCCCACCGAACCGGCCAGGCCCGCCAGCGCGCCCGCGACCATCGGGACGCGCGGGCCGGAGCGCCCGGTCAGGCGGCCGCTGAAGAACGCGTTGAGCCCGACCACCAGCGTCAGCGGCACCAGGGCGAGCCCGGCGGCGAGCGCACCGAGCGACCAGGCGCGCTGCAGGTACAGCGCGAGGCAGAAAAGCGTGCCGTAGAGGCAGAAGTTGAACAGGCCGCCGATCCCGGTCGCCACGGCGAAGTTCCGGATCTTCAGGATCCCGAGCGGCAGCACGGGTTCCCCGACGCGCTTCTCGACCGCCACGAACACCGCGCCCGCCACCACTCCCCCGGCCATCAGCGCGAGGGTCCCGGGCGCGAGCCAGCCGGCGTGCCCGGACTCGATGAACCCGGCGACGAGCCCCGCGAGCGACGCCGTGCCCGTCACCTGCCCGGCCAGATCCAGGCGGGTGGCGGCGTGGCGCGGCGGTTCCGCGACCGCGCGGCGCGTCAGCACGATCGCGACGACGCCGACCGGGATGTTGACCGCGAAGACGAGCCGCCAGTCGGCGAGGCCGACGGCGAGCCCGCCGAGCATCGGCCCGGCGGCGAGCCCGACCCCGCTCATGCCGCCCCACACGCCGAGGGCGCGCGCTCGCTCCCGCGCGTCCGGGAACTGGTGGACGATCAGCGCGAGCGACGACGGCAGCAGCGCGGCGGCCCCCGCACCCTGCACGGCCCGCGCCGTGATCAGCCAAGCCGTGTCCCCGGCGAGCGCGCAGCCGATGCTCGCGAGGACGAAGACGGCGACGCCCGCTTCGAAGACGCGTCGCGAACCCCACCGGTCACCGGCGGCGCCCCAGGTGAGCAGGAAGGCGGCGAGCGTGACGGTGTAGGCGTCGACGACCCACTGCAGCGCGGCGGTCGACGGTTCGCCGAAGTCGGCGCCGATCGCGGGCAGGGCCAGGTTCACGATGGTCGCGTCGAGCGTGATCATCACGAAGCCCAGGCAGACGGCGGTCAGCGCCAGTTTCGCCGGGGCGCGGGTTTCGGTGGGCATGCCCCCGAGTGAAACCCGCCGAAGCTTCGGTGGTCCACGAACCTTTGCCTACGTCTGGTAGGCGGAGGCTCCCACCGCAGGTCAGCCCAGCGGGACGAACGCCGAGAGCAGGAGCCACGACACGACCGCCGAAGGCAGCAGGGAGTCGAGGCGGTCCATGATCCCGCCGTGCCCGGGCAGCAGCGTGCCCATGTCCTTGACGCCGAGGTCTCGCTTGATCAGCGACTCGACCAGGTCGCCGAGGGTCGCGGTCAGCACGATCGCGACGCCGAAGATCACGCCCTGCCAGACGTGGCCGTCGAGCAGCAGGCTGAGGGTCAGCGCGCCGGCCACGACGCCGCCGACCAGCGAACCGCCGAAGCCTTCCCAGGTCTTCTTCGGGCTGATGGTGGGCGCCATCGGGTGCTTGCCGCCGAGCACGCCGGCGATGTAGCCGCCGGTGTCCGACGCGACGACGCCGATCAGGAACGTCAGGACCCGCCCGACGCCGTCCGACGGAGGCACGAGCATCGCCGCGAAGGCGCCGAAGAGCGGCAGGTAGGCGGCCGCGAACACCGACGCGCTGATGTCGCGCAGGTAGCCCTTCGCGCCGCCGGGCAGGCGCCAGAGCAGGCAGGCGAGCACGGTGAGGACGAACGCCGTGAGCGCGCCTTCCCGGCCGAACGGCCAGGCGAGCCAGATCATCGCCTGCCCGCCGACGAGCACCGGGATCATCGCGACCCGCGTGTCGGCGACCCGGCGCAGCACCCCGGCGAACTCGAAGGTGCCGACCGCGATCGCGATCGCGATGATCCCGATGAACAGGAAGCGCACGGTGAGCAGGGAGACGATGATCGCGGCCCCGAGCAGCAGCCCGACACCGATGGCCGCAGGCAGGTTCCGGCCGGCCTTGGAGGCTTTCTTGGCCTCGGGAGCCGGGACAGCCGCCCCGGCACTTCCGGCGGCCGACAACCGGTCGGCTTCACCCGTTCCCGAGGCATCCGCCGCAGCTCCGGCAGCCGACAACCGGTCAGCGTCGCCCGTTCCCGTGGGCCCCGGCGTCTCCGCCGCGGCAGTTCCGGCAGCCGACAACCGGTCAGCGTCGCCCGTTCCCAAGGCATCCGGCGTCTCCGCGGGAGCTCCGGCGGCCGACAACCGACCCGCCTCGCCGTTGCCCGAGGCCTCCGGCACAACCGGCGTCGCCCCGTTCGCGGAACCCGAGGTTGCCGGAGCGCCCTCCGGCGCGGTCGTTCCCGGGAACTCCGGCGTGGCCGGAGTGCCGGCCTCGGCCGCCCCGGGCGTGGCCGCCGGTTGATCTCCGGTGGCTTCCACCCGGTCCTCGCGTTCCTCGCTCACCTGTGCCATCAGACCTCGAGCAGCTCGGCTTCCTTGTGCTTGACCAGCTCGTCGACCTTGTGCGAGTAGGTGTCGGTGAGGTTCTGCAGTTCCTTCTCCGCGCGCACGACCTCGTCCTCGCCCGCTTCGCCGTCCTTGCCGATGCGGTCGAGCTCTTCCTTGGCCTTGCGGCGGATGCTGCGGATGGTCACCCGGGCGTCCTCGCCCTTGCTCTTGGCGACCTTGACCATCTCCTTGCGCCGCTCCTCGGTGAGCTGCGGGATGACGATCCGGATCACGTTGCCGTCGTTGCTCGGGTTGACCCCGAGGTCGGACTCGCGGATCGCCTTCTCGATGGCGTTGAGCTGCGACTGGTCGTAAGGCTTGATCAACGCCATCCGGGCTTCCGGCACGTTCACGCTGGCCAGCTGGTTCAGCGGGGTCGGCGCGCCGTAGTAGTCGACCACGATGCGCGAAAACATCGACGAGGTGGCGCGGCCCGTGCGGACCGACGTCAGATCGTCCTTCGCGACGGACACCGCTTTTTCCATCTTCTCCTCGGCATCGAGGAGGGTCTCGTCGATCACGGCTACTCCCGTTGTTGTGATGGGTGGCGCTGCGGTTGATCCCAGCAGGTCTAGGCCGGCACCCCGTCGGCGGGGGTACTGACCAACGTGCCGATTCTTTCACCACTCACCGCGCGGGCGATGTTCCCCTCGGTGAGCAGGTTGAACACGATGATCGGCATGTTGTTGTCCATGCAGAGGCTGAACGCCGTGGCGTCGGCGACCTTGAGGTCCCGCTCCAGCACCTCGCGGTGGGTGATCTCGCGGAACATCTCGGCGGTCGGGTCGGCCTTCGGGTCCGCGGTGTAGACGCCGTCGACGGCCTTGGCCATCAGCACGGCCTCGCAGCCCAGCTCGAGCGCCCGCTGCGCCGCCGCGGTGTCGGTGGAGAAGTACGGCATGCCGACCCCGGCGCCGAAGATCACGACGCGCCCCTTCTCCAGGTGCCGCTCGGCGCGGCGCGGGATGTAGGGCTCGGCGACCTGGCCCATCGTGATGGCGGTCTGCACGCGGGTGGGCAGGCCTTCCTTCTCCAGGAAGTCCTGCAGCGCCAGGCAGTTCATCACGGTGCCCAGCATCGCCATGTAGTCGGCGCGGTCGCGGTCCATGCCGCGCTGCGAAAGCTCCGCGCCGCGGAAGTAGTTGCCGCCGCCGATCACGACCGCGACCTGGACGCCGGTGCGGGCGACGTCGGCGATCTGCTGCGCGACCGAGTGGACGACATCCGGATCGACGCCGATCGAACCACCGCCGAACATTTCGCCGCCCAGCTTCAGCAGCACCCGCCGGTAGCCACCTTCGACCCGGTCACCCATCTATGTCGCCTCCTAGGCCCCTCGACCCTTGTTCCCTATCTAGACCTGACAGTGCCCCGTCCCCGATGGACGGAGACGGGGCACTGGGGGTGAAACCTACGCCCGGACCTGGCCTCAGGCCTGGCCGACCTCGAAGCGCGCGAACTTCGTGATCGTCACGCCCGCCGCGTCGAGCAGAGCCTTGACGGTCTTCTTGTTGTCCTTGACCGACGGCTGCTCGAGCAGCACGTTGTCCTTGTAGTACGCGTTGACCTTGCCCTCGATGATCTTCGGGAAGGCCTGCTCCGGCTTGCCCTCTTCACGAGCGGTCTTCTCCGCGATGGAGCGCTCGTTCTCGACGATCTCGGCGGGCACCTCGTCGCGGGTCAGGTACTTGGCGCGCAGCGCGGCGACCTGCATGGCGGCGGCGCGGGCGGCCTCGGTGTCGTCACCGGTGAACTCGATGAGCACACCGACGGCCGGCGGCAGGTCCGAGCCGCGGCGGTGCAGGTAGTTCGTGGTCTGGCCCTCGAAGGACACGACGCGGCGCAGTTCGAGCTTCTCGCCGATGCGGGCGGACAGCTCCTGCACGACCTCGTTGACCGTCTTGCCGTCCAGCTCGGCGCCCTTGAGGGCGTCCACGTCGCTGGTCTTGACGGTCTTCGCGACCTCGACGATCTTCGCGGCGAGCGCCTGGAAGTCGGCGTTCTTCGCGACGAAGTCCGTCTCGGAGTCGAGCTCGATCAGGACGCCGCCGTCGCCGGCGACGAGGCCTTCGGCGGTGGCGCGCTCGGCGCGCTTGCCGACGTCCTTGGCGCCCTTGATCCGGAGGAACTCGACGGCCTTGTCGAAGTCGCCGTCGTTCTCCTCCATCGCCTTCTTGCAGTCCATGAAGCCGGCGCCGGTCATCTCGCGCAGGCGCTTCACGTCAGCGGCGGTGTAGTTCGCCATTCTGCTAAATCCGTCCTTTTCAGGTACGTGAAATCCTTGGGGGGAGCTACGTCCGTGCGGCCGGGGGCGAACCCGGCCGCACGGACGCGGTTGCATCAGGAGGAGGCGGTGGCCTGCTCGGCGGGAACCTCGGCCGGCGTCTCGACCGGCGCGTCGACGGCCGCGGCCGCCTCGGTCGCGTCGGCGGCGGCGGTCTCGGAGCCGGCGAGCAGCTCCTTCTCCCACTCGGCCAGCGGCTCGTCGGTGGCGACACCCGGCTCCGGCTTGGAGTCGGCCGAAGCACCGTTGCGGCTGGACCGCTGCATCAGACCGGCGGCCGCGGCCTCGGCGACGACCTTGGTCAGCAGCGCGGCCGAGCGGATCGCGTCGTCGTTGCCCGGGATCGGGTAGTCGACCTCGTCCGGGTCGCAGTTGGTGTCCAGGATCGCGACGACCGGGATGTTCAGCTTGCGAGCCTCGCCGACGGCGATGTGCTCCTTCTTCGTGTCGACGATCCACACGATGCTCGGCACCTTGGCCATGTCGCGGATACCGCCGAGGGTCTTCTCGAGCTTGTCCTTCTCGCGGGTCAGCGTCAGGATCTCGCGCTTGGTGAGACCCTCGAAGCCGCCGGTCTGCTCACGCGACTCGAGCTCCTTGAGGCGGAGAAGACGCTTGTGCACGGTCTGGAAGTTGGTCAGCATGCCGCCGAGCCAGCGCTGGTTCACGTAGGGCATGCCCACGCGCGAGGCTTCGGCCGCGATGGCTTCCTGAGCCTGCTTCTTGGTGCCGACGAACATGATCGTGCCACCGTGCGCGACGGTTTCCTTGATGAACTCGAACGCGCGGTCGATGTAGGTCAGCGTCTGCTGCAGGTCGATGATGTAGATGCCGTTGCGCTCGGTGAAGATGTAGCGCTTCATCTTCGGGTTCCACCGACGGGTCTGGTGCCCGAAGTGCACGCCGCTGTCGAGCAGCTGCTTCATGGTGACGACGGCCATTGCCGGAATCAACCTCTTCTGTGTAGTGCGCGCTCGCGGCGGTTCACCGCTGACGCGCTGCTCGGTTTTGTCGCTCGCGGCCGGGTGGCCGCTCGCCCTGGTGCCCGTGGCGGTGTCCGGACCCTGAGGAGTGAGGAGCCCCAGGGACCGCCGGACATCGTGCGACTCGCCGGCGACTTTCTGCCGGGGATCGCGCACGTGCACGCGAAGTCAGCCCGCTCACGCGGACCGCGGAAAAGATTCTACCCCCTGCCACCAGCCCCTCCCCCACCGGCGGCCGCGGACCGGCGGAGTTGTCCACATCGGGTCCGGTTATCCACAGATTCGGCATCGGCTCCCCAACGGGCTCCGCGGTGCCGCAGGCTGAAGTCATGGAGTCGATCAAGGAGTTCCGGCACCGGATGACGGGCCGTGGGTTGGTCGTGATCGCGCTGGTCACGGCCGCTTTCGTGCTGCTCGGCGGCGCGTGGGCTTCGACGCCGGCGACGGGTGGGCGGGCAGCTGGGCCGGGCGTGGCAGACGGTGGCGGGCCGGCCCGATCAGGTGCGATTGCGGAGCCTGGGCTGGGGATGACTGCGGCCTGGGCACGCCTTGGCCGACCACCGGCGCCACCGCCACAGCCGGGCAGCCTCGGGCCACCACAGTCAGGCGACCTCGGGCAACCATGGTCGGGCGATCTCGGGCCATCACAGACGGGCGATCTCGGGCAACCATGGTCGGCCGATCTCGAGCCGCCATCGTCGGGCAGCCTCGGGCCACCACCGGCGGGTTGGGCGAGCCTCGAGCCTGCAGCATCGTCCGAATCGGCGATATCCCTCCGGCCGACCACGCGCGCGGCGGATCCTCGCCCATCCGAGCCCGCCGAACACGCGACGGCCGGCCTGCCGTCGGCCGTGCGGCAGGCGCGGCTGTCCTGGCCGTTGTCACCCGTTCCGGTGGTTACCAAGTACTTCGACGCGCCGGAAACGCCCTACGGCCCCGGGCACCGCGGCGTCGACCTGGCCGCCGTGCCCGGGCAGGAGGTGCTGGCCGCCGATGCCGGCGTGGTCGTCTTCGCCGGGCTCGTGGCCGGGCGGCCCGTGCTCTCCGTCGACCACGACGGCGGCCTGCGCACCACCTACGAGCCCGTCGAGCCCAAGGTGGCCGTCGGGGAGCAGGTCTACCGGGGGCAGGTGCTCGGGACTGTCCTCGCCGGGCATCCCGGCTGCGCGATCGCCGCGTGCCTGCACTGGGGCGTGCGGCGGGGCGACGAGTACGTCGATCCCCTCGCCCTGACCGGTGAGGTCGGCGAGTTCCGGCTCAAGCCGTGGGGAGGTGGTCCCTGATCAGGCGCCGGTCTGCTCGACCAGCTTGGCGCGCAGCCGCATGACCGCCCGCGTGTGCAGCTGGCTGACCCGCGACTCGGTGACGCCGAGGACCTTGCCGATCTCGGCGAGCGTCAGGCTCTCGAAGTAGTAGAGGCTGACCACGATCTTGTCGCGCTCGGTCAGCTGCGCGATGGCTTGCGCGAGCTGCCGGCGGTTGTCCTGGTCGACGAGCACCGCGACCGGGTCGACGGCGTCGTCGTCGGGCAACGTGTCGACCAGCGAACCGCTGTCCTTGCCCGCGGCCACCAGGTCCTCCAGCGCGACGACGCTGGTCAGCTGCAGCTGGCCGTAGAAGTCGCGCAGGTCGTCGAGGCCGATGCCGAGCTCGGCGGCGAGCTCCGCGTCGGTGGGGGTGCGGTTCAGGCGGGCGCCGAGGCGCTCCATCGCCCGCTCGGCCTCCTTGGCCTTGCTGCGGACGGCGCGCGGCACCCAGTCCTGCGAACGGAGGTCGTCGAGGATCGCGCCGCGGATGCGCTGCATCGCGTACGTCTCGAAGCGCAGGCCGCGCTCGGGGTCGAACTTCTCGATCGCGTCGACGAGCCCGAAGATGCCGGACTGCACGAGGTCGCCCACGTCGACGTGGGTCGGCAGGCCGGTGCCGACCCGGCCGGCGACGTACTTGACCAGCGGGGCGTAGTGCAGCACGAGCCGATCGCGCGACGCCTGGTCGGGGCTGTCGGCGAACTGCCGCCACAGCGCCGCGATCCCGGCGTCGACGTCGTAACCGGCCCGCGCTTCGGCGGGCACGGCGGCGTCACCGCGAGTGGTCACTCCGGTGGCGTCGGTCACGTGCGGGCCTGCGGTCATTGCACAGTCGTTCTCGGCATGCGGCTCAGTGTCGTCTCCGTGCTCGTGCGGATGCGCGTGCGCCGCCGGGCCCGCTGGTGACGACCCCGGCGAGGCTCCCCGGGCCGCCTCAGGCCCTGGGGTGCGCTCGGTCATGGATCGCTTTCAACCGGTCGACGGTCACATGAGTGTAGAGCTGCGTCGTGGCAAGCGTAGCGTGACCAAGCAGTTCCTGAACGCTCCTGAGATCGGCACCCCCCTCCAGCAGATGCGTCGCGGCCGAATGTCGCAGGCCATGGGGCCCCATGTCGGCCGCTCCGGGCACCGCCGTGACGGCGTCGTGCACGACACGCCGGACCGCGCGCGGGTCGAGGCGTTTCCCCCGCACTCCGAGGAAAAGCGCGGGCTCGACGCCCTCACCGGCGGTTTCCGCGACGATCTTCGGCCGCCCCTCGGTGATCCAGTCGTCCAGCGCTTCCGCCGCCGGGACGCCGAACGGCACGACGCGTTCCTTGCCGCCCTTGCCGAGCACCGTCACGACACGACGGGAGAAATCGGCCCCGCCGACGTCCAACCCGCACAACTCGGACACGCGGATGCCAGTCGCGTAGAGCAGCTCGACGATCGCGCGATCACGCAGTGCGACAGGATCGCGTTGCGCCGCGCCGGCCGCCGACGCCCGCATGACCTCCCCCGCCTGCCCGGCGCGCAGCACCCCGGGCAGGGTGCGGTGCGCCCGCGGCGCGGCGAGCCGCCCACCGGGGTCCGTGGCGAGGACGCCGGTGCGGTGCGCCCAGGCGGTGAACGTCCGCGCCGAGGCCGCGCGCCGCGCGAGCGTCGTCCGGCTCGCCCCGCCGGCCTGCTGGGCGGCGAGCCACGCCCGCAGCCGGGCGAGGTCCAGCTCGGTGAGCCCGCCACCGCCATCCACGACGAACCCCAGCAGCGAAACCACATCGCCGACGTAGGCCCGGACGGTGTGCGCGGACAGCCCCCGCTCCAGCCCGAGGTGCCGTTCGTAGCCGGTGACGGCGGCCCGGACCGGCTCGGGCAGCGCGGCCCGGAGCGCGCGCAGGTCCGGGCGGCGCCCCTGACCGGAGCGTGATGGCGGCGGCATGGCTGTCACGCTGCGCGAACAACCGCCATCGGTCAAGGATCGCCACGCGGGCCCACCGGACCGGCCGAACACTTTCGACGATTTCGCCGGGATTTCGTGGTCTTCACGCGCTTTGCCTCCGTCGTCGCCACCCCGCTTCCCCGCGGACCGCGAATCCGTCGATCTCCAGCGCGGGCAGCAGAGCCCGCACTTTCCGCAGCGGGAGCCCGGATTCGGCCGCGATTTCGATGTCCGACCGGTCGGTGCGCGCGGCCAAGGCTTCGTACGTCCGCAGCGCGTCGGGGCCCAGCCGGTCGGTGGGGCGTTTCGGCCGGGCGGCCTGGTCCTCGGCGATGCCGAAGCGGCCCACGGTCTCGAGGACCTCGTCGACGGTCGAGACGAGCGTCGCCCGCGAGTCGCGGATCAGTTCGTGGCAGCCGACGGACATCCCGGACGAGACGGGGCCCGGCACCGCCATCACCACCTTCCCGAGGGCGCCGGCGGTGCTCGCGGTGTTGCGCGCACCGCTTCGACGCCCGGCCTCGACGACCAGGGTGCCCTCGGTGAGGGCGGCGATGAGCCGGTTGCGGACGAGGAAGCGGTGCCGGGCCGGCGGCGTGCCGGGCGGGTATTCGCTGACGACCGCGCCACCGTTGCGGACGATCCGGTTCAGCAGCCCGACGTGCCCCGCCGGATAGCCCGCATCGACGGCGCAGCCGAGCACCGCAACGGTGACCCCTTCGGCGGCGAGCGCACCGCGGTGGGCGGCGCCGTCGATGCCGTAGGCAGCGCCCGAGAACACCGGAACGCCCCGGGCGGCGAGGCCGTACGAGAGTTCGGCCGCGTGGTGTTCGCCGTACTCGGTGGCCGCCCGAGCCCCGACCACGGCGACGGCCCGATCGGCAGCGGTGCCGAGCGCGACGTCGCCGGAAACCCAGAGCGCGAGCGGAGGCACGGCTTCGGAAACGCCGCGCTGAGCCGCGAGATCGAGGGCGAGCAGCGGCCAGGCGGGCCACTCGTCGTCCTCGGGAACAACCAGCCGAGCACCAGCGACGGCGGCGCGCGAGAAGTCCTGGTCGACGAGGTCGTACCCGCGGCGCGCTTCGGTCGCCTTGAGCACCTCGGGCGGGCAGTCGCCCCGGCGGACCCGGACGGCTGCGTCGACCGGACCGTGTCGGGCCACGAAGGCGACCAGTGCGGGGGCAGGGGGTTCGGCGACTCGCAGGAGGTAGGCACGGGCTCGACGCAACTCGTCGGGGCTCACGCGTTCGGCTGGGGGCACCGCTCGCCGCTCGCCAGGGCTCGTGCCGCCGCCTGCCGCAGCTGGCTGCTCCTTACCCTGCACTTCCGGGCCTGCACCGCTGCCCGGAGCCAGCGAGGGCGCCGAGCGCTGCTCATCCGGGCCGGTGTTGCCACCCGCAGTCAGTGGGTGCGCCGGACGCAATTCGTCCGGGCTCGTGCTGCTGCCCGCAGCCTCCGGCCGCGACTCACGCTGCTCATCCGGACTCGCATCCCTGCCTGCGGCCAGTGGGTGCGCAGGACGCTGCTCACCCGAGCCGGTGGCGCTGCCCGGAGCCGGTCGGTGCGCGGGACGGTGCTCGTCCGGGCTCGTTCCGCTCTCTGGGGCCGGCGGTGCGGGGCGCTGGTTGTCGGGGGTCATGCTGCTACTCGCTCTCGGAAAGCCAGGGCCGAGGCGACTTGGTCTGGGCCTGGGCGTTGCTCGCCGTCCAGGTCGGCCAGGGTCCAGGCGATGCGTAAGCAGCGGTCTGCTCCGCGGCCGCTCAACGCACCTCGGTCCATTGCCCGGTCCAGTAACTGCGTTGCGTTGGCCGGGAGGGTGAACTCGCGCCGCAGGGCCGGGCCCGGGACCTCCGAGTTCGATCGCCAGCCGTGGGCCTGCCAGCGGTGGGCTGCGCGGTCTCGGGCCTGCAGGACTCGGGTGCGGACCGCCTCCGACGGCTCCGTTGCTCCGGTGTCGTGGGCGTTGATCGCGCTCAACGGCCGTAGGCGGACGCGGAGGTCGACGCGGTCCAGCAGCGGGCCGGACAGGCGGCCGAGATAGCGGCGGCGGGCCGTTGGCGAGCACACGCAGTCGGCTTCCTTCGGGGGTGCGCACGCGCACGGGTTCGTCGCCAGGATCAGCTGGAACCGCGCCGGGTACGTGATCGCGCCCTTGACCCGGGCGATGCGGACTTCGCCCTCTTCGAGGACCGTGCGCAGCGACTCCAGGCGCTGGCCGCCGAACTCGCAGACCTCGTCGAGGAACAGGACGCCGCGGTGGGCTCGGCTGATCGCGCCCGGGGTGGCCAGGCCGCTGCCGCCGCCGATCAGTGCCGCCACCGTGATCGAGTGGTGCGGGGCCACGAACGGCGGCACTGTGACCAAGGGCGACGACTTCGACAGCGAGCCGTCGACCGAGTGCACCGCCGTCACCTCCAAGGATTCTTCGTGCGACAAGCGCGGCAGCAGACCGGGCAAGCGGCGCGCGAGCATCGTCTTGCCGACGCCCGGTGGGCCGGTGAGCAGGAGGTGGTGCCCGCCCGCCGCCGCGACCTCCAGCGCCCAGCGCGCCTCAGGCTGGCCGATGACGTCGGCCAGGTCCGGCACCGCCGGTGGGGCCGGCGGCACCTGGGGCTCCGGTGGCACCAGCTCGGCTTCCTTCTTCAGCCACGCCACCAGATCGCGCAGGTGAGCCGCGCCCGCGACGTCGATGCCGTCCACCAGCCCCGCCTCGACCAGCGACTCCGCCGGGACGACGGCTCGTTCGTAGCCGGCCGCGCGGGCGGCCAGCAGACCCGGGAGGATGCCGCGGACCGGGCGGACGCGGCCGTCGAGCGCCAGCTCGCCCAGCAGCACCGTGCCGAGCAGCCGCGTCGCCGGGACCGATCCCGTCGCCGCGAGCACCGCGGCCGCGATGCCGAGGTCGTACGCCGAGCCGACCTTCGGGAGGTTCGCCGGGGACAAGCCGAGCGTCACCTTGCCGTCCGGCCAGGACTGGCCCGAGTTGCGGACGGCCGAGCGGACGCGGTCCTTGGCTTCGCGCAGCCCCGCGTCGGGGAGGCCGACCAGGGTGACGCGGCTCAGCCCACCGCCGAGGTCGGCCTCGATCTCGATGACACGGCCGTCGATGCCGAGCAAAGCGACACTCCACGCTTTGGCGATAGGCATCAGAACGCCGCCTCGATGTGCTGGACGCGGGGGCGGGTTCCCGGCTCGGCGAGGATCGTCACGACGTCGTAGCGGACCGGGCACCAGCCGATGCGGAACTCGCGCAGCCAGCGTTGACCCGCTCGGCGCACCCGGCCCGCCTTCTCCTCCGAGACCGTCTCCGACGGCAGGCCGAACTCGGTGCCGGTGCGGGTCTTGACCTCGCAGAAGACCACGCGGGTGCGGTCGGTGAAGATGAGGTCGATCTCGCCTTCGCGGCAGCGCCAGTTGCGGCCGAGCAGGACGAGGCCGCGGTCCTGCAGGTGCCGGGCGGCGAGGTCTTCGCCCCACGCACCCAGGTCGCGGCGGTGTCTTGCGAGCTGGTCGGTGCCCGTCATCTTCGCCCCCTCGTCGACACGCTGGTCACCGGGGCGATCCCAGCGATCACGGTGCGTGTGCGTTCGACGATGCCAGCGCACGACGCGGCGAAACCAGGCCGAAATCGCCGCTCTGTGGACAACCGGGGGTATGTGGACAACTCGGTCCACCGAACACGAAGAAAGCGCCGAACCGTCGGCCCGTTGTGCTACGGCCCGAAAAGATCACGCAAAAGCACCGCGCCGGCTCGTCCAAGACGAACCGGCGCGGTGGAAGACCGGATCAGCCCGAGAACGGGCCGTCTTCGGGCAGCCGGAGGTCCGGCTTGTCGAGCTCCTCGACGTTGACGTCCTTGAACGTGATGACGCGGACGTGCTTGACGAAGCGGGCCGGGCGGTACATGTCCCAGACCCACGCGTCGGACATGCGGACCTCGAAGTACACCTCGCCGCCACCGTCGCGGACCTGGACGTCGACCGCGTTCGCCAGGTAGAACCGCCGCTCGGTCTCCACCACGTACGAGAACTGGCCGACTATGTCGCGGTACTCGCGGTACAGCGAGAGCTCCATCTCGGTCTCGTACTTCTCGAGATCCTCTGCGCTCATGAAATCCGCGCCCCTCCTCGGGATCGTGCTGCTGCTCCGCCGGCGGAGCGTTCATTGTGACCCACACCCGCTGCCGGGGCATGCAGCGGCAGGCTGAGTTGTGGCTCGAGGGCCTCGTCGAGCACCGCGGCGAGCTCCGCCCCGGCTCCGGCGTCCATGGCCTTTTCCAGTGCCGCGTAGGTCAGCAGGACCGGCCGCGCGGGGCGCACGCCGTGCTTGATGGCCACCGTCGCGACGTTCGTGTACGACCACCGGTGGACGTCGCTGGGACCGTGTTCGCGCAGCGCCGCCAAGTGCTCTGACGTGCTGTAACCCTTGTGCACGTCGAAACCGTAGTGCGGGAAGTCGTCGTGGTGACCCGCCATGATGCGGTCGCGCGTCACCTTCGCCAGCACCGACGCGGCCGCGATGCACGCCACCGAACGGTCGCCCTTGATCACCGCCGCGTTCGGGGCCGTCAGGCCCGGCACCCGGAAGCCGTCGGTGAGGATGTAGCCCGGGGACACGCGCAGCGCCGCCGCGGCGCGCCGCATGCCCTCGAGGTTCATCACCCGGATGCCGTAGCGGTCGACCTCCGCGGTCGGGATGACGATCACGGAGTAGTCGACGGCTCGGGCGAGGACCAGGTCGTAGACCCGGTCGCGCGCCTTGGCCGTCATCAGCTTGGAGTCCGTCAGCTCGGTGAGCTTCGCCGCGTCGCCCTGCTTGAGCACGCAGGCCGCGACCACCAGCGGCCCCGCGCACGCTCCGGCGCCGGCTTCGTCCACACCGGCGACCGGGCCGAGGCCACGGCGGTCGAGCGCGCCCTGCAGACCCCAGAAGAGGTCGCCGCGCACCACGGCCCGCGGCGGCCGGATCGGCTCGGCCGCGGCGAGGGGAACGGGAAGAGTCAAGGCTGGATCACCCGTCTGCCGGCACGGATCGGGGTGGCTAGCGTTTCCGCCCGGCCGCCCGGCGCAGTCCGGACTTGAGCTTGCGCCCGACGAAGAGCGCCGGCCAGGCCGCCGCGATACCGGCACCGAGCGGGATCCCGCTCTGCCACGCCGGCGCGCCGAGCGCCACCGGCTGGGCGCCTTCTTGCGGGTTGTGGTCGGTGATCCCGCCCCACCGGCCCGGCGGCAGGACGATGATCCGCGCCTTGCCGATGATGTTGTCCACGGGCACCGCGCCGTTCACGCCGCCGCCGCCCTGGAACCGGGAGTCGTCGGAGTTGTTGCGGTTGTCGCCCATGACCCAGACGGTCCCGGCCGGGACCTTGACCGGCTCGAAAGCGCGCTCGTTCTGGTTGGACGGGTCTTCCCAGTGGACGTACGGCTCGTCGAGCCCCTTGCCGTCCACGACGACCCGGCCCTCCGTGTCGCAGCACTGGACGGTCTGGCCGCCGACCGCGATCACGCGCTTGACGAAGTCGCGCTCGTCCGGCGGGGCGAACCCGACCAGCGAGCCGAGACCACGCAGCCCGCGGACGACGATGTTGCTCGACTCCTGCGGCGGGATCTCGTTGTTGACCCACGCCGGCGGACCCTTGAACACGATCACGTCACCCGGCGAGGGCTCGGTGAAGTCGTAGGTGACCCGGTCGACGAGGATCCGGTCTCCGGTGCACCCGGGGCAGCCGTGCAGGGTGGCCTCCATCGATCCCGAGGGGATCATGAAGACCTTCGCGAGGAACGTCTGGATCAGGATCGTGAGCACCAGGGCGATCACGAGCAGGATCGGCAGTTCCTTCCAGAACGACCGTTTCTTGGCGGGTTTGGCACGCCGCCGCCGGGATCCCCCACGCTCCTCGGAGCGGGACCGCCTCGGCTGGTCCTCCTCGGAGCGATCGGGGTCATCCTCAGGAGCGTTCTGGGACACGGGTTCGGCCACGTCGTCAGGCTACCGGTAACCGGGTTGTGACTCAGTTAGCCGAAGCCGTCTCGCGGTTCTCGCGGCGCTCCTTGATCTTGGCCTTCTTGCCGCGCAGGTCGCGCAGGTAGTACAGCTTCGCGCGCCGCACGTCACCGCGCTTGTGGACCTCGACCTCGGCCACGTTCGGCGAGTGCACCGGGAAGGTGCGCTCCACGCCGACGCCGAAGGAGACCTTGCGAACGGTGAAGGTCTCCCGGATGCCACCGCCCTGACGGCGGATCACGACGCCCTGGAAGACCTGGTTGCGCTCACGGTTGCCCTCGATGACGCGGACGTGCACCTTGAGCGTGTCGCCCGGGCGGAAGGCCGGGATGTCGGAACGCAGTGACTGCTTGTCCAGCGCGTCCAGGGTGTTCATCGGTGGTCCGTCCTCGTCTTCGTATGGCTTGCGTACACGTCCCGGGCGCGCAGCGGTGCCGCTGCGGGCGACCCAGGGGGACAAATGGCGGGCTTGATTCGTGGCCGCGCCACCGGTCAAGTTTACAGACCGGGCTTCCGGCGGGAGAACCGCCCCTAGGGCTGCTCGGGCTCCAAGCCCTCCAGGACCCCGCGATCGTGCTTGTCGAGGCTGCCTTCCGGCAGCCGCGCCAGAAGATCCGGGCGGCGGTGGGCGGTGCGCTCCAGGGCCTGGTCGCGCCGCCAGCGGTCGATCAGGGCGTGGTTCCCGGACCGCAGCACGTCGGGCACGGACAGCTCCCGCCACACCTCGGGGCGCGTGTAGCTGGGCCCTTCGAGGAGGCCGTCGGAGAACGAGTCCTCCTCGGCCGAGCGGGCGTTGCCGAGCACGCCGGGCAGCAGCCGGACGACGGCCTCGACCATGACGAGCACCGCCGCCTCGCCGCCGACCAGGACGTAGTCGCCGATCGACACCTCGTCGACCGGCATCCGGCGGGCGGCGTCGTCGACGACGCGCTGGTCGATGCCCTCGTACCGCCCGCAGGCGAAGACCAGGTGCTTTTCCGCGGCGTAGGCGTGGGCCAGCTCCTGGGTGAACGGCCGCCCGGCCGGCGTCGGCACGACGAGCCGGGTCTCCGGGCGGCAGACGTCGTCCAGCGCCGGGCCCCAGATCTGCGGCTTCATGACCATGCCGGGCCCGCCGCCGTACGGCGCGTCGTCGACCGCGCGGTGCACGTCGTGGGTCCAGTCGCGCAGGTCGTGCACGCCGACCTCGATCAGGCCGCGGTCGATCGCCCGGCCCAGCAGCGCGGCGCGCAGCGGGTCGAGGTATTCGGGGAAGATCGTGACGACGTCGATGCGCATCTCAGGCGTCCAGGAGCCCTTCCGGGGGATCGAGCACGACCCGGCCGCCCGCGATGTCCACCGTGGGGACGATCGCGCGGACGAAGGGCACCAGCACCTCGCGGCCCTCGACGTCGAGTTCCAGCAGCTCGCCCGCGGGCGAGTGGACGATCTCGACGACCTTGCCGAGGACCGTGCCGTCGGCCAGCTCGGCCCGCAGGCCGGCCAGCTCGTGGTCGTAGAACTCGTCGGGGTCGCCGGTCGGCGGCAGCGTTTCGGTGTCGGCGAGCAGGAGGGCGCCCCGCAGCGTCTCGGCGACGTCGCGGGTCAGGACCTCCTCGAAACGCACCAGCAGCCGCCCGCTGTGTTCGCGGGCGGCTGCGATGGTGAGTTCCCTTTTGCTGCCGTCACGCAGCTTGGTCGTCACGGCCGCACCGATCCGGAACCGCTGGTCCGGCGAGTCCGTGCGCACGTCCACCGCGAGCTCCCCGCGGATTCCGTGCGCTTTGGCGATGCGACCGACTACGACGTCCATGACCGTTTCCGAGACAGGCTTCAGCGGTCGGTGTCGACGACGTCCACGCGGACGCCGCGGCCACCGATGCCGCCCATGACGGTGCGCAGGGCGGTCGCCGTGCGACCACCCCGGCCGATCACCTTGCCGAGGTCGTCGGGGTGCACGTGCACCTCGAGCGTCCGGCCACGGCGCGTGGTCAGCAGCTCGACCCGGACCTCGTCCGGGTTGTCGACGATCCCGCGCACCAGGTGCTCGAGGGAGTCAGCCAGAAAGCTCACTCGGCCTTCTCACCCTCGGTGGCTTCGGCCTTCTCGGCCTCGGCCTTCTTGGGGGCGGACTTCTTCTTCGGCGTGGTGGCCTCGGTGGAGGGCTCCTCGCCGGCGGCGGCCAGGGCCGCGTTGAACAGGTCCTGCTTGGACGGCTTCGGCTCGGCCACCTTCAGGGTGCCCTCGGCGCCCGGCAGGCCCTTGAACTTCTGCCAGTCACCGGTGATCTCGAGCAGGCGCTGGACCGGCTCGGTCGGCTGCGCGCCGACACCCAGCCAGTACTGGGCGCGCTCGGAGACGACCTCGATGAGGCTCGGCTCTTCCTTCGGGTGGTACTTGCCGATCGTCTCGATGGCCTTGCCGTCCCGGCGGGTGCGCGCGTCGGCGACGATGATGCGGTAGTACGGCGCACGGATCTTGCCGAGGCGCTGCAGCTTGATCTTGACGGCCACGGGTGTGGGTTCTCCTCGAATCTCTCTGGTGCTGGGCTGGGCGCACGCGGGCCGAGTGGGGACACGGTCGCGGGCACCCGAAGGTCAGGAGCTTTCGCACGGTGAGAGGGTCCGGCGGAAGCAGGCAGTGTGCCATTCTGCCAGACGGCCCCCGCGCACCGGGAAAGAGGCTCAGAAAGAGGCCACCCCGAGCGCCCCGAGCAGGATGGTGAGCGCCGGCAGGAAGTTGTTCACCTGGTGCGCGACGATACTGCCCGGCAGCCGTCCGGTGACCAGCCGGGCCAGGCCGATCGGCACCGCGATGACCAGCAGCAACGTCGTGCGCAGCGGCTCGAGGTGGCTCGCCGCGAACACCGCCGTGGACAACAGGAACGCCGCCGCGCCCGCCCAGCGCTCGCTGCGCCACTGCAGCTGTTCGGCGGCGCCCCAGAGCAGGCCGCGGTAGATGATCTCTTCGCAGATCGGGCCGAGCAGCCACAGGTAGACGAACATCACGACGGCCGCCGAGACGGACATCTTCCGGTCCTCCACCAGCGCGCTGATCGCCGACGTCGCGTTGGCGTTGCCGACCAGCTGTGTCCAGAGGTAGGCGCCGAGGGTGGTGAAGACGAGCCCGACGCAGCCGAAGCGGAACCCCGTCTTCACGTCGGCCCAGCGCCACTCCAGCCGCAGGTCGGCGACGGGTCCGTTGCCGCGCACGTACGTGATCAGCACGGCGACGCCGGCCGCGATCATCGTCGGCAGCATGGTGCCCAGCAGCACGACCCGGATCGGCAGCGGGCCGGGACCGGTGTCGCCGACGAGCACGGACACGAACGCCGCCGAGGACAGCAACACGGCTTCGACCAGCAGGAACGCCCCGAAGCCCCACCGGTGCCGGCGCGCGGGCGGCAGGAACGCGGTCGCGTCGGGTACCGCGGGCTCGTCGGGGTCGGGGAACGATGCCGCGTCGGGAGCCGGGTCCCGGGGCTGGGAAGTGGTCACGCGTTGCCCTCCGCGATCGTCGGCTCCTGGTCCCGAGCCTAGCCGCCGGAGAGTGATCACACAGTATCCGTCCGACTACTGTCCATCAATCTGCGCAACACGCTCAGTGCGCGACGAACAGCAGGACCGCCGGCGGCAGGTTGTTGGCCGCGTGGGCGATCACCCCGGCGCTCACCCGGCCGGAGAGGTGCCGGGCCAGCCCGATCGCGATGCCCTGGCCGAAGAGGGCGATCGTGCGGGTCGGCTCGCCGTGCAGCTGGGCGAACACGAGCGACGTCAGGATGAGCACCACCCACGGCGGGACCCGGTGGAACTGCAGTGCCTTCCACAACGTGCCGCGGACCAGCAGTTCCTCCGTGATCGGCGCGCCGGCGATGACGATCACCGCGGCGAGCACCAGCCAGACGGTGTCGCCGTCGAAGGTGTCGGCGAGGTCGCTCAGCGGGCTGTCGGAGACGTCGTCGGCGCCGTAGACGGCGATCAGCACCAGGTTGAGGCCGTAGCCGACGACCAGCGCGAGCGCGCCGCAGGCGAGGCCGATCCGGACGTCGCGCCAGGTCGGCTTGAGCCCGAAGTCGGTGCGCAGGCCCTCTCCCCAGTGCCACGAGCCCACCGCCGGGCCGAGGCCGAGCAGCAGGTTGGGCACGAACGCCAGGAGCAGCAGCGGGCCGATGTCGTGCAGCTCGAGGGGGTCGAACTCGCCGACGTTGCGGTTGACCGCGGCGGCGATGACGAGGTTGATCAGGTAGTAGCCGGCGATCCCCGCGAAGAACGCCACGAAACACCAGTGCGCCCCCAGCACGCGCCGTGCGCCGTCGTCGTCCGTCACGGCCCCAACGCTAAAGTGCCGACCCCGCAAGGAAACGGCGGGGGTCTACGCGTACACCACTCCGCCGAGCACGATGTGCGAAGGGTGCCGCAGGACGCCCAGGTCCTCGCGCGGGTCGCTCGCGTAGACGAGCAGGTCGGCGGGTGCGCCGTCGGCGATGCCGGGGTGGCCGAGCCAGTCGCGGGCGGCCCAGGACGCGCTCGCCAGGGCCGCCTCGCGGGTCATGCCCGCGCGGTGCAGCGCCTCGATCTCGTCGACGAGCCGGCCGTGCTCGACCATGCCCCCGGCGTCGCTGCCCGCGAAGACGCGTACGCCCGCTTCGACGGCTGTCGCGACCATCTCGCCGACACCGGCGTGCAGTGCCCGCATGTGCGCCGCGTACGCCGGGTACTTGCCTGCTTTGTCCGCGATGCCCGGGAAGTTCTCGATGTTGATCAGGGTCGGCACCAGTGCGACGTCGTTGCGGGCCAGCTCGGCGAGCTGGCCGGCGCTCAGGCCGGTGCCGTGTTCGAGGCAGTCGATGCCGGCCGCGATCAGCCCCGGCAGCGCGGCTTCGCCGAACACGTGCGCGGTGACGCGGGCGCCGTGGTCGTGCGCGACCTTGACGGCTTCGGCCAGGACGTCGTCCGGCCACAGCGGCGCCAGGTCGCCGACGCCGCGGTCGATCCAGTCGCCGACCAGCTTGACCCAGCCGTCGCCGTCGCGGGCCTGCTCGGCGACGGCGGCCGGCAGCTGCGAGGGGTCGTCGAGCTCGATGCCCAGGCCCGGGATGTAGCGCTTGGTCAGCGCCAGGTGCTGCCCGGCGCGGATGATCGTCGGCAGGTCGGCCCGCTGCTGCAGGGGCCGGACGTCGATCGGCAGGCCGCAGTCGCGGATCAGTAGCGTGCCGGCGGCCCGGTCGGTCAGCGCCTGCTCGGTCGCCTCTTCCAGCGACACGGGCCCGCCGACGCCGATGCCGGGGTGGCAGTGCGCGTCGACGAGGCCGGGCACGAGGAACACGCCCCGGCCGAGCGTCTCGGCGTCCGGCACCGGCTCGAACGAGATCCGGCCGCCGGTGATCCAGAGGTCCCGGGACTCGCCGCCGGGCAGGATCACCCCGGCGGCGTGGAGCGCGGTGCTCAATTGTCCTTGGGGTTCTTCGGCAGCTTGAACTTCGACGGGTCGAAGCCCGGGACGTCGTTCATCCCGCCGAGCTGCGAGAGGTCGGGCATGCCGCCCGGCATCTGACCGCCCGGGGGCAGCATCGGCATGCCGCCGGGGAAGCCGCCGCGGACCTTGGGCTGCGTCGGGCCGCGGCCCTTCTTGCCCTTCTTGCCCTTGCGCGTCTTGGAGCCGCCCCCGCCGCCGAAGCCGAACCGGCCGGCCATCTGGGCCATCATCTTGCGGGCCTCGAAGAACCGGTTGACCAGGTCGTTGACCTCGCGCACCGAGACGCCGGAGCCGTTGGCGATGCGCAGCCGGCGCGACCCGTTGATCATCTTCGGGTTGTCGCGCTCGGCGGGCGTCATGCCGCGGATGATCGCCTGCAGCTTGTCCAGGTGCTTGTCGTCGACCTGGGCCAGCTGGTCCTTCATCTGGCCGGCGCCCGGGAGCATGCCGAGCAGGTTGCCGATCGGGCCCATCTTGCGGACTGCGAGCATCTGCTCCAGGAAGTCTTCGAGGGTGAGCTGGCCGCTCGACAGCTTCGCCGCGGCCTGCTCGGCCTGGTCCTGGTCGAAGGCCTGCTCGGCCTGCTCGATCAGGGTCAGGACGTCACCCATGCCGAGGATCCGCGACGCCATCCGGTCCGGGTGGAAGGTGTCGAAGTCCTCGAGCTTTTCGCCGTTGGAGGCGAAGAGGATCGGCTGGCCGGTGACCTCGCGGACGGAGAGCGCGGCACCACCGCGGGCGTCGCCGTCGAGCTTCGTGAGCACGACGCCGGTGAAGCCGACGCCGTCGCGGAACGCCTCGGCCGTGGTCACGGCGTCCTGGCCGATCATCGCGTCGACGACGAACAGGGTCTCGTCCGGCTGCACGGCGTCGCGGATGTCCGCGGCCTGCTTCATCAGCTCTTCGTCGACGCCCAAGCGGCCGGCGGTGTCGACCACGACGACGTCGTGCTGCGCGTGCTTCGCCTCGGCGATGGCGCGGCGGGCTACGTCGACCGGGTCGCCGACGCCGTTGCCCGGCTCGGGCGCGAAGGTGACGACGCCGGCGCGCTCGCCGACGACCTGCAGCTGCGTGACGGCGTTCGGGCGCTGGAGGTCGCAGGCGACCAGCATCGGCGCGTGGCCCTGCTTCTTCAGCCACAGCGCGAGCTTGCCGGCGAGCGTCGTCTTACCGGCGCCCTGGAGGCCGGCGAGCATGATCACCGTCGGCGGGTTCTTCGCCAGGTTCAGCCGGCGCGTCTCGCCGCCGAGGATGCCGACGAGCTCCTCGTTGACGATCTTGACGACCTGCTGCGCGGGGTTGAGCGCCTGGGAGACCTCGGCACCCTTCGCCCGGTCCTTGATCCTCGCGATGAAGGTCTTGACCACGCCGAGGGCGACGTCGGCCTCCAGCAGCGCGATGCGGATCTCGCGCGCGGTGGCGTCGATGTCGGCGTCGGACAGCCTGCCCTTGCGCGTGAGCGTCTGCAGGGCGGCGGTGAGCCGATCGGAGAGGGTGTCGAACACGGGTGTGCACGCTCCAGCTGGGTCGAGAGTGGCGCGCCGGACGAGGCCGGCCCTCCCGAGGGTAGTCGCTCCGGCTCCCCCGCCTCACGGGTACGCGAAGGTCGCGCACGCGATCAGTACACATAGACGTACTACTCCGCGCGCGAGAAACGGTAAAAGTGGCTTTACCTGGGGAAAACCGCTGGCGCGCATCCTGAGAATCAGTAAACATGCGTGTATGACTTCCGCGACCAGACCCCGGCCGTCGCTCGCCGAACCGGCCGCCGACGCCGACGAACCGGTCCCCCTCCGGCGGATCGCCGGCCTGTTCCGCCCGCACCGCCGGCCCCTCGCCGCGCTGTTCGCGCTGATCGTGCTGCAGGCCGGCCTCGGCGTCGTCTCGCCGTTCCTGCTGCGCGAGATCCTCGACGACGCCCTCCCGCACCGCGACACGCTCCTGATCAGCCTCCTGGCCGCGGGGATGATCGTCTGCGCGGTCGGCAGCGGCTCCCTCGGCGTGGCCACGACCGGGCTGTCCAACACCATCGGCCAGCGGGTGATGAACGAGCTGCGCGTCACCGTCTACGGCCACCTGCAGCGGATGTCGCTGGGCTTCTTCACCCGGACGAAGAGCGGCGAAGTGCTCTCGCGGGTGTTCAACGACATCGGCGGCGTCGACAACGTCATCACCACCACCGCCGGCTCGGTGGTGCAGAACGCGACCACGACGATCGCCATCACCGTCGCCCTGATCGTGCTCGACTGGCAGCTCGCGGCGCTCTCGCTGATCGTCGTCCCGCTGTTCCTGCTGTTCACGCTCCGGCTGGGCAAGAAGCGGCGGACGCTGGCCCGCGGCCGGACCCGGCGGATGGCCCGGCTGACGACGATGGTCGAGGAGTCCCTGTCGGTCACCGGCGTGCTGCTCGCCAAGACGATGGGCAACGAACGGGCGATGCGCGAGCGCTTCGGCGCCGAGTCCCGGGAGATCGCGTCGCTGGAACGCGCGGCGGCGCTGGCCGGACGCTGGCAGATCGCGTCGCGCGGGATGAGCCTGACCGTCATCCCCGCGCTCGTCTACTGGATCGCCGGGCTGGCACTGGCGGGCGGCGCGTCGCCGATCTCGCTCGGCACGGTCGTGGCGTTCACCAGCATGCTCAACCGGCTGGTCGCGCCGGCCAGCGCGATGCAGACGATCGGGCAGAACGTCGCGACGTCGAAGGCGCTGTTCGGGCGCATCTTCGAGGTGCTGGACCTGCCGGTCGAGATCAGCGACAAGCCGGGCGCGGGCACCCTGGACGTGCGGCGCGGCGACGTCTCCCTGCGCGGGGTCTCGTTCCGCTACGACGAGGACGGCCCGCTGACGTTGAAGGACATCGACCTCGACGTCCCGGCCGGGACCACGGCCGCGCTCGTCGGGTCGACCGGTTCGGGCAAGACGACGCTCGCGTACCTGGTGGCGCGGCTGTACGAGGTGAGCGGCGGGTCCGTCGAGATCGACGGCACCGACATCCGCGACGTGACCCTGGCGTCGCTCGCGGCGGGTGTCGGGATGGTGTCGCAGGAGACCTACCTGTTCCACGACACCGTCCGCGAGAACCTGCGCTTCGCGCGGCCGGACGCGACCGACGAGGAGATCGAGGCGGCGGCCAAGGCCGCGCACATCCACGACACGCTGGCCGGGCTGCCCGAGGGCTACGACACGGTGGTCGGCCAGCGCGGCTACCGGTTCTCCGGCGGCGAGAAGCAGCGGATGGCGATCGCGCGGATCCTGCTGCGCAACCCGCCGGTGCTCATCCTCGACGAGGCGACCAGCGCGCTCGACACCCGCACGGAACGCTCGGTGCAGGCCGAGCTCGACCGGCTCGCCGCGGGCCGCACGACGCTGACGATCGCGCACCGGCTGTCCACTGTGGAGCACGCCGACCAGATCGTGGTGCTGCACGAGGGCCGGATCGTGGAACGCGGGACGCACGACGAGCTGCTGGCGCGCGACGGGCGTTATGCCCGGCTGGTCCGGGGAACCGCCTAACCTGGGGCCATGCAGCCCGAACCCGACGCCCTCGGCCGAGTCACCTTGCAGGTCAGCGAGGACGCCGAGCTCGCCGACCTGGCCCACCGGGTGCGCGAGGGCGTCGGGCGGCTGAACTGGCGGATGCGCGCGGAGCGGGACCTCAACGGCCCGGGCCCGGCGGTGCTGGCGGTGCTGAGCCGGCTTTACCGGGCGGGCACGCACACGCCGACCGAGCTGGCCGAAGCCGAACGGCTGCAGCCGCAGTCGCTGACCCGGATCCTCGCGTGGGTGACCGAACGCGAGCTGGTGACGCGTTCGCCGGACCCGGCGGACGGGCGCCGTTCGCTGGTGAGCATCACGCCGGCGGGGCTGACGGTGCTGCGCGAGTACAGCGCCCGCCGGGAGCGCTGGCTGGCCGGCGCGATCGAGGCGACGTTGTCACCGACCGAACGTCAGCTGCTGAAACTGGCTTCGGAGCTGCTGCTCCGGGTCGCGGACGCCTGAAAGCCGCCGCGGAGACCCCTCGATCCCTCCACGGCGGCTCCGGGCCACTCCCCTCTGCCGCTCCGCCTCCCCGCGGTGCGGCACGGGTTCCGGGAACGGGCCGCTCCTCCGTCGGCCCGCCCCGGAACCCTGGTGCCCGGACGGCTCACCTCCCCAGGGGCCGTCCGGTTCCCTCCCCCTTCGCCAGCGATCCGGTATCCGCTGACAGGACGAAGTCTGCCGCTCCGGAGCACCCGGCCAGCAGTGGGAGAACCCTCAATTACCCGTGGGTAGTACTACTCAGGACGTCTTCGTGCGCCCGCGAGTAGCGGCGCGCTTCGCCGTCGTACGCGCCTTCGCCGCCCTCGACGCGGCAGCCTTGGCCTTCGCGACGGCCGCACTGCGCGCGTCCTCGGCTTCGGACGCCGACTCCTGCAGGGCCGCCAGCAGCCGCGTGACGCCCTCCGCCTGCTCCGCGGCCGTCGGCTGGACGACCTCGGCGCCGTCGATCTTCGCCTGGACCAACGCCTGGAACGCCTCGCGGTAACGGTCGGGGTAGCGGCCGGGGTCGAACTCGCCGGTCAGCTCCTCGACGAGGTTCACCGCGCGCCGCAGCTCGCCGGGGCGGATGTCGACGTCGGCGTGCCGGAACGGGAAGTCGGGCGTGCGGACCTCGTCCGGCCACAGCATCGTCTCCAGCACGATCACCTGGTCGCGCACGCGCAGCGCACCGAGCGTCTCGCGGCGGCGCAGCGCGACGGTGACCAGCGCGATCCGCCCGGACTGCTGCAGGGCCTCGCTGAACAGCACGTACGGCTTCGTGCCCGCCGGCTCCGGCTCGAGGTAGTAGCTCTTCGCGAACCAGATCGGGTCGACGTCGGCCAGCGGCGCGAAGCCGCGGATGGCGATCGTGCGGCCGGGCATCGGGAGCGACGCGAGCTCGTGGTCCGACAGCAGCACGACGTCGCCGCCCGGGACGGTGTAGCCGCGGACCATCTGCTCGGGCGGCACCTCGGCGCCGTCGACCTCGCACACCCGCTTCACCCGGACGCGCCCGCCGTCGGCCTCGTGCACCTGGTGCAACGGGATCTCGCGGTCCTCGGTCGCGCTGTACGCCTTCACCGGGATGGCGTAGCTGCCGAACCCGATCGTGCCCATCCACATCGCGCGCATGCGAGCCACCTCCGCAGCTCCCAGGCTAGACAGGCGCCCACGCGCCCCGACAGCTACAAACGGGTGTCAGGCGCGACGGATTCGCTCACACATTCGAACGACGGCGTGACCTCGTCGAGTGCTTCGGCCGCGCAGCGGGCCGCGATGGCCGCCTCGCGCAGCACCTCGGCGACGACCTCGACGTCCGGCGGCGGGGCCGCGGCGAGGGCGTCCGCACCGCCTTCGACGCGGGCGGCGAGGCCGGCGAGCGCGTGGGAGATGGCTTCCTGGCTGGCGATCAGGTGCGCGACGACGTCGGTGAGCTCGCCGGTCGTGGCGCCCGGACCGCCGCAGCGCAGGCCGGCGGCGAGCTCTTCGGCGCAGGAGCGCAGGTGAGTGGCGACGACCGTCGGCGGCAGCGTCAGGTCCTGCATCGCTCACCCCCTCAGGCCGGTCAGACCCGCCATCGTGCCACCGCACGGCCTGTCATCGGAGGCGACACACCGCGGGGCACTTATTTGACCGAACGTTCTCGATACGACTAGGGTTTCGATCATGTCCCGGGTCAAGGAGTTCGACGTCGACGAAGCCTGCGACGCCGCGCTCGCGCTCTTCCGGCGTCAGGGCTACGAAGCGACGTCGGTCAGCGACCTCGTCGCGCACCTCGGCGTCGCGAAGGCGAGTCTGTACGCCACCTTCGGCACGAAGCACGACTTCTACGTGACGGCGTTGAAGCGCTACGCTGAGCGGACCGACACCCGCGTGATGACCGAGCTGTCGAAGCCGGGCTCAGGGGTGGCCGCGGTGCGACGGCTCCTCGACGGTTATGTCGCGGACATCCTGGACGAAGACGGGCCCGTCGGCTGCTTCGTCGTCAACGCGGCGATCGAGCTGCTCCCCCGCGATCCGGCGGTCGCCCGGATCGTGGAGCGCAGCTGGGACACCCTCGAAGTCGCCCTGACCATGGCGCTCGAACGCGCTCGGTCCCAGGGCGAACTCGCCGACGACAGCGACCCGGCGACGCTCTCGCGTTTCCTGCTCACCGTGCTCCAGGGACTGCGCGTCCTGGGCAAGGGCACGGACGCGGCGAGCCGGCTGCACGCGGCCGTCTCGCAGGCGATGCGCGTACTCATTCGAGACTGATCAGACCAGAAAGAAGGCAGACATGGGGGCACGGTTCGCAGGCAAGGTCGTCCTGGTGACGGGCGGCGGCTCGGGCATCGGGCTGGCGACGGCGCAGGCGTTCGCGGCGGAAGGCGCGACGGTCGCCGTCGCGGGCCGGGACGAGCAGCGGCTCGCGTCCGCGGTGAAGGAAATCGGGGGCGCGGCGAGCGCGGTGACGGTGGACGTCACCGACTCGGCGGACGTGGCGCGGATGGTCGCCACGGTCGTCGAGCGGCACGGCGGGCTGGACGTCGCGGTCAACAACGCGGGCATCCTCGGGTCGCCGGCGCCGGCGGCGGACCTCGACGAGGACGCCTTCGGCGCGGTGATCGGCACGAACCTCACCGGCACCTGGCTGTGCCTGAAGCACGAGGTCGCGCACATGCGGGCGCACGGCGGCGGCGCGATCGTCACGATCGCGTCGAACATCGGCGCGCACGGCAGGCTGCCGAACATGGCGGCCTACGCGGCGTCGAAGGCCGCGGTGAGCGCGCTGACCCGCACGGCGGCGCGCGACCACATCGCCGACGGCGTCCGCATCAACGCGGTCAGCCCGGGGGCGACCGCCACGGACATGTCGCTGCGCCCCGGCGAGACGGACGCGGACCGCGCCGCACGGCTGAAGGGCGCGATCCCGCTGGGCCGGGTGGGGGCCACCGCCGAAGTGGCCGCCGCGGTGCTGTGGCTGGCTTCGGACGAAGCGGCCTTCACCGTGGGGCACGACCTGGTGGTCGACGGCGGCGCGACCGCCTGAGCGGCCCCACCCGGGCCCGCGGGTACTGGGCAGGCCGGAGCTCCTCCGGCGGGCGTTCACGATTCACGGTTGCGCATGGTGACGTTTCCCCTCTCGTGGTGAGCGGACGGGTGTTCGGCGGGGTCAGGACTCGCGGTTGCGCACGGCGCGTCTCCTTCCGGACGTCGGGGCAGGTGGGCGTGGGTTCAGGACTCGCGATTGCGCACGGGGCTCTCCTCTCGCGCGTGGCGGACGGGTGGGCTTCGCTTCAGGACTCGCGGTTGCGCACGGCGCTTTCCTCACGCACGTAGTGGCAGGTCAGCGCTGGTTCAGGACTCGCGGTTACGCACTTGGCTCTCCTCTCTCGCGCGTGGACGGGTGAGCGTGGGTTCAGGACTCGCGGTTGCGCACTTGGCTCTCCTCTCGCGCGCGTGGACGGGTGGGCGTGGGTTCAGGACTCGCGGTTGCGCACGGCACGTCTCCTCTCGGGTGTTCCGGCGGGACTTCGGCGGCTCAGGACTCGCGGTTGCGCATGACGGCCTCCCTTCGCTGCTCCGAACGTGTGGCAATCGTCGATCGCGGTCGCCCGATGTGGTGAAGTGGACGCGGATCGTCGGATCACCCAGGGGAGTTGCACCCGCCTTGAGTATGGACGGCGCCCGTCCGGCCGAACCCCGCGTGGGCCGGATCCGTGGGGCGCTGAACCCTGCTCGCTGGACGCTCTGGCAGCAGCGCGGATCGCTGATCTTCTACTGCTTCCTCGTCGAGTCCATAGCGCTCGTGGCCACCATCTGGACCGCCGCGGTGGTGCCCGTCCACGCCTGGGATTTGGTCGTCTTCGGCGTCCTCGCCGGCCTCGGTGTGCTGCAAGCGGAGCTCGGCCGGCAGATCGAGCGCGTCCGGCGGCTGGTGTCCGACACCCCGCACATCAACCTGACGTCGGTCTGGACGTTCGCCGGCGTGCTGCTCCTGCCGCCCGCGCTCGTGACGGCCCTGATCGCCGTCCTGTACCTGCACCTGGCCACGCGCAGCCTCGCGCGGATGAAGCGCGTCCCGCCGTTCCGGACCACGCTGAACGCGACGCTGGTCGTGGTCACCTGCTACTCGGCCGAGTTCGTGCTCGCCCGGCTCGGCGTCGGCGACATGTACTCCGCGCTGACGTCGGGCTGGCGCGGCGTCACGGCCATCGCGCTGGCCGCGGTGACGTACTTCCTGGTCTCGGCGATCACGATCGTCCCGGCGCTGACGATCACCAAGCGCACGATCAAGGCGTTCTTCGGCGGTCTCGGCGACAACCTCCTCGAGGTCGCGACGCTCTGCCTGGGCCTGCTCACGGCGTTGACGCTGGCGACGCTGCCCGCGCTCGCCGTCGCGATCGTGCCGCCGCTGCTGGTGCTGCACCGGGCGGTGCTGATCAAGCAGCTGGAGATCGCCGCGACGACCGACGAGAAGACGGGCCTGTTCAACACGACCGGGTGGCATCTGCTCGCTTCGCGCGAACTGGCCCGCGCCCAGCGCAGCTCCCGGAGCACATTCGGCGTGCTGATGATCGACCTGGACTACTTCAAGCTGATCAACGACGCGCACGGTCACCTGGCGGGCGACACGGTGCTGCGCGCGGTTGCGGCGACGATCAAGAGCGCGGTCCGCGACTACGACTCGGTCGGCCGCTTCGGCGGCGAAGAGTTCGTGGTCCTGCTGCCGGACATCGGCCCGGCGGCGGTCCTCACGGTGGCCGAGCGCATCCGGTCGGCGATCGAGTCGCTGAAGGTCGAGTACGAGGACGGCACCCACCTCCGCGTGATCGACGCCCTGTCGGCCTCGATCGGCGTCGCGACGTACCCGGACGGCGGCACGGCCGTCGAGCGGCTGCTGCAGGCTGCCGACAAGGCCCTGTACCGGGCCAAGGACGCGGGCCGCAACCGCGTCGTCGACGGCACCGCCACCGCCTGATCCACTCCCCCATTTCCTGCCCCTGACCTGGCGACTTGTCATTTTTGCTCGGCTGAGCTAAATTTTGCTCATGCGAGCAAGAACCTTCACCGAGTCCGGCAGGCGGGCCCAGATCGTGCGGGCGGCGATCGAAGTGATCGCCGAGGCCGGCTACGCGAAGGCGTCGTTCAGCCGGATCGCGAAGCAGGCGGGCCTGTCGAGCACCGGCATGATCAGCTACCACTTCGCGGGCAAGGACGACCTGCTCGCGGCGTGCGTCACCGAGATCGAGCTGGTCACCGGGGCGTTCATGCAGCCGCGCATCGACGCCGCCGTCGGCCACGTCGCGCAGCTGCGCGCCTACGTCGAATCGAACGTCGAACTCGTCGGCGAGCACCCGGCCGAAGTCCGCGCGCTGATCGACCTGGTGAAGAACGCCGGCTCGCAGAGCGCCGGCGTCAACGGACGGCTCGCGCTGTTCGAAGAGCACTTCCGCACCGGGCAGGCAGCGGGCGCGTTCGGCCCGCTCGATGCCCGGACCACGGCGCTCGCCTTCACCTCCGGCCTCGACGCCGTCGTCGCGACGGCGGCCGCGGCCGGGCTGGAACCCGCCGAGCTCGCGCGCATCGGCCGTGAGCTCGCCGACCTCTACGTGCGGGCGACCGCACCCGAATCCACTGGGGAACACGGATGATGATCGAAGAGAAGACCGAACCCGACGCCGGCCTGCGCCGGCTGGTCCGCGCGAACGTGCTGAACGTCGTGTTCGAAGTGATCGTGCCGATGGCGCTGTTCTACGGCCTGCGCGCGGCCGGCGTGAGCCAGTGGTGGGCGCTGATGGCCGGCGTCCTGGTGGCCGCGCCGTACGTCGTGTGGACGATCGTGCGCAACCGCCGGGTCGACCTGGTCGCCCTGGTCACGCTGAGCGTCCTGGTGCTGTCGGTCGTGCTCGGCCTGCTCTCGGACGACCCGCGCACGCTGGTGATCCGCGAAGGGTGGACAGCGGCGCTGGGTGGCGTGTTCGGCGCGTGGATGCTGGTTTCGGTGTTCATCGGCCGGCCGGCGCAGCTGACGCTGGGCCGCACGATCGCCGAGGTCAAGCGCGGTGCCGAAGGGGCGGACGCGTGGGTGGGCCGCTGGGACACCGACGCCCGGTTCCGCCGCGGCCTGCGGATCAACACGGCCGCCTGGGGCTCGGTGCTGCTGGCCGGTGCGGTGCTGCACATCGTGCTCGTCTACACGCTGCCGATCGACCTGATCGCGCTGGTCACCAACGTGGCGTGGTTCGGCGCGCTGGCCGTCCTGCTCGTCTGGCACCTCTGGTACCTCAAGAAGGAGAACCTCGATGCCTGACGTCCTCGTGGCGGGCGCCGGGCCCACCGGCCTGCTGACCGCGTTCGAACTGGAGCGCGCCGGGCTCGAGGTGCTGGTCCTGGAACGCGACGCCGAGCCCACGACGCAGTCGAAGGCCCTCGGCCTGCAGCCCCGCTCGGTCGAGGTGCTGGCCGACCGCGGCCTGCTCGCCGCGATCGAGCCCCACGTGCAGGCGAAGCTGCCCGGAGGGCACTTCTCGGGCCTCCCGATCGACTACACCGACCTGCCGACGCGATTCCCGTACCAGCTCGGCGTGGAACAGGTCCACGTCGCAGCGGCGATCGAGGCACGGCTGCGGACCCCGGTGCTGCGCGACGCGGCCGTCACCGCCGTGACCCAGGACGACGACGGCGTGATGGTCACAGCGGGTGGACGTACTCACCGGGCCGGGTGGCTCGTCGCCGCCGATGGCGGGCACAGCACGGTGCGCACGCTCCTGGGTGCCGCGTTTCCCGGCAGCCCGGCGCGGATCTCGCTGGTCGTCGCCGACCTCACCTTGTCCGCCAAGCCCGCCGGCCTGGCCGACGCGTGGACGCTGCCGTCGTCGGGGTCGGGGTACCTGCTGCCGCTGTCCGGCGGCCGCTACCGCACGATCGTCTTCGGCGAAGAGCAGCAGCGGCTGGGTCGCGACGAGCCGGTCACGCGCGACGAGCTGCAGCGGGCCTTGACCTCCGCGCACGGCCCGGAGATCGAGGTGGGCGAGGTGCGGTGGGCGTCACGCTTCGGCGACGCTGCCCGGCAGCTCGAGCGCTACCGCCACGGCCGGGTGCTGTTCGCCGGCGACGCCGCGCACGTCCACCTCCCGGTCGGCGGCCAGGGACTCAACCTGGGCCTGCAGGACGCGGTGAACCTCGGCTGGAAGCTGGCCGCGACGGTCCGCGGCACGGCGCCGGAGAGCCTGCTCGACAGCTACCACGCCGAGCGTCACCCGATCGCCGCCCGCGTGCTGGTCAGCACCCGCGCCCAGGGAGCGCTCGGGGTGCCCGTCCCGGACGCGGCGGCCGTGCGGGAGGTCGTCACGGGGCTGCTGGCCGTCCCCGAGGCGCGCCGTGCCCTCGCCGCGGAGCTCTCGGGCCTCGGGGTGAGCTACCCGGGGGTGTCCGGTCGCGCCGAGGTGCCGGCCGCACCCGACGGCCGCGCCGTGCTGACCGGTGCTGCGCTCCCCGAGGGATGGGCCGACCGGGTCGAGCCGCGGTCCGGCGCCGAGCCGCAGCTCGTCCGGCCGGACGGCTACGTGGTGTGGGCCGGTGGCCCGGGTTTGGAGAACGCCCTGCACCGCTGGTTCGGTCACCCTGCCGCCGTGGCCCTGCACCGGTGATCAAGCTTGCCCGAGCCAAGGGGTGGCTCGGGCAAGCTCACTCACGAAGCGGCGGCCAAGATCGCCTGCTCCACCTCACGCCGCCAGCCCGGCTCGATGCGGCCGCCGCGGGGCGTGACCGCGAACGAGTCCACCACCGCCCCGCCCAGCGTCGACACCTTCGCCCAGCGGACCTCCGCGTCGCAGCGGCGCAACGCCCCGGCGACCCGGAACAGCAGGCCGATCCGGTCGGCGGCACGCAGTTCGAGGACCACCGTGTCGGGGCCGCTCGTCTCGTCGTCGAACCAGAGGACCTTCGGCGCGACCGGCGCCGCGTCCGACGAGCCGTAGTCGCGTTCCTTCGCCGCCAGACGCTGCGTGAGCGGGAGGGTTCCGGCGACCGCGCGGGCGAACTGCTCGCGCAGCAGCGTCGCGTCCGGCAGGGAGCCGAACTTCGGGGACGCCGTGAAGATGCCGGCCCGGCCGCCGTCGTGGCCGCGCAGGACCGCCGAGTGCACTTCCAGCGAGTTCAGCGCCAGCACACCCGCCGCCGGCGCCAGGAGCTCCGCGCGGGCCGGCACGGCCAGCAGCACCGTGACGACCTTGCCCTGCGCACTGATCCGGATCTCGCCGGTACCCGAAGCCACAGCCTGGGCGACGAGCTCGCGCTGTTCGGAGTCCATCGGCTCGGGCGCGGTGAAACCCTTGCCGCGCAACACTTCTTCGCACCCGGTGACGAGCTGGGCCAGCAGCCGTGCCTTCCAGTCCGTCCAGACGCCGGGGCCGGTGGCCAGCGAGTCGGCCTGGGTGAGCGCGTGCAGCAGCTCGACCAGGACGAGGTCGCTGTCCAGGGTCTTCACCACGCGCCCGACCGTTTCCGGCTCGCTGATGTCGCGGCGCGTCGCGGTGTGCGGCAGCAGGAGGTGGTGGCGGACCATCGCCGACACCGTCGCCGCGTCCGCCGCGCTCAGCCCGAGCCGCGTCGCGACCTGGAGGGAGATCTTGGCGCCCAGCTCCGAATGGTCGGCGTCGCGGCCCTTGCCGATGTCGTGCAGCAACGCGCCGATCAGCAGCAGGTCCGGCCGCGGCACCGTGGTGGTCAGCTTGGCCGCCTCGACGCAGGTGCGCACGAGGTGCCGGTCGACCGTCCACTGGTGCACCGGCGAACGCGGCGGCAGGTCGCGGACCGCGCCCCACTCGGGGAACAGCCGGGCCCACAGGCCGGTGCGGTCGAGCGACTCGACCGCGTCGACCAGGCCCTCCCCCGCACCCAGCAGCTCGACCAGGGCGTTCAACGCCTCCGGCGGCCACGGCGCCCTCAGCTCCGGCGCCGATTCCGCCAGCGCCTTGAGCGTGCCGAGCGCGATGGGCTTGCCCGTGCGCGCCGACGCCGCGGCGACCCGCAGCAGGAGCGCTGGGTCCTTCGCCGGGACGGCGTCGCGGGCCAGCGCGACCTCGTTCCCGTGCAGGACGACGCCTTCCGCCAGCGGAGTGCGCGACGGCCGTCGTCCGAAGCGCGGCTTCGGTGGCTCCACAGTGGACCGGAGCGCGACGTCCAGCGCGTACGCGATGGTGCGCCCGGCACCGGAAAGCTTGCGGGCCAACGTGAAGCGGTCGCCGAACCCGAGTTCGGCGGCCACCAGCTCCGCCTCCGGCGCGGACAGGATGTCCCGTTCGCGCCGGATCTCCCGCCGCAGCTCGGTGCGGACGTCGAGCAGGAGCTCCTTGGCTTCCAAGAGCTCCTCGCCGGGCCGCGCGGTGAGCTGCGCCGCGGCCAGGGCTTCCAAGACGGCGAAGTCCCGCAGCCCGCCCCGCCCGTGCTTGAGATCGGGTTCGGCGGACTGCGCGATCTCGCCGCTGCGGGTCCAGCGCTGCCGCACCGACGCCGTCATGTCCGGGATCTGCTTGCGCGCGGTGCGGCGCCACTGTTCGCGCGCCGCGGAAACCAGCCGGCCGGTCAGCTCGGCGTCCCCGGACAGGTGCCGGGCGTCGAGCAGTCCCATGGCCGTGCGAAGGTCCTCCGAAGCGACCTTCAATGCTTCGCCGGGCGTGCGGACCGAGTGGTCCAGTCCGACTTTCGCGTCCCACAAGGGATACCAGAGCGCGTCCGCGATCTCGCCGACCTTGCTGTTGCCGTTGTGCACCAGCACCAGGTCGAGATCGGAGAACGGCACCAGCTCCCGGCGGCCGAGCCCGCCCACGGCGACCAGCGCGACACCCGGTTCCGCGGTGTCGACGCCGGCCGCCGAGGCTCCCCTGCCCAGCCAGAACTCGTAGAGGTCGACCAGGGCCGCCCGCAGTGCGGACGCCCCCAGCCTCCCGTGCCTGCCCTCGAGCAAACGCTCGGTGGCCTTGACCAGTTCGCCCCCGTCGGCCATGTCCCGGACGCCTATAGAGCGTCCGTGCCGCGCTCGCCGGTCCGTACCCGGATGACCGTCTCGACCGGGGTCACCCACAGCTTGCCGTCACCGATCTTGCCGGTGTGCGCGGCCGTGGTGATGGCCTCGAGGACCTTCTCCACGTTCGTGTCGTCGGTGACGACCTCGATCTTCAGCTTGGCCACGAAGTCCACGGAGTACTCGGCACCGCGGTAGACCTCGGTGTGGCCCTTCTGCCGGCCGTAGCCCTGGACCTCGCTGACCGTCATGCCCAGCACGCCCAGCTGCTCCAGTGCGGAGCGGACGTCGTCGAGCGTGAACGGCTTGACAATCGCCGTGATGAGCTTCATGCCTTGCTCTCCTCGAGTTTCGCGGCCGGGGTGGTCTTGACCGGAAGGATGGACGGAGCGCCACCGCCGGACAACCCGGTGAAGTCGTACGCGCTCTCCGCGTGCTGGGCCTCGTCGATGCCGCTGACCTCGTCCTCGGTGCTGACGCGGAAACCGCCCGCCTTCTTGATCGCGAAACCGATGATGAAGGACAGGATGAACGAGTACGCGAGCACCGCACCGGCGGCCGCGGCCTGACGACCCAGCTGGGTGAACCCGCCGCCGTAGAACAGGCCGTCGGCGCCGAGCGCGTTGACGCTCGTGGTGCCGAAGAAGCCGATCAGCAGCGTGCCGACGATACCGCCGACCAGGTGGACGCCCACGACGTCGAGCGAGTCGTCGAAACCGAACTTGAACTTGAGCGAGATGGCCAGCGCGCAGAGGACACCGGCGATCAGGCCGATCGCGATGGCCCCGAGCGGGCTCACGAAACCACACGCCGGGGTGATGGCGACCAGGCCGGCGACCGCGCCGGAAGCCGCGCCGAGGGTGGTCGGCTTGCCGAACTTCAGCTGCTCCACGATCAGCCAGCCGAGCACGGCGGCGGCGGTGGCGACGGTGGTGTTGGTGAACGCGACGGCGGCGAGGTCGTTGGCGGCCAGCGCCGAACCGGCGTTGAAGCCGTACCAGCCGAACCACAGGAGGCTGGCGCCGAGCAGCACGAACGGCACGTTGTGCGGGCGGCCGGTGTCCTTCGGCCAGCCCTTGCGCTTGCCGAGCACGAACGCCAGCGCGAGACCCGCGGCACCGGCGTTGATGTGGACCGCGGTACCACCGGCGAAGTCGAGTGCCTTGAGGTTGTTGGCGATCCAGCCGCCGACCGCGTTCTCGCCGACGAAGCCGTTGAAGGAGAACACCCAGTGCGCGACCGGGAAGTACACGACCGTCACCCAGATGACGACGAACAGCGTCCAGCCCCAGAACTTCGCGCGGTCGGCGATGGCGCCGGAGATCAGCGCGGGCGTGATGATGGCGAACATCAGCTGGAACATGACGAACGCGAGCACCGGCAGCGCATCCGTGCCGGGCCAGGCGACGGCCGGAGCCGAATCGGTGGCGGCGACCGCGAAGCCGGCGAGCTTCCCGAAGGTGTTCTCCAAGCCGGCGAAGTGGAAGTTACCGACGAGGCCGCCGAAGGCGTCGTCGCCGAAGGACATCGAGAAGCCGTACAGGGCCCAGAGCACCCCCACCACGGCCAGTGCGATGAAGTTCATCATCAGCATGTTCAGGACGCTCTTCGCGCGGACCATGCCGCCATAGAAGAATGCCAATCCCGGTGTCATGAGCATGACCAGCGCGGCGCTGGCCAGTACCCATGCGGTGTCTCCTGCGTTCAGCACATCGTCCTCCCGTGCCCTGGGTGTCCTGCGAAGGCAGTTTTGGCTCGCGGTGTTTCACGGGGCGGCGCGAGAGGTTTCGCCCGCGTGAACTGTCCGTGCCCGGTTGTTACGGCCAGGTTTCCCGGGACGTGTCCTGGAGTGTCTGGTTGCGTAACGTCGTGGTCGAATATCCCCATGACCTCCAGTGACCACGGGAATGACCCACTGCCACCCTTGGTCGTGGAGGCGTTGCGCTGTTCGGTGTGCGGTACACCGCTGGATGCCGTCGATCGCACGCTGCGTTGCGAAAACCGCCACTCTTTCGATCTAGCTCGCCAGGGTTACGTGAACCTGTTGCACGCGCGAATCCCGGCCGGGACGGCGGACACGGCGCCCATGGTCGCGGCCCGCGCGGACTTCCTGGCGTCGGACGCGTACCGGCCGCTCGCGGACGAGCTGGCCCGCGTGTGCGCGGAGGCGGACGGCCTCGTGATCGACGCGGGCGCCGGCACGGGCTACTACCTGGCGCACGTCCTGGACGCGGCGCCCGCGGCCTTCGGTCTCGCTTTGGATGTCTCGGCGGTAGCGCTGCGGCGCGCGGCGCGCGCCCACCCGCGCGTGGGCGCGGCGGTGTGGAACCTGTGGGAGCCGTGGCCGGTGGGCGACGGGGTGGCATCGGCGGTGCTGAACGTCTTCGCGCCGCGCAACGGGCCGGAGTTCCACCGCGTCCTGCGGCCCGGAGGGTTGCTGACGGTCGCGTCCCCGGCTCCGGACCACCTCCGCGAGCTGGGCGACCTGGTGCTGTCGGTGGACGACCGCAAGGAGGAGCGCCTGGACAGCACGCTCGGCGAGCACTTCGCCCGCACCGGCCGGACGGAGGTCCGCAGGACGGCGCAGCTGACCCCGCGGCAGATCCGTCAGGCGGTGGAGATGGGCCCGACGGCCTTCCATCTCGACCGTGGCGACCGGCGTGCCCGCCTGGACGCGCTGACGGAACCCCAGGCGGTGACGGTGTCGTTCACGGTCTCGACGTACCGGCGGCTGTGAGGCGTCCGGCTTTTGGCCGCGGACGAACGGCCTCGCACGCCATGCGGGCGGATCGCCGAGATCTGGAAGGCTGGGTGAGGTGAAGCCCGACTGGACCGCCCCCGCGACCCTGCTCGCGGACCCGGAGTGGGTACGCGCCCGCATCGGCGGCGCGGCCAAGCTCTACGGCTGCGCCCGGCCGGAGGTCCTCGGCACGATCTGGTGGTATTCGCTGTCATCGGTGCTGGTGGCCCCGGCGCTGGAGAGCCTGGCGGCCGCGACGGACAGCGCAGCGAGCCCAGCACCGGCCGGCCGAGCGGAACGCCCGGCGGCGGCGGACTCGGCCGTAGCTGGCTCGACTGCGGCGGGCTCGGCTACGGCGGGCACGGCTACGGCGAACTCGGCCGCGGAGCGCACGGCTGCGGGCTTGGCCGCGGCGGGCTCGGCTGCAGCGGGCACGGCCGCAGCGGGCACGGCCGCGGAGCGACCGGCTGCGAAGCGCTCGGCGGCGGGCTCAGCTGCGGCGGGCTCGGTACCACCCGGCCAAGCGCAGCACTCGGCAAGCGCCCCGACGGCAAACCCGGCACCACCCGATCGACCCGCCGCCGGCCGGCCTCCGCGGCTCGTACTGGCCGACCCGTCGCTCGATGCCATGGAGATCGACCTCCTCGCCGACGGCCGGTTCCTCGGTGCCCGCTCCACCCGCGCCCTCATCGGCGGGCTGCCCGAGCTGGGCGCCGCGTTCGGCGAGGCGCTCGGGGCCGCCATCACCACGATCGCCGCCGTCACCGGCGCTCGGGCGCGCGCCCTCGGCGCCATCGCCGCCGACTCGATCGGCAACCGGCTGCTGTGGACGCCCGACCCCGAGCGCGCGATGGCCCTCGCCGAACCGCTCGTGGCCGCGATCGGCCTGGGCCTGCCGAAGCCGCGCTTCGTGCGCGTCGGCCGGACGCCTGCCGTGCGCCGCGCGTCGTGCTGCCTGATCTACGAGGTCGGCAACCCGAAGTGCGTGAGCTGCCCGCGCCAGACGCCCGCCGAGCGCGACGCACGGCTTCGCGCCGCCCTGGGCTGACGCACCTCAGTCGAGGACGGCCAGCTCCAGCCCGCGCAGCCGCTCCGGGTCGGCGATGACGTCGATGCCGGTGATCCGGTCGCCGTCCACCAGGAACGCCAGGACGACCGACAGCCGCCCCTCGCGCACCCACAGCAGCCCGGGCGAGCCGTCGACGAGGGCCAGCTCGCTGGCCCGAGCCCGCTCGGACGCCAGCACCGCGCCCTTGCGCACGTTCTCGACGCCACGCAGCACGACCGGCGCCGGGCTCGGGCCGACGAACCGGTCCGCACGCAGCACCACGTCCGGGTCGAGGAGCGCGAGCAGCGCTTCGAAGTCGCCACCCCGCGACGCGGCCAGGAACGCCTCGACGACCTTGCGCCGCCGCGGCAGGCCCGCGTCCGCCGCGGTGCCGCCCTTGACCCGCCGCCGGGCCCGGCTCGCGAGCTGCCGGGCCGCCGCCGGGGTCTTGTCGATCATCGGCGCGATCTCGTCGAACGGCACTGCGAACATGTCGTGCAGCACGAACGCGACCCGTTCGGCCGGCGCCAGCGCGTCGAGCACCACGAGCAGCGCCAGCCCGACCGAATCGGTCAGCTCCGCTTCCTGCTCAGGATCCCGGCGGTCCTCGCCCTGCTCGGGCCGGCCGTCCAGAGGCTCCTCGCGGTGGTTGCGACGCGTCCGGAGCATCGACAGGCACACCCGCGCGACGACAGTCGTCAGCCACGCGCCGACGTTCTCGACCTCACCCGTGTCGGTGCGGTCGAACCGCAGCCAGGCTTCCTGGAGAGCGTCGTCGGCCTCGCTCGCCGAACCGAGCATCCGGTAGGCGACCGCCCGCAGCCGCGGGCGCTCCCGCTCGAACCGTTCGGTCAGCGTGTCCACCGTTTCCCATCCCCTTCGCGCCGCAGTCGTAGCAGTAGACCCCGCGACGACGGCCGATGTGACGAGAACGCCTGGACACCCCCGAGTGATCTGAGTCATCCAGGACGGGCACGTGACCACGCACCCGCTCAACTTCCCATGTACCGCCCTCCTCGGCTCGAACCACGTCTCTCCCGCCGGTTCCCCCGCCATGTTCCAGCTCCACGAAATCCGCGGGGTGATCCGGGAGTACAGCCCCGGCCCGACCAGGCCGGTCCGTTCCACGGGCTCGTCCGCGTCGCCGTACACCCGGATCTCCCGGGCGACGAACGGCTGCAGCGACACCAGGTCGTCCACCACGATCGCGACCTTCCGGCGGCCGGCGGCGACGTTCCGGAACTTGCGGGTCGCCGCCACCGCCGCGCCGACTCCGCCGACCCAGAAGTGTTCGCCGTCGAATTCGAACGCGAGCGGGACGACGTCCGGCTGCTCACCCGCGCCGAGCGTGGCGACGCGGGCGAGCGGCTGCGAACGCAGGTAGGCGATCTCTTCGGCGGTGAATGTCATGAGCGCTCCTCGTCACGATCCGGATCCACCCGCTACACGAATACGCGGCACCCGGATCGACAGCTCAGAGCACGCAGAACTCGTTGCCCTCCGGGTCCGCCATCAAGATGTGGTCCGGGCGGCCGTCCAGCTCGTACTCCTGCACCACCGTCGCGCCGGCCGCGGTGAGCCGGGCGACCGCTTCGACGACCCGCTCCCACCGCGTGTCCCACGGGACCTCACGCCCGCCGCCGGCCTGGACGTCCAGGTGCAAGCGGTTCTTCACGACCTTTCCCTCGGGCACCTTGAGGAAGCTCAGGTTCGGCAGCACGCCTTCCGGATCGGTCAGGTAGGCGCCGTCATCCCATTCGGTTTCGGGGACTCCGTGGTGCGCGAACCAGTCTTCCCAGCGGGCGAACCCGGCGGGTGGTGGCCGCTCGATGTAGCCGAGGGCCACCGCCCAGAACCTCGCCAGCGCGCGGGGCTCCGCGCAGTCCATCGTCAGAGTCCACCGCACCGTCACGGACGAAGCGTAGCCGCGAGAAGCGCCACCGCACCCTTCGCGACGGCGATTCCCCGTGCGGCAACGTGGTCTTCGTTCAACGGAGCGACCGGATCCGACACCATGACGCTGGTGACCAGCGAACGGCCGTCCGCGGTCCGTGCCAGGTAGTTCAAGGTCAGCACGCCGGGTTCGCTGCCGCCCTTGAACCAGACCTCCGGGAACTTCGCCCGGTCGAGTCCGAGGCCGCCGTCGTTCAGGGACAACGCGTGCCCGATCTCCGGCTGGTTCTCCTTCTGCAGCCCGGAGAAGGCGCGGCAAATGTCGTCCGGGGAACCGAACCACTCGATGTCGTCGATCTTCTCGGGCGCCTGCCAGCCCTGGAGACCGGTGAGCGGCAGGCGCTCCAGCCCGGCGACCGCCGCGGGACGCGCCCAGCGCGGCAGCGCCAGGTAGGCATCGGCGCGAGCCGGGTACTGCGTGGCCTTGAGCTCGAACATCGCCTTCGTGGTCAGGAACGGGATGTTCGCCGACGGCCGCTGGTTGCCGAACGCGGTGAGCTGCCGTTGCACGGCGTCCCGTCCGAGCCGGTGGATCAGGTGGTCGGTCGCGGTGTTGTCGCTGATCGAGATCATCTTGTCGGCGTACGCGGACAGCGGGAGCTGCGTGCCGGCCGGTTCGTTCTGCAACACCCCGGACGGCAGGCTCTTCCAGTCGTCGCGGATCGCCAGCTGCTCGCTCCAGGACGCCTTGTGGGCTGCGACCGCTTTGCCGAGCGCACCCAGGACGTAGAGCTTGAAGGCCGAGCCGAGCGGCCGCTGCACGTCGTCACTCACGCCGTGCACGTCCCGGCAGCGCCCGTCCGGGAGGATCTCCGACGCCCCGAACGACACGCGGGCGCCGAGCGCCGCGAGCTGCGCATCGACCTCCGTCCAAGACGCCGGGACCGGGTCGTCCGGGCTCGACCTGAGCCCGTCGATCAGCCCGGCCTGGTCGACGTGCAGGTCGAGCAGGTAGTCGTCGGCGGGTCCGTGCACCGCGGCCTGGACGTGGTCCGGAGCCTCGGTGACGATCTGTTCCAGTTCGATCGGGCCGAGCCGCGCGAGTGCGCCGTTGACTCCCGCCGTTCCGCCCACGGCGGTGAGCAGGACCTGGGCGATGTGCTCGCGTACCTCGGCATCGGACACCGGGACGCGCCCGGTCGCGTCGACCACCCACTCGAGCTGCTGCGTCGCCGTGGGCACTTCGGTGGCCTGGGCGGCCGGAGCCACCAATGGCACCAGGACCGCAACCACGGCCGCTGTCGCTGTCTTCATTCATCCCCCTGTGCTTCCGTCGTTTCCCCTTGATCACCGGCTACTGCTCGGGCGGCCGGATCCACAGCCCGGTCACCTTGCCGTTTTCCCGGTAGGTCACCTGCACGGTCCGCTCGCCGGCCTCGAACGCCAGCGGCATGTGGACGACCGTGTAGTCGCCTGTGGACCGTGCATACGGCTCCCCCATCCCTTCGTAACTGCCGACCGATCCGGCCACCTGCGCCCAGGCGAGCCGCAGCTCGTCCTCACCGACCGCCGCAAGCATCCGGTCGTCGAAGTCGCGCCGTACCTCGTGCCACTGGCAGCCCACGAGTTCCGCCACGAGCCCCTCGGCGCGGTGGATCACGTCCGGCGGCTTCAGCTCCGTCATGGACGCTCCGGTCGCCGGGTCGACCGGCCGGCCGAACCGCTGGAAGGCAGCCTGCCGGCTGGTGCCCAGCAGGTCGCCGAGCTCCTGCCAGGTGTGCCCGGCCGCCCTGGCCTCGTCCACGGCGTCCCGCAGTGTCGCTTCGGCATCGCGGACTTTTCGCAACGCCTCACCGACCGCGACCAAGGGCCCTCCCGGCACGACGTCAAGAGTGGATTGACGCGGCCGGGTTGTCAAGTCATTCTTTACGTGCGCTCGCTGCCGGCGGGCAGCGCTCCGACACGTGGCGTCGCAGTACTGGCGATTTCGGCCAGCTCCGCGCCGAGGTGGCAGCGGCTTGCCACACGAAGCACATTTCATACTTTCGAGTGTAGCGCACGGAATTCTAAAACGTGCTACGCTCGGCAGCACGAAATGGTCCCGCCCAGCACCTGAGAGGCGTGGCCATCCGAAGGGGAGGACGGTTACGGTGAGAACCGATGAGTGAACGCACCTGGGGCTTCCGCACCCGCGCACTGCACGCGGGCGGAACCCCCGATCCGGCGACCGGCGCGCGGGCTGTGCCGATCTACCAGACCACGAGCTTCGTCTTCGAGGACGCCGCCGACGCGGCGAACCTCTTCGCGCTGCAGAAGTACGGCAACATCTACAGCCGTATCGGAAACCCGACGGTGGCCGCGTTCGAGGAGCGGATCGCCAGCCTCGAAGGCGCGATCGGCGGCGTCGCCACCGCGAGCGGGCAGGCCGCGGAGTTCCTCACCTTCAGCGCGCTCACCGAGGCGGGCGACCACATCGTGTCGGCGAGCGGCCTCTACGGCGGCACGGTCACCCAGCTCACCGGCACGCTCAGGCGGTTCGGCGTGGAGACGACGTTCGTCAGCGGCGGCATCGACGACTACGCGGCCGCGATCACGGACCGGACCCGGCTGCTCTACACCGAGGTGATCGGCAACCCCCGCGGCGGCATCGCCGACCTCGCGGCGCTGGCGGATCTCGCGCATGCCCACGACATCCCGCTGGTGGTGGACGCGACGCTGGCGACGCCGTACCTGTGCCGGCCGATCGAGCACGGTGCCGACATCGTGCTGCACTCGGCGACGAAGTTCCTCGGCGGTCACGGGACGACGCTCGGCGGGATCGTCGTCGAGTCCGGGAAGTTCGACTGGGGCAATGGGAAGTTCCCGCGGATGACCGAGACCGTGGAGAGCTACGGCGGCCTGAGGTATTGGGAGAACTTCGGCGAATACGCGTTCTGCACCCGGCTGCGCGCCGAGCAGTTGCGGGACATCGGCGCGGTCCTCTCACCGCACTCGGCTTTCCTGCTGTTGCAAGGAGTAGAGACGCTCCCCCAGCGAATGGACGCGCACGTGGCCAACGCCCGGGCGGTCGCCGAGTACCTCGAAGCGGACCCGCGGGTGGCCTGGGTGTCGTATGCCGGGCTGCCTTCCCACGAGCACCACGATCTGGCGAAGAAGTACCTGCCGGCCGGGCCGGGCGCGGTGTTCTCGTTCGGCATCGACGGTGGCCGGGCGGCCGGCGAGAAGTTCGTCGAATCGGTGGAGCTGCTGTCGCACCTGGCGAACGTCGGGGACGCGCGGACGCTCGTGATCCACCCGGCCTCGACAACCCACGCCCAGCTGTCGGAGGACCAGCTCGCGGCCGCGGGCGTCGGCCCCGACCTGATCCGGCTGTCGATCGGGCTGGAGGACGTCGAAGACATCCTCTGGGACCTCGACCAGGCACTGGGCAAGGCGGTGGCCGGATGACCTACGCGGTGGGAGCCGTCGAACGGCGCGCGATCCTCAACCGGACGAAGTCGGTGACGCTGGTGGGCGCGTCCGCCAACCCGGCGCGGCCCAGCTACTTCGTGGCGACGTACCTGCTCTCGTCGACGCGCTACGAGGTCAACTTCGTCAACCCGCGGCTGGACACCCTGTTCGGGAAGCCGGTGTACGCGTCGATCAAGGACGTACCGGGAGAACCGGATCTGGTCAGCGTGTTCCGGAAGCACGACGACCTGCCCCAGGTGGCCGAAGAGGTGATCGACGCCGGCGCGCGGACGCTGTGGCTGCAGCTCGGGCTCTGGCACGAGCCGGTGGCCGACCGCGCGCGAGAGGCCGGGCTGGATGTCGTGATGAACCGGTGCGTGAAGATCGAACACGCGCGCTTCGCCGGCGGGCTCCACCTGGCCGGGTTCAACACCGGCGTGATCAGCTCCCGGAGGCAGTCGGCACCCTAGGGAAGAGAACGCGCGTTCCCGCTGTTGGCCGGGGTATGACCGAAACTCTGGGGATCACCCTGTCCGGTGGCCCGACGGCGCTCCTCGAGCTGGGCGGAGTCCGGCTGCTCACCGATCCGACCTTCGATGCGCCCGGCGACCACTCGATCGGCAACCGCGTGCTGGTCAAGACCGAGGACTCCGTGCTGACCGAAGACGCGGTCGGCGTGGTGGACGCGGTCCTGCTGTCTCACGACCAGCATCCCGACAACCTGGACGACCGGGGCCGGGCCTACCTCGGGACGGTGCCGCTGACGCTGATCACGCCCAGCGGGGCCGAGCGGCTGGGCGGGACCGCGCGGGGGCTGAAGCCGTGGGAGGAGACGCAGGTCGGACCGTTGACGGTCACCGCCGTCCCCGCGCTGCACGGGCCGGAGGGCGCCGAGCCGACGACCGGCGAGGTCACCGGGTTCGTGCTGAGCGGCGACGGCCTGCCGACGGTGTACGTCAGCGGGGACAACGCGTCGGTCGAGCTGGTGCGGGAGATCGCGTCGCGGTTCCGCGTGGACATCGCGGTGCTGTTCGCCGGCGCCGCCCGGACGGCGCTGTTCGACGGCGCTCCCCTGACACTCACCAGCGCGAACGCCGCCGAAGCGGCAAAGGTGCTCGACGCGGCGAAGGTGGTGCCACTGCACTTCCGCGGCTGGCAACACTTCAGCGAAGGACCGGACACGCTGCGAAGGGAGTTCGAAGCGTCGGGCCTCACCGACCGCCTCGTGCTGCTCGAACCCGGCCAGCGCGCGGAGATCTGACCCGGCGCCATGAGCACGAGGGAGGACGAGCGCCTGCCTGGAACGCGCCTGGCGTGAGCCAAGGCGGACCGAGGCTAGGGCTGCAGTCAGGTCGGACGTGCGCGACACGAGCGGAGCGGCAAGGGCGCCGATGTGTCCTCGCGGGCGCGAGGCGAGGGGCCGTCTCGGGGCGAACGTGAGCCACACAAAGTGGAGCGGCACGGGTCGGCCGCAGTCCGGCGGTGCCTCCTCCCCGGGTGCGCAATCGACCGGCTCGCGCCCGTGAGAGGCTGGTGGCATGGCCAAACCGACTCCGCTGCAGTTCCGGAACATCCTCGTCGCCGTGCTGGCGGCGGCGGGCTTCGTCTGGAGCATTGTCGTCGGGCTGCAGTGGTGGGTCAGCGCCATCATCGGGTGCGCCTGTGTCCTGTCGCTGGCCTCCGCCTACCTCAACCGGCCGGACGCGGGCTGAGCGCGAGCCGCCGGGAAAGCCGAGCGGCTCGCGTCGCCTTATCGTGTCTTGGCGAAGCGCGCCTTCACGTTGGTTCGGCCCGCCTCGGTGAGCCGGCCGTACAGGCGCAGCCTGGCCAGCCCGCCGTCCGGGTAGATGTCCAGGCGGGCCTCCGTGACCTCCGGGCCGTCCTTCAGTGCGAACCGGTGGCGGGTGTCCGGCTGCAGGCGGGTCTTCGGCAACAGCGGGACCCACTCGCCGTACGTGTCGCGGCCGCTGACCGATGCCCAGCCCGGGGCGTTGCCCTTGAGGTTGCTCGTGTCCAGTTCGGCGAACCGGATGATGCCCGCGCCCGCGAGACGGAGCGTCAGCCAGTCGTTGCCGTCGTCGCGGCGGCGGGCCGTCTCCCAGCCCTCGGCCTGGTGCGCCGCCAGCCCGGGCGAGAGCACGTTGTTCGGCGATGAATAGAACTTGTTGCTGCACCCGGTGACCAGGGCGCCGTTCTCCAGGGCCGCCAAGTCGAGCGCGTCCAGGTCCAGCAGGTCCGGGTCCGGGATCGGGGCGCCGTGCACGCGCAGGCGCGCCACTCCGCCGTCCGGGTGCTGGGTCAGCCGGACGTGGGTGTACCGGCGGGAACCGTTGATCGCGTAGAAGTTCTCCGTGTGGCCGGCCGCCGGGGCGCGGTCGACCAGGATGTCCCAATCCACCGTCGCCAGTTCAGCCGCCGACGGGTAACCCGGTACCGACGCCGCCTCGACCGAGACGAACGGCGGGTAGTTGCCCTTGAAGAACGCCGTGTCGACGATGACGCCGGTGACCGTGCCGGCCAGGCCGAGCCGCACCACGGCCTGGTCGTCGCCCGGCTCGCGGTGGCGGCGGGTCTCCCAGCCGTCGTAGACCTGGCCCTTCGGGCCGAACGTCTCGGCGCGGTGCGCCGGCGTCCACGGGTTGACCAGGTTCTCCTTCTCCGCGAACAGCTCGTCGGTCGCCCACATCACCGTCCCGCCGAAGCGGCGCGACGCGAGGTCGGGCAGTTCTGTCCACTCAGGACGATCAGACGACAACACAGCCTCCATTTCAGCAGTCCCCCCGGGTCAGCAACGCGCCGCAGGGCTCGTCGCCGGTGATTTCGGTGCCCCGCAACCACGTCGAGCGCACGACGCCGGCGAGCGGCCGCCGGTCGTACGCGCTGACCGGGTTGCGGTGCTTCAGCTTCGCGACGTCGACCACGAACGCCTCATCCGGTGCGAACACACAGAAGTCGGCGTCGTAGCCCACCGCGAGATGTCCCTTGCGGCGCATCCCGGCCTGCGCGGCCGGGCGTTCGGCCATCCAGCGGATGACGTCGGTGAGCGCGAACCCGCGTTGCCGCGCCTGCGTCCAGATCGCCGGCAGCCCCAGCTGCAAGCTGGAGATCCCGCCCCATGCGAGGCCGAAATCGCCGCTGTCGAAGCGTTTCAGCTCCGGCGTGCACGGCGAATGGTCGCTGACGATGGTGTCGATCACGCCCTCGGCCAGCCCTTGCCAGAGCAGCTCGCGGTTGGCCGCCTCCCGGATCGGCGGGCAGCACTTGAACTGCGTCGCGCCGTCGCGGATCTCCTCGGCGATGAAGCTGAGGTAGTGCGGGCAGGTCTCGGCCGTCAGCGCCACCCCGTCGCGGCGCGCCGAAGCGACCAGTGGCAGGGCCTCCGCCGAAGACAGGTGCAGGATGTGCGCGCGGGCGTCGTTGCGGCGGGCCGCCTCGATGACGTGCGTGATCGCGAGGTTTTCCGCCGCACGCGGCCGCGAGTGCAGAAAGTCGACATAGCGACCGCCGTGCGGTTCCGGCGCGGAGTCGATCTCGTGCGCGTCTTCGGCGTGGACGATCATCAGCGCGTCGAAGGAACTCAGCTCCCGCAACGCTTCGTCGAGGCCGGCCGGATCCAGCGGCGGGAACTCGTCGACGCCCGAGTGGAGCAGGAAGCACTTGAAGCCGAACACCCCGGCGTCGTGCAGCCCGCGCAGATCCCCGACGTTGCCGGGGATCGCGCCGCCCCAGAACCCGACGTCGACGTGGACGCGGCCAGTCGCCGCCTTGCGCTTGACCTCCAGGGCCGCGACGTCGACCGTCGGGGGCAGGCTGTTGAGCGGCATGTCCACGATCGTGGTCACCCCGCCCGCGGCGGCCGCGCGGGTCGCCGTCTCGAAGCCTTCCCACTCGGCGCGGCCGGGATCGTTGACGTGGACGTGCGTGTCGACGAGCCCGGGCAGCAGCACGACGTCGTCGCCGAGGTCGAGCACGTGGTCGCCGGACAGCGCGGCGCCGCCGGGTTCGACCGCGACGATCCGGCCGCCGTCGACACCGACGGTCGCCGGAACCTCGCCCTCTGCCGTGACAGCCCGGGCCGCGCGCACCACAAGATCCATCCGAAAACCCTTCTCCGGGAGGATTGAACCACCGCCGATTTCGCAGTACGGAAAGGCGGTTTCGCACAACGACAGTAACCACGGCGCGCGCCGCTCGTCAACGACGGACGCGGCATGCTGCCGATCCGGGCGAAAGCAGGCGGAGACGGCCCGAAGCCAACCCGCTCACTACACCTGTTCCGCCGTGGCTGCCGGTCGGATTGGCAGCCACGACACAGTACGGTCATCCTCGTGCGGCTTGAAGCGGAGTTCACCAGCGAACCGTTCCGTGGCGAGGGTTCGCCGCCCGAGCACGCACTCGCCGCGCGGGACGCCGCCGCGGAAGCGGGGCTGGAGACCGACTTCGGGCCGCTCGGGACGCTCGTCCGCGGCGAAGCGAAGGAGCTGTACGACGCGCTCCCGGCGATCGCGAAGGCCGCGCTGGACAACGGCGCGACGCAGGTGACGCTGCAGGTGCGCCGGCTCGCAGCAGACGGGGGCAGCGACCTGCCCGCGGCGGGCCATGACGGCCTGACGACCGGCGAGCCTGGACACGCTCGGGCAGCCGACGGCCCGGGACACGTCGCGGCAGCCAGCGAGCCGGGCCACGTCCCGGCGACCGGCGAGCCCGGCCACGTCGCGGCGGCCGGCGAGCCCGGCCACGTCGCCGCAGCCAGCGAGCCCAGCCACGTCGCGGCGGCCGATGGGCCGGTCGTCGAACTGCACGATGCGCTCGCCCGGCTGATCGCCGATGTCGAACGCGAACTCGGCGCCCCCCTGGGTGAACTCGATCGGGCCGGCAAGCAGCGGGCCGTCCGGCTGCTGCGGGAACGTGGAGCCTTCGGCCTGCGGAAATCCGTCTCCTCGGTGGCCGACGCGCTGGGGGTCACGCGGTTCACCGTCTACAACTACCTCAACCGGGAAGCCGACTGACCAGGGCTTTCAACAAAATGTTGACGGAACTCCGGCGTCGACGTACGGTCAGCGGGACGCCACTCACGAGGAGTTCCCCGTGCCGCTCACCCTCACCGACTTCAACGCCGCCGGCGCCGATGACGTCCGTCCGGCGCTGGCCGCCTGTCTTGCCGTCCCCCGCTGGGTGGACGCGATTCTCGACCGCCGGCCCTACGCCGACCTGGACGCGCTGACCGCCGCCGCGAACCTGCCGTTGAGCAGTGACGAGATCCGGCAGGCCATGGCCGCCCATCCCCGGATCGGGGAAAAGCCGAAGCAGCAGGGCACCGAGGGCGACTGGTCGCGATCGGAACAGTCCGGTGTGGACAACGCCGACGCTTTCGCCGCCGCGAATGCCCAGTACGAAGCCAAGTTCGGGCACGTCTACCTCGTCTGCGCCAGCGGCCGCAGCGGGGACGAACTGCTGAGGATCCTCGAAAGCCGGCTGGGCAACGACCCCGCGACCGAACTGGCCGTCGCCGGGCGGGAACTGCTGAAGATCGCCGAACTCCGACTCGCGAAAGCGGTGACCGCGTGAGCCTCGTGACCACCCACGTCCTCGACACGGCGACCGGACGCCCCGCGCCGGGGATCGCCGTCCGGTTCGAGACCGCCGAGGGGAAGCCGATCGCCGACGGGCGCACCGACGACGACGGCCGGATCCGTGACCTCGGCCCCGAAACCCTGGACCCCGGCGCGTACCGGCTGGTCTTCGACACCGGCGCCTACCTGGGCCCGGACGCCTTCTTCCCGGAGGTGGCCCTCACCTTCCGGATCTCCGACGGCGCCGCGCACCACCACGTGCCGCTCCTGCTCAGCCCGTTCGCCTATTCGACCTACCGAGGGAGCTGAACCGTGGCCATCACCCTGGGCCCCAACCAGTACGGCAAGGCGGAGGTCCGCCTGGTGACGGTGCGCCGCGACGGCCCCGTGCACCACCTCAAGGACCTCACCGTGTCGACGTCGCTGCGCGGCGAGCTCGCCGCGACGCACCTCACCGGCGACAACGCGGGCGTGCTCGCGACCGACACGCAGAAGAACACCGTGTACGCCTTCGCGAAGGAGGCGCCGGTCGGCGAGATCGAGGACTTCGCGCTGCGCCTGGGGCGGCACTTCACCGGCACCCAGGGGAACATCACCGGCGCGCGGATCAAGGTCGACGAGCACGGCTGGGACCGGATCGCCGTCGGCGGCGAGCCGCACGATCACGCGTTCAGCCGCTCCGGCGACGAACGGCGCACCACGGCCGTGACGATCCGGGACGGCCGCGCGTGGGTCGTGTCCGGCATCGACGGCCTGACGCTGCTCAAGTCGACCGGCTCGGAGTTCCACGGCTTCCCGCGCGACCAGTACACGACGCTCGCCGAGACCGACGACCGGATCCTCGCGACGGCGGTCACGGCGAAGTGGCGCTACCAGGGCGAGGGCATCGACTGGGCCGAGAGCCACCGCGAAATCCGGCGGCTGATGCTCGAGACGTTCGCGACGAAGCACAGCCTTTCGCTGCAGCAGACGCTCTACGCGATGGGCGAGGCCGTGCTGCAGGCGCGCGAAGAGATCGCCGAGGTGCGGCTGTCGCTGCCGAACAAGCACCACTTCCTGGTGGACCTGAGCCCGTTCGGGCTGAAGAACGCCAACGAGGTGTTCTACGCGGCGGACCGGCCGTACGGCCTGATCGAGGGCACGATCCTGCGCGACGACGCCCAGGACCCGGGCCCGGCCTGGGACATCCACTAGCCGCCGACGCCCGGATTGATAGAGCGTTCTATCAATCCGGGCGTATCGTGACGTCGTGGCAGGGACCAAGGAACGCATCATGGCCGCCGGCGCGGAACTGTTCCGGCGCAACGGCTACAGCGGCACCGGGCTCAAGCAGATCGTCACCGAGGCGAATGCCCCCTTCGGGTCGCTCTACCACTTCTTCCCCGGGGGCAAGGAGCAGCTCGGCCAGGAGGTCATCCGCACCTCCGGCCTGGCCTACATCCAGCTCTTCGACCTCTTCATCGCGCCCGCCCCGGACCTGATCAGCGGAATCGAAGCCTTCTTCGCCGCCGGGATCGCGACGCTCCAGGCCACCGACTACGTCGAAGGCTGCCCGATCGCCACCGTCGCGCTCGAGGTCGCCAGCACCAACGAACCGCTGCGGGAAGCCACCGCGGACGTCTTCACCGCCTGGATCGAGGCCGGGACCGAGAAGTTCGCGAAGTTCGGGCTGAGCCAGGAGGCCGCCCGGACGCTCACCATCTCCGTCGTCAACAGCCTCGAAGGCGCGTTCGTCCTCTGCCGCGCGCTCCGGGACACCGAGGCCATGGCCGTCGCGGGCGCGACCAGCGTCGACATCGCCAAGCGACTTCAGGGCGAGCAACTTTAGTCGGTAATCCAACAAGAATACTCAACATGGCGCTTGACCGCGCAGCATCGGACATCGAAGCTACACGGTGCTGGTCAACAGTGGTCTAGTCCTCCTGCCTCAAACACCGTCGTTCGGTTGGAGCCGCCATGCGCCGATTCCTCGCCGTCTTCGCCACCGCCGTCGCCGCCGTCGGACTCGTCAGCCCGTCCGCGGAAGCCCTGGAGAACGGGCTCGCGAGAACCCCGCCGATGGGCTGGAACACCTGGAACACCTTCGAGTGCAACATCAACGAGACCCTGGTCAAGCAGACCACCGACCTCATGGTCAGCTCCGGGATGCGCGACCGCGGCTACACCTACGTCAACCTCGACGACTGCTGGATGACCCGCAACCGCGACGCCGCGGGCAACCTCGTCGCCGACCCCGCGAAGTTCCCCAGCGGCCTCAAGGCCCTCGGCGACTACATCCACGCGCGCGGGATGAAGTTCGGCATCTACGAGAGCGCCGGCACCGAGACCTGCCAGCACTACCCCGGCAGCCTCGGCCACGAGCAGACCGACGCGAACAGCTACGCGAGCTGGGGCGTCGACTACCTCAAGTACGACAACTGCGGCAGCCCGGCCGGCGAAACCCAGCAGGACTACGTCCGCCGCTACTCCGCCATGCGTGACGCGCTGAAGGCCACCGGCCGCCCGATCGCCTACAGCATCTGCGAATGGGGCAACTTCAACCCCTCGACCTGGGCGCCGGACGTCGGCAACCTCTGGCGCACCACCGGCGACATCACCAACAACTGGGGCAGCATCGACTCGCTCTACCGCCAGAACGTCGGCCTCGCTTCGGCCGCGAAGCCCGGCGCCTGGAACGACCCCGACATGCTCGAGGTCGGCGACGGCATGGACTTCCAGGAGGACCGCGCCCACTTCACGCTCTGGGCCGCGATGGCCGCACCTTTGATCGCGGGCGCCGACCTGCGCTCCGCCAGCGTCGCCACCTTCTCGACCTACCTCAATGGCGACGTCATCGCCGTCGACCAGGACCCGCTCGGCAAGCAGGCCACCCGCATCAGCACCGGAAACGGCCTGGACGTCCTCGCGAAACCGCTCCAAGGCGGGGACGTCGCCGTCGTGCTGTTCAACGAGAACAGCACCACGAAGACCGTCTCGACGACGGCCGCCGCGGCCGGGCTGCCCAGCGCGTCGAACTACCGGCTGACCAACCTCTGGTCGAAGGAGCTGACCACGAGCACCGGCACGATCAGCGCGAACGTCCCGTCGCACAGCACCGTCATCTACCGGGTGAAGGCCAACGCGAGCGGCAGCAGCATCGACACCGCCCACCCGCTGCCAGGCGCGTCGTCGTCCCGCTGCATCGACATCAACGGCAACGTCACCACGCCCGGCACCAAGGTCGACATCTGGGACTGCGACGGCGGCCCGAACCAGTCCTGGACGTTCACCAGCGCAGGTGAGCTGAAGGCCAACGGCCTGTGCCTGGACGCCGACGGCGGCAGCAGCGCCGCCGGGACCAAGCTCATCGTCTGGACCTGCCACGGCGGTGCGAACCAGAAGTTCAAGCTCGCGCCGGACGGCTCGATCACCCAGGCCGGGCTCTGCGTAGACGTCACCGGCGGCGACAAGCCCGCCGGCAACGTCAACGGCATCCAGCTCGAGCTCTGGGGCTGCAACGACGACGCCAACCAGAACTGGCAGCTCAAGTAGCGGTGAGGTGCTCCGGCCGCACCGGGACGCGCGTGAGCGCGAGCCCGGTCGCGGCCCGGATCGCCGCCACGATCGCCGGGGTCGACGAGATCGTCGGCGGCTCCCCCACCCCGCGCAGGCCGTACGGCGCGTGCGGGTCCGGGCGCTCCAGGACGTCGATGCTCATCGGCGGCATGTCCAGAACCGTCGGGATCAGGTAGTCGGTGAAGGAGGGGTTCCGGATCTTCCCGCCGGAAGTCTGGATCTCCTCCATCACCGCGAGCCCGAGCCCCTGCGCCGAACCGCCCTGGATCTGGCCCAGCACGGCCTGCGGGTTCAGCGCCTTGCCGACGTCCTGGGCGCAGTCCAGCGCGACCACCTTGACCAGGCCCAGCTCGGTGTCGACGTCGACGACCGCCCGGTGCGCGGCGAACGCGTACTGCACGTGGGCGGTGCCCTGGCCGGTTTCCGGATCCAGGCCGGTGGTGGGCCGGTGCCGCCACTCGACCGTCTCGTCGTGGACGTCGTCGGCGAGGACGTCCACCAGGTCGGCGAGCACCTGGCCGTCGGCCGCGACGAGCTTGCCGCCGACCACGCGCACCTTCGCGTCGAACCGGGAAAGCAGGCGCGCCCGCACCGCCACGCAAGCCGCTTGGACCGCGCCGCCGGTGACGTAGCTCTGGCGTGACGCCGACGTCGACCCGCCGTTGCCGATCGAGGTGTCCATCGGCAGGACCGTCACCTGCTCGACGCCCAGCTCGGTGCGGACGATCTGCTGCATGATCGTCACCAGGCCCTGGCCGACCTCGCAGGCCGCGGTGTGCACGGTCGCCGCCGGCTCGCCGCCGACCAGCTGCAGGCGCACGCGGGCCGTCGAGTAGTCGTCGAAGCCTTCGGAGAAGCAGACGTTCTTGATCCCGACGGCGTACCCGACCCCGCGCACGACGCCTTCGCCGTGCGTCGTGTTGGACACCCCGCCCGGCATGTGCCGCAGGTCGAACGGCCGTTCCGGCGGCATCGGCTTGTCCCGCACCAGCCCCAGCAGCTCGGCGACCGGGGCCGCGGAGTCGACGACCTGGCCGGTCGGCATCAAGTCGCCTTCGCTCATCGCGTTGCGGACGCGGATCTCGACCGGGTCCAGCCCGCAGGCCTCAGCGAGCTTGTCCATCTGGGACTCGTAGCCGAACGCCGCCTGCACCGCGCCGAAGCCGCGCATCGCGCCGCACGGCGGGTTGTTCGTGTAGGTGCCCCAGCAGTCCACCGAGACACTGTCCACTGTGTACGGTCCGACGCCGAGCGTCGCGGCGTTCGCGACGACCGCGCCCGTCGAGGACGCGTACGCGCCGCCGTCGAGGTACAGGCGCGTGCGCACGTACACGAGACGCCCGTCGCGAGTGGCGCCGTGCTCGTAGTACATCTTCGCCGGGTGACGGTGGACGTGACCGTAGAAGGACTCTTCGCGGTTGTAGACCATCTTCACCGGCTTGCCGGTGTGCAGCGCCAGCAGGCAGGCATGCACCTGCATCGACAGGTCCTCGCGGCCGCCGAACGCGCCGCCAACGCCACCGAGCGTGAGCCGCACCTTCTCGACCGGCAGGCCCAAAGCGGCGACGATCTGCTGCTGGTCGACGTGCAGCCACTGCGTCGCGACGTACAGGTCGACGCCGCCTTCCGTGTCCGGCACCGCGAGCCCCGACTCCGGCCCGAGGAACGCCTGGTCCTGCATGCCGACCTCGTAGACGCCCGAAACGACGACGTCGGCCGTGACGTCCTGAGCGCCGTGGCGGATCTTCACGTGCCGCACGACGTTCCCGCCGGAGTGCAGCGAAGGCCCTTCGCCCGCGACAGCCGCTTCGGAGTCCGTCACCGGAGAAAGCTCTTCGTAGGAAACGACGATCCTCTTCATCGCGCGGCGCGCGGTCTCCGGGTGGTCGGCGGCGACCAGCGCGACCGGTTCGCCCTGGTAACGCACGACGTCGGACGCGAGCACCGGCTGGTCGGAGTGCTCCAGGCCGTACCGGTTGACGCCCGGGACGTCCTCGTGCGTCAGCACCGCGTAGACCCCGGGCACCTTGAGGGCTTCGGTGATGTCGATGCCGGTGATGCGCGCGTACGGGTGCGGGCTGCGTAGCGTCACGCCCCACACCATGTCCTCGTGCCACAGATCCGAGGAGTACGCGAACTCGCCGCGGACCTTCACGATGCCGTCGGGGCGCTGCGGCGATGTGCCGACGCCGTCGACCGTCTGTGTGCTGACGGTGGTGGTCATCGGGCCTCCCGCAGTCGAGCGCTCGCCGCCGCCAGCTCGGACGCGATCTCGGACTCGTCCGCTTCGCGCAACGTGCCGTCCTCGACGACGGCCTTGCCGCCGACGAACAGCCGCCGCACCGGCGGCGTGGTGCCCAGCACCAGCGCCGCGACCGGGTCGGTGATCCCGGCGTAGTTCAGGCCGGTCAGGTCCCAGACGGCGAGGTCGGCGAGCTTCCCGGGTTCGATCGACCCCAGGTCGTCCGCGCGGCCCAGGCAGCGCGCGCCGCCCAGGGTGCCCATCCACAACGCTTCGCGCGTGGTCAGCCCACGCGGGCCGCCGCGCTGGCGGGCCTGCAGCAACGCCTGGTGCAGCTCTTCGCCGAGGCCGCCGGACTCGTTGGACGCGGCCCCGTCGGCGCCGAGCCCGACCGGGACACCGGCGTCGAGCAGGGCGCGGACCGGGGCGATGCCCGCGCCGATCCGGCCGTTGGACGTCGGGCAGTGCGCCGAGCCGGTGCCGGTGGCGCCGAAGCGGCGGATCGCCTCGGGCGCGAGGTGGATGGTGTGTGCGAGCCAGACGTCGTCGGCGAGCCAGCCGAGCTTGTCGGCGTACTCGGCGGGCGTGCAGCCGACCTCGGCGAGGCACTGCTGCTCCTCGTCGAGGGTCTCGGCCAGGTGCGTGTGGAGCCGCACGCCCTTGCTGCGCGCCAGGTCGGCCGCGCCGGACATCAGCCGCTCGGTGACCGAGAACGGCGAGCACGGGCCGACGGCGATCTGCAGGTGCGCTTCCGGCGAGTCGTCGTGGAAACGGCCGATCGCCGCTTCCGTGCCGGTCAGCGCCTCCTCGGTGGTCTCGACGAGGTTGTCCGGCGGCAGCCCGCCGTCGGACTCGCCGCGGTCCATCGACCCGCGCACGACGTGCAGCCGGACACCGATCCGCTGCCGGGCCGACGCCAGCGCGGCGACCTGGTCACCGCCGTCGCGAGGGAAGACGTAGTGGTGGTCGGCGACGGTGGTGCAGCCGGTCAGGGCGAGCCGGGCCATCCCGGCCGTGCCCGCGGCGTGCGTGATCTCCGCGTCGAGCCGGCCCCAGACCGGGTAGAGCGCGACCAGCCACTCGAAGAGCGTGTGGTCGGCGGCCATCCCGCGGGTCGCCCACTGGTAGAGGTGGTGGTGGGTGTTGATCAGGCCGGGCGTGACCAGGCAGCCCGACGCGTCGACGCGCTCGTCGAACTCGCCCGTGTAGACGCCTTCGCCGACTTCGGCGATCCGGTCGTTCTCGACGACGACGTACCCGTTGGCGTACTCCTCGCCGCTGACCGTGGCGACCGCCCCGCCGGTGATGAGCGTCCTCACGCGACTGTGTCCTTTCCAACAGGACCCTTCGCGACGGCGCGCACCGCGTCGAGGATCTTCTCGTAGCCGGTGCAGCGGCACAGGTTGCCGGCCAGGGCTTCGCGGATCTCCTCGTCACTCGGATCGGGGACGCGGTTCAGCAGATCGTGCGCCGCGACGACCAGGCCCGGCGTGCAGAACCCGCACTGGACCGCCCCGGCGTCCACAAAGGACTGCTGGACGGGGTCGAGCGTGGCGCCGTCGGCCAGCCCCTCGACCGTGCGCACCACGCGGCCCTCGGCCTGCCCGGCCGCGACCAGGCAGGCGCACACCGGGACGTCGTCGAGGTAGACCGTGCAGGAGCCGCATTCGCCCTGCTCACAGGCGTTCTTCGAGCCCGGCAGGCCGAGCCGTTCCCGCAGCACGTAGAGCAGGCTTTCGCCTTCCCAGACGTCGTCCGCCTGCCGCTGTTCGCCGTTGATCGTGACATTCAGGCGCATGCGCGCTCCCCCGTCCGGTGGTCGTCCCAGGCCCAGGTCAACGTACGCCGCGCGAGCACCGACAGCGCGTGCTTGCGGTAGGCGGCGCTGCCGCGGACGTCGTCGATCGGCGACGTCGCTTCGGCCACCAGGTCGCCGAAGCGACGCTTCAGGGAGTCGGGCAGCGCGTCGGCCGAGCCCCACGGCAGTTCGGCGGCCAGGAACTCTTCGGCGGCCTTCGCCCGGCGCGGGGTGGGCGCGGCGGACCCGATGGCGGCACCGACCGTGCCGTCGCGCAGGGCGAGCGCGAACGAGCAGACCGCGATGACCATGGCGTTGCGCGTCCCGACCTTGGCGAACTGCTGCGGCCCGGCGTGCGCGGGCAGGTGCACGGCGGTGATCAGCTCGTCCGGGTCGAGCGCGTGCCGTTTCACGCCGACGTAGAACTCCTCCGCGCGGAGGATCCGGGTCCCCCGGACGGAGGCCACCTCGATCCGCGCGTCGAGGGCGAGCAGCACCGGGTGAGTGTCGCCGGCGGGCGAAGCAGCGCCGAGGTTGCCGCCGACCGTGCCGCGGTTGCGGATCTGGGGTGACCCGACCGTGCGCGACGCCATGGCCAGCGCCGGGATCGATTCACCCAGCTCGGCGATGACGCGGGAGTACGGGACGCCGGCACCGAGCCGGACCGTCCCGTCCGAGTGATCCACAGTGGACCACTCCGTCAGCTCCCCGACCGTGGCCAGGTCCAGCAGGGCCTCGGGACGCCGGTGGTCGAAGTTCAGCTCGACCATGACGTCGGTGCCGCCGGCGATCGGCACGGCGCCGGGCCGCTCGGCCTTGAGGGCCAGTGCCTCGGCGAGCGTCGCGGGACGCAGGAACTCCAAGGTTGCTCCTTCGTGAGGGCGATAGACCAGTAGACGCCCAACCGGGAGCGGGCGGCAACGGCAGGGGCCATGAAACGCACCGCAGCGAAACCCACGCCGTTTGTGCTTTCCTACAAGCCTGATGACGACCGTGAAAACTCTGCTCGGCCTGCCGGGGCTGCGGCTGCGCCCGCTGGCCGGGGCCGACCTGCTCGACCGGCCCGTGACCCGCATCTACGTCACGGAGCTGCCCGACCCCGGACGGTACCTGTCGGCGGGCGAGCTGGTGCTGTCCGGCCTGCTGTGGTGGCGGCGCCCGGGCGACGCCGAGCCGTTCGTGGCCGCGCTGGCCCGGGCGGGCGCGGCGGCGCTGGCCGCGTCCGGCGCCGACTCCGGCGGTATCCCCGGCGACGTCGTCGAGGCCTGCGACCGGCACCGGATCCCGCTGCTGGAAGTGCCCGCCGACCTGTCGTTCTCGGTGATCACCGAGCAGGTCGTACTGGCGCTCGCGGCCGCGTCCGAGAGTGCGCGCAAACGTTTGCAGGCCGCCGCGGACGCGCCCGTCGAGACGCTGCTGGAGCGCGCGTCGGCCGAGCTGGGGGTGCCCTGCTGGGTGCTGTCCGGCCTCGGCCGGGTGGTCGCCGGGACGACGCCGCTGCCGGTGCCGGCGGCCGACGTCGTCCGCAAGTACGCGGCGAAGGAGTCCGGGCCGCTGACGGTGGTCCCGGTCGAGGGCCGGCACGCCGTGCCGTGGCTGATCGCCGCGGGCGGGCCGCTGAGCACCGCGCAGGCCGAGCTGGCCGAGGAGCTCGCCGGGCTGGTCGGCGTCACGCGGGCGCGTTCGCCGCGGCCCGAAGCCGAGCTGCCGGCCGAGGTGCGCGTGGTCGCGTTGCGGACCGAAGGCAGCGACGAGAGCCGGGACGTGCTGGGGGAACTGGTGCCCGGCGGTGTCCTGCTCGAGTCCACTGGGGACACTTCCTTCGCGACGGCCACGCAGGTGCCGTCCGCGGCCGAGCTGTCCACTGTGGAGCCCTTGCTCCGGGCGTCGCGGATCCTCTGCGGGGTCGGCGATCCCGCCCCGCTCGACGAGGCGCGGGAGACGGCGCGGTACGCGCTGGAGGTGGCGGCGCGGCGCACGGGACGCGTCGCGGTCGTCCCGGCCGGCGAGGTGGACGTGCACCAGCTGCTGCTCGCCGGAGCGCCGGACGGGCTGCGCGCGGCGGTGCGGCGGCGCGTCCTCGGGCCGCTGCTGGCCTACGACGCCGAGCAGCACACGGACCTGGTGCACACGGTGCGGGTGTTCCTGGAGTGCTCGGGCTCGCCGACGCGGGCGGCCAAGGCACTGCACGTCCACGTCAACACACTGCGCTACCGCATCGGCCGGGCGGGCGAACTGCTCGGCGCGGACCTGACCGAGTTCACCGACCAGCTCGACGTCTACCTCGCGCTGCGCGCCGGCGACCAGGCGGGATGATGGACGGCGTGGACCCGGAGATCACGTCGGCCCGGCAGGCGGGGCACGACCCGCGCGTGCTGGCCTTCGGGCGGCTGCAGGGCGCGGCGAACCGGCTCGAGTACCTGCTCGGGCGGGCTCTCGAACGGGACTGCGGGATCACGCACCTGATGTACGAGGTGCTGCTGATCGTCGGCCGCGCCGGGGACGACGGGCTGACGATGCGCTCGATCGCGCAGGAGCAGGTGCTGACGACGGGTGGGGCGACCCGCCTCGTCGACCGGATGGAAGCGCTCGGCCTGGTGACGCGGACGGCGTCGCCGCGTGACCGGCGCGTCCAGCTCGTGCGGCTGACCCCGCTCGGCGAAGAGACCACGGTGCGGGCGAGCCGGCTGCACGTCGAAAACATCGAGCAGCTGTTCTTCCGGCCGCTGCCCCCGGACCACCGCGAGCGGTTCGCCGAGGACCTGCGGACGCTGAGCCATTTCGCGCGCGACGCCCTCCCACGGCTGCGTTAGACGAGCGTCACCGCGGCCAGCCCGAGAGACAGCAGCGGCGCGGCGGTCGTGGCGAACTTGCGGGCTTTGACGTGCGCGACGACGGCCCCGACGTAGAACAGGACCAGGCCGATTCCGGCAGCCACGCCCAGGAGTTCGACTCCGAGCAGGCCCAGTGCGAGACCGGCGGCACCAGCGAGCTTGAGCGTGCCCAGCAGAGGCAGCCAGCTCGGCGGGACGTCGACCGCGTTCGAGGTGGCCAGCACGAACGGGGCCTTGACCAGGTCGGCGAGGCCGATTCCGGCGTTCAGGACGATCACGGTGATGACGACGGCGGTGTGCATGCCTTCCCGACGGGGCGGCCGCCGGGAAGGTGACCGGGCTGCGGCAGACTCGCTCCGTGGGCAAGCAGAAGCGACGCATCCCGGCCGAGGAGACCCCGCGGCCCGCGACCGCCGAAGAATTCGGCGACGCCCTGCTGGCTGCCGCTTACGAGACCGCGCGGGGAGTCCGCGGCGCCGCCGGGAAGAGTGCGAACCGGCTGGCGCCGGACCTCGAACTGCCGGCCGAGGCGGCCGAAGGGGCCCGCCGGGCCGGGCGGCAGCTGATCGCCCGGGCCTGCCGGGGCGGCTGGCTGCCCGAGGACCTCGACCAAGCGGCCCGGCGGCGCGTCGACGAGTTCGCCCGGTCCTTCGTGCTCGACACCCTGGCCGCGTATTCGGAACCGTCCGCGAGCGACCAGCTCGACGAGGTCGGTGCCGTCCGTTGGTGGGCGGAGTCCGAGCCGCACCTGCCGCAGTGGGCGGCGAAGCACATCCTGACCCCGGCCGAGGCGCTGACCTCCGTCATCGAAGCGTTGGGGTTCCTGACGACCTTGCCACCGCTGGGAAGCGCGCCCCCGAGGCGTCCGCTGCACCACGGCGTCGACGAGAAGAAGCTGAGCCGGGTCCGCGCGCTGCTCGCGAAGGCCGAGTCGAGCTCGTTCCCGGACGAAGCCGAGGCCCTTTCGGCGAAGGCGCAGGAGCTCATGACCCGGTACGCCTTCGACCGCGTGCTGGTCGAGGCCGGCGAGGCCGCGCCCGACGCGCCCGCGTCCCGGCGGATCTGGCTCGACACGCCGTACGTCGACGCCAAGTCGCTGCTGGTCCACGTGGTCGCCAAGGCGAACCGCTGCCGGGCCGTCTTCGACGCGCGCTGGGACTTCGTCACCGTCGTCGGCGACGAGGACGACCTGGCCGCCGTCGCGCTGCTGACGACGTCGCTGCTCGTCCAGGCGACGCGGGCGATGATCGCCGACCCGGCCGGCCGGGACCGGGCGTTCCGGAAGTCGTTCCTCGTCTCCTACGCCACCCGCGTCGGCGAGCGCCTGGAAAAGGCTGCCGCGGCCACGCTCACGGCCGCGGCGGACCCGGACCGGCTGCTGCCGGTGCTGGCGTCGCACGAGCTGAGGGTGAACGCGGCCTTCACCACGCTCTTTCCCCAGGTGGTGGGCAAGTCGGTGACCGTGCGCAGCGACGAGGGCTGGCACGCCGGCCGGTCCGCCGCCGACCGCGCCCGGCTCTCAGGCAAGCCGTAGCGCGTACTTCTCCAGCTCCGGCCGCCCGAACGCCAGCTCACCCTCGTCGAGCGCCCCGCAGTCGAGGCCGCGCAGCAGGTACACCGCCAGTGCCTGGGCCGTCGCCGGTTCGTCCAGGACTCCCCCGGACTGCTTGTCGGCGTAGGCACGCAGGCGGTCCACCGCGGCCGGGAATCCTTCGCGGTAAAACGCGTACGTCGCCGCGAAGCGCGTCGGCAGCTGGTGCGGGTGCAGGTCCCAGCCCTGGTAGAAGCCGCGTTCCAAAGATCGCCGCACCAGGCGCAGGTGCTCGGCCCACGCGCCGGGAAGCGCGTCGCCGATCGGGAGCTTGTTCGTCGAGCCGTCCGACAGGCGGACGCCGGTGCCCGCCGCCGCGACCTGCATCAGGCCCTTGGCGAGGTCCGCCGCCGGGTGCTCCATGCTCTGGTACGCCGCCGCGATGCCGAGGCCCGCGCTGTAGTCGTACGTCCCGTAGTGCAAACCGGTGCACCGGCCTGCTGCGGCCTGCACGATCCGCGCCACGGACAGGGTCCCGTCGAGGTCCACAATGGACTGAGCCGTCTCGATCTGGACCTCGAACCGCAGCGTGTTCTCCGGCAGGTCGTACGCGGATTCCAGGCGTGCCAGGACTTCCGCGGCCACCGCCACCTGCTCGACCGCCGTCACCTTCGGCAGCGTGACGACGAACCCGGGCGGCAGCGGGCCGTTCTCGAGCAGCGCCCCCAGGAACAGGTCCAGGGTGCGGATGCCACGCCGGCGCGTCGCCGCTTCGAAGCTCTTGAAGCGAATACCGCAGAACGGCGTCCCGCCGGTGGTGGCCAGGGTCTGGCCCGCCGCCCGCGCGGCCGCGTCCTCGACGTCGTCGGGCACGCGGCCGAAGCCGTCTTCGAAGTCGATCCGGAGGTCCTCGATCGGCTCGGTCAGCAGCTTCGCGCGGACGCGTTCGTACACGTCCGCGTCGACGCCGAGGAGGTCGCCGTGCTCGATGAAGACGCGCATCGCCTGCTTGCCCCAGTCGGCGACCAGGCGCGTGCGGTACTGCGACGCCGGGACGTACACCGTGTGCACCGGCTGGCGCCCCGGCCGCTCCCCCGGGTACGCCGCCGCGACGCGCGCGTCGGCCTCGGCCAGGCGCGCGTCGGCGGCGGCGTAGACGTCGTCGGGAAGACGCACTACTTGATCCGCTCGTAGGCGGGCAGCGTCAGGAAGTCCGGGAACTCGTCGGCCAGCGCGACCTGCTCGAACAGCTCGATGGCCGGCAGCAGCCGGTCGGCGGGCAGCTCGCGGGCGAGCTCGCCGCGGACGTCGGCCAGCACGCCGCGCACCAGCTCCGACGTCACGACGTCGCCGGTGTCCAAAGTGGTCCCGTTCTTGACCCACTGCCAGATCTGCGAGCGCGAGATCTCCGCCGTCGCCGCGTCTTCCATGAGGTTGTGGATGGCCGCCGCGCCGTTGCCGCTCAGCCAGGACGCGATGTAGCGGACGCCGACGTCGACCGCGGCACGCAGGCCGCCCGCCGTCGCGCCACCCGGCGTCGAAGCGACGTCCAGGAGCTGGTCGGCGGTGACGCTGACCTCGTCACGGGTGCGGCCGAGCTGGTTCGGCTCGTCGCCGAGGACCTTGTCGAACTCCTCCTTGCAGAGCTCGACCATGCCCGGGTGCGCGACCCAGGAGCCGTCGAAGCCGTCGCCGGCCTCGCGGGACTTGTCGGCGTGCACCTTGTCGAAGGCGCCCTGGTTGACCTCGGGGTCCTTGCTCGGGATGAACGCGGCCATGCCGCCGATCGCGAACGCGCCGCGCTTGTGGCAGGTGCGCACGAGCAGCTCGGTGTAGGCACGCATGAACGGCGCGGTCATGGTGACGGAGTTGCGGTCCGGCAGCACGAACCTCTCGCCCGCGTCGCGGAAGTACTTGATCACGCTGAACAGGTAGTCCCAGCGGCCCGCGTTGAGGCCCGAGGCGTGTTCGCGCAGCTCGTAGAGGATCTCTTCCATCTCGAACGCGGCCGGGATGGTCTCGATCAGCACGGTCGCGCGGACGGTGCCGTGCTCGATGCCGAGTGCCTTCTCCGAGTGGGTGAAGACGTCGTTCCAGAGCCGCGCTTCGAGGTGGCTCTCCATCTTCGGCAGGTAGTAGTAGGGGCCCTTGCCGCGCTCGAGCTGCTCGGCCGCGTTGTGGAAGAAGTGCAGGCCGAAGTCGACGAGCGCGCCGACGGCTTCGCGGCCGCCGAAGGACAGGCCGCGCTCGGGGAGGTGCCAGCCGCGCGGGCGGACCACGATCGTGGCGTGCTCGACGTCGTCCTTGAGCGCGTAGCTCTTGCCGCCGCTCTCGAGGGTGATCGTCTCGCGGACGGCGTCGTACAGGTTGACCTGGCCGGACACGACGTTCGCCCAGTGCGGGGTGTTGGCGTCCTCGAGGTCGGCGAGCCAGACCTTCGCGCCGGAGTTGAGCGCGTTGATGGTCATCTTGCGGCTGGTCGGCCCGGTGATCTCGACGCGGCGGTCGCGCAGCGCGGGCGGGGCGCCGGCGACCTGCCAGTCGCCGTCACGGATCTCCTTCGTCTCCGGCAGGAAGTCGAGCCTGCCGGTGGTCCGGGCCTCCTCGCGCCGCTTGCTCCGCGCTTGGAGCAGCTCGTCGCGGCGGCCGGCGAACGCGTCGTGCAGGCCGGCGAGGAAGTCGAGCGCCTCGGGCGTGAGGATCTCGTCACCGCGCTCGACCGGCTCGCCCAGCACCTGGACTTCAGAAGACATGGGGAAACACCTCGAAGGTTCGGATCTTTGGATAACGGCCCTACGGTTTTCTACCAGCCGGACTATAGTTTCTGCATAGCGGAACCTCAACGCCGACGTAAGGAGGGCCACCGGTGGCAGCGGAGAAGAACGGACGCGACGGCGGCGTCCAGTCCCTGCAGCGTGCCTTCGAGCTGCTGGAACACCTCGCGGACACCGGCGGGGAGGCCAGCCTGTCGGAGCTCGCGACGCTGTCCGGGCTGCCGATGCCGACGATCCACCGGCTCATCCGCACCCTGGTCGACCTCGGGTACGTCCGCCAGAACACGAACCGCCGCTACGCGCTGGGCGCGCGCCTGATCAGGCTCGGCGAGAACGCGAGCATGCAGTTCGGCGCGTGGGCGCGGCCGCTGCTGGCGGAGCTGGTCGAGGAGGTCGGCGAGACGGCGAACCTGGCGGTCCTGGAGCGCGACGAAGTCGTGTACGTGGCCCAGGTGCCGTCGAAGCACTCGATGCGCATGTTCACCGAGGTAGGCCGGCGGCTGCTGCCGCACGGCACGGGAGTGGGCAAGGCGATGCTGGCCCACCTGCCGGTTTCCGACGTGCGTGAGCTGCTCTCGCGGACCGGCATGCCGGCCTATACCGAGCACACGTTCACCGACGCGGACGCGCTGGCGGTGGAGCTTTCGCGGATTGCTTCGCAGGGGTACGCGCTGGACGAGGCGGAGCAGGAGCTGGGAGTCCGGTGCGTCGCGGTCGCGGTGCCGGGCGCGCCGGTGCCGGCGGCGGTGTCGGTATCGGGGCCGTCGGGGCGGCTGACCGCCGAGGCGGTGGCACACATCGCCCCGGCGGTACAGCGGGTGGCGGACGCACTGGGCGCGAGCCTCTCCCAGTCGGCGGTCACGGTCTGACGGTACGTAAAGACCGATCACTCTGCGCGATATTCTGAGCGATGTGCCCGACCTGTTCCGCGCCGATCGGCGCACCGAGATCCGGCGGATCCTCAGCGAGCAGAAGACCCTGCTCGACGACATGCTCGAGACTCAGCTGGACATCGGCCGGAAGCTGGGATGCCTCAAGGCCCGACTTAGGTGAGATCGGGCGCGAACCCGACGGCCTCGAGCACACGGTGGACCGCGGATTCGCTGAGCTGGACAAACGAATCGAGCACATCGTCCAGCTCCTCCAGCGGGTCATCGACAAGGACTGACGACTCAGGTCAGCTCACCCTTCAGCAAATCCATCAACAGCCCGTCGCGCCAGGTGCCGTCCGGGGCGCGCTCGTAGTTGCGCATCAGGCCCACCGGGCGGAAGCCCACCTTCGTGTACACCCGGATCGCCGTCTCGTTGGATGCCGACGGGTCGATCGTCAGGCGGTGGTGGCCGCCGGTTTCGAGCAGGTGGCGGGCCAGCGCCCGGAGTGCGTCCGTGCCGATTCCGCGGCCGTGGAAGTCCGGGTGCACCGAAATGTCGATGCCCGCGTGGCGGTACTGCGGATCCAGCTCCTCGCAACTCTGGATCAGCCCGACGACCACGCCGTCGAACTCCATGACGTAGCACGTGTACCCGTCCTCGACGATGTACAGGCCTTCGGTCTCGGTGTCGGGGTCGCCCCACCAGCGGGCGACCTCCGGGGTGGCCAGGATCTCGCGCACGCGGGCGCGGTCCGCTGCGACGATCGGGCGCAACCGCACCCGTTCGCCGGTGATGACAGTCATGATGGGTCCTCTCTCGTAGCGAATGACGGCTTTGGGGCGTCTGTTACGAGGAGGGGCACGAGCGAAAAGCGCACTGCGTCAACCGGGCATCCCCGGAGTGTGCGCCGCCGCACGGGCGCCCGTCACCTGAATATCGGCGGAGGCCGCATGGACACGCACACCGGCGCTCTGACCTGGCTCGCCCAGGGCGCCGCTTCGAACCTGCTGGACCGCCTGGTCGACCGCGCGCTCGACGGCTCGCCGCTGTCACCCGTGTGGCCGCGCCCGCCGAAGACCGCGGCGGGGACCGTCGAAATCTCCGTGCGGCACCACGTCCCGACGAAGGGGCGCACGCCGGTGATCCTGACGCTGCAGGAGGACGGCAGCCGCACGGGCACGGTGTTCTCGTTCGTCCTGGGCCACACCGCCCGCATCTCGGTGCCGGGCGGCCACTACTTCGGCGCGGCCATGATCGTCGACCCGCTGCGGCGCACCCGCTCCGGCCCGACGCTGCAGGGCATCGGCTGGTCCCGCCTGACGGTCGCGGCGCGGCAGACGTCGCCGTTCCTCATCCCGGTCCACCGCCCGACCGCGCCGGTGCTGCTGCAACTGGGCCTGCGCAAGGCTGACGGGACGCCGCTCTTCCGGGTCTAGCCGTGATGTTCAGGGACGTTCATGGTCACCGCCAAAACCCGCCGCGAAGTGGGTAGACCGCTACCGCGATGAAGGCCCGGCCGGAATGGCCGGCCGCAGCTCCCGCCCGCACCACAGCCCGGCCTGCCCGCCTCGACCGTGCACGCGGTGCTGACCCGCTGTCGATCGACCGCCTGTCCCGCGGCAAGCCGCCGGTCACCCGGCTGACCAACCTCCCCGGACATCACAGCTAGCCGAGCAGGGCGTCCACGAACGCGCCCGGCTCGAACGGCGCCAGGTCGTCCGGGCCCTCGCCGAGCCCGACCAGCTTCACCGGCACTCCCAGCTCCCGCTGGACCTGGAACACGATGCCGCCCTTGGCGGTGCCGTCCAGCTTCGTCAGGACGATCCCCGTCACGTCGATGACCTCGGCGAACACCCGGGCCTGCATCAGTCCGTTCTGGCCCGTCGTCGCGTCCAGCACCAGCAGGACCTCGTCGACCTTCGCCTGCTTCTCCACGACGCGCTTGACCTTGCCCAGCTCGTCCATCAGGCCCGTCTTCGTGTGCAGCCGGCCCGCCGTGTCGATCAGGACCGCGTCCACGCCGGTGTCCACGCCGCGCTTCACCGCGTCGAACGCCACCGCCGCCGGGTCCGCGCCTTCCTTGCCGCGGACGACCTCCGCGCCCACGCGCTCGGCCCACGTCTGCAGCTGGTCGGCCGCCGCCGCGCGGAACGTGTCCGCCGCGCCCAGCACCACCGTCTTGTCCTGGGCCACCAGGACGCGGGCGAGCTTGCCCGTGGTCGTCGTCTTGCCCGTGCCGTTGACGCCCGCCACCAGGACCACCGCGGGCTGCTTCTGCCCGTCGACGATGTGCGGCAGTGCCCGCACCGCGCGCTCGCTGTCGGTGGACAGCTGGGCCGTCAGCACCTCGTGCAGCACCTCGCGCGCTTCGGCCGACGACCGGATCGCGCGGCGGGACAGCTCGTCGCGCAGCCGCTCGACGATCTGGGTCGTGGTGGCCGCGCCCAGGTCGGCCATCAGCAGGGTGTCTTCGACGTCCTGCCAGGAGTCCTCGTCGAGGTCGCCCGCGCCGAGCAGGCCGAGCAGGCTGGTCCCGAACACCGAGCGGGACTTCGACAGCCGGCCGCGCAGCCGCTCCAGGCGGCCGGTCGCCGGGTCGATCTCTTCGGCGACGTCCGGCGCGGGTTCGTCCGGCAGCTTGACGTCGCGCACCGTGCGCTGCGCCGAGTCACGCGGGACCGCCGCGTCGTCACCGACCGCGGGCTGGCCGTCGGTCTCCGGGCGCTCTTCGACCGGGTGCTCGACCTCGGTCCCGCCGGGTGCGAGGGCGATGCCCCCGCTGGCCGCGTAGGAGCCGCCCTTCGGTTTCTCCTCGACCTCGCGCTGGGCGTCCAGGCTGATCCGGCGCCGGCGCGCGACCAGCAGGCCGGTCACCAGGAGGGCGACCAGCACGACGACGGCGAGGACTACGAACAGGAACCAGGTGCTCGACACCCGCCCATCCTTTCATCCGCACCCCACAGACCCGGACACCCCGTCCGCACAGGCAATTCGTAACGACGTAGATCCCGATTGGGCCAAGACTTCACCACGCGGGGTTGCGCCACCAGGGCCCCTGCACTAAACCCCTCCGGATGGGGATGAGCGCGGGCCACGGCTTCCGGGTGATCGGGCTGATTTCGGGCACGTCGATCGACGGCATCGACGTGGCCGCCGCCGACCTGCACGCCGAAGACGGCACCGTGGTCCTCACCCCGCTCGGCGAGCTCGACGTCCCCTACCCGGACCCGCTGCGCGAAGGCCTGCTCGCCGCGTTGCCGCCGAACCCCTGCACCGCCGGCGAGCTGACGCGGCTCGACACCGGCGTCGGCCAGGCCTTCGCGGACGCGGCCGCGCGCGGCGCCGAAGAACTGGCCGGCGGCAAGGCGGACCTCGTCGCCTCACTGGGCCAGACGGTGTTCCACTGGGTCGAGGACGGGCACGTCCACGGCACGCTGCAGCTCGGCCAGCCCGCCTGGATCGCCGAACGCACCGGGCTGCCGGTGCTGGCCGACCTGCGGGCCCGCGACGTCGCCGCGGGCGGCCACGGCGCTCCCCTGGCGAGCACGTTCGACCAGCTGTGGCTGCGCGGCCTGGCCCAGGACGGCGGCCGGCCGGTCGCCGCGCTCAACCTCGGCGGTATCGCGAACATCACCGTGGTCACCGGCGACGAGCCGGCGATCGCCTACGACACCGGGCCCGCCAACGCGCTGCTCGACCTCGCCGCCCACCGCGTCAGCGGGCAGCGCAGCGACGTCGACGGCCGGCTCGCGCTCGGCGGGTCGGTGCGCTCCGACCTGCTCACCCGGCTGCTCGCCGACCCGTACTTCGCCGCCGCGCCGCCGAAGTCCACCGGCAAGGAGTACTTCAACGGGCCCTACCTCGACGCCGCCCTCGCCGGGCTGCCGCCGGTCGAGCCGGGTGACCTGCTGGCGACGCTGACCGAGTTCACCGCCGTGACCGTCGCCGACGAGTGCAAGCGCCACGGCGTCACGACGGTGATCGCCTCCGGCGGCGGCGTCGCGAACCCGGCCCTGATGACGGCGCTCGCCCGGAACCTGCCGTCCGTGCTCAAGACCAGCGACGACCTCGGCCTGCCCGGCGCCGGCAAAGAGGCGTACCTCACCGCGCTGCTCGGCTGGCTGACCTGGTGCGGCGTCCCCGGTACGGTGCCGTCCGCGACCGGTGCCCGCGGACCGCGCCTGCTCGGCGCGCTCGTCCCGGGTGCCGGGCCCCTGATCCTTCCCGCCCCGCTGGGGGGCACCGTGACGCGGTTGCGAGTCGCGGAGAAGGCCGGATGACAGTAGGAGAAGTCCATGCGCGGTGTTGACCTCGCCATCATCGTGGTCTACCTGGCGGCGATGCCGCTGATAGGCGTGCTCGTCGGCCGGAAGCAACGGTCGGCGGCCGACTACTTCGTCGGCGAGCGCAGCCTCCCGTGGGGCGCGGTGATGCTGTCCGTGGTGGCCACGGAGACCTCGACGCTCACCGTGATCAGCACGCCGGGGCTCGTCTTCGGCAACGCGTTCCTGTTCCTGCAGCTGGCCTTCGGCTACATCATCGGCCGGGTCATCGCCGCGTTCGTGCTGCTGCCGCGGTACTTCCGCGGCAACCTCGTGAGCGCGTACGCCTTCCTGGGCAAGCGGTTCGGCTCCGGGCTGCAGGGCACGGCGTCGGTGACGTTCGTGATCACCCGGCTGCTCGCCGAGGGTGTCCGCCTGTTCGCCGGCGCGATCCCGATCAAGGTGATCCTCGGGCACTACAACATCCACCTGGACTACTGGGTGATCGTGGTGATCCTGACCGCGCTGACGCTGATCTACGCCTACATCGGCGGCATCAAGGCGGTCGTCTGGGTCGACGTCATCCAGCTGACGCTGTACCTCGGCGGCGCGGCGGTGGCCGCGATCGTGCTGCTCAACAAGCTGCCCGGCGACTGGTTCACGCAGGCGTCCGACGACGGCAAGTTCATGCTCGTCGACTTCACGAAGAACCTGCTGACCAGCCCGTACGCGTTCATCACGGCGGTGCTCGGCGGCGCGGCGCTGTCCATGGCCTCGCACGGCGCGGACCAGCTGATCGCGCAGCGGCTGATGGCGACGCGCAGCCTGCGCGACGGCCAGAAGGCGCTCATCGGCAGCGGCATCATCGTGACCATCCAGTTCGCGCTGTTCCTGCTGGTCGGGGCGATGCTGTGGGTGTTCAACGGCCGCAAGTCGGTCGCGCAGCTCGGCCTGCAGAGCCCGGACGACGTGTTCTCGCGGTTCATCATCGACGACCTGCCGGTCGGCGTCTCGGGCCTGCTCATCGCGGGGGTGCTCGCCTCGACCATGGGTGCGCTCGCGTCCGCGCTCAACGCCCTTTCGACGTCGACGGTGGCCGACCTCTACCAGCGCTTCACCAAGCGCTCACCGGAGGATTCGAAGCTGCTCAAGCACGGTCGCATGTGGACGCTGATCTGGGCGGTCGTGTTCGCGGTGTTCGCGTCGCTGTTCTCGACCACGAAGAACTCGGTGATCGAGCTCGGCCTGGCCATCACCGGGTACACCTACGGCGCGCTGCTCGGGTCGTTCCTGCTCGGGCTGCTGATCAAGAAGGCCCGGCAGGTGGACGCGATCATCGCGTTCGTCGCCACGGTCGTGGTGATGGCGTTCGTCATCCTCGGCGTGAAGTTCAACGCGAAGACCGGCGGGCTGATCGGGATCGACTTCTCCAAGGCGGCCGGGGACAAGGTCGCGCTGGCCTACCCCTGGTACACGCTGCTCGGCGTGGTGATCACGCTGGTCGTGGGCGGTTTGCTGGCGCTGCGGCACCGGACACCGGACCCGAAGGCGGCCGAAGCCGATGCCGCCGGGGAAACCGCGGAGGTCCCCGCCGCCTGATCCTTCTGAACCGTTTCCGGCGGGCGCCCGTGTCGGTCTGCGGGTGCCCGCCGAAAAGCGGCGGGAGGAATCGAAGGTGGATCCATGAAACGGATGACGGTGGCGCTCGCGGTCGGCGCCCTGGTGCTCGGCGGCGCGGCGACGGCTTCGGCCACCCCCGCACCGGCGACGGTGCCGGAAGCGATCAAGGTTCCCGCGGGCAACCACGCCATCGCGACGTACCCCGCCGAAGGCGTGCAGATCTACGGGTGCACCGCCGGTGCGTGGGCGCTGATCCAGCCCGCGGCGGTGCTGTCGAAACACGGGAAGCCGGTGGCCCTGCACAGCAAGGGTCCGGTGTGGACGTCCATCGTGGACGGAAGCACGGTCGGCGCGGCGGCGGTGGCGAACTCGCCGCGGGACGGCGCGATCCCGGAGCTGCTGCTCAAGGCGAACCTGAACACCGGTGACGGCGTCTTCGGCAAGGTGACCTACGTCCAGCGCCTGAACACGCGGGGTGGGCTGGCTCCGGCCGGGACCTGCACCGACGGCGCGCAGACGGCGGTCCGCTACTCGGCCGACTACGCCTTCTGGGTCGCCGGATAAGCGGATGTGAGCCCTCTCCCGCTCCCGTAACCTGGGAGCGGGAGAGGGGGTCTCACATGGGGTTCTTCATCGGGATCGGCGTGGTCCTCGCCGTGCTGCTCGTGATCGGCCTGGTCATGGACCGGCTGGACCGCAAGCGCGGCGCCAGGCACGGCATGCTCCGGCCCGGCGGACGGCGGCCGCAGCTGGGCGACGCCGGGAGCATCGGCAACGATCTCAGCACCTACGAGCCACGCGTGCGCGGCGACGAGCGCCGCGCACCACGCGAAGACGAGATGTGACGCCTCAGCCGACCGCGACCGGCTCGTCGTCGGCCGTGCGCAGCCGCTGCGAGATCACCTTCGTGATGCCGTCGCCCTGCATGCTCACGCCGTAGAGCGCGTCGGCGATCTCCATGGTCGGCTTCTGGTGGGTGATGATGATCAGCTGCGACGAGTCGCGCAGCTGCTCCAGCAGCCCGATCAGCCGGCGCATGTTGGTGTCGTCCAGCGCGGCCTCGACCTCGTCCATGACGTAGAAGGGTGAAGGCCGGGCGCGGAAGATCGCGACCAGCATGCCCACCGCGACCAGCGACTTCTCGCCACCGGACAGCAGCGAGAGCCGCTTGACCTTCTTGCCCGGCGGGCGCGCTTCGACGTCGACGCCGGTGGCCAGCAGGTCGTCCGGCTCGGTGAGGACCATCCGGCCCTCGCCGCCCGGGAACAGCACGCTGAACACCGTCTCGAACTCGCGGGCCACGTCCGCGTAGGCCCCGGCGAAGACCTCGAGGATCTTCTCGTCGACCTGCTTGATGACCGCTTCGAGGTCCTTGCGGGTGTCCTTGAGGTCTTCCAGCTGCGTGGAGAGGAACTTGTACCGCTCCTCCAGCGCCGCGAACTCCTCCAGCGCGAGCGGGTTCACCTTGCCCAGCAGGGAAAGGTCCTTCTCGGCGCGCTTCGCACGGCGGGCCTGGGTGTCGCGGTCGTAGGGCATCGGCGGCGGCGGGGTGACGTCCTCGCCGCGGTCCTTCGCCGCTTCGTACTCGGCCATCTCGCCCGCGCTCGGCGGGACCGGGACGTCCGGGCCGTACTCCTGGACGAGATCGGTGAGGCCGATGCCGAAGTCCTCGGCGATCTTCGCTTCCAGCGTCTCCAGCCGCAGCCGCTGCTCGGCGCGCAGCACCTCGTCGCGGTGGACGGCGTCGGTCAGCTTCTCCAGCTCGCCGGTCAGCTCGCGGACCTTGGCGCGGACGCTGGTCAGCGCGGCTTCGCGGCTCTGGCGGCGGGCCTGGACCTGGTCGCGTTCGGTGGCCGCGCGCTGGACGGAGTGCTCGATGCGGTCGAGCGCGATCTCGCCGCCGTTGACGACGGCGTTGGCGATCTCGGCGCCGCGCTTGCGGTTGGCGGCGGCGCGCTCGGCGCGTTCACGGGCCTGCTGCTCGGCGTGCGCGGCGCGGCGCAGGCCCTCGGCCTTGCCCGCGATGCTGCGCGCCCGCTCTTCGGAGGTGCGCTGCGCGAGCCGCGCCTCCATCTCCTCCTGCCGGACGACGGCCAGCTCCTCGACGGCGGCGTCACGCTCGGCGGTGTCCGGGTCGTCCTCGACGGGCTGCTCGGCGACCGCGGCGAGCCGTTCTTCCAGCTCGGCGAGCTGGGCCAGCGCCTGTACGCGGCTCTGCTCGACCTTCGCGCGCTGGCCGCTGAACCGCTCGACCTCCGCCTGGGCCTGGCGGGCCGCCTGCTGCAGCCGGCTGAGCCGCTCCGACGACCGGGCCTTGCGGACCTTGGCCTCGCCGAGGGCGTCCTTGGCCTGCGAAACCTCCTCGCGCCGCGCCTGCTGCTCGGCGCGGGCGCCTTCCAGCTCGGCCGCGTAGCGCTCCAGCGAGCGTTCGGCCGTGCGGAGCCGCTCCCCCGCCTCGTCGACGGCGGCCTGGACCTCGATCACGCTCTCGCGCTTGCCGGAGCCGCCGATCGCCCAGCGGGCGCCGAAGACGTCCCCCTCGGCCGTGACCGCCCGGACCTCCGGGTGCACCGCGACCAGGTGGCGCGCCGACTCGAGGTCGCGGACCAGGGCGAGCTTCTCGAGCGCCTGCTCGACGGCGGGCCGCAGCTGCGCGGGCGCCGTGACGACCTCGCGGGCCCAGCGCGCGCCTTCCGGCAGCGCGGGCCACGAGTAGGTGTCCACAGTGGACTCGGGCCCGCCGAGCAGGATGCCGGCACGGCCGGAGTCGGTGTCCTTCAGGTACTTCAACGCGCGCAGGGCGTCTTCGCCGCCGGTGACGGCGACGGCGTCGGCCACCGGGCCGAGCGCCGCGGCCAGCGCGACCTCGTAGCCCGGCTCGACGGTCAGCAGCGCGGCGACCGAGCCGAGCAGGCCCGGCAGCTCGTGGGACGCGCCGAGCAGCGCGCCCGCGCCGTCCTTGCGCCGCAGGCCCATCGACAGCGCCTCGACGCGTGCCTTCTCGGACGCGATCTCGCGTTCGGCGGTGCGCTCGGCCTTGACCAGCTCTTCGACGCGCGCCTTGGCCGCGTTGTTGGCCTCGACCGCGCGGTCGTGGTGGTCCATCAGGCCGGAGTCGTCGGACTCCTCGACGCCGCCCTCCGCCTTGGCCAGCTCCATCTCTTCGACGGCGATCTCGGCGCGCTCGGCGGCCTCTTCGAGGGAGACGCTGAGGCGGTCGATCTCGTCGGAGGTGGCGCCGTTCTTGCTGCGCAGCGCCTCGACCTGGCCGGTCAGCTTGGCCATGCCCTCGCGGCGGTCGGCGATGGCGCGGACGGCGGCCCAGTGCGCGCGCTCGGCGGCCTGGACGCGCTGTTCGAGGTCTTCGCGCCGCAGCACGGTCTGGGCGAGCAGCTCCCGGGCCTCCATGACGGCCTCGTTGAGCTCCTCTTCCTGCTCGGCGACCCGCTCGGCCTCCTCCAGGAGTTCTTCGGGGTCGCGGCCGCCGGTGGCCGTCGAGACGTCGGCCGAGAGGTGGCGCTGCCGCTCGATCGCCAGCCGGACGGTGCCGCGCAGGCGCTCGGCCAGCGCGGACAGCTTGTACCAGGTCTCCTGCGCGGTCTGCAGCAGCGGCGCGTCCTCGGCGAGCGACGACTCCAGCTCGGTTTCCTCGGCTGAGACGACCTCGAGGGTCTGCTCGACCTCGGCCCGGCGCTGGCGGGCGGTCTTCTCGTCGGCCTCGTCGCGCGAGATCGTGTCCCGCTGGGTGACCAGGTCGTCGGCGAGCAGGCGCAGGCGGGAGTCGCGCAGCTCGGACTGCACGGACTGGGCCTTGCGGGCGATCTCGGCCTGCTTGCCGAGCGGCTTGAGCTGGCGGCGCAGCTCGGTGGTGAGGTCGCCGAGGCGGTCGAGGTTGCCCTGCATGTTGGCCAGCTTGCGCAGGGTCTGTTCCTTGCGCTTGCGGTGCTTGAGGACGCCGGCGGCCTCTTCGATGAAGGCGCGGCGCTCCTCGGGCTTGGATTCGAGGATCGCCGAGAGCTGGCCCTGGCCGACGATGACGTGCATCTCGCGGCCGATGCCGGAGTCCGACAGCAGCTCCTGGACGTCCATCAGGCGGCAGCGGTCGCCGTTGATCTCGTACTCGCTCGCGCCGTCGCGGAACATCCGGCGGGTGATCGACACCTCGGCGTACTCGATGGGGAGCGCGCCGTCGGCGTTGTCGATGGTGAGGGTGACCTCGGCGCGGCCGAGCGGGGCGCGGCCCGCGGTGCCGGCGAAGATGACGTCCTCCATCTTGCCGCCGCGCAGGTCCTTCGCGCCCTGGGTGCCCATGACCCAGCGCAGGGCGTCCAGCACGTTGGACTTGCCCGAGCCGTTCGGCCCGACCACGCAGGTGATGCCCGGTTCGAAGCGCAGCGTGGTGGCCGAGGCGAAGGACTTGAAGCCCTTCAGCGTCAAGCTTTTCAGGTGCACTGGGTGCTGACCCCTCTGGCTGCCGGTACTGGCGATTCAATCGTCCCAGGCTACCCGGGGGCCTCCGGGGACCGCCGGACGCGTCCCCTCCTCGGCGCGCCCTAGCACATCGGCAGAGGCCTCAGCAACCTCGTGCGCCACACCCGCCCCGGAAGTACCAAGGCCTGCATCAGCGTTCCAGGAAGCCGCTGAGTCCCCCTTTCGGGTCGGACCAGCGCTCGACGACGTTCTCCACACTTCCGGGTGATTCTCCGGACCGGAGGGCGGCCAGCAACCGCTCACAGTTGTCTCGATCACCCTCCGCTATAACCTCGACACGCCCGTCGGGCATGTTCCGCGCACTGCCCACCAGTCCGAGCTCGAGCGCCCGGCTGCGGGTCCACCAGCGGAAACCGACACCCTGCACCCGCCCGCGGACCCACGCCGTCAACCGGGTGTTCGTTTGTTCCTCACGCACGCTTTCATCCTTTCCGGACACTTCGACTGCACACAGTGATCACGCAGGCCTACTACCTGGGCGAATAGGGCACCGACGGTGATAACCTCGCCGCCGAGGTCGTCCTCCCGGGTTCCCCCACCCGGGGAAGCAGTGATCGATTCACGGCCTCGCTGCATCTTTGAGAACAACGCGCCTCTCCCGAACCCCCGAGGAGCCTGCAATGCCCCGCCCCGACGGGTCCGCATCGAGCTCGCACGTGACCAGGATCGACACCGCCCCGCCGAAGAGCAGCAAACCGAACCGCACCGGGTACGTCGTGCTCGGGGTGGCCGGTCTGGTGGTCGCGACCGCGTTCGCCGCGGTCGCCGAGCTCGCCGGCCCGGACCCCGCCACCACCGCGGGCGGCACCGGCGGCACCGGCGGCCAGGGCACCTCGCAGGCCGGCCTGCAGACGGTGCCGAACACCCCGTCGTCCACCGGCCCGTCGACGGCCGGCGCGCCGACGTCGGAGTCGTCGGCGACCTCCTCGACGGCGCCGAGCACGGTGGTGTCGATCAGCCCGGACGGCAAGACGACGACCACGGTGGTCACCCACGCCGACCCGCCCCCACCACCCCGCGACGACACGGGCAACCCGCCGCCGCAGACGACGCCGAAGACGACGCCCCCGCCGACGACCAAGACGACGCCGCCGACCACGACGCCGGACCCGACGTCGACGCCCCCGACGACACCGACCACCCCGAGCGGCGGCGGCCCGAGCACCGGGGGTTCGCCGACCGGCCCCACGTCCGACACCGCGACACCGACCGGGAGCACCACGCACGCGCAGTAGGAAGTCCGACCGCCTCGAGGCAGCCTTGGATGTGTTGAACGCAGCCAAGGCCGCCTCGATTGCGTCTGGCGCACCGAAGGCCACATCCGCGCGGCCGCCCGGGAACGCTGGACACAGCAATGAAGGCCACCGCCGCGGCGGTGGCCTTCGGTGTTTCCGTCCCGGTCAGCCCAGCGGGCTGCCCAAGGTCCGGCGGGGTGACCGCCGGTGCACGCGGGCGTACAGCGCCCAGAAGTAGACCGCGAGCAGGCCGCCTGCCAGTGCCGAGGCGATCCGCAGCCACCTCGCCCAGGTGACGTCGCCACTGTCGAAAGCCGTCACGATCCAGGCGAGGGCGCCGAAGGTCCACCCCACGGCGAGCAGCAGGACGAGCACCGGCGGGATGCGTTCCCACCCCGTCCACCACTTCTTCGACGGCCTCATGCCGGTGAGGTACCCCGTCGACGGCCGTCCTAGACCTCGAAGCGGTAACCCATCCCGGGCTCGGTGAGCAGGTGCTTGGGCCGCGAGGGCTCGGGCTCCAGCTTGCGCCGCAGCTGGGCCAGGTAGACCCGCAGGTAGTGGGACTCGCGCTCGTACGTCGGCCCCCACACTTCGTGCAGCAGCTGCTTCTGCGCCACCAGCCGCCCTCGGTTGCGGACCAGCAGCTCCAGCACCCCCCACTCGGTCTTCGTCAGGTGCACCTCGACGCCGTCGGTGCGGCGGACCTTCTTCGCGGCCAGGTCCACGCTGAACGACGACGTCTCGACCACCGCGTCCGCGTCGTCCGCGCCCGTCACCGCCGAGCGGCGGACCGCCGCCCGCAACCTGGCCAGCAGCTCGTCCATGCCGAACGGCTTGGTGACGTAGTCGTCCGCGCCCGCGTCGAGGGCCTGGACCTTGTCGGCCGAGTCGCCGCGGGCCGACAGGACGATGATCGGCACCGTCGTCCAGCCGCGCAGGCCGGCGATCACCTCCGTGCCGTCCAGGTCCGGCAGGCCGAGGTCGAGCACGACGACGTCCGGCTTGGTCTCGGCCACCGCCTTGAGCGCGGCCGTGCCGTCGTGGGCGGTGATCACCTTGTAGCCGCGGGCGTTCAGGTTGATCCGCAGCGCCCGCACGATCTGCGGCTCGTCGTCCACCACCAGCACGGTGGCACCCGGGTCGCTCATCGCACGCCCTCCTCTTCGAACTCGACGCTGAAAGCAGGCAGGGAAACCACGACCGTGAGCCCGCCGCCCGGCGTGTCCTCGGCGCGGATCGTGCCGCCCATCGCTTCGGTGAACCCCTTCGCCACCGACAGCCCGAGCCCGACGCCCGGCGTCGCGTCCCGGTCGCCGCCGAGGCGCTGGAACGGCGCGAACGCCGAGTCCGCGGTCCCCTTGCGCAGCCCCTTGCCGTGGTCGACGATCCGCAGCTCCACCTGGCCGGAGTGCGCCGACGCCCGGGCGGACACCGGGGCGCCGCCGTGGCGCAGGGCGTTGTCCAGCACGTTCGCCACCACCCGCTCCAGCAGGCCGGGGTCGGCGAGCACCGCCGGGAGCTGGTCGTCGACCGCCACCCGCACCGCCTCCGACGAGTCCACATTGGACAACGCGTGCGCGACGACCTCGTCGTAGCCGACCGGACGCAGGTGCGGTTTCACCGCGCCGGTGGCCAGCCGGGACGAATCGAGCAGGTTGTCGATCAGCCCGGCCAGCCGGTCGGCCGACAGTTCGATGGCCTCCATCAGCTCGGCGGTGTCCTCTTCGGACAGCCGGAGATCGGGCGCGCGCAGGCTGCCGATGGACGCCTTGATCGACGTCAGCGGCGTCCGCAGGTCGTGCCCGACCGCGGACAACAGCGTCGTGCGCAGCTCGGTCGCCTCGGCCTTGCGCTCGGCGCGAGCCGCCGCGGCGGCCGTCCGCTGCTGGCGCAGGGCGAGCAACGCCTGCCCGGCCACGGCTTCCAGCACCCGCCGGTCGGCCGCCGGGAGCGCCCGCCCGCGCAGGGTCAGGTGCACGTCGGCGGTGACGGCGATGTCGACGTCGGCCTCGTCCGGGTCGGCGCACGGGTGCTCCCCCGCCGTCGCGACCCCGCGCCATTCGCCTTCCTGCTTCTCCAGCAGGGTCACCGACGTCAGCGCGAAGTTCTCGCGGACCTTCTCCAGCAACCGCTCGATCGGGTTGGCGTGGGTCAGCACGGTCCGCGCGTAGGACGCGAGCAGCGCCGCCTCGGTCCGCGCCCGCGCCGCCTGCGTGGCCCGGCGCGCCGCCTGGTCGACGACCAGCGCGACGAGCACCGCGACCACGACCATCGCGATGAGCGTCACGAGGTTCTGCGGGGTGTGGACGTTGAGCGTGTACAGCGGCGGCGTGAAGAAGAAGTTGAGCAGCCCGGCGCCGAGCACGGCCGCGGCCAGCGCCGGCCCGAGGCCGCCGACCAGCGCGACGACGACGGTGGCCAGCACGTAGGAGATGACGTCGGTGGCGAAGTCGAGCCCGGCCGGGATGAAGACCCCGACGACGGTGACCAGCACCGGCAGGACGACGCTGAGCACCCAGCCCGCGACCAGCCGCGAGAACCCCAGCGGGCTCGCGCTCAGCCGGGCCCGCAGGCGCCCGCCCGCCTCGGAGTGGGTGACCATGTGGACGTCGATCGACCCGGACTGCCGCACGACGCCGGCGCCGATGCCCTCGTCGAACAGCCGTGCCACGCGTGAACGCCGCGAGGTGCCGATCACCAGCTGGGTCGCGTTGACGCCGCGGGCGAAGTCCAGCAGCGCGGTCGGGACGTCGTCGCCGACGACCGTGTGGAACGTCGCACCGACCTCTTCGGCCAGCGTCCGGCAGCGGGCGATCGCGGCGGGTCCGAGCCCCGACAAGCCGTCGCCGCGCAGGATGTGGACGACCTGCAGCTCGGCGCCGGCGCGGGTGGCGATCCGGCTGGCGCGGCGGATGAGCGTCTCGCTCTCCGCGCCGCCGGTGATGGAGACGACGACGCGTTCGCGCGCCTCCCAGGTGTCGGTGATGCTCTGCTCGGCGCGGTAGCGCTGCAGGGCGACGTCGACCTGGTCGGCCACCCAGAGCAGGGCGAGCTCGCGCAGCGCGGTGAGGTTGCCGGGGCGGAAGTAGTTGCCGAGCGCGGCGTCGATCCGCTCGGCCGGGTAGACGTTGCCGTGCGCGAGCCGCCGCCGCAGCGCCTCCGGGGTGATGTCGACCAGCTCGAGCTGTTCGGCGCGGCGGACGACCTCGTCCGGCACGGTCTCCTGCTGGGTGACGCCGGTGATCCGCTCGACGACGTCGTTGAGGCTCTGCAGGTGCTGGACGTTGACCGTGGACAGGACGTCGATCCCGGCGGCCAGCAGCTCCTCGACGTCCTCCCAGCGCTTGGCGTTGCGCGAGCCCGGCACGTTGGTGTGCGCGAGCTCGTCGACGACGGCGACCTCGGGTGCGCGGGCGAGGATGGCGTCGACGTCCATCTCGTCGAACTCGCGGCCGCGGTGCCCGGCGTGCCGCCGCGGGACGACCTCGAGGCCGTCGAGCAGCACCGCGGTCTTCTCGCGGCCGTGCGTCTCCACCAGCCCGACGACGACGTCGGTGCCGCGGTCGAGGCGGCGCCGCGCTTCGCCGAGCATGGCGAAGGTCTTGCCGACGCCCGGAGCCGCGCCGAGGTAGATCCTCAGCTCCCCTCGGCGCGGCTTCTTCGTACTGGTCACGCTGTCAGTGTGCCCCTCCGGCCGCGGCTTGCACGGCCAAGTTGAGCTGGAGCACATTCACGCCGGGGACACCGATCCCCGCCCCGGAGGTGTTCGCTTCGACCAGCTGCTTCACCCGGTCCGCCGGCAACCCCGTCACGCGGGCGACGCGGGCGATCTGGAGGTCGGCGTAGGCCACGCTGATCGCCGGGTCGAGGCCGGAACCCGACGCCGTCACCGCGTCCGGCGGTACCTGGTCGGGTGACACGCCTTCGCGCTTGGCGATGGCGTCGCGCCGCTCCTGGATGGTCTTCACGAGGTCCTCGTTGTACGGGCCCTTGTTGGACGCGCCGGAGGTCGACGGGTCACCGGGGCCGAGCGCGTCCTTCGAGAGCGCCGAGGGGCGGTTGTGGAACCACGGGTCGTGCGCCGGGTCGGCCGGCACCGGGTCGACGCCGATGAGCGACGACCCGGCCGCCTGGCCGTTCTGCGTGACGACCGAGCCTTCGGCGTTGCCCTCCAGGCCGGGGATGCGGGCGATCGCCCACACCGCCAGGGGGTAGAGGATCCCGAGCAGGACGGTCAGCACGACGAGGACGCGCAGCCCGGCCCAGGTCTGCTTGACGAGAGTGTTCACGAGAGTCACCCGATTCCAGGGATGAGGCGCACGAGCAGGTCGATCAGCCAGATCCCGAGGAAGGGGCTGACGATCCCGCCGAGGCCGTAGACGAGCAGGTTGCGGCGCAGCAGGGCCGAGGCCGACGACGGCTTGTACCGCACGCCGCGCAGGGCCAGCGGGATGAGCACGACGATGATCAGCGCGTTGAAGATGACCGCGGAGAGGATCGCCGACTTCGGCGTGGCCAGGTGCATGATGTTGAGCGCGCCGAGCTGGGCGAAGATGCCGGTGAACATCGCGGGCAGGATCGCGAAGTACTTGGCGAGGTCGTTGGCGACGCTGAACGTGGTCAGCGCGCCGCGGGTGATCAGCAGCTGCTTGCCGATCTCGACGATCTCGATCAGCTTCGTCGGGTCGCTGTCGAGGTCGACCATGTTGCCGGCCTCCTTCGCGGCCGACGTGCCGGTGTTCATCGCGACGCCGACGTCGGACTGCGCGAGCGCGGGCGCGTCGTTGGTGCCGTCGCCGGTCATCGCGACCAGGCGCCCGCCCTCCTGCTCCTGCTTGATGAGCGCCATCTTGTCTTCGGGCTTGGCCTCGGCGAGGTAGTCGTCGACACCGGCATCGGCGGCGATGGCCTTGGCGGTGAGCGGGTTGTCGCCGGTGATCATCACCGTCTTGATGCCCATCGCCCGCAGTTCCCCGAAGCGCTCCTTCATGCCCGGCTTGACGACGTCGGACAGCCGGATCACGCCGCGCACCACGGTGTCCTCGGCCACGACGAGCGGCGTGCCGCCCTGGGCGCTGATCTCGTCGACCACGCGCTCGGTCTCGTCGGGGAACTCGCCGCCGTTCTCACGCACCCACGCGCGAACGGCACTCGCGGCGCCCTTGCGGATCCGGCGGTCGCCGACGTCGAGCCCGCTCATCCGCGTCTGCGCCGTGAAGGGGACGAACTCGCCGTGCACGTCGTCACCCGCGTGGGCCTCGGTCAGCTCGACGACGCTGCGTCCCTCGGGGGTTTCGTCGGCGAGGCTGGCCAGCCGGGCCGCGCGGGCGAGTTCGTCCGGTGTGGACGTTCCGACCGGGATCAGCTCGGTGGCCCGGCGGTTGCCGAAGGTGATGGTGCCGGTCTTGTCCAGCAGCAGCGTCGAGACGTCACCGGCGGCCTCCACCGCGCGGCCGGACGTCGCCAGGACGTTGCGCTGCACCAGCCGGTCCATGCCCGCGATGCCGATGGCGCTCAGCAGCGCGCCGATCGTCGTCGGGATGAGACACACGAGCAGCGCGGTCAGCACGATCACGGACTGCTCGGACCCGGAGTAGCGGGCCATCGGCTGCAGCGCCACGACGGCGAGCAGGAAGATGATCGTCAACGTCGAGAGCAGGATCGTCAATGCGATCTCGTTCGGCGTCTTCTGCCGGGAGGCGCCTTCCACCAACGCGATCATGCGGTCCACAAAGGACTCGCCGGGCTTGGTCGTGATCTTGACGACGATCCGGTCGCTCAGCACGGTCGTGCCGCCGGTGACCGCCGACCGGTCGCCGCCGGACTCGCGGATGACCGGGGCGGACTCGCCGGTGATGGCCGACTCGTCGACGGTCGCGATGCCCTCGACGACGTCGCCGTCGCCCGGGATCACCTGGCCCGCCTCGACGACGACCAAGTCGCCGATCTTCAGGTCGACCCCGGGCACCTGCTCTTCGCCGGTGTCGGTGAGCCGGCGCGCGACGGTCTCCTTCTTCGACCGCCGCAAGGATTCCGCCTGCGCCTTGCCGCGCCCTTCGGCGACAGCCTCGGCGAGGTTCGCGAAGAGGACCGTGAACCACAGCCACACGGCGATCAGGATGGTGAACACGCTCGGGTCGGTGATCGCGAAGACGGTGGTGAGCGCGGAGCCCACCCACACCACGAACATCACGGGGTTGCCGAGCTGGTGCTTCGGGTTGAGCTTCCGGAACGCGTCCGGCAGGGACGTCCAGAGCTGGCGGGGGGTGAACACGCCCGCGCCGACCTTGCTCGTGGTTTCGGCCGGAGTCACCTGGGGTCGTTCTTCGGTGACGGTCATGCGAGTGCCTCCGCGATGGGCCCGAGCGCGAGCGCCGGGATGAACGTGAGGGCCGCGACGAGCACCACCGTGCCGGTGAGCATGGTGGCGAACAGCGGCCCGGTGGTGGGCAGGGTGCCCGCGGTTTCGGGCACCTTGCGCTGGGCGGCCAGCGAACCGGCCAGGCAGAGCACGGCGAGGATCGGCACGAACCGGCCGATCGCCATGGCGACGCCGAACGACGACTGGAACCAGTCGTTCGTCGCGGTCAGGCCGCCGAACGCACTGCCGTTGTTGTTGCCGGTGGACGCGTAGCCGTAGAGGATCTCGGACAGGCCGTGCGCGCCGCCGTTGCCCAGCGCGCCCGCCGTGTCCGGCAGGAGCAGCGCGATTCCCGAGCCGAGGAGGACCACGGTCGGCATCGCGAGCATGGCGATCGCCGCGCAGGTGACCTCGCGCTTGCCGAGCTTCTTGCCCAGGTACTCCGGCGTGCGCCCGACCATCAGGCCGGCCAGGAACATCGCGATGATGGCCATGACCAGGATCCCGTAGAGACCGGTGCCGACGCCGCCGGGCGAGATCTCGCCGTAGAGCATGTTGAGCAGCGGTCCCCCGCCGCCGAGGCCGGAGAGGCTGTCGTGGGCGCCGTTGATCGCGCCGGTCGACGTGCCGGTGGTCGTGTCGGCGAAGATCGACGTCAAGCCGATGCCGAACCGCTGTTCCTTGCCTTCCATGCTCGCGCCCGCGGCCAGTGCGGCCGGGTTGCTCGCGTTGGCTTCGGAGAACCAGATGATCGCCAGCGACGCGGCCCACAGCAGGCTCATCACGCCGAGCAGGACGTACCCCTGCTTGGGCTTGCCGACCAGCTTGCCGAACGCGCGGGTCAGGCTGACCGGGATCACCAGGATCAGGAACAGCTCGATCAGGTTGGTCCAGGCGTTGGGGTTCTCGAACGGGTGCGCGGAGTTGGCGTTGAGGATGCCGCCGCCGTTGGTGCCGAGCTCCTTGATCGCCTCCTGGCTCGCCGCCGGGGCCAGGGCGATGGTGCTCTGGCTGCCGTCCGGGTTCGTCACGGCGACGCCGGCCTTGAGGCTCTGCACGACGCCGAGCGCGACCAGCACGATCGCGAACACGAAGGCCATCGGCAGCAGGACGCGGATCGTGCCGCGCGTGAGGTCCACCCAGAAGTTGCCGAGCCGGTCGGTCTTCGCCCGGACGAACCCGCGCGTCACCGCGATCGCCACGGCGAGGCCGACGCCGGCCGACAGGAAGTTCTGCACGGTCAGCCCGGCCATCTGCACGAAGTGGCCCATCGTCGTCTCGGGGACGTAGGACTGCCAGTTCGTGTTGGTGACGAAGGAAACCGCGGTGTTGAAGGCGACGCCCGGGCTCACCGAGCCGCGGCCCAGGCTCCACGGCAGGAGCGGCTGGAGCCGCTGCAGCAGGTAGAGCAGGACGACCGAGACGAACGAGAAGCCGAGCACGCCCGCGGCGTAGGTCGGCCACCGCTGTTCGGAGTCCGGGTCGACGCGGAAGAGCTTGTAGAGGCCCTTTTCGAGCTTCCAGTGCTTCTCGGTCGAGAAGACGCGCGCCAGGTAGTCGCCGAGCGGCTTGTAGACCACGGCGAGGGCGACGAGGAGGAGGCCGAGCTGGATGAGCCCGGCCGCAGTGTCGGACATCAGAATTTCTCCGGCCTGATCAAGGCGACGAACAGGTAGACGAGCAGGCCCAGCGCCAGCAGCCCGCCGACGACGTTGGCCACGGTTCCCGCGCCGCTCACAGCTTCTCCAGCCCGCGCAGCGCCAGCGCGAGCACCACGAACACGCCGATCAGCAGGACGGCGTAGAGCAAGTCGGCCACAGGGCACCTCTCAAGACGGGTCACCGGGTTCGGTGACCGGACGCGTTCACTGTGCGGCCGGGAGAGCCCGTCCCGACCTGCGGCTGACGGCCTCTTGATGCGTTCCTGACACCCATTTACGCCGTCTTTATGGCCGGTGGCGGGCGTCACGCAAACGTTTGCCCAGCACTCACTGTATGCAGTCGGCTAGTGACTCACGACACACCGAGTGACCGAACAAGTGCGGAACGTGCAATTCGGGCAGACAAGATCTTCAGGCCGTGTTACACCTGTGTTACCGATAGTTGTATCGGCTAAGCAAATCTTGGGAGAGGGGATCACCTATGTGCGGTATCGCCGGCTGGGTCTCTTACGACGCCGACCTCACCCGCCGCCAGGACGTGGTCGACGCCATGACGGCGACGATGTCCTGCCGCGGTCCGGACGACGAGGGCACCTGGGTGCGCACGCACGTCGCGCTCGGCCACCGGCGGCTGGCCATCATCGACCTGCCCGGCGGCCGGCAGCCGATGTCCGTGCACACGCCGAACGGCGACGTCGCGATGGTCTACAGCGGTGAGGCCTACAACTTCACCGAGCTGAAGGAAGAGCTGACGAAGCTCGGCCACCAGTGGGAGACCGACAGCGACACCGAGGTCGTGCTGCACGGCTACCTGCAGTGGGGCGACGCGGTCGTCGACCACCTCAACGGCATGTACGCGTTCGCGATCTGGGACGAGCGCGACGACCGGCTCGTCATGATCCGCGACCGGATGGGCATCAAGCCGTTCTACTACTACCCGACCCGCGACGGCGTCCTGTTCGGCTCCGAGCCGAAGGCCATCCTGGCGAACCCCCTCGCGAAGAAGGTCGTCGACCTCGACGGCTTCCGCGAGCTGGCCGGCTTCACCAAGCGGCCGGGCTGGTCGCTGTGGAAGGACATGGAAGAGGTCCAGCCGGGCACGATCGTCACCGTGTCCCGCGAGGGCATCAAGACCCGCACCTACTGGAAGCTGGACGCGAAGAAGCACACCGACGACCAGGAGACGACGGTCGCGCGCGTGCGCGAGCTGATGACCGACATCGTCAACCGCCAGCTCGTCGCCGACGTCCCGCGGTGCGTGCTGCTCTCGGGCGGGCTCGACTCGAGCGCCGTCACCGGCCTGGCCGCCGCGCGGCTGGCCGACCAGGGCGAGCAGCTGCGGACGTTCTCCGTCGACTTCTTCGGCCAGGAGGAGAACTTCAAGCCGGACGAGATGCGCGACACGGCGGACTCGCCGTTCGTGCGGGACGTCGCGCAGCTGGTGAACTCCGCGCACGAGGACGTCATGCTCAACCCGGGCGACCTGACCGACCCCGAGGTCCGGCGCGCGGTGCTGCGGGCCCGCGACATCCCGGCCGGCCTCGGCGACATGGACACGTCGCTGTACCTGCTGTTCAAGGCGATCCGCGGCCAGTCGACGGTGGCCCTGTCCGGCGAGTCGGCCGACGAGGTGTTCGGCGGTTACCGCTGGTTCCACGACGAGAAGGCCGTCAACGCGGAGACGTTCCCGTGGCTGGCGTTCCGGACGTCGATGATGGACGAGCGGTCGTCGCTGTACACGCCGGAGCTGGTGAAGAACCTCGACGTCGAGTCCTACGTCGCCGACCAGTACAAGACGGCGGTCGCCGCGGTCGACCACCTCGACGGCGAGTCCGCGATCGAGGCGCGCATGCGGACCATCTGCAACCTCCACCTGACCCGCTTCGTGCGGATGCTGCTCGACCGCAAGGACCGCGCGTCGATGGCGGTGGGCCTGGAGGTCCGCGTGCCGTTCTGCGACCACCGGCTGGTCGAGTACGTCTACAACACGCCGTGGTCGCTGAAGACGTTCGACGGCCGGGAGAAGAGCCTCCTGCGGCACGCGACCAAGCACGTGCTGCCGGAGTCGGTGGCGCAGCGGGTGAAGAGCCCGTACCCGTCGACGCAGGACCCGGGCTACGCGGCGGCGTTGCAGCAGCAGGTCAAGGAGGTCCTGGCCGAGCCGGGGCACCAGGTGTTCGGCCTGGTGGACAAGGCGTGGGCGCACCGGGCGTCCGAAGTGGACTCGGCGACCATGGACCCGGCCATGCGCATCGGCCTGGACCGGGTGCTCGACCTCTACCACTGGATCGAGATGTACCAGCCCACGCTCGAACTGTCTTGACCTCGACCGCCCTCGAGGTATGGGGCTGGGGGCATGAAGGTGCTCCTGTTCGGCCGCAACCCGGCCACGGTCTCAAGGGTGACGGCGGCGCTGTCCGCGGCGGGTTTCGCCGCGGACGGCGTCGCTTCGGAGGAAGCGGTGCTGTCCCGGCTGGGTGCTTACGAGGCACTGGTGCTGGGCGCGGGAGTGGTGGGGACGCTGCGGGAGCGGGTCACCGCCGCGGCCGTGCGGCACGGGGTGGCGTGGGTGCAGGGGCCGCACATCCTCCCGGAGCGGGACGCGCTGGAGTACGTGCGGACCGAGATCCTGCCGAAGCTGCGGTCAGCTCAGCGGTAGGTCCGCCACGACCTCGTCCCCGTCGGCGGTGAGTGCCGCCCCGATCCCGCCCAGCAACGACCGGGCACCGTGGTTGCCCGCCGTCGTCGAGGCGACGAACCGGGCCGCGCCCGACCGCTGCGCTTCGGCCAGCAGCAGCGCCGTGACCTGCGTGCCGATCCCGCGGCCGCGGACGTCGCGGCGCAACCAGATGCCCGCCTCCACGGCGTCACCGCGCCGCTCCAGGCGGGCCGCCCCGACCGCCTCGCCGTCGACGTCGACCACCCACGTGCGCTCCACCGCCGTCGCCGGGTCCAGGGACCGGCCGCGGTGGAAGGCCAGGAACGCCTCGCGGCGAGCGGCGGTCCAGCCGGGCGGGTCCTCGACCGGCGGCATGACCTCGAGTGGGTCGGCGCCGGCGACGGCGGCTTCGAGCAGCCGCGCCAGCGCCGGCTCGTCCAGCGGGGTCAGCACGGTCATGCTCGGAGTTTCGCGGCCGGACGCCGGCCGCGCGACCCGATTTTGCCCAGCGCCCGCAGAAGCCGGACGTACGGCGACCACCGGACCGGCCGCGCCACCCGGCCGGTCACCTCGAGCTCGGCCCGGTCCAGCAGCCCCTCCAGCAGCGCGTCGTGCAGGGGCCGGAAGAACAACGGCCAGGTCAGCCGGGCCCGGCCGTGCAGGGACGCGTCCAGGACGTGGGTGAGCGCGCCGCCGTCGATCGTGAGTTCGTGGTACCCGTGCACGCCCGCCGGCGCGGTGAACCGGCACCGCAGCCGGTCCGGGGAAACCTCCTCCACGACGTAGCGCACCGGCCCGTGGCCCGCCGGTGTGCCCGGGACGCGGGGGCCGTCCAGACGGGTCGGGGGCCAGTCGGCCACCGGCCAGAGCCGGTCCTCCGGGGTGCCGAGCGTTTCCAGCAGGGGAACGAGCCGGTCGGCGGAGACCGGGAACCGGCGGGTGTGGACGTTGCGGACCATGAGACTCTCCGTTCTAGAGACTGTCCTCCAGAACGTATTAGAGCATAATCTCTACAACATGGGCCGCCCCGCGACGCACACCACAGCGCAGTTCCTCGACGCCGCCACGGCCTTGTTCGCCGAAGGCGGGGCCCGCGCCGTGACCATGGCCGCCACCGCGAAGGCCGCCGGAGCCCCCAACGGCTCCATCTACCACCGCTTCCCGGACCGCCCCGCGCTGCTCGCCGAGCTCTGGCGCCGGACCCTGCGCGACTTCCAGGACACCTTCACCCGGTGCCTCGGCGAGGCGACGACGATCGAAGCGGCGGTCGAGGCCGCGACGAGCGTCGTCCACTGGTGCCGCAAGCACCCCGAGGGCGCGCGGGTGCTCGACGCGGGCAAGCACGCCTTCGGGCCCGCCGACTGGTCACCCGAAGCCGCGAAGGCCGTGACCGAGGACGAGCAGGAGCTGCGCGACACGCTCAAGCGCGCGACGCGGGCCCTGCCGCCGCTCACCGGCTGCACGGACGAAGAGGTCGTGCTCGCCCTGGTCGAGATCCCGCGCGCGGTCGTCCACCGTTACCTCTCGACCGGCCGCACTCCCCCGCCGAAGGCCGCGGCGCTGGTCGAACGCACCGTCCGCAAGCTCCTGCGCCCGTGATCGGAAGGTCGGCACGCGTGATCAGAGGGTCGACACGGCGAGGCTCTCGACCCCGCGGCGTGTCGACCTCCTGATCACGCGTGACGGCTCCGCAATCACGCGTGTCGCACCGTCCGCAAGCTGCTCAGCGCCTGACCTCCGCCAGGCCCACCGGGCGCCGCTCGCGGCGGGACAGCTCGCACGCCTCCGCGATGTAGAACGCCTCCAGTGCGTCCGCCGCCACGCACGGCGACGGCGCGCGGCCCGCGACGACGTCCAGGAACGCCCGCAGCTCCGTCGTGTACGCCGGGCGGAACCGCTCCATGAACCCCGGGTACGCCGGCCCCGGCAGCGGCGGCACCCCCGGCTCCACCGACCGCAGCGGCGCCCGGTCGTCCAGGCCGACCACCACGCCCGACACCGAGCCCAGCGCCTCCAGCCGCACGTCGTATCCCGCGCCGTTGTAGCGGGTCAGGGACACCGTCGCCAGGGTTCCGTCGTCCAGGGTCAGCGTCGCCGCCGCCGTGTCGACGTCGCCCGCGTCCGCGAAGAACCGCTCGCCGCGGTTCGCGCCGATCGCGTACACCTCGGCCACCTCGCGGCCGCTCACCCAGCGGATGATGTCGAAGTCGTGCACGCCGCAGTCGCGGAACAGCCCGCCGGAGTGGGCGACGTACTCCGCAGGCGGGGGTGCCGGGTCGAACGTCGTCGCGCGCAGCGTGTGCAGCCAGCCCAGCTCGCCCGACGCGACCGCCGCCCGCGCCGCCGCGTAGCCCGCGTCGAAGCGGCGCTGGAAGCCGATCTGGACCGGGACGTCCGAGGCGCCGATGCGGTCGATCACGGCCAGGGTGCCGGGGATGTCCGCGGCGACCGGCTTCTCGCAGAAGACCGGGATGCCCGCGTCGACCGCGGCGATGATCAGGCCCGGATGCGCGTCGGTGGCGGCCGTGACGACCAGGCCGTCGAGGCCCGCGGTGAACAGCTCGTCGAGGGAAGCCGCCTCGACCCCCAGCTTCGCGGCGGCCGACTGCGCTCGCGTGGCGTCGACGTCGGCCACCACGACCGACTCGACCTCGTCGAAGCTCTTCAGCGTCTCCGCGTGCGCGGTGCCGATCCGGCCGGTGCCCGCCAGTCCCAACCTCATCGTTGTACTCCTCCTGTCACGGAAATCTCGGCGGTGGTCGCGCGGACCACCAGGGACGGGTGCAGCAGGTGCCGGACCGGCTCCGTGCGCTCCCCGCGGACGCGTTCGATCAACGCTTCGAAGGCCAGCCGCGCCATGTCCTTGCGCGGCTGGTCCACTGTGGTCAGCGAAAGGTGGCGGAGTGCGGCGAGCGACGTGTTGTCGTAGCCGACGACCGACACGTCCTCGGGCACCCGCAGCCCGGCTTCTTCCAGCGCCGAGATCGCCCCCACGGCGTTGAAGTCGTTGCCGGAGACCAGCCCCGTCGGCAGGTCCGGGCGGGCGTACTCGGCCAGCAGCTCCCGCACGGCGTTCTCGCCCCCGATGTCGGTGTGCTCGCTGCGCACGACGATCGGCTCGAGCCCGTGCCGCCGCATGGCGGCCTCGAAGCCCCGCCGCCGCTGGGCCGACCCGGCCGCGGCGCCGCCGTCGAGGTGCGCGATGCGCCGGTGCCCGAGGCCGACCAGGTGGTCGACGGCCAGCGCGGAGCCCGCCTCGCCGTCGTCGTTCACCGTGTCCACTGTGGACGACCGCGCGGTCCGCGAGACCAGCACGACCGGGCACTGCCGGGCCGCGACCTGGATCGCCGACGCCGGGACGACCGGCGAGAGCAGGATGATCCCCGCCGGGCGGAAGGAAAGCAGGTTGTGCAAGGCGTTCCACTCGCGCGTGGGACTGCGGCCGCCGGTGTTGAGGATCAGGTCGAAGCCCGCCGCCTGCGCGGCGCTGTCCAGCTCCTCGACGATGTCGGCGAAGAACGCGTTGCGCAGGTCGTTGACCATCACGCCGAGCACCGTGGACGTGCGGCTGGCCAGCGACCGCGCCATCACGTGCGGCTGGTAGCCGAGCTCCTTCGCGGCCCGCAGCACCGCCGAGCGGCGGGCGTCGGAGACCTTCGGTGAATTCCTCATCACCAGGGAGACCAGCGCGCGGGAAACTCCCGCCCGCGCGGCGACGTCTTCCATGGTCGGACGCATGACGGCACCTCCCCTGACCACGAAAAACTCAGCCTTGACTTGCTGTGACGGACGCTACAAGATTAGAGCGCTCTAATCAATAGAGCGCTCCAACGGACCGACGGAGGCCCATGGTGACAGCGACGATCCGAGTAGCCGCCGCGCCGATCTCCTGGGGCGTTTGCGAAGTCCCGGGGTGGGGCCGCGTGCTCGACGCACCGACCGTGCTCGGCGAAATGGCGGCGCTCGGGGTGCAGGCCACCGAACTGGGCCCGCCCGGGTACCTCCCGCGCGCCCCGGCGGAGCTCCGGGACCTGCTCGGGACGCACGGCCTGACGCTCGTCGGCGGCTTCCTCGCCGTCGTCCTCCACGAAAACCGGGAGAACGCCCTCAAGGAAGCCGAAGAGTCCGCCGCACTGTTCGCCGCGTGCGGGGGTGACGTCCTCGTGCTCGCCGCCGCGACCGGGCTCGACGGCTACGACGAACGCCCGAAGCTCACCGACGCCGAATGGGCGATGCTCGTCGGCACCGCCGGCAAGATCCGCGACATCGCCGCCGCCCACGGCCTGCGCACCGTGCTGCACCCGCACGTCGGGACCCACGTCGAGCAGCAGGCCGAGGTCGAGCGCTTCCTCGCCGGTTCCGACCTCGGCTTGTGCCTCGACACCGGGCACCTGATGATCGGCGGGACGGATCCGGTCGAGCTGGCGCAGCGGTATCCCGAACGGGTGGGGCACGTGCATCTGAAGGACGTCCGAGAAGACCTGGCGGCCGAAGTCCGCTCGGGCCGGCTCGGCTACACCGACGCGGTCGGGCGGGGCATCTACACCCCGCTCGGCGAGGGGGACGTGGACGTGGCGTCGATGGTGCGCTCCGTCCAGGCGGCCGGCTACGACGGCTGGTACGTCCTCGAACAGGACACCGCCCTCGGCGACTCGAGCCCCGACGACACACCCCGCCGGGACACCGAGCGCAGCCTGGCCCACCTCGCGAAGATCATCGACTCCCTCTAATCGGTCCCAAAGGAGTGACTGTGTTCTCTATCAAGAAGCTGGCCGGCGTGGCGGCGATCGCCGCCGCCGGGCTGGTCCTGTCCGCCTGCAGCGGCCCGAGCGCCGACAACTCGGCCGGCAGCTCGAGCGCCTCGTCCGCCGCGGCCCCGAGCACGGGCGGCCCGCTCAAGATCGCGGTCGTCACGCACGGCAGCGCCGGCGACGCCTTCTGGAACGTCGTGAAGAACGGCGCCGAGCAGGCGGGCAAGGATCTGAACATCGGCGTCGACTACTACTCCGACGGCGACCCGGGCAACCAGGCCAAGCTGATCGACAACGCCGTCGCGCAGAAGGTCAGCGGCCTGGTCGTCTCCATGGCGAACCCGCAGGCGCTGCAGACGTCGATCCAGAACGCGGTCAAGGCCGGCATCCCGGTCGTCACCATCAACTCCGGCGAGGACTCCAGCGCGGCGTTCGGCGCGATCGCGCACGTCGGGCAGAGCGAGGGCCTCGCGGGCCAGGGCGCGGGCCAGCGGCTCAAGGCGGCCGGCAAGACGAAGCTGCTGTGCGTCATCCACGAGGCCGGCAACATCGGCCAGAACCAGCGCTGCGACGGCGCGAAGCAGGCCTTCGGCAACGTGACCACGCTGCAGGTCGACATCTCCAACCCGACCGACGCGCAGGCCCGGATCCGCGGCGCGCTGCAGTCCGACCCGTCGATCGACGCCGTGCTGGCGCTGAACTCCCAGGTCGCGGCCCGCGCGGTGGACGCGGCCAAGGAGGCGAGCTCGAAGGCGCAGGTGGCGACGTTCGACCTGAACGCCGACGTCGTCGCGGCCATCAAGGCCGGCACGATCCTCTTCGCCGTTGACCAGCAGCAGTACGAGCAGGGCTACCTGCCGATCGTGTTCCTCAAGCTGTACAAGGAGAACGGCAACACCATCGGCGGCGGCCACCCGGTGCAGACCGGCCCCGGCTTCGTCGACAAGACCAACATCGACACCGTGGCCCCGTACGCCGAGCGCGGCACTCGCTGATGACCGCCGCGATCCAGGCGCAACCCGACGAACGCGTGGGGAAGAAGAGCCTGACCGACCGGCTGGTCGTCCGGCCCGAGATCGGCGCGCTGCTCGGCGCCGTGCTCGTGTTCGTCTTCTTCTCCGTCGTCACCGGCCAGTTCCTCAGCCCGCTGGGCGTGGCGACTTGGCTCGACGACTCCTCGACCCTGGGCATCATGGCCGTCGTGGTCGCGCTGCTCATGGTCGGCGGCGAGTTCGACCTCTCGGCCGGCGTGATGACGGCGTCGACGTCGCTGGTCACGGCGATCCTGGCCACGCAGGCGGGCTGGAACGTCTGGCTCGCGCTGCTGGTCTCGCTCGCCTTCGCCCTCGGCGTCGGCGCGTTCAACGGCTGGCTGGTCATGAAGACCGGCCTGCCCAGCTTCATCGTCACGCTGGGGTCGTTCCTCGCCCTGCAGGGGCTCAACCTCGGCGTGACGCGCTGGGTGACCAACACCGTCCAGGTCTCGGGCATGCGCTCGACCAGCGGGTACGAGTCCGCCGGCGGGTTGTTCGCGTCCACGTTCGACATCGGCGGCACGCAGTTCCAGTCGTCGATCATCTGGTGGATCGTCGTCACGGCGATCGCCGCGTGGCTGCTGGTGCGGACCCGGTTCGGCAACTGGATCTTCGCGGTCGGCGGGTCGCAGGTGTCGGCCCGCTCGGTCGGCGTGCCGGTGGTGCGCACGAAGATCCTGCTGTTCATGGGCACCGCGCTCGGCGCGTGGCTGGTCGGCTCGATCAACATCCTGCGCTTCGCCAGCGTCCAGGCGAACCAGGGCATCGGGCTGGAGTTCCAGTACATCATCGCCGCGGTGATCGGCGGCTGCCTGCTCACCGGCGGGTTCGGCTCGGCGGTGGGCGCGGCGATCGGCGCGCTGATCTTCGGCATGGCGCGGCAGGGCATCGTGTTCGCGCAGTGGAACAGCGACTGGTTCATGCTGTTCCTCGGCATCATGCTGCTGGCCGCGGTCCTGGTGAACAACGCCTTCCGGCGGCGCGCGGAAAGGGTACGCCGATGAGCCTCATCGAGGTACGCGAGATCGGGAAGACCTACGGCAGCGTCATCGCCCTGCGCGATGTGTCCACTGTGGTCAACGCCGGCGAGGTGACCTGCGTGCTCGGCGACAACGGCGCCGGGAAGTCCACGCTGATCAAGATCCTGGCCGGCGTGCACCAGCACGACCGCGGCGAGTTCCTCATCGACGGGCAGCCGGTCCGGCTCACCTCGCCGCGGGAGGCGCTCGACCACGGCATCGCGACCGTGTACCAGGACCTCGCCGTGGTCCCGCTGATGAGCGTCTGGCGGAACTTCTTCCTCGGGTCCGAGCCGACGACCGGCTTCGGCCCGTTTAAGATGCTCGACCGGCGCAAGGGCCGCGAGACGACCAAGCAGGCGCTGTCCGACATGGGCATCGACCTGCGGGATGTCGAGCAGCCGGTCGGGACGCTCTCCGGCGGTGAACGCCAGTGCGTCGCGATCGCCCGGGCGGTGTACTTCGGCGCGAAGGTGCTGATCCTCGACGAGCCGACCGCCGCGCTGGGCGTCAAGCAGGCCGGGGTGGTGCTGAAGTACGTCGCGCAGGCCCGCGACCGGGGGCTCGGCGTCGTGCTGATCACGCACAACCCGCACCACGCCTACCCGGTCGCCGACCGGTTCCTGCTGCTCAAGCGCGGTGCGCCGCTCGGCTCGTACGAGAAGAAGGACATCGACATCAACGAGCTGACCCGGCAGATGGCGGGCGGTGCGGAACTGGAAGCCCTCGAGCACGAGCTGCGGCAGGTGGAGAAGGCGTGAACCTCGAAGCGCTGACGATCGGCCGGGTGGGCGTCGACCTCTACCCCGAGCAGAGCGGCGTCCCCCTGGCCGGCGTCAGCACGTTCGCCAAGTCGCTCGGCGGCACCGCGACCAACGTCGCGGTCGCCGCCGCGCGGCTCGGCCGGCACACGGCGGTGCTGACCAAGGTCGGCCCGGACGGCTTCGGCGACTACGTCCGGCAAGCCTTGGAAGGCTTCGGCGTGTCCCCGGCGCACGTGGGCACGTCGCCGGACCTCCAGACGCCGGTGGTGTTCTGCGAGCTGAACCCGCCCGCGGACCCGCCGCTGCTGTTCTACCGCTCCCCCATCGCGCCGGACCTCACGCTCACCGACGACGACGTGCCGTGGGACGTCGTCGAGTCGGTGCCGCTGCTGTGGGTCACCGGCACCGGCGTGTCCGCCGAACCCGCCCGCGCGACGCAGCGGAAGATCCTCGAAACCCGCGGCCGCCGCGAGCACACCGTGCTGGACCTCGACTACCGGCCGATGTTCTGGCCGTCGGTCGAGCAGGCCCGGGAAGAGATCGGCGCGATGCTCGACCACGTCACCGTCGCGGTCGGCAACCGCACCGAGGTGGAGGTCGCCGTCGGCACCGCGGACCCGGACGCGGCGGCGGACCGGATGCTCGAACGCGGCCTGCGGCTGGCGGTGATCAAGAAGGGCGCGGACGGCGTGCTGGTGGCCACCCCGGAGGGACGCCGGACCGTGCGGCCGCAACGCATCGAGGTCGTCTGCGGCCTCGGCGCCGGTGACGGCTTCGGCGGCGCGCTGATCCACGGGCTGCTGTCGGGCTGGGAGCCGGTGCGCATCGCCGAGTACGCCAACGCCGCGGGCGCACTCGTGGCGTCCCGGCTGGCCTGCGCCGACGCCATGCCGACCGCGGCGGAGATCGAGGAGCTGCTGTGATCCTCACCGACGAGCGCTGGCGCGAGCTCCTGCACACCCGCGCCACGAACCCGGGCGCGGTCCGGCAGGCGTACGCGACCCGCAAACGCCGGTCGAAACTGCTGTCCGACAACGGAACGCTGTTCCTGGTCGCCGCCGATCACGAGGACCTGCTCGACCGGCGGACCTTGCTGGAGCGGCTGCTCGTCGCAGTGGAGAACCCGGCCGTCGACGGCGTCCTGGGCACCCCGGACATCGTCGAGGAGCTGCTCCTGCTCGGCGCGCTGCACGACAAGGTCGTCTTCGGGTCGATGAACCCCGACGACCGGTTCACCGGCTACGACGCCCGGACGCTGATCGACTGCGGCCTCGACGGCGGCACGATGCTGCTGCGCCTGGCCGGCACCGCCCAGACCCGGCAGGCCTGTGCCGACGCTGTCACCGAGCTGGCCGCGTACGGCCTGGTCGCCATGATCGAGCTGCCGGAGGACCCGGCGTCGCTGGCGCGGGCGGTCACCATCGCGTCCGGCCTCGGGACGACGTCCGCGCACACCTGGTTGAAACTGCCGTCGCCCGGCTCGGCCGCTGCCCTGGGCGCCACGACGCTGCCGGTGGTGCTCGGCGATCCGCCGGCCGCCGACCCGCAGTCGTCGATGCTGTGGCACGGGGTCGTCCGCGGTCTGGTCATGAGCCACACCCGGCTCGGCGGAAACGTCGGGTCTGCCGTCGAAGCCGCCGCGAAGGTCTTGGAGGCCGCGAAGTGAGCAAGCTGCACCGTCCGTTCGGGACACTGTCCGACGACGCCGACCCGGTCCGGCTCACCCCGGATTCGGCGGGCTGGACGTACACGGGGCTGCGGGTGCTCCGGATCGGCACCCGGCTCCCGCGCACGGTCATGACCGGCGAGTTCGAGGCGTTCGTGCTCCCCCTGTCCGGCTCGCTCACGGTCCGCGTCGACGGCGAGGAGTTCGAGCTGGAAGGGCGTGAGTCGGTGTTCACCCGGGTCACGGACTTCGCCTACGTCCCCCGCGACGCCGAGGTCGAGCTGACTTCCGAGACCGGCGCGCAGGTGGCGTTGCCGATGGCCCGCTGCACCCGGCGGCTCGAACCGAAGTACGGCCCCGCCGAGGACGTCCCGGTCGAGGTCCGCGGCGCCGGGCAGGCGACGCGGCAGGTGACCAACTTCGGCGTGCCCGGGGCGTGGGACCACGCCGACAAGCTCAACGCGTGCGAGCTGATCACGCCGGGCGGCAACTGGTCGTCGTACCCGCCGCACAAGCACGACGAAGCGAGCGAGTGCGAGGTCGTCAACGAGGAGATCTACTACTTCCGCATCGCCGGCCGCGACGGGGTGACGCCGTCGCGCGAAGGCTTCGGCCTGCACCGGACGTACACGACCGACGGCGAGCTGGACGAAGACGTCGCCGTGCGCGACCAGGACGTCTTCCTGATCCCACGCGGCTTCCACGGCCCGTGCGTGGCCGCGCCGGGCTACCCGATGTACTACCTGAACGTCCTGGCCGGGCCGGCCCCGGAACGCTCGATGGCGTTCTGCGACGACCCCGCGCACGGCTGGGTCCGCGACACCTGGGCGTCGCAGGACCTCGATCCCCGCTGCCCGGTGACGAGCCACGAAGGACGTGTGCGGTGAAGCTGACGACGGCTCAAGCGCTGGTCCGCTGGATCCTCGCCCAGCGCTCGGAAACCCTCGACGGGCGCGAAGTCCCGCTCTTCCCCGGCGTCTTCGCGATCTTCGGTCACGGCAACGTCCTCGGCCTCGGCACCGCCCTCGAAGAACACCGCGGGGACATCCCGGTGTGGCGCGGGCACACCGAGCAGGGCATGGCGCTCGCTGCGGTGGGATACGCGAAGGCCACGCACCGGCGGCAGGTCGGCGTCGTGACGTCGTCGATCGGGCCGGGCGCGCTGAACATGGTCACCGCCGCCGGGGTCGCGCACGCCAACCGGCTGCCGGTCCTGCTGCTGCCCGGCGACACGTTCACCAGCCGGGCGCCGGATCCGGTGCTGCAGCAGATCGAACCCTTCGGCGACGCGACCGCGACGGTCAACGACGCCTTCCGCGCGGTCTCGCGCTACTTCGACCGGATCACCCGGCCCGAGCAGCTGCTCTCGACGTTGCCGCAGGTCGCGCGGGTGCTCACCGACCCGGCGGACAGCGGGCCCGTGGTGCTGGCGCTGCCGCAGGACGTCCAGGCGGAGACGTACGACTTCCCGGAGGCGCTGTTCGAGCCGGTCACGCACCGGCCGGTGCGGTCGCGTCCCGACCGGCGTGCGGTCACCGAGGCGGCGGGCGTGCTGCGGGCGTCGAAACGTCCGTTGCTCGTGCTCGGCGGCGGCGTCCGGTACTCCGGCGCCGGCCAACGCGCGCTGGACTTCGCCGAGCGGCACGGGATCCCGCTGGTGGAGACCACGGCGGGCCGCACGCTGGTGCCGCACGCGCACCCGCTGCACGCCGGGCCGCTGGGCATCACGGGCTCGACGTCGGCGAACGTCCTCGCGGCCGAAGCGGACGTGGTGTTCGCGGTCGGGACGCGCCTGCAGGACTTCACGACGGCATCGTGGACGGTCTTCTCCCCCGACGTCCGCCTGGTCGCGCTCAACGCGGCCCGGTTCGACGCGGTGAAGCACGGCGCGCTGTCCGTGGTCGGGGACGCCGACGCGGGGCTGGCCGACCTCGGCGCGCAGCTGGAGAGCTGGCGGGTCGACCCGGCGTGGACGTCGCGGGCCGCGGCCGAGCGGGCTTCCTGGGACGCGCACGTGGATTCGCTGCGCTCGGCGGCGGCCGAGATCCCGTCGTACGCGCAGGTCGTGGGCGTGGTGAACGACCTGTCGGCGGCGGACGACTACGTGATGACGGCGTCCGGCGGGCTCCCGGGCGAGCTGATCGGCGGCTGGCGCGGCTCCGGCTCGCTCTCGATGGACGTCGAGTACGGCTTTTCCTGCATGGGCTACGAGCTGTCGGGCGCGTGGGGTGCGGCGATCGCGCATCCGGGCCTGGTGACGACCCTGCTGGGCGACGGCTCGTACCTGATGCTGAACTCCGAGCTGTTCTCGGCGGCCTTCGCGGGTCACCCGTTCGTCGCGGTCGTCTGCGACAACGACGGCTACGCGGTGATCGGGCGGCTCCAGGAAGGGCAGGGCGGGAAGCCGTTCAACAACTTCTACGCCGATTGCACGACTTCCCACGCTTCGCCTCCCCGAGTGGACTTCGCGCGGAACGCGGAATCGCTGGGCTGCCTGGTGTTCCCGGCGTCCGATGTGGACTCCCTGCGCACCGCGTACGCGTCGGCGCGAAAGGCCGCCGTGGCCGAGCAGCGGCCGGCGGTGGTCGTGGTGAAGACGCAGCCATCGTCGTGGACCGAGGCCGGCGCGTGGTGGGAGGTCGGCGTCCCCGAGCACCTCGCGGGACACGACGAGTACGAGCGCTCGAAGCCCGGCCAGGTCCGGTACCTCAGGTCGTGAGCGGCTCGCGAGTCCGGACCCGCGGCCGCAGGGTGAACCCGCTCGGCTTGAGCGTCAGCGACTCGACGATCTCGAGCTCGTACGAAGGATCGACCTCGAAGTCGTAACGCTGCAGCACCATTCCCAGCGCCAGTACGGCTTCGTGCAGTGCGAACTGGCGGCCGATGCAGGCGCGCTCGCCCGTCCCGAACGGCTTGTACGCCTGCGCTGGCCGCTTCTTCACCGCGGCGGGCTCGAAGCGGTCCGGGTCGAACCGCTCGGGGTCCGGCCAGACCGCGGGATCGCGGTGCACCAGCGGCAGCGGCACGATCACCCAGTCGCCCTCGCGCATCCGGTACTTCCCGCCGAGCACGACGTCTTCGCGTGCTTCGCGGGAGTAACCGGGCGCGGTCGGCCAGAGCCGCATCGCCTCGTCGAGGCAGCGACGGACGTAACGCAGCTTCGCGACGTCTCCGAAGGCGGGCTCGCGGTCGCCCCACACCGCGTCGACCTCGGCGCGGGCCTTCGCCAGCAGCTCGGGGTGGCGCGTCAGGTAGTACAAGGCGAACGACAGCGCACCGGACGTCGTCTCGTGGCCGGCGACGACGAACGTGATGGCCTGGTTGCGGATGTTCACCGGGTCCAGGCGCTCCCCCGTCACCGGGTGGCCCTCGCTGAGCATCAGGCCGAGCAGGTCACGGCTCTCCGCACCACTGCGGCGGCGTTCGTCGATGACCTCGTCGACCAGGTTCGTCATGGTCGCGATGTCGGCCTGGTTCTGCTCGGCCGTGCCGGCGAACGCGCGCCGCACGAACGGGAGCTTGACGTTCTGCAGCTGCGCGTACCGCAGCGCGCGGATCATCGCCGTGACGAACAGGTGCGGTTCACTGCGCTCGAACGAGCCGAACCGGTAGCCGAACCCGGCGAGGCCGATCGTCTCCAGGGTCAGCCGCGTCATGTCGGCGGCGACGTCGACCGGCCCGCTCGCGGCGTCCCAGCGCGCGACCAGCTCGCGGGCGACGTCGAGCATCACCGGGTGGTAGCGGCGCATCGCCTCGGCGGAGAACGCCGGCTGCAGGATGTCGTGCGCGAGCCGCCAGTTCGGCTCGTGGGTGTGGGCGGTGAACAGGCCGTCGCCGGCGAGCGCGCGCAGGTTCTCGATGCCCATGCCGACGTGCTTGCCGAACTTCGTCTCGTCGTTCAGCTCGGTGACGAGGTCGACCCCGCCCACGAAGACGATCTCGAACCCGAAGATCTTCCGGGTGAAGATCGGCCCGATGCGCTTGCCGATGCGCAGCGTGTCCTGCAACGGCGTGCGCGGGTTGGCGCCGATCAGGTCGCCGATCACCGGCAGGCGGCCCGGCCGGTGCGGCAGCGCGGTCGTGTCCACGGCACATCTCCTATTGAACCCGGATCCAATAGGGTCACGATCCCCCGCTACTGAACCCGTGTCAAGTAAGGTCGGGGGATGCGGACGAGGCTGAGCACCGAGCAGCGGCGCGAGCAGCTCCTCACGATCGGAGCCGGGCTGTTCGCGAAGCGGCCGTACGACGAGGTGTGGATCGAAGAGGTCGCCGAGATCGCGCAGGTCTCCCGCGGCCTGCTGTACCACTACTTCCCGACGAAGAAGGACTTCTTCGCGTCGATCGTCCGCGCGCAACGCGACCAGCTCCTGGCGATGAGCGAGCCCGACCCGGCGCTGCCCGTGGCGGAGCAGCTGCGGGCCGGGCTCGACGTCTACCTCGAGTTCGCGCGCACGCACCCCGACGGCTACCGGATCGTGCACCGCGCCGCGAGCGGCGCCGACCGTGAGATCCAGGAGATCCGCGAGTCCGGGATGGCCGCGAACGCGGCCCGCATCCTGGACGCGGTGAGCCTGCTGACCCCCATCACCGACGTGACGCGGCTGGCCGTGCGCGGCTGGCTCGCGTTCGTCGCGACGATGATCCTCGACTGGCTCGACCAGCCGACGGTCACCCAGGAAGAGCTGCGCGACCTGTGCGTCCGGACGTTGTTCGCGGCGGTCGGCGTCACCCCGTGACGGCCGGCGACGCGGCGTTGTCCACCAGCTTCCGCGGGGCGCCCGAGCCGTCCGCCGGGACCGCCCAGACGGCGTTGTCCAGCCCGTAGAGCACCGTGTGGTCGTCCTGCCAGAGGGCCTGGTCGTCCACGCTTCGCTGGTCCGCCAGCTCGGTTTCCTGCATCGTCTTCAGGTCCAGGACGGACAGCCGCCAGCCTTGGCCCACCTTCTTCTTGAAGGCGATCCGGGTGGCATCGGGGGAGAGCGACGGGCATTCGACGTTCTCCCTCACGGTCTTCCCCCGGTAGCGCCGGTAGTCGGCCTCGACGAGGTAGGTCTTGCCCTTGCTGCCGAGGGTCGCGTAGAAGCGGTTGCCGTCCGGGGCGAACGTGATGCCCCAGTAGTTGACGTCCGCGGCGAAGTAGCGCTGGTCGCCGGCGAACACCGGGAGCTCTTCGATCGTCTTGACGAGCCGTCCGGTGTCGACCTCGTACAGCCCGGCACGCGTCGAAAAGCCGGTCTGCGCATAGGAGTCGCCGGTGACGAACAGCGTCCAGTCGACGCGCTTGCCGTCCGGGGACACGCGGGCGCGGCTCGGCGTGCCGGGCAGGGACTCGGTGTGGCGGACGGCGAGGTGGTCGTCGAGGACGAGGACGTCGGTCAGTGCGGGGAGCGTCCCGGGCCGCACGGCCAAGCACACGGCCGTCTGCTTCGCCACCGCGAACCGGTCGCACTTCAGGCCGCTGAGCAGGCGTTTTTCTTGGCTCAGGGTGCCGACGCGGCCGGTGGCGGTGTCACGGAAGAACAGCTGCCCGGGGCTCAGCGTGAGTTGGGCGGCCGGTTCGGCGTCCGCGGTGTCGTGGCGGGCGCTGAGGGTGTAGACGACGGCGGCGGCGATCAGGAGCGCCGTGCCGAGCAGGGCGAGGACGAGTTTCTTCACGGGCGCACCGGTTTCACGAGAGCGGCGGCGAGGGCGACGACGGCCAGGCAGGCCGCGGCGGCGAGCACCGCGGGCCGCAGGTCCCAGAGCGTCCAGGCCAGTCCGAAGAGGACGGACGAGAGCATGCGGGCCACGGCCTGCCCGGTCTGCACGACGGCCATCCCGGTGGCCCGGAGGTCACGCGGGATGAGCGGGCCCGCGGCAGCCATGAGGACGCCGTCGGTGGCCGCGTAGAACACCCCGTGCAGGCCGAGCGCGACGACGGGAAGCACCGCGTACGCCGGGCCGCAGAGCAGGACGAGGGCCAGGCACAGGGCGACATGGCCGCCGAGGAACACCGGCCAGCGCCCGACGCGGTCGGCGAGCTTGCCGAGCGGCACGGCCAGCACGAGGTAGACCCCGGCGGTGCCCAGCGGCAGCAGCGGGAAGAACGTCGCCGCGATCTCCCAGCGCCGTTGGAGGACGAGGTAGACGAACGAGTCGCCGACCGTCACCAGGCCGAGCAGCGCGGCCCAGAGCGTCACGCGCCGGAAGTCGCTCTGCTTGAGCAGACCTGCTGCCGTTCGCAGCGACACCGCGGCGCGGTCGACGCTGCCGGGGTGGTCCTTGACGAACAGCGCCAGCAGCAGCACGGCGATCGCGGCGACGCAGAAGCTGGTGAAGAACACGCTGGTGTAGCTGCCGAGGCTCAGCGCGAGCACCGCCATCGCCACCAGCGGGCCGAGGAACGCGCCGACGGTGTCGAGTGCGCGGTGCACGCCGAACGACCGGCCGAGCGCGTCCGGCGTGCTGCTGAGCGAGATCAGGGCGTCGCGCGGGGCGGTGCGCAGGCCCTTGCCGGTGCGGTCGGCGGCGAGGACGACGCCGATCGCCGCGACCGACGAACCGGCCGCGACCAGGCCGAGCTTGCACACCGCGGACAAGCCGTACCCGAACCCGGCGACGGCCTTGAGCCGCCGCCACCGGTCGGCGAGGTGCCCGCCGAGCACCCGCACGAGGGCCGTGGCGCCCGCGTAGAGCCCGTCGAGCAGCCCGAACTGCAGCGGGTTCAGGCCGAGGCCGAGCACCAGGTAGAGCGGGAGGACGGCGGTGACCATCTCCGAGGAGACGTCGGTGACCAGGCTGACCATCCCGAGCGCCACGACGTTGGCGGAAACCCTGTCGAGCGCGGGTTTCCGGTTCTCGCCGGCCGCCAGGTCCGCAGTACGGCTTGCCGCGATGTACATGCCCGGCTCCTAGTGGCAGGGGTAGGTCGGGCTGCTGTCGAGGACCTTGCCGTCGACGCCGATGAGCTGCGACTGGAACGACGTGTCCGTCATCGACAGCTTGAGGACGCCGAAGGTCTTGAGCAGCTTGGCGGTCGTCTGGTGCGCCGGGCTCAGGTCGTAGAGGTTGGCGCCGCCGGATCCGCCGACGATCTCGACCGGACCGTTGGCGTCGGCCTTGCCGTCGGCGTTCTGCGGCACGAACCGCTCGTAGTCGTGGTCGTGGCCGTTGAGGACCAGGTCGACCTTGTTGGCGGTCATGATGTTCCACAGCTCGGTGCTGTCGGGGTTGTCGCCGTGGTCACCCGAGCTCCACCGCGGGTGGTGGTAGTAGGCGGCGACGCAGCCCTTCTTGTTGTTCGCCAGGTCCTGCTTGAGCCAGGTGATCTGGGGCGGCTCGGCGAAGTCGTCGTGGGTGACGAAGTCGTTGGAGTCGAGGGCGATGAAGTGCCAGTTGCCCATTTCCCAGCTGTAGTACCGCTTTCCCTGCGGCTTGGCGATGGCGCCGAAGTAGTCCTCGTAGCCCTTGAACGGCGTGTCGTCGTAGGACTCGTGGTTGCCCGGGATCGGGCGGGTGATGCTCTTGAACCTGCCCCACGTCTTGTCGTAGTAGGACTTGAAGTCCGAGAGGTGGGCGTCGTCGTACTGGTTGTCGCCCATGGTGATCACGGCGGCCGGGTTCAGCTGCTCGACCAGTTTCGCGGTCTTCACATGGGCGCAGCTCGAACTGCTGGAGGTGCAGCGTTCGGCGATGTCCCCGGCCGCGGCGAGGACGAAGCCGGATCCGCTGCCCGCCTTGGTCTTCACGGTGACCGGGGTGCTGGTGCCCGACGTGTTCCCGGCGGCGTCGCGGGCGCGGACGGCGTAGGAGTAGCCGGTCTCGGGCGTGAGGCCGTTGTCGGTGTAGGCCGGGGTGGTGCTGGTGGCGACGACGGTGCCGTCGCGCAGGATGTCGTACCCGGCGACGCCGACGTTGTCCGTGGCGGCGCTCCACGTCAGGGCGGCGCTGGTGGCGGTGGTCGTGCCGGCGGTGAGGCCGGCCGGGGTGGTCGGGGCCTGGGTGTCGCCGGAGGAGTCCGTGGAGCCGAAGACCTGCATCTCCCAGAAGGAGTAGCCGTAGCTCGTCGCGCGGGTGACGCCGACGAAGCGGACGTACCGGCCGTGGGCGTTCAGGGTGAGGTCGTCGGTCTTGCCGTCCCCGTTGTCGACGGTGGTGGCGGCGGTGAAGTTCGTGCCGTCGTCGGAGACTTCGATGCGGTACTTCTTGGCGTAGGCGGCTTCCCAGGTCAGGAGCACCCGGTGGATCGCGGCGGACTGGCCGAGGTCGATCCGCAGCCACTGCGGGTCGGCGCCTTCGGCACTGGCCCAGCGGGTGGTGGTGCTGCCGTCGACGGCCTTCGCGCCGGCGTACGACGAGCTCTCGGTGGTGGAGGTCGCGACGGGCTTCCCTTGGGAGAGCAGGACATCGGCTGGGGTACTGGCCGTGGCGATCGCCGAGGGCAGCAGGACGATCGCGGCCAATAGGGGTGTGAGTGTTCGTAGGCGGGTCGACGGCACGTCGCGCTCCTTCTGGGCCTGGCGGTGGCTGGTGGGCTGCGGCGCTTTGAAACTGTTAAGAAAGTTTCCTAACTAAAGCGGACTGTATCGGTGACCGGTTTCGGCTGACAAGACGTGTCTTGTCGTTGAATCGGTCAAGAGGGTGAGGTTCCGTGCGTTTTCCCAGCTCAGCACGGTTTCCGCTGAGCGGTGCACTGCCCCGCGCCGCGGGATGGGTACCGCAGACGCCCGACCTTTCCCGGTTCGCCACCGGTTTGTCGGTGGTCGCGGGTAGCGTGGAAACCGGGGGCAGCGCCCATCCGCCCGCGCCGGTTTCCCTTATTTCACGCCGAAAATCTCGTCGCTCCCCGCCGCCGTGGTTCACCCGATCCAGCGATGATCATCGCACAGGTGTTCGGGTAGCTTCGGATGTATGACTTCACCCGTCCGAACTCAGCAGCTTCTTGATCTCGGCGACAGCGGCGCGTCCCGCCCGGTTCGCCCCGACCGTGCTGGCCGAGGGCCCGTACCCCACGAGGTGCAGCCGCGGCTCACGCACCACGCGCGTCCCGTCCATCCGGATCCCGCCCCCGGGTTCGCGGACGTGCAGCGGCGCGAGGTGGTCGATCGCCGCGCGGAACCCGGTCGCCCAGAGGATGACGTCGGCGTCGAAGCGAGAGCCGTCCGCCCAGACGACCCCGTCGGGCGTGATGCGCTCGAACATCGGCCGCCGCTCGAGAATCCCGGCGGCGCGCGCGGCGCGCACTTCCGGCGTCACGGCAAGATCGGTCACGCTCACGACGCTCTCCGGCGGCAGCCCGGCCCGCACCCGCTCGTCGACCTTCGCGACGGCGTCCCGTCCCCAGTTCTCGCTGAAGGGCTCGTCGCGCCACACGGGCGGGCGCCGTGTCACCCAGGCCGTGGCGCGGGCGAGAGGGGCGAACTCCATGAGTAGCTGAACGGCCGACGCCCCACCCCCGACCACGACGACCCGCTGATCACGGAAGTCGCCGGGGCCGGCGTAGTCCGCCGTGTGCACTTGCCGGCCGGCGAAGGTCTCCTGGCCGGGATAGCGCGGCCAGAAGGGCCGGTCCCAGGTACCGGTGGCACTGATCACGGCCCGCGCAGCCCAGCTCTCGGCCGGGCTCGAAACCACCAACCGCTCCCCCGCCCGCGTCACGGACTGGACGTCGACGGGCCGCAGAACCGGGAGGTCATAGACGCTTTCAAAGCGCGCGAAGTACTCCGAGACGACCTCGGAGGCGGGTCGCGTCACGTCCGGGCTGCCGAAGGCCATGCCGGGAAGGTCATAGATGCCATGCACCTTGCCCAGCACGAGGGAGGGCCACCGATACTGCCAAGCACCTCCGGCCCGCTTCCCATGATCGAGGACAACGAAGCCCCGCTCGTTGGCGAACCCGGCCCGCCGCAGGTGATAGGCAGCCGAGAGCCCAGCCTGCCCCGCCCCGATCACCACAACGTCGGTCTCGTGATCCGCACCGCTCATGTCAAGTTCAACGACTGACGCCCAAGGGTATTTCGCGCCATGAATCACAGACGTCGAGGGGTTGCCCCCACTTTCGCGGGGCGCCCGATCCAGCCACTCCAACCGAGTCCCACCACAGTCGGCGCGCCCGCCCCACCAGCCCGACCGCACCAAAGCCTCCCGGCCGAGCACACCCACTCACACGGCAACGCGGTTCCGCCCAGCCTCCTTGGCGCGATACAACGCAGCGTCAGCCGACCGAAGCACGTCATCGAGCGTCGGCCCCGCTTCCGGATGGCGCGCCACTCCGATCGAGACCGACAACCCGCTCACCCGGACCGTCCCGCTACCCGTCGAGATCACCACGTTCAGCTCGCCCACCGCGACCCGCACGCGTTCGGCGATGCCCAGCACGTCCGCGCGGCCGATGCCCGGCAGCAGCACCACGAACTCCTCGCCGCCGAACCGGCCGGTCGTGTCGCCCTGGCGCACCGCGCCGGAAATCGCGACCGCGACCGCGGCCAGGACGTCGTCGCCGGTGAGGTGGCCGTACGTGTCGTTGATGCGCTTGAAGTGGTCGAGGTCGATCATCAGCACCGCGAAGCCCCCGCCGGCGGGGCCGCGCCGCAGTGCGCGGCTGTGTTCGCGCGCTGCGGAGTCGTGCCAGCCGGCCGTGTTGAGCAGCCCCGTCTTCTCGTCCGTGACCGCCGCGACCTGCAACTGCTGTTTCAGCAACAGGTAGCGATGCAGCAGCAACAACGGCGCGACGACGAACACCACCAGCACCGGCTGCTCGGCCAGCGCCAGCGCGGCGAGGCCGCCGAGGCAGAGCGTGGCGAGCTCGAAAGCGTTGTCCTCCCACGTCCCGATCAGGTCGGCCGCCGAGCGCTGGCTCGTGTAGAGGTAGATGCCGGCCGAGACCAGGCCGATGTTCACCAGCTCGAACACCGCCGCCGCCAGGCAGAGCGCGAACAGGCCGCGCGCCGTCTGCAACGGCGTCCCGTGCAGGCCCGACACCGTGAGAACGGACGAAGCGGCGAAGCACGAGAGCATCGCCCAAGCCGTGCTGGCGACGAAGCGGTGCGCGGGCCGCGTACGCACCTGACGCCACACACGCACCCACAGGTGCGTGTAGAGCACGACAGCCAGTAGCGCCACCCAGGCCGGCGGCAGCAGGACGACGCCGGCGAGGTACCAGACCGACGTGACGTTGATGTGGGTCTGCCCGCTCATCCACCGCCGCAGCCGTTCGATGCGGCGCGACATTTCGGCCTGCGCGACGCCGAGCGCCACCAGCACCGCGAACCAGACCGGCCGCACGGGCTCGCCGAACCCGGTGACCAGCGCGACCCCGGTCGCCACGACGGCGACCAGCTCACAGCCGAGCGCGTAGGTGATCCAGCGGGCCTTCGCCCCGGCCCACATCTCCCACCGCGCGGGCCAGCCCGGCCAGGCGGAAAGCGCTTCCCGGCGCACGGCGGCCTGGGCTCTCAAGAGCCGTGGCCACAGAAGTGACGGACCGGCATCGTGACGTACCCCTTGCGCGAAGTTCGGCCGACCAGGTTGCCCAGCGTAGCCGTTCCGACGACGCGCGTCGCCAGTCCGGGCGAATTGCGGGCAACGCTCCTGCCCGAAGACCCGCGCAGGGTAGATCGGCCCAGCTCAGCGGATCATCGCTCCGGAAATAGGCGCCCGAGAACGCACACCCCGATCCCGGACGGGAGGAGCTCGCCCACCGAGACCAGCAAGATCGACGCGGGCCGACGGAGAATCGCGCGAAGACAGCGGCCGCGCGCAACAACGCAAGCTGGTCATCCGTGCAGCGCGAGCACGGGTGCGGACAGGGCTCAGCGGCCCAGCCCTGCTCAGCGGCGCAGCCTAGCGCGACCACCCACTCCGACCAGCGCAGATCCAGAACGCCGCCGGCTCACCTCAAAGAGCCGAGCCGCTCGCGCTACTTGCGCAGCGCCCGGATGATCGCCACCAGTCCGACGACCGCCGCGATCGCCACCAGCACCGGGGCCAGCCTCTTCAACACCGACTGCCCCGCGTAGTCGAGCAAGTCGATCGCTTCCGTCTCCGGGGCTGCCGGGACGCTTCGCAGCGGCGGACGCTCCGCCGCTGGCTTGGGGTCCGTGTTGATCTCCGCCGTTGTCGGCGCCGGCTTCACCGCCGGGGCCGGCTTGACCGCCGGCTCCGAAGCCACCGCGGGGACCGGCTCCGCCGCAGAGGCAGGCGAGGCAGGCTCGGCCGCCGGAGCCGGCTCGGCCGCCGGGGCCAGCTTGCCCGACAAACATCCCGCGAACGTGTCCAGGATCTTGCCGCCCACCTCGCTGATCAGGCCGCGGCCGAACTGGGCCGGCTTGCCCGTGATCGACAGGTCCGTCGCCACCGAACCGTGCGTTCCGCCCTCGGCCTCCGTCAGCGTCAACGTCACCGTTGCCGCCGCCGTGCCCGAGCCTCGCGAGTCCTTGCCCGATGCCTTGATCGTCACCTTGTGGGCGGCGTCGTCCTTCTCCAGGAACTCGCCGTTCCCCTTGTACAGCAGGGAAATCGGCCCGAGCTTGACCTTCACCGTCCCGCTGAACTTGTCCCCTTCGACCTTCGTCAGGGTGGCACCCGGCATGCACGGCGCCACCCGCTCGGGGTCGACGACCGCCTGCCAGACCTCGCCGATCGGAGCCGGGACGGTGAATTCGTGGTCGAGCCGCACGGGCCGACCTCCTCTCTGCCAGACCTGATGAGGTGTCCGGTGCCCACCCTAGCCGCCGCCGGGGCGGCGGCCAGGGGGACGAACTCCGAACGTCAGGCCCCGGCCGCCGCCGCGATCGCCCGGCCCGTCAGGACCTGGGCCAGGTGACGGCGGTATTCGACGTCGGCGTTGCTGTCGACCGGCGGGTTCGTGCCTTCCGCCGCGTGCGAAGCCGCCGCGGCGATCGAGTCGGCCGAGGCCTGGACCCCGACCAGCGCCGCTTCGACGCCCGACGCGCGCACCGGGGTCGAGCCCATGTTCGTCAGCGCGACCCGGGCCTCCTCGATGACTCCCGCTTCGGTACGGACGGTGACCGCGACCGCGACCATCGACCACGCCTGGGCGACCCGGTTGAACTTCTCGTAGTGCGCCCGCCACCCGGTGTGCTTGGGCACGCGGACCTCGACCAGCAGCTCGTCCGCGGCCAGCGCCGTGGTGAACAGGTCCTGGAAGAACTCCGCCGCCGGCACCGTCCGGCGCCCCGAAGGCCCGGCCAGCACCAGCGACGCGTCCAGCGCGAGCACCGGCGCCAGCAGGTCACCGGCCGGGTCGGCGTGGGCGATCGCGCCGCCCAGCGTGCCCCGGTGGCGGATCTGCGGGTCGGCGACCGTGTCCGTCGCCTCCTTGAGCAGCGCCGCGTGCGCGGCCACCAGCGCGTCCCGCTGGACGTCGTAGTGCGTGGTCATCGCGCCGATCACCAGGTCGTCGCCGTCCTCGCGCACTCCGCGCAGCTCCGCGACGCGCCCGAGGTCGACCAGCGTCGTCGGCGCGGCCAGCCGCATCCGCAACACCGGCAGCAGGCTCTGCCCGCCCGCGATCACCTTGGCGTCCTCACCCGCCGACGCCAGCGCCTGCACCGCCTCGTCCACTGTGGACGGGCGCACGTAGTCGAAGGAAGACGGGATCACTGCGCACCTCCGGTGGCATCGATGGAGCCCAGCCCGCCGCCGGCCTCGGAACGGCCGGGGCCGCCCGCGTCGGTGGTGCCGTGCTGGATGGCGTGCCACACCCGCATCGGCGTCAACGGCATCTCGATGTCGTTCACCCCGAAGGACCGCACCGCGTCGATCACCGCGTTGACCACCGCCGGGGTGGACGCGATCGTGCCCGCTTCGCCGACGCCCTTGGCGCCGAGCGGGTTCGACGTCGCCGGCGTCTCCGTGCGGTCGGTGGTGAACGACGGCAGGTCCGCCGCCGACGGCAGCAGGTAGTCGGCGAACGTCCCGGTCGTGAGCGTGCCGCTGTCGTCGTGCTCGGTGCCTTCGAACAGCGCCTGCGCGATGCCCTGCGCGAGCCCGCCGTGCACCTGGCCCTCGACGATCAGCGGGTTCACCGCGACGCCGACGTCGTCGACGCACACGTACGAGCGCAGCTTGATCCGCCCGGTCTCGGTGTCCACCTCGGCCGCGCACAGGTGCGTGCCGTGCGGGAACGAGAAGTTCTCCGGGTCGAACGTCGCATCCGAGTCGAGCGACGGCTCGACCCCGTCGGGCAGGTTGTGCGCGAAGAACGTCGCGAGCGCGACGTCGCCCATGGTCGTGGACGTGTCGGTGCCCTTCACGGTGAACTTGCCGCCGGCGAACTCGAGGTCGTCCTCCGCGCATTCGAGCAGGTGCGCCGCGATCGGCTTGGCCTTCGCGACGACCTTCTCGGCGGCCTTGATGACGGCGATCCCGCCGACGACCAGCGACCGCGAGCCGTAGGTGTCCAGGCCCTTGTGCGACGACTGGGTGTCGCCGTGCAGGATCTCGACGTCTTCGAACGCGACGCCCAGCTGGTCGGCGACGATCTGGCTCCACGCCGTCTCGTGGCCCTGGCCGTGCGCGGACGCGCCGGTCGTGACCTCGACCTTGCCGGTGGGCAGCATCCGGATCGACGCGTACTCCCAGCCGCCGGCGCCGTAGGCCAGCGAGCCGAGCACCCGCGACGGCGCGAGCCCGCACATCTCGGTGAACGTCGAGATGCCGATGCCGAGCTGCACCTTGTCGCCCGACTCGCGGCGCCGCGCCTGTTCGGCGCGCAGGCCGTCGTAGTCGAAGAGCTGCTTGGCCTTCTCCGTGGCGGCCTCGTAGTTGCCGGAGTCGTAGGTCAGCCCGCACACCGTGGTGAACGGGAATTCCTCGTGCTTGATCCAGTTCTTCTCGCGCAGCTCCATCGGGTCCATGCCGAGCTCGACGGCGAGCTCGTCCATGATCCGCTCGATCGCGAACGTCGCCTCCGGCCGGCCGGCGCCGCGGTAGGCGTCGGTCAGCGTCGTCGTCGTGAACACGTTGGTGCACGCGAAGTGGTACGCCGGGATCTTGTAGATCGCGTTGAACATGAACGCGCCGAGGATCGGCACGCCGGGACCGACGAGGCCGTTGTACGCGCCGAGGTTGGCGAGCAACTCGACCTTGAGGCCGGTCACCTGGCCGTCCCGGGTCGAGGTGATCGTGATGTCCTGGATCTGGTCGCGGCCGTGGTGCGCGGCGAGCATCGTCTCCGAGCGCGTCTCGTTCCACTTGACCGGTTTGCCGAGCTTCTGCGCGACGAGCAGCGACATCATTTCTTCGGGCAGGACACCGATCTTGCCGCCGAAACCACCGCCGACGTCCGGGGCGATCACGCGCAGCTTGTGCTCGGGGATGCCGAGCGTCAGCGCCGACATCACGCGCAGGATGTGCGGGACCTGCGTGGCCGCCCACACGGTGATCTGGGTGCTGGTCGGGTCGACGACGCAGGCACGTGGCTCCATGAACGCCGGTACCAGGCGCTGCTGCCGGAAGCGGCGCTTGAGCACGACCTCCGACGAGCTGATCGCGTCCTCGACGTTGCCGCCGGTGCCGGCCTCGGCCGAATCGAACTTCCAGACGGCGTTCGTGTTGGTGCCGAGGTCCTCGTGGACCAGCGCGGCCCCGTCGGCGATGGCGGCTTCCATGTCGAGGACGACCGGCAGCTCGTCGTACTCGACATCGATCTCTTCGAGCGCGTCGTGCGCTTCGGCGGACGTCCGCGCGACGACGACCGCGACGCCTTCACCGGCGAAGTTGACCTGGTCGGCGGCGAGTATCGGCCGGCGTGGCGCCTTCATGTCCGGCGTGATCGGCCACGCGCAGGGCATCCCGATCGCGCCGTCGGGGTCGAGGTCCTTCGCGGTGTAGACGGCGACGACGCCGGGTGCGCCCTTCGCCGCCGACGTGTCGATCGAGACGATCTTGGCGTGCGCGAACGGGCTGCGCAGGACCGCCATGTGCAGCATCCCGGGCAGCGCGAGGTTGTCGGTCCAGCGGGTGCGGCCGGTGATCAGCCGCTCGTCTTCCTTGCGGCGCCGTGACTTTCCGACTTCCGGTTCGATCGTGGCGGTCATCAGTCACCACCCACGCCGGCGTGCTTGGTCTCGGCGATCCGCTCGACTTCGGGGCCGGCGCCGGGGCTCATGTTCTGCGCGGCGTCGCGCACCGCGCGGACGATGTTCTGGTAGCCGGTGCAGCGGCAGAGGTTGCCTTCGAGCCCTTCGCGGACCGCCTGTTCGTCCGGGTCCGGGTTGTCGGCCAGCAGGTCGATCGACTGCATGATCATGCCGGGCGTGCAGAACCCGCACTGCAGGGCGTGGTTGTCGTGGAACGCTTTCTGCACCGGGTGCAGCTGCCCGTCGCGGGCGAGGCCTTCGATGGTGGTGACCTCACAGCCGTCGGCCTGCACGGCGAGCACCGAGCAGGACTTCACGCTGTGCCCGTCCAGGTGGACGGTGCAGGCGCCGCAGTTGCTCGTGTCGCAGCCGACGACGGTGCCGACCTTGCCGAGTTTTTCGCGCAGGTGGTGGACGAGCAACGTGCGGGGCTCGACTTCGTCGGTGTACTTCGTCCCGTCGACAGTGACGGTGATGCGCATCAGGCCTCCAAAAGCCGGTTCGGGAACGGCCCGCCCGACCGTGATCGGGCTCACAGACCTCCGAGCGTGCTACGCGACCTTCGCGCGAACAAGTCCTGATGTCACACGTTCAACTACCTGTTCCGCAGATACGCGGGAATCCACTGTGGAACGCCGTATGTGCGGAAGTCCGGATGGGTGAACTTTTGTGGGCCACCCGGAGCAGCACTCTCCGGAAAGCCGTTCAGCCGTGGATGCGCCCCGTCAGCTCGGCGAGACGCTTGCCGCCGCCACCCCACCGCAGCGCGATGATCTCCGCCGCGATCGACACCGCCGTCTCCTCCGGCGTGCGCGCGCCGAGGTCGAGACCGATCGGCGAGGACAGCCTTTCCAGCTCCGGCTCGGTGATCCCGGCTTCGCGCAGGCGGGCGAAGCGGTCGTCGTGCGTCTTGCGGGAACCCATCGCGCCGACGTACCCGACGTCCAGGCGCAGCGCGACCTCCAGCAGCGGCACGTCGAACTTCGGGTCGTGGGTCAGCACCGCGATCGCCGTGCGCTGGTCGATGCGCCCGGCCGCGGCTTCCGCCTCCAGGTAGCGGTGCGGCCAGTCGACGACGACGTCGTGCGCGTCCGGGAAGCGGCTGCTGGTGGCGAACACCGGCCGCGCGTCGCACACCGTGACCTGGTAACCGAGGTAGGCGCCCATGCGCGCCATCGCGGCGGCGAAGTCGATCGCGCCGAACACCAGGAGGCGCGGCGGCGGCTCGAAGGAGTTGACGAACACCGCCATGCCCTCGCCGCGGCGCTGCCCGTCCGGGCCGTAGTGCAGGGTGCCGGTGCGGCCGCTGGCCAGCAGGCCGCGCGCGTCGTCGGCCACGGCGTCGTCCATCCGCGAGGAGCCCAGCGAGCCCTCGGTGCGGTCCGGCCAGACGATCATGTGCTCGCCGACCAGGCCTTCGCGCTCGTGCTCGATGACCGTGACGACCGCGACGGGCTCGCCGCCGCGCACGGACGCGACGACGTCGCCGAGCTCCGGCATCGAGACGCGATCGACGTGCTCGACGTAGATGTCGATGATCCCGCCGCAGGTCAGGCCGACCGCGAAGGCGTCGTCGTCGGTGACGCCGTAGCGCTGCAGCACCGGCTTGCGCTCGGCGACGACCTCCTGCGCGAGCTCGTAGACGGCGCCTTCGACGCAGCCGCCGGACACGCTGCCGGCGACGGTGCCGTCGGAGGCGACGACCATCGCGGCGCCGGGCGCGCGCGGCGCCGACGAGAAGGTGGCGACCACGGTGCCGAGCCCGACCGTTTCCCCGTCGGACCAGCGGCGGAACACGTCGTCCAGTACGTCACGCATCGGAAATCTCCCCGAGCAGTCGTTCCAAAGTGGCCAGGGTGTGCCCGGCCAGCAGCCGGTCGATGTGGGGCAGGGCAGCCACGATCCCGGACTGGACCGGAGCGTACCCCGCACGGCCGGCGTGCGGATTCACCCAGAATACGGCGTGTGCGAGCCGGCGCAGGCGGGCGAGCTGCTCGCCGAGCAGGCCGGTGTCGCCGCGTTCCCAGCCGTCGGAGAACACGGTGACCACGGCCCGGCGGGCCACGCCGCGCTGGCCCCAGCGGTCGAGGAAGGCCTGCAGCGTCTCACCGAGCCGGGTGCCGCCGGCGAAGTCCGGCACCGCCGAACCCGCCGCGAGCATCGCGCGTTCGGGGTCGCGCTGACGCAGCTGGCGTGAGACGCGGGTCAGCCGCGTGCCGAGCGTGAAGACCTCGACGGACTGGGGTGCGCTGCGCGTGAGGACGTGGGCGAAGCGGAGCAGGGCGTCGGCGTACGGGCTCATCGACCCGGAGACGTCGATGAGCAGCACGACCCGGCGCGGCCGCTTGGCCCGCCGGACGTACGCGAGTTTCAGCGGTTCGCCGCCGCTGGCGAGCATGGCGCGCAGGGTGCGGGAGGGATCGAGCCGGCCGCGCTTGGCCGGGGTCCTTCGTGAGGCCGGCCGTTGGGGCGGCGCGGGCTTCAAGGTGGCGAGGAGTTCGCGGAGGTGTTCTCGCTCGGCGGTGGTCAGCGCGGCGAGGTCGCGGTGGCGGAGGACTTCCTGCGCGCTCGCGGCGACTTTCAGCTGCTCGGGGCCGTCGCCGCCGTCGGTGCCCGCGCCGTCGGCGTCGACCAGCGGGGCGATCCGGGCTTGCTTCGGCGCGGCGGACTTCGCGCGCTGCGGGGTGGTGGTTTCGATCGAAAACCACTGGCTGAAGGCTTCTTCGTAGCACGGGAGGTCGTCGGGGCTGGAGCACAGGGTGAGGCGGCCGGCCCAGTAGAGCTGGGTGGGTTCGGCGACGTCGATCTCACCGACGGCGGCGAGGTAGGCCTGCACGCGACGCGCGTCGCAGGCGACCCCGGCTTCGCGCAGGGCGGCGGCGAACCCGGCGTACCCGGCGACGGGATCGGCGGCGGTGGTCATGACTCCATTGTGCGCTCACCGGGGTCCGAAGGGGCGGATGAGCGGTGGGCTGCGCTGGTGGTGGCCTGTGTGCGGTGCCCGGTTCGTGTTCTCTTTCGGTGTCCCGGCGAGGAGTCGAACCTCGGACCTCGGCGTTCGTAGCGCCGCGCTCTGTCCTGCTGAGCTACCGGGACGGGGCGGTCTGCGCGCACGCCCCTCCCCGGGCAGGCGCAGACCGCGCTCTTCGCGGCGGCCGACCCGAGGTAGCGAGGGGTGGGCGCGAAGAGCCTTCAGGAAGATTCAGCGAACGGCACGGGAGATCGTGCCGCATCGGAGTTGCCGGGCTTCGGTCACGATCTCCTCCTCTCGGTGGTGTTGCCTGCTGTGCTGGAAAAAGCATGCCGGAGCCCGCCAGCGCAGTCAACGCAATTAACTGCGGTCCTTTGTGGACTCTCAGGCGAACAGGGCGTCGAGTTTCGCCCGGACGCGGTCGAGGTCTTCGCTGTATTTCAGGACGGCGCCGAGCGTCCGGGCCGCCGATGCCGCGTCCAGCTCGTCGCGGTGCAGGGCCAGCAGGGCCCGGGCCCAGTCGAGGGACTCCGCGACGCCCGGCGGCTTCAGCAGGTCCATCTCGCGCAGGCGGTGCACGGCTTCCGCGACCTGCCGGGCCAGCCGCTCGCCGATCTCGGGGATTCGCCGGCGCAGGATGGTGACCTCGCGCGCGAGGTCCGGGTGTTCCAGCCAGTGGTAGAGGCAGCGGCGCTTGAGGGCGTCGTGCACTTCGCGGGTCCGGTTCGAGGTCAGGACGACGAGCGGCGGCACCTCGGCGCGGACTTCGCCGTATTCGGGGATGGTGACGGCGTGCTCGTCGAGCAACTGGAGGAGGAAGGCCTCGAACTCGTCGTCGGCGCGGTCGATCTCGTCGACCAGCAGCACGCACGGCGCGGTGATCAGGGCTTGCAGCAGGGGGCGCGCGAGCAGGAAGCGTTCGGTGTAGAGCGAGCGCTCGGCGGCCTCGACGTCGAGCCCCCCGTCCCCGGCGGCTTCGAGGGCCCGCAGGTGCAGGAGCTGGCGCGGGAAGTCCCATTCGTAGAGCGCCTGGGCGGCGTCGATGCCTTCGTGGCACTGGAGGCGGACGAGCGGCCGGTCGAGGGCGGTGGCCAGCGCGATGGCGAGCGAGGTCTTCCCGGTGCCGGGTTCGCCTTCGCAGAACAGCGGACGGCCCATCCGGAGGGCGAGGAACCCGGCGGTGGCGAGGCCGTCATCGGCGAGATAGCCGGTCCGGTCCAGCGCGGCGGCGAGTTCTTCAGGCGAGTCGGTCACGCTGTCGATCGTAGGCGGCGCGGCGGCTGCGCGCGGGTCACCGCTTGAGGACGACACGCGTGCCTGGATGGACGACACGCGTGATTGGGCGGACGACACGCGTGATTGGAGGGTCGACTCGCCGGTTTTGGTGGGTCGGGTCGCGTGTCTGGTGGGTCGGGTCGCGTACCTGGGGGGGTCGGGTCGCGTGCCTGGACGGTCGGGTCGCGTGTCTGGGGGGTCGGGTCGCGTGCGGCGGCGGGTGTCAGGGGGGTGGTGCGGTGGGGAGGTCGGTGCGGTGGTCGACGTCGCGGCCGCTGCCGAGGTCGCCGCACTCGATGAGGGTCAGGTCGGGGCGGCCGGCCAGCCAGTCGCGGGCGCCGCGGTCGCCTTGGGCGGTTTCGGCGATTTCCGCCCACCAGCGGCGGCCGAGGAGGACGGGGTGGCCGGGGACGCCTTCGTAGGCCGCGCGGGCGACGGTTTCGGGGGTCGCGTCGGCGGCGACCCGGGTGAGGATGTCCGCGCCCACCCAGGGCAGGTCGACGAGGTGCACCAGCGCGGCCACCGGACCGGGCTCCTGGTCGAGCGCGGCGAGGCCGGCTTTGAAAGAGGCGCCCATACCGGTCTCCCAGCCCGCGGCCCGTACGGCTTGGGCCGGGTCGGGCAGGAGCGCACTGACCTCGTCGGCGGCGGCGCCGAGCACGACGCGGATGGGGTGGCAGCCGGCCGCGGTCAGGGTGGCGAGTGCGCGCAGGACGAGAGGTTGCCCGCCGAGTTCGGCGAGGGCCTTGGGGCCGCCGAACCGGCGGCCGGCCCCGGCGGCGAGGAGAAGGCCGGCGACGGGCGGAGTGCGGGGTGCGGCCGCAGTCATGGGCGCACGGCCACGGCGAGCCGGCCACCGGCGGTGCAGCCACCGGCAGTGCAGCCACCGGCAGTGCAGCCACCGGCAGTGCAGCCACCGGCAGTGCAGCCACCGGCAGTGCGGGGATTCGCTGCTCGGCCGGGAGCGGCGATCGCCGGGTCCACTCGCGGTCGGTGCTTTCCCTCCTCAGCCATGGGCGCGGCCCGGTGCGCTGATGGCCAGGTCGGCTTCTATCGACCTTGCCGTCTGCAGGAGGGGTGGTACCAGGTCCTTCTCCACCGACTCCGCTGTTGTGCGGCTTGCGTGCGTTGACAGGTTCACCGCAGCCACCACCCGGCCCTTGCGGTCGTGGATCGGGGCCGCCACCGAACGGAGGCCCTCCTCCAGTTCCTGGTCCACCATTGCCCAGCCCTGGTCGGTCACCTTGGCCAGCTCTGTGCGGAGGCGGTCCGGGGCCGTCACCGTGCGGTCCGTGAGGCGGTCGAGCTTCGCCACCACGAAGTACGCCTCCAGCTCCGCTCTGCTCAGGCCCGCCAGGAGGACGTGACCCATCGAGGTCGCGTACGCCGGGAAGCGGGTTCCCACGTTGATGCTCACCGTCATGATGCGGGAGACCGCCACCCGCGCCACGTAGACGATGTCCGTTCCTTCCAGGACCGACACCGAACTCGACTCGCGGACTCCCGCCGACAGGTGCTCCAAGTGGGGCTGGGCCACCTCGGGCAACGTCATGCTCGACAGGTACGAATACCCCAGCTCCAGGACGCGGGCCGTCAGGGAGAAGTACTTGCCGTCCGTGCGGACGTAGCCGAGGTCGGTCAGGGTCAGCAGGAAACGGCGGGCCGCTGCCCGGGTCAGGCCCGTTGCGCGGGCGACGTCGCTCAAGGTCAGCTCTGCCGCGTCCGCATGGAACGCCTTGATCACCGCCAGCCCGCGCTCCAGCGACTGGACGTGGTGGGCGCCGCGGTGGGCAGGCTCGCTGTCGAGCTCGGCTTCGATGGGCCTCCCCGTGTCCATGCCCGGCACCTTATCCGGCGTCGGCCGGCCGGGCGCTCGGCTCGCCGAGCTCGGCCAGGGTGCGCTGGGCGATGGCGAACGCCGCGTTCGCCGCCGGGGCTCCCGCGTACACCGCCGTGTGCAGGAGGACCTCGCCGATCTCCGCCGCCGTGAGGCCGTTGCGGACCGCCGCGCGGACGTGCATCGCCAGCTCGTTGTGCGCCTGCAGCGCGGTCAGCGCCGCGAGCGTGACGCAGCTGCGCGTGCGGCGGTCGAGGCCGTCGCGGGACCAGACCGAGCCCCACGCCCCCTCGGTGATGTAGTCCTGGAACGGGCGGCTGAAGTCCGTCGTGCCCGCGACCGCGCGGTCGACGTGCTCGTCGCCCAGCACCTCGCGCCGGACCTTCATGCCCTGCTCGTGACGGTCGCCGCTCGTGTCTTTCGGTGTCACAGCGCCTCCAGGTGCTCGAGGATCAGCCTCGTGAATTCTTCGGGCCGTTCGTAGCTGCCCAGGTGCGCGGCGTCCGGCACGACCTCCAGCCGCGCGTTCGGGATGCCCGCCGCGATCAGGTCGGCGTGGCCCTCCGGTGGGGTGGCCGGGTCGTCGGCGCCCGCGATGACCAGGGTGGGCGCGGTGATCTTCGGCAGCACGTCGAGCAGGTCCATCCGCTCGATCGCGCCGCAGCACGCCGCGTAGCCCTCGGCCGGGACGGCGGCGATCATCGACCGCAGGTACGCGGCGCGGTCCGGGTGCCGCTCGGCGTAGCCCGGTGTCAGCCAGCGGCTCACACCGGCCGCGGCCACCGCGCCGGTGCCCTTATCCAGGACCGTGCGGGCCCGGTCGGCCCACATTTCCGGCGGGCCGAGCTTCGCGGACGTGCAGCAGAGCACCAGGCTCGCGATCCGGTCCGGTGCGTGGGCGCCGAGCCACATGCCCGTCATCGCGCCGAGCGACAGGCCCACGAGGTGCGCTTTCGCGACGCCGAGGTCTTCGAGCAGCGCGAGGAAGTCGAACCCGAGGTCTTCGAGGTCGTACGGCGCCGGCGGCACCGGCGAAGCACCGTGCCCGCGCGTGTCGTAGCGGACCACCCGGAAGCCGCGCTCCAGCAGCGGCACGACCTGGGGTTCCCACATCCGGATGTCGCTGCCGAGCGATCCCCCGAACACCACCACCGGACCGTCTTCGGGCCCTTCGACGACCCGGTGCAGCCGGACGGCACCCACGCCGTCACCTCCGTTCGCGTTCGTCATACCCGGAAGAACACCGTCTCGCCGTCGCCTTGGAGGCGCACGTCGAACTGGTAGCCGTCACCGGTCTTCGTCGCGATCAGCGTGCCGCGCCGCTCTTCCGGGACCGTCGCCAGCACCGGGTCTGCCGCGTTGTCCTGGTCCTCGAAGTAGATCCGCGTGACGCACCGGTTGAGCAGGCCGCGCGCGAACACCGACACATCGATGTGCCGAGCCTGCGTAGCGCCGCCTTCGCCGGGCACCACGCCCGGGAGCACCGTGAGGATCCCGTACGTGCCCTCGGGGGTGGTCGGGCAGCGGCCGAAGCCGCGGAAGTCGCCGGACGCCTCGCCGCGCGGGTCGTCCGGGTGGCGGAACCCGCCGCCGGTGTCGGCCTGCCACGTCTCGATCATCGCGTCCGGGACCGGGTCGCCGTTGCCGTCGCGGACGATGCCGCGGATCCAGAACGCGCCGGGCGTGCCCTCGGGCACGACGTACGGGCCGTCCGGCCAGGGCAGCCCGATCGACAGGTACGGGCCGACGGTCTGCGAAGGGGTGGGGAGCAGCTTGGTCATTCGTCTTCGTCCTCTTCCTCTTCGAACACCGACGCGTCACGCCCGCGCAGCACGATGTCGAACTGGAACCCCAGCGCCCACTCCGACTGCGTGATCTCGTGGTCGTAGCGCGAGACCATGCGCTGCCGGGCCTTCTCGTCCGGGATGGAGTTGAAGATCGGGTCCTGGGAGAAGAGCGGGTCGTCCGGGAAGTACATCTGGGTGACCAGCCGCTGCGTGAACGCCGAGCCGAACACCGAGAAGTGGATGTGCGCGGGACGCCAGGCGTTGTCGTGGTTCTTCCACGGGTACGCGCCCGGCTTGATGGTGGTGAAGGTGTAGCGGCCGTCGCTGTCGGTCAGCGCGCGCCCGACGCCGTCGAAGTTCGGGTCGAGCGGCGACGGCCAGCGGTCGCCGGTGTGGCGGTAGCGGCCGCCCGCGTTCGCCTGCCAGATCTCGACGAGGGAGTCGCGCACCGGACGGCCGTCGCCGTCGAGCAGGCGGCCGGTGACGATGATCCGCTGGCCCTGCGGCTCGCCCGCGTGCTGCCGGGTGAGGTCGTTGTCGAGCTCGCCGAGGCGGCCGGGGCCGAGCAGCGGGCCGGTGACCTCGGTCAGCATCTGCGGGAGCAGCACCAGGTCCTGCTTGGGGTGCCGCAGCGCCGTGGAGCGGTAGCCGGGGAAGCCGAGCGGGGGGTGCGTGCCCTCGGGCTCCTCGCCGTAGCGGGGCAGCCTGAATTCGGTCGGAGTAGCCACGTCTTCTCTCCTTTACCGGCCTTCGAGGACGACGGCCAGGCCCTGGCCGACGCCGATGCAGATGGCGGCCAGGCCCCAGCCTCCGCCGCGGCGGTGCAGGTCGTGCGCCAGGGTGCCCAGGATGCGGCCACCGGAGGCGCCGAGCGGGTGGCCGATCGCGATCGCGCCGCCGTGGGTGTTCACGATCTCCGGGTCGAGCTTCTTCCAGTCGCGCAGGCAGGCCAGCGACTGGGCGGCGAACGCCTCGTTGAGCTCGACCGCCACCAGGTCGTCCCAGCCGATGCCGGCGCGCTCGAGGGCGATCTCCGCCGCGCGCACCGGGCCGATGCCGAAGACGTCCGGGTCGACACCCGCCGCGCCGCGTCCGGCGATCCGGGCCAGCGGGGTCGCGTCGAGCCGGCTCGCGCTCGCTTCGTCGCCGAGCAGGAGCGCCGACGCGCCGTCGTTCAGCGGGGAGGCGTTGCCCGCCGTGACGGTGCCGTTCTCCTTGCGGAAGACCGGCTTCAGCTTGGCCAGCTTCTCGGCACTGGAGTCCGGGCGGATGCCCTCGTCGCGGGCCAGGTCCACGCCGTCGACCGGGACGACCAGGTCGTCGTAGAAGCCGTCGTCCCACGCCTTCGCGGCGTTGACGTGGCTTCGGGCGGCGAAGGCGTCCTGCTCGTCGCGGCCGATGCCGTAGCGCTCGGCGAGCTGCTCGGTGGACTCGCCGAGGGAGATCGTCCACTGCGAGGGCATCTCCGGATTGACCATGCGCCAGCCGAGCGCGGTGTTGTAGAGGGTCTGGTTGCCGGCGGGGAACGCCTTCTCCGGCTTCGGCATGACCAGCGGCGAGCGGGTCATCGACTCGACACCGCCGGCGACGACCAGCGAAGCGTCACCGACCTGGATCGCGCGGCTGGCCTGCATCACCGCGTCGAGGCCGGAGCCGCACAGGCGGTTGACGGTGTTGCCGGGGACGCTGGTGGGCCAGCCGGCCAGGAGGGCGGCCATGCGGGCGACGTTGCGGTTGTCCTCGCCCGCGCCGTTCGCGTCGCCGAGGGTCACCTCGTCCACTGTGGACGGATCGAGGTCGTTGCGCGCCACGAGGGCCTTGAGGACGCCCGCGGCCAGGTCGTCCGGGCGGACACCCGCCAGCGCGCCGCCGTAGCGGCCGAACGGGGTGCGGATCGCGTCGAGGACGTAGACGTCGGTCATGCCTTCTCCAGCTCTCGCAGGAGGGTGAGCTCCTGCTCCGTCGGGGCGGGGGTGGTCTTCAGGTCTTCCGCGACCTTCAGTTTCCACCCCGTCGCCTTGATCGCCCGGTCCAGCTCCACGCCCGGGTGCAGCTCGGTGAGGGTCAGCTCGGCGGTCTCCGGGTCGGGGCGCATCAGGCCGAGGTCGGTCACGACCAGCGTCGGGCCCTGGCCGGGGAGGCCGAGCTTCTCGCGGTCGCCCTTGCCGGAGCCGTGGCCGAACGACGTGACGAAGTCGACCTTCTCGACGAACGCGCGGGGGCTCTGGCGCAGCACGATGAACACCTCGCCGCACGACGCCGCGATCTCCGGGGCGCCGCCCGCACCAGGGAGGCGGACCTTCGGGTCGTGGTAGTCCGAGCCGATCACGGTCGTGTTGATGTTGCCGAACTTGTCGAGCTGGGCGGCGCCGAGGAAGCCGACGTCGATGCGGCCGGGCTGGAGCCAATAGTTGAACACTTCCGGGACGCTGACCACCGCGTCGGCGGTGTCGGCCAGCTCGCCGTCGCCGATGGACAGCGGGAGGCGGGACGGCTTCGCGCCCAGGCAGCCGGATTCGTAGATCAGGGTGAGGTTGGGGGCGTGCGCGCGGCGGGCGAGGTTCGCCGCCTTGCTCGGGAGGCCGATGCCGACGAAGCAGGACATGCCGTCGCCGAGGGCACGGGCCGCCGCGATGCTCATCATCTCGTCGGCCGTGTAGTCGGTGCTCATGCCTTCGCCTCCGCGGTCTTGCGGGTCGTGCCGGTGTGGTGGACGCGGGCCCGGCCGGTGGGCGCTGCCTCGGGGAAGGAGGCGGCGATTTCCCGGCCGGGCGCCTGACGAACGGGTCGATGCGTGTTCATGCCTTCACCCCGGTCAGCTCATTCAGCCACTTCGTGAACTCCTCGCGGTCGCGGCCCACCTCGTCCCACGCCTGGTACGCCGAGTTGTCGCGCTCGTAGTACCCCGCCGCGTACGACGGCTTCGCTCCGCCGGGTACTTCGGCCACCGCTGTGACCACCCAGGACGGGAGGATCACCGCGCCCACCCGGGGCTCCAGCTCGTCGACGATCTCCTCCACCGTCACGATGGAGCGCTTCGCCGCCAGGACCGCTTCCTTCTGGACGCCGGTGATGCCCCACATCTGGACGTTGCCGGCGCGGTCGGCGCGCTGGGCGTGGACGATCGTGACGTCCGGGTTCAGCGCCGGGACCGCGGTGAGCCGCTCGCCGGTGAACGGGCACGTGATCGGCTTGATGGTCTCCGTCTGCGCCGGCAGGTCCGTGCCTGTGTAGCCGCGCAGCACCGCGAACGGCAGGCCGGACGCGCCGGCGACGTACCGGTTCGCCATGCCCGCGTGGCTGTGCTCCTCGATCTCCAGCGGTACCGGCCAGTCGTGCTGGACCGCGTCACGGAAGCGGTGCAGCGAACCCACGCCGGGATTGCCACCCCACGAGAAGATCAGCTTGCTCGCGCAGCCCGCGCCGATCAGCTGGTCGTACACGATGTCCGGGGTCATCCGCACCAGCGTGAGCCCACGCCGGCCCTGCCGGATGATCTCCTGCCCGGCCGCGACCGGGATGAGGTGCGTGAAGCCCTCGAGCGCGACGGTGTCGCCGTCGTGCACCAGCCGGCCGACGGCCTCCTCCAGTGACAGCAGCTCTGCCATCCCACTCTCCCGCATCCGTTCGCATGACGCACACTCGTTCTGAAACCGAACATAGCACGTCCCGCGGGCCGCCGACCAGACGTCTTCCACCCAATGGATGACGCAGGCACGGCGAAGGGGACTTTCCGCGCGTGAGCAGCGAGGAAAGTCCCCTTCGGAGGAGAAACGTCAGCCGATCCGGACCAGCCGGGAGCCGTGCGGCGGCACCGAAGACGCCGTCCACGAGCCCCGGAACCGCCCGAGGTCCTTCCGCGCGACGAGGTCGCGCACCGGCCGCGCCCCCGGCACGCCGAGGTCCACCGTGATGTCCGCGGGCGTGGAGCCCAGGTTGTAGACGGCCGCGTACGTCGTGCCGTCCGGCGCACGCTTCTTCCACACCTGGAGGTTCCCGCCGGTCACCTGCGTCGCGTACGTCCCGGACTGGTCGACGCGAACGACCTCGGGATTCGTCAGGATCGACACCGCGGAGGCGTCCAGGAAGCAGATGTCTCCCCCGACGTACAGCGGCGAAGACGCCATCGACCAGAACGTCATCACGCTCTGCCGCTCGACGTCGGAGATCCCGTCCTGGATGCCGGACCCCGTGTTGTTGCTGATCGGCATGGAGTCCAGGTCGGGCCGGTACTGCGGCCCGAACACGCCCTGCCACGAAGGCAGGTCCGCCCACCGCGCCTTCACCGAGCTGTCCCAGGTGGACACGGTGTCGCAGTAGCACTCGACGTCCGTGTCGATCCGCACGCCGTTGGCGTGGGGAGCGAGGGACGGCCCGATGGACCGCGGCACCGGCCACGCGCTCGCCGTCAGCCACATCGGCCGCCGGGAACGATCGATGGCCTTGGACCAGGCCGCGATGTCGGGGACGTTGTCGGCCGTCGTGCCGTCGACCTTGACGAAGTCGACGCCCCAGGACGCGAAGCGGGCCACGATCGAGTCGTAGTACTTCTGCGCGCACGGGTTCCCGAAGTCGACCTTCCAGTTGCCGCCCCAGCCGTTGGACGGTGTCAGCGGCCGGTAGGCGATGTCCTGCGCGTGGCACGAGGTCCCGAGGATGGGCGCGTTCTTGTCGTAGACCTCCTTCTCGAGCCCGGTCACCGCGTACAGGCCGAGCTTGAGCCCGAGCCCGTGCACATAAGAAGCCAACGCGGGGATCCCGGACGGGAACCGGCCCGGATCCGGCGCCGGGATCCCGTTGACGTCGGTGTGGAACACCCACGACAGGTCCGCGTTCCAGCCGGAGTCGATGTTGACGTTGGTGTAGCCGGCCGGCTTGAGCTTCGAAGCCAAGGCCGAAGCCGCGTCGCGGACGTGCGACTCGTTCAGCCACGACGTGCCGTAACCCGCGCGGGTCGACGACTCGAGGCTCCAGCTGCTCCAGCCCATGAACGGCTTGACGAACGGCGTCCGCGCGTCGGCCACCGGAACCAAGAGGGACAGGAAACCGAGTACAGCAAGGAAAACGGAAAAGAAGCGTTTCACCGGACACTCCTCCAGAGGGGACCTACTCCTTGAGCCCGCTCGCCGCGATCCCGCTGACGATGAACCGCTGGGCGACCAGGAACATCGCGACCAGCGGCGCGATGGTGACGAGCGCGCCGGCGAACAGCGCCGGCAGGTTGACCGACTGCGCGGTCAGGAACGTCGAGAGCGCGATCTGGGCGGTCCACGACGACGGGTCCTGCCCGATCACCAGCGGCCACAGGAACGCGTTCCAGCTTTCGATGAACATCAGCGCCCCGAGCGACGCGATCATGCTCCCCGAGTTCGGCAGTACGAGGCGCCGGTAGACGCCGAGGTAGCCGAGCCCGTCGAGCCGGCCTGCCTCTTCGATCTCGGCGGGGAACCGCAGGTAGAAGTTGCGGAACAGGATCACGGTGAACGCGCTGAACAGGTTCGGCACGATGATCCCCCACTCGGTGTTGACCCCGCCCATCGACCCGACGACGACGAACGTCGGCACGAACGTCACCGACTGCGGGATCATCAGCGTGACCAGCACGTACGTGAACACCGCGCGACGCCCCGGCACGTTGATCCGGGCCAGTGCGTACCCGGCCATCGACCCGAACAGCGTGCCGACCGGCGCCGTGACGATCGCGACCAGGAACGAGTTCCACAGCGAGTGCGCCATCGGCACCGACGCGTCGGCGAACAGATCGCCGAAGTTCACCCACGACAGCGGGTCCGGCAGCCACGACCAGTCCGGCGAGCTGACCTGCTGGCGCGTCATCAGCGCGTTGCGCAGCATGATGTAGAACGGCAGCAGGAAGATCACCGCGAGGATCGACGCGAGGACGTACTTCGGCGCCTTCCGAACGCGGGGAGCGGCGAGGACGGCCATCAGTCCTTCTTCCCGAAGCCGACGAACCGGCCCTGCAGCAGGGTGATCACGACGATGAGCACGGTCAGCAGGAACGCGCCCGCCGAGCCGACGCCGTAGTTCTGGTCGCCGAGCGCGGAGTCGTAGAGGTAGACCAGCGGCGGCTTCACCGGCGCGGTCGCCGTGCCCGAAAGCCCGGTGCCGAACAGGTTGTAGAACTCGTCGAACGCCTGGAACGCCGCGATGAGGATGAGCAGCAGCACCGCCACCGACGTGTTCCGCAGCTGCGGCAGCGTGATGTAGCGGAAGGCCTGCCACTTCGTCGTGCCGTCCAGCTCGCCCGCCTCGTACAGCGACGGCGAGATCGCCTGCAGCCCGGCCAGGAACAGGATCATGTACAGCCCGACCTGCAGCCACAGCCGCAGCGTCACCACCGCGACCCAGTACACCGGCGGGCTCGTCTCCGACAGCCACGGCACCGGGTCGGCGCCGAACAGCCCGCCGAGGACGTTTGCGACGCCCGACGGCAGGCCGTTGAACAGCGCCATCTTCCACACCAGCGCGGCGACGACGTACGACACCGCCGCCGGGATGAGGAAGATCGTCCGGAAGAACGCCTTGCCGCGCTTGATGCTGTTGATCAGCACCGCGAGGCCGAGCGACGCGACGAACGTGATCGGCACGATGAACACGGTGAAGAGCGCGATCGTCGACAGCGACGTCAGGAAGGCGTCGTCGCCGAGCAGGAACGCGTAGTTGTCGAAGCCGATCCAGTGGCCGATGGTGATGGTGCCGCGCGCGTCGTTGAAGCTGAGCAGGAAGCTCCAGGCGATCGCGACGTACTTGAACAACCCCAGCCCGATCACCACGGGCCCGGTCAGCACCACGAACGCGCCGATCGCCCGCCAGTCACGACGTCGGCGGCGTTTCTTCGCCGGCGCCGAGACGGCCGGGGCCTCCAGCAACGCCGTCATGCCAGCTGCTTGTCGACTTCGGCCTGGGCCTTCTTCGCCGCGTCCCCCAGCTCGGCGGCCGGGTCGGCCTGCCCGTTCGCGATCTTCGTCGCGGCCTGCAGGAACAGCGTCGCCGACGCCTTGTTCCACAGCCCCGAGTACGACTTGCCGTTCTGCTGCGAGATCGTCACGGCGTCCTTCGCCGCGCCGCTCGAGAACTCGGTCGTCTGCGCGGCGACCGGCTTGCGCGCCGGGATGTGGAAGCCGTACTTGACGCACCAGTCCTTCTGCAGGTCGGCGTTCTTGATCCACAGCCAGTCGATGAACTTCTTGACGGCGTCCAGGTTCTGCGACTTCGCGTTGGCCAGCTGGTACCAGCCGCCGACGCGGGCGACCTGCTTGCCGGTGTCGCCGAACTTCGGCCACGCGACGACGCCGAAGTCGTCGCCGAGGGCCTTCTTGATGTCGGGCAGCGACCACAGGCCACCCCACTGCATCGCCGTGGCGCCGTTGGCGAACGCGCCGGGGTCGGACCAGTCGGTCGGGTAGCCCTGGAGCAGGCCGCCGGTGTCGTGCAGCTGCTTGAGCCCGGCGATCGCGGCGACGGCCTCGGGCGAGGCGAAGGCGACCTTCTTGCCGCTGCTGTCGAAGAAGTCGCCGCCGGACGACCAGAGCAGCAGCGTCGCGGCCTCGCCGACGCCGTCGGTGCCGACGTAAAGGCCCTTCTGCTTGCCCGTGGTGAGCTTGCGGGTCGCGTCGAGCAGCTCGGCGAACGTCTGCGGCGGCTGCACGCCCGCGGCCTGCAGCGCGCTCTTGCGGTAGTACAGCATCATGACGTCGTCGATCATCTTGACGCCGTAGATCTTGCCGTCGACCGTCACGGTGTCGAGCGCCGCCGGGCTGAAGTCGGCCTTGGCCGGCGTGATGATGTCGTCGAGCGGCGCGAGCAGGCCGTTCTTGACGTTCTGGTACCGGAAGTCGCCCAGCTCGAACAGGTCGGGTGCCTGCGCGGTGAGCATCGCCGAGTTGAGCTTGGTCTCGTAGTCGCCGGCGATCCAGCTGACGTTGATCGCGATGTCCGGGTTGGCCTTGGTGAACTCCTGCGCGTAGCGCTGGACGGCCTGCTGCGTCCCGGATTCGCCGTACGCGTGGTACCACTGCTGCAGCGTGACTTTCGCGCCCGAAGCGGCGCCCGCGTTCTTGTTCAACGGATCGCTCGTGCAGCCCGCGAGTGCGGCGCCACCGGCGAACAACACGGAACCGACCAGGAAGCTTCGGCGATTCATGGGGCTCACAACGGACTCCTTAGACGCTCTCGGCGACGAAAAGACTTTGGATGGCGACGGCGGCCGCGCCCCGCGCCCACTCCTCGAACGGCAGCGGCCGGATCACCAGGCCGCAGCGGGCGGCGCTGCCGAAGGCCTGGACCGCGAAGGTCCGGCGGATCTGGTCCTCGAACAGGTCGTAGGTGGCGACGCCTTCCCCGGAGACGACCACCCGTTCCGGGCCGAACAGGTTGACCAGCGCGGCCAGGCCGAGCCCGATCGCGTGCCCGGCCGCGGCGAACACCTCGCGCAGCGGCTCGTCACCGCCGCGGGCGCGCGTCACGGCGTCGTCCATGGTCAGCCCGGGTTCGCCGGAGACTTCGCGAGCGCGCAGCAGGATCGCCTCGGTGGACGCGATCGCCTCGACACAGCCCCGGCCGCCGCAGTGGCAGGGCGGGCCGCCGTCGGCCACCGGGACGTGCCCGATCTCGCCGGCGACGCCGTGCGCGCCGCGGACCAGGTCGCCGTTCACCACGAGCGCGCTGCCGATGCCCGTGCCTACCGTGACCAGCGCGAACGATGACGCGCCGACGCCCTCGCCGAACCACTGCTCGGCCACGGTCAGCGCCTTGACGTCGTTCTCCAGCGTCACGGTCAGCCCGGTGGCGTCCTCCAGAAGGGAAGCCAGCGGCACGTCCCGCCAGCCCAGGAACGGCGAGTACCGGACGAGGCCGGAAGCGCGGTCGACGTCGCCGGAAACCGCGACGCCGAGGCAGTAGGCGCGCTCCCGGAGGTTGCTGGTGCCGTCCGGGGTCGGGCCGGCCAGCAGTTCGCCGACGAGGTCGGCCAGCGCGCGGACGACGTGGTCGACGTCGTGGCCGGTCAGCGCGTGGTGGGCGCTGGCGCGGACGTCGGCGCGCAGGTCGGTGACCACCCCGATCAGGTCGTCGCCGGTGATCTTGACGCCGACGAAGTACTCGCGGTCGGGGCGGATCGCGAGGGGGTTCGCGGGCCGGCCGGCGCCGGGGCCGGTGCGGCCTTCGGAGGCGAGTTCTTCGAGGTAACCGGCTTCGATGAACGGCCGGGCCGCTTTGGTGACGGCGGCCGACGACAAGCCGGTGCGCCGGGCGACGTCGACGCGGGAGACCGGCCCTTCGGTCAGGACCGTGGTGAACACGGTCGCTGCCGCGGGACTGGTGATCGGCGCCCTTGCCGGTGCACTGCGAGGCATGGCCGGAAGGGTAGGCAGGATTAATTAACTTCGTCAAGAATTTATTTTTCGGCTGGTCATGCCTACGCTCGGGATCATGTCGCTCGTCGAACACGACCCCGCGCACCGGCTCTGGCTGCTGCGCACCCCCGAGAGCTCGTACGCCTTCCGGCTCGACGCCGACGACCGGCCGCGCCACGTCCACTGGGGCCCGCCGCTGACGCTGGCCCAGGCCACGCAGGTCGCCGCGCGCCGCAACCCGGCCGACAGCAGCTTCGACGAGCCGGGCGACGAGCGGCAGGAGCTGCCGACCGAAGGTGGCGCCTTCTTCGGCGTCGCGGCGCTGGCCGTGCGGTACGAGGACGGGACGTCGGCCCTCGAGTGGCGTTACGACGGGCACACCGGCACCGAGGACTCCCTGGTCGTGCGGCTCGTGGACCGGCACTACCCGCTGGAGCTGTCGCTGCACTACCGCGTTCGCGGCGACGTCGTCGAGCGCTGGACGTCGTTGCGCAACACCGGGGAGGCCCCGATTTCCCTGCTGCGCACGGATTCCGCGTCGTGGACGCTCCCCCGCCGCGACGGCGCGCGGCTCACCCGGACCTCCGGCGCGTGGAGCGCCGAGTACGGCGTGCTGCGCGAACCGCTGCCGGTCGGCGAAACCACGCTGACCAGCCGTCGCGGGGTGTCCAGCCACCAGGTCAACCCCTGGGTGATGCTCGACGCGGGTGACGCGACCGAGACGTCCGGCGAGGTCTGGAGCACCGCGCTCGCGTGGAGCGGGAGCTGGCGGATCACCGTGGAGCGCACGCACACCGGCCGCGTCACGTGGACCGGCGGGTTCGGCCACGAGCACGTCGGCTGGCGGCTGCTGCGCGGCGAAACCTGGGAGACACCGGTGTTCGCCGGGCTCTACGCGGGCGACGGCTTCGGCGGCACGAGCCGGCGGTGGCACGCCTACGTCCGCGAGTTCGTCCAGCCGTACCCCCAGGAGCTGCGGCCGATCGTCTACAACTCGTGGGAGGCCACCGGCTGGGACGTCGACGAAGCCACCGAGACGTCCCTCGCGGCGGCCGCGGCGAAACTCGGGACCGAGCTGTTCGTCATGGACGACGGCTGGTTCGGCGCCCGCACCGGCGACGCGGCCGGGCTCGGCGACTGGACCGCCAACGAGCAGCGCTTCCCGGCCGGCTTGCGGCCCCTGGTCGAAGCCGTCCACGCGCACGGCATGAAGTTCGGGCTGTGGGTCGAGCCGGAGATGGTCAACCCGGACAGCGACCTCTACCGCGCCCACCCGGACTGGGTGCTGCACATGGCCCACCGCTCGCGAACCACGCTCAGGAACCAGCTCGTGCTGAACTTCGCGCGCGCGGACGTCGCGGACTGGGCGCACAAGTGGCTCGACCGGCTCGTCGGCGAGCACGGGATCGACTACCTCAAGTGGGACATGAACCGCGCGTTCACCGAGGCCGGCTGGCCCGCGGCGGGCGACGACGCGGGACGGCTCTGGGTCGAGCACGTCCGCGCGGTGCACACCATCCTGGACCGGCTGCGCGCCGATCACCCCGCGTTGCGGATCCAGGGCTGCGCGGGCGGCGGCGGGCGCACCGACCTGGGAATCCTCGCCCGCACCGACGAGATCTGGGCGTCCGACAACACCGACGCCGCCGATCGGATCACCATCCAGCACGGCTACGGCCAGCTCTACCCCGCCGGCACGATGTCGGCCTGGGTCACCGACAGCCCGAACCCGACCACGGGCCGCGAGGCGCCGCTGAGCTTCCGGTTCCACGTCGCGATGGCGGGCGTGCTCGGCCTGGGCGGCGACCTGCCGCGGTGGTCTCCCGAAGAACTCGACGAGGCGGCGGCGCACGTCGCGCTGTACAAGGAAATCCGGCCCGTGGTGCAGCACGGCGAGCTGTACCGGCTGGCGGACCCGGCGAAGTCGGCGCTGACCGCGGTGCAGTACGTGCTGGACGACGACGTCGTGGTCTTCTTCTGGCGGCGGCCCGCGGAGTTCGCGCGGCCGGTCACGCCGCCCCGGCTGACCGGGTTGGATCCTTCCGCGCGGTACCGCGACCAGGACGGCGTCGTGCACGACGGCGCGGTGCTGCTGAGCCACGGACTCGACGTCGACCTGCCCGGGAGCGGGTACGCGAGCGCGGTGGTGCGGCTGACCAGGGTCTGAATACCCACGCCGACCGGCGTCACCAGGACGGGTGACCTGGATTGACTTTTCACCGGACGTGAGTCAAATGTGAAAGTCCTTCACCTCGCCGCTCGCCAACGGAGGCAGCATGCGCAAGCGCCTGTTCGCTCTGCTCGTCGTGCCCGCGCTCGCCATGCTCGCCTTCGCCGCTCCGGCGTCGGCTACGGCGAACGCGAGCTACCGCGAATACGTCGCCCTGGGTGACTCCTGGACCGCGGACGTCTTCGTCACCCTCCCGCCCGCCACCCAGTTCACCCCGCTCGACTGCGCACAGTCCACTTCGGACTACCCGCACGAGGTGGCCGGCGCGCTCGGCGTCGAGACGTTCCGCGACGCCAGCTGCGGTGGCGCCGCGACGCCCGACTTCACGCAGCCGCAGAAGCTGCCGCTGGGCGGGACGAACCCGCCGCAGTTCGACCGGCTCACGCCCACCACCGACCTGGTGACCGTCGGGATCGGCGGCAACGACATCGGGCTCGCGTCGGCCGTGACCAAGTGCCTCAACCTCCTGCCGGTGAGCACGTGCAAGGCGAAGTTCACCGCGGGCGGCGTCGACCAGCTGGAGAACGCGATCACGGCAAGCGAGCCCAAGGTCGCGAACGCGCTGCAGGGGATCCACGAGCGCTCGCCGCAGGCGCGGGTCCTGCTGGTGAACTACCTCGCCGGGCTGCCCGCGAGCGGGAAGGGCTGCTGGCCGGTGATCCCGATCGCCGACGGCGACGTCGCCTACCTGCAGGAGAAGTTCCTCCACATGAACGCCATGCTCGCGCGGGTCGCCGCGGCCAACGACACCGAGCTGGTCGACACCTACACCCCGACCGTCGGGCACGACGCGTGCCAGGCGCCCACCGTGCGCTACGCCGAGGGCCTGATCCCGATCTCGGCGAGCAACCCGCTGCTGCTCGCGTTTCCCTTCCACCCCAACGGCGCCGGGGCCGCCGCGCAGTCGGAGATCGTCCTGGCCGCGGTCCAGCGGGGCTGAATTGTCGGTGCCGTGAACTAGGCTGTCGGCGTGCCCAAGATCGCGGTGACCCGATGGATTCCCGACGACGCGGTGAAAGTGCTGGCCGAAGCGGGCGAAGTGGCCGTGTCCGAGCTGGACCGGCCACTGACCGGTGACGAGCTGCGCGAGTTCGTGGCCGGCGCGGACGCCGTCGTCGGCATGCTGCACGACCGGCTCGACGGCGCGCTGGCCGACGCCGCCGGGCCCGGGCTGAAGGTGGTCGCGAACGTCGCCGTCGGTTACGACAACGTCGACGTCCCGGCGCTGGCCGGGCGCGGCGTAGTCGTCACGAACACGCCGGGCGTGCTCACCGACGCGACCGCGGACCTCGCCTTCGGCCTGCTGCTGGCGGTGACCCGGCGGATCGGCGAGGGCGAACGGCTGCTGCGCTCGCGCACGCCGTGGTCGTTCCACCTCGGCTTCCTGCTCGGCTCGGGCCTGCAGGGCAAGACGCTCGGCATCGTCGGGTTCGGCCAGATCGGCCGGGCGGTGGCGAAGCGGGCCGAGGCGTTCGGCATGTCGATCGTCCATTCGGGACGGTCGAAACCGGGGTCCGTTCCCTTCGAAGAGCTCCTGGCGCGTTCGGACGTCGTCTCGCTGCACTGCCCGCTGACCCCCGAGACGCGGCACCTCATCGACGCGGCCGCGTTGCGCGCCATGAAACCCAGCGCCTATCTGGTGAACACCACGCGCGGCCCGGTCGTCGACGAAGCCGCGCTGGCGGACGCCCTCGAAGCCGGGGAGATCGCCGGCGCCGCGCTGGACGTGTTCGAGAAGGAGCCCGACGTCGAACCGCGGCTGCTCGGCCGGGACGACGTCGTCCTGAGCCCGCACCTCGGGTCCGCCACGGTCGAGACGCGCACGGCGATGGCCGTGCTGGCGGCCCGCAACGTCGCGGCGGTGCTCGCCGGGCGTCCCCCGCTGACGGAGGTGAAGCCATGACCCGGATCGTCATCGCGCCCGACAAGTTCAAGGGCAGTCTCACCGCGGTCGAGGCCGCGGCGGCCATCGCGCTCGGCGTGCGGGACGCGTTGCCGGACGCCGAAATCGTCACCTGCCCGGTCGCCGACGGCGGCGAAGGCACGCTCGACGTCCTCGAAGCGGCGGGCGCGCGGATCGTCCGGCTGACCGTCCGCGGGCCGCTCGAAGACCCGGTCCAGGCTTCTTACGCGGTGCTGGACGGCACGGCGTACGTCGAATCGGCGCGCGCGTGCGGGATCGAATTCGTCGAGCCCAGCCCGGAAACCGCGCTGGGCGCGCACACCTGGGGCGTCGGAGAGCTGCTCGCGGACGCGTTGATCCACGGCGCTCGCCGGCTCGTGCTGACGGTCGGGGGCACGGCCAGCACCGACGGCGGGGCCGGGATGCTCGGCGCGCTCGGCGGCGGCGTGCTGGACGCGTTCGGCGCACCAGTCGGCCTGGGCGGCGGGACGCTGTCGCGCGTGGCGTCGACGGAGCTGACGCCGGTCCGGGAACGCCTCGACGGGGTGAGCGTCGCCGTCGCCACCGACGTCACGAACCCGTTGCTGGGCCCGGAAGGCGCCGCCGCCGTGTTCGGGCCGCAGAAGGGTGCGGGGCCGTCGGAGGTGAAGGTGCTCGACGAAGCTCTGGGCCGGTGGGCGCACGCTCTCCAGGTGGGTGGCGCTCCGGACGTCTCCCGGATTCCGGGTGCGGGTGCCGGTGGCGGGGTCGCGGCGGGCGCGATCGCGCTGGGCGGGGTCGTCGAATCCGGGTTCGACCTCATCGCGGGGCTGACCGGGGTCGATGCGGCGCTGGTGGGCGCCGACCTCGTCATCACCGGGGAGGGCTCGCTCGACGAACAGAGCTTGAACGGCAAGGCGCCGGCCGGGATCGCGGATCGGGCGCGGGGTATACCGCTGATCGCGCTGGCCGGGCGGATCCAGCTCGACGCCGCCGGGCTGCAACGGCTGGGCGTGGTGGGGAGCAGCGCGCTGATCGACCACGCGCCGTCGGTGGAGCACGCGCAAGCGAACGCGGCGGAACTGCTGCGGGCGCGCGCCGCGGAGGTGGTCCGCGACTGGGCGGCCGGCTAGCCGTGGACGTGGTCCGCGTCCGGGCCGGCCAGCTGGCGAACGCCCGGCGAACGGGCCGCCCGCGACGCTGCGGAGGGCCCGTCCGCCGTGGTCAGCTCGTGTGCTGCGGCAGCACCGCGAAGGCGACTCCGCCGGCTTCGTCCTCCTGGACGTCGAGCACCTTGTCGTCGAGCAACGCCGCGGCCTGCGGTTCCAGGAAGACCTTCGGGCCTTCCTCGGCACCCAGCACGCTGTCGCCCGCCGCGGGTTCGGGGGCGACGGACAGCGCCAGCTGGGCGCTTTCGCCGTCGGCGTTCTGGACCGCCAGGCGGAGCCCGGCGTCGCCCTCCCCCTGACTGGTCAGTGCGGTGATCGCCTCGGCGGCGGCTTCGGTCACGGTAAGCATCTTCGGCCTTCCCTTCGTCGCGGTCGGATGCACTGTGGAGCCCCACGCTAAGGGCGTCCGTTCGGGCGTGCAGTCTGAGCGGATCAGCCCTGTCGAGCCTCGCGGATGGCGTCCGCCACCGAGCCACCCGCGTAGTCCGCCTGCTCGCCCGGATCGGGGTCGGCGTGGCGGTGCGGGATCTCGTCGGCCGGGGTCACCTGCTCGTAGTCGGCCGGCGCGTCTTCGACGGTCTCGTCGAGCTGGTCGGCCGGGGTCGCCGCGAGCGGGCGTTCCGGGACCGGCTCGGGCTCGGTGTCCGGCACCTCTTCGGCGAGGCGCTGGTCCATCGGCTCGCCTTCGCGCGCTTCTCTGGGCGTGGTGCCGAAGCGATCGGCGGCGCTCCAGTGCTCGGGCGGCTCGACGCCCGCTTCGAGGGGGTCCACGCGCAGCTCGTCCTCGTCGAGCGCCTCGCTGGGGTCCAGGCCTTGCGGTTCACTCACTGCTTTCTCCCGTCATCGCCGGTGACCTACCCGGGGCGTCGGGGGCTTCAAACCCGGCCGGTGTCACCGGGATCACATTTCTTCAACGGGTTTAACATATTCACAATTTTGTGAACGCGGGGTAGCTTCGGATCATGGCCACCACCAGGTGCGCACCGGGACACCGGCTGCTCGCCACCGACCCGGAACGGCACCACGAGCTCGGCACGCACGCCGCGTGGTACGTCGTGGCCGGCGTCGTGACAACCGGCGTACAGGCCGTTCTGTTCCTGCTGCTGCGCGACGAGCTCGGCTCCCAGGTGGCGAACCTGGTCGCGATCGCGCTGACGACGGTCGGGAACACCGAGTTCCACCGCCGCGTCACCTTCGCCGGGCGGCCGAGCAACGCCGGGAAGCGGCACCTGCAGGACCTGCTGACGTTCGCGTTCTACGCCGGGTACGGGTCGGCGGTGCTGGCGATCCTCGACGCGGTCGTCGACCGGCCGACGTCGTGGGAGGAGACCGGCACGCTGCTGCTGGCCAGCCTGGTCGGCGGGTTCGTGCGGTTCGCGGTGCTGCGCTGGTGGGTGTTCGCGCACCGGACGGCCACGCCCGCCCACAGCGGCTAGCGTCTGGAGGCGTGGCCTCGGAAGACATCAAGCCCCACGAGGGCGGCAGTGAGCCGGATTATCGCTTCACGCTGGCCAACGAGCGCACGTTCCTGGCGTGGATCCGCACGGCGCTGGGGTTGCTGGCGGGCGGGGTCGCGGTGCACCAGCTGGTCCCGGCCCCGGCGGCGGCCAGCGCGGTGCTCGCCGGACTGTGCGTGGTGCTGGCGGCAGCCTTGGCGGCGACGGCGTACCCGCGGTGGCGGAGGGTGCAGATCGCGATGCGGGCGGGCGAGCCGTTGCCGCGGAGCTGGACGATCGTGGCACTGACCGGAGGGTTGCTGGCGCTGACGGTGACGGCGGCGGTGTTGCTGGTGGTGCCGTGACCAAGCCGGCCGCGGCTCGGCACGCGCGGATCCGGCCCGCCCAGCGGCGGACCGAGGTGGGCGCGGCAATCGCACCGGCGCGCTGGTCGCGGGTGGCAGGGCTTGGGCAGGCGCCACGGGCCGCAGGGGTCCGGCCCAGCCGACAGCAGAACACGGCAGGCGCGGCAATCGCACCGGCGCACCGCTCACGGGTGGCGGACATGCCCGCCGCAGCCGACCTCGAGCAGACGCCGCAGACCGCGGCACTCCGGCTTCGAGGCACCCAGCCCGCACCTACCCGGCCCAGCCGACAACAGACCGCGGCGCCTCGGCCACGCGGCACACAGACCACACCGATCCGACACCCGCACCAGCCACGCCGCGCCGTCCGGAGCCAAGCTCGCTCGGACATTCGGCAGCCCGGCTCCGTGACCCCCGCCGATCCCGGTCCGCACGCTCCGCCACGGACCGCACATGCCGTTAGGCCGTCCGAACAGGCCTGCCCGGCCCCGCCAGGAGCCGTTCAAGCCATTCGGACCAATGCCGACCGACTCCAGGCCGTCCCCCGAATACCGCCGCTTCGCGATTATCGCGACGTCAGAAGTACCGTCATCGCCCTGCGGGTAATCCCGTGACCACCCCTGATGGCGCCCAAGCCGAGCGCACCGGGCTCGCCTGGCGGCGGACCGCTCTCGCCTCTGCCGCCTGCACCGTACTTCTGCTGCACTCCGCCGCCCAGCGCCATTGGGGTGTCTCTCTCGTCCCCGTGCTGCTCGCCGCGGTGACATCTGCCCTGCTCGCGGCCGTGGGCGTGCGTCGCGAACGGGCTCTGCGGAGCGCCTCGCCGGTCGCGATGAGTCCTCTTCTGCCCGCCGTCGCGTCGCTCGCCGTGACCGTGACTGCCACTTCCGTGGCCGTCCTCCACTGACGGGTGAACTCGGCACATCCTGAAACCGATTAATCGCAATGTGCGGGGCCTGGTCGCGGGAACATCACGGTCACTGCTGCTAACGGGGTATTGGTACTTGAAATCTGGACTGATGCGCCATCCCGTGCTTACGATTACCCAGCGTCGCACGGAACGCAGGTAAGACCGGGTCTCCCGGAGTATCTGCGATCGGAACGTCACAGAGAGTTGATCCCCCGGCAGCGACGGTCGAGGGTCGGCCGGGGAGACGACTCATGACAGCACCGACGAGGACCGCCGAGCAGTCCGACAACAGCGATCGCGATTATCGCACTCCTGAGTCATTGCCGCGTCCCAGCGGACGGCTCACCAAGGAGGACCTCGACCCGCTCGTCAAGGACGCGGGCGAGGGCAACCCCGCCGCCATCCACAACCTGCTCCAGATGATCGAGCCGGTCGTGGTGCGGTACTGCCGGGCGCGGATGGGTGGCCGCGACCTCTCCTACCTCTCGGCCGACGACGTCGCCCAGGAGGTGTGCCTCGCGGTGTTGAAGGCCCTTCCGGATTATCAGGACCGCGGCGGATCCTTCCTCTACCTCGTCCACGCGATCGCGGCCAACAAGGTCGCCGACGCCTACCGCGCCGTCGCCCGCGACCGCTCCGAGCCCGTCCCCGAGCTCCCCGAGCGCCCGCTCGTCGCCGGCAACGAGCCCGAGAGCCACGCGCTGCACCTCGACCTCGGCGCCCGCCTGGGCCGGCTGCTCGCCTCGCTGCCGCGGGTGCAGCAGGAGATCCTGACCCTGCGCATCGCGGTCGGCTTCTCGGCACAGGAAACCGCCGAAGCGCTCGGGATCTCCGCGGGCAACGTCCGCGTGACGCAGCACCGCGCGCTGACCCGGCTGCGCGGCATGATCCACGACGAAGAGTTCTAGGCCTCCCAGCCGCGAGCGGGGAAACCTCTTCTACCCCCTGGGGGAGGTCTCCCCGCTCGCATCCAAGCCGTAGACGCGGCGGGCGTTGTGCTCGAACACGCCCAGCCGCTCGGCGTCGGAAAGCCCGCCGGTCAGCGCGATCGCCGCGTCCAGGACCAGCTCGTAGGACGCCGCCAGCTCGCACACCGGCCAGTCCGAGCCGAACACCACCCGCGCGGGACCGAACGCGTCCAGCACGTGGTCGACGTACCGGCGCAGGTGCCCGACCTCCCAGCCCGTCCAGTCCGCCTCCGTGACCAGCCCGGACAGCTTGCACACGACGTTCTCGCGCGCGGCCAGCGCCGCCACCCCGGACGCCCAGGGCTCCCATTCCCCCGCCGCGATCGGCGGCTTCGCCGCGTGGTCCAGCACCAGCCGCAGCTCCGGCAGCCGCAACGCCACCTCGGCCGCCGCGGGCAGCTGCGCCGGGCGGACCAGCAGGTCGTACGCCAGGCCCGCCGACGCCACCGTGCTCAGCCCGGCCACCACCGCCGGGTGCAGCAGCCAGTCGTCGTCCGGCTCGGTCTCCACCTGGTGCCGGATCCCGACCAGCGGACCCTCCTCGCGAAGAGCCGCCAGCCGGTCGGCGACGTCCGGGGCCGCGAGGTCCACCCAGCCGACCACGCCCGCGATCACCGGCTCCGCGGAAGCCGTGGCGAGGAACTCCGAAGTCTCCTCGGCCGATGACACCGTCTGGACCAGCACCGTCGCGTGCACGCCGGCCGCCTTGGTCACCGCGCGCAGGTCGTCCACCGTGTACGGGCGGCGGATCGGGTCGAGCGCCGCCCCCGCCATCCACGGGTACTCGCGCCGCGACGGGTCCCACAGGTGGTGGTGCGCGTCGATCATGAGGCTCCTTCGGCGATGACGACGTCGGCGCGCAGCAGGCCCGCGTCGACCAGTTCCTTCCACAGCTGGAGCGGCACCGCGGCCCGCGCGCGCCGTGCGTTGACGCTGACCTGGTCCGGATCATGCGCGCCGACGACGACCGACGCCACCGCGGGATGCGCCATCGGCAGCGCCAGCGCGGCTTCCGGCAGCTCGACGCCGTGCCGCGCGCAGACTTCGGCGATCCGCCCGGCGCGCTCGACCAGCTCCGGCGGGGCGTCGGCGTAGTCGTAGACGCGGCCCGGCTCGGCGGTCGCCAGGATGCCGCCGTTGAACGCGCCGCCGGCGACGACGGAGACGCCGCGGTCGACGCAGAGCGGCAGCAGCTCGTCGAGCGCGGGCTGGTCGAGCAGCGTGTAGCGCCCGGCCACCAGCAGCACGTCGAGGTCGGTCCGGCGGACGAACTCCGTGAGCATCGGCGCCTGGTTCATCCCGGCGCCGAACGCGCGGATCACGCCCTGGTCCCGCAGCTCGCGCAACGCGGGGAAGGCGCCGCGCAGGGCTTCCTCGAAGTGGTCGTCGGGGTCGTGCACGTAGACGATGTCGACGCGGTCGAGCCCCAGCCTGGTGAGGCTGTCCTCGAAGGACCGCAGGACACCGTCGCGGCTGAAGTCCCACCGGCGCTTGTACGCGGCCGGGACGGCGAAGCCCTGGTCGTCGCGCTCGCCCGCGCCGTCCGGGTTCGGCTCCAGCACGCGGCCGACCTTCGTCGAGAGCACGTACTCGTCGCGGGGGTACGACCGCAGCGCCGCGCCGAGGCGGGTCTCCGAGAGGCCGAGGCCGTAGTGCGGCGCGGTGTCGAAGTACCGGACGCCCTCGTCCCACGCGCGGCGCACGGTCGCGGCCGCCGTCTCGTCGCTGATCGCGTGGTAGAGGTTGCCCAGCTGCGCGCAGCCGAGCCCGAGCGGGGACAGGGAGAGTTCCAACGCCGTCACTCCTTCACCGGCAGTTCCCAGACCAGCCCGATGCCGGTGTCGTCGCCGGAGTAGTCGTCTTCGACGGCCAGCAGCTCGGCCATCCTGGCCTGCCACGGGACGTTCGCGGGGTGGTCCCGCAACGCCGCCCGCATCGCCGCGTAGTCGTCCACCTCGACGACGTGAAAGAGGTCGAGACCGTTACGCCAGATCCGCCAGGTGCGGACGCCGGCTTCGCGGAGGGCGACGTCCAGCTCGGGCGGGATGACCGCGTGGACGGACTCGTATTCGGCCTCCTTGCCGGGCTTCAGCCGCGTATGGAGGGCCACTCTTTGAGGTGCCGGACCGTGGGTCATCACCACTCCTTCGCCGGGACATGGCACGCTGGGGGTAACACCGAAACATCCGAGGTCTGTTGCAGGGAAGGGCGGACACGATGCCCGTCACCGATGTCGCGATCGACAAGATCAAGGACATGATCATCTCCGGCGAGCTGGCACCGGGCGACCGGCTGCCGAAGGAGGCCGAGCTGGCCCAGCGGCTCGGGCTCTCGCGCAGCTCCCTGCGGGAGGCCGTCAAGGCGTTGTGCCTGATCAGGGTGCTCGACGTCCGCCAGGGCGACGGCACGTACGTCACCAGCCTCGAGCCGAACCTGCTGCTCGACGCGATGACGTTCGTGGTCGACTTCCACCGCGACGACACCGTGCTCGACTTCCTCGCCGTGCGGCGGATCCTCGAGCCGGCCGCGACCGCGCTGGCCGCGCTGCACATGAGCGACGACGACATCACCGAGCTGGGTCAGCTCCTCGGGGAGCTGGAGGACTCGCCGACGGTCGAGGCGCTGGTCGCCAACGATCTGCAGTTCCACCGCAAGATCGCCGACGGCTCCGGCAACCCGGTGCTCTGCTCGCTGCTCGACAGCCTCTCCGGGCCGACCGCGCGGGCCCGGATCTGGCGCGGCCTCACCCAGGAGGGCGCGGTCGCGAAGACCCGGGAGCAGCACTCGGCGATCTACGAGGCGATCGCGGCCCGCGAGCCGGAACTGGCGCGCTCGTGGGCGACCGTGCACGTCGCGGGCGTGGAGCAGTGGCTGCGCAACGCACTGGGCACCGCGGACGACCCGACCGTGCCCGATTCGGACGCCGAGCCGGCCGCGGAAGCCTCCTGACAGTGATCGGATGATCACCGGGTGACCATCAGGTCTGGGGCTTTCCGCCCGCGTACCGGGCGATGATCAGCGCGACCAGGATGATGGCGCCGTAGATCGCGCCCTGCCACTCCGCCGTCACGTGCGCGTAGTTGAGCAGGCTCGACACCGACGACAGCAGCAGGACGCCGGTGAGGGCGCCGACCAGCGTGCCCTTGCCGCCGTCGAGCGAGACGCCGCCGATCACCGCCGCCGCGAACACCTGCAGGATCATCCCCGACCCCTGGTTCGCACCGAGCGCGCCGACGTAACCGGTGTACGCGAGCCCGCCGATCGCGGCGAGGATCCCGGCGACGACGAACACCGCCCACGCGATCCGGTCGACGCGCACGCCGGCCGCCCGCGCGGCTTCCCGGTTGCCGCCGATCGCGTACAGCGCGCGGCCGACGCGGTGGTAGCGCAGCACCCAGCCGGCGACCGCGAACAGCAGCGCCGCCAGCCACACCGACATCGGCAGCCCGGCGAACGTCGTCGTCGCGAGGTTGGTGAACGAGTCCGGCAGGTTGAACAGCGTCTTGCCCTTGGTCGACCCGACCTGGACACCGCGCAGCACGGTGAGCATCGCCAGCGTCACGATGAAGGCGTTCAGCTTCAGCTTCACGATCAGGAAGCCGTTGACGAACCCGACGAGCGCACCGCACAGCGGGATCACCAAGAGCCCGATCGCGGCGGGCAGCTCGACGCCGAAGCCGGCCGACGCCGCCGGGATCACGACCATCGCGCCCAGCGCGGGTGCCAGGCCCATCGTGGATTCCAGCGACAGGTCGAACTTCCCGGTGATCAGCACCAGCGACTCGCCCAGCACCACCAGCGACAGCGCCGCGGACGCGGTCAGGATGCTGACGATGTTGCTCCAGCCGACGAAGGTGTCGTCGACCAGGCCGCCGATGAGGAACACCACGACCAGTGCGGGCAGCAGGGCGAGTTCACGCAGCCAGACGGCTTTCCGGCGCCGGGGTGGCGCGGGCAGCTCCGTCTGCGGAGAGGTCATCACGTCGGTCACGAAAGCTCGACTCCTTCGATGTCGGCCACGAGGTCGCCGTCGGACCACCCGGCCTCGTGCTCGGCGACCACGGCCCCGGCGCGCAGCACCAGGACCCGGTCGCTCAGGCGCAGGTCGTCCAGCTCGTCGCTGACGATAAGCACCGCCTTGCCTTCGGCGCGCACCCGGTCGACGACCGCGAGCAGCGCCTCCTTCGACTTCACGTCCACCCCGGCCGTCGGGTTGATCAGCACGACCACCCGCGGGTCGCTCAGCAGCGCCCTGGCCAGCACGACCTTCTGCTGGTTGCCGCCGGAGAGGTCGGACACCGGCTGCTCGGCACCCGCGGCCACGATGTCGTAGTCCTTCAGCGCCTGCGCCGCCTTCGCGTGCCGCGTCCCCGGCGACGCGATCCCGCCACGGCCCAGCTTGTCCAGGATGGACAGGGTGGCGTTGTCGGCGATCGAGTGCGCCAGCACCAGGCCCTCGTGGTGGCGGTCGCGCGGCACGCAGCCGATCCCGGCCCGGATCGCCGCCGGGATGTCGCCCGGCCGCAGCGGCTTGCCGTCGACGCGGACCGTGCCCGCGGACGGCGTCCGCAGGCCGTAGACCGTCTCGGCGACCTGGTGCTTCCCGCTGGCGTTGCTGCCCGCGAGCCCGACGACTTCGCCCTGGTGGAGCCGGAACGAGACGTCGTGGAAGCTGTCGCCGGAGAGCCCGTCGACCGCCAGGATCTCGGCGGCGTCGTCCTCGAGGGACTCCCGGGAGGCGGCGTCGCGGACGGACAGGCCGCCGGGTTCGCCGGTCATCGCGTCGACCAGCTCGGCCTTGCCGACCTCGGCCACCGGCGCGGTGAGCACGTGCTTCGCGTCGCGCAGCACCGTGACGGCCTGGCAGACTTCGTACACCTCGTGCAGGTGGTGCGAGATGAACAGGAACGTCACCCCGCCCGCCTGCATCTGGCGCATCCGCTCGAAGAGCCGCTCGATGGCCTGGCTGTCCAGCTGCGCGGTCGGCTCGTCGAGGACGATGAACCGGGCGCCGTAGGACAGCGCGCGGGCGATCTCGACGAACTGCCGGTCCTCGACCGACAGCTCGCCGGCCGGGGTGTCGACGTCGACGTGCACGTCCCACGAGTCGAGCAGCTCGCGGGCCTTGCGCCGCAACGACTTCCAGCCGATCGAGAACCCGCCGCCCGCCTGCCGGTTGAGGAACAGGTTCTCGGCGACGGTGAGCTGCGGGACGACCATCGCGTGCTGGTACACGCAGGCGACGCGGGCCTTCCAGTCGTCCTGCTTGGTCAGCGCGGGGGCCGGCTCGCCGCCGAACTCGACGTGCCCGGTGTCCGTGGCGGACAGTCCGGTGAGGATGGAGACGAGCGTCGACTTGCCGGCCCCGTTGCGCCCGACGAGCGCGTGCGACTCGCCGGGGTGCACGGTGAGGCTGACGTCGTGCAGCGCCACGGTCGGGCCGTAGCGCTTGCCGACTCCTACCGCGCTGACCACCGGGACGGCGGATTCGCCGGCGGGCAGCGCGGTCACAGGTTGTTCCCCCAGAGGGCCTTGTCGTCCACGTTGGCCTTGGTGATGACGGGCGCGGGCAGCTGGTCCTCGAGGATGCCGGGGCTGATCTCGACGATGGTGCTGTCGTGGTCGGTCGGGCCGGGCTTGAACGTCTCGCCCGCCATGGCCTTCTTCAGCCAGTACAGGCCGTACTTCGCGTACGCGTCGGCCGGCTGGGACACGGTGGCGTCGAGCTCGCCGGCGCGGATCGCGGCCAGCTCCTGCGGGATGCCGTCGTTGGACACGAGCACGATGTGCTTCGGGTCGCCGACCGGGAAGAACAGGTTCTTGCGCTTGAGGGCCTGCTCGGTCGGGGCCAGGTAGACGCCGCCGGCCTGCATGTAGACGCCCTTGATGTCCGGGTTCGCGGTCAGCATGCTGTCGAGGCCGGAGGACGCCTTGTCGGCCTTCCACTCGGCCGGGATCTCCAGCACCTGGACGCCCGGGTACTTCTGCTTCATGCAGTCGCGGAAGGCTTCCGAGCGGTCGCGGCCGTTGACCGACGCGAGGTCGCCCATGATCTGCACGACCTTGCCGGACTTGACCTTCTCGCCGATCGCGTCGCAGGCCTTGGTGCCGTAGGCCTTGTTGTCGGCCCGCACGACCATGGCGACCTTGCCGCTCTCGGGCGCGACGTCGACCGCGACCACCGGCACGCCCTTGTTCTCCGCCTGCTTGAGCCCGGCGACGATCGCGGCCGAGTCCAGCGGCGTGACGACCAGGCCCTTGACGCCCTGGTTGAGGAAGGTGCCGATGTCGGTGATCAGCTTCGCGGGGTCGCTGTCCGCGTTGACCGTCGGGAGGACGTCGACGCCCTCGGACTTGGCCATCTGCGGCACGTAGTTGTTGTAGGCCTGCCAGAACGGCGAGGTCAGCAGGGGCAGCGTGGCCCCGACCTTGCCGCCGGGGGTGCCGCCGCCCGCCGCGGGCGCCGACGCATTGTCCTTTGTGGACCCGCAGGCGGCCAGAACCAGGCCGCAGACGGCGGCCGTGGCGGCCACCTGGATCACCTTCGTGCGCACCGCATCCTCCTTGATGACAGCGGAAATCAAGTCTTGTTCAGTCGTGGTTCACGGGGCCGCGAGGACGCAGGCCGTACATGCCGCCGTCCACCGCGAGCGCGGTGCCGGTGGTCGAAGCGGAAAGCGGGCTGGCGAGGTAGACGATGGCGTTCGCCACCTCGTCGGCGGTGACCAGCCGGCCCATCGGCTGGCGCGCGGCGAGGGCCGCGCGTTCGGCCGCCGGGTCGCCGGCGGCGTCGAGCAGCCGGCCCACCCAGGGCGTGTCCGCCGTCCCGGGGCACACGCAGTTGACGCGGATCCGGTCGGGCAGGTGGTCGGTCGCCATGGCCAGGGTCAGCGAGAGCACCGCGCCCTTGGTGGCCGAGTAGACCGCGCGGTTGGGCAGGCCGGCCCAGGCCGCGATGGAGCAGGTGTTGACGATCGCCGCGGACGGCGAGTTCTTCAGGTGCGGCAGCGCGGCCCGGGCGAGCCGGACCATGCCGACGACGTTGACGTCGAACACGCGGTGCCACTCGTCGTCGCCGTTCGCGGTGACGTCGCCCTGCGCGCCGATGCCGGCGTTGTTGACGAGGATGTCGAGGCGCCCGAAGCGTTCCACGACGGTGTCGATCGCGGTGCGCACTTCGTCGTCCGAGGAGACGTCGCAGCGGATGCCGTCGTCGCCCGGCTTCAGGTCGAGGACCGCCACCTGCGCGCCGCGCTCGGCCAGCAGCGTGGCCGCGGCCAGGCCGATGCCCGAGGCGCCTCCGGTGACGGCGGCCACCAGGCCCTCGAATTCACTCACTTGCGGTCTCCGTCCACTCGGGACCGTCCGGGAAGCGGAACCGGCGCAGCGTCGCGTCGTGCATGCGCGCGGAGAACCCGGGGGCGGTCGGGGCGAGGTACCGGCCGCGCTCGACGACGGCCGGGTCGGTGAAGTGCTCGTGCAGGTGGTCGACCCACTCGATGGAGCGGTCCGCGTCGGTACCGGACACCGCCACGAAGTCGAACATCGAGAGGTGCCGGACGAGCTCGCAGAGCCCGACGCCGCCGGCGTGCGGGCACACCGGGACGCCGAACTTGGCGGCCAGCAGCAGGATCGCGAGGTTCTCGTTGAACCCGCCGACGCGGGCGGCGTCGAGCTGCAGCACCGAGATCGCGTCCGCCTGCAGCAGCTGCTTGAAGACGACGCGGTTCTGGACGTGCTCACCGGTGGCGATCTTGATGGGCGCAAGCGCTTTCGCGATGGCCGCGTGGCCGAGCACGTCGTCCGGGGACGTCGGTTCCTCGATCCAGTACGGGTCGTACGGCGCGAGCTCGGTCATCCAGTCGACCGCGGCCTGGACGTCCCAGCGCTGGTTGGCGTCGACGGCGATCCGGATGCCGTCGCCGACGGTCTCGCGGGCGAGCTTCATCCGCCGGACGTCGTCCTCGAGGTTGCCGCCGACCTTGAGCTTGATCATCTCGAAGCCGTCGGTGACGGCCTGCTCGGCCAGCCGCACCAGCTTCGCGTCGGCGTACCCGAGCCAGCCGGGGGACGTGCTGTAGGCGCGGTAGCCGTGCGCTTCCAGCTGCTTCGTCCGCTCGGCGCGGCCGGGTTCCGCGCGGCGCAGGATGTCCAGGGCCTCGGCTTCGGTGAGCGCGTCGGAGAGGTACCGGAAGTCGACCAGCGACACGAGCTCTTCGGGCGACATCCGGGCCGCGAACTGCCAGACCGGGAGGCCGGCGCGGCGCGCGGCGAGGTCCCACGCGGCGTTGACCACCGCCCCGACGGCCATGTGCGCGACGCCCTTTTCCGGGCCCAGCCAGCGGAACTGCGAGTCGCCGACGAGCGTGCGCGACAGGTCGCCCAACGCGGCCGCGTCCTCCGGGACGTCCCGGCCGACGACGTGCGGGGCGAGCGCGCGGATCGCGGCGGCCTGGACGTCGTTGCCGCGGCCGATGGTGAACGCGAGCCCGTAGCCGTCCGGGCCGCCGTCGGTGTGGAGCACGACGTAGGCGGCGGAGTAGTCCGGGTCGGGGTTCATGGCGTCCGAGCCGTCGAGCTCCCGGGAGGTCGGGAACCGGACGTCGAGGACCTCCATGCCGATGATCTTCGCCATGGTCAGGCCTGCCTCGCGGTCTGGCGCTGCCGGCCGAGGCCGTCGACCTCCAGCTCGATCACGTCGCCGTCGCGCAGGTAGGGCTTGGGGTCGGGCTGGCCGAGCGCGACGCCTTCGGGGGTGCCGGTGTTGATGAGGTCGCCCGGGCGCAGGACCATGACCTGGCTCAGGTGGTGGATGATCTCGGCCACGGAGAAGATCATGTCCTTGGTCGACGAGTCCTGCTTCTTCTCGCCGTTGATCCACAGCCGCAGGCCGAGGTCCTGCGGGTCGGGCACCTCGGCCGCGGGGACCAGCGCCGGGCCGAGCGGGTTGAAGTTCTCGCACGACTTGCCCTTGTCCCACTGGGCGGTGCGGAACTGCAGCGCGCGCTCGGAAACGTCGTTCGAGACGACGTAGCCGGCGACGTACTCGAGAGCTTCGTCGACGCTGTCGAGGTAGCGCGCGGTCTTGCCGATGACGACCCCGAGCTCGACCTCCCAGTCGGTGCTGACCGACCCGCGCGGGATGAGGACGTCGTCGGCCGGGCCGACCACGACGTCCGGCGCCTTCATGAAGACGACGGGCTCGGTCGGCGGCGTCGCGCCGGTCTCTTCCGCGTGCCGGCGGTAGTTCATGCCGATGCAGACGACCTTGCCGGGCTGGGCGATGGGCGAGCCGACGCGCAGGCCGTCGACGTCCGCCTTCGGCAGCTCCCCGGCGGCGAGCGCGGCGGCCACGCGGGCGACGCCGCCGGTGGCGAGGAAACCGCCGTCGATGTCGGCGGTCAGGCCGCCCAGCTCGTAGGTCGTGCCGTCGTCGGCACGCACGAACGGACGCTCACTTCCCGGCTCCCCGAGGCGCACAAGCTGCACGGATTTTCCCTTCACCCGCTCGACCAGACATCCGATGTATATCGCAGTCAGGGTCGCCGATCCAGAGCCGTCGCCCAATCGACCGGAAATTGATCGGATCAGTACCGGTTCAGTGCTCGTTTGAGCACGGGGTGTCACCGCTCACAGCCGGAATAGCGCAGGTCACCGCGTCGCTGGTCGGAGTCAGGGACCCGAGGAGGCGCATGACCATCACGCCGGAACGTACCGCGACGAGCAGGCGGACGCAGCTGAAGTTCGTCCTCGTCCTCGGTGGCCTCTCGGCGTTCGGGCCGCTGTCGATCGACATGTACCTGCCCGCGCTGCCGCGGATGGCGGGCGACCTCCACGCGGCGGACACGACGGTCCAGCTGACGCTCAGCGCGTTCATCGCCGGCCTGGCGCTGGGCCAGCTGGTGCTCGGACCGCTGTCGGACGCGCTGGGCCGCCGTCGCCCGCTGCTGGCCGGGCTCGTGCTCTACGTCGTGGGCTCGGTGCTGTGCGCGGTGAGCCCGGACGCGTGGCTGCTGGTCGCGGCCCGCGGTGTCCAGTCCCTCGGCGCGGCGGCCGGCATCGTGATCGCGCGGGCCACGGTGCGGGACCTGTTCTCCGGCACCGCGATGACGAAGTTCTTCTCGACGCTGATGCTGGTGAGCGGGCTGGCCCCGATCCTGGCGCCGCTGATCGGCGGGCAGCTGCTGAACTGGACGTCGTGGCGCGGGGTGTTCGTCGTGCTGACGGCGTTCGGCGCACTGCTGCTGGCCGTGGTGGTGTTCTTCTTCCCGGAGCCGTCTGCTTCGCGGTCGCCGGCGCGGCTCGGCCAGGTGATGCGGACCTACGGGCGGCTGGCGCTGGACCGGTCGTTCGCGGGCTACGCGCTGGCGTCCGGGCTGCTGTTCGCGTCGATGTTCGCCTACATCTCGGGCTCGTCGTTCGCGCTGCAGGGCGTCTACGGCTTGAGCCCGCAGGCCTACAGCGTGGTGTTCGGCGTGAACGGCGTCGGGATCGTGCTGGCGGGCCAGCTCAACGGACGGCTCGTGGGGCGGATCCGCGAGCGGGCGCTGCTGCTCACCGGGCTGCTGCTCGGCGTCTTCGGCGGGACCGCGGCGCTGGCGTCGGCGTTGTTCCGGGCGCCCTTGGCCTTGCTGCTGGTGTCGTTGTTCCTGCTGGTGTCGAGCATCGGCCTGGTGATGCCGAACTCGAGCTCGCTGGCGCTGGCGTCGCACGCTCGATCCGCGGGAGCGGCTTCGGCGTTGCTGGGGGTGCTGCAGTTCGTGGTGGGCGCGGTGGCGACGCCGCTGGTCGGGCTGGGCGGGCCCGGGACCGCGGTGCCGATGGCCGCGACGATGGCGGGGTTCGCGCTGCTGGCCCTGGTGGCTTATCTGGCCCTGACGCGCCCGGCTACTTCCTGAGCAGGCGTTCCAGCTCCTCGCCGGCCGGCTCGTGGCCGGCGTCGGCGATCCGCTGCAGCTCCAAGAGGTCATTCGCGGTGACCGCGCGCCGGGTCAGCAGGGCACCGGCGTGGTCACAGCCCTCGTCGAGCAGCTCGCTCAGCTCTTCGACGTCGCCGCGGGCGTCGGCGAGGTCGGCGAGCCGGTCGAGCGCCGTTTCGTTGCCCTCGTCGGCCAGCGCGCGCAGGGTCTCGTAGTCCGCCATGCCCGCCATCCTGCAACCTTGCCCCTGGGGCAAGGTCAAGTGCGACGATGGCCGGGTGCTCACCATCGGACAGCTCGCCGGGTACGTCGGGGTGACGGCCAAGACGATCCGCGTCTACCACGCGAAAGGGCTCCTGCCCGAGCCGCCGCGCGACGCGTCCGGCTACCGCCGCTACAGCGCGGCCGACGCCGTGGAGCTGATCAAGATCCGCACGCTCGCCGAGGCGGGGGTGCCCTTGGCGCGCATCCGCGAGCTGCGTTCCGGCGGCGAGCTCGCGGCGGCCTTGCGGCAGATCGACGACGACCTGTCCGCACGCATCGAAGGGCTCCGCGCGACCCAGGAACGACTCCGGCAGCTGGCCGACGGCCGGCTGTCCGCGCTGCCCGCCGACGTCGTGGAGTTTCTGTCCCGCATGCCGGGTCTGGGGTTCAGCGAGAGGTGGGTGGCGCTGCAGCACGACCTGTGGCTGCTGGTGTTCGCCACGCACCCATCCACGGCGCGCGCGAACTTCCAGGACCAGTCGTCGATGCTGGCCGACCCGGATCTGCTGTCGATCGTCCTCGAGTACGACGGCGTGCACGACCTGGACCCGAGGGACCCCCGCGTCGACGCGCTGGCAGACAAGCTCATTGCGGCGACTCGCGACCGCTACGGTGCGGAACTTCCTTCGTACGACCAGGGTTCCGCGATCCCGGCGCTGGTGCAGGGAGCCGTGAACGCGTCGTCACCGGCGTGGCGACGGCTCGACTCCCTGCTCCGCGAACGCCTCAGGTGAGCGACGCCAGGTCCGCCGTCTTGAGCTGCTCCGCCGTCACCTTCGTGCGGCCGTCCACCAATGCGCTCAACGCATCCCCGTCGTCCCACATGTTCACGTTCATCGCCGCCGATACCTCGCCGTCGCGGAGCCAGAACGCCGTGAACTCGCGGGCCGCCAGATCGCCCCGGACCACCAGCTCGTCCGCCGCCGGGTCGGCCAGCCCGCGGTACTCGCAACCCAAGTCGTACTGGTCCGTGAAGAAGTACGGCGAGGCGAGGTACGGCTCGTTCTCCCCCAGCAGGTTCTGCGCCACGTGCGTGCCCTGGTCCTTCGCGTTCGACCAGTGCTCCACGCGGATGCGGTGCCCGTAGCGCGGGTGGAAGTGGGCCGCGATGTCGCCCACCGCGTACACGTCCGGGGCCGCCGTGCGCAGGCCCGCGTCCACGCACACCCCGCCGTCGTCGGACAGCTCCAGGCCCGCCGTGTGCGCCAGCTCCACCCGGGGTGCCGCGCCGACCGCGACCAGGACCACGTCCGCCGTCAGCTCGTCGCCGCCGCTCAGGCGGACGCCGCGGACGCCGTCCGGGCCGCCCGTGATCTCCGCGACCTGCTCGCCCAGCCGCCAGTGGACGCCCTTTTCCGCGTGCAGGTCCCGGAACACCCCGCCGACCGTCTCGCCGATCACCGTGGCCAGCGGCACCGCGACCGGGTCCACCACCGTCACGTCCGCGTCGTGCGTGCGGGCCGCCGCGGCGGCTTCCGAGCCGATCCAACCGGCGCCGACGACCACCACCCGCTCCGCCGCGGCGAACGCCGAACGCAGCTTGAGCGCGTCGTCGAGACTGCGCAGCGTGTACAGCCCCGGGAGGTCGCCGCCGGGGACCGGGAGCGAGCGCGGCCGGGAGCCGGTCGCCAGCACGAGGCGGTCGTAGCGGTGCTCGCCGCCCGCGTCGTCCAGCACCAGCCGCGCGCCCAGCTCGACGCGCGTCGCCGTGACGCCCGCGCTGAACCGGATGTCGTGCTCCGCGTAGAACTTCTCTTCGTGCACCCAGTCGGGCTCGTCCGTGGTGCCGAGCAGCACGCCCTTCGACAGCGGCGGCAGCTCGTACGGCCGGTGCGGGTCGGACCCCATCAGCAGGACTTCGCCGGTGTACCCGCGTTCACGCAACGCGGCCGCGGCGGACGCGCCGCCCAGGCCCGCTCCCACGATGACGATCTTCCGCGGCTCCGGCATCAGTGACCTCCCACGTCGACGAGTCCGGTGCGGACGCTACTCCCGAACGGGCCCGGCCACGACCGGGGGATACGCCGGAAATCCGCGAAGCGCAAGAGAAAACTCACGAGTAGGCAAATCGGGTGAACCGGCGTCATAGCGCCTCCGGGCCCCGCTCCCACCCTCGCACGGAGCACGACCACGAGGAGAAACGGAGGGGCGGCGACCATGAGTCGGGGCGAATGGTCCGTCGGCTGCCGGGATCTGGCCGGCAGGCGCAGGGACGTGACGGTGTTCGTCAGTCAGGACAAAGTAGTGCTGGTCGCGCCGCCGGGCGAGGCCGCGGTGCTCGGCCCGCTCGACGTCGGACGGCTGCGCGCCGCCCTGCGCGACGCCGTCGTCGCGACGGCGGACGAGACGGCCGGACCGTGAGCCGAAGACACTGACAACTATCGTTCCTACTTTCCAGTAGGTTAGAGTCGGCCCCGACGACGGAAGGGACCGGCCATGACGACCTACTTCGTGACGGGCGCGACGGGCTTCATCGGGAAGCGCCTGGTCGCCCGCCTGCTGCGGCGGCCGGAGACGTCCGCGGTGTACGCGCTGGTCCGCGAAACCTCCCGGGACCGCCTGGCCGAGCTGGCCCAGGACTGGCCGGGTGCGGACAAGCTCCACCCGGTGCTCGGCGACCTCGCCGAACCCCGGCTCGGCGTCGACCCGGCCGGGGTGGGGCGCCTCGACCACGTCGTCCACCTCGGCGCGATCTACGACCTCACCGCCGGCGAGGACGCCAACCGGCGCGCCAACGTCGAGGGCACCCGGCACCTGCTCGCCTTCGCCTCGGCCGCGGAGGCGGGCCTGGTGCACCACGTGTCCTCGATCGCCGTCGCGGGCGACCACGCCGGGCGGTTCACCGAGGCCGACTTCGACCTCGGCCAGCACTTCGGCTCGCCGTACCACGCGACGAAGTTCCAGGCCGAGAAGCTCGTCCGCGAGCAGTCCCTGCCCTTCCGCGTCTACCGGCCCTCGGCCGTCGTCGGCGACTCGCGCACCGGCGAGATGGACAAGGTCGACGGCCCGTACTACTTCCTCCCCGCGATCTCGCGGCTGGCAGCGCTGCCGGCGCGGCTCCCGCTCGCCGCGCCCGGTCTCGGGGCGACGAACCTGGTGCCGGTCGACTACGTCGTCGAGGCGATGGAGCACCTGATGCACCGGGACGCGCCGTCCGGGGCGACCTACCACCTCGCCGCTGCCCGGCCGCAGTCGCTCAACTCCGTGTACAACGCCTTCGCGCGCGCGGCCGGCGGGCCGACGATCCGGGCCGTGCTGCCGGCGCGGCCGTCCGGCGTCGTGCGGCGGGTGGGCACCCGGCTCGCGCACGCGGCGGCCACCGGCGTCGACCGCTTGCCCGGCGGCCGGGCCACCCGCGCCGCCGTCCTCGAGGAGCTGGGCATTCCCCTCGAAGTGCTGCCGCACCTGAGCACGGACGTCGTCTTCGACACCGCGCGCACCACGACCGCGTTGTTCGGCAGCGGCATCGAACTGCCGGAGCTGCGCGACTACGCGGCGCCGCTCTACCGGTACTGGCAGGCCCACCTCGACCCCGACCGCGCGCGCCGCCGGCACGGGCTGGCGGGGCGCACGGTGCTGATCACCGGGGCGTCGTCCGGGATCGGCCGGGCGTCGGCCCTCGCCGTGGCACGCAAGGGCGCGAAGGTGATCCTCGTGGCCCGGCGCGCTTCGGAGCTCGAAGAAGTCCGCGACGAGATCACCGCGGCCGGCGGCGCGTCCGCGGCGTACCCCTGCGACCTCACCGACGGCGACGCCGTCGACGCGCTGGTCAAGGACGTGCTCGGCGACCACGGCGCGGTCGACATGCTGGTGAACAACGCCGGCCGGTCGATCCGGCGCTCGGTGACGCTGTCCACCGAACGCTTCCACGACTACGAGCGCACGATGGCCATCAACTACTTCGGGCCGGCACGGCTGATCCTCGGCTTCCTGCCGTCGATGACCGAGCGGCGGTTCGGCCACGTCGTCAACGTCACCACCATGGGCCTGCAGACCGACACCCCGCGCTTCTCGGCGTACCTGGCGTCGAAGGCGGCGCTGGAGGAGTTCGGGCTGACGGCCGGGCGCGAGACGCTCTCGGACGGCGTCACGTTCACGTCGGTGCGGATGCCGCTGGTCCGGACGCCGATGATCGCGCCGACCGGCTACCGCGGCCTCCCGTCGAGCAGCCCGGAACGCGCGGCCGCGCTCGTGGTGAAGGCCTTGGAGGACCGGCCGGAAGTCCTCAGCCTGCCCGAAGGCCGGGCCGCCGAGCTGGCGACGCTCGCCGCGCCACGGCTCGCCCGGTTCGCCGCGCACCTCGCCTACCGGGCGATGCGGGAGTCCGCGCCCGAGGCACGCGGCCTGCCCCGCCCGCCCGCGCCGGCGGCGGTCGCGGCGGCGGTCACCCGCCTGTTCTGGCGTCGTCGCGCCTGATCCCCTCGAATTCCGCCGAAACCCTGGCCCTGGAGACGACGGTACTTCTACCCTCGCGCGAGTCCCGTACATTGGTACGGGCGTGAACTGGGGAGTTCGGAATGCCGGAAATCAGCAGTACTGGGGAACGATCCGCCGTGGCCGCCGAGACGGCCGCCATCGGCACCGCCCGGCGCACCATCGGGTGATCCACGGACCGGAGCCGGGTGCGCGCCCACCCGGCTCCGGCTCCCGGGCCACCACGCGAAGCTCCGCCCCGCCTGGCCGAACGGTCAGGCAGGACCGGTAGGCCCGGGTGGTGCTGTCCACGCCGGTGCCGGACCAGGCCGCTACCATCGCTTTCCGGGCGTGATCGGGGAGCGGAAGGCGGGCTGGCGTGGACGTGGCGAGTCCTACGCGCGCCGCCGCCCCGGAACCCCGGCCCGCGAAACCCGCCCGGCCGCTGCTGCGCTGGGGTGTCCACGCCGGCTGGGTGGTCCTGCTGGCCCTGGCCACCGAACTGCGCGTCGGCCGGTTCGGGTTCCACCCCTCCGACCAGGGCTTCATCCTCGCCCAGGCGTGGCGCGTGCTGCACGGCGAAGTCCCGCACGCCGACATCATCTCCGCGCGCCCGCTCGGGTCCGCGGTGCTGCACGTCGTCGACTACGCCCTGCCGATGCCGCTGTTCTTCGGGTCGAGCTTCCTGTCGATGATCGAGATCATCGTCGCCACCATCGCCTTCGCCACGCTGGTCACCCGCCGCCGGGTGCTCGACTGGGGCCCGGGCATGACCGCGATGGTCGCGGCCGCGTCGCTGATCAACCTCAACGCCTTCCCGCTGATGGCCTGGCACACCGTCGACGGCATCGCGCTCACCGCGTGCGGCGCCTGGGCCCTCGACGCCGGCCTCGGCGGAGACCGCGCGCTCGCCCGGCGCGGCGGGCTGGTGCTTCTCGGCTGCGCGGTGTTCGTCAAGCAGAGCTTCGCCCTCGCCGCGGTGATCGGCGTGCTGTGGCTGCTGCTGCACCCGGCCACCCGCGCGGGTGCGCTGCGCACGGCGCGCTGGTGGCGCCGGCTCGTCCTCGACCTGCTCTCGCTCGGCGCGCCCGGGCTGGCGTACGTCGCGTGGGTGAGCCTCGGCGGCGGGTTCGCCGAGATGGTCGAGCAGCTGACCGGCGGCGTGCCCGCGTACGGCCAGCGCTTGCTCGGTCTCTGGCTCGAGGACCCCGAGGTGCTGACCCGCGCGCCGATGCGGGAACTGGGCTTCTTCGCCGCGATCGCCGTCGTGCTGCTGGCCGTCCGGCTGCCCGGTGACCGGCTCGGCGCGGCCGGGCGGGCCGCGTCCTGGGTGCTCGTGCTCGCCGGTGCGGCCGCCGTCGTCTGGACGGTCGTCGACGGCCGGTTCACCGGTTCCTCGCGCTGGGCGGACGTCCTGTGGTGGATCGTCGCGGTCAGCGTGCCGGTCAACGCCGCCGTCACGCGGAAGGTGCCGTGGGCCGGCCTGCTCGTGCTCGCCACCGGGTTCATGACCAGCCTGTCGTGGGGCAACGACACGCCGACGCTGCTCACCGGCACCCTCGCGCTGACCGCGTTGCTGCTGCTGAGCCACCTCGTCCCGCCGCGGCCGCGGCTCGCGCGCCGCTGGGTGACGGCGACGGCGGGCCTGACGGCGGTGGCGGTGTGCGGCTGGGTCGTCGTCGCGCGCCACGACCAGGCGGCCTACCTCGACCTCGGGCACGACCGGCTGACCGCCGACCTCGGCGACGTCAGCCCGAAGATGGCCGGCATCCGCACCAACCCTTCGACGTTCACGTTCGTCCGGCAGATCCGCGACTGCCTCGCGCAGTTCCCGGCCGCGAAGACGGCGATCCTGCCCGACAGCACGTTCGCCTACCCCGCGTTCGGCCTGCGCAACCCGTTCCCGCTGGAGTGGCCGCTGCCGCTGGAGATCGTCGGCGACGCACCGGAGCGGATGCTCGCGAAGGCCGACGACCTGAACCGCGACGGCGGCTACCTGGTGCTGTTCGAGACGGATTCGATCCGGATGCTCGCGACCGGCGGCCCGGTGCCGGAGTCGATCCCGGTCGACACCCCGGTGTTCGACTACCTCGGCCTGGAGAAGGCGATCCAGGCCCGGCTCACGGGCCGCGCGATCACGTGCGGCAGCTTCGTCGGGAAGTACGCGCCCTAGTTACGGTCGCCCCGGACCAGCTCGAGCAGGGTCTCCGGGGCGTCGTCGCCGAACAGGCTCTCGAGGAGGACGGCGTCGTCGATCGGCGTCGCGGCGCGGACGAACATGGCTTCTTCGTACTGGGCGAGCGCGGCCTCGACGTCGCCGGGGTGCGCGGCCAGGGCCTGACCGAGCTCCGCGCCGTCGAGCATGGCGAGGTTGGCGCCCTCGCCGTTCGGGGGCGCGAGGTGCGCGGCGTCGCCGACGAGGGTCACGCCCGGCACGCGGGCCCACCGCAGCCCGGTCGGCAGCGAGTAGTGCAGGCGCAGGACCGGGCTGGTGTCCCCGTCGGTGATCAGCGCGGTGAGCTCCGGTGCCCAGCCCTCGAACTCCGCCGCGACGCGCGCGGCGGCCGCGGCCGGATCGGTGAAGTCGATGGCGGCGAACCACTCCAGCGACCGGTTGAGCGCCACGTAGGTGTGCAGGGTGTCGCCGCTTTCGCGGTGGGCGTTGATCCCCTCGTCCGACGAGCCGGCGTGCGCGACCATCGACCCGCCGCCGACCGCCTTGGCGGTCTCGGGGTGGCGGGAGTCGGCGAGGAACAGGTACGTCTCGACGAACGCCGTGCCTTCGTACACCGGAGTGACGTCGGTGAGCAGCGGCCGGACCTTCGACCAGGCGCCGTCCGCACCGACGAGCAGGTCCGTGACGACACTGGTGCCGTCCTCGAAGGTGACTTCGTGGCGGCCGTCGTCGAGGGTGCGCGCGCCGGCGGCCTTGCGGCCCCACCGGACGGTGCCCTCCGGGAGCGCGTCGAGCAGCATGCGGCGCAGTTCGCCGCGCTGCACTTCGGGACGGCCGCCCGTGCCGTCGTCGACCTTCTCGTACAGCAGGTTCGCGTCCCGGTCGAGGATCCGCATCGCCTGGCGGCCTTCGAGGATGAGCTCGCCGAACTCGTCCTCCAGGCCGGCGGCTTCGACGGCGAGCTGCCCGTTGTAGTCGTGGATGTCCAGCATCCCGCCCTGCATGCGCGCCATCGGGGAGGACTCGGCCTCGTGGACGGTGACGTCGATGCCGTGGACGTGCAGGACCCGGGCCAGGGTGAGGCCGCCGAGGCCGGCGCCGATGATCGTGACGTTCATGGGTGCTCCTTCGGTTCGTTTCGCGACAACCGAAGAGTGGCGGGGGTGCCTGGTGCGGGCCGCACACCGCACTGGCACGCCGCTGGCACCCGCTGTCAGTCGGCCAGCAGGTCGTCCGGGCTGCCGTTCGCCAGCGCCGCCAGGACGTCGAGGGCGGCCGCCAGCGTCGGCACCGGCGGGGCCGACACGGCGATCCGCACGGCGTTCGGCGCGTGGCCCGGCAGCACCGCGAACGCCGCGGCCGGCAGCAGGGCGATGCCGCGACGGGCCGCCGCCGCGACGAACGTCTCCGCCCGCCACTGCTCCGGCAGCTCCCACCAGCGGTGGTAGGACGCCGCGTCACCGTGCAGGCCCGGCAGCTTCGCCTCGACCACCGACGCCCGTGCGGCGGCGTCCGCGCGTTTCGCGGCTTCGACGGCGGCGAGAGTGCCCGTGACGATCCACTGCGTCGCCGCTTCGACGGCGAAGCGCGACGCGGCCCACGCACCCGAGCGGACCGACGACGCCAGCCGCGCGGTCCAGGCCGGCGGCGCCACCAGGAATCCCGCCGTCAGGCCGGGCGCGACGCGCTTGGACAGGCTGTCGACGAACACCGTCCGCTCCGGCGCGTACGCGGCGAACGGCCGGACGTCGTCGCGCAGGAACGTGTAGATGCCGTCCTCGATCACCGGCAGGTCCAGCCGCGCGGCGACGGCGGCGAGTTCTTCACGGCGTTTCGGCGGCATGGTCGTGCCGAGCGGGTTGTGCAGGGTCGGCTGGACGTAGAGCGCGCGCACCGGCCCGGCCGCGGCCAGGGCGGCCGGCACGAGTCCGTGGTCGTCGGTGTCGATGGGGACCAGCTCGACGCCGAGCCTCGCCGCGACGGCCTTCACCACCGGGTAGGTCAGCGACTCGACCGCGAGCCGCTCCCCCACCGGCACGAACGCGGCGATCGCGGCCGCGATGGCCTGCCGTCCGTTGCCGGTGAACAGGACGGCTGCCGGGTCCGGACGCCAGTCGCCGCGGGTGAGCAGCGTGGCCGCGGCCTCCCGGGCGGTCGGCGTACCCGCGGCACCGATCGGGTGCAGGGCCGCGGTGAGGACGTCGTCGCGCAGCAGGGGTTCGAGGGCCTTGGCGAGCCGGGCGCTCTGGTCGGGCAGGACGGCGAAGTTGAGCTCGAGGTCGACCCGGGCATCCCCGGGTTCGGCGAGCGCGGGTTCGGGCGGCGGTTTCGCGGCCCGCACGAAGGTGCCCCGCCCGACCTCGCCGACGGCCAGGCCACGCCGCACGAGCTCACCGTAGACGCGGGCGGCGGTGGAGTTCGCGAGCCCGCGCTCCCGCGCGAAGCGGCGCTGCGGCGGGAGCCGGTCCCCGGGGCGGAGACGGCCGGCCTCGATGTCGGCGGCGAGGGCGTCCGCGACGACGCGGTAGTCGTCCATGTGCACCTTCCCGCCTTCGATCGCTCCTGAGCATGATCCCAGCCCGCTAGATTGGCCGTGGAGGTGCCATGACCGACCAGAATTGGGCCGACGTCGACGACTACTTCACCGGCGCGCTGCTCTCCCCCGATCCGGTGCTCGACGACGCGCTCGCCGACTCGGCCGCCGCCGGGTTGCCGCGCATCGCCGTCGCCCCCAACCAGGGCAAGCTGCTGAACCTGCTGGCGCGGCAGGCCGGGGCGCGCTCGATCCTGGAGATCGGCACGCTCGGCGGGTACAGCACGATCTGGCTCGCCCGCGCGCTGCCGGCCGGTGGCAAGCTGGTGACCTGCGAGTACGAGCCCAAGCACGCCGAAGTCGCGAAGGCCAACCTCGCGCGGGCGGGCTTCGGCGAGGACGTCGTCGACATCCGCGTCGGCGCCGCGCTCGACACCCTGCCGACGCTGACCGGGCCGTTCGACTTCATCTTCGTCGACGCCGACAAGAACAACCTCGGGAACTACGTGCGCGCGGTGCTGGACCTGTCGCGGCCGGGCACGACGATCGTCGTCGACAACGTCGTCCGGGCCGGCCGGGTGGTCGACGCGGGGAGCACCGACCCGGACGTCCTGGGCGTGCGCGAGATGGTCGGCGTCCTCGCCGCCGAGCCGCGGCTGGACGCGACCGCCGTGCAGACCGTGGGCACCAAGGGGCACGACGGGTTCGTGCTGGCCCTGGTCCGCTGACTCACCGCGGCGGCCGCACCACCGGCGGCGGGGCCACGACGACCTTCCGGGCCGGCACGTCCTCGTGCGCCGCCGTCATGAACCCGCGCCAGACGTCGGCCGGGACGACGTCGCCGGTGAGCTTCGCGCCGTTCGCGTCCTTCAGCAGGCGCTCGTCGTCGGAGCCGATCCAGACCGCGGCCGCCAGCCGCGGGGTGTAGCCGACGGCCCAGGCGTCCTGGTTGTCCGGGCTGCTGCCGTGCTCGGCCTCGCCGGTGCGCAGCGCCGCCCCGCCGCCGTCGGTCAGCGTGCCGGTGACGTCCCGGGCGATGCGGCGGCTCGCGTCTTCGTCGTCGTCGAACGCGGGGCGCGCGGTGTCGGTGTGCTCCCAGACGACCGCGCCGCTCTCGTCACGCACCTTCGCCACCAGGTGCGGGGTCGTGCGGACGCCGTCGTTCGCGAAGGTCGCGTAGGCGCCGGCCAGGTCCAGCGGCCGCAGCGGGTACCGGCCGATCGCGATGCCCGGCCCGATGAGGAAGCCGTCCTTCTCCCGCATGGTCGGCGTGCCGTCGACGGTCTCGGGGATGCCGGCCTGCCGCGCGGTTTCGCTCAGCGCGTCCGGGCCGAGCTTCTTCGCCAGGGCGATGAACGGGCCGTCGGCGTGGGCCTGCATCGCGGCGCGGGGCGTGCACTTGAGGCCGCAGACGTCCGGGTACTTGAACTTCTCGCCGAGGAACTCCTGTTCCTCGGGCGCGGGAACCGGCACGTCCGGGCCGTAGCCGCGGCGCAGGGCGGCGGCGAGCGTGAACGGGTAGAACGCCGAGCCGGCCGCGTGCGGCGTGCTCGCGTAGTCGCGGACGCCTTGGTCGCCGCCCTGGTAGACGCGTACGGCGCCGGTCTTCGGGTCGACGGCGACCACCGCGCCGCGGAACTCCTTCGGCTCGCCCTTCAGCCTGTCCTGCAACGCTTTCTTCGCGGCGTCCTGCAGGCCGCGGTCCAGCGTCGTCTCGACGGTCATGTTGCCCTGCTGGAGGCGGCCGAGCGGGAAGCCGTCCTCTTCGAGCTCGGCCAGGACCTGCTGCTTGATGTGGAACTCGTCGTAGGTGAGGCGGCCCGCGCGAGTCTCCGACGGCGCCTGGACCTCCTCGCCGGGGTAGGCCATCGGCTCACCGGCCTGCACGTAACCGCGGGCCACGAGCTTGTCGTGCACGTACTGCCAGCGCCGGGCGGCGTGGGCGTCGCCGGACGCGGCCGGGTCGTGCACCGACGGCGACTGGATCATCCCGGCGAGGAAGGCGGCTTCGCTCCACGTCATCGAGTCGTCGAGCTTCTTGCCGAAGTAGGCGTTCATCGCCGCGGCGGGCCCGAACGTGCCGCGGCCGAAGGAGATGATGTTGACGTAGCTCTCGAAGATCTGTTCCTTGCTCTGCTCCTGGGTGATCTTCGTGGACAGGACGAGCTCGGCGAACTTGCGGCCGAGGGTGGCGTCGTCGTCGCCGGTGGACTTCTTGATGTACTGCTGGGTGATCCCGGACCCGCCGCCGACGCCGGTGAGGAACGCGCGGCCGATGCCGGTCGGGTCGAAGCCCTGGTTGTCCCAGAAGGTCGGGTCTTCGGTGGCGATGATGGCGTCACGCAGCTTCTCGGGCACCTGCGCGTAGGGCACGAAGGTCCGGTCGCCGTCGGCCGGGATCACCTTGAGCAGCGGCGACCCGTCCGAGTACTGCAGGACGACGGTCTTGTCGAGCCCGGCGAGGACCTCTTGCGGGCTGCGGACGTCGAGCACGAGGTAGGCGACCCAGAAGGCGATCAGCGGCACGCCGACGAGCAGCCCGAAGGTCCAGTACCCGATGCGCCGGATCCGCCGCCACCGCCGGCGTCGCGGGGTGTCCGGCTGCTCGTTCTCTTCCTCTATTTCCTCGGTCGCCAAGGTCACGAATGGATGACGGCCGAACGGGTGAGGAGGTTCTGTGGAGAACTAACGAGGTTGTTCGAATCCTGTCAAGACGACGGCCGGGCCCCGGCGGCGACGTGAATGACTCGTTCACGACCTTCGGCCGGCGATCCCCGGGTGCCGCCTCCCGCACCCCGCGCGGCGACTCGCCGGAGGTGGCGTCGCCGATGCCGGTGCTACGCGAGGAACGCGCGCAGGAGCGACGCGGTGCCTTCGATGTGTTCCGCCATGGCCTGGCGGGCCGCGGGGGCGTCGCCGGCCAGGATCGCGTCGACGATCGCCTCGTGCTGGGCGTTCGAGTGCTCGAGGTTGGGCGGGAGCAGCGGGATCCGGTCGAGCAGCTGGTTGACGCGGGTGCGGGCGTCGGCCATCGCCGTGGTCAGGGAGCCGGACGCGGTCACCTCGGCGATCGCGAGGTGCAGGCGGGAGTCCTTGCGGCGGTAGTCGTCGAGGTCCGCGCTCGCGGCTTCGGCGAGCGTGCCGGTGAGGTGCCGGCGGTCGGCGGGGCTGAGCGAGCGGGCCGCGGCCATCTCCGCGGCGCCGGTCTCGAGGACGTAGCGGAGGCACAACGCGTCCTCCAGGCCGACGGCGTCGACCTTGCCGTCGGGTTCGGGTGGTCCGGGGAGGGTGTCGTGCACGAAAGTGCCGCCGTAGCGGCCTCGCCGTGACTCGACGTAACCGGCGTCGGAGAGGGCCCGGATGGCTTCGCGGAGCGTGACGCGGCTGACCCCGAGCCGTTCGGCGAGCTCCCGCTCCGACGGCAGCCGCTCCCCCGCACCGACCACGCCGAGGCGGATGGCCTGGAGCAGCCGCTCGACGGTCTCCTCGAAGGCGTTGCCCGCGCGGACCGGCCGGAACAGCGCTTCACCGGCATTCGCCACGGAGGTCGGTTCCATCCCGCGAGTTTAGGCCGCGGCGTGTGGATCACCCCCGGCGCGGCGCACCTTCGGAGTGGCCACGGATGATCGCTGTCGGTGACAATGTTGTTCGCGCGCGGAAAAACAGGTGGAACCGGACGGCCACGGTCGGCGACGATGACACCACCGAAACCGAACATCGACGCAGGGGGCGATCCGGTGCACTTCCTGATGGCCGAGGATCTGGTTCACGAGCGCGAGAACGAGCTGCGCCACGGAGTCCGCAACCGCCCGCCGGGCCGGGCGACGCCGAGCCGCAGCCCGGGAACGAGAAAACAGCAGCTCGGCTGGAGACTGGTCGAGGTGGGGTTGAAGCTGGCGGTGGAAGACGAGGACCGGCGGAACTGAGCCGTCAGCACTCGATGACGTTCACCGCCAAGCCGCCGCGGGCCGTCTCCTTGTACTTCACGCTCATGTCCGCGCCCGTCTCGCGCATCGTCTTGATCGCCTTGTCCAGCGTCACCACGTGGCTGCCGTCCCCCCGCATCGCCATGCGGGCCGCGTGGATCGCCTTCGACGCGCCCACCGCGTTGCGCTCGATGCACGGGATCTGGACCAGCCCGCCCACCGGGTCGCACGTCAGGCCGAGGTGGTGCTCCACCCCGATCTCCGCCGCGTTCTCCACCTGGGCCGGCGAGCCACCCAGCACCTCCGTCAGCCCCGCCGCCGCCATCGCCGACGCCGAACCGACCTCGCCCTGGCAGCCGACCTCCGCTCCCGAGATCGAGCCCGTCTGCTTGAGGATCGAGCCGATCGCGGCCGCCGTGAGCATGAACGTCACGATGCCGTCGTCCGTCGAATGCCGGATGAACCGCTGGTAGTAGTGCAGCACCGCCGGGATGATCCCCGCCGCGCCGTTGGTCGGCGCCGTGACCACGCGCCCGCCCGCGGCGTTCTCCTCGTTCACCGCCAGCGCGTACAAGCTGACCCAGTCCATCGCGTACAGCGGGTCGTCCGCGCCGTCCTCGGCCAGGAGCTTCTCGTGCAACGCCTTCGCGCGCCGCGGCACCTTCAGCCCGCCCGGCAGGACCCCTTCGTGCGTGCAGCCGTTGCGGACGCACTCCGCCATGACCGCCCAGATGTCCAGCAGCCCGGCCCGGACCTCGTCGCGCGAACGCCAGGACAGCTCGTTCGCCATCATGATCTCGCTGATCGGCAGCCCGGTCGACGCGCAGTGCCCGAGCAGGTCCGCGCCGGTGCGGAACGGGTACGGCACCGGCGTCGAGTCCTCGACGAACACCGTGTCGGTCTCGTACGACTCGTCGCGGACGAAACCGCCGCCCACCGAGTAGTACGTGCGCTCGCGCAGCAGCGAACCGGACGCGTCGAACGCCCGGAACACCATGCCGTTCGGGTGCGCCGGCAACGACTTGCGGCGGTGCATGGTGAGGTCGTTGTCCTCGTCGAACGCGATCTCGTGCGTGCCGGCCAGCAGCAACCGCCCGGACTCGCGGATCTCCGCGATGCGCCCGGGCACGACGTCCGTGTCGATCGCTTCGGGACGTTCGCCGGAAAGCCCGAGGAGGACGGCTTTGTCGCTGCCGTGGCCGAACCCGGTCGCGCCGAGCGAGCCGAACAGCTCGGCCTGGAGGCGGGACACCGAGCCGAGGTCGTCGCCGAGTCCGTCCACAAAGGTCCGGGCCGCCCGCATCGGCCCGACGGTGTGGGAGCTCGACGGGCCGATGCCGATGGAAAACAGGTCGAAGACGCTGATCGCCATTGATCCGCCCCTTCCTATCGCGCCAGCAGGGAGCTGGCTTCTTGCGCGGCCGGGCCCTGGTCGGCGAGGTGCCGCAGGTTCTCCGGCAGCTCCTCCCCACGGTAGCCCTTGGTCTGCGCGTACAGCCGTCCCGCGCGGTAGGACGACCGCACCAGCGGCCCGGCCATCACACCGGCGAAGCCCATCGCTTCGGCGGCCTTGGAGTGCTCGACGAACTCCTCCGGCTTCACCCAGCGATCGACCGGGTGGTGCCGCGGCGAGGGACGCAGGTACTGCGTGATCGTCAAGATCTCGCACCCCGCGTCCACCAGGTCCTGCATCGCGGGCGCCACCTCGTCCGGCGTCTCCCCCATGCCCAGGATGAGGTTGGACTTCGTCACCAGGCCCGCTTCACGTGCAGCCGTGATGACCTCGAGCGAACGCGCGTACCGGAACCCGGGACGGATCCGCTTGAAGATCCGCGGCACCGTCTCCACGTTGTGCGCCAACACCTCCGGCCGCGACCCGAACACCTCGGCCAGCTGCGCCGGATCGGCGTTGAAGTCCGGGATCAACAACTCGACACCGGTACCCGGGTTCAAATCGTGAATCTGACGGACGGTCTCCGCATACAGCCAGGCACCGCCGTCCTCGAGGTCATCCCGGGCGACACCGGTGACCGTCGAGTACCGCAGACCCATCGCCTGCACGGACTCCGCGACCTTGCGGGGCTCAGTGCGGTCGAGGGCGGCGGGCTTACCCGTGTCGATCTGGCAGAAGTCGCACCGGCGGGTGCATTGGTCGCCGCCGATGAGGAACGTGGCTTCGCGGTCTTCCCAGCATTCGTAGATGTTGGGACAACCCGCCTCTTCGCAGACGGTGTGCAAGCCTTCACGGCGCACGAGGCCCTTGAGTTCGGTGAACTCCGGCCCCATCCGCACCCGCGTCTTGATCCACGGCGGCTTCTTCTCGATCGGCGTCTCACTGTTGCGGACCTCGAGCCGCAGCAGCTTCCGCCCCTCGGGCAGCGCGCTCATCGCGAAAGGTCCGCGTACAACGGGTGCTTCGCGGCCAGCGCCTCGACGCGGTCGCGCAGCTTCGACCGCAGGGCGTCGTCGAAGTCCGGCTTCAGCGCCTCGGCGATGACGTCGGCGACCTCGGCGAAGTCCTCGGCCTGGAAACCGCGGGTGGCCAGCGCCGGCGTGCCGATGCGCAGGCCCGACGTGATCATCGGCGGGCGCGGGTCGAACGGGACGGCGTTGCGGTTGACCGTGATGCCGACCTCGTGCAGCCGGTCCTCGGCCTGCTGTCCGTCCAGAGTGGACTGGACGAGGTCGACCAGCACCAGGTGGACGTCGGTGCCGCCGGTCAGCACGCGGACACCCACCGACGAGCAGTCGTCCTGCGACAGCCGCGACGCCAGAATGCGCGAACCCTCGAGAGTCCGCTGCTGACGCTCGCGGAACTCCTCGCTCGCGGCGATCTTCAGCGCGACGGCCTTGGCCGCTATGACGTGCTCCAGCGGCCCGCCCTGCTGACCGGGGAACACGGCCGAGTTGATCTTCTTCGCCAGCTCCTGCCGCGACAGGATGAGGCCGCCGCGCGGGCCGCCGAGGGTCTTGTGCGTGGTCGTGGTGACGATGTCGGCGTGCGGCACCGGCGACGGGTGCAGCCCGGCCGCGACCAGCCCGGCGAAGTGCGCCATGTCCACCATCAGGCGAGCGTCGACGAGGTCGGCGATGCGGCGGAACTCGGCGAAGTCGAGCTGACGCGGGTAGGCGGACCAGCCGGCGATGATCAGCTTCGGCTGGTGCTCGACGGCCAGGCGCTCGATCTCGGCGAGGTCGACGATGCCGGTCTCTTTGTCGACGTGGTAGGCGACGACGTTGTAGAGCTTGCCCGAGAAATTGATCTTCATCCCGTGCGTCAGGTGGCCGCCGTGCGCCAGGTCGAGGCCGAGGATCGTGTCGCCCGGCTTGAGCACGGCGAACATCGCGGCCGCGTTGGCCTGCGCGCCCGAGTGCGGCTGGACGTTGGCGTGCTCGGCCCCGAACAGCGCCTTCGCGCGGTCGATGGCGAGTTGCTCGACGACGTCGACGTGCTCGCAGCCGCCGTAGTAGCGACGCCCGGGGTAGCCCTCGGCGTACTTGTTGGTCAGCACCGAACCCTGCGCCTCGAGCACGCCCACCGGGGCGAAGTTCTCGGAGGCGATCATCTCCAGGGTGGACTGCTGGCGGGTGAGCTCGTCGGCGACGGCCGCCGCGACCTCGGGGTCGACGTCGGCGAGGTGGGCGTCGAAGGTCGTCATCAGTTCTCCTGGGTGAGCGCGGCGTACGCGGCGGCGTCGAGCAGTTCGGGCACGTCCCCGGAGAGACGCACCTTCAGCAGCCAGCCTTCCGTGTACGGGTCCTCGTTGATGACCTCGGGGCGGTCCGATGTGGCCTCGTTCACCTCGACGACCTCGCCGGACACGGGCGCGTACAGCTCGCTGACCGACTTGGTCGACTCGACCTCGCCGAACACCTCGCCCGCGGTCACGGTGGCGCCGGCGTCGGGCAGCTGGACGAACACGATGTCACCGAGCGACTCGGCGGCGAAGGCGGTGATGCCGACGGTGGCGACGCCGTCCTCGACGTTCAGCCACTCGTGTTCCTTGGTGTACTTCAGGTTCTCGGGGATGCTCACGGTGAAAGTCCTTTACGCGCGGGAGTAGAAGGGCAGGGCGACGACCTCGACGGGCTCGATCCTGCCCCGGATGTCGACGGAGAGCTCGGTGCCGGGCTCGGCGTACGCCCGATCGACGTACGCCATCGCGATCGGGTAACCCAGCGTGGGCGACAGCGCGCCGCTGGTGACCTCGCCGATCTCGGCGCCGTCGGCCAGCAGCTTGTAGCCGTGCCGCGGCGCACGCCGGCCCGCTCCGCGAAGCCCGACCCGCACGCGCGGGACGTCCGCCTTGGACCGCTCTTCCAGTGCCGCGCGGCCGACGAAGTCGCCCGGCTTCTCGAACTTGACGACGCGCCCGAGCCCGGCTTCGAACGGGCTCTGGTCGAGGGTGAGTTCGTTGCCGTACAACGGCATCCCGGCTTCCAGCCGCAGCGTGTCGCGGCAGGCGAGCCCGGCCGGGACCAGGCCGTGGCCCTCGCCCGCCTCGGTCAGGATGCGCCAGACCGCCGGGGCTTCGTCGGCGTTCACGAACAGCTCGAAGCCGTCCTCGCCGGTGTAGCCGGTGCGGGCGAGCAGGACGTCGTGGCCCTTCACGACGGCCGGGACGCTGGCGTAGTACTTGAGCGCGTCGAGGTCGGCGTCGGTGACGGCGCCGAGGATCGCGACGGCGTTCGGGCCCTGGACGGCGATCAGCGCGGTCGTCTCGGACCGGTCGTCGACCACCGCGTCGAAGCCCGCGACCCGCTCGGCCAGCGCGTCCGCGACGACCTTCGCGTTGCCCGCGTTCGCGACGACCAGGTAGTGCTCGTCGGCCAGCCGGTAGACCACCAGGTCGTCCAGCACGCCGCCGGAGGCGTCGCAGATCATCGTGTACCGCGCGCGGCCCGGCTTGACCCCGGTGAGGTTGCCGACCAGCGCGAAGTCCAGGACGTCGGCGGCCTGCTTGCCGGTGACGTGGATTTCGGCCATGTGCGAGAGGTCGAACAGCCCGGCCGCCTCGCGGACCGCCTTGTGCTCGGCCAGCTCGCTGGCGTAGCGGACCGGCATGGACCAGCCGGCGAAGTCGGTGAACAGCGCACCGAGTCCCTTGTGGACTCCGTGGAGGGAGGTTTCCTTCGACACGTCGGGATCAGCCTTCGTAAGCGTTGAGGGGCGGGCAGGAGCAGACGAGGTTGCGGTCCCCGCGGGCGCCGTCGATGCGCCGCACCGGCGGCCAGTACTTGTTCTTGCGCGACACCCCGGCCGGGTACACGGCCAGCTCGCGGTCGTAGGGCTTGTCCCACTCCCCGACCAGCGTCTCCGCGGTGTGCGGGGCGCCCCGCAGCGGCGACTCCTCGGCACTCCACTTGCCGGAAGCGACCTCGTCGATCTCGGCGCGGATGGCGATCATCGCGGCGATGAACCGGTCGATCTCGCCCAGGTCCTCGGACTCGGTCGGCTCGACCATCAGCGTGCCCGCGACCGGGAACGACATGGTCGGCGCGTGGAAGCCGTAGTCGATGAGCCGCTTCGCGACGTCGTCGACCGTCACGCCGGTCTCCTTGGTGAGCTGCCGCAGGTCGAGGATGCACTCGTGCGCGACCAGGCCGTCCTGGCCGGTGTAGAGCACCGGGTAGTGCGGGGCCAGCCGCGAGGCGACGTAGTTCGCGGCCAGCACGGCCACCTTCGTCGCGGCGGTCAGGCCGGGCGCGCCCATCATCCGGACGTAGGCCCAGGAGATCGGCAGGATCGACGCCGAGCCGTACGGCGCGCCGCTGATCGGGCCGACACCGGTCTCCGGACCGGCCGCCTCCAGCAGCGGGTGGTTCGGCAGGTACGGCGCGAGGTGCGCGCGCACCGCGACCGGGCCGACACCCGGGCCGCCACCGCCGTGCGGGATGCAGAAGGTCTTGTGCAGGTTCAGGTGCGAGACGTCGCCGCCGAACTCGCCCGGCTTGGCCAGGCCCAGCAGGGCGTTGAGGTTCGCGCCGTCGACGTACACCTGGCCGCCGCCGTCGTGGACGATCTTCGCCAGCTCGTCGATCGAGTGCTCGTAGACGCCGTGCGTCGACGGGTAGGTGACCATGATCGCGGCGAGCGTGTCCTGGTGGGTGTCCACCTTGGACCGCAGGTCGGCGAGGTCGACGTTGCCCTCGTCGGTGCACTTGACGACGACCACGCGCATCCCGGCGAGCACCGCCGAAGCCGCGTTGGTGCCGTGCGCCGACGACGGGATCAGGCAGACGTCACGGGCCTCGTCGCCGTTCGCGCGGTGGTACGCACGGATCGCGAGGAGCCCGGCCAGCTCGCCCTGGCTGCCCGCGTTCGGCTGCAGCGACACCTGGTCGTAGCCGGTGACCTCGGCCAGCCAGTCCGCGAGCTGCCCCACGAGCGTGTGGTACCCCTCGGCGTCCTCGGCCGGCGCGAACGGGTGGATGCCGGCGAACTCGCGCCAGCTGATCGGCTCCATCTCGGTGGTGGCGTTGAGCTTCATCGTGCAGGAGCCGAGCGGGATCATGCCTCGGTCGAGCGCGTAGTCCAGGTCGGACAGGCGACGCAGGTACCGCAGCATCGCCGTCTCGGAGCGGTGGCTGCCGAAGACCTCGTGGCCCATGAAGCCGCTCTCGCGGGCCAGGCCGTTCGGGAGCGCGACGCCGTCTTCGACGTCCGCCTCGACGCCGAACGCGCGCAGGACCTTCGTGGCGATCGCCGGGGTGCTGACCTCGTCGAAGGCGACGCGGACGTGGTCGGCGTCGACGTGACCGAGGTTGATCCCGGCCTCGCGGGCAGCCGCGTGGACCTCGGCGGCCCGGCCCGGGACGCGCGCGACGACCGTGTCGAAGAAGGACTCGTGGACGACCTCGACGCCGGTCTTGCGGAGAGCGTCGGCGAAGCCCGCGGCGAGGCCGTGGACCCGCTGGGCGATCCGCTTGAGGCCGTCCGGGCCGTGGTAGACCGCGTACATCGCGGCCAGCACGGCCGGGAGGACCTGCGCGGTGCAGATGTTGGACGTCGCCTTCTCGCGGCGGATGTGCTGCTCACGCGTCTGCAGCGCCAGCCGGTAGGCCGGGTTGCCGTCGGCGTCGACCGAGACGCCGACCAGGCGCCCGGGCAGCGAGCGCTCGAGCCCGGCGCGGACGGACATGTACCCGGCGTGCGGGCCGCCGTAGCCGAGCGGGACGCCGAAGCGCTGCGTCGACCCGGCGGCGACGTCGGCGCCGAACTCGCCGGGGGCGGTGATCAGCGTCAGCGCGAGGAGGTCGGCGGCGACGGTGAACAGCGCGCCCGCGGCCTTCGCCGACTCGGAAATCGCGTGGTAGAAGCCGCGGCCGCGCAGCACACCGGACGCGCCGGGGTACTGGGCGACGACGCCGAAGAACTCGTCCGGCAGCCCGGTGAGCAGGTCGCGGACCTCGACCTCGATGCCGAGCGCCTCGACGCGGGTCCGCACGACGGCGATGGTCTGCGGCAGGCACTCGGCGTCCAGCACGACCTTGTTCGACTTCGACTTGGACGCGCGCCGCATCAGCGTGACGGCCTCGGCGACGGCGGTCGACTCGTCCAGCAGGGACGCGTTCGCGGTGGCCAGGCCGGTCAGGTCGGCGACCATCGTCTGGAAGTTGAGGAGCGCTTCGAGCCGGCCCTGGGAGATTTCCGGCTGGTAGGGCGTGTACGCGGTGTACCAGGCGGGGTTCTCGAGGACGTTGCGGCGGATCACGCCGGGGGTGACGGTGTCGGAGTAGCCGAGCCCGATCATCTGCGTCATCGGCCGGTTGCGCGCGGCGAGGGCACGCAGCTCCGCGGTGGCGTCCTCTTCGGACGCGGCCGGCGGGAGGGTGAGTTCACGGGTCGCGCGGATGGCGCTCGGGACGGCAGCGCCGACGAGGGCGTCCAGGCTGCCGTAACCGCACTCGGCCAGCATCTTCGCGCGCTCGGCCTCGGACGGGCCGATGTGGCGGGCGTCGAACTGCGTGGAAGTGATCGGGAGCTCCTCAGGCCGGGCGCACAAGGGTGCGCTGGGAACTCCCCCTCTGTCATGGCACCTGAGAGTTTCACCGTGCGGAGCACGGCTTTCACCTTGGGTGAGGCGCGGGTGCGCCTGCTTTCCAGAGTGGCCTCGCACGAAGCGGTAGCGGATACCTGAGAGATTCCGGGGAGTTTGCTCCTTCGGTGCCCCACTGACTTCGTGAGGGCTCTCCCGCCTCGGCTCGACGGCCCGATCTGCAGTTGTGGCGGCTACGGTACCTGCCGCCTCCGAGGTCCGTCTACTTCACACGGGCAACGCCACATCAGGTCCCGGCCGCGACCCGCCGCACGACGCTCCCGGCCAGTGTCGGCGGGCGGCGGACCCGGCCGGAGGGCAGGACCAGCCGTTTCAGCGGCCCGCCCAGCGGCACCGGCGGATGGCCGGCCTCCAGCAGCACCTGCTCGACGATCTGCTCGGCGTACCACGCCACCGCGTCGTTGAGGCGGTCCAGCGAGGGACGGTCGCCGTCGAAGACGTCCTCGTCGGCGAGCGTCACCTCGTAGTACGCGCAACCCGGTGGGACCGAGACCGCCGCCTCGATCGCGCGCGCTCCCTCCAGCGGGTCGGCGAACCCCGCTTCGAGCAGCGGCTCGCGGTAAATACGCGCTGCCCGCTCGCGCATGCGGGGGCCGTAGCGGACCACGACCGGGAGCCGGCCGGTCAGGTCGGGCACCTCCAGGCCGTGCAGCAGCATGATCGGCGGCACCGAGTGCACCAGCCGCGGCGCGGGCTCGGCCAGCTCGCGGGCGGCGATCCGGACGCGGTCGGCCATCGCGTCCGGGAGGCCGAAGTAGCGGAAGTCGACGTTGCCGAACCCGAGGCCGTCGGCGACCAGCGACGCCAGCAGCTCGCCGTACCCCCAGATCGGCGAGAGCACCACGACCGGCGGCGCGGCGACGACCGGCGCCGGCACGGGCGGGCGCGTCGCCTCCTGCTCGGGCACCTGGATCACCAGCCGCGGCGGCTCGTGCCAGTCGTGCACCTCGGCGACGCGCCAGTAGAGCCCGAGCGGGCGCCACAGTTCACCGAGGACGTCGTGCTCGAGGATCCGGCGCACCTCGGCGTCGTCGTGCGGGAAGTCCCGGGGCGCCACGACGCCGACGTAGTGGTGGTAGGTGACGCGGACCTCGTCGCCGCGGGTCGCGGAGCGGATCCGCATCTCCCAGTCGATCGGCGACGCGGCGATCAGGTTGGCCACCTGCGTGCCGGGCGAGGAGTAGACGAGCGCCGTGGCCTGCCGGAGGAACTGCCCGGCCTGGTCGATGCCCTCCCGCAGCGCCTTCGCGGCCTGGGCCACGTGCACCGGGCTGGCGAGGCTCTCGGGCAGCACGCCGGCGACCCGCAGCAGCTCGGCCTCCCCGAGCCCGGTGACCTCGGCGAGCTGAGCCCAGTGGTCGAAGACGGTCACCTTCGGCGCGTGCCGGTGCTCGATCCAGCTGCGCAGCGTCGACGTGGGAACGCCGATGCGTCTCGCGGCCTCGTCCAGGGAGAGCCCGCGCGACCGGATCCCGGCCCGGACCGCTTCCGCCCACTCGTCGGCGCGCCAGTGCGTCACCTCACAAAGCTAACGAAACCCGCTAGCTTTGCGCAGGGACGAATCGCCCATCCGGCATCGACGCTGGTCACCATGACCACCACCGTCATCGCCCTGACCCTGATCGTCGGCGTCCTGACCTTCGCCGCCGGTGCCTTCCTCGCCTCCGAGATCGCCGTGCGCGTGCTGCGGCGCCGCGAACGGCTCGTCTCCGAAGAGCGCAAGAAGCTCAACGCCGCCTGGAACTACCTGCGGGAGGTCTACGGCGTCAAGAAACCGACCAAGCGTTAGAGCGGGGTGACGTACGCGCCGGAGATGCCGCCGTCGACCAGGAACTGGGACGCCGTGATGAAGCTGGCGTCGTCGCTGGCCAGGAAGGCCACCGCCGCCGCGATCTCCTCGGGCTCGGCGAACCGGCCGACCGGGACGTGCACCAGCCGCCGCGCCGCGCGTTCCGGGTCCTTCGCGAACAGCTCCTTGAGCAGCGGCGTGTTGACCGGTCCCGGGCACAGCGCGTTGACGCGGATGTTCTCCCGCGCGAACTGGATGCCCAGTTCGCGGCTCATCGCCAGCACGCCGCCCTTCGACGCCGTGTAGGAGATCTGCGACGTCGCCGCGCCCATCACCGCGACGAACGACGCCGTGTTGATGATGGACCCGCGACCCTGGCGCTGCATGTGCGGCAGGACGGCCTTGCAGCAGTGGTACACCGACGTCAGGTTGACGCGCTGGACCCGCTCCCACGCCTCGATGCCGGTGGTCAGGATGGAGTCGTCCTCCGGCGGGGAGATGCCGGCGTTGTTGAACGCGACGTCGACCGAGCCGAACTGCTCGACCGTGCTGTGGAACAGGTTCTCGACCTGCTCTGCGTCGGTGACGTCGGTCTGGATGAACGCGCCGCCGACCTCGTCCGCGGCCGCCTTGCCCACGGCCGGCGTCAGGTCCGCGATGACGACCTTCGCGCCTTCGCTCGCCAGGCGGCGGGCCGAGGCCAGCCCGATGCCGCTCGCGCCGCCGGTGATGACCGCGACGCGGCCTTCGAAACGCTGGACCATTACTCCTCCGTGCTGAGAAAGACGTTCTTGGTTTCGGTGAACGCCGCCGCGGCGTCGGGGCCCAGCTCGCGGCCGAGGCCGGACTGCTTGAAGCCGCCGAACGGCGTCCAGTAGCGCACCGAAGAGTGCGAGTTGACCGACAGGTTGCCGGCTTCGACGCCACGCGCCACCCGGAACGCGCGGCCGGCGTCGCGGGTCCAGATCGACCCGGACAGGCCGTACTCGGTCGCGTTGGCCAGCCGGATCGCGTCGGCCTCTTCGGCGAACGGCACGACGGCGACGACCGGGCCGAAGACCTCGTCCGCCGCGGCCGGGTGCCGCAGGTCGGGCGGGGTGAGGACGGTCGGCGGGAACCAGTACCCGGGCCCGGTGGGCGCGCTGCCGCGGAACGCGACCGGCGCGTCGTCCGGGACGTAGGAAGCGACCTTCTCGCGGTGCGCGGCCGAGATCAGCGGGCCCATCTCGGTCTTCTCGTCGCCGGGGTCGCCGACGACGACGCCGTGCACCGCGGGTTCGAGCAGCTCCATGAAGCGGTCGTACACACTCGCCTGCACCAGGATCAGCGAGCGGGCGCAGCAGTCCTGGCCCGCGTTGTCGAAGACGCCGTAGGGCGCGGTCGCCGCGGCCTTCTCCAGGTCGGAGTCGGCGAAGACGATGTTCGCGTTCTTGCCGCCCAGCTCCAGCGTCACGCGCTTCACCTGGGCCGCGCAGCCGGCCATGATCTGCTTGCCGACCTCGGTGGAGCCGGTGAAGACGACCTTCCGCACGCCCGGGTGGTCCACGAACCGTTGCCCCACAACGGATCCCTTGCCGGGCAGCACCTGGAAGACGTCTTCCGGGATACCCGCCTCGCGCGCCAGCTCGCCGAGCCGGATCGCGGTGAGCGGCGTCAGCTCGGCCGGCTTGAGGACGACGGTGTTGCCGGCGGCGAGCGCGGGCGCGAAGCCCCAGCCCGCGATCGGCATCGGGAAGTTCCACGGCACGATCACGCCGACCACGCCCAGGGGCTCCTGAAAGGTGACGTTGATGCCGCCCGGGACCGGGATCTGCTTGCCGATCAGGCGTTCCGGCGCGGCGGAGTAGTAGTTGAGCACGTCGCGGACGTTGCCCGCCTCCCAGCGGGCGTTGCCGATGGTGTGCCCGGAGTTCTCGACCTCGAGCCGCGCGAGGTTCTCGATGTCAGCCTCGACGGCGTCGGCGAAACGGCGCAGCAGCCGCGCGCGGTCGCCGGGGGTGACGTCGCGCCACGCCGGGAACGCCGCCTGGGCGCGGGCGATCGCCGCGTCCGTCTCCTCGGCGCTGGTCAGCGGGACGGTCCGCACCACCTCCTCGGTGGCGGGGTTCAGGACGTCGAACGTCGTCATTTCCTCTCCTTGCTCGCTTCGACGAGGGCCTGGAACAGCCGGACGTCGTCGGTGTCCTGCTCGGGGTGCCACTGCACGCCCAGGGTGAACTCGCCGGGGACTTCGGCGGCTTCGATCGTGCCGTCGGCGGCCCAGCCGACCGGGTCCAGGCCCGCGCCGAGCCGGTCGATCGCCTGGTGGTGGTAGCACAGCGTCTTGGTTTCCGAGCCGAGGATCGCCGCCGCCCGGCTGCCCTCGGCGAGCGTGACGGTGCCCCGGCCGAACGTCGCGGGCGCGGGCTGGTGCTCGGTCGTCTCCCGGGCCTCGGGCAGGTGCTGGACCAGGGTGCCGCCGAGGGCGACGCTCATCACCTGCAGGCCGCGGCAGACGCCGAGCACCGGTTTGCCCTGGCGCCGGGCCGCTTCGAACAGACCGAACTCGAAGGCGTCCCGGTTCGGCCGGATGTAGGTGGTGGGGTGCTGCTCCTGGCCGTAGCGCTCCGGCTCGACGTCGGCGCCCCCGGTCAGCACCAGGCCGTCCACAGTGGACACCAGCCGGTCGAACTCGTCGCTCACCGGCGGCAGCAGCACCGGGATGCCGCCGGCCGCGACGACGCAGTCGACGTAGACCCGGTGCAGCAGCACGGCTTCGGTCTCCCACACCAGGAACTTCGCGGGTTCCAGGTAGCTGGTGAGCCCGATGACGGGCTTAGAGCCGTTCGAAGCCACGGACCAGCTCCCAGTCGGTGACAGCGGCGTTGTAGGCGTCCACCTCGATCTTCGCCGCGTTCAGGTAGTGCTCGACGACGTCCTCACCGAACGCCTCGCGCGCCAGCTCGCTGCCGGCCAGCGCGGCGGCGGCCTCGGGCAGCGTCGTCGGCACCGTGTCGCGGTCGGAGTTGTAGGCGTTGCCGGTGAAGGGCTCTTCCAGCTCCAGCTCGTTCTCGATGCCGTGCAGGCCGGCGGCGATGAGCGCGGCGACGGCCAGGTACGGGTTGACGTCCCCGCCCGGCACGCGGTTCTCGACGCGCAGCGACTCGCCGTGGCCGACGACGCGCAGCGCGCACGTGCGGTTGTCGGTGCCCCACGCGATCGCGGTCGGCGCGAAACTGCCGGGCACGAACCGCTTGTAGGAGTTGATGTTCGGCGCGAGGAAGTACGTCAGCTCGTGCAGTCCGGCGAGCTGGCCGGCGAGGAACTGCTCCATGAGCGTCGAGAAGCCGTGGTCGTGGTCGCCCGCGAGCACGGCGCGGCCCTCGGTGGAGCGCAGGCTGATGTGGATGTGGCAGGAGTTGCCCTCGCGCTCGTTGTACTTCGCCATGAACGTGAGGCTCTTGCCCTCCTGCGCGGCGATCTCCTTGGCGCCGTTCTTGTAGACGCTGTGGTTGTCGCAGGTGCTCAGCGCGTCGGTGTAGCGGAAGGCGATCTCCTGCTGGCCGGGGTTGCACTCGCCCTTCGCGGACTCCGGGTAGAGCCCGGCGCCGGCCATGTCGTTGCGGATGCGGCGCAGCAGCGGCTCGAGGCGCGCGGTGCCGAGCATCGAGTAGTCGACGTTGTACTGGTTGGCGGGCTTGAGGCCGTGGTAGTGCTTGTCCCACGCGGCTTCGTAGGTGTCGTCGAAGACGATGAACTCGAGCTCGGTCCCGACGTAGGCGGCGAGCCCGCGCTCGGCGAGGCGGTCGAGCTGGCGGCGCAGGATCTGGCGCGGCGACATCGGCACCGGCCCGCCTTCGACGCGCTCGACGTCGGCCAGGACCAGCGCGGTGCCCTCGTGCCAGGGGATCTCGCGCAGGGTTTCGAGGTCGGGGCGCAGCACGAAGTCGCCGTAGCCGCTGTCCCAGGAGGAGAGCGCGTAGCCGTCGACGGTGTTCATGTCGACGTCCACGGCGAGGAGGTAGTTGCACGCCTCGGTGGCGTGGCCGACGACCTCGTCCAGGAAGTACTCCGCCGAGCAGCGCTTGCCCTGGAGCCTCCCCTGCATGTCCGTGATCGCGACGAGCACGGTGTCGATCGTGCCCGCGTCCACCCGCGCCCGGAGCTCGTCGAGCGTGAGCATGCCTCGTCTGCGTGCCATCAGCCGCCCCAAAGGTTTGATGCGAATCCTTTGCGGCTTCTTCCTACCCGGTCACGCCCGACGGGTCAACTGGAACAAAGGTATTTTCTTGAACCATTGGATCGCCGGTCGGTATGCGCCGTTTGCCCGGCTGAGAAGAGTCTGTGAATTCCGCTCCGACGGGAGGAATCCGGGGTACTCCCACGTTGTACGGGCAGGAGAGGTGAGATCGATGACCACATTCACGCAGCAGAACACGATCGGACAGCAGCAGGCGCGGCCCCAGCTGCCCACCCTGCCCACCGGCTGGCCGATCGGTTCCTACGAGTCCTACGAGCAGGCGCAGCGCGCGGTCGACCACCTCGCGGGCGCGGAGTTCCCGGTCACCGACGTCACGATCGTGGGCGTGGAGCCGATGCTCGTCGAGCGCATCGCCGGCAAGATGTCCTGGGGCAAGGTCCTGGGCAGCGCGGCGACGTCCGGCGCGATGTTCGGCGTGTTCCTCGGGTTGGTGCTGAGCCTGCTGAACCCGGGCGCGGGCCTGGTCCCGATCGTGATCGGCCTGGTCGCCGGTCTCGGGTTCAACCTGCTGTTCGGCGCGCTCGGGTACGCGGCCAACCGCAACAAGCGCGGGTTCATCTCCCAGAGCCAGCTGGTCGCCCGCAGGTACGACGTCCTGTCCCAGCCCCGCAACGCGGAGAAGGGACGTGCCCTCCTGGCGGACCTGGCGGCTCGCAGCGCCTTCGGCCACTGACGCCCACTGACGCACTGAGAACGAAGGCCACCTCCCGAGCGGGGAGGTGGCCTTCGTCGTGTCCGGGCCCGGCTGTGGACAACCCGCGCGGAGAGCGCCGGAACTGTCGGTGCCCACCGGTAGCGTGGAAAACGGGGGCTGCTCAGGTGCCCGACGACACCGTCGGCGCGTCCGGGATCTCCTCCGGGTCCGGCGACCCCTCCCGCCGGCCCACCCGCAGCAAGTCGCCCCATCGGCCGCGGTCGTAGCGCGCCGGGGGCGTCTGCGTCAGGAACTCGCGCAGGATCTCCAGGAACCGCTGCGGGTCGGAGCGGTGCGGGAAGTGGCCCGCGCCCTCGAACAGCACCAGCCTGCTGCCCGGCATCGCCCGGTGCGCGCGCAGCGCGTGGCCGCTCGGCACGACCCGGTCGTCCGTCCCCCACACCAGCAGCGTCGGGATTCCCTCGGTCAGGTAGCAGCGATCGAGCATGTTGACCACCTGCCCGCGCCAGTCGACGACCGACCGCAGGGTCCGCAGGAACGCCGAGCGCGTGCTCGGCTCGAGCAGCCGGACGTAGCGGGTCACCACGTAGTCGAGGTCCGGCCCCAGCCCCAGCCCTTCGGACACCCGCAGCAGCTCGGCGAGCCCGCGCAGCGCCGTCAGCGCCGGCCGCGTGCCCAGCAGCGGCAGCACCAGCCCCGCGCCCGGCGCCGCGGCCAGCCGCAGCAGCGGGTGCACGCTCGCCCCGACGCCGCCCGAGCCGACCAGCACGAGCCGTTCGCAGCGTTCCGGGAACTGGTAGGCGAACTGCATCGCGACACCGCCGCCGAGCGAGTGCCCGATCACCGTCACGCGGTCGACGTCGAGCGTGGTCAGCAGGTCGCGCATGCCGCACGCGTAGGCCGCGACGGAGTAGTCCGCGCGCGGCTTGGCCGACGCGCCGTGGCCGAGCAGGTCGGGGGCGATCACCGTGTGGTCGGCCGAGAGCGAGGCCAGCAGCTCCAGCCACGTCGCCGAGTCGTCGCCGATGCCGTGCAGGAACAGCAGAGCGGGCCCGCGCCCGGCCATCCGGTAGGCGCGCTCGTACCCGTGGACGACCCGTGTCCGCGGGGCGAAGGTGTCCGCCCCGACCTCCGTGAGTGGCACGGATCCAGCTCAGCACGCCCGCGTTTCACCCACGTTGGGATCGGGTGAACACCGCGAGCGGCGGAAGGTCGAAGACCGCCCCCGGATCGGTCCGGAGGCGGCCTTCGTCGCGTCAGGAGCGGCCCCGACCTCCGCTCCTGATGGCTTCTACCTGGTCGGCGTCGTGGACGGCGGCGGAGTGGCCGTCGTCGTGGGCGCGGGCGTCGTCGTGGCCGTCGGCGGCACCGTCACCTTCGGGATCGCCGCGCTGAACGGCACCCCCGCGTCCTCGCGGCAGGCCGAGCGGTACCCGTTGTAGCCGTTGTAGTTGCCCTGGTCGTCGGTGACGCCTTGGTCGATCTTCGGCCGCGGGAACCGGTTGTCCTCGCCGATCTTCTCCTTCGTCCCGCTCGAGCGCTCGCAGCCGTAACGGGTCAGCGTGATCGGCCGGCCCTGCTCGTCGTAGAGGTAGACCTCCGTCAGCGGCTTGCCCTCGGCGTCGAACGCGTAGACGTTCTCGATCTCGCGGTTGCCGTAGCTCAGCTGCTCGTTGCCGTACCGGTCGGACGACGACGGGTAGTACGACGGCGAGCTCGAGTACGAGTTCCGGTGCGAGATCAGGTCGACCGCGGCGCCGAACCCGCCCAGGATGCCGCCGATGACGAACGCCGAGATCGGCACGGCCACCCAGAGCAGCCGCCGGTCGCGCCGCAGCCGCGGACCCGCCCAGACGGCCGCGCCGCCCGCGACGAGCAGGAACGGCAGCAGCAGCACGGCACTGCGCGTGCGCAGCATGAGCAGCAGCCCGAAGGCGATCAGGACGACGGCGCACACGATCCACCACGCCGGCTTCAGCGAAGCGAGGTAGTTCAGCGCCTTCCCGGAGTCTTCCTGCTGACGCCCCTTGTTCAGCGCCTGCCGCAGCCACACCACCTCCGGCAGCGCGAGCACCGGCTCGACCCCGCCCTTCAGCAGCAGGAACAGGCTGACGAGGAACACCGGCAGGAACAGCACCGCGCCCAGCAGCCCGTCGGGGTCGACCCGGACCGCGGCGGCGAACGCGAACAGCGCGAGCGCCACCGCGCAGAGCACCAGGCCCCAGAAGGCGATCCGCGGCTTCGCGAGGCTCGGGCTCTTGGCCGTGGCGAGCACCTGCGTCGCGCCTTCGGCCGCCGGCGGGTACCCGCCGGACGCACGCAGCTCGGCGGCGTAGCTCTCGGGGGTGCCGAGCCGTTCGATCAGGGCCTCGACGCGGGCGCTCTCCCCCAGTTCGGCCTCCAGCTCCGCCAGGTGCGGGCGGACGTCTTCGAGGATCTCTTCGATCTCGCTCGCGGGCAGGTCGGCGAGCGCGGTGCGGACCCGCGCCAGATACACCCGCACGGCGGTCGGCTTGTCGCTCATGCTGCCTCTCCCACTGCGTCTCCCAGGAGTACGTTCATCGTCGATGCGAAGCTCTGCCAGGTCTTGCCCGACTCCGCCAGGCGGAGCCGGCCCGGCTCGTTCAGGCTGTAGTACTTGCGGTGCGGGCCCTCTTCGCTGGGCACCACGTACGAGGTGAGCAGGCCGGCCTTGTAGAGCCTGCGCAACGTCCCGTACACCGACGCGTCCCCCACCTCGTTCAGGCCGGCGCTCCTGAGTCTTCGCAGGACGTCGTACCCGTAGCCGTCTTCCTCGCGGAGCACCGCGAGCACGGCCAGATCGAGCACCCCTTTGAGCAGCTGACTGATCTCCACTGCACCCTCCAGTCTTACGCTTGGAAAGGTACCACGCATTGCACAGTAGTGCGCACGGCGGAGGGCCAACCGGGCGCGTCAGGCCGTTTCAGGCGGTCGGGTCCACCGGGCGCTCGAAGAAGGATTCGAGGATGACGATGGTCTGCGTGCCGGTGACGCCGTCGATCGTGAACAGGCGGCGCAGCGACGCCTGGAGCTCCTCGGTCGTCGGCGTGCGCACCTTGACCAGCAGCGACGCCGGCCCCGCGATGACGTGCGCCTCCACCACCTCGGGCAGCGCTTCGAGGGCCGCGCGCACCGGCTCGTCCCCCATCCAGGCGTTGGCCTCGACGAGGACGAACGCCGCGACACCGCGGCCGACCGCGGCCGGGTCGACGTCCACCGTGGTCCGGCGGATGACGCCCTGCTCGCGCAGCTTGCGGACGCGCTCGTGGGCCGCCCCCGCGGAAAGGCCGACGGCCTTGCCCAGCGCGGCGTACGCCTGCGTCGCGTCCTGCTGGAGTTCGGCGAGCAGCATGCGATCCACGTCGTCCACGGCTTGACCATATCAGGTTCGGCGATCCATGCTTGACGCAGAATCTCATTAGGGGTGACACATGGATCTGGTGAAGACGGACTTCGAGGTGCTGGACGAGCGCTTCGCCCGCGTCAACGGCGACGAGTGGATGCAGCGCCTGCACACCGGCTGCCGCTGGACCGAGGGGCCGGCGTACTTCCCGGCCGGGCGCTACCTGGTGTTCAGCGACATCCCGAACGACCGCACGCTGCGCTGGGACGAGACGACGGGCCAGGTCGGCGTGTTCCGGCAGCCTGCCCACTATTCGAACGGCCACACGGTCGACCGCGCCGGGCGGCTGGTCAGCTGCGAGCAGGGCCGCCGCCAGGTGACGCGCACCGAGCACGACGGGACGATCACCGTGCTGGCGTCGGAGTTCGAGGGGAAGCGCTTCAACAGCCCGAACGACGTCGTCGAGCACTCGGACGGGTCAATCTGGTTCACCGACCCGAGTTACGGCATCGACAGCGACTACGAGGGGTTCCGGGCGGAGAGCGAGATCGGCGCGTGCCACGTGTACCGCGTGGCACCGTCGGGTGAGGTGCGGATCGTCGCGGACGACTTCTCCCGCCCGAACGGGCTGGCGTTCTCGGCCGACGAGTCGCTGCTGTACATAGTGGACACGCGGCAGAAACCCAGCCACATCCGGGTGTTCGAGGTGGGCCGCGAGGGCGCGCTGACCGGCGGATCGGTTTTCGCGACGTGCGACAACGGCGTGTTCGACGGGGTCCGGGTGGACAGCGAGGGCCAGGTCTGGGCGGCGGCGCACGACGGGTTGCACTGCTTCGCGGCCGACGGGACGCGGATCGGGAAGCTGCGGGTGCCGGAGATCTGTTCGAACTTCACGTTCGGGGGCGCGAGGGGGAACGAGCTGTTCATCACGGCTTCGAGCTCGCTGTACACGCTGAGGGTGACGGTCAACGGGGCTCGCTACCCGCGTTGATCGAGTGCGCCGGCCTGGATCCGGTCCACCACCGCCGCGCGCTGCCAGGCGCGGCTCACCCGGACCAGCCACGCCGCTTCCGCCAGGACGTCCGCGTCCGGGAGGGAGTCCGGCGTCGCCTCGGTCGGGGCGAACCTTCGTCCCTGGCGGCCCGCCTCGATCGCCGCGGCCAGGGTCACCGCCTCGACCGTCGGTGCCAGCTCGGCTTCCGGCACTCCCGCCCGGCGGGCCGCCGTCTCCGCCCGGGCCGGGAGGTCCGGGTCGAAGTGGGCCCGCAGCGCCAGGTGACCGTCGCGGATCTCGATCACCCTGCGGTACAGCGCGAACTCGGCACCGCCCGTCAGCTCTCGGCCCGGGTCCAGCGCGATGCCGGGCACCGCCGCGCGCAACGCCGTCCACAGCGGCTCGATGCGGCGGTACGCCCGGTACGCCCGCACCCGGCCGATCGCCGACGACACCGCCGGCGACCACGCGCTGAGCGTCGCGCCGGCCGCCACGAAGCCGATCGTCGTCGCGGCGAGCACCGACGACGGCACGTCCTCACGGGCGCCGATCCGGGCGGTCTCGGCGAGCTGGCGGACGTCGTCGATGTCCCAGAACGTCCACGCGAACGCCGCGCCCACGCCGACGACCAGCAGCCACAGCCCGGTGCGCAGCGGGCCCGGTTCCGCCTGCCACGCGCTGCGGGCGAACACCGCGATCAGCAGGGCGAGGCTGATCAGGCTGTAGGTCAGGAAGACGAGCTTGTCGGCCAGGGCGAAGGGCAGGCCGGCGTCCGAGAAGACCGTGTCGTCGCCGACGCGCCGCGGTCCGGAAAGCGTGAAGCACACGGCGAGCAGCACCATCGTCGCGCCCGTGAACAGCGCGTGCAGGGCGAGCCGGGCGCCTTCGCCGCGCCACACCGACTGCGTGAACGCCACGGCGAAGCCGATCGCGCCCAGCTTCAGCTCGTCGCCGGCCAGGCTCAGGACCCACTCGGCCACCGGGCCCGGGCCCACGAGGGCGGCCATCGCGGGGGTCAGCACGACGATGCCGACGGCGATGCAGATGCCGAACCCGGCGAGGAACCACATGGTGCGCACCGGCTGGCTGCGGCGCGCTTCGACGAGCTTGTACCCGAACCCGGCGAACCCGATCAGGCAGAGGTGGTAGGCCAGGGTCTCGGTCACGGCGCCCGGCGGCGGTCCCGGCCGCCGAAGAGGGAGTCGAAGCGCCGCACGCCGTCCGGGACGTCGGCGGCGAACTCGCGCGGCTCCCCGGGCCGGACGACGCGCTGGGCGAGCAGGCTCGCGACGAGCTCGGCCTCGCGCTCCTCGACCTCGGTGTAGGTGGTGCGGCCGAGCACGCGCCGGACCAGCTCGGGCGAGAGGCTGGGCATGAGCTGCCGCCCGGCGGCGGCGTCGAGCGCGACACCGTCCGCGCCGCCGGCCGGGCCGGTGTGGCCGCAGAGCAGGTGGCCGACCTCGTGGAGCAGGATGTGCTGCCGGTGCAGGGCGGTGGTGGTGGTCGGGTAGAGGATGTAGTCGGCGCGTTCGGTGCTCATGAGCAGCCCGCAGGGGGTGCCTTCCGGAGCGCTGACGGGCATGAGCTCGATGGGCCGCCCCCGCCCGGCGGCCAGGGCGGCGACGAAGGTCCCGGCATCGAAGGGCTCGGGAAGGGTGACGGCATCGGCGACCTCGCGGGCCCGCTTCCACAGCGCCCGCCCCGGTCGCCGGAGCCACGATGTCCGCGCCACGTCAGCCCTCCCTCACGCCGCGACCCCACGGCTCCGGCCGGTTCAACGCGACGGCCGCAGCGGGGATACGCGGGGGAAGCAAGATCGGCCACGCGGATTGCGGACCGGTCGGCGAGCTGAGAGTGGACGCGGGTTCCGGCGAACGTCCCGGGGTCACAGGGCACGGCCTGCGGAGGAAGGCAGCGCCAGCCGTGCGACCCGGGTCAGCCCCACGGCGGTCGCGATGAGCGGCGCCTGGCCGGCAGCTCGAACCTGCCGGCGAGCCGGCGCTCTGCAGGCCGTCCGCAGCACTCGGCTCGCTTGCCGATCCCGCGAACGCCGTCACCTCAGCCCTCCCTCTTCGGTCCGCTGCGACCGGCCTCCCTTCGGGCGATCGCGTCGATCATGTCGCTGATCGTGTCCAAGCCGTCCGAGGACAACGTCACCGCTCGCAGTGCCAGGTCTCGGACCCCCGCGTCGCGCAGGGCCCCCAGCAGTGCAAGCTCCTCCGCGATCTTCGTGCTCTGCTCGTCGTCGAAGAAGTATGCCGGAGGTACCCCGAAGAACTGGGCCAGTGCTTCGAGGTGACGCTTCGTCGGGTTGTCGCGGCGGCCCGTGCGCAGCTGCCACAGGTACGTCGTCGAGAAGCTCTCGCCCGTTGCCTCACGACAGGCCTTCGCGACCTCTTCGTTGCTGTACGGCTCCCGATCGGGCCTGCGGACCACGTGGAACAGCCGGTCGATCTTGTCGGCCAGCGTCGACTTGCCGGGCTCCTTGACCACGATGCACTCCCTCAGCTACCAGGCACATTCATCCTAGCTGAAAGCTGAACACCATTTATCAACGCGAGTTCGCCCTCGGCCTCGGCTGGCAGCGGGGACAGGAGAACGACGACCGGTTCATGAACGGCTCCCGCCGGATCGCCGTTCCGCACCGGTGGCACGGCAGCCCCTCCTGGCCGTACGCGTCCAGTGACCGGTCGAAGTACCCCGACTGCCCGTTGATGTTCACGTACAGCGCGTCGAACGACGTCCCGCCCGCGCCCAGCGCCGCGTTCATCACGTCCGACGCCGCCGTCAGCAGCTCACGCCCCTTCGCCAAGGTGAGCTTTTCCGTCGGCCGGGACCAGTGCAGGCGAGCGCGCCACAGCGCTTCGTCCGCGTAGATGTTGCCGATGCCCGACACCAGCGTCTGGTCCAGCAGCGCCCGCTTGACCTCGGTGCGCCGCGACCGCAGCGCGCGGACCGCCGCGTCGAGGTCGAACGCCGGGTCCATCGGGTCGCGGGCGATGTGCGCGATCGTGTCCGGCAGCAGCACCTCGTTGAGGTCGTCGAGCGCCAGGCCGCCGAACGTCCGCTGGTCGACGAACCGCAGCTCCGGCCCGTCGTCGTCGAAGCGCAGCCGCACCCGCAGGTGCTTCTCGTCCGGCGCCTCCTCCGGCTGGACGAGCATCTGCCCGCTCATCCCGAGGTGGGCGAGCAGCGCCTCCTTGTCCGACAGCTCCAGCCACAGGTACTTGCCGCGCCGACGCGCCGCCTCGACGCGGGTGCCGGCCAGCCGCTTCGCGAAGTCCTCCGCGCCCAGCGCGTGCCGGCGGATGGCGCGCGGGTGCAGGACCTCCGCCTCGCGGATGGTCCGGCCCGCGACGTGCGTCTGCAGGCCCAGGCGGACGACTTCGACCTCGGGGAGTTCGGGCATGCGTTCATTGTGCCCGGCGCGTCCGACAATTTACGGCGCGGCCGGTCCGACGTCGGCCTTCGTCAGCGGGACCCGCGTCGCACCGGAGGCGGAGTACTCGTCCGCGCCGACGTCGAAAGCACCCGAACGGGACTGCAGGTCGAAGTCCTTCGCGGCGAACGGGTACGAACCCACGCCCGCGTCGATCGCCGGGCTCCCCGCCGCCAGCCGGTACAGCCCGGCGGCGTCCTTGACCAGCTTCGGATCCACCGAACGGGACGGGATCCCCGCCGAGCCGCCGAAGGTGATGTCGCCTTCGTACTTCACCGTCGACCCGCTGGGCAGCGTCACGAGCGGGCCGGACGTCCCCTGCACGATGTTGTCCGCGACCACGCAGTCCTTCGGTTTGAAGTCGCCGCCGTCGCCGTCGATGACGCTCTTCGAACCCAGCACGGTGTTGTAGGCGACGGTCACCCGATCGGGTCGATCATGGAGCTTGCTCGCCGGGCCGCTGTCGGCTTCGTCGCCGGACCCGAACACGATGGCGCGGTCGCCGGAGTTCGCGACGTAGTTGCCGACGATCTTGTGGTCGTTGCCGTGGAACCGGATGCCCGAACCGAACAGCAGGTTGCCCTCGACGACGCTGCGATTGCCGTGCCGCAGCACGATGTAGCCCTTGCTGTCGCGGATCGTGTTGTACCGCACCACGTTGTCGGACGACTTGACCGAGATCGCCTCGCTGTCGCCGTCGGCCTTCTCGAAGAGGTTGTTCTCGATCAGCGCGTTCGCGGAGTACGACTGGCGGTCGCTCAGCCCGAGCCGGATCGACTCGCCGCCGTTGGAACCCGCGAACTGGTGGTTGAAGAAGTAGTTGTGGTGCACGTGGACGCGCTTCGCCATGGCCCCGGACGGCCCGAGGATCTGCAGGAACACGCCCTGGCTCGTGCGGTTCTGGAAGACGTTGCGGTCGACGACCGTGTCGTCACCGCTGACCGTCACCCAGTTCCCGTCGCCGGTGAGCTGGAAGTCGTTGCGCGTCAGGCGGTTGTGCGACGCCCCGGCGGGGATGCTCAGGGACGCGCCGCCCCGGAACTTGAAGCCCCGCAGGACCACGTTCGAGACGCCGCTCGCGAAGGCGAAGGTCTTCGAGCCGGTGATCGTGGCCTTGCCGGTGTGCTCCGCGGCGACGGTCACGGGCGCGGCATCGGTGCCGGACCGCTTGATCGAGAGCGTCGAGCCCGCCGAGTACGAGCCGTCGGCCAGGACGATCGTGTCGCCCGGGTTCGCCTTGTCCAGCGCGGACTGCAGCGCCGGCAGCGAGGTGACGCGCACCTGCGCCGCCGACGCGGACGGCCCGGGAACGACGACGAGCGCCGCCACGATCAAGGGAACGAAGAACAGACGCATCCGCCAGACCTCTCAGTGAGTGCGAGCGCGGCGGATGATCATCACGCTACTGAGCGGCAGGCGGAATCGTCAACGGAGGTTCCCGGTGATCAGGACTCCGTGGCGTCCTTCTTCTCGGCTTCGAGCTCGGCCGACAGCGAGCGCCAAGCCGTCTCGGCGGCCTTCTGCTCGGCTTCCTTCTTCGTCGACCCGTTGCCGTTGCCCAGCGGGCGGCCGGCGACGAGGACGGTGGCCGTGAACTCCTTGCGGTGGTCCGGACCGGTGTCCTCGACCTTGTACTCGGGCACGCCGAGTCCGGCCGACGCGGTCAGCTCCTGCAGGCTCGTCTTCCAGTCCAGCCCGGCGCCGCGCAGCGGAGCTTCGGCGAGCAGGCCGTCGAAGAGGTGGTGCACGAGCTTGCGCGCGATCTCGATGCCGTGCTCGAGGTAGACGGCACCGATGACCGCTTCCAGGCCGTCGGCGAGGATGCTCGCCTTGTCCCGGCCGCCGGTGAGCTCTTCGCCCTTGCCCAGCAGCAGGTGCGCCCCGAGCCCGCCCTCGCCGAGGCCGCGCGCGACCCGCGCCAGTGCGTGCATGTTGACGACGCTGGCGCGGAGCTTCGCGAGCTGCCCCTCGGGCAGGTCGGGATGCGTGTTGTACAGGTGATCGGTGACGACCAGGCCGAGCACGGCGTCACCGAGGAACTCCAGCCGCTCGTTCGGCGGCAGGCCCCCGTTTTCGTACGCGTACGAACGGTGGGTCAGCGACAGCCCGAGCAGCTCGGGGTCGAGTGTGACCCCGAGCGCTTCGAGCAACGGCGCCGGATCGGCTGGTGGTCCCCCGGGCGTCTTGCCCCCCATGTCGGCTACCCGATCAGGCGGGCTCGACGACCTGGCGACCGTTGTGCTGGCCGCACGACGGGCACGCGATGTGCTGGAGCTTCGGCTGCTTGCAGGCGCGGTTGGAGCAGGGCACCAGCTGCACCGGAGCCGCCTTCCACTGGCTGCGGCGGGAGCGCGTGTTGGATCGCGACATCTTCCGCTTCGGGACGGCCACGAGTAGATCTCCTTAAGACGGTCTGCTCGCGGTGCGAGCGAACTTCCTCCGCAACGAGCTGGGTCGCTCGTCAGGCTTGCTCAGCGGGACCCGGCGCAGGCTTCTCGCCCGCATTCTCGTCGAAGCGCTCGACCAGTGCGGCCCACCGAGGGTCTATCTTCTCATGCCCGTGTCCGGGCTCGAGATCGGCCCACTTGACGCCGCACTCGATGCAGAGCCCGGCGCAGTCCTCGGTGCACAGCGGCGCCAGCGGCAGGGCGAGCACGACGGCGTCGCGCACGATGGGCTCGAGGTCGATCCGGTCGTCGATCAGCCGGGGGATCTCGTCCTCGTCCGTGGTCTCCTCGGTGGCCGAGCCCGGGTAGGCGAACAGCTCCTGGACCTCGACCTCGATCTCCTCGGTCAGCGGGTCGAGGCAGCGCGCGCAGGTGCCCTTCGCGGTCGCCGTGGCGGTGCCGCTGACCAGGACGCCCTCCACGACGGACTCGAGCAGCAGGTCGAGCTTGAGCTCGGAGCCGGCGTCGATCGTGATGACATCGGGGACGCCAAGGGGCGTCTCCACCGGCACGCTGCGCCGGACGGCGCGGCTGAGGCCGGCGTGACGGCCGAGCTCACGGGTGTCGATCACCCAGGGGCTGCGGTCGTCGAGCTGGGGGGTCTTGTTCTCGGACATCCAGATCAGAGTACGCACTGGTCGCCACCCCATTCGAGCTGGCACCCGCGCACGTCATCCGGCCGCTGAGAGGCTGGTCACACCTGATAGTCGTAGAGCGTCGGGCGGCCGCCACTGCTGGGCAGGTTCGCCGGGGACCGCAGGTGGTTGCGGCCCGAGTCGACGGTCCGCAACGTGGTCGCCAGCAGCTCCGAGAACTCCGCGAGCTTCCCGTCGACGTAGGCGTCGCAGTCGCCGCGCTGGCGGTCGGCCTCCGCGTGGGCTTCGTCGACGATGCGGGCCGACTCGGCGTGGGCGGCCTGGACGACCTCCGTCTGCGCCACCAGGCGGCCCTGCTCGGCGCGGCCGTCTTCGATGGCCCGGTCGTAGGCGTCGCGGCCGGCCTGGATCATGCGCTCGGACTCGGCGCGGGACCGGTCGGTGAGGTTCTGGTACTCGGCCTGGCCCGCCGCGACCGTGCGGTCGGCCTGGTCGTGCGCGTCGGCGAGCATCTGCTCGGCGCGGGCGCGCGCGTCGGCCAGGATGCGCTCGGCCTCGTCGGTGGCGTCGGCGATCGCGCGCTCGGCTTCGGCGTTCGCGCCGGCGACCGCCTCCCCCGCCTCCTTGCGGGCGGCGTGGATCAAGTCGTCGCGCTTGTCGAGCACGTCCTGCGCGTCGTCGACCTCCGCCGGCAACGCGTCGCGGACGTCGTCGAGCAGCTCCAGCACGTCGCCGCGGGGCACCACGCAGCTGGACGTCATCGGAACGCCGCGCGCCTCCTCGACGATGGTGACGAGCTCGTCGAGCGCCTCGAAAACCCGGTACACGGCAACTCCAATCCCCTGTCGCTGGGACCAGTCTGCCCGTTTTCCCCGCGGAACCGGTGAACGCCACCGGCACCGGGCGTGTCCCCCTGGAGCACACCCGGTGGCGGGGTCCCCTACTGGGCGGCGAAGCCCGGATCGGTGACCAAGGCGATCATCTGCCGTTCGTCGAAGACCGAGTCCTCCTCGAACGGGGCGAGGCCCGGGCCGGCTGGGAGACCCAGCACCGGCGCGTCGTCCGGGTAGATCTTCCCCACGTCGGTGAAGTCGACCGCGGTCCCGTCCACGCGGTAGTGCACGGCACTGTTGCTGGAGACCACCACCGTGCTGCCGTCGGGCAGCTTCTCGCAGCCGGCCGCCTGGTGCGACCCGCACACCTGCGCCACCGGGATCATGTTCCGCGCGACCGTGAGCTTCCCGCTGAGGCCGAGGTTGAAGGAGTGCCCCTTCCCCTCGTGATCGACGAACGACACCATCGTCGTCAGCTCGTCGGGGTGCAGCTCCCCGCCCATGCTGTAGAAGTTGCCGAGGAGGATCTTGCGCAACCCGGGGAGCACCGCGGGCAACGCTTCCTTCAGGTGGTCCAAGGTCCGCTGCTCGAGCGGGGTCCGGGGCTGCTGCGGCGGCTTCACGATGATCACCGGCGGCAGGTACGTCGGCGGCGGGGTCGCGGCCGGGGGCGGCGGGGCCGACGGCCGCAGCGCCACGATCGCGGCGCCGGCGAGCCCGAGCGTCACGAGCACCGTCGCCACGGTCGCGCGCCGGTTGCGCTGCCGCTTCGCCGCCTTCGTCACGACTTCGTCGGGGTCGAACCCCAGGGGTGGCTCGGCGAGCACCACCTCGCGCAGCCTGGTCTCCAGGTCGGTCATCACGCGCTCCTCTCCGCGGCCGGGTCTTCCAGCCGCGTCAAGGCCGCGCGCAGCGCTTCGAGTCCGCGCGCGGCCTGGCTCCGGACGGTTCCTTCGGAGCAGCGCAGTGCCTTCGCGACGTCGGCGACCGGGAGGTCGGCGCAGTAGCGGAGCACGACGGCGGCGCGCTGCTTCGGCGGAACCTCGGCGAGGGCGCGGAGCAGGTCACCGGAGATGCCGGCGTCGGCCGGATCGGACCGCGGCTCTTCGGGGACGACGCCGTCGCGACGCTCGTTGCGCCGCCAGGGTCGCCGCCGCTCGTCGAGCCAGCAGCGGAGCAGGACCTGTCTCGCGTAGTTGTCGACGGGCCCCGTCCGGGTGACCTTCGGCCAGACCCGGTGGAGCTTGATGAGCGCGACCTGGACCAGGTCTTCGGCCAAGTGCCAGTCGCCGCACAGGAGGAACGCCGTCCGCCGCAGCGGCAGCGCCCGTTCCCTGGCGAACTCCCGGAACTCCGCCTCGTCCCCAGACCGCATCGCGCCTCCTCGTCCGATGTTCCCCCGGTACTCACGGACGGGGAGGCGCGGCGCGTTGCACGCGGGTCAGGAATTCAGGTCGATCCGCTTGAAGGTGACGTAGTGGTCGGGCGTGTAGGCCAGCTCGCCCGCCTTGCCGGAGATCACGCGGTCGTTCGTGCCGACGTTGAAGAGCTTGTAGTAGCCCGACGCACAGGCCGGGAGCACGCCTTCGCGGTTCTCGTAGGTCGTGCTGCTGGTCGCCCCGCCGCGGACGTTGTCGACCACCGTGCGGGCCGCCACCGAGAGCTGGGAGTAGCCGATCTTCGTGAGGCCGGACAGGTCGCCGCAGGCGTGCGTCGTGCCGCCGCCGCTGATGTCGATGACCTTGAAGGTCGCGTAGTGGTCGCCGGTGTAGAAGTACTCGCCGCCCGAGCCGGTCACGATGCGGCGCGTGCCGCGGTTGCTCGAGCCGGGCGTCGGCACCGTGTACTCGTGGTAGTAGCCCGACGCGCAGGACGGGAGGATGCCTTCCCGGTTGTCGAAGACGACGCCGTCGTTCTGCGGGTACGGGAAGGGGCCGCCCTTCTGGATCAGGTTGTACGTCGTCGTCGCCTCGGCGGGCAGGGCCGAGAGCGTCGTGTGGGAGAACCCGGACAGGTTCCCGCACGCGTTCTGGGCGGCGACGGCCGGTGCTGCCGGTGCTGCTGTCACCGCTTCGGCGGCGGTGACCCCCAAGAACAACGCAGATAGCGTGGCCAGAGTCGCAAACAAGACCGCGACCAGGCGTGATCGGTAGTTGGTCATTTTCGGACCGTAACCCGATCGGATGATCGTCAGAAGACAGGAACGTGAACTCCGGCCGTGCGGAACGGAAGTCCCGACGAACGTAGGGGGCCGAACGACGGGAACCGGACGTCCCGGGTTGCGCGCAGTCTCTTGTGGAGCGTCAGGCGCCGAGCTTCGGGAACTTCTCCGAGAGGCGCTCGTAGACCACCGCCGGGACCAGGTGCTCGATGTCGCCGCCGAGCGCCGCGACCTCCTTGACCAGCGAGCTGGACACGAACCCGTACGCCGGGTTGTTCGCCATCAGCAGCGTCTCGACGCCGGTGAGCTCGCGGTTCATCTGCGCCATCTGCAGCTCGTAGTCGAAGTCGCTGACCGAGCGCAGGCCCTTGGCGATCGCCGCGATGTCGTTCTCGCGGCAGTAGTCGACGAGCAGGCCTTCCCACGAGTCGACGCGGATGTTGGGCAGCTTCGAGGTGATCTCGCGCAGCATCTCCAGGCGCTCTTCGATCTCGAAGAGGCCCTTCTTGCTCTTGTTCACCCCCACCGCGACGACGACCTCGTCGAACAGCCCGCTCGCCCGCTCGATGATGTCGAGGTGCCCGTTGGTGGCCGGATCGTAGGAACCGGGACAGACCGCACGCCGCATGGCGCGGACGCTACCGTGCCGCAGGTCGCCGCGCCCCCTGTGCCGCACGTGGCTCACGCCACAGCCGAGTACTCCGCCCAGAAGACCGCCGTGTCGCCGTACTTCTTCGCGCGCGAGGGCTCGAAGCCCGCCGGCCAGCCCGGCTCGCCGTCGCGGGCCGCGCGCTCGACCACGACCAGCGCGCTCTCCCCCAGCCAGCCGCCCGCCGCCAGCGACGCGAGCACCTTGCCGAGCGCGGCCGCGTCCACGGCGTAGGGCGGGTCGGCCAGCACCAGGTCGTACGGCCGGGGCGCGGGCGCCGCGACCACCGCCTCGACCTGCCCGGCGCGGACCGTGCCGCCCAGGCCCAGTGCCGCGACGTTGCCGCGCAGGACGTCGACCGCGCGCCGGTCGGACTCCACGAAGAGCGCGTCCGCCGCGCCGCGGGAGAGCGCCTCGAGACCGAGGGCGCCGGAGCCGGCGTAGAGGTCGAGGACGTGGGCGCCGTCCAGCTCGCCCGCCGTCTCCAGGGCGTTGAACAGGGCCTCCCGCACGCGTTCGGACGTCGGCCGGGTGCCCTTCGGCGGCACCTTCAGCCGCCGCCCGCCCGCCGTCCCGGCCACGATCCTGGTCACCCCCCGATTGTGCGGGGGCGACGCACGGCACGGATGACCGGGACATCGGTGTGCCCGCCGGACCCAACGCGTAGAGTCGTTCTTCGCCCTCGGAGGCGATCCAGAGCTGTCAAGGAGCCATGCGTGTCGGAACCTCGGGTCAGACGGGCCGAGATCGCCATCGAACAAGCCCACGTCGATCGCGTGTACACCCGTCTGGACGAACTGCGTGCCCAAGCCGAGGCGATGCGCACCAAGGGCTACGAGATCGGCCAGGGCGCGCAGCGCGAGGCGATCTTCGAGCAGGCGTCGATGCTGTTCGAGCGCGACATGATGGTCTACCACGCGAACCAGACGCTCCAGACGCTCGACGCCGAGTACGAGGGGCTCGTGTTCGGCCGGCTCGACGACCGTGAGGGCGAACGCACCTACGTCGGCAGGCTCGGCATCCGCGACGCGGAGTTCGACAACCTCGTGACGGACTGGCGGGCGCCGGCCGCGGCCGCGTTCTACCAGGCCACGGCCGAGGAGCCGATGGACGTCGTGCGGCGGCGCGTGATCCGCTGCTCCGGCCAGAACGTCCTCGACGTCGACGACGACGTCCTGATCGCCGACGCCGTGCCCGAGGACATGCAGATCGTCGGCGAAGGCGCGCTCATGGCCGCGCTGGGGCGCTCGCGCGGCGAGAAGATGCGCGACATCGTCGCGACCATCCAGAAGGAGCAGGACGAGGTCATCCGGGCGCCGTGGCGCGGCGTCACCGAGATCACCGGCGGCCCGGGCACCGGCAAGACGGCCGTCGCGCTGCACCGCGCGGCCTACCTGCTCTACCGCTACCGCCGTCAGCTCGGCGGCGCCGGCGTGCTCGTGATCGGGCCGTCCGGGGTGTTCACCAGCTACATCTCGCGCGTCCTCCCCTCGATGGGTGAGACGAACGTCGAACTGCGCGCGCTCGGCGAAGTCCTCGACGGCCTGGAGGCGACCCGGCAGGACGCGGCGCCGCTCGCCGCGATCAAGGGGTCGCTGCGGATGCGCAAGATCCTGCTGCGGGCGCTGCGGGACACCCCGCCGGAGGCGCCCGAGGAGATGCGGATCGTCTACCGCGGCGAAGTCCTCAGGATGAACGCGCGCGAGCTCGAGAAGGTGCGCCGCAAGGCCCACACGCAGGGCGCGCCGCCGAACCGGTCGCGGATCCGGGCGGCGGAGCTGCTGCTCGACGCCTTGGCGGCGAAGGCCGAGGAGTACGCGAAGGCCGACGGCAAGTCGTTCGACCGGGCGGAGCTGATCACCGACCTGGGCGAGCGGATCGACTTCCACCGGTTCCTGGTCGTCTGGTGGCCGGTGCTGTACCCGGCGCAGATCCTGAAGTGGCTGGGCGAGGAGAAGCGGCTGGCGTCGGTCGCGAAGGGCGTGCTGAACCGGCAGGAGATCTCGCTGCTGGCGGCGGACCTCGCGGACCGGTCGCGGGGCTGGTCGATCGCGGACGTGGCGCTGCTCGACGAGCTGCGCGTGCTGATCGGACCGCCGCCGAAGCGCAAGCGCCGTCAGATGATCGAGGTGGAGCCGCAGCGGTCCGGCGGCGCCCCGACCCGGCCCGAGCACTACGACGAGTACTCGCACGTGGTCGTCGACGAGTCGCAGGACCTCTCGCCGATGCAGTGGCGGATGGTCGGCCGGCGCGGGAAGTACGCGAGCTGGACGGTCGTCGGCGACCCGGTGCAGAGCTCGTGGCCGGACCCGGCGGAGGCGGCTTCCGCGCGTGACCAGGCGTTCGGGGTGAAGACGGCCCGGCGGCGGTTCACGCTGCGGACGAACTACCGGAACTCGGCGGAGATCTTCGACCTGGCGGCCAAGGTGGTGGCCGGGCACGCGGAGTCGGGCGAGCTGCCGGTGGCGGTGCGCAAGACGGGCGTCGAGCCGGAGGTCCGCCCGGTGGAGGCGGCGAGCCTGGCCTCGGCGACGCAGGCGGCGGTGAAGGAGCTGCTGGGCGCGGTCGAGGGCACGGTCGGCGTCATCACGGCGATGGACCGGGTGCCGGAGGTCACGGGCTGGGTGTCGGGACAAGCGGACGAGCGGCTCAAGGTCGTCGGCAGCCTGGATTCGAAGGGCCTGGAGTACGACGCGGTGGTGCTCGTGGAGCCGAACGACCTGATCACGGAGTCGACGACCGGGCGCCGGGTGCTGTACGTGGCGCTGACCCGGGCGACGCAGCAGCTGATCGTGCTGGCCTCGAACCCGGACTGGATCCCGGCGGGCTGACTCCGGAGGGTCGGCCCGCGTACCTGAAGAGTCGGCTCGCGTACCTGGACGGTCGGCTCGCGTACCTGGAGAGTCGGCTCGCGTACCCGGAGAGGCGGCGACGGGCGGTACTTACGCTGAAGGGCTCCTTCGAGGGGCGGGAGGCGGGTTCCCGTGCCCTTGAAGGAGCCCTTCAGACCCCCGGTGAAAGAAACGTCTCTCGGACGGAACGCGTCCGAGGGCATGTCTACTGGACAAACGTTGTTCGGTGTCCGCGTGCCGGCGCCGAACAACAACACCGAACAACTCGTCAGGGGCAGGGCGGGCTGTAGTCGATGCCCGGCAGGTTCGCCGACCACTCCGCCGCCGTGATCCCGGGTGCCGCCACCGCGCAGATCTTCGCCGCCGCGCGGGCGGGGTCGGTCTCGGCGAACCGGACCGTGCCGTCCGCGACCGTCGCCACCAGCGTATGGCCGTCCGGCGCGTACTGCACGGCGTAGACCCGGTCGTCCTCCTCGGGCAGCACCGCGTACGGCTCGCGCCGGGCGACGTCCCACAGCCGGACCGTGCGGTCGTAGCTGCCGGACGCCAGCACCCGGCCGTCGCCGCTGAAGGACACCGACATGACGATGTCGGCGTGCCCGGCGAGGACCGCCGACACGCGGGCGGCGGCGGGGTCGGCGACGTCCCACAGGCGGATCACGCGGTCGGCGCCGGCCGTCGCCAGCGTCCGGCCGTCGGGGCTGAACGCGACCGAGAAGATCGTGTCGGTGTGCCCTTCGAGCTTCGAGAGCGGCCGGGGAGCCCGCGGCGCCGAGACGTCCCACAGCCGCGCCGTGTGGTCCCAGCCCGCGGTCGCCAGTGTCCGGCCGTCCGGGCTGAAGGCGAGCGTGTGGACGTCGTCGTCGTGGCCCGTCAGCGTGGCGATCTCCACCGGGTGCAGGCGGTCGGCGAGGTCCCAGAGCCGGGCCGTGTGGCCCTGGCCCGCGGTGGCGAGCAGCCGGCCGTCCGGGCTGAACGCGACGGCGTCGATGTCGTCTTGCGGGCGCGAGAACACCACCGGCGGCCCGGGGTGGACGGGGTCGGTGATGTCCCGCAGCGTCATCGTGTGGTCCCAGCTGCCGGCGGCCAGCGTCCGGCCGTCCGGGCTGATCGCGACGCCGCAGACCGCGTTGCCGAAGCCGCCGATGGTGGCGACGGTCCGGGGCGCGGCCGGGTCGGCGAAGTCGTGCAGCCGCACCGCCTTGTCGTAGCCGCCGGTGGCGAGGACGCCGCGGCCGAACGCGGCGTGGCACGCCTGCGCCGTGTGGGCCGGCATCGCCGGGCCGGGCAGGTCCCACAGCCGGGCGGTCTGGTCGTCGCTGGCGGTGGCGAGGCTGCGGCCGTCGCGGGTGAACACCGCGGAGCCGATCGCGCCGGTGTGCCCGGGCAGCGCCGACACCTCGCGCGGCTGCCGCGGGTCGGCGACGTCCCACAACCGCGCCGTGCGGTCGAATCCGGTGGTGGCCAGGGTGTGCCCGTCGGGGGCGAACGCGACCGACCGCACGATCGCCTTGTGCGCGCCGAGCGAGGACAGCTGCCGGGGCACCGCGGGATCGGTGACGTCCCACAGGCGCGCGGTCTCGTCGGCGCTCGCGGTGGCGAGCGTCCGCCCGTCACGGCTGAAGGCGACCGAGTGGACGACGTCGGTGTGCCCGGTCGCGACACCCAGTGGACGCCGCGAGGCGACGTCCCAGACGCGCGCGGTCTGGTCGGCCGACGCGGACGCGAGCAGCCGCCCGTCGGCGCTGAAGGCGACGTTGTTGACGTACGACGTGTGCCCGGTCAGCTCCCCCAACGGCCGCGCGTGGGCCGGGTCCGTGGTGTCGTACAGCCGGAGCACGCCGGTGCCGTCGCCGGTCGCGAGCAGCGGTCCCACCGGGCTGAACGCGACCGCGTAGGCCTTGCCCTCGTGCTGTTCGACGATCACCCCGGGCCCCGGCCGCGCCGGGTCGCCGACGTCCCAGACCCGGACGGTGCCGTCGAACCCGGCGGTCGCGACGGTCCGGCCGTCGGCGCTGAAGGCGACGTTGTTGACGTTGCCGGTGTGCCCGGCGAGGACGCCGAGCGGCACCGGGTGGTGTGGGTCGTGGACGTCCCACAGGCGCGCCGTGCCGTCCCAGCTGGCCGTCGCGAGGACCTGCCCGTCCGGGCGGAGGGCGACGGTGTTGACCCGGCCGGTGTGCCCGGTGACGCGGGTCGAGTACGGCGTCGCGAACATGCCGAGCACGCTGCTGCGCGCGTCGGCGCTCGGGTCGAGGCGGTACGCGGCGAGCGCGAGCTGCGCGGCCAGCGCGGGGTTGGTGGCGCGCATGGCCAGCGCCTGGCCGGCGACCTTCTGCGCGAGCGCGCTGTTGCGCTGTTCGGTGGCCGTGCTCTCGGCGCGCACGGCGTACGCGGTGGCCGCGACGGCGACGACCAGCAGCACGGCGAGCAGCGCGACGAGTTGCCGCAGCCGCCGCGTGCGACGGCGGTCGCGCTCCTGCTCGGCGTGCTCGACGGCGAGGCTGGCGTCGAGGAAACGCCGTTCCCGCTGGGAAAGCGCGGTGTCCTGGCGCGCCGCCCACTCCCGCGCGATGGCCAGCCGGGTGCCGCGGTAGAGCCAGCCGGGGTCCTCCTCGACCGACTCCCACGCGTCGGTCGCGTCGGTGAGCTGCCGGTGAACGCGCAGGCCTTCGCGGTCCTGGGTCAGCCACTCGCGCAGCCGCGGCCAGCCGCGGATGAGGGCCTCGTGGGTGATCTCGATGCCGGTGTCGTCGAGGGTGACCAAGCGCGCCGAAGCCAGCTCGCCGAGCACGACGGCGGTGTCCTCGTCGTCGGTGTCGAGCTCGGCCCGGCTGATCCGGCGCTTGGTGTCTTCGGTGCCTTCGCCGAGCGCGGTCATCCGCAGGAAGATCTGCCGCGCCAGCCGCTGCTGGCGCGCCGAGAGCGTCGCGAAGGTGCCTTCCGACGTCTGCGCGACCGACCGCTCGATGCCGCCGGTGGACTCGTAGCCGGTCAGGGTGAGCGTGGTGCCGCGGCGCCGCCGCCACGTTTCCAGGAGCGCGTGCGAGAGCAGCGGCAGCACGCCGGGCCGGCCGGTGGCGTCCGCGACGAGCCGCGAGACCAAGGCGTTCTCGACGCGGTACCCGGCGTCGATCGCCGGCCGCGAGATCGCCTGCCGGAGCTCTTCGGTGGTCATCGGGCCGACGAGGACCTGGGCGTCCTGCATGGCTTCGGCGAGGTCCGCGTGCCGCGCGCAGTGCGTGTAGAAGTCGGTGCGGATGCCGAGGACGACCCGGGTCCGGCTGCCGGGCTCGGTGGTCGCGGTGACGAGCGCACCGAGGAACCGGGCTCGCTCCTGGTCGTCTTGGCAGAGGGTGAAGACCTCTTCGAACTGGTCGACGACCACCACGACGTCGGTGTCATCGACGTCAGCGAGCTGCCGGGCCGCGAGCCCGAGGTTGCGCGGGTGGGCGGCGAAGTCGTCGAGCAGCGCGCCGGGCGCGAGGCCGAGCGCGGCGGCGAACTTGACGGCGCACTCCTGCAGCGGCCGGGCGCCCGGGGTGAGCAGCACGACCGGGTCCTTCACCGACGGCAGCAGGCCGGCGCGCAGCAGCGAGGACTTCCCCGAACCGGACGCGCCGAGGACGGCGAGAAAACGTTGTCTCGAAAGCCGGCCGACGAGCTTTTCGACCAGTCGTTCCCGGCCGAAGAATCGGCTCGCGTCGGCGGGCCCGAATGCGCCGAGGCCGACGTACGGCGGCTTTTCCCCGGTTTCCGGCTCGGGCGGTGAATCATCACCCTCGCGGCGTGCGCTTCCGGCGACGGCGTGCCAGCGCTCTTCCCATTCACCGGGCACCCCGCCACAAGCCCGGACGTAGGCCGAAGTGACCGCCAGGCTGGGGAGTTTCCGCCCGCCGGCGGCCTCCGAAAGCGTCCCGGCCGAGTAGTGCGCGCGCCGGCCGAGCTCGCGGTACGTCGGATTCCCGGCGCTCTCCCGCAAACGCCGGAGATCGGCGGCGAATTCGGTCAGCGGATCGTCGCCGGGATCCAAGGGTCGCTCCGGACGCGGCACCCGTCCTCCCTTTGTCCGCCGGTTTGTCCCCAACCGTATCGGGTGCCGCGCCGCGTCACTGTTCGTTCGGCGAAACCAGCCGCCGGTGGACGGCTCCCGCGTCGACACCGAGCTCCGCGAGCAGGTCGGCGGCCGGATCCGGCGGAGTCACCTTCAGCAGCGCGCGCAGCAGTTCGGCCGGCTCCCGCGGCTTCCCGCGGATCGCCTCGTTGACGACCGCGCGGGCGTTCGACGTCAGCGCGCCCGGAGTCAGGCGCCCCCGCTTCACCGGAACCTCCGCCGGCCGCAGCCCTTCCACTTCGATGCCGAGCGCTGCCAGCGCCGCGCGGTCGAGGCGGTCGAGGGCCGCGCGGGCCTCCTCGACGTTCGTGCCGAGGGCCCGCGCGCTGTCCGAGTCGTGGAGGAGGCCGAGCAGCAGGTGCTCGGTGCCGAGGCGCCGGTCGCCGCGGCGGCGGGACTCCTCCAGGGCTGCCGTCACCACGACGGCGAACGGGCTCTTCGCGATCAGCCGGTCGAGCACCACGGCCTCACTTCCCGTACTTCGCGTGCACGGACTGGCGGGCGACGCCGAGCGCGTCCCCGATCTGCTCCCACGACCAGCCGCGCTCCCTCGCGTGCGCGACGGCGGCCGCCTCGACCTGCTCGGCGAGCCGGTGCAGCGCGCCGACCGCCCGCAGCGCGACCGCGGGGTCGGTTTCCGAGATCCGCCCGGAAAGCTCTTCCGCTTCCATGGTGTGTCAGTCTAGCCTGACATCCGTTCGTCAGTCCAAACTGACACGAGGAGGACGTCATGGATGTCGCGGTGATCGGGGCGGGCCCGGTGGGCCTGATGCTGGCGGCGGAGCTGCGGCTCGGCGGGGCCGAGGTGGTGGTCCTGGACCGGCGGGCTGCGCCGGACGAACGGCCGCGGGCGAACGGGCTCGGCGGCCGGATCGTCGAGCAGCTCGACCACCGAGGGCTGCTCGATCGCTTCCGGGCCGAGGCGGGCTTCGCCGGTCCGTTCCCCGGGTTCCCGTTCGGGCCGGTGCCCCTGAACTTCGCCGGGCTGGACTCGCCGATGCGCGGGCTCATGCTGCAGCAGCCGCGGATGGAGGCCCTGCTGACCGAGCGCGCGCTCGAACTCGGCGCCGAAATCCGGCGCGGGCACGAACTCGCCGACCTCGGCACCGTCCGGGGCGCGGACGGCTCCTACCGGCTGGAGGCGCGGTACGTCGTCGGCTGCGACGGCGCGCACAGCCGCGTCCGCGAGCTGGCCGGGATCGGCTTCCCCGGCACCACCGACGACGAGCTGATGCGCCTCGGCCACTTCCGGGCCGACCTGCCGATGTTCGGCTCGGAGTTGCAGCGCGGCTGGAACCGCCGGCCCGGCGGCCGGGTGCTGGTGACGTCGCTGACGCCCGGCGTCGTGATCGCCGGCGTCCGGGAAGTCGCGCCGGAGCCACCCGGGGAGCCGACGCTCGAAGAGTTCCACGACGCCGTGCGGCGCGTGCTCGGCACCGATCTGCGGCTGGGCGAACCGCTCTGGCTGTCGCGGACGGTCAGCTCCGCCCGGCTCGCCGAGCGCTACCGCGCCGGGAACGTCTTCCTCGCGGGCGACGCGGCGCACGTCTTCCCGGCGGGCGGGTCGTCGCTGAACGTCGGGCTGCTGGACGCGGTCAACCTGGGCTGGAAGCTCGGCGCCGTCGTGCGCGGCGCCGCTCCCGAGAGCCTGCTCGACAGCTACCACGCGGAGCGGCACCCGGTCGCCGCGCGGACGTTGACGCAGACCCGCGTCCAAGCCCTGCTCGATCGTGCCACCGGCGAGGACGGCGACGCGCTGCGGACGCTCTTCGGCGAGCTGGCGGCGCTTCCGCAGGCGACGCGGCACCTGGCCGGGCTGCTGCGGGACGCCGACGAGCTGCCGTACGTCCCCGACCTGCCGCTGACCGTCGGCGGCCGGGCCACCCGCGTGGCCGAGGTCATGCGCGCGGCGCGTCCGGTGCTGTTCGACTTCGCCGGCCGCGCCGACCTGCGGGAAGCCGCCGGCCCGGACGTGAAGATCGTCACGGCGGAGTGCCCGGACGCCCCGGCCGAGGCGCTGTTCGTGCGTCCCGACGGCGTCGTCGCGTGGAAAGGCGGCGATCCGGCGGCGTTGCGGGAAGCAATGACGGCACCGGGGCGTTGACCCCGGTTGTGAGCTCACTGCCTGACGTGCCGCTGTCCGTGCTCGACCTGTCCCCCGTCTCCGAGGGGAACACCGTCGGCGAGACGCTGCGAAACACCCTTGACCTCGCCCGCGCCGCGGAACGGCTGGGCTATCGCCGCTACTGGCTGGCCGAGCACCACAACATGCCCGGCATCGCCAGCTCGGCGACGGTCGTGCTGATCGGCCACGTCGCCGACGCGACCGAGAGCATCCGCGTCGGCTCGGGCGGGATCATGCTGCCCAACCACGCGCCGCTGGTGGTCGCCGAGCAGTTCGGCACCCTGGAGGCGTTCCACCCGGGCCGCATCGACCTCGGCATCGGCCGCGCGCCGGGCACCGACCAGCGGACGGCGCTGGCGCTGCGCGGCCCCGGCGGGCTGTCCGCGGAGAACTTCCCGGAGCACCTGCAGGAGCTGATCGGCTACTTCACCCACTCGGAGGCGCGCGGCGTCAACGCGGTGGTGGCCGAGGGCAACCAGCCGCCGGTGTGGCTGCTGGGCTCAAGCGGCTTCAGCGCGCAGCTGGCCGGGCGGCTCGGGCTGCCGTTCTCCTTCGCGCACCACTTCGCGGCGGAGAACACGATCCCGGCCGTGCAGCTCTACCGCGAGAACTTCCGGCCGGGGGTGCTCGACGAGCCGTACGTGATGCTCGGGGTGTCCGTGGTCGCCGCCGAGACCGACGACCGCGCGCAGTTCCTCGCCGGGCCGTCCGGGCTGACGTTCCTGAGCCTGCGCCGCGGCCGCCCGATCGCGCTGCCGACGCCGGAAGAGGCGGCCGAGTACCCGTACACGGAGATGGACCGCGCGTTCCTGGCCGACCGCTTCGGCTCGAGCATCATCGGCTCGCCGGAGACGGTCCACAAGGGACTCGAGCAGCTGCTGGCCGACACGGGCGCGAACGAGCTGATGGTCACGACGATGGTCCACGGCCACGCGGACCGCGTCCGCTCCTACGAGCTGCTGGCCGGCCTCAAGTCCTGACGTGACCAGCGGGTCGACACGCGTGATCGAAGGGTCGACACGCGTGATTGGACGGACGACACGGCGCGGCTTACCCTGCTGCGGCGTGTCGACCCTCTGATCACGCGTGCCGACCTCCCGATCACGCGTGTCAGCCGTTCGGCGGTGTCGCGCCGGGCGGAAATGCACACGAGTGCGCAGCTCGTAAACACCTCTCACATCCGGGACGGGATTTTTTTCCCATCTTTGACAACAAGATCAGGTCCGTTTGTCAGCCCCGGACAAGAAATGCGCGGTTACCAGCCCGTGACCGCGTGATCCTGCTCAAGTTCTTGTCTCCCAACAAGGCCGTGGTTAACGTACCGACCAGTAGGAACCGGCACGGTGAGCCCCGAGACCGTGAATGGCCGACAATTGTTACCCCGTTCGGACCATTCCCCTTGCTCGACTCGGGTGTATTCGGCGTGCCGTCGAAACCGCTGGGGAGGCACACGAATGGCCGAACGGACGACGACGCCGTCGTTCCCCGGGGCCGCCGCGCTGCGGCAGACCGGACGGCTCTACGGGCTCGGCCTCGACGTCGTCCGGCTGACGTTCCGCCGCCCGTTCCAGCTGCGTGAGCTGATCCAGCAGTTCTGGTTCATCGCGAGCGTCTCGATCCTGCCGACGGCGCTGGTCTCCATCCCGTTCGGCGCGGTGATCGCGCTGCACATCGGGTCGCTGACCACGCAGATCGGCGCGCAGTCCTTCACCGGCGCGGCCAGCGTGCTCGCGATCATCCAGCAGGCCAGCCCGATCGTCACCGCGCTGCTCATCGCCGGGGCCGGCGGCAGCGCGATGTGCGCCGACCTCGGCGCGCGCACCATCCGGGAAGAGATCGACGCCATGGAGGTCCTCGGCGTCTCGCCCGTCCAGCGGCTGATCGTGCCGCGGGTGCTCGCCGCCATGGGCGTCGCGATCTTCCTCAACGGCATGGTGAGCGTCGTCGGCGTGCTCGGCGGCTACTTCTTCAACGTGATCATGCAGCACGGGACGCCGGGGGCGTACCTGGCCAGCTTCTCGGCGCTGGCGCAGCTGCCCGACCTGTGGATCAGCGAGATCAAGGCGGTCATCTTCGGCTTCGTCGCCGGCGTGGTCGCCGCCTACCGGGGCCTGAACCCCAAGGGCGGCCCGAAGGGCGTCGGCGACGCCGTCAACCAGTCCGTGGTCATCACGTTCCTGCTGCTGTTCGTGCTGAACCTGGTGCTCACCACCGTCTACCTGCAACTCGTGCCGCCCAAGGGGAGCTGAACGTGACGACCACGGAAGTCCCCAAGACCGCGCGCGTGCGCGAAGCCGTCGACCGCCGGTTCGGCTTCCTCGACACCCTCGGCGACCAGATCCTGTTCTTCCTCCGCGCCATCGCGTGGACGCCGCGGGCACTGCGCCGCTACCTGCGCGAGGTCGTCCGCCTGCTGGCCGAGGTCAGCTTCGGCAGCGGCGCCCTCGCCGTCATCGGCGGCACGATCGGCGTGATGATCGGGATGACCGTCGCCACCGGCACGGTCGTCGGCCTGCAGGGCTACTCCGCGCTCAACCAGGTCGGCACCTCGGCGTTCGCCGGGTTCGTCTCCGCCTACTTCAACACCCGCGAGATCGCGCCGCTGGTGAGCGGCCTCGCCCTGAGCGCCACCGTCGGCTGCGGCTTCACCGCGCAGCTCGGCGCGATGCGGATCTCCGAGGAGATCGACGCGCTGGAGGTCATGGGCATCCCCAGCGTCCCGTACCTGGTGACGACGCGGGTGATCGCCGGTTTCCTCGCCGTCATCCCGCTCTACGCGATCGGCCTGCTGTCGAGCTACCTCGCGTCGCGGCAGATCACCGTCTGGTTCTTCGGCCAGTCCGCGGGCACCTACGACCACTACTTCCTGCTGTTCCTGCCGCCCGGCGACGTCCTGTGGTCGTTCGGGAAGGTCCTGGTGTTCAGCGTCGTCGTGGTACTGGCCCACTGTTACTACGGCTTCCGCGCGAGTGGCGGCCCGGCCGGCGTCGGTGTCGCGGTCGGCCGCGCGGTGCGCACCGCGATCGTCGCGATCAGCATCATCGACTTCTTCCTGAGCCTGGCGATCTGGGGCGCGACGACCACCGTGCAGGTGGCCGGATGAGACGCGATATCCGCCGCAAGGCCGGGGTCCGCACCGCCGGGGTGCTGTTCCTGGTGGTCATGGGCGTGCTCGTGACGCTCTCGATCAAGGTGTACGACAAGGACTTCGTCAGCACGGTCCCGGTGACGCTCAAGGCGAGCCGGATCGGCAACCAGCTCTCGGCGGGCGGCCAGGTCAAGGCCCGCGGGGTGCTCGTCGGCGAGATCCGCGACGTGCGGGCGACGCCGCAGGGCGCCGAGATCGCGCTCGCGCTGGAGCCGGACAAGGTGGACATGCTGCCGCGCAACGTCTCCGCGCTGCTCGTGCCGAAGACGCTGTTCGGCGAGCGGTACGTCCAGCTGTCCATTCCGGACGGCGCGAAGGACTCCCACCTGGTCGCGGGCGACACGATCGAGCAGGACCGCTCGGCCAACGCGATCGAGCTGGAACGCGTCTTCGACAACCTGCTGCCGCTGCTCAAGGCCGTCCAGCCGCAGAAGCTGGCGACGACGCTGACCGCGGTTTCGACGGCGCTGGAGGGCCGCGGCGAGCAGATCGGCCAGACCCTCTCCACCGCGGCCGACTACCTGAAGGACTTCACCCCGCAGCTGCCGGCCTTCACCAAGGACGTCCAGGACCTCGCTTCGGTTTCCCGGCTGTACGGCGACATCGCGCCCGACCTGCTGGACGCGCTCACCGACTCCGCCGTCACGCTGAACACGGTGCACGACAAGAGCGCCGACCTCGCCACCGTGTACCAGCAGGTGACGGACTCCGCGGGTGAGGTCGAGAACTTCTTGAGCCGCAACAAGAACACCATCATCGCGCTGTCGGCCGACAGCCGCGCCGCCCTCGAGGTCGCGGCCGAGTACTCCCCCAGCTTCCCGTGCACCCTCAAGGCGATGGACGCCCTGCGCGAGCCGGTCGACAAGGCGCTCGGCAAGGGCACGAACCAGCCCGGCATGCACGCCGAGATCACCGTCACCCAGGCCCGCGGCAAGTACGTGCCCGGCAAGGACGACCCGGTGGTCCCGGCGAGCGGCGGCGGCCCGCGCTGCTACCCCAGCGGCGTCGCGCCGACGACCGGCACCGCCGCCGTGGCCCCCGGCGCGCCCCAGCACCCGCTGCTGGTCGGCACCCGTGACGACCTCGGCGTCGCGAACTCGCCGCAGGAACGCGAGCTGCTCGCCACCGTGCTCGCGCCGCAGCTGGGCGTGCCCACCAAGGACGTCGCGGACTGGAGCAGCGTGCTGGTCGGCCCGCTCTACCGCGGCACGGAGGTGACGCTCAAGTGAGGAAGTTCGCCGCCCCGCTGGTCAAGAGCCTGATCTTCATCCTGGTCACCACCGCCGCGACCGTGCTCTTGGCGATCTCCATCGCCGGCACCGGCGTCGGCCGGACCGACCTCTACGGCGCCACGTTCACCGACGCGACCTCGCTGAACGTCGGGGACGACGTCCGGATCTCCGGGGTCCGCGTCGGGCAGGTCGAGGAGCTCGAGATCGCCGACCACAGCCTGGCGCACATCCGGTTCTCCCTCGACGAAGGCCGGCAGCTGCCCGCCGACGTCGGCGCGGTCATCAAGTACCGCAACATGGTCGGCCAGCGCTACATCGCGCTCGAGCGTGGTGCCGGCGGCCGGGGCACCCTCCCGGTCGGCGGCGAGATCCCGCTGAACCGCACCACACCCGCGCTCGACCTGACCGACCTGTTCAACGGCTTCAAGCCGCTGTTCCAGGCGCTCTCCCCCACCGACGTCAACCAGCTCTCCGGCGAGATCGTGCAGGTGCTGCAGGGCGAAGGCGGCACGGTCGAGGAGCTGCTCGCGCACACCGGCTCGCTGACCTCGACGCTCGCCAGCCGCGACCAGCTCATCGGCGAGGTGATCACCAACCTCAACCACGTGCTCGGCACGGTGAACAGCAAGGGAACCGCGCTGACGACGTTGATTTCGACCCTGCGGGAGCTCGTTTCCGGCCTGGCCTCGGACCGGGCCGTCATCGGTGACGCGATCGGCGGCCTCGGTGACCTGTCCACGGCCACCGCGGGCCTGCTCGGCGACGTGCGGACCCCGTTGAAGGACAGCGTCACCGGGCTCGACCGCGTCACGAAGAACCTGGCGGACGAGGACACCCTGCCCGGTCTCGAGCAGACGCTCAGCACGCTGCCGGAAAAGCTGAACGGGCTGGGCCGGATCAGCTCCTACGGCTCGTGGATGAACTTCTACCTGTGCAGCGCCACCCTGCAGACCACGCCCCCGCGCGGGACGCCGGTCACGGCGGAGAGGTGCGGCGCGTGAAGTCCTTCAAGGAACGCAATCCGCTCGGCCTCGGCATCGCCGGGAGCGTCGTGCTGGCCGCGCTGCTGACCGTGACGTTCAACTACGACAACCTGCCGATCGTCGGCGGCGGCACCACCTACCACGCCGAGTTCTCCGAGGCGGCCGGGCTGCAGGCCGACGACGAGGTCCGCGTCGCCGGCATCAAGGTCGGCGAGGTCCGCGACGTCGAGCTGGCCGACGACCACGTGCTCGTCACCTTCCGCGTGAAGGACGCGTGGGTCGGCGACCGGACGTCGGTGGAGATCCGGATCAAGACGTTGCTGGGCCGCAAGTTCCTCGCGCTCAAGCCGACCGGCGACGGCGTGCAGGACCCGGACCAGGCGATCCCGCGGAGCCGGACGGTCACGCCGTACGACGTCACCGAGGCGTTCAACGGCCTCGCGAACACCGCCGGCCAGATCGACACCGAGCAGCTCGCCGACAGCTTCACCGCGATCAGCGACACGTTCCGGAACGCCCCGGCGCACGTCCGCACCGCGCTGGACGGGTTGTCCGCCCTCTCGAAGACGGTGTCCTCGCGCGACGACCAGCTCGCCGGCCTGCTGGCCAACGCCAAGAAGATCACCACGACGCTGGCGAACTCGAACGAGGACTTCGAGCAGCTGCTCTCCGACGGCAACCTGCTGCTCGGCGAGCTCGACCGGCGCCGCCAGGCCATCCACGACCTGCTGACCGGCGCGCAGGCGCTGGCCACCCAGCTCTCCGGCCTGGTCAAGGACAACACCGACGCGCTCAAGCCGGCGTTGAGCCAGCTGAACACCGTGACCGACCTGCTGACGCGGCAGAACGACAACCTGGCCAAGAGCCTCGCCGCCGCCGGGCCGTACTTCCGGCTGGCGAACAACGCCCTCGGCAACGGCCGCTGGCTCGACTCCTACCTCTGCGGCCTGCTGCCCGAAAACCGCGACCCGTGTGTGCCGCCGAAGCAGTCGGGAGCCCCGAAGTGAACGCGACCCGCACCTACCGGTTCCTCGCCGCGGCGGTCGTCACGGCGCTGGTCGTCGTGCCCGGGCTGTGGTGGATCTTCTCCGGCACCGGGCTCGATCGCGCGACCGTGCTCTTCTCCCGCGCGGTCGGTGTCTACAGCGGCTCCGACGTCCGGCTCCTCGGCGTCCGGATCGGCCAGGTCGAGTCGGTGACCCCGCGCGGCGAGCAGGTCGAGGTGACGCTGACCTACGACGGTTCCGCGCCGATCGCGGCCGACACCGACGTCGTCGTCATCGCGCCGAGCGTGGTCGCCGACCGGTACGTCCAGTTCTCCAAGCCCGCGCGCGGCGGGCCGCGGCTCGTCGACAACGCCACCATCGGCGTCGACCGCAGCGCGACCCCGGTCGAGCTGGACCAGCTCTACGCCAGCCTCGACTCGCTCACCAAGGCGCTCGGGCCGGACGGCGCGAACAAGAACGGCGCGCTGTCGGACCTGCTGAAGACCGGCGCCCGCAACCTGCAGGGCAACGGGACCGCGTTCAACGACTCCGTCAAGCAGCTCTCGGAGCTGGCGCGGACCCTGGCCGGCAACTCCGGCGACCTGTTCACCACCGTGCGGGAGCTGCAGCAGTTCACCAGCATGCTGGCCGCCAACGACAACCAGGTCACCCAGGTCAACCAGCAGCTCGCCGCGGTGTCGGGCACGCTGTCGGCCAACCGCGACGAGCTCGCCACGGCACTGCGCTCGCTCGGCAGCGCGCTCGCCGACATCCAGGGGTTCATCAAGGACAACCGCGCGCTGATCAAGTCCAATGTGGACAAGCTGGCGGTGACCACGCAGACCCTCGTCGACCAGCGCGCGTCGCTGGCCGAGACCCTGGAGACGGCTCCGCTGGCCGCGACCAACCTGCTCCAGACGGTCGACCCCGCCACCGGTGCCCTGCAGAGCCGCACCGACCTGCTCGACTACCTGCCGCTGCCGGTGACCGGATCCGTCTACACGAACGAGGCGGGCGGCAGATGAAACCGTTGCGACGCATGACGGCCCTGGCCGCCGGCTGCTGCCTGGTGCTGACCGCCTGCTCGGGCGAGTTCAAGGGGGTCTACGACCTGCCGCTGCCCGGCGGCGCGGACGTCGGCGACCACCCGTACCACGTCACCGTGCAGTTCGCCGACGTCCTCGACCTGGTGCCGCAGGCCGCGGTGAAGGTCGGCGACGTCCCGGTCGGACGCGTCCAGACCATCCGGCTCGGCTCCGACGGCTGGACCGCGGAGGCCGTCGTCGAGGTCAACGGCGACGTCGTGCTGCCCGCCGACGCCGTCGCGCGGCTGCGGCAGTCCAGCCTGCTCGGCGAGAAGTTCGTCGAACTCGCCGCCCCGGACGGGACGCAGCCGCCGCAGAGCGCGCGGCTGGCCGACAACGCCGTGATCCCGGTGTCGCGCACCAACCGCAACCCCGAGTTCGAAGAGGTCTTCGGCGCGCTTTCGCTGCTGCTCAACGGCGGCGGCATCGGGCAGCTGCAGACGATCAACCGCGAGCTGTCCAAGGTGATGACCGGGAACGAGACGCAGATCCGCTCGTTCCTGTCCGGGGTCAACACCCTCGCCACCGACCTGGACGCGCACCGCCAGGACATCACCGCGGCCCTGGAAGGGGTCAACCAGCTGGCGACCACGCTCGCCGACCGCGACGCGCAGGTGTCCGGCGCGCTCACCGACCTCACGCCGGGCCTGCGCACCTTGACCGACCAGCGCACCCAGCTCGTGGCCATGCTCCAGTCCCTCGACCAGCTTTCCGGTGTCGCCACCGACGTCATCCACAAGAGCAAGGACGACCTGGTCGCCGACCTGACCGCGCTCGCGCCGATCCTGCACCGGCTCGCCGACGCCGGGGCGTCGCTGCCGAAGTCGCTGGAGATCCTGCCGTCCTTCCCGTACACCGACGCGGTCATCCCGGCGATCAAGGGCGACTACCTCAACGTCTACGCGTCGGTGATCCCGGCGCCCGGGGTCCCGCTGCCGCCGCCCGGCGAAGGCGTCCCGCCCGGCCTGCCGACCCTGCCGCTGCCGGCCAGCGGCGTCACGACGTCGGGAGGGCGCTGATGCTGACCACCAGGGTCCGCGTCCAGGTGATCGCGTTCGTGGTCATCTCGCTGGTCACGGTCGCGTTCGTCGGCGCGAACTACGCGGGCATCGGCAGGCTCTTCGGCGGCAGCGGGTACACGGTGAAGCTGGAGCTCGCCGAGGGCGGCGGCATCTTCACCAACGGCGAGGTGACCTACCGCGGGGTCGCCGTCGGGCGGATCGGCGAGCTGCGGCTCACGCCGTCCGGGATGGAGGCGGACCTGGTCATCGACGACTCGGCCCCGCCGATCCCGTCGAACGCCCAGGCCGTGGTGGCGAACCGTTCCGCGGTCGGCGAGCAGTACGTGGACCTGCAGCCGCGGACCGGCGACGGCCCCTACCTGACCGGCGGCTCGGTCATCCCGCGTGAGAAGACGACACTGCCGATGCCGGTGCAGAACCTGCTCGGCGACCTCGACTCGCTGGCCGCGTCGGTGCCGACCGGCGACCTGCGCACGGTGGTCGACGAGCTCGACGACGCGCTGCGCGGCACCGGGCCCGACCTGCAGGTCCTGCTGGACACCGCGACGTCGTTCACCAAGGACGCTTCGGCCAACCTGCCGCAGACCACGAAGCTGATCGACGACGGCTCGACCGTGCTGCGCACCCAGCTCGACTCCGCCGCCGAGTGGCGCTCGTTCACGAGCAACGCCAAGCTGTTCGCCGCGCAGCTGTCGAGTTCGGACGGTGACCTGAGGCGGCTGATCGCGACCGCGCCGCCGGCCGCGTCCGAGCTGGGCAGCCTGCTGAAGGACACCGACCCGGGGCTGCCGATCCTGCTCGCCAACCTGCTCACCACGGCGCAGGTGTTCCAGGCTCGCACCGGCCAGCTGGAACAGCTGCTCGTCGCGACCCCGAAGGCGGTCGCGACGGCGTCGACGGTCTTCGGCGGGGGCGACGGCAACCTCGGCATGGCGCTGACGTTCTACGACCCGCTGCCCTGCCGGGCCGGGTACGAAGGCACGCAGTACCGGCCGAGCACGGACACCACACCGCTGCCGTTCAACACGGGCGCGTCCTGCACGCTCGAGAAGGGCGACGCGACGTCGGTGCGCGGCTCGCAGAACGCGCCGCACCCGCCGGTGCCGCCCGCCGCGGTGCCCGGCTCCGGGACCCCGCTGACCGTGTCCGCCGGCCAGCCGGATTCCCCGACCCTCGAGGAGATGCTGTGGCTGGGAAAGTGACCGATCCGGCCAAAAGCAGGCCGACCGCCCCGCGGCACGTAACCGTTGCCACGCAGCCATTCGGCCGTGACTGTGGTCGGATCGGTCACAAAAGGCACAGGAAGTGGCGGTTGCGGGCCGCGGTCGCGGCCGTGGTCGTCACCGCGGCCTTCGCGGCCTGGGCGGGGATCGGCTGGTACCGCACGGCGCACAGCGAAACGCTGACCTACGGGACCGCCCGCGACGAAGCGCTCTCCAGCGGCCGCCAGCTGGTCGCGCTGCTGTGCACCCTCGACTACCACCAGCTCGATCAGGGGCTCGCGCAGTGGCTCGACGCGTCGACCGGGCCGCTGCACGACCGGCTGGCCCACACCGACGAAGCCACGAAGAAGACCCTCACCCAGGACGCGACGGTGTCCACCGGCAAGGTGCTGGACGCGGCGCTGAGCGAGCTCGACGAGCACGCGGGCACCGCCAAGCTGCTGGCCTCGGTGGAGATCACCGCGCTGAAGGAAGGGGTCGCGCCGGCGACCAAGCGCAACCGGTTCGCCGCGGGACTGACCCGGACCGACGGCGGCTGGAAGCTCAGCGCCCTCGACGAGCTGCCGGTGGGGGCGAGATGAGCACCGACGCGCTGCCGACAGCTGAGGAAGAGGCCGAAGTGACGGCCTCCTCCGACGACGACGTCCCCGCCTCCTCCGACGAAGTGGCCGAACCGCCTCGGCGCCGGCCGCTCCTGCTGCCGCTGCTGGTCGTCGTCTCGGTACTGCTGGCGGCCGCCGGTGTGCTGTTCACGCTGGCGGCGCGCTCGGCGGCGGACGATCCGGCCGCGGCCAACCACGCACTCACCGACGTCGGGGCGACCGCCGACGTCACGTCGGCGGTGACGCTGGCGCTCAACCGGATCTTCTCCTACTCCTACGACAAGACCGAGATCACGGAACAGGCCGCGCGGGACGTCCTGCGCGGCGACGCACTCACCACCTACGACCGGCTGTTCGCCCAGGTGAAGGAAAAGGCACCGGCCCAGAAACTGGTGCTGACGACGCGGGTGACGTCATCCGCGGTGCAGGATCTCCGCGAAGGGCATGCCCGGCTCCTCGTGTTCCTGGACCAAGCCGCCACGCGCGCCGACAACAATTCCAGCAGTTCCGCGGCCGCCCAGCTTTCGGTGACCGCGGAACGTGAGGGCAATGCCTGGAAAATTACCGGGTTGACCCCCCGCTGACCCCGTTTTCCACCGCTGCACAATTCGAAGGAGAGTTGGCATGCCTGTTTTGTCGCGCACTCGGAAGAACGGCCGGAAATGGGCACGCGCGGCCGCGGTCACGGCGGTCGCCGGCGTCGCGCTGAGCGTCGTCACCGCCGTGCCCGCGTCGGCCGACGTGGTCGAGATCCCGGTGGGCTACACGGTCACCGGCAGCACCGTGGTGAAGAAGACCGGCGGCTCGATGGCACTGGGCCCCGGCACCCTCGACGGTGCGCTGATCATCGACGACCAGACCGGCTCGGTCGGCCTGCGGGCCAACCTGAGCCTGCCGCCGTCGCAGGCCGACATCTCGCTGGTGTCGGGCATCTTCCGGATCAAGGCGAAGGTCAAGATCACCCCGACCGGCCCGGCCACCGGCACCATCGCGGACGCCACGCTGACCACGCACGCCCAGGCCAACATGGAGATCTACGACATCTGGGCCGGCCTGATCGTGCCGGTCATCCCGATCCCGACGGTGCCGGGCAGCTGCAAGGCGAGCAAGCCGCTCGACCTCGACCTGAGTGCCAAGGACGTCGACATCTTCGGCCCGAAGATCACCGTCACGGGCACGTACACCATCCCGGAGTTCAAGAACTGCTTCATCGCCGACCTGGCGCTGGGCGCGCTGATCTCCGGGCCGGGCAACACGATTTCGCTGGACCTGGCGGCCAAGACCGAAGGCTGAGCCGGGGCACGACGAGAGGGGCGCACCGGCCGGTGCGCCCCTCTTTTCGTGCCTGGTCAGCAGGGTGCGGCGGGATCTTCCTTCAGCGCGACGACGAACCGGTCGCCCGCGGAGACGGTCAGGAACGGCCCGCAGACCCCCCAGCTCGACGGGTCGCTTTCGGTCACGTCGTTGGAGCCCCAGGCGACGAAGTCACCGTTGCTCTTGAGCGCGTAGTTGAAGGTCCACCCGGCGTCGATCGCGACGACGTCCGACAGCGCGGCGTCCGGGACCTCGATCTGGTGGTCGTCGTTGCGGCCCCAGGCGAGCACCCGGCCGTCCTTGAGCGCGAGACTGTGCTGGTGACCGGCGGAAACCGCGGTGACGCCCGACTTCGCGTCGGCAGGCACGTCGGTCTGGCCGTGCTCGTCGGCGCCCCAGGCGAGCACCCCGCCGTTCTTGATCGCCAGGCTGTGGTCGCCCCCGGCGGAAATCGCGGTGACGCCGGACGTCGCCGCGGCCGGGACGTCCGAGCGCAGGCCCCAGGCGATCACGCGCCCACCCGCCTTGAGCGCGAGGTTGTGCATCGCGCTGGTCGAGATGGCGACCACACCGGACTTCGCGTCGGCAGGCACCTGCGTCTGGCCGTACCAATCGTTTCCCCAGGCCAGGACGCCGCCGTTCTTCAGCGCGAGCTCGTGCCCCCAGCCGGCGGCGATCGCGCTGACGCCGGACATCGCCGCCTCCGGCACCTCCGTCTGGCCGAAGTTGTTGTCGCCCCACACCAGGACCTGGCCCGCCTTGAGGCCCATGGCGTCCATCCCGCCCATGGAGACCGCGCCGACGCCTTCGGACGCTTCCGGGGGCGGCCCCAGGATGTAGTTCGAGAACCCCCATTCGACCACGCCGCCGACGCTCGGCGCCTGTGCGGAGGCGGCCGCGCCCGACACCACCGGAACGGTGACCAGGGTGACGGCGAGCAGCACGGAAGCCCGGCGGGGGGCACTGCGGAAACGGGGACCCACGGCGTCCTCTTTCGCTGAATCGATTCTCGCGGGCACGCTGCGCGCGTGGTATCGATAGTAACCCGCACAACTGCCGATCGGGACCCCCCGGAGTATTTGTCAAAACCGCACCAACATCGTCCGGCGACTACTCCGGCGCTGACAAGAAAGCACTCTCGGGGGTGGCCGTGAAAACCGGCCGGATGACATCCTTGTTGCGCAACCGACTCACGAGTAACCTTATTTCTCACAGCCACCTCGCGAGGGTTCCGGCTGCACCAGGGAAACACCGGGGGAATTCGCGGTGCCGCTTCGGCCCGCGGGGCGCTTGGGCAGCGCCCGTCGAGACGTCAACTGGATGATCGAAGGAGATTGACAGTCATGACCCGACTCAAGAACCTGTCCCTCAAGGCGGTCACGACCGCCGCGGCCGTCAGCGCGCTCGGCATGGTCTTCGCCGGCGTGGCGTCGGCCGATCAACCGTACAACGCGGCCGCCACGTACCGGTGCACGTTCCCGGGCATCCCGCAGCAGGACGTCGGGATCACCGCGACCCTCACCGGGCCGGACTCGATCGCGGCCGGCGGCACGGCCGTGCCGACGGCGGTCGGGGGCACCGCGACGATCTCGGCCGCGGTCCACTCGCTGCTGACCGCGGTCGGCTACGACGGCATCCGCGGCACGGCGACGGTGCCGGTCACCGCGGCCCGCGGCTCGGTCTCCGGGCCCGCGTCCGGGCTCAACATCCCCGAGGTGATCTACCCGGCGGGCGGCTCGATCACGGTCAACATCAACCAGGTGGCGACCTCGTCGATCCCGACCTACACGGCCCCGGCGACCGCGGGCACGGACACGCTGTCGCTCGGCACGCCGATCACCGCGGCCCTGCAGTTCCACAAGGCGTCCAACAACACCTGGGCGAACTGGAACATGACCTGCACGCCGAAGACCAGCCCGGTGCAGAACCTGGCGTTCTCGCCGACCTTCACCATCACGTGATCGGCGGGGTGTAGCAAGACCGCGGGGATGGCCGGTGCACCGGCCATCCCCGCGGCCCGTTCCCCCAGTCGCACGGACAGGAGCACGACATGCCAGCTCGGCGGACAGCGACCCGAGGCGCGCTCGCGCTGGCGTGCGCGGTGTCGGTGGTCACCGGCGCGTTCACCGGGACCGGGTCCGCCGCTCCCGGCGCCCCGGCCCCGGACGCGGGAGCGGGCGGCCGTGACATCACCAAGACGATCACGGCGTCGTGTCCCTTCGCCGACCCGGTCGGGCCGCTGAAGCTCGACGTGACCACCGCGGCCACGCTGCCCGCCTCGATGACCACGGGCCGGCCCGCGACGATCGACGGACTGGCCGTGTCGTTCTCGCTGCCCCGCGCGGCCGCGCAGCAGCTGCTCGGTGCGGGCAGCACGCTCGAAGGCGGGCTGACCTTCCAGCTGCTGCTGGAGCAGGGCAAGGTCAAGGACACCCTCGCCGTCCCGCTGACCATCGCCGCGACCCCGCTGCCTGCCGAAGGGGACGTCCCCCTGGTGGCCAAGGGGAAGCTGGCGGCGTTCTCGCCGTCCGCCGCGGGCGTGCTCCGCATCCGGCTGAGCGCACCGAAACTCGCCATCGGTCCCACGGGCGCGCCGGCGAACCAGTCCGCCGAGCAGGTGGCCTGCACCCCCGACGCCGGGCAGGACCTCTCCTTCGGCTCGGTCGCCGTCCTCGCCGCCACCGCGCCGCCGGCCGGGAAACCCACGCCGCAGAAGAAGGCCACCCCCGCACCGCGGCCGAACGGCTCCCAGAAGCACTCGCTGCTGGACGACGAGCCACCGCCCGACGACAACGTCACGCTGGTGCTGCCGCTGCAGCCGAACCAGATCGACAACACGGCCACGATCACCAAGACCGGCAGCGTCATCCACAGTGCACCGGCCGCGCTGGTCAACGGCGTCTGGTTCCGGATCACCGACGTGAACGGGTTCCCGCTCAGGAGTGAGATCACCGGCGAGGTCGGCTTCACCCCGGTGACGGTCTCCTATCTGGGTTACGGCTTCCTGCCGATCAGCGCGACCGTCGAGTTCCTGCCTGCCGACTACCGGACCGGCAAGATGATCCACTCGTTCGGGACCCTGTTCGACGGGATCCTGCGCAACCACCTCGACGTGGTCTCCCGGCTGAGCGATGTCAAGGTCAACGGGGTGCCACTGGACGCCGGTCCGGACTGCGTCTCGGCGACCCCGATGTCGATCGACATGATCGGCGAGTACGACCCGTTCCTGGGCGGTCTCATCGGCACCGACCCGGACAACCCCGACCCCAAGTTCCGCGGTTTCACGCTGCCGCCGTTCAAGAACTGCGGCGCGGCGGAGAAGCTGAGCTCGCTGTTCACCGGCCAGAACTCCGGCCCCGGCAACCAGGCCTCGGCGCGCCTGTCGTTGATCCAGCTGTGCATGGAGACCGACCACCGCAACTGCCCGCCGGTCGTGCCGGTCCCCGCGGAGGTCTTCCGCCAGAGCCGCTGACGCCTTCAGCCCGACGATCCGAAGATCCGAAGTGGAGGGACCGTGTTCCGTCGTCTCCTGATCCTCGTTCCGGCGGCGGTGGCCGCCCTCGTCGCGGTCGCCGGGCCGGCGGCCGCGCTCACGACGTACAACGCGGGACCGGTCGGGTACCGCTGCACCTTCCCCGGCATCTCGGCGCAGGCGACTCCGGTCACCGAGACGTTCGACGGGCCGAGCACGGTCGCGCCCGGCGCGACGTTCACCATCACCGGGATTTCCGGCAGTCTCGCGCTGTCCACCGCCACTCGTTCGCTGCTGATCGCCATCGGTTACGACAGTGTCCGCGGCAGCGGCGCGATCCCCGTCACCGCAACGAACGCGACGCCCGCCGGTGGCACCGGCGGCACGGTCCCGACGACCACCTGGGGCATGCCGGCGACGATCCCGTTCTTCGGCGCGAGCCAGTCGTTCGTCGCCGGTGCGGCGGGAACGATCACGTTCAGCACCGGCTCGCCGGCCTCGTTCGCCCTCCAGTTCCACAAGGCGTCGAACAACACGTGGACGAACTGGACCATGGCCTGCACGCTGAGCGCCGGTCAGATCGGGACCTTCAGCCCGACGCTGCCGATCCTCTGACCGGACCGGTCACGAAGTCCGCCACCGCACGCAACAGCTCTCGCGCGACGGGATGGTCCACCGCTGCGCACGCCGGCTCGAGTTCGGCGCGCGCCCGTCGTCCCGCTTCGATGGCGGTCGGAAGTGCTTGCTGCGGAAGGGAATCCGCGGTCAGCCCGGGAGTCGCCAGCAGCTCCGGCAACGCCGAGATCCGGCCGTCGAGCAGGTCGGCAAGCGTCGCGTCGAGGCGGGTGCGCTCGCCGCGCAGGGCGAGCACGTCCTCGCCCCGGAGGAAGGCCCGGCCCAGCGCGGCGCCGTAGTCCCGGAACGGCTCCGCGGCCACCCCGGCCATTGCCGCTCCGATCCGCAACGGGAACTCGAACAGCGACGCGAAGACCGCCTCGGCGCCGGCACCGGTCGTCACGGCGTCGGCGCGCAACGCGGCCAGTTCACCCAGCCAGTCCGAAAAGGACCACGCCAGCTCCGGCGCGGCCTCGGTGATCAGCCGCGATGCCTGGCCCAGCAGGTAGTCGCCGGCGAGGACGGTCGCCGCGGACTCCCAGTCCACGCCGCGCACTTCGCGCGGGGTGACCGCCGGGCCGAGGAACGCCAGCGCGCCGAGCGTGGCCAGCTCGATGGCCGCCGCGACCGTCGCGGCACCGCGGGCCGGGGCGTCCCCACCGGACACGAGTGCCGCGAAGAACCCGATCGCGGGCCGCAGCCGCACGTCCTCGTGGCCGGCGGCGAACATCCGGGCCAGGAACGGCCATTCGCCGCGGACGCAGGACACGGCCACTTCGTCGCAGGCCGCGAGGAACGGCAGTAGCGGAGCCCGCACCCCGGCCGGCAGGTCCAGGGGTTCGGCCCCGGCGAGCGCCGAGATGCCTTCGGGCAGCACGACGGCTCGCCGTCCCTTGGCGAAGAACGGCCGTTCGCTGCCCGCGCCGGCGGCCAGCACGCGCCAGGCGAGGTGGTACCGGCGGGCGGCGTGGTGCGCGGTCTCGAAGTAGCCGACGAACGCCGACCCCAGCAGGCGTTCGTACTCCCGCCGGGCGGCGGCCGGGTCGTTCTTCCCGGCCAGGATCGCCCGCGCGGCCAGCTGTCCCGACTGGACGGCGTTGCTCAGCCCCTCGCCGGTGAAGGGGTTGACCAGGCCGGCCGCGTCGCCGACCCGCAGCCCCCGGCGGCTCGCGGCCGACGCGGGGCTGAAGCCGCTGTGCAGCGCGCCGGCCGCCGCGGGGCCCGCCGGGACGCACTCCAGCACCCGCGGTTCGATCTCGGCGAGCGCCGCGACGGCCGCGTCGAGGAGGGCGTCCGCATCGACGTCGCCGAGGGCGGACGCGCCGATCGTGCAGCCGTCGGGGGTGGGGGCGAGCCAGGCACAGCGCGGCTTCCCGCGCCGGTCGTCCGCCGGCGGGGCGAGGAGGTGGAGGAGGACGCGCTCGCCGGGGACGGGACCGGTGAAGCGCCGGGCGCAGACGAGGCCGGTGCTGTACGGCGGTGTGGTGCCGAGGTGGGCGGGGCCGCCGGCCAGGACGATGTGCGGAGCTGCCGGGACCACGGGTCCGAGCGCTTCCACCCCTCCGGCGCCGGGCGTAACCTCCGCCACCGCCGTGCGGTATTCGGCCCCGCACCGGACGGCGTGCTCCCGCAGTGTCTCCCGCAGCACCGCACCATCCACCACGGAATACCCGGCATCCACCACGTCGTGAACGGTCCTGGCGTCGAAGGCGATCGCCACCGGGAGCACCGGCCAGGCGTCCACCGCCACCCCGATCGACCGCAGGATCTCCCGCGCCGGGCCGCCGACCAGGACGTCGTGCCGCGGGGCAGCATCCTCCCGCCCGGCCAGCACGACCGGCAGGCCACCGCGGGCGAGCACGGCCGCGGTCACCGCGCCGGCCGGTCCGGCGCCGAGCACCACCGCGTGGCTCAAGAACGGCTCGCTTCGAGCATCCCCGCCAGCGCGCGCCGCGCCGGGCCGTCCGGGGTGCGGGCCAGCGCCGCCTGTGCATGTCCGAAGTGGACACCTGCCAAGGTACGAGCCGCCCGGAGGCCACCGTGGGCCGTGACCAGCTCTCGCACCCGTGCCAGGTCACCGCTCGAAAACGACGGCGCGAGCAGCAGCCGGTGCAGCTCGCCCGTGGTGTCGGCGCGCAGGGCCGCCAGGGTCGGTGCGCCGAACAGGCCGAGCAGGTGGTCGGTCCCGGCCGGCTTGTCGTCGCCCGCGGCTTCGAGGTCGAGGCAGTCGTCGAGGACCTGGAACGCGATCCCCCACTCCACGCCGAACTCGGCGAGCGCCGCGACGACCGCGCTGTCCACGCCGGACTCCGCCGCGCCGAGCAGGCAGCACAACCGGAACAGCACACCGGTCTTGCGCCGCACCAGGTCCACGTAGTCCGGCAGGGACAACCCCGTGTCGAAGCCGCGCTCGACGTCGAGCAGCTCGCCGTGCGCGAGGTCGGCCACCGTCCGGCTCACCGCCGTGGCGACCCCCTGGCCGAGATCGGCGGCTTCGGTCCCGGCCGCCGCGAGGCAGGCCAGGCCGGCGAGGACCGCGAGCTCCGGCCCGGCCGTGCGGTGCGCGGCCGGCCCGCCTCGCCGGATCGATGCGCGGTCGATCACGTCGTCGTGCACGAGGGAGGCCAGGTGCACCAGCTCGACCACCGCGCCGAGCCGTGCCACCCGCTCGCCGTCGGAGCGGCCGTATCCGGCGCAGGCGGTGAGCAGCCGCGACCGCAGCAGCTTGCCGGGCCGGTCGACGAGCCCGCCGACGGTGTCGCGCAGCGGCGCGGAAAGCCCGCCGGCGAGCCGGCCGAGGTGGTACCGGACCGGGTCCGCGGTCGCCGTCACCGCGAGGAGAACCCGTAGGTGCCGTCGACGTCGAGGCCGGGGATCTCCCGCAGGCTCGTCACGACTTGCCGGTACACCGCCAGGTCGTTCATGTACTCGAGCAGCTGGGCGCGGTTCTTGCCGAGCGCCGGCGCGACGACGTCGTCGAAGATCACCCACAGCGCCTGCTTCTCCGCCAGGGTGACCAGGTCCGGCGAGATCCCGGCGAAGATGGTGCGGACGTCGTCCAGGTGCTCCTGGGTCAGCGCGACCGGCGAGGCGGGATCACCGAGCACGGACGCCACGAGCGTCCGGTACTTGTCGTAGAACCGCCGGGCTTCGGCCTTCTCCTCCGGGCTCGCGGTCGCGGCTTCGAGCCGGTTCACCGCGAGGTCGAGGTTCTTGTAGACCAGCTGGACGACCAGGTTCCCGACCAGGCTCTCGCCGAGGAACTCGTCGCGCGCCTGGTCGGCGAGCGCGTTGTCGCCGGCGAGCGGCAGGTCGTAGAACGCGCCGGCGGCGCCGAGCATCCGGCAGGCGATCGCGGGCAGCGGGGTGAACGTCTTCCCGTTGCCGCCTTCGCAGACGACCGCGCCGGAGTCGCCGACGAGCGAGAACCGCTGCGCGTAGATCAGGTCGGTGAACCGGTAGCCGTCGACGACCACGGTCGCGGTGGTGTCCAGCACCACGCTCGACGTGTAGCCCGAGCTGCGGCCGACCTTCTCGATCCGGCGGCCCTCGACGGCGACGGCGGTGGAGTTCGCGGTGAGCAGCTCGACGTCCAGTTGCTCCAGCACCGGGCCGATCTTGGCCATGAACGTCCCGCCGTGGACGCTGGCGAGGAACGCCAGCCCGATCGCCGGGTGGGTCGCGGAGATCGGCGCCATCAGGTTGCGGGCCACCGTCGAGCTCACGCCGATGCCCGGCTCGAGCTGCGCGATCGCCGCGTCGGCGGTGTTCGGGCCGTCCTGGGTGAGCGGGATGGATCGCTTGAGCCGGGCGACGGTGTTGGCTTCGGCCGCTCCGCCGTCCAGCGGCGCGGGCTGCACGATCGCGGCACCCTGCGCGGCGACGCCGAAATTCGCCAGGACGTGGTTGGCCGACAGCACGCAGATCGAGCCATCGGTGCGGTCCCGCACCAGGCAGCCGAGCGTGCCCAGTGTGCCGTCGGCGAGCGAGCCGAGGCTGCCGCCCTGCAGCGGCGGCCGGAACCGCTCGGCGATCGGCGTGGCCGCGGCCGCCTTGGTGGCGCCGGAGAACCGGAACTCGCCGGTCTCGACGACGTCGACGCCGTGCCCGCCGATGGTGGCGGGCAGCAGCCGTCGCCGGGAAACCAGTGCGGCGCGGCGCTTCTTGCGGACCAGCGCGATGACCACCGGCTCTTCGGTGAGCTCGCCGTCACGGGTGCGGAAGCCCTTCGCGACGCCGACCACGTTGGGGTCACCGAGGTGTCCGGCGGCGAGGACGGCCTTCGCCTCGTCGAGCGCGGCCGCGGTCTTCGGTTCCATGAACACGTTCAGTGCACCTCGATCGTCGCGAGCAGGGGGTCTTGGCCGGGCTGGAGGCGCAGCCAGCACTCGAGCGGCTCCGCCTCGCCGGTCCGCGCCGAATAGAGCACGACGAACCCGGACGCGGCGGGTTCGACGGCGACCGTCATCGGCCCCGGGTTCCGCGCCGCCGGGGTGTTCCCGCCGGACAGCGTCGCCGTGCCGGTGAGCACGAAGTCCCCTTCCTCCACGGGGACCGGGGTGCGCGGGATCGTGACGTCGACACCGAACCGGCCGGACAGCCCGCGCGCGTCGGTCACCACGACCGTCACCGGGAACACCGCGGAAAGGACGTTGTGGCCGGTCGCCCACGCCCCGGCGCTGACCTGGTCGCTGCAGATCAGCTGGACCGTGACCGGACCGAGCGTCACCGGCTGCCCGTAGGCGACGGAAGCGGGGATGCCCGAGAGGATCCGCGTCCGGAGCACCTCGCCGCTCATCGGTCCGGCGTCGAGGTCCCAGCGCAGCTCGTCCAGGACACCGGCCGCGGCTCCGGTGAGCAGGCCCGACCCGGCGAGGACGGCCGCTCCGCGCAACGCGGTGCGCCTGCCGAAGGGGGCCATCTCAGCGCACCTCGAGCGTCGCGAGCAGCGGATCCTGGTCCGAGGCGAGCCCGGCCTCGAAGCCGAGTGGGGTCGCGGCGCCCGAACCGGTCCGGTACAGGGTCAGCACCCCGGCGGCTCCGGACGTGGCCGCGACGGTCATCGGCCCGGCGTTGCGCGGCCCGGACGCCGGCTCGGCGAGCGTCGCCGTGCCGGTGAGGACCAGTTCCGCCCGCTCGTCGGGGACCACCGTCCGGGGAAACTCCACGGCCACCGGGAGCCGGCCGGACAGCTGCCGGGCGTCGGTGACCACGACGTGCGCGGTGACCTTCGCCGACACCGCGTCGTACCCGGCCGCCCTGGCCATGCCGCCGAGGAGGTCCTTCCCGACGAGCTGCACGATCACCGGGCCGAACACCACCGGCTCCCCGTAGCGGACCACCTCGGGCACCCCGGAGACGATCCGCGACCGCAGGGGGCCGACACCGCCGATGTGGGTCGAGTGCAGCTCCCACGTGAGTTCGCGGGTCCCCGCGCCGGCTCGCCCCGGCACGGCCGCGCCGGCGGCGAACACCGCGGCCCCGCGCAAGGCCGTCCGTCTGCCGAAGGCCATCACCGCACCTCGATCCGGGCGACGACGGTGTCCTGCTGCGCCGGGTTCAGCCGGGGTGCGCCCGTGACCTCGGTGGGTGCCCCGCTCCCCCGGCGGTAGAAGGTCAGGACGGCGGCCGGGTCCGGGTCGAGCGCGATGGTCGTGACACCCGGGTTGCGCGCGGACGGCAGGACGGGCGTGCCGGTCAGGATCGCCGTGCCGGTGAGCACGAACTCCGCCTGCGTCGTGGGCACCGGGGTGCGCGGGAACGTGACGGTGATCGGCAGCCGGCCGGACAGCCCGCGTGCGTCCGCGACGACGACGGACGCGGTGACGATCGCGGAGACCGCCTGGTAGCCGGCCGCGTAGATGATCATCCCGAGGTGCTCGTCGCCGATGGCCTGGACGGTCACCGGCCCGACCGTCACCGGACGGCCGTACTCGATCACCGCCGGGATCCCGGCGAGCAGGCGGGTCCGCATCCGCTGCGGGGTCAGGGGCGCGACCGGGACCAGCCAGGTCAGCTCGCCGGACTCGGCCGCTTCGGCGGTCCCCGGCGGGAGAGCCGTCGCGGCCGCGAGCACCGCGGCGCCGCGCAGTGCCGCACGCCTGCCGAACACGGATTTCATCGTGACTCCCCCCGGAACCGCCCTTTGCGGAGGCTAGCCACGAAAACGACAGCGGCACAAGGAAGTTCGGGACTCCGGCCGTTTTTCATCCGATTCCGACAAATTTTCCGCACAGGACCGAACGGACGATTGATGCCTGCCTTCACCCGGTGTTACGTTCACGTGGCTTGGGCGGTTTGCCCGCCGTTGGCCACTGGGGGGATACAGATGGGCCGTCTGCGCGTCCTGTTGTGCGGTGCGCTGGTCGCCGCCGTGACACCCGGGTTCTGTGAAGTTCCGGCCACCGCTGTGTCCATTGTAGACAGCAGGGTTCAGGTCGCCGATCCCGCCGCCACCGCGCGGAAACTCGTCCGGCGGCTGGCCGGCAAGGATCCGCGAGCCGCGGTGCGGGCCGACGCCTGGGTCGCCTGGGCCGACGAGAACGACGACGTCGTCTACGACTTCCTCGACTTCGGGCTCGCCGCCGCGGAACAGCGCGCCGCGGAGACCGCTTCGGCCGACGCCGACTTCTGCCGTCGGGTGCTCCTGACCTACACCGCGGCCTACGCACCGGAGGTCAACGCCGCCGCGCAACGGGCGTTGCTCGGCACCGACTCGGACCGGGAACTTTTCGTGCGCAGTGGTTTCGCGGCCGCGGAGCAGCGTGACCGGCTCGCCCGGGAAGCGGACGGCGAACAGGCGCAGGCCATCGTCGAAGCGGACCGGCAGTACGTCCGCACGCTCGCCACGCACGACCCCGGCGCCCAGGTGCGCGCCGCCGCCGCGTGGGCGACGCGGCCGGACGCCACCGACGCCGACATCGTCGAGTTCTTCGCCTACGGCTGGGCGACCGGCGCGGAACTGGACCTCGAAGCCCACCGCCTGCGCGACGCCGAGCAGGAAGCACGCTGGCTGGCCACGGTGCGGCGGCTGATCGTCGACGCCCAGGAAGCGGAACGCGCTGCGCTCGACGCCGCCGACGAGGTCGAGGCCCAGTTGCGGGACGCCGCCGCGCGGGCGTGGCAGCGGGTCGGTGCCCAGACCGGGCCACCGCGCACGGCGTGGGCGGAGGCCGGGCAGGTCGCGCGTGACCAGGCCGCGAACTGGGCCGCGATCGCCGCCGCCGCGCAGGCCGCGACCGGGCCGAACTGGCGGGCCGTGCGCGATGCGGCCGATCCCACCCGAGCTGCCTGGGCGGCCGAACAGGACTGGGCGGCCGAGCAGGCCGGGTTCTGGGCCGGTTTGCTCGCCCAAGCCGCCGACGGCGAAACCCGGATGCGGAATCCGCAATTCGCGACGGTTCGGTAAGCGCTTTCCCTTCTCTTACGACAGGACGCGGAAAAATGCCGCACGGAATCGTCACGAAGGTGCTCGCCCTGGTGCTGGCGTTCACCGTGTTCGCCACCACCGACGTCAACGCCCTCACGCCGGCCCCCGTCGCGGTAACCGCCGAAGACCCACGGCCGATCCCGCACACCGAGTACCCGGGCTGGGACGGCGAAACGGGGATGGGCGAGGCGCTCGACCCCCGGCTGTGGAAGCTCGTGTCCGACATCGCGCAGCTGTCCGAAGAGCCCGAGGTCCGGGAGGCGGCGCAGGCCGCGCTGGACGCCGGGACCGAGGACGCGATCTGGGAGTTCCTCGACACCGGCGAGGTCGAAGCGCAGCAGCGGGCCGAGGCTCGCCGCAACGAGACGGCCCGGCTGAACCGCGAAGCCGTGCTGGACCTGCGTGGCACCGGCGGCCCGATCTTCAACGCCGAGGTCGAGCGGGTGCTGTCCGGGTCGGACGCCGACCGTGCCGCGTTCCTGGACTACGGCCGGGGCATCGCCACCGAGCGGGACGAGCGCACCCGGCGGAACACCCAGGCCCGCGCCGACGAGCTGCGAGCGCGGGTGACGGCGCTGGTGGGCTCGGTCGGCCCGGAGGTCAAGCTCGCCGCGCAGCAGGCGCTCGCGGCCGGGGACGCGGCGATCGTGGCGTTCTTCAACGGCGGGTACGTCGCGGCCGCGCAGCGCGACGCCGCCAACCGCGAGCAGTACCTGAAGGACCTCGAAGAGCGGAACAAGGCCGCCGAGGCGGCGAGCGACCTGGCCCAGCGCGCCGCCCGGGCGTCCCGGGCCCGGCAGAACCTCCTGGTCGCGAACGGCCGCGGCGTCCGGTCGCTGCAGCGCGCGGCGAACGCGATGGTCTCGGCGGGCACCGCGGCCCGCCAGGCGGCGCAGATCCTGGCCGCGAACACCGCGGGCGGCCACCACTCCCCCGAGACGTTCAGCCTGGCGCGCCAGGAAGTCCAGCGGCAGCTCGATCTCGCGGGCCAGGCGGCGACGGAAGCCCAGAACGCCTCGGTGGCGGCGACGGCGGAAGCGAACATCCTGGTCGAGGTGGGCCTGCCGTACGGCGCCGACTGGGCGCAGCTGGCCCGCGGCATGGCGTCCGCGTCGCAGGCGGCGGTACTCGCGGTCCAGACGGCCCAGCACGCCCTCGACGCGACCATGGCCACGGATGCGGCGATCGGCCACCAGAACGAGGCCGCGGCCCGGGCGGAGGAGGCGCGGCAGTGGCGTCTGCACGCGGACGAACACGCCGCCCAGGCGGCGTCCCTGGCCGCGGCGGCCGCGGACCAGGCCAAGGCGGCGAAGGACGCCGCCGAGCGGGCCAGGCAGGCCCGGGTGTCCGCCCAGGTGGCCCGCGACGAGGCCTACCAGGGCATGCAACGCAGCTACGACGCACTCCGGGAGGCGCAGGACCAGGCGGGCAAGGCTCGCAACGCCCGTGCGGAGGCCGAGCGCCAGCGCGACGAAGCCGCCCGTTACCGCCAGCAAGCCGACTCGGCCGCGGCCGAGGCGAGCAGGGCGCGCGGTGAGGCCGAGGCGAAGAAGCGGGAAGCGGCCGCGGCCCTGTCGCGCGCCCTCACCCAGGAGGGCATCGCGGCCGGCTGCGAGAGCACCGCACGGCAGGAAGAGGCGAACGCCAAGACCGCGCGGGACACGGCGTGGGCGGCCCAGCGGGCCGGGAACGCCGCCGAAGCCCGGGCGCAGGCACTCGAAGCCTCCGCGGCGGCGGCGAGGGGAACCGCGCAGGAGGCACCCGCCTGGGCAGCCGCCCAGGAAGCTCGCCGAGACGCCCGCGACGCGGCGGATGCGGCCCGGGGTGCGCAGGATGCCGCCAACCGGGCGACCGGTGCCGCCGCGCGGGCCCGCGAAGCGGCTACCAAGGCGACTGCGGCCGCCGCGGCCTCCCGTGCCGCGGCGCAGGACGCGGAGACCGCCGCGGCGAACGCGGACCTGGCCGCGGGCCGGGCCGAATCCGCGGCCGCCGACACCCACCTGGCCGCCATGCGCGCGAACGCCGCGGCTGCCACGGCAACAGCCGAAGAGGTCAACGCCGCCGACGCCGCTCGCAACGCGGCCGCGCTCGCCGAGCAGGCGACGGAACAGGCCCGGCTGGCGACGGTCGACGCCGTCCGGGCCGGGCAGAGCGCGAACGAGTCGTTCGGCGAGGCCGTTTCCGCCGCGACCCAGGCGAACCTCGCCGGCCGGGCGGCGCTCGCGGCCCGGCAGTCGTCGGCCGCCATCACCGCACCGGCGAACACCGCGATCGTCGTGGTGGCCCCGTTCACCGGAGCCGACCTCGACGCCGACTTCGTCGCCGAGGTCGCGGCGCAGGCCCAGGCCGTGGGCGACGAGCAGGCGCAAGCCGCACAGGCCCGGGCGGGCGAGGCCCAGGTCGCCGCGACGCAGGCCCAGCAGGCCGCCGACAACGCCGCCGCCGAAACGAAGGCGGCGTTCCAAGCGGCGGCGAACGCGGCGAAGTCGGCCTGGCAGGCCGCGCAGTCCGTGGCCGAGGCGCAGCGGTCGGCGGCCAACGCGGCCACAGAGGCGTATTTCGCCCGGGCCGCGGCGGACAGCGCGAACGACAGCGACGCGACAGCCCATCGGAACGCCACCCAAGCCCGCCAGGAGGCGAACAACGCGCGCGCGGACGCGGCGATCGCCGGACTGGCCGCGGACGCCGCCGAAGGCCAGGCGACCGCCGCGCGCGGTGCCGCCACCCGGGCTGAGGCGGACGCCACCGCAGCCCGGGACGCCGCCACGACGGCCCAGGGTTACGCCGCCGAAGCGGCGGCCGCGGCGGAACGGGCGAGGAACCACGCCCAGGAGACGTCGAACGCGGCACAACGGGCGCGTGAGGCCGCCGCCGACGCACAACGCGCCGCCGACCAGGCTGAAATCGACGAACGGCAACGGGAAGCGGAGCACCGGGGCCTCGAGAGCCTGATCGCGTCCGGGTGCCTGCCCGACCTCACGATCCAGGACGCCGAACTGCTCAACTCCGACCCGGAAGGACGGGCCACGCTCGCGGAGTACCGGACCGCGGCGGCCGACTGCCTCGCCGGCCGGGACGTCGTCGACTTCCTGCTCGAGATCGGCGCCGAGGTCCTGCTGGAGTACATCGGCGTCGAGGACTTCAAGCGCTGCTTCGGCGACGGCGACATCGGGGCCTGCCTCTGGAGCGTCGTGAACGTGGTCGGCCTGGTGCTGCCGTTCATCAAGGGCAAGGCGATCGTGAAGGCGATCACCACGGTGGTCGCGAACATCGGCAAGTGGGTCCTGCGCTCCGAACGGCTCGAGAAGCTGGCCGCGAAGGTGCTGAACCTCCTCAACCGGCTGCACAAGTACTGCAGCTGGCTCAGTGTCCTCGGCAGTGGCGGTGGCGGCTTCGCTCCTTCCGAAGCTGCGGCCGAGGCACCACCCTCGGCGACGTCGGACATCCCGGACTTCAGCTGCGGCATCATCGCCTACGACAGCGACCTGCTCAGCACGACCGCTTTCGAAGCCCGCATCGCGATGGGGTTCTTCGACGCGGACCACAACATCGCGGTCGCCTACGTGCCCGGCTGGTCGTACGGGCCCTACCCGAACATGGTCGTCGCGTCCAGCGGCGCCGGTGGCGACTCGGAGATCCAGATCCTCGACCAGCTGAGGGCGCGAGGCGTCTCCCCGAACCAGGTCCAGGGTTTGTACACCGAACGCGCGCCGTGCAAGTCGTGCCGCAGCGCGCTACAAGAGGCGTTGCGGGACAACCCGAACGCGAAGATCTCCTGGTCGGTGCCGTGGGGTGAGTCGAGGGCCGAGCAGTCGGGCGCGAAGAACCTCCTCAAGAGCTACATCACCACCGCCAAGCGGCGGCGAGGACTCGGGTTCGCGCTGAAGATCGTCATCCAGCCCGGCGACGTGCCGGTGGCGCCCCTCGGCCGCGAGCCGGTCCCCCTCGCCACTCCCACCTCGACCGGAAGACGGCCGTGATGCTGAACCCCGAGCTCTTCGTCGACGACGCCCACGTGCGGCGGCTGAACCTGCTCGCCGAGCAGGTGACCGAGCAGCTGCGCATCGCGGGCTTCGCCGTGCCCTCCGACCCCACGGCGGCGGGCGGGGTCGAAGTCGAGGTCAAGAAGGTGCGCTACGCGCCGGGGGTGTTCCTGTTCTGGTACGTGCACCCGTCCTGGAGCCGGCAGGTCGTCGAGCGCGCCGACGAGGCCGACGGCCTGCGCTTCTTGGCGGTCAAGGACGTCATGGAAGAAGCCCTGGTGAAGGTCTTGCAGGCCGTGGGGTTCACCGCCCACCACCACGAGTACCGGGACTGGTCCGGCTGGGAAGTCCGCGACCCAGCGGAGGAAGAAGAGACACCGTGAGAGCACTCGCCACCCTGGCCGTCGCCGTCGTGGCGGCGACCGCGCTCGTCGTTCCCGCCGCGGAAGCGACCCCCGCACCTACGCGCGTCACCGCCGCCGCCGAGGTGCCGCCCGTCGCCAGTGAGTCCGAAAAGCTCCGCGCCGCCCGGACCCTCGGCGTCGTCCCCACCGATGCCATGATGCTGTTGCGGGACAAGGAATTCGTCATCGCCCTCTGGCGTCAAGCCACCGGCTCCGAAGTGCGCGCCTCCGCTGAACTCGCCTTCGCGGGCACCGATCTCGCCTGCACCGAATGGATCAAGTCCGGGATCATCGCCGCCAACGAGCGGGACCAGCAGCAGCAGATGCGGGACGCCGAGGCCGCGCGGGTCGCGCGGGAGGCGAAGGAAGCCGCCCTGATCGTGCTGGGCGTCACGCCCGAGCCCGAGCTGCTGATCCAGAACGACCGCGACTTCCTCGTCACCGTGCTCGGCCGGGTGAGCGGGCCGCGGGTGCGGGCCGCCATCATCGCCACCCTCACCGCCTCCGCGGCCGACCAGCGGGCGCTCATCACCGACGGCCTCCGCACCGCGCACGCCGGTGACCAGCAGGACGCCATCGACGCCGACCAGCAGGCCACCGAGGCCGAAAGGCTGCGCAAGGCCGCCGAAGCAGCCCGGGGACGCGCCGTGTCCGTGGTGCGGGTGATCCCGACGCCCGACATCGTGAGCCTGCCCGACGACGACGTCCTCCGGGTCATCGCCGATGGCGCGCGGCCGGGCAGTGAGATCGAAAAGGCCGCCGTCACGGCGTTGCGCAGCCGCGTCCGCGCCGACTGGAAGCAGTTCATCGACACCGGCGTCTACGCGGCGAACTGGCGGGACGTCGCCGCCGTGCTGGCGCAGAAGGCCGAGGCCGACCGGGCGCTGGTCGACGACATCCGGCACAAGGCCGTCGTGGGCGGTATCCAGCCGCGGCTCGCGCGGGCGGCCGAGCAGGCGCTCGCCGGCGGGGTCGACGCCGTCCGCGCGTTCCTCGACCAGGGGCAGTACGACGCGCTGACGCAGTCCTTCAGCCGCAACGCCATCAACGGCAACATCGCCGGGCAGTACCTGCGCGAGACCGCCGGCGGCGTGGTCGTCAAACCCGGCGCCGCGGAACCCGTTGCGGGCGAAGGGCTCGACGCGACCTGGCGGGTCGTCGCCGGGCTGGCCGGCGAGGACTGCTTCTCCCTCGAGTCACCCAGCAAACCGAACTACTACCTGGCGCGGTACTTCGACGGCGCCAAGACGCAGGTCGGGGTGCGGCCCGCGGACGGGACCGTCGACTTCGGCTGGAACGCCACCTGGTGCGTCGACAACATCCTGCCCGGCGCCGGGGTGACCCTGCGCGGCGGCGCGGACTTCCTGACGCGGCAGTCCGACGGCCGGGCCGGGCTCGGCATCGAGTTCTACTGGTGGGTCACCGAACCGCTGCCGGACTCGACCGAGATCACGGTGAACTGGCTCAACAAGTACCTGCCCGACTACGACCCCTACACCGACCTGCTGGTCTCGCCGCTGGGGCCGGAGCGGGTCGACGGCGCCGTGCGGTACCGGGACTTCCAGCGCCGGACCGCGCCCGGGCAGGTCGCCTTCCGCAGCTACTGGAGCCGCGGCGGCGCGGTGCACCCGCTGACCACCGGACGCGGCGCCGCGTGCGCGTCACCGGAGATCCTCGCCGCCTACCTGCGCCTGGGCGGGCACCCGGCGCTCGGCGTCCCGATCACGGACGAAGCCTGCACGTCCGACAAAGCGGGCCGGTTCGTGAACTTCGCCGGCGGCGGCTCGATCTACTCGGTCGACCGCGCGGGCGCGCACGCCGTGCTCGGCGAGATCCGCGCCAAGTGGCTCTCCGTCGGCGGGGAGAAGTCCACGCTCGGCTACCCGACCTCCGACGAGGTCACCATCCCCGGCGGCCGCCGCAGCACGTTCGAACGCGGCCGCATCGACTACGACACCGCCACCGGCGTGGCGACCGTCTACCCCGCGAGCTGAAGGAGCACGGCGATGACAAGCAGAACCCGGCTGGGGCTCGCGGCGGGCGCCGTGGCCCTCGCACTGATCGGGACGACGGCTCCGGTGCTCGTCCCGCGGGCCGAAGCCGCGGCCACGGCGGACGCGCCCCGGAGCGCCACCCAGGACGACAAGGTCCGGGCCGCGCAGGAGATCGGCCTCGTCGCGAGTCCCGACCTGCTGATCCTCACCGACCGGAACTTCGTGTTCGCGCTGTGGCAGCGGGCGACCGGCACCGAGGTGCGGGCGTCGGCGCAGCTCGCCTACGCGGGTGTCGAAGCGGAGTGGACGCAGTGGATCAAGACCGGCGTCCACGACGCGAACGCCCGCGACCAGGCCCGCATCCTGCGTGACGACGCCGTCGCGCGGGCGGCGCGCGAGGCCAAGCAGCGGGCGGCGCTGGTCAACAACATGGTGCCGTCGCCGGTGCTGCTGATCCAGAGCGACCGCGAGTTCGCCTTCGCCATGTGGGAGAACCCTTCCGGGCCGAAGCTGAAGCTCGCGGCGCTGGCCGCCTACCAGGGTGACGCCGCCGCGCAGCGGGACTTCATCCTCACCGGGATCTTCACCGCCCGCGCGGCCGACCAGCAGGACGCGATCGAAGCGGAGCGGGTGGCCAGAGCAGCGCGGGACGCGCGGGTCCGGGCCGCGGCGGTGGTCGCCGTCGTGCCGACCGAAGGCCAGCTCGTCGAACCGGACGTCAACTTCGTGCTCGACCTCTGGCAGGCCGCGAAAGCGGGCACCGAGGTACGCGCCGCGGCCGAGCGCGCCCTGCGGACGATGGACGACGTCCAGCTGCGGGCCTACGTCGGCACCGGCATCCACAGCGCGAACCTGCAGGACTGGTTCACCTGGATCCGGAAGAAGGGCGAGGCGGACCGGCGGCTGCTGTTCGAGCTGCGGACGCGCGCCGAGCAGAGCCGCGTGCACCCCGCGCTGGTCGCCGGGGCGAACACCGCCATGGCCGGCACGGACGACGACGTCGACCGCTTCCTGCGGCTCGGCCAGTACGAGGACGCGGTGCTGGTCCAGTCGATCCGCTCACAGAGCACCGGCACTTCCGGCTGGTACCTGCGCGGCCTGACCGACGCCCTCGTCGGCGCGGGGTCCGGCGCGGACACGGCGTGGCGGGTCGTGCCGGGCAAGGCCGACTCGACGTGCCATTCGTTCGAGTCGGTGGCGCACCCCGAGTACTACCTGCGCCAGCAGGGGCTGCGGGTGGTGCTCGCCGCGTCCGACGGGACCGACCAGTTCCACGCCGACGCGACCTGGTGCTCGAAGGCCGGGCTCTCCGGCGCCGGTGTCACGCTGGAGTCGTTCGGTGCCAAGGGAAGGTTCGCCCGCCAGTACACGACGCAGGTGTGGGCGGCCGACTCCAGCGGCCTGCACCCGTACGACACGCCGACCGGCTACGCGGCCGACGTCTCCTGGCAGATCGACGTCCCCTGACCGCTCGCGGTGGCCGGGACTGTCCCGGCTACCGCGGCGTCCACTGTGGATGCAACCCGCCGCTGCGCGGGGCCGGGAGCAGCTCGGTGACCGGGTACCGCAGTGGCAACGGCGCCGCGCCTGCGCGCAGGGCCAGTTCCATCTCGAACCGCGCTGCCGGGTCACGCAGGCTGTCGCCGAAGGTGGCCTGCAGCTGTCTCATGCGGTAGCGGACCGTCTGGGGGTGGACACCCAGGCGCTCCGCGATCTCCACCACGTTGCCCTGGCTGTCGAGCCACGCCCGCAGCGTCTCCAGCAGCCGCTCCTGCTGCTTGCCCGTCATGTCCGACAGCGGCGCGAACAGGCGGTGGCGCAGCGTGCCGACCAGACCCGTGTCGGAGTTGACCAGCAGCGTCGCCAGGTGCTCCTCGGCGCGCAGCACCGGGCGGGGCATCAGCACGCCGCGCTCGGCCAGGTGCAGGGCGTTCCGGGCCCAGCGCAGGGAATCCGCGACCGACGCGAGCGGGACGCACGGGCCGATCGAGAGCCGGCAGTCCGGCAGGGCCACCTGCAGCGTCGCCAGCCGCGCGCCGCCGAGCTCGCCGGGGACCACCAGCTTCGGGTCGGGCGTGTCGAGCTCGGCGAGGATGTCCGCGTCCAGCCCCGCGTGGCGGCGGGCCGGGGCGACGCCGTCGGCCGGGCAGACCGCCACCGGCGTCGCGTCGGTCGGTACCGGCCAGCCGATCAGCTGGGCCAGCTCGGCGATCGCCTTGGGGGACGCGGGCGGCGTCTCGAGGATGAGGTGCAAGAGCTTGCGGCGCCAGGTGTCGAGCGCTCCCGCCGTGCGCGCCTTCGCCTCCAGGTAGCCGTCGAGCGCGACGGAGGCGAGTTCGTCCATGAACGCCAGCATCGCGTCGGCCAGCTGCGACATCACCGCCGACGAGAGCCCGCTCCTCCGCCCCACTCGCATGATCCGCCGCCACGACACGCGCGCGCCGACCCGGTACGCCGACTGCAGCGTGTCGAGGCTGCGGCCTTCGCGCATTTCGTTCTGCCCCAAGCGGTGGTGCACCTCGTGGGACTGTTCCTTGGACACCGTCGGGTCGGCGATCTGCGCGACGAACAACGTGATCGCGTACTCGACGCCGGCGCGGATCGACTTGCCGTAGGGGCCGTCGAGCGGGCGGGCGTAGGCCGGGATGGTCGCGCGGATCTCGTCGACGATCTCCGCGGCGAGGCTGGCCAGCTCGGGACGCAGGATGTCGGCGAGCTTGCGGGGTAGTGCAGCGGGTGGTGGCGCAGCGTGATCGAATCCGCGCTCCACCGACATCGCAGCTCCTTTGCTCCGCCCCGGGACCCCGTGCCCGCGCACCCCGCCTGATGCGGGGTGACACCGGACACATCGAAAAAGTAGTCCGGAACGTGTCACACCTTCGAAGGGAAACCGATTTCTTGTCATCTTCGTGACAAGTTCACGAGGTCGGACTGCGGAACGCTGACAACCACCCCGCCGACTGCTCACGATTGTACGTACGAACGGCCGAACTCCTCCAGAGCCGGAGCCCTCCGGGACATCCCTGAGATTCTCGCCAACCACTTGTTTGCGTGACGCAAGTAGCCCTACCGTCGTCGTCATGCCGCACAGCCACGAGGACCTCGAGAGCGTCGTCTACCCCCTGACGCGGATCAGCGAAGCACTGCGCCGCGCCCAATCGCGCGCGGCCGACCCGACCCGCGTCGCGATCCTGCGGCTGGCCGCGGGCAAGGGCCGCGTCCGGCCGTCGGAGGTCGCCGCGGAGCTCGACGTGCACCAGTCGTCGATCACCCGGCAGACACGGGCCCTGGAAGACGCCGGGCACGTGCGGCTCGAGGCCGATCCGGAAGACCGGCGATCCTGCTTGATCTCACTCACCGAGCCGGGCTGGGACGAGGTGCGCCGCCTGACGAAGCTCGGGCTCGACCGCTTCGCCGACTTCCTGCGCGACTGGTCCCCCGAGGACGTCCGCCGGCTCGGCGAACTGCTGGCCCGGCTGGAGACTTCGGTTGCGGCAGCCAAGAAACGGCCGGGTCCCGGGCGGCGCTGGCAGCGGGAGGCGGACTGATGCGCGCCCTCCTCCCGGTCGTCCTCGACCTCGTCCTGCCGATCGGCGGCTACTTCCTGCTGCACTCCGGTTTCGGGCTGAGCGCGTTCTGGTCGCTCACGATCGCCGGCGCGGCCACCGGCGTCCACGCGCTGGTCACCACGCTCCGCCGGGGCAAGGTGGACGCGCTCGGCGTGCTGATCTTCCTGGAGATGGGCCTGTCGGCAGCACTGCTGTTCGTCAGCGGCGACCCGCGGATCGTGCTGGCGAAACCGGCGCTCTACCTCGCGGTCGCCGCCGTGTACGCGCTGGTGACCTGCTTCACCGGGCGGCCGCTGGTGCTGGACTCGGGCAAGCCGTTCGCCACCCGCGGCGATCCCGCGCTCGCCGACGCCTACGAACGCGCGTGGACCCACTCGGACCGGTTCCGCCGCACGGTCCGCGGCGTGACGGCGGTGTGGGCCGGCGCCTTCGCGCTCGACGCGGTCCTGCGTGTCGTGGTCGTCTACAGCCTGCCGCCCGAGCGCGTGGACGAGTCGGTGTGGCTTTCCCAAGTGCCGCTCGTCGTCGTGTTCGTGCTGGCCGTGGTGGTCACGCGGCTGCGGATGCGCCCGCTGCGGCCCGTGATCGAGGCCCACCGGGTCGCGGCGAGCTGAGCTCGCTTGTATCGTGTGCTTGATACAAGCGAGGAGGTCCGGACATGCCGTGGGACAACGTGCTGGCGGTCGCGCTCTTCACCGGGCTGATCGGCCTGGCGATCCTGATCGTGCTGTGGCCCGGCGAGAAGCACGGAAAGCGCTTGCTCGAACGCTGGGGCGTCCCGGACCCGGACGCCGCCGAAGTGGCGCTCGCCGTCCGGTACCTCAAGCGGCGCCGGATCTGGTACCCGTGGCTGTTCCTGGTCATCCCGCCGGTCCTCGACGGCACCGGGGCCGGCACGATCGTCGCGACGCTGCTGCTCGGCGGCCTGATCGCCGAGCTGTTCGCCCAGCGCCCCGCGCGCGGCCCGCGCCGGGAAGCCGCCCTGGTGCCGCGCACGCTGCGCGACGTCGTACCGGTCTGGGCGCTGGTGCTCAGCGGGCTGGCTTCGGCGGGCGCGATCGCGCACCTGGCCTGGACCCGGCAGTGGACGCTGCTGGCCATCGCGGCGGGCACCACGCTGCTCTGCTGGGTGATCACCGCGCTCGCCGTGCGCCGCCCGGCGGTCGGGGAACCGCGCGCCGACCTCGCGCTGCGCCGCCGCAGCGGGCGCGTCGCGATCGGGCTGGGCATCGGCACCTGCGCCGCCCTCGGCTGGCCGGCGGGCAACCTCGGCTCGCTGGTGGTCGTGGTCGTCGGGGTGGCGGCGTTCCTGGCGGTGACCGCTCCGGTGAAACGGCTGCCGGCGGCCGCGTGAAGATCGTCGTCGACACGGAGAACGGGCTCGCGCCGTGGCGGCAGGTGCACGACCAGGTGATCCACGCGATCACGACCGGAGCGCTGCCGGAGGGGGCGCGGCTGCCGCCGATCCGCCAGCTGGCCCGGGACCTGGGACTGGCGTCCGGAACGGTGGCCCGCGCGTACCGCGAGCTGGAGGCGGCGGGCTGGGTGGCGACGGCCCGCGCACGCGGCACGGTGGTGACGATCCCGGCCGGCAGCCCGGCTCCCGCGGAGCTGCTGCTCGCCGCGGCCACCGCCTACCTGGCCCAGGCCCGCGACCTCGGCGCCGACCTGGACACCGCCCTGAACGCGGTCCGCGCGGCCTGGTCGTGACGGCTTCAGCCACTCACGAGCAGCCGGCCCACCGCTTCCAGAATCGGCGTGAGCACCTCGACCTCACGGGACGTGCCCACGCACTCGGTGATGCCCGCGCCCACGACCTCGTACCCGGCCAGGGCGTCCAGCTCGGCCACCAGCCGCTCGATCGTCCAGCCGTCCGGCTCCGGGTAGTTGAGGCCGGGGAACTCCGCCGGATCGAGCACGTCCAGGTCCACGTGGACGTACAGCTTCTCCACGCCCGCCAAGGCATCCACCGACGTGACCGCGAGCCCCCGCGCGACCGCCGCCCGTTCCTCCGGGTCGAACACGCGGGTCCCCAGCAGCGCGGCCCGGCCCGGCTCCACCGCGGGCGCCGCGGCGAACTCAGGGTCGCCCTCGCCGAACAGCGACCGCAGCACCATGCCGTGGAACGCCCCCGAAGGCGACGACTCGGCCGTGTTCAGGTCGGCGTGCGCGTCGAACCACGCGACACCCAGGCCCGGGCCGTACCGGAAGCGGGCGACGCCGATCGGGACCAGCTCGACCCCGCAGTCACCGCCGATCGTCAGGACCGGGCCGCCGGGCGACTCCAGTGCCGCCAGCTGGGCGGCGCGGTTCGGGCCCGTCAGTTCCGCGCGCGAAGAAACCCCGCGGTCCACTTCGGACACCGAACGCGTCTGCCGGACGTGGTGCACCGGCCGGCCGAGCACGTGCCCGGCCAGCTCCGCGAGCGCCAGGCAGCCGTCCGGCAGCTCCGCCGCCCGCGGTCCCACCGCGCCCTGGCGCTGCGGGACCGCGTTGACCAGCGTCACTCCAGCACCAGCAGCAGGTCACCGCCCTCGACCTGCTGGACGGAGGTGATCGCCAGCCGGCCGACCTTGCCCCCGGCGGAGGCGGTGATCGACGCCTCCATCTTCATGGCCTCGATCGTCGCGACCGTCGCGCCGGCCTCGACCGTGTCGCCCTCGGAGACCTGCAGCGTGACCACGCCGGCGAACGGCGCCGCGACCTGCTTCGGGTTGCCCTTCTCCGCCTTCTCGGTCGCCGGGATGTCCGACGCGATCGACCGGTCGCGGATCTGGATCGGGCGCAGCTGGCCGTTGAGCGTCGACATCACCGTGCGCACGCCGCGCTCGTCGGCCTCGCCGATCGCCTCCAGCTCGATGAGCAGCCGCACGCCCGGCTCGAGGTCGACCTGGTACTCCTCCCCCGGCCGCAGCCCGTAGAAGAAGTCCTTGCTGGGCAGCACGGACGTGTCGCCGTAGGCCTCGCGGTGCGTCTCGAACTCCTTGGTGGGCGCCGGGAACAGCAGCCGGTTGAGCGTCCGGCGCGGGTGCTCCGCCAGCGCGGAACGGTCCTCTTCGGACAGTTCGGCGACCGGCTTCGCCGCCGCGCGCCCCTCCAGGGCCTTGGTGCGGAACGGCTCCGGCCAGCCGCCCGGCGGGTCGCCGAGCTCACCGCGCAGGAAGCCGATCACCGAGTCGGGGATGTCGAACTTGTTCGGCTCCGCCTCGAAGTCGGCCGGCGAGACGCCCGCGCCGACCAGGTGCAGCGCGAGGTCGCCGACGACCTTCGACGACGGCGTCACCTTCACCAGGTGCCCGAGGATCTTGTCGGCCGCGGCGTACATCGCCTCGATGTCCTCGAACCGGTCGCCCAGGCCCAGCGCGATGGCCTGGGTGCGCAGGTTCGACAGCTGCCCGCCGGGGATCTCGTGGTGGTAGACGCGCCCGGTCGGCGAGGCCAGCCCGGCCTCGAACGGCGCGTAGATCTTGCGCACGCTCTCCCAGTACGGCTCCAGCTCGCCGATCGCGTCCAGGCTCAGCCCGGTCGTGCGGTCGGAGTGGTCGGTGGCCGCCACGATCGACGACAGCGACGGCTGCGACGTCGTGCCCGCCATCGACGACACCGCGCCGTCGACGGCGTCCGCGCCCGCGTTGATCGCCGCGAGGTAGGTGGCCAGCTGGCCGCCCGCGGTGTCGTGGGTGTGGATGTGCACCGGCAGGTCGAACTCCTTGCGCAGCGCGGTGACCAGCCGGGTCGCCGCGGGCGCGCGCAGCAGCCCGGCCATGTCCTTGATCGCCAGGACGTGCGCCCCGGCGCCGACGATCTGTTCGGCCAGCTTCAGGTAGTAGTCGAGCGTGTAGAGCTTCTCGCCCGGGTCCGACAGGTCCGAGGTGTAGCAGAGCGCCACCTCGGCGACGGCGGAGCCGGTCTCGCGCACCGCCTCGATGGCCGGGCGCATCTGCTCGACGTCGTTGAGAGCGTCGAAGATCCGGAAGATGTCGATGCCGGTCTTCGTCGCCTCCTCGACGAAGGCGGTGGTCACCTCGGTCGGGTACGGCGTGTAGCCGACGGTGTTGCGCCCGCGCAGCAGCATCTGGAGGCAGATGTTCGGCACGGCTTCGCGCAGCGCGGCGAGGCGCTCCCACGGGTCCTCGGCGAGGAACCGCAGCGCGACGTCGTAGGTCGCGCCGCCCCAGCACTCCAGCGACAGCAATCCGGGGAGGGTGTTCGCGACGACCGGCGCGACCGCGAGGAGGTCCTTCGTGCGGACGCGGGTGGCGAGCAGCGACTGGTGCGCGTCGCGGAACGTCGTGTCCGTGACGCCGATGTGCGGCGACTTCCGCAGCCACTCCGCGAACCCGCCCGGGCCCAGCTCGACGAGCTTCTGCTTCGAGCCGTCGGCCGGCTGGGCGTCCTTCGCGAGCTTCGGCAGCTTCAGCGTCGCGTCCGGGGTCTTCGGGCGCTCGCCGTTCGGCTTGTTGACCGTCTGGTCGGCGAGGTAGGTGAGCAGGCGCGTGCCGCGGTCGGCGGACTGCCGCGCGGTGAGCAGCTGCGGGCGCTCCTCGATGAACGACGTCGTGACGCGCCCGGCGCGGAAGTCCTCGTCGTCGAGAACCGCCTGCAGGAACGGGATGTTCGTCGCGACCCCGCGGATCCGGAACTCGGCGACGGCGCGGCGGGCGCGGCCGACGGCGGTCTTGAAGTCGCGGCCACGGCAGGTGAGCTTCACCAGCAGCGAGTCGAAGTGGGCGCTGATCTCGGTGCCGGAGAAGGCGGTGCCGCCGTCGAGCCGGATGCCCGACCCGCCCGGCGAGCGGTAGGCGGAGATCATCCCGGTGTCCGGGCGGAAGCCGTTGGCCGGGTCTTCCGTGGTGATCCGGCACTGGAGCGCCGCGCCGCGCAGGTAGATCTTGTCCTGGCTCAGGCCGAGGTCGTCCAAGGTCTCGCCGGACGCGATCCGCAGCTGCGACTGCACGAGGTCGACGTCGGTGACCTCCTCGGTGACCGTGTGCTCGACCTGGATGCGCGGGTTCATCTCGATGAAGACGTGGTTGCCCTGCTTGTCGAGCAGGAACTCGACGGTGCCGGCGTTGCGGTAGCCGATCTGCTTCGCGAACTTGACGGCGTCCGCGCAGATCCGGTCGCGCAGCTCGGGGTCGAGGTTCGGCGCCGGGGCCAGCTCGACGACCTTCTGGTGGCGCCGCTGCACCGAGCAGTCGCGCTCGTAGAGGTGGATGATGTTGCCCTCGCCGTCGGCGAGGATCTGCACCTCGATGTGCCGCGGCTCGACGACGGCCTTCTCGAGGAAGACGGTCGGGTCGCCGAAGGCGGACTCGGCCTCGCGCGCGGCGGCCTCGATGGACTCGCGCAGCTGGGCGGGGTCCTCGACGCGGCGCATGCCGCGCCCGCCACCGCCGGCGACGGCCTTCACGAACACGGGGAAGCCCAGGTCGTCGGCGGCCGCGACCAGCGCGTCGACGTCGCTGGAGGGCTCGGACGACCCGAGCACCGGCACGCCGGCCTCCCGCGCGGCCTTGACCGCGCGGGCCTTGTTGCCGGTGAGCTCGAGGATGTCGGCGCTCGGCCCGACGAAGGTGATGCCCGCTTCTTCGCACGCGCGCGCGAGATCGGGGTTCTCGGAGAGGAAGCCGTAACCGGGGTAGACGGCGTCGGCCCCGGCCTTCTTCGCCGCGCTGACGATCTCGTCCACCGAGAGGTAGGCGCGCACGGGGTGACCGGGTTCGCCGATCTCGTACGCCTCGTCGGCCTTCAGCCGGTGCAGCGAGTTGCGGTCTTCGTGGGGGAACACGGCGACCGTGCCCGCGCCCAGTTCGAAGCCGGCGCGGAACGCGCGGATGGCGATCTCGCCGCGGTTGGCCACCAGCACCTTGCGGAACATGCCCGGTCCTTCCCGTATGGATCGGTAAGTCAACGCACGTTACCCGGTTCTTCCCGCTCTGCGGGAGTTCAGTACCAGGTGATGGACATCATGCGCCGCGGAAGATTGGCCGGGAGCGCGTCTGGGCAGCTTCTCAGGATCCCGCGGGTGCGTAAAGGAGCCGGTTGGCCGTGCCGTCCGGAACTCCCTTGAGCGCGTCCGGGGTCGCCGCCTGAACAAGCGCTTGGTCCACCTGGTCGGGCGCCGCTTCCGGGTGCTGGGCGCGGTACAGCGCCGCCACTCCCGCCGCGAACGCCGCCGCCATCGACGTGCCCGACTCCGGGCCCGCGCCCGTGCCGCCCGCGATCGGCGCCGGGACCTCGACGCCCGGCGCGTACAGGTCGACGTCCTGGCCGAAGTTCGACGCCTTGTCGGGGTGGTCCTGGGCGTCGGTGGCCCCGACCGTCAGCGCCTCGGTGACGCGGCCCGGGGAGAACCCGCTCGCGTCCGCCGTCTCGCTGCCCGCCGGGACCGCGACCGGGACCACCGCCGCCAGCCGCTTGACCGCCGCGTCGAGCCGGTCGTTCGGCACGCCGCCGATGCCGAGGACGGCGACCGCGGGCTGCTGGGCGTTCTGCGCGACCCAATCGATGCCCGCGATGATCTGGTCCGTGGCGCCGCCGCCGTCCTTGTCGAGCACCCGCACCGGCACGATCTGCGCACCCTTCGCGACGCCGTAGTCCTTGCCGGCGGCGATCCCGGCGAGGCGCGTGCCGTGGCCGTTGGTGTCGGAGGTGTCGGAGCCGCCGTTCAGGAAGTCCCGCCCGGGCGCGACGCGGCCCTCGAAGTCGGGGTGCCGCGCGTCGACGCCGCTGTCGATCACGTAGATCGTGACGCCCGAAGCGTCGCTCGCGTAGTGGTAGGCGTGGTCGAGCCCGGCGCGCTGGTCGATCCGGTCCAGCCCCCAGCTGGGCGGATCGGGCTGCACCCCACCGGCGGCGACGGCCGGCGTCTGTCCGGCGAACACGATGGCCACGGCGGCGAGCAGCATCCTCATGATCGTCGTGGTACCCCGGCCCCGGCGGGGCGACAACTCAGGATTGTCGCTCGATCGGCTGATTCCGCAGCCGGACGCCCCAGACGACGGCGTCGACGAGCAGGAGCACGAGGCCGGTGACCGCGGTGAGGAGCCCGGCGAAGGTCAGGGAGCTGTAGTCGCCGAGGGCGCCGAAGGTCGGCCCGAGCACGCCCGCGAGCCCGGCGGTCCCGGCCGCCAGCACGGCACAGCCGACGGCCGCCGGGCGCAGGATCGCCGCGACGACGGGCAGCGCGACGGCGAGCACGGCGCCGAGGGTGAAGTAGGCCGAGACCCGTCCGCTTTCGCTGGGGTCGTACCCGGCCAGTTCGGAGAGCTGGGCCAGCCACCCGGCCGCGACGAGCATGCCGAGCCCGACGGCCACCCAGGCTTCCCGGCCGCGCACCATCCCGGCACCGAGGCCGCCGGCGGTCCGGCGCACGGCCACGAGCCCGAACAGACCGGCGACAACCAGCGCGGCATGCGCGATCAGTTCGAAGGTGAACCCCGCACCCAGCACGACATCGCTGGTGGCGGCCGAGACGACAACCCCTTCGGCGGCGAACCGCAGCAGTCCGAAGAGTCCGGCGAAGCCGACACCGAACAGCAAGGCCGCCCCGGTCCGGCGCGTCCGCGAGACGAGGGTGAGCACCCCGGCGACAACGGCACAGACGGCGACGACCACGACGTAGAGGTGCATCCCCGGCCGGTAGACGGCGAGGGATTCGCTGTAGTAGTAGTCGAGGGCCAGCCCGGCGACCGCGAAGACGGCGGCGGCGATCCCGAGGAGCCCGGCGGTACCGGCAACGGGATCGGCCACGGAGGGAGCGGGTTCCCGGGCGGCCGGCCGGTCTTGCACCTCTGCGGCGGCGAGATCTGCGGCGGCCGGCGGGTCCCCGGCTTCCCCAGCGGCGACGGCGAGTTCTGCGGCCGGCCCATCTCCGGCTTCCCCAGCAGGCCCCGCGGCGACCCCGAGCTCTGCGGCCGGCCCATCCCCGGCTCCCCCGGCAAGCACCCCGAGCTCTGCGGCCGGCCCGCCTTCGGCTTCCGCGGCGGTGGCGCGTTCCGCGTCGACAGGCTCCGGCGCGGGTTCGGCGGAGACCGCGGCTTCGGGCGGCGGTCCCCCAGCTGCCGCCGGCCGGGGTCCCGGCACACCGGCGGACTTCGATGCGGGTTGCGCGGCAACCGCACCTTCGATGGCGGGCGCTGGTTCGGAGACAACCGGCGCGGATGCCAGCCCCTTGGGCGCCGGACCGGTCGCTGCGGGTTCCGGCAAGTTCCCCTCTTCGGCAACCGGCTCCGGAACCGGCCCGGGCCCGCCGGCCGACTCTCCGGCAACCGGCGCCGCTGCCGCCACCGGCTCACCCGCCGGCCCCGGCTCCGGCTCCGGGACCGCCTCGATCTCCACCTCCACCACCGCGTCCCCGGTCGGACCGGTGACCACCACCCTCCCGCGCCGCACTCCCGGCTCGCCCGCCGTCACCGACAGGTCCGCGCCCGAAGCCGTCTGCGTCACCGAAATCCACGCGTGCGATGCCTCGAACCGCACCTCCCGCGCCACCGGCGGGCCCGCCACCCGCAGCGACGCCGAGGCACGCGCACCGGAAACCGCCGACAACCTCACCGAAGGCACGTCCACCCGGACCACCGCGAACCCGAGCGCGTCCGAAGCCGCCGCCGCGACGTGCTGGATGTCCGTGGCCGCCATGGACTTCAACGCCTCGAACGCCCCCATTGCCACCGGGAGGTTGTCGCTCGCCAGGCGGCGTCTCAGCTCCGCCACCGCTCCCAGCCTCGTGAACGGGTTCTCCGCCGTGATCGCGCCCGCGAGGTCGGCCGGGATCGGGGACGGCTTGATCCGGCGACGCCGGCTCTTCGCCAGGTACAGCTCGCCCTGCATCTCGATGTCGCGGCTCGGCGTCTGCTTCGGGTTGCGCTCGCGTACGCGGTCGAACAGGTACTCGTACAGCTCCCCCAGCGCGATCCAGCCGTCCTCGTCGCGGTCGGCCTCGCCCGTGCGCAGCCCCTCCACCAGCGCCGCCGTGAACACCGATGGCTGCGCCGGCTCGTCCGAAGCCAGCGTCGCGCCCTCGAAGGCGTACTCGATCGAGTTCGACGCCGTGATGACCGCCCGGCCGCGGCCGCCGCGGAAACTGTCCAGCACGTTCGCGTCGCCCGACGCCCGCACCGCCACGCCCTGCCCGAACGCCCCGCCGTAGCAGCAGTCCAGCAGCAGCACCACACTGCGCGAGCGGCTCTGCCGCAAGCACTGCTGCACGAACTGCGCGGGCACGGCCGAGGACCGCAGCCGGTCGGGCCGGGTGTTGCGCGCGGCGAAGTACAGGCCGCCCGAGTCGTCCTTCAAGCCGTGGCAGGAAAAGTGCATCAGCAGGACGTCGTCGGGACGGCCCTCCGCGCACAGGTCTTCGATCTCCGCCTGGACGACGTGCGCGGTCTCGTTGCGGACCACCCGCACCTCGAAGTCGCTGATCGCCCGGTCGGACAGCACCTCCACGAGGGCGTCCGCGTCCGCCGCGGGCGAGCCCAGCCGCTGGAGCCCCGCGTTGTCGTACTCGCCGTTGGCGACGATCAGCGCCCGCCTCCGCCCGGCCATACCGGTAGGAAACGCCCACCCCGCGCACTACGGCAAGCAGCCGAACGGGCGCACCTGATCGGCGGCTGCCTGGAAAATCGTTTCCTGCTCCTTCAGGCACACAACGGCGTCGAAGGCTGACGCCACGTCGACCGCCGGCGCCATGTGCGCGTGCCGGATGCTCGACGCCGCGGGGTGCGCGACCACGCACGGCGCCCGAGAAGCCAGCGCCGCCTCGACGCTGCCTTCCGCGGGTGCCTCCAGAGCCTGCTCGTACATCCGGAACCCGAGCCGCGCGTCCGGGTCGGGCGCCAGGCCGGTCGTCGTCCCCGAGACGGCGGTCAGCGCGAGCGCGAAGTACTTCTCCCCCAGCTCGGCGGCCAGATGCGTCCCCGCGGACGGCGCTGTCATGCCGGGCATCGGCGAGAACGGCACGCGCTGCAGATGTCCGTTGTGGAGCATCAGGACGATCTTCTCGCCCGGGTACAGCCGCCGCAGCAGCCGTACGGTCGCGGCCATGTACGTGTCCCGTGACGAACTCTGCGGCTCGGGCGCGCGCCCCGCCATCAACGCGTCCAGCTCCCGCAGGTAGAGGTCGATCCGCAGCGCACCCTCGGCGTGGTGGGCGGCAACGTCGCCATAACCGAGCGCCGCGACATGTCCACACAGGACAGTCAGGGCCACCGTCGCCGCATCCCGCGCCGAAGTGCTCATCTCCTGGTACCGCCCGGGAGCGACCGCGCTGCTCACCGACGCGTACGGCTCGCACGCCGCCAACGCCGTGTCCACAAGCGACACGTTGGCCGGGTCCACGCGCAGGACGTGCTCACGGAGAGCCTGCAGCGACGGCACCGGCGACCCCGCCGAACTCGGCACGTCCAGACCGGCGAACCGGACACCCCGGCCGCGCAGCCAGGTCAGCATCGCGTGCACCTCGGCCGAATCGCCGAGGCCGAACGTGAAGCCGTCCCGCGCGATGTCGGCGACGTCACCCGGGCCGCCGGACAGCCACGTGTCGACCAGGTGCCCTTCGGGAAACCCACCCTCGAACCCCAGCACGGTGAACCCGCACTCGGAGACGAGGTGACGCAGGAGACGATCGCGCAGCACCCCGAACTCCCGGATGTGATGGTTGTTCTCGCCGATCGCGACGACCTCGGCGGCGCCGATCAGGGCGGCGATGGACGTGACGTCGACGGACTCCGGTTCTGGCATACTGGGCACACTAACGCAACAGGAGTAGCAGTTGGCAACCGAGATTTCCGGCACGAGACGGCCGGGCGGACGCACCGAGCGGACCCGCCTCGCCGCCCTGAACGCCACCCTCGAGCTGCTCGGCGAACGCGGGTACGCGGAGCTGACCGTCGAGGCGGTCGCCGACCGCTCCGGCGTGCACAAGACGACGCTGTACCGCCGCTGGGAGTCCGCCGAAGGCCTGGTCGCGGCGGCCCTGCTGATGGGGACCGAGCAGGAGTGGACGGCCCCGGACACCGGCTCCCTGGAAGGCGACCTGCGCGGGATCAACCTCGAGCTGGTGCACTACTTCACCTCGCCGGGCGAGCGCGAGCTCCCGACGGCGTCGATCTCGGCGGCGTTCCTCTCCTCCCGCGCGGCGGACGCCCTGCAGGAGTTCTACGTCGACCGCCACGCGCGCTCGGCGGTGGTGGTCGACCGGGCCGTCGACCGCGGCGAAGTCCCGGCCGGCACGGACGCCGTCGAAGTCGTGCGGGTGGCGTGCGGCCCGATCTTCTACCGCCTGTTCGTCTCCCGCGAGGGCGTGACGCCGGCGGACGCCGATCTCGCCGCGAAAGCCGCCGCGGCCGCCGCGAAAGCGGGCGTGTTCACGGCAGCGAACGCCGGAACCGCCGCTCCTCCAGCGTGACCCGGCCTTCGTCGATCGTCTCGGTCTGGGTGGCGCCGTCGTCCACCCAGCCCTGCCGGACGTAGAAGTTCTTCGCGCGCTCGTTCGTCGACAGCACCCACAGGATGGCGCTTTCGCCGGGCAGCTCTTCGACGACCCGGTCGTGCAACGCCCGGCCGAGGCCCCGCCCCCAGTACTCCGGCAGCAGGTACAGCGCGTAGAGCCGGCCGTCGCCGTACGCGGCGAACCCCGCGATGGCGCCGTCTTCCTCGGCGACCAGGACCGGGCCGCCGGCTTCGATGCGCCGGGCCCACGACGCCGCGCGTGGCTCCACCGAGAGGCCGGCGAGGAAGTCCGCCGGGATCAGCCCCGCGTAGGCCGCCTGCCAGGAGCGCACGTGGACTTCGCCGATCGCCGCGGCGTCCGCGGCCACAGCCGGCCGGATCATGTCTTCTCCAGGTACTCCGCGCGCTCGACGTCGACGACGTCGGCGACCATCTGCGCCAGGCCGCGGTACTTCTTCAGGTCCGGGTCTTTCTCGACGATCTCCTGGGCGCTCTCCCGCGACGCGGCGATCACGTCCTCGTCGCGCAGCAGCGAAAGCAGCTTGAGCCCGGACCGCTTCCCGGACTGCGCGGCACCGAGGATGTCACCCTCGCGGCGCAGCTCCAGGTCGAGGCGCGACAGCTCGAAACCGTCGGTCGTCGACTCGACCGCCGCCAGGCGCTCGCGCGTCGCGGTGCCGTCGAGGGCCTCGGTGACCAGCAGGCAGACGCCAGGGTTGCTGCCCCGGCCGACGCGGCCGCGCAGCTGGTGCAGCTGGCTGACGCCGAAGCGGTCGGCGTCCATGATCACCATCGCGGTCGCGTTCGGGACGTTGACGCCGACTTCGATCACCGTGGTGGCCACGAGGACGTCGAGCTGCGCCGCCGAGAACGCACGCATCACGGCGTCCTTCTCGTCGGGCGGCATCCGGCCGTGCAGCACGCCGATCTTCAGCCCCTGCAACGCGCCGTGCTCCAGGTCGGGCGCGACGTCGAGGACCGCGAGCGGCGGCCGCTTGTCGCTCTTGTCCGACGGCGGCTCGTCGCCGATCCGCGGGCACACGACGTACCCCTGGTGCCCCTTGCCGACTTCTTCGCGGACCCGCTGCCAGATCCGGTCGAACCAGGCCGGCTTTTCGGCGACCGGCACGACCGTGGTCGAGATCGGCGACCGCCCGACCGGCATCTCGCGCAGCGCGGACACTTCCAGGTCGCCGTAGACGGTCATCGCGACCGTGCGCGGGATCGGCGTCGCGGTCATGACGAGGACGTGCGGGCTGGTGTCGCCGGCGCCGCGGGTGCGCAGCGCGTCCCGCTGCTCGACGCCGAACCGGTGCTGCTCGTCGACGACGGCGAGGCCGAGGTCGGCGAACTCGACGTGGTCCTGGATCAGCGCGTGCGTGCCGACGACGATGCCCGCTTCCCCGCTGACGATCTCCAGCAGCGACTTCTTGCGCTCCTTCGCGCCCATCGACCCGGTGAGCAGCGTGACCTTGGTGGCGTTCTCCGCCGCGCCCAGCTCACCCGCCTGGCCGAGGTCGCCGAGCATCTCCCGCAGCGACCGCGCGTGCTGGGCGGCAAGGACCTCGGTCGGCGCCAGCATGGCCGTCTGCCGCCCGTTGTCGACGACCTGCAGCATCGCCCGCAGCGCGACGATCGTCTTGCCGGAGCCGACCTCGCCCTGCAGCAGCCGGTTCATCGGGTGCTCGGAGGCGAGGTCGGTGGCGATCTCGTCGCCGATGCCCCGCTGGCCCGCGGTCAGGTCGAACGGCAGCCGCTTGTCGAAGGCGTCCATCAGGCCGCCGCTGACGTGCGGGTTCGCCTTCGCCGGCCGCGAGATGGCCGAGTGGCGCCGCTGCGCGAAGATCAGCTGGACGGCCATGGCCTCGTCCCACTTGAGGCGTTTCTTCGACGCCTCCAGGTGCGCCCAGTTGGCCGGGCGGTGGATGCCGTGCAGCGCGGTATCGAGGTCGGACAGCTTGTGCAGCCGCCGCAGCTCCGCCGGCATCGGGTCTTCGTCGACCTCGAGGACGTCGAGCACCTGGCGCACGCACTTCGCGATCGACCACGTCGGCATGCCCTGCGCCGCCGGGTACACCGGGATGATCGCGGCGAGGAAGTCGTCCATCGCCTCGGCCTCGCGGTCGGCCTCGAACAGCTCGTACTCGGGGTTGGTCAGCTGCAGGGTGTCGCGGAAAGCGGACACCTTGCCGGCGAACAGGCCGGTCTTGCCGGGGACGAGGTCCTTCTCGCGCCAGGCCTGGTTGAAGAAGGCGCAGGTGAGCCGGCGTTTCCCGTCGGTGATCACCATGTCGAGGATGGTCCCGTTGCGGGACTTCATCCGCCGCTTGCTCACCTTTTCCACGCGCGCCAGCACGGTGGCGTGCTCGCCGAGCTCGAGGCCCGCGATGTCGGTGAGCTCGCCGCGCTCGGCGTAGCGGCGCGGGTAGTGGCGCAGCAGGTCGCTGACCGTCTCGATGTCCAACGCCGTGGCGAGCGCCTTCGCCGTCTTGGCGCCCAGCAGCAGCGGCAGCTTGTCGCGCAGTCCGGCCATCGGCTATTCGACTCCCATCAGCAGCACGGCCTCCACCTGGCCGCCGGCGTAGCTCGTCAGCTCCACCTCCGGGTGCTCCACCCGCAGCTGCTCGGCGAGCTCCTCGGCGACCCCGGGCGGGGCGGCGTCCCCGCTCAGCACCGTCACCAGCTCGCCGCCGAGCGCCAGCATCCGGTTCAGCACCTTCATCGCGGCCGCGACCAGGTTCGTCTCCGACGCCGGTGCCGGTTCGATCAGCACCACCTCGTCGTCGACCAGGCCGACCACGTCGCCGGACTGGGCCCGGCCCACCCAGGTTAGCGATTCCTCGCGCGCGATCCGGAGTTCGCCACGCCTGGTCGCGGCGGCCGCTTCGGCCATCGCGACGACGTCGTCGTTGGTGCGGCGCCCGGCGTCGTGCACCGCGAGGGCGGCCAGGACCTGCACCGGCGAGACGCACGGGATGACCACGACGTCCCGGTCGGCGGCCATCGCGTGCCCGGCCGCGGTGTCGGCCGCCGCGGTGAGCGCGACGCTGCCCGGCAGCACGGTGACGTGCCGGCCGGCGGCTTCGTTGAGCAGGCCGATCACGTCCTCGACGCTGGGGGTTTCGCCGTCGGGCACGGCCAGCACCGGGATGCTCTCGGCACGCAGCAGCTCGGCCAGCTCGCCGCCGTGCACGACGGCGACGACCGTGCGGTCGAGCCCGCCACCGGGCTCGATCGGCGTCGGCGTCAGCAGCGGCTCGACGCGGATCTTGCGCGGGCGGCCCAGCGCGAGCCCGGCCTCGATGGCGGCACCGATGTCGGCGCAGTGGACGTGCACGGCGTGGCTGCCCGAGCCGTCGCCGGCCACGGTGACGCTGTCGCCGAGGCCGCTCAGCTCCTTGCGCAGGGTCGGCAGGCTTGCTTCCTCGACGCCGTCGAGCAGGTACATGACCTCCCAGGCGAAAGCCTCGGCGAGCGGGTCCGCGTGCACCTCGAGGGCGTGGAACTGCTCGAGCGCGGTGCCGGTGAGCACGCCGACCAGGGCGTCGAGCACGGCGACGAGCCCGCGGGCCCCGGCGTCGACGACCCCGGCCTTGGCCAGCGCGGGCAGCTGCAGGGGCGTCTTCTCGAGGGCGTGCGCGGCTTCTTGCGCGGCCTCCTGCGCGACTTCGGTCAGGGACCGGGTGTCGCCGCGCACGGCGAGGGCCACGGCGTGCAGGACGGTGAGGATCGTCCCGGCGACCGGGCGGCTGACGGCGCCGGTGGCGACCTCGTCGGCGTGCCCGAGCGCGTCGGCCAGCCACGCGCCGTCCAGGTCGCCTTCGGCGCGGTCGGCCAGCCCACGCACGACTTGGGAGAGGATCACGCCGGAGTTGCCCTTGGCCGAAGCCACCGCGCCGCGCGCGAGGACCTTCAGCGCTTCGGCAGCGCTTCCCGGCTCGGCGGCCTCGAGTTCGCGGGCCGCGCCGGTCATCGTGAAGAGCATGTTGGAGCCGGTGTCGGAGTCCGCGACGGGGTAGACGTTGATCTCGTCGATGGCCGGCCGCAGGCTCGCGAGACTGTGCACGCAGCCCGTCGCCCAGGCCGACACCGCCGCCGTGTCCAGCACCCGCACCCCGTAACCTCCTGACCGGTCCGAGGCAGCGTATCGACCCGGTGCGGAACCTCGCGAAGCCAGTAGTTACTATGGTCGAGTTGCCCAGTGCATCTGGGCTCATCTCTATGACCCAGATCCAAAGGAGTTCGACGTGGCTGCCGTGTGCGACGTCTGTGGCAAGGGACCCGGCTTCGGCAAGTCGGTCTCGCACTCCCACCGCCGTACCAACCGCCGGTGGAACCCGAACATCCAGACCGTCCACGCCAAGGTGGGTGTGTCCCAGCGCAAGCGCCTGAACGTGTGCACCTCGTGCATCAAGGCGGGCAAGGTCGTTCGCGGCTGAGGCGAGAAGAGTTCGAAAATGGCGGGTGCTCTCCGGAGCACCCGCCATTTTCGTGCGCTTACTTCAAGAAGTCCGTCAGGAGCGGCTTGAGGGTCTCCGGGTACTGGAGGACCCCGTGGTCCTGCCCTTCCAGCGTCTCATGGCGGGCCCCCGGGACCGCCTCGGCGGCCACGCGCGCGCCTGCCTGGAGTTCCTCCGGGCTCGCGCCGCCGCCGATCACCAGCGCCGGGACCGCGATCTTCGCCAGGTGGTCCAGCCGCGGGCGGGCGCCCGGGCCGCAGATCGTCAGGTCGTACGGGAGCGTGTGCGCCAGGCCCGTGAACCAGCCCCACACCGGGGCCTGCTTCATGCCGTCGACCATCTCTTCCGGCGTGCCCGCGACCATCAGGAACGTCTTCACGGCGCCGTCGCGATCACCCGCTGCCAGCTGGGCTTGCACCTGCTCGAGGACGTCGCCCCGGTCTTGGTCCGGGGTCGCGTACGGCGGTTCGTAGGCGACCAGCTTGTCGATGCCGATGCCCGCAGCGGCCGCCTCCAGGGCGAGGACCGCGCCCGACGAGTGGCCGAACACCGACGCCGTCCCGCCGACCTCGGTGATCAGTGCCGCGATGTCCTCGATCTCGCGCTCGAACGCGTACGAAGACGCGTCGCCGGAGTCCCCGCGGCCGCGCCGGTCGTAGGCGATCGTCGTGAAGTCGCCGGCCAGGACTTCGGCCAGGCCGGCGACCGTGGTCCGGTCGTTGAACGCGCCGCCGACCAGGATCACCGGCGCACCCGTGCCGCGCTGTTCGAAGAAGAGGGACGTGCCGTCCGCCGATGTGACGTTCATGATGCCTCCGGAAAGGGTTCGTTTCCCCCTGGTCGGAGCCGTCACGCGGATCCGGACACCGAACCTACGGGAGTTTCCAGTCCACCGGCGCCGCGCCCTGCTTCTCCAGCAGCTGGTTTGCGCGGCTGAACGGCCGCGACCCGAAGAAGCCGTTGTGCGCCGAGAGCGGGCTCGGGTGCGCCGACTCGATGCACGGCACCTCACCCAGCATCGGGCGCAGGTTGCGGGCGTTGCGGCCCCACAGGATCGCGACCATCGGCTCCGGCCGGGCCGCGAGAGCCTTGATCGCCTGCTCGGTGACGTCTTCCCAGCCCTTGCCCTGGTGCGAATTCGACTTGCCGGGCTGCACCGTCAGGGCCCTGTTGAGCAGCAGGACGCCCTGGTCGGCCCACGGCGTCAGGTCGCCGTTGGCCGGCAGCGGGTGGCCGAGGTCCTCGGCGTACTCCTTGTAGATGTTGACCAGGCTCTTGGGGATCGGCCGGACGTCCGGCGCCACCGAGAAGCTCAGGCCGACGGCGTGCCCGGGCGTCGGGTACGGGTCCTGCCCGACGATCAGCACCCGGACGTCGTGGAACGGCTGCTTGAACGCCCGCAGCACGTGCTCACCCGCCGGGAGGTAGGTCCGGCCGGCGGCGATCTCCGCGCGGAGGAACTCCCCCATGGCGGCGACCTGCGGCGCCACCGGTTCGAGGGCCTCGGCCCAGCCTGCCTCGACGATGTCCTGCAGCGGTCGTGCGGTCACGGCGCGCAAGCCTACCGGGCGTGGCCGGCGTCACCCGAGCGGGTCGAGCCGCCTCAGCTCGGTCTTGAACCGCTGCCCGCGTCCGACGTAGGAATCCACCACCAGCGCGATGTTCTCCGCGCTGAACGACGTGTTCTCCCGCGTCTTCGCGGGCACGCCCAGCGCGATCTCGCCGGTCTTCACGTGGGAGCCGTACGACAGCACCGCGCCGGCGCCGACCATCCCGCCGTCCTCGATCACCGAGCCGTTCAGCACCACCGAGCCGGACGCGATCAGGCAGCCGGTGCCGATCGTCGCGCCTTCGACGTGCACCGCGTGGCCGATCGCCGACGACGGCCCGAGGATCGTCGGGTGCCTCTCCGTGCAGTGCAGGACGCAGCCGTCCTGGACGTTGGAGCGGTCGCCGATCTCGATGTGGCCGTGGTCGCCGCGCAGCACCGTCTGGGGCCACACCGACGCGAACGCGCCGATCCGGACGTCGCCGATCACCGTCGCGTCCGGGTGGACGTAGGCGTCGGGGTGGATCGCCGGTTCGAGCGAACCGAGCGCGTAGATGGGCATGCCGCCTCCGTGGGTGACCGCGGTTTCACTTCCCGTGCGATTGGATCACGCCATCGCCGCGAACCGGAACGCCAGTACCGGGAGCACCGCACTCGTGCTCCTGCTGATCGTGCTGACCTGGCTGCTCAGCCTGCCGACCGCGTCCCCCGCGCTGGCGAACGGCCTGGCCGCGACCCCGCCGATGGGCTGGAACAGCTGGAACCAGGTCCGCTGCTACGACCTGACCGAGGACGTCGTCAAGAAGGCGGCCGACGCGCTGGCGGACACCGGCCTGCGGGACGCCGGGTACCGCTACGTCGTCGTCGACGACTGCTGGCAGGCCCCGAAGCGCGCCGCCGACGGCTCGCTGGCGGCCGATCCCACCCGGTTCCCGCACGGCATCGCCGACCTCGCCGACTACGTCCACTCCCGCGGCCTGCTGTTCGGCATCTACGCCGTGCCGGGCAGCCGGACCTGCGCGATGGCCAACGACGCCTACCCCGCGTCCGGCATCGGCTCGCTGGGCCACGAGCAGCAGGACGCCGAGACGTTCGGCCGCTGGGGCGTCGACTACCTCAAGTACGACTGGTGCAACGCCGACACCGTCGACGGCCTCGACCGCAAGACGGCCTTCGAGAAGATGCGCGACGAGCTGGCCGCGCTGCCCCGCCCGATCGTCTACGCGATCTCCGAGTACGGCGTCTCCAGCCCGTGGACCTGGGCGCGGCCGGTGGCGAACCTGTGGCGGACCACCTACGACCTGACCGCGACCTGGGAGTCGGTGCTCGCGACGATCGACCAGCAGGCCACCGTCGCGACCCACAGCGGCTCGCCGGGCGGCTGGAACGACCCGGACATGCTGCAGGTCGGCAACGGCACGCTGACCGCGGACGAGGCCCGCGCGCACTTCAGCGTCTGGGCGGTGCTGAACGCGCCGCTGTTCGCCGGCACCGACCCGGCGAAGCTGAGCGACGCCGACCTCGCGACGCTGGGGAATCCCGAGGCGATCGCCGTCGACCAGGACTTCGCGGGCGGGCAGGGCCGGCAGCTCACGTCCGGGCCCGGCTACCAGGTGTGGGGCAAGCCGCTGACCGGCGGCGGGTTCGCGGTGGTGCTGCTCAACACCGGCACCACCACCGCGACCGTCTCCGCGGCCATCCCGGGCGCGTGGACCGTCCGGGACCTGTGGGCCCACCAGGACGTCGGAACGGACGTCTCCGCGTCGCTGCGGCCGCACGCCGCGGCCTTCCTCAAGCTCACACCGAGGTGAGGTCCTTGCCGTAGCAGCGGCTTTCGGGCTCTCCCTTGTAGACGCCGAACTTCGGGATCTCGGTGTAGCCCGACGAGGTGTACAGCGCGATGGCTTCGGGCTGCTTGGTCCCCGTTTCCAGGATCGCGCGCTTGCGGCCGCACAGCGCCGCCGTGCGCTCCAGCTCGGACAGGATCATCCGCGCGAACCCGCGGCCGCGGGCCGAATCGGCGACGTACATCCGCTTGAACTCGGCGTCGCCGTCCTGGAAGTCCGGCGCCGGGCCGTCGTGGGCGCGCCACGCACCGCAGGCGACGGCCTCTTCGCCTTGGTAGCCGACGAGGAAAACGCCCTGCGGCGGGTCGAAGTCCGCCGGGCTCATCGGGGTGGCGTCTTCGCTGCCGTAGCGCTCGACGTACACCTGCTGCACCGCGGCCATGAGCGTGACCGCGTCGGGATGGTCGAAGGGGACCGGAACGATTCTCACGCTTTCCGAGCCTAGATCAGCGCCAGTGCGTCCATCCGGCTTCTCGCGAAAACGGTTTCCCGTCCACGGTGATCCCGGAGTCCGGCATGGTCGCGACGCCGATGGTGCGCCAGCCCTCGGGCAGCTCGGCGAACGGCGGGAAGGTGGCCACCAGCGCGTGGTCCTCGCCCCCGGTGAGCACCCAGTCCAGGGGGTCGGCGCCCAGCGCGGCGCCGACTTCGGTGAGCCGCGCGGGGACGTCGAGGTCGGCGGTCCGGATGTCGAGGCCGACGCCGGAGGCCTCGCCGATGTGGGCGAGGTCGGCCAGCAGGCCGTCGGAGACGTCGATCATCGCGGTGGCCCCGGCCAGGGCGGCGCGCGGGCCGGCGTCGTAGGGCGGTTCCGGGCAGCGCTGGGCGTTGACGACGCCGACCGGGGAGCGGAACCCGCGCCCGAGCACGGCCAGGCCGGCGGCGGCCCACCCGAGCTTCCCGCAGACCGCGACGACGTCGCCGGGCCGGGCGCCCGAGCGCGTCACGGGTTCGCGGTCGCCGAGGTCGCCGAGCGCGGTGATGCTGATCACGAGCTGGTCGGCGCGGACCATGTCGCCGCCGGAGACGCCGATGCCGGCGCGCTCGGCCTCGGCCCACATGCCGTCGGCGAGCGCGGTGACGAGCTCGCGCGGGGTGTCGGGCGGGCAGGCGAGGCCGACCAGGACGGTGGTCGGGGTGGCGCCCATGGCCGCGATGTCGGCCAGGTTGACCGCGACGGCCTTGCGCCCGACGTACTCGGGCGGCGACCAGTCGAGCCGGAAGTGGACGCCCTGGACGAGCACGTCGGTGCTGGCGACCACCCGGCCGTCGGGGGCGGCGACGACGGCGGCGTCGTCGCCCGGGCCGAGCAGCGTGCCCGGGGGCTGGCGCCGTCCTTCGGTGACGGCGCGGATGAGCGCGAACTCGCCGGTCTCGGCGACCGTCGCGTCGTTCGGTGACACCGGTCACCTCTGCTTTCTCTACCGGGACAAAGATCGATCACCGATAGTCGGATGCCCTATGTTTTTCGGTGAGCTGGCTATACGTTCCTACCTGAGCTGACCGATCCCGACGAAAGGGCGCGCCGTGGTCCACGCATACATCCTCATCCAGACCGAGGTCGGCAAGGCGGCCGCGGTGGCGGCCGAGATCTCCAGCATCGCGGGCGTCACCAGTTCGGAGGATGTCACCGGACCGTACGACGTGATCGTCCGCGCGGCCGCCGACAGCGTCGACCAGCTGGGCCAGCTCGTGGTCGCGAAGGTGCAGAACGTGGAAGGCATCACGCGGACCCTGACCTGCCCGGTCGTGCATCTCTGAGCTGCGTCATTCCTGGGGGGACGACCCCCCAGACCCCCCGAAAAGACTCCGGTGGTGTAGTGAAGGGGTGCCAGATTCCGACACCGGTGCTCCGCCCAGGGTGGTGCTCGTCACCGCGGCTGCCCTCGCCGTGGCCTTGGCGGTCGCCGTCGCCGTCTTCGCGCTGACCCTGCGCTCCGAAGACTCCACAGACTCCGCTGATTCCGGCCCGTTGCCGCTCGTCCCGGTGCCGGCGCCCTTCGCCACGGCCGCGGGCTGCACGACGCTGCTGAGCGCGGTGCCCACGGAGCTGACGTCGAACGGGACTTCTCTGAAGGTGCGCACCCTGGCCGACCCGGCGCCGCCCGCGACGGTGGCCTGGGGCTCGGCCGACCCGCTCGTCCTGCGCTGCGGGCTGGACCGGCCCCCGGAGCTGACGCCGACGGCGGCGCTGCGGCTGGTGAACAAGGTGCAGTGGCTGCAGGTGCCGGGCGACGGCTCGTCGACGTGGTACGTCGTGGACCGTGAGGTCTACGCGGCTCTGACAGTGCCGGACAGCGCCGGGACGGGGCCGCTGCAGCAGATCTCGGACACGGTCGCGGCGAAGCTGCCCCCGCGTCCGCTGCGGTTCTCCTAGCGCAGGCCGGTGCCGCGGGCGACGGCCGTCTCGATGAGGGTGGTCAGCAGCGTCGCGTAGTCCACGCCGGTGACCTCCCACATCTTCGGGTAGGCCGACTTCGTCGTGAAGCCGGGCATGGTGTTGACCTCGTTGATGGTCAGCTCGCCGTCGGCGCCGACGAAGAAGTCGACGCGGGCGAGGCCCTGGCAGTCGAGCGCCTGGAACGCCTTGACGGCCATGGCGCGGAGCTTCTCGGTGAGCGCGTCGTCGAGCTTGGCGGGGATGTCCAGCTCCGCGTCGTCGCCGAGGTACTTGGTTTCGAAGTCGTACCAAGCGTTTTCGTCCTCGGAGAGCACGCGGATCTCGGCGGGCAGCGAGGCTTCGACGCGGCCGTCCGGGAACTCGAGCACCCCGCATTCGACCTCACGGCCGACGACGGCAGCCTCGACGAGAACCTTGGGATCGGTGGCGCGGGCGAGTTCGATGGCGGCGTCGAGGTCGTCCCAGTCCGTCACGCGGCTGATGCCGACGGACGACCCGGCACGCGACGGCTTGACGAAGACGGGCAGGCCGAGCCGGACCTTGTCCTCGTCGTCCAAAGTGGACTGGTTTCGGTTGAGGGCGGCGAAGGTGCCGACCGGAAGCCCTTCGGCGGCAAGGAGTTTCTTCGCGGTCTCCTTGTCCATGGCGGCGGCGCTGGCGAGAACGCCGGGACCGACGTAGGGAATGCCGGCGAGCTCGAGGAGGCCCTGGATGGTGCCGTCCTCGCCGAAGGCCCCGTGCAGCACGGGGAAGACGACGTCCACCTGGGAGAGAAGTTCGCTTTCCCGCCCGCCTTCGACGGCGACGAGCCCCTGGCTGGAGGGGTCACCGGCGAGCACGAGGCCCTTGCCGTCGTCGACGGAAGGCAGTTCGCGGCCCCGGATGGCGAGCTGGGCGGAGTCCCCGGTCCCGAGCACCCACCGGCCGGCGCGGGTGATGCCGACCGGGACGGCTTCGAAGCGTTCCGGATCGAGGTTCCCCAGGACGCTGCCGGCGGACAGGCAGGAGATGGTGTGCTCACTGCTGCGCCCGCCGAACACGACCGCCACCCGGATCTTCTCGCTCATGGTGAGCCACCGTACCCGGTGACCTCGGCGAACAGCCCGGCCCCAGGACAGCACCCGCCCTCCCTGGGGACCATCCCCGCTCCAGCGTACCGAGGCCGACCGACGAAAATCGGGAAAAGCCCTCGCCAGAGCCCGGTTGTCCACATCGCGGCCAAGCTGTGGACAACCGCGCGTCAGCGCAGCAACGACACCAACGTCGGCAACGCCGCCACCAGCGCCTCCCGCCCGCACCCCGCGTACCCGATCGCCACCCCGTGCGAAGACGGCTCCCCCGCGAAATGCCGAGCCAGCCCGTCCAGCCGGATCCCCCGCCGCTCGGCCTCCGAAATCACCGACGCCTCCCGCACGGCCGACGGGAACGGCACCACCAGGTGCGCCCCCGCGTCATCGCCCCGCACCGGCACCCCCGCGCCCGAAAGCGCCCCCGCCAGCAACGTCCGCCTCTCGGCCATCTCCCGCCGGAGTTTCCGCAGGTGACGGCCCAAATCCCCGTTCCGCGCGAACTCGTACAACACCCGCTGCCCCGCCGGTGACGGCCGTGTCCCCGTCAAGTCCCGGTACGCCAGCACCGCCGACGTGATCGCCTCCGGGGCCACCATCCACCCCGCCCCCAGCGTCGGCGTCAGGATCTTCGACGTCGTCCCCAAGTGCGCCACGACGTCCGGTGCCAGCGAAGCCAGCATCGGCAACGGCGCCACGTCGAAGCGCAGCTCGCCGTCGTAGTCGTCCTCGATGACCAGCATGGACGAAGCACGCGCCCGCTCCACCAGCGAAACCCGCCGCGCCGCGCTCAGCCTGCTGCCCATCGGGTACTGGTGCGCCGGCGAGCAGTACACCGCCCTCGCGCCCGGCGGGATCGCGTCCGGCCGCAGCCCCTCGTCGTCCACCGGCACGCCCACCACCCGCATGCCCGCCCGCAGGAACGCCTGCACCGCCCGCTGGTACCCGGGCTCCTCGACGGCGACGACGTCCCCGCGTTCGAGCACCGCCGCGGCCAGCTCGACGACCGCCGCCGTCGTCCCGCCGGTCGCCAGCACCGACCCCGCCGCCAGCCCGCGGTGGCGCAGCAGGTGCTCCGACACCGCCGCGCGGTACTCCGGCAGCCCGGCGCGGTGCGCGCGGACCAGCGGGTCCGGGTCGGCCGCGGCCCGCCAGGCGCGCCGCCAGGCCGCGCGGTCCAAGCCGTCGGCCCACGGCGTGCCGGGCCCGAGGTCCAGCAGCGGCGACGCCTCGGTCTCGGGCGTCGGGACCGCGGGCGCCGGGACCTCCGAAGCCGAAAACGAAGGTGGCGTCGTCACGTACGTGCCGGAGCCGTGGCGCCCGGCGATCCACCCCTCGGCGTGCAGCTGCTCGTAAGCCGCGGACGTCACCGTGCGGCTGACGCCGAGCCGGCCGGCCAGCGCCCGCGTCGAAGGAAGCCGGTCGCCGCCGCGCAGGTGGCCGGAAGCCGCCGCTTCGCGCAGCGCGTCGGCCAGCTGGACGGCCAAGGGCGTCACGGCCGAACGGTCGAGGCTCACCGGGAGCGCGGTGTCGGCGTGGGTCACGGGACCTCCTCAAGTGGACTTCCCAAGTGTACGAGAAGTGGACATTTTCCGATGCCACTGCGCTGGGAGACGCTGGTCGCATGCTGTCCACCACGCCCCGCACCACGCTCGGCCGCAAGAAGCACCGGGCCGTGACCGACCGCTCGGCCCTGCACGACGTCCTGGACGAGGGCCTGATCTGCCACCTCGGCATCGTCCGCGACGGCGCGCCGATGGTCCTGCCGACCGGCTACGGCCGCGACGGCGACACGCTCTACCTGCACGGCTCCACCGGCGCGTCGAGCCTGCGCACGGCGTCGCAGGACCTCGATGTCTGCGTCACGGTCACGCTGCTCGACGGCATCGTCTATTCGCGGTCGGTCAACAACCACTCGATGAACTACCGCAGCGCGGTCATCTTCGGGAAGGCGGCGCTGGTCACCGACCCCGAGGCGAAGATGCACGGCCTGAAGGTGCTGACCGACCACCTCGCCCCGGGTTCGTGGGAGCACGCGCGCGAGGTCAACGCGAAGGAGTTCGCGGCGGTGAGCGTGCTGGCGCTCGACCTCGCCGAGGCGTCGGTGAAGATGCGCGCCGAGGGCCCGGACGACGAGCCGGAGGACCTCGACGCCGATGCGGCGTGGGCCGGCGTCCTCCCGGTCCGGACGGTCTTCGGCGCGCCCGAGCCGTCCACCGACCTCTCCCCCGGCTGGACGACGCCGGAGCACGTCACCGGGCGAGCGGCAGCCGCACGGTAAAGGTCGTGCGGCCCGGCTCCGAAGACACCGAGACCGTGCCGCCGTGCGCCGTCACCAGGGACTGCACCACCGACAGCCCGAGCCCGGTGCCGCCGTTGCCGCGGGTGCGGGAGTCGTCGACGCGGAAGAACCGGTCGAAGATCCGTTCCTGGTCCCCCGCGGCGATCCCCGGCCCGGTGTCGGTCACCTGCACCACGGCTTCGGCCTCCGGCGCCGCCACCGAGACGTGCACTGCGGTCCCGGACGGGGTGTGCACGGCGGCGTTGGCCAGCAGGTTGTCGAGCACCTGCCGCAGCCGCACCGGGTCCGCCTGGACGAAAGCCGCCTCGAGGGCGGACGTCACCGGGTGGTCCGGCCGCCCGGCGGCGAAGGCGTCCGCGGCGTCGCCGGCCAGCTCGGCCAGGTCGACGCGCTCCGGGCGCAACGGCGTCTCGGCGGCCCGCGCGTCGAGCCGCGCCAGCAGGAGGAGGTCGTCGACGAGGACGCTCATCCGCGCCGTCTCGGAGCGGATCTTCGCCAGGTGCGCTTCCCGCTCCGCCGGCTCGTTCGCCGCCGCGTAACGGAAAAGGTCGGCGTAGCCCCGGATCGACGTCAACGGCGTCCGCAGTTCGTGCGAAGCGTCCGCGACGAACCGGCGCAGCCGCTCGTTCGCCTCGGTCTTCGCCGCCAGGGACGTGTCGATGTGCGCGAGCATCACGTTGAACGCGGTCCGCAGCTCGTCGACTTCGGCGCCGCCGCCGGTCCCCGCCGCGCGGGCCGGCAGGGCGGGGTTCGCCGCGAGGTCGTGCGACGCGATGTCGTGCGCGGTGCCTGCCATGTCCGCCAGCGGGCGCAGGCCCCGGCTCAGCACCAGCCGCCCGACGACCACCAGCACGGCCAGCGCGAACGCGAACGCGCCGACCTCCACCCAGATCAGCTGCTGCACGGTGCCGTCGAGGTCCTTCTGCGGCGCGGCCGACAGCAGCACCGAACCGTTGTCGACCGGGCACGCACGCACCCGGTACGGCCCGTCGCCGTAGAGGTAGACGGTCCGCGTGACATCGCCGTCCGCCGCGTCGACGGCGATCTTCGCGAGCTGCTTGGCGTCCCCGGGCAGCTGGCCGCCCGGCTGGGGCGTCGCGACGCCGTCGCGCACCTTGTACAGCGCCGAGTACCACGAGTACACCGACTGCGGCGAGCCGTGCGTCTCGCGCAGCTGCGGCAGCTGGTTGTTCTGGCTCTTGGACAGCTGCTCGTCGAGCCGCCGGTCGAGGTAGCCGTGCATGATCCCGACCGTCGTCACGCCGACGGCCGCGAACACGACCAGCGCGAGCGCGCCGAGGCCGAGCGTGATCCGGGTGCCCAGCCGCGTGCGCTGCCAGGCCCCGTACCACCGGCGGAAGAAGCGTTTCACCGGTTGACCTGGCGCACGACGTACCCGACGCCGCGCACGGTGTGGATCAGCGGTTCGCCGCCGCCCGCGTCGACCTTGCGCCGCAGGTGCGAGATGACGAGTTCGACCACATTGGACCGGCCGCCGAAGTCGTACTCCCAGACGTGGTCGAGGATCTGCGCCTTCGTCAGCACCGCGGGCGAGCGGCGCATGAGGTAGCGCAGCAGCTCGTACTCGGTCGGGGTCAGCTCGGCGGGCGGGCCGTCGCCGCGGCGGACCTCGCGGGTGTCCTCGTCCAGGGTCAGGTCCCCGACGCGCAGCACGGCACCGCGCGCCGCCGCCTGGTGCGCGACGCCGGTGCTGCGCCGCAGCACCGCCCGCAACCGGGCCATCAGCTCCTCGACGGAAAACGGTTTCACGAGGTAGTCGTCACCCCCGCGGGTGAGCCCGGCGATCCGGTCGGCCGTCGCGTCCTTGGCCGTGAGGAACACCACGGGCACCGCGCTGCCGTTCTCCCGGAGGCGGTCGAGCACGGTGAAGCCGTCCAGGTCGGGCAGCATCAGGTCGAGCACGACGATGTCCGGCCCGAACTCCGCCGCCTGGGTCAGCGCCGCCTTGCCGGACCCGGCCGTGACCGCCTGCCAGCCCTCGTACCGGGCGACGGTGGCGACGAGGTCGGCGATGTGCGGCTCGTCGTCGACGACGAGCAGGCGCACGGGTTCGGAGGGCTGCACCACCCCATCTTCTCCCGGCGCACGCGCGGGCGGCGACCGGTGGCGCGGGCCGACAGGAATCCGACAGCCCGTACCCAGACTCGCCACAGGCTGCGTCGCGAGGCTGAGCGTCGTGAACCGAACCCGAGGGGGATCCGTGTGACCAGCATGACGCAGACCGCCGAGGCCACGCGCCCGGCGATCCGCCCCCGGATCGCCGCGAAATCCGGCCTCTTCACCTTCCTGGGCGCCAACGTGGCCGCCGTCACGGTGTTCTACGCCGAGGCCGGGCTGTCGCAGAACGTGCTCATCAGCATCGGCAGGCTCGCCGGGATGTACGGCGCGCTGGCGATGGCCTTCCAGCTGCTGCTCGTGGCCCGGCTGCCCTGGCTGGACCGGCGGATCGGGATGGACCGGCTCACGACGTGGCACCGCTGGACCGGCTTCACGATCCTGTGGACCCTCCTGGCGCACCTGGTGTTCATCTCGTTCGGGTACGCGGAGGTCTCGGACAAGGGCGTCGTCGACGAGCTGGTCGAAATGGCCAACACGCTCGAAGGGATCCTGCGGGCGCTGGTCGCGTTCGCCGTCATCCTCATCGTGGGCGCGGCTTCGGCGAAGTTCGCGCGCAAGCGGCTCGCGTACGAGACGTGGCACTTCATCCACCTCTACACCTACGCGGCCATCGTGCTGGCGTTCACGCACCAGATCGCACTCGGCACGTCGTTCGCGAGTGCGCCGACGGCCAAGGCGTACTGGTGGACGATGTGGCTCGGGGCCGGCGCCGCCGTGCTCGCCGGGCGCGTCGTGCTCCCGCTGTGGCGGAACCTGCGCCACCAGCTGCGCGTCACCGCCGTGGTTTCCGAGGCACCGGACGTGGTTTCGGTGTACATGACGGGCAAGAACCTCGACAAGATGCCGGCGCGGGCGGGCCAGTTCTTCCTGTGGCGGTTCCTCACGAAGGACCGCTGGTACCAGGCCAACCCGTTCTCGCTGTCCGCCGCGCCCGACGGCCGCACGCTGCGCCTGACCGCGAAGGCGCTCGGCGACTCCAGCGCGTCGCTGCGCAGCCTGCGGATCGGGACGCGCGTGTTCGCCGAAGGCCCGTACGGCGCGTTCACGACGATCCACCAGCAGCGGCCCAACGCACTGCTCGTGGCGGGCGGCGTCGGCATCACGCCGATCCGCGCGCTGCTGGAGGACATCGACGGCCACGTCGTCGTCCTCTACCGGGTGCGCACCCAGGCCGACGCGGTGCTGCTGCCCGAGCTGAACGGGCTCGCCAAGGCCCGCGGCGCGGTGGTGAGCGTCCTCACCGGATCCGACCAGGCGGTCGGCCCGCGCGGGGCGATGCTCGGCCCGGCGAACCTGCACATGATGGTGCCGGACGTGCACGAGCGGGACGTGTTCGTGTGCGGCCCGCCGGGGATGACGTCCGCCGTGCTGCGCAGCCTGCGGGAGCTGCGGGTGCCGAAGGCCCAGGTCCACGCCGAACGCTTCAGCCTCGCGGCCTAGGGGGACGTCGTCATGAAAAGGACCATCTTCGTCGTCGCGCTGTCGATCGCGGGGTTCATCGCGGTCTGGCGGTTCGAGCCGGGGCCGGTGCACAACACCGCCGTCGCCGCACCGCCGAGCGTCGCCGCTCCGTCCACCGCACCCGCTCCGCCTGCCTCGACGTCCCCGGGGGCCGTTCCGTCCACTCCGGACAGTGCGAACGCGACGGTCACGACCCAGGGCACGCCGGAGTCGAGCAGCTACGGGACGGTCCAGGTCGAGGTCACGTTCACCGGCTCCCGGATGGTCGCGGTCACGCTGCTGCAGGCCCCGGACGACGGCCGCGCGCTCACCGCGTTGCCGCGGCTGCAGCAGGAAGCCATGAAAGCGCAGAGCGCCGACATCGACACGATCACCGGCGCGACCGAGACGAGCGAGTCGTACAAGACGTCGCTGCAGGCGGCCATCGACGCCCGGGGCAACAGATGACCACGCGCGTCGAGCAGGTGATGGGCCTGCCGATCTCCCTCGACCTGCGGGACGAGAAGGACACTGTCGACTTCGCCGACGTCATCGACGAGGTCTTCGCCTGGTTCCGGGACGTCGACGCGAAGTTCAGCCCGTTCAAGGAAGACAGTGAAGTCAGCCGCTACGACCGCGGCGAGCTCACCGCGGACGGGCTGACCGACGACCTCCTGGAGGTCCTGGAGCTCTGCGCGTACTACGAGCAACTCTCCGGCGGCGCGTTCCGCGCGCGGCTGCCCGGCCGCGGCCTCGACCCGTGCGCGGTGGTGAAGGGCTGGGCGGTGCAGCGTGCCGCCGACATGCTCAAGGCCGAAGGCGCGACGACGTTCTGCCTCAACGCCGGCGGCGACGTCGTCACCGCGGGCGAGCCGCAGCCGGGACGTCCGTGGCGGGTCGGCATCCGCCACCCCGAGCAGCCCCTCGCCGTGTGCGCGGTGCTGGAGTCGCGCAACGGCGCCATTGCCACGTCGGCGGCCTACGAGCGCGGCTCGCACATCCTCGACGGCCGGTCGGGGATGCCGGCGACCGGGCTGATGAGCGTCACCGTCATGGCCCGCGACCTGGTCACCGCCGACGCGCTGGCCACCGCGGCGTTCGCGATGGGCGCCGAGGGCATCACCTGGGCGGCCGACCGGCCGGACTGCGAGATCCTCATCGTCGACGACAGCCGCCGCGTGCACCGGACGGCGGGCCTGGCGCTGGCTTCGTAAATCGGTTCGCCCCGGCGCTTCCCCTCGGCCAGACTCGGGACCACCCGTCTGCCGAGGAGTGCCATGCCTTCGTCCGTCCTGCACGTGTCCGTCGACTGCGCCGACCCGTACGCGCTCTGCCAGTTCTGGAGCCAGGTCACCGGAAAGCCGGTCCCCGACGAGGACCAGCCCGGGGACGACGAGTGCGGCATCGAGCTCGAAGGCGGGATCGACCTGCTGTTCCTGCGCGTCCCGGAACCGAAGACGGTGAAGAACCGCCTGCACGTCTGCCTGCAGCCGGACGAGCCGCGCGACGAGGAGGTCGAGCGCATCCTGGGCCTGGGCGCGACACTCGTCAACGACCTCCGCAAGCCGGACGGCCGGGGCTGGGCGGTGCTCGCCGACCCCGAAGGCAACGAGTTCTGCGTCCTGCGCAGCGCGGCCGAGCGGGCCGCGACGCCGTGACGGACTCGTTCGCCGTCAACAAGGCCAACTGGGACGAACGCGCGGTGCTGCACGCGGCGTCGCCGGACTACGGCTTCGAGTCCTACGTCTCGGATCCGGAGCACCTGAGCGGCGTCCTGCGGTTCGACCGGCCACGCCTGGGCGACCTCGGCGGGCTGCGCGCGGTGCACCTCCAGTGCCACATCGGGACGGACACGGTCTCGCTGTCCCGGCTGGGCGCCGCCGTGACGGGCTTGGACTTTTCCGGGCCGGCGCTGGCACAAGCGCGCCGGTTCGCCGCCGCCGCGAACGCCGAGATCGACTTCCGCGAAGCGAACGTCTACGACGCCGTGGAGGTGCTGGGTGCCGGGCGGTTCGACCTGGTCTACACGGGAATCGGCGCGTTGTGCTGGCTGCCTTCGGTCGCGCGCTGGGCGGCGGTCGTCGCCGGGCTGCTGCGGCCGGGCGGCCGGCTGTTCATCCGCGAAGGCCACCCGATGCTGTGGGCGATGGACGAGACCGCGGACCCGGCGTGGCCGCGCTACCCGTACTTCGAGCACGCCGAGCCGCTGGTGTTCGACGAGCCCGAGACGTACGTCAGCGTCGACCGGAAGCTGGAGAACAGCGTCAGCCACTCGTGGAACCACTCGCTGGGCGAGATCATCACCGCGCTGCTGGACAACGGCCTCAGGCTGACCGCGTTCACCGAGCACGACAGCGTCCCGTGGAACGCGCTCCCCGGGCAGATGATCCGCGACGAGGCCACCGACGAGTGGCGGATGACCGACACCCCCGCCCGGATGGCCGCGAGCTACACGCTCCAGGCGGTCAAGGGCGGCTGAATAGGGTGGGCGGCATGGCACGTCCCCTGATCGCGGTCGCCACATTGGGCGGCACCATCTCCATGGCTCCCGTCGGCGGCGAAGGCGGCGCCGTCCCGCGGCTCGGCGCCGCGGAACTGATCGGCGGGATCGGCGACCTGCCGATGGACGTGCTCGCCGAGACCCTGGCCGGGATCGGCAGCGCGTCGATGGACTTCGCGACGCTGCTGCGGTGCCGCGAGTGGGGGCTGCGGCAGGACGCCGACGGGTTCGTCGTCGTGCAGGGCACCGACACCCTGGAGGAGACCGCGTACTTCCTGGAGCTGTGCTGGCCGTCGGAGATCCCGGTGGTCGTCACCGGGGCGATGCGCAACGCGGGCCTGCTCAGCCCGGACGGCCCGGCGAACCTGCGCACCGCGCTGACGGTCGCGGCCGATCCGCGCAGCCGCGGGCGCGGCGTGCTGGTGACGCTGAACGACGACGTCCACGCGGCGCGCTGGGTGCGGAAGGCGCATTCGAGCCACCTGGAGGCGTTTTCGTCGGCGCCGGCGGGTCCGCTCGGCATGGTCGTCGAAGGGGCGGTGCACTACTTCCACCCGTCGCCGCCGCGCTCGCCCGCCTTGGCCGGGACGGACTTTTCGGGGCTGGTGCCGGTGGTCGAAGCCGGCCTGGACGACTCGGGCGCGGTGCTCTCGCACGCGGCTACGCAGCCCGGAGTGCGCGGAATCGTGCTGGCGGCGACGGGTGTCGGCCACGTTTCGGCGGGCACGGCCGACGTGGTGGCTCAGCTGGTGCCGTCGTTGCCGGTGGTCGTCGCGTCGCGGACGGGCGCCGGCCCGACGCTGCGGTCGACGTACGGCTTCCACGGTTCGGAGTCGAGCCTGATCGCGCTGGGCGCGACGATGGCCGGCTGGCTGGACGTGCGCAAGTCCCGGATCCTCCTGCACACGCTGCTGGCGGGCGGCGCGGACCGGGCGGCGATCGAACGCGAGTTCCGCGCCCGCGGCGACCTGGACCGTCAGTAGCAGTACGAAGGCTCGTTCCCGATCGGCCGGTGCTGGATGGTCGCCGGGATGTGCAGGGCCTCGTAGGACGTTTCCCACACCTTCGAGCGCACGAACTCCTGGATCTTCCCGGTCAGCTCGACGCAAGTGTCGCGGTCGCCCTTCCGCAGGCCGACCCCGTAGTGCTCGGTCGGGTTGATCAGGGAACCGTTCTGCCAGCGGGCGTCGGTGACACTCGCTTTTTCGTACTGGGCGACGGAGAGCAGGATCGCCTCGTCGGTCTGCACGGCCGCGAACTGGCGGTCGGCCGGGTCGAAGAAGGGGTGCAGGCACTCCTGCAGGGTGTCCTTCGCCCGGGCACCGAGCTTGTCCTCGGCCGTCGTGCCCCTGGTGACGCAGATGTGCCGAGGGTCTATCAGCGCCGTCTGGCCGGTCATGTCGTTGAGCTTCTTGTCGTCGATCATCTGGCCGGACCGGTCGACGAAGTAGGGGCCGGCGAAGTCGATGACGTCCTTCCGGGCCTTCGTCTTGTCGGTCGTGCTGACCCCGTCCATCGAGTAGTTCGCGATGACCAGGTCGACCTTGCCGCTCACCAGCGCGCCCTCCCGTTCGTACGGGGTGAGGGCCACGGGCACGACCGTGAAGCCGAGCTGCTGCGCGAGGTAGTTCGCCAAGTCGACGTCGAATCCCTTCGGCTGCTTGGCGGGGAAGCTCCACCCCGGGATCTCCCCGTTGAAACCGACCCGCAGCGTCTTGCCGGTCAGCGAGGACGGCTCCGCTGGGGTGACCGCCGCGGCGACCGGGGTGGATGCCGGAGGAGCGTCGGTGCTGGGGTGCAGGGTGATCGCCGCGGCGGCGGTGGCGCCCGCCACCGCCAGCACCGCCGAGCTCAGGGCGAGCCACCGGGAACGCTTTCGCATCTGGTTCAGTCTTCCTCGGGTCGGGTCGAGTACGTGTTCACCGCGACCACCACGGCGTAGCCGAGCAGCGCGAGCGGGGCCGCCACCGCGGCCGCGAGCCCGGGGGTGAGGCCCGTCCACCACAGCACCGCCCCGGCGACGAGCGCCAAGGCCACCGCGAACGCGCCGGACCACGGGTCCGCCGCCGCCTGCCGCAGTCGTCCGGGTTCTTTCGACGCCCCCGGTTTCGCGTCCCCGCCCGGGTCGTCCTCCCAGGCGCGGATGAGGTCGTAGAGGCGGCCCGCCTCCTGCGAAACGATCTTGCTGTCGTGGTCGAGGAACCGCAGGACCTCCGACCGGACCCGGGCGCGCACCGGCCGGGTTCCCAGGCTGTAGAGGTCTTCCAGGCGTTGCAGGCCGCGCGCGATGACGGTGTTGACGTCGCTGCCCAGGTCCGCGACCACCTCGGGCGGCAGGTCACGGGCGATGAGCGCGGCCCGGTTGCGGACCAGCGCCTTCTGGTCGACCGTCTTGGTGGCGCTGTGGTCGGGCTCGGGGTACCCGGACGACACCAGGGTGTGGCGCAGGACGGGGAAGATCCTGGGCAGCGACAGCTCCGGCACCGGGTCCTCGATGCCGTTCGTCAGCAGGTCGATGAGCACCCCGGTGAACGCGGTGTGCCGCGCCCCGGCGGGAGCCACCGCGTGGGTGGTGGGGCCGGCCGAGGCCAGGACGTACGAGCCGGAGATGGCGAACGCCTCCCCGTCCGCCCGGCCCATCACCTGGGCCAGCGCCCGGCCGCTGAAGCAGGTGTCGATGACGACCATCCGGCACGCGGCCCGGCTCTCCCGCACGATCAGGTTGATGTCGGAGTACGGCAGCGCGTGGTTCCACCAGAAGTCCTCGCCACCGTCGTCGCTGCCGGGCAGGAACAGGTGGATCTCGTTGCCCGCCAGCGTTTTGGGCCGCGCGTGCCCGCTGAGGTAGACCAGCAGGACGTCGGTGGCCCGCGTCGCGGCGGCGCGGACCTTCCGCAGGATCACGTCGCGGTCGTCCTCGTCCACCACCGTCGTGCAGTGCTCGGCGAGGAAACCGCCGTACTGCTCGTCGGTGAGCACGGCCGCCAGGTCGGTGACGTTGTTGGCCACCGCGGGCAGCGGGTACGCGGCGAACGAGCCCGAGTACGTGGTCGTGCCGATCAGGACGACGTGCGAGGACTCAGGGACGGGTAGGCGCATCGCCGTCCTGGGTGATCGTCACCGACCGGTGCTCCAGGAGCAGCCGGGTCAGCTCGGCCCGGTCGGTCTCGTCGTGCAGGTGGACGTCCACCGTGCGGCCGTTTTCGGTGTAGGAGAGGCGCAGCTCGCTCAGCCGAAGCCGCGCGCGTTCGACCAGGTAGGCGCAGATCGACCGCGCCAGGACGGGCACTGCCGCGACCCCGGCCGCGACGACCATTTCCCACCCCATGGTCTCGGGCGCCGGCTCCCCGGACGTCGTCCGGAGGTGGCCGCGCAGATCCTCGTCCAGGGCCAGCCAGCCGGGCAGGTCGTGCGGGCCGGTGCTGCCCGCGAAGGTGATGGCGATCGTCACTGCGCTCCCGGTGATCGTCCCGACCCCACCACCGGTCGGTGGGGTTTCACCTCACGCAGTCGGACGTTCGCCCACGGTGTGTTACACGTCGCGTCCGTCCGGGCGACCTGGGTTCAGTCCAGGACCGGGCCGCCCAGCGGGTCCAGGTGGTAGGAGCGCATCTCACGTTCGGCGCCGCGGTAGACGTGGATCGAGATCGCCGGGTCCGGGCCGTCGTTGCGCACCTCGTGCACGTACCCGGGGCCGAACACCCGCGACTGCCCCGCCGAGAGCGCGTGCAGCTCGGTGATCGCGCGCCCGCCCGGCGCGCGGCGGGCCACCGCCTCCGTCAGGTGCCCGCTGACCAGCGTGAACGCACCACTGGCGAACGCGTGGTCGTGCAGGTCGGTGCGCTGGCCGGGCAGCCAGCTCATCAGCCAGACCTCCTGCTGCCCGTCCTTCTCGACGAGCGTCGCGAAACGCTCGTCGGGGTCGTAGCGCAGCAGGTGCTTCCAGCGGTCGCGGTCGGCGGCGACCTCCAGCGCGACGCGCACCGGGTGGCGCAGCGCGGGGTTCTCGGGACGCAGCAGGGTGTTGTCCGGAACGGCGAACATGAGGGTCCTCACGGAAGAGAAAGGGGGTGTCGAACTGGGCCGGGGCGGGGTTCACCGACAACAGCGACACGCGCACACGACGGCGCGGAGGCCGTGGTGGCCCCGCAGCTCAGTCATCTCGCACGCGAACATGGCGCTCAGCGTTCCCTACCGCCTCGACCCGGTCAAGACGTCCCACCTGCCGGGAGGGTCAGGACCACTCGTGCTTCTGCGAGCGGCCCAGCAGCTCCGCGCCGGCCTGCCGCGGGTCGACGCCCTCGTGGCAGACGCGGTGCATCGCGTCGGTGATCGGCATGTCGACACCGACGCTCAGGGCCAGCGCCCGGATCGACGAGCACGACATGACGCCCTCGGCGACCTGCCCGCCGCCCGCGGCCTGCGCCTGTTCGAGGGTCTCGCCGCGGCCGAGGCGCTCACCGAACGTCCGGTTGCGCGAAAGCGGCGACGAGCAGGTCGCGACCAGGTCGCCGACGCCGGCGAGCCCGGCGAACGTCAGCGGGTCGGCACCCAGCTTCGCGCCGAGGCGGGCCATTTCGGCCAGGCCGCGGGTGATGAGCGTCGCCATCGTGTTGGTGCCGAGGCCGAGGCCCGCGGCCATCCCGGTGCTGAGCGCGATGACGTTCTTGCAGGCACCGCCGAGCTCGCAGCCGACGACGTCGGTGTTGGTGTAGGGGCGGAAGTAGGAGTTGGCGCAGGCGCGCTGGATCGCGACGGCGCGTTCGTGGTCGGCGCAGGCGAGCACCGCCGCGGCCGGCTGCCCGGCGGCGATCTCCTTGGACAGGTTCGGCCCGGTGACGACGACGACCTGGTCGGCGTCGATCCCGACGATCTCGCCGATGACCTCGCTCATCCGCTTGAGCGTGCCGAGCTCGACGCCCTTGGCGAGGCTGACGAGGATCGCGTCGGGCGGCAGCAGCGGGCGCCACTCCGAGAGGTTCGCCCGCAGGCTCTGGCTGGGCACTCCGAACACGACGGCCTGGGCGCCCTCGAGGGCCTTCGCCGGGTCGCTGGTGGCGGTGATGTTCTCCGGCAGCACGGTGCCGGGCAGGTAGGCGCTGTTGACGTGCCGCTCGCGGATGTCCTCGGCGACCTGTTCGCGGCGCGCCCACATCGTGACGTCGCGGCCGGCGTCGCCGAGCACCTTCGCGAAGGCGGTGCCCCAGGAGCCGGCCCCGAGCACGGTGACCCGCTGGACGTCGGCGCGCATCAGGCGGGGTCCCCCGGCTTGGCCGACGGCGGTTCCTCGTGGCGGATCTCGCCGAGCAGGCGGGTCACGTCGTCCATCATGACCTTGGTGACCTCCCGCAGCTTCGACGCGCTGCGTGCGCTGCCTTCGCGGTAGGCCGAGAGGTCGAGCGGATCGCCGACCCGGTGCGTGATGGTCTTGCGCGGGAACGGCTTGAACTTCTTGGTGTAGCCGTTGAAGAGCTCACTGGTGCCCCAGCGCGCGATGGGGATCACGGGGACGTCGTTCTGCAGCGCGAGCCGCGCGGCGCCGGTGAAGGACTCTTTCGGCCAGCCGGCGGGGTCCTTGGTGATGGTGCCCTCGGGGTAGATGACGACGATCTTGCCTTCTTGCAGGGCCTGGTGCGCGGCCTTGAGGCTGTCCCCGGCGGCGGCCGAGCCGCGCGAAACGGGGATCTGCCCGGAGCCGACGAAGACCTTCCCGAAGATCGGTGTCCGGGTGAGGCTCTCCTTGCCGAGGAAGCGCGGAACCCGCTTCTGCCGGTGCACGAAGACGGCGTCGACGATGGGATCGAGGTGCGAAATGTGGTTCAGGACGAGCAGCGCAGGTCCCTGCCGCGGAACTTTTTCGTTCCCGACGTAAACCCGCCGCGCAATACCGGTGAGCGGATAGAACACAGCGGCGGCCAACCCCACCCAGAAGCCGCCCTTCTCACGCCGGGCCACGATCTCCTCCTCCACGCGTCAAGTCCGCCCCAGATCCTGCCGCGCCGGGGTGAGGCCAGTCCAGGGAGGGTGCCTTCGCCGAGGTCGAGGCGGTGATCAGGGGGTGGGGGCGAGTCTGGGTGACGGGGTTCTCGGCGGAGTCGCCCGGCGAGGTGAGTGAGTCGTTTCTGCCATCGGGTCCCGGCCGCGGCGCGGCGACCAGCCATACGCCGGGGCCGCCCAGCACCCCCACCCCCACACTTGTCCACACCACCCGTCGCCTGTGGACAACCCGCACCTCCGGCCGACACCCACTCCCCGTTTCGGGTAAAGATGGACGGGTGGACGTGGACCTGGTCGTGCCGATGAAACACCCCCGCGACGGCAAGTCGCGGCTGCGTGGTGCCGTCGAGGCCGAGCGGCATCCCGGTCTCGTCCTCGCGCTCGCCGCCGACACCCTCGCCGCCGTCACCTCGGGGGCGCACGTCCGGCGCGTCCTGCTCGTCGCCGCCGATCCCGGGGCCGTCGCCGAACTCGGCGAGCTCGGGGTCGAGATCGTCGCCGAACCCGCCGAGAAAACCCTCAACGCCGCCTTCCGCCACGGCGCAGAACTCCTCCGGCGAGACGACCCCGGGGCGATCGTCGGCGCCCTCCAAGCCGACCTCCCCGCCCTGCGTGCCGGCGACCTGGCCGACGCCCTCGCCGAAGCGGCCGGAAAGCGCGCCTTCGTCGCCGATCGCCAGGGCACCGGCACCACCCTCCTGCTCTCGGCCCCCGGCGCGCCCCTCGACCCGCGCTTCGGCCCGGGCTCGGCGCGGGCGCACACCGCGTCCGGGGCCGTTCCGCTGAAAAACCCGCTCCCGAGCCTGCGCAGCGACGTCGACACCCCGGACGACCTCGCCCACGTGCGCGCGCTGGGTGTCGGGAAACACACCGCGGAGCTGTTCATCTGACCTTCACCGCGGCCGGAGCAAATCCGCCGTGCGTAGTGAAGAATGGGGGCCGTGAGCACAGACGACGGCAGCACGCCCGCACCGCGGAGGCGACGGAACCCGGCCAGCGGATCTTCGGAATCGGCCAAGAAGACCACCGCGGCCAAACCGGCGGCGGCGAAGAAGGTCCCGTCGAAGTCCACCGCGCGCGACACCGCCGCCCGTGCCACCGCCGGGAAGGCCAGAGTCCGCAAGAGCACGCCCGCCGCGTCGACGCCCCGGCGCCGCAGCGCCGCGCAGGGCAACACCCGCGGCGCCGAGGAGTTCCGCGCCGTCCCGTCGGCGCCGCCCGCGGTCACCACCGCCCCGGCCGCCACCGAGACCCTGCCGGACGACCGGTACTTCAACCGCGAGCTCTCGTGGCAGGACTTCAACGCCCGCGTGCTCGCGCTGGCCGAGGACGAGTCGCAGCCGCTGCTCGAACGGACGAAGTTCCTCGCGATCTTCGCGTCCAATCTGGACGAGTTCTACATGGTCCGCGTCGCCGGCCTGAAGCGCCGCGACGAGACCGGCCTCCTGGTGCGCAGCGCGGACGGGCTCACCCCGCGCGAGCAGCTCGACTACATCGCCAAGCGCAACCAGGACCTGGTCGAGCGGCAGACCGGCGCGTTCGAGAAGCACCTGCGCCCGCAGCTGGCCGAGCACGACATCCTGATCGTCGGCTGGGCCGACCTCTCCGGCGCCGACCAGCTCCGGCTGTCCAGCTACTTCTCCGAGCAGATCTTCCCGGTGCTGACTCCCCTGGCCGTCGACCCGGCGCACCCGTTCCCGTACATTTCGGGCCTTTCGCTCAACCTCGCGGTCACGGTCCGCGACCCGGAGGGCGGCACCGAGCGCTTCGCCCGGGTGAAGGTGCCGAGCAACGTCCAGCGCCTGATGCGCGTCGAGACCGAGCGGACCAGCCGGACGGCGACGTTCCTGCCCCTCGAAGAGCTCATCGCCGCGCACCTCGGCGAGCTGTTCACCGGGATGGACGTCACCGAGCACCACGTCTTCCGCGTCACCCGCAACGCCGACTTCGAGGTCGACGAAGACCGCGACGAAGACCTCCTGCAGGCCCTCGAGCGCGAGCTGGCGCAGCGCCGGTTCGGCCCGCCGGTGCGCCTCGAGGTCGCGCAGGACATGAGCGAGCACATGCTCGAGCTGCTGCTGCGCGAGCTGGACGTCGACCCGGCCGACGTCGTCGAGGTCCCCGGCCTGCTCGACCTGACCTGCCTGCACCAGCTGTCCGGTGTGGACCGCAAGGAGCTGAAGGACCGGCCGTTCGTGCCGGCGACGCACCCCGCGTTCGGTGAGCGCGAGACGCCGAAGAGCGTCTTCGCGACGCTGCGCGAGGGCGACGTGCTGGTGCACCACCCGTACGACTCGTTCTCCACGAGCGTGCAGCGGTTCATCGAGCAGGCGGCGGCCGACTCGAAGGTCCTCGCGATCAAGCAGACGCTGTACCGGACCTCGGGCGACTCCCCGATCGTCGACGCGCTGATCGACGCGGCGGAGGCGGGCAAGCAGGTCGTCGCGCTGGTCGAGATCAAGGCGCGGTTCGACGAGCAGGCGAACATCACCTGGGCGCGGACGCTGGAGCGCGCGGGCGTGCACGTGGTGTACGGCCTGGTCGGGCTGAAGACGCACTGCAAGGTGTCGATGATCGTGCGCCAGGAGGGCTCGACCATCCGCCGCTACTGCCACATCGGCACCGGCAACTACAACCCGAAGACCGCGCGGCTCTACGAGGACATCGGCCTGTTCACCGCCGACCCGAGCATCGGCGCGGACGTAACCGACCTCTTCAACGTGCTCACCGGCTACTCCCGCCAGGACACCTACCGGACGATCCTGACGTCGCCGCACGGCATCCGCCGCGGCATCGTGCGCGCGATCGGCGAAGAGATCGAGCTGGCGCGGGCCGGGCAGAACGCCGGCATCCGGATCAAGTGCAACTCGCTGGTCGACGAACAGGTCATCGACGCGCTCTACCACGCGTCGCAGGCCGGGGTGCCGGTCGAGATCGTGGTGCGCGGGATCTGCACGCTGAAGCCCGGCGTCGAAGGGCTGTCCGAGAACATCCACGTCCGGTCGATCCTGGGCCGGTTCCTGGAGCACTCGCGGGTCTTCCACTTCCGGGCCGGCGGCACGCACTGGATCGGCAGCGCGGACATGATGCACCGGAACCTCGACCGGCGGATCGAGGCGCTGGTGCGCGTCAAGGACCCGAAGCTGACCGGGCAGCTCGACGACATCTTCGACTCGGCGCTCGACAAGGCGACGCGGTGCTGGGTGCTGACGGCGAGCGGCGAGTGGTCGCCGTTCCCGGCCGACGGCTCGCGGGTGCGTGATCACCAGCTGGAGCTGGCGAAGCTGCACGGGGCCGCCGGATGACCCAGGAGGTACGGGCGGCCGGCGCGGTGCTGTGGCGCGGCGCCGGCAAGGCGGCCGAAGTCGCCCTGGTGCACCGCCCGCGGTACGACGACTGGTCGTTGCCGAAGGGAAAGCTCGACCCCGGCGAGACGACCGCCGAAGCCGCCGTCCGGGAAGTGAAGGAAGAGACCGGGTTCGACGCGGTCCTGGGCCGCTACCTGGCCCGGACGGAGTACCGGGTGCCCGCGCGCACCGGCTCCGGCACGGTCCCGAAGACGGTCGACTACTTCAGCGCCGAAGCCGTGTCCGGCGAGTTCGCCGCGAACGACGAGGTCGACGAGCTGCGCTGGCTCGACCCGACGGCGGCGGAGAAGCTGCTGACGCGCCCGGAGGACGTGCGGGTGCTGCGCGCGTTCTGCGAGGTGCCGGCCGGCATGACGACGCTGGTGCTGGTGCGGCACGCGAAGGCGGGCAAGCGCGACGAGTGGACCGGCGACGACGACCTCCGGCCGCTGTCGGAAGCGGGGCTGCGGCAGGCCTCGGCGTTGCGGCGGGTGCTGGCGCTGTACGGACCGGACCGGGTGCTGTCGGCACCGCGGCTGCGCTGCGTGCAGACGGTGCACGGGATCGCCGACGACCTCGGGCTCGAGGTGCGGCACGAGCCGCTGCTGTCGGAAGAGGGGTACTGGCCGGACCCGGTGCTGGGCGTGGCGCGGCTGCTGGCGGTGGCGGGCGACGGCGGGACGCCGGTGGTGTGCAGCCAGGGCGGCGTGATCCCGGACCTGATCAGCGCGTTGGCCGACCGCGACGGAGTGGAGCTCCAGGCGGCCCGGGGCGGCGTGGTGCCGAGCAAGAAGGGCTCGTTCTGGGTGCTGTCGTTCCGGGCACCGACGGCGGAGAAGGGCCCGATCCTGCTGGCGGCCGACTACCACCCGAGCGCGTTGCCGACGCCGTCCCCGGCCCGCTCCTGAGCGCTCGCCCGTCCGGCGACAGTGCGGTGACAGTCGATCTTGGTGTACTGGGTCCGGGTCCCGCTGGGCTGCGCCGGGCTAGGGGTACGGCGCATCCCGGGCCGGGGGTCTGTCTGTCGGCACCGTCGCCAGCAGAGCCCGGATCTCCGGGATGCGGGGGTCGCCGAGGCGCTGGCAGACGGTCAGCGCCTCGGCCCAATGCTCCCGCGCCTCCTCGTCCCGGCCGGTGCGGAGCTTGAGGCGGCCGAGGGTGATCCGGACGTCGATCGTGCCGTATTCGGCGTTCAGCTCCTTCAGCTCGGTGAGCGCTTCCAGCCCGGCCTTCTCGGCTTCGTCCTGCCGGCCGGCCCCTTCGAGTGCTTCGGCGACGTTCCCCAGCGCCAGCGCCGCGTGGTAGCGGTCGCCCAAGTCGGCGAAGGCCTGGTGCGCGGCCTGCGCCGCTTCGGCGGCGTTGTCGTAGTTGCGCAGGCCGATGCGGCTCGCGCTGACGTTGAGGAGGGCGTGCGGCACGAACGTCCGCTGGCCGTGGTCGCGCGCGAGACGAACCGCCTGGAGGGCGTAGCGCTCGGCTTCCGCGTACTCGGCCCGGACGTAGTACGCGCCGGCGAGGTTGGACAGGATCGCCACCGCCAGCGCGGTTCCGTCGCCGGCCTCGGACGCCGCGCGCGCCTCCTCCAGGGCTTCGAGGGCCTTGTCCGGCTGGAGGGTGCGCAGGTAGGCCGACCCGAGGTTGTTCGCGCTGTACTGCAAGCCCGTGTTGTCGCCCGCTTCGCGGGTGGCGGCGACGGCCGTCCGGGCGGTCGTGATCCAGTCGTCGCGGTCGTGGCGTTCGGCGAAGAACCCGCGCAGCAGCCACGCGAGCTTCCAGGCGTGGGCGGTGAAGCCGTTTCCGGCCGCGACGCCGACGAGCGCGGTGAGGGCCGTGCGTTCGGTCGTGTACCAGGCGATCGTCTGTTCGTGCTGGGTGAACCGGATGGCGGGCACCGGCGCCGGGCCGAGCGTGATGTCGTCGGTGAGCAGGTCGGGGCGGACGAGCTTGGTCGCTTCGGCGACGCTCGCGAGGTACCAGTCGAGGAGCCGGCGCCGCGCGGCCGCGCGTTCGGCCGCCGTCGTCTCGGTTTCGACGAGCTCGGCGGCGTAGACGCGCAGGAGGTCGTGGAACTGGTAGCGGTCGGTGCTGGGCTGGTTGAGCAGGTGCGCGGCGGCGAGCTGGTCGGCGAGCTCGCGGGCCTCGCGCAGGTTCGCCCCGGCCAGCGCGGCGGCCGAAGACAGGCTGAAGCCGTGGCCGGGGTGCAGGCCCAGGAGCCGGAAGAAGCGCGCGGCGGCCGGGCGCAACGCCTTGTACGACCACGAGAACGCGGCGCGCAGGTCGGTGCCGGCGTCCTGCGGGTCGCGCAGGGTGTCGAGCCGCAGGCGCTGGTCGCGCAGCTCTTCGACGATCCCCGCGAGCGAGACGCCGGAAAACCGCGACGCGCGTTCCCCGGCCAGCGCCAGCGCGAGCGGGAGCCGGCCGCAGAGCTGGACGAGCTCGGCGACGGCGGCGGGTTCGGCGGCGAGGCGCTGCGGCCCGACGCTGCCCGCGAGCAGCGCGGTGGCGTCCTGGTCGTCGAAGGAGCGCAAGGCGATCCGGCGGGCGCCGTCGCGGGCGACGACGCCGCGCAGCTGGTTGCGGCTGGTCACGACGACCAGGTTGCCGGGGCCGGGCAGGAGCGGCCGGACCTGGTCGGCGTCGCGGGCGTTGTCGAGCAGCATGAGCGTGCGGCTGCCGGCCAGCCGGCTGCGCAGGAGCGCCGACCGTTCCTCCACTGTGGAAGGCAGCGTCTCGGGCGGCTCGCCCAGGGCACGGAGGAAGCCGGCCAGGGCGGCGTCCGGCGTGACGGGCGTGTCCGCGGAGTGGCCGCGCAGGTCGAGGAACAGCTGGCCGCCGGGGAAGCGGTCGCGGACGCGGTGCGACCAGTGCACGGCCAGCGACGTCTTCCCGACCCCGGCGGTCCCTTCGATGACGACGATGCCGGACGCGCCGCCGGGCGGGAGCCGGTCGAGTTCGGCGAGTTCGGGGCCGCGTCCGGTGAACCCGGCGACGTCGAAGGGCAGCTGCCGCGGCACGGTGTGACCGGCGGGTTCGGTGTCGGCGGTGAGCAGTTCGGCGTGCAGGCGCCGCAGGTCCTCCCCCGGCTCGACGCCCAGCTCGTCGGCCAGCAGCGAGCGAAGCCCGGCGTAGCGGGCCAGCGCCTCGGCGCGGCGGCCGGACCGGGCCAGGACGCGCACCAGCCGTTCCCACAACGATTCCCGCAGCGGGTGCTGGGCGACGAGGTCGGTGAGCTCGGCGACGAGCCGGGCATCGGGCACGAGCCCGGCGTCGAGGTCGATGCGCTGCTCCACGGCGAAGAGGTACCGCTCGGTCAGCAGCGGCCCCCATTCCGCGGCGAGCGCGGGAGAACCGACGCCTTCGAGCGGCGTGCCACCCCAGGCGGCCAGCGCGGCGGTGAGCAGGCCGCGGCGGCGAGTGGGTTCGGTCGCGGCGGCGGCCTGGTCGAGGGTGCGGAGGAAACGCAGGGCGTCCACCCGGGACGGGTCGACGACCAGCCGGTACCCGTCCGGTTCGGTGACGACGGTTTCTTCGCCGCACAGCCGGCGCAGGCGCATGACGTAGGTCTGCAGGCTGCCGCGGATGTGCGCGGGTGGCTCTTCGCCCCAGACACCGCGCGCGAGCGCGTCGATCGACACCAGGCGTCCCGCGGACAAGGCCAGCGTCGCGAGCAGCGCACGCTGCCGGGAACTGGTCAGCACGACCGGCGAGCCGCCGACGAGCACCTGGAACGGGCCGAGCAGCCGGATGTCGATGGTGGTCGCCCCCAGGGTTCGCGCGCGCCGCCGGGCACCCGCCGGACGCGGACCCCGAGGAACGCAGCGTGGCATCACTCGGCCGGGCGCTCAAGCAACTTTGCGAAATTGGGCGGAACCGGTCCCGGGGCGGCGGGGTGCTCCGAGCGGGTGGTGCACGGGTCCCGTTCGGACGGCGGATCTCGGCAGCGGGTAACCCCGGCGGACGGCTCAGGTTCGGGCCCATTCGGCTCACGTACCCCGACGGTCAGTTCGCGTACCTGGCCAGTCGGTTCACGTACCCCGACGGTCAGTTCGCGTACCTGGCCAGTCGGTTCACGTACCCCGACGGTCAGTTCGCGTACCTGGCCAGTCGGTTCACGTACCCCGACGGTCAGTTCACGTACCTGGCCAGTCGGTTCACGTACCCGGACAGTCGGTTCACGTACTCGGACAGTCGGTTCACAGGCGCATGCCCGGGTTCCCGAGCCGACCCTCCAGGTACGCGAACCGACTCCCTGGGTACGCGAGCCGACCCGCTGGGTACGCGAGCCGACTTGCCACTCCCCCGCCGGCTCCGGAAACGCGGCAGGGCCCCGCGCCTCACGCGCGGGGCCCTGGCCGGAAAAGTCGTGCGCCCACCAGAGGTAACCCCCTGGGGGATCCCCGGATTTCACGTTACCGCAGGGGTACGACAGTTTCGGGTGGTCAGCTCTTCTTCGCTGCCGTGGTCCGCCGGGCGGGAGCCTTGGCGGCCGTGGTCTTCCGGGCCGTCGTGGTCTTCGTCGCCGTGGTCGTCTTCGCCGCCGTCGTGGTCTTCGCCGCTGCCGGTTTCCGAGCCGTGGTCGCCTTCGCGGCCGTCGCCGGTTTCGCGGCCGTCGTCTTCGCCGCCGTCGACCTCGTCGTGGCCGGCTTCGCCGCCGTGGTCTTCGGAGCCGCCTTCGCCCGCGTCGTGGTCGTCTTCGGGGCTGCCTTCGCCGCCGTTGCGCGCGTTGTCGTCGCCGGCTTCGCCGCCGTCGCGCGGGTCCGGGTGGCCGTCGCGCGAGCCGCGGCCGGCTTCGCCGCCGCTGCGCGGGATGTCGTCGCCCGGGTCGTCGTGGATGCGCGGGTGCCCGCGGCCGCGCGCTTGACCGGGGTTGCCTTGGCCAGCTTCTTCGCGCCGGAAATGACGTCCTTGAAGGTGGTCCCGGCGCGGAACGCCGGCACGTTGGTCTTCTTGACCCGCACGGCCTCACCGGTGCGCGGGTTCCGGGCCGTCCGCGCCGCGCGAGCCCGCTTCTCGAACACCCCGAAGCCGGTGATGTTGACCTTTTCGCCCTTGTTGACCGTCCGGATAATGATGTCGACCAGACCGTCGACCGCCTCGGAAGCGGCCTTCTTGTCGCCCAGGCGCTCCGTCAGCGCCTCGATCAGCTGGGCCTTGTTGGCCATACCAGTCCTCCAAGAAGGAAGTACTCGTCCACGGCCGCGCAGGGCCGACTAGCGACACGGTATTACCAAGGCAGCACAAATTCCAGACGGGACGCGGAATCCTTCCCTTGCCCGGGGGCGGGTTCCGCCTCGCGAAGCGGCCCCCGAAGGAATCACCGGAGGTCCGGCCGGCCAAGACGAAAAAAGGCGGAATCCCTTGCCGGACAAGGGATTCCGCCTTCGTCGATGACTAGCTCGCGGCGACCGGCGTGGTCGTCGGCTTCCAGGACGGGCGGGCCGCCTCGTAACCGTCGATCTCACCGGCATGGCGCAACGTCAGAGCGATGTCGTCGAGGCCTTCGAGCAGCCGCCAGCGGACGTAGTCGTCGATCTGGAAGGGCGCGGTGAAGTCCTTGGCGCGCACGGTCTTGGTCTCGAGGTCGACCGTGACCTCGGTGCCGGGCTCGTTTTCGAGCAGCTTCCAGAGCAGTTCGACGTCGTGCTGCTCGCACTGCGCGGCCACCAGGCCGCCCTTGCCGGAGTTGCCGCGGAAGATGTCGGCGAACCGGGCGGAGATGACGGCCCGGAAGCCGTAGTCCATCAGCGCCCAGACGGCGTGCTCGCGGGACGAGCCGGTGCCGAAGTCCGGGCCCGCGACCAGCACGCTGCCGCTCTTGAACGGCTCGGTGTTGAGGATGAAGTCCTGGTCACCGCGCCAGGCGGCGAACAGGCCGTCCTCGAAGCCGGTCCGGGTCACCCGCTTGAGGTAGACCGCCGGGATGATCTGGTCGGTGTCCACGTTGGACCGGCGCAGCGGGACGCCGATGCCGGTGTGCTGGGTGAACGGTTCCATGGTGGGAGCTCCTCGGGTGGGTCAGCGGGCGGCGGTCAGCAGGTCTTCCGGCGACGACAGCGTGCCCCGGACGGCCGTGGCGGCGGCCACGAGCGGCGAGACCAGGTGCGTCCGGCCGCCCTTGCCCTGCCGGCCCTCGAAGTTGCGGTTCGACGTCGACGCGCTGCGCTCGCCCGGCTTCAGCTGGTCCGGGTTCATGCCCAGGCACATCGAGCAGCCGGCCTGGCGCCACTCGGCGCCCGCGGCGGTGAAGACCTCGTCGAGGCCCTCCTCTTCGGCGGCCTTGCGGACGCGCATGGAGCCGGGAACCACCAGCATGCGGACCGAGTCCGCCACTTTCCGCCCGCGCAGCACCTCGGCCGCGGCCCGCAGGTCCTCGATCCGGCCGTTGGTGCAGGAGCCGAGGAAGACGGTGTCGACCGAGATCTCCCGCAGCGGCGTCCCGGGCTTCAGGTCCATATAGGACAGGGCCTTTTCAGCGGCGATGCGGTCGTTCTCGTCCGGGATCTGCTCCGGGTCGGGCACGTCGGCGCCCAGCGGGAGGCCCTGGCCGGGGTTGGTGCCCCAGGTCACGAACGGCGTCAGCTCGCTCGCGTCGAGGTGCACCTCGGCGTCGAACTCCGCGCCGTCGTCGGTGCGCAGCTGCCGCCAGTTTTCGACGGCCGTGTCCCAATCGGCGCCCTTCGGCGCGTGCGGGCGGCCCTCGAGGTAGGCGAACGTCGTCTCGTCCGGCGCGATCATCCCGGCGCGGGCGCCGGCCTCGATCGACATGTTGCAGACGGTCATCCGGGCTTCCATCGACAGCGCCTCGATGGCCTTGCCGCGGTACTCGAGGATGTAGCCCTGCCCGCCGCCGGTGCCGATCTTGGCGATCACCGCGAGGATGATGTCCTTCGCCGTGACGCCGGGGCGCAGCTCGCCGTCGACCGTGATCGCCATCGTCTTGAACGGCTGCAGCGGCAGCGTCTGGGTGGCCAGCACGTGCTCGACCTCGGACGTGCCGATGCCGAAGGCGATGCCGCCGAACGCGCCGTGGGTGGAGGTGTGGCTGTCGCCGCAGACCACGGTCATCCCGGGCTGGGTCAGGCCGAGCTGCGGGCCGATGACGTGCACGATGCCCTGCTCGGCGTCCCCCATCGGGTGCAGCCGGACGCCGAACTCCTTGCAGTTGCGGCGAAGGGTGTCAACCTGGGTGCGCGAGACCGGATCGGCGATGGGCAGCTCGATGTCGACGGTCGGGACGTTGTGGTCCTCGGTCGCGATGGTGAGGTCGGGGCGGCGCACCGGCCGCCCGGCCAGGCGGAGGCCGTCGAAGGCCTGCGGGCTGGTCACTTCGTGCAGCAGGTGGAGGTCGATGTAGAGCAGGTCCGGTTCGGCGCCTTCCCCTCGGCGCACGAGGTGGCTTTCCCACACCTTCTCCGCGAGTGTGCGGGCCTTGCCGGTCGAGCTGGTCATCTCCGGCTCCTTCCACGGTTCGACGTCGGAACTCGGGCGCGCACCGCGGGGGCGAATGCGAGCCGCGAAGGAGGGGCGCAGCTCGAGTTCAGGGTTTCCCAGATACTGGACTTCCCAAAGTGCGGGACGCTAGTATCGGTTCGTGGGACAGCATAGCGGTATCGGAGTACTGGACAAAGCAGTGGCCGTTCTGCAGGCGGTCGCGGACGACCCCTGCGGCCTGGCGGAACTGTGCACGCGGACGGGCCTGCCCCGGGCCACCGCGCACCGGCTCGCGGTCGGGCTCGAGGTGCACCGGCTGCTGCGCCGGGGACCCGACGGCCGCTGGCGTCCCGGTACGGCGCTGGCCGAACTGGCGGGCGGTTCGACGGACCCGCTGCTCGACGCGGCCGGCGTGGTGCTGCCGAAGCTGCGGGACGTCACGGGCGAAAGCGTGCAGCTCTACCGCCGCGACGGCGTGCAGCGCGTGTGCGTCGCGACGGCCGAGCCGCCGAGTGGCCTGCGCGACACGGTTCCGGTGGGTTCACGGCTGCCGATGACGGCGGGCTCGGGCGCGAAGGTGCTGGCCGCGTGGGCGGATCCGCACACGCAGCGCACGATCCTGGCCGACGCGGTCTTCGGCGAGCGGACGCTGCTGGAGGTGCGCCGCCGCGGCTGGGCGCAGAGCGTGGCCGAACGCGAGCCGGGCGTGGCCAGCATTTCCGCGCCGGTGCGCGATTCGGCGGGCACGGTCGTGGCGGCCGTGTCGGTGTCGGGCCCGATCGAGCGCATCGGCCGCAAACCGGGCGCCCGCTGGGCGGCGGACCTGCTCGCGGCGGCGGATGCGTTGCAGGAACGCCTGTAACTCCCGCCCCGGGAGTCACAGTGGTTTCAGGCCTGGCCCGTTTCGAAGCGCGCCACCTTGCCGTCGCGAACCGTGAACGCCCACCGGGTCCGCATCGCGCCCCAAGTGGAGTTCGAGTAGTTCGCGACGAACCGCCGACCGTCGTCCTCGGCCGTCTCCACCTCGAGGTGGCCCTGGCTGGAGAAGACTTCCTTCTCCGTCCACGCCGTCAGGTCGCGGTCCGTGCCGTCGTCCGACATCGTGGCGTCCGGGGTGAGCGTGGCCCGGAACGCTGTGCGGTCGCCCGCGTTCAGCGCGTCGACGAACGCGCGCACCGCCGGGTCGCCGATCGAATCCGTCATGGGGTCATGGTGCACCGTTCGGGGGAACCTCGCGAAACCCGCGTATTCGGTGACGCCGGTCACGTCTCCTTCAGGACAGCACCACGGAGGGGGAACGGACATGGTGAACAGACGAGCGCTGGCGATGCTCAGGGCCGTCGGCGCGGGGCGGGCCGAACTGACCTGCAGCTGCGAGCCGGACCTGCGGGTCGACGGGCTGGCGTGCTGCGACCAGGCGACGTCGCACGAGCTGGTGCGGGCGGGGCTGATCCGGGCGGCCTGCGGGCCGGTCGTGGCCGTCGGGCAGTGGACGCGGGCGGAGCTGACCGACGACGGCAGGCTCGCGCTGGGCGAGACGCTCACCGCGGCTTGAGGCAACCGCCGGGCGGCCTCGCGCGTGTATCCGCAAAGGGTGACCGCGAGGGGAAGCGATGAAGATCGTCACGGGACTGCTCGGCGCCTGCCTGCTGCTGACCGCGTGCTCGGAGCCGCGCCCGTCCGGGCCGCCGACCGTGACGGTGACGGCCCCGCCCACCGCGGCATCGGCCGTCGACCCGGCGACGCTCGGCTGGCTGGACGGCTTCTGCTCCGCCGTCCACGGCTACCGGACGCGCACCAACGAAGAAGCGGCGCCGGGGACGTCCGTGCCGAAGTCGGTCGTGGAAGCGCAGAAGGCGTTGAGCGAGCAGCTGGGCGGCATCGCGGACCGCGCGGGCGAAGTCGTCGACAGGCTCACGGCACTCCCGCCGGCCCCGGTGCCGCTGGCCGAGACGGTCCGGAAGGCGTTCGCCGGCAAGTACGCAACGGCCCGCGACCGCGCCCGCGACGCGAAGACGGCACTGGACCGCGCGCAGCCGGGCGACGTGGCGTCGCAGGATCCGGCGATGAAGGCGCTGCAGGAGGCCCAGCAGGACGTCGACGGCACGTACGACCCGTTGGCCCCGCTGGCGGAGTCCCGCGAGCTGATGACCGCGGCGGCGAGCGCACCGGGCTGCAAGGCCTGACCGGCATCAGCGGCGCGTGAGCTGCACCCCCAGCGGCAGCGAGCGCGACGAGTCGCCCACCTGCACCGTGAACCCGCCCTTCACCGGCTGCCAAGCATGGCTGCCGGTGTCCCACACCGAAAAGTCGCGCGCGTCCAGGTCGATCGTCACCCGGCGGGCCTGCCCCGGGGCCAGCTCCACCCGCGAGAACCCCTTCAGCTGCCGCGGCGGTTCGCCCGCGGCCGGCGGGAAGCCCAGGTACAGCTGCGCCACCTCGGCGCCCGCTCGCTTGCCCGTGTTGCGGACCGTGAACGTCGCCGTCGCGCCGTGGCCGGTGTTGTGCACCGAAAGCCCGGAGAACGCGAACGTCGTGTACGACAGGCCGTACCCGAACGGGAACAGCGGCGTGCGGCCCTGCGCGTCGAACCACCGATAGCCGACCTGCAGCCCCTCCGAGTACTCGGCGACGCCGTTCACGCCCGGGAACTGCGCCGCCGTGTTCGCCGGGGTGTCGGCGTCCGCCGCGGGGAACGTGATCGGCAGCTTCGCCGACGGGTTGACGTCCCCGAACAGCACGCCCGCCACCGCGGCGCCGTCCTGCTGGCCCGGGTACCACGCCTGCAGGATCGCCGGCACCGACGACGCCCACGGCATCAGCACCGGCCCGCCGCTCTTCACCACGACCACCGTGTGCGGGTTCGCCGCCGCGACCGCCGCCACCAGGGCGTCCTGGTTCCCGTCGAGGGCCAGGGTCGACCGGTCCTTGCCCTCGGCCTCGTTGTCGCCGACCATCACCACGGCGACGTCGGAAGTCCCCGCCAGCGAAGCCGCGCGGGCCGGGTCACTGCCGTCGTCGAGGGTCACCGAAGCGCCCGGAACCCGCTGCTGCAGCCCGGGCAGAGGGTCCACTGTGGACGTCGGGATGACGGCCGAGCTGCCGCCACCGCCGGTCTTGGCCTTCGTCGCGAACGGCCCGATCAGCGCGATCGACTTCACCGCACGGTCATCGAGCGGCAGCTGCGCGTGTTCGTTGCGCAGCAGCACCATGCCACGTTCGGCGAACTGCCTCGACGCGGCGTCGTGCTGCGTGGTCGGCAACGGCGTGAGCACCGGCGGGTGGTCGAACTGCCCGAAGGCGAACATCGTGCGGAACCGCGGCAGCAGCAGCTCGCCGACGCGCTGTTCGCTCACCTGCCCGGCCAGCACCGCCTGCTTCATCTTGTCGCCGTACCAGGTGCCGTCGATCATCTCGAGGTTCATGCCCGCGTTCGCCGACCCGACGGTGCTGTGCGCGGCACCCCAGTCCGACTGGACGAACCCCTTGAACCCCCAGTCGTCGCACAGCTTGTCCTGCAGCAGCGCCGGGTTCTCGCACGTGAAGACGCCGTTGATCTTCGGGTAGGCGCACATCACCGAGCCCGCGTGGCCTTCGGTGACGGCCTGCTCGAAGTGCGGCAGGTAGAGCTCGTTGAGGGTGCGCTCGTCGATGTGCTCGTCGATGCTCTGGCGCTGGGTCTCCTGGTTGTTCGCCGCGTAGTGCTTGACCTCGGCGATCGTCCCGTTCTCCTGGATGCCGCGGATGTCGGCGGCGCCCAGGTCCCCGACGAGCACGGGGTCCTCGCCCATCCCCTCGAACGTGCGGCCGTTGCGCGGGACGCGGGCGATGTTGATGTCGGGGCCTTCGGACACGTTGTGCGCGAGGGCGCGGGTTTCGTCGCCGATCAGGCGTCCGTAGCGGCGCGCGAGGTCGGTGTCGAAGGTCGACGCCAGCGCCATCGTGGCCGGCAGCGCGGTCGCCGGTTTCTGCGGTTTGTCGTCAGCGGGACCCATGCCGGCCGGGCCGTTGGCGATCCGGAAACCGGGCACGCCCAGGCGCGGGATCGGCGGCACGAACCGCTGGTGCTCGGCGTCGGGCTGCAGGTGCAGCTGGGAGATCTTCTCGTCGAGCGTCATCGCGGCGACGAGCTCCGCGGCGCGGCGGTCGGGTGACTGGCGGGCGTCGCGCCAGGGCTGCGCGTCCGCCGACGCCGTGACCGGCGCAGCCAGTGACAACCCCAGTACCGCGGCGAGAACGAGCCGGCCGTTGCGCATCGAGTCTCCCTTGACACCGAACGGGATCAATGGCGGACAAGCTAACGCATACGTGACCAGTAAACATAGACTCGATAGTCGTTCACGTACTTGAACATCTCCGGGGCTCAACCGTTTTCGCGGCTCAAGCGTGGAGAGGAGATGAGGGAGAGGGGATCGGTCATGCTGAAGAAAACACTGATCGGACTAACGGCCGCGGAAGTCGCGACGCCGAGGGCGGCGACTTCGGCGGCCCCGGCGCCGCGCGAGTACACCGCGACGTTCACGTGTTCCGACGGCCGCAAAGCGGCGCGGACCTTCACCGTCCCGACCACCCCGCCGCCCACGACGTCGATGGCGGCCGAGCCGGCGAAGCCGCAGGTCACGGTCAAGCCGGCGGGCGCACCGCAGACGGGCGACGGCTCGCCGAGCTGACCCTCCACAAAGGACACCCCGGGGCGGGAGCGGTCCCCAGGCCCGCCGCCCCGGGGCCGCCCACCCCCAGAGGGCGGATTCCGGCCCGGCGGGCGGTCCACGCCCTCCGGGCCGGTCTACGGGGGCCTCAGCGGGCCGCGGCCTGCCTCAGCGCCCGGTACACGAAGGGGGGCCTCAGCGGGCTGCGGCCTGCGTCAGCGGTCGGTACGCGAAGGTGGCCTCAGCGGGCAGCAGCCTGCCTCAGCGCCCGGTACACGAAGGGTGGCCTCAGCGGGCCGCGGCCCGCCTCAGCGCCCGGTACACGAAGAGTGGCCTCAGCGGGCCGCGGCCCGCCTCAGCGCCCGGTACACGAACTGCTGGTCCCCCAGCCGATGCCGCAGGTCACGCTCCAGCCCCGCGATCGGGTAGAGGTTCTGCGGCGCCCGCGAGTCCTTGTATTCCACCGACGCGAACCGGCCCAGCACCGACTGCGTCAGGTTCGCCAGCTCCGCCACCTCGGCACGCCCGAGATGGGGCGCCGCCTCCACCCGCACCACGCCCGACCACGGGGGCCCGCCCACCGACGGCAGCCGCAGGTACCACGAATGCCGCACCCATGTCGTGCCCATCAGGAACACCGGCGTGCGCTGGTGCGGGTCCAGCCGGCCGACCATCGCGTTGAGCTCGCCCGGCAGGTACGTCGTCTGGTGGCTCTTGATGAACCCCACCGCCCGCGGCAGGTGCGTGCGGCCGCTCAACGGCCCGTCCACCACCAGCAGGTCACTGCCGACGTGGCCGGCGATCGCCCGGCGCGCCTCGCCCGCCGTGTCCAGCTCGGTCTCGGCCAGCTGCTCCTGCAGCGCCGACGACAGCACGACCGCCAGCGGCTTGTCGTCCTTGGCCGCGGAGCGGAACGCCTGGTAGACCCCCGCCGAGGTGGGGATGTCGCCCGCCTCCGAAGCCACCGTGAACACCCCGCGCCGGACGTCGGTCGCGACGACGTGCGCCCGCCCCGCGCAGCAGCACACCACTCCGGCCGCGTACGACGCGCACAGCCCGATGGAAGCCGAGTTCATCCCGGCCGGGTCGTCGATCCAGACGCGGGCGTCGATCCGGCGGACGCCGTCGACGAACAGCACGGCCTCGGGCGGCGACACCGGCGACGGGTCGATCGGCGCCCACTGTTCCGTGGGCACCTCGACCTCGAGCTCGACCTCGGCGCCCGACCGCGCGAGCTCCTCGGCCTCCATCGAGCTGCCGTAGCCCGGGTCCCACGAGTCGATGCTGAAGTTCATCCCGGCCACCGCCGTCATGCGCCCTCCCTGCTGATGTGCGAGCCGGAGCCGTCGCGGGTGACCAGGAACCGCACCGGCACGCGCTCGGCGAGCGCCGGCACGTGCGTGATCACCCCGACCATCCGGGAGCCGGTGGCCGACAGGTTCTCCAAAGTGGACGCCACGACGTCGAGGGTGGCCTCGTCCAGGGTGCCGAAGCCCTCGTCCAGGAAGATCGACTCGAGCTTGGTCGCGCCGTCCGCCGCCATCGCCCCGAGCTGGGAAGACAGTGCGAGAGCCAGCGAAAGCGACGCCTGGAACGTCTCCCCGCCGGACAGCGTCTTCACCGGGCGGCGGGCGTCGGCCTCGTTGTGGTCCACCACCAGGAAGTCGCCCTTGTCGTGGGTCAGCTCGAACTGGCCGCCGGACAGCTCCAGCAGCGACGCGGACGCCTCCGCGACGAGCGTGTCGAGCGCCCCGGCGATCAGCCAGCGCGGGAACTTGTCCGAGCGCAGGAGATCCGCGAGCAGCCGCGCGACCTGCGCTTCGGACTCCGCGGCCGCGATGTCGCCGTGCAGGCCCGCCACGCGCGCCACGCGCCGCTTCATCTCCGTGTGGTCGCCTTCGGCGCGGGCCCGGGCCGTGGCGACGGCCACCGGGACGCGGTCGCGCACCGAGCCGGTTTCGTCCAGGGAAACCCCGAGCGCGGTGACGTCGTCGACGACCGCGCGTTCCGCCACCCGCAACGCTTCGGCGGCTTCGCCCTCGGCGGTCGTCGCGGCGGCCAGCCGGTCGCGGTGCCGGTTCGCCTGCCCGGCCGCCCAGTCCGTGAGCGCGGCCCACGCGCCCAGGAGACTCTCGCCGTCGATCGGCGGGGCGCCGAGGCCGACCAGCGGGTCGCGCGCCCGGGACAGCCGCTGGCGTTCGGCGTCGACCTGTTCAGCGATCCGGGCCTGGGCTTCCGCGGCTTGTTTCGCGGCCGCGCGGGCGGTCCGCAGGTCCGCGTCGGCCGTCTTCGCGGCCTGTTCGAGTTCGGCCACCTTCGCGAGCTGCTCGGCGACCACCTCGGCGGACGGCGCGCCGTCCAGGGTTTCGACCAGTTCGCCGTGCCGGCGCCGGGTGTTCGCCCACTCGGTGCTCGCCGACTGTTCGGCGAGCGCCGCCTCGGAAGCCCGCTTCCGCCGCTGCTCGGCGTTCCGCTCGGCGGAGGCGAGGTCGTCCGCCGCGACGACGGCTTCCTTGCCCGCGGCTTCCGCGGCCGCTTCGAGCGCGGCCAGCGCCGTCCGCCGATCCTCGAGCGTGGCTGCCGCCCACGCGGTCAGCCGCTGCCAGCCCGCCGGGACGTCGTCGCTGTCGATGGCCGGCGCACCCAGCTCCACCAGCGGATCCCGCGCCGCGCGCAACGCCTCCCGCGCCGCCGCGAACGACTTTTCGACGACGTCGGCCTCGTTCTGCGCCGCCGCGCGTTCAGCACGAGCCGCCGCCAGTTCCTTGTCTGCCGCGTGCGCGACTTCGGCGACCCGGGTGCGGCCGTCGATCGTCGCCGACAGCCACTCGCCCCGCGCGCGCACCGCCGCGACGAGATCCGCGTAGTCCTGCTCGGAAAAAGCGGCCTCGACCGGGCGCAGCAGCACCGGCGACTCCGGCGGGCCGTCGACACCCGCGAGCACGGCACGCAGTTCTTCCGCCTGCGCGGCCGCCGACACGGCCGAGTCGGCGTCGCGGTCGGCGGCCCGTTCCAGCTTGCGCACCGCGGACTCGGCGGCGGTGCGACCGGATTCGGCGGCGGCGAGCCGTTCCCCGGCCTCGGCCAGGTGGGCGTGGCCACCCGCGTCGGGCAGCGTCGCGACTTCCTGCTCGCAGACCGGGCACGGGTGCCCGACGGCGAGCCCGGCACGGAGGCTCAGCGCCTGCCCGGCCCGTTCCGCTTCGGTCACCGCGGTCTTCGCCGCGGTGACTTCGGTGTCGGCGCGGGCGAAGGCGATGCGCGCCGCTTCGAGTTCCTTCCGGCGCGCGGCCTGCTCGGGCGCCGCCTTGCGCTGGGCTTCGCACACCGCGTAAAGCGTCCTGGCGTCGGAGCGGGCGGCGGCGAGCGGAGCGACGTCCGGCTGCGCGGCCAGCTCCGCGCGCGCTGCGGCGTCGGCGGTCTCGGCGCCCCGCAGCCGGGCGTCGGCGTCCGCCGTGCGCTTCGCCACCCGCGCCGCCTCTTTCGACAGGTCGCCGAGCTCGGCCGGCGGCCGCAGCCCGGCCAGCCGATCGCGCTGCTGGCGGGCGCGCGCCGCTTCGGCAGCGGCGTTCTCGGCAGCCCGTGCGGTCGCGTCCCGGGCCTCCCGGGCCGCATCGACCGCGGACACGGCCTCGGTGACCTCCGTGGCGGCAGCCGTTTTCGCCGTCGCCGCCGCGGTCGCCGCCTCTTCCCGGCGCGGGAGGGCCTGCTCGACCTCGGCGAGTTCGGTGCGGGCGGCGCGGATCCGCTCCAGTTCGCCGCGGGCGGGTGCGGCGGCGAGGGCGGCCCGCGCGGCTTCGTCCGCCGTTTCGGCCTGCTCCAGCCCGGTTCGCGCGGCGGTGGCCGCCTCCACCGCAGCCTGGCGCCGGGTTTCGAGGTCTTCGACGCCGTCCGGACGCTCCAGCGCGTCGAGGACGCCCAGCTCCTTCGTCAGCGACGCGACGAGCTGCCGCGTTTCGTCGTGGGCACGGGTGGCGTCGGACAAACCCGGCAGGGCCGCGCTCACCCGCGCGTCGAGGTCCGCGAGTGCCGTCATCCGCGCGGAAAGCTCTTCGACGGCCTCTTCGGTCGCGTCGGCGTAGCTGCCGAGCTGTTCGGCCAGGACGGCGGCGCGCTGCTTCTGCTGCTCCGCCGTGACGCCGGCGCGGCGGCCGATGCGTTCGTAGACCTCCAGGCCCAGCAGCTTGATGAGGATCTTCTGCCGGTCGGCGGCCTTGGCGTGCAGGAACTCCGCGAAGTCGCCCTGGGGCAGCGCCACGCAGGTGCAGAAGTGCTTGAACGTCAACCCGAGCAGCCGCTCGATGGCCGGGGTGACCTCGGAGTCCGCGGCGACCGGGTCGGCGTCGTCCTCCGCGCCGCCGAGCGCGGTGGGGTCGGCGAGCCGTTCCAGGCGGACGTTCTTCACGCTGACCGTGGGTTTCTTCCCGCCGCTGCGCCGGACTTCCCGCACGACGTGGTAGCGCACACCCCCGGCGTCGAAGACCAGCCGCACGGTGGCCCGGTTGGCCGTCGGGGCGAGCGCGGGTGCGACGAGGCCTTCGTGGTCCCAGCGCGCGACGGAGCCGTAGAGGGCGAAGGTGAGCGCGTCGATCACGGTGCTCTTGCCGGCGCCGGTCGGCCCGACGAGCGCGAAGTAGTCCGTGTCCTCGAAGCTGACTTCGGTCTTGTCGCGGAACGACGCGAAGCCGGTCATCTCCAGCAGCACAGGCCGCATGTCACACCCCGCTCGTCTCTTCGTCGTGCAGCCGCGCGAAGAGCGACTGGACGCGCTTGTCCTCGACAGTCCGTTCTTCGCAGTAGGACGCGAACAGCTCCCCCGGCGAACGGTCCGCGATCGCGCGGTCGCCGCCCGCCGTCGTCACCGGGGCGGCGAACTCCGGGTCGATGCGGATTTCCAGGGCGTTCGGCAGGGCTTCCTGGATCTCCTCGCGCAGCCCGGCCCTCGTCGCTTCGCGCACGTAGACGCGAAGGTAGTCCTCGCCGAACTCCGCGGCGCGGCCGACGAGCTCCGCCACCGTGCCGTGGACCGTTCGCAGCCGCCGTCCCGCCGTCATCGGGATTTCCGTGATCTTCGCCGGCGTCGTCGGCGTGACCTCCACGGCCAGGACCACGCTCTTGTTGTCCTGCTCGCCGAAGTCCACGGCGAACGGCGAGCCGCTGTAGTGCACCGGGCAGGCGGCGGGCAGGGACTGGCGCCGGTGCAGGTGGCCGAGGGCGACGTAGTGCGGGTCGGCGCCGAACGCCGTCGCGGGCACGTGGTACTCGAAGATCGACTGCGCCGCGCGTTCGCCGCCGCCCATCGTCCCGCCGGTCACCGTCAGGTGCGCCATGACGAGGTTCACCGCACCGGCGGAGAACCCGGACTTGAGGTGCTCCAGGATGTCGCGCACGCGCTGGTCGTACTCGCCGACGTTGTCCGCCGGGGTCCCGGCGAGCAGCTCGGCGGCGCGGACCGCGTAGCGCTGGGAAAGGAAGGGCAGCACGGCGACGTTGACGCGCTCGCCGGTCGAGCGCGCGTCGAACGACACGACTCCGCCGTCCGCCACCGGCCGCGGGTTCCCGGTGAGGTGGATGCCCGCTTTCCGCAGGAGTGGCCGGTACGCCTCGAACGTCGCCGCGTGGTCGTGGTTCCCGGCGATCGCGATGACCTCGGCGCCGGTGTCGCGCAACGCCATCAGCGCCTGGACCACGAGCTCCTGCGCGGCGGCCGACGGCGCCGACGTCTCGTAGAGGTCGCCCGCGACGAGGATCGCGTCGAAGGCCTGCTCCCGCGCGATCCGGACGATCTCGCCGAGCACGGCGCGCTGCTCGTCCAGGCGGTTGCGGCCTTTGAGCGTCTTGCCGACGTGCCAGTCGGAGGTGTGCAGGAACTTCACGCGGCGTCCTTCCGTTCAGGTGACGGGGCAGCGGGCTCAGAACGGCGGCGGGTCGTCGCCGAACGGGTCGCTGCTCCCCGACGGCAACCCGGCGAAAGGATCGGACTTCTTCGAGGACGCGGTGGTCGTCGGCACCTTCCCGGCCTCGGAAAGCCGCGTGGCCCAGGCCGGGAACGGGAAGCCGACCGCGATCGGCACCGGGATCTCCGGCTGGCTCACGAACATCGTGCCGGGCGTGGCGAGCGTCGCGCGGACCCGCTGGCTGGCCGGGAGGAAGCCGTACTCCGGCCGCGAAGCCTCCGCGGCGTCGAGGCGCCCGACGATCCGCACCGAGCTGTTGCTGACGATCCGGCGCTCGACCTCGCTGGCGGTCTGCTGCGCGCCGATCAGGATCACGCCGAGGGAACGGCCGCGCTCGGCGATGTCCAGCAGCACCTCCTTGATGGGGCTGCTGCCTTCGCGCGGCGCGTACTTGTTCAGCTCGTCCAGCATGGTGAACAGGAGCCCGCCCGGGCCGGCGGCTTCCTTGCGCGCGGTCTCCGCGGCGAGCGTGACACCGACGACGAACCGCTGCGCGCGCTCGACGAGGTTGTGGATGTCCACCACGGTCACCTGCTGGTTCTCCGTCGACAGCTGACGCGCCGGGTGGTCGGTGAGGTCGCCGCGGATCAGGCCGTTGAGCGCGCGCTGGCTGGAACGCAGGCGCCGGATGAACGCGTTGACCGTGCCCGCACCGGTGACCGCGCCCGCCCAGCTCGCGCGGGTTTCCTCGTCGGTGACGCGTTCGCAGATGACGTCGATGAGCTCGGCGTAGGTGCGGCAGAGGACGCCGTCGACGTTCGCGGCGCCGTCCTTGCCCGCGGGCGTGCTGTCCAGGCGCAGCCGGTTCGCGACCTGGTGGATGACCATCGTGTACTGGTTGCGCTCGTCCTCCGCGTCGGCGAAGACGTAGGGCAGCAGGTCCTTCGCGCAGAACTCCGCGATGGTCCACCAGAAGGCGCCGACCCCCGAGGTCCGCCCGGTGACGTAAGGCTTCCCCGTGGTGTCCGACGGCGTCGGCGGCGCGTAGAAGCCGACGGACGCGAAGGGGTCCGCGGGCAGGCCGAGCTTGGCGTACTCGGCCTTGAGCTTCTCGTCGAGGTGGATGTTGGGGGTGTCGAGGAACAGCAGGTCCTCGCCCTTCACCGAGAACACCAGGGCCTTGGCGTTGTGGGCGTTGGGCAGGGCACCGCCGCGGAAGATCGAGTGCAGCAGGAACAACGCGAACGACGTCTTGGTGGCGACGCCGGAGACGCCGCTGATGCTGACGTGCGCGCCGCGGGTGCCGTCGAGGAAGTCCATGTTGAGGTAGACGGGTTCGCCGTCCCGTCCCAGGCCGACCGCCACCTGGCGGGTCATGTTGTCGAAGTACAGCGCCTGCGCGCGATCCTCCCCCACGGCGCGCTGGACGACGGCGCCCGGCCGCGGCGGCACGTAGCACTCGGGCTCGACGCGGGTGGTGGCGATCTCGGCGATCTCCTGCACCTGCGCGGGCAGGACGCCGTCGGAGATCAGGAAGACGTCGCTGCCGAAGCTGGCGCCCTCGTGCCGCGCGCTCACCTGCGTCACGACGCCGAAGGACGTGACTTCGCCCAGGCCGGGGAGTTCCCGCCGGGTGACGACGACGTCGTCGAGCTGCAGGTAGGCCTCGGGATCGATGGCCACGTGGAACTGCAGCGGCGTCGAGTCCTCGGTGCCGGCCACCCGGCCGACCACGGTCGTGAGCGTGTCCTGGTCCACGGTTCTCCCTGTCGCACCCGGCGCTTCCTCCGGCGGCAGACTAGCTCGCCGGACCGACAGTCCCGCGGCCAACACGGCGTTGTGGTCGTGGCGTACCGGAGTCGTCACCAGTGGCCACGGCTGGGCCGAACGAGTGAGTTCACCCTACGGGGAAGATCCTTTTCGCCTCACCGTAACTTCCGGCGCGGGCGCCACCGGTTGCGCCGCAACGGACCTCGCCGCGCCCCGGAGAGGTCGCCGGAGGCGGGCGGGGCGTTACTGCCTTGGCGCCACGGCGAAGCGGCGCCGCCGGCCCTCCGCGACGGGTCCGGGAACCCCGCCGTTGCGCGGGATCGGGCTCCGAGTGGCTCCGGCCACACGCCGGGAGGCCCGCTCCCGGCGTGTCGCGGAAAAAAGGTTCAGAAGGGCCTCCGGTCCTATATGGACGACCACTGTGGACGGCGCGACCCTAAGGTTTTGCCTGCTCAGGGCCATGGTCGACCTCCGGTTCCCATTCCGGGGCGTGTCTCACGAAGGCCCTTCGAGAGGCGGAACCAGCGCCCTCGCAAGGAAATATTTCGGCCCCCGGTTGGATTTTGTGCGGTATTGGTAATACCGTGTGCAGTGTCGGCCGAGATGGGCCGTGACTAGATGTTCCACTATGGAGGACTGGAATGACGAACAAGGCCCAGCTGATCGAGGCGCTGTCGGAGCGTCTGGGCGACAAGAAGGTGGCTTCGCAGGCCGTTGACGGTCTGGTCGACATCATCATCCGGACGGTCAACAAGGGCGAAAAGGTCAACATCACCGGCTTCGGTGTGTTCGAGAAGCGGGCCCGTGCCGCGCGCACCGCCCGCAACCCGCGCACCGGCGAGGCCGTGCGCGTGAAGAAGACCAACGTGCCCGCCTTCCGCGCCGGCACCACCTTCAAGGACGTCATCTCCGGCTCCAAGAAGCTCCCGAAGGCGACCCCGGTCAAGCGCGCCACCGCCGCCAGCACGACCACCCGTGCGGCCACCGCCAAGGCGTCCGCCCCGGCGAAGACCACCAGCACGCGGGCCACTTCGACCCGTGCGGCCGCGGCCAAGCCGGCCACCGCCCGCGCGACGGCGACCCGGACCCGCGCCACCGCGGCGAAGCCGGCCGCCAAGGCCACCGCCACCAAGGCGGCCCCGAAGACCGCGGCCAAGGCTCCCGCCAAGGCGACCGCGGCCAAGGCCACCACCACGCGGGCGAAGGCCGCCGCCAAGCCGGCCGCCACGAAGACCGCCGCGGCGAAGAAGCCCGCCGCCGCCAAGGCCCCGGCCAAGCGCACGTCGGCTGCCAAGAAGAAGTAACTCGCTTCATCCGTCGAAGGGCCCCGCACCACCCCGGTGCGGGGCCCTTCGGCGTTCCCGGACCGTCTTCGGCGTTCCCGGGCCGACGGGCGAACGACGCTCGCGCCGAAGTGCCCTGCCGGGCCGGGGAACGCGGAACCGGTCCCGGCCACTCCCCCCACACCTCGGCCGCACCAGCGGAAGAATTCACGGCACCGCCTCGGCGACCGGACCACCGGGCCCGGTGGGCTGAACCGGAGTCTCGGGAACGCCGTCGCGCACCCGATCCCCGCCGGGATGTATCCGCGGCCCCACTGCCTTCTCTCTCCCGGATTCCGGAATTGCCGGCCGGAATTGCCCGAAGGCCCGGCGAGGAGCGCTGACGGCGACGTCAGCACCCCGGCGAGCGAGGCCCGACGACGCCCGGAACACCGTCCGGGACAGGCGGAATCACCGCGCCGGGCCTCCACAGTGGAACCGGCTCGGCCCGTCCTATCGCGATCGCGGAATCGCGGGAAGGCCACGGGAAATTGCCGTACCGATCACCGGGTGGATACACTCCACCCAAGAACGTCGGCCATTGTGCAACTTGTCACACGTCACGTTCCCCGGACGCACATCCAGCTTGAGGAGCATTCCCGTGGCCCAGAAAGTCCTCGTCGAGATCCTGGACGACATCGACGGCTCCACCGCCGCCCAGACCGTTCAGTTCGGCCTCGACGGCGTCACCTACGAAATCGACCTTTCGGACGACAACGCCGCCGCGCTGCGCGACGAGCTCGCCCGCTTCATCGCGGCCGGCCGGCGCATCGGCGGCCGCAAGGTGCGCGTCGCGACGGGCCAGTCGACCACGACGAGCACGACCGACCGCGAGCGCAACCAGCAGATCCGCGCCTGGGCGAACGCGAACGGCTACGAGGTCTCCGAGCGCGGCCGCCTTTCGTCCGAGGTGATCGCGGCTTTCGAGCAGGCCCAGGTGGCCGAGACCGAAGCCCCGGCGGCGCCGCGCAAGCGCGCCCCGCGCAAGAAGGTCGCCGCCGCCCGCAAGTGACGGCGGTGGCGGGCAGATCACCGGGGAGGGATCGAGGCCCGTCGGCGGCGAGGACAGTTCGTCCTCGCCGCCGCGTGGCCGACAACCGTCGAGCTGCCGGTCAGCTCCGGATCGGCCCGCGACGCGGCACAATTCGGCTGTGACCACCACGACCCGGCGAGTACTGGTCGTCGCCTACGACGACGCGCAGATCCTGGACGTCGCCTGTCCCAGCGCGTCGCTCGAGATCGCGAACAGCCACGGCGCCGGCCCGCCGTACACGGTCGAGCTCGCCACGGTGAGCGGGAAACCGGTGCGCAGCTCGTCCGGCATCGGCCTCACCGGAGCCCGTCGGCTCGCCTCGATCACCGGCCGGATCGACACCCTGCTGATCGTCGGCGGCAACGGCACGGAAGCGGCCATGGCCGACGACGCGTTGCTGACCCAGGTGCGGCGGCTGGCTTCCCGGAGCCGGCGGATCGCCTCGGTGTGCACCGGCGCGTTCGTCCTGGCGGCGGCAGGCCTGCTCGACGGCCGCCGCGCCACCACGCACTGGGGCTACGGCGAGCTGATGGCATCGGCGTTCCCGGCCGTCACCGTGGACCTCGCCCCGCTCTACATCCGCGACGGCAACGTCTACACCTCGGCGGGCGTGACGAGCGCACTCGATCTCACGCTGGCCCTGATCGAGGACGACCACGGCCCCACCCTGGCCCGCGAGGTGGCGCGCGAGCTGGTCGCCTACCTGCACCGCCCCGCGGATCAGGCCCAGATCAGCACTTTCCTGGCCCCGCCACCCGGTGACCGCGTCGTCCGCGACCTGCTGGGCCACATCAGCGCCCGCCTCGCCGACGACCTCAGCCCGCCGGCACTGGCCGCCCGAGCCGGGATCAGCACCCGGCACCTCACCCGGCTCTTCACGCGCCAGCTGGGAGTCACCCCGGCCCGCGCGGTGCGCGACGCACGGACCGAAGCCGCCGCACACCTGGTGCGCGGCAGCGAACTTTCACTAGCCGCGATCGCCCGCCGGTGCGGCTTCCGGTCGGCGGAGACCCTGCGACAGGCGTTCCTCAGCCATTACGGGATGACCGGGAACACGCTTCGCAGGATCCCGGACATGCCCGCACCGCTGAAGCGCGAACCACCGCAGACTTCCCGGAGCAAGGGGAACCCACGCGGGGACTAGGCGGGAAGCGTGCGCCCGGTGCGGAAATCGCGGCCGGGATAGGGAGGATCCATCGCCCGCCCGATCGACGACCCGGCGGTCGCCTGACCTCGCGACCACGACGAGGGCAGCAGCCCCGGGTCGCCAAGCCCCTGCACGACAACGGCAACACCGTCCTCCTCGACACCCTGGCACGAGCGCGTTCGCGCCTCCCGAGGCCCTGGCACCAGGGCGCTCGCGCCTTCCCGAGACTCTGGTACCAGAGCGTTCGCGCCTTCTCGACACCCCGGCACCAGGGCGCTCGCGCCTCTTCGACACCGTGGCACCAGAGCGTTCGTGCCTCCCCGAGGCCCTGGCACCCGAGCGTTCGCGCCTTCTCGACACCCCGGCACCAGGGCGCTCGCGACTCCTCGACACCCTGGCACGAGCGCGTTCGCGCCTCCCGAGGCCCTGGCACCAGGGCGCTCGCGCCTTCCCGAGACTCTGGTACCAGAGCGTTCGCGCCTTCTCGACACCCCGGCACCAGGGCGCTCGCGCCTCTTCGACACCGTGGCACCAGAGCGTTCGTGCCTCCCCGAGGCCCTGGCACCCGAGCGTTCGCGCCTTCTCGACACCCCGGCACCAGGGCGCTCGCGACTCCTCGACACCCTGGCACGAGCGCGTTCGCGCGGGACGATGCTTGCCGGCACCCCACGACCGGGCGGACGCCCGCGGGCGCTGCGGAGGGGCGCTCGCCCGAGCGGCGGCCGCGCCGGGTGTCCCGGCTTCCGGCCGGGAACGCCGAAGGGCCCCGCACCAACCCGGTGCGGGGCCCTTCCGGTGAAGCGAGTTACTTCTTCTTGGCAGCCGACGTGCGCTTGGCCGGGGCCTTGGCAGCGGCCGGCTTCTTCGCCGCCGCCGTCTTGGTGGCGGCGGCCGGCTTGGCGGCGGCCTTCGCCCGCGTGGTGGTGGCCTTCGCCGCGGTGGCCTTGGCGGGAGCCTTGGCAGCCGCGGCCTTCGGGGCCGCCTTGGTGGCGGTCGCGCGGGTGGCCGTGGCCTTCGCGGCCGGCTTCGCCGCGGTGGCGCGGGTCCGCGTGGTCGTCGCCCGCGTCGTGGTGGCCGGCTTGGCGGCGGCCGCGCGCGTGGTGCGGGTCGTGGTCGCCTTGGCCGGAGCGGCCGCGGCGGCGGTCTTCGTGGCGGTCGCCCGGGTCGCGGTGGCGCGCTTGACCGGGGTCGCCTTCGGCAGCTTCTTCGAACCGCCGATGACGTCCTTGAACGTCGTACCGGCGCGGAAGGCAGGCACGTTGGTCTTCTTGACCTTCACAGCCTCACCGGTACGCGGGTTGCGCGCGGTACGAGCCGCGCGAGCGCGCTTCTCGAACACACCGAAGCCGGTGATGTTGACCTTCTCGCCCTTGTTGACCGTCCGGATGATGATGTCCACCAGACCGTCAACGGCCTGCGCAGCCACCTTCTTGTCGTCGCCCAGACGCTCCGACAGCGCCTCGATCAGCTGGGCCTTGTTCGTCATTCCAGTCCTCCATAGTGGAACTAGCAGTCAGGCCCATCGCGGCCGACGTCACACAGAGTATTACCAGGACGGCCGAAAATCCAAACAGGGGTGGCCGAGAACTCCGTTGTGTCGCCGAAGAAGTCTCGTCCGGCCGAACCCGCTCCCCCGGCACGCAAACGAACTGAGCGGCCGCTGACCTGCGAATTCACCGCGACGCGGCCCGATGTCCATATAGGACAAGGTGGCGTAGTCGCTCAGTTGTTCGATCCGAAATCGCCGAAAACCCAAGCGGGTCAACGAGTCGCGCGGGGCGCCGAGGCGTCGCCGCGGTCCGGTTCGCTGTTCGCCCAGGCGATGCGGATCCGCATGGCGAACGTGCCGTTCGCGGCCAAGCCCGTCGCGTCGGAAGCGGAGAGCGTGAAGCCGTTGCGCGTGGCGGAACCCGCGGACGCCGGCGCGGTCAAGCCCTCCGCGGCGCCGTCCCCCACTCCCGCGACCTTGCTCGGCTGACCGGCGGTGCCGTTCCGGCCGTCGGCCGAGGAGCCGGTTCGGCGGGACCATCGCCGCCGACCAGAGCACCACCCTCGACGAAGCCGCGCCGTTCCCCTACGGCCGGCCGACCGGGTCGACTTCATCCGGCAGTTCAGTCTTGCCGACCCCTCCGGAGCAGGTCCGGCCGCCGTCCGAAGTGGACTTCGCGGACCTGGCCGTCGAGTCGGACGGCAACCCCGCCTTCCCCCGCACCCAACGGCACTCCACCGTCCGGATAGGACATTCCGCCGACCGGCCGGATCGGCGTCCGGGCGGTGAATACCGGTTCAACCGTCCCGCCGGACAATTCTCCGAGGCGGGTTCCCGTTTTCGATACCGGCGAGCGGATTTCTGCCCAAACCGACCGGTATGGATATACTCCGTGGAGGAGCAGCACATTCGTGCGCTCGGTCACAGTCATCGGTTTACTGGTATATACCGTTTCAAGGAGCAGGAATGGCCCAGAAGGTCCTCGTCGAGATGCTCGACGACATCGACGGTACCCCCGCCGCCCACACCGTCCCGTTCACCCTCGACGGTGTCATGTACGAGATCGACCTCTCCGACGAAAACGCCGCCGCCCTGCGCGACGAGCTCGCCCGCTACATCGCCGCCGGCCGCCGCACCGGCGGGCGCAAGGTCCGGGTCGCGACCGGCCAGTCGACGACGACCAGCACGAGCGACCGCGAGCGCAACCAGCAGATCCGCGCCTGGGCGAACGCGAACGGCTACGAGGTCTCCGAGCGCGGCCGCCTTTCGTCCGAGGTGATCGCCGCGTACGAATCCGCTCAGGCCGCCGAAGCCGCGGCGCCCGCGCCGGCTCCGCGCAAGCGTGCTGCCCGCAAGAAGGTCGCCGCTGCCAAGAAGTAACCGTGGCGACGGCAGATCACTGGGGAGATCACCGTGGTCATTCCACCGGCCCGTCGGCGGCGAGGACAGCCACTTCCGCCGCCGACGGCCGCTTCTCCCGGCCAAGCGAGCCACGCGCCACTCCGCGCCCAAGCGGGCCACTCCACGCCTCGATCGCTCACCACACCGAGCGCGTGGCCCCGGATCCACTCGGACCGAGACCGGGACGGTCGTTTCCCGGCGCACCAAAAAACCCGCCTGACCTGGGTCAGACGGGCTGGTGACTGCTGGTACCCCCGATGGGATTCGAACCCACGCTACCGGCGTGAGAGGCCGGCGTCCTAGGCCGCTAGACGACGGGGGCTTAGGATCTTCCCTGGTTTCCCAGGGGCTTTTCTGTTTTTCTTGCTGGAGAGAACTTACCAGAGGCGATTTCTCGCTCTGCAGGGGGGTCACTCTCCGCAGCTGGGGTACCAGGACTCGAACCTAGACTAACTGGACCAGAACCAGTCGTGCTGCCAATTACACCATACCCCAGTGAGGTACCGAGCCAGCTGGCTGGTTCAGCACCGCACGAGGAGAAATACTAGAGCACGCCGTTCCGGACGGTGAACGCGGGGGTGTCACTTCGGCGCTGGGCGGGCACGCCGATCGTCGCGTACTCCGAAACCAGCAGCTCAGGCAGCTCGGCCAGGCCCGCCACCCGGTGGACGCCCTCGGGGGCGCGCTCGCCGATGCCGTCGCGGTCGAGCCAGACCGCGCCCAGGCCCGCGTCGCGGGCGCCGATCGCGTCCGTGTCCAGTTTGTCGCCGACGTGGACGGCCTGGGCGGGTGCGCAGCCCAGGCCGAGGCAGACGGTGTGGAACATCACCGGATCGGGTTTCGCCACACCGAGCTCGCCGGCGATGGCAACGTGGTCGAAGAACGGCGCCAGCCCCAGGTCGGCGATTTTCTTCCGCTGGTGGACACCCGAGGCGTTGGTCACGGCGGCCAGCATCAGGCCCGCGGCGCGCAGCCATTCCAGGCAGTCGAGGACGTCGCCGAAAAGCTGCCACGAGTGGTCGAGCAGCTCTCTTCGGCGCCGTTCGAAGGAGCTCACCTGCTCGTCGTCGGCGAGGATGCCGATCTCCGCGAGGAAGCAGTCGGTGCGCCGCTGGTGCATCGTCGCGTAGTCGATTTCGCCGGCGACGACGAGGGCGACGTGCTCCTCGGTGATCAGGTCCCACAACGGCCACAGGTCGCCCCGGCCGGTGAGGATGTGGAGGCTGCGGCGGATCGCGGCGGTGCAGTCGATCAGGGTGTCGTCGATGTCCAGGCACACCAGCCGCAGCTCCGGCGGCGCCCAGGGCTCGGGCGCCGCCTCGGCGGGGACGGTTCGCGACGGGGTCCGGGGTGCCAAAGCGAAATCCACCCAGTGAGGCTAGGGCAACGGCAGCGTTCGCGACGCTGCCAAAGAGGTGATTGCCGCTCGCCTGTTCCGGCGCAGTCGCTCTACTCCCAGTTGGCGAACCGTCTTCTTTCGGTTATCCGACCAACGCGCGGCGAAGACGTCCCAGTGAGACATCCCGGCCGAGCAGTTCCATCGACTCGTACAGCGGCGGGGAGACGGTCCGCCCGGTCACGGCGACGCGAACCGGCGCGAAAGCCTTGCGGGGCTTGAGACCCAGACCGTCCACAAGGGCGTCCTTGAGCGCCTGCTCGATGACCTCGGTCTCCCACGACGGCAGCGCTTCGAGTGCGTCGACCGCCGCGACGAGCACCGGCTGCGCGGCTTCGCCGAGGTTTTTCGCCGCGGCGTCCTCCTCGGGCGCGAACGCGTCTTCCGCAACAAAAAGGAAACGCACCATCGCGGCCGCGTCCGAAAGCACCGTGACGCGTTCCTGCACCAGCGGCGCGATCGCGGTCAGCCGGGCCTGCTGGTCCTCGCTCGGCGATTCCGGGAGGACACCCGCGGTGACCAGATAGGGCGTGACGCGCTTCACGAACTCGGCCGCGGGCAAAGCCCGCACGTGGGTTCCGTTGATCGCTTCGGCCTTCTTGAGGTCGAAGCGCGCCGGATTGGCGCTGACCTTGGTGACGTCGAAGGCGGCGACCATTTCCTCGACGCTGAAGACGTCGCGGTCGTCGGCGATCGACCAGCCGAGCAGGGCCAGGTAGTTGAGCAGGCCCTCGCGGATGAAGCCGCGGTCGCGGTAGTTGAAGAGGTTCGACGACGGGTCGCGTTTGGACAGTTTCTTGTTGCCCTCGCCCATGACGTAGGGCAAATGGCCGAACTGCGGCGTGAACCCCGCGACGCCGATGCGCTCCAGCGCGGCGTAGAGCGCGATCTGCCGGGGCGTCGAGGGCAGCAGGTCCTCACCGCGCAGGACGTGCGTGATCTTCATCAGCGCGTCGTCGACCGGGTTGGTCAGCGTGTACAGCGGCTCGCCGTTGGCGCGCACCAGCACCGGGTCCGGGATCGTGTTCGCCGGGAAGCTGATGTCCCCGCGGACCAGGTCGGTCCACGCGAGATCGATCTCGGGCATGCGCAGGCGCAGCACCGGCGCGCGGCCCTCGGCGCGGTAGGCGGCCCGCTGCTCGTCGGTGAGGTCGCGGTCGAAGTTGTCGTAGCCCAGCTTCGGGTCCAGGCCGGCGGCCTTGCGCCGTGCCTCGACCTCTTCGTTGGTCGAGAACGCTTCGTACAGCTCGCCCGCTTCGAGGAGCTTCGCGGCGACGTCGGCGTAGATCGCCCGCCGCTCGCTCTGGCGGTACGGCCCGTATTCGCCGCCGACCTCGGGGCCCTCGTCCCAGTCGATGCCGAGCCAGCGCAGGCCGTCGAGCAACTGCTCATAGGACTCCTGCGAGTCGCGCGCGGCGTCGGTGTCTTCGATCCGGAACACCAGTTGCCCCTGGTTGTGCCGGGCGAAGGCCCAGTTGAACAGCGCCGTCCGGATCAGCCCGACGTGCGGGGTGCCGGTCGGCGAAGGACAGAAGCGCGCGCGAACCACCGATGTCTCACTCATAGCCCGATCAGCGTATCCGTCGCCACATCGCTTGACGCCGGGGACCGGCCGGGTGCACCCTCAGTTTATTCAACGAGCGATGAATAGATGGGGAGATGGTGGAGATGACCGAGCGCACGGGCTGCGTCGTCATCGGCGGTGGGCCGGCCGGGATGGTCACGGGACTCCTGCTGGCGCGGGCCGGCGTCGAGGTGACGGTGCTGGAGAAGCACGCGGACTTCCTGCGCGACTTCCGCGGGGACACGGTCCACCCGTCGACGCTCACGCTGCTGGACGAGCTGGGCCTCGGCGAGAAGTTCCACGCGCTGCCGCACAGCGAGCTGACCTCGGCGGGGTTCCCCCAGGAAAACGGCGAGATGATGAAGCTGGCCGACTTCACCCGGCTGAAGGTCGCCCACCCGTACATCGCGATGGTGCCGCAGTGGGACTTCCTCGACCTGCTCGCCGAAAGCGCCCGCAAGGAGCCGACATTCGTCCAGCGGATGGAGACCGAGTGCACCGGGCTCGTCCGCGAGCAGGGCCGGGTCGTCGGCATCACCTACCGCACGAGTGCCGGGGAGACCGGCGAAATCCGCGCCGACCTGGTGATCGCCGCCGACGGCCGCTGGTCGGTGGCCCGCCGCGAGGCCGGTCTCGTGCCGCGTGAGTACGACTGCCCGTTCGACGTCTGGTGGTTCCGGCTCTCGCGGACCGAAGGCGACCTGGGCACCATGCTCCTGCCGAAGATGCGGGACCGCCGCTTCGCGGTGCCGCTCCCCCGCCCCGACTTCTTCCAGGTCGCCTACCTCGGCCCGAAGGGGGACGACCTGCGCAAGCAGGGCATCGAGGCGTTCCGCCACAACGTCACGCAGATCTGCCCCGAGTTCACCGACCGGGTGCACGAGCTCGAGACGATGGACGACGTCAAGTTCCTCGACGTGCGGCTCAACCTGCTGCGCAAGTGGCACGTCGACGGGCTGCTCTGCATCGGCGACGCGGCGCACGCGATGTCGCCGATCGGCGGGGTGGGCATCAACCTGGCGGTGCAGGACGCGGTCGCGGCGGCGACGCTGCTGGCCGAGCCGCTACGGCGAGGGCGTCCGACTCAGGCCGACCTGGCGAAGGTGCGGTCCCGGCGGCTCGCGCCGACACTGCTGGTGCAGGGACTGCAACGGCTGCTGCACCGCGGCGTGATGCGCGCGGTGATGGCGGGCAAGCGCAACGGCCCGCCGGCACCGATGATCAAGCTGTTCGCGAAGTTCCCGGTGCTGTCCTACGTCCCGGCCCGGCTCCTCGGCCTCGGGCTGCGGCCGGAGCACGCTCCGGCGTTCGCGCGGCGGCCGATGGAGCCGGCGACCAGGAACTAGACGTTCTCGACCGGGTTGGTCAGGGTGCCGATGCCGTCGATGGTGATCGAGACGCTCTGGCCGCCCTCGATCGGGCCGACGCCCTCGGGCGTGCCGGTCAGGATGACGTCGCCGGGCAGCAGCGTCATCACACCGGAGACGAACTCGACCAGCTCGGGGATCTTGTGGACGAGGTCGGACGTGCGGCCGTCCTGCTTGAGCTCGCCGTCCACCTCGGCCCGCAGCGCCAGGTCGGACGCGTCGAGCGACGTCTCGATCCACGGCCCGAGCGGGCAGAACGTGTCGAAGCCCTTGGCGCGGCCCCACTGGCCGTCGGACTTCTGCAGGTCGCGTGCGCTGACGTCGTTGGCCACGGTGTAGCCGAGGATCGCGCTCGCGGCCCGGGCGGCCGGCACGTTCTTCACCGGCTGCCCGATGACGATGGCCAGCTCGCCCTCGAAGTCGACGCGGCCGACGTTCGAGGGACGCCGGATCGGCGCGTTCGGCCCGACCACCGTGGTCGACGGCTTGAGGAACAGCATCGGGGCGCTGGGCACCTCGTTGCCGAACTCGGCGGCGTGCTTGGCGTAGTTGCGGCCGACGGCGATCACCTTGGACGGCAGGATCGGCGCGAGCAGCCGGACGTCGGCCAGCGGCCACCGCTTGCCGGTGAAGTTGGGCTGGCCGAACGGGTGCTCGGCGATCTCCAGGACCTGGGCGTCGTCACCGTCCCCTTCGACCGAAGCGAACGCGACACCACCGGGATGAGCAATACGGGCTAGGCGCACGCGGTCAGTCTACGTGCGCCCGGCCCGCGGCTTTCGGGGGTTCCGGGTGGCGGAGCCCCCGGCCCGGGCCGAAGGCCCGGATGTCACTGCGACTCAGGCCACGGTCGTGGACTTGTGCACGAGCGCGTCGCAGAGGGCCAGCCAGCTGGCCTCGACGATGTTCCCGTGCACCCCGACCGTGGTCCACTCGCGCTCGCCGTCGGTGCTTTCGACCAGCACGCGCGTCACCGCGTCGGTGCCCGGGTGGCCCTGCAGGATCCGCACCTTGTAGTCGGCGAGCTCCACACTGTCCAACCAGGACAGGTGTGGGGAGAGCGCCTTCCGCAACGCGGCGTCGAGCGCGTGCACCGGCCCGATGCCTTCGGCGGTGGCGATGACGCGCTGGCCGCCGACGTGCACCTTGACCGTCGCCTCGGCCATGACCTCGCCGTCCGGGCGGTGGTCGAGGACCACGCGGTAGGACTCGAGGTCGAACGGCGCTTCGACGGGGACATCGGCCTCCTGGCGCAGCAGGAGTTCCAGGGAAGCGTCGGCGGCCTCGAAGGACCAGCCTTCCGCTTCGAGGCGCTTGACCTTCGTGATGGCGCTCGTCAGCGCCTCGGGCCGGCCGGCAAGGTCGACCCCGAGCTCACGTCCCTTGAGCTCGAGGCTGGCCCTGCCGGCCATCTCGGTGACCAGTACCCGCATGTCGTTGCCGACGGAAGACGGATCGATGTGGTTGTACAACAACGGATCCACCTTGATCGCGCTCGCGTGCAGTCCCGCCTTGTGGGCGAAAGCCGACGCCCCTACGTAAGCCTGGTGGGTGTAGGGGGCGAGGTTGGCGATTTCGGCAAGGGCATGGGAGACCCGGGTGAGCTCGGCGGCACCTCCGGTCGGGAGGACCTCCATCCCGAGCTTGGTCACCAGGTTTCCCGTCACGGCGAAGAGGTCGGCGTTGCCGGCCCGCTCCCCGTAACCGTTGGCGGTGCACTGGACGTGCGTCGCGCCGGCCTGCACCGCGGCGACGGAGTTCGCCACGGCGCAGGAAGTGTCGTCCTGACAGTGGATCCCGAGCCGGAACCCGGTCTTGTCCTTGATGTCCCGCACGGTCTCGGCGAGGCCGAGCGGCAGCTGGCCGCCGTTGGTGTCGCAGAGCACGAGGACGTCGGCGCCGGCGTGCGCGGCGGCGTCGAGGACCTTGAGCGAAGTCTCGGGCGAATGCGCGTAGCCGTCGAAGAAGTGCTCGGCGTCGAGGAAGACGCGCCGGCCTTCTTTGACGAGGAATCCGACGGTGTCGCGGACCATGGCGCAGGCTTCGTCGACGTCGACCCGCAGGGCGCGTTCGATGTGCCGCAGATCGGACTTCGCGACGAGGGTGATGACGGGTGCTTCGCTGTCGAGCAGCGCCCGGACCTGCGGATCGGCGTCCGCGGTGGTGCCGGCCTTGCGGGTCGCGCCGAACGCCACGAGAGCGGCGTGGTCGAGCTTCAGCTCGCCTTTCGCGGCGCGGGCGAAGAATTCCGTGTCCTTGGGCAGCGCCCCCGGCCAGCCGCCCTCGATGAACCCGACGCCCAGCTCGTCCAGCAGCCGCGCGACGGCCAGCTTGTCCTGGACGGAGTAGGAGATGCCCTCACGCTGCGCACCGTCGCGCAGGGTCGTGTCGTAGAGGTGGAAGGCATCGCCGAGCGGGGTATCGGCGGGCTCCTGGCGGGTCACGGTCTTCTCCCAATCGTTTCGAGGCAACAAAAAAACCTCCCGCATGGGTGCGAGAGGTTGCGCGCCGGGGGCTCTTGTGGAGCTATCGTCCGGCGCGCTCGATGATAATGATCGCGAAGCTGGTCACGGTCGCATCATGCCACAGGGTTTCGGCGAAAGTCCACAACCTGGGTCAAGCTCCCACCATCCGGGAAAGCCTCGAGGCACGAAAAAGCCCCGCACCGGATTCGGTGCGGGGCTCCTCCGAAACGAAATCAGCCCGCCGTGCGCACGTTGGACGACACCAGCGCCGCCAGCCGGTCGCCGATCGCCGTCGTGGCACCCGGCGACGCCTGGTCGCGCGTGGCCAGGTCGAACGCCACCGAAGCCTCGATGCGCCGCGCCGCTTCCTTCTGGCCCAGGTGGTCCAGCAGGAGCGCCACCGACAGCACCGCGGCCGTCGGGTCGGCCAGGCCCTGGCCCGCGATGTCCGGCGCCGAACCGTGCACCGGCTCGAACATGCTCGGGTTGCGGCGGGTCATGTCCAGGTTGCCGCTCGCCGCGAGGCCGATGCCGCCGGTCACCGCCGCCGCGAGGTCGGTGAGGATGTCGCCGAACAGGTTGTCCGTCACGATCACGTCGAACCGGGACGGGTCGGTCACCAGGTGGATGGTCGCCGCGTCCACATGGGAGTACGCGACCGTCACCTCCGGGTGCTCCAGCGAGACCTCTTCGACGATCCGCGACCACAGCGAGCCGGCGAACGACAGCACGTTGGTCTTGTGCACCAGCGTCAGGTGCTTGCGCGGGCGGGCCTCGGCGCGGGCGAACGCGTCCGCGACCACGCGGCGGACGCCGTACGCCGTGTTGGTGCTGACCTCCGTCGCGATCTCGTGCTCGGTGTCCTTGCGGATCAGGCCACCCGTGCCCGCGTACGGGCCTTCGGTCCCTTCGCGCACGACGACCATGTCCACGTCGCCCGCGTCGGCCAGCGGCCCCCGGACGCCCGGGTACAGCCGCGCCGGGCGCAGGTTGACGTGGTGGTCCATTTCGAACCGCAGCCGCAGCAGCAGGCCGCGCTCGAGGATGCCGCTCGGCACCGTCGGGTCGCCGACCGCGCCCAGCAGGATCGCGTCGTGCTGGCGGAGTTCGCCGAGCACCGACTCCGGGAGCAGCTCACCGGTCGCGTGCCACCGCGCGGCGCCGAGGTCGTAGTTCGTGATCTCCGCCGTCGGTACTACTTCGCCGAGCACCTTCAGCGCCTCGGAGACCACCTCGGGCCCGATCCCGTCTCCTGGGATCACCGCGAGCCGCATCCACACACCTCCGTCGACGAGGCCACCGGATGCACCGATGGCCCACCGCAACAAAACGCCAGCAGCCGGAAGGTTACCGGCCGTAGACAAACGGCCGTAGCCGCACCACCCTTATGCCGCATCCTCCCGCAGGGTGAGACACCCGATCGGGTTAACAGGAGCGGGGCGCCCCCGGCGGGAACCCGCCGGGAACGCCCCTGCTTCCTGCATGGATCGATCTTGCCCCGGACTAGCGGTGACCAGCCCCGATCGGCTGACGGTCGGTGCCCGGCCGGGCACCCTGGGCGGCGTCCACCTTGACCACGTTCGCCCGGTTCCCCGCGGCGTTGTGGTGCTCGATGGCGAACAAACCGAGAGCGCCGTCCGCCGCGGCCGAGGCCGCGTTCCGGTTCACGACCAGCGCCGTTCCCGGCTTCGCGACGTAGCCCAGCGCGGCGTCGCCGCCGCCCTGCACCGAGTAGCCCGGCGCGAGCGCGTCGAACGACAGCGGCGTGCCGACGTAGTCGATCAGCCCGTTCGTCGTGCCCGGCGCGACGTAGAAACCGCTCACCCCGACCGTGTAGCTGATGCGGTGGCTGTCGGCGTTCGCGTCGATGCCCAGCGCGGCCAGCGAGACCGGCAGCGTGATCACGTTGGTGTCGAACACGTTCGTGTCCACGTCGCCGAGCTGGCCGTTGACGGCCTGGACGTCGACCTGCGGGAAGCCCGGGGTCAGCGCGACCGTGACGGCCAGCAGGACGTCGGTGGACGTCGCCTTGGTCACGTAGGTCTCGAAGTCCGGCGTCCCGTCGCCGGTGGTGTCGATGTCGACGAACGGCGAGGTGTTGCTGCCGATGTTCGCCCAGTCGCCCCACGTGGACAGGCCGAAGGCGAGGATCGCGTTCTCCGGCTCACCCTGTTCCTTCGCCAGCGGCGCGGTGGAAGCCGCCCCGATGTAGCGCAGGTCGCCGCCCTTCGCGGTCTTGTTCACCGTGCAGTCGGTGACCACGTCCGCGTCGCACTCGGGCAGCTGCGGGGACTCCGCCTGCAGCTCGAGCACGCTGATCAGCGAGCGGTACCGCTGCGCGCCGGAGCCCTGGTCGACACCCTTGCCGCTGAGGTTCAGCACGGCCTGGGTGGCGTCCGGGGCGAACTTCACCGACTGCGGCGTCGAAATCGTCGACACCGGCTTCGGCGCCGCGTAGACCGAAACCCGCAGCGGCACCTTGGCCCCGCTCTTCGGGGTGAAGGCGACACGCCCGGAGGCGTCGGCGACGAACTGCCGCGCCAGGCCGGCCTGGGTGGCCTGCATGGTCGGGTCCATGACCTTGCGCAGGGCCTTCGGGTCGGCGATCTTCAGCGTCACCTTCACCTTGGCGGTGCCGCGCGGCGAGAGCTTCACCGTCGGCGTGTCCACTGTGTACTCGACACCCGGCAGCGCGTTGACCGCCTGGTAGACCACGGTGTACTCGGCGGGCGTGACGCCCTTGTTGACCAGCTTGATCGTCTTCGACAGCGTCACCGGCCCGGCGGCCTCGACCGTGCCGAAGCTGACGCTGACCGCGCCCGGGTCGTCCTGGACGTAGGCGAGCACCTGGTTGTCCAGCGCCGCCTTGGCGTCGATCCGGCCGCTGCCGACGCGCTGCGGCGCGTAGGTGTGGCCGGCGCCGTCGCCGACGTCGTGGCCGGCGGTGTCGATGACCGAGGCCTTGACCTCCTCGACCGACCAGTCCGGGTGGGACTGGCGGACCAGCGCGGTGATGCCCGCGGTGTGCGGGGCGGCCATCGACGTGCCGCTCAGGACCGTCCGGCCGTTGCCGCTGCCGCGGAACGCCGAGGTGATCGTGTCACCCGGTGCGGCGACGTCCGGCTTGAGCGCCGGGCCGCGGGTGCCGCGCGAGGTGAACGAGCTCGGGGTGTCCACGATGGTCTTGTCGTAGGTCTGGACCGAGGCGCGCCCGGCGCCGTAGAGCCGGATCTGCAGCGTGCCCGCGGTCAGCGACGCACGCAGCGTCTTCGTCGCGGAGCCGGTGAACTGGAACATCGGGATCGCGGCGTTGCCCGCGATGCCCGCGCTGAAGTGCTCCAAAGTGGACGACAGCAGCGCGCCCTTCGCCCCGGCCGCCTGGGCGTTGTTCGCCCGGACCGCCGAACCGCAGGCGCGGGTCGAGTCGTTGTCGTCCCACTCCAGCCAGACGAACTTGCCGGCGGCCTTCGCCTTGTCCGCGGCGGAGTACGGCGCGCAGCCCGCGTTGTTCGCCGCGGACAACGCGACGACCGGCGCGGTCAGGTTCAGCGTGTCGTAGCCGGTGTAGTTCTGGCTGTACTGCCCGGTCTTCGTTCCCTTCGCGGCGGTCGGCGCGGTGGCCTCGGCGGCGTCGCGCAGGATGCCCGCGTCACGCGTGCTGGCCACGGTGAGCGCCTCCGGGGTGTTGCCCGGCGAGCCGGCGATGTCGTTGATGTCGCCGCCGTTGCCCGCGGAGATCACCGGCAGGACGTTGTTCGCGGCGAGCTTGCGCACGAACAGCGAGTCCGGGTCGTCCGGCGCGCCGAAGTCGGAGCCCAGGGACAGGTTGACGATGTCGAGGTGGTCGGTGAAGTCGCCGTCGCCGTCCGGGTCGAGCGCCCAGTCGAGCGCCTGCGAGGTGACGTTCGTCGAGCCCGCGCAGCCGAACACCTTGATGGCGTAGAGGAGCGACTTCGGCGCCGTGCCCGGGCCGATCTGCATCGCGTCGACCTTCTTGGCGTCGAGCTTCTTGTAGTCGCCCTTGAAGGTCTTGCCGTCGGCGGTGACGCCGAAGCCGCCGATGGTGCCGGCCACGTGCGTGCCGTGCTCACCGCAGGCGAGGGGGTTCGGGTCCGGGGCCGGGGTGGTCTTGCCCGGCGTCGCGGCGTCGTAGTCGTCCCCGACGAGGTCGGTGCCGCCGACGACCTTGGCGCTCGGGAAGAGCGGGGTCGGCTTGCTGCGGTCGACGCCGTTGTACGCGGCCTTCGTGCCGGGGCCGCCGAAGTCGGCGTGGGTGTAGTCGATGCCGTCGTCGATCACGCCGACGCGGACGTTGTCGCCGAACTTGCCGGTCTGCTGCCACGCGGCGAGCGTGTTGGTCAGCTGCTCGGCGCTGGCGTTGGTGCGGGTCTTCGGCACGACCGTGCGCACCGAAACGACGTCCGCGCGCTTCGCGACTTCGCGCAGCTTCGCGGCGTCGGCCGTGACGACCACGCCGGGGACGGCGTTGGCGGTCTGGGTGACGACCTGCGGCTTGGCGTCGGCCGAGCGCAGCTGGCCGAGGACCGAGTCCACGGCGGCGGAGGTGTCGGCCTTGGCGGCTTTGGCGGCCCGCTTGGCCTGGTCCTTGCCCTGCGGCTGCGCGGCGGTGAACGCGTCGACGGCGGGCTTCTTGGCCAGCTCGACGAACGCGGTGACTCGGCCCTGTGCGGCGGCCAGGCGCGGCGTGACCTTGCCCTGCAGCTTCGCGCCGTCGATCTTCGCGGGCGCCACCCCGTCGGCGAGGGGTACATCTTGAGTAGACACAGTGGCGGCGCTCGCGACCGGCCCTCCTCCCAACGCGGCCGCCAGCACGACGGCGAAGACCGCCGTCGTGACGCGAGCGGGTAAGCGGGATCTGCTCATGAGTCGGCCCCTTACTCGAGGTCTGGACCCGAACCTGCCTGCCGCTCCTAGCACCCCCGACGGTGAAGCACGGCGACCGCGCCGTGCCCTCGACGGCGCGTGGTTCAACCTCGCGGGGAGAACTTAATGCCCCAAAACACCTACTTACGTAGGCAAAGGACTCCGTTATCCGAATGTGATTGCCGATACGCACGGCGGTCCGGTGGCGCTGTTCCGACGGTCGCGGCTCCTGACCGAGACGACGGAATGGCTGGTGGACCACGGCTACCAGGTCACCCGGCTGAGCGCGCGCGTGGACCTCCGATCGCGACATGCACACCGCCTTGCTGCCGCGCTCGCGATCGCCTTCACCGGTGAGCTGGAACGACGCCGAGTGGCTGACCGCGAACCGGGGCCCCGGAAACGCCTGAAGGCCCTCGCACCGGGCCGGTGCGAGGGCCTTCGAAAAGCGGTTACCTCAGTTGAAGTCGACGGCGCGGATCGTGTGCGCCCCGACCGAAGCGCCGATCGGCTCCAGCAGGTGCGCGTCGATGTGGCGGTCGACGCGCAGGAGCATCACGGCGTCGGAGCCGTCGGTCGTCTGGCTGATCTGGGCGGCCTCGATGTTGATGCCGGCCTCGCCGAGCAGCGTCCCGACGCGGCCCATCACGCCCGGGCGGTCGCCGTACTCGACCAGCAGGACCGTGCCCTCGGCACGCAGGTCGAAGCCACGGCCGTTGACCTCGACCAGCTTCTCGACCTCGTCCTTGCCGGTGACCGAACCGGACACGGTCAGCACCGCGCCGTCGGCGTGCACCGCGCGCACCGTGACCAGGCTGCGGAACTTCGGGCTCTCCGACTCGGTCACCAGCTCGACCTGCACGCCCAGCTTCTCCGCCAGCTGCGGCGCGTTGACGAACGTGACCTGGTCCTCGACCACGCCGGTGAACACCCCGCGCAGCGCGGCGAGCTGCAGCACGCCGGTGTCCTCGCTGGAGATCTCGCCCTTGACCTGCACGGTCACCGAGTTCGGCGCCGTCGGGTTCAGGGCGGTGAGCAGCTGGCCGAGCTTCTGCGTCAGCGACAGGTACGGGCGGACGTGCTCTCCCACCGCGCCGCCGCCGGAGACGTTCACCGCGTCCGGCACGAAGTCGCCGCGCAGCGCCAGCAGCACGGACTTCGCGACGTCGGTGCCCGCGCGGTCCTGCGCCTCGGCCGTCGACGCGCCCAGGTGCGGCGTCACGACGACGTTGTCCAGCTCGAACAGCGGGCTGGACGTGGTCGGCTCGGTGACGAAGACGTCGATGCCGGCGCCGCCGACGTGACCCGAGCGCAGCGCGTCGGCCAGGTCCTCCTCGACGATCAGCCCGCCGCGGGCCGCGTTCACGATGATGACGCCCGGCTTGGTCTTCTTCAGCGCCCCGGCGTCGATGAGGCCCTTGGTCTCGGGCGTCTTCGGCAGGTGGATGGAGATGGCGTCGGCCCGCGACAGGAGCTCGTCGAGGGTGACGAGCTCGATGCCGAGCTGGCCCGCGCGCGCGGCCGAGACGTAGGGGTCGTAGGCGATGATGTGCGTGTCGAACGCGGCGAGGCGCTGGGCGAACAGCTGGCCGATCTTGCCGAGGCCGACCACGCCGACGGTCTTGCCCTGCAGCTCCACACCCGAGAACGAGCTGCGCTTCCACTCGCCGCCGCGCAGGCTCTGGCTGGCGGCCGGGACCCGCCGCGCGACCGACAGCAGCAGGGCGACGGCGTGCTCGGCGGCGGAGACGATGTTGGACGTCGGCGCGTTGACGACCAGGACGCCGCGCTCGGTGGCGGCGGGTACCTCGACGTTGTCCAGCCCGACGCCGGCGCGGGCGACGACCTTGAGCTGCGTCGTGGCGCCGAGGACCTCGGCGTCGACCTGGGTGGCGGAGCGCACCAGCAGCGCGTCGGCGCTCTTCACCGCCTCGAGCAGCGCGGAGCGGTCCGTGCCGTCGACGTGCCGGACCTCCACCTCGTCACCGAACACACTCAGCACGGAGGGGGCGAGCTTCTCCGCGATGAGGACGACGGGTTTGCTGGGCTTGCTCACGATGCGACTCCCACTATCTGGTCACTTCCAGGACGCTGTGTGTCGACAAACGGTCTGTGCACGTCGTTGTGCCCCGGTCGAGGCGGAGTTTAACCCGCTGGACCGCCCCCTGGCTTCCCACGGTGTTAACTCACTCGTAATCCCTCGAAAACAAGCGCCAGGAGGCGTTGCATGCCGCCAGGGCCGGGGAGGTGGCCACCCGCCCAGGATGCCGCGTGCAGCAAGAGAAGGAGCTCGTGAGTCGTCACGTCCTTGCGTAGTGCGCCTTCTTTTTTCGCGCGTTCCACCAGATGGGAACCAGCTTCGCGCATAGCGTGGCACGACGCGTACAAACGGGATGATTCGTCGCTGAGCGCGTCGGCGGTGAGCTCCACCAGGCCGCGGAACGTGCCGGTGGCGTCGCCGAGCCCGGCCAGCCAGGTCTGCAGCGCGGTCAGCGGCTCGGAGTGGGTGAGCAGTTCACGCGCCCGCTCGGCCTGCGCGTCGAACCGGGCGCGCAGCAGGGTTTCGAGCAGGGCCTCCCGGGTCGGGAAGTGCCGGTAGAGCGTGCCGATGCCGACCCCGGCGCGGCGCGCGATGTCTTCCAGCGACGCCTCGACGCCGTGTTCGGCGAAGGCGCGCTGCGCCTCCTCGAGGAGGCGTTCGTAGTTGCGGCGGGCGTCCGCGCGCATCGGCTTGACTTCGGTCATCGCCCTTCCGACCCTACCGGGTAGCCAATCGGAGGCTGCCTCCGTATATTAACCGGAGGCAGCCTCACATTACTGGAGGGAACGAGGATGACCCTGGTCGAAGACACGCGTGCCCGGCTCGGCGCGATCGGCGCCTGGTTGCCGAGCGCGCCCCTGCAACCACCCCCGGACGTCGAGCGCGCGGGCACCCGCCGGCTCGCCGGCGCCGGCTACCGCTCGGTCTGGAGCGGCGAAGGACCCGGCACCCGCGAGGTGTTCGCCCACTTCGGCGACCTGCTCGCTTCGGTGCCGGACGTCGTGCTCGGCACCGGCATCGCCAACACCTGGCTGCGGCGCGGGGTGACCACCGAAAAGGGCGGCGCCACGCTCGCCCGGGCCCACCCCGGCCGGTTCGTGCTCGGCGTCGGCATCGGGCACGCTTTCCAGGCCACCAAGCTCGGCGAGGAGTACCGGCCGATCGACCGGATGCGCGCGTATCTGTCCGAAATGGACGCGGCGGCGGCCGAAAACCCTTCTCCGGTCGCGTTTCCGCGCGTACTGGCCGCCGTCGGGCCGAAGATGCTGGAGCTGTCGCGCGACCACGCCGACGGCGCACACCCGTTCGCCCAGCCGGTCTCGCACACCCCGTACGCCCGCGAAATCCTCGGGCCGGACAAGCTGCTGATCCCGCAGCAGACCGTGCTGCTCGGCACCCGCGAGGACGCCCGGGAGAGCGTCCGGCGGCGCGTGGCGCAGTCGCGCGAATACTCCGTCACGGTCTACCTGGCGGGCTGGAAACGGCTCGGCTACACCGACGCCGACATCGTCGGCCCGAGCGACCGGTTCGTCGACGACCTCGTCCTGTGGGGTGACGCCGGAACCATCGCGAAGCGCCTGGACGAACTCCTCGACGCGGGCGCGGACCACGTGCTGCTGACCCCGTCCGCGGCGACCTTCGAGTCCACTGTGGACCTTCTGCTGGAGCTGGCCCCGGCGGTGCTCCGGTGAGCGTCGGGATCTGGCGGTTCTTCGACGGCGACCCGGTCGGCGTCCTGCGCGAGACGGCCGCCGAGGTCGAGGAGCTGGGCTTCGACGCGATCTGGTTCGGCGAATACGCCGGGCGGGAGGCGTTCGCCCAGGCGGCGCTGCTCCTGGCGGCGACGTCGAAGCTGACGATCGCCACCGGTGTCGCGCGGTTCGACCAGCGTTCCCCGCTGGCCGCGGAAGGCGCCGTCCGCGCGCTGGGCGAGGCCTACCCGGGCCGGTTCATCGCCGGGCTGGGCGGGCACCGGCCGGGCGCGCGGCCGCTGACGGCGTTGCGCGAGTACCTCGACGGGATGGACGCGGCCGAGCTGCCCGGGCTGCCCCAGCCGGTGCCGCGGCCGCGGCGGGTGCTCGCGGCGCTGGGCCCGAAGCTCCTGGGCCTGGCGGCCGAACGCGCCGACGGCGCCCACCCGTACTTCGTCCCGCCGGAGCACACGGCACTGGCCCGGGAACGGCTCGGGCCGGGCAAGTACCTGGCGGTCGAGCAGGCGGTGGTCCTGGACGCCGACCCGGCGGTCGCCCGGAAGCACGTGGAGCTGTACGTCCGGCAGGCCCCGCACCACCAGGCCAACCTGCGCCGGCTCGGCTTCACGGACGAGGACCTGGCCGACGGCGGCAGCGACCGCCTGGTCGACGCCATCGTCGCAACGGGCGAACAGGCGGCGGCCGACCGGATCCGAGCCCACCTCGACGCGGGCGCCGACCACGTCTGCGTCCAGGTCCTGGCCCGCAAACCGGACTCCTACCGCCGCCTAGCCGACCTCCTCCCGTGACCAGAGGGTCGACACGCGTGATCCGGGAGTCGACACGCGTGATTGCGGCGACGACACAGCCACTTTGCCGTGTCGACCCTTCAATCACGCGAGTCGACCCTCCAATCACGCGAGATGACCCTTCCTTCACACAGCGGTAGGGTGGCGGGACGCGGTGAGGGCCGCGTCCCGTCCGCGGAAAGGGCCGAGCCCACCCCCGCAGCACCGCACCACCAGCTCCGCACCTTCTTTCCTGCCCGGTGCCGGCGGACCACGGGCGTCGAGGGAAGGAGGCACCATGGGCACGTTGCCCGCCAAACCCAGCCTGGACCAGCTCCGCAAGCGCGCGAAGGACCTCGCGCGCGCCGAGGGCGTCAAGCTCTTCGAAGCGCAGTTCCGGATCGCCCGCGACCACGGCTTCCCGAGCTGGCCGAAACTCCAGGCGTACGTCCGGCGCGTCACGGAACACGGCGAGAACCTGCAGCACCCGTACCACCAGGACGTCCACTACTACGCCGAACGCGCGCTCGGCCTGCTCGCCTCGGCCGAGGACGAGACACCCGGCGCGCGAGAGCCGTTCGAGCGCTGGGGCCAGCCGCTCACCCGGGACGGCGCCCGCGCGGTCGTCGCCCGCGAACACGGTTTCGTTTCCTGGCAGGGACTTCGCACCCACATCAAGTCCCTTGTGGACAGCGGTGAACCGTTCGCCCGTGCCTACCGCGCCGTCGAAGCACGCGACGTCGAGGATCTCGCCAGGCTCCTCGAAGAGTTCCCCGGCCTCATCACCGCGCGCGGCACCAACGGCAACGACCTCCTCGGCATGGCCGGCGCCACCTGCGACGAACGGCTCACCCGCGTCCTCCTCGACCACGGCGCCGATCCGGCCCGCGGCAACGTCCACGGCTGGACCCCGCTGCACCAGGCCGCCTACAGCAACCTCCCGCTCCTGCTCGACATGCTGCTGGACGCGGGCGCCCCGGTCGACGTCTCGGCTCGCGGCGACGGCGGCACTCCCCTGGTCGTCGCGCTGTTCTGGGGCCACCGCGAGGCCGCGGAGAAGCTGGCGCCCCACAGCCGGGCGCCCGGCAACCTGCGCGTCGCGGCCGGGCTCGGCGACGCCGGCCTGCTCGACGAACTGCTGCGACCGGGCCACCCCGCGGCCGGCGCACACCGGGGCTTTTACCGCCCGCACAGCGGTTTCCCGGCCTGGCACCCGGAGGACGACCCCGCCGAGGCCAAGAACGAAGCCCTGGCCTGGGCGGCCCGCAACGACCGCGCCGAAGCCCTCCGCACGCTCGTCGCCCGGGGTGCCGAGGTGGACGCCGACGTCTACCGCGGCACGGCTTTGGCCTGGGCGGCGGCGACCGGGCGGGTCACCGCGATCCGCACGCTCCTCGACCTCGGCGCCGCCGTGAACCACGCCGGCACCTTCGGCGGCCCGAACCACGGCGAAGGCGTCACGGCCCTGCACCTCGCCGCGCAGTCCGGGCACCTGGACGCGATCCGCGTCCTCGTCGAGAACGGCGCCGACCTCGATGCTCAGGACGGGATCTTCCACAGCACGCCGGAGAAGTGGGCCGACGTGTGCGAGCAGCCGGCCGCCGGGGACCTCCTCCGCACCCTGTAGACAAACGGAGTCTGTAGTCCGTATCTTCGGAGACGGACTACAGACTCCGTTTTGCCCACTGGGAGGACCCATGACCGAACCCCATGAAGTGTTCGACGCCCTGTCCGACGGCATCAGCGAAGGACGGTTCGGCGAGCTTTCCGCGCTCTACGCCGAAGACACCGTCGTCGAGCACCCCCAGGCCGTGCCGCGGCCGACGCGCCTGACCGGCCGCGACGCCGTCCACGAGCGGTTCACCGGCGTCCTCGCCGGCGCGGTGCGGCTCAAGCGCAAGAACGTGGTCGTCCACGAGACCACGGACCCCGAGGTGATCGTCGCCGAATACGACTACGACGCCGAGTCCGTCGAAACCGGCCGGACGACCACGACGGCCAACATCCAGGTGCTGCGCGTCCGCGACGGCCTGATCGTCCATTCCCGCGACTACCACGACTACCTGCGGCTGGCCGTCATCCGCGACGGCGTCGACCAGCTGGTCAAGGCCTACGAGCAGGCACCGCCCCGAGAACTCTCACCGGTCACGCCGGAGAGCGCGGGCACGGTGTTCGAAAAGCTGGTGCACGGCGTGGCCGGCGGGCGCTGGGACGAACTTCCGGACCTGTACGCGGAAGAAACGCACGTGACGCACCCGTTCCTGCCGGGGTCGACGGCATCGCGCACGCGCGCCGACATCCGCGAGCACTTCCAGGCGGGCAAGGCGCTGAACCCCGGCTTCGCCGTCGCGGACCTGGTCACCTACCACGGCACCGATCCGGAGGTGCTGATCGGCGAGTTCGCCTACCAGGGCGAATACGGCGGGAAGCCGGTGCGGATCGCCAACATCTTCTCGATGCGCGTGCGCGACGGCCTGGTCGTCGAGTCCCGCGACTACGGCGACCACCTCGGCATCGCCGGGGACCTCGGCGCGATTCCCGAGCTGGCGACGAAGGTCTAGGCCTCCGCGAGGTCTCCCGGGAGGTCGAACTCGCCGTCGCGGACGCCCTTGAGGAACGCGTCCCATTCGGAAGGGGTGAAGACGAGGACCACGCCCTCCGGGTCGGTCGACTTCCGCATCGCGGTGTAGGTGACGCCGTCGGTGTGCGGGATGTGCGCGTATTCGACGACCTCTTCGAGCGTGACGCCCTCCGGCTCGGCCCGGACCCACTCCGCCTTCGAGAGGTCCAGGTGGTGCCGGATGTGCGCCTTGTCATCGCTCATGCGGCCAGCGTAGCGAAACGACCACCGAACGCACTGAAGGGGACGCCCGGTGCGGGCGTCCCCTTCAGCGTCCTGGAAAGAAGATCAGGCGGTCTCGGTGATCGGCCGGTCCACCCACGACATCAGGTCGCGCAGCTTCTTGCCGGTCGCCTCGATCGGGTGCTGGTTGCCCTGCTCCTCGAGCTTGGTGAAGTTCGGCCGGCCGGCCTCGTCCTCGGCGACCCATTCGCGGGCGAACGTGCCGTCCTGGATCTCGCCGAGGATCTTCTTCATCTCTTCCTTGACCGCCGGCGAGATGACGCGCGGGCCGCGGGTCAGGTCGCCGTACTCGGCGGTGTCGGAGATCGAGTAGCGCTGGCGCGCGATGCCGCCCTCGTACATGAGGTCGACGATCAGCTTCAGCTCGTGCAGCACCTCGAAGTAGGCGATCTCCGGGGCGTAGCCGGCCTCGGTGAGCACCTCGAAGCCGGTCTGCACCAGCGCGGACGCGCCACCGCAGAGCACGGCCTGCTCGCCGAAGAGGTCGGTCTCGGTCTCCTCGGTGAAGGTCGTCTTGATGACGCCGGCGCGGGCACCGCCGATGGCGGCCGCGTAGGAAAGGGCGAGCGCCTGGGCGTTGCCGGAGGCGTCCTGCTCGACCGCGATGAGCGCCGGGACGCCCTTGCCGTCGACGAACTGGCGGCGGACCAGGTGGCCCGGGCCCTTCGGGGCGACCATGGCGACGTCGACGTTGGCCGGCGGCTTGATCAGGTCGTAGCGGATGTTGAAGCCGTGCCCGAAGAAGATCGCGTCGCCGTCCTTGAGGTTCGGCGCGATGTCCTGCTCGTAGATGAAGCGCTGCTTCGTGTCCGGAGCCAGGATCATGATCAGGTCGGCTTCGGCCGACGCCTCGGCCGGGGTGAGCACGCGCAGGCCCTGCTCCTCGGCCTTCGCCCGCGACTTGGACCCCTCGGGCAGGCCGATGCGGACGTCGACGCCGGAGTCGCGCAGGCTCAGCGAGTGGGCGTGGCCCTGGCTGCCGTAGCCGATGACAGCGACCTTGCGCCCCTGGATGATCGAGAGGTCGGCGTCGTCGTCGTAGAAGATTTCCACTGCCATGGGGGTTACTGCTTCCTTTCCTGACTTACTTGCTTCTAGCGCGGTGAGGTGGCGGTGATCGAACGCGCACCGCGTCCGACCGCGACCATGCCGGACTGCACGAGTTCGCGGATGCCATAGGGCTCCAGCATCCGGAGCAACGCACCGATCTTGTCGGACGTCCCGGTGGCCTCGACGGTGAGTGCCTCCGGAGAGACGTCCACCACCTTGGCCCGGAAGAGCTGGACGGTTTCGAGGACCTGGCTGCGCACGGTGTTGTCGGCGCGGACCTTGACCAGCAGCAGTTCGCGCTGCACGGCGGTCGACTGCTCCAGCTCGACGATCTTGATCACGTTGACCAGCTTGTTGAGCTGTTTGGTCACCTGCTCGAGCGGTAGCTCTTCGACGGCGACCACGATCGTCATGCGGGACACCTCGGGGTTCTCCGTGGGCCCGACGGCGAGGGACTCGATGTTGAAACCGCGCCGGGAGAACAGGCCCGAGACGCGCGCGAGCACACCCGGCTTGTTCTCGACCAGGACACTCAGCGTGTGGACGCTCATCTCAGCGCTCACCTTCCCCAGCGGCTTCCGCGGCAGCCTCGGTCGTCTCCACCGAAACCTCGTCGTCGTCGAACAGCGGCCGGATGCCCCGGACCGCCATGATCTCGTCGTTGCCGGTCCCGGCCGCGACCATCGGCCACACCTGGGCATCCTTCCCCACGACGAAGTCGATCACGACGGGGCGGTCGTTGATCTCCATCGCGCGGCGGATGGTGGCGTCGACGTCTTCCTTCGTCTCGCAGCGCAGGCCGGCGCAGCCCAGGGCCTCGGCCAGCAGCACGAAGTCCGGGATGCGGTGCTTGTGCGTGCCGAGGTCGGTGTTGGAGTACCGCTCCGAGTAGAAGAGGTTCTGCCACTGCCGGACCATGCCCAGGTTGCCGTTGTTGATGACGGCGACCTTGATCGGCGCGCCCTCGATGGCGCAGGTGGCCAGCTCCTGGTTGGTCATCTGGAAGCAGCCGTCGCCGTCGATCGCCCACACCTGCGTGCCGGGGACGCCGAACTGCGCGCCCATCGCCGCGGGCACCGCGTAGCCCATGGTGCCGAGGCCGCCGGAGTTGATCCAGGTGCGCGGGTTCTCGTACTTGACGAACTGCGCGGCCCACATCTGGTGCTGCCCGACGCCGGCGGCGTACACCGCGTCGGGGCCGACGAGCTGGCCGATCCGCTCGATGACGTACTGCGGCGACAGCGAACCGTCATCCGGCCACTCGTAGCCGGCCGGGTAGGTCTTGCGCCAGTCGTCGGCCTGGGTCCACCAGTCGGTGAGGTCGGGCTTGCCGCCGTGGTCGAACTCCGTCTGCACGGCGGTGATCAGCTCGCCGATGATCTCCTTGCAGTCGCCCACGATCGGGACGTCGGCCTTGCGGTTCTTGGAGATCTCGGCCGGGTCGATGTCGGCGTGCACGATCGAGGCGTCCGGCGCGAACGACGACAGCTGGCCGGTGACGCGGTCGTCGAACCGGGCACCGAGCGCGATCAGCAGGTCGGCGCGCTGCATGGCGGCGACGGCGGCGACCGTGCCGTGCATGCCCGGCATGCCGAGGTGCTGCGGGTGCGAGTCGGGGAACGCGCCGCGCGCCATCAGCGTGGTGACGACGGGGATGCCGGTCAGCTCGGCGAGCTGCTTCAGCTGCTCGTGGGCCTCCGCCTTGATCACGCCGCCGCCGACGTACAGCACCGGGCGGCGCGACTTCGCGATGAGCTTCGCGGCTTCGCGGACCTGCTTGCCGTGCGGGCGCAGCGTGGGGCGGTAACCCGGCAGCCGCAGCTCGGTCGGCCAGGAGAACGAGGTCATCTCCTGCAGCACGTCCTTGGGGATGTCCACCAGCACCGGGCCGGGTCGGCCCGTGGACGCCAGGTGGAACGCCTCGGCGATGGTCCGCGGGATGTCCGCCGGGTCCGTGACGAGGAAGTTGTGCTTGGTGATCGGCATGGTGATGCCGCAGATGTCGGCTTCCTGGAACGCGTCGGTGCCGATCAGCGCCCGGGACTGCTGCCCGGTGATGGCCACGACCGGGACGGAGTCCATGTTCGCGTCGGCCAGCGGGGTGACCAGGTTGGTCGCGCCCGGACCGGAGGTCGCCATGCAGACGCCGACCTTGCCGGTGGCCTGCGCGTAGCCGGTGGCGGCGTGCCCGGCGCCCTGCTCGTGGCGGACCAGGATGTGGCGGACCTTCGTCGAGTCCAGCAGCGGGTCGTAGGCGGGCAGGATGGTGCCGCCCGGAATGCCGAAGACCACCTCGGCGCCGACCGCCTCGAGCGAGCGCACGAGGGACTGCGCGCCGGTGACGCGCACCGGGGTTCCCGCCGGTGGCGCCGGCTTCGGACGTGCTCCGGGCGTTCCGGGCGTCGGCCCGGGTTTCGCGTCGCTGCGCGACGTGGCACTGGTCATCGGTTCTGCCTCGTGGGTCTCGGTGTCACTCGTTCGGGTCTTTTTTGGGGCTCGCTTGGTGCGGTGGGGCGGGGAATCTCTTCCCGTGGGCAACAAAAAACCCTCGCCGACCGTAAGGTCGCACGAGGGTTCGCGCGTCGACGCAGCGGAAAGTCTTCCCTAAGCGTCGACGCGCTTGGGAAGTACGAGGCCGGTCAGCGGTGTCACGACGCTGACGCTAGTCCGAAGGCCGATCGGGTGTCAACTCTGCGGGATGGCGAGTCCAGATCGTGGACACCCGAGCGGCGCATGTCACCCGCGTCCGACCCGGGTCCCGGCCGGTCCGCGGGGCGGTGCACCATTTCGGGGTGGCCGAAAAAGAGCAGGACGAAGGCCGGAAGGCCGTCTTCCGGATCCCCCGCACGTCGTTCATGGCGATCGCCCTCCTGACGATCTGCGTGACGCCCATCGCGCTCGGCGAGATCCCGTACCTGCAGTGGCTCTACATCTTCCCGATCGCGCTCGCGGTGTTCGTGGTCCGGACCCGCACGATCGCGACGCGCGAAGGGCTGGCGACGCGCACGATGTTCGGCCACCGCGACGTCCCGTGGTCGGCGCTCAAGGGACTGGCGATCACCAAGAAGTCGCGCGTGCAGGCGGTGCTCAAGGACGACACGAAGGTGCCGCTGCCGACCGTGCGGACCCGGCACCTGCCGGTGCTTTCGCTGGTCAGCGAGGGTCTCGTCGCCGACCCGAGCGGCCTGCTGGACGCCGACGACGTCAAGCCCGGGGCGTCCGGCACTCCCGCGAGCGAGTAAATTGGTCCTACCAGTTTCACCTTTTCGGCTTTGACCTGGGAGTTCCCGTGCCGCCTCTCCGTTCCCGGACCACCACCCACGGCCGCAACGCGGCGGGCGCGCGCTCGCTCTGGCGCGCCACCGGCATGACCGACAGCGACTTCGGCAAGCCGATCGTGGCGATCGCCAACTCCTACACCCAGTTCGTGCCCGGCCACGTGCACCTCAAGGACCTCGGCGAGATCGTCGCCGGCGCGGTCAAGGAAGCCGGCGGCGTCGCGCGCGAGTTCCACACCATCGCCGTCGACGACGGCATCGCCATGGGCCACTCCGGCATGCTCTACTCGCTGCCCTCGCGCGAGATCATCGCCGACTCGGTCGAGTACATGGTCAACGCGCACCAGGCCGACGCGCTCGTCTGCATCTCCAACTGCGACAAGATCACCCCGGGCATGCTCAACGCCGCGATGCGGCTCAACATCCCGGTGGTGTTCGTCTCCGGCGGGCCGATGGAGGCCGGCAAGGCCGTCGTCGTGGGCGGCGTCGCGCAGGCGCCGACCGACCTGATCACCGCGATCGCCGCGTCGGCCAGCCCCGAGGTCGACGAGGACGGCCTCTCGATCGTCGAGCGTTCGGCGTGCCCGACGTGCGGGTCGTGCTCCGGCATGTTCACCGCGAACTCGATGAACTGCCTCACCGAGGCGCTGGGCCTGTCCCTGCCGGGCAACGGCTCCACGCTGGCGACGCACGCCGCGCGCCGCGCGCTGTTCGAGGAGGCCGGCCGCACGGTCGTCGAGCTGTGCCGCCGCTGGTACGAAAACGACGACGACTCGGTGCTGCCGCGCTCGATCGCGTCGAAGGCGGCATTCGAGAACGCGATGGCCCTCGACATGGCGATGGGCGGCTCGACGAACACGGTGCTGCACATCCTCGCCGCCGCCCAGGAGGGCGAGGTCGACTTCACGATCGCCGACATCGACGCGATCGGCCGCCGCGTGCCGTGCCTGTCGAAGGTGGCGCCGAACTCCGACTACCACATGGAGGACGTCCACCGGGCCGGCGGAATCCCGGCGATCCTCGGCGAGCTGTACCGCGGCGGGCTGCTGAACACCGGCGTCCGCTCGGTGCACTCCGAGGACATCGAGTCGTGGCTCGGTGCTTGGGACATCCGCGCCGATTCGCCTTCCGAGGTCGCTCTCGAGCTGTTCCACGCGGCCCCGGGCGGAGTCCGCACGACGCAGGCGTTCTCGACGGAGAACCGCTGGTCGTCGCTGGACACGGACGCGGCCGGGGGCTGCATCCGCGACGTCGAGCACGCGTACACGAAGGACGGCGGCCTGGCGATCCTGCGCGGCAACCTCGCCGAGAACGGCGCGGTGATCAAGGCGGCGGGCATCGACGAGGACCTGTGGCACTTCGAGGGCCCGGCGCGGGTGCTGGAGAGCCAGGAGGAGGCCGTGTCGGCGATCCTCAAGAAGGAGATCCAGCCGGGCGAGGTCCTGGTGATCCGCTACGAGGGTCCGGCGGGCGGGCCGGGCATGCAGGAGATGCTGCACCCGACGGCGTTCCTCAAGGGCTCCGGCCTGGGCAAGAAGTGCGCCCTGATCACGGACGGCCGCTTCTCCGGCGGTTCGTCGGGCATTTCGGTGGGCCACATCTCCCCGGAGGCGGCGGCCGGCGGCCTGATCGCCCTGGTGGAGAACGGCGACCGGGTCCTCCTGGACATCCACGAGCGCCGGCTGGAGCTCCTGGTGGACCCGGAGGTCCTGGCGGAGCGGCGCTCGAAGATGGAGGCGTCCGAGCGGCCGTGGCAGCCGAAGGAGCGCCAGCGCCCGGTGACGGCGGCCCTGCGCGCGTACGCCCGGATGGCGACGTCGGCGGACACGGGCGCGGTCCGCGACGTGAACAAGTAAGTCCGGCTCAGGCCGCGAGGGGGACCCCCGGTTTCAACGCTACCGGCAGGCACCGACAGTTTCGGGCCGGGAAACCGGGGTTGTCCCCAGCCTCACCGTGTCAAAACGATGACCACGACGGCAGCCGCGGCGGCCAGCAGCAGCGACACCAGCCCCAGCGGCAACGGCCGTTTCCGCCACGGCGTGTTCCGCTCCAGCGAAATCGGCCCGGACCCGGTGAACAGCAGGCTCAGCGCCGAAGCCCCGAGCAGCAGCTCGAACTCGAAGCCCTGCCCCTGCCCCTCGAAGAACCCGCCGTGGAACTTCGCGTACACCGCGTTCGCCATGATGCCCAGCAGCCCCGCCGCGGCCAGCGGCGTGAACAGCCCGACGACCACCAGCACGCCGCCGCCGAGCTCGACGATCCCGGTGATCCACGACAGCAGCGTCGTCTGCTTGTGGTAGCCGAACGTCTCCAGCATCCGCGCGAACCCGCCGATGCCGGGCCCGCCGAACAGGCCGAACAGGTGCTGCAGGCCGTGCGCGCCCATGGTCACGCCGAGCGCCACCCGCAGGATCAGCAGGCCGAGGCCGAGCCCGCCCTGGCGCGGCGTGTCGTCGGGGCCGTTGTCCTCGACGTCCGACAGGAGGCTGGTCGGCTGCTGCGAGAAATCATCTCCACTGCTCACGCGCGAAGAGTAGGGGATGCGGGCTGACCTGGCGAGAGACCGCGCCGCGCGCTAGTACTCCCCGTGCACGAGGTTGTCCGGCAGCTCCCCGCCCGCGTACCGCGCGATCTCGGCCGCGGCGACGGCGTACGACCGCCCCCGCACCCCGCGCACGGCCCCGCCGACGTGCGGCGTCAGCAGCAGCCCCGGCGCTGTCCACAGCGGGTGCCCGGGTGGCGGCGGCTCGGGATCGGTGACGTCGAGCGCGGCCCGCAGCCGGCCCGTGGTCAATTCGGCGACCAAAGCGTCGGTGTCCACGACGGCGCCGCGCGCGACGTTGACCAGCACCGCGCCGTCCCGCATCTCGGCGAGGAACTCCGCGTCGACCATCCCGCGGGTGCGCGAGGTCAGCGGCACCATCAGCACGACGGCGTCGTGCAGGCCGAGCAGTGACGGCAGCTCCCGCACGCCGTGCACGCCCTCCCGCGCGGTCATCCCGACCATCGTGCAGCGCGCGTCGAACGGCTCGAGCCGCCGCCGCAGGTGCCGGCCCAGGTCACCGGCGCCGATGACGAGCACGCGCTTGCCCTGCAGCGTGTCGGTGCTCTGCCGCTCCCACCGGCCTTCGCGCTGCGCCGCGCCGAAGACGTCCAGCTTCCGGTAGATCGACAGCAGCGCGGCGACGACCCACTCGGCGCTGCTCCCGCCGTGCGCGCCCCGGCAGGTGGAGAGCAGGACGCCGTCGGGCACCCGGCCGACCCAGTCCTCGGCGCCTGCGGAGAGCAGCTGGATCAGCTTCAGGTTCGGCAGCGCGCGCCACAGGTCCTCACCCGGCGGATGCTTGCCGGGGATGAGCACCTCGGCCTTCGCGGCCTCGGGCGGCACCGGCTCGCCCCACTGGTGGCGCACGGGCAGCACCCGCGGCACCTCGGCGAGCACGGTCAGGCCCTCGTCGTCGGGCACCAGGACGGTCAGCGTCATGATCCCCAACGTATCGAGGAGTACTAACCCATGGTTCACGTGCCGGGCCCTAGGCTGGTGAATCATGCGAACCCGGTACCGGTCGGCCCTGCTGGCGATCCTGGCCTGCGGCGTCCTGCTGCCCGCCGGGTGCGCGCGGTTCGACGACACCGCGGCGGGCCAGACCTTCAGCCCCGCGCCCGTGCCCAGCCCCGAGTCACCGCCCGAGGTCCAGGGCCCCGGCGCGGACTCCGGCGGCGACGGCCGCCCGGCGCAGCCCGGCCAGTCGCCCACGCCCGTGCCGCCGCCGCAGGGCTGCAAGGACTTCGACCCGGCGGTGATCGCGACCTGCCTGGACACCGTCGCCGCGGTGGCCGGCCTGCCGGGTGACGGCTCGACGCCGAGCGCGCTGGCCGGCGAGCGCAAGAGCGGCCGCGTCCTGCTGGCGACAGCGGGCAAGGACGCCACCGACTTCGCGAAGCTCGACGTCCAGGCGGCCGGTGACGGCGGCCTGACGGGCCTCGCGCTGTCGCCGTCGTACGTCGAGGACCAGCTCGTGTTCGCCTACGTGACCACGGCGACGGACAACCGCGTCGTGCGCTTCGCCAAGGGGCAGGCGGCCAAGCCGGTGCTCACCGGGATCCCGAAGGGCGCGACCGGCAACCGCGGCACGATCAGCACCGACAACCGCGGCGCGCTGCTCGTCGCCACCGGCGACGCGGGCGACCCGAACGCCGCCGCCGACCCGAACTCCCTGGCCGGGAAGGTGCTGCGGATCGACACGTCCGGCAAGGCCGCGGCGGGCAACCCGAACGGCGCGCTGGCCGTGGCGGCCGGGCTGCACGCGCCGGGCGGGCTGTGCGCCTCCGCCGACGGCGGCCGCGTCTGGGTCACCGACCGGCTCGCCGACAAGGACACCCTCTACCGGGTGCAGGCCGGGCAGCCGCTGACGACGCCCGCGTGGACGTGGCCGGACAAGCCGGGGGTCTCCGGCTGCGCGGACTTCGTCGACTCGAGCGGCTTCGTCGAGGTGGCGGCTTCCGTGGCCGCCAACCTGCAGAACGTCCCGGTGTCGAAGGAGGGCGCGGTGACCGGGAAGCCGCAGATCTCTCTGGACGGCAAGACCGGCAAGCCGCCGGAGACGTTCGGGCGGCTCGCCGGGATGAGCATGATCAACCCGCAGCTCGCGGTGGCCGGCACGGTCAACAAGGACGGCGGCACCCCGGTCTCGAGCGACGACCGCGTCGTCCTGATCACCCCGGCGACCTCCGGCGGCGGCAACGGCAAGGACTGACGTCCCGGCTTCGCCGGCTCCCGGCCGATCTCAGCTCAGCGGCTTCAGCTCCACCCGCCGTCCCTCCGCCGAAGACGCCAACCCGGCCTCGGCGAGCTGCAGGCCGCGCGCGGCCGAGAAGAAGTCGTAGCGGTGTTGCCGCCCGGCGACCACGTCCCGGACGAACTCCTCCCACTGCGCCTTGAAGCCGTTGTCGAACTCGGCGTTGTCCGGCACCTCCTGCCACTGCTCGCGGAAGGGCTCGGTGGCGGGCAGGTCCGGGTTCCAGACGGGCTTCGGCGTCGCCGAGCGGTGCTGGACGCGGCAGCGCCGCAGGCCGGCGACGGCGCTGCCCTCGGTGCCGTCGACCTGGAACTCGACCAGTTCGTCCCGGAAGACCCGCGTGGACCACGACGAGTTGATCTGCGCGATCACCCCCGACTCGAGTTCGAAGATGCCGTACGCGGCGTCGTCGGCCGTCGCCGCGTACGCCTCGCCCTGCTCGTCCCAGCGGCGCGGGATGTGCGTGACCGCCTTCGCCGTCACCGCGCGAACCGCGCCGAAGAGGTTCTCCAGGACGTAGTTCCAGTGGCAGAACATGTCGAGCACGATCCCGCCGCCGTCCTCGGCGCGGTAGTTCCAGCTCGGCCGCTGCGCGTCCTGCCAGTCGCCCTCGAAGACCCAGTAGCCGAACTCGCCGCGCACCGACAGGATCCGTCCGAAGAACCCGCCGTCGATCAGCCGCCGCAGCTTCCGCAGCCCGGGCAGGAACAGCTTGTCGTGGACGACGCCGTGACAAATCCCGGCGTCCCGCGCGAGCCCGGCCAGCTCCAGCGCCGACGGCAGCGTCTCGGCCAGCGGCTTCTCGGCGTAGACGTGCTTGCCCGCGGCGATCGCCGCCCGCACCGACGGCTCGCGCGCGGACGTCAGCTGCGCGTCGAAGTAGATCGTCGCGTCGTCCAGCGCCGAGCCGACGTCGGTCGTCCACGCGGTCAGCCCGTGCCGATCGGCGAGTTCCTTCAGCTTCGCCGCGTTGCGCCCGGCGAGGATCGGCTCGAGCTGCACACGGGTGCCGTCGGGCAGCTCGACCCCGCCCTGCTCGCGGATGGCCAGCACCGACCGGAGCAGGTGCTGCCGGTAGCCCATCCGGCCGGTGACCCCGTTGAGCAGCACTCCGATGGCGGTCTGGTTCATCGCCGGCCTTCCTGGTCGAGGGCGTCCCCGCCGGACGGCGAGGTGACACCCGGGATGTCGTATTCCGCGCGACGCCCGCACATGCCGTAGCCGTCGGGGTTCGACGGCGTCGCGACCCGGACGCCCGCCTGGTCGAGGTGACTCCCGTCGGCGTCGGCGAGGGCCTTGAGGTGCGCGCCGGTCAGTTCGGCGGCCTTCAGTGCCCCGGCCTGCCAGCGCGGTACCCAGTCTCCGATTTTCGGCAAGACGAGCGCGACGGCCGCCCGGTGGAAAGACCTCAGCGGCTCCGCATCGCCGTCCAGCAGCGCTTCACGCAGCGGCAGATATCCGCGAATCGCCAGGTCACGACGCCTTTTCGCGGCCTGGTCGTTTTTCGGCAACGCGGCGGCCTCGGCGTAGGCCTCCGCGTCCGCGAGCACGCCGGGCGGAAAAGTGAACACGGCGTCACCCGCTTCGGGCAGCCCGCTGTTCTGCATGAGGACGGTGACGCGCAGGCCGCCACCCTGCACCATCCGGTGCACGGTCCCCGGCGCGAACCACGCGATCACGCCGGGTTCGAGCGGCGTCTCCGCGTACCCGCCGGTGCTCAACGTCTGGACGGCGCCGCGCCCGGCCGTGACGACGTAGGCCTCGGTGCAGGCGAGGTGCAGGTGCGGGCTGCCACCGCAGACGCCGTCCTCGGCTTCCCAATCATAGGCGCGCAGGTGCGAAACGCCGATGCCACCCGGTAGCGGGAATTCGTTCATGACCATCCGTGCCTGTCGAGGTATCCGGTCACCTGATCGCGGTCCCACGCGCCATCCGCGACGACAACCCGGTAGCGGTACGTGAAGCTCTCCCCCGGCGGGAGAGCGAATTCTTCGAAAAACGCCCACGAGAAGGCCACCATGGGCGTCTCCTTGCTCCGGACGAACCAGTGCGACTCGTGGATCGCGTGGTCGTTTTCCGGCGAATGCGCGAAGACGAGCGTCGAGTGCGCGTCGACGTCGTCGTGTTCGCCGACAAAAGCCAGCCACGGCGCCTGCGCGCCCATCATGTCGTCGCCGCCGAGACCACCGGGCCCGAAGACCCGGCCGCCGCTGAAGTCCCGCGGACCCCGCCAGTGCAGGCCGGTGTACCCGGCCTGCTCGCGGCCGGCGGTGGTCGGGCTGCCGAACACGAGCGGCACGTCGCGGACGTTGGTCAGCTCGATGCCCCAGTCGATCGCCCAGGCGCCCTCGCCGGGTTCGACGGAGTGGACGACGATGTCCCGCCGCTCGCGCGCCCACTCGTCGCCGCGGTGGGCCACCCAGGTGAGCCGTTCGGTGAAGGTCAGCCGGTCACCGCCGACGGTGAAGCCGGCGAACCCGTCGTGGCGCATCGAGCCGATGCGATCGGGCAGGTCCTGGTACCAGTGGCCGGGGACGTAGGTGTGGCCGCCCCAGAAGTTCTGGCCGGACAGGTGGCTCGAGGTCATCTGCAGGCCCTTGTGCCACCGGTGGTCGGCAGGCCGGTACCCGCTGACGCGCCGGCCACGAAGGGTGCGCAACGGGTGGGTGTAGGGCTTGCGCGACTCGTAGGCGACGGGGTCGGGCTTGTACACATAGGACATGAGCGGGACCCCGCCGGCCTCGACGATCACGCGGTCGCCGTGCCGGTGGGTGACGGTGATCGCGCCGCTCATCCCGCGCTCACCCCGGCCATGCCCAGGTAGAAGGGATCCCCGGGCCCGATCTCCCCACGACGCACGGTTTGCCCGGTGAAGGCGGCCTTGTAGAGAGAGGCGACGAACTCCAGCACCCGCCGCCCATCCCGCCCACTGCACGGCGGCCGCCGCCCGGCCCGATAGGCGTCCAGAACGGGCGCCAACGCAGCGGCATGCGAGCTGCCGACATCCTCGGCCGATTCGGTCTCCGGCCTGCTGCAGTTCGGCGCAGGGGTGTATTGCCAATTTTCGGCAACGTGGCCGTAGAGGTGCGTGAGCTCGACGGTGGCACGCTCGAGGTCGACGCGGATCCGGCTCACTTCGTCGGGCGAAAGGACACTGTTGACGACGGTGGCCAACGCCCCGGACCCGAACCGGACGAGCGCAGTGGAGACATCCTCGGTCTCGACATCGTGCACGAGCCGCGCGGTCATCGCCTGGACTTCGGCCCACTCGCCGTCTTCGCTGTCCTCGTCGGCGAGCAGGTGGAGCAGCAGATCCATCTGGTGGATGCCGTGCCCCATGGCGGGCCCACCGCCTTCGGTCGCCCAACGCCCACGCCACGGGACCGCGTAGTAGCCGGCATCGCGGTACCAGGTGGTCTGACAATGCGCGACAAGCGGACGCCCGAGTTCGCCCTTGGCGAGCAGTTCCCGAAAGCGGGCGACGGCGGAACCGGACCGCTGCTGGTAGACGAAGGAGACATAGGGGCCCCCATCAAGTTCGGCGGAGGCCATGTCGTCGTATTCGGCCAAAGAACGACAAGGCGGCTTCTCACACCAGACCCAAGCACCACTCTCGAGGACAGCTTTGGTTTGTCCTACGTGCAGACCCGGCGGAGTGCAGATCGAGACGAGATCAGGTTCCTGCTCGGCGAGCAGGGAGTCGAGGTCCGGGTAGGGCTTGGCGTGCTCGGTGGTCGCGCAGAAGGCGAGAGCCCGGCTTTCATCGACGTCGGCGGCGGCCACGAGATCGACATCGTCGCGGTGAGCCAGATAGGCAGCCCGGTGACTGTCGGCAATAGCCCCGGCCCCGACGACGGCAACCCGCAAACGCTTTCCCCGAGCCAACCCGGCCTCCCTCCTCACCAACCTCGACGCTGTTTCAGCGGACGCCTCTCACGATTCCCTCGGCACGTCGCATGCCCGCGCGACTCCTTCGCCGCCGCATTCCTCTTGCCGCGTAGCCTTCGCCGCGGCATTCCCGCCGCCACGCAGCCCTTCGGCGACCTCGCCGACGCCTCCCGCCGGTCGCCCACAGCCTTCTGCGGCTCGCCCTTTCGACCGTCTCAGAAAGCGCTTTCTCACGCAACGGCCGCCGCCGATGTCAACGTTGTCATTTCAGGCCAGCAACCGGAACGGACGACTCAGCGACCTCAACGACTGCGAGTCCGCACAGCCGGCAAACCCACCGTCACCTCAACCGGGTGGCAGGTCGCCGAGAACCGGTCAGCGGCTCTTGCTGCGAGGCTCACGTTTCCGCGGCTGCCGGCTCTCGGCCCGCGCCGCCCGCATGTCCAGGAAAGCGGCCACGCCCGACGCGAGCGCGGCCAGCAGCCCGAGGAACCGGCCGAAGCCGGGGCCGATGGCGATGCCGGCGGCGTCGAAGATGCCACGCTGGTCGGCATCGAACTCCCAATCCAGCGTGAACCAGCCGATCACCATCAGCAGCAGCGACGCCACGGCGACCGCCAGCCACAGGTGCGGCAGGCCGCTGACCCGCGCCTTCCGGATTCGTCCGAAAACGACCACGACCACCCCGGCCAGCAGCAACGGCAGCGGCGGGCACCACGCGAAGAAGCTCGAGTGCCACGCGTCACGGACGACGTCACTGTGCTCCAGCTGCGACAGGATGTCTTCGATGTCCGGCTTGTTGGTGCTCAGCGTGGTCCACGGGAGGAACATCGAGCCCAGCGCGAGCAGCCCGGCCGCCAGGCCGAGCCACTCGCGCCAGGTGACGCTCTTGACGGAAAACGGCTGTGTCATGAAAACGATCAGGAACCCACGCGCTCGATGATCAGCTCGCGGACGCGCTTGGCGTCGGCCTGCCCCTTGGTCGCCTTCATGACCGCGCCGACGATCGCGCCCGCCGCGGCGACCTTGCCGCCGCGGATCTTGTCCGCGACGTCCGGCTGCCCCGCCAGGGCCTCGTCGATCGCCGCGAGCAGCGCCGAGTCGTCCGAGACGACCTTCAGCCCGCGCTTCTCGACGACCTCCCGCGGCTCGCCCTCACCGGCGAGCACGCCCTGGACGACCTCCTTCGCGAGCTTGTTCGTCAGCTCGCCGGAGGAAACCAGCCCGATGACCTCGGCCACCTGCTTCGGCGTGATCGTCAGGTCGGCCAGCTCGACCTCGCGAGTGTTCGCCTCCTGGGCCAGCGTGTTGACCCACCAGCCGCGGGCCTCGTCCGGCGAAGCGCCGGCCTCGACCGTGGCCGCGACGAGGTCGACAGCCCCGACGTTCAGCAGGTCACGCAGGGCTTCGTCGGAAAGTGACCATTCCGTCTGGATCCGCTTGCGCCTCTCGGACGGCATCTCCGGCAGCGTGCCGCGCAGCTCCTCGACCCACTCGCGCGCCGGCGCGATCGGGACCAGGTCGGGCTCCGGGAAGTACCGGTAGTCCTCCGCGGTCTCCTTGGTGCGGCCAGGAGACGTCGAACCGTCGGCCTCCTGGAAGTGCCGCGTCTCCTGCTTGATCTTGCCACCGTCGGCGAGGATCGCCGCCTGCCGCGTCATCTCGTAGCGCACCGCGCGCTCGACGCTGCGCAGCGAGTTGACGTTCTTCGTCTCGGTGCGGGTGCCGAACTCGGTCGCGTCCTTCGCCATCAGCGAGATGTTCGCGTCGCAGCGCAGCGAGCCCTGGTCCATGCGGACGTCGGACACGTCGAGCGCGCGAAGCAGGTCTCGTAGCGCGGACACGTACGCCCGCGCGACCTCGGGGGCCCGCTCGCCGGTGCCCTCGATCGTCTTGGTGACGATCTCGATCAGCGGCACGCCGGCGCGGTTGTAGTCGAGCAGCGAGTGCTCGGCACCGTGGATCCGGCCGGTGGCGCCACCGACGTGCAGCGACTTGCCGGTGTCCTCCTCCATGTGCGCGCGCTCGATCTCCACGCGCACGACCTCGCCGTCGTCGAGCGTGACGTCGAGGTAGCCGTTGAAGGCGATCGGCTCGTCGTACTGCGACGTCTGGAAGTTCTTCGGCATGTCCGGGTAGAAGTAGTTCTTCCGGGCGAACCGGCACCACTCGGCGATCTCGCAGTTGAGCGCGAGGCCGATGCGGATCGCGCCCTCGACGGCCTTGCCGTTCACCACCGGCAACGCGCCGGGCAGGCCCAGGCAGGTCGGGCAGACCTTCGTGTTCGGCTCGCCGCCGAACTCGTTCGGGCAGCCGCAGAACATCTTCGTGTTGGTGTTCAGCTCGACGTGCACTTCGAGACCGAGCACCGGGTCGAAGCGTTCGATGACGTCGGCGTAGTCCATCAGCTCGGCCACGGCAGTCACTTCGTTCCTCCCAGCTCCGGGACCTTGTGGATGAGCGCCCCGCCGGCGGCGGCGTCGCGGGCGGCCTCGTAGGCGGCGCCGACCCGGTAGAGCCGGTCGTCGGCGAGCGCCGGGGCCATGATCTGCAGGCCGACCGGCAGGCCGTCGTCCTCGGAAAGACCACTCGGCACGCTCATCGCGGCGTTGCCCGCCAGGTTCGACGGGATCGTGCACAGGTCGGCGAGGTACATCGCCATCGGGTCGTCGACGCGCTCGCCGATCTTGAACGCCGTGGTCGGCGTCGTGGGCGAAACGAGGACATCGACCTTTTCGAAGGCGGCCGCGAAGTCACGCGTGATCAGCGTGCGCACCTTCTGCGCCGAGCCGTAGTAGGCGTCGTAGTAGCCGGACGACAACGCGTAGGTGCCCAGCATGATGCGCCGCTTGACCTCGGCGCCGAAGCCCTTCTCGCGAGTCAGCGACATGACCTCTTCGGCGCTGTGGTTGCCGTCGTCGGCGACGCGCAGGCCGTAGCGCATGGCGTCGAACCGGGCGAGGTTCGACGAGCACTCGCTCGGCGCGATCAGGTAGTACGCGGGCAGCGCGTAGACGAAATGCGGACAAGAGACCTCGACGACCTCGGCACCGAGCGCCCGCAGCTGCTCGACTGCGGCCTGGAACGACCGCTCCACGCCCGGCTGGTAGCCGTCGCCGCCGAACTCCTTCACGACGCCGACCTTGACGCCCTTGAGGTCACCCGTCATGCCCTGCCGGGCCGCGGCGACGACCGGCGGCACCGGCGCGTCGATGGAGGTCGAGTCCATCGGGTCGTGCCCGGCGATGACCTCGTGCAGCAGGGCGGCGTCGAGCACCGTCCGCGCGCAGGGGCCGGCCTGGTCGAGCGACGACGAAAAAGCGACGAGGCCGTAGCGCGACACCCCGCCGTAGGTCGGCTTGACCCCGACGGTGCCGGTGACGGACCCGGGCTGCCGGATCGACCCGCCGGTGTCGGTGCCGATGGCGATGGCGGCTTCGAACGCCGCGATCGACGCCGACGAGCCACCGCCCGACCCGCCGGGGATGCGGGCGTGGTCCCACGGGTTGTGCGTCGGGCCGTACGCCGAGTTCTCGGTCGACGAACCCATGGCGAACTCGTCCATGTTCGTCTTGCCGAGAATCACGACACCGGCCTCGCGCAGCTTGCGCGTCACGGTCGCGTCGTACGGCGGGATCCAGCCTTCGAGCGTTTTCGAACCACAGGTCGTCGGCACGCCCTCGGTGGTCAGGACGTCCTTGAGCGCGAGCGGCACGCCGGCCAGCGCCGACGCGGGCTTGTCGCCGGCGGCGATGCCCTCGTCGACGGCCTTGGCCGCGGCCAGCGCGCCCTCGGTGTCGACGTGCAGGAACGCGTGGATGTGGTCGTCGACCTCGGCGATCCGGTCCAGGTGGGCCTGGGTGACCTCGACCGCGGACACCTCACGCGCGTGGATCTTCCCCGCCAGTTCCGCGGCGGTCAGCTTGATGAGCTCGGTCACTGCTCTTCCCCCAGAATCCGCGGCACCCGGAAACGGCCGTCCTCGGCGGCCGGCGCACCGGCCAGCGCCTGCTGCTGCGTGAGCCCGGGGACGACGACGTCCTGCCGGAAGACGTTCGTCAGCGGCACGGCGTGCGACGTCGGCGGCACATCTTCGGCGGCGACCTCGCTCACCTTGGCCACCGAGTCCAGGATCTGGTCGAGCTGGCCGGCGAAGACGTCGAGCTCGTCATCGGTCACGGCCAGCCTGGCCAGCTTCGCGAGGTGCGCGACCTCGTCTCGGGAAATGTTGGGCACGCGGGTGACTCCCGGGTTGTGCTGTGCGGGTTGTCTCGGAAGCTGCAAGTCTATGGTGACGACGTCGGACGACTCGACTGGGTTACGCCCGGCGCAGGCCGGGTGCCGTCCGGCGACGCCTGCATCCCGCCCGGCGGACAGCGGGTCCCGCGGGCCGGGTGGGTCTGTCACAATCGGCGACCGGCATCGAGCGTCCCACGGCAAGGCTGGGACGCCAGAGGTGAGAGGGGCGCGTGGTGTCGTTCCTGATCCGGGTCCTCCTTCCGGACAGCCCGGGAACCCTCGGCGCGGTCGCCACGGCGCTCGGCACGGTGGGCGCCGACATCCTCAGCGTGGACGTCGTCGAGCGCGGCACCGGAGTGGCGGTGGACGACCTCGTGGTCGAGCTCCCCTCCGGCCGGCTGCCCGACGCCCTCATCACGGCGGCCGAGAGTGTCGAAGGCGTCGAAGTGGACGCGGTCCGCCCCTACGCGGGCGTGCTGGACACGCACCGCGAGCTCGAGCTCGTCGAAGAAATCGCCGCCCAGCCGAAAACCGGGCTCAACATCCTGGCCGAGGGCGTGCCCCGCATCGTGCGCGCCGGCTGGGCGATGGTCGTCGAGCACGCCGAGACCGGCGCCCTCCGGCTGGCGTCGTCGAGCGCCGCTCCCGAGACCCCGATCACCAACCTGCCCTGGCTGCCGCTCGAGCGCGCGACGGTGCTCGACGGCGAAGAAGCCTGGATCCCGGAGACGTGGAAGGAACTGGGCACCGAGCTGGCGGCCACCCCGCTGGGCAAGCCGGGCAAGGCGCTGCTCGTCGCCCGTCCCGGCGGCCCGGCTTTCCGCGCGGCCGAGGTCGCCCGGCTGGCCCACCTCGCCGGGATCGTCGCGGTCGTCCTCGACGGCTAGCCCCGCACGTTGCCGAAAAGGGGACGAGCCGGCTCGTCCTCTTTTCGACGAACGCCAGGTCAGACGTCGATCTGGTAGGCGATCAGGCTGATGTGCGGAAACGGCCGCCAGTCCCGTTCGACCAGGCGCGCGAACCCGAGCCGCTCCTAGAGCCGGTGCGCGGAGTGCATCCGGTCGAGACTGCTCAGCACCACCTTGGGGACGCCCAGCACCCGTGCGCGGTCGAGCACGGCCCGCGTCAACGCCTCGCCGACACCGCGACCACGCGCCGACGGCGCCACCGCGAGCATCCGGAACTCCAGCTCCCCCGGACGCGAAATCTCGGCGTACGGCGACCCCGGCCGCACGACGGTCACGGTCCCGAGCACCTCCCCCGCCGCATCGACGGCGACGAGCACCTCGGCCAGCTCGGCCCGGCTCGCGACGTCACGCAGCGTCGCGTCATAACCGACGTCGCCGGCCAAGTGACCATCGACGTCGTACGCCTGCACCGTGACCTCCCCCGCGGCGGCGTACTCCTCCGGCCTCGGTGGCCGGATCTCGACATCACCCATCCGTCTCCCCAGACTCGTCTTCGGCGGTTTCGTCGCCGGCCGGCAGCGCCACCTCCTGCGCCGCCTCGGGCCCGCGCTCCAGCAGGACGCGGAAGCCGGCTTCGTCGAGCACCGGCACCTTGAGCTGCACGGCCTTGTCGTATTTCGAACCAGGCGAGTCCCCGACGACGACGAACGAGGTCTTCTTCGAGACCGACCCGGCCGCCTTGCCGCCGCGGGCCATGATGAACTCCTTGGCCTCGTCGCGGGAGAAGCCGTCGAGCGACCCCGTCACCACGATCGACAGGCCTTCGAGGTTGCGCGGGACGGACTCGTCGCGCTCCTCCTCCATCCGCACGCCGGCGCGTCGCCATTTTTCGACGATCTCGCGGTGCCAGCCGACCTCGAACCACTCCTGCGTCGCGCGCGCGATGGTCGGTCCGACGCCGTCGACGTCCGCCAGCTCCTCTTCGCTCGCCTGCTCGATGGCCTCGATCGAGCCGAACTCCCGGGCCAGCGCCTGCGCGGCCGTCGGCCCCACGTGCCGGATCGACAAAGCGACCAGCACCTTCCACAGCGGCCGGTCCTTCGCGACGTCGAGGTTGGCGAGCAGCTTTCGTGCGTTTGCCGACAACTCGCCGGCCTTCGTGCGGAACAGCTCGACCTCGGCGAGGCTGTCCTCGTTCAGGTCGAAGACGTCGCCCTCGTCGGCGACCACCTGCGCGTCGAGCAGCGCGACCGCGGCTTCGTACCCGAGGACCTCGATGTCGAAGGCGCCGCGCCCGGCCAGGCTGAAGAGGCGCTCACGCAGCTGAGCGCGACAGAACCGGCTGTTCGGGCAGCGGATGTCCTTGTCGCCTTCCTTCTGGTAGGCGAGCTCGGTACCGCATTCCGGGCAGTGGGTGGGCATGACGAACTCGCGTTCGTCGCCGGTCCGCGCGTCCACCACCGGCCCGAGGACCTCGGGGATGACGTCGCCGGCCTTCCGGATGACGATCCGGTCGCCGATGAGCACGCCCTTGCGCTTGACCTCCTCCTGGTTGTGGAGGGTGGCCCGCGCGACGGTCGACCCCGCGACCTTGACCGGCTCGGTGACCGCGAACGGCGTCACCCGCCCGGTCCGCCCGACGTTGACCTGGATGTCGAGCAGCGTCGTGATCGCTTCTTCCGGCGGGTACTTGTAGGCGATCGCCCACCGCGGCGCGCGCGACGTGGTACCCAGCCGCCGCTGCAGCGCCACCCGGTCGACCTTGATGACCACGCCGTCGATTTCGTGCTCGGCGTCGTGCCGGTGCTCGCCCCAGTAGACGATGTGCTCGGTGAGCTCCTCGGCCGACGTCAGGACCTTGCTGTGCGGCGAGACCGGCAGCCCCCACGCGGCCAGCGCGTCGTACGCCTCCGACTGACGCTGCGGCTCGAAGCCCTCGCGTTTGCCGAGGCCGTGGCAGATCAGCCGCAGCCGGCGCTCGCGGGTGATCTTCGGGTCCTTCTGCCGCAGCGACCCGGCCGCGGTGTTGCGCGGGTTCGCATACGGCGGCTTGCCCGCTTCGACCATCTTCGCGTTCAGCTCGAGGAAGTCTTCGACGCGGAAGTAGACCTCGCCGCGCACCTCGACCAGGGCGGGCACCGGGAACTGGTCGGTGCCCGTGAGGGTCTCCGGCACCTGGTCGAGCGTGCGCATGTTCAGCGTCACGTCTTCGCCCGTGCGGCCGTCACCCCGGGTGAGCGCCCGGGTGAGGTGACCGTTTTCGTACAAGAGGTTGATCGCCAGGCCGTCGATCTTCAGCTCGGCAAGGAACTCGGTGTGCCCGACCTCCTTCTCGACGCGCTCCACCCAGACGAGAAACTCGTCCTGGTCGAAGACGTTGTCGAGGCTGAGCATGCGCTCGAGGTGGTCGTACGCGGTGAACTCGGTCGAAAACGTGCCACCGACGCGCTGGCTCGGCGACTCGGGCGTGACCAGCGCCGGGTGCTGTTCCTCGATCTGCTGCAGCTCGCCGAGCAGCTCGTCGAACTGCCCGTCGGAGATGATCGGCGAGTCCAGGACGTAGTAGCGGAACTGGTGGTTGCGCAGTTCCTCCGCGAGGGCGGCGTGGCGCTCGCGCACATCGGCCGGGACGTCGGTGACGTCCTCCGCGGTGATCTGGTCCTGAGGGGATTCGGTGCTGCTCACGGGTGGTGAGCCTAGTCGGCGGCACCGACAATTTCGTCCGGTCCGGCGTCCAGTCCGCGGACCAGTTCACGGAACTCCAGAAGGGTGATCGCGCCCGCCGGTTCGGCCGCCGCTGTCTCTACGCGCCGTAGTCGTTCGGCGGCGAGACGTTCACCCAATGTCGCGTCGAGCGGCAGGAACGTCATGGTCTGCCGGGCGGCCTCGTCGAGGTCGCCGAAGCCGGGGTGGAAGACGGCGACGTCGACCACGTGCTCGTCCTCGTCGACCTGTGCGACGACCCGGACGTCGGCCAGCGCGATCCGGTGCTCGCCGAGGTTGACGGTGACCTCCGTCGGATCGGGCACGGGCGGGACCGAGTCGTGGTACTCCCAGATCGCGTCGTCCGGCGGCGCGACGGCGCGCCACGCGTCGGTGAACGGACGCAGCTCCGGGTCCTCCTGACCGGTCACGACCAGGGCGTAGATCGACCGACGACCACGTTCGAGCGAAAAGTGCAGCCGCGGGTGCAGCGCCTCGACGAGCTGGCAGAGCTCGTGCTCGACCCGGTGCGGTTCACCTTCGCCGAGCGCCGCGCTGACCATCGGGAGCAGGTCGTACCAGCCGCGCCAGAACGCCTCGGCGGCGGCCGCCGGGTCGTCCGGCACGTGCTGCTCGGGCCACGCCGTGCGCGGGTCGGGCGGATCGGCGACGGCGTTCTTGCGGCGGAACAGGCGCATGGTTACGGGTGGTCCTCGTTCGGTCGGCTACCCCCGTCACGCTACTTGCCGGGCCGGGCAGGGCAGACGTCGGCGAGTTGCCGGATTCCGTCACCAGTCTTCCGGGGGTTCCACGAAGGCTTTGCCGAGATCACGCGTCAGCGCGAGAGCGCGGCGCATCCACTCGGGTGTGGCGCCGGCGAGGCCGCATGCGGGGGTCGGCACCGCGCGTTCGGCGAGGACGCTGCGGTTGAAGCCGAGCCGGTCGGCCAGCCGGAAGGCCGGCTCGCCGACGTCCTTCAGGCTCACCGGAGACGCGGGCGCCGTGGTCGGAACCGCGCCCAGGAACAGCGTCGCGCCGCCGTCCCAGACTTCGCCGATTTCGTCGAGGAACGCAGCGGACGCGCCGTCGAGCGAGGCGAGGTCGAAGGCGAGTGCGTCGGCGCCGGCCTGGCGCAGCATGCCGAGCGGCGGCTTCGCGGCGCAGCAGTGCAGGATCACCGGCTTCCCGGTGATCGCCTTCGCGCCGTCGATCACCGTGGCGAGCAGGTCACGTGCCTCCGGCTCCGGCACAGCGGCGACGTTCCCATAGCCGGACGGCGTCGACAGGCCGCCGGCCAGCACCGCGGGCAACGACGGCTCGTCGAACTGGACGACCACGGGCGCGCCGGTCCTGGCCTGGACTTCGGCGACATGCCCGGCGAGTCCGTCCAGCAGGGAGGACGTGAAGTCCCGCAACGCGCCGCGGTCGGTGAGCACTCGATGGCCCCGGGGCAGCTCAATGCCGGCGCCGAGCGTCCACGGGCCGGCGAGCTGGACCTTGAAGACCGGCGGCGTAGCTCCGGCCTTCTCTCGCGCTTCCTGTAAAGCGTCTAGATCCCAGCGCAACAGGTCGACGGCCCGCCGGTGCTCGTGTCCCGGCCGCGCCGCGACGCGGTAGCCGCTCGGCACGACCTCGACGGCCAGGTCGACCAGCAGCGCGGCGGTCCGGCCGAGCATGTCGGCACCGACGCCCCGGGCCGGCAGTTCCGGCAGGTGCGGGAAGTCCGGCAGCTCGCCGAACACGACCGCCGCCGCCTCCGCGGGGTCCGTGCCTGGCATCGAGCCGATCGCCGTCGCGGCACTGCTGGGCCAAACTCGCTCATTCACGACCACCGATTCTGGTCGACCACCCGCCGCCGACGTCGACCGGGCCGCCGCACCGAGCGGCCCGGAGACAGACATACGCCGCATTTGCCTTTACGGGCACCGCGGCGGGGTCCGCGCGGATAGGCTCACCCGCCATGACGAGTTCGCCACCGCAACCGGGCTGGTATCCCGACGCGCGGGACCCCCGTCTGCACCGTTGGTGGGACGGCCGGGCCTGGACCGCCAACACCCGCCCGGCTCAGCAAGGACCGCCACCGAGCGACTCCGAGCCGATCGAGCTCGACATCGAGCGGGCCCACGACCCGGCGCGCGTCCAGGACCAGGTCAATCGCGCGACCCGCGGCCGAGGCGCCGCGCGCACCGGCGGCGGGACGCTGTTCACCGAGCCGGTCCTGGTGGTCAACCAGCGCGCGAAGCTGATCGAGATGGCCAACGAGTTCGGTGTCTTCGACCAGCACGGCAACCGGCTCGGCGGAGTCGTCCAGGTCGGGCAAAGCACGTTGAAGAAGGCGATCCGCCTCCTGACCAACTACGACCAGTTCCTGACCCACAAGTTCGAGGTCCGGGACGCCAACCACAGCACCGTGCTCAAGGTGACCCGGCCCGCCAAGGTCTTCAAGTCGCGGTTTCTCGTCACGCGAGCCGACGAGACCCCGATCGGCGAGATCGTCCAGGAGAACGTCTTCGGGAAGATCCGTTTCGGCTTCGTCGTCGACGGCCACTCGGTGGGCGGGATCTTCGCCGAGAACTGGCGTGCCTGGAACTTCTCGATCCGCGACCACGCCGACACCGAGGTCGCCCGGGTGACCAAGACGTGGGGCGGGTTTCTCAAGGCCGCCTTCACCACCGCCGACAACTACGTGGTGGAGATCCCCCACCCCCTGCCCGATCCGCTGGCCAGCATGGTGGTCGCGGCGGCCCTCACGATCGACACCGCCCTGAAGCAGGACACCAACTGAGCAAGTGACCGGCGTCTCAGCCCCTCCAGGTGGACACCGAACCCGGCACGGCTCAAGGTGAATGGAGGCTGGGACGCCGCAGTCTCGCCGGGACGGAGGTCACCGTGGAACCGTTGCCGGAAAGCAGCGACAGGAACTGGACCGAGCCCGGAATCTACGAGGTCTCGGCCGGCGTCTACCGGATCCCGTTGCCCCTGCCCAACGACGCTCTGCGCGCGGTCAACGTCTACGCGGTCACCGACGGCGAGAAGCTGGTCCTGGTCGACTCGGGCTGGGCGTTGACCGTGGCACGGCAACAACTCGCGAGCGCGCTCGGCGGGATCGGCGCGGAACTCGCCGACGTCAGCGAGTTCCTCGTGACCCACGTGCACCGCGACCACTATTCGCAGGCTGTCGTCCTTCGTCGCGAATTCGGCTCGAAGATCGCCCTGGGCCAGGACGAGGAGCCATCGCTGAAGGCTTCCGGCAACCCCGACCGGCTGCCGATGGAAGCCCAGATCGACCTGCTGTTCCAGGCCGGCGCCCGCGAAGTCGTCGATGCCCTGGCCCGCGATTTCGGGACGGACCGGCGGCACACGGAGGCCGATCTCTGGGAAGCGCCCGATGAGTGGCTGACTCCGGGACGACGTTCGATCCTGCCCGGCCGCGAGTTCGACGTCGTCGCCACTCCCGGTCATACGGCAGGCCATGTCGTGTTCGTCGACGACACCGCCGACCTGTTGTTCTCCGGCGACCACGTGCTGCCGCACATCACGCCTTCGATCGGCTTCCAGCCCGTGCCGGCCGAGTTGCCACTCAACGACTTCATCGACTCGCTGCGCCTGGTGCGCGCGATGCCCGACCGCCGCATGCTTCCCGCGCACGGTTCTGTGTCCGAAAGTGTGCACACGCGGGTCGACGAACTGCTGGAACACCATCGGCAACGCCTCGAGACGATCGGCTCCCAGATCACCGCCGGCGCGAGCACCGCATTCGAGGCCGCCCAGCGGATCGGCTGGACCCGCCGCAACCGCAAGCTGTCCGAAATGGACTCGTTCAACCAAACGCTCGCAGTCCTGGAGACAGCAGCGCATCTCGACCTGCTGGTATCCCAGGGCAAACTGGCCACCCGGGCAGTCGACGGCATCCGCCACTACACGACACCCTGAGCGACATCGCAGCCAGTACCGCGGGTAGTCACGTCGTCGCCGTTACGACGCCCGGCCGGCCTCCTGCATACTGGGTGAAATGGATGTCATCAGGCGTGCCAGAGCGAGGGACATCGAGGCGCTCGTGCGCCTGTTCGGCGCACCGGGCGAGCCACTGGCCGCCGCACTCCAGGAACTCATGAACACCCCGCACGTCACGCTGGTCGTCGCCGAGGACGACAACGGCGTGGCCGGTACTGCGCAGCTCACGGTGTTGCGAGGACTCGCCTGGGACGGCGCGACCCGCGGCTTGCTCGAGGGCATCCGCGCTGCACGGCGCGGCGTGACCAGCGCGCTTCTGACCTGGGGCATCGACGAAGCTCGTCGACGAGGCTGCAGTCGTCTCCACCTCGATTCCGGCCTGGCGCGCGCCGACCTGCGGGACTTCTACGCTCGCTTCGGCTTCGAGCAGAGCTATCAAGGGTTCAGTCGGGCACTGTGATACTGGCGCCGTGAACGACTACATCATCCGCAGGGCACGACGTGAGGACATCGGCGCGATAGTGCGCATGCTGGCGGACGACCAGCTCGGTGCGACCCGCGACGATCCCCACGACCTCGTGCCCTACCTGCGCGCTTTCGAGCAAATCGACGCTGATCCGAACCAGCTTCTGGTCGTCGTGATCTCCGACGATGTGCCAGTCGGGACATTGCAGCTGACGATCATTCCCGGCCTCGCCCGGCGCGGCGCCCTCCGAGGCCAGATCGAGGCCGTCCGGGTCCACATCGACCACCGCGGCTCCGGACTCGGCGCCGACCTCATGCGCTGGGCGATCGACGAGTCGCGACGACGTGGATGCGCACTCGTACAGCTCACGTCGGATGTCTCGAGGACCGACGCACACCGGTTCTACGAGCGACTCGGCTTCGTTCCCAGCCACACCGGGTTCAAACTCAAGCTCTGAACAACGTTGGCGCCCAACAGATTCTAGTCCATCCACATAGGACATAAGATCGGCCTGGCCCCTTCCCGGATTCGGTGACGCACACGTCCACGCACGCGAACCATTGCGAATCAATTCGCATACGTCAAGCCGCGAAGGGCGCGAACGGACCGTTCGCTCCCTTTTACCACCCATTCTTCTGAATCTCGGTGACATTTCCCGCGAGGCCTCGTACCGTCGGGCTCATGGCACCTTCGCAACCGCTCCGCAAAGTCGTCCCTTCCACCGACTCCTCGAACATCTCGGACAGGCTCCCGTTCGTACTGAGCACGGTCCGCGCCGACCCGGATGTGCTGCAACGCATGAAAGACGACCAGGTCGTCGACCTGATCCGCGTCACGGATGCCGAGATTTCCAAGCTGCAGGCCCTGCAGCTACGGGCGATCGCAGACCTCAGCGTGCGCCGGAGACGGGCGCCCGGTACGGCTTCCGAGGTGGCGTTGGCGCTGTCCATCACGGAACACCGGGCCGGCGCCATCGTCTCGGCGGCGAACGCGCTGATCGCCCGGCTTCCCCGCATGCTCAACCTCATGGACGACGGCCGGCTCGATCTCTATCGCGCCATGAAGGTCACGGATGCGACGGCATGGCTGTCCAGAGACCACGTACGCCTCGTCGACGCGACGCTCGAGGGTCGCGTTCCAGGACGCAATGCAACTCAGGTCCGCCGGGCCGCGGCCTATGCGGCTGCACAAGTGGATCCGGAGGGCGCGGAGCAGCGCACCGAACGGAGTTTCGTCGAACGACGGTTGGCTCTGCATCACCAGGACACCGGCGTGACCAGTCTTTCGATCAACAACGCGCCTACCGAGAAGGCGACTGCGGCCTACGCCCGTATCGACCGGGCTGCTCGGGCGATGAAGACCCCGGACGAGTCTCGAACGATGGACCAGCTTCGCGCGGACATCGCCATGGATCTGCTGCTCAGCGGAACAGGCGGCGCAAGCGAGCGCACCGAAGTGTTCCTGCACGTCGACCTGGCGACATACCTCGGCGTGAACGACTTCCCGGCCAGCCTGGCAGGGCGCGGACCCGTCGCGGCGTCGGTGGCCCGTCGCATCATCGGCGGCTCCGACACAACGCTCCGACGAGTCCTCACGGATCCGCGAAGCGGCCAAGCGATCGAGCTGTCACCGACGCGGTACCCGCTGGACCCGGCGCACGACGAGTTCATCCGGGTCCGAGATCGCGAGTGCCGGCAGCCCGGATGCACGCGTCCCGCACAGAACTGCGGGATCGAGGCAACCCGGGCGCAAGGCGAGACCGCAGAAGCCGCGGATCAGCCGGTCACGTACTGCTCACGACACCGCAGGCTGAAGGGCCAGCCCGATTGGGACTACGAAGTCACCCCTGATGGCACGGTGAACGTCGCGACACCCGCGGGCCGTATGCACTCGACAACACCGCCATCGATGGAATCCGGCCGGAGGCGATCGACCCGAAGCCGCAAGAAGTCACGGCGATAACCGACGATCAGCGCGTGCCCGAGATCTTCGCGCTCCCAAGGACGATGTCCCCGCCCTCGGCATCCGGCCGGTAGAGCACGACGACCTGGCCCGGAGCCACTCCACGCAGCGGCTCGCGCAGGTGCAACGTCATGGTGTCGGAATCCACGTCAGCGACCGCGTCGACGATGCCCCCGTGAGCCCTGACCTGCACCACGCATTCGGTCGGTTCGGTCAACGGCTCACCGCTGGGCCAGATCGCGCGGTCGGCCTCGATCGTCTTGATCCCGAGCCCGGCGACGGAACCGACCTTGACGGAGCCGGAAACCGGTTCGAGGGACAGAACATATCGGGGACGGCCATCAGGCGCCGGAGCCTCGATTCCGAGCCCCTTGCGCTGTCCGACGGTGAATCCGTGCACCCCGGTGTGCCGGCCGAGCACGGCGCCGGTCTCCGCGTCGACGAGCTCGCCCGGACGCTGCCCCAGCCGGTTCTCCAAGAACTTCTTGGTGTCGCCGTCCGGGATGAAGCAGATGTCGTGACTGTCCGGCTTGTTGGCGACAGACAGACCACGCTGTTCCGCCTCGGCGCGTACGTCGGTCTTCCACGAGTCCCCCAGGGGGAACATGGCGTGGCTGAGCTGCTCCGATGTGAGGGAGGCGAGCACGTAGGACTGGTCCTTGCCACTGTCGGCACTACGACGCAGCTCGGGCACGCCACCCTCAACGGAGAGGCGCGCGTAGTGTCCCGTCGCGACCGCGTCGAAGCCGAGTGCCATCGCCTTCTCGAGGAGAGCTTCGAACTTGATCTTCTCGTTGCAGGTGACACACGGATTCGGCGTCCGTCCGGCGGCGTATTCGCCGACGAAGGTCTCAACGACCTCTTCGGTGAAGCGCTCCGCGAAATCCCAGATGTAGAACGGGATTCCGAGGATGTCGGCGGCCCGCCGAGCGTCGTGTGAATCTTCGATCGTGCAACAACCGCGTGACCCGGTCCGCAAGGTTCCGGGCTTGGCCGACAACGCCAGGTGCACGCCGACGACGTCGTGCCCGGCGTCGACCGCGCGCGCGGCGGCGACCGCCGAGTCCACTCCTCCGCTCATCGCGGCCAAAACCCGCATTGCCTTACACCTCTTGCTTCTGGTTCTGCTTGCGCATTCCGGCCAGGCCTGCCTGCCGGGCGCGCGTGACGACTCCGCCGATCTCGGCGGCGACCGCCTCGACGTCCGCGGCAGTGGATGTGTGACCGAGGGAGAAACGGAGGGATCCCCGCGCCGCCGCCGGGTCGGCGCCCATGGCGAGCAGCACATGGCTTGGCTGGGCCACGCCGGCCGTGCACGCGGATCCCGTCGAGCATTCGATGCCCTTGGCGTCGAGCAGCATCAGCAAGCTGTCGCCGGCACATCCGGGGAACGTGAAGTGAGCGTGGCTGGGCAGGCGCTCGCCGCCTTCGCCGTTGAGGATGGCGTCGGGCACTTCGCGCTGGATGACTTCGATGAGTCCGTCGCGGAGCTCCTCGACGCGCTTGGCGTAATCGGCTCGGGTCGCAATGCTGGCTCGGACCGCAGCCGCAAAACCGACGATCGCGGGGACGTCGAGGGTGCCGGAGCGAACGCTGCGTTCCTGGCCTCCGCCGTGCAGAAGGGGTACGCACGTCACGTCGCGGCCCAGCAGAAGGGCGCCCACGCCGAAGGGACCGCCGAGCTTGTGTCCGGTCAGGGTGAGTGCGGCAGCGCCGCTGGCCGCGAAGTCGACCGAGACGGCGCCGACAGCCTGTACCGCGTCGGTGTGGAGCGGGATGTCGAACTCGGCGCAGACCGCGGCCAGCTCGGCGATCGGATTGATCGTCCCGACCTCGTTGTTGGCCCACATCACCGTCGCCAGCGCCACGGCTTCGGGATCAGCGGCAATGGCGGCGCGGAGGGCGTCGGGCGAGATGCGACCCTGGCTGTCGACTTCCAGCAGCGCGATCTCGGCGCCGCAGTGGGATTCGAGCCATTCGACGGTGTCGAGGACAGCGTGGTGCTCCGCGGCGCCGACCAGGATGCGGCGACGCTGCTCCTGCTCGTCGCGGCGGGCCCAGAAGATGCCCTTGAGCGCTAGGTTGTCGCTCTCGGTGCCGCCGCCGGTGAAGATCACCTCGGACGGGCGGGCGCCCAAGGCGTCGGCGATGGTTTCGCGGGCCTCTTCGACCATCCGCCGGGCGCGGCGGCCCGAAGAATGCAGCGCGGAGGCGTTGCCCACGTTGGACAGCGCCTCGGTCATCGCCGCTACGGCTTCGGGCAACATCGGAGTGGTCGCCGCGTGGTCGAGATAGGTCATCGCTCCATCAGGGTAGTCCGCTCCACCGCGTGACGAAGCCCACCCTGGCCCTCGAAGTGGCCTGTCACACCTTCGACGGCCAGCGTCCGGTCAGCCGGACCCCCAGCAGTGCGAGGGCCACCAAGGCCACCGTGAGCAGGGCCATCGCCGACGACGGATCGAAAACCGAGCCCACTGCGCCGAGCAGGACGCCGCCCAGGCCGATGAGCAGTGCGGAGCCCACCCAGTCGGCCAGCTGCATCGCCGAGGTGTTGAAGCCGCGCTCACCCTCTGGTGAATGGCGGAGCAGGAGGACGGAGATCGCCGGCATCGCGATACCCATGCCGGCGCCGCCGACCGCGCAGGCTACGAACGCCGTCCAGGCGGGGAACCAGGGCTGGGAGACCAGGCCGAAGCAGACCAAACCGGCCGCGACCAGCCAGAACCCGGTGCGCAGCGACGCCTCCCTGGACCAGTTGAGGAAGCGGCCTTGCGCCGCTGAGGCCGCTGACCAGCCCAACGCCGTGATGGTCAGCGGCAGGCCGGCAAGGGCCGGGCTGTAGCCGTGGACCGCGCTCATCGTCAGGGGCAGATACGCCTCCATCCCGGCGTACGCGCCGGCGATCAGAGCGCGGGACGCGACGACCGTCGGAAGGCCGGGGCGGGATGTCAGCGTCCCGGTCGGGAGCAGCGTCCGAAGGGCGTAACCCAGGGCGACGAGCCCAGCCGTGCCGTAAGCGAGAGCCAGGAGCGACTGGTGTTGGGCCGCCCATGTCAACGCCGCGATGCCGAGGGCCGCGACGATCGCCTGAGCCACGCCGGCGCGGCGCCCCTCGGCGGACGGCATGTGCGCAGGTAGACGGCGGATGACCACCACCAGCATCGCCACGCCGATGACCACCAGCGGGACCAGGCCCAGGAAGACCCAGCGCCAGCCGATGCTGACCGTCACCACGCCGGCCAAGGACGGCCCGATCACCGCCGGCAGGACCCAGGCGGCCGCGTTCGCCGCGTAGATCACCGGGCGTTCCTGGTCGGTGAACGTCAACGCGATCAGGAGGGAGACCGAAACCAGCAGCAGTCCCGAACCGAAGCCCTGCAGGGCGCGACCGAGGAGGAACATCGGCATGCCACTCGCCGTCCCCGCGACGACCAGGCCCGCCGCGAACAGCACCGGCCCCGCCAGCAGCGCCGGAGCCGGGCCGCGGCGGTCGCCGATCCGGCCTGACAGCACCGTGGCGACCACGCTCGAGACGAGGAAGATCGTGAACGGCCACGAGTACAGCGACAACCCGTGGAGGTCCGCGACCAGGGTCGGCATCGCCGTCGCGACGCCCATGTTCTCGAACGCGACCAACGTGACCACGAGCAGCAGCGCGATCGTGGTCAGCCGGTGTTCCGCGGTCCACAGCACGCTGCGGCGACGGGGAGTGGAGTCGAGCGTCGAGGCCATGATCAGCAGCGTGCAACCTCCAGCCCGCTGGAGGTCAAGCCGGTTCAGGCCGTGCGGCGGGCCACCGGCTCCAGACGCAGGTCGCGGGCCAGTGCGGCGGCCTCGCCGCGGGAGCTCACGTCCAGCTTGTCGAGGATGTTGCGGACGTGGAACTTCACCGTGTGCTCGCTGAGCTGCAGCTGTCCGGCGATCTGCCGGTTGCGCAGGCCTTGGGAGATCCCCGTCAGGACCTCGACCTCGCGCGGGTTGAGCCGGTCGAGCGGACGCAGTTCCGGCGGTTCGGCGACGCCGAGCGGGAGGACCGCGGTGACCGTCGTGCCCCAGCCGGGCACCGCGTCGACCTCCCAGTGGCCGCCGAGGGCGGTGAGCCGCTCGGTCAGGCCGCGGGCCGGGACGGCGTCGGCGACTTCGGGACTGTCGTCGCGGACCGTGATCCGCAGCACCGGGCTGTCGAGCCGCCACGATGCCCGCAAGCGCGTGGTCGCCGGCCGGTCCAAAGCGGCGAGCACCAGCCCGCGGGTCATCGTCCGGGCGGTGTGGGCGATGTCCTGCGGGAGCGATGCGTCGCCGGTCGGGTCGACCAGGTCGACGTCGACGTCGGTGTGCCGGACGAGGTCGGCCAGCTGGGTCCTGAGCACAGCAAAGGCCGCGCCTGCGCGTTCCTCGGACAAGGCTTGGTCGCGATCGACGACACCCTTCAGTTCCAGCAGCGCGTCGGTGGCCAGGTCGGCCGCCGTGCGGCGGGCGACCGCGTCGGAGAGGCGTCCCGAGCGCAGCACCGCCAGGAGCGTCGTCAACGTCGCCGCACGGGTCTGGCCGAGGTCCGTGATCGCCTGGGCTCGCGCGGTGGCCGCCGCGAGGTTGCTGGCCAAGACGTCCGGGCCCGGGTCGGTCGCGCGCTGGCCCGCGTCCGTGCTGAGGATGTGCCACAGCTGCGCGGCCAGCTCCAGCTCGGTCGTCGGCAGCTCCGTGTCCTCCGGCACGACAGCGAGTACCGCGCCCCGACCGACCGCCGGCATCGACGAAAGAAGGACGAGACGGCGCTCGACGCCGCCGAGCACGCCGTCGATCACCAAGGCCTGGCCTGGCTCGCTGCGGTCGACCAGCCGTTGCAGCTCGACGCTCGTCACGGCGTCGGCGATCGACTGGTCACCGACGACCTTGAGCGGGCTGCGCGGACAATCCCCCGTCTGCATGGCAGCCGCGCGGTGCGGGATCAGCTTCCCCAGCTCGACGGAAAACTGGTGCAGCAGGTGGGGCCGCGGTGCCGACAGGAGCCGCTCGACGACGTCGAGCGCTTGTCGCGGATCCGACCAGGAAGCGTCCATGCGTCCAAGGTAGGCGCGCCCGGGCTGCGGGCACCTGCTCGTCCGGCTAGTGAACACTGCTCGTCCGGGTGGTTCGGCGGAATAGCCGGGCGAGTTGACTCCTTGGAGAGGACATTCGAAGTCACAGACCCGAGGAGCGCAGCGAACACCATGCGAGCGATCACTTTCTCCGCCTACGGCGGGCCGGACGTCCTGCAGCTGTCCGAGGTTCCGGTACCGGAGCCCGGCCCGGGACAGGTGCGGCTGGCCATCCGGAGCGCCGGGATCAACCCGATCGACTGGAAGATCCGCAACGGCTTCATGCAGCAGAACTTCCAGGTCTCCTTCCCGCACACCCCCGGCCTCGAGGTGGCCGGCGTCGTCGACGCCGTCGGTGAGGGCGCGGAGTTCGCCGTCGGTGACGAGGTGTTCGGCTGGTCCGAGACCGGTGCGTACGCCGAGTACGCACTGGCGAAGACGCTCGCGCCGAAGCCCGCCGGCATTCCGTGGGCGGACGCTGCGGCATTGCCGGTCGCCGGCGAAACGGCGCTTCGTGTCCTCGGGCTGCTCGACGTCCGCGAAGGCGAGACGCTGCTGGTCCACGGCGCCAGCGGCACGGTCGGCCGGTTCGCCGCGCAGGTGGCCGTCGCCAAGGGACTGACCGTCATCGGCACCGCCGGCAGCCGGAACCTCGACGACCTGAAGTCACTGGGCGTCGTGCCGGTGCTCTACGGCGACGGCTGGCTGGACCGGGTCCGCGAGGCCGCGTCCGGGCCGGTGGACGCCGTGTTCGACACCACCGGGCACGGGGTGTTGCCCGGGTCGGTCGAGCTGCGGGGCACGAAGGACCGGATCGTCACGATTGCCGACGGTGCCGCTTTCGAACTCGGCATCCCGTTCTCGAGCGGGGGCGAGCAGTCGCGTGAGGTCCTGACCGGGATCGCCGGCTGGGTGACCGACCACGGGGTCCGCATCGCCCAGGGCAAGAGCTATCCGCTCGCCGAAGCGGCCGCCGCACAGGTCGAGAGCGAGGACGGGCACCCCGGCGGGAAGCTCACGCTCGCTGTCAGCTGAACGCTGGAGATCACCACGCAGTGCTGGGACCGAGCGACGGACTCGGCGGCCGAGTCCGCCGAACGGCGAAAGCCTCCCAACCCGGGCCTGTCGCCGGATCGCGGCGACAGGGCCCGGATCACTTCGCGGGAGGCGAAGCCAGGGGGACCGGCTGCGGACGTGGGGTCCGCCGCCGCTGCTGGGCCGGGATCTGCACCGTCCCCAGCGCCGAATGCACCGCGGCCTCGGCGAGCGCCGCCAGCTCACGACGGTTCTCCGCGCGGCCCGGGGCGATCTCCGGGCAGATGTGGATCTCGAGCACCAGCCCGCGCAGTGCCGCGACCCGGCGCAGGGACGCGATCAGCGACTCCGGGCCGATGAACGCCGGGCGGCTCGTCTCGCGGCCGTCCGCGAGGCGGTACCTCAGCGCGATCGGGCGGACCGGGACGCCGCCGTCGATGGCCGCCTGGAACGTCGCGGTCGTAAAACGACCAGACGCCAGTCCGCACCACGTCGTGCCCTCCGGGGTCACGCTCACCAGCGACCCCGTCCGCAGCGCGTCGGCCAGCGATGCCATCGTGGCCGGCAGCGTCGTCAGCCGCTCGCGGTCGAGGAAGATGCTGCCGCCGCGGCGGACCAGGCCGCCCAGCACCGGCCAGCCCGCGATCTCCTTTTTCGCCAGCGCGCGCATCGGCCGCAGCGCGTTGATCGCGACGATGTCCAGCCACGAGATGTGGTTGTTGACCACCAGCGCACCGCGGCCGGCGGGCGCGGTCCGGAAGTCCTCGCCGCCCCGGACGTCCAGCCGGACGCCGAACGCCCGCAGCACACCGCGGAAGATCAGTCGGATCCGAAATTCGCGGCCCCATGAGACCAGCAGCAAGGGTGCCGTCAGCATTGCCGAAAAAACGACGAAGATCGCCGCGGTGACGCGCAGCACGCGTCGCGGAAATCCGACCACCGGGTCGCCGTCGGTCAGGCAGCCGTCGCCACAGGGCGAGGACGGCATCCAGGCGTGCCTCATACCTGGACCCCGAGGAAGAACTTCAGGTAGCGCTCGTCGACGTTGTGCAGGTCCAGCACGACGAAGAAGTCCGCGACGCCGAAGTCGGCGTCGAGCGCGGGAGGCCCGTAAGCCTTGGCGCCGAGCCGGACGTAGCCCTTGATCAGCGGCGGCAGGATCGAGCGGGCGGGACGTTCGATCCCCGACGCGTCCCACGGGATCAGCGGCGAGACGCGCGTGGCCTCGTCCGAGTAGTGCTTGGCGCGCAGGACGTCCCAGACGCCGGCGGCGAACGAACCGCCGTCCACCAGCGGGACCGACGCGCAGCCGGCGAGGTAGCGGTGGCCGGACAGCAGCATGTAGCGGGCGATCCCCGCCCAGACCAGGCTGACAACGGCGCCGCTGCGGTGGTCCGGGTGCACGCACGACCGCCCGGTTTCGACCAGGGACGGCCGCAGCGCGTCGAGCGCGCTCAGGTCGAACTCGCTGTCGGCGTAGAGCTTCCCGGCCTGCGCGGCGCGGTTCGGCGGCAGCATCCGGTAGGTGCCGACGATTTCGCCCGTGTTGTCGTCGCGGACCACGAGGTGGTCGCAGAACTCGTCGAACTCGTCGACGTCGAGACCGGCGATCGGCGAGTGCAGCCGCGCGCCCATCTCCTCGGCGAAAACCCGGTGACGGAGTTGCTGCGCGGCGATCACTTCGTCGTTCGCGTGGGCGACGAGAAGGGAGTACCGGGGAGCGTCCGCGGGGAGGTCGGCACCCGCCTGATCAGTGCTGACGAGGAGCTGTGACGTCGTCATGGTCAAGGTTTACCCGCGCGGAGGAAACCGCGGAGAGTGCCATCCGATGACCGATTAGTGCACGTTCAGTTAATTGCGGGTTCTCAGGCTTCTCTCAGGTCCCGGAACGCGCGAAGGGCCTTCCGGGTGATCCCGGAAGGCCCTTCGGAGCAAACTGCTCAGCCCTTGCGCTTCTCGACCGCTTCGGTCAGCTGCGGCGCGACGTTGAACAGGTCGCCGACGATGCCGAAGTCGGCGATCTCGAAGATCGGCGCCTCGGCGTCCTTGTTGACGGCGATGATCGTCTTCGACGTCTGCATGCCGGCGCGGTGCTGGATCGCGCCGGAGATGCCGAGCGCGATGTACAGCTGCGGCGACACGGTCTTGCCGGTCTGGCCCACCTGGAACTGCGCCGGGTAGTAGCCGGAGTCGACCGCGGCACGCGACGCACCGACGGCCGCACCGAGCGAGTCGGCCAGCTTCTCGACGACGTCGAACTTCTCCGCCGAGCCGACACCGCGGCCACCGGAGACCACGATCGAGGCCTCGGTCAGCTCGGGACGGTCACCGCCGGTCACCGGCTCGACGCCGGTGATCTTGGTCGACTTCGCCGCGTCGGTGGCGGGAAGCTCGACGGCCTCTTCGGCCGCCGCGCCCTCGGCCGGCTCGGCCTCGACCGCACCCGGGCGGATGGAGACCACCGGCGCGCCCTTCGCGGACTTCGACTTCACCGAGAACGCGCCACCGAAGATCGACTGGTCGATGACGCCGTCGGCGTTGACGCCCACGGCGTCGTAGATCAGGCCGGAGCCCAGGCGCACGGCCAGCCGGGCGGCGACCTCCTTGCCCTCACCGCTGGCGGTGACGAGCACGGCGGCCGGGGACGCCTGCTGCGCCAGCGCGGCGAGCACGTCCACCTTCGGCGTGACCAGGTAGTTCGCGGCGTCGTCGCCTTCGGCGACATACACCTTGGCGGCGCCGTGGGACGCCAGAGCCTGCTTCGCCTTGGCGGCGGTCCCGGTCGGGCCGACGACGACGGCCGACGGCTCACCGAGCGCGCGGGCCGCGGTCAGCAGCTCGAGCGTGACCTTCTTGACCTCACCGTCGACGTGGTCGACGAGGACGAGTACTTCAGCCATGTTCTTGAATCCTCCTCGAAGAGCCGTTGTCAGATGAGCTTCTGGCCGACCAGGTACTCGGCGACCTTGGTGCCGCCGTCGCCCTCGTCCTCGACCTTCTCGCCGGCGGTGCGCGGCGGCTTCGGCGAGGATTCGGTCACGGTGGACCACGCGTTGCCGAGGCCGACCTCGCCCGCGTCGACACCCAGGTCGGCGATGGTGAACGTCTCGACCGGCTTCTTCTTCGCGGCCATGATGCCCTTGAAGGACGGGTAGCGCGGCTCGTTGATCTTCTCGCCGACGCTGACCACCGCGGGCAGGGTCGCCTCGAGGCGGGTGAGGCCGTCCTCGGTCTCGCGGACGGCCTTGATGGTCGTGCCGTCGACGGTGACCTCACGCGCGTAGGTGACCTGCGGCAGGCCGAGCAGCTCGGCGAGGATCGCCGGGATGGCGCCGCCGCGGCCGTCGGAGGACTCGTTGCCGGCGATGATCAGGTCGTAGCCTTCGACCTTGGCGATCGCGGCGGCGAGCACCTTGGCGGTGGCGATCGCGTCGGAGCCGTGCAGCGCCTCGTCGGAGACGTGGATGGCCTTGTCGGCACCCATGGACAGCGCCTTGCGGATGGCGTCGGTCGCCCGGTCCGGGCCCACCGAGATCACGGTGACCTCGCCCTCGCCGGCTTCCTTGATCTTCAGCGCTTCTTCGACAGCCTTCTCGTTGATCTCGTCGAGCACGGCGTCGGCGGATTCGCGGTCAAGGGTGTGGTCGGACCCGTTGAGCTTTCGCTCCGAGTAGGTGTCCGGTACCTGCTTGACCAGGACGACGATATTGGTCATGGGTCTTCTTCGACCTCCCGGTTGTGGCCCGCGGACGCACCACGGGTCAGTGCTCTACTGGCCGGTAGATTAGGCCCAATCGGCGCGCAGGACCCGCCGAGGTGACGCCATTCACCTGGATGCGCAACTTAATGGGACCATCGTCCCGGTAGTCGACCGGTTACCCCACCCGAACTGCCGTTCGTCCGATCGGACCAACCACGGCCTACTCGCAGTGGGTGTAAGGCATTAACCTCCCCCACCATGCCCGCGCGCATCGCCGTCATCACCGACTCGAGCTCCTGCCTGCCCGACCTCGTCGCGTCCCGCTGGGCCATCGGAGTCGTCCAGATCCAGCTGAACCTGGGTGGTCACTTCGACGACGAAAACCGGTTCGACCGCGGCGAGGTGATCGACGCCATGAGAGGGGGGCACGTGATCACCACTTCGCCCCCGGATCCGGGGGCGTTCTTCTGGACCTACCAGGAAGCGGCCGCCTCCGGCGCGACCGCCATCGTCAGCATCCACATCTCCGGCCGCATGTCCGACACCGTTCGCGCGGCCCGGGAGGCCGCCCAGCAGGTCCGCATCCCGGTGCACGTCCTGGACAGCCGCACCACCGGGATGAGCCTCGGCTTCGCCGCGGTGTCGGCGGCCCGCGCGGCCGCGGCTGGCGGGGACGCCAGCCGGGTCATCGAAGCCGCCGAACGCCGGTGCTTCACCAGCACCGAGTTCATCTACGTCGACACGCTGGAGTACCTGCGCCGCGGTGGACGGATCGGCGCCGCGCAGGCGATGGTCGGCACGGCTTTCTCCATCAAGCCGCTGCTCACGGTCAAGGACGGCGAGGTCGCGCCGCTGGCCCGCGTCCCCGGCACGCGGCGCGCGCTGGCCAAGATGGTCGATCTCGCGGTCAAGAAGTCCGGCGGCTTCCGCGCCGACATCGCCGTGACCCGGTTCGGCGCGAGCGACCACGAGCTCGAGATCGGCCGGCAGATCGAACGCCGCGTGCCGGCGATGGCCGAGAGCATGGTCGTCGAAGCGAGCACGGTCATCGGCGCGCACCTCGGCCCGGGCGCGCTCGGCATCACGGTGTCACCGGTGTACTGACCCGGCGCCCCGGAATCGCCAGCAGCACCAGCGGCACCAGCACGGTGAGCCCCGTCAGCCCGATGATGAGCACCTGGTCGATTGTCGCGAAATGCGACACGTGCCCGAGGTGGTAGGCGAAGTGCGGAGCGCTGTAGAGCAGGGCCGCCGCCGAAGCCAGCCGGGCCGCGGCTGTGGTGCCGATCACGGCGGCGCCGATCAGCGTCGCCGCGAGCGCCAGGTTGAGGCCGCCGAAGTCGCGCAGCAGGTGCTCGTTGAAGGGGCCGTCCATCGAAACCCAGCCCGTGCGGACGCCGGGAAAGTCCTGGTAGAAGCCGGTTGGTGTGATCAGCGGCCACAGTCCGATCGGGACCTCGATCAGGCCGAAGAGAACGAGCAGAACGCGGGTGATTGTCCGTTGCATGACCACGGAACGAGACGGCCGGGCCGGACGTGACACCCGCTAGGGTCGCCGAGGTGACCACCCCAGCCACCCGGGCCGAGGCGCTGCACCTGACCGGCGAACGGACCGTCCCCGGCATCGCCGAGGAGAACTACTGGTTCCGCCGCCACGAGGCCGCCTACCTCGCCCTGCTCCCCCACTGCGCGGACGCGACAGTGCTCGAAGCCGGCTGCGGCGAGGGCTACGGCGCGAGCCTCCTCGCGACCACGGCCCGCCGGGTGCTCGCGCTGGACTACGACGTGCCGACCACCGAGCACGTCGCCCGCCGCTACCCCGAGGTCGCCGTCGCCCGGGCGAACCTCGCGTTTCTGCCGGTGCGTGACGGCGCTGTCGATGTCGTGGCCAATTTTCAGGTCATCGAGCACCTGTGGGACCAGGCCGGGTTCCTCGCCGAGTGCCGGCGGGTGTTGTCGCCAAACGGCAAACTGCTGGTCACGACGCCGAACCGGCTGACCTTCACCCCGGACAGCGACACCCCGCTGAACCCGTACCACACCCGAGAGCTGGCGCCGGCCGAACTGGCCGGGCTGCTCACCGACGCCGGATTCACCATCGAAGCGCTCCACGGCCTGCACCACGGCGAGGCCGTCCGCACGCTCGACGAGCGCTATGGGGGTTCGATCATCGACGCCCAGCTCGACGTCGTCATGGGCTCGCTGCCGGGTCAGGCCGTCTGGCCCGGCGCCTTGCTGGCCGACGTCGCCGCGATCGAGGCCACCGGGTTTGACATCCACGGCGACGACCTCGACGCCAGCCTCGACTTGATCGCCGTGGCGGTGCGCCGATGAACGAAGGCACCTTTTGCCTCGTCGTGCACAGCCACCTGCCGTGGCTGCCGCACCACGGGAGCTGGCCGGTCGGCGAGGAATGGCTCTACCAGGCGTGGGCGCATTCGTACCTGCCGATGGTCGACCTGCTCGAGCGGTTCGCCGCCGAAGGCCGCCGAGACGTGCTGACGCTGGGTGTCACGCCGGTGCTCGCCGCGCAGCTCGACGACCCGTACAGCATCCGCGCGTTCCACGACTGGCTCGGCCACTGGCAGCTGCGCGCCCAGCACGCGTCGACGTTGTGGCGCGGCGACCCGGTCCTGCGCGAGCTCGCGGCGGCCGAACATCGCACGGCGGTCCGCGCGGCGGAGGAGCTGGGCACCCGCTGGCGCCACGGCTTCTCCCCCATCCTTCGTTCATTGGTCGACAACTCGACGATCGAGCTGCTCGGCGGGCCGCTGGCCCACCCCTTCCAGCCCCTGCTGGACCCGCGGGTGCGCGAGTTCGCGCTGAACGCCGGCCTCGCCGACACGGCGCTGCGAATCGGGTCGCGGCCCGAAGGGATTTGGGCGCCGGAGTGCGGCTACGCGCCTGGTATGGAAACGGACTACGCGGCCGCCGGCGTGCGGCGGTTCATGGTCGACGGGCCGTCGCTGCGCGGCGACACCTGGGCCGCGCGGCCGGTCGGCGACAGCGACGTGGTCGCTTTCGGACGAGACCTAGAAGTCACCTACCGCGTGTGGTCACCGAAGGCCGGCTACCCCGGCCACGCCGCCTACCGCGACTTCCACACCTGGGCGCACGAGGTCGGGCTCAAGGCATCGCGCGTCACCGGCAAGACGGTCGAGCCGCCGGACAAGGCGCCGTACGACCCGTCGCTGGCCGCGGACGTGCTCGGGCTGCACGTCAAGGACTTCGTCGACACCGTGGTGACGCGGCTTCGGTCGTTGAAGAAGCAACACGGTCGTGAGGCGCTTGTGGTCGCCGCGTACGACACGGAGCTGTTCGGGCACTGGTGGCACGAGGGGCCGGCCTGGCTGGAGGGCGTGCTGCGCGCGCTGCCTGAGGCGGGCGTCCGGGTGACGACGCTGAAGGGCGCACTCGACGCAGGGCTCGTCGGCGAGCCGATCGCGCTGCCCGCGTCGTCGTGGGGGTCGGGCAAGGACTGGCGCGTCTGGGACGGCGAGCAGGTCAAGGACATGGTCGACGCCAACACCGCGTTGCAGGAACGTCTCCTCGCACTCGTTGCCGAATTACCGACAACGGCCCGCGACACCGTTGCCGACCAGGCCGTGGCCGAGGCGATGCTGGCGCTGGAGAGCGACTGGGCCTTCATGGTCACCAAGGACTCCGCCGCGGACTACGCGCGTCGCCGCGCGGCGGTCCACACCGAGCGCTTCGACGCCTTGGCCGGATTGCTGCGACGCGGCGAGCGCGCACGGGCCGAGGAGCTGGCGGCCACCTACCGCGCCGACGACGGACCGTTCGGGCACCTCGACGCCCGGGCGCTGAAGCACGACTGAAAGGGACTCCATGGGGATCCACGAAATTCCGGTCAAGACCCTCGACGGACAGGACAGCTCGCTGGCCTCCCTCGCGGGCAAGGCGCTGCTCGTGGTCAACGTCGCGTCGAAGTGCGGCCTGACCCCGCAGTACTCCGGCCTCGAGCGGCTGCAGGAGCGCTTCGGCGGCCAGGGCTTCTCCGTTGTCGGTTTTCCGTGCAACCAGTTCGCGGGGCAGGAGCCGGGCAGCGCGGAGGAGATCCAGACGTTCTGCTCGACGACCTACGGCGTCACCTTCCCGCTGTTCGAGAAGATCGACGTCAACGGCGACGACCGGCACCCGTTGTACACCGAGCTGACCAAGACGGCCGACACCGACGGTGCCTCCGGCGACGTCCAGTGGAACTTCGAGAAGTTCCTGGTCGGCGCCGACGGCGAGGTCCTGGCGCGGTTCCGGCCGCGGACCGAGCCGGAAGACGACGCGGTCGTCAAGGCCATCGAGGCCGCGCTCCCGGCGTGACACGGGGCGGGGGACGTCGTGTCCCCCGCCTTCCCCGGAATTCACCGGATCGACGGGTTTCTGCGGCCATCCGGGTACCACGGAAACGGTACCGAAAATGATTCCCATGATCCGGTCGGGCGGTTCCCGGGTGATCAGCCTGCCCTTTTCCCCACTGCGCACCGAATACTTTTCACGACGCCATTCCGGCGCCGATGTGCGGAGAAGGGATCATGGGATGACTACCTCCAGACGACGGGCCGCGCTGGCCGCGTTCCCCGTGGCACTCGGGCTGTTGCTGGCCGGCCCCGCGGTGGGCACCGCGGCGGCCGCGCCGTCGTCCGACGCGGCGAGCCAGGCTCACCACTGCGTTCTGTGCGTCGGCCACCACCATCACCACGGGCACATCAACCTCCTGGGTCTGCACCTCGGGCTCTGGCTGCATCTGTAGTTCCCGGGCGCGCCGGGGCGGAGTGCGGCCGCCCCGGCGCGGCGCCGTTCACAGGCCGAGCTGGTCGCGCCCGACCGCGTCGAGGTCGTCGATCGTGGCGCGGCCGGTCCAGTTCACTTCGTAATCTTCGGGAGCGAAATCGCCCGGGCTCGCGCCGGCCAGGAATGCCCGGCCGCACTTTTCGGCGTAGGCGGCATTCTTCGCGCAATGCGGGCTCGCCGGGATGTACATGACGTTTCCCCAGCGATCCGGATTGGTGCCGTCGGCGACCGAGTGGATGACGTCGCCGTGCCACCAGACCGTATCGCCCGGTTCGACGTCGGGGATCGAGGTCAGCGCGGGCAGCAGGTCGTCGTGGTACTTGTCGCTCACCGGCAGGGCCTGGCCGTTGGCCGCGCCGCAGAGGTCATCGTCGGGGATGTCGTCCTGCAGTGCGCGGAGCAGTACGTACGTGATCGCCGACGGGATCGGCACCACGTGCAGGACGCCGTCGCCCTGGTTCATTTCCGACAACGCCGTCCAGCCCTGGAAGGTGCGGAAGGCCGAGCACATGACCGTCGACGGGTATTCGTCGACTTCGGTGCGGTAGGCGCCGTCCCAGGGGTCGTACCGTTGCCAGTTTCCAGCGAAGACGTGGCGGAACACCTGCTGGTAGGCGGGCAGCAGCCAGCGTTCGACCGAACCCGAGTCGGTGTGGGCGGACAGGCCGAGCGACGCCGAGCCCGGCGGGCGCCGACGGATCCGGTCGGGGTAGGCCGTGTCGCGATCGGGGTCGAACCAGACGCGGCCCTCGGACTCGTGCCGCCAGAAGGAGTTGAGGAACCGCCGGACGGCGACCATGTGCTCGTGCTGGCGGGCCTGGATCTGCGGCTTCGACCAGTAGACCGGGTAGATCTGCGGCTGGCTCGACGCGAGGCCGGCGAAGACGTCGTCGGCCGGGCCCTGGTACGTCGCGGCGAAGTCGTTGCCGTCGAGGTACGTGGCCAGTTCGGCGTCCCAGGCTTCGGCTGTTTCGCGGGCGAAGGTGCCTTTGACGACGGCGCAGCCCCGGCGTCGGACGGCGTCGAGCGTGCGCTGCGGCACGGTCCCGTCGGCGATGTCGCGATAACGGACGACAGGGAAGGCGTCCGGGTCGGCGGCGACGGCATCGACCTCCCGCCGCATCTCGTCGCGGACCGCGGCGAACACGCCGGCGACGTCGCCGATGCGGGCGCGCAGCTCGTGCTTGGTCCGCGAGATGGCCTCGGACATGTTCGCGGGCAGCTCTGTGGTCGTCATCGGTGTCCTCACGATCTTTGGTTAGGACTCCTTACTAGAATGTCCCGGCTACGGTAACCCCTGTCCGTCTCCCGCCACAAGAGGTGCGATGTCCGACCCCGACCGGCCGCTTCCGCGCCTGGCGATGCTGCGGGCCATGACCGACCGCACGGTGCTGGACCACGTCTTCGTCCACGGACGGACCACGCGCGCCGAGCTCGCCGCGACCACCGGGATCTCGAAGCCGACGATCTCCGAGTCGGTCCGCCGGCTGGAGACGGCCGGCGCGCTGCGGGCCACCGGCACCGACCAGACCGGCCGCCGCGGCCGGATCGCCACCTTCTACGAGCTGGCCGCCAACGCCGGTCGCGTGGTCGCCGCGGAGGTCAACCAGCAGGGCGTCCGCACGATCACGACCGACCTGACCGGGACGGTCCTGGCCACCGAGCGGCACCCGCCCGGTGACCGGCCGGTGACGACCGCAGTCCGGGATGCGGTCGCCGCGGCGGGCGGAGTCGGCTCGGGTCCGATACGGGCGATCGCGATCTCGGTGGCCAACCCGGTCGACCCGGTCACACACGAGGTCGTCGCGCTGCCCGGGTCGCCTTTTCCGGAGGGGACGCTCCGGGCCGGGGAGATCGGGCATGACGTTCTGCTCGACAACGACGTCAACTTCTCCGCACTCGCCGAACGACGAGAGGGCGCCGCCCAGGAGGCGAAGAGCTTTGCTTACGTCTACGTCGGCGCCGGGCTCGGCGTCAGTCTCTATGTCGGCGATCAGCTCGTGCGGGGCGCGCACGGGCTGGCAGGCGAGATCGGGTACCTCGACAGTTCGGGGTCGACGCTCGCGTCGGCTCTCGCCGACCAAGGCTTCGGCAGGTCCGACGCGCCTTCGCTGGACGTCGACGCGATCTTGACCACGCTCGACCAGGCCGCCGGCGACGCCGTGGCCGCCGAACGACTACGGCTGCTCGGCGCGACGCTCGGCCGGGCCGTCGCCGCGATCTGCACGATCGTCGACCCGGACCTGGTGCTGCTGGGCGGCCCGGCAGGGAGCCGGCCGGGCCTCGTTGCCGAAATCCGGCAAACGGTCCGCGCCGCGGCGCCGGGGCCGGTCCGGGTGGAGGCGGGAGCGGTGACGGACTCGGCGGCCCTGCGCGGCGCGTTGTTGTCGGCGCTCGACCACGGGCGTGATGGGCTGGTCAAGGCCGTCGCCGAAAACTGACCAGACCGCGAACCCGCTGGTACGGACGGTCGCCGGGAATCGACCGAGGCAGCTCAGGCCGAGCCGGCCTCGATCACCGCTCGCACGCACTTCGCGACCACCGACGGGTCGACCTTGAGCACTCTGCGGTCGTACGTCAGCAGGCCGTTGACCTCGTTCTCGACATCGGTCGTCTGGGTGTAGATCGCGCCGGACAAACCCCGCTCGACGACCACTCGCTCCAGCGCGGCGCTCACCTCCGCGTAGCGCTCGGTCAGCCGCTCCCGGGTCTGCGTCATTTCGTACGCGTTCGGCGGGCCCGGCCAGCGGTGGTCGTCCAAGACCAGGCCGAGGCCGCCGTACTCGCCGTCGACGATCGCCCGGCCGTCGGTGACCGCCGGCGCGCCCGGGCCGACGTACGTGTGGTCGTCGTAGACGTCACCCGCGCCCGTGTCCGGGCGGGAGAAGCAGCAGTTGACCCCGCTGTTCGCGATCACCAGCCGGGTCGGGTCGAGGGCCTTGACCAGTTCCGCGACACGGGCCGTTTCGAACTCGCCCCAGCCCTCGTTGAACGGCACCCAGCCGACGATCGACGGGACCGCCCGCAGTTGAGTGATCATTTCGATCAATTCCGCTTCGAACCGCTCGCGAGCCTGCGGGACCGGGTCCGGCGCGATGCCGGGCGGGCCGTCGAACGACACCGTCAACGACGGCATGTCCTGCCAGACGACCAAGCCCAGCGTGTCGGCCCAGAAGTACCAGCGCGCCGGCTCGACCTTGACGTGTTTGCGGACGAAGTTGAAGCCCAGCTCCTTCGTCTTCTCGAGGTCGAAACGCAGGGCGTCGTCGGTGGGCGCGGTCGAGATGCCGTCCGGCCAGTAGCCCTGGTCGAGTGGGCCGTGCAGGAACGTGGGCCGGCCGTTGAGCGCGATCCGCGGGCGGCCCTCGGCGTCCGGGAGCAGGCCGATCGTCCGGAGGCCCGCGTAGCTACCGACTTCGTCCAAAACCGCGCCATGCCGATCGAGCAGGCGAACGCGCAGTGTGTAGAGGTGCGGGTCGTCGGGCGTCCAGAGCCGTGGTTCGGGAACGTCCACGCGCACCGACGTCCCCGTCGCGCCCGAACCGCGTGCCACCTCGCCATCCGTGGTCGAAATGACGACCACGACCTCGGCGCCGCCGGTGACCTGCGGGAACACTGTCACGCCGGTGAGGTCCGGGGTCAGGTCGAGGCGTTCGACGCGCGTTTCGGGCACCGGCTCGAGCCACACCGTCTGCCAGATTCCGGACGACGCCGTGTAGCAGATCCCGCCGGGCGCGTTGCGCTGCTTGCCGACCGGGAAAGGCTCGATGTCGGTGCGGTCCTCGGCGCGCACGGTCAGCTCCTGCGGCCCGGACGCCCGCAGGACGTCGGTGATGTCCGCGCTGAACGCCGTGTAGCCGCCTTCGTGCGTCGCGACGAGCTGGTTGTTGACCCATACCTTCGCCGTCTGGTCGACCGCACCGAAGTGCAGGAGGACTCGCGAGCCGTGCCAGTCCGCCGGGATCTCGACAAGCCGCCGGTACCAGAGGACCTCGTCGCGTCGGTCGATTCCGGACAACGCCGACTCCGGCGGGAACGGGACCAGGATCCGCTCGGCGTAGCCGGACGGCCGTGGTTCATCCGGCGACGACGGCCAGCCGGCGTACTCCCAGACGCCGTTGAGGTTCAGCCAGCGTGGCCGGGTCAGCTGCGGCCGTGGGTACTCAGGCAGGGCGTTGTCCGGGCCGACCTCGCCGGTCCACGGGGTGGACAAGGGCGGGTCGAGCCGGCGCCAGCCGGTGTCCTCTGGTGAAGTCATCCCGGCCGATGGTGGCAGAGATCGCCGGGCTCGCCAGTGAGTCGGACCACAATCCGCGACCGATCTAGCCGGTCGGGTGGCACGGGCGCCGCCGGGCCGTTCCGACTCGCGAGTAACCTCTGCCCATGCGTGTGCTGATGCTGTCCTGGGAGTACCCGCCAGTGGCCATCGGTGGCCTGGCCCGGCACGTGCACGCGCTCGCCTGCCACCTGGCCCGGCAGGGTCACGAGGTCGTCGTCCTCTGCCGGCACGCCGCGGGCACCGACGCCGGGACGCACCCGCGCACCGACCGTGTCGTCGAGGGCGTGCGGATCATCCGGGTCGCCGAGGACCCGATGCACGTGACGTTCGAACGCGACCTCGTCGCCTGGACGCTGGCCATGGGACACGCCATGATCCGCGCCGCGCAGGACCTGCTGCGCGGCTGGCAGCCCGATGTCGTCCACGCGCACGACTGGCTGGTCGCGCACCCGGCCATCGCGATCGCCGAGGCGGCGCGAGTGCCCTTGGTCGGCACGATCCACGCGACCGAGGCCGGGCGGCACTCCGGCTGGCTGTCGCATCCGCTGAACCAGCAAGTTCACTCGGTCGAGTGGTGGCTGGCGAACCGCGCCGACGCACTGATCACCTGCTCGCAGGCCATGCGCCGCGAGGTCGCGCATCTCTTCGAGGTCGAGGCCGGCGATGTCACGGTGATCCACAACGGCATCGAGGAACGCGGCTGGCAAGTGCCGGCGAAGGAGATCGCCCGGGCCCGCGAGGTCTACAGCCCGGCCGGGGCGCCGCTGTTGCTCTATTTCGGACGACTCGAGTGGGAGAAGGGCGTGCAGGACCTGCTGGCCGCGCTCCCTCGCATCCGGCGCCGCCACCCCGGCACGCGCGTGGTCGTTGCCGGAAAAGGACGACACTTCGACGAGCTGGTCGAGCAGTCGCGGAAGCTGCGGGTGCGGCGCGCGGTCGACTTCGTCGGGCACCTTTCGGACCGCGACCTGCGGGCGGCGCTGGCCGCGGCCGACGCCGTCGTGCTGCCCAGCCGGTACGAGCCGTTCGGGATCGTCGCACTGGAGGCCGCGGCCGCGAAGGCGCCGCTGGTGGCGTCGACTGCCGGCGGGCTCGGCGAGGTCGTGGTGCACGGCGAGACCGGGCTGGCGTTCAGCCCCGGCGATGTCGCGGAACTGGCCAACGCGGTGACGGCCGTGCTGGCCGATGCGCCGGCCGCGGCGAAGCGGGCAAAGGCCGCGCAGGCGCGGCTGGCCGCGGACTTCGACTGGGGCCGGATCGCCGAGGCGACCGCCGCGGTCTACAAACGGACCAAGCCGGGCGAGCCGGTCGAGCTGCCGCGGCCGAAGATCGCCACCGGCAATGCGTTCGAGCCGGTCGCGGCCGGGATCCCGGAACTGTAGGTAGCAGTCGCCGACTCAGTGACAACGAGTGCTCGGCGAAGCGATCGCCCGGGTCGACCGAGCATGGGCCGGCTGTCTGCTTCAAAGCTCGCGAAAGCCGAACTGTAGGTAGCGGACCGCTCAGAAACGGCAGGACCGGAGACAGTCGGGGTGCGCCGACGCGGGCGCGGTCACCGTCACCACCGCGCCGAACGAGAACGAAAACACGACGAAGACGGTCGCGACGGCAGCTCTCAACCTGCTGGTCATGGGGACTCCTCAGGACAACGGCGCAAGGTAGCGCCTCGCAGCGAGCATCCGCGCCGGTTCCCGGGGAAACAATAAGCGGAACACTACGGGCCGGTACCCATTCGCCTTCCGTGACCGGTCAGCGGGTCCCGGTCAGGATGCGCACCCGGACCCGTTCCCGCAGTGGTCCGTGCGGGGCCACCGCCTCCCGGACGCTTTCGGTGAAGGCCGGCCGCGCCTCGGCCGCCGGCAGCTGCGCCGGGCTCATGGCCGAAAAAGACCACCGACGATCTCCTCGACACTCAGCGTCGCGTCATACGCGACGACCTGGGCAGCTACCGCGTACCCCGCCGCCGAGAGGGCGTCGGCATAGCGCGTCTGGCTCGTCTCGTCCGTGCCGCACGTGCTGTGCAGCGGTGTCCCCAAATACGACGAGACCACCTCGCGCAACGCCACCGACCACGCCGCGTCCTGCAGCCACAGCGGCTCGCCGTTGGTCACCACCGCGACACCGCCGCCCGGGCGCAACAGCGGACGCACCGCCGCGAACAGCCGGGCGTGGTCCATCCAGTGCAACGCCTGCGCCACCGTCACCGCGCCCAGCCGGCCCGCGCCGAGAGCCGGGGACAGCGCGCCGACGTCGGAGTCCGCGCCCAGGAGCCAGCTCACGTTCGGCGGCGAACCCGCCTTGCGGGCTTGGCCGAGCATCGCGGGCTCCGGGTCCATGCCCAGCACCGCGCCCACGCGGGGCGCCAGGACCCGGGTGAGCTGGCCGGTGCCGCAGCCGAGGTCGAGCACGACGTCCTCGCTTGTCAGCGTGAACGCCGCAGTCAGCGCCTCCCCCACCGCGGGTGGGTAGCCGCGGCGGTACCGCTGGTAGTACTCGCTCACTTCGCCGCCGAACGCCGGTGCCGTCATGCGCCCGAGCATGCCCATGGCGGGGCCCGGCCAGGAGCGATTACGCGTGAAGCGGACTCAGAAGATCGGCAGCAGGACGCCGTGCTCGGACTCCGGGCGCGGACCGAAGATCCGGCGATCCGACGACTCGATCGGCACGTCGTTGATGCTTGCCTCCCGCCGACGCATCAGGCCTTCGTCGCTGAACTCCCACAGCTCGTTGCCGTAGCTGCGGAACCACTGGCCCTCGGCGTTGCGGGATTCGTACTGGAACCGGACGCCGATGCGGTTGCCGCGGAAGCCCCACAGCTCCTTGCGCAACGCGTAGTCCAGCTCGCGCTCCCACTTCGCTGTCAGGAACCTGACGATCTCCGCGCGTCCCACGACGTGCTGGTCGCGATTGCGCCAGACGGAATCCTCCGTGTAGGCCAGCGAGACGCGCTCGGGGTCGCGCGTGTTCCAGGCGTCCTCGGCGGCCTGGACCTTCTGGCGGGCGGTGTCCTCGTCGAACGGCGGGAACGGCGGACGCGGGGTCATGAGTCTCTCCTTCACCGGTGGAGAACGGGCGTTCTCCGGTAGCCTAGAGAACGCTCATTCTCCGCACCAGAGGCAGGTGACATGACTCCCACGGAGGCGACCGACCGGCTCCTGGAAGCCGCCGAGGAGCTCTTCTACGCCCACGGCGTCCAGGCGGTCGGAATGGACGCCGTCCGCGCGCGCTCGGGCGTCTCGCTCAAGCGGCTCTACCAGACCTTCCCCGCGAAGAACGACCTGGTCGAGGCCTATCTCCGACGCCGGGACGAGCGGTGGCGAGCGTCGTTGCGCAAATTCGTCCACGCCCGCGGCGATGACCCGCTGGCCGTGTTCGGCTGGCTGCGGGACTGGTTTTCCGAACCCGGCTTCCGCGGCTGCGCGTTCGTCAACTCGTTCGGCGAGTTCGGCGAACCGGCGCCGGGCGTCGCTGCCGCGATCCGCGAGCACAAGGATCTCGTCCGCGCCTACCTGCGTGGTCTCGTTTCGGACCAAACCACTGCCGACCAGCTGTTCTCGCTCGTCGAAGGCGCGACCGTGCTCGCCGCGATCACCGGAGATCCGAGCGAAGCGAGCACGGCCCGCGAAGCCGCAAAGGTCCTTCTGGCCGCTCAGGGGTAGAGCGTCAGCTTCGGGTCCAGCGCGATCGCCTTCAGCTGGGCGAGAGTCAGCGGCGGCGGCATGTCCGGCGGGACGTCGTGGCGCTGCTTCGCACTGTCCGCGACGTTCTCCGCCTCGATGATGACGCCGGTGCCGTCGGGCTTGGTGACGTTGACCTGGTTGACGGTCGCGTCCTGGGGAAGGGCGAACGTCAGCGCGACAATCTGCTCGCCGTGCGGCCCGGACGTCCGGTCGCACGTGCCCTGCGCGCCTTCGGGCGGCGGGTTGCACTCGGTGGCCGGCGTGGCGTTGCCGCCGAGCCGGGTGACGATCGCCCAGACGTTGCCCTTGCCCGCCTTGCCGGCCGTCGTCGCCGCGGCCATGAAGTAGTCCTCGCCGCCGCCGCACGTGCTTCCGGACGCCACTCGCGCGGAGAACACGTGGAAGAAGGTCAGCGGCCCGTGCTGCTTCCCCTTCGGGTACTCGCCGTCGGCGTGCGGCTGGAGCTTCGTCCCGGCCGCGACCCGCTGCTGGACGGCGGCGGTCAGCACGCCGCTGAGCCGGTGCGCCGCGACGTCGGCGGTCTCCGGCGCCGGCGGCCCCGTCTGCGGCGGGTAGGGAGACACGGCGCACGGGTCGGATGACGCCGACGGTGGGCTCGCGGGCACCACCCTCGCCGGCCCGGGTTCGCCGGGCGTGAACACGGTTGTCGCGACGACGACCACGGCTGCGACGCCCGCGCCGGCGGCTGTCCACGGCGCCACCCGCGCGCGACGGCGTTCGCGGTTCAGCACCGCGTCGAGATCCACCGTGGACACCGGCACCGCGCCGATCGCCGCGTCGAACTGTTCCTTGCTCATGGCCCCTCCTTCAGCTCTGGCTCGCGGCGACGAGCGCGCGCAGCGAGTCGAGCCCGCGCGCGGTCTGGCTCTTCACGGTTCCGGGAGAACACTCGAGGATCTCGGCGGTCTCCTCGACGGAAAGGTCGCAGTAGTACCGCAGCACCACCGCGGCCCGGCGCCGCGGCGGCAGCACGTCGAGCAGCTCGAGGAGACCGAGTCGCTCGACGACGTCGTCGCTGGGTGGCACGACCAGCTCCGGCAGCGTCTCCGCCGGTTCCTCGCGCCGCCACGCCCGGGCTTTCTCGTCGAGCCACGTCCGCACCAGGATCCGGCGCACGTAGGCGTCGACGTGATCCATCCGCCGAGCCCGCGGCCAGTGCCGGTACAGCTTGCCGATGGTGATCGACACCAGGTCGTCCGCGAGGTGCCAGTCGCGGCACAGCAGGTAGGCCGTCCGGCGCAGGACGTCCATCCTCGCCGTGACGTAGTCGCGGAATCCTGCCTCTTCCGGCCGTCTCACGTGGTCCTCCTCGTCGCCCTCACACCGTCTCAAACGGGGTTCGCGGGCGCCGGGGTTGCTCGGAGAACGACAAAAACGAAACTGGCCCGGCGACGGGGAGCCACCGTCGCCGGACCAGTTCCGGACCACACCATCCCAATCAGTGTGGATCCGGTTGCCCCTCGTCAGGTAGGGGCAACCGGGGCCCTGCTACCGGGCGTCTGTGAGGTACCGCGCGTAGGCGCCCGTGGTGAGGAAGCTCGGCAGCTTTTCGCCCAGCGCGGTTTCGGTGAAGATCTCGTACGCGTCGTCGAGGCGGTTACCGGTGCCCAGCTCCGCCTGCACCGACGCGAGCTCTTCGTCCAGGTACTCGACCGCCAGCTCGCGGGTCAGCGCCGTGCCGTCCTCGAGCTTCGTGCCGTTGCGGATCCACTGCCAGACCTGGCAGCGCGCGATCTCCGCCGTGGCCGCGTCCTCCATCAGGTTGTGGATCGCCGCCGCGCCGGTGCCGCGCAGCCACGCGTCGACGTAGCGCAGCGCGACGTTGATGTTCGCGCGCACGCCCGCTTCGGTGACCTCGCCGCCGGCACTGGCCACGTCGAGCAGGTCCTCGGCGGTGACGTGGACGTCGTCGCGCAGCTTGCCGAGCTGGTTGGGCCAGCCGCCGAGCACGCCGTCGAAGACCTCGCGGCAGATCGGGACCAGGCCCGGGTGAGCGACCCACGAGCCGTCGAAACCGTCGCCGGCCTCGCGTTCCTTGTCGGCGCGGACCTTCTCGGCCGCGGTCGCGTTGATCTCCGGGTCCTTGCTCGGGATGAACGCGGCCATGCCGCCGATGGCGTGCGCGCCGCGCTTGTGGCAGGTGCTCACCAGCAGTTCGGTGTAGGCACGCATGAACGGCACGGTCATCGTGACCTGAGCACGGTCCGGCAGCACGAAGTCGGCGCCGTGCGCGGCGAAGTTCTTGATCAGGCTGAAGATGTAGTCCCAGCGGCCGGCGTTGAGACCCGCCGCGTGCTCGCGCAGCTCGTAGAGGATCTCGTCCATCTCGAACGCGGCGGTGATCGTCTCGATCAGCACGGTCGCGCGGATCGTGCCGCGCGGGATGCCGAGCTCGCGCTGCGCCAGCAGGAAGACGTCGTTCCACAGCCGCGCTTCGAGGTGGTTCTCCAGCTTCGGCAGGTAGAAGTACGGGCCGACGCCGCGAGCGAGCAGCTGGCGGGCGTTGTGGAAGAAGAACAGGCCGAAGTCGACCAGGCTCGCCGAGACCGGACGGCCGTCGATGCGGATGTGCTTCTCCACCAGGTGCCAGCCACGGGGGCGCGCGACGATCGTCGCGGGCTCGTCGCCGATCGTGTACTGCTTGCCGGCCTCGGTCGTGAAGTCGATGTTGCGGCGGATCGCGTCGAAGAGGTTGAGCTGGCCGTCGATGACGTTGTGCCACGTCGGCGACGTCGCGTCCTCGAAGTCCGCCAGCCACACCTTCGCGCCGGAGTTGAGCGCGTTGACCGTCATCTTGCGGTCGGTCGGGCCGGTGATCTCGACGCGGCGGTCCTCCAGGCCGGGCGCGGTCGGGGCGACCTGCCACGACTCGTCGTCGCGGATCCGGCGCGTTTCGGGCAGGAAGCCGAGCGGCTTCTCACCGGACTGCAGTTCCTCGCGCCGCACGCGGCGGGCGTCGAGCAGCTCGCGCCGGCGTCCGGCGAACGTGTTGTCCAGCTTGGCCAGGAAGTCGAGTGCCGCCGGGGTCAGGATCTCCGCGAACCGGCCGTCGACCTCGCCGGTGACCTCGATGCGGTAGTTCAGCCGATCAACCATGGGGTGCCTCCGCGAGCTGTGGGCAGGGAAGGAAAGAAGGGGAGGGACGCGGCCTGACGACGGAGGGGGGTGCGCCGTCAGGCCGCGGCCGGGATCAGTGGAACTGGGCTTCTTCGGTGGAGCCCTTGAGCGCCGTGGTCGAGCTCTCCGGGTTCAGCGCCGTCGCGACGTTGTCGAAGTAGCCGGTGCCGACCTCGCGCTGGTGCTTGGTGGCGGTGTAGCCGCGGCTCTCCGAAGCGAACTCGCGCTCCTGCAGGTCGACGTAGGCGGTCATGCCCTCGCGGGCGTAACCGTGCGCCAGGTCGAACATCGAGTAGTTCAGCGCGTGGAAGCCGGCCAGCGTGATGAACTGGAACTTGTAGCCCATGTGGCCGAGCTCGCGCTGGAACTTCGCGATCGTCGCGTCGTCCAGGTGCTTCTTCCAGTTGAACGACGGCGAGCAGTTGTAGGCCAGCATCTGGTCCGGGAACTTCGCCTTGATGGCCTCGGCGTACTTGCGCGCCACCTCGAGGTCCGGCTCCGAGGTCTCCATCCAGAGCAGGTCGGCGTACTGGGCGTAGGCCAGGCCGCGCTCGATGCACGGCTGGATGCCGTTGGTGACCTCGTAGAAGCCCTCGGCGGTACGGCCGCCGGTGAGGAACTGCTGGTCGCGCTCGTCGACGTCGCTGGTCAGCAGCGTCGCGGCCTGCGCGTCGGTGCGGGCGACGATCAGCGACGGCACGTTCAGCACGTCCGCGGCGAGACGGGCGGCGTTCAGCGTGCGCTCGTGCTGCTTGGTCGGGATGAGGACCTTGCCGCCGAGGTGGCCGCACTTCTTCTCGGACGCGAGCTGGTCTTCCCAGTGCACACCCGCGGCGCCGGCCGCGATCATGCCCTTCATCAGCTCGAACGCGTTGAGCGGGCCACCGAAGCCGGCCTCCGCGTCGGCGACGATCGGCGCGAACCAGTCGATGTCGGTGTTGCCCTCGGCCCAGTTGATCTGGTCGGCGCGGCCCAGCGCGTTGTTGATGCGGCGGACCACGGCCGGCACCGAGTTGGCCGGGTAGAGGCTCTGGTCCGGGTAGGTCTGGCCGGACAAGTTGGCGTCGGCCGCGACCTGCCAGCCGGACAGGTAGATGGCCTGCAGGCCCGCGCGGACCTGCTGGACGGCCTGGTTGCCGGTCAGGGCGCCGAGCGCGTGGATGTAGTCCTCGGTGTGCAGGAGGTCCCACAGCTTCTCCGCGCCGCGGCGGGCCAGCGTGTGCTCCTCGACCACGCTGCCGCGCAGCTTGACGACGTCCTCAGCCGAGTAGGAGCGCTGCACGCCCGCCCAGCGGGGGTCGTTCGCCCACTGCGCCGCCAGCTCCGCGGCCGCCTGCTTGGCCTGTTCCGTCATCGGATCTCCCGGTGTTGCGAAGTTTGCGATTGCTCGCCTTGCCTGATCCGACCCTCGCACGGCTGGGAAAATCGGGTCCAGCTGTCCAAGTTGCCAATTTGTGCGAAGGGTACGTAGGCTGCTTGCAAAGGTTGCGAATAGCCGTTTCGCAACCGCACCGAAAATCCGCGTTCTTGACCGTTCACGTAACCGTTCAGGACCGGAAACCTTCCGGAGAGGACGGCTCGAATGGAGAAGACTTTCGCCGGAGCGAGGTTGCGGCATCTGCGTGAAAGCCGGTCGATGAGCCAGGCCGACCTCGCTCGTGTGCTGGAGATCTCACCCAGCTACCTCAACCAGATCGAGCACAACTCGCGTCCGCTGACCGTCCCGGTGCTGCTGCGGATCACGCAGGCGTTCGGGGTGGACACCGAGTTCTTCGCGAACAACGACACGTCCCGGCTGGTCGCCGACGTCAAGGAAGCCCTGCTCGACGAGGTCCTCGGCATCGACGTGACGACCAGCGAGCTCAACGAACTGGCGTCGAACCTGCCGGCGATCGCCCAGGCGCTGGTCAAGCTGCACCGCAGCTACCGCAACGCCGTCGAGAGCACCGCCGCACTGACCACGGAAAACGGCCTGGGCATGCACGGCAGCGCGGCGGCGGCGCTGCCGCACGAGGAGGTCCGCGACTTCTTCTACGAGCGCGAGAACTATGTCGCCGAACTGGACGAACGCGCCGAGAAGATGGCGGCCGACATCCCGCTGCAGCGCGGCCAGGTGCTCGGCGCGCTGAAGGAACGGCTCTGGCAGCGCTATGGCGTCGAAGTGACCAACGACGGGATCGACGAATCCGCCGGTCAGCAGCACCTCTACGAGCCCGTGACGCGCGTGCTGCGCCTGGCGCCGAGCCTGCGCGTCGGGCAGCAGGCGTTTCGCATGGCTTCGCAGATCGCGCTGCTCGAGTACGACGACCTGATCACCGAGCTGGCCGACTCGTGGGCGTTCTCCGGGCCGGCGGCGCGTTCGCTGGCGCGGGTCGGCCTGGCGAACTACTTCGCGGGGGCGCTGATCCTCCCCTATGGACCGTTCCTGGCCGCGGCCGAGCGGTTCCGCTACGACATCGAGCGGCTGTGCGACCACTACGGCGTCGGCTTCGAGACCGTGTGCCACCGGCTGTCCACTTTGCAACGTCCCAAGCAGCGCGGGGTGCCGTTCTCCTTCGTGCGGGTGGACCGGGCGGGGAACATGTCGAAGCGCCAGTCCGCGGCCGGCTTCCACTTCTCCCGGGTGGGTGGCGCCTGTCCCCTGTGGAACATCTACGAGGCGTTCACCCAGCCGGGGAAGATCCTCACCCAGATCGCGACCCTGCCCGACGGGAAGAGCTACTTCTGGGTCGCGCGCACGGTGTCCCGCAACATCGGCGGGTATGGCAGCCCGGGCAAGACGTTCACGGTGGGCTTGGGCTGCGAACTGCGGCACGCCGGGCGGCTCGTCTATTCGACCGGCCTCGATCTGGACGAGCCCGCCGCGGCGACGCCGATCGGGATGGGCTGCAAAGTCTGCGAACGGCCGGCGTGCTCGCAACGCGCGTTCCCGACGATCGGCAAGCAGCTCACCGTCGACGAGAACACCAGCACCTTCGTCCCCTACCCGGCGGTGCCGAAGGGCTGATCACCCGATCACGTGCGTGGTCCACTTCGACTCGTCCGGGCCGAGCAGCGTGATGCGGTCGAGCAGCGCCTGGCTGTCGACGCCCGCGGCCTGCGGGTGGTCGATCGCGACGCAAGCCTTGAGCCCGTTCTTCGTCGCGCAGACCGGCTTGCCGAGGCCGTCCGCCTGGCCGCCGGGGAGCGAGACCGTGATCGTCGCCAGCGCGCCGTTCGACGAGTACTGCAGCACCGCCCGCCACGGGACGCCGTCGCTGTCGGGGCGGCGCCACAGGGAGATGTCGGCGACCCGGAAGGTCCCCGGCAGGCTGTCGATGTGCAGCGGCAGCGGCACCGGCCGGTTCGCGAACGTGACCTCCCCGGCGACCCGCAGCAAGACCTGCTGCAGGTCGGGAAGGGCGAGGTAGTACGCGTTCAGCTCGGCCCAGCGGCCGTCCGCGGTCGGCCAGCGCAGGTAGCTGTTGCCCTGGTTCAGCGGGTCCCCCGCATCGGTCGTGACCCAGTAACCGTCGCGGTCACCGACCCGGACCGGAACGCGCACCGCCCGCCCGCCCATGTCGTGCCGGCGGTCCAACGGCGGTTCCTGGTCGTACACCGCGAGCCAGATCATCGGCGGCAGGTCGCCGCGGCCGATGGCCAGCGCGTAGTCGCCGTGGCCGCCGCGGCCGTACTCGATGCCCGTGATCGGCTCGGGCAGCCAGCCGAAGCTCGCCTTCGTCACCAGCGGGTCGTCGGTGGGCGCCGGGGCGAGAGGGGCGGGCTTGGGCAGGACGGCCGCCGGCGCGGGCGGTGGCGTGGGCCGGAACACCGACACGGCCGTCAGGCCCGCGGCCGTCACGACAGCGGCGCATCCCAGGACGAGGGCCGTGGTCCGCGCGCGACGACGGCGTCCCCCGATCCGGCGCGCGCGGTCGACGTCGATCCGGGGCGGCGGCGCGGGCTTGTCGGCCAGTTCCTTCAGCATCGTGGACAGCTCGGTGTCGGTCATGCTCGTCCCTCCGCAATCGGCTCGCCCAGCAGCTCGCGGAGCGTCTCCACGGCCTTCGCGGTCTGGCTCTTGACTGTGCCTTCGGAGCACCCGAGGGCACGGGCGGTTTCGGCGACCGGCAGGTCACCGAAGTAGCGCAGGACGACGGTCGCCCGCTGACGCGCGGGCAGCCTGTCCAGCGCGGCGCGCAGGTCGAGCGCCGAGTCGACGTCCGGGCCGGGCGCCGGAGGCGGGTCGTGGTCGATTCCGCGCAAATCCACCCGCCGCCACCACGACTGCCGCTGCTCGGCGAGGAACGCGTTGACCAGCGTCCGGCGGGCGTACCCGTCCAGGTTGTCCGCCCGGGCGGCCCGCGACCAGTTCGCGTAGAGCCGGGTGATCGCCGTCTGGACCAGGTCGTCCGCCCGGTGCCAGTCGCCGCAGAGCAGGTACGCGACCTTGCGCAGCCAGCCGGCTCGTGCCGTCACGTACTCGGTGAAGTCGTTCACCGGCGCCCCCTGTCCTGTTCGTCACCCCTTTGATGCGCCCGGAGGCCCGCGCGGTTGCCCGGGACGCCCGAGTCGTAGATTCATCGAGGTGCATGACATCGACACGGTGACCGCGGCGACCATCGAAAAGGCGGCCGAGCGGCTGGCCGGGGTGGTGACCCGGACCCCGCTGGAGCCGAGCGCGCGGCTGTCGTCCCGGGTGGACGCCCAGGTCTGGGTGAAGCGCGAAGACCTGCAGACCGTCCGGTCGTACAAGATCCGCGGCGCCTACAACTTCATTGTCCAGCTGGACGACTCGACGCGTGCCTTGGGCGTCGTCTGCGCCAGCGCCGGCAACCACGCCCAGGGCGTCGCGTACGCGTGCCGCCGGCTCGGCGCGAACGGCCGCGTGTACGTCCCGGGCACCACGCCGCGGCAGAAGCGCGAACGCATCGCGACGCTCGGCGGCGCGCACATCGAGGTCATCGTTGTCGGCGAAACGTACGAAGACGCCTTCGCCGCGGCCAACGAGGACGCGCAGCGCACCGGGGCGACGCTCGTGCCGGCGTTCGACGACGTCCGCACCGTCGCCGGCCAGGGCACGGTCGCCTTGGAGGTCATCGAGCAACTCGGCTTCGTGCCGGACGTCGTGGTCGTGCCGGTCGGCGGCGGCGGGCTGCTCGCCGGAGTCGGCAGCTGGCTGCGGGAGCGGCACCCGGACGTCCGGGTCGTCGGCGTCGAACCCGCGGGGGCGGCGTGCATGGCGGCCGCCCTTGCCGCCGGGGAGCCGGTGCGGCTGCCGGAGCTCGACTCGTTCGTCGACGGCGCCGCCGTGCGCATCGCCGGCAACGTCACCTACCCCTTGATCCGCGAGAGCGGCGCCGAGCTGACCTCGGTCGCCGAGGGTGCCATCTGCACCGAGATGCTGGCGATGTACCAGTCCGACGGGATCATCGCCGAGCCCGCGGGCGCGCTGGCCGCGGCCTCGCTCGGCTCGGTGGTCCAAGTGGAGCCGGGGCAGACCGTCGTCATCGTGGTCTCCGGCGGCAACAACGACGTCAGCCGCTACAGCGAGATCCTCGAACGCTCGCTGATGCACGAAGGGCTGAAGCACTACTTCCTCGTCGGGTTCCCGCAGGAGCCGGGCGCGCTGCGGCGGTTCCTCGAGCAGGTCCTCGGGCCCGAGGACGACATCACCCGCTTCGAGTACGTCAAGCGCACCAACCGCGAGATGGGCCCTGCGCTGGTCGGCGTCGAAATCGCCCGGTCGTCCGACCTCCCGGGCCTGCTGGCGCGGATGGACGCGAGCCCGCTACAGGTGGAACGGATCGAGCCGGGCAGCCCCCTGTTCCACTTCCTGCTCTGAGGGCGTGGTCCACTAGGCGGATGGTGAAGGTCGACGGGGTCCGCAGTGTCGAGGCGTTGCGCGAAAAGGTCCACGAGGGTGCGGAGCCCGAATACCTGCTGTTCTACGGGCACACGCCCACGAAGTCCGGGCGGGTGACGGCGAGCTGCCTGAGCCAGTGGTGGGCCGACCCGTTCGAGGCCGACGGCGTCGTCTATCCGACCGCCGAGCACTACATGATGGCCGGCAAGGCCGCGCTGTTCGGTGACCACGAAAAGGCCGCGCTGATCCGGGAGACGCCCGAGCCGAAGGCGGCGAAGGTGCTCGGCCGCGAGGTCGCCGGGTTCGACGCCGCCACTTGGGAGCGGCACCGGTTCGACATCGTCGTCGACGGCAACCTGGCCAAGTTCCGGGCCCACCGCGACCTGCGCCGGTTCCTGCTCGGGACCGGCGAGGCGGTGCTCGTCGAGGCGTCGAAGAAGGACCTCGTGTGGGGCACCGGCCTCGCGCGCGAGGAGAAGAACGCGGCCAAGCCGGACTACTGGCGCGGGCTGAACCTGCTCGGCTTCGCGCTGATGGAGGTCCGCGAGCAGCTGCGCGCCCGCTGATTCACGGCTTGGGCGTCGGTGCGCCGGGGCACGCCTCGGACGTCGTCTGACCTGTGTCGAAGAAAGTGACAACGGCTTCGGCGCACGGCAGTGACGACAGCGATCCGTGGGCGTCGTCCTCGACGGTCATCAGCGTGCCGCCGATCTTGCGCTGCATCTCGAGCGCCCAGCCGATGGGCGTGACCGGCTCGTAGACGTGGCCGACGAGCTGCAGCGGGCTTTGTCCTTTCGCGAACGACCACGGCCGCGCGTCCAGCGGCCAGCCGACGCAGAGCTGTTCGTAGAGGCCGTAGCCGCCCGCGACCGGCAGGCGCTTCATGCGGTCGAGGCGGTGCTGCCAGACGGTGTCGAAGTCGCGGGGGCTCGGCGACTCGTTGCAGAGCAGGGCCGTCTGCTGGAAGTGGTTGAACGCCTGCGGCTCGCCGTCCCAGCCGAATCCCGTGGTCGTTTTTCCGACAACCGGCGCGCGGCCGTCCCGGATAGCCGCGAGCTGCTTCGCCAGGCCGGCCCACTCGCGGCGTGGGTTGGCGAGCATGCCGTTCACGGTCGCACCGAACTTCGCCCGCAGGTCGAGGAGGGCCTCCGCGACTACGGGCTCGGTGCTCCCGAAGTGGTAGACGACGTCGTAGCGGGCAATCCAGGACGCGAACTCGTGGAAGGTGTTCTCGCCGGCGGTCGCCTGGGCGTCGTCCATTTCGGTGACATTCAGGTCCGGCGCCATGACGGAGTCGAGCAGCATCTTGTCGACGTGGTCGTCGAAGAGCGACCGGTACTGCGCGCCGAGCGCGGTGCCCCAGGAGACGCCGTAGTAGCCGATCTTGTCCTCGCCGAGGGCTTGCCGGATCCGGTCCAGGTCGCGGGCGATGGTCGGCGTGGTCAGGTTTCGGACAAAGGCGGGATGCGCGGCAACGCACTCGCGGTTCGCGGCGGCCGTGCGCTCCGCGGCTTCGCGGGCCTTCTCCTTGTCGGGGACGCCGAGATCGGGCTCCGGGAAATCGACCGCGCACGGCAGGTCGGCGCTGTACCCGACGCCCCGCGGGTCGAACCCGACGAGGTCGTGATGAACACCGATGCCACCGGCGTGACTGTCGGCGATGCTGCGCGGCATGGTCAAGCCGGACTGACCGGGACCACCCGGATTCAGCAGGACGGCACCGGTCTTCGCGCCGGTCGCCTTGATCCGGCTCACGGCGATGTCGATTTTCGGACCATCGGGGTCGGCGTAGTCGAGCGGGACCGGGACCAGCGTGCACTCGCTGCGCTGATCGCCGGAATCCCAGCCTTTCGCGACGGCGGAGCAGAGCTGCCAGGAGACGCCGTCCGCGGCGGCGACCGCGGGGACGGCGGGAACGAGCGCCGCGGCGGCGAGCATGGGGATGGCGAACCGGGTGATCGACATGGGCCCAGGCTGCCGGGAGCGCGGACGCGGGAGATCGGCCGATCAGCCGATGATCACCGCCGAACGGCCGGGGACGAGACGATGGTCAACTTTCAGACCACCGCGACGGGCGGGCCGCGGCGGCGCCGAGTCTGCCCTTGGTCGCGTCGAGTCCGGGCCGGGCGCTACAGACCGCCGAGCCGTGGTCGACTTTCGACCATCGCCGAAACTGGCGCACGGCTGAGCCCGCCGAGTTCCGGCGGTTGCCGGTCAGTCAGACCCCTGGCGGGTTCGCGGGCAGGACACGTGAGCCGTCGTCAGTTTTCGGGCGTTGCCGGATCCCCTGCGGCGAGGCCGACGAACATCGTCTGGTGCAGGCCGCGTACGTGCTTTCTCGTCACCCGGGCCGCCGCGTCCGGGTCGCCTGCTGCCAGTGCCTTCACCAAGCGTGCGTGGTCGCGGTTCGACTCGCGCAGCTTGGCCATGGGGTACGGCAGGTAGAACCGGTACAGCTCGGCCAGCACCGTCTCGTACTGGGCCACCGCCGCGGCCGGGGCGGGGGCCGCCACCGTTCGGTGGAACTCCGCGTCGAGCTCGTGGAACTCCGCCCAGCCCGTCGCCGTGTCCATGCGGGCGACCAACGTCCGCAAGCGCGGGAGGTCCGGCGACCGCTTTGCCACCAATTGGACCAAGCCCGCCTCCAGGACCAGGCGGTGGTCGATCAGGTCACGGACCTCGGCCGCCGACTCGCGGTACGCGCCGACCTCGCGGACTCGCTGCGTCGGTGGATCAGCGGCCACGAGCGTTCCGCCGCCTCGGCCGCGGCGGCGTTCGATCAGGCCGTCGCCGACCAGGGACTCCAAGGCGCGCCGCACGGTGATCTCCGCGACGCCGAGGGCTCGCGCGATGTCGGCGTTCGCCGGTAGACGCTCCGCCGGCTTCAGCAAGCCCAGCTCCACGGCGAGCGCGATGCGGGCGCGGACCGTGTCCAGTGCGGACAGCCGCCGGATACCGGTCAGTGCCGGGGCGCTCAGGTCTGCCGTCGCCATGAACCGACCGTACCGCACAAACTGCTCATCTTGAGCACTCTTGTTTAAGTGTTCAAGATGGACTATTTTTCGTCCATGCCGCGACCACTGCCGATCGCCCTGGTGCAAGCGCCGCCCCGCGCCGTCGGGGACGGCGGGTTCGCGGGCGAGGTCGAAGCCGTCCTCGGCCGTTTTCCGGACACGCGCCTGGCCGCCTTCCCCGAGCTGCACCTCTGCGGCGTCGACGGCGAAGGCGACGAACGCACCGAGCAGCTCCGCGCCGCCGCCCAGCCGCTGCAGGGGCCGAGGACCAAGGAACTCGCGGAACTGGCCGGCGACCTGGGGATCTGGCTCGCGCCCGGCACCGTTTGCGAAAAAGGCGACCACGGCGAACTGTTCAACACCGCCCTCGTCTTTTCCCCGCGAGGCGAGCTGGCCGGCTGGTACCGCAAGGTCTTCCCCTGGCGGCCGCACGAGCCCTACGACCCCGGCGACCGGTTCGTCGTCGCCGATCTGGCCGATGCCGGCCGCGTCGGGTTCTCCATCTGCTACGACGCCTGGTTCCCCGAAGTGACCCGGCACCTCGCCTGGATGGGCGCCGAGATCGTGCTCAACCCCGTCCAGACCACGACCCCCGACCGCGCCCAGGAGCTCGTCCTGGCTCGGGCGAACGCCATCGTCAACCAGGTCTTCGTCGCCAGCGTGAACACGGCCGGGCCGCTCGGGATGGGCGACAGCCTGCTCGTCGGACCCGAAGGTGACGTGCTCGGCGCGTTGCCGGGAATCGACCAGGGCGTCCTCGCCCACACGATCGACCTCGACGAGGTGGCGCGCGTTCGCCGCGAGGGCACCGCGGGCACCAACCGCATGTGGACGCAATTCGCCCCCACCGACGCGCCCCTCGAGCTGCCGCTCTACCGGGGCCGGATCGACCCGGACCGCTGGCGTCCACGAGAAGGAGACGACCGATGACCTCCACGGCCGCGGCCCCGGCCGCCCTGCAGCGCCGGCTCGGCCTGCCCGGCGTCGTCCTGTTCGGGCTCGCCTACATGGCTCCGCTGATCGTGCTCGGCACCTTCGGCATCGTCGCGACGACGACCGACGGCACCGTGCCCTCGGCGTACCTGCTCGCTCTGGTCGCCATGCTGTTCACCGCGGCGAGCTACGGGAAGATGGCCGCGACCCACCCCGTCGCGGGCTCGGCCTACACCTATGTCCGAAAAGCGGTCGACGCGCGAGCCGGGTTCCTCGTCGGCTGGGCCGTGCTCCTCGACTACTTCTTCCTGCCGATGGTGATCTGGCTGATCGGCGGCGCCTACCTCTCGGCCGAGTTCCCCGCCGTGCCCAATTGGCTCTGGTTGATCACTTTTATCCTGCTGACGACCATCCTCAACGTCCTGGGCATCAAGATCGCCGAAAAGGCGAACTTCGTCCTCATGGCGTTCCAGATCCTGGTGATCGGCTTCTTCGTTGTTCTTTCGGTCAAACAGGTCCTGCACGTCGGCGGCTCGCTGGCGAGCACGCAGCCGTTCTTCCACACGGGCAGCACGCTGGGGACGATCTCCGGCGGCGCCGCCCTCGCGACCTACTCCTTCCTCGGCTTCGACGCCGTGACGACGTTGACCGAGGAGACGACCGAACCGCGCAAGACGATCCCCCGCGCCATCCTGCTGACCGCGCTGATCGGCGGTGGCATCTTCATCGTGCTCGCCTACTTCACCCAGCTCGCGCACCCGGGCAGCACGTTCACCGACGAGTCGTCCGCCGCGTTCGAAATCGCGACGACGATCGGCGGCAACCTCTTCGCGTCGTTCTTCCTCGCCGGTCTGGTCGTGGCGCAGTTCGCGTCGGGGATCGCCGCCCAGGCGAGCGCGTCGCGGCTGATGTTCGCCATGGGCCGCGACGGCGTCCTGCCGCGGATCTTCGGCAAGCTCCAGCCGCGGTTCGCGACGCCGGTGTTCGGCATCGTCCTGACCGGGCTCGTCGGGCTGGTCGCGCTGGCGCTGGACGTCAGCACGTCGACGTCGTTCATCAACTTCGGGGCGTTCACGGCGTTCACGTTCGTCAACGTCAGCGTCCTGGCGACGTGGCTGCGCGACCGGGCCGGGAAACGCGTGCTGACCTGGGTGGTCTTCCCAGCGATCGGGGCCGTGGTCGATTTGTGGCTACTGGTCAACCTGGACGGCATCGCGCTGGTGTTCGGCCTGGTCTGGCTGGCGATCGGCATCGTCGTCCTGGCGGCGATCACCCGGGGCTTCCGGCGGCCGCCGCCGGAGATGACGTTCGAGGAGTAGGTCAGCCGCCTGGGCATTCGTTGCCGCCGCCGCTGCGCTCGACGCAGTGGCGCGGCTCCGGCGGGGGCGGTGGCGCGTGGCGGACGTGGTCGACCCAGTTCAGCCCGGCGACCGCGACGGCCAGGACCAGGCAGATCCCGAAGAACCACGCCCACCCACGTCGCCGCCCGAAAGCCGCCACGACGACGCCGATCAGCGGCAGTCCCCCGCCGAGCCAGGCCGCCCAGGTCAGATAGCCGTCACCCTTGTGACTGCTCGTGCCGAACACCGGGAAGCTCGCCAGGAAACCCTGCAAGAACAAGAACGGCACGACGAGCAGCAGGCCCACGGCACACAACGCCAGCACGAGCGAGGACCACACGGTCCGGACTTCCCCCACGCGGCCATTATGGCCGGGCGGACGACCACAACACTTGAGTAGATCTACTGCTCGAGCGTCTTCTGCAGCGCCTTGTTCGCCTTCCGCGCCATGTCGGCGACGGCTTCACGGCGAGCCGCGTCGGCCGCGTAGTCCTCTTCGCGGTTACGCACCACCCGGGCCGGCGTGCCGACCGCGATCGAGTAGTCGGGAATGTCACCACGCACGACGGAGTGCGCGCCCAGCACGGAACCGCGGCCGATGCGGGTGCCCTTCAGGACGCTGACCTTCGTGCCGAGCCACGTGTCCGGCCCGATGCGCACCGGCGACTTCACGATGCCCTGGTCCTTGATCGGCACGTGGATGTCGGCGGTGACGTGGTCGAAGTCACAGATGTACACCCAGTCGGCGACCAGCGTGGCCGCGCCGAGCTCGATGTCGAGGTAGCAGTTGATGACGTTCTGGCGGCCGAACACGGACTTGTCGCCGATCCGCAGCGAACCCTCGTGGCAGCGGATCGCGTTGCCGTCGCCGATGTGGACCCAGCGGCCGATCTCCAGCCGCCCGTAGCCCGGCCGGCAGTGGATCTCGACGTCCTTCCCGAGGAAGAGCATCCCGCGCAGGATGATGTGCGGGTTGGCGACCCGGAACTTGAGCAGCCGGTAATACCGGACGAGGTACCACGGCGTGTACGCGCGGTTGCGCAGCACCCAGCGCAGCGAGTCGGCGGTCAGGAACTTCGCCTGCTGCGGGTCGCGCCGCGCGCGCCGCCAGGCCCGCACCCGCGACAGTGCGGGCGCACCCCACATCGACGTCATGCCCGTGACCGTAACCTGTGTACGGGACGGGTTCACAGGCAAGGGGAGCTGGATGGGCACCAAGCTGATCATCGACACCGACCCGGGCGTCGACGACGCGCTGGCGATCGCGCTGGCGGCGCTGTCCCCGGACGTCGAGCTGCTGGGCGTGACGTCGGTGTTCGGCAACGTGCCGCTGGACCGCACCACCTCGAACGCGCGCCGGCTGCTGGAGCTCTTCGGCCGCACCGACGTGCCGGTCGCCGCCGGAGCCTCCCGGCCGCTGGTCTATTCGAAGCCGCGTGACGCCAAGGAGGTCCACGGCGGCGACGGCCTGTCGGGCCACTCCTCCACGCTGCCCGAGGCGAGCCGTCCCCTCGAGGAGCGCGACGCCGTCCGCCTCATGCTGGACCTGCTCGAAGCCTCCGACGAGCCGGTGACCATCGCGCCGATCGGGCCGCTGACGAACATCGCCGCGCTGCTGGCCGCCCACCCCGGCGCGGCGGCGAAGATCGCGCGGCTCGTGATCATGGGCGGCGGGGTGACGTTCGGCAACAGCACCACCGCCGCCGAGTTCAACATCTGGAGCGACCCCGAGGCGGCTCGCCGCGTGCTGGTCGAGGAGGACGTCCCGGTCGTGCTCGTGCCGCTCGACCTCACGCACCGCTGCGCCGTCGACGCCGAGTGGCTGGCGAAGCTCGCGTCGTCGGGGCCGGTCGGCGCCACCCTCGAAGGCCTCACCTCCACCTACCGGCAGCACTACACGCGCGTGTTCGGCGAGGACCGCATGGTCATGCACGACGCCGTCGCCGTCGCGGAGGCGATTTCGCCGGGGATCCTGCACACCGAGACCTACCGCGTCGACGTCGACTGCGGGCTGGGCCCGGCGCGCGGGCAGACGCTCGTCGACCGGCGAAGGCTCGGCGAAGACGATCCGCAGTTCAGTCCCGGCCGGCCGATCGAGGTCGCGATGGACACCGACCTCGACGGCCTGCGCGGTTTCGTCCTCGATCGGTTGACCGGAGCCGCGCGGTGAGCGACGAGCCCGAAGTCGTGCCGGCGGAGACCCTCGAAGAGGAAGCACAGACGACCGAGCCTCGCCGCCGGAAGGCCGCCGTCGTGGTGGCCGCGGTGGTCGTGGTGGCCGCCGCGCTCGTCGTCGGCGTCCAGTTCGCGCCCAAGCAGCAGGAGACGACGAACGCCGCCGCGACGGTCACGCAGTCGGCGTCTGTCCCGAAAACGACCACGTCCCCGCAGACGTCCGCGCCGCCGAAGGTGCCCGAAGCGAGCGAGTTCGACGCCTGGGCGTCCAAGACCAGCCAGTGGCTCGACGTCCCGCTGCGCGCGATGGTCGGCTACGCGAAGGCGACGACGAAAATCGGCAAGGACGTCCCCGGCTGCCACCTGTCCTGGGTGACGCTGGCCGCGGTCGGAAAAGTGACCACGGACCACGGCCGCGCGCAGGGCGGGCAGCTCGGCACCACCGGCGTGCTGGACAAGCCGCTCGGCACGATCGAGGTGCGCGACTTCTACAACAAGGTCGTCTCGACGGCGAACGCCGCCGGGCCGATGCAGGTCTCCCCCGCGATCTGGGCGAAGTACCAGGCGAGCTACACGGGCGGGAAGCCCGATGTCCAAAATATCGACGACGCGGCGCTGACCATCGGCCGCGCGCTGTGCGACGGCGGCACCGACCTCTCGCAGGGCCAGCCGTGGTGGGACTCGGTCGCGAAGCTGCAGTCGGCGCCGCTGTTGCTGCACCGGACGCTGGCCACGGTCAACGTCTACGGCACGGTCGGCCAGGGCTCGGCGGCGCCGAACCCGGCGGTGCTGAGCGCGGTGAACTTCGCCATCGACAAGATCGGCCTCCCCTACATCTGGGGTGGCAACGGCACCGGCGGCAACGACCCCGGCTTCGACTGTTCCGGCCTGACGACGGCGGCGTACGGGAGCGCCGGCGTCAAGCTGATGCGCACGGCCGACACGCAGTTCCGGAGCGTCCCGCACGTGACCGATCCGCAGCTGGGCGACCTGATCTTCTACGGCGAGCCGGCGACGAAGATCCACCACGTCGGGCTCTACATCGGCAACAAGCAGATGATCGACGCGCCGCAGACCGGCCAGGCCGTGCAGGTGCACTCCTACCGCAAGGACGGCGACGACTACGCCGGAGCCGGTCGCCCGACCGCCTGAGAAATTTTCGGGCGGCGATGTCGAGAACGCGTGATCGGCTGCGTCCCCGGGTCGGACGCGGCCAAGATGGGCCGCACCCGTACCGAGGAGAACGACCATGGCCAAGTACCTGCTGCTGAAGCACTACCGAGGCGCCCCGGCTTCCGTCAACGACGTGCCGATGGACCAGTGGACGCCGGAAGAGATCACGGCCCACGTCCAGTACATGCAGGATTTCGGGGCGCGGCTCGAGGAGACCGGCGAGTTCGTCGAGCACCAGGCGCTCACCCCCGAGGGGACGTTCGTCCGGTTCGACGGCGAGGGACGCCCGCCGGTCACCGACGGCCCGTTCGCCGAGACGAAGGACCTCATCGCCGGCTGGACGATCATCGACGTCGACAGCTACGAGCGTGCCCTCGAGCTGGCCGCGGAGCTGTCGGCCGCCCCCGGCGCGGGCGGGAAGCCGGTCGCGGAGTGGCTCGAGCTGCGGCCGTTCTACGGGAACTCGATCACCATCACGGAGTGACCCGCGTCACATCGACACTTTTGTCGAGAAACCGCCCACGGCTCCGTCCCCGGCACGAACCACAGCCGATCCGACGAGGAGACCGACATGCAGCAGAGCGTCATCGACGAGATCCTGAACCGCCCGCTCAGCCGTGAGCTGCTGGCCCGGGACCTGACCCGGCTGGCCTACACGGCCCTCGACGGCACTCCCCGTTCGATCCCGATCGGGTTCACCTGGAACGGTGCGCAGATCGTCCTGTGCACGGCGAAGAACGCCGCCAAGCTGCCCGCGTTGCGCCGCAACCCGGCGGTCGCCCTGACGATCGACACCGAGGTGCACCCGCCGAAGATCCTGCTGGTCCGCGGCACGGTCGAACTGGACGTCGTCGACGGCATCCCGGACGAGTACCTGCAGTTCAACGGCACCTATGAGATGACGCCGGAGCAGCGGGTGGAGTGGGAGAAGGGCGTGCGGTCGCTCTACGACGGCATGGTCCGGATCGTGGTCACGCCGACATGGGTCAAGCTGATCGACTTCGAGACGACCTTGCCCAGCGCCGTCGAAGAGCTGATCCAGCGGCAGAAGGAACGTCAGCACGCCTGAGAGGGGAGATCATCATGAGTGACGGCCGAGTGGTGGCGCGGCTGGAACACGTCGGCATCGTCGTCGAGGACCTCGGCGCCGCCAAGGCGTTCTTCACCGAGCTCGGGCTGGGGCTGGAGGGCGAGATGACGGTCGAGGGGCGCGTCGTCGACCTGATCAACGGGCTCGACGGCGTCCGCTCGGACGTCGCGATGATGCGGACGCCGGACGGCCACGGATGCCTGGAACTCATCAGGTACCAGACGCCCGCGGGCCCGGCGGGTGACTGGGCCGCGCCGGCGAACACGCCGGGTCTGCGGCACATCCTGTTCGAGGTGGCGGACATCGACGACGTCGTCGGCCGCCTGCGGAAGCACGGCGCGGAGCTCGTCGGCGAGGTCGCGCAGTACGAGGACAGCTATCGGCTCTGCTACCTGCGCGGCCCCGCGGGGATCATCGTCGAGCTGGCCGAAAAGGTCGGGTGACAAGTGGACGAGGTCCTGCTCCGGAGCTTGACGCCGCACGTGCTCGGCATCCTCGTGCGGCGCGGCGCCGACTTCGCGTCGGCCGAGGACGCCGTACAGGACGCGCTGCTCGAAGCACTCCGCGTCTGGCCGGCCGAGCCGCCGCGCGACCCGAAGGGCTGGCTGGTCACGGTCGCCTGGCGCAAGTTCCTCGACGCGGCCCGGTCGGAGAGCGCCCGGCGGCGGCGTGAGGACCTCGTCGACGTCGAGCCGGAGCCCGGGCCGGCGGTCGCCGCGGACGACACGCTCCAGCTGTACTTCCTGTGCGCGCACCCGTCGCTGACACCGTCTTCGGCGGTCGCGCTCACACTGCGTGCTGTCGGCGGATTGACCACGCGGCAGATCGCGCAGGCCTACCTGGTCCCCGAAGCGACCATGGCGCAGCGCATCAGCCGGGCCAAGCGCACGGTCGGGCAGGTGCGGTTCGACCAGCCCGGTGACGTCGCGACCGTGCTGCGCGTCCTCTACCTGGTCTTCAACGAGGGTTACTCGGGCGATGTCGACCTGGCCGCCGAGGCCATCCGGCTGACCCGGCAGCTGGCGGGCGCGATCGACCACCCGGAGGTCGCGGGGCTGCTGGCGCTCATGCTGCTCCACCACGCGCGGCGCGCCGGGCGGATCGCGGCCGACGGCAGCCTGGTGCCGCTCGCCGAGCAGGACCGCGGCCGGTGGGACACCAGGCTGATCGCCGAGGGCGTGGGGATCCTGCAGAAGGCGCTCGCCCGCGACCGCTTGGGCGAGTTCCAGGCCCAGGCGGCGATCGCGGCCCTGCACGCCGACGCGCCGACCGCCGAGGAGACGGACTGGGTGCAGATCGTCGAGTGGTACGACGAGCTCGCCGCCCTGACCGGCAGCCCGGTCGTCCGGCTCAACCGCGCGGTCGCGGTGGGCGAGGCCGACGGACCGCGTGCCGGGCTGGCAGCCCTCGCGGAGCTGGACGACGCGCTGCCCCGGCACGCGGCGGTGGCGGCGTACCTCCACGAGCGCGACGGCGACCTGGCGACGGCTGCGCGGTTGTACGCCGAAGCGGCCCAGAAGGCGCCCAACCTTGCAGAGCGCACCCACCTGACTCTGCAGGCCGCTCGGCTCAACACCCGCTTGCGTGGTTGATACCCCCACTGGCCGGGCAGGCGCGGCCGAGGGAGTTGTCGCCGCTGTGGCGAACGACCGCCGGCGTCGTCGCCCGGGCCGAGTCGCGCCTGGCATCCGCTCAGCCGAGGTGGTCGTTCGCGCCGCTCACCCACTCGATGTAGCGCTCGGCCGACCGGCGGACCGCGCCCTTCGCGTCACCCAGGATCTTGCCGCCCAAAAGACCGTAAAGGCGGTCGAACTCGTACGGCTCGAGCCGGTCCACGATCCGCTGGACCAGGCCCGCCGACAGCGGGATCTTGTTCGGGTAACTGCGCATGAACGTCACCCAGCCCGCGGCCGCCACCGGCACCATCGTGTCGCCCACCAGCAGGAAGCCGCCGGTTTCGGTGGCGACGTGGGCCACCGCCGCGCCCGGGAAGTGCCCGCCCGCCTCGACGAGCGTCACGCCGGGCAGGACCCGTTCGGTGCCGGACCACTCCCGGATCACCGGGTCTTCGCGCCGCACCCACTGCCGGTCGGCCGCGTGCACCAGCACGGGGACACCGCCGAGCCGGTGGCTCCAGCTGACCTGGGAGCCGTACATGTGCGGGTGGCTGGCCACGATCACCGCCGCGCCGCCGAGCTCCTCGATCTCGGTCGCGAGCGCCGCGTCCAGGTGGTTCGGCGGGTCCCACAGCAGGTTGCCCTCGGCGGTCCGGACCAGGTGCGTCCACTGGCCGATGCCGAACGGCGGTTCGCGGTTGATCCGGTGCAGCCCCGGTTCCAGCTCCTCGTGCACGACCTCGTGGCCGTCGGCCACGAGCTTGTCGAGCGTCGTCCATACCTGCCCGGACGCGGGTACCCACTGGCGGTCGTCGGCGCAGATGGCGCAGGTGCCGGCCGGGGGCCGGTCGGTGTCGGGGTGCTCGACCCCGCAGGTTCCGCAGATCCAGATCGTCATGACGCCAGTCTTGAAGCTCCAGCATGGTCGAGGTCAAGCCCGGTCCGGGCCTCCTGGGAGAATCCCGCCATGGACTCGGGGACGACCACGCAGGTGATCACCGTGGGGGCGACGCTCGGCGGCGTGCTGCTCACCCTGCTGACCACCACGCTCGTGGAGGGCCGCAAGCTGAAGGCGACCCAGCGCGCGGAGGAGCGGAAGCGTGCGGCCGAGCACGCGACCTGGCTGCGCGACGAACGGGTCAAGGCCTACGCGGGCCTGTCCAACGCGGGCGAAGAGGCCTTCCAGCTGATCCGGTCCGAGTTCGTCGAGCTGCCGAAGAACCGCGTCGAGATCGAGGCCCGCTGGCGAGAACGGCGCAACGAGCTGCGCAAGGCACACAACCAGGTAGCGCTGTTCGGCACCGAAGAACCACGCCGGCGCGGGAAGGAACTGTGGAAAGTGGCCCGCAACGGGGTCAACGACATCCTCGCCGAACTGGACTCCGGGGAAACGAAGGTGCGGCGGGCCAGCCTCGACCACGTGCTGACCGGGATCAGCGAGACCGGCGACCGGTTCCTCGAAGCCTGCCGCGCCGATGTCCAGGGCACGACGACGGACTTTTAGTCACGCCGGGCCGGCGAGCCCGATCAGGTTGCCCTCGGGGTCGGTGAAGTGGGCGACCACCAGGTCGCGCCCCGGCGCGCGGGCCGGGCCCAGCCGGCGCGTTCCGCCGAGGCGCTCGGCCTCCGCCAGCGCCGCCGCGACGTCCGGGACGCCGACGTAGAACACCACGTGACTCTCGTGTTCCGCGCCGCCGCCGACGCCGCCCGGGATGGTCTCCGTTTCGACAAAACCGTAGTTGCCCGCCTCCGACACCTGGTCCGACACCGGTCCCGAGGTGTCGAACTCCCAGCCGAACAGCTCGCCGTAGTACCCGCGCAGCCCGGCAGGGTCGGTACCGATGATCTCGAAATGCACGACCGGATTACCCATGGCGGCCACCGTACGCCGCACTAGTTGTTAAAAACAATCTCAGAGTTGTAGATTGGCACTATGCCGACGAGCCGGAGCTACGGGGACGCGTGCGCCACCGCCCGCGCGCTGGACGTCGTCGGGGAACGCTGGGCGTTGCTCGTCGTGCGCGAGCTGCTGCTCGGGCCGCAGCGGTTCTCCGACGTCCGCCGGGCGCTGCCGGGCGCCAGCTCGAACCTGGTCACCGACCGGCTCCGCGAGCTCGAAGGCCACGGCGTGGTGGCCCGCCGGAAGCTGCCACCGCCGGCGGCGTCGACCGTCTACGAACTGACCGAGTGGGGTCGCGAGCTGGAGCCGATCGTGCTGGCCTTGGGTGCGTGGGCCGCCCGCGTCCCGCTCCCCGAGCCGGCGACACTCGGCACGACGTCGATGCTGCTGTTCCTCCGCGGCTCCGCCTGCCCGCGCACGGCGGCCTGCTACCGCCTCGAACTGGACGATCGCGTGTGGACGGTCCGCACCGAGCCGGGCCGACTGACGGTCGAGCCGGGCGAGCCAGTTGCCCCGGACGCGACCATCCGGACCGACCCGCCCACGTTGAACGCGCTCCTCGAGCGTCCTCAGGACCTCGACGCGGCGATCGCCGATGGTCGGATAATGGTCGAAGGCGATCGGCAGGCCGTCCTTCGTCTTCTGAAGGACCACGAAGGCTGACTCAAGCGAAGTCCTCGGCATGGTCGCCAGCCCACTCCGCGAAGCTCCGCGCCGGACGGCCGGTGACCGCCAGGACTGTCTCCGTCGTCTCCTGCGGCCGGTCCACCAGGGCGGCGAGCCGCCGGATCCGGGCTTCGATCACCTCTGCCGACCCGACGCGGCCGAGCCCGCGGGCCTCGAACGCCGCGGTGAGCTCCCGGCGGTAGTCGTCGAGGTCCTGGGTCTCGACGCGGACCGGACGCCCGGCCACCCGGCCGAGGACCGAGACCTGGTCTCGCACCGTGAGCGACTCGGGCCCGGTCAGCGTGTGCGTCGCGCCGAGGTGGCCGGGCGACGTCAACGCGCACGCGGCGACGGCTGCTATGTCCGCTTCGTGGACAAGAGCCGAGTGCGAGTCCGGGAACGGGTCCCGCACGACGCCGGCGCGGACCGAGTCCGACCACAGCAGCCGGTTGGCGGCGAAGCCGCCTGGTCGCAAAAACGACCACGGGATCCCCGAGTCGCGCACGACCTGCTCGGCTTCGCCGTGGGCGCGCGTGATGGCGTCCTCCGACGCCGGATCCGCGCCCAGGGCGGACAGCAGTACGACCTGCGTCAGGCCGCCCGCCCGGGCGAGGAACCCGCCGAGCCCGGCCGTGCCCGCGTAGAGGAACGCCTGCGTGACACCGACCAGGGCCGCGTCCCAGTTCTCCGGCCGGGCCAGGTCGGCCGCGACCACCTCGACCCCGGCCGGCAGCCGGGTCCGCTCCGGGTCGCGGCCGGCCGCGCGCACCGCGTGTCCGTCTTCGAGCAGTTGTCCCACCAGCGCGCGGGCGACGTTCCCGCGGGCGCCGGTCACCAGAATCGTCATGCCCGAAGGCTCGTCCCGCATGGCCGGAACGGGGTAGGCACTGGCGGTACCACCCCGGCGCGGGGTGATGATGGACGCGTGGACAGGGTGGAACTGGGCGGGTTCCTGCGCAGCCGGCGGGACCGTCTGCGGCCTGCCGACGTCGGCCTGGAACCCGGCCCGCGGCGGCAGGCGCCGGGGCTGCGGCGCACGGAGGTCGCGCTGCTGGCCGGCATCTCCGTCGACTACTACGTGCGGCTCGAACAGGGCCGCGGGCCGCAGCCGTCGGACCAGGTCCTCGCCGCGCTCGGCCGCGCGCTCCGGCTGACCGGCGACGAACACGGGTACCTGCGGCAGCTCGCGCGGCCTGCTCCCCCGCCCGCGCCGCGGCCGGTGCCCGGGAACGTCCTGCGGCTGCTCGACCGCCTCGGCGACGTGCCGGCGATGGTGATCGACGCCGCCTACGACATGGTCGCCTGGAACCGGATGCTCGTCGCGCTGATGGGCGACCCGGCCGCGTGGTCGCTGCGGCGACGAAACCGGCTGCGGCGCCTGTTCGACACCGGGGACACGATCACCGGCAACCGCCTGGACCTGGCTCGGCTGTGCGTCGCGGACCTGCGGGCGAGCGGGCGGTACCCGGCCGATCCCGCCGTTCGTTCATTGATCGACAACCTCCTGGAAGAGAGCCCCGAATTCGGCCGGCTGTGGGCCGAACGGGAAGTCGCCGTGCAGCGGACGCTGACCAAACGGACCGTCCACCCGATCGCCGGGCCGTTGGAGCTCGACTGCGAGATCCTCGCCGTCCCCGGCGACGAGCACCGGCTCCTCGTCTACACGGCGGCGCCGGGCACGCCGTCCGCCGAAGGGCTCAAACGACTCATCGCGTGAGCGCCGCCTCGCGGACCCGCAGCGACGGCGCCAGGAAGATGACCGAAAAAGTGACCACGACCGCCGACGACAACGCCCAGTGCAGGCCGATCCGCGTCGCCAGCGCGCCGACCAGCACCGGCTCCACCAGGAAGCCCAGGTACCCGCACGCGGCGACGGCGGCCACCGCGCGACCCGGCGCGTCCGCCTGCTTGCGGCTCGCCACGCTCCACGCGATCGGCACGATCCCGGCCACGCCGAGGCCGACCACCGCGAAGCCGAACACCACCGCGACCGGCCATGTCGCGAAAATGACCACGGCGAAGCCCAGCACCGCGACCGTGGTCGCCACGCGGACGAAGCGCACCTCGCCCGTGCGTGCCACGACCCGGTCGGCGACCAGGCGGACCGCGATCATCGTCCCGGAGAACGCGAAGTAGCCCAGCGACGCGAGCGCGGGCGTCGCGCCGGTGACGTCGGCCAGGTACACCGCGCTCCAGCTGTTGACCGCGCCCTCGGCGACGAACGCGCAGAACGCGATCACGCCGAGCGGCACCAGCGCCCGGCTCGGCCACGCGAACGCCGCGTCGCCCTGGCCGCGGTCGGCTCCGGCCAGGAACTGCGCGCGGCCCCAGAGCGCCAGTGCGAGCAGCACCGCGCCCGCGATCGGGAAGTGCACCGAAACCGGGACGTGCAGGGCCTCCATCAGCGCGTCGACGCCGGAGCCCTCGAGGCCGCCGATGTTCCAGAACGCGTGGAAGCCGGCGAAGATCGGGCGCCCGTAGCCCTCCTCGACGCGGGCCGCGTGCGCGTTCATCGCGACGTCGAGCAGGCTGTTGCCCACGCCGAGCACCACGAGCGCCGCGACGAACACCGGCGCGGACCACGCGAACGCCACCAGTGGCAGCCCGCCGCACAACACGACCGCCCCGATCACGACGGCCGCGCGGCTGCCGATCCGGGTGAGCAGCGCCCCCGCGCCCACCAGCGCGACGACCGACCCCAGGGCGAGGCCGAAGAGCCCGGTCGCCAGCTGGCCCGTGGTCAGGCCCAGCTGCTCCTGCACTGCCGGCACCCGCGCCAGCCAGGTCGCGAACGCCGCGCCGCACACGGCGAAGACGACGGAGACTCCCAGGCGAGCGCGTTTCAGTTCCCCGGTCACTTTCGCGATTATGCTGATCGCCGTGGCCGGCTGGGACGACGCCGGCCGGATCGCGCGAGGGCTGCCCGAAGTGATCGAAGACAGCTCCCGCGGGTATCTGGCCTGGCAGATCGGCAAGAAGGGCTTCGCCTGGGAGCGCCCGCTGCGCAAGGGCGACGTCGAGGCGCTCGGTGCGCGGGCGCCCGCCGGGCCGGTGCTGTGCGCCTACGTGCCGGACGTCGGGGTCAAGGACGCGCTGATCGCCGACGATCCGGCCGTCTTCTTCACGACCCCGCACTTCCGCGGCTTCCCCGCGATCCTCGTCGAGCTCGACCGGATCGACCTGGCGACGCTGGAGGAAGTGCTGGTCGAGGCCTGGTTGTGCCGGGCGCCGAAGCGGCTGGCGAAGACGTGGTCCGAAAATCGACCAACCCGGTAGAGACCGCGGGCGGCGAGGTCGGTCCGGCGGCTGAAAACGACCCCACGGCCGCCTCGGTCCGGACTATCTTGGCCGGGTGAAATCCTTGAGCCACGATCGGCTGGCCGAGGCGCTCGTCGCCGAGGCGGAGGAGTTCGGGATGGCGATCGAGGGCGCCGCGCCGGACGCGCGCGTCCCGACCTGTCCCGAATGGTCGCTGCAGGAGCTGACCCGCCACGTCGGGCTGGCCTACCACAAGTCGGCCGCGATCGTCGCGAGCCGGCCCACCGGGTACGTGCCGTTCGACGCGGTCACGGTCGACGATCCGCCGGACTTCGACGCTCTCGGCGAATGGCTCGTCGACGGCGCGGAACGGCTCGTCGAGGCCGTGGCCGACGTCGGCCCCGAGACGCCGACGTCGACCTGGACGCCCGATCGCCGCGCCGGGTTCTGGACGCGCCGGCTCACCCACGAGACCGTCGTCCACCGCGCGGACGCCGCGCTCACGACCGGTGCGCCGTACGCGGTCGACGCCGATCTGGCCGCGGACGGGATCTCCGAAGGCCTCGACCTCGTGGCCGTTTTTTCGCGAGTCGAGCACCCGGCGATGGACCGGACGGCGCTGCGGGGCACCGGCGAAACTCTGCTGTTCCGGTCCACCGGGCCGGACCTCGGCTGGCTGGCCCGGCGGACGGCGACGGGGGTCGAGGTGAGCCAGTCGGCGGACGACGCGGACGTCGTCGTCGAGGGCCGCGTCGCCGACCTGCTCCTGGCCCTGACCGGGCGCATCGCCACCGACGACCCGCGGTTGACGATTTCCGGCAACGCGGACCTGTTCCGGCACTGGCGGGAGAACACGAAGTTCTGAGGCGCTCGCTCGGCGGTCGTCGACGGCGCTCGCGCTGCGGATCGCCGCGTGGCCGCCCGGCCGGATCGGCGCGTGGCCGCCCGGCCGGATCGGCGACGTCATGGGCGGCTGGCACGCCGCGCTCGGCGTGCGCCGACGTCAGATGTGGTGCACCGACTCGACGGTGTAGAGCTGCGGGTCGGCCGTCGAGATGGCCAGGGCGGCCCGCATGTGCTCCTGGCACGCCGGGTCGGTGAGCATCGCGCGGAACGCGTCCGTGCTCTCCCACTGGGCGTAGTTGACGACGCGGGTGCCCTCGGCGCCGGTGTGGATGTTGGCCGCGACGAAGCCCGGCTGGTGCCGCATCACCTCTTCGGTCGCCGTGACCAGCACGTCGACCAGCTCCCGCTGGCGCGCGGGTTCGACGGTGAAGACGTTGATCAGGGTCGCGAGCTTCGCGTCCGCGTCGATGGTCGTGGTCGCCATGAGCCCTCCCCGATGTCAGGAACCTTACATAAGCCAGTATGTGTAAGGTTCCTGTCATGAGTCAACCCCCGACCGGCGATCGGCCCGGCTACCTGATCAAACGCGCCCAGCAAGCACTGAACCAGGCCTGCACCGACCGCCTGCGACCGCTCGAGCTGTCGATGTCGCAGTACGCCGTGCTGCGCGCGCTCGACGACCACCCCGGCGCGTCGTCGGCCGAGCTCGCGCGGATCACGTTCGTCACCCGGCAGTCGCTGCGGGACGTCCTGGGCGGACTGCGGTCGGCGGAACTGGTCACCGTGGCCGAGCAGGCGAGCACCGGCCGGGCGCGGCCAGTCGCCCTGACCGCGGCCGGTCACGCGAAGCTGCGCGCTGCCGAAGACCTGATCACGCAGGTCGAACTCGAAATGCTCGGCGACCTGTCGGCCGACCAGCGGCGCTACCTGGCGGACCTGCTGCACACCTGCGTCGAGAACCTGACTTGACGACGGTCGTATAGTCGGTTCCGACTAATAGGGAGCGACTAGTGCCACCACGCAAGATCCGCAACACCCTCGCGCTGGCCCTGCTCGGCCTGCTGCTCGAACGTCCGATGCACCCGTACGAAATGGCGTCCACGCTGCGCGAGCGCTTCAAGGACAGCAGCTTCAAGATCAACCCCGGCTCGCTCTACGACACCGTCGAGTCGCTGGCGAAGCACCGGTGGATCGAGCCCGTCGAGACGGTCCGGGAGGGCAACCGGCCGGAGCGGACCGTCTACGCGCACACCGAGCTCGGCCGCCAGGAGTTCATCGCGTGGCTCGACGAACTGGTCCGCGAGCCGGTCGCGGAGTACCCGAAGTTCGTCGCGGCGGTGAGCTACCTCGGCGCGCTCGGCCCGGAGCGCGCCGCCGACGCGCTGGAGGAACGCGCCCGGCACCTCGCCGACCGCATCGACGGCGCGAACACCGCTCTCGACGAGACCGTCGGCAAGGGAGCGCCGCGGCTGTTCATGATCGAGGTCGAGTTCGTCCGGCACGCGTGGCAGGCCGAGCTCGACTGGGCCCGCGCCACCGCCGCCGAAATCCGCGCCGGCTCCCTGCCCTGGCCCGACCACTCCTGAGGGGAAACTCGTGCTCGAAACCGATGTCCTCGTCGCCGGCGCCGGTCCCGCCGGCCTGCTGCTCGCCGCGGAGCTCGCGCTGGCGGGCGTCCGCACCACGATCGTCGAACGTCATCCGTCGCGGCCGCCGTACTGCCGCGGGTTCAACCTCAACTCGCGCTCGCTGGACCTGCTGGCCCGCCGCGGACTGGCCGAGGGCTTGGTCGCCGAGGGCCACCAGGTGCCGCACGCGCCGGTCACCGGCCTGCCCGGGCCCCTGTCACTCGCGGACGCGGCGACCGGACACCCGTTCTCGCTGGGGATTCCGCAGACTCGCGTCGAGGAGGTCCTGGAAGGGTGGGCCGCCGATCTCGGCGTCGAAATCCTGCGGGGGCACGAGCTGCGGTCGTTCACGCAGTCCCCGGAAAGCGTTTCCAGCGTGGTCCACAACGGACAGTTCGGCCGCACGATCACCGCGAGCTTCCTGGTGGGCTGCGACGGCGGCCGCAGCACGGTGCGCAAGCAGGCCGGGATCGGCTTCCCGGGTGTCGACGCGCGCTGGTACGCGCTGCTCGGCGACGTCGAATGCGAGCTGCCGTACGGGGTTTCGGCCGGGCCGGACGGGCGCACGGTGTTCGTCATCCCGCGGCCGGGGTACGTCCGGATCGTGGTGCGGGAGGACGATCCGCCGGCCGACAAGTACGCACCCGTGACACTGGAACAGCTGCAGGCGCAGGTGGACGCGGTGCTCGACCGGCACGTCGAGCTGCGCGAGCCCCGCTGGCTGACCCGGTTCGGCGACGCGGCGCGCTTGGCCACGCGTTATCGCGAAGGCCGGGTGCTGCTGGCGGGCGACGCGGCGCACATCCACCCGCCGGCCGGGGCGATCGGGGTCAACGTGGCGCTCGACGACGCGTTCAACCTGGGCTGGAAGCTCGCGGCGACGGTGCGCGGGACGGCCCCGGAGGGGCTTTTGGACACCTACCACACCGAGCGGCACGCGGCGGGGGCACGGATTCTGGCAAACACGCAGGCGCAGGTGGCACTGGAGGAGGCCGGCGATGCGCCGTGGGCCGATTTGATGCGCCGGATCGCCGCGCATCCGGCGGGGAACCGGGCACTGGCGGAGATCATCACGGGGCTGGACGCGTGTTACGAACCGAATGGGCATCCGTGGCTGGGAAGGCTGGCGCCGGATGTGCCGTTGGTGGTGTCTTCGGCCGAGACGCACTTGGCCGCGTTGCTGCACCCGGGGCGTCCGGTGCTGCTGGATTTGACGGGGTCGTTCGCCGGCTGGGCGGCGGCGGTCGAGGTGGTGGCGGCGTCGAGTCCGTCCACTTCGGACATCGACGCGGTGTTGCTGCGGCCGGACGGGCACGTGGCCTGGGTGGGTACGAGCGGTTCGGGCGATGACGGGCTTGCGGAGGCGGTGCACCGCTGGGTGGGTGCCGTTCCGGTCTCCGCGTAGGAAGGTCAGCGCGGGCGGTCCAGGACCGCCCGCTGCTCGACCCTGCCGTCCAGCGTGAACCGGCTGTGCGGGGTGAACCCCAGCTTCTCCACCACCCGCGCCGACGCCTTGTTCGCCGGCTCGTACACCGCCAGCAGACGCTCCGCCAACCCGGCCGAAAACACGTGGTCGCGGGCCGCCGTCGTCGCTTCGGTCGCATACCCCCGGCCCCAGCCCGAGGGTGCGATCCACCAGCCCATCTCCACCGCCGGCAACCCCAAGCCCGACTCCGTGGGGCTGCGGCTGACCAGCGACACCACGCCGTCGAACGAGCCCGGGGCCGCCGACACCGCGAACCAGCCGAAGCCGTGGGTGGTCCAATGCGTGAGCGTCGCTTGGTGCTTGGCCAGCGTGTACTCGTGGGTCCACGGCTTGCCGGTTCCGACGTAGCGGACCGTGTCCGGGATCTGCGCCATCGCGAACAGCCCGTCGAAGTACTCCTCGGCCCACTGGTGCAACGTGAGCCGTTCCGTGGTGATCAGCACCGTCCTGAGTCTAGGTGGCGCGTCCACCGATTACCGCGGGTCACGAGGGTAGCCCGTTCAGCCTATGGTCCGGACCACATTAATGGTCTATACCAATCATGTCCGGAAATCCCCGCCGCCGCGCTCGTCGTCGTGGAGGTTCCACCATGCGTCTCCGTTCCCTGCTGGCCGGCCTGGCCGGCTTAGCGCTCGTGAGCACCGGGCTCGGCGCTCCCGCCGAAGCCGCCGCCGGGTCGCCGATCCCCGTCGGGCCCTACGTCGACATGGGCGCCTGGCCCACGCCGAGCCTGTCGGCGATGTCCGCCGCGAGCGGCGTCAAGGGCTTCACGCTCGCCTTCGTCAACTCCTACGGCTGCAAGGCCAGCTGGTTCGGCGCCTACGACCCGCGCACGGCCTGGCAGAAGGACGAGATCACCAAGATCCGCAACGCCGGCGGCGACGTCAAGATCTCCTTCGGCGGCGCGTCCGGCATCGAGCTGGCCCAGGCGTGCAGCACGTCCGCGCAGGTCGCGGCCGAGTACGACGCCGTCGTCAAGGCGTACGGCCTCAAGTACGCCGACTTCGACATCGAAGGCGCGGCCGTCGCGGACCCGGCGTCGATCAGCCGCCGCTCTCAAGCCCTGAAGACCCTCCAGAACAACAACCCCGGCCTGAAGATCTCGCTGACGCTGCCGGTGCTGCCGAACGGCCTCGACGCGAACGGGCTCAACGTCGTCAAGGCGGCCAAGGACGCCGGCGTGAACCTCGACCTCGTCAACATCATGGCGATGGACTACTACCAGGGCGCGGGCGATCAGGGCGCGAAGGCGATTTCCGCGGCCAAGGCGACGCAGGCGCAGCTCAAGTCCCTCTACGGGCTGAGCGATGCGGCGGCGTGGAAGAAGGTCGGCGTCACCCCGATGATCGGCGTCAACGACTCGCAGAACGAGATCTTCTACCAGAAGGACGCGAAGGCGCTGGTGGCCTTCGCGAAGACCGTCCACCTGGGCATGCTGTCGTTCTGGGAAGCCGGCCGCGACGCCAACGCCTGCACCGGCGCGCTCTACAAGTGCACCAACGTGCCGCAGGCGAAGTACGAGTTCGCGAAGATCTTCGCGGGCTACACGGGCTGATCCGTCGCCGGGCGGGGTCCACGGCCCCGCCCGGCGGGCAGGATGGTCATGTGGACGACCACGCTTCCTCGTTCGGCGCCGCCGCGGCCGCGTACGCCCGGCACCGGCCGGACTACGCCGAAGCCGCCGTGCGGTGGGCGCTCGAGCCCGCCGCCGGGCCGCGGGTGCTCGATCTCGGCGCCGGGACCGGGAAGCTCACCGCCACGCTGGTCTCGGTCGGCGCCGACGTCATCGCGGTGGAGCCCGATCCGGCGATGCTGGGCGAGCTGCGCGGAGCACTGCCCGACGTCCGGGCGCTGCCGGGACGGGCCGAGGCGATCCCGCTGCCCGACGCCTCCGTCGACGCCGTCTTGGCCGGGAATGCCCTGCACTGGTTCGACATGGCCGTCGCCGGGCCCGAAATCGCCCGGGTGCTGCGGCCCGGCGGCGTCCTGGCCGGGTTGTGGAACGTCCTGGACGACCGGGTCGGGTGGGTCGCCGGGCTCGCACGGGTCGGCGGGAGCGCCGCCATCGGGCCGCGGGACACTCCCGCCGGCTGGTGGGCCGAGACCGCCGGGTTCGGCTCCGCGGAGCGGGCCGAGTTCCCGCGTGGGCAGCGCCGCACCGCTGATTCGCTCGTCGCGACGCTGGCGACGCGAGCGGGGATCTTGGTCATGCCGGAACCCGAGAGAGAAGCCGCGCTCGGGCGGATCCGCGCCTACCTAGCGAGCCGGCCCGAGACCGCGGACGGCGAATTCACCCTGCCGATGCAGACCTGCGTGCTGCGCGTCACCAGCTGACGGCGTCCGCGATCAGGGCGTCCCGCACCGCCGCGGGCCCCGCCGGGCAGGGTTCCGTGCGGGTGACCACGAACAGCGTGTTGATCGGCGGCTCCTCCGGGTCGAGCAAAGCGATCAACGAGCCGGAAGCCAGCTCCGCCGCACAGAGGTACCGCGGCAGCACGCTGACGCCGAACCCGGCCAGCACGCACGTCAGGACGCCGCGCAGGTCCGGCACGACGACGGAGGGCCCGGACGGCGGCCGCACCCCCAGCACCGAACGCCAGTAACGGCGGATGATCGGCAGGTCTTCGGCGTAAGCCACCAGCGGCGCGGTCCGCGGGTCGCCGGAGAAGCCGCGCGGGCCGACCAGGACGAACTCCTCGTCCGTCAGGGGTGTCGCCGTGAGACCGCGGCCGCGTGGCCGAATCGTCGACACCACCAGGTCGAACCGGCGCTGCGAAAGACCCGCCAGCAGGTCGTCGGCCAGGCCGAACGTCACCCGCAGCTTCAGCCCGGCGGTGACCAGACCGGCCAGCGCGGGAAGCACCCGCACCGTCGTCAGCTCGGCGGGCCCGGCCAGGTGCACCGGCGCGGTGAAGGGGTCCACCTCGCCGACGGTCAAGGACGAAAGCGCGTCGACGTGCGGGGCGATCCGGGCGGCCAGTTCGTCGGCCGCCGGGGTCGGGGTGACCCCGCGGGCGCGCCGGACGAACAGCTGCCGCCCGAGCTGCTCTTCGAGGGCTCTGACCTGCGCGGTCACCGTCGGCTGGGACAAGCCCAGCGACGGCGCCGCACCGGTCAGCGATCCTGCCCGGTGCACGGCCAGGAACGTCCTCAGCAGATCGAGGTCCAGCTCAGTCCTCGATCAGCTCGATGGAGTCCACGACGTTCGGGTAGAACGCGACGTGGTCCTTGATCGACGCGACCGCGTCGTACGGCTTCTCGTACGTCCAGATCGCGTTTTCGGCCTTCACGTCACCGACGTTCAGGCTGTAGTAGTTGCTGTCGCCCTTGTACGGGCAGTACGTCTCGTGGTCGGTCCGCTCCAGCACGCTGAAGTCGACGTCCGCCCGCGGGATGTACTGCGCGGCCGGGTAGTTCGACTCCTGCAGCGTCAGCGCGTTGCGGCTGTCGGCCACCACGCGCCCGCCCGCCTTGACCACCACGCGCGCCTTGGTCGGCTCGACGGTGATCGGGTGGTCCGGGCCCGGTACCAGCACCTTCTTCTCCGGCATGTCAGCTCCTCGAGAAAGTTCGCTTGTAAGGAGCAGCACCCCGGGCCCGGTGGTTATTCCACCTCAGGGCAGGTAGTACATCGGGTTCGGCAGCTTGGTCGGGTGCAGCGCGTAGCCGCCCTCGAGGTCGCTGAACTGGTCACCGACGTTCAGCACGATCTTCGCGCCGGTCGCTTCGATGTGCGCCCGCGTGCCCGACTTGTACTGGACGGTGTTGCAGGTCAGCCCGCACGGCAGGTAGTCCGGCGCGGTCACCTTCGGCTTGAAGAACGCGCCGGCCGGGGCCGGGTAGCCCTCGTTGGCCAGGTTCTTCAGCGACTGCGGACCCTGCAGCTCGTTGCGCCCGGTCAGGAAGTACACCTTGACGCCGTGCTGCGCGGCCCAGTTGGCCAGCTCCAGCACCGGCTTGTTCGCGACGAACGTGCCGTTGTCGATGGCCTGCTGCTGCTTGACCGGGTCGAAGCCGAAGTCGTTGTCGGCCTCCCAGCCGTAGGTGACCTCGGCGGTGTCGTCGACGTCCAGCACGATCGCGGGGTTCTTCACGCGGCCGAGCTGCTGCTGCAGGTAGCGCTTCGCGTCGGCGACGACGTTCTTGGTGTCCTTCACGAACCGGCTGGTGTCGGAGTAGTGGTGCTTGCCGGCGGCGTCGAGGTAGTCGCCGTAGTAGGCCTTGACGTCGTTCTTGACCTGGCCGATGTTGGCCGGTTCCTTCGAGCGCGCGGCGGTGGCGTCGTCCGATCCGGCCAGCGCGGTGGCCCCCGAAGCGACGGTGGCACCGATCGCCGCGGCGGCGGCGAGCTTGACGAGACCTGACCATTTTCCGGACACGGCGACCCTCCAGTGAAGACTTGACGACTCGGGGAACCTACGTCACGTTCACCCGGAGTTCCACCCCTCGAAAGTTTCCGTTCGCCTTTCGGCGCGGCAGAGGAAAGCCACCGGAGACCGCCCGATGCGCGTCAGCACCACCGATGCTTCCGCGGCGCCACGGGGTTTCAGCCGCCGCCGCAAGGCATCCGGGTCGACGTCGAGGCCGCGCACGAGGATTTCCAGCCGGCCGACGTCGTGTCGCTTGAGGACGGCCTTCAAGGACTTTTCGCTGTACGGCCCGTGCTCCAGGACGCGGAAGGCCCGCACGCCCGGTGGCGGTGCGTCGCCGGTCAGGTACGCGATGCGTTCGTCCAGCTGCCACAACCCGTGCCGGGCCGCGTAATGGCGGACCAGCCCGGCCCGGACGACGGCGCCGTCCGGGTCGACGATCCACTCCCCCGGCTCCCGCGTGGGCAGTTCGTCCGGTTCGGCGTCGGTGACCGTCCACTGTGTCCCGTCCGAGCGCAGGACGGTCGCCCGCCGGGTGACGCCGGTGCCCAAGCCGCGCCAGAGGCACGATTCACGCACCTGGCCGTCGAGGGACACCAGCTCGACCTCTTCGGCCCACGGCGTGATCGCGAAGTCGAGGCCGGGCGCGCACTTCACCGACAGCGCACGGCCCGGGTAGGCGTTCACCAGCTCGTCCAGCGGGGGTGTGAAGTCCGCGGGTTTCCACGCCCGCCGGCCGGCGGAGTCACGCCGGGCCGGGTCCGCGACGACGACGCCGTCCCGGCTCACCGGCCGCAGCGCGTCGGCCCGGGCGAGTCCGAACGCGACCCCCGCCGTGGTTCCGTTGTGCCGGGCCATCTCGAGCCGCACGGGGTCCAGATCGGACCCGAGCGCGCGCCGCGCCACCCGCGCGATCTCGACGAGGTCCGCGCCCACGGAACACGTGACGTCGTGGACGTCGAGACCCGCCAGCCGCCGGGCCCGGTGCCGGGCGACGAGCGACGCGCTCGCCTGCTGGAGCGCGTCCGACGTGAACAGCCAGCCGTCACCGGACAGCTTGCCGGCGGCTTTCCGGCGCAGCAGCACGGTTTCCAGGACGGCGGCCGCGAACTCCTCGCCCGCGATCCGGCGCACGGCGGCGACCGACGCGATGCGATCGGTCAGCGGCAACGACGAAACCTCGGCGAGCGCCGCCGTCCCCGCGCCGGAGCGCAGGTAGGCGACGTCGCCGAGGCTGAAGGAATAACCCACTCAGGACGGCCGCTTGGTCCCGGTGATCATCACGTTGTAGAACAGCTCGCGCGGCAGGATCTTCGCCAGCAGCTTCTTGTCCACAGCGGACAGCCGCAGCCACAGCTTGTAGGCGAACAGCCGCCAGCGGACGGTCAGCTTCTCCTGCGGCACCGCGGCCTCGAACGTCCGGATCGGCCAGCCCGCGAGCGCCGCGGCGAACTCCTCGGTGACCGCGTGGACGTCCTGCGCGCCGGCCCCGCGGGCCCACGACTCCAGCTCCGACGGGTCGAAGGTGTGGATGTCCACGACCGCTTCGAGGGCGGCCGCGCGCGACGACTCGTCCAATTCGGACTGCGGACGGCGCCAGCCGCTGAGCGCGGGCAGCTTCGTCACGCGGGTGGTCAGGAACCAGGTGAACTGACCGAGCTTGCGGGCGTAGAAGTCGCCGATCTTCGTCGGCTCGCCGGCGAAGACGAACCGGCCGCCCGGCTTGAGCACGCGCAGCACCTCGCGGAACGCCGCCTGGACGTCCGGGATGTGGTGCAGCACCGCGTGCCCGACGACGAGGTCGAAGGTGTTGTCCTCGTACGGGATGCGCTCGGCGTCGGCGACGCGGCCGTCGACGTCGAGGCCGAGCTTCTCGGCGTTGCGCAGCGCGACCTGCACCATGCCGGGCGAGAGGTCGGTGACCGAGCCCTTCTTGGCGACGCCGCCCTGCATGAGGTTCAGCAGGAAGAACCCGGTGCCGCTGCCCAGCTCCATCGCGTGCTGGTAAGGCTGGCCGTCCTCGCCCGCGACGGCGTTGAACACGTCGGTGGCGTAGGAGATGCAGCGCTCGTCGTACGAGATCGACCACTTCTCGTCGTAGGTGCCGGCTTCCCAGTCGTGGTACAGCACGTTCGCCAGCTTGGGGTCGGCGTAGGCCGCCTGGACCTCTTCGGCGGTGGCGTGCGGGTTCGGCGCCGGGTCGTTCACGTCGGTCAAGGCGTCATTTCCCTTCGAAAGTGGCCTTGCCGGGCCCGTTTTCGATGAACGACTTCATGCCGTTCTTCTGGTCTTCGGTCGCCCACAGCGCGGCGAACAGGTGCGACTCGAGCTTGAGCCCGTTCGCGAGGTCGGTGTCGAGACCGCCGTCGATGGCCGCCTTCGCCGCGCGCAGCGCCACGGCCGGGCCGTTCGCGAACTGGGCCGCCCACTTGTGCGCGGCCGCGTAGACGTCGTCGGGGGCGACGACCTCGTCGACGATCCCCAGCTTCAACGCCTCTTCGGCCTTGACGAAGCGTCCGGTGTAGACGATGTCCTTGGTCTTGCTCGGCCCGATCAGCCGGGCGAGGCGCTGGGTGCCGCCCGCGCCGGGGATGACGCCGAGCTGGATCTCGGGCTGGCCGACCTTGACGTTGTCGCCGGCGACCCGGCGGTCGGCGGTCAGCGCCAGTTCGAGGCCACCGCCGAGGGCGTACCCCGTGATGGCCGCGACGACCGGCTTCGGGATGTTCGCGATGGCGGCCAGCGTCCCCGTGAGGTTCGCGCCGAACTTGGCGATCTCGGGGTAGGTGCGGCTGGCCATCTCCTTGATGTCCGCGCCGCCGGCGAAGGTCTTCTCGCCGCCGTAGAGGATCACCGCGCGGACGTCGTCACGCTCGGAGGCCTCCTTCGCCAGCTCGGCGAGTTCGGCGGTGACCTGGGCGTTCAGGGCGTTGACCGGCGGGCGGTCGAGCCGGATCGTGCCGACCCCGTCCTTGACCTCGAGGGTTACGAACTCTCCCACGTCACTCCTCCTCGTTGACGGACTGCCAGCAGGCTACCGGTCGGTAAGGCCACCCTAGCGGCGACGGGCGAAGAAGCGATCGCCGGAACGCTCCAGGACGAGGTCTTGGTCGAACGTCTTCGAGAGGTTTTCGCTGGTGATGACGTCTTCGACGAGGCCGGACACCACCGCGTGGCCGTCGCGGAGAAGCAGCGCGTGGGTGAACCCCGGCGGGATCTCCTCGACGTGGTGGGTGACCAGCACCAGGGCCGGTGCGTCCGGGTCGAGCGCCAGGTCGGACAGGCGCGCGACGAGGTCCTCGCGGCCGCCCAGGTCGAGCCCGGCGGCCGGCTCGTCGAGCAGCAGCATCTCCGGGTCGGTCATCAGCGAGCGGGCGATCAGCGCGCGCTTGCGCTCGCCCTCGGACAGCGTGCCGAAGGTGCGCTCGGCGAGGTTGCCGATGCCCATCGCGTCGAGGAGCTCGGTCGCGCGGGCGGTGTCGAGGGTGTCGTACTCCTCACGCCAGCGGCCGAGCACCGCGTAGCCGGCGCTGACCACGACGTCCTTGACCAGCTCGTCGCCGGGCACGCGCTGGGCGATCGCGGCGGAGGTGAAGCCGATCCGCGGGCGCAGGTCGAAGATGTTGACCCGGCCGATCCGCTCGCCGAGCAGGTCGACCTCGCCGGTGGTCGGGTGCAGCTCGGCCGCGGCGAGGCGCAGCAGGGTGGTCTTGCCCGCGCCGTTCGGGCCGAGCACCACCCAGCGTTCGTCCAGTTCGACGTTCCAGTCGAGGCCGGCGAGGAGGTCGTTGGTCCCCCGGCGGACGCCGACACCGGCCATCCGGACCACGAGGTCGTCAAGTTCGCTGGGCTGGATCGGCTCGCTCACGAGCCCCATTCTGTCTGCCGTCGCGCGCGCGTGCGCACCCGCCCGGGTGAGACGGCGATCCGGCTGGTCGGAACGTGTCCACGACGTGGAACGACGCACGCCGGAAGTGCCGTGCGCCACTCGGTTGTGGCAGGATCGCGAGCATGTCAGCCGACGTGCACGCCACCCCGGTCACCCGGGGCTCGTTCTGGCGCCGTCGGGCGATCGACCTGCTCCTCGTCGCCTCGGCCGGGTGTACGCGGGCGCGGCTCCGCTGATCCCACGCGCCCTTTCCGGCGCGCGAGACCGGGCCGCGCTGTTCCCGCGTCCCGATCACTTCCGCGTCCGAGGAGCACCCGCGTTGACCACTTCGATCGCCCGTCCCGCCGTCGAGATCCACCCGCAGCTGACCGATCCGCTGCTGCCCGAGCTGCTGCACCCGTCGCGGCTGCTCTGGACGCCGCGTGAGCTGGCGGACCTGACCGCCACCGTCACCACCGAGCTGACCGCGAACGTCCAGGACATCCTGCGGTTCGACGAAGACCGCCGCTGGTGGGCCCGGCTGGCCCTGACCGACGGCGTCGAGCTGTGGCTGCTGTCGTGGCTGCCCGGCCAGCACACGAAGCCGCACGACCACGGCGGCGCGTCCGGCTCGTTCACCGTCCTGCAGGGCGAGCTGGGCGAGGAGTACCGCTACCCCGGCGGCCCGGTCCGGCGGCGCACGCACGTTCCCGGCGAAGGCATCGGCTTCGGTGCCGGCCGCGCCCACCAGGTCACCGGCATCGGGGACGCGCCCGCGGCGAGCGTCCACGCGTACTCGCCGCCGCTGGTGCCGACGCGGGAGTACGCGTCGCTCGCCGACGTCCCGGCCGAAATCCCGCCGCTGCCCGCTATCGTCCACGGATGAGCGCGATCGATTCGTTCCTGGAACAGGCCCGCTCCGGCCTCGACCGCGTCGGCCCGGCCCGGGCGCGCGAGCTGCAGGAGGCGGGCGCGCTGCTCGTCGACATCCGGCCGTTCGCGAATCGCCAGGCCGAGGGCGAGATCCCGGGGTCGGTGGTCGTCGAACGGATCCACCTGGAGTGGCGGCTGGCCCCGGACAGCGAGTGGCGGCTGCCCGGCGTGACGGCCGACTCGACGGTGGTCGTGCTGTGCAACGAGGGGTACTCGTCGAGCCTGGCCGCCGCGGACCTGCAGCGGCTGGGGCTGCCGAACGCGACCGACCTCGAAGGCGGCTTCCGCGCCTGGGCCACCGCCGGCCTGCCCGTGCAGACCGGCGGCAGCCCCGCGGTGCCCTAGGCGAGGGCGGGCGCGACCTTCTCGACGAACAGGTCGATGCCGGAGCGGTCGTACGCGGCTTCCGGGAAGTTGAAGATCGCGTACGACATGCCCAGCTCGCCCATCGCGGCGAGCTTCTCGGTGACCTGCTCCGGCGTGCCGGTGGTCGGGCTGTTCTCGAAGTTGCCGGCCCAGCGCGCGACGGCGTCGGGCTCGATGTACTTGCCGAGGTGGGACTTCAGCCAGGCCAGCTTGTCCTGGACGTCCTTCTCGGTCTCACCGATGACGATGTTGTGGTTGGCCGAGCGCACGATCGCGTCGTAGTCGGTGCCGACGTCCTTGCAGTGCTGCGCGAGGATCTCCGACTTGCGGGTGAAGGTCTCCGGGTCGGCGGCGAAGTTCGTGTACTTCGCGTACTTCGCGGCGATCTTGAGCGTCTTCTTCTCGCCGCCGCCGGCGATCCACAGCGGGAGGCCGCCTTCCTGCGGCGGCAACGGACGGAGGATCGCGCCGTCGGTCTTGTAGTGCTTCCCGTCCAGTGTGGACGTCCCGGTGGTCCAGAGGTCGCGCATGATCCGCACGCCCTCGTCGAGCTGGCCGAGGCGGTCGCCGGCGCCGGGGAAGCCGTAGCCGTAGGCCCGCCACTCGTGCTCGTACCAGCCGGCGCCGATGCCCATCTCGACGCGGCCGCCGGAGATGATGTCGGCGGTCGCGGCCACCTTCGCGAGGTAGGCCGGGTTCCGGTACCCCATGCAGGTGCACATCTGCCCGAGCCGCACGGTGTCGGTCGCGGCGGCGAACGCCGACATCAGCGACCAGGCCTCGTGCGTGGCCTCCTCGGTCGGGACGGGCACGGTGTGGAAGTGGTCGTAGACCCAGATCGATTCGAAGGGCCCGGCTTCCGCGTGTTTCGCGAGGCCGAGCATGGTCTTCCAGTGGTCCGCGGGGTCGATGCCGGCGAGGTCGAGCCGCCAGCCCTGCGGGACGAAGATTCCGAAGCGCATGGGTTCAACTTAACGCCGTGCGGGCCGGGGCGCGGCGTGATTTCGGGACGTCTTGAGGTGGAGTAACTCCAGATCAGGCCAGCACCACGCGCGCCAGTTCGGCCGGGGCGGCCAGCAGGCCGTGCTTCGGGAGCACCCGGACCGTGTAGCCGATCGATCCCGGCCTCGGCAGCTTCAACCGGGCCGCGAACGCTCCGATGCCGTCCGCCGTCATCGGGACCGTGACCGCGTCGCGGAGCTCGTCGTCGTCCGCCACCTGGCCGACCACCGCCTGGATGTCCACTTCGGACGGATCGAGGCCGGCCAGGTCGATGCGGGCCCGGATCGTCACCTCCGTGCCGACCACCAGGGGCTCGGTCGCCGCCACCAGCAGCTCCGAGTCGAAGATCCGCAGCCGCGGCCACGACACCTCGAGCTTGGTGCGGTAGTCCGCCAGCGACAGCGCGCCGCGGTAGCCGTCACCCGTGGCCGCCGCGACCATGCGGGACGCCGGCAAATAACCGTTGTCGACGTACTCGCGGACCATCCGGGACGCCTGCACCCGCGGGCCGAGCGTCTCCAGCGTGTGCCACACCATCGACAGCCAGCCGGTCGGCACGCCGTCCGGAGAACGGTCGTAGAACAGCGGCGAGATCTGCTGGCCGAGCAGCTCGTACAGCGCCGCCGCCTCGAGGTCGTCGCGGCGCAGGGGGTCGGTGACGCCGTCCGCGGTCGGGATCGCCCAGCCGTTGCTGCCGTCGTAGCACTCGTCCCACCAGCCGTCGCGGATCGACAGGTTGAGCCCGCCGTTCAACGCGGACTTCATCCCCGACGTCCCGCACGCCTCCAGCGGCCGCACCGGGTTGTTCAGCCAGACGTCGCAGCCGCGGTAGAGGTAGCGGGCCATCGACATGCCGTAGTCCGGCAGGAAGACGATCCGGTGCCGCACGTCCGCGCCGTCGACGAACCGGACGATCTGCTGGATCAGCTGCTTGCCGTTCTCGTCGGCCGGGTGCGACTTCCCGGCGACGACGACCTGGATCGGCCGCTGCTCGTCCAGCAGCAGCGTGCGCAGCCGGTCGGGGTCGCGCAGCATCAGCGTCAGCCGCTTGTACGTCGGGACGCGGCGGGCGAACCCGACGGTCAGCACGTCCGGGTCGAACACCGAGTCCACCCAGCCCAGCTCCAGCGGGGACGCGCCACGCTGCAGCCACGCCGCCCGAACCCGGCGGCGTACCTCGTGCACCAGCTTCTCGCGCAGCTCCCGCCGCAGGCCCCACAGCTGGGCGTCCGAAACGCCGTCGCGCAGCGGTCCCTCACCGACGTCGAGGCCCCATTCGCGGCCGAGCAGCGTGCTCAGCTCGCGCGCCACCCACGTCGGGCCGTGGACGCCGTTGGTCACCGACGAGATCGGCACCTCGTCGTGGTCGAACCCGGGCCACAGCCGCGAGAACATCTTGCGCGTCACGCGGCCGTGCAGCTGGGAGACGCCGTTCGCGCGCTGCGCCAGCCGCAGGCCCATGTGCGCCATGTTGAACAGGCCGGGGTTGTCCTCGGCGCCGAGCGCGAGCACGCGCCGCGGGTCGATGTCGGGCACCAGCCTGCCGTCGGCGAAGTAGCGCTGCACCAGGTCCACCGGGAACCGGTCGATGCCCGCGCTGACCGGGGTGTGCGTGGTGAACAGCGTGCCGGCCCGGACCGCGGGCATGGCCTCGTCGAACGCGAGGCCGTCCGCCTGCACGATCTCGCGGGCGCGTTCCAGCCCGAGGAAGCCCGCGTGTCCCTCGTTCGTGTGAAACACCATCGGCTGCGGGTGGCCGGTGATCTCGCAGTACTTCCGGACCGCGCGGAACCCGCCGATGCCGGCCAGAATCTCCTGCCGCAGCCGGTGGTCGGCGTCGCCGCCGTAGAGCCGGTCGGTGACGCCGCGCAGGTCGTCGTCGTTGGCCTCGGTGTCGGTGTCGAGCAGCAGCAGCGGCACCCGCCCGACCCGGGCCTGCCAGATCTGCGCGCACAGCTCGCGCCCGCCCGGCATCGCGACGCCGATGAGCACCGGGCGCCCGCCGACGGTCAGCAGTTCGAGCGGGAACGCGTTCGGGTCGATCACCGGGTAGTGCTCGACCTGCCAGCCGTCGAGCGAAAGCGACTGCCGGAAGTAGCCGTTGCGGTAGAGCAGCCCGACGCCGACCATCGGCACGCCCAGGTCGGACGCGGCCTTGAGGTGGTCGCCGGCCAGCACGCCGAGGCCGCCGGAGTAGTTCGGCAGCGCTTCGGTGACGCCGAACTCCATGGAGAAGTAGGCGACCGCCGGCGGCAGTTCGGAGTCGTCACGCTGCTGGTACCAGCGCGGCTCGGACAGGTAGGTCTCCAGGTCGGCGGCCGCGTCCCGGGCGCGGGCGAGGAAGTCGTCGTCGACGGCGAGCTCGTCGAGGCGCGACGGCGGCAGCGCGGTGAGCATCCGCAGCGGGTCGCGCACGGCGTTGAACAGCTCGGCGTCCATCGACGCGAACAGGTCGCGCGTCGGCGGGTGCCACGTCCAGCGCAGGTTGGTGGCCAGCGCGCCCAGGCCGGACAGCGACTCCGGGAGACTGGCGCGGACGGTGAACCGGCGGACTGCACGCATGGGAAGCGACGATATCGGGCCGAGGGCGACGATGCGCAGGGAGTAGTTCGGGGATAACGCGCACGCGTCCCGTAAGCCCTGGGTATGGTCCTGCCCGTCGGGTACCGGGGCACGAGAGCGAGTGAACAGATGATCCCAGGGGGAGGACGGCGCGCGCTGGTGGCGCTGCTCGCCGTCGCGGCGGTGGCCGTGAGCGGGTGCACCAGCAAGGGCGGCGCGAGCGGGGACCCGGCCAAGGACACCGGCGCCGGATCCGTCGCCGGGCTGCCGGTGACGCACTTCGAGAGCGGCCTCAAGCCGGACGCGCCCACGCCCACCATCGACGTCAAGAACGCCGACGGCGGTGAAGACGACAAGCTCGCCACCGCCGCGATCGACGACGTCCAGACGTACTGGAACGAGCGGCTGCCCGCCGACTTCGGGGAGCAGTTCGAGCCGGTGAAGTCGCTGCTGTCCTACGACTCGCAGACCGACACCGAGAAGACCGGCTGCGGCAGCGTCAAGAAGCTCGTGAACGCGTTCTACTGCTCGGTCGACGACTCGGTGGCGTGGGACCGCGGGGTGCTGCTGCCGATGCTGCGCCAGCGGTTCGGGCCGATGTCCGTGGTCGTCGTGCTGGCGCACGAGTTCGGCCACGCCGTCCAGTACCGGCTCGGCGACAAGGCCAACATGACCAAGAGCACCCCGACCGTCGTGAAGGAGCAGCAGGCCGACTGCTTCGCCGGCGGCTACTTCCGCTGGGTCGCCGAGGACAAGAGCAAGTACTACCGGGTGTCGACGTCCGAGGGCCTGAACCAGGTCATGGCGGCGATGTTCCTGATCCGCGACCAGGCGGGCACCAGCGGTGCCGACCGCGGCGCGCACGGCACGGCGTTCGACCGCACCTTCGCGTTCCAGACCGGGTTCGAGAAGGGCCCGAAGGAGTGCGCGGCGATGAACACCGAGAACGTCAAGGCCCGCCTCACCGAGCGCCCGTTCGACCCGGGCGACAAGGGCAAGGGCGACGCGAAGTTCAACGAACAGGCCGTCGAGCTGCTGAAGAAGAGCCTCGACGAGGCATTCAAGGGCGCCGGGGTGACCGCGCCGGAGATCGCCGACGGCGGCAGCTGCCAGACCACGCCGCCGGCGTCGTACTGCCCCGACAACAACACGGTGGCCATCGACCTCGCGAAGCTCTCGCAGCTGGCCCAGCCGATCGACCGCGAGGCCGAGATGAAGGGCGAAGACCCCGGCGGCATGGGTGACTTCGCGGCGTTCTCGGAGGTCGCTTCGCGGTACGCGCTGGGTATCCAGAAGGGCGTCGGCGCGTCGATCGACAACGCGAACGCGGGGCTGCGCACGGCGTGCCTGGTGGGCGCGTGGGCGGCGTTCACGAACCGGCCGGGCGACCTGCGGCTCTCGGCGGGTGACCTCGACGAGGCGATCGCGGACCTGCTGCAGCCGGAGAGCCTGATCTCGGCCGACGTCAACGGGAAGCGCCCGGACAGCGGTTTCGACCGGGTCGAGTCCCTGCGGCGCGGCTACCTCGAAGGCTCGTCCGTGTGCTCGAAGCAGTACGCCTGACCTGACCGCGAAAAAGGGCCCCCACCGCGGTGGGGGCCCTTTTTCGTCGAGCTCAGAACAGGGCGGAAGCCAGGTCGCGGCGGGCCTTCATGACGCGGTCGTCGGCCGGGTCGAAGAGGTCGAACAGCGCCACCAGGTGCTCGCGGACCTTGTTGCGGTCGTCGCCCGCCGTGCGGCGGACCGTGTCGATCAGGCGCTTGAAGCCCGCCTCCACGTTGTTCTCCGCGATCTCCAGGTCGGCCGCGTCGAGCTGGGCCGCCAGGTCGGACGGGTCGGCGTCGGCCTTCGCGCGCGCCTCCGGGTCGGCGCTCTCCGCGCGAGCGGTGAACTTGACCTGGGCCAGGGCGTTCTTCGCCAGCTCGTTGGCCGGCTCGACGTCGAGAATGCGCTCGTACGCGGCCTGCGCGGCGGCGAAGTCGCCCCGCTCGAAGGCCTCTTCCGCCTCGGTGAAGCGCGGGTCCTCGGGCTCCTCGACCGGGCCGGCGCCGTTGGCCTCGGCCTCGCGGATCGCCGGGAGCTTGTCGCGCAGGGCGTCGAGCAGCGCGTTGATCCACTTGCGGATTTCGGGCTCGGGCAGCGCGCCGGAGAAGGCGTCGACCGGCTGGCCGCCGCCGATGGCGACGATCGTCGGGATGGACTGCGCGCCGAACAGCTGCGCGATGCGCGGGTTCGCGTCGACGTCGACCTTCGCGACGACCCAGGCGCCGCCGGACTCGGCGGCCATCCGCTCCAGCACCGGGGACAGCTGCTTGCACGGGCCGCACCACTCGGCCCACAGATCGACGATCACCAGCTGGTGCAGGGACCGCTCCACGACCTCGGCCTGGAAGGTGGCCTCGGTGACATCGATCACGGCCTCGGACGAACCCGGGGCGGGCGGCGGCGGCGCGTCGCCACCGGCCGGGCCGGCCGCCGGGGCCGGCTGCCTCTGCGCCGATTCGGCGCGGGCCTTGAGCGCGGACAGGTCGACCGCGCCGGAAAGGGCGGCGGACAGGGCCGCTGACTTCGCTGCAGATCCGCGTGGTTGTGTCACGTCTCCATCCTGGCACGCGTGCCGGAGGAGTTTCACGGGGTGCCCGGCCGGTCCGATTGGCAGGACGGCGCCGTGTGGGGCAGGCTCGGCCGGTGCACATCCGGCGTGACGTGAAGGTGGGCCTGTCGATCGCGGCCGCCGTCGCCTGGATCGGCGCGGTGACGCTGCTCATCGTGCACGAACCGGACCCGGGGGCCGCTTCGCCCGCCGAGCTGCGCGACCGGCTCGTGGCGGCACTGTCCGGTCACGACGCCGACGCTTTCGCCGGCCTGCTCGACTACCCGGGATCCGGCGGAGGCGACTTCGCGAAGGACTACGTCACGGTGCTGGCCGACCGCGGCGTCCACGACGTGCGGGTGGAGCTGGGCCCGGACGCGGCGGCCCCGGCCCGCGCGACGGTCACCGGCGCCCTCGGCGACGGCAAGCCGTTCAGCTACCCGCTGACGGTGACGACCGAAGACGGCCGCTGGACGGTCGCCTTCACCCCGCCCCTCCCCTAGTCACTCCTCGCGCAGGTGGGCTTCGATGCGGTCCACCTTGGCCTCGAGCTGGCCTTCGAAGCCGGGGCGGATGTCGGCCTTCAGGACCAGCCCGACCCGCGCCGAGCCCTCCCCCGCGGCCTCGACCGCCCGCTTCACGACGTCCATCACTTCGTCCCACTCGCCCTCGATGTTGGTGAACATCGCGTTGGTCGAGTTGGGCAGCCCGGACTCGCGGACGACCTTCACCGCGCGGGCGACGGCCTCGCTCACCCCGCCGTCCGGCTCGCCTCCGGACGGGCTGACACTGAACGCGACGATCATGTCGGAAGTCCCTTCTTCGGTGTTCTTTCCGCCGGTCGTGCGACACCCGCCGGTACCCGCTGGTAACTTCGCGTGTCATGAACCGTCCGCTGCCGTTCGACCCGATCGCCCGCGCGGCACAGCTCTGGGAGGCCCGGATCGGGCCCTCCGGCACCATGGCCGCGGTCACCGGCGTGATGCGGGTCCAGCAGATCATCCAGTCCGCGGTGGACGGCGCGCTCAAGCCGCACGGCCTGACCTTCGCCCGGTACGAAGCACTGGTGCTGCTCACCTTCGCCCGCAGCGCCAGCCTGCCGATGCGGGTGATGGGCGAGCGGCTCCAGCTGCACCCCACCAGTGTCACCAACATAGTCGACCGGCTGGAGCGCGACGGGCTCGTGAAGCGCGTCCCGCACCCGACCGACCGGCGCACGACGCTCGTCGAGATCACCGACGAAGGCCGCAAGCGCCGCGAGTCCGCGACCGTTGCCGTCAACGACATCGGCTTCGGGCTGACCGGGCTCACCGACCGGCAGACCGAGCAGCTCACGGACCTGCTGACGAAGGTGCGGCGCGCGGCCGGCGACTTCACCGAATAGCACTCCGGACAGCAGAAAGGCCCGCACCGGAGTGCGGGCCTTTCTCACATTCCGGGAATCAGACGGCGACGGGTTCCTGGACCTGGAACAGGCCGACACCGCCGTGGGACAGCCGCTGCGGGCCGTCGAGCTTGCCGTTGCGCAGCGCCCACTTCTCGAACAGCCACGTGAACAGCGGCGGGATGCTCGCGAGCAGGGCGAGGACCAGCGTCTTCGGGCGCCAGCCGAGCGGCTTCACCACGGACAGGGAGACGACCACGTAGAGGACGAAGATCACGCCGTGCACCATGCCGATGACGGGCACGCCGCCCTCACCGGAGGAGTGCACGACGTACTTGAGGAACATCCCGACAAGCAGCGCCGCCCAAGACAGGGCTTCGGCAACTGCGGCCACGCGGAAAACTAGAGCGGCCTTGCTGGACACTTCTTCCTCCTGTGGGGTCTCACCACTTTGGTCGTGACATGAGAAAACGTCCGACGCACCGTCCAAGGCGGACTGCCTGTGGACGTCAACGGCGCTGTCGGACGTGCTGATACCAGTGTGAGGCGTGACGGCCCTCACGGGAACACCGGGGCCCGTGACGATGCTCACGACCGTGGTCCATTGTGGTCTGGACCACGGCCGTGAGCGTCCGGCGGCTACCCCGAGCAGGGCGAAACCGGTGCGGAGGACGGCGAGGTCCCCCACGTGGCCGCCGCGGCGTCGGCGGTCAGGCGGAAGTCGAGCGTCGTGCCACGCTTCAGCTGGTCCACATTGACGTACACGCGATCACTCGGCTTCGAGCCGACCTTCAGGCCCGAGACGTACTGCAGCTTCGAGCCGTCCGCAGCCGGCGCCTGGATCGTGATGTCCCGCCCGTTCTCCAGGTGCAGCACGGACTTCGCGAACCGCGGCGCGTTCAGCACGAAGTTCCCAGTCCCTGGGACGGCGGGGTAGAGACCCAGCGCGCTGAAGACGTACCAGGCCGACATCGTGCCGAGGTCGTCGTTCCCGGTGACGCCGTTGGGCGCGTTGGTGAACAGCGTGTGCGCCGCCCGCACGACCGTCGACGTCTTCGCCGGCCGGCCGGTGAGCGCGTACATCCACGGCGAGTGCAGGTCCGGCTCGTTGTTCGGGTTGTAGCGGAACTGGTCGTAGTAGTCGTACGGGCCGACGACCCAGTTTTCGCGGACCGCGGTCGCGGGGTTCTTCACCAGTTCGTCGTAGGCGAAGAAGTCGTCGAGCCGCTTGCCGGTGGCCGCCGGGCCGCCCATCCGCTGCTCCAGGCCGGGGACGTCCTGCTGGACGAGCCACTGGTACTGCCAGGCCGTGCCCTCGTGGAAGCCGTCCTGGCTCTGCGGGCTGTACGGCTTGTCGGCGGGGCTGAACCAGTCGCCGCCCGCGACCTTCGGCCGGAAGAAGCCGGTGAAGCCGCGATCGGTCTGCGTTTCGTCCCACAGCGTCCGGTAGGTCCGGCCCTTCGCGGCCAGCGCGGCCGCGTCGTCCTTCTTGCCGAGCCCCGCGGCCATGACCGACAGCGAACAGTCACCGAGCGCGTACTCCAGGGTGGCCGAAGCGCCGTGGTTCGGGTCGGTGTCCTGGCCCTTCTTCGGGAAGTCCGGGTCGTACTGGACGAAGCCGTCCTGCTGGTAGCTCGCGTTGCCCGAGCGCCCCTGGAACGGCGACGACGCGGGCGGGATCTGCGTCGAGTTCTGCAGCAACGCCTGGTAAGCGCGCATCTCGTTGCCCGACAGCGCACCGAACCGCCAAAGGTCCACGAGGAACGGCGTGACCGGGTCGCCGGTCATCGTGTTCGTCTCCTGGCTCGCGTACGCCCACCGCGGCAGCCAGCCGCCCTGGTCGTGGATGGCGAGGATGCTCTTCGCGATGTCCTTCGCGCGGTCCGGCTTCAGCAGCGCGAGGAGCTGGTTCTGCGAGCGGTAGGTGTCCCACAGCGAGAAGAAGTCGTAGTAGGTCCAGCCGACCGCGCGGTGGATCTTCTTGTCGAAGCCGTAGTAGCGGCCGTCGGCGTCGTTCGCGGTCAGCGGCTGCAGGAGCGCGTGGTAGAGCGAGGTGTAGAACACGGTCCGGTCGTCGGTCGAGCCGCCCTTGATGTCCACACTGGACAATTCCGTGCGCCAGGTGCGCTGGACGTCGGCCTTCGCCGCGTCGAACGACCGGATGCGCTCGGCGGCCAGGTTGGCCCGCGCGCCCTGCGCGTCCACCTGGGAGATCGCGGTGGTGGCGGTGACCTGGCCGCCGCCGGCGAAGGTCAGCCACGCGCCACGCAGGCCCGCGCCGCCGCTCGACTCGCGGCTGCCCGGGGTGCCACCGGTCGGCGACCACGTGCCCGAGGACTTGAACGGCTTGTCGAACTTCGTCGTGAAGTAGGTCGTGTAGGCCTTGCCGCCGCAGAAGGCCTGCGACTCCACGGTTCCTTCGACGGTCCGGTCGTCGACGACGCGGATGCTGCTGCCCGTCACCGGTTCCTTGTCGTTGGCCTGCCCGACGTTGACGAAGACGTTGGCGTCACCGGACTGCGCGAACGTGTACCGCTCGGCACCCGCCCGCGTGGCCGCGGTCGTCTCGACGTCGACGCCGCCGTAGCCGGTCAGGTGGACCTTGTAGTAGCCGGGCTTGCCGACCTCTCCGTCGTGGGTGAAGGGCGCCGCGTACAGCTTCTGGTCGAAAGTGGACGCCTTGGTCGTGTCGAAGGCCTTGCCGGGGCCCACTTCCCCGGTCGTCGGCAGCGTCGAGACGAGGCCGCCCTGCTCCCAGCAGCCCGCGCCGGACAGGAAGAAGTGCCCGAAGCCGCGGATCGCGGTGTCGGTGTAGCGGTAGCCGGCGTAGTGCGAGGTGATCGGGCTGACCTGCGTCATCCCAAACGGCGCCGATGCGCCGGGGAACGTGTTGCCCTCGTCCTGCGTGCCGATGAACGTGTTGACGGCATCGAGGGCGTCCCCACCGGACGCTTCAGCGGCAACGGGACTCACCCCCGTCGCCACCACGGCGAGCGTCAACGCGCCCGCCAGGACCTTGCTCTTCACTGAGCTCCTCCTGCCAACGATGTCATCCCTCGACACCTTCGGCAACGCCCGACGAACCGGTCAAGAGGGCGGTGAATACCTGTCTCGTTCCGGACAGCGGGTCACAGGGCGAACGCCGCCACCCGGACCGTCCCCGTGGCGCCGGTCCGGCGGGCTTCGACCGTCAGCTCGGCCACGGCCGCGTTCGCGGTGACGGCGACTTCGTGGCGACCCGCCTCGCCGGTGAAGACCGGTTCGCCGTCCACCAGCACCCGTACCTCGCCCGCGTCGTCCGCCACGGCGTCGAGGACGACCAGGACGTCGCCGGGCCGGGTGAGCAACCGGACCAGCGGCGTCCACTCGGCGGAGGTCGTGCTTGGCCACTCTTCAGGGCGCGCGGGCTGGAACGCGGTCACCGTCGAAGCGCGTGCGGCGAATCCCGCGGTGCGGCGGGTGCTTTCGAGTACACGCAGGCGCCGCTGGATCTCGCGGAGCACCGAAACCAGCGTGTCCGGCTGGTTGACGCGGCTCACGAGGGCTCCAGCAGGGGTGCGACGGTGAGGACGACCTCCTCCTGCCCGGCGTCGTCGCCGGGGGTGACCGCCAGGCCGAGCAGCCGGACGGTCACGTCGAGCTGGTCGCCGGCGAAGAACGGGTCGTCGACGACCACCCGGACGTCGTCGCCGACCGAGTACGAGCCCACCACCGGATCGAGGTCGGCGCGCACGGTCAGCTCGGGCAGCACGACGGGCCGCCGCCGCGTGGCGAGCTCGCCCGCGACGTGCGCGGCCAGCATCGCCGGGTCCGCGGTGTCGATCGGGGACGCGGCCGCCTCCAGCAGCGGCCAGCCGGCGTCGTGCGCGGTCGGGTCGGCCCGCACGACAACGCCGCCGGCACCGGTCCCCAGCACGCGAGTGGCCATGTTCGCCGCGTCGCTCGGCCAGACGAAGTCGACGAGGTTCGCGCCGTACTCCCAGACGTAGGCGTCCGCGCCGGCCGCGGACCCGAGCCGCGGGTGGCCCAGGTTCAGCAGGCGTTCGGGCACGCCGTTGCCGTCGTAGCGGACGTCGAAGGCGAAGTCGAGGCCGTCGTCGGTGCCGGCCAGGTCGCGCAGGACCTCACCGGCCACCTTGAGATCGGCGGCCGCGTAGGTCAGGGCGCGGGACACCCCGGAAGACGCGGGACCGGTGACCCGAACGGCGACGTCACCGTCCACAGGGGACTGCACGAGGGCGACGAGCTGCCGGACGACGTCGAGCTGGTCCCCGGTGAGGGGGACGGGTTTCGCCGGATCGACGGGATCGAGCACCAGCCGGTGGTCGAAGTAGGAAAGGAAGTCGGCGGCGCCGAGCTCCAGCACGCCGCCGGCCGCGCTGTAGCGGCTCGTCCAGACGACGCCACCCCACAGCAGCTCACCATCCCGATCGACGTAGACGGCACAGCGCCCGGGTTCGGCGAGCACCCGCGGCTCGCGGATCCGGATCTCGGGATCGTCGACGCGCAGCCGGCCGCGGAAGGTGCCGGCGTCGTTGAGCTTCTTGTCGAAGGAGACGCCGGAGAGGGGCAGCTCGTCGAGGATGGTCCCGGTCCGCAGATCGGCGATGAGGTAGGTGTAGGTCGTGCCCATCTTCCCCGCCTAGTAGGTGGCGAAGGTCAGGCCGTCCAGCGAGATCCAGGCGGGATTGCCCTTGGTCGCCTTGATCGCGCCGGTCGGCAGGACGTTGACCAGGCCGTGTGCGTCGGGACTCGTGCTGGACCCGAGCAGCCACTGCACCGGAGGCTTGCAGTTGTTCGGGAGCGTGAAGATCGTCTCGCCGATCGTGCCGTTGCAGACGACACCGCGCAGTCGCACCCAGCCGTCGTCCATGAGGGTGTACGCGGGAGTGTTGTAGCCGCTGACGAAATTCTTCCAGCCGCCTTCGAGGGGCGTCATGGGATGCCAGCTGTCCCCGCGGGGCGGCCGGTAGGGCACCCAGGCCGAATCCCGTTTGCACAGGAGGACCCCGGTGTCGACGCGGTACACGAGCTGGCTGCTGTGCGCGGTCGCGGCGGGCGGCAGATCGGTGTCGCCGCGCACGGGCAGGATCCCGCTCATCGCGGCGGTGAACTGCCGCCGGTCGGTGACCGTCGGTGGCGTGCCGTCTTTGGGGACCTGGACCTCGGCCAGGACCAGGCTCGGTCCCGGGTTCGGCACCGGCCGCACGGGGCTGGCCGCGCTCACCCCGGTGTAGACGTTCACCACGAAGCCGCTGCCGGCCAGCTCGGCCACCACCAGGTCCCACCGGGACAGGGACGCGTGCGCCGCGGCGAACGGCAGCTCCTTCACCGCGTCGAGGGTCACGATGTACGGGCCGTCACCCGGCTTGGCCGAGTCGCTCAGCACCGCCTGGAAAGGGTTGACCCGCAGCTTGTTCGACACGAGCGCCACCTTGCCCGGGTCTCCGGGGCTGTCACGCACACCTGGGCGCGCACGCAGTGGATCGAGCGCGTCACCGATGCCTCCCGCCTGCACCAACGCGCCGGTGATGAGCCGGGCTTCGGCGGAGTCGACGCCGTCCACCCAACCCGGGTCCCGCTCTACCATCGCCGTTCCCCCTGCTTTCTTCAGATCCACGCGTCGCGCCAGTGGGCGGTCAGCTTGCCTGTCGCGGTGTTGTCCAGAGCTTCGAACCCGATCGTCGTGCTGCCGGGCGGCAGCCCGAACCACTTCGACCGGGGGAGCAACGCGGCACGGCGGGAAGCCTCGCCCAAGAACACCGTCCGCGCGGCGGAGTCGACGGTCAGCACGTCGCCCTCGGCGAGGCTGAGCGAAAACGCCATCCGCTCGCCGGTGGAGTCGTTGCGGATCACGGGCTGGTCGCACGGCCCCGTGATCGTCCACACCGGACGCACGGTCGCGGTTCCGGAGTTCACCAGCGCGAGCACGCCTCCTTCGCCTTGGCCGAACACCAGCGGGAACCGCACGGGGAACGCCATGCCCCGAGCGGGCCGCGGCAGGCCGCAGGTTGCGTCGTGTGGGTCGCCGTAGCGGAGGGGGTCCGGGGCGGTCACCTGGATCGACCAGTCGAAGCTCACCGGGGTCGTGTCCACGATCTTGATCGCCGACGACAGCCGCACCTGGGCGGTCCGGCGTACCGTTCTCTCCGCCACGACGAGCGGGGTCAACGCGGACCCGTCCGCCAGCACCGCGGCCAAGCGGTCCTTGGCCCGCTCGCGAACCCACTCGTCCGGGGCGATCGCCGTCCCCTCCAGGGTGATCACCCGTGCCGAGCGGAACGAAGGCGCGTCGAAGCTGCCGTCGCGCTGGGGGCGGTCGGACAGCTCGAGCCGCACTCCCGGCCCGCCGGACCAGCCGTCCTCCTTGGTCACCCACCACTCGACGCCGTCGGTGTCGATCGTGTTGGCCGCCCAGCCGTCCACTTCGTACACCGGCTGCACCAGGGTCACCGCTTCGCCGCCCATGCCACCTCCCTGGCCGCGATGCGCCCGATCTCGTACTCCGACTGCCCGGCGCGCGGGTGCACGTTCACCGTGACCGCGCCGGCCGCGACGGGCACCGCGCGGGCGAGCGGGCCGGTCACCGTGGCCGCGAGGGTCGTGCGCAGGCTCGCCAGCGCGGGTGCGATGGTCGCCGACTTGGGCAGGGGCACCAGCTTCGTCATCGCCTCGGCCACGCGGTCGCGCGTCGAGTCGATGCCGGTGGTGAGCCCGGCGCCGATGTCGGTGCCGATCTGCGCCATCACCCGCGACGGCGAGCTGATGCCGAGCGCTTTCCTGATCGGGCCCGGGATCTTGTCGATCACCGAGTTCTGCAGCGTCGAGACGATGCTGCCCGCCATGTCGCGGATGCCGTGGAGGAAGCCGTCGATCAGCGACCGGCCGGTGTCGTAGAGCGTCCGGCCCAGGTTCCCGAGTGCCTTGACGAGCTGACCCGGCAGCCCCTTCACGAAGCCGACGATGCCGGACAGCGCGCCGCTCACCGCCGACTTCGCCTGGTCGAAGGCACCCTTCACGATGCCGGCCACCTTGCCGACGCCCTTGACCGTGGCGACCACGGTGTTCACCGCGCCGGTGACGACCGTCTTCACCGCGTTCCACACGGTTTCGGCCACCTTGCGGGCCGCCCCGAAGTAGGTGCTCACGTAGTCGCGGATCAGCTTGGCCGCGACCTGGACCACTTTGGACACGGCGGGCCAGACCGCGGAGATGATCTCGCGGACCTTGCCCATCGCGGCGGTCACCACCGACCGCACGGCGTTGAAGGCCGCGTTGACGATGGTCCGGAACGTGGTACTTCGCTGGTAGGCGAGGATCAGCGCCCCGACGAGCAGGGTGATGATGGTGACCACGAACCCGATCGGGTTGGCCCGGAACGCGTTCCCGAGAGCCTGTATCGCGCCCTTGAAGATGCCGGTGATGACGGCGGCGGCCTTCTGGATGTTCGAGAACGTGAACGTCGACTTGGCGAAGTCGAGCACGGCCTTCGCGCCCTGCACCGCCCCTTGGCGCACGGCGGTGAAGCCCTGGATGAGGTTCGTCTTCATCGCGGTGGCCAGGTCCCGCACCATGCCGGGCACGCCGGTGACCATCTGCTTGAGGTCACGGCCGAGTTTCGCGGCCTCCGTCGCGCTTTCGCGCAATCCGGTGCGGACGTCCCGGATCGAGGCGGGCAGCTGCTTGACCGCCGTGCTCGTCTCCTTGAGCTGCTTGGCGCTGTCGCGGATCGCGGTCGACGCCGTGTTCACCGCGTCGGCGTACCCGACGACGTCGGTGACCGCCTGGGTCACCGCCGGGTGCGTCGCCTTGAACTTCGCCGTCATCTCGGTGAGCTCTTTGTCGACGTGCGCGGCGAAGTCCTCGGAGATCTTGTTCGCCGCGTCGGCGACGGCGTTCGTCACGGACTCGCGGATGCTGGTGACCAGGGCGCTCACCTGAGCCTGCGCGTCCGCGACGATCACGGAAGTCGCTTCGGGCATCAGTCACCTCCTCGTGCGGGCGCGCCGAAGAACGCGGCGATCTCGGCCGGGGTGGCCGCGGTGTCCGGCTCCGGTTCGACCCCGGGCCGGGGCACCGGACGCGGGCGCGGCGGTGCCTCGGCCTGCTCGCCGGAGTTGGCCGTGACGAACAGCCAGTTGCCGACGGCCAGTTCGTCGACGGCGCCGGCGAGCAGGTGCTCGGTCAGGCCCCACTCGGCCGCGTCCCCGTGCAGCGCGCGCACCAGCGCGGACTCGCGGGGCAGGTGCCGGATGAGCACCCGCAGCCGCCGCGGCGACAGCAGGCCGCGGTAGTAGTCGAGCAGGTCGACCCGGTAGAACCGGAGCAGGTCGGCTTCGACGGCCTCGCCGTGCTCGCTCAGGAGCGCGTCGAGGCCGAGGATTCCCCCAGCGCCATACCGGTGTCGCGACCGTAGGCCTCCAGCAGTGCCTGGACGTCCTGGACGCTGAGCGAGTGGTCGTCCAGCCGCTTGAACTGCTCGTCGCCGAGCAGGACCTGGAGCAGACCGTCCAAATCGGACGGGTCGAGTGCGGCCAGCGCGCTCACCGCGTCCCTCGGCAGTTCGGTCGGCAGGCTGAAGGTGTCGCCGTCGAGCTCGAACTCCCAGCGCTCCCCCAGTGCTTCCAGGCGCTGGGCGCGCGCGGCGTTGACGTCGTACTTCGCCATCTGGTGCGTTCCCCCGTTACTCGGACGTCCCGGCGGCCGCGGCGGCCGCCCCGCTGATCGACCACTGCGCCAGTGTTTCCGGATCACCGCTGATCGGCGTCATCGCCGTGAACGTCACGCCGAGCTTGATCGCCGACGTCCGCGTGATCGCGGTTTCGTCGGTCTCGGTGACCACGCCGCGCGGGATGTAGAAGCGGTTCTTGACCGCGCCGTCGGTGAATTCGATGCCGAGCGCGCGCTCGTCGACCTTCGGCGCGGCCGCGATGGTGTACACGCCGCCGCTCGGCGCGGGCGAGCTGAAGAAGAACTGCAGGGTGTCGCTGTTGAGCTGCAGCAGCGAGAACTTCACCGAGAAGTCTCGATCGCTGAAGACGTACCGGATCGCGGCCACCGACTGCCACGTGTCCACGGGGTCGAGCTTGTCCTTCTTGACGAACTTCACCCCGTCCGCGGTGGTGTAGCCGAGGTCGGTCCACGGCGCGGCCCACTCCCCGGTGAAGTTCATCGGCGTGTGCGCCGGGGCCACGTAGACGGCCCCGGTTCCCGCGACCCGGATTTCGCTGGCGTTCAGTCCTGGCATCAGCAGCCCTCCCACTGCGGCGCCCGGCCCGGTCAGGCCGGTCTGGATTCGACTTGCGCGACGAACCGGTACCGCATGACGTAGCGGTTCGCGTCGGAATGCCTTCGGTCGAGCACGAAACACGGACCCTGGAGCTCGGTCACGTCGGGGAACACCGTCCCGCCGGAAACGCCCAGCAGCGGCAGCACACCCCGCACCGTCAGCGCGACCGCGTGCGCGGCGGTCTTGTCCGGACCGTAGGAGTCCAGCCGCACTTCCGCGTTGTCGAGCCGGTCGTCGTCGAGGTAGAAGCCGCCGAGCCGGGTGAGCACGACGGCGCGCTGCGTGCCGTCGAAGCCCGGCGGGACCGACGACCCCACCGGTACGCCGGACAGCTCGGGCCGCGCGCGCACGAACTCCGCGACGACCTGCTCGACGTCCGGGAATACCAGTGGTTCCTGCGAAACCGGCACGATCGACCCCCACCTCCCGCTCCCCCTGGGGTGTGCCCCAACCTAGCCCAGCGATGATCGCGGGTAAGGGGCCGAACGGGCGATGACAGTGGCCGGATCCGGCCAACCCCGCGAACGCGGAACGGCCCCCTCCCGGCGCGGGAGGGGGCCGTTCCGTCTTCGGGAACTACGCGCCGACGCCGATCGCGAACACGTGCAGCGCGCCACCGCTGACGTTGTCCGGCAGCGTCACGCTGGCCACGGTCTTGCCCGCGTCCAGGGTGATCGGGTTGGTGCCGAACACCATCGTGCGGATCTGCTGCGGGTCGCTGCCCGCGGCGTTGCGGTACGGCGTCGACAGCACGATCCGGTTGCCGAACGCCGGCTGCGCACCGCCACCGCCGAGGGTCCAGTCGGAGAACCCGATGGTGGCCGTGGACTTGCTGCCGTCGGTGTAGGTCACCGTCAGCGTGCCGGACGCGTTGCCGTTGGACGCCGAGCCGAGCAACGCCAGGCGGCCGGATCCGGACACGTTCACCGTCTGGCCCGCGGCGACCACGTTGTCCGGGTCGCCGGCCGGGAACGACGGCCAGGTGAACTTGATGCCGTCACTGGTGACCGTCCCGCCCGGGGTGGCACCGGCCGCGGCCAGCGCGTCGGCCGAGTAGCTCCAGCCGCCGCCGTCGAAGTTCGCCGCGCCCGAGTTCGAGTCCGGGGAGATGCCGGCGTTGTCCACCGTGGCCAGCCAGCTGTTCGGCTGGGCCACCAGCACCGTCAGCACCGCCTGCGACGAAGCCACGCCCGGCGCGGAGAACGTCACCGGGATGCGGCGGGCGCCGTCGGCCAGGCCGGCCGGGACAGTCACCGTCACGTCGGCCTTTGCCTTGCCGCCCGCCGGGACGGCGATGCTGCCCGTCGCCGGGGTCAGCGTGATCCCGTCGACGCTGCCCGCGCTGTAGGTCCAGGTCCGGGCGGTGCCGGACAGGTCCTGGACGCCCACCGACGCCTGCGACGTCGCCCCCGCGGGCGTCACCGCGCGCGCCGGGTCCACAAAGGACAGGCTCGGCTTCTCCTGCTCGCGGAACGACGGCGGTGCGTCGGCCGCGGCACTGCCCCACGCGGTCGCCGTGGCGGACCGCGTGTAGTCGAGCGTGCCGCCGCTGGAGATCAGCGCCTCCGGCAGCCACGCCTTCGCGGCCGCGCCACCGTTGACCTTCAGGCTGCCCACGTAGTCGCCGGTGCCCGGCGCGTTGATGGTGACCTTCTTGCCCGAACCGGTGGTGAGCACGGCGTGCTCGAAGCGCGGCGTGACGAGCAGCGTCTCGGCGCGGCCCGGGATCTCCGGGTAGATGCCGAGCGCCGACCAGACGTACCAGGCCGACATCTGGCCGAGGTCGTCGTTGCCGATCAGGCCTTCGGGACGCGGGTTGTACAGCTCGTCCATCGAGCGGTGCACGATCGACTGGGTCTTGGCCGGGGCACCCGCGTACGAGTAGACGTACGGCGCGTTGGAGTTCGGCTCGTTGCCCATGAAGGCGTACGGCTCCTGCGTGCCCGCGTTCAGCTGCGTGAAGAAGGTGTCCAGCCGCGACTGGGTCGCGGTGTTCCCGCCGAACGCCGTCACGACGCCGCCGAGGTCGTAGGGCACCATCCACTCGTACTGCGCGCCGTTGCCCTCGACCCAGCCCTGCGAGCTGGCGGGGTCGTAGGTGCCGGCGAACGAGCCGTCCGCGTTGCGCGGCTGCAGGTGACCGGTACCCGGGTTGTAGAGGTTCTGCCAGTTCTGCGCGCGCTTCATGAACGTCGTGTACGTCGCGCTGTCGCCGAGCCGCTTCGCGAACTGGGCGATGGAGAAGTCGGCGCTGGTGTATTCGAGCGTGTCCGCGCCGGCACCCGGCACGTAACCCAGCTTCTGGTAGTCGTCGAGGCCCGGCCGCTCGGTGTAGCCCTGCGTCGGCTGGGTGGCGCCCTTGATCATGAGCAGCAACGCCTTCTGGGCGTCGAAGTCACGCGCGCCGAACGCGTACGCGCTCGACACGATGATGTGGTACGGGTCGCCGTTCATCACGCCGGTGTAGTCGTTGGCCACCGTCCAGCGGTCCCACGACCCGCCCTGCTCGGCGTAGGCCATCATCGACCGGACGATGTCCGAGGTCTCCTTCGGGTCGATCGTCGCCAGGAGCGGAACCTCCGAGCGGTAGATGTCCCAGCCGGAGAAGTTGGTGTACATCGCGTGGCCCTTGTCGGCCTTGTGGATCCGCCCGTCGAAGCCGGGGTACTGACCGTCCACATCGGAGAAGACGTTCGGCTGGATCAGCGAGTGGTACAGCGAGGTGTAGAACGTCGTCATGTCGGCGTCGGAGCCACCGGTGACGGCGATCTTGCCCAGCTGGTCGTTCCACGCCTTCCGCGCACCCGCGGCCACGGTGTCGAACGACTTCTTGGTGTTCTCGGCCTTGAGGTTGGCCTTCGCGCCGTCGACGGACACGAAGGACAGTCCGACCTGGACGTTCACCTGCGCCCCGTTGAGGTTCGCGAAGGTGACGTACCCGCCGCTGCCCGGGCCGGACACGGTGGTGTCCTGCTGCTTGGCCTTGGCCGGGCGCGCGATGGCCGCGTCGACGCCGTTGGGCTGCGCGACCTTCGCCTTCGCACCACCGGTTTCGGCGGACTTGCCCGGCGTCACGGCGCCGTTCTTCCAGGTGCCGATCGACTCGAACGGCGTGTCGAACTTGGCCGAGAAGTAGACGCGGTAGCTGTTCTTCGCGCCGCAGAAGCGGCCGCTCGTGGCCCAGCCGCTGATGGTGTCCTTGCCGATGGTGATCGACGCGTCGTCGGTGCCGTTGACCGAGCCGGACGTGTTGACCAGCAGCGTCGAGGACGCGCCGGCCGGGTAGGTCAGCCGCGCGGAGCCGGTTCGCTGGGTCGCGGCCAGCTCGACCTTCGCGCCGCTGTCGAGGGTGACGTCGTAGGCGCCCGCGGTCGCGTGTTCGTTGGCGTGCGAGAACTTCGACGTGTAGTGCGCCGGGTCGGTCGCCGGCGAAGTCGTCACTTCACCGACATAAGGGATGAACGGGATGTCCTGATAGGTCGAACAGCCCGCGCCCGAGAGGTGCGTGAGGCTGAACCCGGTCAGCGCGTTGTCGTCGTAGAAGTACCCGCCGGGCTGGGACTTCACCGTGTCGGGACTCCACTGGACCATCCCGAAGGGAGCGACCGCGCCCGGGAACGTGTTGCCGGCACCGCCCCCGGTGCCGTGGTCGGCGCCGCCGGGGCGGGTGCCGACGAAGGGGTTGACCCACTTCGCGAAGTCCGTCGCCTGGGCGGCCGCGGCGGGGACAGCGGGAGCCACCGCTGCCGTCACCGCCAATGTCAAAAAGGTCAAACCGGCTCTTAAGCGCAATCGCGCCATGGCCATCGCCTCTCACGTCGTCAGCGCGACCGAAATGACAACCTTGTCGCGCAGTCGGTCGAACGGGGCCACCTTGGGCAGCGGCTCACCAGGCAGTCAAGGGTCCCGTCAAGACCTGTCCACTTCGGGACAGCATGATCAGCCGTCTGACCTACGACGTCGGTAGCCGAATCGGCACAATCCGCACGCAGACCGTTGACAACCCACGTCCGGGTGGCGTTCAATCCCGGTCACTATGACAACGTTGTCTCCTCCCGGCCGGGACCGCGACGGCGCACCGCGCACCGCGAGCAGGCGGGCCACCATGAGTGACGTGGCCCGGCTGGCGGGCGTGTCCATCAAGACCGTCTCGCGCGTGGTCAACGACGAACCCGCGGTGCACCCGGACACCGCCGAGCGGGTCATGGCGGCCATCGAGCAGCTGGGGTTCCGGCGCAACCTGGGCGCGCGCAACCTGCGCCGCGGGTCGACGACCGGCACCATCGGGCTGATCGTCGAGGACGTCGGCAACCCCTTCTACTCCGAGCTGAACCGCGCGGTCGAGCGCATCGCGACGTCGTTCGGCCGCCAGGTGCTCACCGGCTCCTCCGAGGAGAACTCCGACCGCGAGCGCGAGCTCGTCCTGGAGTTCTGCGCGCGGCGGGTGGACGGCATCCTCGTCGTCCCGGCCGGCCTGCAGCACGGCTACCTGGTGCCGGAGATGCGCGCGGGCACGCCGGTGGTGTTCATCGACCGCCCGGCCGGCGACATCGTGGCCGACACGGTGCTGGTCGACAACCTCGGCGGCACCATCGAAGCCGTCACCCACCTGGCGAAGCACGGCCACCGGCGGATCGCGTTCCTCGGCGACAGCCCGGACATCTTCACCGCGGCCGAGCGCCTGCGCGGGTTCCGCGAGGGCTGCGTCCGCAACGGGATCTCCTACGACGAGTCCCTGGTCTCCATGCGGACGCCGACGCAGGACTACATCGGCGACGCCGTGAAGCGCCTCCTGCACGGCCCCGACGCGGCCACCGCGGTGATCGCCGGCAACAACCGGGTCGCCGTGCACGTGCTGCGCGCGCTGGCCCACGCCGAGCAGCGCCCGGCGATGGTGGGCTTCGACGACTTCGAGCTGGCGGACCTGCTCGACCCGCCGGTCACCGTCGTCGCGCACGACGTGAGCGCGCTCGGCCACGCCGCGGCCGAGCTGCTCTTCGCGCGCGTCCAAGGAGATCAGTCCCCGCCGAGAAAGGTAGTCCTGCCCGTGCATCTCGTCGCCCGTGGTTCCGGTGAGGTCGCCCCGTGACCCTCGAACCGATCCGCCTTCCGGCCAACCAGCCGCCGCAGTTCTACCGCGGCGGCGACGCCATCGCGGCGTTGCGCGGGGCGTCCTCCGAGAAGAAGTTCGGCCCGGAGGACTGGGTCGCCTCGGTCAGCACCATGTTCGGCCAGGAGACCAACGGCCTCACCCGGCTCCCGGACGGCGCCTGGCTGCGGGACGCCGTGCTCGAGAACCCGAACGCCTGGCTCGGCGCGAAGCACGTCGAAGCGCTCGGGACGTCGACCGGGCTGCTGGTCAAGCTCCTCGACGCGGGCCAGCGGCTGCCCGTGCACTTCCACCCGGACGACGCCTTCGCGAAGCAGCACTTCGACTCGCACTTCGGCAAGACCGAGGCGTGGATCGTGGTCGGCACCTACGGCGACGACCCGCGCGTCTACCCCGGCTTCAAGGAGACGCTGTCCAAGGCGACCGTGTCCGAGTGGACGCGGGAGCAGGACGTGCCGTCGATGCTGGGCGCGCTGAACAGCGTCCCGGTGACCGCGGGCGACACCGTCTACATCCCGGCCGGGCTGCCGCACGCGATCGGCGAGGGCGTGTTCGTCGTCGAACTGCAGCAGCCGACCGACTTCTCGCTGACCATCGAGTGGCGTGACTTCCTCGCGTCGCCGGAGAAGGGTCACCTCGGGATCGGGTTCGACACCGCCATCGAGGCGCTCGACACGTCGGGCTGGGACGCCGGGCGCCTGGAGAGCATCATCAAGCGCACCGCGGGCGACCACGCGTCCACAGTGGACCTGCTGGCCGGCGGATCGGAGCGGTTCTTCCGAGCCGACCAGCTGCGTACGGACAAGACGACAACGTTGTCACTCGACCCGTCGTTCGCAGTGCTCGTCGTCCTCGACGGCGAAGGCACCCTGCGCACCGAGCACGGCGGCGAGCACGCGCTGGCGAAGGGCGACACCTACGTCGTGCCGTTCGACGCCGGCCAGACCGAGCTGTCCGGCACGGCGACGGTGATCCGCTGCCGGCCGCCGGCGCCGGAAGAGAGGCACGGATGAGCGAAATCCTGCTGGAAGCGGTCGACCTGACGAAGCACTACGGGTCGGTCGAAGCCCTGCGCGGTGCGGCTTTCCAGGCCCGCGCGGGCGAGGTGACCGCGCTGATCGGCGACAACGGCGCCGGCAAGTCCACCCTGGTCAAGTGCCTCTCGGGCGCGGAACAGCCGACGTCCGGGAAGATCGTCCTCGACGGTGCCGAGGTGCACTTCGACTCGCCGACGACGGCGCGTCGCCTGGGCATCGAGACCGTCTACCAGGACCTGGCCGTCGCGCCGGAGCTCGACCCGGCCGCGAACCTGTTCCTGGGCCGCGAAATCCACCGCAAGGGCATCCTCGGCAAGCTCGGCATGCTCGACAAGGCCGAGATGCGGCGCCAGGCCGTCGAGGAGTTCCAGCGCCTCGGCGTGACGCTGCAGAGCACCGACGTCCCGATCGGCTCGCTGTCCGGCGGGCAGCGCCAGAGCGTCGCGGTCGCGCGGTCGGTCGTGTGGGCGTCGAAGGTCGTGTTCATGGACGAGCCGACCGCGGCGCTGGGCGTCGTGCAGCGGGAGCGCGTGCTCGAAGTCATCAAGAAGGTGCGCGACAAGGGCATCGCCGTCGTGCTGATCAGCCACAACATGCCCGAGGTGCTGTCGGTCGCCGACCGCGTCGAGGTGCTGCGGCTCGGCAAGCGCGTCGCCCGGTTCACCGGGTCGGACACGAAGCTCGAGGACCTCGTCGCCGCGATGACCGGCGCGCTCGTGCAGGAGGAGGCCGCGTGACCGCCCCCACGAAGGACATCCAGGAAACACCCGAAGCCGGCTTCGGCAAGCGACCGCTGGGCAAGCGCCTGGTGGAGGCCAACACGTTCTGGATCGGCCTGGTCCTGCTGGCCCTGGTCGTGCTGTTCAGCGTGATCGCGCCGGACACCTTCCCGACGCTGTTCACCTTCCAGACGCTGTTCATCGAGTCCTCGGTCCTGCTCATCCTCTCCGTCGGCATGACGTTCGTGATCATCACCTCGGGCATCGACCTCTCGGTCGGCTCGGTGCTGATCCTCTCGGGCATGGTCGGGGGCAAGACGATGGAAGCGCTCTCCGGTGGCGACGCGTCGAACGCCGGCTGGGGCGTGATCTTCGTCGGGCTCGTCGTCGCCGTGGTCACCGGCACGATCTGGGGCTTGATCAACGGCGCCCTGGTCGCGCTGACGAAACTGCCGCCGCTGATCGTCACGCTCGGCACCATGGGGGCCTCCCTGGCTACCGCCTACCTGCTGAACGGCGGTTCGGACCTACGCACGGTGCCGTCCGAGCTCACGAAGACGCTGGGCTACGGCACTTCCTTCGGCGTGGTGCCGAACCTGGTGATCGTGGCGATCGTGATCACGGTGATCGGGGCCTGGCTGCTGCGGACGACGAAGTTCGGCCGGTACACGTTCGCGGTGGGCTCCAACGCCGAGGGCGCGCGGCGCGTGGGCATCGGCGTCACCGCGCACCTGCTGAAGGTCTACACGCTCACCGGTTTCCTGGCCGGGATCGCCGGCTTCCTTTCGCTGGCCTACTACAACTCGACGACCATCTCCGGGCACACCACCGACAACCTCAACGCCATCGCCGCGGTCGTGATGGGCGGGACCAGCCTCTTCGGCGGGGTCGGCACGATCCTGGGCACGGTCATCGGCGTCTTCATCCCCGCCGTGCTGCGCAAGGGTTTCAACATCATCCACGTCCAGGACTTCTGGCAGATGTTCATCGTCAGCTGGGTCCTGATCGCCGCGGTCTGGTTCGACCAGCAACGCCGCCGTCGCCGCAACTCCCGCTGAGTTCCCCCGAGTACAAAGAGGTGCTTACGAATGAAGCTGACCAAGACTCTCACCGCCATGGGTGCCGTGGTCTCCGCCGCCGCCCTGCTCACCGCGTGCGGGTCCGGCACGGTGGGGCAGACCGGGTCCGGTGACTCGGCCCAGCCGGTGGGCGGCAAGAAGCTGGCGCTGATCCCGGGTGTGCAGGCCGAGCCGTTCTACATCTCGCTGCAGTGCGGCGCGGAGGCCGAGGCGAAGAAGCTCGGCTACGAGCTGACCACGCAGGCGCCGCAGAAGTTCGACGCGCCCCTGCAGACCCAGCTGGTCAACGCCCTCGGCTCGAACCCGCCGGCGGCACTGCTCATCGCCCCCACCGACGACACCGCGATGCTGGCGCCGATCCAGCAGGTGAAGGCGCGCGGCTCGAAGATCGTCGAGGTCGACACCTCGCTGAAGGACACGAGCGTGGCCGCGTCGTCCGTCTCGTCGGACAACACCGCGGGCGGCAAGCTCGCGGCCCAGACGATGGCCAAGCTGGCGAGCGGCAAGAGCGGCTCGGTGCTGGTGCTCGACACGATCGCCGGCACGTCCACCACGGCGGCCCGCGTGAAGGGCTTCGAGGACGAGCTGAAGAACACCCCGAACCTGAAGTCGATCGGCGTCCAGTTCACCCAGAACGAGCCGGAGCAGGCCGCAGCCAAGGTGACGGCGGCGCTGTCGTCGACCCCGGACCTCATCGGCGTCTTCGCGACCAACCTCAACACCGGTGAAGGCGCGGCGACCGGCCTGCGCAACGCGGGCAAGGTCGGTGCGGTGAACCTGATCGGCTTCGACGCCAGCCCGTCGGAGGTCGAGGGCCTCAAGAACGGCCAGTACCAGGCCCTGATCGCCCAGGACCCGGCCTCGATCGGCACCCAGGGCGTCCAGCAGGCCGTGGCGGCCATCGAGGGCAAGCCGGTGACGCGGAACCTGACCGCGCAGCTGCACTCGATCACCAAGGCGGACATGGACGCCAACTCGCAGTACTTCTACAAGCAGTCCTGCTGACCCCCTGATCCGGCGGCGGGGCCGTGCCGAGACCCGGCACGGTCCCGCCGCTTTCACGTTCTGTCCGTCAGCTCCCGCGGTGATGGTTGTCAATCCGCTCACCAGGCGATTTCACCAACGCCGATCGCTCACTGCCGGTCACCGCGGTAGGAGCACCGCTCACCGCACGGCCGGTTCCCGATCCGGGTGTCCCGCGTCACACTCAAATGCACATGCATCGGCACATGCATGATCGCAGGGAGGGTGCGATGAACTACGAGCGGCCGGCGACACACCGGACGATCTTCGCCGTCGACGTCGAGGGCTACGGCGACCGGCGCAGGACGACGCCCCACCGCCTGGCGTTGCGCGAAGGGCTCTACCGCGCGCTGTTCCGGGCCTTCGACGACGCCGGCGTCCCGTGGCGGCACTGCCGGAGAGAGGACTGCGGGGACGGCGTCTTCGTGCTCGCCCCGCCGGAGATCCCCAAGGGACCCTTCGTCGAGTACCTGCCCAACGCGCTCGCCGTGGCGCTGCACCGGCACAACCTGACCCACCACGCCGAGGCCCGGATCCGGCTGCGGATGGCACTGCACGCGGGCGAGGTCGCCCACGACGACTTCGGGGTCACCGCGCCGGCGATCAACCAGACGTTCCGGCTCCTGGAGGCCGCGCCGTTGAGGAAGGCGCTCAAGTCCTCGCGCGGGGTGCTGGCGCTGATCACGTCGACCTGGTTCTTCGACGAGGTCGTCCGGCACAGCGAGGCGCTCGACCCGACGACGTTCCGGCCGGTGCCGGTGGCGGTCAAGGAGACCCGCACGACCGCCTGGGTCGCCCTGCCGGACCGCCCGTACCCGCCGAACGCGACCCTGCTCGGTGACGTCCCGGCGCTCGACGACTACCGCACCTGGCGCCGCTTCCGCCGCCACGCCCAGGTGCTGGCCGACCGCGAGGACCCCGCGTAGCCGTAGGATCTGGTCCCCTGGACACCGTCGCCGAGGGGAGGCCCGATGACCGTGCACCTGCGCCCGGCGTCCCGCGCCGACCCGCTGCCGGTGCTCGCCGCCGCCCGCCGGATCACCGACGACCTGCGCGACGGCCTCTCCGGCACCCGGGCCCGCCGCGCCGCGCACCACCTGCGCCGGCTGTTCGGCTTCCCGGGGCTCGGCCTCACCGACCTGTCCGGCTCGCTGCTCTGGTCGGGGCGGCCGGGGCCGGACGCGGTCGTCGCGACCGTCCTCGACGGCGTGCTCCACACCGAGGAACCCGGCTCCGCGCCGGACGTCCTCGTGCTGCCGCTGCACGTCCACGACGAACTGGCCGGGGCGCTGCTGGTCGTCGGCGACGTCCGGGACGCCGTCGCGGCCCAGGCCGCCGACCTCGTCGTCCAGGCTCTGGAGCGAGGTCGGCTCGAAGCGTCGGCGGAGCAGGCGGCCCAGGCCGAACTGCGGGCCCTGCGCGCGGAGATGTCGCCGCACTTCGTCTACAACGCGCTGACCGTCATCGCGTCGCTGGTGCGCTCGGACCCCGACCGCGCCCGCGACCTCATGCTCGACTTCGCCGACTACACGCGCTACAGCCTCGCGCGGCACGGCGAGTACACGGTGGTCGCCGAGGAGTTCCGCGCGATCGAGACGTACCTGGCGCTGCAGCGGGCGGTGCTCGGCGAACGGCTGCGCGTCCAGGTGCGCGTCGCCCCGGAGATCCTCGCCGTCGCGGTGCCCTACCTCGTGCTGGAGCCGTTGGTGGAGAACGCGATCCGGCACGGCATCGAGCCGCGCTCGGGCACCGGCTTCGTCCAGGTGCACGGCCAGGCGGAAGGGAACGACTGCGTGATCTTCGTCGAGGACGACGGGGTGGGCATGGACCCGAAGCGCGCGGCGGACATCCTGGCCGGGCGCACCGGCGAGGACGACCCCGCCGGACTCGGACTGGCCAATGTGGACAGACGACTGCGGGACGTCTACGGCGCCTGGTACGGGCTGACCGTGGAAACCGAGGTCGGCGCGGGCACCCGCGTGGTCGTCCGGGTGCCGCGGTTCCAGCCCGGGGTGCTGCCGTGACCGGGCTTCGCGTCCTCGCCGTCGACGACTTGGCGCCGGCGTTGGACGAACTGTGCCGCATGCTCCGCGAAGCGCCCGAAGTCGGCGAAGTCGTCGGCGCGGCCGACGCGCTGAAGGCGTTGAGGCTGCTTCAGGCCGACAGGTTCGACGCGGTGTTCCTCGACATCTCGATGCCGGGCCTCGACGGGCTCGAGCTGGCCGGGCTGCTGGCGAAGCTGAGCGAGCCGCCGGTGATCGTGTTCGTCACGGCGCACGACGGCCACGCCGTGACGGCGTACGGCATCGGTGCCGTCGACTACCTGCTCAAGCCCGTCCGCGCCGAACGGCTGGCCGCGGCCTTGGCGAAGGTGACGCGCAACGCGACGCCGTCGTCGCGCTCGACCCCGGACGCGATGGCCGCGCTCCCGGTGGAGTCCGGCGGGCGCACGCGGTACGTCCGCCGCGACGACGTGCTGTTCGTGGAGGCTCACGGCGATTACGTCCGCCTGCACACCCGGGGTGGCGTGCACCTGGTGCGGATGCCGATCTCGCGGCTCGAGGAGTACTGGGAGGGCACCGGGTTCAGCCGGGTCCACCGCGGGTTCCTCCTCTCCGTCGCGGCGGTGCTGGAACTGCGGAGCGACAGCGCGGGAGGGCTGCTGGCCCACACGGAGGCGGGCGACGTCCCGGTCAGCCGCCGGCACGCGCGGGACCTGCGAGACCGGCTGCTGGAAGCCGCTCAACGAGGGCAGCTCGGGCCGGGTCAGCGATGAGCAAGATCCGCCGGGTCGCCGTCACCAGCCCGCAGACCCGCCTCGCCCACGCCCGGCGCCGCTCCCGGCACCGCTGGCGCCAGACCCGGCTCCCCGTCGGGGACACCCAGCGCGCGTCGGCGTTGTATCGCGCCCAGCGCCGCCGTGGTGTCCCCGCGCTCGTCCTGATGTTCGTCCTCCTCCTCGGCCTGCCGGGCGTCTTCGCGATCTTCCCGGGCCTCGACACCGTGCGGCTGCTCGGAATCCCGGTGTCCTGGCTGATGATCGCGGTCCTGCCGTACCCGGCGATGGCCGTCCTCGCGCGCTGGCAGCTGCGCCGCGCCGAACGCCTCGAGGACGACGGCTAGTGGGCGTCGCGCTCGCCGTCACCCCCGTCGTGCTCGTGACGCTGCTCATCGGCGTGCGCGGGGTCGCCGCCATGCGCACGACGTCGGACTTCCTCGTCGCGTCCCGGCGGATCTCGCCGCTGGTGAACTCGGCCGCCGTCTCCGGCGAGTACCTGTCCGCGGCGTCGTTCCTCGGCGTCGCCGGGCTCGTGGTCAAGGACGGCATCGGGGCGCTCTGGTACCCGGTCGGCTTCACCGCCGGCTACATCGCGATGCTCGTCCTGGTCGCGGCCCCGATGCGGCGCTCGGGCGCGCTGACCGTCCCCGACTTCGCCGAAGCCCGCCTCAACTCCCCCGCGCTGCGCCGCCTCACCGCGGTGGTCGTCTTGGTGATCGGCACGATCTACGTCGTCCCGCAGTTCCGCACCGCCGGCCTGGTGCTCACCGCCGTCGGCCACACGCCGTACTGGGTCGGCGTCGTGCTGGCGGGCGCCGCGGTCAGCATCACCCTCGCCCTCGGCGGGATGCGCGCGGCGACGTACGTGCAGGCGTTCCAGTTCGTGCTGAAGCTGCTGCTGTTCCTGATCCCGGCCATCTGGCTGGTGCTGCAGGCCGGCGCCGTCAACCGCACCGACGCCCTCAACCCGGTCGAGTTCACCCACTTCACCCGCGAGACGCCGGTCAAGTTCGAAGTCGACGTCACGATGGAGATCCGCGAGCCGACCACCGTCCGCCGCAACGGCGTCGCGGAAACCCTGCCACCGGGCGAGTTCACCGCGCACAGCCAGGACGAGGTCGTGTTCGGCGCGGGCACCGCGGTCCCGGCGGTCCGCGGCGGTGCCCCGCTCGGCGGGCACGACTGGCAGCGCCCGCTGCTCGACCTCGGCGACCAGGGCTACCCGCTGCTCGGGACGTGGGCGGTGCTCATCGCGACCATGCTCGGCACGATGGGCCTGCCGCACGTGCTCATGCGCTTCCACACCAGCCCGGACGGCCGGGCCGCCCGCCGCACGGCCGCGATCACCGTGGCGCTGCTGGGGATCTTCTACCTCTTCCCCGGCGTCTACGGCGTCCTCGGCCGCGTCCTCGTGCCGGGTCTCTACCTGTCGGGCGCCACGGACACCGTGGTCGTCGCGCTGCCGTACCAAGTGGACAGTGGCTGGGCCGGTGGCCTCTTCACGGCGTTGCTGACCGCGGGCGCGTTCGCCGCGTTCCTCGCGACGTCGCTCGGCCTGCTGCTGGTGATGTCCGGCGCCATCGCGCACGACCTCGTGCCCGGCGGGCTGCGCCGCCTGCGGATCGCCGTGTTCGGCGTCGCCGGCGTGATGGTGCTGCTGGCGCTGCGCTCGGCCGAACTCGACGCCGGGGTGCTCGTCACGTGGGGCTTCACCGTCGCCGCGTCGACGTTCTGCCCGCTGCTTGTGCTCGGCATCTGGTGGCCGCGGCTGACCGCGGCCGGCGGGATCGCCGGGGTGCTGACCGGGCTCGTCGCGTCGTCCGGCTCGATCTTGTTCGCGCTCGCCGGGCCGCCGCTGCACGGTTGGGTGGCGATCTTGGTGCAGCAACCGGCACCCTGGTCGGTACCGCTGGCGTTCGGCGTAATGGCACTGGTCTCCCTGCGGGGCAGGCCCCCCGCCTGGTCGACGGCGGCGATGTTGCGGCTGCATCTCGACGAACCCCGTTCGACGGGACCGCGCGACCGTTCGTCAACCGTTCGTCGTCTGGCCCGGCTGTTGAGCCGCTGAATCTTCACGCGAGACTCACACGTCCCTACGGTGTCGCAGGTCACTTTCCGCAACGTCGCAGGGAGCAGCGATGAGCACGACCGACACTGGCGGCGGGCCCCCGGACACGTCAGAGACCATCTGGGAACGGGCGCACGAAAGCACCGAGTTCCGCGAGCTGCGCAGCCGTCTGCGCCGGTTCGTCTTCCCGATGACGGCGGTGTTCCTGCTCTGGTACCTGCTCTACGTGCTCCTCGCGGACTACGCGCACGGCTTCATGAGCACGAAGGTGTTCGGCAACATCAACGTCGGCTTGATCTTCGGCCTGCTGCAGTTCGTCTCGACGTTCGTGATCACCGGCCTCTACGTCCGGTACGCCAACCGGAAGCTGGACCCGGTCGCCGAGAAGATCCGTGAGGACATCGAAGGCGAATCCTCGAAGGAGCAGGCATGACGACGAACCTCGCCGCGGGTGTGGAAGGCAGCAACCCGCTCCTCAACATCCTCATCTTCGCCGCCTTCGTGGTCATCACGCTGGTGATCGTGTTCCGGGCCAGCCGGAACACCAAGACGGCGTCCGACTACTACGCTGCCGGCCGCGCGTTCACCGGTCCCCAGAACGGCATCGCGATCTCGGGTGACTACCTGTCGGCGGCGTCGTTCCTCGGCATCGCCGGCGCGATCGCCATCAACGGCTACGACGGCTTCCTCTACTCCATCGGCTTCCTGGTCGCGTGGCTCGTCGCGCTGCTGCTGGTCGCGGAACTGCTGCGCAACACCGGCAAGTTCACGATGGGCGACGTGCTGGCGTTCCGCATGAAGCAGCGCCCGGTGCGGGCCGCGGCCGCGACGTCGACGCTGGCCGTGTCCTTCTTCTACCTGCTGGCGCAGATGGCCGGGGCCGGCGGTCTCGTCGCGCTGCTGCTCGGCGTCGAAGGCGGTGGCGCGCAGGCCCTCGTGATCGCCGTCGTCGGCATCATCATGATCGCCTACGTCCTGATCGGCGGCATGAAGGGCACTACCTGGGTGCAGATCATCAAGGCCGCGCTGCTGATCGTCGGCGCGCTCGTGATCACCCTGTGGGTGCTCGGCAAGTACAACTTCAACTTCTCCAGCCTGCTCCAAGCCGCCGTCGACAAGGCGGGCAAGGCCGGGGAGACGCTGCTCGGCCCGGGCAAGCAGTACGGCGCCACCGGAACGTCCAAGCTGGACTTCTTCTCCCTCGGCATCGCGCTGGTGCTGGGCACCGCGGGCCTGCCGCACGTCCTGATGCGCTTCTACACGGTGCCGACGGCTCGCGACGCGCGTCGCTCGGTGGTCTGGGCGATCGTGCTGATCGGCGTGTTCTACCTGTTCACGCTGGTCCTCGGCTACGGCGCCGGTGCGCTGGTCGGGCCGGACACGATCAAGAAGGCGCCGGGCGGGGTCAACTCCGCGGCCCCGCTGCTCGCGCTCGAACTGGGCGGGCCGGTGCTGCTGGGCCTGATCTCCGCGGTCGCGTTCGCCACGATCCTCGCGGTGGTCGCCGGCCTGACGATCACGGCGTCCGCGTCGTTCGCCCACGACGTCTACGCGAACGTCGTCAAGCGGGGCAAGACGTCGCCGGACTCGGAGGTCAGGGTCGCCCGGATCACCGCGGTGGTGATCGGCGCCCTCGCGATCGGCGGCGGCATCCTGGCCAACGGGCAGAACGTCGCGTTCCTGGTGGCGCTGGCGTTCGCGGTGGCCGCGTCGGCGAACCTGCCGACGATCCTCTACTCGCTGTTCTGGAAGCGGTTCAACACCCAGGGCGCGCTGTGGTCGATCTACGGCGGCCTGGCCATCACGATCGTGCTGATCGTGTTCTCGCCGGCGGTGTCCGGCAAGAGCACGTCGATGATCAAGACCGTGGACTTCGCCTGGTTCCCGCTGAGCAACCCGGGCATCGTCTCGATCCCGGCCGCGTTCATCCTGGGCTGGCTGGGCACGGTCCTGTCCAAGGAGCACGACGAGAAGAAGTACGCCGAGATGGAGGTCCGCTCCCTGACCGGCGCGGGCGCCGAGAAGGCCGTCGCGCACTGACGGTCCCCGAAACACCGAAGGCCGTCGCGGGTCACCCTCGCGGCGGCCTTCGGCCATTCAGTACGGCAGTTTTCCTTCGGCGACACCCGCGAGGGTCGCTTCGAGGTGCTTGCGGGCGTACTGCCAGAGCCCGCCGCCGAGCGAGATCCGCGCCACCCCCAGCTCGGCGAGGCCGCCCAGGCCCGGGCTGCCCGGCCACGCGGGCGCGTTGACGGCGCCGCCGACACCCTGCACGAACGCCGCGAGCACCTCGGGGGTGCGCAGGTGGATCGGGTAGACGCAGTCGGCGCCCGCGTCGAGGTAGGCCTTCGCCCGGGCGATGCCGTCGGCGAGGTGGTCCTGGGGGTCGACGCCGCGGAACGAGTCGACGCGGGCGTTGATCACCAGGCCGTCTCCCGCCGCCTCGCGCAGGGCGGCGATCCGCTCCGCCTGTTCGGCGACCGGCCGCACGTCACCCGTGGCGTGGTCGGTGTCTTCGAAGTTGCAGCCGGCGGCGCCCGCGTCGAGCAGCCGGCCCGCCAGCTCGGCGCCGGACAGGCCGTAGCCCGACTCGGCGTCGACGGTGACGGGGACGCTCACGGCTTTCGCGATGCGCTTCGCCGCGGCGAACATCTCCTCGGCCGGCGCCTTCTCGCCGTCGGGGAAGCCGAGCACGGACGCCACGGCGACCGAGCTGGTCGCCACGACCGGGAACCCGGCGGCCTCGACGAGCCGGGCGGTGTCGGCGTCCCACGCGTTCGGCAGCACGAGCGGCTTGCCGGGCACGTGGAGCGCCTTGAGCGCGGCGGCGGTCACGCGTCGCGCTTCGGGAGCGGGCTGTGGCTGGTGACGGCCATGCGGTTCCAGCTGTTGATGGCGATGACCTCCCACGCGATCGCGCGGTACTGGTCCTCGGTCAGGACCTTCGTCGCCCGCTCGTAGACGTCGTCGGGCACGCTCTGGGTCGCCGACAGCTTGGTCATCGCCTCGGTGAGGACGAGGGCGGCCTCTTCCTCTTCGGTGAAGAGGTCGGTCTCGCGCCAGCCGTCGAGCACGAACAGCCGGCGCGCCGACTCGCCCATTTCGAGGGCGTCGCGGCTGTGCATGTCGAGGCAGTACGCGCAGCCGTTGAGCTGGGAGGCCCGCATCTTCACCAGTTCGAGCAGCTTCGGCTCCACACCCGCGTTTGCCGCGGCCTTGTTCACCTCGGCCTGCAGGTTCGCCATCGCCTGGTAGATCTCGGGCGCGCGCCCGAGTCCGATTCGCTTCGTCATGCCATCCACGCTAGCCCGAACTGGTCCACAGGTATGGTCCAGTCACATGACGGATTCGTGGTCCAGTTCCGGGCTCGACGTCCACCTCGACTGGGCGCCTTCGACCGGCCGCGGCGGCCTCGCGGCGGCGATCCGCGCGGCCATCCGCGAAGGCCGGTGGCAGGCGGGCGCGACGGTGCCGTCGACCCGTTCCCTGGCCCATGACCTGGGCATCGCGCGCGGCACGGTCACGCGGGTGTACGCCGATCTGGCCGCCGAGGGGTACCTGCGCACGGCCCAGGGCGCGCCGACCCGCGTGGCGACGGCGGGCTCGCTCCCCCAGTCCGCGCCGCGGCAGGCGCCCCGCGAGCCGGCCCCGCGCTGGGACCTGCGACCGGGACGCCCGGACCTGACGGCGTTCCCCCGCCAGGCCTGGATCACCGCGACCCGGCGGGCCCTGCTGCGGACGCCGGCGGCGGCGTTCGGCTACGAGTCGGAGCTGGGCGCGCCCGAGCTGCGCGGCACCCTGGCCGGCTACCTCGCCCGGGCCCGCGGGGTGGTCGCGGACCCGGAGCGGATCGTGGTCTGCCACGGGTATTCGCATGCCATCGCCGTGGTGTCCCGCGCGCTTTCCTCGCTGGGCATAAGCGAAACGGCGTTCGAGAACCCGTCGCTGGCGATGTACCGCTCGATCGCGGCGGCGCAGGGCCAGCGGGTCGTCGCCGTCCCGGTGGACGAGCACGGCCTGGACGTGTCCGCTTTGGACAGTCCGGCGGTGGTCGTGACGCCGGCCCACCAGTACCCCACCGGCGTCACGCTGGCCCCGCACCGCCGCACCGAGCTGGCGCGCTCGGGCGCGTTCGTGCTGGAGGACGACTACGACGGCGAGTTCCGCTTCGACCGCCAGCAGGTCGGGGCGCTGCAGGCCCTCGCCCCGGAGCGGGTGATCTACGCGGGGACGGCCAGCAAGACCCTGGCCCCGGCGCTGCGGCTGGCGTGGCTGGTGCTGCCGCGGACGCTGGTGGAGCCGGTCCGCGCGGCGATGGCCGACAGCGGTTCACGGCCGGCGGTGCTGAACCAGCTGGCCCTGGCGGAGCTGATCGACTCGGGCGGGTACGACCAGCACGTCCGCCGCAGCCGGGCCGAGTACCGCTCCCGCCGCGAACGCCTGCTGGCCGCCCTCCCGGACTCGGTGCGCCCGCAAGGCATCGCGGCCGGCCTCCACCTGCTCCTGATGCTCCCGCCGGACGGCCCCTCGGAGGCAACGGCCATGGCGGCCTGCCGCCGCCGCGCGCTCGGCATCGAGGGCCTGACCGGCTACTGGATGGACACCGACCGCCCCGGCGGCCTGATAGTCGGCTACGCGGCAACCCCGAAGCACGCCTTCGCCGGCGCAACCCAGACGCTGATCGAGGCCCTCTGGGAAATCACCACCTGACCCCATCCCGAATCCCGCAAGCCGACCCTCCAGGCACGCGACCCGACCGCCCAGGTACGCGAACCGACCCTCCAGGTACGCGAGTCGACCCTCCAATCACACGAGTCGACCTTCCAATCACACGTGATGTCCCTTTAATCACGCGAGATGCCTCCCCAGTCACGTGTGATGCCCCTCCAATCACACGTGATGCCCGGCACGCGGGCCACCCCCGAGCCGGGAGTGGCCCGCGTTCGCCGTCAGAACCAGCAGCCGGGCCGGACGCGAAGCAGTTCCGTCCGCAGCGCCGGCGTCCCGTCGACCGGTGCCGGGTCCTCCGCCGTCGGCACGATTCCGCCGGCGGCCACCTTGTCGAGCGTCTTCAGCCCTTCGGCGCCGACCGTGCCGAACACCGTGTAGTTCGGCCGCAGCGCGGAGTCGCCGTACACGACGAAGAACTGCGAGCCGTTCGTGTCCGGTCCCGCGTTGGCCATCGCCAGCAACCCGCGCGCGTAGACCTTGCGCGCCCCGGTCGGGTCGGTCGGCGACGGCGGCAGGTCGACCGGCAGCTCGTCCTTGTACTTGTAGCCCGGCCCGCCCTCGCCGGTCGCGCTCGGGTCGCCGCACTGCAGGACCTTCAGCGTCGGGTACGCAGTGAGCCGGTGGCACACCGTGTGGTCGTAGAACCGGTGGTTCGCCAGGTGCAGGAAGCTCTGCACGGTGCACGGCGCCTCAGCGCGGTCGAGCCGCAGCGGCAGCGCACCCTGGCTGGTCGGGACGGCGACGTCGACCTTGCCGTGGCTCGGCGTGTGCCGCGGGTCGGGCGGCAGCGGCACCGGTCGCGACGCCGGTTCGTCCGGCGTCTCGGTGTACTGGCACGGCCCGTGCGTCGTCTTCGGCGGTGGTGCGTCGGCCGCGGTGGCGACGCCGTTGCCGGCGACGAACAACGCGCCCGCCGCCAGCGCGGTGACGAGTGTCTTCTTCATCCTGCACGCCCTCCCAGTGATCGCCCGGTTCCGGAGCGCCCCGGAGTCTAGGGCCCGGCACCGACAGCCAGAACCGGCGAAAGTCGCCCATGTCACACGGTCGGGTGAACCCCGGCACCCGTGATCGGGCAGGCCCCGAAACTGTCGGACCCCCGGAGCACGATGTCGATCACGCGGAGGACACCGCACGGCGAAAGGAGCAGTCATGAAGCGAAGACCCGTTGCGGCAGCGCGATTCTTGCTCGGATGGATCCAGGACGCGCTAGCGCCGCAGGTCCGCGATCAGCTCGTCGGCGGCGGCGAAAGGATCGATCTCCCGCGCCACGACGCGCTCGGCCACCCCGGCGAGCCGTCCCCCGCCCCGCAGGTCGGCCAGCTCCGCCCGCAACCGGCGCAGCGCGATGGCCTCGACCTCGTCGCGTGCCCGCGCGACCCGGCGCCGGGCCAGCTCGCCGTGCTCCACCAGCCAGTCGTGGTGGGCGGCCAGCGCCCGCACGACCTCGTCGACGCCCTCGCCCTTCGCCGCGACCGTCCGCACGATCGGCTGGCGCCAGCTCGCGCCCCGGATCTCGCGGCGCGCCAGCGAAATCATCTGCTTGAGGTCGTGCACCGTCGCGTCCGCGCCCTCGCGGTCGGCCTTGTTCACGACGAAGACGTCGGCGATCTCCAGCACCCCGGCCTTCGCGGCCTGGATGCCGTCGCCCATCCCCGGCGCGAGCAGCACCACCGTGGTGTCGGCCAGCTTCACGACGTCCACTTCGGACTGTCCGACGCCGACGGTCTCGATCAGCACCACGTCGAAGCCGGCGGCGTCGAGCACGCGCACCGCCTGCGGGGTCGCCCACGACAGCCCGCCGAGGTGCCCGCGGGTGGCCATCGAGCGGATGAACACGCCGGGATCGGTGGCGTGCTCGGTCATCCGGATCCGGTCGCCGAGCAGCGCGCCGCCCGAAAACGGCGAAGACGGGTCGATCGCGAGCACCCCGACCCGCTTGCCCTCCGCGCGCAACGCAGTGAGCAGCGCAGACGTCGAAGTCGACTTGCCGACACCCGGTGGGCCGGTGAGCCCGACGACCCGGGCCCGCCCGGTGTGCGGGGTCAGCGCCCGGGCGATCTCGGCGACGCGGGGGTGGGCGTCCTCGACGAGCGACAGCAGCCGCGCGACGGCACGGGGCTGCCCGTCCCGCGCGCGGCCGACCAGGTCGTCGAGGTCGAGTGCACCGGCCACTTACGCGGACGGCACCCGCAGCAGGAGGGCGTCGCCCTGGCCGCCACCGCCGCACAACGCGGCCGCGCCGAGCCCGCCACCGCGGCGGCGCAGCTCGTGGATCAGGTGTACGGCGAGCCGCGCCCCGGAGGCGCCGATCGGATGGCCGAGTGCGATGGCGCCGCCGTTGACGTTGACCTTCTCCGGGTCGAGGCCGAGCTTCTCGGTCGAGACGAGCCCGACCGCGGCGAAGGCCTCGTTGATCTCGACGAGGTCGAGCGCGTCGGCACCGAGGTTCGCCTTCGCCAGCGCGGCGAGGATGGCGTTCGACGGCTGCTCGTGCAGGCTCGCGTCCGGTCCGGCGACGACGCCGTGCGCGCCGATCTCGGCGATCGGCGTGAGGCCGAGCTCCTCGGCCTTGGCCTTGCTGGCCACGACGACCGCGGCGGCGCCGTCGGAGATCTGCGAGGCCGAGCCCGCGGTGATGGTGCCGTCGGAGGCGAAGGCGGGGCGCAGCTTGGCGAGGCCTTCGGCGGTGGTGTCGGCGCGGACGCCCTCGTCGGTGTCGAAGACGACCGGGTCGCCCTTGCGCTGCGGGATGGAGACCGGCGCGATTTCGTCGGCGAAGTAGCCGTTCTTGATCGCCTCGGCCGCACGCTGGTGCGAGCGGGCGGAGAACGCGTCCTGCTGCTCGCGGGTGACGCCGTAGCGGGAGTTGTACTTCTCCGTCGAGGAGCCCATGGCGACCTGGTCGAAGGCGCAGAAAAGCCCGTCGTAGGCCATGTGGTCGACGAGCGTGGTGTCGCCGTACTTGAAGCCGGAGCGGGACTTCGGCAGCAGGTGCGGCGCCTGGGTCATCGACTCCTGGCCGCCGGCGACGACGATGTCGAACTCGCCGGCGCGGATCAGCTGGTCGGCGAGCGCGATGGCGTCGAGGCCGGAGAGGCACACCTTGTTGATCGTCAGGGCGGGCACGCTCATCGGGATGCCCGCGGCGACCGCGGCCTGGCGGGCCGGGATCTGGCCGGCGCCGGCGGTCAGCACCTGGCCCATGATCGTGTACTGCACCGCGTCCGGGGCGACCCCGGCGCGTTCGAGCGCCGCCTTGATCGCGACCCCGCCCAGCTGTGCCCCCGTGAAGTCCTTGAGGGATCCGAGCAGGCGCCCGATCGGCGTACGGGCGGCACCCAGGATCACGGAACCGGACACGGCGTCCTCCAAGCTTCGGCGCATGGGCAGTTTTTCCGACCATACCCGGAGGGTGGGCTTCTTGATGGAGCCAGTGTGAGGCGGGGCACGCGACGATTCTGGGAGAACGCCGGGCGGGCGCCCCCTATCCTGCGTCCATGAATGACGCCCTGCGGCCGTTCGTGACGGCCATCGACCACGTCGGCATCGCGGTCCCGGACCTGGACGCGGCCATCGAGTTCCACCGCGCGCACTTCGGCCTGGAAGTGGCGCACGAGGAGGTGAACGAGGAGCAGGGAGTGCGGGAGGCGATGCTGCGCGCACCGGGAACGGCGGGCACGGAGACACAGATCCAGCTACTCGCCCCGCTGCGCGACGACTCGGCGATCGGCAAGTTCCTGGCCAAGAGCGGCCCGGGGCTGCAGCAGCTGGCGTACCGCGTGTCCGATGTGGACGCGGCATCGGCGGCACTGCGCGAGCAGGGCCTGCGCCTGCTGTACGAGGCGGCGAAGCGCGGAACGTCCAACAGCCGGGTGAACTTCATCCACCCGAAGGACGCGGGCGGCGTCCTGGTGGAGCTGGTGGAGCCCGCCAAGGACAGCGCAGTGCACTGACGCGAACCCGTTCCGGCATAACAGGTTCGGCGCCGAAGGCCTGCACGCGCGTGACAGTGCGGCTGGCGGGCTGACGGGCTGACGGGCTGACGGGCTGACGGGCTGACGGGCTGGCGGGCTGGCGGGCTGGCGGGCTGGCGGGCTGGCGGGCTGGCGGGCTGGCGGGCTGGCGGGCTGGCGGGCTGGCGGGCTGGCGGGCTGGCGGGCTGGCGGGCTGGCGGGGAAGCATGACCCGAACCGCCGGGCAGCCGCAGCCGATCGGCGGCACCGGGCCGACCCGACACTCCTAAGCCGGCGCGGTCTTCGAGACCAGGGCGTCCGCGATGAACGTCAGCTCGCCGTCGAACTCGGCGGGGAGGTCGTCGTCCGAGTGGCGGGCCGTTGCGTGGCGGTGGCTGACCGCGCGGGCCAGCAGGCCCGATGCTCGGTCGACGTCGGCCGCGGGTACTCCGCCGCCTGTTGCCGCCAGGATCACCGCGTGGACCTGGCGCACCAGGACCTGGAAGCGCTCGTGGAGGGCGTCGCGGACGACGTGGTGGGTGTCGGCCTCGCGCCAGAGCAGGTGCGATAGCCCGAGCGACCTGCTGAATCGGTGGTCGAGCTCGCGGACCAGCCGCCGCAGGCTGGCGACGAGGTCGCCGGGGACGACGACCACCGCCGGCTCGATGCGCTCGTCGGGCAGGCGCTCGACGAGCGCCGTGAGCAGGTCCGCCTTGTGGCGGAAGTAGTAGTGCACCAGGCCCTTCGGCACCCCGGCCCGCTCGGCGATGCGAGAGGTCGGGGTGGCGTCGAAGCCGGACTCGGCGAAGAGCGCCTCGGCGGCGCAGAGGATGCGCTCCTTCGCCGAATCCTCGGTCATTCCGGTGCCTCCAAGGGCGTCGAAACCGTCAGTGCTGGCCTGCCGTGCGGTGCGCGGCGCTCGCGACCGGCATCGCTGCCGCGCCGGCGATGACCGTCAGCACCCCGGCGATCCAGGACGTCCAGGAAGCGCCGTTGAACTCGGTGTACCCCATCACCCACGGCGCGATGAAGAACAGCACGCCGAGCGCGATCTGGATGCCTTCGCCGTAGACCATGCCCGGCATGGCCAGCGAGACCAGGCCGTCGAGTGCGATCAAGGCGCCCAGGACGACCATCGTCCACATCGCGGTCGTGTCCGTGCTCAGCCAAAGGGGTGAAAGAGCGGCGACGACCCCGATGACGACCTCGGCCCAATCGTGCGGCCGGGCCCATGCGCGCGTAGAGACTTCACTCATTCGTGCTCACCTCCGTCGGTGAAACTGCTGTTCGGGTGGGTGTTCCCACTGCCGATGATCCGCTTGACTGGCCGGCCGGTCAAGACTGCTCCGTCACAGTTCGACGTGTAATCGTGCTGTCCGTCTCGTACAGTTGTGCCCGCGAGTTACCGGCGAGTAATTTCTGCCGCCAACGCCGTTGACCCCGGAGGAATCGATGACGCAGCTCCGCGAGATCCAGCAGGCCATCCTGAACGGCGAGTCCGCCGCGGTCGGCGCCCTGCCCGTGCCCGAGAGCTATCGCGGGGTGACCGTGCGCGCGGACGAGGTCGACATGTTCGAAGGCCTCGAGAGCCGGGACAAGGACCCGCGCAAGTCGCTGCACGTCGACGACGTCCCCGTCCCCGAGCTGGGACCGGGTGAGGCGCTGGTCGCCGTGATGGCGAGCGCCATCAACTACAACACCGTGTGGACGTCGATCTTCGAGCCGATCCCCACGTTCAAGTTCCTCAAGAAGTACGGGAAGCTCTCGCCGCTGGCCAAGCGGCACGACCTGCCCTACCACGTCGTCGGGTCGGACCTGTCCGGTGTCGTGCTGCGCACCGGCGTCGGCGTGCACAACTGGAAGCCGGGCGACGAGGTCGTCGCGCACTGCCTGAACGTCGAGCTCGAAGGCCCGGACGGGCACAACGACACGATGCTCGACACCGAGCAGCGGATCTGGGGCTTCGAGACGAACTTCGGCGGCCTCGCCGAGATCGCGCTGGTCAAGGCCAACCAGCTGATGCCGAAGCCGGACCACCTGACCTGGGAGGAAGCCGCCTCCCCCGGCCTGGTCAACTCCACCGCCTACCGCCAGCTGGTCTCGCGCAACGGCGCGGACATGAAGCAGGGTGACGTCGTCCTGATCTGGGGTGCCTCGGGTGGCCTCGGCTCCTACGCGACGCAGTACGCGCTGAACGGCGGCGCCATCCCGGTGTGCGTCGTGTCCAGCCCGGAGAAGGCCGCGATCGCCCGGAAGCTCGGCGCCGAGCTGATCATCGACCGCAGTGCCGAGGCCTACCAGTTCTGGAAGAGCGACACCGAGCAGGACCCGAAGGAGTGGCAGCGCTTCGGGGCGAAGATCCGCGAGCTGACCGGCGGCGACGACCCGGACATCGTGTTCGAGCACCCGGGCCGGGAGACGTTCGGCGCGTCCGTCTACGCCGCGCGCAAGGGCGGCACGATCGTCACGTGCGCGTCGACCTCGGGGTACATGCACCAGTACGACAACCGCTACCTGTGGATGAACCTGAAGCGGATCATCGGCTCCCACTTCGCCAACTACCGCGAGTCCTGGGAAGCCAACCGGCTGATCTCGAAGGGCCTGATCCACCCGACGCTGTCGAAGACGTACCCGCTCGAGGAGACCGGGCAGGCCGCGCTGGACGTGCACCGCAACGCCCACCAGGGCAAGGTCGGCGTGCTCGCGCTCGCTCCCGAAGAGGGCCTCGGCGTCCGGGACGAGGAGAAGCGCGCGAAGCACATCGACGGGATCAACGCCTTCCGCGGCGCCTGACCGGGAAGCACGACGCCGGGGGCGGCTCCGCTCCCGGCGTCGGAAACCACCGGGGTACCACCGGATCCGGCCAGTTCCCTTCGCCGCACCACACGGCACGTTCGGCGCACCGCACGGGTGCTCACCCTTCCGTGACCCGGCTGCGACTACGGTAGGCGCATGAGCCTTGGCGATGAACGGGAGCTTGTGCCGCTGGGAGCCGGCTTCGACGTGGCGAAGCGCGGGTACAGCCGAGCGCAGGTCGACGAGCACCTCGAACGGCTGGACGCCGATCTGAAGATGCTCACCGCCGACCGGGACGCGGCCATCGCGCAGGCCGGCGACCTGGCCCGGCAGCTGGAGATCGCGCGCGGCGAGATCGCGGACCTGCGCGGGCAGGTCGACCGGCTCGCCCAGCCGCCGACGAGCGTCGAAGGCCTGTCCGAGCGGCTGCAGCGGATGCTGCGCCTCGCACAGGACGAATCCGCCGACACGCGCGCCCGCGCCGAAGCCGAGGCCGGGCACATCCGGGCCAAGGCCGAGACGGACGCGAGCGCCATGCGCGCCCGCTACGAGCAGCTGCTCACCGAGCTCGACCTGCGCCGCAAGGAGATGGAGGCGGAGCACCGCAAGGTGCTGGAGGACGCCCGCGTGCAGGCCAAGGAGATCACCGACAAGGCCGAGGCCGAGCGCACGAAGCTCGACACCGAGTCGTCGGATCGCCGCACCAAGGTCGAAGAGGACTTCGAGATCGCGATGGCCTCGCGCCGCACCGAGGCGATGCGCGTGCTGGCCGAGCAGGAGGCGGCGAGCAAGGCCGAGGCCGCGCGCCGCGTGCAGGAAGCGACGCAGGACGCCGCCGACATCCGCGCGAAGATCCTCGAAGAGGAGAAGACGACCAAGGCCGAGGTCGAGCGCCGTCAGCGGGAGTCGGTCGCGGACGCGAACAAGCGCCGTCAGGACTCGATCAACGAGGCGAACGCCCGGCTCGCGGAGGCCGCCGACGAGGCGCGGCGCCGCGTGACGACGGCGACCGAGGAGTCGAACCGGCGGATCACCCAGGCCAACGAGCGCGTCGACAGCCTGCGCAAGGTGCGGGGCGGCCTGGCCGAGCAGGTCCGCGCGGCGCGGGCGGTGCTGGCCGAGGCACACACCGTCCTCGGCGACGAGGTGAAGGTGCCCGCCGACGTCACGGCCGACCTCAAGGCCGAAGACCTCAAGGCGGAGAAGCCGGCCGCCGACACCGGGAAGACGACGCCGGTGGGCGACGTCGAGGAGACGATCCGGATCAAGGCGTCCGACGTCCCGAAGCCGAAGCCGGCCCCCAAACAGGCCCCCAAGCCCGCCCCGAAGCCGAGTCCGCGGCCAAGCGGAGCGCAGAAAGCGACTGGCGAGTAACCTTCCTCCCGACACGGGCGCGGACGAGCCGGCACGGTCGGTACCGACCGGCTATCGTCCCTGCTCACGCGGGATCACCTGGAGGTTTTGCGCATGGGTGCGGCATATCGGACCGTGGTGGTGGGCACGGACGGCTCGGAGTCCTCGTTCGCGGCGGTGGACCGCGCGGCGGCGGTGGCCGGCGACGCGGGCGCCACGCTCGTCATCACGTGTGCGTTCTACCCGGCCAGTCAGTCCGACGTCGACAAGGCCCAGGACGCTCTCGGTGACGAGGCGTACCAGGTCGTCGGCTCGGCCCCGGCCGAGGACACCCTGCAGTCGGCGCGGGACCGCGCGACGAAGGCCGGGGCGGAGAAGATCGACACGGTCGCGGTGAAGGGCGACCCGGTCGACTCGCTGCGCAAGGTGGTCAAGGAGCGCGAGGCCGACCTGCTGGTGGTCGGCAACCGCGGCCTGAACACGATCGCCGGCCGGATCCTGGGCTCGGTGCCGTCGGAGGTGGCGCGCAAGTCCGGCGTGGACGTGCTGATCGTCCACACGACCTGAGCTCGTGGCCGATTCGAGCGAAGAGCTCCAGCAGCGGCTCGAACGCGTCCTGCTCGGCGGCAGGCGGAAGTACACCCGGCTCGAAGTGGCCGAAAAAGCCGGCGTGCCCGAGGAGCGGTCACGCCGGCTTTGGCGTGCCCTGGGGTTCGCGACGGTGCGCGACGACGAGGTCGTCTTCACCGACGCGGACGTCGAGGCCATGCGGACGGCGGACCAGCTGGTCCAGTCGGGGCTGATCGACCCGAGCATCGAGGTGTCGGTGACGCGCGCGCTCGGCCAGCACCTGTCGCGGCTGGCCGAGTGGCAGGTCGACATGCTCTGGGAGCTGATCAAGGAGCAACCTGAGCTGGGCCGCAGCGAGCGCCAGGTGGCCCGCCTGGTCGACCGGCTGCTGCCGGAGCTCGAGCGGGTGCAGAACTTCGTCTGGCGCCGGCACCTCGCGGCGTACGCGGGGCGGGCCTTCGCGGCGGCGGGTGACAACGTCGAGGCGCGCACCGAGGTGGTCGGGTTCGTCGACATGGTCGGCTACACGCGCCTGACGCGCCAGATCGACGAGGAAGAGCTGAGCCGGGTCCTCGACGCGTTCGAGCTGCTCGCGGCGGAGACGATCGCCGAGCACCGCGGCCGCGTGGTGAAGATGATCGGCGACGAGGTCCTGTTCGTGGCGGACTCGGCGGTCGACGCGGCCGAGATCGCCCTGGCGCTGACGGAGCGCACGACGGCGGACGAGAGCCTGCCCGCGGTCCGCGCGGGAATGGCTTCGGGCCGGATCTTGGCGCGCTTCGGCGACGTGTACGGATCGGTGGTCAACCTGGCGGCCCGCCTGACGTCGGTGGCTCGCCCGGGCACGATCCTGGTGGACCGGGAGCTGGCCGCGGAGCTCGCGGAGGAGAAGGCGTACGAGCTGCGGCCGCGCCGGCCGGTGACGGTCCGGGGCTACAACCGCCTCCGCCCGGCCGCGCTGCGGCGGGCGAGCGAGGCGCCGACGGGGATGTTCGCGAGCTCGCAAGCGCTGGCGGCGGAGATGCTGGGCCTCACGGACCCGACCGCCGAGCCCGCCGCCGAAGAGGAGACCGAGGCGCGCCCCCGCCGTCGCCGGCGAGGGCGCATCCGCTGATCAGGCGTCGAAGTCCACGGTGATCGTCTCCGAGACCGGGTAGGACTGGCACGTCAGCACGAACCCGGCCTCGACCTCGGCCTCCTCCAGTGCGAAGTTGCGCCGCAGGTCCACCTTGCCGTCCGTGACGCGTGCCCGGCAGGTGCCGCACACGCCGCCCTTGCAGGCGAACGGCAGGTCCGGGCGGAACTTCTGCGCACCGTCCAGGACCGACGTCGAGCGGGGCAGCGTCATGGACGACGAGCGGCCGTCCAGGACGACGCGGACCTCCGACGACTCCCCCGCCACCGCCGGGTCGAGGTGCTCGACCGGCGCCGGCGGGGTGTCGACGTAGAACAGCTCCTGGTGGATCCGCGCACGCGGGACCTCCAGGGACGCCAGCAGTTCCTGCGCTCCCGTCACCATCTCGAACGGGCCGCACAGCCACCAGTGGTCCACCGAGGACACCGGCACCAGGGACGAGAACAGGGAACGCAGCTTCGGCACGTCCAAGCGCCCCGTGAACAGCTCCGCCTCGCGCGGCTCGCGCGACAGCACGTGGATCAGCTCGAGCCGGGACGGCGCCCGGTCCTTCAGGTCCGCCAGCTCGTCCGCGAACATCACCGTGTCCGTGCGGCGGTTGCCGTACAGCACCGTCACCGTCGCGTCCGGGGTCGCCAGCAGCGACGACACGATCGACAGCACCGGCGTGATCCCCGACCCCGCCGCGATCAGGACGTGGTGGCCGCCTTCGGAAAGGTCCGGGGTGAACGACCCCGTGGGCGTGGCCACCTCGATCGTGTCGCCCGCGCGGACCTCGTTCACCAGCCAGGACGAGAACAACCCGTCCGGGACCAGCCGGACGCCGACCCGGGGCGCCGTGCCCGCCGCCGCGCAGATCGAGTACGACCGGCGCTCGTCACGGCCCTCGACCGAACGCCGCAGCGTCAACGACTGGCCCGGTTTGAAGGCGAAGTCCGAAGCCAGGGCGGGAGGCACGTCGAACGTCACCGCGACCGCGTCGTCGGTCAACCGCGTGACGCCCGCGACCTTCAGGGGATGGAACGCCACCTCAGATCTCCTTGACGTGTTCGAACGGCTCGGCACACGCGCGGCAGCGCCGCAGCGCCTTGCACGCCGTCGCGCCGAAGCGGGACTGCTCCTCCGTGTCCGCCGACCCGCACAACGGGCAGCGGACCGCCGACACGGGCGCCGACAGCATCAGCGGGATCGGTCCCGACCGCCGCGGTGCCGCGCCCGGCGGGGCGATCCCGGCGTCCGAAAGCTTTTGCCGCCCCGAGGGCGAAATCCAGTCCGACGTCCACGCCGGCGACAGCTGCGTCCGGATCTCGACGTCGGCGAAGCCCGCCGTGACCAGCGCGTGCTCCAGGTCGTCGCGCATGGTGTCCATCGCCGGGCAGCCCGTGTACGTCGGCGTGATCGCGACGACCACCCGGCCGTCCACTTCGGACACCGAACGCAGCACGCCCAGGTCCGCGAGCGTCAGCATCGGCAGCTCGGGGTCGGTGACCGTCGCGGCGACGGCCTCGGCGGTCACCACTTCGCGTCCGGCATCGCCCGGGCCACGCTCTGCAGCTCCGCCAGCAGGAACCCCATCTGCTCGGTGTGGACGCCGTCGCGGCCCGTCCGTCCCGAGACGCCGGCCAGCTCACCGGCCGCAGGAACGGACAACGTCGCCGCCGCCAGAGCCTGGTCCAGCACCGCGTCGAACTCCGGCCGCAGCGTGGCCGCGTCCACCAGTTCGGCGGGGTGCGTGCGGAACAGCTCGCCGACGTACGGCCACACCGCGTCGAGCCCTTCCTGCATGCGCTCGTGGGACAACGACGTCCCGTCGCCGAGGCGGACCAGCCACTGCGCCGCGTAGTCGCGGTGGTAGGTCACCTCCTTGACGCCCTTGTCCGCGATGGCCGCCAGCACCGGGTCCACCGATGTCACCAGCCGCTGCAGCAGCGCCAGGCGCCACGTCGAGAACACGAACAGCCGCGCGATCAGGTGCCCGAAGTGCCCGCCGCCCAGCTCCGCGAGCCGGACGTTGCGGAACTCGTTTTCGACGCGGCCGAACGCGAACGAGTCTTCCGAACGCGAAGAGCCGTCGGCCTTGCCGGCGCGCGCGAGCAGCAGCCGGGCCTGGCCGAGCAGGTCGAGGCCGATGTTGGCGATCGCGACCTCGTCCTCCAGCTCGGGTGCGTTGGTGCACCACTCCTGCAGCCGGTGGGAGAAGATCAGCGCGTCGTCGCCCAGCATCAGGCAGTACGCCGCCAGCTGGACGCCGTCCACCCCGGACGGCACCGAGGTGTCCACACCGGACAGCGGGTCCTCGAAGCCGGTGCCGAACGCCCAGCGGGCGTCGTTCTCCTCGGTCAGCGACTCGTAGACGTTGTCGAAACTCATATGTGCGGCACCTCCTCGGGGATGTCGTAGAACGTCGGGTGCCGGTAGACCTTGTCCCCGCTCGGCGCGAAGAACGGGTCCTTCTCGTCCGGCGACGACGCCGTGATGTCCGACGCCTTCACGACCCAGATCGACACGCCTTCGTTGCGGCGGGTGTAGAGGTCACGCGCGTGGTGCAGCGCCATCTCGTCGTCGGCCGCGTGGAGCGAGCCGACGTGCACGTGGTTCAGCCCGCGCTTGCCCCGGACGAACACCTCGTACAGCGGCCAGTCGTGCTTCATCGCGAACCCTTCTTTTCGGCGTGCGCCACGGCGGCTTCGCGGACCCAGGCACCTTCGTCGTGCGCACGGCGACGGTGCGCGATCCGCGAAGCGTTGCACGGGCCGTTGCCCTTCAACACGTTCTTGAACTCGTCCCAGTCCACCGCGCCGAAGTCGTAGTGCTCGCGTTCCGCATTCCAGCGAAGAGCCGGGTCCGGGAACGTGACGCCCAGCGCCTCCGCCTGCGGCACCGACATGTCGACGAAGCGCTGCCGCAGCTCGTCATTGGTGTGGCGCTTGACCTTCCACGCCATCGACTGCGCGGTGTTCGGCGAGTCGACATCCGGCGGGCCGAACATCATCAGCGACGGCCACCACCAGCGGTTGACGGCCTCCTGGACCATGTCCCGCTGCTGCTGGGTGCCCTTCATCATCGTCATCAGCAGCTCGTAGCCCTGCCGCTGGTGGAAGGACTCCTCCTTGCAGATCCGGATCATCGCCCGCGCGTACGGCCCGTAGGACGACCGGCACAGCGGCACCTGGTTGCAGATCGCCGCGCCGTCGACCAGCCAGCCGATCACGCCGACGTCGGCGAAGGTCAGCGTCGGGTAGTTGAAGATCGACGAGTACTTCTGCTTGCCGGTGATCAGCTTGTCGGTCAGGTCCGCGCGGTCGGCGCCCAGCGTCGCCGCCGCCGAATACAGGTAGAGGCCGTGGCCGGCTTCGTCCTGGACCTTGGCCAGCAGGATCGCCTTGCGCCGCAACGACGGCGCCCGCGTGATCCAGTTGCCCTCGGGCTGCATGCCGATGATCTCCGAGTGCGCGTGCTGCGCGATCTGCCGGATCATCGTCTTGCGGTAGCCCTCGGGCACCCAGTCGCGCGGTTCGATGCGCTGGTCGCGCTCGATCGTCGCCTCGAAGTGGTCTTCGAGGGAAGCCACTGCGGTCACGGCTGCTCCTTCGACACGAGGGTCAGGACGTCGTACTTCGCGACGGACTCGCCGTCGGCGTTGGTGACGTCGGCGTCCCAGCGGACCTCGCCGTACTCCTGGTCGATCCGCGGGGTGATCTGCTTGGCGGTCAGGGTCACGGTCAGCGAGTCGCCGACCTTGACCGGCGTGAGGAACCGCAGGTTCTCGAGGCCGTAGTTGGCCAGCACCGGGCCCGGCTCGGGCGAGACGAACAACCCGGCCGCGAACGAGACCACCAGGTAGCCGTGCGCGACGATCCCGCCGAACAGCGGGTTCGCGGCCGCGGCCTCGGGGTCGGTGTGGGCGTAGAACGTGTCGCCGGTGAACTCGGCGAAGTGGTCGACGTCCTCCTGGCTGACCGTCCGCGGCCCGGCGACGACGGAGTCGCCGATCTTCAGCTCGGCCAGGGACTTGCGGAACGGGTGGACGTCGCCCTCGGTGCGCGGCGCGCCGGTGACCCAGCGGCCGGTGACGGCGGAGAGCACCGCCGGGGAACCCTGGACCGCCGTGCGCTGCATGTGGTGCAGGACGCCGCGGATGCCGCCCATCTCCTCGCCACCGCCCGCGCGGCCGGGACCGCCGTGGACGAGTTGCGGCATCGGCGAGCCGTGCCCCGTCGACTCCTTGGCGTCGTCGGCGTCCAGGACCAGCAGCCGGCCGTGGAACGGCGCCACGCCGAGCACGACCTCGCGCACGAACTCCTTGTCGGCCGAGACCACGGACCCGGCGAGGCTGCCGCCGCCGCGTGCGGCGAACTCGACGACCTGCTCGGTGGACGTGTACGGCATGAGCGTCGAGACCGGGCCGAACGCCTCGACCTCGTGCGGCTCCGAGCGCTCCGGGTCCGCCTTGAGCAGCACCGGGGAGAGGAAGGCGCCGCGCTCGGCGTCGGCGTCGACGACCTCGACGTGCTCCGGGTCGCCGAACACGACGCTGCCGGCGTCCAGCAGCGCCTTGAGCGACCGCCGGACCTCCTCGCGCTGCTCCAGGCTCGCCAGCGCACCCATCCGGACGCCCTCGGCGGTGGGGTTGCCGACCGTCACCTTCGCCAGCCGCGCCGAGGCGGCCGCGGCGACGTCGTCGAGCAGCGAAGCCGAGACGAACGCGCGGCGGATGGCGGTGCACTTCTGGCCCGCCTTGACCGTCATCTCGCTGGTCAGCTGCTTGACGAACAGGTCGAACTCGGTGGTGCCCTGGACCGCGTCCGGGCCGAGGATCGAGCAGTTCAGCGAGTCGGCCTCGGCGTTGAACCGCACCGAGTTCCGCACGATCGCCGGGTGCGCGCGCAGCTTCTGGGCGGTGGACGCCGAGCCGGTGAAGGACACCAGGTCCTGCGCGGTCACGTGGTCGAGCAGGTCACCGACGCTGCCCGCGACGAACTGCAGCGACCCCTCCGGCAGGATCCCGGACCCGATGATCAGCTCGACCAGCCGCGCGGTCAGGTACGCCGTGGAGCTGGCCGGCTTGACCAGGCTCGGGACCCCGGCCAGGAACGCCGGGGCGAACTTCTCCAGCGGGCCCCACACCGGGAAGTTGAACGCGTTGATCTGGACCGCGACGCCCCGCAGCGGGGTCGCGATGTGCTGCGCGACGAACGTGCCGCCCTTGCTCAGCGGCTCGACGGCGCCCTCGACGTAGACGGTGTCGTTCGGCAGCTCGCGCTTGCCCTTCGAGCCGTAGCTGAACAGGACGCCGATGCCGCCGTCGATGTCGAACTTCGAGTCACCCAGCGTCGCGCCGGTGCGCGCGGAGAGTGCGTACAGCTCCTCGCGATGCTCGCGCAGGTGCGAGGCCAGCGCCTTCAGCAGGGCCGCACGCTGGTGGAACGTCAGCTCGCGCAGCGCCGGGCCACCGACCCGGCGGCCGTACTCCAGCGCGCCCGCGAAGTCGACGCCCGCCGACGAGATCCGGGCGACCTCCTCGCCCGTGGCGGCGTCGTGCAGCGGGACGCCCTCGCCCGTCGCCGTGTGCCACTCCCCGGAGACGTAGCTGCGCAGCACTGCCATCAGGTCCCGACCTCCACCGAATTACCTACCGGACGTTCAGTTATTTGCATGGTAGCCGCCGGGCCTCGAGATCGGAAGGGGCGGCGCTTGACACCGGCGTGGCCACTGCCTTTACTGAGCGACACCGCCAGGTGACCGTCCATTCGGTAAGTCAGGCACGGAGGACGAATGACCAACGCCGCGCACACCATGTTCGCCGCCGACGAGGCGTCGCGCGCGCTGGGCATCGAGCTGGTCGAGGCGGGTGACGGCCGCGCCGTCGCGACCATGACGATCACGCGCGCGATGGTCAACGGCCACGACATCGCGCACGGCGGGTACGTCTTCCTGCTCGCCGACACCGCGTTCGCCTGCGCCTGCAACACCCACGGCCCGGTGACGGTCGCCGCGGGCGCCGAAATCTCCTTCGTCGCGGCCGGCCGGCTCGGGGACCACCTCGTCGCCACGGCCACCGAGCGCACCCGCTACGGCCGCAACGGCATCTACGACGTCACCGTGCACCGGGAGACCCCCGGCGGGCCCGAGGTCGTCGCCGAATTCCGCGGCCGCAGCCGCGTCATCTCCGGGAAACGAGGCGATGCATGATCGAGGCGAACATCGGCGCCGACGAGCTGGCCGCCCTGCAGCTCGAACGTCTGCAGTGGACACTCCGGCACGCGTACGCGAACGTGCCCGCGTACACGAAGAAGTTCGACGAAGCGGGTGTCCACCCGGACGACTGCAAGGAACTCTCCGACCTGGCGAAGTTCCCGTTCACGACCAAGCAGGACCTGCGGGAGAACTACCCGTTCGGCATGTTCGCCGTGCCGCAGGACCAGGTGCGGCGCATCCACGCCTCCAGCGGCACCACCGGCAAGGCCACCGTCGTCGGGTACACCGAGCAGGACATCGACACCTGGGCGACGGTGATGGCCCGGTCGATCCACGCCGCCGGCGGCCGTCCGGGGCACAAGGTGCACGTCGCCTACGGCTACGGCCTGTTCACCGGCGGCCTGGGCGCGCACTACGGCGCGGAGAAGCTGGGCTGCACGGTGATCCCCGCGTCGGGTGGCATGACGGCGCGCCAGGTGCAGCTGATCACCGACTTCCGGCCCGAGGTCATCATGGTGACGCCGTCGTACATGCTGACGCTGCTCGACGAGTTCGAGCGCCAGGGCGTCGACCCGCGTTCTTCGTCTCTGAAGGTCGGCATCTTCGGCGCCGAGCCGTGGACCGAGCAGATGCGCACCGAGATCGAAGAGCGGTTCGCGATCGACGCCGTCGACATCTACGGGCTGTCCGAGGTGATGGGCCCGGGCGTCGCGCAGGAGTGCGTCGAGACGAAGGACGGCCTGCACATCTGGGAGGACCACTTCTACCCCGAGGTGATCGACCCCTTCGACGAGCACGTGCTCGGCGGCGGCGAGACCGGTGAGCTGGTGTTCACGTCGCTGACCAAGCAGGCGCTGCCGATCATCCGCTACCGCACCCGCGACCTCACGGCGTTGTCGCCGGGGACCGCGCGCCCGGCGTTCCGGCGGATGGACAAGGTCACCGGCCGCACGGACGACCTCATCATCCTGCGCGGGGTCAACGTCTTCCCGACGCAGATCGAGGAGATCGTGCTGCGGACGGCCGGACTGAGCCCGCACTTCCAGCTCGTCCGGTCCACGCGCGGGCGGCTGGACCACCTGACCGTACTGGTCGAGGCGCGCCACGACGCTTCGGCGGCTTCGCGTGAGCAGGCGGCTGCTTCGCTGATCTCGGGCGTGAAGGACGGCGTCGGCGTGACGGTGTCGGTGGACGTCGTCGACCCCGACACGCTGGAGCGGTCCATGGGCAAGATGCGGCGGATCGTCGACCAGCGGGACAAGCCGTGACCACCCCGCGCCGCGGGCGTCCGGGCTACGACCTCGAATCGCTGCTGCAGGTGGCGGTGAAGCTGTTCAACGAGCGCGGCTACGACGGCACGAGCATGGAGGACCTCTCCCGCAAGCTCGGCATCACGAAGTCGGCGATCTACCATCACGTGCCCAGCAAGGAGGAACTGCTGCGGCTGGCGGTGGACCGCGCGCTGGACGGGCTGTTCGAGGTGGCGGCCTCCACGGACCGCCTCGACGGCCGCGCGATCGACCGGCTGGAGCACCTGGTGCGCGGCAGCGTGCTGGTGCTGGCCGACCGGCTGCCGTTCGTGACGCTGCTGCTGAGGGTCCGCGGCAACACGAAGGTGGAGCGGGCGGCCCTGGCCCGCCGGCGCGAGTTCGACCTGCTGGTGACGGACTTGGTGAAGCAGGCGGAGGCCGAGGGCGACATCCGCCCGGACGTCGACCCGGCGGTGACGGCGAGGCTGATCTTCGGCATGGTGAACTCGCTGATCGAGTGGTACAAACCGCGCCGCGGCTCGTCGGCGGCCGAAGTGGCGGACGCGGTGTGCAAGGTGGCTTTCGAAGGCCTGCGCACTGGTTCAGGTCGGTGAAGTACCCGGAAGGAACGCTTCGGCACCCTCGATGTTGGTCGGATCGACCCCGCCGAAGTCGGCCGACTCAGGGACTCGCGCGCCGTTGACAAACGACTGATCTTTGAATTCTGCGCGGGCGAATTTCGTGCCGGCCTGGAAGTGACACTGCGCGAAGGATGCGCCACCCAGGAACCTGACGCTGTCGAAAGAGGCATTGCCCCGAAACCTCCACTCGAAGAACCACGTGCGCCCCAAAAAGGCCGCTCCGTCGAAGGAAGCGAAATCGAAGCGCGCTTGCACGAACGTGGACTGCCCGTTGAACACCGCGTCGTCGAACACAGCCGCGTCGACGAACTTCGCCCCTTCGAAGTCAGCGGTTCCGATGTGGCAGCCCCTGAAGTCGAACCCGATCAGCGTGGCACCCCGCAGGTCGATGTCCATGTCCGGCCAGAAACGCACGCTCACCGCATTCTCCGGAGCGGACTCGTCAGGTTTCTTGAGGTGCTTCGTCAACAGTCGTTGTGCTGTGAGCCGCACCTCCAGCTCCACCAGGAACTCGTCGGCTCCCGCCTGCTGCACCCTCGGATTCGGTCTCATCCGGTGCGCAACACCCGGTTTCGCCGTACGAGAGGGCACCCCTCGCACCAGCTCGACGCGGGCAGCATCGAAAGGTGCCCGGAGGTACGCGCAAAACACCTCGACGATGGTCTGGCGCTGCGCGACGTTGTCCTGGGCCACGCGCTCGAGCGCATACATCCCGCCTTGCCTCACCGCCGCCTTGTCCGAACCCAGTTGCTCCACCGCCTTCACATACAGGTCGGTCAAGCGACGTTCCGCCGCGTCGTGCTCGGTGGCGGCGGCGACGCGTTCCAGGTGCTGCCGGTTCTGTTCCGCGATGAGCTGCTGGAACGCGAACGCCCGGTCCGTGGCCTCCTGGTCGGCGTGCTTCTGGTTCAGAGCGATCTCGCCGGTCCGCTGCCGACGGGCAGCAAGCCAGAGCGCGGCCGCACCACCGGTGCCGAGGACGATTGTTCCCGCCGTCTTGACCGCGTCGAGCTGGTCGGTGTGCTTGCCGTCGCCGAAGAGGAGCAGCAGGATCACAGCCAGCCCGATACCGAGGACGATCAGCCCGATCACGAAGAGCGTTATGGCCCGGCTCGAGAGCACGGGGTACGTCTGTTCAGGGCGTTGACCTCGCCGGCTCCGCATCAATCGTCGGCATTCTGGGGCGGTCGCCCCGCTTGCCAGAGAAGGGCTTCGCGCAGCTGCTCGATCAACCGCTCGTCGTCCGCTTCGGACGGGTCGACGCCCAGGGGGATCCAGTGCTCGGAAACCTTCGACCCCTCGTCGTAGCCCGTGATCACGATTCCCGAGTAGGACAACGACTCTTCGTCCGCGCAGTCGCCGTCGGGGAGGGGCTCGTCCGCTTCGAAGCCCTCGTCGAAGCTGACGTGACGATGCTGCAGGCGAACGCTCACCCAGCGTCCGGCCTGCCGGATCGGCGCGTCTTCTTCGCTCATCTGCTCCCTGCCCGGTCGCGGGTCCCTGCCGTCTCGTCGCATCCGGGCGCCGGGAAGTTACCGGTGGGTTGTTCCGGTTGCGTAACGACAAAGGTTGGCGCGAAACACCCGTTGCCCGCCACCGGAGTCACTCTTTTGACGATGGGTCAACTACTTGTTGACAGCGTGCCGCTCCCCCGCGAGGCTGAGCGGATGACCAGTGGGACCCGGCCGCGGCGCCGCCGCCTCGAACCGGCCGAACGGCGCGCGGAGATCCTCGCCGCCGCCCGGCACCTGTTCGGCGCGGGCAGCTACGCGTCGGTGTCCACTTCGGACATCGCCGAGGCGGCCGGGGTCGCGCGCCCGCTCATCAACCACTACTTCGGCGGCAAGCGCGAGCTCTACCTGGAAGTCGTGCGGCAGCTGATGATCGTGCCGGCGCCGGTCACCGAAGCGCTGCCGGACACGACGATGGAGGAGCGGCTCGCGATCGGCGTCGAGCGCTGGATCGACGTCGTGGACCGCAACCGCGACGCCTGGCTGACCGTGATCGGCCCCGAGTCCGCCGGCCGCGACCCCGAGATCGAGCGGATCATGCTGGAGGCCGACGAGATCGCCGCCGACCGGGTGCTGGAAGCCGCGCTGATGACCGACGTCACCGACGGCCGCGAGCAGCTGCGCGCGATGATCCGGTCGTTCGGCGGGATGCTGCGGGCCGCCTCGCGCGAATGGCTGATCCGCGGCACGCTCGACCGCGCGGCGCTGCGCACCTTCCTCACCGATTCGATCCTCAACCTGCTCAAGCTCACCTACCCGGCGGTGCTTGCCGAGCGGCCCGGAAGCGCCGCGCGAACGCCGCCGGCGTCATCCCGGTCCAGCGCTTGAACGCGTAGATGAAGCTCGACGCCTCGGCGTACCCGAGCCGGTACGCGACGTCCTCGACCGACAGGACGCCGGTGTCGAGCAGCTCCTCGGCCAGCGCCTGGCGGACCTCGTCGACGAGCGCGCGGTAGCTGGTGCCGGACTCGGTGAGGCGCCGCCGCAGCGTGCGCGTGCTGAGCGTCAGCTGGCGGGCGATCTCGTCCATCCCGGCGTCGACGCCACCGAGCCGGACCAGGCGTTCCCTGACCTGCTGCGAGATGCCCGACCGCCGGCGTTTGCGCGCGACCAGCGCTTCGCACTGCGCGGCGCACAGCGCCACCGTCTGTTCGTTGGCCTGCGGCAGCGGCAACGCCAGCAGCGCCGAGTCCAGCGTCGCGCGGCAGGCGTCCGCGCCGAACCGCGGCACCAGGCCGAACGCGGCCCGATAGGCGTCCACTGTGGACGATTCGTGCCGGAAGCCCAGGTCGTCCAGCACGATCTCCGGCAGCAGGTCGCGCATGACCGAGAAGATCGCGGCCAGGTCGCGCAGCACGAGGAAGCGGGCGACGTCGGCGGGCACGCGGCTGTCGTCGAGCTCCAGCGTCAGGCGGCCGGCCTCCAGCTCTACGTGCGGGATGCAGAAGGCGAAGCTGAGGTCGAAGTAGCGCAGGGAGAACAGCATCGCGTCCCGCAGGGTCGGGCTGCTGATGCAGGCGAACCCGAAGATGCCGAAGGTGGTGACGCGGTAGCGGCGCCCGAGGTCCAGTGCCGCCGCGTCCGAGCCGTCCAGGTCGGCCAGGGCGCGGACGACGGCCAGCTCCTGACGCGCGTCGACCTGCACCGACGGGTCGGCGAGGAGCTCCGGCGAGAGCGTGGTCGCGGCCAGCAGCTTCTCCGCGGGCAGGCCGCGGTCGGCGGCGAACCGGGTCATCAGCTCGATGCTGGCGGTGCCGCGCGGGAAGTCCCAGTCCCCGACGGCGGGCGCGGCGAGCTCGGCCATGGCGGGATTATGGACCCGGAACTGTCGGTGCCGCTCGCTAGGGTGGCGCGGTGACCACGACGGTGAGCCGACAGGCCCTCAACCGGGCGACGCTGGAGCGCCAGCTGCTGCTTCGCCGCGCGAAGATGCCGGCCCTCGACGCGGTCGAGCACCTCGCGGGCCTCCAGGCGCAAGCGCCGTTCCCGCCGTACTACGCGCTGTGGTCGCGGCTGCAGGGGTTCAAGCCGCAGGAGCTGGCCGCGCTGCTGGAGGAGCGGCGCGTGGTGCGGATCGCGCTGATGCGCGGCACGGTCCACCTCGTCACGGCGGCGGACGCACTGGCGTGGCGGCCGGTGGTGCAGGTGCTGTACGACCGCGACCTGAAGACGAACACGTTGCACGCCCGCGAGCTGGCCGGCCTCGACCACGCCGAAGTCGCCACGGCGGCGCGGGAGCTGCTGGCCGCTTCGGCGCTCTCCAGCACGGCGCTGGGAGCCGAGCTGGCCAGGCACTGGGACGTCCCCGCGGCATCGCTGACGCACCTGGCCCGCGGCCGGTTGCCGCTGGTCCAGACGCCGCCGCGGGCGATCTGGGGCAAGGCCGGCCAGACGACGTACGCGTGCCTCGACGAGTGGGTCGGCGCGCCGTTGCCGCCGCCGTCACCGGCTTCGCTGATCGCGCGGTACTTGCGGGCGTTCGGCCCGGCGACGGTGGCCGATGTCCAGACCTGGGCGGGCATCACCCGGCTGGGCGAAGTCGCGGCGGAGATGGACCTGCGGCGCTACCGCGACCCGGACGGGCGCGAGCTGCTGGACCTGCCGGAACTGACCGTGCCGGACGAGGACGTCCCGGCGCCGCCTCGCCTGCTGGGCCCCTTCGACCAGACGATCCTGTCGTACGCGGACCGCACCCGGGTGATCTCGGACGACTACCGCAAGCGCGTCATCACCCAGAACGGCCTGGTCAAGGGCACGCTGCTGGTCGGCGGGCAGGTACGCGGCTTCTGGGAGATCACGAAGGCGAAGAAGGCGGCGGTCGTCGAGCTGTCGCCGTTCGAGAAGCTGACGAAGCGCGACCTCGCGACGTTGGAAAGCACCGCCGGACGCCTGCTGACCTGGGCGGAACCCGACGCGGAGACGAGGGAGGTGCGCATCCGCCCGCCGGCGTGACGAGCTGGCCGGAATTCTCGATCGAGTGACCGTTCGTGACCTGTTGTCACAGGCGTCCGCTGCGTAGCTTTTTCCCATGAGTAGTTCGGCGAAGGGGCCGTCGGTGCTGATCGTGGGCACCGGCTTCGGCGGCATCGGAACGGCGATCGAGCTGAAGCGCGCCGGGTTCACCGACTTCACGATCCTGGAGAGCGCGGCCGAGCCCGGCGGCGTCTGGCGGGACAACACCTACCCCGGCGCCGCCTGCGACATCCCGTCGCCGCTCTACTCGTACTCGTTCGAGCCGAACCCGCGCTGGTCGAAGCGGTTCTCCTACCAGCCGGACATCCTGGCCTACCTGCGGCGCGTCATCACCAAGTACGGGCTCGAGCCGCACATCCGGTACCGGACCGAGGTCACCGCGGCCGCGTTCGACGAGGAGCGCGGCGTCTGGCGCGTCGAGACGAACAGCGGCGAGACGTACGAGGCAAACGTTTTCGTCCCCGCCGTCGGCCAGCTGTCGCGGCCGGTGCTACCGGACATCCCGGGCCGCGAGAGCTTCGCCGGCGACGCGTTCCACTCGGCGCGCTGGGACCACGACGTCGAGCTGGCCGGCAGGCGCGTCGCCGTCATCGGGACCGGGGCCAGCGCGGTGCAGTTCGTGCCCGAGCTGCGCAAGCACGCGCAGCACGTCACGGTCTTCCAGCGCACGCCGCCGTACGTCATGGCGAAGTCCGACCCGAGCTACCGGCGCTGGCAGCACTGGCTGTTCGAGCACCTGCCGCCCACGCAGCTGCTCGGCCGGCTGCGGATCTTCCTGCTGGCGGAGTACGCGACGTACGCGATGACCAAGCACCCCGTGCTGGCGAAGATGTTCGAGCTGCGGACCGCCCAGCTGCGGCGCCGGCACATCAAGGACCCCGAGCTGCGCGCGAAGCTCAAGCCGGCCTATCCCCTGGGCTGCAAGCGGATCCTGTTCACCAACGAGTACCTGCCCGCGCTGGCGCAGCCGGACGTCGACGTCGAAACGCGGCGGATTTCCGAGATCACGGCGAAGGGCGTGCGGCTCGAGGACGGCACCGAGGTCGAAGCGGACGTCCTGGTCTACGGCACCGGGTTCGCCGCGACGGAGTTTCTCGGCCGGATGACCGTGACCGGCCTCGGGGGCCGGTCGCTGCGGGACGCATGGGCCGGCGGCGCGCGGGCCTACCTGGGCATGGCCGTGCCCGGGTTCCCGAACATGTTCTGCGTCTACGGCCCCAACACGAACCTCGGCGCCGGGTCCATCATCTACATGATCGAGCGGCAGGCGCGCTACATCCGCCAGGCGGTCGAACAGCTCGCGCGACCCGGCGTGTCCTATGTGGACGTGCGGGCCGACGTCGAAGAGCGCTACGACCGGGAGGTGCAGAAGCGGCTGGGCGCCAGCGTGTGGAGCGCGTGCACGAGCTGGTACCGCCAGGCCGACGGCCGCGTGACGACCAACTGGCCGGGCCTGGTCACCGAGTACGACCGCCGGACACGGCGGCTCGACGCGGGCGACTTCCGGGTGGTGGCGTGATGGACTACGACGTCCTGGTGATCGGTTCGGGCTTCGGCGGGAGCGTCACGGCGTTGCGGCTGACCGAGAAGGGCTACCGCGTCGGCGTGCTGGAGACCGGCCGCCGGTTCGCCGACGACGAGTTCGCGAAGACGTCGTGGCGGCTGCGGAAGTACCTGTGGGCGCCCGCGCTGGGCTGTTTCGGCATCCAGCGGCTGACGCTGCTGAAGAACACGTTCGTGATGAGCGGCTCCGGCGTCGGCGGCGGTTCGCTGGTGTACGCGAACACGCTGTACGAGCCGCCGGACAAGTTCTACGCCGATCCCCAGTGGGCGCACATCACGGACTGGAAGGACGAGCTGGCGCCGTACTACGACCAGGCGAAGCGGATGCTGGGCGTGGTCGAGAACCCGGCGACGACGGCCGCGGACCGCGTTTTGAAGGACGTGGCCGAGGACATGGGCATCGGCCACACGTACCGCCGCACGCCGGTCGGTGTCTACTTCGGACAGTCCGGGGCAGACCCGTTCTTCGGCGGCGCGGGACCCACGCGCTCCTCGTGCACCTTGTGCGGCGAGTGCATGACCGGCTGCCGGGTCGGGGCGAAGAACACGACCGTGAAGAACTACCTGTACCTGGCGGAGAAGGCGGGTGCGGTCGTGCACCCCCTGACGACGGCGGTTTCGGTGCGCCCGATTTCCGGCGGCTACGCGGTCGAGACGCGCCGGACCGGCCGCCGTTCCCGCCGGACGTTCACGGCGTCACAGGTGGTGTTCTCCGCGGCCGCCTTGGGAACGCAACGGTTGCTGCACCGGATGCGCGACACCGGGACGCTGCCGTCGCTGTCACCCCGGCTGGGGCTGCTGGCCCGCACGAACTCCGAAGCCGTACTGGCGGCGCGGTCGCTGCGCCCGGACACGGACTACACGCGCGGTGTCGCGATCACGTCGTCGATCCACCCGGACGAGGTGACGCACGTGGAGCCGGTGCGGTACGGGCGCGGCAGCAACGTGATGGGCCTGCTGGCGACGGTGCTGGTGGACGGGGAGACGGGCCGCCGGCGCTGGGTGCTGGGGCTGCGGGAGCTGTGGCGTCAGCGTCGGCAGCTGGCGCGGATCCACAACCCGCGGCACTGGTCGGAGCGGATGATCGGGCTGCTGGTGATGCAAACGCTCGACAATTCGGTGACGACGTACACGAAGCGGGGGCTGTTCGGCCGCCGGATGACGACGCGCCAGGGAGCGGGACAGCCGTCGCCGTCGTGGATCCCGGCGGGCCACGAGGTGACGCGCCGGGTGGCCGCGAAGATCGGCGGGTTGCCCCAGGGCGCGTGGACGGACATGGCGAACATCCCGATCACGGGCCACTTCATCGGCGGCTGCGCAATCGGCGACTCGGCTTCCACCGGGGTCGTGGATCCGTATCAGCGGGTGTACGGGTACCCGGGACTGCACGTGGTGGACGGGTCGGCGATCTCGGCGAACCTGGGGGTGAACCCGTCGCTGACGATCACGGCGCAGGCGGAGCGAGCGATGGCGTTCTGGCCGAACCGGGGCGAGGCGGACCCGCGGCCCGAGCTGGGCTCGCCGTACCAGCGGGTGGCGGCGGTGGCGCCGGTTCGCCCGGTGGTACCGGCCGACGCACCGGGAGCCCTGCGGTTGCCGATCACGCCGCTCCCCTGACCTGAAAGGCCCCTCCCGGACCGCGCGCCAGGGAGGGGCCTTTCAGCGGACGGTTACGGCAGGCCCGCGAGCCCGGCCGACACCGTGTTGGCGAACGCGTACCCGTTCGACGCGTCCCAGTTGATCGACCACGTCATCGCGCCGCGGATCGTCGGGTACGTCGTCGACGGCTTGAACGAGCCGCACGACGTACCGCGAGCCAGGCAGTTCAGCGCCGACACCGTGTTAGCCGGGGCCTGGTAGCCGCCGCCTGCCGCCTGGGACGACGCCGGGAGGCCCAGGCCCACCTGGTCCGCCCGCAGGCCGCCCTGGAGCTGGATGCAGGCCAGCGCCGTCAGGAAGTCGACCGTGCCCTGGGCGTACACGCTGCCGTTGCAGCCCAGCATCGTGCCGGAGTTGTAGTACTGCATGTTGACGACCGTCAGGATGTCCTTGATGCCCAGCGCCAGCTGGAAGTAGCCACCCTGGGTGGACTGCATGTCGATCGTCTGCGGCGCCATCGTGATGACCTTGCCGCCGCCGTTGTAGATGCTGCGCAGCGCTTGGCCCATGTACGTCGCGTTGATGCCGTTCTCGAGGTCGATGTCGACGCCGTCGAAGCCGTAGTTCGAGATCAGCGACTTGATGCTGTTCGCGAAGTTGTTCGCCGACGACGAGTCGCTCACGCTGATCGTGCCGTTCTGGCCGCCGACCGAGATGATGACCCGCTGGCCGCGCGCCTGGACCGTCTTGATGTCCGCCTTGAACTGCGCGTCCGTGTAGCCGCCGAGCTGCGAGGACAGGCCCGAGTCGAGCGTGAAGCTCACCGCGCCCGGCGTGCCCGTCGCGTCCGCGAACGACACCGCGATGATGTTGTACTTCGTCGGGACGTCGGCCAGCTTCAGCGCCTTGGCGCCGTTGTAGAAGTTCTGCCAGTAGCCGGTCAGGACGTGCTTCGGCAGGTCACCCTGGGTCGGCGGCGGCGTGGTCGTCGTCGGCGGGGTGGTCGTGGTGGGCGGCGTCGTCGGCGTGGTGGGGGTGGTCGGCGTCGTCGGCGGCGGGGTGCCCGGGCCGTCGAGGCTGACGTCGTCGGCGTAGTACGTCGGCTGGCCGTACCAGCCGTGCAGGTACACCGTCAGCGACGTGCTCGAACCGGTCGTGAAGCTCAGCGAAAGCTGCGAGTAGCCGCTGGTGCCCGGCGTCCACGTGCTGGTCGTCGCCGAACCGGAAACGCCCAGGTAGACGTAGCTGCCCTGGACCCAGGCCGAGAGCTTGTACGCCGTGTTCGCCGAGACGGTGAGGGTCTGCGAGCACTGCGCGTTGTCCGACGACGTCGGCGTCACGTTCAGCGCGCGGCTGCCGCTGTGGACCGGGGTGCTCACCGCGGTCGGCGTGGACGTGCACGTCCAGCCCGAGGTGCCGGCTTCGAAGCCGGGGTTGGCGAGGATGTTGGCCGCCGAGGCGCTCCCGGCGAGGACGAATGTCACGCCGAGACACAGCGCGACCGCGGAAAGTAACGATAGCAGGGCCAGACGGGCTTTGGGGACCACGGGGCGACCTCCACTGGTCGTGAGGCAGGTCACCACAAAATGGACTAGACCAATCTGATTGTCAAGGAGCCCCATCCGAAAGTCGGGGTGGCGGAAACGGCAGAATGAGACGATCGGAACCAGGCGAAGCAGGAGCGTGTTGCAGTGAGCGTGTCGGTCGAGCAGAGGATCGCCGAAGAACTGGGCGTGCGCGAAGGACAGGTCAAGGCCACCGTCGAGCTGCTCGACGGCGGTTCGACCGTCCCGTTCATCGCGCGGTACCGCAAGGAAGTCACCGGCATGCTCGACGACGCGCAGCTGCGCACGCTCGAAGAGCGGCTGCGCTACCTGCGGGAACTCGACGAGCGGCGGCTCGCGGTGCTCGAATCCATCCGCAGCCAGGGCAAGCTCGACGAAGCCCTCGAGGCGTCGATCCTCGCCGCGGACACGAAGTCGCGGCTGGAGGACATCTACCTCCCCTACAAGCCGAAGCGCCGCACGAAGGCCATGATCGCGCGTGAAGCGGGGCTCGAGCCGCTGGCCGACGGCCTGCTCAACGACCCGAACACGGACCCGCAAGCCGCGGCGGCGGTGTTCGTCGACGCGGACAAGGGCGTCGCGGACGCGCAGGCGGCGCTCGACGGCGCCCGTTCGATCCTCGTCGAGCGCTTCGCCGAGGACGCCGACCTCATCGGTGACCTGCGCGAGAAGATGTGGGGCCAGGGCCACCTGGTCGCCAAGGTCCGCTCGGGCAAGGAGGACGAAGGGGCGAAGTTCTCCGACTACTTCGACTTCTCCGAGCCCTACACCAAGCTCCCCTCGCACCGGATCCTCGCGATGCTGCGCGGCGAGAAGGAGGAGGTCCTCGACCTCACGATGTCGCCGGACGAGCCCACCGACGAGCCGCAGGTCGGCCCGACCGACTACGAGTCGCGCATCGCCGCGAAGTTCGGCATCACGCAGCAGGGCCGGCCGGGCGACAAGTGGCTCGGTGACACCGTGCGCTGGGCGTGGCGCACCAAGATCCTCCTGCACCTGGGCATCGACCTGCGGATGCGGCTGCGCCAGGCCGCCGAGGACGACGCCGTGCGCGTCTTCGCGGCCAACCTGCGCGACCTGCTGCTGGCCGCGCCGGCCGGCACCCGCGCCACGATGGGCCTCGACCCGGGCTTCCGCACCGGCGTCAAGGTGGCGGTCGTGGACGCGACCGGCAAGGTCGTCGACACCCACGTCATCTACCCGCACCAGCCCGCGAACAAGTGGGACCAGTCGATCGCCGAGCTGGCGGCGCTGTCGGCGCGGCACCAGGTCGACCTGATCTCGATCGGCAACGGCACGGCGTCGCGCGAGACGGACAAGCTCGCCCAGGAGCTGATCAAGAAGCACCCCGAGCTGAAGCTGACGAAGGCGGTCGTGTCGGAGGCCGGCGCGTCGGTGTACTCGGCGTCGGCGTTCGCTTCGGCCGAGCTGCCGGGCATGGACGTCTCGCTGCGCGGCGCGGTCTCGATCGCGCGGCGGCTGCAGGACCCGCTGGCCGAGCTGGTGAAGATCGACCCGAAGTCGATCGGTGTCGGGCAGTACCAGCACGACCTGTCCGAGGTTTCGCTGTCGCGCTCGCTCGACGCGGTGGTCGAGGACTGCGTGAACGCGGTCGGCGTCGACGTCAACACGGCGTCCGCACCGCTGCTGACCCGCGTCTCGGGCATCACGACGGGGCTGGCGGAGAACATCGTCTCCCACCGCGACACGAACGGGCCGTTCCGCTCCCGGACGGCGCTGAAGGAGGTCGCGCGGCTCGGGCCCAAGGCGTTCGAGCAGTGCGCGGGCTTCCTGCGCATCCCGGACGGCGACGACCCGCTCGACTCGTCGTCGGTGCACCCGGAGGCGTACCCGGTGGTCCGGCGGATCCTGACGAAGACGGGCACGGACCTGCGGTCGCTGATCGGCAACACGCGGACGCTGTCTTCGCTGCGGCCGGCGGAGTTCGTGGACGAGACGTTCGGTCTCCCGACGGTGACGGACATCCTGGCCGAGCTGGACAAGCCGGGCCGCGACCCCCGCCCGGCCTTCAAGACGGCGACGTTCGCGGAGGGCGTGGACAAGATCGGCGACTTGAAGCCGGGGATGCGCCTGGAGGGCGTGGTCACGAACGTGGCGGCGTTCGGGGCGTTCATCGATGTGGGTGTGCACCAGGACGGGCTCGCGCACGTTTCGGCTCTGTCGAAGAACTTCGTGAAGGATCCGCGGGAGGTCGTGAAGCCCGGGGACATCGTGAAGGTGAAGGTGCTGGACGTCGATGTGCCGCGGAAGCGGATTTCGCTGACGCTGCGATTGGACGACGAGCCGGGTGCTGCTTCGTCTTCCCGAGGCGGCGGTGGCGGCGGTCGTGACCGGGGTGCGCAGGGCGGCGGTGGCGGTCAGCGCCGGGGTGGTTCCGGCGGCGGTCAGCGCGGCGGCTCCGGTGGTGGCCGGGGTGGCAGCTCGGGTTCCGGCTCGGGCGGCAGCGGTTCGATGGCAGATGCCTTGCGGCGGGCCGGGTTCGGCAAGTAGGCCAACGCGAAAGGCCGCCTCTTTGGAGGCGGCCTTTCGTCGTTCAGGCGGCGCGACAGGGGCGCGGCCGGTCTCGGGTCGCCGCCAGTCTCAAGCCCGCTTCGACCAGGAGCCAGCCCAAGCGCTGCCGTCGCGTTCCCTCTCGCTGAGGGCGGCTGACTCGGGCCGACGCCCGTCTCAACTCGCTCTCGCGTTCGCGGACCACGGCTTCCGCCATCAAGAAATGCACCACGTTCGTCCCCCTCAGTCGGACTTCGATGTGCCGGGTTCCTCGGGTTGTGCCTGCCACGGGAACGCCGACCAGTGCGCCATCACGTTGTGGTCGCCCGGGCGCGCTTCCCGGCGGTAGCGGTCGACCACCGCCTCGACGTCGGCACTCATCGCGGCCGCCTCCTCGGGCGTGAGGGACAGCCTCACGTCGTTGAACACGGCCTTGTCGTGCCACTGCTCCAGCCACCTCGGCAGCTCGCTGATGAACCGCGACTCCGCCTGGTAGCGGTGCTCGACCAAGGACCGCAGGTAGCTGTCCAGAGGCGCGGCGAGGTCCGGGTCGCCGATGAAGTCGGCGGCCCGCATCCGGGTCGTCTTCCGCACGGAGCGCCACCAGCGTTCGCGCTTGTTCCCGCGTTCGGTGTCCTCCTCCACCAGGCCGGCCTCGGCCAGCAGGCGCAGGTGCCAGCTGGTGGTCCCGGAGCTTTCGCCGACGCGCTTCCCCAGCCCGGTCGCGGTGGCGGGGCCGTCCGCCTGCAGCAGTTCGATCATGCGCATCCGCAGCGGGTGGGCCAGCGCCCGGAGCATCCGCGCGTCGATCGGGCGATCCCTGGTCATGCCGACCAGACTAGACCGCAGAGGCTCCTTTGCAAAGGACTCTCTGCGGTTATCCGCACTGCAGCGTGCAGCGCGCGCGGTCGAAGCGCCTCGCCTCGAGGTCGTCGGCCCGGATCATCCAGTACAGCATTCCGGCGTCGCCCCAGATCATGTCGGCTTCGTCGTCGGTGTCGATCTGGGCGAGCAGCACCCAGCGCGCCGCCTCCTCGACCCGCCGCGGGTCCCGGTAGTCCCCCAGCACCTCCGCGGCGATCTCGTTCTCCACCGCGCCCTGCACCGGTGCGGCGAACCCGCCGAGCTGATGCTCCCGGCCTCGCCCGCGGGCCGTCGCGACCAGTTCGCCGAACACGTCCGTGCCCGGGAAGTCCGGCGGGCCGTCCGCCGCCTCGGCGAGGGACTCCCCGCTCGCAATCCTGGTCTGGTCGAGCAGGATGTGCTCCCGTTCCGGAGCCGTGGCCACGACCTCGCCGAACAGGTCCCGGGCCGGATAGGGCTCGAGGCCTCCGGGTGTCTCCCGTTCGACGACCGGCACCCCCGCCGGCACGAAGACCACCCGGCTGCCCTCGACGTCTTCGAGCAGCGGCGAGTCGTCGGAGCCCCGGCGGAACCCGTCGAAGTAGAAGAACAGCAGCGTGCCCGCCTCGGGCAGCGGGATGCTCAGGAATTCACGGGGCAGCGCCGCGCAGTCCACCGCGGCCAGGAAGTCGAGCGGTCCCCGCCCGGGCCACTCGGGCCACGCCAGCCCTTCGGGCAGGGCCGGAGCGCCGCCGATCCGTCCCACGCACGGCCCCGAACCGGCAGGCACCAGCCGGATGCCCGGCCGGAACAGCTCGGCCCACTTCGCCGCGACCTCGGCGGGCAGCTGTTCGCGGGCGAGGGCGCTGAGTCGATCTCTCCAGGACGTCACGGCCACATCGTGGCAGGGGGCACCGACAAAACGGCTCAGCGCAGCGCGGCCAGCCCCACCGCGAACAGCACCGCCGGCACCACCGCGGCCGCCGAGCTGATCAGCCCGGCGCCGCCTCGCCACCCCGTCGGGGACGCATCGAGGACCAGCCGGCGCACCAGGGCCGCCTCGACGACCGCCGCCAGCAGGAACCCGAAACCCACGCTGAAGATCGCCGCCGCGCCGACGAAGAACAGGCCCGACGTCGACGCCGCGCCCAGCGGGGCCGCGATCTCCCACCGGACCAGTCCCGCCGCCACCGCGAGCAGCGCCAGGAGCAGCACGAACGCCACCAGGAAGCCGATCCGCGCGGTCGTCTGGTGCTGGGCGTGCGCGAACCACCAGAACCCCGCGTCGAGCACCACCACGACCGCGGCGAGCACCAGGAACCCGGCACGGAACGTCAGCACCCGATCACCCTAGCCAGGCGGGACCTGGCTCATGATCGCGGTCGTGTGACCGTCGGGGTCGGCGAAGAACGCCATCCACTCCTCCACCCCGGACTCGTGCCGGAAGATCAGGTGCGGTGCGCCGAGGAACTCGACGTCGCGACCCCTCAGCTCGTCGTACGCCGCGTCGATGTCCGGGACCCTGAAGTACAGCACCGACTCCGTGCCCTTCGGCTCGCCGGCGGTCAGGAACAGCCGGACGCCGGCGCAGTCGAAGAACGCCAGGTCGCCGAACGTGTAGAGGTGCTCCAGCCCGAGCACGCCGCCGTAGAACGCCTTGGCCCGGCCGAGGTCCGCCACGGTCCGCGAAACCTGCCCGATCGGTCCCAGCACCGCCGCCTCCTCACCCGTCCGGCCCGCGAGCGCGCTGTCCGCCGGGGCGCCGCGCCACGCGCGCAGCTCGGCCCGCCCGGTCAGGCCGAGCTTGCGGACGGCGTTGCCGACGTGGAACTTGACGGCGTCCCGGCTGGTGCCGCGCCGCCGGGCGATCTCGCCGTTGCTCAGGCCGTGGCGGACCGCGTCGACCACCCGCCACTCGGCGGGGGTCAGCCGGTCGGGGTGCCGTGGCCTGCCGCGCTCGCCCACGGGCCGACGATAGCCCCGGAACCGCCGAATTACCCTCCCCCGGCGAACCGCACCTCGACGCTGCCCAGCGCGCCGAAGTCGGCGACCACGTGCCCGCCGGCGCGGATCGGGCACGGCGGGGTCGCCGTGCCGGTCGTGACGACGTCGCCCGGGCGCAGGGAACGGCCGTGGCGGGCCAGTTCCATCGCCAGCCAGTGCAGTGCCAGCCGCGGGTCGCCGAGCACCAGGCTGCCGCTGCCGCGCGAGAACTCCTCGCCGTCGGAGTGCAGGACGACCGCCTGCCGGGGCAGCTCGAGGTCGCGCCAGCCCGGCACCGCCCGCCCCTCGACGAACCGGCCCGCGCACGCGACGTCGGCCAGCAGCTGCGGCCCGCCGGCGTGCTGGTGGTCGGTGTAGCGGCTGTCCGGCATCTCGAGGGCGAGGAACATCGTGTCGACGGCGTCGAGCACCGCGGTCAGCGACGGCGACGAGCCCGGATCGGCCTTGAGCCGGAAGGCGAACTCGGGTTCGGCGACACCCATGGTCATCGTGTCGGCCGGCACCGGCTCGCCCTCGGCGTGGCGGAACCGCTCGAACATCACGCCCGGCAGCGGGCCGGGGACGTCGAGGTACTGCCGGGCGTACGCGGTGGTCGCGGCGATCTTCCAGCCCGACACCGGACCGGCCAGCTCGGCGAGCGCCGCCTGCGCGGCCATGCCCTCGGCGGCGGCGCGCGGGCGGGCGTCGTCCGGCAGCCCCTCGAGGCGTTTCCCGGTCCGCCACGCGTCCCAGATGAGTTCCGCCGCCCGCTCTCGGTTCACGTTCCCGATCTTGCCAACCGGAAGACCGGGTGTCGATCGGCTTACGGGTTCATCGCGTAGGCCCCGGAAAGCTCGCGGACCCGCGCCCAGACGTTCTCGAAACGGTCGGCGTCCACCACCGGCTTGCGCAGCGCCGCCAGGGCGATCGCCTGCTGGGCCTCGGTCGAGCTCGCCTTGCCGTTGAGGTCGACCGAGGCGGTGCTGAAGTCCTGCACCAGCACCGCGAAGATCTGGTCGACGACCTCCGCGTCCAGGCCGGTGATCCGGGCCTGCTCCAGGATCAGCTGGCCGTACACGATGAGCGTGAACAGCTCGGTGAGCGCGAGCCCGAAGTCGAGGTCGGCCTGCTGGGCCTCGTCCGGCGCGGCCTCCGTCAGCAGCTTGACCAGGTAGCCGGCCTGCTCGGTGAACAGCGCGACGTTCGGGATGTGCGCGGCTTCGGCGTAGGCGGTCTTCCAGTCGTGGAAGCGGACCTTCGACAGGCCGCGCGCCGGGCCCTGGCGGAAGAGGAACTCGTCGTCCGCGGCGTCGGTGCGGGTGCCGACCGGCGCGTACTCCTGCGGCGCGAAGAGGTACGCGGGCATGAACTTCGCGATCAGCGCGAGGTTCACCGCCACCGTGCCTTCGAGCTTGGGCAGGCCGTCGATGTCGTTCTTGGCCATCGCGAGGTACGTGTCCGCCTCGAAGCCCTTGGCCGCGACGACGTCGGCGACCAGGCCGATCACCTTCTGCGCCTCGGTCGTCACCTTCATCTTGGTGATCGGGTTGAAGAGCAGGTAGCGGCGGTCTTCGGCGTTCGCGCTGCGGAAGTAGTCGACGGCCCGGTCGGAGAACAGCTTCATCGCGGTCAGCCGCGCGTAGGCCTCGACGAACTCGCGGCGCACGTGCGGGAAGTTCGTGACGGGCTTGCCGTAGAGCACGCGGTTGTGCGCGTGCGTGATGGCCTCGTACAGCGAGTGCGTCGCCATGCCGATGCCGCCGAAGCAGAGGTTGAACTTGCCGATGTTGACCGTGTTCAGCGCGGCGCTGAAGGCCTCGGCGCCGACGTGCAGGATGTCCTCGGCCTGCACCGGGTAGTCCTCGAGCCGGAACTCGGCGACGTACATCTGCGACGGCACCACGTTCTTCACGACGTGGTAGTTCGGGTGCTCGGAGTCGGCGTAGAAGAAGACGTACTGGTCCGGGCCCTCGACGCCGTCGATGCGGCCGAAGACCGACACCGTGCGCGCGCAGTTGCCGTTGCCGATGTAGTACTTCGAGCCGGTGGCGCGGTAGCCGTCACCATCGCGCGTGAGCACCAGGTCCGAGGAGTAGATGTCGGCGCCGTGGTCCTTTTCGGACAGTCCGAACGCGCCGACGCCACCCGCGTCGAGGGCGGCCGCCGCGCGCTTGCGGGCGACGTCGTTGCCGCTCTGCCACACCGGGCCGAGGCCGAGGATCGTGACCTGCCACGGGTACCAGTAGTTCAAGCCGTAGAAGCCGAGGATTTCCGACAGCGCGGCGACGCGGGCGGTGTCCCAGCGCTTGTCCGGGTTGCCCTCGGCGTCGGCGGCCGGGGTCAGGAAGGTCGAGAACAGGCCTTCCTTGCCCGCGAACTCGAGGAAGTCCGCGTAGAAGGTGCGGGCGTGGTAGTCCTCGGCGAGCTTGGCCTTGCCGCGCTGCTCGAACCAGTCGATGGTGGCCCGGAGCAGCCTGCGCGTTTCCGCGTCGAAGTGGGCCGGGTCGTACTCGTGCGGGTTCAGCAACATGGGTGAGCCTCCTCGATTACCGACCGGTAACTTAGCAAGCCCCCCAGAGTGCGGGCAATCTCACTGGGGGTACGTCACCCTCTCCCGCTATACTGATCATGCGGGCCGCTCAGTTCTGCCTCGGCCCGCTGCTGTTGTCGACTACCACGCGCCGCGGCCGAACGCAGGTCTGCGCCGGGCAGGACAACCCTTCTCAGGTTATGGAGACCAGGGCGTCGAGGCGCCCGCATGCACTTATGAGCACCTTCGCTGAACTCGGCCTGCCCGCCACACTCGTGGACTCGCTGGCCGCTCAGGGCGTTACCGAGCCCTTCCCCATCCAGGCGGCGACCCTGCCGCACACCCTCGCCGGGCGTGACGTGCTCGGCCGCGGCCGGACCGGCTCCGGCAAGACCTACGGCTTCGTGCTGCCCCTGCTGGCGCGCCTTTCGGCGGGCCCGACGCGGCGCAAGCCGGGCCGTCCGCGCGCGCTGATCCTGGCGCCGACCCGCGAGCTCGCGACGCAGATCGAAGCGTCGATCCTGCCGCTGGCCAAGCCGCTGGGCCTCAAGACGACCACCATCTTCGGCGGGGTCAGCGCGAACCCGCAGATCACGAAGCTGCGTGACGGCGTCGACATCGTCGTCGCCTGCCCCGGCCGGCTCGCCGACCACATGCGCTCCGGGCACGTGAAGCTCGACGCCATCGAGATCACCGTCCTCGACGAGGCCGACCACATGGCCGACCTGGGCTTCCTGCCCGAGGTGCGCCGGATCATGGACGCGACGCCCTCGCGCGGGCAGCGGATGCTGTTCTCCGCGACCCTGGACAACGGCGTCGACGTGCTGGTCAAGCGCTTCATGAACGACCCCATCACGCACAGCGTCGACTCGGCGCAGTCGCCGGTCTCGACGATGGAGCACCACGTGCTGCACCTCGAGGAGACCCACCGGCTGCAGGTGCTGGTCGACCTGACGGCGGCCCCGGGCCGCACGCTGGTCTTCACGCGGACGAAGAGCCGCGCGAAGGCGCTGACGCGCAAGCTCGTGGCGTCCGGCGTCCCGGCGGTGGAGCTGCACGGCAACCTCGGCCAGAACGCCCGCACGCGCAACCTCGAGGCGTTCTCCTCGGGCGCGGCGAAGACGCTGGTCGCGACCGACATCGCGGCGCGGGGCATCCACGTCGACGACGTCCGGCTGGTCATCCACGCGGACCCGCCGGTCGAGCACAAGGCGTACCTGCACCGCTCGGGCCGCACGGCGCGCGCGGGCGCGTCCGGCACGGTCGTGACGCTGATGACGGACGCGCAGGTCCGCGACGTGCGCGACCTGACCCGCAAGGCCGGCATCAAGCCGACGACGACCCAGCTCGGCCCGGGTCACCCGCTGCTGGCGGAGCTGGCCCCGGGCGAGCGTTCGTTCACGGCGTCGCCGAAGCGGCCGCCGGTGGACAACCGGCCGAAGAAGGTCACCGCGTCCGGCCAGGCGCCGGGTTCGGGCCGCGGCCGGCGCGGCGCCCCCGCCACGCCGAAGGAGAACCGCGGCGGACAGCGGTCCCGGGCGAACGGCCAGGCGCGGCGCGAGGAGTCGCAGCAGCCGCGGTCGGACCGTCAAGGTTCGGGCGGTTCGCGGCGGTCCGGTGCTCCGGCGGCTTCGGGCGGCGCTCGCCGTTCCGGCGCTCCCGCTGCTTCCGGTGGCGCACGGCGTTCGGGTGCACCGGCCGCTTCGGGTGCCCGCCGGTCGGGCTCCGGCTCGAGCGGTGGCGCGGCGGCGTTCTCGTCCGGCACCCGCGCGGGCGGACGCCGGGGCCGCTGACCCCGTCCCTTGAACGAACGACGCGACCCCGGGCCCCACGGTCCGGGGTCGCGTCGTCTCCGGAGCTCCACCAGGGGGCGGGTCCCCGGGTCGCGTGCCATGCTCTCGTGATGGAAGACACGGACCTGGTGCAGACCGGCATCGGCCTGCTGGCGTCGGTCTACCGGCTTCGCCAGAACCTCGAAGACGGCGGCGAGACGGGCACGAGCGGCTACCCCGAGCTGCTCGAAGGCGCGCTCGAATACACCACGACGACCATCGACGAGCTGGCCCAGCGCCAGGAGGCGATCATGCGCGGGCTGCTGATGGGGTTCGTCAAGGTCGTCGAGGCCTACGAGCGGGAGAACCCCGGGCCGGACGTCCTGCAGCTGCTCCAGCAGCTCTCGCTCGAGATCGCGGTGGAGTGAGCTAGAGCGACGCGGTCAGCCCGCGGGCCCGCAGCACCGCGCGTTCCAGCGGGCGGAACACCAGCAGCTCGATCCCGATGCCGACCAGCAGGATCAGGAAGATCGCGGCGATCACCGTCTCGATGCTGTTCAGCGACGACCCCTGGTTCAGGTACGCGCCGAGCCCGACACCCAGCTGCGGCGACAACGCGATCAGCTCCGCGGCCATCAGCGAACGCCACGAGAACGCCCAGCCCTGCTTGAGCCCGGCCAGGAACCCCGGCAGCGCCGCGGGCAGCAGGATGTGCCGAGCCGACGAGAACCGGTTCGCGCCCATCACCTGGCCGACGCGCGGCAGGATCGGCGGGATCTGGTCGATGCCCGACACCAGGCCGTTGGCGATCGAGGGCACCGAACCGAGCAGGACGACGAAGTAGATCGCGCCGTCGTTGATGCCGAACCACAGGATCGCGGCCGGCACCCACGCCACCGACGGCAGGCTCTGCAGCCCGGTCAGCAGCGGCCCGATCGCCGCCCGGACCAGGCGGACCTTCGCCACGACCAGGCCCAGCGGCGTGCCGATCACCACGCCGGCGAGGAAGCCGAGCGCGGCGCGGTGGACCGACGTCCAGACGAAGCCGAACACCTGGCCGTCGGCGACGCGGCTCCAGAACTCGTCCCACACCGCGAGGGGCGCGGGCAGCTGCGCTTCCGACCAGAACGCCGCCGCCCAGAGGACCTGCCAGACGACGATCAGCAGGACGAGCGCGCCGACGGGCGGCAGGAAGCCCCAGGCGAAGCGCTTCCAGAAGCTCGGGCGGCGGTCGCCGACCGGGGCGTCCAGCGAGTCCAGCCCGGCGCCGACGGCGTCGAGGTCCTCCTCGGCGGACTCAAGCCGCGGCATGGGTGCTGATCACCTCTCGCAGGTGCCCGGTGATTTCTTCGGTGAGCTCCTCGGCGTCGGCCAGCGGCACGTCCGCCCATTCGCGCACGACCTTGCCCGGGCGCGACGACAGCAGGACGACGCGCTGCCCGAGCCGGACGGCCTCGCGCACGTCGTGGGTCACGAACAGCACCGACGTGCCGGTGCTGCGGTAGACGCGCAGCAGCTCGCCCTGCAGGACGTCGCGGGTGATGGCGTCGAGCGCGGCGAACGGCTCGTCCATCAGCAGCAGCGCCTGCTCGGGGTCGCCGCCGACGCGCAGGGTCGCGGCGAGCGCGCGGGCCAGCGCGACCCGCTGCCGCATCCCGCCGGACAGCTCGTGCGGCCGCTTGCCGCCCGCGTCGGCCAGCCGGACGAGGTCCAGCAGCTCGGCCGCCTTTTCGCGGCGCTCGGCGCGGCCGAACCCGGCCAGCCGCAGCGGCAGCTCGACGTTGCGAGCCGCGGTCAGCCACGGCATCAGCGCGGCCTCCTGGAACATGACCGCGGGCCGCGACGTGTTCAGCGTGATCTCCCCCGCCGACGGCGCGTCGAGCCCCGCGACCAGGTTCAGCAGCGTGCTCTTGCCGCAGCCGGACGCGCCGAGCAGGCAGACGAACTCGCCGGGCGCGACGGTGAGGTCGACGCCGTCGAGCGCGACGACCGCCCGGCCGGCCGGGCCGAACGTCTTGCGGACGCCGTCGAGCCGGACCGCGGTCGCGCCCGTGAAGCTGCTTCGGCCGGTCGGGAGGGTCGTGGTCATCGCAAGCTGCCTCTCGGAGATCACTTGGCGAGTTCGGGGGCGTTCACGGCAGGCTGGTTCTTCTCCTTGAGGACCTCGTTCAGCGGGCCGAAGTCGGCGAAGCCCTTCAACGCTACCGCCGACTTGACCACGCCCGCCGTGACCGAATCCTGCGCGAGCTGCGGGAACTCGGCCGGGATCGGGTCGGTGGTCAGCTCGATGTTCGAGAACGCGCGGTCGATGACGGCCGGGCTCAGGCTGCTGCCGGCCAGCTCCTTGAGCGCGCCGTTGACGACGGTCTTCGCGTCCGCCGGGTTGGCCTTCGCCCAGTCGATCGCGGCCAGCTGGCCCTTCAGGACGGCCTTGACGGTGTCCGGGTGCTGCTGCAGGAACTCGCTGCGCACGATGACGACGGTGGTCGGGAAGCGGCCGTCCGGCCACAGGGTCTTCTCGTCGACCAGGACCTTCGCGCCGGCGTCGAGCACCAGCCGGGACGACCACGGCTCGGGCAGCCAGCCGCCGTCGAGTTCGCCCTTCTTGAAGGCGTCGAGCGTCTTGGAGTTGTCCAGGTTGGTGATCTTGACCTGGTCGGTCAGCTGCTTGCCGGCCAGGAACTTCTTGAGCGCGACGTCCTGGGTGTTGGCCAGCTGCGGCGTGGCGATCGTCTTGCCCTTGAGCTGGTCGACGCCGGCGATGTCCGGCTTGACGACCAGCTGCGCACCGCCCGAGACGGCGCCCGAGACCAGCTGGATGGTGCCCTTGGACTTGGTGAAGGCGTTGATCGCCGGGCCGGAGCCGATGAAGGCGATGTCGAGCGAGTTGCCCAGCAGCGCGTTGACCTCTTCGGGGCCCGCGTTGAACGTCTGGGTGGTGAGCTTGGTCGAGCCCAGCTCCTGCTTGAAGAAGTCCTTCTTGACACCGATCAGCGCGGGCGCGTGGGTGACGTTCGGGAAGAACCCGAGCCGCACCTCGGCGGCGGCACCGGCGTTCGCGGCCGGAGCCGCGGCGGGTTCCGCGGCGCGGGAACAGCCCGCGAGCACGCCCACGGCGGTCAGGGCGGCCAGCGCCGAGGCCAGGAAGCGGGTTCTGTGGTGGGTGCGCACGTCGGCGTCGCCTTTCGGGGGTCGGTGTCGGGGCGAGGTTCGCACGGTCACCCACTGGGGCGCATAGCCATCCGCATCTCGGGAAACCCGGTGAGATTCCTTGACATCGATGACCGGTGCGCCTAGGGGCTGCTCACGCTCGCTCTTCGGTGCTTTTCAGTGCCGGAAGAGCATGCGGGCCGGACCCGGTGAACGCGAGATGTTCCCGGCATCTGAAACGCCTGGGCGGTTTGGGCAACCCGCCGCGTCACCCGGACGTGGTACAGGTGACGACGGATTCGGGAGGGAACATGACGAGCCGACGGGGCCAGGGAGCCACCGGCGTCCGCGTGGCGCTGGTCGTGCTGTTCATCGGAATGGGCCAGGCGACGTTCGAGTGGTTCAGGTCACTCGGGATGGACGCGCTGACGAGCCTGGTGGTCTGGGCGATCCCGGTGTTCACCGGGGCGGCCGTGACGCTGGTGCTGTGGCTGGCGTCGGACCGGGCGTTTTCGCTGCGGAACTGGCTGCCGGTGGCGGTGAGCATCCCGGTTTACCTGGGTGGGGCGTTCGGCCTGGTCACGGGCGAGGCGAGCTTGGTGGCTTCGATCGTGACGGGGGTCGGGCTCGGGATCGCGGTGGTGTCGGTGGCCGGGCTGCTCCGGTCACGACGGCGCGAGGAGCCGGTGCGGCATTAGCTCGGGTTGCCCGGTTTGGCCGGCTTGCGGCCCGGCTTGAGCTGCACGGCCTGAGTTGACCGGCTTACCGCCGGGAGCACGGCTTGCGGCTGGGTCCGGCTTGAGCTGCCCGGCTTTGCCCAGCTTGACTTGGGCTGCCCGCGGCTGGGCCCGGCTGAGGTGCACGGCTTTTGCGGCCGGCGGCTGGGCCCGGCTTGCCGCCGGGAGTCCGGCTCGAGCTGCCACGGCTTGCGGCCAGGGTCCGGCTTGAGCTGCCCGGCTTGACCAGCCCGCCCCCGCAGCAAGGCCTGGCCGAGCCACCCGACCTACCCAGCCCGCCCCGCAGCAGGGAGCCCGGCTTGAACCGCGCGGCTTGACTTGCCCAGTCGGCGCCAGAAGTCCGGGCTTGAGTTGCCCACAGCCCGGGCCGGATGTGGACAGCCCGGGCCCGGGCTGTGGTTTCCCGGCTTTTCGTCGGGGGGCACCGATACGCTGGAAGCGGGACGGTCCCCCAGGGAGGGTGGGCCCTGCCTTGGGGGCTCGGTCAGCGGCGCAGCAGCAAGGACACGTCGCCGAACTCGTGCCACAGGTACCGTCGCTGCACCGCCGCGTCGTACGCGCGCTGGACCAGGTCGTGGCCCGCCACCGCCTCCAGCAGCAGCAAGTGCGACGCCTCCGGTGCGTGCAGGCCCGTCACGATCCCGTCCACCACCCGCGCCGGGCGGTCCGGGCCCAGGACCAGGTTCGTCCAGCCCTCGGCCGCGCCGTCCGACCAGGACTCCAGTGCCCGGGCCGCCGTGGTGCCCACCGCGATCACGCGGCCGCCTTGCGAGCGCACCCACGACACCAGCGCCGCCGTCGTCGGGGGCACCCGGAACCGCTCCGCCTGGGGCGGCTCGCCTGCCTCCGGCGAGGACACCCCCGTGTGCAGCACCAGCGGCGCGAACAGCACGCCGTCCGTGACCAGGCGCGTCACCAGCGACGATGAGAACGGCCGGGCCGCCGAAGGCATCTCCGCGCTGCCCGGCTCGCGGGCGAACACCGTCTGGTAGTCGGACAACGGCCACGCCCGCGGCACGTACCCGTAGCGGATCGGGCGGCCCACCGCCGCGAGGAACTCCGGTAGCGAGACCGACACCTCCGCCCGCCAGAGCCGCGAGTCGCCCGGTGCGGCCGGCGCCACCAACGTCAGCGACGCGCCCAGAGGCAGCTCCACCTTCTCCCCGGCCCGGCCGTCGAGCAACGGCCCGCCGGGCGCCCGCAGTTCGACGACCCACGCACCGTCGTCCAGCGCCGTCGAGAAATGGACGATGACCGGGCGTCCCCCGCGCACCGCGTCGACCGCCGCCGGCAGCGTCCCCGACGTGTTCACCACCAGCAGGTCGCCGGGGCGCAGGTGCGAACCCAGGGACGAGAACACCGTGTGGTGGACCCCCGATGGCGAAGCGACCAGCAGCCGGACCTCGTCCCGCGCCAGGCCGCGCGCCTCCGGTGGGGCCGAGGCCGACAGGCCGTCCGGCAGGTCGAACCGGATGTTCATACGCCCACCAGCAGGTCCGCGGCCCGGTAACGACCACTGGGCGGACGTTCGTCGAGCAACCTCAGGAACGCCGGGACCACGGACGACGGCAGCGGCCGGTCCGAGATGTCCTCGCCCGGGAACGCGCGCTGGTGCATTGCCGTGCGCAGGTCGCCCGGGTCGACCGCGTACACCGCCAGGTCCGGGTTCTCCGCGCCGAGCACGGCCGTGACCTGGTCGAGCGCGGCCTTCGCCGAGCCGTAGCCGCCCCAGCCTTCGTACGCTTCGACGGCGGCGTCCGAGCTGACGTTGATGATCACGCCGCGGGAAAGCACCGGCAGCAGCAGCTGCGTCAACGCCAGCGGCGCGAAGACGTTCACGCGGTAGACGTTTTCCAGTTCCGCCAAGGGATAGCTCCCCAACGGCGGCAGCGGGCTGACACCCAGGGAGCTGGCGTTGTTGACGAGCAGATCAAGGGCCGGACAGGCGTCGGCCAGTGCGGCGCGGTGGGCCGGGTCGGCGACGTCGCCGGGTACGGCCGTGAAGCCGATCTCCCGGGCGGCCGAACCCAGGGCGGCCGCGTCCCGGCCGTCGCCGACGACCGTCCACTTGCGACTCACCAGGGCGGCGGCCAGGGCTCGGCCCAGACCCGCGGACGCACCGGTGACGAGTGCGGTTGGCATGGTTCCTCCTTCGAGGGGTACCACACCATCGTCAAACCTCTATATTACTTGAGGTCAAGGCGGCGCCGGAGCAGGAAGTACGCTGCCAGCGAAACGACGAGCCCGACGTAGTACGCGAGATCCGCGCCGTGCAGCGCCGACGCGACCGGTCCGGTGTAGAGGGTCGTGTTCATGAACGGCACCGCCGCCCCGAAGCCGGCGACGAACGCCACGAGCGCGGCCCACGGGCGCACGGAAACCGAAGCCAGGACGTCCACCCGGCGGCCACCGCGGGTCCGCGCGAGCCAGTCCGGGACGACGACGCCGAGGAACGGCGGGATCCAGTAGCTGACGAACAGCAGCACGTTCTGGAACTTGGCCGACAGGTCGCCGCTGTGCATCCAGAGGATCAGCGCGAACGCCAGCACCGTGACGACCACCGCCGACACCGGGCGCCGCAGCCGGACACCGACGGTCTGCAGGGCCAGCGAGCCGCTGTAGTCGTTCATCGCGTTCGACGACACCGCCGCGAGTGCGATCACGGCCAGCGCCAGCGACCCCAGGAACCCGCCGCCGAGCAGCGCCGCGACGCCGGTCGCCGTCTGGTCGCCCAGCGACGAACCCAGGGCCAGCCCGAGGCTTTCGCCGATCGCGTAGGAAACGACGAGGCCGAGCAGCGTCGCCCGGAAGACACTGCGCGAGGACGTCGAAGCGGGCAGGTAGCGGCTGAAGTCCGACGCGTAGGGCGCCCAGGAGATCGCCAGCGACAACGTGATCGTCGTGAACAGCACGACGCCGCCCGCCAGGTCGGCCCCCGAAGCCGTGTCGGCGGTCGCGATCGTGTGCCCGGAAAGGACTTTCACGGCGAGCGCGGCGAACGCGAGCACCAGCAGCACGCTCATCACCGCCTGCACGCGGTGGATCAGGGCGTAGCCGAACACGCCGAGCGCGCACTGCAGCACCAGCACGATCAGCACCGCGGCCCAGAACGGCAGCCCGGTCAGCTCGGCCAGTGCCTCGCCGCCGAACAGGCCGACCAGCGCGTCCCAGGCGATCGAGCCGAGCCACTGGACGAGCCCCGGCAGCACGACGCCGCCGCCGAACGGCAGCCGGGCGAGCGGCAGCTGGCCGGTGCCGGTGCGCGGCCCCCAGGTGGACAGGTACGCCACCGGCAGCGACCCGAGCACGGTGCCGGCGAGCATCGCGGCCAGGCCCGTCCAGAACCCGAGGCCGAGCGACGCCGCGAGCGTGCCGGTGAACACCGCCGTCATGGTCAGGTTCGGCGCGAACCACACGCTGAGCAGCCGCCACGGCCGCCCGAACCGGTTGCCCTCCGGAACCGGGGCGATGCCGTGGGTCTCGATCGCCAGGTCACGGCCTCCGCTGGGCATGCGCCCGCCGAAGACCTCCGCACCCAGTCCGTTCATGTGCTGCCTCCTGTCCCGATCACCCTAAAGCGCGCCCGCGTGGTGTAACGCGACGGCCCGAACGGGCGAATCACGGTTAGCCGTTGCCGGACCGCTTCACCCAGCCGCCAGGAATGCCCGGGGAGGGTCGCGTCGTGCAGCATCCGCGGACACTGGCGATGACCTTCCTGCTGGCCGCCGGGTTCGCGCTCGGCGTCACCGCGTCGGCCCTCAAGGCGGCCGCGGGCAGCCATTCCGCGTTCGACACGGCCCTCAGCACCGTCACGGGGTTCCTGTTCCTGCTGGCCGGCGGGGTCGCGCACGTGCGGCGCCCGGCGAACCCGATCGGCGTGCTCATCGCGCTCGCCGGGGTCGCGCTGTTCCTCGAGGACCTGCAGTTCACCCCGGATCCGGTGCTGTACACGCTCACGGTGCCGCTGCGCGCCGCGTCCGGCCCGGTGATCGCGCACCTGGTGCTCGCGTTCCCCCACGGGAAACTCCGCTCGCGGTGGGAACGCCTGCTGGTCGCGGCGGCCTACTCGGTGGTGCTCGGCCTGGGCGTGCTCGGGCTCCTCGTCAACGACGACCCGCGCGACCTGGTGGCGGTCTCCGCCGGCCACGACGGCAGCGTCGTCGCCGACCGGGTGCTGGAGCTCGCCGCCACGGCGATCAGCGCCGGGGTGATCGTCGTGCTGCTCTACCGGTGGCTGACCGGACGGCTGCCGCAGCGGCGGCTGCTGTCGCCGGTGATCGTCATCGCGCTGTCGGGCGCGTTCGCGTCGGGGGTCGGCACGGCGCTCGGGGACGGGCACCCGCTGTCGGCGCCGATGCTGCAGGCGTACCGGATCCTGTTCTGCCTGTGGCCGCTGGCGTTCCTGACCGGCGTGCTGCGCGCCCGCGTCGGCAATGCGGAGATGATCCGGCTGCTGCTGGAGCGCGACGGCACCGGGCTGGCCGCGCTCGTGCAGGACGACGAGGTGTGGAAGGACAGCCGGTCGATCGACGCGCTGAACGCGGCGGCCGGGCTGGTGCTGGACAACCAGCGGCTGACAGCCGAGCTGGAGCAGCGGCTGGCCGAGGTGCGGGCGTCGCGGGCCCGGCTCGTCGCGGCGGGCGACGAGGAGCGCCGCCGCCTGGAGCGCGACCTGCACGACGGCGCCCAGCAGCGGCTGGTCAGCGTGGTGCTGCTGCTGCGGATGGCGGGCCGGCGCTACGGCGGTGCGTTGCCGGCGGAAGTCCGGGCGCTGCTGTCCGGCACAGTCGACGAGCTGCAGACGGCGATCACCGAGCTGCGCGAACTGGCCCGCGGCATCCGCCCGGCGATCCTCACCGAAGCGGGCCTGGTCGCGGCGGTGCGTTCGCTGGCCGACCGGATCCCGATGGCGGTCGCCCTGACGGTCGGCACGGTGCCCCGGCTGGACGCGGCCGTCGAGGCGACGGCGTACTTCGTGGCGTCGGAGGCACTGACGAACGCGCTGAAACACGCGGAGACCGACCACGCGGACGTGCGGATCGCGGTCGAGGGGGCGCAGCTGCGGGTCGAGGTGACCGACCCGGGTGTCGGCGGCGCGTCCCTCGACGGCGGTACCGGGCTGGCAGGCCTGCGCGACCGCGTCGAGGGGCTGGGCGGCGCACTGGACGTCGAGAGCGGCGACGGCGGGACGACGGTCCGCGCGGTCATCCCGCTGGCGGGCTCGTGAGCGTCGGGTGACGCCCACGAGCCCTCCGGTCACCTGCGCAGGCCGAGACGCGCGATGAGCGTCCGGTAGCGCTGGACGTCGGTCCGGCGCAGGTAGGCGATCAACCGGCGACGGCGGCCGTTGAGCACGTGCAGCCCACGGCGGCTGTGGTGGTCCAGCCGGTGGATCTCGAGGTGCTCGGTGATCTCCCGGATCCGATGGGTCAGGAGCGCGATCTGGACCTCCGGGGACCCGGTGTCACCCGGGAAGGTCGCGTACTCCTCCATGATGGCTTGCTTGCGTTCGGCTTCGAGCGCCATGAACTCCCTTTCGAGGAGCGATGGCCGGCGCGAAGCCCCGCCGGCTCAGGAGGGCCGGGCGGGTTCGCGCTGACCGGGAAGGTCTTGGTCGGGTCCGGCGAACATGACGCTCTCCTCTCGTGCGGGTGGCGCTCCGCAAGATAACCCCGGATCCCCCGGCGGCCCAGCGAATAACGAAGGGCCCCCTCACCGGGACGGCGAGGGGGCCCTTCGAGCAAGGCGAAACTAGACGAGCAGCAGGAACAGCAGCCCGTTGGGCGTGCCGAGACCCGTCACGTCGTCGTAGCCCGGGGTCGTGTGGATCGTCAGACCCTGGTAGTCGAGCGTGCGCACCGAGGTGAGCAGGCCGCCCGAAGCGTCGACCGAGTTCGCGTAGTCCACGCGCTCCACCGCGGCGTCCACGTGCTTCACGTCGCTGATCGCCGAGGTGCGGGAGGTCAGCTTGTAGATCACGGGGTTGATGAAGCCGTGGTGGAAGTGGTCGAAGCTGTCGGCCACCGCCATGATGCCGGCGAACACCGGCGACGCGAGGCTCGTGCCGCCGATCCGGTACTGGTCGTAGTAGGCGCCGTCCGGGAAGGTCTGCGTCTGGCCGACCAGGAAGCCGGTGTTCGGGTCACCGATCGCCGAGATGTCCGGGACGACCCGGCCCTTGGCGTTGCCCGTCTGGTTCTTCTTCGCCAGCGCGTCCGGCACGACACCCTTCTGGTAGAAGGGCTGCGCGAACAGCCGGCTCGTGCCGCCACCGGAACCGCTGGTGTAGGCCGCCGGGCCGTAGACGCCGTTGGTCAGCGAGGACTTGCTGGTCTCCCAGCCGGTCTCGAAGATCCGCTTGCCGTCCTTGCCGATCGCGATGGACGTGCCGCCGACCGCGGTGATCCACGGCGCCGAGGCGGAGAAGTCCGGCGACGGCGTGCCGAGGCGCGCGACCTCGTCACCGTTGTCGCCCGAGGAGAAGTAGACGCCGATGCCCTCGAGCACCGCCTGCAGCGAAATCTGGTTGAAGACCTTGACCTCGTCGGCCGGGATGTCTTCGCCGGTGTCGCCGTAGGAGTTCGACACGATGTCGGCCTTGTGGCCGGCGATCACGTAGTTCAGCGCCACGTCGAGGGCGTTGTCCTCGCAGGACTCGCCACCGACGTACAGGATGTCCGCGCCCGGGGCGAGACCGTGGGCGGCCTCGACGTCGAGCGTCTCCTCGCCGTACCAGCCCGCCGCGTCGCACTGGTCCGGCGGCTCGAGGACCGGGTTCGCCGGGAAGACGTGCTGCTTGAACTGGCTCTGCTTCAGCGGGTGCTGCGGGTCGTTCTTCTTCGCGTAGGTGCTCGCGTCGGCGTAGATGGTCGGCGAGGCGAACGCGTCGACGATGGCGATCGTCGTGCCCTTGCCGTCCGCGCCCACCTTGTCGACGCCGTAGGCCGACCGCAGCTGCGCCGGGGTGTAGCCGCACGGGGCGTACGGCAGGTGCTTGCCGTTGTAGGCGGGATCGGTGGTGTCGATCTTCTCGCCGTAGTAGGCACTGCACGGCCGCGCGTTGCGGAACCCGGGGCCGGGGGCGACGTCGGACGGCGTCCCGGAGCCGGTGGCGTGGTCCGGCTTGAACAGGTTGGTCGCCTGGTCCACGCCGACGACACCGAGCACGTCGCTCGCCAGGTTCGCGGGCACCGACAGGTTCTTGTCGGCGGCGCGGAGGGTCTGGCCCTTGACCTTGTACTTGCCCAGCTTGACGGCGAACGCGTTCTGCGTCTGGTCGGCGGTGCCGGTGGCCTCGACGTAGGCGCGGTTCGACGGGATGTCGCCGATGCTGAACCCGCTGCCGGTCAGCCACGACTTGACGGCGTTGACCGTCGCGTCGCCGGCGGCGAACCGGTCGCGCACCTGGTCCGGGCTGAGGTACTGCCGGTAGGTCTTGCTGTCCGGATCGGACACGGCCTGCGCCAGCGCCTCGGCGCCGGCGTTGTCGCGCTGGTTCAGGTAGACCCGGAAGCTCAGCTTGGACGCGGGCGCCGTGTCGGCGGCCTTCGCCTGCGCGTTCGCCCACAACGGGTGCGACTGCGGAATGTCGGAACGCCCCTGCGCCGAGGCCGTCGCGGGCACGGCGCCGGTCAGGCCACCGACCACCGCGAGCGAAAGGAGCAGGGTGGAGCTTCTTCGCACAGAAATCTCCCTCTCGAAAGCGGCCCCCAGGAAATGGGCCTGGAACACCGGACGAGACTAGATCGGTGTTCCGGTCGCAGGGAAGTACTTGCGGAACCGTTATCTGGTCGCGAATTCACGGGTCCCCGCGCGTGGTACGGAAATCCGATTTGTCGCACGAATTACGCGAGGAATAATGCCGGATGGGAGGTTAGTCCGGTTCGTGTCCGTATTGTGGAACAAGCGGGCGGGGCGGCCACCACCTACGAAAGTCGGTTGCTCCGTCCACTCGGGACAGTCCGGGGGTGACGGTAGTTCGGCCGTCAGGCTCGCGTTTCGAGGCGCCGGTTCACCGCGTCCGGCGCGAACTCCGCCTCGACCACCATCGCCACCGCCCCGCCGAGCGCTTCCCCGCGGCCGCCGATTTCGACGCTCAGGTTCCTCGTCGAACGCGGCAGCGCCCGCGCGTACAGCACTTCGCGGACCCCGGCCACGAAGTGCGGCTCGGCCAGGTCGCCGGCGATCACCAGCACGCCCGGGTTGACCACGCACACCAGCGTCGCGAGCACCTCGCCCACCTCGCGGCCGGCCTGCTCCGCGAGCCGCACCGCCGCCGGTTCGCCGGCCAGGATCCGCTCGCGGACGCCCGAACCCGACGTCGTCGGCAGGCCCAGCTCCGTCAGGCGGGCGGCCAGTGCGCCGCCGCCGGCGACCGCCGCCAGGCAGCCGAGTGAGCCGCACAGGCAGCGGGCGTCCTCGTGGCCGGGCAGCCGGACGTGGCCGATGTCGCCCGCGCCGCCGTCGATGCCGCGGTACACCTCGCCGCCGATCACCAGGCCGGCCCCGATCCCGGTGGACGCCTTGACGACCACCAGCGCGGCCGACTCCGGGTAGCGGGCCCGGTGCTCGCCCAGCGCCATCAGGTTCGCGTCGTTGTCGACCAGCACCGGGGCACCGAATCGGGCCTCGAGGTGCTCGTCGATCGGGTAGCCGTCCCAGCCGGGCATGATCGGCGGTTGCCGGACGCGGCCGCCCTCGACCGGGCCCGGTACGGAAATCCCCACGCCGCACACCGGCCGGTCCACCCCGGCCAGCATCTCCTCGAACCACTCCGCGATCCGGCCGAGCACCGGCTCCGGGCCGTCGGCGACGCGCAGGTCGCCCGCGCGGCGGGTCAGCCGGCGTCCCGTCAGATCGGTGAGCGCGGCCTCGGCGTGCATCGTGTCGACGCTCGCGGCGAGGACGACGGCGTGCCGGTCGTCGAACCGCAGCTGCCGGGCCGGGCGGCCGCCGGTGGAGTCCTCGTGGCCGCCTTCGGCCAGCAGGCCCGCCTCCAGCAGCCGGTCCAGGCGCGCGGTGAGGGTCGTGCGCGACAGTCCGCTGCGCGTGAGCAGGGCTTTTCGCGTGGTCGCCTGCCCGGTCCTGACCAGCTGCAACAGCTCGCCGGCGCTGGTCGTCATCGCCCTCCCTCGGACTTTTGTCCATTGACAATACACAAGTCGGAGATAGATTGGACATATGGATGTAACATGGGGGCGTGCCGCGGCTGTCCTCGACGGCAACTGGCTCGGCTCGTCGACCGTGCCGTCGCGCTCGCTCTACCCGCACCAGTGGAGCTGGGATTCGGCGTTCATCGCCATCGGCCTGCGGCACCTGTCACCGGCGCGAGCGCGGGTCGAGCTGCTGACGCTGTTCTCCGCGCAGTGGCGCGACGGCCGCGTCCCGCACATCCTCTTCAACCCCGACACCCCGCCCGAGGCGTACTTCCCGGGCCCGGACTTCTGGCGCGCGCGGCGGACGTCCGGACTGGTCCAGCCGCCGGTGCACGCGCGGGCGGTGCTGGCGGTGCACGAGGCCGAGCCCGATCGCACGTTCCTCGCCACGCTGTACCCGAAGCTGCGGGCCTGGCACGAGTACCTGCGGGTTTCGCGGGACGCCGGCGGGCGCGGGCTCGCGGCGATCGTGCACCCGTGGGAGTCCGGGATGGACAACAGCCCGGCCTGGGACGACCCGCTCTCCCGCGTCACGCCGACGAGCGGGTTCGTCCGCCGCGACCTGCAGCACGGCGACGCCGCCGACCGGCCGAGCGACGAGGACTACGGCCGCTACGTCCGGCTCGCGGCCGACTACCGGGACCGCGGCTACGCAGGCTTCGGCGAGTTCGTCGTCGAAGATCCCGGCTTCAACGCGATCCTGGCCGACGCCGAACTGGCGCTGGCCGAGATCGCCGACGTGCTGGGCCTGCCCGCGGCCGCCGCCACCCACCGCGAATCCGCGGCGCGCGTCGAGAAGGCACTGCAGGAAACGCTGTGGGACAACGGCTTTTTCTTCGCCCGCGACGTCCGGACCGGCTCACTGACCGGCGCGCACACGTGCGCGGGCCTGCTGCCCCTGCTGCTGCCGGACCTGGCCGTCGCCCCGGCCCTGCTGGCGACGGCCACCGGGCCGAGGTTCCGGCTCGGGCGCGGTCACGGCGTCCCGAGCCACGACCTGACGGCACCGGACTTCGACGCGGGCCGCTACTGGCGCGGCCCGTCGTGGGCCAACGTCGGCTGGCTGGTCCGCCAGGGCCTGCTGCGCCACGGCGAGCACGCACTGGCGTCGCGCCTGCGCGACGACCTCGTCGCGACGGCCGCGAGGACGGACTTCGCCGAGTACGTGGACCCGCTGACGGGTGCGGGCCACGGCGCCCGCTCGTTCGGCTGGACCGCGGCGCTGACCCTGGACCTCCTGGCTCAGCCCGCCGCGGTCGCGTAGTCCGAGCCCAGCCACGTCTCGTCGATCCGCAAGCGCTTGTAGCGCGTGCTGTCGCTCGAGGCCGCGTACGTGCTCGTCACCTGCAGCCGGACGTACCTCGTCGTCACCGCCGACAGGTCGACGAACTGGACGCCGCGGTGGCTCGGGAGTGTCCCGGATTTCACCGCGCTGCCCCAGTTCTTGCCGTCGCTCGACACGAACACCTTGTACGCCTTGATGCGCGCCGACTGCTCGGTGTCCGATCGCGCGTAGCTGACCGAGTCCTCACGCTGGTTGACGCCGACGTACTGGACCTTCTTCGCCGATCCGAGGTCGTAGTCCAGGTTCACCGGCAACGTCTTGTTGTTGTCGAAGTACGTCAGGTAGTCGCCGTCGCTCGCTGACTGTCCACTGTGGCTGCTCGCCGACGCGCTCGCCTTGAGCGTCACCGTCTTCGGGTCGTACGTTCCGGTGCGGCCGGCCGTCTCGACCTTGAACACCGTGTCGTAGGTGTCCCAGCCGGACAAGCCCGTCAGCGTCAGGCTGCCGCCGCCCTGGGTGAACGGGATCGCCGCCCCGGTGCGGAGGTTCGTGACGCCGCGGATGCGGTAGCCGTTGTCGCGGATCTTCAGGATGCTGCCCGACGGCTTCGTCAGGACGTGCACGTACTGCGTCTCGCCCTTGATCGTGATGACGCCGTGCGCGCCGTCGTTCCAGAAGCCCGGCTGCATGCCGCCGTACATGTACCCGGCGCCTTCGGTACCGCCGAGCGAATCCCAGATCGCGCTCAAGTAGCTGTCCGCGAAGTTGTTGAACGCTTCCTGGTTCGACGGGAACTTGCCGTTCACCATCGCCGTCTCGGCCATCAGCGACTTGATCGACGAACCCGAGTTCGTCACCAGACGTCCGATGTTCAGCGCCTTGTTCACCGCCGAGTTCGAGCCGCCGTACCACCACGAGCCGGTGTCGGGCAGCTTGAAGCACGCCTCCGTCAGCCGCGGCATCGCCGTGTAGGTCGCCTGCGGGTAGTCGTACGCCGGGGACATGCCGGTCTTCTGCTCGTTGCTGATCGTGTCCATGATCGGCGTGTCTTCGTTGTTGTTGCTCAGCAAGTAGTCCGGGCGCTGCTGGTAGATCTGCTGGTACAGATCGTGCGACTCCCAGTAGGCGTTGTCGTTGTCGATCCAGAAGCCGCCGAGGTCCGGGTAGTTCTTCATGACCTCGAAGAAGTTGTCGTAGCTGAACTGGCCGAAGCCGTCCTGGCTGTCGAGGTTCACGGTCTTGCCCTTGTACTTCGAGTAGCCGGCGGAGTCGAGCCACTCGTGACCGCCCTCGTCGTGCCACTGGGCGTCGTTGGTCATGTAGAGGATGACCTTGAGCCCTCGGGCTTTCGCCGCGGCGATCAGCTCGCCGAGGAAGTCCCGCTTGGTGGTACAGCTGCCGGGGATCTTCGACGGCCAGGCGCGCGAGTAGCCCAGCCGGCTGTGGAACGACGCGAGCACGAGGTACGACGCGTGCAGCTTCTCGGCTTCGGTGACCCAGTAGCCGGGACTCCACCCGCCGTCGGTGATCGCCTTTTCCCAGGCGCTGCAACTGGTGTAGCCGGGTGACGTGCGCATGCCCCAGTGCAGGAACAGGCCCGCCTGGCTGTCGCGCAGCCACTGCTGGGACGGCTTCTGCAAGTCGGCCGACGCGGGCGCGGCGACGAGCCCGGCGACCACCAGCATCGAGGCGCAGGCGGCGAGCACCCGCCGCAGGAACTTGGCTGACATCGGTGACCTCCAAGTGGTCTGGTCCACTCGGTGGTGTACTCCTGGGTTCCGGGCACGGTCAATACTGAGATCCGACCTTTTCGCGCAGTCCCAGCGGCCGGTACACCGTGACTACGGCCGTTCGGGTTAAATATCTGATATATGACACGAGAGATCTGATCTCTCTTGACTCGGCCTCCCGGAGGCGAGTAGATGTTTCCCCTGAGAGCGCTTTCGCTCTCCCCCACCGCTCCGGCGACACGGGCAGCACGCCGCGCCCCCCAGAGCTGGTCGGGATGCCGACGGACGGCGGATCGGCATCCCGGCCACCCATTCCGGGGCGGGGCACGAGTCCCCGACCGTGCCCTGCCCCGGCACTGCCCGCACCACCGGGGCCCGTGCACGAAAGGACAACGAATGTCCGAGCACCCCCTTCGCCCGACCCGGCGCGCGGTCCTGACCGGCACCTTGGGCGCGCTGGGCGCCCTCGCCGCGGCAGGGCCCCTCGCGCGCGCGGCGGACCGGCTCCCCCCGATCGGCGGCGCGGCGCCACCGGCGGACTGGTCCCGGGCCGTGATCGACTCGACGATGAAGCGCTACACCCCCGACAAGATCGGCGGCTGGGGCTACACGCTCGGGCTGTACCTCTACGGCCAGTACCTCTTCTACAAGCGCACCGGCGAGCGGAAGTACCTCGACTACATCGTCGCGTGGTACGACCGCTTCATCACCGACAGCGGGATCTCGAACAGCTTCACCAACCTCGACTCGATGCGCTCCTGCCAGATGCTGCCGCTGCTGTTCGCCGAGACGGGCCGCAAGAAGTACAAGACGGCAGCCGACCAGCTGCGCAAGCGGTTCCCGGCCTACCCGCGCACGTCGGACGGCGGCATGTTCCACGCGACCAGCAAGGTCGGCCAGCTGTGGGGCGACGGCGTCTACATGGCCCAGCCGTTCCTCGCGCTGTACGGCGCGGCGTTCGACGACGGCGGCTACTGCTTCGAAGAGTCGGCGAAGAACCTCGTCGTCTACTTCAGCCACCTGCGCGAACCGGCGAAGGGCCTGCTGTACCACGCGTACGACGAGGACGGTTCCGAGTCGTGGGCGTCCGGGACCGGGCACCACTCGAAGTACCACTGGGCACGCGCGATCGGCTGGTTCGGCATGGCCGCGATCGACATCCTCGAGGTGCTCCCGCCGAACCACCCGCGCCGGGCGGCGCTGATCGACATCGTGAACTTCCTCGCGGCGGGCTACCAGCGCTACCAGGACGCGTCGACCGGCCGCTGGTACCAGGTCGTCGACCGCGGCGGCGACTCGAAGAACTGGCTGGAGACGTCGGCGTCGTCGATGTACACGTTCACGATGGCCCGGGGTGTCCAGCGCGGCTACCTGCCGGCGTCCTACCAGGCGGTGGCGGATCGCGGGTACGCCGGCGTGCTGAAGAAGGTGTCGGTGGGGTCGGACGGCCTGACGAACATCACGGACATCTGCGAGGGAACGAACGTGGGCGACCTGTCGTACTACTACGCCCGAGCCCGCAAGACGAACGACTTCCACGGCCTGGGCGCGTTCCTCATCATGAACGAGCAGTTCTCGCACTGACCTCCAGGCGCGCCGCAGAAAGGGCCCCGGCTCACCGGCCGGGGCCCTTTCGTGTGTGCGGAAAGAGGCATCTCCCGTGATCGGGAGGGCATCACGTGTGATTGGGAGGGCATCACGTGTGATTGGGAGGGCATCACGTGTGATGGAAGGGTCGACACGATCTCGCCGGCCGGTCCCGCCGTGTCGCCCCTCCAATCACGCGTGTCGCCCCTCTGATCACGGGTGATGCCCCCTCGATCACGGCGCGAGGCTCCCTTCCCCAGGCCGGGGAAGGGAGCCTTGGGGTGGGTCAGCAGGTCGAAGTCGAGCCCGACGCGTTCAGCCGCAGGGCCGAGCCCGACGTCGTCGCCGAGTCCTTGACGCAGTAGCCCGTCACCGTCTGGAAGCCGATGTCGAACGGGCTCTTCGACCCCTTCTCCGCCGTGAAGTGGTCGAACGTGATGTCCGAGCTGTTGTTCACGATGCTCGCCGGGCGGCCGTCGTCCTTCGCGAACTCCACCGAGCTGTCCACGAACTTCACCCCCGCCGCGTAGTGCAGGTACCAGCCGTACGACGGGCGCGTGCCGATGCTCTTCGGGTTGTAGTCCGTCGCGTCGTTGCTCGGGACGCCCGTGCCCGCCGTGCCGTTGCCGCCCGGGACGTTCAGGTGGACTCCGGTGAACGTGACGTCGGAAACGCGGTGGGTGCTGTCCGCGCCCCAGAGCGTCGGGCTGAAGTTCGTGCCCGTGTGCGTGCCGGTGATGTTGTCGAACGTGATGCCGCTGATCGACCCGACGCCCGGCTTGTTCCCGCACCGCTTGCGCGTGCCGATCTTCATCATGATCGGCGAGTACGTGCCGGACATCGTGATGTTGCGGTAGTGGACGTCGGAAATCTTCGCGCCGTCCATCGAAACGATCCCGATCCCCGATTTGTGCGCGCCGGTGATCGTGATGTCCGAGATCTGGTAACCGGTGAAGTCACCGCACGTCTCGGAACCGAACATCAGCGCGTTGCAGCAGACCGCCGACAGTTTCGCGTTGTTCACCGTGACGTTCCCGTTCGGCAGTTTCGCGCCGAGCGCGTAGTCGCTCTTGAACACGAGTGCGTCGTCGTTGGCCGCGATGGTGACATTCGTGATCGTGACGTTGGTCGTGCTGATGATGTTCCAGCCGTCGCGGTCGCTCGACGTGTCGATCGTCAGCTTGTCCGAGACGACGTTCGTGCAGCCGTTGATCAGCGCCGCGAAGTGGCCGCCGCGCCGCAGCTTGATCCCGGACAGCGTGAGCCCGTCACAGCGGGTGAGCGACAGGATCTTGTCGGCCTCGCCGGACTTCGGGTTGCCGGTGATGAGGTTGCCGCCGCCGTCGATCGTGCCCGCGCCGGTGAACCCGATGTTCGTCAGCTTGTCGCCGTAGAACATCGCGTTGTGGAAGTGGCTGTGGCCGTAGTCCTGGTAGTCGTCCCACTGGTTCGACTCGGGCTTGTCGTAACTGTCCGCGCTCGAGCCGGTGATCGTCGCGCCCGCGTCGAGCTGGATCGTGACGTTGCTCTTCAGGTGGACCGTGTCGGCCGACTTGTAGTTCCCCGAGGTGAACCGGACGGTGCCGCCACCCGCCGCGTTGGCGGCCGTGATCGCCTTGTCGATGGCGCCGGAATCGTTCGTGGACCCGTTGCCCTTGGCGCCGTAGTCCTTGACGTCGTAAACGCCGCCGGGCGCGGAGGTGGCGATGCCGGAACCGGCCACCACCAGTCCCACGACCGCGCAGGAGATCAGCAGGAATCTTTTCACCGTGAACCGCCTTGTCATGAATTCGAGAAATGCTCGGCATGACGGCGGAGCACTCAGCCTACGAGTGCCGCGAGCGCGGTGTCAAGATCACCGGGAAAGCGGAAAAGGACCGTTCGCGGGAGACCCGGGGGACCCGCGCCACCCCCAGTGGGACGCGGGTCCCCCCGGTGTTCGTGTGGACGACAAGACGATGGGGGCACCGGGCGGACTCCGGCGTCCTTTCGGGATTTTCGCAGTCTACCTTCGCGGAGCCCGGCGAAAACGTGCATTCGTCATGGTCCGGACCATGAATCCGGCATGATCCGGGCGGCTCACGCGAACCCTACGCCGGACGTCAGCAGGTGGAACGCCCGTTCGGCCGCCACGACGGCCTCCGGGTGCCGCCGGGCCGCGGGAACACCGGCCGCGACGGCGTCCATGTTCGCCGTGGCCAGCGTCCGCCGGACGGCCGCGATCTGCGCGGCGGCCAGCCCGGCGTCGGGTGCCGGGACGCCGGCCTCGGCGAGCGCCCCGGCCAATGCCGCCTCCCCCGCGGACGTGAACTCCGCGAGCCGCGCCACCAGCGCCGGCGTGCCGGTGACCAGCTGGAACACGGCGAGCACCGCGGGCTCGTCGCACAGGCCGGTCACCGGCGAACGCTCTTCGAGCCCCCGCAGGAACGCCTCCCGCAGGGCCGCCAGCGCACCCTGCCCGGGCCGGCGGGCGCGGACGACGTCCGCCGCGTCGGTCTCGTGGTCGGCGAACCGGTGCAGCACCAGGTCCTCCTTCGTCGGGAAGTAGGCGAAGAGGGTCCGCTTGGACACCTCGGCCACCCGCGCCACCTCGGCGACCCCGACGGCGTCGAACCCGCGCTCGGTGAAGAGCCCGATGGCCGCCGTCGAGATCGCCGCCCGCGTGCGGAGCTTCTTGCGCTCCCGCAGGCCCAGTTCTTCGCTCACGTCACTCAGCGTAGCGCCCCGGTGTCAGACCTTCTGCAGGCCAGGCCGTCCTGCTTGCACTACGTAGCTGACGTCGTTCTTGATCACGACCGACGCCGGGTCGTAGACGCTGGTGTCGGAGGTGGTCATGAAGTCGGCCCGCATCTGCCCCGGCGTGGTCGTGACGCGGACGTAGCCGCGCTCGCCCTTGCAATATTTGATGTGCGGGTTGTTCGCCAGCCAGGCCGCGCTCGGCGGGGTCGCGGTGTCGCTGTTGCTCGTCACCGACGTCGTGACCAGCTCCGAGCCGATCAGCGGGTCGCTGTGGTCGAAGTAGTCGAGCCGCAGGTCGGCGGCCCAGTGCCGGTGGACGTCGCCGGTGAGCACGACCGGGTTGGCGACCTTCCGGTCGACCCAGCCCTTCGCGATCCGGTCGCGCGAGGCCTCGTACCCCTGCCAGGAGTCGGGACTCTCGCAGGTGGCCTTGTCGCCGTCGCCGTCGCGCGTGGCGAAGAAGACCTGCTGGCCGAGGAAGTCCCAGGTGGCCGGGTGCGACTCGAACTGCTTGAGCAGCCACGCCTCCTCGGTGCTGCCCAGGATGCTGCGCGAGGTGTTGCGCATGTCGGTGCAGGCCGGGCCGGCCGAGCCGGACGGGTCAGCCACCTGGGCGTTGCGGTACTGCCGCGTGTCGAGCATGTGGAACCGCGCCAGGTTGCCCCACAGGAGCTGCCGGTACAGCTGGATCGACGCGCCGTTCGGCTTCGCCGTCGAGCGGATCGGGGTGTGCTCGTAGAACGCCTGGAACCCGGCGGCCTTGCGCGCGGTGGACGCGGGCGAAGTGGTGCCGTTCCAGTTGTTCATCACCTCGTGGTCGTCGAAGACGACGACCCACGGCGCGATCGCGTGCGCGGCCTGCAGGTCGGCGTCGGTCTTGTGCTGGCCGTGGCGGGCGCGGTAGAGCGCCAGCGTGGTCGTGTCGTCGGGGACGGCGAGGCTGCGCGGGTTGCGCTCCGCCGCGGCGCGGCCCGACTTCTTCTCGTAGATGTAGTCGCCGAGGAACAGCACCAGGTCCGGGTCGTCGGCCACGACGCCCTTGTACGCGTGGTAGTAGCCCTCCTCCCAGTGCTGGCAGGAGGTGAAGCAGTACTTGAGCTGGTTGACCGCGGCGCCGGCGGCGGGCGCGGTGCGCGTGCGGCCGACCGGTGAGAGGTAGCCGGAGCTCTTGAACCGGTAGAAGTACTCGCGTGCCGGCTGCAGCCCCACCGGTTCGATGTGGACGCTGTGCGCGGCCGCGCGGACCGCGTTCACCGAGCCGCTCTGCACGATCGAGGAGAACGCCTGGTCGTTCGCGATCTCCCAGTCGACCGCGTAGGTGGCGTCCGGCATGCCGCCGAAGCCGTCGGCGTTGAGCGGCGCCGGCGCGAGTCTCGTCCAGAGCACCACGCTGTCGGGCAGCGGATCGCCGGAGGCGACGCCGAGCTGGAAGGGGTCGTGGATGGCGGGCGCGGCCGCCGTGGTGCGGGCGTTCGCCCAGGACGGCAGCGCCGCCGACGCCGCGGTGGCGGTGACCGCGGCGAGCCCGCCGAGCAGGACCTTGCGCCGGTTGACCTGAACCATGTCGGAAATGCCTTTCGGGGAAGGGGAGCCGCGGTCAGGCCGCGAAGTCGGTGATGCCGTCGGAGCAGGACTTCAGGTCGGGCTTGGCGGTCGTGTAGTTGGCGACGCAGACCTTGTAGAACACCCAGCCGCCGTGCGGGACGCTCACCGCCTTGTCGACCTTCGTGCCCTCGCCACCGGAGTTCCAGACGTAGAACGGCCCGGCGCCGCCCTTGAGCCAGTACGCGACGACGGCCGAGTAACCGTCGGCATCGGTGTCGTAGACCAGGAAGTGCGAGTCGGACGAGCGGTACTGCCCTTCGCCCGCGCAGGCGTCGGCGCACTGGCCGCTGCCCGAGCCGACGCCGCAGTCGGGCGCGATCCGCTGGTCGGAACCGGTGTAGACGTAGGTGTCCGAGATGTACCCGCCGAGCGCGGGCACGTAGTCCCACAGCGTGCTCGTGCCGTAGGTCCCGGTCACCGACGAACCGGTGATCTGGCAGTCGATGGCGACCGACGCGCCGTTCGCGACGGTCTTGACGGCCGTGGCCCCCGCGGTGGGTGCCCGGCGGACGTTGAGCGGGTCACCCGCGGTCTTGACAGTGCCGCTCGCTGCTGCCGACGCTTCGAGCGCGCCGCCCACCGCCAGCGCGCCGACCGTCGCGAGGACGAGTCCCAATCCGGCCGTGCGCCGGAGATTCGAACGCTTCATGGCGGGAGCGTGACCCCGGCCCGTACACGACTCGTACAAAGGCCACGGACACTCCGAATGGATCTATCCCCGGCGTCGAACGGGTCATAGCATCCGCTCATGGGGGAACTCATCGGGCAGGTTGAGGCCACCTCGCTTACCATCCGCGTCCTCGGTCCGCTGGAGGTCACCGCTTCCGGGCAGGTGATCCCGCTCGGCGGGCCGAAGCCCCGGCTGCTGCTGGCCGCGCTGGCGCTGCAGCCGAACGTCGTCGTGTCCGCCGACGTGCTGGTCGAGGTGCTGTGGCCGGAATCGGCCCCGCGCTCGGCCGCGGCGAACATCCGCACGTACGTCCATTCGCTCCGGAGGCGGTTCGCCGAGTTAGACCCCGGCCTCGGCGACCGGATCAGCAGCCGGGCCTCCGGCTACCTGCTGACCGCGTCGCCGGAGGAACTGGACCACCTCGCGTTCACGGCCTTGGCCGGCGAGGCGCAGGAAGCGCTCGATCGCGCCGATGCCGAGAGCGCTCTCAAACTGCTCGACCGGGCCGAAGCGCTGTGGCGCGGCGAAGTCCTCGAAGGACTCCCGCACGACCACAGCTGGGGCGCGAGCGTCGCCCGGCTCGCCGAGCTCCGCCTGTCGGTGCAGGAACAGCGCCTGCGCGCGCGGATCGACCTCGGCCGCTGCGGCGAGGCCGTCGCCGAGCTGCGCGGCCTCGTCACCGAGCACCCGCTGCGGGAAGAGCTGTGGGCGCAGCTGATCGTCGCGCTGCGCGCCGCCGGCCGGACCGCGGACGCCGTCGAGGCGTACGCATCGGCCGAGCGGGTGCTGCGCGAGGAGCTCGGCGCCGAACCGGGCGCGAAGCTGCGGGAGCTGCGCGCGACGCTGGTGGTCGAAAGCGTGCCCGCCGGGCGTCCGGCGGACTTCGTACCGGTCTGCCAGCTGCCGCTCGACCTGCCGGACTTCACCGGCCGCGACGACGTGCTGCGCGAGGTCGCCGGGCTGCTGCGCGAGCGCGCGGACTCCGGCACGCCCGCGGTGGTCGTGCTCTCCGGCGCCCCCGGCGTCGGGAAGTCGGCGGTCGCCATCCGGATCGCGCACGCCGTGCGCGACGACTTCCCCGACGGCCAGCTGCACGTCGACCTGGCCGGCACGTCGTCGTCGCCGCGGGCGCCGATGGGCGTGCTCGCGGAACTGCTGCGGGCGCTGGGCATCCCGGACGCCGGCCTGCCGCGGGAACCGGCCGAACGCTCGGCGCTGCTGCGCTCGCGGCTGGCCGGACGGCGGATGTGCGTCGTGCTCGACGACGCCGGCAGCGCCGCCCAGGTGCGCCCGCTGCTGCCCGGCGCCGGCGCGTGCGCGGTGCTGGTGACCAGCCGGCTCCGGCTGCCCGGGCTCCCCGGGGCCACGCCGGTCGACGTCGACCTCCTGCCCGAGGACGAAGGCGCGATGCTCCTGCAGGGCATCGTGGGCACCGAGCGGGTGGCCGCCGAGCCGGAGAGCGCCGCGGCGATCCTGCGCCAGTGCGGGCACCTGCCGCTGGCGATCCGGGTGGCCGGCGCGAAGCTGACGAACCGGCCCGGCTGGACGCTGCGGCTGCTGGCCGACCGCCTGCGCGACGAACACCGCCGGCTCGACGAGCTGCGCGTCGGCGACCTCGCCGTCCGCGCGAGCGTGACGCTGTCCTACGACCTGCTGCCGATGTCGGCGGCCACGGCGTTCCGCGGGCTCGGCCTGCTCGGGCCGGTGCAGTTCCCGGCGTGGGCGGTCGCGGCCGTGCTGGGCCGCCGCGAGGCCGAGGACGTCCTCGACGTGCTGGTCGACGGCCACCTCGTCGAGCTTGTCGGATCGGATTCGGCCGGGCAGCCGCGCTACCGGCTGCACGACCTGTTGCGCGTGTACGCGGTCGAGCTGGCGGAGCAGAGTGACGCGGCGAAGACGCGCGCGGGACTTCGGCGGGTTCTCGAGGGGTACCTGGCGCTGGCTTTGGAAGCCGCGCGCCGGATGCCGCTGCACTTCTTCGGCATGTACTGCGACGAGGAGCTGCCGCGGCCGGCGGTGCCCGCGGACGTGCTGCCCGACGACCCCGCCGCGTGGTTCGCGGCCGAGCGGAACACGAGCGTCGCGGCGGTTTCGCTGGCCGCCGAGCAGGGTTTCGACGACCTGGCCTGGCAGCTGGCGTCGGCGCTGACGCCGTACTTCGACCTGCGCGGGCACCAGGACGACTGGCACAGCACGCACACGATCGCCCTCGCGGCGGCCCGCCGGACGGGTTCGCTGCGCGCGGAGGCGGTCGTGCAGCGCAACCTCGGCCAGTACCTGCTCTACCAGGACGAATACGCGAGTTCGCGGGTGGCGTTCGAGGAGTCGAAGGCGCTGTTCGAGCGGGTCGGCGACGCCCAGGGCGTGGCGATCGCGCTGACCGGCCTGGCCACGATCCTGCGCATCGACGGCGAGGACGGCCTCGCGCTCGACCACTGCCACGAAGCGCTGAAGCTGTTCGCGGAGGAAGGCGACCCGAACGGCGAAGCGGTGGCGCGCCTCGGCGCGGGCGCGGTGTGGATGTCGCGCGGCTGCTACGCGGCGGCGAAGCGCTGGTTCACCGACGCGCTGGAGCTGTCGGCGGCGATCGGCGACCGCCACCGCGAGGCGCACGCGTACAAGCGGCTGGGGTTGCTCTTCCAGCACCAGGGCAACCTGGCGGCGGCCCGCGAGCACGTCGACCAGGCGATCGCGATCTTCACCGAACTCGGCGACGACCACTGCGTCGGGTACGCGAACCAGAACCTCGGCGAGCTGTGCCTGCACAGCGGGGACTTCGCGCACGCGCAGCTGTTGCTGGTGAACTCGCTTTCGGTGCACCGCCGCAACGGCGACCGGCGGTCGGAGGCCGAGGTGTCGCAGCTGCTCGGCGAGCTGCACCGGGCGTTGTCGCAGCCGGAGCGGTCCCGGGACTATTCGGAGCGCGCGCTGGCGATCTGGCGGGAGCTCTCGTCGCGGCCACCGGAGCCCGTGACCTCGGTGGCGGAGCCGCCGCACATCGCTTCCGCCTGATGCTTGTACGGATCATGTACGCCACCCCGTCAGTCTTTCGCCACGTTCGAGTGAACGAGTGCGAGAGGAGAACCGGGGATGATCCGGATCAAGAAAGCCGGCCGCGTGACCGCGGCGGTTCTGGCCGCCGGGGCGGTGACGGCGCTGGCCGGAGCCCCCGCCGAGGCCGCCACCAACGCCACCTGGACCGCCGACGTGTCCACTGTGGACTACGACGACGTCAACGTGACCGGGGCGGGTGGATCCCTGACCCTGGCCGACGCCGCCTGGCACAGAACCGCGCAGGTCTTCGCCGGCAGTGAAGGCAGCCTCATCACCGCCGAGCACGCGCTGGGCTCGCCGGCGAACCGCGTCAGCGCGCAGCTGTCCGCCGACACCCCCCAGGGCACGGCGGTCGACGTCGAGGTCCGCGGCCGCACCGGCGCGGACGACTGGACCGAGTGGACGCCCGCCGGCACCGCGTTCAAGACCGCCGTCAGCGCCGTGCAGGCGCGGATCAGCCTGCACAGCGACACCGACGGCGTCCGCCCGTCGGTGCGCGGCGTCGCGTTCAGCGCGGACCGCGTCCCGCAGGTGAACGCGCTGGCCGCCACGGCCGCGCTGACCTACAAGATCTTCGGCACCCGCGAAGGCCTCACGGGCCACACGACCGCCAACGGCCACGTGATCACCAGCCGCGACCACTTCGTCGCCCTGCCGTCCGGGCGCGGGCTCTCGCCCAAGGCCTCCGGCTCCTACAGCGTCCGCGTCTGCAAGACGGACAACAGCCGCTGCGAGTACGCGCCGGTGTGGGATGTGGGCCCGTGGAACACCAAGGACGACTACTGGAACCCGGCTTCCGTGCGGTACGAGTACAAGGACCTCCCGCAGGGGCAGCCCGAGGCGTACGCCGCCTACCACAACGGCTACAACGGCGGCAAGGACGACCTCGGCTACAAGGTCGGCAACCCGGCCGGCATCGACCTCGCCGACGGCGTCTTCTACGACGGGCTCGGCATGTCGGACAACGGGAACCTGAACGTCACGTACCTGTGGACGGGCACCGGCCCGACCGGCACCGTGAAGACCGCGGGCGACCCGATGAACGTCCGGGCGAGCGCGAGCACGTCGGCGGCGGTCAAGGGCCTCGCGGCGAACTACGCCAAGGTCAACATCGAGTGCTACGTCCTGGGCGACAGCGTCACCGGCACGTTCGGCACCAGCACGATCTGGGACCGGATCGGCCCGAACAACTACGTGTCGGACACCTACCTGCAGACGGGCTCCGACGAACCGGTCGCTCCCCTGTGCTGAACGGCGGCTCGATCGAACCCCGAGTTTCGCGTGGTTGACTGCCCTCACCCCCGCGAGAAAAGCGAAGGCCCGGTGTCCCCCGCCGGGCCTTCGCCCTTTTCCGGGGTATTCCGCTCACCGGTCCATCATTCACACTCCTGAACGAATGCCCGCCCGCTGTACAACGTCGTGACGATTGTGGAAAACTCCCGAGCACCTGGAACATTTCCCCACACGGAATGGCGGGCACCTGTGAGCGTTACCCGGAGAACCCTGCTGACCACCGCGGCCGGTGCCGCGGTGGCGGTGAGCGCCAGCACCTCCGCGGCCGCGGCCGCGAGCACTTCGACCACTTTTGACCAGGCATCCGCCACCCGGACGCTCCGCCAAGCGGCCGACTACGCGGTAGCCAAGCTGCGCGCGGTGGCGCCCGGCGTCACCGCGTTTCCGGTCGGCACGAAGTTCGAAAAGTGGACCTATTCGCAGAATGGCGACTGGGTCGGCGGATTCTGGCCCGGCCAGTTGTGGCTGGCGTACCTGCACAGCGGCGACGAACAATTCAAGACCCTCGCGCTGGCGTCCGCGGAGAAACTCGCGCCGCGCCAGAACGACACCGGCACGCACGACCTCGGTTTCCTCTTCTACCCGTCGTGGGTGACCGCGTGGCGGCTCACCGGGGACGACAGGTGGAAGGCGGGCGCGGTGCAGGCCGCGGCGTCGCTGATCAAGCGGTACAACCCGGCCGGGAAGTTCATCCGCGCCTGGGGTGCGCTGTCCGACCCGAAGGACGCCGGCCGCGTCATCATGGACACGATGATGAACCTCGATCTGCTGGCCTTCGCGAGCAAGCAGACCGGGGACCCGCAGTACCTCGAAATCGCCGTGGCGCACGCGAAGACCGCGCAGAAGAACTTCGTCCGCCCGGACGGGTCGACCCCGCACGTCTTCGACTTCGACCCCGTCACCGGCGCGCCGATCGGGCCCAACACGGTGCAGGGCTACAGCCCGACGTCGTGCTGGTCGCGCGGGCAGGCGTGGGGCGTCTACGGGTTCACGACGATCCACCGCCGCACCGGTGACCAGGAGTTCCTGACCACCGCGCGGCGACTGGCCGACTTCGCGCTGTCGCATCTGACAGCCGACCACGTGCCGGTGTGGGACTACCTCGCGCCGCAGGCACCGAACGACGTCAAGGACGCCTCCGCCGGCGTGATCATGGCCTGCGGCCTGCTCGACCTCGCCGAGATCACGCACCGCACGCAGTACCGGGACAGCGCACTGCGGATCCTCGAGGCCGTCTCGCAGACGTGCCTGACGACGAAGTCCACCCGGGCCGAGGCGAGCGTCGCGCGCTGCACCCGCAACCGGCCGGCCGAGGACGGCATCGAGGTGTCGCTCCCCTACGCCGACTACTACCTGCTGGAAGGCATCCTGCGGGTGCTCGACCGGCGGAAGGTCGACCGCGCCGTCGACCTCTCCAGCGTCTGACCCGCCGGGGAGGCCGCCACCTCCCCGTCAGTGCTGGTGGTGGGCGTGCACCTTCGCGTGGCCGAGCCCGCGCGCGATCATCCACTTGTTCACCGGCACCGTGACCACGAACGCGATGGCCAGTGAAAGCACCAGCGCCAGCCAGAAGAGGAAACTGGCGAGGCCGGCGTCCATCGCCCCGGGGATCGCCACGACGACCGTGTTGTCGATCAGCTCCATGACGGCGATCGACACGGTGTCCGCGGCCAGCGCGACCTTGAACGCCGCCGCGGCGGGCAGCCCCGACTTCAGCACGCCCCGCATGGTGAGGCCGTAGCCGAAGACGAACGCGAGGACGATCGACAGGACGACGGTCGCCGCGTTGTGCAGGCCGAACGCCGTGCCGAGGACCATGCCGAGCACCTCGCCGATCGCACAGCCGGTCAGGCAGTGCAGAGTCGCCTGGATCGCCGTCGCCCACGAAGCTCCGTGCTGTTCGCTCATGCCTGGGACTATACCCCCAAGGGGTATCAACGCGCGTGTCTCGCGCGCCACAGCGTGGTCCCCGGCGGGACTGCCGGGGACCACGCCGGGATCAGGCGGCGAGGAGCCCGGTCATCCGGTCGACCTCGGCCTGCTGGGTGTCGGCGATCCGCTGGGCCATCGCCTTGGCCTCGGCGTTGCTCCCCTGGGCCACCTCGGTGCGGGCCATGTCGATCGCCCCGCGGTGGTGGTCGAGCATCAGCGTCAGCCACTTCCGGTCGTAAGCGGCGTCGCGCAGGGTGTCGAGGTCACCGGGGTCGACCATGCCCGGCATCGAGCCGTGGTCGGTCATCGCCGGGGCGCCCCACTGCTTCAGCCACGCCGTGAGCTGGTCGATCTCCGGCTGCTGCGCCTGGGCGATCCCGTTCGCCAGCGCGACGACCTGCGGGTTCTTCGTGTGCTGCGGCACCGGCGTCGCCATCTCGACGGCCTGCTGGTGGTGCGGGACCATCTGCCGGGCGAAGGCGACGTCGGCGTCGTTGTGGTCGGCCGGGGTGGCACACCCGGTCAGCGCGAGCGCGGCGGACAGCACGAAGCCCGCCAGGAACTTCCTGGACATTTCTCTTCCTCACTGGAGTTCTTGCGGATGGGCACGGCGGAACCGCGCCGATCAGATCCGCAGAACGCAGTGGGCGGCGAGCAGGAGACGACCGCTCCGCGGCGGCGGCGGGCGCGCGCCCCGGCGCCTGCCCGGCACCTGCCGGACGACCACGGCACCCGTTGCCCGGCAGCACAGCAGGACCACCGCGAGCAGGAGGGCGACGGCCGCCGTGAGCACCGCGAGGCAGTCGTGGAGCGGGGAATGCCCGCCGTCGTGGCCCGGCATCGGCAGCCCGGCGTGGAGCTCACCCGACATCGAGGCCGAAGCCGCAACGACCGGCCCGTGGTCCGCGGGCACGTGGTGCATCGCCACCACGGCGAGCGCCAGCGCGCACAGCAGCAGCCAGCGGGCGGGTACGGAACGGCGAGTCATCGTCGCCCAGCGTAGCCGACACCGCCGACCAGGCGAAATTCCGTCACGGGCCACGAAGGAGAACTCGCTTCCGTAACCCTTTGCGCACACCCCGTTGACCACCGTTACGCGGGGCCCTACCTTCCCCCTTGGTCTCCACCGCGCGCAGACCGTTCGAAAGTCCGGAGGAATGGGTGGGGATGCGAGGGCCGACGAAGACGTCCCGGCTGGTCGCGACGGTGCTCCTGGGTGCGGCGCTCGCGCTCGGGGGCTGCTCGGACCAGCTGGGCAGCGCCCCCGCGCCGACGCCGACGCGGATCGCGTTCGTGCCCAAGGTCGCCGACATCCCGTACTTCCAGGCGATGAACACCGGCGGCCTCGAAGCGGCGAAGCAGCTGGGCGTGCAGTGGTCCACCGTCGGCCCGAAGACCGTCGACCCCGCCGAGCAGGTCACCATCGTGCGCCGGCTCGTCGCGCAGAAGTTCGACGTCATCGTCGTCGCGCCGAACGACCCGGCCGCGCTCGCGCCGGCCATCGCCGAGGCCCGGGCGAAGGGCATCCACGTGCTCACCTCGGACACCGACGCGCCGGGCACGCAGCGCGAGGTGTTCGTCAACCAGGCCAGCGCCGAAGGCATCGGCGCCGCGCTCACCGACGCGCTGATGAAGCGGACCGGCGGCACCGGCAAGTACGCGATCGTCTCGTGCGGCCCGGCCGCCGCGAACCTCAACACGTGGATCGCGGTCCAGAAGGAGTACACGGCCAAGCACTACCCGGAGGCTCAGGTCGTCGAGACCGTGTACGCGGGCGAAGACCAGGACAACGCGACGAACCTGGCCAAGGAGCTGATGGCCCGCCACCCGGACCTCACCGGCCTGGTCGGCGAGTGCACGACGTCCGCGCCCGGGGTCGCGAAGGCGGTCCGCGAGCAGCAGAAGATCGGGCAGGTGTTCACCGTCGGCGTCGGGACGCCGCAGTCGATCAAGCCGTACCTGCTCGACGGCTCGTGCTCCGAGTCGGTGCTGTGGAACGTCGAGTCGCTGGGCTGGCTGACCGCGTGGACGGCGAAGCAGGTCGCCGACGGCAAACCGCTGCTGCCGGTCAACAAGGTGAACCTGGAGTTGCCGGCGGTGAGGTACGACGTCGCGGCGAAGACCGTCCTGCTGGGCGATCCGCTGCTCATCACCGCCGACAACGTCGACCAGTTCAAGTACTGACGGCTACCGCACGTCGATCGTGACCGTCGCGTTGCTCGTCACCGCGGGGAGCTTCGTCGTGTCGACCGCGAGGTACTCGCCGTCGTCCTGGCGGCCGTCCGGCAGCGTCTTCGGGTGCAGCGCGTACGGCGGGGCCGCGTTCGTCACGCCGTCGATGCCGAAGTCGTTGTCGTTGCTGATCACGACGGTCCGGCCGCCGTCGGTGGTCGCGACGCCCTCGACCTTGTCGTGCCCGAAGAAGCCGCCGCTCGGGTCGAGGCCGGTGACGAGGGCACCCAGGTCGAGGTACAGCTTCTTGCTCACCGGCGTGATCCCGGCGGCGGCGAGGTCCTTCGTCGCCTGGGCCGTGGTGTCCTTGCCGACGTAGGCGTCGATGCTCTTCCCGCCGACGAGCAGGCCGCCCTTGACGGCGTCGTACCCCGCGGCCCGCGGGCCGACGTCGGTGGCGCCGGTCAGGTCGATCTCGTAGAGCTTCTTGAAGGCGCCCGGCTCGGGCTTGCCGTCGCGCTCGTCCACCAGGAAGCGCGTCGCCGAGAGAGCGGTGATCTCGCTGACCGCGGTGCCGGTGGTGTCCGGGTCGTCGAGCAGGTAGAGGTACTCGTGCGTGGCGCGGGTGCGCAGGTCGACGGTGACGATCCGCAGCGTGGTGACGTTGCCCGGCTTCTTCGTCAGGTCCGGCTGCTGCAGCGCCGACTGCATGACGCCGACGAGCGTCCGGCCGTCCGGGGTCAGCGCGAGGCCTTCCATGCCCTTGTTCGGCACGCGGTACTCGATCTCGGCGGGCAGCGAGCCGTCGAAGGGCGAGAGCCGCTCGAGCGCGCGGCCGTCGCGGCCGAAGTGGGTGATGAAGGGGCCGTACTCGTCGGAGACCCAGAAGGTGCCGTCCCGCTGCGCGACGAGGCCTTCGGAGTCGTAGCCGTTCGCCGACTGCGGCAGGACGTTCCCGTTCAGGTCGACGATCTTCTCGCCGGTGTCGGCGAGCGGGCTGACCTGGCCGTTGTAGGGGGTGCCGTCGTGGGCGCGCAACGGGATGGTCTTCTCGAGCACGGCCTTGCCGTCGCGGAGGCGGAACTTCCCGATGGCGGGGGTGAAGGACGGCAGCGGCTCGATCTTGCCGCCGTCGGGCGCGTCGACGTTCGGGCCGCGATCGGTGAGGCCGTAGAACTCGTTCTTCTCGCCGGGCACGGGGGTGAGCGCGGAGCCGTACGCGCCGCCCTTGATCTGGACGCCGCCGATGGTGGCGAGCGGTTTCAGGGCGGTCGGGTAGAGCTTGACGGCGTCGGAAACGGTGTAGGTGAAGGAATCCCGGCCGGTGAAGCCGGGCGCGGGGGTGTACCGAAGGGTGCCGTCGGCGGCGAGGTCGACGCTCCCGTGCGCGGCGGCGGTGTGCCGGACGACGGCGGTGCCGCGGTCGTTGCCGAGCAGCTCGGCGGTGAGAGTCCGCCCGGCGTGGGTGCGGAGGTGATCATCCTTCGCCCGCGGCCCGTGGTCGTGCGCTTCCGCCGCCCCGGCGGCCAGCGGCAGTGCCAGCACCCCGGCGACCAGGGCCAGTGTTACCCGCTTCATCCCGTTTCTCCTCCTCCGGCGCGTGGACTAGCGCCGGAGGAGGAGTCTTCGTGGCCGAAGTGGACGGCGGTTGGCTTCGAGGAGGCCGGGGCGTTAACGGTGGGGCCGGAGGGTGTGGTGGTCGCCTCCTCCGGGACGGATCGGCGCTGCGGCAGGGAGGCCCGACGCCTCGGCGCACGGCCGTGCGCGGCGACTTCACGCCGGGCGCCGCCAGCAGGTCAGCCTTGCGGCGGGTGCATGGCAGCTTCCGCCGGGCACGCCGCCAGCAGGCCAACCCGCGCGGCGGGTGCGCGGCAGCTTCGCGCCGGGCGCCGCCAGCGGACCTGCCGCAAACGGCCGTGCGCCGAGTGCACGGCGACGTCTCGCCGGGCACCTGCCAGCGGGCCTGCCGCGCACCGGCTGTGGCAGCTTCCGCCGGGCGCCGCCAGCAGGCCAGCCCTGCGGCGGGTGCGCAGCAGCTTCTCGCAGGGCACCGCCGGCAGGCCAGCCCTGCGGCGGGTGCACGGCAGCTTCACGCCGGGCGCGCCGCCAGCAGGCCAGCCGTGCACCCGGTGCGCGGTGACCTCTCGCCGGGCTCGGCGTCAGCGGTGGCGGCGGACGTGGGCCACTGCTGCTCCGCCGCCCAGGACCAGGATCAGGGCCGTCAGGCCCCAGCGGCGTTTCTCCTTTGTCTTCACCGCCGTTCCGTCGACCACCGGCTCCGGCTTCTGCGTCGGCTGCACGTACCGCTTCGACGGGGGTGCGGCCGGGGCCGGGGTCAGCTCGACCGGGGTGGCCGCCGGAGCCGGGGCCGGGGTGGGTGCCGGGGTCGGGGCCACCGCCTGCTCCACCGGAGGCGGCTGCGATGGTGGCGGCAGCTCAGGCGCCGGTGGCGGCGCAGGAAGCGAAGGTGGTGGCGTTGGCGTTGACGGGGAGTTCGGCGGCACCGTCGGTGGCGAATTCGGCGGGATCGAAGGGGGCGAATTCGGCGGCACCGAAGGGGACTCCGAGGTGGTCGTGGTAGGCGGCGGAGTCTCGGCGAAACACCCGGCCGCGTCCCCGCTCACCAGCGCCGGCCCGGTCGACACCTCCACCGCCGGGCCCGAACCGTCCCTCGGCAACCGGTACGTCACGCTCCGGCGCCCGTCCCGGTTCGCCGTCGCGTAGATCGCGTCCGGCCCGAGCACCACCGACCCGTACGCACCCCCCGGCGGGAAGCGCAGCTCCGGCGCCGCCACTACCTTGCCCGTCGACGGGTCCACCGTCACCACCGCGCCGTCCCCGCGCGAAGTCGTCGAGATCCCGTACAGCAGGCCGGAAGCAGCGTCGTACGCGAAGTCGTCGACCCCCACCGCGAGCGACACCGGCCGCAACGCCGTCCGGTGCACCACGCGCACGTAGTCCGCCGACGCCGGGTCGATGTCCACTGTGTACAGATCGCTGTCCTGCCGGACGTACCAGCGGTTCCCGGCGATCGCGCCCGCCGTCGCCCCGGTGACCTGGCTCCACACCGGACGCTGCGCCCCCGCCCGGCCGACCACGCCGAGGTCCGTTACCGCCCCCGACGCGTCGATCCGCACCGCGTGCGAACCGTGGTCGTACCGGCCGCCCCGCGTTCCGTCGGCGACGCCGTAGACCACGCCCTGCGCGGCCGAGTACCCCATCGCGTTGATCCAGTACCCCGCCTGCGTCAGGCGTTTCGTCGCGCCGCCGGGCAGGGACAGCAGCCGCAACGTCGTCGGCGCGCCGTCGCGTTCGTTCTCCGCCTGCAGGACCGTGCAGGCCGCCGGGTCCTGGGCCGCCGGGCGGTGGGACGACGCGGGCGCGAGCCAGCCCGTCGCCGCCAGCAGGGCCGACACCGCAGCGGCCACGCCGAGCATCGCCGCCCAGCGGGCCCGCCTGCCGGTCAAGCCAGCCTTTCCAGCGCGCCGGTGAACGCCTCCGCCGGGATCTTCGCACCCCCGCTGAACGGGTTCTGCAGCTGGTAGATCGCGAACAGCAGCAACGTGATCGTGCCGGCCAGGGTGGAGACGATGATGATGTGCGCGGCCAGCCGCGTGCCGCCGAAGAGGTTGGGCAGCAGGATCGCGGTGATCAGGCTGCCGAGGATCAGCGCGAACCAGACGACCGCCCCGACCCCGCCGCCGCCCGCGTTGTTCAGCCGCTGCGTGCGGGCCTGGTAGACCGCCCAAAGCTGGTTGCTCGCCTCGGTCTTGCGGTCGATCTGCCAGTCACCGTCGACGTCGGCCGCCGCGACGGCCTGGCGCATCTGGTCCAGCTGCGTCCAGCCCGTGGTGGGGATTTCGCCGCCGCCGCTCAGCTTCGGCCACTCCTGCTGTTCGACGGTCTGCGCGTACGCGACGGCGAGCTGGTGCACGCGATCCTTCGTCTCGGCGGGCAACGCGTCGGCCGCCCAGGTCGCCGCGACCAGGCTGTCGGCCTCGGTCTGCGCGTCCTGGCTCGCGCCGCCGACCGCGTCGAACAGCGAGATGAGCACGAACGCGACGAGCACCGCGTGCAGCCCGCCGACGATGGTGAACACCTGGCCCGCCGCGTCGTTGTTGTCCGGTCGCCCCTCGTCCCAGCCGAAGCGGCGGACCAGGTACGCGATCACGCCCCCGACGAGGGCCGCGCCGGCCACCCAGAGACCGCCGGCCACGAAGATGTTCATCCACGTCCTTTCCCACCGAGCGGATTCACCGCCGGATCGCTCAAGTTAGCCACCCATTTCCAGGCCGACAACCGGGAATTGTTCGATTCATCCGAGTGGCCTCACCCAGGCCGCGACCATAGCCGGTTCGGCGCAGTTCACCGCCGCCGGGGTGGCCTGCGCCGTGCCCCACCGCGACGACGAATTCCCCTTACGGGCCGCGATTTTCCCGACCGGGTGATGCCCGGGAACAGTGGGTGATGACCGGCCGGCACACGACGGGAGATGGTGCCCGGAATGGCCGGAAACCAACCAGGTGATCTGCTCGTCGACTCGATCGTGTCATTGTGCGCGCGGGCGCCGTTGCTATGTTGATTCTTCGTTGCCAGCCTCGGGCATTCCCGGCTCACGAATGATTGGGTGGTTCTCGCTGTGACTGTCACCGACCCGGTGGACTCCGACCAGGCCCCGCTGAGCCTCGGACGGGCCGCCGCCCGCACCCTGGCCACGACGACCAAGTCGGTCCCCCAGATGC
>NZ_BSTD01000007.1 GCF_030269325.1 Amycolatopsis sp. NBRC 101858 | reverse complement strand
GCCCAGCCGGAGTTCCCGCCGGTGGTGGTGCTGGTGTTCCAGGCGTCGCCGGTCGAGCCGGTGGCGCCGGTGTCACCCGAGTTGCCCGACGTCACCGCAGTGTGCGACTTCGTGCTCTCGTGCTTCCAGCCGGAGTTGTGGTTCCAGCCGCACTGGTCGTGCCCACCGTGGCCACGGCCCTTGTCCTGGCCGCCGAGCGTCCACACGATGGCGGAGTTGCCGCCGGTGGAGCCCGAGTTGCCCGAGTTGCCGGAGTTCCCGGTCACCGCGTTGTTGTGGCTGGTGGCGTTCCCGGCGTCGCCGGAGTCACCACCGTTGCCGCCCTTCGCCGTGCCCGTGACCCAGCCCAGGACGCCCGTGTCGCCGCCCTGCCCGTGACGCTTCCAGCTGTGCCCACCGGTGTTCGTGGCGGAGTTGCGGCCTTCGCTGACGACGGTGGCGTCGCCGCCGTTGCCCGCGTTGCCGGAGTTCCCGCCGGTGGTGGTGCTGGTGTTCCAGGCGTCGCCGGTCGAGCCGGTGGCGCCGGTGTTCCCGGAGTTGCCCGAGGACACCGAGGTGGAGCACTGCGCCAGCAGGCACAGGCCGTAGGCGCTGTTGCCACCCGTGGAGCCCGAGTTCCCGGAGTTGCCCGAGTTCCCCGACACCGCCGAGTTGCTGCTGGTGGCGTTCCCGGCGTCGCCGGAGTTGCCCCCGTTGCCGCCCTTCGCGGTGCCGGTCACGGAGCCCACGGCCCCGAGGATCCCGCCGCGTGAAGAGTGCGAGCCGGCGGTGTTCTTGCCGGACGTCGCCGTGGTCCCGGATCCGCCGTTGCCGGCGTTACCCGAGTTGCCACCCTTGGTGGTGCTGGTGTTCGAGGCGTTCCCGGTCGAGCCGGTCGCGCCCGTGTTCCCGGAGTTGCCCGAGGACACCGTGGTGGTGCACTTGGCCAGCACGCAGACGCCGTAGGCGCTGTTGCCGCCGGTGGAGCCGGAGTTGCCCGACTTGCCGGAGTTCCCGCTGACAGCGTTGTTGCCGCTGGTGGCGTTCCCGCCGGAACCGGAGTCCCCACCGTTGCCGCCGGAGGCGGTTCCGGAGACGACCGAGTGCAGCGTGGTGCCGAGCCCGCCGAGCGGGCCCGAGTTCCCGGTGTCCGCACTGGCCACCGCTGATCCCAGCAGGACGAACCCGCCGGAGATGAACGCGGCGGTCAGGCCGCGTCGCACGTACTTGTGCATGACTTCCCTTTCCCTGCTCTCTGTCCATTGTGGATTTTGAGGGTGGAAAGGGTTCGTCAGCTCGGATGGTCGTTGCCGTAGTACTCCAGCCAATGCAACGACCACGCGCCGGCGGGCGGTGCCCGCCACGTGCGATCCGTACCCGGCATGCCCGAACCGGACGCGGTCACGGCGAACTCGCCGCCGTGTGCGCTCCCGGTACTCGCCGACATCGCACCGCTCATGCCGGAGAGGTCCGCGGGCATCCCGCCGCCACCGGAACCGGACATCGGACCGGCAGTACCGGCCGTGCCCGAACCGAGGTGCCCGGCGACGTGCCGGACGGCGGACACACCAGCGGTGTGCTGCGCGACCGGTCGCGGGGAGGCGACCGGAGCGCCGGCCGCTGCCGGGGGGAAACCGGCATCGCCGTGCGGTGCAGGTGTCTCCGGCTGTCCGGTGACCGGTTGCCCGATCACCGCCGGGACGACACGCTCACCCCCGACCGCCCGCACCACTGGCGCGGTCAGCGGGGCCGTGGCGTGCAGGACCGGCGATGTCACCGGGGACACCGCGTGCAGCACCGGCCGGGTCACCGGCCTCAAGGCCGACAGCACCGGCTCCGCCGCATCCAGCACCGGGCGGGCCAGCGGCGCGAGCACGGGCTCGAGCCCGTTCGTCACCGGCTTCACCACGGGCGCCACCTGCGACGACACGACGTGGACCGCGCCCGTGACCGGCTCGAGTGCCGGAGCCACGGGCTTGAGCACGTCGTGTGCGGTGTTTCCGAGCCGGCCGAGCAGGCTGTGCTGATCCGGTGGCGCACCTTCCGATGCGTCCGCGGCACTCGACACGGCCAAGGCCAGCAGGGTGAATCCGAACAACGCGCCGGCCACCACGAGCATCCGCAGCAAGAGCGGCTGCCCGGTCGGTGCGTCATCCGTCAGGGAAGTATCCATCCATCTCACCCCCCTTCGAGTGTGGACTTCACCGTCAGTCGTATTTCGGGGCGATGACGTTCACTGGATTGGGTGTAAATCAATGTTTTTTGGTTTCGCCGAACGGGTTTCTACCGCTGAGTAGCGGGTACGCGCGCCCGCTCGTGTCGCTCGCTCGGGAATCCGACCCATCCGCTCCGCGCCCAGCCTCGAAAGTGGACTGTCCACGACAGATCCGCCCCAGCGCCGGGAGCCGGCGCCGGGTTATGCCCGCCGTACGCGCGGGCTGGGAGGAGTTCGTCCGTGTTTGGCAAGCGCTATGCCGCGTCGATGATCAACCGGAGCGCGGAGAACGACCAGGACCGTCGCCGTTTCCTCAAAGCGGCCGGGATGACCGGCCTCGGCGTCGTCGGGGCGGGTGCGCTCGGCGGCCTCGCCACCGGGACCGCGTCCGCCGCGACCGCCCGGCCCACTGCTGCGGCGGCCGCCGCGTCGGCTGAGGTCAGTGACGGAGCCGTCCTCAACTTCGCCCTCAACCTCGAGTACCTCGAAGCCGAGTTCTACCTGCACGCCGTCACCGGCAAGGGGCTCGCCGACTCGATGACGACCGGCACCGGCAACCGTGGCGGCGTCACCGGCGGCCGGGCGGTGAAGTTCAAGACGAAGACGGCACGCCAGTACGCCCAGGAGATCGCGGGCGACGAGAAGGCGCACGTGCAGTTCCTGCGCTCCGCGCTGGGCTCGGCCGCGGTCAGCCGCCCGGCGATCGACCTGCAGTCCAGCTTCACCGCCGCCGCCCAGGCCGCCGGGCTCGTGAAGCCGGGCCACAGCTTCGACGCGTTCGCGTGCGAGGAGAACTTCCTGCTCGCGGCGTTCCTGTTCGAGGACGTCGGCGTGACGGCCTACAAGGGGGCCGCGCCGCTGATCAGCAACAAGACCTACCTCGAGGCCGCGGCCGGCATCCTCGCCGTCGAGGCCTACCACGCCGCCAACATCCGCAGTGCCCTCTACCAGCACAGCGGCGGCATCCTCGGGCTCGGCCTGCTCGGCCGTGACCTGCGCGAGGCGAGCGTCAAGCTGTCCAACGCGCGTGACAGCCTCGACGGCCCGACCGACGACGACCAGGGCGTCATCGACAGCCGCGGCCAGGCCAACATCGTGCCCACGGACGCCAACGGCATCGCCTACAGCCGCTCGCCGGGTCAGGTGCTCAACATCGTGTACCTGACGAACAAGGCTGCCAAGTCCGGCGGGTTCTTCCCCAAGGGCGTCAACGGCGACGTGAACACCAGCGCCGCCAACTGACCGCGGCGGGGTGCGGGGCCGCCGTCGGGGCGGTCCCGCACCTGCCGCACCCTGCCACCGGAGGGCACGATGCTCGGACTCAGCCCGGAACACCTGGTCGTCCTGCTGGTCGCCGCCCTGTTCATCCTCGGCCCGGAACGGCTTCCCGGCGCCATCGCGACCGTGCGCAAGACCGTGCAGAAGGCCAAGGACGCCCTCGCGAACGCGCACGAGCAGCTCAGCAGCGAGATCGGCCCCGAGTTCGAGCAGCTGCGCAAACCGCTGGGCGAGCTCAACCAGCTCCGCGGCCTGGATCCCCGAACCGCCCTGACGCGATTCGTGCTGGACCCGTCGCCGATCGAACCACCCGCCCCGGAGCCGTCGCCGACCGGGCGAGTGTCCGGTGTGGACATGGAAGCCACCTGACACACGACCGCGGAAGGAGGCCATGCCCCCGAACGCAACGAGGAGTCCCATGCCCGCCTCCGCACCCGGCAGCCGGATCGTGGCCTGCGGTCACCACCAGCCGGTCCGCAGCGTCACGAACGACGAGCTGAGCGCTTCACTGGGCACTTCGGACACCTGGATCACCGAGCGGGTCGGCGTGCGGACCCGGCGGCTGGCCGCGCCCGGCGAGTCGGTGGCCGATATGGCGACCGCCGCTGCCGGCGACGCGCTGACCCGGTCCGGCCGCGGCGCCGGGGAGATCGACCTGGTGATCGTCGCGACCTGCACCGCTTTCGACCGGATGCCCAGCGTCGCGGCGCGCGTCGCCGACCGGCTCGGGATCCCCGCGCCGGCGGTCTTCGACCTGAACGCGGCGTGCTCGGGATTCTGCCACGCGCTCGCCTCGGCCGACCACGCCCTGCGGGCCGGCGCCGGCCGCCGCGCGATCGTGGTCGGCGCCGACAAGATGAGCGACTTCCTCGACTGGACCGACCGCACGACGTGTGTGATCTTCGGCGACGGGGCAGGCGCTGCGGTCGTCGAAGCCACCGGGGGACCGGGCGGGATCGGCCCGGTCGTCTGGGGATCGGACCCCGCCAAGGGCTCCTGCATCAGCCTGGAGTCGGCGGGCCCGCACGGGCTGCCCGCGACGTTCCGCCAGGAAGGCCCGGCGGTGTTCCGCTGGGCGACGACCGAGCTCGCCCCGATCGCCCGCACCGCCTGCAGCCGCGCCGGCATCGACCCACGCGACCTCGGGGGGATCGTGACCCACCAGGCCAACGTCCGCATCATCGCCGCTCTCGCCCGCGCGATCGGCGCCCCGGACGCGATCGTCGCGACCGACGTGGCCGAGTCGGGCAACACTTCGGCCGCCAGTATCCCCTTGGCCCTGTCGAAACTCCTCCGGCGTCGGGAAATTACGGCGGGACAAGCGGTTCTGCTGTTCGGGTTCGGTGCCGGGCTCACTTACGCCGGCCAGGTCGTCACGTGCCCGTGACCCTTGGTGCGCCCCGGTAATCGTGCGGTAAGGATCACCGGACGCGAACCGTGTGAGACTGGAGTGATCCGACGAGGAGGTCACCATGACCCGCAGTCACCCGCACTCGACCGGCGGTACGACCAAGAACCGGTGGGCCCACGTGGGAATCTCGATCGCCTTCGCCCTCATCGTGGCCGGCGGTGCAAAGGTCGCGTTCGATCTCAGCAGCACGATGATGACGCACCTCGCCTTGGTGGGTGCCTGGATGATGCTCGCGCTGGGCCTCGCGTACGCGGGAGTCCGGATCCGGCCCAGCCTCGGCGGCGCGCTCTTGACGGGCTTCGGAATCGGGGCGCTGCTGGTGGTTTTCTTCGGCGGTATGCAGATGTTCGCCTGACCGGCGCTCCGTGTCGGTACCGCAAGGCGGGCGGCCAGAGTGGAGGCGCCTGAGACATCTCACCAATACTTGTCACCGCCGGCGCCGAAAGACTGGTGAACGCCCGCTCGCAAAAGGACTCAGCATGGTCGACACCCGGCTGCGTGACGCACTGATGGCGCCCGCCGAACTTCACACCCTCGCCGGCGCCTACGCTCTCGGTGCCGTCACCGATGAGGAACGAGCCGCGTTCGACCGCCACCTCGCCGGCTGCGCCGCCTGCGCCGAAGACGTCCGTGGGTTCGAGGAGACCGCCGCCCGGCTCGGGGCCGCCGTCGGCGCGGTGCCCGTCGAGCGCCTCCGCAGCCGGGTGCTCGCCGAGATCACCGTGACCCGGCAGCTCCCGCCGCAGGTCGGGTCTCCGCCGGTCCCGGTGCTGCCTGCTCGACGTGCGTGGCACCGGCGGGCAGGCGCCGGAGTCGCGGCCATCGCCGCCGGGGCCGCGCTGCTCGTCGGCGGGATCAGCATCGGCATGCAGAACACGCCGGTCTCGACGCAGGTGGCCTCGCCGGCCAACGTCCGGGGCGCGGCGGACGCGAAGACGGTGCACGGCGACGGCACCAGCGGGGGAGCCGCGACCGCGACCCTGTCGCGTGGGCTGGGCGTGATCACCGTCGACGTCCGGAGCCTGCCGCCCCTCGAACCGGGCCGGGCCTACCAGTGCTGGCTGGTCGGCCCGCGCGGTCCGCAGTCGGCGGGTCTGCTGCACCGTGGTGAAGGCTCGATGACCGCCGCCCTACCCGCGGACACCGACCGGATCGCGATCACCACCGAGCCGGTCGCGGGCTCGCCGCAGCCGACGACGTCGCCGGTGCTCCTGCTCGGCCTCGCCTGAACCGCCGGTTCGGCACCCACCGGGCTGGTCCGTGGACCAATCCGGACGCGGAACCGGCGCCGAACAACGAACCGGGTACGTGTCGAGGGAAGGCCGGTTGCAGTGATGGATTTCGACCAGGAGTTGGCGCACCTCACCGATCGGCTCGCCGCGGCGGCCGAAACCACGGTCGCGCTGGACGACCGCCCCGATCTCCGTCAGGTTCGGTCCGTCGTGGCCGAGGCACTCACCTTCGGGGCGTGCTCCGACGATCGGTACGGCGGGGTCCTGCTCGTGATCGACGAACTCGTGGGCAACGCCTACCAGCACACCACCGCCGTCCACGAGTTGCGCGTCACCCGCACCGCGGAGAACCTGCTGATCGAAGTCAGCGACGCGGACCCCGACCTGACGTCCGTGCGAGCATGCCGTCCGGGATCCGGGCGATACGGGCTCCGGCTGGTCGGCCAGCTGTCCCTGGACTGGGGCGTGCGCGCCGCGCGCGAGGGGAAGATGGTGTGGGCACTGGTGCCCATCAAGATGTTCCCGGCTGCTCTTTGACTGTGCCGGTAAGCACAGCGGATCGGCGTAAAGCCGGCCGCCGTCAGCGCCCTGGAGTGAACCAGCGTTGACGGCGGCCGGCGGGACGTCGCCGCTTCGGCGTCCCCCGGTGGCGGAACTCCTGCACTCCGCCACCAGACATCGATCGCCGGCCGAACCCGGAAAACGGGCTCGGGGAGCGAAAAGGACGGCCGCATCGGCTCCGGGAGGCAGAGGAGCCGATGCGGCCGCGCGGTGTCCGGTCACCCGTCGGCGACCGGACGTCGGTTTTTACTTGTTGGTGCCGGGGGTGAGGACCTTGTCGATCACGAAGACGGTGGCGTTCTTCGTGGGGATGTTGCCGCACAGGATCTTCGCGCCGTTGACGGTCATGTTGTCACCGGTGCCCTCGATCTTCAGCGGGCCGCCCGCGGTGTTCAGCGAGTCGAGCGTGCCGGCCGACTCGAGACCCTTGGCGTCGTAACGCTTGCCGACGACGTGGTACTGCAGGATCGGGGACAGCTCGGCCGGCTTGCCGGCCAGTTCGGCGAACTTCGCGTCGCCCAGCGCGGCGAAGGCCGGGTCGGCCGGGGCGAACACGGTGATGGCCTGCTGGCTGTTGAGGGTGTCGACCAGGTTGGTGGCCTTGACCGCGGCGACCAGCTTGGTCAGCAACGGGTTCGTCGACGCGGCCGAGGCGACCGGCTGCGGTCCCATGGAGTCGAGCGAGCCGGGCGCGGAGCCCTGCGGCAGCTGGGAACAGGCCGGGCCGAAGACGTCGGCGTTGGTGGTCGTGCCGCCGCCGGCGGCAGCGGCGCTGGAGGACGGGGCCGCCATCGACGAAGACGGGGCGGGGGCGCTGCTGGAAGCGGACGAACCGGTGTCGCTGCTGCCACACGCGGTGAGGGTGAGCGCGGCGGCCGCGGTCAGACCGATCCCGGCAATACGAAGGTTACGCACGAGAATTCACTCCAATTGATTACGCGGCTGAGGTCGCTCGAGAGGCGAGAACCTTTTGTTGCCAGTGATTCGGCGCCCGGCGGGAACCGGATTGGTCGATCGGGAAAGAAATTTTCGGCAGCCGTACGACGCCGGCCTAGCTCGGAAGCAGCGCTCGGACCTGAGCGGGATCCGGCCCGCCCGGCACGATCAGCACTACAGCGTCGTCGAATCCGGCCTCGGCGTAACGCTGGAGCACTTCACCGGTGGGTCCGAGGTCGTCCTTTCCCGGCACCGGGATGGCGCACACGATCGCGCGCCCGCCGCCGGCGGCGCGGAACCGGTCGTGCGCGGCGATGATCTCATCGGCGGTGCGGCGGTAAGCGGAGGCCAGCCAGCCGTCGAACTCCTGGGCCGCCCGCTCGACGTTGGCTCTCCACGAGCCGAGCAGCAGCGGTGGCCGCTCATCGCCGAGCAGGGCACGCAGCCTCGGCACGTTCTCGCGAAAGGTCCGGAACCGCGAGGTGTAGTCCCGGCCGAGAAGGGCGTAGTCGAGGTCGGTCGACCCGGGGCTGACGCCGAGGGTCAGCCGGTCGCCGCACACGGACATCAGCGACCGGACCCGGTGGGCCAGGTCGGCGGGGTGGTGCAGCGGGACCTGCACGGTGGCCGTGCCCAGCTCCACCCCTTCGGTGGCCGTGGCGGCGACCGCCAGCGTGACGAACGGGTCCGGGACGAAGAAGCCGCGCCCGAGGATCTGCGGCGTCCACAGGCTCTCGAAACCCGCCCCCGCCAGGCGTTTCGCCCACTCGGCCACCGCGATCGGCGGGCCGGGGGACAGCCGGGCGAGCGTCGCGCCCAAGCGCATGTCAGCGCGCCCGGTCCGCCGCGAACCGGGCGTACCAGCGCAGCGCGTCCGGATCGTCGACCGAGGCGATGTTCGCGGCCTTTTCCAGTGCGCGACCGGTCAGCAGCTTCTTGATCGGGACCTCCAGCCGCTTGCCGCTCAAGGTGTGCGGCACGGCGGGCGCCTCGACGATCTCGTCCGGGACGTGCCGGGCGGTGAGCTTCGTCCGGAGCGTGGTGACGATCTTCCGCTTGAGCGCGTCGTCGAGTTCGTGCCCGGGTGCGGGAACGACGAACAGCCCCAGCCAGTACCCGTCGTCGGGCTGGTCCACCCCGATCACCAGGGTCTCGGCGATCTCCGGCAGGGCCTCGAGCACGTCGTAGAAGTCGCTGCTGCCCAGCCGCACGCCTTGGCGGTTGAGCGTCGAGTCGGACCGGCCGTGGATGGAGACGCTGCCGTCGGCGTGGATCGTCACCCAGTCACCGTGGCGCCAGACGCCGGGCCAGGTGTCGAAGTAGGACTCGGTGTAGCGAACGGCGTCCGGGTCGTTCCACAGGGACACCGGCATCGACGGCATCGGCTGCGTGAGCACGAGGTCCCCGACCGCGTCGACCACCGGCTCGCCGTCCTCGTCCCAGGCCGCGCAGTCGACACCGGCGAGCCGCCCGCCGATGCGGCCCGCCCGGACCGGCGTGTACTCGTTGGCGCCGACGAACGAGCCGGAGATGTCGGTGCCGCCGCTGGTCGAGTCGATCCGCAGGTCCGGGCTGACGTGCCCGATGACCCAGTGGTAGCCCGCCGGGGGCAGCGCCGAACCGCTGACCATCACGTGCCGCAGCCGGCTCAGGTCATGCCGGTCCCGGGGCGAAACGTCGGTGGTGGCGGTGACCACCGCGGCGCCCAGCAGCATGACGTCCGCGCGGACCCGGGCCGCGACCTCCCAGACCGCGCCCGCCGGGTGGTGGGGCGCGCCTTCGTAGAGCGTGATGGCCGCGCCCTGGGTGAGTGCCCCGAGCTGCATGTTCCACAGCGCCCAGCCGGTCGAGGTGTAGGTGAACATCCGCTCGCCGGCGCGCAGCCCGCAGTACAGCCCGGACCACTTCAGCCCTTCCAGGGTGATGCCGCCGTGGCCGTGGACCAGGCCTTTGGGCAGTCCCGTGGTGCCGGAGCTGAACAGCACCCACAGCGGGTGGGAGAACTCGACCTGCTCGAACTCCGGCGGCGAGTCCTGCGCCAGCAGCTCGTCCCACGGCGCCGAGCCGTCCGGGTGCGGCCGGTCGAACACGTACGGGACGTGGACGAACCGCCGCAGCGTCGGAAGCTCTTCGCGCAGCCGGGCGACGACGTCGCCGCGATCGACTTCCTTGCCGTTCCAGTGGTAGCCGTCCGCCGCGATGAGCACGGCGGGCTCGAGCTGCGCGAGCCGCCCGATGGCGCCGTCCGCGCCGAAGTCGGGGGAGCAGCACGCCCACACCGCGCCGACCGCGGCGGTCGCGAGGCAGGCGATCACGGCGTGCTCGGTGTTGGGCAGGTAGGCGCCGACGCGGTCACCGGGACGTACGCCCGCGCGGCGCAGCCAGCCCGCCGCGGCGGCCACCGACCGGCGCAGGGCACCGAAGGTCAGCTCACGCGCGGGCCGTCCGCCCTCCTGGACGCAGATCAACGCGGGCGCGTCGGCGGCTCCGGCGCGCAGCGCGTGCTCCGCCCAGTTCAGCCGCGCCCCGGTGAACCAGCGCGTGTGCGGCATGGGGTCCGCGGTGCGCACGTGCGTCCACGGCGTGCTGAAGCCGACGTCGTGGTAGTCGACAATGGACAGCCAGAACCGGTCCAGGTCCTCGACCGACCAGGCCCACAACGCGTCGTGGTCGGGGAACGGCCGCCCTTCGCGCTTCTCCAGCCAGTTCAGGTACGCGCGCAGCGGGGAGTTCTCGATGCGGTCCGCCGTCGGGCTCCAGAGCACGTCCATACCGGAAACATAGAGACACTTCGCCGGGCTCCCCGGCGCTGTTGATGGGGATTTGAGAATCGCGTGTGATCGAGTTGAGCCGGCCGGCGCACGATCACCCTCGACGACGACGTCACGAGGAGGCCGGACGCATGAAGCTCGCCCTGTACCTGCCCAACTTCCGCGACGAGGTGACGCTCAAGGAGCTCGAAGACCTCACCGCCCTGGCCGAGGACCTCGACTTCGACTCCGTCTGGACGCTCGACCGGATCGTCGTCCCGGAGACGTCCGACCGCGCCGAGCTGCAGTACCCGTTCGGCATGATGACCGACCTGCCCAACGCGCTGCCGGTCATCTCCCGCGGCAAGTGGTTCCAGGGCATGACGCTGATCCCGTGGCTCGCCGCGAAGACCACGAAGGTCCGGATCGGGATGAGCATCATCGACACGCCGTATCGCTCGCCCGGCGTGCTCGCGGCCGAGCTGGCCACCCAGGACCACCTGTCGGGCGGCCGGCTCAACGTCGGCATCGGCTCCGGCTGGATGCCCGAGGAGTTCGCCGCCGCCAGCGTCCCGCAGCTGTTCGGCCGCCGGCACGCCCACGTTCGCGAGACGATCGAGATCATGCAGGGCATCTGGTCCAACGAGCTGTTCGAGTACCACGGCGAGTTCGCGGACTTCGAGCTGTCGGGCTTCGGGCACAAGCCGGTCCAGCAGCCGCCGCCGATCTTCTTCTCCGGGCTGAAGGACCCGAAGCGCTCGGCCAAGCGCATCGCGAAGTACGGCCTGCAGGGCTGGATCGGCATCCAGGACACCCCCGAGGACATCAAGCGCTGGAAGGGCGAGATGGAGCGCGAGCTGGGCGAGCTCGGCCGCGGCTTCCCCGACGGGTTCGAGATGTGCAGCATGATCTGGTTCGTCATCACCGACGAGCCGATGGACCAGACCCCGGCGGGCAAGGGCACCAACCTGCTGGCCGGCAGCGCCCAGCAGATCGAGGACATCCTCAAGCGCTACAAGGAAGCCGGGATGACGATGCCGCTGCTGTGGCCGCCGTTCCGGGACGTGCCGACGGCGAAGACCCTCGACGACCTCAAGCGGCTGACCGAGGAGATCATGCCGAAGGTCGACGCCGCTTAACCGGGCAGCCGCACCTCGACCGTCGTGCCTCGGCCCACGACGGTCGAGACGGCGAGCCGCCCGTCCATCGCCTCGGTGAGGCCCTTCGCCAGGGGCAGCCCGAGGCCGACGCCCTGGCCGGTGTCGACGCCGAGCCGGTCGAACGGCGTGAACAGCCGCTCGAGGTGTTCCGGCGCGATGCCCCGGCCGGTGTCCGCGACCGTCACGACCACGGCGCCGGCCTCGGCGCGGGTGGTGATCGTGACGGTGCCGCCGGGCCGGTTGTAGCGGACGGCGTTGCCCGCGAGGTTGAGCAGGACCTGCTTGAGCCGCCGCTCGTCGCAGCGCGCGGTGGCCGGCTCGCCGGCGTCGCGGAGGTGGACGCCCTCCGCGTCGGCGAGAGGCTCCAGCAGGTTCAGGACCTCGGAGACGACCGCCGTGACGTCGATGTCCGCTGGGTGCAGCGGCAGCGCGCGGGCCTCGATCCGGGCGACGTCGAGGACGTCGTCGACCATGGCCAGGATGTGCCCGGCGGCGCCGGTGATGTGCTCCAGCGCCGCCCGCCGGCGTTCTGGCGGCAGGTCGAGCGACCCCAGCAGCTCGGTGAACCCGGTGACGGCCTGCAGCGGTGTGCGCAGCTCGTGGCCGAGGGCGGCGACGAAGTCCCTCTTGGCCCGGCTCGCCTGTTCGGCGGCCTGCCGCGCCACCTCGGCTTCGCGCCGGCCCCGCCGTTCCCGCTCGGCGGCGCGGCGCTGGGTGACGTCGAGGACGTTCGCGATCAGCCGGACGGGCAGCCCGTCGGGCCCGGCCACGGGGGACACCGAGACGACGAGGTCCAGCGTGCGGCCGTCGGGGTGGCGCAGCGTGGCTTCGTACGGCGGGGGCCCGGACGGGGCGAGCAGCTCGTCGAGCCGGGCACCGATCAGCTCGGGTTCGGTGCGCCCCAGCAGGTCCCGCAGCGCTTCGTTGGTCCGGGTGACGGCGCCGTCGGGTTCGGTGATGGCCATGCCGATCACGTTGTCGTCGAACGCGCGCCGGAACCGCTCCTCGCTGTCGGCCAGCGCGCCGAAGAGCGTGTCGTGGTCGATGGCCACCGACGCCAGGTGGGTGAGTCGGTCGACGAGGTCGCGTTCGCGCGGCGCGGGCTGGTGGGTCCGCTCGTGGTAGACGGCGAAGGTCCCGACGACGCCGTCCCGGCCGCGGATCGGCGTCGACCAGCAGGACCGCAGCCGGTGCGCGCCCGCGAGGTCGCGGAACCGCACCCAGCGCGGGTCGGTCGTGACGTCCTCGGCGACGACCGGCACGCCCAGGTAGGCCGCCGCGCCGCAGGACCCGGCGTCGCGGCCGATGGGCAGGCCGTCGATGCCCTCGGAGTAGGCGGCGGGCAGCGACGGCGCCGCGCCGTGGTGCAGCGTCGCCGACTCCGGGTCGAGCAGCAGGATCGAGCAGTGGCAGCCGGGCATGAGCCGTTCGAGGGTGGTCGCGACCTCGGTCAGCACCTCGGCCAGCGGCGCGCCACCCGCGATGCGCTCCAGCACGCCCGACTGCGCCCGCAGCAGGGCCTCGGTGTCGCCGACGGTCTCCTGGACGTCCGTCATGGCTCGAGCCGGTAGCCGACGCCGCGGACGGTCCGCACGAGCCGCGGCCCGAGCTTCTGGCGCAGGCGGTGGACGTGCTCGGTGACGGTCGCTTCGCTCTGCCACTCGGCGGCACTGGCCCAGACGCGTTCGAGCAGCTGCGCGCGGGTGAACACCTGCCGCGGGTGCGCGGCCAGGAACGCGAGCAGGTCGAACTCCTTGGCCGTCATGGTGATCTCGCGGCCGTCGAAGAAGACCTCGCGCGCGGCGTGATCGATCCGCAGCCCGGCCGCGGTCACCGGCGGCGCGGGCGCGGCCCGCCGCAGCACCGAGCGCACGCGGGCGGCCAGCTCGCCGGGGGAGAAGGGCTTGACGAGGTAGTCGTCGGCGCCGAGGTCGAGCCCGACGATCCGGTCGGTCTCCCCGCTGCGGCCCGACAGCACGATCACCGGCAGCGCGGTGCCGCCCGCGGCGCGTTCGCCGTCCCGCAGCCGCCGCAGCACGTCCAGGCCGCCGACGCCGGGCAGCGCGAGGTCGAGGATGACGAGGTCGAGCCGCTCGCGTTCGATCGTCTCGAGGGCCCGCCTGCCGTCGGGAGCCTCAGTGACCCGGAACCCCTCGGCCTCCAGCTGCCAGGTCACGACAGTCCGCACTCGCGGGTCGTCGTCGACGACCAGGACCAGCCGCCCGGTGGCCCCGCGTCGGCCGGGCAGCGTCGCACGGTCGTCCATCGCGGGCTCCTTCACCGGCGTCCGGCCGCCGCTCCGCGGCCGTCCTCCATGGTGCCTCACCTGCGGCGCGGTGGCCAGATCGGCCGGAGTTCCGCACTTGCGGGTAAAACACGTCACTCGAACCGATAACGCGGAGGAAATGGCCTGTCCCGATCCGCATTCGCGCCGAATGACCGACGCAGGTGCCTGACTAACCGGAGCGAGGAGCACGGCGATGTGGACGTTGGTTTTGATCGGCCTGCTGGGCGGCCTGATCACGGGGGTGTCGCCGTGCATCCTGCCGGTGCTGCCGGTCGTGTTCTTCGCCGGCGGCGCGAAGCAACCCGGCGGCGAGCCGGAAGGTGACGTCCTCGTCCGGAAGAAGACGAAGAACCGCCGTCCGTACGCGGTGATCGGCGGGTTGGTCCTGAGCTTCACCGTGTTCACCCTGCTGGGTTCGCTGCTGATCAAGGCGCTGAACCTGCCCGACGACATCCTGCGGACCGTCGGGCTCGTCGTCCTGTCGGTCGTCGGCCTGAGCCTGCTGGTCCCGCCGCTGGAACGCCTGCTGGAGAAGCCGTTCGCGAAGCTGCCGCAGCGGAAGGTGAACCCGAACGGCGGCGGTTTCGGCCTGGGGCTGGGGCTCGGGTTGCTGTACGTCCCGTGCGCCGGCCCGGTGCTGACGGCGATCACGATCGCCGCGGCCAACGGGAAGATCGGACTGGAGACCGTCGCGCTCACCGTGTCCTTCGCGATCGGCGCCACCGTGCCGCTGCTGGTGTTCGCCTTGGCGGGCGCCAAGATCTCGGAGCGGGTGAAGTTCTTCCGCAAGAACAACGGCAAGGTCCGCGCGATCGGCGGCGTCCTCATGCTGCTGCTCGCCGTCGCGCTGTACTTCGACCTGCCGTCGCTGCTGCAGACCAAACTGCCGAACTACACCGGTGCCTTGCAGGAGCAGGTGGAGGGCAGCGACTCGATCAGCAAGCTGCGGCTCTCCAGCCTGGGGGACGCCTCGAACCAGGCGCTGGACAAGTGCGCGGACAACCCGAACGGCGAGCTGCGCGACTGCGGCCCGACCCCGGAGTTCGAGAACATCGGCGGCTGGCTCAACAGCGCGCCGCTGACGATGGCGGGGCTCAGGGGCAAGGTCGTCCTGGTCGACTTCTGGACGTACTCCTGCATCAACTGCCGGCGCAGCCTGCCCCACATCAAGGACCTCTACGCCCGCTACCGGGCGGCCGGCCTCGAGGTCGTCGGCGTGCACACGCCGGAGTTCGCCTTCGAGCGCGACAAGGGCAACGTCGAGGCCGCGACGGCGAAACTGGGCATCGAGTACCCGGTCGCCATCGACAACGAGACGAGCACGTTCACCAACTTCCGCAACCAGTACTGGCCGGCGCGCTACCTGATCGACGCCACCGGCCAGGTCCGCTACCTGAAACTCGGCGAAGGCGCCTACGACCAGACGGAAAACCTGGTCCGGCAGCTGCTGCAGCAGGCCCGTCCGGGCGTGGCGCTGCCGAAACCGGGAGACCTCCCCGACATCCGCCCGACCGACGAACGCACCACGCGGGAGACCTACCTCGGCTACGGCGAGCTGGCGAAGACGTACGCGCCGGGCGGCACCCCGCTCAAGCTGGAGGAGCAGGCGGATTACCGGTTCCCGGTGAGCGTCCCGGACGGCAAAGTGGCGTTCGAGGGAAGCTGGACCATCGACTACGAGAAGGCGACCGCCGGCCCCGGCGCCCGGCTGCGGTTCGGGTACACGGCCAAGAGCACCAACCTCGTCCTGGCGGGCGAGGGCACGGTGACGGTCTCGGTCGACGGCGGGCCACCGCGGACGGTGAACGTCTCGGGCACGCCGAACCTGTACCGGCTGTCGCAGACAGCGGACCTCCACAGTGGACAGCTGGCGCTGACGCTCAGCCCGGGTCTGCAGGCCTTCTCGTTCACCTTCGACTGAACCCTGGTCACGTCAAGGAGAACTGCGCCGGGTCTCGGTTCATCGATCTCGATCCGCTGGAGCGCGAACGCGCTGCCGGTGGCCAAGGCCCCGGCGGCGTTCCTGGCCGACCTCGATGCCGCCGACCACGCCCGGTACGCCTTCCACCAGGGACGCTGGTACCGGATCGGCGAGACGTACGTCCGGCAGATGCGCGAGCAGGTCGCGGCGTCGACGGCCCACCGCCGCGACTGGCCGCCCGTCACGTGGGTCCTGATGGAAGGCGCGATGACGAGCACCGCTACTGCCGCCGAGCCGGGTTACCGGTGCCTGGACCGGGACTTCGCGAGCACGCCGCTGCACCTGCGCTTCGCGCTGTGCGACCTGCTCGGCCCGGACGACGAGCTGATCCACGTCAAGTGGCCCGGCCAGCCACCGCTACACCCAGGCGCTCGTGCCGGCGGACGCACTGGCCCGCGAACCGGAAGCGCCGGCCCGGCTCGCCGCGAAGGCACCCGGCCGGGTAATCAGTGCGGCCCCGTGCGCGGCCTGCACGCGTCGCTGAAGTTCGCAGTCGTCCCGTTCGAGCCGAAGGTCCGGCCCGCGCGCCGTCGAGCTCGGCAGGTGGCGTGTTGCGCGGCCGTGAGTGGTCGGCTGTGCCACAGTGGCGGCGTGGACCGCCGGAACGTCCCCGCGGTGACCTCGGTCGCCGAGCTGGCCAAGATGTCCGCGTGGAGCGTGGCCGGTTCACGCGGCCGGTGGATCACGGCCGAGCGCGTCGTGCTGGTCGGAGGCACCCGCTGGACGGTCGGGCTGACCCCGACGGCCGATGGGGTGATCGCGCTCATGCTGTGGCGGGCCGACGAGGTCGTGGCACATCGCCGGGGAGAGGAACGGCAGCTGTGCGCGGTGGCGTTGCTCTGGGTGACCAATTTGCTCGCCGGGCGTTCGTGGGACACCGCTGACCTGTGAATTTCCCGACCGCCCCACCTCTTTCGGGGTGTGGGTGGCCGGGTGATAATCGGCTGATGATCATTGCCGCCACGCGCCGGATGGGGGAGTGGGCCGCGGAGATCCGGGGTGCCGAGGTGGTCTTCCGGTTCAGTCCGCCGGCCGAGGACCCGAACGCCGCCGTCGAGCTGCCGCGGGTGTGGCCGGGCCGGGGGCTCGGCGTGCTGGAGCGTTCGCTCCCGGGTCTGCGGGCGGCTCTGGGTGAGGTGATGAAGGCGCCGGCGTACTGGCGCGTGCGTGCGGTGGGCCGGCCGGGTCCGGGCTGGAACGCGCCGAGGCAGGATGCGGAGGACGGCTTCGTCTACTTGGCGGGTCCCGCCGGAGCCGGTGGCACCGCGGCGGGGTACCGGGCGGTCCCGTGCTTCACGGTCGCCGTGGCGGACATCCGTGAGCTGCGGATTCGCGTGACCGCCTACCTCGCGGCCTGATCCGGCCCCGCGGCCGGGCCCTTCGAGATCCGTCGGCCTACGGATGTTTCGGTCCGCCGCTCCCGGCACCGTTCTCCAGCATGACGGCGAACGGGATCGAGAAGAACTACCTGCTACCGGCCGAGCAGCCGGATGCCCACGACCAGTGGAACCTCGTGGCCCGCCGCGAGACGCCCACCCAGCGGCTGGACCGCAACTACGCGGAGATACTCCAGGAAGTGCGGGTGGCGCAGACCGGCGTGCAGCTTCTGCTCGCTTTCCTGCTGACCGTCGCCTTCACCCCGCGGTTCGCCACGCTGACCGAGTTCGAACGGCGGGTCTACGTCGGCGCACTGCTCCTCGGCGCCGCGGCCACCGCCCTGCTGATCGCCCCGGCTGCCTTCCACCGGCTGGTCTTCCAGCGGCGGCTCAAGCGGCAGCTGGTGCTCGCGTCCAGCAGGTTCGCCATGTGCGGCCTGACCCTGCTGATGTTGTCCATCGGGTCCGCGCTGCTGCTGATCCTGAGCGTCACGGTGGGTGCGTCGGCCGCCGGCTGGCTGACGGCCGGGGCACTGGGCTGGTTCACGCTGTGGTGGTACGTGGTGCCGCTGTGGAGCCGGGCCAGGAACGCCGACCGGTCTTGAGGTTCAGCCGGAGGCCGGGTGGCGGGCGGCTTCGCGGGCGATGTCGATGCGGGAGTGCACGCCGAGCTTGGCCAGGACGTGCGAAACGTGCGTCGCGACCGTGCGCGGCGACAGGAACAGCCGGGCCGCGATCTGCGGGTTCGTCAGGCCCTCGACCACGAGGCCGGCGATCTTGCCCTCGGTCGGGGTCAGGCTGTCCCAGCCGTAGGCCGCCCGGCGGTGCTTGTCCGTCGGACCGCGCCGGATGCCGAAGGCCCGGAACCGCGCCCGCACCCTCGCCACGTCCCACTGGGCGCCGAGCTCGAGGTAGAGGTCGAGCGCGCGGAGGAACGCGGCGCGCGCAGAGCTCCGGTCGCCGCCTTCGGCGAAGGCGGCCGCCGCGGCCTCGAGGGCCTTGGCCCGGGGCAGCGGGCGGCCGGCGTCGCGGTAGCCGTCGGCAGCGTGCAGCAGGGTCTCCGCGTCCCGCTCGACCAGGCCACGGCAGTACCGGGCCAGCGCACCGCGGTGCGGGACGTCGGAGTCGACGACGATCGCGCGGACCCGGGCCTCGATCCGGGCCGCGGCGTCCGGGTCGCCGATCGTCACGGCCAGCCGGGCGGCGTCGCCGAGCAGGTCTTCGCCCTCGTCCTCGCCGGTCAGCCCGGCGGTCAGCGCCGCGAGTGCCCGGCCGAGGTCGCCGGCCTGCTCGAAGGCGAGGCTGCGCGCCCGCGCCAGCGACTCCACCAGGCGGCCACCGATGTGCTCCGCGTACGGCGCCGCGATGTCCAGGTGCCGCCGGGCCGCGGCGGTCTCGCCGCGGTGGAACTGGATGATCGCGGCGACGCCGTGGTCGCAGCACGCCACGCTGGGGTCCTTGAGGTCGTCCGGGACGACGTCCACTTCGGCCAGCGCGTCGTCCCAGCGGCCACTGCCCAGCAGCAGCTGGCCGAGGGCGCTCTGGGCCTGGGTCTGGCGCACGACGCTGCCGCTGCGCTCGGCCAGCTCGCGGGCCTGCCCGGCGGCGGCGAGCGCCTCCGGGTAGCGGTCGAGCGCGCCGAGCGTGACCGCCTGGTTGAAGCGCAGCAGCAGGCCCAGGTCGCTCAACGCCGGATCGCCGTCGGCCGCCGCCATCGCGCGCTCGAACAGCGGCAGCGCCGCGGTCCACGCGCCCCGCATCATCGCGACCAGGCTCAGGACGTGCAGCGCCCAGCCCATCGCCCAGCGATCGCCGTCCGCTTCCGCCAGCGCGGCGGTGGCGACCCGGCTCGCGGTGTCGACCTCGCCGAGGTCGCGGTGCGTCCGGGCGGTGAGGACCAGCAGCCGGGCCCGGTGCCGGGCGGGCAGGCCCGGCCGGGTCGCGGCCTCGGCGAGCGCGGCGAGGGATTCGGCCGACCGCCCGGTCATGCCGCGGCACTGCGTCAGCGTCGTGTGCAGTTCGACGAACAGTCCGGCGTCGCCGATCCGGTCCAGTGCGCGGCAGGCGACCCGCTCGGCCTCGGCGATGTCGCCCACGCGGTAGAGCGCGTCGGCCAGCCGGCCGGACAGCACGGCGGTCCCGGCGTCGGCGGGTGCCGCGTCCCGGACCGCGCGGCGCAGGAGCGCGACCGCGACCGCGGGTGCCTGGCCGATCAGCGGTGTGGCCGCGTCGAGCAGCCACCGCACCACCCAGCCCGGTACCGGCTCCGCGCTGTCCGCCGTGGACACCGCGGGCAGCAGCTGCCGGGCCACCCGCTCGACCGGCGCGCCGGCGTCGGCCAGCGCCCGTGCGGCGGAGCCGTGCCAGGCCACCCGCACCGCCGGCGGCAGCTCGTCGTACAGCGCTCCCCGGATCAGCGGGTGCCGGAACGCCAGGTCGTCACCGGCCGCCACCAGTACTCCGGCGGCGCGCGCCTCGTCGAGGTCGGGCAGGAGGACGGCCAGCTCGGAGCCCGCCACGATCGCGAGGTCGGTGACCGAGAAGGCGACCCCGAGCAGGGCCGCCGCGCGCAGCGTGGTGCGTGCCGGTTCGGAGAGGAAGCCCAGCCGGTCCGCGATCGCTTCCGGCAGCGAGTCCGGTGCGGGCCCGCCGGTCAGCTCCGCGATGCCCGCGTCGTCGACGGTGAGGCACGCACTCCTGGTCAGCGCGTCGAGCAGTTCGGTCAGGTACAACGGGTTCCCGGCGGCTCCGTCGGCCAGCGACTCCAGCCGCGCACCCGGCTTGCCGCCCGCCAGCTTCGCCACCAGCTCGAGCACCGCCGGCTCGGTGAGCCGGCTCAGCCGCAGCCGCTCGGCCGGCCCGACGACCCGGCGCAGCGCGCGCAGGTCGTCGCGGCGCGGCACCGGCCGCTGCACGCCGATCAGGAGCAATGGCAGCTGCCGGACCGCACGGGCGAGCCTGCTCCACACGGCGACCGTCGGCCGGTCCGCCCACTGCAGCTCGTCGACGACCAGCACGACCGGTCCGGCCTGGCAAAGCTCTTCGACCAGGCTCAGCAGTTGTTCTCCCGCAGCTGCGGCGAGGTCGGCGCCCTGGCCCACGGCGCCCTCGCCCCGCAACAGCCCGGCGACCGCGCGACGCCGGGGATCGGCCGCGGTGGCGGTGATCCGCAGAGCGTCGAGCAGGGGAAGCAGGGGGAGGGCCTGGCCCAGCTCGTCACAGGCGCCCCGGAACACCTGGCACCGCGCGTCCGCCGCGACGGCGCAGGCGGCCCGGATCAGCGCGGACTTGCCGATGCCCGGTTCGCCGTCCACCAGCACGGCGCATCCGCGACCGGCGGCCACGTCGTGCACCCAGCCCGCCAGCCGGGACAGCTCGCCGTCCCGGCCGATCAAGACCTCAGCACTGTCCGTGAGCGGTCGCACACGCACAATAATAGTGGGGAAACGATGGTTGAACAAGAGGTGTACTGCGGTTGTTGGCCTCGCTGGTCGTCAACCTTTTCTTCTCATCCGGGCAATGCTGTATTCGGCCGACGTTCGAAAATGTGACCCGTGTCCGATTGTCCGCTTGGTGTTGGGTGCTCATTAACCGTCGATTGGCCGCCGGTTCCGCAGATTCTGCGATGGTCCGACAAGCCCCAAAGTCAGTCTCGTGCGATTGACCACCGGAGGAATGATGCGGGTTCACCGAGCGGTCGCCCTCGGCGCCGCCGTCGCGTTGAACATCATCGCCATGGGCGTTCTCGGCACTTCTGCGGCGACTGCCGCCGGTGCGGAGAGCTTGGTCCCGGCCACTTTCGTCGTCAGCCCCGACGAAATGGGCTACAACGGCCTGTCGCCCGACGAAATGGGCTACAACTGAAGGGTATCGGATCTTGCGGCCGCGACCGGAATTGGTTTCCGGCCGCGGCTGCTTCCCATTTTGTCGGCGAAGTCCGATGACCGGCGGGTGGCCGGGAACCGAACGGCCGGTGAATCACCCGTGGCCGTGTCGCCGGGCCGGCCACGATTTCCCCGGCGGCTGTGACGAACAAACCAACCGGCAGACTTTCCTGCGACGCCGAAGCGCCGGCGGACAACGGCATCGCGACGCTCGACACCGAGAAGTTCGTCCAGGCGATGAAGGCGGGCGCCACCTGGGACTCGCTCCACATCAAAGGGGTGCGCAACCGCAACCTGGTGCTGGCCCGGACTTCGCAGGGCTGCGCCAGGATCACCCTGGCCGCGGCCTGGACCAGCTCCCCGGCCGGTTCACCCGACCACCACCGAACTGCCGCACCGTCACCCGGTTGCGTGCTCACGCAGTGATGCCGACTCCGCCATAGCCGAGCCGCATGGCCATCTCCGCCGGGTGCAGGCGGGGTCCGTCGGGCCACCAGTCCTGCACGGGTGTCAAGCCGGGGTCGAGGAGGTCGTAGCCGTCGAACAGCCGCTGCAGCTCGGGGACGGGGCGACAACGCACGCGCTGGCCGGCGTGGGTGTGCCAGATCTGCTCGATGATCCGTGGCAGGCCGCGGTCGGCGGCCGGTTCGGCCCAGCTGCTGAGCGCGAGCACCGATCCGGGGGCCAGCAGGGCACGGTATCCGGCGAGTGCGGCGCTCAGGCGGTGGTCGTCGAGTTCGTGGTGGACACCGCGGGTCATCAGCACCGCGACCGGGCGGCGGAGGTCCAGGGCCGAGCACAGCTGCTCGCTGTCGAGCAGCCGGTGCGGATCGAGGTGGTCGCCGTGCACGATGTGGGTGGCGTCGTTGTCGTCCAGCAGGGCGCGGGCGTAGCTGAGCAGCAGCGGGTTGGTGTTGGTGTAGACGACTTTTGCGTCGCGGTTGTACCGCTGTGCGACCTGGTGGGTGTTCTCACGGGCGCGCGGCAGGCCGGCGGCGAGGTCGAGGAACTGGTCGATGCCCCGGCCGGCGAGGTGCCGCACGACCCGGACGTGCCAGGCGCGGGTCGCGCGCAGCAGTTCGGTGAACCCGGGTGCCGCGTCTTCCAGCGCTGCCAGCGCCTCGCGGTCGAGGACGTAGTTGTCGGTGCCGCCGAGCGCGGCGTCGTGAATCCGCGCCGGTGACGCGACCGGGAGCCGCCACGTTCGGGCGGTGAACAGGCCAGGGGGTATTGCGAGTGTCATGCCGCGCCTCCGGCACCTGGTGGGGAAACAGAAGAAGCCCGCATCGGCTGGCAGCCTAACAACTTCGGTAACAGCTGTGACCACTTCGGCTGCGACACGAAAGCATGGTTCACCGTCGATCGACTTCTACTGTCAGTGAGTGTCGAAAGGGAGGCGCGCCAGGGACCTGACTTGGCTCAAATTAGTGCGCACCGCGGTCGTGGATGCGGGTGAGGGCATCGCGGAGGTCGTCGGGTAGCGGGTCGACGGCGGTGAGGGTGTGCTCGCCGGCCTGGATGTTGATGGTGCGGTAGCGGCGGGTGGTGCGCACGAACTTCTTGATCGACCAGCCGGTGGTCTGCTCGATCCACCTGCTGACGGCCAGGGCGGCGAACACGACCGTCAGGTGCGCGTCGATCGGCTCGCGCTTGTGGTGGTAGATCGGCCGCGCACGTAGGTCGTGTTTGGACATTCGGAACGACTTCTCGATGTGGAACAGTCGGTGGTAGGCGTCGATCACGAACTCGGCGGTGACGTCCGGGAGGTTGGTGACGTAGCCTTTGAGGCCGGCAAGGGCGCGTGCCTTGGCTTCCAGGGTCCGGTTGACACTCTTGGTGGCGCCGGTGAGCTGGATGAACCGGTTGCGTTTGACCGCGGTCTTGCCGGCGACGGCCTGCTCGGCCTTGGGAGACCTGTTCGTCGATGCCGTGCAGGGTGCGCCGAGCCCGGTCCGCCCGGTACTGGTAGTAGATGATCTGGTCGCGGCGCTGGTCCTTGGGGCCGGCAGGCCAGGGCTGGGTGAAGATGTGCCCGTCGGGGATCTGCTCATCCGGGTGCTCGTGGCGCCACGCCTGGACCACGTACGGCACGTCGGGTATCCGCGCGCCGAGGATGAACGACAACCCCGCGGCCTCGATGGCCTGCTGGTTGGCCGCAGAGATCGTGCCAGCGTCGGCCACGACCGTGACATCAGCCAGCTGGTGGGCATCCATGAACGCACGGATGGTCGGCAGCATCGTAGTGGTCTCGCCCCGGTTGCCCTCGAACGTGTTAACCATCAACGGAAACCCGCTTGCGTCGGTGAGCAGCCCGATCGTGATCTGCGGCGCCAGGCGGCGTTCTTCGGAGAACCCGGGCTCACGGAACCCGTCCCCGGCATCGGTCTCGAAGTACAAGGTGGACACATCGTAGAGAACCAGTGACGCCGGCCCCAGATCAGCGGTGCGGGCGCACGCCGCGGCCAACTTCTGCCGCCAGGACTCTTTCGCGAACGCGGGCAGACGCCGCTTGAGGGTCGCGTACGCCGGCGGGTCGAAACCTGCCTCCTCGACCACCCGCAGACTGTCCAGCTTGCTGGTCGGCTCGACGATCCGTGCCGGCACCAGTAATCGGAACACCTCGTCACCACCAGCGGCCTCCTCGAACCCCAACAGCTGGTAGGCGTGGCCGAGCGCGTCCCACAGGTACCCCATCCGCGACGACGTGATCGCAAGCGGCCCACCACCAGCACCACTGCCGGCCTGCAACGCCGCGCAGTCCGGGCCAAAGTCGAGCTCGGGCTGCCCCACAGCCAGACCCTGCCTCGCCACCGCCTTGAGCGCCTCCAACGCCGCATCGTCATGCGCCGAGCCGATGTGCTCGATGTCCCGCGACCCGCGACGCGAGGAGTGCACGATCTGCACCGCCCTGGCCCCCGACGCCGTCTTCACCGTGCGCACATACGCCACGAGAGACAGCCTGGAACCGGCCGCTCAGTGTGCAGATTTTCGCCGTTCACACGACGAAACCGCAGCTCAACAGCCAGCACCCTACCCAAGATCAGCGATCTTGAGCCAAAGTCAGGTAAGGTGACGAAATGGTCATGCGGGTGGCGGTTCCCGTGCTGCCGTGCCGAGATGTGCAGGCAGCGCGGTCGTACTTCACGGACGCGCTCGGATTCGACACCATATTCACCTGGGAGACCCCACCCAGCTACGCGGCCGTGATCCGCGACACCGCCGAGTTCCACCTGTACGCCGAAAGCAGCGTCGGCCCGGCCAGGGTGACGGTTATCGTCGACGACGTCGATTCCTGCCACGACGAGCTGCGCGCCCGCGGCGCCGACATCGTCGAGCCACCGGCTGACCGGCCCTACGGGATGCGCGACTTCAACGTACGGACACCCGATGGGCACTTGTTGATCTTTAGCCAGCCGCTTACCGAGTACGGGTGACCATCAGCGGACCAGCCGGAAGAATGACCGGACCTCGTCGACGAACAACGCCGGCTGCTCGAACGCCGCGAAGTGGCCGCCCTTGCCGGGCTCGTTCCAGTACCGGATGTTCGGGAACCGGCGCTCCGCCCACCGCCGAGACGGGCGCTGCAGCTCCTTGGGGAAGACCGAACAGCCGGTGGGTACGGTCACCGGCGCGCCGGCCGACCCGGAGATCCATTCGTTGACCTGCCGGAGGCTTTCCCAGTACAGCCGGGCGGATGAGGCACCGGTGCCGGGCAGCCAGTAGAGCATCAGGTTGTCGAGCAGCTCATCCCGGGTAACAACCCGATGCAGGTCGCCACCGGAGTCGGTCCACGACCAGAACTTCTCGACGATCCAGGCGCAGAGGGCGGCCGGCGAGTCGACCAGCCCGTAGCCGACCGTCTGCGACCGGGTCGACTGCTGCGCCGAGTATCCGGAGCCCCATTCGTCCGCCTCCCGCAGTGTCGCGAGCGCCGCCCGCTCGGCACCGGTGAGGTCGTCCAACGTGGCCGGATCGGGCGGTGCGAGCGGCGGCATGAGATGGATGCCGGCGACCCGATCGGGGTTGCCGTTGACCGATGCTCGTGGCGATGCTGGTGCCCCAGTCGCTGCCCTGGGCGCCGAACCGCCGGTAGCCGAGCCGGGCCATCAGCTCGCACCACGCGTCGGATATCCGCTCGATCCCCCACCCCGGCGCGGCCGGCTTGTCGCTGAAGCCGTAACCGGGAAGCGATGGGCAGACCCCTGGAACCGGCCGCTTAGTGCGCAGATTTTCGCCGTTCACACGACGAAACCGCAGCTCAACAGCCAGCACCCTACCCAAGATCAGCGATCTTGAGCCAAGTCAGGAAAGGGAGACGCGCCAGGCAGAAAGGGATTCGTAGTCGTTCGGGGCACTACTCGCTACCGACTGTTGCAGGGACAGCCTCAGCCGAGGCGGAACACCGAGGCCGCGTTGGTGTAGATCTTCGCCCGCACCTCGTCGTCGAGGTCCGCCTCGTCGAGGACCGCGACCGCCGCGCGGGGGCTCCAGCACGGGTGGTCGGTGCCGTACAGGATGTTGTCCGCGCCGTAGTACTCCAGTGCGGTGCGGATGGTCAGGGCCTGGGGTGCCACGGTGTCGACGAAGATCCGCCGGAGGTAGTGCGACGGCAGTGCCGGCAACCCCTCGACACGGGCGTTCTTGTCGATGCGCCCCGCCTGGTAGGGCAGCAGGCCACCGGCGTGCGTCTGGACCACGCGCAACGAAGGGTGCCGCTCCAGGACGCCGCTGAAGATGAGCCGCAGGACGGTGACGCTGGAGTCGAGCAGACGGCCCAGCGAGCGTTGCAGGCCGTCGGCGTAGCCGGTGAGCACGTCGTTGAACGCCAGGTCCGTCGGGTGGATGACCAACGGCACCCCCAGTTCGGCGACACGGGCAAAGAAAGGTTCCAGCCGCTCCTGGTCGACGGTTTCGGCACCGATCATCGACGGCAGGTTCACGCCGCGCAGGTCCAGCGAGCGCACCGCGTGGTCGAGCACGGCCAGCGCGGTCGCGGTGTCCTGCAACGGAACCGCGGCGGTGCCGAAGAACCGGCCCGCGTGGGTGCGCTGCGCCTTCGCGATCTCTTCGTTGTACGCGTGGGCCTCGTCGAGCGCTTCGGCCGCGGGCAGCTGGTCGAGCATCCCGGCCAGCACCCCGGTGGTGCACACGACGACGGTGTCCGGGCCGGTCGCGGCGCGCGCGGTTTCGAGCCCGAGGTCGAGGTCGAACCAGATCGCCGGGAGCGGGATGACCCCGCGGCCGTCGTGGTAGCGGTACCGGTAGCCGTCGCCGACGCGCTCGGTACGGGGGTAGCCGTCGCGCGCCGCCATCGTTTCGAAGTGGGACCGGGGGAACCAGTGGAAGTGGGAGTCCACCACGCGCATGTCGAGCCTCCTCAGCTCATCCGGTGCTCGGCGAGGATGCCGGCGAAGAGCCGGTCGGCTTCCTCTCGGTAGGTCTCGTGCAAGGTGCGGAACAGTTCGTGGCACTGCGCCGCCGGCCAGTCGTGCGGCAGGTGCCGGGCGGGCAGCCGCGGCGTCTCGCGCAGCAGCTGCCGCCACGCGGACGCGAGGACGAGGTCGCGGCCGAGGGCGTCGGTGGCTTCGGGTGCGGGGCGGGGGACGTTCCAGGTTCGCAGGAACCGGTGGTACCGCCCGGCGAGCTCGTCGAGGTGCCAGGTGCGGGAGATCATGCCCTCGACGTCGGCGAACTTCGGGTAGGCGGTGAAGACTTCGACGTGCCGGTCGACACCGGCGCCGGGCAGCTGCGCGAGGATCGCCGAGACGTCCCGCTCGCCCGGCGCGAGCCACACCCCGTCGCGCAGCAGCCCGAAGCTCTCCCAGGCCAGCCGCCGTCGCAGCAGATGGCGTTCCTTGCGGTGGGTCTCGGGCAGCGTGAACGAGAGGATGGTCCACGCGCCGTCGGGTTGCGGCTCGTCGACGGTGTCGTGGAACGTGCGGTCCTGCTGCCGGCGCACGACGTCGAGCCCCACCTCCGACGCGCGGAAGGTCGCGGCGCGGCCCCGGCGCGCGCGGTCCAGCAGCCCGCGCTCGGTCATGCGCGCCACGGTGAGCCGCGTGGCGTGCGCGGACACGCCGATCCGCGCCAGCACGTCGATGTACCCCGCCGTCGCGATCTCGGGGTTCTCGTCGAGGCAGTAGCGGCCGATCATCGTCAGCAGCACCGTCTGCGGGGTCGGCGCCCGGCTGAGGTCGGGCTCCGTTCGGTCGGTGGTCAGGACGAACCTCCTGGTTTCGCGCCCGCCGCGGCGTTTTCCGGCGGCCGCACGAACGTACCGCCGAGCAGCGGCAGCACGTGCTCGCGCAGCGCCGAGACCGCCGAACCGGGGCGCAGCAGCGACTCGGCGACGGCCCGGGCCCGCTCCGGGCCGAGCTCTCGCGTCGCGAGCGTCGTGAACTTCGCGACGATCTCGTGCTGGGACAGGAGATTGCCCGGGTCGCCCCGCGCGTCGAGCCGGTCCGCGGTGGCGACGCCCGAAGCGGTCGTGAGTTCGACGCGCGCGCCCCACTTCGCCGGGTACGCGGCCGTGAGGTCGCCGGCCGGTTCCACGCGCACGACGTGCGCGAGCTCGAGCACGGTGTCGTCCCGCAGCGCCGCGTCGTCGAAGTCCCACGGCGTGCAGTGCCCGCGGATCGCCGCGATCGCCAGCACGAACTGCGCGCTGCCCAGAGCGCTCAGCGGCGAGGAGAACGGCGGCGGGCGGTCGACGATCCCGGCCAGCTGGGCCGGCAGCAGGCAGGTGAGCCGCCGCACCTCGCCCGGCCGCCAGCCGTCGGCCGGGCGAAGCCGGAGTACGGCGTCGATCGCGCCCTGCAGGTGTTTCGCGCCCGCGTGGGGCTTGAGGCTGGTCCCGGGGGTCAGGTACGGCTCGGGCAGCCGGGTGCGCTCGCGCCGCAGCGGGGACCGCGGGGCGTCGAGGATGTCGAGTGGGCCGGTCCAGCCGGAGTCGGCGGCGAGGAACGCGGTGACCGCCCGCTCGGCGGCGAACCCGGCGAGCAGGTACTTGCCGTCGGCCCGGTCGGTCGCGCCCGCGATCGAACCGCCCGCGTGCTGCGCGGCGAGCGCGATCGCCGACGCGGTGACCTCCGGCGGCCGGTCCAGCAGGACCGCGGCCGCCGCGGCGGCGCCCAGCGGGGCCAGCAGCGCGGTCGGCCACCAGCCCCGCTGGATCAGCCGGTCGCCCCCGATCACCGCCCCCGCGGCGAGCGCCACTTCGTAGCCGGCGAGGTACGCGCGTTCGTACTCGTCGGCCGAAGCGCCGGGACGCGCGGGCAGCACCGCGAGCGTCGCCGGCAGGATCACGCAGCCGGGGCACAGCACCGCGCCGCGGTGGATGTCACCCGCTTCCCAGGCGTGCGCGTACACCCCGCCGACGAAGGCCGTTCGCCGCGCGGCGCCGAACTCCGGCGACAGGGTGCGCGCGAGCCCGGCCACCGAGCCCCCGATCGTGGTGCGGCCGGCGACCAGCGCGCCGACGGCGTCGGTGAGGTGGGCCCGGACGGCGGCCCGGACCGCGGGCGGCATCGCTGCCGCGGCGACGGCATGCGCCCGGGCGGCGAGCTCACGGACGAGCGACATCGGCCTGCGCGGTCCGGAGCCGCCCGGTCTCCGGCTCGTCGACGTGCCCATCGTCGGTCAGTGCGACGCCGTAGTGCTCGCGCGCGGCCGAGGCGGTGACGAACCCGTCGGCCACGTCCTCGGCGACGTCGGCAGCGGGTCGTTCCCACGGGTGCCCCCAGCCCCCGCCACCCGCGGTGCGGAAGGTGACCTTCGACCCCGCCCGCAGCGCGAGCCCCGTGTGCTTCTTCACGTGCTCCGGCTGCCCGCCCGGCTGCGTGACGATCGTGTCGTTGACCGCGCCCGGCTGCCCGCCGCGCAGACCCCACGGCGGGCAGGTCGTGCGCTCGTTGGCGATGTTGGTGAACATCGCCTGCTGCGGCTCCACGTCGATCTCCAGGCCCAGCCCGCCGCGGTGGCGGCCCGCGCCACCACTGTCGGCGCGCAGCTCGTGGCGGGTGAACACCAAGGGGTAGCGCGCTTCCTGGATCTCGATGGGGATGTTGCGCACGTCGCCCTGGCACACCGACACGCACGCGCTCGGGCCGTCCCCGACCGGGCGCCCGCCCCAGCCGCCGCCGTTGATGTTGAGGCACACGAACCGCGAGCCGGTCTTCTCGTCGATCCCGTGGAACGTGAAGCCCGACATGTCGCCCTTGTGCGCGGCCGGCACCTGCTCGGGCAGTGCGTCGGCGAGCGCCCGGATGATCGTGTCGACGACCGTGGGCAGCGAGATGCTCCACTGCCCGAGCGCGGCGGGCGGTTTCGCGTTGAGCAGCTTTCCTTCCGGCAGCACCACGCGCAGGTTGCGGAACGAGCCCTCGTCGACGGGATGGGTCGGCAGGGTCAGCATCTTGAACGCCACGCGCGCGGCGGCGACCCCACCCGACTTCCCGGCGTTCAGCGGGCCCTTGACCTGCTCGTTGATGTCCGAGAAGTCGATCGTGAGCTCGTCACCCGCGACGATCACCTTGATGTCTAGGGTGATGCGCTTGCCGAGGTCCTGCCCGTCGTTGTCCATCCAGGCCGATGCGGTGTACTCGCCGTCGGCCATCTGCGCGACGGCGTGGCGCGAGAGGCGTTCCGACTGGTTGCGCATCTCGGTGATGCAGGCCATGACCGTGTCGAGGCCGTAACGCTCGCACAGCTCGGCGATGCGCCGCTCGCCGAGGCGGCAGGCCGCGATCGCCGCGCGCAGGTCGCCCAGCGACGACTCCGGGATGCGGATGTTGTCCTTGAGGATCTGCAGCACGTCGGCGTCCCACTCGCCGGCCTTCAGCACCTTGATCGAGCGCAGCTGCAGGCCCTCGGAGTAGATGTCCGTGGTGGCGGTGGAGCCGAAACCGATGCGGGAGCCGCCGATGTCGACCCAGTGGGCGCGCACCGCGGGGAACGCCACGACCTTGCCACCGACGAAGATCGGCGTGTAGACGACGACGTTGTTGAGGTGCTGGCCCGCGACGTACGGGTAGTTCATCACGAGCGCGTCGCCGGGCTCGAAGCCGTCGAGGCCGTGGCGCTCGATGCCGTCGGCGACCGAGACCCCCAGGTCGGCGAGGAAGATCGGCAGGCCGCCGAGGTTCTGGGCGATGAGCTCGCCCGCGGTGTCGACCAGGCCCACGCAGTAGTCCTGGACCTCGAAGATCATCGGGTTGTAGGCGGCGCGGCGCAGCGCGGTGGCCATCTCGTCGGAGTACGCCACGAGCGCGCAGCGCACCACTTCGAGGGTGACGGGATCGATGGTCATGCGGGACTCCCCACGGAGACGACGAGCGAAAGATCGGGGGCGACGGTCAGCGTGTCGCCGGGGTGGAAGACGACCGACGACGTGGCTTCCTGGACCACGGCCGGGCCGGTGATCCGGTGGCCGGGCCGCAGCGTCTCCCGGTCGTAGACCGGACAAGTCACGGGTTCGGGGCCACCGCCGTGCAGGACGACGGGCCGGTGCTCGACGGGCTCCGGCTCGCCGGCTGCCGCTTCGGTCTCCGTCGCGGTGCCTGCCGCGGTCTCCAGCGGCAGGGTGATCACGGTGCGGACACCGACGGCTTCCACGGTTTCGTCGGCCGCGTGGTGCCCGTAGAGCCGGTCGTGCAGCTCGTCGAACAACGCACGCACGTCGGCGTGGTTCGCGGTGGACAGTCCCTCGTCCGGCACGGGCACGGGGATCGTGAACTCCTGGCCCTGGTAGCGCAGCTCGAGGAAGTGCTGCAGCACGGGCGGGTGCGCCGGCTCGCCGACGTCGGCCCGCAGCCGCGTCCAGGCTTCCGCGCCGAGCGCCTTGATGATCATCGCGTATTGCTCCACCGTGGACGGTTCGAACTTCGCCAGCGAGGTACGCGTGAGGTCGTGGCGGACCTCGGAGTAGAGCATGCCCTTGGCGGAGAACTGGCCCGGCAGCACCGGAACCACGACCGTGCCGATGGTCAGTTCGCGGGCGATCGACACCGCGTGCAGCGGCCCGGCGCCGCCGGTGGCCACGAGCGCGAACGCGCGCGGGTCCTCGCCCTTCTCCACGGACACCGCACGCACGGCCAGCGACATCTGCGCGTCGGCGATCGTCACGATCCCCAGCGCGGCCGCCATCAGGCCGAGCCCGAGCGGTTCGGCGACGTGCGTGCGGATGGCTTCCTCGGCGGCCGCGCGGTCGAGCGGCATCTCGCCGCCGAGGAACCGGCTCGCGCCGAGGCGCCCGAGCACGAGGTTGGCGTCGGTGACCGTCGGCCGGTCGCCGCCGCGGCCGTAGCAGGCGGGACCGGGTGCCGCGCCGGCGCTGACCGGGCCCACCTTCAGCGCGCCGGCCGGGTCGACCCACGCGATGCTGCCGCCGCCGGAGCCGACTTCGACGATGTTGACGACGGGCAGTGCCATCGGGTGGCCGGTCGCGTAGCCGCCGATGAAGTAGCCGGGGCTGATGTCGACCTCGCCGTCCTTCACGAGGCTCGTCTTGGCCGTGGTGCCGCCCATGTCGAACGAGATCAGCCGCGGCAGGTCGAGCCCCGCGGCGAGGGCCGACGCGCCGATCACCCCCGCGACCGGCCCCGACTCCATCATGCGCACGGGGCTCCGGCGCGCGGTCTCGACGGACATGATGCCGCCGTTGGACTGCATGATGAGCAGCCGCCCGCGGAAGCCGCGGTCCTTCAAGCGCTTGGTGAGCGAGTCGAGGTAGCGCGACACGACCGGTCCGACGTAGGCGTTCAGCACCGTGGTCGAGGTCCGCTCGTACTCGCGGTACTCGCGCATGATCCGGTGCGACAGCGTCACGTACGCCTCGGGCCACAGCTCGGCGAACAGGCGGCCCAGTTCGAGCTCGTGTTCCGGGTTGGCGTACGCGTGCAGCAGGCACACCGCCACCGACCGGACGCCGGACTCCTTCAGCTCCGCGATCAGCCGTCGCGCGCCATCGGTGTCGAGCGGGGTGCGCACGCTGCCGTCGACGAGCACGCGCTCGCGCACCTCGCGCCGCAGCCGCCGCGGCACGAGCGGGTCGGGCTTGCCGAAGAACAGGTCGTACGGCTCGGACCGGTTGCCGCGTCCGATCTCGTAGACGTCGCGGAAGCCCTCGGTCGTGATCAGCGCGGTGGCGGCGCCGGCGCGCTGCAGCACGGTGTTGATGGCGATCGTGGAGCCGTGCAGGAACAGCTCGGTGTCCGGCAGGTGCGCGCCGAGCTTGTCGAGCCCGTCGAGCACCCCCTCGGCGTGGTCGTGCGGGGTGGTCAGGGTCTTGGCGGTGCTGAACACGCCGTGTTCGTCCACGGCGGTCAGGTCGGTGAACGTCCCGCCGATGTCGGCGGCGATCTGCTTCACGGGATACCTCTTCCTCGAAGGGAGTCAGGGGAGTTCGGTGCGCCAGGAGTCGGCGAGGGCTTCGAGCCCGCGGGCCAGCACGTTGAGCAGGACGCCGGCCACGATCACCACGAACACCGACGCGAGCACGTCCGTGGTGCCGAGGTGGCCGGCGAAGAAGCTGATGTTGTAGCCGATCCCGCCGTCGCCGGCGAAGAACTCGCCGACGACGACCCCGACGAGCCCGCGGCCGACGCCGAGGCGCAGCCCGGCCATCACCGTCGGCACGGACGCCGGCAGGATCACCTTGCGCAGCAACGCGGTCTCGCCCGCGCCGAACGACACGGCGGTGCGGATCAGCTTCGGGTCGACGTTGCGCACGCCTTGGGCCGAGTTGACGACCACCGGCACCACGGACATCAGGAACGCGATGGCGACGACCGCCGGGCTGCCGAGGCCGAACACCAGCACCAGCAACGGGAACATCGCGACGACCGGCGCCGAGTACAGCAGCCACACGTACGGCTCGACCACGTAGTCGACGTAGCGGTAGCGGCCCATCAGCAGTCCCAGCGCGACGCCGACCACCGCGGCGACGCCGAACCCGATGGCCAGCTCCAGCGCGCTGCGGCCGAGGCTGCGCAGCAGCAGCCCGGAGCCGATCTGGTCGCCCAGCGACGCGGCGACGAGCGCGGGGGAGGACGTGAGGAACGGGTTCACGAGGCCGGCCCACACGGCGATCTGCCACAGCAGCGCGACGAGCACGAGGAACCCGCCGCCGAGCAGGACCGGCATCGCCTTCTCCGGCACCCGCCGGCGCGTGGTGGTGGTCATGGGTTCACCTCTCCCACGATGTGGCGGCGGTGCCGAGCACCCGCAGCAGCTGCGTGAGGGCGTACCCGAACACCGCGACCACGAGCGTCAGGAACATCAGCGTCGCGACGTCGAAGTTCTGGCCGTAGGTGGCGATCAGCTGGCCGACGCCGTCGGTGCCGCCGTAGAGCTCGGCGACGATCACGGCGATCACGCCGCGGCCGGCGCCGAGGCGCAGCCCGGCCATGATCGTCGGCAACGCGCTGGGGAACAGGATCTTGCCGAACATCGCGCCGCCGCCCGCGCAGAACGCCCGGGCCGCCTGCACGAGCTTCGGGTCCGTCTCGCGGATGCCGGCCATCGCGTTCACCGCGATCGTGATCACGGCCTCGATGAACACCATCGCGATCTTCGACGCCTCACCGATGCCGAGCGCGAGCACCACGAGCGGCAGCAACGCCAGCGACGGCGTCACGTACAGCGCGACGAGCGCGGGCTCGAGGGTCTGCCGGACCCGCAGCTTCCAGCCCATCAGCATGCCCACCGGCACACCGACGAGGATCGCCGGCGCGAAGCCCGCGAAGAACTCGACGAGCGTGGTCTGCGCGTTCTTCCCCAGCTCGCCGGAGCTGAGCAGATCGCCGCCGGCCCGCACGACCGCCGACGGCGTGCTGGTGAACTGCACGTCGACCAGGCCGGTCTGCCCGGCCAGCTGCCACAGCGCCAGCACGACGACCACGCTGCCGAGCACGAACCGCGCGCGGATCGGGGGTACCCAGCGGAGGCCGACCGCGCGGTGTGGCGGCGGTGTGGTGGCCGGGCGTGGCGGTCGGGTTCGCAGGCCGGGCGTCATGACGTCACCGGTCCCTCGGCCGCCGTGGTGGTGAACTGCGTGTCGGTCAGGTCGGCTGCCGCAGCGCCAGCACCACGACCACGAATCGCGCGCACCCAGCGCAGGCCGACCGCGCGGCGCGGCGGCGGTGTGGCGGCCGGGCGTGGCGGTCGGGTTCGCAGGCCGGGCGTCATGACGTCACCGGCTGCCCGGCCGCCGTGGTGGTGAACTGCGTGTCGGTCAGGTCGGCTGCCGCAGCGCCAGCACCAGGACCACGAACCGCGCTCACCCAGCGGAGGCCGACCGCCCGGTGTGGCGGCGGTGTGGCGGCCGGGCGTGGCGGTCGGGTTCGCAGGCCGGGCGTCATGACGTCACCGGCTGCCCGGCCGCCGTGCCGAACAGCAGGTCGGCCAGGTGCGTGCGGTACTTGACGAACGCCTCGCTCGCGCGGACGGCCGCGTCGCGCGGGCGGGGTAGGTCGATGTCGATCACCTCGACCACGTGGCTCGGGCTGCCGCCCATCACGAGCACGCGGTCGGCCAGGAACACGGCCTCGTCGATGCCGTGCGTCACGAACAGGACCGTTTTCCGGTCCAGGTCCCAGATCCGCAGCAGCTCGCCCGCCATCAGCTCGCGCGTCTGCGCGTCGAGGGCGCCGAACGGCTCGTCCATCAGCAGCACCTGGGGGTCGGTGGCGAGCGCGCGGGCGATGCCGACGCGCTGGCGCATGCCGCCGGAGAGCTGGTGCGGGTGGTCCTCTTCGCGGCCGGCGAGGCCGACCAGGTCGATGAAGTGCCGGGCGCGGTCCAGCCGGGTGGATTTGTCGACGCCCTGCATCTCGAGCCCGAACGCGACGTTCGCGAGGATGGTGCGCCACGGCATGAGCGACGCGTCCTGGAACACCACTCCGCGGTCGGGGCCGGGCTTCGTCACGACCTGGTCGCCGATGCGGATTTCCCCGCCGGAGGGGCGCAGCAGGCCGTCGGCGGCCAGCAGCACGCTGCTCTTGCCGCAGCCGCTGGCCCCGACGATCGTCACGAACTCGCCGTCCTCGACGCGCGCGTCGAAGCCGTCGACCGCGACGAACGGGCCCGCTTTGCCGGCGTAGGAGATCCGCAAGCGGTCGAAGGTGATGTCGGCCATCGGGTTCCTCCGCTCAGCTGGTCTTCGGCAGGAAACGGGTGTCGAGCCACTGCGCGTCGGGCAGCCGTTTCGCGAACACCTTGCCCTGCAGGCCCATCTGCCAGAAGTCGTCCATCGCCTTCGCCGAGGGCATCCGGCCGTCGGGGTAGAGCTGGCCGATCCACTCCGCCATGCTCGCCGTCGCGTCGTCGACGCTGATCTTGAGCGCCTTCGCGATCGACTTCGCCGCGTCGCCGGGCTGGTCCTTGGTCAGCTTCATGGCCTGGGCCAGCGTGTCGATGAACTTCTTGGCGCGGTCGGGGTTGCCGTCGACGAAGCCGGGCTTGCTCCACGTGACGTGCATCGGGTAGCTGTCGACGAGATCCTTGAGGTCGAGGATCTTGTGGTAGCCCGCCTTCTGCGCGTAGACCGTCTGCGGTTCGGTGAAGATGTTGGCCTGCAGCTGGCCGGCCTTCATGGCCGCGAGCCGCGCCGCCGAAGCGCCGCCCTGCACGACCTTGATGTCCCGGTCGGGATCGAGGCCGGCCTTGGCCGCGGCGAAGCGCGTGAGCAGGTCGGTGGACGAGCCGATGGTCGTCACGCCCCAGTTCTTCCCCTTGCCCTCGGCCACCGTGTGGATCTCGGGCACGGCGTACCAGGAGAACGCCGTCATGTCGAAGCCGCCGTAGATGACCTTCACGTCCTGGCCGGCTTCCTCGGCGGTGAGCGGCCCGGTCAGCGAGCCGACCGCGACGTCGACGTCACCGGACAGCACGGCCTTGGCGAGCTCGGCGTCCCCCTTGAACGTGACGGCCTTGACGGTGAGGCCGTGCTGCTTCCAGAGGTCCATGTCCTCGGCCAGGTAGACCGGCGCGAGGGTGGTGGCCTGCACCGGCAGGCCGAGGGTGATCGTGTCGCTGCCCGAGGCGGCGCCACCCGAACCGCACGCGGTGGCGGCGAGGGCGAGGGCGAGTAGCGGTAACGCGAGCCGCAGTGGTTTCCATGGCACGGTGGGGAACCTCGATTGTGTCCGGAGGGAGACCGGGACGCGGGGGAGAGAACTGCGCGCCGGTTCGAAGTCGGGCGAGGTGTCGACCATGAGGAGTGTCAGGGGGTGCACCTCAGTGTGCTCCGGTCAGTGTGACTCCGATTCGCGACGCGCGTCAAGAAGTTGAGAAACCTCATTTCGGCCGGTTCCCGGTGCCCAGACGCGGGCACGACGAAATCCCCGGCGGCTTTCAAGTCCTTGTCCGCCAGGGGGTTTCGCCGTGCACGTCCGTCCTAGCGGAACACCTCCGGCCGCTTCTTCGCGAGGCTGATCAGCCCGCCCGCTTCGAGCATGTCGACGAGGAACGGGTCGGCCGCGGCGCCGCGGATCGTCGTCCGCGTGGTCAGGTTGGTGAACTCGCCGGTGGTGAGGTCCACGCGCACGCGGTCGCCGTCGGCCGCGAAGCCGGGGTTCAGTCCGACCTCGAGCGCCGGCAGGCCGACCTCGAAGCAGTTGCGGTAGAACGTCCGGGCGAACGTCTCCGCGACCACGCACCCGATTCCCGTGGCCTGCAACGCCTTCGTCGCGATGGCGCGGCCCGAGGACTGCCCGAAGTGCTTGCCGGCGAACACGATGTCCCCGGGCCGCACCTGCTTCGGGAACTCCGGGTTGAGGTCTTCGAGCACGTGCTGCACCAGGACTTCCATCGGCTCGAACACGTACTGGGTCTTCACGAGCCGGTCGGTCGGGATGTTGTCCCCGAACCGCCAGCAGCGGCCCTCGAACTTCACGCGTTCCCTCCTTCACGGCTCGCGATGACCCCCGCGACGGCAGATGCGGCAACGGTTTCCGACGACGCGAGGTACATCGACGCGTCGGGGCTGCCGTTGCGGCCGGGGAAGTTGCGCGCGTGCGTCGAGATCATCGCCTCGTCCGACGCCAGCGCGCCCATGTTGTAGGCCTGGTTCGAACCGGTGCTGGGCGGGAACCACAGCGCGCCCGCCTCGTGCAAGGCGAGCACGAGCCCTTCCCGCGTCGCCTCGGCGAACACCTCGCGGCTGGAGGGCACCAGGTGGAACCGCACGTCCGGGTGCACCCGGTGCCCGGCCAGGACTTCCGCCGCCGCACGGAAGTCTTCGAGCCGGCCGCCGCCGTGGCCGCCCAGTTCGGCGTACTGGACGGGCGTGCCGGCGACCTCGCCGACCGGCTTGACGTTGCCGACGGTCGGCGGGCACGCGACCTGCACGCCGACCTCGCCGACGTCGAAGCGCAGCACCTGCGCCGCCTCCCCGCCGTCGCCGCGCACCAGCAGGTCCGGCCCGTCGCCGGGCAGCGTCCGCACGAACGCCTCGGTCACCTCGTCCGGCTCGACGAAGCTGCACTTCGCCCCGAGGTCCACGCACAGCAACGGGAACAGCCAGCGGTCCCAAAAGGACAGTCCGCGCACGTACGGCCCGCCGAACTCGACGGCCCGGTAGTTCAGCTCGCCCTCGCCGATCCGGCCGACCAGCCACAACGCGACGTCTCGAGGAGTAACGCCCGGCTGCGGCGTGCCTTCGAGGTGCACGCGCGTGGTCTCCGGCACCTTGAACCACGCTTTCCCGTACGGCAGCACGGTGCCGGCGTGCGAGTCGTTGCCCAGCGCCACGGCGAGCACGCCGAGCGTTCCGTGCACGGGCGTGTGGCTGTCGGACCCGACCACGATCATCCCCGGCTTGATGTGCCCGTTGCGGACGACCGCGTGGTGCAGGTTGCCGTTGCCGCAGTCGTACGACGTCAAGCCGTGCTTGCGCGCCCACTGCCGGTTGTGCCGCAGCACGTCGGCCTGCTGTTCGGTGGGCGGGGCGAAGTGGTGGTCGAACACCATCACGACCCGTTCGGGGTCCGGGATGGGCGTGTTGACGCGCTTCTCGTACACCTGCGAGGTCAGGTACCCGGACAGGTCGTGCATGATCAGCCGGTCGACCTTCGCGACGACGATCTCGCCGGGCTCCACCGCCTCGCGCCCGCTCGCCCGGGCGAGGATCTTTTCGACGAGGTTCACGCAACCACCGCCGTCGCTACGATCTCACGCGGGTCGGTGATGACCCCGCGGATGGCCGAGGCCGCGGCCGTGGCCGGGCTGGACAGGAAGATCTTCGAGTCGTAGCTGCCCATGCGGCCCTGGAAGTTGCGGTTGGCGGTCGACAGCGTGACCTCGCCGTCGGCCATCGCGCCGCCGTTGCCGGCGCACGCCCCGCAGCCCGGGTTGGTGATCATCGCCCCGGCCTGGATCAGCTTCGTGAGCACGCCACTGTCGGATGCCTGGGTCATGATCTTCGCCGACGCGGGCGTGACGATGAGCCGCAGGCCCGGGGCCACGCGGTGACCGGCGAGCACGTCGGCCGCGATCACGAGGTCGTCGTACTTGGCGTTGGCGCACGAGCCGATGAAGACCTGGTCGAGCTTCGTGCCGGCGACGTCGCCGACGCCGACCACGTTGTCGACCGTGTGCGGCACCGCGATCTGCGGGGTGAGTGCAGGCCCGTCGAGCCGCACGGTGGCCCGGTAGGTCGCGCCCTCGTCGGGCAGCAGGATGTCCAGCTCGTCGCGCGGCACACCGGCCTCGTCGAGGTAGGCGAGCGTCGTGTCGTCCGGCGCCACGAAGGCGTTCTTCGCACCCATCTCCATGGCCAGGTTGCAGAACGTCATGCGTTCGGACACGGACATGCCCTCGACGTAGGAGCCGGAGAACTCGGCCGACTCGTACGTGAGCCCGTCGGCGCCGAGGTCGCCGATGAGCTTGAGCATGACGTCCTTGGCGTAGACGCCCGGGGCGAGGTCGCCCTCGACCACGATCCGCACCGACTCGGGCACCTTGACCCACAGCTTCCCGGTGACCCACGCGGCGGTGATCTCGCTGAACCCGACACCGGTGCCGAACGCACCCAGCGCGCCGTAGATCGTGGAGTGCGAGTCGGTGCCGATGATGAACTGCCCGGGCCGCACGAGGCCGTGCTCCATGAGCACGATGTGCGCGATCCCGCTGTTGACGTCGAAGAAGTTCCGCACGCCCATTTTCTTCGCGAACTCGCGGCACAACGCGTGGTCCCCGGCGGTCTTCGCGTTCATGGCGGGGGAGAGGTGGTCCATCACCATGGCGACGCGGTCGACGTCGTAGAGCCGCTCGACGCCCATCTTCTCCAGCGTGCGGATGCAGCGCCAGCTCGCGGTGTGGCTCATGTACAGGTCGGGGAACGCGTCGACGATCTGTCCCGGCACGAGGCCGGCGACCCCGGACGCGCGTTCGATCGCCTTCTGCGCGAAGGTCTTGGCCGTCACTGGTTTCCTCCCGCGAAGCTCGCCATCAGGTGCGGGATCAGGCCGCCGTCGGCCATGATCTCCCGCAGCACCTGCGGGTACGGGCTGAAGGGGAAGGTCTGCCCGCCCGTTTCGACCGTTCCCGCGTCGTAGTCGACCCACATCTCGCCGCCGTCGACGGCCGCTTCCGCCGCGGCGGGCGACTCGACCGCGACGAGCCCGGTGTTGATGGCGTTGCGGAAGAAGACGCGGGAGAAGGAGGCCGCGACCACGGCCTTGATCCCGGCGCCGAGCAAGCACGTGGCGGCCTGCTCCCGCGCGCTGCCGCAGCCGAAGTTGCGGCCCGCGACCACGACGTCGCTCGCCCGCAGCCGCGCCTGCGTCTCCGGGCCCAGCGGCTCGAAGGCGTGCTCGGCGAGCTCCGCCGGGTCGATGCTCACGAGGTAGCGGCCGGGGATGATGACGTCGGTGTTCACGTTTTCGCCGAAGGTGATGACCTTGCCCCCGACGCGGTGTGCACTGCCCATGGGTGAGTCTCCGTTCGAAGTTCCGGTCAGGGGCTGGTCTCCTCCAGGAACCATTCGGTGGGCACCGTGTGCCCGAGGTCGCGCTGCTCGGCCAGCGCCAGAGCCCGCGCGCAGACGGCCGCGAACTGCACGCCCATGCCGGTGTTGTTGGCGAACACGGTGATGTCGTCCGGGCTCGTGCGGCCCGGGGCCTCGCCCAGCAGCAGGTCGCCCAGCTCGCGGATGTCGTCCCACGACTTCAGGCCGCGCTCGACGGGCCCGAGGATGTCGTACTGCTTGTCGTGGTGCACCTGCTCGCGCGAGAGCACGGTGATGCGGTCGGCGCGGTCGAACGTCGTGTCGTCCAGCTCGCGCCGGGTGGCCGTGCCGTCCGGTGAGGTGATCGCCGTGACGTGCGTGCCCGGTTCGAGCCAGGCGCCGTCGAAGCAGGCCTCCATGGCCGCGGTGGCGCAGGTGACGATCTGGCAGCCGGCCACGGCGTCACGCCGCTCATCCACGGCCACGATCTTGCGCCCGGTCTTCTCGCTCCACACCTTCGCGAAGTGCTCGCGGTGCTCGGGCGTCGGGCTGTAGACGCGCACCTCTTCGATGCTCGGGCGCACCATCAGCAGGCATTCGAGGTGCGCCTCGGCCTGCCAGCCGGAGCCGAACATCCCGGCGACGGTTGCGTCCGGATTGGACAGTTCCCGGATGCCGAGGGCCGAGGTGGCGCCGACGCGCATCTTCTGGATGAAGCTGTCGTGCATGATCGCCAGGGGTTCGAGCGTGGTCAGGCTGTAGAGCGTGACGAGCCCGACGTACCGGCCGCCGGGCGCGGCGGGGATGAGCCGCCGCCGCTGCACGCCGCTGGGCAGCGTCTCGACGCCGGCGATGTCGGAGGTGATCCGCAGCGCCCACACGCCGCTGGAGACGGTGCCGCCTTCCTGGGACTTGAACCGGAAGCGGAAGCCGGGGTGGCGGCTGTCCTCGACCGGGAAGTACGTGTGGTTGCGCGGCCGGTTGGCGCCCTGGCCGGCGTTGAGTTCTTTGTACGCCGTCTCCAGCGCGTCGAGCGTCTCGCCGGCGGTGAGCACCTGCTCGATGTCGCCGTTGGAAAGGATCCTCACCGCTGTGCTCCTGTCAGGTGTTCGGGTTCGCCCTCGGTGACACGCACGGTCTCGGCCACGGCCGCGTTGCCGCCGTCGGCGAACGCGACCTCGACGGACACCGCGCCCGCTTCGCCGTCGGCCAGTACCGCGGCGGGGTCCTGGGTGCGGAACTCGCCGCCGGTGGAAAGGTCGGCCTGGTTGACCCAGCGGACTTCGGCTTCGGCGCCGTCCGGCAGCTTCGTCAGCGCGGGTGCGGCGGCCTCGGCGAGGGAGCCGACGGTCGCGCCGGTTCTTACCGCGGCGATCGCCGCCGCAAGCGCTTTCCTCAGGTCGCTCGGCCAGCCGTCACCGTCGCCGAGCACGCGGCTCGAATGCACCCAGTGCATGCGGTACTGGCCGGTGACGCCGAAGGACGTCACACCGTCCGAAGTGGACAGCGAATTCGGGTACAGGTCGAGGAACCCGCCACCGCGCAGTGCCCGTTCGACGGTCTCGACGCGGCTGCCGGCGGTGCTGCTCTCGATTGTCGCCTTCGCGGCGGCGTCGTCCAGGATCCGGCCGGCCGCGCGCAGCAGCTCAGTTTCGGCCGCCGAGGGAATGAGCCGCTGCTCGCGCACCAGGTCGTCGAGGCGGCGGACCTCCCAGCCCGGCACGGCGGTGACGATTTCGCCGGCCACGTCGGCGGGCCACAGCGCGGCGTCGACCAGGCCGAGCGTGCCGTTCTCCCGGTCCACCAGGTACTTCGCGACGAGTTCGGCGAAGTTCTTGCCGCCGCTGAACTCGGTGACCTTCGACGAGGCCTTCATCCAGTTCTGCACCCGCAGCGAGAGCTTGGTCAGGAACGTGACGGGTCCGTCGGCGGGGATCGCCAGCACGCCTTCGTTCCAATAGAGGCAGAGGTTGGTGAGGTAGGCGAGGTCGTCGGAGCGGGACACATCGGCGTAGACGAGAGCGACGTCGATGCCCCGGGCGGCCATGGCGCGCTGCAGCGTCGCGACGCGCTCCTGCCATTCCCGGTCCGGGGTCTCCGCGGGGTCGAGTACGTGCAGTCCGCGTTTCACGCCACGTCTCCTGTCTCGAACAGCTTCCGTTCGGTCGTGATCAGCACCTCGCAGCCGTCGGCGGTCACGCGCACCGGGTCGCCGAGGACGTGGTAGCCGGCCAGCGGCGTGTAGGTGTTGGGGTGGATGATGAACACGGAGTTCTCGGGCAGCACCGTGTGGTTGCCCTCGATGATCGGTGTCTCGTCGAGGTGCAGGCCGTGCCCGTGGCCGCGGACCCGGGTGTACTGGCTCGTGCAGTACTCGCCGTAGCCGTACTTGCGGAACACGTCGTTCTCCGCCACCGCGACCTCGTGGGCGGTGACGCCCGGCCGCACCACGGAGATGCCGGCCTCGACGGCCTCGTTGAACAGGTCGAACGACTTGCGCTGCCCGTCGTCGGCCTTGCCGACCACGGCGGAGCGGCAGATCTGCAGCCAGTAACCGTCCATTTTGGGCGTGAGCTCGGTGCGCACCATGTCGCCGGCTTCGAGCAGCCGGTCGCCGGGCGGGGTCATGCCGCGGACTTCGTCGCGACCCGAGGCGATGAGCATGAAGTTGTCCTCGGCGCCGAGGTTCTTCAGCCGCGCCTCGACCTCGGCGACGATCCGGTACTCCGGCAGCCCCGGTTCGAGCACGTCGACGAACGCCTCCCAGCCCGCCGCGCACACGACGGCACTGCGGCGCATCCGGGCCAGCTCCCACTCGCTCTTCACGAGCCGGGCCGTGTCGAGCAGTTTCGTCGCCGGCACCACGTCGGCGGCCGGCGCCGCGGCGCGGATCGTCTCCATGAGCACGAGCGGCACCAGTTCGTGGTGGGCGATGCCGATGCGCCGTGGTCCCAGCTCCTGCAGGACCACGCCCAGCTCCGCCGGGTTCGCCGGGTCCAGCCGCCGGGCCTCGCCGACCCAGCCCTGCGCGGTGAACGCCGCGAGGTCGGAAGGCCGGGTCGAGAAGGCCACCGCGTCACCCTCGGCCGGGAAGACGACGAGCGCGGCGCTGCCGGCCGGCGTGACGTCGGTGAAGTACCGGATGTTCTCCCGCCGCCAGGCCGGGCCGTAGGCGAGCACGACGTCGAGGCCTTGCTCGGCCATCGCGTCGCGGATCTTGCGATGCCGCAGCTGCAGCTCCGCGCGATCCTCACTGGACAAGGCCGCTCCGGCGGGTGCCGGGGCGTGGTCGATCGTCATGGTTCCTCCAGCGGTCAGGACCGCGCCATGGTCGGCGTCGGCTCCGCCGCCCGGCCGGTGATCTCCTGGGTGATCTGTTCGACGGTCCGGCCGCGGGTCTCGAAGGTCGCCGTGAACGCGGCGAGCCCGGCGAGGATCGAGATGATCCCGAAGACCAGGAAGAACAGGAACTGCGTGGCGTGCATGGCCAGGATGAAGCCGACGAGCACCGGCATGATGAGGCCGCCGACCTTCTGCCACGCCGCCGCCCAGCCGAGCCCGGTCGCGCGGCTCGCGGTCGGGTAGAGCTCGCTTGCGTAGGCGAAGAGCGTGCTGCCGGCCAAGCCGCTGCCGAAGAAGGTCGCCAGGCAGCCGAGCAAAATCACCGCGCCGGTCGCGGACGTCGTGCCCCAGACCAGGCAGAACACTCCACTGAGGACGAACGCCCAGCCGAGTACCGCACGGCGGCCGATCCGGTTGATCAGCTGCCCGGCCAGGAGCGCGCCGACCACCCCGGCCGCGGTGATGATCGCCGTGTAGCCGAAGCTCTTGAGCAGGCTCACGCCCTGGCCTTCGAGGACCGAGGGCAGCCAGCTCGAGAGCCCGTAGAGGAATGCGCCGGCGCAGACCTCCATGAACCAGATGGCGATGGTGTAGCGCAGGTAGTGCCGGGCGACGAGGGTGCGCACGGTGCCGGGGGACTCGGGTGCCTCGTGCTGCGTCGTGGCCCCGGGAGTTCCGTAGCCTCGGCACAAGCTCCCGACGATCGCCGCGGCATCCTCGAGCCGGCCGCGGCGCAGCAGGTAGCGGACCGATTCCGGCAGCGTCGCCAGCATGAAGACGCCGACGAGCACCGGCACGGTGGCGATCACGAACATCGCGCGCCAGCCGAACGCCGGCACCACCGCGGTGCCGACCGCGGCCGCGGTCGGCAGCCCGATCAGCCACGCTGCCGTGGCGGCGGTGACGAGCGGACCGCGGTGACGCGAGGGCACGAACTCGGCGATGTAGGGCAGCACCACGGCGATTTCGGCGCCCAGGCCGACGCCCTGCAAAGCGCGGAACGTGACCAGTGCGCCGAACGTCGGCGCGAACACCGCGGCCAGCGAGAACAACGCGTAGACCATCAGGGTGATGGCCAGCGGCACCCGCCGGCCGAAGCGATCGGACACGGTGCCGGCGATGGCCGCGCCCACGAGCATCCCGGCGAACAAGGCCGAGGAGAACACCCCGGCCGACTCGCTGGTGAGGTGGAACGTCTTGATGACACCCGGCAGGATCACCCCGGTCAGGTTGATCACGAACCCGCACAGGAAGTGTCCCAAGAGGACGGTGACGTAGATCCTCAGGTGCCGTGCGGTGAACTCCGACTCGTCGAGCCGGCCGAGGAGAGTCCGGGATGTGGTGGTGGGGGACGGGGGCATGACGGGGCCACCTCCTTGTGGCTTGTGCAACCCTGTGCCTTGCGGCCGGCGACGTGCGCCGGCGGACCCCCCTTGGGTCTTCTTGCGTTACCGGTCGTCCAGGTTTCCCTGGGCGTCGGTGTAGAGCTGGAAGAGCGCGGGCAGGAGCTGCTCGCGCACATCGGGCGTGAGGCTCGAGGTGAGCTCGCCGGTGAACTTGTCGAGTGCGCGCCGCGCTGTGTCGCGGGCGTTCAGCCCCTTGGTGGTGAGTTCGAGCTGCATGGTGCGCCGGCTCGTGGCCGACGGGCGACGGGACAGGAAGCCTTGGTTGACCAGCTTGTCGACGCTTTCGGACATCGTCGACGGGTTGCGGTGCGCCAGCTTGCACAGCGCGGTGAGCGACGTGTGGCCGCTCCCGACCCTGGACAGGATCCGGTACTGCCGGATGGTGAGCGGTTGGTCGAGACCCGCCAGCAGTTCCGTCTGGAGCCGGGTCAGCCGCCCGCCGAGGGCGAGCAGGACCTCGCCCAGGGATGCCTCCGGCCCCAGCTCGGCGAAGGTTTCGGTGTCTCGGTTGATCACTTTGGTCCCCGTACGTTCCGGTACCCGAAATAACGTCGAGGCTGACTGTAACCCTGCGGGGTGCTCGCTGGGAAGAGGTTGAAGTTCGCGAGGCGATCGAGATTGCCCCGGACCGTCCTGGGTGGCTCGGGCATCACCCTGGAGTCCCCGGTCCTGCGGTACGCCGACGACCTCGAGCCGGTCCTGCCCTACGAGGGCACGAGCGAGATCCACCAGCTGACGATCGGCGTGGCGACGGGAACCTTCGTGTCAGAGTTCCCGGCCGGCTTTGTCCGCGTGGTCGAGGAGGTCCTGGTGGGTCTGGCCGTCGGCGTGGAAGAACTCGTCTCGGGCGCGCTCGCCGATCGCACTCTCGCCCAACAGGCGGGAGAGCGTCAGCAGGGCCGACAACGGCCGGTGGTTGACGACGATTTCGTCGACCTGCCCGGCTTCGTTGACGTGAAACGTGCCCACGCCCGTGATCGGCCGGCCGTCGACGGTCGCGGTGTACTCCTGCACGGTGCGATCGCCCACCTCGAGGCGATAGCGCGGGGTGTAGTCGCGGTAGAAGCCGATGACCGTGCGGATCTGCTCGGCGACGGCGTCCGCGCCGCGCAGGCTGCCGTTCATGATCGAACCGGCCAGCAGCACGTCCGGGGCGAGATCGCGCAGGAACCAGGGATCGTCGGGCATGGGGAGCTCCTTCCGGAAGGGTGTCCCTTGACAGAAGCACTCGTGCGGTGGTTCTGTCAACCGTGTGGATCCCGGAGTGAAGATCGGTCAGTTCCGCACCAGCGTCGCGCCGGGTGGGCTGCGGCTCGTGCAGGAACTGGTGAACACGACATTGGCCGGCCATCGCGACGACCCCGGACGCGACCAGCTCGCCGACCCCGCCACCGCCACCGGATGGGCCGTGGCCGTACTCGGGCTGTGGGCGGAGAACACCGGAGCTCCACGGCCCGAAACGGGAATCACCCCGGGCGGGCTGCCTTCGCTGCGGACGTTGCGCGAAGACCTGCGCGTCCGGCTGCGCGCGAGCGCCCCGAACATCGACGCCCCACCGGCACACGAGCCCGGTCCTGGGTATTCGGCGGAGGTCCGGCTGGCCCTCGACCCCGGCGGCCGGGCACGGTACGAGGGTGGGCTGGTCGCGCTGGTCCTCGCCGAGGTGCTGCTCGCGCAGACCACCGGGACCTGGCCGCGGCTCAAGACGTGCGCCGCCCCGGCCTGCGGGGTGTGCTTCTACGACGCCTCACCCAACCGCAGCCGCGTCTGGCACGACACCAAGACCTGCGGCAACCTGGCCAACCTGCACGCCTCCCGCGCACGAAAGTGAGCTTCTGCGGAAGCATCAAGCACGGTGACCGTTCGGGATCTACCGCACCCACGCCGGCGCGCTGATCACCTGGTCGGTCGAGGAATATCTCGCTCTACTGGGTGCTCGGCGCCGCAGCCTTGAAGAGCTGCGGGGCGCATTCGCTCAGCTGCTGCGGTACCCGCATTGCCGGCTGTCCGTGCAAGTCCATGGCGTCGATTTGTTACTCGGATCGTGACCGAGTTTCACGCACCGGCTGATTTCGGATGCTGCACAACGCGAGCGAGCCGTAACGGTCGCCGCTCGCGAAGAGACTTTCGTGTCGAGGTGCACGTCTGACCGCCGTCGCCTTCAGGAATAGGAGGGCCTGTGACGCCGTCAGGATCCACAGCGAGCAGACGCCGGAATCGCACGGTGCTGATCACCGTGCTGGTCGTCGCGCTGGTGGCGGGCGGTGCGGTTGTTCGGTGGTTCAGCAGCGGGACGCCTCTGGGCAGTGCGCCGTCCGATGTCGCAAGCGGTACGTTTCGCGACATCGGCAGCGGTGTCGGTGTCTCCGATGACGCGCCTGAAGCGCTGAAGGCCGTCTTCGACGAAACTGTCGTGAAGCCGCCGTTCACCGAGACCCAGCCGTTGAGTGGCGTTGTGCACGTTACTCCCGACGGCGACCTGGCACGGCCTGCGACTCTGCGGTTCGCGCTGAATCGGCAGGTCGACTCCGCAGATGTGGTCGTCGCCGTGAACCGGACGGGGAAGGCCGATGGCTGGGAACTCGTTGCGCCGACCAAGGTGGAGGGTGGCTTCGCCTACGTTTCGACGAACCACTTGTCCTGGTGGAGCCCGCTGTTCCGCAGTTTCGGTGACCTCGCCGACGCGGTCGTAGCCGAGTTGAAGAAGAACTTCGACGGGTTGACCGGAGAAGCTCTGGCGGAGGCCGAGAAGCCGAAGTGCGCAGGGGAGAACGAGGTTCGCGGCCAGGGGTACTCGATCACCTCCAAGGGGAGCGACCCCCTGTACTGGTGCCTGGGGCTTGAGGCGGGTAAACCGATCGCGCGGGTGGTCGACAAACGCCGCTATCCGGTCATGGTCAACCACAACGGTTTCGCGGTCACCGAAAAACCGAAGGGGAGGATCAGTCTTCTGTGGCTGGCCCAGCAGTACTCCAACGACAGGCGCACGGTGCTTCTGCCGTTCGACCAAGCGGCGTTGGGTGTCCAGCTCGAGAAGGGCCGAAGCCTCAACCTCACCACGGAGTTCGACGGGTTGGCCGAGTCCTTGTACCAAATCGAATTCGGGGTGACGACGCTGGTCAACATCCTCACCCGATACGGTGCTGAGTCCGGCGCGATCAGCAACGCCGCGATCAAGGTGAAAGAGTACGACAAAATTGCCGAGTACACGGGAAAAATCCTGCAGGTGTCAGGGTGCACCGACGCTGTGAAACAGGACAGCTCCGACTCCGGCGCCATCATCGCCGCTTGCTTCAGCCCGGACGCTCTCGGAACGGCGTTCGGCTGGCGAGGCGTCATCCTGGCTGCGGTGATGGTGGCCGGGCCGGTGGTGAACTTCTTCCGTGGTCAATTCGAGTCCTTGCGGGACTTGCTGCAGGGTCGGGACAAGGAGACGGTGACTGTAAGCCGTGGTGCTGGTACGGCCGTCGCTCAGAAAGACTTCACGAACGCGACGTTGCCGGCTGGTGTGTGCGACAGCGTCGCGCCGGTCGTGCTCCGGGCAGGCACCGCGACCGTGCCGACCAAGGACGCCGGCTCGTGGATCGTGGAGCTGCTGCCGCAGGCACCCAGCCTCAGAGCCGACGTCGACGGTGACGGTGCCGAGAACGCGTTGATCACCGTCGGGTGCACGCCGGAAGGCGGCAACGCGAGCTACGCGGAAGTCGTCGTCCTCGCCGGGACCGGGACAGGTGGCTTGCGTTCACTCGGAATCCTGCTGCCGCAGAAGGCACAACCGCAGACGTATGCGCCCGCGGTGGACAAGCTCAGCTACGCCGGCGGTCAGCTGACGATGACCGAGTTGACCTACGCGCCGACCGACCCCCACTGCTGCCCGACCGTCCGGGCAACCACGGTCTGGTCGTGGCGCGGGGGCAAGTTCGTCGTCGTCCGCTGAAGCGAAGGGAGCCACCATGCACACTCGGCCCCGGCTGGTGTTCTTGCTTGTCGTGTTCGCCGTACTGGCGGGCTGCACGAGCGAGAAAGCTCCATCGTCTCCGATGGTGTCCGAGGGGGCCGCGGTGTCGCCCTTCGCTGTCCCCGATCCAGCTCCGAAGATTCTCGAGAAGAACACCGCGGTCGGAGCCGAGGGTGCTTCCGTACAGGTCGGCGCGGCGCAGGTGACCGTCCCTGCGGGTTTGGTCACCGCAGGGACGGAGATCCACGTCCCCCAGGTCGCGCAGATCGACCGGCAGCCTGCGGAGCTCTACGGACAGCCGGTCAACGTCCAGCACGACGCGCCGTTGCGGAAGCCGGTGATCGTGCGGTGGACACTGCCGGCGATGTCCGACGTCCAGCGCGCCTCGCTTGTCCTGGTCCACTGGAGTGAGCAGGCCCGCGCATGGGAGCCGCGGCTCGACCAGCCGTTCCGGATCGAGGGCGGTGTTCTGACTGCCGAGCTGGCCGAATTCTCCTTCTGGGACTGGGTCGCGAACGTCGGGCAGAAAGTCGGTGAGATCACCGGAGCCCGCAAGGACGGCCCGAAGTGCGGAGGAGCCGCGCTGACGTCGTGGGTCCGCGGCGTGGTCGATCCCGACGAGGGAACCCCGGCCGCGGCCATCCGGGTTTGCTTCGAACCCGACCACGACGACCTCGTCACCATCCGTGTTGTCAACAACCGGCCCTTCACACAGCAGCTGACCATGTCCTCCGGTAACCAGAATTGGGCGTGGACCTGGCCGGGGCCACCTGGCCATGGCGTCGCGGCGGCCGTTTACGACGCGGCGCGGGCCGTGTTCGACAGTAAGACGTCCTACCTGCTGCCACCGCTGACCGAGGTGGCTGTCGGGATAGACCGTCCCGCAGAGCCCGGCCAAGTGGTCATCGGAGCTACCGCGAAGGTCACCCGGGCCACCGTGTTCACCGATGTGGTTCGGTTCGCGATGGACCAGGTCAACGTTGGCGGCTTCGAGAACCCGCTGCTTACCGCGTTCGTCCAGGCTGTCTATGAGTGCGGCGGCAAGCAGTTGCTCACCCAGCCGGATCTTGGTGATCCGGCTGCGTTCGTGCGCACGGTCCTGGGCACCATCGGCAGTTGCGCCGAGGAGATCCGGCGTGGCGACAGCGAGTTCGGCAAACGCTTCGAGCAGCTGTCACTGGCCGCGATCAAGAAGCTCGGTGCGACTGGTGACGCGGTGGTGATCAAGGCCAACCGGCTTGCGTACCAGGCCGCCGGGGCGATCAAGGCGCTGACTTTCGCCGAGGTTGCCTTCTACGTCACCGACCAGTTGCAGAACGCCCTCGTAGGACCGTTGACGCTCAGTGTCCGAGGGAATGGACGTCCCCAACAGCTCGGTGGATGGACACCGACCTGCCGCAACACCACCACTGACGCTGACGCCCTCTACCGGAACGTCGCGTTGCAGGACCAGTTCCAGGACACATCGAAGGAACTGTGGCAGTTTCCCGGCTGGGACGCGGCCGCGGAAGCCGGCGTCCGGCCGCTGAGCAAATGCGGCCCCGGTTACCTGACCCAGCTCGCCGCAGCGGTGCCGGGAAGGTGGGCGGACAAGAAGGCCGCAGGCGTGATCGCCGGAAAGATCCGTGCTCTGGCCACACGAAACGACCCGCACGCCGTTCGATTCGACGGGATCGGCGCGCTGTCCCTGAGCCTGACCGCTCGGGACCTCAAGACGCAGGGATACGTCGACACCGGCAATGCCTACGACCAGACCAGTCCGTCGTGCGTGCGGTATGCGAAGGACGGAGAAAACCTCAGCTTCAGCGTCGAGGCGAAGACCGGGCGTGTCCTCGCTATCCGCAACTTCGGCGGAGACCAGGCGCTGCACACCCAAATTGGGGCGATTCGCGTCGGGTCCACCCTCGCGCAGCTGCGGAAGGCGTTCGCCGGCTACTCCGTCGACGAGCGCTTGGCCGGCGACTTCGGCCAAGGCAGTAACGGAGTCATCGTCAGCTCTCCGGCCGGAGCCATCGGCCTCGGCCTGGCCGATGCTTCCGCAGGCGACTACGCGGCCGGCCGGGCGACAGTCGACTACGTGGCGGGCGTGGGACTGCCCGGGCAAGCGCCGAGCCGGCGTGAGGACGGTTGTTGACCCCAAAGCTCGACCTGGTGCAGGCTCCACCTGCTCGTTCCAGCCGAACCAGTTCGCCGAGGGCGGCTACCGGGTTGGGGTGGGCCGGCAGGTCATCACCGAGTATCAAGCCTGTCCAACGCCGAGTCTGCACCGGCGTCGTGCTCGAACCCGTTGCCGGGTAAGGCCTACCGCGCTCGGGCGCGGTGTGGTGCCCGGGCCTACCCGGCACCACACCGCGCCACAGCAACGAATCAGCCTCGGTGCCACTTCTGGTTCGCGCCACCGGTGCAGTCCCACAGGATCAGGGGTGCTCGGTCGTCGCCGTTCCAGGCCTTGATGTCGACGCACTTGCCGGACTGCGGGTTGACCAGGTCGCCGGCCGCGGTCAGGACGAACTGCTGGGCCGGGTTGCCGCTGCACGTGGCGATCTGGATCGCCGCGCCCCTGTCGCGGGAACCCCAGGCGACGTCCATGCACATGTTGTTCGGGACCCTCAGCGTGTCACCGGTGAACGTCCAGTCCTGCGCGACGGTGCTGTTGCAGAAGAACGTCTGCAGCTGGACGCCGTCCGCGAAGTTGCGCTTCGGCACGTCGATGCATTTGCCGTTCCAGTCGCTGATGAGCCTCGTGCCGGAGGTGGGGACGCCACCGCCGCCACCGGTGAAGCTGTTCAGGGTGATGCTCGCGGCCCGGGGGCTGCCGTCGTTCACCAGGGACTCGAAGTTGCCGACGTCGTCGAACGCGAACGCGTAGGCCTTGCCGTCGGCCATGTTCCCGTGCACCAGCTTCGCGTACTGGTTGGTCGGGTTGCTCCGGTAGAAGTCGGCGCCGGCGCCGCCCGGCTGCGTGTCGATCGTGCCCAGCGTGCCGCGGTTGAGCGCGGCGCACAGCGTGCGGGCGATCGGGCCGACGACCTGGTCGTTGGGGGCGCCGAGAGCACCGTCGCAGCCCCAGACGTTCGCCGAGCTGGGCTTGGCGAACGATGCCACCTGCCGGCCGGAGCCGTCGGTGATGTTCATGACGCTGCCCGAGGTGCGGCCGAAGTACTTGGTGTTCGGCTGGTCGGCGAACGGGACGACGGTCAGTGTCTTGCCGGTGTAGGCGTTCCACGCCGAGGAGATGTACGGGTCGAGGTAGCTGCCGCCGAGCTGCCCGGCGTCGGCCGCCTTCCCCGGGGCCAGGACGCGCAGCACCGTGCCGTCCGAGCGGGTCTGGACGGAGCCCGCCCAGCCGGGCTGGGCCTTGATGCCGTTGATGACGTTGTCGCGGCCGCCGGGGACCAGCGTGCCGGTCGACTTCACGGCGCCGGATCCGGTGGTGACGCCCACGGTGTGGGGCACGGCGAACATGTCCACTTGGGAGCTGTTCAGCCAGAGACCGGCGTCGTTGTAGGTGAACTCGCTCCAGTCGAACAGGATGTCGCGGTTGGCGTCGCCACCCGCCCAGGGCGCGGGCTGGACCAGACCACCTGGAGCGAGGAAGAACTTCAGGCGCTCGCCGAGGGAGAAGTAAACGCGTCCGGAGACGCCGCGGGGCACCTGGATGGTCGTGGTGCCGCCGTTGCCCGGGCCGGCGATGGAGACGTCGGGTGCCGGAACCGGGGGAGTGCCGCCGGGGCCCCAGGCGGTGAAGGTGCCGCCGGCGTTGACGTACCCCAGCTTGCCGCTGGTCAGGTCGACACCGAGGACGTAGAGGTGAACCGCGTCCGCGCGACCGGTGTTGTTCGTGATGGACAGTGGGAGGAGCGCGGGGCCGGAGGCCGCGGCCGGGGTGGCGCCGCCCCCCAGCGTCGTCGCCGCCGCCACCGCCAGCGCGGTGATGACCGCGGACAGTTTTCTTCGAGTTTGCAAAGGAACTCCTTTCTGTGGATGGCAACGTAGGTACGGATCTCCCGCGCGTCCATGGCCCGGCCGGAGATGGGGTCCGTCGGTGCACCACCGCTGCCCGGACGGCTGTAGGGACGCTGTCACGTTCGGTAGCTTCCGGACGGCGGATCCGGGCACGAACCACCTCCGACGGCGTACCACCGCGGCTGCTCCGCCGAACCGGCAGCCGGTGCTTGCTTCTCGGACTGCGTCGGGGGAATCTGCTCCGGTCGGCCGGAGACGAGGGGTGATGATGCGGCGTGGAGTGCTGCCCGTGCTCGCGGGCAGCGTGATCGCGGCCTTCGCGTCGGTCGCGCTGGTGCTGAGGACCGGCGACCGCTTGACCTCGTCCTTCGGCAACCGGTTCCTGACCTAGGATGCGACCTAGCAGCCTGCGGGAGCTTCCGGCGCGCTGTGGCTCGTCGTGGGCAGCGGGCTGTTGCCCGGGAGCGGCCTCTAGCGGCGGGCTGCGACTCCTGACGAACGCCCTGGGCCGGCCGTCCTCAGAGGTCAGACCGAGGGGGCCCCGAACCGCAGCAGGACCTTGCTCGACCGCTCCGGCCGGGCGGCGACGGCCAGCGCCTGCTCCGCTTTGTCCACTGTGTACTCCGCGGAGACGATCGGGGCGAACGAGGCCGGGTGCGCCGCGAGTGCGGCCAGGGTTTCCGCCATCCCGCCCGCGAACCGGCTGGAGCCGGCGAACGTCAGCTCGCGGGGGACCGTGAGGTGCCACGGTCCGGCGACGCCGGTGCCGGGCAGCTGGCCCACCTGGACCAGGGTCCCGCCGGGGTGCAGGGCGGCCAGTGCCGTCGCCACCGCCGCGGGGGCTCCGGACGACTCGAACGCGACGCCCACCCGAGGCAGGGGTTCGTCGGCGGGCACCGTCCGGGTGGCGCCGACCTGCCGGGCCACCTCCAGGGGCTGGGGGTGCAGGTCGATGACGGTCACCTCGGCCGCGCCCTCGAGGTGCGCCAGCGCGACGACCAGCAGGCCGATCGGGCCCGCGCCGGTCACCAGCACGTGGCGGCCGCGCACCCCGCCGGCCAGTGCGGCCATGCGCGTCAGCGCGTGCCGGGCGACGGACGCCGGTTCGGCCAACGCCGCGGTGCGCAACGAGAGTCCTGCGGGTACCGGGACGAGCCGGTGGCCGGGGACCAGCAGGCGGTCCGCGAAACCGCCGTGGGTGTGCGGGCGGCGGGCCGCGCTGCCCAGGTAGCGCAGGTGCGGGCACAGGTTGTCCCGGCCTTCGCGGCAGCGGTCGCACGTGCCGCAGGTCTGTGCCGGGTGGACGGCGACGGGCGTCCCGGCCGGTGGCCCCGAGCCGTCGGCGGCCGCCGAGCGGACCGTGCCGACGACCTCGTGGCCCAGCACCATCGGGTCGGCGAGCACGGACTCGCCGACTTCGCCGCGCTGCCAGTAGTGGACGTCCGAGCCGCAGACACCGCCGTACGCGACGTCGACCACCGCGTCACCCGGGCCGGGGGAGACGTCCGGGAAGTCCTGCACGGCAAGGCGTCCGGCGCCGAGCACCGTCACGGCCCGGCCCATCGGGAGCACGGTCACTCAGATCACCGCCGTCAGGCCGCCGTCGACGTAAATGACCTGGCCGTTCACGAAGTCCGACGCGGCCGACGCCAGCCACACCGCCGGACCGGTGACGTCCTCGGGCCGGCCCCACCGCCCGGCGGGGGTGCGCCGCGTGATCCACGCCGAGAACTCCGGGTCCGCCACCAGGGAGGCGTTGAGCTCGGTGTCGAGGTAGCCCGGTGCCAGGCCGTTGACCTGGATCCCGTGGCCCGCCCACTCCGCGCACATGGACCGGGTCAGCCCGGCGAGGCCGGTCTTGGCCGCGGCGTACGGCGCGGTCGTCGGCCGGACCAGGTGGGTCTGCACCGAGCAGATGTTGACGATCTTCCCGCTGCCGCGCGCGATCATCCCGCGCGCCAGCGTGCGGCCGACGACGAACGCGCTCGTGAGGTCGACGTCGACGACCCGGCGCCAGTCCTCGACCGGCAGGTCGGTGAGCGGGCCGCGGACCTGGATCCCCGCGTTGTTCACCAGGATGTCCGGGCAGCCGTGCTCGGCGACGAGCCGCTCGAGGGCCGCTTCCGCCGCGTTGCTGTCCGAGACGTCGAAGGCGCACGTGAGGACACCTTCACCCAGTTCGGCCGCGGCGGCTTCCACCTGTGAGGCGTCGGGGCTGTTGAGCACCACCCGCGCGCCCGCCGCGAGGTAGGCCTCGGCGATCGCCCGGCCGATGCCGCGGCGCGAGCCGGTCACCAGCGCGAGCTTCCCGGTCAGGTCGAAGGACGTCACGTCAGTTCCCCTCGTCGGAGTTGCCGAGAACCTCGGCCCGGGCTTCACGCACGAGCGCGCGGGACGCCGCTTCGGCCGCGGCCTCGTCGCCGGCGGCCACCGCGTCGACGAGCTCGCGGTGCCGGTCGAGCGAGGCGGCCGTCTCGTCGTTGAACGAGCGGTGGCCCGCGTACCGGGCGCGCAGGGTGGCCAGCACGGTCTGCACGAGCTGGCTCAGCACGTCGTTGCGCGCGCCGCGCAGCAGGGCTTCGTGGAACGCGGTGTCCGCGGTGGCGAAGTCGTGCGGTTTGCCGTCTTCGAACGCGGCCGTCATCCCGGCCAGCGCTTCGCGCAGGGTCCGCGTGGTCTCGGCGTCCCGGCCGGCCGCGGCGCTGCGGGCGGCCATCGGTTCGAGGGCCTCGCGCAGGGTGAGCAGTTCGCCCAGCTGACGCCGGGAGTCGGGCCCGGCCGCGCGCCAGGTGATCACGCGCGGGTCGAGCAGGTTCCACGCCGCGACGGGCAGCACGATGGTGCCGACGCGGTGCCGCGGCTGGACCATCCCCAGCCCGGTGAGCGTGCGCAGGACCTCCCGCACCACCGACCGCGACACCTCGTGGTCCTGCTCGATGCGTTCCGTGGACAGCACCGAGCCGGGGGCGAGCTCGCCCGTGGCGATGCGGCTGCCGATCGCGTCGACCACCCGTGCGTGCAGGCCGCCTGGTCCGCTCAGCGGGTTCACTTCGCCTCCCATTTGAGTATGATAAATCATACTCTAGCGAAGGAGCGGGTATGCGGGTGACCGACGTCGAGACTTTCCTCGTCGCGCCGCGGTGGATGTTCGTCAAGGTCTCGACGGACGCCGGGATCCACGGCTGGGGTGAGGGCGGGCTCGAAGGCTCGGCCGACGTCACCGCGGCGGCGGTCGCGGCCCTGGCCGAGCAGGTCGTCGGCGCGGACCCCCGCCGCATCGAAGATCTCTGGCAACGGCTCACCAAGGGCGGGTTCTACCGCGGCGGCCCGGAACGCTCGTCGGCGGTCGCCGCGCTCGACCAGGCGCTGTGGGACATCGCCGGGCGGCGGCTGGGCGTGCCGGTGTACGAGCTGCTCGGCGGTCCGGTGCGCGACCGCGTCCGCGTGTACGGCTGGATCGGCGGCGACTCGCCCCGCGACGTCGCCGCCGCGGCCACCGCGCAGCGCGAGGCCGGGATGACGGCGGTGAAGATGAACGCCACCGCGCAGTTCCCGCCGATCCCGAGCGCGCGCGACGTCGCGGAAGCAGCCGACCGGGCCCGGCAGGTGCGGGAGGCGCTCGGCCCGGACCGCGACTTCGCCGTCGACTTCCACGGCCGGGTCAGCGCGGCCGCCGCGCCACGCCTGATCGAGGCGCTGGAACCGTTCGACCCGTTGTTCATCGAGGAACCCGTGGTCCCGGAACACAACCACACGAACCTGCGGCGGCTCGTCGAGAGCACCAGCCGCCCGATCGCCACCGGCGAACGGCTCTTCTCCCGCGGTGACTTTCTTCCCGTGCTGGAGGCCGGCGTCCGGGTGGTGCAGCCCGACCTCGCCCACGCCGGCGGGATCTCCGAGGTGCGCCGGATCGCCGTCCTCGCCGAGACGTTCGGCGCGGTCCTCGCCCCGCACTGCCCACTCGGGCCACTCGCCCTGGCCGCGTGCCTGCAGGTCGACTTCGCCACCCCCAACTTCCTCATCCAGGAACAGTCGCTGGGCATCCACTACAACCGCACCGCCGAGTTGCTCGACTACGTCGTCAACCGAGAGGTCTTCACCTTCACCGAGGGGTACGTCGAACGTCCGCCCGGTCCCGGCCTCGGCGTGGAGATCGACGAGGCCGCCGTCCGGAAGGCCCACGAGGACGGAACGCACTGGCGCACGCCGGTGTGGACCCACTCGGACGGGTCGTTCGCGGAATGGTGATGTGCAGAGGGCGCAACAAAGGCACTGATTCGCCCCGGAAATCTTGACAGGAAAGGGGGCCCGGCGCAGTCTTCCGCGCTAGACGTGCTCAGTGCGCACACGGGTGTGCAAATAGCGCAACAAAGGAGTTCGCCATGACCGTCAGCCGCGTCCTCATCACGACGACCGCACTCGCCGCCGCGACGGCGCTCACCCTTTCCGGCTGCACGTCGGCGGCCGACGACGCGAAACAGCAGTCCGGCCAGGCGGCCGCGAAACTGACCGGGTCGACCGAGTTCAACGACGCGAAGCTGGCCGAGCTCGCCGGGAAGATCAAGCAGGCCGTCCAGGGCAAGACCGCCGGGGGCGTCCGGGTTGCGATGGTGATCAACAGCCCGTCGGCGTACTGGACCGAAGGCCGCACGGGCATGGAGAACGCGGCGAAGGAGCTTGGGGTGCAAGCGAACTTCCAGGCTCCGGCGGGCGGCGACCTCAGTGCCCAGCTGTCCATCCTGGACACCCTGCGCTCGGACAAGGTGGACGGCTACACCGTCTCGGCCGTCGACCCCAAGGCCGTCGTCGGTCCGGTGGGCGCCGCGCAGAAGGCCGGGATCGGCGTGGTCGCGATCGACTCCCCGCTCGCCGGGACGCCGGATCCGGTCACCTACCTCGGCACCCCGAACACCGACGCCGGGCAAAAGGCCGGGGAATCGATGAAAACGCTGCTCGGCGGTTCCGGAAAGGTCGCCATCCTCACCGGTTCGCTGACCGCCGCGAACGCGACCCAGCGCATCGCCGGATTCAAGAAAGCGATCGAAGGATCCGGTATCCAGGTCGTCGACACGCTCAACGACGATTCCGACCCGTCGAAAGCGCTGTCGAACGCGCAAACCGTGCTGCAGGCGAATCCGGACCTCGCCGGGATCTACACCGTGTGGTCCTACGACGGCCCCGCGGCCGGGCAGGCGGTCAAGGCGGCGGGCAAGGCCGGCACGGTGAAGGTCGTCGCCGACGACGCCGAGCCGAAGACCGTCGAGTTCGTGCGCGACGGCGTCGTCCAGGCGATGGTGCTGCAGCGGCCCTACCAGCAGGGTTACCTCGGCGTGTACCTGCTGACCGCGCTCAAGGTCCTCGGCAAGGACGCGACGAGCCAGCTCCTGCAGCCGTACCTGGCCGAGAAGGACGGCGTCAGCACGCTCAGCTCCGGCATCGGCCTGGTCACCGGCGACAACCTGCAGACCTACCTGGACGACCTCAAGAAGCTGGGCGTCACCCAGTGACCGCCCACGTCGAGGCGGCCGGGTTGCGCAAGCGGTACGGCACCGTCGAGGTGCTCAACGTCGACCGGCTGGCGTTGCGCGGCGGCGAGGTCGTCGCCGTGCTCGGCGAGAACGGCGCCGGCAAGTCGACGCTCATCAAGGTGCTGACCGGCGCCACCGCCGCCGACGAAGGCCGCGTCACCCTCGGCGGCACGCCGTTGCGCAACGGCGACCCGGCGCACGCGCAGGACCTCGGCGTGGCGACCGTGTCGCAGGAGTTCCCGCTCGTGCCCGAGCTGTCCGCGGCGGAGAACCTCATGCTGGGCCGGCGGGCAGGCACCGGGCGCGTCGTGTTCGACCGCCGCGGCACCGAACGTGCCGCCCGCGCGATGCTCGCCCGCATCGACGCCGACATCCCGGTGCGACGGCCGGTCGTCCGGCTGTCGGTCGCGCAGCGCCAGCTCGTCGAGATCGCGAAGGCGCTGGGCCGGGACCCGTCGGTGCTGGTGCTCGACGAGCCGACCTCGGCGCTCGGCCCGGTCGAGGCGCGCCGCGTGCTGAAGTGCGCGCGGGACCTGGCCGCGCAGGGCAAGGTCGTGCTCTTCATCGGCCACCGGCTCGACGAGGTCCGCGAGATCGCCGACCGCGTCCTCGTGCTGCGCAACGGAAGGCTCGTCGCGGACCTGACGCCGGAGCAGGCGACGCACGAGGCGATGATCCGCGCGATGGCCGGCGACGAGGCCGAGGTGCTGGTCGAAGGCGACCCGCCGCCCCCGGGCGACGAGCCGGTGCTGACCGTACGGGCGCTCGAAGGCGCCGGGATCGGGCCGGTGGACTTCGAGGTGCGCCGGGGCGAGATCCTCGGCGTCGCCGGCCTGATGGGCTCCGGGCGCAGCCGCCTGGTGCACGCCCTGATGGGCGCCACCCCGGTCACCGCGGGCTCGATGCGCCTCGACGGCCGCCCGTACGCGCCGAAGCACCCCGCCGACGCCGTCCGTGCGGGCGTCGGCCTGGTCCCCGAAGACCGCAAGCACCAAGGACTCCTGCTCGACGCCCCGGTCCGCTGGAACATCTCGCTCGCGTCACTGCCGCGGCTGGCGAAACGCGGTTTCTACCTCGGGCCGCGCGCGGAAAAGGCGTTCACCGACGAGGTGCGGCGCTCGGTGCGGGTCCGCTGCGCCACCCAGGAGCAGCCGATCGGCACGCTCTCGGGCGGCAACCAGCAGCGCGCGATCTTCGGCCGCTGGTTCGCGACCCGCCCGAAGCTGCTACTGCTCGACGAGCCCACCCGCGGCGTCGACGTCGGCGCCAAGGCCGAGATCTACCACCTCGTCGAGTCCTTCGCCGCCCAGGGCATGGCCGTCGTCATCGCCTCCTCCGAGCTGGAGGAGCTGATGCGGCTCACGCACCGGACCGTCGTGCTCGCCGGCGGCCGGCTCGCCGCGACCGTCCCGCGCGCGGCCTACAGCAAGCAGGCCCTGATGACCGCCGCCAACGACGTCCCGGAAGGAGCGGCACCGTGACCGCCACCCAGACCGAACCGGCCCCGCCGGACACCGTGCCCGAGCGGGGCGGCCCCTCGTTCCTGCGCGGCAAGGAGATCGGCGTCGTCGGCGCCGTCGTGGTGGTGTTCGCCGTGTTCGCGCTCGGCAACGCCAACTTCGCCGGCCTGTCGAACCTGCAGACCATGGGCGTCGACCTGGCCCAGTACGGCCTGCTCGCGCTCGGCGTCAGCTTCGTCATCATCACCGGCGGCATCGACCTGTCGGTCGGCTCGGTGGTCGCGCTGTCGGGGGTGTGGTCGGCGTGGCTGAACGTCCACGCGGGACTGCCGGACGTCGTCGCCATCGCCGTCACACTGGTGACCGGCGCGGCGATCGGGCTGGTGCACGGCTTCTCGGTGACCATCCTGGGTGTACCACCGTTCGTCACGACGCTGGTGACGCTCGTCGCCGCCCGCGGCGCGGCGCTAGCGCTCACCCAGGGCTTCCCGATCGACGGCGTCGGCGAGACGTTCACGAGTGTCGCGCAGTACCGGATTGCCGCGATCCCGGTGCCCGCGCTGCTGTTCGTCGGCGCCTGCGTGCTTGCGTGGTTCTTCCTCGAACGCACCCACGTCGGCCGCCAGCTCTACGCGGTCGGCGGCAACGCCGAAGCGTCCCGCCTGGCCGGGATCCGGACGCGGCGGCGCGTGGTGCTGGCCTACATCGTCAGCAGCGTGCTCGCTTCGGTGGTCGGCGTCCTGGTGACGGCCCGGCTGACCGTCGGCCAGCCCAGCGTCGCGACGGGGTGGGAGCTGAACGCGATCGCGGCCGCGGTCATCGGCGGGATCAGCCTGAGCGGGGGAGTGGGCCGGGTGATCGGCGTCGCGTTCGGTGCGGTGCTCCTGGTCTGCATCAACAGCGGTCTCGTCATCTTGCACGTTTCGCCGTATTACCAGCAGATCGTGCTCGGCGCGGTGCTCGCCGTCGCCGTCGTCACCGACCGGCTGCGTGCCCGCCGGTCCGAACGCAGCCAGAGCTGAGGAGCCACCATGAGACGTCCCCTTGTCGCGGCGCTGGCCCTCGCGCTGGCCGCGACCATCCCCACCGCCGTCCACGCTTCGGCCGCGGACGACACGACGTTCACCATCGTCGAGGCACAGAGCGGCAACGCGCTGGGCCTGACCCGCACCGGGGCCGACCCGGTCGTCACCGTCGATCCCTACGCCGGGAACCGCAACCAGCTCTGGCGGCTGGTCGACCTCGGTGACGGCTACTCCGAGATCGTCAACGACGGCACCGGAAAGGCTTTGTCGACAGTGGACGGTCATGCCGACGACGGTGCCGTCGTCCACCTCTGGGACTACCTGGGCAGCTACCCCGACCAGCACTGGCGCGTCGCCGACGCGGGCGGCGGTGCGGTCACCATCGCCAACCAGGGCACCGGCAACCGACTCTTGTCCACTAAGGATGGCCAGACGGCGGCCGGTACCGAGACCCAGCTGTGGAGCCAGGTCGGCGGTCGCGCCGGGCAGACGTGGAAGCTCGTCCCGACCACGCTCCAGCGTTCGGTGACCGTGCACACCGACGTCGTGAGCCAGGCGCCGCGCACCGACGTCGCGACCGGGCTCGAGGACGTCAACCACGAGATCTACGGCGGCATCTACAGCCAGCTGCTGTTCGGCGAGGCGTTCCAGGAACCCGAGCACGACGCCGGCGTCAGCGGCATGTGGCGGCCTGTCGTGTCTGCGGGAGCGCGGGGTTCTTTTGTGCTCGACACGACCGCGCCGTTCAAGGGCCGCCAGGACCAGCGGATCACCTTCGTCTCCGGCCGCGGCAGTGTCGGCGTCGAGAACCGCGGGCTCAACCGGCAGGGCATCGGGGTCGTGGGCGGCAAGCCGTACGAAGGCAAGATCACCCTGCGGACGTCGCAGCAGGTGAGCGTCGCCCTGCAGAACGCGGACGGCAGCAAGACGTTCGCCCGGACGTCGATTCGCCCGCAGGGCAACGGCTGGCGCACCTACTCCTTCGCGCTGACGCCGTCGGCGGCCGACGCGCACGCGCGGTTCACCGTCGACCTCACCGCGCCTGGCACCGCCGACGTCGGGTACGTGTTCCTGCAGCCCGGCGCGTGGGGCCGGTTCCAGGGCCTGCCCGTCCGCAAGGACGTCGCCGACGCGATGGTGCAGCAGGGCCTGCGCGCGATCCGGTTCGGCGGCTGCGCCAACAGCGGCTGCGGCGACGTCTCGGACTACAAGTGGAAGACGATGATCGGCGACCCGGTCACGCGGCCCGTCACGCGCGGTTTCTGGTACCCGTACGAGTCCAACGGCTGGGGCATCTTCGACTTCCTGCGCCTCGGCGAGGCGATGGGCATCGACGCCGTCCCGTCGTTGAACATCGACGAGACCCCGCAGGACATCGCCGACCTGATGCAGTACCTGTACGGACCCGGGACGTCGGCCTGGGGCGCGAAACGCGTCGCTGATGGCCACCCCGCGCCGTACGCCGTGCACCGGCTGGAACTCGGCAACGAGAACGCCGTCGACGAGACGTACTGGACGAAGTTCAAGGCCCTGGCCGACGTCATCTGGGCCTACGACCCGTCGATCAAGCTGGTCGTCGGCGACTTCACCTACAGCGACGTGATCACCGACCCGTTCCACTTCACCGGCGGCGGCAAGGTGAACACCCTGGCCGCACACCAGAAGATCCTGAATCTGGCGAAGCAGTACGGCGCCCAGGTCCAGTTCGACATCCACCTGTGGACCCAGGACGCCGCCGGGGTGCCGTCGCAGATCCGGGCGCTCGACAGCTACGTCGATCAGCTGGGCCGGATCAGTCCGGGCGCGGACTACAAGGTGGTCGTTTTCGAGCTGAACGCCGACAGCCACGACCTGGCCCGCGCGATCGGCAACGCCTACGCGATCAACGCGCTGCAACGCCGTCCGAAGGTCGACGTCGTCTCGTCGGCCAACGCGCTGCAGGTGGACGGCCAGAACGACAATGGCTGGGACCAGGGCCTGGTGTTCTTCAACCAGAGTCAGGTGTGGGGTCAGCCGCCGTACTACGTGCACCGGATGAAGGCGGCGTCGTGGCAGCCCGGCGTCCTGCGCACCGACGTCACCGGCGGCGACGAGCTGTTCGACGTCACCGCGCTTTCGAGCGGCACCAAGCTGTCGATCGACGTCGTCAACGCGTCGGACGCGCCGCTGACGTACACCCTGCGTCTCGAGGGGCCCCACGGCCGGGCAGCGGTGAGTGTCCTGGAAGGACGGACGAACGGCGTGAACACCGCCGGAAACCCGCGCAATGTCGTCCCCGAGGAGTCCACAGTGGATTTGTCGACCGGTTCGGTGACCTTCCCCGCGCATTCCTACACCTCCTTCCGGATCGGCTGATGCGTACTTACCAGGCTCAGGTCGCGCTCGAGGAGCGCGCCGACCACGCGGAGGGCCCGTTGTGGGACGACGTCCGCGGCGAGCTGCTGTGGGTGGACCTGGACGCGGGGCTCGTCCGCCGCGCAACGTGGGATGCTCTGCGGCTTTCCGTGGTGGAAACGTTTGCGCTCGGGGAGGCAGTGGGCGCGGTCGTGCCGTGCGCCGACCCCACCGACGGCTGGGTCGTGGCGAGCGAGTTCGGCTTCGCCCGGCTCGGCACGGACGGCTCGCTGCGGAAACTCGCCGAGCCCGAGCGCGGCCGCAACGCGCGGATGAACGACGGCGCGGCCGACCCGCACGGCCGGTTCTGGGCGGGCAGCATGGCCCGGGACCGCTCACCGGGCGCGGCTTCGCTGTACTGCCTGGACGGCACTTCGGCTGTTCGGGTGCTGGCGGACGTGACGATCTCGAACGGCCTCGCCTGGCGGAACCCGGACGAGTTCTTCTACATCGACACGCCCACCCAGCGCGTCGACCTGGTTCACGCCGGCGGCCGGCGCGAGCGGGCGTTCGCGATCGACCCGGCCTTGGGTGCACCGGACGGGATGACGATCGACGCCGAGGGCGCGCTTTGGGTGGCGCTGTGGAACGGCTCGGCGGTGGTCCGCTTCAGCCCACGCGGCGAGGTGCTGGCCCGGGTCGAGGTCGCGGCGACGCAGGTGAGCAGCTGCTGCTTCGGCGGGCCGGACCTGACGACGTTGTTCATCACGACGTCCCAGGAGGGCTTCACACCCGAGCGGGCGGCCGCGGAGCCGCATGCGGGGAAGGTCTTCGCGGTGGGGACCGGGGTGGCGGGATTGCCGGCGGATCGGTATCGGCCTGGGGAAGGGGGCGTCTCGTGACCAAGGACCTCGAGCGCGCGCGGGCGGCGGAGCCGCACGCGGGGAAGGTCTTCGCCGTGGGGACCGGGGTGGCCGGGTTGCCGGCGGATCGGTACCGGCCCGAGGAAGGGGTCGCCTCGTGACCAAGGACCTTGAGCGCGAGCGGGCGGCCGCTGAACCCCACGCGGGCCAGCTCCTCGCCCTCGGCACCCACCTCTCCGGTCTGCCTGCGGACCGGTACCGCCCGGAAGGAGACCCCTCGTGACCCGAGTGGCACTGGCCGGCTGCGGGGCGATGGGCGAGATCGTCGCCCGGACCGTCTATCCGGCTCTCGGCGGCCTCGCCGCCGCCATCGACCCCGACCCGGCGCGTGCCGCCGCCGTGGCCGAGCTGACCGGTGCCCGGCCGTTCACCTCGCTGGCCGAAGCGCGGCGGGAAGCCGGGATCGACGCCGTCGACGTCCGGGTGCCCCACCACCTCCACGCGGCCGTCGTGCTGGAGGCGTTGCACGCCGGGTGCCACGTCCTCGTCGAAAAGCCGTTCGCCACCACGCTTTCCGATGCCCACGCCATGGTCGCCGCAGCCGAGACAGCCGGGCTCGTGCTGGCCGTCGCCGAGAACTACCCGCACCTCACCGCGGTGAGCGACGCGAAGGAGATGCTCGACACCGGCCGGATCGGGGACGTCGTCGCCCTGCGCTCCACTCGCGCCTACCAGGTCGGCGGCGTGTGGGTGCGCGACGGCTGGCGCCACGGCGGCGGCCCGTCCGGCGGGATCCTGCTCGACCAGGGCACCCACCAGGTCAGCCTGCTGCGCTGCCTCGGCGGGCCGGTCACGGCGGTCGCCGCCGCCGGGGACACCGACACCGTCGTGCTCACGCTGCGGATGGCGAGCGGCGTCACCGCCCAGTCCGTGCTCACCTGGTCCGCGCCGGGCCCGGCCGCGCAGGCCGAGGCCACCGTGCTCGGCTCCGGCGGACGGCTCGACGTCGTCGTCGACTACGACGGTGACGAAGGTGGCTGCCACATCTGGACCCCGTCCGGGAGCGAGCACACCGGGAAGGAGAACTACTACGACAGCCACCGCCTGATGGTCGAGGATTGGCTCGGCGCCATCCGCACCGGCGCCGAACCCGTCGTGTCCGGTCGGGAAGGCCTCGCCGACCTCGCCGTGGTGCTCGCCGCCGCGGAATCGCTCAAAAGCGGTGGCTTCGTGGAGGTCCCGTGAGGCCGGACGTCGTGTGCTTCGGCGAAAGCATGGCCCAGCTGCTGCCCGCCGACGGCGAACCGCTGCGCCACGCGACGCGCTTCGCCCTCACCACCGCGGGCGCGGAGTCCAACGTGGCCCGGGCGCTCGTCCAGCTCGGCACCACCGCGTCCTGGGTGAGCCTCGTCGGCGACGACGCCCTGGGCGCCCGGCTGCTCGACGACCTCGCCGCGGCCGGCGTCGACGTCTCGCTGACCCGGCGCGGCCCCGGACGCACCGGCTTCTTCGTCAAGGACCCGCACCCCGGCGGCTCCACGGTCACCTACTACCGCGACGGCTCGGCGGCCTCCCGGCTCGGCCGCGCCGACGTCGACCGCGCCCTGTCCGCGCGGCCGCGGCACCTGCACCTGTCCGGCGTCACTCCCGCGCTGTCGGCGTCGTGCCGCGACGCGGTCGGGTACGCCCTCGGCCGCGACGTCGTGACCAGCTTCGACGTCAACCACCGCCCCGCGCTCTGGCCGGACACCGGCGAAGCCGCAACCGTCCTCAAAGGACTGGTGCGACGCGCGGACGTCGTGTTCACCGGCCTGGACGAGGCCGCCGCGCTCTGGGGCACCACCACACCAGAGCAAGTGCGCGAGCTGTTTCCCGAACCGGCCGTCGTCGTGGTCAAGAACGGCGGGACCGATGCGACGAGCTTCGGCCCGGACGGCGTGACCACCGAGCCCGCGCTGCCGGTGGACGTCGTCGAGCCGGTCGGCGCGGGCGACGCCTTCGCCGCCGGCTGGTTGCACGGGATGCTGACCGGCCTGCCGCACCCCGCCCGGCTGCGCCTCGGGCACCTGCTGGCCGCGGCCGCGCTGACGTCGCTGTCCGACCACTTCCCGCGTCCGCCCGCCGACCTCGTGCGGGCCGCCGTCGCGCCGACCTCAGGGAGCTGAGATGTCCCAGTCCGTCGACCGGGCCGCCGTCATCCTCGACGCCTGCGCCCGCGGGCCGCGCCGGCTCACCGACCTCGCGCAGGAGCTCGACGTGCACCGCTCCACCGTGCTCCGGCTGCTGCAGACGATGGAGCGGCACCGGCTGGTCCGCCGGCTCGACGACCTCACCTGGGCCATCGGGTTCGGCCTGATCGGGATGGCCCTGGAGTGCCTCGACGCGATGGACCTGCGCACCGCCGCGCGCCCCCGGCTGGAACGGCTCGCCCGCGAGGTCGGCCACACGATCCACTTGGCCGAGCTGGCCGGCACGGACATCGTCTACGTCGACAAGGTCGAAGGCCACGGCGCGGTCCGGATGGCTTCGCGGATCGGCGCGCCGGTCCCGGTGCACACCGCTGGCGTCGCCAAGGCCATCCTGGCCGGTCTGGCGCCGGAACGACGTGACGCGATCCTCGCGACCACGACGTTCGAGAAGTTCACCGCCTCGACTATCACCGGTCCCGCCGACTTCGCCGCCGAGCTGAGCCGGGTGCGCAAGCAGGGTTACGCCGTCGACGACGGCGAGTACGAGAGCTTCCTGGCCTGCATCGCGGTCCCGGTGCGCGACCACGCCGGGGCGGTCCACGCGGGGGTGTCGATCACGGCGTTGTGCGCGATCGAGCCGCTTGAACGCCTTCGCCGGCACCTGCCGCTGCTGTGGGAGCTGGCCTCGGAGATTTCCCAGAATCTCGGGTGGGACGGCACTTCGGGGGTGCGCCGCCATGCCGGCTGACGACTTCTTCGGCCGCCACTTCACCGCGCTGCCGGTCATGGTGATCCTTCGCGGCCACGATCCCGTCACGACCGTGCGGCTCTGCAGCGATGCCCGGGCTCTCGGCGTCGAGCTGATCGAAGTCCCTTGGCACGGCGAGGAATCCGCCGCGTCGCTGGCGGCCGCCGTCGAGTGGGCGCGCGACGAGCCGGGCGCGTGCGTCGGCGCGGGGACGGTCACCACGCTCGACGCCCTCGACGCGGTGCGGAGCCTGGGCGCCGGGTTCACCGTCGCGCCGGGCTTCGACGCGCGGGTGGCCCAGGCGAGCGTCGGGCACGGCCTGCCGCACCTGCCCGGCGTCGCGACCGGCACCGAGGTGGGCGCCGCGCTCGCGGCGGGTTTCCGCTGGCAGAAGGTCTTTCCCGCGAGCGTGCTGACGCCCGCCTGGATCACCGCGCTGCGGGCACCCTTCCCCGGCGTGTGGTTCGTCGCGACCGGCGGGGTCGACGCCGGCACCGCGGCGGCGTTCCTCGGGGCGGGGGCTCGCGCCGTCTCCTTCGGCAGTTCCTTCACCGCGGCGGCCGTCCGCTCGGTATCGGCCCACGAGAACGGAGAACAATGATGTCCCAGCACTCTCGTCGTGTCTTCCTCGGTGCCGGTGCGGCGCTGGCCGCGGTGCCCCTGCTCCCGGCGGTGGCATCGGCGTCCCGGCCGCGGGCCGGCGTCGAGCTCCTGCGCGACACGTTCGGCCCGATCAGCGGCTGGGAGCGCCGCGGGACGGTGATGTCCCAGACGTTGTCGTGGGAAACCTCGCTGCTGCAGGACCCGTGCCTGGTCTACAACCAGGGTGGTGGCCCGCGGTTCAAGATGTGGTACGGCTCGCTGTACTACGTCGGGTACGCCACCAGCGAGGACGGCGTCACCTGGACCAAGACGCCGGACCCGGTGCTGAGCCGCTCGATCGACACCGACCACAACAACCTCAACCAGCCCAGCGTGGTCTACCTGAACGGCACCTGGCACATGACCTACTTCGGCATCGACGCCGCGGGCAAGGGCCGCGTCCACTACGCGACCGCGAGCGCGCCGGCCGGGCCGTGGACCAAGCACGGCGTCATCCTCGAGTCGACGATGCCGTGGGAGGACGACTACATCTACAACTCCGCGCTGTACCACGACGCGGCCGAGCGCACGTGGAAGATCTGGTACACCGCCGGGAAGATCGCGTCGGCGGGCGGGGAACCGGAGTACATCTGCTACGCCACGGCGAAGAACCCGGCCGGGCCGTGGACGAAGTACGCGGGCAACCCGATCCTGCGCCCGATGCGCGACGGCGGCTGGGCGTCCCTCGGCATCGGCGGCCCGAACCTCCGCCGCACCGCCGACGGCGGCTACGAGATGCGCGTCGTCGGCTGGCAGGCCGACTACCCGTCCCGCGGCGGGAAGCTCCTCTCGCGCGACGGGATCCGCTGGGAGCTGTCGCGGGCGAACCTGGAGCTGGACCTCGGTGTGGCCGGCGGTCCCGAGGACGCGATGGTGTACCGCCAGTTCGTCGTCACCCACAACGGCGCCGACCACGTCTTCTTCAACGCCAAGAACAACCGTCCCGGCTGGAACGAGACGATCGAGCTGGCGGTCTGGCGCACCGGGTTGCAGATCGTCGACCCGGCGAAGTGGACGATGACCCAAGGCAGGGAGATCCCGAACGGCGCGTCGTTCCAGGTCGGCGGGGGCCGTGCGACGACGCTGGGCACCGCGGTCGCGACCCAGACGTTGCAGGGCAACGTGCCGATCCGCGCGCTGGACTACGACCTGGCCGCCGAGGTGACCCCGCACAGCACGGCGCTGAACGACCGGGACGCGGTGCTGATGACGAGGTTCACCACCCGCGACAGCTACTACTACGCGGGCATCGCGTCGTGGGGCCAGAAGTACGCGATCGGCGTCGTGGACGCCGGGGTCAACACGAAGCTGGCGGGCACGGGCACGGCGGCGGACATCAAGCCGGAGGAGACGCACGCGCTGAGCTTCGCGGTCCAGGGCTCGAAGCTGACCCTGTACGACGGCGGCCGGGAGGTGCTGTCGGTGGTGGACCCGACGCTGATCCCGGCGGAGAGCTTCGTCGGCCTGCAGAGTTCGACGGCGACGGGGAAGACCTCGTTCGGGAAGGTCTCCGTGCACGCGTTGTGAGCCGAGCCGGCGCCGACGAGGCAGCCGTGGGCGCTTTTAGGGAGCGGCCAGAGCCGCTTCGGCGCTGCACGGACGCTCCATCCGCTGGTCTCGCGCGCTGAGGGACCACACCCGCACCACGCCCGCGACCCGGCGGCCCATCATGCAGTCCGTGTCCTCGACGCCCGTCCGGGCGAACAGGGCCACGCCGACGTCGGGTCCCCGGACCTGGACGAGGACCTCCGGTGGGATTCCGGCCAGGTGGGTCTCGGGGTCCACCGGGGGCGCGGGCATCCCGGTGGTCAGCGCCGCGCGGACCTCCGGGAGGCCGGCCGTGGGCGGCAAGTGCCCCAGGACGGCCTCGAGCGCCGGGGCGAACTCGGGCGGGATGTCCCGCCTCGGCACCGGCTGCGGGGTGATCGGGGCGGCGTTCGCCGGGCACGTGATCCGCGACGGTCCCGACGACGTCCCGTAGTAGTCGAACTCGACGCGGTAGCAGGCGTCGAAGGTGTCCGGGCCGACGTTCCAGTCCGTGTCCGGTGTCTCGTGGTGGATCCGCCAGACCAGGCGGGCCATCGGGTCCCGGGGGTCGTCGTGCGGCAGGTCGGTGGCCTCCAGGACGCCGAAGCTCTCGCTGCGCCCCAGCGGCGTGGCCAGCGCGGCGCGGGCGAACCCGGCGGCGTCGGCTTGGCGCGGGTAGCCGATCGCGTCGGCCAGCGTGGTCGACTGCCGGTCCGTCTCGGCGTCGCCCTCGACCGAGGGAACGAGCCAGAAGGACGCGACCACGGCGGCGCAACCGAGCGGCACGGCAATGCGTGAAATCCTCACCGTGCCGAGGTTATCGGCGCCGGGGTGCCGGCGCCTGAGTAGTTTCCCCTGGTTCCGAGGCTCCCTGGCCCCGGCTCGGCGGGCCGGGCCGGGCCGGGGGCCGGCCGAGCCCGGTTTCTTTAGGGGTTGCCGGGAATCGGCATCGGTGATAGCGCTCCAATTCCGATGAATTCTGTTTCCATTGGCCCCCGAACTCGCGCTTTCCCCTTTTATGGAAGTGACGACCTTGACCGCGGTGCCACATGACGGACCGTAGGGCGGCGCAGTCACACGGTCGGACTAGTCTTGGTGGGCAATTTTCCGCTAGTCTTGCGAAGACAACGAACTCCGGGGGTTCATCGAAGCTTTCGCGAAGTCCCAGCAGGGCTCTGGGGAGCCCGCGGATGTGGCGCAGAGCTTGCCACGCCGCGGGAGCAGTCGCTCTGAACTGGGGTTTTGCTCTGATTCCAGCACCGTGAGACATCTCGCGCCCGGATGAATGGTGCCTTCGCCGGTCGGGCTGAAAGGAGTGCAATGAGTGACGTCTTTATCGAGCATTCCACCACTATTGTTGCTCGATTCGCCGAAGTCGTGTTGCTTTCGGGGGATCGGATCGCGCTCACGGACGGAGAACGGGAACTCACGTATGCCGCTCTCGACGACCGGTCCGATCGGCTGGCCTCGGCATTGGTCGCCGGTGGGGTGCGGCCCGGGGACGTCGTGGCCGTCGAAGCCGGTCGTGGAATCGCCACCGTCGTCGCTTTGCTTTCGGTTCTGAAAGCCGGCGGTGCCTATCTCGCGCTGGACTCGCGGTATCCGGCGCGGCACCGGGAACTCGTCCTCCGGGACGCCGGCGCCGAGGTGCTCCTCGTCCCGGACGACCGGGCGGTCGCGGGCGTGCGGGCCGTTCGCTCGGACGTCGAGCACCCCGACCTCGGCTTTCGCGGCCCCGGCGTGCACGCCGAAGACGTCGCCTACCTCGCGTACACCTCGGGTTCGACGGGCGCCCCGAAGGGCGTGTGCGTGCCGCACCGGGCCGTCTGCCGGCTGGTCGTGGACACGGACTTCCTGCCGATCGGCGCCGACGACGTCTTCCTGCACTTCGCCCCCGCCGCGTTCGACGCTTCGACGCTGGAGATCTGGGGCCCGCTGCTCAACGGCGCCCGCCTCGTGCTCGCCCCCGCGCACGACCTCTCGATCACCGAGCTGACGAAGTTCGCCGGGCGGCACGGGGTCACCGTGCTGTGGCTGACCGCGGGGCTGTTCCACCAGGCCGTCGAAACGGGGCTGGACGACCTGCGCGGCCTGCGCTACCTCATCGCCGGCGGCGACGTGCTGTCCCCGGCCCACGTGCGGCGGGCGCTGGCGGCGCTCCCGGGAACCGCCGTGGTCAACGGCTACGGGCCCACCGAAAACACCACCTTCACCTGCTGCCACCGGGTGACCGAGCCGCCGCACGACTCGGTGCCCATCGGGCGGCCGATCCGCGGCACCGGCGTGCACGTGCTCGACGAGCACCTCGCCCCGGTGCCGGACGGGACGATCGGCGAGCTGTACGCCACGGGTGCCGGCCTCGCCCACGGGTACTGGGGGAGCCCCGAGCTGACGGCCGAACGCTTCCTGCCCGACACCGTGAGCGGGGTGCCGGGGCAGCGGATGTACCGCACCGGTGACCTCGTCGAGCGCCGGCCGGACGGTGTCCTGCTCTACCACGGCCGGGCCGACCAGCAGGTCAAGATCCGGGGCTTCCGGATCGAGCTCGGTGCGGTCGAAGCCGCGCTGGCCGAGGTGCCCGGTGTCGCCGACGCGGTCGCCGTCGTCGAGGCCGGGAGCAGGCTCGTGGCCTGGGTCGTCGCCACGCCCGGCACTCGGTTGTCCACTTTGGACATCCGAAGGCAGCTCGGTGACGTCCTGCCCGCCTACGCCCTGCCCGCTCGCATCCGGCTGGCGGACGAGCTGCCGCTGACGGCGAACGGCAAGGTCGACCGGGCCGCGCTGGCGCGCGAAACGTCCTCGGACCGGCCGGAGCTGAGTGCCGAGTACCGGGCACCCGACGGCGAGGTGGCGGACGCCGTGGCGACGGTGTGGACCGACCACCTCGGCATCGACGGCATCGGCGCCGACGACGACTTCTTCGAGCTCGGCGGCCACTCGCTGCTCGGCGTGCGGGTCATCGGCGAGCTCGCCGGCCGGTTCGGCGTCGAGGTCTCGCCGATGGACTTCTACCTCGAGCCGACCCCGGCCGGTCTTGCGCAGGTCATCGAGAAAGCGCTCTCGGCATGAGGATCAGTGCCGGTCCGGTCGCTGCCGTCAATCTGTCCACTGTGGATCTTTTCGACGCCGCCTTCTTCGCCGAAGGCGACCCGCACCCGGTGTGGGCGGAGATGCGCGCGAGGGCCCCGTTGCACCGCCAGGTCCTGCCGGACGGCCGGTCCTTCCGGTCGGTCACCCGCTTCCACGACGCCTGCCGGGTGCTCGGTGACCACCGCGCGTTCACGTCGGAGCGGGGCAGCGTGCTGACCCAGCTCGGGGTCGACGACACCTCCGCCGGGCACATGCTGGTCTCGAGCGACCCGCCGCGCCACGGCGAACTGCGCCGCCCGCTCAACGCCCGGCTGTCGGCCCGCACGCTCGCCGCGTGGGACGATCGGATCCGCCGCGCCGTGCTGCGGTTCCTGGAGCCGGCGCTCGACGGCGGCGAATGGGACGTCGCCGAGCGGGCCTACGCGCTGCCGATGACGGTGGCCGGGTCGCTGCTCGGCATCCCCGAAGACGACTGGGACGAGCTCGTGCGCTGGACGGCGATGGCGGCCGCGCCGGACGACAGCCGGTTCCGGATCCGCAGCAGTGGCGCGACCCTCGCGATCGCGCACCACCAGCTGTTCGAGTACTTCGGCGCGCAGGTCAAGCTCCGCCGGGACGACGACCCGGCGCGGGCCGACCTGATCGGCCACCTGATGACCATGACGGCGGGCGGCGCGCCGCTCACCGACGAAGAGGTCGTCTACAACTGCTACAGCATCCTGCTCGGCGCGAACGCGACGACGCCGCACACAGTCTCGGGAACGCTCCTCGCGCTCGCCGAGCACGACGCCCAGCTCCGGCGCGTGCTCGACGACCCGGGCCTGGTCCCGCAGCTCGTCGAGGAAGGGCTCCGCTGGACGTCGGCGGCGAACAGCTTCCTCCGGTACGCGGTCGCCGACACCGAGCTGAGCGGCGGCCGGGTCGAGGCGGGCGAGGCCGTCGCGGTCTGGATCGGCTCGGCGAACCGGGACGAGTCCGTGTTCGCCGATCCCTACCGGTTCGACGTGACCCGCACGGAGAACCGGCACATCGCCTTCGGGCACGGGCCGCACTACTGCCTCGGTGCCACACTGGCGCGCCTGACCTTCCGGATCCTCTTCACCGAGTTCTTCCGGCGGTTCCGCACCATCGAGGTGACCGGGGCACCGCGGCACCTGGCCTCGGTGTTCATCGCGGGCCTCACCAGCCTTCCCGTCCGCACCAGGTGACCAGACCACCGAACCCCGCCGAACCCGGAGGACACCCCGTCGTGAGCTCGAACGCCGCCACCGCAGCCGGCAAACCCGGCCGCTGGCTCCTGCGCACCCCCGCCGCCACGTCGGCCGCGCGGCTCTTCTGCTTCCCGTACTCCGGCGTGGGCGCGTCGATGTTCAACGGCTGGCCCCGCTCGATCGGCGACGTCGAGGTGTGCCCGATCCAGCTGCCCGGCCGGGAGAACCGCATCCGCGAAGGGCACTACGGCACCTACGCGGAGCTGGCCGCCTCGCTGGCCGAGGCGCTGCTGCCGCACCTCGACCGGCCGTTCGCGTTCTTCGGGCACTGCGCCGGCGCGCTGCCGGCCTTCGAGACGGCCGCGCTGCTCGCCGACCGCGGCGATCCGGTGCCGGAGACGCTGTTCGTCTCCGCTCAGGTCGCCCCGCACGACTGCCCGCACGACCGGTTCCTCGACCTCGGCGACGACGAGCTTCGCAAGGAAATCGAATTCCTGACGTTGAGCCGCGGCGGGGAGGTGTACCCGCCGCTGGTCGAGCTCGGCTTGGCGATCCTGCGCGAGGACCTGGCGGCGAACCGCGACTACCGGCGCCCGGTGCCGGAGCGCACCGTACCGTTCGCGATCACCGTGCTGCACTGGTCGGAGGACCCGGAGGTGACCCAGGAGGAGCTGCGGGGCTGGAGCCACTACGCCGACCGCGTCGACTTTCCGGTCGTCGAAGGCGGTCACTACGACTTCCTGAACGCGCCGCCGCAGCTGCAAGAGCGGCTGGCCGAGCCGTTCGGGGCGACGGTGTCCCGGTGACCCGAGTGGCCGTCCCCGTCTTCCGGCTTCCCGGCTTCCGCCGGCTGCTGACCGGCCGGAGCCTGTCGTTCCTGGCGACCGCCCTGGTGCCGACCGCGTTGACGCTCGCCGTGCTCGACGCGACCGGCAACGCGGGGGACCTCGGGCTGGTGCTGGCCGCGGAGCTGGTGCCGCAGCTCGTGTTGCTGCCCGTCGGCGGCGTGCTGGCGGACCGGTTCCCGGCGCAGCGGGTGGCGTTCGCCGCCGACCTGCTGCGCGGCGTCGCCCAGCTGGGCATCGGGATCGAGCTGCTGCTGGGGTTCGTCCGGATCACCGACCTGGTCGTGCTTTCGGCGGTGACCGGCGTCGGCATCGCGTTCGGCACGCCCACGATGTCGCCCCTGGTGTCGGCGGTCGTGCCGGGGGACGCCCGGCTGGCCGCGAACGGCCACCTCGGTGTCGCCCGCGGGATCGCGCTGGTCGCCGGGCCGGGGATCGCGGGCGTCCTGGTGGTCACCGTCGGCGCGGGCTGGTCGTTCGTGGCGACCGCGGCGCTGTTCGCCGCGGCCGCCGCCACCCTCGGCGGCGTGCGCACCGAACGGCCGGACCCGGCCGCGCGGGGGACGTCGTTCTTCCGCGAGCTGGCCGACGGCTGGCGCGAGGTGCGGATCCGGTCGTGGTTCTGGACGAACCTGGTGGGACACGGCGTGTCGAACCTGGCCGCGGGTGTGCTCATGACGCTCGGCCCGCTGATCGCCGTGCGCTCGCTCGGCGGCGAGGTGAGCTGGGTGGTCATCTACCAGGCCGGGATGGCCGGCCTGGTGGTGGGCGCGCTGGCCGCGCCACGGCTGCGGTTCGGCCGGCCGCTGGTCGCGACGTCGGTGTGCGGGGCCCTGTTCGCGTTGCCGCTGCTCGCGTTCGCGGTGCCGCTGGCGCCGTGGGTCGAGGCGGTCGCCTACGGGATCGGCATGCTCGGCATCGGCACCCTGAACACGGTCTGGCAGACCACCATGCAACGGCACTTCCCGCCCACCGCCTTGGCGAGGGCGGATTCGTACGACGCGTTGCTCTCCTTCGCGGCGCGGCCGCTCGGGCTCGCGATCGCGGCCCCGATCGCCGCGCTCACCGGCGTCGCCGCACCGCTGATCGCGATGGCCGCGCTGGTCGCCGTGGTGAACCTGGCGATCATCGCGGTCCCGGAGGTGCGCTCCATCACCGGCACTCCTTCGAACGGGGGACAGGCATGACAAGCACGGCTGTAGCGGTGATCGGCGTCGCCTTCGACCTTCCGGGCTGCGCCGACTGGGAAACCTTGACCGAGGTGCTCGCCGCCGGTCGCGACGCGATGCGGCCGCTGCCGGCGCGCCGGGCCGAGCGCACAGGCGTCACCACGTCGGAAACCGACCGGGAAGGCGGCTGGGTCGACGACGTCACGGAGTTCGACCACCGTTATTTCGGCCTTTCGCGCGCCGAAGCGGAGCTGATCGACCCGCGGCAGCGGCGCATGCTGCAGCTGGCCGTGGCCGCGGTCGGCGACGCCGGGTACGCGCCGGGCGAACTCGCCGGGACGAACGCCGCGGTGCTCGTCGGCGGCTACGGCGGACCGCACCCCAGCCTCGCGGACCTGCTGACGCCGGAAGCGCGCGCCACCGGCCCGGCCGCCACTGGCAGCCTGCACGCCTACGCGGCCGGCCGCATCGCCTACCACCTCGACCTGCGCGGTGCGGCGCAGGTGCTCGACACGTCGTGTTCGTCGTTCCTCACCGCGTTGCACGAGGCACGCTGGAAGCTGGTCCGGGGAGAAAGCGACGTCGCGCTCGTCGGCGGCTACGAACTCGTCCTGGGCGAGCTGCCGCGGCGCACTCCGGGTGCCGACGGGCTCGGCGTGCTGTCCGCGTCGGACCGCTGCCGCCCGTTCGACCGTGCCGCCGATGGGACGGCCTACGGCGAGGGCGGCGGGTTCGTGGTCCTCAAGCGGCTCGACGCCGCACTTGCCGACGGCGACACCGTGCACGCGGTGGTGCGGGGCAGCGCGGTGAACCAGGACGCGCGCCGCAGCACCGGGCTGACCGTGCCGAGCCCGGCCGCGCAGGCCGAGGTCGTCGCGGCCGCACTGCGGGACGCGGCGCGGACGCCGGCGGAGATCGGCTACGTGGAAGCGCACGGGACCGGCACGAAGATCGGCGACCCGATCGAGATCGAAGGGCTCGCGGCCGCGTTCGCCCCGTACGGCCGGGGAACGCCGGTGGTGTCGTCGGTGAAGGGGTCCTTCGGGCACCTCGGCTGCATGGCCGGCTTCGCGGGCCTCGTGCGGATCCTCGCCCAGTTCCGCGCGGGCGAGATCTTCCCGACCGCGCACTTCGCGGCGCCGAACCCACTGCTGCCGGAGGCACCGGTCCGGATCGCCGCGGGTCGTGAACCCTGGCCGAACGACGGCGGGCCCCGGTGCGCGGGGATCAGCGGGTTCGGCCTCAGTGGCACGAACGTGCACGTGATCGTCGAGGAAGGGCCCGCGGTGGCGAGCCCGTCGAGCGAGACGGCCGACGAGCAACTGGTCGTGCTTTCGGCCCGCACCGCCGACGGCCTGCGGCAAGCGGCCGGCGCGCTGCGCGACCGGATCGCCGAGGACGTGTCCGGCTTCGACCTGGCTGCCGCGGCTGAGGTTCTTGGGACCGGGCGCGAGCATTTCGGGTACCGGTCGGCCTGGGTGACGTCCGATGTCAAGGACCTGATGGACCAGCTCGCCGCGGCCTGGCCGGTGCACGAGGCGGAGAGCCGGGTGCGGCCCGTCGTCGTGGTCCTCGGCGAGCCGTCTGACGTGCCGGCCCGCCGGCTTCGGGCGGCGGTCGCGGAGTTCGCCGGGTTCGCCGACGTCGTCGCGGAGGCCTCGGCTGCCGTCCCCGAGACGGAGTGGACGTCGGCCCAGCGCGGGCTGGTCTGGCTGCTCGGCGCGCACCGCGTGCTGACCGGGGCGGGGGTGCGTCCGGCTTTGGTGCTGGCGCACGGGATCGGCGCGGCTGCCGCCCGTGTGCTGCGGGGTGCGCAGTCGACGGCCGACGCGTTGAGGGCGGATTCGGCGCCTGCTTTGCCGGACCGGGCGGCGCTCGAGCGGGCCTTGGCCGGACTCGACGCCCCGTGCGTCCTCGACCTCGCCCCCGGCAGCGCGCTGTCCGCTGCGCTGCCCGGACCGGCGGCGGCCGGCCTGCTCGACGCCGTGCGCGTGCTCTACCTGGCCGGTCACGACCTCGACTGGCGAGGCCTGCGCGGGCGGCATCCGCGCCGGCGGCTCCGGTTGCCGTTGGCTCCGCTCGCTGAAGAGCACTGCTGGCCCGTGCTCGCGCCGCCTGGGGAAGCGCTTTCAGTTGCAGAGCCGGTTCCGGCCGAGCAATCCGAGGACGACGATGTTGCGGCGGTGGTGCTCGGGTTCGCGCGGGAAGTGCTCAAGGAACCCGAGCTGGGTCTCGACGACGACTTCTTCGACGTCGGCGGCAACTCCCTCAACGGCACGCAGCTGGTGGCCCGGATCAACGAGCGGTTCGGCACCGACGTCGAGGTGCTCGACCTGTTCGACCACGCCGACCTCGCTTCGTTCGCGGCGGCGGTCGGCGAGCAGGCGGACCAGTCCCTGCCCGAGCTGGCCGCGGGTTTCGGCACCGATGTCGCGGTGCTCGACCACGCCGCTCCCGAGCCGGCCGCGGTTCCGGTCGTTGCCGAGCGGAGCCCGTTGTCGGGCGAGCAGCTCGCGATCTGGGCCGGGTACCGGCTCGAGCCGGAAGCGGCCACCTACCACCTGCCCGCGGCGCTCCTGCTCGCGGCCGATGCCGATCTGCCCGCGCTGAGCGCCCTGCTCACCGGCCTCGCCGCCCGGCATCCGATGGTGCGGGCGTTCCTCGAGGACGGCCGCGACGGCACGCCCGAGCAGGTGATCGCGCCCGCGGGACCGGTGCGCCCGGTTCTCACCGAACTGGACCTGACCGCGTTCGCCGAGGGCGAGCCCGAAGCGCGCCAGGCGTTGCTGCGCGGGCTGCGCAGCCTCGTCGCCGTGCCGTTGTCGCCGTACGCCGAGCCCGGCCGCTACGAAGTCGTGCGGGCCCGGTTCGCCGACCGGACCCGGGATGTCCTGCTGTTGACGTTCCACCACCTGTTCGTCGACGGCTGGTCGTGGCGGCTGCTGTTCGACGACCTGGCCGGCACGCGAACAGCTCCCGACCGGCACTACTTCGCGCACGTCACCGATCAGTGCTCCACTTTGGACAGTCCGGAAGGGACGGACCTGGCCCGGTTCTGGCAGGACTACCTGGCCGGCAGCCGGTACGTCCCGCTCCCGGCCGACGCGTCCGCCACCGGCACCGGCCACGACGAGGTCGCCTTCGGGCTGGCCCCGGACCTGGCCGCCGGGCTGCGGGAGCTGTCCCGGCGCTCGCGCCGGACGCCGAACATGGTGCTGCTCGCCGCCTGGGCGGTGCTGCTGTGGCAGCTCACCGGTGACCCGGACGTGTGCGTCGCGGTCCCGGCCGCCGGCCGACGGCCGGAGGACGAGCCGGTGGTCGGCAACTACGCGACCACGCTGGTGGTGCGGGTGCTGGTCCGGCCGGAAGAGCCGTTCAGCGCCCTGGTCGACGCGGTCCGGACGGCGTCGCTGCGGGCCGTCGGGCACCAGGGGCTGCCCACCGACCGGCTGCGGCGGATCGCCCGCCCGGGCTCGGCCGACCCGCTGGCCGCCACGATGTTCAGCCTCTCCACCGACGTCGCACCGCTGACGCGGCTGGGCGCGGACGGCCCGGCCGTCGAACTGCTCGACGTCGGCCAGGGCGGGCAGGCGTTCCCGGTCGGGCTCGTGCTGCTGGAGTACGGCGACGAGCTGCGCGGCCGCCTGCAGTACGACACCGGCTCCTTCACAGCCGCCACCGCCCGCGAGTGGCTCGACAGCTACCTCGGGCTCCTCGGCCGGGTCGTGGCCGAGGACGCCGGGTTCCTCATCGAAGCCGTCGCCGGGACGGCGGTCGCGCGCACCGAGCCGCAGCCCGTCGTGGGCCGGCCGGGCCACGTGCCGCCGCGCACACCGATGGAGGAGCGGCTCGTTGCCCTCTGGGGCGAGCGGTTCGGCCGCATCGGGGTCCTCGACGACTTCCTCGAAGCGGGCGGGGACTCGATGACGGCGATCGCGCTGGCCTCCGCCGCGGCGGAGGCCGGGCTTTCCCTGCGGCCCAAGCACATCCTCGACCACCGGACGATCGAAGCCATCGCGCGGGTCACCACGGAATTGGACCCCGAGCCGGCCGCGGAGCACATCAGCGAGGAGGACGACTCCGACGTCGGTGCGTCGCCGGCTCAGCTGGAGTTCCTCGCCCGGCAGGTGCCCCGGCCCGACTACTGGAACCACGGCGTCGGCTACGCCCTCCGGCGCTCGGTCGGCACGGACGAGCTGGACCGGGCGCTGGAAACGCTCGCCGAGCGCCATCCCGTGCTCCGCGCGCGGCTGCGCCCGGACGGGGACGGCTGGGTGCAGACCGTGGCGCCGGAACCGCCGTCGGCGACCGAGTTCGCCCTGCGCGACGTCCCGCCGGAGCGGTGGACGGCCGCGGTGGACGACCTCGCGACCGGGCTGCACGAGACGCTGAGCCTCGCCGACGGGCCGGTCTGCCGCGCGGGCGTGTTCCGCAGGGGCGGTGACGGCCCGGACGACCTCGTGCTCGCCGTCCACCACGCGATGGTGGACCTGTACTCGTGGAACGTCCTGTCCGAGGAGCTGGCGGCACTGCTCGACGGCCGGCCGCTGCCGCCGCCGGGCCCGGACTTCCTGAGCTGGACGCGGCGGCTGGCCCGCACGGTCCGGGAGGAGCCGGACCGGCTGGACGCCGGCTACTGGCTGGACCGGTCGTGGAGCGCGCAGCTGAGTCCCTTGCCGGCCGGCGGTTTCGGCGTCGAAGCGACGACCCGGGAGCTGGACAGCGAGTACCCGCTCGCCGCGGTCACCGCCGGCGTCACGCGGTACGAGCAGCTGCTGGCCGGGCTCGGCACCGCGCTGCAGCACTGGCTCGGCGTGCGCGGCGGCGAGGTCGCGATCCAGCTGGTCGGGCACGGCCGGGAGGACCTCGCGGGCGACGTCGACCTCGGGCGGACCGTCGGCTACTTCAACGCGACCCACCCCTTCGCGCTGAGCCTGCCCGGCCGCCGCCCGGCCGGGGCCCACACGGCCGCGGTCGCGGCGGAGCTGCGTTCGGTGCCGCGCGGCGGCTTCGACTTCGAGCCCGCGCTGCGGCTGCACCCCGACCCGGGAGTCCGTGGCCGGCTGGCTGCGATTCCCGCACCGGCCCTGCTCTTCTCGTTCTGGGGCGCCCCGGCGTTCCTCGCGACGGGCCGGGACGATCCGGCCGCGACGCTCGGTGCCGTGCGCACCGACCTCGTCGGCCGGGACCGTCCGCACGACATGCCCCGCCCCTGCGGCCTGGAGGTCTACCCGAGCGTGGCCGGCGACCGCCTCCGCGTGCGGTGGCGCTACAGCGGCGACCTGCTGGCCGAGGACTCGGTCCGGCAGCTCGCCGAGCACTTCGGGGCGGCGCTCGAGCGCCTGTCCCCGTCCGGAGAAAACGAAGGAGTCGAAAACCCGTGAAGAGAACACCGAGCAAGCCACTGGTCGTCCTGACGGCCGCGGCGACCCTGCTTTCGCTCGCTGCGGCGAGCGCGGCGAGTCCTGCGGGGGCCGGGGGCCGGTCACTGGCCGACCGGATGGCCGAGGAGGTGACCGGCGCGAACGCGTGGCACCACCTGGCCACACTGGCCGACCTCACCGCGGCCAACGGCGGGCACCGGGTCTCCGGGTCCCCGGGGTACGAGGCCTCGGCGGACTACCTGACCAAGACGCTGAAGCGCGCCGGGTACGTGGTCCAGCGCCAGCAGTTCAGCTTCCCCGACTACCGGATCGACGCCGAGACGGCCGCGGAGACCGCACCGCAGTCCCGGACGCTGCACCCGCAGATCGCCCGGTTCACGGTGTCCACCCCGGACGGCGGGCTCACCGCGACGGCGGCCGTTCCGTCCGGAAAGGACACCGGCTGCACGGCGGACGACTACGCCGGCACCGACGTCCGGGGCAAGATCGTCCTGGTCCGCGTCGGCGACTGCTTCATCACCCAGAAGCAGCTCGTGGCCGCGGCGGCGGGCGCGTCGGCGATGCTGATGAACGCCGACTCGCCCAACCCGGACCTCAACCTGCGCTACCGCATGGTGCCGCCGGAGGACGCCCGCATCCCCACCGCCACCCTGCCCCGCGGCGAAGCCGAGCAGCTCGTGGCGGACGTTGCGGCCGCGCCGGTGACGCTGCACATCGACCTGCGCGGCGGCGGGATCACCACCACCACGTACAACCTCATCGCGGACACGCCGACCGGCCGCGCGGACAACACCGTCGTGATGGGCGCGCACCTCGACAGCGTCGACACCGCGCCGGGGATCAACGACAACGGCGCGGCGGCGGCGATGCTGCTGGAGACCGCGCTGCGCCTGGCCCCGCACGCGGCCGAGGTGCGCAACCGGGTCCGGTTCGCCTGGTGGTCGGCCGAGGAGAAGGGGCTCGCGGGCTCGCAGTACTACGTCGACCAGCTGACCACGCAGCAGCGCAGCCAGACCGCGTTGTACCTGAACCTCGAGATGATCGGGTCCCCGAACTTCGCCCGCCAGGTCTACAACGGACAGACCGCGACCGGGCCCGCACCCGCCGGGTCCGAGCAGATTTCGCGGCTGGTGAACGGTTTCTTCGCCGACCGGAACCTGCCGACGGTCGGGCTGCAGCTCGACGGCCGGTCCGACCACAGCGCGTTCGTCAACGCCGGCATCGCCGCCGGCGGGGTGAACGCCGGTGCCGACACGATCAAGTCCGCGGAGTGGGTGAAGCTCTTCGGCGGCACCGAAGGGGAGATGCTCGACCACTGCTACCACCAGGCGTGCGACACCCTGGACAACGTCAACAAGACCATCTTCGACCAGAACGGCCGCTCGATGGCGTGGGCGATCGGCCGGTTCGCGGTGAGCACCGCCGATGTCAACGGCGTGGGCTGAGCCCTCGCCGGGAGACCCGGGCCCCGGCACGTCCGCGGGGCCCGGCATCCCGGCCGGCAACGGACTTCCGGGGCTGGGGATCGTCGCGCTCGGCCAGGCGCTGGGCACCCCCGGCGACCCCGCCGGCCTGCCCGGCGCCGACGGCGCCAAGCTGCGGAACTGGGGGTACCGGCGGCTGCACCGCGCCGAACCCGGGGTGGGCCTGACGGACCTGGCCGTCCAGGCGGGCGAGGCCGCGCTCCGGCGGGCCGGCGTGGCCGCCGCGGAGGTGGACCTCGTCGTCCTGGCCATCACGGACATCGCCGAGTACCTGTACTGGGACCCCGCCGCGGCGGTGCAGCACCGGCTCGGCGCGGACCGCGCCGAAGCCGTGCTGCTGACCCAGGCCTGCGGTGGCGGGGTGACCGCCTTCGACACCGTGGCCGGGCGGTTCGCCACCCACCCCGGCTACCGCACCGCGCTGGTCGCGGCGGCGAACCGGATCGTCGAGCCCTACTGGGACCGCGTCGAAACGGGAGCGTCGCTCGGCTCGGACGGCGCGGCCGCGGCGGTGCTGCGCCGCGACCACCCGGACGGCCGGTGGCTGGTGACCGAGACGATCAGCGACGGCCGGTACGCCGGCTTCATGCGGATGGAGGCGGGCGGCGCGGCCGCGCCGTTCACCGGGACGGACCCGGTGGGCCTCGCGCCGATGGCCGAGCGCATGGACCGGTTCTTCGACGGCGACGGCCGGGCCGCACTGGCCTTCGCCGACGCGCTCGGCGCGCGGACCCGCGAGGTGCTCCAGCGGGCCTGCGACCGCGCCGGGATCCCGGTCGGCGCGCTGGAACGTGTGCTCTACCTGCACGACACGCTGCCCGCCTTCGAAGCGCTGGCCAAGGAGCTGGGGGTCCCGCTCGACCGCACCAACTTCGAGCAGGCCCTGGCGCACGGCCACTGCGGCCCGGCGGACCAGCTGATCAGCCTGGAGCGGCTGCTGTCCGGCGGGGAGCTCGTCCCCGGCGACGTGGTCGCCCTGCTGAGCACGGGCAGCGGCATGCACTGGGCGTGCACGCTGCTGCGGATCTGAACCCGTTCCCGAGCGAGGACAAGGATGACCGTGGAAGAACTGCTCGCCCGAGTGCGCCGCCTGGCCGAGCCGGGCGCCGCACCCGATCCCGGCCTGCCGGGGCTGCTGACCCGGACCGGCGACGTCGCCCGGGTCCGCGAAGCGGCCCGGCTGCTGGCCGGCACCGACCCGGCGCTGCTGCTGCCGGCCGGACGCACGCCGCGTGCGCTCCGGGTCGCGGTCGCGGCCTCCTTCACCGCGGACGGCGTCGTGCCGCTGCTGAAGGTCGCCCTGCTCGCGGCGGGCGTCGACGCCCGGATCGAGCTCACGCCGCCGGACCGGCTGCTCCTGCAGCTGGAAGCCGGCGACTCCGCGCTCGCCCGCTTCGCCCCCGATCTCACGCTGTGCCTCACCGACGAGCGGCTGTTCCTCCCGGACGAGTCCAGCCCGGAGGACCTGGACGACACCCGGACGCAGACCCGGGACCGCCTGGCCCGCTTCGCCGACGCCGTCCGGACGTTCGCCCGGCACGGCACCGGCCGGGTCCTCGTCCACACCGTGCCGCTGCCGGCCGGGCGGCCGAGAACCCTCATCGCGCACCGGGACCGCGCGACGCTCGGCCGGCTCTGGCGGGAGCTGAACCTCGGCCTGCTGGACCTGGCCGAGCCGGGCGGCCGCGTCGACGTGCTCGACCTGGAGACGCTGCTGGCGAGCGCGCCGGTGCCGCTGCGTGACGAGCGGCTGCACCGCTTCGCCGGCATGGCGTGGTCGCCGGCGCTCGAATGGTTCTACGCCAGGGAAGCCGCGGGATACGCCCGGGCGGTCGCCGGGACGTCGCGCAAATGCCTCGTGCTGGATCTCGACAACACCGTGTGGGGCGGGGTGCTCGGCGACGACGGCCCGGAGAACATCGAGGTCGGCCCGTTGTACCCGGGCAACGCCTTCGCCGCGGTGCAACGGGCCGCGCTTTCCCTGCGGCGCCAGGGAATCCTGCTGGCCGTCGCCAGCAAGAACGACCCGGACCTGGTGGAGCGGGTCTTCGCCGAGCACCCCGCGCTGCTCCTGCGGCGCGGCGACTTCGTGGCCGTCAAGGCGGGCTGGGACGCCAAGGACGGCAGCCTCGCGGAGATCGCGGCCGAGCTGAACCTCGGGCTCGACAGCTTCGTCTTCGCGGACGACTCGCCGTTCGAGTGCGAGCTGGTCCGCGGCGCGCTGCCGGAGGTGGCGGTGGTCCGGCTGGACGGCGATCCGGCGGACCACGTCGGCACCCTGCTGGCCGGCGGGCACTTCGACGTGCTCGCGACGACCGACACGGACAAGCGGCGCACCGAGCTCTACCAGGCGCGGGAGCAACGGCACCGCTGGCAGGAGAGCCGTCCGTCCACAGAGGACTACCTGGCCGGCCTGGAGCTGGTGGTGCGCGTGCGGCCGGCCGACGAGTACCAGCTGCTGCGCGTCGTGCAGCTGGGTGCCCGCACCAACCAGTTCACCTTCACCGGCCACGCGCACTCCGAGCAGCGGACCCGGGAGCTCGCCGCGGCACCGGACGGGCTCGTGCTCGCCTTCGAAGTCGCGGACCGCTTCGGCGACGAAGGGGTCGTCGGCGCGGTGTGGGTCGCCGCGGGCGAAGGGCGCTGGCTGATCGAGAACATGGTGATGAGCTGCCGCGTCTTCGCGCGCGGGATCGAGTTCGCCGTGCTGCAGACCGTCGCCGACCTGGCCACGGCCGCCGGCGCGGACCGGCTCGAAGCCGAGTTCCGCCCGACCGGCCGCAACGGGCCGGCGGAGAAGTTCCTCACCGACGCCGGGTTCACGCCGGGCGCCCGGCCGTCCTTGTCCCTGCCGCGGGAGCGCCCGCTCGCGCCCCCGTGGCTCACGCTGCACTTCGAAGAACGGACCACCGCTCATGCCTGAAACCGTCCTGGACGTCGCCCCCGAACTGGCCCGGCTGGTCGCCACGGTGACCGACGTGCCGTCCGCCGAGATCACGCCGGAGCGCCGCTTCGCCGAGCTGCCGGGCTGGAGCAGCCACACCGCCCTGCGCCTGTTCACCGCGGTGGAGGACGCCTTCGGGGTCCGGCTCGTCCTCAAGACCTACCTGGCCACCGAATCGGTGGGTGCGCTCGCCGAGCTCACCGCCGCCGCCCGTCCCGGTCCGATCCGATGACCGCGGGCCCGACCGAAGGAGCACCCATGTCCGGCTCGCTGCGCCGGTTCCCGACCGGAGCGCACGCGTTCGCGGCGGCTGCCGCGGACGCCGGCGACCGTCCCGCGCTGCGGCAGGGCGCCGAGGTGCTCGGCTACCCGGAGCTGGCCGGTGCCGCGGGTGCCGCCGCGGACTGGCTGCGCGCGCAGGGGGTCGGCCGCGGCGACGTCGTCGCCACCCTGCTCGACCGGTCCCACCGCTCGATGATCGCCGTGCTCGCGGCCTGGGCGGTCGGCGCGGCGTACGTGCACATCGAGACGACCGACCCGGACCCGCGGATCGCCTCGCTGCTGGCCACGACCGGCGCGCGGGCGGTCTTCACCGACGACCGCAACCGCGGCCGGCTGCCCGCCGGAGCGCCCCCGGCCGCCGTCGTCGACGAGACCGCGTCGGCGCCCTACCGCGTCGCGCCCGGGGTGGCCCCCGAGGACGTCGCCTACCTGGTCTGCACCTCCGGGTCCACGGGGGTGCCGAAGGCGGTCGTCGTCAGCCACCGGGCGGTGCTCAACTACACCGCGGCCTTCTTCGAGCGGGTGGCCGCCACCGGCCTCGCGAGCTTCGGCCTCACCACGACGTTCGCGGCCGACCTCGGCAAGGTGTCGGTCTACGGCGCGCTGCTTTCGGGCGCCCGGCTGGACGTCTACAGCCGCGACACCACGCTCGACCCGCGTGCGCTCGCCGCCGACCTCCGGGACCACCCGGCCGACTGCCTCACCTACACCCCGTCCCAGCTGGAGGCGCTGGCCGCCGAGGGTGACCTGGCCGCACTGCTGCCCACTCGCTTGCTCGTCGTGGCGGGGGAGGCCTTCCCGCCCCGGCTGGCCCGCGCGATCTTCGCCGTCCGGCCCGGCCTGGAGGTGCAGAACGGTTACGGGCCTTCGGAAGCGACGATCCTCGCAACGGCGCACCGGGTCCGGCCCGACGACGCCGACCTGCCCCGGGTCCCGGTCGGCACGCCGCTGGCGGGCGTGCGGGCACGGGTGCTCGATGGAGACGGCCGCCCGGTCACGCCCGGCGAGGCGGGCGTGCTGTACCTCGGCGGCGACTGCCTCGCCGACGGCTACCTCGGCGAACCGGAGCTGACCGCGGCGAAGTTCGTCGAGCTGGGCGACGGGACGTTCTACTGCACCGACGACGTCGTCATCGCCGGCCCCGGCGGCGAACTCGACTACCTCGGCCGGGCGGACCGCCAGCTCAAGGTCCGCGGGAACCGCGTCGAGCCGGGCGAGGTCGAGGCCGCGCTGCTGGCCAGGCCCGGCATCCGCCAAGCCGTGGTGACCGGTGAGGAGCCGGCGGCCGGTGGTCCGGTGGAGCTCGTCGCCTACGTCACCGGAACCGGCGAGCCGGCCGAACTGAGCCGGGCGCTGCGGGAGGTCCTGCCGTCCGCGCTCGTGCCCAGCCGGGTGCACTTCGTCGCCGCGATCCCGGTGAACCTCAACGGCAAGACCGACTTCGCCGCGTTGCGGAGCGCGGCCGTCCGGGCGACCGACATCGAGCGCGAACCCGCGCGGTCGGCCACCGAACGGCTGGTGCTGGACGTCTGGGCGGACGTGCTCGGCCGGCCGGGAATCGGCCGTGCGGACCGGTTCCTGGAGATCGGCGGCGACTCCTTCAAGGCGCTGACCGTCTTCGCCCGCCTGCGGAAGTCCTACCCGGACCTGGTGATCACGCAGCTCTACCAGCACGCCACGGCCGCCGAGCTGGCCGCCGCGCTCGACGGCGGGGCCGTCCCCGCGGCCGAGCCCGCCGTCAGCGTCGTCGAACTCTGAACCGGAGGAACCGACCCATGGACTACGTGATCGTGGTCGACGCCGAAGACCGCCATTCCCTGCTGCCGGAATCGACGCCGGTGCCGGCGGGGTGGCGCGCGGCCGCCGTCCGCGGCAGCAGGCAGGACTGCCTCGACCGGATTTCCGAGGTGTGGACCGACATCCGCCCGGCAAGCATCCGGCGCGAGCGGGAATCGGAGCGGACGTGAACCGGCAGCGGCTGTGCCCCGAGCTGTGGCAGCTGGGGGAGACCGAGCCGGCCGGGGCGGCGCGCACGTTCGTGTTCGCTCCCTTCGGCGGCGGCAGTGCCTACGCCGTCGCCGAGTGGGCCGGGGACCTGGTGCGGCCGGGGGAAGCCGCGGTCGCCGTCCAGTACCCGGGCCGCGGGCCGCGTCACCTCGAACCGCACGCCACCGAGCTGCCCCGGCTGGCCGCGCAGTGCGCCGCGGCGATCCACGCCTGCTGCCCGGGTCCCCTCGTCGTCGTCGGGCACAGCCTGGGCGGGGTCGTCGGCTACGAGATCGCGCTCGCGCTCGAGGAGCTCGGTGCGGACGTGGAGCTGCTGGCCGCGTCCGCGGCCCGGGCCCCGGACGACCAGCGGCTCGACGCCGGCACGGTGCTTGCGATGAGCCGGGACGAGTGGCTCGCCGAGGTCGCCTCGGGCGGGCACGTCGACGTGTCGGACGCGGAGCTGGCCGGCGTCGCGGACCTGATGATCCCGGTGCTGCGCGCGGACTACCTGCTGCTCGCCCGCTACGCCCCGGCCGGGCGGCGCGCGATCCGGGCCGGGCTGCTGGCGCTCGGCGGCCGGGACGACCCGTGGGTCACCCCGGCGCACCTGGCCGGCTGGGGCCGGTGGACCACCGGCCCGTTCGGCTCCCGCGTGTTCGACGGGGGCCACTTCTACTACCGCGACCGGCTCGAGGCGTTCGGCCGGGCGATCCGTGAACGGCTGACACCGGCGCGCGCCGCCGCCGGTCTGGAGGTGACCCGATGAAACCCACCTTGGTGGTCGTGTACGACGACGGCGCGGCCCACCCCGGCGACATCGCCGTCGGCCTGGGGGACTGGGCCCGCTGCGTCTTCGTCGTGCCCCCGAACGCGCACACCCGCGAGATGGAACCGCTGCTCGCCCGGATCGGCACGGTCGTCGTCGCCGAGCGGGCGGCCGACGTCGCCGCCGAACTGGCGCGGTACCGGCCCGGCGGGATCGTCACCTACGCCGAGCGCGGCCTCGGTATGGCGGCGGAGCTGGCCGTGCTCCTGGGCCTGCCCTTCCACGACGAGGCGACGTTGCTGCGCCTGACGGACAAGTGGCACCAGCGGGCGGCCCTGCGGGCGGCCGGCGTGGACGCGGTGCGGTGCCGCCGCATCGAGACCGAGGCCGACTGGCCGGCCGCGGTCGCCGAGACCGGGCTGCCGGCGGTGCTGAAGCCGGCGAACGGCGGCGGCAGCCGCAACACCTTCCCCGTCCCGGACGAGGAAACCGGCAGGCGGCTCGTCCGGCAGCTGCTCGGCGAGTCCGCGCCCGGGCTGGTCGACGGCGGCACGCTCGTGCTGGAGGAGTACCTGCCCGGGCGGGACTGCGGGCCGTTCGGCGACTACGTGTCGGTCGACAGCGTCGTCCAGGACGGCGAGATCGCCGACCTGTCGGTGACCGGCAAGTTCCCGATGGTCACGCCGTTCCGGGAGACCGGGCGGTTCTGGCCGTCGCCGCTCGATCCCGAGGAGACGGCCGCCGTGCGGGAGCTGGCCGGGGCGGCGGTCGCCGCGGTCGGCGTCCGGACGGGGCTCACCCACACCGAGGTCAAGCTGACCCCGGACGGGCCGCGGCTGATCGAGGTCAACGGCCGGCTCGGCGGCGGCATCAACGAACTGGCCGGCCGGGGCTTCGGGCTCAGCCTGGTCGAGGTCGCCGGGCGGATCGCGCTCGGCGAGCGGGTCGAGGTGCCCGACTTCTACGCCGGGCGCGCGTACTTCCAGCTGTGCCACCCGGCGCCGCGCCGGGCGGTGACGGTGGCCGGGATCGAGGGAGCCGACGTCGTGCGGGACCTCCCGGGCGTGACGCTGTACCGGCCGTACGCCCGGCCCGGCACGCCGTACCCCGGCGGGGTGCAGACGCTGGAGCTGGACATCGTGATGGGCGAGACGGCGGACGTGACCGGGCTGGGACCGGTGATCGCGAAGGTGGATTCGACGCTGCGGTACCGGTTCGAGTTCGCGGACGGGGACCGGCACACCGTGCCGGCGACGGAACTGGGGGAGTGGTGAAGGCGGAAGGGAAGAACGTGGCCGACGCGGAGACGGTGCTGGCGGAGATCTGGGAGCGGATCCTGCGGGTGGAGAAGGTGGGGCCGGACGACGACTTCTTCTCGCTCGGCGGCGATTCCCTGCTCGCGCTCAAGGTGATCGGCGAGGCCGAGCAGGTGGGGCTGGGGCTGTCCCTGATCGACCTGTTCCGGAACCCGACGCCGCGGGGCGCGTGCACGGCCCTGCGGACGCCCGAAGCGGGCGACGGCCCGGCCGCGGACCTGCTTTCGCCGCTCGACCGGGCCCGGGTCCCCGACGGCGTCGAGGACGTCTACCCGGCGGCCCGGCTGCAGCTGGGGCTCATCTTCGAGGGGCTGGTCAGCCAGGGGACGGCGTACCTGGACGTCGTGGCGCGGACCGTGACCCGGCCGCTGGACCCGGCGGTGCTGACCGCCGCGCTGGCCCGCCTGTCCGCCCGGCACCCGGTGCTGCGGACCCGGTTCGACCTGACGACGTTCAGCGAGCCGATGCAGGTCGTCGAAGCCGAGGCGGCGATCCCGCTCGCCGTCTCCGACTGGACCGGCCTCGCCGAGTCGGCGCGCGCGGAGCGGTACGAAGAGGTCATGGCCGAGCTCGCGCGCCCGTTCGACGTCGAGCGGCCGCCGTTGCTGAGGGTGCACGCGGCGGCCGGCGCGGACTCCTTCGTCCTGGCGTATGCGTTCCACCACGCGATCTTCGACGGCTGGAGCGAGGCGGTGTTCTTCAACGAGCTGGTGCGCACCTACGCCGGCCTCCTCGACGGGGTGGTCCCGGAGCTGCCCGCCCCAGCCCCGTACCGCGAGTTCGTCCGGCTGGAACGGGAGGCGGCGGCCGATCCCGAGGCGGTCCGGTTCGCCGAAGGGCTGCGGGACACACTGCCGCCGTCACCGGCCCCGAGCGACGCGCCGCCGGTGCACCGCAAGGTGAGCGCCCGGATTTCCCCGGCGGACAGCGCCCGGCTCGAGGAGCTGTCGGTGGACTGGGGAGTGCCGTTGAAGAGCCTGCTGCTGGCCGCGAACTGCGCGGCGGTCGGCGTTGTCCGGCGTACCGAGGACCCGGTGGTGGGCCTGCTCCTCAACGGCCGTCCCGAGCAGACGGGCGCGGACGTGACGCTCGGGCTGTTCCTCAACCAGCTCCCGGTCCGCCCCGGCGTCCCGCACGGCGACTGGCGAGCGGCGGCCCGCCGGTGCCTCGCCGCGGAGAACGAGCTGCTGGCCCACCGCCGCTTCCCGCATTCGGCGGTGCGCAAGCTGCTGGCGGGCGACCCGTTCGAGGTGATGTTCAACTACGTCCACTTCCACCCGCGCGACGAGCTGCTGGCGGCCGGCCTGATCACCGAAGAGGAGGACATGCGCGACCACACGAGCCTCCCGATCCGGGTGGAGGCCCTGAACGACCAGGGGTTGAGCGTGCACGTAACGGCCGACACGAGCCGCTTCGGCACGGGCTTCCCGGAGCAGCTGCTGGCCGAGCTGGTCCGGTCGATCACCGAGCTGGCCTCGACGACCCCCTGAGCCGTCCGTGGTGCGGCCGGTCCCGCCCAGCGGGCCCGGCGCACTCGTCGGCCGACTTGCGGCAGACGTGGACCGGGCGCCGCTCCTGCAGGTGTATTGCAGGCGGCCTGCAGGCCGGACCGCTTAGAAAGGTGGGCACCGATTCCGGCCGGAAAGGCGACCGGATCCTCACCGATGGAGACACCATGCCGGACAACGACGATCTCGTGGTGCGTCTGGTGCACGATGCGGTGCGCGGCAACCCGTCCAGCTGGCAGGAAATCGTGCGGCGCTACACCCCGCTGGTGCGGTCGGTGTGCCGCCGGCACGGCTTGGCCGCCGCGGATACCGACGACGTGGCCGGCGTGGTCTGGCTGCGGCTGGTGACCCACCTGGCCGACCTGCGCACGCCCGCCGCACTGCCCGGCTGGCTGTCCGTCACCACCCGGCGGGAATGCCTCGCCCTGCTGCGCCACCACACTCGTCAGACCTGCCACGACGAATGGGACATCGCCGACACCCGACCGCAGCCCGATGCGCGGCTTCTGCAGCTGGAGCGGCGAACCGCACTGCAGCAAGCCATCGCGACGCTGCCGGACCGGGATCGGCACCTGCTGTCGATGCTCTTCTGCGACCCGCCCACCCCCTACGCCCGGATCAGCACGACGCTTCGCATACCCGTCGGCGCCATCGGACCGACCCGGCAACGCTGCCTGGCCCGCCTTCGCCGCAACCCCGCCATCACCGCGCTGCTCACCACAGCCGCCGCATAGGTCTTCTCGAAACGTGACCGTGTGGTGGGTGTGTTCAGCCGGTGACGGTTCGCGCCGAGGTGAGCAGGGTGATCATGTCGAGCCAGCTCAGGTCGGCCCCTTCGGCGGCAGCGGTGTCGCGGTCGCCAGGGCTGAGTGCGGTGTCGACCATCCGGTCGCTGTCGGGAGAGCTGAAGCGCCGCAACAGGTCGGGGCGAAAGCCCAGCTGGATGGCGTGGTGGTGGACGGCGGCGCGCAGCTGTCCCGCCTCGCGCGGGCGGCCGGCGAGGACCAGGGCATGGACGCCGGTGTAGAGCACGGCGAGGGTGAAGACGCTGTCCTCTTGGTGGCGAAACCGTGCCAGGGCGCGGCACAGCGCGTCGATGCCGCGGGCCGCAAGGCTGCTCGGGTCGGCGTGCGCGGTTGCGCGGTCGAGGTAGGACAGGGCGAGTGCGAGCTCCGACCAGCCGGCCGACCAGAGCTGTCCGGCTTGCTGGGCCTGCTCGATGGTGTCGATGAGTCCGGCTTCGCCGGCGGCGACGTGTCCGAGACGGATGAGCGCGGCGTTGCGGGTCCTGAGCCCGGCGATCCGGATCCAGTCCAGCCCCAGCCGGGTGCCGATGGTGGCAGCCTCGTCGGCAGCGTCGTGTGCGGCCTGGACTTGGCCGGTGGTCTGCCAGAACATGGCGCAGTAGTACTGCAGGCTCGCGTACAGCGCACGGTGTTCGTCGTCGGCCGGCTCGCCGATCGCGAGACGGGCTTCGTCGAACATCCGCCGCGCCTCGGCCTCGTCGGCGAAGAGGGCCGCGCTGATCACGCGGGCCAGGTAGGCGCGGGCGCGGTTGGCGTGTGCTGCGTGGGGTGCGGCGCGCAGGGCGGCGTCGATGAGCCTGCGGCCCTCGGCCGAGTGACCGCCCCGCAGCCAGAACCAGTCGAGCAGGCCGACGGTGCGCAGGGCGTGTTCCGGCTGGTGGGCCAAGTCGTGCGCGACGCCCGCGCGCAGGTTCGGCAGCTCCCGGTCGAGGATGCGCAAGGCCCGGCCGCCGTGTCGTTGTCCGCGGACGTCCGCCGAGCACTGGGCGGCCAGGTCGCGCACCCAGACCGCGTGCGCCTTCCGGGTGCCGCCCGGATCGGGGTCGATGGCCTGGCAGTAGGCCCGGACGGTCTCCAGCAGCCGGTAACGGGTGGGTACCACGGTGGTGTCCGCGCTGACCACCGACCGGGTGACCAACGACGACAACGACTCCAACGCCGAGGTGCCGGCCGAGCCCACTGGGCGAACCGATTCGGCCGCCTCCAGCGGGAATCCGCCCTCGAACGGCCAGAGCCGAAGCAGCAGACCGCGGTCGTCGTCGGACAGCAACTCGACGCTCCAGGCGATCGCCGCCTGCAGCGTGGCGTGCGGGGTCAGCGACCCGCGGGCGACCGGTCCGAGCAGGGTGAACCGATCGTGCAGGTGCTCGGCGATCTCCCCGAGCCCGAGCAGCCGCGCGCGGGCGGCGGCCAGTTCGACGGCCAAGGGCAGGCCGTCCAGCGCTGCGCATACCTGCCGGGCCTGTGCCCGTTCCTCATCCGAGGGTGTCCAGCCGGGACGCACCGCCCGGATCCGGTCCAGCAGCAGCGTCATCGCCGAGCCGTCCGCGCTGCCGTCGTCGGATCGCAGCGGTAGCGGGTGCACCGTGAGGGTGGCCTCGCCGTCGATACCCAGCGGTTCCCGGCTGGTGGCCAAGACCCGCAGCATCGGGCAGGCGGCGAGCAGTTCGATGGTGAGCTCGGCGGTGGCGTCGACGAGGTGCTCGCAGTTGTCCAGCACGAGCAGCCCGGCCCGGCCGGCGAGCGCATCGCGCAGGGCACGCCGAGGCTCATCGGCCACCTGCGCCAAGCCGACGGCGTCGGCGATCGCGTGGGCGATCACCTCGGGCTGGCCGACGTCGGCCAACCGGACCAGCCACGGACCGTCGGCGTCGGGCAGGGTGGTGGCGTGCTCGACGACCAGCCGGGTCTTGCCCACCCCGGCCGGGCCCACCAGGGTGACCAGCCGGTGCTCGGCCAGCAGCCGGGCCACGGTGGTCAGCTCACGGTCGCGGCCGAGGAACGAGGACAGCGGCCGCCTGAAGCGGCGCGCCACGGCCATGCCGCCGGCCGGTGCGGGCGGGGCCGTCGAGGGCGTTTCGGGCAGCAGCAGCCGAAGATCCTGGGCCAGCACGAGCCGCTCCAGCCGCTGCAGCTCCGGGCCGGGGTCGACGCCGAGCTCGCCGGCGAGCAGCGCACGCACGCGGCGCAGCGCGGCGAGCGCGTCGCCTTGCCGGCCACAGCGGTACAGCCCGAGGATGAGCAGCGCCCACCTTCGCTCGCGGTACGGCGCGGCCTGCGCCGCCGCGTCCAACTCGGCCACCGCACCCGGTGCGTCCCCGGTCGACAGTCGCGCGGCCAGCCGTTCCTCGATCGCCACCTCGCGCAGCTCGACCAGCCGGCTGCGGGCGGCCAGCACATCGGGACCGGCCAGCAGATCCGCATACGGTTCACCATGCCACCAGGTCAACGCCTCGGTGAACGCGTGCAGCGCCGGTGCGGCGTTGTCCTCGGCGAGCAACCGCCGCCCCCGCTCGACCTGCTGCACGAAACGATCCGCGTCGACGGCCCCCGGCGGCACTCGCAACCGGTATCCCGATCCGGTGCGCTCCAACAGATCCCGGCCGCCGCTGCCGAACGCCCCGCGGAGCCGGGAAACATAAACCTGCAGCGCGGCCGCCGCCCGAGACGGCGATTCCGGACCCCACACGGCTTCGGCCAGCCGCCCGTCGGAAACCGGTTCCCCCTTGGCCATCACCAACGCGGTGAACAGCCGCCGCGGCAGCGGCCCCCCAAGATCCACACCGGCGCCGCCGGATTCCACCTCCGTCGGCCCCAACACCCGACAGACCACCACGCAGCAAGCGTACAACCTCCCCGGTCAACCTGGCAGCAGGCTCGCAGCACCGTCGGATCCCGGGAATGGGGCCCGCGGCTCGAGAGGGCATTCATCGGGGCCTGGAATCTTGCGCCGGTGCAGCATTCGGTGGCTGATTCACGACTGGTCCGGCCGACGGTGGCGCCGAACGGTGCCGCGGTGACATTTGCCCTGCACCGCCCGCGAGGTGAGTCACCCGGCCGGCCGAGACCGCCACGCCTGCGCCGCCCCGAGCGCGATGCGGGCCAGCAGCACCGCGGCCCCGCTGCCGGCGACCAGCCGGGCGCCGAGACCGTCGAGCCGAAGGGCGAGCCAACCGCCCGCAACTCCGCCCAGCACGGAGAGCACGAAGTCGACGAACAGCAAGGGTGCCAGGGCGAGCAGGACCATGCCGGCTCCCGTATCCCCGCGCCGGCTTCGCCGCACCAGGTGCAGCGTGAGCGTGGTGGTGCCGACGAACGCGACCCAGGCCAGGCCGAGCGTCACCCACAGCACCGCGGTCACCGGGTTTCCCCTGCCGCACAACGAGACACACCGGAGTTCATCGCGGTCCTCCCCATCGGTCCCGACCAGGGTGAGCTTGTTCGGACAGCCGCACTTCGTCCTCGGCAACCACGAAGTCCGGGCGCAGAGTGCGTCGGCGGCAGCAGGCGGCGTCCCCGTTGTCGGTGCCGGACCTCGCGCGATCAGTGTTCGTGGTGTCCGTATGCGGGTTGAGTCGTGGGGAGCGTTGAACGCAGTGGTCGTGCGAGTGCCTGGGTGACGGGTGCGGACAGCCCCAGCGTCGGCATCGACTGCAGTTCCGCCTCGAAACCGAGGTCGGCCTCGGCACAGCCGCAGTCCAGGTACTCCGCCGCGGTGAAGCATCGGCCGGCCAGGTCCGACTCGAAGTCGGGGGGCGCGAGCCCGGCCAGGAGGCGTGGTTCGGTGTCCCACCCGTTCGCCTGCCGGTTCAGTCCGGCGAGTTCGGCGATCGCGGGATCTTCGGCGCCTTCCAACAGCAGGCTGACCGCGACGTCCGGCCAGTCGCCGGGCCGCAGGAAACCGCGGGACTCGGCCGTCCTCGCCACCAGAAGCGCTGTTCGCACTGACGCGTCGTCCACCTATCGACCTCGTGGACCTTGACCGCCTACACCCGATATGCGCAGTGGTCTGTCCTTGTCTTGTCCAGTGGGAAGCGGCCATTCGAGTGAGAACAGCCCATTGGAGTTTGCAGCACGTTCATCATTGTCCGAATGGGGACCGGCGGGGGGCGTGGTGATGGCGAAATCGACGGCAGCGGTTCACCGTACGATCGTCGTGGTCGACGTCGAGGGGTTCGGCGCATGGCAACGGACGAATCACCACCAGCTCGCGGTCCGGCGCGGGCTCTACAACTGCCTGCGGACCTCCTTCGAGAGAGCCGGCATCCCTTGGGAATCCTGTGAAACGGAAGACCGCGGTGACGGCGTCTTCGTCCTCGCGCCGCCGGAAGTGCCGAAAAGCCTCTTCGTGGAGGCACTTCCCGCCCGGGTGGTGGACGCACTCGCGGAGCACAACCACCTGCACGGGCCCGAAGCCCACATCAGGTTGCGGCTCGCGGTGCACGCAGGAGAAATCAACTACGACGACCACGGCGTCACAGCCGCGTCGGTGAACCTGACGTTTCGCCTCGCGAACTCTTCCGAGTCGAGGGCCGCTCTGGCGGGATCGCAGGGCATCCTCGCACTCATCACGTCGAACTGGTTCTTCGACGAGGTGGTGCGGCACAGCATCACCGCCAGGCCGGGCACTTACCGAAAGGTGACTGTCTCAGCCAAAGAAACTGTTACTTCGGCGTGGATCGCCCTGCCGGACAACCCCTACAGCGACGTCGTCGACCCAGCGAGGCAACCGAGCCCCGCAGCGAGCGCCGAACGCCGTGTGCTACCGGTACCCCGGCATCTCCCGGCGAGCACCGCTCACTACACCGGCCGCCTCGCCGACATCGCCAAGCTCGACTCGTTGCTCGTCGAGCCCGGGGCGAGCGGGCCCGGGGAAACCACGATATTCCTGATCGTCGGCGCTGCCGGGATGGGCAAAACCGCGCTGGCCGTTCACTGGGCACACGCGGTGAGAAGCCAGTTCACCGACGGCGACCTCTACATCGATCTCCACGGCTACGACCCGGTCGTGCCCGCACCGCTCGAGCAAATCCTGGAACGGGTGCTCAGAGCACTGGGTGTCACCACCCGGAACATGCCGGCGGACCTCGAGGGACAGACGGCGCTCTACCGCTCATTGCTGGCCGACCGCCGGGTCCTGATCGTTCTCGACAACGCCGCCACACCGGAGCAAGTCCGCCCGTTGCTCCCCGGGTCGGCCACGTGCCGGGTGCTGATCACCAGCCGCCACCGGATGTCGGGCCTGGTCGCCCGAGAGGGCGCCGCCCGGTTGACCCTCGATCCGCTTCACCCGACGGAGGCGTACTCCCTCCTCGAGCAAATCGTCGGTGAGGACCGGGTCGCCGTCGAGGGTGCTGCGGCCGCCGAGATCACGCGCGCATGCGCGTACCTTCCGCTCGCGCTGTGCATCGCCGCCGAACGCGTCGCCGCGCACCCCAGACTCACCCTCGCCGAACTCGCTCGCCAGCTGTCCGGCGAACGCGACCGGCTCGACCTGCTGGCCGCGGACGACGACGAGAGCACCGCCGTGCGCGTCGTGTTCTCCTGGTCCTACCGGGCGCTGCCGCCGGCCGTTTCCCACGTGTTCCGCTTGCTCGGCTTGCACTCCGGCCCGGACATCTCGATCCCGGCTGCCGCGGCGCTGACCAACCTCACCACCGAGCACACCCAGCGCTACCTCGACGCTCTCGCCAGCGTGCACCTCGTGGAGGAGGTCGACCACAACCGCTACCGCCTCCACGACTTGCTTCGGTTGTACGCTGCGGAACGCGCCGGCGAGGACGAAAGCGAAGCCGACCGCAGTGCCGCCAAACTGCGTCTGCTGACGTGGTACCTGCATTCCGCCGACGCCGCCGATCGTGAACTCGCACCACGTCGACGACATGCCCCGCTCGGCGAACCACCCGCCGGCTGCCGTCCGCTGACCTTCGAAACCCAGGGGCGGGCTTGGCAGTGGTGCGAGGCGGAACGCCTCAACCTCGTCGCCGCGACCCGGCAGGCCTCGGCCGAGTCGCACCTGGACATCGCTTGGCAGCTCCCGACCGCGTTGTGGGGTTATTTCACCCTGCGGACTCCCTGGGTCGACTGGATCATCGCCTACCGCATCGGGCTCGCCGCGGCCGAGCAGAAGGCCGACCGGAGCGGATACGCCTGGCTGCTCGCGGGTCTGGGAATCGCCTACCGCAACCTCCGCCGGTACGACGATGCGATCGACAGCTTCGAGCGCGCCCTCGGTGTCTGGCGCGAACTGGGCGACCGTTACGCCGAGGCGTGGACCCTGGGAAGCCTGAGCATCGCCTTGTGGGAGCTGGAGCGGTTCACCGATGCCTTGACCTGCTCCCAGGAGGCCCTCACCCTGTTTCGCGCGGTGGGCAGCGCATACGGCGAGAGCCAGGCCCTGCACTGCTTCGGCGACGCCTGCCGCGGTCTCGGACGGTACGTCGAGGCGATCGACTACCTCCGGCAGGCACTGCAGTTGCGACGTGGGAGCGGCGACCCGGGCGGTGAATCCCAGATCCTCAAAAGCCTCGGGGACACCTACCGGGACCTCGACGAACTCGACAAGGCCGAAGAGCACTACCGGCAGGCGCTCGGGATGTGGCGCGAGGTCGGCGACCGCTGGAGCGAAGCGAGGAGCCTCACCTCGATCGGTGACATCGCGAAGATCCTCGGCAACCTCGACACGGCGGTCGAATGCTGGCGTCAGGCACTGGCGATCTGCGAGGAACTCGGTGCCCCGCAGACCGCGGAGATCCAGGCCCGGCTGAAACATGCGGCAAACGCGTGAACTGACGACGCGGCGGGCGTGGGTGTTCGACGGACTCCGGCCGTGCGGCTGCGAGACTGGGCGGCAACTCGACGACGTGAAGGAGCTCACGATGGCCTCTAACGCCCTTGAAGGACCGGTGCCGGCGTCGAGCGGGCCGGGGCAGCCGGTCCTTGCGCTGCTGGACAAGGCCATCGGCCTGCAGGCACCGATGGTGCGCAAGAACATCGCCCGGGCCCGTCAGCGCAACCCGGAGGCGACACCGGCGGAGGTCGTGCGCACCCTGGAGCGAATGTTCGTCAGCGCCTTGGCCGGCACCGGAGCCGCGGTCGGGGCCACCGCGGCCGCGCCCGCGGTAGGCACCGGGGTGGCACTGGCGCTGTCGGCGGGCGAGGCTTTCTCCTCGCTCGAACTGAGCACCTTGTTCGTGCTCTCGGTTGCCGAGGTCCACGGGGTCCGGCTGGACGAGATCGAACGCCGGCGGACGCTGGTCATGGGGATCCTGCTCGGCCAGTCCGGTTCCTCGACCATCGTCGGCAAGGCCGCCGAGCGTACCGGTCAGCACTGGGCCCGCCAGCTCGTCAGCAAGGTGCCCATGACGACGCTGAACCAGATCAACAGCGTCCTGGGCAAGAACTTCGTCACCAAGTACGGCACCAAGCAGGGCGTCATCGTGCTCGGCCGGGTGGCTCCCTTCGGCATCGGCGCGGTGATCGGCGGTGGCGCCAACGCCACCGTCGCCGCCCTGGCGGTCCGAGCCGCCCGGCGCGCGTTCGGCCCCGCCCCGCAGGTGTGGCCCGGAACAGAGCTGGACGCCGTGCCTCCCGACCCGGAGCTCTCGGAACGTTGAGCGCTCACCACGTGATCAGGAGCCGTCGCAGTCCCCGGGTCAGGCTCTCGGGCTGCCACGCCAGCTCGTCGTCGCGCTCGGCTACCTTCAGGCCGGGCGTTCTGGTCACGAGGGCGTGCAACGCGACCTGCAGTTCCATCCTGGCCAGCGGCGCGCCGAGGCAGAAATGCGCGCCCCGGCCGAACGACAGGTGGTGGGCCGCCTCGGGGCGGGCCACGTCGAACCGGTCCGGATCGGAGAAGACGGCGGGGTCGCGGTTGGCCGCGTTGACGACCGGGAACACCGCGGTGCCCGCTTCGACGGTCCGGCCGGAGAATTCCATGTCCGCGCGGGTCATTCGCGGCTGCCCGGCGTGTCCCAGGGCGACGACCCGGAGCAGTTCTTCGACCGCGTTCGGCACAAGGTCCGGTTCCGCCACGAGGCGTGCCCACTGGTCCGGGTGGTGGGACAGCAAGAGCACGGATTTCGCGAGCTGGGCCATGGTGGTTTCCTGGCCGGCGCCGATCAGCAGCATCACGGTGATCAGCAGTTCGCCTTCGCTGAGCCGATCGCCGTCTTCGTCGTGCACCTGGGTCAGTCCGGAGAGCAGGTCGTCGCCGGGGTGGTGACGCTTGTGCTCGATCAACCCGAGCAGGTGCGACGCGGCGACGGCGCCGGTCGCGGCGAACGCCTCTTGATCGAACGTGGTGGTGATGGACATGGCTTCGATGAAGGCGAGCAGGGGTTCGCGCTCGTCGTGGGCGATGCCGAGCAGTTCGCAGATCACGATGCCGGGCAGTGGTTCGGCCAGCGCGCCGACCAGGTCCGCCGGCGGTCCGGCGGCCAGCATCCGGTCCAGCAGGCCGGCCGCGACCGTCTCCACTCTCGGCCGCAGGAGTTCCACGTTGCGGATGGTGAACGCCTTGGCCACCAGGCGACGCAGTCTCGTGTGGTCGGGTGGGTCCATGTTCGGCATCATGTCCGGTGACTGCAGGCCGGGGATGATGGTGGGTGCGTCCGGTGTCGCCAGGGCGGCGCGGCTCATCCTGGGATCGGCCATCGCGCGCTGGACGTCGTCGTAGCGGGTGACCAGCCGGACCTCGTGCCCGCCGGCCAGCCGGACCAGGGGCACCGGGTCGGTGTGCAGCATCCGGATGGCCTCGGCGGCCGGGTCGGTCGAGGGTGCTGCTTCGAACGGGAACAGTGGTGGTCGACCGTGTGCTGTCATCACGCTCTCCTGTGCCGTGGGTCGGTTCGAGTTCACGCGCGATCCTGGCTCACGTCGCCTGACCTGCGGTGTTCGTCGTCGGGTGACTTAATCTGAACGCTTTGGGCGGGCGTTGGCAATGACGGGGTGTCAGGGCGAAGCGAAACCCGAGGAGCTTCATGTCGTCAGACGCGGAACTGATCGGTAGGTCGCTGCGCGGAGACACCGATGCCTTCGTGGAAGTGATCAGCCGGCACGAGACCGCGCTCGGGAACTACCTGGCGCGCCGAGTGGGGCGGCAGGCGGCCGAGGACGTGCTCGGCGATGTCTGGGTGGCGGCTTACGAGTCCCGTGCGAACTACGACCGTTCGTATCCCGAAGCCAGGCCGTGGTTGTACGGCGTCGCGCTGAACAGGCTGCGCCGGCACTGGCGGTCCGCGTCGGCCGAGGAGCCGGCGCCGGACCTGAGCGGCGTGGCGAGTGACTGGGATCCCTGGCCGGCGGTGGATGCCCGCGTGGACACGCAGGCACTGCTGAGCAGGGCACTGGCTCGGCTCAAACCGGAAGAGCGGGAAGTGCTGGGCCTGGTCGCCTGGGAGGACCTGACCGTCGCCGAGGCCGGGCGGGTGCTCGACATCCCGGCCGGCACGGCCCGCCGCCTGTTGCACCAGGCGCGCAAGGCGTTGCGTGAAGCTCCCGAAGTGGTCGCGCTGCTGCAAGTCCCGACTACGTGAAAGACAAGCCCATGGATGAAATGGATCTCATGAAGAATCTGCGTGACGTGCCGTCCCCCGGTCCCGAGGCCTATGACCGTGCCCGTACGGCACTGCAGGCGGCGATGGGGGAACCCGTGGCCACGGTCGTGCGGCCGAAGCGCTGGTTCTCCTGGCCCAAAGCCGGCGTCGCCGCCGTGGGCGCGGCAGCCGTCGCGGCGGCTGTGGTGCTGGGGACGTCGGGCGGCAGCGTCCCGGCCGGCCCCGCCCCTCGGGCGGTCGAGGCCCAGCCGGCGGTCGAGGCGCCGCTGGTGAAGCTGGCCTCCGCGGTCAAAGCAGCCGGCACGCAGCCCGGAGACGCGTCGCTGATCATCAACACGAAGTTCGGGCTGGACGGCAAACCGGACCTCTCCTACACCCTCTACACCGACAAGGGCCAGCAGTTCACGGGCGATTCGATGAAGACCCTGGCGCACGCGGTCGCCAAGGGCGACGCCGAGCCTGCTCAGCAGTACGACAAGAACGCGATGGCGGCGGCCCGTCTCGCCGCGAACGGCGACGTCGACAAGGCCAGGATCGCGATGATCACCGCGTCCAGCAATGCGCTGGGGGTCGGCCTGAGCCCCGAGGAGGCCGACAAGGCCTGGGCGGACGCTCAAGCGGAGACCGCGGAGTTGTTCCGCAAGATCGGCAAACCGGTTCCCGCCCCCAAGCCGCGTCCGACGGGCAAGGACCTGGAGAACCTGATCAACAACCACTTGTGGAGCAACGCCGAACACGCGCTGTTCGCGAACGCGGCCGATGCGGAGGTCCGCGCGGGCGTGCTGAAGCTGTACGCGACCATCCCGGACATGATCGTCGGCAAGACGAGCGTCGACGGCCAGGCCGCGCTGAGCCTCACGGTGCCCCCCGCGATCCTGGGCGGCAGTGCGGACGTCCTCATCATCAACGCCGACAACGGCTTGCCGATCCGCGAGGAGATCACGTCGGCGGAACCGGTCAAGCATTACGTGGTGAACTACAAGTCCTCCCGCGTGACCCTCGCCGACGTGGCGGCGGGCAAGATCTGATTTCGTACCGAACTGTCTGCCCGTCTGCCGGGTGGGAAGGGCCGCGAAATCGGGGTGCGAGGCTGGGCCTGCTTGGGCAAGGTAAGGGTGTGGACCTTTTCGTGACGTGGCGTGGCGGCCCGATACGGGGGATGCTGTACCCGGAAGACCTGCCCATGCCGCGGCGGAGGCGTCGGAGTGAGGTCGTCCGCTCTTCGGCGTCACCAGTTCGGCCAAGTAGCCCGGTGACCGACCATCGATCGGGGAGGGGCCGCAGTGTCGGCGAACCGGAAGAGGACGTATCTCGTCAGCGGGCTCTTGGCGCTGGTCGCCGTGGTATGCGCGGTCATCGCGGCGACCGCCGGGCTGGCCTACTTGCAGTACGTGGCGATCGGGTTCTTCTGCGCGGCCATCGCTTGCCTGGCCCAGCTGTTGTCCCGTCGGGCGGGCTGACGGGACGATCTCGGCCCCGACGGTCCTCGGACCGGCAGGAGCTTCGCGTTGTGGTCCGTCAACTCAGGTCCCTCGTCGTACACGAAGAACGAACGGCCCGAGGCTTCGCCGAGAAAGGCGGCATGGCAGGCGCCGAACTTCGGCAGTCCGCTCATCGGTATGAGCCCGCCCAAGGGGCTTGGTCCGTTGCCCAGCGCAGGTAGGCCGGCCAGGTGCCTCGACGGACGATGGTCGCCACTATGCAGGACTCGCGGAATTCCGCGCTCAATGCGGCGTGAGACGACGTTCGTCCGTTATTCGGGCCGGCTCCGTCTGTGTCGTCGAATCGGTCGAGAGCACCTGTGCGCACGAGTCGGCCGGCAGAATGGAGGGCGCCGTACCGTCGAGGTTGGTCCTGGATGAACGGTATGCCGCATACCCCGGTCATTCCGGCGGGCGGATGAGGACACCCGCCCGCCGGGCCCGACATTGCACACTCGCGCTCGGCCTCGGCGCAGGATGATCGGTTTCGAGACTGCGGTCGAGCTTGAGATTATCCCTCATGGGTTGCGATTCTCGCTGTGTGCGTCTCCCGTGCCGGACATGCGGTAGACTTCGCGGGCTCGCAAGCTGCGAGGGCGTGAGCATGTGGAGGTGATCACGGTAAAAGCCGATGGATCGAGCCGTGAAAGCAGTGCAAATTACTCCGCTGACGTCCGAATGCCGCTCTATCCGGCGGTAGGTTTTGCGGAGTTGTCGCGCCTCCTCAGTTATAGTGGTCCGGGTGGTAAATATTTCGTCTTCCTTCGGGATCGGCCACCGAGGAAGGGTGGTCCCGGATTGGTTGTCGCCAAACGCTCGGCAAGCGGCTTCGATAAGATCGTCTCGGAGTATTTCCCCATTATGGAAGAGGGATGGCTCGACGCCTGGCGGGTCCTCGCGGATCTCGACCTGCGCGAATTCGAAAGATGCTGCAAAGCTGTTGAGCGCAATGAAGCTGCCTACCGGAATCGAACGGACGATCACGAACTTCGCAAAGAGCTCGAACGTGAGACGCGGTTTCTGCTCACTCCGGCGATCTTCCTGGGGGGCGACTACGCAAAATGCGGAAACCTGAGAGCAAAGTCGTCCTACGACGTGCGATTCACGGATGACAGCCTCAAGGTGCTCGGAGTGGGAACGCGGCAAGTCGTCGGCACGCTACCCTATGGCGAATTCACGAATATTCAAATAGGCGGACCAGGTGAGACTCAGTCGATCAACCCCTTCGTCGACTCGGCCGGGAAGATCATCGGCACGGCCATCAAAGCCACTCAGGTCGGCATCAGCGACAACTTCTCGGGTGCGGTGGACAGCCTGGTCTCGGCGGTCTTGAAAGCAGCCGGTACCCGTACTACCATCAAAACCGTTCTGGCCGTGCGCACCACCAAGTCGGAATTATTCTTCCTGTACACCCTGACTGAGCCCGGCCAACTGCGAATCGACTTGTCGCCGGTTCTCGGCAAAATCAGGGAAGTTCTCACCTCGGCCGGCGATGAAAGTCAATTCAAGCCGAGTTCGGACGCTGCATCCGCCATTGATCAGCTCAGCGCGGCCTCGAAGTTGCTGGATCGCGGCCTGATAAATCGCGCCGAATTCGACCAGTTGAAGTCCCGGTTGCTTTCCGGGGATTAGTCTCGGCTGCCGGCACTTGGGTGAACCTTTGGGTAGTGGCGCGGCAATGACCATCCGCCAGCCGACGGTCAACGCGGAGCCGCCGATGACGGGACAGTCGTCGCGCCGATCGACGGCGGCCACGGTACCGCGCCGTGCGCGCAGCCGGTTGCCGTCCGATCAGTCCCCGATGAGGGAGAATCCGATGACCACACCCGCCGAGACGGTGATCTTGCCGGGGGTCAGGTCCCCCTCGCCACCCCCTGCCGCGGATTGGGCATGGCCGCGGTAGGTGTTCGGCATCTGCTCGGAGTCGACGTCCTGGATGTGGATGACCGGGCCGAGCCGTACTCCTGCGGCGCGTGCGTACAGATCCGCCTTCTCCCGGCCGGCGATTACCGCGGCCTCGCGTGCCTGCGCACGCAGCTGCTTCTTGCCACTGACGTCGAACTCGACCCCGTCGACCTGGTTCGCCCCGGCCTCGACCACGTCGACCAGGACCGTCTCCAGGATTTCGAGCTCGCGCAGCTCGATGACGAAGGAGGCGGCACACTCATAGCCGAGGAACTTGCGCTCGTTGCCGGTGAAGTTCCAACTCGATTTCAGGTTCAGCCGCGAGGTGGATACCGCCGTGTCGGGGATCGCGTGTCCGCGTAGCACCTCTCGGACCTGGTTGACCGCGGCGCGGGTGACCTCGAACGCCTCGGCGGGCTTCGGCCTGGTCTGCTTGATCTCCACCCGTAGCCGGGCCAGATCCGGGGTGGCATCCACGCTCGCCGCGCCGAACACCGAGGCACCCCACGGCCGGTCTATGGACTGAGTACCGTTCATGCCGCTATCCAACCAGGGCGACCCACGGCTCGGCCCCGCAGCCAAACCGGAGTGCGTGAGGCTGACTCCGGAACCGTCGTGCCGTCACGGTCGCGCTTCTACGAGTGCCGATTCCGCCTGCTCGGCCAGCCAGCCGGCCGCCTGCTCCAGGCTCCAGCCGAAGCTCCACATCGTGCGCCACGACTCGAAGCCGAAGTAGAACCACAGGATCTGCCCGATCCGTTCCCGGTCCAGGCCGGCGCGCAATCCGCCGATCTCGACGAGGCGTCCCGCGGCGATGTCGAGGCGCGTCCGGGTGGCGCGCACGGCCAGGTCGGCCGCCGCGGCTACGTCCTGGTCGGCGGTGCGGTTGTCCAGGAGGATCGCCAAGATGCGCTGCCGGCGGCGTTGCACGGAGCCCGTGCCCTCGGCCACCAGTCGCACCACCGCGCGGACGTCCGCGCACTCGGTCACGGCTCGCGCCGCTTCCACGGCCTCCTCGTCCCGGGCGCCGTCCTCGGTCAGGGCGGTCACCAGGGCCGGCTTGCCGCCCACGCTGGTGTAGACGGTGTTCACCGCCACGCCGGCGGCCTCCGCGACCGCGGCGACGCTCGTGCGGGCGTACCCCCGCTCGGCGAACAGCGCGGCGGCGGCGTCGAGGATCGTCCGGCGGGTGTCCTGGGCGTGCCGTTCCCGCACCGACGACCGGTAGTCACGTCCGGCCATGGGGTCGATGCTACCTCCCTACATTGAGAGTAGGGTCATTACTATGAATATGGGGAGCATGCAGTCAACTGAATCCGGTCACGACGACGTCGTGGTCGTCGGCGCGGGCCCGGTGGGCCTGTGGACCGCGGCGGAACTGGGCCTGGGCGGCGTTCCCGCCGTCGTCCTGGAGCGGGCGGACGAGCGCAGCCCGCACTCCAAGGCGCTGGGCGTGCACCCGCGCACCCTGGAGGTGCTGGCGATGCGCGGGCTGGCCGAGCGGTTCCTGGCCGAGGGCGTCCCCCTGCCGCGGTGGCACTTCGGCATGCTGGAGAGCCCGGTCGACCTCAGCGTGCTCGACACGCCCTACCCGTTCATGCTCGCCATTCCCCAGCGCCGCACCGAGGAGCTGCTCGAAGAGCACGCACTCGCGGCCGGGGCGCGGATCCTGCGCGGCCACCGCGTCACGAACCTGACGCAGGACGAGCACGGCGTCCGGCTGGAGGTGTCCGGGCCGGACGGTCCTTACACCCGTTTCGCGCGTTACGTCGTCGGGGCCGACGGCGTCGGCAGCGTGGTGCGCACCTCGGCCGGGATCGCGTTCGAGGGCACCGAAACGACGTTCTACGGCTACCTCGGCGAGGTGCGCGTGACGTCGGAACCGGTGCGCGGCGCCCACAACGAGCACGGCGCGATGCTGTCGGTGCCCCTGCGCGACGGCCGGTACCGGATCTCCGGGGTGGACAAGCTGACCGGTCACCTGCCTGGTCCGCTGACCCTGGATGCCTTGCGCGAGAGCACCATCCGCGTCGCCGGGAGCGATTTCGGGATGCACGACCCCAGCTGGCTCACCCGGTTCGGCGACGCCGCGAAGCTCGCCGAACGGTACCGCCACGGCCGGGTGCTGCTCGCCGGCGACGCGGCGCACCGGCACCTGCCGGCCGGGGGTGTCGGGCTCAACGTCGGCGTCCAGGACGCGATGAACCTGGGCTGGCGCCTGGCGGCGGTCGCCCGGGGTGACGCGGACCCGGCGCTGCTGGACGCCTACCACGACGAACGTCACCCGGTCGGGGAGCAGCTCGTCGAGCACACCCTGGGCCAGTCGGCGCTCATCACCGCCACGGCCCCGGACGGGATCGCGCTGCGGGCGGTGCTGAGCCGCTTGATCGCGGAGGTGCCCGAGCTGTCGCTGGCGCTGGCGCGAAAGCTGTCGGCACTGGACGTCGCCTACGCGGCCGGCGACCACCCGCTGGTCGGCAAGCGAGTGCCCGTCCCGCCGTCGCGGCACGCCCGGCCTGCCGTCCTCGTGGCCACGGCCGCGCCGATCCCGGCGGCTACGGCGGCCGCGGCGAAGTGGGGATTCGACGTCGTCACGGCGCCGCTTCCGTGGACCACCGCGGCGGTGGTGCTGGTCCGCCCGGACGGGCACGTCTGGACGGCCGCGGACGAGGCGGACGACGAGCGGATCGCCGCGGCACTGGACGACATCGGCGTCCGGTTTCCCGGTGCGCCCGGCTAGCCGGGTAAGGGGCGATCTTCAGGCTCGGTCCGCCGGTCGCGCCGGATACGATGCGCTAGTCGTCCGCGGCGTTGCAGGCGACCGCGGCGTCGTCGGGTTTGACGTCGATCGCGAGCAACGAGACGTAGCAGGCCAGGATGCCCGCGCCGCCGGTCTGGCCGGCGTTGCAGGCGGCCCGCACCTTCGGGCCCACCGTGTAGTGGTGCTGGCGCAGCGACTCCTGGCATTTCGCCGAGCTGGCCTGAGCGGGCCCGGCGGCTGTCACGGTGAACGCGGCTGCCGCGGCCACCGCCACCGTCAGACCGCGCGCGATCGCCTTACCCGATTTCGTCGTCATCATTTTTTCCCCACATTCGTTGGGTTTCGGGTCATCCGCCGATGGACCGCTCTGCCTGAGGACGATCCGCCCGCGATGCGGCGAAAAGTCAGCAGATTCATAAAATGCGCAGGTCAGACGCCTTCCCCGTGGCCGGGATGTGACGGCGCCGCCAGGGGATGTCGACGCACAGCAGTGCGAGGTTCGCCGCCGCTGCTGCTCCCGCCATCGCTGCCGCCGGTGCGGCGAAGCCGGGCAGCGCGCTGCAGCCGAGGAACGCGCCTGCGAGCGCTCCACCCACAGCCATGACCACCGCCCGGTGGCGGCTCGGGGAAGTGCGGTCTCGGTGCGTCCACGCCAGATACGCGCCGAGGCCGATGAGCAGGCTTGTTCCCGGAACCACCACCGTTGCGCTGAACACGAAGTCGTCCGGGTTGATCGTCCAGACCACCAGTACTCCGAGGAACCACCCGCCGAGGCCGAGGGGGAGGGCCGTCAGGATCCGGAGCCACGCACTCCGCCGGGGGCCGAAGCCGCCGCGGCGGTGGGATGCGCGGGCGAGCAAGCCGAGCGTCGCCAAGCCGGCCACTGCTCCGGTGACGGCTACGCCGATGAGGAGCCGGGCGAGCGTGGACATGCTCAGCGGGACGTCGGCGAACGCGATCGGACGGCGGTCGAACCGCGAACTGTCGACCTTGCCGGTGTCGAAGAACGTGGTCAGCAGGTGCTTGCTCGCGTCGGCGCGTTCCCAGAAGTCGGCGGTGTGCCCCAGCCCGGGCAGGATCACCTGCTGTCCGTGGCGCAACGTGGGCAGCACCTCCTCGGTCGCGTTCCGGGCGGGCGTCGAGAAGTCGACTTCGCCGCCGACGAGCAGGGTTTCGACGTCCGTGGGCCGCGGGGTGCGGTACTCGGCGTTGTCCGGGCTGTCCGGCCAGACCGTGGCCACGCCGGACGGCCCGGCCCACAGGAAGTCGGTCGAGGCGTTGCCCAGGATCGATCCCGGATCGCCGCCCTCGGCGTAGTAGCGCTCCGCCGCCGGGGCGTCGATCATCGAGAACGACGCGAACTCACCCCAGACGATCGACTCCGGCAGGGTGACGTCGGCGAGCACGGACATCGCCCACAGCGCGCCGGGATCCTGGCTCAGGTACGCGTCGATGACCGTCGGCGCGTTGTTCGGGGCCGACGTACTTCCGTTGTGGTGCATGGCGTACTGGCTCAGCACCCGGACGTTGGTGTCCTTGATGGTCAGCGGGCCCCAGCCGCTCGGGAGGTGGGCGGCGGTGTCCCGGATCGAGGCGGCGAGGTCGGGGGTGCGGGCGGCGCAGGCGGCGTCGGCGCGGCAGAGTTCGGCGTACTGGCCGAACTGGGAATCGGTGACCCGCGGGTTCCAGAACAGGTGCCCGGGCGGGTTCACCGAGACCATGGTGGACCGCAACAGGGATCCGGGATGGCGCCAGGAGTAGACCATCGCCGTGCGCGTCCCGGCGCTGGAACTGAGCAGGTCGATCCGCCCGTAGCCCAGTGCGGTGCGCGCGGCCTCCAGGTCATCGACCCGCTGGGCGACGGAGTACCCGGTGAGATCGACGCCGTCGCCGGTCAGCCGGCGGGCGCACAGTTCGAACGCCTTGGTGGTGGCGGGCAGGGCCTTCGCGCCGGTGAGCTCGTCCGGAGCGTGCATCGCGCCGGCGACCTCGGGACAGTCCAGCCGCCGCGAACCGTCGACACCGCGGTAGCCGACGAGGACGACGTCGTGGTGCTCGGTGAGCCGGCTCGCTTCGGGGAAGGTCATGTTCGTGGCGCCCGGTCCGCCGCCGAGCCGGAAGATCGGCTCCCGGGGATCGGCCGCGGCGGCCCGGATCCTGGTCACCGGCAGCGCGATCAGCTCGGAGGCCGGGTCGCGGCGGTTCTCCGGCACCACGAGCGTTCCGCAGTCCGCGGCGAGGCTCCCCGCTTCGGTGTCGAAGTCGCAGGGCCGGGTGGTCAGCGAGCCCGCGGTGGCTCCACTCGGGACGGTCAGGCCTCGGGCCGGCCACCAGGCTGACGCGAGTAGGGTGAAGAGAATCCCGCCGGTGACCGCGAAAGCGGCCACGCGGGGCCGGAGCTTGAACGATGCCATGCCGGTACCGTAGGAATCCGGGTGCTGCCGATCTTCCCCCCGCGGAGCCGCTCGTCTTCCCTCGCACGAGGGAAGCCGCGGCCGAGGGGACCTGCCATTGTCACCGCATGACGAAAGGCCCTCCGCCGACCATGCTCGCCCGGGCCCGGACCAGCCTGCAGCGCCAGTCCCTGCTGGTCGCGGTCGTCTGCGTGGGCGCCGACGTGCTGTCGTTCGTGACCCAGGACCTGCCGGCCGGGAGCTTCGCCTGGACCGTGGCCCTGCTCGCCGTCGTCGCCGCCGACGCCGCGCTCGCCACCCCGACGAAGTGGTCGGGCGTCACCGCGGTCGCCGCGGTGGCCGTGAACGTGGGCGCCGCCGTGCTGCTCGGCGGGCCGGCCGACCTCCGGCTCAACGAAGCGGGCGTGCTGGTCGCGTCGTACCGTTCGGGCGCGTGGCTGCGGGGCACGCAGGCCGTCGCCACGCTGGGCGCGGTGATCGGCGGTCTCGTGTTCGCGCACCTCGCTCGCGGGTACACGCTCGACTGGCACGTTGCGGTGGCCGCCGCGAAGATCGGCCTCGTCTCGTGGCTCGTCGGCCGCTACACGACCGCACGCCGGGCCTACCTGGAGGAGATGCGGCGGCAGGCCGAGCAGGAGAAGCGCGAAGCGCAGGCCGAGGTCGACCGGGCCGTCACCGAAGACCGCGCGGCGATCGCCCGTGACCTGCACGACGTCGTCACCCACCACGTCAGCGCGATCAGCGTGCACGCCGGGGCGGCGCGGCTGCGGCTCACCCGGACCGGCGGCGACCAGTCCGCGCTCGCGTCGGTGTGCTCGGTCGAGAACTCCAGCCGGTCGGCCTTGCACGATCTGCGGCACATGCTCGACCTGCTGCTCGGGCAGCGGCCGAAAGCGCGGCGCGACCCCGGTCTGGACGACGTGGGGGAGCTGCTGGAAAGCCTGCGGTCGACGGGCATCGCGGTCCGGCTGGACACCACCGGGACACCGCCCGCGCTGCCCGGTCCCCTCGACGCCGCGCTGTTCCGGATCGTCCAGGAGATGCTGACCAACGCGCTGCGGCACGGCAGCGGCGGCCCGATCGACGTGGCGATCCGCCACTCGGCCGGCCGGCTCGAGGTGGAGACCGTCAACCCGTTCCCGGCGACCGGCGAGGCGACGGCCGAGGGACGCGGGCTGACCGGCATCCGCGCCCGGGCGCAAGCGTTCGCGGGCCGGCCGGCCAGCGGTCCCCGCCCGGACGGCCGCACCTGGCGGACCGCCGTTTCCTTCGACCTCGGAAACCTCGAAAACCTCGGAGAGCCGGCATGACCGAGCCGTCGCCCATCACCGTCCTGGTCGCCGACGACCACGCGGTCTTCCGCTCGGGCTTGCGCGCCATCCTCGACATGGAGGACGACATCGAGGTCGTCGCGGAAGCCGGGGACGGGGAACAGGCCGTCGAAGCCGTGCTCCGGCTGCGTCCCGACGTGGCCGTCCTCGACATCCGCATGCCGCGCCGGGACGGCCTGGGCGCGGCGTCGGCGATCCTCGCCGTGCCCGGCAACCGCACCCGGGTGGTCGTCCTGACCACCCACGACACCGACGAGTACGTGCACCGCGCGATGCGGGCCGGCGCGCGCGGTTTCCTGCTCAAGTCGATGCCGCCCGAGGAGATGATCGCCGCCGTGCGGGTCGCGGCCCGCGACGACGTCCTGATCGATCCGTCCATCCTCAAGCGGCACGTCGCCCGCTTCACCGACACGCTGAGCCGCCCGCCCGGCGCCGACGACATCGACCGGCTGACCGCCCGCGAACGCGATGTGCTGCAACTGCTTTCGCGCGCCCACACCAACGCGGAGATCGCCCGGGAGCTGCACGTCGGTGAGGAGACGGTGAAGACCCACGTGTCCGGCATCCTGCGCAAGCTCGGCCTGCGCGACCGCACCCACGCCGTCGCCTACGCCCACATCACCGGGTTCGCCGACAAGGGAACCTGGCTGAGCCAAGGGAAAGACGGTAGATGAGCGATTTCGAGCCGGTCGTCGACCGGACGACGTGCTGCGTCGTCGGCGGGGGCCCGGCGGGGATGATGCTCGGCCTGCTGCTCGCCCGGGCCGGCGTGGACGTGACCGTGCTGGAGAAGCACGGCGACTTCCTGGACGACTTCCGCGGGGACACCGTCCACCCCGCCACCCTCGACCTGCTCGACGACCTCGGGCTGGGCGAGCGGTTCGCGGAGCTGCCCCAGTCACGGGTCACCGAGGTGGTGCTGCCCGACGCCCGCGGGGGCACCCGGCGGATCGGCGACTTCGGGGCGTTGCGGCACTGGGGCGTGCGGCACCCCTACCTGACCATCGTCCCGCAGTGGGACCTGCTGAACCTCCTCGCCGACGCGGCCCGCGAGGAGCCGGGGTTCCGGTTGCGCCAAGGCGTGACGGTGACCTCGCTGCTGACCGAAGACGGCCGGGTGACCGGTGTCCGGCACCGCACGGTCGACGCCGCGGGGGAGCCCGTCGAGGGCGAGCTCCGGGCCGACCTGACCGTGGCGTGCGACGGGCGTGACTCGATTCTGCGCGCGGAGTCCGGTCTCGCGGTGGCGGAGTCCGGCGTCCCGTTCGACACGTGGTGGTTCCGGCTCTCCCGCCGCGACGGCGAGCAGATCGGCGAGCTGACCCGCCGGCCCGGCCGGGGCCGGTTCGCCATCGTCATCCCGCGGGAGGGCTACTTCCAGGTCGGGTACGTCGCGAGCAAGGGCACCGACGCGCGGCTGCGCGCCCGCGGGGTCGAGGCGTTCCGGGCCGACGTCGCGGAGCTGCTGCCGGAGTACGCGGACCGGGTCGGCGAACTGACCACGATGGACGACGTCAAGCACCTCGACGTGCGGCTCAACCGGTTGCGCCGGTGGCACGTCGCGGGGTTGCTGTGCCTCGGCGACGCCGCGCACGCGATGTCCCCGGTCGGCGGGATGGGGATCAACCTGGCCGTGCAGGACGCGGTGGCCGCGGCCCGCGTGCTGGCCGGGCCGTTGCGCCGGGGTGCGGTGCGCGACGCGGACCTGGACCGGGTTCGCCGCCGCCGCTTCCTGCCGACCGTGCTGGTCCAGGCCCTGCAGCGGGTCATGCACGCCGACCTGGCCGGGCCCCTGCGGTCGGGGAAGACCGCCGGGCTGGTGGGCCCGGCCCTCCGAGCCTCGCGGTGGCTGCCCTTCAGCCGGCTGGCGGCGGTGTACCTGGTGGGCGTGGGGTTCCGGCCGGAGCGAGCGCCCGCGTTCGCGCGCCGCCCGCCCGCCGGCCGCCGGTGCCTGGCGCGCTGAGCCGCTACACCCGGCCGGTGAGGACGGCGTCGCGCAGGCCGGTGCCGCCCAGCTCCGCGGTGATCGCGGAAACGGTGTCCAGCAGCGCCGACTCCATCGTGTCCGCCTTCTCCGGCAGGGATGACGTGGTGCCCACCAAGGCCACCGTGGCCGCGACGTCGTGCTCGTCGAACACGGCCGCCGCCAGCACCACGCCGTCGATCGGCGGCACCGGGATCCGGCAGAGCCCACGGGCCCGGCAGGCCGGGAGCCGGCTTTCCAGCTCGGTTCGCTGCTCGGGCGACAGCCGGTCCAGGTAGCGCTCGCCGCGGCTCGCGTCCTGCGACAGCGCCAGGTACAGCCGCGTCTGCGCCGAGTCCCAGCCGAGCATCGACCCGATCCGGACCGTGATCAGGATCGGGTGGGTGCCGGCTTCGGAGACCAGCGACACCACGGGCCCGGACGCGCCCCAGAGCGACAGCACCACGGTCAGCCCGGTTTCGACCGACAGCTCACCCATGTGCCGCGGCGCGACGTCCAGCACCCGCCGCTGCCCCTGGGCGACCGCGCCGACCTGCAGCAGCAGCCGCCCCGGCGTGTACGTCGTCGCGTCGTCGGGCGAGCGTTCCAGGATCTCGTCCAGCACGAGCGAGCTGAAGTACCGGTGCGTGGTGGTCCGGTTCAGGCCGAGCGTGGCGGCGGCCTCGGCGACGGTGACCCGCGGGCTGGTCAGCGTGAACAACTTCAGGATCTCCGCGACCCGGTGCACTGCCTGGATGTCACCGGTGCCGCCGCCGTTCGCCAAAGGTCCGCTCCTCGATTCGCTCCGCCCGTGCCGGACTATACCGAGCCCCGGCCCCCGGTTCAGCCGGCCAGCAGCCCGCCGGCGTTGCCCCCCGTCATCGCCTTGATGTCGGCGGGGACGACGCCGGAGTCCAGCAGGGCCCGCACCATCCGGCGGTAGGCCGTGACCGGCAACGGGTTGCCCTTCTGGCCGAGGTCGGACGAGAAGATCGTCTGGCCGGGCCCGGCCGCCTGGTAGAACTCGGCGATCTTCGCGACCGGCTGGGGCTTCGGCTCCCGCCCGACGAGCATCGCCAGGCAGTGCTCGACGAACACGCCCTGGCGCGCCCACCGCCCGATCCGGTCCGGCCCGGCGCCGAGGACGAATTCGGGGTGGCTCACCACGATCCGCGTCACGCCGGCTTCGAGCGCGCCCGGGATCAGCACGTCGATCTCGGCCGCGGGCAGGTGCCCGCAGTTGAGGATCGCCGACTCCGCCGCGATGACGTCGAGGACGTCCCGCGCGGCCGTCTTCAGCGCGCCGGCTTCGTCGAGCACGCTGATCGGCTCGTTCTCGCGCAGCGGGATGCCCGCGACCGGGAAGCCGCTGCTGTGGTTGTGCGCGTGGAACTCCAGGTGCGCGGGGGAGGAGATGGTCGGGAACCACACGATCCGGCCGCCCATCCGCAACGCCAGCTCGACGGCGTAGGGGTTGAGGCCGCCGACCGTGCGGTTGAGCGCGACGCCGCCGTAGACCTTGACCGGCACGTCCTGCAGCCCGGCCGTCTCGAGCGCCAGGATGTCGGTCTGCATGCTGTGGTGGTGGGATTTCGCCACCAGGGCGCGGAACCCGACCGTCGCGGCGTCGGTCGCGGCGTCGAGGATGGACATCCGGCGGGGGAACGGGCTGGGCCCGGGGTGGGTGTGCAGGTCGACGGCACCCTGCAGGAGTTCGTCGGCTTCCGGGTCCGCCTGCTGCCGGTCGGCGTCCAGCACCGGGTCCCAGAGCTCACTGATCGTCTGCGTCACGAGAAGGTCCTCCCTTGTCGGGTTACTTGACGGCCAGGGCGTTCGGCGGCGAGCCGACCCCGCCCACGAGGTTGAGCGGCTTGGCGGTCAGCAGGAACTCGCAGACCCCGTCGGCGGCGCAGTCCTCGGCCAGTTCGTCGAGCTTCCAGAGTTCGCCGATGATCAGCCCGAGCAGGGCGATCAGCGGGCGGTGCAGCATCCCGTTGTGCGACGGGCCACGCGGTGGCGGCGGCTCGTCCGGGTCCACCCAGCCCGAGGCCGGATCGACGGGGAACGCTTCGAGGCCGCCGTTGTCCGCCGCCGCGAGCGAGATCCGGTGGTCCCACAGCCAGGCGAGCATCTCTTCGGACTGGTGCAGGCCGGGGCCGCCGGTGCGCTTCGCGCGCTGTTCCGGTGTCGAGGAGAGCCAGTGCTCGGCGAACCCGGTGCGCAGCAGCAGGATGTCTCCGGGCCGTACCGCCACGCCGAAGTGCGCCGCCATGGCGTCCAGCTCGGCCGGGGTGATCCCGCGAGGAGCGTCCGGCGCGAGCGGTTCGCCGAGGTGGTCGAAGTACCGGACGGCGTCGAGCAGGATGCCCCGGCCCACCAAGCCCTTCTCGGCGAGCAGCTGGATGCCCAGCGCGGGTTCGCCGACGGCCACGCGCTCGTCCGGCACCCCGCCGTAGAACCCGTGCCGCGGGTGGCGGATGTGGCGCAGACCGTCCACTTGGGACGTCGACTGGAGGTAGAAGGAGTCCAGCCAGTCGTCGCGGTGGTTCGGGTTGTTGGAGAAGATGTGGTGTTCGGTCGCGGGGCGGGTCCCGGCGAGGCTGGGCACGAACGTGTTCAGCGGGTAGTCCAGGTTGAACGTCCGGCCGCGCTTGACCAGCGCCGCGCCGTCGAGCGCGCTCTGCCCGGTGAGGAAGTTGAGCGTGCCGAGCTGGTCGTCCGGCCCGAACAGGTGCCAGGACGAGCCGGGCGGGGCGTCGGTGCGGTGGCGGAGTTCGTCATACCGCGGAACCGTGCTGGAGCTCATCGACCCTCCGTCTCGACTGTCTCAGCCAGGGCCGCAGGAGCGGCACGGCGAGGACGTTGAGCACGGCCAGCGCCAGGTAGGCGAGGACGTAGTCGTGCGTCAGGGAAAACAGCTGCCCGAGCACGAACGGCCCGGCCGCCGACCCCAGCGACGTCCAGGTCTGGAACCGGGCGAACTTGCCCGCGAAGTCGCCGACCCCGAACAGCTCGACGACGACCTGCGAGCGGATGAGGATCGTGTTGCCGAGGCTCTGCCCGATCAGCGCGGCCCCGAGGAACAGCACCCACCCGGCCGGCGCCAGCCCGACCAGCGCGACGCCGGCCGCCTGCGCGCCGAAGCTGGTCATCGTCCAGCGGCCCAGGCCGAGCCGCCGGATCCCGGCGCTGCCGAGCCAGCGGGAGGCGACCGCCGCCGCGGTGGCGACCGAGACGGCCAGGCGGGCGCCGGTGAAGTCCCGGGCGAGCCCGGTCGCCACGAGGTACGCCGTCGCGCCCAGCTGGGACGCGCTGACCAGGCTGAACGCGAGCACGAGCGGCCAGTGCGCGCTGAGCCGGCCGGCCGCCGCCGTGGGCGCTTCGACCCGGGCCGGCCGCGCGGAGACCCGCCGGATCAGCGTGAGCGCGAGCCCGCTGACGACCAGGAATCCCGCTGCCACCGCCAGGAACGAGCCCGCCGTGACCGCCTGCGTGGTCAGCAGCAGTGCCAGCAGCGGGGAAACCAGGATGCCGCCCGCCGAAGACCCGGAAGTCGCCAGTGCCATCCCGGACGTCGGCCTGCCGTCGAAGACCCGCACCAGCACGGTCGTGCCCACGACCACGAGCCCGCCGTTGAAGGTCGCGCCCAGGACGCAGAAGGCCGCGATCACGACCGGGCCCGCCGGGTCCACGGCCAGTGCCGTGATCGCCGCCGCGGCGCCGAGGACCGAGCCCAGCAGCACCCCGTTCGGCGAACGCTGCCCGGCCCCGCTCATCGCCGGCCCGGCCAGCGCACCCGCCAGGAAGAACGCCGTGCTCGCCAGGGACAGCTCCGCGGGGTTCACCGTGCCCGAGCGCAGGAACGCCGCGATGTAGATCGGAATGCCGTAGACCGCCACTCCGCTGCCCGCGGTCTGCAGGACGAAGATGGCGAGGGCGACACGCGTGGTCGGGTGGTCGGTGCGCATACCTGGCCTTCGTGCGGAGGGTCATGACCCGGCCTCGCCCACGGTGTGCAGGTCGCTCCCGCGCGTCTCCGGGCCGGCCATGACGGCGAACAGGATGAGCACGCCCCCGAACGCGGCGAGGATGCCCGGGGTGAACGCGGCGGGCACCAGGTGCGCCAGCCCCAGCTGGTAGTAGGAGAAGAACGCCGGGATGACGACGGCGGTGCTGTAGGCGACGCCCCAGCCCGAAGACCGGACGGCGGTGGCGAAGCGCTCGTTGATGTAGGCCGGCAGCACCCCGAGCGCGCCCAGCGTGACCACGTTGGTCGACGCGGCGAGCAGGGTGAGGTTCGCCCAGCCGTGCACGGATCCGTTGGCCATCAAGGTGTAGGTGATCGGGGTGAAGACGATCGTGATGGTCGCGGCGATGTACAGCGCGCGCTTGCGCCCGATGCGGTCGCTGAGCCAGCCGAAGAACAGGTACGTCGCGATCCCCGGCCACGCGTTGACGAGCTGGGTGTGCGCGAGGTCGGAGGCGGTGAACCCCTTGTTGGACAGCAGCAGCTGCGGCATGACGCTGCCGAGCATGTTCACCGCGAAGAAGACGCCGGTCATGATGACGTAGGACTGGAGGAAGGCGCGCCCGGAGGAGCCCTTCAGCATGTCCCGCAGGGGAGACTTGCTCCGGGTGGTCTCCTTCCAGGTGTCGGAGTCCTCGACCCGCCGCCGCAGGAACCAGGCGACGAACCAGGCCAGGAACGCGCCGATGACGAACGGGATCCGCCAGCCCCACTGGACGTACGGCGAGTGCAGGCCCGCGTTGGGCGCGAACACCAGCACCAGCGAGGTCAGCACGGCGACGACGAACGGGCCACCGCTGGCCGAGCACTGGATGAGCGCGCCGGTGAACCCGCGGCGGCCGCGCGTGGCGTACTCGAGGGCCAGCGGCGTCGCGGCGGTGTATTCGCCGCCGAGGAAGATGCCCTCGATGAACCGCAACCCCAGCAGCAGCGCGGTGGCGGCCCCCGCGCCCACCTGCTCGGCGCCCGGCAGCATCGCGATGAACAGCGAGATCGTGCCGAAGCCGTAGATCGTGATGGAGCCGACGCGGCGCCGGCCGATGCGGTCGGCGAAGTGCCCGAACAGCAGGGCGCCGATCGGCCGGCCGAGCAGGGTCGCGGCGAAGGTCATGCCCACGAACACCGAAAGCTGGCCGGCCGACAGGTGCGCCTGGAAGTAGACCATCGCCGGCAGCAGCGACGTCGAAGCCACGTAGATGGAATACGAGTCGATCGCGAAGCCCGCCCAGGCGCTCGTGATCGCCCGGCGTCTGCGTGCGGTGAAGGCAGGATCGAGCGAAGTGGCCGCGACTTCGCCGGTACTGGAGGACATGGACGTTCCCTTCGACGCTGAAGGTGGAGCTCAGGCGGGTGGTGCGGGGTAGTCGCCGGCGTTGAGGACCCAGCCGGGCTGGGCCGAGAAGTCGTGGCGGGGACCGGAGAAGATGTCGATCAGGTGGTTGGCGCCGGAGCCGATGGCCTGCGACGTGTGCACCGTCGGCGGCGGGATCACGGTCGCCGACGGGCTGCCCACGCGGGCGTGGTCTTCGGGCCGCCAGTCGTCGGCGTCGGTGCCCCACGGCGTCTGGATGTGGTGCACGTAGGTGCCGGCGACGATCAGGCTGCACTGCTCGAAGTCGTCGTGGAAGTGCGGCGACAGCTTGTGCGGGTTCCGCGGGCCCTGGTTGGCCTTCAGGAAGTTGACCATGAAGGCCCGGGTGCGGAAGATGCGCCCGAAGCGCTTCGGGTCGTCGGGTACGTCGGCCATCCGGTAGGTCCGCCACCGGTAGCCGCCGACCGGCTCCGGCCACAGCTCCAGCGGCGCGACGTGCGGGTGCGGGTGGGCGTAGCTGTCCGCATTGGACGCTTTGGCCGCCCACTCGAGTTCGTCGGACTGGATCAGCTGGGTGAGCTGGCCGCTGCCGGTGCTGACGAGCTCGGCGGCACCGGGCGGGACCACGACGAGGGCCGGTCCGGTGACCGCGTGCTCCCCGGCCGAGATCCCGCTGCTCTCGTCGATCACCAGGACGACCTGCTCGGACCGCAGTTCACCCGAGAAGATGACGTCGCCGGGCACGGGTTCGGTGTGGATCAGCACGAAGTTCTGGCCCCGCACGATCCACTGCCGGCTCCCCGCGGGCGTGACGACGTCGGGTGCGGTGACGGAGAAGTCGAGGAACTCGGGCGCGGCGACCGCGCCGGAGGGCCGGGCGGCGGCGCTGGTCGTCAGGGCGGAGCGGAGGTCGTCCTTGGCGTAGGTCATGAGCTCTCCTTCACACGGGGGTCGCGCTCGAACGTCAGCCGCACCTGGCCCTCGTCGTCGAGGCCGCGGGTGAACCGGACCGGCAGCCCGATGTCCGGTGTCCCGTCCAGCCGGGCCAGGACGCGGGGTCCTTCGGCCAGTTCGACGTAGGCGATGACGAAGGGGTCGGCGCCGGTGTACTTGCCCTGGCCGCGCCGGTTGACGGTGTAGGAGTAGACCGTGCCGGCGCCGGAAAGCGCTTCCCATTCGAGGTGGTCGGCCATGCAGTGCGGGCAGCGGGCACGCGGGTACCAGACCAGCGCGCCGCAGCCGGTGCAGCGGGGGAGGTCGAGCCGTCCGGCGGACAGCGCTTCGGTGAAGCGGGCGAGCACGGGGTCTTCGACGGTCATGCGTCCTCCGTTCCGAGCAGCAGGGTGGCGGCGGCGGTGCGGAAGCCGAGGCTGCCGCCGTGGGCCTGGACGAGCCCGATCCGGGCGCCGGGCACCTGGACCTCCGGCGTGGCCTCGCCGCGCAGCTGGCGGACGGCCTCGACGGTGCGGACCATGCCGCCGCGGAAGTCCGGGTGGTTGTTGCACAGGCCGCCGCCGTCGGTGTTGAACGGCAGCCGTCCGTCCGGGCCTCGCAGGGTGCCGTCCGTGACGAACGCCCCGCCCTTGCCCTTCTCGCAGAAGCCGAGGTCCTCCAGGCTCATCAGCACCGTGATGGTGAAGGAGTCGTAGATCGAGACGTAGTCGACGTCGCGCGGGGTCAGGCCCGCCTCCGCGAACGCCCGCGGGCCGGAGAGCGCGGCACCGGTGCAGGTCAGGTCGATGCTGCCGGCCGCGCTGTGCTTGATCGCTTCGCCGTGGCCCAGGATCTTCACCGTGCGGCCGGGCAGCGAGCGCGCGACGTCTTCGGCGACGATCACCAGCGCGGCGCCGCCGTCACTGGTGATGCAGCAGTCGAGCCGGTGCAGGGGATCGGAGATCAGCGGCGACTCGACGACGTCGGCGATCGTGACGGGCTTGCGCAGCACGGCGTGCGGGTTGAACTGCGCGTGGTGCGCGGCCGCGACCTTGACCTCCGCGAGCTGTTCGGACGTGGTGCCGAACTCGTGCATGTGCCGCTGCGCCGCCAGCGCGTACCCGGCGGGAACGGTGACGCCGTAAGCCGATTCGTACGGGTGGTCCGGGCCGCGCTCGCCGCCGCCGGAGCGCGCGCCGGACAACGGGAGCCCGGCCATCGCCAGCAGCGCGACCCGGCACTTGCCCGCCGCCACCGCCGCCGCGGCGTGCCCGGCGTGCATCACGTAGGACGCGCCGCCGCCCTCGGTGACGTCCACATAGGACAACTCGGTGAGGCCGAGGTAGTCGGCCATCGCGATCGAGCCGAGCCCGGGGACTTCCGAGCAGAAGAAGCCGTCCACGTCGGACAGGCTCAGCCCGGCGTCGGCGAGTGCGCCGTACGCGACTTCGGCGAGCACCTGGGGCACGGTCTTGCCGGGGATCTTGCGCTGCGGGTGCTCGAAGGCACCGGCGATGCGCGCGGTCACCTGCCTGCTCATGCGGCTGCTCCTCGGTTCCAGAGGTCGACGGTGTAGGTGGCTTCGGTCCGCGCGGCGATCTCCTCGAGCCCGACCCCGGGGGCGCGTTCCCGCAGGGTCAGCGCGCCGCCGGTGAACTCGAACACGGCCAGGTCGGTGTAGACGCGGTCGACCACGCCCACGCCGGTCAGCGGGAACGTGCAGGCCTTGCGCAGCTTGGCGTTCCCCTGCTTGTCGACGTGGTTCATCATCACCCAGACGCGCCGGGCGCCGACCGCCAGGTCCATCGCGCCGCCCACCCCGGGATTGCCGCCGGGGACCAGCCAGTTCGCCAGGTCGCCGTGCTCGCCGACCTGCAACGCGCCCAGCACGCACAGGTCGAGCCGCCCGCCCCGGGCGATCGCGAAGGACACCGACGAGTCGAACGCCGCCGCGCCCGCCAGCAGCGTGACCGGGTTCTTGCCGGCGTCGGTGATGTCCGGGTCCGGCTCGCCCTCCGGGGGCGGGCCGACGCCGAGCAGGCCGTGTTCGCAGTGGTAGAGGATCTCCTTGCCGGGCGTGGGCTGTCCCGGCAGCAGCAGCGGCGCGCCGATGCCGACGTTGACGCACCAGCCGTCTTCGAGGTCGCCGGCCACGCGCCGGGCGAGTTCCGTCCTGAGCAGGGGCATCAGGCCGCCTCCGGTTCGGTCCGCACCAGGTGGTCCACGAACGGGCCCGGCAGGTGGATGTCGTCCGGCGCCAGGGAGCCGATGTGGTCGGCCTGCACGACGGTCGTCCGCGCGGCCATCGCGGCCAGCGGGTTGAAGTTGCGCGCGCCGAGCCGGAACCGGAGGTTGCCGTACCGGTCCGCCCGATCGGCCTTCACCAGCGCGAAGTCGGGCCGCAGCGGGAATTCGAGCACGTAGGTCCGGCCGTCGATGACGCGCTGCTCCTTCGGGGGAAGCGTTTTCTCCGGGGTGCCGTGGCGCATGACGAAGCCGCCGTCGGCGAGGATCGTGCCCGCGGCGGTGGGCGTGTAGAAGCCGCCGAGGCCCGAGCCGCCCGCGCGCAGGCGTTCGGCCAGCGTCCCCTGCGGCACGAGCTCGATCTCGACCTCCCCGTCGAAATACCGCCGGAAGAAGGCGGGGTTCACCGGGAAGGAGCAGGAGAACTTCTTCACCCGGTTCTCGGCGAGCAGCCGCCCGATACCGCGCTCGCCGGGCAGTCCCTGGCCGCCGTTGTTGGCGATGACGTGCAGCTCGCGGACGTCGCGGGCGCAGAGCGCGTCGATCAGGTCGACCGGCACGCCGGTCCGGCCGAAGCCGCCGATCACGACCGAGGCTCCACTGTGGACTGTTTCCAGGGCAGCGGCGGCGCCCGCCCGGATCTTGTCGATCACGACGCGCTCACCGGCTGGGCCAGCGCTTCGCGCGCTTGGGCGACCGCCCGGCGGGCGGCACCGGAGATCATGCCGGTGTCGTTGCCGACGAGCAGGAAGCGGCAGCCCTGCCCGGCCCGCAGGCGGAGCTGGTCCTCGCCCTGGACCACGGTCCCGGCCGGGACGCCGGCGCGGACCGCGGCCTCGATCGACCGCGTCACGGCGTCGTGCACGGCCGGGGAGCCGGGGGAAACGCCCAGGCTGAGCGACAGGTCGCCGGGCCCGACGAACACGGCGTCGAGGCCGGGTGCGGCCAAGATGCCTTCGATGTCCTCGACCGCTTCCCGTTCCTCGATCATCGCGATGCGGGCGACGTCCTCCTGGCCCGCACGCACGTATTCGGCGACGCCGCCGTCGAGGCCGCCCCACACCCCGGCGCGGGCGGCGTAGCCCATGCCGCGGGTGCCGGCGGGCGGGAACAGGAACTGCCGCATGACCGCCTTCGCCTGCGCGGCGTCGGAGACGTGCGGCACGAGGACGCCGGCGGCGCCCGCGTCGAGGTAGCGCTGGGCGTCGCCGTAACCGTGGTCGGTGATCCGCACCAGCGGCGCGACGCCGATCCGGGAGTACACGACGATCAGCGCGTACACGTCGCGGACCGAGAGCAGGGCGTGTTCGGTGTCGATCACGACGAAGTCGAACCCCGCGGCCCCGATGATCTCGGCGACCTCCAGCGCGGGGATCTTGACGAACGTGCCGACCACGGGCGGGCGGGACGACTTCAGCAGCTGCTGGAACATGCGCGATCTCCGTTGCTGAGTGCGGCTCCGAGCGAGTTCGTTATACGAACAGCCTGTTCGCGATAAGTAGCATCGCATGTAGGGCGTCTGCCGGGCAAGAGGGTGATCCGGCGGACCTCGGCCTCACGGCCGCCCGCGCGCCCCGGGAGTGATCAGGGGCAGCGGCGCGCGGCGAACCCGCCGATCCACAGTGGACGGATCGGCCGAGGTGGGCGAACCGGTGCCCGGTTCAGGCCCGCCGGAGTCGGCCGGGCGCGGTGCCGTGGTGTCGTTTGAAGGCCTTGGCGAAGGCGAACTCCGAGGTGTAGCCGCTCTTTCCCGCGATGACGCGCAGCGGGTCGTCGGTGTCGCGCAGCAGCCGGGCGGCGAGGGTCAGTCGCCACCACGTCAGGTAGGTGAGTGGCGGCCGCCCGATCTTCTCGGTGAACCTCCGGGCGAACGGCGCCCGGGACAGCCCCGCCCGGCTCGCGAGGCTCGCGACGGTCCAGGGGTGGGCCGGGTCGCGGTGGATCGCGTGCAGGGCGGCGGTGATCGCGGGGTCCCGCAACGCCGCGGCCCAGCCGGTCTCGTCCGTCGTGGCGCGCTCGTCGAACCAGGCGCGCAGGATGTACAGCAGCAGCGCGTCCAGCAGGGCCGGGATCAGCGCGTCCGTGCCGAGCCGCGGGCGTTCCAGCTCGGCGCCGAGCAGGTCGACCACGGCCCGCAGGTCACGGTCGAGCCGGGCGGGCAGGTGCACGACTTCGGGCAGGCTCGACAGCAACGGGTGCATCCGCGCCGGATCCAGCCGGTACGCACCGCAGAGCGTCACCGTCTGCGGGCCCGTGCCGGTCGCCGGCCGGTTCGCGTAGCGCTCGGCGAACTCGGGGTCGTCCGGGTCGCACGCCTGCGTGTCCACCGGCGTCGCCGGGTTGTCGGCCAGTGCGTGGCCCTGCCCGTGGGGCAGGAAGACGACGTCGCCGGCGGTCAGCGGCAGCGGTTCCGCGTCCGCGCGCAGGAGCCAGCAGGTCCCGTGCAGGACCACCTGGAACCCGGCGGCCCCCGGCACCGGCGCGAACCACTGCGCCCAGGGCGCGGTCCACACCACCCGGGCCGAGCGCGGCTCACCCGTGCGCATCACGGCGAGCACGTCGCTCAGCACATCCATGATCTCTCCCGCGAGACGATCGGACAGGAAACGAGGATCTGCGCGCATGGAGCGTCTCTTCAGTCGAGCATAGGGTCCTTTTCATGAGAAGCGCACGGATCCACCGGCACGGCGACCCGTCCGTCATCCGGATCGACGACGTCCCGCGGCCGGTTCCCGGTGAGGGTGAGGTACTGGTCGAGGTCGCGGCGACGTCGTTCAACCCGACCGAAACCGCCTTGCGTTCCGGGGCCCTGCAGGAACTGTTCCCGATCGACCTGCCCGCCGCCCTCGGCTGGGACGTCGCGGGCACGGTGGCCGGCCGCCCGGTCATCGGCTGGCTCGAGCGGGGCGCGGCCGCGGAGTACGCCGTCGCACCGGCCGGCCGGCTGGTCCCCGCTCCCACGGGCATCCCGCTCGCCGACGCCGCGGCCATCCCGCTCGCCGGGCTCACCGCGTGGCAGGTCGTCTTCCCGCACGTCTCCGCCGGGCAGCGCGTCCTGGTCAACGGCGCGGGCGGCGGGATCGGCGGGTTCGCCGTCCAGCTGGCGAAACGCGCCGGCGCCCACGTCGTCGCCACCGCGAGCGCGCGCAGCGTCGACGCCGTCCGGCGGCACGGCGCCGATGAGATCGTCGACTACACCAGCGAGTCCGTCGCGTCCGCGGTCGAGCCCGTCGACGTGCTGATCCACCTGGTCGGCGCCCCGCCGCCGTGGACCCCGCCCGTCCGCCGCGGCGGCGCGATCATCTCCGCGGCTGCGCCGGTGCCCGCGCCGCCCGGGGTGACCTCGGCGCACGTGGTCGTCCGCTACGACCCCGCGCAGCTGACCGAGCTGGTCGACCTCGTGGACGCGGGTGTCGTGACCGTCGACGTCACCGAGACCCACCCCCTCGACGGGCTCGCCGACGTGCACCGCCGGAGCGAGGCGGGCGACCTCCGCGGGAAGGTCGTGATCCTGGCCCGGTGACGAAGATGCGACGTGTCGTGATTCGGACGTGCCTGCCCTAGTGACGGATGGCGGTGCCGGCGCGAGCCTGGTGCGATGCACTGGAGATCACGTGTTCTGGTCCTGGCCTGCGCCGGCACCCTGGCCGCGGGCACGGCCGGAGTCGCGGACGCGGCCCCCGGCCCGCAAGCGGCACCCTCGTCCGCGGCTGTCGAACGTCATTCGGTCACCCTGCTCACCGGGGACGTCGTCCAGGTCGAACGGCAGCCCGGCGGCAAGCAGGCCGCCACCGTCCAGCCCGCGCCCGGCCGGGAGAACATCCGGTTCCACCAGCAGGAGGTCGACGGCCACCTGAGCGTCTTCCCCGAGGACGTCGCCCCACGGCTGGGCTCGAAGCAGGTCGACCGGACCCTGTTCGACGTCACCGAGCTGATCGCCGAGGGGTACGCCGACGAGCAGTCGAAGACCCTCCCGCTGATCCTCACCTACCGCAAGGGCGCCGACCTCCGCGCCGCCGAGGCCGCTCCGAAGGCAGCGGAGCTGGGCGCGACGCTGACCAGCGTCAACGGCCGTTCCGCGCGGGCCAGCAAGGCCAACGCCGGCGCGTTCTGGACCTCGTCGGCGGGCGGCACGATCGAGCGGATCTCCCTGGACCGCAAGGTCCGCGCCTCCCTCGACCGGAGCGTCCCGCAGATCGGCGCCCCCGAGGCGTGGGCCGCGGGCTACGACGGCACCGGCACCACGGTCGCCGTGCTCGACACCGGGTACGACCCCACTCACCCCGACCTGGCCGGTCGCGTGAGCGAGGCGGTCAACTTCACGACCAGCCCCGACACCACCGACCACTTCGGCCACGGCACGCACGTCGCCTCGACGATCGCGGGCTCCGGCGCCGCTTCGGGCGGGCGGCTCAAGGGTGTCGCACCCGGCGCGAAACTGCTCGTCGGCAAGGTGCTCGACGACGACGGCTTCGGCTACGAGTCCTGGGTCCTCGCCGGGATGGAGTGGGCGGCGCACTCCGGCGCCAAGGCCGTCAACATGAGCCTCGGCGGCGGCCCGACCGACGGCACCGACGAGCTCAGCCTCGGTCTCGAAGCGCTCAGCGCGCAGACCGGCACGCTCTTCGTGGTGGCCGGCGGCAACGACGGCGAACTGGGCGCGTACACGATCGGCTCGCCGGGCACCGCCGAAGCCGCGCTGACCGTCGGCGCCGTCGGCCGGGACGAGAGCCTGGCGCCGTTCTCCAGCCGGGGCCCGCGCCTGGGCGACAACGCCGTCAAGCCCGACATCACCGCGCCCGGCGTCGGCATCGTCGCCGCGCGCGCCGCGGGGACCGCCATGGGCGACGTCGTCGACGACCACTACACCGCCGCTTCCGGCACCTCGATGGCCACGCCGCACGTCGCGGGCGCGGTGGCGATCCTCGCCCAGCAGCACCCCGACTGGACGGGCAGCCAGCTCAAGGACGCGCTGGCCAGCACGTCCCTGACCGCCAACGGACTTTCGGTGTTCGAGCAGGGCGGCGGCCGGGTCGACGTGGCGCGCGCGGTGAAGCAGAAGGTGTTCGGCACCGGCACGCTCAACCTCGGCGCCGTCGAGGACGGCAAGCCGGCGGTGTCCAAAGAGGTCACTTACACCAACGCCGGCACCACGCCGGTTTCCCTGAAGCTCGCCCTCGACGCCAAGTCCCTCGCCGGTGTCCCCGCCGCCGACGGGATCCGGCTCGGCAAGTCCACTGTGGACGTCCCGGCCGGTGGCCGGGCGAGCGTCACGCTCACCGGCGACCCGGCGAAACTGGCGGCGGGCACCTACAGCGGGCGGCTCACCGCGACCGCGAACGGCGTGGTCGTGCACACCGCGCTCGGCGCGGACAAGACCGCGCCGAAGCACAAGGTCACCCTCAGCGCCCTCGACCTGCACGGCAAACCCACCATGGCGCCGTGGCTGCTGATGTACGGCGAGGACTACCGCTTCGACGTGAACACCTGGCTGGGCGGCGGCAGCCTGACGGTCGAGGTCGGCGCGGGCGTGTACTACCTGACCGCGCAGGTCGACGGCGGCGACAACAGCCTCGCCGCCTACCAGGTCGTCCAGCCGGAGATCCGGATCACCGGCGACACGAACATCGTGCTCGACGCCCGCAAGGCGGTGAAGGTCGAGATCGAGACGCCGAAACCGTCGGAACAGGCCGGGATCTGGAGCTACTACACCTACCGGGAGCTCGGCCCGCGCAAGATCGCGAACTACGCCATGCAGTTCGACTACACCCGCGAACTCTGGGTCACCCCGACGCCGAAGGTGACGACCGGGGCCTTCGAGTTCGGCTCCCGCTGGTCGAGGATCGCGCCGCCGCTGACGGCGAACGTCCTGGGCGGCCGCGGTCCGCTCACGACCCGCTACCTGGCCGGGTCGCCCAAACTGGACGGCTGGCGGCTGCTGCAGGCCGTTTCCGCGGGTACCGGCAAACCGGCGGACTTCAAGAAGGCGAACGTGCGCGGGAAGGCCGCGATCGTCGACCCGGACCCGGCGGACTACAACCGCGACGAGGTCTCCCGGGCCGCCGCGGAGGCCGGGGCGGCGGTGGTCTTCATCGTCGTGCCGGACGGCTGGGGCACCGCGTCGGTGCCGTCGGTCAGCGCGGCGCCGTTCCTGCCGATCCCGACCGTCCAGCTCGACCGGGACGAGGGCGTGGCACTGCTCGACCGGATCAAGCGCTTCCCGGCTTTGCTGAGCCTGCACGGGATCGCGGTCAGCCCGTACCTCTACGACGTCGTGCAGACCGAACGCGACCGGATCCCGGAGAAGCCCGTCCACCGGGTCACCGCGGCGAACACCGCGACCGTCACCACGAACTACCGCCAGACCGGCAGCGGCGGGGAGGCCAAGGAACAGCGGTTCGCGTGGAAGCCGTGGCAGGACTTCGCCGTCAACGAGTACCAGCGGTACGTGGCGACGCCGTCGACCCGCGAGGAGTACGTCAGTTCGGGGGACGTCCGGTGGCAGCACCGGGTCAAGCACGGACTGATCTGGGATGACATGTCACCGCTCGACGGCGGCATGACCACGGCACCGCGCACCTACACGGGCAAGGAAAACCTGACCGAGGACTGGTTCGCGCCGGTCGTGCGGCCCGCCATCCCGCGGGGCGTGCCGGGCATGGACTCGACCCGCGAAGGCGACAACCTGCGGATCCGGATCCCGGAGTTCGTCGACAGCCAGGCCGGGCACTACGGGTTCAACGAAGGCGACGACCAGGCCGCTCCGGCCACCACGTCGGCGAAACTGTTCCGTGACGGCAAGCTCGTGTCGGAACAGCCCTACGCGTACGGCACGTTCCCGGCCGGCGCGGACCCGGCGACCTACCGGCTCGACCTGTCGGTGCGGCGCGATTCGCCGGAGTGGCTGTTCGGCACCAGCACGCAGACGTCGTGGACGTTCCGCTCGGCCCGGTCGGCGTCATCGGCGCTGCTTCCGTTGCTGCAGCTGGACTACGCGGTGGACGCCGACACCGGCAACCGGCTGCCGGCCGGGCGCAAGGCCGAGATCGGCCTGACCGCGCGGTTCCAGGACGGGATGGCCGGGCCGGAGGTGCGCGCGGTGAAGGCCTGGGTGTCCTACGACGACGGCAAGACCTGGCGCACGGCCGACGTCAAGCGCGCCGGGAAGTCCTACGAGGCCACGATCGACCACCCGTCGCTCGGGGCCACGAACAAGTACGTCGCGCTGCGGGTGCAGGCCACCGACAACGCGGGGAACTCCGTCGACCAGACGGTGCTCCGGGCGTACGGGCTCAAATAGCGTCGCGCACGGGCTCCGGGTGCCTTCCGCCGTCACGCGGCAGGAGGCGCCCGGGGCTCGGCTCGTCCAGCCAGCCGAGTTTGCTGGCCTGCCAGGCCAGCTGCATCCGGGTGCGGACGTTGACCCGGCGCATCAGGTCCTGCAGGCGCCGCTGGACGGTCCGGTAGCTGACGTCGAGCTGCGTCGCGATGGACTTGTCGCTGACCCCGCCGATGAGCAGCGACAGCAGCCGCCGCTCGTCGGGGTCGAGGTGGCTCGTGGGCGCGGTGTCGCCGATCCGCAGCGGCGACGCGCGTTCCCAGTAGACCTCGAACAACGCGACCAGCGCGGACAGCAGGCTGCTTTCCCGGACGAGCGCGGCGGTGGGCTCGCCGGTGCTGTCGTGGCTGACCAGCGGGCACAGGGCCACCCGGCGGTCGGAGATGGCCAGGCGCACCGGCAGTTTCGAGATCGAGCGGGCGATTTCGCCGCCCTCGATCCCCTCCAGGACGTTGACGATCCGGCCGGGTTCTTCGAGCAGGCCGGTCTCGTAGATCACGCGGTACTGCACGCCGCGGGCCTGCGCCAGCGCCTCCTCGACGTTCTCCGACGCCGCCATCGCGACGTTGCCCTCCAGGCAGAACCACAGCGACTCTTCGCGGGCGCCGCGCTGGATGGCCAGCGCCTGCCGCCGGATCGCGTCGACGCCGGTGATGACCTCGACGAGCTGCGCGGAGTCCCGCCGCCGCGCGCTGCCGCGGTACTCCTCGGCGAGCTGGGTCACGGCGGCCCGGGCGGCCTCCAGCTGCTCCTGGCCGTGCACGAGCAGCGGACCGAGCGAAACGTCCGGCGGCGCGGACATGTAGTGCTCGCCGGCCTTGCTGACGAGCCCCTTCGCCAGCAGGACCTCCAGGATCGGGTCGACGTCGCCGCGGCTCACGCCGGCCTGTCCCGCGATCTCCCCGGGGGCGGTCCGGTACCCGCCGACGATCACGCGGTAGACCCGTTCTTCGTCGGGAGTCATGCCCAGTGCTTCCAGCACAATGCCTCCTGGCCGCGTGCGCCGAAGGGTGTCCCATCGGCACTGACGGCTTGATCACAACGTACAACGCGGGGGCAAACGGGTGAATCGTGCGCCCCCGATCGCGGCTGTGGTGATCGAGCCGCCGGTGGTCCGCGGCCGGGCCGGGCGTTATGGCGCGGCCCGCGCCGGAGGCCGCCCGCCACCGCGCCGGGGCCGGGGCCACCGCGCGGGGGCGTCGCTGTCGGCCGGCTCGCGTCCGAGCAGGGGCCGCCGGTTCTGCCTGCCGGATCCCGGCGGGATCGCCGTCCGCGCCGAGCCGCGGTGCAGCGCCCGGCCCGGGCCTGGCGCGGCCGACGAAATGCGGAGGCGGTTCAGCGGAGTGCGCGGTAGATCGCGTCGACGTAGGTGGTGCTGCGGTCTGAGCCGATGATGCCGGGCGCCATCTTGTTCATCACGTAGGCGATCGTCAGGCGGCGGTCGAGGTTCGTGATGATCACCGAACCGCCCCAGCCGCCCCAGAAGCAGACCTTGCCGTCCGGGACCCACGGCAGCGCGTCGGGCCGGGGGAGTGCGTAGCCGATGCCCCAGCGCAGCGGGATGCCCAGGCCGAGGTCGGTCCCGTCCGCCTGCTCGGCGAAGACGAGGTCGATCGTGTCCGGGCCGAGCAGGCGGACGCCGCCGACCGTGCCGCCGAGGGCGAGCGCCGAGAGCATCCGGGCCACCGAGCGGGCGTTGCCGTGGCCGTTCACCGCGCCGATGTCCGCGTGGCGCCACGCCGCCGTGTTGGCGAGGGCCGCGTCGACGGCCGGGCCGGCCAGGGTCCTGGCCATGACGCTGCCCGGCTCGGGGTCGAACTGCGCGGGCGGAGGCGGCACGATGTGCGCGATCCGGGGCCAGTCCGCTTCCGCGGCGCCGATCCGGAAGTCGGCGTCCAGCGGGCCGGCGATCTCCTCGGCGACGAAGTCCTTGACGGTCTTGCCGCTGACCCGCCGGATCACCTCGCCGGCCAGGTGGCCGAAGTTCGTGGCGTGGTAGCCCGAAGCGGTGCCGGGTGCCCACCACGGGGCCTGCGCGGCCAGCCGGGCCGTCGTCTTGTCCCAGTCGTAGAGGTCCTCCAGCGCGGCGGGCTGCTCCAGCCCGGACACCCCGGACGTGTGGGAGAGCAGGTGGCGGACCTCGACGTGCTCCTTGCCGTTCGCGGCGAATTCGGGCCAGTACCGGGCGACCGGCGCGTGGACGTCGAGCTCGCCGCGGTCCACGAGCATCAGGGCCGCCAGGCTGACGACGGTCTTGGTGGTCGACCAGACGGTGGTGATGGTGTCCCGGTCCCAGGGCGTGGTGCGTGCTTCGTCGCGGAAGCCGCCCCACAGGTCGAGCACGACCTCGCCGTCGATGTCGACGACGAGGGACGCGCCCAGCTCCGCGCCCGAGGCGAGGTTGCGCCGCAGCGCGTCGTGGACGGGGGCGAAGCGGGGATCGTGGGTTCCGTGCGGTTCGGTCATACCGGGTACGCTAAAACCTGACGTTGACGTCAGAGGCAAGGGTTGACCGCCATGCGGATCGGGGAGCTGGCCGCGGAGACGGGCGTGAGCGTCCGGGCGCTGCGGTACTACGAGGAGCAGGACCTGCTGGTTTCGGAGCGCAGCCCCAGCGGCCAGCGGCTGTACCCGGCCGCCGCGGTCGGCCGCGTCGAGCTGATCCAGCAGCTCTACGCGGCGGGCCTGTCGAGCCGGACGATCCTGGGCATCCTGCCGTGCGTGGTGACCGGCGAGGTCACCCCGGAGCTGCTGGACCGGCTGACCGCCGAACGCGACCGCATCCAGGAGCGCGTCCACGAGATGACGGCGACGCGAGAGCGGCTGGACGCCATCATCGTGACGTCCAGCCGCTCGCTGGCGGCGGGCAAGCCCTGTGCCGTCCCGGGGGACTAGACCGAGCTGCCCAGGCCGAGGTGGTCGCGCAGGGTCGTCCCGGTGTACTCGGTGCGGAACGAGCCGCGCTCCTGCAGCAGCGGGACGACCTTGTCCGCGAACTCGTCCAGGCCGCCCGGCGTGACGTGCGGGACCAGGATGAACCCGTCGCTCGCGTCGGCCTGGACCAGGTCGTCGATCGCCGCCGCCACGGTCGCGGGGGAGCCGATGAACGTCTGCCTGCCGGTGACCTCGACGATCAGGTCGCGCGTGGAGAGGTTCTTCGCCTCGGCCAGCTGCCGCCATTCGCGGGCGGTGGCCAGCGGGTCGCGGTACATGCGGACGCTGGCGCGGCCGGGCGCGATCGTGGACCCGTCGACCACGGGATCCGTCGACGGCAGCGGGCCGTCCGGGTCGTGCTCGGTGAGATCGGTGTTCCAGACCTGCTCCAGGAACTTGATCGCGGTCTGCGCGCTGACCTGCTGGCGCCGCACGACGTGGGCGCGCTCGTGGGCGTCGGCGTCGGTGTCGCCGAGGACGAACGTCGCCGCGGGCAGGATCACCAGCTGGTCCGGGGTCCGGCCGTACTTCGCCAGCCGGCCCTTCACGTCGGAGTAGAACGCCTGCCCGGCTTCGAGGGTGCCGTACCGGCTGAAGATCGCGTCGGCGGTGGCCGCGGCGAACTCGCGGCCCTCCTCGGAGTCGCCGGCCTGGATGATCACCGGGCGGCCCTGCGGGCTGCGCGGCACCGGGAAGCGGCCTTCGATGTCGAAGTGCGCGTCGTGGTGGGCGAAGGCGCCCGCCTCGGGATCGCGCAGGAACACGCCGGTCTCGGCGTCGGCGGCGATCTCGTCGCCGCGCCACGAGTCGAACAGCTCCCACGCGGTGCGCAGGAACGTCTCGGCGCGGTCGTAGCGCTGATCCTGCGGGAGGAACCCGCCGCGGCGGAAGTTCTCGCCGGTGAAGGCGTCCCACGACGTGACGACGTTCCACGCGGCTCGCCCCGCCGAGAGGTGGTCGAGGGAGGCGAACTGGCGGGCCACCTCGAACGGTTCGTTGAACGTCGAGTTGATGGTGCCGGCCAGGCCGAGCCGGTCGGTGACCGCGGCCAGCGCGGACAGGACGGTGAAGGTGTCGGGGCGGCCGACGACGTCGAGGTCGTAGATCTGCCCGTTCTGTTCGCGCAGCCGCAGGCCCTCGGCGAGGAAGAAGAAGTCGAACTTCGCGCGCTCGGCCGTCTGCGCGAGCTTGACGAACGAGCTGAACTCGATGTGGCTGCCTGCTTCGGGGTCGCTCCACACGGTCGTGTTGTTGACGCCGGGGAAGTGCGCCGCGAGGTGGATCTGCTTGCGGGTCATCTCGGGGCCTCCTCAGACGGCGGCGTAGCGGTTGGCGGGACGGGGAAGGCCGAGCAGCCCGCGCAGGGTGCCGGCCTCGTACTCGGTGCGGAACGCTCCGCGCGACCGCAGTTCGGGGACCAGGCCGCGGGTGATCGCGGTCAGGTCGTGCGGCACGGCGCCCGGGCGCAGCCGGAAGCCCGAGAGCCCGGCGCGGTGCCAGTCGAGCAGCAGGTCGGCCAGCCCGCCCGGGGTGCCGGTGAAGACGTGCGCGTCGGAGGTGTAGTCCGCACCCGACAGCTCGTCGAGCCGCGCTTTGCGGTCCGCGGCGGCCTGCTCGGTCTCGCCGAGGAACACGACGACGTCGCCGAAGACGTGCAGCGTCTCCCCGCCGCGGCCGGCCCGCTCCTGCTCGTCCCGGACGGCGTCGACGATCGTGGCGGCCTGGGTGCGGTCGAAGGGCGTCACGTGGACGACGTCGGCCGAGCGGGCAGCGAGCCGATAGGGGACCGCGGCGTGCGCCAGCGACGTCACCGGGGGCTGGCCCTGGGGCGGCCGTGGCGTGATGGACGGGCCCTTGACCGAGAACCAGCGTCCGCTGAAGTCGATGTAGTGCAGCTTGTCGCGATCGACGAACCGGCCGGTGGCGACGTCGCGGATCTCGGCGTCGTCCTCCCAGCTGTCCCAGAGCCGGCGCAGGACCTCGACGTAGTCCGCGGCCTCGTCGAACAGGTCGGCCAGGGGGCTCGCCTGGTCCGGTTCGGCGGAGTCCTCGAGCCGGAACTCGCCGAACTCACGGCGCCCGAAGTGCCGGTTGTCGTCGGCCCGGCCGGCGACCTGCACCCGGACGCCCGCCCGGCCGCCGCTGACGTAGTCGAGCGTGGCGATCGCCTTGGAGAGGTGGAACGGCTCGGTGTGGGTGACCACGGCGGTCGGCACGAGCCCGATGTGCGAGGTCAGCGGCGCGACGCGGGCGGCGATGAGCACCGCGTCGAGCCGGCCCTGCACGATGTCGGCCCGCTCGCCCGGCCGGTCGAGGTAGCTCACCGTCTGCAGGGCCAGGGAGTCTTCGATGGTGACGAAGTCCAGCTTGCCGGCCTCGGCCTCGCGCACGAGGTCGGCCCAGTAGCCGGCGGTGAGCAGCTCGCGCGGCCGTGCGGCGGGGTCACGCCACGCGGCGGGGTGCCACCCCGCCCCGTCCAGCGCGACGGCGATCCGTGGTCCGGTTCCTGAAGCCATCCCGGCGTTCCCTCCTGTCGGCCCGTCTCCGCAGTGTGCGCCGGATTCCGCGATCCGGGCGGAAGCGGCCAGCTGCTGGGACGGCGCCGGGGGCGGGAATAATCACCGGGACGGGTGGTCAGCCCGGGAACGCCCGCGTCACCCGCCCAGCGCCACGTGGAAGATCTTCTCGTCGCTGTTGTCCGGGATGCTGTCCTTGTCCCCGTTGTTGGTCGTCGTCAGCCACAGGCCTCCGTCGGGGGCGGGTTCCACCGTGCGCAGGCGGCCGTACGTGCCGTTGAAGTACGCCTGGACGTCGGTCAGTTCGCTGCCGCTGATCACTTCGCGGTACATCCGGGTTCCGCGTTCGCAAGCGACGTACAGCACGTCGCGGACGATGGCGATGCCGGAACAGGACCCTTCCGCCGTCGAATACGTTCGCTTGGGCGCGAGGAAACCCGCGGTGCCGCACGTCCCGGACGTGCCTTCGCACGCCGGCCAGCCGTAGTTGCCGCCCTTGGTGATCAGGTTGGTCTCGTCCATCACCGCGTTGCCGAACTCCTGCTCCCACAACCGGCCCTGCGAGTCGAACGCCAGGCCCTGCGGGTTGCGGTGGCCGTAGCTCCACACCTGGTTGCCGAACGGGTTGTCCGAAGGCACGCTGCCGTCGGGGTTGATCCGCAGGATCTTGCCGTTGAGGCTGGTCTTGTTCTGCGCGTTGTCGCCGTTCTGGGCGTCGCCGGTGCTCGCGTAGAGCTTGCCGTCGGGCCCGAAGCGCAACCGCCCGCCGTTGTGGAACTTGTTGCGCAGCAACCCGCTGAGCAGGACCTGCTCCGACGCCGTGTCGAGCTTGTCGTTCGCCAGCTTGATCCGCACGATCCGGTTGTCCGACGGCGACGTGTGCATGATGTAGAGCCAGTGGTCGCCGGCGAAACTGCTCGCGATGGCCAGGCCGAGCAGCCCGCCTTCGCCGTCGGTGTTGTCCACGCCGGGGACCGTGCCCACGCTCGTCTTGGCTCCGGTGGCGGGGTTCAGGTGGACGATGTCGTGGGCGTCGCGCCGGTTGTAGAGGATCGTGCCGTCCGGCAGCGTCACCAGGCCCCACGGGATGTCGGTGTCGCGGGCGATCTGCGTCACCGCGCACACCGAGTCGCCGCAGGCCGCGCCGGTGATCACGGTCTTCGACGCGCTGGGCGGCGACACGTTCGCCTGCGCGTCACGGGCCACCACGTAGTACGAGTAGCTCGTGTTCGGCGCCAGCCCGCTGTCCACGAACGTCGTCGCGGGCGGCGCGGTCGCGGTCCCGGTGACCGACCCGACCTTGGCGCCGCCGCGGTAGACGTCGTACGCCCGCACGCCGATGTTGTCCGTCGCCGCGGTCCAGTTCAGGGTCACCGTGGTGCCGGACGCGCTGCCGGTGAGCCCGGTGGGCGCGCTCGGTGCCTGGGTGTCCGGCTGGCACTGCGGCGGCGTGACCGGCACCGTTGCACTGGCCTGCGAGACGTTGCCCGCGGCGTCCCGCGCGTTGACGTACAGGCCCCAGGTGACGCCGCCGACCACGGTGAGGCTCGTCGACAGCGTGCTCCCGCTCACCGACTTCATCAGCTGGCCGTCGTGGTAGACGTCGTAGAACGCGACACCCACGTTGTCGGTGGCGGCGTTCCACGAGAACGTCACGGCGTCGCAGACGAGGTCGCTCACCCGCGGGTTGCCCGGCACGCTCGGCGGCTGGGCGTCGCCGAGGGCGGTGCGCCACTTCTGGTTGCCCGCGCCGGTGCAGGTGTACAAGCCGACCAGGGTGCTGTTCGCGGTGCCCGCCCCGGTGACGTCCAGGCAGAGTCCCGACTGCACGCCGACGATCGTGCCGTCGGCGGTGATCCGCCACTTCTGGTTGCCGCCGCCGTTGCACGGGTAGATCTGCGCGTCGGCCGGGGAGGTGGTGCTCGCGCCCGCGACGTCGAGGCACATCGTGCCGTCGTACACCCGCAGTTCGCCCGCCGCGGTGAACGTCCACGCCTGGTTGGCCTGCCCGATGCAGTCGTAGATGTTCACGCGTGTCTTCGACGCCGTGCTGTTGCCGACGACGTCCAAGCAGCGCCCGGAGGCCACGCCGACCACGGTCGAGCCGGTGGCGGCGGTCGCGGTGGTGGCCGTGGGCGCGACCAGTGCGGCGGCGGCGACCACCGCGGTCAGGACGCCGAGGCGCAGTCTGCGACGGAGGTTCGAGGGGAGCATTCTCCCACCTTTCACGGTGGATCGGCCGGAGACCGCGGCGAGGGGGCGGAGTGCCGCACCACTGTCGTGGGCCCGCGACCGGGACGTCAAGACTTGTCCGCCTGCTTGTCCGGTTGGTCGGCGATTGTCGTTGTACGGTGTGTCATATATCAGATTGGACCTCGGGAGGCCTGGTGGAACTCACCCGTCGTCAGGCGCTGGCGATCAGCGCGGCCGGGGTCGCCGCCGCCGGACTGCCGGCGCCTGGAATCGCTGCGGCGGCCGGAACCGGGCCGGTGACCGAGACCGTGCTGCTCACCGGCGCCGACGCCGACCACACCGTCGACTGGGACTTCCAGGTCACGGCCGGCCGGCGCGCGGGGGAGCAGGCGACGATCCCTACGCCGTCGAACTGGGAGTGCCACGGCTTCGGCAGCTACCACTACGGCGGCGACCTCGTCCCGGCGGAGAAAGGCCACTACCGCCACACGTTCACGCCGCCCGCGTCCTGGGCCGGGCGCCGGATCTTCCTGGTGTTCGAGGCCGCCATGACCGACGCCGACGTGCGGGTCAACAGCGTCTCGGCGGGCCCGGTGCACCAGGGTGGCTTCTACCGCTTCCGCTACGACGTCACGGCCTTGCTGCGGCTTGGTGAGCCGAACCTGCTCGAAGTGACCGTCAGCAAGGAATCGGCGGACGATTCGGTGAACGACGCCGAGCGCCGCGGCGACTTCTGGAACTTCGGCGGGCTCTTCCGGCCGGTGTCGCTGGCGGCGTACCCGGCCGCCCGGATCGACCGAGTCGCGATCGACGCCCGCGCGGACGGGACTTTCACCGCCCAGGTCACGCTCGCGGGGCTGACCGCGGCGGCCCGGCTGACCGCGCAGCTGCGCCGGCTCGACGGCACGGCCGTCGGCGGGGCCTTTTCGGTCGCCGTGGCGAGCGGCGCCACCGGCGCGACCTTGACCACCACCGCGGCACAACCCTTGCTGTGGACGGCCGAAACGCCGAACCTGTACCGGGTCGAGCTGACCCTCGCGAGTGCCGCCGGCGTGCCCTGGCACAGCACCGCCGAACGCTTCGGCTTCCGCACGATCGAGGTCCGGACCGGTGACGGCGTCTACGTCAACGGGAAGCGGATCGTCCTCAAAGGAGCGAACCGGCACACCTTCTGGCCGACGTCCGGCCGGGCGTCCAGTCCGCGCCTCGCCCGGCTGGACATCGGGCTGATGAAGGACATGAACATGAACGCCGTCCGGATGTCGCACTACCCGCCGGACGCGTTCTTCCTCGACCTGTGCGACGAGCTCGGGCTCTACGTCCTGGACGAGCTGACCGGCTGGCAGCGCCACTACGACGAGGGCGTCGGCGCCCCGCTGGTCGAGGCGCTGGTGCAGCGCGACGTCAACCACCCGTCGATCCTGTTCTGGGACAACGGGAACGAAGGCGGCTGGAACACCGCGCTGGACGACGACTTCGGGCGGTACGACCCCCAGCGGCGCGCGGTGCTGCACCCGTGGACGACGTTCGGCGGCATCGACACCAGCCACTACCAGACCTACAGCAGCACGGCGAGCAAGGCCGCCGGTACCACGATCTTCATGCCGACCGAGTTCCTGCACGGGCTCTACGACGGCGGCGCCGGGGCCGGCCTGAACGACTACTGGAAGCTCATGGGCGGCGCGCAGCGCTCGGCGGGCGGGTTCATCTGGGCGCTGGTCGACGAAAGCGTCGCGCGCGACGACCGCGGCGGCGCCCTCGACACCAACGGCAGCCGGGCGCCCGACGGGATCCTCGGGCCGTACCGCGAAAAGGAAGGCAGCTTCTTCACGATCAAGGACATCTGGTCACCGGTCCAGCTGGCCAGTCCCGGCTACTACGACTCGGTTTTCCCGGCGTCGTTCGACAAGACCGTGAAGCTGGTCAACCGGTACGACTTCACGAACCTTCGGGAGTGCCGGTTCGCCTGGCAGCTGCTGGCTTTCCCGTTGCCGGGCGCGGAAACCGGCCACCAGGTCCTGTCTCAGGGGCAAGCCGGCGCGCCGGACGTCGCGCCGGGGGCCACCGGCGCGGTGACGCTCGGCCTGCCCGCCGACTGGACCGGCGCCGACGCGCTGCGGCTGAGCGTGACCGACCCGACCGGCCGGGAGGTCGCCGGCTGGACGTGGCGCATCCGCAAGGCACCGGACTTCGCCGCCCGGCTGGTGAAGCCGGCGACCACGGGCAGTGTCACCGCGGCCGAGACCGCCACCGACGTCACGCTCGTCGCCGGCGCCACCCGGGTCACCATCGGCAAATCCGACGGACGGCTGATCGGCGTGCGCCGCGGCGGCGCCCCGGTGTCGCTGGCCAACGGGCCCACGCCGGCCGGCGGGACGGCGACGCTCACGGCGTTCAGCCACTTCCGCGACGGCACCGGCTGGGTCGTGCAGTGCGACTACAGCGGAGATCTGACGTCCGTGCGCTGGCGCCTGGACGCCAACGGCTGGCTGCGGCTGGAGTACCGCTACCGCGCCACCGGCGACCACGACCACCTCGGGGTGAACTTCGACTACCCGGAGGCGAACGTCCGGGGCCTGACGTGGCTCGGCGACGGGCCGTACCGCGTCTACAAGAACCGGCTGCGCGGCGTGTCTCCCGACGTCTGGAGCAAGCCGTACAACGACACGGCGACCGGGGCGAGCGCGTTCGCCTACCCGGAGTTCAAGGGCTACCACGCGCGGACGTGCTGGGCGGTGCTGGAAACGACCGAAGGCGCGGTCACGGTGGTGGCCGCGGAAGAGGGCTTGTACCTGCGGCTGTTCACCCCGGCGGTGGGGCCCGATCCGCAGAACGCGGTGGTCACCTACCCGGCCGGCGGGATCTCCTTCCTGGACGGCATAGCGCCGATCGGCAACAAGTTCCACGGAGTCGCGTCGCTGGGCCCGGAGAGCCGCCCGAACACCGGCGCGGGGGATCACCACCGGACGCTGTACTTGCGCTTCGACGCTTGAGCGGCGCTCCGTGAGCTGGTGGCCGGCTACGCGTGGTCGGCCGGGGACAGGAACCGATTCACTTCGGCGGTCGGTTCCGGATCCTGCGGGACGGGTTCGAGGTGGCGGACATGGTCGGTGAGAATTCCGCCGCCACCACCCGGCGGCGGAGTTGGCTCGACGTAACGGAAGAAGCGCAGCGGGCACGCATCCGGCTGACCGGGCGGTGATTCGCAGGGCGGTGCGGGCACGCGTCCGCGGATCTGCCCGTCCGGCTTCTCGCGGTGACCTCAGGCCAGCCGGGCGGCTTCCGCCGCGGCGCGGGTCACCGAATCCGCCGCGCGGCGGGACGAACCCGTCAGCTTCCCGCGCGCCATTGCCAAGAGCACCGCCGGCTTCGGCGGGAACGCGCCGAGCTGGCCGAGCATCGTCACGTCGTCGCGCACCGCCTCGTGGGTCGTCACGCCGTCGGTGCCGACGCGCAGTACGTGGATCTGCTCGAAGTCGATGGCCCGGCCGGTGGCCGGCAGGATCTTGTCGGGCTTGCCGTCCCGGAACCGGACGAACGGCCGGTTCTGCACCCCCTGCATCCGCAGCCGGACCCAGGCGACTCCGCTGTCGTACCCCGCGTCGATCACCGGGAACCGCAGGTCGTCGAAGGCGGCGCGCATCCAGGCGCTCGAGGCGAGCAGGCCGCCCGGCCCGGGGACCGCGCAGGCGGGCGGGGCGACCGCGGCCTCCCGGTTGGTGAACGTCGGTGCGGCCACCGATCGCGCGAGCTCGGGGTCGCCGGTCACCAGGACCTGGAAGACGTCGATCGCGGACTGCAGCTCGGTGCTGGTGTTCACGGTTCCCTCCTCGGACCGGACCGCACTGGATCCGGCGTATCTCCATATAATGATAGTAATGCATTACTGTCAATGTGATGCGTGACGATGAAGTACGCTGAGCGACGTGACGCGCCCCTACAAGTCCGTCCGGCGGACGTCCGCGGCGGCGGAAACCCGCCGTGCGGTGCTCGCGGCCGCGCTCGCTCTCTTCGAAGAGCGGGGTTACGTCGGGGCGACGCTGGCGGAGATCGCCACGCGCGCGGAGGTGGCGGTCAACACCGTCTACACGAGCGTCGGCGGGAAGCCGCAGCTGCTGATCGAGCTGATCCGTGAAGCCGCGAACAACGACCAGATCGACGACTCGCTGCGGAAGGTGAACTCCGCCCGGTCCGGGCGAGAGGTCGTCGCCGAAGTCGCGCAGGGCACCGCGGCGGTGTTCCGGGACCGCGCCTGGCTACTCGGTGCGCTGTACGACAACGCGGGCACCGAACCGCTGCTCACGGAGGCAGTCGAAAACGCCGAGGCCGCGTACGCGGACCGGCTCGCCGAAGCCGCGGCCCGCGTGGCGGCGTTGGGCGAGCTCCGCGACGGGATCGACGTCGCGACCGCGTCGGACATCCTCTGGTTCCATTTCGGGTTCCGCCCGTGGCGCGACCTCCGCGCGCGTGGCTGGTCCTGGGAACGAGCCGGCGCCTGGCTGGCCTCGCAGGCGTGTCACGCACTCCTCGCCCAGAGGCCCGCTACCAGGTGACGGGCAGGCTCGTGACGCCACGCATCAATCCGCCGCGGCGCCATTCGAGGTCCTTCGCGGAGACCGCGAGGCGCAGGTCCGGCAGGCGGCGGACCAGCGTCGTCAGCAGGACACGCAGCTCCAGCCTCGCCAGTGGCGCACCGACGCAGTGGTGCACGCCGAAGCCGAACGCGACGTGGTGGTTGACCTCGCGGCCGAAGTCCAGCTCCCCGGCGGAGGCGAACACCGATTCGTCGCGGTTGGCCGAGTCCAGCTGGACCAGGACCGCGTCGCCGGCCCGGATGGCCTGACCGCCGATCTCGAGGTCCTCCTGGGCGATCCGCGCGAGATCCGCGACCGTCACCAGTGGCACGAACCGCAACAGCTCCTCCACCGCCGACGGGATCAGCCCGGGACGCGCGACGAGCGCCGTCCACCGTTCGCGGTCGGCCAGCAGCTCCACCAGGAAGCTGCCGGTCAGGTTCGCCGTGGTCTCGTGCCCGCCGGCCAGCAGTGCCACGCCGAGCATGAGCAGTTCGTTGTCCGTCAGGCGGTCTCCGTCGTCGCGGGCCGCGACGAGCGCGGTCAGCAGGTCGTCGGCAGGCTCCGCCCGGCGCTGCGCGATCAGCGTGTTCAGCGCGCCCGCCAGCTTTCCGCGTGCTTCGGCGACGTCCGCGGCGGTGACGGTTCCGCCCGAGGCGACCAGCGTTTCGGTGCACTCGCGCACCATCCGGCGCTCCTCCGGCGGCACGCCGAGCAGCTCGCCGATCACCTGCACGGGCAGCTCCCACGCCACCGCCGAGGCGAAGTCGGCGGGCGGGGCGATGCCGTCGAGGAGCGCGTCGACGATCTCCTGGATCCGGGGCTGGAGCAGCTCCACCCGGCGGACGGTGAACGCCTTGGCCACCAGCGCCCGGATCCGTTGTGCTCGGGCGGGTCCATGGCCAGCAGGTTGCCCGCCGGTTCGAAGCCGGGACGTCCGCGCGGCACGTCCGCCCCGGCCGCGGCGGCGCGCGAGAACCGGGGGTCCGACAGCACGAACCGCGCCTGCTCGTACCGCGTCACCAGCCAGGCGTCGCCGCCGTAGGGCATCGTGACGCGGACCGGTGCTTCGGACCTGCGCAGCTCGGCGAACCGCGGGTGGAGCCGCAGCGCCACCGCGGGCGCGAAGGGGTAGGGAACAGGCTGGACCTCCACCGCCTCATCGTGCGGCACGCGTGCGGTGGCGCGTACCGCTCAACGGTCGTGGGTCACTTCCGGGCGGCGGCGACTTTCTTGCGGGGCGTGCGCTTGCGGGTCGCCTTGGCGGGCTCGGCTTCCTGCGCCTGGGCGGCGTCGAAGGCGGCGATCACTTCGGAGGAGAGCCGGCCGCGTTCGGAGACTTCGTAGCCGTTGGCGTTGGCCCAGGCGCGGATCTGCTGGTTGCGTTCGCGGTCGGACGCCGTCGTGGTCGGCTGGCCGGTGGCGACGCGGACCTTGCGGCCACCGGTGCGGCGGCCGGCGCCGATGTAGCGGGCGAGCCCGTCGCGCAGGGATGCCGCGTTCTCTTCGGAGAGATCGATCTCGTAGGTGACGCCGTCGAGGGAAAACGGGATGGTGTGGGCGGCGGGGGTTCCGTCGATGTCGTCGAGCATCTCGACGAGGACCTTCTGGGCCATTCCTGCTCCTTGAGGCGGTATGTACCAGTATGTGAGCGCATGAATTCCGCGCTCCTCTGTGGAGTGTATACACGCCGGTCTTCGCAGGGAAATTTCTCCCTCCCGGTTGCAGCTCGGATCAAATGAGCTGCTGTCCTGTGTGTCTGAGATGAATCGGATCCGCGGGGAAGAAGCCACGGTGAATCCGGGAATGGTGCCAGGCGGCAACGCGAATCTGCAAGTTGCACGCGCGGCCGCGATTTTTTGCCCGGAAGCGCTTTCGGCCTGGTCTGTTCGGAGTAGCCGAGGGGAATTCCCGGGGTGCCGAGCCGGGACGGGCCACCGGACTCGGCACCCTGCCGTGTTACTTCCCGGCCGTGCCGCGTTCCCCGCCGAGGGACTCCTGATAGGCGTCCGCGTAGGTGCGTGAGTCCTTGATCAGCTCGTCGCAGAACGCGGCGACGTCGTCACCGATGAGCTGCAGGACTCCCTTTCCGGCCGCGACGCCCTCCTCGAAGAAATCGACGATCCCGGCGAGCAGGGACCCGTCGGCCAGGTCGATCGGCCCGACCTTGAAGAGGTACCGCTGAATCTCCTTGTAGACGATCTCGTAGTCGGGTGGGAGCGCCTTGACCCGCGCCACGTGCGCCCGCCACTGCTTCTTGCCCTCGATGATGTCTTGAATACCCACGTCAGTCTCCCAGCCGGGCCAGTTTTCTCGCGACGTTCCGGTTCAGCTGCTCACGCCACCGGTCGCGGTGGCTCCGCGCCCCTTCTTCGCCGGCCAGCGCCGCGCAGAAACCCCGGATGTCGTCCCCCAGCACCTCGCGCACGCTCTGCCCGTCGGCCGCCGTCTCTTCGAGCAGCCCCAGCACACCGTCGAGAATCGGCATCAGGTTCCGGCCGGTGAAGTCACTGTAGGGAAAGAGGTGGCCCTTGATCTCTTCCCACGCCGCGCGGTAATCGGCGGGCAATGCCGCGGCCCGGCCTTCGAACACCTTGAATTCCCTGGTGAGATCGCTGCCCGTGATGGTCTCCCGGAAGTTCATCTCCCGCCCTCCTTGAGCTTGTCGATCCGTGCCGTGACGTACTCCCATTTCGCCCAGAACGTCGCGAGCTCGGCGCGTCCGGCGTCGTTGAGCGCGTAGAACTTGCGTGGCGGGCCTTGTCCGGACGGTCGTTTCGTCACCTGCACGAGCCCGTTCTTCTCCAGCCGCAGCAGGATGGTGTACACCGTCCCCTCGACGACGTCGGCGAAGCCGAGTTCGTTGAGCCGGCGGGTGATGGCGTACCCGTAGGTCTCCTCGCTGCCGATGATTTCCAGCACGCAGCCCTCGAGCGTGCCCTTCAGCATTTCCGTCAGATCGTCCATCGCGGATCCTCTCCGGGTACTAAGTCATACCGAGTACCACTACACGGTAGCACGAAGTAGTGGTGAGACCGGCGGAAACCGCGGTGAAACCGTCGTGAATCCCGCCGCCCGCATCCTCTTCGTGTCGTGGCCGACCGGGCCACGCCGACGGAAGGGGGCGCATGGACAGCGCTGCATCCGCGATCGCGGTGACCGGGCTGCGCAAGTCGTTCGGTGACCAGGTCGTGCTCGACGGCATCGACCTCGACGTGCCGGCCGGGACCACGTTCGCGCTGCTGGGGCCGAACGGGGCCGGGAAGACCACCGCGGTCCGGATCCTCTCCACCCTGATCCGCGCGGACGGCGGGCAGGCCCGGATCGCCGGGCACGACCTCGCCGCCGAACCGGACGCGGTCCGGGCGGCGATCGGGGTCACCGGCCAGTTCTCGGCGGTGGACGATCTGCTGACCGGCGAGGAGAACCTGGTCCTGATGGCGGACCTGCACCACCTCGGCCGCGCGGAAGGACGACGCCGGGTCACCGGCCTGCTCGCCCGCTTCGATCTCACCGGCGCGTCCGCGAAGCTCGCTTCGACGTACTCCGGGGGCATGCGCCGGCGCCTCGACCTGGCGATGACGCTGGTGGGCGACCCGCGGGTGATCTTCCTGGACGAGCCGACGACCGGGCTCGACCCGCGCAGCCGCCGCACGATGTGGCAGATCATCCGGGAGCTGGTGGCCGGCGGCGTCACGATCTTCCTCACCACGCAGTACCTGGACGAGGCCGACGAGCTGGCCGACCGGATCGCGGTCCTCGACCGCGGCGGGATCATGGCGGCCGGGACCGCGAAGGAGCTCAAGCGCAGCGTCCCCGGCGGTCACGTGCGCCTGCAGTTCCGCGACGCCGCCGACCTCGACGCGGCCGCGCAGGCGTTCGGCGAAGGGCGCCGGGACGAGGAGACCGTGGCCCTCCAGGTCCCGGGCGACGGCGGTGTCCGCGCGCTGCGGGCCGTGCTGGACCGCCTGGAAGACGCCGGGATCGAGCCCGAGGAGCTGTCCGTGCACACGCCCGACCTCGACGACGTCTTCTTCGCCCTCACCGGCCACTCGACCACCGCGAAGGAGACGGCCCGATGAGCGACGCGACGACCATGGTGCGGCGGAACTTCCGCCACACGCTCCGCAACCCGGGGGCGATGATCATGACGATCGCGCTCCCGGTCGTGCTCCTGCTGTTGTTCGTCGGCGTGTTCGGCGGCGCGCTGACCACCGGACTCGGGACGGCGACGCAGGGGCGCGGCTACCTCGACTACCTCGTCGCCGGGATCCTCCTGATGACCGTCGGCTACGGCGCCACCACGACGGCGATGGCGGTCAACCGGGACATGACCGCGGGCATCATCGCCCGGTTCCGCACGATGGCGATCTCCCGCGCGTCGGTGCTGACCGGCCACGTCGTCGGCTCGACCGTCCGCACTCTGGTCAGCGCCGTCCTCGTGGTCGCGGTCGCGCTGCTGCTGGGGTTCCGGCCGGGCGGGGATCCGCTGCGGTGGCTGGGTGCCTTCGGGATCGTCGCCCTGCTCACGCTGGCCCTCACCTGGCTCGGCGTCGCGGTCGGGCTGGCCGCCAAGACCGCCGAGGGCATCGCGCCGTTCACCTTCGCCGTCCAGCTGCTGCCGTTCCTCAGCAGCGCGTTCGTGTCCCCGGACGCGATGTCGGGCGCGGTCCGCTGGTTCGCGGCGCACGAGCCGTTCACCCCGATCACCGACGCCGTGCGCGGCCTGCTGCTGGGCACCCCGGTGACCGGGTACGGCCTGCTCGCCGTCGGCTGGTGCGCGGGTCTCGCGCTGGCCGGCTACTTCTGGGCGCGGGCACTGTTCAAGCGAGACCCGAGCTGAGCCCGGGAGCCCAGCTCGGCCGATGCCGCGGCGCGAAGGCCGTCGTGGTCCAGGCCGGCGTACGCCGAGACGGCCTCGGCGTACGCCACCGGGTCGGCTTGCCTTGCCACGTCCCGCAACCGCGTGAGCGACATCGCCGGCTGGAACGACCGCTGCAGCCCGAACCGTTCCGCCAGGGCGATCAGCCGCGCACCCGGCGCCGCGAGCCCGCGGTCGAGGTCGGAGACGGCCAAGGCCACCAGGAGTGACCCGCAGGCCGGGAATTCCACGACCGGCGCCGAGGCGACCATTGTGGACAGTGGTCCCGGCAGGGTCTCGACGAGGTCTGCGACGAGGTCCGTCCGGCCGTGGCGGGCGTGGGTGACCACGGCGACGGCCTGCACCTCCCACTTCCAGAGCCCGGTGCCGGCCGTCGTCCGGAGGTGCTCGGCGGCCTGCCGCCACCGGCGCAGGCCACCGTCGACGTCACCGCGGCTGAGCAGGATCTCGGCGCGGGAGCAGACGTCGAACATCGGCAGGGCGATCGTCTCGTCGTCTTCGGCCGCCGGCTGCAGGCCCCGTTCGGCCTCGTCGAACGCGCCGCGCTGCAGGTTGGCCAGCACCTTGGCCCAGCGGGCCCGGGTGGACGTGGAGCGCGCACCGAGCTCTTCGAGCAGCGACAGGGCGACGTCGATGTGCCGGAGGGCTTCGTCGCCGGGATCCACCTGCAGGCACAGCTCGCCGACGCGGGCGTGCGCGAGCGCCACCGGCAGCGGCGTGCCGTCGTGCTCGAGCCGCGCGAGCATCCGGCGGGCCGCCCGCAGCGCGCCTTCGAGATCGTTGGCGCTTTCCCTGGCGTAGCTGGCGATGTAGCAGGCCATGCCGGCGAGGATCGGCCGGTCGCTGTCGCAGAGCCGGTGCAGCGCGGCACCGTCGGGGGCGCACAGCGCCGCCTGGATGGCCCGGACGGGGTCGTCCGGCGGCGCGGCGGGCAGCCGGCGCAGGGTGACCAGCGTGCGGCGGGCCGACGCGGTGCGCATGAGCAGGCTGATCAGCGCACCCAGCACGGCCGCGGTGCGGGTGGCTTCGAGAAGACCGGGTGCCGGGCGGTAGTGCGACAGCAGCCAGGCGGTGTCCTCGGCCAGTGCGGTGAGCCGCGTGAAGTCCGACTCGGTGACCCACAGGCTGCCCAGGACCGCCGCGATCGCGGCGACGGCCGCCCCGTCTTCGCGCTCGAGCCCGTGGTGCAGGGCCAGCGCCAGGTTGTCCTCCTCGACCCGGATCCGGCCGACCGCCTGGACGAGGTCGGGACCGACCACCGAGTCGTGGTGCGCCATCCCGAAATCCCGGGCCCAGGAAAGAAAATCCCCGATCACCCGGTCGGTTTCGCCGTCGATCTCGTCGCGGCGTGCTCCGCTGAACTCGCGCACGGTCTCCAGCATCCGGAACCGGGTGCCCGCGATGGCGTCGGCCGGTTTGAGCAGCGACTGGTCGACCAGCTGCTCGAGAACGCCGTCGTCCCCGAGCAGCCGGCGGGCGGCGTCGGCGGTGAAGCCGCCGGGGAACACCGAGAGCGTGCGCATGGCGGCCTGGCCGCGGTCGTCGAGCAGGTGCCAGCTCCAGTCGATGACGGCGTGCAGCGTCCGGTGCCGGTCGGGCGCGTCGCGGGTGGGCCCGCGCAGCACGGCGAACCGATCCGCCAGCCGGGCGGCGATCTCGGCGACGGACAGGACGCGGATCCGGGCCGCGGCGAGCTCGACGGCGAGCGGCAGCCCGTCCAGCCGCTCGCAGAGGTTCCGGACGGCTTCAGCCGGCAGGTCGGCGCCGGGCCGGGCCGCCCGGGCCCGCTGGGTGAACAGCTCGGCGGCCGTCGGCAGGTCCAGCTCGGGAAGTGCGTAAACGGCTTCGGAAGAGACGCCGAGCGGGGCGCGGCTGGTGGTGAGCACCCGCAGTCCGCCGCTCAGCGACACCAGGCCGTGCGCCAGGTCCGCCGCGCCCCGGACGACGTGCTCGCAGTTGTCCAGCACCAGCAGCACGGGGTCCGTGCCGATGGCTTCGACGACGTCGGCGAGTGCCGCGGGGCCGCGCACGCCGAACTCGGCCGCGACCGCCGCCGCGACGTCGCTGTCCGCGGTGAGCGCGGCCAGTTCGATGAAGTGCACGACCCGCTGGCCGGCCCGGCGGCCGACGGCGTGCGCGAGCCGGGTCTTGCCCAGGCCGCCGGGGCCGGTGATCGACACGACCCGCGAGGTGCGCAGCAGCGCGGTCACCGCGGCGATGTCCTGCTCCCGGCCCAGCAACGGGTTCGGTTCGTGGTGGACGCCGTGCCGCCGCGCGGGGGCGTCGCCGAGCAGCAGTTCGCGGTGCAGTGCCCGGAGCGCGGGTCCGGGGTCGCTGCCCAGGTCGTCGCGCAGGGTCCGCCGGTAGTCCTCGTAGCGGGTCAGGGCCGCGGCCGGGCCGGCGGTCGAAGCCTCGCAGCGCAGCAGTTCCAGCAGGACTTCTTCGTCCGCCGGCCGGTCCTGCCGGGCTTCGCCGAGGGGGATGGCGGCCTCGGCGTACCGGCCGAGCCGGGCCAGGGCGAGTGCCCGGGAGCGGGTCAGGCTCCGGTAGGTCGTGGCGCGGGCGGCCCGCAGGGCGGACAGCGGGTCGTCGAGGGCGGTGTCCGCGGGGCCGTTGTAAAGCGTCAGCCCCGCTTCGGCGTGCTCGAGGGCGCCCGCGTGGTCGCCGGCGCGGGCGGCTCGCTCGGCCGCCGCCGCGTGGAGCAGGACGGCGGACGTGTCGACCTGCTCTTCGGCCAGCGCGAGGCGGTAGCCGGTGGGGGTGGTCACGATGACGTCCGGGCCGAGCCGCGCCCGGGTCCGCGACACCAGGATCTGCAACGCCTTCGCGGGATGCTCGGGCCGTTCGCCCGGCCACAGCCCGGCGATCAGCCGTTCCGCTCCGCACCCCGTGCGCAGGCTGTCCGCGAGCAGGGCCAGCAGCGACCCCGGCCGGGCGCCGGTGAGCTCCCGGCCGCGGAAGGCGACCCGGGTCAGCAGGGTCAGCTCGACGGTCACGGACCTCAGATTATCGGGACCCGGGGCGAGCGGGAGCTGTTCACCCCCGGCGGGCGGGCGCGTCGCGTAGGCTGACCGCGGCGCGCCGGGAAGTCTGGTCGGCATCCGGATTCGGGATGGGGAGGACCGGCCGATGCGCGGCGTCGAAACCGTACTGTTCCTGGTGATCGTCGCGACCGTCGTCGCCACCTTCGCGAATCGGCTGCGGGTGCCCGCGCCGTCTCTCCTGGTCGTGGCCGGGGTCGCCGTCGGGCTGCTGCCCGGGGTCGCCGCGGTGCAGGTGACGCCCGAAGTGATCAGCCTGGTCGTGCTGCCGCCGCTGTTGTTCGCCGCGGGGGAGGAGCTGCCCTGGCGGGACCTGCGTGCCGTCGGGCGGCCGGTCGCCGTGCTCTCGGTCGGGCTGGTGCTGCTCTCGGCCGCCGCGGTGATCGGGACGGCTGTCCTCGTGACGCCGCTGCCGGCCGGGATGGCCTTCGTGCTCGGCGCGATCCTGGCCAGCACGGACCCGGTCGCGGTGACGGCGCTGGCGCGGAGGCTGGCGCTCCCGCCGCGGGTGCAGGCGCTGATCCAGGCGGAGAGCCTGTTCAACGACGCGACCAGCTTGCTGCTGTTCCGGGTGGCGCTGTTCCTGGCCGTCGCGGGCGGAGCGGCGTCGTGGGGCCGGACCTTGGGGGAGTTCGCGGTGCTGGCCGGCGGCGGCCTCGCGGTCGGCGTGCTGACGGCGCTCGGCGCGTTCCTGATCCGGCGGCGCACCGAAGACCCGATCCTGGAGACGGTGATCTCGCTCGTCACGCCCTACGCCGGCTACGTCGTGGCCGAATCGGTGGGTGGGTCGGGCGTGACGGCGGTCGTCGTGGCGAGCGTGCTCCTGGGGACCCAGGCCGAACGGCTGACGACCGCGCGGATCCGGCTGCAGGTCGGCGCGGTGTACCAGACCGTGGTGTTCCTGCTGGAAAGCGTCGTGTTCGGCCTGATCGGCCTGCAGCTGCCCGCCCTGGTGCGGCGCCTCGCCGGGAGCGGGGCGTGGTGGCTGCTGCAGGCGCTGGCCATCGCCGCGACGCTGGTCCTGGCCCGGCTGGTGCTCGTGTTCGTGCTTTCGGCGATCCGGCAGCGCCGCGGCGGCGAGCGGATCTCCTGGCAGGTGCCCGCGGTCGTCTCCTGGGCCGGCGCGCGCGGGGTGGTGCCGCTGGCCGCGGCGCTGTCGCTGCCGGTGCTCACCCTGGACGGCTCCGCGCTGCCGGCGCGGGATCTGGTGCTGCTGCTGACGACCGCGGTGATCGTGCTGACGCTGGTGGTGCAGGGGTTCACGCTCGCGCCGCTGGTCCGGCGCGCCGGGATCGCGCTGGACCCGGCCGACCTGCGCACCGAGTACAGCGCGGCCCGCCGGAAGCTCGCCGAGGCCGGGCTGAGCCACCTGCAGCACCTGTCCGAAACGGAATCGGCGCCGGAGTTCGTCGTCGACCAGCTGCGGACGGGCTGGCAGGCGCGGCTCGAGCGCATCGAGAACGACGCCGCCGAAGCCACCACGGACCTGAAGAGGAGGATCGACTACCGGTCACTGCGCCGGGAGCTGATCGACGTCGAAGCCGCCGAGCTGACCCGGCTCTTCGAAGCCGGTGAGATCACCGACGGAACTCGCCGCCGCATCCAGCGTCTGCTGGATCTGGAGCACGCCGGCCTCGAGTGATGCCGCGGCGGGTGTCGCCCGGGAGCGGGCGGACGCGCTGGAGGTCGCGGCGGCCGGTCGAGTGCAGCTGCCAGGGGACGCTGGTGACCATCACGCCGGGTTCGAACAGCAGCCGGCCCTTCAGCCGCAGGGAGCTCTGGTTGTGCAGGAGGTTCTCCCACCAGCGCCCGACGACGTACTCGGGGATGTAGACGCACACGACGTCGCGGGGGCCGGCGCGCCGCAGGTTCTTGACGTGGGCCACCACGGGCCGGGTGATCTCGCGGTACGGGGACTCGAGCACCTTGAGCGGGATCTTCATGTCCCGCTGCTCCCACTGCCGTTGCAGGGCCCGGGTGTCGGCGTCGTCGACGTTCACCGTGATCGCGGCCAGGGTGTCGGGCCGGGTGGCGCGGGCGAACGCGATCGCCCGCTGGCCGGGTTTGTGCAAAGTGGACACCAGCACGACGGCGTGGACGCGGCTGGGCAGCAGCTCGCTCTCGTCGTCGGCCTGGAGCTCTTCGCGGACGTGGCGGTAGTGGCGGTGGATCGCGCGCATCATCACCCACAGCACCGGGATCGCGATGACGACCAGGTAGGCGCCGTGGGTGAACTTCGTGATCAGGACGACGACCAGGACGATCGCGGTGAGCACCGCGCCGAGGGCGTTGATCAGCCGGGACCGCCGGATCAACCGGCGCTGCCGGGCTTCGGCCGCGGTGGCCAGCTCGCGGTTCCAGTGCCGGACCATGCCCGCCTGGCAGAGCGTGAACGAGGTGAACACGCCGAGGATGTAGAGCTGGATCAGCCGGGTCGTCGAGCCGTCGAAGGCGAAGATCAGGATCCCGGCGACCAGCGCGAGGGCGATGATGCCGTTGGAGAACGCGAGCCGGTCGCCGCGGGTGTGCAGCTGGCGGGGCAGGAAGCGGTCCTGGGCGAGGATCGAGGCCAGCAACGGGAACCCGTTGAACGCGGTGTTGGCCGCCAGGATGAGGATCAGCGCGGTGGTGGCCTGCAGGAAGTAGAACAGGACGGCGTGGTCGCCGCCGAAGACGGCCGCGGCGATCTGGCTGATCACGGTCCGCTGCGGGGCACTGGCGCAGTTGCCGCGGAAACCGGTGAGGTCGCAGGTGTTCTCGGCGATCTTGACCCCGGAGACCATCGCGAGCGCGGTGATGCCGCCGAACATGACGACGGCGATGGCGCCCATCGCGGTCATCGTCCGGGCGGCGTTGGCGCTCTTGGGTTTGCGGAACGCGGGGACGCCGTTGGAGATGGCCTCGACGCCGGTGAGGGCGGTGCAGCCGGAGGAGAAGGACCGCAGCAGCAGGAAGACCAGCGCCAGGCCGGTCAGCCCGGCCTGTTCGGGCCGGACGTCGTAGCCGGCGCTCTCGGCGACCGGGGCGTGCCCGGCGGCGAGCTGCCCGAACCCGAGCACGATCATCAGCATGACCCCGCCGATGAACAGGTAGGTCGGGATCGCGAACGTGCGGCCGGACTCGCGGATGCCGCGCAGGTTCATCGCCGTCAGCAGCACGATGAAGCCGATGTCGAGGCCGATGCGGTGGCCGTTGAGCTGGGGCACGGCGGAGATGATGTTGTCGACGCCGGAGGCGACCGAGACCGCGACGGTCATGATGTAGTCGACCATCAGCGCCCCGGCGACGACGAGCCCGGCGGAGCTGCCCAGGTTCTTCGACGCCACCTCGTACGAGCCGCCGCCGCTGGGATAGGCCCGCACCACCTGCCGGTAGGACACGACCACGACGGTCAGCAGCACCGCGACGGCCAGCCCGATCCACGGCGCCAGCGTGAGGTAGGCCAGGCCGCCGATGCTGAGGATGAGCAGGATCTCCTGGGTCGCGTAGGCGACCGAGGACAGCGGATCGCTGGCGAAGACGGGCAGGGCGAGCCACTTGGGCAGCAGGGTCTCGCCGAGGGTGTCGCTGCGGAACGGCCGGCCGACTACCAGCCGTTTGAGCGAAGAGGTGGGTGCCGGCACGTACGGAAGCGTCTCCCGGGCACCCCGGGTGCGGCGTAGGGAAAACATCAAGATCCGGGGCGTGGCGTAGGGATTTCGTCAAAAACGCCGGGGTGCTCGTCAGGGTTGCGTCAAGTACCCGAGGGGCCGCTCGATGCGGGTGTGGGGCTTGAACCGGTCGTGAGCATCACACGAGCAGCGGCTGCCCCGGCGAAGGCCGCTGTGCTTGGTTCGAGTCATGCGGCTGGGAGGACTGGGCGGGCTGGTCACCGCGACCAGCCCGGTTGCGTCGGGATGGCTGGTGACCGCCAGCGGACTGCTCGCGCTCGCGGTGAGCGCGTCTTCGTTCGCGCTGCTGGTCGCCGGGTCTCGGAGTTTCCTGGTCAACCTCAACGTGCTGGGGACCGCGATCCACGAGGCCGGGCACGCCGCGGTGTGCGTGCTCACCGGCGGTGGCGTGTTCGTCATCGAGATCGATACCGCCGAGTCCGGGGTGACCCGGAGCGACATCCGCGGATGGTTCTCCGCCGTGGCGACGACCGCGGCCGGCTACGCTGCCCTGCCCCTGGCGGGTCTCGCGGCCGCGTCGCTGGTCGGCCGTGGCCACTCGCCGGCGGTCCTGGCCAGCACGGTGATCGTGATGCTGATGATCCTCTTGCTGGCGTGGGACCCGATCACCGCGGTGGCGGTACTCGCGGTCGGGGTGGTTGCCTTCGCGACGTTGTTGTGGGCGCCGGGCCGGCTGCAAACCTGGGTCGGGACCGCGGAGGCGTGGCTGTTGCTGACCAGCGAGGCCGCTGGGCTCGCTCACCTCGTCGTCGCCCGGCAGAGCGCTGGCGAGCTGAAGGATGACGCGGCCGGCCTGGCGGCACTCACCTTCATCCCCGGCTTCGTCTGGATCGCTTCCTGGGCCGCACTCATCGGCTGGGCTGTCTGGCACGGTGCTGCTCTGCTGTGGCCGTGAGCCGTTCCGGCGGAGCACGACGAAACCTCAGGGAACGGCCAGCGAGTCCCGGAGCACGTGCTTCTTGATCTTCCCCGAGCCGGTCAACGGGAATTCGGTGACGAAGCGCCAGACCCGCGGTGTCTTGTGGGGTGCGAGTTTCTCGCGCACGTGGGCGAAGAGTTCCGCTTCGCCCACGGTCTCGCCGGGCGTGAGCCGGACGAAGGCCGCCACTTGTTCGCCCCAGTCCGGGTCGGGGACGCCGACCACCGCGACCTCGTGGACGGCCGGGTGGTCGAGCAGGACGTGCTCGATCTCGCGGGGGTAGATGTTCTCGCCGCCGCGGATGATCAGCTCCTTGACGCGCCCCTCGATGCGGAGGTAGCCGCGCTCGTCCATGCTCGCGAGGTCGCCCGTGTGCAGCCAGCCCTCCGGGTCGATCGCTTCGGCCGTCTGGTCGGGACGGTCGAAGTAGCCGGTCATCACGTGGTACCCGCGGGTGCACACCTCGCCGATCTCCCCGCGGGCACGCACGGCGCCGGTGGCGGGGTCGGTGATCTTGACGGCGCAGGCGGGCAACGGCCGCCCGAGTGTTTCCGCCCGGTCTTCGGGACTGTCGTCCAGGCGGGTCATCGTGATCCCGGGGGAGGCCTCCGTCTGCGCGTAGATGATGCTCATCGGCACCCCCAGTGCCGACTCGACGCGCCTGACCAGCTCGGGCGGGACCGTCGCGCCGCCGGCGAGGGCGTAGCGGACCGACGAGAGGTCGGTCCGGGGGAACCGCGGGTGGCCCAGCAGGGCCAGCAGCATGGTGGGGACCCCGCCGAACACGGCGCCGCGTTCCGATTCGATCAGCTCCAGCTGCAGGCCGGGGTCGAACCACGGCAGCAGGACCTGGGTGCCCAGCGAGGCGATCGGCGCCAGGGTGGCCAGCACGCAGCCCGCGGTGTGGAACAGCGGCATCGGGTTGACGAAACTCTCGCCGGGCCGCATGTCCAGCGTCCGCACGTAGGACAGCAGCGCGTTGTTGGTGATGCCGCGGTGGTGCAGGACCGCGCCCTTGGGCGTGCCGGTCGTGCCGGAGGTGTACTGGATCTGCGCCGGGTCGTCCGGGCGCACCGCCGGCAGTACCTCGGTGGGGGAGCCGGATCCGCGGAACGCCGGCCAGTCTCCGAACAGCACCGTCTCGCGCAGGTGCGGGAGGCCGGGACGCACCCGGGCGAGCAGGTCCGCCATCGGGCTGCCGCGGTACTCCGCCACCAGGAAGACCCCGGCGGCCCGCGACTGGCTCAGGACGTGCCGGAGCTCGCTCTCCCGCAGGGCGGGGTTCACCGTCACCAGCGTCACCCCGGCGAGCGCGGCCGCCAGCTCCAGCACCACCCATTCCGGAATGTTGTGGGCCCACACGGCAACGCGCTCGCCCGGCCGGAACCGGCCGAGCAGGGCCCGGGCCGCGGCTTCCGCTTCGGTCAGCAGATCCGCGTACGTCCAGCGCCGCCGGGCCCGCGGATCGGGGACGCCTTCAACGAGCGCGGTCGCCGACGGCGCCCGCTCGGCTGCTTCGCGGAGCAGGGCACCGACGGTCAGCTCGCGCACCGAATCCGGGGCTGCCGCGGGCACCAGGGCCGAGTCCGGCATGGAGGCCTCCTCACATCGGTGAGTCGTCTTCGATCTCGCAATGGTTACCGGCGCCCGCTTGTCCGGGTAGGCTCGGACCGAGATCGAAGTTCACGGTCAGCGCGGACCCCAGGGAGCCATCGACGTGGTCGAGACGCACGACATCGTTCGCCCGCCTGCCGAACTCAGCGCGGCTCTCGCGGCCGTCGGCAGCGCGACCGCCAGCGGCGAGCTCAGCCGCATGGGCATCCGCAGCGCCTTCATCCGCGGCCCGGTTTCGGTGACGCCCGGCGTGCGCGTGGCCGGCCCGGCGCTGACGCTGCAGTTCCTGCCGAAGCGGGAAGACCTCTACCCCGTCGACGAATACGAAGAACCGGAAAAGCAGCTGCACCGCCACGTCATGTACCACGCCCAGCCCGGCGACATGATCGTCGTCGACGCGCGCGGCGACATGGGCAGCGGGGTGTTCGGCGAGATGATGCTGACCTACTTCAAGGGCCGCGGCGGCCTCGGTGTGGTGGTCGACGGCTGCCTGCGCGACACCGCCGAGGCCAAGCAGCTCGGCCTCGGGCTGTGGATCCGCGGCGCCACCCCGAACTTCCACGTCCAGACCGACATCGTCCCGGCCGCCGTCAACGTGCCGGTGGCGTGCGGCGGCACGCTCGTCGAGCCCGGCGACATCGTCGTCGCCGACGACGACGGGGCGGTCGTGGTGCCGGTCAAGCTCGCCCCGGCCCTGGTGGCGCACGCCCGGGAACACGCGGAATGGGAGGAGTTCTCCCGGCTCCGGTTGAGCGAGGGCGGCGACCTGCGGCGGTACTACCCGCTGTCGGACGAGGCCCGGCCCGAGTACGAGCGGTGGCGGGCGGAACAGGACCGCGCCTGACAGCGCTTTCAGCTCCACAGCCGGTCGTGGCTCGACTCCCGGTCCCAGTGCGTCGTTTCGGCGAAGAACGCGGGATCGCGCGGGTCGAGGTGGCGGCGCAGCAGCTCCTCGTTGACCTCCCCGAACCCGAGGCCCGGTGTGTCCGGCACCGTGATGTGGCCGTCCCGGATCAGCGGGGCGGTGACGAGGTCGCTCCAGAACTCCACGTCGGCCGCGTGGTGTTCGAGGGCGAGGAAGTTCTCCGTGGCGGCGGCCAGGTGCACGCACGCCATCGTCGCGATCGGTGACGCCGCCAGGTGCAGTGCCATCGCGATCCCGCGCTCCTGCGCGTAGTCGCCGAGCCGCTTGGTCTCCGCGATCCCGCCCGCCGTCGCCGGGTCGGGGTGCACGACGCTGATGGCGCCGGCGTCCAGCAGCGGCCGGAAGCCGTCGAGCAGGTAGATGTCCTCGCCCGTGCACGTCGGGACGGCGACGGCCTCGGTGAGCCGCCGCCACTGGTCGGTCAGCTGCCAGGGGATCAGGTCCTCGATCCACGCCAGGGTGAACGGTTCCAGCGCGCGGCCGATCCGGATGCCCGAGTCGAGGGCGATGTGGCCGAAGTGGTCGGCGGCGAGCGCGACGTCGTAGCCGACGACCGAGCGCACGATGTCCACATAGGACACCAGGTGGTCGACACCCCTGGCGGTGACCTGGATGCCGGTGAACGGGTGCATCGTCGTCACGTCCTCGCGGGCACCCGGCGGCGCGATCAGCGCCCCCGGCACGTCCCACAGCAGGTCGACGCCCACGTCCATCTTCAGCATCGTGAACCCGCGCTGCTTGCGCTCGAGCAGCCGAGCACCCATCGCGTGCGGGTCCGGCAGCGACGGCGTGTCGGCGTAGCAGCGGATCTCGTCCCGGAACCGGCCTCCGATCAGCGCGTACGCGGGCACGCCGTACGCCTTGCCGGCCAGGTCCATCAACGCCATCTCGACACCGGAGACCCCGCCGCCCTGCCGGCCGTGGAACCCGAACTGCTTGATCTTGCGGAAGATCTTGTCGAGGTTGCACGGATTTTCGCCGACCAGCCTGCTCTTGAGCATCAGCGCGTAAGTGGCGCTGGCCCCGTCCCGCACCTCCCCGTAGCCGACGAGTCCCTGGTTGGTGTCGATCCGGATGAGCGACGAGCGGAACGGCACGCCGGCCAGGGTGGCCACCCGCAGGTCGGTGATGAGCAGCTTGCTCGGCCGCGAGGCCGTCTCGACGTACTCCTCCGTGATCTCGCTCATCCCTTCACCGCCCCCGCGGTGAGGCCCTCGGTCAGGAACCGCTGCCCGAACCCGTACATGAGCACGACCGGGATGCTGACCAGCAGCGAGGCCGCGGCCAGCTGCCCCTGCGGCACGACGTCACCGAAGATCATCGACTGCATGCCGACGGGCAGCGTCTTGTACTCGTCCTTGGTGATGAACACGAAGGCGAACAGGAACTCGTTCCACGCGTTGGTGAGCGTGAACAGCGCGACCGCGAGCAGGCCCGGCTTGGCCAGCGGCAGCACGATCCGGCGGAACGCCCCGAACCGCGTGCAGCCGTCGACCAGTGCGGCCTCCTCGAGGTCGGCGGGGATCGACTTGAAGTAGCCGACGAGCAGCCACGTCGCGAAGGGCAGGGTGAACGTCGGGTAGGCGAGCACGAGCGACCAGAGCGAGTCGTTGAGCCCGATCCCGCTCATCAGCTGGTACAGCGGGATGAACAGCAGCGCGCCCGGCATCACGTAGGTGAGCAGGATCGTCACCGTGAAGCTTTCCGAACCCCGGAACTTCAGCCGTGCCAGCGCGTAGCCGGCCAGCGCCGCGCAGACCAGGGCGATCACGGTGGACGCCACCGACACCAGGATCGTGTTTACGTACCAGGTGCCGAACGCCCGTCCCTCGAACAGGTTGGTGAACTGCTCGGTGCTCCAGGGCGTCGGCCAGAGGTCGTCGGTGCGCGCGACGATCTGGTCGTCGGACTTGAAGGCCGTGACCGTCATCCAGTAGAGCGGGGCGAGCACGAAGCCCAGCAGGGCCACGAGCGCGACCCCCGAGCCGGTGGCGCCGACCACGCGGGCGGCCAGCCGGTTGCCCCGGATGGCGAGCACCGAGACGACCCGGCCGACGACGGCCGCGAGCACCACGAACACGCCCAGCACGAGCGCGGCCTTCCAAACGATGTGCGGTGACGCCCAGACCAGCACGAGCACCGAGCCCGCGACGATCACCCACGGCATCGCCCGGCGCTGGGCGGGAGTCAGCCGCCGACGCCCCAGGTCCGCGGCGCCCGGCTGGTCGCTGCGCCGCATCATCCGCACGAGGATCACCACGAGGATCGCGATGATCGGCAGCATCACCAGCGTGACCGCGGCGCCCGCACCCGGCTGCAGCTGCTGGATGGCCTTCGAGTAGGCCACCATCACGTACGGGGCGGTGGCGTCCCCCGGCCCGCCCTGGGTCATCAGCCAGATCAGGTCGAAGTTGTTGAACGTCCAGATCGACGACAGCAGCACCGTCACGATCATGACCGGCCGCAGCCCCGGCAGCGTGATGTGCACGAAGCGCTGCCACGGCGAGGCGCCGTCCACCATCGCCGCCTCGTGGAGCCCGCTGTCGATGGCCTTGAGCCCGGCGAGGAACGTCACCGTGAAGAACGGGACGCCCTTCCAGACGTTGACCAGGATGACCGCCGGCATGGCGAGCGCGGGATCGGACAGCCATTCCGCGGGCCACTTGTCGACGAGCCCGATCGTGGCGAGGAACGGACCGATCCCGGAGTCGGTGAGCAGGACGTTGACGCTGCCGAAGATCGGGTCGAGCAGCGACCGCCACGTGAACGCCGTGACGACCGTCGGGATCACCCACGGCAGCAGGATGATCCCGGCGAGGATCGCCCGGCCGCGGCGCATGTGGTGCAGCATCAACGCCGCGATGAGCCCGAGGACCACCTTGAAGATCTCGGCGTACGCGGTGAAGACGAACGAGTTGAGCACGCCCTTGTGGAACAGGGCGTCGCCGATGAGCGCGGTGTAGTTGCCCAGCCCGGCGAAGACCGTGTCCGCGCCGTGGCGTTCGGTGGCGCTGGTGAAGATCGAGCTGATGATCGGGACCAGGATCAGGCCGGCGACCAGCAGCAGCGTCGGCCCGATGAACAGCGCGGCGAGGCGCCAGTCGCGCCCGAGCCGCCGCTGCGTGCGCGTGAGCGAGGACGACCCGCCCGGCGCCGGGCGGGCCGGCGCCGTCGGTGTCGTCTTCGGACGCAGGACGGTCATTGCCGGTAGCCCTGTTGCTCGAAGATCTGCACGATCCGGGCGTGGGTCGTGGCGACGGCCTCGGCCGGCTTGGTGCCCTGGATGACCGACTGCATCATGTCGGTCAGCAGGTAGGCGGCGACGGCGGCCTGCTCGCCGGGGCTCGGGGCCTGGGGGAACGCGAAGCCGGTCTTGGTCTTCACCGGGAGCACCGCGCGGGTCTGCTCGCGCAGCGCGGCGAAGGCCGGATCACCGGTGGTGTAGTACGGATCGGAGTCCCACACCTTGTCCCACGAGGGATTGACCAGGCACGGGGCTTCCTTCGCGACCCCGAGCAGCGCGGTCCCGCCGGCCATGAACTTCGCCACCAGCTTGGCGAGGTCGGGGTTCTTCGCCCCCTTGAACACGACGAACGAGTTGGACTCGCCGTACGCGAGCGGCCGCTCGAGCGCCGGCCCGCTGGCGCCGTTGAACACGTGCGTGTTGGCGTAGACCGGGTTCTTCTTGGTCTTCGAGTCGGCGTAGACGCTGAACTGGTTGAGCGTGAGCCCGAGGATCTGGGCCAGCCAGTTCTCGTTGTTGCTCGAGTCGGTCCAGCTGCCGATCCCGGGTGGCAGCATCGGCGCGTACTTCGGGTTCGTGTAGATGTCGCCGATGAACGCGACGGCTTCGACGGTCTCCGGCGAGTTGAACGTCACCTTCGTGCCGGTGTTGTCCGCGATCGCCCCGCCGTAGGTGTTGATGACGTTCGTGATGAAGCCGTTGGCGTCGCCGGAGCGGTTCACCGTGAGCCCCCAGCCGAAGCGCCGCTTCGCCGGGTCGGAGACCGCCAATGCGTTGTCGCGCAGCTCTTCCCACGAGTAGTACGGCTTGAGCGGGAGGCCTTTTTCCTGGTACCAGTCCTTGCGCAGGTACATCCCGGTCGCGATGAAGTGGTAGGGGATCGCGAACCAGCGGCCGTCGAACACGCAGTAGTTGTTCGCCTCCGTCGCGGGGTCCCCGTAAAGCGCTTTCATGTCGTTGACGACGTCGGTGACGTCGGTCAGGGCGCCGAGGTTGTGGAGCTGGCCGACGAACCGCCGGTCGCTCAGGAACGCCAGATCGCGGTTGGTGCCCGCCTTCACCTCGGCGTCCATCTTCGCGACCATGTCCCCGGCGTCGCCGGAGACCAGGTCGTTGCGGATCGTGGTGCCGGTGGCCTGCGCGAACACCTGCAGCGACTTGTCCAGTGCCTTGTTGGCGGCCTCCGAGTACAGCTTCTGCGAGAGCATCCCCGCCGACCCGCCGCGGAGCGCGGCTGCCTGGTCGAGCAACGCCTTGGGCACCTGGACGTCGACCTGCGGTGCCGGTGCGGGGCCGCTCCCGCACCCGGCGAGACCGAGCACGCCCAGCGCGCTCACCCCCGCGCTCATCCCGAGGAACGTGCGCCTCGACAGGTCAGTTTTCTCTTCCATGACAAACTCCTCGTACCGACGGGGCGACGGTGCAACCGGCGGGGACAGCGAAGCGAGTGCCACGCTGCGGGTCGTTCATGCGGCGAAGGACGCCGTACTGCTGATGCGTTGGCCTGGCAGCCCGTCGAACAGCCCGGTCGCGCCGCGGGGCCGCCACAGCGGTACCGGGCCCGCGCCGGGCACGGGGTCGAGCGCCAGTGCGGCCGCCCGTTCCGCGGAGTCGAGCGCCCGCTGGACGACCATCGCGTTGGCCACGCTCTGGGCGACGCTGCCGACCGGCCGCGCTCCGAACTGCACGGCATCGGCGAAGTCGACGAGCTCCGCGCGGTAGCCGTTGTCGCTGCCGCGGAAGACCGTCGTGTGGGCGGTGGCGTCGGAACCGCTGCGCGTCACGCTGCGCTCCGACTCGGATCCGGCGAGCACGAGGACGCCCTCGGTGCCGTACAGCCGCATGTCGTTGGGTTCGGGCGGGAGCGGGATTTCGGGGTAGGACGCGGTGTAGTTGCCGATGGCGCCTCCGGTGAAGACGAGGTTGAGCGCGAGGTCCGACGGTGCGTCGATCGTGCTGTTGGCCGTCTGCACGGCGCCGTGCACCCGCGCGATGTCGCCGCAGAGCAGCCGGATCTGGGCGATGTGGTGCACGCCGAAGTCGAGGTGCACCCCGCCGCGGTACTGCGGCCGGTGCCGCCACGGCGTGCCGCTGAACCCGCCCTCGCGGGGCACCACCCGGCCGGCGTGCCGCCACGCCATCAGGTGCGGGCGGCCGATCGCACCGCTGTCGAGCAAGGCGCGGGCGTAGCGCAGGTCGTCGCGGTAGAAGTAGTTCTCACCCATCACGAAGGTGCGGTCCGGATGCCCGGCCGCCAGGGCGAGGAAGGCCGCGGCCTGCTCCGCGTCGCCGCCGGCCGGCTTCTCGCAGAGCACGTCCTTGCCTGCCGCGAGCGCGTCGCGCGCCACCTCGTACAGGTGCGGGATCGGCACCGAAATCAGCACGGCATCGACGTCGTCGCGGGCCAGCAGCGCGGCCCGGTCGGCGGCGGCCCGGGCCGGATCGGTCCCGCTGTAGCGGGCGAACCTCGCGCTCTGCTCGGCGGCGGAGTCGGTGAACGCGGTGACCGTGAACCGGTCGGTGAGCGTGCGCAACGCCGGCCAGTGCAGCTTTTCCACCGCGAGCCCGGTGCCGATCAGCCCCAGCCGGATCGGCGGGATCGCGGATGCTGCCATGCCTCGTCCGTCCTCGTCATCGGTTCCGGAGCTCGGTCGTGCAGGAGGTACTAACGCCGCTTGGCGGCCCGCTTGCTTCGCTGCTCCTTCTCCGCGAGGAGCGTGGAGTAGTTGTTGCTCAAGTGCTTGCGCATCGCCGCGCGGGCGCCCGAAGGGTCGCGCGCCACGAGCGCTTCGTAGATCTCCGTGTGCTGGGCGGTGGCGCGGTGCAACCCGGCCGGGGCCTCGTTGGTGAGGCGCCGGCTCGCCGTGCCCAGCCAGCGCGCGGAGTACATGATCCGGTCGAGGATGCGGTTGTCGGCCGCCCGGCAGATCTCCATGTGGAACTCGTGGTCGACCTCGAGGTAGGCCTCGGGATCCGCCTCGAGCGCCGACATCCGCTCGATCTCTTTCCCCAGCCGGGCCAGCGTTTCGTCGGTGATGCCGGTGGCGGCCATCGCGGCGAGTTCGGGCTCGAGCAGTACGCGCATCTGGTGCAGTTCCTGCAGCAGCTCGTCGACGATCTCCGTGGGCAGCCACTCGATCAGCAACGGGTTCAGGTAGTCCCATTCCGCGCGGGGGCGCACGACGACGCGGCGGCCCTGCGCGACGTCGACGATGTCGAGCGAGGCGAGGATCTTGAGCGTTTCCCGCGCCACCACGCGGGAAACGCCGAACTCCTGGGAGATCTCGAGCTCCGACGGCGCCCGGCCGTCTTCGATTTCGCCGTTGACGATGCGCCGGGTCAGGTGGGCCGCCACCTGCACCGGAAGAGTCCGGACCTTGACAGCGTCCGGAGACTCTTGTCTCCTTGGCATGTCATCAGCTTATAGGACAAGTTCGACATCGCGACAGACCCCGTTCTTCGGCACTACGCAGCGGCAGGAGAGCAATGCGGATCGTGAACGTCACGACGGCGGTGGTGGCCTACCACGGTCAGGCCACGCTGGTGCGGATCGACACCGACGAGGGCCTCAGCGGGTTCGGGGAAGCGAATCCCGACGCCGGCGCGGGCGCCGTCGTCGGGATGATCGACTCCCTGACGCCGCTCCTGATCGGCGAAGACCCGCGCAACGTCGAGCGGTGCTGGGAGAAACTGCGCCGCAGCAAGGTCTTCGCGGGTGCGCAGAGCGGCGTGTTCGTGATCGCGCTGTCCGGGATCGAGCTCGCGCTGTGGGACCTCGCGGGCAAGGCCGCGGGCCAGCCGGTGTACCGGTTGCTGGGCGGGAAGTTCCGCGACCGGATCCGCCTCTACGCCGACTGCGGTGACGGCGACGACCCGGCGGGCTCGATCGCCGGGTGCGTCGACCGGGCCCAGCGGATGGTCGCCGAAGGCTTCACCGCCATCAAGTTCGACATCGACAACCTGCGCCACCCGGCCAAGTTCGACGATTTCAACCACACGATCAACGCCGCGGAGCTGCGTTCGATGGTCGAGCGCGTGGCCGCCGTCCGGGAGGCGATCGGGCCGGACGTCGACCTGGCCATCGACCTGCACGCCCGCTACGACGTGCCGAGCGCGTGCCGGATTGCGCAGGAGCTCGAGCCGTTCCACCTGATGTGGCTGGAAGAACCGCTGCCGGCGGAGAACGTGGACGCGCTGGTGCGGGTGCGGGAGCAGACCCGCACGCCGATCTGCGCGGGCGAGAACCTCTACCTGCGCTGGGGATTCCGCGAGCTGCTCGAACGCGGCGCGGTGGACGTCATCGAGCCGGACGTGCCGAAGTGCGGTGGCCTCGCGGAGGCCAAAAAGATCGCCAACCTCGCGGAGCTGCACTACATTCCGTTCGCACCACACCTGGTGTCGACACCACTGGGCACGATGGCCACCTCACACCAATGTGGAGCGATCCCCAACTTCCTCGTCCAGGAATGGCACGCCCTCGAGGAGCGCGAGGTGTGGGACAGCTACGTCCACGCCCCCGACGGCAGCGGCTCGATCGTGAAGGACGGGTACATCACGCTCCCCGACACTCCCGGCATCGGGGTGGAGCTCGACATGGACGGCGTCCGGGCCCACGCTGTCGAGGGGTACGGAGTGTTCGAATAAGGGGGAGCCGGTCCGATGTCGACGGTCGATGAGCTGGAGGCCGGGCTCGCCGGGCTGGTGTCGGCCAGGGTGACGGCCTTCAGCAGGACGGTGAACATCGCCGAAGTCGGCTTCACCCGCGACGGCGTCGAAACCTGGCTGCACGCGCAGTGCCCGTTCCGGGTGACCCGCGGCGAGGCGACCTGGTTCGGCACGGTGGACATGGCTTACCCCGCGACGGCCGATGCCGATCCGGACGAGGCCTACCGGACCAACGAGACGATGTTCGACAAACGCGCGCGTCAGGTCAGCGAGCGTTTCCGGTCCGTGGCGTACGTCGTCGAAACGGCGACCTTGGGGCGCGCAGGGATGGTGACGCTGACGCTCACCGGTTCCGTCGTGATCGAGGTCTTTCCGGCCTGCGGTGGTCCGATCGAGCAATGGCGCCTGTTCGAGCGGGGTTCCGGCACCCACTACGTGTTCCCGGATGCCGCGGACCGCTGACTCGCCCGGTCGGCGGGCGGGGCCTCAGGGTTCGTGCCGGGTGAGTCCGGCCGCGGTCAGGGTCAGGTGCCGCACCAGGGCCTCGGCCGCGGCGTCGGCGTCGCGGGCCAGCGCCGCTTCCTCCAGCCGGCGGTGCTCGCCCGCGTGGTCGCGGCCGGGCGTGCGGTGCGCCGACCAGCGGCGGGCCAGCTCGCTCGCGGTCCACATCCGGTCGAAGGTCTCCAGCAGGACCGGGTTGCCGCACCCTTCCAGCAGCGTGCGGTGGAAGACCCGGTGGGCTTCCGACCAGGCCGCGCTGTAGTACGCGCCCTCGCCCGGCTCGACCGGCGGAGTGCGGGCCAGGCGGTGGTGGGCCGCGCGGACGCGGGCTTCCCAGTCGATGTCGCCGCGGTCGACGGACAGGCGCAGCAGGACCGGTTCGATGGTCCGGCGCGCCTCCATGACCTCCTGCCACCGGCGGTCGGAGAAGGCCGGGACGGCGAAGCCGCGGTTGGGCAGCCGGTCGGCGAGGCCGTCGCCGACCATCCGCACGAGCGCCTCGCGCACGACAGCCAGGCTCACGCCCTGCCGCCCGGCGAGGTCCTGCGGTTTGAGCGCCTCGCCGGGTTCGTGGTCGCCGCGCATGATCGCGTCCTTCAGGTGCTCGTAGACCTGCTCGGAGAGCATCTGCTTCTTCGACGAGGGGGAGGTGCGGGCCGGCTCGGGCATGGTGTCAGCATAGACGATCGAGAAGATAATCGATTATCTATGTTATCGTCGATCTGTCAGATCGGCTTGAAAGGAAGCACGCGATGAGCGCCAACGACCCGTTCGCCCGCCTCCCCGAGGTGGCATCCTTCGCGGTCACCAGCAAGACCGTCACCGACGGCGCCGCTTGGCCACCCGAGCAGTTCTCCGGCATCTTCGGCGTCCCCGGCGGGCAGGACACCTCCCCGCAGCTGTCCTGGAGCGGCGCCCCGGAAGGCACCAAGAGCTACGCCGTCACCGTCTACGACCCCGACGCCCCCACCGGATCCGGGTTCTGGCACTGGGCGGTCGCCGGCATCCCCGCCACCGTCACCGAACTGCCCGAGGGTGCCGGCGACGACACCGGCTCGGGCCTGCCCGAGGGTGCCTTCCAGTTGCCCAACGACGCCCGCGCGGCCCGCTTCATCGGCGCCGCCCCGCCGGCCGGGCACGGCCCGCACCGCTACTTCGTCGTGGTGCACGCCCTCGACGTCGAGTCCGTCGAGGTCCCGCGCGACGCCACGCCGGCGTTCCTCGGCTTCACGATGTCCTCGCACACCCTCGGCCGCGCGGTCTTGACCGCCACGGCGGAAACGCCTCGCACGGAAGAAAACCGCGAACGGATCGAGGTTTCCCGGCTCATCCCCGCTCCCGCCGACGCCGTCTTCGCGGTGCTGACGGACCCCAAGGGCCACGTCGACATCGACGCGTCGGGCATGCTCATCGACGCCGAAGGGGAGCGGGTCGAGCAGCCCGGCGACCGGTTCCTGGTCCACATGGACCGGGAAGCCCTCGGCGACGTCCCCCTGGGCAAGTACGACGTCGAAGTGGTCATCACCAAGCTCGTTCCGGACGAGGAGATCGCCTGGACCGTCGAAGGCCGCGTCCGGCCGCACGCCCGGCACGTCTACGGCTACCGGCTGGAGCCGGCCGAGACCGGCACCTTGGTCACGTCGTACTACGACTGGTCGGAAATCAGCGAGGAGTGGAAGGAGCGCATCACCTTCCCGGTGGTCCCCGAGTCGGCGCTGAAGGCCACGCTCGGAATCCTCGAGCGCACCGTCCGGCGCCGGGCGATTTCGGCGGCTTTGCCGGTTCCTCCCCCCGGTGACGCTCGGTAGACTCGCGGGCGGAAGGACGCAGGTGGTGTCCAGGAACGGGCGGTGCCGGCTACGCCGGGTCGTTCAGGTTCCGTTGCAGGTGCTGGTGCCGGAACTGGTAGACCGCTCCGTACTGGCAGCACGCCGCGGTCGCGGGCATCGTCCAGGAACCTGAACAGCCGCCACGGCAGCTCGCCGCGTGCGGCAAGCACGAGCCGGGTGACGGTGAATCTGGCGTACGCGCTGAACAACATCCACGCGGCGGCATAACCGAGGGCGATCCGGACCGCTTAGGCGAAGCCCAGCACGGCGAACACCGCCGCGATCGCGAGCATGGTTCCGGTCCCGGCCAGGACCACCTTCCGGTCCGCGTGGAAGGTTCCGCCGGGGCTCGTCGGACGCTTGAGATCAGCGAGCACCACCATGCCGTCGCTGCGGCCGTGGCGTTGCCGGTGCCACAGCCTGCGTCCGGACCACCAGACCAGAAACCCGCCGCCGAGTACGAGCGTCGTCAGCGTCAGTGCCGCGCGGAGGTTGAGCACGAGTCCGGTCGCGATGCTCCGGCCGGCGATCAGCAGCGCGAGTACGCCGACCACGAGCAAGAGCGTGCTCCCCAGCATTTTCACGAAGTCGCGCAATTCGGCGCGCACCTTGTGCGCTGAGCTGTCGAACGCGTGCGGGGTTTCGATGTCGGCCACGTTGAAGTAGGCCAGGTACCACGAGTTGCCGGCGACCAGCCCGACCGCAGCGGCGGCCGCCAACCCGGGCACGACGCCGACTGCGCTGAGCAGCCCGAAGCCCAGCACGGCGCCCGCCACGACCCGACAGGTGGGAGCGACCCACGGGAGGGAACGATCGAGCTGCCACCATGCGATGTCCGCTGCCCCGGTCGACGCGAGGGTGTGGGCGAGGTGCTCCAGCCAGCGCTGCACGGTGCTGTGGTGCACTCGGGCGAAGGCCACGTGGGGGCGGCGACCGGGGTAGTCCGGATAGACCCCGCGGACGAGGTGCTGCATCAAGTGAGCCTCGATCGAGTCCAAGTCCGGGAAGCGCATCCGGTCCCACAGGTCACCGGGATCGCGGCCGAGTTCCTGGTGGATCACGCGGATCAGCCACACCACGAGCGGTGTCGGTGCGGGCTCCGCACGCAGCCGGGCGAACAGCGGGGCCAAGCGGGACGAGCCATGGGGCACGGTCTCGGCCAGGTACTCTTCGACATCCTCGCGGTCGAGCGGCAGCAGTTCGGCATGGGTGGCGCGCGCCAGCCCGATACCCGCTGTGTCCAGTTCGCGGTACTTGGCCAAGCCGCACGTGACGATCAGCGGAATCGACGACCCGAGACGGTTGAGCGCCGCGATCGCCTCGGCCCTCAGGTCCTCCGCGATCGTCTCCAGGCCGTCGAGGACGGGCAGCACCAGGCCCACCTCCAGCAGCGCGGACGCCAGCGTGATGCGCGTCCCGTCGACCCAACGCACGGTCCGGCCCAGCCGGTGGTCGCGGGCCCGTCGGCGAGCGAGCCAGTCGAACGCGTGCAGCTCGCCTGGGTGCCAGTCGGTGACCGGGACCAGCACCGGCACCGGGTCGCCCCTGGTCCGCCCGCCCAGCAGATCGGACACGAGCCGGATCGCCGATACGCTCTTGCCGGATCCTGGGCGGTCGAGCACGAGCAGCCGCCGGGACGGCACGTCCCGGCGGAAGAACGGTCCGAGCCGATCGAATTCGCCGTCATCAGCGCGCCATCGGGCGGCGAGCGGGCGCGGGTCGTCCAGGCCGAGCCGCCTGGACTCACCTCGCCACAAGTCGGCGACCGCGCCCGCGAGGCCCTCCGCGGCCTCGACCAGTACTCGGCTCAGGTCCGCGCTCAGCACCGCCGAGCGGAACAGCCCGTCTCGTTCCGTGATCGCCGGATCGGCGAGTGGTCCCAGTTCCGGCTGGATGCGGCGGGGCTGCCCGGTCAGCACCCGCAGCAACTCGTCGAGTTGCTCAGGGACTGCGTATCGGGTCGCGGAATAGGGCTGGAGGAAGGCCGGCAGGTCGTCAGCGGAGCAGCCGGGTAGTACGACCGGAAGGATCTTGGCCAGCCACTGAGCCCGGTCCGCGGCCAGGTGCTCGCGCAGCATCGCGAGTTGGAACCGGGCGTGGTCGTGCGGACCGTCCTCCGATGTGGCCAACCGCTTGTACTCGGGCGAGCCGATCGCGAGCACGAAGTCGCCGTGCTCGATCTGGTCCACCGCCCATTCGAGCCAGTCCCGCCGCTGATCGCGCTCCCAAAGATCCAGGCGCACGTCGATGCCCAGTTCGCCGCGCAGTTGTTCAGCGAACCGAACGAAAGTGTCGGTGTGTCCGCCAGAGTCACCGGCGTACGAGACGAACACCCGGGGACATCGCGTGGGCGGCACGTCGACCGATTCTAGTGCCGCCGCATGGGGTCGGGCGGGACCCCGGACTTCCGCCGCGGACTGCAGCTGCCCAAAGCCCCTGGCACGATCCCGCCGAGCCGCAGTGTGCACCTGTCCGGTTCAGCGGTTTCCGTTGCGGAAGACCTCGAGCAATCGGATCGTCAGCTCCTCGGCGACCACGTCGGGGTGCCCGACGACCTCGTCCCAGCGCAGCCGTTCGTCCGCCGGGAGCCGGATCCGATCCCGCTGGTGTGGCGACGTCTGCACGCTGGTGCGGTTTGTGTCACCAATGGAGCCTTCCCAGACCAATGTGGCCGGCTCGATACCGATCGTCGGCACTACGTACGGCGGGTGGGGTATGTCCAATTCGGCGAGGAGGGCCAGCAATCCGGTAACGCGGCCTGCGGCGTCGTTCGCGTCCAGGACGTAGCCGATCTTGGCTTTCGGCAACGGTAGCCATGCGCTGCATTGGCCGCTGCGGAGTACCGCTACGCCAGAACCCGCTAGGCCATCTGTGGTTGCAACGACTGCGGTCTGGTCCGATCGAGGAGTCACCCCGTCGGTGTCGGCGAACAGGCCGTGGCCGCGGCCCAGCGAAGCCAGTGTGGTGGCGACTCGGCGGAGCCGGCCGGCCGGCAACGGGTCGCCACCATCGGGCACGATGTGGAGTTCCACCATCGCGGCACGCTGCGCGCCCCAACGATCGCCGAGCAGGGTCGCACGCCAGGTCACGGCGATCGGCTGCGGCAACACCGACCAGTGTGGTGATGGCACAGGCGGCTCGGCGGCCCGAGCGAACGCCGAGGGCGGCAGCGTGGATGGCAGCGGCGGAAGGTTCGGCACGGCGCCGAGTGGCGGCCGGACTCGGCGGGGTTGTCTGGTAAGCGTCCGCAGCAGATCGTCGATGCCTACGTCGGTCAACTCGCTGATGACGTAGTGGTCGGCGCTGAAGGGCTGCAAGAAGAGGGGGATCTCGCCGATGTTGTGGCCGGGGAGCACCACAGGCAGCAGCTTGCGAGTCCAGGCAGGGCGGTCGTGGTGAAGCTGGTCGCGGATCACCACGACCTCGGACTGCGCGCCCGGGTTGTTCGTCGTGGCGATCAGGCCATCGCCGACCCGCTGGTAGTCGAGCGACGCGACGATGATCACGAAGTCGCTGTTCATGATGTGCCCGAGCGCCCAGGAGCCCCAGTCCTTGCGGACGGGGTCGGCCCACTGGTCGAGGATGACATCGATACCCTTCCTGGTGAGTAGTTCTGCCAGCGTGAGCACCGCGTCTTTGTGGTCCTCCGAGTCGTGGGCGTAGGAGATGAACGCCTTCGGTGCCTGTGCGGGGCCCCTGTCGTCGCCGGTCTGGGCGCCGTTGGCCGGTAGACCAGGTCCAATGGGCATGAGTTGGTCGTCGCCCTTCTGTGGCAAACCGGCCAGTACTGCGGTGGCCGAAGCGATACCGAGGTCGCGGGTCGCCGGTCAAGCGGTCCGTGCGGCCGATTCTATCGAGACTGTCACTCAGGTCCCGTTCGCGATGATGGCTTCACCGTCGGATCCGATTGATCCCGGCTACCTCAGATCCATCCATACCGCTACCGAGGCGACGACTGCTATCACGCCACTCGGCAGTCAAACCAGGATTCAGCCGCATTCGATGCAGTATCGTTCACAATATGACGCTTCTCATTCTTGCCGGGTCGGAGGTTTCGTACCGCCGGTGAAGAAGCAACGCGTCGTCGATCTGGACAGCGCTGTGCGATCCCCGGTGTCCGGCTTGTCCAGCCGGTAGTATCGCGGACATGTCTTCGGCGGTGCTGGCAACTCTCATCGCGCAATCCGCAGCCAAAGCCGTCGGCGGCATGGCGGTCCGAGCGTCGGCACCCGCGTGGAAAGCTGCGGCGAAGGGGCTCCGTCCCGCTCCGGCGCCGGTCAGGCAGTCGGTGAGCTGGCGAGATGTCAAGCTCGTGCGCGCCCAGCAGGCCGCGATCTCCACGTACCTGCAAGGACGTCTGTGCACCGGCCTGCTGGAGATATTTGCCTATCTGGAGATGACCGGAGAAGGCCCGGACACGGCGGAAGAGTGCACCCGGCTGGGGGAGAGCTTCGTCCGGGAGCTCGTGGACAAGCTCGATCTTCCCGATGCGCAGGGAAAACGGATCGCCGATTCGCTCTGGTCTGAGCTGTGCGCTTGCGTGCGCCTGCAGCTCGAGGAACTGCGTGAAGAGAATGTCTTCACCTTCGATGATTTCCTCTACGCGACAAGCCTTCGCAACCTCGGCGGGAGCCCGCCCGCCGAGTCCTCACTGGCGTCCGCGGTATCCGAGCGATGGGCTCTTTCGGGCCAGCGGCAACGGGCTTCCGCTGCCCATGCCGCCGTTCGCGTGATCCGCCAGGCGATGCGAACGCGATACGCCATGATGGTGATGCCGCACTCGCGTGATGACCACCGAGTCCCCATCGAGCAGATCTACGTCGCCCGCTTGCTGAATCCGCGACCCCACTTCCGAATGGTCAAGTCCCGTCGAGCGCGCCCCGGCGCAGACGAACGATCGGATACCGGCGGCCCGGCAGAGGCCGTCGAGGACTTCGCGGCCGCAGCTGCGAAGGACCTGGCGCCGCTGGCGGAGTCCGAGATGGCAGACCGGCGTTTCGTCGTCGTCGGCCACCCCGGGGCCGGCAAGAGCACCTTCATCCGCAACCTGCTCCATCGTGTCGCCTCGCGCCAGGATGACGAGACGCCGATCGCGCCGATGGTCGTCGAACTCAAGGACCATCAGGCGCCGACCACCTCGTACCTCACCATCTTGGCCGACACCCTGCGCGTCGTGGCGCAGGCCGAGTTCGGTGCCGACACCATCCGGGACATCCTTTTCCTGGGACTCGGCGTGATCGTTTTCGACGGCCTCGACGAGATCGCCGACATCGACATGCGGCGTTCGACGGTCGCCGGGATCGAGGAGTTCTGCCGACGCTATCCGCTCGTCACGGTAGTGGTGACTTCCCGCGAGGAGGGCTACCTCCGCGCCCGTCTCGACCCGGCGCTCTTCCCGGTCTACTACCTCCCCGACTTCACGGACGAGCAGTTGGAACTGTACGTTCAGCGCTGGTTTCGGATCGTCGCTCAGCCGAGGCACTTCGAGCCCGGCGACCGGGTGCGGAACTTCCTCGAGGACAGCGTGCACGTCGAGGACCTGCGGACCAACCCGCTGATGTTGTCGCTGCTGTGCATGATCTACGAGTACGACGGATTCATCCCGGAAAACCGGCCGCAGGTGTATGAAGAATGCGCCGAGCTGCTCTTCGAACGATGGGACCGGATGCGCCGCGTACCTATTTCGTTCAAGTCGAACACCAAGACGCGGTACTTGATCCAAGAGCTCGCGTACAACTTCTTCAACCAGGGAAGCGTGCAGAGCGGACTTCCCGAAGGAAGGCTGAAACAGAACATCAAGGACTACTTCGAGCGCAACGTCGTCGACGACGCCGAGTCCGCTTCCCTACAGGCTCAAGACTTCCTGGACTTCTGCGCCGGGCGGGCTTGGCTGCTGGCACAGACCGGAACCTCCGAACGCGGGGAACGGCTCTTTGGATTCACCCACCGCACTTTCCTCGAGTACTTCGCCGCGTGTTTCATCGTCCGCCACTGCAACAGTGCACGCGACATCATCGGCATGATCCGGCCGCTGATCCAGTTCAACACCAGCGAAGTGGTGCCCCAGATTGCGATCCAGCAGTTCGACGCACGACGCGCCGACGGCATCGACGACTGTCTGGAGATGCTCGTGCTCGACCGGCCGGATGCCGACCGTCGCGTCCAGGTCGAGTTCGCTCTGCGTTCGCTGCGGTTCATGCGCTCGAGCCCGAGAGTGCTCGATCGGCTCTACACGGCCGCGATTCTGCTCTACACCAGAACCAGGGACACCCAGCTGCTGGCGCTGCTGCTCTCCTGTCCGCCGGACACCTTCCCGACAGCTCGGCGGAGTTGCCGGGCGATCCTGACCGGGAACGTCGCCGTGAACGCCGAGTGCGGCGCCGCCATCGTCGACGAGTTGTTCCAGGTGGTCGCCGACGGAGCGGTGCCCGCCGAACTGGCTCGCCGCCTGGAGTCCCAGCCGGACGCGCTGGCCGGGACCGTGGTCGGCCTCGCACCGAGGATCGCCTCTTCCCATCCGGGCGTGGTCGTTGAGCTGTGCCGTCGTGACCTGTTGCCGATGGAGCGGTACGTCGAAGCCATGGGAGCTCGTGGGCTGTTGTCGGTGCAGCTGCACGGCACGCCCGATGAGACACCAGGTCCGCTGGTGGACCTGCTCCGGCGATTCTTCTCTGCCGGTGAGCTCGATCCGGATCTCCATGACATGCTCGCGCGGATCGCCGAGTCGCCAGCCTACGTGCTCCCGCTCCGCTGGCTCGTGTTGATGGAGCTTGCCGACATCGGCAGGCTGTCCGAGGCATCCGCGCTCTCCGGATCGTTCGGGCACGGCGAGCCCGAATCCGAGATCACCCCGCTGTCGGCCGAGATGCGCCCCATGTTCGACGACAAGTCGGCGCTGGCCGAGCTGCTCGCCTCGGACGAGGTGTCGGACGAGACGACTCCCGCAGCGCTTGAGCAGCGGGCGCCGTTCGAGCCGGCAGCCGTGCGCCGCCAGTTCCCGATCGGACGGGACCTTCCCCGTCGTCGACCGGGTTCTACCTGCTCTTCCTGGCGACGATGCTCGCCGCCTACGAACGTGCCCCGTGGCTCGGTGAGAGCCGGTCAGGCACGTGGCACATGATCGGCTCTCGCTTACCCGGGTTCAGCGATCTCATGATCCCTCTCACCCGAGTGGACAAGGCCGGGCAGCTGACGCTGAGTCGTGACGAGCTGGGAGCCTGCGTCATCCGGTTCGCCGCGACGCTGAACTGCAGTCCGGACTGGCTCGCCTGGTTCGACGTGTGGAAAAAGGAGGAGGCCGAAGCCTTCGTTCGCCACTGAGTGGCAGATTCGGTCCCGCCGCGTCGCCGTTGTTCTGGCGCCGCAGGGCCTCGGCGACGATCTCGTCCTTGGACCGCCGGCGGCTGTAGATGGTCTCCTTCGAAGCCCGAGCCCTGGCCGCGATCGCGTCGACACTCAGGCGATCGAAACCGACCTCACCGATCAGCTCCAGCGCGATCGCCAAAATGGCGTTCTCGCGGCTGCGACCCCCGGCTCGGAGACTTGCTCACCCGGGACGGGCTGCCGGAGTCGTTCGATGAAGTCATGACGGCACTGTAAATGAGCGGCTTCGATGCGCCGCTCGGTCCGTTCCGATGCCATGCACGGCGACCGGTTGCGGCGGCACGACCTCGCCGTTCTCGACGCAAAGTCGCCGGAACCCCGGCCGCCGGGCCCGTTCGAGTGGGATACTTCGCCGGTGATGGGGGAGGGACGTCGATGAGACCTGGCGAGGGGATCGCCCTGATGGTGTTCGGGGCTCTCGGCGTCGTGATGGTGTTCATCAGGTTCCGGTGGCGCGAGAAGTTCGCCCGCATCGGCCGGGTCCCGCCGCCGGACCCGGCCCACGCAAGCCAGTTCGCTGCGCTGCAGGACGAGGACTACGACCTCGTCCTGCGGTGCGGAGCCAAGGTGAACCTCCTCAACGTGAAGTCGCCGTACGCCAGCCTGCTGGTCAGCCGCGGCCAGGCCGAGCTGCGCGTCCGCGGCGCCGAACCGATCCGCATCGCCCGCGCCGAGGTGACCGGCCTGTGGTGGGTGCGCGCCCCGTTCGGCCGAGCTTTCGGATTCCGCACGGCGTCGGGCCGGCTGGACAAGGTGACGGTCTGGCCCCCGGGCCAAACCGAGAGCCGCCTGGCCGAGCTCGGCTGGCACTGAAGACGGTCGACCACGGCGGCGGCGCGTGAAGGCCCAGCGCCGGTCCACCCCGAACGCGCTCTCCTGTCGCAGACCGGGCAGTCATGGCTCCGGGTTCGAGTCCGACAGACGCCGCCACACTCGGCGCCCGACCGGCGGTCGCGGTAAGCGAGCGCGTACGCCCTCGGGAACCGGCGCTCCGGCTGCTACGGCCTCGACGTACTCCTTGGCCCCTTGCGCTCCGAGATCGGGCGCGGCCGCCCGCACCAGCCGGAGCGCGTCGAGGCGATGACCGGAATCGAGCAGTTCGGCGACCCGAGACCGCAGCGGGTCATCGCGATCGAGCCCGCGAACCTGCTCGAGGTAGTCCTCGATCCACTCGCCGTCCTCGAGATCGATGGTCGCGTGCACCATGTGCAGGCTGCCGTCCACCCCATCGACCAGGAAGGGCCCGTGGCCCACCACCATGTCGAGGAATGCCCGGGTGCGCACGTAACGCTCGCTTTGGCTGCTGACCACCCAGCCAAGCCGGTGTGGGTCGACGTGCGTGACCACCATCTTCGGCCCGCCCGCAGCCGGCCACCCGGCCAGATGGCGCTCCACGACCTGGACGGCCCACGCCTTCGACACCATGTCAACAGGCTAGGGGAGAAGGCAGCGGGTGCCGTCGCGCCGAGCCCGCGACGACGCCGTGGCTCCACGGGAAACTTGATCTTCGTCAGCAGTTGGTCACGCGCCGGATCACGAGTTCTCGCGTCCCACCCACAACAATCCGCCGACCAGCCCCAATCCGCCGACGACCACCAGGCCGAGGGCCACGTACAGCCAGCCACGGCCGAGTTGACCACCGACCGCGACCACCATGACCGCGAAACCGGGCGGCAACCACGGCCGCCGCAGCGCCACCGCCAGTACCGACCGGGCAGCCCGGCGCAGCGTGCCCATCAATCTCCCATCGACTGGAACGATCGACACTCCTACCATGGTTGGTTCGGCCACGGGGAGGGGTGGTGACATGACCCGAGGCGGCTCACGTCGTGTTCCCGGCTCCGGAAGGGTCCGGAGAAAGCCCCGCCGCTGCCGGTACGACGACTCCATCGTCACCCGGACCGGCCAGGAGAAGGGCAAGTTCCTCTGCCGCCAGTGCGGCAGCGTGCTCGACTACTCGGAAACGAAGAGAGCGTGAATGCCGACACCTTCGCTGCCTGACGCGGCGCTCGGTGTCGCGGGCAAAATCGGCCGGAACTTCAGTGTTGTGACCGTGGTGCCGTCGCTGTACTTCACCCTGTGGGTCTACGCCCTGTACGCGAGCGGCGCCTGGACCCACGAGCCGAGTCTCGGCAAGCTACGTGACGCCTTCGCCGGCTGGTCCCTGGCCGGAGCCGCCTGGCTGGTGCTCGCCACGGTCCTGGTGGGGCTGTTCATCCACCCGCTCCAGTTCCCGACGGTGCAGCTGCTCGAAGGGTACTGGGGTCCATCGCGGCTGGCTCGCGCCGCCGTGAAACTACGCACGGCGCATTACCGGGGCAAGGCACAGAGGATCGAAAACCGGCTCGAGGAGCACGGGGACGGTCTCCAGGACAAGCTGATCGACCACCTCGGAGCGGGAGCCGACAAACTCAGTACCGACGAGTGGCAGCGCGAGATGGACAAATACCTCCTCGAGGAGGCAGACGAAGAGGCTTTGTCGCACGCCCTCGCCGAGGACGTCTACGCCAAGGCGAAGAGCCGGTTCCCGGGACGAGCCCGCATGATGCCGACGCGGCTCGGGAACGCATTGCGGGCCGTGGAGGACAGGGCGGGGCGTCAGTACGGGTTGGACGCGATCACCGTGGCACCGCACCTCGCGCTCATCGCGCCCGAGAGCCACGTCGCGTACCTGCAGGACTCGCGGGAGCAGCTCGATCTCGCGGTCCGGCTGTGCTCGGTGTCGCTGCTGGCCACGGTCATCACGGTGCCGGCCGTGCTCACGGACGGGTTGTGGCTCTTGCTCGCACTCATCCCTTACACGCTCGCTTACGTCGCCTATCGTGCGGCGGTCTCGGCAGCCGATGAGTTCATGACCGCCGTGTCGACGATCATCGATCTCGACCGGCTCGCGTTGTATCGGCACCTCGGACTGAGCCGGCCGCAAACCACCCACCAGGAGCGTCGCAGGAACGCGAAGTTGATGCTGCTGCTCCAGAACGAACCGGCGGATCAGGCCGAGCCTGAGGTTTCGCTGACCTATGCGCCCGAGGAATCACCGGACAAGGCACCCCGCGAATGAGCGCGGGCGGCAATGAGCCGCCTCGATCGACGGTTCTCTGTAACGCCCGCTTCCGAGCTACAGATACTCAAGCCCGTGAGCGAAACCGGCCCTGCCCCCAGTGAGCTGCCGTGACCGATCTGCGCGCGGCGGGTTCGCGGGCGGTTCTCATCGGTACCGGGTGCGCGACCGGGGGTTCCGGTGCGGCCGGCCTCGCCGGTGTCCCGGCCGTTGCGGCGACGGTCACCGACCTCGCCACCACGCTCGTCGACCGGTGCGGGATGACCGCCGGCAACGTCCGGGTCGTCCTCGATCCGGCTCTGCCGTTCGGTGTCGGGGAAGCGCTGGCCGAGGAGACGCGGCGCGCGGAAGACGCGCTGCTGATCTACTTCTGCGGTCACGGGCTGGTCAGCCTCGACGGCAACCTCTACCTGGCCACCGCCGCCACTGACAGCCGTCCCGGGTACCTGACGCACACCGCCGTCGCCTACGCGCAGGTGCGTGACGCCGTGCTGGAAAGCCCGGCGCGCGTCAAGATCGTCATCCTGGACTGCTGCTACTCCGGGCGCGCCTTCGCGACGCTGGGGGACACGGCCGGGCCCGAGGCGACCGGCCTCTCGCGCATCCACGGCGGGTACGTGCTGACCGCCGCCGGCGCGAACGAGGCCGCGCTCGCACCGCCGGGGGACCGGCACACCGCGTTCGGCGGCGCGCTGATCCGGCTGCTGACCGAAGGCGACCCGGACGGCCCGCGGGAGCTGACCCTGCAGCACGCGTACGCCCACCTGCGGGAAATGCTGCCCGCGCGCGGCTTTCCGCGGCCTCGCCGCCTGGCGACCGAGGCGGCCGACGGGTTCGTCCTCGCGATCAACCCGGCGTTCCGGCTCACCGACGCCGACCTCGGGACCGAACCGGCCGGCACCGGCGGCGAGGACAGCTGCCCCTACCGCGGGCTCGCCGCGTTCGACACCGGGGACTCGGCGTGGTTCTTCGGCCGGGCCGACGAGACGCGCACGTTGCTCGACCGGGTCGCGAAGGCGCGACCGGGCGACCCGCCGCTCACCCTGGTCGGCCCGTCGGGCGTGGGCAAGTCCTCGCTGCTGCGCGCCGGCGTCGCGTTCGGCGCCGCCCACGCCGTGGAACCGCGTCTCCCGATCGTGTTCACCCCGGGGCCGCGGCCGCTGAGCGCTCTGTACGAAGCCTTGGCCGACCGCGGAACGGGGCCGATCCTGCTGGTCGTCGACCAGCTCGAGGAGATCTTCACCGAATGCGCCGACCGCCAGGAACGCGACAGCTTCGTCGCGGCCCTCACCGCCGGGCCGGAGGGCGAGGGGCTGCTGGGCGACGCCGTCGTACTGCTCGGCCTGCGGGCGGACTTCTACCGCCACTGCCTGACCTACTCCGGGCTGCGCCGCGCGCTGGAGACCGGCCAGGTACTGCTCGGCCCGCTCTCCGGCGCCGAGCTCGCGACCGCGGTCCAGGCGCCCGCCGCGGCCGCCGGGCTGACCCTGCAGGCCGGGCTGGTGCAGATCGTGCTCCAGGACGTGCACGACCAGGCCGAGGCCCTCGCGGCGGACAAGGGCACGGAGCTCGACCTGCAGCAGGGCGAGGTGCTTCCGCTGCTCTCGCACGCACTGCGGGAAACGTGGGAACGCCGCCAGGGCAGCCTGCTGACCGTCACCGGGTACGCGAACTCCGGCCGGGTCGCCCGCGCGGTGGAGACCTCGGCCGAGCGCGTGCACGACGCCCTCGACGAGCCGGGCCGCGTGGTGCTCCGCGCGCTCGCGCTGCGGCTGGCCGCGGTGCAGCAGGGCATGGCCATCACCCGCCAGCTGGTGGCCCGGGACACGCTGGTCGACGACGTCGCGCCGGACACCCGGCCTGTCGCCGAAGGCATCCTGGACGCGCTGGTCGCGAGCGGACTGGTCGTGACCGACGGGGACGCGGTCGGCCTGGCGCATTCCGCCGTCCTGCGGGCGTGGCCGCGGCTGCGGACGTGGCTGGAGGACAGCCGCCAGTCGCTGCTGGTGCGCCGCCGGCTGGCCACGGCGGCCGAGCGCTGGCACGACGAGCACCAGCGGCAGCGCCTGCTGTACCGGGGCACCCAGCTGACCGTCGCCGCCGAGCTGGCCGAGCAGGGGGACACGCCGCTGCCCGCGCGGTCACGGGCGTTCCTCGAGGCGAGCACGGCCCGCCGGCGCCGGTCCCGCCGGGTGTCCGCGCTCGCCGCGGCCGTTCTCGTCGTCACTTCGGTGGTGGTCTACGGAATTGCCGTGCGCGGCGAGGGATGTCCGTCCGGCCTGCAGTCCTCCAGCAGTGTCACCTTCGGCGACGAATGCGTCGGCGTGACGGCCGGGAGCTACGTGTTCCGGCCGGAGCTGGCCGCGGTCGAGCACCGGATCGCCGAGGAGAACGCCCGTGTCGAGTCCGGCGGTGGCCCGGCGGTCACGGTGGCCCTCATGGCCCCGTTCCCGGTGGGCAACGGGAACAGCGTGTTCTCCCTCGATTCGATCCGGCACCAGCTGGAAGGTGCCTACGCCGCGCAGGTGGCCGCCAATCGGCTCACCCCTGAGGTCCGGCTGGTGCTGGCCAACGAAGGCGCGTCGGAAGGCGCGTGGGAACCGGTGGCCGGCCGGCTGGCGGGGATGACGTCCGGCGCGGCGCCGCTGGTGGGCGTGATCGGCATGGGCGTCAGCTCGCCGGAGACCCTGCAGGGTGTCCGCGCGCTCGGGGGCAAGGGCGTGCCCGTGGTGGCCTCGCTCGTCACGGCTGACGACTTCGACGAGGAACCGTTGAACCTGCTCCGGGTCCGGCCGCCCAACGCTCAGCTGGCCGCCGTCATCGCCCGGTACATCCGGGACCGGAACTTCAGGGGCAAGGCCGTGCTGGTCGGCGACACCGACTCCGGCAACCTCTACGCCCAGTCGCTTCGGCAAGACCTCAAGGACCGGGTCGGCCCCACCGTGGAGTCGATGACCGTCCACGGCTACGTCGGCTCGCACGGCTCGAGGTCGGCCACCTTTCCCAATGTCGTGCGCGGCTTTTGCGACACTCGCCCCGAGCTGGTGTTCTTCACCGGGAGTCAGGGCGATCTCGCCGGTTTCCTCGACACGGTCGCGGCGTTCGACTGCGGCCCGATCGAAGTGGTCGCCGTGGAACCCGGAGACGTACTCCTCGACAGGGACCGGCGCGCCCGGCTTGCGGCTGCGGGTGTCGCCGTCACCGCGTTCATCCCGGCGGGGTGGGCAGCGCCGTCCGGGCCGGCACCCGAGAACCCGGCGCGCTATCAGCGGTACCGGGACGACTTCGCCGAGGCCGGGTTCGACCCGGCGGGCGCCGCGGCCGCAGAGGCCGTGTCGACGCACGACGCCCTGATGACGCTGGTCACCGCGGTCTACGCGACGCGGCCGGCCGGACCGGCGAGCCCGGCGGCCGTGACCGCCCAGCTGAGCAACCTCCACGGCCCGTTGTCGGTGCCGGGAGCCGAAGAGGACCTCGACTTCGGCCCGCACGGCGTCCCGGCGCGCAAGGCGGTCGGGATCGTCCGGTACGCCGACGGGAAGCCGCCGCAAACGATCGACGTCGCCCACACAGAGTAGGAGCCCAAGTGGACCTGACCATCCGGATCACCGCCGACGACGCCGTCGCGGAACTCGGTTCCCTGAACGACTGGCTGTCCGCCGACGAGGACCTCCGCGGCCGCGTCCACGTGCTCGCCGCGGCCGGCGAGCCGGGCACCCTCGCCGGCGGGCTTCCGGAGGCGCTGGCCGTGGCGCTCGCGCCGGGCGGCGTCGCGACCGCGGTCGCGACGGTGCTCGTCACCTGGATCCGGCACCGGACGGGCTCGGTGAAGATCACCGGCACCCGTGCGGACGGCTCGGCGTTCGACCTCGAAGCCACGCACGTGCGGAACCTCGACGCGGCCGCGGTGCGGGAGTTGACCGCCGAGATCGCCGGCGCTCCCGAGTGATGGCAGGTCCGGTGGAGGGCCAGGAGGCAGGCTCGGTGCGCCATACTCGCGGGGTGACCCCAGCCGTGGAGCTCGGAGCGGGACGACAGCAGCTGTTCGGCCTGGCCTACCGGCTGCTGGGAGCCGCGGACGAGGCCGAGGATGCGGTCGAAGACGCGTACCGGTCCTGGAAACGACCGGGCTCCGAGGTGACTGCGTACGCGCGAGAATCGCTGACGGCGGTCGTCACGCGGCTCTGCCTCGTCCGGCTGCGCGCCGTCCGGGCCGGCCGTGAAGGCTACTGCGGTCCGTGGCTGCCTGCGCCGGTCCTGACCGACGCGCTCGGCCCGCTGCCCACGGCCGAGCAGCGGGACTCGGTCTCCCTCGCGGTGCTGGTCTTGCTCGAACGCCGGACGCCGCACGAGCGCGCGGTGTTCGTGCTGCGCACCGCTTTCGGGTACCGGTATCGCGCCATCGCGGAGATCCTGGAGCTCTCCCCGGGGAACTGCCGCCAGCTCTACCACCGCACGACGCAGCACCTGGCGAGCCGGAGGCCGCCCCGCCAACCGGACCGCGGCGAGCGCGTGCGGCTGTCCGGGCGGTTCCTCGCCGCAATCAGAGCCGGGGAGCTGGGTGCGCTCGAAGCGGTTTTGGCGCAGGACGTCACACTCTGGGCGGATGGTGTCCGCCGTGTCGCCACCGCGCCTCGTCCGGTCGCGGGAAGGGCGGAGGTGGCCCGTTTCCTCGTCGCGGCCTTCCGGCGGATCGCGGTGCCGGTCAGGTTCGGGTTCGCCGAGGTCAACGCGGGTACGGCGATCCTCGCGCTGGCCGGTGGAACACTGCTGGCCGTGGTGGCGGTGGAGATCGAGAACGGCCGGATCGCCGGTCTGCGGATCGTGGCCAAGCCGGAGAAGCTGTCGTCCGTGGCCCACGGGTTGTCCGCACGCCCGGAGGCGGGTTGCCCCTCCGGGGAGTCCCCGGCGAGGCGCTCGGCTCAGTAGCTTCGCGAACTGCGGTGAATCTGCCGTGCGCGAGAATCAGAAGCACGGCCGATCTCATTTCTGCCTCAGCAGACGTGTCGCGACCGTTCTGTCGTGTCAACCGCTTTCCGAATTTGCCAACGGACGGCGAATTGCAGCTGAGTCGATATCTCGATCACTCGAACTGATTAACTTTGCCGGTAACAGCCGGGGCAGGTCAGTCGTCTTTGGTGGGGTGTGCAATCGGCGAAGGGATCTGATGTGAAACGAAGACTCTCGGTTTTCGGTGCGGCACTGGTGATGCTGCTGGGTGGCATGCTCGGCGGCCAAAGTGCCGCGCAGGCGACGACGTTCGGCTGGGTCTACATCTCGTTCCCGACGTGGCTGGGCAACTGCGAAAGCGGCGGCAAGGTCACCGGAATCGTCGCGGCGACCGACTACTGGTCGACCAACTGGGACTGGGGTGACGACCTCGTCTACGGAAAGGTCGCTCTCGGTCAGCGCAACCACGTCAACGCCACGGTCTACTGCAACAAGGGGCCGGGCTACTACCGGTACGTCTTCCGGGACGACGTCGTACCCACTCGCAACAACCAGACGCTGTGGGTCGGCGCGGCCGGCTGGACGCGCAACTAGCGGCTCTGGTCCCGGTGGCGCGGCGACCCGCTTGCGTGTCGCCGCGCCGACCGGCAGGGTCAGGCTCCAGGGCGGTTCCCCGTCGGGATCGTGATCGGGGTGCTCGTCGGGGACGTGACCTTGTTGAGGAACAGCATCGCGATCGCGCGCACGAACTGGTCGAACATGTAGAAGCCCGCCGGTGCTATCGGCAAAAGCCCCTCGCGGAATGCGATGTACGCGGGCCAGCCCGTGCGGACGAGGGCCGCGGCCGCGTAATCCCGGGGCAAGCGGAGCCAGTCGCCGATTGCGTCGCTCAGGACGTAGCGGACGAACTCGTTGAGGAAGCCTCGGGTGACGCCCAGGTCGATCTGGGCGGTCAGGCCGAGCAGGTCCTCGGCCAGTTCCTTGCCCTCGGTCGTGGGGGACAGGAGCGGGGTGAGGACCTGCGTCGACTGCGCGTCGGCCGCGGCCCACGTCTGGGGGATGAACTCGTCGCGCACGCCGAGCAGGTGGATGGCGACCTGCCACTGGTGCAGGAAGGCCGCTTCGTCCGCGGCCGACATCGGGACGCGCCACTCGAGCAGCTTGCGGTGGACGAACGTGCCGAGGCTGTGGAACGTCACCAGGATGTCGCCGTTGCTGATCGGGAGCTGCTCGTCGGCGACCGCCCGCCAGTGCGGTGACTGCGGCAGCAGGTGGCGCACCGCCGCGTGCACCAGCCTCGTCTTGTTGGCCGTGACGACGAACTGACCCGTCGGCTCGAACGCGTTCAGGTCGCTCAGGTCGTAGCCGAAGGTGAACGTCTTGGCCGCGCGGTCCTGCATGTTCGCCCCGCCCGCGGACCAGTAGACCGACTTGGCCTCCCGCGGGATCACCGTGCTCATGATGCCGCTGCCCAGGCCGTAGAGCATGAACAGGTAGGTGTCCTTGCGCCGGTTGAAGTCCGCGGCGCGGCGCAGCTTGACCGGGTCGGCCCAGGAGGGCAGCCGGTTGGCCTGCCGGAGGTACGCGGCGAGGTCGGCGGGCAGGCCGGCCGGCAGCACATCGTCGTTGTTCACCCACGGCCGCAGCGCGGTGTTGACCGCGGGGACTCCACCGGTGTCGAGGATGCCTGCCATCAGGCGGTCGACTTCGTCGTCCCAGACCCACCAGGGATCCGTGCCGGCGGCGCCAGCGCCCGTCGACGCCCAGGCCGGGACGACACCCGTCGCGCTCGCCAGGCCCAGCGCGACACCCAGGGAAAGGACGTTCCTCCGACTGAGATTGCTCATTTACTTACCTAGCTTCCTTGGTAGGCATCGGCCTGGTCACAGCAACGCTTGGACCGGGCGATCAGGCATGAGCCGAGCAGGGGCAAGAGGAGATTCCTCATTAACATAGCGAGGCCGGTCGCGGGTCGGCAAGGGGCTCGGCGGGCTGAATCGGTCCGCCGCGGCCGCGCGAGTCCCCGGCTCGCTTCGTGGTTGACTGGCACGCATGGCCTTGCTCCCGCGCACCCCCTCCCGGCGGCCGCGGTGACCGCCGGGCCGGCCGCGGCCGTCCGGCCGCGCAACCGCAGGCAGCTCATCGTCGAAGCGGGCGCCACCGTCTTCAGCGAGCGCGGGTACCACGCGGCGTCGATGGAGGAGATCGCGGCCGGCGTGGGCATCACCGCGGCCGCGCTGTACCGGCACTTCCCGAACAAGTACGCCCTGTTCGCCGAGTGCGCGAACGTCATGGTCGACCGGCTCGTCGCGGCGCTCGGCGAGGTGCCTCCCGGCGCGGCACTGGCCGAGGTCCTCGCCGCCGTCACGCGAGTCACCGTGGCCCACCGCACGGCCGGCGGTGTGTACCGGTGGGAGGCTCGCTATCTCAACCGCGAGGACCGCCGGGTGCTCAAGGGGAAGTTCGCGCAGGTCGTCGATCGGGTGGCGGAAGTGGCGCGGCGCGAACACCCGTGGCCGGACGAGCACCTGCGTGCCGTGGCCGCCTTGGGCGCGATCGGTTCGATCACGATGCACCACAACTCGATCGCCCGCCGCCGGGTCGAGGACCTGCTGCGGGCGTCCGCTCTGCGCGTGGCCGCGGCCGATCCCGCCGCCGCAGTCGCGGACGCACGCGTCGTCGAACTGCCCGCGCGGCCGCAACCCCGCACCCGGCGGTCGGAAATCCTCGCGGCGGCCATCCCGCTGTTCGAACGCGACGGGTTCACCGCCGTGACGAACGGCATGATCGCCGACGCCGTGGGGCTGGCGCCGTCCGGGCTCTACCGGTACTTCCCGGGCAAGGCCGACATCCTGGCCGCGGCGTGCCTGCAGGCCGCGGGCCTGCTGGCCCAGGCGGTCGAGCACAACCTCCGCGGCGTGACCGATCCGCACGACGCCTTGACCGCGCTGACGGCGACCTACGTCGCGTACAGCTTCGAACACAACGCTCTCACCAGCGTGGCCGACGCCGAGATCGTCGGGCTGCCGGCCGGCCTGCGCCGTCCGCTGGTCGTCGCGCAGCGCGAGCACATCGCCGTGTGGGAGCAGTACCTGCGGCAGGCGCGGCCGGATCTCGACGCGCGCCAGGCGCGGGTGCTGGTGCACGCCGGTTTCGGTGTCGTGGTCGAGGCCGGACGCCGCTTGCGGTGGCGCACCAGCCCCGAGCACCGCGCCGCCGTCGCCGCCCTGCTGGTGAGTGCCCTGGGTTTGTGAGCGACGCGTCCGGCTACGGCTCGACCAGCCGGCGCACGGCTTCGACGACCGTCGCCCGCCTGGCGGCGTGGTCGCTTGGGCCCAGGTCGCTGATCTCCTGGTTCTGCAGGGCCCACATCGAGGCGGTGTTGATGGTGAGCATCAGCAGCTCCGGGGCGGTGAAGCGGGTGGAGAGCCTGCCTTCCTCCTGGGCCTGCCGGATCGCGTCGATCTTCGCCTGGTTGGCCCGCGTGACGGCCTCGATCGCGGGCCGGCCTCCCTGCTGCTCCAGCCGGTGCCAGGTGGCGAGCCGCATCACCTCGGGATGGGCGGTCTGGCCGTCGAAGAGGGCACCCGCGTACTCCGGCAGGTCGTGCGGGGTGATCGGGGCCTGCTCGGTCGTCCGCACGACGACCTCGTCGAACACGGCGTCGAAGAGCTCTTCCTTGCTGCCGAAGTAGGTGTAGACGAGGCCTGCGCTGCAGCCGGCGCGGCCCGCGAGGCGGTCGACCCGCGCGCCGGCGATGCCGTGTTCGGCGAACTCGGCCAGTGCGGCCTCCAGCAGGGCGCGGCGCTTCGCCTCGGGGTCTCGGGGTGCCATGTGCCCAGCGTATTGAGTGAACGTTCATTTGACAAGTTTGGGTGAGCGGTGCTTACCTGAGGGCGTCGTATTGAATGAACGTTCAGTCAGGAGTCGGGATGGTCATCCCTCCGCTAGTCGGCAAACGCGCGCTGGTCACCGGTGGCACCGGGGGAATCGGCCTGGAGACGGCGTTGGCCCTGGCCGGGGCGGGCGCCGAGGTGGTGGTCGCCGGACGCGCGAAGACGAAGGTCGACCACGCCGTCGTGGCGGTGCGCGAGGCGGTCGGCACCGCCAAGGTGACCGGGCTGGTGCTCGACCTCGCCTCGCTGGCGTCGATCGACCGCGCCGCCGCCGAAGTGCTCGCCACCGGGCAGCCGCTGGATCTGCTGGTCAACAACGCCGGCGTGATGGCCGTGCCGGAGCGCCGGGAGACCGAGGACGGGTTCGAGCTGACGTTCGGGACGAACCACCTCGGGCACTTCGCGCTGACCGGGCACCTGCTGCCGGCCCTGCTGGCCGCGCCCGCGGCCCGGGTGGTGACGGTGAGCGCGAAGGTGGCGCGGAACAAGGGCGCGACGCTGGCGGACCCGCTGAGCGCGGTGTCCTACGCGGGGATGGCCGCCTACACGAAGTCGAAGCTGGCGAACGTCGTCTTCACGCTGGAACTGGCCCGGCGGGCGACCGGAACCGGGATCACCGCCGTCGCCGTGCACCCCGGCACGAGCGCGACCGGGCTGCAGCAGCACCTGCCGAAGTACGCGCAGGTCCTCGCGTCCGCGCTGCTCGAACGGTTCGTGGGCCAGAGCCCGGCCGACGCGGCCCGGCCTTCCCTGCACGCCGCGACGAATCCCGGTATCAAGCCGGGCGACTTCGTCGTGCCGGACGGGCGCGGCGAACTGCGCGGGGCTCCCCACGTCGCCGAACCGCCCGTCGCCGCCACCGACCCCGAGGCCGGCAGGCGGCTGTGGGAGCTGTCCGAAGAGCTGACCCACGTCGCTTATTCCTTCCGGTGAAAGGGCCTTCCGCCATGACCTTCGAGTTCGAGACCGTTCCCGAGTCCACTTTGGACCGAATGCGGGAGATCAACGCGCAGCTCGCCGCCGCCGACCTTCCGGACCCCGCCACCGCCGAAGGACTCGCGACCCTGCGCGCGACGACCTTCCGGGTGCCGGCGCCGACCGAGCTGACCCCGGTCGAGCGGGCGGTGTCCGGGCCCGCGGGTGCGGCGACCGTGCGGGTCATCCGGCCGGCCGGCCCGGTGACCGGCGTGGTGTTCCACGTGCACGGCGGCGGTTTCGTGCTCGGCGCGCCTGCCGACGACGACGCGGTCAACGACCTGCTGGCCCGCACGGCCGGCGTCGCCGTGGTGTCCGCCCGCTACCGGCTCGCGCCGGAGCACCCGTATCCCGCCGGCCTCGACGACTGCCTCGCGGCGGCCGCGTGGCTGGCCGGCGCGGCCGCGGCGGAATTCGGCACCGACCGGATCGTGGTGTCCGGGTATTCGGCGGGGGGACACCTGGCGGTGCAGACGTTGCTGCGGCTGCGGGGCGAGTTCCCCGACCTTTTCGCGCGGGTGGTCGGGGCCAGCCTGGTGTTCGGGGTCTACGACCTGGCGCGGACGCCGAGTTCGCGCTCGGCCGCGCCCGACACCCCGGTGCTGCCGCCGCGGTGGATCGACCGGTTCGTCGGGATGGCGTTCCCCGGGCTCGACCGGGAACAGCTGCGGGACGGCGGTGTTTCCCCGTTGTACGCCGATCTGCACGGGATGCCGCCCGCGCTGTTCACGGTCGGGGACCGCGACCCGCTGCTGGACGATTCGCTGTTCATGGCCGCGCGCTGGCGGGCGGCGGGTGGGGCGAGCGAACTGGCGGTGTGGCCGGAGTCGCCGCACGGGTTCGTCGGGATGACGCCGCCGTCCGGGGTGCCGGCGCAGAGCCGGATCAATGCGTGGGTGAAGGCCCTGCTCGCAAGGACTCCGCTCAGACCTGGTCCGTGGGCCGGATGACGATTTCGGCCACGGCCCGGCGGCGGGGACTCGTGACGATGTAAGCGACGGCTTCGGCGATGTCGTCGGCGGGCAGCTGTTCGACGTCGGCGAACCGGGCCGCCATGCGTTCCCGGACGGCGGTTTGCTGGTGGCCGAGGAGTTCGGTCTCGACGAGACCCGGCTCGACGACGGAGAAGCGGACGTTGCGCCGGGCGTATTCCTGGCGCCAGGCCTCGGTGGCGGCGGTGACGCCGAACTTGGTGGCGTTGTACACCGCGGCGTGCGGGATGACCCAGCGGCCCGCGATCGAGCTGATGTTGACCACGTCGGCGACCTGACGCGGGCTGGTGGCGGCGGCCTCGACGAGCTGCGGCAGGGCGGCCTTGGTGAGGTAGAGCAGCCCGTTGAGGTTGATGTCGACCATCCGCTGCCACTCGGTCAGCGGGGACGTGCCGGAGTCGCCGGTGAGCATGACGCCGGCCGCGTTGACGAGGGTGTCCAGCCGGCCGAACCGGTCGAGAGTGGTGGCGACGATGCCGGCCGCGGCGTCGGCGTCGGTCAGGTCGGCGGCCAGCGCGACCGCCTGGCCGCCCTGCTCGGTGATCTCCTTCGCCAGCACGTCGAGCCGGTCCTGGCGGCGGGCGACGAGCACGACGGCCGCGCCCCGGTCGGCGAGCCGGCGGGCGGTGGCCTGGCCGATGCCGCTGCTGGCGCCCGTGACCAGGGCGACTGTCGAGGTGAGGGTGGTGGTGTCTGCCGGAATGGTCTCCATGACCCCCACTCTGCGGCTCGAGCCAGGGGGGTGCCAGAGCGTGCTTATCCAGGTATGTGAACCACCTGGTAACCGGCTGCGCGCGGTGGCACAGTGGACCCGTGACGGTGTCCGTGGGGGGATTGACCGACGAGCAGGCCCGACGGCGGGAGCTGGCGTCGTTCCTGCGCAGCAGGCGCGAACGCATCTCTCCCGAGCAGGCCGGCTTGCCGCCCACGGGCCGCCGGCGGACGCCGGGCTTGCGCCGCGAGGAGGTCGCGCACCTCGCCGGGATGGGCGTGACGTGGTACACGTGGCTGGAACAGGGCCGGGACATCAAGGTCTCCGAGCAGGTCCTCGACGCGATCGCGGCCACGCTGCGGCTCGATCCGTACGAGCGTGCCCACCTCTACACGCTGGCCGGCCACCCCGAGCCGCCGGTCGAGCGGGACTCCGCGGCCGTTCCGCGTGCCCTGCTGGTGATGGTGCGTCAGCTCGAGCCGATTCCGGCCGCGGTGATCAACGCCCGGTTCGACCTGCTCGCCTGCAACCGCACCTACGAGCGGCTGGTCGGCGGAGTGGACGAGCTGCCGCCCGAGGACCGCAACTGGCTGGTGCTGATGTTCACCTCGCCGAGGTGGCGGGCCCAGGTTCTCGACTGGGAGGACGCCGCCGCGCGCCTGGTCGGCCGGTTCCGGGCCGGGATGGCGGCCCACGCCGCCGAGTCCGGCTGGAAGGGGCTGGTCCGGCGGCTGCGGCAGGAGTCGCCGGACTTCGGGCGCCTGTGGGAGCGGCACGACGTGCGGGGCCCGGAAAACTTCACGAAGCATTTCCTGCACCCCGAGGTGGGCCTGCTGACGCTGGACTACACGCAGCTGTCCTTCGGCGAGCGTTCGGGGATGAAGCTCGCCACCTACACCCCGGTGGACGAGGAATCCTGGGCGAAAGTGCGGCTGCTGCAGGAAAGCGTCCCGGCGAGCGAGGGTTCCGGCCGCTGAGCGCGGCCGGCCGTCACGACTCGATGATCGCCACCAGCGCCGCCGTGAAGGGGGCCGGGTCGAGGTCGCCGCGGACGGCGAGCTGCTGGGTGTAGCCGTGGCAGAAGGCCACGAAGGCTTCGGCGATCCGGGCCGCTGCGGCCGGCTCGCGGTGGGGGAGCAACGCGGCGACCGCGGTGCGCAGGTCCGACAGTTGCCGGTCGACGAGGGCCGCGAGCGGCGGGGAGACGGCGGCCTCGGCGTAGATCTGCGCGACCAGCCGGGCGTGGTCCTCTTCGCGCGCCAGGGTGCGGATGTGCTCGAGGAACCCGTGCACGGTCTTGGTCGTCAGCTCGGCGGGGAGCGCCTGCGTCGAGTGCTCGCAGATGGCGGCGACGATCTCGTCCTTGCCCTTGAAGTACCGGTAGATCGCGCCGACGGAGAGGCCGGAGGCTTCGACGAGGTCGGTCATGGACGTCCGGGCGAAGCCGTGCGTGGCGAAGCGGGCGCGGGCCGCGTCGACGATCTGACGGCGGCGGGCGTCGAGGTGGGCCTGGGTGACTCTCGGCATAAAAGAACGACCATTCGTTTTTTGTGGTAGCGTCCCGACCATACCCCACAGCTCGGCCGGACAGGAGACTTCCGTGCGTTATCAGGCATTCGGGCGGCAGAGCGGCTTGCGCGTCTCGGAGTACGTGCTGGGCACGGCCACCTTCGGCTCGGCGCCCTCCGCCGCGGGTGTCGCGGGCGCCAAGACGATCTTCGACGCGTTCGTCGCGGCCGGCGGCACCACGTTCGACGTCTCGAACATCTACCAGGACGGCGAAGCCGAAACCATCCTGGGCGAGCTCCTCGGCCGCGAGCGCGACGACTTCGTGCTGATCACCAAGTACAGCGGGACCCGGCGGGCGGAGGTCCGGCCGGGCACCACCGGCAACAGCCGCAAGACGATGATCCGCTCCCTGGAGGAAAGCCTGCGGCGCTTGAAGACCGACTACGTCGACGTCTTCATGCCGCACTTCCCCGACGGCGTCACCCCGGTGCCGGAGATCCTGGCCGGCTTCGAGGACCTGATCCGGTCGGGCAAGATCCGCTACGGCGGGCTGTCGAACTTCCCGGCCTGGCGGGTCGCCGGCGCCGCGGTCCGGTCGGAGCTGGGCGGGCGTGCCTCGCTGGTCGGTATCCAGACCGAGTACAGCCTGGCCGAGCGCTCCGCGGACCGGGAGCTCCTGCCGATGGCCGAGGCCCACGGGCTCGGCGTCGTCCTGTACTCCCCGCTGGCGGGTGGCCTGCTGACCGGGAAGTACCGCCGCGGCGAGCAGGGTCGGCTCAGCGCCCGGGCCACGGCGGCCGAGGGCTCCGCCGTGCTGGACGCGGTTCTCGCCGTCGCCGAGAAGACCGGGACGAACCCGGTCCAGGTCGCCCTGGCCTGGGTGCGCCACCGCGCCGCCCAGGCCGGGACCTCGATGATCCCCATCGTCGGACCGCGCACCCCGGCCCACCTGAGGGGATACCTCGACGCGCTGGACGTCGAACTCGCCGACGAGCACTACCGGCTGCTCGACGAGGTCAGCGCCGTCCGGCCGGGCACGCCCCACGAGGACGTGGCGGCCGCACTGGCACACGGCATCGACGGCGACCGGAGCCTCCTCGACGTTGCGCCCGTGCCCGTGCCGTGAACGCTGAGATACCGACCGTTCTCTCTGCTACGCTCGGACGGATGGTGCGCAACACTCGTGGTCAGGTGTCCGAAGCGCGGTCGAGGCTGCTCGCGACGGCCACCCGGATCTTCTACGCCGAGGGTCTGCACTCCGTGGGGATCGACCGGATCGTCGCGGAGGCGAAGGTCACCCGCGCCACCCTGTACCGGCACTTCCCCGGCAAGGAAGACCTGGTCGTCGCGTATCTGCAGGGTGTGCACGAGATGGAGCGCGAAGGTCTCGACAAGGCGCTCGCCGGCGGCCTGCCGGCGGCCGACACCCTGCGGGCCGTCGCCGAGTCGATCGCCGAAGGCATCCGGTCGGCGCACTTCCGCGGCTGTGCCTTCCTCAACGCGGTGGCGGAGTACCCGGATCCCGCGCACCCCGTGCACCAGGCCGTGCTCGCCCACCGCGAGTGGTTCCTCCGCACCGTCACGGACTTGCTCGCGCAGGTCGGCAAAACGCCACCGGAGGCCGCGGGGCGTCACTTCGTGATGCTGCGGGACGGCGCGATGGCGTCCGGCTGCCTGGCGGACCCGGCCGAGGTCGGCGACACGTTCCTCCAGGGCGTCGACGGAATCGTGCGGTTCCGCCTCGACGCGGCGGCCGAGTAGCGGTTTTCCGGCGCCCGGCAGGGCTTTCGTGAGCACGGTGCGATGTCGCCGTGCCGGAGCAATGCGCTGACCAGGCAAGCTCGTCATCGTCCACTGTGGCGCGCAGGTGTACCACGACGGCCTCGACACCGGCGGCCGCCCGGCGGCTCGGGGGGTGGCAGCGGCCTGGCCGGCGGTTGTCCCCGGCATCGTGCGCGGGGTGCACGAACCCCAGCTCGCCCGGGCGGTCACCATCCCCGGCCACCTGGGCGGGGACATCGAGGTGCTGCCCTGCGGGCTGCCCCGGCTGCCTGACGGCGGTCCACTCCCGCGTCGTCCCGGCCGACGAGTGCCCGAGCCGGGCGTAAGACTTTGGATAGAACGTTCTGTCTTGACACTGCGCGGCGGCACGGCCATGCTCAATTGAGATAGAACGTTCGGTCTACCGAGGGGCTTCCCTCATGCTGAAGGGATCATCGTGACCACTGTCGACTCGCCCGCCATCGGTGGGTTCGCCCCGGCGCTGCGCCGGTTGTACTTCGTGCGGTTCGCGTTCGCCATCGTGTGGGCGGTCCTGGTGTTCCTGACGACCAAGTCGGGCTTGGGGGCGGCCGGTGTCGCCCTGGTCGTCGTGTACCCGCTGTTCGACGTGGGAGCGGCCATTGTGGACGCTCGGTCGGCGAAGGGCGCCGGGTCGGTGCGCGGGCTGTACGTGAACATGGCGATCAGCCTGCTCGCCACCATCGGCGTGGGCGTCGCCGCCGCGTCCGGTGTCCCGGGGGTGCTGCGGGTGTGGGGTGCCTGGGCGATCGTCGCCGGGCTGGTCCAGCTGATCGTGGGGGTCACCCGCCGCAAGATGGGCGGCCAGTGGCCGATGATCCTCAGCGGCGGCATCTCCGTGCTGGCCGGGGCCAACTTCGTCATCGGCGCCTCCGCGGCGAACCCGTCGCTGGCCAACGTCGCCGGCTACGCGGTTCTCGGCGGCATCTTCTTCCTCGTCTCGGCGATCCGGCTCGGCCGCGCCGCGAAGGGGAACTGACGTGACCACCTACGACGTCGTCGTCCTCGGCGCCGGCCCGGTCGGGGAGAACGTGGCCGACCGGGTGGTGCGGGGCGGGCTGACCGCCGCGATCGTCGAGCGGGAGCTGGTCGGGGGCGAGTGCTCCTACTGGGCCTGCATGCCGACCAAGGCGCTGCTGCGCAGCGGCGCGGCGCTGCGGGCCGCCCGGCAGGTGCCCGGCGCGCGGGAGGCGGTGACCGGCGAGCTCGACGTGGCCGCCGTGCTCCGCCGTCGTGACGCCTTCGCTTCGGACTGGCAGGACGAGGGCCAGGTGTCCTGGCTCGACTCGGCAGGCATCGCGCTTTTCCGCGGCCACGGCCGCATCGGCGGCGAGCGGGTCGTCGAGGTGACGGGCGCCGACGGCACCACCACGACGCTGACCGCGCGGCACGCGGTCGTCGTCGCCACCGGCAGCGGCGCGCTGGTCCCGGACATCGAGGGTCTCCGCGACGCGAAGCCGTGGACGAGCCGGGAAACCGTTGCGGCGAAGGAGATCCCGGCCCGGCTCGCCGTCATCGGCGGCGGGGTGGTGGCCTCGGAGATGGCGACCGCGTTCACCGAGCTGGGGTCGTCGGTGACGATGCTGGCCCGGGACGGCGTGCTGCACCTCGCCGAGCCGTTCGCCGGCGAGCTGGTGACGGCTTCGTTGCGGGACAAGGGAGTTTCGGTCCGCGTCGGCGCCGAGGCCGGGTCCGTCAAGCGCAACGACGACGGCACGGTGTCGATCACGCTCACCGACGGCGAGCAGATCGAAGCCGACGAGCTGCTCGTCGCGATCGGCCGGACCCCGAACACCCAGGACATCGGCCTCGGCACCGTCGGCTTGAAGCCGGGTGCCTGGCTGACGGTCGACGGCACGATGCGGGTCGCCGGGGCGGACGGCTGGCTCTACGCCGCCGGCGACGTCAACCGGCGCGTTCTGCTGACGCACCAAGGCAAGTACCAGGCCCGGGCGGTCGGCGACGTCATCGTGGCGCGCGCGAAGGGGGAGCCCGTCGACGACGCAGAATGGGGCCGCCACGCGGCGACCGCCGACGAGCGCGCGGTGCCTCAGGTGGTCTTCACCGAGCCGGAAATCGCGTCGGTGGGCCTGACCGCGGCCGGCGCCGAGGCCGCCGGGCTGCGGATCCGGGTCGTCGACCACGACCTGGCCGCGACCGCCGGATCCGCCCTGCACGCCGAGGGCTACCGGGGGCACGCCCGGATGGTCGTCGACGAGGACCGCAAGGTGGTCGTCGGCTTCACGGTCGTCGGCCCGGACGTCGCGGAGATGCTGCACGCGGCGACGATCGCGGTGGCCGGCGAGGTGCCACTGGACCGGCTCTGGCACGCGGTCCCGGCGTTCCCCACCGTCAGCGAGGTGTGGCTGCGGCTGCTCGAGGCCTACGGCCGCTGATCGGCCACGACGCTCGACGAGGAGCCGGTCGCGGATCTCGAGGGCCGAGATTAAGACAGGTGTCTTGATTAAGGCACCTGTCTTACCTAGGCTGCGGACATGGCCGACGACAGCGCGCACGCGGGGGACGACCAGGCCGCGGTGCTGGCGGGATTGCCGCCCTACCCGTTCCCGAACCCCACCGCGCTGGAGCCGCCGCCGGAATGGGCGCGGCTGCGTTCGCAGTGCCCGGTGGCGCGCATCGAACTGGCCAGTGGCGACGAAGCGCTGCTGCTGACCCGCTACGACGACGTCCGGGCGATGCTGTCGGATCCCCGGTTCACCCGGCAGCTCGATGCCGCGGACGCCTCGCGGGTCTCCGCCAGCGACGACGGCGGGGTGTTCAGCAGGCCCTCGTCGTCGACCGGCGGCGCGGCGGACGCGGACGAGCCCGAGGCGTCGATGCTCGGTGGCCCCGGGCACCGGCGCTGGCGGCGGCTGGTCGGGAAAGCGTTCACCGTCAAGCGGGTCCAGGCGCTGCGGCCGGGAATGGCGGAGCTGGCCGAGCAGCTGATCACGGACATGGTCGCGGCCGGTGCGCCCGCGAACCTCGGTCCCGCGCTGGGGTTTCCGCTGCCGGTGTTCGTGATCTGCGACCTGCTCGGGGTGCCGCGAGCCGACCGGGGCCGGTTCGCGCACTGGTCGGACACGATGCTGAACATGACCCGGTTCACCCAGGACGAAATCGACCGGTCGGGCCGGGAATTCCACCAGTACATGACGGAGCTGGTCGCCACCAAGCGAGCCGAGCCCGGTGACGACCTGCTCAGTGACCTCGCCGCCGACATGACCGCGACCGAGCTGGTCATGACCGGGCAGGGCCTGCTCATCGCCGGCCACGAAACCACCGCGAACATGATCGGCAAGATGCTCGCGATGCTGCTGGCGGACCGCGAGCACCGCTGGGAGCGGCTGCTGGCCGACCCGTCGCTGGTGCCGTCGGCCGTCGAAGAGGCGCTGCGGTTCGACGCCAACCCGGGGTTCGGGATGCCGCGCTACGTCTCGGAAGAGACCGTAGTCGGGGGCACCACCCTGCCGCGCGGCACGACCGTGGTGTGCAGCATGGCCTCGGGCAACCGCGACACGGGCGCGTTCGACGGTGCCGACGCCATGGACCTCGCCCGCCGGCCCAACCCGCACCTGGCCTTCGGCGCCGGCCCGCATTCGTGCGTCGGCCAGCAGCTCGCGCGGGTGGAGCTGCAGACCGTCCTCGACGTGTTGCTGCGGCGACTGCCCACCCTCGAGCTCGTCGGGGACGCCGCGGACCTGCGTGCCCGGCAAGGGCTGATCGTCGGCGGGATCGACCGGGTCCTGGTGCGGTGGTGACGGGCGGGAGGTCGGCCGCCACCCGCGCCCGGCTGCTGGCGACGGCGGAACGGCTGATCGCCGAAGACGGCGTCGCCCAGGTGTCGAGCCGCCGGCTCGGCCAGGAAGCCGGGCAGGCCAACAACTCCGCCGTCGCCTACCACGTCGGCACGATGGCGGAGGTGATCCTCGCCGTGCTGCGCGAGCACGGCGAGGCGATGGACCGCATCCGGGCCGCGATGGTGGACGCGGCCGAAGGCTCGACGCGGCTGCGCGACCACGTGGAGGCGCTGGTGCTGCCGACGACCCTGCACCTCGCGGAGCTCGGCGTCCCCAGCCACTACGCCCGCTTCGCCGCACACGTCGTCAGCGATCCCGTGCTGCGCGCGCCGGCGCTGTCGGTCACCACGTCGACGCCGGTCATGCACCGGGCCCTGCGGGCGGTGGCCGCGCACGCCGGTGATCCCGCCGATCCCGCGCTCTTCACCCGGTCGGCGATGGCCCGGCACGCCATCGTCCACACCTGCGCGGAGCGGGAAGCCGAGCTGGCCGAGGGCCGTTCGGGCATCCCCGGCTGGGCCGAGACCGGCGAGATCCTGGTCGACGGCATCACGGCCCTGCTGACCACCTCACGGCGGTGATCACGACTCGGTGAGCCGGGTGCCCCGCCGCCAGATCGCGCGCGTGTCGAGCGTGTCGCCGATGTCCACCGTCGGGTCGCCGTCGACGAGCAGCAGGTCGGCGCGGAGCCCTTCGGCGACGCGGCCCCGGTCGCCGAGGCCGAACCGGCGGGCCGTGGTCGCCGTCGCCGCGCGCAGCGCCTGCGCGGGAGTCAGGCCGGCCGCCACGAGGTACTGCAGTTCGTGGTGCAGGCTGGCTCCGTGCGCCAGGCCGCCGAAAAAGGTCTCGGCCATGGAGGCGTCGGTGCCCGCCAGCACGTCGACGCCCGCGGCGGCCAGCGCCCGCACGGTCTCCAGGACGTCTTCGAGCTTGCCCTGCGGGTACCGGTTGTAGCTGGCGCGCAGGGTTTCCTCCCACTTCGCGTCGAGGCGGCGGGCGACGCGGGGGTCGTCGGCGAGCGCGCTGCCGGTGATGCCCATCATCGACGCGTCGAGGCAGACGCACGGCACGACGAACATCCCCGCCCCGGCGATGAGGTCGACGATTTCGGTGGTGTGCGGCCGATCCATGAACACGTGGACGACGCCGTCGACACCGGCCTCGGCGGCCATCCGGGTCGCGTCGAGGGTCAGCGTGTGCGCGACGGTGAGGGCGCCGTACTTCTTGGCCTCGGCGACGCCGGCGTTCAGCGTGGCCTGGTCGAGCATCGGCAGGCCGGGGTGCCCTTCGACGCTGCCGTCGTCGATCATGAACTTGATGTAGTCCGAGCCCCGCGCCAAGAGCTGCGGGACGTACGCGGCGGCCTCTTCCGGCGTGGTGGAGAACGGCATCAGCGGCATCGTCCGCGGCAGGTTTCCGGGCGGCCGGAACCCTGCCGGCATGAGCTCGCTGGGGTGACCGCCGGGCGGGGTGATGCCGAAGCCCGCCGACCGCACGTCGGCGACCGTGTCGTCCTCGGTGAGGTGACCGCGGTTCTCGCGGGTGTTCATGCCCTGCATCTCCAGCTCGGTGGTGATGCCGAACCGCAGGGCCAGCGCCAGGGTGCCGGGGCCGGAGTGGACGTGCGCGTCGATCAGCCCGGGCAGCAGGGTCGCGCCCCGGCCGTCGACGACCTCGGCGCCTTCGGGTACTTCGCCGCCGACCTGGCTGATCTTGGGGCCGTCGAGGACGACGGTCCGCACTCCCAGCGGCTTCTCCCCGTCGAACACCCGGGCGCCGGTGATGGCGGTGGTGGCCATGGCGGCCTCGCTTTCTCGTTCGCAGTTACATACCTAATGCTATGCAGTTGACGACTGGTATGCAAATGCGCCGCGTACTACGATCCACGGGGTGAGTGGTGACGACCTTCTGCTCGACCGGATCGGGCCGGCCCTGTCCCGGCTGCGCCGGCGCACCCCGGCCTCGGGCCGTGACCTGTCGCGCAACCTGGTGCTGAACGTGGTCGCCGACGCCCCGGGCGAGCTGACGGTCGGCGGGCTCGCCGCCGAGATGGGCGTCGCGCAGCCGGTGGCCAGCCGGACGGTCGCGGCCGGCATCGCCGAGGGCCTGCTGCGGCGGGCGGCGTCCCAGGCGGACGGCCGCCGGACGGTGCTCGAGCTGACCGAACGCGGCGAGGCCGAGCGAATCCGGTTCGCCGCCGAGCAGCGCGAAGCGTTCGAAGACATCACGGCCGCCTGGTCGCCGGAGGATCGCGCGCAGTTCGCGCGGCTGCTCGTCCGCTACGCCGCCGACGCCGGCGCGTGGTCCCGCCGCCGGAAGACCGTCGAGGACGACGAAAGCCGTTGAGCCGCGGGCCAGCGCCGCGCGGCGCTGTCAACCGCTTAAGTCCCAGGCGCTTGCCGACGAGCGGGATTGTCACCGAGCCGGACAAGGTTGACGGACCATCACGGGATCTCTTGACAGGCAGCACAGGTGCACTGGCAGACTTAAGCGCTTAATACGATCCTCAACGCAGAGGAGCCAGCCCGTGTCCCCACGTCTGCGCAAGACCTGCCTCGCTCTCGCTTCGGCCGCGCTCGCCGCCACGGCCCTGGCGGCGCCCGGCGCCGTCGCCGCTCCCCGAGCCGGTGGCACCCTGAACTACCTCGAGCAGATCTCCGGGCAGTACACGATCGCCGGGCAGCACAACAAGGAACCCGCGAACCAGCCGTCGTTCTACACCGGCAAAGTGCACGACATCACCGGCCAGTACCCCGGTCTGTGGGGCGGCGACTTCTTCTTCGGCGGCTCGGACGTCGCCAACCGGCAGGCGGTGATCGACCAGGCCAAGCTCGAGTGGAGCCACGGCGCGATCGTCACCATGACCTGGCACATGTGCCCGCCCACGCAGGGCAGCTCGTGCGACTGGTCGTCCGGGGTGCTGAGCAAGCTCGGCGACGCCCAGTGGAGCGAGCTGATGACGAACGGCTCGAACCTCAACAACCGCTACAAGGCGCGCCTCGACGAGGTCGTGCCGTACCTGCAGCAGCTGCAGAACGCGGGCGTCCAGCTGCTGTTCCGGCCGCTGCACGAGCTCAACGACGGCTGGGCGTGGTGGGGCGGGCGCCCGGGCCTCGGCGGCAGCGCCGGCCTCTACCGGATCACCCACGACTACCTGGTGGGCAAGGGACTCACGAGCATCGTCTGGGACTGGGCGGTCAAGGACGTGAACATGGGCTCGATCGCGAGCTACTACCCGGGTGACGCGTACGTCGACGTCGCGGCGCTGGACGTCTGGATGAAGGCGAACTCGTCGGCGTCGGACTACCAGGCGATGCTGAACGTCGCGCACGGCAAGCCCATCGCGCTGGGGGAGACCGGGACCATCCCGTCGCCGGAGCTGCTGGCGTCGCAGCCGAAGTGGACGTACTTCATGGAGTGGTCGGAGTACCTGCAGGGCAGCAACTCGAACGCGGCCATCCAGCGCACGTACTTCGACGGGCGAGTCCTGGTGCTCGGCGAGATGCAGCGCGGCTAAGACCATCGCACTATCGGATGATCGGTCTTCGGTGCGATGCCGGGCCGGCGCGCGGCCTCTACCGTTCCGGGTATGAAGATCAACGCAGTGCTCGGGACGGTGGTTCTCTGCGGCGCGCTGGCCGGGGTCGCGGCGTGCTCCAACCCGAGCGGCAAGTCGTGGGCCATCACCTACGAGGTGACCGGGCAGAGCGCCGGGACGCTGGCGAACGTCGGCTACGCGGACTCGCCGAACCGCTACGACGACGAGATCAAGCAGCAGACCGTCCAGGGCCCGGTCGGCGTGCCGTGGAAGCAGGACGTGGTCGTGACCGCCGGCCAGAAGGCGGAGATCACCGCCACGCCGACCGGGGACCTCACCCTCACCTGCCGCATCCTGCTCGACGCGCAGAAGGAGCTGGCCCGGGCCACCGCGCCGGGGCCCGGGAAACCCGTGTCGTGCGCCAAGACCACCGACTCGTGAGCGCCTTCAGTCGTTGATGCAGCGCAGCACCGGGGGAGCGGTCAGCTTCGCCGGATCGAGCCGGTAGCGCGTCGACACCTTGATCGTCGCGTGATCCCCGGGCAGCAGTGTCAGCAGGCAGTGGTCCGCTTCCGCGTCGGGCGCGAGCCGGTCGGCGAACACGGCCAGCTCGTGGACCAGCGTCCGGGCGGTGACCGTGAGGTCGTAGCCCGTTGCCGTCCGGGTGACGTCGGTGGCGAACCGGGGCTCGGGGTAGGCGATGGCGAGGTCGTCGGCGAGGAACCGGATCGCCCGCTCGGCGCCGGTGTCGGCGACCAGCAGTTCCTGTGCCGGGCTCCCGGCGACGTCGCCGAACGGCAGCGTCATGGTGTCGCGCGGAGGCACGGCAACCGTCGTGCTCGTCTTGGCGAGGATCTCGCCGTCCACGGTGATCCGGCGCAGTTCGACGGGGGTGTCCCACACCGAAGCCGAGTCGTTGACCAGGATCGCGACGAGGGCGCCGTCGCGCTCTTGGATGGTGATCAGGCGGTCGGCGTAGGCGTCGCGCAGGGCGTACCAGAGCGGCTTGCGACGCTCCGCGCCGTCGATCGCGCTCCAGGACGTCACCGGCCAGCAGTCGTTGAGCTGCCAGACGATCGTGCCCATGCACCGCGGCCGGTGGCTGCGGAAGTGCTCGATGCCGGTCCGGATGGCGCGGGCCTGCGTCACCTGCGTGAGGTAGTGCCAGTCGTCCGTGGACGTCGGCGCCGCGAAGTGGTGCGCCAGGCCGCGGGCGAGCTTTCCGTTGCCGTCCCGGGCTTTCTGGTGGTGCAGGAGGCCCGGCGACTCCGGGGTCAGCGGGTGGTCGTGGACGGCGGCGGTGAGCGTCGACCACGCGGGCGGGGCCTGCCAGCCGAACTCCGAGACGAACCGCGGGACGCGCTCGAGGTAGCCGCTGAAGTCACGCTCGTTCCAGACGTCCCAGATGTGCACGCAGCCGTGGTCGTCGTCCTGGGTGTCCCGCGCCGGGTCGCCGGACCAGGGACTGCCGGGGATGTAGGGCCGGGTCGGGTCGAGTTCGGCGACGATGCCCGGCAGCAGGTGCTCGTAGTAGCCGGCACCCCAGTCGCGGCCGGCCAGCTCGGTCTGCCAGCCCCAGTGGAACCAGCCCATGTAGTTCTCGTTGTTGCCGCACCACAACGCGAGTGACGGGTGCGGCGCGAGCCGGACGACCGCCTCACGGGCCTCGGCCTCGACCTCGCCGCGCAACGGCTCCTCCTCGGGATAACCGGCGCAGGCGAACAGGAGGTCCTGCCACACCAGCACTCCCCGCCGGTCGCAGGCGGCGTAGAAGTCGTCGCTCTCGTAGATCCCGCCGCCCCACACGCGCAGCAGGTCGATCCGGGCGTCGGTGGCCTGCCGGACGCGGCGGTCGTAGCGGGCGGCGTCCACCCGGTGCGGGAAGCAGTCGTCGGGGATCCAGTTGGCGCCGCGGACGAACAGCGGGACGCCGTTGACGCGGAAGGTGAACGCGCCACCCCGCTCGTCGAGTTCGATCGTGCGGAAGCCGATCTCCCGCGACCAGGTGTCCACAATGGATCCGTCGGCCGTCTCGAGGGTGACGGTGAGCGGGTACAGCGGCTGCTCGCCCATGCTGTGCGGCCACCACAGGCGCGGCTGCTCGACCGGCACCGACAACGGCGACCCGGCGGCTCCGGTCACTTCAACCCCGGCCACTCGGGCCCGCAGCACGAGACCGTCCGAGCCGTCGACGTCGGCGTGGATCTCGACCACACCGTCGCCCGACGGGGTCACGGTCACCAGCGGCCGGACCTGCCGCAGCCGTCCGACGTCCCAGACGTCGATCGCCGCCGTCTTCCACAGACCCGCGGTGACGAGCTTCGGACCCCAGTCCCAGCCGAAGTTGCAGGCCATCTTGCGGATGAAGTTCGACGGCTCGTCGTTGCCCAGGTTGGGCAGGTCCCCGAGACGACTGCGTTCCGCGCGGGCGTACCGCACCGCGGAGCTGAAGGTGACCGCGAGGGTGTTGCCGTCGGCCAGCAGGCCGGTCACCGGGACGCGGTAGGAGCGGTGCATGTTGGCCGTGGTGGCGATGACGCGGTGGTTCAGCTCGACCTCGGCGATCGTGTCCAGGCCGTCGAAGACCAGCTCGGCCACGCCGGGTTCGGCCAGGCGGTCGAACGTCGTTTCGTAGCGCCAGCCCGTGAGGCCGATCCACTGCAGGTCGTTCTCGGTGCGGTCGAGGTACGGGTCGGGGATGAGCCCGGCGGCGAGCAGGTCGGTGTGCACCGTGCCCGGCACGGTCGCCGGGATCCCTTCGGCGAGCCGGCGGGCCAGCTCGATCGGGACGTGGGTCAGAGGTCCGCAGGCGCGCAGCGTCCAGTCGCGGGCGCCGAGGTCGATCCGCACGGGTGGGTCCCTTCTGGTGGATGGGAGGGGTCAGCGCCACGGGTCGGGCGCGGCGGCGGCGAGCCGGCGGGTGTAGTCGTCGGCCGGGTGGAAGATGACCTGGTCGGAGTCGCCGATCTCGACGACGCGCCCGGCGTTCAGCACCATCGTCGTGGCGGAGAAGTGCCGGGCGGTGGCGAGGTCGTGGGTGATGTAGAGGACGGCGAGGTCGTTGTCCCGCTTGAGTTCTTCCAGCAGGTTCAGGATGTCCAGGCGCACGGAGACGTCCAGCATGGACACCGGTTCGTCGGCGAGCAGCACCTTCGGCCGGGGTGCGAGGGCCCGCGCGATGGCGACGCGCTGGCGTTGCCCGCCGGACAGCTCGTGCGGCAGCTTGCCCGCGAACCGGTCGGCCGGTCGCAGGTGGACGCGGTCGAGCAGGTCCAGCACGGCCCGCCGGCCGCCGTCGAGCCCGTGGACGCGCAGGGGCCGCGCCAGCTGGTGGTGCACTGGTTTGACGGGGTTGAGCGAGGCGAACGGGTCCTGGAACACCATCTGCACGTGCTTGCGATACTCCCGCAACGCCCGGTAGCCGGGGCGGCGGGGTTCGCCGTCGATCGTGATGGTCCCGGAAGTCGGCCGGTCGAGCCCGCTCAGCATGCGCGCGATGGTGGACTTCCCGCTGCCGCTCGCGCCCACCAGCGCCAGGGTCTGCCCGGACGTCACGGTGAAGCTGACCCCGTCGACCGCGCGGAGCCCGGAGTATTCGCGCACGAGGTCGTGCGCGCTCAGCTCGGTCATGCCGAGACCTCCTGGTAGAGGTGGCAGGCGACGTCGGTGCCGCCGACCGGCCGCAGTGTGACGTCGGTCGTGGTGCACTCCGGGCGGACGAACCCGCATCGGTCGGCGAACGCGCACCCGGCGATCGGCACCGACAGGTCCGGCGGGTGGCCGGGGATGCCGTGCCGGTCGCGCCGTTCCGAGCGCAGCGTCGGGAACGCGTTCAGCAGACCCGCGGTGTACGGGTGCCGGGGGTTCTCCCGCAGCTTCACGCTGTCGCCGAGTTCGACGACGCGCCCGGCGTACATCACCGCGATGCGGTCGCTGATCTCCAGCAGCAGGGACAGGTCGTGGGTGATGAAGACGACCGCGAACCCGAGCCGCCGCCGCAGCTCGGAGAGCGCGTCGAGGATTTCCCGCTGCACGAGGACGTCGAGGGCGGTGGTGGGCTCGTCCATCACGACGACGTCGGGGGCGAGCGCGAGGGCCATCGCGATCATCACCCGCTGCCGCATCCCGCCGGACAGCTGGTGCGGGTACGAGCGGGCGACGCGGTCGGGCAGCCCGACCAGGTCCAGCAGCTCACCCACCCGCGTCCGGCGTTCGGCCTTGGTCAGCTGCGGCCGGTGCGCGTGGAAGAGGTCCTGCAGCTGCGCCGACACCCGCTGAACCGGGTTGAGGGCGTTCATCGCGCCCTGGAACACCATGGACATCCGGTCCCAGCGGAACTTCCGCAGCGCGGCGCCGGTCAACGCCGTCACCGACACCGGCGTGCTGTCGTGCACGCCTTGGAAGGTGACGCTGCCGGCGGTCAGGCGGGCGGGAGCGCGCAGCAACCGCGTGATCGCGTAGGCCAGCGTCGTTTTGCCGCAACCGCTTTCACCGACGATGCCGACGAGTTCGCCGCGGTGGACGTCCAAGTCGACCCCGCGGACGGCGTGCACCGGCCCGGCGGCGGTCTCGTAGTCGACGTGCAGGTTGCGTACCTGGAGCACCGGCGTCATCGGATGTCCCCCTGGACAGCACCGCGACGCCGCACGCGCAGCCGCGGGTTGATCAGTTCGTCGACGCCGATGTTCAGCAGCGTCAGGGCCGCGCCGAGCACGGCGATGCACAGGCCCGGCGGGAGGAACCACCACCACGCGCCTTGCGAGAGCGCCTCGCCGTTCTGGGCGAAGAACAGCATCGTGCCCCAGGTGACGGAGTTGAGGTCCCCGAGCCCGAGGAACGACAGCCCGGCCTCACCGAGGATCGCGCCGATCATCGCGAACACGAACTGCGAGATCAGGATGGGATAGAGGTTCGGCAGGATCTCGACGACGACGATCCGCCACGCGCGTTCGCCCGACGCGCGCACGGCGTCGACGTAGTCCCGGTGCGCCAGCGACGCCGTCTGGGCGCGCAGCACCCGCGCAGAGGCGGCCCAGCTGGTGACCGCGATCAGCAGCGCGATCACGGCGATCCCGCTGGAGTGCAGGTAGCTGGCGGCGACCACGATCAGCGGCAGCGCCGGGATGACGAGGAAGACGTTGCCGACCAGGTTGAGCACCTCGTCGGCCCAGCCGCCCGCGTACCCGCCGACCACGCCGACCAGCGCGGCCAGCACCATCGTGACGGTACCGGCGAGCAACCCGACCAGCAGCGACGACCGGAACCCGACGATCAGCTGGGCGAACACGTCCTGGCCGTTGTTGGTGGTGCCGAGCAGGTGCGCCGCCGACGGCCCGGCGAGGAGGTCGTCGCCGGTCGCGTGCGGGTCGCCGACCAGCAGCGGCCCGACGACCGCGACGAGCGCGTAGAGCCCCACGATGCCCGCCCCGAGCAGGAACTTCGGCCGCCGGGTCAGGGCGGAGACGCGCCCGGTGGCGCGGACGGGCGTGATGACGGCCTGGGTCATCGGGCACCTGCTTTCGCCGTGGTGCGCACGCGCGGGTCGATGACCGCGTAGAGCAGGTCGACCAGGAGGTTCGCGCCGAGCACCGCGAGGGTGATGATCAGGAAGATGCCCTGCATCAGCGGGTAGTCGCTGTTGCGGACCGCCTGCAGCAGCGTGAACCCGATGCCGGGGTAGGAGAACACGGCTTCGGTGACGATCGCGCCGCCGACGACGAACCCGAGCGACACCGCGACCCCGGAGACGCTCGGCAGGACGGCGTTGCGGGCGGCGTAGGTGACCATCACCCGGCGGAGGCTGAGGCCTTTCGCCTGCGCGGTGACGACGTAGTCCTCGCCCATCGTGGACACCATCATGTTCCGCATCCCCAGCAGCCACCCGGCCAGTGAGCTGACGACGATCGTGAGCGCCGGCAGCAGCGCGTGGTAGACGACGTTGCCGACGAACTCGCCCGACCAGCCGGGCTCGATCTCGACGTCGTAGCCGAGGCCGAGCGGGAACCAGCCCAGGCCGGCCGACAGGAAGTACAACGCGGCCAGCGCGAGCCAGAAGTAGGGGATGGCGGCGAGCATCGTGGAGCCCGCGACGAGCGAGTCCACGACCCCGCGGCGGAACCACCCGGCCAGCGCGCCGAGGGCGATGCCGAGCGTGAACGACACGACCGTCGCGACGCCGACCAGGCCCAGCGTCCACGGCAGGGCCTGGCCGATGATGTCGCCGACCGGCGCCGGGAAGAACGTCACCGAACGGCCGAGGTCGCCGGAGAAGATCTGCCCGAGGTAGCGCAGGTACTGCTGCCACAGCGGCTGGTCGTTCACGCCCAGCAGCAGTTCCAGCGAATGCCGCGCCTCCGGGGAGACCGGCGCCATCGACGACTGCCGGGCCAGCACCGCGTCCACCGGGTTGCCCGGCGCGAGGCGGGGGATGAGGAAGTTCAGCGACAGCGCCGCGAGCAGCGCGACCGCGTAGAACAGCAGCTTCTTGCCGAGGAACCGCATCTATTTGACCGGCTTCAGGTTCTTGGCGACGAACCCGGTGTCGGGGAAGCTGTCGGCCCGCGAGAGCGCGTAGGCGTTGTCGTCGGTCGGCCAGCCGGTGACCTTCGTGGCGAGGAACGTCGCGTTCGGGCTGTTCTGGAAGATCGGGACGTAGGGCAGCTTGTCGAGCATGACCCGGGCGATCTCCTGGGCGCGCTGCTTGAGCACGGCCTGGTCGTCGGTGCCGGCCATCGCGCTCAGCGCGGCGTCGACCTGCGGGTCGGAGAAGCGCGACCAGTTCGACGCGGCCTTCTGCCCGATCGGCGCGGTGGTCGCGGTCGCGAGCACCTGGTTGTAGAGCTGGTACGGGTCGGGCTTGCCGCCGAGGCCGTCGATGAGGAGCTGGAAGGTGCCGGTGGAGCGGTCGGAGTTGAACTGGGCGCTGGACACCTGCTGCACGGTCAGCGCGATCCCGGCCTCGGCGAGCTGCTGCTGCATCAGCTGCAGGGCCTGGATGTAGTCGGTGTAGCCGGTGACGACCTTGATCGCGACTTCGAGGCGGCGGCCGCCCTGGTCGACGTAGACGCCGTCTCCGCCGCGGGTGTACCCGGCCTTCTCCAGCGCGGCCCGCGCGGCGGCGGGGTCGCGGGTGACCGGGCCGGTGATCCGGAAGCCGTCGTCCCGCGGGGTCTGCAGCAGTTCGGGGCTGGGCACCTTCGCGATTCCGAAGTAGACGGTGTCGACGATCCGCTTGCGGTCCAGCGCCAGGTTCATCGCCTGCCGCACGGCGAGGTCGTTCGTCGGCCAGCTCGTCAGGTTGGGCACGAGGCTGGTCTGGTAGATCCCGGCCGACGGGACGAGGTGGGTCTTCGGGTCCTTGGCGACCCAGTTCTTCTGCGGGTCGGGCACGAAGGTGTTGCCCCAGTCGATCTTCCCGGCCAGCAGCGACTGGTTCGCGCTCGTGTTGTCGCTGAAGGAGATGAACCGGACGCCGTCGATGGCCGGCTTGCCCGGCTCCCAGTAGCTCGGGTTCTTCTTGAGCAGGAAAGTCTGCGGGGAGAACGAGTCGAGGGTGAACGGCCCGGTGCCGACCGGGTTCGGGTTGAGCTCCGTGGCGGGGTCGGCGATCTTCTCCCAGACGTGCTTCGGCACGATCAGGGTGCGGCCCGCCGCGCCCCACAGCTGGTTGAACGCGGGCTGCGCGAAGGTGATCTTCGCGGTGTGGTCGTCCGGCGCGGTCGCGGCGGCGAGCGTCAGCCCGTTGGTGTTCAGCTCGGGGTGCTTGATCATGGCGTCGAAGGTGAAGGCGACGTCCTGGGCGGTGAAGGCCTGGCCGTCCTGCCACTTGACGCCGTCGCGGGTGGTGACGGTGAGCGTCCGGCCGTCGGGGGAGAAGGTCGCGGACGTGGCCAGCTGCGGCACCGGCGGGCGCCGCTCGGCCATGTCGAAGAACAGCAGCGACTCGTAGATCGTGCCGCCGTACCCCGCCTGGGCCTGGTTGGGCAGGAACGGGTTGAAGTTGCGGACGAACGCCCCCGACGCGCCGGTGTTGGCCGTGATGATCACGCCGTCGGTGCCGGTCGCGGTGCTGGAGCACGAACTCAGGGCGAGGCCGAGCGCGACGGCGACGGCGGCGGGGGCGAGCAGGCGGCGGTGCCTTCCGGCCTTCATGGGGACTCCAGGAGGTGCTTAAGCGGTTAACGTCACGGGCGGCCACGCTGACTGGGCGCCGGGAGAGCTCGGTGTCGTCAGGCGGCGATCGGGGGCAAGCCTGGGTTAAGCGCTTCACATCTTGTAACCTCGGTCACGTCATGTCAATGGACGGCGGCGAGCTCCGGGTAGCCTCGTGCGTGGTGAAGCGATTGAGTGAAGGAGCGCGATGAAGCGGCTGACCATCTCGGACATCGCGGACGCGGCCGGGGTGTCGACGGGGGCGGTGTCCTACGCGCTCAACGGGAAGCCCGGGGTGTCGGCGGCGACGCGCGAGCGCGTGCTGGAGATCGCCGACCGGATGGGCTGGCGGCCCAGCACCGCCGCCCGCGCGCTGACCCGCTCCCGATCCGGCGCGATCGGGCTGATCGTCGACCGGCCCGCCCAGGTGCTCGGCATCGAGCCGTTCTTCATGCAGCTGGTCTCCGGCATCGAGATGGCGCTGCGCTCGGACCCGTCGACGGCATTGATGCTGGCCGTCACCGACGACCGGGACGCCGAGATCGAGACCTACCGCCGCTGGTGGGCCGAGCGGCGGGTCGACGGCGTCATCGTGGTCGACCTGCACGAGAACGACATCCGCACCGGCGTGCTGGCCGAGATCGGGCTGCCCGCCGTCGCGCTCGGCTACCCGGAGTCGGCCGAGGTGCCGTGCGTGTGGGCCGACGACGCGGCCCCGATGGAGGAGGCAGTCGGCTACCTCGCGGCGCTCGGGCACCGCCGGATCGCCCGGGTGGCCGGCCCGGACCGGTTCGCGCACACGCTCCGCCGCGACGAGGCGTTCACCAAGGCGGCCGGGACGCACCAGCTGGAGTGGTCGAAGACCGTCCACGGCGACTACTCGGGCGACAGCGGCGCCCGGGCCGCGCGGCGCCTGCTGTCGGAGCGCAACCGGGCGACGGCGGTGATCTTCGACAACGACGTGATGGCGCTCTCGGCGATGGCCGCGGCCCAGGAGATGGGCATCTCGGTGCCGGCGGAGCTGTCCATTGTGTCCTGGGACGACTCGGCATTGTGCCGGCTGGTCCGCCCGGCCGTGACCGCGCTGGACCGGCACATCACCCAGCACGGCGTGCTGGCGATCGAGACGCTGAACGAGGTCCTGGCGGTGGGCGCGGCCGAGCACGTCCAGGCGCCGGCGCCGATCTTGATGCCCCGCGCCAGCACCGCCCGGGCGCCGCTGGATTCGTGACGGTCCTCGGCGTCAGCTGGTGCGGCGCGGGACGTTCACCCCTTCCACCACGAACCGCGGGCGGCCCGACGGGAGGGCGCGGGACGGCCACGACACCGTCACCGCGGCCGTCTCGCCGGGGAGCAGCCACAGGTAGTTTTCGCTGCAGCGCAACGGAAGGATCCGGTCGTCGGTGCGGGCGTCGCGGGCCGAGACGCGGGCGCCCGCGGTGACCACGCGGCCCGTGTTGCGCAGGGTCACCACGGCCTCGCTCCGGTCGCCGTCGCGCCGGACCGGGCCGGCGTGCAGGGAGATGTCGGCCGGCGTCCTGGTCAGCTCCCGGGCGTCCGCCGGGGTGCGGTAGCGCCAGTAGACGTTGCGGGACAGCTCGGCGCCGTCCCGGCCGACCAGGCGCAGGCGCAGCAGGTGCAGGGCGGGCAGGGCAGCGGTGAACGGGACCGTGAAGGCCGTCGCGACCGAGGACGCGGGCACCGAGACCGCGGCGGTCACCGGGGTGCCGAGCGGGCGTCCGCGCAGGTCGAACAGCTCGGCGTGCACCGTGGCGCCGTCGAGGTTCCGTGCGGTCTGGTTGACCGCGTGCACCTGCCAGTCCGACAGCCTCGCCTGCACGTGAAGCGGCTCGCAGCCCTTGCGGGCCCCGTGGAAGCTGCCGTTGGTGTCGAGGTCGTAGTCGTAGGTCTGCCAGACCGTGCTGTGGTGCGCCGGGTGCGACATCCACAGCAGCACGCCCGACGCGTCGTCCCACAGCGCCGCGTTGTAGGCCTCGAAGATCGCCCGCATGCTCTCGTAGTTGACCAGCTGGGCCTTCGCGCAGAAGTCGTCGAGCGACGTCCCCGGCCCGAAGCGGTCCTCGATCGCGCCGCGGTAGGTGTCCGGGTTCTGGCCGCCGCGGGTGCACCAGTCGTGGTGGAACCAGACGTCGCCGATCGGCCACGACGGCTGGTCGCCGGCCAGGCGCCGCATGCTCTCCGCGACCGGCACGGTCGGCAGGCCGATCTCGCTGTGGAAGCCGTAACTGCCGATCGAGTACGTGTCACCGTCGAAGTAGCGCGCGGGGTCGATCCACGAGTACGGCCCGTGCCCGGTGACGACGCCGCCTGCCGAGTTGCCCTGGTACCACAGCTCCGGCTGCTGCACCGCGAGCATCTTCCGCAGCCCGGCGTCCATCGCGGCGGGCGGGTCGCTCTCGTTGGTGGCGCACCAGACCACAATGGACGGATGGTGCCGGTAGCGCACGACCGTGTCCGTCGCGATGGTGAGGAAGACGTCGTTGTCCGGCGGGAAGATCGCGTCCCCGGCCCAGAAGTCGTTCCACGCCAGGATGCCGTTCTCGTCGCAGGCGGCGAAGAACTCCTCGCGGTTGCTGGACCCGACCCAGTTGCGGATCATCGTGAAGTTCATGTCGCGGTGCAGCGCGACGGCGTCGGCCATCCGGTGGGGGAGCACCCGGCGCAGCAGCTCGTCGAAGCCCCAGTTGCCGCCCTTGGCCAGCACGCGCACGCCGTTGACGCTGATCTGCAGCGGGGTGCCGGAGTTGCTGACCTTCTTGAGGTCGCGCCAGGTCGCGCCGTCGTCGGAGACCTGCACGGTGAACGTCAGTGCGTACGCGGTCTCCCAGGTCAGCACGACGTGGTCGAACGCCACCGCCGCGCCCAGGTCCACCTGGATCCACTGGTTGTCGGAGTAGCCGGACGACCAGCGCGTGTCGTCGCGCCCGTCCACGGCGTTGCCGGCCTGGTCGTTCGCGTTGTCCTCCGACGACGCGGTCGCGGTCTTGCCCTGGGCCAGGTCCGGCCCGGAGCCGTCCGCAACGGACAGCGTCCACAGTGAAATGCCGTACCCGGTCGCGCGTTTCCCGCCCTGGATCCGCAGGTATCGCGCGGTCGTCCGGTCGAACTCCACCGTCTGGGGTGCGGAGTGGTTCGTGGCCGGGTCGATCACGATCGGCTGGGTCGCGGTGTAGCCGAACTGCCGCAGTCCCACCTGGACGGTCCGGCGGTCGCTGACCTGCGCGCCGATCGAAGCCGTGGTCGTCAGCGGGTGCAGCTTCGGGTCGCCGTACCTGTTGGGCCACCACAGTTCCGGCCGCCGCAGCCGCAACGCCGGGTCGGTCGCCGGGCTGAACGTGACGTCGAGCGACGCGCCCGCCGCGAGGTTCACGCGCCGGCTGACTCGCGCACCCGCCAGCTCGGCGCCGACGGTCACGGTCCGGGCCGCCGAGGACGCGTTGCGCACCGGCACGACCAGCGTCACCTCGGCGACCGACGTGTCCGGCAGGTTCGGCAGCCGGGTGTCGACGCGCGGTTCGCCGAGCACGGCGTCGCCGGTCGAGCGCAGCCGGACGTGGTTCCAGATGCCCGCGCCGCGGTCGCGGACCCCGGGCATCCAGTCCCAGCCGCTGATCGAGATGTAGCCGGGCAGGTCCTGCTGCTCGGCGTTGGAGTTCAACGTCGAGACACCGTCCGGGCCCTTGTCGCCGGGGTTGCCCGGGTGCGGCATCGGGTCGATCCGCACGGCCAGCGCGTGCGCGTCCTTCCCGCGCAACGCCGTGGTGACGTCGAACGCGGCGCGCGCCACGGGGTGGGTGAGCGAGCCGACGGCGGTCCCGTCGACCCAGACCTCGGCGTGGTGGTCGATCCCGTCGAACTCCAGCCAGACGCGGCGGCCGGCGTCGAACCCGCGGGGCAGCGTGAACTCGCGGCGGTACCACCAGCTGTGCCGCGAAAGCGCTTCCGGCGCGCGCATGTTGCCGAACCCGGACGTCGGCTCCGGCAGCTTGCCCTGCTCGACCAGTGCTGTGTGGACGGTGCCGGGTACGGTCGCGGGCAGCCAGGTCGACGTGTCGACACCGGCGCGGGCGAGCGTGGCGCCGTCGGCGGACGGCAGTCGCGAGTCCATGGTCAGCGTCCAGCCCGACTCGAGCGCGACCGTGCCGTCGGCAGCGGTGACCAGCCCGGGTGGCCGGGTGGTGTGGCGGCCCCAGTCGGTCCAGCCGGTGGCGTCCGGCCGCGGGCGGTCGGACCGGCCGTACACCTCGAAAGCGTTGACTCCCAAGGGGTTCGCGTTCGCCTGCTGTTTGGCGGTGAGCCGGACCCAGCGGGCCGTGATCGGCTTCTGCAACGCGATCTCGACCCGGCCACCGGGGGAATCGGTGGCCGTGTGGACGGTCTGCCAGGTGTGCCCGTCGGCCGAGACGTCGAGGTCGAACGCGACCGCGCAGCTGGACAGCACCTCCCAGCCGGTGGTGTTCAGGAACGGGTTGATCCCGGACGCCGGGGTGAACACCGGGTCCGTGGCGGTCGCCTCGAACACCAGCACCACCGACTCGATCCGGCAGGCGGCCTGCAGGTCCACGGCGATCCATTGTGGATCACCCGCGCCCGCTCGCCACCCTGAACCCTTCACGCCGGTCTCGGCCAGGCCGTCCACGGCGAACCACGCCGGCGTCGGCGCGTACGCCGTGGAGGACACCGTCACCGGCCGGTACCGGGCCAGGTCGGTCGCCTGCTGGGCCTCGGCCGCGGCGGGGAGCGCGGCCGGCACCCCGAGCGCGGCGAGCAGGACGGCGTTGGACTGCAGGAACGTACGACGGGACAGACCGCTCACGGCCGGGACTTCTATCGGGAGAGCTTGAGGTCGACGAACCGGGGGCGGTTGTTGTCGATGTTCGCGTAGAGGTCGGCCAGCTTCTCGCTGTTGGTGTTGTAGGAGATGACGAGCTCCCCGGGCTTGCTGATCTCGGGGTGCGCTGCGACGTTGTAGGTGTAGCGCCCGTTCCCGGCTTCGGGGGCGGTGTAGATCGTCTCGCCGCCGGTGAACGGGCCGACCGGACTGGTCGCGTGGTAGGCGTGGATGGTGCTTTCCAGGCCCGAGCCGAACGTCGTGAGCAGGTACTCGCCGCCGACGGGCGTCACGCCGAACGAGCTGCCGACGTTGCCGAGCAGCCGCGCCGACGCCGCCGGGTCGCCCGTCCAGCCGGTCGCGGTCCGGAACTGCCACGGCCCGTCGAGCCGGCCGATCGGGGCGCGGGCGACGTGCAGGTACTTCGTGAAGCCTTCGCCCTCGACGCCGTAGATGTAGGTCCACGCGCCGTCGCGCATCAGCTCGGTGCCCCACTGCACGTTGCCGACCGAAGCCACGTCGGTGAGCTTCTCCAGCCGGAACGTGTACGGATCGAGTGTCGCGAGCTTGGTCTTCGTCCAGGCGAAGTTGAACGGCGGCGGGTCGTCGGTCGGTGCCTGCTCGAACTCGATGACGCGCAGCTTGCCGCCGTCGACGATGCCGTCGCCGTTCCAGTACCAGTAGTCGTTCGGCTCACCCGGGCTGTTCGGGGTCGGCCCGACCAAGGACTTCGGGTGTCCGGGCGGCCCGGGCGCGATCGTGGTGAGGATGTGCTTCGCGTCCGGTGTGGACAGTACGGCCGAGTTGTGCGTGAACGGCGACGACTCGGGCAGGCTGTCGTCGGCCCGCACGGGACCGAAGAAGGTGTCGTTGTACAGCCAGACGTCCAAACCGGACGGCAGCCGGGTCGAGTAGGTGCCGTCGGCCGCGGCCCAGCCGACGCCGGGACGGCGGCCGAAGTCCTGCCAGCGCTGGGTGAGCGCGGTGTCGGCGGTCGCGCCGACGATCCGAAGTGGACGGTCGGTCGCCGCGGCGGGCCCGGCGACGGCGAGGGAGGCGGTGACGGCAGCGGACAGTGCCAGGGTGCGGCGGAACTTCATGAGCCGATCCTTTCGTGGTCAGCGGTGACCGAGCAGTTCGACTTCGGCGACGGACGTCTTGGCCGCGCCGGGCGCGGCGGCGAAGTCGAGGCGGAAGTACTGGTAAGCGCCGGTTTGCGCCGGGGTGAAGACTCGCGTTTCCTGGCGCCACGCGAACGTCTGCGCTTGCCGCCGGTCCAGCGTGGTCCAGTGGGTGCCGTCGGCCGACCCGGACAGCGTCCACGCCGCCGGGTCGTTCCCGGCCGCCGTTCCCGCGGTCACCGTGTACTGCTCGACGCGGTGCGCGGCGGGCAAGGTGAAGGTGACGCTCCCGGTTGCGGGCAGATCGGCGACGGTGGCGGAAGTGTTGTCCACCAGGGCGTCCACAGTGGACGTCCCCGGTCCGGTGAAGTCCTGCTGCGGGTCGCCCGTCGTGGACGGCGGAGCGTCCTGCGGCCCGGTGCCCCAGGCCGACGGCCGCGAACCCATCACGAAGTCGATCCGGCCGCCGCGCGCGAGGTCGTCGTGGCTCACCCAGGTGCGGCTCGTCGGGCGCCCGTTCACGCTCATCGCCTGGACGTAGACGTTGCGCGCGGAGTTGCCGTGCGCGTCGATCACGAGCGTGCGGCCGTTCTCCAGGTGCAGCGTCGCGCGGTCGTAGAGCGGCGAGCCGACCGCGAACGTCGGCGAACCGCTCTGCAGCGGGTAGAAGCCGAGGGCGTTCATCACGTAGAAGGCCGACATCGAGCCGTTGTCCTCGTCGCCGGGGTAGCCCTGCCCGATGGCGCTGCCGGTGAACGACCGCGCGAGTGCCGCTCGGGTGAGTGCGGCGGTCTTCGACGGCTGCCCGACGTAGTCGTACGTGTAGGGCACGTGCATCGCGGGCTGGTCGTTGAACGCCCACTGGCCGAACTGGTCGTCGCGGCCCTCGAACATCTCGTGGTACGGCCCGCCCCAGCCGCCGCCGTACTGCGCGGTTTCCGGAGTCGCGAAGAACTGGTCGAGCTTGGTCGCGAGTCCCGCGCGGCCGCCGTAGAGCGCGGCGAGGCCGGCGCCGTCCTGCGGCACGGAGAACGCGTACGTCCAGCCGTTGCCCTCGGTGTAGTCGCCCGCGTTCCAGTCCAGGGGGTTGTACGTCCCGGCCGCGTGCGCCCAGTCACCTGCGGCGGTCTTCGGCTGGAAGAACCCCGTCTTCGGCTCGAACAGCTTCTCGTAGTTGCCGGAGCGGTCGGTGAAGTAGTGGTAGTTGGTCAGGTATTCGTCGCGCTTCGGATCGTTCGGCTTGCTCGTCTGGTAGAGCTTCTGCGACATCTGCGCGATGCCGTGGTCGGCGATCCAGTCCTCCAGCGACGCCGACGCGCTCGACCCCGTCTCGGACGGCGTGTACCCGAGGAACGTCGTGCGCTGGACGTCGGGGCGCCCGGTCAGCCCGGACGACGGCACCATCGCGTTCTTGACCGCGGCTTCGTAGGCCGAGGCGACGTCGAAGTTCGTGACGCCGCGCAGGTAGGCATCGGCGATCGCGACGTCGGAACTGGTGCCGCTGAAGCCGAGGTAGCCGGGCGCGGTCCACTGGCCGAGCCAGCCGCCGTCACGGTACTGCTGCACGAACCCGTCGACCATCTTGCCGGTCTGGCCCGGGTAGAGCAGCGAGTTCAGCGACCAGGCGCTGCGGTAGGTGTCCCAGAAGCCCTCGTTGGCGTACGGCTGGCCGGCCTTGATCGTGGAACCGGTGGTCGTGGGCGTGTTCGCGCCGGCGTTGGGGGAGTACGGGCTGGCGTAGCGATAGTCCGGCTTCGCGGCGGTGCCAGTGTTCTCGGCCAGCTCGTTCGGGTAGAGGTTGAGCCGGTAGAGGCTCGAGTACAGCGAGGTCAGCTGGTCCTGGGTGGCGCCGTCCACGGTGATCACGCCCAGCTGCCGGTCCCACGTCCGCTGCGCGTCGGCGCGGACCTGGTCGAAGCCGCGGCCGTTGACTTCCAGCTCGAGGTTGTGTTTCGCCTGGTCGACGCTCAGGAACGACGTCGCCACGCGCATCGTCAGCGTCCGGTCGCGGCCGAGGGAGAAGCCCGCGAAGGCGCCTGTCCCACTGCCACCGGTCAGCGGGCCGGACGTGGTCATCGGGCGGTCGAAGGTGGCGTAGACGAACATCCTTGGGGCGCCCCAGAAGCCGCTGACGTCGGAGTAGCCGGTGACTGTGCCCTTCGCCGGGTCGACCGTGACGGCGGCGCGGTTGTCGACGTTGTCGAAGATCAGGCTGTCGCCGCCCGCGGGGAACGTGAACCGGAGGACGGCGGCGTGGTCGGTGGGCGTCATCTCGGTGCTCAGGTCGTTGTCGAAGGTGACGCCGTAACGGTCCGGCCGCGCGGATTCGTTGTCGTGGCTGAAGGTCAGCGCGCGTCGGGCCCGGTCCGCCGACGCTGGAGTGTCCGAAGTGGACGGCATGACCTGGAACGTCTGGTGGTCGCCGACCCACGGGCTCGGCTCGTGGCTCACCGAGAACGCCTGGATCGCGGGACGTCCGGCCGGGGTGTTGTCGCGCAGGTACTGGTAGATCGTGCCGGTGGACGACGCGTCGGTGACCGGCGACCAGAAGTTGAAGCCGTGCGGCAGCGCGGTGGCGGGGATGGTGGCCCCGCGCGAGTAGTCGCCGGAGGAGTTGGTGCCGCGGGTGGTCACGGCGCACTCGGTCAGGTGCCGGTCGGCGCACGAGCCGGCGGGGGCGTCGGCGATCGCGACGTCGTCGACCCAGCCGGCGAAGTGCGCGGGTGCGCCCGGACCGGCCCAGGTCAGCAGCACGCGGTCGACGGTCTTGCCCGCCGCGACCGCGCCGAGGTCGGCGGTCACCTGGTTCCACTGCCCGGTGTGCAGGGTCTTCGCCGCGCCCTGCTCGCCGGCGGTGAGACGGACGCCGTTCTGGTCGGTGACGGGCAGCCCGCTGAGCCGTGAGCCGTCGGTGAAGGCCAGGTCGAGGGCGACGTACGTGCTCGGATAGGCGGTGTCGTTGCCGGTGAACTCGGGGAAGACCACATAGGACAGTCGGGTGGTGTGGCGGACCGGCACGTCGACGTCGTAGAGCTTGTCGGTCGCGGTGCCGCGGGCGCCGGGCTGCCAGCCCTCGTAGTGCAGCGAGTGGGTGCCGCTGAAGCCGAGGTGGGGCTTGACGGTGGGGCCTGACGCCGGGCCGTCGCCTACCTCGGCCGTCATACCCGGTTCTGCCGGGATGCCGAACGCGATCTCGGCCAGCTGGAGGGTGCCGTCGCCGTGGTCGGCGGTGACGGCGAGGCGGTAGTGCCGGTAGGCGCCGGGGTGCGCGACGGTGAAGACGCGGGTCTGGCCGCGCTGGGTGAAGTCCTGGTCGCGGCGGTCGTCGACGGTCTGCCAGTGCGTTCCGTCGGAGCCTTGCAGGGTCCAGGCGCGCGGGTCTCGGGCGGGGCTGTCGGCTGCCGCGGTGAGGGTGTAGGTGGTGATGGTGCCGGTGAGGTCGGCGGTCAGGGTGCCGTGGGGTGCGGGGGCCTGCCAGGTGGTGGCGGGGTTGTGGTCGGTCGCCTTGGCGGCGTCGTGGTCCGGTGTGCCGGTCCCGGTGACCGCGGTCGGGGTGACCTCGCCGGGCAACCCGGCGCCCGGGGCGACGCCGCGCGCGGGGGTGTCGGGGGTGTTCTGCCAGGTCGGCGCGGGGTCGGCGGCCTCGAAGGAGGTCCGGAACGACGACGGCGCGGCACCGGCGGGCGGAGCGGCGGTCGCCGCGGCGGCGATCGCGAGAACGGCGGCGAACGGAACCAGGCGGCGGCGGAGGACGGCCACGGGAGCTCCCTCGGAGATCGGGCGGGGCAGGCGCCGACGTGTGTCCGGGTGCGGATTGACAACGTTGGCAACGCGGCCCAGTCTCGGACGGCATTGTCAGCGTTGTCAATGGCCAGGACTGGACAGAACCGCTGCCCGGCGCGGGTTTCGCCGACCGGCCGAGTGCCTTGGCGCGGGTTTGTGACGGGGTTTCGGGTGGGTCCGCGGGGGTGGGAGTGCCTGCCAGGAGGGGTGCGCGCTGCGGGCCGGGAGCGGGTTCGGGTGGGTTCGCGGGTTTGGGGTGCCCGGCGGGAGGCGTGCGTGCTTCGGGCCGGGAGCGGGGGGGCGACTCCGCGGGGTGGGAAGTGCCCGCCAGGACGAGCGACCGCCGCGGCCCGGGGGCGACCGCCGCGGCCCGGGGGCGACCGCGTGGCGTGGTGGTGGCCGGCGGCTCAGGCTCCGCTGGAGCGCAACGCGACCCCGAGACCTTCGCCGGAGCCGCGCGGCACCAGCGTGGTCGGCAGCACCACCCGGCGTGGCCGGGAACGCTCTCCGTCGAGGCGGGCGAACAGCAGCTCGGCCGCCCGCCTGCCCAGCTCGCGGGGGTCCTGCGCCACCACCGTCACGCCCAGCACCTGGGCCAGCTCCGAGTCGTCGAACGCCACCAGTGCCGTGCGCGGCGCGGCCGACTCGGCGATCGCCCGGGCCACTCCGCCGACGAGGCGGGGGTTGTCGGCGAACAGCGCCGTCGGGGCGTCGTCCGCGGCCAGCAGCTCGGCGGCGGCCCGGTGGGCGGCCGCCGCGTCGACCGCGTCCGTGCGGACCGCGCGTGGTTCGAGACCCGCCTCGGCCAGTGCGGCGCGGAACCCGCGCAGCCGTTCCCGTGCCGTGTGGATCACGGGGGAGTGGCCGACGTACGCGATCGCCCGATGCCCCTGGCCGAGCAGGTGCGTCACGGCCTGCCCGGCGCCCTCGGCGTGCGCGGCCAGCACGCAGTCCACCGGCAGCCGCCGCGGGGGGCGGTCGGCGAACACCATCCGGGTGCCGACGTCCAGTTCCGGGCGCAGGTGGTCGTGCCGGAGGTCGGCCGACACCACGATGAGCCCGTCGAGGCGGCGCTCGACGAACGTGCCGAGCAGCCCGCGCTCCCGCGCCGGGTCCTCGTCCGAGCTGGCGACCAGGGTGGTGAACGACCGCGCGGTGCTGACCTGCTCGATCGCGCTGAGCATCCCCGCGTAGAACGGGTCGGCCAGGTCCGCGGCGAGCACGCCGATGCCGCCGGCGGGCCGGTCGGTCCGCCGCAGGCCCACGGCGTTGCCGTTGGGCCGGAACCCGAGCCTGCGGATCTCGGCCTGGACGCGCCCGCGCACGTCGTCGCTGATGAACGGGTAGTTGTGCACCACCCGCGACACGGTCTTGACGCTCACGGACGCGGCCGACGCGACGTCGCGCATGGTGGGCCGCCCGGTGGGCGCCGGTCCACGCCGGCCGCCCGCCGGGCGCTGCGCATCCGAGGCTCGCGTCACGGCGGCACCCTACCTCAGCCCCGGAGCCTTTGTCGGGCAACAGGATTCGCCGAGCCGGGCCCGGCCCGCGCGGCGGTGCTACGCGGTCTGGCTGATCATCGCCGGCGCGGGCAGGCCGAGCAGGATCCGGTACTGCGCCTCGAAAGCGGTCAAAGCGCCGTCGATGTCGTGGTGCGCGACGATGGCCCGGGACTCCGCTCCCATCCGGACCCGGGCGGCCGGATCCGCGGCCAGGTCGGCGATCCACCGCGCGATGCTGGTGATCGCGCCCGGTTCGAACAGGTAGCCGTTGACGCCGTGGCGCACGAGGTGCGGCAGGGCGAGCGCGTCGGCGGCGATCACCGGCAGCCCGGCGGCCATCGCCTCCATCGTGGCGAGGCTCTGCAGCTCGGCCGTGCCGGGCATGCAGAACACGTCGGCCTCGGCGTAGCGGTGGACGAGCTCGGCGTCGGGGACGAAGCCGTGGAACGTCACGCGATCGGTGATGCCCAGCCCGGCGGCGAGGGACTCGAGCTCGTCGCGCCGGGTGCCGTCGCCGACGAGGTCCGCGCGCACGTGCGGCAGCGGCGCGAGGGCGCGCAGCAGCTGGTCGATGTTCTTCTCCGCGTCCAGGCGGCCGACGAACAGCACCGACATCGGCCGGTCGGCGGGGCGTGCGGCGGGCGCGGCGTAGTGCGCGAGGTCGATGCCGCAGGAGACGACCTGCACCGCCCGGTCCAGCCCGATTCCCGCGAGGACCTCGGCGGCGCGCGGTGTCGGCGTGGTCACCAGGCGCGCGTCGCGGTAGACGCGCAGCAGGTCCCGCCAGGCCCAGCGGGCGAGCGCGTCCTTGACCCGCTTCGGGAAGGGCGTGTAGCCGAGCAGGTTGTCCGGCATGAAGTGGTTCGTGGCCATGCCCGGCAGCCCGCGTTCGGCCGCCGCTTCGAGCAGGGCGCGGCCGACGCCGAAGTGGGCCTGGACGTGGACGACGTCGGGACGCAGCCGCTCCAGCAGCGGCCCGGCCTCCGCGCGGGCGCCGCCCGGGGTGCAGAACCGGTAGTCGCCGTGGAACGGGATGGCCCGGGACCGGATCCGGTGGACGGTGTAGCCGTCGCGCTCCTCGGTGCGCGACGGGCCGTCGTCGGACGGGCAGGCGACGTGGACGTCGTGCCCGCGCCGGGCGAGGCCCCGGGCCAGCCGCTCGGCGAAGAACGACGCGCCGTTGACGTTGGGCGGGAAGGTGTCGGCGCCGATCAGGACGCGAAGGCCGGAAGGGGGCACGGGGTTCTCCTTGGCTCGGGGCGGGTCGGGCGGAAGGGCACCGGCGAGCACGCGCACGCCGGCGAGAGCGACGAAAGCGGCCGCGGCCGCGAGGACCGCGGTGGCCGTGGTGAGGTGCGGGGCCTCGCCGTAGGCCAGCGCGGCCACGGCGACGGCGGTCAGCGGGTCCAGCACGGTCGTGGTGCCGACGACGACGGCGGTGTGCCCGGCGGCGTAGGCGCGGTGCAGGACCACGCCACCGGCGCCCAGCAGGAGCAGGGCTTGCGCACCCAGCAGGACGGCTGTCGCGAACGGCTGGGTGACGGCGGCGTGCACGACCGCCGAACCGAGTCCGAAGAGGACAGCCGCCGCCCCGGCCAGCACGGCACAGCTCGCCCGGGCGAACCAGACGACCGCGGCCAGCGCGAATCCGGCCAGCGCGACCGACTCGGCCGTGGTCCAGCCGATCGCCGGGTCCGTCGTCGTGGACGCCGCCAGCGCCACGAAACCGGCGACGCCGAGCAGCACCAGGACGACGGCGCCGAGGACCCGGCGATCGCGGGCGCGCCGGGCGAAGACGACCGTCAGCACCAGGCTGAAGACACCCAGCGGCTGCACCACCGGAAGCGGGGCGAGGGACAGGGCGACGACGTGCAGCAGGCTCCCGCCGGCCGCCAGGGACGTCCCCGTCCACCACCCGCGCGACCGCAGCAGCCGGGCGAGGGTGCGCAGCCGCGGGGTGCCCTCGACGGCCAGGCCGGCGACCTCGTCGTGCTGCCGGGTGGCCGCCGCGGCGAAGAGGACGGCGGCGAGCAGGGCGCAGGCGATCGCGAGGGCGGTCACCGGGCGGCCCGCCGCAGCGCGGTCGCCAAGGTGGCGATGATCAGGAATTCGGCCAGCAGCGCGACGCGTTCGAGCAGGCCGGCCGGGAGCCAGCCGACGACCTGCGCCAGGCCGAACGCCGCCGCGGTCACGACGCCCGCGACCGCGCCCCGCCGGAGCGTGGCCGCCGCGGCGAGCCAGCGGGTGTCGGCCCGCAGCCGGGTGCTCAGCGTCCACGCGGCCAGCGGGAGGCTCGCGAACAGCACGGCCCCGCCCAGCCGGTGGATCTCCCCGGACGCCGTCGGGTCCGCGGTGCCGACGTTGCTGCGGAACAGCAGGACCACGACCAGCCCGGCCGTCCACAGCAGGAACAGGGCGCTCACGAGGGGCGTCCGGGGCAGCGCGGCGAGGTGCGCGGCGACGGCGAGGGCCGCGGCGGCCGCGAGCAGGAGGACGACGGCCGCCGCGAACAGGAACCGGCCGCCGCGGTGCCAGGCGTAGTCGCTGACCGGGTCGTGCCACGGGCTGACGTTGCCGGCGAAGCCGAAGGTCAGCCCGGCGATGATCGCCTGGGCGACGGCGGCCATCACCAGCGTCAGGGTCGCTGGCCGAGCGGGCGAGAGCGCGGACCGTGGAGTCACCCTTCAGACGGTGGTGCCCGTCCATGAGAGTTCGATGAAGATCGCGCGGGGTTTGGTTAAGAAGCGGCGGGCGGGACGACGAGGTCGAACCGCGCGCCGCCCGTCTCGGCCCGGCCGGCCTCGGCGTGGCCGCCGTGCTGGGTGAGCACCTGGTCGACGATCGCCAGCCCGAGGCCCGAGCCCGGCAGCGCGCGGGCGGCGTCGGCCCGGTAGAAGCGCTCGAACACGTGCGGCAGGTCGGCGTCGGCGATGCCCGGGCCTTCGTCGTCGACGCGGACGCGCACCGCCTCCGGCGTCACCGCCATCGTCACCCGCACGGTCCCGCCGGGCGGTGACCACTTGGCGGCGTTCTCCAGGACGTTCAGCACGGCGCGTTCGAGGGCAGTCGGCCGGGCGAGCACCTCGGCGCCGGTCAGCTCGGCGGTGAAGGACACCTTCGGCCACCGCGACCGGGTGCGTTCGAGTGCGGACCCGACGACGTCGGCCAGCGCCACCCGCTCGGCCACCTCGCTGGGCCGTTCCCCGGTGGAGAGGTCGACCAGCTCGCCGATCAGCGCCGTCAGCTCGACGGCCTGGGTGTCGAGGTCGGCCAGCAGCCGCGAGCGGTCCTCGGCCGACAGCTGCCGCTGCGGGTTCGCCTCGGCGTGGATGAGCAGCTCGATGTTGTTGCGCAGGCTCGTCAACGGCGTGCGCAGCTCGTGCCCGGCGTCTTCGGCGAGCCGCCGCTGCTCGTCGCGGGACCGGCTCAACGCGCCCAGCATCGCGTTGAACGCGCTGGCGAGCCTGCCGATCTCGCCGGCGGCGGTGACCTCGATCGCCGCCGACAGCTCCTGCGTGCGGGCGACGTTCTCGGCCGCCGCGGTCAGGTCGTCGACCGGGCGCAGCGCCGACCGGGCGATCACCCGGCCCACCAGCGTCGCCCCGACGACCCCGGCCAGCGACACGACGATGAGCCAGAAACCCAGCCGGGCCAGCGTGTCCTCGACGTCTTCGGAGTCCTGGGCGACCTCGACCGTGCCGCCGTCGGCGCGCTGGGCCGTCCACACCCGGAACCGGTCGCCGTCGATCCGGCGGGTGTCGGAGGTGCGGCCGAGCGCGCCCGCGGCCACCGGCGCTTCCGCCGGCAGGGGCGGGATGACGGGCTTGGCGCCCGCCGTGCCCGTCACCTCGCCGGTGGGGGACAGGAACTGCACGGTCAGCCCGCCGTTGTGACCGGAGCCCACGCCGGAACCGTGGTCGTCCGCGGAGCGGAGGGTTTCCAGCGCTTCGGCCGGGGACGCGGTCTTCGCCGCCAGCTGGGCGTAGGACTGCAGCCGGGCGTCGAACTGGTCGAAGAGGTCCGCGCGGGTGATGCTGAAGGAGATCGCCGACACCAGGACCACGGCGATCGCGACGGCGGCGGCGACCAGGACACCGAGGCGCGCGCGCAGTGAAAGCCGCTTCCACCGGGGGCGTTTCACAGCGGTTCCTCGCGCAGCACGTAGCCGACCCCGCGCACCGTGTGCAGCAGCCGGGGTTCGCCTTCGGCCTCCAGCTTGCGCCGCAGGTAGCTCACGTAGACGTCGAGGCCGTTGGACGCGGTGCCGAAGTCGTAGCCCCACACGTTCTCGAACATCACGGTCCGGGTCAGCACGATCCGCGGGTTGCGCAGGAACGCCTCGAGCATGGCGAACTCGGTCCGGGTCAGGTGCACGGGCCGGTCGCCGCGGAACACCTCCCGCGTCGCCGGGTCCAGGGTCACGTCCGCGAACCGCAGTGCCGCGGGGGCCGACGGCGCGGGTGGGGCGTGGTACTCGGTGCGGCGCAGCAGGGCACGCACGCGGGCGAGGAGTTCCTGCAGCGCGAAGGGTTTGACGAGGTAGTCGTCGGCGCCGGCGTCGAGACCGGCGACGCGATCGGTCACGGCGGTCCGCGCGGTCAGCATGAGGACGGGCACGGTGTTGCCTTCGGCGCGCAGCACGCGGCACACCTCCAGCCCGCCGAGCACCGGCATGGTGACGTCGAGCAGCACGCCGTCGGGCGCTTCGCCGCGGACCAGCGCGAGCCCGGCCGCGCCGTCGCCGGCGACGGAGACGGTGTAGCCCTCGAAGCGCAGGGTGCGTGACAGCGAGTCCTGCAGGGCCGTCTCGTCGTCGACGATCACCAAGTGCACTCGGCGTCCCTTCGTCGCGGTGGTGATGACACTGGGTAACTGTAGTTGAGGACGCGGCGGGGGCGGGCAACTCTCATCGAACATTAACGTTCGCCGGCCCGGGCTTCGGTTTTTCGCGGTTAGCCTCGGGAGAAGTGCTTTCCCGGAGTGAAAGAGGAAATGATGAACGAGAACGCGCCCGGCACGACGCTGCCCACGGACACCGCGGACGGAATCCGCTGCTCGGATGCGGAACGTGAGCAGGTCCGGGCCGCGCTCTACGCGGCGGCCGGCGAAGGCCGCTTGACGATGGACGAGGTCGAAGAACGGCTGGCGCGGATCGAGGAGGTCCGCTTCCGCCACGAACTCGCCGGCCTGACGGCGGATCTGCCGGGCCCCGAACCGGCGGCGGCGCCGGGCTGGCGGCCGATCGTCGCGGGCGTCCGCCGCGCCCTCGCGGCCGACCTGGCGGTGCTGCTCGGCCGGTCGCCCGAACCGGCACCCGGCCGACGGCGGCTGCTCCTGATCGTGACTGTCCTCATCGGACTGCTGGTCGCCGCGGCGGTCGTCGTCGCGGCGGTGCACGGCTTCGGCGGGGACGGCTTCGAGCCGCACGGGATCGAAGCCGGTGAACACGGTCGAGGGTGAGGGAAACCGGAGGACGATGGCGGTCGTGCGGATGCTGCGGATCGTCGCGCTGGTGGCCTGGCCCGTCAGCTGGTACCTGGTCTGGAAGGAGATCTTCGTCTGGCACCACATGACGAAGACGTTGCGCTTCCGGGCGCCCGACCCGCCGCCCGGGGTGACGGTGACCCCGCGCCCGGGTGTCCCGGTGATCTGCCTGCGCGCGGTCGCCGTGGTGGCGCCCGTCGTGAGTGTGCTGGGCTTCGCCGCCGAGGCCCGGAAAGCGGCTCAGGCGGGCGGGTTCGGGCGAGTCAGGCCGAGGTCGTAGGCGAGGATCACCGCCTGGATGCGGTCGCGGGCACCCACCTTCGCGAGCACCCGCCCGACGTGTGTCTTGACCGTCGACTCCGACAGCACGAGGCGTTCGGCGATCTCCCCGTTGGTCCACCCTTGCCCGATCGCCACCAGGATGTCCTGCTCGCGCGCGGTCAAGGACTGCCAGCGAGGGTCCGCGGGGTGCTCCGGCGTGGCTCCGCCGTCGGGCAGCCGGTGGCCGTAGGTGTCGAGGAGCCGCCGGGTCAGGGCGGGGGCGATGACCGCGTCGCCGCCGGCGACGGCTCGGATGCCGGCCAGCAGTTCCTCGGGGTGGGCGTCCTTGAGGAGGAACCCGCTGGCTCCCGCGCGAAGGGCGGCGTAGGCGTACTCGTCCATGTCGAACGTGGTCATGACGAGGACGCGGGAGCGGCCGCCGGTCGCGAGGATGCGGCGGGTGGCTTCGATGCCGTCCATGCCGGGCATGCGGATGTCCATCAGGACGACGTCGGGCCGCAGTTCCGCCGTCCGGCGCACGGCTTCCGCGCCGTGGGCCGCTTCGCCGACGACTTCGGTGTCCGGCGTCGCGTCCAGCAGCATGCGGAAACCGAAGCGCTGCAACGGCTGGTCGTCGGCGATGAGGATGGTCGTCACGGTGTCCCGCCCGGTGCGCCGGGCAGCGGCGCGAGATCGAGAACGGCCATGACGACCCAGCCGCCGCCGGGAGTGGGGCCCGCGTCGACCGTGCCGCCGTACAGGGCGGCCCGCTCCCGCATCCCCGCGAGCCCGTTTCCCTTCTCCGGCGGGACTTCGGGGTGCGCCGGGCCGTCGCCGCGCCCGCTGTCCCGGACGCGGATGCGCAGCTCCCGGCCGTCGGCGGCGATCAGGACGTCGATCCGGGTGCGGGGACCGGCGTGGTTGAGCGTGTTCGTGAACGCTTCCTGGACGATGCGGTAGGCCATCAGCTGCACGCCCCGGTCGAGCGTGTCCAGTTCGCCGCCGGTCCGGTAGACGACCTCCGGTCCGGCCGCGCGGATCCGCGCGCACAACGCGCCGAGGTCGGCGATCCCCGGCTGGGGATCCAGCTCGGGTGCGTCGGCCTTCTCGCGCAGGACGCCCAGCATGCGCCGCAGCTCGCCCAGCGCCTGGCGGCCGGCGTCGCCCACCAGCCGGAGCGCTTCCTTGCTGCGCTCCGGCGCGACGTCGGCCGCGTAGACGCCGCCGTCGGCCAGGGTGATGATGACCGACAGGTTGTGGCCGACGATGTCGTGCATCTCCCGGGCCACCCGGACGCGTTCGGTCGCGGCGGCCAGCCGGCTGCGCTGGTCGCGTTCGATCTCCAGCCGGGTCGCGCGGTCGCGCAGGCTCGCGAGCTGGGCCCGGCGGATCCGGACGGCCAGCCCGAGCGCGACGGCCGCGGTGATCGCGGTGAGCAGGAAGAACAGCGCCTCCCAGAACGACACGAACCCGGAAACCCGGGCGGCGACCGGGATCAGGAGCGCGATCTCGGCCGCGCACGCCCACGGCACGTGCCGCAGGCGCCCGTGCAGGGTGACGCTGTAGAGCGCCACGAGCAGCGCGACGTCGGCGCGCAGGAAGGCCCCGAGCGACCACTGGACCAGGAACGCCGCCGCGGTCAGGGCCAGCGCGGCCGACGGTGCCCGCCGCCGCCACAGCAAGGGCAGCAGCAGCCCGGCCTGCAGGGCCACGGTGCCCACGGCCGGCAGCTGCCGGAAGGTGAGCAGCAGCTCGTCCGGGCCCCGGTCTTCGTGGTGCGGGAACAGGTCCGGCAAGCAGAACATGACGACCAGCGCGGCGACGACGGCCAGGTCCAGGACCCACGGGTGCCGCCGGTCCGCCTGCCGGACCGACTGGCCGAGCCGCGTCAGCCGGGTGACCAGCGGGTGCGCGGGCGGGGGAGCGGCCCACGACGAGGCCGGCCCGGGGAGCACCCCGGAGCCGGCCTGGTCGTCACCGCGCATGTGCGTCACCTGTCCATCGTGGAGGAAAGCCTGCCCGGCGGCACGCGAGTCAGGCGTCCGACCGCGCCAGCCGGTAGGCGGCTCCGGCCAGCAGCAGGACGGTCCAGCCGAGGAAGACCAGCAGCCCGGCGCCCGGTGACAGGCTGGTGGCGTCGTGGGTCAGGGCGAACATCGACTGGCCCGCGTTGCTCGGCAGGTACGGGCTGATGTCGCCCTGCCAGGACTTCGGGAGCAGCGAGACCAGGCCCGGGATCAGCATGAGCGCCCCGACCAGGACCGAGATGCCGCCCGCGACCGAACGCAGCAGCGCCCCGAGCGCGACGCCGATCACGCCGACCAGGCCCAGGTAGAGCCCGGTGCCCAGCAGGCTGCGCAGGACACCGGTGTCCGACAGCGTCATCGCCGCCGGTGTCCCGGCCACGATGCCGCTGCCGAACACGAAGGCGAGGAACGCGCCGGCCAAACCCACGAGCAGCGCGACGACGCCGAACACCGCCGACTTGGACCACAGCACGGGCAGCCGGCGCGGGACCCCGGTCAGCGTCGAGCGGATCATGCCGGTGGAGTACTCGCCGGCGGTGACCAGCACCCCCAGCACGCCCAGTGCCAGTTGCGCGAAGTTCGTGCCGAAGAGCGAGAGGCTGAGGGCGGTGGCGTCGGCGAAGTCCGGGTCGAGCGGCTGGCCGGAGTTGATGTTGGACTTGTACCGCGCGGCGGAGATCAGCCCGAACGCCACCAGGAAGACCAGGCCGAGGCCGAGGGTGATCCAGGTGGAGCGCAGGGACCAGAGCTTCGTCCACTCCGAGCGCAGGACGTGGCGCCCGGTCACGCGGTAGGCCGGGCGGGTGGCCCGGGCGGTGGGAACGGCGGGGGTCGTCAGAGTGCTCATGCCGCGCTCCCGAGCGTGTCGATGCCGGTGGTGGCGCCGTGGTACTCGACGGCGTCGCGGGTCAGGTCCATGAAGGCGTCCTCTAGGGAGACGGTCCGGGGGGAGAGTTCGAACAGGGCGATGCCGTGCTCCGCGGCCTTGAGCCCGATGGCCCGGGCCGAAAGGCCGCTCACCTGGAGCTCTTCGGATCCGGTGCGGCCGGCGATCTCGACACCGGGTCCGGCCAGGAGGTCGCGCAACCGGCCGGGCTCGGCCGTGACGACGTGGACGGTGTCGCCGCCGGCGTCGCGGACGAGGTCGCGCACGGTGGTGTCGGCGAGCAGCCGCCCCCGGCCGACGACGATGAGGTGCTCGGCCACGAGGGCCATCTCGCTCATCAGGTGCGAGGAGACGAAGACGGTCCGGCCGTCGGCGGCGAGCTCGGTGAGCAGGGTGCGGATCCAGAGGACGCCCTCGGGGTCCAGGCCGTTGACCGGTTCGTCGAGGATGACCGTCGCCGGGTCGCCCAGCAGGGCCGCGGCGATCCCCAGCCGCTGGCCCATCCCGAGCGAGAAGTTCCCCGCGCGCTTCTTCGCCACCGACTGCAGCCCGGTCAGTTCGATCACCTCGTCGACCCGCCGGCGGGGGATGCCGTGGGTCTGCGCCTGCGCGAGCAGGTGGTCGAACGCCGACCGGCCCGGGTGTATCGACCTCGCTTCGAGCAGAACCCCGACCTCCTGCAGCGGCGCACGGTGCTCGGCGTAGCGGCGGGCGTTGACCACGACCGACCCACTGGTCGGCGCATCGAGCCCGACGATCAGCCGCATCGTGGTCGACTTGCCCGCGCCGTTGGGCCCCAGGAACCCGGTGACGGTCCCCGGCCGGACGGTGAAGTCCACGGCGTCCACCGCGGTCTTTTCCCCGTACCGCTTGGTCAGCTGGTGTGCCTCGATCATCGCTCATCCCCTGGAAGTCCCCCGGCCCGGACCACCCGGGCCGTTCGCTTCCGACGTTAGGGACGGGGCACGGGCGGATGGTGGTACCGGAGGAGGGAATCCGCTGGGGCGGGTAGTACCGCGGTACGACGGCGCGCCCGCTCCGGCCGGCGACGAGGTTCGCGCGCCGTTCGCGGCGGTTCTCGCGCCGGTGCGTCAGCAAGGCGCGGCCCGGTTCGCCGGGGCCGGGCGGCCACCCCTGTTACACCTGGATCATTCCGTTGTTACGGGCGTAACATGCCAGGATGGACCTCGACCGGGGCTGGCTGGTGATCAGCGTGTCGACCGCCGGTGCTCCCGACTCGCTGCGGGTGCAGGTGTGGCGCAAGCTGCGGTCGCTCGGTGCGCTCTACCTGCAGCAGTCCGTGTGCCTGCTGCCCGCCCGGCCCGAGGTCGTGCGGGAGATCCGGCGGCTGGCCGACCGGGTTCGCCACCAGGGCGGCACCGCGCGGGTGCTGCCGATGACCTTCACCGATCCGGCCGAGGAAGCGGCCGTGGTCGCCGAGCTCGATGCCGCCCGGGACGTCGAGTACCGCGAAGTCCTCGACCGGCTTCCCGCGCTGCGCCGGGAACTCGCCGACGAACGGGCGCGCGGCAACCTCACCTACGCCGAAGTCGAGGAGTCCGAGGCCGACCTGCTGCGGTTCCGGAGCTGGATGACCAAGATCGCCGCCCGCGACTACTTCGGCGCGCCCGGTGGCCAGGACGCCCGGGACGCCGTCGAGGAGGCCGCCGCCGAACTCGCCGCCTTCGAAGAAGCCGCCCTGCACGCCGAATCGCCCGACCGCCCGGCGCCCCGGCTGCGCGCCGTCGACCAGCGGTGACCGGCTCGTTCTGGGCGGACCTGCTGATCGGCCTCGCCGCGGCGCTCGTGGTGGCGTGGCTGGTGCTGATCGTCGCGCTCGTCCTCGTCCGGCCGAAGGGCGGGCTCCTGCGCGAGGCCCTGCGGCTGCTGCCCGACGTGCTCCGGCTCATCCGGCGCCTGGCCGCGGACCCCACTCTGCCCCGCGGCGTCCGGATCCGGCTCGGGCTCCTGCTCGTCTACCTCGCCATGCCGATCGACCTGATCCCCGACTTCATCCCGGTGCTCGGCCACGCCGACGACGCCATCATCGTCACGGCCGTCCTGCGCGGCGTCGTCCGCCGCGCGGGGCTCGAGGCTGTGCGCGCCCACTGGCCCGGCACCGACGACGGCTTCGCCGCCGCGGCCCGCCTGGCCGGCATCCGGACCCCGGCGAGCTGACCCGGCCGCGCGATCCGCTCGTGCGGGGACCGCCGCCGTTCGTCCGGGATCCGGTGCCGGTCGTTCCCGATCGGTTGCCAGGCCCGGCGCGAGGCGAAGAAGGTTGCGGGAGCAAGCCGAGCTGTGGGAGGTGGACGGATGGACGCCTGGACCGCCGGAGAGTTCGAAGCGCGGCTTCGGTCGATCGGGGAAAAGCGGTACCACCACCTGCACCCGTTCAACGAACGGATGCACGCGGGCACGCTGAGCGAAGACGAATTCCGCGGGTGGGTGCGGAACCGCTTCTACTACCAGCTGAACCTGCCGGTGAAGGACGCGTTCATCCTGACCAAGCTCCCCGGCCGGGACGACCGGCGCCGGTGGATCCAGCGCATCATCGACCACGACGGGCGCACGGGGGACGAGGGTGGCCTCGAGAAGTGGGTGCGCCTGGGCGAAGCCGTCGGGTTGACCCGCGAGCAACTGTTCGACGACGACACGGTCCTGCCCGGCGTGCGCTTCGCCGTGGACGCCTACGTGGACTTCTGCCGACGGCGGCCGTGGCTGGAGTCCGTGGCGTCGGCGCTGACCGAGCTGTTCGCGCCGGACCTGCTCAGCCGGCGGATCACCGACGTCCGGCACCACTACCCGTGGATCGCGACGGAAGGCCTGGACTACTTCCGGGCCCGGCTCACCCAGCAGCCGAAGGACATCGCGCACCTGCTCGAACTGGTCCTCACCCACGCGACGACCCGGGAGCGGCAGGACGCCTGCGCGCGGGCGCTGGAGTTCAAGTGCGACGTCCTCTGGAGCCTGCTCGACGCCGTGCAACTCGCGTACAGCAAGAGCTCCTGATGGACAGCGACGACCTGACCGCCACTCCCCGGCTGGCGACCAAGGCGATGCTCAAGCACGACAGCGTCCGGGACGTGGAACTGCTCCTGCTGCCGGAACGGGTCGTGCTCCTGAACAAGTCCGGCGCGGCGATCCTGGGGCTCTGCGACGGCAGCCGGACCGTGCGGCAGCTGGTCGAGCGGCTCGAGCACGACTTCGAGGCGACCGATCTCACGAACGACGTCATGGCGTTCCTCCAGGACGCCAGCGGCCGGGGCTGGGTGGTGGTCAAGTGAGCGGCCCGCCGCCGCCCTACGGCCTGCTGGCCGAGGTCACCCACCGGTGCCCGTTGCACTGCGTCTACTGCTCGAATCCGTTGGCGCTGCTCGACCGGCAGGACGAGCTCGCCACCGAGCACTGGCTGCGGGTGCTCGGCGAGGCGGCCGGGCTCGGTGTCCTGCAGGTCCACTTTTCGGGCGGGGAACCCCTCGTCCGCGGGGATCTGGAGACGCTGGTCGCCGAGTGCCGCCGCCTCGGCCTGTACACGAACCTGATCACCAGCGGCCTCGGCCTCACCGAGCGCCGGGCGGAATCGCTCGTCGCGGCCGGGCTCAACAGCGCTCAGCTGAGCATCCAGGGCGACGCCGCCGAGGCGACGGACCTGATCGCGGCGAGCAAGCGCTTCGACCGCAAGGAGGCGGCCGCGCGCATCATCCGCGACGCCGGGCTGCCGCTGAACATGAACGTGGTCCTGCACCGGCTGAACCTGGATCGGCTCGACGCGATCATCGACGTCTGCGTGAAGTGGGGCGCCGAACGGCTGGAGCTCGCCAACACCCAGTACTACGGCTGGGCGCTGCGCAACCGGGAACGGCTGATGCCGAGCAAGGCCCAGCTGGACGAGGCCGTCGGCGTCTACGCACGCCGGAAGGCCGAGCTGGCCGAGCAGCTGGAGCTGCTGTGGATCCTCCCGGACTACTACGAGACCTACCCCAAGCCGTGCATGGGCGGCTGGGCGCGCACGGCGCTGACCGTCGCCCCGGACGGCACGGTCTACCCCTGCCCGGTGGCCGCGGAGATCACGACGATGGAGTTCCCTTCGGTGCGCGCGCACGACCTCGCGTGGATCTGGGCGGAGTCCGAGGCGTTCGAGGCGTTCCGCGGCACGGACTGGATGCCCGACCCGTGCCGAAGCTGCCCGCGCAAGGAGCTGGACTTCGGCGGCTGCCGGTGCCAGGCCTTCGCGCTGACCGGCGACGCGGGACGCACCGACCCGGTGTGCCGGCACTCGCCGGACCACCACCTGGTGCAGGACGCCCTCGTCCGGGCCAACGATGAAGATGCGGCGGCCGGCGGAGACCTCGTCCACCGCAGACCGACGGTTCCGGCGCGCGAAGGGTAGTCCCACTCGTGGGTTCCGGGGCACCGTTCGGCACCGGTTGCCGACCGCTGGTCCAAGATCGGTTGTAGCGCCTCCGGCACATCCAAGATGCTCTTCGATGTCCGCGAAATAGGAGGAAGACATGAAGTGGGAAACCCCGGAGTACACGATCGTCGAGGTGTGCGCTGAGGTCACCGGTTACTTCTACCGGGACTGACAGCCGAGTCCCCGCGTCGGCGCAGGACCCCGGAACCCGACCGGGCCGGGGCCTTGCGCCACCCTGATCACTGTCCCGAGGTGGTTCGAGTGACGCTTGAATTCCTTCCGCTGATCGCCCTCGCCTTCGGCCTCAGCCTCGACAACTTCCGTTCGTCGATCGCCATCGGCACCATCCCGTTCGGCTGGCGGCGCGCCGTGCAGGTGGCGCTCGTCTTCGGGGTGTGGGACGCCGTGGGGCCGCTGCTCGGCGGATTCCTCGGCCGGTACCTGGGCGACTTCCTCGGTGACTCGGCGGAGTACATCGGCGCGGCCGCGCTGGGGTTGTACGGGGTCTACTTCATCGTCGGGGCGATCCGGAACCCGGAGCCGGAAGACATGGACCACCCTTGGGTGACGCTCTTCGGGATGCCGCTTTCGCTGACCATCGACAACTTCATCGCCGGCGCCGGCCTGGGCATCGCCGGGTTCTCCCTCGTGGTCCCGATGCTGGTCTTCGGCGCCATGACCGTGGTGATGTCGTTCGCCGGCCTGTACGTGGGGCGGATGGCCGCCAGGGTCGTCCGGGTCCGGTCCGACCTGTTCAGCGGGATTTCGCTGCTGGGCGCGGCGATCCTGCTGCCCCTGGTGTTCGGCTGAACCGCGGGTGACGAGGACACCGGATGCCCGAGAATCCCGACACCCACGTCTACCGCACCTACGACCAGGTCCTGGGCGAGCGCCGGCCGGCCCGGCGGCGGAACCGGATCGGCGACCGGTGGCCGCACCGGGTCGACCTGAAAGCGTTGCGCGGGAACGAAATCGACCCGCTGGGCGCGGACTTCGACTACGCCGCGCAGTTCGCGACGCTGGATCTCGACGCACTGGCTCGGGACGTCGACGAGGTGCTGACGACGTCACAGGACTGGTGGCCCGCCGAATTCGGCCACTACGGCCCGCTCGTGCTGCGGATGGCCTGGCACGCCGCGGGCACCTACCGCGTCAGCGACGGCCGGGGCGGTGCCAGTGCCGGGATGCAGCGCTTCGCCCCGGTGAACAGCTGGCCGGACAACCGCAACCTGGACAAGGCACGCCGGCTGCTGTGGCCGGTGAAACAGAAGTACGGGCGCCGGATCTCCTGGGCGGACCTGATGGTCTTCGCGGGCAACCGGGCCCTGGAGTCGATGGGCTTCCGGACGTTCGGGTTCGGCGGCGGCCGGGCCGAGGTGTGGGAGCCCGACGAGACGTACTGGGGCCCGGAACGCAAGTGGCTGGCCGAAGAGCGCTACAGCGGCCTGCGCGATCTCGACGAGCCGCTGGCGGCCACCGAGATGGGGCTGATCTACGTCGACCCGCAGGGCCCGGCCACCAACCCCGACCCGCGGCTCGCGGCCCGCGACATCCGGGAGACGTTCAAGCGGATGGGGCTGGGCGACGAGGAAACGGTGGCGCTCATCGCGGGCGGGCACACCTTCGGCAAGACCCACGGCCCGGCGGACCCGAACGTCGTCTGCGGTCCCGAACCCGAGGCCGCGCCGGTCACCGCGCAGGGCCTGGGCTGGCGCGGCGGGCACGGCAGCGGCATCGCGGCGGACACGGTCACCAGCGGACTGGAGGGGATGTGGACGCGCACGCCCGTCGAGTGGGACCACACGTTCTTCGAGACGCTCTTCGAGTACAAATGGGACGTCGAGCTCAGCCCGGCGGGGCTGTGGCAGTGGATCCCGAGCGACGGCCGGGGTGAAGGCACCGTGCCGGACCCCTTCGACCCGGACACGAAACACCACCCGGTCATGCTCACCACGGACCTCTCGTTGCAGGAGGATCCGGTCTACGCGGCGATTTCGCGGCGGTTCCTGGAGCACCCGGACCAGTTCGAGGACGCGTTCGCGCGGGCCTGGTTCAAGCTGACGCACCTCGACATGGGCCCGATCGAGCGGTACCTGGGCCCGCTCGTCCCGGCCGAACGGCTGCTCTGGCAGGACCCGGTGCCGGTGGTGGACCACGAACTGGTCGACGCCGGCGACATCACCGCCCTCAAGCGCGAGATCCTCGGCTCCGGCCTGACGGTCGCGCAGCTCGTGGCCACGGCGTGGGCATCGGCTTCGACCTACCGCCACAGCGACAAGCGCGGCGGGGCCAACGGCGCGCGGATCCGGCTCGAACCGCAGCGCGGCTGGCCGGTCAACGAACCCGGGCAGCTGAACGTCGTCCTGCCCGCGCTGGAAGCGATCCAGGAGCGCTTCAACGCATCCCAGCAAGGCGGCAAACGGATTTCGATGGCCGACTTGATCGTGCTCGGCGGGTGTGCCGCGGTGGAGCACGCCGCCGCGGCCGGTGGCCACGAGGCCGGCGTTCCGTTCCGGCCCGGGCGCACCGACGCGACCCCGGACTGGACCGACGTCGAGTCGTTCGGCGCGTTGCGGCCGCGGGCGGACGGCTTCCGGAACTACCTGGGCGACGGCGTCCGGATGCCTCCGGAGCACCTGCTGGTCGAGCGGGCGAGCCTGCTGAACCTGAGCGCGCCCGAGATGACCGTGCTGGTCGGCGGGCTGCGGGTGCTCGGTGCCACCCACGGGGGTTCTCCGGTGGGAGTGCTGACCGCGGCGCCGGGGTCGTTGACGAACGACTTCTTCGTCAACCTGCTGGACATGGCCACGGATTGGGTGCCGAAAGGCGACGGACGCCGCTGGACGGCGAGCTACGAAGGCCGGAGAAACGGGGAGGTGAAGTGGACCGCGAGCCGGGTCGATCTCCTCTTCGGTGCGCACTCCGAGCTGAGAGCGCTTTCGGAGGTCTACGCGAGCGCGGATGCGGGCGGGAAGTTCGTCCGGGACTTCGTCGGCGCCTGGGTGAAGGTCATGGAGCTCGACCGGTTCGACCTGCGCTGAACGGTACCTCTCGCCGGGCGAACGGTGGACCACGGCTGTTCTGTGGCAACGGATATCGGGCCGGCGTCCCCGGCGGTAGAGTCCGGACGCGTTGCAGGACAACAAGAGTGCGAACCAGCACCTGGAGGCGAGGTCCGATGACGACTACCCAGGAACGAGAAGACCTCCTGGCCGAACTGCGCGGACAGAACAAGGCGACCATCGGTGCCGTGCTCGGGTCCGGCACGATCGCCAAGGCGACCGAGCGTGCCGACGGGACGATGGAAGCGACCATCCGGATCCGGGAGGACGCGATGGCGTGGGAACCGGGGGTGCTGATCATGCCGCACTCCGGCGTCCTCGAACTGACGATCATCAACGACGACAAGAACACCCACGCCTGCCTGCTGCCCAGCAACGGGGACCGGCAGTTCATCGGACTGCTGAACCACTCGAAGGGCACCGCGACCCTCGAACTGGACGGTCCCGGCTGCTACTGGTACGGCTCGCCGGCCGGCAACGACGAGGGCCGGGGCCTGACCGCCGCCATCGTCGTGACCGGCGAAGTGCCGCCGGAAGCCAAGCTCGACCGACCCGCCCAGCCGCGGCCGTAGAAAGGCAGGAGACACCATGACACTCGAATACGTCGACGCCGGCAAGGCGTTCGACCACAGCAAGCTGTCCAACCTGCCGCACAGCGCGCCGGACGTGACGCGCGGCCTCGGCTACGAGCGCATCCTGCAGGCACGCGGCGAATCCCACAACTGGATCACCTACTACGGCGACTACGACGGCAAGCGGCACAGCCTGCTCGACCAGGTCAACGCCGGGAACGTCAAGGATCTGAAGGTGGCCTGGATCTTCCAGGCGAGCGCGAGCGGCATGATCGCCTCCACCTCGACGTACGCGTTCGAGGCCTGCCCGCTGGTCGTCGACGGCGTCATGTTCGTCACCGGCTGGGACGGCTGGCTCTGGGCGCTCGACGCGAAGAGCGGCGAGCAGCTGTGGCGGTACAAGCACGCGATCCCGATCGACGTGACCCTGTGCTGCGCCAACGTCAACCGCGGCTGCGCGGTGGCGAACGGCAAGGTCTACATGGTGACCCAGAACGCCCAGCTGGTCGCGCTCGACGCCACCACCGGGCGGAAGGTCTGGCAGAAGGCCATCGGCGACGTGCGGGCGGGCGAGAGCGCCACGATCGCGCCGCTGGTCATCAAGGACACGCTCATCACCGGCTCCTCCGGCGGCGAGTACGGCGTCCGCGGCCACATCGACTGCTGGGACCTCGAAACCGGCGAGCAGCGCTGGCGCACCTACACCGTGCCGAAGCCGGGGGAGCCCGGTTCGGAGACCTGGCCCGCCGACGGCCAGGCCTGGCAGCGCGGCGGCGCGAACCACTGGGTCACCGGCAGCTTCGACCCGGAGCTGAACCTCTACTACGCGGGCACCGGGAACCCGGCGCCGGACTTCGACGGCGAGGTCCGCGAGGGCGACAACCTCTACACCGACAGCGTGGTCGCGCTGGACGTCGACACGGGCGAGATCAAGTGGCACTACCAGTTCACCCCGCACGACCTGTGGGACTACGACTCCACGATGGAGATGACCCTGTTCGAGCGGGACGGCAAGAAGCTGCTGGCCCACTTCGACAAGAACGGGTACATGTTCGTCCTCGACCGCACCGACGGCGAGCTGCAGCACGTCACGCCGTTCGTCGACCGGATCGACTGGGGCGTCATCACCCGCGACGGCAAGGTGACCGCGCGGAAGTACCCGGACAAGGAAGGCGAACCCTGCCACTTCTTCCCCGGCCCGGCCGGCGCGAAGGAATGGACGCACGCGTCGTACAACCCGGACCACGACCTGTTCTACGTCCCGGTGGCCGACGTGGGCGCCACCGCCACCCGGCGGCGTCGCGAGTTCAAGGAGGGCATGCCCTACTGGGGTGCCGCCGTCGAGGTGGACATCGACAACATGGCCGGCTCGGTCAGCGCGTTCGACTCCCACGGTGAAGAGAAGTGGCGCCACCGGCTGAACAGCATGCCGATGGCCGCGTCGACCCTCAGCACCGCGGGGAACGTCGTGTTCGCCGGCACGCCCGCGGGCGAGTTCCTGGCGCTGCACTCGGAAACGGGGGAGAAGCTCTGGAGCTTCCAGTGCGGCAGCGGTCACCACAGCAGCCCGAGCACCTACACCGTCGAGGGCAAGCAGTACATCGCGGTGCCGGTCGGCTGGGGTGGCTGGCTCGAGGGCATCGTCCCCGGCATGTCCGGTCAGGGACACGGGGCCGCGCTGATCGTGTTCTCCCTGTGACGGGAAACCGCCGCTGACGTGGCCGAGCCGTCGTCGTCCCGGCGACGGCTCGGCCACCGGACCGGAGGTGATGTGATGGACCAGCCGCCGCCGTGCCTGTACTGCGGGGAACGCTACGGGCCCGACGACGTCGCGCGGCACACCGAGCCGGTGCACTGCGGGCGCTGCATCACGTGCGTCGACAAGCCCGCGTGCTTCGCCTGCCGGCTCATGTACTGCGTTTGTGACGTGCACCGGTACCGCGGCTGAGCAGCGGGTCAGATCTCCAGCGCCCGGCGCACGGACGGGGCGTTGCGCCGGGAAACCGGCACCATGGTCTGGGCGTCGTCGTCCATGACCAGGAACAGCTCGCCCTTGTGCCGTCGCTCGACCTCCCGGATCCGGCTGAGGTTCACCACGTACTGGCGGTGCACCCGGAGGAACCCCGAGTCGGTCAGCTCGGCCTCGAGCCGGTCGAGGCCCGGCGAGGCGGAGCGCAGCAGTCCCTGGTCGGTGGACAGCCACACGTCGTTGCCGTCCGACTGCGCGAAGGAGACTTCGGGCAGCCACAGCAGGACCATGCGGTTCTCGCGCGTCGCCACCATCCGGTGCGGCTGCACGTGCGGCGGCACGTCCTCTTTCGCCCGGGGCAACGGATCCCCTTCGGCCACGCCGAACGAAACGACGTTGCCGACCAGGTGCCCGGACAGGAACACCGGCTGGAAGCTGATCGACGTCGGTTCGGTGGCCAACCGGGTGAAGATCTGCGTCGAACCGGCCCAGTCCGGGTTGCGCATCGCCTGTTCGGCGGCGTAGCGGGCGGCCCGGATGAACTCCGGCAGTTCCGGTTTCCACCGCACCGCGGGATCGGGCGCCGGTGTGGAGCCCGGGATGCCGAGGAGCACACCCGCCGTGTCGTCGGCGAGCACGACCCGGCCCGCGGCGTCCACGGCCGCGAGCGCCGCGCTCGAGCCCGACCGGACGTGGCTGAAGGCGGCCATCAGTTCGGCGCCGTCGTCCTTGGCGCGCCGGCGCAGGATGCGCTGGGTCATCGTGGCGGCGTTGCCGAGCCAGGCCCCCACCGTGCCGGGGAGATCGCCGCGCCAGCACGAGATGTTGAGCACCGCGACCGGTTCCCGGGTCACCACGTCCCGCACCGCCACCCCGGCGCAGGTCCAGTCCTGGAACGCCCGGCACCAGTGCTCGGCGCCGCGGATCAGCACCGGGGCGTAGGACATCAGCGCGGTACCCATGCCGTTCGTCCCGGTGGCGCCCTCGGACCAGCAGAACCACCGCGCCAGGTTGGCTTCGGCGGCGACGTCCTGCGTGGCCTGGTCACCCCACTGGGCCAGCACCCGGCCGGTGCCGTCGGTGATGGTCACCATGCCGCCGAGGGTGCCGACCTCGTGCGCCAGCGAAGCGGCGCGGAAGCCGAGTTCGGCGAACACGACGTCGTGCTCCAGCGCGTGACCGACGTCCGCGACGGCCGCCGGGGCTTCGGTCAGGCCCGGGTCGACCCGGTACTGGTCCCGGCACCGCTGCCAGGAAATCGCTATCTCGGGCCGCACCCCGCTGAGGTCGTCGCCGCCCCGCGCGAACCGTTCCCACGCCTGGTACACCGTCGCGCCGCCGCTCCCCCGGGAGTGCGGGTCGAGCCGGCGTACCTGTGCCATGGTTAGACCGCCTTTGGTCTGTCGGGCCCGGGCGCGGCGATTGGCCTTCGTAGCAAGCTAAACCGGGCATCGGACCGAGGGCAAGCGGCGCGTGCTGACCGCGGGCGAACGTCCCACGAACGGTGGTGCGGCGATGACGGGCGGCGGCCATTCACCCACCAGCGGTCGGGACGGCGTTTCGCCACCAGCCGGGCATATGCTCGAAGCCGGCCCGGATTTGCTGCTCCCAGCCTACCCGTCCGTTCAGGTAGTTCTACAGCGAAGTGGTCGAACGGTGTGAACATGTCGTGAGACGCTTCGCCCGGCGACAAGGAGGTCGCGATGACCGGGAGAGTGCCGCCACTGGTGATCGCACCGCGCCGGCCCGGGGGACGCGAGCGCGTCCCGGCCGGCTCCCTGGCAGCCACCTCGTCGGCGAAGGAAGTGGCCCGTGCGTGGGAGAACTTCGCGGCGGGCGAAAACGTCGAAACGGGTGTGCGGCCCGAGATCCTGGCTTCCTGGTACCGGTGCCGGGACCGCTACGACGTCGACCGCACGCTGGACGTCGCACCGGGGGCCGAGGGCGACGAGGACCGGCGCAGCGACGACGGCGTGATCTTCACCGCGCTCGGCGGACTCGGCGCCCTGGCGGGCCGGGAAGTGGAGCGCGACGGCGCCGTCGTCACCGTGACGGACGGGGACGGGCGCGTCCTCGGCTCCTGGGGCGACCCCTCCGCGCAACGGCGCGCCGAACTGCACAACCTCGCGCCGTGGTCGTCGTGGTCGGAGGAGTGCACCGGCACCAACGGGATGGGCACGTCGCTCGAGGTGGCCGGCCCGGTGACCGTGACGGGGCCGGAACACTGGTGCGAAGCGTTCCACCACTGGGCGTGCGCGGGCACTTCCGTCCGCGACGTGGTGACCGGCGCGCCGGTCGCGTCGATCAACATTTCGCGGTGGAACGCGGCGCTGTCCGAGCTCGTGCCCCCGTGGCTGACGAAGGCGGCGGCCTTCGTGGAACAGGAGATCTACCGGCGCGCCATCCACGAAGCCGACAAGGTCATCGCCGAGTTCACCCGGAAGTGCGCGCACTCCGGCGGTGCGTTCCTGGCGATGGATCGCGGGGGAAACGTGCTCGCCGCCACCGAATCGGCGGTCGCGATGCTCGGGCTGGCCGGTGAAGCCCCGTTCGTCGCGGGTGCGATCGAACCGGCGCGGCGGTGGACCCCGGACATCGCGGGGCTGCCGGAAGTGCTGCGGTGGGCGAAGGACCGGGTCCGGGGGAGCGCCGAGTGGAGCGGGTACGCGCTGCTGCCGGTGTGCCCCGGTGAGGAGCCTACGCCGGTGACCGTGCGGGCGGTCGTCGACGCGAACCACGTCGTGGGCATGCTGTGCGCGTTCGGGGTGCGGGAAGGCGAAGCCTACGGGGGAGGCGCCGACGACGAGCTCGGGCCGCTGCCCCGGAGCGTCATCGGGATGCGCAACGACCGGCTGGTCCTGCTGGCGCCGTCGGAGATCCGCTACGCCGAGGCCGACCGCAACATCGTCTGGCTGGTCACCGAACGCGGCCGGATCCAGGCCGCGACCCGCGGCCTGGACAACGTCGAACGCTCCCTGGCGTCCTGCGGATTCCGCCGGGTGCACCGGCGTTTCCTGGTCAATCTGCGCCGGGTGGCGGAAATCGAGCGCGGTATCAAGGGCGAGCTGTTCCTGATCCTGGATTCCCGGGGCCACGAGTTCGTGCCCGTTTCCCGCCGCCACGCCCCGGACCTGCGGCGCCTGCTCGGGGTGTGACCACCAGGAAAGCGTTTCCCGGCCGCCGGCCGACCGTGCGCGAATGGCTGCGCGGCCGGCTGGCGGACATCCGGCGGTCGGACGCCGCGTGCCGCGCGCTGTGCGAGCACGACGACAAGTCGGCGCCGTGCCGGATCTGCTCGGTGCGCTACTGGTGACCCCACCGGACACAGTGGACAGACCGGCGGGTCACCAGGATTCGATCAGGGGGGCGTCGCGTTCCTGCCGCCGCCATTGCCCGGTGAGGCGGCCGAGCCGGTCCGTGGCGGCGATGCCGCGGATCACGGCGATCTTGCCGGCCCGGACCTCCAGGACCACGACACCCAGGACCCGGTCCTCGAGCGTGGCGAGCATGGCCGGGCAGGCGTTGACGACGACGGCGTGGATCGACGGGGAGCCACCGGCGAGCCTCCGCTTGGCCGGAGACGGCTTGAAGCCGGCGCGCACCGCGCCGGCGATCCGTTCCGGGGTCGGATACCGGATCAGCCGCTCCGCCAGCCCCAGTCCGGCGCCGTCGGAGATGCCGGTCGCGTCGTCGGTCAGCAGCGCCACCAGCCGCTCGGTCCGGCCCGAGGAGGCGGCCTCGACGAACGCCTCGACGATCCGGCGCGCCGAGGCGTGGTCGATGTCCGTGCCGCGGCCGGCGGCGATCCGGCGGCGGGCCCGGTGCAGGTGCTGCTGGCTCCCGGACTCGCTGATGCCGAGGATGCCGGCGATTTCGGCGTGGCTGTAGGCGAAGGCCTCGTGCAGCACGTAAGCGGCTCGTTCGGCCGGCGACAGGCGCTCCATGAGGGTCAGCACCGCCAGGGTCACCGATTCACGCTGCTCGACGGTGTCGGCCGGGCCCAGCATCGGGTCGCCGTCGAGGAGCGGTTCGGGCAGCCAGGTGCCGACCGCGCGTTCGCGCCGCACCTTCGCCGAACGGAGCCGGTCGAGGGCCAGGTTGGTGACGATCTTGGTCAGCCACGCCTCGGGCACCTCGACGTACCCGCGGTCGGCCGCCTGCCACCGCAGGAAGGCGTCCTGCACCGTGTCCTCCGCGTCGGCGGCCGAGCCGAGCAGGCGGTAGGCGAGCGAGGCCAGCCGGTCCCGGCTGGCCTCGAAACGCGCCACGGCGGCGGTGTCCATGAGCACGACTTTAGGCGGCGACCACATCGGGGGAGTGCTTTCCGGTGGTGGCCAAGCGGTACCGGTGACCTGGCCTGCCGAAGCCCGGGCGGCTGATGGCCCAGCCGCTGGCCGCCAGGACCGCCGCCTTGACGCGGGCGGCCGGCCGCCCGCACAGGGCCCCGGGCCTCGCGCGCGCTTCCCCGTCGACCAGCTGGAAGATCCCGTCGTCGCGGCCGAGGCTGATGTGGTTGCCGAGGTAGCTCAGCGCGGTCGTCTTGATCTTGCGCCCGGTCCGGTCGCCGATGATCGCGGCCGTCGCCTGCAGCGCGGTGAACCCCGCGGAGGCGCAGGACATCGGCAGCGGCTGCCCGTTCTCGCCGAGGACGAAAGCGCTGTCCCCGGCGACGTAGACGTCCGGGTGCGAGACCGACCGCAGCTGCCGGTCGGTGGTGATCCGGCCGTCGGCCACCACCTCGAGGCCACCGGCGGCGGCGATCGGGGGCACGGCGAACCCGGCGGCCCACACGGTCGCGTCGGCGGCGAAGGCGGTCCCGTCGGCGGCGACTGCCGTGCTCTCCTCGACACGCGCGATGGTGGTGTGCTCGTGGACCGCGATGCCGAACCGGTCGAAGGCCCGCAGCAGGTGACGGCGGGCCTTCGCACCCAGCCAGCCGCCCAGTTCGCCGCTGGTGGCGAGGCCGACCCGAAGTCCCGGCCGGGATTCGGCGATCTCGGTGGCGGTCTCGATCGCGGTGAGGTTGCCGCCGACCACCAGCACCTGCCCGTCCTCGCCCAGCTCGTCCAGGCGAGCCCGCAGGCGGAGCGCGGACGGCCGTGCGGCCACGGCGAAGGCGTGCTCGCCGACGCCCGGAACGCCGTGGTCGGCGGCGGTGCTGCCGAGCGCGTAGAGGAGGGTGTCGTAGTCGATGCGCTCGCCGTCGGCGACGGTGACGGTCCGGTGCGCGGCGTCGACGGCGGTCACCCGCGCCACGCGCAGCCGGATCCCGGTGCCGGCGAACACCCCGGTCAGCGGCCGGTGGCGGAGTTCCCGCCCGGCGGCGAGCTGGTGCAGGCGCAGCCGCTCGACGAAGTCGGGTTCGGCGTTGACGACGGTGATCTCGAAATCGCCGGGGTGCAGCCGGCGGGCCAGGTAACCGGCGGAGAAGGCCCCGGCGTAGCCGGCCCCGAGGACGACGATGCGGTGCGGCATGGTTCGCTCCTGTCACGTTCGCGTGCCCCCTGAACGAGACAGCTCCCGAATCCCTGACAGCATCGGCCGGTGACGTGGGTCACGCTGGGCCGCGACGGCCCGGCGACAGTGCCAGCCCGCCGAGAACGCCGGCCAGGAGACCCGCGACCACGGCCACGGCACCCCCGACGACGCCGTTGCCGGTGCCGGGACCACCGTCGGCGAGGGCCAGGTCGACCACCCCGCCGGTGACGGCGACCAGTCCCGACGCCAGCGCCACCACGGCTCCCGTCCGCCCGCCGGCTCCGGGACGGCGGCGGCCGCGGGCGAACACCCGGCCGCCGATGATCGCGCCGGCCAGCCCCAGCAGCGCGGCCGCCGTGGCCCAGACCCGGGCGGCGGTCACGGTGTACACGGCGGCGGCCGCCGGAATCGGCGTGGCGAGTTCCAGGAAGGCGTGGGTGCCGGACATGAGGTTCTCCTCTGCTGGGTGTCGCTCGATCCTGTCCGCCGGACCGGCCGCCGGTCGTCGCCCGGGCGCAGGCACTTCGCGCTGCCGCGGTCGCCGCAGGAGCCGGGGAAGTACTGCGGCTGCGGTAGTCCGAGGATCGTCCGTGCGCAGGAGTCGCCCCGGCCCGCACCCGATTACCGTGCAGGCATGAGCACGGCACGGATCCGGCTCGGGGACGGGCTGGTCGCCGTCGGGGTGGCGACCGCCCTGCTCGTCGCCGGGTTGTACGCGCACCACCCCGCCACGAGCCTCGTCCCGCTGGGCTGCGTGCTGCTGGTGATCGGCGGCCTCGCGTTGGCCGCGTACCGCCGGGCGCCGGTCACCGTGCTGGCGGTGACCGGCCTGTGCGCGCTGGGATCCCAGGCCGCCGGGGTCGACGTCCCCGCCGTCGCGTACCTGCTCGCGGTGTACGCCGCGGTCCGGGCGGGACACCGCGTCCTCGCGGTGGTGAGCGCGGTGCTCATGGTGTGCGCTCTTCCGTTCGCGATCCTCGCCGCGCCCGGCGACCTGGCCGTGGGCGAGGCGATCACGCACACCCGCGACGTCCTCCAGATCGCGTGGCTGATCGCCGCCGGTGCCGCCGGCGAAGCATTGCGCCAGGCCGAGCGGCGGGCGGAGGAGGCCGAGCGCACCCGCGAAGAGACCGCGCGGCGGCGTGCCGACGAGGAGCGGCTGCACATCGCCCGCGAACTGCACGACTCGCTCACCCACCAGATCTCGGTCATCAAGGTGCAGGCCGAGGTCGCCGTCCACCTGGCAGGCAAGCGAGGGGAGCCGGTGCCGGACGCGCTGCTGGTGATCCGGGACGCCGGCCGTGAGGCGGCCCGTGAGCTGCGCGCGACCCTGGAGGCATTGCGCGACGACGGGAATCCCCCGCACGGCCTCGACGACGTCCCGGACCTGGTGCGGCGAGCCCGGGCGGCCGGCCTGGACGCGACGCTGACGATCGAGGGCGAGCGCGACGAGGTTCCCGTCGCGGCGGACCGGACCGGCTACCGGATCGTCCAGGAGTCGCTGACCAACATCGCCCGCCACGCCGCCGCCGAGACCGCGTCGGTCCGGATCGGCTACCGCCCGGGCACGCTCGTCATCCGCGTCGACGACGACGGCACGGCCACCCCGGACACCGCGCCGGTCCCCGGTGTGGGGCTGCTCGGGATGCGCGAACGCGTCGCCGCGCTCGGCGGCCGGCTGCGGGCGGCGCCGCGCAGCGAAGGCGGCTTCACCGTCCACGCCGAGCTTCCCGTGGGCCCGGCGTCGTGATCAGGGTCCTGCTGGCCGACGACCAGCCGCTCATCCGCAGCGGGTTCCGCGCGCTCCTCGACATCGAGGACGACATCGAGGTGGTGGCCGAGGCCGCCGACGGTGGCGAGGCCGTGGCACTGGCCGGGCAGCACCTGCCCGACATCGCGCTCATCGACGTCCAGATGCCGGTCGTGGACGGCATCGAGGCGACCCGGCGCATCGCCGCCGATCCGGTGCTGGCCGGGGTGCATGTGGTCATCCTGACCAACTACGGCCTCGACGAGTACGTCTTCACGGCGTTGCGCGCCGGCGCGGCGGGGTTCCTCGTCAAGGACATCCGGCCGGAGGACTTCCTGCACGCCGTGCGGGTCGCCGCCCGCGGTGACGCCCTGCTCGCACCGTCGATCACCCGCAAGCTGATCGACCGGTACGTCACCCAGCCCCTCCGGACCGGCGCCGCGGCCGGGCTGGCCCACCTGACCAACCGCGAGCGCGAAGCCGTCACCCTGGTCGCGCAGGGACTGGCCAACGACCAGATCGCCGCCCGCATGGTGATCAGCCCGCTGACCGCGAAGACCCACATCAACCGGGCGATGACCAAGCTGCACGCCCGCGACCGGGCGCAGCTCGTGGTCCTCGCCTACGAATCCGGCTTGGTGGTCCCGCGCACTTCTTGACCCCCAACGGTTTCCGGGCCGCTCGAAGGCAAGACGCCGGTTAACTCCGCGCAAGGTCCGGCCTTAACTCGGACATTTCACCGGCGTGGTGCCCGCCGGTCGGTTCTCGTTCGATTCGCGTTCACCCGACGCGCCCGCCGAAGTCACTTGTCCTGCCTAAGTTTCTTTCGCGACTCAGGAAAATGAGCAAGGGGAGCCATGGACACGCCCGTCGCGGTGCGAGCGCGCGGAATCACCAAGTGCTTCGGGGACGTCGTCGCGCTGGACGGCGTCGATCTGGACGTGGCACCGGGACGGATCCACGGGCTGGTCGGCCCGAACGGCGCGGGCAAGACGACGTTGCTCGGCCTGCTGCTGAGCCTGGCCGTCGCCGACGAGGGCCGGCTCGAGATCCTCGGGACGCCGGTCGGGAAGACCCTCAGCGCGCCCGGTGGCGTCGCCGGGTTCGTCGACGGCCCCGGGCTCTACCCCTCGCTCACCGCCCGGCAGAACCTCGCCGCGCTGGCCGCCCTCCGCGGCGGCGACCGGCGGACCGCGAAGATCGACGACGTCCTCGGCGAGGTCGGGCTCACCGACGTCGCCGACGACCGCGTGCGCGGCTTCTCCCTCGGCATGCGGCAGCGGCTCGGCCTCGCCGCCGCCCTGCTCACCGAACCTCGCCTCCTGGTGCTCGACGAGCCGGCCAACGGGCTCGACCCGGCCGGCAAGAAGCACGTGCACGGCGTCCTCGACCGGCTCGCCGGCGGCGGCACCACCGTGGTGCTCTCCAGCCACCGGATGGACGACCTCGAAGCGCTGTGCTCCGAGGTCACCATCCTGTCCACCGGCCGCGTCGTCTTCACCGGCCCGCTGGGCAAGCTCTCCGCCGAGAACGGCGAGCTCGACTACCGGCTGCGCACGTCCGACCCGGCGGCCGCGCGGCCCCTGGTCGCCGGCGCGCCGGGGATCCGCCTCGCCGACGCGGACACCGACGCGTTCGTGGTCCGCGCACCGGTGCCCGCCCTCGACGAACTGGTGCTGCGGCTGGCGAAGGACGGCATCGCGGTGCGCGAGCTCGCGCCGGTCGTGTCGCCGCTCGAAGCCGCTTTCCTCGCCCTCACCGAGCAGCCGGAGGCCGGCCGATGACCACGACCGCGCTGGAAGCCGCCCGGCCCGTCCCGGTGACGCGTGGCTACCGCTTCGAACTCGTCAAGCTGTTCGCCGCCTGGCGGATCCGCTTGCTGGTGCTGGCCTGCTGGCTCGCTCCGGCGGTGTTCGTCGCCGTGGTGAGCGAGCAGAGTTCGCTGCCCGTCGACACGCTCTTCGGCCGGTGGATGAACGCCACCGGCTGGGCCGGGCCGCTGGTGATGCTCGGTTTCGCGGGCACGTACGCGCTTCCGCTGCTGACGTCGGTCGTCGCCGGGGACGTCTTCGCCTCCGAAGACCGGCTCGGCACGTGGCGCCACCTGCTGGTCGCCGTCCGCTCCACCAGGCGGATCTTCGCAGCGAAAGCGCTTGCCAGCCTCACCGTGATCTTCGTGCTGGTGGCCGGGATGGCCGTTTCCGGTGCGGCGGGCGGGCTCCTCGCCGCCGGCGACCGGCCGCTGGCCGGCCTCGACGGTCACCTGCTGACGCCCGGCGACGCCGCGGTGCGGGTCCTGCTCGCCTGGGTCTGCGTGCTCGCCCCGACGCTCGCCCTGGGTGCGATCGGGCTGCTCGGCTCGATCGTCTGGGGCCGCTCGCCGATGGGCCTGCTGCTGCCCGCGGTCGTCGCGCTCGTGCTGGCGCTCGCCCAGCTGCTGCCGCTGCCGGTCGCCGTCCGCCTCGCCCTGCCCAGCTACGCCTTCATCGCGTGGAACGGCCTGTTCACCGACCCGGCGCAGCTGGGGCCGCTGCTGATCGCGGTCGGCGTCAGCCTGGCGTGGGCCGTGGTCGCGACCGCGCTGGCCTACCTCCTCTTCGTGCGCCGCGACTTCACCAACCCGGCCCACGACGGCTCGGGCCGTCGCGCGCTCGTCCTCGGTGTCGTGCCGCTGGCCGGGCTGCTCGCCGTCACGGCCGGGATCGTCGCGGTCGCCACGCCGGCCACCGGCTCCGGGATCGGCCTGGACCAGGTCCAGCGCTCGGTCGCCACCGCGTTCGCCCACCTCTACCGGCTGCAGGCCGGCCAGCTCAACCGGCCCGACGTCACCGAGGCGCAGCTGGCCGCCACGGCCGCGTGCACCAAGGGCGACGGCCTGGTCGAGCCCGAGGGGCCCGGCAACGACTGGCGGTGCGTCGTCTCCTGGCACCTGCCGGGCATCGCGGCGACGGGGTCGGCGATCTACCAGCTCGACATCACCTCGGACGGGCGGTACGTCGCCGACGGCGACGGACCGAAGGAAGTGAACGGCTACTTCCAGGTGCGGACCCCCGCGGGGGACCAGCCCAACCCCCTCTGGCAGTTCGACGGGAACGTCGAGCTGCTCTCCTCCACGAAGGGATAACCCGATGCAGGTAACACGCCGCAGACGGCGTGTCGGGAAGGCTCGCCTTCTCGGTCACCTCAGTGGTCACCGGTTCCGGTACGCGACCGCCGGTTCCGCCACGCTCGTGCTCGTCGCCACGGGCACCGGCGTCGGTGTCGCGTCGACGCAGCAGTTCGGCGAGGACCAGGTCGGCCAGGTCACCGAGAACGGCCAGGTCGTCTCCGCCGACCAGTACCTCAAGCCGATCGGCGACCGGCTGGTCGTGAACAACGGCAAGATCATGGCGTCCTCGGTCAGCCCCGACGGCGCCCACCTCGCCGCGCTGACCACCGACGGCGGGATCGCGCTCACCATCGTCGACCTGAAGAGCTGGCAGGTGCAGCAGCTCGTCGGCAACTCCGCGACGGCGAACCTGCGCATCCCCGGCAACGACGTCGGCCAGGAAGGGCCGTCGTACTCCCCGGACGGCAAAGCGCTGTGGCTGGCGCAAACCGACGGCTACACGAAGTTCACGGTGAACCCGGACGGCACGGTCGCCGCCCCGGCGTCGGTCAAGATCCCGGCCGACGGCGCCAAGCACGCGCTGGTGGCCCAGGCGGTGTTCTCGCCCGACGGGTCCACTGTGTACTCCGCGGTCAACGGCCAGAACCGCGTCGTCGCCCTCGATGCGGCGACCGGCGCGATCAAGCAGAGCTGGGCCACCGGCAACGCGCCGCGCGACCTGGTCCGCGTCGGGACCAAGCTGTACGTGAGCAACGAAGGCGGCCGCGCGGCCAAGCCCGGCGAGCCGACGCTGAACTCGTACAACACCCAGGTGCCGGCCAGCGGGTTCACCGGCGCCACCACCAGTGGCACGGTCAGCGTCATCGACCTGGCGAACGCGGCCGCCGCGCCGAAGAGCATCGACGTCGGCCTGCACCCGACCGCGGTGTACTCCGCCAAGGGTGCGGTGTTCGTCACGAACACCGCGAGCAACACCGTCTCCGTCATCGACACCGGCCGCGACAAGGTCGTCCAGACCATCGCGACCCAGCCGTGGCCGCAGGCTTCGGTCGGGTACGAGCCGGACGGGGTGACCCTCACCGGCGACGGGCACCTGCTGGTGACGCTCGGCCGTGCCGACGCTGTCGCCGTCTACCGCTACCAGCGGCCCCAGGAGCCGGTGGGCTACGTCGGCCTGCTGCCGACGGACTACTTCCCGACGGCGATCACCACGGTCGGCGCGGACGTCGTCGTCTCCAACACCCGTGGCATCGACGCCCGCCGGCCCACCACGGCCGCCGGGCACGGCACCCACGACACGACGTCGAGCGTGCAGCGGTTCCGGCTGCCGGACGACCGCGCGATCCGCGGGTACACCGGCCAGGTCTTCAAGCAGAACGGCTGGACGGACAACTCGGTCCAGGTGGCCCACGACGACGGCCACCGCAAGCCGGTGCCCGTCCCGGCGCGGCTCGGCGACCCGTCGACGATCAAGCACGTCTTCCTGCTGGTCAAGGAAAACCGGACCTACGACCAGCTCTTCGGCGACGACGCGCGCGGCAACGGCGACCCGTCGGTCACGCAGTTCGGCGAGAACGTGACGCCCAACCAGCACGCGCTGGAGCGGCAGTTCGGGTTGTACGACAACACCTACGACATCGGCACGAACTCCGCCGAGGGCCACAACTGGCTGATGCAGGCCGACAACCCGGAGTACACCGAGTCGTCGGCGGGGGAGTACCTGCGCAGCTACGACACCGAGGACGACGCGCTGGGCCACCAGAGCTCCGGGTTCCTCTGGACCGGTGCGCAGGCGGCCGGGAAGTCGGTCCGGGACTTCGGCGAGTTCCAGCAGTTCCTGACCAAGCCGGCCGACGCGAGCTGGCAGAACCTCTACTGCGACAGCAAGAACATGGCGGCGACCGGCGAGCCCAGCGCCTACCCGCTGGTGTCGTCGTCGCCGATCCCGTCGCTGAACGACGTTTCGGTGCCCGGGTTCCCGAAGTTCGACACCGCGGTGCCGGACGTCTACCGGTACCAGATCTGGAAGGACGACTTCGAGAAGCACGGGCCGGCGAACCTGAACATGTTCTGGCTGTCGAGCGACCACACCGGCGGTCCGCCGAACGCGGCCGCCCAGGTCGCCGACAACGACCTCGCGGTCGGCAAGATCGTCGACACGATCTCGCACAGCAAGTACTGGAAGGACTCGGCGATCTTCGTCGTCGAGGACGACTCCCAGGCCGGTCTCGACCACGTCGACGGCCACCGGGCACCGGTGCAGATCATCAGCCCGTACGCCCGGCACGGCGTCGTCGACAGCCACTACTACTCGCAGATCACGATGATCCGGACCATCGAGCAGATCCTCGGGGTCAAGCCGATGAACCAGAAGGACAGCGCGGCGACGCCGATGAGCGCGGCGTTCACGCAGAAGCCGGACTACACGCCGTTCACCGCGCTGCCCAACCGCACCTCGCTGACGGGCGGCCTGGCCACCCAGCCGTCCTGCGGCGCGGACACCCCGGCCCCGCCGGATCCCGTGGCGGCCCCGGTGCCGTCGTCGGCGGTGCCGGCGGACAAGGCGCGGGTGGCGGCGCAGTGGCAGGAGTGGACGACGCACCAGCGGCTGACCGGCCCGAACGCGGTCGCCGACTACGCCAACCCGGCGCAGATGAACCACTTCACGTGGTACCAGACGCACGGCTGGCAGCTGCCGTACCCGGGTGAGAGCCAGGTGTTCGCCCCGGAGCAGGTCCCGGGCGCCTACCTCCCGTCGGCGGAGTCGGACGGCTGAGCAACCTCGTCGCGGCGCTCGGTCCTGCCCGGACCGGGCGCCGTGACGGTGGTGGCGGGCGATCAGCCCCGAACCGGGGGAGGATGGCCCGCATGACGTTGCCTGCCCTGCCCGAGGAGTCCTTCCAGCGGGTGCTCTGCGTCGTCGCGCACCCGGACGACATGGAGTACGGCCCGTCCGCGGCCGTCGCCCGCTGGACCGCGCGCGGCATCGAGGTCGGCTACCTCCTGCTCACCCGCGGCGAGGCGGGCATGCCGAACCCACCGGAGGAGACGGCGCGCCTGCGCGTCGCCGAGCAGCGGGCCGCCTGTGCCGCCGTCGGCGTCGAGCACCTGACCGTCCTCGAGCACCCCGACGGCATCCTCGTGTACAGCCTCGACCTGCGCCGCGACATCTGCCGGGAGATCCGCCGCTTCAAGCCGGACGTCGTGCTCGGCACCGGCTGGGACGTCGAGACGCCGTACGGCTTCGACCAGGCCGACCACCGCGCGGCCGGGCTGGCGACGCTCGACGCGATCCGCGACGCGGGCAACCGGTGGGTGTTCCCGGAGCAGATCGACGACGAGCACCTCGAACCGCACTCCGCGCGCTGGTTCCTCATCCCCGGGCCACCCGGCGCGGGCGCGACCCACGGCGTCGAGGTCACGGGTGAGCCGCTGCGCCGCGGCGTCGCCTCGCTCGAGGCGCACGCCGCGTACTTGGCCGCGCTCCCGGACCACCCCGCGCCCGCGGACTTCATCCCGCAGTTCGCCGCGATGAGCGGCAAGGCCATGGGCGTCGAGCACGCAGTCCTGTTCCGCGCCCACGACCTGCAGGCGCCGCCGGACCTCGGCCCGGACTGATCAAGCTGCCCGGCGTGGCGCAAGCTTCTGCGGAACGCGCCCGCGAGGCCAGGTGCTGTCCAGCGTCGTGTGGTTTCCGGCGCAGGCCCAGGGCGACGGCTCTGCTTGGCTGCGCGCCGAGGCCCGCTTGACGGTGCCGGACACCCAGTCGGGCCGCGCGGTGTCCAAGGCGTTGTCCCACAGCCTCTGCGCGGTGGAGCTGGCGACTTCCGCTCGATGGCGTGGCGCAAGCTTCTGCCGAATGCGCTCGCGGGCCACCGGCGCCCAGTCGTCCCGCAGACTGCTAGTATCTCAACTCTACAAACTGAGATACTATGGAGGCGAAATGGAGCGGCTTCCGGCGCTGGCCCTGACCGAGCGCGCGCGAGAGTGGTCTGTCCTGCCGATGCCCGGGGTGCCCGCCCTGCCCATGCCGAAGCACGTCCTGGACGCGGCCGCCGAGGCTGCCACGCGGGTCCTGCCTCGGGAGACGCGTGGCCGGCCCGAGCTGCGCCGCGTCGTGGCGGACCACCTGGGGCAGCAGTTCGGCCTGGACGTCGACCCGGAGCACGAGCTGCTGGTGACCCACGGCGCGCAACACGGGATGAGCGTCGTCCTGCGGGCGCTGCTCTCGCCGGGCGATGAGGTCGTCGTGCCCGCTCCGACCTACTTCTTCGACGGCATGGTGCGGATGGCCGGCGCCCGCCCGGTGTACGTCCCGAGCCGGCCGGAGCTCGGGTGGGCCACCGACCTCGACGCGCTCCGGGCGGCGGTGACGCCCGCGACCCGCGCGATCCTGCTGTGCAACCCCGCCAACCCCACCGGGCACACCCCGGCGCGGCAGGAGCTGGCGGAGATCCTGGCACTGGCCGCCGAACACGGACTGCTGGTGCTGTCCGACGAGTCGTACGCCCGGTACGTCCACAGTGGACCCGGGTACGCGCCGCAGCAGTCCCTGCGGGACGGCTGGCCCGAGCTCGTGACGGTGACCAGCCTGAGCAAGAACTACGCCTTCACCCCGTGGCGGATCGGGTACGTCCACGCGCCGCGGAAGCTCCTCGACCGGGTGCACCGGGCGTTCGAATGGGACGCGATCGCCGTCGGTGACGTGCCTCAGGCGGCAGCCTGCGCCGTCATCACCGGGCCGCAGGACTGGCTCGACGTCGTCTACTCGACCTTCCGGCGCCGCCGCGACCTGCTCGCCGCCGCGGTCGAGGCCGCGGGACTGCCCGTCGTGCGGCCGGACTCCGGGATCTTCCTCTTCCCCGATTTCGCCGCCCTCGGCCTGCGGGGCCGGGCGCTCGAGGACGCGTTGCTGCGGCACGGGATCCCGGGGATCGCGGGCGACGCCTTCCACGGCCCGGCCGGGCATGCCCGCCTGCTCTACGGCGGCACCGAGGCCGATCTCACGGAGGTGGGGAATCGGCTTGCCGCCCTGGTCAAGGAGCTGGGCGGTTAAGGCATCCCGATCTCGGCGTGGATGATCGAGCGGCTCGCCGCCAGCGCGCCGACGATCTCCCGCCGGGCGGATGCCGTCCGACGCTGCATGGCTTCGCGGGCGGCGTCCGGGTCGCGCGCGGTGATGGCGTCCACGATCGCCTGCCGCTCGCGGATCCGCTCCGGCGGCATCGCCGGATCCAGCTTGATGCTCAGCCGGATGATCCGCTCGATCTCGTCGAGCACCCCGACCGAGGCCGCGGCCAGGCGGTGGTTGCCGCCGCCGTTGGCGATGATCGACTCGAACTCGTAGTTGGCCCGGAACCGCTCCTCGAACCGCGGTCCGCCGAGCTGGTCCTCGTCGGTGTCGACGGCCAGCTCGGCCAGCCGTGCACCGTCCGATTCGGGCAGTCCGCGCTCGGCGCACAACGCCGCCGCCTGCGACTGCAGCAGGGAACGCATGTCGCACAGGTCGGTCGCGTCGCCGAGGGTCACCGTCGAGACCACGTAGCCGGCCCGGGGGAGCGGGCGGACCAGGCCGTCGCGGTGCAGCCGGGCGAGCGCCTCGCGCACGGGCGTCTTGCTCAGCTCGTAGACCTTCGCGACCTCCAGCTCGGTGAAGCTCGCGCCGGGCGGCCGGACCAGCTCGATGATCTCGCGCTTCAGCCGCCGGTAGGCGCTCTCCATCAGGCTGCTCACCGGCGGGTGCTCGCGGATCAGGTCGGGCTCGTAACGCAACGGCTGGCTCCCTCGAGGACGGTCTGGTCCTGGAACGATACACCTGGCGCGCTGCCCTGGTCGTACATGATGGACGCCAAAAATATCTCAAGTACGTCTTGCTAATATCTTAACGGGTTCCTACTGTGCATCCAGATGGTGGACACGGTGAAGGAGACCTCGGTGATTCCCAGTTCCGGTTGGCGCGTCGGCGCCGACATCGGCGGCACGTTCACCGACGTGATCGCCCTCGGCCCGGCCGGCGAAGTGGTGCCGATGAAGGTGCTGTCGACCCCGCCCGACTACGGGACCGGCGTCGTCACCGCCACGACCGCCGTGCTCGACGCCGCCGGGGCCGCCCCGGCCGCCGTGGCCGCGATGCTCCACGGCACCACGGTGGCGACCAACACGATCCTCGAGATGGCCGGCGCCCGCACCGCGGTGGTCACCACGCAGGGCTTCCGGGACGTGCTGGAGCTGGGCCGGTTGCGCCGGCCGGTGCTCTACGACCTGTCCTGGACCAAGCCGGTGCCGCTCGCCGCGCGTCGGGACCGCCACGAGCTGGCCCAGCGCATCACCGCGGACGGCCGGCTGACCCCGCCCGCCGACGAGGCCGACGTCCGGGCCCTGGCCGCGCGGTTGCGGGCCGACGGGATCGACGCCGTCGCGGTCTGCCTGCTCAACTCCTACGTCCGCCCGGACGAGGAGCGGCGCGTCGCCGAGCTGCTCCGGGCCGAGCTGCCCGGCGTGTACGTCACCGCGTCAGTGGACATTTCCCCGCAGCCACAGGAGTTCGAGCGCACCAGCACCGCGACGGTCAACGCCTACGTCGGTCCCGTCGTCCACGGTTACCTCACCCGTCTCGAAGCCGGGCTGCGGACCGCGGGGGTGCACGCGCCGCTGCTGGTCATGCAGTCGAGCGGCGGGCTGCTCGACGCGGATTCCGTGGCACGGCGGCCGGTGCAGATCATCGAGTCCGGCCCGGCCGCCGGGGTCACCGCCGTCCGCCAGCTCGCCCGCCTGCTGGAGCTGCCCTCGGTGGTCGCCTTCGACATGGGCGGGACCACTGCGAAGGCGTCGCTGATCGAGCACGGCGAGCCGTTCGTTTCGGCGGACTACGAAGTCGGCGGCGGGATGAACGCCGCGCGGGGACTGGGTTCCGGTGCCGGTTACCCGGTGCGGACGCCGTCGATCGACATCGCCGAGGTCGGCTCCGGTGGCGGCAGCGTCATCGCCGTCGACCAGGCCGGTGCGCTGCACGTCGGCCCGGCCAGCGCCGGGTCCCGCCCCGGCCCCGCGTGCTACGGCCAGGGCGGCGAGCTGCCGACCCTGACCGACGCCAACGTGACGCTCGGCTACCTCAGCCCCGACGCGCTCGCCGGCGGCCGCGTGGCGATCCACCCCGACCTGGCCGCCAAAGCCCTGGCCCCGGTGGCCGACCGGCTCGGGCGCGACGTCCCCGGCACCGCGCGCGGCGCTTACGAAGTCGCGGTGTCGAGCATGACGACCGCCGTCAAGGCCGTCACCAGCGAGCGGGGCCGCGACCCGCGCGAGGCCACCATGGTCGCCTTCGGCGGCGCTGGCCCGCTCTACGCCGCGGCGCTCGCCCGGGAGCTCGGCATCTCGACGGTGCTGGTGCCCGCCCACCCCGGCCTGTTCAGCAGCCTCGGCCTCCTCGTCGCCGACACCGAGCTGAACGAGGTCGCGCCCTACCACCCGGAGCCGGCCGCGGAGTTCGAGCGGCTGACCGCGAAGGTGACCGCGGAGCTGGGCGAAGACGCCGTCGTCGAACGGCTGCTGGACATGCGCTACCGCGGCCAGCGCTTCGAGCTGCGGATCCGGCTGGACGACGGGGAACTCACCGAAGAGCTGTTCGCCGCCGCACGAGCGCGGTTCCACGCCGAGCACGAGCGCACCTACGGCCGCGCCGGCGACGACTCCCTCGTCGAGATCGTCAACCTCCGGGTGCGCGGCACGCTGCCCAGCCCGGTGGCCCTCGAGGACGTCCTGCGCCTGCCACCGGCCTCCGGCCGGGCACCGGTGACCCGCGAATGCCGGTTCGGCGCACCGGTTCCCACCCCGGTCGTCACGCGGGCGGACATCGGGGCCGAGCCCGTCGACGGGCCGCTGGTCATCGAGGACATGGACGCCACCACGCTCGTGCCGCCGGGTGCCCGCGTGCACCGCGACCGCTTCCACACCCTCGTCATCACCTGGAGTGCCGCATGATCCGCGACGCCGTCACCTTCGAGGTCTTCCGCAACGCCGTCACCGGCGTCGCCGACGAAATGGCGATCACGATCCTGCGCACCGCGCACTCGCAGATCGTCGCGTCCAGTATGGACTTCTCCGCGGCGCTGTGCGACGCCCGCGGCCGGGTCATCGCCCAGGCCAACACCTGCCCGGTGCACCTCGGGTCCATTCCGGACGCCATGGCGGCGTTCCTCGCCGAGTTCGGCGCCGGGATCGCCGACGGGGACGTCTACCTGCTCAACGATCCTTCCCGCGGTGGCATGCACCTGCCGGACATCTTCGCGGCCGCCCCGGTGTTCGCCGGGCCGGACCTGCTGGGATTCGCCGTCACGGTGGTCAACCACGCCGACGTCGGCGGCGGGGTCGCCGGATCGATGGCCGTCCAGGCGACGAGCATCTTCGCCGAGGGCGTCCAGATCCCGCCGTCCCGGCTGGTCGACGCGGGCAAGCTGAACGAACCCTTCCTGAACCTGGTGCTGCGCAACGTCCGCGAGCCGGAGCTGCTGCGCGGCGACCTCGAATCCCAGCTCGCCGCGTGCCACGCCGGGGGAGAAGGCCTGCGTGCGCTCGCCACGCGGTACGGCGCCGCCGGCCTGGCGGAGCTCAACGACGAGCTGCTCGACTACTCGGAGACGCTGTTGCGCGCCGCGCTCGCCGACGCGGTTCCCGGGAGCTACGCGTTCACCGACCACATCGACGACGACGGCCTCGGCTCGGGCCCGATCCCGTTCCAGGTCAAGGTGACGCTGTCCGGCACCGGGATCGAACTGGACTTCACCGGATCCTCGCCGCAGGTAGCCTCCGCGCTCAACGCCACCGCGTCGTTCACGCGGTCGGCGTCCTACGCGGCGGTCCAGGGCGCGCTCGCCCGCGACATCCCGGCCAACAGCGGGTTCTACCGGCCGTTCACGTTCGTCATCCCCGAAGCCTCGATCCTCGACGGCCGCCGCCCCGCCGCTCGGGGTGCCCGGGGACTCGTGGCCTACCGCATCATCGACGCCGTCCTCGGCGCCCTCGCCCCGGTGTTCCCCACCCGGGTACCGGCCGCGGGCGACGGCGGTCCCGACTCCGTCGCGATCGGCGTCACCGGTGCCGACGGCGGTTCGGTGGTGCTGTGGGACATCCTTTGTGGAGCGTGGGGTGCCCGGCCCGACCGCGACGGGGTCGACGGGATCAGCCCGCTGGGCGCCAACCTCGCCAACACCCCGGTCGAGGAACTGGAACGGTCCGGGCACGTCCGCATCGACGGGTACGGCTACCTCCCCGACACCGGCGGCGCCGGCCGGTTCCGCGGCGGCCTGAGCACGTTCCGGGACATGACGATTCTCGCGCCCGAAGCGAGCGTGCAGATCCGGTCCGACCGCCGCGAGTTCCTGCCCTACGGCCTCGACGGCGGCGCGCCCGGCACGCCGTCGCTGAACCTGCTCGACCCCGGTGATCCCGGCGAGCGCGTCCTCGATTCGAAGCCCCACCTCGTACTGACGGCAGGCAGCCGGCACCGCCACGTCACGGCCGGGGGCGGCGGCCACGGCGACCCCTTCACCCGCGAGCCGCGGCGGGTCCTCGACGACGTCGCCGAAGGCAAGGTGACCCGCGAGGGCGCGGCCCGCGACTACGGCGTCGTCGTCACCGCCGACGGCACGCTCGACCACCCCGCCACGGCCGCCTTGCGCGGAACAGCCGGCTGACGCATCGTTTCTTCGTCCAGAAAGGACACCGCATGGATTCCGCACTCGGTGCCACATCGGCGACGGTGACCACCCGGACCTGGCGCAAGGTCGGCGCCCGGATCATCCCGCTGATCGGCGTGGCCTACGTGATGAGCTACGTCGACCGCGCCAACCTGGGCTACATCGCCGCGCCGATGTCGCGCGACCTGCACCTCGACAGCGGGCAGGTCGGCCTGGCCGCGGGCCTGTTCTTCATCGGCTACATCATCGTCGAAGTGCCGAGCAACCTCGCGCTGCGGCGGTTCGGGGCCCGGAAGTGGATCACCCGGATCATGCTCACCTGGGGGCTGGTCACCGGCTTGACGGCGACCGTCGACTCCGCCGCGGCGCTCTACGTCGCGCGGCTCGCGCTCGGGTTCGCCGAAGCGGGCCTGGCCGCCGGGATCCTGCTGTACCTGACCTACTGGTTCCCGCGCCGCCAGCGGTCCTGGGCGCTGACCGGGTTCTTCCTGATGATCCCGGTGTCCTCGATCGTCGGCTCCCCGCTGGCCGCCGCGCTGCTGACCTGGGGCCAGAACCTGTTCGGGATCGCCGGCTGGCGCTCGCTGTTCCTCGTCGAAGGCGCGCTGACGATTCTCATCGGGATCCTGATCTTCGTCTTCCTGCCCGACCGGCCCGCCGACGCGCGCTGGCTCGACGAAACGGAGAAGTCCTCATTGGAGCGGACGCTCGCCGCGGAGGCCGAGGAGCAGCGCGGCCACGGCGCGCTGACCGGGCTTCGCCAGGCGCTGATCAGCGGCCGGGTGTGGGCGCTCGCGGTGACGTTCTTCGCCATCGTGTTCGGGCTCTACCCGCTCGCGTTCTTCCTGCCCACGATGATCACCGCGATCACGCACGGCGTCGGCGGCGCCGCCGACATCAGCAGTGTGCTGCTGTCCGGGATCCCGTACCTCGTCGCCGCGCTGGCCATGCTCGCCTGGGTCCGCGTCGCCGGCCGCCGGACGGCCGTGTTCGCCACCGGCGTCCCGATGGCGGTCGGCGCCGCCGGGCTGCTGCTGGCCACCTTCGCCGGCAACGGGCCGGTGTTCATCCTGGCGGTCTGCCTGAGCGTGGCCGGGATCTACACCGCGATGCCGCAGTTCTGGCGGATCCCGGCGATCGGGCTGACCGGCACCGCGGCGGCGTCCGGCATCGCGCTGATCAACTCCGTCAGCAACCTCAGCGGGTTCGTCGGCCCGTACTTCACCGGCGCGATCAAGACCGCCACCGGCAGTTTCACCTACGCGCTCCTGGCGATCGCGGTGATCATGGTGGCCGGGCTCGCCGTCCTGCTGACGATCGGGCGCCGCGTGGAGCGCCTCGATGGGAAGCTGGGCTCATGACCACCGCACTCATCGTGGGCGACCTGCAGCGAGGCATCACCGGGAACTACGGGTTCGCGCGCGAGGTCTTGCCACCCCTGGAAGAGTTACTGCCGCGCGTGCGCGCCGCCGGGACGCTGGTGGTGCACATCCACACCGCGTTCCGCGTCAACCGCGCCGACCTGCCGCCCGGCAACGCCCTGTTCGCCTCCTTCTACGACGCGGGGGACACGTTCCACGAGGGCTCGCCCGGCATCGAGCTCGACCTGCCGGTACACGGCGAGGACGTCGTCGTGCGCAAACGCCGGACGAGCGCGTTCGCGGGCACGGACCTGGACCTCGTGCTCCGGGCACGCGGCGTGGACACGGTGGTCCTCGCCGGCGTGGCCACGAGCGCGATGGTCGCCGCGACGGCCTACGACGCGGCCGACCGCGGCTACCGGGTCACCGTGCTCGCCGACGGGTGCGCCGACGGCGACGGGGGCGTCCACGAGTTCTTCGTGGAGAAGGTCTTTCCCGGCCGGGGCTTCGAGGTCGTGCGCTGCGCCGCGTTCAGCTGACGACCAGGACCAGCCTCCCCCGGACGTGACCGCTTTCGCTGGTGCGGTGCGCGTCGGCGATCCCGGCGAGCGGGAAGGTCCGGTCCACCGGCAGCCAGAACTTCCCGGCTTCGATGAGCTCGCCCACCGTCGCGAGCGCGTGGAACCCGGTGCCGTCGACGAACCCGTTGCTGAAGTGGACGCCGTGCTGCTCGGCACCGGCGAAGTCGGCGAGCGTCACCACGTTCTTCGCGTCGCCGGCGAGGGCGATGAGCTCGGGGAGGACGCCGCTGCCGGCGACGTCGAGCGCGGCGTCGACGCCGTCGGGGGACAGGGCGCGCACCCGGTCGGCCATGCCTTCCCCGTAGGTCACCGGTTCCGCGCCCAGCAGGCTCAGGTAGCCGCTGTTGCGGGCGCTGGCGGCGCCGATCACCCGCGCGCCGCGCGCGACGGCGAGCTGGACGGCGGTGCTCCCGATCCCGCCGGAGGCGCCGTTGACGAACAGCGTGGTTCCGGCGGTGACGTGGAGCTGGTCGAGGCTGCGCGTGGCCGTTTCGAGCGCGACGGGGATGCCGGCCGCGTCGACGAACCCGAGTGACGGGGGGATGACCGCCCGGAAGGTCAGCAGGGCGAATTCGGCGGCGCCCGCCTGGTCGTCGGAGATGCCGAACACCCGGTCGCCGAGCGCGACGTCCGTGACGCCTTCGCCGAGCTCGTCGACGACGCCCGCCACGTCGGCGCCCGTCGTCTGCGGCAGCTGCGCACCGAAACTCAGGTCACCGCGGCGCACTTTGGAATCCGTGGCGCTGATTCCGGTCGCCCGCACCGCGATCCGGACCTGGCCGGGGCCCGGGTGGGGGTCGGGCAGGTCCACGAGCTCGAGGACCTCGGGGCCGCCGTACTGCTTGAACTGCACTGCTTTCATGACACTCAGGCCTTTCCGCTCTGCTGGGTGACGAACTGCTCCGCGCCGGGACCGGCCGCCAGGGGGCCGCCGCGGAAGAGGCCGGCGGACAGCACCGCGCCTCCGAAGAACAACCCGGCCGCGATCCAGAACACGAAGTGGTAGCCGGTGAGGGTCGCCTCGGCGATCGTGGCCGGGTCGGCCGCCGTCGAAGCGTGCGTGGTGAGGTAGCCCGCCGTCGCCGTCGTGCCCAGGGAGCTGAACACGGCCAGGCCGAGGGAGCCGCCGACCTGCTGGGCGATGTTCACCATCGCCGACGCCACGCCGGCTTCGTGCGAGCGCACGCCACTGGTCGCCGCGTTCTGACCCGGCCCGAAGATCAGGCCCAGGCCGAGCCCGATGACGAGCAGCGCGGGCAGCACACCCGTGGCGTACGTCGAATCCGCGTCGAGGCCGGTGAGCAGCGCCATGCCTGCCGCGGTGAGGAGGCTGCCGGCCGGGACGATCGGGCGTGGCCCGACGCGCGGCAGCAGCACCGCGCCCGACACCATCGCGCCCACCATCACCAGGCCGACCATCGGCAGGAACGCCAGGCCGCTTTCCAGCGGCGTGAACTCCAGCGTCTCCGCGAGGTAGTAGGTGACGAACAGGAAGACCGCGAACCCGCCGGCACCCGAGATCCCGATTGCCAGGTAGGCGGCTCCCCGGTTCCGGTCCAGGACGACCGGCGGCGGGAGCAGCGGGGCGCGGACACGGCGTTCGACGAGCACGAACACGACGATCAGCACCACGCCGGCCGCCGTCGGGGCCAGCGTCCGGAAGCCGGTCCAGCCGTCGGAGGTGGCGTTGCCCAGGCCGTCGACGATGCCGAACAGGCCGAGCAGCGCGAGGACCGTTCCCGGCACGTCCAGCCGGGTGCGCGCCGGCCGGTCGCGGTCGGCGAGGAACGCCAGGGCGCCCGCGATCGCGACCGCCGCGATGACGACGTTCACGTACAGGCACCACCGCCACGACAGGTTCTGCGTGAGCACGCCGCCGAGCAGCAGGCCCACCGCGCCACCGGCGCCCGAGATCGCGCCGAAGACCCCGAAGGCGCGGCCGCGTTCGCGCGCGTCGTCGGCGAACGTCACCGACAGCATCGACAGTGCCGCCGGCGCGAGCATCGCGGCGAACGCACCCTGCGCGATCCGCGCGATCAGCAGGACGCCGAACCCGTCCGCGGCGCCACCGGCGGCCGACGCGATCGCGAACCCGGCCATCCCGGCGATGAAGAGCCGTTTTCGCCCGTACAGGTCGGCGAGCCGGCCGCCGAGGAGCAGGAGACTGCCGAAGGCGAGCGCGTAGCCGGTCACCACCCACTGGCGGTTGCCGTCGGAGAACGCGAGCTCGTGCTGCGCGGTCGGCAGCGCGATGTTCACGATCGTGGAGTCCAGGATGACCATCAGCTGGGCCAGGCTCAGGACGACGAGCGCGATCCAGCGATCGGCGGTGCGGTGCATTTCGGCCCCTCGATCTCCGGTGGACACCGGGTGGACTGGTCGTCGGCCGCGCTAACTTAACATCGGTATATTAACTTATCAACGGTAAATCACTGGACGGCGGGTAAGGTCGGTGATCGTGAACACTGGAGAGCCGGCGACCGGCAGCGGGGACGTCCTGTGGCTGCGCGAAGAGCCGCCACGGCCGCCGCGCCGGAGCACTCCGCTCACCCTGGAGCGCATCATCGACGCGGCCATCGCCGAACTCGACGCGCACGGCGCGGAGCGGCTGACGATGCGCAAGCTCGCCGAGCGGCTCGAAGTGACCTCGACGGCGCTCTACTGGCACGTCTCGACCAAACGGGATCTGCTCGACCTCGCGCTCGACCACGCCGTCGGCGAGGCGCCGCTGCCCGCGCCGGACCTCGACCCGCGCTCCGGGCTCCGGGCGGTGCTGCTCGGCTGGCGGGCCGCGATGCTCGCGCACCCGTGGCTGCCCGGCCTGCTCGGCCGGCCGCTGCTGGGGCCGAACGTGCTGGCGCGGACCGAGTTCATCCAGGCGATGCTCGTCCGCTCCGGGCTGTCCGGAGTGGACCTCGCGGCCGCCACCCGCCTGCTGGCCAACTTCGTCCTCGGCGCGGCGATGGCGGACGCCACCTGGCGGCAGTTCGACGATCCCGCCGTGTTCGCCAGGGCGCGGGCGCACATCCTCGGCCTCGGCGAGCGCTACCCCACGCTCAGCACGTCCGGCTTCGCCGACGGCGAGTGGAGCGACGACGAACTGTTCGGCCTCGGCCTCGACCGGGTTCTCGACCAGCTGCTCTCCGCGAGCTGACCCGCGCCCCGGCTACTCCGGCGCGGCGGACCCGGTCAGGTAGTGGCGGATGACCGGGGCGACCCAGGCTTCGAGCTCGGCCCGCCCCATGTCCGCCAGAGGCGGCACCTTCAGCACATAGCGCGACATCGCCAGGCCCAGGATCTGCGAGCCGAGGAGTGCGGCGCGTTCGGGGGCCCGGTCGACGACGACGGCCGCGACCGCCGGGGCGACCTGGCCGGTGAACAGCTCCAGCATCTTCGCCGCGGCCGCCTCGCTGGTCGTGGCCGCGCGCAGCAGGGACAGGAATCCGGCGTCGTCTTCCCAGACGCCGAAGAAGCGGGGCATCAGCACGTGCGCGAGGTCGTCCGCGCTCACCCCGGTGAGCTCGGGCAGGTCCAGCTCGAACTCCGCGGCCGCCGCGAAGAGGCCTTCCTTGGTGCCGAAGTAGCGGATGACCATCGCCGGGTCGACGCCGACGTCCGCGGCGACGTCGCGCAGCCGCACCCGGTCGAATCCCTGGGCGCCGAAGCGGGTCCGGGCCGCTTTCAGGATCGCGGCGCGGGTGGCGGGGGCGGAGCGGCGGCGGGTCTCGGTCACGTCCCCAGGATAAGTCACCGGCGGTTGACTTGGCGCGCGGACACTCGTACCGTCTAAGTCACCCGCTGTTGACTTAGGAGGTTCCGCGTGGACACCGTGGATGTCGTCGTGGTCGGAGCCGGCCCGACCGGCTGCCTGCTGGCCGGGGAGCTGGCCTTGGCCGGCCGGTCGGTCGTGGTCGTCGAGAAGCACGCGGAGGCGTCGCCGCTCAGCCGGGCGTTCGGGACCCACGCCCGGACGCTGGAGGTCCTGGACACCCGCGGCCTCGCCGACGACCTGGTTGCCACGGGGACACGCGCGGGCAGCCTGAGCTTGTGGAAGAGCGCGGGGCTCGACCTGACCCGGTTGCCGTCGCGGTTCCCGTTCCTGCTCGTGACGCCGCAGCGCAACGTCGATGCGCTGCTGGAGAAGTACGCGCGGGACCAGGGCGCGCGGATCGTGCGCGGCGCCGCCGTCACCGACCTCGAGCGGCGGGACGACGGCGTCGTCGTCCGCGCCGGCGGGCTCGCGTGGAAAGCGTCCTACGCGGTCGCGGCCGACGGTGCGCACAGCACCGTCCGGCGGCTGACCGGCACGGAGTTCCCGGGCAAGGTGCTGCTGAAGTCGATCATGCTCGCGGACGTGCGGCTCGCCGACCCGCCGGCCACGGTCATCACCGTGGACGCGGTCAAGGACAGCTTCGCGTTCCTCGCCCCGTTCGGCGACGGGTGGTTCCGCGTCATCGCCTGGGACCGGCGGCACGAAGACGACGCGGCCTTCCGGGCGGAACCCGCGCTGGTGCGCGACATCCTCCAGCGGACGATGGGTACGGACTTCGGCATGGGCGAGACCCGCTGGATCTCCCAGTTCCGCAGTGACGAGCGCCAGATCGGCGCGTACCGCTCGGGTCGCGTGTTCTTCGCCGGCGACGCCGCGCACGTCCATTCACCCGCGGGCGGGCAGGGCATGAACACCGGCATCCAGGACGCGGCCAACCTCGGCTGGAAGCTGGCCGCCGTCCTCGACGGCGCCGACCCCGCGATCCTCGACACCTACCAGGCGGAACGGCACCCGGTCGGCCGGCTGGTGCTGCGCACGAGCGGCGCCACGATCCGGCTGATGACGGTGCGGGCGTGGCCGGCGCGGATGCTGCGCAACCACGTGATCGGCGCGCTCCTGCGCAGCGGCCGGTTCTCCCGCAAGGCCGCCGGGATGTTCACCGGGACGGGGATCCGCTACCGGGCCGCGCCGGCCGAGCACCGGCTGGTCGGAACGCCCGTGGGCGAGCTGCCGCTGCGGGACGGGCGGTTGCCGGAATCCTTGCGCCACGGCGGTTTCGTGCTCGTGGCGGGCCGGGGCGCGGGGCCGGTGACCGCGCCGGTGCCGGTGGTGCACCGCACGGACGACGGGCCGGGGCTGCTGGTGCGCCCGGACGGCTACGTCGCCTGGGCCGGCGACGTCGCGACGGGGGAGTGGGCCGCGGTCCTGGACCGGTGGACCGCGCCGCAACGCGAACGGAGTGGCCGCTGATGCAGGTCGTCGTCATCCGGTTCACCGTGCGCGAAGACTGGGCCGGCCGGTGGCTCGATCTCGTCGGCGAGTTCACCCGCGCGACGCGGGCCGAGGACAGCAACCTCTGGTTCTGGTGGGCGCGCAGCGTCGACGAGCCGGGTGTCTTCTTCCTGCTGGAGGGCCACCGCGAGGAGGGCGTCGAGCAGCACCTGAAGTCCCCGCTGATCCCGAAGATCCAACGCGAATGGCCGGCGGCGTTGGTCGAGACGCCCCAGGTGCTGATGACGACGATGCCCGGGGACGGCTGGCAGGAGCTGGCCCTCCTGCCGGTGCCGGCCCCTGCCCGCCGCGCGGACTAGCGGTGCAGCTCCTTGCGCGCCATCCACTGCCAGACGTGGGTGCCGCCGATGCTCGGGTCGTTGCGGGCCACGTAGATCCAGGACCAGTGGCCGGGGAACTGGTGGCCGTCGCGGACCACGTGGTCGTAGAGCATCAGCTCGGAGCGGGGGATGAGCTCGTGCGCGTGCACGGAGTTGGCCTGCGGATCCACCGTGTCGTCGTCGCGGGAGGCGACCAGCCAGGTCGGGGTGCTGATCGCGGTCAGTTCGGCGTCGGGGATCAGCGGCGGGTTGCCTTCTGTACGAGCGGTGACGACTCCGCAGATCGGCACCGACGCGGCGAACGTGCGCGGGTAGACGGTGGTCATCTTCAGGCTCATGTAGCCGCCGTTGCTGCAGCCGACGACGTGGACGCGCGCGGGGTCGACCGGCCGCGTGCGCACGACGTCCCGGACGATTTCCTGGATGAGCGGGGCGAAGCGGGGGCCGTCGTCCATCCAGGCGGACGTGCTCTGCGGGGCGACGACGTAGGCGCCGCCGAAGATCGCTTGTGCTTCCGGGGTGGCGAAACCCAGTGCGCCGCGGTTGGCGCGCAAGGTGGTCTCGTTGTCGTAGTAGCCGTCGGGCAGGGAAGCGCCTTCACCGCCGCCGTGCAGCCAGACGATCAGGGGGTGCCGGCCACGGCGTGCCGCGGGGGAGTACAGCCGGTACTTCATTCCCGAACGTGAGGCGTGGTAACTGAAAGCGTCCACTTCGGGGTTGGCCAGCCGGCCTTGCGTGAAACGGGTGAAGGTGACCGGCCGTCCGTGCCGTTGGCGGACGGGGGTGTTCTGCGTGATGGTGTAGACCAGGTCGAGCCGGACGTTGCGGCTCTTGCTGTTGAGGTAGCCGAGGGTGCCGCCGCCGGTCTGGCCCTCGCCGTGGCTCAGCTCGAGCACGATGTTCCCGCCGCGGTCGAGCCGCGCGGCGGTCACGGGCCGGTCGAGGTCGTAGCCGACGTCCTGGCCGCCGGTGCCGATCGGGCTGGTGGCCTTCGCGTGCACGGTGAACGTGGTGGTGGTGAGGCTCGCCGGATCGATCGGCCCGAACCGGCCGGTGTCGAGGGTGAGGGAGGTGACCTGTTCCCCGCCGTCGAGGGTTTCCGCGCCGAGGGCGAACTTCACGCTGTCCATCCCGTGGGCGCGGGCGACGCCCGGCAAAGCCAGGCCGGCGGCAACGCCCGCCCCGGTGACCAAGGCGATGCGACGACTGAACACCTTGTCCATGCGACTCCTTTGTCGTGGGACGTATCACGGTACCGCGCAACGGTCGTGGTCGGTGTGTTTCCATCATGCGGCCTTTTTGTCGCGCGTGCACCGGGGCGGATGGGCGAGGGCCGGCGCACTCCTTCGGCATCCGTAGGGGATTGGCCAACTGCGTCCGTTCGGGTGTTCGCCTCCGAACGTGGTTACAGGACAACGGCTTCCGGCGACCTCGTGGGCATCATCCGACGTCGGAAGCGGGGTTGCGTGACCGAGGAGCTGCCGCCGGCCTTGCCCGGCGAGGACCACAAGCGCACCGTGCTCGAACGGACCGCCTTCGGTGCCATGGTGGCCGTGCTCGGGCCCGGGGTCGGGTTCTTTTCGGCCCTGCAGGACCAGTTCCAGCCCTTCACCGGACAGGGCCCGGCGACGTGGGTGCTCACCCTCGCGGTGCTGGTGCTGGCCGTCGCCGCGTGGTTCCTCGTGCCGCGGCTGGTGAAGCTCCTGCGGCAGCGCCGGCCCGCGCGCGCGATCTCGCTGGTGCTGGCCGTGATCCTGATGGTCTGCGCCGCCGGTGCCGGGGTCGCCACGGCGGCCCTGCTCGGCATCGGCGGGCGGGAGGCCGCGGCGCCGCCCGCGACGACCAGCTCGGCCGCCCCCACGTCGACGCCGTCGACATCGACGCCGTCTGCTGTTCCGCCGGCCGGGACCAGCACGCCGAACGGTGCCGCGACCATGACGTCCACGAGCACCTCGGCCCCGAGCACGCCCACGCCCACGAAGGTCCTGCCGCCCACGCCGCCCACCCAGGCACCGGTCGCGTTCAAGTTCGACGCCGTGAAGACCGTGCCGCACTGCTACAACTACTTCGGCGACGGGACGCAGCCGGGTGCGGACAGGGTCGTGCTCCTGGTGCGGCAGGCGCAGGACCCGAAGAACCGGTACTTCGAGCGGGTCGTGGAGTTCGACGGTTCCGGCCGGTGGTCGGCGCTGAGCCTCGTCATCGGGCTGCCGGGCGACACCGGCCCGTTCTACCTGGAGGCGTACCAGGTCACCGCGGACGAGGCGAACCGGCTGGAGCACGCGCCGGGCAACGTGCCGTCCGAGGTCCACGGCACCGGGCTCACCAGCCTGCTCGTCGTCCGCGACACCGCGAAGGACGACTGCTGACCCCGGTCGGCCTGCGAAACAGCACTTGACCGGACATTTGCTCAATTGTACGGTCAAATCATGCCCGAGGCGTTGCACCTGCGGATCAAGCGGGCGATCGAAGAGCGGATCCACTCCGGGGCGCTGCCCGCCGGAGCGCGGCTGCCGACCGAAAAAGACCTGTGCGACCAGTACGGCGTCAGCCGCGCCACCGCGCAGCGCGTGCTCAACGACCTGGCGAAAGCCGGCCTGGCCGTTCGCCGGCGGCGGCACGGCACGTTCGTCGCGGACGGCGTGCGGCAGGTCAACCTGCTCAACTTCGTCGTGCCCGGGACCGCCGAGAAGGGGGCCCCCGGCCGCCACGAGGTCGTGTCCGCGCGGATCACCACGGCCGGCGACGCGGTGCTCGCGCTGCCCGGCGCGGCACCCGACGCCGCCGTCGTGGAACTGGTGCGCCGCAAGCTGGACTTGCGCGAACGGCCGCAGTCGATCGAGCGGCACGTCGTGCTCTTCTCGGTGGCTCCCGACCTGCTCGACGAGGACCTCGAACACCTCGTCAGCCTGGCGTACCTGCGGCGCCGGGAGGTGCCGGTCGACACGATCCGGCTCTACCTCGACCCGGTGAGCCTCGACGAGGCCGACGCGGCCCTGCTCGACAGCGAACCGGGCACGGCGACCATGCGGCGGCGGCGCGAGCTGCGCGTCACCGACGGGAGCGTCGTCGAAGTCGTCACCGCGCTCGTCCGCCCGGGCACCGCCGAGTTCTTCGTGGAGCTGCCCGCCTCGGCCGTGTGAGCACCACTGTCCACTTCGGAAAGGGAGGTTCGGGATGAAGGTCATCGTCGCCGGGGCCGGGGTGCTGGGGACCGCGGTCGCCCGCGCGCTCGCCGTCGCCGGCCAGGACGTGCTCCTGCTGGACCGGGGGCGCCCGGGCGCCGGGACCACCTCGACGACGTTCGCGTGGACCAACGCGAACCGCAAGCTCGACCCGGCCTACCACCGGCTGAACGTCGCGGGGATGGCCGAGCACTCCGACCTCGCCCGGCAGCTGCCCGGTGCGGCGGCGTACTTCCCCAGCGGTGCCCTGCACTGGGCGAACTCCGCGAGCGCGCCCTGGCTCACGGACAACGTCGACCGGTTGCGGGCCCTCGGGTATCCGGTGCGGTGGGTCGAGCGCGACGAAGCGACGCGGATCGCCGGCGCACTCCGGATTCCCTTGGACGCGCTGTCGTTCGCGCACTTCCCGAGCGAGGGGTACGTCCTGCCGGACCGGCTGCTGGGGAACCTGCTCGCGGATGCCGAGCGGCACGGCGCGACCTTCGCGACCGGCGAGGTCACCGGCGTCGACGACGGCCCCGGCGGGGTGTCCGTCACGCTGGCCGGCGGCGAGGTCCGCACGGCCGACCGGGTCGTCCTGGCGACCGGCCGCTGGAGCGAGCGGCTCGCGGCGGACGCCGGGATCGCCCTGCCCATGCTGGCGGGCGTCGAGCGGGGATCGCCCGCGGTCGGGCTGCTCGGCTACGTGCGGGCGCCCGGGATCGCCCTGCGCTGCGTGGTCCACTCGCCGGGGCTCAACCTGCGCCCCGCGGCCGGCGGGCACACCGTCGTGCAGGCCCTCGACCTGAACGCCGGCGTGGACCCGGCCGACCCGCCGTCCCCGGACGGGCCGATCGCGCGCGAGATCGCCCGGCGGCTCTCGGCCGTGCTGCCCGAACCCGCCCCGGCTCCGGACATCGACCTGCGCGTCGGGTTTCGGTCCCTGCCCGCGGACGGCCACACGATCGCCGGGTTCGGCTCGCCCCGCGTCTACTGCCTCGTCTCGCACAGCGGCGTCACCTTGGGCCCGCTCCTGGGCCGCCTGGCCGCGACCGAGCTCGTGACCGGCCGGGGCCAGGACCTGCTCGACGCGTTCCGCCCGGCCCGGTTCGCCGGCGGGCCGCGCACGGACTTCGCCGCGGACCAGCACGCCACCCGGCTGGGTGAGCAATAAGTCCCTCTGCCGAAGACCGGCGAGGTCGTCGAGGTCAAGAACCTGCTTTCCCTCGACGGGATCGGCTTCGCCGCGAAGTCCGCATTGGACAACCTCGCGAAGTTCCCGCCGCTTGCGGTCATCCTCGTGATGATCCCCTTGGGAGCGCTGGCTTTCCGCGCGGCGGGCCGCCGTCCTGTGCTCGGGGTGGTGGTCGCGTACGTGGCAGTGCCGGCGGGGTTCAACGCCAGCCCGCTGGGTACGCCGTCCGACGCGATCCGCTCGTCGCCGATCGCGGTCGTCTTCCTGGTCGCGTGGTCGGCGGATCAGTCCCGCAGGTCCTCGGCGGTGAACGAACGGCGCTCGGTGAGCTGCGCCAGGTGCGTCTCGAGGGTCCTGAGCTGCTCGTCCCCGATCCGGGCCGCCCAGCGGCCGCGGACGTCGTCGAACAGGGCGCCGCCGACGGCCATCAGCTCGTGGCCCCGGGGGGTGACCCGCACGCGCTTGCGGCGGGCGTCGCCCGGGTCGGGCTCGCGGTCGACGTAGCCGAACTCCTCCAGCGCGGCGATCGTCTGCGCGGCGGCCTGCTTGGTGACCGACAGCCGGCGGCCGAGCTCGGAAGCGGTGTCCGCGCCCGCGTCCACCGCGCGCAACGCGAACTCGTGCACCGGGCGGACACCTTCGTGGCCGCGCTTCGCGAGCTCCACGTTCACTTCGTCGACCATCGAATGGAACCCGCCGAGCAGCAGGAGCGCGAGCTCGGCGCCGCGGGACTGCGCCATGCGGCCGATCATACGACGCCCGCCAAGGTGGACAAGTTACTTGTCCATCATCTAGGGTTCGACAAGTAACTTGTCTATCAATCCGGAGGAACCCCGTGCCTCGCCTCGCCGCCACCATCCCCGGTGTCGACCACCACCACGTCCGCCTCAACGGCACCGAACTGCACTACGTGGCCGCCGGCACCACCGGCTCGCCCGTCCTGCTGGTGCACGGCTTCCCGGAGACCTGGTGGGTCTTCCGCAAGCTGATTCCCCTGCTGAGCGAGCACCATCGCGTCTTCGCCGTCGACCTGCGCGGCTTCGGCGACTCGGCCACCGCCGGCCCGGAGCACGACAGCGCGACGGCGGCGAAGGACCTGAGCGACCTGATCGCCTTCCTGGACGTCGGGCCCGTGCACCTCACCGGCCAGGACATCAGCGGCCCCACGACGTTCCGCGTCGCCGCGGCCCACCCCGAACTCGTCCGCAGCTACACCGGGATCGAGACCGCGCTCCCGGGATTCGGCGCCGAGACGCTCGCCGACGTCACCCACGGCGGCGCCTGGCACATCGGCGTCCTCGCCGCCCCCGGCATCCCGGAGATGCTCCTCGCCGGACGCGAGCGCGCGTTCCTCGCCGACTACGCGATCCCGTCCCTCACCGCGAGCCCCGGCGCGTTCACCGAAGGCGACGTCGACGAGCTCGCCCGCTCCTACGCGCGGCCCGGCGCGTTCGCCGGCGCCGCCGGGCTGTACCGGTCGCTGCTCTCGGAGGGCGACGAACTCCGCGAGCTCGCGGCCCGGAAGCTCGCCATGCCCGTCCTCGCGGTGGCGGGCTTCTCGGACCGGACGCCCACGACGTTGCGGCAGGTCGCCACGAACGTGACCACGGTCGGCATCGAGGGGATCGGCCACTACGTGGCGATGGAAGCCCCCGGCCGGCTCGCGTCGGCCCTTCGCTCCTTCTACGCGGACCTCGACTAGGGCGCTGTGCAGGGGAGATCACCGCTGCGCAGCGCGTGATCGTCGTCGTTGCCGTCATCCGACCACAGCACGGCTTTGCGGCCGCCGGCGCACTGCGGCGCGATCGCGAAGCCTTCGTTGTTGTAGTTCGCCATCCCGTTCGGGCGGTTGTAGACGGCGGAGACCGCGAAGGCGCCTTGCCGGATGTCGAGCGTCGCGGTCTGGCCCTTGCAGGTGTCGTCGCACGCGGCCCACAGGTGCCCGGTTTCCGGCTCGAACTCCAGGTCCATCACGGCCGGGAAGCCGGTCTTGAACGACGCGACCCGGGTGTAGCCCCGGCCGTTCAGGTCGAGTGCGTAGGCGTAGACGGTCCCGTTGGATTCCAGGCCCGCGAAGTACAGGCCGCTGCCGTGTCCCGGGTAGCTCGCCGGGTCGTAGGCCTTGCCGGTCTTCTGGTCGGTGAAGCCGTGTGCGGTCAGGAAGGAGTCCGGGACCCAGGAGATCGCCTCGATCCCGGTGTTCGGGTCCGACTTCGGCAGGTCCGGGGTGAGGTCCCACTGCCCGGTCGCGTCGAGGGCGCCGCTGCCCGCGCCCGGGTCGAAGCGCAGGATCTCCTGCTTGCTCTTGTCCTTGTCGTCGTTGTCGCGTTCGGTGGCCGCGAAGATCCCGTCCGGCGTGGCGACGACGCCCTCCGCGTCGGCGTCGCCGCTGCCGTCGCCGTAGTGCAGGGCCCAGTCGGCTGCCGGTGTCCACTTCGGACCGTCGGGGACGAGCCGGTAGAGGGTGCCGGGGCCGTTCTTCACCGCCCAGAGCACGTCCGGGCTCCCGAACGACAGTCCGCTGAGGTTCTCGCCGAACGCGTTCGCGTCGTCGGCGGTCCGCACGGACGCGCTGCCCGGCCACGCGGTGGCCGCCTCTCCCCGAGCGGCCGCCGCGTGGGTGACGGTCAGGCCGTGGACGACCACTTCGCCGTAGTTGCCGGCCGAGCACGGCGACGACTTGTCGCAGTTGGCCTGGGTGTAGGCGCCGGCCTTGAAGTAGGCGCCGCTGAACTTCTGGCTGAAGCTGGCCTGCAGGACACCGTTGTAATAGGCCTGGACTTTCCCGCCCGAGACGACGTACTTCGCCTCGAACACCGTGCCGAGCCGGTAGTCGCCGGTGATGAGCTTGTAGTGGGAGTCGTCGCCCTTGGTGACGTAGAGCTTGCTGCCCTCGAGGCGGAACACGGTCAGGTCGTCGTCCGAGCCGTGGATCTGGCCCGCGACCACCTGGTTCTTGCCCTCGGGCAGGTGCGTGATCGCTTCCTTGACGACCATGGTGTGGGTGCCGCTCGTGGACGACCAGCTGGCGTTTTCCGATCCGTCGGTCTCCCGCAGTTCCGAACGCGGGTAGCTCGATCCGCTGGTGGTGACGCCGTTCACCGCGGCGCGAAACTGCACGCCGGAGCAGTCGGGCGTCGCGGTGAACCAGGGGTCGGCGCGGTAGGTCGCCAGTTCGGGCTGCTTCACGTTCTTCGGGTTCTCGGCGTCGCCGATCGGCAGGCCCTCGTACCAGTTGTGCAGGTCCAGGACGTCGGCCGGGTAGGCGCAGGCGGCCGCCGTCGTGCGGCCGGGCATCGCGGCGGCGGCCGCACCACCGCCGAGCACCACCACGGCACTCAGGACCACTGCAGCCGTCACCCCGCGCTTGACCGTCATCGGTTCCCCCTGTGTATGCGACTGTGGACGCATCGTAAGTTTCCGCCGACCAAGACGTCAATGAGGTGATCTATCGACAGGAGCGTGATCCTCTTCCGGTCAGAAGGGTGCCCTCGGGCCGACCACCTCACGGTCGCGAGCACCGGCGCGGTGGCGGCGTTCCACAACCGCGGCGGCGACGGCCACGGCAGCTGGCTCGGCGCGGGGCATGAGGCGACCTGCGCCACTGACCCGGCGCGGGTCCGGTTCGCGGACTTCGACGACGCGACCGACCGCGTCGCGTTCGCGGACTTCACGGGTGGCGGCACCGCGGACTACGTGCTGGCGGATCCGGCGACGGTGCGTTCCTCAGTCGCGACGGCCGCGGCGGCTGGGCGGACCTGGGCAAGGTGGCGTGCTGACCGATCGCCGCGATGAACCTCGCGAACGGGGTCGAAATCCGGCCGCCGGTGCGGCAGGGTGGGGGCGACTGAGGAGGCGACGATGCCCGACGCGACGTTCACCCTGCCCACGGCCGTGACCGCTTACCGGTGGGACCCGGTCGGCGCGCCGGTCGGGGTCCTGCAGCTGACCCACGGCATGGGGGAGCACGTCCTGCGCTACGAGCGGGTCGCGCGGGCCTTCGCCGAGCGGGGGTTCGCCGTCTACGGACAGGACCACCGCGGGCACGGCGCGTCCGTCACGGCGGAACCCGGCGACCTCGGCCCGGACGGCTGGACGGCGCTGGTGGCCGACATCGGCGTCCTGACCGCGCGAGCCCGCGAAGAGCACCCGGGCCTGCCGGTCGTCCTGCTGGCGCACAGCATGGGCTCGTTCGCCGCCCAGCAGTACCTGCTCGACCACTCCGCGGACGTCGACGCGGTGATCCTCACCGGCACCGCCGCGCTCGACATCCTGGAGCCCGCGCTGGATCTCGACCAGCCGCTCGACCTGTCGATGTTCAACGCGGCCTTCCAGCCGCCGCGGACGGACTACGACTGGCTCAGCCGAGACGAGTCCGAAGTGGACGCTTATGTCGCGGACCCGTTGTGCGGGTTCGGGCTCGACCCGGTGAACACCAAGGCGATGTTCGCGGGCGCGCGCCGCCTGGCGGATGCGGGCGCCGTCGCGCGGATGCGGCCCGAGCTGCCGCTCCACCTCGCGGTGGGGGACCAGGACCCGGTCAACGGCAACCTCGCGTTGTTCGACGTCCTCGTGCAGCGGTACCGCGACGCGGGCATCAAGGACCTGACCGTCCGGGTGTACCCGGGTGCCCGGCACGAGATCCTCAACGAGACGAACCGCGCCGAGGTGGTCGCGGACCTCCTGGCGTGGGCCGAAAAGAGGATCTAGCCGTACAGGCCCGCGTGCCGCTCGCGGAGCTTGTACTTCAGGATCTTGCCGCCGACGGTCTCGGGGAGCTCGCCGGAGAACACGACCGCCTTCGGGGTTTCGTAGCCGGCCAGGTGCTCGCGGCAGAACGCGATCAGCTCCGCCGCGGCCGGTTCGGCGCCGGGGCGGGGGACGACGACGGCGGTGACCGCCTCGCCCCAGTGTTCGTGCGGCAGCCCGATCACCGCCGCGCGCAGGACATCGGGGTGCTGGTGGAGCACCGCCTCCACGCGCATGCTGGAGACGTTCTCCCCGCCCGACTTCACGATGTCCTTGTACCGGTCGACCATGACGCGCAGCCCGTCCTCGTCGACGACGGCCGAGTCGCCGGAGTGGAACCAGCCGCCGCGGAACGCCGTGCGCGTCGCCTCCGGGTCGCGGTAGTAGCCTGCGGTCATCACCGGCGACCGGTAGACGGCTTCCCCGGGCGTGCCGCGGACCGGCTCGCCCAGTTCGTCCACGACGTCGGAGGCGAGCAGCCCGCTCGGCACGCCGACGTAGTTCATCGCGGGCGCGGTGCGCGCGTGCACCTCCGGCCACGCGCTCGGCCAGAACCGGTGGCAGGCGATGGCTTCCGTCTGCCCGAAGATGCCGACCGTGACGAACCCGGGTGCGGTCCGGGCTTCCAGTCGCCGCAGCAGCGCCGGGGCGAGCGCGCCCCAGCCGTAGACGAGCGTGGTCAGCGAAGTCAGGTCGAGCGCCGGGTCGGCGTCGGCCGCGTCGGCCAGCGCGGCGACGAACTGCGGTGACCCGGCCCAGACGGCGGTCGCCCGCGACTCCGCGAGGGTGGCCGCGACCGGGCCCGGCACGGGACGGCGGCCGAGGACGAGCGTGCCGCCGGCGAGGAACGTCGAGTACGTGAACAGTGCGTCACCGACGTGGTAGATCATCGGCAGGAACGTGCAGACCCGCAGGTCGGTCTCGTGGCGCAGGCCGCGCGTGAGCGACAGCGCGAAGTTCAGCCCGGCGAGGTGGGCGTAGCTGTGCGACAGCATCACGCCCTTCGGCAGCGCGGTGGTGCCGGAGGTGAACAGCAGCTGGAAGATGTCGTCGCCGTGGATCTCGACGTCGGGCTCGGTGTCCGGCCGCCCGTCGAGGAACTCGCCGAACGACGGCGTCCCCGCGACCGGCCCGCCGCCGACCGTGATCGTCGCGCCGACCCGCACGCCCGCGACGCCGGCCAGCCGGGGCCACAGTTCGGCGTCGACGATCGCCAGCCGCGGTTCGGTCAGGCGCACCAGGTGGTCGAGGACGTCCGGCGCGAGGCCGGGGTTCAGCGGGACGGCGACCATGCCCGCCTTGGCGATCCCGATCTTGGCGAGGAACGCCTCGACGGTGTTCTCGCAGAACAGCAGCACGCGGTCACCGGGCACGAGTCCGACGGCGGCGAGGGCGTGGGCGAGCCGGTTGGCGGCCTGGTCGGCTTCCCGGTACGTCACGGACGCGAACTGCGCTTCCCCGCACGCGCCCTCGGCCGCGCTGATCGCGACCTGGTCCGGGCGGCTCCAGGTGAGCCGCTCGAAGACGTCCCCGATCGACGTGCGTTCCCAGCGGTGCACCGCCCGGCGGCCACGGAGGGTTTCGACGTCGATCTGCTCGCTGGTGGTGGTCATGCCGGGCTCCTTCGCCGTCGCCGACGTCGATCAGCATGCCGTGAGCCAGGTCACCAAATCAAGAGAAAGTTATTCGCCATTCACTGACGCGGAAGGTGTCGGCGTGACGCCGAGACAGGCGTGGGCCATCCCGCCGAGCAGCTCGGCCAGCCGCTCCGGCGCGAGCCCGCTGCGGAAGAACAGCGTGGACTGCACCGCGCCGATCGCGGCGTGCACGGCCAGCCGGAGCTCGCCGTCGGCGAGGTCGGGGCGCAGCGGGGCGAGCACGTCGACCCAGTCCTCGAGGTAGTGCCGCTGCAGCCGGCGCAGGCGGCGCCGGTCGTCCTCGGGCAGGTTGTGGACCTCGCGGTGGTAGACCGCGAGCACGGTGCGGTCCTCGATGGCGACCAGCACGTGGTCCCTGATCAGGCCCGACAACGCGGTGTGGTCGTCGGTCGCGGCGGCAAGGATCCCGGCGGCGCCGTCCTGCAGGCGCGCCATCACGCGGTCGAGCAGCGCGACCAGGATCGCGTCCTTGTTCTCGAAGTGCCGGTAGACGCCGGAGCCGACGATGCCCGCCTCCGCGCCGATGTCGGCCATGCCGATCGCGTGGAACCCGCGCCGGGCGGTCAGCTCGGCGGCGGCGGTCAGGATCCGCTCCCGCCGCTCGGGGTCGCGCCGGCGCCGGGTGGCCGCGGAGGCAGGGGAGCTGGTCGTCATCTTGTCATCATCGCAGCCGGGCGCTACGGTGCGCTATAAGTGAATTTTGAATCACTAAGGAGCGTCTGCGTGGACGTGTTCGAGAGCGACGAGGCCCGCGATCTCCGGGCCGCGGTGGGCGCCATCGCCGCTCCGTTCGGCGGCCGGTACTACGTCGAGCACGCCCGCGAAGGCCGGGAGTGCACCGAGCTGTGGCACGCCCTCGGCGACGCCGGCTTCATCGGCGTCAACATCCCCGAGGAGTACGGCGGGGGCGGCCGCGGGCTGGCCGAGCTGACCATCGTGATCGAGGAGAGCGCCGCGAAGGGCGCGCCGATCCTGCTGCTGCTCGTCACCGAAGCCATCTCCGCCGAGGTGATCACCGAGTTCGGCACGCCGGAGCAGCGCAAGGAATGGCTGCCCGGCATCGCGGGCGGCCGGACGAAGGTCGTCTTCGCGATCACCGAGCCCGATGCCGGCTCCAACACCCACAAGCTGAGCACCACCGCCCGCCGCGACGGCGACGACTGGATCGTCGACGGCGAGAAGTACTACATCTCCGGCGTCGACACCGCCGACGCGCTGCTGCTCGTCGCCCGCACCGGCCGCGACCCCGACGGCACCGCCCAGCTCTCGTTGTTCCTCGTCCCGGTGGACGCGCCCGGCCTCACCGTCACGCCGCTGCCGGTGGACGTCATGCTCCCGGAGAAGCAGTTCACCCTGCACTTCGACGACGTCCGGCTGCCCGCCACGGCGCTCGTCGGCGACGAGGGCGCCGGGTTCCGGCAGGTCTTCCACGGCCTCAACCCCGAACGCATCACCGGCGCCGCCCTCTGCGTCGGCATCGCGCGCTACGCCCTCGACGTCGCCGCGAAGTACGCCCGCGAGCGGACCGTGTGGGACCGGCCGATCGGCGTCCACCAGGGCGTCTCGCACCCGCTGGCCAAGGCCAAGATCGAGACCGAGCTGGCCGCCCTGATGACGCACCGGGCGGCCGCCCTGCACGACGCGGGGCAGCCGGCGGGGGAGGCGTCGAACATGGCCAAGTACGCCGCCGCGGAGGCCGCGCTGGCCGCCGTCGACGCCGCGATCCAGACCCACGGAGGCAACGGCGTCTCGGCGGACTTCGGGCTGCTGCCGTACTGGGGGCTGGCCCGGTTGCTGCGGATCGCCCCGGTGAACCGCGAAATGATCCTCAACTTCGTCGCGCAGCACAGCCTCGGGCTGCCCCGGTCCTATTAGGAGGACTGATGACGGACCACAACCTCGTCCACCGGGTCAACGTCGGCGACGCACTGACCCGCGTCGCGTTCGCCCGCCCGGACGCCCTCGCCGTGGTCGACGGCGACCGCCGCTGGACCTACGGCGAGTTCGACACGTGGGTCAACCGCCTCGCGCACGGCCTGGCAGGACGCGGCTACACCACCGGGGACGTCCTCGCGCTGGCGTCGGCCAACAGCGCCGAGTTCCTCGCCGTCTACTACGCCTGCGCGAAGCTCGGGCTCGTCTGCGTCCCGGTCAACCTCGGCTGGCGCGGCGACGAAGTCGCGTACGTCCTGAAGCATTCGCAGGCCCGCGGCATCGTCGTGGAGAGCCAGCTGCTCGGCGCGATCGCTCCCGCCGTGGCCGAGGCACCCGGCGTCACCGACGTGATCGTCGCGCCCGGTACCGGCGAAGCCACCGGGACGACCCTCGACGACGTGCTCGCGGACGACCCGACCTCGCCGGAGGTGGTCGTCGAAGACCGGGCCCCACTGTCCTATTTGTACACCTCGGGCACGACGTCGTTCCCGAAGGGCGTGGTCGGCACGCACCTGGCGATCCACCTGGAGTCCATGTCGGCCGCGCTCGACTCCGGCTGGCGCGCCGACGACCGGTTCGTCGCGATGATGCCGATGTTCCACACCGCGCAGCTCAACGCCTTCTGCACGCCCGCGATCGTCGTCGGCGCCACGATCTTCGTGCACCGCGGCTTCGACCCGGACCGCTTCCTCGACACGATCGAACGCGAGCAGATCACGCAGGTCTTCGGCCTGCCGATGATGTACCGCGCGGCGCTGGAGCACCCGTCGTTCGCCGGGCGCGACCTGTCGTCGCTGCGGCGCGCGGTCTACGCGATGGCCCCGATGCCCGAGGCGCAGATCAAGGCGTGCCTCGACGGCTTCGGCTGCGACTTCGCGCTGCTGTTCGGCCAGACGGAGATGAGCCCGATCACGACGCTCTTCCGGCCGGAGCACCAGCTGTCGCACGTCGGCGCGGTCGGGACGCCGCTCACCGGCGTCCAGGTCGGGATCATGGACCCCGACGGGAACCTGCTGCCGCGCGGCGAGCAGGGCGAGATCGTCTACCGGGCGCCGTCGGCCATGCAGGAGTACCTGCACAACCCCGAGGCGACGGCGGAGGCGTTCCGGCACGGCTGGTTCCACTCCGGTGACGTCGGCCGGTTCGGCGAGGACGGCGTGCTGTGGTTCGCCGACCGCTTCAAGGACGTGATCAAGACCGGCGGCGAGAACGTCGCCTCGATCGAAGTGGAGCGCGCGATCTACGACACCGAGCCGAACGTCGCCGAGGTCGTGGTCGTCGGCCTCCCGCACGAGCGGTGGAGCGAGGCCATCACCGCGGTCGTCGTGCCCAAGCCGGGGGAGCGGATCGACGCCGACGACCTGCGGCTGCGGCTGAAGGACCGCCTGGACGGGTACAAGGTCCCGAAGGCCGTGATCGTCACCGACGAGCTGCCGCGCACGTCCACCGGGAAGATCCGGAAGAACGTGGTCCGGGAGAAGCACTCCGGGCACTACGGGGGAGCCCGATGACCGTCCTCAAGTCGCTGCTCGACGTCTCCGCCGAAAGCTACGCGACCAACCGGAAGGCTCAGCTCGAAGCACTGGCGAAGCTGGAGGAGCAGCTCGAGCTGGCCGTCGCGGGCGGCGGTGAGCGGTACGTCCGGCGCCATCGCGACCGCGGGAAGCTCCCGGTCCGCGAACGCCTCGAGCTGCTGCTCGACCCGGACAGCCCGTTCCTCGAACTGTCCGCGCTCGCGGCGTGGGGCACCGACTTCACCGTGGGCGCCTCGGTGGTCACCGGCATCGGCGTGGTGTCCGATGTGGAGTGCGTGGTCATCGGGCACGACCCGACCGTGCGCGGGGGCGCGATGAACCCCTACTCGCTGCGGAAGACGTTGCGGGCGCTGGAGATCGCCCGCGTCAACCGGCTGCCGGTGGTCAACCTCGTCGAGTCGGGCGGGGCGGACCTCCCGACGCAGGCCGACCTGTTCGTGCCGGCCGGGCGGATCTTCCACGAGCTGACCGAGCTGTCCTCGCTGGGCATCCCGACCCTGGCCATCGTGTTCGGCAACTCGACCGCGGGCGGGGCGTACGTGCCGGGCATGTGCGACTACGCGGTGCTCGTCGACCGCCAGGCCAAGGTGTTCCTCGGCGGCCCGCCGCTGGTCAAGATGGCCACCGGCGAGGAGGCCGACGACGAGTCGCTCGGCGGCGCCGACATGCATTCCCGCGTCTCCGGCCTGTCCGACTACTTCGCGGTCGACGAACTGGACGCGATCCGCCTCGGCCGGCGCGTCCTCTCCCGGATCAACTGGCGCAAGCTCGGCCCGGCTCCCAGCCGGACGCCGGAGCCGCCGAAGTACGACCCCGAGGAGATCCTCGGCATCGTGCCGCCGGACACCAAGGTGCCCTTCGACCCGCGCGAGATCCTCGCCCGCACCGTCGACGGCTCCGACTTCGACGAGTACAAGCCGCTCTACGGCACTTCGCTGGTGACGGGCTGGGCGAGCATCCACGGCTATCCGGTCGGGGTGCTCGCCAACCACCGCGGCGTGCTGTTCAGCGAGGAAGCCAAGAAAGCGAGCGAGTTCATCCTGCTCGCCAACCAGACCGACGTCCCGCTGGTGTTCCTGCAGAACACGACCGGCTACATGGTCGGCACGCGCTACGAGCAGGGCGGCATCATCAAGGACGGCGCCAAGATGATCAACGCCGTCACCAACAGCACCGTGCCCCACCTGACCGTGAACATGGCGTCGTCGTTCGGCGCGGGCAACTACGGCATGTCCGGGCGGGCCTACGACCCGCGGCTGATGTTCGCCTGGCCGGGCGCGAAGCTCGCGGTGATGGGCGCGCCTCAGCTCGCCGGGGTGATGTCGATCGTCGGCCGGGCGTCGGCCGCGTCGCAGGGCAAGCCGTTCGACGAGGACGCCGACCGCGCGCGCACCGCGGCGATCGAAAGCCAGATCGACACCGAGTCGCACGCCTTCGCCGTCACCGCCCGGCTCTACGACGACGGCATCGTCGACCCGCGCGACACCCGGGACGTGCTGGGGATGTCGTTGTCCGCCGTCCACTCCAACCGCGTCGAGGGCCGGCGCGGCTTCGGCGTCTTCCGGATGTGAGCCGATGATCACCAAGCTGCTCGTCGCCAACCGCGGGGAGATCGCGGCCCGGGTCCTGCGCACCGCGCACGACCTCGGCATCTCGACCGTCGCGGTCTACTCCGACCCGGACGCGGGCGCGCCCTTCGCCCGGCTCGCCGACGAAGCCGTCCGGCTGCCCGGATCGGCGCCTGCCGACACCTACCTGCGTGCCGACCTGGTCATCGCGGCCGCTCAGGCGACCGGGGCGGACGCGATCCACCCGGGGTACGGGTTCCTGTCGGAGAACGCCGGGTTCGCCCGCGCCTGCGCCGAAGCCGGGCTGACGTTCGTCGGCCCGTCCCCGGAAGCCATCGCCTCGATGGGGTCGAAGATCGAGGCCAAGGCGCTGATGGACGCGGCCGGCGTCCCGGTGCTGCCCGGCGCGACCGTCACCGACGAGACCGACCTCGCCGCGGTGGCCGCGTCGATCGGCTTCCCGGTGCTGGTCAAAGCCGCGTTCGGCGGCGGCGGCCGGGGCATGCGCGTGGTGCACGACGCCGCCGGGCTCGCCGAAGCCGTCGACGGCGCCCGGCGCGAAGCCGCGTCGGCGTTCGGGGACGGGACGGTGTTCCTCGAGCGGTTCGTCGTCGACCCGCGGCACATCGAAGTGCAGATCCTCGGGGACACGCACGGCGAGGTGGTGCATCTGTTCGAGCGCGAGTGCTCGATCCAGCGGCGGTACCAGAAGATCGTCGAGGAGTGCCCGTCACCGGCGGTCGACGACGCTCTTCGGGCCGAACTCGGCGCCGCGGCCGTGGCCGCCGGGAAGGCGATCGGCTACACCGGTGCGGGCACGGTCGAGTTCGTGCTGGACTCCGACGGCCGGTTCTTCTTCCTCGAGGTCAACACGCGGCTGCAGGTGGAGCACCCGGTCACGGAATTCGTCACCGGGCTCGACCTGGTCGAGCAGCAGCTGCGCGTCGCCGAGGGGGAGGCCCTGCCGCCCGAGGTCACCGGCGCCCGGATCGACGGGCACGCGATCGAGGTCCGGCTCTACGCCGAGGACGTCCCGGCCGGGTTCCTGCCCGCCACCGGCACCCTGCACCGCTTCCACGTCCCGTCGCTGCGGGGGGTGCGCGTCGACTCCGGTGTCGAGGACGGTTCCGTGGTGGGCCCGCACTACGACCCGATGCTGGCCAAGGTGATCGCCCACGGCCGCACCCGCCGCGAAGCCGCCCGGACGCTCGCGCGGGCGTTGCGGCACGCCGAGCTGCACGGCGTCACGACCAACCGGAACCTCCTGGCCGGCATCCTGGCCGAGCCGGAGTTCCTGGCCGGGCGGACCGACACCGGCTACCTGACCCGGCACGACCCGGCCGCGCTCGGCGCGTCCGCCGGCGGTGCCCGGCAGGCCGCGGCCGCGGCTTTGGCGGCTCAGGCGCGCAACCGGCGTGCCGCGCGGGTCGTGCCCGAGATGCCGTCCGGGTGGCGCAACGTCGGGGGCGCGTCCCAGCGGGTCGCCTACACGGCCGGTCCGGACACCTGGGAGGTCGCGTACTCCCTGCGGCGCTCCGGCCTGCGCGTCACCGTGAACGGCGAGCCGCTCGGGAGTTCGGTGCGGTTGCTGTCGGCGTCGCCTTCGCAGGTGGAGCTGGAGATCGACGGCGTCTACCGCACCTACGCCGTGTGGACGCACGCCGGAGTGTCCTATGTGGATAGTCCGGACGGGTCCGTCGCGCTGGCCGAGGTGCCGCGGTTCGCCGACCCGGACGCCGCCACGGCCACCGGGTCGTTGCTCGCCGCCATGCCCGGTGCGGTGGTGCGGGTGCTCGCGGCCGCAGGCGACGCCGTGACGGCCGGCCAGCCCCTGCTCGTCCTGGAGGCGATGAAGATGGAGCACACGGTGGCCGCGCCGGCCGACGGGGTGCTGTCCGACCTGCGGGTGCGCCAGGGCGACCAGGTCGACACCGGCCAGGTGCTGGCGGTCGTGTCATGAGCGTCTCCTACGAGGTCGACGACGGGATCGCCTGGCTGACGATCGACCGTCCCGAAGCACGCAACGCACTGTCCAAGGAGGTCAGGGACGGGCTGTGGGCGGGCACGCGCCGGTTCGTCGCCGACGACTCCGCCGCGGTGCTCGTGCTGACCGGCGCCGGCGACAAGGCGTTCTGCGCCGGCGGGGACCTCAAGGAGATGGCCGAAACCTCGCTGGAGATCCCGCCGCCGGACTTCCTGCCGGTGTTCGGCCGGAACATCGACGTCCCGAAGCCGACGATCGCCGCGGTCAACGGCGTGGCCTACGCGGGTGGCTTCCTGCTGGCGCAGCAGTGCGACCTGGTCGTGGCGGCTTCGCACGCACACTTCGCGGTGACCGAGGTGAAGGTGGGCCGCGGGGCGCCGTGGGCGGCGCCGCTGTCGTGGCTCGTGCCCCCGCGGGTGGCCCTGGAGATCCTGCTGACCGGCGACCCCCTCGACGCGCAGCGGGCCCGGGAACTGGGGCTGGTGAACGACGTGGTTCCCTTGGCGGACTTGCGTTCCCGCGCGCAGGACCTCGCCCGGCGGATCGGCGGCAACGCGCCGCTGTCGGTCCGCGCGGCGAAACGCACCGCCTACCTCTCGTGTCCCGACGTCTACGACCGCGCCGAAGAGATCTGGGCGCCGGTGTACCGCTCGCGCGACGCCCAGGAAGGCCCGGCGGCGTTCCGCGAGAAGCGTGCGCCGGTGTGGGAAGGACGCTGACATGCCCGTCTCCCTGGATGCGCTGCTAGACGACCTGCTCGCCGAGACCGCCGACGTCGAAAGGATGATCGCGCCGCTCGACGACACCGGCATCGCGCGGTCGACTCCCGCGGCGGGCTGGGACATCCGCGACCAGCTCACGCACCTGGCGTTCTTCGACGAAGCCGCGACGCAGGCCCTGGTCGACCCGGACGGGTTCCGCCGCGCGGCGGCCGCGTTGATGGCCGGCGGGATGGACTTCCCCGACCGCGTCGCCGCCGAGCACGCGGGATTGACCGCCGGGGAAGTCCGGGCGTGGTTCGCCCGCGCGCGCACGGCGTTGGTAACGGCGTTCCGCGGCCGCGACCCGCGGGCCCGGCTGCCCTGGTACGGGCCGGACATGAGCGTGGCGTCGTCGGTGACCGCGCGGATCATGGAGACGTGGGCGCACGGTCAGGACATCGCCGACACGCTCGGCGTGACGCGGGTGGCGACCGACCGGCTCCGGCACATCGCCCACCTCGGCGTCTCGACGACGGCGTTCAGCTTCGGGCTGCACGGCCGTCCGGCGCCGGTCGTCCCGATCCGGGTCGTCCTGCACGCACCGTCGGGCGACCGGTGGACGTGGGGGGACGGCGCCGCCGCCGACCGCGTCGAAGGCACCGCGCTCGACTTCTGCCTGACGGTCACGCAACGGCGGCGTGCCGAGGACACCGGACTGGTGGTGCTCGGGCCGGCGGCGCAGGAGTGGATCGGCATCGCCCAGGCGTTCGCGGGCGCGCCCGGACGGGGACGCGCATGAGCCGCCCGGTCCGGATCGCGAACTGCTCCGGCTTCTACGGCGACCGCCTCGAAGCGGCCCGAGAGATGGTCGAGGGCGGCCCGATCGACGTGCTCACCGGGGACTACCTCGCCGAGCTGACCATGCTCATCCTCTGGAAGGCCCGCCGGAAGGACCCCGCGCTCGGGTACGCGAAGACGTTCCTCACCCAGCTCGAGCACGTCCTGGGTACCTGCCTCGACCGCGGCATCCGGATCGTCTCGAACGCCGGCGGGTTGAACCCGCCGGGGCTGGCCGCCGAGATCGCCGCCCTCGCCGGCCGGCTCGGCCTGCACCCGGAGATCGCCCACGTCGACGGCGACGACATCGTCGGCAGGCTGGCCGAGCTGCAGGCAGCCGGGCACGACCTTGCGCACCTCGACACCGGCCGGAAGCTCGCGGAAGCCGGCGTGGGACCGTTGACCGCCAACGCTTATCTCGGCGGCTGGGGCATCGCCGCGGCGCTGTCCGCCGGCGCCGACGTCGTCGTCACCGGCCGGGTCACCGACGCCTCGCTGGTCGTCGGCCCGGCCGCCTGGTGGCACGGCTGGGCACCCACGGACTTCGACGCGATCGCGGGCGCGATGGCCGCCGGGCACGTCATCGAATGCGGCCCGCAGGCCACGGGCGGCAACTACGCGTTCTTCGAAGAGGTGACCGACCGGCGGTACCCCGGCTTCCCGATCGCCGAGGTGGCGGCCGACGGCTCGTCCGTCATCACCAAGCACGCGGACACCGGGGGACTGGTCTCGCCCGGCACGGTCACCGCGCAGCTGCTGTACGAGATCGCCGAACCGGCCTACGCGGGGCCGGACGCGGTCGCGCACTTCGACACCCTGCGGCTCGAGGCGGCCGGACCGGACCGGGTGCGGATCAGCGGCACCCGCGGCAGCCCGCCGGGTGAGCACCTCAAGGTGGCGCTGAACCACGACGGCGGCTACCGGAACACGATGACGCTCGTCCTCACCGGCGCCCGCATCGAAGAGAAGGCCGCGTGGGCCGAGGAGCAGCTGTTCGCGCTGCTGGGCGGCAAGGACCAGTTCGCCGAGGCCGACGTCACGCTGCTGCGGTTCGACCACGCGGACGCGCCGGTGAACGCCGAGGCCACGGCGCACCTGCGGATCACGGTCAAGGACCCGGACGCCCGCAAGGTCGGCCGCCGCTTCTCGAACACGGCGATGGAGCTCGCGCTCGGCGGCTACCCGGGCTTCCACACGACGACCCCGCCGTCGGCCGAAAGCGCGTTCGGCGTCTACTGGCCTGCCCTGGTCCCGGCCGCCGAGGTGACGCACCGGGTCACGCTGCCGGACGGGACGGAGGTCGTCGTCCCGCATCCGCCCACCGGCCCGCCCCTCCCGGCGCCGGTGCCCGACGCGGCACCGCCACGGGACTTCGGCCCGACCCGGCGGGCACCGCTGGGCGAGGTGGCGGGTGCCCGTTCGGGCGACAAGGGCGGCAACGCGAACGTCGGCTTCTGGACCCGCACCGACGACGAATACGCGTGGCTGCGCGGATATCTCGACGAAGACCGCTTCCGGGAGCTGCTGCCCGAAGCGGCCGCGCTGGCCGTCCGCCGGTTCGAGCTGCCGAACCTGCGCGCGCTCAACTTCGTCGTGGTGGGCCTGCTGGGCGAAGGCGTCGCCGCGGCGACCCGTCCCGACCCGCAGGCGAAGGGACTCGCCGAATACCTGCGCAGCCGGGTGGTCGACGTGCCCGTTCGCGGGCCGGTCGCTCGCCGTGGATGAGCGTGCCGCGATCGGGCTGATCGAGCGGGCCCGGGCCGAGACGGCTCGCCTGGCCGCCTCGCTGACCCGGCAGCGGGACGGGATCGTCGAGGCGTCGGAGTTCACCAGCAACGACGACGAGCACGACCCGGAAGGCGCGACGATCGCGTTCGAGCGGGCGCAGGTCCAGGCCCTTTTGCGGCAGGCCCAGGACGACCTCGCCGACCTCGACCGCGCCGCCGAGCGGGTACGCGCGGGCGTCTGGGAAACGTGCGAACGCTGCGGCGGCCCGATCGCCGAAGAACGCCTCACCGCCCTCCCGGCGACGCGGATCTGCATCGCCTGCGCGAACAAGGCTCGGTGACCCGCCGGGTACCTTCCTCGCATGACCGATCCGAAGGACGATCTGCGGCGATACCTGCAGACGGCGCGCGACGCACTGGTGTGGAAGCTCGACGGCCTTTCCGAGTACGACATGCGCCGGCCGATGACGACCACCGGAACCAACCTGCTCGGCCTCGTCAAGCACATGGCCGGTGTCGAGCTCGGGTACTTCGGCGAGCCGTTCGGCCGGAAGTTCCCGGAGTCGCTCCCGTGGTACGAAAACATGGACGACGACCCCAGCGCCGACTTCTGGGCGTCCGAGGACGAGTCGCACGACGACATCGTCGGGCTCTACCGGCGTGTCTGGGCGTTCGCGGACGAGACCATCGAGTCGACCCCGCTGGACGCGGTCAGCGAGGTCCCGTGGTGGCCGCCGGAGCGCCGCGAGACGACGCTGCACCGGGTGCTGGTGCACGTGACCGCCGAGATCAACCGCCACGCCGGCCACGCCGACATCGTCCGCGAACTCATCGACGGCGCCATCGGCTTCGGAGCCGGCGCATCGATCCTGCCCGACCAGGACGCGGACAAGTGGGCGGAGTACCGCGAGAAGCTGGAGCGGGTGGCCCGCGCGGCCGGGCACGCCGGCTGAGCGGCTCCCATTCCATGGCGAGCCGCGTGGGCGACATCATCATCGACAGCAACGATCCCGAACGGATCGCCGGTTTCTGGTGCGAAGTACTGGGCTACCGGGTCTTCGCCCGCGACGAGACGGGTGTGGCCATCCGAGGAGCGACGACCAGCCCGGACATCCTGTTCGTCCGCGTCACCGAGCCGAAGACGGCGAAGAACCGCATGCATTTCGACGTTTGCCCCACCGACCGCGGACAGGACGCGGAACTGGCCCGCCTGCTCGATCTCGGCGCTCAGCGGTCGACCATCATCGGCAGCGGCTCGTGGGTGGTGCTGGAGGATCCGGAGGGCAACGAGTTCTGCCTGATGTCCCAACGAATCCCCGCCGAACCTGCCCCCTTCCACGACGCGTAGGTCCGGTCCTTACCGTGCGCTCAACCGCTGTCTCGTAATCAGCACGAAGTATCGGGACTGGCGGTGACCGACTCGTGCGCGGAAGCCCTCGGCGGGGTGGCCAAATAAGTCGCGAGTACCAGGCCTTGAGCCAGGACTTGGTCGCGTAGCGACATCCAGGCTCTGCGCACATCCTCGATCGGTAGCGCTCGGCGGGCGCCGCGGGTGCTTTGCCTGCTGGCAGGATTGATCCGTTCTGGCAAATGCACGGCGGGCCGCTGGAACCGGGGTTGCGGGTGGTCGGCCGGCCTGGCCGGGACAAAGCTGTACATGCCGTGTATCGGTTTGTCGATCGTCGCCCCGCGATAGAGGGTCAGCTGCAGCTCGGCGTCGGGTGGGCAGCCCGGGCTGCAACCGGCCCGACCGGCGTCGGCGGCCGTGGGTGTCAGGGATTGGGCGGTGCAGACGATGAAGGCCTCGTCGACGTTCAGACCTACTGTCCGGCCGGGCGTCCAGGGCTGCGCGTCGGCGACGACGAACACGGTGTCGATGCAGAATTGGCCGCGGAGGGTGGACCCGAAGCAGATCACCGAGCCGAGCGGCAAGGATTGCATCGCGGTGGGGCGTCGCGGTGTACCGGCGGTCTGCTTGCAGTTGCTGTAGACCATCCGCTCGCCGAACACCCATGGGTCGGTGTTCTGCCGCGGCCGTGCTCGACTCGGCCGTGTCCAATACGGCCGGTGCAACGTTCGTGGTAGATCGCCCTCACGCGGCCAATGGCGTTCGACCCGGGAAGGCGGCTCCCACTCTGCCCAGAACACCACCTCGCCCTCGTGGGGCCGATCGTCGTCGGCGACGTACCGTCCGGGCGCGACCAAGAACTTTCGTCCGTGGCGGCCGACGTTCCACGGCATCTCATCGCCGGCGAAGCGGTGCTCGGTGCCGGGATGGGGGAACTGCACGAAGCACGCGGTGTCAGCCATTACCTGGTACATCGCCCCAGGCAGCCGATCAGTTACCGCGCCGCCGGGTTTGAGGTGATCGCCTTCGTGGTACTGACCGGGTTCATCGTTGTCCCGCTTTGGAGGGTGCTCGTGCAGATCCAGGTCAACACCGACCACAACATCCACGGTGGCGAACGGCTGGCCACCTTCGTGACGACCGACCTGGAGGGCAGCCTCTCCCGGTTCGGGGGATGGTTGACCCGGGTGGAGGTGCACCTCAGCGAAGACGGCGGTGGCAAGCCGGATGACAAGAAGTGCGTGATCGAAGCTCGGCCCGGGGGCAAGCAGCCCGTTGCCGTCACGCACCACGCGACCACTGTGGACGACGCCTACTCCGGGGCCGCGCACAAGCTGGGGCGGGTGCTGGATTCCCACTACTCCCGCGCCCACGATCACAAGGGCAGCGAAAGCATCCGGCACATGCCCGCTCCGGAAGACCCGGAAGACGATCACAGCGACCGGTAGAACGCCCGGTGCGCCTGGGCGGCGGCCGGCCAGCTGTAGCGGCGGGCGACGGCCCTTCCGGGTTCCGGGTCGCCGCCCGCCAGCGCCGCTCGCAGGGCTCGCGCGAACCCGGGTGGGTCGGTCGCGAAGCGGGCTACGCCGCCGAAGACCTCGCGCAGCACCGGGAGGTCGCGGGTCACCACCGGCACCCCCGCGGCCAGCGCCTCCATCGCGGCCAGGCCGAAACCCTCCTTGGTCGACGGGAAGGCGAACACGGCCGCCGACGCCATCAGGGACGGCAGTTCGTCGTGCGGGACCGGGCCCAGCACCTCCGGCTCGACACCCAGCTCGGCGGCGCGTTTCTCCCACCGCGCGCGGTAGTCGCGGTAGTCGAAGAGCGTCTCGCCGCCGGCGATCAGCAGCCGGACCTCCGGTGCGGCCAGCAGTGCGTACGCCTCCAGCAGGTCCAGGGAGCCCTTGCGGGGCTCGATTCCGCCCACGGCCAGCACGTACCGTCCCCGGCCGGCGTCCGGGCGGGCGGTGGCGAAGCGGTCGTAGTCGACGCCGTTGGGGATCACCGCCGCCTCGATGCCCCAGCCGGCCCGGACCTCCGCCGCCACCGCCGCGGACACGCAGATGTGCGCGTACGGCCGGACGATGGCCCGCTCGTGACAGGCTGCCAGCTCCGGCGTCGTGAACGTGTCGAGGTGGTGGATCGTCCGGACGCAAGCGTCGACGGCGTTGGCGCTGATGCAGTCCTGCGCGTGCACGACGTCGTACTCGCCCGGGGTGAACGCGGCGCGCAGCACCGCGATCGAGCGCAGGATCCGCTCGCCGACGCTCTCGCCGGGGACGTCCGGGAACGGCACGATCGACACCCGCACCGCCGGGTCGACCGGCCGGAAGAACCCCGCGTCGCCGCCGCGGGCGAGCGTCCACACCGTGACGTCCTCGCCCAGCGCCGCCAGCGCTTCGGCCAGCGCCAGCGTGTGCACCACCCCGCCGCGGGGTTTCGTCGAGTAGCTCAGCAGGGCGATGCGCATCAAGCCTCCCGGTACACCGACGGTTTCCGTTCCCCCAGGTGGTGCAGCACGCGCCGGGCGTTGGCGATCTCCTGCCCGACGTCCAGCTCGGCGACCGCGATGCCGGCCTTCGACCAGGTCCGCGCGAGGATTTCGCCGCCCGGCCCGACCACCTTCGCCTGCCCGAGGAACCGCATGCCGCCCATCGCGCCGGTCTGGTTGGACGACACCAGGACGACCTGGTTCTCCGCCGCCCGCGCCTGGTCGTAGAGGTCGAACAGCCGTGACTGCCGGTCCTGGGCCATCCGGGGCGCGCGGTTGGTGATGCTGGTCGGCCACGCGCTCAGGCAGGCGACGATGTCCGCGCCGTCGACCGCCAGCGAACGCGCCGACTCGGGGAACGTCTTGTCGTAGTCGATCAGCATGCCCAGCCGCCCGACCGGCGTGTCGAACGCGGCGAACTCGGCCCCCGGTTCGTACGCCACGCTTTCCCCCGGTGGCTGGTGCACCTTGCGGTGCCGGCCCAGGACACCGTCACCCGTGACGCACACCGCGGAGTTGTAGCGCCGCGGCCCGTCGGCCTCGCAGTAGCCGACGCAGACGACCATCTCCGCGGCCAGCGACTGGATGGTCTTCAGCTCCGCGCAGTCGGGGTCGAGGGCCGGCGGGAGCGCCTCCGGGTCCGGATGGCGCAGGTCGGCGAGGTAGCCGCCGAGGGCCGCGTCCGGCAGCACCAGCAGCGCGGCGCCCGACGAGCGCGCGTGGTCGATCAGCGTCGCGATGCGCTGCAGGTCGAAGTCGAGGTCGCGGCCGAAGTGCGCGGCGACGGCGGCGAGCCGGATCTGCCCCATTCACGGGACACTAACGGGGTAGGCGTCGGGGCGTCTGTCCGCCAGGTGCCCCATCGACCGGCGCGCGGTCGCGAGCGCGGCCTGGACGTCGAACTCGGCGATCGCCATCCCCTCGGCGACGCCGGTGTCGGCGACGATCTCGCCGCCCGGGTCGACGATCTTCGCCCCGGCGACGAACCGCAGGTCGCCGAAGGTGCCGGACTGGTTGGCCGAGAGCCAGACGATCTGGTTCTCCAGCGCGCGGGCCCGGTCGAACAGGTCGAACCGCCGCTTCCAGCGGTCCTGCGCCAGATCGGGCGCCGCGTTGGTCCGGCTGCCGGGCCAGGCGCTCATGCAGACGACGATCTCGGCACCGTCCAGGGCGAGCGCCCGCGCGGACTCGGGGAAAGCCTTGTCGTAGCAGATCATCATGCCCAGGCGCCCGACCGGCGTCTCGAAGGCGGCGAACCCGCGGCCGGCGCCGTAGCTGGCGTTTTCGGCCAGGGGCTGGTGCACCTTGCGGTGGTTGCCGAGGACGCCGTCGCCGGTGACGCAGACCGCGGAGTTGTAGCGGCGGCCGCCGGCGAGCTCGCAGTACCCCGCCGTGACGACGAGGTCGCCGGCCAGCGCCGCCAGCCGCTGCACCTCCGGGCCGTCGACGGCCAGCGCGGGCGGCCCTTCGGCACCGCCGTCGAGGTTGGCGAGGTAGCCGCCGAGGGCCGCTTCCGGCAGCGCCAGCAGCCGTACGCCCTCGGCCTTCGCCTCGCCGATCAGCTTCTCGATGCGCGCGAAGTCGCCTTCGAGGTCGCGGTCGAACGGCGCGGCGACCGCGGCCATCCTGAGTGTCGTCATGAGTTCCCCAATCCGGTGACGCCGCCCTCGATGGCGGGCGTCCGTTCGCCGTCGGGCCAGCGCAGCGTGACGCCGGTGCCCGCGACCAGTTCGCCGCAGTCCGCGGTGACCGCCGGGCCCGCGGGCGCGGGGGTGCCGGTGGTGAGCATCGCGAAGCCGGGGAAGCAGGTCAGCCAGTCCCCGGTGGACGCTCCGCGCGGCCGCGGCACCTTTTCGACGTCCAGGACCGCGCCGCAGCCGGACGCCTCGGCGAGCATGCCTAGGGTGCCCGCGATGCCGGCCATCGAGACGTCCTTGGCCGCGCTCGGTCTCGCTGCGGCGACCGAGCCGAGCAGTGCGCGCAGCTCGGGTGTGCGGCGGAAGCTCGTCGAGTCCCACTGACGTCCGGTGTAGCCCGGCCGCCAGCCGCCGCTCACATCCGCCGTCAGCCAGACGCGCTCGCCCGGCTTGCCGCCGCCACCGGGCACCGGATCGGTGGTGCGGCCCAGCGCCGTCACCGACAGCGAAGCCGGGACGCCGAACTGGGTGTGGCCGCCGAGCACCGGGACGCCGTACGCCTGGCTCGCCTTGCGCAGTCCACTGAGGACCCGGGCGGCGAAGGACGCGTCGCGCGCACCCAGCGCGTCGAGCATCCCGGTCGGCGTGGCGCCCATCGCGGCCAGGTCGTTGAGGTTGACCAGCACCGAGCACCAGCCGGCCCATTCCGGGTCGCGCTCGACCATGGACGGGATGATCGCGTCGCAGGCCGCCACGACGTCGGTGCCGGGCAGCGGGACGCCGTCGTCGCCGACGAAGCCCGGTACCCCGGTCATTCCGTGCAGCAGCGGGCCGAGCGCGGCCTTCGTCGACCGGGCCAGCGCCGCGATCCGGCCGATCGGCCAGCGCATCAGCACGTGGTCGTGCCCGGCGACGGTCACCGGCCGCACCGGTTGCCAGCCGAGCCGGGTGAACAGCTTTTGAGTACGCGCCTGGACGGTTGCCTCGAACCGAAGCGCGCCTTCGGACTCGGCTCGTGCGCACGCCGCGCGCACCAGGGCCGAACCGATTCCGGACGGCGACCCGGGCGCGACGACCAGCCGGCCGCCTTTCCACCACCCGAGGTCCGGGCCGTCGGTCGCCGGGCCGAGGCGGACACCGCCGAGCACCTCACCCGACGCGTCCCGGGCCACCAGGACCAGGGTGCGCGGGTCGGTGTCGTGGTCGTCGAGGTCGTGTCCGGCGAAAAGTCCTTGCCGGGCAACGAAGGCTTCGTGACGCAGGGCGCGGTACGCCGTCAGTCCACTGTGGCCGGCTTCGCCGATGGTGAACGCCGGGCGCGCCGCGACACTGCGGACGTCACCCAGCAACGCGAGGATGTCGTGGTCCATCTCAGCCACCCGCCGCGCTGAGCAGCCCGCAGGCACCGCACGCGGCACAGCCCGCGCCCTGCTCGGCGCCGGTCATCCCGGCGGCCCGCAGCAGCGCGGCGATCCGGCCGGTGACGTCGGCGACCAGCGCGGGCGAAGGCGCGCTGGCGCCGTCCTGCCGGGCCAGCGTGCCGACCATCGGCCGCATCGGCACGGCGAACGGGTAGACACCCATGTCGATCAGCCGTCCGGCACCGTCCACCAGGGAGTCCGGGTCCTCGCCGAGGCCGATCAGCAGGTACGTCGAGACGCGGTTGCGGCCGAACACGCGGACCGCCTCCGCCCACGCGGCCTCGTACTCGGCCATCGGCACGGTCGACTTCCCGGGCATCCAGCGCCGCCGGACTTCGTCGTCCAGGGACTCGACGTGGATGCCGATCGACGTCGCCCCGGCGTCGCGCAGGTCCTGCAGCACACCGAGGTCGCCCGGCGGCTCGATCTGCACCTGGATCGGCAGGCCCGGAACGGCGTCGAGCACCGCGCGGACGCAGCGCACGAGGTGCCGGGCGCCGCGGTCGGGCCCGGACGTCGTGCCGGTCGTCATCACCATCTGCCGGACGCCGTCGAGCCGCACCGCGGCTTCGGCGACTTCCGCGAGCTGCTGCGGGGTCTTCGCGGCCACTGTGGACCCCGCCCGCAGCGACTCTTCGATGGTGCAGAACCGGCACCGCTGGTCCTCGGCGTACCGGATGCACGTCTGCACGACCGTCGTCGCGAGGACGTCCTGTCCGTGCAGCAGCGCGATCTTCCGGTACGGCACACCGTCCGCTGTGGACAGATCGTAGAACCGCGGCCGGCCGACCGGGGCGACGCTCAGGCCCAGGTCGATCGTCTCGCGGAAGATCCGGCCGTCGCGGACGGTGTACGGGCTCGACGGGTTCAGGGGCAGCGTGGCGTTGGCACCGTCGACCACCAGGTGGCCGTCGTCGCTCGGCCCGGCGCCCTTGCTGCGCTGCACAGGTGCGTCCACGCGCACTCCGCGGACGGCGATGTCGGCGCGGGTTTCCAAGTCCTCTTCGATGCCAACGCGCACAGACCGCTCCCTAGAACATGTAGGTGGAGTTGATGATCGCGCCCTTGCGCGCGTAGTGGATCAGCGCGTCCTGCACGTCGAGGGGGTGCGTCGGGATGACGCCCTCGATGAGGTCCTCTTCACGCGCGCCGTGCAGCGACAGGCCGAAGCGGCAGCAGTAGGCCTTGCCGCCCTCGCTGATGAACGTCTTGAGCTGGTCGTTGATGTTCAGCTCACCCGGGAACGCGGCGTTGCCGGTGGTCGGGAAGCCGCGCGTGGCCAGGCAGTTCAGCGAACCCGGGCCGTAGAAGTAGATCGCGGCTTCGAAGCCCTTCCGCAGCGCGCGGGTCGCCTGCAGGATCGCCACGAAGCTCACCGACGACTCGTGCGCGATGCCGTGCACGAGCGTGAAGTAGCTCTGGCCGGGTTCGGCCTGGTAGTCCGGGAAGACCTTGGTCCCGCCGTACAGGTTGGAGCCCTGCGGCAGCGACGGGTGCGGGATCTCGTCGAGGCTGGTCTTTTCGGTGTCGGTCAGCTCTGCCATCGGTCTATTTCCCTTTCTTCGGTCCGTACAGCACGTCGAACGTGCCGCGGAAAACCAGGTCGGCGAGCTCGCCGTCGCCGGCCGCGGCGGCCAGCTTGGCGAGTTCGCCCTCGTGATCGCCCCACGGCTCGTCGGAGGCGAACAGCACGCGGTCGTGGCCGATACCACGGCGCGAGATCTCGTCGACGAGCCAGCGGGGCGTGAAACCGATCGCCCAGGACAGGTCCGTGTAGACCTGTTTCCCGGCGGCGATCCAGTCGAAGAAGCGGCCGCCGACGAGCTTGATGTGCCCGCTCATGCCGCCGCCGAAGTGGACGAGGTGCAGCTTGACGTCGCCGGCGTAGGCGTCGACGAGCTTGCCGACCTCGTCGATGTCCGACGCCGCGCCCGGCGAGGTGTGGACGTGCACGACGAGGTCGTGTTCCTTTGCCGTGGCGAAGATCTTGTCAAGCTGTGGCTTGCACGCAGGGTCGGATGCCTTGCCGCCCAGCAGAAAGCTGAGCTTCAACGCGCGGACGCCATCCTCACCCGCGAGCTTCAGCGCGTCGTCGGTCCGGTCGGCGTCTTCGGCTCGCGGCGACACCCACAACGCGGCGCTGATCCGATCGTCCTTGCCCGCCGCCTCGACGCAGAGTTCGTTGAAGGAGAAAGCAATCGCCGGGTCCGGGACGCCGTAGTTCGGGATGACCAGCGCGCGTTCGGTGCCCTCACGGTCCAAATCGGACAGTAGTTCACCGATCGTCGCGCGGCTGCCGATCGCCGGGGCGACCGGCGGGCCGCCGTAGAACGGGTACGCGGGTAGTACGCCCAGGTGCCGGTGGGCGTCGTTCGCCCACTTCATGCGACCGTCCTCGGCGCGACCCAGTCGTCGTCGGCCGGGTAGGTGCTCACGGGCGTGCCGGAGAGCCAGCGGACGTCACCCCGGCCGCCGCCGGTGATCCGCCGGGCCAGGTACTCGGCGTCCGCGGCGACGCCGCAGAACCGCCCGGAACCCCAGGTGTGCTGCCAGGGCAGGCCGAGGAAGTACAGGCCGGGGCAGCTGGTGACGCCGCGGTGGTGCGTCGGGTAGCCCTTGCCGTCGAAGACCGGGACGTCGATCCAGCGGTGGTCACGGCCGAAGCCGGTGCTCCAGACGACCGCGGAAAGCGCTTCCGCGTCGAGGGTGCGGTGGCCGTCCGATGGCTCCCAGACGGGCTGGTACCGGTCCTCCTGCGGTGCGGTGATCCCGCGGTGGGCGATGAACCCGTCGATCGAGTCCTTGATGCCCTCGGACACCGCGTCCGCCGCGTCGAGGTTGCGGCGCAGGTCGCCGGCGAACGCCAGCTGTCCATTTCGGACACTGGTGAGCCTGCCGTAGAGCTGCATGCCCTGCGCGGCGAAGGCGCGCAGGTCGATGTCGTGGCCACCGTCGCGGCCGGTGACGTAGTGGTTGGCCCGGAACCGGACGGCGTCCGCGTCGGCGAACTCGTCGATTCCCCGGGCGTAGTAACCCATTTCGTCGAGCCAGGCGACGACGTCCCGGCCGCGGTAGCGCCGCGCCACGCGTGGCGCCGAGCCGACGGCGAGGTGCACCCGGCGCCCGGCCAGGTGCAGGTCCTCGGCGATCTGGCAGCCGGACTGCCCGGTGCCGACGACCAGGACGTCCCCGTGCGGCAGCTGGTCCGGGTTGCGGTATTCGGCCGAGTGCAGCTGGACGACGCTCTCCGGCAGCCGCTCGGCCAGCCGCGGCTTCAACGGCACCTGGTACGGGCCGGTGGCCAGCACGACGTGGTCGGCGGTCAGCTCGCCGGCCGACGTCGTGAGCCGGAACCCGCCGCCGGGCAGCTGCCGCAGCCGCGTCGCCTCGACCCCCTCGTGCAGCGGGACGTCGAAGTCCTTCACGTACGACTCGAGGTAGGCGACGATCTCGTCCCGGACCATGAACCCGTCCGGATCATCACCCGCGTAGGGGAAACCGGGCAGCCGGCACTGCCAGTTGGGCGTGACCAGGCAGAAGCTGTCCCAGCGGCGGGTCCGCCATTCGTGCCCCGCGCGCTCGCGTTCGAGCACGAGGTGCCCGACCCCGGCGGTGGTCAGGCAGTGGGACATCGACAGTCCCGCCTGGCCGCCGCCGACCACGATCACCGGCCGGTGCAGGCCGTCGAGCTGGAGGTTCATGCCGATCAGTGCACCGGCGGACGATGTCCGGATGGTTTCATCCGGAACATCGGCGTGTTACCAGACCGGCCGGGGGTAACGCTTGCGCCGGGGCCCTCGTAACACGCCGAACGCCCCCGGCCGGACCGGAAATGGCGGCCCGGCGCCGCCCGAAACAATCTTTCCGGGGAGCACGGTACTTTTGTCGTCACCCGTTCGGTGTGGTCAACGACCTTCTTTTGTTGGTTTGTGCGCGTTTCTGGAAAAAGCGGACGGAAATGGATCTTCGGTGTCCGCCGAATGGCCGTCGAAGCAGCGAAGTTTTGCTGGTTACACTCCGCCGGGTATGTTCCCGATCCTTCGTCTACCTGGAGGTTCTTCATGCAGACAGTTGATTCCACGGCCGTCCTGGAAGGCTGGCTGTCGGGTTCGGAATCGGCCCACGGACTGGCGAACCCCGCCGGCCCGCTGTACGTCGGCGGAAACGCCGCCGAGGCTTCGCTGGTCGACCCGACCGACATGCTGTACGCGTTCTGTTCAAGCCCGAGTGGTTCGCACGGCAGCTGGTGCTGCTGACGAAAGTCGTTCACCAGCACGCGCCCGCGACTCCCTTGCCGGGGGAGCGCGGGCGCGCGCCCGGGTCGGATCAGCCGGAGGTCAGTGGTGCTCGATTCAGCAGACAGTGAAACCCTCCCGTTCGGCGGGCCGGTGGACCGGCTCGCGCGGCCGTGGCGGACCGCGCTGGCGGGTGCGCTCGACGCCATCCCCGGCCTGACCCCGGACGAGCGCGCCGTGGTGCTGGCCGCCGGGAGCGACGCGCTGGTCCAGTCGTTGCACGCGAAGCTCTCGCGCGTGTTCTTGATCGAACTGCACGCCCGGCAGCTGACCGCGGGCGGCGACGGCACCGGGCTCTGGGCGGAGTACGTCGAGGACGCGACGCGCGAGGACTACCTGGCGAGCATCGAAGGGCGCTACCCGGTCCTCCCGCGGCGGGTCGAGTCGGTGGCCCGGCTGTCCGTGGCCGCCGTCGCCGGGTTCGCCGCGCGGCTGGCGGCGGACCGCCCGCTGTTCGGTGCGCCGTTGCGCGGGGAACTGCGGGCGGTCACCTTCGGCCGCGGTGACACGCACCGGGGCGGCCTGACGGTCAGCCGGGTCGACGTCGGCGACGGAACCATCATGTACAAACCGCGGAACTCGGCGATCGACGCCGCGCTCGCGGCCTTGCTCGAGGACGTCTACGAGACGTTCCCCGGCGCCCCGCCGGCCGCCGAGCGGATCCGGGTGCCGCCGGTACTCGTGCGCGACGGCTACGGGTGGGCGGAGTTCGTCGAACCCCGCTACTGCGCGGACGAACGCGAGCTGGGCGTCTTCTACCGCAACCTCGGGCACTGGCTGGCGGTCCTGCGGCTGTGCGGCGGCACCGACATGCACGCGGAGAACATGATCGCGGCGGGCCCGGTGCCGGTCATCGTGGACGCCGAGACCCTGTTCGACGCCCCCGCGGAGTTCCCGCCCAGCGGTCAGGGCGACGCCGTCGACGTCGCGACCGCCGCGATCCGCCGGACGGTCCTGCGCACCGGGCTCCTCCCGGTGCGCGGCAAGGGTTACGCGCTCGGCGGGGTGGACATCTCCGGGATCGGCGCGCTGCCCGGGCAGCAGCCGCGCATCCCGTCACCGGTCATCGCCGGTGCGGGCACGGCCGCCGCGCGCTTGGAGGTCGACCTGGTCGAGATGCCGGCCGCGGGCAACCACCCCAGCCCGACCGCGGTGCTGCACGCCCACTGGGACCGCGTGCTCGAAGGCTTCCGCGAGATGACCGCGCACCTGCACCGCCTCGACGCCGGTCCCGGTGGGCACCACCTGCTCCGGCACTTCGAGGGCGTCGAAGCCCGCCGGATCCTGCGCCCGACGCAGGCCTACGTCGACATCGGCCGGATGCTGTGGCACCCGGCGTCCCTGCACGACGAAACGGCCGCGATCGAGCGCGGGCGCGACATCCTGCTCCGCAACGCGAAAGTCCTGCACGGCGCGCCGCAGGAGCTCCCGGCGATCGACGCGGAGATCGCCGACCTGCTGGCCGGGGACGTCCCGTTGTTCAGCTTCGAGGTGGACCGCGCGGCGATCGAGGCGTCGGTGGCCGACTGGCGAGGGGCGGACCTGCCGTTCGAGGAGGCGATCATCCAGGACGCGCTCGTCGGGGCCTACCTCAACGAGCGCACGCTGCCCTCGCGCCGCCAGTACCCCGCCCACGAACCGCATTGCCGGGACCGCGAGCCCCGGCGCCGGGCGCTGGCCGCGCGGCTGGTCCGGCAGCTGTGCGACGGCGCGGTGCGCGGCTCGGACGGCACGGTCAGCTGGGTCAGTCCGGTGTTCACCCCGGCGGGCTGGTCGATCCGCGTCCTGCCCGCCGACCTGTACACCGGCCAGGGCGGCGTGGTGCTCACCCTGGCCGAGTACCTGGCCGAGGTGCGCGCGGGACGCGCCGACGAGGTCGACGGCGTGCAGGAGTGCTTCGACGGCGCGCTGAAGGTGCTGATGAGCGTCGAGGAGCTGACCGAGACGCCGTCCGCGGGGGCGTTCAGCGGTGCGGCGTCCCAGGTGTGGACCTGGCTCGCGCTGCACCGCGTGCTGGGCTGGGACTGGCTGCTGGACCGGGCGGAGGAGCGGGCCGGCCAGTTCGCCGACGGCCGCATGATCGCCGAGGACCGCGAGGTGGACCTGCTCAACGGCGTCGCGGGCGCCGGGTTGCCGCTGCTCGGCCTGGCCGCGACCGGGCGGCCGAAGTGGCTGCCGGTGGCCGCGGCGGTCGGGAACCGGCTGGCCGAGCTGGCCGTGCACGAGGACTACGGGGCCCGGTGGCCCACCCGGCTCAACCCCGAGGGCATCGGCGGGTTCGCCCACGGCGCCACCGGCATCGGCTGGACGCTGACCCGCCTCGCGCTCAGCGACGCCGGAACCCCGGCGGAACGGGCCACTTGGCGGGAGCTCGCCGAGCGGGCTTTCGCCTACCAGGAATGGCTGTACCGCCCGGAGGTCGGCAACTGGTTCGACGCCCGCATCGGCAGCGAGGAGGACTTCTTCACCAGCTGGTGCCACGGCAGCGCGGGCATCGGCCTGGCGATGCTCGACCTGCACCGCCGCACGGGCGACCCGCGGCGGCTGGAGATGGCGGCCCGCGCCGCCCGCGCGAGCGCTGCTGAAGGCTTCGGCTGGAGCCACACGCTGTGCCACGGGGACATGGGCCTGTGGGAGATGCTGGACGCCATCCGCCTGGCCGACCCGTCTTGGGACGGCCCGGACCGCGACGAGATCGACGGCGAGCTGCTGACCGGCCTCGAGCAGCGCGGCCCGGTCGGCGGGTTGGCCCGGGAGGCGTTTTCCCCGAGCTTGATGTCCGGGCTGGCCGGGGTGGTGCACGGTTTGCTTCGCATGCGCCCTGAGCAGCAGTTGCCCTCTCCGCTGCTGCTGGACTAGGAACGGGCCCGGGACGTCATCGGAGGCGGAGGAAGATGGCGGCGATGGTGAGTCCGGCCTTGTGGTAGGCGGCGCGGTTGGCGTAGCGGGGCGCGCCAGCGCGCGGTTTGGCGTTGATCACCTGCCGGTGAGCCCGCCATCGCCGAGGACTTGCTCGACCACTTGCGGGACACGCGCCAGGACCCGGCGGGCCCGGGGCATCGCCGCGACGATGTTCCGGGCCCGCCCCGGTTCACGGCGTCAAGTAGCAGGACTTCGCGATCCCCGGCAGCGGGTCCGTGCCGAATGCCGCGGTCGTGCACGGCGTTCCGCCGGTGAACGTGCGGTACACGAACGCTCCCCGTGCGCCGTACGCGACCGTTCGCTGTCCGGCGAACCCGCAGGTCGCCCCTTCCGCCGCACACGACGTTGCGTAGCCGGGTGGGCTGCCGTCCCTCGTGTAGCACGCCTTGGCCTCGCCCGGGATCGGGTCGCCGCCGAAGGAACCGTTGGCACAGCCGACCGTCCCCGAGGCGGTGGCGTACCGGAAGGCACCGAACGCGCCGTACGCCACCGGCTGGCCGCTGACGGCCGGACAGGAACCGCCCTCGGCCGCGCACTGGCTCCAGCCGCCCGCGGGTGGTCCGGCCGGGGCGAGGTAGCACGTCTTCGCGACGTTGGCGATCGGGTCGCCGAAGACGGCGTTCGTGCACGGGGTGCCGGCGCTGAACACCCGGTAGGCGAACACCCCGTTCGCGCCGTAGGCGATGGTGCGGCCGTACCCGGTGAACGAACAGGTGCCGTTCTCGGCGGCGCAGGCCGAGTACCCGGCCGGGCCGCCGAGCGGTGCCACGTAACAGGACTTGGCCAGGTTCGCGGCCGGGTCGGTCCCGAACGCGTCGTTCGTGCAGGCGGTCGCCGAGGTCGCGGTCTTGACCGTGTACGTCCCGGCGCCGTAGGCGACGCCGCGGGTGCCGGAGAAGGCGCACTGACCGCTTTCCGCCGCGCAGTGGGTGAAACCGGCGGGAAGACCGGCGGCGGCAGGCAGCAGGGGAGGGGCCGGGTTGCCGAGACCGGTGGCGGTCACGTCGTAGGTGCCCGGCGCGACGCCGGTGAGGTAGACGTAGTCGCCGTCCTGCGAAGCGGCACTGATCCCGGGGCGAGGCGTGAAGGTGTTGCCGCTCCACACGACCGCGCCGTTCACGGACACTGAGATGTTCGCGCCACCCAGCTTGGGCACGCCGATCCGGCCCGTCGTGCCGCCCGGGCTGCCGAGGTGCGCGGTGTAGGTGCCGGCGCCGGGATCGCGGGACCAGGACGCGTTCACCGGCCCCTGCGGAAGCGTGATGCGGCCCTCGGCGCTGGTGAGGTCACCGGGGTGGGGGACGAACCGGTACTGGCCCACCTGGGTTTCCGGCGCGGTGCCCAGCACGGCGAAGGTCAGCGCGGAGGTCGGGCCGCTCGACCAGCCGTGCGCCATGCTCATGAACGACCCGCCGTAGGCCGGGCTGCCGTCGGCGTTGATGCCTTCCCAGAAGGTGCTCTTGGTGCCGACCGGGCTGGTCAGCATGTGGCCCCAGGTGCGGCGGATCTGGGCGAGGGCGGTGAAGTCGTCACCCGCGGCGAAGTGCGCCTGCACCTCCATGCCGCCGGAGAAGGGGTGCACGCCGCCGCCCCACTCGGGGGTCGTCGCGCCGAAGGCGTTCCAGCGCCCGGCGAGGGCCCGGACGATGCTGGTGGCCTTCGACGGCGAGTCGGTCAGGCCGTACCAGACCGCGAGCGAGTTGCCGTCCTGCGGGTACAGGCCGCTGGCCGGGTTGTCGCGGTACATGCCCGCACCGGAGTCCCAGAGCCGGGCGTTCGCCGCGGCCTTCAGCGCGGCCGCCCGGTTCGCGTACGTGGCCGCCAAACCGCTGTCGCCCTTGACGGTCGCGAGGGAGGCGCCGCCGGTGAGCGCGGCGTAGAGCAGCGCGTTGGCCTCGATGTTCTCGCCACCCTGGCCGGCGCGTGCCCAGTCCTGCGTCGCGGTCACGTTGAGCAGGTTGCCCGAGTCGATCTTGCCGAGGATGAACTGCATCCCGCGGGTGTAGTTCGACCACACCGAGTCGAGCCAGGCCCGGTCGGCGGAGTACGTGTAGTACAACGACGTCCCGAGCAGGGTCCACGTGTGGTAGGTGTCCGACCCCTTGAGGTTGAACACGGGGCCGGACCACGGAATCTCCCCGCTGGCGGCCTGCGCGCCGTACATGGTCGACAGCGCGTTCCGGGTGGCTTCCAGCTCGTTCATCGACGCGTAGGCGGTCGGGACCGAGATGCCGAGGTCACCGGGCCAGACGGTCCGGTCGCGCTTGGCGCCGTCCACCAGCACGGAATTGCCCACGCCGACCACGGCGCTGTTGTCCCATTCGGACGACGGCGGTGGCCAGGCCCGGCCCTGGTCGCTCGCGATGATGTTGGTCTGCACGGTGTACGCGCCCGCGTACCAGATCCGGTTGAGCAGGTCGTCGCTCGAGTAGAAGTAGTTCGCGTACGCCGCGGGGTTCGGTTTGCCCGGCGCGGGCGTGAAGGCGAGGGACACGCCGGTGAGATCCACCCAGCCCGTCGTGTCCAGGAAGACCGTCAAGTACCGGAAGCCGCCACGCAGTCTCGCCGCCGGCATCGTGTAGGTCCCGTTGGTGGGGGCGTTCCCGTGGATCGCGCCGTCGGCGTTGCCGCCGCTGCTCGCGTCGCTCGTGCGTCCGATGTAGAGCGACGACTCGGTGAACGCGAGCCCGGCCCGCTGGCTGCCGCTGGTCGCGCCGAACGAGAGCGTGGCGATCCCGCCGACCTCCTTGCCGAAGTCGAGCGTGATCGCGGAGTTCGTCCCGGAGAGCCGGGTCGCTTGCCCGGTCAGCACGTTCTGCGGGTTGGCCACCGAGCCGGAAGTGCCCTGGACGGCGACCGGCCGCACCGTCCGCGACGTCGGCGAAAGGTTCAGCGCCTCGAGCGCCCCGGGCGGGGGCGCCAGGGCGGCCGAGGTGCGCGGCGGAGCGCCGGCTTCGACGGGCGGTGTGGCCAGGAGAACCAGGAGCAAGGCAGCGGCCAAGCCGGCGGAACGCATGGCGACCTCCAGGATTGGAACGTTTCAAATCCGGACCGGACGAGGTGCTGCGAGCGAGCGGAGCACAAGAGGGCAGATTGGTCTAGACGAGTTCGTTCCCGCCAGGGTGCTCCACGCCGGAGACCATGTCAATGCCCAGCCGGCCGGGAACTCAGCTGTAGGCCTCGAACCGGGCGATCTGGCCGGCCGGCCACCCGGTGTTGCCGGTGCAGGTCAGGCGGAGGAACCGGCGGCTGCCGGCCGGAACGGTGATGGTGACGCTGTTGCCCCGCGCCGGATCGAAGACGTACCCCGTCGCGGGAACGAGGGTGGTGAACGTGGTGCCGTCGGCGGACCCCGACACGGCCAGCGTCTGCGTCCGGGTGCCCCACGCGCTCGACGGCGGCACGGCCACCACGATCCGCGTCACCGCGGTGGCCGTCCCCAGGTCGACCTGGAGCCATTGGGGGAACGCGTTGTTCGCGCTTTCCCAGTAGCTGTCGGCGTTTCCGTCCACGGCGTTGCCCGAGCCGTAGTTCTGGGTGTGGCTGCTTTCGGCGGTGGCGCGGCCGCGGGCGAGGTCGGTCGAGCCGCCGGTGGTCAGCGTCGGCGAGGTCGGGCGGGTCGGGGTGAGCGGAATCTGCCCCTTGAGCATGCGGCCGCCGTCGGCGGTCAGGCGCAGGTAGTAGTCCGACGAGCACGCCGTCCCGTCTTCGTCGAGCGCGAGCAGGCCGGCGGGGGACATGGCGGCGGTTTCCGCGGTCTTCGCGATCTGGTTGCCTTCGCCGTATTCGTCGAACATCGAGATGTAGATGCCCTGCGCGCCGGCGCGCACCATGTTGTAGAACTGGCGCCACATGAAGTCGCCGTGGGCGCGCTGGCGCCCGGAGACGTCGCCGGGCAGCACGCACGGCTGGTAGTCGATGCCGTGGGCGGCGCAGTCGGCCGCGTCGGGGACGTTGAGGTTCGCGTACATCCAGTCCGAGCCGGCCACGTCGCCGACGGCGCCGACCATCCACGGCGAGATCATGTTGAACGCGCGGTAGACGTCGCCGAAGCCCGGCCGCGAACCGCCGTCGCCGGTGCGCCATTCCCGCGGCACGCCGCCGATGACGTAACAACCCTGGCCCTTGAACCAGTTCACGACGTCGAGGCAGGTGCTCGCGTCCCACGGGTGGTTGCCGTCGTTGTAGCCGAAACCCCAGATGCAGACGACCGGTTTGCCGTTCTGGCGGGCGTAGGCGGGCGACGCGGTGTGCGCCGACATCTTCGCCGTCCAGTCGGCCTTCATCTCCGGCTGCATGTTCGCCCAGCCGGTGGCGTCGTACATGATGTAGAACTTCCGGCCGTGCGCCTCGGCGGCGCTGCGGACCTTGGCGGCCATCGCGTCGCGCGTCGGGCCTTCGCTGCTGTTGGGGTTGAAGCGTTGCAGCGCGGCGGTGTCGCAGCCGTTCTGCTGCATCCACAGGAAGTGCGTGTCGACGGTTTGCTGGTCGTAGGAAGAGAAGAGGGTGGCGGGCTGCCCGTTGCCGAGGCTGCCGTAGGCGGTCGGGTAGGTGCGGGTGTACTCGCGCATGTCCGGCCAGGCCTTGATGACGTTGTTGCCGGGCGACGGGGTCTGGCTCCAGTTCTGGCTCCAGTGCCACCAGCCGCCGATCGGCGCGCCGTCGCCGGCGCAGGCGAACCAGCCCTGGTACCCGACGGTGATCTTGCCGACGACGTCCCCGGGCGAGCCGGCCGCCGCGGCACCGGGGGCACCGGCGAGGGACAGGGCGCCCCAGGCCGAAGCGGCCGCGGCCGAGCCGATGAACGTCCTGCGCGAGATCGCCATGCCCGTTCCTCCCGCCACGCTGCACGAGTACGTCTGCCGGTGAGAGGACTGTAGGTCTTTGGCCAAGAAGTGGCAATACTCGTATTGATTTCTGAAATTTTCCGATCGAATCACGCAAGATGTTGCCTGGCTCCGGCAGTGGTTGACCTCGATCTCAGTCCAGGTTTTACCGTGGTTCTCATGGCAGAGAACCTCGTCCGCCGAACCGACTTGTGGTCGTCGGCCGACCTGGCGCGGCTCGACGTGGCCCGCGAACTAGAGATCGCCGTCCGGCAGGCCGACGGCACGCTGCGGCGGGCGGTGCCGGTGTGGGTCGTGTGCGCGGGTTCGCACGTCTACGTCCGGACCTGGTACCGGCGCGACACCGGGTGGTTCGGCCAGGCATTGCGTACCCACCGGGCGCGGATCGGGGTCGAGGGCTGGGAAGCCGACGTCGCGATCGAGGACGTCGGCCTCGAGGACCGCGCCGCCGTCGATGCCGCTTACCGCGTCAAGTACGGCCGCTTCGGTGAGGGATCGGCCGGAGACATGGTGAACGATTCCGCCGCGGCCACGACCCTGCGGCTGGCCCCGGTTCCGCGCGCCTGAGCTTCCGGTCGGTCAGCTCACCGGCGCGAAGCTCGCTGCCGGGTTCCGGATCCGCGCCCGGCGGCCGGGAGGTCGCCGACCACCCGGCGGCACAACCGGGTGAGCGTCTCGCGCAGCTCGTCGTCGGAGAGGTGGTCCAGCCGGCGGTTCACCACGCCGAGATCGCTGATGAGCCAGTACGCGGCCCGCTCGTCGACCGTGGGGTCCGGCCCGAACATCAGCTCGAGGCCGCGGTGGCTCAGCTCGTCGAGCTCGCGGCTGATCCGCTCGTGGCGGCGCACGATCGGGTCGTGCCGGCTCATGGGGGCGAGCGTGCGGTAGGCGGTCACGACCTGCTCGACCCACGTGGTGATCAGGTAGTCGACGCGTTCGGCGCGGTCGGTGATGCGCTCGGCCGCTCGGAGCCGCTCGGTGAGCGCCGCCACGGTGGGGGCGAGCAGCTCTTCGAGGATCGCGATCTTGGTGCGGAAGTAGTAGTAGACGTTGGCCTTCGTGACGCCCATGGTGTCGGCGATGGTCTGCAGCGAGGTGGCGTCGAAGCCGTGTTCCAGGAACAGGCTCCGCGACGTGTCGAGCACTGCCTGCCTGGTCCGCTCGGCCTGAGCCGCCCTGGTCGCCGCCATGCGGTCATGCTAACCGCACCCGGCGGCCAGGGCTTCGACACGTGGCGGAAACCCTTGGCGGACGCGGGTTTCCGGGTCGGGCCGTTCCCGCGCGGGGCAGGGGCGCAGTCGTGGTGCTACGCTGGTTTCATTAGCCGATTGGCTAATGAAACTGAAGGAGGGCAGCATGGCGGAAACGGTGCTGGTGACCGGCGGGACCGGCTACGTGGCCGGCTGGTGCGTCGCGGAGCTGCTCGGCCGCGGCTACGACGTGCGGGCGACCGTCCGCGACGCGAGCCGGGGCGAGCGCGTCCGGCGCGCGGTCGCGACGGTGTCGGACCGGGTGGACCACCTCGAGTTCGCCGTCGCCGACCTGACCGCCGACGACGGCTGGAAGGCCGCCGTGGACGGCTGCGACTACGTCCTGCACGTGGCCTCCCCGCTCGGCGCGGACGAGGCGAACACCGGGGACGAGGAGCAGGCGCTGCTGGTCCCGGCCCGCGACGGCACCGTGCGCGTGCTGCGCGCCGCGGCTGCGGCCGGTGTCCGCCGGGTGGTCATGACGTCGGCGGCGAACACCGCCAGCCCGGCCTCCTACCGCTCCGAAGGGGTCACCGACGAGACACTGTGGACGGACCTCGCCACCCCGAAGCTCCCCGCCTACCGGCGGTCCAAGACCGCGGCCGAGCGGGCGGCGTGGGAGTTCATGGACTCCTGTGAGGGACCGATGACGCTCGCGACGGTCCTGCCGGGCGCGGTGTTCGGGCCGCTGCTCTCGCCCGACACGCTCGGGTCGGTGCGGATCATCGCGCGGATGCTGTCCGGGGCGATGCCGGGCACGCCGCGCATCGGCCTGGAGGTCGTCGACGTCCGGGACCTCGCCGACGTCCACGTCCGGGCGATGACCGCCCCGGAGGCCGCCGGGCAGCGCTTCCTCGCGACCGGCGAATTCCTGTGGATGCACGACATCGCGGTCATCCTGCGCGAAGGCCTCGGCGACGCGGGGGCGAAGGTGCCCACCCGGCAGCTGCCGGACTTCGCCGTCCGCGCCGCGGCGCTGTTCGACAAGTCCCTGCGCGACGTGATGCCGGGCCTCGGCCGCCGCAACCGCCACAGCACCGCGAAGGCGAAGCGCCTGCTGGACTGGGCGCCCCGCCCGGCCGCGGCCAGCGTCCTCGACTGCGCGCGCAGCCTCCTCGACCACGACGTCGTGGTCTCCTGAACCACGGCGTGCGTGCCACGGGTCAGCTCGACGACGACGGCCGGTTCAGGTCGTCGAGCGGAACACGTGGTCGCCCGGACCCACGCGGAAGGCGGCGTACCCGTCGCGCACGCCCTCGAACCGGGCGCCCGGGGGAGCCTGCACGGCCCGGCCGGGGACGAAGACCTCGGCCGTCGCCCCGGCCGGTACGGCGGTGCGCAGCGTGAACCGGCCCTGGTCGCGGGTCCAGGCCGAGCTCACACGGCCGAGCGGCGAGTCGACGTACGCGGACGCGTTCGTGAGACCGCCGACCGGGTAGGGCCGGATCCTGATCGCCGTGTAGCCGGGCGCGGCCGGCTGGATCCCGGCGACGCGCTGGTACAGCCAGTCGTCGACGGTGCCGAGGAAGGCGTGGTCGTGCGACCGTGAGGTGGCGCCCCACTCCTCCCACATCGTCGTGGCCCCGAGCTCCTGGAACCAGTAGCCCCAGCCGGGGTAGGCCGGGTTGGTCGCCACCTGGTAGGCGAGGTCGCCGTAGCCGGCGTCGGTGAGCGCCGGGAGGATGAGCTTCGTGCCCAGCGCGCCGGTGTTCAGGTGGACACCGCGCGACCGGATGTCCTGGACGAGGTGGGCGGCGACGGTCGGGCGGTCCGCCTCAGGCACGATGCCGAAGCTCAGCGGCAGCAGATTGGACGTCTGGCGGTACCCGGCCGCGCGGTCGTCGTAGTAGGCACCGGCCGCCTTGTCGAAGAACGTCGCGTTGAGGGCGTTCGCGATCGTGCCCGCCAGGGCGTCGAAGTGCGCGGCATCGGCGCCGTGACCCAACGCGCGCGCGATCCCGGCCATGGTGGTGGCGGTCTTGTGGAGGTAGGCGGTGCCGGAGAGCCGGGTGCCCTCCGGCGGGTTCGCCGCGCCGGGCGCGAGCCAGTCGCCGTAGCTGAAACCCGTGTAGACGTTGCCGGTCTTGGCGATGTCGCGTTCGTAGAAGCCGAGCCACGCCTTCATCGCGTCGTAGTTCTCCGCGAGCGCGCGCGTGTCACCGTAGTACCAGTACAGGTCCCAGGCGATCAGCACGAAGCTCGCCGACCACACCGGGTCGGTGACCTTCTTGCCGCCCACCGTCGCGGGCACGGTCTGGCCGACCGACCCGTCCGGGTTCTGGTCGTCCCGGTGGTCGCGCAGCCAGTTCTCGTAGAAGTCCTGCATGTCGTAGCTGGCGACGGCGGAGTCGGCGGACAGGAAGGCATCCGCGGTGTAGGGCCGCTTTTCGTACATCGGGGTGTCGGTCGGCACCGAGTGCAGGTTGTTGAGGATCGTGTTCGCCTGCGCGTCGTGGTAGCGGTTGAACAGGTCGCTCGAGCTGGTGAAAGCACCGGTCCTGGTGACCGCGGTGTGGACGCGCTGCGCGGTCACCGCATCGACGGTGACGCCTTCGGGTGCGGTGACCTGGACGTACTGGAAGCCGGCGTAGGAGTAGCTGGGGGTGAACGTCTCCGGCCCGCTGCCCTTGAGGATGAACGCGTACTTCTGCAGCTGCATCCCGAAACCGCCGACGTTGTCGACGGTGCCGTCGGCTTTCAGCTTCTCGCCGTAGGTGATCGTCACGGTGGCGCCGGCCGGTCCGCGCGCGGTGACACCGGCCCAGCCCGCGGTCGGGGAGCCGTAGTCGCGCACCGTCGTCCCGGGGGCGGGGGTGGTCACCTTGGTGGCCGGGAGCGTGCCGGTGACCTTGATCGGCGGGAACGACTGCGCCCGGAGCGCACCCGCGGGCGCCGGGACGACGCGGGCGGGGCGCCAGCCGGAGTCGTCGAACCCGGTGTCGTTCCAGCCCGGTTGCGCGAGCCGGGCGTCGTAGGTTTCGCCGAACCACAGGGATTCCGCCGTCGTGGGACCGTCGGCGAGCGACCAGCTCCCGTCGCTGACGACGCGCCCGCTCGTCCCGTCCGCATAGGTGATGTCGAGCTCGAGCTTCAGCTTCGGCTCGCTGTGCCACGGCGAGCTCAGCCACTCGTCCGGGTTGGTCATCGCGTAGTAGCCGCGTCCCAGGCTCACGCCGATCGCGTTGTCGCCGGAGCGCAGCGCCTGGGTCACGTCGTAGGTCGCGTAGAGGTCCGTCTTGTCGTAGACCGTGAACGCGGGGTCGAGCTCGTGGTCGCCGACCCGCCGGCCGTTGAGGTAGAGCTTGTAGTAGCCCAGACCGGCGATGTAGGCACGGGCGGACCGGATCGGCTTCTTCGCCGTGAAGTCCTTGCGCAGCAACGGTTCCGGCGGGGTCGTCGTCGTGACGGAGTTTCCCCAGGGGCCCGATCCGTAGGCGGCGGCCACCAGCGACGCCGGCCACGCCGAGTCGTCGAAGTCCGGTTGCCGCCACCCCGGGGTGTCCGTGTCGGACACCTTCCACGCGGTGTCGGTGACGATGTCGGCCGGGCTCGCGTCCGCCGTCTCGAGGTGCAGCTTGCCGACGAGCCCCGACGGCCCGGGTTGGGCGTTGGCGGCCTGGATCGCGAGGACGTTGCGCCCGGGACGCAGTTCGGCCGTGAGGTCGACGTCGACGGCCGTCCGCCACGAGTCGGCGACCTGGGGCGAGGCCGCGACCTGCTTTCCGTTGACGTGGAGGACGAAGCTGTCGTCGGCGGTCAGCTGGAAGTGGGCCGCCGTGACGCGGGCGCCGGCGGGCAGGTCGACCGTCCGCCGGAAGTACCGCGTGCCGACCGGCGCGGAGTCCGCCGGATTTCCCTGGGGGTACCAGATCCAGCTCGCTCCCTGCAGCGAGGTGGTGACCGGCTCCGCGCGCGCTCCGATCCAGTCGCCCTGGAAGTCCTTGCCGTCCAGGAAAGCGGTCTCGAACCACGCGGCTTCGCTCCACGCCGACGCCCGCCGATCGGCGTCCCAGACACGGACCCGCCAGGAGTACCGGGTCCGCGGGCGCAGGGCGGCGCCGGCGTACTCGACGTCGAACGACTTCGCCGACGAAACCCTTCCGCTGTCCCACACGTCGCCCGCCCGCCCCGGCGCCGAGGACACCTGCACCTCGTACGCCGACTGCCGGCCACCGGCCACGTCCGGGTTCAGCGTCCAGCCGAGCCGGGGCTTGGCGACGTCGATGCCGAGCGGATCCGCCTGGTGCTCGACCGTCAGCGCCCCGGGCCGCAGGTCCCGCGCCCCGGCGACGGTGCCCGGGTCGGCCAGCACCGGGGCCGTCCCGAGGACGGGCATGGCCAGCACGACCACCAGTGCGGCCGAGATTCCCGTCATCCGCGATCTCATCGCACTGTCCTCCGTCGTCGCAGGGCGTGGCCGCGGCCTTGAATCGTTTCAACCCGCCGCGATGGAGAAACGATATAGCGCTTCTCCGGAAGTGACAACGGCCGCCGGGTCAGGGGCGCGCGAGGATGCCGCGGATCAGGACGTCCACCGACCAGGCGAACCGCTCGTCCCCGGTGCCGGACATGATGTCCGCCCGGGCCGCGTGCACACGGGGGTACTCGTCCGCCGACACCCGGTCGACCGCCTGGGCGACCGGGCTGTCCGGCGCGGCGGGGTCCAGGCCGTAGGCGTGGCCCGCCGCGGCCGCGGCCATCGACATCGTCAGCATGTCGATGGCCCACGCGGCGGTCGCCGGCTCGACGCCGGCTTCGTCCAGGATCTCGAGGAGGGCTTCGGCGATGCGCAGCGCGTTGGGTCCCACGGCGACCGTCTGGAAGGCCAGCTGGGCAAGGGCGGGGCTCTTCGCCAGAACCTCCGCGTAGGAACGAAGAAGCCGCTCGAGCCGGGCGCGCCACGGCTCGCCGGCCGCGCCGACGGTGACCTCGTCCAGCGCGTGGTCGAGGACCAGTGCCTGCAGCTCGCTCAGGTCGTCGACGTAGGCGTAGAGCGAAGCCGGGCCCGTGTCGAGTGCCGTGGCGATCTTGCGCAGGCTCATCCCGCCGCCGTCCTGCGAAATCTGGCGCAGCGCCTCCGCGACGATCGCGTCGCGGCTCAGCGGGGGCTTGGCCGGCCGGTTGCGGCGGCTCGCTACGTGCGATGCGCGGAAAGGGTCGCGGGACGGCATCGGCCGACGGTATTCGTCACGAACACCGTTCGTCAAATCACGGTCGATTCCTTGACGAACGGTGTTCTAGACGAATACCCTTCGTCAGTGCCGTACCGGACGAACGGAGAGCTGAACCCATGCCGACACCCAGCATCGCGATCGTCGGCGCAGGCCTGAGCGGACTGGCCTGCGCGCGAATCCTCCAGCGCAACGGGAGGGCCGTCACCGTCTACGAAGCGGATGCGACGGCCGCCGCCCGTCAGCAGGGCGGTTCGCTCGACATCCACGCCGACACCGGGCAGGTCGCGCTCGCCGAGGCCGGCCTGCTCGAGGCGTTCCGCGAACGCACGCACGCCGGCGGGGAAGCCGTCCGCGTGCTCGACAAGAACGCCCGGGTCCACGTCGACCACCGGGAGCCGCCCGGCGGCAACGGCCGGCCGGAGATCGACCGGAAAGCCTTGCGGCAGCTGCTCATCGACTCGCTCGAGCCGGGCACCGTCGCCTGGGGACGCAAGGTCGTCGCCGCGGGGCCGGGGCCCGGACTGGAGTTCGCCGACGGCAGCGGGGTGCGTGCCGATCTGGTCGTCGGAGCCGACGGCGCGTGGTCGAAGGTCCGGGCCCTGCTGACGCCGGTCAAGCCCGCCTACACCGGGATCACCATCGTCGAGATCCGGCTCTCCGACGCGGCCACCGCGCACCCGGACGCGCTCGCCCTGACCGGCCGGGGCAGCCTTTTCGCGCTCTCGGACGGCAAGTACCTCGGCGGGCACGGCGGGGACACCATCGCCCTCGGCTGCGGCTTCCGCGTCCCCGAAGACTGGGTCTCCGCCGGCGGGATCGACTGGGAGTCCCCGGCTGAGGCCCGCGAGGCGTTGCTGAGCCGGTTTCCCGACTGGGATCCGTCCCTGACCGGGTTGATCCGCGACTGCGACGACACGATCCGGCCGCGTCCGATCCACGCCCTGCCGATCGGGCTCACCTGGGACCGGGTCCCCGGGGTGACGGTCGTCGGCGACGCCGCGCACCTCATGTCGCCGTTCGCCGGCGAAGGAGCCAACCTCGCGCTGATCGACGGAGCCGATCTCGCCCGGGCGATCCTGGAGCACGACGACCTCGACACCGCGCTCGCGGTCTACGAAAAGAAGATGTTCCCCCGGGCCGCCAAGTCCGCGGCCGCGTCGCAAAAGGGCCTCGACCTCATGTTCGCCGACGGGCCGCCGCGGAAGATCATCTGGTTCTTCCGGGCCATGGGCCTCGTTTCGCGGCTGACCCGGCCGTTCGAGCGCGTGTTCGCGGCGGGGAGCCGCGCGAAATGAAGGAACATCGGATGGACCGGGACCTGGCCCTGGGCGCCGTCGAACTGACGGTCGCCGACCTCGGCCGCAGCGTGGAGTACTACACGCGCGACATCGGCCTGCGCTTGCTCGACCGCGACGGAGACGGTGCCCGGCTGGGCGTGCCGGGGCGTGCGTTCGTCGTCCTGCGCGAGCGCCCCGGTGCGGAGCCGCCGCCGTCGTCGAGCAGCGGGCTCAGCCACTTCGCGCCGCAAGTGCCCACCCCGGCGGACCTGGCCCGGTTCGTCCGGCACTACACGGCCCGGCACACCGGATTCCAGCTGACCGATCACGTCGTCGCGCGCTCGTGCTACGTCGTGGACCCGGACGGTCACTGCGTCGAAGTCACCTCCGCCCGGCCGCGGGAGGAGTGGCGCTGGCAGGACGGCCGGCCGGTGCTCGTCGCCGATCCCTTGGCGATGACGGACTTCTCCGGCGAACCCGGCTGGGACCGGCCGTTCGACGGCCTGCCGGCGGGCACCGAGCTCGGGCACGTCCAGCTCAAGGTGACCGACCCGGAGCTGGCGGCCACGGAGCCTTTCTACTGCGACCTGCTCGGCTTCGCCGTCGAAGGCCGCTTGGGAACCATGTTCCTGGCGGTCGGGGTCGTCGAGCACCGCGCGCTGCTGGTCTTCACCAACCGGTTCAGCCCGGACGGGGGTGCGCCCGTGCCCGAGGACAGTGCCCACCTCGTCGGCGTCGACCTGGTGCTCCCCGAGGCGGCCGACGTGCGCGAGCTGGCCGGGCGGCTCGCCGCGGCGGGCTACCCGCACGAGCTTGCGGCGGACGTGCTGCGGGTGCGGGACCCGTCGGGAAACCTGCTGCGGTTCACCGCGGGCCGGCTCTTGCCAGTTCTTTGACACCTGTCTATAAAGTTCACGTGAGCATCGGCACCACCGACGGGCGCGAACTGCGCGCCGTGCGTTCGCGCGCGGCGCTGTTCGCGGCCGCGGTCGAGCTGGTGTCCGGGCGCGGCAGCGCGAACGTCCCGGTCACCGACCTCGCCGAAGCCGCCGGGGTCAGCCGGCAGCTCGTCTACCTGCACTTCGCCGACCGGGACGCGCTGCTGGTCGCCGCGGCGACCGACCTCGCCCGGCGGGAACTGGTGCTCGGCGAGCAGTCGGGCCGGGCCGCCGTGCTCGCCACGGCCCGGCACTTCGCCGCCCACCGCGCGTTCTACCGCGCCCTGCTCACCGGCCCGTGCGCCTTCGCGCTGACCACCGCCCTGACCGAGCTGCTCGCCCCGGGCAACCGCCAGGTGGTCCGGGCGCTCTTCGGTGACCAGGTGCCCGCCGCGACGGCGGACGACCTCGCGGTGTTCCTCACCGGCGGCGCCGGCGCGCTGATCAACGCCTGGCTGCTCGGCGACGAAGACCCCCTCGATCCCGAAAAGCTGACCAACCGCCTCGTCCGGCTCATGCACACCCTCGGCGGACTTCCGGAAGGGGACCGATGACCCACCCCGAACTCGCGATGGACCTGGTGGCCCGGCTGGAAGTCCGGATCTCCGAACCGATCGACGCCGGGATGACACCGGCCGGGCACCGCCGGGTCATCCCGATCACCGGCGGCACCGTCACCGGCCCGCGGATCACCGGAGAAGTGCTCGGCATCGGCGCGGACTGGAGTGTCGTGCGCGGCGACGGCGTCGCGGTCGTGACGGCGCAGTACCTCATCCGCACCGACGACGGCGTCGTGCTCACGGTGACCAACACCGGCGCCTTCACCGCGCAGGGGATCGTCACGACCCCGCGCATCGAAGCGCCCGAAGGCCCGTACTCCTGGCTGAACGACGCCGTTCTCGTCGGCACGCTCGTCCCGCGGCTGGAAGACGCCCGGCCGCTCGGGGTTTCGCTGGAGTTCCACCAGGTCCGCGTGAAGTGAGGTCGCCCGTGTCGATCCTGTCGAAGCCGTTCGTCGCCGACGGCGTGGCCCGCCTGATGGGGGCGGCCGCCGCCCGCGCGCTCAAACCGCGGCCGCTGTTCCCCGAGATTCCCGGCCGTACCACGGAAATCGCGGTGCCGACCCGGCACGGGCCGATGCCCGCCACCCTCTACCGCCCGCGGGAAGGCGTTCCGGCGAAAGGTGTGTACGTCAACGCCCACGGCGGCGGGTTCGTGGTGGGCGGCCCGATCGGGGACGACCCGCTGTGCCGGTACCTCGCCGAGCACGCCGGGGTGTTCGTGGTCAACGTCGACTACGCGCTCGCGCCGGCGCGGCGGTTTCCCGTGCCGTGCGAACAGGTCTTCGACGCGCTGGCGTGGGCGGCCGCGCCCGAGCGGGAGTGGGCGGGCGCACGGCTGTGCGTCGGCGGGCAGAGCGCCGGCGGCTCACTGGCGGCCGCGGCGTCCCGGCTCGCGCTGCGCGAGGGCGGGCCGGAGATCGCGGTGCAGGTGCTGCACTACCCGCCGCTCGACCTGGTCACCCCGGCCGCGGCGAAACCCGCGTCGCCGGGCGTCGTGATCCGGCCGTGGATGGGGGAGGTCTTCGACACCGCCTACATCCCCGACGCCGCCCGTCGCACGGACCCGCTGGCGTCGCCGGCGTGGGGGAGCAACGGTGACGGCCTGGCGGGTATCGCGCCCGCACTGGTGATCACCTGCGAGCACGACCGGCTGCGCGCCGAAGCCGTCACCTACGCCGGCAAGCTCGCGGAGGCCGGTGCGCTGGTGGAGCACTACGACATCCGCGGCGTCGACCACGGGTACGACCTCATGGGCGGAGAACCCGAGCTGGTCCGGCGGGTGTACGCGTTCCTGGCCCTGCACGTCGAACGCGCGGTGAGCGGGTGACGGCGCGTCAGCGCCAGGGCATGTGCTGCAGGCACCAGGTGTTGCCGTCCGGGTCGGCGAAGTAGGCGTAGAGCACGCCGCCCATGTCTTCGACGGGACCGACCTCGACCCCGCGCTCGACGAGCTGGGTGCGTGCCTGCTCGATGTCGGCGACCACCAGGTGCAGCCCGCGCATCGCGCCCGGCGGCAGGGCGAGCGGCTGGACGCCTTCGGTGAGGGAGATCGAGCAGGCCGAGCCGGGCGGGGTGAGCTGCACGATGCGGACGCCCTCGGCCGGGCGGACGTCGACGTCGAGGGCGAAGCCGGCCTGGTCCCGGTAGAAGGCGATGGCCCGGTCGAGGTCCGAGACCGGCACCGGGACGAGTTCGAGCAGGAACGCGCCCGGGGGCACGGGCGGGTTGCCGGGGGCGTTGACGACCTCGGAAGCGTCGGGGATCTCGAAGACGTTGTCGCTCATGAGTGGTCTCGTTTCTCGTGGTCGAGCAGGGAACTGAGGCGGTCGTAGGATTCGCCGGCCCCGCGTCGCATCGGGGTGCGCACGACCTGGTCGCGGATTTCCGGTGACGGGTACCGCACGGTGACGGTCATGGTGGTGTGGCCATCGGCCTCGGCCAGGACGGTGGTGACGAGCGCGGCGCCTTCGGGCCAGCCGCGGTGGATCTCGGTCTGCACGAGCCGCGCGGGCGGCTCGACTTCGCGGAATTCGCCGTACATCTCCATTTCCGCGCCGCCGGGCCCGTGGGAGACGAACCGCCAGGCACCCCCGGGCCGCAGGTCGACTTCGCAGCCGGTCAGGTGCCAGCCGCGGGCGCCGTGCCAGCGGCGCAGCAGGTCGGGCTGGGTGAGGGCGGCGAAGACGAGGTGGGCGGGAGCGGCGAAGGACCGGGTGAGCACGAGCCCGGTGTCGCCCGCTTCGGTGACCTGAAGGCCCGGGAGCGTCATGGCTGCAGGTCCTTCAGCAGGTCGTCGAGCTGCCGGTAGCTGGCTTCCCAATAGTCCCGGTAGCCGGCCAGCCAGGCGGTGGCGGCTTTGAGCGGTTCGGCCACCAGGTGGCACGGCCGCCGCTGGGCGTCCCGGCCGCGTTTCACCAGCCCGGCCCGCTCGAGCACCCGGAGGTGCTTCGACACGGCGGGCTGGCTCATCGCGAAGGGAGCGGCGAGCTCGGTGACGGTGGCGTCGCCGGTCGCGAGCCGGGCGAGGATGGCCCGCCGGGTGGGGTCCGCGAGGGCGGCGAAGGTCGCGTCCAGGGTGCTGCTCGTGCCCATTGATAACCTTTCGGTTTTGTAACCGAGTGGTTTATATAGGCTGTTCAGGGGCGGTGTCAAGCGGTGCGTTCGCCCGGAGGGGGTTCCACGCGTGTCATTCATCGGCTATCGTCGATGAACGATGGAAGGAGCTGCCGTGCTGAGTCGGGATACCGCCGGGATCTACGCCGGCTGGTTTCGCGCGCTCGCGGACCCGACGCGCGTGCAGATCGTCACCCTGCTCGCCGAAGCCGGCGGGCCGATGACGGTGGGGGAAGTCGTCGAGCGGGTCAGCGTGGGGCAGTCCACCGTCTCCGCGCACCTGAAAGTCCTGGCCGGCGTCGGGTTCGTGCTCGTCGAACCACGCGGGACCGCCCGGCTCTACCGGATCAACCAAGAGTGCGTCTCCTGCTTCCCGAGCGCGGCCGACGTCGTCATGGGCCGGGGTGTCCGGCCGTTCGCCGAAGCCGGAGAGGCGGCCGGATGAACCCCGACCGCGATGCCGTCCGGGACCGGTACGCCACCGCCGCCCGGCGAGCCCTGACCGGTGCGGGAACCGGCCTGCTCACCGGCGACCGGGATGCCGGCCGGCTCGGCGCCGTCCACTACGCCGGCGTGGAACTCCCGGACGAGGTGACCGCCACGAGCCTCGGCTGTGGCAACCCCCTGGTCGTCGCCGAGTTGAAGCCCGGCGAGACCGTGCTCGACCTCGGGTCCGGCGGCGGGCTGGACGTCCTGCTGTCCGCGCGCCGCGTCGGGCCGGACGGGCGGGCGATCGGCCTGGACATGACCGACGACATGCTCACCCTCGCCCGCCGGCACGCCGAGCAGGCCGGCGTGCTCAACGCGGAGTTCGTCAAGGGCACCATCGAGCAGATCCCGCTGCCGGCCGCCTCGGTCGACGTCGTCATCTCCAACTGCGTCATCGCGCTCTCGCCCGACAAGCCCGCCGTGTTCGCCGAAATCGCCCGGGTCCTGCGGGCCGGTGGGCGTCTCGGCGTCGCCGACATCGTCGCCGACGACACGCTCACCGACGCCGAACGCGCCAGGCGGGCCGGTGCGGTCGAGTGCCTCGGTGGCGCGCTCACCATCGGGCGCTACCGGATGCTGCTGCGCGAAGCCGGCTTCGCCGACATCGAGATCGAGCTGACCCACGAGGTCGGCGACAAGCTCCACTCCGCGATCATCCGCGCCACCAAAACGATCCCGGTCGTGGCGATGACAGCCGGGCACGCGGATCGAGTGCCGGCGATCTACCAGGCCGGGCTGGACACCGGGCAGGCGAGTTTCGAGACCGTCGCGCCCGACTGGAAGACCTGGGACGCTGTGCATCTCCCGGACCACCGCTTTGTCGCCCTCGACGCCGCCGGGAGTGTTGTCGGCTGGACAGCGATCAGCGCGGTGTCTTCGCGGTGCGTCTACGAAGGCGTTGTCGAGCACAGCGTGTACGTCGATCCCGAGGCGCGGGGCCGCGGAGTCGGACGGGCTCTGCTGGCGGCGTTGATCGCCTCGACCGAGAGCGCGGGGATCTGGACGATCCAGAGCGGCGTGTTCCCCGAGAACACCGCGAGCCGGGAACTGCACCGCCGCGCCGGGTTCCGCGAGATCGGGATCCGCGAACGCGTCGGGCAGCACCACGGCTTCTGGCGCGACGTCGTCATGATCGAGCGGCGCAGTACGCGCGTCGGCACCTAGGGAGCGGGTTACTCAGTTGCAGCAGCCTTCGGGCTTGGCGACGTCGTTCGTGCAGCACGTCGCCGGGGTGACCAGCGCGGCGCTGTCGCTTCCGTACGCCGCCGAGTCGCCCTTCACCGTGTAGACCTCCCACGGCTCCTTGCCCGGCCCGTGCACCCACACCTTGTCCTGCACCGCGTAGCAGCACGTCGTGTCGTCCTCGGTGAGCGTCTCCAGGCCTTCGCCGGTGAGCCGCTGGGTGGCCGCGTTGACCTGGTCCGTGGACTCGACCTCCACGCCGAGGTGGTCCATCACCGTCTCCTGGCCGGGCTCGCCTTCGAGCAGGACCAGCTTCAGCGCAGGCTCCTCGACGGCGAAGTTCGCGTAGCCCGGCCGGAGCTTGGCCGGTTCGGTGCCGAACAGCTTGGAGTAGAAGTCGATCGAACCCGCCAGGTCGCCGACCCGCAGGGCCAGTTGCACCCTCGACATCGCTGCCTCCGTTGATAGATGGATGTCTAAGCAGATTGCCCTCTATGTAGAAACCTGTCAATATAGAGGCATGTCGAAGCAACTGCCGCTCGTCGCGATGGACGCCTGCTGCGCGCCCCTGGTGCGGGAGCCGCTGACGCAGGACCAGGCGGTCGAGTTGTCGCACCTCTTCAAGGCGATGGCCGACCCGGTCCGGCTGCGGCTGCTGTCGCTGATCGCGTCCCACGCGGGTGGCGAGGCGTGCGTGTGCGACCTGACCGACGCCTTCGACCTGACCGGCCCGACCATCTCCCACCACCTCAAGGTGCTGCGCGAATCCGGGCTCATCACCGGCGACCGGCGCGGCACGTGGATCTACTACCGCGTGCACCCGGAGGTGCTGACGCGGCTGTCGGCGGTGCTGACCACCACCGGCGAAGCAGTCACGGCGTGACCTCCGTCGACACCGGGACGGCACCTCGTCTGTCCATGATGGACAAGCTGCTGCCGGTCTGGATCGCGGTCGCCATGGTCGCCGGGCTGCTGGCCGGCCGTGGGGTTCCCGGGCTGAACACCGCGCTGTCGGCGGTGCAAGTGGACGGGATTTCGCTGCCGATCGCGCTCGGGCTGCTGGTGATGATGTACCCGGTGCTGGCGAAGGTCCGCTATGACCGGCTCGGCACCGTCACCCGCGACCGGCGGCTGCTGTGGCCGTCCCTGGTCCTGAACTGGATCATCGGCCCGGCGCTGATGTTCGCGCTGGCGTGGGTGCTGCTGCCGGACCTGCCGGAGTACCGGACCGGGCTGATCATCGTCGGCCTCGCGCGGTGCATCGCGATGGTGATCATCTGGAACGACCTCGCGTGCGGCGACCGCGAAGCCGCCGCCGTGCTGGTCGCGTTGAACTCGGTGTTCCAGGTGGTCGCGTTCGGGCTGCTGGGCTGGTTCTACCTTTCGGTCCTGCCCGGCTGGCTCGGTCTGCCGCAGGCCGACCTGGCGGTGTCCGGGTGGCAGATCGCCAAGAGCGTGCTGATCTTCCTGGGCATCCCGCTGGCCGCGGGATACCTGACCCGCCGCTTCGGTGAACGCGCTCGAGGCCGGGATTGGTACGAGACGCGGTTCCTGCCGAAGATCGGCCCGGCCGCGCTGTACGGACTGCTGTTCACGATCGTGATTCTCTTTGCCCTGCAAGGAGAACAGATCACCGCGCGGCCGCTGGACGTGGTCCGGATCGCCGTGCCGCTGCTGGTCTACTTCGGACTGATGTGGGCCGGCTCCTACGCGTTCGGCAAAGCCGTGGGCCTGAGCTACGAACGCACGACGACGCTCGCGTTCACCGCCGCGGGCAACAACTTCGAACTCGCCATCGCCGTGGCCATCGCGACCTTCGGGGCCGCGAGTGGGCAAGCGCTGGCGGGGGTCGTCGGGCCGCTGATCGAAGTGCCGGTGCTCGTCGCCCTCGTGTACGTGTCCCTTGCGCTGCGGCGCCGCTTCGCCGGGAGCCCTCGATGACTCACAAGCCCGAAGTCCTCTTCGTCTGCGTGCACAACGCCGGCCGCTCCCAGATGGCCGCGGCTCTGCTGGCCCACCACGCCGGCGGCGCGATCGACGTCCGCTCGGCCGGCTCCGCGCCGGCCGACAGCATCAACCCCGCCGTCCGCGAGGCGATGACCGAGCTCGGGCTCGACCTGTCCCGCGAGGTCCCGAAGAAGCTGACGACGGACGCGGTCGAGGCCGCCGACGTGGTGATCACGATGGGCTGCGGCGACGCGTGCCCGATCTTCCCCGGCAAGCGCTACCTGGACTGGCAGCTCGACGACCCCGCGGGCAAGGGAATCGAGGCCATCCGGCCGATCCGCGACGAGATCGACCGCCGGGTGCGGGAGCTGCTCGCCGAGCTTCTGGCCGCGCAGGCGTGAACCGGGCGCGGGTCAGCCGTGTTGTCCCCGGGCGTGGTCCAGCACCGCGCGCGGGTCACCGGGCGAAGCCTCGCCGCGCCACGCGATGTACCCGTCGGGCCTGACCAGGACGTACCGGGCGGCGTAAAGACCGTGCAGGTCCGGCCGGTTGAGCCGGTACCGGGTCAACGGCACGCCGGCCGTCGCTGCGGCCGGTTCCCACTCCGGTGCCGGTGGTGCCGCGATCTCCAGGAGCGTGAAGCCGGGACCGAGCTCGTCCTGGAGTGACCGGTTCCGGCTGAGCCACTGGTGCGGCAGCCGGTTGCCCGGGGCGCCGGACGGCCGGTACTCCGTCCCGGTGGACGCCGGCGCCGGGCCGTCGTCGGGGAGGACGATCGGCGAGCCCGGGTACGCGGTGCCGAGCACGAAACCGAGGGTGTACATCTCGGCGGTCTTGGCCTGCCGGATCAGCTCCGCCGTCTTGGCACGCAGGGCCCGGCCGTCCGGTCCGTCGCCGTCCAACCCCGGCACCGCGAGCTCGCCGGTCAGCACCCGCATGTTCCGCTCGGCCTCGGCGATCGCGCGCCGGGCGATGGGACGGCGTTCGGTCTCGTACGAGTCGAGCAGGTCGTCGCCGGCCCACCCGCGCAAAGCGGCCGTGAGCTTCCAGCCGAGGTCGGCGGCGTCCCCGATGCCCGTGTTGGCACCGAATCCACCCCACGGCGGGTTCTGGTGGGCGGCGTCACCGGCGAGGAAACAGCGGCCGTCCCGGTAGCGGTCGGCCACCAGCATCCGGGCGGTCCAGGGATCGGTCGCGGTGACGGTGATGGGTTCTTCGGCGCCGATCATGCGGTGGACCGCCCGCTCGTACCACGCGGCGTCGGCGTCTTCGCGGGCGTTGATGATGATGGCCCACCACAGGTCGTCGGTGGTCAGCATGCCCATCAGGCCGTTGACTTCGGGGTTGACGACCCAGTACTGCACGGCGCGGCCCAGGCGGTGGCGCGCGGACAGCCCCGGCGCGTCGAAGATCACCTGCACGTTCCGGATCTCGTGGCTCCGCCCGGTCAGCGGGATGCCGCAGGCCCGCCGCACGGCGCTGCGGGCGCCGTCGGCGCCGACCAGGTAGCGGCCCCGCACGACGCGCTCCCGGCCCGCGTCGTCCGTCGCGGTGGCGGTGACGCCGGTGGCGTCCTGCTCGACGCCGGTCAGGGTCCAGCCCCAGCGCGCGCTGACCGTTTCGCGCCGGGTGAGGGTGTCGCGCAAGGCCTCCTCGACGTGGTTCTGCGCGCACCACAGCGCGGGTTCGGCCAGGTCGGGGCGCTGGACGTCGCTGAGGGCGAAGACGCCGTCGAAGCGTTCCAGCCGGTGCCCGGTGAGCGCGGTGCAGAAGACCGCCGAGTCGGACCACCCGAAGGGCAGGCGCGCGTTGCCGCGGACGGCGTCGGCGATGCCGAGGCGCCGGAAGATCTCCATCGAGCGGGGGTTCATCTGCTTGCACCGCGGCGAAGCGAGGCTCGGTTCCGGCCGCGGTTCGAGCAGGACGCAGCCGATACCGCGGGAGCCGAGTTCGTGGGCGAGGGTCAGCCCGACCGGCCCGCCGCCGGCGATGACGACCTCGGTGGTCTCCACGTGCTCGGTGCTGCTCGTCATGGCGAGGCTCCCCGCGGGTCGGCGTGATCGTCATCGCGCAGGGTACGTGAGCGCCGCCGGGGACAGCCAAAGGTAGGAACTCTGCGCTGTCAAGAGCGGCAGCGGATCCTGTCCTGCATTGTCCCATTCGGGCCACAACCCGGGCATCTGCCCGGATCAGGCGGCTATCAGAGTCGAAATCAGGTGTCCCGCAGCGCCGGACTCCGAGCTATATTCATCTGATGTTTGTCCGCTGACCCGCCGGAGATCCCCGATGCGAATCGCCACCGCCGTCGCGCACCTGGTCACCGCCGCAGCCGTTGTCGCGGCTGTCGGCGCCACTCCCGGAAGACCCCCGGACGTCCTCTACGCCGCCCCGTCCGGCCACGGCTCCGCCTGCAGCTCCGCCGTCCCGTGCGACCTCGCCACGGCCCGCGACCGCGTCCGCGGGCTCGTCCCGCGGGCCGCCGGTGACGTCGTCGTCGAACTGCGCGGTGGTACCTACTCGCTGACCACGCCGCTGCGGCTGGGCGTGCAGGACTCCGGCCGGCCGGGACACCGCGTCGTCTACCGCGCGGCGCCCGGCCAGACGCCCGTCTTCAGCGGCGCCCTGAAGGTCGGCGCCTTCCGGAAGACCGACGCCACCAAGAACATCTACCGCGCGCCGGTGCCGAAAGGGACCGCGAGCCGGGAGCTGTTCGTGAACGGCGTCCGCGCGGTGCGCGCCCGCACCGCCCAGGACCCGGGCGGGTTCTCCGTGTCCGCCACCGGGTTCACCACCGCCGACGCGTCCTTCACGTCCTGGACGAACGCCGCCGGGGTCGAGGTCGTCGCCAACAACGGCTGGAAGCAGCTGCGCTGCCCGCTCGCCTCGATCACGCCCGGCGCGTCGGGCGGCTCGGCGCTGACCGTCGACCCCGGGTGCTGGACCAACAACCACACCTCGGTCCCCAACCCCAGCTTCCCGTTCAACGGCGCCGGCCTGCCGAGCCTCGACCGCGTGACCTGGCTCGAAAACGCCTACCAGCTGCTCGGCACCCCCGGCCAGTTCTACCTCGACGGCGACGCCGGGTTCCTCTACTACGTGCCCCGGCCCGGTGAGGACCTCGCGAAGGCCGACGTCGAACTGCCCGTCGCGCCGGAACTGCTCGACCTGGCCGGCACCCCCGGGCACCTCGCGCCGCTCAACGACACCGACTGGCGCGCGACCTACACCGGCAGCTGGAACTACTCCAGCGACCGGCACCTGGGCGACCTGAACGCCGACGTCCACTACACCCAGAACAACGGCGACGCCTTCAGCTACCCCTTCACCGGCACCGGAATCCAGATGCTGACCGAGACGAACTCCGACGAAGGCGACATCGACGTCTACGTCGACGGCGTAAAGAAGCAGACGGTGTCGGCCAAGAGCGGCGAACGCCTCGCGCAGCAGGCCGTCGTCTCGGTCACCGGGCTGGCCAAGGGCAAGCACACCGTCCGCGTGGTCAAGGCCGGGGGCGACTACCTGCTGATCGACGCCGTCACCGTCATCCCCGACGTCGTCGCGCCGGTGCACGACATCGCGTTCGAAGGCATCACCTTCGCCTACACGACCTGGACCGCCCCGAGCACCGCGGGCTACATCGACAACCAGGCCGGGATCCTGTGGGACCCGGCCACCCGGACGCCGACCCGGATCCCCGCCGCCGTGCAGGTGCACCGCGGCGCCCGGATCGCCTTCACCGGCGTGACCGTGCAGCACACCGGGACCAGCGGCATCGACCTCGCCGACCAGACCCAGGACTCGACCGTGTCCGGCAGCTCGATCACCGACCTCGGCGGCAGCGGCGTCGCGGTCGGGGAGGTCGACGACTACTACCAGACCCAGCTGTCGCTGATGACCAGCGGCAACACCGTGGCCGGCAACGTCGTCCAGCGGCCGGGGCAGGAGTACCAGGACGCCGTCGGCGTCTGGGTCGGCCACAGCCGCGGGACCACGCTGTCCCACAACGACATCGGCTACACGCCGTACTCGGGCGTCTCGATCGGCTGGGGCTGGGGCTGGGCGTCGAGCTGCGCGCTGCAGGCCAAGCAGGGCCTGCCCGACCCGTGCCTGCACGGCACGACCTACACCGGCGGCAACCACGTCGTCGGCAACCACGTGCACAGCGTGATGGGCGTGCTGTTCGACGGCGGCCCGATCTACACCCTCGGCGGCCAGGCATCGGGGTCGGAATTCGTCGGCAACGTGCTCGGCGAATGCATCAACGGCTGCAACATGATCTACCACGACGAGGGCAGCTCGCTGTGGAACACCCACGACAACGTGGTGAAGTTCAGCAACGGCTCGCTGTGGCTGAACCTGTGGACGCCGACCATCCACGACGACACCATCCACGGCAACTTCACCGACACCGACCGCTACAACAACAGCGGCACGGACATCGACCTCGAACCGTCCACTGTGGTCACCGACGGCCGCTGGCCGCCCGCGGCCCAGGCGATCATCGACGCGGCCGGGCCGGGCACCCCGCCGGGCAAGGTGCTCGACGACGACGATCTGCGGATCGCCTACACCGGGAGCTGGGCCTCGAGCGGTTCACGCACCTACGGCGACCTCGACGGCGGGGTGCACTACACCCAGCAGGACGGCGATGCGGCGTCGATCACCTTCACCGGGACGGGGATCAGCCTCCTCACCGAGACGAATTCCGACGAAGGGGATATCGCCGTCACGCTCGACGGGGTTGCGAAGGGAACGGTCAGTGCGAACACCGCCCAGCGGCAAACCCGGGTCCCCGTTTATTCGGTGACCGGGCTCGCCGCCGGGCGGCACACGCTGACCGTTTCCAAGAAGAGCGGAACCTATTTCCTGGTGGACGGCTTCCGCATTTCTTGAAGTCAGAAGCCGCCTGAAGTCAGAGCAGCCGCAGGTCGACCGCGTCGGCCATGGCCTGCATGCCGGCTTCGTTCGGGTGGAGGTGATCACCCGAGTCGAAGCCGGCCCGCAGGGCCGCGGGATCGGAGGGGTCTTGCAGCGCCCGGTCGAAGTCGGCGACGCCGTCGAACTGCCCGCTGGTGCGGATCCACGCGTTCGCCGCCTGGCGGATCGCCTCGGCGGGTTCGCTGTAGTAGCCGGCGCCCTTGTCCGGCAGCAGCGTCCCGCCGAGGATCCGCACCCCGGCCGCGTGCGCCTGCCGGATCAGCGCGCGGTAGCCGTCGATCAGCTGCTGCGCGGTGAGCGGCCCGCCGTCCGGGCCGGCGTTGTTCCCGATGTCGTTGATGCCTTCCATGAGGATGACGGTCCGCACGCCGGGCTGCGCCAGCGCGTCGTGGGCGAACCGCTTCAGCGCGCTGACGCCCTGCCAGATGTTCGGCACGTCGGTCAGCACCCGGTTGCCGCCGATCCCGGCGTCGACGACCGCGGCCGGGTGGGACCCGGCCAGCCGGCGCGCGAGGTCGTCGGGCCAGCGGCGGTAGACGCTCGCCGGGGTGTTGTAGCCGTCGGTGATGGAGTCGCCGAAGGTCACCACGGTGCCGGTGGCGGCGGGGGAGACGACGTCCAAACCGGACAGGTAGTACCAGGAAGTCGTGGCGGTGACGTAGTTCCCGTCGTCGGTGTCGGCCGCGTGGTCGCCCGGCTTCGAGAGGTAGGAGACGTCGAAGGCGTCGGAGTGCCAGGTCGCCGAGCTGGTGGCCTGGGGCAGGTACAGGCTCACGAGCAGGTTCTGCTCCGCGCGCACCGGCAGCGCCACCGGGTCGCTGACGACCTCCTGGCCCGCCGGGATCGTCAGCGTTCTCGCGCGCGAGAACGTGACCGTGCGCCGGGATCCCTCGACGGCGGTCGCCTGCCCGGCCTGCAGGGCGAGGCTGACGCCGCCGACGGCGAGAGGGGTGGTGCCGCGCAGGTTCGACAGGTGCACGCGTAGCGCGTCACCGCCGACGCTGGGGTGGACGACCATCCGCAGCGTCCGGTCGGTGAAGTTCGGGCCGCCGATCGTCATGCTCGGCGACCAGGCCGAAATCGGCCGGTGCGCGGAGGAATCGGTTTCCGCGACGGCCGTATTCGTGCTGCCGGAAATCAGGGAAATGATTGTCGCGACGGCAAGGAGTGTCTTCTTCGTCATTACCGGAAATCACCTCTTCGGTGGGGGAGTTCCAGTATTGCCACGCCTTGCCGGAAATGGCCAGACGTATTCAGGGTTCTGGTCGTCCGAAGCGGCCGGTTTCGAGGGCGGCGAGATGTTCGTGCCGGTTTGTCCTGTTGGCCGCGCGGCTTCGAAGATCACTCCAATGGTCGATGGGCGAGGAAAGGCCGCCGGTTACATTTCCCGGTGGCGCCCCGGAATTCCGGCGGCCGCTCGTTCAGGGGGAGGGTCTGCCGTGTCCGGTGGGATCGTGCGCGCTCGAAGATTGTCCGTTTTCCACGGTCTGACGGTTCTGGTCAGCGTGCTCGCGTTGCTCGGCTCCGCCACTGCGGTGGCGGGCGCGGCGCAAAAGCCCGCCGCGCCCGCGCAAGCGGCCCTCGCACCGAAACCGGCGGATTTCGGGCCGGACGCGGCGAAATCCGCCGACCTCGCGGTCGATGGCTACGGCGACGCCCAGGGCTACCACGTCGAACTGGGCCGGGAAGCCGCCGGGTTCGCGTGGCAGGAGGCTGCCCTCATCCACCCGGCCGGGTTCGACGACGGCTCGTGGACCGGCTACCAGTGCGTGTCCGGTGACGGGAAGTACGCCGCGGTCGCGATCCTGCCCGCGTCGGCGGTGAACACCCAGGCCGCGCGCGACCACGGCGCGTTCGCCTACTCCGTCGACCTCGGCACCGGTGCCGTGCGCGCCCTGGCGGGCGGTGTCGGCCTCAAGTACTACTCGCCCGGCTGCGGCACCGGCGACGCCGCGGTGTTCACCGTCGCCCTGGACGGACAGACCCGGCTGCTCACCGCGAACCTGGCCACCGGCCGGATCGACGCGGACGTGACCACACCAGGCCAGATCACCTCCGCTGTCCCGAGCGGCTCCGGCATTGTCGGCGTCACGGGAAACCGGCTGGTTTCCGTTCCCGCCAAGGGGAAACCGGCCGTTCTCGCCACGGTGCCCGGCGACGTCTACGACGTGCGCCCGGCCGCCGACGGCGGTGTCGGCTTCCTGCACGTCAAGCCCGGTACCCGCACCGCGACCGCCGCGCACGAGCACGCCGGCGCGGTCACCACGCTCGGCTCCGGAGACCTGACCCGGCTGCAGTTGTTCCAGGGCCGCGCGGGGCACGCCGTGCTGTCCGGCGCCACCCCGGCGGCTCCTGGCGTCCTGGCCGCCGCGGGGGTGCGCAGCGTCGGCGACGGCGGCCTCGCGCACGGCGCCGAAACGTCTTCTTTGGACGGTGATGTGCTGCTGAGTCCCGACGTCGACGGCCGGAAGCCCGCGCTGCTGGCGACGAAGACCGGCAAGGTACTCGCCCCCGCGGTCCCGGCCACGACCCGGGCCGCCTTCACCGCCGTGCCCACCTATTCCGCCGCGCCGGAGCCCGTGCAGGCGCCGCACGCCGACCGGTTGAGCCCGAAGGCCGATGCGGCCCCGGCGACCGCGAACTCCGCGCAGGCGCAGACGCCGAAGTGCGCGGTGCCGCCGCTGAACGCGAACCGCCAGGTGATGCAGCCGAACCCGGCGCAGGTCAACTGGGCCGTGCAGCTGGCCGAGCAGGGCCTGCTGACCGGAAGCGCTTACACGCGCCCGGCCGGGTTCGGCAACATGGGCCTGGTCGCCTACGCGCCGAACAGCGACTTCCCGCTGATCCCGCTGTCGCACCCGGCGGGTGGCACGAACACGGTGCCGCGGTCGATCTTCGAGGGCATCATGGCCCAGGAGTCGAACTGGTCGCAGGCTTCCTGGCACGCCCCGGCCGGCACGGCGGGTGACCCGCTGATCGCCAGCTACTACGGCGCGGGCGGTGACATCGTGTCGATCAACTACGCCGCTTCCGACTGCGGGTACGGGATCAGCCAGGTCACCGACGGGATGCACATCGGCGACCACGCGCTGTCCGAGCACGGGCAGTGGAAGGTCGCGGTCGACTACCAGGAGAACATCGCCGCCGGGCTGCAGATCCTCGAGACCACCTGGAACCAGCTCTACTCCGCCGGGATCACCGCGAACAACGCCGACCCGCGGTACCTGGAGAACTGGTACTTCGCGGCCTGGGCGTACAACTCCGGTATCCAGCCGAACGCGGCCAACGGCAACACGACCGGCTGCACGCCCGGCCCGTCCTGCACCGGCCCGCACGGCACGTGGGGCCTGGGCTGGACCAACAACCCGGCGAACCTGGACTACCCGCCCAACCGCGACCCGTACCTGCAGGACACCTACGCCGACGCGGCGCACCCGGCGAGCTGGCCGTACCAGGAACGCGTGCTCGGCTGGACGGCGAGCCCGCTGATCCGCTACGGCAGTGCGGCGTATGCGAAGCCGACGTACAACGGCGGGCAGCACTGGGTGCAGCCGGCGCCGTTCACCGCGATGTGTTCGCTGTCGGCCAACCAGTGCGACCCGAACGCCACCAACACGTCCAACCCGGGCGCGAGTCACTGCATGCTGGACGACTTCCAGTGCTGGTGGCACAACCCGGTGACGTGGATTCCCGGCTGTGCCACGACGTGCGCGACCAGTCCGTACGCGGTGTCGGGGGGAAGCGAGCCGGCGAACCCGACGCAGAACCCGCCGACGTGCAGCCAGGACACGGCCAAGGTGCCGAGTGGTTCGATCATCGTCGACGACGAACCGAACCGGCTGAACCTGCAGGGTTGCGGCGCCTCGAACTGGTCGAGCAACGGCACGTTCACCTACACCTACGGCACGAACTCCGCGGGTGACCCGATCGGCGCGATCGACACCCACCAGCTCGGCACCGGCCTCGGCGGGCGTGTTCTGTTCAGCCACACCGAAGACGGCTCGAACCCGGCGCTGATCAACACCGGCGTGTGGACCCCGAACCTGCCGTCGCTGCAGTACTACAAGGTGAAGCTGCACCTGCCCGGCCTCGGCGCGCAGGCCACGAACGTGGTTTACGACATCAACCCCGGCGGCGGTGTCGCGCCGTGGAAGATCCGCGTGAACCAGGCGTGGAACTCCGAGCAGTGGGTCACCATCGGCACGTTCGCGATGACCAACGGCGGCAACGTCACCCTGAACAACAACGGCAGCTCGATCGACAACGGCGGGTTCGGGAACTCGGACTTCGACGTGGCCTTCGACGCCGTCGCTTTCGTCCCGCAAGGCGGCACACCCGGGCAGCCGATCGGCGGCCCGCCGGGTATCCAGGACGCGCCGCGGGGGAGCAACCCCGCGTTCATCGCTTGCGGCTGCGCGAAGCGCACCGCCGGTGACCCCGTCGAGACGTCCACCGGCTACTTCGGGCAGGAGTTCCCGGACCTGGCCACCCCGGGTCGCGGTGCGGCGCTGAACTTCTCGCGCAGTTACGCCGAAGGCATCGCCGACCCCGACGGCCCCGACAAGGCGCTCGCCGCGGACGGCCCCTTCGGCTGGGGCTGGACCTTCTCCTACAACCTGTCGGCGGTCACCGACGGCCCGACCGGCAACGTGACGGTGAAGCAGGAGGACGGCTCGGCCGTCACCTTCCTCGATTCCGGTGGCACGTACACGCCCGCGGCGCCCCGCTTCGACGCAACGCTGGTCAAGACCGGCTCGAACTACGTGTACACCCGGCGCGGCAAGGCCATCTTCACCTTCGACGCCGCGACCGGCCGGCCGACCGCGGAGACGGACCTCGCCGGCAGCAAGGCGTCGCCCGCTTACCAGACGACGCTGGCCTACGACGGTTCCGGTCACCTGTGGACGATCACCGATCCCGGCGGCCGCAAGTACACGCTCACCTGGACCGGCAACCACATCACCGGCCTCGCCGATACCGCCGGCCGCCAGATCACCTACGGCTACGACGGCAACTCCGACCTCACCGACGTCTACGGCGTGGGCACCACCCGCACCCCGGTGCTGAAGGACGACGACCACGCGAAGTACACCTACGACGCCAACCACCTGATGACGTCGATGCGGACGCCGGCGAACTTCGCCGGCCCGGCCGCCGCGGTCACGTCGATGGTCTACGACAGCGCCGAGCGCGTGCACACGCAGACCGACCCGAACGGGCACACCACGACGTTCACCTACGGCCCGGACGGCGGCCTGGCCGCGGGGCAGACCCTGACGACCGACCCGGCCGGGCACAAGAAGCTGGACACGTACCAGAACGGCCTCCTGGTCTCGGAGACCAAGGGGTACGGCACGGCCGACGCCGGCACGACGTCGTACACCTACGACCCGCTCACCCTCGGCGTCAGTACGCAGACCGACCCCGACGGTGGCGTGGAGACCTTCACCTACGACGACCGGGGCAACAAGACGTCGGAGTCGAACGCCCTCGGCTTCACCACGAACTACGTCTACGACGACGCGGGCAACCCCCTGGAGACCATCGACGCGAACGGCGTCGCGACGGTCGACCAATACGACCAGACCGGCCACCTCCCGGCCGGTGCGGCGGGCGTGCTCGACCTGACCTCGACCACCATCACCCGCGCGAACAACGTCGTCGAGTCGACCACCGGCAACTTCGGCCCCGCCCCCGTGCGCACCGCGAACTTCTACTACGACGACGCCGCGCACCCGGCGGACCAGACCCGCGTCGTCGACCCCGACGGCAAGACCACCACGACCGCGTTCGACGCCTTCGGCGACAAGGTCTCCGTGACCGACCCGGCGGGGGACAGGACGCAGTCGGGCTACGACACCGCGACCGGGTGGCTCACCTCCAGCGTCGACGAGAACGGCACCGCAGCGGGCGTCAACCCCGGGTGCACCCCACCGGCGAAGGGCTGCACCAACTACCACCAGGACGCCCACGGCAACGTCACCGCGACGACCGATCCGCTGAACCACACGACATCGGCGACCTTCGACGCCGACGACAACAAGACCTCGACCACCGACGCAGATCACCGCACCACGATCACGACGTTCGACCCGGCGGGGGAGCGGGTCAAGGTCACCCAGCCGGACAACACCACCCAGATCACCGAATACAACCCCGACGGCACCATCGCCGACACCATCGACGGCCTGAACGCGAAGACCACCTACGGTTACGACGGGCAAGGACGCGAAGACTCCCGTACCGACCCGGACAACCGCACCACCAGCTCCCACCCGGACCCGGCAGGGCATGTCCTGACCAGCACCGACGCGCTGGGACGAGTCACGACCATCGGCTACGACCCGGCCGGCGAAACGAAGTCGGTGAAGTACTCCGACGGCGTGACGCCCAATGTCACCTACGGCTATGACCCGGACGGGCACCGGGTGACGATGACCGACGGCACCGGGACGTCGACGTGGACCTACGACGCCTTCGGCGAGGTCATCGCCCAGACCCAGGGCTCCGGCGCCACGGTCGGGTACGGCTACGACGACGACGGCAACCAGACGTCGATCACCTACCCCGGCCAGACCACGCCGGTCCTCCGCACCTTCGACGACGCCGGGCGGCTCAAGACCGTCACCGACTGGAACAGCAACAAGACCACGTTCGGCTACGACAACGACGGTATCCCGAGGACCACGTCCTACCCGAACGGCACCACGGTCACCGACGGCGTCGACGACACCGGCCGGCTGACCTCGACCACGGCCGTCACCGGCACCACGACCGTCCTCTCCGCGACCTACGGCCGCGATCCCATCGGGCAGTTGTCCACCCGGGCGGTCGGGTCCGCGTCGCAGAGCTTCGGGTACAACCCCAAGGAGCAACTGGCTTCGGACGGCTCGGCGAGCTACACGACCGATGCCGCCGACAACCCGACCACCGTCGGCGCCGCCACCCAGGCATTCGACGCGGCCGGACAGCTGTGCTGGTCCCTGCCGAGCGGCACCGCGTCGAACCCCGCCTGCGCCACACCGCCCACCGGTGCCACCGCGGTGACCCACGACGGCATCGGCAACCGGAAGACGGCGGGGCCGGCGGCCTACGCCTACGACCAGGCATCGCGGCTGACCGCGTTCACCGGGCCCGCCACGTCGGCGACCTACCGTTACGACGGCAACGGCCTCAGGGCGTCGAAGACGGTCGGCGGGGTCACGTCGACGTTCGTGTGGGACAACGGCGACACGCCGAACATCCTGACCGACGGGACCGCCGGCTATCTCTACGGGCCCGGGCGGCTGCCGATCGAGCAGATCGGCGGGGCGGCGAGCTCGTGGTTCGTCCACGATCAGATCGGTTCCACGCTCGCCCTGCTCAACAGCGCCGGCGCGGTCGCCGGGAGCTATACATACACGCCCTACGGCGTGGCCGGCTCGGCCGGCAGCGTCAGCACGCCGCTGCGGTACACGGGTCAGTACACCGACAGCGAGTCCGGGCTGGTCTACTTGCGGGCCCGCTACTACGACCCGGCGACGGCGCTGTTCCTCAGCGTCGACCCGCTGCTCGACACGACCCGGACGCCGTACGCGTACGCCGGGGGCAACCCGCTTCTCTACGCCGACCGCACCGGCCTCAGCTTCTGGGACAGCCTCGGGTGGGGTCTCGCGATCGGCGGCGCGATCATCGGCGGCGTCGGCTGCGCGATCCTGGAGCCGTGCGGCGCGATCGTCGCGGCGGGGGTCGGTGTCGCGGAGGTCGGCGTCGCCGCCGTCGGTCTCGGTGCCGCGGCCGGTGCCGGTGCGGCCGTCCTCATGGGCGGCGCGATGTACGCTGCGACCGGCGGCGACGGTGGTCTCGACGACTCGATCCTGCGTGACTGGGACAAGGGCGACAACTACGACGACGACGGCAGGACGACGTCGAAAAGCCGGGAGTACCAGCAGAAAGAAGTGGACGGCGCTTGGAACGAGATCGTCCGGCGGGTGCGGCAGCTCACGGGGAAGACGCTCACCAACGCGGACCGGCGGGCCTGGCACGGAAACATCCACGACCTGGGCGGCCGGTATCAGGAAATCCTGCGAGAAGGACTGCGCATGTTCGGATGTGGTGAATGACTTCGACGGCCGGAGCGGTCAAGGCGCTGGAAGGCATGCGCCTGACCGAGATCAGGCGGATCGTGAACATGGTGGTCGTGGTGTTCCGGCCCGACGACGGGGTCGACCACACGATCCACGCGCAGTGCTCGTTCCGCGCCGTGCACGGTGACGTGATCCTCATCGGTTCGCGTGACATGAACTGGCCCAAGCCCGGCGTCGACCGCGCAGTGGCGTTCGAGGACTTCACCACGATGTACGACGTGCGCTCGGAATCCCTGACGTCGAGTTTCGCCGAGGGCGACTACCGGGTGACCGGAACCGGGATCGGCCCCGGGGGGCTGCTGGCCGTCGAGGCGGTCCACGGTTCGGATTCGATCAGGCTCGAAATCATGCCGGACAGTTCGGGTCCGAAGGTCGAGAGCTGGCGGCTGTTCGCGGTCGGCACTGCCGACGAGCACCATGTGTACCCGCCGGCCGCCGGCCGCGACTGACCACGTCGGCGGCCACCGGGGTCTACCGTCGTCCCGTCCTGACCGCGCGCAGGACGTACGCGTCCAACGCCAGCGGGCGGACGCCGGTCAGCTCGAAGCCCGCGCCGGCCAGCAGCGCGCGGTAGTGGGACTCGGTGCGCTCGCGGCCGCCGACGTTGCAGAGCATGTGGATGTCCCACGGCACCGCCAGCGACGCCGTCCCGCTTTCCGCCGGCAGCAGGCGCTCGACGATCAGGAGCTCGGCGCCGTCCGGCATGCCGGAGGCGCACGTGCTCAGGATGGTGTGGCACCGCTCGTCGTCCCAGTCGTGCAGGACGCGGGACAGCAGGTACACGTCACCGCCGCCGGGGACGGCTTCGGTGAAGTCGCCGGCCACCAGGGTGCAGCGCGTCGCGTGCTTCGCCAGGGCCGGCCCGGCGACGGCCAGGGCCTCCGGGCGGTCCATGAGCACGCCGGTGGTCGCGGGGTGGGCGTCGAGGACGCGTGACAGCAGCGCGCCGTTGCCGCCGGCGACGTCGACGACCACCCGGGCGGCCGAGAAGTCGGCGACGCGGGTGAGCTCGGCGAACATCGCGTTGCTGGCCGCCATCGACCGGTGGAACAGGTCCGCCAGGTCCGGATTCGCGGCCAGGTGGGCGAAGTGGTGCGCGCCGAAGACCTTCGCGAACGACTCCTCGCCGGTGCGGACGGCGTCGGTGAGCGCGGCGAAGGACCGGTAGAACGGGCCGCCGTACATCAGCGCGAGGGCGCTCATGGACCCCTCGACGTCCGAGCGCAGCAGCGCCCCCACCTCGGTGAGCACGTACCCCGCCGCCGTCGCGCGGACGACGCCGAGGGTGGCCAGGTACCGCAGGAGCCGGCCGAGGCTCTCGTGGTCGGTGCCGGTCGCCGCGGCCAGGACGCCGAGGTCGGCGGTCGTGGCCAGGTGGTCCGGCAGGCGCAGCTCGACGGCCGTCGAGACGGCCTGCGTCGCCCAGGCGCCGGTCAGCAGCCCGAGCAGTTCCGTGCCGGGCTCGGAGTCGCGCTGGTGGGCGGCGAGCACCCGCGGGAACTCGCCCGCGCACAGCAGCTCCAGCCGCCGGTAGGCCGGCGCGGGGTGGTGCGCGTCGCGGAAGTACAGCACGGTGGCGTCTTCGTGCCCGTTGTAGCCGCCGCCGTCCGGGCGCAGCTGCCCGGCGATCGCCGCGCGGAGTCCGTCGAGGACGATCGGGTCGGCCCGGGGCACCGCGAGCGCGAAGTGGTCTTCGTGGCCGTGCCGGCGTTCGTCGGCGGCGATGTGGGCCAGGTCCGGCGGCGTGACCAGGACGAAGATCTCCAGCGCGCACGGGCGGCCGGCGTGGTCGGTCACCGGGGCGCGCAGGATGCCGACCGTCAGGTCCACGGCGGGCACGCCGTAGCGGCGGGCGATCCGCTCCCGGACGACGACGCTGTGGCTCATCAGCCCCGTCTCGAGGCCGTGGCGGGCCAGTTCTTCGCCGAGCCCGTCGAGGGTGCTCGGGAAGACGAGCAACCCGACGTGCGAGAAGGGTGCGTGTGCCGCCAACGCCGCCCGTTCGGCGGCGGGCAGCGACGGCAGGGCCGCGGCGAGCACCGAGGCGGTGTCGCTGGTGCGGACGAGGTCCCTCGCCGTGGTGAGGCGGTCGAGGTCCTCGGGGGCGAGCGCGGGGGCGAGCGTCGCGGTCATGGGCACTCCTGTTGCTCAGATGCCGACGTAGTTCTCGGCGAAGAAGTCTTGGTGTGCGCGGGAATCGCGCAGGTTGTCGAGCCGGGTGCGGCGCAGGGCGGACCCGAAGGTCCCGGCGCCGGCCGGGTCGTGGAGGAGGCCGATCATCCAGTGCGAGAACTCCTGCGCCCGCCAGATGCGGGGCAGGCAGGTGCGGGAGTACGCGGCGAGGGCGCGCTCGTCGTCGCGCAGGAGGGCGTCGGCGAGCGCGGCGGCCAGCACCTCGGCCGCCATGATCGCCAGGTTGGCGCCCTTGGCCGCGGACGGGCTGATCAGGCTCGCGGCGTCGCCGACGAGGAACAGCCTGCCGTGCCGCAGGGGGTCGACGACGTCGGAGCGCAGGCGCACGATCCGGCGCTCGGTGACCGGCCCCCGGCGCAGTTCGCCGAACTCCCCGGTGCGCATGCGGACGGCGAGCTCGGCCCAGATCCGCTCGTCGGTCCAGCCTTCGGCGGCGTCGCCGGGCGGGACCTGCAGGTAGTAGCGGGTCACCGAGGGGCTGCGCGCCATGTGGCCGGCGAACCCGCGCCCGTGCAGCGCGTAGGTGACGGCCGGCATGCTCTGGGGTGCCTCGGCGAGGACGGCCAGCCAGGAGATGCCGTGGTCACGGGCGCAGCGGGCCGGTGCCGGGACGGCCCGGCGGGTGGCACCGTTGCTGCCGTCGCAGCCCGCGAGGAACCGGGCGCTCACCTGGCCGGTGCCGCCCTGGTCGTCGCGGAAGCGGACGGTCGCGGTTTCGGTGTCGACGTCGGTGACGGTCACGCCGAACCGCAGTTCACCGCCGCGCGCGAGGTATTCGTCGACGAGGTCGGTGACGAGCCGGTGCTGCGGGTAGACGGTGTGCTGTTCGCCGCGGCCGAGCCGGTCGTACCGGAGTTCGAACTCGCCGCCGTCGTCGCGGAAGGCGCAGGTGCCGTGGGTGCTGCCGTCGCGCAGCATCCCGGCGCCGAGGCCGTGCTCGGTCAGCACCCGCGCGCTGTTCGCACCGAGGAAGCCGGCTCGCGCCCGGGCTTGCACGTGTTCCCGGCTGCCGCGTTCGAGGACGAGCGTTCTTATCCCGGCGGCGCGCAGCAGGTTGCCGAGCACCAGCCCGGCTGGCCCCGCACCGACGATGAGCACCGATGTCCGATCGGCCATGAGTTGCGGGCCCGTTCCTTTCCCAAAAGAAGGGCGGCCCACCCCGGGCCGCCCGGGGGCAGACCTAACCAGGTTCGGGTCGGCGCGGCGCGCAAGCCGGCATCGTGGCGCGATTGATCACCCATACGAGATTGGCGGCCCGCTGCGGACCGGGATCCACGAACTCGCAGCCCCGCCGTCGATGCGGAATTCGCCGGGCAAAGTGAAACAGTTATTGGCGACAAGACAATCCGGAGCCCGTGTCACGAGAATGCAACAACTTTGCATCTCACTCTTTCGAGTGGACTGGTGCTTACGAAGGGTCGTTCGGGCGGAAACTGGTAACTCCGACGGTGGATTTCGCGACTGTCGGGGCGTCTCCCATTCGTGATCGGTCACCTTCCGTGCCTGGTCCCGGACGAAAGGTCGGTCGCCCGTGAGTGCTCATGGTCCGATGTCCCTGGTCGGCAGGCGGGAGCTCGGTGGCCGGTGGCGGCTGCGGCCCGCCGTGCGCAACCGGTGGCTGCTGTTCGCCGTGGTCACCGTCGCCGTCGTGCCGGCCGATGACGGCGGTGACTTCTGGGCGATGGCCGCCGTGTTCGTGCTCGGGGGTGCCGCGGTGCTCGGCTACCGGGCGCTGGTCCGCGCGGCGGCGAAGGTCGAAGCCGCGCTGGACGACGAGCTCGACTTCCGCGCTCCGCCGAGGACCGGTTACGTCCCGTCGAAGCGGATCGGCAGGGAGTAGAGCGCGCGGGCCTTGCGGTCGTGGAAGTAGAGGGTCTCGTCCGGCCGCGCCTGTCCGTCCACTGTGGACGCCGTTGCGTACGAGGTGTGGCAGCTGCTGTCGGTGTGGGTTCCCGCCGGGTGGAGCAGTGGTTGCGGTCCGTGCCGGGGTTCACGCGATCCTGCCGAAGCGTTCCGGAAGGTGCGGGCGCCGCAGCGGCGCCCGCACCGTCAGCGGCAGGCGGGGCCGAGCTGCAGGACGACCGCCGTCCAGGTCATGCCCACGCCGATGCCCAGCAGCAGCACGTGGTCGCCCGGGCTCGCTTCGCCGGTCCGGAGCAGGTGGTCGAGCGCCACGATCTGGTCGCTGGCCCCGAGGTGCCCCACGCGCAACCCCAGCTCGGTCATCGTGCGGTCTTCGGGCACGCCGAGCGGGCGCAGGATCTGCGTGTGCACCAGGCGGCGGCCGTAGTGCGGGGCGCAGATCTTCGCAATGTCGGGCAGGTCGATCCCCGCGTCGGACAGGGCGGTCTTCACGACCGTCGTGACCCCGTCGGCGTTGCGGGTGTCGACGTGCGCCGGACCGCCGTGCCGGCCGAGCCACTGCCGCTTGCGGCGCCGGATGTCGAGGGACCGGTGGGCCGTGACGCTGGCCGTGCGGAACGGTTCGTCGCCGCGCTGCAGTCCTTCCAGCGACGGGTCGGTGAACGACGCGATCGCGCGGATCCGCGCCAGGCCGGGCCGGCGCGAGAGGACGACCGCGCTGCCCGCGTCGCCGTAGACGATGCCGGTGTCGGTGCTCCAGTGCGGGAAGCCCGGCGCGCCGAACCGGTCGCCGGCGGTGATGAGCGCGGCGTCGTGGTCCGGGCGGCCGCGCAGCACGCTCGCCGCGATGTCCAGCCCGGCCACCAGGCTGTTGCTCATCGCGCCGAGCTCGAGGGTGAGGCCGGGGCCGGCGCCGAGGCCGAGCTGGTCGCGGACGTAGGACGCGGCGTGCCAGAAGTCGATGCCGGGGTGGTAGATCCCGGCGTGCAGGCACAGCGTCGGCCACGCGGCCCCGCCGGTCGTGAGTTCGCTCTGCCGCAACGCTTCCCGTCCGGCGCGGACGGCCAGTTCCGGGCCCGGCAGCGTCGAGACGGCGGTGGACAGCTGGCCGGTGCGGTCGGCGTCGGCGGAGGTGAACTCACCGGCCGCGAGCGGCTCGGCGACCGGCGTCAGCGCGCCGACGTCGGTGCCGATCCCGGTGAGGTGCAGGTCATCCACGCGCATCCGGGGTCACCTCCGGCAGCACGGCTTCGATTTCGGAGAGCGTGTCGTCGAGGTGCAGCGGCGGAGCGGACACGCACCCGAGGGCGGCGAGCTCGGCGGCGACGGCTTCGGCGCTTCCCCCGGAGAACCGGTGGAAACCCCCGAAGCGAACGGGGCCGGAGCCGGGAACGGCGATGGCCAGGTGCGCCCAGCCGGTCTCGCGGTCCCAGCGCACGACCAGCCGGGTGGTCCCGGCGGTGGCATGGGTTTCGCGCAGCACCTGTGTCAACGTCGTGGCGGTCAAGCAACTTCCTTTCGGCACGGCGAACAGCACACACCCGGGGGCGCGCGCTGTTGACGGGGAAGTGGGGACCGCATCGTCGGGGTCCCTGGGAACGCCGTGAAACCTACCGTGATGATCATGCGCGCCGAGTCACCCCCTGATACACAGAGTGATCGGCGGGGCTGATACGGAAGCGGATTTCCTGAAAACAGCTCGGTTTTCGCCGAAGTAGGTCGTGAGATTCCTTCGGCTTGTGGTTACTCTTCGTGTACGTGATCACTCGCCGAACCGGGCGCGTCAGGCCGCGCTTGGAGCTTCGGCTCGAGCGGGGAAGCTCGCCACCTCATCACGACACCGTGCGACCTCCGGCCGAACGGGGAGCCACTCGCCGGGCCGGGCGCGGCAGGATGGTCGGGGCTCCTCGTCGGGGATGTCGCGGACGCGGAGGTGATCTGCCGTCGAAGTGCTGCCCGCGCTTGGAGCTTCGGCCCGAGCGGGGAAGCGCGCCACCTCATCGCAACACCGCGCGGCCTCCGTCCAAACGACGAGCCACTCGCCGAACCGGGCGCGTCAGGCTTGCGGGCCGCCGGGGGAGCCGAGCATTCGGGCCGCCAGTTCCGCGTACGACTCGCCGAGGGCCTCGGGGGAGTCCGCGCCGTCGAGGCGGTACCAGCGGACCAGGTCGATGCCGAGCGACAGGATCGCGCGCACCGCGCGGTCGATGTCCGGTACGTCGAAAGCGCCTTCGCGGACTCCGCGTTCCACGACCGCCTGCATCGTCGCGGAAAACTGCTGCCGGAGGCCGAGGATCTCGCCGTGGTGCTCCGGCTCGAGCGCCGCCAGTTCGTACTGGCAGACCCGGGCCACCGTGTGGTGGCGGGCGTGCCACGACACGTGCCCGGCCACCAGGCGCCGGATGTGGCTTCGCGGGTCGCCGTCGTCGGGCTGGGCCCGCAACTCCGCCAGCGCGCGCTCGTGGCCGGTCCGGGCGATGCGGAACAGCACCGCTTCCTTCGACGGGAAGTGCACGTACAGCGAGCCCGGGCTGAGGCCGACGACGGTGGTGATGTCGCGGGTCGTCGTGGCGTGGAAACCCTTGCGGGCGAAGCACTGCACGGCCGACGACAGCAGTGCGCGAGCCACCGGCGGAGTGTCCTCTCCCCAGAACTCGGCGGGCACCGTCTCGGGGCCGAGGCTGGTCGTGAGCTCCATCGCGGCCGCCGCCGGGTGTCTTCCGCCGCCGCGCTTCTTCTCCGGCATCGCTGCGCTCCCCTCCTCGGGGGCCGGGCGCGCCGACTCGGACTTGACACGTCCCGGCCTCGCAGTCATGGTAACTGTGCGCTCAGTTAGTACCAGTGAAACACCCCGAAACCGGTCGACGACGACGCGAGGAGGGTCGCGATGGGACAGCCGTCAGTCGTGCTCGAAGGCTTCTCCTACCTCGAATGCCCGAGGTGGCACGACGGGCGGCTGTGGGTGTCGGACTTCTACACCGAGCGGGTCGTGGCGATCGACGGCAACGGCGGGATCGAGGTCGTCGCCGAAGTGCCACAACAGCCTTCGGGTCTCGGGTTCCTGCCCGACGGGCGCCTGCTCGTCGTCTCGATGCGCGATCACCGCATCCTCGTGCGCGACGGGTCGGGAAAGCTGGCGGAGCACGCCGATCTGTCCGGTGTGGTCTCCGGGGTGCTCAACGACATGGTCGTCGACGACCGCGGCCGCGCCTGGGTGGGCAACTTCGGCTTCGACCTCATGGGGGGCGCGCCGCTGCGCTACACCACGCTCACCCGTGTCGACCCGGACGGGAGCGTCGCCGTCGCCGCCGAGGACCTCGGCTTTCCCAACGGCATGGTGATCCTGCCCGGCGGTGTCCTGGTCGTCGCCGAGACCTTCGCCGGGCGGCTGACCGCCTTCGACATCGGCGAGGACGGCGAGCTGAGCGGACGCCGCGTGTGGGCGCAGTTCGGGCAGACCCCGGAGACCGACGACGTCGAAGAAGCGGTGCAGCGCCTCGAAGTGGCCCCCGACGGCATCTGCGCCGACGCCGAAGGCGCGATCTGGGTGGCCGACGCCGTCCACAACCGCGTCCTGCGGGTTCAGGAGGGCGGCCGGATCCTCGACGAGATCGACGCCGGCACCGGGGTCTTCGCCTGCATGCTCGGCGGCGACGACGGGCGGACGCTCTTCCTCTGCGCGGCGCCGTCCTTCGCCGAGCACGAACGCCGTCCGGTGCGCGAGGCGCAGCTGCTCGCGGTCGGCGTCGAGGTCCCGCACGCCGGCCTGCCCTGAACCGACCCCGCCGAAACGGAGGGCCCCATGGACGTCTCCTGCGCTTTCCCGACCGCACTGGCCACTCCGGACGACATCGTCGTCGCCGAAGAGCTGGGCTACAAACGGGCGTGGGTCTACGACACCCCGCAGCAGAGCCCCGACGTGTGGATGACCCTCGCGCTGGCCGCCGAGCGGACCGAGCGGATCGGGCTCGGCCCCGGCGTGCTGGTGCCCAGCCTCCGGCACCCGATGGTCAACGCCGCCGCGACCGCCACCCTCGCCGCGCTGGCGCCCGGCCGGGTCGCGGTCTCGTTCGGCACCGGGTTCACCGGCCGCCGCGCGATGGGGTACGGCGCGATCACCTGGTCCTACATGGACTCCTACATCCGGGCCTACCGCGGGCTTCTGCAGGGCGACGTCGTCGAATGGGAAGGCGCGCGGATGCGGATGCTGCACCCCGCCGGGCACGCGCCCGCCCGGCCCGTCGACGTCCCCGTCCTGATCGGGGCGCTGGGGCCTAAGGGACACCGGGTGGCCAAGGACCTCGGCGACGGGCTGTACGTCACGTTGCAGCTGCCCGAGTTCATGAGCGAGTACTCGTGGGTGCCCTATCTCGTGTGGGGCACGGTGTTCGACGAAGGAGAACCGACCGACACCGAGCACGCGCGCCAGGCCGCCGGGCCCGGCTGGGCGCTGGCCTACCACGGTGCCTACGAATTCGGCGGGCCCGCCGCCGTGCGCGAGCTCCCGGGCGGCCCGGAGTGGCTGGCGGTGGTCGAGCGGACGCCGGCCGGGCAGCGGCACCTCGCGGTCCACACCGGTCACTGCGTGGAGCTGGGGGAGGCCGACCAGGCGGCGTGGAAGGCCGGCGGCCACGAGATGGTGCGGGACGTGACGATGAGCGGCACGCCCGAGCAGATCCGGGAACGGCTGGACGAGGTCGCCGCCCGGGGTGTCACCGAGATCGTGTTCCAGCCGTGCGGGCCCGACCTGCGGGCCGAGCTGGAGCGGTTCTTCGCCGCCGCGACCGGGTGACCGGCGGGCGGGCTTCCCCCGGGCCGCGTCGGCGGTGGCCGGTCGCGAGCGGCTAGGGTGTCGGTATAACTATACCGACACCCTGGGACGCGAGGTACTCGTGATCGAACTGAAGACGCCTGCGGAGATCGACCGCATGCACGTGGCCGGGCGCTTCGTGGCGGAAGTACTCTCCGAGGTCGGCCGGCTCGCCGACGTGGGCGTCAACCTCCTGGACCTGGAGCACCACGCCCGCGGCATGATCAAGCGGCGTGGGGCGGAGTCGTGCTACTGGGACTACGCGCCTTCCTTCGGCAAGGGGCCGTTCCGCAACGTCATCTGCCTGTCGGTCAACGACGCCGTCCTGCACGGCCTGCCCCACGACTACGTCCTGCGCGACGGCGACGTGGTCACCGCGGACCTCGCGGTCAGCATCGACGGCTGGGCGGCCGACTCGGCGCGCACGGTCATCGTCGGCACGGCCGCCGAGGAGGACCTGCGGATCATCCGCGCCACCGAGGTGGCGCTGGAGGCGGCGATCGAGGCGGCGCGCCCGGGCAACCGCCTGGGCGACGTCTCGGCGGCGATCGGGGCGGTGGCCGCCGAGTACGGCTACCCGGTCAACACGGAGTTCGGCGGCCACGGCATCGGGCGCACCATGCACGAGGACCTCCACGTGCCCAACAAGGGCAACCCGGGCCGCGGCCTGAAGCTCCGGCCGGGGCTGACCCTCGCGCTGGAACCCTGGTTCGCCCGCACGACCGACCGGATCGTCTTCGACCCCGACGGCTGGACCATCCGCTCGGCCGACGGCTCGCGCACGGCCCACTCCGAGCACACGATCGCCGTCACCGAGGACGCGCCGCTGGTGCTCACCCGGCGCGAGGCGGAAGTCGCGGGGTAGTCACCCGCGAAGGACCGCGGGCTCGCGGGGCCGGGTCGGGTCCGGGAAGCCGTGGCGGGCGTTGAGCACCTGCATGGCCGCGCCGGCCGCCACGACGTCCGTGCCCAGCGACGTCAGGGAGACCTCCACCGTGAGCCAGTCGGCGCCCGGCACCTGGGTGCGCACCGCGTGTTCGACGGCTTCGCGGTAGAGCTCGCCGTGGGGGAGCAGGTCCGCGCCGCCGAGGACGATGTGGCCCAGGTCGAGGGTCTGGAGGAGGTTGACCACGCCGGTCGCGAGCACCGCGGCCGCCGCGGCGGGGTCGGGTGCCTGCTCGTGGACCGCTTCCAGGCACCCGTTCCGGCCGCAGGCGCAGCGCGGGCCGTCGAGCTGGACGACCGCGTGGCCGAACTCGCTCGCGTTGGTGTGCGAGCCGCGGTGGGCGGCGCCGCCCAGCCACAGGCCGGCGCCGACCCCGGCGTCGACCACGACCAGGGCCGCGTCGCGGAAGGACGTTCCGCGGCGCCAGGCTTCGGCCGTCACGCCGGCGGTGACGTCCTTGTCCAGGACCACGGGCAGGCCCAGGCGCCGCTGCGCGAGTTCGGCCAGCGGGACGTCACGCCAGTGCCGCAGCCGGTGGGCGCCGCGGACGGTGCCGGTCGACTGGTCGAGCGGCCCGATCATGCCGATGCCGACCCCGGCGAGCTCGGGGGTGGCGAGGCGGTGCTCGGCGATCATCGCCGTGACGCCGGCCGCCAGCTCGTCCAGCAGCTGGTCCGGCGTGAAGTCGGCCGGTAGCGGTGTCGCGACCGAAGCGCGGACGGTGCCGGCCAGGTCGGCGAGGACCAGGCGCAGTTCGCGGCGGGTCACGTGCGCCCCGATCGCGTGGCGGCTGCCGGGGACCAGGCGGTAGACCGCGGCCGGCTTGCCGCGCGCCGGGCGCCGCACGCCGGCCGGTTCGAGCAGGCCCTCGTCGACCAGCCGGGCGAGCACCTTCGACACGGCCTGCGGGGTCAGCCCGGTGAGCTCGGCGACGGTGCCGCGTTCGAGCGTGGGCACGGTCCGGGCCAGCGCGATCACCAGCGCTTCGTGGTAGTCCCGCAGGAAAGCCAGGTGCACGGCGTCACCCTACCGCCGGGATCTGGTATTAACGCAACAGCGTTGCTAAAGTCGCCGGAATGGATGATCTCTCCCGGCGGCGCCGGTGGGCGGCCCTGCTGGCTCTGGCTCTCGGCTCGGTGGCGATCGGGCTGACCGAGTTCGTGCCGGCCGGGCTGCTGCCGGACATCGCGCGCAGCGTGCTGGGGAACGCCGAACCGGACTCGGTCGCGCGGGCGGGGTGGATGATCACCGCGTACGCGCTGGGCGTGGTCGTGGGCGCGCCCGTGCTCGCCACGATCACCGCGCGGATGCGGCGCAAACGTTTGGTGCTCGGGCTGCTGGTGCTGTTCGTGCTCGGCACCGTCGCCTCGGCGGTGGCGTCGACGTTCGGCCTGGTGCTGGTGGCCCGGTTCGCCGCGGGCCTGCCGCACGGCGCGTACTTCGGGGCCGCCGGCCTGCTGGCGGCGACGCTGATGGGGCCGGGCAGCGAGGGCCGCGGGTTCGCCGTGGTGCTGAGCGGGCTGACCGTGGCCAACGTCGCGGGCGTCCCGGTGATCACCCGGCTCGGGCAGACCGCCGGCTGGCGGACGGCGTACCTGCTCATCGCCGGCGTCTTCCTGCTCGCCCTGGTGGCGGTGGCGGCCACGGTGCCGGACGCGCCGGCGGCGGGCGGGTCGCCCGCCGACGAGCTGCGCGCGCTGCGCAGCCCGCAGGTGTGGCTCGTCGCGGTGACGGCGTCGATCGGGATCGCCGGGTTCTTCGCCGTCGACAGCTACCTCGCGCCGATCACCACGTCGGTCACCGGGCTGTCCCCGGGCGCCGTCCCGTGGGCCCTCGTCGCGGTCGGTCTCGGCATGACGGCCGGGAACTTCCTGGGCGGCTGGCAGGCCGACCGGAACCTGCGGCGGGCCATGGTGGTGGGCTTCGCCGCGGTGATCGCCGCGAACGTCTACTTCGGACTGACCGTGGGCTCGGCGTTCGGCTTGTTCACCGGCGCGTTCCTGATCGGCGGGACGATCCTGTTCCTGGGCCCGGTACTGCAGGCCCGGCTGATCGCGGTGGCCCCGGGCGCCCAGCTGATGGGCGCGGCGCTGAACCAGTCGGCGTTCAACACGGCCAACAGCCTCGGGGCGGCGCTGGGGAGCGTGGTCATCGCGACCGGGCTGGGTTACCGCGCCACGGCGTGGGCGGGGGTGGCGGTGAGCGCGATCGGGCTCGTCCTGGCGGTGGCCGGGTTCGCGGTGGATCGCCGTCGCGCGGCCCGGACACCGGTGGACCAGCTCGTGCCCTGAGCGGTGGCTCAGTGGGGGCCGTCGCGCAGCACGCCGCGCACGTGGTCGACGGAAAGCGCTTCCGGGGCGAAGGCGGTCAGCAGCCAGGTCGCGCCGGCCCGCGCGTACGGCGCGCTGTCCTGGCCGGGTTCGACCTCCGCGACGTAGTCGAACGGCCCGGTTCCGGTGCGCAGCGCCTCGACCTGGGCCACGGCTTCGGCGAAGCGATCGGCGGAGTCGAGGTTCACCGGGAAGTAGCCGTCGAGGCGCGCGGCCCGGCGCATCGGGTTGAGCTTGCCGGGGAAGCCCGCCGCCCAGACCGGGATCCGCCGCGCCGGCGTCGGCAGGAACCGGACGCCGGCCACCGTGTAGTGCTCGCCGCGGTGGTCCACGACCTCGCCGGACCAGGCCGCGGCCAGGATGTCCAGGGCCTCGTCGAGCATGCGGGCGCGCACCCGGTCGTCGCACTCCTCGCCAGTGCGGGAGAACTCCTCGCCGAACCGGTCGCTGCCGAGGCCGACGCCGAGCGTGAGCCGGCCGCCGCCAAGGCGGTCGAGGGTGGCGGTCTCGCGGGCGAGCTTGGCGGGACGGCGGCGGGTGATCGCGCTGACCATCGGCCCGAAGTGCAGCCGCGACGTGGCGGTGGCGATCGCGGCCAGCGTGATCCAGGGATCGGCCACCGCGGCCACCGGCTCGCGCCAGCGGAGGTGGTCCCAGACGAAGAAGCCGTCCCAGCCCGCTTCTTCGGCATCGGCGGCGAGGCGGGCGACGAGCGCCGGGTCGGCCAGCTCGTCGAAGAGCGGGAGCCAGAGCGCGTGCTGCGGAGTCATGCCCGGCACGCTACCCAGACCGGGCGCGTTACGACATCCGGTGGTAATTCGGGCGCCGAAACCCGGAAAACGCGCTGCCTCCGCCGGAATGGCGACACTCGGCGTGCCGAAATGCGCGATTCCCGTCGCTCTGGAGCGTGACGCAGTTCCGGTGTTTCCCATCCTTCGGCGTATTCACGCCATGATCTGCGTAGGCCGGGTTTCCCCTCGTTAGCCCGTTGAGGGACTTGACACAGGGCGCTCCGGGTGACGTTCGCCGACCCGGCTAACGAATTCCCGCGCTTTTCGTCTTTCCCAGGCACCCCACACCGAATCCGGCCTGCCGCCGGTGCTCGAAAGGGAAGTCCATGTCACGAAGATCAGTTTTCGTCGCCCTCACCGCGGTCGGCGCGCTGCTGGCCCCGGCCGCGGTGGCGGCCGCGGCCCCGCCGGGGGTCGACCCGGCCACCGTCGACCTCACGCTCTCCGCCGGGCAGAGCACCACCGTCACCAAGCACGTCACCACCTCCGCCGTGCCGCCGAACCCCGACCTCGTCCTGCTCGCCGACACCACCGGCAGCATGGGCGGCGCCATCACCAACGTCCGCGCGAACGCCAACGCCATCACCGGGGACGTGCTCGCCGCGCAGCCGACCGCGCAGTTCGGCGTCGCCGAGTACAAGGACTTCTCCGACTCCGTGCCGTTCAAGGTCAACCAGGGCATCACCGGGGACACCGGCGCGGTCCAGACCGGCATCAACCAGTGGGCCGCGGGCGGCGGGGGCGACGGGCCCGAGGCCGACCTCAACGCCCTCTACGAACTGGCCACCGGCGCGGTCTCGTTCCGCCCGGACGGGACCCGCATCGTCGCGTGGTTCGGCGACGCGCCGTCGCACGACCCCAGCGGCGGGCACACCCTGGCCGACACGATCGCCGCGCTCAAGGCGGCGAACATCCGGGTCGTCGCGGTGAACGTCGGCGCGCTCGACGCCACCGGCCAGGCCACGGCCATCACCGAGGCCACCGGGGGCGTGCTGCTCAACAACGTCCCCTCGAACCAGGTGTCCCAGGCCATCCTGGACGGCATCAAGTCCATCGAGGTGACGGTGGCCCCGCACGTCACCGGCTGCGACCCGCAGCTGACGCTCACCAACGCCCCGGCGAGCGTCAAGGTGCCCAGCGGTGACGTCGCGACGTTCACCGAGACGATCGCGGCCGCGGCCGGTGCCGCCCCGGGCACCTACCACTGCTCGGTCGACTACCTGGTCGACGGCGTGTCCCGCGGCTTCGTCGAGACGACCACGGTGCGCGTGCTCGGCCTGGCCGTCAACGACGTCACGGTGGCCGAAGGCTCCGGCGGCGCCCCGGTGCCGGCCACCTTCACCGTGTCGCTGCTCGGCGGCGCGAGCCCGAACCCGGTGACCGTGCACTACGCCACCGCGAACGGCTCCGCCGGCGCCCCGGCCGACTACACCGCCACCAGCGGTGACCTCACCTTCGCCCCGGGTGAGACGGCCAAGCCGGTGACCGTGCTGGTCAACCCCGACACCGTCGACGAGCCGGACGAGACGTTCACCGTGAACCTCTCCGCCCCGGCCGGCGCCGGGCTGGTGGACCCGACCGGCGTCGGCACGATCGTCGACGACGACCGCGACGGCGCCTTCTCCTGCACCGGGACCGCGGCGAACGTCCTCGGCATCACCGCCGCCGTGGCGAACCCGCAGAACCTGCCCTGCGCCGACGACAGCAAGACCGTCCTCGACGCGACGCTCAACGCCGGCCTGATCAAGGTGCAGACCCACGCGCTGACCTCGGCGACCGACCTGAGCCCGGACAACCAGTCCGCGGCCCCGGCGGCCGGTGACCACGCGCAGGCGTCGGCCAAGATCGACAAGACGGTGATCAGCACGATCGGGCTCACGATCGAGCTGGGCGTGATCCAGTCCCAGGCGGCGGCGACCTGCCAGCCGGCGACGGGCGGGCTCGCCCCGGTGCTGACCGGCAGCTCGAACGTCGCGTCGCTGAAGATCAACGGCGTCTCGGTCACGGTCGGCTCGGCGCCGCTGACCATCCCGCTGGTCATCGGCACGCTGAAGCTGAACGGGCAGACCGTCGCGGGCGGCGTCGTGAAGCAGCAGGCGGTGGCGCTGGACACCGCGCTGGCGAAGATCGTGCTGGCGGAGTCCCAGGCCGACGTGCACGGCAGTGCCGCGCACCCGGCGGGCAACCCCTGCCGGCGCTGATCCGGTGAACACCCCGGGGCGGGCGGATTTCCGCCCGCCCCGGCTCCCGTTCAGCGGCGCCGGACGTCCTGGCGGTGGCACTGCCGGCGGACCGGGGCGGTGGCGCGCCCGGCCGCGGTGAGCCAGATGTCCTGCACGACTTCGCGGCCGTGGACCAGGACCGTCGCAGCGGCCGGTGCGTGCCGGGCCGCCGCGGTGATCAGGACGTAGGAGCCGGTGCGCGGAGCCTCCAGCGCGAAGCCGCCGTCGGGTGCCGACGTCGCACGGGCGGTCTGCCTGCCGTTCGCGTCGACCAGGGTCAAGGTGGCACCCGGCAGGGGCGAACCGGCCGCGCCGTGGACGTGGCCGCGGACCGGGGTGACGCGCGGTGGGGCCGGTTCGGCGAGCAGGCCGGGTTCCGCGCCGGTGGCGATCTCGTGCACCAGGCGGCGCAGGTGGATCAGCTCGAGCAGCGCGGGTTCGTCCGCCCGGGCGCAGTGCCCGGTGAGGGCCGCTTCCGCCCGGCCGAGCGAGGAGAGCAGGTCCGGCCCGCCGGGCTCGGCGACGGCGGTCGCGACGGCGGCCAGGGCCCGGGCCGGGACGGCGAGGGACCGATCGGCCGCGCGCCCGCGGCGCAGGTGGGCGACCAGCCGGTGGGTGTGCTGCACGAGCGTCGCGGTCAGCGTCAGCCGGTGGCGGGTGGTCCGGGAACCGCCACCCCACGGCACGGCGGCCACCAGCGGTGCGGCCACCAGCCGCAGCTGGCGCAGGTCGTTGTCCAGCACCCGGATCCGCGCGTCCAGGTCGGGGACGCCGGCGTGGCCTTCGATCCGGTCCGCCGCGGCGTCGAGCAGCTCGGCCAGGGTGCGCGCGAGGGCGCGTTCGGCGGTGCGGACCGTGTCGCGCGTGCTCAGCGGCGTCAGCAGCAGGCCGACCCCGACGCCGACGGCCGCGCCGATCGCCGTCTCCTCCAGCCGCAGCACGAGCAGGCCGGGGGAGAACTCGTTGAGCACGCTGTAGAGCTGGCTGACCATGATCGTGACGAAGAAGATCATGTAGGCGTAGGACAGGCGTTGCAGGTAGAAGCCGCAGAACATGCTGCCGACGATCACCGCGAGCACCGCGGCGGTGTGCCCGGCGGTCAGGTGGGCGAGCGCGATGCCGGCGCCGAGGCCGACGAGGGTGCCGAGCACGCGGTTGACCGACTTGAGGACCACCTCCGACCGGGTCGCCGTGCCGGTGAACGCGACGAACGCGGCGATCACCGCCCAGTAGTACCGCTGCTCGGACAGCAGCCGGCCGAGCACGATCGCGAGCCCGCCCGCCACCGCGACCTGCACGGCCTGCCGGGTGGTGAAGTCCAAGCGGCGCAAGGGGTTCCACGCGCGGCCGCGGGGTTCGACGTCGCCGGCCGCGGCGGCCGAACCCGGCAGCGCGCCCAGCGCGATCGTCACCGCGGGCTCGAAGTCGCCGGTGCCGCCGAGACCGTCGCGGTCCGCGCGGCGGACGACGTCGAGGTAGTCGGTGACCGCCACGGCGATCAGCCGGACCGGGGAGGTGCCCGCCCGGGCCAGGAGCGCTTCGGCGGCGCGCCCGGCGGCGGGGTAGTCGTTGCGGGCGAACAGGTCGAGCACGTGTGCGGCGCGGGCGACGAGGTCCCGGTCCGGCTCGGCGCCTGCCTGCGTGCAGGCGGTGACGAGCAGGTCGATCGCGAGCTGCGCGTCGATGGTCGTGCGCCGGATCGCCGCCGCCGGGACGGCGTCCGGCAGCACGGGCACCTCGGCCGACCACGCCTCGATCATCAGGGCGGACTCGGCGAGCCGGACCTGGGCCGCGTGGACCCGGCGCAGGGACTGGCCGTCGGCCAGCAGGGTGGCGCAGCGCCGGGCGACCGCGCGGGCCCGGGCGCCGAACGCGCGGCGGGTGCGGGCGAGGGTGCGGGCCGGGTTGCCGCGCAGCACGGTCAGCGAAAGCAGCAGCACCCAGACGCTCGCGATGACGACGGCCACGAGCATGGCGGGCAGGGCGGCCAGGGTGGCGTGCAGGAACGCCGCGAAGAAGTAGCCCATCCAGACCATGAAGCCGTAGAAGAAGAACGGGATGCCGAAGCGCCGGACGAACACGGCGGCGAACATCACGACGACGAACACGGCGAGCATCAGGTCGGTGTGCGGGGCGACCAGGACGCCGAGCACCATCCCGAGGCCCATCGCGACCGGGAAGAGGGCGGCGCTGCGCACCTTCGGCCAGACCGCGGTGCCGGAGAGGGCCATCGAGCCCATCATCGCGGTGATGGCGCCGAGCAGGACGGCGACCAGGGTGGCCTGCGGCCCGGCGCCGGTGAGCGTCGCGTAGCCGTATTCGACGGCCAGGCCGGTCGTCATGGCGACGGCGGCCGAGGTCGCGCTCCACAGCCGGGTCAGACCCGGATCGGAGCCGATCGCCTTGTCCCTGATCCGGTGGATGGTCGCCGTCGCGCTTCCCATTCGAGTGACGTCCCGCGCCTTTCGCCGAAGATGTCGGTATCATGCCGGTATTTATCGGTAGGATACCGACATCGGCTGCGGCCGGGCAATCGGCCGGACGGTAGGTTTCACGGCATGGACGCGCTCGACCTCATCGAGGCCCACACCGCGGTCATGGTGCGCAACTTCGAGCTGCTCAGCCGCCGCACCGACGTCTACGACGAGGTCGACCGCGCCGGCTACCTCCTGCTGCGCACCCTGGAGGTGACGGGGCCGGCGGACATCACCACGCTGGCGGCGAAGCTCGGCCTGGACCCGTCGACGGTGGGCCGTCAGGTCTCGGCGATGACGGGGGCCGGCCTGGTCGAGCGGACCCCGGCCCCGGAGGACCGCCGCCGGAGCATCGTCGTGGCGACGGAGGAGGGCCGCCGTCGCGCCCACCGGGTCCACGAGCGCCGGCGCGCGAACCTGGCCGCGATGTTCGCCGGCGTCCCGGACGACGAGCTGAGGGTGATCGGGGAGTCGTTCGCCCGGTACAACCAGGCCGTCGCCCGCGAGTACGACGTCAGCCTGCTCCCCGAGTGAGGTGGCCGTGCCCGATGAGACAGCCGCCCGGCGGCGGACCGCGATCCCGCCGCTGGCGGGGGAGGACCACGTCTGCGCCGGGTGCGGGATCGCCTACCCCGCGCTGACGATCGAGGCGGCCGCCGCGCTCATCGCCGCATTGCCCGGCGCGGCCGACGCCGTGCTCGGACAGTCGTCGCTGCCGGACCTCCGGCGCCGTCCGCGGCCGGACCGCTGGTCGGCGCTGGAGTACCTCGTCCACCTGCGCGACGTCTGCGTCACGTACACGATCCGGCTGCACCGCGCCCGCACCGAGGACCGGCCGGTGCTCGAGCCGATGCTCAACGACCTGCGGGCCCGGCGGTTCCGCTACAACGACCGCTCCCTCGACGGAGTACGCGACGAGCTGGCGGCCTGCGCGGCCGGGCTCACCGACGAGATCGGGCGGCTGACCCGACCGGATCTCGACCGCACGGTGACCCGCCTCCCGGGCGAAGAGCGCACGGCCCGGTGGCTGGTCCGCCAGGCCGCCCACGAGGTCACGCACCACCTGGACGACATCCGGCGGTGCCTGGAAGCCGTTCAGCCGCCTCCGCACGGCGCCGGGTCACGCCGGCACCGTGCGGAGGATCCCGGGTGACCCTCAGTCGGTGATGTGGTGGTCCGCGTCGATCAGCGACCACGGGCCGTGCTGGAGGTCCGGGCCGAGGTAGGTGTGGATCAGCAGGCCCAAGGTGTCGCGGGCGTACACCTCGATCGAGCGCCGGGACTGGTGGAAGACCGCCGTCGGGGTGCCGGTGATGTGCCAGTCGCCGATGACCGACCACGTGCCCGTGCGGCCGTCGCGGTCGAGGTAGTTGTGGATCAGCAGGCCGTTCACGTCGCGGCCGTAGACCTCGACCGCGCCGGAGTTCGGGTTGTACGCCGCGGCCGGGGTGCCCGTGACGTGCCAGTCGCCGACGGCGCTCCACGGGCCGTGCTGCAGGTCGCTGCCGAGGTAGGTGTGGACGAGCAGGCCGGTCGTCTCACGGGCGTAGACCTCCACCGAGCGGCGCTGGTCGTTGAAGACCGCGGCGGGGTCGTCGGTGATGCGCCGGTCGCCGACGGCGCTCCACGGCCCGTGCTGCCCGGTGTTGCCCAGGTAGGTGTGGATCAGCGCGCCGGTCGTCGTCTCGCGGGCGTAGACGTCGACCGCGTCCGACACCGGGTTGTACACCGCCGAGGGCGTTCCCTCGAAGTGCCGGTCGCCCACCACCGACCACGGGCCGTGCTTGAGGTCGCTGCCGAGGTAGGTGTGGATGAGCAGGCCGCTGACGTCCCGGCCGTAGACCTCGATCGCGCGGCTGCGGGGGTTGTAGGTCGCGGCCGGCGGCGTGGTGATGTGCCAGTCGCCGACGACGTCCCACGGGCCGTACTGGCCGTCGCGCCCGATGTAGGTGTGGATCAGCAGGTCCTTGGTGTCGCGGGCGTAGACTTCGACGGCACCGGAGTTCGGGTTGTACACCGACACGGGCTTGCCGACGATGTGCCAGTCGCCGTGGGTGCTCCAGGCACCCGACCGGCCGTCGGGGCTCAGGTAGGTGTGCGCGAGCAGGCCGTCGGTGTCGCGGGTGAACATCTCCACCGACGCCGTCAGCCCGTTGTAGGTGCCCTGGGCACCCGGGGTGGGTGCGAGGGCGGGGTTCGCGGCCGTGTTGAAGCGGTAGAGGTCGTACGTGACCATCAGGTTGATGATCGTCGTCGAGTAGTTGACGTCGGTGGCGTAGCCGGCCCGGTGGACCTCGCGGATGAACTGGTCCGGGTCGCCCGTGTAGGCGAAGGCGTTGGCGTAGCGCGTGTTCTCGCGCAGGAACCGGCCGTGGTCGCGGAACGAGTCCTCCATGGACGCGTAGGTCCGGAAGTCGGCGTAGGTCTCGTAGCAGGTGCCGTCCGGGTTGCACTCGAACGTCTTGAGCCGCGCGCACCCGGTGGCGATCGGGCCGGGGACACCGCCCGAGCACTTGATGCCGAAGTGGTTGTTGTTCGGTGCGGCCGTGCCCCAGGCGGATTCCTGGATGGCCTGCGCCACCGTGACCGACGCGGGCACGCCGTACTCGGCCTGGCCGCGCTGGGCGGCGGGCCCGGCGGCGTTGATGAAGTCCTCCTGGCTGCCGGCCGCGATGGCGACCGGTGCCGTCTCGCCGTCCCGTGCGGCGTCGGCGATCACCGCGGGGGCGTCCGGTGGCGGTGCCGCCTGGGCGATGCCACCGGCGAACTGGGCCGCGAACAACGTGACGGCGACCGTGAAGAGGCGCCGCCGGGCGTGGGTTCTGGTCATGGTGCTCAGCGTGCGGCGCGGGTCTCCGGAGAACCTGTGAGCGGGTTTTGAGACGGCACCGCGGACGGCCGCGGCTCGGCCGCCTCGCGGCTGCCGTGGCGGGCGAAGATCGCCGACGCCTCCGCCCAGGCCGCGTCGGCTCCCGCCGGGTCCCCGGCCGCCATGTGGGCGACGGACAGGTCGCGCAGGGTCCGCGCCCGCCACAACGGCAGGTTCAGCGCGTCCCACCACTGCAACGCGTGCTCGAGGTGGCTCTTCGCCGCGGCGGGATGCCCCTTCGCGAGCTCCAGCTCGCCGAGCGTCCGGGTGATGAGGGCCTGCCCGAAGCTGTCCTGCATCTCGTTGCAGACGGCGAGGCCGTCCCGCAGGGCCGGGCCCGTGCTCGCGTCGCCCCGGCGCAAGCGGGCCTTCGCCAGCGCCTGGGTGGTGTAGGCGATCATCAGCCGGTCGCCGATCCGGTTCAGCACGACGAGCGCGCGCTCGCACAGCCCGATCGCCGCGTCCCAGTCGCCTTCGGCTCGCCGGACCAGGCTGAGCGACCGGAGCACGAGCGCGACGCCGTGGTCGTCGCCTCGCTGTTCGTAGCTCCGCCGCGCCTGGTCGCCGGCGCTCCAGGCGGCCGGGAGGTCGCCGCGTTCGGTGTGGGTCAGGGCCGCGGTGTGGTGGGCGCGGGCGAGCAGCACCGGGTCGTCCATCACCCGCAGCACCGGGATGGTCTCGTCGAGCAGCGCGATCGCGTCGGCCAGGTCGCCGCGTTCGCGGTGGACGCGGCTGAGCTCGAGCCGGGTCCGCGCCTGCTGCGGGAGGTCGCCCGCCGTGACCCAGCAGGCGAGGGCCCGGCCGTAGTAGTCGGCCGACTCGTCGAGCCGGTCCTGTTCGTAGCGCAGCCACCCGAGCCCGCCGAGCAGCCGGGCTTCCGCCGCCCGGTCGCCGGTGCGCTCCGCGGCCGACAGGGCCGCCTGGTGCGTGCGCCACCACAGGCTGAACTGGTTGGTGAGGGCGAACGACGACGAGCTGAGAGCCGCGGCCAGCCGGGAGGCGAGCGCGCTCAGGTCGAGTGCGGCCGCCCGTTCGACGACGGCGACCAAGCCGGCCTGCTCGGCTTCGAACCACCGCTCCGGTTCGGCGAGAAGGTCCGCGACCAGTGCGTCGTCCAATGTGGACACCGATTCGGCGGCGATGACCTCGGCGGCGCCGGGCATCCGGATGGCCGCGTGCTCCATCAGGGCCAGGTATTCGCCGGCGGCGCGGGTCACCGCGGACTCGAGCTCTTCGCGGGTTTCTTCGGCCTCGGCGCGTTCCCGGCCGAAGGCGCGGGTGAGGTCGTGCAGCGCGTAACGCTCGCCCGAGGCGTCCGCGAGGCGGCTGTCCACCAGGTGCTCGACGACGTCCTCGGCCACCGCGGGCGAACACCCGAGCAGCGGCGCCAGCAGCCACGAGGCGAACGAGGAGAGCTCCAGGTACCCGAGCCGGCGCAGCGCCGTCCGGGCGAGCCCGGACAGGCCGGCGTAGCTCAGCGCCAGGCTGCCCCGCACTTCGAGGTCGCCGACGCGCAGTTCGCTCAGCACCGTGCGTTCCGACCGGAGGCGCCGGGCCAGCTGGGCCAGCGGCCACTGCGGGCGCGCCGCCAGCCGGGCACCGGCGATCCGCACGGCGAGCGGCAGGCGGCCGCACAGCCGGGCGATCTCGGCCGCCACCATCGGTTCCCGGCGGGCTCGCCCGCCGCCGACCACCGCGTCGAGCAGCCGCACCGCCTCCTCTTCGGACAGCACGCCGAGTTCACGCTGGTGGGCGCCTTCCAGCGCACCCATCCGCTGCCTGCTGGTGACCAGCACCGCGCACCCGCGGCCGCCCGGCAGCAGGGGCCGGACCTGTTGTTCGCCGGCGGCGTCGTCGAGCACCACGAGCACCCGGCGCCCGGCCAGCTCGGAGCGGTAGCGGGCGATCCGGTCGTCCAGCCCCGCCGGGACCGCCGCTTCCGGGACACCGAGCGCCCGCAGGAACCCGCCGAGGACGTCCGCGGGATCCGCGGCGGCCGGGCGCGTGCCGGCGAGGTGGGCGTACAGCTGCCCGCCGGGGAACTCGGCGCGGACCTGGTGGGCGACGTGCCGCACGAGCGTGCTCTTGCCCGCTCCGGGCGGGCCGGACACCGCGGCCACGCGCACGGCCGTGCCCGGCTGCCCGGACAGCATCGCGGCCAGGGCGAGGACGTCGTCCCCGCGGCCGGTGAAGTCCGCGATGTCGGTCGGCAGCTGGGCCGGCACCGCGACGGCCGGCCCACCGGCGGCCGCGTCGGCGTCGTCGGCCTGCAGCACCCGCTCGTGCGCGGCGCGCAGCTCGGGGCCGGGTTCGACGCCGAGCTCGTCGACCAGCCCGGCCCGCACGGCGCGGTAGTGGGCCAGCGCCTCCGTGCGGCGGCCCGCCTGGTGCAGTGCGGTGATGCGGTGGGCCTGCAGCCGTTCCCGGAGCGGGTGCTGCCCGGTCAGCGCGGTGAGCTCGCCGACCAGCCGGTCACCCCAGCCCAGCGTCAGCTCGGCGGCGAGCCGTTCCTCGACGGCGACCAGGCGCAGCTCCTCCAGCCGGGCGCGCTCGGCGTCCGCCCAGCTCCCGGTGACGCCGTCGAGCGGGCGGCCGCGCCACAGGTCCAGCGCCGAACGCAGCTTTTCGGCGGTCTCCGCGGGGTCGCCGGCGCCGCGGGCTTCGGCCACCGTGCGGGTGAACAGCTCGACGTCGACCGCTTCGGGCGGCAGGTCCAGCCGGTAGCCGCCGCCGTCGCGGACGACGACGTCGCCCAGCAGGCGGCGCAGCCCCGAGACGTACGTGTAGAGCGCGCCGCGGACATCGGCGGCCGGGCTGTCCTCCCACAGCGCGTCGACCAGCCGGTCGAGCGACACCGCGTGCCCGGCGTGCAGCGCCAGGACGGCGATCAGGGCCCGCGGCTTCGGGCCGCCGAGCACCACGGCCCGGTCCCCGTCCCGCACTTCGACCGCACCGAGCAATCCCACCCGCAAGCCGTCCCCTCCCCAAGGATCCGCGACCGGACGAACCGGACCAAACGTAGCCTTGCCGGTGATCGCGGACTTCTCAAGACCGGCTCGCAGATTTCTCGCAGAGCGGTGCACGACGCTGAGCGGGATCGACGGGCGGAACCGCCGCCCGTCGCCGCGATGGGCACGGGAGTCTTGCGATGAGAACGAAACCGCCGGGCCGGCTCCGGCCGGCCGGCTTGCTGGTCACGGCCGCGCTGACGGTGCTGCTGGCCCTCCCGCTCGGGGCGGCCCCCGCGAGCGCCGCGACCGGCCAGGACGTCGTCCAGGTCGCCTCCGGCCAGCTCGGCAAGGGGTGCCAAGGAAACGGCTGGCAGTGCGACCCCGGCGCTTGGTGCGCGGACTTCCTGAAGTGGGTCTGGGACCGGGCCGGGATCGACACGAACGGGATCACCGCGGCGGCCGGGAGTGTCGTCGTCTACGGGAACAGCCGCGGCACGGTGACCGGGACGCCGCACGTCGGCGACGCGATCGTCTACAACTACAACGGCGCGGGCTACGCCGACCACGTCAACATCGTCACCGCCGTCCGCGACGACGGCCTGGTGCAGACGATCGGCGGCAACCAGGGCCCGCCCCCGGGCATCGTCAGCTTCACCGACTGGCACCGGCCGGGCGCGGACATGAACGCCACCCCGACGATCGTCCGCCCGGCGGGGATCCAGGACGCGCCGGCATCCGGCCTCGCGCCCGTCCAGGGCAGCCAGGGCACCTACAACGCGCTCACGGCGTCGGTCGAGGTGTTCGCGCGCGGCACCGACAACCTGCTCGGGCACACCTACCTCGGGCCCGACGGCCGGCACGGCGCCTGGACCGGCCACGGCGACTGGGCGCTCGCCAGCCAGCCGGTGTCGGTCTACAACCCGAACTCCGGGGCCGTCGAGGTCTACGCCCGCGACACCCTGGGCCTGCTGATCCACACCTACATCGGCCGCGACGGGCAGTACGGGCCCTGGGACGTCGTCGGCGACCGGCACATCGCCGGCCGTCCGTCGGTGGTCTACAACCCGAACTCCCGGGCCGTCGAGATCTACGCCGTCGGCACCGACGGCAAGCCCGTCCACACCTACCTCGGCGCCGACCTCGAGCACGGCCCGTGGACGGTGGCGGGGGAGTGGGTGCTGACCGACTCGCCTTCGGTGGTCTACAACCCCGTGTCGCGCGCCGTCGAGGTCTACGGGCGCGACACCTTGGGCCTGCTCGTGCACAGCTACCTCGGCGCCGACGGGCAGTACGGGCCGTGGGACGTCGTCGGTGACTGGCACCTGGCGAGCCGCCCGGTCGCGGTCTACGACGACTACCGCCGCTCGGTGGAGGTCTACGCCCAGGACACGAAGAACCTGCTGATCCACACGTACCTGGGCAGCGATCTCAAGCACGGCCCGTGGTCGGTCGTCGGCGACTGGCACATCTACGCGCCGCCGGTCCCGGTCTACAACCCGAACTCCGGCGCGGTGGAGATCTACGGGCACGACGCGCAGAACCTGCTGATCCACTCCTACCTCGACAAGAACGGGCAGCACGGCGCGTGGTCGGTGGTCAGCCCCACCCCGGTGCGCGGGCTGCTGACGGCGATCTACCACGAGTCCCGCCGGTCGGTCGAGATCTACGCCCGCGGCGACGGCGACCTGCTGGTCCACACCTACCTGGGCAGCGACCTGCAGCACGGGCCGCTGACGGTGGTCGAAGGCGGGCACGCGGTCGTCGGCGACTGAGGCGCGCGCCGATGGGGCACCGGGGGATCAGGGGGTTCGCGGTGCCCCACCGGCGGGCTCAGACGGCGGCGAGCCGGCGGAAGCGGCTGCCGTGGAACACCAGCGGCGGGTTCTCCGCCGTCTGCACGCCGTGGATGCGCAGCAGCGCGATCAGGTGGTCGCCCGCGGGGACTTCCTCCTCCAGCGAGCACTCGAGCCACGCGCTCGACCCCGTGATGAACACGCTGCTGTCCGGGCCCGTCTGCCACGCGATGTCCCGGAACCGGTCGCCGTGGCGGGCCGACAGCGACAGGCACGCCTCGTCTTGGCCCTCGGCCAGCACGCTCAGCCCGAGGCGGTGCCGGTCGCGCAGCCGGGGCCAGGTCGACGACGTCCGCTGGATGCAGAGCGACACCAGCGGCGGGGACAGCGACACCGACGTGAACGAGCTGGCGGCCATCCCGTGGGGACGGCCGTCGATGAGGGCGCACACGGCGGTGACGCCGGACGGGAAGCAGCCGAACGCTTCGCGCAACCGGCTTTCGGACGTCACGGGCTGCAGGGCGGTCATCGATGTCCTTTCACGATCGGTGGACGCAGGACTCGCACTTCCGGGACCGGGCCCTCGAAGCGTTCGACGTCGACGGCCGCGTGCTGGCCCGCGCAGCCCTGCGACAGCCGCGACGACGGCACGTCGGCGGTCAGGACGTTCGGGTTGCCGTGCGCGCACAGCGGGCCCGAGGGGTGGTCGTCGACCGGGTCGAACCACGCGCCCGTCGGGAGCTGGACCACGCCGGGCCGCAATGCTTCGTCAAGGACCGCGCCCGCCAGGCACGCGCCGCGGCCGTTGAACACCCGGACGACGTCGCCGGCCGCGATGCCGCGGGCCGCCGCGTCGGCCGGGTTGAGCCGGATCCGCTCGCGGCCCGCCACCTTGCCCGCGCGGCTCGTGTCGCCGGCGTCGAGCTGGCTGTGCAGGCGGGTGTGCGGCTGGTTTGCGATCAGCCACAGCGGCCCGGCCTCGCTCGGCGGCAGCCAGACCGGGTGGCCGGGGCAGTCCGGGTAGCCGAACCCCGCGACGGTCGTCGACGTGATCTCGATGCGGCCGCTCGGGGTGCGCAGGGGGTGGGCGGCCGGATCCGCGCGGAAGTCCGCGAACAGCGTGTGGTGTTCGCGGCCGGGCGGCAGCCGGAGTTCGCCCGCGGCCCAGAACTCCGCGAACGACGGCGTGTCCCGCCAGCCGTCGTAGAGGTGTTCCAGCCACTGCCGGGCCGTCCGGCCTTCGGTGAATTTCTCCGCAACGCCGAGCCGCGCCGACAACCCGGAGAAGATCGCGTAGTCGTCCCGTGCTTCGCCCGCGGGCGGCGCGATCCGGTGCATGGCGATCACGTGCGTGTCCCGGCGGCCGGAGCCCAGGTCCTCGCGCTCCAGCGCGGTCGTGGCGGGCAGCACGATGTCGGCGTGGCGGGCGGTGGCCGTCCAGTGCGGCTCGTGGACGACCACCGTGTCCGGCCGGGTGAACGCGCGGCGCAGGCGGTTGAGGTCCTGGTGGTGGTGGAACGGGTTGCCACCCGCCCAGTACACGAGCCGGATATCCGGGTAGCGCCGGACTTCGCCGTCGTAGTCGTACTCCTCGCCGGGGTGCAGCAGCAGATCGGCGATCCGCGCGACGGGGATGAACTCGCCGACCGGGTTCGCGCCCTGGGACAGGGACGGGATCCGCAGTTCGGGGCCGGTGTCGCCGACGTCGCCCATCGAGCCGTAGCCGTGGCCGAACCCGCCGCCCGGCAGGCCGATCTGCCCCAGCATCGCGGCCAGCGCGATGCCCGCCCACACCGGCTGCTCGCCGTGTTCGGTGCGCTGCAGCGACCACGTGACGGTGACCAGCGTCCGCTTCGCGGCCATCTCGCGGGCGAGCGCGACGATGTCGGCGGCCGGGATGCCGGTGAGGCCGGCGGCCCAAGCCGGGTCCTTGTCGCGCAGGTAGCGCTCGAACTCCGGGTAGCCGACGGTGTAGCGCTCGAGGAAGTCCTTGTCGTGCAAGCCTTCGACGACGAGCGTATGAGCCAGGGCCAGCATCAGCGCGGTGTCGGTCGCGGGCCGGATCGGGTACCACCGGGCGTCCACTGTGGACGGGATGTCGTCGCGCAGCGGGCTGACTAGTGCGACCCGGCCGCCGAACCGGGCGAGGTGCCCGGGAGTCCCGTGGACCGTGACGCCGCCGGGCGTGACGAAGACGTTCTTCTCCGGCACACCCCCGAACGCGACGATCAGCTCGGTGTGCGCGGCGATCGTCGGCCAGGTCGACGCCTGCCGCAGCACCGCGTGGGTGTCGCCGACGACGTGCGGCAGCAGCACCGACGACGTCCCGTTGCTGTAGGAGTTCCGTGACGCCGTGAAGCCGCCGATGGTGTTCAGGAACCGGTGCAGCTGGCTCTGCGCGTGGTGGAACCGGCCCGCGCTCGCCCAGCCGTAGGAGCCGCCGAAGATCGCCTGGTTGCCGTGCTCGGCCCGGACGCGGCCGAGCTCGCCGGCGAGCCGGTCGAGGACGTCGTCCCAGGGCACCTCGACGAACTCGTCGCGGCCGCGCCGGGTGTCCGGGCCCGGGCCGTCTTCCAGCCAGCCGCGGCGGACCGCCGGCCGGGCCACCCGCGTGGGGTGATCCAGCGCCGCGGCCAGGTTGCCCAGCAGCGGCGACGGCGCCGGGTCGGCCGGGTGCGGCTCGACCCGCAGCCGGCCGTCGGCGTCGACCTCGGCGGAGAAGGCGCCCCAGTGCGATGTGCTCGGCTTCATGCCCCGACGGTAACCGCGGCCGCGCGCTCCCGGACGAGCTTGACGAGCGTCCCGTAGTCGCGGGCGTCGGCCAGTGGCGAGAACCCGCGGATCAGCAGTGTGCCGACGCCGAGCCGGACGTAGTCCAGCAGCGAGTCCGCGACCTGCTCGTAGCTGCCGACCAGCGCGGTGGAGTTCCCGGCCGCGCCGGTCGTCTTCGCCACCGCCGTCCACAGCCGTTCGTCGACCACCTCACCGGTCGCCGCGGCCTCCAGCAGCCGCTGCGAGCCGACGGCTTCGCTCGAGTCGCGGCGGCCCTTGAACTCGCCGACGCGGTCCTGGGTCAGCCGCAGGATCTCGCGCGCCCGCTCCCACGCCTCGGCTTCGGTCGCCGCCGGGATCGGCCGCAGGCTGACGCTGAACGCGATGTCCCGGCCGCCCGCCGCCGCGCGGACCTGCTCGATGCGCTCGGCGATCCCGGCCAGCGGCTCGCCCCAGAACGCGTAGACGTCGGCGTGCTTGCCGCCGACCCGGATGGCGTCGGCGGACGCGCCGCCGAAGTACACCGGGATCCCGCCCGCCGGGTGGACGTCGGAGAGGCCGCCGCGGACCCGGTAGAACTCGCCCTCGTGGTCGAACGGCTCGGCCGAGTCCCACGTCCGCCGCACGACCGAGAGGAAGTCGTCGGTGCGGCGGTAGCGGGTGGGCTTGTCGGTGAAGTCGCCGTCGCGGGCCTGGTCGGCGTCGTCTCCGCCCGTGATGACGTGCAGCGCGATCCGGCCGGGGTGGAACGCGTCGAGCGTGGCGAACTTGCGGGCCAGCTGGGTCGGCGCGACGAACCCGGGCCGGTGGGCGAGCAGCACGCCGAGCCGCTCGGTGGCGGCCAGGACCTGGTCGGCGAGCACGAACCCGTCCGGGCTGCTCGCCGACTGGGCGATCAGCACCCGGTCGAACCCGGCCTCTTCGTGCGTGCGGGCGACTTCGCGCAGGTAGCCGGGCTGGATGATCGGGCCTTCCGGCGCGATGATCTCGCTGGCCTGGCGGCCGGCGGCGTAACCGATGAACTCGAGCGTCACGGGGTCTCCTGTCCCAGGGCACGGGCGGCGGCGAAGATGTCGCTCATCCGCCAGCTTTCGTTCGGGTGGGTGCGGCGCGCCCGGCCCCAGCCGGAGTCGCGCCGGTACTGCGCGGGCCAGTCACCGGCCCGCACGGCGGTTTCGTCGACGGTGACGGGCGTGCGGCAGTCCGGATCGACGAACAGCGCGTCGACCGGGCAGTAGAGCTCGCAGAGGAAGCAGGTCTGGCAGTCGGACTGCCGCGCGATGACCGGCACGGCATCGGGAACGGCGTCGAAGACGTCGCTGGGGCACACCTGGACGCACTTGTCGCAGGCGATGCAGCGATCGGCGAGCACGAGTTCGATCACGCGGCGGCCTCCTGCCCGTCGGTACGCCAGTGCATGCCGAGGGTTTCCCGCCTGCGCAGCGCCGCCTCCTTGACCCAGCGGCCCATGGCGAGCAGGGCCGCCGTCTCGCGCGCGGCCACGGCGTCGCGGCCTTCGCCGGTCAGCGCGGACTCGACCTCCGTCCACAAAGTATTCAATGTAGACAAAGAGGCACGGAGACCCGGCCCGTCGCGGAACATGTTCTTGTCGTAGGCGTTCAGCTCGTCGCGCACGACGTCGATCACGCCGGCGGTGTCCACGGTGGCCGTCCGGCCGCTCGGGCGGATCCCCGCGCGGCCCGCCGGACGCAGCGGTGCCGAGCCGGCCGTACGCGCGTGGCGGACCGCGGCGCGGCCGGCCCAGGTGCCCGACGACACCGCCCACGCGGAGTTCGGCGACCCGCCGCCGGAGATCGCGCCGACGATCGGGACCCGGCTCGCGACGTCGCCCGCGGCGAACAGGCCGGGTACGTCCGTGGCGCAGTCCGGGGCCGTGACGGTGAGCCCGCCGACCCCGCGGATCGTGCCTTCGCCGAGCAGCGTGACCTCGAACCGGTCGGTGTACGGGTCGAGGCCGCGGCGGGTGAAGGGCAGCAGGAAGTTCGGCTGCACCACCGGCATCGTGCGGCGCACCCAGTCCGGCGCCCGGTCGAGGGTGGTGAACACCGGGCCGCGCAGCAGGGCCGCGGCGAGGACGCGGTTGCGGTCCGGGCCGGACGGCAGCGCGATCTCGTGGCCGCCGGCGTCGGTGTAGGTGCCGAACAGGTACGACATCGACCGCGCCATCGTCGAGAACGCCGGGGCGAGCGTGTAGTAGTTGGAGAACTCCATGCCCGACAGGCGGGCGCCGGCTTCGACGGCCATCAGGTGCCCGTCGCCGGTGTTGCCGCGGGAACCCAGCAGGTGCGACCGGAACGCCGTCCCGCCGGTCGCCAGCACGACCGCACCCGCGCGGACCTGCCAGGTCCCGCCCGCCTGGCGCCGGACCCCGGCCGCGCCACCCACCGAACCGTCCGGCCGCAGCAGCAGTTCGAGCGCCGGGTGGTGGTCGAGGATCCGGACCCCGGCGCGGTGGACGAGACCGCGCATCGCGCGCAGGTACTCCGGCCCGCGCACGTTGTGGGTGCGGTCGGGTACGCCGTCGCGGACCGGGAACGGGTAGTACCGGTCCAAAGCGGGCAGTCGCTCCCAGGTCGTGCGCAGGACGCGCAGCGCCTGTTCGTGATCGGCGAGCCCGCCGGCGTGCGCGTGCCGCTCGGTCACCGCGCGCTCGTGGTCCTCGGGCCGGACGAACCAGTGCGTGACCCCGGCCGTGGCGGTGACGCCGCTGGTGCCGCAGTAGCCCTTGTCCGCGAGCACGACGTCCCCACCGGCCTGGGCCGCGGCCAAGGCCGTCCAGGTCGCCGCGAGGCCGCCCCCGATGACCAGCACGTCGGCGTTCACCGGGTCTCGGCCAGTTCGGCGACGCCGAGTTCGGCGAGCAGGCGATGGCGCAGCTCGTCGAACGCGGGGTTGCGGCGGCTGCGTTCGCCGTCGAAGTCGACGCGGTGGTCGGCGGCGAGCCGGCCTTCGCGGAGGGCGACCACGCGGTCGGCGAGCAGGATCGCCTCGTCGACGTCGTGGGTGACGAGCAGGACGGCCGGGCGGTGCGCGGCGACCAGCTGCCGGACCAGGGCGTGCATCTTGATCCGGGTGAGCGCGTCGAGGGCGGCGAACGGCTCGTCGAGCAGCAGCAGCCGCGGCTCGCGCACCAGGGCCCGGGCGAGCGCGACGCGCTGGGCCTCGCCGCCGGACAACGTGACCGGCCAGGCGTCGAGGTGCCCGGCCAAGCCGACTTCGGCCAGCGCGCGGGCCGCGGCCGCGCGGGGCAGGCCGACGGCGACGTTCTGCCAGACCCGCCGCCACGGCAGCAGCCGGTGCTCCTGGAAGACCACCATCCGCTCGGCCGGGGCCTCGAGCTCGCCGCCGCCGGCCGCGTCGAGCCCGGCGAGCAGGCGCAGCAACGTCGTCTTGCCGCAGCCGCTTTCGCCGATCAGCGCGACGAACTCGCCGGGTGCGATGTCGAGGTCGAGTCCACTCAGGACGGTCCGGTCGCCGAAGCTCTTGGTGAGCCCGCGCACGCGGACGGCGGTCGTCACAGCTTCACCGCGTGGTCGGCGATCGTGATCGGGCCGCTGAGGATCTTGCGCTGGGTGAGCCAGTCGGCGCCGCGCTGCAGTTGCGCGATCCCCTCGTCGTCGATCAGCGCCAGCTTCGTCTGCACGTTCTTGGCGGCCATCTTGTCCAGCACGGCCTGTGGGTAGTGCGAGACGGCATTGCCGATGTCCAGGGACTCCTTGTAGTGCTGGTTCTGCCAGTCGTAGTCGGCCTGGAACGCGGCGATCACCTTGCGGATCGTGTCGGCGTTCTGCTCGGCGTAGTCGCGGCGGACGAGGTAGCTGGTGAAGTCGATCTGGAAGTCCAGCTCGTCGCCGTCGACGAAGATGGGCTTGGCGCCGTACTGGACCTCGGCGATCTCGCGGAAGCCCTGCCAGATGGCCCAGGCGTCGATCTTCCCGGCGCCGAACGCGGCCGACGCCTCGGGCGGGTTGAGGTAGGTGACCTTCACCGACTCGCGCGGCACGTGGTACTTCTCCAGCGCGGCCACCAGCAGGAACTCACCGAGCCCGGCCTTGTTGACCGCGACGGTCCTGCCGGCCAGGTCGGTGACCTTCTCGATGCCGGTGTGCGCGCCGGCGACGATCGCGGTGGTCCGCGGGGTCGACGCCGCCCAGGCGACGTAGACGAGGTCGGCGCCCGAGAGGATCGCCTGGTCGGCCGGGGTGGTGCTGCCGCCGAAGCTGAAGTCGGCGGTGCCACCGACGACGGCCTGCAGCGTCGGCGCGTGGTTGGGGAACGGTCCCACCCACTCGACCGAGAGGCCCTGGTCCTTCAGCGTTTTTTCCAGCACACCACGGGCTTTGGGCACGGAGATGGTGCTGTAGGTCAGCCGGACCTTGCCCTGGGTGGCGCCGCCGGCCGAACCGGCGCAGGCGGCGAGCGGGGCGGCCAGCGCGGTGAGTCCGGCTGCGGTCAGGAACGTGCGGCGCGAAAGTGTCATGGCGGTTCCTCAGGCGGTCAGGCGGGCGTAGGTGGGGTGCCAGCGCAGCAGGCGGCGTTCGAGCAGGCGGGTGACGAGGTCGCAGAGGATCCCGATCACGGCGTAGATGAGCACGACGAGCACGATCACGTCGGTCTGCAGGAACTCGCGGGCGTTGGTGGCCATGAACCCGAGCCCGGCGTCGGCACCGAGCGTCTCGGCGATCACCAGCGCGAGCCAGGCCGCGGTGAGCGACAGCCGCAGCCCGCCGAGGATCGACGGCAGCGCGCCCGGCAGCACGACCCAGCGGATCCGCGCGGCCCGGCCGAGGCCGACGATGTCGGCCATCTCCAGCAGCTTCGGGTCGATCTGCCGGATGCCGAGCACGGTGGTCAGGTAGAGCGGGACCGCGGTCCCCAGTGAGATCAGGAAGATCTTCCCGGCCTCGCCGATCCCGAACCAGACGATGACCAGCGGCAGGATGGCCAGGAACGGCACCGCGCGCACCATCTGGATGCTGCGGTCCAGCAGCGCTTCGGCCACTTTGGACAGACCGACCAGCAGCCCGGCCCCGAGGCCGAGGCTCGCGCCGATCGCGAACCCGGTGGCCGAGCGCTGGAGGCTGGCGAGCAGGTTCGTCACGAGCTCGCCGTCGGCCAGCAGGTCGCCTGCCTTGACCAGCACGCTGCTCGGCGCGGGCAGGACCTGCCGGGGCAGGATCCCGGCCCGGGCCAGCAGTTCCCAGAAGACGAGCAGGGCCACCGGCGTCAGCCACGACACGGCCCGGTACGGGAACCGGACCCGGGCGGCCGGCCGGTCGAGGACGCGCGTCACCGGGGATCGAGCCCGGAGTCGATGTACTCGGTCAGCTTCTTGCCGCCCGGGAACAGGCCTTGCTGCACCCAGGTGTCGTAGGTCTTCTGCAGCTGCGCGGCGAGCGCGGCGTCGACCGGGATCCGCTGGTAGGTGGTTTCGTCCGGCCGGACCTGGGTGGCGATTTCGATCGGCTGGTGGGCGAAGCCGGCGTACCACTTGTCGAACGCTTCGGGGTTGTCCTTCGACCACGCGTAGCTCTTGTCGACGCGGCTCGCGAAGTCCTGGATGGCCGTGCGCTTGCGCGGGTCGCCCAGGGCTTTGTCGGTGGCGGACAACACGTTGAGGCCGGAGTTGATGCCCGCGCCGTCGGACAGGACGCGGGCGCCGAGCTCGCCGCGGGCCCGGGCGGCGTAGACGCTCCAGGTGGCCCAGGCGTCGATGTTGCCGGTCGAGAACGCGCCGTTCGCTTCGGACGGGGCGAGGAAGTTGAGCGTGACGTCCTTGTCCGAGAGACCGGCCTGTTTCAGGGCGCCGATCACCAGGTAGTGCGCGACGCTGCCGCGGGTCGTGGGGGAGATGCGCTTGCCCTTGAGGTCGGCGACCGTGCGGGCCGGACTGTCCTTCGGCACCAGCAGGTAGGTGCCCTTGCCGCCGTTGCTCCAGGCCGCGGCGACCTTGATCTTCGAGCCGCCGGCGATCGCGGTCACCGTGGGGGAGTCGTTGGCGCCGCCGATGTCGATGGCGTCCGCGCGCAGGGCCTCGTGCAGGTTGACCGCGGCGGCGAACTGCGACCACTCGATCTTGTAGGGCAGGTTGTCGAGCAGCCCGGCCGCCTTCAGCCGGGACTGCGTGGCACCGGTCTGGTCGCCGACGCGCAGCACGACCTCGCCGGAAGCGTCCGAAGTGGACGATCCGCACGCCGTCAGCGTGGTGAGGCCGAGCAACGCGGCCACGAGCAGGGCGAGCCGGGGTTTCGAGGGCATGCGGGAACTCCCCAATGCGGTGTCGGCCGCGGAGATTCGGTGTCGGGGGCCGGGCTAATCAGTCACCGGCATGTGTCTATTTTCCCCGGGGCCGGGGGAGAGTCAATGCTCGCGCCGCGGTTCCCACGAGCCGGGAAGGATCTACAGTGGACGGTCGGCGGCCGCCGCGCGCACGGCGTCGAGGTATTCGCGCAGCGGGCGCCAGCCGGGCACGACGAACCGGCCGCCGGGACCGGTGAAGGTCAGCGTCGGCAGGGCGTAGCGGACGTGGTGTTCGAGGTGCTTCGCGCGACCGCTGTGCGGTCCGGGCGCGGTGATGTCGAGGACTTCCGGGCACGGGTTGCGCGTCTCACGCCAGTCGGCGCGGACGGCTCGGCGGACTTCGTCACTCAGCATGGCCGTGTGCAACGCGTCGAGGTCGAGGCCGGGGACGTCCTTCACCGCCGCGAGCACACCCTCGGTGTCATCGGCCGGGGTGCCGTGCACGAACGTCGTCTCGCGCAGCCGTCTCAGGACCAGCTCGGCGACGGCTTCCCCTTGCGCCTCCGCCGCTTTCGCGGCCAGCGAGGCCGGCCAGCTCGTCTTCGCGACCCAGCACAGGCGAGGCGGTTTCGGCGCGCCGGTGTGCTCGGTGACGCCGTCGATGAACTTCGCGTACCAGGCGGCTTCCGCGGCCGGGTCCGGCGCGGGGTCCTCGTCGTCGTCGAAGAGGATGCCGAAGACCCGGCGCCACCGGACGCCGGGGAGCTCCGCCCGCAGCCGGCGGAACTTCGGCTCCGAACCCCACGCCCACGGGCAGGCGGGGTCGGTGTACTCGACGACTTCGAGCGCCGGCGCCACGCGTCAGTCCTCGGGCACGTCGACCGGGGACCACAGGCTCGGCAGGTTGACCACGATGCCCTCCTGGCTGCTGCGGGCGATGATGACCACCGCCTCTTCGTCGGTCGGGTTCTCCTCGCGGTGCGGCACGTACGGCGGCACGAAGATGTAGTCCCCGGGCCCGGTTTCGATGCGGATCTCCTCCTCGCCGTCGGCGAAGACGAACACCGGGTGCCCGGACTTGACGTAGATCGCCGTCTCGGCCTCGCCGTGGTGGTGGTCGCCGGAGTTGGTGACCGGCGCGACGTGCGTCTCGCCCATCCACACCTTCGACGAGCCGACGGTCTTGCCGGAGATCGCCTCCAGGCGCGTCATCCCGGTGGTCTGGTTGGTGTCGCCGGTCAGGTCCGCGCCGCGGATGTGCCGCAGCGGCTGGTGCCACAGGTCGGTCATGGGATTGCTCCTCCTCAGGTGGCGACCCGGGCGGGGGCCGCGTCGGTCAGCAGGCCGGCGATCGTCGTCGCGCGCAGGATCGCGTCGAGCCCGGCTTCGACGTCCGACCAGAACGGGGTCAGGCCGGCGGCGGTGCCGTGGTAGGCCAGTGCGGGCCGGGGCTCGCCGCGGACGGAGAGGAACTCGCCGTCGACCGCCACGACGGCGTCCCGCACGGTGATCTCGCCGGCCGCCCTGGCCAGCCAGTAGCCGCCCTCGCAGCCGCGCTGGCTGCGGACCAGCCCGGCCTGGCGCAGGTCGCGGATGACCGCCTTGATGAACCGCGCGGGGATGTCCTGGGTGGACGCGACGGCTTCGCACGTGATTGGCCGCGTGGTGTCCGCGGCGAGCTCGAGCAGCACCCTGATCGCGTAGTCCGCTCTGGCCGAGATGCGCATGCCCGCCATCATCCCCGGACCAGCGCCGGGGCGCTCGTCCCGGCCCGCAGCCATTCCAGGAACTGGACGAGCTCGGCGGCGACGCTGCGGTGGTCCAGGTCGTTGAGCACGTCGTGGCGGCCACCGGCGACGAGCACGAACCGGGCCCGGGGGAGGCTTGCGGCGAAGGTGCGTGCGGCCTCGGGGGACGCGACGCGGTCGGCCTCGCCGTGCAGCACCAGGACGGGCACGTCCGGTTCGGCGGCCCGGTCCGGGACCGGGCCGCGCAGCTCGCCGGGGGAGAACCGGGGGTCGCCGTCGAGCAGGGCACGGTGGACCGGGCACGCGGTCCGCGCGTCCAGCTCGTCCGTCCAGCCGCCCGGCGCGCCGAGCGGCAGGCCGCTGGCGACCACCGCGGCGACCGGTGGTCGCGTCGCCAGCTCGAGTGCGCGCAGGGCGCCGGTGTCGTGCCCGAGCAGCACCACCGGGCCCGGCCCGGCGTCGGCTTCGGACGTGGTGACGTGATACCCGTCGAAGGCCAGCCGCGTGCCGAGCCGGTGGTAGAGCGCCGGGTGCTCGCCGCGGCCGGGCAGCAGGACGACCGTGCCGCGGACGGTGACTCCCCCGGGAGGAGCCCAGCGGGTCTCGGCGGCGAGGGTCATACGGCGGCCGCCGTGGCGGGCCGGCGCTCGCGGCGGGCCAGCTCGGACCGCACCAGTGGCAGCAGGTACCTGCCGTAGTCGATCGCGTCGTCGAGCGGGTCGTAGCCGCGGATCAGCAGCGTCGTGACGCCGATGCCGACGTAGTCCAGCAGCGCCTCGGCGACGGTTTCGGGCGTGCCGACCAGCGCGGTCGAGTTGCCGGCGGCCCCGGTCGCGGTGGCCAGCGGTGTCCACAGTGCACGGTCGTGGCGGTCGGCTTTCGCCGCCGCGGCCAGCAACCGGACGCTGCCGACGTTGGTGGGCGCCCCGCCGTCCCGCCATTCGCGCGCCGCCTTCGCCGCGCCGGTCGCGGTGATCTTGTCGAGGATCCGCTCCGCGCGTTCCCAAGCCAGTTCTTCGGTCGGCGCGAGGATGGGCCGGAAGGACACGCTGATCCCGGGCGGGGTGAGCCGGCCGGCCGCCTTCGCCGCCGCCCGGACGGACGCGATCTGCTCCGCCGTTTCCTTCAGCGGTTCACCCCAGAGCGCGAAGACGTCGGCGTGCTCGCCGCCGACGCGGTAGGCCGCTTCCGAGGAACCGCCGAAGTAGAGCGGGATCCGCGGGTTCTGCAGCGGCCGCACCTGCGGGGTGTAGTCGTCGAGCCGGTAGTGCTTGCCGTGGTGGGAGAACGCGGACCCGGACGTCCAGGCGCGCTTGAGGATCTCGAGGTACTCGCCGGTGCGCTCGTAGCGCTCGTCCTTGGTCAGGTAGTCGCCGTCGCGGGCCTGCTCGACGTCGCTGCCGCCGGTGATGGTGTGCACCGCGACGCGCCCGCCGCTGAAGTGGTCGAGGGTGGCGAACGCACGCGCCGCCAGCGTCGGCGCGACGAAGCCGGGCCGGTGCGCGATCAGCACGCCGAGGCGTTCGGTGTGGGCGGCCGCGTAGGCGGCGACCTGCTGGCCCTCCGGCCAGCCCGCGCCGTAGCCGATGAGCACGCGGTCGAAGCCGCCGTCCTCGTGCGCCCGGGCGAACCGGCGGACGTAGGCGGGGTCGATGACCGGTCCTCTGGCCGGCCGGGTCTCGCTCGCGTCCTGGGTGCCGATCATGCCGACGAACTCGACGGGCATCTGCTTTCCTTTCGCCGCAAGACAAACGCAACGGTAGGGAACGGCATCCGCGGTCGCCCTGTCAATTGGGCATCTTCAGGTGTCCATTTGGTGGACGCCGCTGGCCGCGAGCGGTCCGGGCGGCTTATCGTCTCCCCGCTCGCCGACCCCTCCGGAGGACTTCGTGACCACGACCGTCGCCACCGTGCCGCCGCCCGACCTCGCCGCGTTGCCGTCGGTCGTGGCCGCGCTGGCGTCGCGTGCGGGCGAACACGACCGCGAGGCGACGTTCCCGCACGAGGGCGTCGAGCTCGTGCACGCGGCCGGGTTGCTGACGACGACCGTGCACCCGCGTTACGGCGGTCCCGGCGCCGGGGTGCTCGACACCGCGCGGCTGCTTGCCGAACTGGGGCGCGGTGATCCGTCGGTCGCGCTGGTGACCGCGATGACGCTGTTCGTCCACGCGGGGCAAGGACTCGACCCGGCCTGGCCGGACGAGGTCTACCGGGAAGTGCTCGCGGAATCCGGCTCGCGACCGGTGCTGATCAACGCGTTGCGCGTCGAACCCGAGCTGGGGTCGCCGACGCGCGGTGGCCTGCCCGCGACGGTCGCGCGCCGGACCGCGGACGGCTGGCGGCTGTCCGGCCGCAAGATCTACTCGACCGGCTCGGTGGGCCTCCGGTGGCTGGTGGTCTGGGCCCGGACCGACGAGCCGGAGCCGCGCGTCGGCGGGTTCCTGGTGCGGGCCGACGCGCCGGGCATCGCGATCGAGCCGACGTGGGACCACCTCGGGCTGCGCGCGAGCGCGAGCCACGACGTGGTGTTCACCGACGTGCCGGTGGCCGAGGGCGCCACCGCCGGACTGTCCACACCGGACACCCAGCGGCCGCCGGTGCCGACGTTCCCGTTGGCACTGCCCGCGTTGTACCTCGGCGTGGCGCGCAACGCGCTGGACTGGCTCACCGGGTTCCTGCGCGAGCGCGTCCCGAGCGGGCTGGGCAAGCCGCTGGCCACGCTGCCGCGGTTCCAGGCGGGCGTGGGCGAGATCGCCGCCCGGATCACCGGCGCGCAGGAGATCCTGTTCGGGCTTGCCCGCCGCGTCGACGAGGGCGACCCCGATGCGGCGGCGCACGCGGGTGTCGCGAAGGTGCTCGCGACCCGGCTGCTCATCGAGGCGGTCGAGCAGGCGGTCGCCCTGGCCGGCAACCCGGGGCTGACGCACGGCAACCCCCTGCAGCGCCACTACCGCGACGTGCTGTGCAGCCGCGTCCACACGCCCCAGGACGACGCGGTGCTCACCGGCTTGGGACGGTCGATCCTGGCCTGAGCCGGTCACCTCCTCGGGTGGGGCGCGTCGCTGGGCTCGGGCAGCGCCGCCGGATCTCGGTGAGCCGGTGATTCGGCCCGGCCTGCCGGGTGCCGAAGCGTGCGGCGGGCTCGGCCACCGCCGACGACGATCGTCACGCTGGGCTCGGGCAGCGCCGCCGGACCTCGGCAAGCCGGGGGGTTCGATCCGGCCGGGCCGCCCCGGCCGGCAGAGTGCCGGGTGCCGAAGGGTGCGGGGGGCGCAGTCACCGCCGACGACGATCGTCACGCCGTCCAACGCCAGTCCGGCCGACCGGACCTTCACGCCACTGTGAGGATCAACCGGCTGCCCGAGTAAGCGCGAATACCGGTTCGGCGACCGCGCGCAGTGTCGCGATCGGGTCGTCGCCGAGGGGGTAGACGCCGACCTGGTCCGCGCCCGCGTCCCGGTGGGCCAGCAGCCGCCTCGCGACGGTGGGCGCGTCGCCGTGGGCGACGAGGGCGTCGATGAGGTGGTCGCTGCCGCCGTCGGCGAGGTCTTCGTCGGTGAAGCCGAGCCGGCGGAGGTTGCTCGCGTAGTTGGTGACGCCCAGCGCGGTCCCGGGCGGGGCCGATCGCGCGATCGCGCGCGCCCGGTCCGGGGCCGGCTCGACCAGGGCGAAATGGCCCGGCAGCACGAGTTTTCCCGCGCCGAGGACCGACCGCGCCCGCCGCGTGTGCTCCGGCGTGACCATGCAGGGGACGGTGCCCGCGGTGCGGTCGCGGGCCAGCCGCAGCATCCGCGGCCCGAGCGCGGCGATCACGGACGGCACACCGGCGTCGGCCAATGCGTCCAAATAGGACACCAGCTTGGCGTACGGCGAGGCGTACTCGGCGTGGACTTCGCGGTGCCCGATGCCGACGCCCAGCAGGAAGCGGCCGGGGTGCTTCGCGACGATCCGGTGGTAGGACGCGGCGACCGTCTCCGCGTCGGCGGTCCACGCGTTCACCACGCTCGTGCCGACGACCAGCCGCGTGGTGGCGTCGAGCAGCGCCTCGGCGAAGGCGAGATCGGCGGGCGGCGAGGCGTCCAGCCAGAGCGTGCCGTAGCCGGCCCGCTCGACTTCGGCGGCGCTTTCCGGGGTCACTTCGTGCTCGCGCAGGTGGGCGCCGAGCAGACCGGGATCGAGGTTCATGAGCCGACTCCAGCACCGCGGGCCGCCGCGAACCAGCGCCAGTGCCGACGCGCAGCGATAACCTGGAGGCATCGTCCCAGCCCAGGGGAGCACCGGTGGAACTACGGGCCTTGCGGTACTTCGTCACGGTCGCCGACGAACTGCACTTCGGCCGCGCCGCGCAGCGGCTGCACATCGCCCAGCCCGCGGTCAGCAGGCAGATCGCGCGGCTGGAACGCGAGCTGGGGGAGCGGCTGTTCGACCGGTCGCCGCGCCGGGTCCGGCTGACCGCGGCCGGGCACCGGGTGCTGGCCGCCGCCCGGGACGCGCTCGCGGCCGCGGACCGGGTCCGGAGTGCGGCGGCCGGGCCCGCGGGCGTCCTGCGCATCGGCACCGCGGCCGGGGCCACCGCGCGGCTGGAGCGCGGGATCGACGCACTGCGGGAGCAGTCCCCGGCGTTCGGCTTCGTGCTCGTCGACCTGCCACCGGCCGAGCGCCTGGACGCCCTGCGGCAGGGGGAGATCGACCTGGCGCTGGCCCGGGGCGTGACCGCGGCACCCGGGGTGCGGGTGCTGCCGGCCTGGACCGAGCCGCTGTTCGCGGTCGTGTCCGCGCGGCACCCCGCCGCCGGCCGCGAGGTCGTGAGCGTGGCCGAGCTGGCCGACGGCGACCTGCGCGTCCACGACCCGGCCGTGCTGCGCGAAGCCGGTGTCCCGGTGCGGCCGGGCCGTCCGGCGGGGACGGTCCAGGACACGATCGTCGAGGTCGGCGCGGATCCGCGGGCCTGGACGGTGCTGCCCGCCGACCAGGTGGCGGAGATCCGCTCGACCCGGGTGCGGGCGATCCCGCTCGCGCCGCGGACGACGATCACCGGCAGCGTCGTCGTGCCGGACGACCTCCCGCCCACCTGCGCGGCGGCCCACCGCGCCGCGTTCGGTGACTGACACCGGCTCAGCGGTTCCAGTGCTCGGCGAGCAGTTCGTAGGACCGGACGCGGTCCGCGTGCGCGTGGGTGATGGTCGTGACGACGAGCTCGTCGGCGCCGGTGGCTTCCCGCAGCTGCCGCAGCCGGGCGGCCACGGTGGCGGGGGAGCCGGTGAACTGGGTGCCGACGCGGTCGGCGACCAGGGCGCGGTCCTCGTCGGTCCACTCGTGCGCCGCGGCCTCCCCGGGGGTGGGGAAGCGGATCGCGCCCTCGGCGCGGCGGATGCTGCGGACCCAGAGGCCGTACCCCGAGGCGAGCTCCCGGGCCGTGGCGTCGTCCTCGGCGACGACCACGTCGGCCGACACCGCGATGTAGGGCCGGGGAAGCTCGGCCGAGGGCCGGAACGCCCGCCGGTAGGCGTCCACGGCTTCGAGCACGCTCGACGGGCTGACGTGGTAGTTCGCGGCGAACCGCAAGGAGTTCCGGCCGGCCACGGACGCGCTCTGCCCGCCGCTGCTGCCGAGGATCCAGATCTGCGGGCTCGCGCCTTCGCCCGGTACGGCGTGCGCTTCCACCCCGTCGGCGGAGCGGTAGGTGCCGCCGAGCAGGGCGAGGATGTCGTCGACCTGCTCGCCGTAGTCGGGTGATTCGGCGCCGGGTTGCTGCAGGAGCCCGAAGGTCACGCCGATCCGGGCCGACCGGGCCAGGCCGCTGAAGTCCGGCTTCGGCGGGATCAGGAGGCCGTTGGCGGCTGGGGTGGGCGGGGCCGGACTCGCCGCCGCCGCGGCGTATTCGCGGACGAGCTGCTTGCCGCTGCGGCCGAGTCCCAGGTCGAGCCGCCCGGGGTGCAGTGCCTCGATGAGCCCGAACTCTTCGACGGTCGCCAACGGCGTCCGGTGCGCGAGCTGGACACCCGCGGAGCCGAGCCGGATGGTGCTCGTCGCCCCGGCCACCAGGGCGATCAGCACCGGTGGCGACGCGCCCGCGACGCCGGGGTTGAGGTGGTGTTCGGCGAACCAGTAGCGGTGGTAGCCGAACTCTTCGGCCCGCCGGGCCAGATCGACGGTGTTGCGCACGGCTTCGCCGACGTCGGACCCGGAGCTGACCGGGACGAGGTCGAGCACGGACAGCGGGACTTCGGGCATGAGCGGTCCTTTCGGGCGGGCGGGGAGGTCACGACTCGAGCTGTCCTTTGTGGATCGTCCCGGCGACCCGCCCGTCGACGAGGCCCCAGGCGGCCTCGTGGGTGCCGAGCCGGGCGAGGGCGGCCTCCCGGCTCTCCCCGATTCCGATGGCGGGCAACGGATCCGTGACGTACCCCGCGATCGGGTCGGCCGGCCGGGCGACGCCGGCCGTGAGCATCAGGCGGAGCTCGGCGACGTCGAGCGTGCCGGTCACCTCCGCGACCGACGGCGGGCCAGACGCCCGGGGCCCGACCGGCCGGAGCGTGGCGGGATGCCCGTCCGCGAGCGCCTCGCCGACCGAGGCCGTCGCCGGCAGCCCTGGCGGCGCCGGGGGCAGCGGCCCGATGACGTCCGACACCGTGGGGCCACCGGCCTGCTCGACCGGGAAACCCAGGCGCAGCACCCAGTCGTCGTCGTAGTACTTCGACAGGTACGACCGGCCGGAGTCCGGTACCACGACGACGATCACGTCGTCCGGGCCCGCCTCGGCCGCCAGCCGCAGCGCCACGGCCACCGCCGTCCCGGCCGAGGCGCCGAGGAGCAGGCCCTCTTCCCGCGCCAGCCGTCGCGCGGTCAGGATGGATTCGCGGTCGCCGACCGCTTCGACCCGGTCGAGGACGTCGCGGTGGTAGGACTGCGGCCAGAGGTCTTCGGCGGTGTCCGGGTGCCGGTAGTGCCCGATGCTCTCGACCAGGTACGGGCTGCCGTCGCCACCGGAGTAGACCGAATGCTCGGGGTCCGCGCCGACCACCCGGACCCGGCCGCCGCTGACCTCCTTGAGGTACGCCCCGGCCCCGCTGACGGTGCCGCCGGTGCCGATCCCGGCGACGAAGTGGGTGATCCGGCCGCGCGTCTGCCGCCAGATCTCCGGCCCGGTGGTCTCGCGGTGCGCGGCCGGGTTCGCGGGGTTGTCGTACTGGTCGGCGAGCCAGCCCCCGCGTTCGGCGGCGAGGCGGCGCGCCACCTGCCGGACGTGCGCCGGGTCTTCGCGCGCCACCGCACCGGGGGTGACCACGACCTCCGCCCCGTAGGCGCGCAGGATCGCGGTCTTCTCCGCGCTGGTCTTGTCCGGCACCACGACCGTGAGCCGGTAGCCGCGCTGGGCCGCGACGATCGCCAGCCCGATGCCCGTGTTGCCGGAGGTGCCTTCCACGATGAGGCCGCCGGGCGGCAGCGCACCCGAGCGTTCCGCGGCGAGCACCATCGCCAGCGCGGCCCGGTCCTTCACGCTCCCGCCCGGGTTGAGGAACTCGGCCTTGACGTAGACGCGCGGCGCGATCCGGGCCAGCCGGATCAGCGGGGTCCCGCCGATCGCGTCGAGCACGGAGTCGAAGGCGTCGACTTCGCCGGATGCCATGCGGGCCCCCTGGGGTTCGGGTACTCCACAGCTAGCCCGAGCGCGGCCGTCACCGCACGGCTGCTCAGGATGTGGAAACCGGGCGCTCCCAGGAGCCGAGGTGGACGGTGCTCGCCAAGTCCGGCCGCGTCGGCCGGCGGAACTGCGCGGCGAGGCTGCCCGCGGCCGGCGCGTGCTGGGCGATGCGCAAGGTCGCGGCGGCGGTCGGCCTCGCTGAGGAGGCCGCGGCCCGGAGCCACCGATCCCTGCCGGGAATGCTGTTCGGCTCGGTGCTCACCGGGACGGCCGGAACCGGCCTGCGCCGCGGATGACTACCAGGGCAGCTCCCCGGTTTCGTCCTGCAGGGTCCCCGTGGGGCCGTCCGCGGGGAGGGTGGCCAGGCGCACCACGACCCGGGCGCTCTCTTCCGGGGAGCGGCCGATCCCGAAGGCCGCGGTCATGTCGGTGGCGGTCGTGCCGGGCTCGACGGCGTTGAACTTGATGCCCGGCTGGGACTTCGCGTACTGGACCGTCAGCATGGTGGCCGCCGCCTTGGACGCGGAGTAGAGCGCGAGCGGCAGCCCGAACTCCGGCCGGTCGGGGTTGGTCACCGCCCAGAACGACCCGGCGCTGCTCGACACCGTGACCACGGTGGGGTTCGACGACTTGCGCAGCACCGGAAGCGCGGCTTCGGTGACGCGCACGATCCCCACGGCGTTGGTGTCGAAGACCCGCAGTGCGGTGGGGCCGTCGAGGGCTTCGCTGCCGAGGACGCCCGCGTTGTGGACCAGGACGTCGAGCCTGCCCTCGGCGGCGTCGATCGTGGCCAGTGCGGTGGCCACCGACGCGTCGTCGGTCACGTCGAGGTGCACGAACCGGGCGCCGAGCTCGGCCGCGGCCTTCTCGCCGCGCTCGACGTCGCGGGCGCCGAGGTAGACGGTGTGTCCCTGGGCCAGAAGCTGTTTCGCCGTCTCGAAACCGATGCCCTTGTTGGCTCCGGTGATCAGGGTGACGGTCATGGGGTGTCCTTTCGTTCGGTCAGCTGCCGGCGGAGCCCGTCGGCGTCGTGGAGGGCCGTCATGTGGACGAACCGTCCGTCGCGGACCTCATAGATGGCGTACTCGTCGATCTCGAACGAGGCGCCGGACGGTGCGACGCCGAGCCACTCCTTCACCGGAGTGCCCGTGTTGACCAGGCGCGCGGCCAGGCGGTCGCCGTCGAAGAGGAGGTCCTTGAGCTCCCAGTGCAGGTCGGGAACCGCGTCGACGTCGGCCCGCTGGACGGCGATGAGGTCGTCCCGGGTGGCCGGCTCGCCGTTGAGGGTGGTCCGGTCGGCGATGAACCCGGCCATCCGGTCGAACCGGTGGGCGTTGAGCTCGTGCAGGTAGCGCAGGTAGAACGCACACAGGTCGGACATCGGCGGCCTCCGATCTCGTCCACTTCTGCATCGATCGATGCAGAACTCGACCCTAGCAGATTCCGCATCGATCGATACAAAAATGGTCAGACGAGCGGCCAGGCACGCAGGGCGGCGTCGGCCATCTCTTGCAGTTCTTGCCGGCCGACACCGCTCGCCGCCTGCACGGCGATGCCGTACGCCAACGCGGTGAGATAGCGGGCGAGGAGCGCCGGATCGGCCTCCGGTGGCAGGTCCCCGTCGTCGACGGCTCGGTCGAACCGGTCGCGGAGCGTGGCGTAACCGTCGTCGCGCCAGCCGATCAGCAGGTCGCGCGCGCCGCGGCCGGCGTCACCCGTGGCCAGCGCGCCCTGGACGCCCAGGCACCCGTTCGGCCCGGCCGGCCGGGTGGTCGTGGCGATGGTGCCCGCGATGATCGCCGTGGCGACGGCTAACGCGGTCGGCTCTTCCAGGGCGCGCACCACGTACGCGCTCGGGCCTTCGGTGTAGCGCTCCAGGGCCTTGCGGAACAGCTCTTCCTTGTTGCCGAAGGTCGCGTACATGCTCGTGGTCGAGATGCCCATCGCCTCGGTCAGGGTGGCCAGGCTGGCCCCCTCGTAGCCCTGCTCCCAGAACACCATCAGGGCGCGCTCGAGGGCCGCGTCGGGGTCGAACCCCCGCGGCCGGCCGGTCGGGCGCCGCTTACCGCTCTCCACGGCCGCAGTCTACCTTTTTCGCATCGATCGATGCGAAAAGTGCTCAGCGCTGGACGGCGAGCCGCCAGAGCGAGGTGACCTCGGCCGCGCGCGCGGCGTGCAGCGGATCGTCCGGATCGGACGCTCGGGGGTGGCGCGGCCGGGTGTCGGTCTTCCCGGCCACCGTCAGCCCGGCGGCGTCGATCGCTTCGAGGAGCTCGGCGCGGGACCGCAGTCCGAGGTGCTCGGCGAGGTCCGACAGCACCAGCCACCCCTCGCCGCCGGGCTCGAGGTGCTTGCCCAGCCGGTCCAGGTAGCCCCGGAGCATCCGGCTGCCCGGGTCGTAGACCGCGTGCTCGATCGGCGAGGTCGGCTTGGCCGGCAGCCACGGCGGGTTGCAGACGACCAGGGGTGCCTCGCCCGCCGGGAACAGGTCGGTCCGCTCGAACCGCACGCGCTCGGCGAACCCGAGCCGCTCGAGGTTGTCCTGGGCGCAGTCCAGCGCCCGCTGGTCCTGGTCCGTGGCCACGACCGACTCCACCCCGCGGGCGAGCAGCACCGCGGCGAGCACGCCGGAGCCGGTGCCGATGTCGAACGCGAGCCTGCTCGACGGCAGCGGTGCCGTCGCCACGAGGTCGACGTACTCGCCGCGGGCCGGCGAGAACACCCCGTAGTGCGGGTGGATCCGGGCGCCGAGCCCGGGCACCTCGACCCCCTTGCGCCGCCACTCGTGCGCGCCGATCACGCCGAGCAGCTCGCGCAACGACACGACCGACGGCCCCTCCGCCGGGCCGTAGGCCTCCGTGCACGCCTCCCGCACGTCGGGCGCTCGGCGCAGGGGGACGACGTGCCCGGGGTCGACGGGCACGAGCAGCCGGCCCAGCAGCTGGGCCTGCCGGGCCTGCCGTTGGCGGTGGAGGTGGAACGCCTCGGTCGCGTCCTTCGCCGGACGTCGCTTGCCGGCCCGGTCGATCCGCTTGCCCACGGCCTTCAGCAGCTGCCGCGCGTTCTGGAAGTCACCGCGCCACAACACGGCCTTGCCCTCGACGGCCAGGCGGTAGGCCTCGTCCGCGGTGAGCTCGTCGCCCGCCACGACGATTTCCGCCGGCGGCGGCGCGTTGTTCTCCGACCGCCACTCGGCGGTCAGCCGTTCGCCGCCCTCGTCCCACTGGACGACCACGTTTCCCCCTCCGTTTTCCCCGGCACTCACCCTGTCAGACCGGTCACCCGAGGCGGGCCGCGGTGTCGTGGAACGCGGCGCGGATTGCCGAGATGTCCTGGGTCCGGCGCGGGTGGACCCGGTTCGTCAGCAGGACGTAGTACCGCCGGCGGGCGGGCTCCACCCACAGGCTCGTGCCCGTGAACCCCGTGTGGCCGTAGGAATCCGGCTGCAGCGCGGTCCCGACGGGGGAGCCGGGGACGTCCAGGCCCTGCCACGCCAGGCCGCGGCGCAGCCCGTGGGTGTGGCAGGCGATCATCTCCGCGTGCGTCTGCGGCTTCAGCAGCGGGGACGCGCCCGCCGCCAGGATCCGGCCCAGGCGGGCGACGTCCGACAGCGGTGCGAACAAGCCCGCGTGCCCGCAGATGCCGCCCAGTACCACCGCGTTCTCGTCGTGGACCTCGCCGGTCACGACCCGGCCGCGCCACGGGCAGTCCTCGGTGGCCACCGCGTCGTCCACCGGGCCGAACGTCGTGTCCCGCATCCCCGCCGGGGTCGTCACCAGGTCCGCGACCAGGCGGTCCAGCGGCCGCCCCGAAGCCGCCGAGGCGATCAGGCCCAGCAGGATGAACCCCTGCGACGAGTACTCCACCCGGCTTCCGGGCGGGGCGGGCAACGGCGTCGTCCGGATCGCTTCCAGCAACGCCGCTCGCGTCGGGAACGTGCGCCACAGCGGTGTCCCGCCCGGCAGGCCCGACGTGTGGGTCAGCAGCCGGCGCACGGTGATCGACGCCTTGTCGGTGCCCGCGTAGGACGGCAGGAACTCCGGGAGCGGGGCGTCCAGTGAAAGCTCGCCGCGCTCGGCCAGTGCGGCGACCACCAAGCCCACGATCGGCTTGGTCACCGACGCCAGGTCCCAGCGGCTCGCCTCGGTGACCGGTGGTCCGTCCCACCAGCGCGTGCCCAGCACGCCGCGGTCGAGCACGTCGTCCGCGGTGCCGACCTCCCACGCCACCGCGGAGAAGACTCGTTCTTCCCGCGCCCGGGCCAGCAGCTCAGCGAGCATCGACCGCTCGCAACGGCGTCCCGGCGAGCACCGCCGAGAGCCGGTTCGCCGCCTCGGCCACCAGCGGGCCCAGCACGGCGAAGCTCGACGGCTGCAGCGTGAACGTCAGCCCGGACACGCTCACCGCGCCCAGCACCGCGCCGCCGGCGTCCAGTACTGGAGCGCCCAGGCAGCGCACGTGCGCTTCGAACTGCTCGTCGTCCACCACGTAACCGGCGCTGTCCGCGGTGGCCAGCTCGGCCCGCAGCGCTGCCGGGTCCGTCAGCGTCTTGGCCGTGCGCGCCGCGAGAGGCACGCGGAGCACGGCGTCCACCTCGGCCTCGGGCAGGCGCGACAGGATCGCGCGGCCGACGGCCGTGCAGTGCAGCGGCACCTCGCCGCCGGGCCGGGTGTTGAGCTGGTAGGCCTGCTCCGGCTCGAGCTTCTCGACGTACACCGCCCGGTCGCCGTGGCGCACCGCGTAGTGCACCGTGTGCCCGGTCCGCCGCTGCAGCTCGGCCAGCACCGGCCGCAGCGGTCGCGTGCTCGCCAGCGCCGCGGCCGAGAGCCCCAGCAGCCGCGGTCCCACGGCGTAGTGCCCGCTCCCCGCGCCGACGGCGTACCCGGCCTCGGCGAACGTCTGCAGCATCCGGTGCACGGTCGGTTTCGGCAGGTCACAGGCCTGCGCCAGGTCGGCCAGCCGGTGCGGCCCGCCGGGGCCCGCGAGCGTCGCGAGCACCTCCAAGGCCTTCTCGACCGCGCCCCGCGAGCCGGGGGAAGCGTTGACAGCGTTGTTCACGGGGCCTAGCTTAGCGCAATCGCGTTCCATGTGACGGAACGCTCTTCCGCAAGACGGAAAGGAGGCGCCGTGTCCCGACTGTCGCGCCGCGACGCCCTACGGCTCGGCGGGCTCGCGCTCCCCGCACTGGCCCTGCCGGGACTGCTGTCCGCGTGCGGCACCGCCGCCGGCGCCACCGGCAGCGTGCTGCGGGTCGCGCAGACGGCGGACCCCAAGACGCTCGACCCGCAGAAGCAGGGCGACATGACCTCGATGAACGTGCTGACCAACATGTTCGACACGCTCACCACCCGCGGGCCGGACAACCGGCTCGCGCCCGGTCTCGCGCTCGAGTGGTCTTCGCCCGATCCGCTCACCTGGCGGTTCAAGCTGCGTCCCGGCGTCGCGTTCCACAACGGCGAGCCGTGCGACGCGAAGGCCGTCGCCTTCAGCATCAACCGCCTGCTCGACCCCGCCACGAAGTCGCCGATCGTCGAGCTGCGCTACGTCAAGCAGGCGGTGGCCGTCGACGCCCTGACCGTGGACTTGCGCTGTGCCCAGCCCGACCCGATCATCCCGGCGAAGGTGTCGCTGTTCGGCGGTGTCGCCGTGCCGCCGGGGTACCTCAAGCAGGTCGGCAACGCCGGGTTCGCGAAGCACCCGGTCGGCACCGGCCCGTTCACCTTCGTCGAGTTCCAGCGCGACCACCGGCTGCGGATGCGCGCGAACCCCGCGTACTGGGGCGGCAAGCCGGCCTACGACGAACTGGTGTTCCTCCCGATGCCCGACGCGTCGTCGGCGCTGGCCTCCCTGCAGAGCGACGAGGTGGACATCGTCGCCAACCTGACCCCGGACGCGGCCCTGCAGCTGCAGGGCTACAAGGGCGTCGCCATCCGGAACTTCCCCGGCATCCGCACCTCCTACCTCTCGCTCGACACCACCAGCGGCCCGCTGCGCGACGTGCGCGTCCGCCGGGCGCTCAACCACGCCGTCGACGTGCCGCTGCTGATCAAGGCGGTGCTCGACGGCAAGGCGCGCGAGGTGCCGACGATGTTCCCGCGCGAGTCGTTCGGCTTCGACCCGTCCATCGCGCCGTTCACCCGCGACGTCGGCCTGGCGAAGCAATTGCTCGCCGAGGCGGGCTTCCCGGACGGTTTCGACACTTCGCTCACCGCCCAGACCGCCGACGGCAACCTCGCCGAGGCGATCTCCGGCCTGCTCGCCCGCGCCGGCGTCCGCGTCCGGGTCGACCTGATCGACGCCGGCACGTACAGCAGCCGGCTCACTTCGAACAACCGCGGTGCCCTCGGCCCGATCTACCTGGCCGCCAGCACCGGCTGGACGCTCGACGCCGAAAGCCTCGTGCAGTCCAACGTCCGCCACGACCGGCGGCAGAGCCGCTGGCACAACGCCGAAGCCGACCGCCTGGTCGACGGCGAGGAGCTCTCGCTCGTGCCCGCCGACCGGCAGCGGGCCTTCACCGGCCTGCAGCAACTTCTGAAGCAGGAGGCGCCGTTCGTGTTCCTCTACCAGATCGACAACGTCTGCGCGGTCAACACGCGTCCACAGTGGACTCCGGGCGTGGTCGGCGTGCTGAACATGGCGAAAGCCGAGGTGACCGCATGACCACCGTCGCCCTCACGCGCCGCCCGGCGGCCGGGGCCGGCGTGCTGCGCACGGTCGCCGGCAAGGTGCTGACCGCCCTCGTCGTGCTGTTCTTCGTCGCCACCGCAGCGTTCTTCCTGGTCCGCCTCTCCGGCGACCCGGTGAAGCTGATCCTGCCGCCGGACGCCACCGCGCAGCAGGAGGCCACGCTGCGCGCGAGCCTCGGGCTCGACCGGCCGCTGCTCACCCAGTACCTCGACTACCTCGGCGGCCTGCCGCGGCTGCACCTGGGCACGTCGCTCGTCTACGACCAGCCGGTCGCCGACGTGCTGCTCGCCCGCGTCCCGGCGACGCTGGAGCTGGCCGGCGCGGCCCTGCTGCTGGCCCTGCTGATCGCGATCCCGGCCGGCACGTTCGCCGCGCTGCGCCGGGGCCGCGCGGGCGACACCGGCGTGATGACCGGGGTCCTGGTCGGCCAGTCGACCCCGGCGTTCTGGGTCGGGATCCTGCTGATCCTCGTCTTCGCCGTCCGGCTGCAGGTGCTGCCCGCCTCCGGCTACGGCGGCTTCGAGCACCTGGTGCTGCCCGCGGTGACGCTGGCCGTGTACTCGGTCGCGGTGATCGCGCGGCTGCTGCGGACGTCGCTGATCGACGTGCTCGGCGCCGACTACATCCGCACCGCCCGCGCGAAGGGCCTCGGCACCGGCGGGGTCGTGCTCGCCCACGGCCTGCGCAACGCCGCGCTGCCGGTGGTCACGGTCGTCGGGCTGGAGGTCGGCTCGCTGCTCGGCGGGGCAATCCTCACCGAGCAGGTGTTCTCCTGGCCCGGCCTCGGCCGGCTCACCGTGGAGGCCATCCAGAACCGCGACTTCCCGCTGGTGCAGGCCGCGGTGCTGTTCTTCGCCGCCACGTTCGTCGTGGTGAACCTGCTGGTGGACCTGTCCTACACGCTGCTCGACCCGAGGGTGAGGGTGACCGGATGACCGCCATCGCGCTTCCCACCGCCCGGGCCGCGCGCCCGAACGTCGTGCGCGCGGTGCTGCGCAGCAAGCTCGGCGTCGTCGCGCTCGCCGTGCTGACCTTGATGGTGCTGGTGGCCCTGTTCGCGCCGCTGATCGCGCCGTACGACCCGGGCGCGCAGGACCTGCTGGTGCGGCTGCACCCACCCGCGTGGACCGCCGGCGGCGACGCATCCCACCTGCTCGGCACCGACCAGCTGGGCCGCGACATCCTGTCCCGGCTCTGCTACGGCGCCCGCGTCTCGCTGCTCGTCGGCGCGTGCGCGGCGCTGCTCGCGGGCATCGTCGGCGCGGCGATCGGCCTGGTCGCCGGGTTCCTCGGCGGCTGGTTCGACCGGATCCTGATGCGGATCGCCGACATCCAGCTCGCGTTCCCGTCGATCCTGCTGGCCCTGGCCATCGTCGGGTTCCTCGGCTCCGGCCTCTGGTACGTCGTCCTGGTGCTCGGCTTCACCGGCTGGGTCTCCTACGCCCGCGTGATCCGCTCCGAGGTGCTTTCGTTGCGCACCAGGGAGTTCGTCACCGAGGCACGCGCGATCGGCGTCACCGACTTCACGATCATGCGGCGGCACCTGCTGCCCAACGTCATGGCGCCGCTGGCGACCATCGGCACCCTGCACGTCGCCGCGGCGATCGTCGCGGAGGCGTCCCTGAGCTACCTCGGCCTCGGCGTGCCGAAGCGGACCGTGACCTGGGGCGGCATGCTCGCCGACGGCCAGCTCTACCTCGGCACGTCGTGGTGGGTGGCCGTGTTCCCCGGCGTCGCGCTGATGCTCACCGCGCTGGCCGTCAACATCACCGGCGACGTGCTGCGCGACGTCGCGGACCCGAAGGCGTACCGCTCATGAGCCTGCTCGAGATCAACGACCTGCGCGTCGAGTTCCACCTGGACACCGGCGCGGTGACCGCCACCGACGGCGTCAGCCTGGCGGTGGCCGAAGGCGAAACCCTGGCGCTGGTGGGGGAGTCCGGCAGCGGCAAGACGGCGACGGCGCTGTCGGTCCTGCGGCTCAACCCCGAACCGCCGTGCGTCTACGCGGGCGGTTCGGTGCTCCTGGACGGCCGCGATGTCCTGCGGCTGCCGGAAAAGGAGCTTCGGAAGATCCGCGGCAACGACGTCGCCATGGTGTTCCAGGACCCGATGACGAGCCTGAACCCGGTGAAGCGGGTCGGTGCCCAGGTCGCCGAAGTCGTCCGGAAGCACCGGGGCGCGTCGCGGGCCGAAGCGCGTGCGGCGGCCGTCTCCGCGCTGCGGGAAGCCGGGATCCCGGATCCCGAGGGCCGGGCTTCCCAGTACCCGCACCAGCTTTCCGGCGGGCTGCGCCAGCGCGTGATGATCGCGATGGCGCTGGTCGGCCGGCCGCGGGTGCTCATCGCCGACGAGCCGACGACGGCGCTGGACGTCACCGTGCAGGCCCAGATCCTCGACCTGCTGGTGGACCTGCAACGGCGCCACGGCATGGCGATCCTGCTCATCACCCACGACCTCGGCGTCGTCGCCGAAGTGGCCGACCGGGTCGTGGTCCTGAACTCCGGGCGGGTCGTGGAGACCGGCGACGTGGTGCCGCTGTTCGAGGCACCGCGGGAGGACTACACGCGCGAGCTGCTGCGTGCGACACCGAAGCTGGAGCGGGTATGACGAACCTGGTCGAGATCCGCGGGCTGCGCAAGGACTACGGCGCGCTGGCGGCGGTGGACGGGGTCGACCTCGACGTCGTCGCGGGCGAAACCCTGGCGGTGGTGGGGGAGTCCGGCAGCGGCAAGACGACCCTGACCCGGCTCCTGCTGCGGCTGGCCGAACCGACCGCGGGCACGGTCCGCTTCGACGGCGCCGACCTGGCGACGCTGCCACCGCGCCGGCTGCGGAAGGTGCGGCGCGAGATGCAGGTGGTGCTGCAGGACCCGTATTCGAGCATGAACCCGCGCCTGCGCGTGACGGAGATCGTGGGCGAGCCACTGGTGACGCACGACCCGGCCCTGCGCGGCCGCCGCGGCCGGGCCCGGGTGCGCGACCGCGTGGCGGAGCTGCTCGACGCGGTCGGCCTGCCACCGCAGGTGCAGGACCGCTACCCGCACGAGTTCTCGGGCGGGCAACGCCAGCGGATTTCGATCGCGCGCGCCTTGGCTTTGGAGCCCCGGCTGGTGGTGCTCGACGAGCCGACGAGCGCGCTGGACGTGTCGGTGCAGGCGCAGGTCCTCGATTTGCTGGCGGGTCTGCAGCAGCGGCTGGACCTGACGTACGTGTTCGTGTCGCACAACCTCGCGGTGGTGCAGCAGATCGCCGACCGGGTCGCGGTGATGCGCGCGGGGAAGATCGTCGAGCTGGCGCCAGCGGGGGAGTTGTTCCGTTCGCCGTCGCACGAGTACACGCGGAGTCTGCTGGACGCGGTGCCGAACCCGGACCCGCGGCTGGCGCGCCGGCGGGTGTCGGCGTGAGGGGGTCAGTGGTGGGAAAGCACGAGCCCGGCGCCGCCCAGCAATGCCACGTCATCCGCTGGGCCGGGGCTCACCACCACCCGGGGCGGCTCCGCCCCGCTCGCCCACGACGAGTCCTCCCGCAGCCGCTCCTCGATGCGGGAGCGGAAGTGCTCGCCGCCGTCCGCGGCCTCGCCGTGCAGGACGAACAGGCCCGGCGCGAACAGCTGCTGGACGTTCACCAGCCCGAGCGCGATGTTGGCCGCGTACTCGTCGAGCAACGGGTGCCCGGCCAGCTCGCGCACCGACTGCGCGGTCAGCCCCCGCCGCGATGCCTCGGCACGCAGCCACGGCGTTGTCGCCACGGTCTTCCAGCAGCCCCGCGCCCCGCAGGTGCACGGGCGCCCGCTCGCGGCGACCGTCATGTGCGCGCCGCTGCGGCCGCCCGGTGGGGCCAGCACCTCGCCGCCGTAGAGGATCCCCACGCCCAGCACCTCGCCGGTGGAGACGGACGCGAACGCGGTGCGGCCGCGGCCTTCGCCGAACCAGCGGTCGCCCAGGACCTGCAGCCGCGCCCGGTGTTCGATGTGGACCGGCGCACCGGCCACAGTGGACAGCACATCCGCGACCGGGTAGCCGTGCAGCGCGGGCACTTCGTTGACTTCGATGATGACGCCCGCCTCGGCGTCGACCAGCCCGGCGGCGGCCACGCCGACCCCCACCGGCCGCGTCGGGAACCGCGCGACCTCGGCCAGCGCGGCGTCGATCTCGGCCCGGTCCGCCGTGCCGCGCGGGTACGTCGCCTCCGCGCGCCACACGACCGCGCCGGACAGCTCGACCAGCGCGGCCCGCACCCGCCCGGGCAGCAGTTCGACGGCCCCCAGCAGCGGCCCGCCGTCGTCGGCCGCGGCGGGCGCCGGGACCAGCCGCAGGGCCGGGCGTTCGCCGGTGCTCATGGGCCCACGATGCCACGACCGGCGACGAGAGGGGAGACAAGGTGCCCGAACTGACGCGGATGACCTGGCGAGACGTGCGTGCGGCAGCGCGCACGGCGATCGCCGTGGTACCGATCGGCTCGCAGGAACAGCACGCCGGTCACCTGCCCATGGGCACCGACACGATGCTGGCCGAGGCCGTCACCGACCGGGCGCTCGAGCGCCTCGGCGGCGACCCGGCCGCGGTGCGGCTGCCCGCGCTGCCGTTCGGCCACAGCCCGCACCACCTGTTCGCCGCCGCGGTGTCGCTGCGCGCGGCGACGCTGCAGGCCGTGCTCGCCGACGTCCTGGACTCCCTGGCCACCAGCGGGTTCCGGCGCGTCCTCGTGGTCAACGGCCACGGCGGCAACGACGAGATCATGCGCCTGGCGGTCAAGGAGTACGCGCTGCGCGCCGACGTCGCGCTCGGGGCGTGCTCCTACTTCTCGCTCGGCGAGCACAGCGGCTCGCCCGGGCACGCGGGGCACTACGAGACGTCGCTGATGCTCGCCTCGCACCCGGACCTCGTCCGCCCGCCCGGGCCGCGGCCCGGCGTGACGCCACCGCCGCTGTTCGCCGAACCGCCGTACCCGGGCCTGACCGCCGAACGCCACGGCGAATGGGCCCGCGCCGGCGGCAGCACCGACGACGCCACCGGCGCGACCGCCGAGGGCGGCGCCGGCCTGCTCGAAAACCGGGTGACCACCCTCGTCGACGCGATCCGCGCGTTCGACGCGGCCACCCGCGCAACCCACGCCGAAGGGGAGGCATGAAGATCACCGAAGTCGACGCCTGGGTCGTGAACCTGCCGTTGACCAACCCGTTCACCAGCTCGTTCGAGACCAAGACGGGCGAGACCCGCACGGTGGTGCGGCTGCGCACCGACACCGGCCTGACCGGCTGGGGCGAGACCATGTGGGGCCGCCCGGTCGCCGAGCTGGTCCGCAAGCTCGGCGCGGAGCTGGTCGGGCAGAGCCCGTTCGCGCTCGAGGCGTTCCACCGGCGCCACCACATGGTGCCGTTCTTCCACGGCTACCTCGGCTACGCGGCGCTGGCCGCCCTCGACGTCGCGTGCTGGGACCTGATGGGGCACGCCACCGGCCAGTCCGTGACCGACCTGCTCGGCGGCCGGGTCCGCGACGACGTGCCGATCACCGCGCTCGTCACGCGCGCCGACGCCCCCGGCGCGTCGGGCCGCGAGCTGGCCCAGGGCATCGCCGAACACGCGGCGAAGGTGGTCGCGCAGGGCGGGTTCACGGCGGTGAAGCTCAAAGGCACCACCGACGTCCGCGGCGACGTCGCGATCATGCGCGAGCTGCGGCGCGCCCTGCCCGAGGTCGAGCTGCGCGTCGACCCGAACGCGGCGTGGTCGGTCCCCGACTCGATCCGCGCCGGGCTGGCGCTGGAGGAGCTGGACCTGGAGTACCTCGAGGACCCCTGCACCGGCATCGAGGGGATGGCCCAGGTGCGCGCGAAGGTCCGGATCCCGTTGTGCACCAACATGTGCGTGGTCCGCTTCGAGGAGTTCGCGCCGGCGGTCCGCCTCGGCGCGGTCGACGTGATCCACGGGGACGTCTACAAGTGGGGCGGGATCGCGCCGACGAAGGCACTGGCCGCGCACTGCGAGACGTTCGGCCTCGGGATGAACCTGCACAGCGGCGGCGAGCTCGGCATCGCGACGGCGGCGCACCTGGCGGTGGTGGCGAGCACCCCGGTGCTGTCCCGGGCGATCGACAGCATGTACTACCTGCACGAGGACGACATCGTGGAGCCACTTGAGCTCACGGCGGGCCGGCTGCGGGTGCCGTCCGGGCCGGGGCTGGGCGTGACGGTGGACGAAGAGAAGCTGGCTCACTACGCCGGACGCAACGAGCGGGAAGGCGACTTGACGGGCTGAAGGGAGGCGGCCGGCCCCAGCGGGGGCCGGCCACCGTCGGCGTCGACGTCCGCCTTGACAGGACCCTCCTGAGCCTCCATGGTTAGTTACATGAGTAATGAACCGACGAACCGCCGCGTGCGGTGGTCGGCGTGAAGGACGACGGGCGGCCGCTGTTCCTGCAGATCGCCGCGGGGATCGAGAACTCGATCGTCGACGGCAGCCTGGCCGCGGACACGCAGGCGCCCTCGACCAACGAGCTCGCGGCCTTCCACCGGATCAACCCGGCGACCGCGGCCAAGGGCATCAACCAGCTCGTCGCCGACGGGATCCTCTACAAGCGAAGGGGCATCGGCATGTTCGTCGCGCCGGACGCCCGCGCGCAGCTGCTGGAGCGGCGGCGCCGGGACTTCACGCGGCAGTTCCTCGCCCCGCTGATGGCGGAGGCGGGCAAGCTCGGCATGGACGCCGAGGAGATCAAGAAGCTGATCGACGTCTGGGAGCCGCAGTGACGAACGTGGTGCGCACAACCGGGGTGACGAAGCGCTACGGCCCGCTCGCCGCGCTCGACGGGGTGAGCGTGGAGCTCGCCGGGAACACGATCCACGGCCTGCTGGGCCGCAACGGCGCCGGCAAGACCACGCTGATGCGGATCCTCACCGGGCAGGCCTTCGAAACCGGCGGCACGGTGGAGGTCTTCGGGCAGCACCCGTACGAGAACGCCGACGTGCTCTCCCGGGTCTGCTTCATCAAGGAAAGCCAGCAGTACCCGGAGAAGTTCCGCGTCAAGCACGCGCTGCGGGCCGCCGGACTGCTCTACCCGAACTGGGACGACGCCTTCGCCGCGGCGCTGCTGGCGGACTTCGCCGTCCCGGCAGGCAGCCGGGTCGGCCGGCTCTCGCGCGGGCAGCTGTCGGCGGTCGGGGTGATCATCGGGCTGGCTTCGCGGGCCCCGCTGACCCTGTTCGACGAGCCCTACCTCGGCCTCGACGCCGTTGCGCGCCAGCTGTTCTACGACCGCCTGCTCGCCGACTTCGCCGAGCACCCGCGCACGATCGTGCTCTCCACGCACCTGATCGACGAGGTCGACAAGCTGATCGAGCACGTCGTGCTGCTCGACCGGGGCCGGGTGCTCATCGACACCGACGCCGAGTCGCTGCGCGGCGAGGCCGTCGCGGTGACCGGGCCCGCCGAGGCCGTCGAGCGCTTCGCCGCCGGCCACCGGGAACTGCACCGCGAACGGTTCGGCGGCTCCCTGCGCGTCACCCTCACCAGGGTCCGGGACCGGTACGAGCCCGGGCTGGACTTCGAGCCGGTTTCGTTGCAGCAGCTGGTCGTCCGCACCACCCAAGGCCACGGCGGGCCGGTCGCCGCCGGGAAGGAAGCCCGATGACACGCGTGCTCGACGTCGCGCGGATCCAGCTGGTCAACTGGCCGGTGCTGCTCGCCTACCCGCTGGGTCTGCTGGCCGTGCTGCCGCTGCTGGGCTGGGGCATCGACGTCTCCAACGGCGCAGGCGCGCTCGGCGCGCACGAGCTCTACCTGCTGCCGGCGCTGTGGGGCGTGGTCGCCCCCGCGCACCTGCAGTCGATGACGCAGGTGTTCCCCTTCGCACTGGGGCTCGGCGTGACCCGCCGGACGTTCGCCGCCGCGACCGCGCTGGTCGTCCTCGGGCAGGCCCTGCTCCTCGGGCTCGTGATGGTGGCGCTCGCCGTCGTCGAGCGGTCGACCGGCGGCTGGGGCCGGGAGGCGCGGATCTTCGGGCTGGACGTGCTGGGGCAGCACGGCCCGGCCGCGCTGTGGTTCGTCTACAGTGGACCGCTGGTCGCGGTGTCGGCGATCGGCGTGCTGGCGGGCGTGGTGTTCCAGCGCTGGCGGCAGACCGGGATCTACCTCGCCCTCGCCGGGGCCGTCGCGCTGCTCGCCGGGATCAAGCTCCTGGTGTCGCAGCGGAGCTGGTGGCCCGCGATCGGCGACTTCCTCGGCGGGCAGCCGTCGTTCGCGCTGTACACGGCGTATCCGCTGGTGCTCGCGCTGGCCCTCGGCGGCGTGGCGTGGCTGGTGCTCCGGCGCGCGACGGCCTGAAGGTCAGTCCTGGGTCGCCTGGCGCGCCAGGTTCTCGACGGCGGAGGCGGTCGCCGTGACGACGCCGGCCGTCTCCGGGGACAGGCCGTGGCGTCGCGCGATCCAGGCGACGTCGTCGTAGGTCACCCGGGCCTGGCCGTGCTCGTCCTCCCAGACGAGGAACTTCAGCGGCAGGTCGATGCCGGTGACCTGGTTCTCCTGCATGAGCAGGGTGCCGCCGCGCGGGTTGCCGAAGATGAGCAGGAACGTCGGGCGGAGGTCGAGGTCGACCTCGCGGGCGTTGCGCGCGTGGTCGACCCGGGCGAACACGACGAGCCCGGCGGTGGCGATGGCCTGCTCGAACCGGTCGACGGTCGTGTCCACCGGCCACTTGCTCGCGACGGTCACCAAGCCCTGCTGATCCACGCGGTCTCCTCGGCTGAACGGGCCGGACGCCCACTCCGTCAGGCCGTCACCAGCGTACTGGTCGCGGAGACCGGCGCGGGGCGGGGCGAACGCTCTCCGGCCGCACCCCCAGGACGGCCGGCGAGCGGCGACCTTCCCCGGTTGCCGAGTCTCCGACGGTAGCCGGGCGTCGCGCGGTGCGGCGAGTCACAGAGTGCACAGTGAGCGGCCGCGGTGGTTTCCCGGTGCCCGGTGATCGGGGAAGCCGGCGAGGCAGGACGAGCGCTCACAACGAGCCGGCCGCCCGCATGGCCAGCCAGAGCTCGTGCTTGGCGCTCGGCGCGTGCAGCAGGGACCGGCCGAGGACCTGTTCGATCCGGGCCAGCCGCTTGCGCACGGCCGGAACGGAGATGCCGAGCGCGGCGGCGGTCGCGGAAAGCCGGGTGTCGGTGCGCAGCCAGGCCGTGAGCGTCTCGATGCCGGCCGGCGACCCGGCGCGTTCGAGGGGACTGAGCCGGGACCGGGCCCAGACTTTCGCCGCCGGGGTGGCCAGCACCCGGTCGAGGGTGACGGTCCGGCCCGGCGCCGCGGGAGTGGCGCGAGGCGCGGCGTGCAGGCGCACCGCGAGCCAGGCGGCCGACTGGTCGGCCACCCGTGTCAGGTCGACGCCGAGCAGCCCGTCGAGCAGGTGCAGACGGGCCGAGAGCGTGTTGCGGTGGATCTTGAGGTGGCGGCTCGCGCCGCTGTCGAAGGTGAGCCAGGAGTACAGGGTGGCCAGAAGCTCTTCGGCGCCGGGATCGGCGCGCCGGGCGGGGGTGTGGGCCAGGCAGGGGGCCAGGAACCCGGCCGCCCAGGCGTGCCCGGAGTCCTCGACGAGTGGCGTGAGGTCGGTGTGCCGGTCGAACCGGGCGTACCGGCCGGGAACGCCGCGGGCCACCGCGAGGGCGTGGAACGCCTGCTCGTAGCCGATCGCCGTCTCGCTCAGCGGCAGCTCGTCACTCGCGCCGACCCGGGCCTCGGGAACGGTTTCGGCGATCAGCCGGTCCAGGGTGGCGGCGCGCCCGGTCGGGACGAGCGCGATCAGGTGACGGGCGTGGACGGGACACGGCACGATCCACGCCCGCCGCCCGGCGAAGCGCTCGATGCGGTCCGCGACGCGGCTGCGCCGGCCGGCCGGGCACTCCACGACGTACACGCGGGATTGGTCGGGCAGGTGCGGGCCCAGCGTCGCGGCGATCCGCCGGGCGGCGGCCAGGCTGCCGACCATGAGCAGGTGGAGCACGGCCTCGCGGCTGTGCGCCATCGCCGAGGCGACCTGGCGGCTGGCCCGTTCGGCCTCCTGGAGGCGCCAGCACAGGCCCAGGATGCGGGCGGCGTCGGCGAGCAGGACCCCGTGCCGGCGCTCCGCCGATCCCGTGACCACTAGGAACGTCCGGGAGTCCGCGCCGAGCCGGACGAGGTCGACGGTTTCCGGCCCATCGCCGAGAACGGCCGACGGGGTCCCGCGCCGGTGCATTCCGGTCACCGCGGTGGCGGCCGCGGGGTGGGGAGGGGGCTGGCCCGGCGGCGCGGCCACGACATCGCCGTCGCTGTCGAGCAGGGCCACCGCCCCACCGGTGCGCCCGGCGAGCCAGCCGAGGATCTCTTCGACCGCGGCGGTTCCGGCGGACAGCCGGGCCAGGGTGACGAGGTCTCCGGTGCGGTCGGTGCGCGGGGTTCCGGCAGGGCCCACTGTTGACCCGCCCCCTTCGGCCAGCCGGATTCCACCGTACCGCAACGACTCCGGTCACCGCGTCCCGTGGCCGGGCCGGAGCGGGCGGCCGGGCCGCGCGTCGTGGCGCGGCCCGGCCGCCGTCAGGCCCCGCGCACCCCGGCCGCGAGCTGCTCCGTCAGCCGCTCGAGCGCGGCCCGGTCGCCGGTGCCGAGGAGCGTCTCGACCAACGCCGAGCCGACGATCACGCCGTCCGCGAACCCGGCGACCTCGGCCGCCTGACCGGCGTCCGCGATGCCCATCCCGACGCAGACCGGCAGGCCGGTGACCGCGCGGAGGCGGCGCACCAAGACGGCGGCAGCGTCGTCCACCGACGCCCGCGTTCCCGTGACGCCCATCAGCGCGGCCGCGTAGACGAACCCGGTCCCGGCCGCGGCGGTTTCCGCCAGCTGCGCGTCCGTGCTGCTCGGCGCGACGACGAACACCGTGGCCAGCTCGTGCGCCGCGGCGTGCCGGCGCCACGCCGCGGACTCCGCCACCGGCAGGTCCGGCAGCACGCACCCCGAGCCCCCGGCCTCGGCCAGCTCGCGGGCGAACCGCTCGACGCCGTAGCGGGACACCGGGTTCCAGTACGACATCACCAGCACCGGCTTGCCCGTGGCGGCGTGGACTTCGCGCACCGTGCGCAGGACTCCGGCGATCCGGACCCCGCCGCGCAGCGCGAGGTCGTCGGCGGCCTGGATGACCGGGCCGTCCAGCACCGGGTCGCTGTGCGGCAGGCCGACTTCGACGATGTCCGCGCCGGCGTCGAGGGTGGCCCGGAGCGCGGCGATCCCGCCGTCGACGGTGGGGAACCCGGCCGGCAGGTACGTGATGAGCGCGGCCCGGCCGGCCCGGTTCGCCCCGGCGAGGGTTTCGGTCAGCAACCGCAGGCTCATCGCGCCCCCTCCAGTCCGAAGTGGACGGACGCGGTGTCCAGGTCCTTGTCCCCGCGGCCGGAGAGGTTCACCAGGAGGACGGCGTCCGGGCCCAGCTCGGCGCCGACCTCGAGGGCGCCGGCCAGCGCGTGCGCGCTTTCGATCGCCGGGACGATGCCCTCGGTCTCGGCGAGCAGGCGGAACGCGCGCATCGCCTCGTCGTCGGTGACCGGGCGGTACTCGGCGCGGCCGGAGTCGTGCAGGTGCGCGTGTTCCGGGCCGACACCGGGGTAGTCGAGCCCGGCCGAGATCGACCAGGCTTCGAGGATCTGGCCTTCGTCGTCCTGCAGGACGTAGGAGCGGGAGCCGTGCAGGACACCCGGTTCGCCGGCCGACAGCGACGCCGCGTGCTGCCCGCTCGCCACGCCGTGGCCGGCGGCTTCGCAGCCGATCAGGCGCACACCGGGGTCGCCGAGGAAGGCGTGGAACAGGCCGATCGCGTTGGATCCGCCGCCGACGCAAGCGATGGCGGCGTCGGGCAGCCGCCCGGTGCGTTCCCGGAGCTGGCGGCGGGCTTCGACGCCGATGACGCGCTGGAAGTCGCGGATCATGGCGGGGAACGGGTGCGGCCCGGCGACGGTGCCGAACAGGTAGTGCGTGTCGCCGACGTGGGCGACCCAGTCGCGGAACGTCTCGTTGATGGCGTCCTTGAGGGTGCGCGAGCCCGACGTCACCGGGACGACCTCGGCGCCGAGCAGCTGCATCCGCGCCACGTTGACGGCCTGGCGGCGGATGTCCGTCTCTCCCATGTAGACGGTGCAGGCGAGGCCGGTCAGCGCGCACGCGGTGGCGGTCGCGACGCCGTGCGAGCCCGCGCCGGTCTCGGCGATGACACGGGTCTTGCCCATCCGCACGGCCAGCAACGCCTGCCCGAGCGCGTTGTTGACCTTGTGCGAGCCGGTGTGGTTGAGGTCTTCGCGTTTGAGGAAGACCCGCGCGCCCCCGGCGTGCCCGCCGAAGCGGGGCACTTCGGTGAGCGCGCTCGGGCGCCCGACGTAGTGGGCGAGCAGGTCCTCGAACCGGGCGACGAAGGCGGGATCGGTCTTGGCCCGCTCGTACTCGGCGGCGACCTGGTCGACGGCGGCGACGAGCGCCTGCGGGACGAACCGGCCGCCGAAGGCACCGAAGTACCCCTCGGCGGTCGGCGGGGTTCCCGGCGCGGCCGGGAAGAAAAAGGCGTGCTCCATGGCGATGTGCTCCTGACCCGGGCGGTCCCGGGTGGGTTCGTGGCTGGTCGGGGATCACCGGAGCGCACGAACACGCGGAATCACGAAGGGTCGTTCAGTGATCCGGCGTGGTGCGCGGCGCACGCGGCCATCGCATCCCGTCGACCTGGCCCGCCTCGGAGCCGATCGCGTACCGCACCCGCCGCCCGCGCACACGCCGAGCGGGCGCCTGGCAGCCACGCGGCCGGCGGCCACGGGCGAAGCGGATGGTGAGGGGCACGACGGCAGCTTAACCCGCGGACGGCCGGTCCCGGCAGGAATTACCGTTCGCCGGTGACGGAGGTCGCGCTCCGGCGACCGGTTCGCGGCCGAGGGCGGACGTTGCCGGCTTGTCCACGGAGTGTCCGTTTTCTGTCCTGTGCCGGGGATTCCCGCGCGATTAGCATGGTCGATCGTGACCGCCGACGGCTTGCCCCGCGAGTTGGAAGAGCTGGAGCACGTGGTGCAGGCCGCGGTCCGCGCGCTCGCCACCGCGTCGTTCCTGCGGGCGGGGGAGGCGCGGGCGGTCCTGGAAGACGTCGCGCGCCAACGGGATGGGCTGGCCCGGTTCGACTGGCCGCGGGAGATGCCCGACGCCGAACGCCGGGAGCGGGTGGCCGCGCACCTGCGCACGACGGGTCTCGTCGTGGCCGACGGGAGCGGGTTCCGGTTCGGCCGTCCGGAAGTGGCGGACTACCTCGTCGCGGATCACCTGTTCCGGCGGTACCCGCGTGCGCGGTCGCTGCGGGCGCTGAAGTACCTGGCGCCGCAAGGGGTCCGGCCGTGGCCGGACGCCGGGATGCAGCAGATCCTGGCGGCGTTGTGGTGGCGCCCGGCCCGGCCCGTGGTCGAGCGGCGGATCCGCCGCCTGCTGGAGGAACGGCACCGCGACCCGAACATCCGGTTCGTGATCGACCTCGTGCGGCGAGGCCTGCTCCCGGACGACCGGGTCCGTGAGCTGGTCCTCGAAGTGCTACGCGGCGCGCTCACCGAGCCCGGCCGCTGGGCGGCGACGCTCGGCTGGATGGTCGACCTCGACGCCGGGCAGGCGCTCGTCGAACTGGAGTCGCTGGTCGCCAACCCCGGTCCGGGAGCCACGGACCGGCTCCGGCTGGACGCGGTCGTCGAGATCACGCGCCACGACGAGGTCCGGGGCGCGAAGAACCTCGCCGTCCTGGCGCGGAGCCTGGCGGGCGAACCGGCCGACCGGCTCGCCACCGCGGTCCGGATCCAGGAGCGTGACCCGGCGCTGGGTGACCGCGCGCTGCGGTACTTCGCCGGGGACGAGGACATGGGGGACTTGCGTGCGGAGGCCGTCGTCCTCATCGGTTCCGCCGAGCTGATGCGCGAGTTCGTCACGGCCGGGTACGGCTTGCCGGACTCGAAGCGGGCGGAGATCCTGTCCGCCTTGCTGGGGTTGCCGGGCGCCGAGTGGAGCGAGGCGGCCGAGCGGTTCGCGGCCGCGGCGGAGGCGGGCACGGCGGTGCGGATCGTCGAGCGGGTGCGCGGCCGGGACGCCGCGGTGGCACTGCGGATCCTCAAAGCGCTGCTCGCGCGTGAAGACCTCACCGACGGCAAGGCGGGCTTCCGCGCGGCCGTCCTCGCCGGGGAGATCGACCCCCTGGTGGCCATTCCCGCGCTGGAGCGGTTCGCGGCATTGCCGAGGGTGCCGGGCGGGCTGCGTGTCATGGCGGGCAAGCGAATCGTCGAAGCGCACGGCGGGTCCCCGGACACGCTGGTTCGCCTGGCCGCCGACGCCGAACTCGAGACGTCCTGCCGAGGTGACGCGGCGAAGGCGGTGCGCGCGGTGGACCGGCCGTTGGCGGCCCGGCTGTTCATCGCCATCTGGAGAACCGGCTCGACCACTCACGTCGCCGGGCTGAACTGGTTGCGCGAGGCTTACGAGTGCGATCCCGGGCAGGCCGTGCCCGCGCTCGCGGAGGTCGTGCGGGACCGGCACGTCCCGGGCAAAGTCCGGCTGCAGGCCGTGGCGGTGGCGCGGCCCGAGCTGTCCCGTGACCAGGCCGTCGCCTGGTACGGCACCGTGGTCGGCGACGCCGACGATCAGGCGGCGCTGGCCGCCGCCCGAGAAGCGGCCGAACTGTACGGGCCGGCCGGGCTCCGGCTGCTGGCGAAGGTGGCCGAACGGCCGAAGGCGGACGTCACCCTGCGGATCACCGCCGCGACCGAAGCCGGGGCCGAGGGAGTGCGGGCGCTGCGGGGGCTCGCGACGACCGCCCGTCCGGTCCAAGCCCGGTTCACCGCCGCGAAAGCGTTGCTGCCCCACGATCGGTCGGCAGCCAAGACCGCGCTGCGGGCCATCGTCCGGGACGCCGAGGGACAGATCCGGATCCGCGCGGCGCTCGCGTTGCCGGGACACTCGTCGATCGCCGAAGCTCTCGTCTACGTGGCGCGGCACGACCGCAGCCACGCCATCCGCATCGAGGCCGCGGACACCGCGATGGACTACGACGTGCGGCTCGCGCGGCCGGCGATGCAGCGGATCTTCGATGATCCGCGGACACCCGACCGGTTCCGGGAGCAGGCTCGCCGGCGGCTGGGCTGACGGCCGGTCGCGCCGGAAATCGGTACTTGACAAGCCCGCGGCCGCCGTTCAATCTCTCTAATTAACCGTACGGTACATACCTGACCGGTTAGTTACCTGGACTGCACCGGCGCACCCACGGAGGAGATTGACGTGACCGATCGTCCGGATGGCGCAGCCGCGCCCGTGGGCAGGCCCGCCAAGGCGGCTTTGGCCGCGTGGATCGGCAGCGCACTCGAGTACTACGACTTCTTCATCTACGGCACGGCCGCGGCACTGGTCTTCAACAAGATCTTCTTCCCGGCCTCCTCCCCGGCGACCGGCACCCTGCTGGCCCTGTCGACGTTCGGCGTCGGCTACGTCTCGCGGCCGCTCGGCGCACTGCTGCTGGGGCACCTGGGGGACAAGTTCGGCCGCAAACGGGTGCTGCTGATCACCTTGCTGCTGATGGGACTGTCCACTGTGCTCGTCGGCTGCCTGCCGGGCTACGGGACGCTGGGCGTGGCCGCGCCGATCCTGCTGGTGGCCCTGCGGTTGCTGCAGGGCCTGTCCGCCGGCGGCGAGCAGGCCAGCGCGAACTCCATGAGCCTCGAACACGCTCCCGAACACCGGCGCGCGTACTACACGAGCTTCACCCTCAGCGGCACGCAGGCCGGGCAGATCCTGGCGACCGCCGTGTTCCTGCCGGTGGCCGCGTTGCCGCAGGAAGAGCTGCTGTCGTGGGGCTGGCGGGTGCCGTTCTGGCTGAGCGCCGTCGTGGTGCTGGTCGGGTACTACATCCGCCGCTCGCTGGACGAGACGCCGGTGTTCCAGGAAGAGGTCGCCAGTGGCGAAGTGGTGAAGCTGCCGCTGGCCGTGCTGCTACGCGACCACTGGGCCGACGTCCTGCGCGTGGTCGTGGCCGCCTTGATCGCTTCCGTCAGCACGATCTTCACCGTCTACGCGCTCAGCTACGCCGTGAACACGGTGGGCCTGAGCAAGACGCCGATGTTGTGGGTCGGCGTGCTGGCCAACGTCGCCGCGGTGATCACGATCCCGCTGTGGGCCAAGTTCTCCGACCGCATCGGGCGCAAGCGGATCTTCATGGCCGGTTCGCTGGGCTGCGCGATCCTGATCTTCCCTTACCTGGGCGCCATTTCGGCCGGCAGCTACCTCTGGATCTTCGTCGTCGGCATCGGGATGTTCGGCATCGTCTACACCGCCACGAGTGCCGTGTGGCCGTCGTTCTACGGCGAGATGTTCCCGGCGCGGGTGCGGTTGTCGGGCACCGCGATCGGGACGCAGATCGGGTTCGCGATCAGCGGGTTCCTGCCCACCATCGCGGTCGGCGTCACGGGCACGGGCCGGGGCGCGTGGCTCGGCGTCGCCGTCTTCACCGCCGCGCTGTGCCTGGTGAACGTGATCGCCGTGGCGACCGGGAAGGAAACCTACCGGGTGCCGACCGCGCGACTGGGCCTCAAGGAACCGGTGCGCGGCGAGGTCAGCGTCCCGCAATGAGCGCGTTCGAGGTCTACGCGCTCTGCTACGGCCGGCGCACGGGGTTCCGCGGCGAGCATTTCCTGGGCCACGACCGGGATTCCGCGGCACCCCACCCGACCGCCTACTACGTCTGGCTGGCGGTGTCGCCGGAGCACACGGTGCTCGTCGACGCGGGCATCCGGGCGGCGCGGGCGAGGGAGGTGGCCGGGCTCGAGTACGTCGAGCCCGGCCGGCTGCTCGCCGCGCTCGGGGTCGATCCGGGGGAGGTCGGCCACGTCGTCCTCACGCACCTGCACTACGACCACTGCGGCACGGTGGCGGACTTCCCGGGCGCGCGGTTCGTGGTCCAGCAGTCCGAAGTGGACTATTGGACCGGCCCGTGGGCCAAGCGAATCGAGCGGGAGCGGTGGCTGCTCGACGACGTGGCTCTCGACCATGTGCGGGCGGGTCCGGTCGACCTGGTCGACGGGGACGCCGAGGTGGTGCCGGGGCTCAGCGTCCACCTCGTCGGCGGGCACACCGCGGGCATGCAGGTCGTGCGGGTCGAGACCGCCGCCGGGCCGGTCGTGCTGGCCTCGGACGCCAGTCACTTCCACGAGAACCTCGACGACGACCGCCCGGCGCCGCTGCTGCACTCGATGACCGGCGTGTACGACGCCTTCGACCGGGTCAAGGAGCTGGCCGGGGGCGGTCCGGTCGTCCCGGGCCACGATCCGGAGGTGCTGGCCCGGTACCCGCCCGTCGCCGACCGGGTCGTGCGGCTCAGCGCGCCGTCAGGTAGCTGACGAGCATGTCGGCGACCATGCGCCGGTGGTGGTCGCGGAAGGCGGGGTCGAGCATGTCGCGGTCGAAGATGGCGTTGAACGTGTAGCGGTTCGCGGTGCGGAACACGCAGAACGCGCTGATGGCCATGTGCACGTCGAGCGCGTCGACGTCGTCGCGGAACTGCCCGGCTTCGCGGCCGCGCGCGAGGATGCGGGTGAGCACGTCGAGCGCCGGGTTGGCCAGGTTGGACAGCGCGTTCGACCGGCCGATGTGCTCGGCGCGGTGGATGTTCTCGATGCTGACCAGCCGCACGAAGTCCGGGTGGGACTCGTGGTGGTCGAAGGTGAGCCCGGCGAGCTGCCGGATCGCCTCGGCGGGGTCGAGGTGGTCGACGTCGAGGTCCTGCTCGAGGGAGCGGATGACTGTGTAGGCCCGCTCGAGCACCTCGACGAACAGCTGGTCCTTGTTGGTGAAGTAGTAGTAGATCATCCGCTTGGTGGTGCGGGTCTTCGCGGCGATCTCGTCCACCCGGGCGCCGTCGAAGCCCTTCTCGGCGAACTCGCGGGCGGCGGTGTCGAGGATCTCGGCGCGCGTGCGGTCCGCGTCGCGGATGCGCGCGGGTCCGCCGTTCGCCACGGCGTCCGACGAGGGTGCGGCCACGGACTTCCTTCCTCGCTGCAGGTGGTGTTCCCACTGTAGGACCTCGCCGGGGCCCTTCACGGCGGCGACACCATGAGGTACAAATAACGTACTGGTTCGTACATTACGGGAGTGCTCGTGACCTTGTCTTCAGCGATCGACGCGATCCGCGCGCACGCCGCGCGGGCGACCCCGGGCACGGTGCTCACCGGGCTGATCGGCGCGGGCATCGGGCCGTCGCTGAGCCCGCCGCTGCACGAGACCGAGGCCCGCCGGCTCGGGGTGGAGCTGGTCTACGCCCGCTTCGACCTCGACGAACTCGGCGTGCCGGCGACCGCCGTCGGGCCCCTGCTGGCGGCGGGCCGCGACGCCGGGTTCCGCGGGCTGAACATCACGCACCCGTGCAAGCAGGTGGTGCTGGAGCACCTGGACGAGCTGTCCCCGGACGCGGCGGCGCTGGCGGCGGTCAACACGGTGGTGTTCGAGAACGGCCGCGCGATCGGCCACAACACCGACTGGTCCGGCTTCGCCCGGGGCCTGCGGACCGGCCTGCCGGAAGCCGAACTGGAGTCGGTGGTGCTGCTCGGCGCGGGCGGCGCGGGAGCCGCGGTGGCCCACGGGTTGCTCACGGCGGGCGCGGGCCACGTCCGGGTCTTCGACCTCGACACCGGCCGGGCGGCGGAGCTGGCGGCTGCCTTGGCTGACCGGTTCGGGTCGGGCCGGGCGGCGGCAGGGGCGGGGCTCGGGGCCGCGGTGGAGGGTCGCGGGTCGGCGGGGTCGGATGCGGGGACGCCGGTGGGCGGTCAGTTCGGGTCCGGTCGCGCTTCGGCGGGGCCGGGGTCTGAGGCAGGGATGGGCGGCCGAGCTGGGGAGGGGTGCGGGGCAGCGGGATCGGATCCCGAGAAGGGGGTCGGCGGCCGCGGGTCGGTGGGGCCGGGCTTCGAGGGGCGCGGGTCGGCGGACATCGAGGCCGCAGTGGGTGGCCGACTCGGGACCGGCCGCGCGTCGGCGGGCACCGATCTCGCAGCCGCCATGCGTGCCGCGGATGGGCTTGTGCACGCCACCCCTACCGGCATGGCCGCCCACCCCGGACTCCCGGTGCCCGCCGGCCTCCTCCGCCCGGACCTGTGGGTCGCCGAGGTTGTCTACCGGCCGCTCGAAACCGACCTCGTCCGCGCCGCGCGCGCCGTCGGGGCCCGCGTGCTGGACGGCGGCCGCATGGCCGTTTTCCAGGCCGCCGAAGCCTTCCGCCTCTTCACCGGCTCCGAACCCGATGCCGCGCGGATGCTGCGGCACTTCGCCGTCCTCACCGGAACCGCTTCCCTGGAAAGGCAGCCCGCCGATGTCCTCGACTGAAACCGCAGCCGAAGCCCGCCGCTCGATCGCCACCGTCTGCCTGTCCGGGACCCTGGAAGACAAGCTGACCGCCGCCGCCCGCGCCGGGTTCGACGGGGTGGAGATCTTCGAGAACGACCTCGTCGCTTCGTCGTGGCCGGCGAAGGAGATCGGCGAACACTGCGCCGAGCTGGGGTTGTCGATCGACCTGTACCAGCCGTTCCGCGACTTCGAAGCGGTCCCGCCGGACGTGCTCGCGCGCAACCTGCGGCGCGCGGAGCTCAAGTTCGACGTCATGGACCAGCTCGGCGCCGACACGATGCTGGTGTGCTCGTCGGTCTCCCCGGACGCGGTCGACGACGACGACCTCGCCGCCGAGCAGCTGCACCTGCTCGCCGACCGCGCCGCGGCGCGGGGCATCCGGATCGCCTACGAAGCGCTGGCGTGGGGCCGGTTCGTCAACACCTACGAACACTCGTGGCGGATCGTGCGCCGCGCCGCCCACCCCGCGCTCGGGCTGTGCCTGGACAGCTTCCACATCCTGTCGCGGGGCAGCGACCCGGCCGCGATCCGCACGATCCCCGGCGAGAAGCTGTTCTTCCTGCAGCTGGCCGACGCGCCGCGGCTGCAGATGGACGTCCTGCAGTGGAGCCGCCACCACCGGCTCTTCCCCGGCCAGGGCGCGTTCGACCTGACCGCGTTCACCGGGCACGTGCTGGCGGCCGGCTACCGCGGGCCGCTGTCGCTCGAGGTGTTCAACGACGTCTTCCGCCAGGCCGACCCGGGACCGGCGGCGGTCGACGCGATGCGCTCCCTGCTCGGCCTGCAGGAGACGCTCGGGGTCACGGACCTGCCGCCCGCGCCGGCCCTCGCCGGGCACGCGTTCGTCGAGCTGGCCGTCGACGGCGAAACGGAACCCACCATGGCGGAGGCGTTGCGGGGCCTCGGGTTCGCGGAGACCGGCCGGCACCGGTCCAAGCCCGTCCGGCTGTGGCAGCAGGGGGACGCGCGGATCCTGCTCAACGCTTCCGGCCCCGGGGGCGCGTCGGTCGGCGCGGTCGCGGTCGAGAGCGCCGACCCGGTCGCCTCGGCCCGGCGCGCGCAGCGGCTGCTCGCTCCGATCCTGCCGCGCACCCACCGCGCGGACGAGGCGGACCTCTCGGCGATCGCCGCGCCCGACGGGACGTCGGTCTTCTTCTGCCGCACCGGCGCCGACACGGCCGACAGCTGGCTCGGCGACTTCACCCAGACCCCGGCGGCGGGCGGCGAAGCCGGGGTGACCGGGATCGACCACCTGGCGCTGACCCAGCCGTTCGACCACTTCGACGAGGCGGCGTTGTTCTACCGGGCGGTCCTCGGCCTGGAGCCGGAACCGGTGACGGAGTTCGCCGCCCCGTTCGGGCTGGTGCGCAGCCGCACGGTGGCCGACCCGTCCGGCCGCGTCCGCATCGCGCTGGAATCGGCCCTGCTCCGGCGGGGGGAGTGGGCGCCGGGGGTGCGCGAGCCGCAGCGGGTCGCGTTGACGACCGGTGACGCGCTGGCGAGCGCCCGCCGGATGCGCGAGCTGGGGGCACCGCTGCTGGAGATCCCCGGCAACTACTACGACGACCTCGATGCCCGGCTGGCTCCGGATCCCGCGCTGCTGGCGCGGTTGCGGCAGCAGTCGGTGCTCTACGACCGCGACGAGGGTGGCGAGCTGCTGCACTTCTTCACGGTGGTGCTCGGCGGCCGGGTGTTCTTCGAGGTGGTGCACCGCATCGGCGGGTACGCGGGCGACGGTGCGGTGAACTCCCCGGTGCGGATGGCGGCGCACCGCAGGCAACGCGAGGCCCGGCGGCGCGAAGCCTGACCGAGCCCGCCACCGTCAGCCGGGTGGCCAGCGCCGGGCGGCGAGGTCGGCCAGCGGAGCGTTGACGAGCTGACGGCGGCGCGCCGGCGTCAGCACCTCGTAGGCCGGCAGCATGTCGGTCTCGATCCACTTCCACCGGTCCGCGAACACCGTGATGTCGCCACCCGGCACCACGTCCCGGAACGGTTTCCCGCCGGTGACCGGCGAAAGCGCCTCGGCGGACATGCGCTTCGGGATCTGGTCGAAGTCCGGGATGTCGCGGATCGACGCGTAGAACGGCGCCAGCACCACTTCCTGCTCGCGGCGCAGCAGCGCCCGGTTGCCCCGCCGGACCCGCCCGGGATCGCCGGAGGCGATGTCCCGCCAGGCGTCGACCGGCGCGGCGGGGGAGACGGCCTCCAGCGCCGGCAGGCCGCCCTCCACGAAAGCCTGGTGCTGCCACGCCAGGTCGCCGAAGATCGCCCGCTGCGCGAAGAGCAGCTTCACCTGAACGCTCTGCGCGTAGGTGATGAGGACGTCGGCCGTGACGACCTGGTCGGCCGTCATCGCGGCGGCGTCGATGGTCGCCTGGGTGACGCTCAGCCCGCGGTAGACCTGACCGCCGGCCAGTTTCGCCATCCCGGCCCATAGGAGATTTTCGTTGTGGTTGAACAAGTCCATGTCGTAGGCGTAGACCCGCTCGACGATCGGCTTCATCGCCGTGAACCCCGCGTCCGGGTCCCACTTGGCCGGATCGATCCCGGCGGACCGCAGTGCGCGCAGCCGCCAGTCCGTCACCGGCCGGGCCGGTGCGGCGGGAACCGCCGGGGCCGGTGGGGGAGCGGGCGGGGCCGTCAGCGCCGCGTGCACGACGGTGGTGCGGAGGTCCCGCCACTCCTGGGCCAAGGCCCGCTCGGTGCGGCGGATCGCCCGCCCGCGCAGCTCGGGGTGGCGGGTGTGGAAGACGACGTCGGTCAGCCAGGCCTCGTCCCGCTTGCCCCCGGCGGCGAGCAGGCGGACGGCTTCCTCGGGGTGCCCGGCCAGGAGCGCCGCCCGGACCCCGGCCGGCAGCCGCAGCAGCGTGTCCGCCCAGCTTTCCAGCTCACCCTCGACGGAGAACGGGACGGTCACGGCGTCCTCGCCGAGGCCGGGACCTGCGCGCGGATGGCAGCGATCTTCTGCGCGAACTCGGTGTTCTTGAGGTGCGCCGCCGACTCGTACTCGAAGTCCGCGCCGACCAGGGGCGGCGCCGCGGGCAGCGCGCCCTGGGCGATCCGCACCGCGCCCTGCTCGTCGATGAGCCAGGGGTCCGCGGTGAAGTTCCGCTTGCGCAGCGGGGCATCCGCCCACCACGCCGTCGCGGGGCCCCACCAGCCCCGGCCGGCCGCGGCCTGCTGCACCTGCACCGCCACGGCCACGGGCTGCGCACCGGCGGCCGTCAGCTGCTGCTTGAGCTGCTGCGTGATCGCGGCGTCGGTACCGCCGTCGGCGCGGAAGGCGGCCGCGGCGACGAGCGTGCCGAACAGGTTGGACGGCAGGTCTTCCGGCGAGAACGACGAGTTGTCCAGGCCCGGCCCGGGGACGCCGAACGTCGCGATCTCGTGCTCGACCGCATCGACGTACGCCAGCTGCTGCGCGAGCGCCAGCCGCCGCTCGAGCGGGACGTCGCGCAGCAGGCGGGCCGAACCGTGGAACAGGGCGACGGTGGCGCCGGCCGTCGCCTGGTGCTGGAGCTGGTTCAGAGCCCACAGCGTCACGTCCGCGGTCTCGCGGGCGTGGCCGAGGTCGACGAAGCCGAGCTTGCGCGTGTAGACCTCGCCGAGCGCGTCGACCGGGGCGGTCCCGTGCGTGCCGAGGCCGGCCAGGTCGAGGACCGCGGGCCCGAACAGCAGGCAGCACAGGCGCACGAACGGCTTTCCCCTCGGCACCAGCCGGTCGAGACCGGTCTTCTTCAACCGGAGGAACGGCCGCACGATGCGGTCCCGGATCCGGGTCCACCGCTCCTTCAGCTCGGGCGGATCACCCGGCTTGATCTTCGCGGCCGTGCCCGGGACCGCCCGGTAGCCGATGTCCGTGAGCTTGTTCTCGTCGCGCTCACCCCCGGCGAACGCGGCGTGGACGGCGTTCGTCGCCAGCACATCGCCGACGAGAGCACCGAAGAAGCCCTCGCCTTCGAGCAGCTCCGCCGGGTCGCCGGCGAGCCGGGGCCGGATCTCCTCGTCGTGGATGGCCTGCCGTTCCTCCTCCAGCAGGGCATCGCCGGAGACCGCCTGGCCGCCTAGCTCGCGGTGCCGGGTGTGGAAGACGAGGTCGGTCAGCCACTCCGCGTCCCGGACCCCGCTGCCGACCAGCAAGCGCACGGCTTCGGTCTCCTCCTGCCGGTCGAAAGCCGCCCGGACCCGCTGCGGTGCCTGGGCCAGCTCGGTGGCCCACCGCAGGAGCTCGCCCTCGACGGAGAACGGGCCCGCCTCCTCGGGCACCACCGGATCGGCCTCGGGAGCGGCCGCGAACGGGCTGGTCAGCTCGCCCGCCCACCGCCGCGGCTCCTCCTCGGTGAGCGAGCCGTCCGGCTCGTCGTGCCATTCGGGCTCGTAGCCCGAATCCTCTCCTTCCGCCAGCGGATCGGGCGGTGTCCACGCCCAGGTCGGCTGGCTCGCGGCCGGCACGGCGCTCAGCCCTTCGGGGACAGGGCCGGCGCCGAACCGTTCAGCGGTGCCATCGCCGCGGGCGACGCCGCCGGGACCGGCACGCGCAGCGGCTGCCCGCCGGTCGCGGTCGTGACCTGGCGCGCGGGGCTTTCCTTGACCCGCTCACCGGTGGCCGACTGCCAGTTGTTGATCGTGTCGAGGACGTCCCGGAAGATGTTCGTCCCGCCGGTGAACAGCGTGGCCGCGGTCGACTCGGTGTCGAACAGCCCGAGCTCGATCCCGCGCAGCAGCGTCGACATCGGCTCGGCCAGGTCGAACAGCTCCCGGGACCGCAACGCGGGCGTGATCCCGACCTTCTGGCCCAGCGCTCCCAGCCGGTCGGCCGCACTGCTCGCCTGCGCTTGCAGGTCGACGATCAGCGACGTGTCGCTGTCCACGGTCAGGTGGAACCAGTTCAGCATCGTCACGTAGGCGAACTCTTCACGGGCGAGCGCGCCGCCGCGGCGGCGGTTGCCGAGCAGGTCCTTGAGCGCACGGGAAAGCAGCGCGATGTAGCTCGGGTCGGTCGGGTTGGCACCGCTGTTGTTCGCCCGGTTCTCCACGCCGATCCAGATCTGCCGCAGCAGTTCGCTCCACTTCTGCCGGAAGTCGTGGTTCACCGGACCGGTCAGGTCCTTCCAGTCGGCCAGCGGCCCGGACCCGGCCCACAGCGGCGGCACCGCGTGCGCGAGGTCGAGCCCGAACATCCGCCAGTAGGCGTTGCGGCGGTTGGTCCGGTCGAACGGGCGGACCTGGCTCAGCACGCTCGCCACCGAGAAGGTCGGCAGGTCGCGGAAGAACAGCTGCTCGGTCGCGCGCAGCCAGGCGATGCTGTCCGGGGACAGGACCCCCATCGTCTCGCCGACGACCAGCCGCCGGACCACCTCGGCGAAGATCTCGACGATGCCGGTGCTCTCCAGGACGTAGGCGTAGGCGAGGTGGTGCCACAGCAGCGGCGGGCAGAACAGCTCGTTCGGCCGGCCGCTCCACTCGAACGACCCGGCGGTGCTCACCCCGGACGGGGCGAGGAAGGCGTCGAGCCCGTCGGTCGAGAGGAACGGGTCGTCGCCCGGCTGGGTCGGCAGGTCCAGCGCGTCGAGCACGGTGTCGTCGAAGAACCGGGCGAAGAAGACCAGGTCCTTCTCCCCGGACGGATCGGGGATCTGGGGCGTTCTTCGCGCCGAACCCCAGATTTCGTCGAGGAGGGCGGCGATCTGGTTCGGGTGGAGGCGGAACACGCGCTGGGCCCCGAGTTCGGCGTTCTGGTTGCCGAGGGCCTTGGCCAGTGGGAAGAACATGACGATGTCTCCTGTCGTCTATCCGACGCCCCCGACGACCGGGCCGAGGCACGGCCCGATCGCCACCGGCGTGCCGCCGAGGGCGGTGAACGTGATGATCGAGTCGATCCGCAGGTTGTCGGAGATGGCCTTGGGCCCCTCGTCGATGGTGACGGGCATGCCGTCCCGCAGTCCTTCCAGGAACTGGACGGTGTTGTCGGCGGCCCGGATCTTGGCCGCCGTCGCCGCGCCGAGGCCGGTGAAGGTCAGGGTGCCGAAGTCGCGCACGACGGTCACGGTCGTCAGCTGGAACACACTCGGCGCGCGCCGGCCGAGCACGACGCCGAGGAAGTCGTAGGCGAAGACGACTCGGGCCTGCTCCTCGGCGTCGGTGTCCGCGGTGGTGAGCTGGTCGTCGCGGGTTCCGACGTTCTGCTGGACGAGGTCGCCGATCGAGCGGGTGAGCGCGACCAGCTGGTCGAGCACCGGGTTCTGCCCGTTGTGCGCCGGGCCGGGCGCCGGTCTGTCCTCCGTGGACGTGGTGGCGGGCGGCTTCCCGGTCTTGGCCGCCGGCGCGGTGGCCGGTTTCGGCCGTCCCGCGGTGGCGCGGGATTCGGCTGTCTTCGGATTGGTCATGGCGGTTTCCTGTTCCCCTCCGGGTCAAGCGGCTTGGTGGTGGGAGCGCGGTGCGGCGTCGGCACCGACATCGGTGACCCAGGCCAGGAGCCGGGCCTGGTGCTCGGCCGCACTGGCCGGTTCGAGCACCGCGCGCGTGGAGAGGTGGGCGAGGATCCGCAGCGGTTCACGCCGCCTCAGGTACGCCGAAGCCAGCAGCGACGGACCGGCCTGCCGGGCGAGGGACTCCAGCGCGGTGGGGGAAACGCGACGCGGATCGAGCAGTGCCGACAGCGGTGCGCCGCCGAAAGCGGCCATCGGCCGGCGGGTGCAGACGTCGACGACGTCCGGCAGCGCGGCGAGGCTGAGGCGGGTCAGCGCGGCCACGTCGCCGGGGGCGTCGGCCAGCGGGTTCCGCTGCCGCCAGACGGCGGCGACGTCGTCCCACGGCCCGGCCCCGAACCAGCTGCGGCACAGCTCGGCGTTGAGCATCACCCGCAGGTACGGGAAGGGGTGCGGATCGTTGAAGCGGACCCGGAACACGGCCTGCGGCGGGCCGTCGACGACGTTGGCCAGCGCGGCCACCGGCGCCCACCCGGCCTGCGCGAAGGCGTGGACGTCGGCGGCGATCTCCCCGGCCCAGCCCCGCCACAGCTCGGCCAGCTCCGTCGAGCGCGGCGCGAGCACGGCGGCCAGGGAGTCGGCCAGCTCGGTGGTCCAGCCGGTCAGGTGCGCCACCTGGTGGCCGGTTTCGTGCAGCAGCGCGGTCGGGTAGGCGAGGTTGTGCCGGGTCAGCTTGATCGCCGCGGCCGGCGACGGGTGGCTGTGGTCCCACAGCCGGATCCCGGCGCGCAGGATCGCCGCGCCCAGCCCGCGGTCCAGGTAGATCAGCGCGGGCGGGGACTCGATGCCCAGCCGGTTCAGGACGGCGGCCATGCTGTCGCCCGCCAGCGTGTCGTACCCGCGCAACAGCGCTCGCAGCGCCGGGTTCGTCCGGCTGTTCACCGCGTCGCCGTAGAAGTCGAGGATCGTCTCCACCTGGAGGTACCGGGCGCGCAGCCGCAGGACCGCCTGCCGGATCCCGGCGGGATCGCCGTCCGCGCCCAGCCTGCGGTGCAGCGCCCGGCCCTCGGCGACCAGCACCGCGACCACCTCCGACAGCCGGCCCCGGACCTGGCGCTGCAGGTAGTCCTCCAGCGCCTGCCACGCCTCGGGCGCGGCCACCGTGTCGAGATCGGCCAGTGCTTCGACCGCGAGCTGCCAGTGCACCAGCTCGGCCTCGGTCTGCCGGTCCGCGGCGAGGTCAGTCACGGTGCAGTCCCGGCCGGATGGTGACGGCCGGGTCGCCGGCCGGCGTGCCCGCGGCGACCGCGGCGCGGTCGGCGAAGGAGAACGTGAAGGTCAGCGTCGCCCCAGGGGCGGGGTCCTGGGCCGCCTGGGCGAGCGTCTGGGCCGAGGCGGGCAGCTGCTCCGACACCGTCCGCAGCATCCCGTCGGCGAGCCGCTGGGCCAGCTGCCTGCCGGCGCCGGCCGGGGCGGTGATGCCGTGCTTGGTCAGCAGCCGTTCCAGCCGGGTCGTCATCGCCTGGAGCGCGGCGTCGTCGAGCAGCCGCCGCACGGTCGAGACGACCTGGACGAGCTGCCGGCGCTGGAGCTGGGCCGCGAGCTCGTGGCTGTCCCGCTCGCCGATCAGCAGGTTCACCCGCAGCACCGGCTGCGGCGCGGTCAGGTCGAACCCCACGACGAAGCCCTGCCGGTACCCGCGGTGCAGCGGACGCCCCTGCCGGCGGAACCGGAAGTACCGGCCGCCCGCCCGGCGGTGGTGCCCGTGCCGGTGGGGCCCGGCCAAGCGGGGATTGCCGGTCAGCAGCGTCGCGGCGGTCTGCGTCAGCTCTTCGAACTCGGCCGCGTTCGCGCCGTCGGCCGACTCGTACGCGGCGATGTGGCCCGGCCGGCCGCCGGCCAGCAGCTCGTACAGCTCCACCTCGCCCTCGACCGGCCACGCCTGGACGCCGGATTCGAGCAGCCGCCGTTCGAGCGTGTCGCCGCCGGCCAGGACGACCGCGCGGGCCATCGGCCGGGTGAGCCGGACCGGGATGACGCGGCCGTACTTCTTGTAGCGGAAGCAGGGCCGGGTCGCGCGCGGCATCATGACCCACACCCCGTGCTCCGGCCCCACCAGCTCGGCGCGCAGCACCGCCGCGGGCAGGTGCCGGGCGGCCGCTTCGGCGAAGGCGTCCTGCACCTCGGTCTCGACGAGCAGCTCGTGCCCCAGCGATTCGGGCGGCAGCGTCATGACCTGCCGGACGGTGTCCTCGGCCGCGGCCACCAGGGCCTCGCCGCCGAGGGTGCCGTCCCCGCCGGCCTCGAGTCCGAGCAGCCCCAGCCCGGCGCCGGCGATGTGCCGGGACAGCAGCTGGGCGGCGTCCGCGCCGACCATGCCCGAGATCAGCTGGGAGAGGGGGCCGGCGATCGCGTCGACGATCTTGTCGCGGCCGATGATGCCGATGCCCGTCCGGATCAGCGGCAGCGCCGCCATCACCACGGGGATGAACTGCTCCAGCTGCTCGGTCGGGGGCACGCCGGGGTCGGCGGTGGCCAGCTCGCGCGACAGCCGGGCCCGGGCGTCGTCCAGGTCGTGGCCCGGTCCGGGGTCGTCGCCGGTGAACTCCGGGTCCCCGGCCGGCTGACCGGTCTCGCCGGGAGAGGTGACGGCCGTGGCGAGCTCGCGGTCGAACTCCTCCGCGAAGGTGTCCTCGGTGGACAGTTCGCCGCTGCCCCGCAGCTTGGCCGCCAGCTGCGTGGCCAGCGGGCGCAGGGACTCGGGCAGCCGGCCGATGGCGCTGTCGAGCACCTTCCGCAGCAGCGGCCGGACGAGCTTGCGGAGGATCCCGAACAGCGGTCCCAGCGCGAGCTTGCCGGCGAAGGCGAGCCCCTTGCGCGCGAGCTTGCCCACGCCCTTCGCCAGTTTCTTCGCCTTGTCCAGCAACCCGCCGAGGAAAAGCTGCTGGGAGGTCAGCGGATTGGTGAATCCGTCCGCCTCGCGGTAGCCGGCGACCGCGTCGATTTCGCTCGCCTGCACGGAATCCGCCAGCCGGTCCCCGAAGTGTGCTTCGAGGGCGCCGAGCATGCGGTCGGCTTCTTCGGCCAGTTCCGCCATCCACTGCGCGGTGTCGGCGGTGGCGAGGACGGGCGCCGCGGATTCGCTCGACCAGGTGCCGATCGACCGGAGGTGCCGCGCGGCGACGTCGTCCTCCAGCATCTCCAGGGCTTCGGCGAACCGGGCGTCGTCGAGCTCGGCCAGCAACGCCCCGGTCGCCTCGGCACCCAGGTCGGACGCACCCACCGCGGACGCGGCCTCGGCGAACGGGGAGTGCAGCACCTGCCCGGGCGGCGGGGCCGGTCTCGGCTCGGCGTCGCCCGACAGGGTCACCGGTGCGAAGGGCGAAATCGCGCCCGCTTCGGTCGTCACGGCCTCGCCGCCCGGACCGTACGGCCTGAGCACTGGCATGCTCATCTGGAACTCCCTCGCCTCGCCGGACTCCTCTGGTACCGGACCACGGTTCCAGCGCCCGTCGACAATTCGTCGACAGTGAGTTCGGGAGCGACGGTGTACATGATCGTTGCCGTGGAAGGGAAAGGCCGCGTGCAACGTCGTCAGCCGAGGGCGGCCAGTTCCGCGCGTGTCCCGTCGGCGGCCGCCAGCTCCAGCTCGGCGCAGATCGCGATCGCCCGTTCGCGGGCCCGGGCGGTCGCGGGCCGTGGCCGGGTAGCCGCACGCCCGGCGGGCCGCTGCGGGTGTGTTCGGCCACGCCGTGACGAGGGCGGGCACCACGGCCGCGACCCGGCCGTGGTGCCCGCGCGTGGGTCAGTTCTTCCAGACCAGCGGGGACTTGTCGTAGCCGTCGCCCTTGTCGAACGTCGCGGCGCCGACCTCGCTGCCTTCGCGGGCGCCCTGCAGCGTGCACGTCTCGAACTTCGCGCCCGCCTTGGTGAAGTCCTTGCCCGCCGTGCCGGACTTGCACTGATCCGTGCTGCCGGTGATGATCACGCCGGTCGAGCGGCCGTCGGCGCCGAGGGCGCGCAGGCTCACCGAGGAGTAGGCCAGGTCGGCGCCGTCGACGTTCTCGACCGTCGCGCGCAGGTAGAACGGCGTGATGCCCTTCGCCTTGTCGCCGTACTTCGCGAGGTCGGCGTTGTCGCCCTTCTCGATCGCGGTCACGGTGATGGCGATCGTGCCGGACTTGCTGGTGCCGTACTTGAACGGGACCACCGCGCGCTCGCCGAGCTTGAGTTCGGTGCCGGGCTTCGTGACGTCGCCGACCGGGGCGGCCGCGGCCGTCGACGACTCGGGGGACTCCGACGCCGGGGCGGCGGGGGCGCTGGTCGGGGCGGCGGGCGCGGCCTGGCCGGACTCCCCGCCGCACGCGGACAGCAGGAGGCCGACGGCGCAGGCGGCGAGCAGGGCGGGAATGCGGACGTGCTTCATGGATCTCCTCGGAAAAGCTGCCGGACGGGTTCCGGCCGGAGCCGAGCGCCGCGGCCGCCCCCAGGTCGGTCGCGGCGGCCGGGAACGGCGCGCCCTCGCGGCTCCGTCAGCGGGAAGCTAACCCGGACGCCGCACCGGCGGTGTGGGCCGTTCGCACCACACGGAGGTCACAGATCGTCGACGCCGATCAGGCCGTCCTGGATGGCGCGGGCGACGAGCGCGGCCTTGGTCGGCGCCTCGCGGCCGATGCGCGCGTACTTGACCCGGATCCGCTCCAGGTGGGAGTTCACCGTGCTGGCCGAGATCCCGAGCCGGTGCGCGACGAACTCCTTCGACTCCGACTGGAACCACTCGACGAGCACCTCGGCCTCGCGCGCCGAGAGCGCGGGCCGCGTCTCCGACCGGTCGCCGGCGAGCGCCCCGGCCAGCGACGGCGGGGTGTAGGGCCGGTCCTGCGCCGCGGCCCGCGTCGCTTCCACCAGGTGCCCGGCGCCTTCGGCCTTCGTCAGGTAGCACAGCGCACCCAGTTCGAGGCACTGCAACGCGACGTCGTCGTCCGAGCGCATCGAGTAGACGACCACCCGGCGCCCGGCCTCGGCCAGCCGCCGCAGGTCGCCGAACGCGGGCGCGGGGCCGCCCAGGTGCAGGTCGAAGATCACCACGTCGGCGGCGGCGCCCGGGCCGAGCCAGGCGGCCTTGACGTCCTCGCCCTCGGCGACGACGTCGATCGGCGGGTCGCCGGCCGCCAGCCAGTACGCCACGCCGGCGCGCACCGCCGGGTGGTCGTCGACCACGACGGCCGTCACTCGGGTCGCCACCGCGCCTCCATCCAGGTCTGCCCGTCCCGGGAGTGGGACGTGACGGGGACCGCCGCGGATCCGGTCACTTCCGCGGAGCCGTCCGCGACCACGGCGACGCGCACCAGCTCGGGGGTGCGCAGCACGCTCACGCGGGCCCGGGTGCGGGCGGCGGCCAGTGCGGTGAGCACCGGGCCGGTCAGGGCGCGGCGGGCCGGCGCCGGGACGTCGACGACGTCCCCGCTCACGGCGAGCGTCACGGCGACCCCGCGCCGCTCGGCGACGTCGAGGCACGCGGTGACCTCGTGCACCAGCGGATCGGGCACGTCGTCGTTTTCGGCGAAGAGCCGTCGCAGCTGCGCGGCGGCGAGCGCACAGCGGGCGCGGGCGTCGGGCGTGCGGGGGTCGACGGTGCCGTCGGCGAGACCGGCCAGCAGCGGCAGGGTGGCCCCGAGCTGTTCGGCGAACCCGGCGCGCAGGTCCCGCCCGGCCTGCGCGGCGAGGGCGGCCCGGATGGCGAGGCGCTCCCGTCCGGCGGCGGCCGCGGCGGCTTCCCCGGCACGGCGGTCGAGCAGCCGGATCAGCCCGGCGATGGCGAGCTGGAAGACGGTGACGCCGAAGAGCACGATCGCGGCATCGCCGAGCTCGGTGCGCGTGGGAGTCCCGCCGAGCAGGAACTGCGTGACGCTGGCGGCGGTGTGGGCGCCGAGCGCGGTGAGCAGGGCGGGCGGCCGATCGGCGAGCAGGACGAGCAGATGCCACCCGACGAGCCCGAAGGACCAGTGCGGCTCCCGGAAGAAGGAGTCCGGCGGCAACGCGGCGGTCGCGGCGGAGGAGGCGAGCAGAACGACAAGCGTCCCGCCGACGGCCACCGCGGTGGGAAGGGGCTTGCGACGCAGCACCCAGAGGGCACAGAGGGCGGTGACCCCGGCAAGGGCGGCGTAGGCGAGATCGGCGAGAAAGGGCGGCCGGTAGGCGGAGTGGTGCCGGAGAAGGGGAGCGAGCCCGAGGCCGAGCTGGATGATGCCGGTGACTCCGAGCAGCACGACCCGGATGGCGGCGGCAAGCCGGACAGCAGGATCGCCGGAGGTGGCGGGGTCGGCTGGGGACGCGGTTTCGGCGGCGGTGGTCGCGTTCGCAGGTGCGGCAGCGCCCGGGGAACCCGGACCGGCCGGCTTTTCGCCCGCCGGCTCAGCCACGGGACCACCTCAACGTCACGACCGTCCCCGCGCCGGGGCTCGACGTCACCTCCGCCGTCCCGCCCGCCGCGCGCATCCGCTCGACCACCGACCCCCGCACCCCGCGTCGCGCCAAGGGAACCGAGGCCGGGTCGAAGCCCGCGCCGTCGTCGGTGATCGTCACCGCCACTCCGTCCGGCGAAGCACCCAACCGCAGCGAAACCGAGTCCGCGCCCGAATGGCGTTCGGCGTTCCGCAACGCCTCCTCCGCCGCGCGCACCAACGCCAACGCCGCCGATGCCGGGATCAGCGGCACCGGCTCCCACACCGCCTCGACCGGCAGCGCACGCCCCGCCAGCGTCGCGCGCAGACCCGCCTCCAGGTCGGCCGGGGTGTCCTCCTCCCGCGGTGAACCGGTCAGGATCGCCAAGTCGCGGGCCGCGTACCCGGCTACCGCGGAAGGATCCGCCGCCGCGCCGGATGCCACCGTCAGGAACGTCGCCGATGCCGTGTCGTGCAGCAGCGCCAGGTACTCGCGCTCGCGGCGGCGGCGGTCCCGGTCGAGCGCCGCCGCCCGCTCGAGCGCCGCCTGCTCGGCGCGTGCCGTGTCCGTGCGGGACGTCGAGCGGATGAGCAGCACGAACGCCAGCCGCGCCAGCACGGTCTCCACCACGACCCGCAGCGCCACCGGCAGCCAGTCCCCGCCGCCCGCGGTGATCCCCACGGCCAGCAGCACCACCAGCGCCGGCCCGGTCAGCCGCGGCGGGTGCTCCCACTGCCACGTGATCGCCGTGATCGTGAGGACGTTCACCGCCCACAGGCTCGCCTCGCCGGGCACCGACGTGATCCACGGCTGGCACGCACCCACCGCCCCGGCCCGCACCACCCCCAGCGCGAACGACGTGCGCCGCCCGGCGAAGACGTCGGCGGCGCCCGCGACGAGAGTCACCGCGAGCAACCCGAAAGCCGGGAACGCGCCCGGGGCCGCGACCACCCCGAAGACGCCGACGGCCGCGGTGGCGACGGCTCGCGCGGGCCCGGCGAACCGGGCGACCGACGCCCGGAACTGCGCCTCGACCGGCCCCGGCGCGCTGGCCGTCATCACACCCCCGGGAACCTGGTCGAACTACGGAAATCGGACGCTACCAGGCCGCCCGTCACGCGCAATTCTGTCCAATAAGGCCGGACTTCCTGCACTATCGAGCACTTGACATGCCCGGTGTTGCTCGCTTTACTGCTGAGCACGTCGGAACGGACGCCCGACGTCAGAGGTACGCCCAGCCGGTATGTCGGCCCCCGCCGCGAGCCCGGACTGAGTCGCCAGGACGCGCTCGTGGTCCGAGGCGGGGTCGTGCCCACCATCATCCGGAGCCCGATGATGCCCTCTTCCCGCGTTCAGTTCCTCGCCGGCGCCGCCCTGGCGGTCATGGTCGTGGCCGGAACCGCGTGTTCCGCCTCCGCGGCACCGGCAGCCACCGTCACGCCCCCGCCGGTCAAGGCCGGCTTCGACTACCAGATCGGCGGCGCCTACACCCCGGCAAGCGACGTCAAGGTCGTCAGCCGCGACCACACCGCCTCGCCCGCCGCGGGCCTCTACAACATCTGCTACGTCAACGCTTTCCAGGCCCAGCCCGGCGCCGAGGGGGAGTGGGGCGACCTGCTTCTCCGCGACGCCAACGGCAACGTCGTCATCGACAAGGACTGGGACGAGGCCCTCCTCGACCTGCGCACCGCGGACAAGCGGACCCGCGTCGCGGCCAAGGTGAACGCCTGGGTCGACGACTGCGCGGCCCGGGGCTACCAGGCGATCGAGCCCGACAACTACGACAGTTACACGCGCTCCAAGGGACTTCTGAGCGACGCCAACGCGCAGGCCTACATCCGCCTGCTGTCCGCCCACGCCCACGGAAAGGGCCTGGCGATCGCCCAGAAGAACACCTCCGAGCTGTCCGACCAGCGCCAGGCGAACGGCCTCGACTTCGCCATCGCCGAAGAGTGCGGGCAGCAGAAGAACTGCGGCGAGTTCACGCCCGCGTTCGGCGACCACGTGATCGTCATCGAGTACACCGACAGCGGGCTCAAGACCGCCTGCAGCCGGTGGAGCTCGCTGAGCATCGTGCGCCGCGACCTCGACGTCGTCCCGAAGGGCGAAGCCGGCTACGTCCGCAAGACCTGCTGATGGACCGCCGCGGATTCCTGCGCGGCGCCGGTGGTCTCGCGCTGGGAGCGGCCGTCGCCGGCTGCGGCCCGGCGCGGGCCACCGGCGGCCCCGTCACCGTCGAGGTCTGGCACGGCCAGACCGACACCGGCAAGAAGGTCCTCGACGCGCTCGTCGCGGACTTCCACCGGACGCACCCCGGCATCCGGATCGACCTGGGTGGCGGTGTCCTCGCCGACGCGATGCTCCAGAAGATCACCGCGGCGCTCGCGTCGGGGTCGTTCCCGGACATCGCCTACGTCTTCGGCTCGGACCTCGCCAGCGTCGCGCGCAGCCCGAGCGTCGTCGACGTCACCGACCTCGTCGACGCCGGCCCCGGTTTCTGGGCACCCGCCCGGGAAGCGGTCACCGTCAACGGCCGGGTCCGCGCGGTCCCGGCGCTGCTCGATTCGCTGGCCGTGGTGTGCAACAAGGCGCTGTTCGAGCAGGCGGGCATCCCGTTGCCCGCCGCGGGCTGGACGTGGGCCGACTTCGTCGATACGGCGAGGAAACTCACCGACGCGGGCAACGGCACCTTCGGCACCGCCTGGCCCGCCACCGGTGACGAGGACACCGTGTGGCGGCTGTGGCCGATGGTGTGGGACCTCGGCGGTGACGTCATCGGCGCGGGCGGGCGCGGCATCGGGTTCGCCGACCAGGGCGTGCGGGCGCTGGAGGTCGTCCGCGACCTCGCCGCGGCGAAGGCCGTCTACCTCGACCCGAAGACCGGCAGCGAGCAGATGTACCAGGCGTTCGAAGCCGGCCACATCGGCATGGTCCCGACCGGCCCGTGGCAGCTGCCCGACATCGCCGACGCCGGGGTCGACTACGCGATCGTGCCGCTGCCCAGCTTCAGCGGCCGGCCGGTGACCATTTCGGGCCCGGACACGTGGACGCTGTTCGACAACGGCGAGGAGCGCGTCGAGGCGGCGCGCACCTTCCTGTCCTGGCTGGCCGACCCGGCCCAGGACGTCCGCTGGGACGACGGCGCGGGCAGCCTCCCGCTGAGCCGCGCGACGCAGCAACTGCCGGCGTGGCAGGAGAAAACCGCGGAGACCCCCGGTCTGCCGGTCTTCGTCGACGCGCTGGAGAACGCCCGCGTCCGGCCGGTGCACCCGGCCTACCCCCAGGTGTCGGCCGCCGTCGGCACCGCGATCGTCGCCGTGCTGCTCGGCCAGGCGACCCCGGCCGACGCGCTGCGCGACTGCGCCGCGGCCGCGAACGCCGCCCTGATCATTCCGCGATAGGGAGCCGCCATGCCCGGACTGCCGAGGCCCATCACCGTGCCAAGCCGAGGCTCCGCCTCGGGCCGGGGGCTCCGCCACCCGGAACCCCCGAAAACCCCGGTCACACCCGTCCAACGCAGGCGGCGCCGCGAAACCGCGGCGGCCTGGGCCTACGTCTCGCCCGCCGTCCTCATCATCCTCGGCCTCGGCGTGGTGCCCGTCGCCTGGTCGCTGGTGCTCTCCTTCCAGGTCGACGACCTGGTGACCCCCAGCCGCTGGACCGGCCTGGACAACTACGCGGCCCTCGCCCAGGACCCGCACTTCGCCCAGGCGGTCGGGAACACCGTGCTGTACACGGTGCTCTACGTCCCGCTCAGCATCCTGTTCGGGTTCCTGCTGGCCCAGGCGCTGAACCGGCGCATCCGCCTGGCCGGGCTCTACCGCACGCTGGTGCTGGTCCCGTTCGTGCTGTCGGCGACCGCCCAGGGCGTGCTGTTCTCCTTCATCCTCGACCCGCAGTTCGGCGCGGCCAACTCGCTGCTGCACCACCTCGGCGTGTCCCCGCAGGGGTTCCTGACCGATCCGGCGCAGGCACTGCTGGTGCTGGTCGGCATCACGCTGTGGAGCGGCACGGGCTTCTGCGTCGTGGTGTACCTGGCCGCGCTGCAGGACGTGCCGCCGTCGCTGGTCGAGGCCGCGCGGCTGGACGGTGCCGGCACCTGGCGCGTGCTCCGGCACGTGACGCTGCCCGCGGTCACGCCGGTGACGCTGTTCCTCGTGCTGTGGCAGCTCATCACGTCGCTGCAGGTGTTCGACCTGGTCTACGTGACGACCAAGGGCGGCCCGCTCGGCTCCACGACGGTCATCGTCTACTTCGTCTGGGAGCAGGCGTTCAAGAACTTCACGGCCGGCTACGGCGCGGCGTCGGCCTACGTGCTCGCGCTCGCCCTGCTCGTCGCCGTGGTCGTCCTGCGCGTGCTGCGCCGGCCCGGGAAGGCCCTCCGATGACCACACCGCCCGCGCAGCTCGAAGTACCCGCGACCCGCGTGCTGCCCGTGCCGCGCCGGCCCCGGCTGCCGTTCAGCCCGTGGCACCTGCTGCTCGTGCCGCTGGCGCTGGTGTTCGCCGCGCCGCTGGTGTGGCTGCTGCTCAGCTCGGTGATGAGCAACGCCGAGATCAACCGGTTCCCGCCCGCGCTGTGGCCGTCCCATGTGGACTTCGCCGGGTACCGCTACGTCCTCGAGAACGCGCTGTTCCTGCGCTGGTTCGGGAACTCGCTGATCGTCTCGGCGGTCACCGTGGTGTCGAACCTGCTGTTCGGCGCGCTGGGCGGGTACGCGTTCGCGCGGATGCGGTTCGCCGGTTCACGGGCACTGCTCGCGCTGATGGTCGCGACGATGGCGATCCCGTTCCAGCTCACCATGATCCCGACGTTCCTGGTGATGAAGAAGCTCGGCCTGATCGACAGCCTGGGCGCGCTCATCGTGCCGTCGCTGGTGACGCCGTTCGCGGTGTTCCTGCTGCGCCAGTTCTTCCTGTCGCTGCCCCGGGAACTCGAAGAAGCCGCGTGGATCGACGGCTGCTCGCGGCTGCGCGTGCTGTTCACCATCGTGCTGCCGCTGTCCCGGCCCGCGCTGGCCACGGTGGCGGTGCTGACGTTCCTGACCACCTGGAACGACCTGACCTGGCCGCTGATCGCGCTCAACCACGACACGACCTACACCCTGCAGCTGGGGCTCACCACGTTCCAGGGCCAGCACCACACGAACTGGGCCGCGGTGATGGCGGGCAACGTCATCACCGTCCTGCCCGTGCTGCTGGCCTTCCTCGGCGCGCAGAAGACGTTCGTCCAGTCCGTGACCTCCAGCGGGCTCAAGGGCTGACCCTCCTCCCCTTCGCACAACCGGATCGGACCTCGCATGACCCCCAAGATCACCTTCGTCGGCGCGGGCAGCGTCGTGTTCACCCAGGGCCTGCTCGCCGACCTGTTCGCCTACCCGGAGCTGGACGGCGTGCACATCGCCCTGCACGACATCGACCCGGACCGGCTGGCGACGGCTCTGGCCGCGGCCCGGCGGATCGCCGCCGCCCGGGGCGTCAAGCCGGTGCTCACCGCGCACCCGGACCGCCGCGAAGCGTTGTCGGGCGCGGACTTCGTCGTGAACATGGTCCAGATCGGGATGGGGGAGGCGACGCGCACCGACTTCGACGTCCCGGCGCGCTACGGCCTGCGCCAGACCATCGGCGACACCCTCGGCATCGGCGGGATCTTCCGCGCGCTGCGGACGTTCCCGTTCCTGAAGGCGCTCGGCGAAGACATCGCCGACGTCTGCCCGGAAGCGTGGCTGCTGAACTACACCAACCCGATGGCGATGAACGTCCAGTACCTGAGCGAGGTCACCGGGCTGACCCGGGTCGTCGGGCTCTGCCACTCGGTGTACTGGACGGTGCACGGGCTCGCCGAGCTCGTCGGGGTGCCGTTCGGCGAGGTCACCTACGTCGCCGCCGGCGTCAACCACCAGGCATGGATCCTGCGGCTGGAGCACGCGGGCGCCGACCTCTACCCGCGGCTGCGGGAGCTGGCCGCCACCGACGGGCAGCTGCGGCGGCGCGTCCGGTTCGACATGCTGCGGCGGCTCGGCTACTACCCGACGGAGACCAGCGAACACTCCGCGGAGTACGTGCCCTGGTACCTCGGGCACGACTCCGAAATCGAGCGCCTGCGGCTGCCGGTCGGGGCTTACCTCGGCATCGTCGCGGAGAACGAAGCCGAGTACGAACGCACCCGGCACGCGATCGCGGCCGACGAGCCGCTGCCCGTCGAAGGCACCGGCGAATACGCGCCGCAGATCGTCCACAGTGTCCTCACCGGCACCCCGCGGACCGTCTACGGCAACGTCGTCAACCGGGGCCTGATCGAGAACCTGCCCGCCGGCGGCGTGGTCGAGGTGCCGTGCCTGGCCGACGCCACCGGCGTCCGGCCGACCCGGATCGGGGCGTTGCCGCCGCAGCTCGCGGCGCTCAACCGGACGTACCTGAGCGTCAACGACCTCGTCGTGCGCGCGGCCGTCGAGGACGACCCGCGCCACATCCGGCACGCCGCGATGACCGATCCGGCGACGGCGGCCGCGTTGCCGGTCGAGCGGATCTTCGAGCTGTGCGACGACCTCGTCCGCGCGCACGGCGACCGCCTCCAGCCCGCCCTGCGCGCCACCCTCGGCCGCTGACCCTCGAGACCGGGAGAACCATGTCGCACACCCTCGACGAGATCACCAGCCAGCCCGCGTGCTGGGCGCGCGTCCTGCGGGAGCTGCCGGAGCACGCGCCCAAGCTGCCCGCGCCGGGCGAGCGCGTGGTGGTCATCGGCTGCGGGACGTCGTTGTTCATGGCCCAGAGCTACGCGCGGCTGCGCGAAGACGCGGGCCAGGGCGTCACCGACGTCTTCGCGGCGTCGGAGGCGAAACTCGGGCGGCCCTACGACCGGGTGCTGGCGATGACCCGCTCCGGCACGACGACCGAGATCCTCGACGCGCTGGCCCGCGTCCGCCCGGGCGCCCGCGTCACGACGATCACCGCGGTGGCCGATTCGCCGGCGGCCCGGCTGTCCGGCGACGTCGTCTGCCTGCCGTACGCCGACGAGGTTTCGGTGGTGCAGACCCGCTTCCCGACGACCCAGCTGCTGCTCCTGCGCGCCCACCTGGGGTTGCCGGTCGAGCGGGCCCTCGGCGACGTCACGCGGGCGCTGGCCGAGCCGCTCGACGCCTTCGTGACGGCGTCCCAGATTTCCTTCCTGGGTACCGAATGGTCCGTCGGGCTGGCGAACGAGGCGGCGCTGAAGGTCCGCGAGGCAGCGGCGTGGTGGACGGAGTCGTACTCGGCGATGGAGTACCGCCACGGCCCGATCGCGGTGGCGGCCCCGGGCCGCGCGGTCTGGAGCCTGGCCCCGCTCGACGCCGACCTGGTGTCGCGCATCGAGGCGACGGGCGCGTTCCTCCGCCAGGGCGGGCTGGACCCGCTGGCCGAGCTGGTCGCGATCCAGCGGCTGGCGGTCGTCCTGGCGGAGCGGGCGGGCCGCGATCCGGACCGGCCCGCCCACCTGACCCGGTCGGTGGTGCTGGCGAGCTGACGTGGTTCCCGGCCGGGGCGCGGCTGAAACGGGGATGTCGGGATCCGCACAGCATCGGCGCGGGCGCCGGGCCGCGGCGTAGGGTGCGAAGTCGTTCCCGCGGTTCAGCCCAGCAGCCGTAGCCCAGCGCCGAGCCTTCGCGGCCGGTGTTCGCGCCCAGCCTGCGGAGGTCGCTTCCCGTGCTCCCCGGATCACCGGACAGACAGCCGTGGTGGGCCCGCGACGAGCCGCCGGACGTGATCGCCGGGCGCTACGAGATCGGCGGCCTGATCGGCACCGGCGGCACCGCCCGCGTCTACCAGGCGTTCGACCGGCTGCTGAGCCGGGACGTCGCGGTGAAGGTGTACGAACGGGGCACGGTGGCCGTCGAAGGGCTGCGCCGGCTGCGGGAGAAGGCGATCCAAGCCAGCATCGACCACCCCGGCGTCGTCGCGGTGTACGACAGCGGCACGGACGGCGACTGGCCCTTCCTCGTGATGCGGCTGGTGACGGGGGAGAACCTCGCGCAACGCCTGCTTGCCGGGCCGATGCCGGCCGGGCAGGTCACGGAGGTGGCGGCCGAGCTCGCCGGGGCGCTGGCCTGCATCCACGACCGCCGGATCGTCCACCGCGACTTGAAGCCCGCCAACATCCTCCTCGACGGCGACGGCCCGCTGATCTCGGACTTCGGCATCGCCCACGAGCTGGGGTCGACGCACGTGACCGGCACGGGCCTGGTGACGGGCACGGCGGCGTACCTGGCCCCGGAGCAGGTCGAGGGCGAGGAAGCCACCCCGGCGGCCGACGTGTACGCGCTCGGCTTGATCGTGCTGGAGTGCATGACGGCAGAGCGCGAGTACCCGGGAACCCTGGCCGAGTCGGCGACGGCCCGGTTGCGCCGGCCACCCCGGATTCCGGACGGTCTGCCCGGTTGGCTGGCGCAGGTCCTCGAACGGATGACCGCCCGTGAGCCGGGGCAGCGCCCGACGGCGGGGGAGGTCGCGCGGCTGCTGAGGGAGCCGCCCGAGACGGTGGTGACACCCGCGCCGGCCGGGGGTGGGCTTGCGGTGACCGCCGCGGAGACCGTGGTGACACCTGCACCGCCCGAGCGCGAGCTTGCAGCGCCTGGACCGCACGGGCGGAGTCTCGCTGCCGCCAGGGGACTCGCCGCCGCGGTCATGGCCACCGCGCGCGCCGGGCGCCGGGGGCAGCCGGTGGGTGATCTCGCTGCCACCGCCGTGGTGCCGGCGGCGACCCCCTCGCGTGGGCGGAAGCCGCCCGCGCCGCGCCGGCGCAAGCTGGTTGCCGCCACGGTCATGGCCACCGCGCGCGCCCGGCGCCGGGGGCAGCCGGTGGGTGATCTCGCTGCCACCGCCGTGGTGCCGGCGGCGACCCCCTTGCCTGGGCGGAAGCCACCCGCGCCGCGCCGGCGCAAGCTGGTCGCCGCCGGCGGCCTCGCCACCGCGGCCGCGGCTGTCGTGCTCGGGGTGCTGCTCACCCAGCCGGACACCACGGCGCCCGCCGGGTCCGGGGAGCCCGTCGCGGGGTCGGTCGCCCCGAACAGCCCGTCGCCGGTCCCCGCGTCACCGTCCGCGGCGGCCGTGCTGGTCGGGTCGCGGCAGGAAGCGCCCCCGGTGGCGGCGATACCCCGGCCGCAGCCGGTCCCGTCCGACGCGGTGCGAGGTCCGGCCGCGGACCTCGAAAAGCCCGCCGACAAGGCCATCGACAAAGCCATCGACAAAGCCAAGGGCAAGCCCCGGGAGAACGGCCCGGGTAAGGGCAAGGGCCCGGGCGGCCCCTGACCGGTCACGGCCCCCCGGCCACGCCCAACGCCACGGCTTTCAGCAACGTCGTCAGCTGCTCCCGGAACCGCAGCGCGCTGTGGGCCCACCGCGGCACCTCGTCGTACAGCCGGCGCAGGGTCGGCGACGGCCGGGACAGCTGGAACAGGTACGCCGCGCAGCTCATCGCCGCCGTCAGGAGTGTCCGGGCGCCCTCGGTGTCCAGGCCGGCACCCGTCTCGACCAGGGACGCCGTCATCGCGTCGAACGCCGCCGAGGCCGCGGTCTTGTAGGCCCGCGCCCGCTCCAGCCGGACCGCGCCCTCCAGGCTGAGACCGACGTGCGTCTGCAGGTCGCAGAACAGGGGGAGTGCGTCCAGTGACCCGGCGACGACCTCGGCGACCTCGACCGGGCCCAGGCGACGGCCGTCGAGGTCCGCCAGCAGCCGCGCGCGCCAGTCGGCCCAGCCCTGCTCCGCCAGTTCGAGCAGCAGCTCCTCGCGGGATTCGAAGTACCGCCGCAGCGCCGAGGGGTGCAGGCCCACCCGGCTCGTCACCTCGGTGAGCGTGACCTCGCGCACGCCCCGCTCGACCGCGAGCTCGCGCGCGGCGGTCAGCAGGGCGGTCTTGCGCACCTCTTTGTCCTGGTCGGAGCGGGCGCGCTGGCGGGGCTGGGGCACGCGTCCACGATAACGCAACGGCTTTGACTTAACGCGGAGGCGGAGCTATGTTCGAGTTAACGCAAAGACGTTGCGTTAACGAAGGAGCTTCCGATGAGTTCAGTGTTTTTCGTGACCGGTTCGTCGCGCGGCCTCGGCCGGCGCATCGCCGAGCGGGCCCTCGACGCCGGGCACCGCGTCGTCGCGACCGCGCGGGACCCGCGGGCCCTGGACGACCTCGTGGCCCGCTACGGCGACCGCGTCCACGTCGAGCCGCTCGACGTCACCGACGCCTCGGCCGCCGAAGCCGCGGTGGCGGCCGGCGTCGCCGCGTTCGGCCGGATCGACGTCGTGGTCAACAACGCCGGCCAGGGCGACCGGGTGTCCCTGGAGGACACGACGCTCGACGTCTTCCGCCGGCAGATCGAGACGAACTTCCTCGGCACGGTCTACGTCACCAAGGCGGCGATTCCGGTGCTGCGCAAGCAAGGCGGCGGGCGGATCATCCAGATCTCGTCCGTCGGCGGCCGCGTCGGCAGCCCGGGGATGACGGCGTACCAGTCGGCGAAGTGGGCGGTCGGCGGCTTCACCGAAGCGCTCGCCGCGGAGGTCGCCCCACTGGGCATCAAGCTCACGGTCCTCGAGCCGGGCGGCATGCGCACCGACTGGGGCGGCGCGTCGATGGCCACACCGCCGATCAGCGAGCCGTACGAGGCGACGGTCGGCGCGTCCGCCCGCGCGATGGCCGACTTCGAAAAGCACGCGAACAGCGACCCGCGGAAGGTCGCCGACCTGGTGCTCACGGTCGCGGGCCTCGACGAGCCGCCGCTGCGCCTGCTGGCGGGCAGCGACGCCTACGAGTACGGCCGCGAGGCGTGGCAGCACCGCGTCGACACCGACGCGAAGTGGGCCCACCTGAGCAGTTCGACCGACGACGGCGAATCCGGCGACGCGTGGCGCCTCCAGCGCGGCAAGAGCCTGCCCGACGTGCGGGCCTGACCGACACCGACGGGTGGTCCGAGGTTCCGGAAGGCGGATTGGTGGGTAGCCCACAGGAGTGAGACTGAGCAGGCCCCTGCCTGCCGGACTAGTGAGAGGTGATCACATGGGCCAGGGCGATGCTCCGGTCGGGCGATCGGTGAAGACAGCGGCGGCCGGTGTCCGGGATCTCGCCGCGGAGGCGGCGCGGGTCGGTGCGGCCGCGGCCGCGCGCGCGGTGGAGATCACCGATCGGAAGCTGACCGAAGGCGCGGACGAGCTGGCGAAGGTCGGCCGCTCGGCGTCCAAGGACTTCGACAAGAGCACCCGGTCTTCGCGCCGGGACGTGCGGAAGCACTCGGTCGCCGCCCGCGACGAGGTGCTCTCCCGCGCGGTGAAGCTGCGTGACCCGGGCCGCAAGGCGGCGCAGGCGATCGCGACGGTGGCGGGTTCGGCCAACGACTCGAACCGCAAGCGGCGCAAGGCCGTCGCGACGGCGAAGCGGGACCTGGCCGTGGCGCTGGAGGAAGCGAAGAGCGTGGCACGCGGGGAGCGCACCCGGCGGGCCCGTTGGCCGTGGGTGCTCGCCTTCGGCGCGGTAGCCGCCGCGATCGTGGCCGTCGTGCAGGTCAAGCGGTCGAACCCGCTGGTGGAGGAGGACAAGGCACCGGTGCCCGCCGACAAGGTGGTGACTCCGGCCGACCAGGCGGTGCCGCCGACGCCGGCCAAGCCGGTGGCCGCGGCCCCCGAGCCGGCCGACGCCCCGAAGCCGCCCGCGAAACCGGCTGCGGCGGCTCCCAAGCCGGCCGAGGCCCCGAAGCCGGCCAACGGCGCCAACGGCCACGCGGCCGCGGGCAAGGGCAAGACCGAGAACAAGGCCCGGTAGGGCCGGACCGGCCGGGGGCGCTGTCCGATCCGGGCGGCGCCCCCGGCCGCTGCTCCGAACGAGTGCGTGGTGTTCCGCCGCGACCACGGTCCGCGGCTCACGGGCATGACGTCACCGTTGCCGGAGCGCGAAGAAGCCTGGCTGCTCTCCGCGCACTACTTCCACGAAGACCAGATCTACTTCCGCACGGGCGGCCTGCTCATCACGCTGAACAGCGCGCTGATCGCCGTCTCCGCGGCGTCCGGTGAAGTGTCCCGGCTGCCGCCCGCCGTGCTCGTGCTGTTCGCCTTCTTCGGGTTCGTGGTGACCCTCGGATGGCGATGCTGTGGCGGATCCGGGCCGTCCGGCAGATCAGCAGGCGCATCGAAGAGATCGAGGCCGGGCTCGAGGCGAGCTGGTCCGCCGCGATCGCCTCGCCGAGGATCCGCCTGCGGATGCGCGGACGGCCGGCCGCCGCGGCGGGCCGGCTGCCGTCGAAGCGCGTCACCGGTGTTCCGGCGACCGTGCTCTTCCTGCTCGTTCCCGTCGTGGCGGCCGCGTACTGGGCCTGCCTGCCGTTCTGGCGCTGAGTACCCGGCCGCCGTCGGCCGGTGTGACGTGGGTCGGCTTGAGAGGATGGCCGCATCGCGCATAATGAGCACCTGACCGACCGCTTAGCATGTGCCGGGTACCACACCGCGAAGGAGACACACTGCCGTGAACTCGTTCAAGGATCGCGTCGCGATCGTCACCGGGGCGAGCCGGGGCATCGGCCTCGGGATCGCGAAGACGCTCGTCGAGCGCGGGGCCAAGGTGTGCATCACCGCGCGCAAGCCCGAAGCTCTCGAGGAGGCCGTCAACTCCCTCGGCGGGCCCGACGTCGCCATGTTCGTGCCCGGCAAGTCCGACGACACCGACCACCAGGACGAGGCGATCGCGAAGACGATCGAGACCTTCGGCCGGCTCGACTACCTGGTCAACAACACCGGCATCAACCCGGTCTACGGGCCGACCCTGGACATCGACCCGGCCGCCGCGGCGAAGATCCTCGGCGTCAACGTGCTCGCGCCGCTCGGCTGGACCAAGCGTGCCCGCGACGCGTGGATGGGGGAGCACGGCGGTGCCGTCGTCAACGTCGCCTCCGTCGCCGGCCTCGGCGCGTCGCCCGGCATCGGCATGTACGGCGTCAGCAAGGCCGCGCTGATCCGGCTGACCGTCGAGCTCGGCGCCGAACTGGGCCCGAAGATCCGCGTCAACGCCGTCGCGCCCGCCGTCGTCAAGACGAAGTTCGCCACCGCGCTCTACGAAGGCCGCGAAGAAGAGGTCTCGGCGGCCTACCCGATGAAGCGCCTCGGCGTGCCGGCCGACATCGCCGGCGCCGTCGCGTTCCTGCTGTCCGACGACGCGGGCTGGATCACCGGCCAGACGATGGTGCTCGACGGCGGCGTGACCCTGGGCGGTGGCCTGTGACCGGCGTCGTCGTCACCGGGGGCGGCGGGGGCATCGGTGCCGCGCTGGCCCGCCGCTTCGCCGCGGACGGTGCTCGGGTCGTGGTCGCCGATCTCGACGGGGACAAGGCCGCGGAAATCGCGAAAGAGGTCGGCGGGACGGCGTTCGTCGGCGACGTCGCGAGCGTCGACGGCGTCGCGAAGCTCGTCGAGAGCGCTCGCGAGACCCTCGGCGAGATCGACGTCTTCTGCGCCAACGCGGGCATCGCGCCCTTCGGCGGCCCGGAAAGCCCCGAAGAGGTGTGGGCGCGCACCTGGGACGTCAACGTCATGGCGCACGTCCGCGCGGCCAACCTGCTGCTGCCCGCGTGGCTCGAACGCGGCCAGGGCCATTTCATCGCGACGGTGTCCGCCGCCGGGCTGCTGACCAGTCTCGGCTCGGCGCCGTACTCGGTGACCAAGCACGGCGCGCTCGCGTTCGCCGAGTACCTGTCCGCGACCTACCGGCACCGCGGCATCACCGTGCAGGCGATCTGCCCGCAGGGCGTGCGCACCGCGATGCTGGAGAGCACCGGCACCGCCGGCCAGCTGCTGATGGGCGCGTCGGCGATCGAGCCCGAGCAGGTCGCGGACGCGCTGTTCGCGGCCATCGAGGCGAAGCAGTTCCTCGTGCTGCCGCACCCGGAGGTCGCGGACTACTACGCGGCCCGCGCGACGCAGACCGACCGGTGGCTCGGCGGGATGAACAAGCTGCAGCGCAAGGTCGAAGCGGCCCTCGAAGCCGAATGAGCTGGCAGCCGGAGGTCGACGAGATCGCGCGGCGGCGGGCGCTGGCCGAGCGCATGGGCGGGCCGGAGAAGGTGGCCCGCCAGCACGCCGCCGGGCGCTCGACGGTCCGTGAGCGGATCGCGGCGCTCGTCGACCCCGGCAGCTTCGACGAGATCGGCGCGCTCGCCGGTACGGCGTCCTATGTGGACGGCTCGCTGGAGTCGTTCACCCCGGCCAACTTCGTCATCGGCACCGCCCGGCTCGAGGGGCGCCGCGTCGCGATCGGCGGCGACGACTTCACCGTCCGCGGTGGCGCGGCCGACGCGGCGATCATGGAGAAGCAGGTCCACGCCGAGCGGCTCGCGAACGAGCTCGGCCTGCCGATGGTGCGGCTCATCGAGGGCACCGGGGGCGGCGGCAGCGTCAAGATGCTGGAGCAGCACGGGTTCACCTACGTCCCGGTCAACCCGGGCTGGGACGTCGTGGTGGACAACCTCTCGACGGTGCCGGTGGTCGCGCTCTGCCTCGGCCCGGTGGCCGGGCTCGGTGCCGCGCGGGCGGTGATGGCGCACCTGAACGTCCTGGTCGAGGACGTCGGGCAGTTGTTCGTCGCCGGGCCGCCGGTCGTCAAGCACGCGACGGGGGAGGACCTCACCAAGGAGGAGCTGGGCGGCGCGGACGTCCACCGGCGCAGCGGCGCGATCGACCGGATCGTGGCGTCGGAGGCCGAGGCTTTCGCGGTCGTGAAACAGTTCCTCGCGTACCTGCCGTCCTCTGTGGACGCACTGCCGCCGGTCGGGTCCACTGCGGACCCGGTGGATCGTCGCGACGAGGCGCTGCTGTCGCTGGTGCCGCGCAACCGGCGGCACCCCTACCGGTTGCGGCCGCTGCTCGACGGCGTCTTCGACGAAGGTTCGGTGTTCGACTACGCCGTTTCGGGCGGGTCGGCCTACGCGGGACTCGCGCGGCTGAACGGCCACCCGGTCGGCGTCCTGGCGACGGACCCGTACCGCGGCGCGACGTTGACGCCCGAAGGTGCCGACGTCATGACCCGGCTCGTCGACCTCTGTGAGACGTTCCACCTGCCGCTGGTGTCGCTGACCGACCAGGCGGGCATGGTGATCGGCGCGGCCGCCGAGCGCGCGGGCGCGATCCGCCACGGCGCCCGCGCGGTGACGGCGGTCTACCAGGCGCGCGTCCCGATGGCCGAGGTGATCGTCCGGCGCGTGTTCGGCGTCGGCGGCGCGGGCCAGGTCAACCGCCACCGCCTGGTCCGCCGCTGGGCGTGGCCGTCGGGCGACTGGGGATCGCTCCCGGTCGAGGGCGGCATCGAGGCGGCCTACCGAGCGGAACTCGACGCGGCCGACGACCGGGCGGCCCGGATCGAGGAGATCCGCGAGCGGCTGGACGCGGTGCGCTCACCGTTCCGCACGGCAGAGCGCTTTTCGGTGGAGGACGTCATCGACCCGCGCGAGACCCGCGCGCGGCTGTGCGACTGGGTGCCGGACGCCTACGCGGTGCTGCCGAAGCTGGTGGGCCGTCCGTCCTTTCGGGATGCGGCCCTAGCGTTTCACCGCGCAATAGTGCGTGCGGAGTGAAGAAGGCGAATCTCGAGGAAAATCTTCCGGGCGACGACAATCGGCGTGGCCGGTGTCGTCATGGCCTTGAGCACCGCCGGTGTCACGACCGCTTCGGCAAGTGAGGACAGCTTCAGCGACTGTCCTGCCCAGTTGATGTGCGTGTTCGGCGCAACGAACGGCTCCACCGTGGCCGGCTGGAAGACGTACGGGGTGACGCCGCCGTCCTCCTGCACCGGGTTCGTGATCACCGGCCTGCTCGGCGTACGCGGCGCTCTGTCGGCGTTCAACCTGACGAACCGGACGCAAAAGCTCTACAAGGGTTTCAACTGCTCGGGCACGCCCGTTTCTATTCCGAGCGGCGGAGCCGTGGCGAATCTCGGCACCGCCACCTACAACTCGATCGGAGGCTGATTCATCGTCTACCCTGACCGTGGGGCCGCGCTGAGGCGTCCGCGCAGGGGGGATCATGGACGTGATCAGCACGGCGAATGTTTCGGTGGGGGACCGGTTCGATTTCTGGCGGGAGGTGAATTCGAAGCTCTGGGCTCCGTATGTCCTGCACTGTGATCCACAATGGGAAAGCGGCTTCCAGGCCCAGGTGGGGGTCACCGAGTTCGGTGCCGTGCAGGCGGCGCTGATGACCACGATGCCGCACTCGGTGCACCGCACCCCCAAGCTCATCCGGCAGGCCGATCCCGAAATGTTCAAGCTGGGCTGTTTCGTGCACGGCAGTGTCGTGGTCACCCAGGACGGCAAGACCACCGAATACGGCGTCGGAGACCTCAAGCTGTACGACACCTCGCGGCCCTTCGGCGGTGAGTTCGCGCCCGACGTCCCGCTGAGCCAGGTGCTGCTCCTGCGCTTCCCGCGCTCGTTGCTCCCGCTGCCGGCCGGAGACCTGCGGCGGCTGGGGTCGGCCCACATCCCGGGTACCGAGGGAGTCGGCGCGCTGTCCTCGCAGTTCATGCTGCACCTGGCCCGGCACCTGCACGAGCTCGGCCCGGCCGACGTCGCACGGCTGTCGACGCTGACGGTCGACGTGCTGACCGCCGCGCTGGCGCACGCGCTGGACGCCGAAAGCGGCGTGCCACCCCACATCCGGCGCCGGGCGCTGGTGGCCAGGATCCACGCCTTCATCCTGGAGAACCTCGGTGACGCGCGCTTGGCCCCGGACACGATCGCCGCGGCGCACCACATCTCCGTGCGGTACCTGCACAAGCTGTTCCACCAGGACGGCCAGACCGTCGCCGGCTGGATCCGCCGCCTGCGCCTGGAACAGTGCCGCCGCGACCTCGCCGAACCCCGCCTGAGCCTCCGACCGGTCGGCGCGATCGCGGCCCGGTGGGGGTTCACCGGCCCCGCGCACTTCAGCCAGGCCTTCCGCGGCGCCTACGGCGTGTCGCCACGGGAGTTCCGCCGGCAGTCCGCCGAAGCGCGCGGGGACTGAGTCCTAGCGGACCACGCGGTACCAGTTCGGCCGCAGCACCTCCAGCCCGATCGGCTTGCCCCCAGGACGGTCGAACATCCGGACCCCGTCCCCCAGCAGCACCGGCACCGGCATCGCCAGGATCTCGTCGAGCAGACCCGCCTCCAGGCACTGCCGGGCGACGTCCGCGCCGAGGACGTTGACGTACTTCTCGCCCGCCGCTTCCTTCGCGGCCGTGACCGCACCGACAAGGTTGTCGGCGAACGTGACGCCCGGGACCGGCGCCGCCGGGCGGTGGGTGAGCACGACCTGCGGGCCCTCCCAGCCGCCACCGAAGGCCTTGCCCTCGCGCTCCGGGTCGCCGCGGTGCGGGTCGTCGCCGCCGAACGTGCGGCGGCCGACGAGCAGCGCGCCGATCTCCGGGATCAGCTCGTCGACCAGCGGGTCCGGGCCGAGGTATGGGGTCAGCCAGGACATGTCGCCGCCCGGGCCGGCGATGAAGCCGTCGACCGAGCAGCTGAAGCCGTAGAGCAGTTTCGCCATGATGTCTCCTTTGGGCCGGTTCGCGGACTTCAGTACCGACGTCGGCGGCCGGGGAAACTCATCGGTTTCACCCGGTCGTGTCCGGAACGCGACAGGATCACCACGGACCGTTGACAACGGTGTCAGCCCGCGAGGACCGTTCCGATTCGCATCGGCTGAACTTGTGCTCTGGCAGCGAAGGACAAGTGACATGGTCTTGCGTTCCCTCACGCGGCTGACCGCCGTGACCGTCCTGGCTCTGGCCGGGCTGATCCCCGTACCCGCGTCCGCGGCGCCGCTGGTCACCGACCCGGCGTCGCTGGTGAACCCGTTCATCGGCACCTCCAACGCCGCCGACGACTTCCCCGGCGCGGACGTCCCGTTCGGCATGGTCCAGTGGAGTCCCGACACGCCCAGCCGGCCCGACGGCGGCGGGTACGAATACAAGGACTCGTCCATCACCGGCTTCAGCCTGACGCACCTGTCCGGCCCGGGCTGCGGCGCCGACGGCGACGTCCCGATCCTGCCGACGGTCGGCGCGGTGAACACCGGCGCGAGCGTGTCCTTCAGCCACAGCAACGAATCCGCGAGCCCGGGCGCGTACTCGGTGAACCTCGCCAACGGCGTGAACACCGAGCTGACCGCCGCGCTGCGGTCCGGGATCGGCCGGTTCACGTTCCCCTCGACGTCCCAGGCGAACCTGCAGTTCAAGCTCAACGGCAGCCAGAACGGCACGTCGAACCAGACGTGGACGGTGGTCAGCCCGACCGAGGTGTCCGGTTCGGTCACCTCCGGGCACTTCTGCGGCGCCGGGTTCACCTACACGCTCTACTTCGACGTCGTCTTCGACCGCGCGTTCAGCTCCAGCGGCACGGCCGCGGCGGCCGCGGTGACCCCGAAGGCGGCACCCGGGAAGCTGCACGGCACCGCGGCCGCGAAAGCCGCCGCCGCGCCGGACGCCGGTCCGGGCAGCGCGTACGTCCGGTTCGACACGACCAGCAACCCCACCGTGCAGGCCAAGGTCGGCATCTCCTACGTCTCGGTGGCCAACGCGGTCGCGAACCGCGCGGCCGACATCCCGGCGTTCGACTTCGCCGCCACCAAGCAGGCTGCGCACGACAGCTGGAACTCCCTGCTCGGCCGGATCCAGGTCGCCGGCGGCACCGCGGCGCAGCAGCGCGTCTTCTACACCGCGCTGTACCACTCGCTGTTGCACCCCAACGTGTTCTCCGACCGCAACGGCCAGTACATCGGGTTCGACAACCAGGTGCACACCGTCGCGAGTGGACACTCGGCGCACTACGCCAACTTCTCCGGCTGGGACATCTACCGCACGCAGGCGCAGCTGTCCGCACTGCTCGCTCCCGCGCAGACGAGCGACATCGCGCAGTCGATGATCGCCGACTACGCCCAGGGCGGCGGGCTGCCCAAGTGGTCGCAGAACAACGGCGAGACGTACGTGATGGTCGGTGACCCCGGCACGGCGATCCTCGCGAGCTACTACGCCTTCGGGGCGCGGAACTTCGACACTTCGGCGGCGCTGCAGGCGATGCTGAAGGAAGCGAGCGCGCTCAACAACGTCCGGCCGGGGCTCAACGCGACGAACGCGCCGGGCTACCTGCCGGCGAACGGCACCTACCAGTGCTGCAACTTCTACGGCCCGGTCTCGACGCAGCTGGAGTACGACACGGCGGACTTCGCGCTCTCGGCGTTCGCCGGGGCGCTGGGGGACACCGCGAACCAGCAGTTCTACGCCGGGCGCGCGCAGAACTGGAAGAACACTTTCAACCCGGCCAGCGGCTTCATGCAGCCGAAGGACGCGGGCGGCGGCTGGACCGGCGGCTTCAACCCGGCGAGCGGGTCGAACTTCGTCGAGGGCACGTCGTGGCAGTACACCGGCATGGTGCCGTTCAACGTGGCCGGCCTCGCCGCGGCGCGCGGCGGCAACGCGTCGCTGGTCAGCTACCTCGACAGCGTGCTGGCCGGGTTCCACGGCAGCGGCGGGTCGCAGGCCGACCTCGGCAACGAGCCGAGCCTGGAGCTGCCGTGGGAGTACGACTACGTCGGGCAGCCGTACAAGACGCAGAAGGTCGTCCGGCAGGTGCAGGACCAGATCTGGACGGACGCGCCGGGCGGGCTGGCCGGTAACGACGACCTCGGCGCGATGAGCGCGTGGTACGTGTTCTCCGCGCTGGGTTTCTACCCGATGACGCCGGGCACGGCGGACCTGGCGCTGGGCAGCCCGCTGTTCACGCAGGCGGTGGTGACGCTCCCGAGCGGCAACACCTTGACCGTGAACGCCCCGGCGGCGGCGGACAACGCGCCGTACGTCCAGAGTGCGTCGTGGAACGGCGGGGCGTGGAACAACGCGTATGCGCCGACGTCGGCTCTGACGTCGGGCGGGACGCTCGCCTTCACCTTGGGCACGTCGCCGAACACGGCGTGGGCGGCGTCGAACCCGCCGCCGTCCTACGACGGGACGCTGCCGCACCTGGGTCCGCTGACCTCGGGCATCGCGGGCAAGTGCGCGGACGTGGCGCAGAGCGGCACGGCGAACGGGACGCACGCGCAGCTGTACACGTGCAACAGCACGGGGGCGCAGAAGTGGTTCGCGGGAGCGGACGGGACGTTCCAGGCCCAGGGCGGCTGCCTCGACGTGAGCAACAGCGGCACGGCGAACGGCACGAAGGTCCAGCTGTGGCAGTGCAACGGATCGGGCGCCCAGACGTGGCAGCCGGGCACGGGCGGCGCGCTGGTGAACCCGCAGTCGGGGAGGTGCCTGGACGACCCGGGCAGCACGACGACGGACGGGACCCAGCTGCAGCTCTACGACTGCAACCAGAGCGCGGCCCAGAAGTGGACCCACGGCTGACGCCGTCGTGAGTGGTGATCCGGGCTACGGTCCGGATCACCACTCACGAGCAGCCGCGGCCGACCCGGGCCTTTAGGCTGAGCGCATGACCGACTCGACCCCGGCGGAACTGGCCCGCATCCTCCAGGGCCAGGCCCGCAGCGCCGCGACCACGGCCCTGCGCGAAGGGCTGGAAGACATCGAAGCCCGGCACGGTCGCCCCGTCGCCGACGAGGTTGCCGCCCTGGTCGACGTCGACGGGGTGTTCGACGGCCTCGCCGACCGCGCGGCTCCGGCGCGCGAGGACGACGGGGAGTGGGAGTTCAAGCCGCTGACCGGCTACTGACGGGCGTCACTTCCGCCAGTCGTAGCTCAGGGTGGGCGGGTCGTCGGTGCCCTTCGTGACCGTGAGGTGCTGGTCGGGGTGCGCCGCGGCGTACCGGGTCATCTCGGCGTAGATCCGGTCGCGCATGTCGGTGTCGCGGACCTCGATCGTGGCGCGCTGGCCGAGCGCGTCGGGGTTCACGCTCGAGTCGGTGCGGATGGCCAGGTTCCAGAAGTGCTTCTTGTCGGTGCCGTCGGCGCCCTGGCCGTCGTTGGTGAAGTAGACCTCGCCGGTCTGCTTGTCGTAGATCTGCTGGGTGACCTTGATCTGGTCGTCGCCCTGGGCGGCGGAGAAGTAGCCCTCGGGGTGGTCGTCGCCGGGTTCTCGCGTGTAGAAGCCGACTTCGCCGCCGAACGCGTCGCCGAAGCCGTAGCTGCCCTTCCACAGTTCCAGCCGGTACTGCTTCCCGGTCTTCGGGTCGGTGAACTCCATGTTGTCGCCGTCGTCGCTGGTGTGGTCGAGCTTCGCGCCGATGACGGGTTCGAGCTTGTCGTAGAGGTCGTGCCAGCCGAGGTAGCTCTGCACGGAGTGCTCGCCGGTGGTGTAGAAGTCGCCGTTTTCGTCGTACTTGAAGCCGAAGTAGTCGTAGATGACCTGGGCGACGTCCGGGTCCTGCATGATCTTGTCCCAGTCGCCCGCGAGCAGGGCGAGCCGCAGTTCCGGGTTCTTCGCCACCAGCGCGGCGAGGGCCGGCAGCTCGCGGAGCAGGATCGCGGCGATCTCGGCCGGGTTGCGCTTTTCGGAGCCCGCCAGCTCCCAGATCTGCCCGGTCTTGTTCCGCAGCTTCAGGCCTTCGGCGAGCAGGACGGCGTCATAGGTGGTGACGGCCAGCTGCAGGTCGGCGAGCAGAACCAGGGCTTCGGCCTTGAGGATCTTGTCCTGCCCCCAGGCGAAGACGATGTTCCCCTTGCCGTTGCCCAGGTCGTGCCAGACCCGGTCGAGCTTCGTCCGGAGGGCATCGGCGCGCTCGCGCTTGTCGCGCGCTTCCGACTGGGCCTTCGCCAGCGCGTCGCGGATCACCTCGAACGACTTCGCCGACTCCTCGAGGTCGTCGGCCTGGTCGTCGCGGTTCTTCTTGAAGGCGTCGAGCGAATCCAGCGCGGCCTCGCCGGCGCCGCCCTGCCAGCCCTCGCTGAGTTCGACCCGGACGCTCTCGATCAACGCCTTCGCGTCCTCGACGGCGTCCTTGGCGGTCCGGCAGGCGCGGGCCCGGTCGTCCAGCTCGGTCGTGCTGCCGCGTTCGACCTGGCCGGCGAGGTCGTGGATCCGGTCGAAGACGCCGGTCACCGGTCGATCCGTCCGAAGCCGCTGTCGAGGGCTTTCAAGAACGCGTCACGCGCTCCGGCGTCGGTGGCGCGATAGCTCTTCGCGGCGGTCCGGATGCTTTCGACGAGGCTCGCGACCTGCTGCTGCGCGGCCTGCAGGTCTTCTCGCCGGGTGGTGAGCCAGACGTCGTAGTCCCCGGCGAACCCGGCGGCCCGATCGGTGGCCCCGACATTCGGCGACCCGCCCGCGGCGAGCGCGGGCGCCGGTCCGTCGCCGAGCTTGGCCGCGGCTTTGCTGATGCCTTCGACGTCGACCTCGAACCCCACCGGCTTCCTCCCCGTGTGACACGATCTGTCGGCAATGTAACAGTCGGGCCTTGCCCGAATCGAGATCTACGGTGAGTAACTCGCGGGACCTGATCACCGACATCACGACGGCACCCGCCGGAGGTGCGAACGTAGTCGGAGGTCCCGGGTGGCGCTGCTCAAGAAGAAGACACCTGAAGAGCTGGCGGCGGAGACGGCCGCGAGGGAGCGGCAACGCCAGGAGCTGGAGGAACGCAAGCGCGTCCAGCAGGCGGCGAAGGAGCGAGAGGCCTTCGAGCGATCTCCGGCCGGCCGCGCTCGGGCAGGGTTCAGCCGGGGCGATCACGTGTTCCAGTACTCCATGGACGTGATGAACCAGAAGGCGGTCATCGTCGCCATGGTGGGAAGCTCCACGAGCCAGCGGGAGAGCGACCCGGTGGCGATCCTCAACTCCGTGTGCCGGGAGGGCTGGGAGCTCGTGAACGGCTCATTCGTCTTCGTCGAGCAGGGTCAGCAGAGCCGGGACAAGTTCATGTCATCCGGTCAGAACGTTGCCATCAAGGGTGAGGTCGTCGGCTACTACCTGTTCAAACGCTGCGAAGCGAACCGGCGCACTCACTCCGCCGGGTAGGACGGGAACTTCGGCTCGCGGCGCTCGTTCCAGCTGGCCAGCCCCTCGGCCAGCTCCGGACGCCCGAACGACTCGATCATCAACGCCGTCGCCTCGCGAGCCGCGTCCGGAAGCGGCAGCAGCGCCTCGCGCAAGAACTGCTCCTTCATCACCGCCATCGACCGCGGCGCGCTGTACGTCGCCAGCTCCGTGGCGTACGCGTGAGCCCGCAGGGGCAGCTCCTCCGCCGGGACCACCTCCTGGACCAGCCCGTACTCCAGCGCCTGCTCCGCCGTGAACGTCCGCCCCGACAGCAGCAGGTCGCGGGCCCGGCCCTCGCCCACCAGTGCAGGCAGGAGCTTCGCGATCCCGTACTCCGCGATCAGCCCGCGGCGGGCGAACGCCGTGGTGAACTTCGCGCCCGCCGCGGCGAACCGGACGTCCGCCGAGCACGCGATCACGAATCCCAGGCCCGCGCAGCCTCCGTTGATCGCCGCCACCACCGGCACGCCCACCGTCGACGCCGCCAGGACGTCGAGGAAGTTCTCGTGCCCGCCGCCGGATGCCGGGGGAGCGGCGGCGATGTCGTCCAGCAACCCCAGGTCGGCTCCCGGGCAGAACGCCCGGCCCGCGCCCGTGACGACCACCGCCCGGATCGCCGGGTCCGCGTCCGCCTCCCGCAGGAGACCGCCGTAGCGGGCCTGCATCGGCACGTCCATCGCGTTGCTGCGGTCCGGTTTGTCGAACGTCAGCGTGGCGACCGGGCCGTCCGCCGCGTACCGGACTCCGTCCACAGTGGACATGACTGCCTCCTCGGGGGTCGCTGCCCATACTAAGCGGTCGCTTGGCGCCGTGGCCAGCCGAACCGCGAGTTCGAAATTATCGAACCCTTTGGACCTGGGGAAACCCTTGTGCGATAGTCCTTTCCGCCCGCGACGCCGCTGGAAGGGACTTCTCCGATGCCGCAGACCCCGAGCAGACGTCAAGTCCTGGGCGGAGCCGGCGCCGCCGTCGTGGCCTCGGCCCTCGCGCCGGTCGCCGCGGCCGCCGGAACGAGTGCCGGCCGCAGCATCGACCTGACCGCCGGGTGGCGCTTCGTCCTCGCGAACCCCGACGGCGTCAGCGACCCGGACGGCCGCTTCGCCGACGCCGCGAACCCGGCCTTCCGCGACGAAGCCTGGCAGATCGTCGACGTCCCCCACGACTGGAGCATCGAGCTTCCGCCCACCGCGGACGGCACCCAGAGCGGCTCCGGCTTCTTCCGCGGCGGCCTCGGCTGGTACCGCAAGACGTTCACCCTGCCGCCCTCGGTCGCCGGCAAACGCGTGTCGGTCGAGTTCGACGGTGTTTATTCGGACGCGCATGTTCACGTGAACGGCGAGCTGCTCGGCAACCACCCGTACGCCTACACCGGCTTCGCCTTCGACCTCACCGGCCGCCTGCACACCGACGGCCGGACCCCGAACGCCCTCGCCGTGCGGGCGGTGAACCCGCTGCCCAGCAGCCGCTGGTACTCGGGCAGCGGCATCTACCGCAAAGTCCGGCTGGTCGTCACCGAGCCGGTGCACGTCGCCCGGCACGGCACCTTCGTCACCACTCCCGACATCGCCGCCGGCCGCGGCACCGTCAAGGTGGCCACGGACGTCGTCAACGACTCCGCCGGGGCGCTGGCGGCCGAGGTCCGCACCACCGTCACCGACGCCGCGGGCCGCGTGGTGGCGAAGGGCTCGGCGACCGTGCCGGTGCCCGCGGGCAAGACCACCACCGCGGTCACCACGCAGACCGTTGCCGGCCCGCGGCTGTGGTCGGTCGCGAACCCCCGGCTGTACCGCGTCCGCACCGACGTCGTCGTCGCCGGGCAGGTGCTCGACACGACCACGACCGACTTCGGCTTCCGCCACCCCGAGTTCCACCCCGGCAACGGGTTCTCGCTCAACGGTGTGCCGATGAAGCTGCGCGGGGTCAACCTGCACGCGAGCCAGGGCGCGCTCGGCGCCGTGATCGACCCCGCCGCGCTCGAGCGGCAGCTGCGGCTGATGCTCGCGATGGGCGTCAACGCGCTGCGGACCGCGCACAACCCGCCCGCGCCCGAGCTGGTGGCGGCCTGCGACCGGCTCGGGATCCTGCTGATGGTCGAGGCGTTCGACTGCTGGCGGACCGGGAAGGTCGAGTTCGACTACCACCGCGACTTCGACGCGTGGAGCGCGCGCGACATCGCCGAAATGGTGCACGCGGCCAAGAACTCGCCGTCGGTCGTGCTCTGGTCGATCGGCAACGAGGTGCCGGACGCGTCGATGGCAGGCGGCCCGGAGATCGCGGCCGGCCTCATCAAAACCGTCCGCGGCATCGACCCGACCCGGCCGGTGATCATGGGCTCGGACCGCTACCGGAGCGTGCCCGCGCCCGGCTCGCCGCAGGACCTGATCCTGCGGCAGCTCGACGGGCTCGGCGTCAACTACAACACCGCCCAGTCGATCGACGGCCTGCACGCGGCCTACCCGGACAAGTTCTTCTTCGAGTCCGAGTCGTCGTCGGAGACCTCGACGCGCGGGGCTTACCAGGACCCGGACCTGCTCAACACGGGCGAGAACCACACGCCGGGCAAGCGCGCGACGTCGTCGTACGACAACAACCTGGCCTCGTGGACGTTCAGCGGCGAGTACTCGCTGAAGAAGGACCGCGACCGGAAGTTCTGCCAGGGCCAGTTCCTCTGGGCCGGCCAGGACTACCTGGGCGAGCCGACGCCGTACGACGTCTTCCCGGTCAAGACGTCGTTCTTCGGCGCGGTCGACAGCGCGGGCCTGCCCAAGGACGCGTTCCACCTCTTCCGCAGCCAGTGGACCACCGCGCCGATGGTGCACCTGACGCCGATGGACTGGACGACCCACCGCCCCGGCGAACCCGTCGCCGTGTGGGTCTACTCCACTGTGGACACCGTCGAGCTGGTGCTCAACGGGAAGTCCCTGGGTACCAAGAAGTTCGACCGGAAGACCACTGTGGACGGACGGCCGTACTTGGAGACGACCGAGCCCGCCGGCGACGACAAGAACGACCCCTCGGGCAGCTACACCAGCCCGAACGGCAGTTCCGGCAAGCTGCACCTGACGTGGACGGTGCCGTTCGAACCCGGCACGCTCACCGCGATCGCCCGGTCCGGCGGGCGCGAAGTCGCCCGGGACAAGCTGGTGACGGCCGGGCCGCCGCACGCGGTCACGCTCGCCGCCGAGCCGCGTGGCGAGGGCGCCATGGCGTTCGTGACGGCGTCGGTCGTGGACTCCCGCGGCGTCGTCGTGCCCGGGGCCGACCCGGTGCTGCGCTTCACCGTCGGCGGGCCGGGTCGGGTCGCCGGGGTGGACAACGGCCGGCAGGAGCTCGCGCAGAGCTACCAGCAGCCGTCGATCCCGGCGTTCCACGGCCAGGCCGTCGCCGTCATCGCCGCGACCGGCGGCCGGGGCCCGATCACCGTCACGGCGAGCGCGCCGGGCCTGACGCCGGGGAGGATCACGGTGCCGGGGACGAACCTCGGGCAGCGCAACGGCCCCGGCGCGCGAGCCGTCGACCGGCCGGAAGCGCCGGTCGTCCTGGCCGCGGACGCGAGCTACTCGGGCGCCCCGGACACGCTGCCCGCGGCGATGCTGGACGGCGACCCGGCCACCGGCTGGTCGAACTTCTACGTCAAGCAGGCGACCGCGGCGCTGCCCGCGGTGAGCCGGCCGCGGCCCGGGGACTGGGTGTCCCTGGTCTGGCCGAGGCCGCAGCGCTTCGGCGCGCTCACGGCGAACTTCGTCGTGGACGCCCGGCACGGCCGGCCGGACGCGGTCGAGGTCGCCTGCCGCACGGACCGCGGGTTCGTGCCGGTGCGCGGCCTGAAGATCACGTGGGGGACCGGATCGAACGACCCGACGACGTTCTCGTTCGAGCCGGTCACCACCACGGAAGTGCGGGTCACGATGACGACCCGGACGTTCCTCCGGATCAGCACCCTGCTGGCCCGCTGACCCTCACCGGCTGCAGGGCGCGAGCGCGTCGAGCCCCTGCGGCTTGTCGGCGGTGCGGCCGATCGCGGTCGCGATGCGGTTGATCGTCGCGACGCGCTTGTCTTCGAGCGGGCCGAGGATCGCGTTCTGGACGAAGTTCGCGCCACCTTCACCGGCGCTGGTGACGAGCCGGTTGTTGGCTTCGGCGATCTGCGTGTTCAGCAGGTCGAGGTTGCGTTGCACCTCGGCCTGGGCCTGGGCGGGAATCGCGGGGAGCTGCGAAGCGACGTCGGGGCAGGTGATCTGCCCGGCGGTTCCGCCCGCGTTCCCGGTGTTGCCGGTGCCTTGGGCGGGTGCGGTCGAGACCGTGCCGGTGTTCGCCTGCCCGCCCAGTGAGCAGGCGGCGAGCCCGCCGAGGTTCTGCGGCTTCTCGCCCTGGCGGCCGATGGCGATGGCGATCCGGTCGATCGTCGACGTCCGCTTGTCGGCCAGCGGCCCGAGGATGGCGTTCTGCACGAAGTTCGGGCCGCCCTGGCCCGCGGTGCTGACGAGCCGGTTGTTCGCTTCGGCGATCTGCGTGTTCAGCAGGTCGAGGTTGCGCTGGACCTCGGCCTGGGCCTGAGCGGGAATCGCGGGGAGCTGCGAGGCGACGTCGGGGCAGGTGATCTGCCCACCCGTGGCGGCATTGGCGGCGCCGGGGTCGCCGACGGTCGTCGCGATCACCAGCGCTCCGGCCGCGATCCCGAGGCCGAGGGCCGCCGTCGCGATCTTCGTCCGCCGCGAGAGGCGGTGTCGTCCACCGGTAGCAGGCATGAATCACTCCAAGTTAGCGTGAACATAGAGGGTCCACACGGGCAGCGCGCGGTTGTTCCGAATGGTGCGGCCGAGCCGGCCGCGGAAGCCATCGTGGCGGCTCCACCAGGGATTTGTCCAGAGCGCGGCGAGAAATAGAGAGATGGTGAACCATTTCGAACCGGCGTCCGTATTCACCGGTGAAACGCGAGTTCTGCATTTCCTCGCGACAGCCGGGTCTTGACGCGGACCGCCACGGCCTCCTAGCGTCGCCATACCGACCGGTCGGTGTCCAAGGGAGGTCACTGGATGAGCTGGTACGACGCGAAGCCCTGGCTCGCGAGCTACGACGAACGGGCGCGGACCGCGGAACCGGCGAAGCCGACGACGCTGCCCGAGTCGTTCCGCCGCGCGGTGGACCGCGTCCCCGACCGGGCCGCGATCGCCTACTTCGACGCCCGGCTGACCTACCGCGAGGTCGACGAACTTTCCGACGGCGTCGCCCGCCACCTGACGGAGAACGGCTTCGCCCGCGGCGACCGGCTCGCCCTGGTGCTGCAGAACATCCCGCAGTTCGTCATCGCGCTGCTCGGCGCGTGGAAAGCCGGCGGGATCGTCGTGCCGGTCAACCCGATGTACCGCGAGCGCGAGCTCACCCACGTCTTCACCGACGCCGGGGTCAAGGCGGTCGTCTGCTCGCAGCGCGGCTGGAACGCCTACATCGGCAAGACCGCGGCCGAAAACGGCGTCGGCATCACGCTCACCACCAGCGAGCTGGAGTTCCAGACACGCGACGACGAACGCGTGCTGGGCAAGGTCACCCGCGAAGAGACCCCGGGAGCCACCGAGCTCCTCGAAGCCGCCGCGACCCCCGGCCCGAAGCCGCCCGAGCCCGCCTTCGCACTCGACGACACCGCGCTGATCAGCTACACCTCCGGCACGAGCGGCACACCCAAGGGCGCGACCAACACCCACGGCAACATCGGCACCAACGCCGCCGGCCTCGGCTCGTTCAGCGGGCTCCCCGAAGGCTCGACGCTCTTCGGGCTGGCGCCGCTGTTCCACATCACCGGCATGGTCTGCGAAGTCGGCTCCGCCATCGACATCGCGGGCACGCTCGCCCTCGCCTACCGCTTCGACGCCGGGGTGGTGCTCGACGCCTTCCTCGAGCACCGCCCGTCGTACACGGTCGGGCCGTCGACGGCCTACATGGCCCTGATGGCCCACCCGTCCTTCAGCCGCGACCACTTCGCGTCGTTCGCCCTGCTGTACTCCGGGGGCGCCGCGCTGCCGCCCGCCGTCGTCGAGGCGTTCCGCGCGAAGACCGGGCACTACATCCACAACGGCTACGGCCTCACCGAGACGACGGCCGGCTGCGTCGTCGTCCCCGGCACCCTCGAGGCGCCGATCGACCCGGAGTCCGGCACGATCTCGATCGGCCTGCCGGTACCGGACACGATCGTCCGGATCCTCGGCGAGAACGGCGAAGAGCTGCCGTTCGGGCAGCCGGGCGAGATCGCCGTCGAGGGCCCGATGGTCGTCTCCGGCTACTGGAACCGCCCGGACGCGACGGCCGAGGCGCTGCCCGGCGGGCGCCTGCTCACCGGCGACATCGGGTTCATGGACGAGCGCGGCTGGGTCTACGTCGTCGACCGCAAGAAGGACATGATCAACGCGTCCGGCTTCAAGGTCTGGCCGCGCGAGGTCGAAGACGTCCTGTACACGCACCCGTCGGTGCGCGAAGCCGCCGTCGTCGGGATCGCCGACGAGTACCGCGGCGAGACGGTCAAGGCCTACGTCAGCCCCGCGCCCGGTGTCACCGCCGACCCGGCGGAACTCGTGGCCTGGTGCAAGGAACGGCTCGCCGCCTACAAGTACCCGCGCACGATCGAAGTCCTCGACGAGCTGCCGAAGACCACGAGCGGCAAGATCCTGCGCCGCGAACTGCGGGCCCGGGGGTAACGCGGTGGTCGAGACGGTCCGCGGCGCGATCGCGCCGGAAGCGCTGGGCAAGGTCCTGATGCACGAACACCTCTTCGTGCTCAGCCCCGAATTCGCCGCCAACTACCCGGAGCACGAAGGCTTCAAGGAGGACGAGCACGTCCCCGAAGCGATCCGGCGGCTCAAGGAGCTGAAGGACGCGGGGATCGACACGATCGTCGACCCGACGGTGATCGGTCTCGGCCGCTACATCCCGCGCGTGCAGCGGGTCGCCGCCGAGGTCGACGTCAACATCGTCGTCGCCACCGGGCTCTACACCTACCACGACGTGCCGCACTACCTGCACTTCCGCGGGCCGGGCACGATGCTGCAGGGCGAGGACCCGCTCGTCGGGATGTTCGTCGGGGACCTCCGCGAGGGCATCGCGGGCACCGGCGTCAAGGCGGGGCTGCTCAAGTGCGCCACCGACGAACCCGGCGTGACGCCCGGCGTCGAACGGGTGCTGCGCGCGGTGGCGAAGGCACACGCCGAGACGGGCGCGCCGATCATGACGCACACGCACGCCGGCACGCGGCGCGGGCTGGAGCAGCAGGCGATCTTCGCCGACGAGGGCGTCGACCTGAGCCGCGTGCTGGTCGGGCACTCCGGCGACTCGACGGACCTGGGCTACCTGACCGAGCTGGCCGACCGCGGGTCGCTGCTGGGCATGGACCGGTTCGGGCTCGACCTGCTGCTGCCGTTCGAGGAGCGCGTGAACACGGTCGCGGCGATGTGCGAACGCGGCTACGCGGGCAGCATGGTGCTCTCGCACGACGCGTCCTGCTACATCGACTGGCTGCCCGCCGAGCAGTTGCCGGTGCTCACGCCGAACTGGCACTACCTGCACATCACGCGGGACGTGCTGCCCGCGTTGCGGGAGCGCGGGGTGACCGAAACGGACATCACGACGATGCTCGTCGACAACCCGCGGCGGTTCCTGTCGTGGCGCGACTGAGCCGTTATCCTGTGCGTTCGACTTGAGAAGGGGGTCTTGCCGTGACCCGAGCAAGCACCCGCAAGCCGGGCGAAGCCTCCGGCGAAGACCAGGCCGCCGTGCCGCGCCGGCTGCTGGAGCACGCCACGAAGCTGTTCGCCAAGAAGGGCTTCGACCGCACGTCCGTCCAGGAGATCGTCGAGGCCGCGGGCGTCACCAAGGGCGCGATGTACCACTACTTCGGCTCGAAGGACGACCTGCTCTACGAGATCTACGCCCGGGTCCTGCGCGAGCAGACCCGCCAGCTGGAGAGCGTCGCGTCGTCGAACGCCCCGCTGCGCGAACGCCTCGGCGCGGCGGCGTCCGACGTGGTCGTGTCCAGCATCGACAACCTCGACGACAACACGATCTTCCTGCAGTCGATGCACCAGCTGTCCCCGGACAAGCAGAAGGCGGTCCGCGCCGAGCGCCGCAAGTACCACGAGCGCTTCCGCGGCCTGGTCGAGGAAGGGCAGGCCTCGGGCGAGTTCCGCACGGACAAGCCGGCCGACGTGGTGGTCGACTTCTTTTTCGGCTCGGTCCACCACCTGGGCTCGTGGTACCGCCGCGGCGGCACGCTGTCGGCGCGGCAGGTGGGTGACCACTACGCGGACCTGCTCCTGGACGCGCTCCGCCCACCTGGTTAGTTGACGGGGTGACGCTGCCCGTTCTCGACAAGCTGACCGGAGCGGAGCGGGAGCTGGTCGACGCCGCCCGTCGCGGCCTCGTTCACGTGACCGACGCTCCGGTGCGGGCCGTGGTGCTGCGCGAGCTGCTGCTCGGCCTCCGCGGTCCGGTGGACCCGCGCGGGGTGCGGGTCGAGGGCGCCCGGATCGCCGGGACGCTCGACCTCGACCACGTCGAAGCCGGAGTGGGTCTCGCGCTGGTCGAGTGCGTGGCCGTGAACACGATCAGCGCGCGGCGGGCCCGGCTCCCGTGGCTCGACCTGTCCGGCAGCCGGATCGCCGGGTTCGACGGCACCGGCGTCCGGGTCGACCACGACCTCGACCTGAGCGGGGTCCGCGCGACCGGCTCCGGCGAGTTCGGCGTGATCTGCCTGCGCGCTGCCCGCGTCGACGGCCTGACCATCCTCACCGACGCGGAGGTCCGCAGCAGCGACGGTCCCGCGGTGTACTTCGACTCCGGGGAAAGCCGGAGCTTGAAAGGCCGTGGCCTGCGGGCGACCGGCGCCGGTGACCTCGGTGCGGTCCGGATGCTCGGTGCCCACGTGTCCGGTGAGCTCTCGCTGGACGAGGCGGTGCTGGCCAACGAGTCCGGGCCCGCCCTGCACGCGGACGGCGTGGTCGTCGACGGCGACCTGCGCCTGGCCGGCGCGACGGTGACCGGCGCCGGTGAGGACGGCGCGGTCCGCCTGCTCGGTGCCCACGTGTCCGGTGAGGTCGCGCTCGGGGCGGCCGTGCTCACCAACGACAGCGGGCCCGGGCTGGCGGCCGACCGCCTCCGGGCCGGCGACCTCCGCTTCGCCGGTGTCACCGTGACCGCCGCCGGTGCCGCGATCGACCTGGTCGGCGCGCGGATCGCCGGCCAGATCGAGCTCGGCGGCGCGGCGATCACCAGCAGCGGCGGCCGGGGGCTGAGCGCCGACAGCATCCGGGTCGAGGACAGCTTCTCCGGCGAAGGCATGAAAGTGCGCGGCTCCGGCGAGTACGGCGCGCTCTGCCTGCTCGGTGCGCACATCGGCGGGAACTGCTACCTCGAGGGCATGGAGCTGGCCAACGACTCCGGGGCGGCGCTGAGCGGCGACCGGCTCCGGGTCGACGGCAACGCCCACCTCCAGGAGACCAGCGCGGCCGGCTCCGGCGAACCGGGCACGGTCCGCCTGCTCGGCGCCCGCATCGCCGGCGAGCTGTACCTCGAAGGCGCCCGGATCACCAACGACGCCGGCCCGGCGCTGTACGCCGACGGCCTGCACGTCGGCGGCAACCTGGACCTGACCGGCGTGTCCGTCGCCGGAGCGGGGGAGGAGGGGGCGCTCCGGCTGCACGACGCCGAGGTCGGCAGCCAGCTGCGGCTCCCCGGCGCGGAACTGGCCAACGCGACCGGCCCCGCCTTCAGCGCCGACGACCTGCGGGTCGGCAGCTACCTCGAGCTCGTCGAAGTGAAGGTGACCTGCTCGTCCGAGCTGGGTGCGCTGAGCCTGCGGTCGGCCCGGGTCCAGGGCTCGGCCACCCTCGCCGGCGCCGCCGTCACGAACGACGCGGGACCGGTGCTGGTCGCCGACCGGTGCGAGGTCCGGGACAGCCTGATGCTGAGCGGCCTGCGGGGGACCAGCGCCGGCGAGGACCCCACGATCCACCTGCTCGGGACGCACGTCGGCGGTCAGCTGAGCTTCACCGGCGCCGAACTGGCCCACCGCGACGGGGGAACCCTCGTGGACCTCGAGGACGCCGTCGTCGACGGGCCGGTCTTCCTCCCCGCCGAACTGGTGGGCCCGGCCGGCCGGGTGGACCTCGACGGCTTCCGGTTCGGCTCGCTCGGTGACGCCACCTGGCGCGAGTGGCTCGACCTGATCCGGGACCACACCACCGCGTACCGGCCCGGGCCCTACCAGCGGCTGGCCGCGGCGGAACGGGCCGCCGGGCACGACGGCAACGCCCGGCAGATCCTCATCGCCCAGCAGCGGGACCTCCACCGGCGCGCTCCCGAGGCGATCGGCGGCTGGCCGGCCCGGCGGTTCCACCGGCTGTGGGGCGCCCTCGCCGGGTACGGCTACCGCGCCCGGCGGACGGCGGCCGCGTTGCTGCTCGCCGTGGTCGCCGCCGGGGGACTGGGGCTCTGGGCCGGGCACGTCGGCGACGCCGGTCATCGCGCCGCCGAGCACACCTCGGACCTCACGGCCGCCCGTGGGACGCCGTGCACGACCGTGGAGCTGATCGGCGTCGGCCTGGACCGCGGGCTGCCGTTGTCGCCGGGGGTGCGCGGGCGGTGCGACCTCAACACCGGGATCGCCGCCGGGCAGTGGTTCACCGTGGCGATCTGGCTGGTGCAGGCCGCGATCTGGGCGCTGGCCACGCTCGCGCTGGTCGGCTACACCGGGCTGGTCCGCAAGACCGGCTAGTGCAGCCGGAGGTGGTCCAGCAGGAGGGCGCTGACCTCGTCGGGTGCTTCCATCGCCATCCACTGGCTCGCGCCCTCGATGATCTGGAAGCGGTACTCGGCGTCGATGTGGTGGACGGTCAGCTCCGCGGCGCTCTGGCCGAGGTACGGGTCCTCGCTGCCCCACAGGTAGAGCGTCGGCACGGTGATGCGGCCGGCCGGGACGTCGAATACGTCGTTCGTGGCGCCGCGGTACCAATTCAGCGTCGCGGTCAGCGCGCCCGGTTCGGAAAGGCGGGCGACCGCGCTCTCGACGAATTCGACGGGAATCCGGCGGTTGTAGACAGCGCGTAATTGTGCGGCTTCGTCGCGTAAGAGGAATTTCTCGGCTTTGCCGACGCCGCGCCGGAAGAAGCGGATGTAGCCGAGGTCGTGGAACTGCCCGTCGTCGGTGGCGGCGGCGCGCTGGAGAGCGGACGGGTGCGGGGTCGACAGCACGGTCAGCGACCGCAGCCGGCCGGGGTGCGCGGTGGCCAGCGCCCAGGCGACCATGCCGCCCCAGTCCCGGGCGACCAGGTGGAACCGGTCGGCACCCTGGCTGTCGGCGAAGGCGAGGGCGTCGTCGACCAGGTGCTCGATCGAGTAGTGCTCGACCCCGTCGGGACGCGCTTGGCGGGCATAGCCGCGCTGGTCGACGGCGATGGCGCGGTAACCGGCTTCGCCGAGGGAGTGCAGCTGCTCGGTCCAGGCATCGGCGAATTCCGGCCAGCCGTGCAGCAGCAGGACGAGTTCGCCGGTTTCGGGCCCGGCCGCGAGCGCACTGTGCCGATGACCCCCGACGACGACGGTCATTTCTTCCAAGGCGGCGGGCCCACCGGCATCCGTCGGCGCGACGGCGAATTCCATGGCGCCCAGGCTAGATCCCGACGGGTGGGGAGAACCATGGGAAGCCGGGCACTTTTGCCACCCTTTTGCCTCTTGAGTGGTCTGGCTCACAGAATTTTCGCTCAGATGAGCGAAAATACGAAAGAATCTGAAGAGTATTCACGAAATGGGGGCGAGTTGGGGCGGGGCGGGGCGGGGCGGGGGTGGTGGCGGAGGGTCGGTGGCGCCCGGCGCCCGGCGCCCGGCGCCCGAGTGCCCGGTGCGCGGGATCGGGGTGGCGGAGCGGGGTGGGTGGTGTTCGCCGCGCCCGCGCGCTCGGGGTGGCTCCGCACCGCACCCGCCGCACCGGCACGGCCCAACGCACCCCTCGCGCCGCGCACCGGCACCGCATTGCCCGCTGCGCCCTCGTGCCGCGCTCCGCGCCGCCCACCGCGCCCCTCGCGCCGCGCACTGCCCGCCGCGCCCCTTGCACCGAGCCCCGCGCGCCTTGCACCGCATACCTCGCACCGGCACCGGCGCTGCCCGCCGCGCCCCTCGTGCCGCGCCCGCGCACGGCCCACCTCGCCAGGCCGCCGGTAGCGCCGGTCCACTGGGCCGACTTGTCCGCCTGACCGGCTTGCGACCTCACCGGCCGGCGGGTCCGCGCGGCGGCGGCCGGGCGGGTCTCCACCACGCCCCGACTACCCGCCCACCCGCGGTTTTACCCGGCTTTAGCCGCCGCCCGGCAAGATCGGGTTCGTCAGGCGGCCGGCCGTCGGTACTGGGGGCCACGGCGTGGGGGGATGCCGGGGAACGGCGGCCGTCTGGCATCGGAGGGGGCTTCGGGGGAACCACGTTCCGCGTCGCGGTCGCGATGCGCACTGCCGGGCTGGGAACGCGCAGTGCCGCCCCGGGAAGAGGGGAAATCCATGCACAGCACACTGAAGTGCGCGCTGGTCGTGGGCGCGGTCGTGGCGAGCGTCTTCGCCGGGCCGGTCGCGTCGGCCGCCGAACAAGGGGGCGTCTCGAGCACCTGCCCCGACAGCGCCTGCGTCACCCCACCGGTCTGGTTCCCGGGCGGAACCCTGTCGGTCGACGCGGACGTGCACGGAAGCGGACCCGCCGAATGGGTCGTCCGCGGCCCGGGCGGTGTGGTCTGCCGGACCGGTTTCGCCGCCGAAAGCGGCCCGCAGTCGTGGGTCTGCCGTGGCGTGCCGGCCGGCGAACTGGAGGGCGTCGTTTCCGGGCCCGCGGGCCCGTCGAACATCGGCCTCCGCTGGTAGTGAACACCCACTGGGAAAGAGGAGAACAGCCATGACGACGATCCGCTTCTTCACCCGTTCCGTGGTGCGCAGCGTGCGCAACCGCCGGCTCGGCAACACCTGGGTCATCTACTACGAAATCTACTGATCACCCCCGTGCCCGCGGCGGCTTCCGCCGCGGGCACGGCCGCCTCCGCGGGAGACTTCCGTGCGCACCACCGCCATCCTCGCCGACCCGCTGCCGACGCTCGCCGGCTGGGCGGACGACCGGCGGCCGATCCGGCCGTTCGGGCCGGGCCGCTACCTCGTGTCCGGCGACGACCTCGTCCGCACCGCGCTCGCCTCGACCACCCGCCCGTTCGAAGCCAAGGCGGCCACCTTCGGTGCTGTCGCCGACTGGGTGCCCGGGTCCGACCGCAGCCGCCCGGTCAACGCCGCGCTGGGGCGCGAGCTGGACCGGGCCTGGCAAGCCGTCCCGGACGACGCGATCAGGGCCGAACTGGCAGCCTCGCGAGGGTCGTGGCCCGGCGCGCTCGCCGGCGTGTACCTCCGGTTGTTCGGCGACCAGCTCTTTCCCGGCCTGCCCCAAGCACCGTTGCGGGACGCGCTGGCGGCCTCCGACGGACTCGATCGGGCCGGCTCGACGCTGCGGCGCTTGCGGGGACGGCTCGCGCACAGCCGGGCCGACGCCACGCTCCACCGCTGGGCGGCGGGCAACGACGCCGCGCTTCCCGAAGCGTTCCGGGCGACGCTCGGCGCTTCGGACGACGTCGCGCTCGCCCTGCACGGCCTGGTCGGCGCGGTCTGCCGGGCCGCGTCGATGGTGGCCGCCTGGACCATCCTGCTCGACCGCGGCTGGCACCCCGGCACCCCGGCCGGCACGATCCTGCGCCCGCGCGTTCGGGAGCACGACCCGATCGGCACGGCCGGGCAGCCGGTGGATGCCGCGCCTGCCGAGCGGCCTGCCCGGGAGCCCGACCCGATCGGCACGGTCTTGCGGCCGCGAGCAGGCGCCGCGCCCGAGCACCCCGCCCCGATCGACACAGTCCGGCAAACGGCGGAAGCCGCGCCAGCCGAGCACCGCGTCCGCGAGGCACTCCGCCTGTGGCCGGTCGCCTGGCAGCTTGCCCGTACCGTCACCGAGGCGACCGAGCTGGGCGGCGTCGACCTCGTCCCCGGCGATCGGCTCTACCTGTGCACCTACCTGCTGCACCGCGACCCGGACTTCTGGTCCGAGCCGGGGGAGTACCGGCCGCAGCGGTGGGACCGGCCACCCGAGGGCTACAAAGCCCGCTACCTGCCCTACGGCTTCGGCAGCGCCGCGTGCGTCGGGTCGCGGTTCGTCAACCGGGTGACCGCCCGGGTGGTCGCCTGCTCGGACGTCCTCGACGGCCAGGGCCTGCAGGTCGTCGACCCCGATCCCGTGTTCGGCTCGCTGCTCGCCCCGCCCGTGGTGCGGCCCGTTCCGCTCGGGTGATCCTTTTCCCGCTACCCTCGTGACCGGGAATGACCGGTTTGACCGGTCAGCGGGGGGTGCGGAGAAGTGCTCGAATTCGGGGTGCTGGGACCGTTGCGGGTCCTGCGCGACGGCGTTCCGGTGCCGGTCAACGGGCCGAAGGTGCGGGCGCTGCTCGCCGTCCTGGCGCTGCGGGCGAACGCGATCGTGTCGTTCGACCGGCTCACCGAGCTGCTGTGGGGCGACGATCCGCCGGAGACCGCGCGCAAGAGCATCCAGGTGCACACCGTCCGGCTCCGGCGGGTGCTCGGCGACGGCGTCGTCGAGACCCGGCCGACCGGCTACCTGCTGCACGCGCGGCCCGAGCGGCACGACCTGCTGCGCTTCCGCCGGCTGCTCGCCGACGCCCGCGCGGAGCCCGCGCCCGAGGCCGAACGCGCGCTGCTCGCCGACGCCCTCGCCTGCTGGCGCGGCCCGCTGCTCGCCGACCTCCCGGCGGAGATCCTGGGCCGCGTCGAGGCCGGGCCCGCCGAAGAGCGGCTGTGGGCTCAGGAACGCTTCTTCGAGGTGAGCCTCGAGCTCGGGCGCCACGCCGAGGTCACCGCCGAGCTGGGCAGGCTGGCCGGCGAACACCCCTGGCAAGAGGCGTTCTGGGCCTTGTACCTCGAGGCCCTGCACGGCTCGGGGCGCCGCGCCGACGCGCTCGAGGTGTACCGCACGGTGCACCGGAGGTTCGCCGACGAGCTCGGGATCGACCCCGGCGAGCGGCTGCGGCACGCCCACCAGGCGGTACTGGCCGGCGAGCCCGCCGCCGCGCGAGCGCGGTTCCGGCCGCGCCAGCTGCCGCCGGACGTCGGGGCGCTGGCCGGCCGGGCCACTCTGATGTCCACTTTGGACGCGGTGCTGGGGCCGGACCGGCCGGCCGCCACGCACCCGCCGATCGCGCTGCTGGTCGGGCCGGCCGGCGTCGGCAAGACGACCGCCGCCGTGCACTGGGCGCACCGGGCCGCCCGGCACTTCCCGGACGGCCAGCTCTTCGTCGACCTCCAGGGCAGTTCGACGCTCCCGGCGCTCGCCGGGATCGAGGTGCTGACCCGGTTTTCGCACGCGCTCGGCGTCCGGCCGGGGCACGTTCCGACCGAGCTCGCCGACGCCGCCGCGCTGTACCGGTCGGTGCTGGCCGAGCGGCGGGTGCTGATCGTGCTGGACAACGTGGCCGGCCCGGACCAGGTCCGCGCCCTGCTGCCCGGCAGCCCCGGCTGCGCGGTGCTGATCACCAGCCGCGACCGGCTCGGCGGCCTGACCGCCACGGTGGACACCCGGCGCGTCGAGCTGGCCGAGCTGCCGCCGGAGGACTCGCTGGCGTTGCTGGCCGCGGTCGTCGGACCGGACCGGGTGCACGCGGAGGAAGACGCGGCGCGCGAACTGGTGCGGCTGTGTGCCGGGCTGCCCCTGGCCCTGCGGATCGTCGCGGCGAACCTGGCGCTGTGGCCGGACCGGTCGCTGCGCGGCTACCTCGCCGAGCTGGCCGGGCCCGACCTGGTGACGCGGCTGGCGGTGCCCGGCGCCGAGCAGCTGGGGGTGCGCCGGGCCTTCGACCTCTCGTTCGACGCCGTTTCCCCGGCCGCCGCGGGGTTCTTCCGCCTGCTCGGGCTGGTGCCGGGCGCCGACATCGACGTGCCGAGCGCGGCGGCGCTGGCCGGGGCCGACGACGTCCGGGCCGGTGCGCTCCTGCGGGAGCTGGCCGCGAGCCACCTGGTGCAGTCCCGGGGCGACGACCGGTTCGGGCTGCACGACCTGCTCCGCGGGTACGCGATCGCCCGCGCCCGCGACGGCCTGCCGGAAGCGGACCGGGCGGCCGCCCTCGACCGGCTCCTCGAGCACTACCTGCGCACCGGGGCCCGGGCGGCGGCCGCGCTCTACCCGGATCTTCAGCTGCTGTCCGGCTCGCCCGGCGGCACCGAGGCCGCCGAACCGGCCGAAGCCCGCCGCTGGCTGCTGGCCGAGCACGCGAACCTGCTGGCGGCGATCCGGTCGGCGACCGGGCCGTTCGCCTGGCAGGCGGCGGACCTGCTGCGCGGGTTCTTCCACTCGCACCGGCTCGACGCGGAGTGGCAGGCGGCCGCGACCGCGGGGCTGGCCGCGGCGCGGCGGGCCGGGGACGAGCGTGCGGCGGGCGCGATGCGGCACAGCCTGGGCGCGCTGGCCTGGAGCCGCGGCGACTACCCGGCCGCGCTCACCGAGCTGGAAGCCGCCCAGGCGTCCTACCGGGTCGCCGGCGCCCGCGACGGCGCGGACTCGGTGCTGCACGCCCTCGGCGTCGTGCACCTCGACCTGGGCCGGCTCGACCGGGCGGTCGAGCACTTCACGGCGGCGCTGGCCGGCGCCCGGCGGCACGGCACGCCGATCCGGGCCGCGAACGGGCTGATCAACCTGGGTGCCGTGCTGATGGAGCACGGCGAGCTCGCCGAGGGCATCCGGCACAACGAGCAGGCGCTGGAGCTCTGCCGCCGGCTCGGCTCACCCCACGCGGCAGCGATCGCGCAGTGCAACCTCGGCTACGGCTACCGCGTGTCCGGCGACCTGCCCCGCGCGCTCGCCGCGCTCACCGAAGCCCTGGATGCCTTGCGGGAGCTGGGTTCCCGCGACGACGAGGCCGACGCGCTCGTGCGGCTCGCGGCGGTCCACCGGGTCACCGGCGACGTCGCGCGGGCCTGGCCGGCCGTCCGGCTCGCGGTGACGGTGGCGCGCGAAGCGGGTAACCAGCGCTTCGAGGTGGACGCGCTCAGCGCCCTCGGCGACCTCCACCGCCAGACCGGCGACGCGGCGGCCGCACTCGCCGACTACGGCGAAGCCCACGCGCTGGCGGAAAAGATCTGCTACCTCCGCGGCGAGCTGACGACGGCGATCGGTATGTCCTCTGTGGACATCACGGCCGCGGACGCGGAGTCGGCCCTGCGCACCGCCGAAGAAGGCGGGTTCCGGTTGCTGGCCGAACAAGCCCGGACGACCCTGGCGACCACGGCCCTCACCGGCGGCCACCCGGAGCGCGCCGAAACCGAAGCGGCCCGCGCGCTCGACGGCTTCCGCCAGGCGGGCCACCGCTTGGGCGAGGCATGGGCCCTGCTGGTCCTCGGCAGCGCCCGCGCCGTCACCACCGGCCCTGAAGCGGCCCGAAAGTGCTGGCGCGAGGCCGAAAAGCTCCTCGCCGCGGCCGGCGCCGCTCCCGCACTGGCCGAAGCCCGCCGCCTGCTGTCCGGCTCCCGAAAGCCGTGAATGCCACGTTGGGGGACCAAGGCCCTCAACGTGGCATTCACGGACTTTGGGTCAGGCGGGCAGGTCCACCAGCTCGGCCAGCCGGGCCCGGTGCTTGCCCGGCGTCCCCAGCGCCAGCTCGTCCGCCTTCGCCCGCTTCAGGTACAGGTGCGCCGGGTGTTCCCACGTCATCCCGATCCCGCCGTGGAGCTGGATCGCCTCCTCCGCGGCCTTCACCGCGATCGGGCCGTTGCGCGCCTGCGCCACCGCCACCGCGATCGGCACGTCGGTGCCCGTGGCCAGGGAATCCGCCGCATAACGCGCCGCCGCGCGGGCCAGGACCAGGTCCGTGTACAGGTTCGCCAGCCGGTGCTTGAGCGACTGGAACCCGCCCACCGGGCGGCCGAACTGGTACCGGCCCTTCAGGTACGACACCGTCTCCGTCAACGCCCATTCGGCGACACCGGTCTGCTCCGACGCCAGGATCCCCGCCCCGAACAGCAGCGCCTCCTCCAGCGCCGAAGCCGCGTCCGGGCCCGATGCCACGAGCGTCGCCGGCGCGTTCGACAGCTCCACGTCGGCCACCCGGCGCGTCAGGTCGAACGACACCAGCTCCGACACCGTCGCGTCGGCCGCCGAGACGACGTACAGCCCCGGCCCGTCCGGGCCCGCGGCCGGGACGACCAGCAGGTCCGCCACCGACGCGTCGGCGACCGTGCCCACCCGGCCGGAAAGCGTGCCGTCCGGCGAGGCCGTCACCGAGGACGGGAAGCCCGCACCCGGCGCCGTCGACAGCGGCACGGCCAGCGCGCCGATCGCCGAACCCGTCGCGAGCCGGCGGACGAAGTCGTCCGCGCCCGCGCGGACCAGCGCCGTCGTCGCCAGCACCACGCTGCCCAGGAACGGCACCGGCGCCACGCTGCGGCCCAGCTCCTCGGCCACCACGGCCACCTCGCGGGCGGACGCGCCGTGCCCGTCCAGCTCTTCGGGGACCGCCAGCCCGGCCACGCCGACCTCGTCGGCCAGCGTCCGCCACAGCTTCAGGTCGTAGCCCTCGGCCGTCTCGACGCGGGCCAGCAGCGCCTCGGGAGTGGCCTTCGCCTTGAGCAGGTCCCGGACGGAGGCCCGCAGGTCTTCCTCGACGTCGGAATACAGCAGGTCGGTCATCGGGGGAGGTCCTTCCAGGCGACGTCCTTGTCGACGCGCGGCTCCGAGGGCAGCCCCAGCACGCGCTCGGCGATGATGTTGCGCAGGACCTCCGAGGTGCCGCCCTCGATGGAGTTCCCCTTCGCGCGCAGGTAGCGGTAGCCGGCTTCGCGGCCGGTGAAGTCGACGATCGCCGGGCGCCGGAACGTCCAGTCGTCGTAGGCCAGGCCCTCTTCGCCGAGCAGCTCGACCTCCAAGCCGGTGAGCGCCTGGTTCAGCTCCGAGAACGCGACCTTCATGGCCGAACCCTCCGGCCCGGGCGCGCCCTTGGTCAGCTGCTGGCGCAGCCGGGTGCCGGCCAGCCGCAGCGTCTCGGCCTCGACCCAGCGCTGCACGAGCCGGTCACGCAGCTCCGGTGTGCGCAGCTCGGGCCGCTCGCGCCAGGTCTTCGTGACGATCCCGATCAGCCCGCCCTCACGCGGCTGGACGTGCCCGCCGATCGCGACGCGCTCGTTCATCAGCGTGGTCTGCGCGACCTTCCAGCCTTCGCCGACGGCGCCGAGGCGCTGCGTGTCCGGGATCCGGACTTCGGTCAGGAAGACCTCGTTGAACTCGGCCTCGCCGGTGATCTGGCGCAATGGCCGGACCTCGACGCCCGGCGCCGTCATGTCGCACAGGAAGTACGTCATGCCCTGGTGCTTGGGTACATCGGGATCGGTGCGGGTGACCAGGATCGCCCACTGCGACTCGTGCGCGCCCGACGTCCACACCTTCTGGCCGGTGACGATCCAGTCGTCGCCGTCGCGCACCGCCCGCGTGCCCAGGGCCGCGAGGTCCGAGCCGGCGCCCGGTTCGCTGAACAGCTGGCACCACACCTCGTCGCCGGTCCACAGTGGACGCAGGAAGCGCTCGTGCTGCTCCGGGGTGCCGAAGGCGAGGATGGTCGGCGCGGCCATGCCGAGGCCGATGCCGATCCGGCGCGGGTTGTTGTCCGGGGCGCCCGCTTCGGTGAACACACCGTCCACAACGGACTGCAGGGCGCGTGGCGCGTTTTGCCCGCCGAGGCCGGCGGGGAAGTGGATCCAGGCGAGGCCGGCGTCGTACCGGGCCCGCAGGAAGTCCATCCGGTCCGTGGTCTTCGGGTCGTGCGACGCCAGGAACTCGGTCGCCTGGCGGGTCAGGTCTTCGGCGGTGACAGTCACTTCGCGCCCTCCGAGAGGTACTTCTTCAGTTCACGCCGGGCCAGCGACCGCTTGTGGACCTCGTCCGGCCCGTCGGCCAGCCGCAGCGTGCGGTTGCCCGCCCACATCGCGGCGAGGGGGAAGTCCTGGCTGACGCCGCCCGCGCCGTGCACCTGCACGGCCTTGTCGAGGATCCACTCGACGGTGATCGGGGTGGAGATCTTGATGGCCTGGATCTCGGTGTGCGCGCCCTGGTTGCCGACGGTGTCCATCAGCCACGCGGTCTTGAGCACGAGCAGCCGCTGCTGCTCGATCTTCACGCGCGACTCGGCGATCCAGTCCTGCACGACGCCCTGCTGCGCGATCGGCTTGCCGAACGCCTCGCGCGAGATCGCGCGGCGGCACATGAGCTCCAGCGCGCGCTCGGCCATGCCGATGGCACGCATGCAGTGGTGGATGCGGCCGGGGCCGAGGCGGGCCTGGGCGATCGCGAAGCCGTCGCCCTCGCCGGCGATGAGGTTCTCGACCGGCACGCGGACGTCCTCGAACAGCACTTCGGCGTGGCCGCCGTGGTCGCTGTCGTCGTAGCCGAAGACGTGCATGCCGCGCTTGACCGTCAGGCCCGGGGTGTCGCGCGGGACCAGGATCATGCTCTGCTGCTTGTGCGGCGCGGCGTCCGGGTCGGTCTTGCCCATGACGATGAAGATCTTGCACGCGGGGTTCATCGCCCCGGAGATGTACCACTTGCGGCCGTTGACGACGTATTCGTCGCCGTCACGCCGGATCGCGGTCTCGATGTTGCGGGCGTCGGAGGAGGCGACGTCCGGCTCGGTCATCGCGAACGCGGAGCGGATCTCGCCGTTCAGCAACGGGTCCAGCCACTGCTTCTTCTGGTCGTCGTTGCCGAACATGGCCAGCACTTCCATGTTCCCGGTGTCCGGGGCCGCGCAGTTGAGCGCGGTCGGCGTCAGCCGGATGCTGCGGCCGGTGATCTCGGCCAGCGGCGCGTACTGCAGGTTCGTCAGGCCCGCGCCGTGTTCCCCGGGGAGGAAGAAGTTCCACAGGCCGCGCTTGCGGGCTTCGGCCTTGAGCTCGTCCATGACCGGCGGGATGGCCCACGGGTCGTCGCGTTCGGCGAGCTGCTGCTCGAACACGGGCTCGGCGGGGTAGATGTGCGAGTCCATGAACTCGAGGAGCTTCCCGCGCAGCTCCTCGGTCTTCTCGTCGAACGCGAAGTCCATTACTTCTCCTCTTTGAGAATCTCGTTGCCGTGCGAGATGAGCAGGGGGACGCCTTCTCCGACGCCTTCGAAGCCCGCCCCGACCGTCTGGCCCTTGCGGTAGCGGTAGTAGATGCCTTCCAGGATCACGGCCAGCTTGAAGAACGCGAAGCTGACGTACCAGTTCAGCTGCGAGACGTCGCGCCCCGAGCGTTCGGCGTAGCGGGCGACGACCTGGTCGGTGGTCGGGTAGCCCGGGGCCGAGCTGGCGTTCGAGACGAACTGCAGCGACACCTTGTCGCGCTCGGCGTAGGCCACCAGCAGCGCGAGGTCGGTCAGCGGGTCGCCGAGCGTCGACATCTCCCAGTCGAGCACCGCCGAGATCCGGTCGTCGGCGTCGACGAGGACGTTGTCGAGGCGGTAGTCGCCGTGGATGATCGACGGCTTCCCGGACACCGGCACCGCCGCGGCGAGCCGGTCGTGCAGCTCCTCGATGCCGTCCAGGTCGCGGCTGCGGGACGCGTCGAGCTGCTTCTTCCAGCGCCGCAGCTGCCGCTCCAGGAAGCCCTCGGGCCGGCCGAAGTCACCGAGCCCGACGGTGGCCGGGTCGACGGCGTGCAGGTCGACGAGCGTGTCGACCAGTGCGTCGGCGATGGCCCGGGTGCGTGCTTCGCCGAGCTCCGCGAGTTCGTCCGCGGTGCGGTAGGGCGTGCCCTCGACGAAGCTCATGACGTAGAACTGCGCCCCGATGACGTCCGCGTCCTCGCACAGCAGCAGGGCTTCGGGGACCGGCACGGCGGTGTCGCGCAGGCCCGAGATCACCCGGAACTCGCGGGTCATGTCGTGCGCGGTGGGCAGCACGTGCCCGAGCGGCGGGCGGCGCACCACCCAGCGCGAGCGGCCGTCGCCCACCACGTAGGTGAGGTTCGACCGGCCGCCTTCCACGACGTCCGCGGTCAGCTCCCCGGCGACCAGGCCGGGCCGGTGCGCGTCCAGGTGGGCGCGCAGGCGGCCCAGGTCGAGTCCAGGCGGGTTCATCGAACCTCCTCAAGCAGTCTGCGGGGGAGCATACCGACTAGTCGGTATGAGGTACAGCGGGCTCCGGTGCGCCGCTTTCCGGGAAAGCGGCGCACCGGCGGGCCTCACGCGAGGAACCGCGTCACCCATTCGGCGACGCAAGCGGGCTTCGCCTCGCCGTCGATCTCGACCGTCCACTTCGACACCGCCTGCTTGCCGCCCGGGATGTCGGTGATCTCGATCAGCTCGGCGCCGGCGCGCAGCTTCGAGCCGACCTTCACCGGCTGCGGGAAGCGGACCTTGTTGAGGCCGTAGTTGATCCCCATCGTGATGCCGTTGACCTTGTAGATCTTCGGGCCGAACGCCGAGAGCAGCGACAGCGTCAGGAAGCCGTGGGCGATGGTGCCGCCGAACGGGCCCGCGGCCGCCATCGCCTCGTCGACGTGGATCCATTGGTGGTCGTCGGTGGCGTCGGCGAACTTGTTCACCCGGTCCTGGGTGATCGTGTGCCACTCGCTGTACCCGAGGTGCTCGCCGACCGCGGCGGCGAACTCGTCCAAAGAAGCGAACTCGCGCATCTGCCTCAGTCCTTCGGTCCGCCGGCGGCGTAGATGACCTGGCCGGAGATGAACCCGGCGCCCTCGCTGACCAGGAACGAGGCCAGGTGGGCGATGTCGTCGGGTGTGCCGACGCGCTGCACCGGGATCTGCGTCGCGGCCGCGGCCTTGAAGTCTTCGAAGCCCATGCCGAGGCGCTCGGCCGTCGCGGCGGTCATGTCGGTGGCGATGAAGCCCGGCGCGATCGCGTTGGCGGTGACGTTGAACTTGCCCAGCTCGATGGCGAGGGTCTTGGTGAAGCCCTGCATGCCGGCCTTCGCGGCGGAGTAGTTGACCTGGCCGCGGTTGCCCAGTGCCGAGGTGCTCGACAGGTTGACGATCCGGCCGTACTTCTCCTGCGTCATGTACTTCTGCACCGCGCGGGTCATCAGGAACGAGCCCTTGAGGTGCACGCCGAGCACGGAGTCCCAGTCCTGCTCGGTCATCTTGAAGATCAGGTTGTCGCGGGTGATGCCGGCGTTGTTGATCAGCACGACCGGCGGCCCGAGCTCGTCGGCGACGCGGGTGACGGCCGCCTCGACCTGCTCGGCATCGCTGACGTCCAGCGCGACACCGACGGCCTTGCCACCACCGGTGACGATGGCCTCGGCGCCCTGCTTGACACCGGCCTCGTCCAGATCCAGCAGCGCGACGGCGAAGCCGTCATCGGCCAGCCGCGCCGCAACGGCGGCACCGATGCCGCGGCCGGCACCGGTGACCACGGCGACACGGGAAGGGGAATCGGTCACGGGGACCTCCTCGTCGTTGAGAAAGCGGGTCGGTACCCGCGAGCGTACTAAGCGGTTGCTTTCTGGAGGATACGCGTGACTGATCGCGAAAGTGGTGATGGCATGCGCAGGATCATAGCCGCGGCTTGGCGCGGGAGAGGGGTTGGTCCACTTGGGCGAACCGCTTCGGGTAGTCCGCTCCACTCGGCTCTTGACTTGCCGCTGGAAGCTGCAGTAGGCGTCCGCGCCGCGACTCGCCGTAAGCGACGGCGGGGCTACGGACGGCCGATCAAGACGAACGCCGCCCACTCGGCTGCCCGCAGCGGCGCGCCGTCGTCTGTCGCTGATCTCCGGGCGACAAGCGGGTCGGTTCCGGCTTCGCCGACCGACGCGCATAGGGCCGCGTACCGTTCATGGAGTTCTTCCCGGGTCTGCGATCGCAGGTACTGCTGCGCGCCGTGCAGAGCTTCGGCTGCGGGCTCACCGTCTGCCAACCGTCGATGGAAGTCGTCCATCAGGACGCACGTCGACAGGTCATCGACCGGCCACAGCGAGACGAGCGCGGACCGCACGCCGGTGGCGAGAAGCTGACGAGCGAGTCCGACGACGTCGCCGCCGAGGGTGACTTCGCCGCGTCCGGTGTCGCAGGCGCTCAGCACCACGAGATCGGCGTCGAGGTCGAGCCCCGCCAGATCGGTCACGGTCAGGCGTTCTCCGCCGTCGAGGACGATCCCCGACGCGGTCGGCGCGATGTCGGAGACCAGCCCATGGGTGGCCAGGTGTGCGATGCGTACGGCCGGCAGCCTGCCGGCGACTGCCGCTTTGGTGGCTTGGTCGCCCAGCAGGGGAGTGGTGTCGTAGTGCCGGGCAACGCCCAGCGCCTCGACGCGGGTTGCGGGCAGCCGGGGCAGACGCGGATCGGATGAGGGCGGGTCGCCGACGACGAGCACCGCGCCCTCGCCACGTATGCCGGCCAGCCGGGGCAAGAGACTGGCCGCGGGCAGGATTGACAGCACATGACTTCCACCCAGCGCCTGGCCGCGGAACTGCAGCACGGAGAACGGCAGGAGGTTCAACGCACCGGAGGGGATGATCACGGCCCGCCGGTGCGCCTCCAGGTGGTTCGCAACGGGATCGAGCAGTAGCCGGCTCAGTTCCTGCCGGGACGCCTCGGCGTCGCCGGGCACGTACCGTCCCCCGCAGGCCGCGTGTACCCGGTTGACATGTCCGGCGATGCGGTCGGTGTCGACCGGGAGGGCGACGCCGTCGAGCTCGTCTTCGGTCAGCGCCCAAATCAGCAGCCGATCGCCGGCCAGCAGGTACTGGACGACTACCGTGCCCGGAGCCAACGCGGCACGCAGTTCGACCAAATCGGGAGCCGCTGGGATCGTTGTCGCGCTCCGGAGACTCAAGGTCGCTTCGGCGACTTCGAGCTCCAGCTGCGCCGCGTCGAGCAGGTCCCGTGGACTGGTTTCAGGAGGCAGAAGGCCGAAGGCGGGATCAGAGCCGTGGGCCCGAGCCGCCGCCGGTCGCATTCCCTGCCACGCGAACAGGTCATACGCCGCAGACCATGCCGCGTTTGCGCGCCGCCAGCGGAGGACGGGGGTCTTCTCGACAGTATCGGGCTCGCCGAGCAGGGCCACGAGGGGCAGGGATCGCAGCCGATCGCCCAGCCGGAACGACTCGGCGACATCACCATCGAGCAAGCCGGTCTCCGCCGCGAGCTGATACAGCTGTCGCGCGTTCGTGCTGTTCGTGAAGGCGACACGGAACGCGTCCCGGCTCAACGTGCCGAGTCGGCGTTCAAAGGCGACGCGGGCTTCCGTGGTCAGCCGACGAGCGCGGCCGAAATCGCCGGTCCGCAACGCGGTCTCGGCCGATGCCAGCACGGCCTCCCACCCGGTCGGTTCGTCCGCGCGGATCGCCGGCTCGGAGTCGGACTGCAGCTCGGCGGCAGCAGCGTACGCGCGGGCTTGGAGCAGCAAGCCGGACATCAGGTCAGCCGGCATGGTGGTCTCCTGGACGGCTTTTGCTACTTCGTCGTAGCGGCGAGCGGCGGCCAAGGCAACGGCCCGGACCGATGCACCCCGCGGACCGAGCTTCGTGGCAATGTCGAGCGCCTTCCGGAAACAGTTGTCGGCCAGCGCGTCCAACCCGGCGCGACGTTTCGCCAGGCCGTCGGCGACAGGAGCGAGAACCGAAGTCTGCGCGACGCTGTCGCGTAGGCTGCCGGCGATCTGCGCGGCCATCGTCTCGACGAACCCGGGCTGGTGAGGGCCGCCGTTGGCAGTGAAGCGCCGTTTGCCCAGCTCCGGCAGTGCATCGAAGCGACGACGAGTGGCGCTGAAAATATCCTCGTCTTCGTCGCCCTCCGCGGCGATCTCGAGGGGGCACCGTGTGCCGAGCTCGGCTGCCCGGGCCTCGCACCAGGCGAGCCCACCAGGATGCCCTTCGCGGACGTACTGGTTGGTGAGCGCGACCAGGAGATTCGACGCCTGCATCCATGCGTCGACCGTCAGCGTCCCGGCATCGAGGTAGTCCTGGAGCGCGCCGTGCAGGGTGCCGATGGCGGGCCCACGGCTGTTGAGCCCGCCGTAGAGCTCGGCTGTCGAGCTCAGACAGGCCAAGCGTTCGGCGTCGTGGCCGATCCCGTCGGCGATCTCGAGCGCCACCGCCAGCAACAGCCGCGCCGGCTCCGGGCGACCGGCTCGCAGCCATCTTCCGCTCGTACCGCGTAGGAGCATTGCAAGTGCTCTCACATAGCTCGAACTGCCGACTGTCCGTGCCCAGGTGGCGACCTCGGCAGGCAACTCGGTGCGGAGGGACCCCGCGTGGCCGCCGGCAACGAGCGCGACGAGCCGGTGGGTCGCGGCGAGGTAGCCGAACGCGTCGTCGCCTGCTTCGGCGGCGAACTCGCCCGCCCGGGCAGCCTGCTCGGCCGCCTCGTCGGTCCGGTCGCTCAGTGACGCCAGGAAGCACCGTCTCAGCAACGACGCCGCAAGCCCGCGGTTCGACCCAGCCCGGCGGAAAGCAGTCTCGGCGTCCGTGCACGCCGTTTCGACGAGTTCTCGTGACCCCGCCGGCGGCTCATGCGGCCGTCGCGTGAGCTCCCACGGATCCAAGCCCATGAGTTCCGGCGAAGACCACGGACTCAGTACCGCATCGGCGACGAACAGATGGCAGTCGCCGATCCCGGCGTCGTCGCCCTCGGCAGCGAACCGGTCGTGCGCCTGTCGGCAGTACTCGGCGGCAGCGTCCTCTTCGCCGCCGAGCCGCAGGACATCCGCTGCCACGAGCAGACCACGAGCCGTCAGCACGTCGCCCACTCGCTGCCGGAGCCGGTCCAGACAGCCGAGCAAGTCGTCGACCATGCGGCGGGCGGCCGCGACCCCGGCCGCCGGGTCGACGCGCGTCGACCCGAGGACCATGAACCGCCACGCGTGCGATTTGATCTGGAGTTCGGTCGCCGCAGCGAACAGTGGATCCGCGTTGTCGGGAATGTCGCGGAAGACCTGCGTCAGAACCGATTCCTCGGCGTCCGCAGTGAAACCGCCGGGAAACCAGACCTGGTCGTGGAAGAGTGTCAGCTGACGACCGAGCAAGCCGGTTTCGTCGACGTCCCTGAAGACGTTCGCCGCTTCTTTCGAGCGTCCCCCACGGAGATGGGCGATCGCCTCGGCAACGTCCGGCGAAAGAGCAGAACCGCCGTCGTCGTCGTGGAAGAGCTCCAGCACTCGAACAGTCTCTGGACGAGCCAGCCGCGAAACAAGACCCCTGAACGGGTGGTAACGCCCAGGATGCCATCACCGATTCGGTGGTTGTGATGCGGCGAGCGGCAGTTCTCATCGGAGTGCACGAGAGTGGTGATCTTCCACCGCTTCCCGCGGTGTTGCCGGGAATACGTGACGTCGAGAACTGGGCTCGCTCGCAACAGTTCGAAGCGGTGCGGACGCTCACCGACGAACACGGAAAACTGGGTGTCCGAGCGATTCAGGACACGATCGCCGACCTCCTCGACCCCCGGGTGATAGACCAGCTTGTCGTCTACTTCGCCGGGCACGGCGTCAACATCGGGCGAAACGAGTACTGGCTGCTCTCAGACGCGCCCGCATACACCAACGAGGCTGTTAACGTCGCCGGTAGTGCGGTATTGGCCCGCCGGTGCGGGGTACCGCACGTGGTCTTCGTCTCCGACGCCTGCCGGACAGCCGCCGAAGGCATCACACAGCAGTCGCTCACGGGCTCGGAGATCTTCCCCAATCTCGACGGAGCCGAGAGAAACCGCCCGGTCGACCACTTCTACGCGTGCGCCCTGGGTGGTCCTGCTCTGGAGGTCAAAGACCCCGACGACGCCGCCGCGCGATACGACGCCGTCTTCACCAAGACGTTGGTCGACGCGCTGACTGGCCGGGCGCAGGAAGTGCTGGAAGCCGATGACGGCCAACCGCCATCGAGCTTGGTCCGCCCCTGGCCGCTGAGCGAGTACCTCGAGGCCGAGGTCAGCCGTCGCTTGACCATGCTCGTGCCGTCCGGGGAGCTGGTCCAGCAACCGGAAGCGATCATCACCTCGCCACCCAAGGCCTGGCTGTCCCGTTTGAGCGGTGGCTCTCGGCCGGGCGAAACGCGGGGGCCCGCCGCCATCGAAGTACCGCAGACGCTCGGCTCGGTGACACGGCTGGCGGTGGACGAGCAGCTGAGGTACTCGGATTCGACCTCTGTCATCGCCGAAGCCGCGAGTCAGGGAATCACCGGCGCCGACGGCCTTCTCGAATTGTTCGGAAGTGTCGGCCGGCCCGCCTACCCACCCCCGTTCTTCACTGGAGCGGGATTCGTGGTCCGCGGCGGCGAACTGGCCTCCGCGTGGAACCCGGCGACACCGTTCGTCGACGTGCAGGGCCGTAACCTGCTCCCCATCGATGACTACGTGGACGGGTCGTCCGTCTTCCTCCAGTTCGGCAACGGAACAGCGGTCATGCTTCCCGTGTTGACCGGCCAGTTCGGCGTCATCACCCTGCAAGACGGCATCGTCGTGGACATCGGCTACGAATCCTTATGGGGTCGTGGTCGCGGTCGCGGCTCGGACCGCTTCGACCGAGACGAATTTCAGTCGATGCGCGCACTCGTCGCGGCGACCGCGCGGCAGGGCATGTTCCGTCTTCACCGCGGCAACGTCGACGAGTTCGCCACGCAACTCGGGCGATCCAGGCTGTTCGACTCCGTCACGGCTCTGCACGCCGCTTACGCTTATCACGACCTGCAGCGCGACGACCTCCTCCGCACCCTGGCCCGAGACGTCGTGTCCACCTTGGACGCGGCGCTGTTCGACGTCGCCCTGCTCGCCGGTACTCTTCGGCCTCAGTCGGCACCGATCCTGCCTGTAGTTCCCATGCTGGCCCGCGGATGGGCTCTCCTGGATGCGCTGGGCGCCCAGCTGCCCCGCGAGGTGACGGAGCTGCGCCGCCACCTCGTGCCGGGCCTGTGGACCCAGTTCACCGCGGACGGCGCCGAGCAAGCTCGGGTCGCCCTCGAAACTACGGGAGGGCGTCTGTGACCCAGCTCGTGTTCGTCCACGGTCGCGCCCAGCAGGACAAGGACGCCGACGACCTCAAGCAGGAGTGGATCGCCGCGTTGCGCCGAGGCCTGGCGAAGACCGGCTTGCGGTTGCCCCTGCCGGACGACCACATCCGATTCCCTTTCTACGGTGACACGCTGCGCGACCTGGCCACGGATCGGGCGGACGTCGCTGACGTTGTCGTCCGCGGCAACGGTGTCGGCGCCGAAGAAGCTACCTTTGTCCGCATGGTCCTGCAGGAAGTGCGGAAGCAGGCGGGGATCTCGGACCACCAGATCCTCACCGAGGCGGACGTCGCGGACCGGGTTGCGGTCGAACGCGGGCCACAAAACTGGCCATGGGTCCTCGCGGTCCTGCGTGCGCTGGACAAGTACGTGCCCGGGACGAGCGCGCCGAGCATTGCGACGTTCACGCACGACGTCTACCGGTACTTGCGCAACATCGGTATCCGCGACCGCATCGAGTCCGGAGTCCGGGCGGCGTTCACGCCGGCGGAACCGATGGTGGTGGTAGGCCACTCGTTGGGGTCGATCGTCAGCTATAACCTCCTGCGCCGCGACGGCGCACGGGAGGGGTGGACCGTGCCCTCGTTCGTCACGGTCGGCTCTCCGCTGGCCGTGACCGCCATCAAACGTCAGTTGAGCCCGGTGCAGCACCCGGAATGCGTCGGTCGGTGGTTCAACGCGTTCGATCCTCGCGATGTCGTTGCACTTCACCCTTTGGACGCGGCTTATTTCCCCACCACACCGGTGGTGGAAAACAAGACGGACGTCGACAACCCGACCGAGAACCGGCACGGAATCAGCGGCTACCTCGAGGACGCGGACGTGGCACGGCGGATCCATGCCGGGCTCACCCGTCCGTGACGTTGGCTCCTCACGGAATCTGCTGTCGGACTGCGTTTACGCCGACGCAAGCGGGTGCGGCTCGGCAGTCAGGGCTGACAACGCGGCGGCCAGCTCCTCGAGCGGCGCGGCGACGTAGGTCAACGTGCTGCCGGTTTGATAGCCGGCAGCGTGACCCGCATAGGTCGCTGCCACCGCATACCCGTAGTTCCGCTCGACCCAGGTGAGTGTCGTGTACCGGATCCAGTGCGCGGTAATCCCCATCTCCCGGATCCAGGGTAGGTGGTTGCTGAGCCGCCGCCAGAACGTCTCGTACCTTGTGTAGCGGATCGGGTTGCCGTTGCGGTGCCGGAGAAGCTGGTCGTACTCGGTGAGGTGGTCCGAGCGCTCCTCGGCGTGTTCCAGGAGGCCCAACGCGAGCGTGCGTGAGATCGGCTGATCGCGCGTCGTGCCGCCTTTTTCCCGGAGCTTGAGTAGGCAGAGCTCCGTGTTGACGTCGCACGGCCGAATCGCCAGTGCTCCGCCTCGTCGGCACGCGGTTTCCGTGTGGAGACGGAGGATCAGGGTGTCGAGTGCAGGGTCGGTTCCGGTCGATGCGGCGACTTCGTTGATTTCGATCAACTGCCTTGCTGTCAGCGCCCGTCGTAGGTTCTTCCGCTGGCGAGGCTTCCTAAGTCCCAAGGCAGGATTTCTTGACGCTCGGACGAGTTGGTCGTCTACGGCGGAGCGATACAGGGTTCTGATCGCGTCGGTGAAGGCCGCCTTGGCTGCCTGGCCGCCACGCGCTCCGGGACGCCTCGCTGCGCGTGCTTGAACCTCGTTTGCCAGGGCTTTCAGTTCCGACGTTGTCGGTTCGTTGATCGCGCGGTCGGGCCATCTCTCGCTGAGGACTCGCCAGTAGACGGACCAGGTCACAGCCGACTTCGGGGAGGTCGCTGCCGCCACGACCGGGATGTACTCGGCAAAGGTCGGTGCGGCGGTGTCCGCGATCTGCTCAGCCGCCAAGACGTCCTCGGCTGTTACACCGAGCCGGTCGAGGAGAAGTTTCGCCGTCTCCACGTCGGTATCCCTGCGAGGTGCCGAACGGTCGATCTCCAGGTGCGTCGCAGCGAGATGCGCGGTCATTGTGCGGACGAGGTGCTGTGGAACGCTGCGAGGGCTTCGTCGAGCGTCGTGAGCGGGTAGGCGATGACAATCCGTTGGGGCTCGATCGCGGCGAGCAGAACGCGGTCGCCGGCCTCGATGCCGAACCGGCGGCGCGCCGCCGCAGGGATGGCCACGCACCTCGTCGGCGCTACTTTCAGTAGACCGTTCGGGTGGGGGCGGAAGATGACGGCGTGGGTGGTCGCGATTGCCTCGACCGCCTCGCCCGGCAACCACGCCGCAGCGTTGACGACCTGTTGATCGTGTGCCCGACCGGCGCGGTCGACCCGCGGGAGCGCGAACGTCATGGAGTCATCGCGCCGCGTGGAGAGCAGCCGAGCAACCGGCAGCGGCTCCGGCGGGGCTGGTTCGACAGCTGCGAGGGCATCGGGTATAACAGCGCGCAGGATGTGATCAGCCGCCGCGGATCCGCCGTTAGCCGCTCGTCGTCTGGCGACGGGTTCGTGGTCGAGGTCGACAGCATCGCCCGGCTGACAGTCGATCTTCCTCCACGCGGACATCAGGCACCCCCAAGATTGTGATCGGGGAGCGACTCCCTTAAACCGGGCACGTGGTCGGTTCGCCAAGGCCAGCGCAGGGGAGGGGCGAGGATCTCCAATCCAGTTGGTGGAGCATCGATGCGGAGGATGGTGGCGGTCCAGGTCATGCCGATGCCGATGCCGAGCAGAGCGACGTAGTCGCCGGCCGCGACAGCGCCTCGGACGAGCAGATGGGTAAGGCCGATGATCTGGTCGTTCGGTCCCATGTGGCCCCACTGATCTCCGGCGTGGCAGAGGGTGCGGTCGGCGGTGATGCCGAGCGGCTGCAGGCAGTGAGTGTCCAGCAGGTGCCGGCCATAGTGCGGCAGCAGTACCCAGCGCAGCTCGTCGATGCTGAGTTCGGCGTCGCGGAGGGCTTCGTCGATGACGGCGCGGACGCCGTCGTGGTTGCGGCGGGCGACCGAGGCGACGCCGACAACGTCGGTGTATTGGCGTTTGCGTTCGCGGATCCGTTCCATGCCGTATTCGGTGGTACCTGCGGGGGCGAAGGGTTGGTTGCCGCGGTGGAGCTGTTCGAGGGTGGGGTCGGTGTAGGAGCTGGTGGCGAGGATGCGGGCGAGGCCGGGGTGGCGGCCGAGGATGAGGGCGGAGCCGCCGTCGCCGTAGGCGATGCCGTGGTCGGCGGTGAGGTGGTCGAAGGCGGGTGGGCCGAAGGTTTCACCGCCGGTGAGCAGGACGGTGTCGATGTCGGGGCTGCCGGCGAGGACGCGGGCGGAGATGTCGATGCCGCCGATGAGGCTGTTGCTCATGGCGTTGAGCTCGCTGGCGATCCCGCGGCCGGCGGGCAGGCCGAGCCGGGTGCGGACGTAGGCGGCGCGTGACCAGAAGTCGATGCCGCGGCTGCCTCGCCAGATGGCGGCGTGGAAGTGCAGGTCGGGGACGGGCAGCGGTCCGGCGGTGGTCATGGCCATGCTGGCGAGGGCGTTGCGGCCGGCGCGGACGGCCAGATCCATCCCAGTGCTGCCGGAGGCGATCGACACGGCGCGCTGGCTGGTCGCTCCGTGCAGCGTTCGTCCGGACACGAGGTCTTCGACGGCCACGATCTCGCCAAGCGCGGCGCCGATGCCGCGCAGATGGAGGTCTTGCCAGCGCATCGTCAGCACCGCCCAACCTGGGGCGGACGTGTTGGAAGGTCGGCGCTGGCGGCGACGATGGCCTCGACCGAGCTGTAATAGGCCCGCAGGTGGTGAATGGCGATGCCTGCACAGGCGGCAATCTCGTCGAGCGTGACCGGGCCGCCGGGTGGCGCGTCGTTGAGGAGATCGCGAGCGGTGTCGGTGATCCAGGTTTGCATGACGTCTTCCTGATCGGGCCGGTTGGTGTGGCACGCCATGTGATGGGGAGGCGCCGAGGGGCGGCGGGTGGCGTGGTGCTGGACGGAGGGTGAGAGAGGGTCAGGTGTGGTGGGCGCGGCTGCTGCGCCGGGTGAGCAGGGCCTTGTGGTGGGTGCGGCGCAGGTCGGGGATCTGGTCGCGGGCGGTGTGGTCAAGTTCGGGTATGCGGTGCACGTCGGTGTCGAAGCCTGGGTCGGTGCGGAAGACCAGGGCGAGGACAGAGGCGTTGTTGCTGAGGTTGACCACCGCGTACGGCAGCGTCGGCGGGATGTAGATCATGTCGCCCGCGCGCGGATGGAAGGGCTGCATGGCGTTGCCGGAGAGGACCGCGACGTGGCCGCTGATGACCGCGATCACGGTCTCGGTGGTGTCGTGCCGTTGCGGAGCGAGGGTGGTGGCGCCGGGCAGGTGCATCCGGCCACCGGACAGCGCGCGGGTGGGCACGATCCCGGTGCGCAGGATCGGCTTGAGCGTCTCGTCTTCGCCGGCCAGATTTCCGGCGGCGGACGGCAGCGGCGAGGTCGTGGTGTCCATCTCGGCAGTCCTCTCCGTGGTGTCAGCGGGCCAGGGTGTCGGTGGTGTGATGAGCGAGTTCGCACGCGAGGGCTGCGTTGGCGACCGCCTCGGGAACCAGTCGACGGCCGTGGCCGCAGGCCGCGGCGACGGCGAGCACCGGCCGGTCCAGTTCGGTCTCGACCAACCCCAACGCGGTGCGGGAGTCCTTCGGGTGGGTTTCGTCGACGAGTCCGGCGATGATGTCGATGTCGCGGCGCAGGTGCCGCAACGCCCGATAGAACCGCGGATCTGTCGACGGGGCCTGGGTTCCGGTGCATATCGGGATGTGCGCGTCCGGCATCGGGATCCGCAGCCGGTGCAGCTGCTTGTGCAGCGCGTTGAGGAACTGCACCGCAGGCACGAGATCCGTCAGTTCGAACAGGGGCTGGTGGCCGAGGTCGCCGTGGCAGAGGTGAATCCGCCAGGTCGCCTCGCGGGGGCCGTCGGCGACGACGCGCGCGACCTGCTTGGCCAGCGCCCGCACCGCGGCGGGCCACAGTGGCCGCGGGGTGCGGTCCAGGGTCGCCAGGACGGCGGGGGTTTCGAGCTGGAAGACGACCTGGACGCCGTGCTGGCGGTGGATGGTGTGGACGTCGTCGAGCACGGCCTGGCGGAACACCGGAAGGTGCGTGACCGCAGCGGTCGGGCTGCCGAAGGTGAACAGCGACAGGTCGTAGGGGTTCGGGATCGACACCTGATGCGGCGGAAAGTCCCGGTCACCGTGCAGTTGGGCGCGGGCGGCCATGACAGTGTCGGTGTGTGCGGCTCGTCCGAGGGACAGGTCCTCGGATTCGAGCCAGTGGCCGCGCTTGAGGCGGTAGGTCGGCATGTCGTCGTAGTCGGCCGAGTTGCCGGTGCGGACGGGATCGAGGGCGTCGACGGCGGCGAGGCCGTCGAGCCAGTCGATGATCCACCGCGGATCCGGATCACACGGCAGCCCGGTCAACGACGTGTCGGCACTGTGGTCGAGGAACCACTGCATGGTCGCGCGGTGGTCGCCGGTCAAGACGGCGGGCAGCGAGCCGACGAAATGCACGGCCCGGTCGTCCTCGGAGGGCGTGGCGGTGTCGGGGTAGTCGTGGCTGGCGTGGCTGAAAACGAGTGTGGACATGGAGATCTCCCCTGGTGGGTGATTCGGATGGCTTGTTGTGGTGTCGCGGGCGTGGGGAGGAGCGCCCGGCAGGGACGTGGGAGCGGGAGGGGGTGCGCGGGCCCGCGTTGGCGGGTTGAGGTGGGGGCGCGGGCCCGCGCGGTCTGGGGGTGATCAGCCGGTGACGGCTACGTGGCCGGGTTTCGGTTGTGGCTTGGGCGCGGTCCGGTCGCCCGGGTTGTCGCCCTGCTGGTGCCGCTGGCCCGGTACGCCCGGCTGGGACGCCCCGGGAGCGCCGGGCTTGTGCGTCGGGGCCGGGCGGGTGCCGGTCGGCGGGTTGCCCGTCGGCGGCGGAGTTCCGGCGCCGCAGCTGACCGTCGCCACCGTCACGGTGATCGCCGTGCCCGCGCTCGGCTTGGCCGATGTCGGGCCGCTGGTTCCGTTGGTGTGGGTGGGTGCGGTGCTGGTGGTGACGGTGATGACCCCGGCGGTGCCGTGCCCGCCGCCGGTGACCTTGAGGTTGCCGCTGCTGGCCTTGGGGGCGCTGGTGGTGAGGGCTCCGTTGCGGCAGGTCGCGGTGAACGGTCCGATGGTGGTCCCGCCGACCCGCACGGACGCGACCCGGGCTTCGGCGAATCCGGCGCCGGCCTGCAGGCTGATGCCGCTGGCCATGACCGCGCCGCTGGGACTGGAGACCGAGCCGCCGGCGGTCTTGATCGCGCCGTTGCTGGACACGCTCGGCCGCGCGGTGAGGTGTTCTCCGCCGGAGACAGAGATGCCGGTCGCGGTCGACGTCGCCGCGGCGGCCGCGAGGGCGGGCGGCGCCGCGGTCGCCGGGGTGCAGCCGGAGGCGAGCGTGGTGAGGGTGCCTATGAGGAGCGCGCCTGCTCCGGCGGCGGCGAGGGCGGTACGAGAGGTGTTCATGGCTGGCTTCTCCAGAAGTGTTGGTGTCGTTGGGTTAGCGGATGAGGACCGGGGTGCCGATGGGCACCGGGTCGGCAGGGTTGGTGAAGGTGGCGAGGGCGTCGGCGGGGACGCGGATGCATCCGTCGCTGGATGGGCGGCCGAAGACGTCGGTGGTGGGCCAGCCGTGGATGCCCGTGGTGCCGGGGCCGCCGCCGTAGGTGGAAAAGGTCGCCGAGTGGATCCCGAGCGGGAAGATCACCGGGCTGAATTTCTGCTTCGCGTCGGTCATCGAGGCGAGGACGAACGTCCGACCGGCCGGGGTCGGCGCGGCCGCCGTACCGACGCCGACGCTCCAGGTGCCGATCTGCTGGTGGTCGCGGTAGAGCGTGAGCCGGAAAGCCGCCCGGTCGATGACGATCCGGTCGGTCGTCGACCGAATCGCGAGCGTGCTGTCCTGAGTGGACAGCCAGCCGGTGGAGCCGTTGGGCCGCGACGGCAGCAGCACCTGCACCCAGCCCGGTTCCTCCGCGATCACCGGCACCCACGTGTCGGACCCGAGCTGCGTGGTCGGAAGAACGGCTATCGGCGCGCCACCGGGCTGGTCGAATACCGGAACCGGTTCGGTCGGGTGCACGAGCTGCCCGTCCGGTATCTCCTCGGTCATCGCGTCCTGCGGAGCGTTCGCGACGGTGCCGAAGGTGCTGGCCTCGGGCAGCCCGGCCAGATTCGGGACCGCGCGGGCGGCGATGACCGGGCTGTGGAGCTCGACTCCCAGCTCGACCGGCACGGCGCCGCCGCGAGCGGCGTCGGGCGCTGTCGTTGATGGTGCGAGCAGCGCCCCCGCGGTAGCGACCAGCGCGATCCCGACCAGCCAGAGCGCGAGCACCCGCCACCGATTCGGTGCCGGCTGTGGCATCTCGGACATGAAACAGTCCTTCCTCAAGGTCGATGGAGGCCACGGCAGGCCAGCCCACTGTCGAGCGGGCCTGCCGCGAAAGAGGTTGTGGTTACTGAGAAAGCGCGCCGATGAAGCCGTCGGCTGGCGTGCCGAGGCCGGTGACGTTGTCCCAGCCGGGACCGCTCTGCAGGTTCTGCGGACGGGCGTCGAAGTCGATCAGGTAGCTGCCCTGCCCGCCGGGGACGGCGACGCCGCCGAAGGCGTGCATCATCGGCGTCCAGACCCCAGCCTTCTGCGGCGTGACGTCGGCGATCGCGCTGGACCCGCGCAGGCTGTAGAGGACGGGGGTGAGCAGTCCGGCGCGGGCGGTGCCGGAGCGGGCCTGCTGGGCGTCGGCGACGAGGCCGGCGATCAGCGGCGAGGCGAGCGAGGTGCCGCCGTAGGAGCCGATCCCGAAGGCGCCCTTGATGGTCTGCCCGACCAGCATCCCGGTGTAGGAGTCGGCCAGGGCCGCGATGTCCGGCACGGCGCGCCTACCGCCGCTGCCGGGGACGACGCCGGCCTGCCAGTCCGGCGCGTCGTAGAGGGCGGAGGTGCCGCCGCCGGAGCCGGAGGCGAACGGGCCGTCCGCGTCCCGCTGCGGCGCCCAGGTGTTGCCGGACTGGGTGTTGCCGCTGTTCTCCCACCCGGTCAACACCGTGGCCTGGTTGTTCTGGTCCAGGCCGACGCTGGTGCCCCCGACGGCCACGACCCACGGGCTCGAAGACGGGAAGCTCGCGGTCGGGTGGCCGACGGGGCCGGAGTTGTTGCCGGCGTCGCCGGTGGACACGGTGATGGTCTGGCCCTGGATCGCTGCCTGCAGCGCCATGCTGTTGAACTGGTCCCGCGCGGCCTGCGGCAAGCTGGCTTCGCCGTCGGCGTTGCCGTAGCTGTTGCTGATCACGTCCACGGCGTTGTCGGTCACGGCCTGGTTGAACGCGTCGTAGAGCCCGGTGCCCTTACAGGTCTTCCCAGCGTAGTAACGGATCTTCGCGCCCGGGGCGATGGTGTGCGAGGCCTGCACGTCCAGGGTCTGCTCGGCGGCCCACCCGTCGGCACCACACTCGCTCGCGTCGGCGAACCCGCCCTGCGGCAGCACCGCGCTGTACTGGCCGACCGTCAGCGGCGGCACGCCGAGCTGGGTGGCGGCCTGGTTGGTGTCGGCCACGACGGTGGCGGAGTTGTAGGCGCCGACGACACCGATCGTCGTGCCCGCCCCGGTGTTTCCGTTGCCCAGCTTGTACATCGCGCGGACCTGGGTACCGGTGTAGCCGCACAGCGAGTTCGATTGGGATCCGGACGGGTACTTCTGCGGGACGTCGGTGTTGTTCTGCTCGCCCCACCACCGCGCACAGTGCTGCTCCGCCGCCGCGGCGGCAGGGCGGGTGTGCTGGGGCGTGAGCAGGGCGGCGCTGTCGTCTAGGCCGAGCACCGCGGTGATCGAGGCACGCAGCGAGCCCGGGACGGTCACCGGCGACGCCGGGGCCGCGAGCGTGCGGGTGGCGCCGTCGACCCGGGCCCGGAACGCGGCGATCCTCGTCCCGAACGCCGACTCCAGCGCGATGGTCGGAGCTTCGGCATCGACGAAGTGCCGGTTGGCGCTGACGCCGGTCACGTGCAAGCCCTGCGTGCCCAGCCAGCGCGACACCTGGTCGACGGCGTCCTGCGTCGGAGCGAATCGATCGAGAAACTCCTTCGAGGACAGGAATTTTCCATGCCCGGCGCTGCCCGGTGTCGCCAGCTGGGCGGCGAGGCGTTCGGCGCCGGCCTGGTCGCGCAACGTGAGAGCGACCTGGATGTGCCGGACGGTGTTTCCGTTGCTGCGGGCGACTTCGGTGTGTGGTGTGGCCCAAGCCGGGGTGCTACCGGCGATCGGCGCACGGTCGCCGGTGTCGCCGGCGGCGGTGTCGGGTGCCGCGACGGCGGTGGCCGCGGTGGAGACTAGTAGGGCCGCGGTCGCGGCGAGGACATGCCAAAGACGGCTGTGCATCGAGGTTTCTCCTTGAATGGAAAGGGGAAAGTCCGATCAGCGTCACGTGAGGTGGGCTGATGGATCTGCCTCGTGCTGCAGCCAGGGATGCGCTAAGTGGGCTGAGCGGAGACGTCATGGGCTACAAAGCCGGCCGTGTGCGGCCGGATGTACAGGTCGCTGTTCGAGAAGCCCGAAGCAGCGCCGGGCGCGTGACGATCTACTACTGTTGCGTCCGTAGTGGGCGGTCCGCGTGCGAACTGCGGCCTGTGCGGTGTGGATGGTGGAAACACGTGAATGTCCCTACGTGTTGGGCTGACCGTGCGAGATTCCACGCCTCCCCAGGGTGGAGCACGAGTCTGCCTTGCTGAGACGAACACTAACCAATTCTGGAAAAAAGTCAACGACTGTGGCGATTATGCTGAGTCGATGACTGTGGCATGCGCGCCGTGTGGCGGGGCGGTGCGGGGGTGCTGTGTCGTGCTCGCGAGTGCGAAGAGGTGCATGTCGGCGGTTTCTGTCAGGTGGTCGAAATGGCTGTTTAGTGTCCGGTGTTGCTCGAGGTGGGCAGTGTGTCGACCGTTAACCCGATCGGGTGTTCGGTCAGAGGGTGGATGATCTTCGTGGGCCACGCGTGGTACGACATCTGCCACGGAGCGCGGCACATTCGGGGTGGATGTCGCCGCCTGGGTCACGGCAGGTCGAAAGCCGACTGGTCGGGCCGGCTGGTTAGCGCGACTTGGGGAGGGGAAGCGTGGGGCAGATCGAGATAAGACGTCAGCGTGAACTGTGCGGGTCGACGTATGCCTATTCGGCGCGATGAATAGACCCGTTTGCAGGCCGGCCGGGCAGCCGCACGCTGGTGTCCAGCTGACGACATTCTTTGGGCGATCGCACGAGCTGGTCGGCGTGCGCGAGCGGCTGAATGGCGACGCCCGGATGGTGACGCTGACCGGCTCGCCGGGTATCGGGAAAACGCGGCTCGCCGGAGAGCTGCTCGTGCAGATGAACGAGCGCTACGACTCGGCAGTGTTCATCAGGCTGGCTGAGATCGGTGCGCAGGCCAATACTGCCGATGTTATGCAGAGGATCTGCAACTTGCTTATCGCAGAACTCCGCATCTCGCATCATCAGCCGGCCGCCGAGCCCGTGGAGGTGCTGATTGACCATGTCAGCGAACGCCGTGTCTTGATCATGCTGGATAACTGCGAACCGGTACTGGACGCGGTTGCCGAGCTGGCCGACCGCTTGATCACAGAGACCACCACGGTGCAGGTGGTCGCCACCAGCCGCGCGTACCTGGACATCCGTGGTGAGCACGTAGTCCACCTCGCTCCATTGTCGATTCCCGCCGAGCACGCCGACCGTGCGACGGCCGAACAGTGTGATGCGATCCGGTTGCTGGCAGACCGAGCCGTCGCTGCCGGACGGCCGCTGACGGACCAGGACGACTGGTCGGCGATCGTCGACCTGGTGCGCTGGTCGGCTGGGGTTCCGCTGGTCCTGGAGCTGGTCGCGGCCCAGCTGGGCGCGGGCCGGGCCCCGGCGGTGGTCCTCGATCGACTCCAAGGCGGCGCGTCGCTGCGGTATGGCCCAGGCGCGCGCGGAATCCCAGCGCACCATCTCGCCCTCGACATCGCTATCACCGAATCCTGGGACCTGTGCTCACAGCAGCAACAGCGGGTCTGGGCGCGGTTGACCGTGTTCACCGGCGGGTTCACCCTCGAGGCGGCCGAACAGGTGTGCGCGGACGACCTGATCGAACGCGACGAGATCCTTGCAACTCTGGATCACCTGGTGCGCCACTCGGTCATCGAAGGCGCCTCCTCCGACGCGCGATACCGCCAGCACACCTTCCTGCGCGAATACGGACGACGCCGGCTGAGGGCGTTCGGCGAGCTGGACGCCATCGGTGAGCGCCACTGCGCCTGGGTCGCAGGGCTGGTCCGCGAGGCGGCCGTGCGGTATTTCGGGCCAGAGGAGATCCGGTGGCTGGACCTGGTCAACGCCGAATCTCGCAACATCACCGCCGCCGTAGCCTGGTGCGCCGAGCACGATCGGACTGAGGGCGGTCTGGCGATCATGGTCGATCTGTTCGCGACCCGGGCGCCGTTCTTCTTCGCCACCGAGATCCAGGCTTGCCGCCTGGTCGAAGACCTGCTGAGTGCCGGGCCCACCGGGGCAACGGAGGTGCGGATCTCGGCGCTGGCGATGGCCGGCTGGGTCTGGATCGCGCTCGGTGACCAAGAACGCGGCAAGATCCATCTGGACGAGTGCCTGCGCCTGGCCCGCGAGGCAGGCAAGGAAGACACTCCGGCTGTCCAGCTCGTCGAGGGCACTTATGAGGCGCTGGCCCTGGGGCTGCGGAGCGGGTTCGCGAAACTGGCGGCTGCCGCCGCTGGCTTCCGCGCTGCAGGTGCCGACGGCCTGGGCTACATGGCAGACCTGTTTCATGCCATCACGGCCGGGGTGCTGGGGCCGGCGGAAGACGCCGACCGGATGTCGCAACGCTGCCTCGCCGAGGCCCGCCGTCGCGGCGCCGAGTGGGCGCTGACGTGGGCTGAGTGGACGCGTGGGCTGCCTGCCTGTTCCGAGCCGGTCATCAACAACACCGCGCCACTGCGGAGACAGCTCGCGCTCGGTGACCTGTGGGGGCCCGGATGGTGGGTGGAGAAGGATGCCTGGGCTCGCGCGGAGGCCGGCGACTACGTCGGCGCGGCGCGGCGGATCGGCGGCTCGGACAGCCTGCAAGCACGTCACGGCGTCCACTTCAACGGCCTGGCCGGCTTCAAACGCCACCGGGGACACGCCGCCGCGGCGATCGCGTTGGTGCTCGGGCCGGTGGAGGCGACGGCTGCCTACCGCGAGGGCAGCATGCTCGACGATGACCAGATCGTGGCCCTCGCCCTCGACGACGCCGACTGCCCACCAGAGCCCGTCTTGACCGAGCGGCAGTGGACGATCGCCCGGCTGGTCGCCAGGAAGCTGAAGAACCAGCAGATCGCGGCCACCGTGCAGTTCTCCGTGCGGACGGTCGAGAACGAGCTGAGCGCGATCTACGACCTGCTGAACCTGGAGGGACGTCGAGAGCTCGCCGACTGGTACATGGCCCGGTCGGCGCCTACCGGCGTTCCCACTGAACCGGCAACGCGGCGACGCCGCGGATGACGCCGAACGTCCGGCGCACCGTGGCACCGGGCTGGAGCCGCAAACAGGGGAGTGCGCGCAGCAGCTCGGTGAGCATGACGCGCAGTTCGACGCAGGCAAGGTGCCGACCGAGGCAGCGGTGCTCGCCGGAGCCCCACCCCACGTGCTGTGGCCTGCTGTGTTCGCGGTCGAGGCGGAAGACGTTGCCGTCGTCGAAGACGCGTTCGTCGCGGTTTGCGCTGCCCCAGGCCAGCAGCAGCCGATCCCCGGGGGAGAGGGGCACATCGCCGAGCCGGGTCGCGGTGGTCACGGTGCGGCCGGTTACTGCAACCGCAGGCTCGTAGCGGATCAGCTCCTCCACAAACGCCTCCAGAGCAGTCGGCTCCGCGGACACATGTTCTCGCAGCGTCGGATCCTCGAGCAGCTGCAGAATCGCGGTGGCGCATGCGTCGGCGGTGGTCAGGTGCCCGGCGGCGACCATCAGCATGGTCATCTTGACCAGCTCGTCATCGTCAGAGCTCCGCTCGTCGACCTGCGCGGTCACCATCTGCGAGAGCAGGTCGGCGGTGGGATGGGTCCGGCGTTCGTGGATGCGCTCGAGCAGGAAGTCCGCGTAGATCCGTCCCGCGTGCCTGGCGTCGGTGAGCGTCTCGGCACTGTAGAGGGCGCGGATGTGCTCAGACAGCCATGCGCGTTCGAGCTCGGTCAGCCCCAGGACCCGGCCGATCACCAGGGGCGGTACCTGGCGGGTGTAGGCCCCGACGAGGTCGGCGGCGCCGTGCGGGATCAGCTCCTGCAACGTCTCCCGGCAGACCGCCCGGACATACTGCTCCTGCGCGGCTGCGGCCGCAGGTGTGAAAAAGTCCTGCAGCAGCCGCCGCCACTGGTTGTGGTGCTTCCCGTCGGTCTCGAACATCGGCGCGACGGCCTCCCGCATCTCGGTGACCACCGCCGCCGCGCCTAGCCCGTCAACGTAGGCGCTGAACCGGTCGGGGGCGCGCGCGGCCTCGCGGACCTCCTCGTATCCGGTGACCAGCACGAAGCCGCCCAGTTCGCCACTGCGCGCGACCGGACAGCCTCGGCGGATCGCCCCGAGCGTCTCGTAGGCCGTCTCGGCGATAGTGGGCTCGAGGTGGTTGAACGACCACGCCAGATCCCTCGGACCGGTCCCCGATTCGTGCGCCTCTGCGCCCCCAGATTCCAGAACCATACTCATCTGACTACTCGCCGTGAGCGCCCTTGTTCAAGGGCCGGGCAGGCGTTGGTGGACACGCATGTGGACTCCACATCGCCGAAATGTGGGCCGAATGTGGCGCGACAGGGCCTCGATTGCGGAGCGTGTCCGTCAGGATGACTGCAACGCTTTGACCTGCCGGTATGAAGATCGGCACGAGGAGTGTGAGCACGACGGCTGGTGGGGACCGGCTGGATCCGACGAACACTCAGGGGAGAAAGTGAACACCACAGGACGCGAGGATCGGGAGTTCATCCGGCGCTGCGAAGACATCATCGGCACATTGCCGATCCGATACCCGTTCGAATTACGCGCCTTCCTCAAGGCGGTCGGAAAGCAACGCGGCATGACCGTAGTCCTCGGGCGGATGTCGACGACCCGCGGCGGGGCCAGCGGGTTGCTGGCGCGGTCTCGCGAGGAGTGCTGGCTCATGGTCGCGGCCAAAGCGGCACCCGCTCACGTCGCCCACATCGCCTTCCACGAGGTCGGCCACTGGGTGCTGGGACACCTCGGCGATCACCTCTGCCGGCGTCGCACACACCCCGGCGACCGCTGTGAGGCCGAGGCTGAGCAGTTCGCCTACCTGCTTCGTGCGCACGTGCAGAGCGGAGCGGCGCGCCAGCGAGATCGGCTGCCGCCAGGTAGGACCGCGCTGCGGGCAGCGTTCGGAGCCCGCCGGCACCTGTGCGCCGATGCCTGACGCGGTCTCGCTCGCCTGGTACGGCGCCGCGGCCGCGGGCGTGGCCGAAGCGGCGCGCAAGACGCTGGTCAACCGCGGTGTCGGCTACGCCCTCAGCCGCCACTTCCTGACCGCAGGCATCGCCTGCATGGCCCTGTCTCTGGCCGCCGGGGATCCGATGACCCTGGACTGGGTCGATCGTCTGACCGGGCTGCACAACGCCGGGATCGTGGCGCACAACCTGCTGGCGATGCTGGCCATGGTGTGCACCGCCGGGTTCCTGCACACCCTGGGACAGCTTCGCCTTCCCATGCCGGCCGTCGTCACCATCTTCACGGTCTGCGCGGCGGTGATGATCACCCTGTACGTGCTGGCCGGAGCCCATACATCCTGGTTTGGGTCACCTCGTAACCCGACGCTACCGTCGCAGCTCTACAGCGCGATCTACCTCACCTACATGGTGGGCTGGCTCGCGCTGCTCCTGCTGGGATTGACCGTGGTGGCGCTGGGCGAGGTGGCGGGCGTGCGCGGCGGTGTCGTCCTGGCCCAGCTGGGCGTGGCGGTGTCGCTGGGCGGGCTGGCCTGGCGGCTCGGGGTCGTACTTCGTCTACTGGTCGACCCGCGCCATTCGCCCCACGGGACTCATTTCGCGATCTTCACCGACGCCGCCGGTCTGGCGTTGTTCGTCGTCGGCTCTCTGTTCGCCGCGGCCACCCGGACGCTGTTCGAGCGCCTCGACCAGCGCCGGCGGACGCGGCAGGAGGCCGCAGTCGAGCACCTGTGGCGGCGAGCGCGGATCCTGCTTGCTCATCGCAGCCGGCCACCGCTGACCCTGACGAAGCAGCTGGTCGAGATCGAAGATGCATTGCTCATCGTCGATCGGCTGATCGACCTGCACACACAGCGCCGGATCCGCGCTGACCTCCGGGAGCTCGGTCACGACGGTGACGACATCGAACCGGCGGCCGCAGCCGTCGAGATCGAGGTAGCCATCGCCGCCGTTGTCGCGCACCTGTCACAACCGTCAGCAGCGCACACTCCGGGCCACCATGCCCCCGACTTCGACGCCGAGGCATGGTGGCCCGAAACCGAGCGCTTGCACATCGACGACGGCCACCGGCTCGCGTGGCTGGCCACAGTGGGACACCTGATCGGACAGCGTCGTGTTCAGCGCTTGGCGGAGACACTGGGCTCCAAGCAGTACAGCCGCAGCACGGCATGACCTGTCGTTACGGCAGTTGCGCTGTCAACTGGATCGTCCGTGGTTGATGTCGCGGCGGGTCTGGGCAATCCGCTCCAGCACTTTCAGCAGCTGCCGCTTGTCGGCCTCGCGTGCCTCACCCAGCGAGCTGGTGATGTCGCGGGCGCTGACACCGAGCAACCCGAGCTCGGTCACCAGCTCGTGGGTTCGGCGGTCGGATTCGTCATACGGCAGCTCGAACTCCGCCGCCGGGACACTGGGGTCCAGCAGGTTCGGGTGGATCTGCCAGAACTCGGCCAAGGCCCGGGTAATCGCCGGCCGGCTGTTCTCGCGCACCCCGCCCTTGAAGTTGTGCAGAGCCTGCTTGGCCAAGGTCAGCCCGGTTCGAGCCTGAACCCATCTCGCCACCAGCGGGACCCGGGCAGTGAAGCTCTGAAACCCTGCCGCCTCCTCGGCGGCGAGCCGCGTGATCTCGTCGGGGTCGACGACCGGTTCACCGCCGAGCACGTAGTAAGTCGAGGCGTGGTCGAACAGAAACGTCAGGCGCTCGGCGAAGGTGTCGAGGTTGAGCAGGTCAAGGGTGAGCTGTTGCTGGGCAGCGTAGGTGCGTCGCGGCATCGGCGAGGTCAGGTAGGCCGGTGACGTCGTCTCCCAGCTGTCGAAAGTCGGCTCATCGTCCAGCCGTCGTCCCACGTCGCCCCCACCTATACGGTTACCGCTGGGTGTTGACTTTGCCGCGTTGGTCGATATTTGACACATTGCGAGTTGCGTCTACCATCGAAGCAAAGAACCACAGTCGTTGCGATTATCTTCGGATTATCGAGAGAACGCAACCCACGCCACCCCGACCAGGGGGTTGGAGCACGGTCCCGCTGTGACCGCCGCACCCTTCACCGGCGCACCACCACCGCTGAGGGGAGGCCGCGGCATGACCACATCCGAAGACGCAACTCCAGCCGCTTGCTCCAGTGTGGACACGCCGCTTGTCGAGCGGCACCAGCCCACCCTCACCGAACCTGGGATCGAGCTGGTCGACTGGTCGCCGTTCGGCCGCGTCGTGCCGGTCCTGGCCGCATCTCCCGGGGCCGGCGCCACGAGCACTGCCGTCGCGATCGCCGACGCACTCCAGCTGGCGGGACGATCGGTTCTGCTCATCGACGCCGGCGATCCCGTCCGCTCCGGACTCGGCCGGGCAGCACTCGCTGACGGACCACGCCGGGACGGACCCGGCCCTGCGGCGGGGATCCGGTTCTCCAGACGCGCCCGCGCAGTCCTGGCCCGCCTCGACATGGCGGAGAACACTGCCCGGCCAGTGATGTTCCCGCCGCCCTCGTACTGGCACCCCGGCGGTGGTCGCAGCGTCGATGTGACCGTGGTCGACATCGGCCACGATCCCTGGCGGCTGACGACCGACCCCGCGCTCGGGCCGGGGCAGTGGCTGCGCGTCGGCAGCCCCTCACCGATTCCCGCCCTGGTGGTGCGGGCAACGGTGCCCGGACTCGCACACGCCGAACAGGTTCTCGCGCGCCTGGAGCCGTGGGTGCGTGCCGCTGCCGTAACTCCGCCCACTCAGCTGCTCGTCGTGGGCGCCCGCCGGTGGCCGAAAGGCGTCGCAGGCACTGCGGGGCGCCGCACCAGCGCCCTGTTGCCCGACGCTGCGTTCTTTCCCCATGAGCGTGCTGTGGCCGTGCGCGGAGTCACCGCGGAGGTGACACCGCCGTCGCTGCGCTCGCCTGCCGAACACCTGCTTCGTTCGTGGCATGTGCTGCCGCAGCGGACACGCCGCCTGTCCCCGCAGTGGCCGCGGATCGCCCGTGGACGCGGCAGCGGCGCGCCCGACCGCGATACCGGCTGAGAGCGTCCCGCCGCTCAGCCCGAGAAGAACTTCAACGCCCTCCCATCTGACCCGCTCGACGTGACGTCGGGCGGTGCGATGCGGAGGGCTCGATGCTCGCGCACATTTTCACCGACTGGCTCGCCCAGATCCCCGATCCGACACCGGTCAAACCCGACGTCGGCGGCGACAAGATCCTCGGCCTGCTCAACAACGTCAAGTGGGGCGCGGGAGTCGCCCTCGTCGCCGGATTCTTCATCGGGTTGATCGTCTGGGCCGGCGGCCGGTGGGTCGATCACCACCGGGCCGGGAAGGTCGGCGTGGTCATGATGCTCTGCGCCATCGCCGGCGCGATCCTCTACGGCATCGGCTGGTCACTCATCAACAGCTTCGCGGGCGGCTGAGCCATGTTCACCTCCACCACACCGCCGCGCCCCCGCAGGCGAGCGCGCCGCCTGGTCACGGTCACGGCTTTGCTCGTGGCCGCGGTCGTGGCGGTGCTCCTTGCCCGGCACTCGACGAATCCGCCCGCGCCCGCGGCAGCACCGCCACCCACCAGCGCGAACCCGACAGCGCCCACGCCACCGATCGACGAGGCGACCGCGCTGGCGATCCGTCCCATGCTGACCCTGCCGCCGGAAGCGGCACTGCCGCACGAACTGACGACCGCAACAGCCGGTCCGCCGATCACCGTGCCGCGACCGGCCCCGATCGCGACACGGTGGATCTCCGACGGGTTTCCGGCTACTCCGGAAGGCGCGCTCGGCTGGCTGACCGTCCTGAACGAGACCGCGTTGCGCGGCGGCGACCCGGCCACGTACCTGCGGGCTTATGACGAATCTGCACTTCCGCACGCACCGGCCCCGCAGGGCAGCGGGCTGTACGCGCTGCTGAGTTCATTCCGCGACCGGGCGGACATCCGCCCCGCAGAGATCAAGGCCGGTCTGGCCGTGACCTACGAGGTCACCCAGGGCCTGATCAAGGGCACCGCCGACGGTGGCCGGTTCGTCGTGGCGTGCACGCTCGGGCAGCTGAGCTTCGACTACCAGAGCCGGACCACGAGTATGGGCATCGGCGACTGCCAGGCCCTGCGCTGGACCGGCACCGCGTGGCGCATCGCGCCCGGGTCCCGCGCGGCGTACGCGACGTGCGCGTGGCCGGGCAGTATTGAGTCGGTCACCGCTGGGTATCGGCCTCTGAGCCGGGACGGTGCCCGGTGAATCCCCTGGACCTGCTGGAGAAGCTGGGCGGGTTGGCCGGCGGGGCGATCGGCGCGGTCGCCGGTGGGGTTCTGGAGCCACTGATGGCGGCTACCTGGGCTGCCGCGTTGTTCATCTTGCGGACCGCGTTTCAGCTGGTTGACCAGTTCTCCATCCTCACTGTGTCCACAACGGACGGGCCGGTCTCGATTCTGTGGCCGATGACGCTGTGGATCTCCGGAGCTATCGCGCTGGGCATGTTCTTCTGGCAGATCATCACCACCGTCCTGCACGGCGGCCGCGGCTTCATCCGCCTGATCACCGGCCCGATCCAGTACGGCATCGCCCTCGCGATCACCGTCAGCGTGGTCGCGGCGTTCCTCGCCACTGCCGACGGCCTGACCGAAGCGATCCTGTCGACCGGTCTGCGGGTGGGGAACTTCCGCGACGCGCTGAACATGACCGGTTTCACCGACGCGCTGTCGGACGAGGTCAAGACCGTCGTACTCGGCCTCGCCGGCGCCTTCGGGGTGATCCCGGCCGGGCTGGGCTTCGCGTTCGAGGCCGTGTTCCGCGAAGCCGCGATCTACGTTGTGGTCGCGACGATCCCCATCGCCGCGGCTGGGCTGGTCGCCGATGCGACCGCGCGGTGGTACTGGAAAGTCGTCCGCTGGGGCCTGGTCGCGGTCGTGATGAAGCCCGCGCTGGCCTTCGTGCTGGTGCTGGCGGTCGCAATCGTCGGCGGAGCGCAGGGCCTTTCCGGGCTGCTGGCCGGCATTGGCGTGCTGTTCGTCGCGCTGTTTGTGCCGTTGGTGCTGTTCAAGCTGTTCGCGTTCGTCGACCCTGACTCCGATCCGCAAGGCGTGTTCCGGGACAAGCTCGCGGATGCGGGCATGGATTCCTACGGCGCCAACAGCCTCGCTGGTCGCGTGGCTGGCGCGTTCGGGAAAATGGCCCGTAAAGATCTAAAAAATAAGGGAAACAGCGGCGACGGCGAAGACGGCGACGATGCTCAGGAGCAGGCGAATGTCGACCGCTTTGACCAAGCCGCCGACGACACGACCGCCGGGCTGCCTGACGCGACAGGCGACGAGCACGCACCTGACGGGACGGACGATGCCTCTACGACGCCCGCCGGCAACACGGCCGACGCCGACGCGACCGGCGGCAGCGGTGCACCAGACTCCGGAACCTGCCCCGCAGCCGAGACGACAGCACCGCCCACCGCCGAAACCGGTGATATCGGCGGCGCGAGCGCAGCGGGGCCCGCCGACGACGATGGCAACGGTGAGTTGCCGCCTCCAGACCCAGGAGGAGATACCGGGCCACCGACACCGCCGAGCCCGAAGCCAACTGATGGTCCACCACCGGGTACCGACGGGGGCGGCGGTGGCGTTGCGGCTGGCGAAGCCGAGGAAGCCGCGGTGCTGTTGTGAGTACCGCGACCCGGATCTACAAAGGACTGTCCCGCAGAGAGCGGGCAGGCTGGATCATCGGGCTGACACCCGTGCAGGCGTTCGTGTGCGTCGGGCTCGCCATCCCAGTGATTCTCGCTCTGGCCGCTGGACGTTTCGGCCAGGCGCTAGCGCTGGGCGGTCTCTGCGGCACAGCGGCGGCGCTGGTCGTGGTACCGGTCCGCGGACGCCCGGCGCTGCGCTGGCTGGGGCATCTGCTGCTCTACCGCGTCGGCGTCGCGCTGGGCTGGTCGCGGTGGCAGTCGCGCGCGGTCACCGGCCAGGCCACCGATCTCGATGAGCCGGATCTGCCCGGGGTGCTGGCTCGGCTGCGGTTCCCTGACGGCCCACCGCTGCGCGATGTGGGCCGGGTGTGCCTGATCCACGACACCGGCGAGGGCCGGTGGGGGGCCACCGCCCGGCTGACCCATGCCGGGGTCGGGATGCTCTCGGACGCTCAATGCGAGCGGCTGGCCAATCGGCTGGGCAACCTGCTGCTGTCGATCGGGCACCGCGAGGTCATCGACCGGATGAGCCTGCTGGTGCGCACGGTCCCCGACGACGGCGCCGACTACCAGGCCTGGCGCGCCGACCACGACGTCCCGGATGCGCCGGCGCTCGCGCGCCAGGCTACGGAGGAGCTGGATCGGCTGGTCGGGGCGGTGTCGGTCCGGCACGAAGTGTTCGTCACCCTCTCCGGAACTGAAGACTCTCTCCGCCGTCCGGCCGCCGCGGCCGGCGGCGGGGTCGCCGGCCGGGCCGCGGTGCTCTACCGGGTGCTGGACGGGCTCGAGGACAAGCTGAAGTCCCTCGGCGCCACCGGCGTGAAGTGGCTCTCGGGTCCGGAGCTGGCGGTGGCGATCCGTACCGGGTTCAACCCGGCCAGCGCCGCGGGCCTGGCGGCGCGCCGCCATCGCGCGGGCAACGAGGAGGGCGTTCGCTGGGCGACGGCCGGACCGGTTCACGCTCCGGCGCCCTCGGCGCGGGCGTACTACCACGACGGTTTCGCCACGGTGTCGTACTCGGTGTTGATGCCCGAGGCCGGCACGGTGTTCGGGTCACTGGGCGGGCTGCTGGCGGTCAAGACCGCTGGCGAGCGCCGCAGCCTGGCCATCCACTACGAAACCCTCTCCCAGCACCGGTCCCGCAAAGCGGTGCGCCGGCTGCGGTTCCGCACCGGCGTGGTGCGGGACTGGAAATCCTCCAAAGGCTTCAACGCCGGCGCCGCGGAGGCCCGGGAGGCGGGCGGGGCGCGGGCGCAGGAGCACGCGGTCGCAGCTGGACACGGGATCGTCCGGTTCGCCGTCGCGTCCGCGGTCACGATCCCGGATACGTGGAACGTCGAGGACCACGCGGCCAAGCTGGAAAACGACATCGCCGGCCGCTTCCAGCTCCTGCGCATGGAACTGGCTCAGGACGCCGGGTTCGTCGCCGCCGTCCTGCCAGTCGGCGTGGGACTGCCCCGGCTGCGCGGCGGAGGTGCGTCATGAGCCGCCGTATAGAGGAACGAACTGCCGCGGAACTGCTCGCCACCTTCGGACCTGCGGTAAGCACCCGCCCACCCGGGCGCCGCCGTCCGGACGGCCGCAGTGCTCACCTGAACCAGCGGGCCGCGCCTCGACGGGGATTCGCCCGGCCCGGGTACGGGTGGTCGCCCGTGGCGGCGCCGCTGCAGGTGTATCAGGCCGGCACGCACGAGATCGGCGGTTTGTTCCCGTTGCTGGCGGCGAGCCCGCTGCCGGCTGTCGGGGCCCGGATGGGCTACGACGTCCACTCCGGCGGCGCGTTCTACCTGCATCCGGTCGAGTTCGTCCTCCGTTCGATCTGCACCAACCCGAACATGGTCCTGTTCGGTGAACCGGGCCGGGGCAAGTCCTCCACGGTGGTGGCCTTCCTGCTGCGGATGATGCTCACCGGCGTCCGCACCCTGATCTCCGGCGACGTCAAAGGCGAATACACCCCGCTGCTGCACGCGCTGGGTGTCACGCCGATCATGCTCGGCCGCGGCAGTAACGCCCGCCTCAACGCCCTCGACCTCGGCCCGCTCGCCGCCCGCTGGGACGCCTGGTCGACCGAGCGGCAGCGCGACGAGCTCGACGGGGTCCTAGGTCGGTGGGTGCAGCTGCTGGTCGCGCTTGCCGAAGCGCAGGGCTACCGGCCCACCGTCACCGACGAGGCCACGCTCTCGGCGGTGCTGCGGCAGCTGATCGGCGTCCACGACGGCTACACCCGCCTCAAGCCGATCACGATTCCTGATGTCCACCGGATGCTGGCGGACCCGGATGAGCGGCTGTGGGAGAGCTTGCGCTTCGCCGGGCGTCGCCAGTTTCTCGACCACTTGCGCTCGATCACCGACGCGCTGGCGAACTTGATCAGCGGACCGCTGGCGGGGTTGTTCGACGCGGCCACGAATTTCACCGTCGACTGGGACGCCCCGATCCAAAGCCTCGACCTCTCGCGGCTGCGCACGCGTGGCGATCAGGCTGTCGCTGTCGCGTTGACCTGCCTCGGGTCGTGGTCGTCGCTGGCCACGGATCTGCAGGAAGACGGGGAGCTGCGGATCGTCGTCCGCGACGAGATCTGGCGACAATTCCGCCTGGGCCTGCGCGCGGTGCAGGCCGTCGACAGCGAACTGCGGCTGTCTCGGGCGGAGCGCAAGATCCAGGTGCTGGTCAGCCACAAACCCGGCGACTTCCTCTCCGTCGGCGCCACCGGCTCCCAGGAAGTCGCCATCGCCCGCGACCTGCTCGCCTTGTGCTCGATTCGTGTCCTTCTTGGACAGTCCACGCAGGTCGCGAGCGAACTGGCCGACGTTCTCGCGCTCTCGGACAAGGAACAGGAAGCCACAACCGGGTGGGCGAACGACCGTCAGGGCCGGGCCCTGTGGAAGATCGAGAACCGGATCGGGCTCAAGGTGCAGACGACCCTCAGTCGGATCGAGCGGCGGATCTTCGACACCAACAGTCAGCTTGTCTCGAAGCCGAACCCGCTACCGAGTGACGACGTATCGGCGTCGCCATCATGAGGCCCGCCGGGATGCTCGCCGGCGTCGCCGGCGCGCTGGTCGGGCTGGTTCTACTGCCGATCCTCGTACTGGCCTTGATGATCGGGCCCGCAGCGACCGCGACGATCGTGCAACTCAGCGGATGCGAGCAAGGCGGCCCGGGCGGCGGCTCGGTCGTGGTGGACCGCCAGCAGTTGGGCGCCGACGAGATGGGCATCGCCCGCACCATCGTCGACGTCGTCCAGCAACGCCGGCTGCCGCGGCGGGCCGCGGTCCTCGCGATCGCCACCGGGTTGGTCGAGTCCAGGTTGCGCAACCTCGACTACGGCGACCGCGACTCGGTCGGGGTGTTTCAGCAGCGCCCGAGCCAGGGGTGGGGCACTCGCGTGCAGATCCTCGACCCTGTCTACGCGACCGGGAAGTTTCTCGACGCCCTCATCGCGCTGCCCGGCTGGGACACCCTGGCTCCGGGCCGGGCGGAGCAGGCGGTGCAGCGCAGCGGCTTCCCGGACCGCTATGCCCCACGCGAGCCGGCCGCCGCGGCGATCGTGGATCGGTTCTGGACCGGCCCGGACAACCCGACCCCACCCGTGGCGCCCGGCGGTGGCACGGAGGCCGTGCAGGCGAAAACCCTGTGCCCCGACCAGGGCGGATCCGACGTCCCCCGCGACCCCAGTCAGGTCGATCCGAAGAAGCTGCCGCCGGGGTACTCGCTGCCGACCGATGCCCGTCAGCGCGCGGCGGTCGGCTTCGCCCTGGGCCAGCTCGGCAAGCCCTACGTGTGGGGCGCGAAAGGCCCCGACGCCTACGACTGCTCCGGGCTGATGCTCGCCGCGTGGGCTGCCGCTGGAGTCGGGATCCCGGCCGGCACGATCAGCCAGGTCCACGCCGGGCACGCCGTCGCCTCGATCCAGCAGGTCCAACCCGGCGACCTATTGTTCATCCCCGGCGCGCTCGGTACCGCGCAGGTGCCGCGGCATGTCGGGATGTACGCAGGGCACGGGCTGATCGTCGACGCCTACGACACCGACACCGGCGTCATCCTCGAACCCCTCTCCGCATGGACCTCGAAGATCGTCGCGATCCGCCGGATCGCCGACCCCAGCTCGCCCTCCCCGCCACCGGGAGGGAGCCCACTCTGATGAACCTCGTGGCGTTGCCCTCCCGCTGTCCGGGAGGAGCGGCCGATGCCGCATACACGCACCGACACACTCAACCTCGACCGCGACGTCGCCCTGATGGGCCTCGCGATCGCCGCCCTGGCGATCCTGTGCGCCCTGGGCGCGATCGTCGTCACCGCCGCCGTTCTGGTCACCGGCTTCCACACCGGTGGCTGGGCGTGGCCGCCGATCACCGCCTGGCCGGGGTTCGCCGTGATGGTCGCCTTCCACGCCGCCGATCCCGGGCCGGCGCTGCCGGTCCCGTGGTCGGGTGCGGTCAGCGATCACCAGCTGGCGTTCTACATCTGGTTCACCACGATCACCATGCTCACCGCCGGTCTCACCGTCGGCACGGCGATCCCGGTCTGGCGACGGGTGGCACCGACCGATGCCGGGCACGCCACTCGACGCGAGATGGCGAAGAACCTGTCGGTCGAGGCCGCACGCAAGACTGCGATGTGGACCCGCGGTGACCTCACCGACGAGCAACGCCGGACCGCGCCGGTCGAGCAGATCGCGGTGCCATTGCACCGCGGACCCCGGCGCCGGCAGTTGGTCACTTCGCTGGAGACCCCGACCGGGACGATCGCCCCGACCCGCTCGGGCAAGTCCCGCACCGACCTGGTGCACAAGGTCCTCGCCGCGCCGGGCGCGCTGATCGCGTCGACGACGAAGAACGACCTCGCCGAGTGGTGCCTGCTGGCCCGCACCCGCCGCCCGGGCGCCGGGCCGGTGCTGGTGATCGACGCCACCGGCACCCTGTCCTGGCCCGCGCACGCCCGCTGGTCCCCGATCACCGGCTGTGCCGACCCCGCCGTCGCGCTCCGCCGCGCCGAGACGCTGATCGAAGCGTCCTCACTCGCGCTGGACGACGTCGGCGGCAACGACGCGGTCTTCCGCGGCCGCGCCACCATCGTGCTGCAGGCCTACCTGCTTGCCGCCGCGCTGTATCACCGGACGGTGACCGACCTGGTCGTCTGGTCGGTCACCAAGCCACCGGATCAGGAACCGGTCGAGCTGCTGCGGCACCGATTCCCGGAGCTGGCGTTCAACCTGCGCTCGGAGATCGGGATGGTCGCCGAGACCGCCGACGCGGTCTGGATGTCGGTGCGGCGGGCGATCGAGCCGTTCATGAACCCCGCCATCCGGAGGTTCGCCACCCCCGCCCCCGGGGAGGAACTCGACATCGACGAGTTCCTCCGCCGCCGGGGCAGCCTGTTCATCGTCGCCGGCGAACACCAGGCGCCCCAGGCCCGCGCCGTGCTGACCGCGCTGGTCGAGCAGATCCTCACCACGGCCCAGGACACCGCCCTGCGGTACGAACGCCGCCGGCTGGAACCGCCGACCACAGCGATCCTGGACGAGTTGTTCGCCGGGACGCCGGTGCCGCGGCTGCCCGCGATCATCGCCGACTCCGCGGGCCGCGGGGTGCTGATCCACTGGTCCGCGCAGTCGCGCTCCCAGCTGGACGAGCTCTACGGCGAACCGGGCCGGCTGCAGCTGATCGACAACACCCTCACCCTGACCGCCTTCCCCGGGCTCAAGGACGACAAGACCCTGGAATGGCTGTCCACGCTGGCCGGGCACCACCGCCGCCGAACCCACCAGCACCACAGCGACGGGATCTTCAGCACCGGACGCGGCGCCACCGGCGAGGAAACCGTCCCGACGCTACGCGCCGGCGACATCCGCACCCTCGACCGCGGCCGGGTCCTGATCCTGCACGGCAACCTCCGCCCCATCCTCGGCCGCACCATCGACGTCGAGCAACGACCGGACTGGCCGCAGCTGCAGGCCGACGTCGCCGCGATCCGCCGCGGCGACACCCCGGTCGGCACCGACGGCTACCTCCGCCCGCTCCCGTCGACGACGGTCAACGGCCCGCACGTTCAGGGGCCGCGGCGATGAGCGAGGACGACGATATCTCCACGCCGGAACCGGAGCGATCGGTCGAGGCAATCCAGCCGGAACGACAGCAGCCAGCGCGGTCGCGCGCCGAGCTCGACGCGATAACTGAGGAATTGTGGTCGAGAATGCAAGCCCAGCAGTCGGAGATCGAACAGCTCCAGGAGAAGCTCGCTGAACTGGAGAACGACGCCGAGGACAAACCGCGGCTTGCGCCGTGGTTGCCGTTCCCGGCACCGCTGGCCGCGGAGGACACGCAACAGCGAGAGCAGACCCCGGTGTTCACGGTCACTAATTTCGTCCAGTACTACAACGCCGTCTACGTCGGCAAAAGCGGTACCCGTGCAGTCGCGATCCCGGACTGCTGGCCACAGCATCCCGGATTGGTGGCCGAGCTGGCGACGCTGGCTTACACCTGGCGGGCAGCGCACGTGGGCAAGGGCGCCGAGGCCAGCGACGCCCAGTACTGGCACGACCGATGGCGGACCGGTTTCACCGAACGCTTAGTAACTGAGTGGACTCACCAGCATTGCCTCACAGGCAATCATAAGGCCGTCGGCGCTACGCCGGCGGTTGATCGCTTCACAGTCGACCGAAGCGAGGAACCGCAAGCTGGCGAGGTCCCGTCGTCGACAACGCAACTCCGGGAACATGAGGACGAAGTCGTTAGCCACGCGTGGTAAGGGCGACCGTGACGGGACACGATTGGCCCTAAGGTACAGTTCGATAATGCATAGTGACTCGGTCGCAACAGTGTGGGACGCGTTGCGGGCGACCCGTTGGAGTCCGCCTGGCTCGGCCTCAAGCGATCAGGCGCGCCGCGGCACCTACGTGTCTGCCCTAGAACAGGCGGAGCAATTGTTTCGCGCTGCGGCGGGGGTCGGAACTGCTGCACGGCCACTGCTGGCCTTCTACGGGCTGAGTCAGGCCGGTCGGGCGATCTCGGCAGCGTCCTCCCTGCTTGAGTGGGAACTCAAGGGGCACGGGGTTAAAACGATCGACCTCGCTGCTGACTTGCCTTCGGTGCGAATCAAGTCAGACCCGGCGTCGAGTGCGGGGAGCTTTGCACGCCTGTCCACCCTACTAGATTCTCCGCTCTGGGGAAATTCACCGATTGCGCTGAATGAGCTGTGGGATCTCCTCCCGGAGAACGATTGTGTGCCATTGTTAGATCGTGGTCAAAATCGACGTACTCCACTCTGGATCGGTACCGATTCGCTGTGGATCGAGTCGCATCCTCTTGCTGTCGTTCCCGTTGTCGGGTTCCCAGCGTGGCTGGTTGACGGAAAGACCGAAAAGTCCACGTTGGACGATTACCTGGCGGCATATCCGGGTGCGCGCGACTACCACAGCTTCCGCAATCTGCAGGGGAACCCGAACTTGCCGGCATTCACCGCGCACAAAGATGGCCGCGGCGAGCTGCAGATGAATTGGCTCGTGCGAGGTGGCGAATCGGTTGACCGCGTTGAGAGCTGGGAGTGGCTGACGTCGAAGAGTCGACTCTGTCTGGGAACGTGGTACTTCTTCCCGGCAATTGGTCAGAACCCCCTTGGTCTTCATCCGTTGATGGCGTGGTGGGCAATTCTCCATGCGCTGTCGATGCTGGCCCGGTATCAGCCCGGCGAGTGGGCGTCACACATCGACGTCAACAGAAGCAGTTACGCCATGTCTGTCGAACGCCTCCTTCGACGTGCAGTGGATGTCGTTCCGCGGCTGGTCTTGGAGACCCTTCATCAATTTGCCCTCTGACAGCGCGCTGAGCGCCTGGCGACTCGCCGTGCCGTGAACCTTGCCATGACTGCGAAGCGGCAGGCGAGAAGCCTTGGCGGCTGCGGTGAGCGCGCCCCAAGATCTCTTCTCTGTGATCCGAACTGGGCAAGCTCAGGACTCGACCTGGGCATCGTTCAGAGGCTTGTAGGCGAGCTTCGCGAGTTCCTCCTTGAACTCATCGTAGTCGGCGATAGGGTCACCGCCCTCGCCGTCCAGGTGCAAGGCACGCTTCGTGCTAACTATCTGATTGCGAACATCGTCCGCGTCGAGCGACGTGTCCAAAGCGGTCTCGATCTCCTCCAGCAGGTAGGAGACCTGCGCCTTGGTCGCGCTGTACCGGTGGTCGAGTAGGAACGACTTCTTGAGCCGGTTGATCTTGCTGCTGGTCTGATCGGTCGTTAACTCGCGCATGGCCTGTCGTTGCAGCTTGCCGAGATCTGCGAAGAGCGCGCGGAAGTTATCGTCGGCGACGCCAGCACCTGATGGCGCGTTTGCATCGCCGATGACGTCGAGGACGCACCGGGCGAAACCTACCTTGGCGAGACTGAACCCCGTCACTCTTTTCGCTGCAGCCTGCTCTACTGCATCGTGAGTATCCTTACTGTCGTCGAAGACGACTTCGTCGACTGTCAAGTCGGCGATCGCGGCTGCTTTCTCGGGGGCCATGAACGACTCGGCGTACCGCTTTGCCGCTTCGACAGCCACATCGAGTGGGATCAAATCTTCGATGGCTACGACGCCAGCGGGATTGTCGCTACGGATGGTGTCGTGGTTCGGCCCGCCGAGTACCACCACGAATTTATCCTGCAACAACGGCTTGCCCTTCGGACCGTGCCGAAGCTCGGCCGCCGCTTCCTGTCCTTCCTGATCGTTGTCGACCAGGACAATGACAGCCGGCTTATCGACGTCGCGGCCGCGAGCTAGGTACACGAGGTAGGGGATGTTCTTCGCACCGCTCGCCGGCACGAGGGTGACGGTGTTCAGGTCGAGGTTGTCGGGTGAATCAGGGGCCCGGCGTCGTAGTCTCGACGCCATCCCGGCCAAGAAGACCTGGTCCGCCGGGCCTTCCAGCATGAGGTTGCAGTTGCTAATGAATGTGGTCTCTGCGACGAAGCTGCCGAACGCAGACCGTAGGGGCTCGTAGTGGTTCTGTGCGGCGTTGCGTACCACCCTGGTGCCTTCGTCGTCCTCACCCTTTTCGAGGACGCGGATGCGCTCGCCATGGTTCTTGTCGATTAGGAACGGCGAATGGGTGACATAGACGACTTGGGTCGGCGTGCGTTGGGGGTCCTCGGGGTTGGCGAAGTCTGCGAAGATCTGAAGGAGGTCCTGTTGGCCTGCGCTAGACAGGTAAGCGTCTGGTTCGTCCATGAGCAAGACCTCGTTGCCGTCGGCTCCAGGATCGGTGTGGGACTTGTACTGGATGAAGTAGCTGAGGAAGAACCGCAGTCCCATGCTGCGCTCGCCTGCTGAGTACTCGGTACCTGTGCGATCCCGGATGGTGAAGACCAGATCCTGGTCGCGAAGTGTCAGCATCAGCTGGAAGTGGTTGTCCTGTGACCACCACTTCGGGAAGTTCAACGTCGTGGCCAACTGCCTGTTCATCTGGTCGACCACACCGTTGGCGTAGCCGTTGTCGTCGGCCTCTACGGCGTTCCACAGTGCGGTGAACGCCTTCCTGCTGATTCCCGCGACGGTGAACAGAAGCTTGTCTGCTAGGCGAAGTTGCTTCTCGTAGTCTTCTGAGGACTGGTTCGCATCGTTGTACGCTTGCGCTGCCGAGTGCTGCTGCTCGGGTGGAGGCTGTTCTGAAGTACCCCACCAGCTCGTCGCATTGGAGGTTACGGTGCGCAGAAATTTTTGGCGCAATGGTCGTGGTCGCGTCTGGAAGGAGTGTTTGCCATCAACCAGATATCGGATTGGGACGCTGTCTGGGAGTGCGACTTTCGAGTCGATCTCGAACGCTGTGGGAAGAAGTTCGTGCAGACCGTCTTCTGCGCTGGTTGACACTTGGGTCCACTGGTCGCCGTCAGGAACGTAAATCACCGGCGTCGTGTTGCCTAAGCGAAAGAAGCAAAACTTGCTGCCGATGTCGGCGCGCTTCCGTTTGAGTGCCTTCGCCAAGCGGGACCGCTCGGGGTCGGTGAGTCCTGACAGTTCGAGGCCGAAGTGTGGTGTCGAGATCGAGTCATCCACGGCGAAGAACTGAGAGTATCGGCAGAAATCACCCAACCGGATGTTCTCGCCGGTCAAGGCGCACTTGATCGCGGTCAGCAGCTGACTCTTGCCTGACTCGTTCGCTCCGACGACAGTAGTGACCTCGCGCTCGAGAGGAACCTTCACGAACGGGAACTTGGTGTCGTCGGGTAGAACATCCCAAGGATGGGGCGCGAAATCGCGGTGTGCCTTGCGTAGGTAGTCGTAGTTGAACGAGCGAAAAAACCGCACGTACACGGCCGAGATATACATCGAGCCACCTCCTATGCTGCCCGGGAGCTTAGGAGATCGATCTTACCGGTGGCCACCGACAGTTCCGACTCGTCAATGAGTACCCAGATGAGAAGCCTGATCGTCAGTAACCCATGCCGCGGTGCAGGCCGTCTCCGAGGCTTTCGCGTCGGTCGTCGTACTCATCGTCGGCCTCGTCGCGGCGTGCCTCCCGCCGCTTCTTCTCGTCCTGGTCTTTGAGCTGCTGGGTGCGGGCGGCGACTCCGCTGGTGAATTCGTCGCGTAGCGCGTCGAGCGTGTCGCGGCGGGATTCGACGGTGAGCATTGTCTCCGACGCGGCGTCTTGTGGTTCTGGTGTGGTCATGAGCTGCCTCCATTGGGTGGTGATCTGGTCCCAGGCGGCGGCTTTGGGGCCGTGGCCTGCGGGGCGCAGGCCGAGCGGGGAGGCGGTATCGGTGGTGGTGATTCCGTAGGTTTCACGGTACGCCGCGGCCAGCCGGACAGTCTGATCCCAGGTCGCGGCCGGTCCGGAGTCGTCGGGGCGCTGCCCGAGCCGTGCGGCCCAGCGAGGGTGCTCGCGGTGCACGTGGTCGAGCAGTTGGTCGGCGCGGGCAGCGATTTCGCCGTTGAGGCCGTCCAGCCGTGCCAGTGCACCGTGATGGTCGCCGGGTGTTCCGAAGTCGGGTTGGGCCTGCCACGGGAGCGCGGCGTGCAGCCCTTCTCCGGCGCGGTGGCGGTCGGTCAGGGCGGCGACGAGTGCTTCACCGGCGCGGCGATAGTCACCTTCCCCGGTGCCGGTGGTGTCGCCGGAGAGGCGGGTGAGGGCGTCGGTGAGGGCGGTGTCAGCGTCGAGGCCGTATGCGGCGCCGCCGGCGGCGTGGCGCCAGACGATGCCCCACTGTTCGCCGGTGACGGCTGCGTCCGGTAGATGTTCGGCGACGATGCTGCACCACCGGTCGACTTGTTCGTCGGTCGGCGCCCCGATCCTCGCCGGGGCTTGGTGCTCGGTGACGTGCGTTGACACGCGCTTGGCGAGGACGGCGGCCGGGTCGCTGGCCCAGGAGAAGCCGCTCTCGTCGGCGAGTCTGCGGACCAGCCGTTCGGCTTGCCAGCCGTGATCCTGGGCGTTGGCCAGTGCGCCCAGGGCGGCGGGCTCGGCGCCGGCGTTGACCGCGCCGGGGACGTACCGGGCGAGGACGTCGAGGTAGCGGTCGTCATCACCGTCGCGAGCCAGCAGTTCGTAACGACGCACGAGCACGTTCAGGGGCTGGAGGACGACACGCTCCTCGGCATCGTCGAGCCCGGCGAACAGGTCGTCGAGCTCCGCGGCTCGGGTGGCCGCCCAGGGGGTCGCAGGTGCGGGTCGGTCGGTCACCGGCGCTTGCCCGAAGGCGTCCCAGCGCTCGCCCAGAGTGCGCCAGGCGTGTGCCCGCGCGCCGCGGCTGTCGGGCTTGGCGCCCAGCGGCGCCTCCCCGTTGATGCGGAACGTCTCGCGGTAGGCCGCGACGAGTCCGACCAGGTCGTCCCATTCCTCGGCGGTGATCGGGTGGTCCGGTCGCGGCCCGAGCCCCGAGACCCACTCCGGCTGCTCGCGGATGACCGAGGCGCGCAGGTGCGCAACGCGGTCGGCGATCGCGTTGTTCATTTCGTGCAGGTACTGGGCGTGCCCTGGATGGTGGCGTACGTGGGCGAAGTCGGGGCGGGCCAGCCAGGGAACAGCGCGTTGATGGGCTTCACCACGCTCACCGCGGCGCTCCAGCTCGGCGGCCAGCGCCGCGTCGGCGTACCGGTCATCCGGCATGGGATCCGGCACCGCCGGACGCGCCGCGAGCTGATGGGCGACCACGGTCAGCGCGGCGTCGATGTCGAACCCGACCGCAAGCGCACCGGCAGCGCGGACCCAGATCTTCTCCCATTCGGGGTCTTCGACGGCGGTGTGCGGGGCGATCGCATCGACGATGCCCCGCCATCGGGTCACGTCGGCCGGCTGCGGTGGTGCGGTCGGCGAGGGCGGCTGGCGGCGCCGGAGGTGGGTGGTGATCCGGGCTTGCAGGGCCGCGCCGGGGTTGTCGGCCTCGTCGAGGGACTGGCGCCAGCGCATGACGGCGACGACGAGCGGGTCGGGTTCCCAGCCGAGGTCGTGTGCGTTGCGCAGCGTCTGGATGAGCGCCGGCTCGCTGTCCAAGTCCACCGTCGAAGGAGCTCGTTGAGCGAGGATGGCGCGGTAGCGGTCCTCGTCGCGGTAGGTGGCGGTGTGGTTGTAGCGCAGCACCAGCGTGCCCATCGACACCGCCGCGTCTTGGGCCTCGCGCAATGTTTCGGTCGCCGAGACCTCGGCGCCGGAGTGGTTCAGCACCCCGGTCAGCACCGACCGTGCTGACACTGGTTCGGGGGTTTCGCGGTGCTGGTCGATGACGTGGTGGTGGGTGACGACGTAGATGAAGTTGCCGAGCATGGCGCGGGTGATGCCGGGGTAGAACTGCTCGCGGGTCATCGTCGGCGGGACCAAGAGGTGGGCGTTGCCGGTGCTGGTCATGCCCTGGACCCGGTTGATGGTGGCGGCGTAGGCGAGTTCGACGTGGGCCTGGACGTACCCGGCCGGCAGCGTGATCGCGGCCTTATGCACGCGGTGCTGAACGGTGATCTTGCCGTTGGCGTGGACGTCGGTGATGGTCCAGACGTCGCCGTTCTTGACGAAGTCCTTCCCGCCGAACAGCGACAACAGACGTTGATTGTGGCGAGTGACGACCCAGTCCCCGGCACCCGCGGTGGTGGTGTCGTGCAGATCCACCTCCCGTCCGCGGTCGACCGCACCCCGGTTGAGGCGCCGTTCGCGGGCGTCGATGTTCAGCGCGACGGTGTCCTCGTTGGTCGGCACGATCAGCAGCGACTGGACACCGACGTCGAGGTCGGCCTGCCAGTGCGAGCGTGCGGCGTCGCGCATCGTCTCCAACGACCCGTCGGAGATCCGGCCGTGCTCGAAGTAGTACTCGAGCCCCTTGGGATCAGCTGCACGGATCTGCAGCGATGCCGTGGCCTGTTTCTTACGGTCGTCACCGCGGAACCGCACGATCTCCCGGAAGCGCACGGCGCCGACGTCGTGGGCGATCAGCCGGATCGCCCCACCGGCCTCGACCGCGGCCAGCTGCGCATCGTCACCGATCAGCCGCACATCGGCGCCATTCTTCAGCGCGTACCTCACGACCTTGTGCAGCGTGTGCGTGCCGGCCATCGCCGCCTCATCGACGATCACCAGGTCCCCGGCCTGCATCGGGAACGCGCGGTGGGCGAACCCGAACCACAGCGCGGTGGTCAGCTGATGCAGCGTCTGCGGCCTCGCCCCGATCGAGGAACCGAGCTCCTGCGCCGCCCGGGCAGACGGGCCAAAGGCGTAGACCCGGCTCCCGGTGCACCGCCACGCGGTCGCCAAGACTTTCATTGCCGAGGTCTTCCCCGCCCCGGCCGGCGCGAGGGCGAGCTGCAGGCGCCGTCCGGAGCGCGCGAACGAGCGCACCATCTCCGTCTGCCCGGCATTCAACCCCTGACCCGCGAGAGCCTTCTCCACGGTGTCGGCGCGCAGCCGATGCCCGCCACCGCGGCGCGCCCACGAAACCAGGTCGCCTTCAGCGGCGAGGGTCGCGGTGGTGGTGTAGCGGGTCGAGTGGTGCTCGACGAACACCGACTCGCCGTCCCGGCGGCGCAACGAGGCCGGCTCGTTGACCGCGGTCGGGCCGACGAGGGCGAGGGTGTCTGGCTGGGCGAGGATGGTGTCGACGACGTCGACGATCAGCTGCCCGCGCTTGTCGACGGGCATCCGCAGGTGCGCGGACTGGCGGTGGGCTTCGGCGGCGAGGTTCCACCAGGAGAAGTGGGCGTAGTTGTCCGATACGACCTCCCGGGTGACCTCGGCGAGCTTGGCGATGTCGACCGCGTCCGGCTCGGCGTGTCCGCTGAGGAACACCTTCCGGCTCAGCGTGTCCAGCACCGTCGCCGGAACGAGGGTGAGAGCGTGCTCGCGCCACGCCGCGAGGTGTTCTGGCAGCGTCTTCGGCGGTTGTTTGCCGGGGCGGTTGTCGTACTGGGCAGCACGGTCGATCGCGAAGATGTCTTTCGGCGTCGGCTCCTTCCCGTGCTGGGCCTTGAACTCGACGATGCGCTTGGCGCGGGCGGCTTCGAACTGGCGGTGGCGCTGGGAGAACAGTTTCACCAGCTCGACCGAAACCCCTTCCAGCTGCCAGACGGGGCGTTTCATGTCCACGCCTTCCGTGCCCCGCTGCACCCAGGACGCGCCCTGTTCGCGGAAGAGATCGCGCAGGCGGTTGTCGAAGTACTCCGAGGCGGTGACCGTCGCGGCCAGGACGGTGCGGCCGTCGAGCGCGGTCCATTCGCCGTCGTCTCTTCGCTGCACCTTCGACGAGATGAGTGCGTGGATGTGCAGGTGCGGGTCGGAGGCGCGGGAATCCCAGTGCTCAAACAGCGCCGCGGTGATCCCGTTGACATCGACCTGGGCCTCGCCCATGTTCCCGCGGCGGGTGAACGCGACGTTGCCCTCCACCCAGGACAACGTGTCACGAGCGGCTTGGCGGACCATCCCGGCGATCAGCTCCCGCTCCGCCGGTGCCGCCATGGCCCACGCGATCGAGACCGACTTGTCGGGCGCGAACACCATCTCGAACCCGGACACCGCCGACTTGAGATTGCGTTTCTGCTCCGCCAGCCACTTGTTCAACTCGGTGTAGCTGGCGGGATCGTTGCCCTCGTGCGCTTTGCGGTAGGCCTGCAGCTGCACACCGCGCCGCAACTCGGCACGCTTGGCCGCGGAAATCGGCGCGCCGATCTGACGGCCGTGCAGGAGGTTATGGTCCTTATACGCATGTGACACCTGTGAGCGCAGGTGATCCAGCGCGGAGTACTGCGGGAACCGCCGACCCAGGCGGGTTGCCTTCAACGCCTCTGCGGCGGTGGCGCCGCCAGCGATCATTTCGGCTTCGATGGCGTCGGCGTGCGGGTTGCGGCCTTCGCCGAAGAGGGCGTTCATCTGGGCAGGGGTGACTGCGCCGGAGAGTCCTAAGTGCTCTGCTCCGGCGCCGAACCATTGGCCTGCCGGGTAACCACGGGAGAGATAGTAGTCACTTAACAGCTCGCCGGGTGCGAGCTCACGGCTGCGATCGGCGCACGCCACCGTGTTCGTGAGGTACTCATGACCACCAGGGCTCAGCTTGCGCAAGCCCATCATGTCCACATCAGGCTACGCCGAAAATACGGCGGCATCCACCTGGTTCAGAACGTCTGCAAGACGTGCTGTGTGCGGCGGTGGGGCGGGTTGGGTGAGGTGGGGGCGGTGGCGTGGTCGGCGGGGTGAGGGGGTGGCGGGGTAGGTGCGGGGCTGGGGTGTGGTGGTGGGCGGGGTGCGGCGGCCGGGTGGGGTTGGTGAGGCGGGGTGGTGGTGACCGAAATTGCGGTCGAGCGCCGGCGCCTGCACTAAGGCGCCCCGGGCGCCGTCTGCCGGCGCCTGCGCGGTCCCAGGGTGTGCCGACACAGCAAAGCGGCCGCCGATCCGGAGATCGGCGGCCGCGTCGGGATGGGACGGTCGTTAGGGCTGGCTGTCCTGGGTGAGGTGGGACAGTTCGAGACGGATGGCGGCGGCGGGCACGATGGCGACCTCGCCCCCGTTGAGGTCGGGCAGCGTCAGGGTGTAGCGGGTGAGTAGCGCGCGCAGGTAGGCGGCGATGGCTGCGGGTTCGTCGGTCGGGATCATGTCGACGGCGGCTAGCTCGCGGTCGATGTCGGCGACAATGTCGGCAAAGGTGCGCACGGTGACGGCTCCCTGTCTTGGACTGGGCGGGGGCACCCGGTCCGGGTGCCCCGCTGGCGGGTGGGTGGTCAGGCGACGGCGGCGAGTTCGCGCGACGGCGCGAACGCGACCAGCGGCGGCATGTTCCGGTCTCGGCACATCTCGCACCGGTCGTCGGTGTCCTGGGTGCGCTGCTCGGTGGGGGTGCGTTCGAGGTTGCACGCCACGCACAACCCGCCGGGCGCGACCGGGCGAAGCGCAAGGCGGTCATAGTCGTCGTCGGTCATCGGCTGGCCGGTCAGCTCGTTGAGGACGTCGCCGGTGTCGTCGAGGTCGCCGTGCCGCTGCCGTTCGGCTTCGTAGGCGTCGACACCGCTTTCGTTCTTGCGGATGAGTCCGGCGGATGGGATCGCCTGCTCCACTTCGCGCCACTGCTCGTCGTAGTCGGGCTCGGCGCCGCTGTCGACGTAGCGGCGCGCGGCGCGCTGCTCGATCGGCTCGTGCCTGGCTGCGATTCGGTGGGTGGGCACGGTCGTGGTGTGCTCGCCGTTGGTCGGGCGTTCGGCGGCTTCGGCTTCCTTGCGGCAGGCGTCGGAGCAGTAGCGCATTTCGGGGAGTCCGGCGAGGTTGCCGTCACAGTTGCCGCACCGGTGGACGTCGGCGGATTCGGTTTCGGTGGCCTGCTGCCGGGCGGCGGTGCGGGCGCGCGCGTGGGCGGCGCGGGCCGTGCTCGCGTACACGCACGACGTGACCAGCGTGCGCATGTCCCGCGTGAGGCTCGGCCAAAGCTGGTGTGCGGCCTGGACGGCTTCGACGATGGCGGGGTGGTCGGCGCTGGGGTTCTTGAGCAGCGTCCCGCACACGGTGAACACGTCCTGGTGCGCGTGCTGGGTCTGGGCGTTGAGCCACCGCAGGCCGTTGAGCGCGTCGGCGATCCGCTTGGGCTGTTCGCGCAGCATTACCGTCACGTCGTTGACGTCGGTGACGGCGACGTTCCGGCGAGTCTCGCTGCTGTGAACGCACAGGTTGATCAGCTCGCGTTCCTGCTCGCCGTAGCTGTCCCAGTCGGCGTGTGCGGTACGCACGGCGGCGAGGACGTCTCCGCTGATCGCGGCGTTGGTGTTGAGCAGCGTCGCGCAGGCGGCGAGGATCGCGGGCGGGTTCTGGCCGCTGTCGGTGAAGATGTTCCGCAGTTCGGTGAGTGCGGTCCGGACGCGTGGCGGCTGCTGCTGCAGCGCCTGCACGATGCGGTCGATTGTGGGGCGGTGCTTACGATGAATGGTCGACACCATGACAATAGATCCTTACGTGTTGAATGAGTTCGGCGTTCGGGTTTGCCGTCCCGATCACCTTGCATTTCAATATTATCGCGTGACCTCGCGTATCTCCAGTCGAAACAGCGTTTATTGCGGGCAATTTCGAGCCTTGGAATCGCCGGTGGCTGGATTTTTCTGCGCGGCTGCTCTGTGGTGGTTTGTCGGGGCTGCTGGCCTGCTTGGATTGCGTGGTGTTGCTGGTCGGTGCGGTAGGGGTGACTGTGTGCTGAGTGGGCGGTGGGTGGCCCCGAAGCAACCAGGGCAGGCCCCCGGCCTGCCCTTAACGCCTGACCTAGGGAGTAGGGGCCCCAAATGCAAGGGTGGGGCCTCGAACTATTTTTGACCACGCTTTTAGGTCAAAAATAGTTTGGGGTGCCCTTGTATTTGGGGGAGCGACCGATACAATTTCGGGGCCACCCACCGCCCACGGACGCAATGTGCAAGGCTGAAGGTTCCACGGCTGGCGCGGGTTGAGAGGTGAGCGCCCGATCAGCGGAGATCGATGGCGCCTGCCCGCAGGCAAGTGCTGTTGACCTGCAGGTATGCTGCTTGCAGCGCTCCGTGGGCCTACGTGTCCCTGAGGCGGAGTGTCAGCGGACCGCCGCGAGTTTTGCCGCTCGCCACCTCGGTGGCGTGGCCCCTCGGGGCTACTGCGGCGGTGCCGCGCTCTTTACCTGACGCGAGGACGTCAACGCTGGGCTCGAGCACGTGCCGGGGTGGATTCGGGTGCCGGGATGTTGAGAGCGTGCCACCGAGGTCGACGGGCTAGTCGGTGCTGGTGACCCGGCTGAGCGGGATGGGTTCATAGACACCGTCGGCCAGCAGGCCCGCTCCGGTCAGGTGGTGGCGTAGCTGCTTGGCCTGCTCGGTCATATCGTCGCCGGTGTCCTCGCCTACGGAGTCGACGATGAAGGCGCGGATGACCGCGGTTGCTGTCTCGGCTGCCTGGGGCGTGGTGGAGCCGGTGGCGAGGTGGCCGTGCGCGGCGAGGCGGCCGGCGAGCAGTTGCGCCTGGCTGGTCATCTCGCCGCCGTGGTCGGCGCCGACGCTGGCGACGATGAAGTCGCGAATGATGCGCGTTGCGCGGGCCAGAGCGAGGTCAGCCTGCGGACCGGGAGTTGTGCCGGGCAACGGGGCGTCCTCGAGGTCGGCGAGGCTGTCGCGGCACGGCGCGAGGCTGGGGTCGCCGGGGGCGACGCCGTTGGCGATGGCCATCTCGCGGTAGTTGTCGTAAAGCGGCCGGTCGGTGGAAACGGCAGCGGTGACGTCGGGGCCGTGGACGCGGACCGAAAGGTTGTGGGCTGCGCCGCGCAGGAGGAACCCGGCGCAGGTTTTGGGCTGGGCGGGGGTGCTGGCGTGGCAGCCGAACTTGTGGGTGGCCAGGTCGTAGGTGGTGCGGGCGGAGTGGCGGAACACCTCGGGCGGGAACGCGCCGACGGGGGAGTCGCGCAGCCAGGGGCAGCGGGCGCAGGGGCTGGTCTGGTAGGCGCTGGCCGGTGCGGCGGCGGTGATGACTCCCCAGCCGTCGGTGCCGTCGTGGACGGCGAGGATCTCGGCGCTGGTGGGCGTCGTGGCGTCGTCTTCAGTCGGTGTGGGCACGGTCAACGCTCCTTTGCTGATGCCTCGTAGAGGGTAGTGGCGTACGTGGGGGAGCCGGAGCGCGGTCACGTTGCCACGGTCGGGTGATGTACTTCGGCCTGCTGGCGGGCTCGTTCGGCGAGGAGGTCGTCGAGGCTGGTGTGCAGGGTCGGCCAGCCGGCAGCAGGAGTGACTGCGTCGGGTGGGAGGTTGCCGGCGAGCAGTGCCATGCGGATGCCGAGGTGGTTGCGACCGACGACGGCGAGCCAGCCGGCACACAGCCGCATCGGGTGCGCGGTGTCGGGCTGGTCGATGTGGCAGGACATCGCGGGCGAGTTCGGGGCTGCCTCGTCACCGGAGGTGCCGTTGGCGTTGGCGAGTTTCGCCATGTCGGTGTCGGTGAAGAAGGTGAGGTCAGCATCGCGGCGCCAGGGACATTGTCGGCAGGGGAGCGTCCGGTAGGACTCGACGGTCACTGTTTCTCCTGCCTGTCGTGGCGGTGAGCATGGTGCTGCGGCCGGTGGTGACGTGGATCGACGATAGCGGCTGTTCCGGGGCGTTCGGTCGGGTGCGTGTCGGGGTGCCGCGAGTAGCCTCGGTGGTGTGCGCCCTCCCCGGTGGGAGGTTCGTCATGGTTGAACGCAGGACTACGGGGGCTCGTCGGCGACGTCGGTCGTCGGCGGCACTGGAACGGCTGGAGGCGGCGCGGCGGCGCCGAGTGGAGCAGCTGGAGCGGGAGCGAGCGAAGGAGCGGCGCGTGGACGCCGCACTCGGCCCGTTCGCGGAGGCCGCGACGGCGGTCGAGGTGGTGGAGCGTCGAGGCGAGGACCGGGTCGCGGCGCTGCGGACGCAACTGGACCGGAAGCTCGCCGAGCTGGAGCAGCAGCGCGCGGCGAAGGTCGCAGAGTTCGAGCGGCAGGCCGACCAGGTGCGCGCGGATGCCGAGTTGGAGATCGGTGAGTGGCGGTCGGTGATGGCGACGTCGGTGGCGCAAATCCGGGCGGCTGACGTCAGCGCGGCGGAGACGGCGGCGTTGCTCGGCATCTCGGCGAAGGAGGTGGGCGCGTTGTCACGTGAGGCGGCGGCCGTTGCACCGGCACCGGCCGATGCGACGGTCTCGCAGGGGGAGCGCCGTCCGGCCGGCAACGTGAGCCACGCACTCACGCGTGGGAGTGATCGGCCCGGCGAGGAAAGGTCACAGCCGCAGAACACACCTGGCGCGGACGGGTCTACCGCGTAACGGCCGCGAGGACCGGGGCGACTGTCGGGCGTGATGGATCCTGACGTGGTTTGGTGCATGGATAACGCGGTGTCTCTGTCGGTCGGCGCATGAGCACGGCTGAGCGCCGGGGCACTGGAGTGGACCAGGCAGCTGTACTCGGTGTGGTTCTGGCCGCGGCTGTGAGCATCTCGGCGTCTGGCGGCGACTGGGAACTGATCGAGTCGGCGGTGGGTGTGGTTCTGCTCTTGCTGATCAGGGCATTTGTCGACACGGGACAGGTTGTCGGTGAGGGGCACCGCCCTCAGCGGCTGGCGGTGTCCGGTGTTGTCGGTCTCGGAGTTGTTCTGGTCGTTGCGTGGCCACTGCAGTGGCTGTTCCCCCGTGAGGGTCCGAAGGAGAATCCGGCTCTGGCATTTGTGCTTGCCGGGGTGTGGGGCGTGGTGTTCCTGGCGTACGCGCGAATGCTGCGGACTGGTTGGTGGCCCCGTCGTCGGCCGAGGTGGGTGAACAGGATCGTCGAGAAGTTCTGACGACACAACTGCGGCTGTGTGGCGTTTCCGGCCGGTGGTGTGGCGTTCTCGGTGCGGCGGGTGAGGCAACGTCGCGATCGTGCGCGGTCAACGTGCGGACGTCTGGCGGGTGGTCTGGTCGGCGAGGCGCCGGGCGTGCTGGGCGCGTGCGAGGCGCTTGCGACGCTGGTAGTAGACGATCATTGCGGCGGCGCCGCAGCAGAGCGCGAAGCCGACGGGCCAGCGGTTGCCGGGGCCGTCGCCGTCGGCGCCGGGGAAGTGCGCGAGGAAGAGGTAGCCGGGCAGGGTGACGGCGCCGAGGATCGCGGCGATCCGGTAGCGCTTGGTGCGGTTGAGCTTGGGCTTGATCCGGTGGCGGCTGAGGTAGGCGACGACGCACCCGAGCAGCGCACCGAACAGGAGCGCGCCGGGGAGGGCGAGCAGCCCGGCGGCGTCGGTGAACGGGGTGACGAGGAGTCCGATGTAGCCGAAGGGCTGGATGCCGAGGTAGAAGCCGGTGCCTCCGGCGAGGACGAGCCCGGGGATCGTGACGCCGTAACGAATGCTCATACTTCGAGCGTAAAGCGATTCTCCCACCCCAAAGGGTGATTTCCGGGCCAGGGCACGCAGTCGCCGCTCGCGCGCGACGCGACTGTTCGTCTCCGCATCGGATTCGGTGGAGGACGTGGTGTTGTGGGTGGCGGGCATCGTGGCCTCCGGGACGTCGTGGCGTGGCACGAGAAAGGCCGGGGCCAGCCGTCAGGCTGGCCCCGGCCTTGGGGTGGTGCCCGGCCGGCGGGGAAGGTCCGGCCGGACACCGGGTCTCATCAGAAGGGCGGCTCGTCACTGAACCCGCCGCCCGCGGTCGCGCCGACCAGCTCCCGCCCGGCGTCCGCGGTCCACGGGTCACCGGCCGGGGTCGCGCCGGTGGACGTGCTGGTCACCAGGTCCGGGTTGACCTTCGCCGACTCGCTCTTCGCGTTCTTGGTGACAGAGGCGGTGGCGTAGCGCAGCGACGGACCGATCTCGTCGACGTCCAACTCGACGACGGTGCGCTTCTCGCCTTCCTTGGTCTGGAACGAGCGCTGCTTGAGACGGCCCTGGACGACGACCCGGGCGCCGCGGGTCAGGGACTCCGCGACGTTCTCCGCGGCCTGCTTCCAGATGGTGCAGCGCAGGAACAGCGCCTCGCCGTCCTCCCATTCGCTGGTGGTGCGGTTGAAGGTGCGCGGGGTGGAGGCGACGGTGAAGTTCGCGACCGCGTTTCCGGCCGGGGTGAAGCGCAGTTCGGGATCGGTGGTGAGGTTGCCGCAGATGGTGATGCTGGTGTCGCCGGCCATGGTGGCCTCCCTGGTGCTCGTTGGGGTGTGGAACGCGGCGCAGCCTGAGCACGCGGCGGCCCGGGGGGCGCCGTGAGGCGACGTCCCCGGCCCGGCTCATCCGCCCGGCGTGAACCAGCCCGCGTGCGACCGGCATCGGAGATCGACAGTCGAGGGGCTGGTTCACCCGGGCGGATCGGGCCGGGCTTCGGGGACGCACTGCCCCCGGCCGGGGTGTGCTTACCTTCGGGCGATCCACGACCCGGCGAGCCGGGCGTGGCCACCGCCGGTGACACCATCGGCCGTCGTGCCGTCACCCACGGCCGTCCAGGTTGCGTGCGACGGGCGTTCGGTCGGTGGGCACGTATCCTCGCGTACCCAGCCCCAGCGAGCGGCGTGGCGGGGGTGGCGTTATGCCTGATCGACCGCGGGCTCGCTGAGCAGCGTGCGACGAGCGTCGGCGCTGGCGTTGTGGATCACATGGTGGATCTTCGACGGCGGGACGGCGTGGTGGAGCAGAGTTGAGAGCAGCGCCGTCATGGGTTGCTCGGGGTCGGCGTTCTCGAGTGCGATCCGCGCGCCTGTTCCGTCGCCACGCAGGTAGGCGTGCACCGCGATGACCGTGGCGAGCTGGCCGGCGATCGGGTCACAGCTGTGGCGCCACAGGTGCAGGACCAGGTTCCCGGCCGCCGAGCGCGCGGTGTGGTCGGGGACGGCGAGCAGGGCGTCGCGGAACGGCAGCGTGGCGAAGGTCGCGGCGAGATCGGCGATGGCGGCGTCGTCGGCGGGCAGGTTACCGTGGGTGGCGGCGCGGATCGCGGCGTCGGCGCGGGCGAGACGGGCGTGTGCGGCGAGGTGCCCGTGCTGGTCGATGACGGCACGTTCGACGGCGTCGGTGATGCGGGGCTGCAGACGGGCGCGGAGCTGCTCCGGTGCGGGGGTGAACCGCGCCGCGAGGTCGTCCCGAGAGGCGGCGATGGTGTGTCCGGCGGCGACGGCGGCCGCCGCGGCGGCGGTGGTCGCGGGGTCGGGCAGTACACCGGAGCGGTCGGCCTCGAGGTAGGAGCGCCAGCGCGCGCCCTCGGTGATGGCCGGTACGTGCACGAGGTCGACGTCGGTGAAACCGTGTCCGGCCAGCAGCTTGACCACGGTGTCGACCTCGGCGCGCAGCGGCAGCGTGTCGTCGCTCGTTGCGTCCTCGTCGACGGTGCGGACGAGGATGCCGGTGACGCAGAGAACGGGCAGGTCGCCGCATTGCCGGTTGAACTGCCGCACGCAGTCGTCGGCGTGGCCGGTGAGGTGGGTGAGGTCGATTCGGGTGAGCGGGCCGGTGGTGACCGTGCCGTCGTCGTTGGTGAGCGTGGTGATCAGCATCAGGGAGTCGTCGGGAACGAAGCCGATGAGCGCCGGGATGCTGGCGACGACGGCGGTGGTGCTGGCGAGTGTGAGGGACATGAACGTCCTTCCCGAGAAGAGCGTGCGAGGGCTGTCGGCGGGGGACCGGGTCGGGGATCAGTGGCCGAGTTCGGTGCGTAGCGTCTGCGCGGCGGTGTGAGCGATCCACGGCGGCGACGGCCGTCGGACATCGTGGCCGGAGGAGGGGATGAACCCGTTGACCGCGACGCTCCAGAACTCCGGCCATGGCTCGATGTCGCTGCGTTCGCTGCGGTAGATGACGCGCACGTCCTGCCCGTCTGTGCGCCGGGCGTGCGCGGTGATCCGTGTGGCGATCCGGGTGTGGTCACGTCGCTGCAAGGGCTCGTCGTAGACCAGCGAGACCGGAGTCGCCGGCAGTGCATGACAGAGCTCGATGAGGATCCCGCGGGCGACGTTCCAGGCGCCGTAGCCGCCGAGGCTGCCGCGGTGGGGGATGTTGCAGGTGACCGACTCGGGCAGCAGGTAGGAGCGGCTCCAGTCGTAGGGGGTGAACCACAACCGGTCCTCAGGCATGGTCGGTCACCGTCGAGTTCGCCTCGGCGAGCGCGCGGTTCAGGCACTTGCCGGTGAAGTAGCGCCGCTGGTCCTGCAAGTGCTCGGGCCAGGTGTGGGCGTCGGGTTCGAGGATGTTCCAGGCGGCGGTGACCGCGGCGTCGGTGCAGCGCCCGTCGGCATCGAGGTAGGGGTAGATCGCTTCGACGACCCGGCAGGCTTCGACGACACCGGAGGGGAAGCAGTTGTTCCAGACCGCGGTGATGAGCGCGGTCTTGTGCCGCCGGGTGCGAGCGAGGTCGTCGAGCCAGGTTCGAGGTTCCGGAGGGAGCCGGCGGCCGCCGAGTTCGGTTTCGATCAGCCGGCATGCCCGCTCGAAATTGGAGTTGGTGTCGTTGGACGGACCGGTGTGGACGGTGGATGCAGTCACGGGTACCTCCGGGTCGGGTGCGGGTGAACCCGCCTTCCCGAGCACACCCGAGTCCTCGGGCGCCCGTCAGCTGACGCGACGTGGCAAGGAAGTTGTCGCCCGAGGGCTCGGGTGTGCTTTGCTGGCGGCGGTCGTTCGCAGCGACCGGAGTGCCTGGGTTGCGTCGGTGCCAGTGGACGGCCGGCCGGCGAGTCTCGGCGAGGTCGACCCGTTCTTCCAGTGCCTGTTGGGTGCGGTCGGCAAAGGTGAGCAGCTGCGCCGGGTGGCCGTCGACGACAACGACCAAGTCGTTGTCGTGATCGCTCAGAATGAGGGCAAATTCTTCGTTGGCGCGAAGTTCGCGGCTGGCCTCTTGGCCGGGGCGCGCTACCTCCATGTCGCAGCGCGCCGAGAGCCCAGCGTAGTCCTCACTCATGGTGCGTCTTCTCGGAGTCGGTGTCTTGGGCCGGTGGTGTAGGCCGATTCGCGGCTCCGTGGTGGGTATTCTCGACTACGTAGCGGATCAGGGTGTCAAATGATTGCGGATCGTTGTTGGCCAGGAGGCCAGCGCAGCGTGCGTGGTGTTATCGAGGTGCTTGGCAGCGGCGTCATGGGCGTTCCGCAACTCGGCGTTGAAGATGTACCGGCCGTCAGCATCCGGCTGGATGCGCTCGTAGGTCGGCATGGGCTCGGGCTCGGGGCTGGCCGCGGCAACATCTATGATGATCAGGTCTTCGCTGTCCCAGTGAAAGTCCAGACGGTCGGAGGTGGCTTGGGCGGTGATGGTGACCCATTCGGCGACGGCGCGACGAAACTGAGGCGTCGAGGTGTGGTATCGGTGACTGCGATTTTCTTCGGCTATGAGCTGAGGTTCGCCAAGCTGGGCCGGGAAACAAGGTTGGTCGTCACAAGCACAATCGCCTCGTAGTGCGCACAATGATGCCGTCGAGGCCATGGTGAGGAGCCCTTCCGGGCATCCCGATGACCTTCTTCTGTCTCAATTGGACAAGGCTGCTCCGTGTTGCCGCCGCGAAGAGGAACGTCATGTCCGCGCCAGCTCTTGTCGCTTGAGTTCGCCTCGGTCGCCTCGCAGGGTGGTGCAGGCGAGCCCGAATGGGGCCTGGTGAGCACAACGCGGCCTGGGACTGCTGCGGACTGACAGAAGATCTGCGCAGTGCCGGTCTCGGGCCGCGTTGTGCTTTTCTGGTGATCGGGTCAGGCGCGCGGCGCCCGGCCCGGTGATCTCGATCGTTCGCTGTTTCTCCGGCTGGTCGGCCCAGAGGTAGGTCAGGACTGCGGTGTGTCGCATTCTTGGTAGCTAAGGACCTACTCGCAGACTTTGACCGCCTATTTGCCTAACCGCGAGTGAAAGTGTTGAGGGCGAGATTGGTCAGTGCTTGTTGGTTCTGCAGGTGACTGTGACCAATGCGTCTTTGCCGCTGGTGCCGCGCGCGGGGTACGCCATCTGCACATCGATGACATTGGCGTCCAGGTCGATGATGCTGCAGCTGGCGCCACTCGGCATGTTCGACTTGACGGTGAGCGTGAGCGAGCCGGCCCGGATCGTGTCGGAGTTGCCGAAGTTGGTGAGGTCGAGCGTGCCCTCGCTGTCATCGGAGACCCAGGAGGCGCTGACGTTGCCGGTGACCGAAACAGAGTAGTCGACCGGTGGCGGGCCGTCGGGGAGCGCGATGAGCAGGGTGACGCCGACGGAGACGATCAGAACAGTCGCGATGATCCCACCGTACAGTAGCGCTCGGTTTCGTCGGGGCGACGTGGCCGCGCATTGCTGCTGTCCAGTGTCGAGCTCGGTCATGTCAATTGCTCCTTCGTTCCTGACGGCATCGCCTGATCAACGCGCGGCGTTACTGAAACGCGCTGATTATGGTGACTTTCACCGCTTGCCCAGAGAAGCGGTGGACAACGGCAGTCGGCCGCAAGGGGAAGAAGATGACCGTTGGCGAGATGGATGGAAACTTTCTGGCCGTCGCGCGCCTGACGCAGACATGGGTCTAATGACCGATTTGTCGCGAATGGCGGATCTGGGATCGTGGAGAGATACTCATGCGACTAGTGGCTATGCGGTAAATACCCCTCTTGGCCTATTTCCCTGCGCGGTCGGATCGGCAAGGGTGATCATGGGTTCGTCGGGGGCCCGGCTGTGTGCTGGTTTGCTCTTGGCGAGGGGGATCTCGTGCGTTGTCGTGGTGCGCTTTGGCGCGCTCTTTTGCTCTGTGCGGCGGTTGTTGCCGGAACCGTGGTGACGGTCGGGCCGGCTCATGCCGACGCACCTGTGGCTGTTCCGGACTCGGCTCCGGACGAGGTCACCGCCGCGGCGTATGCCCGTGAAGGGGGCAAGCCAGTCGAGGTGACCTCGGAGACCACCGAGACCTCGCAGACCACAGCGAACCCCGACGGTTCGTGGACCATGACGCAGTACGTCCACCCGGTCCGAGTGAAGCAGGCCGGGCGTGGACGCCGGTCGACACGACCCTGGTGCGGCGGGCGGACGGGTCGGTCGGCCCGAAGGCGGTCGCGGTCGACGTCAAGCTCAACCCGGGTGGCAGTGGCTCGGCGACCGTGCCCATCGTTCAGGCGGGTCAGGACGGCAAGGAAGTCGGTCTGAAGTGGACCAGCGACCTGCCGGCACCGACACTGGACGGCGACACTGCCACCTACGGGGAAGTACTGCCCGGCGTCGACTTGACGGTGAAGGCCGTACCGGAGGGCTTCACGGAGAATCTGGTCATCAAGACGCCGGAAGCGGCGAAGAACCCGAAACTGCGTGAGATCCCGTTTGGTCTCCACACCCGCAATACCACGGTCTCGGTCGCCGAAGGGGAAGGTCGTGGCACTCCTGCGCAGGCCGCGCCGACCGACGGGCTCGAGGTCAAGGACACCTCCGGTGGCGTCGTTTTCTCCGGTGATGCGACGCGGATGTGGGATTCATCCGGTGACGGTTCGCCCGCCGAACAGCAGGTCGGTGAGGGCGGCGGTCGGCGCGAGGCCGTGATGGACCTCGCGCTCACTCAGGACAAGGTGACCATCACTCCGGACCAGGCGTTCCTGACCGACCCGGCAACGCGGTACCCGGTGTCGCTGGACCCGGGCTATTGGTGCGACTCGTGCGGGATCCAGGCGCACGTGGTCGTCCAGTCCGGCTACCCGGAGGCGAGAAACTGGAACGCTACGATCGGTGACTTGTCGAATCTCAAGGCCGGCTACGAGAACTACGACAGCGCGGGCACCTCGCGGTCCTACATCCAGATGAACTCCGCGCGACTCGGCGGCACGGTCGTGCACAGTGCCACGCTCAACACCACGATTCAGCACAGCGCCAGCTGTTCTCCGGCGCCGACTGGGTTATGGCTGTCGAACCCGGCCAATTCCGATACCCGGTGGAACGCGCAGCCAGGTTGGGTCTACCAGGTCTCGACGATGAACACCGCGAACTGCCACGACGCGCCGAATGTCGCGGGCGTGTTCGACGCGACCCGGGCGGCCAAGGACGCGGCCGCGAATCGCTGGCAGAACACGTGGTTCGCCCTCGCGGCCGCCAACGACGGCGATGGTATGGCGGCGTGGCGGCGGTTTGACCTCAACCCGTACTTCGCAGTGAACTACGACTCCTACCCGAACCCGCCGGCGAGCCTGACGATGCAGAACGGCCAACTGCCGTGCACCTCGGGCCCGAACCGGCCCTGGGTCTACACGAAGACGCCGCAGATCGCGGGCCGGGTGTCCGATCCGGACGGTGGCACCGTCTACGGGAAGTTCGCGGTCGCGTACGGCGCGCTCGGCCACAACGTCTACATCCACGACAACGCCGCCAATCTGGTGCCGGTGGGGACTGCGGGGCCGAACCAGCAGGGGACTGCGCAGCTGGCCGCGGTTCCGTCGGGGTGGATCAACGAGGACGGGATCTACAACTGGTCGATGCAGGCCTACGACGGTGAGCTGTGGTCGAACTGGGTCGGCAACTGCGAGTTCACCGTCGACTCGAAAGTGCCGCTGTCACCGAACCTCGCAATGGCGTCGTGGACCGACCCGAAGGTCCAAGGCGATGAGGCCGACTTCAGCGTGTGGACCTACATGGCCACCGACGGGCTCTACGACATCGACCACTTCATCTACACGACCGATGGTTCGGAGCCGCAGCCGCAAGGCTCGCCGACCGCGCCGGCGGTTCAGGGCACGGACGCCAACGGCAAGATGGTTGCCACCGTGGCCTTGAAGACGATCGCGGTCAACGGCAACCAGAACCTGATCAAGGTCAAGTCGGTCAACAAGGCCGGGATGCCCAGCCCCAACGCGACCTGTGTCGTCATCACGGGATCCAACCCTGCACTGGACGGCCCCTCGTGCTCCTACCACGTCCAGCCGCTGACCCCCAGCAAGGGTCTGGTCGCCGCGTGGAGCGCCGAAGAGCCGTCCGGAAGCACGCTGGCCGACACCGCCTCGTCCACACCGGACAATGCGGGTCTGACCGCACACCCGGCGACGGTGTCCGGCGGCGTCACCCGGCAGCCGGGCTACAACCACGGCACCACCTGGACCCACCCGGACACCGGTGGCTACAGCGACGGCGTGAAGGGCGCGATCAGCCTCGACGGCACCAGCGGCTACGCCCAGACCGGCGACCGTGTGCTGGACCCATCGAAGTCGTTCACGGTGGCGGCGTGGGCGAAACTCGCCGACACCACGCACTCGCAGACCGTCCTCGCGCAGGATGGCAGCCAGTCGGCGCCGTTCATCCTGCAGTACAACAAGGAGCGCAACGCCTGGGCGCTGCGTGTCACGGCGGGAGACCAAGCCGCACCAGGCGACGTGCGAGCCGTCTCGAGCAGCCCACCCCAAGTCGGGGTGTGGACGCATCTGGCGGCGACGTATGACGCGTCGACCCAGGTGGCCACGCTCTACGTCGACGGCGCCCGGCAAAGTACCGTGATCGCCGCGCCGTGGGCCGCAACCGGTCCCGCCGTGCTCGGCGCGGGAAAGTGGGCCGGGGCGCGCACCGACTTCTTCCACGGACAGCTCGATGACCTGCAGGTGTGGCAGCGCACGCTGTCCGCCCAGGACGTCCACGACCTTGCCAACGTCGCCGTTCCGCTGGCGAACTACGGCCTCGCCGAAGGGTGCGGTCCGGAGCTGACCTCCGCGACGTCGCGTGTCCCGTCGCTGCAGGCGAGCTGGACACTGGGGGAGACCGGCGGGAGCGTGGCCGGCGACAGCACCGGGTACGGCAATACCATCTCTCTCACCGGCGGGTATGCATGGGCGCAGGGTCACAGTGGTGGCGGCTTGCAGTTCGACGGCGTGAGCGGCTCGGGCACTACCGCAGGGCCCGTGGTCGACACCGCAAAGTCGTTCACCGTGTCGGCCTGGGTCAACCTCGGCGATCTGACTACCGATCACACCGTGCTGGCCCAGACTGGGACTCACGCTGCCAACTTCGTCGTCCGCTACGACAAGACGGCCAACCGCTGGGCGTTCGGAATGTCCCCGGCCGATGATGCCACGGCGTCGATAACGTGGGCGACTGGGACGTCGGCCCCGCAGGTCGGCACGTGGACGCTGCTCACTGCGGCGTTTGAGAAGACCACCCGACACCTACGGCTGTCGGTGAACGGGGCACATGAAGCGGACGCCACGGTCGCGGCGGCTTGGACGGCGAACGGGCCGCTGCTGCTCGGTGCCGAGTCCGGCACGAAGAATCTGTTCAAGGGCATGCTCGATCAGGGGCAGGTGTGGTCGCACAGCCTCACCGATGACCAGATTGCCGCGATGTACGGCCTGAACTTCGTCGACACGGTCACGTACGGGGCGGCCGCGGCCAGCGGCGGTGTGTCGCTCGCGGCCGAGGCCGGCAGCGGCGGCGATCCGGTTGGTTGCGCCGCCCAGTTCGACAACACCTGGACGGGCCGGCTGGCCGCACCGCGGCCTGCGAACCTGCGCACCGACAAGTCGTTTACCGTCGAAGGCTGGGTGAAGCACACCTGGACCGCGGCCGACGCCGCCGCTCAGGGTGCGGTCGACCCAGCGACGAGAACGCTGATCAGCACCGACGAGGCCCAGTTTTCGCCGTTCTTCCTCAGCTACCGGCCCTACAAAGACACCAACGGACGCGACCACGGTGCCTGGAGCCTGATTCTGACCGTGCCGAACGCTGGGGGCGGGGTCGACGCAGCTACGGAGTACAGCGACCTCGACGCGGTCGACAACCAGTGGACCCACCTCGCCGCGAGCTACGACGCCGCGACCAAGACGATGTCCCTTTACGTCAACGGCACCCTGCAACAGGGCAAGTTCTTTACCTCGTCCGGAAGCGCCACCGGGGTCAACGTGGGCGCCGGCTCTGGCGGCCCGTTGATCGGGAGTGGGGTCTGGACCGGGCAACGGACCAACATTCTCAGTGGAGCCGCCGCCGGTATACGCGTGTACTCGGGGCTCCGCGGCACCGACGGAATCAACGCCGACCGGCGCGTCGACGACCCGGGCGACCTCTTCGGGATCGTCCACTAGCCCCTTTTGACTTCGGCGTGTCGAACGCCGGCTGGACCTAGGCAGGTTGACATGAGTTTCTCGCGCGGCTTTGGGCGCTCCACGAAGTGGAGACGGGCAACGGCGCTCGGCGTTGCCGTTGTCATGTTCGGCTCGGCGCAGACCGCGGCCGCGGAAGCGGCTGTCGGTGGCTGGCACGGTCTCGGCTGGGACCTGCCGCCCTTGCAGCAGACCCAGTCGGTCGACGGCACAGACGGCGGCTTGCGGCCGGCCCCCTCCGTGCCATCAACCTCGGCGGTTCCCACGACGGTGACCTGGCCCGCCGCAACCAGCGCCGACGTCGAGCTGCCCGCGACCAGCGCCGCAGCGACGACTCCTGCCCAAGGAGCGCCGGGGCAACCGGTGATCGTCTCTCGCGGCCACGGCCAGCGACAAAAGCGTATGGCCACGCCGGCTGCAGACCGCGATGCGCACGCCGCCGGTAAGGTCAGGGTGACGACTCTCGATCAGCCTGCCATCGCCAAAACGGGCATCAAGGGCGTCGTCATGCAGGTGACGCCCGAGGCTGGGGACACCGGCGGCCTGGTCGAGCTCGACGTCGACTACCGCTCGTTCGGCGAGGCCTACGGCGGTGACTTCGGCGGTCGCCTGCACCTCGTGCAGTACCCCTCCTGCCTGCTGTCCACGCCGGACAAACCTGCATGCCACATCGGCACCCCGCTGGACTCGGCCAACGACACGAAGAGCAGCCACGTCACCGCAGAGGTCACCCTCCCCGTCGCTCCGACGATCGAACGGCGCAGTACAGCCGCCCCAGCCGCGACGTCGATGGTGGTCGCGGCCGAGGCCGATACCAAGGGCGGCGGTGGTGACTTCGCCGCGACCGACCTCAAGCCGGCCGGCGCCTGGAAGGCCGGTGGCTCCTCGGCGGACTTCACCTACTCGTACCCGATCAGCACCCCCGCCGCCGTCGGAGGGACCGGCCCGACGGTCAGCCTGAACTATTCTTCGAGCGCGGTCGACGGTCTCACCTCGGCGACCAACAACCAGGCCTCGGGCATCGGCGATGGTTGGAACCTCTCGGGCAGCGGGTTCATCGAACGCCGCTACAAGGGCTGCGGCCAGGATCTCGGTGGCAACAACAATCAGACCAAGACCGGCGACCTGTGCTGGTTCGACGACAACGCCACGATCTCCTTCTCGGGAGCCAACGGCGACCTCATCTTCGACAAGAACACGAGTACCTGGCATCCGAAGGACGACGACGGCACCCGCGTCGAGCGACTGACCGGCGGCGCCAACGGTGACAAGTTCGGCGAGTACTGGAAGGTCACCACCCCCGATGGTGTCCAGTACTTCTTCGGCCTCAACCACCTGCCCGGCTGGGCATCGGGCAAGGCGGAAACCCAGTCGACGTGGACTGTGCCGGTGTTCGGCAACAACACCAACGAGCCGTGCAACGCCGCGACCTACGCCGCGTCCTGGTGCAACCGCGCGTGGCGCTGGAACCTCGACTACGTCGTCGACCCGCACGGCAACGCGATCGCCTACTACTACCAGCCCGAGACGAACTACTATGGGCTCAACCGCAACGCTTCCACCGCGAACAACCCCGGCACGCCCTACACCCGTGGTGGGTACCTGCAGAAGATCGAGTACGGGTTCAACACGAAGTTCGGCGACACGTTCGGCCACGCACCCGCACAAGTCCTGTTCGACTCGGCTGAGCGGTGCTTTCCGAGTGGCGCGGTCACCTGCGATCCGGGCCAGCTGAACGCGGGAACCGCCACGTCCTGGCCGGACGTACCCTCGGAGACGATCTGCGCGCAAGGCGCTGTCTGCACGTATGGCTCGCCGAGTTTCTTCACCCGCAAGCGCTACACCAAGATCACCACCCAGGTCTCCGACGGCGGTACCGGCTGGAAGCCCGCCCGGGAGTGGGCGCTCACGCAGTCGTTCCCATCCACCACCGACGGGAACAAGACCGCGCTGTGGCTGGCCTCGGTCACCGAGACAGGGAAGATCGCGAGCCCGAACACGGTCGGGAACTCGGTGACGCTGCCACCGACGACGTTCCATCCGCTATCGATGGCCAACCGCGTCGGCGCAAGCCAGTACACCGCACTGACCCGCAACCGGATCGATGCCATCACCAACCCCCAAGGTGGCTTGACCACCGTCGCCTACTACGACCCCGAGTGCGTTCCCGGGGTCACGATGCCTGATCCGGCCAACCTGAAGGACAACAAGCTGTCCTGCTACCCGGTGTACTGGACTCCGCCGGGTGCGAACGACCCTGTCCTGGACTACTTCAACAAGTTCCGGGTCAAACTGGTCGAGGAGGACGCGCACACCACTCGTCAGGAACAGCACACGGTCACCCAGTACGACTACCGCGGCGGTGCGGCCTGGCACTACGACGACGACCCGTTCACCGACCCGAAGTACCGCACGTGGTCGCAATGGCGCGGATACGGCGACGTTAAAACCACCACCGGGCTCGGCGGGCAGGCGGGCGACCCCGCTGGGCCGCCGGTGGTCACCGAGACTTTCTACCTCCGCGGCATGGAGGGTGCGACGGTCGCCAGCGACAACTGGCACGAGTCCTTCGCCGATCGCAAGGAGGTCGCCGGCTTCGTTCGCGAGACGGTCACCTATCGCGACGGCCAGGTCATCGGCGGCACCGTGAACGAACCTCGGGTGTCAGACCCCACCGGTACCGACGCCTACGGGCGCACGTCGGCCTACGTCGACACCGATACCAGCCGTACCCGCACCTGGCTGGATACCACCAAGACCTGGCGGGTCTCGCGGACCCACACCGCCTACGGCAAGTACGGCCTGCCCGCCACCGTGCAGACCGAGGGGGACATCAGCGACCCGAAGCAGACCACCTGCGCCACCACCACGTATCTGGAGAACACCGCGGCGTGGCTGGTCAGCTTCCCGAGCCAGGTACGGAAGATCTCCGGTGTCTGCGACACCGCAGTCAACCCGGCTGGCCCCGCCAACATCATCAGCGACGTCCGCAACTACTACGACACCCAGGCCTTCGGCGCCGCGCCGACCAAGGGCAGCCTCACCCGGACCGACACCCTCGACGACTGGCCCGCCGGCGGCGCCGAGAAGTGGACGACCCCGGCCACGACCACCGGCTACGACGACTACGGCCGTCCGACCAGTGCGACCGATGCTCTCGGCCTGACCACCACCACTGCCTATACCCCGGTGAGTGGGGGACCGCTCACCCAGGTGGACACGACGTCGCCGCCGATCAGCGCCACCAACACCACCCGACTGACCTCGACCAAGTACCTTGACCCGGTCTCCGGCATCTCGATCGCGGGCAAGGACGGCAGCGGCCTGCGCACCGACGCCACGCAAGACGCGCTCGGCCGCATCATCTCGGTGTGGAAGCCCGGGCACAGCAAGGTGGCGAACGCGCCGGCGGACGTCATCTTCACCTACAGCGTCCGCAATAGCGGCGGGGTCAGCAATGTCGCTGCGCAGACCCTGCTCGCCAACGGGCAGTACGCGACGTCGTACACGCTCTACGACGGACTCGGCCGAACAATCCAAACCCAGGCGCCCCGAACCGACGACATACCCGGCCGGATCATCACCGACACCTACTTCGACTCCCAGGGCCGGGCCTACAAGACCCACAACGCTTACTTCAACAGCTCGGCCCCGTCGGCGACGCTCTACGTCACCGATGACGCCTCGGTCCCGAACACCACCCTGACGACGTTCGACAGTGCCGGTGCCTCTCGTGCCAGCGCCTATCTGCTCAACTCGGTCGAACAGTGGCGCACTACAACGATCCCGGACGGCGATCGCACGACCACGATCCCGCCCGCCGGCGGCACCGCTACCACCACGGTCACCAACGGGCTCGGGCAGACCGTCCAGCTCCTACAGTACAAGGACCCGGCCAAGTACACGTCCGGCTCACCCGCCGACACGACGACGTACACCTACACCCGCAGCGGACAACAGGCCACGGTCACCGATACCACCGGCAAGAACGTCTGGACTTTCGACTACGACCTGCACGACCGCAAGGTTTCATCGTTCGACCCGGACACCGGCAAGACGATGTTCACCTATGACGCCGACGATCGTCTGCTGACCACTACAGATGCCCGCAACCGGCTCATCAGCTACACCTACGACAACCTTGGCCGCAAGACATTCGAGTACGACGGCCCGGCCGCGACGGGCACCAAGCTCGCCGGTTGGACCTACGACACCCTGCTGCCCGGGCAGCCGACCAGCTCCACCCGCTACGTCGGCGCCAAGGCCTACACCAAGGAGACCACCGGCTACGACACCGCCGGCCGGGTCACCGGCAGCAGGGTCACCATTCCCACCGGGGACCGGGGCATCTCTGGGACCTACAACTTCTTCACCACCTACGACCCTGGCTCCGGTGCCGTTCGCACCATCAGTAGCCCTGAAGCCGGCGGTCTGCCCGGCGAAACGCAGTACCTCGACTACTACACCGGTGGTGCGCCCAAGACCCTCTACTCGAGCGCCGAGACCAAGTTGGTCTCGAACACCAGCTACAACCCGTTCGGCCAGGCCCTGCGCACCGATTTCAACGACTCCGCGAGTCCCTACCAAGTCGCAGTCACCAACACCTATGAGAACGGAACCAACCGGCTCGCGACGGTCCAGGCCCAGCGCTCGACGTCGTCGAACTACTGGATCGCCAACCGCGTCTACACCTACAACCCGGTCGGCAACGTCACCAAGATCGCCGACAGCCCACCCGGCGAGCCGGCGGACGTGCAGTGCTTCCGGCAGGACTACCTGCAACGGCTCACCGACGCCTGGACGCCATCGTCGGGTGACTGCGCCACGCAGCCGACCGCGGCGGGGACCGGCGGCGCGGCGCCTTATTGGACGTCCTGGACCTTCGACGACACCGGCAACCGCAAGACCCAGGTTCAGCACACCGCCACCGGTGACATCACCAGCACTTCGACCTACCCCGATCCCGGCCAGAAACGTCCCCACGCGGTCAAGGCCGTCACCACAGGGACTGGCAGCGGGACCACCGAAACCGACTACAGCTACACCGACGTCGGCAGCACCGAGTCGCGTGGTCCCGTCGGCTCCGCGCAGACGTTCACCTACGACGCAGAGGGGCGCGTCGCCACGGCGAAGGAAGCCAACGGCGCCGACAGCAGCTACCTCTACGACGCCGACGGCAACCTGCTCATCACCAAGGACCCGTCCGGTACGACACTGTCGATCGGTGACACGGAGTTGTGGGTGCCCACGGGTGGCTTCTTCGCCTCGGGTACCCGTTTCTACAGCTACAACGGTCAGGTCATCGCGACCCGCACCAGCTCGGGTGGCATCAGTTGGAAGCTGGCTGATCACCACGGCACCCCCTACGCTTCGGTCGACGCGGCCAATCTTGCGGTGACGAAGCGTTGGCAGGACCCCTACGGGACCGACCGCGGGACCCCGCCGTCGACCTGGCCGGACAAGCATGGCTTCCTGGGTGGCTATCGGAACACCACCGGTGTCACCCATATCGGTGCTCGTGACTACGACCCGCTGACCGGGCGGTTCATGACTGCGGACCCGGTGCTCGACACCAGCAACCCCCAGGCGCTCAACGCCTATAGCTACGGCAACAACAGCCCGGTGTCGTTCAGTGACCCCACCGGCTTGGTTCTGCAGATCGACGGGCGTCCCGCGTACGTCGGCTCTGCGGCGATGAGCACTATGAGCCCCGATGCCTGGGACCGTGCCTACCGCTACAACGTCGGCGTGGCACGCAACTGGTTCTACGCGGTGACGCACAAGACCCGACCGACGTATCCCGCCTTCGTCGGCAAAGAGAACCATCTCATGTCACCGAAGCAACGGCGGGCCAAGTGGGAGACCCAGTTCGCCAACTGGTCGTTGCAGGCACCGGATCATCGTCCGCCGGATTATGATCAGTTCGCGGCTGCGTTCTGCTCCGAATTCCCCGATATCCGCTCCTGCGATCCATCGCCACCCACCCTCGAAGAGACTCTCGAGGTGGTCGGGCTGCTCGCCTCCGGGGGAGCGGTCGGTCTGCTGGCTCGAATCGGCGGCGAGCTCGTGATCGGATCGATCGCGGCCATTGAAGGTTCGGTCGGTGCCGGCGGCGCCGTCGCGGCCGGTGCAGGCGCGGGTGCGCTGGGGGACTACGGCGCTTCCCTCGTCGCCGCAAAGATCGCCGCTGAAGCAGCTGGCGGCGAGAGCGCAGCGGCCGCGTGTGTCGGGAAGAACAGCTTCACCGGCGACACGCCGGTGCTCATGGCCGACGGCACCAGCAAGCCGATCGCCGAGGTCAAGGTCGGCGACGAAGTCAGGAACGCCGAGCCCGACGACAGCTTCATCGAACACCATGTCGTGACTGCGCTGCACGTTACCGAGGACGACCACGACTTCGTCGACGTCACAGTTTCGACCTCCGCCGGCCCGCGAACCGTCGTGACGACGGCGCACCACCCCTTCTGGGATACATCTACTCACGCTTGGACCGACGCCGCCAACCTCAAGGGTGATGATCAACTTTCCGCACCGGGCGGCGGTCGGGTCGCTATACAAGCCCTGCGTCGCTACACTGCGACCAACCGCACCTACAACCTCACTGTCGAAAATGTTCACACGTACTATGTCCTTGCGGGTACGACGCCGGTCCTTGTCCACAACACGGGCTGCGAAATTCCCATGTTGTCGGCAATTGGCGGCGACCCACTACTTACCAAGGCTGCGCAGCAGGCTGGCAAGAATCAGGCCGTACAGCGCGATCTGGATAACCTGTTCAGCCAGCTCTCTAATGGAAATATGAACCCGGGGATTGGCTCAAAGGCGCTCGCGGGCACTGATGTCACCTATGCTCGCGGTGCAAACGGTGGACGACTGTTTTTTCGAAACGTGGACGGCGGAATTCAGATTGTCGGCAAGTCCGACAAGGGAAATGAGTCTAAGGTGATCGCGAGGTTGATGCAGCTCTATGGCCAATAGCCCCTTCCATGTAGTCGAGACTCGCCAGTTCAGGGCCCTGTTCATGCTGGGGGCTGGCGACGATGCGGAGACCGTGGAGAACGTTGATGCCGAACTGACGCTGCCTGACGGTTCAAGATGGAGCGCGACATTTATGACGCTCCTTGAGATTGAGCGCATCATGATGCATTGGTCTGACACGGGAGAGAATCGAGGAGGGACTTTCTTCCGGTGTCCAGACCTGGTGATCGTGCGATCTGGTGGAATTTCCGGGATGGTTCAGGCGCTTGAAGCGGTGTTTGAAAATGGGGGACCGCAGGGCATCTTGGAAGAACTGAGTTAGCGACCGCAGCGCGTGGCGGAGTGACCCAGAGGCCCCACCGGGTTTGATTTCGGTGGGCCTCCGGGGTGCCTAACGGCAGTATGTGACGGCAACATCACCGGACTGCGGCTACCGCCTCGACCTGCTCCTGGCGTCCGGCGAGACGATCCGCGCCGAGGTGCCCGAGGCGTTACCGGTCGGGACGGCCGTCGGGGTGTTGATCCCGGACGTGGTGCTGCGCAAGGCGGCGGGTCGTCGTCGTTGTTGGGATCGGTGTCAGTGTCGGGGTCGGCGGGTGGCGATGTTGCGGCACTCGGCGGCGACGGCGGCCTGGACGTAGGCGGTGACCCGGCGGCTGGTCGCCTGCAGCACCGGGACCAGAAGAATGGTCCGCTGCCGCCTTCGAAGGTCTTTCTGGCGATCAAGTTTCGTGATCTTGGCAGGCTCGCGGTCCGCGCCGCTCGATAAGACCGGCGCGCTCGTTCGCGGTGTGCTGGAGGGCGACCTGAGGTGCGGTCCGGTCGGTGCGGGCGAGGTAGACGTGGTCGAGGCGGTGGCGTTCGCGGCCGCGGTAGGTGAAGCGGCTTTCCCGTGTCTAGAGCTTGCGCCCAATCTCGTCCAGGACGAGCCCGGTCTCCTCGGCGATCTCGCGCAGCGCAGTGTCCTCGAGCTTTTCGCCGGGGTCTTGGCCGCCGCCGGGCAGTTCCCACCAGTGGTGGCCGGGGTCGTGGGGGTCGCGGGCGTGGATGAGCAGGACCTCTTCGTCGCTGTTGAGCAGCAGGACGCGGGCGCCGACCCGCAGGGCCGGTTCGCTGGCGACGGTCATTCGGTGGGTCCTCGTGCTCGGCAGCTGGCGTGGCGGCCGGGCACGAGCACCCAGGTTCAGAAGAGCCCTCTCGGAGCACGCCGAAGCCCCGGCCGCTTCGCTTCCGATGACGGAGTGAGAAAAACCCGGCGCCCAGGGTTCGGTGCCCTCAGGAGATGCGCGATCGCGGTCGGGGTGCGGGGCGGTCGATGAGGACGCGAGGGTGTTCGCGGCCGGCGGCGATGCCGTCGCGGATGGTCCTGGTCAGCTCGGCGCGGTCGAACTCGGCGACGCCGAGGTGGTGGCGGGCGGCGTGGGTGAGGTGGTGGGTGATCGCGGCGGCGCTGATCCACCCGTTGCCCAGCAGCTCCCCAAGCGCTGCTGCGGCAGCGTAGACGGCGATGTGGCGGTGGCCCTCGGAGGCGGTGGCGACGTTGCGGCACTCGGCGGCGAGGGCGGCCTGGACGTAGGCGGTGACCCGGCGGCTGGTCGCCTGCAGCACCGGGACGACCGCCGGGCGGGCTGGAGGTGGTGGTGGGGTGAGGGCGGTGACCAGCCATGCGGGTAGGGCAGCGATCGGCAGGTCCCAGGTGATGGCATACGGGACCGGCACGCCCTGGACGACGGCGATCGACCCCGGTGCGGTGATGAGCGCGCCGGGTCCGCGGGTGTCGACGTGCCAGCCGAGCCCGCGGCCGCGGGCTCCGACGGTGCTGCGCAGCCGCGACCCGGACGGCCGGGCGAAGTAGCGGTGCTCGCCGCCGCGCGGGGTCGCGACGGTGAACGTGTCGACCGGGTCCGGCTCGCCGGCCCGGTGGGCCAGCAGGGCCAGGACGTCGCGGCCGTGGGTGACGCCGCGGCGGGCCCACTGGATGGGGATCACCCCGTGGGCGGCATCGAGGTCGAGCACCAGCAGACCCGCCGGGCCACAGGCGATGCCGACGTTGTGCAGCGGGTGGCGCATCCACCAGCGGCGGATGCGGTCGGGGTCACAGGTCGCCCGCTGCTGCCAGCCGGGAATGGCGGGCCTTTTGCTGCGGGGAGCCAGCGGGAACACCGGCCACCCACGTCCGGCGGCGTCCAGCGCGGCGCCGAGCAGACCGTCGGCGCCGGCGACGAGCATGGCTGCTCGCGCGGTCGTGGTGGGCGTGTTCACGGCACCAGCTCGGCCGCGATCGGGGCGGGCACGGGGTCGATGACCATGGCGGCGGCGTTGTCGGTGCCGCCGAAGTACCGCGCGGCAAGCGTTACCCGGTTCGCACACGAGCCTGGGTCGCTGAACGTGCGCACGGCGCGGACGAGGGAGGCGTGCGGCACTGGTTTGTGGACGCCGTCGCTGGTCAGCAGCAACCGGCGCCGCGGCCCGGTCGTGGTGACGCGGCCGAAGGAGTGGTCATCGGCGGTGGCTACGGAGCTGGTGACGACGTTGTCCCGCCGGGCGGCCAGCTCCTCGAGCTCCTGCGGCCGGTCCCGGTAGCGCTCGACGAGGCTTTCGCGCAGCTCCTGACCTTCGGTGTGGTCGACGGTGAGCTGGGTCAGCACGTCGGTGTCCGGGTCGTATTCGTAGGCGCGGCAGTCTCCGACCCACGCGATGTCCCACCCGCCACCCTGCTCGTGCGGGAGTGGGGCGGCGACGACCATGACGGTGTCGCCGGCATGGACGGCGGCGAGGGTGCCGGTAGCGGCGAGCAGCCCGGCGACGGCACCGCGGTCGGCGGCGACGTAGGCGGCGGTGGCCGCGGCACTGCCGGCGGCGTGAGCGGCCAAGGCGCTGTCTCCGATGCCGTCGGCGACGGCCCAGCCATGGCGGGCGCCGGTAGTGGAGACGTGGGTGCCGGTGGCGTCGGCCTGGTGGGCGCGGCCGCCGATGCGCAAGGCCGCACCGGGCAGGTAGGCGGGGTGGTCGGCGGCGTAGCGGCGGTGGTGGCGGGCCAGGACGCGGGCGTCGCTGTGGGATTCGGCGATCTCGGCCCACCCGCAGCGGCAGGTCGCGTGGGTCCAGCACGGGCCAGACGGGAGCGGGGCGTGCGGCCAGACGGGGTGGTGTGCCGAGGCGTGGGTGCTGGTGCGGTGGATGTGGTCGAAGACCGGCGGAAGGTGCGGGTGCATCGAGGAAACTCCGTTCACGCGCGGGGCTGGTGATGGAGCCCGGCGGGAGGCGAGGACGACGGGATGGGGCCGGGGCGGGCCCGGCAATGCAGTGCGCTGGCCCGCCCCGGCGAGGAATCGAGTGCGGAGGTGGTCCGGCGGGCTAGAGCGCGGTGCCGGTCGGTTCCGCCTCGACCTCGGTCTCGGTGTGCTGGGACGCCTCCTCGTCACTGCCGGCGGCGTCGTCACCAGTCGCCTCGGCCGCGGTGTCGTCGTGGTCGTCCGTGCCCGGTGCGTCGTCTCCCTCGACCGCGGCGGCGATGTCCTCATCGAGGTCCTGGATGTCGACGACGTCAGGCCCGTCGCCACGGTCTGTCTCGTCATCGGCGGTGCCGCCCTCGGCGTCCTCGGCCGCCGGGTGGCTGTGCACCTCGCCGGGCTCGCCGCCGTCTGCGGCCGTGCCGCCGTCGCTGGTGGCTGCGGTGTCGAGGTCGCCGAGCTGGGCGGCGATGACATCGGCCTCGGTCTCCGGTTCGAGCACCTTCCGCTCGACGTCGGAAGCCGGGTAGCCCCAGCTGATGATCGCGGCGATGTACGCCTGCGAGGAGCCCCACGGGTGGCGCCAGGTGTTGCGGGAGATGTCGGACTCGATCGCACACAGGGTGAGGAACAGGTCGTAGAGGGTCGCCTTGCCCGCGGTGGGGGCCTTGGCGATCTTGTCGGCCAGGTCGGCGAGAGTGGCGCCGACCGGCATGCCGATCAGCTTCATCGCCAAGGGGTGGTTGCGTTCGAACGCGCGCCGGAGCTCGTAGCCGCCTTCGGCCTTCTGCAGGGCGAGGAACAGCTGCGCGCCCTGCGGCGCGGTCTTGCGCTGCAGGAGCCCGGCGAGCCATTCCCGGCGCGGCGTCTCGGAGGCGTCCCAGTCCTTGTTGTTCTGGATCACCCACTTGCGGATGATCCGGGCCTTCGTGCGCTCGAGTTCGGCGGCGGCCTGGGCGGCGCGGGCGGCCGCGACCTCGTCGTTGCCGCTGGTGGCGGCCGGGTCGTTGAGGCTGTCGAGGTCGACGGCCCCGCCGGTGGGGCTGGTGACCACGGTGGTGAGGTCCGCGCGGCCGGCCGGGGCGTAGCTGAGGGCGTGCCCATGGGCGCGGAAGTCAGCGCAGCCATAGACGGGCACCGGAATCCGCTTGTCGTCCTCGTCGTACTCCTCTTCGATCCACGCGCCATGGCCGGGGCAGGACGCGTGGTATTCGGCGGTGAGTTCGATGCGCGGTTCGTGCTCGGGCGTGGGGCGCAGCCGGTCGAGCGTGCGGGCGTCCCCGTCGTAGGTCGAGAGGGAGTCGTCGAAGATCGTGACGCCCGCGGTGGTCAGTTCTTCGGTGAGGTCCTCGGCCAAGGCCGCGAACCGCTCGTTCTCGGCGCGTTCGGCACGCTTGCGTTCGGCGAAGACGGTGAAGTTGTTCGGGTTCTCGCGCGCGATGCGGATCAGTTCCTTCGCGGTGTCGAGGTCACCGGCCTGGTCGAACTCGCCGACGATGGCGGCCTGCAGGATGTCGAGGTCGTAGCGTTCGGCGGCCTTGACCGCCAGCTCGCTGCGCCCGGCCTGCAGGACGTTCTCGACACAGGCTTTGCCCTTCTTGCCCAGGGCCAGCTTGCGGGCGATGCCGGTCGGGGTGAGGTTGAACGCGGCGAGCTGCTGGAAACCGCGGGCCTTGTCCGCCAGGGTGAGCCCGCGGCGGATGTCGTTCTCGATGAACTGGTTGACGATCCGGTCGATGGTGGCTTTGCGCTCGTCGGCGGGGGGCGGGGTCTTCATCCAGACCGGCAGCAGGCAGCCGGCTTCGCGGGAGTTGAGGACCCGGCGCTGGCCTTCGGTGACCACGACGGCGCCGGTGTCGTAGTCGCGGTAGCCGTTGGCCGCGGTCTTGACGCCGTGGGTTTTGAAGTTCGCCGTCGTTTCCTCGTCGGCTTCGGCGTTGTCGGTGCGCACGTTCTCCGCGAGCAGCACCTCGTCCGGCTCGACCCAGATGATGGTGTCGATCTCGGCGTCCCACTTCGCGTGCAGCGCCGTGCGCTGTTCGTCGGACAGCTCGTCCACCGGGGTGCCACCCACGTCGGTCGACGACGTGTCGTCCGTGGCGTCGCGATCGGTGGCGGCACTGTCCGGTTCAGACGGTGTGAGTTCGGTTTTCGGTGCGGTTGCGGGGGTGGTGTCGTCGGTGTCGCGCTGGGTCGGCAGATCCATCGTCCTGGTCACGAAGGGCTCCTTCACACGGGCCGGCCACCGCGAATCTCGATGGCCGGCCACGAACCCCGCACCGACCATTCCCACCGCCGTGACGCGGTGGAGAACGAGCGGAGTGCGGGTGTCCCGGTCGGGACGCACTCGCCCGAGCGGGGCCGCCCGTGTCGGTGGCAAGCCCGCCCTCGCTGCACACCCGCAGCCGAGACCGTGAATGCGCGGGCTTCCGCCGGCGCCAGGCTCCGCTAGAGTGCGTCGGCCCGACCTGGGCACCCGCGCCTTCTCGGCGTTGCGTCAGCACCTGTGCCGTTGACTGCTCTGCCTTCGTTAATTGCGTGGCCTTGTATTGCGTTGCTGTGGCCTTGTGGTCAGCGCTACGCGCCCGGCTCGGTGTGACGAGCTGGCAGACGGTGATCGAGAACGGCGTACGTAGATTTCCGTATTGGGGTTCGTGTGGCCGCCTGGAACCCTCGAAGTCGCTTGGCGAACGCTTTCCGTGTTCGTCGGATTCGGACTAGAAAGGATCACGATGAAGCGCAGCCTGATCATCGCTACGATCGTCGCGTTGGCGGCGGTGGTGAGTGGGAGCCGGGTATTCGCCGCCCCGCTGGCCACCTCTTCGACCTTCGCCGCGTCGGATGTGTACCACTTCAACGTCGCGAAGAAGGTGAACCTGCCGGTCAGGGCGGCTGACGGATCGACACGGGTCGCGACAGTGTATGGCCCGTTCAACGTGCGAGCCGTCCACAGTGGCAAGTGTCTTGACGTCACCGGCGGCCCCGCTGCGACGGGCGACGGCGCACCAGTGCAGCAGTGGACGTGCCTCGGGGCGGGGCAGACCAATCAGATGTGGTATTTCGCCGATACGGGTGACGGTCGCACCTACGACGCGATCGCCGTGCACAGTGGCAAATGCCTGGACGTCGTCGGTGGCACCGCGGCGGTCGGCAACGGGGTACGAGTCCAGCAGTGGACATGCCTCGGATACGCGCAAAGCAATCAGCGGTGGGCGTTGTACACGCAGGACAGCGGGGCCACGACGAGCATCGTCGTCCAGCACAGCGGCAAATGTCTCGACGTCACAGGAGGTACTGCGGCAGTGGCTGACGGTACGCCGGTTCAGCAGTGGACGTGCCTGAGCAACGCTCAGACCAATCAGCGTTGGTACCTCAGTTACGCGTGAGAATCGGCTCGTTGTGCGCGCCACCGGCATCGTGGGGCGTACAACGAGCCTGCCGCCGAGCTTCTGGTGTTATGGCCGCGAACGTCCCTTCAGGACACGTCGGACAAGCCATCAGTTGTGAGACAAGATAATTCCGAGACGTTGCGCCAGAAGAACCGTGCCGAGCCGGTCGGTTGTTCCGAGCTTACGGTACAGGTTCTCGAGGTGCTTCGTGACGGTCCGCTGTGATATTGCCAGCCGGCGCGCGATAACGGCCGCCGGGAGACCTTCGGCCAGCAGGTGTAGCACGATCAGTTGGCGAGATGTGAGCCGGTAGTCGGCGGCTCGGTCAGTGGGTGTCTTGCCTGAGGACGGCTTGCTCAGGAGTTGAAGATGTCGAACATGTGAATCCAGAGAGATCAGCAATCGTTGCAGGTGTGATGCGAGTTCCAGTTCTTTGCTACTATAAGGCGTTTCGGGTCGGCCAAGCAAAAGCATGCGAAAGTTCTCGCCTGTGTCGGAAATCGGTATGCATAGCTGTTCGGTGATGCCGAAGGCTTCCTTGGTGATGTTGAAGATCTCTGTTCGATGCCAGGAATGCGTGTCTGCGACGTCGCAGGCGCTGCGTGGGGCATTGTCTCGAGTTACTGCGTAGTGACGGGGGAATGGATGCGTCTTTATGCTGACGGCTGTTGATTTCGAGGGGAAATCGAGGGGGATGATGTCGGCGAGCCAGGTCGGGGACCACGCTTCAGCGTGTGCGGACTCTCCTGCGTAGCAGACGTTGTCGTACAGTGTGCACGCAGTGCTGTCGAGGCGGTGGGCCACTTCGGCGGTCATCAACGGCCAAGGTGACGCGGGATCTGAGCTCTCCAGGTACGCGACGGCAATATCAACTAGCTGTTCGCAACTACCTGTCGATGTATTCGGCATATAAAGACTGTCTCACGGTGACGGGTTGATTTCGACTGTGTCGGGGCTTTGCGGCTGATCGGCTCAGCAGCCGACGACCAATGGGCTAGTGTTGACCTTACGCAATTCTCCTAGTTGCCCTTGCTTGGTGGCTGTGCCAGTGGCGAGTTGTCACATGGTTGGTGATGCGGCTTGTTGCTCCGTGCGCGGGCCACCGGCCGGGGAAAGGGGCGGCGGGGACCGGGTTGAGGTGTTCAGAGGGCGGCGAGGACGTTGCGCAGGGTGGCCGTGGTGGCGCGGTCGAGCTTGGCGATGTCGCCGTCGATGGCGCGGGTCATGTTCCGTTCGGCGCGGGTGGCGCCGTGGACGACGGCTTCGTGGTGGGTGTGGGTGTTGACCGCTTGTACAACGCCCCAAGCGGTGTTCTTCCATGGGCTGACCCGGTGGTCGCTGGTCCACAGGCGAGTGAGGGCCGAGCGCTTCCTGTCGGCGTTGGTGCGCTTGCGCCCCACCTCATCGGGAATCGGGGTGTGGGCGTCGAGGAAGGCGGTCCATGCTCGGTCGGTGACGGTGGTCTGGCACAGCTTCGTGACTTCGGCGGCGAAGTCGTCGGCGACGGTGTGCACGATCTGCAGCGCTGCACGCGCAGTGAGCAGTTTGAGGTTGCTGTTGCGCCTGTGCACGATGGCGTGTTCCTGGCCTTCTTCACGCAGGCCGGCGCCCATGGTGTTGTCGCAGACGACGTTGGTGACGATGCGCTTGTAGCGGGTCTTGAGGCTGGCGTCGTGGCTGGAGCAGGCGAGCAGGTTGGGCCGGAACTCCACGCCCTCGGGCGTGACGATGTTGTCGGGGATCTCGACGCTGACCCAGGCTTGCCTGCGGTCACGCAGTAGCCCGGCCGAGCCGATGGCGAGTCCGTCGTCGAGGATGGCGGAAACGTTGTCGAGCAGCCAGTGGCTGAACTGGTGGATCTCGTACTCGTCGGTGCGGATGCCGAGGAGGTCGCCGTTGTCGGAGGCGGTGACGCCGAGGTGGTGCTTGGCCAATCGAAGGCCGAATCGGTCCTCGACCAGGACCCGGGCCGGCTCGGCAGTCCAGTGGAACAGGCGTCGCTTGACATCGGCGACGGGGATTGCACCAGGATAGTGATTCGGTTCGGTGCCTTGGTCTTCGGCACGGTAGTGCCAGGCGCGGCCGCGTTTGTCGGTGAATCCGATGAGGACGTCGGTGTTGAGCCACTTGCTTGTTTCCTTCGACACGAGGCTTACCCTTTCGATGTGGCGCAGTGCGTGCTGTTTGGGACTGCGGGCTCGCGGGTGGACGGCCACGACAAACCAGGCCGAAGCGCCGGCGGTGCATGAGCCCTGTGCTGCGACGGGAGGTCGATGTGTGGGCTGGAGGCTGTGCACCGCCGGCGCTGGCCTGGTCCTCTGGGCCCGATCACGCCGCGACGACCGATCGACCGGCGGGCTTCGCCCGCTGGCGTTGCCGAAATGCCGGTACCGGAGGTCTCAGGGACGGACTAGGAGTCTGAAGCGGCGATTCGCGCCGCAAGGCGCTCGAGTTTCCGGTCTAGAGCGGCACCGGCGATGCGCTGCTGGAGCAGCACGCTGAGGGCGTCGCCGCCGGGTGCCCCGGCGGCGTGCGCGAGCGCATAGGCAGCGAAGTGTCGTGCGCGGCGGCGCAGTGCGCTGGCGGAGATCAGCGCAGCGAGCTTGGCCCGGATCTTCCGGTCGGCGTTGCCGCGGTAGAGGGCCATCCACAACTGCTCGACGCGGCGGAGGTCGAGATCGAACGGTGGGAGAAGCCTAGGCCCGTAGAGTGCGTTGTCACGCAGCGCGCAGGTGATGGCGAATCCGTTCTCGTCGTCGGGGAACTCGCCGCGGCCGGCCTCGTCGATGGCCAGCTCGACTAAGTGGTGGGTGTGGTCGTCGCAGCGCACGAGCAGGGGCAGCACGGCGCGGGCGAAGCGGCCGAGGCGAGTGGGGATGCTCTCGCCGCGCTCGGTGAACGGCAGTCCCCAGGGCAGGGCAGCGTCGGCCACGATGCGCAGGGGTGGGGTGAGGTCCAGGGGCGTGGTGGTGGGGAGGATGGCGCTGATGCGGTGGGGTTCGCGGTAGTCGCGCAGGATGGCGCCGGGTTGGGTGTGTGGGGTCCAGTAGCAGCCCACAACGGTGTGCCCGGCGGGGCGCAGCGCAGTCTCGAGTGCGGCGATCGCGGCCCGGTGCGGGAGTGGTTGCTGATTGTCCTGGCCGTTGCCGACTACGACGATCAGCAGGTCTGCGTTACTGCCGGCAGGGAGCTGGTCGTGGACGTGCTTGCCCATCGCCGGGGTGTGGAGGGTGGTGATGTCGGCTGAGGGGAACGCCAGAACTGCTGGTGTGATCGGGTCGGCTGCGCGGGTGGGGAAGCCGATGACGAACAGGGTGTCGGAGCTGGCGTCGGGCAGGACGCCGATCGCTTCGCTGGCGGTCAGGTAGGTGGTCACGGTGAAGGTGCTCCCGTCGCTCAGCCTTCCCGCACGTGGCGCGGGAAGGCGGTGGTGGCTCACCGGGTGGGTGAGCCGCCACCGCCCGAGCGCGCGCCTGACGGCGGCCCCTCATGGGCGACCGGCGACCGGTCATCGTCAAGTCCGGGCCGCCGTCGGGGTGCGCGCTAACCTCGGCCGGCCTCACCTGCCGGGGCCGTGCCCTCCGGCTCCCCGTCCGTCTCCGCGTCGTCGTCGATCGCGGCGAGGATGTCGTCGACGTTGGTGACCAGCCGGGCTGTGCCGTCCTGGATCAGCTGGTGGCAGGCCGCGGTTTCACCGGACTTGAGCGCGATTGCTGAGTATGCAGGAGGCTGCCGCTCGCACTCGGATAGGTGGTTGGCTCAACGAGCGGAATCAGCCATAGAGCCAGGTCATCGACGTGGCCAGGCACTCAGCAGCGGTTCCTGCACCTGAGGCGGACAGCAGTGCCGCACCCCGCACGATGAGCGCGGCGTCCGCCGGCGCCCGGGTCAGAAGTTCGCCGATGACGATCTCGGCGTCGGCGCAGAGATCAGCGGTATCGATGACGAGCTGCAGCGCCGGGTCATCGGGGTAGGTCCGCACCTCGGCCGGACGCCCGGGTCGGTCATCGCTGTCCTCCTTGCGCGGGCCGACATGCGACTGAGCGGTCGGTGGCCGTCGGGACGGCGCCGCGTCGGCACGATGGTGGAGAGGTCCGGGCCGATATCGGCTGTGTCAGCGGCAGGTGCGGGAGCCGGCAGCGGAAGATGTCGGTGTTGTAGGCGATGGCGCCAGCATGCGCGATTGCGGACCCGCGGCTTCGCGAGGACGTTCTTTGTGTGAGTGCGGGCGGTTTCGGTCGAACGAAATTGTCGCCGTCCGATCTGGATGTTGCTGAAACGGCGTGCCACGTCGCGCAGGACCTCCAGCTCGGTGTCGGTCAGGTCGGTCCTTCGGGTCATGGCCGGACCTCCGTGGTCGTTTGGCGGGCGAAAGGGGGTTGACCGGCGCGGCGCGTGCGCTGACCGGCCAGCCCGAATCGGGATCCGGCTCCTCCGGGGGAAGGCGTGTTGACTTGGGGTCCCGGTTCATTCAGATGGCTCGCGCGGGTTTGGTGTGAGGACGCCCCGGGACATCGAGGGCCCGCAGTGACCGGTGTCGCGGGGCCTGGTTACGTGATTGAGGCCGCGCGCCGACCCGAAAGGTCACGCGTGGCCGGGAGCGACGGCATCGATCGTGGGTTCGTGATCAGCGGTCTACACGAAGACGGCGTCGGCGGGGACGGGTACGGGGAAGGAAGCCTAGCTGATAGCTCGATGATTTCCAGGGACCGGTCCAGCCTGCACGCTGTCGCCGACAAGCTAACCGACCTCGACTGCGCCATTGCCCGCCGGTCCCGCGCCCCGACTGGCCTCTGAGCGTTGCAATCATCATTATGATCCGAAGTCATGACCAGGACTGTCGCAATTGCCCGCTCACGTCAAATCGGATGGGAAGCCGCCATGGAGCCGACATGCGGTGGAAGCTAGGTGTGCTACAGAACCCGGCTTCCATCGTGTGGCCGCGCATGTCTAGCCGTTTTGGTTACGATTTCCGCCCCCGGAACGATGGTCCCGACGAAGGATGGCCACGAGGCTGACGACAGCGGTTGCTGCCCGAACGGCCGTGACGAACGGGGCCACCCACGGTTCGATCGCGGCGAGGGTGTCGATCAAGTGCGTCCACATGGCAACTCCATCAGGTAGATCGGCTGGTGCACCTCCAAGAAAACTCAGGCAAGGCTGCAAGCAGGGGAAATGGTCAAAGTTGCACAAGATTGCACGGCGCAGGACAGGGGAAGGAAGGTTGGCGTGACGGACCAGGAGAGCGCCCACGAAGTCCTGATGGATCTCTACAAAGCTGTGCAAGAGCCGGCACCCCGCGAGGTCGCCCTCAGACTCAACACGCTCGACAAGCACGAGGAGGGAGACCTGGGAAACTTGTCAACCAAGTCGGTCTACAACGTATTAAAAGGCGCGCACAAGCCCACGAACTCCGTGGTCAAGGGGTTTATCCGAGGCTGCCTGCAGGTCGACACAAAGCGCGGTAGGAACCATGTACTGAGTGACGACCGGGCGACCTTCAAGTACTGGTGGGATCGCTATACAACCGCACGTGACCGTGCGATCGAACTCGCCCTGCCCGACGACGAGCCGTTCGACGGTACCTCCGCGCCGCCCAGCGAGCTGTTGAACAGTCGTAACGAGGTGGTCTCCTTCAGGGGGCGAGACAGAGAGCTAGCCGACCTGACCCGCTGGCGGGATGCTCCAGGACGCCTGGCTGTCCGCTGGCTGCACGGTCCAGGTGGCCAGGGCAAGACCAGGCTGGCCGAGAAATTTGCTGACATCAGTGAGCCCGAGTGGTCGGTGGTGCGCCGCGACCAGAGCCGGACCGATCCGCTGCCGGAGAAGGGGCGAGGAGGTCGGAACCTGCTGCTAGTGGTCGACTACGCCGACCGACTCCCGGTCCCTGTCCTCGCGTCCTTCCTGCGTGACCCGGCTCTGGGGGCCGCCCTGGACTCGCGAGTGTTGCTGGTGGGCCGTTCACGCCAGCCCCTGTCGTGGGTGCGGACGGAACTGCAGGGGGCGACTGTCGACGAGATGGCCTTGGCACCGCTGGCCGACACGCTCAACGAGCGACTCGACGCGTTTCACCACGCCTGTGACTGTTTCGCCAAGGCACTGCGCTTGGTTGACGTGGCAGACCTACGCCCACCTGTCCCGCTTGATCGGCCAGACATGGGATCAGCCCTGTCACTGCACATGGCGGCGCTGGTCGCGGTCGACGCGCACGCAAGGGGCGAAACGGTCGACGGCTTCGCAGAACCTGGACGGCTTTCCAGGTACCTGCTAGAACGCGAAGAGCGACACTGGCATGAATGGATCGAACGCTCCCGGACGTTCACCACCACACCTGAGATCATGCGTCACGCGGTCTTCACCGCCTGTCTCACCGGCAGGCTGTCGTATTCCGAGGCTAAGGCCGCGGTCGCGGGCTTTACCACGGGCCTGTCGCCGGATACCGTGCTGGCCGACCACGCCCGCTGCTACCCACCTGAGACGCCGGTGACCACCGAAGTGGCCCGACTGGAACCCCTCTACCCGGACCACCTCGCCGAAGACTTCATCGCCCTGTGCATGCCCGGCCACGGCGGCGATGCCCCGGGTTGGTCTCTCGACCGTGTGCGCGAACTGCTCGCCCGTAACCCCGACGGCAGCTGGCCCAGCTACATCGACCGCGCCATCACCTTCCTAGCAGCCGCCTCAGCCCCCGGCCGCAACCCTCACGTTGCCCCCCATCTGGCGGCCAATCTCCGAGAGAACCCCGCGGTGGCCTTTGCAGCAGGAAACGCCGCACTTGCAGCCATCACCCACCTCGACGACGACACCCTCGAGGCCGTCATGGCCGAAGCTCCTGCCCCTGGTGACTCTCTCGTGGACATCGGCATCTACACGGTCATGCGCAATGCCCAGTCCCGGCACCCTGACGTTGAGCCGACGGGTGACTACCTGCGCGACCTAAGCGACTTCGCATTCTGCGCAGGTATGCACGACAACGCCGTCGCGCACCTTCGAGACGCTGTTCACATGCTTCGGACGGACCCCAGTCCAGACGCACAGCGGTCGTTGGCCTCCGCGCTGGGCGAGCTCAGCTTCAAGCTAACAGTCGTTGGCGACGACGCGGGCAGCGCCGAGGCAGCAGCAGATGCCAGTAGGGTCCGTCAGAAGCTAGCTGCAGCCGGCTCGACAGAACCTGATTACGAGAGCGTGTACGACGACCTGCTCAAGAAGGCGCTGACGGCCTTGACTGCTGGTCAGCACGACGCCGCGCTCGTCCTCAGCCAGCAGATATTGGACTCGGTCGGAGACTTTCCCGAGGACGAGCGCCCCGGCGCGGCCGGAGTCGCGTCGCTCGCCCGCGGCAGCGCACTACTTGGTCTTCAACGTTACGTGGACGCGGCCTTAGTCCTTGAAGATGCCATTCGCCTGATCGAGTCTTTGCAGGATGATTCGCGCACAATGCGAACGATGTTGGAAAATGCTCACTTGCAACTCAGAATGTGTTACGTTGAGCTGGATGACGCCAATAAAGTCAAGGAACATGAAGCCAAATTCTCGCAATACGCCCAGGGTGGCGGCCTCGAACTTCGAGACATGGGCGCGTCAAGTCCACTGATGATATTGGCTCAAGTGGAAAATTTGATGGCAGAGGAGCGTTTGGACGACGCTGTTGCAATGGTGCGGGAAAGCTTGGACCTGGACCAGTTCAGAAGCAACTCCTCGAACGCGGGCACCATGTTCGCTCTTGTCGAATGTGTGGCTGCGTCCCTGGTGGATGTCGGACGCTGGAACGAGGCGCGTCCTCTGCTCGCGTTGGCTGTGGCGAACGCGCATTCCATGGCTATGGCGATGCCGACAACGGTGCTCACTTTGGCGGCTGAATTTTTCGACAAATTCGCCGACATGCTCGCTGGTAGGAGTGAGGATCGGGGTGATGTCTGGAACCTTCGTATCGACGCGCTCGAGTTCGCGCGCGTTGCTGCAGACCGAACGCCGTCGGCACAATCGCGCTTGGTTCGGATACTGGAAGGTCTTGTTGTTTGTGTAGTGAAAGTCGACGGGTTGGCGGACGGCGTGACGCCACTCAGGGCATTGGTGGATGTGCTGGGCCTGGTTAAGGATCGTGCAGATCTCATAGAAATAATTCCTGGGCTGATCGGTCGATTGATGACAGTTGAAAACCAGGAAATTTCTGCCGCCGATCGAATGTTCATGCTAAACCAAGCCATGGATATTTGCCGTCAATGGGCGTCGTACTTCGCCGAGAATCACGACGAAGGGGGAGTGGGCGCGTGGGTGCACCTCGTCGCTGAGACTGCGATCGCTCTGCTCATCCGCGGCGAGCACGCGGACGCTATGGGGTTGGCCGACCAGGCTGAGGCCGCGTTGAACACGACCAGTCCCCCCGAGGTGCGAGCGGTAGTGCTAGCGGCCGTGGCGGCTAGTCTGCACGAAACGGGCGGTGACATTGACCGTGCCCTGTCCGCCAGCGAGGAGTCGCTCGACTTGTACCTGTCCATCTCTGAACCAGGTCAAGCTCAAGCAGACCAAGAGGTGGAACAAGCCGCTCGTCTGTACGCAGTGATGCTGGACAGGGCAGGTAGGAGTCAGGAGGCTGAACAGGTGCGCGCTCTTCATAGCCTTGACTGAACACCCCCGAGGTGTGTGCCGAATCAGCAGTAGTCAACCGGCTCCAGGTTGCAAGCGCCTCCGGCGTGGACCCTAAGCATCGTAGTCCGGATAACGGCCGACGCCGCGGAGGTGATCGGGCCGGGGACGGCGAGGACCGGTCGCCCGAGTGCGGCGGCGGTCCGGGCGATGTGGCGGGCGGCGCTGCGGACGCCGGCCTCGACGACGACGGTCGCGCTGGTGAACGCGGCCACGAGGCGGTGGCGGGCCAGGAAGCGTGCCGTGCTGGCGGGACACCCGGCGGGTACTCGGACACGACGGCGCCGGCGGCGGCGATCCGCTTGAGCAGGCCCACGTGTCCGGCCGGGTATCCCGCGTCGAGCCCGTTGGCGAGGACCGCGACGGTGCCGCCCGGTGGGTCGGTCGCGAGCGCTCCTCGGTGGGCGGCGCCGTCGATGCCGTAGGCGGCCCCGCTCCACACCGCGATGTTGCGCGACGCCAGCGCGTAGGCGAATTCCGCGGCGTGGTGCTCGCCGTACTCGGTCGCGGCCCGGGAGCCCACGATCGCGACCGAACGCGCGGCCGTCAGGTCGTCGAGTCGTGACTCGCCCTGGACCCACAGGCCCAGGGGCGGGCCGCCGGAGCTGTCGTCGTCGGCGGCCAGGGCACTCAGGCCGGCGAAGGTGTCGGCCGCCGGCCATTCGTCGTCTTCGGGGATCACGAAGCGGGCGCCGAGCTGTGCTGCGGCGCGCAGGCTGGCTTCGGCGAGCATCCAGGTGGCGCCGGGGCGGGTATCGGCGAGCACGTCGGCCGGCGCGGTGCGCTCGCAGATGTGGTGGGCAGCGTCGACGGGCCCGACCTCGGCGATGTAGCGGGAAAGGACCGGGTTGGTGGGTTCGGCGGCGTGCTGGAGGAACGCGCGAGCGCCGCGCGTCGGTGGAATCGGACATGAGCACTCCTAGGTATGAGCGGGCGAGAGTGGCTACGAGCGTCGGAGGCCTGGTCGTCGGCGGGAAGGGAAGGACCGCACGCGGATCTCGCGGCCTCGGCGTTCGACGACGGTGCCGGCCGGCCACATCGCGGCGAGCAGCAGCAGTTCGACCGCGGCGTCGATGATCCCGTTGCGGGTGTTGGCGTCGTCTTTCCATCCGAGCGCGAGCAGGCCGGTGTGGAAGTGGCCGATGTACTCCGCGGCGGTCATGTCGGTTTCGGTGACTTCGGCGGTGGTGGAGGTTTGCCGGCTGGTGATGCCGACGAAGCTGCGGGCGCAGCCGCAGATCGGTGAGTCCGGGTCGTCGTGGCATTCGCCGGTGAGATCGACCAATTCTGTGCCCGCGATGCTGGTGAAGTCGTTGTCCCGTTGGCCTTGGGTGCGGTGGGTGGAGACGAAGTACTTGAGCATGAGGTTCTCCCTTGCGGCCGGCGGCCGGGCGGCCGCGGATGCGGCCTGCGACAGCGGGCCCCCGGCGGTCCCGGGGCAAGCCTGCCGCTCACCGACGAGCGCCGAGGGCGCGGCGTGCAGGGCTTGCCCGGGACCGCGGGTCTGCTGCACTGAGGTCCAGCCACGGCGACCGGGCGGTCGACTCGCAGGGAGGAACATATCCCTGGGCTGCGCATCGCGCAGGACCGGACACCGACAGTAATATCAAGAAAATCCGCCACACTTGTGGCGAATTACTGGCTTCTGGGGCACTCTGGTTTCAGAAGGTGATCCACAGTGGTCCAGACGGGAGTGACCACAATGGACCCTTCTGAGGACCGTCTCCGCGCTTAACCCCCAGGCGGAGCACGGTTCTCGGCTCGGGAGAGGTCGCAGGGGAGGGCACCTCTCCCGAGCCGTACATCTCTCACACGCCGGCCATGAGCCAGTATCGGGAATTTGGCCGGTCCGCTGTGAGAACTACTGCCCGCTCTTCGGCGGGCGGTGTGGTTGCGCCGGTTCGTGAGTCTGTTGCCTGTGCTCGGCAGAGCGTCCCCTGTCCGGTCACGTCGACGCGACGCTGTCTCGACAGGAGTTCTTTCATGTCAGTAACTCTTCACACCTGCATGCCGCGGCGGGCCGCGGCGTCCGTCCTCGTCGCCGGCGCGTTGACCGGTTCGCTGTTGGCCGCGGCTGCCCCGGCGCAGGGGGCGGTGATGCCTCCGGTGTCCTCGGTCGTGGCGGCGGATCCTGATCAGCCCGACGTGGGTCTGCCGGGTGAGGTATCACGCCAGGCGGGAGTTCCGGCGGTGGCTCCGGACGGCAGCCTCGTCTGGCCGACGGATACCGACGTGGCGCTGCGGTCGTCGTATCCGGCGTCGTCGTCCACGGCACAGGCCTGGATCGGCGTCGTCGCAACCGCGGATGGGGCCCGCATCCGGGCGCGTCCGGTCAACGGCCCGGTGCTGGGCACGATCGCGCGCGGAGCCACATTCTGGGTCTCGTGTAAGCGTGGTGCCTCCGACGGTCATCCATGGGGCTGGTCCTATCGCGGTGGAACCTATGGGTGGGTTCGTGGGGATCTGTGGGAGGTGGAGCAGCACACCGGACCCGGCGGTGCGGGGACGCCGCACGTGCCGTGGTGTCCGTGAGACTCTGGTCGCAACTGCGTACATCCTGAGCGCCGTGGTACGTGCGCAGGGCGCTGACGTTGCAGTTCCTCAGGAGCTCGTTATCGCGAGAGTGCAACGGATCGAACGACGTCCAGTCGATATCGGACGGGGCCGGTCGCTGTTGCGGGTTCGCGGATTGACGAATCCGCAGCAGCGTGGCGTCGGGGTAGGCAGGGCGGCCTCTGTTGCCGATCGACGCGCGGGCTTGGCGCGCGTGTCAGCTTTGTCGGAGGTTGCCGATGACGAACTCGGCCATCTTCGCGACGCCGCCGCAGCGGTCGGTGTCCCAGTAACTGTCGCGGAGATCTTTGCCCTCGATCTCGAAGGTCAGCATCTGCTGCTCGGTGACCTCGACCGAGATCGAGCACTCCTCCGCGAAATGGGCCTGTTGGTAGACGACGGCGGGAAGGTCACTGATCGAGGTCTCGGTCCACGGATCAAGCTCGCCGCCCTGCTTCAGAGGGGACGCCGAGAGCTCGGTGAGCGTTTTCGGGCTCTGGACCGGTTTCAACGCCACCATCAGAGCGCCGGCCGGGTTCGGCCAGGAGCACCCGAACGCGGGGAGGCTTGTCCGCCGGGACGGCTGCATCCCGTTCGGCGGATCAGCTACCACGGCCGCGGCCTGCTCCTTGGTCAGCAGGCTGCACGGATCGGAGTCGAACCTCGCCAAGTCGACGGGGTTGTCGACCTGGTCCAGTGGCAGGGGCGCACCCGTCTGCGCCGGTGCCGGCGGCTGGGAGAGCAGCCGGTCCGGTTTCGACGGTCCGCAGCCGGCCAACAGGCTCGCCGACAGCAGAGTCACGCACACGATCCTCATGGATGCCCTCATGCCGGCGCCGCCGACGGGTCGATACGCCACTGCCGCTGGTCATCGATCCCGGAGTCGCCCGGCATCGGAGGCATGTTGGGGAACTTGGTGTTGGCCTGCACCAGCGCGATGGCCTGCCCGCGGAACTCGCCCAGCGTGTCGAGGGCGTGCCCGAACAGTTCACTGACCGATTTGACCAGGTCGAACAACGCGTCCGCGACGGTGTCCACCACGTCCTTCGAGGTGATGACGTCGATGATGGGGATTTCCGCCGTCGCGATCGCGATGATCGTCTTGTAGCCGACCTTCCCGAGTTCGACGGCGCAGTTGCCAATGAACTCGATGGCTTTGGCGTAGGTGTCGATGATGCAGCCGGCGATGTCGGTGAGGATTCCGGACATGCTCGCCACGATGTCTTGCTGTCCTTTGAGCGCGTCTTTGACCATGCCGGCGTAGCCGGTGAACTGGGCTGCGCCGCGGCCGCTCCAGGTCCCGGCCACGGCCAGGACGGCTTGGGCGACGTCGTCGCCTGCGTCGCCCAGGTTCTTCTTCTGGGCGAAGTCCATGGCCATGGATTGGACTTGCAGGGCGTTGCCGAGCAGTCGGTTGCGGACGTCTTCCAGCAGCCGTAGGACGTTGTCCTGTCCGAAAAGCTGAGCGATTTGTCGCACCTTGGCGTCGGCGTCGTCGGGGTAGGGCTGCGGCTGCGCGCGAGGATCGGGTGGGGCGGGCGGTGGTGCCGTCATGGTCAGTTCAGCCCCTTCTCCAGATCGCGTAGCCGCTTGAAGTCCGCCTCGTCCTGCGTCTCGTAGTAGTCAGCGGCTTTGTCGAGTGCTTCGGCGAGCCGATCGAGCTGCATGACGCCCTTGTCGGTCTTGTCCCGCATGCGCGCGATGGTCTCGTTGAAGATGTGCACGACGTCCGCCTGGACGCCCAGCATCCCGACGTCATCGTTGCGCAGGACGATCTGTGCCAGGTCCTCGCTGCCGAACGTGGCGACCTTGTCGCGGGCGGCGTAGATGTCGTCGGTGGCTTTGCGCAGCGCGTCGGGGTAGACCTCGAACCCGGAACCGGCGGCGGCGTTGCCGAGCGGGTTGAAGTTGCTGCCGCTCATCGGATCTCCCGTGCCGCGTCGTCGAGCATGTTCTTGCGCCGGGTCGTAGCCGTGGATTCGGCGTTGGTGATCGCCCTCAGGACGTGCCCGGCCAGGCTGGCGCCGGTCTGTCCGGCGACCGCGTCGCGGGCGAGGTCCACCGAGACCAGACCGCCCATCCCGTCGACGGTGACCGTGCCGAGGCCGGCGCCGATGTCGAGCACCAGCGGCAGGCTTTCTCCCGTCTTGGCGGCCTGCTCGACGGCGGCCACCCGGGCGTCGATCTCCTTGGCGAGGTGGTAGAGCTTCTCTTCGCTGTTCACCAGCGACCACCCCCGGCTTCGGGCTCATCGTCGGTGAGGAAGTCGAGCTCCTCGAAGTTCTCGTCGTCGGCCGGCGCGGCGGCGCGTCGGGTGGGTTCCGGTGCGGCGGTCTGCGGCGCTGAGGGGCTGGGCGGGGGAGCTGGTTTGCCGAACAGGGCGTTTAGGTGCGGCAGTGATGACGCCCGGGCTGCGGTGCGGGCGTTGCGGACGGCTTCGACGATGCCGAGTCCGAGTTTCTGTAAGTGGGTGCCATGGAGGGCGCGGTCGTCGATGCGCAGGTCGACGAGCTTTTCCTGGCCGGTCACGGTCGCGGTGATCAGCTGGTCGGCCGAGCGCGCGGTGTGTCGTGTGGCGGCCAGCTGAGCGTCGAGCTCGCCGGCTTGCTGCTGCATCAGCCGCAGATCGCGATGTGGTGCGGTCATGACGGCGCCACAATGTTGAGCATGCTGATTCCCCTACTCCAGGTCCCATCAAGATGACAGAACGTGCCCGCCGAGCACCTTACTGCGACTGCGTGTCAGCGCAAGCGGTGGCGGTTGAGGAGCGGCGTAGGTCACGACCGTCGTGGGCGTCCTGGCCTGTGCGGTGGGCTGCCTACCGGCAGCGACCAGAGACAACGGCGGGGTGAGGTGATCGTGGCGGCTGGATCGAGGTCGCGCAATCGCGTATGGGATCCGTATTCGGTGCGACCGTGAATGGCCTGCTGCTGGCACGATCGCTTACGGAGCGGCGTTTGCTTCTTTGCAAGCCTGGCGCGTCTGACGGTCATCGGTGTGCTGGTGGTATCGCGACGGTGTCTATGGCTGTGTCTGTGGAGACCTGTGGGAGGTCGTGCAGCACTCCGGGCCGGTGGTCGCGACAAGCTGCCGGTGCCGTGGTGGCCGTAGCATCGCTAAAACTGCCGCGATTACGGCGGGCACGGCCACAACGATGACGGCGACCGGCCACGTGAGGCCGGTGTTGAGGGCCACGGCAGCGACTGCGCCGCCGGACAGAACGGCGTTGGTGCTGGAGCGTCGTCGGTGCCGGGGCGTCTGCTTTCCAAGTGTTGAGGAGGTTGCGGTCATGGCGAGGATGACGCCGACTACGAATCCAGCGCGTTGTCGTGTGGTGGCAAGTTGGGCAAGCTCGCCCGCCCACTCGGTGATCAACCGAGATCGCACAGCTTGGGGCAGTAGCAGAGCCGCGATCCCGAGGATGTGTCGGGATCGCGTGATCCAGTCTTCGGGCGTGGCGTCTCGGCACTTCCGGACCGGAGAGGTGCTGCTGCAGGTGGGCCGAGGAGCACAGGCGGCACGAAGGCGTGGCACGGGTGGCGCTCGGACTGGCTCGGATCGACGTGCGACCAGGCGCCCCGAGGTCGCCCTGAGTCGGCTGCAGCAGGCGCGTGACGTGCTGGGCGCATCGGGCTCAGCGGTGTATGAGGCTGAAGTGTTGCTGGCGTTGGCTGAGGTCGCCTACGGTGACGATCAGCGGGAGATTGCTAGTGGCTTCCTCGCTGAAGCGGTCGGGCTGCTCACTGACGTGGAGGGCGGCGCACTCGATCGGGTGCAGGTCGCACCGCAAACCCTGGGTTTGACGGATAGCTGCGAGCATGCGCAACCGCCGCCCGGAGATCAGCCAGAGGTAGGTGCTAAGAGCGGCCATCTCGGCAGCGACCTCGGGGACAACGGTCGTGTCCCCGGCGCGATCGCCGAGCAGTAGCCCGGGAGTCTCGAGCGGCACGGTGGCCAGGGTGAGCCCAGGAAGCTTGTCGAAAATCCTCGCCAGGGCCGATCGCCCATCAGCGTGACATCGCTGCGGGGGCGCGATGACAATGTCGGCGAGCAATTGGCGGTCGTGCCTGCGACGGCCGATGCGGGTGCTGAGGACTGTTCCGAGGTGTCGGCCGTGGACGTAGTGCCAGGCCGTGAGGGGCTGGGTGGTTGTCTCGGCGGGTAGTGGGGTGACGATCGCGGAGTGAGGGGTCACAGGGTCACCGCCGGAGGCACGGAAACTGGGGAGACCGCTACGGCGTGCGCGGGCTCGGGCAGGTCGAGCATGTGGTACATCGTGCGGCGCAGAATCTGTCCGGCTTGCCCTTGGCGGGAGCTGAGCAGGCCGCGGATGAGGTCGGGCAGTCGGGCCTTGTCGCGGTCGCGCGCGGCGGCATCCAGCTGCGGTGCGAGCGGTTGATCACGCTGCCAGCGAGGTGCGTGCTCGGCGAGCGCTGCGGCGGGGGTACCGGGCATTAGTGCGCGGTCGGGGGTGTGGGTGAGCAGGATCGAGGCGCCGGTGGCGGCGCCGTAGCCGGTGACGGATCCTTCGTCTCCGATGATGTGGTCGGCGGCGGCCAAGGCGGCGCGCCAGCCTTCGTCGGGGGGAATGAGGGTGAGGCCGGTGCGTCGTGCTTCGGCGAGCCAGGCACGGATTTGCCAGGGGCTGTGATGAGCCCAGATCTGCGGGTGCAGGGCGGCGAGGACTCGGTAGTGGTCGCGGGGTAGTTCGGTGGTGGTGCGGTCGAACAGATCGGGGTAGCGGCCGAAGGCCGAGTGCGGTGACCAGGTGGAGGTCACGACGACGACCTCTTGGTCGTCGGCGACGCCGAAGGCGTGCCGGTAGTGATCGCGGTAGGGAAGGCTGGCGGTGAGGCGGTCGAGGGCGATGTCCCCGGCGACGACCGCGGCGGGCAGGGCTTGCGGGCAGACGTCGGCAAGCAGCTCCCGTTCGCGGTCGTGGACCAGGACGATCGTCTCGACGCGGACACGGCCTTCGTGCATCAGCTGGTCGGGGCCCAGGCCGGTGCGCAACTGCGACGGTGACGTGGCGACGCCGGGCGGGTGCCAGTGACGGTACTGGCCCAACCCGCCGCCGTGCGGGATGAGCAAGGTCGGTGCGGTGAGGTGGTCAAGACCGCGGACGCTGCCGGCGAGGACGAGATCGAATTCGCTGCGGCGTGCTTGGGTCCAGGGCAGTACTGTGCCGCCGATGGCGTGGAGGAAGTCGTGGGTGGCTTGCCAGTTGTCGTTGTCTTCGGGGTTGGTGAACACGACCTGGATGCGGTGGTCTGCTTCCAGTAGCGGCAGCAGGTCGAGTAAGCGTGCGCCGGCGACGATGTGAGGTACGGGTACCAGTACGGATTTCGTGTCGCGGCGGGTGGCGAAGTGCTGATCGGCGTGGCCAATTGAGCTGCGTACCCAGGTGCACGTCATTCCGCATTTCTCCCTCTCATCGTGGGGCCGTGGCCCCAGGTTGCTGGGAGGGCTTGAGAAACGGCTTTCAGTCGCTGGTTCTGATCATTGACAGTTGATCAACGGAGATCGTCAGTGTGGTCTTTTATCGGTCGGTGAAGGAAAGTTGGAGTGTGGTGATGGCGTGCGTGCTGGTGGCGGCGCATCGGTGGGTGCGGTGCTGATCGACTCAGTGGTATGGAAGTGGAATAATCGGGTTGCGTTGTGTATTTGTGACCGGCGTGTGCTGGCAAGCTGCCAATAGTGGCAGTTTCTGTCGCAATATTGTCCAGTCGTGATGGGTGTCCGCAATCTGTCATCAGTCGCGCTTGATGGACCGAAAATGGGTGCTGGCCTGCCGATTCATCTGCAGGCACGTGATCAGTGGTGATCGTCATTCAGGGCATTCGAGGCTGTGAACTGGCTTATCTGCCTGGGTGAGTGTGAAAATATCGGGGGCGGAGAGGGCTGGCGACGGATGTTCGCCATGGGAGGGCGGTCTGGGTGGAAATCAGCTTCGGAATTCTTGGGCAAACGGCCTTGCTTCTGCACGGGAATCCGGGCGTGAAGCCCGTGCGCGGTCGCCCTGGCAAAGTACTGGCGACCTTGCTCGCTCATCCGAATCAGCGGGTGTCGGTGGACACCGTGGTCGCCTGGGCCTGGGATGAGCGGGAGAACTTGCCGCAAGATGCCCTGGGGACACTGCACCAAGTCGGCGCCCGGCTGCGGCAGATCCTCGACTCCGAAGGTGTTGATCCACGCAGCATCAGCATCGCCAAAACCGGTTGCCGGCTCGATGTCGATGAACAGCAGATCGACTACCGGCAGTTTCGATCGATGATGACCCATGCGCGCGGATCCCACGACCGAGGCCAGCACGATCGGGCGCACGTCGAAGCGTTGGCCGCCCTGCGGCTGCGCCGCGACGAGCCCCTGGGGGAGCTGCGTACCGATGCCGCCGACGACTGGCGCCGTCGTTGGGAACGCAACGAGTGGGTTCCGGCCAATGCGTTCGTGGCCGCCCAGCAGTTGCTGCTCGGACAGACCGAGATGGCTGTGTCGCGTCTGGAGGAGCTGGATGCCGCACACCCGATGGAGCTGAGCTTGGCGAAGTTGCGGATCCGCGCGCTCGTCGCTGCCGGCCGAGGCCTGGAGGCCGCAGAGTACTTCCGGCTGGTCTATCGGGAGTTCCGGGAGCGCGGGGACCTGCAGGCAGCCGATGAGCTGCGCGCCGTGTACAACGAAGTGATCAAGCCCGGTGCGGCCACGTTCCCGGCATTGCCGAAGCTTTCTCCTCCCTCACCGCAGGTGGAGAAGCAGACTGTCGATGATCGGACACTTCCGCCTGTCTGGCACCTCTCGCCGGATATCGACGGTGTCGTGGGTCGCGGGGGCGTGATCGCGGAGCTCGACGCCTTCACCACCGACTCGGCCGGTCTTCCTCGTTCAGAGGTGCTCATGCTCACTGGAGCGCCGGGCGTGGGCAAGACGACGGTGGCGCTGAAATGGGCGCACCGCGCGGCGAGCCGCTACCCGGGCGGCGTGGTGATGCTCGATCTGCGCGGAGATGGCCAGACCGCCGGGGCAAGCGCCGCGGACGTTGTGGAGTTGCTCCTGGAGCTAATGGATGTTCAGGTCGATCAGATCGTGTCCTCGATCGCGCGTGCGGCGCGGCTGACTCGTCTGTTGCAGCAGCGACGGATTCTGGTGATCTTGGACAATGTGGCTCGGACCGATCAGGTCGAGCCGTTGTTGCGCGTCCTGGCCGGGTGCACGGTCGTGGTGGTCACCCGACAGCGGCTCTCGGCGTTGTTGGCGGTACGGACATGCCCGGTGGTGACGGTGGGGCCGCTGTCGGAAGAGGCGTCGCGGGAGCTATTGGAACGGCGGATCGGGCTGCGGGTCCGCCAGGACTCGGCCGGAGTGACGGGGCTGATCCGACTGTGCCAGGGCAACGCACTGGCATTGACCCTGGTTGCGGTGCGCGCGGCCGCGCGGGCAGGCATGCGGTTGACGACGCTGGCTGACGCGCTGCGGGACGCGGACATGCTGCTGGACCTGGGCAACGACGGTGACGGACTGGGAGGGAGTCTGCGGTCGGCGTTCACGCTGTCGTTTCAGGGGCTGGCGTCGGCCGAGCAGCGGACATTCGCGATGTTGGGACTGCACCCCGGAATCGAAGTGGCCTCGGACGCGGTCGCGGCTGCGGATGGCCGGCCGGTCTCGAGCGTGCGGCGATCGTTGGACGTTCTGGTGGCGGCACACCTGATTGAGCAACCCGGCGATCTTGACCGTTACCGTATGCATAATCTGCTGCAGCTGTTCGCGGCATCGTTGGCGCGGAAGCTGACCGATGGTGATGTGGCGCGGCGCAGGTTGCTCGAGTTCTACTTGGTGACTGCGTTCGAGGCGCATCGGATGGTGTACCCGGGGCGGGGGCGCCTGGATATGCCGCAGATCAGCGCCGGCGTTGTGGCGGCGCGGTTCACCACAGCGGCCGCGGCACGGCAGTGGTTCTTGCGTGAGCGCACGACCCTCACCGCATCGGTGGAGCTTGCCGCACAGTTTCAGCTGCACGAGGTCGCCTTCACCCTGCCGTCACTCACCGCGGATGTGTTCGACCGGCATGGTTACTTCGGCGACATCATCACCGGATTCAAGGTGGCGGCATCGTCGGCCGCGGCGGTGGGCGATGTCGACGCGGAGGCCTCGAGTCTCAACGATCTTGGGCACGTCCTGCTGCTGATGGGGCAGGACTCGCGTGCAGAGCCGTATCTGGAGGCTGCGTTGCGGCTGGTCGACGAGCACGGCATCGGAATCGGCCGGGTGACGGTGATGCTGAACATGGCGCGGCGACACCTGCACGCCGGCCGGGTGGCGCAGGCGGTGACGATGTCGCGTGAGACGCTGGTCGCGGCGCGGGCGCTGGGGGAGCCGGAACGATGTGCTGCGGCGCTGCATCGCCTCGCCGACGCGCTGCTGGAACAGGGCGGTCATGAGACAGATGCGCTCGAGTTGTATCGGGAGGCTCTGGTGTTGCGGGAGCGCATCGATGACGGGCCGGGGCGCATCCTCACTCACATCGCCATGGGCGATCTGCTGACCCGGATGGGCCGCTTTGAGGAAGCTGGCGAGCAGTGCCAGAGAGCTTCTGTGCTGGTCAGTGCGAGCCAGTACTTGCCGGCGGCGATGAAGCTGAACACCGTTTTCGCGCGATTGCGTCACGCTGAGGGGGATGACCGCGTTGCGTTGAAGCATGCTCATCGGGCGGTTGAGCTCGCGGATCGGTCCGGGCATGCGACAGGTCGTGGTAAGGCGCTGGACACGTTGGCTCAGATTCTGCGAGACCGGGGCAACGTAGATGACGCGCGGGCGTTGTGGGAGCGGGCGGCGCAACTGTTCCGTGATCGGGAGCGGGTCGGGCAGGCGCAGCGGATCGAGGCGCTGCTGGAGGAGCTGGATTTCGCGGTGATTCCGCAGGCTCGTGACGGCGACACTGTGGCGATGCCGTCTCCGAGGTTGTCGCGCTCGTGATCCGTGCCGGCGACGGCCGTAGACGGGGTTTCGGGGTGGCGTCGCCCGCTTCGGCGATGTGGTCGCTCATCTGCAGGGCGCCAGATCTGTGTTGTCGATAACGGCCACGGCTTGCGGTGTGTGCGGGCTGCGCCGAGCGGGCGGATCGCTCGTGTGGTGTCCGTCCGTGTTGAGCCGTCGGTTGCATTGTGCCCACGGCAGCTGTCCGGAGTAGAGGGGGCTTCTCCGGCTGAATCGTGCCGTGCGCGACGCGGCGGCGGGGTGCAAGGTGGCAGCACACCGTGCTGAGGAGCGTAGCGAGGCTGTGGGGGAAGCCCGGTCCGATTCCACGGGAATGTGGCGAATGTGCGTCGCGTGCTGCGGTCACTGAGGTGGTCTTGGCATGGTTGGGGTGCGCACTCGCTGGCGAATGATCAGTTGTTGCGACATCTCGCTGGTTGAACGCTGTTCTTTTGTGGAGTTCGCGTTGGACGTGCTCGGATGCGGCGCGGTGAGCATGCCGAAGAAATGTTACTCATTGTGATATCGCTGATCCCGCATGGTAGTGATCGTTCTTGTGATGGCTGACTCTCGTATGTCATGATCGAAAGATCTTCACGGAGAGGGAGCGGCGTATCGCCTGATCGGGTGGCGTTACCGTTGGGTAATGTGAATTGACCTCATGTAAACGGTGGAATCGGCGGCTAGTGTTGCTGTGAGTTGTCGGATGCGTTGCGCACCCCCCGGCGGGGGTCATCAAGTCGTAGGCTAAGTTCGTCGCCAATGCGCGGATTTCAATACGCGCTCCGAACCACGAGGTGACGATGAAGCGTTTCTGCCTGGGCCTGCTTGTGGCTGGCGCCATGTTGGTGCCTTCTGCAGCGATCGCGTCTGCTGCGACGGTGGCGCCTGCGTCGGTTTCAGCGACGACGCCTGCGTCCGTTGCTGCACCGGCGCACGCCGACTTGGCAGTTCCGATGGCGCGGTGCGACTACTGGCGCTACTACTGAGCGTAATGAGGTGCCCGGCAGCCTGCTGGGCACCTCATCGTTCGTGACGATCTTATGATTAAACATTCAACAAGTCGCCGTGTTCGGTTCATGATTGTGGAGGACGTCCCGGTCCTCGGAGTTCGACGCCGGCGTCCAGTAGCATCCGCTTCGTGACGTCCCGACCCAGGCCGAATCTCTTGCCGGTATCAATGATCGACTTGCCACTGCGATAGGTCTCGACCATTCCTGGCGGTGCGGGCTTCACCATCGGCCGCTTCTCGCGAAACTCCACGCCCTGGCTTCGGAGGACTCTGCGCAGCGTGCGGTAGCTTCCGTCGAAGCTTTCCATCAACACGCTCAATGAGTCGCCTGCCCGGTATCGGCGACTTAACTCGTCTGCTTCAGTACGAGATACATCTGCGGCAAGTCGCTGTGGCTGTTCGCGAAGGTTATGTGCTTCTTCGGCTTCTCTCATGAGATCACCGCCCGCTCGAACAGCTGATCCGGCATCGCCGAGGCGTGGTGCCACGTTGCTCTGGCCTCATGCGATCTGAGGTGCTCATCCAGGCAAAGCCACCTCGACGGACGTGTGCACCGCCAGACGAGTTCTACTCGTTCGTTCGTGTGAGCGACATACGACTTTGTTGTGGTCATCGCAGGTTGACTTCCCGAATCACGACTGTGTTCCCGGTGCTGTGCGATCTGTCGTCGGTGATGGGACTGACGACGCCGCGGCTTGTGACGCGCTTTGCGCGCACGGATCGCCGGGCACGATGAGAGTCGCGCGACGACCTGCGTGACACGGCCAGGGCCGGCCAGGCCATTGATTGGCATTCCATCGTCACCAGGGGCGAGAAGAGTGGGCGTTCGGATGCTGTTCAACACCGGTGAGCTAACCGGGGCCTTGCCAAGAAACGCTGTGGCGGCCTCGTCTGTTACACCCGGCGCAGCAGCTGTCGAACTGAAACCGGTCAAGTTCGGCGGCTGCGGCACCGGCGAGCCAGCGCTGCGGCGGTTTGTTGACCTCGTCATAGTCCCGGCGGCGATGTCTCGCGGATCAGGGGCAGGTGAGTGGAGGGGCACGCTGGCTCTCAGACTGTCGACGTGGATCTTGTGGCCGGTTGCCGGCGGTGCGCGTGGGGCTTCTGCGCGGAGGAGGATCGCCGGGTCACCGGCCGGGTACCTCATCGGAGGGCCCCGTCGAAGGTCATCCGCGCCCGGTTGTGAGTCGAGCGTCGCGGACTCGGGGGAGCGGCATTGCGTTTCATCGAGCTGCCGGTGGTGCAGAATGGATGCCTGGCTCCTGGCTTCCTCCAGAACTGGAGCTGGTTGTGGAGGTGGCGGGGTGGTCATGGCAGGTTGCGGAGGCCGTCGAGGACTCGTTGCATGAGCTCTTGTGGTGGTTCGTTTTGTGTCGACGGGGGTGCTGCGTTGGCTCGTCGATTGGGCGGTGACGCCGATCGGTGGCGACGGTGGTCGACGATCTGGAGCGCGGCCGCGATCGCGATCGGTGCGGCCATGGTGGAGAGCACGAGCGTTGTTGACCAGGACGCGGCGAGCACGTCGTGCCTTTCGTGAGAAAGCTGTGCGTGACGAGGCAGCAGTCGAGGGCCGGCGCGCCCGGAAGTGCCCGGCTGTCGGCCGTGCACCGGCCCGGCCTCCGCCGCGAGCGGCGGGTGGAGCCCCGGCCGATGCGCCGCCTGGAGGGAGGGCAGGACGCGCCGGCCGGGAGTCGGTCATGGCCAGGAGGGTGCCGCGACGCCACTTCGCAGCCACGTGGCGGTTGTTGCGTAGTCCGACACCGATGCCTTGTTGGTGAGGTAGGCGACGCCTCGGTGGTGGGGAACGGCGACGCCGAAAGGCCCGTCGTGGTTTTCGTAGAGGGTGAACGGTTCAACCAGGCCGGTGGGGCAGAAGGATGCCGGAACGAGGCTGATGGAGATGCGCAGCATTTTCGACACTGCCGCGACTTCTTCGATCTGATCGCAGAGCACGTCCGGGGGACAGGCGTCGGGTCGTGTGGCGGCTTCGCCGAGCAGGAACGTGTACCGGGTCTCCGGGCTGTCGGCGAGGGAGACACGGGCCGAGGCGGGGACGAGGTCCCTTGTGGCGGTGTCCGGGTGGGGCATCCCGGATTCGCGTATCGCGTGGGAGTACCCGGCGGAGCGCAGTGCCGTGGGGAACAACATCGGCGACCATTCGAACACTTCCGTGGCCAGGTTCTCGAATCCGGTGCGCAGCATGCGTTCGTCGTGCCCGGTCGGGTCGAGGAAGTCGGGCTCGTCGGCGCGGGCCGCGAGCGGGACGAGCTTCTCCAGTGTGGTCAGCTGCATACCGATGGCGCCGAGGAGAAACGCGACGGTGATGGGATCCGGCCCGAGGTGCCCGGTCTCGAGCGCTGACATTCTGGACGGGCTGATTCCTGTCCTCGTGGCGAGTTGGCGAAGGCTGAGGCCGCGTTCTGTGCGGAGTCGGCGGAGTTCGTGTGCGACTGCGATGACTGCCGGCCGGGTTGCTCGGGGCACGGTTGGGACCGCTCCGTTCTTTCGTCGTTGCATTGGGTCTTTGGCCTGCGATTCGGGCTGATCCAGGCTGTGGGTCGTGCCCTCCGGGCGTCGGTTGCGACCCGGAGGGCACGACGTGTTGTCCGGCCGGGTGTGCGGTCCCGGCCAGGTGTTGCCGGTCGTGTCGTGACGACCGGCTCCCGGACACGTCCCGGTCTGGCCGGATGGGGGTTGCTGTGCTGGTCGGCGCAGCGTGTGTCCGGGTTCTCGCTGCTCAGGGAGGTGAGCTGCGAGAACCTTCGGTGGGAGTGCTCTTGGGCGGCTTGATCCGGCTGACGGCCGCGGTCACGAGGGGCGTGGTGTCGTGGTGGGGGAGGGGGCCGTCGGGCCACCAGGTGTCGGCTTGGACGATGCCGGGCGGGAGCAGGTCGGTTCCCTTGAGCATGGCTTCGACCTCGCTGCGCGTGGCGACGGCGCCGCGGCCGAGCGCGCTCGTCCGCAGCTTCTCTTCCAGGGCGATGGCGACGGGGGTGTGCTCGGGGGTTTCGGGGTCGAACAGGTGGGTCAGGGCGAGGAACGATCCGGCGGGCAGCTGGGCGATGTGGGCTTGGACGACGTCCGCGACGTCGGTGCGTGTTCCGCCGTGGAAGGACAGGACACCGCCGAGGAGCAACCCGATCGGGTGGTCAGCGATGATGGCCTGGTCCTCGCGCAGTGCCAGCCACATCTCGGCCGGGTCGAGCGGGTCGGTCTCGACGACCCGGATGTCGTTCGCGCGGTCCTCGGCGATCGCGCGCTGCACGGCGGCGGCGAGCGGGTCGTGCTCGACGTAGGTGATGGCCGAGGCCGGGTTGGCGCGGCGGACGACGTGGTGGAGGTCGTCGGTGCGGGAGCCCGGGAGGACTGCTCCGGCGATGACGAGGTGGTGCACGTGCCCGGCGAGGTAGCGGGCGATCCGCTGGTGGGTGGCGTGCTCGGAGGTGAAGACGTAGCCGATGTCCTTGGACACAGCTTCGAGGTGGCGTCTGGTGTCGAGTTCGATGTCGTGGGCGTCCTTGCCGACGAGGAAGGCGTCGTAGAGGTAGGGGAGGTTCGCCCGCGCCGGGTCCGTGCCCACAGGCCGGTTCCATGCCGGCGCCTGGTCAGGCGTTCGAGACATGAGCTGCGCCGTCTTCGACGAGGTTGCCGCGGTGGGGCGCCCAGCCTTCGGACGTACGCGGCAGCGGAGAGCCAACGGGCGGAAGATCGCGACGAGTCGCTGAGTCGAAGAATGCGGCGACGACCGAGGCTCGGTGGACGGTCTTGGGAGGTGCTGGCGAGAAAACGGTGACCGGCTGTACGGAATCGCCGGTCCGGCAGCAAACCGGCCGGTCTACCTGCGACGTCCGGCTCGGTCCCGATAGCCGAGCTTCAACCGGGTGCGCGTCGCGCTGGAGACGAATGGCCGAAGTACGCTCGTCGAGGTTGGCATGCTGGCCGTGCGGTCGGGCGAATCGCGACCACAGCCACCACCCGCAGAGCAGAAGCCCGGCAAAGCCGACCGTGCAACCGCAAAGCACTCCGGCGACGTCCACCGCGTCGGTCATGGTTCCCACGCACAGCCCCTTGATCTTTCCGTTGAACCTGTGCTCATGAGACCGTGGACGGCGGCGTCGAGGGAGATGACATTTGGTGACACGGGACGGGGCAACTGAGTTGGGACGGCGGGTGACGATTACCGGGACGCGCTCCATCGGCGAGCCAGACAGGGAGCGAGTCGACTCGTTGTTCGAGGCCTACCTGCGACCGTTCGCGGACGCAGGCACGCTCTTCCACGTAGGAGGCGCCGTCGGCATCGACACCTTCGCGTTGAGCTGGCTCTGCGACCGGACGAACTCCGAACTGTGCGTCGTCGTTCCGTGCACGGTGACCGATCAGCCCGCCGAAGCAGCGGCCGCGATCAGCGCCTGCCGCCGAGCAGGACGCCTAGTCGACGTCGTCGAGCTCCGTGCCGACGCGCTCGGCGGTGCCGCATACCACGCGCGGAACCGGTGGATGGTGGATCGCAGCGAACTGGTGATCGGATTTCCGCGCGGCACGAATCAGGCCCAAGGCACCTGGTATACGCTCAATTACGCAGCTGAACAGGGCAAACCGCGTTTGGTCGTTCCACTTTGACCTCGTCGAATGGTGTACTGAATATCGTGGCTACAGGAAGGCAGACCGGGGCGCGCATTCTGCGCCGGCTGCGCGTTTCGCGCGGCTGGTCGTGGGCCGACCTGGCGCGTGCACTGCAGGAATCGGCGCGTCAGCTGGGCATGGCGTCCCTGGCGGCCAGCCAGCGATCGAGCATCCGGCGTGCCGTCGCCCGATGGGAGAGCATCGACGATGGAACCAATCCGGGGGAGCGATACCAGGTCGTGCTGGCGCACGTCTACGCCAGCACGCCGACGGGACAAGTCGGCTTGGGGCCGGGTTCGGACTTCGAACTCCTTCTGGAGGCGTTCCGGTACTTCGACGTGACGTCGCCCCGAATTCAGGAAATCGTCGAGGTGATCGCCACGTGCGCCGGGGCCGAGGGCACCGACTTGGCGATGCTGCTGCAGCCCGCCACGCGCGCGAGCGTGGCAACGGCCGAATTGGGGCGATCGAATCTCGACGAGGTCATTCCCAGCCTGCACGAGGCGGTTGTTTCGATCGACCGACAGGTGGGCGCGCAGCCGTTCGTCAGGTTGCAGCTCCAGCTCGCTCCCGTCGTCGACGCGTGTCGGCTCCTAGCGTCGCAATCTGGCCGACGCCCTGCGGACTTGCCGACGCTGGCGGCCGCGGCGTTTGCGCTCGCCGCGCGCCTGGCCTTCGAGACGCGTGACGACGAGGCGGCAATGGGCTTTTACGCGGAGGCGACCCAGGCTGCCGGCGGGCTGAAGGATCGAAGTCTCCGCGCGATGATCCGGACAAGCCACACCATGGTGACGCTCCACGCGACGGGCGACCATCGACTGGCACGGGAGATCGCCCGAGCGGCGACCGTCGATGCTCATCGGGGGTCGAGCTATGCCGTCCGTGCGCGTGCTCATGCCGTTCACGCCGAGATCAACGCTCGAGCAGGCCAGTCGAGGGACGCGGCCGAGGCGATCAGTCGGGCGTGGACGACCGTCGACCAGCTGTCGATGGACGATCCGCACCAGGGGTTCGACGGCGAGCGGCTCAGGGGATTCGACGGCTTGTGCGCACTCCACGCGGGCGACGCCGGCCACGCGCACAGCAGCCTTGAACGTTCGCTCGAATCGCTGAGGACGTCCCGAGACGCCGTGCAGCGCGGCATCGTGACCTCGGACCTCGCATTGGCGCGGCTAAAGCTGGGCGACCCGCGCGCATGCGTCGCGGGCCTGCACGACGCCATTGACGTGGCGTCGGCGACGGGAGGTCGTGTGGCTACTCAGCGGGTTCGTCTTGTCCGGCAGGCGCTTCGGCCATGGCGGACCGAGGACTTCGTCGCCGAACTCGACGAGCATCTGCATGACGCCTTGATCGGCCGCTGACGAGCCAACGACGCGAGCCGCAGGGGCAGCCCGACCGGCGCGAGCGCGTGCTCGGGCAGGCCTCGGGTCAGCAGCTGCCAGCCGGTGCGGTGCTGGTCGAACAGCACCGCGTACGCCCCGGCGTCGGCCTCGTGTTCGAGCAAGTACGTGGGCGTGAACGGGATGCCCAGGTAGGCGAGCCCGTCGCCGCCCCAGGTCGGGTCTTCGACCGTTCCGTCGGGACGGGTGCACCAGGCGTGCGCGGTGTGGAGGCGAGAGGCGGCGAGCGCGAACCCTTCAACGTAGATGAGTCCGTGAACCTCGCTGTGGAGGCTGGCGTTGGCGTAGCAGCGACGCTCGGGCCCGCGCTCCGCACCGTCGGGCAGGTCGGCGGGTGTGAACCATCGGCCCTGCTCCAGCAGGAGGGCCTCGATGCTGGAGTAGCAGCGTCCCGGGACGTCCGGATAGATACTCGCGCGCTCACGCAGCAACGCGGTCAGCTCGGTCTGCCGCTGTCGTAGCTCCGGCATCGCCTTCTCGACCGTCACGGAGCCATCATGCCCCGATGCGCGTCGGCCGGCGTAGGGGTGAGGTCCGGCTAGCGCCCGTCAGCGTCGAGCCGGCTCAATGCGGTGCTGAGGAACGCGTCCCCACGTTGCCCGAGGACGTCAGCGCCGAGGTCTGGGCTGCCTTGGTCGTGCAATGCCGGAACGCAGAACGCCATTTCTACCGAGGTGCAGGTCGCCGCCATGACGAGCTACGGAGTGAGCCTGGGCAGCAGCTCCAGCCAGCTGGAGGCGTCGGCGAGTGTGGTGTGCACGGGGAGGACGGGCTGCAGCCCCAGGATCTGGATCGGGCGGAGCACGGCGGGTTGGGTGGCGAGGATTGCCAGTGGAGTGCCGTGGCCGTCGGCGTCGCTGGTCAGCCGCAGCAGGACGCCGAGGGCGCCGGCGGAGCAGAACGAGACCTTCGACAGGTCGATGATCACCGCCGCCTGGCGGTCGCTGAGCAAGTGGTCGGCGAGATCGGCGAACTCGTCGACGGTGGCGGCGTCCAGTTCGCCGCGGACGTTCAGTATGACGTGTCCGCAGCTGGTCGAGACGGTCATCGCGAGTGCTCTGGAGTGGGTTTGGCGGGCGGTGGCGCGCATCGTGACCTCCGGTCGGAGGCGAGGCAGCCAGAGCCCATCGAGATCATTCGTGCAGCCCTGCTTTACCCCGCCGGCCCCGCGCGGTGCGGGAGCCTGGTGCGGTGCTCGGCAGCGGCTGTCGGTCTCAACCGCAGCGATTTCGACGGTACCGGCACGGGCAGCGACCTGCACAACCAGTCACGGTCAAGATCACCACATCGGCTGGACGACGCTGGAATTCTCGTCGTCGAAACCGCGTCAGGAAGCCGGGTAGCGAACCAGCGCGGCAACTCATGCGCGGCGGCGCGCGTGGGATGGATGCTGAGCAGGGCGGTGACGCCAAGCCGGTTCCACAGCCGTGGCCGACGGCGGCAGCAGGACCGGGTGCAGGTGCAGTGGTGTGGGGTAGTCGCGCCGCCGGTTCATCATCACGTTGATCCCCGTGCGGGAGATGAACGTGACTGCGGTCAGGTCGATGATGCAGGGTCGCGGCGGTGCCGGGCTGCGGCGGGTCCGCTGCCGGTGGCCGGGGAACGGACACGCCAAAGGGTTAGGCTGCCTCGTCGATCACAGGGGCCGGTCAGCGGCCGTCCGCGAGGAGCCGCCCGCCATGCCTGCCGACCGCGCCGAGGCCTCCACCCGCCATCCCCGCCATCAACGCCGCGGCGAAGCCCGGTTGCCGGCTGCCGTTGCGACGCTGGTCGCCATCGTGCTCTACCTGGCGCTGCCGCAGCAGCTGCTGGTCGCTCCCCGGTTCGTCGTGCCCGTGCTCGAGTTCGCGCTGCTGATCCCGCTGACCGCGATCAACCCGCGGCGGGTCACGCGGCAGACCCGGCTCTCCCGCGTCCTGTCCCTGTCGTTGGTCGTGGTCATCGCGGGGACCAATCTCGGGGCGCTGGCCCTGCTCATCCACGACTTGGTCGCCGGCGCGGCCGACAGTGGCCAGGCTTTGCTGCTGGGTGCGCTGCAGGTGTGGCTGACCAACGTGATCGCGTTCGGCCTGGCCTATTGGGAGCTGGACCGCGGTGGCCCGGTCAAGCGCACCCAGTCCGGCCGCAGCGACTTCCCGCTGGCCGACTTCCGGTTCTCCCAGGACGAGAACGCCGACACCGTCGAGGAAGTCGCCGCGGGGTCCAGCGTCAAGTCCGATTGGGTGCCGACCCTGGTGGACTATCTGTATGTGTCGGTGACCAACTCGACGGCGTTCAGTCCCACCGACACCATGCCGCTGTCCTCGCGGGCGAAGGTGCTGATGGCGGTGCAGAGTGTCGCGGCATTGCTGACGTCGCTGCTGGCCATTGCCCGCGCGGTCAGTGTGCTGAAGTAGCCGGCATGCACGTCCGGGTTGGAGTCCGCTGAGCGGTCCTTCGTATTTCGCTGTCGTCAGGGTTCCCTTGGCTGCGCCGGGGGAGATGTCTGAGGTGCGGCGTGCGTTGCGTGTCGGACGAATACCCCATCGGTGCTGGTATCGCCGCGCTCGGCCTGCGGCTGACCAGCGACGCGGCTAGCTTCGAATCGTGCTCAGATTCGGTGCGGTCGGCGTGTTGTCCCTCGTGGCGCTGGGTGCCGTCGCGCTTGCTGTGTTCGCCGGCCCGTGGTGGTGGCTGCTCGCGGCGCCGCTGCTGCTCGTCGCCGGCGTCGGCTGCCGGGACCTGCGCCAGCGTAAGCATTCGGTGCTGCGGAACTACCCGGTGCTCGGGCATCTGCGGTTCCTGCTCGAGGCGCTGCGGCCCGAACTGCAGCAGTACTTCATCGAACGCAACTTCGACGGCCGCCCCTTCGACCGCGACGTCCGCAGCATCGTCTACCAGCGCGCCAAGGGCACCGACGCCGAAGAGCCGTTCGGCACCGAACGCGACGTCTACGCCGACGGGTACGAGTCGCTCGTGCACTCGATGGCCCCGGTGTCGCCGCCGGACAGTCCGCCGAAGATCCGGATCGGCGGCCCGGACTGCACCAAGCCCTACGACATGGCCCTGCTCAACGTGTCCGCGATGAGCTTCGGCTCACTCTCGGCCAACGCGATCCTGGCCCTCAACCGGGGTGCCGCGCTGGGCGGCTTCGCCCACGACACCGGCGAAGGCGGCCTCTCGGAGTACCACCTGCGCCACGGCGGCGACCTCGTCTGGGAGATCGGCACCGGCTACTTCGGCTGCCGCACCTCTGACGGAGGGTTCGACAAAACGGAGTTCTCCGACAAAGCAGCCCACGACGCGGTGAAGTGCGTCTCGCTGAAACTGTCCCAGGGCGCCAAACCCGGCATCGGCGGCGTGCTGCCCGGCGGCAAGGTGAACGCGGAAATCGCCCGCGTCCGCGACGTCCCGCAGGGGCAGACCGTCATCTCGCCGCCGTACCACCGGATGTTCTCCACCCCGCGGGAGCTGATCTGGTTCATCGCCGAGATGCGCGAGCTGGCGGGCGGCAAACCGACCGGGTTCAAGCTCTGCGTCGGCTCGCGAAGCCAGTTCCTCGCCGTCTGCAAGGCGATGCTCGCCGAAGGCACCGCCCCGGACTTCATCATCGTCGACGGCGCCGAAGGCGGCACCGGGGCCGCGCCGCTGGAGTTCGCCGACCACATCGGGACGCCGCTGACCGAAGGCCTGATCACCGTCCACAACGCACTGGTCGGCACCGGGCTGCGCGACCGGATCAAGCTCGGCGCGAGCGGGAAGGTCGCCACCGGCGCCGACATCGTCAAACGCCTCGTCCAGGGCGCGGACTACACCAACGCCGCCCGGGCGATGATGTTCGCCGTCGGCTGCATCCAGGCGCAGCGCTGCCACACCAACACCTGCCCGGTCGGCGTCACCACCCAGGACGCCCGCCGCGCCCGCGCCCTGGACGTCGCCGATAAATCCCTGCGCGTGGAACGGTTCCAGCGCGCCACCGTCACCGGCGCCCAGCAGATCATGGCGTCGATGGGCGTCCGGTTTCCCGCCGAGCTGCGGCCGCACCTGCTGCGCCGCCGCGTCGATCCCCACCACGTGCTGTCCTACGCCGAGCTCTACGACTGGCTCGCGCCCGAGCAGCTCCTGTCCGAGGCCCCGCCGGGGTGGGCGGCGGACTGGGCCGCGGCCGACCCCGACCACTTCACCGTCTGACCCAGGAGGATTCGTGACCCGCACCGTCGCCCAGGTCATCGTCGACAGCCTCGCCCAGCTCGGCGTCACGCACGTGTTCGGCGTCGTCGGTGACGCCCTCAACCCGCTCACCGACGCCATCCGCCGCGCCGAGCGCATCGAGTGGATCGGCTGCCGGCACGAGGAAGCCGCCGCGTTCGCCGCCGGCGCGCAGGCCCAGCTGGGCGACACCATCGGCGTTTGCATGGGCACCGTCGGCCCCGGCTCGGTGCACCTGCTCAACGGCCTTTACGACGCCGCGAAGAGCCACGCTCCCGTGCTGGCCATCGCCGGGCAGGTCCCGCAGGCCGACATCGGCACGGAGATGTTCCAGGAGGTCGACAACGACCTGCTGTTCACCGACGTCGCGGTCTTCCGCGCCACCGTGACCTCGCCCGAGCAGATCCCCGGTCTGCTGGAGATCGCGGTCCGCACGGCGATCAGCCGGGGTGGCCCCGCGGTCCTCACCGTTCCGGGCGACGTCGGCGACAAGAAGGTCGAGGCCGACCGGGAGCCGCGGTTCTCCCTGGTCGAGCGCAGCACCCGGCCCGATGACCCCGCCCTCGACGCGGCCGCGCAGCTGCTCAACGCGGCGGAGAAGGTCACCCTGCTCGTGGGCCGCGGCGCCCGGCAGGCGCGCGAGGACGTGCTGGCCCTGGCCGACCGGCTTGGCGCCCCGATGGTGCTCACCCTCAAGGCGAAGGAAGGCTTCGAAGACGACAACCGGTTCGAGGTCGGCCAGACCGGCCTGATCGGCAACCCCGCCGCCGCGCAGGCGATGGACGACGCCGACCTGCTGCTCCTGCTCGGCACCGACTTCCCTTACCGGGCCTGGTACCCGACCGGGAAGAAGGTCATCCAGGTTGACGCCGTCGCCGAGCACATCGGGCGTCGCGTCCCGGTCGAGCTCGGCCTGGTCGGCGACGTCGCCCCCACGGTCGCGGCGCTGCTGCTGCGGCTGTCCCCGCACGCTTCGCGGGACCACCTCGACGACGCCCGTGCGCACTTCGAACGCTGGCGCGCCGGGCAGGCGCGGCTGGCCTCCCCCGAGCACGACAAGGGCCTGGTCGGGAAGGTCCGGTCTGTCTTCGACAACCAGGACCACCAGATCCGGCCCGAGGCACTGGCCGCGCTGATCGACGAGCTGGCCGACCAGGACGCCGTCTTCACCTCGGACACAGGGATGGCGACGGTGTGGCTGTCCCGCTTCGTCCGGATGACCGGGTCGCGCCGGCTGCTCGGTTCCTACAACCTCGGGTCGATGGCCAACGCGATGCCGCAGGCGATCGGGGCCCAGCTGTGGGAACGCGAGCGCCAGGTGGTCGCGTTCTGCGGCGACGGCGGCCTGAGCATGCTGCTCGGCGACCTGATCACCATCCGGAGCTACCGGCTCCCGGTGAAGCTGGTGGTGTTCGACAACCGGCGGCTCGGCATGGTGAAGCTGGAGCAGGAGCAGGCCGGGCTGCCCGAGTTCGGCACCGAGCTGGACAACCCGGACTTTGCGGCGGTCGCCACCGCGATGGGGTTCACCGGGATCCGGGTCACCGACCCGGCCGAGCTCGCCGAAGCTGTCGGGCGGGCGTTGCGCACCGAGGGACCGGTGCTGCTGGACGTGCTGACCAACCCCGAGGAGATGTCCGTGCCGCCGAAGCCCACGGTGGACCAGGGCTGGGGTTTCGCGATCGCCAAGGTCAAGGAGCACCTGCGCAGCGCCGGTGACAAGAGCTGAGAATTCACCCGGAAGATCCGGTTCAACCGGCCCGCCCGAAAGGGGCCAGATAGAGCGACCATCAGCGCGCTGGGGCGGTCACGGCATCGGGCTCAGCCGCTGGTCGACGTCGGCGGCGATGTCAGCTCCGTTGCCGCTGGGGTCAGGCTGACAAGGTCCAACCCGAGGAATGCTGCTCCTGATCGGAACTCGGCGACGGCAGGCGAGGACGCGCGTCTCGCCCGCCGCCGATCCGGCTTGCGCCGGCCGGGTCGAGTCCACTTTCACCGCTGGCCTCTGGGCTGGGCATTCGCGCCGACGCTTCGGTGACTAGCCGTAAGATAGGTGCGGAGGTGGACAGACGGGTATGGGCGATCCTCAGGTGGACGACTTGCTCCAAGCCGTGGTCAGCGCCCCGGTGGGGCAGGCTGCCGGTCTGGATGACGAGCTCGCCGCGTTGTTCGGGCGGATACCGGTCGTGTTCGCCGTGATGTCCGGTTCGCGGCTCGTCGTCGACAGCGCGAATCCGGCCTTCCTGGCCGCCACCGGTATGACGGCCGACCAGCTCGGGCTGCCGGTCCAGGACGTCCTCCCCGGCCTCGTCGAGCAGGGGCTCTTCGAACTGCTCGACGACGTCTACCGCACCGGGACGCCGTTCACCGCCCGCGACGGGCAGGTCGTGCTCGGCTCGGGCGAGGCCGCGCGGGAGGCGTTCTTCGACTTCACCTGCGAACCGCGCCGGGACGGGACCGGAACGATCACCGGGGTCACCCTGGTCGGCGTCGAGACCACCGACCTCAAGCACGCGCACCGGGTCGGCGCCGAGCACCGCGCGCTGCTGGAGCAGGTCGTCACCGAAGCCCCGCTGCGCGAGGTCCTCGAGCAGATGGTGCGCGTCATCGAAAGCGCGTCACCCGACGTGCTCGCGTCGGTCCTGCTGGCCGACGACGACGCCGCGCACCTGCACCACGGCGCCGGGCCGAGCCTGCCCGCCTTCTACAACGAGGCGATCGACGGGATCGCCACCGGCGAGGGCATCGGTTCCTGCGGCACCGCCGCCCACCGCCGGGAGCCGGTGATCGTGACTGACATCGCCACTGATCCGCTATGGAAGGACTTCCGCGAGCTCGCCGGCCAGGCCGGGCTGGCGGCGTGCTGGTCGACGCCGATCCTGGACGCCGACGGGCGGCTGCTGGGGACTTTCGCCGTCTACTCCCGCCGCCCGCGCGCGCCGCAGCCCGCCGACCTCGCGGTGAACGCCGTCTTCGCCCGGACCGCCGCCCTGGTCATCGAACGCGACCGGATCACCCGGGCCCGGGACGCCGCGATCGCCCGGGAACACCAGGCTCGCCAAGATCTGGCGTTCGTCCTCGAGACCAGCACGGTCACCGCGCGCGAGCTGGATTACGAAGCCGGGCTGGCCGCTTTGGCCGAGCTGGCGGTGCCGAGGCTGGCGCCGTTGTGCGCCATCGACGTGGAGCAGGACGGCGAGCTGCGCCGCGTCGCTGTGGTCCCCGCGCAGGAAGAGACGGGCTGGACGCCGTCGCCGGCCGGGCGGGCGATGGCCGCGCGGGTCCTCGCATCCGGGCGCAGCGAGAGCGCGGCCCTGCCCGAGCGGGACACCGCGTCGTGGCCGGGTCTGGGTGTCACGCACCGGCTGTGTGTCCCGCTCACCGCGCGCGGGCGGACGTTCGGTGTGCTGAGCCTGCTGACCATCGGGGATCGCGCGGCAGACGGCCACACGGTGGCGCTGGCCGAGGAGATCGCCGGGCGAGCGGCCTTGCACGCGGACAACGCGCGGCACTACACCGAGCGCGCCCAGCTGGCGCGAGACCTGCAGGCCGGCCTGCGCCCGGTCACGCTGCCGGACATCCCCGGGGTGGACGTCGCCGCGTACTACCGGGCGCTGGGGGACGGGCTGACGGTCGGCGGCGACTTCTACGACGTGTTCGACCTCGGCGCCGGCCGCTGGGCGTTCGCCATCGGGGACGTCTGTGGCCACGGCGCCGTCGCGGCGACCACCACCGGCCTGGTCCGCCACACCGCCCGGGCGGTCGCGAAGCTGGTAGCCGGCCCGGTCGCCGTGGTGGAGGCGATCAATACCTCCCTGCTGGACCGGCCCGCGCAGCACAGCCTCGACTTCGTCACGCTCGTCTACGGCCACCTCGAAGTCACCGCGGCCGGTGTCGAGGTGGAGTTCGTGCGGGCCGGTCACCTCGAGCCCTTGGTGCGCCGCGCCGACGGTCGGGTCGAGGTCCTGGCTCCGGACGGCGCCGCGCTCGGTCTGTTCGCCGCGCCGGTGCTGCGGTCCGAACGCGTAGTCCTGAGTGCAGGGGACAGCCTGGTGCTGGTCACCGACGGGCTCACCGAAGCCCAGGCGCCGTCGGGAAGTCAGTTCGGCGACGACCGGCTGCGGCGAACCCTCGCCACATTGCCTCGGACATCGGTCGCGGACGCCGAGACCGTCGTGAACGCCATCGTCGGCGCGGTCGACGAGCACGTCGTGGGCAACGCGGTGCCCGAGGACGACCAAGCCGCTCTCGTGCTGACCGTAGCCTCGGCATGACCACCGCCGGCTCACGCGCATCGATGGCCAGGCGGCTGCAGCTGAGCAGCCGGGCCGAAGGGAACGTCGCGGTTCTGACGGCGGTGGGCGAAGTCGACTGGACGACCGCCGAGAGCCTGGCCGACGCCGCGGAAACCCTGCTCATCACGCAGGGCGCGGTCGTCCTTGATCTGGCCGGTGTGAGCCACCTCAACGCCGAGGGGCTGGGCGCGCTGCTGCGCGTCCGCCGGCACGCCGAGCGCGTCCGGGGGCGCCTGGTCTTGGCGATGGTTCCCGCGGCGGTGGTCCGCCGTCTGAAACGCACGGGCCTGGGTAGTGCGTTCATGACCGCGACCTCGACGGAAGCGGGTATCGTCGCGCTCTCCAGCTGATCCGCGGGCGCTGGTCAGCCGGCGGGGTACTGGGCGTTCTTGAGCAGCCGGGCCAGGTGGACGGCGTTGCGGACGAGCGTCGCGTTCGTAGAAGCGACGGCCTCCGGCGTCTCGTCCAGGTCGTTGTAGTCGCCGCCCTGCATGGCTTCGCCGTTCCAGTACGTGCCGCCCTGGGCCGGGATGCTGAAGCCGGTGTCGTTGAGCGCCTGGAACAGGTCGGCGATGATCTTGTGGGCGCCGTCCTCGTTGCCGACGGCCGCGGCGACGGCGACCTTGCCGAACATCGCCGGCCGGCCTTCGTCGTCGGTTTCGGACAGCTCGGCATCGAGGCGCTCCAGCACCCGCTGGGCGACGCTGGACATGTGCCCCACCCAGGTAGGCGTGGCCACGAGCAGGATGTCGGCGTCAGCGATGTTCTGCCGGATCTGCGGCCACTCGTCACCGTCGCCCATGTCGGCTTCTACGCCGGGACGGACGTCGTGGTCGACGACGCGCACGACCTCGCCGGAGACGTCCTGTGCGGCGAAGAGGTCGAGCAGCTGCTTGGTGATCAGGTCGCTGCTGGATTTAGCCGGCGAGGGCTTGAGGGTGCAGACCAGCGCGAGCACGCGCAGGGTGCCGGTCATCGATACCTCCGTGGTCGGGAACGGGCTCAGCAGGGGACGGCGTCAGATGACGATGTGGTTGCGCAGCTGCTCGAGGGCTCTGGCGAGCAGCCGGGAAACCTGCATTTGCGAAACGCCGATCCGCTCGGCGATCTGGCTCTGCGTCAGCTCGTCCACGAACCGCATCCGGACGATGTCCCGATCGCGAGGGGAGAGCTCGGCCAAGGCGCCCTTCAGCATGAGCCGGTCGTCGGATTTCGTGTACTCGGAGGTGTCGTCCGTGAGCTGGTCGGCGATCGTGAGCGCGTCGTCCCCGCCGCCGATCGGCGCTTCCAGGGAAGACGCCCGGTAGGCGTCCGCGGCGAGGAGTCCTTCTCGGACGGTGTCGACGTCCAGCTCGAGGTGAGTGGCGAGCTCGCTGGGAGTCGGGGAGCGGCCGAGGTCGTGGGACAAGGTGGCGCCGGCCTTGCCAGGGTTTGCTGGAGGTCTTTCAGGCCCCGCGGTACGCGCATCGACCAGCAGGTGTCCCGGAAGTGTCTGCGGACTTCGCCCATGATGGTCGGCACGGCGAAGGACAGGAACTCGCCGCCCTTGCCGGGGTCGAACCGGTCGACGGCGTGGATCAGCCCCGTGCGGGCCACCTGCAGCAAGTCCTCGAAGGGTTCGCCGCGGCCGCTGAAGCGTCGGGCGATGTGTTCGGCCAGCGAGAGGTGCTCGGTGATCAGCTCGGCGCGGAGGGCGTCACGACGGGGGTCCTCGGCCGCGAGCCCGGCTCGTTCGGCGAACACCGGGAGGAAGTGGGCGTATTCGCCGGACCGTCGAGGTGCGGCACGACGACGTCCTCGGCCCGCTGGACTCGTTCGGGTGCTCGGACGACCATGGCGATCTATTACCTATGATCGGCCCGCGCCACACGAGCGATCTGTCGATCACCGATGTGGGGGAGCGCAGGTGTTTCGGCCGCGCGAAGGTGGTATCCGGCGGCCATGACGTCGATCGGTTACTTCCTGTCCTGTGAGCAGTACGGTCCTCGTGAACTCGTTGCCCAGGCCCGGGCGGCGGAACGCGCGGGCTTCGAGCGGCTGTGGATCTCGGACCACTTCCACCCCTGGAACGACGCGCAGGGCCAGAGCCCGTTCGTGTGGTCGGTGATCGGCGCGTTGTCGGAGGCTGTGTCGTTGCCGATCACGACGGCGGTGACGTGCCCGACCGTCCGGATTCACCCGGCCGTGCTGGCGCAGGCCGCGGCCACCGCCGCCGTGCAGCTGGACGGCCGGTTCGTGCTGGGGGTGGGCTCCGGAGAAGCCCTGAACGAGCACGTCCTCGGGGACGCGTGGCCCTCGGCGGGTCAGCGGCTGGAGATGCTGGAGGAAGCCGTCGACGTGATCCGCAAGCTGCACGCGGCGGGGTTGCGCGGCGAAGCGGTCAGCCACCACGGGAAGCACTACGAGGTGCAGGACGCGCGGATCTACACGATGCCGGCCGAGCCGGTGCCGATCTACGTGTCCGGGTTTGGGCCGCAGGCCACCGAGCTGGCCGGGCGGATCGGCGACGGCTACTGCACGGTCGCGGCCGACGCCGATCTCGTGCGTGCTTTCCGCGAAGCGGGTGGTGATGGGAAGCCGGTGCAGGCCGGGATGAAGGTCTGCTGGGACGCCGACGCCGAAGCCGCCATCGACCAGGCGCACCGGCTGTGGCCGAACGACGCGCTGCCCGGCCAGCTGGCGCAGATCCTGCCGCGTCCGGAGGATTTCGAGGCCGCGACGACGTTCGTTCCGCGCGAGGACGTCGAAAAGGCGATCGTGTGCGGCGACGACCCGAAGGCGCATGCGGAACGGGTGCGTCAGTACGTCGATGCCGGTGTCGACGAGATCTACGTGCAGCAGGTCGGTGCCGATCACGAAGGATTCTTCCGGGGCTGGCGGGAGTATGTGCTGCCCGAGTTCCGTTGATCGCGAGGCGAGACGACTCGAAGCAGCGGCCTCCGTTAGCTGTATTGCCCCGTGAGGTTGGGGACGCGGCTGGCGGGAGGTTTGCCAGCGAGTGCGGTGTGGCCGCGATGGTGATTGTAGGTGTGCAACCAGCCCGGTAACACTTCGCGGCGCTCGGTCTCGCAGGTGTAGGGCTGGGCGTAGGCCCACTCGTCGAGTGGTCGCGGTAGCGGAGGGCCCACCGCGCGGCGGTAGTGACCGAGACCTGGAACCGGTCCGCCGCCCGCCGCAACGGCCAGCCCTCCTCGACGACGCACCGGGCCAGGCGCAGTCTCCCGGTCGGAGTGAGGGGTGCGTTAACGTGGGTCACGAGGGCCTCCAGGTCGCCGGTGCAGATGTCGCAATCCACACCGAACCCGGAGGTCCTCCCTCACACCAAGATCATCCGATCACGTGTCGCCCCGTACCCAACCTCCGTGGTCAATACAGTTAGCTGCCGTTTGTCTGCGCGTCTCGCGAAGTGATGGACGGCGAGCCGGAGGAGGACAGCATGGCCGACGGTTCGACCGGGCAAAGGGGCGGGTAATCCGTGCTGAACGGGGGTATGCGGGGAACAAAAGATCACCGAGAAGGGAGCCGCCCGATGCCCGACGTCCGCGAGTATCTCTCCGAGGTCGAGTACCCGTGCGAACGGGGAGAACTGCTGCGCAGTGCGACCGCGCACGGGGCCGGTGAGGACGTCCTCGGTCACCTCGGCAAGCTGCCCGAGCAGCGGTATGAGAACGCCGACGCGGTGCATCGGCTGCTCGGCGACGACGTCGACCCCAGGGAAATGTCCTGAGGACCCGGCCGCCGCTGGGCTCAGCGGGCCACGTCACCCGCGGCTCGCGCCAGTTCCAGCTCCTCCCGTGACTGGAGAGCCAGCACCGGGACTGCCGCGTCCGGCGCGCTGATCAGGGCGTCCTGCTCCCGCGTGCGGGACAGGCCGCCGCTGATGCCCAGCACGCCGAGACCGCCGGCCACGGCTTCGGCGACCTCGGGCTGGTCCCAGCCGATGTCGCCGGTGAACACCAGCGCGTCGATCCGGTCGAGGCTCGCCGCGACCGCCGCCAGCTCCCGGCGGACCCGGTGCTCGAACACCGCCAGCGCGAACCGGGTTTTGACGTCGCCGTCGCGGACCAGGTCGCGGGTGTCGTCGGACGTGCCGGACAGGCCCAGCAGGCCGGAGTGGTGGTAGAGCCCGTCTTCCAGCTCGTCGACGGACAGTTTGCCTTCCCGCAGCAGCCACAGCAGCATGCCCGGGTCCACCGTGCCGGACCGTTTGGTCATCATCGTGCCTTCCAGGGGTGTGAAGCCCATGGAGGTGTCGACGCTGCGTCCGCGGGAGACCGCGCAGACCGAGCAGCCGCCGGACAGGTGCGCCACCAGCAGGTTCAGCTCGGCGGTGGGGCGGTCCAGGAGTTGCGCCGCTCGCCGAGTCGCCCAGCTGAAGGACCAGCCGTGGAAGCCGTAGCGGCGCAGGTTCCACTGGGTCCGCCAGCGCGCCGGCAGCGGGTACGTGTGGGCCACGGCCGGGATCGTCCGATGGAATGCAGTGTCCGGGCAGACGACGTGCGTCGCGTCCGGTAGCAGCTTGGTGAGCTGGTCCAGCAGCTTTTCGGTCTTCGGCACGTGCTCCGGGGCAAGCGACCGGGCGGCCGCGATCGCTTCGCGTACCGCCGGGGTGACTACGGTGGGCTCGACGAGGTCCGGGCCACCGTGCACGAGCCGGTGCGCGACCACGTCGACTGTGCCGTACGTGTCCACAACGGACTCGACGTCGTCCACTTCGGTCGCGTCGTTGCCGTCCACCACGTGCAGCCGCAGACTGCCCGACCCCGGGTTGACCGTCAGGACCTTCATCGCGCCCACCGCCAGCTGGTGATCTCGGCGGCATCTTCGCCGTCGCGGTAGGCCACGTCGAGCAGCTCGTCGCGGCGGTGTTGGAAGTCGCGGGCCAGATCGCCGCCGGCCGACGACCAGCCGCGGGCGCGGCCGACGGCGTCGGCGGCGAGGTCGTGGCGGGTCATCCGGTTGCTGGCCAGCAGGGCGAACGGTGTGGTCGTGGTCCCTTCCTCGAGGTAGCGGTGCACGTGGAAGCGCTGCGTGTCGCGACGGCCGTGCAGCACCTCGTGCACGGCGGACGGGTAGCCGTGGAACGCGAAGATCACCGGTACGTCGTCGCCGAAGCAGTCGGCGAACGCCTCGTCGGACAGGCCGTTGGGGTGCCGGTCGGCCGGGCACAGCGAGAGCAGGTCGACGACGTTCACCACCCGCACCCGCAGGTCGGGAGCCGCGTCGACCAGCAGCTGCGCCGCGGCGAGCGTCTCCAGGGTCGGCGTGGTCCCGGCGCACGCGAGCACGACGTCGGCCTCGCCCTCGTGGCCGGCCCACGGCCAGACGGCGGCGCCGGCGCGGCAGTGGGCGCGGGCCTCCTCGGGGGACAGCCACACCGGACCGCTCTGCTTGCCGGCGACGACGACGTTGATCAGGCCGGTCGAGGACAGGCAGCGGTGCATGGTTTCCAGCAGGGTGTTGGCGTCCGGCGGGAAGTAGATCCGTGCGGTGTCGGCCTTCTTGGTGAGCATCTGGTTGATGAAGCCGGGGCCCTGGTGGCTGTAGCCGTTGTGCTCCTGGCGCCAGCCGTCGCTGGTGAGCAGGTAGTTCAGGCTCGCCACCGGCGCCCGCCAGGGCACTTCGCCGGACATCTTGAGGAACTTGGCGTACTGGTTCACCATACTGTCCACAATGGACACGAAGGCTTCGTAGCACGGGAAGAGGCCGTGGCGTCCGGTGAGCAGGTAGCCCTGCAGCCAGCCCTGGCAGAGGTGTTCGGACAGCACCTCCAGGACCCGGCCCCGGCGGCCGAGGTGCTCGGTGTAGCCGGGGACGTCCCGGTCGAACTGCCGGTCGGTGACCTCGAGCAGCGCGCCGAGTTTGTTGGACTCCAGCTCGTCGGGGCAGACGACGCGGAACGTCTCCGGTGCCTGCCGCACCAGCTCGGCCAGCCAGCCGCCGAGGACTTCCGTCGGGCTTTCCTGCGCCGCGCCGGGCCCGCTCACCTCGACGGCGAACTTCCCCAGGTCCGGCAGCGGGAGATCCTGCCGGAGCATGCCGCCGTTGGCCTGCGGGACGCGCCCGAGTCGCAGCGACGGTTCCGGCGGCACGGTGAGCAGGTCCTCGGCGGGGACGCCGTCGGCGTCGAACAGCTCCTCGGGCCGGTAGGACCGCAGCCACCGCTCCAGCTCGGCGAGCTGGTCCGGGTCGTCGGCAGCGCCCGGCAGCGGGACCTGGTGAGCGTGGAACGTGCCTTCCAGCGGCGTGCCGTCTGGCGAGGTGGCTGGCACGCCCATGCCCTTCGTGCTGCGCAGGACGATCATCGGCGGCGGGCCGGTGTCCTGGCCGTGCGCCCGGGCGAGGGCCTCGGCGAGCGGGGCGTCGGGGTCGTCGGTGCCGCGGACGTCGACGATCAGCGGGGTCCAGCCACAGCCGGTGAAGTAGGCGGTGAGCTCGTCGTCCGACATCGTTTCGTAGAGGGTCGGTGACGCGATCTTGTAGCCGTTGACGTGCAGGATCGGCAGCACCCGCCCGTCACCCGGGCCGGTGAACTTGGGGCTGTGCCAGGACGCCGCGGTCGGGCCGGTCTCGGCCTCGCCGTCGCCGACCACACAGGCGACCAGCAGTCCGGGGTCGTCGAACGCCGCGCCGAAGGCGGTGGCGAGGGCGTAGCCGAGTTCGCCGCCTTCGTGGATGACGCCGGGGACTTCGGGGGAGAGGTGGCTGGGGAAGCCGCCGGGCCAGGAGAACCGGCGGACGAGCTCGGCGAGGCCGTGGCCGTCGAGGGCCAGCTGTGGGTCGTATTCGGCGTGGGTGCCCTCGAGCCAGAGGTTGGCGTGGATCGCCGGGGCGCCGTGACCCGGCCCGGTGACGAGCAGTGTGCGCTGTCCGGTGTCGGCGACCAGCCGATTCAGCCCGGCGTAGATCAGGGTCAGCCCGGGGCAGGTGCCCCAGTGGCCGAGCGGGCGCGGCTTGAGGTGCTCGGACCGCAGCGGTTCGGTCAGCAGGACGTTGTCCTTGAGGTGGATCATCGCCGCGGCCAGGTAGTCGCACGCGCGGCGGTACCGGCGGAGCGTGTCGGTCATCAGTCCGCGACGCCCTTGCTCTGGTCGATGAAGGTCTGCCGCTCCGGGGTCACCCGCAGGATGACGCGTTCGGACTTGATCGCGTCCGGCGGGTAGTCCTCGCCGGTGTACTTCTGGGCGAGTTCGTCGACCTGGCGGCGGGCGCGTTCCCCGGTCTCGACGCCGGTCACCGTGCCGCGGACCTCGGCGTAGCGGTAGGGGTCCTGCTCGTCGCGGATGAGCACGGTGATCCGCGGGTCGCGGGCGACGTTGTGGCACTTGGCCCGGTGGGTCTCGGTGTTGAGCACGATCTCGCCGTCTTCGACGTGCACCCAGATCATCTGGGTCTGCAGCGCGCCGCTGGGCAGCACCGTGGTGACCGCGGCGAAGTTCTTGCCGGTGGCCAGCTCCTCGGTTTCGGGCATCAGCTTCGGGCCGTCTGAAGTGCGGGCAGGCACGGCATCTCCTTCCGATCGGACGCGCGTTTCGACATCTCGGGTAGCCCGGATGATCGATCGGCAAACGGGGTCAGTCCCTGCCGCGTTCGCGCTGCTCGGCGATGACCTGCTGCCCAGCGCCCTCGGCGTCCTCCACGTTCTCGGCCGGCTCGCCTTCACCGGGGTCGTAGAGCGCGTCACGACCGGTGCGGCCGGGATCCGGCGTAGCGGGTCGTGCGATTTCGGGCTGTTCGTTGGGCTCGGTCATGGTTTCCGGTACCCGTTCCGGCCGTGCGCGAATCCGCCGTCAGAGCCAGACCAGCCCGGCGAGGAGGGCGACCCCGGCGAGCAGCCACGCGACGTAGTCCCCGACCTGACCGGAGTGCGCGCGGTGCAGCACGGCCAGGGCGTCGTGCACCGGCTTCGGCACCCGACGGCGTGACCACAGCGCGGTGGCCGCCAGTCCCGCGGTCAGCACCGCCGTCGCCGCCGCGGTCAGCAGGCCGGACCCGGTCCACGTCGGCGTGGCCTCCGCCGCCGCGCGTGACGCCGGCAGCGTCGGCAGGACGTCGTGCAGGTAGCCCACCCGGTCCGCGGCCTGCGCGCCGGCCGACGCCGCCACGTCCCGCAGCCACGGGAAGACGCCGACGGCGAGCGCGGACCCGAGCAGCACGGCAATCGCCGCGAGCATCGGCAACGGGGTCCGCCGGATCGACGTCTCGGTCTCGGGTTCCTCGTCGGTGCCGGCGGTCGTGTCCGCCGACTCCTCCACCGGCGGGCGACCGAGTCCGAAGTAGACACGCAACCCGGCCCGCAGCGCAGCCGCCGCCGTCACCGCGGACATCACCACGAAAACCACCGCGAGCCAACCCGGTCCCGCGTGCTCGGCCGCGTCCTTGCCCAGCGCGAGCCCGAATGGTGGGAGCCCGGCCAGCGCGGCCGCCGCAATCAGGAACAGCACCGCCTCCGGTCGGGAGTGCGTCGCGCGGCCGAACAGCTCGTCCTCGTCGACGCTGCCGTAACGGTCCATCAGCACGCCCGCCAGCAGGAACAGCGCACCCTTGGCGCCCGCGTGCCCCAGCACCGAGAGCAGGAACGCCGTCGTCGCCTCGCCGCCCGAGACGGCCAGCCCGCAGAGGAACAGCCCGATGTGGGCGATCGTCGAATAGGCCAGCAAACGTTTGATATGCCGCTGCGTGAAGCACAGAACAGCACCGAGCACGGCGCTCGCGAGCCCGGCCACCAGGAAGACCCGGCTCACGGTGGCGTCGTCGAACACGCCGCCGAACACGGTCGTCCGGACGCGCAGCACCCCGTAGAGCCCGAGTTCGACCATGACGCCGGAGAACAGCACACACACCGGCGTCGGCGCGACGGCGTGGGCGTCGGCCAGCCAGAAGTGGAACGGCACGGCCGCCGCCTTCACCAGCAGCCCGGTGCAGACGAGCACAAAGGCCGCGACGACCACCGCGTCCGCCGGGCGGCCATCGAGCGCGACGCCGAGCTGAGCCAGCCCGAGCTGCCCGCCCCGGGCGTAGAGCAGGCCGATGCCCATCAGCGTGAAGTACGCGCCGAGGGAGTTCACCACGCCGAAGTTGAACGCGCCCTGCACCGAGTCGGCCTCTTCGATCCGGTACCCGGTCAGGGCATAGGCGACGCCGCTCATCAGCTCGAAGAACACGAACAGCGTGAACAGGTCGCCGGTGAACAGGAACCCGAGCATGCCGGTCAGGAACAGCAGCATCATCGCGTGGTAGCGGGCCTCGACGGCCTTGAAGTAGCGCCAGCTGTAGAGCAGCGCGCAGACCATCAGGAACGACGCCAGGACCGCGAACGCCGTGTTCAGCCCGTCCGCGACGAGGACGATGCCCACCGAGCGCGTGCCGTCCGGCCGTTGCCCGCCGAGCCAGCCGACGACCCGCTCGTGCCGGGCGGTGGCCAGCAGGACCACGCACAGCACGCAGACCGCGGCGGCCGTCGCGGTGGCGGTGACGTCGACGACCGCGCGGGGGAGCGTCCGGCCGAGCCCGAGCAGCAGGCATGCGACCAGCAGCGGCACGGCGACGGCGAGGGCGGGCAGGATCGTCATGGGTCAGCCGCGCAGCGCGCGGAGTTCGTCCGGGTCGACGGTGCCGTGCCGGCGCGAGATCTGCAGCGTCAGCGCGAGCAGCAGCGCGGTGATCGTCGCCGAGACGACGATGTCGGTGAGCGTCATGGCCTGCACCATCGGGTCGACGACCGGCTGGGCCTGTCCGGGCGTCACGATCGGCGTGCCGGCCTGGTCCTGGTAGCCGATGGCCAGCAGCAGGACGTAGGTGCCGGACTGGGCGACCGACAGCGAGACGACGGTGTGCACGAGGTGGCGGCTGCGCATGATCCCGGCGCAGCCGAGCAGCAGCAGCCAGGCGGCGACGCCGTAACAGGCGATCGAGACGATGCCGGTCATGTCGAGTCCTCCTCGAGCCCGTGCACGAAGAACCGCGACAGCAGCACGACGAGCCCGGCCGCGACCTCGATGCCGACCAGCACGCTCAGCACCGGCACGATCCCGGCCGAGAGCAGCGAGCCGAACTCGCCCAGCGGCAGCACGTTCGCCAGGAACGAGCCGCCGACGGCCAGCCCCACCAGCCCGGTGACGACGTACAGGCCGGTCGCGGCCGCTTCGGCGTACTCGCACCAGTCCAGCGGGCGCAGCCGCGCCAGCGCCCGGTAGCTGCCGGAGAGGTAGAGCAGGTGCCAGCCGGTCGCGAGGACGACGCCGCCCTGGAAGCCGCCGCCGGGCGTGAGGTGGCCGTGGACCACGATGTCGAGCCCGAGCAGCACGGTAACCGGCAGCAGCAGGTAGCCGGCCAGCTTCACGGCGGGCAGGACGTATCCGCTGTCGTCCGGCTTCGGCCGGGCCCGGGACTTCGGCGGCTGCAGCAGCGCGAGCGTCCCGACGACCGCGGCAGCGACGATCGTCTCCTCGCCGAGGGTGTCGAACGCGCGCAGGTCGAAGTTGACCGACGACACCAGGTTCGGCGTGACGCGCTGGAAACCTTGCGGCAGCACGAGATCCCGGTAGACGTGTGCGGCCGCACCGACCGCCGGCATGCGCGTGAATGCCGCCACGAACAGCGCGGCGACCCCGGCCAGCCCGATCCCGCCGACGACGTCGCGGGTCCTCATCGCTTGCCGACCTTCCGCAGCGTCAGCAGCACGAGCAGCGGGACGACGGCCGCGCCGACCGCGAGTTCGGACAGCGCGACATCCGGGGCCTGGAACACGACAAGCAGCACGGTCAGGCAGAACGAGAACACCGAGAGGGTGATCGCCTGCCGCTTCGGGTCGTGCGTCGCGACGACGGCGAACCCGGACACGGCGACCAGGGCGAGCGCGACGAGCAGCACGGCGGTCGTCATGCCGGGAACTCCTCGTCGATCTCGCCGCGGCGGCGCGCCTCCAACCGCGCGGTGGCGGTCTGCAGGATCGGGCCGGTGAGGGCGAGCAGGACGACCGTGACGACGATCGCGCCCGAACCGAGGTGCACGCCGTTCACGAGCACCAGCCCGGCGCCGATCAGCGGCGCGCCGAGCGTCGTCACCGGCGAAAGGAGGTGCAGCCGGGTCAGCAGGTCCCGCGCCCGCAGCATCCCGGCGGCCGACACGAGGACGACGGCGACCCCGGCGAACACGAGGATCTGTGCGACTAGCGTCATCGCGTCCCCAGCAGCCGGGCGAAGACGAGCGTGCCGGCGAAGGCGAGCACGGTCAGCGTCAACGGCAGGATGATCGCGCTCGACGGGCCGTAGGCCTGCACGAGCAACAGCAGCGTCAGCACGGTGACGGCGCCCGCGAGCTGCATCCCGGCCAGGCGTTCGACGGCGCCGCCGCGGGACGCCAGCCACAACGCGGGCCCGAGCCCGCCCGCCATGAGCAGCACGGCGGCGAGCAGCAGCCACGTCATCGCGTCACCCGATCGAGCGTCCCGGACCGGCCCGGGAGCAGCCGGTGCACGAGGAGCCGGTTTTCGTCCGGCGGGCTCGTGACGACCATCGTGCCGGGCGTGCAGCCGACAACGACGGTGGCGACGGCGAGCCGGGCTTCGTGCTCCGGCTCCGGTTCGTCCGTGACGGTGACCTCGTCGAAGGTGCCGGCCGACGGGTGCCGGAAGACGGTGACGAGCGCGGCAGCGGTCTCCCGGACAGCTGCCACGGGCACCGAAACCCACCACTTCAGCCAGGCAGCCTGAGGCCGCCAGGACCCGCGCATGGCCCGGCGCGCGAAGTACGCCGCGGAGGCGCAGGGAACGGCAGCCACCGCGGCCGCGACCAGTTCGGGCGCCGACGGCGTGGCCAGGGTGAGCACCCACAGCCCGGTCAGCGCGAGCCACCACACCACGATCTCGGCTGTCGCCCGCATCCGCCACCTCCGGCTCGGGTGCTACCCGTTCCTCGACGGCGTCAATCGGCGCCGGGCTCCCGGGCCGCCCGGTCACGACGTACCTCGGTCAGCCCGCCGGGGTCGCCGCTGGTCGGCAGGTGGCCGCCGAGGGCTTCGATCCGGCGGATCGCGGGCTCGGCGAGCACGCCGTGGACCAAGACCGACAGGGCGACGGCGAGGGCACCGACCCGCCAGAGCACGTCCTGCCCGGGCACGGGGAAGCGGTCGAGGGCGTAGGCGAGGTAGAAGATCGTCCCGATCCCGCGCACGCCGAAGAACGCGATCGCGCCCGAGGCGTGCGGCCCAGCCGAGGAGCCGAGCAGCGACAGCCAGCCCACCACCGGCCGGATGACCAGCACCGCGACCCCCGCCACCAGCAGCTCGACGACGGAGAAGCCGCGCAGCAGCCCGTCACCGAGGGCCAGGCCGAGACCGAGCAGGGCGATCGCGACGAACAGCCGTTCCAGCTGGCGGCCGAAGGAGTGCAGCACCTCGTGGTAGTCGTGGGACCGCTCTTCGGTGCGCACCGCGACGGCGGCGACGAACACGGCCACGAACCCGTTGCCGTGCACGAGTTCCGCGACCGCGTACGGGAGGAACGCCAGGGCGACCAGCACGAGGCCGTCGGCGTAGTCGGCCAGCCGGAACCGGGACGACGACGTGCGGAACATCGCCCACCCGAGCAGCCGTCCGGCGCCCAGCCCGACCAGGACCCCGATGGCCACCGGCAGCAGCAGGGCCACGAGGACCCACCGGACGTCCAGCTCCGGCCGCTGCCCGGCGAGTGCCAGTGCCAGCAGCACGAAGGGCATGGTGAGGCCGTCGTTCAGGCCGGCTTCGATTGTGAGGGTGGAGCGGATCTCGTTGTCGCGCGCCTGTTCCGGGTGCGCGTCGGGCGAGGGGACGCCGACCTCGCCGGCGAGCACCGGGTCGGTCGGGGCCAGCACCGCGCCCAGCAGGATCGCGACGGCTGGGGTCAGGGCCAGCCACCACCAGCCGAGCAGGGCGACGACGGCGATCATCACCGGCATCGTGATGCCGAGCAGCCGCCAAGCCGACGCCCAGCGGCGCAGCCCGAACGGGCGGTCGACCGACAGCCCGGCCCCGGCGAGGGAGACGAGGATGCCCAGCTGGGCGAACGATTCGACGCTCGTCAGGTGGGCGGTGGGGTCGGCCCAGCCATTGCCGTAGGGCGCCGGCAGGGGCAGCAGGCCGAGCCCGACGCCGGCGATCAGCATGACCAGCGGGGTCGAGAACGGCCGCTCGGCGACCAGTTTCGGCAGGACCGCCGCGGCCAGCGCGAGCAGCCCGGCGACACCGAAGAGGACTGTCAACATCGACACCGGACACCTGCTGATCTCGCGCGGACACCGGCTCGCGGGATACCCGGCGGACCGGAGCGCAAACTCCGGTGTGCCGCTCAGCCTGCGACGATGGTGTGCTCGCCGCGGGCGACCAGCTCGCCGATCACCGGATGGCCGGGGACCTCGCCGGCGATGAGGAGGCCGCCCGACGTCTGGGCGTCCGCGAGCATCAGCGCCTCGTCCTCGGAGATCCGGGACAGGTCGGCGTGCGGGCGCACCCAGTCGAGGTTGCGTCGCGTCCCGCCACTGACGTACCCGTCGCGGAGGGCTTCGCGGGCGCCGTCGAGGTAGGGCACGGCGGCCGGGTCGATCCGGGCGGTGACGCCACTGGCGCGGGCCAGCTTGTGCAAGTGGCCCAGCAGCCCAAAGCCGGTGACGTCGGTCGCGCACGTGACCCCGGCGGCGAGTGCGGCCTGCGATGCCTCGAGATTCAGCGTGGTCATTGTGGCGATCGCCTGCTCGAACCGTTCGCCGGTGGCTTTGTGGCGCGAGTTCAGCACGCCGATCCCGAGCGGCTTGGTCAGCGTCAGCGGGACACCCGCGCGGCCGGCGTCGTTGCGCAGCAACCGGTCCGGGTCCGCGGTGCCGGTGACGGCCAGGCCGTACTTGGGTTCGGGGTCGTCGACGCTGTGCCCGCCCGCGAGGTGGCAGCTCGCCTTGCCGCAGACGTCCAGGCCGCCGCGCAGCACCTCGGCGGCCAGCTCGAACGGCAGGACGTCGCGCGGCCAGCCGAGCAGGTTCACCGCGACCACGGGCGTGCCGCCCATCGCGTAGACGTCGGATAGCGCGTTCACCGCGGCGATCCGGCCCCAGTCGTACGGGTCGTCGACGACCGGGGTGAAGAAGTCCGTGGTCAGGATCAGCGCGACGCCGCCGGCGATCCGGACCGCGGCTGCGTCGTCACCGTCGTCCAGGCCGACCAGCAGCTCGCCCGCAGGGTTGGCGGGCGTGGTGCCGGTGAGGCCGCGGACGACGTCCTCCAGCTCGCCGGGCGGGATCTTGCACGCGCAGCCGCCGCCGTGGGCGTACTGGGTCAGCCGGACGCTCATGAGGTCCATGATGCGCAGGCTACGCGGCCTTGGCAGGATGACGGCATGGTGCAAGGAGGCGTACCCGGCCTGGTGGCCGGCGCGGTCTTCAAAACCGTTGAGCGGCAGGTCCTGCCGCTGGCGGGTTCGATTCCCGTCCGCCTCCGCCATGGCTGACCCGCGGCGGGCGATCCCCCGCACCGACACCGTCCTCGCCGAACCACGCATCGCGAAGGCCGCCGAGACGCTCGGCCGTGACCTGGTGAAGGCGCTGGTCGTGGCCGCCCAGCAGCGAGCGCGCGCCGGCGAGATCGAGCCCGGCGAGGTCGTCGACGACGTGCTGGCCCGGCTGCCGGTGACCGTGTCGTCGCTGCGGCCGGTGCTCAACGCGACCGGCGTCATCGTCCACACCAACCTCGGCCGGGCACCCCTGTCACCGGCCGCGCTGGACGCCGTGGTCGCTGCGGGCGGCACCACCGACGTCGAGTTCGACCTCGAAACCGGGGAGCGCGCGAAACGCGGCCGTGGCGCTTTGGCCGCGCTGGCGGACGCGGTCCCGGGCGCGGCGCACGTGGTCAACAACAACGCCGCCGCCCTGCTGCTGTGCGCGCTGACTTTGGCGCAGGGCAAGGAAATCATCGTCGGCCGAGGTGAGCTGGTCGAAATCGGCGACGGCTTCCGCATCCCCGACCTGCTCGCCTCGACCGGCGCCCGGCTGCGCGAAGTCGGCACCACCAACCGGACCTCGGTGCGCGACTACGCGGCGGCCCTCGGCCCGGACACCGGGTTTGTCCTGAAAGTCCACCCGTCGAACTACCGCGTCACCGGCTTCACCGCGGAGGCGCCGATGGCCGAGCTGGCCGGGCTCGGCGTGCCGGTGGTCGCCGACGTCGGCTCCGGCCTGCTCACGCCGCACCCGCTGCTGCCGGACGAACCGGACGTCACGACCGCGCTGGCCGACGGCGCGACCGTCGTGACGGCGAGCGGGGACAAGCTGCTCGGCGGCCCGCAGGCCGGGCTGCTGTTCGGCGACGCCGACGTCATCGAACGGCTGCGGCGCCATCCCGCGGCCCGGGCTCTGCGGGTCGACAAGCTGACGCTGGCCGCGCTCGAAGCCACCCTCCGCGGGCCGGAACCACCGGTGCGCGCCGCCCTCGGCGCCGCCCTCGGCGAACTCCGGACCCGGGCGGAAGCGCTGGCGACGTCGTTGCGGTCCGCCGGAATCGACGCCGAGGCCGTGACGTCCACCGCGGTCGTCGGCGGTGGCGGCGCTCCCGGCGTCGACCTGCCGAGCGCGGCCGTCGCCCTGCCAGCCCGGTACGCGACGGCGTTGCGGCTCGGCGAGCCCCCGGTCGTCGGCCGGATCGTGCGCGACCGATGCCTGCTCGACCTGCGGACGGTCCGCCCGGCCGACGACGCGACGCTGCGGGAGGCAGTCCGCCGATGCGGGTGATCGCCACGGCCGGGCACGTCGACCACGGGAAGTCCACGCTGATCCGCCGGCTCACCGGCATGGAACCGGACCGGTGGGCCGAGGAACGCCGGCGCGGCCTCACCCTCGACCTCGGCTTCGCCTGGACCCGCCTCGGCGGCGAGGAAATTGCCTTCGTGGACGTCCCGGGCCACCAACGGTTCGTGCCGAACATGCTGGCCGGGATCGGGCCGGTGCCGGCCGCGCTGTTCGTCGTCGCGGCCGACGAGGGCTGGATGCCGCAGTCCGCGGAGCACCTGGCCGCGCTGGACGCGTTCGGCGTCGAGCACGGCCTGCTGGTCGTCACCAAGGCCGACCGCGCGGACCCCGCGGCCGCCACCGCCGCGGCCCTGGCCGAGATCGCCGCGACCTCGCTCGGCGAGGTGCCCGCGGTGAGCACCGGCAGCACGACCGGGCTCGACGAAGTGCGTGCTCACCTGGCCGAGCTGGCTGGTCGTCTGCCCGCGCCGGACCCGGCCGCGGACGTGCGGCTCTGGATCGACCGCGTGTTCACGATCAAGGGCGCGGGCACGGTGGTCACCGGGACGCTCGGCGCCGGAAGCCTCCGCGTCGGCGACGAGCTGGTCCTCGGCGACATTCGCGTCCAGGTCCGCGGGCTGCAGGCCCTCGGCGAGCCGCACGAGAGCGTGTCCGCCGTGGCCCGGGTCGCGGTCAACCTGCGAGGCATCGCCCGGGACGCGGCCGAGCGTGGTGACGCCCTGCTGACGCCCGGCGCGTGGCGCACGACGTCCGAGCTCGACGTCCGGCTGCGCGGCGCGACCGAGCTGCACCGCCACCTCGTGCTGCACGTGGGTTCCGCCGCCGTGCCTGTCCGGGTCCGTCCGCTGGGGCCGGATACCGCGCGGCTGCTGCTCGCGACGCCGTTGCCGCTGCGGGTGGGCGACCGCGGCCTGCTGCGCGACCCGGGCGAGCACCGCATCCCGGCCGGGTTCGACGTCCTCGACGTCCGGCCACCGTCCTTGGCCCGCCGCGGCGCCGCGCGGGCCCGCGGCGAGGAACTGACCACCCCGGAACCGGGCTGGGATCTCCTGCGCCGCGAGGGTTTCCTGCACCACGACGACTTCCACGCGCTCGGACTCCCTGAGGTGGGCGAACGCCTCGGCGACTGGCACGCCGACCCGGCCCACCTCGCCGAGCTGCGAAGCCAAGTCCCCACCGTCATGGCCGAGTGGTCGCGAGAGCACCCGGTGGCAGCCGGAATGCCCGTGGAGACCCTGCGACAATGGTTGGACCTCCCGGCCGCGGACCTCGTCGCCGCGATCCTGAGCGGAGGGCTGGTCTCGGACGGGGGGCTCGTCCGAAAGCCCGGTGCGGGACTGACCGCCGAGGTCGAGCACGCGGTCGCCGTGCTCGCCGAGCGGTTCGCCGAGCAGCCGTTCCGCGCACCCGAAGCGGACGAACTCCGCGCACTGGGCTTGGGCAGACGGGAACTCGCCGCCGCCGTCCGCCTGGGGCGCTTGAGTGCGATCGCCGACGGAGTCGTGCTGGGCCCGGACGCACGCGAACGCGCCGTGAAAGCGCTGGCCGAGCTGAGAAAGACGTTCACAGTCTCCGAAGCCCGGCAGGCCCTGGGCAGCACGCGCCGGGTGATGATCCCGCTCCTTGAAGCACTCGACGCGGCCGGGCTGACCGAACCGCTCGGCGACGGCACGCGCCGCATCGCGCACTGACCCTCCAAGAGCTACCGTGATCCCGTGGGCATACGGCAGTGGATCGAAGGCTGGCCGGTGTACCGGCAGCTGACCGGTCCCGACCCACTCGGGCGAGGCCAGGCGGCCAAATCGGACGGTTCGGAGAAATGGCACGCCCGCACCGAGGACGCCGACCAGGTCGTCCGCTCGATCTGCCCCTACTGCGCGGTCGGCTGCGGCCAGAAGGTGTACGTCAAGGACGGCGCCGTCACCCAGATCGAGGGTGACCCGGACTCGCCGATCTCCCGCGGCCGCCTCTGCCCGAAGGGCTCGGCCAGCAAGCAGCTCGTGACCAGCCCGAGCCGCGTCACCGAAGTCCTCTACCGCCGCCCGTACGGCACCGACTGGGAGCGCCTGCCCCTCGACACGGCGATGGACATGATCGCCGACCGCGTGCTCAAGACACGCGCCGAGACGTGGCAGGACGTCGACGACCAGGGCCGCCGCCTCAACCGCACGCTCGGCTTCGCGAGCCTCGGCGGCGCGACGCTGGACAACGAAGAGAACTACCTGATGAAGAAGCTGTACACCGCGCTCGGCGCGATACAGATCGAAAACCAGGCCCGTATTTGACACTCCGCCACGGTTCCCGGTCTGGGGACCTCCTTCGGTCGTGGAGGCGCCACGACGTTCCAGCAGGACCTCGCCAACGCCGACTGCATCGTCATCCAGGGCTCGAACATGGCCGAGTGCCACCCGGTCGGGTTCCAGTGGGTGATGGAAGCGAAGGCGCGCGGCGCGAAGATCATCCACGTCGACCCGCGGTTCACCCGCACTAGCGCGGTCTCGCACGTCCACGCGGCGCTGCGGGCCGGCTCGGACATCGCGTTCCTCGGCGGCCTGATCAAGTACGTTCTGGACCACGAGCTGGACTTCCGTGAGTACGTGCTGGCCTACACGAACGCGTCCGCGATCCTGACCGAGGAGTTCGCCGACACCGAGGACCTCGACGGCCTGTTCTCGGGCTTCGACGCGGAGAAGCGCCAGTACGACGTGTCGACGTGGGTGTACGAGGGCGCCGACGCGACCCCGGCGGCCGGTTCGGGCGAGGCGGAGCAGCCGGGTGCGCACCACGGCGGCGAGAAGCACCAGCGCGCGGCGCGGGGCGAGTCGTACGGCAGCGGTGGCGCGTCGGTGGGCGCCAAGCCGAAGACCGACGAGACACTGCAGCACCCGCGGTGCGTGTTCCAGGTCCTCAAGCGGCACTTCGCCCGCTACACGCCCGAGATGGTCGCCGACATCTGTGGCCTGCCGGTCGAGCAGTTCACCGAGATCGCCGAGGCGATCACCGCGAACTCCGGCCGCGACCGCACCACGGCCTGGGTGTACTCGGTCGGCTGGACGCACCACACGGTCGGCGCACAGTACATCCGCACCGCGTCGATCCTGCAGACCCTGCTGGGCAACATCGGCCGGCCCGGCGGCGGCATCCTCGCGCTGCGCGGGCACGCCAGCATCCAGGGCTCCACCGACATCCCGACGCTGTTCAACCTGCTGCCCGGCTACATCCCGATGCCGCACGCCCACCAGCACCTCGACCTCGACGGCTTCGTGGAGGCGGACGCCGGCAAGACCGGGTTCTGGGGCAACATGCGCTCCTACACCGTCAGCCTGCTGAAGTCCTACTGGGGCGATTCGGCCCAGCCGCACAACGACTTCCGCTTCGACTACCTGCCGCGGCTGACCGGCGACCACGGGACGTACGCGACGGTGCAGAAGCAGATCGAGGGGGAGTGCAAGGGCTACTTCCTGGTCGGGGAGAACCCGGCGGTCGGCTCGGCCAACGGCAAGTTCCAGCGGCTCGGCCTGGCGAACCTCGACTGGCTCGTCGTGCGCGACCTGCAGATGATCGAGAGCGCGACGTTCTGGAAGGACGGCCCGGAGATCGAGACCGGCGAACTGAAGTCCGACGAAATCGGCACCGAGGTCTTCTTCCTGCCCGCCGCCGCGCACACCGAAAAGGACGGCAGCTTCACCAACACGCAGAGACTCCTGCAGTGGCACCACAAAGCCGTCGAACCGCCCGGTGACGCCCGCAGCGACCTGTGGTTCTACTACCACCTCGGCCGGCTGATCCGGGAACGGATCGGCGACGACCCGCGCGACGCCCCGATCCGCGACCTCACCTGGAGCTACCCGACCGAGGGCCCGACGGCCGACCCGAGCGCGGAGTCGGTGCTCGCGGAGATCAACGGCCACGGTCCCGGCGGCCCGCTGTCGGCGTACACCCAGCTCAAGGACGACGGTTCGACGTCGTGCGGCTGCTGGATCTACTGTGGTGTCCGCGCGGACGGCCACAACCACGCGGCGAACCGGCAGCCCGGGTCCGAACAGGACTGGGTGGCGAACGGCTGGGCCTGGGCGTGGCCGGCGAACCGGCGGATCCTCTACAACCGCGCGTCGGCCGATCCGGACGGAAAGCCGTGGAGCGAACGGAAGAAGCTGCTCTCCTGGGACGCGGAGCAGGGCAAGTGGGTCGGGCCGGACGTCCCGGACTTCGAGCCGACCAAGGCTCCGGACTTCGTCCCGGAGGAGGGCGCGAAGGCACAGGACGCGCTCGGCGGTGGCGACCCGTTCATCATGCAGACCGACGGCAAAGCCTGGCTCTACGTCCCGGCCGGACTGGCCGACGGCCCGCTGCCGACGCACTACGAGCCGTTCGAAAGTCCCGTCGAGAACGCCCTGTACAGCCAGCAGGAATCGCCGACCCGGCAGACCCTGGACAGCGCGTCGAACCCGTACAACCCGGCGCGCAGCCCGGTCTACCCGTACGTGTTCACCACCTACCGGCTCACCGAGCACCACACCGCGGGCGGGATGAGCCGGACGCTCTCGCACCTGTCCGAGCTGCAGCCCGAGTTCTTCTGCGAGGTCTCTCCGGCGCTGGCGGCCGAACGCGGCCTCGAGCACCTCGGCTGGGCGACGATCATCTCGGCCCGGACGGCGATCGAGGCACGCGTGCTCGTCACCGAGCGCGTCAAGCCGCTCAAGGTCCGCGGCCGCACCATCCACCAGGTCGGCTTGCCGTATCACTGGGGCCCGAACGGCCTATCCCGCGGCGACGCGGCCAACGACCTACTGTCGGTCGTGATGGACCCGAACGTGCACATCCAGGAGTCCAAGGCCGCCACCTGCGACATCCGCCCGGGCCGGCGGCCCCGCGGGCCGGAGCTGCTGGACTTCGTGGCGGAGTACCGGAGGCGAGCCGATGGCTGAGTACGGCACCCAGCCCCGCATGGGGTTCTTCACCGACACGTCGGTGTGCATCGGCTGCAAGGCGTGCGAGGTCGCCTGCAAGGAGTGGAACGGCGTCCCCGAGGCTGGCGGGCTGGATCTGCTGGGCATGTCGTACGACAACACCGGCGACCTCGGCTCGAACACGTGGCGGCACGTGGCGTTCATCGAGCAGCAGAAACCGGCCGTGGAACTGGGGATGCCGACGATCGGCGCGCCGGAGCAGCACCCGGAGGAACCCGGCGTGCGCTGGCTGATGTCGAGCGACGTCTGCAAGCACTGCACCCACGCCGCGTGCCTGGATGTCTGCCCGACCGGAGCGCTGTTCCGCACCGAGTTCGACACAGTTGTTGTGCAGCAAGACATCTGCAACGGCTGCGGCTACTGCGTCCCGGCTTGTCCTTACGGCGTCATCGAAAAGCGCGAGAGCGACGGCCGCGCGTTCAAGTGCACCCTCTGCTACGACCGGCTCGGCGCCGGGCTGGAACCCGCCTGCGCCAAGGCGTGCCCGACCGACTCCATCCAGTTCGGCGAACTGGACGAACTCCGCGAACGCGCCGCGGCCCGCGTGGAGACGCTCCACGAAACCGGCGTGCCGGAAGCCCGGCTCTACGGCCACGATCCGAACGACGGCGTCGGCGGCGACGGCGCGTTCTTCCTGCTGCTGGACGAACCCGAGGTCTACGGCTTCCCGCCGGACCCGGTCGTGACGACCCGCGACCTCCCTCAGATGTGGAAACGCGCCGCGACGACGGCCGCCGGAGTGGCCGCGGCGCTGGTCGTCTCGTTCCTGGGACGGCGCCGATGAGCCCCCGCCGCGAACGGGCGATGGTCGAACCCGCCGAGTTCCGCTCCTATTACGGCCGGCCGATCCTCAAGGAACCCGCCTGGAAGCAGCCGGACGTCCCGCTGTACCTGTTCCTGGGCGGCGCGGCCGGGGCGTCGGCGTCGATGGCCGCGCTGGCCGATCTCACCGGACGTCCGGAGCTGGCCCGCGTCGGGCGGCTGGTCGCCTCGGGCGGGTCCATCGCCAGCGTCGTCGCGCTGATCCACGACCTCGGCAAGGCGACGCGATTCCTGCACATGCTGCGCGTGTTCAAGCCGACGTCACCGCTGTCGGTGGGATCGTGGATCCTCTCGCCGTTCTCCGGTCTCGCGGCCGTGGCGGCGTTTTCCGAGGTCAGCGGTGTTTTCCCGCGCATCGGACGGCTGGCCGGCGCGGCCGCGGGCGTGCTGGGTCCGGCGATGTGCACGTACACGGCGGTGCTGCTGGCCGACACTGCGACGCCGTCGTGGCACGAAGCCCACGGCACGCTCCCGGTGCTGTTCGCGGGCAGCGCTATGACCAGCGGCGCCGGGGCGGCACTGATGGCCGTCCGCCCGTCCGAGACGGGCCCGGTCGTACGGGCCGGCTTGGTGGGCGCGGTCGCCGAACTCGTCGCCGAGCACCACCTGGAAACCGGCCTGGGTCTGGCGTCCGAGCCGTACCGCACTGGCCGGGCGGGGAAGCTGCTCAAGGCCGCCAAGGCGCTCACGGCGACGGGCGCTGCGCTGTCGCTGGTCGCCAGGCGCCACCGCGCCGCCGGAATCGCGGCGGGGGCGGCTTACCTGGCGTCCGGGCTCTGCACCCGGTTCGGCGTCTACGCCGCCGGCATCGAGTCCACGAAGGACCCGAAGTACGTCGTCGTGCCGCAGCGTGAGCGGCTCAACCGCGCTCAGGGGTGAAGGACGACCTTCGTCCAGCCGTCTTCACGCTTGTCGAAGTGGTCGTAGCCTTCGGCGGCCTGGTTGAGGTTCAGCTCGTGCGACACCAGGAACCCCGGCGTGGCGATGCCTTCGGTGATCAGGTCCCGCAGCTGGGCGTTGTATTGCTTGGTGTTGCACTGGCCGGTGCCCATGGACTGGCCCTTGAAGAAGAACGTGCCGTAGTCGAACGCCAGCTTGCCTTCCTTGGCCAGGTCACCTTCGGCGTTGGGGTCCTGCGGCACGTAGACGCCGACGACGCCGATGCCGCCGGTCGGCTTGACCGCGGCGACCAGCTCGTTGAGCACGATTTCCGGCTGCTCGACGCCGTCGGGGCCGTGGGCCTGGTAACCGACCGCGTCGACACCGCGGTCGGCGCCGCCGCCAGTGAGGTCGGTGACCTGCTCGACCGCGTCGCCGGCGGAGCGGTCGACCGGGATCGCGCCGATCTGCTCGGCGAGCTTGAGCGGGTCGGGCTGCTGGTCGACGACGAACACGCGGGAGGCGCCCTTGATCTTGGCGGCGTGCGCGGCCATGAGCCCGACGGGCCCGGCACCGTAGATGACGATGGTCTCGCCCGGCTGCATCTTCGCCAGCTCGACGCCGTGCCAGCCGGTCGGGAAGATGTCGGACAGCATCGTGTAGTCGAGCTCGTGCTCGGTGCCTTCGGGCAGCACGAGCGCGTTGAAGTCGGCCCACGGCACGCGCAGGTATTCGGCCTGGCCGCCGTTGTAGGGGCCCATGCTCGCGTAGCCGTACGCGGCGCCCGCGGAGCCGGGGTTGGCGCGTAGGCAGAACCCGGTCAGTCCCTTGAAGCAGTTCTCGCAGGTGCCGCAGGCGATGTTGAACGGCAGCGAGACTCGGTCGCCGACCTTGATCCGCTCGACGCCGTCCCCGACGGACTCGACGATGCCCATGTTCTCGTGGCCGAGGACCTTGCCCTCTTCGACGTCGGTGCGGCCTTCGTACATATGCAGGTCGGAACCGCAGATGTTGGTGGTGGTAATCCGGACGATCGCGTCCTTGGGGTCTTCGATCCGCGCGTCGGCCACGTCCTTGACGGCGACGTCGTACGGTCCTTGGTAAACGAGTGCCTTCATCGGTTCCTCTCCTATCTCGGTCAGGCAGGCTGGGCACGGTTCGCCGCGGCACGGACGTCTTTCCAGTGCAGGCAGGCGATCGCGGCGGTACCCATGAACGGCAGCGACTCGAGGAAGCTGTGGATGCGCTGCTCGATCGGCTTGACCTCGCGGCCGCTGTCTGCGGCGGTCTTGACGTCCCACAGCGCGGTGGCCTCATGGGCCGGATCGGGAGGATGCCGTAGAGCAGGTACCGCAAGGCGGCTGTCTCCACATCGGACGCGCGACTGGGAATTCGCAGCCGCGACCGGTTCGCGACGGCGTTCTTTAGCGTCTTCAACGGAGGCCTCATCCACGGTCCCTTCTCGCAACGGTCAAGTTCAATACCGCGATCCCGCGTTCGATGAGGCTGCCGAGGTACAACCTCCCGTCGTGCGCCCGAACCTGCGCACGGTTTCCCGGTCTCGTCCAGTTCAATCACGTCGGACCACCGGGCGTCCCTCGGACGGACGACAAGCGCGGCGGCGCTGCGGACCGGCCTTGGCAGCGCGACCCAGAACGGGCTGTCGGGACCCGCGGTGATGTTGTCGGGATGACCGGGTAGGCCGCTGACCGTTGGTGAACCGGAGCCCGCTGTGCAGGACATCGACGTGGCCGCTGGGGGAGCGGCGCAGATCGTGGCCGGTGCCGACGTTCTCAATGACGTCGGCCGGGGTACTGAGCCAGGTCGTGGCGCCGGGACGAGTCGGTGAAGTGGATCGTGCCGTCGGGCGCAGCTTCGATTCCGAGCGGACGTCCGCCCGTGTCGGCGAGCACCTGGTGTCCGGCTTGGCCGATCCGCAAGATCCGTCCGTCTTCGACTCCGGTGACCGGATCGCCACCCTGCAGGACTACGACGTCCGCGCCCGTCGACCGGCACGATGTCGACGGGGCACTCGGCGAAGGTCACGCCGGCGTCAGCGGCCCAGTGCGTTCTGCAGTTTCTTCTTGGTCATGCTCGAGCGGCCCTTGATGTTGCGCTTCTTCGCCTCGTTGTAGAGCTGGTCCTTGGTCGGCCCGCCCGGTCCTTGGCGGTTGCCGGACCGCTTCCCGCCGCGCTTCTGCGGTGACATGTCGCGCGTGGAACTCTTACTGGCGGTACGGGATTCCCCGGACTGCGCGCGGTTCTTGTTGACCGTCCGCGCGGCGATCTCTTCGGCTCGCCCGGTGCTGGCGCCCTGCTTCTTCGCCGAGGACTTGATGTGCTCGTACTGACGTTCGCGCTTGGTGCTCCAACTCTGCTCAGGCACAGCTCCTCCTTACGTCCTGCAAGACTTTTACCCGCCTGTCCGGAAGACAAACGAACAGGGTTTCGCGGGGTGCATGAAGTTCACCCGACTTGGGTACGTTGCCAGTGTCCGCGGTTCAGCCGAGCAGCCGTCGTTGCACACCGGTCGTCGGTCGACCGGTGGCCAGAGACTTGTGCGCTCGGCCCGGGTAGCCCACGTCTCCGTCTTCACCGAGGAGGCAGCAGCAATGCGTGATCCTTTGCAGGGATACCACCGACACGACGTGACCTTCACCGTCACCAGCACGGCCGACTCGACAGTTGTGTCCGCTACGGGGAGCCTCGACTCCACGGTGGCCGAGCACCTGCTGGACCGCTTGAGCGACGAGATCGCCCTCCGGCCGAGCGCGTTGTTGGTCGACCTGACCCGCGTCGGTTTCTGCTCGGCGCGCATCCTGCGAGCCCTGCTCGTCGCATCGGCCGAGGCCCACGCCGCCGGCATCCCGTGCGCGATCGTGAGCGACCAGCACGCGGTCCGGCGTCCGATCAGCTTGCTGGAGCTGGACCACCTCCTTCAGGTGCATGACAACCTCACAGCCGCCCGGAAATGGCTGGCGGTGCTGCACGAGGTCGACGTCGCACATCAATGAGCCGAGCGACCTGACCCGGAGGGTGTCCGCTCACGCATGTCCTGTTTTTTGTTTCATCCATCGAGGAAGTGGGTATAGGCGCCAGGACGGCATGGGTCCAGGGCGGAATGGCGAACCGGAGATCAGAGTGAGCACTGACGGTGACCGGATTCGCCCTCAGGAGTTGCTGCGAGTCACCTCGCTCGATCCCGGCGACGACACTGACGCCGTGCTCGTGGACGTCGCCGGGGAACTCGACCTGCTGACCGCCCCGCTGCTCGAAGACGCGCTCACGGCCGCGCTCGCCAACGGCCCGTCGATGCTGGTGATCGACCTGACCGCCATCACCTTCTTGCCCTCGGTCGGCATCACCCTCCTCCTGACGGCCCGCAGGCAAGCCGGCAACGCCACCCAGTTCCGGGTGGTCGCCCCCCGAGCACAGCGCCGCCGACCGCACCTTGCAGCTGACCGGGGTGCACGAGCTCTTGAACGTCGTCCCGGCCCGCGCCGCCGCGTTCGGCCGGTGATGACCCGCAGTGCCCGTTCCGACCCCTGCTCACGGCCCCGCCGGGGACCCGTCTTCGCCGTGCGGCGACACCGCGCCCGAAGACCTGCGGCGTGATGCGGTCCCGGCCGATCCTGGTCAGCTGGCCCTGCTGCGCGACGAGCTCGCCGCCTGGGGAATGCGAGCGGGGTTGAGCACGGAGACCTCCGAGCGCGTGCTGCTGGCGGCGTACGAGGCGATGGCCAACGTGGTCGTGCACGCCTACGGGGAGGAGACCGGCGTTCTCGACCTGCGCGCGTCGAGCCGCGGCGACCTGATCACGGTCACCGTCACCGACTACGGCCGGTGGCAAGCCCATGCCCGGCCCGGGCCATTGCACGGCCGAGGACTGCCGCTGATCCACACCCTGGCCGACAAGGCCGCCTTCACGACCGGTCCGTCGGGCACCGAGGTGGCCATGAGCTGAACCCGCCCCCCGAGGTCTTGAGGTACCCCTTCGCGTGGGGGCTCGCGCCGCCGCAGCGCGTCGCCTTATTTCACCGCGGGGTACAGCGTCCCCCGGTAGGCGTGTTCACCGGCTTCTCGGCGGATCCCGAGCTGAACGAACGAGGTCCCCAGGGTCATCCCCGCGCACGTCGGCGTGATCACCAGCACGACGGAGCGGTGGTATTGGCCTTCACAGGTGAACTCGATCTCGCGACGGCACCCGAAGCCCGCGCCCTCGCGACCCGGGCACACGAGAAGGCCGCGGCCAGGGCGCGCAAACGTCTCGTGTTCGACCTGGCGCACGGTCACCTTCCTCGCCTCCGTCGGCTTGGAACTGCTGGCCGACCACCGCAGCCGGGCCGCGCGCACCGGCGTCACGATTGCCCTCGCCACCACCACCCGTGCCGTCACCCGGGTACACGACGTCGGTGGTCTGAGTCCTCATTTCCCGATCTGCGCAGACCTCGACACCGCCCTCGCCACGTAGGGACTGCGTCACGGAGCCCGGTAAGACCTCGACCCGGCCGACCAGACACGCCTCCGCGCCGCCATCGCGGCCAGCCCCGCGCCGACGGCCTTGGCCGGCTACGTCCGCGGGTTCGCCTGCATGATGTGTTCACCGCATCGCCAGCGTCTCGAGCACTGGGTGACCGCCGTCGAGGTCGACGACCTTCCTGCCCTGCGGTCTTTCGTCAAGGGACTGCGCCGGGATCAGGACGCGGCGACCGCAGGACTCACCCTGCCCTGGACCAGCGGAGTCGTCGAAGGGCACGTCAACCGGAACAAGATGCTGAAGCGGCAGATGTTCGGTCGCGCCAAGCCCGACCTGCTCCGCAAGCGCATCCTCCTCGCCCACGAGCCGATCACGGAAAGCGTGCCAGAACCGGCTTCGACGCCGGGGCGGACGTCGTGGCCGACGACGCGCACGATTTCGCCGGTGACGCCGTGCTGGGCGAAGAATCCTAGCAGCTGGGCGGCGATCAGATCGCTGCTCGACTTCGCCGGTGACGGCTTGAGGGGCCACACCAGGGCCAGCGCGCGAAGACCTTGCGTCATCAGTACCTCCGTAATTGCGCGGGTTCCCCCTTGACCGCCGGTTGACCCCCGAGCGGGTATCCGGTCACGTCGCGCGCAGGAAATCGCCGATGGCCGTGGCCACTTCACCGGGCGCCTGCTCGGCCTGGTGGTGTCCGGAATGGACGTCCACGCCACGCAGATCCCCGGCGACCCAGGGCCGCCAGATGGCGAGCGGGTCGCCGTGGATGTCGATGTCGTCCTCGGTCGCGGCGAGCAGCAGCGTCGGGCACCGGACCTGGCGGCCCGCGGCGCGGTCGGCTTCCTCGTGGGCGCGGTCAACGCGCAGTCCGGCGCGGTAGTCCTCGCACATCCCGTGGACGACGGCGGGATCGTGCAGCGCCGCCCACACGTCGGCGTGGTTGGCTTCGCCCATCTCCTGCGGCCCGGGGGTGCGGTACCAGGCGTCGGGGTCGGTGTTGATGATGCGCTCGGCGGGTTTGTCGGTCTGGGCGAGGAACCACCAGTGCCACCAGCTGCGGACGAAGTCCTCGTTGAGCCGTTCGAGATGTTCGGTGATGGGCAGCCCGTCCATCACCACGAGCCGGTCGACGACATCGGGGTGGTCCATCGCGGTGCGGAAGGCGACGAGCGCGCCGCGGTCGTGGCCGACGATCGAGAACCGGTCGTGCCCGAGGCGCCGCAGGAGGGCGACGACGTCGCCGGCCATCGCTCGCTTGGACGACTGCGCGTGCTCGGGTTCGTCCGGCGGCAGCGTGGAACATCCATAGCCCCGCAGGTCGGGGCAGACGACGAAGTGGTCGTCCGCCAGTCGCGGCGCGACGCGATGCCAGGTGGTGTGCGTCCGGGGATGACCGTGGACCAGGACGACGGGGGTGCCCGATCCGCCGTGCCGAACCCGAAGCCGAACGGGTCCGATGTCGACGGTCTCGTGTGTGAAGCCTTCGAACACGTTCACTCCCTTCCGCGGAGGCCGGCGTGTGCGAGCGGCCTCGTGGGGCGGGTACCCAGTTCTTCCGGTGGATCACCCTCAGAGCCAGGCCGGCCAGGACGGAGATCCCGGCGAGCAGCTGCGCTACGTAGTCCCCGGCCTGACCGGAGTGCGCGCGGTGCAGGATGTCCAGCGCGCCGATCACGGCCCTGGGCAGGCGCCGGCGTGACTACAGGGCCGTGGTCGTCGCGCCGGCGGTGAGTACCACCGTCACCGCCGCCGTTACGATCGGAATCGCGGCGGAGCGGTCGCGGTTCGGGTTGCGCTGAACGCTCCCGAGCCGATCCGCATGTGCCGGGCAGCGATTGGGCTCGCTGGGCGCGGGTTTGTCCACTGTTCATGAACGACGAGGACGTCCGCGCCGAATTCGGCGCCTGCGTCACCATGACCGCCACCGAGCTGCGTGAATGGCTGCATACCGACGAGTCGAAACGCTCCGGGCAGCACAAGCATGGTGAGTCGACCGGACACCAGTCCGGGCGCCGCACCGTCGCCATCCTCGACACCAAGAAAGCCGACCTGAACGAGCAGGCTACGAGCACATGCGCACCGTCGTCGCTACCTCCACCGGCACCTGGCGCAGCGCCCCGCCGGCGACGTGCGGAAGACGACTTGGCGGCACTCGCTGATGAACTGGGGCCACGACCCGCTGAAAGCGTCCTGATCGCGCTGGACCGTGTCCGCGATTAACCGGCGAGAAGCCCACGCGTGGATCGGCCACGCGCCGTCAGGACGCTCGCGGGCCGGTGCAGTGGGTGGCGGAGGCGGTCAGGACCATCCTCACTCTGCTGACCTGAAACCCCGCACCCGCAGCCGGACGAGCGCCGGTAACCGCTCTTGCCTGAGGATCGACCAGTACCTCCGTCCCCATCGGAGTAGCTAGCTAATCGACAGCGAAACCTTGGTCCTCGCGGAAAGCCAGTCAGCTGCGGTGTCGTTGTCGCGCACGACATCATGTGCCTTGGCCAGCGTCGCGGCGATCGGCGGCGCGCCTGCAGCTGGGTGCGCTGCCTGAGATCGGCAGCAGCTTGTTGACGCTGCCGGCGGCGAGCACCGGCCGGTCTTACCCGATCCGGTGCTCGTCGTCCTCGGGGGTGGGTGTAGGTCGCGGCGTGGTCATCGAAGTCGACCACGGTTGCCTTGGCGAGTAGCAGCCGGACGCCGGGCTGTGCCTGCGGGATCGACACGGTCACCGCCGGGGTCGAGAATCCCGGCCGACACCTCGGACAGCAGGCAGAGGAAGTAGTCGGTCGTGTTCACCACAAACGATGTCGACGTCCGGCGTTGCCTGTCGCAGCCTCTGTGCCGCGGGATACTCGTCGGACCCGCCGCCGACAGTCACGACACCCATTCACGTTTTCCTTCGGGCGCACAGCCGTCGTCGAGTGATTACCCGGCTCCTTCGGTGGTTACCCGGTCAGTGTGACTCGAAAATTTGTCCAAGGTGATCGTGTCCGGTGGGACGCCGGCAACGAAAGCTCCGTCGGCACGGTTGAAGACGTGATCACGGGCGAGACCGAAGCCGGTGGCCGGCATGTCAAGGCGTCGAAAGAAGAGCCGCAGTACCTGGTGCGCAGCGAGAAGACCGGCAGGACGGCAGTACATCACCCCGACAAGATTCACCCGGTCTGAGCGCGCTAGGTGTGGTGGCGCCGCAGCTGGGTAACCGGGTCGCTACCGCCACACCGAGAAGCAGATGATGGCCGAATATCGGCACACCGCGACCGCCGACATCCCCGCCGACGAGTTGTACGCCTTCCTCGGCCATCCGGAGAACCTGCCGCGGTACTTTCCGCAGATGAAGGTCGCCGAGCCACGGTTTCGGCTTGCTCACCCGCGTCCTCACCGCGCGCGGCGATCAGGTGGACGCACCTGCACGCGAGTGAGTAACGGTCTTTCGACACGACCACTGATGATCTGACGGGCTGCTGCCCTGCCTTTGCCCCGGCCGTCCAGGCGGTCGCCGGCGGCGGGATGTTCCACCCGCTTACCCACGCTGCGGGAGGACGCAGAACTCGTTGCCCTCCGGGTCGGCGAGTACTGTGAAGCGTTCCGCCGGGTCGTCGGTGAGTACCCGGGCTCCGAGCGCGACCAGCCGCTCGATCTTGGCATCCTGGTCGAGTTCGGTGGGAGCAATGTCGATGTGCACGCGGTTCTTCACTTGTTTGTTCTCGCCGACAGGCTGGAACAACAGCGGCACTTCGCCGTCGCGACCGAGTTCGACGTATGTCAGTCCGTGGCCGTCTTGCCAGCGTTGGATCTGGGGATAGCCGAGCGTCCGCCCCCAGAAATCGGCCAGTTGCTCGGCGTCGTGGCAGTCGACAGTGACGGCGATGATCCGGGCGTTCATGCCGACGGGGTACCCTGGGAGTGGGAGATCGACACGGCGTCCGCCAGTGATCAGCCGTAGGGCGATCTCGCCGCGCTGGCCTCAGCCCGGAACGACGTGCGCCAAGGCTGGTCGCGTTCGTCAACGTCCTTTCATCGTCATACTGGTGCTGCTCGACGCCAAGCAGCCGCCGTTGTGGCTGGTCTTCCGCCACGCGCGGGACCGGCAACCACCGCTGTCAGCGGACGAGACCGCATTCCCGCACGGCAACGCGAATGGGTCGACGCCGGGGTGGATTTCGCCGGTGGCACGAGATTGAGCGCTCGGGGCCCGGCAGCCACGTACACCGGGGACGGGCGGGCCAGCCAGAAGGTCATCCGCTCGTCGACCAGCACCCGGCCTCCGGGCAGCGGGGCCTGCTGGATCACCCGCCAGCTCTGGTCGCCGGTCTCGCGTTCGTGGTGGACGGCCGAGTTGCCGGACAGGACGAGCAGTGTGGGCAGCCACGGGCGCAGGTGGTCGACGACGGCGACGGCGTGCGCCTGGTCGGAGACGCCGATGTGGACGTGGCAGCTACAAGTTTCGTAGTCGGCCAGGACCCGGCGGTAGGTGTCGCCGATCGCGCGGTGGCGCGGCCCGACGGCAAGCCGGGGGTGGGCTCCCGGCCAGCGGAGGTGTCCCGGCCGGGACGATCAGCGCGCCCCTCCCGCGCCGCATCGGCCAGCGCCTCGCGGTGGGCCGTCAGTGCCCGGGCGACGTCGCGCAGGTCGGTGAGGACTCCGGTCGTCGCTTCGACTTGCGACTGATACAGCTCGGGCTGGAGTCGAGCCAAGATTCTCCGCCGCCCGAGGTACGGGTCGCCGTGTCTGGGCGTCGAGGACAAGGAACTCAGCTTCGACGCCCACGGTGACGCCGGCGGTCACCGTCCGATCCGTTCCGCCGGCATGAACCCGTTTGGGACGGGGTATTCGCGGCCGGTGACCGACGACACTGACAACCCCGTGACCATCACCCCGTACGAAGACGGGCCGCTGCTGGTGCGCGGCGAGTTCGAGATCCGCTCAGCAGACGGCGAAGTCATCGATCCCGGCCGCAGTGTCGTGGCGCTGTGCCGGTGCGGCCTTTCCGCTGTGAAGCCGTTCTGCGACGGTACTCACAAGGTCCGCGGTTTCCGCGCGCCCTCCGGCGACCGCCGCTGAGGGCGGTTCCGGTCGAAGCGACGACCGGCCTTCTTCCCACTGCCGCAGCAAAGTCCGGCCGAATTCGGCTTCCACCGCCAGCCCGCACGCCGCGCCGAAGAGGACATCGGCCGCGGCGGCGGGGTTCTCCCGCGCGAAGGAGCCACATAAGTCGTGGGCGGCGATCTGTTCGTGAACCGCGTCGGCTTCGACGTGCTCGTCGAAGAACCGGGTCGCCGTCGTATCGCCGCCAAGGCGGCGCAACCCGTTGCCGTAACGGCGGTTCGGCAGCGATGAGGTCATCTCGAACGCCGCCAGGTGCCCGAGAGAGGCTCCGAGCCAGCGGCGGTGGAAACCGAACAGGGACATGAGGTTGCTCACGGCGAGGGTTACCGCCGGGACGCGATCGACGTAGGCGCCATAGCCGTCGTCCAGTCCGAGTGATCGCATCGTGGCGCGAAAGAGCTCGGAGTGCATCCGTTCGAGGCGGCCTTGCCCGTATTCATCGGCTTGGATCTCGATCAAAGCGGCCTTGGCCGCCCCCGATAGCCGCGGAATGGCCCAGCTGTGCGGATCGGCTTCCTTGAGGTGGTACACCGATCGGTGCGTGACGAACTCGCGGAACTGCTCGCCGGAGGCGCGACGCTGCAGGAACTTCGCCAGCGGTGGGCCTTCGTCGGCCCGAACGAGGTCGGCTAAGGTCCGCGCCACGGCGTCGGGCTCCACCGGGATCGGTGCCACGAGGTCCTGGAGGCCTTTCGCCCAACGGTCTTCCAGCTGCCGGCGCAGGCCGGTGACGAACGGTGCGTCCTCCCAGCCGGCATCGACGTCGTCGAAGCCGCGGTAGCTCAGCTCGTAGCAGATCCACAGGGTCAGCTGGAGGTCGTCGTCGTGAAGGACGGGAAGGCCGGTGCCTGCCGGGACTGGGGCGACGGCCACTTCGTCGGGCTCGCTGCGGAGCCGGGCAGTGAGCGCGGAGCTCACCGGTCCGCGATGGTGAGGCAAACGCATGGATCCTCCTGGAGTACTGGAGGCTCCGAGTACCCCACCTGAGCCGCTTCACTCCACTGTCGACTCGAGCTCTCAAGCCGGGTTGGTGGACGCGGCCAGGTAGCTCAGGTGGGTGCAGTGCGCGCCGAGTTCGCGAGAATTGCATCGAGCTCAGCCAGACCGGCTGCGGTGCGGATGCTCGGCGCATCGAGAAGCCCGATGCGGTTATCGTCCTCGCGCAACGCCCCGATGAACCGGGTAACGCGGGCGGGGGACGGGGTGATGGTGGCGCCGCCGAGGTAGCGGACGACGATGAGGTCCTCGCCGGAGTGTGTTTCGAGGGCGGCGGCCCAGCCGTGCGTTTCGTCCCACAGCAGCGCAACGTCGTGGTCGGGGTATCCGGGCAGGCGCTCGTCGAGGGCGACGTACGCCGAGACGGGGGTGTCGGGGTCGATGGTGCAGGATTCCAGGCCGATGCCGAGCGCGTTCGTGACATCGGCGAGGTAGCCCCGCAGCCTGAGGAGGGCGGGGTGGCCGGCCGGGATGTGCAGCGATGCGGTCACGGGTGGTGCCTTTCATGCGCGGGCGCCCCTGCGCAGGACCGGCCCGGGTTGCCGGTCCTGCGCGGGACGGGGCCGTCAGGCCTGGATTTCCTTTCGGTCGGACTGGGTGCCGGTGATGTCGATGCGGCGCGGCTTGGCCTTTTCGGCGACCGGGATGCGCAGGGTCAGCACGCCGGCCTCGTAGTCGGCCGCGATGCGGTCGGCGTCGAGGGTGTCGCCGAGGAACAGCTGGCGGGAGAAGACGCCGAGGGGGCGTTCGGAGACCTGCATCTGCACGTCGCCGCCGCCGGGGAGGGGCCGTCGTTCGGCCTTGACGGTCAGGACGTTGCGCTCGATGTCGAGCTCGATGGCGTCCTTGGTGACGCCGGGCAGGTCGAAGCAGACGACGAACTCGTCGCCGGCGCGATAGGCATCCATCGGCATCGCGGCCGGCTTCGACCAGGTGCCGGGGCCGCCGAAGACCTGCTGGGCGAAGCGGTCCAGCTCGCGGAACGGGTCGGTGCGCATCAACATCGTTCTCCTCCTGTTCGCCGTTCGGGGTCGTCAACACGCACTACGTTTCTAACATGTCGTCGAAACGATGACAAGTAGTGAGTCGTCGAAGGGATGACAGATGGCTGGCCCGGCTCAAGTGGCGCGGAACGTGCAGGAGGTGGTCGCCGCGCTCCGGCGCGGCGACATGGCGTCCGAGGACCTGCTGGGGACGCTGGCCGCGTTGTGATCGGTGCGGGAGCAGCTCGCCGGGTGGTGCGGAGTTGGGCCGTCGTGGCTCCGGTGCTGGGGGGTGACGAGCCGGCAGGCGGCGGAGCGGCGGGTCCTGGGCCTGCAGCCGTCGGTGACGGGACGAAGCGACCGGGGAGGCCTGGGTCGACGCCGAGCGCGATCGGCTCGCGGGGGACCGCGCGGTGGCGAACTGGGCTCGGCGCAACGTGTCAGTGCTGCGGCAGTTGGCGGGGCAGGTCAGCGCGTTGGAAGGCCTGGACGCGGCGGCGGCTCGCGAGAGTGCCGGCCGGCTTGGCGTGGCCTTGGGCGAGGACGACGTCACCACCCTGCTGTCTCCGCTGGCCGCGGTGCGGGGGCATCTTCAGCGTGAATCACGCGGGGCCGGCCGATCGGCTCGGCGACATCGGCGAGGAGACGGCGCGGCTGCGCCGGACGCTGCCGGGCACCGTGCGCAGGCACGGCACTTAACCCTGAGGCGACCTCCGCGAGCCCATCCGTGGCCAAGCTCATGGGGGAACTCGGCGGGCTGCGGGATGGATCGGAGGCCTGGGGCCTCGCTCGCCTGGTTGAGGTGGATCAGGCCGGGTATTCCCGCACGGACTACGAGGAGGCTGCCATGTCGATTGACGCGATTGTGCTGCTCAAAGAGGATCACCGGAAAGTCGAGAAGCTGTTCAAGCAGTTCGAGAAGGCGGGCGGCAAAGCGTTCAAGGAGAAGCGGAAGCTCGTCGACGCGATGATCGAGGAGCTGACGACCCACACCTACATCGAAGAAGAGATCTTCTACCCGGTCGCCAAGGAAGCCGTCCCGGAAACGCGCGACCACGTGCTGGAAAGCGTCGAAGAACACCACGTGATGGTGTGGTTGATGGCCGAGTTGCGAGATCTGGACCCGCAGGACGAGACGTTCGACGCGAAAGTCACCGTGCTCACCGAAAACGTGCGTCACCACGTTGAGGAAGAAGAGGACGAGTGGTTCCCGGAGGTGCGCAAGGCGCTGGGCCGCAAGCGACTGCAGGAGGTGGGGCAGCGCATGCTCGACGCCCGCCCGGACGCGCCCGACGATCCTCTGAAGATCGCCAGCGCGCACGCCTGAAGGATCGCCGGTTGAACCGGGCGGTGGGCGGGAAACCGGTGAGCCGGTTCCGCCCCCGAAAGGAGCGCCATGAAAGCAGTGACCTGGCACGGCAAGCGCGACGTCCGCGTCGAAGACGTGCCGGACCCCAAGATCGAGGAATCCACCGACGCCGTCATCCGCGTCACCTCGACCGGGATCTGCGGCTCCGACCTGCACCTGTACGAAGTGCTCGGCGCGTTCATGACCGAAGGCGACATCCTCGGCCACGAGCCGATGGGCGTCGTCGAGGAGGTCGGGGACGCCGTCACCGGGATCAAACCAGGGGACCGCGTCGTGATCCCGTTCAACATCTCCTGCGGGCACTGCTGGATGTGCGAACGCGGCCTCCAGTCGCAGTGCGAAACCACGCAGGTCAAGGAGCAGGGCAAGGGCGCCGCGCTGCTCGGCTACACCAAGCTCTACGGCCAGGTCCCGGGCGGCCAGGCCGAATACCTGCGCGTCCCGCAGGCGCAGTACGGCCCGATCAAGGTGCCGGACGGCCCGCCGGACGAGAGGTTCGTCTACCTCTCCGACGTCGTGCCCACCGCGTGGCAGGCCGTCGAGTACGCCAACGTCCCGGAGGACGGCACCGTCGTCGTCTTCGGCCTCGGGCCCATCGGGCAGATGAGCTGCCGCATCGCGCGGCACCGCGGCGCCGGCCAGGTGATCGGCGTCGACCTCGTACCCGAACGGCTCGCCCGCGCCCGCGAGCACGGCGCCACCGCGATCGACACCCGCGACCACAAAGACGTCGGCAACACCATCCGCCAGCTGACGAGCGGCCGCGGCGCGGACTCGGTCATCGACGCCGTCGGCATGGAAGCCCACGGTGCTCCGGTCGGCAAGCTCGCGCACAACCTCGTCAACCTGCTCCCGCAGCAGCTCGGCGCCAAGATCACCGAGAAGGCCGGCATCGACCGCCTGAGCGTGCTCTACGCGGCCATCGACAGCGTCCGCCGCGGCGGCACGATCTCGCTGTCCGGCGTCTACGGCGGCATGGTCGACCCGATGCCGATGATGGAATTGTTCGACAAGCAGGTTCAGCTGCGGATGGGGCAGGCCAACGTCCGGCACTGGCTCGAGGCCATCATGCCGGTGCTCACCGCGGACGGCGACCCACTCGGCGTCGAGGGCTTCGCCACGCACAAGCTTCCGCTGGCCGACGCGCCCCGCGCGTACGAGATCTTCCAGAAGAAGCTCGACGGCGCCCAGAAGGTCCTGCTGCAGCCGTAAACCCCGGGAGGAATCCGACGTTGCGAGCCGTCACCTCGCTGCCCCACGCGATCACCGAGACCGACCACGTCCGGATCCCGGTGTCCGACGGAACCGTCCTGTCCGCCCGCATCTGGCGGCCGGTCTCCTCGGACACCGAACCGGTCCCGGCGATCCTCGAGTACATCCCCTACCGCAAGGGCGACCTGACCGCGCCGCGCGACTCGATCCATCACCCTTACCTCGCCGGCCACGGGTACGCCTGCGTCCGGGTGGACATCCGTGGCACCGGCGAGTCCGAGGGCGTGCTGGAAGACGAATACCTCGAACGCGAGCAGCTCGACGCCGAGGACGTCCTGGAGTGGATCGCCGCGCAGCCGTGGTGCACCGGCGACACCGGGATGATGGGGATCTCCTGGGGCGCGTTCGCGGCCCTGCAGGTCGCGGCCCGGAAACCGCCGAGCCTGCGGGCGATCGTGATCTCGTCGTTCACCGACGACCGCTTCGCCGACGACATGCACTACATGGGCGGCTGCCTGCTCTCGGACAACGTCGCAGAATCCGGCACGATGTTCGCCTACGCCACGCTGCCACCGGACCCGGCCGTCGTGGGCGAGCGATGGCACGAAATGTGGCGGGAGCGGCTGGAGAACTGCAGCCTGTGGATCGAAAACTGGCTCGCCCACCAGCGCCGCGACGACTACTGGCGGCACGCGTCGGTCTGCGGGAACTACAGCGACGTCCAGGTGCCGGTGCTCGCCTCGAGCGGCTGGGCCGACGGCTACTCCAACGCCGTCATCCGGCTGCTCGCCCACCTCGACGTCCCGCGCCGCGGGCTGATCGGGCCGTGGTCGCACAAATACCCGCACCTCGGCGAACCGGGGCCGGCCATCGGCTACCTGCAGGAAGTCGTGACATGGTGGGACCACTGGCTCCGCGGCGTCGACAACGACGCCATGGACGGGCCGATGCTGCGGACGTGGATGAAGGAAAGCGTCCCGCCCTCGACATCCTACGAGGACCGGCCCGGCCGCTGGGTGGGCGAAGCCACCTGGCCGTCACCGCACGTGAAGCCGACCGAGCTGCCGCTGGCCCCGCACCGCCTCGCTCGATCCGGGGAGGCAGTGCAGGACCACGTCCTGACGGTGTCGTCGCCGCTGTCGGTCGGACAGTTCTCCGGCAAGTGGGCCTCCTACAGCGCCCCGCCCGACCTGCCCTACGACCAGCGCGAAGAGGACGGCGGCTCGCTGGTCTTCGACACCGACGTGCTCACCGAGCGCTGCGAAATCCTCGGCTCACCGAAGGTGCGCCTCGAAGTCTCGGCCGACCAGCCGATCGCGATGATCGCGGCACGGCTATCGGACGTCGCACCGGACGAGCGGGCCACGCGCGTCACCTACGGCCTGCTCAAACCTGACCCACCGCGACGGCCACGACGAGCCCGCGCCGATGGCACCCGGTGAGCGCTGCACGGTCGAGATCGAGCTGAACGCCGTGGCGCAGGCTTTCCCAGCGGGACACCGGATCCGGCTCTCTCTGTCCACTTCGTACTGGCCGCTGGCGTGGCCGCCACCGAAGCCGGTGATGCTGTCCGTCCACATGGGACACAGCCGGCTCGGGCTGCCGGTGCGCCCGGTAAGCGAACCCGACGAGCTGCCGGCCCGGCCGTTCGGCGAGCCCGAAGGCACACCGCCGATCCCGGTGACCGCGCTGACGCCAGGCGAGCAGCGCTGGACCGTCTCCCGGGACCTCGTCGACTACCACTCCGCGCTGGACATCGTGAAGAACGCTGGCACGGTGCGCTTCGACGACCTCGACCTGGAGGTCACCCGCGACGTCCGGGAGCGCTACAGCTGGATCGCCGACGACTTCTGTTCGCCGGTCGCCGAGACCGAATGGTCGGTCACGTTCACCCGCGGCGAGTGGCAGGCGCGCAGCGAGACCCGCACCCGGGTGTCGTGCACGGACACCGAGTTCGTCGTCGACGCCCGGCTCGACGGTTACGACGGCGCCCGGCGGATCGTCTCCCGCAACTGGCACCGGCGGATTCCGCGCGACCTCGTCTAGTTTCGCCGCCGCCACACCGGGTAAGCACCGAGGTGTGCGGATCGTGATCACCGGAGCTACCGGCAATGTCGGAACAGCCCTGCTCGACACCCTCGAACCCGGCCATGACGTCGTCGGATTGGCTCGCCGGCTGCCCGACACGACGGCCGAGCCTTACCGCGTCGCGGGGTGGCGCGCCGTCGACATCGGGGAGCCCGGTGCTGACCGTGAGCTGACTGACCTGTTCGAGGGCGCCGACGCCGTCGTCCACCTCGCGTGGGCGATCTCGCCGGTCCGCGGCGACCCGCCGATGTGGCAGACCAATGACCACGGCACCCGGCACGTCCTGGCCGCAGTCGCGGCCGCTCGCGTGCCCCACCTGGTCGTCGCCTCTTCCGTGGCCGCCTACGGGCTGGCGCCGCGCTGGGAGAAGGTGCCCGAGGCGCATCCCTGCACCGGGATCGCGGGCAGCGCCTACAGCCGGGGCAAGGCCGCGCTGGAGACCCTGCTCGGCCGGTTCGAGCAGCACCACCCGGAAGTGCGCGTCGCGCGACTGCGGCCGTGCGCGATCTTGCACCGCCGCGCCGCCGGGGAGTTCGCGCGCTGGCTGCTCGACCCCCTGGTGCCCGCGGGACTCGTCGGCGGCCGCGGACTGCCGGTTCCGCTGTGGAGGGATTTGCGCGCGCAGATCGTGCACACCTCCGACGTCGCCGAGGCGATCCGGCTGATCCTCGACGCCCGGTTCGGCGGCCCGGTCAACCTCGCCGCGCCCGAGATCCTGGACGCCGACGCGCTGGCCGCGGTCCTCGGCGGCGTCCGCGTGCCGGTCCCGAAGCCGCTGGTGCAGGTCGCGGCCCGGGCCGCGTGGTGGACCGGCGTGCTGCCGCTGCACCCGGGCTGGCTCGAGCTCGCCGACCAGGCCGCGCTCGCCGACACTGCGGTGGCGGAGACCGAGCTGGGCTGGCGACCTCGGTACGACGCCGCGTCCGCGCTCGCGGAGCTGGTCACCGGGCTCCGGTCCGGTGCGGGGGCGTCGAGCGCGCCGTTGACTCCGCCGCGCCGCGACGGGACCTTGGCCCGGCTCCGCTCCCTTACCCGGATCGGGCCGAGCCGCCAGTCGCAGTCTTGAGCTCCGGAGGCCGCCAGTGATTCCGTTGTGACCGGGCGCTTCGCCTGGAGCTACGGGCCCGAGTGTCCGCTTTTCGCCCGGGTGTGCTTTCCGGTCGACAGGTCCGCCAACCGGGCCAAAGACTCCGTGTTGCGCGGTTTGATCAGAAGCGACTGCACGGACGCGGGCAGCACCTTGCCCGGGCCGCGGACGATGTGCTCGGTCCACATCGGACGAGAGAACTCGCGGGTTGTCGCACACGCCGGCGCTACACAGCCGGAAGACCTCCGATAACCAACCGACCGAAAGGGATCGGTACCGCTATGACCACCACTCCGCCGTCACCGACCGACGAGCCCACCGTTCCGCTGTCCCGCACATTCATCGACGCGCTCGACAGCAGCCCGCCCACCGGTACGCAGACAGACTTCGGAGAGCTGCGGGTGTCGGTGTGGGCAACCGCGCAGACCTCGCCGGCCGCGCAGCGCAAGGGCCGGTATGTGCCGGAGTCGACCGCGCATCCGGCCAAGATGCTGCCCGCCGTCGCCGCGCACGCCATCGAGCATTACACCAAGGCGGGGGAGGTGGTGCTGGATCCGATGTGCGGGATCGGCACCACGCTGGTCGAGGCGATCGACCTCGGACGCCGTGCGGTCGGCGTCGAGTACGAGCCGCACTGGGTCGGCATCGCTCGTGCAAACCTGCGCTTCGCGCGCAAGCGCGGGCACGGCCACGACGGGCAGGTCGTCCACGGCGACGCCCGCCAGCTCGAGACGCTGCTGCCGGCCGAGTACGTCGGCCAGGTCGCGCTGGTCGTCACCTCACCGCCCTACGGCTCGTCGGTGCACGGCCTGGTCAGCACAAACCGTGAAGCCGGCGTCGACAAGGTCAGCAAGCGCCACTACCGCTACGGCAGCGCGCTCGACCGCGGCAACCTCGCGAACATCGGCCACCACCGCCTGCTGACCGGCTTCACCCGCATCCTCACCGCATGCGCCCGCATCCTGCGCCCAGGCGGCCACGTCGCGATCACAGTTCGGCCCTGGCGCGAACACGCCGAGCTGATCGACTTGCCCTCCCAGATCATCTCCTGCGGCGCCGCTGCCGGCCTGATCCCAGTCGAACGGTGCGTCGCCCTCCTCGCCCGCGTGGCCGAGACCGAGCTGGTCCCGCGCGGTAGCTTTTTCCAACGCGACTTCGTTCGCAAACAGCGCGAAGCCGGCCTGCCACTACACCTGATCGCACACGAAGATGTGATCGTTCTGCGTGCAGCTGACTTGACCCAGAGCGTACGCGAGGTCCACCACGAGGATGGCGCAATCTCGCCAGGCCGCTGGGCGGCATGAAGTTCGGGCAAGCGCGGGCTGCCGCGCAGCCGATCTACGAGGTAGGTCGGCCGAGGAGAGGACCGGCGATCCGATCGCGGCCATCGGGCGCGCCGCCGCGTTTCCTCCGACAGGCCAAAGCGCAGAGCCTGGTGAATCGCGGTCCGTTGTCGCGTTCGCACGGCGGGAGCACTGTCGGCAGGCGCTTGGCGATGCGCCTTGGTGCTGCTGGCATTCCTGCGACGATCATGGCCGACTGCCGACCCGGCAGTGGAGAGTGAGGTCGGGGAGCAGTCTGCGTCGGCTCAGGCCGTCTTGATGGTTCCGCCGTCGATGATGTGGTTGGCCCCGGTGATGTTTCCGGCAACGTCGGACAGGAGGAACGCGACGAGGGCGGCGACTTCTTCGGGTTCGGTGGCGCGGCCGGTGGAGACGTTCTGGGCTGCCACCATGCCCTGGACCAGTTCGGCCAGGCTCTGGCCGGATGCGGCGGCCCAGCGGGCGACCTGGCCGTCAGGGTCGGTGTAGACGGACGTGTTGACCAGTCCGGGGGAAATGGTGTTCACGCGGACGCCTCGGGGAGCGAATTCTTCGGCCAGGGACTTGCCGAGTGCGGTGAGTGCCGCCTTGGCCGAGCTCATGGCGACCGGGAAGCCTCCGGGCGTCAGAGCGAGGATGGAGGAGATGTTGACGATCGCTCCGCGGCGCTCGATGATGCTGGGCAGGGCTGCGCGGGTGGCTCGGACCGTGGCGAGCACGTTGAGGTCGAGCAAGCGTACGAGTTCGCGAACCGCAGCGACGCGGCGCTGGACCTGTTCCCCGACGGGCACGTGCGGGTCCGGCACGGCAGCGGCGACGCCGGCACGGGGCAGAACACGATCCTCGCGCAGATCGCGGCGCACGAACTCGGCGTGCACCTCGCGGACGTCGAAGTGTTGTCGATGGACAGCGAGAAGACGCCGTTCGAGCTGGGCGCCTGGTCCTCCCGTGGCACGCACATGACCGGCTCCTCGGTCGGCCAGGCGGCGCGAGAGTTCGCCGAACGCCTTCGCGCGCTAGCGGCCGAAAAGCTGGGTGTCGCGGCCGCCGAGGTGACACTCGCGGGTGGGCAGGCCGTCGGCGGAGACGAGGCGGTCGATCTCGGCGACCTGGTGACGCTGTCCGGGGAATCCCTGCTCAGCCACGAAACGAGCTACGTCCTCGAAGGCACGGAACCCCTCAGCCCCGACAAGGATACCGCGAACCTCTCGCCCAGCTACGCCTTCGCGGCGCACGGCGTGACGGTCGAGGTCGACCGCCGCACCGGCGCAGTGCGGGTGACCGACTACGTGGCCGCCCACGACGTCGGCACGGCCATCAACCCGATCGCGGTCGAGGGGCAGATCATCGGTGGCACCGCGATGGGGATCGGCGCCGCGCTCGGCGAGGAGCTGATCCGCGAAGGCGGGCGGATCGTGAACGACACCTACCTGCATTACGCGCTGCCTCGCAACGCAGACCTGCCCTCGATCCGCGCGGTGATCGTGAACGGGAACGACAAGAACGGTCCGTACGGCGCGAAGAGCGTCGGCGAGATGTCGATCATCCCGCCGGGCGCCGCCATCGCGAACGCCGTGTCCGACGCGATCGGCGTGCGGATCCGCGAGCTTCCGATCACCCCGGACAAGGGATGACTGCGCTGGGCGGCGGCGGGCGGTGGCACCGGTTGTGGCGCAGGCCCGACCGGTGGTGGATCGCGGCGATCCGGTGGGCCTACCCGCGCGGGTTGCACTGGGCACTGGACACCTACGGCACCCGGCTCGGCGCGGCTTACCGGGCGCGACGCCGTCCGGCCGCGCCGGAACCCGAGGTACGCGTGCCCGGCACGGTCGCCGAGGCGACCGCGATGCTGGCCGCACCGGAAACGGCGGTGCTCGGCGGGGCCACGGACCTGCCGGTCGAACGGCGCCGTCAGGCACATCCCGCGCGGGTGCTGGTGGCCGTATCCGCGGTGACCGGGTTGCGGGGGATCGAGCGGACACCGGACGGGCTGCGCATCGGCGCCGCGACGACCTTGAGCGAACTGGCCGCACACCGGGAGATCCCGGCGGCGATAGCGGCGGCAGTGGGCACGATCGCGTCGCCGCAGATCCGCAGCGCCGCGACCGTCGGCGGGAACCTGGTGCAGGAAAAGCGCTGCTGGTTCTTCCGGAACGGCTTCGACTGCTACAAACGCAACGGCGCGACCAGCCCCTGCTACGCGGTGCCTGGCGACCACCGGTTCCAGCACGCGGCGGTGGACGGGCACCGGTGCCAGGCGGTGACCCCGTCGGACCTCGCGACCGTCCTGCTCGCCTATGACGCCGTGGTCGAACTGCCCGGCCGAACGGTGCCGATGGCGGAGTTCTACACCGGACCGGGCGAGACGGTGCTGCGTCCGGACGGCGGTCGAGCAGCTCAACGGCGAACGCCCGGGTGGGTGAGCCGCTCGTTTCACCGGTACTGGAGGAGGAGCGGCTCACGTTCCAGCGGCGCGGCGAAGTGGTGCGGCCGGCGCACTCGTACTGTCCGCATCGCTCCGCGTGTCGTTGACCTGGGACGAGTCGAGTGGACGTGGCACTGTGTGGTCCTTCGGCACGCTCATGCGCGGGCCGACCCCGGTGAGAGCGGCGATCATGCCCTACACCGTCGGGTCCGTCGAACCGGCGTGGTCCGGCTTCGGTGCGTCGGCGTCGTGCGCTGGCGTGCTGGGTCTGGGTCGTGTTTCGCGTCGCCACAGCTCTTCGGTCAGCTGCGTGATCGCCTTGTCCCGGTGTCGCCGGTAGGTGTTGAACGACAGGTGCAGGGAGTCCGCGACGCGCTCCTGAACGCCGGCCGGTCGCAGGAACGTACGATCGAGCAGCACGCGGAGTTCGGGCTTCAGCGTGCCGACGGCCTCGTCGAGCAGATCCCGCAGGGTGTCGGCGGGCGTGCGTTCGACCCGTCCGTGCTGCCGGACCATGCGGGACTGCAGCAGCGGGTTCGACCGCAGGAGTTCCGGCGTGTGCAAGGTGCGCAGGGCCGAGCGGACGGCGTCGGTGAACTCCGGCTGGGACAGCACTGCTTCGTCGAGGACCTGCGCGGACGGCCGCGTCGGCACGCCCATCTGACAGGCGTGCAGCAGTTCCGTGTATTTCGCGATGCCGGTTCGGCGCCAGTCGTGCGCGAACACCGGGAACCGCGACCCGCCGACGGTGTAGCCGGCTTCGTCAGCGGCCCAGAAGTCGAGAGATTCCATCGAGGACGTCCACAGCTCCCCGTCATCGAAGGCGCCCACGAAGCTCCAGGCTGTGTCGTCGCCGATCAGGAGAATGTCCAGAATCTGCCACGCGACGAACAGCGTCAGCGACGGTGACGGGCGTTGCCCGTGGTCGCGGTCGAGGAAGAAGCGCCAGGCTCGGACCTGTTCACCGGCGCGCGGCGGCCCGTACTTCGACGCGTACGCCCACATCGCATCCGCGCCCGGATCCACACCGAGATCGGCCTCGGTCAGGTCCAGGCGCGCACCGTAACCGTGCGGTTCACCGGTCTTGGTGCGGAAGACGCGGAAGGCGTCCGGCCGGCGCTCCATCCAGTAAGCCACCAGTTCGGCTTGCTCACGCCCCTGCCACTGCGCGGTCATGGCGACGATCGACGACCGGTCACCGTCGTGCAGCCCGTCGGCGTAGGCCTGCATCGTCGGCGGCAGCGACGCCAGCGCGGTGTGCGGGGAACGAGTGCCGTTCAGCACGACGGTGAGCACCGCCAGGTCCAGCCGTTCGCGTTCGCTCGTCGTCGCCCGGACCTGGTCGTGGAACACCGCCAGTTTCCGGCGGTACAGCTCGGCGTACCGGGCGGGGTCGCGCCAGCGCAGGTCGGCGGTGATGGCGTCGCGGACCACGTCGTGCGGGTAGAGCCCGTACGGGGACTCTTCGATGAACGGCTGAGTCCGCAGCCAGGCGAACAACGCACCGGCATCACCGCCGGCCATCGAGCGCAGCAGGTCCTCGGTCGTGACGAGCAGCAGCGCGCACACGTCCAGCGCCGTGCGATGCCGGGTGCTCGGCACTTCGCCGAGCAGGTGCGTCAGCAATGCGCCCACCCCGCCGGGCAGGTCGGACAGGGCTCGCGGCGCGGCGCCGCGGCGCACGGCGTCCACCATCATCGACAGGGTGAGCGGGTGGCCGCGGCTGATCTTCAGCAGCCGGTCGTGCACGTCCCCGGGAACGTCCTGAGCGGTCAGGTAGGCGAGCCCGTCCTGTGAAGACAGGTTGCCGAGCGCGATGACCTGCGTCAGTTCCCGCCAGGCCGGGTCCGCGCGCCACCGCGGCCCGGGGCCTTGCCGCCCGGCGATCACCACCAGACAGGAGGCCGGGAGGGACGGCAGATAGTGCTCGCGGATCCAGTCGTCGAGCGGTTCCAGCAGTTCGTACGTGTCGATCAGCAGCACGGCGGGCGCGTCGGCGGCCGGGGCGGGCAGCGCTGTCTGCCCGAGGGTCAGGTGCCGGGCGTCGACCCGCACCGGGTCGAAGCCCTTCTCGGTGGCGATGTCGGCGAAGACGTCGAGCAAGGCGCTTTTGCCCACTCCGCCGGCCCCGTGCACGAAGAGCACGCCGGGCGCGCCCAGCGCGTTCCGGAACACGGCGATCTCGTCGGCCCGGCCCGTGAAAGACCGCCGCCGCAGCTCCCGCACGGTGTGTCCGAGTGAGGTCATGCACCCGACTGTATCCATATCCATCGCCGGTGCCCGCCAGGATGGGCACCAGGTGGGCACCGGACGGGCTGGTGATCGCAGGCCGATGCGGTGACGATCTTGCTGCGCGCCTGTCGTTCTCCACGGGCGATCCCACCGAAAAGGACATCATCATGGACCTCGACCCCGCCGGCTTCCCGAGCAACTGGGGGCGCTGGGGTGACACCGATCAGCTCGGCACCGTCAACCTGATCACCGCGGAGGCCCGCGCGCGTGGTGCCGCACAGGTGCGGACGGGATCGGCGGTCTCACTGGCCCGGGAGACCCCGACGGCGCCGCTGATGGGCGGGCCGGCGGCCGCCCTGCAGGCGGACAGCACGGGAGTGCAGACCATCATGTCGTTCACCGGCTCGCCGCCGCTGGCGATGGCCGAGCTGATGCTCGTCACGACGCACCATCCCGAGGTCACGCACCTGGATGCGGTGTCGCACATGGTCATGGACGGGCAGGTCTATCCTGGGATCGCGCAGGTGGAGAGCTCCGGGCCCGCGGGAGTGACCCACGGCGCGGCGGATGTGTTCGCCGACGGGATCGTGACCCGGGGTGTCCTGCTCGATCTGGCCCCGGACGGCAAGCTGCCCGACGGGCATGCGGTCACGGCCGATGACCTCGAAGCCGCGGAGGAGCGTGAGGGCGTCGTGGTGCAGTCGGGTGACGCCCTGGTGGTGCGGGCCGGCTGGGACCGGGTTCCCGATCACGGCCGGGCGTTGCCGGGGATGACCTCGGGAGCGGTCCGGTGGATGCACGACCGCGGGATCGCCGTCTACGCCGGAGACATCGGCGATGCGTCCCCGCCGCTCAAGGACGACGTCCCTGGCGCGCTGCATCGGCTGGGGCTCGGCCGTCTCGGCCTTGTGCTGGTCGACGGCGCCCGCAGTGAGGAACTCGTCGCCGTCTGCGAAGAGCAAAGCCGGTACACGTTCCTGTTCGTGGCCGCGGTTCCCCGCATCCTCGGTACCACCGGTCTACCGGTAAACCCGCTGGCCATCTTCTGAGCTCGAGTTCTTACTACGCCGCGATCGTGAGTTCTGGGTGCGGTTACTGCGCGGAACATGAAAAGGCGGAAGTCCGCGCGGCCGCGGCTGTCCATCCCCCGCGGGAGCCATTCGGTGCTCACTCGTAGGTGATGTGCTCGTTCGTGTGCGGCTCTACGTTTGGGTCCTCGCCGAAAATACTTGGCCTGGTCGCGAGAACCTCGTGCACGGTCTCGTCCCCGCCAAGCTTGCCATTTCGATTCTTCGTCATGGCCGGAGACGTCATCCGATCGGCAAACCTGGACAAAGGACGAGTTCATGAGCACTTGGGGCAAGCAAGCACGCACGGTACGGATAGCGCGGTGGAGCGCCACACACCCGTGGTGGGCGATCGGTCTGTGGATCCTGTTCGTCGTGCTGTGCTTCGTTGTGGGCGGTGCAGTCGGAACCAACCAGGCGAAGGAAAGCGACACGCAGGTTGGCGAATCCGGTCGGGCGGTGGCGATGGTGCAGGCCGGGAAATTCGACCGCCCCGCCAAGGAGAACGTCCTGATCACGGCGCGATCGGGGAAGCTGGACACGAGTGCCGCACGCGCCGCCGCTCAGGACGTGCGCAACCGCCTGGGCACCCGCCCCGAGGCCGTGCAGGTGGGAGACCCGGTGACGGCGCACGACGGCTCGGCGCTGCTGATCCCGCTGGCCGTCAGCGGCAACCCGGACACCGCGGCAGACCGGATCCAGCCGCTGCTCGACCAGGTGGAAGCGGCGCAGCGGGATCACCCGCAGCTGCGCATCGAGGAGGTCGGCGGCGTCTCGTTGAACCGGGGGATCAACGCGGCCGTCGGTCAGGACCTGGGCACTGCAGAGCTGCTGAGCCTGCCGGTCACGCTGCTGATCATGCTCATCGCGTTCGGGGCCGTCATCGCTGCCGGCGTGCCCGTGCTGCTGGCGATCTCGGCAGTGGGGTCGGCAACGGGTCTGTCCGCTCTGTCGTCCCACGTGATCCCGTCCGTCGGATCGGTCGACAGCGTCATCCTGCTGATGGGCATGGCGGTCGGGGTGGACTATTCGCTGTTCTACCTGAAACGTGAGCGCGAGGAGCGGCAGCGGCTCGATGGCCGTCCGGGCAGCAAGATCGCGGTTGTCGAGATCGCCGCGGCCACCGCGGGGCACACGGTCGTCGTCTCCGGGATCGCCGTGATCGTCTCGATGGCGGCGCTCTACCTGGCCGGTGACACCGTGTTCTCGTCCCTCGCCACCGGCTCGATCATCGTGGTGGCGGTGGCCATGCTCGGTTCGCTGACGGTGCTGCCGGCGCTGCTGGCCAAACTCGGTTCGCGGCTGGACCGCCCGCGGGTGCCGGTGCTGTGGCGCCTGACCAACCGGCAGGGCACGCCCCGGCTGTGGCCCGCACTGCTGAGGCCGGCGGTGAACCGCCCCGGTGTGACACTGCTCGTTTCCACCTTGGCCATGATCGCACTGGCACTTCCCGCGCTGAACCTGACGCTGCGGGCACCGAGCCCGGACATCCTGCCGCGGTCGGTCCCCGTCGTGCAGGCATTGGATCGCTTGACCCATGCCTTTCCCGGTGAAGGCGCGAACCACACGATCGCCGCGGAGGCGCCCCCCGAGCGGGCTCCCGAGGTGCGCGCGGCGCTGGAAGCCTTGGTCCAATACACCAAGGCGGACCCGCTGTTCGCCAGCGGCTCCGCGTCCGCCGTGCGGACCTCCGCGGACGGCCGGGTGAGCACTGTCGACCTGGTGACTCCGCACGACCAGAACGCGCCCGAGGCGGTGCGGTCATTGTCGGTGCTGCGTGAGGACCTGCTGCCCGTGACGGTCGGCCTGATACCCGGAGTCTCGTACGCGGTGGGCGGCGACGTCGCCGGTAACGTCGACAGCCAGCAGAATCAGGCCGACACGCTGCCGTGGGTCATCGGGGCCGTTCTGCTGCTGACGTTCCTGGTCATGATGATCACGTTCCGGTCGGTCGTGCTGGCGCTGTCGACAGTGTTGCTCAACGCGCTGTCGGCGGGGGCCGCGTTCGGGATGCTGACCGCGGTCTTCCAGCACCACTGGGCGGAGTCCCTGCTGGGATTCCGGTCCACCGGCGCGATCGTGTCGTGGGTTCCGCTGTTCGTTTTCGTGGTTCTGGTTGGGTTGTCGATGGACTACCACGTTTTCGTGGTGAGCCGGATCCGGGAAGCGGCTCAGCGTGGCATGCCGACCCGCGAGGCGGTCCGCCACGGGATCACGAACTCCGCCGGTGTCGTCACCAGCGCCGCCATCGTGATGGTGTCGGTCTTCTCGGTGTTCGTCACCCTCAGCATGATCGACCTGAAGGAAGTCGGGTTCGGGCTCGCCGCTGCCGTGCTGCTGGACGCCGTGATCATCCGGGTGCTGGTGCTGCCGTCCCTCATGGCCTTGCTGGGACAGGCCAACTGGTGGCCGTCCAAGGTGGGGCCCGGCGCCCGGCCGCGACGGAATGGTGGAGTCGTGCCAGGGGCACGGCCGGCGACACCAGTGGATCACCCGCGGCCGAAGGCGGTCCGGACAACGGTCTACATGGTCGTGAGCTGGTTCTTCCGGACAACGCAGTTCGTTCTGATCGTCACCGGCGTCGCGGTGGGTGTGGCGACAGCCGTGGTAGGCATCGGCATCCCGGTCCTGCTGGCGACCGCGAGCTTCGTCCGCTGGTCCGGTGATCGCGAGCGAGGCTGGGTCCGGACGATGCTCGACGTCTCTCCGGCACCGGCGCGGCGGCGCGCGGCCAGCGGCCTGCCGCCCGCCCGGCGGTGGCTGACCCATCTCACCGACCCTTCGATGTGGCGCGAACTGGCCTACCTGGTGCTGGCGTTCCCGCTGGCATCCGTCGAGCTGGGGGTTGCGCTGATCGCGATCGTGCTTTCGCCGATCGGCGCCTGGGTGATGCCCCGGCTCGGTTGGCTCCACGGCCAGCTCGCGATCGCCCTGCTGGGCCGGGAACCCTCCGCACCGATTGAAACGCCTGCGGACGAATTTGCCACAGGGGACGACCGTGAGACTCGAACAGATGTCGTTGCCGGTTGAGTGTCCCGCCGGGACGGTGTGGTGCCGTCCCGGCAGGAAGGCCTCAGGCTATCCGGTCAGGACGCGGTCGCGCGGATTCCGGCCAGCACGATGTCGGTGACCCTTTCGGCCTCGTCGCGGGTGAACGGTCGGATACCCCGGTTGACATAGAGATGTACGGGGCCGGAGAGCAGTTCGGCGAGCAAGTACGCGTCGACGGCTGGCAGTTCACCTCGCGCGACGGCTTGCCCGATCCGTTGCTGGAGCGTGCCCACTCGCTGGTTGATGTACGTCTCGACGGTGGCCCGGATCTCCGAGCTGTCGTCCGCTGTCTGCAGAGCGTTCACGATCGCGCGCCCGGTCGGCGTGGACAAGCTCGCGGCGAGGGCGATGAGGAACTCCACCAGATCCCGGCGCAGCTCCCCGGTGTCCTTGATCGGAGCCTGCTGGTCGGCGAGTCGTACCAGGGCTTCACTGACGAGCTTTTCCCGGTCCGGCCAGTTCCGGTAAACGCTGGTCTTGTTCACGCCCGCGAGCGTTGCCACTTCGTCGTAGCGCAGCCCCGCGACGCCGCGCCGGGCGATGAGCTGCACCGCTGCGTCGAGGACTTGGGCGCGCACGCGAGCCGTGCGGCCTCCCGGCCGCTGCGCAGCCGGCTGCTCTGGGTGCTCGATCATCGATTGCCTCTCGTACCCCTTGTTCGGTGGGTCCGACGGTAGCTCACATCTTAAAGCAACAGAAAGTTGCATCAAGTGCTATGGTCTGCTCATGTCGGAGTCTCACTCGCGGATCCAGGTCGGCTCGGCCTCTGTCGCGTACGTGGAGTCGGGCAGGGGAGAGTCTGTGGTGCTCCTGCACGGTGGCGAAAGCAGCAAGCGTCAATACGACCTGTTCGCTCCGCTGCTGGGCGAAGGGATACGGGCGATCTCCTACGACCAGCGCGACGTCGGGGACACCGTGAACGGGCCGGAGCCCTACACCATGGCGACACTGGCCGAGGACTGCGCTGGCTTGATCGACGCACTCGGTTGCCGGCGTGCGCACCTGGTCGGTGCCTCGCTGGGCGGTGCGATCGCGATGAACGTCGCGCTCGACCACCCTGGACGGGTCGCGAGCCTAACGCTGATCTCCGCGCCGCCGACTGTCGAGGAGGCTCCTGGCGGTGTCGCCGAGAAGGTCATGGCCATGAGCCCCGGCGAGCGGGCGAAGTTCATGCTCGACGCGGTGATCTCACCGGAAGGCCGGCGTCGCGAGCCGGAGCTCGTGGAGCAAGTCCAGGCACTGCTCGGGGCGGGCGGAATCGGCGAGCGACGGCGGGACGCGATCCGGACCCACGACTGCGTCGACCGGCTCCACGAGATCGGTGCGCCGACCCTGGTGCTCAACGGGACCGACGATCCGCTGATGCCGGCTTCCACCGCGGAATCGGTCGCCGAGCGAATTCCGGGTGCGGTTCTCGAACTGCTCGAAGGAGGCCGGCACGGGCTCACGCTCGAACAGCGCGAGGTCACGGCGGGGCTGGTGCGGCGATTCGTGCTGAAACACGCATTCGCCGGCATCACGGTCAGCGGCGGGAGCCGGAGCGCAGGAGAGAAGTCGTGACCACGGTGCCGCCAAAGGAAGCCGGGTGGCCGCCGGCGCCCGGCGACACGTTGCTCTTCGAGAACGCGCGGGTACGCGTGTGGTCGATGACCCTCGAGCCGGGCGAGATGTTCGACTTCCACCAGCATCACCACGACCATGTGGTGATCTGGCCAGAAGCCGGCGTGTCCCAGGGGCAGGAGCTCGGAGACGAGCGCTGGGGCATCGTCCAGGACGCCGAGCCGGGGTTCGTACTCTACAAGACCGCAGGAACGGCCGAGCCGATGCGACCGCACCGGATTCGCAACGTGGGTGACAACGCGACGACGCATCTGATCGTCGAACTTCTCGAGCGGTCTCCAGACGAAGGCGAACTGCCCTGGGTTCACAACCGGCGCGGCAGTCTTCGTCGGGACGGATGAGTTGTCAGTCCATTGTGGATGAGGTACGCGCCAGTCCACGACGTCGGCCCTCCCGTACGTCGAACCTATACTCCGCTCATGCGCGAAAGAAGGCTTCGGTAGTGCCCGGGATGCAGTGGCTGGTCGAACGGTGGAAGGTCATCCCGGTCGGCAGGCGGGACGTCCTCCTGGCCGCGGTCGTGACGATTCTGTCCTTTACTCCCGGGTTCGCCGACAAGGGCGTCGTCTTCGACTCGCTCGCGACCACCCGCCCCGTCGATCTACCGGCGGTACTGCTGGTGCTGGGCCAGTGCTTGCCGCTCGTTCTGAGGAGCCGGGCGCCCGCGGTGTGTCTTTTGCTGGTGTCAGCGTGTTTCTTCGCCTATCAATGTCTCTCCTACCCGCCTTCGCTCGCGACGATCACGCTATATATCGCGCTGTGCAGCGCGGGCATGCTGCAGGCTCGTGGCCGGCAGATCACGGCGGTGCTCTGGACCGGTGGTTACGCGGGCTTGTCCGGCTTCCTGATCGCTCTCGGCAGTGAACTGCGGTCCATCGAATACGTGAACTTCTTCGTCCTGCCCGCGGGGTGCTGGTTGCTGGGCGCGTGGGGCCGGAGAAGGTTGATCGAGCAGGCTCAGTTCCAGCAGTGGCGGATGGAGTCGGCCATGAACGAGGAACGGGAGAACATCGCCCGGGAACTACACGATGTGGTGACCCACCACGTGACGGCGATGGTCATGCAGGCCGATGCGGCGCAGTACGTGGACCCGGCGGATCGCCAGAAGATCGAGGCCGGTTTGTCGGCGATCGGTACCACCGGCCGGCGCGCCTTGGCTGACCTGCGTGAACTACTGGGCCTGCTCAGTCCTGATCACGACGCACACGCGGTTCCCCGGTCGCCGACGGCAGGACGGATCGGCGAACTCGTCGAGCAGACCAGGCTCGCCGGGCAGCCGGTCGAGTACGTCGAGCACGGCTCGCCGCGGGTGATCGATGGTATCGCGGGACTAGCCGTGTACCGGGTGGTGCAGGAAGCGCTCACCAACGCACTCAAACATGCGCCGAACCGACGGACTCTCGTCAGCCTGACGTACCTTGTCTCCGGCGGGGTGACGGTCGAGGTGACGACTGACGGCGCCGGCGACGAGGTCCGCCGCGTCCCGCGGCTCACTTCTTCGGGGCGCGGCCTCGCCGGACTGCAACGACGCGTGCGCTTGGCGGCCGGCGAACTGACGACGAAACAGGAAACCGATGGAGGATTCGTGCTCCGTGCGACGCTGCCGACCCGGTCGGGTGATGCCGCGTGAGCGGTGGTCCCCGCACTCGCATTCTTGTCTGCGATGACCAGGCGTTGATGCGTACCGGCTACGTGACGATCTTGTCCGCGCAGGAAGACTTCGAGGTCGTGGGGGAGGCCGGCGACGGTATCGAAGCGGTGCGGCAGGCGCGGCGGCTGCGTCCTGACGTCGTCGTCGTGGACGTCCGGATGCCCAGGCTGGACGGCATCGAAGCGACCAGGCAGATCGCCGGGCCTGATGCCGCCGACCAGGTCAAGGTGCTGGTGGTGACGACGTTCAACCTCGACGAGTACGTCTTCGAGGCCTTGCGTGCCGGCGCGAGCGGGTTCCTGCTCAAGGACACACCTCCGGGCGATGTGATCGCGGGGGTCCGGACGATCGCGGCCGGGAACGCGTTGCTGGCGCCGGAGGTGACCCGGCAGTTGATCGGCCGATTCGGACGGCGGATCCGGGACGACGGCGCGAAGGCCAAGCTTGCCGAGGATGCCCTGTCCGGCTTGACCGCACGCGAGGTCGAAGTTCTGCGCCTGATCGCGCTGGGAATGTCCAACTCCGAAATCGCGAGCACTCTTTTCCTGGGCCGTGAAACGGTGAAGACATATGTGTCACGGATTCTCGCCAAGCTCGAGTTGCGGGACCGTGTCCAGGCCGTCGTCCTCGCCCACCGACTCGGAATCGTCTCCGTCGACTCCTGAAGTCGCTGGTTCCCGATTGTTCGCGAGCCTGTCCATCCCCCTGGAGAGCTACCCGGCGCTCACCGGCGGGTGATGTAGCGGCCCCTCTTGTGCTTCTACCGTTCGTGTCATCACCGGTTGTTGGCCGGTATTGGCGGAAGCGGAGAATGTCATGTCGGAGAATTCGAAGCCGGGGTCGTCGCGTCGTCGCGCCGGCATCGGGATCGCTGTGGCACTGGTCATCGGTGCCGGAGTCGCGGTTGCGGCGGGGCCGATGTCCCTGTTCTCGAGTGCGGCACCGGCCGCAAGCTCGGCTCCGATCGACGGCGCCGCGGTCGAAAACCTGGAAAAGAGCGCGGACAAGGCAGTCGCGGCAGGTCTCCCCGGTGTCATCGTCCGGGTCGACGGCGGGCAGAGTCCGGCCGTGAACGTCGTCCGTCAGGCGTCGTGGGCGTCCGCCGATCACCGGCTCGATGCGGGCGACGACTTCAAGATGGGGTCGAATACCAAGACGATCACCGCTGCCCTGGTGCTGCAACTGGTCGCCGAAAACCGCGTGGGCCTCGACGATTCCGTGGAGAAGTTCCTTCCCGGCGCTGTTCCGAACGGGCGTCTGATCACCCTGCGGATGCTGCTGAACCACACCAGCGGGCTCGAGGACTACGCCTACACGCTCGACGGACTGGACCTGATGACCGGCCGGCAGACGCAGCAGCCGAGTCCCACCGAGGTCCTCGCTTTCGGCACTAAACTGCCGCCGTTCGCGGCTCCTGGTGCGAGCTGGCACTACAGCAACACCGGGTACAGCGCGCTGGGCCTGGTGCTGGAGAAGGTCACCGGTCAGAAGTACGCTGACCTGGTCGAGGAACGGATCGTCCGGCCTCTGGGGCTGCAGCATACCTATGTGGCCGGTAGCCGGTCCGAGTCCGTTGTCCACGCCCCGCTGGCACACGGCTACGAGCCTGATGCCACTGAACTCGCGGCGATCCTGCCGCCCGGTCTCCCGAAGGGGTTCGGCTTCGTCGGGGCGGCCCGCGGTGAGCGTGTCGATGTCACGGCCGTCGACCATTCGTGGGTCGGGCCCGAGGGCGCCGTCGTTTCGACCGTGGCCGACTGGGCGAAGTTCGACCGCGCGCTGATGTCGGGAAATCTCGTACCCGAACCGCTGCTGCGCGCGATGCGCACCGTCGTTCCGGAAGACGAGGCCGCCGGCCCGGATCACAAGTACGGGCTGGGGCTGGAACAGTACAACTCGCCGTGCGGCGTCGTCTGGGGACACCAGGGCTCGTGGCCCGGGTACAGCAGTGACACCTACACCGACCAGACGGGGCAGCGGACAGTTGCCGTTCTCAGCACCACGCGGTTCGGACTCAAGGCGAGCGCCGCGGCAGGTACCGCGTACAGCGAACTGGTGAACACGGCAGTCTGCACCATGCTGGGCAAGTCGCTGCCGAAGTAGCGCCGCTCGACCTCTGTCGTGACGGGTGCGGGGCGGTGCTCGGCGGCCGGACGTCTTGTCGGCGGCGATCAACGCGCCTTCGAGTCTTGTCGCTTCGTGCAATACCGCCGCTGTGACACGCGCCCTAGCATCCCAAAATCGGCGATTCATCCCACGGCGGCGAGAGGGAGCCATGCTGAACCTGTGCGAGTCCGGGAACTGGATCGGGCCGGGGCTGTCCGGTCCCTTCCCCGCCGCGCAGCGAGACGTCGGGCGCGTCCTGAACGGACGGTCGCGGCCCCCCGGTCACGGGGGTCGATACCGCGCACAGCAACCCGCCCGTCTCACCCCGGACCACCCGTGAAGGGAAACCCATTGACGAAAACACAGCTAACCGCAGCCCTGCTCGGGGTAGTGGCGTTGACAGCGAGTGCGTGCGGAGGAGCGAACGAGACGGGAACCGGGAACCAGACTCTTGCCGACGGCCAGACGTTCAGCTTGGCGATCGGATCCGACCCCGGCAGCCTCGACCCACACATGACGGTGCTTTCGGTGACCACCCAGGTCGACCAGTTCCTCTACGACACCCTGCTCGGTCTCACTTCCGACGGGAAGCCGCTCGCCGGGCTGGCCGATAAGTGGGAGGCGACGACGACCACGGCGTCGTTCACCTTGCGCAAGGGCATCACCTGCGCTGACGGCGCGCCGCTGACCGCCGCCGACGTCGCGGCGAACATCGGATTCGTGGGTGACCCGGCGAACAAGTCGGCGCTCACCGGACTCGTCGTCGCGCCGGGGACGAAGGCGACGGCGGACGAGGCGGCTCGCACGGTCACGGTCACCAGCGGCGCGCCGGACGCATTCCTCCTCCGCAACATCGGCGGGTTGCCGATCGCCTGCGGCAAAGGCCTGGCCGACCGGAAACTGCTGGAGAAGGGCGGAAGCGGGACCGGCATGTTCGCCGTCACCGAAGCCGTGCCCAACGACCACTACACGTTCACTCGCCGCAAGGACTACACCTGGGGGCCGGGCGACGGGCAACCCACCCAGCGAGGCCTGCCGGACAAGGTAATCGTCCGGGTGGTCCCGAACGCGACCACGACGGCGAACCTGCTGCTTTCGGGCGAGCTCAACGCTGCCACTGTGAACGGGCCGGACCGGCAACGGCTGGAGGCGAAGAAGCTCTTCCACGCCGATTCACTCGAGCCGATGGGGGAAATCTTCTACAACGAGGCCGACAATCGCCCCGCGAAGGACGAGGCCGTGCGACGCGCGCTGACCCAGGCGCTCGATCTGGCCCAGCTCGGCAAGGTGCTGACCAGCGGTACCGGGAAGCCCTCGGAAGGTTTGGTCACCTCGGACCCCAAGCCGTGCTCGGGCGACACAGTCGTCGGCAACCTGCCTGCCCACGACCCGGCGGCGGCCGCGGCCGCACTGGACGCGGCAGGCTGGCGTCCGGGCCCGGACGGGGTCCGGGTCAAGGCAGGCAAGCAGCTGGCGCTGACCGTTGTCTACAGCACTCAACCGGGGCCGACGGTGGCGTCGACCGGTGAGCTGATCCAGCAGGTCTGGAAGTCACTCGGTGCCGAGGTCACCCTCAAGGCCGTCGACAGCCCGGGCCTTTCCCAGGTGCTGTTCGGCACCGGCGAGTGGGACGTGTCCCTCGGCGCGATCGGGGTCGCGCTGCCGACGCAGCTGGTGCCGTTCGTGTCGGGCCCGGCTGCCCCGGACGGGACGAACTTCGCGCACATCGTGAACCCCGGCTACGACAACGCGGTGCAGCAGGCGTCGTCGATGTCCGCCGAGTCCAGCTGTCCCGCCTGGAACACCGCGGAGTCCGCGCTGATCAAGCGGGTGGACGTGGTGCCGTTCATCAACTCCGTCGCGCCGGCCTATGCCAATGGCACCCGGTTCGAGGTCAACGAAGGCAGCATCACTCCGTCGTCCATCCGGATGTATGCGAAATGACGACGACAACGGCCGCGGTGCCCGCCTTCCTGCGGGGCAGCCCGTGGCCGGCGTTCGCCGCGCGTCGGCTGGTCCGGTTCGCCGTGTCGCTGTGGGCACTGGTGACCGCGGCGTTCCTGATGATCCACCTGGTCCCCGGTGACCCGGTGCGGGCCGCCCTCGGGCTCACCGCGCCCGCCGATCTGGTGCGGGCTCGGCGGGCCGAGCTCGGCCTCGACGATCCATTGTGGACGCAGTACGCGCACTACCTGCAGCGGTTGCTCACCGGCGACTTCGGGAAGTCGATGTCGAGCGGGCAGCCGGTGGCGCAGGTGATCGGCGACCGGCTGCCGGCGACGCTGCAGCTCGCCGTGCCGACGTTCGCAGTGGTCGTCGTGGTCGCCGTGCCGGTCGGTGTGTGCTTCGCGGTACTGACACGCGGCGGCCGCAGGCGGGGCGGTGAGCTGGCGTTCACGTCGGTGAGCGTGTTCCTCGCCGCTGTCCCGGAGTTCCTGGTGGCGGTCGGGCTGGTGGCGTTGCTGGCGGTCGGCCTGGGTTGGTTCCCGGTCGCCGGCGGCGACGACGCGGGCGCGTACGTACTGCCGGTCGCGGCTCTCGCGATCGGCCCGGCGGCGGTGCTCGCCCGGATTGTCCGGGTGGAGCTGCTTTCGGTGCTGGGCGCCGACTTCGTCCGCACTGCGCGGGCGAAGCGGCTGCCCGCGCGGCTGGTGTACGTCCGGCACGCGCTGCCGAACGCACTGACCGCGACACTGACCTTGGGTGGACTGATGCTCACCGGCCTGGTGGCGGGCACGGTGCTGGTGGAGAACGTATTCGCCTGGCCGGGTCTCGGTTCGACGATCGTTCAGTCGATCTTGCAGAAGGACTATCCGTTGGTGCAGGGGATCGTGCTGGTCTACGGACTCGGCGTACTGCTGGTGAACTTGCTGGTCGATGTCGTGCTCGGGCTACTCGACCCGCGTTCGACGATCCGGGAGGCCTGAAATGGCGCGACGTCAGGGATCGACGTGGTCGGTCGCCGTGCGCACGCCGGTCGGCGCGTGTTCGGCGGTGCTGCTGGCGCTGGTCGTGCTGCTGGCTGTGCTGGCGCCTCTGCTGTGGGGCGACGGCGCCGCCGCAATCGACACCGACGCGATCGGCCAGGGCCCGTCCGGGAGCCACTGGTTCGGCACCGACTCGCTCGGCCGCGACATCTTCCTGCGCACCCTCGTGGCGACCCGGCTCTCGGTCGGGCTGGCCGTGCTCGCCACCGCGATCGGCGTGGGTGCCGGTGTCGTGCTGGGCATGCTGCCGGCGGTGCTGCCGCGGTGGGCGGGGCGGTTGCTCACCGCGGTGATCGACATCGCGGTGGCGTTCCCCGGGCTGCTGCTCGCGCTGTTCTTCGCGGTGATCTTCGGGGTCGGCACGCACGGCGCGGTCCTGGCGATCGCGTTCGCGATGGCGCCGGCGTTCGCCCGGCTGGTCCAGACGCTCTCCGCATCGGTGGCCGGCCGCGATTTCATAGCCGCGGCCCGGATTTCCGGTGTCGGCCGGATCCGACTGCTGGTCCGGCACGTGCTGCCGAACATCGGCGAGCCCCTCGTCGTGAACGCGACCATCGGCGCCGGCACGGCGCTGCTCGCCTTCGCCGGGCTTTCGTTCCTCGGCATCGGCGTGCAGGCCCCGGACTTCGACTGGGGCCGGCTGCTGCGTGAAGGCCTGGACGGGATCTACGTGAGTCCGGCGGCCGCGCTGGCACCGGGGGCCGCGGTCGTACTCGCCGGGCTGGCTTTCAACCTGGTGGGGGAAACCGTGGCCGCGGTGGTCGGGGTCCGCACACGCGTCAGCGGCCGCAAAGCCACGCCCGGGTCCGCGCCCGCTTCGGCGGAGCGGTCCCTGGCCGCGGGGAAACCCGCCGGCGACGAGGTGCTGGTCGTGGAAAACCTGCGGGTGGCGTTCCCGAAGCCCGGCGGCTGGGTGGTCCCGGTGCGGGGCGTGAGTTTCGCGGTGCGCCCCGGAGAAACCGTTGGTGTGGTCGGCGAGTCCGGCTCGGGCAAGAGCCTTACGGCGCTGGCCGTTTCACGACTGATCGACCTGCCCGGAGTGGTGACGGCCGACCGCCTCGAGTTTGCCGGGACGTCGCTGCTCACCGCGTCCGACCGGGAGCTGCGCGGCCTGCTCGGGACGTCGCTGGCGATGGTTTTCCAGGACCCGATGACATCGTTCAACCCGGCCCGCCGGGTCGGTGGACAGCTCGCGGAGGTGTCGCGACAGCACCACGGCCTTTCGCGCCGCGCGGCGTTCGAGCGGGCGGTGGATCGGCTGGCCGCGGTGCGACTGCCGGCCGCGCGGCGGCGCGCCCGGCAGTACCCCCACGAGTTCTCCGGCGGCATGCGCCAGCGGGCGATGATCGGCATGGGCCTGATGGGGCAGCCGAAGCTCGTCGTCGCCGACGAGCCGACGACCGCCCTCGACGTCACGGTCCAGCGCCAGGTGCTGCGGCTGCTCGCCCGCGCACGCGACGCCGAGGGCGCGGCGATCCTGTTGATCAGCCACGACATCGCGGTGATTTCCCAGACATGTGACCGGATGCTGGTGATGTACGCCGGCCGGGTGGTCGAGGATCTGCCGACCGCGGACCTCCCGGGCGCGGCCCGACACCCGTACACCCGGGCCCTGCTGGCCACGACGGTCGGCCTCGAGACCGACCGCGGCGCACCGCTGGCCGTGATCTCCGGCCGGCCGCCGGAGCCGGACCGGACTCCGCCGGGTTGTGCCTTCGCGGCCCGTTGCCCCGTCGCGAGTGAGCGCTGCCTGGCTGAGGATCCGGCACTGGAGCAGGCGGGACCCGAGCACCGGGTCGCCTGCTGGCATCCGCAGGGGCTGCAGCCCGCAGAGCGGCGAGGAGCGGCGAGAGGTGAGGGAATCGGCGTGAGCGTCGTTTCGGGACAGTCGACCTGGCGCACCGGAGGTGCCGGATGAGTGAGTTGCGATTCGACAGCGTCAGCGTGCGTTACGGCAGGCTGACCGCAGTCGACGGCGTGAGCCTGGTCGTCCCTCCTGGACAGGTCGTCGGGTTGGTCGGCGAATCTGGCTCCGGCAAGTCGACGTTGGCCAGTGCGGCGGTCGGACTGACGTCGGTGAGCGCGGGCCGGGTGCTGGTGGACGGCGTCGACGTGCGGCGGCTGCCCCGGCGCAAGCCGCTGCAGATGGTGTCCCAGGACCCTTACTCCTCTCTGGACCCGCGGATGGCGGTCGGCGAGTCGATCACGGAGGCGATGCCGCGGGGCGCGCACGGCGGGGCCGCCGGGCGGCGGGGCGAGGTGGCGCGCTTGCTCGAACTGGTGAACCTGGGCCCGGAGCGCGCCAGACAGCTGCCGGGGCAGCTGTCAGGTGGACAGCGGCAACGCGTCGCGCTCGCGCGGGCGCTCGCCGGGCAGCCGAAGGTGCTGATCGCCGACGAGATCACCTCCGCGCTCGACGTCTCGGTGCAGGGCGCGGTGCTCAACCTCGTCCGCGACGTTCAGCGGCGGCTGGCGCTCTCGATGCTGTTCATCTCGCACAACCTCGCTGTCGTCCGCTACGTCAGCGACATCGTCGCGGTGATGTACCTCGGCCGGATCGTCGAGGCCGGACCGGCCGAGCAGGTGCTCACCGATCCGCAGCACCCCTATACGCGCGACCTGCTGGCCGCGGCGCCGTCCGCGCGCAGCGGACTGCTCGACGATCTCGGTGACGACGTGTCGTCCGACATGGAGCCCGCTGATCCTCGTCACCCGCCCACGGGCTGCCAGTACCACCCGCGGTGCCCGATCGGCCCGCTCGTGCACGCCGATCGCACCATCTGCATCAGCGCCGACCCGGCCGGCAACGCGGCACGGCGCCGCCACGTCTCGGCGTGCCACTTCACCGAAGAGTGGTCATGACCACCGTCACTATCGCGAAGAACCGGCTCGCCCGGGAAGCGGGTAGGAAGTGTCCACAGTAGACGACAAGCAAGCCGAAGACCTCTTCGGCCTCGCCACAATGGGCGTGTTCGGGTTGCCGATGCGGGTGCTGCCAACGGCGGTGACCGGGATCAGCGTGGGAATCCTGAACTTCGGCGGCCAGGTCGCGGGGGCAGTCACCCCGGTGACCGTGGGCTGGCTGGCCGACCAGTTCTCCTACCCGGCCGCGTTCGGCTTCCTGATCGGCACCACGCTGCTCGCCGCGGTGGTTGCCTTCTGGGTGCCGCAGTGGGCCGACTAGTTCACCTTCGCCGCCTGACCTCACCCGCCGCCCGGCCCTGCCGGCGCCCGTTCCCCAGGAGAACCACATGACCCGACGCCTCAACGCCGACGACCTGTTTGCCTTCGAGTTCCCGGAACAGCCCGCTCTTTCTCCCGATGGTGCGCGGATCGTTTACGTGGTGCGCAAGGCCGACCGCGACACCGACGAGGACATCCGTTCGCTGTGGGAAGTCGCCACGAGCGGCGGCCCGGTACACCGGCTGACCCGCGGGACCGCCGACCTGGCTCCGGCGTGGTCGCCCGACGGCACGCGGATCGCTTTCCTGCGCGCCGAAGACGGTCCGGCGCAGGTGTGGATGCTGGCCGCCGACGGCGGCGAACCCGAGCGCGTCACCTCGCTCCCGCTCGGCGCGGGACCTCCGGTGTGGCGGCCGGATGGCGCCGAGATCGCCTTCTCGGCCCCGGTCGACCTCGCCGCCGAAGAGGGCGAGGACGGCGCGGCCGTCGCACGCCGGGCGGCCGCGCCGGTGGTCGTCGACCGGCTCGACTTCAAGGCGGACGGCGCCGGGCTGCTGCGTGCGCTGCGCAAGCACGTCCACGTCCTCGACGTCGCTTCGGGCGAGGTCCGGCAGGTTACGTCGGGGGACTGGCACGCGGGTGATCCCGCGTGGTCGCCCGACGGCAAGCTGTTGGCCTTCCCCGCCGCCACCGACGCCGACGCAGACCTGACGTTCCGTTCCGGTGCCTACGTTCTCGCCCCTGGCGAAAATGCTGCCGAACCGCGGCTGGTCGGTGCCGGCGACGGCGTGGCGGGCCCGGTGATCTGGACCGCCGACGGTGGCGCGCTCCTGGTAATCGGGCGCCGGGACACCCACGCTGGAAACGCCGGGCTCCTGCGGATGCCAGTGGACGGCGGAGAGCCCCTTGACCTCGCCGCTTCGCTGGATCGCAACGTCATGCCGGGTGAGCCCGGCTATCCTGGGGCGCTGCCACAGCTCGTCGGCGACGGCACGACTGTGCTGTTCTGCGTGCGCGACCGCGGGTGCACCCACCTCTACGCCGTCGCGACCAGCGGCGGGGAGCCGCGTCTTGTCGTGGGCGGGGCCGGGAACACCGTGTCGGGACTGACGATCGCCGGGGACACAGCGGCGATCCTGCTGGCCACGCCGACGTCGTACGGCGAGATCGCGACGGTCGCAGTCGCCGGGGGAACGCCCGAAGTCCTCACCGCCCACGGCCCCGGCGACGTCGAGTTGTTCGCCCACGAGGAGCGGGAGTTCACCGTCTCCGACGGCACGGCCGTGCACGGCTGGCTGCTGCGCGACCCCGCCCGCACCGGCCCGCTGCCGCTGCTGCTGGACATCCACGGCGGCCCGCACAACGCGTGGAACGGCACCGCCGACGCGGTCCACCTCTACCACCAGCAGCTGGCCGCGCGCGGGTGGGCGGTGCTGCTGCTCAACCCGCGCGGCAGCGACGGCTACGGCGAAGCGTTCTTCACCGCCGCGGTCGGCGCCTGGGGTGTCGCCGACGCCAAGGACTTCCTGGAGCCGCTTGACCAGCTCGTCGCCGAAGGGGTGGCGGACGCGCGGCGGCTCGCGGTGTCCGGTTACAGCTACGGCGGTTTCATGACCTGTTACCTGACCAGCCGTGACGACCGGTTTGCCGCCGCGGTCGCCGGCGGGGCGGTCAGCGACGCGGTCAGCCTGGTCGGGACGTCCGACGGAGGGCATTACCTGTCTGTTGAAGAACTGGGTGGCACGCCCGCGTCGAACCCGGCCCGCTACGCGGCGATTTCCCCGCTGGCGCAGGTCGACCAGGTGCGAACGCCGACCCTGATCGTGCACGGCACCGCCGACGAACGTTGCCCGGCCGGGCAGGCCGAGCAGTGGTTCACCGCGCTGCGCGAGCAAGGTGTGCCGACCCGGATGGTGCTCTACCCCGGCGCGTCACACCCGTTCGTCATCGACGGCCGGCCCTCACACCGCGCGGACTTCAACCGACGCGTCGTCGACTGGGTGGAGGAGCACGCCGGCAAACCCGGTGCCGCGGTGCGAGTGCCGATCGAAGAGACGTACTGGCGCCGGCGGCTGGCCGCGCTCGCGCGCAAGCACCGTGTCCCCGGTGCGGTGCTGGGCATCCTGCGCCTTGACGGCACCGTGGGCGACGACGTGGCCACAGTCGGCTGGGGCGTGCTGAACAAGGCCACCGGCGTCGAGGTCACCGACGACTCGGTGTTCCAGATCGGCTCGATCACCAAGGTGTGGACGGCGACCGTGGTCATGCAACTGGTCGACGAAGGCCTGCTGGACCTGGACGTGCCCGTCGTCGAGGTGCTGCCGGAGCTGCGGCTGGCCGACCCGTACGTCACCAAGCAGATCACGGTGCGGCACCTGCTGACCCACACCGGTGGTATCGACGGCGACATCTTCACCGACACCGGCCGCGGTGACGATTGCATCGAGAAGTACGTCGAGGTGCTGGAGCAGGCCGCTCAGAACCATCCCCTCGGCGCAACGCTGTCCTACAGCAACTCCGGGTTCATCCTGGCCGGCAGGGTGATCGAGAAGCTGACCGGCACGAGCTGGGACGCGGCGTTGCGGGAGCGGCTGTTCGGCCCGCTCGGCCTGACGCATACGGGAACGCTGCCGGAGGAGGCGCTGCTGTTCCGCGCGGCGTTGGGACACGTGGCGATCGGTGACGGCGACCCGCGGCCGGCACCGGTTTCCGTGCCGCCGCGTTCGGTGGGCCCGGCCGGGCTGATCACGGCGTCGGCGGCGGATGTGCTCGTGTTCGCGCGACTGCATCTGGTGGGCGGGTTGGGTTCGGACGGCTCGCGCGTACTTTCCGAAGCGTCCGCGGCGGCGATGACGGAGCACCAGGCGGACATGCCCGACGAGCACACGCTCGGCGACTCGTGGGGGCTCGGCTGGATCCGCTTTGACTGGAACGGTCATCGGGTGTACGGCCACGACGGCAACACGATCGGCCAGTCGGCGTTCCTCCGGGTCCTGCCGGAGCAGGGCCTCGCGGTCACGCTGCTCACCAACGGAGGCAATGCTCACGATCTGTACGTGGAGCTGTACCGCGAAATCTTCGCGGAGCTGGCGGGCGTCGCGATGCCACGCCCGCTCGAACCCGCCGCGTGGCCGCCGGTGGTCGACGCGAGCCGGCACTTCGGTGTCTACGAACGAGCTTCGACCCGCGTCGAGATCTTCGCCGAGGGTGACGGGGTGCGGATCCGGGAGACGAGCACCGGCCCGTCAGCCGAGCTCACCCCGGAGCCGGTGGTCGAGTACGACCTCGTGCCGATCAGCGAGACCGTTTTCGTGTACCGGGCACCGGGTAAGCGGACCTGGACGCCGGTCGTGTTCTACGCGCTCCCGAGCGGTGAGCGATACCTGCATTCAGGCGTCCGGGCAACACCGAAGGTGTCTTGAAAGTTCGCAATGGACACAAGTTGTCGTCCGTGCAGATGGCTGAAGCAGGTATTTTCGTGTTAGGCACAAGCATCACCGACCGCAGGTGGCAGACAATAATCTCATGACACGCCAGCGAATTCTTGTTATTGGCGGGGGCATAGCGGGTGTCTCACTCGGCAGCGAGCTGGCCCACGATCACGACGTCGTCCTCCTCGAAGCCGAGTCTTCCCTCGCCGTGCACAGCACCGGGCGCTCGGCCGCCACCTTCCTGGGTGGCTACGGTCCGCCTCCGGTGCAGGAGCTGACGCGGCTCAGCGAGCCCGAGTTCGCCCGGTTGTCCGCGTTGCCGGACATGCCTCCGTTGTTGAGCCCGCGCGGCGGGTTGTTCACGGCTTGGGACGACCAGTCCGCGGCCGCTCTCACGTCCACGATCGTGAGCCAGTCGTTCATGACCGAGCTGAGCGCCGAGAAGGCCCGGGCGTTGTGTCCCACTCTGCGGGTTGACGACATGGCGCTGTGCGCTCTCGACTCCAGCGCCCGGGATATCGACGTGAGTGCCTTGCACAGCCACTACGCGGCCAGGCTGCGCCGGCTCGGCGGCCGGACCGAGACCGGTGCTCGCGTGGTGGCAGCCGACAAGAGCGGCCCCCAGTGGGAGGTGCGCACCGAGGACGGCCGGAGCTGGCGTGCCGACCGTCTGGTGAACGCGGCCGGCGCGTGGGGTGACGAAGTGGCCGAGACGTGCGCCGGCACCGGGCACGGATTGTCGCCGCGGCGGCGGACGGTGGTCATCGCCCGGACGTCCGAGCGGATCCCGGCCGACTGGCCGATCGTCGCGGACGTTGCGGAGGCCTGGTACTTCAAGCCCGAAGGCGGGGCGATCCTGATGTCGCCCGGTGACGAGACCCCGGTGCCACCAGGGGATGTCAAGCCGGATCCGCTCGAGGTGGCCATGGTCCTGGAGCGGGTGAACGCCGTCACGGCCCTGCAGCTGCGCAGCGTCCGAACCAGCTGGGCCGGGCTGCGAACCTTCGCTCCCGACCGGGCACCGGTCGTCGGCCCGCATCCTGACGAGCCGACGCTGTTCAGCTTCGTCGGGCAGGGCGGCTACGGGATCCAGATGGCTCCGGCGCTGGCTCAGGTCGGCGCCGAGCTGTTCCGTACCGGAACCTTGCAAGACACCGCGCTGGCGGCGGCAATCGATCCCGGCCGGGTACCCGCGGTGGCCGAACACTGATCTTGCCCTCCTTCCGTTGTCACACCACTGTCACACCATCGAGGAGTTCGCGTGACCACCCCGAGTGTCTCGCCGTGCCGCCGAGCCGGCCCCCTGTTGTTCGTCTCCGGTCAGCTCGGGCTGGGCGACGCCGGGCTGGTCCCGGGCGGAGTCGCGCCCGAGACCCGGCAAGCGATCCACAACGTCGCCGCAGTCCTCGAAGGACACGGCGCGACACTGGCCGATGTCGTGAAGAGCACCGTCTTCCTGGCGTCGATGGACGACTGGCCCGAGATGAACAAGGCCTACGCCGAACTGTTCGGCACCCCAGCCCCGGCGCGATCGGCGGTCGGCTCCGGACTGCTCCTGGGCGCACGGGTCGAGATCGAGGTCGTCGCCTACGCGCCGACGACCCAGGACGCACCATGACGTTCACCTCGGTGATCCGACACGGACTGGTCCACGACGGCCTGGGGGGCCGGCCGCGGCACGCCGACGTCGGGATCGCCGGTGACCGGATCGCGGTGATCGGCGACATCCCGCCGGCGGACTGTCCCGAGATCGACGCCACCGGCCTCGTCGTCGCCCCCGGGCTGATCAATGTGCTGAGCCACGCCTGGCAGACCATCCAGCTCGACGGCAGCTGCCAATCGGACCTGGTACAGGGCGTGACGACCGAAGTCTTCGGAGAGGCGATCTCCCTGGGCCCGTCGAGCGAGGCCCTGCTGGAGATGGTGCCCGTGCGTGCAGCTACGCGGCTGGACTTCCCCCGGCTGTCCGCCGGTCTCGACCACATCGAGGCCGGCGGGACCAGTGTCAACGTCGCCTCCTTCATCGGCGGGCAGAACCTCCGCGCGCTGGCCGCCGGTGCCGACGACCGCCGGCTGACGAACGACGAACTGAAGTCGCTGTGCGCGCTCGTCGACGAAGAGATGGCGGCCGGGGCGCTCGGCATCGCGACCGCACTGATCTACGCACCGGAGAACTACGCGACGACCGAGGAACTTACCCAGTTGTGCACCGTGGTCGGTCGCCACGACGGTCTCTACATCTCCCACCTGCGGTCGGAAGGCGACCGGTTGCTCGAATGCCTCAACGAGCTGATCGGCATCGGTCAGGCGGCTTCGTGCCGGGTGCAGGCCTACCACCTGAAGGCCGCCGGCGCCCACAACCACCACAAGATGCCGGTGGCGATCGAGCGGATCGTCGCGGCCCGCGCGGCCGGGCAGCAGGTCAGTGCCGACATGTACCCGTACACGGCCGCCTGCACCGATCTCGCCGCGGTGATCCCCCCGCGCCACCACGCCGGAGGACCGGCAGCACTGCTGGACCGGCTGGCCGATCCCGCGGTGAGGGCCGAGATCATCGCCGAGCTGGAAAGCGCCGATGGCGGCTTCGAGAACCTCTTCGTCGGCGCCGACCGGGGACACGGCATCGTCTTCCTGCGTGACCTGGCCGACGGCACCCCGGCAGCGGGCCAGACGCTCGTCGACGTCGCCTGGAAGCTGGGCATCGCCCAGCCGGCCGCGGCGCTGCTGGACATCGTCCGCGGCGACCCGACCCAGCAGGTCTGTTACTTCGTGATGTCCGAGGACAACGTCCGGCTCGGGCTCGGTCAGCCGTGGGTGTCGATCTGCTCGGACGCCGAAGCCGTCGGACCCGCGTCGTTGTCCGATGACTTGACCCATCCGCGGGCGTACGGCACTTTCGCCCGGATCCTCGGCCACTACTCCCGTGACCTGGAGCTGTTCCCCCTCGCCGAAGCGATCCGCAAGATGACCTCGTTGCCGGCGGATACGCTGCGGCTGGCCGACCGTGGCCGCCTGGCTCCCGGCGCGTTCGCCGACGTGATCGTTTTCGACCCGGCGACGATCACCGACACCGCCAAGTACGACGCGCCCCGCCGGTACGCCGTCGGGATGCACCACGTCCTCGTCAACGGCGAGCAGGTCCTGAGGGATGGGCAGGTCCTGCCTGCCCGTCCCGGCAGGCGGCTGCGCAGGGGTCGCTGACTTGCCGATTCCGGCTCAAAGGCCATCAGCCGTGACCGGGCTGGTGGCCCTTGAGCCGGATGTCCACCATCAGCCCGAACCGGGTATCCGGATCGGTGAGGTCCAGGCCGAACAGGTCGTTCAACCGGCGCAGGCGGTAGCGCAGCGTGTTCGTGTGCACCTTCAACGCCTTGGATGCGACGGTCGGATCCCCGAAGGAGGCCAGGTGGACCCGGAGTGTCCGGCCATAGTCGGCGGCGTGTGCCGCGTCGTAGTCATCGACTTCGTCCAGGGCGCTGCGCCGGCCACCGCGCCGGGCCGACTCCAGGTCCGCGAGCCGTAACACGCTCACCGCCAGTCCGACCTCGTCAACTTCGGCGCAGCCGTCGTGGCTACGGGCACCGGCCAGGACCTGCAGGACCCGCTCGGCTTGCTCGCGGGCGCCGGCGAGGTCGGCCAGGCTCTCCAGGGATCCGCTCATCCCGGCCGTCACCTGGTCCGGCGCTTCCGGGCGCGCCGAGGCACGTGCGGCCAGCAGCACACCGCGAAGCCCGCGGAGGCTCTCGACGTGATCTTCGGGACCGCGAACCACGGCGTAGACGGTGTTCTCGATCCGCGCGGTCGCTCCGATGGTGCGGGTGAGCGCTAGCTGTCGGACCAGCGCGGTCGCGTACCGGTCGAGCAGGGCGTCATCGTGCGTACCGTCCGGGTGGCCGGCGACGATCGCGGCCAGCCGGTAGCCGCCGCCGTCCATCCCCATCCGGCGGCCTGCCTCGACCGCGGACACTCCACCACGCAGCAGCAACGTCATGGTCGCGGTCTGGTGCTGGCGCCGCAGGTCGGCGGTGAGCCGGTGATGCGCCAGCCGGATGGCGACGGTCCGGGCCGCATCGGCCAGCGCCGCCGTGCGCCGATCGTCGAGCGGGGTGGCCGTGACGGCCCAGATCGAGCCGAGCACCTCGCCATGCGCACGCAGCGTGACCACGGTGCGTGAGGTGATGCCCGCCATGGTCGAACTCAGGAAGAACGGCTCGGTCGCGGTCAGAATCCGCTTGGAGACGCCGAGGCGGCGTACTTCCTGGCGGAACTCGTCGGGCACCTGGTGGCCGAGGATCGTCGCCGACCGGGCGATGTCCGCGGTGCCCTGCAGCGCGGAGTAGGCCAGTAGCCGTGACTGGTTGTCCTCGATGGTGATCGGCGCGTCGAGGGTGTCGGCGAGGGCGTTGGCCACCGCGAACAGGTCGCTGATCACTTCCGAGCCGGTTGCGGAGTCGACGTGGTCGAGGGGCACCACACCGGGCAGTGACGCGGCGATCGTGTGCAGGTGTGACCATCCGCAACTGTTCGGCACGACGAGAAGAATGACCCCGGCGTTGAGCGCTTCGGCCTGCAGGCGCTGTTCCAGCGGGCCGTCGTGACGCAGCAGTAGCGCCGCGGGCCGGGCCGCCGCGAGCCGGAGCGCCAAGGGCGACGTCGCGCTCACCCCGACCGCGAGGACGAGGTCGTCGTCGCCGAACTCGGGTATCTCCAAGGAGTCGTAGATGACCACGTTGGTGAACTCGACGGCGAGATCGGCCGGCACGACCGGTGCCGTGATCAGGTCAAGCCCGAGCTGTGTCATCAGCTCGTGGACGGATGCCACGTCAACTCCTCCCGTCGAGGCGGTATACAAGACTTCAGCAGCACGTAACACAATTACCCGGAACGTGCGCATGCGCATTTTCGTGAGTGGCCGACCGAAAAGGGCTGGCTGGTTGTCCCATGCGGAACGCTGCGTGACATTATCATCATTCTTCGGGACAGCGACAGCGTCGGCATTGTCCAGGAAGTTGGTGGTAAGCCACCACCCGTGAACGCCCGGCTTGTGCCCGAGCACGAGGACGGTCGCACGGCGCCGCAGATAACGTGCATACATGAACCCGTTGGCCCGGCCGGTGAAGCAGCCTTGCGTCCGGCGTGACCACATCGGAGCCATCTTCCCGGAGGCATGATGCTGGATTCCACCACGGTGCACGATCGGCTGAGCTCTCTCGCCGAACGGCACAACGTCGTCGGCGCGAGCCTGGCCGTCGCGGCCGGCGACGAAACGGCCACGGCCGCAACAGGCGTGCTGAACCGGCGTACCGGCGCACCGGTCACCGCCGACAGCGTCTTCCAGATCGGGAGCATCACCAAGGTGTGGACGGCCACCCTGGCGATGCAGCTCGTCGACGAAGGACTTCTCGACCTCGACACTCCCATCGTCCACTACCTGAAGGACTTCCGAGTCGCCGACGAGGAGATCACTGCGTCGGTGACCGCCGCGCACCTGCTCGACCACACCAGTGGCATCAGTGGAGACTTCTTCCCCGACACCGGACGCGGGGACGACTGCCTCGAACGCTACGTCAGGGAGATGTCCGGCCTTCCCGCGAGTCACCCGCTCGGGGCGACGATGAGTTATTGCAACGCCGGCTTCGTGCTGCTCGGGCGGCTCGTCGAAGTGGTGCGCAGGGCGTCCTGGGACGCGGTGGTGCGCGAACGCCTGTTCGCGCCCCTCGGACTCGCATCGGCCGGCACCCTGCCGGAAGAGGCGTTGCTGTGGGGCACGGCTGTCGGCCACTTCGGGACCGACGTCACCCCACAGTGGACGCTGCCTCGGTGCGCCGGCCCCTCGGGGCTGGTGCACGCGCGTGCCCTGGATCTGCTCGCGTTCGCCAGGCTGCACCTCGCCGACGGTGTGAACGCCGCCGGCGATCGAGTGCTGTCAGCCGACTCCGCACAGCTCATGCGCATTCCCCGGGTCGAAGTGCCAGAACCCTGGACGTCGGGTTCGAACGTCGGCCTCGGCTGGATGCTCTACGACTGGGGCCGTCCGGTGTTCGGTCACGACGGAGTGACGCTCGGCCAAAACGCGTACCTGCGGATCGTTCCCGGACCGGAGCCGGTCGCCATCGCGTTGCTCGTCACCGGCGGTGACGCCGAAGAGCTGTACCAGGACTTGTTCGCCGAACTGTTGGCCGAGCACGCCGGCATCACGATGCCGCCCCGGCTGACACCCGCGGCCGAGCCGGTGGCTGACGACTCCGCGGACATCGCCGGCCGCTACGAGCGCGCCTCCATGAAGTTCGTCGTGGACGAACGCGACAGCGGGTTCGTGCTCACCGCACGGCCGAGCGGGGTGCTCGCCACCTACGTCGGTGCGGACGAACTCGAGTGCCCCCTGATCCCGTTCGCGCCGAACACCTACCTGGCGCAGGTTCCCGGTCAGCCGGGATGGTCGCCGGCGGTGTTCTACCGGCTCCCGGACGGGACCCGCTACCTCCACTTCGCTTCCCAGGCCACACCCCGCGTGGGCGGCCCGGCGACCGAACCGCCGAGCACTCGAAGCCGTATCGCGTCGGCGACCTGAGAGCCGCGCGGCCCGGAAACGTGAACATCCACCACTCAGAACGGCAAGGGACCTCTGATGGCCGACAGCACCGCCCGTGCATCTCTCGATCGGCGCTATACCGCGACCGAGGGCGTCGTCCATATGACTGGGATTCATGCCCTGGCGCGACTGGCGCTGGACGTGCGACGCGCCGACGCGCTCGCCGGCCACGACTCCGCTCTCTACATCTCCGGCTACGAAGGCTCGCCCCTGGGCGGCTATGACCTCGAACTCGGCAAGCACTCCGCACTCCTCGAAGAGCACGACGTCGTCTTCCGGCCGGCCGTCAACGAAGAGCTCGCCGCCACCGCGGTGGAGGGCACACAGCTCGCCGCGACGATGAACGACAAGCGCGTCGACGGCATCACCGGCTTCTGGTACGGAAAGTCGCCCGGGCTCGACCGCGCGTCGGACGCACTGCGCCACGCCAACCTCTGCGGCACGCACCCCGCAGGCGGCGCGGTGCTGTTCGTCGGGGACGATCCCACCGCCAAGTCGTCCACCGTCCCCGGGGCGTCGGAGATGCTGCTCGCCGATCTGGGCATCCCCACGCTCTACCCGGCGACGCAGCAGGACGTCCTCGACTTCGGCATGCACGCCGTCGCGTTGTCCCGTGCGAGCGGGTTGTGGACGGCCGTGAAGATCGTGACCAACGTCGCCGACGGCTCCGGCACGGTCCACGTCGACGCCGATCGCCTGACCCGTAGCATGCCCAGCCTCGAGGTGAACGGCGAGCCCTTCACGCACGAGGTCACCGCCAAACTGGCCGGCCCCACGCTGATGGCGCTAGAACGCAGCCGTAACGGCCCGCGCCTCGAACTCGCCCGCCGTTACGCCGCGCTCAACGACCTGAACACCCTCTCCGGCGCCGAAGAGAACGCCCGGATCGGGATCGTCGCCGCCGGCAAGACTTTCGCCGACGTCGGCCACAGCCTGCGCACGCTCGGCCTGGCCGAGGACGACCTGGCCAAGTACGGCATCAGGCTCCTGCAGCTGGGCATGATCTACCCGCTCGAACCGGCCGTCATCGATCGATTCGCCGCAGGGCTCGAGGAGATCGTCGTCGTCGAGGAGAAGCGCCCCTTCCTCGAAGCGGCGATCAAGGAACAGCTGTACGGCCGCCATGACGCCCCCGTCGTGACCGGCAAGAGGGCCGCGGACGGCCGCGAGCTGCTCAGCACGCAGGGTGAACTCGGCCCCGAGGTCATCACGGACGTTCTCGCACAACGGATCCTGGCCCACAGCGACGTGCCGGCGGTCGCGAAATGGCAGGACGGCCGCCGTCCGCGCTCGTCCCGCATCTCGCTTCCCCTCGCTGTCCGGACGCCGTACTTCTGTTCCGGATGCCCGCACAACACCTCGACCAAGACGCCCGCGGGGTCGCTGGTGGGTGCGGGCATCGGCTGCCACGCCCTGGCCTTGGTCATGAGCCCCGAACTGGTCGGAGACATCGCCGGGCTGACCCAGATGGGCGGCGAAGGTGCCCAGTGGCTCGGAATGTCACCGTTCCTCACCCGCACGCACATGCTGCAGAACATCGGCGACGGCACTTTCCATCACTCCGGCAGTCTCGCCGTCCGTGCGGCCATCGCCGGCGGCGCGAACATCACCTACAAGCTCCTGTACAACTCGGCCGTCGCGATGACCGGCGGGCAGCAGGCCGAAGGTCAGATGACCGTCGGCGAGATCACGCGGGCCATGCGCGCCGAAGGCGTCAAGAAGATCATCGTCACCACCGACGAACCCCGGTCCTACCGGCGTCGCTCGTTGGCGCGTGGCGTAAAAGTCTGGCACCGCGATCGGATCATCGAGGCGCAGGAGGTCCTCGCCACGGTCGAAGGCGTCACCATGCTCATCCACGATCAGGAGTGCGCGACCGAACTACGCCGCAAGCGCAAGCGCGGCCTCGCTCCGGAGCCGGCGGAGCGCGTCGTGATCAATGAACGCGTCTGCGAAGGCTGCGGAGACTGCGGCGTCCAGTCGAACTGCCTCTCGGTCCAGCCCGTCGACACCGAGTTCGGGCGCAAGACGCGGATCGACCAGTCCTCCTGCAACAAGGACTTCTCGTGCCTCAAGGGTGACTGCCCGTCGTTCCTGACGGTCATTCCGGCCGCGGCGAAGGAGAAGGCTGCCCGTCCACGCGCGGACCGCCTGGACGCGACGTCGCTGCCCGAGCCACCGACGGTGGAGCTGACCGGCTCGGATCACCACACCACCCGCATCCTCGGCATCGGGGGCGCCGGCGTCGTCACGGTTTCCCAGATCCTCAGCGTCGCCGCGACCAACGCGGGCTTGCACGTTCAGTCCCTCGATCAAACGGGTCTCGCGCAGAAGGGCGGTGCCGTCGTTTCGGACGTCAAGATCAGCACCGCGGTATTCGAGGGCGCGAACAAGGCCGCGACCGGAGAGGCCGACCTGTACGTCGGCGCCGACCTGCTGGTCGCCGCCGACCCGGCGCACCTGATGGCAGCGGAACCCGGACGCACTGTCGCGGTCGTCTCCACCGGCAAGGTGCCCACAGGTGGCATGGTTTCCGACCCGGCCCGGACGTTTCCCGATCTCGCCGCCCTCACCGGCCGAGTCCGGGAATCCACCGACGGTGAACGAGGTGTGTTCTTCGACGCGCGGGCCGTGTCGAACGCGTTGTTCGGTCAGGATCAGTTCGCGAACCTGTTGCTGGTGGGCGCGGCCTGCCAGTCGGGCGCGCTGCCGATCCCGGCCGGTGCGATCGAGGAAGCGATCACCCTCAACGACGTTCAGGTGGACAGCAACACGCAGGCGTTCCGCCGAGGCCGGCAGCTCGTCAGTGACCCGGCCGCCTTCCACGCCGCGGTCGGTGCGCTCCCGGACGTCGCCGACGTCCCGGCGACCCTCTCACCCGCGGTGCGGACCCTGGTCGCGAACGTCGGGGCCCCGCCAGATTCCGAACTGTCCCGCCTGGTCTCGATCCGGATCCCCGATCTGGTCGGCTACCAGAGCGTCCACTACGCCACGGGTTACGCCGAGTTCGTCGGCATGGTGCGCCGGCTTGAGGCCGAGCGGGTTCCGGGGTCCACCGCGATCAGCGAGGCCGTCGCCCGCTACTTGTACAAACTCATGGCCTACAAGGACGAGTACGAGGTCGCACGGCTCTCGCTGGCGCCGGACGCCCTGGACGCCGTCCAGGCCCAGTTCGGATCCGGTGCCAGGATCGCCTACCGCCTGCACCCACCCGTGCTGCGTGCGCTGGGCATGCGAAAGAAGATCAGCCTCGGAGCGTGGTTCAAGCCTGTCTTCCGGGTCTTGGTCGCTTTGCGCCGTGTCCGGGGTACGAGGCTCGACTTCTTCGGTTATGCCCACGTCAGGAAAGTGGAACGCGAACTCGTCACCGAATACCGCTCCGTGGTCGCCGAGTCCCTCGCGACGCTGCGCCTGGAGAACGCGCACTTGGTGGTCAAGATCGCCACCCTCCCCGATGGCATCCGCGGGTACGAATCCATCAAGCTCGGAAACGTCGAGAACTATCGCCGTGAGCTGGTCGCGACGAGACAGGAGCTGGAGGACCTGAACGAACTGCCTCTGGGGACAGGTCGATAAACGATCTCTTGGTCGGACATGAGGACGGTGACGTCGTGAAAATCCTCGGACATGTCGAAGTCGACGTCTGCCCCTGCGTCAGGTAACACACATCGCCCGGTTCCAGCCGGACGGTGCCGACGCCCTCCACAGTCACCGTCGCCTGACCGTGGATCACGTAGAGTAACTCGTCGAACGGCAATCACCATGTGATGCTTCCGGATTCCTTGAAAGATCCCGCCACGCGTTTTCCGTCGGGGGACCGGCGAAGCACCGCCTCGCCTGTCGGCCGTTGTCGCAGAGGAAAGCGACGTACTCACAGCTCTGATAGTCGTAGAAGACGCCGCGGCCGGGGTCCAGTACGTAGCGCAGGTTGGCGACCACGCCCTCCGGGCTGCGGCGCCACCAGTTCATCCAGTACTCGGCCCGACACCGTGCCCTGTTCGGCGAGAAAGCTCATGTCTTTGGCCGGGAAGTCGACGTTCACTAACGCCGACATCGTCGACACCGAGAGCTGGTGCCGGACGGTCGGCTCATCGCGGGTACGATTCAGTACAACCGCGGCGTCGGCCGCGATCGATCGGACACACCGCTCGATCAGTTCGACACCGCGGTTGATCTCCTCGGTCAGTGCCTGGGTACTGCCATCCGGGTGCGGTTGCAGCCCGTTGCCAGTCCCAGCGAGGCCAGCCCCGTGCTGGTTCGCCGAACCAGTGGTACTTTCGGGTTCGCGCCTTGCCCGACAAGCAGAGCCTGCGCGAATCGCCGCCCGCCTGGTGAGTGCGGATGCGCGAACACACCGGTGTAAAAGGCCCCACAGGCGTCGTGAGGAATACGCTTGAGCTGCTACTGGCCGAACCTGCTCGCCCGCGGGAGGCCAAGGGGTTGCGCTGCACTGCGACCATCGGACGCTGGGGTCGAGCTAGGGTGCGTTGTCGCCAGGCGTGACCACTCCGGTCTCGTACGCATAGACGACGGCTTGGACCCGGTCGCGCAGGCGCAGCTTGTTCAGCACTCGCGATACATGGGTCTTCACGGTCGCCTCGCCGACGAACAGTCGGCCGGCTATTTCCGCGTTGCTGGATCCTCCGGCCAGCAAGCGCAGGATCTGCTCCTCCCTATCTGTCAGCTGATCGAGCAGATCCGGTCGTTGTGTCGAGACGGGACGGGTTGCGAATCGATCGAACAGCCGTCGGGTCAACTCAGGGGCGAGCAGCGCGTCGCCGCGGGCCACCACCCGAACCGCGCTGATCAGATCCTCCGGTGCGGCGTTTTTCAGCAGAAAGCCACTCGCGCCGGCTTGAAGCGCTTGGAACAAGTAGTCCTCACGGTTGAACGTGGTCAGGACAAGCACCAGGCAATCGCTTGTAGCCGTGATCTGTTGGGTGGCGTCCAGTCCGTCGAGTCCAGGCATTTGGACATCCATCAGCACCACATCGGGGGACAGGGACCGCGCCAGATCGACAGCCTGAGCTCCATCCTCGGCCTCGCCGACGATCTCGAAGTCGGCCTGGCTCTGCAAAATCATCCTGATCCCGCTACGGATCAGCTTGTGGTCATCGGCCAGCAAGATTCTGGTCATGACAAGGGAAACCGGGCTCGAACGGCGTATCCATCCGCGTCTGGACCGAGCTGGAGCGTGCCGTCGTGCAGGGCAACTCGCTCACGCATTCCGGTGTGTCCCAAGCCACCGCGGTTTTTTCCGCTTCCCGAAGGTCTCGCGCGCGAAGGGAAGTTCACTGCTCGAGCTTTGGCGAGTGGTCCATCGTCGACAATAGTCAGTTCAACCGCCTTGTTGCGGTAGGACAACGATACGTCGACCTTCGACGCGTTCGCGTGCCGCGCGGTGTTGGTGAGCGCTTCCTGGGCGATGCGGTACAGCGAGATGGACAGCGACTGGGGAAGCTCGCGTGGTTTCCCGGAAACGGTATACGTGACTTGGAGAGTTCCGCGGGGCTGCCCCGTGAGCGTCATGAGCTGTTCAACGCCCGCGGCGGGTGTCGCATCCTCGGATTGCCCGCCGCCACGAAGAACGCCGAGCAGGCGATGCATTTCGTCGATCGCGTCGCGGCCGGCTGATTCGATCGACGCGAGCATCTGCTCGACAGCGGGGTCTCGGGGCCCTGTCATCCGTGCCGCGGCTGCCTGCACGCCCATGATACTCACATGGTGCGCGACGACATCGTGAAGCTCACGGGCGATACGAAACCGTTCCATGATCACCGCGTTGCGCGCGTTCTCTTCGCGTTCGTCCTGCAGCTCGCGGTTTCGCTCGGCCAGCTCCGAATGCTGGCGGGCTTGTGCCCACGCGGCGTTGCCGAATATCCAGGCACCCGAGAGGAAGAGGATGTTGGTCCCGATCGTCGAGAGCGCGGACGCGGTCAGTGCCGGTAGCGGGCCGGCCGGAGGTCCGGACGCGAGGCCGTTAAGCACCGGCCAGGTGCTTGAGCTGACCGCGTACCCGAGGTAACCGGACATGGTCACGATGATCCCGATTCGGACAACGGTCGCGCGTCGCCGATGACGGCTCCAGGCGCCCACGGTGTAGAACGCCAGGAAAAGGCAGATCGAGCTCACCGTGGAATCGCCGAGGAACCGCAGCTGCAAGCCGATGAGCGCCGCGACGCAGGCCGTGAGCACGGTCAGCGGAAAGCGGCGGCGAAGACACAAGGGCAGGCCGATCGCGAGTGACCAGGCCAGCTCTTCGCCCTGGCCCGGGCGCAGCGCACCGGGATCGATGCCCGCGTTGCGGGACAGCACGGTGCTCGCGGCGACGCCGGCCGCGAGCAGTATGCCGACAGCGATATCCCAATACTGCTGACGGCTGGTCGGCATCGGTCTTGCCCACCTCGATCTGGTAGTCACGGTCGTGAACGGTAGCCCAGGCGTACCCAGACGGCGATGTAGGCGAGGGTGCCGGTTACGAAGACGACAAGAGAGAACGACTGCGACCAGTCCAGGAGTGTGGCGGCGGCGGTGAAGTCCACTTTGGTCAGGTCGTACTCCGGCAAGGGTGTGAAGATGGCTTGCAAGAACTGCAGCAAGAGGTCGACGGCGAACACCGCGATCAACGGGGTCAGCACCAGCCGCCACCGTCTGCCGGCGCGCCGGCGAACCAGCACGAGTGACCAGGCGATGATCTGCGTGACCAGGCAGCCCCCGCAGCAGACCGCCAATTTCGAGGGCACGCTCATCCCGCTGGCGTCGAAGTGGTTGCAGCCGAATCCGGCGGGCGCACAGCGCAGTTCGTAGGAGGCATGGTGGTCACCGGCGAGCCACGCGACGGCGGTGTGGCCCAGTTCGTGAATGTTGAGGGCGGCGAACATCCCGACCGCGACGGTGACGATGATCGTGGCGACCCGCAACGCTCGGGCTGCCGGTGCCGGTCCGGAGGATCGATCGGTGGTATGACGGATATTCGGCGTCTCGGCGTTGTCAGCCATTCCTTCTCCGCAGGCGAGGGGTGCCGGGAATGCCGGCGATTGCCGTTACGATATCGGCGATAGGTGCTGGGTTCGTCAGTCGCGCGGCGGACATCGTGAGTAGCCCTTCCGGCGGACGACGTCCGCTTCACGGTCGGCTTCGTCGCGCGCTGCCGGTGCCGTTGACACCACCCAGGTTCGTCTACACCGTCGAGGCCGGCTCGTTCTCATGGCGAGTCATGGAGTTCCCTGGGATCCGCGGGATTCAGGAACCGGATGGCATTGTCGATCTCCACGTCGATCAGCCGCTGCGCCTCGATAGTCCTGGCGTCGAACACGCCGGTGAGCTCGAGGCCGACGATTCCGTGCACCCGTGTCCAGAGCAGGATTGCCGCGATCCCGACACCCGGCGCGGTGTCCGGCCGTTCTTGAGAGCGAGCCCACTGCCGTAATTGCGCGTCGAGGCTGTGGTCGCCACTGGTAGTGCTGGTGGGCACGGGATCCCGGATAGCGCCCAGGGTGTCGATGAGCAGGGCCATCGCCTGGTCCAGTGGAGTGGGGTGGGGTGTCTCCGGCGGAGCGTCGGCAGCGCGCTCAGCGAAGAGCATCCCGTAGCGTCGCCGGTAGCGCAGTGCCCAATCGCGGTAGGCGGCAACGATGAGTCGCACCCGCGAACGTGGCGTTCCGGTGCTGTTTTCGGTGGCGTGCGCCAGGGTCGCCGTCAGCTGTTGGTAGGACAGACCAATCAAGTGCGCGACCAGTGCGTCTCTTGAAGGGAAGTATCGATAGAGCGCCGGTGCGGACATTGCCATGCTACGGGCCAGCGCTGCGACAGTGAGCGCGTGAACGCCATCCGCATCGATGATCGCGAAGGAAGAGTCCTCGATATCCTGAAGGGCCTGCGCCCGCAGTCGTTCGCGCCGGCTCATCGCCGGTGGGTGGTTAGTCATCATCGCATCGTAATGGGCCATAGGTCTCTGACGATTGGTTCACTATGTTACGGGAGTTAACACAGTGAACTAGTGACGCTTCGGACCACGGGGGCACATGCACATGCACATGCAGTCGCACTGCAGCTGGAGTGTCATGGCGAGTCGGGAGCCTGCTCAACGCCCAGGTTTGGCAGGTGTGCGCGGCCTCCCGAAGTCGGGAAGGACGGGGGTTGGCCATCGGTGATACGGCCGTTCGAACCCTTAGGTGGGCAGCTCTTCGAAAGAGCGTCCTCATTCCTCGAGTGGTCAGTGCGGCTCCGCGGACCACTACCTCCGGAAGACTCCGATGGTGAGCCGCAGGTCCCATTGACGCGCGGACGCAAGGGGGCTCCGGCGCGCTCTCGTCGAGTGCTGCGTCGTGGCGGGCAGTCGCTCGACTGTCAGCTACGCTACTCTTAAAGAGACAAAATGTTGCATTAAGTTGAAAGGGTCACCATGGACATTCTCATCTCGGGGGCTGGGGTGGCCGGGTTGTCGGCTGCGGTCAACCTGGGGGCACGGCGGCACCGCGTGACGATCGTCGAGCGGTCCTCGCACTTCCGGGTCAACGGCTCGCCGATCGACGTTCGCGGCGATGCGGTCGCCATCACGGAAAAGATGGGCCTGCGGGACAAGATCCGCGACCAGCGGCTGCGGATGACCGAGAGTGGAGCCTTTGTCGACGCCGACGGGACGGTCCTCGCGACGCTCCCGGTCGCCGAAATCAGCGATTCCGACGACGACATCGAGATCGCGCGCGAGGATCTCGCGGCGGTGCTCGCCGACGCCTTGCCGGCCGACGCGAATGTCCGGTTCCGCGAGTCCGTGGCGGCGTTGACCGATGACGGCATGGGCGTCGACGTGGGCTTCGTGTCCGGCCGCACCGAACGGTTCGACCTGGTCATCGGCGCCGACGGGCTCCACAGCGCGGTGCGGCGGCTGGCCTTCGGGCCGGAGCGGGACTTCGTCAAGCACTTGGGGGTGTACGCCGCGATCGCGGATCTGCCCGCGGAGGCCGGCGCCGGCGGGCTGAACCCCACCTACAACTTCCCCGGCCACATGGCGAGCATCATGCGCTACCGAGATCGGGCGCTCGCTGTGTTCCTGTTCCGTTCGGATCCGCTCGACTACGACTACCACGATCTGGACGCGCAGAAGAAAATCCTCGCCGACGCGTTCGCGGGACACGACGAGTGGCGGATCCCCGAGCTCATCGCGGCCGCGAACGCCGACGCGGAGCTGTACTTCGACTCCGCGAGTCAGATCCACCTGCCGGGTTGGCATCGTGGCCGGGTGGTCCTCGTCGGCGACGCCGCGCACGCCGCCTCGGGACTGTCCGGCCGCGGCACCTCCCTTGCTCTGCTTGGCACCTGTTTCCTCGCCGAGGAGCTCGAGGAGGACGATCTCGTCGCTGCTTTCGAACGCTACGAAGCCCGTCAGCGCACCTACGTGCGCGTTGCGCAGGCCAGCGTCGTCGGTGGCGCGAACCTGGTCGTGCCGGTGACCTGGGAGGACATTGCGGCTCGCAACGCGCGATTCCAGGCGGCCGCTCAATGACCATCGCCGCGTGTGCTCTGCGCTGTCGCACGGATGCCGAGAGTGATCCGATGGCGGTTTCTGGTCCAGGCCGGCCAGCCGCGGGGCTTCGATGTTTCGGCCGCCGTCGTGTCGGGAGTTTTGCCGTGTCCTGCGTCTCTTGACGCTCCGGCCCGGCCGTCACGTGGTGACGTCGTGACGACTGCACAGGCTGCTGATCATCGCCTCGACCTCGCTCCGGTAGAGCAGGGCGGGATCAACACCAGTGGCCGCCGTGTGTCGGCCCAGTTCCAGGCTGATCAGTCCGTGCAATCTGCTCCACCACACCAGGCCGAAGTGCAGCTCGCCGGCCGACCGGCTGCGGTGACCGCTATTGCCGGCCCGGCAGTACAGCTGCGCGTGCAGCTGGGCCGGGATCGCAGCGTGGGGCGGATCACCGGCTTCGGTCACGGCATCCAGTAGCACGTCCATGCTCCGCTGGGCCGCCGAGACGATGCGGTCGCCGGAGTGGTCATGGCCGGATTCGTGTGGGGACTCGCAGGTCAGGCGGTAGGCGTGTGGCTGGGTCAGGGCCCAGTTCCGGTAGGCGCCGGCGACGGCCCGGAGCCGTGACACGGGAGAGGTGCAGCCGGACGCGGCGGCCTCGAGTGTGTCGGCCAGTGCCAGGTGTATATCGACGGTCAGTTCGGCGAGCAGTTCGTTGCGGCTGGCGAAGTAGCGGTACAGCGCGGGCGGCGACATCGCCATGCTCCGCGCGACCGCGGCCAGCGACACCGCCTCCGGTCCGCCTGTCCGCACCTGGGTCAAGGCCGTTTCTTTGATCTCGGCAATGGTCCGGAGCCGGTGTCGGTCACGTCGGGTCAGGTCCTGCTCGGTCATGGCGGGAACCTCATTTCGAGTTACGGGTTGACGCAGTATGACACTTCAATGCATAGTTACGATCATTAACAGAGTAACGCAAGATCGCCCAAGCTTGAGGAGCCCGCCGTGACCGAGAAGTACGCCACGACCATGACCGTCACCGAGGTGGTCCTGCCGGGCAAGGTCGAACCCTCCGGTCTGCAACTGATCCGGCGCGAGCTGCCCGCTCCGGAGGCCGGCCAGGCTCGGGTACGAGTCGAGGCGACCGCCGTGTCGGCCGCCGAGAGTGGCATGCGCCGTGGCCGCTACTATCCGCAGCCGCCATTCCCGTTCGTTCCCGGCTACGACCTCGTCGGTGTCGTCGAGGCCGTCGGCCCCGGCGTGAACTCGGCACTGGTCGGCCGCCGGGTCGCCGCACTGACCAAGACCGGCGGCTGGGCCACGGCCGTCCTGCTGACCGCCGCCGACCTGGTCGAAGTCCCCGACGGGATCGACGCGGACGACGCCGAGACGCTGATCGTCAACGGGCTCACCGCCTACCAGATGCTGCACCGCAGCGCGAAGGTCCAATCCGGACAGACGGTGCTCGTGCTGGGCGCGGCCGGCGGCGTGGGCACGATCCTGGTGCAGCTCGCCCGGCACGCCGGCGTCCGCGTGATCGGCACCGCCAACCCCCGCCACCACGAGGCACTGCGCGCACTGGGCGTGGAGCCGATCGACTACCACGCCCCCGATCTGACCGCACGCGTGCGAGCGCTGGCTCCGGACGGGGTGGACGCCGTGTTCGACCATCTCGGCGGCGCCAGCATCGACACGTCCTATCAGCTACTCAACCGCACCGGGACGCTGGTCTCCTACAGCCTCGCGAGCAAGATCGACGAGACCGGCCCCGTGGTCCCGGTCTTCCTCAAGCTGATGGCGAAGCTGGCGTTCTTGAACTACCTGCCGACCGGCAAGCGCGCGAGCTTCTACAACGTCTGGGCCGGAGCGGGCAAACCCGGCTCGGCCAAACGCGCCACGTTCCGGGCCCGGACGCGCGACGACCTCCTGGCCGTCTTCGGCCTGCTGCGCGACGGAGTACTCACAGCGCAGATTGCCGCCCGCTTCCCGCTGACCGAGGTCGCAGTAGCGATGGAGTTGTCCGAGACCTCCGGGCGGACCGCGCTCGGCAAGATCATCCTGGTGCCGTGAGCTGCCGGGTCCTCCCCACCTACAAGGAATTCAGCAATGTCCGACAGACCTGCCACGGTCAGCCGCAGTGCCTCGGTGACGCTCGCTGTCGCCGCGATAGCCCTCGTGCTGGGGGCACTGGCGTTCATCGTCAGTGAGACCTTGGGGGCCGCCGCGTGGACGACGCCGCGGTACAGCTACAGCGGGAACTATGTCAGTGACTTGGGTAATCCGCAGTGTGGCGCTTACGACGGACGGATGGTCTGCTCCCCGTGGCACATGCTGATGAACTCGGCGTTCTTCGTCCAAGGAGCACTGGTCGGGTGCGCGGCCTGGTTGCTTGGGCGCGTGCTCGCCGGCCGGTCGCGGGCGCTGGTGCGGGGGGTTGGCGTGATCACCGCTGTGGGATTCGTGGTGACCGGCGTCGTGCCCAGCTCACCTCAGACCGCGGCGCAGGGCACATTGTGGCTGCACTACCTTGGTGCGACCCTGGCGATCGCAGGTACCAACACCCTTGCCATTCTCGTCAGCCGGCAGTGGCGGCGACTCCAAATTCCCGCGCCGGTGGGCGGCCTGGGTGTCGGCTTGGGCGCGGTGGGTCTGCTGGTCACGGTGTTGTGGCCGGCGATCTTCGGGCTGGTTCCGCCCGGCATTCCCGAACGGGTGGCCGTATACGTCTTCCTGTTGTGGCAGCTTTGCTTCGGCGGTTTCGCCCTGCACGTCACCCAGCCAATGCGCCTGCTGCTCGAACGCCCTTCCGCTTCGGCGCGGCATTGACTCTCGTACCGCTACGGGCTGGGCAGCGCCCGTCCGGCCCGTGAATTGCCGATCACATCCACTAGTGAGGAATCACCATGAAGAACTCTGTAGTGAAGCGCGTCCTGGCCGTTCTCGCGGTCGCCGCCATCAGTGTCGCCGTCCCGAGCGGTAGCGCGTCCGCGGGCCAGCGAAACGGTGAACGTCGGCCCACCGGCATCGTGGCGGCCTGGGCCTCCGCGTGGAGCGGCACCGACCCTCAGGCGCTGGCGAGGTTGTTCACCGCCGACGCCACCTACACCGACTTCGCCGTCAATGTGGTCTCGACGGGCCAGGAAGGAGTCGCCTCCTGGAAGCAACGCACCGACCTGCTGATCGCGGACGTACACGTCGTGGTCAAAGAGTCGTTCCGCAGTGGTGACCACGTCGCCATCGAGACGGTCTACTCGGGCCACATCCACGGTGCACCGACACCGTTCGCGGTGCCTACCACGACGATCCTCGAACTCCGGCACGGGTTGATCGCCGTTGACAAGGATTACTACAGCCTCGCCACGGTGCTGGCCCAGTCCGGCCTGCCGGCTGACTGGACCCCGCCGGCTGCCTGAGCGTATCCCCGATCATGCCGAGGTGAGGCGCGGTGGATGGGGCCGTCGCGCTCCACCCGGGCGAGCGGTCGCGCCTTGGATGATCGCTCGATCCCGGCCAGTGTCGCAGTCGTGCGTCCAACCCATCTGCGGCCTGACCGGATCGCCGACCGGCTGTTCCGCGTCCTTCCGGTTCGGGTATCCCGACCCCTAAGGGGGGTAATGCAAGATACCGTTACAGTTCGTGCAAGCCATCTTCACGCCGCTATCGGAGTATGACCTGACCAAGCTGGATTTCATTCCGTGGACGGTTGTGACTACGTTCCGCTCAGCCGATGTGTCAGGCTCGTCCTGACGTTTATCGCCGGATCATTGAGAAATTTGACGATCAACCTCGTCAGCCGTCAAGAAGTATCACGAATGGCAAGATTCGGAACTGTTCCACGCGCAGGTCGGCGAACTAACGTCACTCTGCCTCGCAACCCATTGAGCCTTTGTTGGAGTCTGCATGATCAACCATCAACAGTTGGCGCGCGTCGTCGCGATGACGACCGGCCCTGCTGCCCATGCCGGGCCGCCGACTACTGCGCCGTACGTTGCCACCCTCGAATTCGCCAAGGATCGCATCCGCGCGTTGACCCTCTCGGAGGCCATGGCGCTCAAGTGCGTGGGGGCAGGTTCGGGCGGATGGCTGTCTGACGCGGTGGTGAGAACCCATGCCGCGTAGAACTCCGGTGCTGTGGCGGTCGACGACCAGAACTCGGGCAGTGCTTACCAGTGCCCTGCTGATAGCAATGGTGGCGGTGCTCGTCGTCGTTCCGGGCGCCGGTCGATCAGTGGCTGCGCCCGTGGATCAGACCACGGTCATCACGAGCAACACCCGAGGGGCGAACGCGGGTCGAGCTGAGAACGACAGCAAGTGGGACTCCACGACGTTGCCTCATATCCAGATGGCCGACATCGTCCTGATTCAGGAGGTTGGTCCGTACGGCCCGCCCGGCGGATCTGAGCAGGCCGCCATTCTGAGCAATGGCTACGTAGTCCGACACTGGCAATGGCAGCGGGGAAGCACGACCCGGGGTCCTGGCCCGTACCAAGTCTACTTCCTGCAGACCGATCGCAATGGCGGTACCCACACCGGTGGCCGAGTCAACCTCGTCATAGTCACTCGTCACGACGCGGACGAAATCCGCGTCGTCGATAATCCCATAGCCGGAGGACGGCCCGCACTCGGTGTGCGCTTCGGGAACGACTGGTACTTCAACGTTCACGCCTTCTCGCCCAGCGGCAACGACGCTGCCGGCCTCGTCGCTGCCGTCGCCACCGCGGTCCGCAGCTGGAACCCGCAGTACAACTGGACTGTCGGAGGCGACTTCAACCGCGAGCCGGCTGACCTCGGGAACCAACCAGCCTTCCCACAGGGTGCGGCAATCCTCGCCACCGGTCTGCCCACCCACGATAGCGGTGAGGAATACGATTACTTCGTCACCGACCATCATCCTGCGGTGGACATCCCGATCAACCGTCTGGCAGGCCGCAACTCCGACCACGTGCCGGTGATGCTGGGCAATCTGCGTCCCGCGGCGGCCGCGGAGCCTCCGGACCTCAAGGTGATGCCCATCGGTGACTCCTTGGCCGAAAGCCACAGCGTGACGGGCGGTTCCGTGATCGGTCTGATGGAGCCGTCGCTGCTCAGCTACTTCTCCTCGTTCAGCGGCATCATTCGCCGGTCGGTCAGCTTCGTCGGCTCGCAAGGGTCGGGAGCCGACGGTGACCCTCACTACGAAGGGACTCCCGGCGAGGACATCAGCGCCATCGCGAAACGGTCCGACACGGCGGTGCCGCAATACCATCCCAACGTCGTCTTGGTCCAGGCGGGAACGCAGGACATGAAGACCGGGCAGACCGCTGGGGCGGCGGCACGGCTGACGGCGATGCTCGACAAGATCCGCGAGCAGAACCCGGACGCGCTGGTGATCGTCGCCACCCTGGGACCCGCCCGGGACGCCGCGATCCAGGCCCGGATCGACTCCTACAACGCGGACATCCGGCGAGTGGTTGCCGACCGGCAGCGCGGCGGCAACGGCCGGCACATCCTGCTGGCGGATCTGGGGGCCCTGACCTCAGCCTCTTTGTCGGACGACGGGTTGACCCCGAACGCCGCCGGGAAGCGTCAGATCGCCAACGCACTCATCGGCGTCATCGGCAGTGCCGTCGTCTACGGATGGCTCACCGAAGTGCCTCTGCGAGTCCTGCCGTTCGGCGACTCGATCACCTACGGAGTCGGGAGTTCCACCTCGTCGAGCTACCGCGGTGCCCTGCAGTCCGAACTGGACCAGAGCGGCCGGCGCTACCAGTTCGTCGGTGCGCAGACCTCCGGCACGATGGCTCAGCCGGCCAACGAAGGACATCCCGGTTGGCAGATCGGTCAACTGGCCGCGATCGAGCACTGCACGGTCCAGAGTTTGCTGCCGAACGTCGTGTTGCTGCACATCGGCACCAACGACATCAACGCGAACCTCGACCTCGGTGCCGCGCCGGATCGGCTGATGAACCTGATCGAGGCCATCCGCGCCGACGACCCGGGAGTGACCGTCCTGGTCGGGTCGATGTTGGGGACGACGTGGTCGGAGACGATCGCCGCCGACATGACGGCGTTCAACACCCGCGCCGGCGACCGGGTCAATCTCCTGCGCAGTGGCGGTGCCCACGTGGCGTGGGTGGACATGAGCGAGGTGACGACGGCGAACATGCAGGACGGCCTGCACCCGAACGACGTCGGATACACCAAGATGGCCGACGCCTGGAACGCCGCCATCGAGCAGGCCGCCGCCGATGACTGGCTCAGCGCCGCGAAGCCGCCGACGTCCGGCGCCGGGTGCGTCGCGGATCCCCCGGATATCGGCAGTGGGCCGATCCCGTGGACCGAACTGGGTCTGATCGCCGGCGGGGTCTCCGACAGCAACCTGCCCGCGCCGCCGTCCACGGGCCCGGCCGATGGCCGTCCCGTCGGCGCGGGTGCCGACGAGAAGATCCAGTTCGCCGATCTCAACAGCGACGGCCGGGCGGACTACATCGCCGTCAACGCCGACAGTTCGGCGACGGCTTACCTCAACGGCGGCGTCGCCGGCGGCGGCCCGATCCCGTGGACCGAGCTGGGTCTGATCGCCGGTGGGGTGAACGGCGGACTTCCGAAGGGCGCCACGATCCAGTTCGCGGATCTCAACGCCGACGGCCGAGCCGACTACCTCGTGATCCATCCCGACAGTTCGGTGACGGCCTATCTCAACGGCGGCGTCCCCACGACCCCCGGTAGCGCCCCGATCCCGTGGACCGAGCTGGGAGTGATCGCCACCGGCGTGCAGGGAGGCCTGCCCGCGGGCGCCAGGGTCCAGTTCGCGGACCTCAACGGTGACGGCCGCGCCGACTACCTCGTGGTGCTCGCCAACAACCAAATCAGGGCTTACCTCAACGGCGCCACTCCCGGCAGCGCCGCCATCACGTGGACGGAACTGGGAGTGATCGGCCCGTTCCGGGACGACAACCCCGTAACCGGGGAGAAGGTCCTCACTCACGATCTCAACGGCGACGGGCTGGCCGACATCATCTACCTCAGGCCCGACAGCTCGGCAACCGCCTACATCACCAAGTACGTCCGCCCCGAAGACACCAACCTTCCCGTCGACTTCACCGCGCAAGGACTCATCGCCGGGGGAGTGAACGGGGGCGCGCCCGCCGCGCAGATCCGTTTCGCCGACCTCAACGGCGACGGGCGCGCCGACTACGTCTACGTCCACTCCGACAGCTCGGCCACCGCGTACCTCAACGGCGGCGTCCCGGCCGGCGCGGCTCCCGTTCCGTGGACCGAACTCGGACTGATCGCCGGCGGCATCTCCTACGAAAAGATCCAGTTCGCCGACCTGAACGGTGACGGGCGTGCCGACTATGTCGTGGTGCATCCGGACAGCTCCGTCACCGCCTATCTCAACGGCGGCGTTCCTTCACCCCCTGGCAGCGCCGCCATCCCCTGGACCCCGCTGGGGCTGATCGCCGGCGGTGTCGATGGAGGTATCCCGGCCGGCGGGAAGATTCTCTTCGCCGACCTGAACGGTGACGGGCGTGCCGACTATGTCGTGGTGCATCCGGACAGCTCCGTCACCGGCTACCTCAACGGCGGCGTTCCCTCTTCCCCCGGCAGCGGACCGATTCCCTGGACTCCGCTGGGCCAGGTCGCCAGTGGCGTCCAGGGAGGCATCCCCCGCGGTGGGGCGATCGACTTCGCCGACCTGAACGGCGACCGGCGTGCCGACTACATCGTGGTGCGTTCGGACAGTTCGGCGGACGGCTACCTCAACGGCGGTGTCCCTTCCCCGGCCGGCAGCGCTGCCATCCCGTGGACCGGGCAAGGGCTGATCGCCGGTGGCGTGCAAGGTGGTGCCCCCGGCCAGTCGATCCACTTCGCCGACCTCAACGGCGACCGGCGGGCCGACTACATCTACGTCCACGACGGCAGTTCGGCCACCGCGTACCGGAACGGCGGTGTCCCGGCGCAACCCGGTCCCATCCCGTGGACGGAACTGGGGCTGATCGCTGGTGGCGTGCAAGGCGGTGCCCCCGCTCAGCAGATCCACTTCGCCGACCTCGACAACGACGGGAAAGCCGACTACATCAACATCCGGCCCGACACGTCGGTCATCGGCTACCGCAACGGCGGACCGTCATGAGTGGTTCCGGCCGTCTCGGTTGAGGGTCTGGCCCCGCTTCGGATTTCCGAAGCGGGGCCAGACGGGGAAAGTATCCGTTCGGGAACAAGAAGGTCTCGGGGGCTCTCGCGAGGGGTCGCTGTGTGGTTCTTCACGCCGCCAGGAGTGCCGAGCTCGTCGGAGCGGGAGCCGAAGGCGCCTCCGTCGCCCTCAGCTCTCACTTCTTCTTGGCTTCCTTTAGACGGGCGGAAAAGGCGCGCCGGGACTGGGGCCGTTCGATACCTTGCCGGCGTCGAAGAAACTCGGCGGCCTTGGATTCGCACGGCAGCAGGTTCGACATCCCCACTTAGTGTGAAGCCGCGATGTTCGTGGCGTGATTGCCTGGGCCCTGGCGCCAGAATGGTGGATGTCGCCGTTAACGCCGCGACCGCGGCACTTCCGAGGAGAACGGTTCGACGATCTATTTTTGGTCATAGCATCTACTCCCTCGACTTCGGATACCGGCGTACCACCGGCGGTGAATCACAAGACATGCTTTGTGCATCTTGTCAGATAATGACGTCGACACCCCTCCTCAAAGCGTGTGTCGATCAAGGGATTCGCTAATTGATTGCGGCCGTACATCGCCGCGAGCAAATTTTCTCACCCGTCCGTATGCTTTACTGCAGCGCGTGTGCGACCTCGCGGTTCAGGCTTCTCGGCACCACTGTCGCTACCCGCTTCCCCCGACGAGGCCGTCGAGTACGCGGCCGTGTTCGAGATGGTGTCGGCCGCTCCGCACCCCCGAGAGGGGAGGCGAGCAGGGGAACCGCCACCATCGCGGCAAGGGCGGAGATCCGGCGCTTCGCCAGGTGTTGCTCCTTCGGGATCGAGTCTGGGTGGGTAGTGCCGCGGACGCCGAGCAGTCGACCAACCGGTTTGTTCCCGGAACGTTCAGGAAAGTCTTTATGAATCCAGAACAGACGATGTGATTGCCTGGGATCGTCCCAACCTGGTAGAGGAGCAACTCGCATGCGCGTCTTGATTGTCGAAGACGAGCCGTACCTCGCCGACGCGATCCGCATAGGCCTCCGACGCGAGACCATCGCCGCCGACGTCGTCCACGACGGCACCGCCGCTCTGGAGTCGGTCGCCGTCAATGACTACGACGTCGTCGTGCTCGACCGTGACCTGCCGGGCGTCCACGGCGACGAGGTCTGCGCCAGGATCGTGGCCGACTACCCGCGGCTCCGTGTGCTCATGCTGACGGCCGCCCGTACCCTCGGCGAGCGAGTGGCAGGCTTCGAGCTCGGTGCCGACGACTACCTGATGAAACCGTTCGAATTCCCGGAGCTGGTCGCCAGGCTGCGAGCGCTCGAACGCCGCACACAGCCCGCCCGACCGCCAATACTGGAGTCGCACGGCGTCCGGCTGGACGCGTTCCGCCGCGAGGTCTACCGCGAGGGCAGACTGGTCCGGCTGAGCAAGAAGGAGTTCGCTGTGCTGCAGGTCCTCATGAATGCCGACGGTGGAGTGCTGAGCGCCGAGGTGCTGCTGGAGAAGGCCTGGGACGCGAACGCCGACCCGTTCACGAACACGACACGGGTCACCATCTCGAACCTCCGCAAGCGCTTGGGCGAGCCGTGGGTCATCCAGACGGTTCCCAGCGTCGGCTACCGGTTCGGGGCTTGATGTGCGGCCACAGCGCTCGGGGGACCGCAGGCTACCAATCCGAGTCAGGTTGACGTTGAGCTACGCAGGCATGGTCACCGGCTGCGGGGCTGCCTTCACCGCGATCGTCTACCTCTTCATGCGCTTTGTACCGACCTACCTGATCATCGGGGACGTGCAGTCGCCGATACCGATGGAAATGGGACGCACTAGTCCTTCGTCCAACGCGGTGGCGATCACCAGCCCCACCGACTTCCTGGATGTGCTCCTAGCGGTCTCGCTGGTCGCTCTGATGATCCTGGCAATCCTTAGTGGCGTCGTTGGCTGGATCGTTTCCGGTCGGATCATCAAACCGCTCGCGGCCATCAACGCCGCCGCCACTCGCGCCGCGACCGGCGACCTCAACCACCCAGTGGGATTGCAGGGGCCGAGGGACGAGATCCGCGACCTCTCCGACACCTTCGACCGCATGCAGGCATCCCTGCAACGCGCGTTCGCGACCCACCGCCGCTTTGCCGCGAACGCGTCGCACGAACTGCGAACCCCATTGGCGACGACGAAGACAATGATCGACGTGGCGCTGGCCGACCCAGTCTCCAACGCCGACGAACTTCGCGCGCTGGCCGAGCGCGTGCGGGAGGTGAACCAGTCGAGCATCGAGACGGTCGACGCGCTTCTCGACCTCGCGGACGTAGACGGCAGCACGCTAACCGGCGGGCCGGTCGACCTGGCGCCGATCGCCGCCGCTGTCGTGCGCGAGCTCTGGACCGAGGCGAAGTCCGGCGACATAGATCTACCCGCGCCAGTCGGCGCGACGACCGCCGTGGGCGACCCTGTGCTGATCCGCCAGGCCATCTCGAACCTCGCCCGCAACGCCGTTCGCCACAATCGACCTGGGGGCAGCGCGAGCGTGAGACTCTCGGCCCACAACGGATCCGCGCGCGTCACGGTCACGAACACCGGCCCACTTGTGTCCCCGGCGTCCCTGGAATCACTCACCGAGCCATTCGTCCGGGGCACGGGCCGCACGCTTACTCGAAGATCGGGCCACGGGCTCGGGTTGGCGATCGTGTCCGGAGTGGCCTTGGCGCACGACGGCACACTTCGACTCAACCCCAACCCCGATGGCGGCCTGACAGTACACCTCGACCTTCCGCACGCCGTGCCCACGAACTAGGACGGGTGCTGGCACGGTCCGCAGCCAGGGTGAGTGCAGTGCCCCGCCGAGTTCATAGACCATAGTTACGCCCGACGTGGGTCCGCCGTGCCGCCGGTGTGGCGTCACAAGGACATTGTGCTCGACTTGGCGCACCGGCAGGTCACTCGCAGCGGCCGCAGTGTCCCGTTGTCGAACAAGGACTTCGGCAGCTTTCCATCCTGATGGCCGCGAACGGCGCGCTCGTCGGCGCCGAGGAGTTGCTGCGTTTGGTGTGGGACGAGCACGCGGATCCGTTCACCAACGCGGTCCGGCTGGCCATGTCTCGCCTCCGGTCGAAGCTCGGCGAGCCCCGGTCATCGCCACGCTGCCCGGCGTCGGCTACCGGACGCCAGGCCCGGCATGGCGGGCTGCCTCACCCTGCGCTGGTGGCCCGCCCTGATGCACACACCGGTGTCTTCATAGCCATGGCTGCCCCATCGCCGCGTCCCGGCTATGCGCGTAGCTTGGTCGAGCACCGGTAGAGGCCTGTCGTGGCTTGCCGCCCGGACGCGATGAACGCGCCCTAGCTTGAGTTTTAACGTTTGAGTGGTTGGCGGGACCCCTGTCGATCATGAGTGAAGCCCTTGGTCGATCATTCCTTCTTGCGACAGATGGAAGATCGAACCAAGGGCTTCAGTTGATCAGTGTGCATCATGCCGGCGACGTCGGCGTGGCCGGGGAGCTCTTGGCATTGCGGCAGGAGTTCTACCGCTGTCTGACCCGTCGGGCGGACGCGTTGTTCGAGTTGACCGACGCGGTGTTGTGCGCGGACGGGCCAGTACGGTCGGTCGCGGAGCTGTCCCTGGCCAGTGAGCACCGCCGAGGGCATGGCAGCGGCTATGCCGCGCTGGCCCGAGGTCGGGTGGACATCAACCGGCTGCGCACCGCACTGACCGCGGTTTCACCGCCACGGGCCGCCGCCGGGCGGCTGGTGCTGGCGGTGGATGTGACCTGCTGGCTGCGGCCCGAGGCACACACTTGCTCGCAGCGGATCCTGTGTCACACCTACGGCCGCGGCAAGGACCAGCACATGATGGTGTCGGGCTGGCCCTACTCCGTCGTCGTCGCCCTGGAAACAGGACGCCATTCATGCACTGCGCCGCTGGACGCGGTCCGGCTCACACCCGGCGACAACGCCGCGAGCGTGACTGCCCGGCAGATCCGTGATGTCGTGGGCCGCCTGATCGCGGCCGGGCACTGGCGGCCGGGAGACCCGGACATCTTGCTGGTCGCCGATGCCGGCTACGACGGTCCCCGCCTGGCTCACGTGCTGGCCGATCTTCCGATCACCGTGCTGGTGCGGATGCGCACCGATCGGGTCCTGCACCGCCCGGTTCCGCTGCAGCCGCTCGGCACGATGGGCAGACCCCGACGCCACGGCGACGAGTTCGCCTTCGGCGACCCGAATACCTGGGGCGAGCCGGATGTCACCATCGACGCCACGACCCGGCTCTACGGTCCCGCGCTGATCCGGGCCTGGGACCGGCTGCACCCACGGCTGACCCACCGCATCGCCTGGGCCGGCCACGACGGCCCTTTGCCGATCATCGAGGGCACCGTGATCCGGCTGCAGGTCGAGCGCCTGCCTTCCGGCGCGATCCCGAAACCCGTGTGGCTCTGGCATTCCCGCACCAGTCTCGATCACGCCGAGGTCGATCTGGCCTGGCAGGCGTTCCTGCGCCGGTTCGACATCGAGCACACCTTCCGCATGCTCAAGCAAACCCTCGGCTGGACCACCCCGAAACTTCGCTCGCCCGAGGCAGCCGACCGCTGGACCTGGCTACTTCTCATCGCCTACACCCAGCTGCGCCTGGCCCGCGACCTCACAGCGGATCTGCGCCGCCCCTGGGAGAAACCCCGACCAGCGGGCCGGCTCACCCCAGCGCGGGTCCGTCGGGGTTTTCGGAACCTACGTCCACAGCTCGCCTGTCCGGCGGGTGTCCCGAAACCCTCACGGCCCGGCCCTGGACGTCCCGCCGGAACACCCAATCAACGACCCGCGTCACGCCATGACGTCCATACCGTCACCAGCACGAACACCCGAAAATCCAAGCATGGCAAGAACACCAGGTCGCGCAACCCACGACCCCGCCGAACAGGTTGAAACTCAAGCTTGCAGGGGCGGGTAAGTCTTGGGGGTGACGTTCGGAGACACATGTGTTCAGTGCCTTACGGTTGCTTGTCCGAAGTGGACTGATGAGGCCTCAGCCGGTAAGGCGGCCCGTCGATACCGACCACCGTCGTCCGATACAATAATTGGTCCGGCATCGCGAAGAGTCACGGGTCGGTGAGCGTCTTGATTCAGCCGCCGAAGTTTTCGGTGGAGGCTAGCGCGACCGACTTTCGTGCCCGCCGAGCACGCACTTCGGAATTGCCCGTGGTGAGTTAGGCGCGATGACCGACTGCGCGCGGGTTCGGTGGTGCCGTCGATGAGCCGTACCGCGCCAGCGTGGGTGGCCACGATCCAGAGCAGCATTCTTCGAGTATTCCGCGATCCGTTCTGGCCTCGTGCCGCGCGGACCACCAGTCGGCGACTCCGTCGACTGGTGGTCCGGCACCCGTGATAGTGAAGCACGGCTCGGTATCCGCGGCGTGCTCGACGCTCCGCGCCACAGCGTTGATCCAGCTGACCGGCGACGCTGAGGAACGAGGTGAGTTCGAGAAGTATTGCGCACTGACCCGAACGGATAGCCATCCGGACCCAGCCCAGGTGGCGGTCCGGCCGAGGAGATGGTCAGGCACCGTACCTCGCCGAGGTCGCCGTCAACGATGACTGAGCGTGCTTCGGCGATGGCTCATCTGTTCTTGTCCGGCGTCGATTACTCCGTCACGCGTTGAGGGCAGCGGTGGGCGGGGTGCGCGCCGCCCGGACTGAAGGGTAGAAGCCGGCCACCGCGCCGATCACGAGTGTCGCAGTGAGGGCTGCCGCGATCGTCTCTGCGGGCAGAGTGAACGGCCATTCGTTGACTAGCGCCAACGCCCCGGTTACCCCCGCGCCGAGGCCGCACCCGAAGGCACCGCCGAGCGCGGAAAGCAACAGCGCTTCGCCCAGGAACTGCACGAGTATGTGCCACTTTGTCCCGCCGAGCGCCCGGCGCAACCCGATCTCACGCCGCCGTTCAAGCACCGAGATAACCATCGTGTTCGCGACGCCGATTCCGCCGACGAGCAGCGCGACCGACCCGAGCCCGATCAGGAGGCTGGTGAACGCCTGATTGGCGGCGCTGCGAGCGGCGAGCGCGTCGGAGGGTCGCGAGACCTCGACCTGGTCCGATGCCTGCGGGGAGACCGTCGGACCGATCAGGGTCCGGACTCTGTCGACCGCGTCGTTCGCCGACCGTTCGTAGACAGTCGTCGGGCTGCCGTCAAAGCCGAACAGTCGCTTCGCCACCGGCGCGCCGATCAGCGCCGCGCGATCGAGTTCCGGGACGAGGGCGACGGGGTCGAGGATGCCGACGACGGTGAAGTACATGCCGCCGAGCCACACCTGGGTGCCCGGAGTGACGACGCCGAGGCGTTCGGCGGCGCTGTGCCCGAGAACGACGGCGGGGTAGCCGACGGTGGCGGGGTTCAGCCATCTGCCGGCCCGGATGCTGCCCGACACCGCGGCGAGCAGCGACTGGTCGGCGACCGTCGTCGAGAGCCCGCCGGTCTCCGCGGGGTCGGACAGTGGGCTACGGTATACCGGCTCCGAGAGCGTCGCGGTGCTGCTCGACGACTCGACGCCGGCGATCCGGCCGATCTTGCCGACCGTGTCGGGCGGCAGCTTCGCGCTCTGGCCCAGCAGATTCTTGCCTGCCGAGGCGGTCAGCAGGTTGGTGCCGAGCCGATCCAGCTCGGCGTTCAGGCGAGCCTGGCTCGACGTCGAAATCCCGACGACGGCTACCATCGCCGCGATCCCGATCGCAATGCCCAGCGCGGACAGGATTGCGCGCATCGGACGGGCACGCAGCCCGGTGGTGCCGAGCCGGAGCACGTCGCGGCCGAGCAGACGGGAACGGAACCGCGGCGGGGCGATCGCGACGCTCATGAGACCACCGCCTCGGCCGAGTCCGCGACCACGTGACCGTCCCGGATTGCGATACGCCTCGGTAGCCCCTCGGCCAGCTGGGTGTCGTGGGTAATGACGACGACTGTCGTGCCTTGCTCGTTGAGGTCGTAGAGCAGCTCGACGATGGCCGCGCCTGACGCCGAGTCGAGGTTGCCGGTCGGCTCGTCGGCCAGCAGCAACGGCGGATCGCCGACGACCGCCCGGGCGATAGCCACGCGCTGGCGCTCGCCGCCGGAGAGCTGGTTCGAGCGGTGCCCGAGCCGGTGCCCGAGGCCGACGCGGTTCAGCGCGGTGAACGCGCGTCGCCGGCGTTCGGCCCGCGGAACTCCGGTGTAGAGGAGGCCGTCCGCCACGTTGTCGATCGCCGTCACGCCCTCGGCGAGGTGGAACTGCTGGAACACGAAGCCGATCCGGTGCGCGCGCAACGCGGACAGGGCACGGTCGCCGAGGGCGTCCACGGCTTGCCCGTCGATACGGGCGGTACCCGTCGTGGGGCGGTCGAGGGTACCGATGATGTTCAGCAGGGTGGACTTTCCGGATCCACTGGGCCCGACGATCGCGACGAACTCACCGCGACCGACGGTGAGCGAGACTCCGGCGCACGCGAGCACGGGGGGTTCGCCGTAGGACCGCTGGACATCCGCCAGCTCGATGATCGCGTTCATCGGTTCGGCACCACCACTCGCTGGCCGGGGTGGACGCCCGCGCCGGAGATCTCCACGCGCCCACCGGCGAAGAGCCCGACTTTCACCGGGACCTGCCGGGTCGTCTGGTCCTCGTCGACGACTTCGACTCCGTATTGCTGTGGGGTGATCGCCAGTAACGCGCCGATCGAGACGGAAAGGACGTTCTGCCGTCGATCGCTGGGGATCTCGACGGTCACCGACGCCTCTTGAAGGGGTCCTGCCGCAGCCGGATCATCGAGCGCGACGACGACCGGGATGACGGTTTCCTTCTGGTCGCCTGATCCGTTGCGTTCGGTCGGTGCGCCGACGGAGACCATGGTCCCGGCGGTCGTGGCGCCGTCGGGCAGGTCCAGGGTGACCTTCGTGCCAGGGACCGCGAGCTGCTGGCTGGCGAGCTTGATCGTCGCGTCGACGATCCGGGTTGTGGCAGTTGTGTCGAACAGTTCACCGCCGGGTCCGGCCTGGTCGCCGAGGTGTGCCTTGACCGTGCCGATCCGGAGGTCACCCGCGGAGAACAGGACAGAACCGAGCGGCAGACGCCCGGTGCTTTCGAGGCCGTTGGCCTTCTGCCAGCGCTTGATCGCCTCGGTCGTGGCCGCGGTGAACACGTCATCGGGGTTCTGTCGGAAGTAGCCGAGGCCACGCAGGCTCTCTTCCAGCTCCAGAACGTCAGGTCCCCGGTCCATCCCGTCGGCGAATTCGCGCCAGGCCGGCAGGCCGCCGCGCATCCGGAACACCGGCACGTTGTCGACGGCGTAGAGCTTGCCGCCCAGGGGCACGACCGCGCCGGGGGCCGGCACCCAGGTGACGATCCCACCTCGACCAGCCTGGATCGGGCGGCCGTCTGCGTACCGGAGGGTGCCGGAGACGCTCGTGCTGCTCGCGAGGTCACCCTGCACGATCTGGTCGGTAGCCCCGGTGAACGCCGATGCGGCTCCGGCGCCGTGGCCACCGGTCCGGTTCGCCACGATCATGGCGACCACAGCGCCGACCGCGGCAACGACAACGATGACCAGCCCGGCCACGAGCCGGCGCCGGCGAGGCGCTTGCCCGGTCTCGGTCGTCGGCTGTTCGGCGACTTCGGACATCAGTTGCCCCCGCTGGCGCGTCCGACGATCCCGTTGGGCGCACAGGTCTTCTGGACATCGTCCGGGGTATTCGGCGGTATGACCACGGGCGAGCTCGCAGTCGGATCCTGGACGTTCACGCCGTGCTCGCGCAGACATTGGGCGATCTTCAGTTGGTCGGCCAGCAGTTGCTCGTCGGACTTCGCGGCGCCCGTGCCCTGTGGGGCGGGTGGCGGAGTACCCAGTTTGGCCCGGCACTTCTTCGCCGCCTCGGTGAACGCAGCCTTGTCCCCGCCTCCGTCCAGCTCCTGCACGCCGCCGGACGGGTCGCGCATATTGACGCCCTGCTCGCGCATGCACGAGGCGAACGCAAGCTGGAACTCGTCGAACGAGTGGAACGCCGGCTTCCCGGTCGACGCTGGCGAGTTCGACGAAGTCGGCGTGTCGCTGGTCGCGCCGCACGCGCCCAGCAGGGCGAGCAGCAGGAGGGCCGCGGCGGCGGCGAGCGTCTCGGTCCAGCGTTGGTTCATAGGTTGCTCCTTCGGAGTCCGGGCCGCGACGGTTCCGCCGCGGGTGCCGCATATTCGAGCAACCGCGGGGTTGGGTACACGTTCAAGAAATCCTTTATGGTCGGGAAACCTCCGGTGTGAGCGACTGGGGCGCACCCGAACAGCCTGGGGTGAGGTCACCACATGCGCGTCCTGATCGTCGAAGACGAGCCGTACCTCGCGGATACAATCCGTACCGGCATGCGCCGCGAAACCATCGCCGCCGGCGTGGTCTGCGACGGACGCGCCGTTCTGGAGTCGGTTGCCGTCACCGACCACGACGTGGTCGTGCTAGACCGATTGTCGCGAGCCTGATTCTCGCCGAGGGCGTCGGTGACTTCGGAACTGAGCCTCGACGAGGTGCGATTGCGCGCGGAAGCGGTGCTGCCGGAGATGTCTTCCCTGCGGGGGCCGCTGTCGTGCCTGAACGAAGCTCGGTACGGAATCGTGTGGGGCGCCGCCGGTGCCGCGCGCGCCTGCCTCGAGGCCGCCCTCGAGTACAGCATCAGCCGGGTTCAGTTCGGCAGGCCGATCCGAAGCTTCCAGCTGCAGCAGCAGAAGCTCGCGACGATGGCGCTCGAAGTCAACCGGGCGACCCTTATGTCGCTGCATTTGGGCCGGATGAAGGACGCGGGGCTGCTGCGACCGGAGCACGTGAGCATGGGCAAGCTCGGCAACGTCAACGCCGCGCTCGACGTCGCGCGTACCGCGCGTCAGATTCTCGGCGCCAACGGCATCACACTGGAGTAACCCGTGACTCGCCACATGACGAACCTCGAGTCGGTCGTGACCTACGAGGGCACAACCGACGTGCACGCGCTCGTGGTCGGCGGGGGGCTGACCGGTCTGTCCGCGTTCCGCTGAGCGCGGCCGGCGGTGCCGCCGGGGGTCCTGATGTCCCCACGTTCACAGGCGTGGCGGACCGACGACCGAACCGGCGGCATCGCGCAGCTGGTCGAGAAGTGCGTCCAGGACTGGTGGCAGGCGAGGACGGATCGACTGTCATCGTCGGCGGGTGACGGCTTCACGAAGGCCCAGGCCGCTTATGGGGCTGGCCAGACTGCAGCCTGCAAGTAGATCCGCCGCAACCAACGGGAGCATCGGATGTCCTCACCCATACGACCTGTCGCGGAATCAATCGCCGATCGTCGCCGAGCACAGAAAGTCGAGCGTCTCGCGCCGGGAAACGTAAGGCGTTCCAGCAACGCAGCCGGCGTCTTCTATGGGGGCGCGTCGCGTTGACTATCGCCTGATGCGTAGCCGGAAGTAGCGGGCGTGGTCCTCGCGGAGGCCTCAGGTAACGGCGACGATAGTCATACGCTGTGACGCATGGCTGGCCGTCTCAGGGGCACCTGGATGTGCCCGAGATGCCGTTGCTCTCCCATCGGAGCGTCGCCTCTCCTGGTGCAAACTACACTGACGGGCGCTGGCGGGACGAATCGAACTCCATCTCGACGGCACCGAGGTTGGCGCAATAACGACAAGCCTGTGCGGAAGGTGCCGGACGGCCACCCTCGCCTACGTCCACGTCGCCGCGGAGTATCGGCGTCTGGGCTTCGGTCGCACGCTGGTGGCGGCCGCGGTGGCCCGGGCGCCGTCCTACCGGTGGACGGCTCCACTGCCGGACGGCCCGGTGGCGCAGTCGTTCCGCGCCCGGATTGCCATGCGCAGGGCCGGTCTGTCCTGTGTCCACGCCGGTGTCTCGGAGCGCGGACGATGAACTCCAAGGAGGCGACCGCGCTCTGATGCGCGGGAAGCACGCGCCACCTCGACCGCATCCGCCGCGCAGAGGGTGCAGCCCTGGCGGCTGCCTGCGATGCTCAGCCGGTCTGGCTGAAGTCGCAGGCTGCGGAGCCTGCCGCCAACCGCGGCTTAGGGGTCACCGTAGTGTTCGCCGACTGCTTGGCCGCGGCGAACACTACGGCTCGATCAACGTCCCACTGCTAGCGCATCGCCCATGCTGCCGCCGGCACGTTGCAGGGCCCCACGTCGACGTTGGTCCCGGCCCTGGTCAGGCAGACGTTGGGATCGGCGTACGACCTGATGACCAGGCTGCCGGTTCGGCCCTGCACCAACCAGTACACCTGGCTGTTGGCGGAGTTGCAGTAGTCCAGTGTCACCGCCGAGCCGACCTTCACGATGCAGAGGACTTCTCCATAGCTGTAGAGGATGGACTTCGTGTTCCAGCCGTCGTAACGCCACTGCTGGAACTTTCCACCGTTGCAACCGGTGGTGTACACCTCGCTGACCGGTCGGTTGTTGTAACCGTCCAGGCAACCACTGCCTGACGGCGTCACGAAGTTGACGCCTGCGCCTACGGCAGCGGCGGGCGTGGCCGCAGCGACCATCCCGGCAGCCGACACCACCGTGGCCACGATCGCGCCGACCATCCTTTGGCGGCTTCTCGCCGTCGCGTTGTTCATCAGCATCGCCCTCTCCCTTGATCTCACGGCTTGACCTGGAGCCGCGATCCGAACACGCGCGGGCCGTAGGACCGGTTTACCTTCTCGACCGGGTCAATCGCACGCGTCATCGGCCTGCCGACTCTGTGTGGATCGGTCCGGAAGGAACAGGTGTCGTGCGGACTCGGCCGCTGCTGTATGTGAGAAATTCACGACTGCGAGCCCAAACGAGTGAACGTCCTTAGTGAAGACAAGTATCTCTTTCATGTTTCGGTGGTCGTCGCTAGTGCTCTGTCCATGAACGTTGGCCGGTTTGGTGACACGCCGGTCAGCGTTCGGGGCTGGTGATCGGGTTGCGGTCAGGCTGTGTGGATGGCAGATCCAGTCCGGGTGCGCAGGCTGACTGATCGTGAGGGTCAGCGGCTGCAGCAGATCGTGCGAAGAGGGACCGAATCGGGCTCACGTCCGACTACTTCTCCGTGAGCCGTCACCGGGCGGCCGAGGCACGGAGGAGTTCCCTGGTGAATAGGCGGTTCGCGGCGGTCGCCGCAGCAGTCGTCGTGCTGGCCGGGTGCGGCGGGCCGAGTGGCACGAGCAGCTCGAACGCGGGTGCGGACGCTGGCTACGGCACCCGCACGGTGACTGACTGCACCGGCACGAAGTCGACGTTCACCGCCGCGCCCACCCGGGTCGCGGCGGTCACGACCAGCGTGCTGGAGTTCCTGCTGCGGTTGGGGCTGAAGGACAAGATCGTCGGTGCTCAGGCCGTCGCGCCCGGCGCGTTCCCGGCGGACCTGCAGAAGATCGCCGATGGTCTCCCGAAGCTCGGTGGCGAGTACGTGCCGGGCAACTTCGTCCCGGTCCAGCGGGAGCAGCTGCTGTCGGCGAACCCGGACTTCGTCGTCGGTGGCTGGCCGTCGAACTTCGACACCACCAAGGGTGCGCTGTCGCAGGCCGAGCTGGCGCAGCGGCACCTCAACTCCTACTTCGCGCTCGCCGCGTCGTGCACCCGGACCGCGCCGGTCACCGATCTCTCGGTCACCTACCAGGACATCGACAACTACGGCACGATCTTCGACACCAAGAACTCCACCGACGCGATGGTGAACCAGATGAAGAGCACCGTCGCCGAAGTTCAGGGCAAGATCAAGGACGCACCACGACCGAAGGTGTACTCCTACAGCTTGGAAGACGGCGCCGGGAAGGCCTACGCCGTCGGCAACCAGAACCTGTCCAACGCGATCATCACCCAAGCCGGTGGGAAGAACATCTTCGACGACGTCAACGCGGTTTACCAGGACGTCAGCTGGGAAGAGGTCGTCGCCCGCAACCCGGACGTCATCGTCCTGGAGGCGTTCGGCAAGGGCACGCAGGCCGAATTCGACCAAGCGATCGCCAAAGCGGAAGCCTCCTTCACCGGCAACCCCGCATTGCAGAACGTGACGGCGGTGAAGAACCGCCGGTTCGTCCCGGTGCTGGCGGAGACGTACTACCTCGGCGGCACCCGCAACGCCGAGGCCGTCGCGGCGCTGGCGAAGGCCCTGCACCCGGACGCGTTCAAGTAGTGACCGGCACCCTGACGCGGCGGGCGAAACCGCGGACCGGGCTGGTGCTCGGTGGTCTGACGGTCGTGGGAATCGTGCTGTGCGTGGTCGCGATCGGCATCGGCACGGCGTTCATCAAGCCGACGACGGTCGCCGAGATCCTCACCTACCGCGTGACCGGCCTCGGCGACCCGGCCCACTGGAGCCTGACGCAGGACGACATCGTGTGGAACCTGCGTCTGCCGCGCGTTTTGCTCGCGATCCTCGTCGGCGCGGCACTGTCGGTAGTCGGCGTGGTGGCGCAGGCGGTGATGCGCAACCCGCTCGCGGACCCGTACGTGCTCGGCATCTCCTCGGGGCCGCGTTCGGCGCGGTGGCGTGGCTCGTACTCGGCGCCTCGGCTTTCGGCGGCGTGTCAGTCGGGGTCGCGGCGTTCGCCGGGGCGATGGCGGCGCTGCTGGCGGTGGCCGCCTTCGTGCGGTTCACCGGGTCGTTCTCCTCCAGCCGACTGGTGCTGGCCGGCATCGTGATCGGCGCCGGGTTCACCGGGCTGACGAACTTCATGATCTTCCAGGCGCGCGACGTCGGCACGACCAACTCGTCGCTGTTCTGGATCCTGGGCAGCCTTTCCGGCGCGCGGTGGGACCAGCTCACCCTGCCGCTGGCCGCGTTCGGCGGCGCGGTCGCCGCGGCGCTGGCGGTGTTCGGGTTTTCCCGCTCGGCCGGCCGAATTCAGGCCGGGCGCATGGTGATGACCGGCATCGCCGTCGGCCAGCTGCTGTCAGGAGTCATCTCGTTCCTGTTGCTGCGCACGCACGACGTCGACGCGCAGCAGCAGATTCTGTTTTGGATCCTCGGCAGCCTGGCCGGTGCGCAGTGGCCGTTGGCATTGACCTGCGCGGGGGGTCGTCCTGGTACTGGTCGTGGTTTCGGGAGCGGGGGCCGGCCGGTTGAACCTTCTGGTGCTCGGCGACGACGGCGCCGCGGCACTCGGGCTTGACGCCGCGCGTGCCCGCGCCGTGCTGCTGGTGATCGTCGCGTTGCTGACCGGGACCGTCGTCGCGGTGTCGGGCAGCATCGGGTTCATCGGGCTGATCGTGCCCAACCTGACCCGGCTGCTCGTCGGGGCCGACCACCGTCGCGCGCTGCCGGTGACGGCGCTGCTGGGAGCGCTGGTGATCGTCTGGGCCGACACCGCCGCCCGGCTGGTGCTCGCACCGACCGAGCTCCCGATCGGCATTCTCACCGCGGCCATCGGGGTCCCGCTCTTCCTGGTGATCCTGCGCCGCAGCGCGGCGGGAACGGTGGGCCTGTCGTGAAACTCGTCTTCGACGGCATCGCCGCCGGCTACACCGAAGTCCCGGCGGTCCACGACGTCACGCTGACGATCGCGCCCGGTGAGTTCGTCGCGGTGGTCGGACCGAACGGCGGCGGGAAGTCCACTTTGCTCAAGACCGTCTACCGTGCCCTGCGGCCGCGCGTGGGTGCTGTGCTGCTCGGAGGTGAGGACGTCTGGACGGCCCGGCACCGCGACGTCGCGCGCCGGGTCGGCGTGCTCGGTCAGGACCAGGCCGGCGGCTACGACTTCACGGCGCGCGAAGCGGTCCGGCTTGGCCGGTACCCGCACCTTGGTGCGTTCGACCGGCTCACTGCGGCAGACGAGACTGTCGTGTCGGAGGCGCTGGAACGCACGGGCGCCATGGGGTTCGCGGACCGTCCATTGTCCACATTGTCCGGTGGAGAACGCCAGCGCGTTCTGCTCGCCCGGGCCTTGGCCCAGCAGCCGGAGCTGCTGGTGCTGGACGAGCCGACCAACCACCTCGACCCGGCGCACCAGATCTCCGCGCTGAGCCTGGTCTCCTCGCTCGGTGTCACGGTCGTGGCGGCGCTGCACACTTTGGACCTCGCGGCCCGGTACGCCACGACGATCGTCGCGCTGAAGGCGGGCACGATCGCCGCGGCTGGGCCACCCGCCGAGGTGCTGACCGAGGCCGTCTTCCGTGACGTGTTCGAAGTGGACGGAAGTGTCGTTCCCGACCCGGTCGACGGACGGCCCCGCGTACTGCTGCGCGAGCTGAGTTCTTAGGCGGGGGCGAACGGATCCCACGCCGGGTCGGCGTGCACCTCGAGCTCGAGGAAGTCGGTGACCTTCTTGGCGACGTCGTTGCCGTGCAGGTGCCGGATGAGCGCGGCGGTCATGTCCATGCCCGCGGCCACCCCCGACGAGGTCCACCTGTTCCGGTCCTCGACCCACCGTGCCCGCCGCACCCACTCGACGTGCTCGCCCTGCGTTGCCACCCAGTCGAACGCACGTTTGTTGGATGTCGCCCGGTAGCCGTCGAGCAAGCCCGCGGCGGCGAGCAGCGCCGAGCCCGTGCACACGGAGGTGACGAGCGGCGCCGGGCCCGCGTAGCCGGTCAGCCACGTGAGGAACTCCGGGTCCCGCACCAGCGTCCGGGTGCCGATGCCACCCGGGACGAGGATGATGTCGGGCTCGGGCGCGTCGTCGCGGCGGTCGGTCACCGACACGCTGGTGCCTTGCGAGCTGGCCACCGGTTCGTGGCCCGGGCCGATGAACCGCAAGTCGAACAGGTCCGGGACGGTGCCCAGCAGGTCGACCGGGCCGAACACGTCCAGCAGTTGGAAGCCGTCGAACAGGATGACGCTGACCGTTCGTTTCGCCATCGCCAGAGCCTATCGGTCAGCCAGAGAACTTCTCCAGTTCGTGGGCCGGGAAGTAGTTCTGGGTGACCGCGTCGACCCGCACGAGGTACTTGTTCCGCTTGTCGTCGAAATGGACGATCGTGCCCACATTTCCCGTCATCGTCTTACCGGTGATCCGGACGGTCTGACCTACTTCGAACGCATCCATGACGATCATCGTAGTGAGTCGAGCAGCCGGCGCCACCGGGCGAGAAACCCGATCAGATGACGTTCCCCTGCTCGTCCCGCGCAGCCAGGAGGTCTTCACGGGCGCGGGCGACGCGGGAGCGGACGGTCCCGACCGGACAGTCGCAGACGTCGGCGGTCGCGGCGTAGGAGTAGCCGAGGACCTGGGTCAGGATGATCGCTTCGCGGCGTTCGGGGTCGAGCTGGTCGAGCAGCAGCCCCAGTTCGACGAGCTCTTCGAACCCGGCGCCAGCGCGGCGGGCGGACTCCGTTTCGGCGGCGCCTTCCCAGTCCTGTGTGGACGCCCGGGGCCGGATGGAACGCGCGCGGAAGTGGTCGACGACGGCGTTGCGGGCGATGGACAGCAGCAACGTGTGCGACGACGAGCGCCCCGCGAACCGGGCGGGTGCCGTGACCGCCCGGGCGTAGGTTTCCTGCGTGAGGTCGTCGGCGACGTTCGTGTCCGTGAGGTGTGCGATGAACCGCCAGACAACTGCCTGGGTGGCGCGGATCCACGCTTCGAAGGCGCGCTCGTCGCCGCGGGCAGCGTCCAGGGCGAGCGCGGTGATTCGCTCGTCGTCGCGGTCTCTGCCGGTCGTCACGAGCCGAACCGTAGCCGACCCACCGGGTGCCCGGGACCGCCTCTCGGGTGGCGGGGAACCGCATCGCCCTCCCAGCCGACTTCTCCGGTATGGACTGTCAGCGCATCCGGGAGGCGCCGTCGGCCATGGCCGACGGCGAGGCGGCTCCCGGCGAGGAAGCGGTGGCCCGGCGGCACCTCGCACGATGTCCGGCCTGCCGGGCCGCGGTCGCGCGGATGGCCGCGGTCACGCGGTCGCTGCGGGTCCGTCCGGCCGCGCCGTGCCGGGACTTGCTTCCCGCTCTGCTGGCCACCCTGCGATGCGCAGCGGGTCGGCACCCCACGGCGGCCGAGCTGCGTGCCGGAGCACGTGGTCGTCTGGCGCGTGGGCGCCACGCACTGTGGCTGTGCGACCGGCTGCGATTGCGGCTGCCAGGCCGGCCGCGCCTGTCGGTGCCAAGTCTTCGTGGCGTGCTGATCAGCCGATGGCGTCGCGCTGGTCCCGGGCCGCCAAGAGGTCTTCGCGAGCCCGGGCGACGCGGGAACGGATGGTGCCGATGGGGCAGTCGCACACCTCGGCGGCTTCGTCGTAGGAGTAGCCGAGCAGCTGGGTGAGGACGATCGCTTCGCGACGTTCGGGGTCGAGCCCGTCGAGCAGCAGGCCCAGCTCCACGACGTCTTCGAAGCCCGCGCCCGTCGTCCGCCGGGCCGACTCGGCTTCGACGGCGGACTCCCAGTTCTGCCCGTCGGACCGGGGCCGGGCGGACCGCGCACGGAAGTGGTCGACGGCCACCCGGCGGGCGATGGACAGCAGCCACGTCCGGGCGGACGAGCGCCCGACGAAGCGCGCCAGCGCGGTGACCGCCCTGGCGTAGGTCTCCTGGGTGAGGTCGTCGGCCACGCCGGACCCGGCCAGGTGCGCGATGAACCGCCACACGTCGGCCTGGGTCGCGCGGATCCAGCCTTCGAAGGCGTGCTGGTCGCCGCGGGCGGCGTCGAGCGCGAGCGCGGTGATCCGCTCGTCGTCGCGGTCCCTGCCGGTGGTCACGAACCGACACGGTAGCCGACACCGGTGGGAACTCCGGCGGCCCGGTGGCCGACCATTGGAGTGTGAACTGCTCTGACTTGCGCGAATCGCTCTCGGCCCGGATCGACGGGGAGCAGCCCGTGGTGGCCGCCGACGTCCTCGACCGCCACCTGGCCGGCTGCCCCGCGTGCCGGGCCTGGCAGGAGGAGGCGACCGCCCTGCGCCGCGCGACCCTGGTCCGGAAAGCGCCGCGAGTCCCGGACCTCACGGCGCGGATCCTGGCCGAGGTGCCCGCTCCCCGGCCCCAGCGGTGGGGCCTGCGGCTGGCCCTCGGTCTGGTGGCGCTGGTGCAGAGCGGCCTCGGGCTGGCCGAGCTGCTGGGCACCGACGTCGGCCACGCCGCGCACGGCGGGCTGGTCGCCGCGGCCCATCTCGGCAACGAGAGCGCGGCCTGGAACGTCGCCGTCGGCATCGGGCTTTTGTGGGCCGCGCTGCGCCCGGCGGCCGCTGCCGGTCTCCTGCCCGCCCTCGCCGGGTTCGTCGTGGTGCTCGGCATCGTTTCGGGCGTCGACCTGTCGACCGGGCAGGTCGCACTCGACCGGGTGGCCACCCACGGGCTCGTCCTCGCCGGCGTCATCCTGCTCTTCGCGGTGCGGCGGCAGCACGCGCGGATGCCGGCGCCCCCGTCGGCCGATCGCGTGCCCGGCTCGGGCGGGTTCGGGACCGGCCGCGCCGGTGGCGTGCCCGGCGATGCGCCGGGGCGTCCGCAGGGGCGCCGGTTCCCTCAGCTGCCCACCGGAAAGCGGGCGGCCTGAACCCCGGCGGGAACCGAACGGGCCCGGCAGCCGACTACCGGAAGAGGGGATCCGGCGACGAGGAGTTGGTGGTCATGTCCGAGCATGGTTCCGGGATGCGGCACATCGCGACGTTCTGCGGCCAGTGCAACTGTGGGTGCCCGGAGCTGTATCTGGTCGACGGCGCTCCGGTGGAGCGCGAGGTGGTGATCACCGATGACTTCGGACAGCGGATCGAGATGAGCCGCGAACAGCTGGCGGTGCTCGTCGCCGACGTGAAGTCGGGCGTCCTGGACGCGGTGCTCACCCCGGTGGGCTGAGCGGACCGGCGGCGACCCGGGAGCCTCAGGAGTGGAAAACCCCCGGCGGTGCCGCCGGCCCTGGCGCGAGGTCCGGCTTGTGGCCCCGGCCGCGACCGGGTGATCCCCGCGATCCAGTGGTCGGCTGCACGCGGGGCAAAGTTCCCGAGGGTGGCCGAAAGCCTTTTCCTGACCGGCGTGAGCCGGGTCACCGGATTCCCGGGAACCAGCGGCGGCCGCGGGCCGACCTTTTCTCCTGAGGGCGGCGGCTGAAGGGAGCCCGATGTCCATCGACCAGAACTCCGACGAGCTCGTGCCGGAACGGGAAAGCCCGGCCGAGCCCCGGTTCGGCTGGGCGGCGATCCGGCCGCTGGTGCTGCGCCTGCACTTCTACGCGGGCGTCTTCATCGGTCCGTTCCTCCTCGTCGCCGCCGTCACCGGGCTCGCCTACGTCTGGGCGCCCCAGGTGGAAGAGTCCGTCTACGACCACGAACTGCACGTCCCGGCGGCGGCCGGGAGCGTCCCGCTCGACCAGCAGGCCGCGACGGCGAAGGCACTCGTCCCAGACGGCACGCTGACCGGGGTACGCCCCGGGCTGACCCCCACCGACACGACCCAGGTGATCTTCACCCGGCCGGACCTGCAGCCCAGCTTCCACTGGACGGTGTTCGTCGACCCGCACACCGGCGACGTCCGCGGACAGCTGGAGACCTACGGCTCCGGCCAGGCGATGCCCTTGCGCGGCTGGATCGACGTCCTGCACCGCAGCCTGCACATGGGTGATTTCGGGCGCCTGTACAGCGAACTCGCGGCCAGCTGGCTGTGGGTGGTCGTGCTCGCCGGGCTCGCGCTCTGGTTCGGGCGGGTCCGCCGCAAGCGCGCCACGGCCGCCAGTCCCCGCGCCAAGCTGCTGACCTGGCACGGCCGGACCGGGCTGGTGCTGGCGATCGGTCTGCTGTTCCTTTCCGCCACCGGGCTGACGTGGTCGCAGTACGCCGGGAACAGCATCACCGAGCTGCGGACGCAGCTGGACTGGACCAGCCCGTCGGTGTCGGCGGGTGTTCCGGCTTCCTCCTCAGGGCGGGATATCGGCTTCGACGGCGCCCGCGAAGCGACGCTACGGGCCGGGTTGAGCGATCCGGTCGAGGTCCGGCCACCCGCCGGGCCCGGCAAGGGGTACGTCGTCGCGCAGGTCGGCCGGAGCTGGCCCGTGCAGGCCGATTCGATGGTCGTCGACCCGGCGACCGGCGCCATTACCGACACGCTGCGGTTCGCCGACTACAACCTCGCGGCCAAGCTGAGCACCTGGGGGATCGATGCCCACATGGGCTTCCTGTTCGGGATCTGGAACCAGATCGTGCTGACGCTGCTCGCGGTCGCACTGAGCGCCGTGATCGTCTGGGGCTACCGGATGTGGTGGCTGCGACGGCCGACACGGGGCGAGGCCCGGGTCGGGCGGCCGCCGGTGCGCGGCGTGTGGCGGCGGATCCCCGGACGGGTGCTGGCGCCGACGCTCGTCGTGGTCGCGGTGGTCGGGTACTACCTGCCACTGTTCGGGTTGTCCCTGCTGGGTTTCCTCGTAGTCGACGCCGTGCTCGAGGCGCGGCGGCAGAAGGTGGCCGCATGATCACCGCGGAGGGCCTGCGCTGGATCCTGACCGCGATCTTCGCGGCGACCGGGGCGTTCTGCGCTTACCGCTGCCTGCGGCAGGGGACACCCGCGGAACGGACCGGCGACGTGCTGCACGTGGTGATGTGCGTGGCGATGGTGGCGATGGCGTGGCCGGCGACGATGAGCGTCGCGCGCTGGCCTCAGACGGTGTTCTTCGCCGCGGCCGCGGTCTGGTTCGTCGGCGTGGCCGCCAGCGGCACCTCGCACGCCGACCACGGCGGCCCCCGCGTGGCGATCTACCACGTCGTCATGATGGGGGCCATGGCGTGGATGGTGTTCGTGATGCCCCGCGCCATGGACGGCATGACGGGATCCGGCGGGACGATGGACATGCCGGGACACGAGGGGATGCTGATGCCCGGGGCCGGCGCCGCCGGGACGACCCCGGCCGACGTGACGGCAGTCGCCCTGGTACTGGTGGCTGTCTTCGTCGTGGCCGGGCTGGTCTTCCTGAGCCGGGCGATCGACGACGCACGCGCGTCCCGGCCGCCGCTGCGCAGCCTCGGCAGCGGTACCAGCGGCGTGATGGCGCTGGGCATGGCGCTGATGCTGCTGACGATGGCCTGACCCTCCTCAGTGGACGGTTGTGGGGTGGGTCACAGTCCGGAACTCCGGTGGTGAGGTGTCCGACGGCTGAGGGGTGAAGACGTCCCGGTTCCGCGGTGTGGTCGTGACGGCGGTGGTTGCGGGGCTTGCGCTGCTGCTGCTCGTCGTCGCGACCGCTGGTGACGTGTACTCGCCGCTCGGCAACGCCGATCCGGGGCCGCTGACCACTTACGGGTTCGCGGTCGTCCGGTTCATGGCCGACGCCGCGGCCGCCGGGTGCTTCGGCGGGTTGGTGTTCGCGGCGTTCGTCGCGCTGGGCCGCCGCGGCGGTTCCCTGTCGGCGGACGCCTACGCGGCGAGCCGGTTCGCCGCGGGCAGCGCGGCCTGCTGGCTGGCCGCAGCCGTCGTCGCTGTTCCGTTTTCGGCGGCGAGTGCTTCGGGCCTGCCGGTGTCGCGCATCCTGAGGCCCGAGGTGTTCCTGCCCACCTTCAGCGCTACCGAAGAACCCAGGGCCTGGCTGTGCGTCGCGGTCGCCGCCGCCGTGACGACCGCGCTGGCGTGGCCGGCGATGGCCTGGCGCACGGTCGTCGCCGCGACCGTCACCGCGGGTGTGGGATTGCTGCCGCTGGTGGCAGTGGGCCACGTGTCGGTGGGCGCCGGGCACGACCTGGCGACCAACGCACTGTTCTGGCACGTGCCCGCGGCGACGGCGTGGCTTGGTGCGCTGGTCGCGCTGCTGGCCCGTTCGCGCCGAGGACCGATCCCTGAACTGACTCTGGTTCGCTACCGTCGCCTGTCGCTGATGTGCTTCGTGGTGACCGCGCTGTCGGGCGCGGTGGCCGGCTTCGCGCTGCCCCGGCCGGACGGGCTGCTCAGCCGCTACGGGCTGGTCCTCGGGCTTGAGACGGCGTTGCTGGTGGCCGCGGGCTTCGGTATCGCGGTGTGGCGTCGCCGCCGTTTTGTCGTGGCCGAGCTGGTTTTGCTGGCGCTGGGCACCGGCGGATCGGCGGCGCTGACCGCGCTCGTGCCGCCTGCGTTCGTGAACCACCCGGCCACCGTGCAGGAAACGGTGCTCGGCTACGGCCTCGACGCCCCGCAGACCTTGGCCCGGCTCGTCGGCGACTGGCGGCCGGACCTGCTGTTCCTCCCGCTCGCGCTCATCGCGGTGACGGCGTACCTGCTCGGCGTCCGGCGGCTGCGGCGACGCGGTGACCACTGGCCGCCGGGCCGGGTGGTCGCCTGGGTCGCCGGCTGGGTGATCGTCGTGGTCGTCACGTCGTCGGGCCTCGGCGTCTACGCACCGGGTACCTTCAGCCTGCACATGGTCACGCACATGGCGTTGAACATGTTCGCGCCCGTGCTGCTGGTCCTCGGCGGCCCGGTGACCCTCGCGCTGCGTGCGTTGCCCGCGAACCGCGACGTTCCCGGTGCGCGCGAATGGATCGCGTCGCTGCTGCACGCCCCGGTGACCCGGTTCTTCGCGCACCCCGCGGTGGCCGCGATCCTTTTCGCGGGGTCGTTCTACGCGCTCTACTTCTCGGGCCTGTTCGGCCAGGCGATGCTCTACCACTGGGCGCACCAGCTGATGAAGGTCCACTTCCTGGTGACGGGCTACCTGTTCGCCTGGGTCGCGGTCGGCGCCGACCGGACGCCACGTCAGGTGCCGCACTTGGCGCGGCTGGGGATGCTGTTCGCGGTGATGCCGTTCCACGCGTTCTTCGGGGTGATCCTGATGAGCAAGCAGGCCCTGATCGCCGGCACCTACTACCACTACCTGGCCCTGCCGTGGGCCGGTGACCTGCTGGCCGACCAGCGCCTCGGCGGCGGCATCGCCTGGGCCAGCGGCGAAATCCCGATGGTCGTCATGGTGGTGGCCCTGCTCGTGCAGTGGTCGCGCGACGACGAGCGCAAAGCCAGGCGCGCCGATCGCCACGGCGAGAACGATCTCGACGCCTACAACGCGATGCTCGCGGAACTCGCGGCACGCCGGAACTGAGGAGAACCATGACCACCGCGACCCCGGCCACCGGGGACGTCCGCACGGTCGAGCTGGCCGTGACCGGAATGACCTGCGCCGCCTGCTCGGCGCGGGTCGAACGCACCCTCACCAAGCTCGACGGCGTCCGCGCCTCGGTCAACTACGCCACCGAACGCGCCACCGTGCAGGTCCCGGCCGCGCTCGCCGACGACGTCCTGGTCGAGCGCATCCGCAAGGCCGGCTACGGTGCCCGCCTCCGCGGCGAAGATGACGACGAAGACCTCACCGCGACCCGGGTGCGCGACCTGCGTCGCCGGCTCATCGCCGCCGCTGTGCTGGCCGTCCCGCTGTGCGACCTGTCGATCACCCTCGCCCTGGTGCCGTCGTTGCGGTTCCCCGCCTGGCAGTGGCTCTGCCTCGCCCTCGCCGTGCCGGTGGTGTTCTGGGCCGCGCTGCCGTTCCACCGCGCGACGCTGCGGAACCTCCGGCACCGATCATCCAGTATGGACACGCTGGTGTCGCTCGGCGTGCTGGCGTCCTTCTTCTGGTCGGCCTGGGCCACGGTGTTCGGCGGCCACGAGCCCGGCTACTGGGTCGGGTTCGGGCCGACCGCGCCCGGGGCCGACACGATCTACCTCGACGTCGCCGCGGGCGTGACGACGTTCCTGCTGGCCGGCCGCTACTTCGAGAGCCGCTCACGACGCGACGCCGCCGGCCTGCTTGCCGCGCTGGACGCCCTCGCCGTCAAGGACGTGCGGGTCCTGCGCGACGGCGTCGAACGACTGGTGCCGATCGGCGAGCTGGCGGCCGGCGACCGGTTCGTCATCAAGCCGGGCGAGGCGTTCGCCGCCGACGGAATAGTCGAGCGTGGACAGTCCACTGTGGATGTCAGCGCGGTCACCGGTGAGCCGGTGCCCGCCGAGGTCGCCCCGGGTGACCGGGTGATCGGCGCTTCGGTGAACCGCGAGGGACGGCTGGTGGTTCGCGCGACCGCGGTCGGCAGCCACACCCAGCTCGCCCAGATGACCGCGCTCGCCGAGCAGGCCCAAGGCCGCAAGGCGTCGGTGCAACGGCTGGTCGACCGGATCTGCGCGGTGTTCGTCCCCGTGGTGCTGGTGCTGGCCCTGCTCACCCTGGGCGGATGGCTGCTGATGGGAAACCCGGTCCGGGACGCTTTCACCGCCGCCGTTTCGGTGTTGATCATCGCCTGCCCGTGCGCTCTCGGCCTCGCCACGCCCACCGCGTTGATGGCTGGTGTCGGCCGCGGTGCGCAGCTGGGCATCCTCATCAAGGGGCCGGACGCCCTGGAGGCCAGCCGCAAGGTGGACATGGTGGTGCTGGACAAGACCGGCACGGTGACCACCGGGCGGATGAGCGTCACCGGCTGCCACCCGGCGCCAGGCCGCAGCCGTGGTGATCTGCTCTGGTTCGCGGGCGGGGTCGAGTCCGGCTCCGAGCACGCGATCGGCGCCGCCGTCGCGGCAGCCGCCCGCGCGGAACTGCCCGCTCTCCCGGAGATCGACGCGTTCACCGCACTGCCGGGCCTGGGCGCGGAGGCCACTGTGGATGGTCACGCCGTCCTGGTCGGCAGCCCGAGGCTGTTCGCCGAACGCGGGATCGTCAGCCCCGAGCACGTCGAGGACATCCAGGCGGCGGGGGCCGTCCCGGTGCTCGTCGTGGTCGACGGCCAGACCGTCGGGGTGCTCGAGGTCCGTGACGTTGTGAAGCCGTCCGCCGCGGCCGCCGTGGCCGAGCTGCGGGCCTACGGCCTGCGGACCGTGCTGCTGACCGGCGACCACGAGGTCGCCGCCCGGGCCGTCGCGGACGAGATCGGTGTCGACGAAGTCCGCGCCGGCGTCCTGCCCGCGGACAAGGCCCGGGAGATCGAGGCCCTGCGGGCCGCCGGCGCCCGGGTTGCGATGGTGGGGGACGGGATCAACGACGGCCCGGCGCTGGCCACCGCCGACCTCGGCATGGCCGTGGCGCGCGGCAGCGACATCGCGCTGCGCTCGGCGGACGTGGTGCTCGTGCGGGACGACCTGCGGGTGGTGCCGGACGCGATCCGGCTCGCCGATCGGACCCTGCGGATCATCCGCGGCAACCTGGCGTGGGCGTTCGGCTACAACGTGGCGGCCCTGCCGCTCGCGGCCTTCGGCCTGCTCAACCCCCTGATCGCGGGTGCGGCCATGTCGCTGTCCTCGGTACTGGTGGTGTCCAACAGCCTGCGGCTGCGTTCGTTCGACGGTTCCGGAGACAAGGAGAGGCTCGACTGATGGCGAAGAAGAAGTCGAACGTGGTCACCGCGAAGAAGGGGCTGTCGGCCAACGCCTGGACGACGATCGGCATCCTCGCGCTCGCCGTCGTCGTCATCGGCGGGATCCTGGTGTTCAACCGCGGTGACTCGTCGGCTCCGCCTGGCGCGGTCGCGGCGGATGTGCTGCGGCACCCGGACAGCAACACGCTGACGACGTCGTCATCCAACTCCGTGACCGTGGTCGAGTTCCTGGACTACCAGTGCCCGGTCTGCGAGGCGTACTACCAGAACGTCACGAAGTCCCTGGAGCAGGACTACGCGGGCAAGATCACCTTCGTGACCCGCAACTTCCCGTTGCCGATGCACCCGCTGGCCGTGCCCGCGGCGAAGGTAGCCGAAGCGGCGTCACTGCAAGGCAAATACCAGCCGATGTTCGACAAGCTCTACGGCGACTACCCGGCCTGGGCGCTCGCAACGGACGGGCAGAACGTCAGCGACGACGCCGAGCGCGCCCAGGCGAAGTTCGAGAGCTACGCGACCGGGATCGGCCTCGACCTGGCCCGCTTCCGCACGGATCTCGGGTCGCAGGCCGTGCGGCAGCGCATCGACCAGGGCAAGGCCGACGGCGAGAAGGCCGGCGTGTCGGGCACCCCGACGATCTTCGTCAACGGCGCCCAGTTCAAGCCCACCGGCCAGACCTACCCCGACATCGCGCAGCAGCTGCGCGGCGAGATCGACAAGGCGCTGACGTGAACCGGGCGCTGGGGTGGCTCTACACGATCGGCGGCGCGCTCGGCCTCGTCGCGGCCGTGACGCTGACGCTGGAGAAGATCGAGCGGCTGAAGGACCCGTCCTACGTGCCGAGCTGCTCGATCAACCCGGTCCTGTCCTGCGGCTCGGTGATGGACAGCCCGCAGGCGGCGGCTTTCGGCTTCCCCAACCCGATCATCGGGGTGGCCGCATTCGCGGTCGTCGTGACGTTCGGCGTGGCGCTGCTGACCGGCTACGACCCTCCGCGCTGGGTATGGCTCGGCATGCAGGTGGGCACGACGTTCGGTGTCCTGTTCGTGCACTGGCTGATCTTCGCCAGCGTGTACCGGATCCACGCGCTCTGCCCGTACTGCATGGTCGTCTGGGTCGTCACCATCGCGATCTTCTGGTACACCACGCTGCACAACTTGAGCGGCACCAGTATCGGCAGCGCGTTGCGTCGAGTCCACAGTGGAATCCTGGCGCTCTGGTACGTCGTGGTCGTGGCGTTGGTCCTGCAGGAGTTCTGGAGCTACTGGCGCACGCTGCTGTGAATCAACCGGTGGCCGTGTGGCGGGCGGGTGCCTCGTGCAGTGCTGCCACGAGGTCGTCGCGGGCCCGGGCGACCCGGGAGCGGATCGTGCCGACCGGGCACCCGCACACCTCAGCCGCGTCCGCGTAGGACAATCCCAGGGTCTGGGTGAGCACGAAGGCATCCCGCCGGTCCACCTCGAGCGCGGCGACGAGGTCGTCGAGCAGAACGCGCTCTTCGAAGGCGTTGCCCTCCGCGGGTTCGGCACCCGCGACGGCCTGCCAGTCGGCGAGAGTGGCCGAACGGGGGCGGGCCTGGAGAGCGCGGATGTGGTCGGCCACCACCCGCCGGGCGATCGCCAGCAGCCACGTCCGCGCCGAGGACTCCGCCCGGAACCGGGCGAGGCTGCCCAGCGCCCGGATGTAGGTCTCCTGGGTCAGGTCATCGGCGGACTGGACGTCGCACAACCCGGCTATGAACCGCCAGACATGGGGCTGGGTCGCGCGCAGGAACCGCTCGAGCGCGATCCGGTCGCCGTGGCCGGCGAGCTGGGCACACCGCGTGATCTCGGCGTCATCCGATGAGAGTGGCCTCACACCGACTGATACGCGGCTCGAGCCGGGATGGTTCAAAAAGATTCGCGGGAACCATTCCGCGATCCGGGCCGACCTCTTGTTACGGCGAGGCCACCGCCTCGTCACGAGACGGCCACGGCCGGGAAGGTGTGACGATGACTCAGAGCACTTACGTGGTGACCGGAATGACGTGTGGCCACTGCGTCGCCTCGGTCAAGGAGGAGGTCGGCGAGCTGCCCGGGGTCCGCGCGGTCGACGTCGACCTGAGCTCGGGCCGGGTCCTGGTGACCAGCGACGGTGCGCTCGCGCCGGAGCAGGTCGAGGGCGCGGTGCAGGTCGCGGGCTACCAGCTCGTCCGATGAACGAGAGAGGCCGTCATGCCGACTTCGGCCAAGGTGAGCGGGTTCGCGCTGCTGCTGGGCTTGGTGTTCGGCCTGGCCTGGCTCCTGGGCAGCCTCTTGGGCCCGAGCCCCTCACCACGCCCATCGCTGCCCTCGGTGCCCGGTATGCGGATGCCCGGCACGCCGTAGCGCCACCGCCCCCGCCACCGCCTGCCGCGTCGGCCGGCGAGGAGATCGAGCTTGTCATCGGCGGCATGACCTGCGGTTCGTGCGCGGCGCGGATCGAGCGCAAGCTGAACCGTCTCGACAGCGTCGAAGCGACGGTCAACTACGCCACGGAGAAGGCGCTGGTGTCGGTCCCGCAGGCGCTGACGGTCGAGGACATCGTCCGGACGGTCGAGGCCGCCGGCTACACCGCCGAGCTTCCGCAGCCGCCCGAACCGGAAGCCGCCGAGCCCGCCCCGGCGGCGCCGGACCTGCTGCGGCAGCGGCTGCTGGGCTCGGCCGTGCTGGGCGCGCCGGTGATCCTGCTGGCGATGGTGCCGGCGCTGCAGTTCCCGGCCTGGCAGTGGGTGTCGCTCGCGCTGGCCACGCCGGTCGTGGTCTGGGGCGCATGGCCGCTGCACCGCGCGGCCTGGACGAACCTGCGCCACGCGACCGCCACCATGGACACGCTCGTCTCGATGGGCGTCGCGGCGGCGTTCCTCTGGTCCCTCTACGCCCTGTTCTTCGGCGGCGCGGGCGTCATCGGCATGCGGCACGAGTTCGAGCTGACCCTCGCCGCCGACCACGACCTGGACGGCATCTACTTCGAGGTCGCCACCGGCGTCACGCTGTTCATCCTCGCGGGCCGGTACTTCGAATCCCGCTCACGGCGTCGGGCCGGCGCCGCCCTGCGCGCCCTGCTGGACCTCGGCGCCAAGTCGGTCTCCGTCCTGCGCGGCGGTCAGGAAGAGCGCGTCCCGATCGAACAGCTGCGTGTCGGCGACCGGTTCGTCGTCCGGCCGGGGGAAAAGATCGCGACCGACGGCGTCGTCGAGGAAGGCGACTCCGCGGTCGACCTGAGCCTGGTGACCGGTGAGGCCGTGCCGGTCGAGGTGTCGGCCGGGACCCCGGTCGTCGGCGCGACGGTCAGCATGAGCGGCCGCCTGGTGGTGCGGGCGACACGCGTCGGCGCCGACACCCGGCTCTCGCGGATCGCCGCGATGGTCGAGCGCGCGCAGAGCGGCAAAGCCGACGTCCAGCGGCTAGCGGACCGCGTCTCCGCGGTGTTCGTGCCGATCGTGATGGCTCTTTCGGTGGCCACCCTGGGGTTCTGGCTCGGCTCCGGCTCGGACACCGCGGCGGCGTTCACGGCCGCCGTCGCCGTCTTGATCATCGCGTGCCCGTGTGCGCTCGGGTTGGCGACGCCGACGGCGTTGCTGGTCGGGACCGGCCGCGGCGCGCAGCTGGGCGTCCTGGTCAAGGGGCCGGAGATGCTCGAGTCGACGCGCCGGGTGGACACGGTCGTGCTCGACAAGACCGGCACCGTGACCACCCGGAAGATGAGCCTGGTCGCGGTCCGTACCGTCGACGGTGTCCCGGCCGATCTGGCGCTGCAGCTGGCGGGCGCGCTGGAGAACGCGTCGGAGCACCCGATCGCCGACGCGGTCGTGTCGGCCGCGCTGCGGCGGTTCGGCTCGGTGGGGGAGGTCCTGGAGTTCCGCAACGTCGCCGGTTTCGGTGTCCTGGGCCGGGTGGACGGGCACCGGGTCGTCGTCGGCCGCCCGGAGCTGATGCACCGGCTCTCGGTGCGGCTGCCGTCGTCGTTGCTGGCGGCGAAGCAGAAGGCCGAGCACGCTGGGCACACGGCGGTGATCCTGGCGTGGGACGGGTACGCGCACGCAGTACTGGTGGTGGCCGACACCGTCAAGCCGACATCGGCGCCGGCGGTGTTCCAGCTACGACGGCTGGGGTTGACGCCGATCCTGCTGACCGGCGACAACGAGGCCGTGGCCCAGGCGATCGCCCGCGAGGCCGGAATCACCGACGTCATCGCGGAGGTCTCTCCGGAGCAGAAGGTCGACGTGATCGCGGACCTGAAGGCCCAGGGGCACGTGGTGGCGATGATCGGCGACGGCGTCAACGACGCGGCCGCGCTCGCCTCGGCCGACCTCGGCCTGGCGATGGGCACCGGAACCGACGCGGCGATCGAAGCCGGCGACCTGACGCTGGTGCGGGGTGACCTGATGGCCGCGGTGGACGCGATCCGGTTGTCCCGCCGGACGCTGGGGACGATCAAGGCGAACCTGTTCTGGGCGCTGGCCTACAACGTCGCCGCGTTGCCGCTGGCCGCGGCCGGACTGCTCAACCCGATGATCGCCGGTGCCGCGATGGCGTTGTCGAGCTGCCTGGTGGTGTCGAACAGCCTTCGCCTGACACGTTTCCAGCCCGCAGGCGGTCAGCCCGCGCCGGCCGTGGTGCCCGGGCTGTGAAAACGCACGTGATTCCGCCCCGGGCTAGGCGCCTGGGGCGGAATCGGCAACCCTCTCGGGTCGCGCTTGCCCTGGATCCCGGCGCCGCGCTGCTGCTCGTCGCGGAGGGCCGACTCACGTGGTCAAGCGCCCAGCGGTCACCGAGGTCGTTGTCCGGAGATCACCGTCGCCGCCGAGCGCGACGGCGCCGAGTGGGTCTTCTCCTTGTCGGACAACGGAATCGGCATCAACGCGCAGTACGCGGACCGGATCTTCGTGATCTTCCAGCGGCTGCACGGCCGGGGCGACTACCCCGGCACCGGCATCGGCCTGGCGATGTGCCGCAAGATCGTCGAGCACCACGACGGCCGCATCTGGCTGGACACCGGCGTTGCCGAAGGCGCCTGCTTCCGGTTCACCCTCCCCGCCGTCGCGGGGCCATCCCTTGCCACCGAAGAAGAACAGGACGCGGCATGACCGGATCACTCGAACCGATCGACGTCCTGCTCGTCGAGGACGACCCGGCGACGTCCTGATGACGCAGGAAGCCTTCGAGCACTCAAGATTCGAAGAGGACATCGCCGCAGCTACGACCCGCACGCCAACGCCTACGTCACCAAGCCGGTCGACTTCGACGCGTTCGTGGAGATCGTTAGCCAGATCGACAACTTCTTCGTCACGGTGGTGAAGCTCCCGCACTGAGCGACCGCCGGGACACTGGATTTCAGGTGTCGCTGTCCGGCCGCGCAGATCGTCCGCTTGTCGGACGATCACAAGGACTGCAACCGGTCATGTCCGGCGCGGCATTTCGGTAGTCGGAGTTGCTGCAGTTTGGCTGACAGCCAGGAGATGACGGTAGGCCCCTGGTGACCGTCTGGAGTCGCGATGGACTCAATGGAGTAACGACGGTAACCCGAACGGCGCTGTTTGCGACAGTTCTTGCACACGACCTGGACCTCGTCGTGAGGAGGCTGACCGATGCCGACACCCCGATCACGACCGGGCACCGCCCGCGCCGCGGTGACGCTCCGGACGCTGCTGGTGGCGCGGCGCCATGACATCGACACCGAACCGGTCGGCTGCGGTCTGGTCCCCGCCGCGCTGGCCCGCCGCTGGCACGGGCACCGGTAGCTCTTTCTTTCGCCCTATCACTTGGCTCCGCCTTCACCGCACGCGTGACATGCGGGGAAGCGGTGGTTTGTCGACCCCTGGAGGTGTCCGTGAGCACGTCTGCCCACGTGGTGCGGATACGCCCGCACTACCGAGCCCGCCACGCACGCCCCGCGCCTGGCCTGCCCTGGATCCGGCGCAGCACGGCCGTGGGGCTGCCAGTGGGAGCCGCGGTGGCGTTGGTGGCCGCCGGTGTGGTGCCGCTGGCGGCGGCGGTGCTGCTGGGTGCGGGTGCAGGACTGTTGCTGCTCGGAGTGCGTGCACTGCGCCGCGCTGCCCGGCGGGTCGAGGACATCCTCACCGACGAGCTGCCCACGGCGGGCGGGCCCGCGCCCGGCGTGCACGGCTGAGTCCCCGCAGGCAGGCACGCTGGCTGGGACAATGCCTCGGTCTCGTAAGGGCGCGAGGCGTCATAATCCGCCGTGTGCACCCTCTGAGTGGGTATCCGGTGGCGTGCCGGGCCGGCAGGCCCCCCGATCGGTCCGGCACGCCACCGGACCCACCACGGCAGTCCGGCCGCTCATCGTTGCTCCGTTTGGCCTAGAGTATCGGTCCATGAGTACCGTGCCTGCGGTGACGTTGCGTGAAGGTGACTGGTTCTGGCATGAACCCTGGCCCGGGTACCGGGCGGGGCTGCTGCAGGCCGTGAGCATCGAGCTCGGCGAGAGCACTGTGCAGATCACCACCACCGACTGTGAACGCGCGCTCGTGGACTACAGCCACGACCGGCCCCTGCACCTCGCCGACGCACCTCCGGCCACCGAGGCCGCCACGCTGACCGGGGCAGGGGAAGCGACCACTTAGCCTCTGGTCGGGGAGGGCCAACGTGGTCTCATCCGGCGGTGGGTGCCGTCAAGCCGCGCAGGACGGCGTAGGCGTCGCGGGGGTCGATGGTGTCCTCGAGCGGAGGCACGGCCTGTTGCCAGGAGTGCTCGGTCGCGGCCCAGAGCTTCTTGGCGTCCTCGGGGCCGGGCGGCGAGTGGCCGCCGATCTCCAGGACGAGGTCGTGGTGGGTGCCGCCGGCCACGGTGACCTCGAAGCTCAGCCGGCCGTCGGGCCGGGCGTCCGTGGCGTCGGTCCAGCGGCCCCGCAGGTCGCCGGTGCGGGCGGTCCAGACGCCGTGGTCGTCGAGCCCCCACATCGAGCGGCCGCCGAACGCGTCGCAGAGGTCGAGCTGGACACGCATCCGGACGTCCCGGCCGACGGCCTCGATGCCGCGGAGGAGGACCATGCGCGCGGGGTCCGCGGGGGCGGTCGCCTCGGCCCCCGCACTGCGGCTTCCCTACATGTTGGCCGGTGGTGCGAACATGGCCCGAGCGATCACGGTCAAGACGGGAGCCCTCATTGAGCACGTACTCCGGCCCACCCGTCGACGGCGTCGGCCCCATGAGCGCGTACGAGAGACAGGTGTGGGACACGCTCAACGAGCACTGGCAGCGCCGCAACAACCGCCGCGGCCTGCCGAACTGGGCGAGCACCGCGCTCGAGCGCACCGGTGAGGTCACGCGAAACACCGTGAGCCGCGCCGCGGACGCCGTGCCGGAGGCTGTCCGGCAACCGATCCGGCACGCAGGCGACGCGGTGGCCGGTGCAGCCGTGCGACCGCTGCTCGAAGCCGCGATAAAACTGCTGGAACTGGTCAACGCCTGGGCCGCGGAACTCAACGATCCGGAAAGTCTCGAAAAGCTCGCCCGCAAGCGTGGCCTGGAAATCGACAGCTTCACCGAGCTGCGGCACCAAGACCTCAAAGTCTGCGATCGGCTCCTGGCGCGCAACAACCTCAAGTGGCGAACCGCCGGCGTGTTCGAGGGCGGCGCCATGGGCCTGCTGGCGATGGTCCCCGTCGCCGGGATCCCGTTGGCGATGACAGCCGACATCCTCGTCGTCCAGGTCCTGAGCGTGTCGATCGCCTCGCGCATCGCGTACTCCTACGGGTACGACGCCAAGGACCCGGCCGAGCAGGTCTTCATCGAACGCCTGGTACGGCGATCCTTCATGGCGCAGGCAACGAAGGTCGAGCCGTTGCGTGAGACCGCACGGGCGGCGAGCGCGCTCAAGGACCGTGTCAAGTGGTCGGCCAAGCTCCGCACGGACCATCGCCTCGTGGCCGCTCTCGAGAAGTTGATGCGGCACCTGGGCCCGGCCGGCTCCAGAGTTGCCGTCAAGGACGTCGCCAAGGTCATCCCGGTCATCGGCGTCCTCATCGGGGCAGGCATGAACGCCGCGATCCTGGGCAGGGTGGCCGCCGACGCGCAGCGGTACTGCCAGACCCGGTTCCTGTGCGAGAAGTACGGGTTGCCCCTGCCAGTTGCATTGACGACCGACCGAGACGATGTCGTCTACCCGGGGTCGCCGTAGCATCGGCCGAATTTTGAGCAGACATACCCCTGGCCTGCGGTGATGACGCGCTATCCGCGGTTCTGCGGCTTGGACAGCGTCTCGGTTGTCGTGTGCGGGCAGGCCCGGCTGCACCTAGCCTCGACGGCGGGCCGGGCGCGCTGTGGGAGATGTCCGTCCTCGTCGACGTCGCCCTGCCGACGTCGACCGTCTGGGGCCGAGTTCGCCTCCTTCTCCGTGCTCGACGCCCCCGCCGCCAAGCAGTACTACGCCCAAGGCGGCGATCGCGGCCCGATCCTCGGCAACGCCTCGACCGACTTCCTCTGGGGCAGCCCGGCGGGCTTCTTCACCGCGTGGCCGGACAGCCCGGACAACGCCGGCTACCGCACGGTCCGGCCGAGCGCGGTCGAGACCCTGCTCGTCGGCGACGAACTCGACTTCTCCACGCCACCGGTGAACGCGACGAACGAGCTGCTGCCCATCCTGTCGCCGGGGGGACCAGGTGGTCCTGCCGGGCCTGGGCCACACCAACGACTTCTGGGAACACCGGCCCGAGGCGGGGCAGCACCTGCTGACCAACGTTCTTCGACAGCGGCGTCGTCGACAGCTCGCGGTTCAGCGGCCCGAACTCGTCGACACAGACCACCCGTCCGTCGGCGGGCGGGTGGTCGTTGAGGTCGAGATGCGGGCCTTCTTGGCCACTAAGTCCGGCCTTGCTCGCTTTCCAGGTCCTCGTCGACTGCCAGGACACACCCTCCTCGCGCAAGATCTTCCGGACCGCCTCGGTACTCGCCCTGATCCAGGCGTGCTCGGCGAGGTAGCCGACCGGCTTGGCCAGGCTCCAGGTCGTGAACCGCAACCCCAGCGCGGTCGGTTTGCAGGCGGCGATGCGGCAGATTTGATCACGGGCAGCCGACCCGAACCTGCTGGTCGGCCGCCCTTCCATTTGGGGACGACGCCGCGAACCCGGAGTCGTTGAACGCGTGGATAACTTCGCGCCCATACCTCTCCGTCGCCGCGAACATCGCCGCGATCTCTCGCGCGGACCGGCCCTGTGCCGAGGCCAGCACGATCCCGGACCGCCGCAGCCGCACCCGATCCCGGGTGCGGCTGCGTGATATTGATCAGCCGCTGCGCTCCTTCGGGCTCCGGAGGCACTAGCTCGCGCCCGGTTTCACCAGTCCGGTTTCGTAGGCCAGCACGACGGCTTGCACTCGGTCCCGCAGGTCCAGTTTCGCGAGGATCCGCGCGATGTGTGTCTTCACCGTTGCCTCCGCCAGGTGCAGCCGCCCGGCGAGTTCGGCGTTGCTCAGCCCGCCCGCGAGCAGCCGCAGGACCTCCAGCTCGCGCGGAGTCAGCGCCGAGAGGTCCCGGTGCAGCCGCTCGGCGCCGGTGTCCCGGAGGGCGTACCGCTCGACCAGGCGGCGGGTGATCACCGGGGCCAGCAATGCGTCTCCCGCGCGGACCGTGCGGACCGCCGCGACCAGGTGCTCCGGGGTGACGTCCTTGAGCAGGAACCCGCTGGCCCCGGCGGCGAGTGCCGCGTAGACGTACCGGTCCAGGTCGAACGTCGTCAGGATGATCACGCACGGCTCGCCCGGGGCGCCGGTCAGGATGCGGCGGGTCGCGGCCAGGCCGTCCATCTCCGGCATCCGGATGTCCATCAGGACGACGTCGGGCCGGGTGCGGCGGACCTCGGCGACCGCTTCTACCCCGGTGGTCGCCTCACCGACGACGGTGATGCCGTCGGCCGCGAGGATCATCCGGAACCCGGTCCGGACCAGGGCCTGGTCGTCGGCGACCAGGACGCGCGGCGACTCGGTCACGCCGCCTCCAGGGGGATCAGGGCCTTGACGCGGAAGCCGCCGGTCGGGCGCCGGCCGGCTTGCAGCGTGCCACCGTAGACGGCGAGACGTTCGCGCAGGCCCGGCAGACCGCGGCCGTTTCCGGTGGCCGCGGCGGGAGCGGCCGTTCCCCCGGTGTCGGTGACCTCGACGCGGAGCCGGTCGGGGCTGTATTCGACGACGACGCGCGCGGGCGCGCCCGCCGCGTGCTTCACGGCGTTGGTGAGGGCTTCCTGGACGACGCGGTAGGCGGCGAGCCCGATCCCCGACGTCACCGGCCGCTCCTGCCCGGTCACGGTCAGCTCGACGTCGGCGCCTGCGGCGCGCACCCGGCCGACCAGCGCCGGGAGGCCGTCCAGGCCCGGCTGCGGGGAGAGGTCCGGCCCGTCGGTGTCGGTCGTCAGCAGGCCCATCGCTTGCCGCAGCTCGGTCATCGCCAGCCGGCCGCTGTCCTCGACCGCGAGCAGCGCCTCCCGCGCCTGGTCCGGGTCGAGGTCCATGATCTTCCGCGCGGCACCGGCCTGGATGACCATGACGCTCACGTTGTGCGTCACGACGTCGTGCAGCTCCCGGGCGATGCGGGCGCGTTCGTCTTCGACCGCGCCGCGCAGCCGTTCCGCCTGCCGCCGCTCCACTTCGGACACCCGCTCGCGCTCGGCATCGGCCCGGACGCGCCACGCGCGCAGCCCGAGGGTCGCGACGAGCATCGGGAGCACGATGAGCAGGGTGACGTACTGGGTCGGCACGATCGGCCAGACGTCGTAGCGCAGCTGCCCGGTCTCTAACACCCCCAGCAGCAGGCTGACCAGCGTCGGGAACCGGTAGGGGCTGAACGCCGCCGCGCTGTAGGCGGCGATCGCGAACGGGTAGAACGTCAGCCGCGACGCGAGGTCGGGCGTCAGCGCGAGCGCCGCGAGCGCGACCCAGAAGACGGCCAGGGGGTACCGGCGGCGGAAGACCAGCGCGACACCCGACCCCAGCGACAGCGCGACCAGCCCGATCATCCGCGCCGTGTGCGCGTCGAGCGGGATCCGGCGGTCGAGCGCGCTGAGGTAGTTCAGCCCGATCGTGGTCACGAGCAACGCCAGAGCAATGTCGAACTCCCACCCGGGCCGGGACGGGCGCGGCAGCGGGCCGCTCGGCCGGGCGAGCGGCCCGGCCCACACGAACAGGCGGTCGGCGGTCACCAGCCCATTCTCACCGAACCGGGCCACCACCGCGTCAACCTCGTGACTACATCGGAAGGATGACGCTGGCGGGAAATCGGCCCGCGGGCCGACGCGCCCACGCCCGGCGTGCTCCTAACTTTCCCTTGTCCGGTCCGCTGAACGAGGAGAACTCATGACTACGCCGCTGATCGAGGTGGCTGCGGTGAGCCGCCGGTACGACGACGGCCCGCCCGCGCTGGACGACGCGTCGCTGTCCGTGGGGGCCGGCGAAGCGGTGGCGATCCTCGGGCCGTCCGGCAGCGGGAAGTCCACGCTGCTCAACCTGATCGCCGGGCTGGACCGGCCGGACGCGGGCACCGTGACCGTCGACGGCGTGCGCGTCGACAAGCTCGGCGAAGCCGCTTCCGCGCGCTACCGGCGGGCGAAGGTCGGGATGGTGTTCCAGTTCTTCAACCTGCTGGACGACCTGACCGTGGCCGACAACGTCGTGCTGCCCGCGCAGCTGGCCGGGATGGCCCGACCGGCGGCCCGCGCCCGGGCCGCGGAGCTGCTCGAGGTCCTCGGCATCGCGCGGCACGCCCGCGCCTACCCCGGCTGGCTCTCCGGTGGCGAACGCCAGCGGGTCGCCGTGGCCCGGGCCCTGGTGAACCGGCCGCCGCTGCTGCTGGCCGACGAGCCGACCGGCGCGCTCGACACGGCGTCCGGCGAGGACGTCGCGGACCTGCTGCGCGAGCTCAACGCCGACGGCCAGACGATCGTCGTGGTGACCCACGACCTGGCGCTGGCCCGCTCCTGCACGGACCGCACGGTCAGCCTGGTCGACGGCCGGATCACCGCGGAGGCGGTCCGATGAGCGCACTGGGCCGGGTCGTGCGTTCCGGGGCCGGGCGCCGCCGGGTGCAGTCCGCGGTGATCGGGCTGGCCACGACGATGGCGGTGACCTCGGCCGTCCTCGGCGGCGGGCTGCTGGTCGCGTCGCAGGCGCCCTTCGACAACGCGTTCGCCGCGCAGCGCGGCGCGCACCTGACCGTCCAGTTCGACGGGACGAAAACGACGGCCGCGCAGGTCGCGACGGCCCCCGGCGTCACTGCGGCGGCGGGACCCTTCCCCTTCGCGTCACTCACACCCGAACTCGACGGCACTGCTCTGCCGCCGCTGACCGTCGTCGGGCGGGCCGATCCCGGCGGCGCGGTCGACGCCGTCACCCTCACCCAGGGTCGGTGGGCCACCGGACCCGGCGAGATCGTGCTGTCGGCCGACGGCGGGCCGGGAGCTCCTGGCGCCACCCTGCGGTTCCCGGAGCTACCGGGAGCGCCGGCTCTGACCGTCGTCGGGCTCGCGCGCTCGATCAGCCGCACCGCCGATGCCTGGGTGCTGCCGGGCGTGCTGCCGGCCGCGAACTTCCAGATGCTCTACCGGTTTTCCGCCGCGGCCACGGCCGAGCAGGTCGACGCGGACCGCGCGGCGGTGGCGGCGAAGGTGGCACCGGACGCCGTGAGCGGAGTGCAGTCGTGGCTCACGGTCCGGCAGGTGGCCGTGCGCGCGACGGCGTTGTTCGTGCCGTTCCTGATCGCCTTCGGCGTGCTCGGCCTGGTCATGGCGGTGCTGATCGTCGGCAACATCGTGGCCGGCGCGGTCGGCGCGGGCCGGCGCCGCATCGGCGTCCTCAAAGCCCTCGGGTTCACCCCGGGGCAGGTCGTGCGGGCCTACATCGGCCAGGCGCTGATCCCGGCGGCCGTGGGCGTCGTGCTGGGCGTCGCGGCGGGCAACGCGCTGGCCGTCCCGGTGCTGGCCGAGACGCAGGAGGCGTACGCCGTGTCGTCGCTGGCCGTCCCGCTGTGGATCGACGCCGCGGTGATCGCGGGCGCGGTCGCCGTGGTCACGCTGACCGCGTGGGCGAGCGCTTGGCGCGCGGGCCGGCTGCCGACCGTCGACGCGCTCGCCCTCGGGCACACCCCGCCGGCCGGCCGGGGCCGGCCGGCGGCGCGGCTGGCCTCACGCTCGGCGCTGCCGCGTCCGGTCGGCCTGGGTCTCGCACGGCCGTTCTCGCGGCCCGCCCGGACACTGGCGATGTTCGCGGCGGTCGGCTTCGGCGCCACCGCCGTCACGTTCGCCGTCGGCCTGTCCTCGTCGCTGCTGGCGGTCCAGACCGCGCGAAATCACGACATCGCCGACGTGAGCGTCGGCGCGCCCCGCCCGGAGCCGGGCGCCCGGGCGACCGAGGACCAGCCGATCACCGATCCGGCGGCCGTGGCCGCGGCGATCGGCGCCCAGCCGGGCACCCGCGCGTCCTACGGGGTCGCCCATGCGGACGCGACGGTCGCCGGCGTGACCGGTTCGGCTCCGGTGACGTCGTTCACCGGCGACGCGTCGTGGGGTGGGTACCAGCTGACCGCCGGGCACTGGCTCGCCGCGCCCGGCGAAGCCGTGGTGCCGACCGCGTTCCTCACCGCGACCGGGACCCACCTCGGCGACCGCGTCACGCTGTACGTCCGGGGCGAAGCGGTCACGGTCCGGCTCGTCGGCGAAGTCTTCGACACCCGGCACGGTGGCATGACGGTCTACACGACCCTGCCGACGCTGCGGCCGGACACCTTTTACGTCTCGCTGCGGCCCGGCACGGACCTGGCCACGTACCTGGGCGCGCTGAACCCGGCGTTGGCCGGACTGGGCGTCGCCGCCGACGCGGCACCGCCGGCGGGCGGCAGTGGCCAGATCGCCGCCCTGAACGCGCTGACCGCGGTGCTTTCCCTGATGCTGGTCGCGGTCGCGGGTCTGGGCGTGCTCAACGGCGTGGTGCTCGACACCCGCGAACGCGTCCGCGACCTCGGGATCTGCAAGGCCCTCGGGATGACACCGCGGCAGACCCTGACGATGGTGCTGGCATCGGTCGGAGTCGCCGGTCTCACCGGCGGCCTCGCCGGTGTACCCGCGGGCACGATGCTGCACGCGGCGATCCTGCCGGCAATGGGCCGAGCCACCGGCGTCACGCTGCCGCCGTCGGCGTTCGCCGTGTACCGGCCCGGCGAGCTGGTCCTGCTCGCGCTGGGCGGACTGGTGATCGCGCTCCTGGGCGCGCTGCTGCCCGCGGGCTGGGCGGCCCGTACCCGAACGGCCACGGCGTTGCGGGCCGAGTGATCCGGGGCATCGGTGACTGCGACCAGAGTTCGGTGTCTCCCGGCGAGCCGGCGTCGCAAAGACCCGCGGGCGCCTTCACCGACGGCCTGCGCTGAACGCGCCGCGGCAGTGGCCGTGGCCCGCCCGCCGCGCATCGGCGAGCGCAGCGCGACCCGCGGGCGTCAGCCGGACGCCACCTCCTCCGCGGCTGAACGGTCGTTTTCGCGTCTCGCGTTCGAGGGCGGCAAGCTGCTGGGAGCGGGCTGCGACGAGTGCAGGGTGCGCGCAGTCCGAACGATCGAGCCGTACTCGGCTACGGCCACCGAAGTCCTGATGCTCGGTAAGGGCGGTTGTGCTGGTCCGGGACGCTCAGTCGAGGGTGGTGACGCCGAGCGCGGCGATGAACCCCGTGCCGCTGCGGGCCAGGTCCATCTGCAGCAGGCCGGCACCTTCCAGCCAGCGCGCCATTTCCGGGTCACCGACATCCAGTGAGCCCGGTAGGTCGGATCAAGCCGGACGCCTCCGACCCGGAACATGCCGTCCAGCAGGCGCCAGGTGCAGTCGGTGAGCGTTGCGGCCAGCCCGGCCCGCGAGACACTGCGTGGTTTCTCCAGCCAGCGGGAGGTCGAGACGTCGACGATGCCGAACGCCACGGGCTCGGCGATGCGCGCGTCGATGGCGAACACCGTCAGGTAGTGCTCGAAGACCAGAGCGGCTTGCTTCGCGATCACGGTTTTGACGTCGGCGACACCGCCGCGGCCCGCGCGTCGCCCGATCTGCGAATGCAAAGTCGCGTAGCGATAGAGGTCGCCGTTTTCGGCCAGCCACCGGGTGTGCGCCTCGACCGCCATGGCGATCATGTGGTTCGGGCTGCCGCGTGGCTCCCACACCGACCGCAGTGCCGCGACGACGAGTTCGGTGATCCGATCGGCGATGGCGCGCTGCAGGTCGGCGGTGTCGTCGAAGTACTTGTACAGCTGGGGGCGCGTAACGTCCGCGGCTCCGGCGATACGTTCGATCGACACCTGTGGCCGTGTGTGGCGATCGCGCGAAGAGTGGCCTCGACGAACTCCTCACGCCGGCGCTCGCGCTGCCCAGCCCACCGCGCCGACCGGCCGTCGACGGACGGGGAGTTCGCTGCAGAAGACGCCACGATCCGCAGGCTACCGGGGCAACCAGTACTGGTTACTGTCTTGTATCTGTTACTTTACGTATCGCTATGTGGCTGAAAGTGTCCTTGATCGACGAGTGAACTGGAAGAGATGCGATGCCGGATGCCGTAGACGACATGCCACCGGACGCCGTGCTACTCGCCGCCCTGCGCCGGGGAGACCTCGACGCAGGCGACCTGCTCTACCATCGGCACGCTGGACCGCTTCGTCGTGTCGCGGCCGGCTGGGTCACCCAGCCCGACGAGCAGCACGCTCTCATTGCGGAGGCCTTTGCTCAGGTTTTCGCCGCCGTGCGTGCGGGCGGCGGTCCTCGGGACCATCTGCGTGCCTACCTGGTCGTCGCCATGCGGCATCTGGCCCACCGGTGGAGTAGGGATCGGTCCCGCGTCCAGCCGCAGGCCGACATCACGAATCTGGCGCCGGTCGGGAGCGCTGACGAATACGCCTTGCGGCGCTCGGCCGATCAGCTGATGCGGGCCGCGTTCGATAGCTTGCCTGCCCGGTGGCGGATCGTCTTGTGGAACACAGCGGTCGAAGGTCGGTCTCCGGCCGAGCTCGCGCCGGTTCTGGGTGTCTCCCCTCATGGGGTTGCTGCGTTGGCCAGGCGGGCCGGAGTGGGGTTGCGGGAGGCGTATCGCTTGGCTCAGGGAGGAGCGGGGCGAGACCGGCAAGGGGCCAGCGACGGTTCCCTTGGTGGCATCGGCCGTCGATTGGCGGCAGGTGCTGCGGGGCGGGATCGGCCATGAGCTCTGCCACGCCGATCTTCGAGCGGCTGCTCGTCGAGCTGGGACTGCACCGGACGGACGAACCCGCTCAGGGGAAGTACCGTTCGGTTCTCGCCGACGCTGTGGCACCACCATCCGACGCGTCTTCTGAAGCCGCTCGCGATACCTGAATACAAACCGCTGCCTGCCGACACGTACGCCTCGGCGTATGCGATCGAAGTGGCCGGCGCCGCGACGGTGACCTGGAGTAGACGGCTCACTCCTCTCCTCGCTGCGAAGGGGGCTTCCTCGATGGTTCCCGCCCCTGGGGAGCATCGGAGTTGGCTCTAGGCCGAGAGCTGGCCGAGAGCTGGCCGAGCCTGCCGATGACAAAGTCGTGCTCGGGGCCCGCGCTTGAGTCGTGCCTGGAGATCCAGAAGTCGGTGCTCCTCCCCGCCTTGGCCGAACTTCCGGCTGTGGGCCTGTCGAACCTCGCCCTGCACATGGACGCACTTCTGACCGGAAAGGAGCTCGGGACGTCCGATGAACTCGACGTCCGGGAGATTCCGCGCGGGCAGCGTCATCCCGCGTCTTCGGCATCCAGGTGCGGCTCGCCGAAGGTGAATCGTTCGTGCTGGTGAACAACCACGACCCGAAGCTGTTGCACCGTGAAGATGGCCGCGGGGCCGGTGCGTCGGCCGGAATCACCAAGCGGGACACGACGGCGGAGATCGCGACATCCCGGATGGCCGCAGACAGGTGCGGGCGAGTTCGACATGGCTTGTCCGGGCGGTTCGCCTGGGGCCACCTCGAGCCAGCAGTCCGGCGCGAGGTCGTCGATCGCGGCGACGGCGGGTTGAGTTCATGACGGCGCCGCCGCAGGGTGCCAGCCGACCGCGCGTGGTGACACGTGGCCCCGCGCGTCGGCGGGTCCGGATCGGCCGCTCCACCGTGACTCGGCCCAAGCCCGGAAGCACGGTGCGCGCTGGGCCATCCGGACACTCGTGTCCGGTACTTCGCAGCGCGTCACCCTGATCGCCACCCTTCAGGTCGTCGCCGGCACCGTTCGGTTGTGGACCCGCGACGCGGAATGGACTCTGCGGCACGGACAGCTGGCCGTCATCCCTACGGAACGGCACGCGATGACGGCGCTCGACGACGCCGTCGTCCTCCTCACCGTCGCGCTCCGGCAGCCGGCCGGTCGACCCGATCGAGCATGCCGGGACCGAACACCTCGTAGCGAACGCGCTCGGGGGCGAGCCCGCGGCGGATCAGCCCGGCTCGGATGTGGTGCATGAACGGCAGCGGACCGCACAGGTAAGCCGTGGCCCCCGGCGGCACCGGGAGCGCGTCGACGTCCATGAAGCCCGGCCGGGAGCGCTCGTCGCTCCCGCTTTCGTACCAGAGCAGCTCTTCGACATCGGCGAGACCGCCGGCGGTCCGGGCGCATTCCCGGCGTAGCGCATGATGGGCGGGCGAGCGATCGGCGTGGGCCAGGACGATCCGGCGGGTGGGCTGGGCGCGGGCGAGGTGGTCCAGCATGGCGGCCATCGGTGTGATCCCGATGCCGGCGCTGACCAGGAGTACCGGGTCGTCGTCGGAGGTCAGCGTCGTTTCACCGGCGGGCGGCCCGAGCAACAGGGTCTCGTCTTCGGTCAGGTGGTCGTGCAGGTGGGTCGACACCGCGCCGTCCGGCGTGCCGTCCCGGCCGCGCACACGGCGGACGGTGAGCCGCAGTGAGCCCCGCCCGGGGCCTTGGGACAGCGAGTACTGGCGAGGCTGACGCCGGCCGTCGGGCAGGTCGACCGCGACCGAAACGTATTGGCCGGGGAGGAAGTCCGGCACAGTGGTGTCGTCGTCGGGGACGAGGGTGAACGAAACCACGTCGACGGTCTCGTCGAGGCGTTTGGCTACGCGCCAGCGACGCCAGTGGTCGGCAGGGTCGAGGGCGCCGCGCTCGTAGAGGCGGCTTTCGGCCGCGATGAGGCGGCAGGCGAGCAGCCAGTAGACCTCGTGCCACGCGGCGAAGACGGCTGCCGTGACCTCGGCGCCGAGCACGGTGCCGACGGCGTCGAGCAGGTGCCTGCCGACGATCGGGTACTGCTCGGCCCGGATACCCAGAGACACGTGCTTGTGGGCGATCCGTTCGGCGATCCGGTCGAACGGCATCGTCTTTCCGTTGCCGGTCAGGTGCTCGGCGAAGCCGACCACAGCGGAGGCCAGGGCGAGCTTCTGCCGGCCGTCGGCCTGGTTGCCCTGGTTGAACAGGTCGAGCAGCTCCGGGTGCGTGGCGAACATCGAGGAGTAGAACTCGCTGGTGATCGCCACGTCGTGCGCGCGCACCAAGGGCAGGGTGGCGCGCACGACCGCGGCTGATGCTGGAGACAGCAAGGAGTTTCTCCTTCTCACTGGGCAGTGGGGGACCGGCTTGGACACCGATGCCCGCTTCTCACCGGGGCGGTGTTTCCGGTCCCGCCGGGTGGCAGGCAGGCGCACGAGCGCGCTCCGGGTTCCGAGCCAGGACCTCGGTTGTCAGCGGGATTCGGCTGAACGGAGCAGGCGCGGCGATTCGTTCCTCGCCGTTGGTCATGGCTGATGTCGTGCCACACCCTCCGCGTGCTCCGTACATCAACAGTCCACCAGGTCGGCACGGTTTTTACTAGATTGCACTAGTGTAAACTCCGTCTCAGTGGGCCGACTTCGTCCGCCGGGCGGAAACTCTCGCGAGAGCTTCCGCTGCGGGGCACGCTTCCGGAGCGCTTGTGGGCGCCTTCATGTTCACTTGGATCGGTATCGTGGCCTGCCTCGTCGCCGTCGTCGCGCTGGGTGGGTTCGCTGTCCCGGCGAGCGTGTTGGTCGCCCTTGTGCTCGTCCTGCTCGCGTTCCAGTTGCCGGCGATCAGGCCGCTGTCGAACCGCCGCACGGACCTGGTTTTGAGTGCCCCGGATGCGGCCGATCTGCCTCGTTCGCGTGCTCATGTCGCCTGCGTGGCCCTCGAGTCGCCCAAGGTCATCGCTTTGGTGTCGCTCGGATTTTCGGTCCTTGATCAGCGGGGCCGGTGCGGGGACCGGTGCCGGCCGGTCGGGAACGGTTCGCCGCCGGCACCTGAACCGGTCCGCACACTGTGCGCTCGTGTCGGTGGGAAGCGCGGCCTCCAGGGTTTCTGGGGTGACGGGGTGCGGGGTGACGCAGGAGGGTGGCTGTTGCTTTGCCGTCGATCCTTCGTGTCAGCGGCCACCTGCTGTTCGTCGAAGCGTCCCTGGCGGCCACCCGCGACGAGACGCTGCGTGTGGGGATCGGGGACCTGGTCGCCGACTTCCGGGCGCGGCTCGCCGGAAAGCTGAGCCGGCACGAGGTACCGGATCCCGAGGCGACGGCGGCTGTGCTGCGTCGGCTCGTCGAGCGGACCCGAACAGGGCGATCGGGATGAAGGTGGTCTGCGGTGCGGGTACCGCCGGGCCGGCCGCGGTCTGCCGGTCGGCGGCCGGCTGACGTCCGCCGACGGTCAGCTCCGGACGCGGGCGTGTCCATCGGGGTCGACGGGCACAAGCATGGGATCCGGTTGCCCGTGGTCGGGACAAGGCCCGTCCGCCGATGGCCGGCTGGGCTCGGCGAGCGCGCTCGTCGACGAGCCGACCTCGGGTGATCACGAACTTGCGGCACGGCAGTCGCGGACTGCAGGCCGCCGTCACGAACGGAGAACAAGAGTGAACACAGCACGCCGTGTGCGGCCGAACTCACTGCTGCGCCTGGTTTTCCGGGCGCCCGCGAAGCTTTACGAACGGATCTGGGCCGGCTGCTGGGCGGCCGGTTCCTGTGCCTGACCCACGTCGGACGGAAGTCCGGGCGTCAGTACCGGACGGTGCTGGAGGTGACCGGCACCGATCGGGCGCCGGGCGAGGTCTTCGCCATCGCCGGGCTGGGCCCGGCGGCGGACTGGTACCGCAACATCGAGCTGGTTCCCGCCGCCGAGGTGATCGTGGGACGACGACGATTCGTGCCCGCGCAGCGCGTTGTCGGCGAAGGCGAATCCGTTGCGGTGCTGGCGGCGTACGAGCGGCGGAACCGCTTGGCGCTGCCGGTGATCCGCCGGGTGCTGAGCAATCTGCTGGGCTGGCGTTATGACGGCAGCGACGCTGCCCGGCTCCGGCTGGCCCGGCAGCTTCCGGTCGTGGCGTTTCGCCCGGTCGAGGGCATCAGCGGTTGACGGAGCCGGCCGGGAGTTCTTGCCGGCAAGTGCGTTTCACCGGGACTCAGTGATCCGAAGGCGACAGCGTCCGCACCGCGAGCACCCGCTCCCGGTGGTGCTCCTCGTGCAGGTCGCGCCGCCGGGCGTGCAGGAGCTGCGCGAGTGTCACGACCCCGCGCACCCGGGCCGGTTCCGCGCGGTCGACCACCACCGCCTGCGTCACGTGGCCCGTAGCGAGCTTGTTCGCCACCTCCCGGAGCGTGTCGTCCGGGTGGCACGTCGCGTGCGCGGGCGTGGTCGCGTCCGCAACGGTCCGGCCCGCGCACGTCAGCAGCGCGTGCCGGGTGGTCACCCCGATCAGCCGGTCCTGGCCGTCCACCACGGGGTAGAGCGTCGCGTGGCGGCTGTGCGGCAACGTCTCGTACACCGTTTCGTCGCGGGTCAGGACGACCGGGTTGGCCGTCATCACCTCGTGCGCGAAGAACGTCTCCAGCGGGTCGGTCGTGTACTCGCGCGTCAGGTGCAGGCGGCGCCGGGCGATCTTCTCGGTCAGCACCGAGCGCTTGAGCAGCAGCACGGACACCGCGTAGGCCGACACCGACGCCACCACCAGCGGCAGCAGGTCGTTCCAGGCGTGCGTCAGCTCGAGCGTGAACACGATGCCCGTCAGCGGCGAGCGCATGACGCCGCCGACCACGGCCGCCAGGCCGCACACCGCCCAGAACCCGGCCGTCACGTGGGGGAGCAGCCCGCCTTCGGCCGCGCCCAGCGCCGCACCGATCATGAACACCGGTGCGAGGACGCCGCCGGACGTGCCCGAGCCCAGCGAGAGCGACCAGATGAGCGTCTTCACCAGCAGGACGCCGACGATCAGCGACGTCGTGGCCCGGCCGGTCAGCAGCTGGTCGATGACGTCGTAGCCGACGCCGAGCGCGCGGGGCTCGATGAGCCCGCCGGCGCCGATGACGAGCCCGCCGATGGCCGGCCACCACATCCAGTGGATCGGCAGCCGGGCGAACCCGTCCTCGGCGAGGTAGACCAGTGCGGTCGCGGCGATGGCGAGCAGGCCGCCGGTGATGCCGGGCACGAGCGCGAGCACGTCGGCTCCCGCGCCGGGCGCCGGCGCGGCGGGCAGGCCGAAGACCGGGTCGGTGCCGAGGAGGAAGCCGCGGCAGAGCGTGCTGGTCAGGACGGCGGCGACGACCGGGACGAAGCTGCGCGGCCGCCACTCGAACAGCAGCAGCTCCACCGCCAGCAGGATCGACGCCAGCGGGGCGTTGAACGTCGCGGCCATGCCGCCCGCGGCCCCGGCCACCAGCAGCGTCTTGCGTTCGTCGGCGGAGAGGTGCAGCAGCTGCGCGAGGATCGACCCGACGGCGCCGCCGGTCATGATGATCGGGCCCTCGGCGCCGAACGGGCCGCCGGTGCCGATGCTGACCGCGGCCGACACCGGCTTCAGGACGGCGACGCGCGGCGCGACCTTGCTCTCCCCGGTCAGGATCGCCTCGATCGCCTCCGGCATGCCGTGCCCGCGGATCTTCTCCGAGCCGAACCGCGCCATCAGGCCGATCACCAGCGCGCCGGCGACCGGCGCGAACAGCACCAGCCACCACGGGTGTGCGGTGGCGCCGGGTGCGACGAGCGCGGTGTCGAACCGTTGGTAGAACACGAGGTTCGTGATCAGGCCGATGAGCTTCAGCAGGGCCAGCGCGGCCAGGGCCGCGGCGCCGCCGACGGGGACCGCGAGCAGGGCGATCAGCAGCATGCGCGGCCGGACCTGGAAGTCGCCCAGGTGTGTGGCACGGGGAAGTGGCGGAGCACCGCCGCTCATCAGGGCCTCCGGTGGGTCCGCGTCGTCTGGTATTGCGGGTTGCAATACTTGTAGTGGCGAATGGTTTGGTCAAGCCAGGACGGTCGGTGAGTGGCCAAGTTCACGCATCCAGGAATGGGTTTCGCGGTGATTCCACTGGTGGCGCGCCGAATACCGGCCTCGCCAGCGATGGCGCCACTCGGCACGACACTTCGGGCCCCGGCCGAAACGAAACCCGCGAGCCGGTTTCTCGTCCGCCACGATCGAGACGCCGACGCTGCTTGCCCGGTAACTGGCTCGCAGGCGGCTCGAGGTCAGCCCCAGATGGCTCCCGTGTCCCCGTCGACGGGGTGTTCGCTACCGGCTTGGGTGAACGCGGTCAGGGCTTCGACCAACCGATGCCGGTGTTCTTCGGGCATCTTCGTGACGATTCTGGCTATCTCCCTGCGTCGTCGGGTCGTGCTTCGCCGGACGAGCCTGGCGCCGTCGTGGTTCAGCTCGAGGACGATCTCGCGCCGTGACGCCGAGCTGCGCCGCCGGTCGACGAAACCGGCTGCGACCATCCGGCCGACCATGCGGCTGGTCGCCGACGGGGTCACACCCAAGAAGCCGGCGAGGTCGGCGTGCCTGAGCGGGCCATGCCTGTCCAGCACGACGAGCAACCGGAACTGCGGCGGCGTCAAAGAGTTCTCGACCGCACTGATGGAGCGGCCCGACACCGCGACCATCAGCCGGGACGCAGTGAGGAGAGCATCAGTGAGGGCATCGACGTCAGCGCCGGGTTCCGCGCAGGGCATGGATTCCAGTGTGCCGCAGCGACGGCGGGGGCGAGTGTCGGTGGTGGCGTGTCGGCTCGCCCGACGCTGACAACGCGCTGCCGCCCCTGCCGGAACTCCACCGGCACGATCGGTAACGCCGTGGCGAGAAACAGGAGCGTTCGTGAGTGCGCGACCTGATCGGCCGCACGCCGGTCGGGTAGTTGTTCGCGACGCCGCCCGGATGGCACAGGGTGCTGCCGCAACCTCGTGGCGGTGATGGAGCGGCAGCACCCCTGCCTGGCCGAGTGTGGGCGGCCAGTGGCGCCGGAGCAGGTCCGGCGCCGGCGCTCACGATACTCCGCCTCGCCAACAGTTGGTCGGTGCGCAAGAGTCGTCGGACTGCTCGTGACGGCCGAAGGAGAGATGGGGCGTGGTTTTCGGCGCGGTACGCACAACAGCCCGAGGCAGATTGCCGCGCGAGGTTCCGTGGGCAGACGGCGGGGCAGGGCGGCGACGTGCGGATGGGCTCGAGTTCGGCAAGGTGCCGGGACGACCTCCCGGTGCTGCGGGTGCGGGTGGCGGCGGTCGGCCGGGCTCCGGCCCGCGGGCCGATCTCCGAGCTGGCTCGTCACGACGCGGCACACGGCCCAGCTACGTCGCGATCTCCCCTGGTCGTGGTGGTACAAGCAGCACTTCGCGCCACGGAGGACTTCATGCCCGAGCTCGATCGATGGACGGCGGCCCGTGCTCGGTGATCATGGGCGGCCTGTCGACCGCGTGGTCCTTTCAGGAACGGGGTGCGTGACGGTCGTCGATCGCGACGGCATCGCGGCCGGTGCTTCCTGGTGCGAAGCCGGCTGGCTCTCGCCCGGGCTCGCCATCACGCTCAACGAGCCGGGCGTGCTGAGCTACGGACTGCGGACGCTGCTCGACCGGCAAGCGCCGCTGCACGTCCCGGCGAGCCCGGATCCCCGGTTGTGGTTGTTCCTGGCCCGGTTCGCCACGCATTGCACCGGCAAGGCATGGGGCCGTGCGGTGCGGGCGAACCTGCCGCTGGAAGACGAATGCCTCGAAGCGTTCGACGTCCTCACCTCGAACGAGGTCGACGCGTGGACCATCGACGCGCCGATCACGGCGGTGTTCGAGACCCGCCCAGCGCGCGGCCAGGCTGCTCGCGGAGCTCAAGCGGTTGGATGAAGCCGGTCAGGAGATCTCCCACACGGGGCTCACCGCCACTGATCTCGCGAAGCGGTTCCCTCAGGTGAACGCACGCAACGGTGCCGGCGTCCGGATCGACGGCCAATGGTACGTGGCCCGGGGGCGCTTCGTGGAGTCGCTCGCTCGTTCGGTGGTCGGCCGTGGTGGTTCGATCCGCCACCGCTTCACCGTCGCGGCGGTGGCCGGCATGCGCACGCCGTCACCGTGCAGTCGGCCGCGGGCCAGGCGTTGTCCGCCAACGCCGTCGTCCTGGCGGCCAGGGCGTGTCTGGGCGAGCTCGACGGGCGGCTCGGGGTCATCCGTGCCGGTCCGGGCGGCCGCGGCTACTCCTTCACGATGCCGACCGACCACCCGGTGCCGGGGCCGCTCTACCTGCCGGACATCCGGGTGGCCTGCACGCGGTACCGCGATGGTTTGCGGGGGGCCGGGACGTCGGAGTTCCGGCCGCCGGACGCACCGCTGGACGAAGCCCGGGTCGAGGCGATCATCGCGTCGACAGGGCGTTGCTCACCGGCGCCGGTGGGTCGAACGCACCGACGTCTGGGTCGGTTCCTGGCCGGTCACCACCGACGGGCGCGCGGTAATCGGCGCAGCGAGTGCTCCGGGTTGTTCGTCGCCGACGGGCACGGCATGTGGGGGCTGGCCAGGGGCCCGTCACCGGACGCCTGTTGGCCGAGCACATCACCACGGGCAAGCAGCCCGAGGCACTCCGTCCGTTCGATCCGACGCATCGAACCATGCCGCCGGACAGCGAGCCCGCACCGCTCACGGCCTGGAAGTCGAACTGGCTCGGCTCCGTGCCGAAAACACCTTGCTGCGCGCCGAAAGAGTCATCCCGCTGAAAGCTGCCATCGGATTCGCGGCCGACGCCGGTGCCCTTGTTTTCCCGGCGCGTCGACAGGCTGGAGTCCCGCTGACCGTCGCGGGACGCAACGAAACGTCCCTGGCCGACTCCCCACGCCTACTCGTGCCTGGTCGCCGAACTCGACGCGGTGCTCGGGCGCGGAGGAACGGCGGGCGGCGCCACGAGGACAGCTTCGCGCGGAGGCGGCACCGTCAGGTGCGGATCCGTCAGATAGAGGACATCCCGCGCGATGTCGTTGTCGGGGAGGATCCGCCCGACGATGGCATCGTCGAGCCGGGCATGGTCCTCACGTTTCGTAACGACGACGTCACCACCGACGAAACCTTCCGGCTCGCCTCACGCGACGACGCGGACCACGATGATTTCGAGGTTTGTTCACTGGACTCGACGATCGGGCGTGCGCTGGCGGGTGCGAAGCCGGGCGAGAGACGAACCTGCTGGGTGCCTGGTGGTGCGATGGTGCACGTCACATTGGTCGACGCGGAGCCTTGCGGTCGTCACCGGAATCTTCAGCAGACGGCCAAAATATGTCGTGATACGATACATGTGGGCGCGTCCGATAGGCGAAGAGGCAGGTGGGCCGTGCGGCGTCAACCTTCGATCGTGGTGGGCGTGGACGGGGCCGGGCGCAGCCACGATGCCCTCGACTGGGCCGCCGCCGAGGCGGCGGCGCGCGGACTGCCTTTGCGGGTCGTGCACGCGTATGCCGCCGCGTCGTCGTGGGTGGCGCACAGCGGGGAGCCGTCATCCGGGGACGGCGGCGACATCCCCGTCATGGCCGGGGCGGTGCTCGCGCAAGCGGTGCGGCGCGTGCGGCGGGTGGCCTCCGACCTGGATCTCGAGGTCCGATCGGTGGCGGCGGCGGGTGCGCCGGCGATGCTCGCCCAGTGCGGCGATGCCGAATTGCTGGTTCTCGGCGGCCGGCGACTGAGCGGGCTGCGCGGCCTGCTGGGCGGGTCGACCGGTTCCCGCGTCGTCATGCACTCGACCTGCCCGGTGGTCGTGGTCCGTCCGATGCGGGCCAGTGTGTCGCACCGTTCGGTCGCCCGGGTGGTGGCCGGGATCGACGGGACCGGGCAGTCCGAACGAGTCCTGGAGTTCGCCGTGCGGGCGGCGGCCCAACGCGGTCTCACGGTGACGGCGGTGCACGCCTGGACTCGGCACGAGAGCATCGACATCACTGCGGTGACCGATGACTGGTCCCTCTCCGAAGCCGCAGCCTGGCAATCCTTGCAGGGTGTCTTCGCGCGCTGGCGCCGCCAGGTGGCCGGAGTCCACGTCGGACTCCGGCTGATCGAGGGCCGCGCCCCGGACGTCCTGGTCGGCGAGTCGTCGGGCGCGGCGCTGGTCGTGGTCGGTTCTCGGGGCCGGAGTAGTGTTCGCGCGGCGTTGCTGGGCTCGGTGAGCCAGGCTGTCCTGCAGCGCGCCAACTGTCCCGTCGCGGTCGTCCGGACGCAGTGACGACGATGAGGGCAACTTGCGTGGGATCGAAGCGGCTCGCCAACAGGACTTCGAGGAGCTTGCGCGCTTCCGGTTCGAGATCCGGCGCTACCTGCGCTTCAGCGAAGAAACCGTGCGCTGTCACGGCCTCAGGCCCGAGCAGTACCAGCTGATGCTGGCGCTCAAGGGCTTTCCGCCCGTGGGTGGGCGACCATGCGATAACTGGCCGAGCGTCTGCAGTTGCGCCACCACAGCGTTGTCGAACTGGTCGACCGGGCAAAGAAGCAGGACCCGGAGCCCAGCGACGCCCGCGCCGTGCGGGTTCAACTCATCAAGCCCGGACAGCGGGCGCTGGCCGGCTGAGCGCGCTGCACCGCGACGAGTTCGGGCGCCTGGGAATAACCCTGACCTTGCCGATCTGGGACGAAGGAGGCGATGAATGACCCGGAAGAGGACCATCCGAGTCCGACGGGTGTACGACGAGTCCGCCGCCGGCGACGGCGTTCGGGTGCTCGTGGACCGGCTGTGGCCGAGAGGGATCCGCAAGGGCGCGATCGACCTCGACGCGTGGCACAAGGACGTCACGCCGTCCGCTGGACTGCGGGCGTGGTTCGGTCACGACCCGGCGAAGTTCGCCGAGTTCGCCTCCCGATATCGCGCCGAGCTCGACACCGACGCCGGTCGCGCCGAACTCGAGCGGGTCGGCGCGCTGTCCGGCGGCCGGGCGCTGACACTGCTCACCGCGACCAAGGACGTGGAGCACAGCCACGCTGCCGTCCTGGCCGAACTTCTCCGGCAGCTCCCGTGACCTCGGAGGAGGAGTCGGGCCGGCGCGGCGGAGACTCGGCGTGCTGGCTTTCCCACGTGTGCCCGGACTGCGGCCGGTTCGTCGACGGCGGCCCGGCCGAGGCCGAGGCGCACTGCGCGGAGTCCGTCGAACCAGCCGATCAGGGACAGTCCCGAGTGGACTGGTGAAGCCCGTGTCTTCCGCAACCGGAGGGGGAGGATGGTCCCTTCCGGTCGTCGGCGAACCTCGCGGAATGCACCGTACGCCACGAGATCGTTTCGCCCCGCCGTGCTTGGCACCGGCGTGCCGAGTGGTCGGTTTACCTGAGGAGCCGGGTCGCGACGCGGGATCAGCTCCGGGCAGTTTGCGGGTGTCAGGTCTATCGTCGATGGGCGATGAAAGGGGTTGTCGTGCTGGATCGGGACACTGCCAAAACCTACGCCGAGTGGTTTCGGACGCTCGCCGATCCGACGCGGGTGCAGATTCTTAACCTGCTCGCCGTCACCGGCGCGCCGGTGACGGTGGGGGAGATCGTCGAGCAGGTCAGCGTGGGGCAGTCCACCGTACCCGCGCACCTCAAGGTCCTCGCCGACATCGGGTTCGTGCTGGTTGAGCCGCGGGGGAACGCTCGGCTCTAGCGGGTCAACGAAGAGTGCGTGGCCTGCTTCCCGAGCGCCGCGGACGTCGTCATGGGGCGCGGGGTCCGGTAGTTCGCCGAAACCATCGACGAGCAGGCCTGATGAATCCCGATCGCGATGCCGTCCACGACCGCGATGCCACCGCCGCCCGGCGCGCTCTGTCAGGGGAGGGGACCGGCTTGCTGGCCGGTGACGGTGACGGTGACGGCGACGGCGACGCGGACCGGCTCGGTGCCGTGCATTACGCTGGCGCGGAGGTTCCGGTCGAGGTGGCCGCGACCGATCTCGGCTGCGGTAACCCGCTCGCCGTCGCCGAGCTGAAGGCCGTTGAGACCGTGCTCGACCTCGGCTCCGGCGGCGGGTTGGACGTCCTGCTCTCCGCCCGCCGCGTTGGCCCGGCCGGCCAGTCCATCGGACTGGACATGACCGACGAGATGCTGACCCTCGTCCGCCGGCAAGCCGAGCGGGTCGGCGTCACCAACGTCGACTTCCTCAAGGGCACCATCGAGCAGATCCCGTTACCGGACACCTCGGTCAACGTCGTCATCTCCAACTGTGTCATCGCCCTGTCGTCGGACAAGCCCGCGGTGTTCGGCGAGATCGCCCGAGTCCTGCGACCCGGCGGCCGCCTCGTCGTCACCGACATCCTCGCCGACGGCACCCTCACCGACGCCGAACGCGCGGCCCGCGCAGGCTCGGTCGAGTGCCTCGGTGGCGCGCTCACCGACGATCGCTACCGGAAGCTCGAATTGTCGCGTTTCACCGCGCCCCAGTCCGGTCAGGACACGAGCTGAAAGGTGTTGCGGATCAAGTAAACCATGCAGGTCTGAACAATAGTTTGCGGCCACACGTTCGCCACGACGCAGGGCGGGCATTTGAGTCGGTCGCAGACGACGAAGAACACGTTCCGGGTGCCGCGGTTCTTCAGGTCGATCAGCACGCTCATCCAGAACTTTGCGCCCTCGCCACCGGTGCCCGTCTACAGGCCGAGGGCGTCCATGCGACCGTCGACGGTGACACTGATGGCGGCGTTGACGGGCCGGTTGACGACCTGCCCGTCGGGACCTTGACGTGGATCGCGTCGATGAACATCGCCGCATGCACGGCGTCGAGAGGACGGCGAGTCTCAGAACGCTCGAACCGGGCTGTCGAGTTACGGTCGATCCGTTCGTCATCCTCTTCGACGACAGCACCACAGCTCGAGCTGGAGGACACGTGCAGTACATGCTGCTGATCTACAACTGCGACCGCCCCGAACCCGGCGACCCGGCCTTCCCCGACGCGCTGGCCAAGGTGAACGCCTTCGCCGAGGAATGCCGCCGGCGAGGCGCGTTCGTCTCCGGCCACCCGCTCATGGGCGAGCACACCGCCACCACCGTCAGCGTCCGCGAGGGCAAGACGCTGATCACCGACGGCCCGTTCCCCGAGACCCACGAGCACCTCGGCGGCACCTACGTCCTGGACTGCCGCACCCTCGACGAAGCACTTGAGCTGGCCGCGCTCTGCCCGATGGCCGCCGACGGCACGATCGAGGTCCGCCCGATCGCCGGCGTCCCGGACCTCGACCACCGCCCGTCGACAGGCGCATGACGGCCACGCCCATCCTGCAGGAGACCTACCGCGACTACCGCACCAAGATGCTCGCCGCCCTGGTCCGCGCGCTGGGCGACTTCGAACTCGCCGAAGACGCGCTGCAGGACGCGTGCGCGCTCGCCCTGCGCACTTGGGACGACCAGCCACCCGACGACCCGGTCGCATGGCTGCTGACCGCCGACCGCAACACCGCCGTCGACCGGCTCCGCCGTGCCCGCCGAGGTCGCGAAAAGCTCGCTCAGCTCGGAGAACCACCGGAGGCGACGACCGTGGAATTCGACGAAGATCGCCTGCTCAGTGTCGGTGACGAGCGGCTCAGCCTCATCTTCACCTGCTGCCACCCAGCACTGGCCGAGGAAGCGCACGTCGCGCTCACGTTGCAGGCCGTGGCCGGACTGACCGCCGGGCAGACCGCCCGGACCTTCCTGGTCGCCGAGCCGGCGCTGGCTCAGCGGCTCGTGCGGGCCAAACGCAAGATCCGCGACGCGGGCATCAGCCTCGACGTCCCTGCCGATCACCTGCTGCCCGAGCGGCTCTCCGGCGTCCTCGCCGTGATCTACCTGATCTTCACCCGCGGCTACACCGCCGGCCCGGACCAGCCCGAGTTCCGGGAGCTGCAGCAGGAAGCGATCCGGCTGGCCAAGCTCGTCGCCACCCTCATGCCGGATGAGCCGGAAGCGCTCGGCTTGGCCGCGCTGATGCTGTTGCAGGACTCGCGCGCCGCCACTCGGTACGACGCGGACGGCGACGTCGTCCTGCTCGAAGATCAGGACCGCTCGCGGTGGGACCGCGCCGAGATCGCCGAAGCGGTCGGGCTGCTGGACCGGGCGCTGCGGCTCGGCACGCCCGGGCCGTACCAACTGCAGGCGACCATCGCGGTCCTGCACGCCCAGGCGCCGACGGCCGACGACACGAACTGGGCCGCGATCGCCGCGGTCTACGGGCAGCTGTTCACGTTGACGCCGTCGCCGGTGGTCGCCCTCAACCACGCCGTGGCGATCGCGATGGCCACCACCCCGGCCGAGGGACTGGCGTTGATCGACCGGATCGAGGGGCTCGACGGCTACCACCTGCAGCACGCCGCCCGCGCCGATCTCCTGCGCCGCCTCGGCCGCGCCGACGCGGCCATCGCGGCGTACCAGCGTGCTCGCGACCTCGCCACCAACCCTGCTGACCAGCGCTACCTCGCCGGCCGCATCCACACCCTCGAAAAAAGTGAAAAGTGGAGTGATGAGCTGTCGAGAACCCGGGCGGCTGTTCGTCCTCTGGTGAGTCAACCGACGACCGCCGAAAGGACATCACCCATGAGCAGCACGTCACCGGCCGCGACCTCGGTTCACGCCGACGTCGTCGTCGATGTTCCCGTCGAGCAGGCCTTCCGGGTGTTCACTGAGCGGTTCGACGAGGTCAAGCCGCGCGAGCACAACTTGCTCGCGGTGCCGATCGAGCGAACGGTTCTCGAGCCGAAGGCCGGCGGCAGCGTATACGACGTCGGCACCGACGACACCCGGTGCACCTGGGCGCGGGTCCTGGCCTACGAGCCGTCGGACCGGCTGGTCCTCAGCTGGGACATCAGCCCGCGCTGGCAGCTCGAGACCGATTTCGATCACACCAGCGAGGTGGAGATCCGGTTCACCGCCGACGGCGCCGGACGCACCCGGGTCGTGCTCGAACACCGGCACCTCGACCGGCACGGCGAAGGCTGGGAAAGCTTCACCAGCCTCGGCTCCGGCTGGCCGCTGTACCTCGACCGGTTCCGCGCCGCCACGCAACGGGATGCCGCAGGGGCCTGAAGCCGATACCGTCCACACCGGACCCGATCCTGGCGACCGAGGAGAGGCCACATGAGCACCCACCACTCACACCGCGACCGAGCGGAAACCTTGCGCACCGCGGTGGGCATCGATACCGGAGTCACCGAAGCGGCGCTCCGGACCGCGGTGGCCCGCCGGGCAGCGGGCGGCCCGGCCGTTGCCGAACCGTACGACGAGCTGGCTCGGCAGATCGGCGAAGCCTCCTACCGGGTCACCGACGCCGAGGTCGCTGCCGTCCGGAACGTGGCCGGCAGCGACAAGGCAGCGTTCGAGGTCGTCATGTCCGCCTGCGTCGGGGCCGGCTTGGCGCGCTGGGACGCCGCGGTCCGGGTCATCGAGGAGGCGACCGATGCGCCTGCCTGAGGTCGAACGCGGGGACGGTCTCCGCACCAGAATGCTGATCCGGGTCATCTCGATGGCGCTGGGTGCGCGTCTCCCGGACGCAGCCCGGGTTGCGTTCTACCACAAGGGTTTCGTCGGCACGGCTCTCGGCGCATGGACGCAAGCTGCGCTGCGCGGACCGAGCGAATGGTCCGTATCCGAGCGGGAACTGATGGCGGCGATGGTCGCCCAGTGGAACTCGTGCACTTTCTGCGTCGGGGCGCACCGGGCCATCGCCGTGCACGGGATGGACAAGGCGGTGGCCGACGCAGTCCTCGCCGACTACCACACTGCGCCCATCTCGAAGTCCCTGCGCGCCACGCTCGCCGTGCTGGAAACCATCACCGTGCGCCCTGATGAATTGCAGGGCGACCAGGTCGGCGCCGCACTGGCCGCGGGTGTCACCCGGGGACAGCTCGAGGATGCGGCAGCGGTCGCGGCCGTGTTCAACATCGTCACCCGCTACGCGAACGCGCTGGGCTTCGACATCCCGACCGACGCCGAGTTCGACAAGGCCGCCGGCATGATGCTCAAACGGGGCTACGCCTGACCTCCGGCTGGTCGACGTATCACCGTGATCGCGACACCCGAGAGCCGGCGATGAACCGGATTTCGGGTGTCGCAGCCGACGCGCGCTGCCCGTTCGCCGGTATCGACGAGTCCACGCGGCTCCAGACAGTCCTTTTTACCGCGCCTGCCGTGCCAATTGCCTCTGAATCGTTGTTGCTGTGTGGTGGTGCGTTCTCGGCGAGCAGGTCGTTGCGGATCGCTGTGACCAGCGTGGTCCGCGCGCGGTCGGCCTCAATGGTTGGTGTTCGTCGCATCCTCGTGCTGGGCGATCGTCTACTGCGTGACCGGTTCCGCCGGAACGAGGTCCTTCTGTCCCTTAAGGAATCGCAGCAGACCGCGTGAGGCATCTGTTGCGTGCTCGGCTGCCTCGAATGCCAGCCACAGCGTCCGGGTGTGCTCCGCAGCCCCAGGTCTTGAACTTGGCTTCGATCGCCCGCGGTCTGCGACGGGAAGTTCGGCATCGCCCGGCCGCTCGCTCATCTCGGGCCAGAAGCCGTAGGACTCCGGACGCCGCCGTGTCACCCGAAGCAGATACTTCACGGTGTCCTGGTAGACGGTTAACCTGCGCTCGTCGATGGCGTGGCTCCGCTGCACCCGCAGCGTCGTGGTGGCCAAACGCTGAGCGTTGCGGAACCCCGGCGATGGCGACGATTGCCGTGCCGACGAAACCCACCACCGCCGCGCCGGCCGCGATGATCGCGCCGAGTATCTGCGGGTTCATCGAGGTGATCCAGTTGGCGTGGATGTGTATGGCCGGATCTTAGGCGGGATGCCTCGGCCGTGCGGGCTGCTCTCCGCCGGTTCGGGCGCGTATTGCGCGCTCGTTGCACCGACCCTTTTATGCGGCGAATCGGAGCAGGCACGGAGATCGCTACAGTGGACGACGGCGGGATGTCGCCGAGCGTTTTGGCAATGAACGCGGCCTCGTCGACGCGGGCGATGGGATGGTCGAACTGTTCGGTGATCGCCAGCTCCGGCGGCGGTGCCCGGCGCAGGGATCGCGACATCGACAAATCGATCGTCCACAACGACGGCTGCGTGTGGACAGCCTCTGGATAGCCAGCGGGTGCTTTCGGCCTTGACGGAGGTGCGGCGTGCGACGGCCGGAGGTGTGGTGTGGTTCAGCCGCCAGAGCGCATGTCGTCGGTTCCGGGCGATTGTCGTCGAGCCGGCCGTGCGGCAGCGTGGGAGCCCTGACAGCCTCGGGGGCCGCACTGACAACTCGAGTGCGGCGACCTCCAGCAGCCTGTCGAGCACGGACTCGAACCGCTCGGCCACCGCATCGATCCGGGCGCTCGTCGCGACCAGGCTGTGGCCCCGGCCGGTGCGTGCCCGCCCGACCTCACCCTTTTCGATCTCGGTAATCTGCACCCCGGCCACACTTCGCGTGCGAACTGTCAGCTCGACGCCCTCCTCTGCGGCGAACGCGGCCGAGTCCAGCGGTTCCCGGCCTTCGTCCGCGCTCGCGAGTCCCAGGAACTGTGACGCGCCTGAGACCTCGCCGTCGAGAAGGTGCATCGACCGCGGTACAGACGCGCCGAGGCGATCGAACTCCCTGATCAGCGCGCCACGCCGCTCCCTGAGCAGCTCCATGCCCTGCACCGCGAGCCTGATCCGCGCATGCGGGCAAGCAGTTCGCTCCGCGTCGCACAGACCTGCTCCATCACCGGCCTCCGCCGTCGAAACGATCTCGATGGCCGATCGGCGCTGTGGCGACTGTCGACACGTTCACGTGAACCGACTCCCTGCAGCGCAGCGATGGTTGAATGGGTGGCGCCGTCGGAATCGACTGCGTACCAACAATGTTGACCCTCACGTGCCACCACGGATAGGTCTCCGACCAACAAGTCCATCGTCCTCACCTTGCCGAGGTTCGGCAACGTGAGCCTCGGCGAGGCTCGCCGCACCGGAGTGAGGAGGCGTGGCGTAACGCTCAGGCACGACGGCCGAGAGTCCCTGCCGCCTCGCCACGAATATCCACAGAGCATACGGTGTACTAGCTCACCGGCAGGCAGGCATTTGGCCTGGTGCCAAACCTTCTCTGTGCCCGTCCGTGCTGTCGATCAACTGAGCCGACCCAGCCGGGGATGTGGAATCGCGTCCTCCGCGCTCTGCGCGGTCGTCGCCGGTCAACTTGGTTGGCCACGGCGGGGGTACCCACGCATCCCTTTTTGCACTATGGTTCGTAAAAATGATCGGTTGTCGGCGACGGGAGTCCGCGTCGCGCATCGACAATCGCGGCTCACCAGCGGATCCTGACCTCCCACGCAGACACGACGCGAAAACCGCAAGTTTGGGTAGGTGGGACTGACGTCGTGGGACGGAGTTCACAATGACTGCGACGCGAGGCCCGGTTCCGATCGAGACGAACCCTCATCCGGTGCGGCCGGTGGTGAAAGGCGCCACGCTGCTGAGGTTGATGCGGACGACGGATCCGAAGCAGATCGGGATCATGTACATGGTCACGTCGTTCGGGTTCTTCATGGTCGGCGGGTTCATGGCCATGCTGCTCCGTACGGAACTCGCCCGCCCGGGGCTGCAGTTCCTGTCGCAGGAGCAGTACAACCAGATGTTCACCATGCACGGCACGATCATGCTGCTGCTGTACGCCACACCGATCGTGTTCGGGTTCGCCAACTACATCCTGCCGTTGCAGATCGGCGCGCCGGATGTCGCGTTTCCCCGGCTCAACGCCTTCTCCTACTGGCTGTACCTCTTCGGCGGCCTGATCGTGCTGTCGGGCTTCCTGACCCCGGGCGGCGCCGCCGACTTCGGCTGGTTCGCCTACACCCCGCTCTCGGACGCCATCCACTCACCGGGCGTCGGAGCCGACCTGTGGATCACCGGCCTCATCGTCAGTGGTCTGGGTACGATCCTCGGTGCGGTCAACATGGTCACGACTGTGGTGTGCCTGCGCGCCCCGGGGATGACGATGTTCCGGATGCCGATCTTCACCTGGAACATCCTGGTCACCAGCATCCTGATCCTGGTTGCGTTCCCCATCCTGACCGCGGCGCTGTTCGGCCTGCTGGCCGACCGGAAGCTCGGTGCCCACGTGTTCGACCCGGAGGCTGGTGGCGCGATCCTGTGGCAGCACCTGTTCTGGTTCTTCGGTCACCCCGAGGTGTACATCGTCGCGCTGCCGTTCTTCGGCATCGTCACCGAAATCATCCCGGTGTTCAGCAGAAAACCCCTGTACGGCTACAAGGGCATGATCTTCGCGACGATCGCCATCGGCGGGCTGTCGATGGCCGTGTGGGCGCACCACATGTACGCCACCGGCGCCGTGCTGCTGCCGTTCTTCGCCCTGATGAGCTTCCTCATCGCCGTCCCGACCGGGATCAAGTTCTTCAACTGGATCGGCACCATGTGGAAGGGGCAGCTGAGCTTCGAGACGCCGATGCTGTTCAGCGTCGGGTTCATGGTGACCTTCCTCTTCGGCGGCCTGACCGGGGTGATGCTCGCGTCACCGGCGATCGACTTCCACGTCACCGACACCTACTTCGTCGTCGCCCACTTCCATTATGTGCTGTTCGGCACGATCGTGTTCGCCACCTACGCCGGGATCTACTTCTGGTTCCCCAAGATGACCGGCCGGATGCTCGACGAGGGCCTCGGCAAGTGGCACTTCTGGACGACGTTCCTCGGCTTCCACGGCACCTTCCTGATCCAGCACTGGCTGGGCAACCAGGGCATGCCGCGCCGCTACGCCGACTACCTCTCCACCGACGGCTTCACCATGCTGAACACCGTGTCCACCATCAGTTCCTACGTGCTGGGCGCCTCGGTGCTGCCGTTCGTCTACAACGTCGTGCGCAGCTACCGCTACGGCGAAGTCGTCGAGGTCGACGACCCCTGGGGCTACGGCAACTCCCTGGAGTGGACCACGACCTGCCCGCCGCCGCGGCACAACTTCACCGAACTGCCCCGCATCCGGTCCGAACGCCCGGCCTTCGAACTGCACTACCCGCACATGATCGAGCGGCTGCGTGCGGAGAACCACATCACCTTCACCGGCCGCACCGTGCCCAGCGAGGCCGCACCCGACGCACCATCAGAAGCATTCGCGTCAGCCGTGCACCCCGGCGATCCCGATGGCGGCGACGACGCGCCCGGCCCGGACGCGCAATAGCCGGCGCGGGTTTCCCGGCCCGGGCTGGCGTCAGGTGTTCGACACGGTCAGGTGGGCCAGGCACAGGGACGGCTCGACGAAAGGGTCGAGCCGCTCAGCCGCGACCGGGGCGCGCACCTCGGCCAGGACGCCTTGCATCAGGCCGAGATGCAGTGAGCACACCACGTCACGGTGCTGCTGAGCGATCTCCCGGAACGGGCAGTGCCGCAGCGGGATGACCGGGCTGCCGGCGTCGTCCACCGCGCCGGGCGCGAAGCCGGCTGCCGCGAGAACGGCCGAGAGGCGGCGGATCCCGTCCTCGGCGTCGACGCGCTCGAACGGCGTCGGCCGCTCGGCCAGATAACGGCCCCACTCCCGGCCGGCCGCGATGGCGGCCTGCCGCGGCTGCGGGAGCTCGCCGGCGACCAGCGTGGTCAGCATCGTCGCGAGCAGCTGGTAGCTGCGCTGACCGGCGGTGTCCTGCGCCGTCGCCCGGTACACCATCCGCGGCCTGCCGGGCTGGGTGCGGTCCTCGACCTGCCGATCGGCCAGACCGGATTCGACCAGGTTGTCCAGGTGGAAGCGGGCCGTGTTCGCGTGCAAGCTCGTCGCCGCGGCGACCTGCTGCACGCCGAGGGGTTCATCCGCCGCGCGCAGCAGGCGCAGCACCCGGGCCCGGGTCTCGCCCAGCGTGGGTCCCGATGCGGCATCGGTCAACGGCCGTTCACTCATGCCGGATAGTTTAGGCGACGTGTATTCGTATAAACCAGCCTTCGCGCTTCGGGCTTGCCGGCTCGCCATCGCTGGTCTTCACGTTCCGGTGCCGGTGCGCATGCTCTCCGCCAGCTGGTTCGTGAGGTGGTCCCAGCTGGTGTCGAACGCCGCCACGCCGTCGTCCTCGAGGGTGCGCACGACGTCGTCGTAGTCGACGCCGATCTGCCGCAGCTGGTCGAGGACGCGTTGCGCGTCGTCGTAGTGGCCGCGGATCGAGTCGTCGGGGACCCGGCCGTGGTCGGCGACCGCGCGCAGGGTGGCTTCGGGCATGGTGTTGACCACCCCGGGGGCGACCAGCCCGACAACGTAGCGGGTGTCGGAGTAGGCGGGATCCTTGACCGAGGTCGATGCCCACAGCGGTCGCTGCGGCTTGGCTCCCGCCGCCTCGAGTGCTTCCCAGCGCGGTGAGGAGAACACCCGCTCGTAATGCCGGTAGGCCAGCCGCGCGTTGGCGATCGCCGCGCGACCGCGCAGTCGTGCCGCGGCCGCGGTCCCGATCTTGTCCAGGCGGGCGTCGACTTCGGTGTCCACGCGGGACACGAAGAACGACGCCACGGACCCGATCAGGGAGAGCTCGTGGCCGGCCTGGTGTGCCTGCTCCATCCCGTCGAGGTAGGCGTCCATCACCGCGTCGTAGCGATCCAGGGAGAAGATCAGCGTGACGTTGACGCTGATGCCGTCGGCCAGGCAGGCGGTGATCGCCGGCAGTGCCTGCCGGGTGGCGGCGATCTTGATGAACAGGTTCGGGCGGTCGATCGCCCACCACAGGGCTTCGGCTTCGGCGACCGTCGCGTCGGAGTCGTGGGCGAGCCGTGGATCGACCTCGATCGAGACGCGCCCGTCCACCCCGTCGGTGGCGTCATAGACCGGGCGGAGGACGTCACAGGCGTCACGGACATCGCGGGTGGTCAGCGCTCGCAGGGCCTCGCCGGTGTCCACCCCGCGCACGGCGAGGCTCCGCACCTGGTCGTCGTAGGCGTCGCTGCCGGTGATGGCCTTGGCGAAGATGGCCGGGTTGGTCGTCACGCCGGCCACGTGGTCGTGGGCGACCAGGCCGGCCAGGCTGCCCGAAGTCAGCCGGTCGCGGTTGAGGTCGTCGAGCCAGAGCGACACACCGTGCTCGGTCAAGGTGGCCAGCGCGCCGGCCTCAGGACCCTCGTCGGAGCTCGTCGTATCGCGGCCGGTCGCGGAGTGCACCGCGTGGCCCGGTCGCCGGACCGCCGCCCGGCCTGCCGGTGCCGCGAACGGGTGCTTCCCGCGGACGACGGCGACTGGGCAGGTCGCGTTGTGCAGCACGGTGTGGCTGGTCGATCCGAGCATGAGCGTGGCGACGTCGCCGTGGCCTCGTGAGCCCAGGACGAGCAGTTCCGCATCGGCCGCGGCCGCGGTCAACGTCGCGGCGGGCGCGCCGGAGAGCACGGCCGAGCTGAGCCGGACACCGGGGTGGTTCCGGGTGTGCGCGGACAGCAGGCCGTGCAGCGTGTCCGCGGCGGTCACGTGCAGGCGACGCAGATCGTCCTGCGGGAGGTTCGCCATGATCTGGATCGTGGCGGCGTCGAACACGTGGATGGCGCGCAGCTCGGCGTGGCGCTGTTCCGCCTGCTCGAAGGCGAACGCGAGGGCGAGGTGTGAGCTCGGCGAGCCGTCGACCCCGGCCACGACCAGCCTCCGGCGATCGGTGTCGACGTGGTCGCCGAGGTCGGGGACGACCACGACCGTGCAGTGCGCGTGCCGCGCGGCTTGGGCGCTGACCGAGCCGAGGCGGAATTCGTGCGGTCCGTCGGCGCCGCGCATGCCGACCACGAGCAGGGTGGCGTCGGATGCGGCGTCGATGAGCCGGCGTGCCGGATGGCCGGACATCGCCGTGGACACCACGTCCACTCCGGACGCCCGCGCCTGGGCATGACGGGTGCCGCGTTCGAGGAGCTGCTCGGCCACGGTGTCCTCGCCCTTGTCGGCCGGGCTCCGGTAACGGCCGACGTGGCACAGGACGACCTCGCTCCCGTCGCGCGTTGCTTGGGCCACGGCCCAGTTCGCCGCCTGGGTGCTGCACGGTGAACCGTCGAAGCCGACCACAATGCGAGTCCGGTCGGTCATAGCTACCTCCACATTGGCGACGAACACGGGATCCCCGCGCGTCCCGGCCGTCAGGTTCCTGGCGCCGGCTCCGGGCGGGGCAACGAGCTGACGAGTGCGGTGTCGGCACCGACATCGCCGACCTTCGCGGCGCCGGCGGGGCTCCCCAGCGGTGCCGAGCGGGTCGCGAGGGTGTCGGTGAAGAACCGGGCGTTGTCCTCGAGGTAGACCTGCCAGCGCTCGGGCAGGTCCTCCTCGTAGAAGATCGCTTCCACCGGGCAGACCGGCTCGCACGCGCCGCAGTCCACGCACTCGTCGGGATGGATGTAGAGAGAGCGTTCCCCGACGTAGATGCAGTCCACGGGGCATTCGTCGACACAGGCGCGATCCATCACGTCGACGCAGGGCTCGGCGATCACGTAGGCCATCGGTGCTCCGTTCAGCTCGCCGGCCTTCCGCCGCGGCTATTTAACACTAGACTACTCGTAAAAAAGGTCGGTCGGTAGCCCGGCCGCGACCGAAGGAGCGCATCGATGGAGAAGTCTTCGCTGGACGACCTCGTGCGGCAGCAGCTGGCCCTCGCCCAGGCTGCCTCGAGCGGCCGGAGCGCGCACACGGTGTACGGCGGACACGGCCAGGTACTCCGGCACACCCTCTTGGCTCTGGCGGCCGGGAATTCGCTCGATGAGCACGACAATCCCGGCGAGGCGACCGTGCAGGTGCTGCGCGGCCGGGTTCGTCTCATCTCCGAGGACATCGTCTGCGACGGGCGGCCGGGGGAGTTGCTCATCGTGCCGCAGGCACGGCATTCCCTCGAAGCACTCGAGAATTCGGCCGTCCTGCTCACCGTCGCCAAGAGCGGCGACGCCTACCCGGCACCCGACGACCGCCGATCGTGAACCGGCCGCAGTGACCCGGCCGGCCTCGACAGATCGACTACCTGGTGGCGGTCGGGCAGTGTGACTCCGGGGTGACCCGGGTGTCCTCGACGAACCGGCCGCATTCCGGGCAGACGCGGGAGAGCCCGGCAGGCCGGGTCGCCGCCGCCCAGCCGGTCGAGTGCCGCGAGGCCGGTGGCGGTGCCGAGATCATCGCGATGCCGTCCTCGGGTTCTGGCTCGTCGTACGCGCCGCACTCGCGGCCGCTCCATCATGCTCCACCGCCTTGACCGTTGTCCGGTGCTTCGTCCCAGATCGGGAGCGTGAGCGCGGCGCCCAGGCGCCGGAGTTCATCGCGGTGCAGCGGACTCAGCCGCGCGAGGGCCCGATGTCCGCCGGCGGTCAACTGGACCCGCACGGCGCGCGCGTCGGTGGTGTCCGGTACCCGCTCCACCAGGTCCTGCTTCTGGGCGCGGTTGACCAGTTCGACGACACTGTGGTGCCGCAACTGCAGCCGCTCGGCCAGCTCCCGCATCGTCGCCCACTCGCGGCCCGGGAATCCCTTGAGCGCCAGCATCAGCTGATAGTGCTGCGGAGTGAGGCCGTGGCGGCGCACCGTCTCCTCGCTGAAGCGCAGGTAGCGGCGGATGCCGAAGCGGAAGCGCGCGAGCTCCTCGAAGTCCTGCTTGGTGAGGCGCTTCGATCCCACGCTCTCATCTTTCGTCGTCATGACTTCATGAGACCACGCGCGACGATGAGCATCGCGACGACGGGCCCAATCACAACTATATCGTGATACGATACAAGTTGCCTGGCTGACCGGCCCTCCCGCCGCAGCCGGGAGGCACCCAGGAGGTGTGGCATGCTCAAGGCACGCGAACGTGAAACGCCGCGAAAGATCCAGCACCAGTCTGTGACGGACGAGCAGAGCGCTGCCCGGCTGTTCCCCGGCGATCGCCGGCAACCCATGTGCACGACCGCCGCCCTGGTCGCGACGGCACTGTTCGTGCTGATGCTCGTCGGCCCGAACGTCCTGACCGAGAAGGAAATCCGCGCCCGGATGACCTCGCCGCCGCGACGGTCCTGCGCTACACCAGGCTCGCTTCCCGAGCTGACCGACCTGGACTACCTTCCCTGGACCCACGCCCAGTCGCTGTCCGGACTGGACGAACTCAGCCAGTACCACGTTCTTCGGCTGCCGAAAACGTCGGAACCGCTGGCCCGCAACGGTTCTGTCGGCTCTCCGACGCCACAGCGACACGCATCTCCCGTTGCCGCCTGAGAAGCCGGCGAGGGACCCAGGTTCGACAAGCCCCATGGAGGAACGATGATCGTCACCTACCTGCTGCTCACCATTCTGCTGCTGGGCGCGATCTGGCTCAAGGCGAGCATCCGGGTCATCAAACAGTACGAACGCGGAGTCGTCTTCCGCTTCGGCCGCGTCCAGCCGGCCATCCGCGGTCCGGGCATCGCGCTGCTCGTGCCGATCGCGGACCGCATGCAGAAGATCACCATGCAGATCATCACGATGCCAGTTCCCGCACAGGACGGCATCACCCGCGACAACGTGACCGTCCGCGTCGACGCCGTCGTCTACTTCCGGGTCATCGACCCGCGGTGCGTGGCCGTCGATGTGCAGGACTACGTCTCGGCCATCGGCCAGGTCGCCCAGACCTCACTGCGCTCGATCATCGGCAAGAGCGAGCTGGACGACCTGCTGTCCAACCGGGAAGGACTCAACCAGGGCCTGGAGCTGATGATCGACAGCCCAGCGCAGGACTGGGGCGTGCACATCGACCGGGTGGAGATCAAGGACGTCGTGCTGCCCGAGTCGATGAAGCGGTCGATGTCACGCCAGGCCGAGGCCGAACGCGAGCGACGCTCCCGTGTCATCACCGCCGACGGTGAACTGCAGGCTTCGGCGAAGCTCGCCCAGGCGGCCGAGACCATGGCCGAACACCCGGCCGCGCTGCAGCTACGGCTGTTGCAAACGGTCGTCGAGGTAGCCTCCGAAAAGAACTCCACCCTCGTGCTGCCCTTCCCCGTCGAGTTGCTCCGGTTCCTGGAACGCGCCACCCCGCGCGACGCGGAGCAGCCGGTCGGCGCCGCCCCGGCACCGGAACCGGCGACACCCACCAGCAACGGCCACCCGGCGTCGTTCACGCCGCACGTCATCGATGCCGGCGACGCCGAGCACGCCGTGCCCGTCGGCGGGCGACCGGTCCAGTAGGGCCGCCCGTCGACAACACCCCTGCGGGTGCAGCGCCCGCAGAATCGCGCCCCGGCGAGGAGCGGGGCGCCTCCCGGTCACCGGTGGATTCCCCCCCCACCGGTGACCGGGACACCATCCCGACACGGCCAGGAGGCACGGCATGGGACAGAACGTCGCCCGGAAACTGATCGCAGCACACCTCGTCTCGGGCGAGATGACCCCGGGGCAGGAGATCGCGCTACGCATCGACCAGACCCTCACCCAGGACGCGACCGGCACCCTGGTGATGCTCGAACTGGAAGCACTCGGCCTCGACCGCGCGCGCACCGAGGTATCGGTGCAGTACGTCGACCACAACCTGCTGCAGACCGACAGCAAGAACGCCGAAGACCACGACTTCCTCCGCTCCGCCTGCCGTCGGTTCGGCCTGTGGTACTCCAAACCCGGCAACGGCGTCTCGCACCCCACCCACATGCAACGCTTCGGCCGCCCCGGCGCGACACTGGCCGGGTCGGACAGTCACACCCCCGCAGCCGGGTCACTGGGCATGCTGGCCATCGGGCTCGGCGGACTCGAGGTCGCGATGGCCATCGCCGGCGAGCCGATCCACCTGCGGATGCCCGAGATCTGGGGAATCCGGCTGACCGGCACGCTCCCGGCGTGGGTCAGCGCCAAGGACGTCATCCTCGAGATGCTGCGCCGGCACGGCGTCAAAGGCGGGGTCAACCGGATCATCGAATACCACGGGCCCGGGCTGGCCACGCTGAGCGCCATGGACCGGCACGTGATCGCCAACATGGGTGCCGAGCTGGGCGCCACGACCACGGTGTTCCCGTCCGATGAGCAGGTACGCACCTTTCTACGAGCGGAGCAGCGCGAGGACGACTTCGTCGAAATCCTTGCCGACACCGACGCCACCTACGATGTCACCGACGAAATCGATCTGTCCACTGTGGAACCGTTGATCGCGTTGCCCAGCTCACCGGGCAACGTTGTTGCCGTCCGCGAGGTCGCCGGGCGCGAGGTGCAGCAGGTGGTGCTGGGCTCGTCGGCCAATCCCGGCCTTCGGGACTTCGCCGTGGTCGCCGCCATCGTCGCCGGCCGGCAGGCCGACCCGCGGGTATCGTTCGACGTCAACCCGACCTCGCGGCAGATCCTGCAGGACCTCACGAAGACGGGCGCAACGTTCGCCCTCATCGCCGCCGGGGCCCGGCTGCACCAGTCCGGCTGCATGGGCTGCATCGGCATGGGCCAGGCACCAGCGAACGGACGCAACAGCCTGCGCACCGTCCCGCGCAACTTCCCCGGCCGCTCCGGCACCCGCGAGGACTCGGTCTACCTGTGCTCACCCGAGACCGTCGCGGCCGCGGCCCTCACGGGGCGGATCACCGACCCGCGCGATCTGCCCGGGTTGCTCGGCATCCCCTACCCGCGGATCGAACTGCCGACCGAGTCGAGCGTGAACACCGCGATGCTCGAACCGCCGACCGACGAAACCGCCGACCGCACCGAACTGGTCAAGGGCCGCAACATCGCGTCGCTGCCCGACTTCCCACCGCTGCCCGACCGCGTCGAGGCACCGGTCGTGCTCAAGGCCGGTGACGACGTGTCCACCGACGAGATCCTGCCCGCGGGCGCCCGGGTCCTGCCCTATCGCAGCAATATCCCGAAGCTGGCGGAGTTCACCTTCGGCCAGATCGACGAGACCTACGCCGCCCGCGCGCTCGCGAGCCGGGACCGGGGCGGGCACATCGTGGTGGCCGGCACCAACTACGGCCAGGGGTCTTCGCGGGAGCACGCCGCCATCACGCCCCGCTATCTCGGCCTGCGACTCGTCCTCGCGGTGTCGTTCGCGCGCATCCACTGGCAGAACCTGGCCAACTTCGGGGTGCTCGCGCTCGAGTTCAGCGACCCGGAGGACTACCTGCGGATCAAGCAGGACGACGTCCTCGTGGTCGACAACCTGCGGGACGCGATCGAGGCGGGAACCGCGATCACGATCCGCAACACGACCCGCGACGACGAGTACCTCGCCCGGCACCGCCTGTCCGACCGGCAGGTGGCGATGGTCCTGGCCGGTGGGATGATTCCCTGGCTGCGCAACCAAGAACCCCCATCACCCCGCTGAGCCACGCCTGCGGCCGTCCCGGCCGGCCGGATACGGTCGGGGCGGCCGCGATCGCGGGACGAATCGCGATTCCGCGGTATCAGCCCGGCCGGGCCGGCACGTCGGCTACCCCCGGGCCACGACGACGGGACAGCTTGCGCGGCGCAAGACGGCCTGACTCACCGACCCGGTCAAAGCTGCCCGCACGCTCCCGCGGCCCCGTGACCCGACGACGACGAGCGCCGCGCCGGCGGACTCGGCGACCAGCACATCCTGGGGGCGGCCCCGGGCGAGCCGAAGCTCGACCTGCTCGCCGAGCACCTGTACCCCCCAGGGGGAGAAGACACGCTGCAACGTGCGCCACTCGGCGGCTTCGGCCAGCGACCAGTCCTCGGTGACCGCGGCCAGGCCGGCCTCTCCGCGCGGGGACCAGGCATGGACAGCCGTGACGCCCACGCCACGCTGAGCCGCGGCACGCAGAGCGAATTCGACGGCGCGGCCGGAGCGATGAGATCCGTCCACACCGACCACCACACGCGTGGCCGAGCGCCCCTGTGTCGTGGCTCGCATCGGGCGGACCACCACGACCGGGCAGGCGGCGTGCATGGCGACCCGGAAGCTGACGGATCCGCCGAACAGGCCGCGCGCGCCTCCCACGCCTCGGCTGCCGAGGACGAGCAGTTCGGCCTCCGCGCCTTGGGCAAGCAGCGCGTGCGCCCCGGTCCCGATCAGCAGCCGGGTGTGGATCTCGAGCTCGGAGGCCACGGACCGCGCGCGTTGCACCGCCTGCTCGGTCACCAGCCGAGCAGCATCGGGAGCACCGATGCCGTCATACGGTTTCGGCAGTTCGCCGAGGACGGCCCAGGATGGCGTGGCCGCGTAGGCGTGCACGACGCGCAGCGGGAGCCGCCGGACGGCCGCTTCCGCTGCGGCCCAGTCGAGAGCGTCCCGGGCGGACTCGGTTCCGTCCACCCCGACGACGATCGAACGTCTGCGCCGCACGGCTCACCGCATCCTTCGACGCCGCGGGCAGCCGCCGGGTGTCATGCGAACGTCCCGTCGAGCCGGTACAGCTCCGCGGCCCTGGCCAGCACCAGCTGGCCCAGTTCACCGCGGTCGACCAGTTCGTGCAGCACCCGGTACACGATCGACTCGGCGTCGATCTTGAAGTGCCGCCGCAGGGCCCGGCGGGTGTCGGACAGCCCGAACCCGTCGGTTCCCAGCGAACACCAGCCGCCGGGCACGAACGGCGCGATCTGGTCGGGCACGGCCCGCATCCAGTCCGACACGGCCACCACCGGGCCCGGCGCATCCCGCAACCGGCGTGAGACATAAGGAACGCGACGGGGTTGTCCGGGATGGGTGAGGTTCCACTCGTCCGTGGTGAGAGCGTCACGACGCAACTGCGTCCACGAGGTCACCGACCACACGTCGGCGTGGACGTTCCAGTCCTCGAGCAGCCGGCGCTGGGCGTCGAGTGCCCACGGCACCGCGATGCCCGACGCCAGGATCTGCGCGTGCGGACCGTCGCCCGGCTCGGCGGGGGAGTAGCGGTGCATTCCGGCGAGGATGCCCTCGACGTCGACGCCGTCGGGTTCGGCCGGCTGGGGGATCGGTTCGTTGTAGAGGGTGAGGTAGTAGAAGACGTTCTGGTCTTCGCCGGGGTGTGGTTCGCCGTACATGCGCCGCAGGGCCTCGCGCACGATGTGCCCCAGTTCGAACCCGTAGGCCGCGTCGTAGGCGATGCACGCCGGGTTGGTCGAGGCGAGCAGCAGCGAGTGGCCGTCCTGGTGTTGCAGGCCTTCGCCGTTGAGGGTGGTGCGTCCTGCGGTCGCGCCGAGCAGGAATCCGCGGGTCATCTGGTCCGCGGCGGCCCAGAGTCCGTCTCCGGTGCGCTGGAACCCGAACATCGAGTAGAAGATGTAGACCGGGATCATCGGTTCGCCGTGGGTGGCGTAGGAGGTGCCGGCCGCGGTCCAGGACGCTGTGGAGCCGGCCTCGGTGATGCCTTCGTGCAGCAGGACCCCGCTGGTGGACTCCTGGTAGCTGAGCATCTGGTCCCGGTCGACCGAGAGGTAGTTCTGTCCGTGGGGCGAGTAGATCTTCTTGGACGCGAACAGTGCGTCCAGGCCGAAGTCGTCGCAGGCGTCGACGGCTCCTTCTCGGCGGCGCACGCGGCCAGGTGGGCGGCAGTGGAAGCGGTACGCAGGCAGGTGCCGCTGCGGCTGCTGTTCACGATAAATTTCGCTGCCTATAACCACGTCCGCAGGGTTGGCGTCCCGCGCGGCTTCCTCCGCGTGAGTGAGGCCAACGGGCTCGAGATGCTCGATGAACTCCGCGATTCGATCAGTAGCACACACGCGGCGCTGGTGATCGAGACCGAGCTACGGGACGCGGACGCCGTGTCGGCGCTGGTGAAGGAGTCCACCACGGCATGTCTGATCGTGCTGGGAACTCGTGGACTCGGCGGTTTCACCGGCATCCTGGTCGGATAGACCGCAGTCGCCTTGGCAGCGCGCTGCCCGTGCCCGGTCGCGGTGATCCGCGGGGAGCCGATGATGCGGAGCCGTGGTCGGCTGGGCCTGTGGTGGTGGGTGTCGACGACACGCTCACCAGTGACGTGGCGCTGGCCGCGGCCTTCGACCAGGCGTCCTCGCGCGGCACCGGCCTCGTGACGTGCGAGCCTGGCAGGTCTCCTCGATCGCCGTCAACCCGCACGCCCACCAATACGCGGCCGACTGGGCCGCGCTGGAGGACGAAGAACGAGAGTCGCTCGACAACCGGCTGGCCGGCTGGCCAGAGAAGTACCCGGCGGTGACCGTGACCCGTGTCGTCAGCCGTCACCGGCCCGTGCGAGGCCTGCTGGAGAACTCGGCGGACGCGCAGTTGCTGGTGGTCGGCAGCCGTGGACACAGCAGCGTCTCCGGCATGCTGCTCGGTTCCATCAGCCAGGCCCTCATCTACCACGCGATCTGCCCGCTGCTCGTCGTGCGCGCCGCCGACCCGCGATGACCGTCGCACACGCGGTCGCGGTCGGTGCGAGCCTCGCCGCTGCGGGGACCGATCCCGACCGCGGCTGTCCCCGTCCGACGCGAGCTCTCGGCTGGCCAGTGACGGTCCCAACGAACTGCCGTCCCCCAAACGCCACAGGGCGATCGTCAGGGTCGCCGACCAGCTCAAACCACCCGCTGATCTACATGTGAACAACTGGTTGTACTGCTCCGGCGAGAGGAACTGCAGCCCGGGCCGGGCCAGCTCGCCGCGTATCAGCAGCGCCATCGCGCCACCCGCCATGAAGAAGGCGAACGACGTCGTCAGGTACAGCAGCCCGATCTGCTTCGGGCCGGTGGTGCGAAGCAGGGCGAGCAGCACACCCCCTTGGGTTCGCGGCGCCGCACGGCAGATGCGGGGTGAGTTTCGGCTGCCGTCATCGATGCCTCGATTCGGGTTCACTCGCCGGGTTGATGGAACATGCTACTCGCATCGGTGATCGATGCGCCTTGCAATTCATGACGTCAACACCGAACAACGGCATCAAATCCTATTTTCACCTTTGTCTGCGTTCATCTCAAGAATCGGCGGCGGCGGTTGTGGTGGTTCAGTGCGGGGGCGTGGTGGTGAGCCGATGTGCCGTTTCGAGCAACAGGGCGTGTACGAACGCTTGGGGCAGGTTGCCGCGCAGTTGTCGTTGCCGGACGTCGTACTCTTCGGCCAGCAGGCCGGGTGGGCCGCAGGCGGCGCGGTTGCGTTCGAACCAGCGGAACGCCTCGACGTCGTGGCCTTGGTGCCACTCGGCCAGCGACATGACGAATCCGCACAGGAGAAAGGCGCCTTCGGCCGCGCCCAGGGGACGGTCGTCCGGGGCGAAACGGTAGGCGTAGCCGTCGTCGCACAGGTCGGATCGGACGGCGGCGAGGGTGGCGGTCGTGCGGGGGTCATCGGCCGGCAGGGCTCCGCGGACCGACGGCAGTAAGAGTGCGGCGTCGGTGCCCGGAAGGTTTGGGCTCCGCTGCCAGGCGCCGCGGGGGCCGGTGCAGCGGCGGGTGGTTTCGGCGAGGAGCTTGTCGGCCAGGCCGGACAGTTCGGCGCCGCGGTGCGCGGTGTGGTGCCGGGCGATCGCGCGGAGGCCGGCGACGCAGGCGAGGCGGGAGTGGCTCCACCAGTCGTCCTGCAGTTCCCACACGCCGGCTTCGGGTTGGTCCCAGCGTCGGGTGATCAGGTCGACGCAGAGGTCGATGGCGGGTTCGACGTCGGCGGTGAGGTGGTCGTGGCGGGCCGCGGCTGCGTAGAGCTGCAGCATTTCGCCGAGCGTGTCCAGCTGGAACTGGCCGTTGACGTGGTTGCCCGAGACCGGGTTCCCGCCGGGGTAGCCGGGCAGGTGCAGGGTGGTTTCGTCGGGTGGTGGGGTGCCGTCGGACCGGTAGGCGGGCAGCAGTTTGTCTCCGTGTTCGAGGACACGGGCGGTGGTGAAGGCGACGGCGTCGTCGAGCAGCGGGTGGGCGTCGGCGACCGAGGCGGCGATTCCGGCGTAGCACTGATCGCGCAGCCAGACGTAGCGATAGTCGTAGTTGCGGCCGGCCTCGGCGCGTTCGGGCAGGCCCATCGTGGCGGCGGCTACCATGCCGCCGCCTGCGGTGGTCAGGCCGCGGAGTACGGCATAGGCGTGCCCGGCGTCCCGTGGTGCGACGGTGCCCTCGAGCCTGGGCACTGCGGTGTGCCAGGTGTGCTCGGTCGCGGCCCATAGCTTGCCGGCTTCGGGAGGCGGTGGCAGTCGCCGGTCGCTGATCTCCAGGACCAGGTCGTGCTGGGTACCGCCGGGCACGGTCAGGTCGAAGCTGACCCGGCCCTGATCGTCGGGCTGGGCGGACGTGGCGCCGGACCAGCGGATCCGCAGGTCACCGGTGTGGGCGGTCCAGACGCCCTCGTTGAGCGCGAGGTTGCGCATCGAGCGGCCGCCGAACGCGTCCCGCAGATCCAGCTGGACGTGCATCCGGACGTCTCGCTCGACGGCTTCGATGCGGCGAAGGAGGACAGCGCGTCGAGGATCGGCGGGGTAGGCGAGCGCGTCGCGGCATTCCACGACGGTGTCCGTGCTGACCCACCGGCTGCGCCAGATCAGCGTGCCGAACTCGTAGTAGCCACCCCAGACGCAGGTGGCCGCCGGGCTGACCGAGTAGGCGCCGCGGCCGCCGATCAAGGACGAGAGCACAGCGCTGTCGGACCAGCCGGGGGCGCAGAGCCAGGCGATGTCGCCACGTGGGCCGCACAGTGCGCCGCGTTCGCCGTCGGCCAGCAGAGCGTACTCGCGCAGGACGTGCGGCGGGAAGTCCTGCCAGGCACTCATGATCGGGAACGCCACGCTGCGAGACTTGCTCCGGCGAGTGCGGCGCCGCAGGTGGCGAGCAGGCCGTGGTGCTGGCTCGCCCACAGCTGGAGGCTGCGCGGGGTGGACTTGCCGTCGAACTCGCCGTGAGCGCCGTAGTCGTGGCCACCCGCGCCGTCGGCCGGTTTCCACAGGTTGGCCGGTTGGTCGGCCGGTTTGGGGTCAGGGGTCTGCTGGGACCTCAGGCCGACCTTCGCGAGGTAACGGTCGAGGATACCGGGCGCGACGGCGTTGGCGATGAGCGTGCCGACGGTGCTCCCGCCGACCCAATACTCGCGCCGTCGCGGGTGGTCCGCGGCGTATACGACCGCACGGGCGGCGACCTCGGGCTGGTAGATCGGCGGGACGGGCTGGGCGTGGTGCGGCAGGCGGGACAGCACCCACGAGAACTGCGGGGTGTTGACCGCGGGCATTTGCACCATCGTCACGTGCACGCCGCTGCGCTCGGACAGCAGCTCGCAGCGCAGCGACTCGTGGAAGCCCTGGAGAGCGTGCTTGGCGCCGCAGTAGGCGCTCTGCAACGGGATTCCGCGGTAGGCGAGGGCGGAGCCGACCTGCACGACCGTTCCGTGGTCGCGGGGCTTCATGCGGTTGAGCGCGGCCATGGTGCCGTAGACGTAGCCGAGGTAGCTGACCTCGGTGACGCGGCGGAACTCCTCGGGCCGGATGTCGGCGAAGCGGGCGAAGACCGAGGTGAACGCGACGTTCACCCACACGTCGATCGGCCCGAGTTCCTCCTCGACCCGGTCTGCGGCGGATTCGATTTGGTCGACGTCGGCGACGTCGGTGGGGATGGTGAGGGCGGTGCCGCCGGCGCCGCGGATGTCGTCGGCGGCTGCTTTCAGGCCCTTCTCGCCGCGGGCGAGGAGCGCGACGCTGGCGTGCCGGGCCCCGAAGGCTCGGGCCACCGCACGCCCGATGCCGCCGCTGGCGCCGGTCACGACGACCACCTGGTTCCGGGTTTCTGCCATGGTTGTTCCTCTCTACCGAGCCTTGCGGGCAGCGAACGCCCATGTGGCGGCGCTGGCCGCGCCTGTCAGGGCGAAGGTCCGCCACCGGGGTGCCACGGCGGTCAGCCCGAGCATGCTCACGCCGTGCGCGGCGTCGATGATCCACATCCACCGAGTGCTTTCCGGCTTCGCCAGCGTGACGGCCGCCTGGACCACGTGGCGCACGCCCAGCGCGGTGCCCACCGCCGCCATCTCCCGCTGCTCCCGGAACACCGACCGCGAAGTGGCCACCAGCGCGCCACCCCACACGGCATGCGCGGCCGCGACCTGCCGCGCCTTCACCGTGCCCTCCGGCGTGAGAACGCAATCCCGAGGGCGGCGGCGCCGATCGCGAGGCCGGCGATCAATGCGGCACGCCGGGGCGGCTGTGGGCGGACCGGATCGTCGCCCAGCCCGGTCGCCAGCAGTTCGGCCAGATGGACGCCTTCCCGGTCGTTGCTGTCGAGCTGGTGGATCTGGGTGCGGCAGCTGAAGCCGTCGGCCAGGACGGTGGTGTCGTCCGGTGCTTCGCGCACCCGGGGCAGGAGCACCCGCTCGGCGCAGGCCTCGCTGACCTGGAGGTGTCCCTTCTCGAAGCCGAAGTTCCCGGCCAGGCCGCAGCAGCCGGAGTCGAGGTGTTCGGTGTCGACGCCGGCAGCTTTCAGCAGCTGCTGGTCGGCGTCCCAGCCCATGACCGCGTGCTGGTGGCAGTGGACCTGCGCGATCGCCTTGGCGTCCAGCTGCGGTGGCCGGTAGCCGGGGGAGTGCTCGGTGAGCAGCTCGGCGAGGGTGACGGTCTGGTTGCGTAGCCGCCGGACGTCCTGGTGGCCGGGGAACAGCTCGAAGGCGTCGGAGCGCAGTACAGCGGTGCAGCTGGGCTCGAGGCCGACGACGAGCCCGCCGTGGTGCAGGTGCGGGGCGAGCTCGCGGACGGTACGGGCGAGGATGTGCTTGGCTGCGCCGAGCTGACCGGTGGAGATCCAGGTCAGGGCGCAGCAGACCGGGTTCGCCGGCATGGTGACCCGCCACCCGGCGTCCTCCATGACCCGGACCGCCGCCTGACCGACGTGCGGGTGGAAGGAGTTGGTGAAGGTATCCGGCCACAGCAGCACCGTGCCGCGAGCACCGGAGCCGCGTGGCGTGCGGCGGGAGAACCACTGCTGCAGCGTTTCTCCGGCGAACAGCGGGATTTCGCGGTTCTCGACCCCCGCGGCCAGCGTGGCGAGCCGTGCCAGGCCGGGCGTGTGGGTGAGGGCGTTGACCGAATTGCCGAGGCGGAGTTTGCCGATGACCTGGGCGAAAGCAGGCAGCCAGCCCATCGTGAAGTCCGAGCGCGGGCGCCGCCACGGACGTCCCTCGTAGTGGTGTGCGAGGAATTCCGCCTTGTAGGTGGCCATGTCCACATTGGCCGGACAGTCGGACTTGCAGCCCTTGCACGCCAGGCACAGGTCGAGGGCGTCCTTGACCTCCGTGGACCGCCAGCCGTCGGTGACGGGGCTGTCGCCGTGGCCGTCGAGCATCTCGAACAGCAGTCGCGCGCGGCCTCGCGTCGAGTGTTCTTCTTCGCCGGTCACTTGGTAGGAGGGGCACATGACTTCGCCGCCTTCGGTGGTGTGCTGGCGGCAGCGCCCGACGCCGACGCAGCGGTTGGCGGCCTGGGCGAAGGAGCCGCCGTCGTCGGGGAACCGGAAGTGCAGGTTCTGCGGGTCGGCCGGCGCCCAGTCACCGCCGAGGCGGAGGTTCTCGTCGAGGCGGTAGGGCGCGACGACTTTGCCGGGGTTCATCCGGTCGTCCGGGTCGAAGATCGCCTTCAGCCGTCCGAACGCGGTGACGATCTCGGAGCCGAACATTTTCGGCAGGAGCTCGCCGCGGGACTGGCCGTCGCCGTGCTCGCCGGAGAACGAGCCGCCGAACTCCGCGACGAGGTCGGCGGCTTGCTCGGCGAACCGGCGGTAGGTGGCGACGCCGTCGGCGGTGTAGAGGTCGAACGGGATGCGGGTGTGCACGCAGCCCTGGCCGAAGTGGCCGTAGAGGCTGGGCGCGGTGTCGCTCGCGTAGCCGAACTCCTCGTACAGCGTCGACAACCGGCGCAGGTAGTCGCCGAGCCGGTCCGGGGCCACGGCGGAGTCTTCCCAGCCTTCGAACGTGTCGGCCTTGCCCGGCAGGTGTGCGGTGGCGCCGAGCCCGGCTTCGCGGACCTGCCACAGCTCGTGTTCCCGCGCCGGGTCGTCGAAGAACTCGACGTCGGCTGCGTGTTCGGTGCCGCGGAGCGCGTCGAGCATCTTGTGGGCTTGGCGCTCGGCCTCGTCGTGGGTCGAGGCCGCGAACTGGACCATCAGGAACGCGCGTCCGTGGGGGAGTTCGGTGAGCGCGTGCGGGTTCATGCCCTTGATCTGCTGGTCCCGGATCAGCTTGTGGTCGACGCCTTCGAGGGCGACCGGCTCGTACGGGAGGATGGCGGGCACAGCGTCAGCGGCGGCGGCGATGTCGCGGTAGCCCAGCACGACGAGCGTGCGTTCGGGCAGGATCGGGACGAGTTTCAGCTCGGCGCGCAGCACGGTGACCAAGGTGGACTCGGAGCCGACGAGCAGCCCGGCGACGTCGAAGTGGTACTCCGGCAGCAGGGAATCCAGGTTGTAGCCCGACACCCGGCGCGGGATGTCCGGATAGCGGCGGCGGATCTCGTCGGCGTACTCCTCGCGCAGGCGGCGCAGCTGCCGGTAGACCGCGGCGCGCGGGTCGCCGTGGCGTTCGATCTCGGTGTACTCCGCGTCGGTGGTTTCGCCGCACCAGAAGCGGGTGCCGTCGGCGAGGAGGACTTCGAGGCGGGCGATGTTGTCGACGACCTTGCCGGTGCGCTGGGCGGTGGCGCCGCAGGAGTTGTTGCCGATCATCCCGCCGAGGGTGCAGTTCATGTGGGTGGCCGGTTCCGGGCCGAACCGCAGGCCGGTGTGGGCCAGCTGCCGGTTGAGTTCGTCGAGCACGATGCCCGGTTGCACCACGCAGGTGCGGGTCTGCTCGTCGACGGACTCGAGTGTCGTGCAGTACTTGGACCAGTCGAGCACGACGGCGGTGTTAGTGCACTGCCCGGCCAAACTCGTCCCACCGCCACGGGACAGCACTGGGGCGCCGAACTCGCGCGCGACGGCGAGGGCCTCGACCGCGTCCTCGGGCGTGCGGGGAACGACGACGCCGAGGGGGACCTGCCGGAAGTTCGAGGCATCGGTTGAGTAGGCGGCGCGGGTACCGCGGTCGAACCGGACTTCACCGCGGACGCGTTCCCGCAATGCGCCGGTGAGTGCGGTGATGTCGAGGTCAGGGTGCTCCGGGCGCCGGATCACCGGGTCGGGCAGCTTCACCTGGGTCACGGATTCCTCCTTCGGACTGCGTGTTCGGCCGCGACGTCGGTGCGGAAGGCGAGTCCATGGCCGGGTGCGGACAGGGTTGGGCTGACGGTGCCGCCGGTGGGGTCGAGGCAGTCGTCGAAGAACAGCCGCTCGCCGCTGCCGTAGACGTCGACCTGCTCGTGGACCCGGCCGAGCAGCCGGCTCAGCGGCAGCTCGAGCCAGCGTGCCGCGGCGGCCCACAGCGCGATGTCGACCGCGGAGAGCGCACAGGAGACGAGGCCAGGAGGCCCGAGGTTTGCGGATGGCGTACTGCATCGCCGCCCAGCACGCCGGAACGTCGGTCACCGGCTGCCCGGTGACCACCGGGGCGGCTCGGACTCGATCAACGGCACGCACGACGCTGTCCCAGGTCAGGGTGCCGTCGGCTTCGGGTGCCGGGGTCGGTACCCGGTAGGCCCCGGCCCGCACCCGGTCGACGACCGGCGGCTGTCGCGTCATCATTCCTTCCTGCCGGGCAGGAACTCCTGCAGCTTGGTCTTGACGCCCTGGACGACGAGGTGGAAGGCGTCCGGGTCGCCCTTGAGGACGGCCTGGGCGGCGGACTTCATCTGTTCGAAGGTGGCGTGCGGCGGGATCGGCGGCACGTCGGGGTCGCAGTGCACGTCGAGCAGGGCCGGCCGGTTCGCGGCGAGCGCGGTGTCCCAGGCAGGCCCGAGCTGGTCCGGCTGGTCGACGGTGACCGCTTCGAAGCCGAGCGAGCGCGCGAAACCGGCGTAGTCCACCTCCGGCAGGTTCTGGGATTCCTCGAACTTCGGGACGCCGCCCATCGCGCGCAGCTCCCAGGTGACCTGGTTGAGGTCGTTGTTGTGGAACACGCAGATCACGCAGGTCGGGTCGCTCCACAACGTGTGGTAGCGGGCGATGGTGATCAGCTCGGCCAGGCCGTTCATCTGCATGGCGCCGTCGCCGACGAGGGCGATCACCGGCCGGTCGGGGTGGGCGAACTTGGCCCCGATGGCGTACGGCACGCCCGGCCCCATGGTGGCCAGCGTCCCCGACAGCGAGCCGCGCATGTCACCCCGCATGCGGAGGTTGCGGGCGTACCAGTTGGTGGACGAGCCGGAGTCGGCGGTGACGATGGCGTTCTCCGGGATCCGGCGCGACAGCTCGGCCACGATGGCCATCGGGTTGACCGGGGCGGCCCCGACCGCGGCTTCCCTTTCGACGGTGTCCCACCAGGAGGCGACGTTGTTCTCGATCGTCTCGCGCCACTTCCGGTCCGGTTTGCCTGTCAGCCGCGGCAGGAGCGCGCGCAGTGTGGCCGCGCTGTCGCCGACGAGGTTGACCTCGGTCGGGTAGCGCATCCCGATGAACTTGCCGTCGAGGTCGATCTGCACGGCCCGTGCCTGGCCGAAGTCCGGCAGGAACTGGCTGTAGGGGAAGTTGGAGCCGACGATCAGCAGGGTGTCGCAGTCACGCATCAGCTCGTAGCTCGGCCGGGTGCCGAGCAGCCCGATCGCGCCGGTCACGTACGGCAGCTCGTCGGACAGGACGTCCTTGCCCAGCAACGCTTTCGCCACTCCGGCGCCGGTCACCTCGGCCAGCTGCCGGACTTCCTCGGCCGCGCCGCGCGCGCCCTGCCCGACCAGGATGGCGACCTTCTCCCCGGCGTTGAGCACCTCGGCCGCGGCGTCCAGGTCCGGTTCGGACGGGACCGGCGCGGACCACGACGTGCCCGGCGGGCTGGAGGGCACCTGCTTGAACGCGTACTTCGGCGCTTCGTACGGTTCTTCCTGGAGATCGGCGGGGATGATCAGCGCGGTCGGGCAGCGGCCGGCTTCGGCCGTGCGGATCGCGCGGTCGAGCGCGTTCGGCAGCTGCTCGGCGACGTTGACTTCGACGAGGTATTCGCTCGCGACGTCCTTGTAGAGCGCCTGGAGGTCGACTTCCTGCTGGTAGCTGCCGCCCATCGCGCTGCGCGCGGTCTGCCCGACGATCGCCACGACCGGCACGTGGTCGAGCTTCGCGTCGTAGAGCCCGTTGAGCAGGTGGATGGCGCCCGGACCGGAGGTGGCCAGGCAGACACCGACGCGCCCGCTGAACTTCGCGTAGCCGACTGCGGAGAACGCGGCCATCTCCTCGTGACGGGCTTGCACGAACCGTGGCTGGTTGTCCGCTTTGCCGAACGAGGCGACGATCCCGTTGATCCCGTCACCGGGATAGGCGAAGACCTGTTCGACACCCCATTCGCGCAGCCGCTGGAGCAGGTAGTCACCAACCGTCTGAGCCATGGAAAATCCTTTCGCTACCTCGGATTTTTTCGGATACCCGCTCCCGGCCGCGCTATGCGGGAGTGCCTTGAACATCGCCATTGCGGGCGGATGTCCGGTTCGGTCGGAGCCGCGGCCGCGAAGTCCTCCGGCCGGTCCGGTTTCGAACGAGATCAGTCCGTCCGAACGTGCTCACGTGTCCGGCGAACGGGTTCGACTTCCTTGGCCCAGCTGGTGATGGTGGACGGCCCGGCGTTGAGCGAGCGCACCTCGTGAGCCCGGGTCCAGACGGTGAACCGATCGCGGGGCGGCAGAAGCGCCGGCTCGTCCCACATCGCAGCCGTCCCCATGGCACCGCCGAAAACCGTGGTTTCGCAGCGGCGGCTGCGCAGCGCGGCCGCCAACCGGTGACCGGATGAGAGACGGGTGCCGAGCGGTGGCGGGCGTTCGGCGACGGCCAGGGCTGCGTTCAGGGCGGGAACGGCGGAATGGCCGATTTCACCTGGTGACGGGCGCGATCCGGCGAGTGCGCGAGGATGGGTGTGGTCCACGATCAGCTCCTGGACGCCGACCTCCCGCGGAGGAGTGGCTGTCGATGGTGATCGTCGCGAGCGCGTGGTCTCGGCTCTCCCGGCGTGGTGATCGGAGCATAACGCTTGGCGGGCTGCGAGTCATCCGGCGAGGACTGAGCTCGGCGGCGCGGTCAAGCCGGGGTAATCCTCTTCACGGCGAGCGGAGAAGGTGCAGCGTCCGCTGTCACTGCTACGTGAGCTGTGTCCGGCGCTGTCGAGCGCTTGGATGTCATGATCATCGAGGTAAGGCGAGGAGTGAGGCGGTGCCGGGCCCGCCCCCTTCGCGAGCCCGGCACCTTGTCCCCTCCCTGTCGTCCTCCGGCTTCCCAGTCTTTGAGTGAGGACAACGGTCTTCGAGAACCCGCGATGCCGTGGGGTCCGAAGCGCGGGTTCGGTGGGGTTGGCAGCTGTTGTGAACAGGCTGCATGTGGATCGCAGACGGTCAGGCGTGACGGCCCGCACTGTTGAGGTCGCGGCACGCGGTATCCCTTTGTCCTTAAGGAATTATCGCGATCCGGGACGGCCGGCGGCGTGAACCGGAAGCAGTGTGGCCTGGCGTCCGCGGAGCGACCGCTGTCAGCAGGCAGGGAGTTGTGATCACCCACGTCTCTGGTGCACCACGAATACGAGTGCCGCCAGGGTCCGGGGCGGGTGCGAGCCGGGGCGGGCGCGACGGTCGACGCATCCGCAACACCTGTACGCAAGATCGTGCTCAGCGTTGCACGAACGATGCGTAGCGGCAAGAGGAGATCTCCGTCCTCGAACCGGCGTGCTGTCCGAAGACGCGGTCGCCGACCTCCGCGCGGCACACAACTGTTCGTACGAAGCCATTCGGCCGCGTTGTGGATGGCCGGTGTGGTGTGCAGCGTGACGATGGGCCGGTCCCGGTGCTCGGCGGATCTGCCGGTCGGCGCGTCAGACCGATCGTGGGCGACGGCCGGCAAGGAACCTGACGATCGGCCGCCACCACGAGCTGGCGGGACGACGGCCGAATGCGTCCTGACGACACTGTTCCCCGGTACGGCGAGGAGGAGCCGGCGTCAGCAGGCCGATGGCCCATCGATCCGCCCACCCGGACGGCGCCGTCGCCGGGCGCGCGCTCGCTGCCCGGCCGGCGTCAGGTGTCCATTGTCGGCTCAGGTGTCGTTCGACGGCGTCTTTCTCCACGGGTGGGAAGGCTCGCGCGTGAAGCTTTTCTGCTGGGGAGTGAATGTTCATGGCGGGCTCCGGCGTCTCATCGGGCCGCCGGGGTCCGGAGCGGCAACTTGAACGTATCGATTCATCGGTGGTTCGGTGCTCACTCCGCCTCGGTTTGGCCCGATCCGGTGAAACCCGGACGAGACCGCCGCCGACCGAAGCCCCGAACCGCCGTAGGACAGCGTCAAGCCTGCGCTGGCCTTCGGCTTGGTCGAACACTAATCTGGGCCCACGGGGAGCACGCCCGTGACGTTTCGCCCCCGGCCCGGACCCCGCCGATGGCTGCGTTGAGCATCGTCAGCAGGCTGGAGGCGCCCATGGGCACTGTGTCAACGAAAAAGCGATGGTTCCCCGGTTCGGATTGTCCCGTCGACCAACACCCGCGGCGAAGGCATCGCGCCCCAGACCTCCTGGTCCGATGGTGAGAAGGGGCGACCGTGATGTCGTCGCGATCGCCGCAGCGCCGACCCGGCGGGATTCTGCGTGTGCTCCGGGGTGGTCGGATGCGCGCTGAGACGGACGGACCGTCAGTGCTCGAACAGCCTTCGCCGCCTGTGCGGGACCCCGACCGTGTCGCGGCCGTGCACGAAAGCGGGCTTTCCGCCGCCCCGGACGTGACCATGGACCGGTTCGCGGCCATGGTCTGCGTCCAGCTGCAGGTCCCGGTGGCGCTGGTGTCCCTGGTCGAGTCCGGCCGGCAGATCTTCCCTGGAATGCAGGGCTTGCCCGAACCGTGGGCTACCGATCGCCAGACCCCGCTGGCGCGCTCGTTTTGCCAGCACATCGTCGCCAGCGGAGAACCGCTGATCCTCGACGACGCCCGGCTCTCCCCGCTGGTCCGGGACAACCTGGCCGTTCCCGACCTCGGTGTCGTCGCCTACGCCGGTATGCCGCTCACCACCGTCGACGGGCAGGTGCTGGGCTCGCTCTGCGCGATCGACACCCAGCCTCGCGAGTGGACCGGCAACGAACTGGCCGGCCTCGCCGATATGGCCGCGATGTGCACCACCGAGCTCCGGCTACGGCTGGCCACCCGGCAGGGAACCCACGAACAGCAACACGTCCGTGCGGTGTCCAGCCTCCTGCAACGCTCTCACGACCGTGACCAGCTCTTACTCAGCGCTGCCCAGGCACTCGCGGGGGCCCGCACGCTCGACGAAATCCGTCACCAGGTCGCCGGCTTGGTCTCCGGTGAGCACACGCCGTCCTACGTCGGCCTGGTCGTCACCGAAGAGGACGGCCGGCTGCGCCGGGTCGCGGACCGGGGTCGCCCGACCCCCGCCGACCTCGGGGCCTTCGAGACCTACTCGATCGACGCGCCGCTCGGGACGGCCAAGGCGATCCGCGAGCGGCGGATGCTCTGCTACCCCGACCCGGCCTCGGTGGCCGAGGACTTTCCACCCGCGACGGTCGCGCTCTACCGCGACATGGACCTGCACTCCCTGGTCTGCGCCCCGCTCGTCGGGACCCACAGCGTCCTGGGCTGCCTGGCCATCGGCTGGAACGCCCCGCACGGGCTCGACGCCGCCGAACGCGCGGTCATCACCCTCATCGCGACCTACACCGCGCAGGCCCTGGAACGGGTCCGCCACCTGGAGCGGCGGGTCAGCGTCGCGCGGGAGCTGCAAGAGGCGATGCTCACCCAGCTTCCGGAGGTGCCCGGCCTGACGATGGCCGCGCGGTACCTGCCGTCCGCGACCGACGAAGCGGTCGGCGGCGACTGGTACGACGCGATCCTGCTCCCCGGTGACGGCGCCTTGGCGGTCACGGTCGGCGACATCGTCGGCCACGACGTGCACGCCTCGACGCTGATGGGACAGGTACGCAGCATGCTCCGCCAAGCGGCCTGGAGCCTGCCCGCCGCCGGCCCCGCCGAGACCCTCCAAGCGTTGGAAACCGCGCTCGCCGGCCTGTCCGTCCCCGCGGCCGGGACGTTGGTTCACGCACACCTGCACCGGCTGGACGACGGCGGCTGGCGGATGACCTACACGAACGCGGGGCATCCGCCGCCGATCGTGCTCCGGCCGGACGGATCGTTGCTGGTGTCGCGCGAGCACGACATGCTCTTCGGCTACCCGGACATGCTCGAGCAGCCGCGCGTCGATCAGCACCTGGACCTCGAGCCCGGTTCGCTGGTGTTCCTCTACACCGACGGGCTGGTCGAACGTCGTGGCGCGGACCTCGATGCCGCCTTCACCGGCCTGAGTCGGCTGGTCCAGCGGATGGCCGATCAGCCGGCGGAGTTCGTCGTCGACACGGTGGTGTCGCGGCTGCTCGACCCGGCTCGGCAGGAAGACGACGTCGTCGTGCTGGCGATCCGTACCTGAGCCGGTTCCCGGGTGACGCTCGGACGAGTGGCAAACGTGTCCGTCGGTGTCTTTCCCGTCGCTCGTCCGGCGTTCACTGGGCATGCTGAAGGCACCTGGGAAAGGGGCCTGAAATGCGCAGGAAATCGACCTACCGTGCTCTCGCCGCGGGCGCGGCCGTCGCGTTCGCCGTGCTGAACGCGCCCGCTGCTTCCGCTGCCCCTGAACAAGAAGCCGTCTGCACGGTCAACGGGGTGGCCACCAACGGCGTCGACAAGGGCGACCACTTCGACATCGAGGGCACCTCCGGCAACGACACCATCAAATGCCATGTCACCGACCTGAACGACGGCAAGGAATCCGTCATCGTCAACGCCGGTCCCGGCGATGACACCGTGTTTTTCGGCGGCGTCTACCCCGCCGAAGCGGACGGCCCGCCGGACACCGTCAACCTGGGGCCGGGAAACGACACGTTCTCCTCCATCGTCAACGGTCGCGCCGCCAACCTCGGCATCATCAACGGCGACGACGGTGACGACACCATCACCCTCGGCCGCGCCGGGTACGACTTCGGCGCACACGGCAACGACGGGCAGATCCACGGCGGCAACGGCACCGACACCATCACCTCTACGGCGGCAACGCCGACAACAACGTCAACATCGCCAACGCCGGAACGGGCGTCGTGACCGGCGACGCCGGCGACGACGTCATCACCGTCCAGGGTGGCCGCAGCGGGGCCACCCAGTGCGGGGACGCCGCCAACAGCGGCACGGTCGACGGCGGGGACGGCGCCGACACCATCACCCTCACCGGCGGCGCACCCCGGACCGAGACCTGCAACGCCGCCACCGGAGAGGCCAACGGCAACGACGCCGCCGATCCCGAACTCGCGGGCAAGGTCCTCGGCGGCCCGGGCCTCGACAAGATCACCCTCACCGGCGGACGCAACAACGAAACCGGCAAGCAGGCCCCCAGCAACGACGAAGAAGGCGAAGTCGACGGTGGCCCGGACGGTGCGACCTGCACCTTCACTCCGGTCAGCATCGGCACGGTCACCAACTGCTCCTAGCCGGGCGGGCACGGGATCACGCGCTGGATGGTGTCACCGATGCGGGCGCTTCAGGATCGCAGCCAAATCAGCGTGGCCGTCGGCGACCGCGCGAGCCAAGTCGGTCAGGCGCAGGTTCCGTGCGCGGGCGTGGCCACGCAACCGCGTGAACGCCTCGTCCACCGAGACCGCGCCGTGCCCGGCGAGGATTCCCTTGGCCTGTTCGATGACCACACGGCTGGTGAGCGCGGTCTGCAGCTGGTCGGCGAGCTGGTCGCCGCGTTCGATGCTCCGCTGCTGCAGGATGCCGATCGTGGCGACGTCCGCCATTGCCTGCCCGAGCTCGATCTCCTCCGGGCCCACGCCGACGGCTTCGGTGTTCAGCAGGGTCAGCGCCCCGATGACCTGGTCGCGCAGCCGCATCGGCAGGGCCTGCGCGGCGCGGAACCCGCATTCGGCGGCGGCCGCGGCGAACCTCGGCCAGTGGTGCGCTTCGGCCGGCAGATCGGTGCAGGACACCGGCGTTCCGTTGCGGATGCAGTCGAGGCAGGGGCCGTCGTCGGTTTGCACGGCGAACAGCTCCAGCAGCTCGGCCCGCTGTGAGGAGGTCGCCGCGACGTGCAGGCTTCCGTCGGCGTCGCGCAGGATCACTCCGGCAGCGGATACGCCGAGCAGTTCGGTGCAGTGTTCGGTGAGCATGTTCAGGAAGTCGGCCACGTCGAAGTCGGCCACCAGGGTGTCCGCGAGGCTGACGAACGTGCGCGATATCCGCAACGCGCGTTCTAGCGGCGTCTGCTCCAGGACCTCACGGGAGTGAGTCATGAGGAGGGGGTACCCGGTTTTCCGCGTCAGGATCGTGACACGTCGGTGGTGTCCGCGAGCAGTTCGCCGGGCGCGAGGGCCGAGGTCGCGACGTCGTGCGCGACGTCGGACAGCCGTCGGCGGTGCGCCCGGGCGTAGTCGCGCAAGGCGAGGTACGCCTGGTGCATGTTCAGCCCACCGGCTTCCACGAGCACGCCTTTGGCCTGCTCGACGACCGTGCGGTAGTGCAACGTGGCTTGCAACTGCTCGGACACGACCTCGTCGTGGCGGATCGCGCGCTGCTGCAGGATCCCGATGGTGGCGACGTCGGCCAGCGCCTGGCCGAGGGCGACACTCGCGTCGTCGATGGCTCCCGGCGTGGTACTCAACAGGGTCAGCGCGCCGATGACGTCGTCGCGCAGCCGCATCGGGACCGCGCACGCGGCGCGGAACCCCGCGCTCACCGCAACCGGCGCGAACTGCGGCCAGCGGTCGGTTTCGGCCGCCAGATCCGCGCTGGCCACCGCGACTCCGGTGGCGACGCAGTTCAGGCACGGCCCCTGGAGGGTTTGCGCGGCGAACACCTCGATCAGCTCGGCCTGTTCGGAGGACCCGGCCGTCGGCTGCCAGCCCCCGCGCTGGTCCGAGAGGATGACCGCGACGGCGTCGACGTCGAGCAGCTCCGCGGCTCGTTCGGTGAGCGTGCCGAGGAAGCCGAGGACGTCGAAGTCGGCCACCAGGGTGTCGGCGAGTGCCACGAACGTGTCCGCGAGCCGCTGGTCCCGGGCATCGCTCATCTGGTCGGCCCTTCTGTCACTGTGTGTCATTGCTCGTCCTCGGTATCGGTGAAGCGCAGCGACCGGTCCACGACCTGCCGGGCGACGTCGGCCAGCGACATGTTGTGGGTGAAGGCGTGGCCGCGCAGCCGCATCAGCGCCACGTCGGTCGTCGAATTCAGCTGGACCTGCACCATGCCGGTGGCCTGGTGCACCTGGGCGTGCGGGTCTGCCAGCCAGCTCACGTCCTCGGTGCGGTGCCCGTCCAGATCGGCAATCACGCCTTGGGTGGCCAGGTCGCTCAGGATCAGCGCATCGGCCAACTCGATGCGCGTGAGCGGTCCGGGCGTGTCGCGATAGAGGTCCAGTGATCCCAGCCGGACCACGCCGACCTGCAGCGGGAAGGAGAACACCGCCGCCGCGCCCAGGTCGCACGCCGCGGGGGTGAATGCGGGCCACCGCGGGGTCGCGGACGCCAGGTCGGAGATCAGGACGGGGCCGCCGGTGGCGAAGGCGTCCAGGCACGGTCCTTCACCTACGGTGAGCTGCAGGTCTTCCAGTCCGGCGCTGATTTCGTTGGTCGCGTGCACCAGACCGCGGCTCGGGGTCGATCCGTCGCCGTTGCCGCTGGGCGTCTTGCTCAGGACGGTGGCCCCCGCGCCGGACACGGCCAGCTCCAGCACGCAGCGTTCGCACGCCAGGCTCACGGCCGACGCGGATTGGTGGGCGGCGCCGTCGGAGGCCAGCAACGCCTGCATCCGCTGACGCCGGTTCTCGACCATCGCTCCTCCAGGCGCTCGACCCTCGTGCGACTACACAGAGCGTACGACCGCGACACATACGGAGAGCGATGGAGGGACTCCGATACACGGCACTCGGGCGCGCTTGCCTGCCGGACGCTGCGTTTGCCGACCGGTCACCTGGGGGTATCTTGGGGATCTCCAAGGCTGCCCGAGCCCCCGGCGGTACGAGTTCTGTGCGTCCCCGGGAGCGGCCGTGCTGATCGACAACGAAACCTCAGAAATCTGCCGGACGCTGCTGCAGCGTACGGGCCAAGGCGACACCGTTGCGTTCGCCGAGCTGTACGACCGCACCGCGCCGGCCGTGTACGGGCTGATCCGCAGCGTTCTGCCGGATGTGGAAGAGGCCGAAGACGTCACCTTCGAGGTGTACGTGCAGGCGTGGCGGACAGCGTCTCAGTACGATCCCGGCCGCGATGACGCGTCCTGCCTGCTGCTGGCCACGGCTCGGCGGTACGTCCTCGACCGGATCCGAACCGCGCCAGCTCCCGTCGGGGCGTCCGGGTCGCATCGAACAGTGCCGTGCGAGGAGGTCGCCGATCCCGGCGGGTGCCGGTCGTGTGCTCAGCTCTTGGCCGCGGTACCCGTCGCGTCCCGCGACGTGCTGGTGTGGGCCTACTGCGGCGGGCAGTCACTGGTCGAAGCCGCCGAGCTGCTCGGGATCACCGAGGCGGCGGCGATCTCCCGGTTGGGTGACGCCTTGGCGAGTCTGCGTCATTCTCGCGGCAGCCACTCCGCCGATGTCCCACTCGAGAACGGGGAGACGAGGCTGCCTCGTCAACGGGAGGGCGCGCGATGACCGCGTCGGCGGATCGGAACCCGTTCCACTCCGTCGAGGCTGCGTTGCGGTTCGAACGGCGTGTGCTCGCCGCGATCCGCCACGCCACCCGCTACGGGCTGTTCACTGCGCTCGAGGCTTCCAGCATGGCGGAGCGCGTTCGCGCCTTGACCGCCGAGAAGATCGCTCTGTTGCGCGCGCACAGCGATGACGTGCTGGTCGCGAACGCCTCCCGACACTAAGCGCCCGGGCGGGGGCGTGCGTGGTCCTCAGGCGGAAACTGCTTCGTCGAGGGATCCGAAGGTGGCGAAGGTCTTGTCCAGGCCGACGATGTCGAGTACCCGCTGGACCGGGCGCAATGCGACCACGGCCAGCTTGACCGACCGTTCGGTGCAGAGGTGCTGAAGCCGCAACAGCGCGGTGACGCCTGCCGACCCGAAGAAGGTGACGGCGCCGAAGTCGACGATCAGCCGGTTCGGCTGCCCGGCCATGGCTGCGGTCCACCTCCGTACGACGAGGTCGCAACTGCTGTTGTCGATCTCGCCGCATGCCGTGACGACCGGAAGGCCGGGTCGCGCCTCGGCCACCGAGACCATGATGTACGGGCCCCCGTCCGTGTTGCTCATCTGGCCCCGCTTCTCTTGCACCACAGGAAAAGGGTGGATCGAACCCGCGGATCGGTGATCTGCGAAGTCGTCGTGAGCGCGGGGTCCAGGCACTCGGCCAGGATTTTAGTCCAGTCCGCCCGGGATCGCGAGATCGTGGCTCCCGTTGACCGGCCACGGAATTTTTGCCGGACTTGGGTCGTTGATGGGTGTTGAAAGGGCTGCTGACGCGTCCGAGCCGGACGCCGGCACACCATCGACCGCGCACCATCGTGCGTGGACCTCAGGGTTTGGTTGCGCCGTCGGCGTGCTACCCGATTCTGATCGCCCAGGACCCCGGCGGCTGGACAACGCCACCGAAAAGAGAACTGGGTATGACTCAAACCGCCGAACGCGTGCGAACGCAGCCACCTCGAGCCGCGGAGCCGATGCTCGCGGGCGAGAAGACCCGCACGGAGAACTTCCTGGTCAAGCTGTTCGCTGTGGTGCCGCTGCTGGCGCTGGCCGCGGCGGTGCCGTTCGCCTGGGGCTGGGGCCTCGGCTGGGCCGACATCGGCCTGGCCACCGGGTTCTACTTCCTCACCGGCCTCGGCGTGACGATCGGCTTCCACCGCTACTTCACCCACGGCGCGTTCAAGGCGAACCGCGGCCTGCGGATCGCGCTGGCGCTCACCGGGAGCATGGCCATGCAGGGCCCGGTGATCGGCTGGGTCGCCGACCACCGCCGGCACCACGCCTTCGCCGACCGTGATGGCGACCCGCATTCGCCGTGGCGCTTCGGCAGCACTCCGGCCGCGCTGGCCAGGGGGTTCTGGCATGCGCACATGGGCTGGCTGTTCGACCGGGAGAAGACCAACGCCCAGCGGTTCGCCCCGGACCTGCTGGCCGACCGTGACATCGCGCGGATCAACGGCTGGTTCCCCGCGTTGACCGTGGTCACCTTGCTCACGCCGGCGCTGCTCGGCGGCTTGATCTCGATGTCGTGGTGGGGCGCGCTGACCGCGTTCTTCTGGGCGGGCTTGGTGCGGGTGGCGCTGCTGCACCACGTCACCTGGTCGGTGAACTCGTTGTGCCACATGATCGGCGACCGGCCCTACGCCGCGCGTGACAAGTCGGCGAACTTCTGGCCGCTGGCCATCGCCTCGATGGGCGAGTCCTGGCACAACTCCCATCACGCCGACCCCACCGGCGCCCGCCACGGCGTCCGCCGCGGCCAGCTCGACATGTCGGCCCGGCTGATCCGGCTGTTCGAAATCCTGGGCTGGGCCACGGACGTCCGCTGGCCGCGCCCCGAACGCCTCGACCGCAAGCTCAACCCCGGTTACGCGTCCTCTCACCGTGGGGTCGCCGGTCTCGAACGCGGATTGGTGGACGGCGTGTCCGGCGGGCCTCGGACCCGTTGACGGAGTGCGGTCCCCGGCGACCGGCCCGGCGACGATCAGGACCGCCAGACGAGAAAGACCGTGCGCTGGACGTGAGTGACGGAATGCGCGCGAAGCGTTACTCTGAGGTTGCCGCGCCGGGAGGGCCGAGACCACGCGCTCACGAGGAACACCGTTCGACAGTGCCGTCACCCGGCCGCGCCTTTCGCCGGCCGGACCTGACGTGACGACGAGCCACCGACATCGACGTGCGGCGGCAGGCGAGGCGAGCCGGGACGCCGTCAGCGGTCCTGGTCGGCATGCTTCCACCACAGCGCAATACCGACTGTTCCGGCGCCGCCGACGAGGACGACCAAGGCGTAGCCGAGCGGACCGGGCGGGTCGTGGTCCGCGCCGGCGATGCCGGTGGCGAGGGCGGGCACCGACCACGGGAAGTACGCGCCGTAGCCGAGCAGGGCGATCACCTGGGCGAGGAACACCGTGAGGAACATGACGCCGATTCCGGCCAGGTAGCCGCGGCCGACGCTCGCGGCGAACGCGAAGGGGGTCACGAGCGCGATGGTCATGGCCGAGGCGAGCAGCACGTCGGCCAGCCCGCCGGCGGCGGTGGCGGCCGACCAGCCGGGGAGGCCGATGGCCGCGCCGATCACCAGGCCCAGCAGATAGGTCTGGAGCGTGAGCAAGCCGCACCAGACCGCCACCACGGCGAACTTGGCGCCGACGATCGTGGTGCGCGCGGTGGGCAGGGCCAGGAGGTCCTTGAGGGTGTCCTGGCTGAACTCCCGGCCGAAGGTCCAGATCACGATGACGCCGAAGAGCACGGCGCCGCCGACCGCGATGCTCTGGGCGAGCAGGGTGAAGTAGGCAGGCCAGTCGGCGGTGCCGCCGGTGAGCGTCGCCTTGGTGCCGAGCAGACCGAAAGCCCGGGCCCTGCGCAGGTCCTGCAGGATGAACATGACCAGCCCGCCGAACCCGGCCGCGACGGCGAACGCGAGCGCGGTCACCCAGGGCAGGCGGGAACGGCGCGCTTTGCGCAGCTCGGCCCACGCGGCGTTCACCGCGGGCCGACCAAGCGGAGGAAGCACGTCTCGAGGTCGTCCTGCTCGACGGCGAGCCGGGTGGGCGGGCAGCCCGCCGTGACCAGCAGCGTGGCGATGTCGTCGGGATGCCGGACCGCCTGTTCGGCGGTAAGGGTGAGCCCGCCGTCTCCGCCTTCCTCGGTGCGGTGGCCGGCTGCCCGCAACGCCGCCGCGGCGCGGACGTGGTCGCGGACCGCGACGTGCAGCCGGGGACGGGCCTGGGCGGTCAGGTCGGCGGTACCGCCTTCCCAGACGAGGCGGCCGCGGTCCAGCACCCCGATGCGGTCGGCCAGGCGGGCGACCTCGGTGAGGATGTGGCTGGACAGGAGGATCGTCACGCCGTGGGTCCGGGCGAGGTCGCGCAGCAGGTCGCGGATTTCGGCGACGCCGGCGGGGTCGAGGCCGTTGGCCGGTTCGTCGAGGATCAGCAGTTCGGGGCGGTGCAGCAACGCTTTGGCCAGGCCCAGACGCTGTTTGTTGCCCAGGGACAACGTGCCCGCGCGGTGGTGGGCGTGCGGTCGCAGGCCGAGCCGGTCGACGGCGCCGGTCACGGTCTTCTCGTCGCGCAGGCCGCGTAGCCGGGCCATCACCTGCAGGTTCTCGGTGACGGTGAGTTCCGGGTAGGCGGACGGCGTTTCGACCAGGTAGCCGACCTTGGCCCAGACGGCGTTGCGGCCAGGTTCGATCGGTTCGCCCAGCAGGGAGACCTGTCCGCCGGTGGGCCGGAGGATGCCGAGCAGCATCCGGATGGTGGTCGTCTTGCCGGCCCCGTTGAGCCCGAGCAGGGCGTAGATCTCACCGGGGGCGATGTGCATCGTCAGGTCGTCGACGGCCAGGACGTGCGGGTACCGCTTGGTCAGGCCGGTCGCGTCGATGGTCATGGGAAGCCTCGTTCCGCGCGTACGGATATCGCGCCGACCAGGCTTCCCGGCACACCGGAGGTCACTGTACGCCTACGGTGCTCGTGAACGCATCACGATTGCGACCGACCCGGCGCGCCCGAGAGCCGGTGCCGTTCATGGCGGTACAGCGCCTGGCCGACCGCGCCGAGCAGCATGCCGAACGACCCCACGATGAACAGCCAGATCGCGAGCAGCTCGGTGGCGTGCCAGACGAACAGGACGCTGCCGACGAAGAAGATCAGGTTGCCGGCCAGTCCGATGACCAGGTGCACGGTCGGGAACTCACGGACGAACGCCTTGATCGGTACCCTCATGCCGGGTGCACCGTCTTGACCGCGAGCTGGTTTCCGGGAAGGTCGGGGTTCGCGCAACCGGTGCCCGGCATGGGCACGAAGTTCGCGTCGGTCTCCTGCGGCAGGTAGATGCGCAGGCCGCGCACGGGGGTCGGCCGGCAGAGGTCGTCGGGGTAGTTGTGCACGTTGACGAACTGGATGACGGCCGCCGCGGTGTCCCCGGGGTTCAGCCGGACCTGGTCGCCTTTCGTGCCGCTTCGGTAGGCCGCCTCGCCCACCTGGTGACCGTCCTCACCGGCCACATAGGACACACCGGGGAAGCCTTGAACCGTGCACGGCTCCGCATCGGCGTTGGTGATCAGCAGCGGCCGGTAGAACGACCCCGCGGCGGCGTCTCCCTCGCCGAGGGCCAGTTTGACGTCCTTCGCGGTACACAGCCCCGTCCCGGTGGGCGCGGCGGAGGTCGACGGCGGTGGGGTGGGTTCGGCCGTACTCGCGGTGACGGTGTAGGTCGGCGAGACGGACGAGGACGGCGCGGACGCGCTCGGAGCGGCAGCGGAAAGATCACCGCTCCCGCAGCCGGCCAGTCCCAGAGCGCCGGCCGTAGCGGCGAAGACGGGGAGCAATCGCGAATTCCTATGTCGAAGCAAGATTTCCTCCTTCGAGCCGATCGTTCGATGGCTACCAAAAGGGGATACCCGAGACGCGACGCGTGATGCGTCCTCGACCTGACGGTCCTCTTACGATCCGGGCGCGAATCGTAAGGTGATCGTCAGGTGAGGACGTTGTGGTCACGGGAATCCGCGCCTACGTTCGTGGCCACTCGGATCGTGAAGGGATGCGAATGGCGCACGAGGGATGGACCCGCCGTGACCTGCTGCGACGGACGGCGCTCACCACGGCGGCGGTGCTGGGCGGTGGTGTGCTGATGTCGGCTTGCGAAAGCACCGGCGGCGCCGAGGGCCAGGATGCGTTGCAGGCAGCCAAGGACGCGAAGACGATCCGCATCGGCATCGCGAACGAGGCGCCGTACGGATTCGCCGACAGCTCGGGGAAAACCACCGGGGAGGCACCGGAGGTGGCCCGCGCGGTGTTCAAGGCACTGGGCATCGATGGGGTGCAGGCCAGTGTCGTCCCGTTCGACCAGCTCATCCCCGCGCTCACCGCGAAGCAGTTCGACGTCGTGGCCGCGGGGATGAACATCACGGGGAAGCGTTGCCAGGCAGCGGATTTCTCGGCGCCCGACTACTCCGCACTCACCGCGCTGCTCGTGCCCAAGGGGAATCCGCAGGGCGTGCTGAAGCTGGAGGACGTGGCCGCCAAGAAGGTCAAGGTGGCGGTCCTTTCGGCTGCGGTCGAGAAGGGCTACCTGACCGGCGCCGGTGTGGCCGAGGATCAGATCCAGACGCTCGACACGCAGGACAACCTGCTGCGGGCGGTCGCCGACGGCCGCGTCTACGCCGCCGCGCTCACCGACATCTCGCTCAAGTGGCTGGTCAAGCAGAACCCGGCTGCGGCGGTCGAGGTGACGCCCGGCTTCGTCCCGATGGCCGACGGGAAGCCCGTGACATCCGCCGGTGGTTTCGTCTTCCGCCAGGAGGACGACACGCTGCGCGTGGCGTTCGACGCCGAACTGAAGAAGCTGCACGACAGCGGCGAATGGGTCAAGATCGCGACGCCCTTCGGCTTCGACGACAGCAACTTGCCGAAGCCGGACGTCACCACCGAGAAACTCTGCGGCGCATGAGGCGAGAGCGCCTTGCCTGACTCCTTCGGCACGATCCTGTCGTCGATCCTGCAGGGCCTGACGACGACGGTGTCCGCCGCGGCCGGCGGGATCGCCCTGACGGTCGTGCTGGCGTTCGCCGCGGGGCTGGCGCTGGTCTCGCGTTCGCGGGTGGTCCGGGCGATCAGCCGGGTCTACGTCGAGGTCTTCCGGGGCACCTCCGAAGTGGTCCAGCTGTTCTGGCTCTACTTCGTGCTGCCTGCCCTGGTGGGCTTCAAGCTCGTCCCGCTGTTCGCCGGCATCCTCGTGCTGGGCCTGAACCACGGCGCCTACGGGGCGGAGATCGTCCGCGGCGCCGTGAATTCCATCCCCCGGGCCCAGTACGAGGGGGCGATCGCGCTGAACCTGTCGCCCGCCCAGCGGATGTGGCGGGTCCTGCTGCCGCAAGCCGTGGTCGAGATGCTGCCGCCGTTCACGAACCTGTTCATCCAGCTGCTGAAGAGCACCGCGCTGCTGTCGTTCATCTCGGCGGGCGACATCGCCGAACACGGTGAGCTGCTCCGGCCGGTCTTCGGCAGCGACATCGTCTGGATCTACGGCACCGAGCTCGTGCTGTACCTGGTGCTGGCGCTGCTGATCAAGTACGGCATGCGGGTGCTCGAACGGGCCGGGGCACGCCGCCTCGGCCGGGCCGCGGGGGTGTGACGTGGACTGGGACTGGGACAGCGCGGCCGCGTCGGTGCCGCTCCTGCTGGACGGGTTGCTCGTCACCGTCGAACTGACTCTCCTCGGATCGGTGCTGGCTTACGCGCTGGGCATCGTGTTCGCGTTGCTGCGCCGCGCCCGCATCCCGGTGCTGAGCGCGGTCGTGGCCGGAGCGGTCGAGTTCGTCCGGAGCACGCCGCTGCTCATCCAGGTCTTCACGCTCTACTACCTGGTCGAGCCGGCCATCGGGCTGAAGCTGTCCGGGTTCGTGACCGGCGTGCTCGCGCTGGGAGTGCACTACGCCTGCTACACCGCCGACGTCTACCGCGCCGGGATCGAGGCCGTCCCGTTGGGGCAGTGGGAGGCGGCGGTGGCGTTGAACCTGCCCCGACGGCGGGTATGGACCGGGGTCGTGCTCCCGCAGGCCGTCCCACGGGTCCTGCCCGCACTCGGGAACTACACGATCTCGATGTTCAAGGAGGTCCCACTGCTGCTCGCCATCGGCGTGCTCGACGTGCTCAACCGGGCCAAGGAGGTCGGCGCCGAGACCTTCCGCGTCATCGAGCCCTACACCCTCGCGGGCCTGCTGTTCCTCCTGGTGAGCCTGCCCGCGTCGATCCTCGTGCGGAAGGTGGAGCGCCGTGTCGGACAGCTCTGAGATGATCCGATTCGACCGGGTGGCCAAGCGGTTCGGGGACCACGTCGTGCTCGACGAGCTGAGCTTCCGCGTGGATCGCGGCGAGTTCGTCTCCCTGATCGGGCCGAGCGGGTCGGGCAAGACCACGATCCTGCGGTTGCTGATGACCCTCGAACGGGTCGACGGCGGCACGATCCACGTCGGCGGCCAGTGCCTCAGCCACCGGGTGAAGAACGGCGGCCTCGTCCCGGCCGACGAGCGTCACTTCCGGTCGGCGCGCAAGCGCATCGGCATGGTCTTCCAGCACTTCAACCTCTTCCCGAACATGGACGTCCGGCAGAACATCGTCGAGGCGCCGCGGCGCGTGCTCGGTCTGTCCGAAGTGGAGGCCGACGCTCGAGCGGCGCAGCTGCTGCAGCTGGTCGGGCTCGCCGACAAGATGGACGCCCACCCGGCTCGGCTTTCGGGCGGTCAGCAGCAGCGGGTGGCGATCGCCCGCGCTCTGGCGATGCGCCCGCAGGTGCTGCTGCTCGACGAGGTCACCTCGGCGCTGGACCCCGAGCTGGTCGCCGAGGTCCTAGCCGTGCTCAAGCAGATCGCCGCGGGCACCGACATCACGATCCTCTGCGTGACCCACGAGATGGAGTTCGCCCGGCACGTCTCCGACCGGGTCCTGATGTTCGACCATGGCCGGATCATCGAGGACGCCCCGCCGGAGGAGCTGTTCACGCAGCCCACCCGGGAGCGGACGCGGACGTTCCTGAAGGCGGTGCTCGAACGGGGCTGACCGCGATCGCAAGCTGATCGTCAGGTCCCCTGGGGCCCGTCCGCGAGAGGCTGGGGCCGCACGCGCGACGAAAGGAGCCGATGACCCGTGAAGACCCTGACCCGGACCCGCGGCGGTGTGGCCGGACACAGCCTGGCGCTGGCCGTGGTGAACGCCCTGACCTTCCTGACCGGTCTCTGGCTGGTGCTGTCGCCTTTCCAGCTGGATCAGGAGCTCAGCGGCGGCGGCTTCAACGGCTATTGGAACGACGTGCTCGTCGGCGCGGTCGTGGTGGTCTGCGGGGCCGCGCAGCTGGTTTCGCCGGCCGCCGCGCACGTGTGGCGTCCGGTGCTGCCGCTCGCCGGCGCCTGGCTGGTGGTCGCGCCGACCGCACTCGGCTACAACCAGGGGACTCCCGCGCCGGCCACCAGCGCCAGCGACGTCGCGGCCGGAGCCGTGCTCCTCGCGCTCTGGGCGATCGCCGTGGCGATCTTGAGCCGCGCACTGCGCGACGGGGGAGAGCGGTGACCACGACAGAGGCCCCGGTGGTCGTCACCGGCTACGACGGCACCCCGGAGTCGCTTCGCGCGGTGTTCTGGGCCGCGACGGAGGCCGATCGCCGAGGGAACACGCTCGTCGTCGCGCGCGCCCTGGATTGGAGCTGGCCGGGCGGGAGCTATCCCGAAGTGGTGCTCGCGCCGCTGAGCGGGGGAGCGGAACGGCTGCGCCGGGAAGCCGAGCAGCAGACGCGGGACGCCGTTCGCGAGATCGGTCATTCACACCCCGACCTCGAGGTGCGGATGGTCCTGCTCGAAGACCTGCCCGGTCCGGCGCTGGCCCGCATCGCCGCCCGGGCCGAAGCGGTGATGGTGGTGGTGGGGCCGCCCGGGTCCGGCCCGCTCGGCCGGGCGTTCTTCGGCTCCGCCACCGCCGGGCTCACGAAATCGTCCGGGCGGCCCCTCGTCGTGGTCCGAGGTGAGGATCCCGCCGAAGGTGCCACCCGATACCCCGTGGTCGTCGGTCTCGACCCGGCTGCCGACAACTCCGCCGCGCTCGCGTTCGCGTTGGACTTCGCCCGGCGGCACGCCGTCCCGGTGCACCTCGTCCACGCGATGACCGGCCGGTTCCGCAGGAACACCGCCCTGTCGGAGCCGATGGTGACCGAGCTGACGGACTGGTTGTCCAGTTACCCCGAAGTCCCCTTCGAGCACGAAATCGTCCAGGACTTCCCGGAGCACGCGTTGCTCGACCGCGCGAGGCAGGCCTCACTGCTCGTGGTCGGCGACAGCCGCCAGAGCTTCCTCAGGCGCGCCGTGTGCGGTTCGGTGAGCCGGACCGTGCTGCATTACGCACCATGCCCGGTGAGCGTGGTGGGGGTGGGAAAGTAGCCGTGTTCGACTACATGGAGGCGATCGTCATCGCGGCCCCGGTGCCGGCGGTGCGCGAGACGCTGCGCAGCCTCGAGGGCGATTGGCGCGGTCCTGCCGCGGTGACCGAGTCCTCGTGCTCGCGGCCGGCTCAGGTTTTGAACCGCAGTTCGTTCGCCCGGTACCGGTGGCTGGGGGTGCGGGTGGACGTCGCCGAGTGCGTGACGTGGAGCGTCGAGCGGTACGGGTACGCCGGCACCGTGGTCCGTGCCCACGTCTGGGCCGAGTTTCGCGCCGGTCTCCGGGCGCGGCTTCTGGAGCTCGCGTTCTCCCGGCTGCTCGGCGGCGTCGCCCGTGACCGCGAGCACACCCGTTCGGAGCTACGCCACCTCAAGCGGATGAGCGAGGGGCCCAGCCGTGCGGGACGGTGATCCCGAGGAGTCGCGGCTGCGGGAGGTCGCCGAGCTGATGTGGCGCACCGCGGCCGTGCACCGCGCCCGGGCCAGCAGGCTGGCGATGTCCGGCGAGCCAGGCGGCGAACTCCAGGTGCGCGCCGAACGCGGGCTTGCGAAGGTCGCGGCCGAGCACGCGATGGCCTTCCAGGAGCTGGCGAACGTCGTCGAGGCGCGGTCGTCCGCTGCCGGGCGCCCGCGCACCTCGCCGGAGTGGAGTGCGGCGATGAACCGGTCGTTCGCGGCGCTTCGGCGGGCCGAGGCGCACCACCACCGGGCCGCGGCCGTTCCCGCGCACGACGAGCCGCATCGGTGACAGCAGGCGAAATCGCAAGCTGATCGTCAGGTTCACCCACGCCCGGATGCGGAAGGCTGGCCGTGGCACCGGCGACGGCCGGACCGTGGTGGAGGACGGCCGGTGGCGCACGAAGAGTTGATCGACCTGGAACAGCAGGGCTGGCAGGCGCTCATGGCGACCCCGGCGGCGGCGAGGAAGTTCTACGACAGCGTCTTCGACGACCGGGTCGTCGTACTGCTGTCCGACCTGCCGCCGATCCGGGCCCGGGACGAGGCGCTCGACGCGTTGTGCGGTGCGGTCTGGGAGGAGTTCCGGTTGCACGGGCTGCGCTGCGTCCAGGTCAGCGAGGGCACTGGCGTGGTGCGCTACAGCATCGCGGCGACGCGCTCGGCCCTGCCGTACTCGGCACAGGTGAGCAGCGTCTACGCGCGCCGGGCCGGCGGCTGGAAGCTGACGTTCCACCAGCGGACCCGCCGCTGAGTCGTGCGGCCGCCACCGGCGCGTGGCGGCGGCCGCACGAGTTCTCAGAGGCCGGTGAAGGCCTGGTCGACGAACGCCTTGTGCTGGTCGATCCACTTCTGGGCGGCGGCCTTCTCTTGGCCCTTGGGCGCCTGCTGGATGAGGTCTTCCAGCGAGCCGAGCTGCTCGTCGGTGAGCTTGAGGCCTTTGGCGACCTTGGCCAGGGCCGGGAAGTCGGTGCCGAAGCTCTTGCGGCCGATGGCGTGCAGCTGCTCGCCCTTGCCCATCGCGCCCTGCGGGTCCTTGAGATCCTTGAGCTGGTAGCGCGAGTACGCCCAGTGCGGGTGCCAGAGGGTCACGACGATCGGCTTCTTGTCCTTGATGGACGAATCGAGCGCGGCGAGCATCGCCGTGGTCGAGGAGTTCTGCAGGATGATCGTGCCGTCGAGGCCGTACTTGGGAATCGCGGTCTTCTCGACGATCCCGGTTTCGCCCGCGCTGGCCTCGATGCCGGTGATCTTGCCGCCGAAGTCGGCGGCGTGGGCCTTGAGGTCGGCGATGCTGTCGACGCCCTGGACGTAGTCGGGCACCGCGAGGTTGAGCGTGGCGTTGTCGTACCAGGTGCCGAGGTCCTCGAGCTGGTTCGAGTACTGCTTCCAGTACTGCTCGTGCGTGGCGGGCAGCCAAGCGTCGAGGAACAGGTCGACGTCACCCTTGGCCAGGCCGGCGTAGATCGGGCCGACGTCCAGCAGCTGGGTCTTGACCTGGTAGCCCTTGCTCTCCAGGACGGCCTGGTAGAGGTTGGTCAGCGCGACGTCCTCGTCCCAGTTGATGTAGCCGATGGTGACCGACTTCGAGCCCTGGTCGTTGCCGGACTGCGCTTCGCGGCCGCCGCAGGCGGTCAGGGCGAGTGCCGAGAGCACGGCGGCGCCGAGGGCGGCGATCCGGCGGATCTTCGGGGTGTTCCGCACGTTTCTTCCTTTCTCTAGCGGTCTTTCCGTTCGGGCTGGGTGCTGCTGAGCCGGTCGAGGTAGATCGCCAGGACGACGACGCCGAGGCCGGCTTCGAAGCCGGAGCCGAGTTTCAGGCTGGTGACCGCGGCGTAGACCTCGGCGCCGAGGCCGGGTGCGCCGACCATGCCGGAGATCACCACCATCGACAGCGACAGCATGATGATCTGGTTGACCCCGGCCAGGATTGTCGGCAGGGCAAGGGGGAGCTGGATCTCGGTCAGGATCTTCCGCGGTGGCGAGCCGAACGCCTCGCCGGCTTCGACCATTTCCGGATCGACCTGCCGGATGCCGAGCTCGGTCAGCCGCACTCCGGGCGGCAGCGCGAACACCACGGTTGCTACGACGCCGGGGACCGGGCCGATCGAAAAGAAGAAGATCACCGGGATCAGGTAGACGAACGCCGGCAGCGTCTGCATGAAGTCGAGCACCGGCCGGACGATCCGGCTCACCGCGGCGTTACGTGCAGCGAGGATCCCGATCGGCACGGCGATCACTACGGCCACGACGCCGGCGACGAGCACCTGGGCGAGCGTCTGCATGGCGGAGGGGAACCGGTCCAGACTGTCGATCAGGGCGAAGCCGATCAGCGAGCCGACGCCGAAGCGCCAGCCACGGTGCCACCAGCCGAGCGCGGCGAACAAGACGATCAGCACCGGTGCCGGCGGCGCTTGCAGGGCATCGGAAAGGCCTTCGACCACGCCCTTGATGAGGGTGTCGACGGCGTCGAAGAACGGGCCGATGTTGTTCTGCAGCCAGTCGACGACGGTTTGGAACCAGTCCCCCACGGGGATCCGCGGAACCTGCCAGGTTGCTTCACGCATCGGTGGTCACCTCCTTGGTGTGAGCGAGACCGCCGAGGATGGCGGCCGGGGTCACCACGCCGAGGAGACGGCGGCGGTCGTCGACGACGGCGATCGGCCGGTCCCCGGTGGAGGGGCCGAACAGCTCGGACACCAGGGAGTCCGGGGCGACGGCGACGAAGCCATCGCTCACCGCACTCGTGATCGTGTTGGCGCCACGGGCCGCGGCGGACACGGCATCGGCCATGGTGACGATGCCGACGAGACCGCCGTCGGGGTCGATGGCGAACATTTCGGTGACCTCGAGCTTGCGCATGGTGTGGATCGACGCGCGCGGACCCGAAGAAGCCGCGAGGGTTTTCCCGGGCGGCCGCATGACCGACGCGGCGGTGAGCACGCGGGACCGGTCGACGTCCTGGACGAACCGGGCGATGTGGTCGTCGGCCGGGCTGCTCAGGATCTCGTCCGCCGAGCCGAGCTGGACGATCCGGCCGTCGCGCATCATCGCGATCCGGTCACCGAGCCGCATCGCTTCGTTGAGGTCGTGGGTGATGAACACGATCGTCTTGCCGAGGTCTGCTTGCAGCTGCAGGAGCTGGTCCTGCATTTCCTTCCGGATCAACGGGTCGAGTGCGCTGAACGCCTCGTCCATCAGCAGGATGTCGGTGTCGGCAGCCAGCGCGCGGGCGAGGCCGACGCGCTGGCGCATGCCGCCGGAGAGCTGGCCGGGCAGGCGGTCGCCCCAGCCGTCCAGGCCGACCAGCCGTAGCGCCTCTTCCGCGCGCTGGGTGCGTTCGTCGCGGGCGACGCCCTGGACCCGTAGTCCGTAGGCGGTGTTTTCAAGCACAGAACGGTGCGGGAAGAGAGCGAAGTGCTGGAACACCATGCTCATCCGCCGGCTGCGCAGCTGCCGGACGTCACTTTTGGACAGTGCGGTGAGGTCTCGGCCGTCCACGAGCACCCGTCCCGCGGTGGCCGGCAGCAAGCCGTTGAGCATCCGCACCAGCGTCGACTTGCCCGAGCCCGACAAGCCCATCACGACGAAGATCTCGCCGTCACGGACTTCGAACGAGGCGTCGACGACAGCGGCGGTGGCACCGTCCAGTTCGTCGCGTGGCGTGCCGTTCTCGAGCCGGCGGACGGCTTCCTGGGCGCGCCTGCCGAACACCTTGTACAGCTTCTCGGCTCTGACTGTCGGCAATGGACTCCCGACTTTCCTTGGGGGACCGGAACACGGGCAACGTTGCCCAGCGGCATCATTGCACATGACAATATTTACTCGATCTCAGGTTAAAGCGATTACGGTCCGGTAAAGTCCGTTGTGTCCGATCCGATGATGTGGTCGGCTGGCGGGATTCGCCGTCGTGTCCGGTAAGGGGAGGAGATGACGTTCTTCTTGTCGCGGCTGCTCTCGCGCTGGGTGCTGACGCGCGGGTGGCTGCTGCCGGTGGTGGTCGTCGTGTTCGTGTTCGCGACGAGCTGGCCGCTGATGGCGTTGGCCGAACCCGCGGGCAGCGAGCTGGTGAGTCCGGGCAACTACTGGTGGTACTTCGTCGTGACAGCCGCCACGGTCGGCTACGGCGACTACTCACCCGAAACCACAGCGGGCCACTTCGTGGGCGGATACGTGATCATCGGCGGGATCGCCACCCTCACGACGGTGTTCACGAGGCTCGCCACGGCGCTCGAGCAAGCGAAAGGACGGCGGATGCAGGGAACGGAACCGGTGCGCGCGAGCGGCCACACGGTGCTGATCGGGTACACGGCCGGGCGGACCGAGCGGATCGTGGCCCAGCTGCTGGCCGACGACGTGACCGGACTGGTCCTCTGCACCGGTGAGGAGGTGCCGGTGCACCCGATGCCGGGAGAGCCGGTGGACTTCGTCCGCGGCGACCCGACAGCCGCCGACGTGCTGGCCCGCGCGGCCGTGCACCGCGCGGCGACCGTGCTGGTGGACATGGCCGATGACAACGAGGCCCTGGCCGTGGCGGTCACGGTGGACCACGCGAACCCTTCGGCGCACGTCGTGGTGGCGTTGCGGGACATGGAACGGGCCGAGCTGGTCCGCTACGTCGATCCGAAGATCAAGTGCGTGCAGTGGCACACCCCGCGGATGGTCACCGAGGAGCTGACTTCGCCCGGGATCGCCGACGTCTACGCGGAGCTGATGACCGCGGGAGGTGCGAGTACTTATTCCGTGGCGGTGCCGGAGTCGCTCGGGGCCCTGCGGACCGAGCGGTGCCGGGTGGCACTGGGCCGGGCGTTCGGCGCCACTGTCCTGGCCGCCCGCGCGGCGGACGGCCTGGTGGTCAACCCCGGCTGGGACGGTGAGCTTCCGGTCGGAGCGACGCTGTACTACGTGGGCCCCCGGCGGCTCACCGCCACTGAAGTCGCGAGTGCACTCCGCGAGCCGGTCCTCTGACGCTCATCCGTCCCCTTCGGTTTCGGCCGCAACGTTGCGGATGCCCCGAGGACGCCCGGACCGCACCCACAGCCCGTACAGGGCGGCGGCGATCAGCACGGCCGCGGCGATCGAGACGACCGGGTCACCACGCGTGAGGTTGACGGCCAAGGTGAACGCCACCGCGACCGCTCCGGCGCAGTTGATCACCAGGAAACCGAACCGGCGATCCCGCCAGGAGAACCGCGCCATCGCCACCAGACCGGCGAAGAAACTGACGAACACCGATGCCGCGTAGAAGAGCACCAGTTCCTGGTCACGGCCGCCCGCGGCCGCGGTAACCAGGGCCGCAGCCGCCATGAAGACCACGACACCCCAGTACGGCGTGTGATGGCTGTTCGTCCGGCCCAGCCACGCCGGCAGGATGCCCGTGCTCGTTCCGTCGGGGTGGTGGCGGCGGGCGAGCGCTTTGAACAACCCTGGCCCGGCCTGGAACGACGAGCTCGCCGCCGAGAGCAACAGCAGCGCGGTGGTGAGCTGGAAGGCCGCGAAGACCGGCGTCGACGTCGCGGCCCGGGCGAGTTCGGCGATCTGGGTGGTGTCCTCGTGCGGGACGCCGATGCCGAGCCGGACGGCCTGCGCGGTCAGGCCCAGCGTGCTCGTACCGACCACCCCGAGCGTCAGCCAGAGGGTTACCCGGCCGAAGCGGCGACGACCGGGGTCGTCGAGCTGCCCGAGCTGGGCGATCGCCGACGACGGCGCCTCGATCCCGGTGGCCAGCGCCATCGCCACCGGGAAGGCCAGTGCCACCGCGATGAACGGGGAGTGGCCGGGGTCGGGCGCCGGTGTGGCCGCCGCAACGGGCACGAAGAACGCCGACACGAGGACCGCGACGGTGAGCACGATGAACGCCACCGTCATCACGGCGAACACCGTGCGCCCCAGGTGGCCGAACCAGGTGCCGCCGGCCACTCCGGCGACCAGCAGCACCGCGATCGGGATCCGCCACGGCGAGAGAGCCGGGAAGAACGCGATCACGGCAGATGCACCCGCCGCCGAGCTGATCGCGATCGTCAGCACGAAGTCGACGATCAACGCGCCGATCGGGAGGAACGCGGTGCCCTCGCCGAACGCCTCCCCGGTCGCGGCGGCCGCGCCGCCGCCCTGGGGGTACCGGGCCACCAGCTGGTGATAGTTGACGATGACGAGCACGACGATCCCGACGACGAGCGCCATCGTGGGCAGCAGGAGGGCGAGATCACCCCGCAAGGCCCGCAGCGCGGCTTCGATGGCGTAAGCGACCGAAGACACCGGGTCGGCCATCACGGCGAACGCGAACGCGAACAGCAGTACTCCGCGGCGGTGCGTCGGCGGGCCAGGCGGGCTCTTCAGCTGGGTCAAGCGGCTCCTCCGTGTCAAGCCGAGCTGCCGGATCCTTGCGGAAACCCGACGGTGTGGGCGTGCCCACCCTGGCGGCCCGATAAGCGGATCCGGTTTGCCCCGCGCGGATCTTTGCGGCATCTTTACGCGTGGAGTGCCGGGAAGTCTGGTCGGCCCTTCGCCCGGCGTGGGTGGAGGTCGTGGCTCGAGGACGGAATTTCCATGGCGCTCGTACTGGCGTTCGGCGTCGTCCTGCTGATCAGCGTCTCCCTTTCGGGCGTCGCCGCGCGGACGGTGCTCTCGACGGCGTTGCTCTTCCTGCTCGCCGGCGCCCTGATCGGCCAAGGCGGTTTCGGCTTGGTGAAGATCGCGCCGCACGACCCGCTGGTCACGGCACTGGCCGACATCGCACTCTTCACGGTGTTGTTCACCGACGGCCAGCGCGCCAACGTGCGTGCCTTGCGGGAGGGCTGGCGGCTCTCCGGCCGGGCGCTGGGCCTCGGCATGCCGCTGACCATGATCGGGATCGCGGTCCCGGCCCACTTCCTGGTCGGCCTGGACTGGCCGACGGCCCTGCTGCTGGGTGCGATCCTCTCGCCGACCGACCCGGTCTTCGCGGCGGCGATCGTCGGCCGCGACGACGTCCCGCTGCGGTTGCGGCGGCTGCTCAACGTCGAGTCGGGCCTCAACGACGGGCTCGCGCTGCCGTTCGTGCTGATCTTCCTGGCCACCGCCGCGCACGCCGACTCCGACCTCGGGACGGTCGGGATCGAGCTGGTGCTCGGCCTGGTCCTCGGCATCGCCATCCCGGCCCTGGTCACGCTGGCGTGGCGGCTCAAGGTGCTGACCGCCGAGCCGCGGCTGCAGGCGCTCGGCCCGCTCGCGATCGCCGTGATGCTCTACGCCGCGTGCCACCTGACCCACGCCAACCCGTACCTGGCCGCCTTCGCCGCCGGGTCGACGCTGGCCACGATGGACAAGCTGGCGGCGGAGCACTTCGAACCGCTCGGTGACCTGCTGTCGGAGATCACCAAGTTCGCCGCGCTGCTGGTGTTCGGGGCGCTGGTCACTCCGGAGCGGCTGGGCCACCTGAGCGTGGGCGGCTGGGTGCTCGCCGTGCTCGCGATCGTCCTGGTCCGCCCGGCCGCGATGCTGCTGTCGCTGCTGCGGACGAAGATGTCCGGCCGGGAGCGGGCGGCGGCCGCGTGGTTCGGGCCGAAGGGGTTCGCCTCGGTGGTCTACGGGCTGCTGGCCCTGCAGTCGGGCATCCCCGACGCCGAGCTGGTGTTCGACCTGGTCACCGTCACGATCGCGCTGTCGATCGTCCTGCACTCCTCGACCGACGTCCCGGTCGCCAAGGCGCTGAGCTTCGAGCCGCCGGACAACCTGCCGACCGGCCGTCAAGAAACCGAAAGGAGCGCCGGATAGTGCCGCACGAAACCGGCCCGCCCGCCGTACGCTGGACAGATGCACGCTGTGGAGATGGCCGAGGAGTACCCGGTCGTGGACGTCGACTCGGACGCGCTCGCGGCCGCGAAACTGCTGGCCGAGCGGCGGCTGCCGGGCATCGTCGTGACCGACGCGTCCGGGTGCCCGTGTTCGATCCTGCCCGCCTCGCAGGTCGTGCAGTTCCTGGTGCCGCAGTACGTGCAGGACGACCCGTCGCTGGCCGGAGTACTGGACGAATCGATGGCCGATCGGGCCGCGGACAAGCTGGGCGGCAAGACAGTACGGTCGCTGCTGCCGGAGAAGCCGGCGGAGCTGCCGCGGGTGCAGGCCGACGACACGATCGTGGAGGTCGCGGCGATCATGGCCCGCCTGCGCTGCCCGCTCGTCGCCGTCATGGAGGACAAGCGGCTGCTCGGCGTGATCTCGGCATCCCGGCTGCTGGAGCTGGCGCTCACCGCCCGCTGACCGAGGCGGCGGCGCGATGAGCACCGTCGTCGCCATCGTCGTCTTCGTCGTCGCCTACATCTTCATCGCGACCGAGAAGATCCCCAAGATGGTCGCCGCGCTGGCCGGGGCCGGGGTAGTACTGGCCCTCGGCGTGACCGGCGCCGAGGACGCGTTCTACTCCCACGACACCGGCGTCGACTGGGACGTCATCTTCCTGCTGCTCGGCATGATGATCATCGTCGGTGTGCTGCGCAAGACCGGCGTGTTCGAATACATCGCCATCTGGGCGGCGAAACGGGCCAAGGGGTCACCCCTGCGCGTGATGCTCCTGTTGTCCCTGATCACGGCGGTGGCCTCGGCGTTCCTGGACAACGTCACGACGGTCCTGCTGATCGCCCCGGTGACCCTGCTGGTCTGCGACCGGCTCGACATCAAGCCCACGCCGTTCCTCATCGCGGAGGTGCTGGCGTCGAACATCGGCGGCGCCGCGACCCTGATCGGTGATCCTCCCAACATCATCATCGGCAGCCGCGCGGGCCTGACGTTCAACGACTTCCTGGTCAACATGGCCCCGATCGTCGCCATCGAACTGGTCGCGTTCGCGTTCGCCCTGCGCTGGGTGTTCCGAGGCTCGTTCTCGGTCGATCCGGCGCGGGTCGCGGACGTGATGCGGCTCAACGAGCGCGAGGCGATTCGTGACCACCGGCTGCTCGTCAAATGCGGCGCGGTGCTCCTCGCGGTCTTCGTGGGGTTCGTGGGGCACTCGCTGTTCCACATCGAGCCGTCGGTCGTGGCCCTGCTGGGTGCCGGCGTGCTGGTGCTCATCTCCCGGGCGAGTCCCGAGCAGTTCCTGGCCGGGGTGGAGTGGGAGACCCTCCTGTTCTTCGCCGGCCTGTTCGTGATGATCGGCGCGCTGGTCAAGACGGGAGTCATCGGCAACCTCGCCAAGCTGGCAGCCGATGCCACGGGCGGCAACGCGCTCTTCGCGGTGATGCTGATCCTGGTGGTCTCCACGGTGCTGTCCGGAGTGATCGACAACATCCCGTACGTGGCGACCATGAGTCCGCTCGTCCTCGCACTCACCCAGGACATCCCGGACCCGGCGCACTCGGAGGCGCTGTGGTGGTCGCTGGCCCTCGGCGCCGACTTCGGCGGCAACATGACCGCCATCGGAGCCAGCGCCAACGTCGTCATGCTGGGGATCGCGGCGCGGTCGGGGAGTCCGATCTCGTTCTGGGAATTCACCCGCAAGGGCGCTCAGGTCACGCTGCTGACCGTGCTGATCGCCGCGCCCTACCTGTGGCTGCGCTACTTCGTGCTCGGCTGAGGATCGCAAGGAAAACGTCAGGTCCACCGGGAGCGATTCACGGGACAGTGGACTCCGGCGCCGGCGGGTCCGGAGCGGCCGTCGTGAGCGAGGAACGCGTCATGGGTTTGGGGGCGCGGACCCGAGGGTGCCGAAACGCTCCGGCCCGGGCGGAAGCGGCGTCGTGACGTGGCGGCGGGGCACAGAGTCGTGCCTCGCCGCCGCGCCAGTTCTTCGTCAGAGGCGTAAACTATTGCCGTATGCAATAGTACCGACGAGGAACACCGGAGGGATCATGGTCACCCGTGGTGTCGAGCGGCACTTCTGGATCGGTCCGGGTACCGAAGGCGCGCTGACGCCGAGCCTGCCCAGTTCGCTGGCCTTCGTGGCCGCGCTGTGGCTGGGGTTCGCGCCTTACGTGCTGCATTTCAGTGAGGTGCGGGGCGGGCTCGCCGACGGCATCGACGTCCTGGTGGCGCTGGTGGTCGGCGTGCTGGCGCTGGTCCGGACGGTGGTACCCCGGGACTTCCCGGTGTTCAGTGTCGTCAACGCGGTGCTGGGACTGGTGCTCGTCGTCGCGCCGTTCGTGCTGGGGTACGAGCTGGCCCGCGTGATCGTCACCGATCTCGTCGTGGGCGTGCTGCTCTTGGTGCTGAGCGGGCTCAGTGCGGCGCTGACCTATCGGCAGCGGGTGAAGGTGCAGGTGGGGGACCCCGCCGCGTGACCGAACCAAGTGTTGCATAATGCAATAGTGTCTTCAGGTAACAGCATGTCGGTCAGGCGGGTCCCGGTTCCGGTCCGGCAGCCGGTCGGGAGGTGGCTGCGGGAGAGCCGGTCCGGCCTGGTCGGTCTCGCCGTGCTCATCGGCGCCGGCGCGGGCCTGGGCGCGATCGTGTTCCGGTGGCTGATCACGACGTTCACCCACCTGGTCTCCGGGCAGGCCGACTACGCCGACGCCGGCCGCGCCGCGCACCCGTGGTTTCCCGAGCTGGGACCGTGGTTCCTGCTGCTCGCACCGGTGGTGGCCGGGCTGGTCTACGGGCCGCTGGTGTACAAGTTCGCGCCGGAAGCCCGCGGCCACGGCGTGCCCGAGGTCATGTACGCGGTCGCCGAACGCGGCGGCCGGATCCCCGCGCAGGTCAGTGCGGTCAAGGCGCTGGCCTCGGCGTTGACCATCGGCTCCGGTGGCTCGGTCGGGCGGGAAGGCCCGATCGTGCAGATCGGGTCCGCGCTCGGATCCACTCTGGGCCGGGTCACGCGCTTGCCCGAATCCCGGCTGAGGGTGCTTGTCGCGTGCGGCGCGGCGGGCGGGATCGCGGCGACGTTCAACGCGCCACTGGCCGGCCCGTTCTTCGCGATGGAGCTGATCCTGCGCGACTTCGCCGCCGAGTCGTTCGGCGCGGTGGTGCTGGCCAGCGTGACCGCGAGCGTCGTCGGCCGCGCGGCGTTCGGGAACACCCCGTTCCTCGACCTGCCCCCGTTCACCCTGCGCAACCCGGTGGAATACCTGCTGTTCGTCGTGCTCGGGGTCGTCGTGGGTGCGTGCGGGGTGCTGTTCACCCGGGTCCTGTACTGGATCGAGGACTTCTGCGACTGGGTATGGCGCGGGCCGGAGTGGCTGCGGCCGGCCGTCGGCGGAGTGTTTCTCGGCGGGTTGCTGCTGTTGCTGCCGCAGATGTATGGCGTCGGCTACCCGGTGCTGCAGAACGCGGTCGAAGGCAAGTATCTGATCGGGTTCCTGCTGCTGTTGCTGGTGGGCAAGATCGTCGCGACGAGCCTGACGATCGGGATCGGCGGTTCGGGCGGGGTGTTCGCGCCGTCGCTGTTCATCGGGGCGATGGGCGGCACGGCGTTCGGGATCGTGGTGCACGCGTGGCTGCCGTCGCTGACCGCCTCGCCCGGCGTCTACGGGCTGATCGGGATGGGGGCCGCGTTCGCGGGAGCGGCGCGGGCGCCGATCACCGCGGTGATCGTGCTGTTCGAGCTGACCGGCCAGTACACGATCATCCTGCCGATGCTCACCGCGATCGTGATCGCCACGGCCACCAGCCGGGCGCTTTCCCATGACACGATCTACACGCTGAAGCTGCGCCGCCGCGGGGTCGACCTCGACCGGCATCCCCAGGAACGCAGGCTGGCCGCCACCATGGTCGAAGGCGTCGCCGAGCCCCTGCCCGAACCGCTTCCTTCCGGCACGTCGCTCGAGCGGGCTGCGCACGCCTTGGCGGTGTCCGGGCACGGCATCTTGCCCGTGACCGACGAACAAGGGCGCTACCAGGGCTGTGTCACGGCGCAGGCCGTGGCCGAGGCACTGGGCGACGACCACGACGGCACTGTGGGAGACCTGGCCGAGCTGCCGCCCCTGGTGACCTGCGAGACGTCGCTCGCCGACGCCCTGACCGCCTTGACGAACGCACCCGGCACCGGTCTGCCCGTCCTTGACGGCGACCACCAGCTGACCGGATGGCTCACCCACCAAGCGGTGCTCTCCGCGCTCGCCCGGCAGTGACCGAACCACGGAAGGAACCTGAGGAGCGATGGCAAAGAGCAAGCGAAATCCGGTGACCGCGAAGAAGGGATTGTCAGCCAACGCGTGGACCACGATCGCCGTCCTGGTGGTCGCCGTGCTGGTGATCGGCGGAGTGCTGATCTTCCAGCACAAGGATTCACCCGCGACGGGTGAGGACACCGTGGCGGCGGACGTGCTGCGGCACCCGGACAGTCACACGGTGACCGAGGCGAAGAACGGGAAGGTCACCGTGGTCGAGTTCATCGACTACCAATGCCCGGTGTGCGAGGCCTACTACCAGAACGTCACCGGCAAGCTCGCGAACGACGACTCCGGCCGGATCACGCTGGTGACCAGGAACTTCCCGCTGCCGATGCACCCGCTCGCCGTGCCCGCGGCGCGCGCGGCCGAGGCCGCCGCGCTGCAGGGGAAGTACCGCGAGATGTACGACAAGCTCTACGGCGACTACCGAACGTGGGCCCTCCAGCCGGACGGTCAGAACGTCAGCAGCGACGAGAAGCGCGCACAGGATCGCTTCGACGCGTACGCGAAGGACCTCGGCCTCGACCTCGACCGCTTCCACCGAGACATGGCCTCGCCGGCGGTCCAGCAACGGATCGACCAGGGCAAGGCCGACGGGCAGCAGGCCGGGGTCACCGGCACCCCGACCCTGTTCGTCAACGGGACCCAGTTCCGGCCGACCGGTAACACGTACCCGATGATCAGCCAGGAGCTGCGCACCCTGCTCGACAAAGACCTCGAGCTGTGACCGCCGCAGTCCGCTCCCACCGCGGCCTGGCCTGGCTCTACATCATCGGTGGAGCGCTCGGCCTGGTCGCCGCGATCACCCTGACCATCGAGAAGATCGAGAAGCTCCGCAATCCGGACTACGTCCCGAGCTGCTCGCTCAACCCGGTGGTGTCCTGCGGCTCGGTGATGGACAGCCCCCAGGCTGCTGCCTTCGGATTCCCGAACCCGCTCATCGGCATCGCGGCGTTCGCCGTTGTCGTGACGGCGGGCGTCGCCCTGCTGACCGGGTACCGGCCGCCGCGCTGGGTGTGGTCCGGGCTGCAGCTCGGGGTCACGTTCGGCGTGGTGTTCGTGCACTGGCTGGTGTTCCAGAGCCTGTACCGGATCCACGCCCTGTGCCCGTACTGCATGGTCGTGTGGGTCGTGACCATCGCGATCTTCTGGTACACCACGCTGCACAACCTCGCCGGCACCCGGCTCGGCGCCGGCCTGCGCCGCGTCCACACCGGACTGCTGGCGCTGTGGTACGTGGTCATCGCCGGGCTGATCGTGCAGGCCTTCTGGGACTACTGGGTGTCGGTGGTCTGAGTCCGCGCGGTGTCGAACGACCGCAGGCGGAGGCTGTTCGAGACGACGAACAGCGAGGACGCGGCCATCGCGGCGGCCGAGATCACCGGGTTCAGCAGCCCGGCGGCCGCGACCGGAATGGCGGCGACGTTGTACCCGAACGCCCACCACAGGTTGCCGTGGATAGTGCGCAGCGTCGCCCGGGCCAGCCTCAGCGCCTGGGCGACGACGGTCAGGTCGGTGCCGACGAGGACGACGTCGGCGGCGTTCGCGGCGACGTCGGTTCCGGTGACCAGGGCGAGCCCCAGGTCGGCGCGGGCCAGCGCGGGCGCATCGTTGATCCCGTCGCCTACCATGGCGACGGTCCGGCCCTCGCGGTGCAGGCGCTCGATCACGTCGGCCTTCTCGTCCGGGAGCACCTCGGCGACGACCTCGTCGATCTCGAGCTCGGCGGCGATCGCACGGGCGGTCGGCTCGCGGTCCCCGGTCAGCAGGATCGTCCGCAGGCCCAGGGTGTGCAGCTCGGCCACGGCCGTGGCCGCGCCGGGTCGGAGCGTGTCGGCGATGGCCAGGACGCCGATCGCCACACCGTCGCGGGCCACCGCCACGACCCCCGATCCCGCTCGTTCGCAGCGAGCCGCCGCGGTGTGCACGGCCGGTGGGACCGCGACGGCCGTATCGGCGAGCAGCCGCAGTGAGCCGACCACGACGTCGTGGCCCTCGACCTCGCCGCGCGCGCCCAGCCCGGCCTGCGCGCGGAAGCCCGTCACCATCGGGACGGCACCGATCACCCGGTCCGCCTCGGTGACGATGGCCTTGGCGATGAGGTGTTCGGAAGCCTGCTCTACGGCGGCCGCGAGGCGCAGCACGTCTTCGGCGTCGACGCCGGCGGGGTGGATTCCGGTCACGGCGATGCGGCCGGTCGTCACGGTCCCGGTCTTGTCCAGCACCACGGTGTCGACCGTGCGGGCCGCTTCGATCGCCGGGTGCCCCTTCAGGAAGACGCCGAGCTGGGCCCCGCGCCCGGACGCGACGAGCATCGCGGTGGGCGTGGCCAGCCCGAGGGCACACGGGCAGGCGATGATCAGCACCGCCAGTCCGGCGCCGAAGGCGGGCTCGGCCGCGCCGGCGACGGCGAACCAGACCGCGAACGTGCCGATCGCCAAGGCGAGGACCACCGGCACGAACACCGCGGAGATCCGATCAGCGATCCGTTGTACCCGTGCCTTCTCGAACAGGGCGTCCTCGACGAGCCGGGTGAGCCGGCCCAGCCGGGTGTCGCGGCCCACCGCGGTGGCGCGGACGACGATCCGCCCGCCGACGGCGACCGTCGCGCCGAGCACCGGATCTCCGGCGGCCACTTCGCGGGGCACGGACTCACCGGTCATCGCGCTGCCGTCCACCGCGCACGAGCCGGACACGACGACTCCGTCGGTCGCGACCGCTTCGCCGGGCCGGACGACGAAGTGATCGCCTGCTCGCAGGTCCGCCGCGGGAACCGGCCGTTCCCGGCCGTCGGCGTCGACCAGGGTGACGTCTTTGGCGCCCAGCGCGCCCAGTGCGCGCATGGCGTCCCCCGCGGCACGCTTGGCTTTCGCCTCGTAGAGCCGTCCGGCGAGCACGAAGATGGTCACGCCGACCGCGACGTCGAGGTACAGCGAGCCGGCCGGCCGCAGCAGCAGCCCCCAGCCACCGTCCGCCACCGTCGTGCCCCGGGTCATGGCGTGGGCGGACCAGAGGGTCGCGGCGGCGATCCCGGTCGACACCAGGGTGTCCATCGAGGTCGTCCGCTGCTTCAGCGCGGCCGCGGCCTTGGCGTGGAACGGCCACGCGCACCAGGTCACCACCGGCAGTCCCAAGGCCAGGACCGCCCCCTGCCAGCCGGGAAAGCGCAACGACGGCACCAGCGCGAGGGTGAACGACAGATCCGCGGCGGGAACGCCCAGCAGCAGGGCGGTCATGAGCCGCCGCCAGAGCCGGCGGTCCTCGCCGGCCGGCCCGTCCGGTCGCCGCCGGGTCAGGACCGCGGCCCGGTAGCCGGCACGCGCGACCGCGTCCACGAGAACCTCGTCCGGTACCGCAGTGTGCACGACGGCGCGTTCGGTGGCGTAGTCGACACTCGCGGTGACGCCGTCGAGCTTGTTCAGCTTCCGTTCGACCCGCGCCGCGCAGGCTGCGCAGGTCATGCCGCCGACGGCGAGCTCGGCTCGCCGTGGCGCCGGAGAGACCACCGCCATCGCCGCACCCTCCCGTCCTGAGTAGCATGATGCAAATGTTGCTTAGGGCAATAGTGCTCTCAGGGTGTGACGGGCGCGGGATCGGGGTGCGATGCCGCCACTGACGTGGTCGACGCTGGGTACCGAATGGGACGTGCCGGTTCTCGCGGTCATTCTGTTCGGGGGAGCCGTGCTCGCCTACGCCGCCGCGGCCGTCCGGCTGCCGGGATGGCCGCGGCGCCGGGTGGTCGCGTTCCTGGCCGGGATCGCGCTGGCGGTGTTCGCGGTCGGCGGCGCCGTGAACGCCTACAGTGCCGTCCTGTTCTCCATGCACATGGCTCAGCACCTGCTGCTGATCATGGTCGTTCCGGCCCTGCTGCTGCTCGGCCGGCCGCTCGAGCTGATTCGCGGCCGGGTGTTCGCACGACCGCTGGCGGCCCTCGCACATCCCGCGGTCGGCTTCGCCTGCTACACCGCGGTGGTCGTCGGCACGCACCTGACGCCGTTCCAGCAGAGCGCGCTCACCGAGCCGGTCGTGCACGGCGTCGAGGAAGCGCTCTACCTCGGTTCCGGCTTGCTCCTGCTGCTGCCCCTGGTCGGGGTGCGGCCCGGAAAGCCGCCGCTGTCCCACCTGGCGCGGCTGGTCGTGCTGTTCGGGGCGATGGTCGTGGACGCCGTGGTCGGCGTCGTGCTCATGATGACCCCGGCCGAGCCGTTCCCGGCGTACGCGGCCGTGGTCCGCGACTGGGGGCCCGGCCCGGTGGAAGACCTGCACTGGGGTGGCGCGGCGATGTGGGTGGGCGGTGACGCCCTGATGGGGGCGCTGGCGGTGTTCGTCATCAGCCGGTGGATGTCGGCGATGGACCACGGCGACGATCTGGGAACGTGGCTGGAGTCGGCGCGCCGGTCGGCGCTCGACCTCGGCGAAGGCACCGCGGTCGACGATGACGAGGAAGCGCTGCGTTCCTACAATGCCATGCTCGCCCGGCTCGCCGGCCGCGAAAGGGGGCCTGATGCCGGACGATGAGGTGGCTCGTGAGGCGTTCGGGCTGGCCGGTTACGTGCGCGCCGTCGCCGTGCGGTGGGCGTGCCCGTCAGGCCGCGGCCTGGGAACTCGGCGGCCGCCCGGCGGCCTACCTCGCGCTCCCGGACCGCTGCGCCGGCCACCCCGAGCGTGACGTCATGGTGATCTGGTCGGCCGAGCGTGGCTGGAAAGGTCTGCCTGGAGAACACGGGTCCACCACCCGTCGGCGGTGGTAGCTCGGCTCGGGACGTGGGTGATCGCGGCACTGGCCGACGTCCGGGACTTCGTCGCCGACGTGCTCGCTGGGCGTCGCAAAGGGGGCCGATCGGCCTCGGCAATGCCCGGCGATGGACCAGGGCTGACCGAGTTGCTGTCCGGCTACGCTGCCGGCCGGAACGCGCCGCGGTTCCGGTGACGTGGGTCAGGTCCAGACGGCTTCCGGGGCGACGGCCGAAGCGGGAGGTTCGCCGCCGGCCTCGGCGAACGCGGTGAGGCTGTCGACCAGGCCGTGCCGGGCCTCGTCCGGCATCCGGGCGACGATCTTCGCGATCTCCTTGCGTCGGCGCGCGGTCACCTGACGGACCACCTTCGTGCCTTCGCGGGTCAAGGCCAGCACGATCTCCCGCCGGGATACGGTGCTGTGCTGCCGGTCGACCATGCCGACGGTGACCAGGCGGTCGACCATCCGGCTTGCGGTCGAGGGCGTGACCTGCAGGTATTCCGCGAGATCGGCGTGCTTCAACGGTCCCCGCGTCTGCAGGACCACCAGCAGCCGGAACTGCGGCAGTGTGATCGCGTCGCCGGCGGCGGCGATCGAGCGGGCCGAGACGGCCACCAGCAGGCGAGACGCGGTCAGCACGGCGTCGGTGACAGCGTCGACGTCCGTCGCGTCGAGGGCAGGGGAGCTGCGAGGCATACCCACCAGTGTGCCTGACGTCGACGGGGGGCTGCCGGTCAGCCGCGCCGTATCTTCGCGATCCGCCCGATTGATCCCGCCATGTCCAACTGAGCAACGCCACTGGCAGTGCTGACAAAAGTATTGCATACTGCAACAATGTGTGGAGGGAACAGTATTCGAAGGGGTGCCCATGTGCCCGCGTGAAGGGCCTGGCCGCTCGATGTTCGGGACGATCGACCCGTACTGCCTGCTCGCCGTGCTGCCGATGCTGTTCGTCGCCGGGATCGTGGGAGTGCTGGTCAGCGTCCCCGTCGGCCTCGTCGTCGCGGTCGTCGCCGGCCTGATCGTCGTGTTCGACTCGTGGGCCAACCGGCCCGGTCCGGTGCCGCCCGTCCGGCGACCCCGACCGTCGGCGCAGGCGATGTCCGCGCCGGTGCGCCGCCCGCGTCCGCCCGCGGTACGGCCGGATCCGCGCCGGCCGCGGCCCGGGGTGCGGCAGCCGGCGCCCGGGGCGCCGTACCGCCGCTGACCCGCTGGTTCACAGGTCTGGCACCGGGAGCTGGGCGTAGTCGACGTCGCCGGTCTTCTCCAGCAGGTTGATGTGGGTCTTGATGTAGTCGCCCGCGAGATCCGCGAACGGCCGGACCAGGGTGTTGCGCGTGTCGGCGCGCACTGTGGACACCAGGATCAGGGCCTCGGCGTGGGCCTTGCGCAGGGTGTTGACGTAGTCCCGGTCGAACGCGTCCCCGAATTCGCCGCGCATGCGGTCGATCCCGGCCTGCATGTCGGGTGCGGGCCGGGTCGGAACGGCCAGGCCCATCCGGGTGCTGATGTCGGTGTCGCGGTTTTCGAGGTCCTTGTGCTGGGTGATGATGGTCTGGGCGGCGTCCTGGACGGCCGGGTTGGCCGAGCGCTGCAGGGCCCACGTCGACGTGGTGATCTCGCGGAGGCTGGTCTGTTCCACGATGGTGAGCAGCTTCCTCCCGGCGGGGCTGATCGGCCCGAACGGCGTCTCGGTGAGGTTGCCTTCGGTCAGCGTCCGCGGTGCGGCCGCGGCCGCCTGGCTGGTCGCCGCCGGTGCCTGGGGAGCCGTCACGACCTGGGCGTTGGGTGGAGCGCACGCGGTGACGGCGAGGGCGAGCGCGCCGCACAGCGCGATCCACGGCTTCCGGGACTTCATCGTCGGCCTCCAGGGGTTCGGTGTCTTCCGTTGGGGACACGGATCCCGGAGGCTGATGGTTCAGTCAAACTGTTGTGCCGTCATTCTGTTCGATGCGGAAACGTTCAGGGCTGACTCGGTGAACCGGTTGCGGCCGAGCCAGGCGATCGTGTTCCGGACCGCTTCGCGGGTTCCGTCGAACCGGATCACCCGGTCGGCCAGCGCGTCCCGCCAGGTCCGATGGCCAAGCCAGACCCCGGCGAGAGCGGACACCGTGCAATCGATCCGGGCGATCGTGGGCAACCGGGGATCGCTATCGGTGGGCGAAGCCCCTTCCGGCGACAGGACCAGCCACCACCAGCGCGGTGGCGGGGTCTCGGCGAACCTCAGGTGCAGGGAGACCGGCTGCCGGGGGAGCCGGGCCGGGTCGATGCCCCGGCAGATGTCGAGCAGCAGAAGGTTCGGCTTCAGGTCACCGCTGCGGGGTGGCGGCATCCAGCGCCGACCCCAATGACCCAGCTGCTCGATCACCGGCGCGAGGGCGCGGCCGGCCGGGGTGAGCGCGAAACGTCCCTCGCCGGTGGACGAGAGCCGCGTCACCACGCCGGCTTCGGCGAGCTGTTTGAGCCGGCGGGCCAGCAGCGCGGACGACATTCCCGGCACACCCCGGGCGATCTCGCTGGTACGGCTGTTGCCGTGCAGCAGTTCGCGGACCACGAGCAGGGTCCAGGTGTGGCCGAATACCTCGGCCGCCGCGGCCACCGGGCAGTGCTGGCGGTAGGCGGTCATGCGTGCTGGAGCGTGCGCAGGACGCGGAACCGGGCCAGCCGGTGCAGCATCTCACCCATCGCTTCGGGCACGATCTGGCCTTCGAGATCGGTGCGGGCCGACCGGACGATCGCGGTGATGTCGGTTGCGGGCAGCAGCGAGGCGAACTCACCGGTCAGCCAGGTGCTGACCTCGTCGGTGATGGAGTCGGCCTGGTGGCTTTGGACGGTCATGCCCTCATTGTGTGGGCGAGGGCGAGGGCTGCACCTGACGACTGGCTGACGATTCGGGCGGGCACGGCGTCGGCGGGGCGGGCCGGCTCGTCACGGTCGGGGTGGCGGTCGGCACCGGGGTCGTGATCGGTTCCGGCTCGTCTTCGGTGGTGACCCCGCAGCCTGCGACGCACGCCACGATCAGCAGTGCCAGAGCGGTTCTCATGTCGTGGCCTCCGGGAGTTCGACGACGAAGCGAGCACCGCCACCGGGGCGGTCCTCGACCCAGACGTGGCCGCCGTGGCGGTGGACGTGGTCGGCGACGATGGCCAGCCCGAGGCCGCTGCCGGTGTCCTGGTCGCGGCGGGCGGCGTGCAGGCCGCGCGCGAACCGTTCGAAGATCCGTTCGCGCAGGGCGGGTGGGACGCCGCTGCCGGCGTCGTCGACGACGATCCGGGCCCGGTCGTCGTGGCGCAGGACGGTGACGGAGATCGCGCCGCCGCCGTAGTGGTCGGCGTTGTCCAGAAGGTTGGCGACCACCCGGTCGATCCGGCGGCGGTCCGCGGACACCAGCGGCGTGTCGGGATCGGTCTCGATGCGCACGTCGGCGGCGAGTCTGCTGTCGACGACGTTGCGCACGAGCTCACCGAGGTCGACCAGTTCGACGGCACTGTCGGCCTCGTCCTGGTCGGCTCGCGAAATCTCCAGGAGGTCGACGACCATCCGCTGGAACCGCCGCAGTTCCGCTCGCAGTAGCCGCAGTGCACGTTGCGCCGTCGGCGGCATGGCGTCCTGCCGGCGTTCCAGCACCTCGCTCACGTTGACCATGGTGGTCAGCGGGGAGCGCAGTTCGTGGCTGACGTCGGAGGCGAACCGGGCGTCTCGGCGCACGCGCTGTTCCAGCTGCCCGGCGGTCGTGTTGAAGCTCGTGGCCAAGGGCGCGAGATCGGGATCGGACTGGTCGGGGAGCCGGGCCGCGAGGTCTCCTCGGGCGACGCGGGACGCGGCCGTCGTCAGGGCGGTCAACGGGCGCAGAGCCCGGCGCGCGGCCCAGGCGCCGAGGCCGACCCCGAAGAGCGCGGCCACGACGGTGCCGGCGATGAGCAGGGTGCTCAGGTAGCGGAACGTGCGGTCCAGCTCCAGCAGCGGGTACAGCTCGACGTAGACGCTGTCCGGGCCGACCGGGGTCGCCACGCCCAGCACCGGAATCCCGTCGGCGGAGAACCGCTGCCGCGCGGACACCCCGCGATGGGCTTCGTCGAGCAGGCCGGCCGGGACTATCGCCGGATCGACCTGACGGCCACTGGTCAGCCAGCCGGCCGGGCGGGACAGCAGGATCGAGGAGTCCGGGCCGGTCGCCAGCCCGGTGAGCAGCTCGTCGAGGTCGTCGGCGTGCTCGGCCAGCGCGGTGATGACGAGGCGGACGTTGACCTCCGACTGGCGGGTGACACTCTGCTCGCGCTGGTCGAGCATGTAACCGGTGGTGAGGTTCCAGGTGGCCACCGCGAGGATGGTCATCACCAGTGCCAGGCCGATGCCGAACGCGGCCGCGACCCGCCAGCGCAGCGAAAGCCGGCGGATCACGGCTCGGAAGCGATGCGGTAGCCGCTGCCCCGCACGGTCAGCACCAGGGTGGGGGAGTCGGGGTCGGGCTCGACCTTGCGGCGCAGCCGTCTGATGTGGACGTCGAGCAGCCGCGTGTCGCCGAAGTAGTCGTGCCCCCACACCCGCTGCAGCAGCTGCTCGCGGGTGACGACCTTGCCCTCGGCCGCGGCGAGCTCGGCCAGCAGCCGGAATTCGGTACGCGTCAGGTGCACGGGGACGCCGTCGCGGTGGACGGCTTCCTCGTCCGGCCGGATTTCGAGGCCGCCGAGGGTGAAGCGGGCCGGACGGTCCGGCGTCGCCCGGCGGAGGAGGGCTCGGATGCGGGCCGCGAGCTCGCCGGCCACCAGCGGTTTGGTGACGTAGTCGTCGGCGCCCGCCTCGAGGCCCGCGATGACGTCCTGGGTATCGGTGCGGGCCGTGATGACGATGATCGGGAGGTCACCGCGCTCGCGGACGGCGCGGCAGACGGTGAGCCCGTCGATGCCCGGCAGCATGAGGTCGAGCAGCACCACGTCGACCGTGGTGGACTCCAGCAGCTCCAAGCCGTCCTCGCCGGTCGGCGCGGTCGTCACGGCGAAGTCTTCGTCTTCCAGGGCGAGACTGAGGGCCTCGCTGATCATCACGTCGTCTTCGACGAGTAGTACTCGCGTCGGCATTCTCCGGATCCTATCAGCAGACAAATTGTTGCATAGACGAATAGTTGTGCTAGTCTGATCCGGTCATTGCAGGGCGAGTGTTCAGGGCGATCGCCCTGGAGGAGGTCGTGATGCCGTCTCCGTCCGCCACCCGGGGCGAGGCCGTCCGGCGGCGACTGGTCGCCGCCGCCGTCGAGCTGATCCCGGAACGCGGGTGGACGGCGGTGAGCACCCGCGTGCTGGCCGAGCGGGCCGATGTCACGCCGAGCGTGGTGCATTACCACTTCTCGTCGGTGCAAGCCGTGTTGGTGGAAGCGGTGCTGGGGGCGATGCGAGCGGTGTCGGCCGAACTCGGTCCCGTGCTCGCCGCGGCGAGCACGGCGGAAGAGGTGGTCGACGCGATGGTGGCGGCGGTCGAGCAGTACACCGGCACCGACCCCATGTCGCTGTTGTTCGTCGAGGGCTATCTCGCCTCGACTCGGGACACCACGCTGCGCGCGGGCATTGCGGCGGTCCTGGCCGATCTTCGGGGCGTGCTCGGCGACCGGCTCCGGCAGTTCGGCGTGGTGGATCCGGACGGTACGGCCGTGGTGCTCGGCGCCGCGATCGACGGGTTGCTCATGCACCGCGCGGTGGCTCCGGACACGACTCCGGCCGGGGTGGCCGGAGTACTGCGGCGGATCGTCTGAAACGAAGGAGGCAGAACGGTGAAAGTCGTGGTGTGCGGAGCCGGGATCACCGGCCTGGCGGTGGCGAACAAGCTCGCGGGTGACGGAGCCGAGGTGGTGGTGCTGGAGCGGGCGCCGGCACCTCGCGAACAGGGATACATGATCGACTTCTTCGGTGCCGGCTTCGACGCGGCCGAGGACCTGGGCGTGCTGCCACGGATCCTGCAGCTGGCCTACCGGGTGGACGAGGCGAGCCTGCTCGACGAACGAGGCCGCCGTCGCGCGGGAGCGCGGTACACGACGTTCGCCCGGACACTGCGGGACCGCTTGTGCGGCATCATGCGGCCCGACCTCGAGCTGGCGCTGCGCGAGCATCTGCCGTCCACTGTGGACCTCCGGTTCGGCGCCGGAGTGACGGCGGTCGAGGACCTGGGCGACCGCGTGCGGGTGACCGCCGGGGGCCAGGTCGTCGAGGCGGACGTGCTCGTCGGCGCCGACGGGATCCACTCCGCGGTGCGACGGCTGGTGTTCGGCGCGGACGACCGGTTCCTGCGGTACCTCGGCTTCCACACCGCGGCGTTCGTGTTCACCGACCCCGAGATCCACCACGCGGTGGGTGATCGGTTCTGCCTCACCGACACCATCGGGCGGCAGATGGGTTTCTACGGCCTGCGCGACGGCCGGGTCGCCGCCTTCGCTGTCCACCGCACCGATGATGCCCGGCTGCCCGAGGACACGAGGGCGGCGCTGCGGGAAGAATACGGTTCGCTGGGCTGGCTGGTGCCTCGCGCGCTGCGGCGGTGTCCACCGAGCGAGGCCGTGTACTACGACCAGGTCGCCCAGATCGTCATGCCCCGCTGGAGCCATGGGCGCGTCGTGCTCGCCGGGGACGCGTGCTCCGCCGTCTCGCTGATCGCCGGGCAAGGCGCCTCGCTCGGCGTCGCCGGTGCCTTCGTCCTAGGTGAACAGCTGCTGCGGAACCAGGCGGTCACCGACGCGTTCGCCGAGTACGAGCGTCTGATGCGGCCGGTGGTCGAGGAGAAGCAGCAGGTGGCCCGCCGCAGTGCCCGCTGGTTCCTGCCGGAGAGCCCCCTCCAGCTGGGGATCCGGCGTGCGGCGCTGCGGCTGGCCCGGGTTCCCGTTCTCGACCGCTACGTCGCCGGCGTGCTCGCGGGCAAGTCCACCGCGGTGGTCACGAACCTCCGCCGGGCCGCTGCCGGGGCAGCGCGGTGAACCGGATTGTCAGGTTCGTCTTCCGTGCGCCGGTCCGGTTGTACGACCGGGGATTCGGGCGGCTGCTCGGTGGGCGGTTCCTGTGCCTGACCCACCTCGGGCGGAAGTCCGGGCGGATGTACCGGACGGTGCTCGAAGTCGTCGGCCAGGACGGTGAGGAGTTCGTCGTCGTGGCCGGGCTCGGTGCGGGAGCGGACTGGTACCGCAACATCCAGGCCCATCCGCCGGTCGAGGTGGTCGTCGGGCGGAGCCGGTTCCCGGCCGAACACCGGGTCCTCGGGGAAGACGAGGCCGTCGCGGCCATCGCCGGCTACGAGCACCGCAACCGGATGGCGGGACCCGTGGTGCGGTTCGCGCTGGGGAAGCTGCTGGGATGGCGTTACGACGGCACCGATCTCGCGCGCCGCCGGATGGCGCGGCAGCTGCCCTTGGTCGGACTGCGGCCGCGATCGTAAGGCAGTCGTCAGTTGAAAGTCCTTCTTCCCGTGTCAGGGTGAAACCCGAGCGAAGGAGAAGGAAGGTGAGCACGACATGACGACCGACGTAGCGGTGACGGAGACCTCCACGACCTGGGAGCTTCCCGAGGTCCGCAAGCTGCGCCTGGACGCGGAACGGGTCTGGGAAGCAGCGGGAGCGCACCGCAGCCTGGCGGTCGAGCTGGAGACCGGTGCCGAACCCGATGGTCTCTACCGAGGCAAGCTGCAGCGGTGTCTCGCGGACGTAGCCGATTACCACGCGATGGCCTACCAGGAACTTGCAGTCGCTGCTGAAGCACGCGGCGAAGCTCGCCGGTACCCGCGACACACTCCACAGTGGGCGAGGCTGGTCGAGGAGTCGTTCGCGGCGATCCGCCGGGCGGAAGCCCACCACGAACGCGCCGCGGCGCAGTCGGCCACTGCCGCCGGTGACGACGCTGCGGCACGCCGGCACCTGGCGGCAGCGGAAGAAGCGGACCGGCGCGCCCTGGCGCCGATGAAGCGCAGCGCCTGAACCACCGATGCGACGATTCCGACCCGCACGGCTGGCCGGGCTCTACGCGATGGCCGGCGTCCTGCTGGCCGGGGTGCTGGCACCACCGGCCATCGCCGCCGGGCTCCTGTCCAATGAGGTCGGTGACTCGGTCGCGGCGATCGAAGCCGATCTCGCGGCCGAGCAGCCACCGCTGACGACGACCGTGACCGACCGCGACGGACAGCCGATCGCCGTCCTGTACGACCAGTACCGGTTGCCGGTCACCGCCGAGGCGATTTCGCCCGCTATGAAGGCGGCTGTCATCGCCGTCGAAGACCGGCGGTTCTACGACGAGGGCGCGGTCGATCCGCGGGGCGTGCTCCGGGCGCTGGCCAACAACGCCGCCGGCGGCGACACCCAGGGTGCCTCGACGATCACCCAGCAGTACGTGAAGAACTTCCTCATCAACGTCGTGCACCGTGGCGATCTTGCGGCTCAGCAAAAGGATCGCGAGAACTCCGTGGCTCGCAAGCTTCGGGAAGCGAAGCTGGCCGTCCGGGTCGATCGCACGATGAGCAAGGACGAGATCTTGGCGGCGTACCTCAACGTCGTCCAGTTCAGCGGCCGGGTCTACGGCGTCGCCGCCGCGGCCGAGGCCTACTTCGGGACGAGCGCCGCGAAGCTCACGGTCCCGCAGGCGGCCTTGCTCGCCGGAATGGTGAACAGCCCCTCCCGCTTCGACCCTTATGCCCATCCGGACGCGGCCAAGGCCCGGCGCGACGTCGTCCTGGACGCGATGGCCGATGCGGGCTCTCTCCCTGTGCCCGCCGCGCGCGAGGCGAAGGCCACCGCGCTGGGCGTCCTCCCCGGAGGCCCTCGGACGCCGGCCCCGAACTGCCTGAGCGCCAAGCCCGAGGCCGGATTCTTCTGCGCCTACGCGGTGGACTACCTCGAACGGCACGGCTTCACGCCGGACCGGCTCGCCACCGCGGGGTTGACCATCCGCACCACCCTGGACCCGAAGGTCGCCGAGGTGACCAAACAAGCCGTGTCGAAGAACGTGCACACCCGCGAACCGGGTGTCGCCGGCACCATGGCGGTGATCCGCCCGGGGGAGCAGAGGCACGAGGTCCTGGCGATGGTCGCGAACCGCGACTACGGCGTCGACGCCGACGAAGGCGAGCGATCCACGGACGTCGTCGGCGGGGTCAGCGATCCGTTCGGCGCCGGCTCGGTGTTCAAGATCTTCACCGCCGCCGCGGCCCTCGAAGCCGGCGAGGCCGGGCTCCGCACGCCGCTGCCCAATCCACGCAGCGACTGCTTTACACCACCCGAGGCCGATCGGCACACGCGCTGCTACCCGGTCGCCAACCTCGGCACCTACCCCGATCCGATCACGCTCGCCGACGCCCTCGCCACGTCACCCAACGTGGCGTTCGTCGGCCTCGAGCAGCGTGTCGGCGTCCCGGCGGTGCTCGACATGGCCCGCAGGCTAGGTCTTCGCCGCACCCTCGCGACCAACGCCGCGGGCGGCGCGCCGATCACCGATCCGGGAGACGTGCGCTCGAAGGATCCCCGTTACGGCCGGCCGCAAGCGGAGTACTTCCGCGGGCTGCTGTCGTTCACCCTCGGCACCAGCCCGGTGAGCCCGTTGGAGTTGGCGAACGTGTCGGCGACGCTGATGAGCGGCGGCGTCTGGTGCCCGCCGGACCCGATCCTGTCGGTGACCGGACGCGACGGCGCTCCGGTTCCGGTCCAGGGGGAACCGTGCGAGCGCGTCGTCCCGAAGGATCTCGCCGACACGCTGCGCGATGGTTTGAGCGAAGACACCGTGTCCGGCACGTCGGCGCGGGCGGCCCGGGTTGCCGGGTGGGACCGCCCGGACTTCGGCAAGACCGGCACGACGCAGGACAGCAGGTCGGTCGCCTTCGTCGGCGGTGTGAACGACTTCGCCGTCTCCTCGCTGGTGTTCGCCGACGGTCCGGCGCCACGGACGGTGTGCCCCGGTCCGCCGGTGCACCTCGGCGAATGCGGCCACGGTGCCTTCGGTGGGACGGTCGCCGCGCCGCCGTACTTTCGCGCGATGGAGCGGCTGCTCGCGGGCGAGCCGGACCAGCCCGTTCCCCCGGCCGACCCCCGTTACCTGAGGGCGCGATGACCGGCGATGGCATGGGGCCGCCACCCGGGCCCGCACCGGAGCAGCTGCTGACCGTGGCGGTCGATGAGGGCGACGACGCCGTGCTGCTCACCCTTGCCGGAGAGGTCGACGGCCTGACCGCGGCCCGGCTGCGCGGTGCCGTCACCTGGGCGCTCGCCGAGCTGGACGGCCGCGTGCTGGTGGTCGATCTGACCGCGGTCGGTTTCCTGGGCGCGCCCGGCCTGCGCCTGCTGTTCGACACCGCGGCGCTGGCTGCGATGGTGCCCGGCTACCGGACCCTGCGCGTCGTGGTCGACCGGAACCGGCCGGTGCCGGGCCCGCTCGAGATCACCGGGCTGGACAAGGTGCTCGCGCTGTACCACGAGGTGAGCGATGCGCTCGCCGAGTGACATGTGCTGGTCGAAGGAAAGGTGACGAACCGGTGCCATCGACATCCGGGCAGGAAGACGACGCGGTCAACCGGTGGCAGGCGCGACCGTTCCGCGCCGGCGCGGCTCTCCGGCTCGTGCTCGCCGCCGGCTGGATTTCCCCTTCCGTCGCCCGGAGCCGGTTCCGGGACTGGCTCGGGGCGCACCGCTGGCCGGAGGACGAGGTGGACGACCTCGTGCTCGCGGTGAGCGAAGCGGTGAGCAACAGCATCGAACACGGCTACGGCGTCCCCGTGGACTCGGCGCTGCTGCCTCATCCCGGACAGATCGAAGTCACCGCCGCCGTGAAGCAATCCGCCGTCGGTGCCCGCCACGTCGAGCTGACGGTCCGGGACGCGGGGACCTGGCGGGAACCGGGGCAGGGGCCGATTCCACGCGGGTACGGGCTGGACCTGATGCGCGCGGCGGGGCTCTACTTCGTGGTCGAACGCTCCGCGGAGGGGACGCGGATCCGGTTCACCAGCAGACCGGTGGCCGACATCGCCGCCTCGCCGCCGGACGGGCGGTAGTCCGGCCGCGTGTCGTCAAGTGGCGCTGGGTGTCTCCGCCTCGCCGGCCCGCCAGCGATCGATCACGGCGGGGAGTTCGCGCATGATGTAGGTGTAGAAGTCGCGCATGTCGGCCAGCCGCTGCGCCGCCAGGCTGTTGTCGCCCGCCGCTTCGATCCCGCGTTCGGCGGCCTTCTGCATCTGCCCGACGACGGCGTTCTGGGTGGACATCAGCCGGGCCCAGCCGTCGGCGGGGAAGCGGAAGTGCTCACGGCGGCTGCCGGGCGCCGGGACGCGTTCGATCAGTCCTACCGGCTCCAGTGCCTTGATCGCGGTGGACACCGAGCCACGGCTGGCCCCCAGCTGGTCGGCGATCTCACCGGCAGTGGTGGTCTCCTGCTCGCTGAACAGCAACGCGGCCAGCACTCGCGCGGTCATGCGCTGCAGGCCGTGCTGGGTGAGCGTGAGTGCGAACTCTTCCGCCGCGGTCATGCTTCTCCGTCCGTCGCCTTGATGGAATCCTAACCTTTCCGAGTGTTCGAAAATGTCAGAACATCGAGTACATTCTCCCTCATGGAAGCCGCCATCGAGCTCGACCACCTCAGCAAGAGCTACGGCCGCCGGCGCGGCCTCGTCGACCTCTCTCTGCAGGTCCGGTGCGGGGAGGTGTTCGGATATCTGGGGCCCAACGGGGCGGGGAAGTCGACCACCATCCGGCTGCTGCTCGACCTGATCCGTCCGGACGGTGGCCGGGCGCGGGTGCTCGGCCTCGACCCGCGGCGCGACGCCGTGGCGGTGCACCGGCGGGTCGGCTACCTGGCCGGCGACTTCGTCGTCGATCCCCGGCAGAGCGTCGACGAGTGCCTGACGTTCCTGGCGAACCTGCGCGGCGGCGTCCCGCGGGCCCGGGTCACCGACCTCGCCGAGCAGCTCGACCTGGAGCTGCCGGCGCGGATCAAGACCTTGTCCAAGGGCAACCGGCAGAAAGTCGGCCTGGTCCATGCGTTCATGCACCAGCCGGAGCTGCTGATCCTCGACGAACCCACTTCAGGGCTCGATCCGCTGGTGCAGCAGACTTTCCTGCGGCTGGTCGCCGAGGCTCGCGCCGCGGGCCAGACGGTGCTGATGTCGAGCCACGTCATGAGCGAGGTCGAGCGCGTCGCCGATCGCGTCGGCATCATCCGGGAAGGCCGTCTGATCGCCCTCGACACGGTCGCGGGCATGCGTGAACGCGCGGTTCGCACCGTGCGGATCATCTTCGCCGAGCCGCCGCCGGCCGACGAGTTCGCCGGCCTGCCCGGCGTCGACGACCTCCGGCTGGACGGTGCGGTGCTGCATTGCCGCGTCGCGGGCAGTCCCGATGCCCTGCTCAAAGCCGTCGCGCGGCACACCGTCACCGACCTGCTCAGCGAGGAACCCGACCTCGAGGACCTCTTCCTCACCTTCTACGAAGGACGTGACCGCGTTGCTGCGTAGCGTTTTCACCAAGACTCTTCGGGATCACCGCCGGACGTTGCCGGTCTGGGCGGTCGCCACCGCGGCCGTCGCGGCGATGTACGCGAGCTTCTACCCCCAGGTCTCCGGCGGTGCGATGCGGGACATGGTCGCGAACTTCCCGCAGGCGCTGCGCGAGGCCTTCCACCTCGACGACCTGTCCTCGGCCGCCGGCTACCTGCAGTCCACCACCTTCGGGCTGCTCGTCCCGCTGCTCATCGTCGGCTACGGCATCACGACGGGAACCCGCGCGATCGCCGGTGACGAGGAAGCAGGCCACCTCGACGTGCTAGTCACCCACCCGGTCAGCCGTACGCGGCTTCTCCTGCACCGCTTCGCTGCCTTGGCTGTCGGATGCGCGGGCATCGGCGCTGTCGTGTTCCTGGCCATGCTGGTGATCCGCGGCGCCGCCCAGCTGGACACCGTCGCGATCGGCGGGTTCGCCGCGCAAAGCCTCTCCGCCGCGCTTCTCGGGGTCGTTTCGGTGCCGTGGCCATGATGCTCGGCGCGGTCACCGGGCGGCGTGGCCGGGTGCTCGGCGTCTCTGCTGCCTTGGCCATCCTGGCGTACGCGGCCAACACGTTCGCCGTTCAGCTCGGGGCCGGCTGGGCGCGCGCACTGTCCCCGTTCCGGTACTACATCGGCGGGGAACCGCTGAAGAACGGCATCCAGTGGGCCGACGCCGGGGTGCTCGCCGGTACGACGGGGATCTTGATCGCCGTCGCTGCGGCGAGCTTCACCCGGCGCGATCTCGCTACCTGAACCGGGATCAGCGACGTCCGGCGTAGACGGATCGTTCGACGTCCGACACGGGCAGCTCGCGCCCGCTCGGGCGAACGTAGCGGTCGGTGAACTCGGCCGGGCCGCACTGTTCGACCACCTGCCAGCCGTATTCGGCCAGGAACGCGCCGACCTCGTCCGGGTTCAGCCCGAAATGCCACAACCGGCGCTTCACCACGAACTCGTCGAAGGCGGCCTGGGCGCCGAAAGTCTCCGTGCCGTCGAGAAAATCCCGGCGGATGTAGGTGAACGCCAGCTTGCTGCCGGCCGGTGCGGCGGACAGAGTGTCCAGGGTGCGGCGCACGGCGGCCTCGGTCAGGTACTGGGTCACGGCCTCCCAGACGAAGAACGTCCGCTGATCACGTCGATAACCGTGCTTGCCGAGCTCCGCGGCCAGATCCTGGGTCTCGAAGTCGACGGGAACCAGTGTGACGGTCTCGGGTGTCCTCCCGAACGCCTTCCGCAGCGCGGTTTTCTTGCGGGCGACGTTCTCGGGCAGGTCCACCTCGTAGACCGGAATGCCCCGGAGTGCGGTAAGCCGGTACGCGCGGGTGTCGAAGCCGGCACCCAGGATGACCACCGCATCGATTTCCGCTTCGGCGGCGGCAAGCAGCTTGTCGTCGATGAACCGCTTGCGGCACAACATGCTCGCCCACAAGCCGGGTATCTTCGTTTCCGTCGCCGAAACGAGCGCCTTCCGCAGCGGTCGCCAGGCAGCCAACGTGACGGTGATCCGGCCGGCGGCGGGAAGCATCCTGCGAGCGAGGCTGTCCGCCACCAGCGGCGAGGCTTCGTACTGGTCGGTGGCGACGATGACCATCGGTCCGAGCGCGGTTCCGTCGGGGCCCTGCGGCATGGCGTGCTCCTCGTGTCGACGACTGAACGACGCCGACCAGGCTTCCCGGCACACCGCTGCTCAGGCTACCCATCATCGTCCGGCGGGTGAAGGGCCGGACCGGCGGTGTTCCGAGGCGGTGCGGTCCCGGGGAGCCCTCCGCGGTCGAATCGGCGGTGCGTCATCCGGAGGGCGGTCGCGAGCACGGCGAAACCGGCGATGAGAGCCAATGCGTCGAGCAGATCGGACACGACGTCCTCCTCCAGTCACGTGGCGGCCGCATGACATCAAGCGATCCGAGGGTACGCCGCCTGCTGCGCGGAGACGGGTTCGAGCGCTTGCCGGCCGGTCGCGGCCGGCAGCGCGCTAGGAGAAGGCTTCGATGTGCTCGGCGAGGAAGGTGCGCAGGCTGCACGGTGTTTCGCCGGTGAGCGCTTTCACGTCGTCCGACAGCCAAGCTGCGTCGCCTTCGGCTATCAAGCCGAACGCCTGGGCGTTGGAGTCCGCGACGGTCTCGGGGACGCCTGCGCCGATCATCGCCGCGCGGTGTTCGGCCGGGGTGATCCGGCGGTATTCGACGGGATGTCCCAGTGCGGCGGTGAGTTCCTTCGCGACGTCGGTGTAGGTGATCAGTTCCGGTCCGGTCAGCCAGTAGGTCCGGCCGGTGTGTTCGCTCGGCGCGGTCACGATTGCGGTCGCGGCGGCGGCGACGTCCCGCGCGTCGATCATGCCGACCTGGCCGTCGCCGGCCGACATCGGGAAGCTCCGCGTCCGGGAGACCATCGGCGCCAGCGCGAGCAGGTTCTGCAGGTAGGCGTTCGGCCGGAGCAGTGTGTGCGCGAGGCCGGTGGCTTCCAGGTGGGCCTCGATCCGTGCCTGCCCCCGGCGCCGGGCGACCGGGGAGTCGGCCGAGGCTTTGCTGCTGACCTTGACGATGTGCGTCACTCCGTGGCGGACGGCTGCGTCGATGACCGCCATTTCCTGGGCCGGTACCGCGGGGCTGACGAGCAGCACGGTGTCGACGTCGCGCATCGCGGCGTCGAGCGTGTCGGGGTGATCGAAGTCGCCGATGGCGACCTCGACATCGCCGCGGGGTGCGCGGGACGGATCGCGGACCAGCGCCCGTACGGGGTGGTGCTGCGCCGCGAGCTGCCGGACCGCTTCCGAGCCGACCTTGCCGGTCGCGCCGGTGACCAGGATCAACGTGGTCTCCTTCACGAGATTCCGCAGAATGGATTGATCTATCCAAAGTAGCTTCGCTAAGATTGGATCGTCAAGTCCAATCTGAGATAGGTGAGCAGATGACGTCGCAGATCGCGCCGAGCACGCAGAAGGGGCGCGCGACCCGGGACCGGATCGTCGCGGCCGCTGCCGACCTCATGTACCGCCACGGTGTGGCCGGCACCAGCACGCCCGCGGTCCGCGACGCCGCCGGGGTCAGCTCGTCGCAGATCTACCACTACTTCGCCGACAAGGACGACCTCACCAGGGCGGTCATCGCCTACCAGTCCGAGTCGATCCTGGCGCACCAGACACCCCTGCTGGCCACCCTCGACAGCCTGGCTGCCCTCGACTCGTGGCGAGACGTCGTGGTGGAGGCGGCACGCCGGCAGGGCGGCGCCGGCGGATGTCCACTGGGCAGCCTGTCCAGCGAGCTGTCCGACGACCATCCCTGGGCCCGCGACGTCCTCGCGGCCGGTTTCGGCGCCTGGTCCGGCGCGATTCGCGACGGCTTGGCCGCGATGATCGGCAACGGCGTCCTCCGGCCGGAAACGGACGCCGACGCTCTCGCTCTCGCCCTGCTGGCGGCAGTCCAGGGCGGCCTCCTGCTCGCCCAGGCCCACCGCAGCACCAGTGCTCTGGAAGCCGCCTTGAACGCCGTGATCGCGCACATCCGCGGCCACGCGGCCGGCTGAGCCAGGTCGAACGGCCGCGTGCCAGGACTCTTACTCCCAGCAACACTTGACCACCACAAACGTGTCACTGGCGGTTGCGGAATCCTCGGTGGATCACCCTGCAACGTAACCACTTTCAAAAGTTTCCCCCAACAAATGTGAACGTTCGCGCTCTGCGGTCCGTACTACAAGGTGCAGGAGGTCCTCGTCGCTGACGGCTCGATGCCGTCGCCAGAAGGAGAAACACCATGCCTCGTCGCCGTGGAACGCCTTTCACCGTCCGAGCGCGGACGACCCTGATCGGGGCAGCTTTTGTCGCCGTCCTCGGCGCAGGGGCAGTGGCCGTGTTGCACACAGAGACGGGACAGGCGAGCCAAGCCGCCGATCAGAGTGCCGCCGCGGGGTTGCCGGTGGGGCCGGTCGCCGAAGCCGCGCTGGGCGCGAACCAGACCACGCCGGGCGCGGGGGCACTGACCGAGATCGACAAGACCTTCCTGGTCAAGGTCCGCCAAGCCGGGCTCTGGGAAATTCCGGCGGGCAAGCTGGCCCAGACCCACGCCAGCAGCGAAGCCGTCAAACGCGCCGGGCTGCACGTGATCGACGGCCACTCCAAGCTCGACCAGCTGGTGCGGGAGGACGCGAACATCCTCGGCGTCCCGTTGCCGGACCAGGCCACACCGGAGCAGCAGGGCTGGGTCCGGCAGCTGACCGCCGCCCAAGGCCTCGCATTCGACAAGCTCTTCGCCAACCTCCTGCGGTCCTCGCACGGCAAGATCTTCGCGACCATCGGGGAAGTACGCGCCAGCACCCAGAACGACCTCATCCGGCGACACGCCCGGCAGGCCAATCAGACCGTGCTCGACCACATGGAGGTTCTCGAGGACACCGGGCTCGTGGCCCCGGAGACCTTTGCCGATGTCGCAGCCGCGGTGGCCCCGGCGAAGTGACCGGCCAGCGGTTCTCACGCTGACCGCGCCGGTTTCACCCCACGCGAGCCGAAGCCACGGGCTCCACCGCCTCCGTGGACGGCGAGGCCGCCGCCGGCCCGGACCGGCGTGACCGCGCGAGAAACCCATACCCCGCACCGACGAGCACGCCGCCGCCGACCAGATTGCCGAGTCCGACCACTACCAGGTTGACCGCGAATGCACCAAGGGTGGCACCGGGCGCGTCCTCGAACATCCCCAGTGAGAAGACGGTCATGTTGGCGACCACGTGCTCGAAGCCGGAGCCGATGAACGCCAGCAGGCACCAGAAGATCAAAGTGAGTTTCGCGCCGTCGGACTTCGTCCGCGCCGACATCCACACAGCGAGGCACACCAGGAAGTTGCACAGCACACCACGGAAGAACAGCATCACGCCCGACTCGGCAGCCTTCGCCTTGACCGTCGCGGCCAGCAGCGCGGCCGCCGGCGCCGCATGCCCGGTCGTGGCACCGGTCTGCAGGATCCCGCTTTCGTGCACCAGCCACGCGAACGCCACCGACCCCACCAGGTTGCCGACGAACGAGCCGCCGATCACCGCGAGCCCCGAGCCCACGCCGCCGCGACGCGCGAACATCCCCTGCACCATCGTCATCATGTTGCCGGTTGACAGTTCGGCGCCGGCGAACACCACTGCCGTCAAAGCGATCCCGAACACCAGCCCTTGGACCAGCTTGGTCCACGGCGACTGTGCGGCGTTCAACGGTCCGGTGACGGCCAGCAGCAGCGCCACCGCCACGCCGATGTAAGCACCGGCCAACGCCGAGCTGACGAGATAGCGACCCGGCCGGCGCAGCTCGCCGATCTTCTCCCGTGCTGCGGTCGCCTGGAGGTCGAGGGCTTCATGAAGCGGGATGGGCACAGTCGCTCCTGCGGGAGGTCGGTTCCTGCGATCGGTTGATCACTTGCCCAGTCAAACTGTTGCCGGCGATATCGGAGTGACCTCGGTGTCACGGTCCGGTGTCCACGGCCGCACGCCGTCGAAACGGAGCGGTGAGTCCACACAAGACTGTAGCTAACCGACAAATCCGACCTGGGAGGTGATCGGCACCGGTAGAGTTCCGGGCGTTGCCTAAAGGCCGGTGCATCTCCCGCCTGGGTAGGTACCCACTGATGCGGCCTGAAATCACGGAGACGTCGGAGGTGGGCGAAGGTGTGGCTCGCGATCGGCCGGGCGCTGGGGATGGCCGGCTCGATGCTGTGGGAGATCCTGTGGGCCCTGATCCTCGGGTTCGCGTTGTCCGCGGTTGTGCAGGCCGTGGTGCGCAAGTCGACCATCGTGCGGCTGCTCGGTGACGACCGGCCACGTACCCTCGCCGTGGCGTCCGGCCTCGGCGCGGCTTCGTCGTCGTGCTCCTACGCCGCGGTCGCGCTGGCCCGGTCGCTCTTCCGCAAAGGCGCGCACTTCACCGCCGCGATGGCGTTCGAGATCGGCTCGACCAACCTCGTCGTCGAACTCGGCGTCATCCTCGCGTTGCTGCTGGGCTGGCAGTTCACCGCCGCCGAGTTCGTCGGCGGGCCGATCATGATCGTGGTGCTGGCCGTGCTGTTCCGGCTGTTCGTCCGTGGCCGGCTGCTCGACGCCGCCCGGCGGCAGGCCGAGCGCAGCGTGGCCGGGTCGATGGAGGGCCACGCCGCGATGGACATGTCCGTCCGCCGGGAAGGTTCCTTCGCGGCGCGGCTGCTCTCCGGCGAGGGGTTCACCGCGGTCGCGCACGTGTTCGTCATGGAATGGGCTGCCATCCTGCGGGACGTCCTCATCGGGCTGCTGATCGCGGGCGCGGTCGGCGCCTGGGTGCCGGACTCGTGGTGGCACGCGTTGTTCTTCACCGACGACCCCGTGCTGTCCGCGGTGTGGGGACCGCTCATCGGGCCGGTCGTGGCGATCCTGTCGTTCGTCTGCTCGATCGGCAACGTCCCGCTGGCGGCGGTGCTGTGGACCGGCGGGATCAGCTTCGGCGGCGTCATCGCGTTCCTCTTCGCGGACCTGCTGATCCTGCCGATCCTGAACATCTATCGGAAGTACTACGGCGCCAGGATGGCGCTCGTGCTGCTCGGCACCTTCTACGCCGCGATGGTCGCCGCCGGTTACCTGGTCGAACTGCTCTTCGGCGTCGCCGGGCTCATCCCGCGAGAGCGGGATGCCGCGGTGCTGGAGAGCGGGGTTTCCTGGAACTACACGACGTGGCTGAACATCGCGTTCCTGGTCCTCGCCGCGGTCCTCGTCGTCCGGTTCGTCCGCGCCGGCGGGGTGCCTACGCTGCGGATGGTGAACGGGAAGCCCGAGGAGCCGGCCGCCGAGCGGTGACCGGTCACGATTCAGCGAGCCGAAGGTCGTCTCAAACAGGGCGGTCCGGGTCTGCTGCCCGGATGCTCTTCGGTGGCAAGACGAGGACCGCGTAACCCGTCAACAACTCGTGGAGATCGGACGTGGCGCCGCGTGCCGGTCGCCCACCCTCACGCCGTCCTGCCACGGCCTCGTCGACGAAGTGCGCCACCGCGACAGGCTCGGGCACCAGCGGTTCCCCGAATCGGGCCAGCGTCTCGCCGGGGCGCCGTTCGGTGTGTTCGAGCACCAGTTCCCAGCCAGCCTCGGCCGACCAGACGAGCAGGAGGCCGCGCTCGGGGTGCCGTGCGCACTGCCGGCTCAACGCGAGATAGGCGACGGGCGGGTCGAGGTCCCGGCCGACACCGCCCGGAAGCACGCCGACCGCGGTACAGACCGCCCGGAGGTAACCGGCCAGGCCGACCTCCCAGGACCGAGGTCCGCGCTGCAGCACCTGCTCTTGCTCCTTCCGGCCATGGCGAAACGAACGACGGCGGGCACAGCACCGGGCACTGCGGCCGTCCGGCCCCAGGCATCCGCGACCGGTCGCGGGAGCACCGCTTCCCTGCGCACGCCCAGCATGCCGGACCACTGACGTGCCGAACCTGACGAATACCTTGCGATTCGGCCGGCCACCCGCCTCCCGCTCGGTGCGCGAGACTCTCCGAGGGCGGCTGAGACGAGCCGGTCTCTCCACGCCCGCGCCCCTTCCTCAAGAAACCCTCACAGTTCCCCCAAGCGCCGCCGGGCCGCCCGGTCCGATGCTTGAACGGTCCGGGCAAAAGCCCGAAAACCGATGAGGGGATTCAGACCATGCTGGTCACCGGCGACAGAACCGGTTCCGTCAAGCTGGGCAGCCGAGCCGCCCTGCCCAAGCTGAGCGGCAGACCCGTCGCCTTCAAGCTGAGCGACTGCCGTGCCGCGCACGACCGCGTGTACGACATCGAGGTGCACGACGGTGACGGGTGGGTCCCCGACGGGCAGCTCGTCGTACTGCGCGACCTGGTCCTGCACGGCGGGGACCACGTCCACACCGTCGAGTACCACGGTGCGACGCACGCGCTCGTCATGAAGGGCAAGGCCGGGAACCCCGCGTTCCGGGCCCGGCTCAACCTGACCGAGGACGGGAACGGCTTCATCGGCACGATGTCCGCCGCTGACGGCACTCCGGTGGCTGTGCGCGGTACGGGCATCGAGGTCGTGTACCACACGTCACGGCAGCTCGCGACGGACCCGGAGGCGCCGAACGAGCCGTGGGACGACTTCACCATCAGGACCGCGTGGGTCGAGGGGATCCTGACGGTCACCTACCTGCTGGGTACCGACGACGTCAGCGACCGCGTCCGCGTCACCAAGGTCGACCGGCCCAAGGGGGAAACGACCCTCGAGATGCCCCCGGAGTTCAGCGGTGCCTTCCGGCCGGACTCCTTCGCGATCGTCCTGGCCTCCGGCAGCCGCTCGTTCGCCGGCACCTTCGACGACGGCGAGGGCACCGTCTACACGTGGCGCGGCAGCACCGAGCCGCTGCCGCAGGTGAAAGCGGCCGCCGCGGCTCGCGGCTCCCGCGCCGCCGCGCTGTCCGGCGCCGCGCCCACCGCCACGATGTCCTTGCAGGACCTGGACAACATCTCGTCCATCCAGGTCGTCACCGACCCCGACGGGAACCCGTACACGGTCGACCACGCCCAGACCACCTGCGGCGGCTATTTCAACAAGTGCCTGGTCAACGCCCTCGACCGGAAGTGGATCGACGGCATCTACGGCCACGCCTACAGCGTGCCCGCCGGCGTGCAGCACGTCTTCGACTCGTCCAAGCAGTTCTTCGCCGACAACGCCGTCCTGGGCACCGGCCAGATGCTCTACGACAACTTCGGTGCCAGCGCCGCGTACAAGGACCTGCTCAAGCGAGTGCAGGAAGCCAACATGGAAGCCGCCTGGAAGGACATGGGCCAGAGCGAGCTCACCGGCCCGGCGTACCAGGACGTGAGCAATGCCCTCTACATCGAGGGGTACCGCGACAGCGTCCCGGGCATGAAGCCCTACCTGGACGACGACCCCGAGAAGTGGGCGCTCGACTACTTCACCTGGCTGTCCGACGAGGCCAACCTGCTCACCTGGCAGATCCAGATCGCCAGCGGCATGTTCGACAACGTCAAGACCCGCATGTACGAGTGGTACGTCAAGCTCCAGGTGCTCGCACCGGACAAGGACTACGGCACGCAGTTCATGACGACTGCTTACGCCGCCTTGCTCGGCGTCTGCTACTCGAAGGCGAAGTGGTCCGAGGACATCGCACCGTTCCTGCTGGCGGTGATCGGCGACGCGATCGCGGGTGTCGTCGACGGAACCGTCGTGGACGACGTCACGGCGACTTCGATCGAAGAGCAGCGGGAACTTCTGCTCACACTGGCGAGTACCGCCGAAACGGGTGCTCAGCTGGGGAACGCCATCGCCGCCGCCCTGAGCGCCCGCGAGCTGAACAAGACGCTCCAGCAGCTCGCCGGCGACGCGAACCTGCACGGCGCCATCGGCGAGCACCTCGAGGGAACACAGCTCAACGCCTGGAACGAGCTGACGAGGACGGGCAAGGCCACCCGGGTCTTGAGCCCGCTGCTCTACGGCGCGGCAGCGGGGTTCCTGATCTACACCATCGTCAAGGACGACGACAGTCCGGTGACCCCCACGTCCGTCACCACGAAGATCGGCCTCGGCGTCATGGCCTTGGGACTGGCGGTCAAGAGCATCCAGAAGCTGCTGTCCACCAAGGTGGGCCGCTTCCTGCAGGAGTTCGCGGAAGCCGGTGAAGGCGGTGCGTTCCGCGTCTTCGCCGGCGAGGTGTCAACGTGGTTCAAGGCCGGTGGCGAGATCATCCCCGAAGGCAGGATCGGGACGGTCTTCGTGGCGGTGTTCGGCGACAACTCGGCGAAGTTCCTGGCCAGGCGGCTCGGGCCGGCGATGGCCCTGTGCGGGGTGGTCCTGTCGGCGTTCATGCTGGCCGACGCGATCGAGTCGGGCGTCAAGCGCGAAATCGTGTTCGAAGCGCTCAACACCTTCTTCGCGCTGGCGACCGTCGCCGCGCTCGGCTTCGAGCTGATGAGCTTCGCCTGGGCCGGGCCGGTCGGCCTCGCCGTGGCCGCGATCGGCGTGATCATCGTGCTCGTTCAGCTCATCTGGAACCTGATCGACCCGCCGAAGCCGCCGGCGGACCCGATCACCGAGTTCGTCACCGGTCCGATGGTGGCCAAGGGCTACGCCTCGGCGTGACGGGGAGGCCGGGCCGGCCGTGCGGAAGCACGGCCGGCCCGGCGCCACCGCCGGCCAGGCACCACCAGACCTCTGGAGAAGAATGCTCATCCCCGTGCCCCCGCCGGCCATCGCGCTGGCGGGAACCACCGACCCGATCTTGTCGCGCCTGGTCAACCTGACCCCCGACTACAGCGCCGGCCGGCGCCTCCACGCGTTGTACGTCAACAAGCTGCAGAGCGCGTTGCCCGGCAGGATGTCCCAGCTGATCGGTACGGGGCCGACGTTCCGCAGCGTGTTCTTCCCCCGGTGGAAAGCCGATCCGCTGTCGGCGACGACCGACGCGACGGGCCTCGGATCGTCGTGGTGGCGCGACTTCTCCGTGGCGGTGCTGTGCCAGGCGATCGAGGAACGCGGCAGCAGCATCCGGGGGCAGATGCTGAGCGACAAGATCACCACCGACGTGGCGTCGTTCAACGCCATCCTCGCCGCACGGTCCGCGCGTGCCTACGTGGACGTCCTCACCGCGACGTTTGAGCCCCTTTCCGCACTGCTGGGGCAGGTGAATCCGGCGACCGCGAAGCAGCAGTTCCACGACCTGCTGCTGGACAACGTGCTCACCTGGCAGCTGTGGTACCAGGCCGGCATGTGGACCAGCCCGGACTGGGAGCTGTTCAACCAGTACGCCAAGTACATCGCACTCGGCGCCACCGACGCCGAGGTCGACATGTTGATCGGCGAACTGGCCGCCGCGGGGCTGCCGGTCCCTCGTTCGGTCGCCCAGGAAGGCTGGCGTTCGTACGCCGAGGAACTGCGGGACAAGCCGGCCGTCGACGTCGCCGACATCATCGGCGCCTGTGCGGGCCCGATCGCCGCGAGCACCGTGAACCAGCCGATCGGTTCGTCCGCCACCCCGATCTCGACGCCCAACGGCAACTGCTTCGAGTTCACCGCTCACGGCCAGCCGGGCGCGCCCTACCGGCGGGTGCCCGGCGGTTCGTGCTTCACCGGCGACACCACGGTTCTCGACGGGACCGGGCGCGCCGTCCCGATCCGGGACGTCCGGCCGGGCGACGCCGTGCTGACCCGCGACGGCACCGCCACCGTCGCCTACGTCGCGAAGCCCCTGCACGCCGGCCGCCCGCTGTACCGCCTGACCGGCGGCGGCCCGGTGTTCACCGGCACGCATCCGTTCGTGAACGCGGACAAGGCCGGCACCGGTCCCGAACTGCTGGCCGTGACGCCGGCCGCGCTCGCGTGGGACGTGCCGACCCTCAGCGAGCACGGGATCGGCACCCTGCGGACCGGCAGCCTCATCGAGCACCGCGACGTTTCCGGCCGCCGGTCACCGGCCGGCGTGACGGTCTCCGGAGTCGAGGAGGTGCCGCACGCCGACGCCGGCACCTACCTGTACGACCTGCGCCTCGTCACGAAACCCGGTGTCGCGCCGGAGTTCTGGGCCGGGGACGGCAAGAGCTTCCACCTCGTGACCCCCGAGCACCCCCGGTTCGAGGACGCGGGTCCGGCGGCGGAAGCCGTCGCCGCGGTCACCGAAGGCCTGCTGGGAGCGGGCCACCCGGACGAGCCGGGCTGGCACACCCGGATCGTCGACACCGTCAACCGGTTCGGCACCGGCATCGTCCACGACGCGCTCACCCGGGCCCTCGCCACGACACCCTCGTTCGGCACGGCCGAGGCCCGGATACCGCTCGAAAGCCGCATCGACCGCCTCCACCGCGGCCTCGGGAACGTCCCGGCGGAAACGGCCGCGGTGGGCGCGAGCCTCTTCGACACCACGCTGGGCGCGGTCGGCCAATGGCTGGCCTCGGTGGTCGCACTCGGCTGGCGTACCGCGCCGGTCCCGGCCGGTGAGATCACCGCCGTGACGGTGTTCGACATCGTGCTGACGCCGGACAGCCCGCTCGGCCCGGACCAGGGGATCCGGCTGGACGTCACGGTGACGGACCGGCGCTCCGCCGCGACGACCTCGCTGTGGGACCGGCGCGGCCGGGCCAACACACGCTTCCACCGCTATTTCGACCAGATCATTCACCTGGACACGGCCGAGGCCGGTGGTCCGGGGGACCTGTCCTTCACGGTGACCGCGGAAGGCGCGACCATCCCCGTGCTGTCCGCCGAGGTGCCCGAAGCCATCGGCAGCGCGGCACTGACGTTGCAGTCGGCGCCGTTGCGCGATGCGAGGGGCGTGGTCGTGGGCACCGTCCGCTTCGATACGCGGCGGCTCGACCCGGACACCGCCTCCGGGGAGCTCACCGGCAGCGGCCGATGGACCGAGACCACCGCACGCGCCTACGCGAACGCGGTCGGCGCCGCCATGGTCGAACCGATCCTGGCCGGACTGGCCGCCCCGGCCCGGAAGCCCGGCTCTCAAAACTCCCTCAGGGAACCCTCAGACCTCGACCAAGCGCCGGCCACGCGTCCGGCCGGATGATCGTACGGTCCCGCTCCCCGATCCGGGGGAGCCGAAACACTGGAGTGAATCGACCAATGAGCACGCTCAGCGGCACCGCCGCGACAGTCGCCGGAACCGCCGGGCCCGGCAGCCGCCCGGAGCCCCGGCCGGCGATCACCGAGGAGAGACCCCGGACGTTTTGCCAGGCGTTCCAACGGATCGCGACCGTCGAGCCGCACGCGGTCGCGCTGCGCACCGTCGGCGGCACCCACACGCTGACCTGGCGGGAGTACGCGGCCGAGGTTCGCGCGGCGGCCGCCGGGCTGAGCGCGCTGGGGGTCGGTCGGGGGGACACCGTCGCGCTGATGATGGCCAACCGGGTCGAGTTCTACCCGCTGGAGGTCGGGGCGCAGCACCTGGGTGCGACGTCCTTCTCGGTGTACAACACGCTGCCCGCCGACCAGCTGGCCCACGTGCTGTCCAACGCCCGGGCCAAGGTCGTGCTGTGCGAGGCGCAGTACGTCGAGCGGATCCGGCAGTCGGGCGCCGCCGTCGAGCACATCGTGTGCGTCGACGGCGCACCCGAAGGCACGGTCAGCGTCGAGGACCTGGTCCGCGGCGGCTCGCCGGGCTTCGACTTCGAGGCGGCGTGGCGGGCGGTGCGCCCGGAGGACGTGCTGACGCTGATCTACACCTCGGGTACGACCGGCGAGCCCAAGGGCGTCGAGATGACCCACGAGAACCTGCTGTTCGAGGTCTACGCCGTCGCCGAGGTCCTGCCGGTGCGGTTCGGCGACCGGACCACGTCCTTCCTCCCCAGTGCGCACATCGCCGACCGGGTGGCCGCGTTGTACTTCCAAGAGACGATGGGCACGCAGATCACCGTGGTCCCGGACGCGCGGCAGATCGGCGTGGCGCTGGCGGACTGCCGGCCCACCATCTGGGCGTCGGTGCCCCGTGTGTGGGAGAAGCTCAAGGCGGGCATCCTCGCAAGCGTCGCCGCCGAGCAGGACGAGGCCCGTCGGCAGGGGCTGCAGTGGGCGCTGGGCGTCGCAGGGCGCAAGGCCGACGCCGACCTGACCGGTGCGCCGGTGCCCGCGCCGCTGGCCGCCGAGTACGCCCAAGCCGACGAGCGGGTGCTGTCCGCGCTGCGCGCGAAGCTGGGGCTGGACCGGTTGCGGTGGGCGGTTTCCGGCGCGGCACCGATCCCGAAGGAGGTGCTGGCCTTCTTCGGCGGGCTGGGGGTCCCGATCTGCGAGGTCTGGGGCATGTCCGAGCTGAGCTGCGTCGCCACGGTGGCATCGCCGGCCGAACACCGGCTGGGCACGGTGGGGCGGCTGCTGCCCGGGATGCGGGGCAAGATCGCGGCGGACGGCGAGTTCTTGGTGCGCGGGCCTCTGGTGATGAAGGGCTATCGCGGCGAACCGGCGAAGACCGCCGAAGCCGTCGACGAGGACGGCTGGCTGCACACCGGCGACGTGATGACCGTGGACGAGGACGGCTACCTCACCGTGGTCGACCGGAAGAAGGAGCTCATCATCAACGCCGCCGGCAAGAACATGTCACCGGCGCGCATCGAGAACGTCATGAAGGCGGCCAGCCCGCTGATCGGGGGCATCGCCACGATCGGGGACCGGCGGCCGTACAACACCGCACTGGTCGTGCTGGGCGAGGAGGCCGCGGCCGCCTACGCCGCCCGGCGCGGTCTCGTCGGTGTCTCCGCCGAGATGCTCGCCGCCGACGCGGAGATCGTTCGCCTGATCACGGCAGGGATCGGCGAGGGCAATGCCAAGCTGTCGCGGACCGAGCAGATCAAGCGGTTCCGGGTGCTGCCTGTCTTCTGGGAGCCGGGCGGGGACGAGCTCACGCTGACCTCGAAGCTGCGCCGCAAGCCGGTCGCACTGAAGTACGCCGCCGAAATCGACGCTCTGTACGCCGATTCGCCGGAAGCGGGCGTGCTCGAACCCGCCGCGTCGTAGCCCGGGATCGAGCGGCGGCGGACGTGCACCGGCGGCACGGCACCAGCGCGGTGGTCATCGGCGCGGGCATGGCCGGGCTGATGACCGCCCGCGTCCTCAGCGACCACGTCGACCGCGTGCTGGTCCTGGAACGGGATCGCCTGCCCAGGAAGCCGGTGGCACGCGGCGGTGTCCCGCAGGGACGCCACGCCCACGTTCTGCACGCCACCGGCCGGCAGCTGCTGGACGGCTGGTTCCCGGGCCTCGCCGACGACCTGGTCGCCGGGGGCGCCGTCCCGGTCGACGCCGGCGACCTGGGGTGGCTCCGGCTCCCGGCGGATCCGGCCTTCCTCGCGCTGGCCGCGAGCAGGCCAGCGCTGGAGGGAGCGGTTCGCGCACGTCTGCTGCGGCAGCGGAGGACGGTGTCGGTCGTGGACGAGACGGCGGTGGACGGCTTGGTCTTCGAGGGCGGGCGGGTGGTCGGCGTCCGGGTGGCCGGTACGGCACACCGGGCCGACCTGGTCGTCGCGTGTACCGGGCGCCACGACCGCTTCTTGGCCCAGCAGGCCGAACAAGGGTTTTCCGTCCCCGGCGTTTCGGTCGTGCGCAACGACTCGGCTTGCTGGACGCGAGTGGTGCCACGGCGGCCAGGCGATCTCGACGGGGCCCCGGCCGTCGTGGCCGCCGAGCAGGCACCCGGTCACCGGACCGGCACCGTGGTGCCGGCGGGGCCCGGCGAGTGGATCGTCACCCTCTGCTCGTGGCACGACGACGTGCCAGCCGAACCGGCGGCGTTCGAGGACTTCGCCCGGTCCCTGCCGTCACCCCTGATCGCCGCAGTCCTGGCCAAGGCCGAAGGGCGGGCACCGATCCTGACCCACCGGACCCCCACGAGCCTGCGTCGCCACGTGGAGCGGCTGAAGCGGCCGCCGGCGGGATTCCTCGTGCTGGGCGACGCGATCTGCAGCCTCAATCCCCGTTACCGGCAGGGGATGACCTCGGCGGCACTGCAGGCCCGGGAACTCGACCGGGCCCTCGTCCGCCACGGTCCGCTCGCCCCGGACCTGGCCCGCGTCTTCTACCGGGCCGCCGGTCAGGTGGTCGCCACGCCGTGGAAGCTGGCGGCCTGGGCCGACTTCGCCGATCCCCGGATCAGCGGAACCCGGCCGCCCGGAACCGACCTCGTCAACCGCGGTCTGGACCGGGTGAGCCGCGCGGCCCGCGCCTCGGCCTCGGTGGCGCACCGGGCCCAGCGCGTGCAGAACCTGCTCGCCCGGCCGGAAACCCTGCTGACACCGGTGATGATCCTGCGGATCGCGTCGGGGCAGACTCCACCCGGCTGATCCGCGCCGGAGCCGATTATTCGGCCAGGAAGGCGTCGATGCGGGCGAGGAACTCCGGCCAGGCCGGTTCGGTGGCCGTGAGCAGGTGGTTGCGGCTGTCGAGCAGGACCAGCCTGCTGTCGGGGATCAGCGCGGCCAGCTCACCGGCCTGCGACGCAGGGACCCGTGCGTCGTCGCGGGAGTGCAGGATCAGGGTCGGGCAGGTGACCCGGTGGGCGATGCCGGAAACGTCGATCCGGGCGAACTCGTCGAGGAACCGGACGCCGTTGGCCGGAGAGGTCGTCTGCCGCTGGAACGTCGTGAAGTCCGCCCAGTCCCGCGTGGTGCCGTCCGGCAGGAACTGGGAGGCGAACACCTGCAGGAACCGGGGATCCTGGTGGCTCCACCCCACGCGGGCCAGTTCCAGGTCGATGGCCGCAGCCTCGCGTTCGGCGTCGTCGCGGGCGCGGACCTGCCGTCCCCGCGCGTAGGCCCCGGCCAGGACCAGCCGGCTGACCCGCTCGGGCCGGCGTGCGGCATAAGCCACGGCCACCGCGCCGCCCTGGGAGACGCCCAGCAGCGGGAACCGGTCGAGCCCGACCGCCTCGACCATGGTGTCCAGGTCGTCGACCCAATCGTCGAACGTGCAGCTGGGCACATCCCAGTCCGACAGGCCGCAACCCCGCTCGTCGTAGCGGATCAGCCTGCGGTCGCGGGCGAGCCCGTCGAGCCAGTGCGACCACACCGGAGTCGACCGCTCGAGATCGAGGTGGGTCATCCAGTTCGCGGCCTTCAGCAGCGGCGGGCCGGTGCCGATGGCGGCGTAGGCGATCCGGGTGCCGTCGACGGCCTGGCAGAACCGGATCACCTGGCTGTCCGGGAGAGTTCGTTCTCCGGCCGCCTCGAACTCGGGTGCGGTTTCGGGTGCGCGGCGGACCTCCGTGACCGGGGCGACGAACTGGTAGCCCCGCCGGTGCACGGTGCGGATCAGCCGCTGCCGCACCCCGGTGTCCCCGATCGCCCGCCGGGCGGTGCGCAACGCCGTCGTGAGCGCGGCCTCGCTGACGAACCGGTCGCCCCAGACCTCGTCGAGCAGCTCGGTCTTCGGCACCACCCGATCCCGGTGCGTCACCAGGTGGCACAGCAGGTCGAAGGCTCGCGGCTCCACGTGGACCGGCTCCCCGCCCCGCCGGAGCCGGTGACCGGCGACGTCCAATTCGTGGTCCCCGAAACGGAACGCCTCCCCGGTCATCGCGGCAGCCTAGCGGCCCCGGCCGGAGTCCTCCTCGGCCAGGAAGGCATACAGCTCCTGGAGGAACCGGGGCCAGGCCGGCTCGTCGGCGGTGAGCAGGTGGCTGCGGCCGTCGAGCAGGACCAGCCGGCTGTCGGGGATGAGCTCGGCGAGTTCGGCCGCTTGCGAGATCGGGACGCGGGGGTCGTCCCGCGAGTGCACGATCAGCGTCGGGCAGGTGATCCGGCGGGCGAGGTCCGCGACGTCCATCCGGGACTGCGCTTCGAGGAAGCGTGCTCCGTTGGCCACCGACACCGTCTGCCGCTGGTAGGCGGTGAACTCGTCCCATCGCTCCGGCGGGCTCGCGGCGAGGAACTGGGCACCGAGGAACCGTTGGTAGCTGCGGTCTTGGGCTGCCCAGCCGGCGAGCGTGAGCTTGAGGTCGAGGTCGGCTTCGGCGCGTTCGGCCGCGTCGTGCGCCCGGGCCAGCCGACCGCGAGCGTAGGCCGCACTCAACACCAGCCGGCTCACTCGTTCCGGCCTGCTCGCCGCGTAGGCCACCGCCAGGGGACCGCCCTGGGCGACGCCGAGCAGCGGGAAGCGGTCCAGCCCCGCGGCGTCGGCCACGGCGTCGATGTCTTCGATCCACTCGGCGGCGGTGAAGCCCGAGGTCCAGTCGGACAGGCCGGATCCTCGCCCGTCGTACCGGATCAGTCGCCGGCCGCGCGTCAGGCCCTCGAACCAGTGGGCGAAGAGCGGCGTGGCCCGTTCCATGTCCAGCCGGCTCAGCCAGTTCGCGGTCTTCACCAGGGGTGGCCCGGCGCCGGTCACGGCCCACGCGATGCGGGTGCCGTCCGGCGTCCGGCAGAACCGGATGGTGTCGCGGGTCGACGCGGTCGTCGCCGCTTCCGTGGTTTCCTGCGGCGTCACCGTCACCGGGGCGACGAATTGGTAGCCCCGCCCGTGCGTGGTGCGGATGAACTGCTGGCGGCGGCCGGTGTCGCCGATCGCCAGCCGGGCCGTGCGCAGCCCGGTGGTGACGGCGGCGTCGCTGACGAAATCGCTGCCCCACACCGCATCGAGGAGTTCCTTCTTCGGCACCAACCGGTCGCGGTGCTCCACCAGATAGCAGAGCAGGGCAAGCGCCCGTGGTTCGACGTTGATCGGCCTCCCGCCGTTGCCGAGCCGGCATAGGCTCGGATCCAGATCGAATTCACCGAAGTGGTACGTCACCGAGCCCACCGAGGCAGCTTACTGCTTCTCGCGTCTCGAAACGGCCACCGAATGCCGTGGCAACCTGACGATCAGCTTGCGATCCCGGCGGCGGGGTGTGGGCGGTGCGCGTGCGCGGGAACGCAGTCCTTTCGGACAGGTACCGACGAAGGAGGTCAAGGTGACGAGTTCTCGGGAAGTGTTGGCGGGCAAGGCGGTCGTGGTCGGGTTCGACGCCTCCGATGAGTCAACGGCCGCGACGACGTGGGCTGCGCGGGAGGCGGAGGCTCGAGGGCGCCCGCTCGTGGTCGTGCGGGCGTTCGAGTGGCAGTGGCCGCCGATGCCCGTGCCGACGCCGGCCGCGGTGTCGGTGCTGCCTGACGATGGCGGTCAGGTCCGGTCGGCGGTGCAAGCCCAGCTCGACCGGGGCGTCGCCGAGATCCGGCGCGCGAACCCCGGAGTCGACGTCGGCGCGGTGGTGACCGACGGGCATCCGGCGCTCGCGCTGGCCACGGTCGCCGACGAGATCGACGCCGAACTGGTGGTCATCGGAGCTTCGGGGGCCGGCGCGGTGGAGCGGGCCCTGCTGGGCTCGACGGCTTCGGAGCTGGTGCGCACGACGCACCGGCCCGCCGTCGTCGTCCGTGGTACCGCCCGGCGTTCCGCTGCCGAGCGGGTCGTGGTGGGTATCGACGGCACCCCCACCAGCCGCCGGGCCATGGGATTCGCGCTCGACTTCGCGGCCCGGCACGGGTACCGGGTGGGTGTGGTGCATGCGTGGACGGACAGCTTGCTGGACCCGGTGCTCGAGCCGGTCCTGTCCGGGCCGGGCGGCGAGGGCGGTCTGCGAGCCACGGCGGACGCCCTGGTGTCGTCGCAGCTGGCGGACTGGCGTGACCGCTATCCGGAGGTTCCGGTCGACCGTCTCGAGCCGGAGGGGCGGCCCGCGGACGTACTGCTGGCGCAGGCCGAGGACGCGGCGTTGCTCGTCGTGGGCAGCCATGGGCGCGGACCGGTACGCCGCGCGGTGCTCGGCTCGGTCAGCCACCAGGTGCTCCAGCGAGCAGGGTGCCCGGTCGCTGTGCTGCGCGAGCTCGACAACAGCGGTCGGCCGTAAGAGATCGGTAACCGCGCCTGGAGCACAGGTGGGCGATTCGTCCCGTTGAATAGGGCATCGCGAACGATAGAGGAGACGAGATGAACGGCACGACCCGCCGGCGCGCCCGGTCCTGGCTGATCGGCGTCTTGGTGACGGGCCTGGTCGCGGTCGCGGCGGGTCTGTACTGGTTCCAGCCGTGGCGGCTGTGGGTGGACGAGACGGTGCAGGAAAGCCTTCCGGCCGCCGCATCGGTGTCGCAGCCTGCTGCGCCGGTGACTCGATCGACGGCCGCGCAACCGGTCGCGCCGGTCGAGGTCGCGGCGGGCACCCTGATCAGCCACGAGCACCGGACCACCGGGACGGTCCGGGTGTTGCGCGCGGCCGACGGATCACTCGTACTGCGCCTGGAAGACCTGGCCACCAGCAGCGGCCCCGACGTCCACGTCTGGCTCACCGACGCGCCGGTGCGGCCGGGCAAGGACGGCTGGGACGTCTTCGACGACGGCAAGTACCTCGACGCCGGAAAGCTCAAAGGCAACAAGGGAAACCAGAACTACACCCTCCCGGCGGGTACCGATCTGGCCGGCTACACCAGTGTCAGCATCTGGTGCGACCGCTTCGACGTGTCCTTCGGTGCCGCCGAATTGACGAGCCGGCCCGCCTGACGGGCGCAGCACACCCGCACCGGCCTGCCCGTCACGGCCGGTGCGGGTGCCGGTAAGAGCCAACCCGCCGGTTCCCCTCCCTCTACGGCGACGTCGCCGTGGGCCGGCGGCTGAGCGCCATTGCCTGGTCCCGCCGGGGGAGCGGGCGCAGCCGATAGGTGTAGCTGTAGTCGCGGTCGGCGAACAGCTTGTATTCGTCGTGCGTCTGCGCGCCCCAGCTGTTGTCGCCGCCGACACCCATCTGCTTGTGGTTCAAGCGCAGCACCACCTCCTGACGAGGAGTGAGCTGGTAGCTGTGCCGCGCGCCGACCGACAGGTCCTCCGGCGTGAAGTGTGACGCGTTGACCTCCAGCAGCGGCTCGCCGCTCGCGAGGAGGCCGACGCCGCGCCGGTTGGTCAGCGCGACCCACCGCACCTCGGTCTTGGTGCCGTTTTCCTGCGGTCGGATGTACTCGGTCCACTGCCCGGCCACCGTCGAGGAGTACCGGCCGACGTCGGAGCCCGTGTTGCGGTCCCAGTGGTTCTCCTCGGGCCCGCGGCCGTAGTAGTCGAGGGTGTCGAATTCGCCCGGCAGGAGCAGGATCGTGCCGATTTCGGGGATGTAGGGCAGGGTCGGCGACCCGGGGTGCAGCGTGGTGTCCACCTTGATCTCGGCGTTGCCGAAGATCGTGTACGTGGTGGTGTAGGTCGAGGGGACCGATGTCGGCAGGGTGCCGCTGACGGTCACCACGGCGGCCTTGCCGGCGAGGGGCCGCACGGTGACGCCGGTGACGTGGCGGCGGCTGCCCGCGTGCCGCCAGGTCGCGTTGCGGCTCGGCTGCCCGTTGCCGATGTCGTTGTCGGTGGGCGCCCGCCAGAAGTTCGGGGCGGGCCCCGCCGTCACGAGCCGCACCCCGCGAGCCTCGTAGGAGGTGATGACACCGGTGTCCTTGGCGATGGTCACGGTGAACCCGTCGCCGGTGACCGTGACGGCCTGGTCGGTGTCCCCGACGGTGACGGCCGGCACCCGCGTCAGCGGCACCGGCTGCACCGCGGGGCTGCCGAAGTCGACCGGCAGCTGCTGCTTGGCCACTTCGTAGCCGCGGTCGGCCCAGGCCGTGCGCGTCCGGGTGGTGAAGGACAGGCGGAGGAAGTACTCGGCTCCTGGTTCGAGGCGGGCCGGCCGGCGGAACGGCACGGTGATCGTCCGGCTCGACCGGGGCGGGACGTCGAGCTGCGCGCGCGTGAGCTGCCCTCGCTGCACGACTTTGCCGTCGGCGACGAGTTCCCAGCTGCCGTCGTAGGAGTCGACGTTGGTGAAGAGGTTCTCGTTCGTGATGGTCACGCGGCCCGAGGCGACGTCGGGGCCCGCGGTGACGTTGATCGACTGGTAGACGTGCTTGACCTCGGTGGCCTTCCCGCCCGACCGGCGGTCGGCGGTGACGATGCCGTTGGCGCAGAAGTTCCCGTCGTTGGGGTTGTCACCCCAGTCGCCGCCGTAGGCGAGAAAGGTCCGCTCCGCGGGTTGTTGCTCGGTGTAGGTCGCGGTGGCCGCGTCGAACCAGAACCGGAGAGCCGGATCACGCGGGTCGCGTGTCGCGGTCGCGAGCTCCGCGGCGCTGAGCCCGCGCGCGTACACGTGGGCGGCGCGGATGAACCCGCTGAACACGCGCTCGGGGTTTTCGGCGTCCGTGCCGAGCGCGAGCTGGACCGCGGTGCTCTCCGGCGCGCGGTCGGTGCCGGTGGTGGCCACGGCTTCACCGTCGAGGTAGAGCGTGAGCGTGTTCGCCGCGTCGTCGAAGACGCCGGCCACGTGGTGTTCCTTCCCCGTCCAGTCCGCGGGCAGGGCAGCGGTGGCCGCGATCCAGCCGCCGGCGTAGATGAAGAACTCGAGACTGTTCTCGGAGAGCTTGAGTGAGTACTGGTGGTCGCCCTTGGCGACGATCGGCTGGTGCCCGCCCACCGCAGCCGGGGTGACCCAGGCTTCCAGCGTCAGCGAACCGGTCAGCTCGAGGCTTTCCGAGGAGGCGAACACCGCGCCGCCCGAGACGCCTTGGGCGCGGTCGAACTTCGCGGCGGGCGCGAGCTCGGCGGCCAGGGCTTCGGGCCCGGTTTCGGCGAGCAGCTTGCGCGGCGGGGTCGGCCAGTGCAGTCCCTGGTCCACGAAGTCCCAGATGAACCCGCCCTGCAGGATCGGGTGCGCGCGGATGATGTCCCAGTACTCCTTGAGGTTCCCGTTCGAGTTCCCCATCGCGTGGGCGTACTCGATCATGATGTACGGCCTGGCGTCAGTCGGGTCGAGGGCGCGTTCCCTGATCCGGGAAGGGGTTTCGTACATCTGCGAGCGGATGTCGCTGACCTCGGGCCGGTTGTCGCCCTCGTACTGGACCACGCGGGTCGTGTCGTAAGAGCGGATCCAGTCGCGCATGGCGACGAAGTTGCTGCCCGCGCCGGCTTCGTTGCCCAGCGACCAGATGACCACGGACGGGTGGTTCTTGTCGCGATGCACCATCCGCTGGGCCCGGGCGACGACCGCGGTGGTCCAGTCCGGGTTCGAGCCAGGGTAGCTGTCGCGGACCCCGTGCGTCTCGAGGTTGGTTTCATCCACGACATACAGACCGTATTCGTCGGCCAGCTCGTACCAGGTGGGGTTGTTGGGGTAGTGGGAAGTGCGGACAGCGTTGATGTTGAGGCGCTTCATCAGCCCGACGTCCTCGACGAGGTCGGCGCGGGTGAGCGCGGCGCCGTGGCCGGGGTGCATCTCGTGGCGGTTGGTGCCGCGCAGTGTCACCGGCTGCCCGTTGATGCGCATCAGCCCGTCGGCGAGCCTGAATTCGCGGAAGCCGACGCGGGCCGAGAGGGTTTCGACGACCTTCCCGGCCGGGTCGCGCAGCAGGAGCACCGCTGTGTAGAGATCGGGCCGCTCCGCCGACCAGAGCTTCGGCGCGCGCACGCCTTGGGCCGCGCTCACCGTGACGTCCTGCCCGGCGGCCGCCGAGCCGAGGTCGACCCGCTGGCTCAACGTACGCGGCCAGACCGGCCGCCGGTCCGCGTCGTAGAGCTGGGTCTCCACGGTGTAGGTGCGCTTGTCCGTCCCGCTGTAGTCGCGGACGTGGGCGGTGACGGCGAGGTCGGCGTTGGTGTAGCCGTCGCGCAGCCGCGTGTCGAGGCGGAAGTCGCGCAGGTGCACCGCCGGTGTCGAGAACAGGTAGACCGAGCGGAAGATGCCGGCCAGGCGGATCATGTCCTGGTCTTCCATCCAGTCGCCGTCGGGGAAGCGGTAGACCTCGACGGCGATCCGGTTGGTTCCCGGCCGGAGATGTTCGGTGATGTCGAACTCGCTGGGCGTGTAGGAGTCTTCGCGGTAGCCGATCAGCGTGCCGTTGATCCACAGGTAGAACGCCGACTTGACGCCTTCGAAGTGCAGGAACGTGCGCCGGCCCGCCCAGCCCGGCGGGACGCGGAAGCTCCGCCGGTACTGGCCGACCGGGTTGAACCGCGTCGGGGCGAAGGGAGGCTGGGCGTTCTCGTTCTGCCCGTTGGCGCCCCACCAGGGGTAGGTGATGTTGACGTAGATCGGGAAGTCGTAGCCGTGCAGCTGCCAGTTCGACGGCACGGGCATCGTGGCCCACGACCTGTCGTCGACGTCTTCGCGGTGGAAGTCGGGATCGCGCGCGTCGGGGCGGTCGGCGTGCTGGAACTTCCAGTCGCCGTCGAGATCGAACCGGAAGGGCGAACGGGTGCGGTCGCCGGCGAGCGCATCGCCGAGGTCGGCGTGCGGCATGAGCGTGGCGTGGGGTGGCTCGGTGCCGATCTCGAAGATGCCGATGTTGTTGTTCCACTCGGGGAAGCCGTTGGGCGGAGCGTCGAGTGTGCTCGCCGCCGCGGCCGGGCAGGGCATCATGGCGGGCAGGGCGAGTGTCCCCAGGAGCGCGGCGCTTCCCTCCAGGAACCTGCGACGGCTGAACCCCGCGCGGCGTGCGGCCGGATCGGGCGAAACCTGGGACATCGTGAACCACCCCGTTCCTCGACGGCCTACAGCGTCGCGTTTTCACCTTGACCGAGTCAACACTGTTGATCAGAAACCAACGGAAGTATGTTGATTCTTGTTTGAAAGCAAGCCCGATGTGCGTTCGCGAGCGTGTGCGAGTTCGATCAACCGGGTACCCGCGACCGCTCGGTGGCGGTGGGAACGAGAGGCGGGGCCGGTGGCGACCAGGGTGCGGGTTTCCGACGGGATGATCGAGATCGTCATGACCGGGCGCTGGAGGACGCATGACGCCGCGGCCTTGCGGGTCGAGCTGGAGGTCGCTCGCTCGCTGTGCCGGGGGACGGTCGTGCTGGACGTCTCCCGGTGCGAGGTGGCCGCCCACGAGGTCACCTCCCTGGTGCACGAGGTGTTCGGGGCGGACTCGCGTTCGGTCCCGGAGGTCCGGGTGAGCGGGACCGGCGCTCTCGCGCGCGCCGGAGCCGATCGATGACCGCGGTGGCGGGGCCGTCGGAACCGGCCGCTCGGTCGGAAGACTCCAGCACCGGCCGGTTGGTCGCGCTGGTGTACGGGGCCGCGCTCCGGGCCGGGGTGTCACGGCGGTCCGCGGCGCGGCTGTGTGCTCGCCACGTCCCCGCGGTGCAGCCCGGCCAGCCGCCCGAGCGCGCTGCCGACGCGCGGCTGGTGCGGATGCGCGTCGTCCGGGCGGTGCGGTCCGAGCTGGTGCGCCGACGTGCGGCCAAGGTCGTCGACGAGGCCCTGGCCGACGCGGTCCTGCTGGACGAGCTCGCGCTCCTGCCACCGCGCCAGCAGTTCGCGGTCCGGTCCGCGGTCCGGCAGGGCTGGTCGGTGTCCGAGATCGTCGAGGCGACCGGCTGGACCCGGGCGCAGGCGATCCGGCTGCTGAACGCGGGCCTGTCGACGATCACGGCGAGTGCGCCCGGGGTGACCTCGCCGAGTAGGCCATCGGCGAAAATGGCTCGGTGACGCCTGTCGATCCGGAGCACGCTCGTTCGTATCGAGGATGAGCGGCGGCGGACGTCCGTCGGGAGGAGTGAGGTCATGGCCCGGTTCTTGCTGTCCGTGCACGGTGTCGACGGCGAAGTCCGTGAACCGCCCACCGAGGAGGAGATGCGTCGGTCGATGCACCTCCTCGGCGAGGTCGAGAAGGACCTGAAGTCGACCGGGAGCTGGCTCTTCAGCGCCCGGCTGGGCGAACCCGGCGCGGCGCGGGTGGTGCGCGAGTCCGACGGCGAGGTGCTGGTCACCGACGGTCCCTTCGCCGAAGGCAAGGAGCACCTCGGCGGCTTTTACCTCGTCGAGGCCGCGGACCTCGACGCTGCCCTGGAGTGGGCCGGCCGGGTGACGGCCGCGATCGGCGTGCCGATCGAGGTGCGGCCGCTGGCGGGGTTCGAAGCCTGACCCTGATCGCCGGGGACCGAGGTCACCCGTGAGGCGTGCGCGGCCGCCGGGAAACGTACTCGACGGCGAGCACGCCGATTGTCAGGATTCCCACGACTGTCAGGCTTCCGCTGCCCACGAGAAGTCCCACGACGAGCGCGCATACGCCGGTGACCGCGAGCAGCACGAAGAACCATCGCCACTTGTCGGGTCGCCGGCAGAACCGGTCGGCGAGGGCAGGATCGGTGGCCGAGAGCTCTGCTTCGATCCGCTCGAGCGCGCGCCGTTCGTCCTCGGGAAACATGGGCACCTCTCTCGCCGCACGAAGTCGCAACGGAGAGGAATGCCCATCCGCACGGGCTTCTTCACCCGACCGGAGGCAAGTCACCCGAAGGTGTTACCCGCGCGCCGCGCCCGTGGGTCGTCTGCCGGCGTGGCGGTCAGGTTCGCTCGGCTGACTCGACCACCCGCCTGGCGGGCTGGGGAAGCTGCGCGCTCGCGTAATGATCCGCAGTGGAGGCCAGCGCCGCCCGGACACGCCGCGAAACGGGAGTGGGGCACCAGGATCAAACCTGGTGCCCCACTCCGTGTTCAGTTGTCCCGCGAAACCGTCAGACGGTGTGCGGGGTGTGCGCGACGGTGTTCCAGCCCGTGGCGATGACCGCGGCGTCGCCCCCGTTGCCCGCCCAGCCGGAGTTCCCGCCGTGGGTGGTGCTGGTGTTCCAGGCGTCGCCGGTCGAGCCGGTGGCGCCGGTGTCACCCGAGTTGCCCGAGGTCACCGTGGTGGCCGACTTCGTGCCCTCGTGCTTCCAGCTGCCGTGGTGACGGCCCTGC
>NZ_BSTD01000006.1 GCF_030269325.1 Amycolatopsis sp. NBRC 101858 | reverse complement strand
GTGTTTCGGTGGTTTTAGCGTCAGGGAAACGCCCGGTCCCATTCCGAACCCGGAAGCTAAGCCTGATAGCGCCGATGGTACTGCAGCCGAAGGGTTGTGGGAGAGTAGGACACCGCCGAACTTACTTGGGGAAGGGCCTGGGCCCGGTTGAGACGTAAAGTCTCCCGGCCCGGGCCCTTTTCTTATGCCCGCATCCACTCTGCCCGACCCTCCAGGCACGCGACCCGACCGTCCGGGTACGCGAGCCGTCCCTCCAGCTACGTGTGTCGTCTGTCTGGGTACGCGTGTCGTCTGTCCAATCACGCGAGTTGGCTCCTCAATCACGCGAGTCGACCGCTCGGGCGAACGCTACCGGGGTGCTCGGGCACGTGACTGGCGCGAGCAGAACCGGAACTGGCGTGATCGAAGCCGGGTCCGTGTGTCTGAAGGGGGATCACGTGTGATTGGAGAGGCATCACTCGTGATTGGGAGGGCATCACGCGTGATTGAAGGGTCGACTCGCGTACCTGGGGAGTCGGGTCGCGTGCCTGGAGGGTCGGGGCGGGAGAGTCCGGTGGGGATAGAGAAGGGGGCCGGGAGCGGAGCTCCCGGCCCCCCTGGGGCAAGACTGAGGTGCGTTACTTCAGGGCCGAGCCGGCTTGCCAGTCGGCCCAGGACTTGGACCAGTCGCCGTACAGGTCCCACACCGGGAGCTGCGGGCCGCCGGAGTTCGTCACCTCGACGACGTCACCCAGCCCCATGTTCTGGAAGAACCACTGGGCGTTCGCGCCGTTCAGGTTGATGCAGCCGTGCGACACGTTCGAGCTTCCCTGCTGGCCCACGCTGTTCGGGTTCTCGTGGACGAACTCGCCGTCGTTGGAAATCCGCTCCGAGAACTTCTCGTTCGACCGGTACGCCTTCGGGTCGGGCGGGCAAACGCCGTACGTGCACGAATCCATCGTGTAATTCGCCTGTTTGTCCGAAATGACGTGCGCGCCCAAATGTGTCGGCGTTGCGTCCTTGCCCATCGAGATCGGCATGGACTTCACCATCGCGCCGTTGTGGAAGATCTGCATCTGCTCGGTGTTCCCGTCCGCCTTCGCGATCCAGGAATCGTGCACCTTGTACGTCTCCGTGCGGTCCTCCGCGCCGAAGACGCCGTTGCCGAAATCGACGCCGTAGATCTTGGCCGTCACCTTCAGCGTCGTGCCGGCCTTCCAGTACTCCTTCGGCCGGTAGTGGACGTTCGAGTCGTCGATCCAGTACCAGCTGCCCTCCTGCTTCGGCGTGGACTCCACCGTCAGGGCCTTCTCCACCGCCGCCTTGTTCTTCACGGCGATCTTCCCGAAGCTGAACACGATCGGCTGCCCGACGCCGACGCCCGAGCTCGCCACCGCGGACGGCGCCGGGATCAGGTTGGCGTTCGCCTGCTTCTTCGGCGCGATCGTGCTGATCTGGTTGTCCTGCTCGACCGGCTTCCCGTCGGCGCCCTGGGCGTGCGCGACGATCTTGTACGTCGCTCCATAGCCGAGTGGCTCGGTCGACGTCCAGCTGGCCCCGTCGTCGGCGAGCTTGCCGCCGACCTTGTTCCCCTTCGCGGTGTTCGTCACCGTGACGTCGAGGAGCTTCCCGTTGGCGGCCTTGACGACGACGGGCGTCGCCGGGTTCACCCCCGTGCCGCCCGCGGGCTCGAACGACACGGCGACCGGGGTCGCCGCAGCCGACGCGGAACCGGACACGGGCGCCCCACCGCCGGGTGAGCCGCCGTCGTCACCGGACGAGCAGGCGGAAACCAGCAGTGCTCCGGCGAGGATTCCGGCCACCGAAAGTAAAATCTTCTTGGGGGGCATATTGTCTCTTTTTGGGAAATTGGGGTCGGCGGGCATTCGTCATCAAAACTACGCGATAGCGATGACGTTCCTACCGGCGGATAGGTGCATCGGCGTGACGCGGATCACGTGACGACGAGGCCCGGCGCCCCGTACAGTCCCGGCCCGCTCACCGAGATCCCGTCGAGGAACTCCCGCGCGGCCGAGTACGCCTCTTCCGCCAGTGCTTCGGTGTGCCCGAAATCGAGCGGGTTCACACGTACCGGCGCCGGCCCCGGCAGGTACACGACCGGCACCCGCGCGGCCGCGACCGGCGCTTCCAGCACCGCCTGGTTCCGCATGGAGATCATCGCGGTGAACATCATCACCTCGGCGAACGTCCGCGGCGCCTCGGGCAGCTTCCCGGGGAACGCGCAGTCGAGCACCACCAGCGACTGCGCACCCATCGCCAGTGCCTGCCGCATCGGCACGTTCGCGACGAGCCCGCCGTCGTAGAGCAGCCGCCCTTCGTGCTCGACCGGCGGGAAGATCCCCGGGATCGCGCAGCTGGCCAGCAGCGGCTCGAGCAGCCGTCCCGACCGGATCAGCAGCGGCTCGGCGGTGTCGACCTGCGTCGTGACGACGCCGAGCGGCAGCGCCAGGTCCTCGAAGCGCGTTTCGGCGCCCAGGTGGTCGGCGATGATCGCGGTGAGGCCGGTGTTGGGGAACAGATGCGTCTTGCTCTGCGTCAGCGTCCGGACGCGGCTCAGCACGCCGCCGGGGAAGGCCTCGGCACGCGTCATGTGCGCCCAGATGCCGTGCAGGCGCGCCAAGGCGTCGTCGCCGGGCAGGGCCAGCACCGCCGCGTTGAGCGAGCCGACCGACGTGCCCGCCACCAGGTCGGGCGTGACGCCGGCTTCGGCGAGCGCGCGCAGCATGCCGACCTGCATGGCACCGAGGCTGCCGCCCCCGCCGAGGACGAACCCGATCGGCCGGGGAAGATCCGCGAGACTCATACCGCCGAATGTAGTAAGCCCGACTTTCGCAGGTCGTGCCGCCCGGGAAGACGGCGTTAGCCTGCTGGACGTGGCCGAGCTGGAGCTGCGGCATCTCAGGGCCGTCCGCGCCGTCGCGGACGGCGGCAGCGTGAGCCGGGCCGCGACCGTCCTCGGCGTCAGCCAGCCCGCCCTCACCGCGCAGCTCAAGCGGATCGAGCGGATCCTCGGCGGCGACCTGTTCGTCCGCGGCCCCAGCGGCGTGCGCCCGACCGAGCTCGGCCGGTTCGTGCTCGCCCGCGCCGACGCGCTGCTGTCCGACATGCAGGCCCTCGTCGCCTCCGCCCGGCGGCACGGCGAGGACGGGCCGGAGACCCTCCGGATCGGGTACATCCCGCTGCTCATCATCGGCCGCTTCATCGAGGAGCTGGGGGAGCTGGACGTCGACGTCCAGACCTACGCCGAACCGGCGTCGCTCACCCTGCTCAAGCTGCTCTCGACCGGCCGCGTCGACGTCGCCCTGCTCGAACGCTTCGACGGCACGGAGGCACACCACTTCGCCGGCCTGACCGTCCGGACGCTCGCCACCGAGCCGATCTTCGTCGGCATCGCCCACGGCCACCCGGCGATCCGCGACGGCGTCGTCGACCTCGCCGACCTGGCCGGCTGCGACTGGATCCTCCCGCCCCCGCACGAAAACTGCGTGCGCGTGCGGTTCCTGCAGGCCTGCGCGGCCGCCGGGTTCAGCCCGCGCGTCCGGCACTTCACGTCGGAGGCGGGCACCGCGGGGACGCTCATCGCGCAGGGCGCGGTCTGCCTCGCGCAGGCGGCTTCGGCGCCACCACCGGGTCTCGTCGCGCTGCCGCTCGCGGGTGACCCGCTGTGGACGACTTTGCTGTTCGCGACGCGCGAGGACGACGCCCGCACGCCGACGACCGACCGGGTGTTCCGGTGCGCGGAAGTGGCGTATGCGGCGTCGCGGCAGCGGAATCCGCATTTCGCGCGCTGGTGCCGCGAGTATTCGGGAAGCGGGCTGGCGCCTGCCCGATAGGCGGCATAACGCCGGTGTTATCCCCGCTGGGATTACTGCCCGGCGCGGCAACGGGAGAAGCTCACGAAGTCCCCACCTGTTGCCGACAAGGAGCAACGAATGCACTTCAGACGAGCAATGGCGCTCGGCGCGCTGTGCGTGGCCCTCACCGGCCTGCTCTCCCCGCCCGCGAGCGCGACCACCGAAGCGACCACGCTGTCGATCAGCCAGCTGGTCCAGGAGCAGGACCAGTGGTGCTGGGCCGCGAGCGGCCTGACCATCGCCCGGTTCCTCGGGTACGGCGCGAACGTCAGCCAGAACACCTTCTGCGACTACTCCCGCGGCTACCCGGCCGGTTCGCAGTGCCCCAACCAGGCCGGCGAGCTGACGTACGTCCAGCGCGGCTACCAGGCGCTCGGGCTGCGGCCCGGCACGGTGACCAACGCGTTGAGCTTCGCGTCGGTGCAGACCGAGATCGGTGCGCGGCGCCCGATCGAGACGGGCATCTACTGGACGGCCGGCGGCGGGCACGCCCAGGTGATCTACGGCTACGACGCGAGCGGGCTCGTCTACTACGGCGACCCGTGGCCGAGCAGCCAGCGCTACAGCGCGATGGCGCACTCGAGCTACGTGCGCAACGGGCAGTTCCAGTGGGCGCAGTCCCTCTACCGGATCGGGGCGTGAGCATGAACGTCTTCCGTGGACTCGCTGTCCTGGTCGCGGGTGCGGCCCTGGTGTTCGGTTTCGGCGGGACGGCTTCGGCGTCGGGGTCGCCCGACGAGGTCGCCGCGGCGGTCAAGGCTGCCGACGGGCAGCTTTCGGCGTTCTTCGGCCAGCTCGACCGCCGGGCGGGTGTCGCGCGCGCGGACGTCGCGCAGGCGCCCAAGGTGGACGGTGCGCCCCAGTCGGTGTACTCGCTGGACCCGGCTTTCGTCGCCGGGAAGCCGGGCGCCGCGCCGGCGTCGTTCGCGTACTACGCGGTGCGCGCTTCGGCGTCGACGGGCCGCCAGGCGACCGTGTGGGTGACGCCGGAAGCAGGCGGCTGGACCGCGAGCAACTTCACCACCGGCACCGAGGAGCTGACGTACCCGGCGCAGGCGGCCGGTGACCTCGTGTTCACCGAACCGCAGGTCAATGCGTGGTACCGGGTACGCGACGGTCGCGTGCTGGCGCTCAACGACCCGGCTCGCCAGCGGGTCGGCGAAGGCGTGACGCTGGCGGCGTACCAGCAGTTGGTGCACCGCCTGTACGGCGACAAGCTGCCTGGTTCGGCCTATCGGGAGCAGGGGAAGCTCGGCGGGTACGACCTCGCGGCGGCTCCTGCCCCGGGCGTGGCGCCGGGGACCGGAACCTGGCCGTTCGTCGCCGGTGGGGCGCTGCTGGCGCTCGGCTTGGTCGGCTGGGCCACCGGCAAGGCGGCGCGCGCCCGCCGCTGACGCCGGGAGGGTGCGGTCCGGGTTCGCTCGGGCCGCACCCTCGTGGGCTCGGGATGCGGCGGCTCTGCTCGGCTTCGCCTGCGCACCGAGGTGGCGTTGGGTGCGGTGCGCCGGTTCAGGTCAGGGGACTCGCTCGGGTTCGCGAGGCGGCTCGGCGGCCAGCGCCTTCCGCTTCTTCAACCGCAGCAAGAAGAACACTCCGACCGCCGCGAGCACGCCGACCACGATCAGGCCGCCCGTGTTCATCACGCCTTCGATCCGCTTCGCCGCCTCGCCCAGGGCCGCGCCGATGCTGATGTGGACCAGGGACCAGCAGAACGCGCCCGCCGCCGCGGCCGGGAGGAACTTGCGGAACGGCAGGCCGGACGTTCCCGCCGCCGCTGGGGTCAGGGTGCGGATCACCGGCAGGAACCGGGCGAAGAACACCGCCCACGCGCCGCGGCGCTCCAGGACCGCGGTTGCCTTGTCCCACGCCTCGAGGCCGTACTTGCGGATCAGTTTCGTCTCGCGCAGCCGGGGCCCGAAACGGCGGCCGATCAGGTAGCCGAGCGCGTCGCCCGCAGTTGCGCAGAGTGTGACCACCAGCCACAGGACCACGAACCGGGCGACCGTGGTGGCCGTCGTCGCGGCGATGAGCAGGCCGGACTCGCCCGGCGCCAGGAAACCCAGCCCGATCGTGCACTCGGCAAAGACCAGCCCGCCGGTCACCGCGACGAGCCCCGGTTCCGGGAGTCCTTGCAACCAGCTGAGGAGGTCCGAAACCAGGGCCATGCCACCCACTTTACCGATCCTTTAAGGAAGGTGGGGTGACGCGCGTCACCGTGCCAGCAGCGACGCGGCTTCCTGTGCGGCGGGGCCTTCGGCGGCCAGGTGCGCCAGGTTCTCCGGCAGCTCCTCGCCGCGGTGGGCCTTCGTCTGGGCGTACAGCCGTCCCGCGCGGTACGACGACCGCACCAGCGGCCCCGCCATCACACCGGCAAAGCCCATCGCCTCGGCAGCCTGAGAGTGCTCGACGAACTCCTCCGGCTTCACCCAGCGATCGACCGGGTGGTGCCGCGGCGACGGACGCAGGTACTGCGTGATCGTCAAGATCTCGCACCCCGCGTTGACCAGGTCCTGCATCGCGGGCGCCACCTCGTCCGGCGTCTCGCCCATGCCCAGGATGAGGTTGGACTTCGTCACCAGGCCCGCTTCACGTGCGGCCGTGATGACCTCGAGCGAACGCGCGTACCGGAAGCCGGGCCGGATCCGCTTGAAGATTCGCGGCACCGTTTCGACGTTGTGGGCAAGGACTTCCGGCCGCGAGCCGAACACCTCGGCCAGCTGCGCCGGATCGGCGTTGAAGTCCGGGATCAGCAGCTCGACACCGGTACCCGGGTTCAGGGCGTGGATCTGACGCACGGTCTCGGCGTACAGCCACGCACCGCCGTCGTCCAAGTCATCGCGCGCCACACCGGTCACGGTCGAGTACCGCAGACCCATGGCCTGCACGGACTCCGCGACCTTGCGGGGCTCAGTGCGGTCGAGGGCGGCGGGCTTGCCGGTGTCGATCTGGCAGAAGTCACACCGACGCGTGCACTGGTCACCACCGATGAGGAACGTCGCTTCGCGGTCTTCCCAGCACTCGTAGATGTTGGGACAACCCGCCTCTTCGCAGACGGTGTGCAAGCCTTCACGGCGCACGAGCCCCTTGAGTTCGGTGAACTCCGGCCCCATCCGCACCCGCGTCTTGATCCACGGCGGCTTCTTCTCGATCGGCGTCTCACTGTTGCGGACTTCCAGACGCAGCAGCTTCCGGCCTTCAGGCGCAGCACTCACGCCCTCAACCGTACGCCCGTCCGGGCTAGGCGGGATCGGGGGTGATGCCCGTCGACTTCGCCGTGAGCTCCCACAATGCGGACCCCAGCGGCTCGAGGCGGGCGGTCGCGAGCGTGGGCACCCGAGCCGGGTGACCACGCAGGTTGCCGAGCCCGCGGGGACCGAAATACGCACCGCCTTCGACGCCGTCCGCGGTCGCCGCGTAGAGCTGGGGGAGGGCGCCGATCCGGGGGCCCTGCGCGAACAGGACCTCGCCGACGCGGTGGCCGCCGGCGATCACGGACCGGACCACCGGGTTCGAGTACGACCGCGCCATGCCGCTGCCGAGCCCGGTCGCGGTGTACCCGGGGTGCGCGGCGACGCTCAGGATGTCCGAGCCCGCCGCGCGCAGGCGCCGGTCCAGCTCGAGTGCGAACACCTGGTCGGCGAGCTTCGACTGGCCGTACGCGGTGGCCGCGTTGTAGCGGCGGTGCTCGAAGTTCGGGTCGTCGAGGTGGATGCGCGCGCCCGTGGCGGCGAGGCTCGACAGCGTGACGACGCGGGCGTGCCGTCCACCGCGCAAAGCGGGCATCAGCAGCCACGTCAGCGCCGCGTGCCCGAGGTAGTTGGTGCCGAACTGCAGCTCGAAGCCGTCGGCGGTGCGGCCGCGGGCGGTCGCCATCACGCCGGCGTTGTTGACCAGGAGGTCCAGCTTGTCGCCGGTCAGCTCCCGGGCCGACGCGGCGGCCGCGCGCACCGAGGCGAGCTCGCTCAGGTCCAGTGGGATGAGCTCGGGCTCGGCGCCCGCGGCGGCCGCTTTGACGATGTCCAGTGCCTTCGCGCCGCGTTCGGCGGAGCGGCAGGCGAGGAACACGCGGGCCCCCTTGCCCGCGAGCACCTCGGCGGTGCGCAGCCCGAGCCCCGAGTTCGCCCCCGTGATCAGGGCGGCCCGGCCGGTCTGGTCGGGGATGTCGGCGTCGGTCCAGCGCTCCGTCATGCGTTGTATGTACTCCTGTTACGCACTGGGCGCGAGCAGGCGCCGCAGGTGTCCCATGACGGGACGGCGGCGGGCGGGCTCTTCGCGGCTCGTGCGCAGCAGCGCCTCGAGCGCGTGACCCACCTTGACGATCTCTTCACCCGGCTCGCGCGGGTCGGCCAGCCCGGCCGTGACGGCGAGCATCCGCAGCTCGCCTTCGTGCATCCGGCGCAGCGACGCGTGCCGCTCGTAGCCGCCGTCGAGCACCGCGCGCAGCGTCTCGTGCTCGTCGGCGGACGCGCGCCAGGCGCGGGTGACGGCGTCGACGTGGTCGCCGAGGCCGTCGGCGTCGTCCGGGTCGGTGACCTCGGCGCGCAGGCGGCCGCTGAGCGTCCTCGTCCACTGGTACTGCAGCGCCAGGAGGACGTTCTCCTCGGTACCGAAGTGCTCTTCGGCGCCGGGGACCTCGTCGAGCGCCAGCGGCGCGGCCGGGTTGCGGCCCGCCAGGCGGACGGTCGCTTCGAGGATTTCCTGACGTCGGTAGAAGTCTGTCCAGCTCATCGTGGGCTCCCCTTCCGTGGCCCGGGTCATACCGCGGGTCTGCGGCATACTCCCGGTACGGACCTGACCAGGCGAACATACCATGAGTATGGAGAGATCCTCCCGGCGTAAGGTGTGAAGGTGGCGACAATGAGGTCCAGGCGGCTCGACTACTCCGAGTCGACCCGGTCGGCGCTGGTCGACAGCGCGGTGGAACTGTTCACCAAACGCGGTTACGCGGGTACCTCGCTCGACGAGATCGCCAAACGTGCCCGCGTCACCAAGGGTGCGCTCTACCACCACTTCAGCGGCAAGCAGGCGCTCTTCGAAGCCGCGTTCGACCAGGTCGAAAGCCTCGTCTACGACCGTCTCGACAAGATCATGACCGGCGACGGCTCGCCGTGGGAGCGGGCCCTCGGCGGGCTCAACGCGTTCATCCGGGCCTGCCTCGACCCGGCGTACCAGCGGATCGCCATCCACGAAGCCCCGGTCGTCATGGGCTGGGAGCGCTGGCGCGAGGCCGAGGAGCGGTGCAGCTTCGGGCTCGTCCGGTCCGGCCTGCAGTCCTTGATCGACGCGGGCGAGGTCGAGCCCGTGCCGGTCGAGGTCACCGCGCGGCTGCTCTTCGGCGCGCTGTCGAGCGCGGCGACCGAGATCGCCAGCTCGCCGGACCCGAAGAAGGTCGGCGCCGAGATCGAGGACGTGATCGTCCGGATGCTGGTACGGCTGCGGCGCACGGAGCCCGACGTCTCTATAGGCTGACTTTCGTGGACTTGAGGATCTTCACCGAGCCCCAGCAAGGGGCCAGCTACGACGACCTGCTGCGCGTCGCCAAGGCGACCGAAGCCGCCGGCTACGACGCCTTCTTCCGCAGCGACCACTACCTGAAGATGGGCTCGGCCGACGGCCTGCCCGGCCCGACCGATGCCTGGATCACGCTGGCCGGCCTGGCGCGGGAGACCAGCCGGATCCGGCTCGGCACGCTCGTCACCGCGGCGACGTTCCGGTACCCGGGGCCGCTGGCCATCTCGGTCGCCCAGGTCGACCGGATGTCCGGTGGGCGCGTCGAGTTCGGCCTCGGTTCGGGCTGGTACGACGCCGAGCACGAGGCGTACGGCCTCACGCTGCCGCCGCTGAAGGAGCGCTTCGACCGCTACGCCGAGCAGCTCGAGATCATCACCGGGCTGTGGAAGACGCCGGCGGGCTCGACGTTCTCCTTCGCCGGTCAGTACTACACCTTGACGGAGTCGCCGGGCCTGCCGAAGCCGGCGCAGTCCCCGGCGCCGCCGGTGATCATCGGTGGCCAGGGCAAGAAGCGCACGCCGGCGCTGGCCGCGCGGTTCGCGGACGAGTTCAACCTGCCGTTCACCGACGCCGACACGGCGGCCGCGCAGTTCGCCCGCGTCGACGCGGCGGCCCAGGAGATCGGCCGCGACCCCAAGGAGATCCTGCGTTCGGTGGCGCTGACCATCGCCGTCGGCCGCTCCGACGCGGAGGTTGCCCGCCGGGCCGAGGGCATCGGCCGGGACGTCACCGAGCTGCGCGCGAACGGCCTGGCCGGGACGCCCGCCGAGGTCGTCGAGCGGATCGGGCAGTGGCGGGAGAAGACCGGGATCACCCGGGTCTACCTGCAGCTGCTGGATCTGTCCGATGTGGACCAGATCGAGCTGGTCGCGGCCGAGGTCGCGCCGCAGCTGGACTGAACGGGAACGGGCGCCTCCCGCGGGAGGCGCCCGTTTCTCAGTTCTGGAGGGCGAACGTCACGCCGGGCGCCTGGGGTGCTTCGGGACGCGGGAGCCAGCGGTCTTCGCTCACCGGCAGCTCGCCTTCGAGGGCGGCCAAGACGGCGTCGCGGGCCAACGGCAGCACGGCCTCCACGCTCACGTCGCGCTGCAGCTCGTACGACAGCGACGTCACGCCTGCGTCGCGGATCCCGCACGGCACGATCGAGTCGAACGCCGAGAGGTCCGCGTTGCAGTTGAGCTCGAAGCCGTGCATCGTCACGCCGCGCTGGACGCGGATGCCGATCGCCGCGATCTTGCGCTCGATGCCGCGCTCGTCGGCCGGGATCCAGACGCCGCTGCGGCCTTCGACGCGGCCGCTGCGCACGCCCAGCCGGTCGCACACGTGGATCAGCGCCTCCTCCAGGCGCCGCACGTAGTGCACGACGTCGATCGGGTCGCCGAGCTTCACGATCGGGTAGCCGACCAGCTGGCCGGGGCCGTGCCAGGTGATCTTGCCGCCGCGGTCGACGTCGATCACCGGGGTGCCGTCGGCCGGGCGGTCGGCCGGCTCCGTGCGCTTGCCCGCGGTGTACACCGACGGGTGCTGCAGCAGGAACATCGTGTCCGGCGCGGTGCCGTCGGCGCGCTCGGTGAGCCGGCTCCGCTGGAGCTCCCAGGCTTCGGTGTACTCGATCGTGCCGAGCTCCACGACGTCGACGGGCTCGGTGGTGGCGCGGCAGGAGGTGCGGGAAGAACTCACCCGTCGAGGCTACGCCCGTCACCCGGGGGAAGCAGCCGCAAGGCGCACGCTGAGAGCAGCCCGACACCGGTCACCGCGAGCACTGCTCCGATCGTGTCGGTGACCCAGTGCACGCCCAGCACGACGCGGCAGGCGGCGCCCAGCACGACGGCCACGACGACCGCCACCGAAACCCGGCGGACCAGCCGCGGCCACAGCCACGCGCACAGCAGGAGCAGGACGAACCCCGTGCTCGCCACCGACACCACGTGCCCGCTCGGGTAGCTCAGGTCCGGGTAGTCGCGCGGGCGTTCCCGCAGGAAGAGCGGCTTGAACACCAGGCTGGTCAGCCGGCAGAGCACCAGCACCACCGCGAGCCGCACGCACAGCCCGAGATGCGCCCGCTGCCGCAGCGCCAAGGCGAGCAGCGCGGCGCCCAGGACGAAGGGGAGCACCGGCCCGAGAACGTCGCTCCCGGCCTGCGCCACCCGGCCGAGTGGCTCCGCGTAGACGCCGTGCAGCGCGTCCGCGACTTCGACGTCGAGGGTCAGCGGCTGCCGCGCCACGCTGAGGCCGAGCACGACGAACGCGGCGGAGAGCACCACGCCGACGACGAGCCAGCGCTGCAGCGGAACGCTCATGCCGCGGCGAGTGCGCTGTCCAGGGTCCGGTGCCGGAACTCGTAGCCGGACCGCTCCAGCGCGGCCGGGACGGCCCGCTGCCCGAACAGCGCCATCTCCTCGCCGGCCTGGCCGAGCACGGTCTTGAGCGCGATCCCGGGCACCCACCACGGCGCCGGGCGGTGCAGGGCCTGCCCGACCGCCTTGGTGAACTCGGCGTTCGTCACCGGGGCCGGGCCGCTGAGGTTGACCGGGCCGGCCAGGTCGTCGTGCGTGAGGACGTGGACGATGGCGCCGACCTCGTCCTCGAGGGCGATCCACGGCATGAACTGGCGGCCGTCGCCGAGCCGCCCGCCCAGGGCCAGCTGGAAGAGCGGGCGCAGCGTTTTGTAGAGACCGCCCTTCGTGGACAGCACCAGCCCGGTCCGGATGTTCACGACGCGCGCGTCGCCCGCACCCGCCGTCGCCGCTTCCCAGGCTTCGCAGAGCTCGGCGAGGAAACCGCCGCCGCGCGGTCCCGATTCGTCCACAGTGGACTCGTGCGTGTGGCCGTAGTACCCGACGGCGGAAGCGTTGACGAGCACGCCGACGCCGTGTTCGGCAACGGCTTCGGCGAGCACCTCGGTCGGCTCGACCCGGCTGTCGGTGAGCTCCTGCTTGCGCATCGCGCTCCACCGCCCGGGGAACAGCGGCTTGCCACCGAGGTTCACGACGGCGTCCACGCCTTCGAAGGCGCCGCCGGCGATGGAGCCCGACGGCGGATCCCAGCGGAATTCGCCGCCGCCGCGCGCCTCGCGCCGCACCAGCCGGCGGACGTCGTGGCCTTCGCGCCGCAGGCGCTCGCCCAGCGCCGACCCGATCAAGCCGCTCGCTCCGGCGATCAGTACTCGCATGGGTCGATCGTTGCGCATCCGCTGCGCGCCCGCACGCCCAGGTCTCGCGCGAAACCGGGCAGGTCGGCGAGGATCGCCAGGCCCAGGTCGGCGAGCGGGACCTCGGGGAAGTCCGTCCCGGTGAAGAACATCGCGACGGTCCCACCGGACGCGGAGAGGCCGAAACCCCGGCTGCGCGGCAGGGCGCCGCCCTTGTAGCGCACGTCCCGGCCGAGCTTGCGGCGCGCGAGGGCGACGGCGGGAGAGGCCGCGGTGGCGAGGTGGCGGTGGAAGGCGAAGAGCCGCGCGGCCGTGCCGTGCGCGGTCCCCTGTGTCCATTCCCACTCGGCCTCGGCGGAGATCGGCTCGCCTCGGACGCGGTCGAGGACTTCCTGCCGGAACGCGGGATCGCCGGTGAACCGCGCGGTCAGGTCCGGCTCGGCGGGGTGAAGCGAGCGGAGGGTTTCACCGCAGAACCAGCGCAGGTCCGCGGCCGGCCAGCCGCCGTCGGCCGCGGCGGCCCGGACCGCCTCGTCGCCGAGCCGGGCGCGGAGGTAGTCGGGGGCCGCGTTGTCGCTTTCGGTGATCATCGCCGTGGCGATCGCGTCGAGCGGGACCGGCCGGCCCGGATCGTGGGCCACGCCGTACTCGTCGCAGGCGATTCCCAGTGCGGTCAGCGCCCGGTGGTGGGCACCGGCGCCGAGGGGGCCGTCGCCGTCGAACGGGTGGAACGCGTCCCAGTCGCCGACCCGGACCGGTTCGGCCGGGTCGAGCGTGCCGCCGGCGACCGCGGTCGTGTACGCGAGCAAGGGGACGACCTTGATCGTCGAGGCCAGGACTCGCGGGACCTCGGCGTGGTGGGTCAGGTGGCGCCGGCCGTCGTCCGCCACGACCGAGACCGCGTCGCGGTGGGTGGACAGCCAGGCCCGGAACGCCGTGAAGGGCTCCTCACCCGCGGATGAGGAGCCCTTCACGGTCAGGAACTCAGAGGCCGAGCTCGTCCTCGAAGTTGCCCTCTTCCAGACGCTGCTTGATCGTCATCAGGAAGCGGCCCGCGTCGGCGCCGTCCACCAGGCGGTGGTCGTACGTCAGCGGGAGGTACGCCATCGACCGGATGGCGATGGTGTCGTTGCCGTCCGCGTCGGTGGCGACGATCGGGCGCTTGACGACCGCGCCGGTCCCGAGGATGCCGGACTGCGGCTGCACGATGATCGGCGTGTCGAACAGCGCGCCGACGCTGCCGATGTTCGTGATGGAGAACGTGCCACCGGACAGCTCGTCGGGCTTGATCTGCCCGGCGCGCGCCCGGCCCGCCAGGTCGGCGATGCGGTGCGCGATCCCGGCCAGGCTCAGCTCGCCCGCGTCGTGGATGACCACCGAGAGCAGGCCGCGGTCGGTGTCCACCGCGATGCCCAGGTGCACGGCACCGTGGTAGGTGATCTCCTTCGTGTCCTCGTTGTAGGACGCGTTGACGTTCGGGTGCTGCTTGAGCGCCTCGACGGTGGCCTTCGCGAAGAACGGCAGGAACGTCAGGTTGACGCCCTCGCGCTCCTTGAAGTTCGCCTTCGCCCGCTGCCGCAGCTTGGCGATCTTCGTGACGTCGACCTCCTGGACCTGCGTGAGCTGCGCGGCGATCTGCAGCGACTCGCGGGTCTTGGTGGCCGTGATCTGGCGGATCCGGCTGGCCTTCTGCACCGTGCCGCGCAGCGCCGCGAGCTCCGGCGACACCGCGGCCGCCGGACGCGCGGCGGGCGCCGCCGGGGCGGCCGCGGCCGGAGCGGCAGCGGCGGGAGCCGGCGCGGCGGCCGCCTTCTGCTTCTCCTCGGCCGCGGCCAGGACGTCCTGCTTGCGGATCCGGCCGCCGACGCCGCTGCCGGTCAGCGACGCGAGGTCGATGCCGTGCTCCGAGGCCAGCTTGCGGACCAGCGGCGTGACGTACGGGCCGTCCGCCGAGCTCTCCTTCGCCGCGGCCGGGGCGGGCTCGGCCTTCGGCTCCGGCTTGGGCTCGGGCTTCGGTTCCGGCTTGGCCTGCTGGACCGGCTCGGGCTTCGGTTCCGGCTGGGGTTCCGGCTTCGGCTCGGGCTTGGCCTCCTGGGCCGGCTCCGGCGCGGACTCCGCCTTCGGCGCGGCACCGGCGGCACCGATCACGGCCAGGACACCGCCGACCTCGACGGTCTCGTCCTCGCCCGCGCGGATCTCCAGCACCGTGCCGGCGACCGGCGACGGCACCTCGGTGTCGACCTTGTCGGTGGAGATCTCGAGCAGCGGCTCGTCGACCTCGACCGAGTCGCCGACCTGCTTCAGCCAGCGCGTGACGGTGCCTTCGGTGACGCTCTCGCCCAGCTCGGGCAGCTTCACCTCGGTGCCTTCACCCCCGGCGGCCGGCGCGGTGTCCGGCTTGCTCGGGGCGCTGTCCTGGGCCTGCGGCTCGGGCTGGGACTCCGGCTCGGGCTCGGGCGCGGACTCCTGCGCGGGCTCTTCCTGCGCCGGGGCCGAAGACTCGGGCACGCCGCCCGAGCCGTCGTCGATCACGGCGAGCTCGCCGCCGACCTCGACGGTCTCGTCTTCGGCGGCGCTGATCTTCACGACCGTGCCCGCCACCGGGGAGGGGACCTCGGTGTCGACCTTGTCGGTCGAGATCTCGAGCAACGGCTCGTCGACCTCGACGGTGTCGCCCTCCTGCTTAAGCCACCGGGTGACGGTGCCTTCGGTGACGCTCTCCCCGAGCTCCGGCAATGTGACGGAGTAGGCCATCGTTCGCTGACTCCTCTTCCAAGTTCTGCGTGGTCTGGATTCTGCTGGTGGGACGTCAGCTGTGCACGTGCAGCGGCTTCCCCGCGAGGGCGAGGAACGCTTCACCGAGGGCCTCGGTCTGGGTGGGGTGCGCGTGGATGAGCGGCGCGACGTCTTCGGGGAAGGCCTCCCAGCTGTAGATCAGCTGCGCTTCGCCGATCAGCTCGCCGACGCGGTCGCCGACCATGTGGACCCCGACGACCGGGCCGTCCGGGGCCTTGACCAGCTTGACCCCGCCGGAGGTCTTGAGGATCTGGCTCTTGCCGTTGCCGCCGAGGTCGTAGGTGAACGTCGTGACGTCGGCGCCGTACTTGTCCTTCGCCTGCGACTCGGTCAGCCCGACCGACGCGACCTCCGGGTGGGAGTAGGTGACGCGCGGGATGCCGCTCTCGTCGATCACGCGCGGGCTCTGCCCGGCGATCTCCTCGGCGACGAAGATGCCCTGCTGGAAGCCGCGGTGCGCGAGCTGCAGGCCGGGGACGATGTCGCCGACGGCGTAGACGTTCGGCAGGTTGGTGCGCAGCCGGTCGTCGGTGAGGACGAAGCCGCGCTCGATCTTGACGCCGGCCTCCTCGTAGCCGTGGCCCGCCGAGTTCGGCCCGCGGCCGACGGCGACCAGCAGCAGGTCGGCCTCGATGGTCTCGCCGGACTCCAGCGAGACGCTCACGCCGTTCTCGTCCTGCTTCGCACCGGTGAACTTCACGCCGGTCTTGAAGGCGATCTTGCGACGGCGGAAAGCGCGCTCGAGCTGCTTGGACGCGAACTCGTCCTCGTTCGGGACGAGCCGCGGCAGCGCTTCCACGATGGTGACGTCGACGCCGAAGGAGGCCCAGACGCTCGCGAACTCGACGCCGATCACGCCGCCGCCGAGGACGACGACCTTCTTGGGGACGTAGTCGAGGGCGAGGGCCTGCTCGCTGGCGATCACGCGGCCGCCCAGCTCCAGGCCGGGCAGCGTGCGCGAGTACGAACCGGTGGCGAGGATGACGTTCTTGCCGGTGTAGCGGGTGCCGTCCACCTCGACGGTGGTGCCGCCGACGAACGTGCCGCTGCCCTCGACGAGGGTCACCTTGTGCGCCTTGGCCAGGCCCTGCAGGCCCTTGTACAGCCGGGAGACGATCCCGTCCTTGTACTTGTTGACCCCGGCGATGTCGATGCCCTCGAAGACGGCTTTGACGCCGACCGCTTCGGCCTCGCGGGTTTCGTCGGCGACCTCGGCGGCGTGGAGCAGGGCCTTGGTCGGGATGCAGCCCCGGTGGAGGCAGGTCCCGCCCAGCTTGTCCTTCTCGATCAGGATGACGGAAAGGCCCAGCTCGGCCGCGCGGAACGCTGCGGCGTAGCCGCCCGATCCGCCTCCCAGGATCACGAGGTCGGCGGAGGTGTCGGTCACTTCAATAGCTCCTCGGCAAGCAGTGGGGTGGTGCTCTGTCGTCGCCCCTGCCCGGTATAACCGCGCGCGCGACACCCGCCATCTTGTCACTACGCCGGAGGAGGCTGCGAGCTAGCCGGGTGTGCGACACCGACCACACGCGGACATCGGGATAATGAGTGGGGAAAGTCTCGGGAGGGAAGGTGGTCGCGGTGGGGTTGTTCGACTCCCTGCGCAGGCGCGCCAAGGGCGGGCAGAAGGCCGGCACGCTGCGGAAAGCCAGTTCCGAAGACACCCATCACCTCGACGAGTGGGCGGCCTCGCGCCGCGGCGTCGAGGCGTTCGTCGAGCCGAAGACGAACGTCACCGAGACCACTGTGGTGTTGATCGCCCACGACGGCGAGTGGACCCGGCGCCGGATCGGCAGCCTGGAGGCGGCCCAGCAGTTCGGCCACCGCCGTTCGATCCCGGTCTACGAGGTCGCGCGGGTCGGCTACCCGAAGCGGATGCGCGAGTACACCGAGCGGAAGAAGCGCGGTCAGGCCTAGAGCTCGACCCGGCCGACCACCTCGCCGTTGAAGGTCTGGCCGGTGGGGCGGAAGCCCAGCTTGAGGTAGAAGCCCTCCGGGCCGCCTTCGGCCGGGAGCCACAGCACCGTGGCGGCCTGCTGACCGCGTCGCCGGGCCTCTTCGAGGACGGTTTCGACCGCGAACCGGCCGTGACCGCGACCCTGGACGCCGGCGCCGACGTTGAGCCGCCAGATCCCGCAGCGGAAGAAGTCGAGCTCCGCGCCGGGGTTGAAGCCGCCCATGACGAAGGCGACCGGTTCGCCGTCGTCGAGGATCAGCCGCGGCCAGGCGACCTCCGGCTGGGTGTAGGCCTCGGCGAGCGAGACGGCGACGGGCGCGACGAAGTCCTTCTGGTGCGGCTCGACGGCCAGCTGGCACGCGGCGGCGACGTTGTCCGGGGTGATCTTCTCCGCGGTGAGGGTGGTCACCGGGACCAAGCTAGCCTGCCTGGGCCAGCAGCGTGGCGTGCTGGACCAGCGCCGCGCGGAACGACTGGTGGACGGTGGTGCCGAGCACCGGGTCGACCTCCACGACGTGGGACGCCGAAAGCAGCAGCACCGCGGGTTCGGCGAGGATCACCACGCCGTTCTCGGACCGCAGGTCCGCGGTGCCGAGCAGCCGGGGGAAGACGACGTCCGCGGGCAGGCCGTCGCAGGTGCGCAGGAACTCGCGGAAGTCCTCCGGCAGGTCGACGCCCAGCCGCAGCTCCGCCGAGCGGATCGCCGCTTCCGACGCCGGGGGCGGGAGGGTGGCCCGGGTGCGCAGAAGCGGCCCGGCCGTCGCGGTTCCGCCGCGCAGCAGCGCCGGCCCGCCTGGGCCGGTCGCGCCGTCGCCGAGGAGTGGCTCGGCCGGTCGTGGTTCCCGCGGCCCGGCCGTCGCGGTTCCGCCGCGCAGCAGCGCCGGCCCGCCTGGGCCGGTCGCGCTGGTGCCGCCGCCGACGAGTGGCCCGGCAGGCAGCGGTTCCCGCGGGCCGGCCGCCGTGGCTCCGCCGCGTGGCAGCGCCGGTTCCGCTGCTCCGCGCAGGCGCATGATCTCCGTGATCAGCTCGGGCCAGGTGCCGAGGTCCGGCGGGTACCGCTCGTGCAGCGCCGCGACCAGCGCACCCGCGCACCCCGGTGCCCAGTCACGCAGGCCCAGCGGGTCCGCGCCCTTCACCAGCGCCGGAGCCAGTGCACGGGTCGCCGCCAGCGTTGCGACATCGGGGCGCGGTCCGGCCGAGGCGGCCCATGACGCGAGGTCCCCGTCGGCGAGGGCCGTGCGCACCCGGTCCGGGCGCGCCGGCGCGACCTGCTTGACCACCTCGGCGATCGGCCCCGGCGGCAGGACGCCTTCGAGATCCGAGACCGGGCGGTGCAGGGAAGCCGTGTGCAAGCGCTCTTCGGCATCCAGGTCGAGCGGCGCCAAGCCCGCCGCCCACTCCGGCCGGTCGCCGCGGGCTTCGAAGAGCATCGCCCACGCGCGGGCCCGGACCGGCGTCGCGGCCAGCGCGGTCACCGGCCGTTCCGTGCGGGCCAGCCACTGGCCGGCCAGCCGGTCGGCCTCGTCGAGCGCGCCGGTGACCGCGAGCAGCAGCGCGGCGTACCCGACCTGGTCGTCGAGGCCCGGTTCGGTGGCGGTCAGGACGTCCCGGACCGCCCCTTCGAGGTACTCGCCAGCATCCACGGTCCGACCCTAGCCGAGTGCTTGCTTCGCCCCCGGGTGCAGCGGGACCGGGTCGGTCCGCGTGGCCAGCTGCTTCGTGATCTCCTTCGCCGCCGGGTGGACCTTCGCGAGCTCCGCCTGCTTGTCGAAGAGCAGCTTGGTGATCGCGCACGCGTTGTTCGCCGGGAAGTCTTCGCGCACCAGCAGCAGGTTGGGCACGACGACCGTCGGCACGTCGGCCGGCTGCCCGTACGTCGCCGCCGGGATGACGGCCTGGTCGTAGACGTCGTTGACCTGCTTGAGCTTCGGCAGCAGCGGCGTGATGTCGAGGAACTTCACCTTGTCCTTCAACGCCGTGGTGATGTCGGTGATCTGCGCGGTCGGCAGCCCGCCGGACCAGACGAGCCCGTCGAGCGTGCCCGCCTTCATCCCGTCCGCGGTCTTGGCCAGGTCGAGCCGCTGCGCCTGGACGTCGGTGTCCGGCTTGAGGCCCGCCGCCTGCAGCAGGCGGTTCGCGATGACCTCGGTGCCCGACTTCGGCGAGCCCGTCGAGATCCGCTTGCCCTTCATGTCGGCGACCGAGTTGATGCCGGAGTCGGTGCGCACGAGCACCTGCGTCGAGTTCGGGTAGATCCTCGACAGCGCCTGGATCTTCTGCGGCTTGCCGTCGAAGGAGCCCTTGCCGTGCACCGCGTCCGCGGCGGTGTCCGCCAGCGAGAACGCGACGTCGTAGTTGCCCGCCACCAGCTGCTGGATGTTCTGCACCGATGCGCCGGTCTCGGCGGCCGTCGCGCGCAGCTTGGTGGTGTTGCTGATCAGCTGGGCCAGCCCGCCGCCCAGCACGTAGTAGACGCCGCCGCTGTTGCCGGTGGCGATGGTGATCCGGCCTTCGCCGGCTTCGCAGGCCTGCCCGCAACTCTGGGCCGGCTGGTCGGTCTGCTGTTTGCCGCCGCAGCCCGTGACGGCCAGAGCGAGTACCGCGGCAGCGGCGAGTGCGCGTTTCATGCTGTCCTCCTCTTGATCACGGCGTGGGCGAGCACGGCGACGACGCCGACCGCGGCGCCGACCGCGATCGGCACCGGCTCCAGGTAGAGCAGGCAGAGGGCGGCCGGGACGAACAGCAGCCGCACGGGCAGGCTGACCGGCCCGAACAGCCGGCCGCCGGTCACCACGGCCAGCGCGGCGACGGCCACCGCCGACACCGCCGTCACCCACAGCACGGTGAGCACGTCGGACTGCAGCAGCAGCGCCCCGCCGTTGTCGGTGAGCACGAAGGCGATCGGCACCAGGAACGCGGGAAGCGTGTACTTCCAGCACTGCCACATGGTGCCGAGCACCGACCCGCCGGTGATCGCGGCCGAGGCGACGGCGGCGAGCGCGGTCGGTGGCGTGACCTCGGAAAGCACGGCGTAGTAGAAGATGAACATCGCGCGCTCGGCGTCGGCGACCCCCAGCGTCTCCAGGGCCGGGCCGATCACCACCCACGCGATGATGAAGCTCGCGGTGACCGGCACCGCCAGCCCGAGCACGCCGACCGCGACCGCCGAGAGCAGCACGGTCAGGATCAGGATCACCGTGCCGTTGTCGGTGAACGCGCCGGCCAGTTCGACCAGCGCGTCGGCGAGTTCGAGGCCGAGCCCGGTCTTGGTGATGGTCGAGGTGATCACGCCGGCCGCCGCGCACACCGCGATCACCGGCAGCGCCCCGCGCACGCCGGCCGAGAGCGCGTCGACCATGTCCTTCGCCCAGCCCCGGACGTCACGGCGCCGGGCGATGAGCGCGAAGAGCGCGGCGACGCCGGTGGCGTAGACGACCGCGGCGAACGGCGGGATGTCCAGGGCCAGGAACACGACGATGATCGCCAGCGACAGGAAGTGGTAGCCGCCCTGGCGCAGGAGCTGCCAGGGACGGCCGTGCGGGACGTCGACCGGCTCGGCCTCGAAGCGCCGCGCGTCGGCCTCCATCGCGAACACGATGCCGAGGTAGTAGAGCAGCGTGGGGACGGTCGCCCAGATCAGCACGGTCAGGTACGACGTCTGCAGGTACTCGGCGATGATGAACGCGGCGGCGCCCAGCGTCGGCGGCGAGAGGATCGCGCCGATGCCGGACGCGGCGAGCAGCCCGCCCGCGTTTTCCTTGGGGTACCCGGCTTTCTTGAGGATCGGCCAGGTGATCGAGCCGAGGCTGACCGCCGTCGCGGTGCCCGAACCCGAGACGGTGCCGAGCAGGAAGCCCGACAGGACGGTGGTGCGCCCCGGCGCCGTCCGGGACTTCCGGAAGGCGGCGAACGAGATGTCCACGAAGAACCGGCCGGCACCGGAGGCGTTGAGGACGGCGCCGTAGAGGGTGAACAGCACGATGTAGCTCGCCGCGACGTCGAGCGGGGTGCCGTAGAAGCCGCTCGCGTCGTTGTAGAGCGCGTTGACGATCTGGCTGAAGTCGATGCCGGCGTGGGCGATGCCCCAGTTCTGCGGGAGGAAGCCGCCGTAGTAGGCGTAGGCGAGGAAGAGCAGGCAGACGATCGGCAGCACCGGCCCGGTCGTGCGGCGGGTGGCTTCGAGGATCAGCACCAGCAGCAGTGCGCCGGCGACGATGTCCAGCGGGGACAGGATGCCCTGGCGGTCCAGGAAGTCGTCGTAGCCGATGAGCACCGGGTAGAGGCCGACGGCCAGGGCGATCGCGGCGAGCGCCCAGTCGGTCCAGCCGGGGTCGTCGCGGCCGCGCAGCCGCGGGCGGTAGCAGAGGAAGACCAGCGGGAGGGTCACGCCGAGGAAGAGCACCAGGAAGAACTGGTTGCCCTTGGCGAAGGGGAAGAACACCTGCTTGAGCACGAGGATCGCGACGGCGAGGGCGACGAAGTAGACGACGCGATCCGGGACCCGGGAGAGGGCGCGCGCCGGGCGTTCTTCGTCGTGCTCGGCGGCGATCGCGGCGGGAGTGTCCTCTTCGACCGGTGGGGTCGGTTGGGTCATCACTGCCCCCTTTGCGATGAGGACACTTTATGGTGTCGCGGATCACACCGAAAGGGACGTTCGGGGGCAAAAGAAGGGGCCCTCGCCGTGGCGAGAGCCCCTTCGGGAGAACCGGTCGTCAGCCGTTGGCGGCGATGTCCGCCAGCACCGCGGCGATCGTGCGCACCGGGACGCCCGTGCCGCCCTTGCCGGTGTAGCCCCACGGCGCACCCGTGTTGAACGACGGGCCCGCGATGTCGATGTGGACCCAGTCGAGGCCGTCGGCCACGAACTCGCGCAGGAAGATGCCGGCCGCGAGCATGCCGCCCCAGCGGTGGCCCGTCACGTTGGCCAGGTCGGCCAGGCGCGAGTCGAGGTCGGCGCGCAGCTCCTCCGGCAGCGGCATCGCCCAGCCGTTCTCGCCGGTGGCCTGCATGACCCCGGCGACGCGGTCGCGGAAGTCGTCCGAGCCCATCACGCCGGCGGTGCGGTTGCCGAGCGCGACGACCTGGGCGCCGGTCAGCGTCGAGGTCTCGATGAGGTAGTCCGGGTTCTCCTCGGCCGCGCGCACCATCGCGTCGACCAGGACGAGCCGGCCCTCGGCGTCGGTGTTGAGGACCTCGACGGTCTTGCCGCCGTACATGGTCAGCACGTCACCCGGGCGGTACGACGTCCCCGACGGCAGGTTCTCCGCCAGCGGGATGTGCGCGACGACTTCCAGCGGGTACTTCAGCTTCGCGGCCAGCACCACCGACGCGAGCACGCCGGCCGCGCCGGACATGTCCGAGGTCATGTGGTCCATGTTCGCGGCGGGCTTGAGCGAGATGCCGCCCGAGTCGAACGTGATGCCCTTGCCGACCAGCGCGACCTTCTTGGCGGCCTTGGCCGGCTTGTAGGCGATGCGGACGAGCCGCGGCTGGCGCGCGGAGCCGCCGCCGACGCCGAGGATGCCGCCGAAGCCCTTGCGCTTGAGGGCCTTCTCGTCCAGGACCTCGAACTCGAGGCCGTTGTCCTCGGCCAGCTTCTTCGCGCGGTCGGCGAAGGAGGCCGGGTAGAGGTCGTTCGGCGGGGTGTTGATCAGGTCGCGGGCGGTGAGGACGGCCTCGGCGATGCTGGTCGCGGCCTTCAGCGTCGCCTTGTGCTCGCGCGCGGTGCCGGTGCCCGGGCTCGCGAAGTCGACCTTCGCGACCGGCGCGTCACCCTTCTCGGAGCGGTAGGCGGTGAAGACGTAGGAGCCGAGGATCGTGCCCTCGACGGCGGCCTGCAGGTCGAGCTCCGACAGCGTCACGAACGCGCGGTCGGTGCCGGCCAGCGCGCGACCGGCGGCACCGGCGGCCCGGCGGACCTGCTCGGGCGTGACGCCGGCACCCTCCTTGCCGAGGCCGACGGCGAGCACGACACCCGCCGGGAGCTTGCCCAGCGTCGGGATCTTGACGACCTCTTCGGCCTTGCCGCTCGCGCCGAGCGTGGCGAGCAGGCCGGCCAGGCGGCCGTCGAAGGCGGCGTCCACGGCGGCGGCACCCGCGGCGAGCAGCGGGCCGTCCTCGCCGGCCAGGGTGCCGATGACGATCACGTCGGCGCGCGTCTTGGCCAGTGCCTCCCCGGTGTTGTCGGACAGGGCGAGCTTAGGCACGGTCACTTCTGGCTCCTCGCGCGTTCGCGGTGGTACCGGGCGCCGGCCCGGTCGGGATCGTGAGCCATGCTAATGACGACCGGACCACGGGTGAACGGCGGGAGAGGGAGGGCCGCGTGCGGCTGGGCGGTGGGTTGCTGGTGGCGCTGGCGGCCGCGGCGGCGGGCGCGGGCTGGTGGCTGCTCGCCGGGCTGGTGCTGGCGGCGATCGCCGCGGGCGTGACGGCGCGGGTCCCGGAACCGGGGGACGCGCAGGTCGACCGGGTCGTGGTGGCCGTCGCGCGGCTGGCCGAGGTGACCGTCTACGCGATCGCGTTCGGTGCTTACGTCTTCCCCGCGCACCGCGAACTGGCGGCCGCGGCGTTCGCCGTCGTGGTGACCGGCGCCGGGTTCGCCGGGCTGAAGATCCCGACGATCGTCGTACGGATCGCGGGCGTGCTCCTGCTCCTCGCGGGCCTCGTGCTCGTCGTGGTGTGCGTGGCCGTGCCGCCGGTGGGGCGGGCGGACGGCCTGCAGCCGCCCGACTTCGCGGGTGTCCTCGTCGCCGCCGTGCTGATGCTGCCGTTCCTGCGGCCGGGCGGGCGCGAGGGCGCGGGCCGGCGCGTGCTGTTCCTCGCCGCGGTCGCCGTGCTGGCCGCCTTCGCCGCGCTGTACCAGCTCGGCGCGGTCCGGCTCGGGCTCTCCCTGACGTCGTTGCGCGACCTGCTGTCCGCCGCCGACGCGGACTCGCTGCAGCCGCTGCTCACCGTCGTCGCCGTGGTCGCGACCGTGGTGCCGGCGCTCGCCGCCGGCGCCGGGGTCCGGGCGCGGGCCGGGGTGCCGGGACTCGCGGGGATCGCCGTCGCCGCGGTGGCCGCGTACTTCCTGCCGGCGCTGCCCGTGCTCGTCGTCGCGGGCCTGGTCACGGTGATCGAGCTGCTACTGGGCGTACGCGCGCGCCGGTACAGTGAGCAGCGTGAGTGATCGACGCTGGCGGCCGGGGGAGACCGTGGTCGAGCGGTTCCACCGCCCCGACGGCTCGATCGGCCAGGTCCACCCGCTGCGCGTGCTCGCCGACGACGGCCGCGTCCTGCACGCCTGGCTGCCGGCCGGCACCCCGATCGTCGGCAGCAGGCTGGTGGACGGCCGGCACATGGCGGACGCGCCCCTGGACCAGCGGTTCCGCATCCCGCGCGTGCCCGTGCCGGACTTCTGGCACCGCACGTCCACGCTGCGGCGCATCGCCGACGACGAGTGGTCGTCCGTCTGGTGGTTCTTCGACGCCGCGGGCGCCTTCACGAACTGGTACGTCAACCTCGAGGTCCCGCTCGGCCGGACCCCGGCCGGGGTGGACCGCATCGACGGCGTGCTCGACGTCGTCGTCGAGCGGGACGGCACCTGGCGCTGGGACGACGAAGACGAGGCCGAGGTCGCGATCGACGCCGGCCGCCTGACGCACGAGCAGCTGGACCGGCTGCGCGCGGAGGGCGAGCGGATCGGCGCGCTGGCCGAGCGCGGCGCCTACCCGTTCGACGGGACGGACACCGACTTCCGCCCGGACCCGGGCTGGCCGGCGCCCGAGCTGCCACCGGGCCTGCTCGAAGAGCTCAGCCCGCGGTCAGGAAGAGGACCAGCGCCAGCACCGCGTTGACGACCGCGAGGATGGCGACCGACCTCGTCGGGAGCACCTGCGGGAACGCCTTGCCGTGGATCTTCCGCCACCACACGACGCCGAAGACGCCCGCGACGAGGCCGAGGAAGCCGCCGAAGCCGCTGCTGAGCACCGCCCAGCCGACCATGCCGAGCAGGCCGACGCCGAAGGTCAGCAGCACCGCGGTGACGAACGTCTTGACGTCGGCCCCGCCGGTCTTGGGCCGGGGGACCGGCTCCGTGGAGTGGTAGGTCACGGTGTCATCCTAGGGTCTTCGCGGCGCGGGTGCGGGGAGGCCGCGAAGACGCCGGAACAGTGGGACATCCGACTAACGCGCCTCCGACCAAACGGTATCGTGTAGCCATGACGACCTCGACACAGTTCGCCCCTGTCCCGCACCCGAGTCCTGCGAGCGCGGACCGTGTCGCGGAGGTACTCGAGACGCCCGGTTTCGGGCTGTACTTCACCGACCACATGGTGACCGTCAAGTGGTCGAAGAGCGAAGGCTGGCACGACGCCCAGGTCGGCCCCTACGCCCCGTTCACCCTCGACCCGGCGACGTCGGTGCTGCACTACGGCCAGGCCATCTTCGAGGGGCTCAAGGCCTACCGCCAGCCGGACGGCACGATCGCGTCGTTCCGCCCGGACGCCAACGCCGCGCGGTTCCGCCAGTCCGCCGAGCGGCTCGCGATGCCGCAGCTGCCCGAAGAGGTCTTCGTCGATTCGCTGCGGGAGCTCATCGCCGTCGACAGCCGGTGGGTGCCCACCCGCCAGGGTGATTCCCTCTACCTGCGGCCGTTCATGATCTCGACGTCCACCGGGCTCGGCGTCAACAGCCCGGCGGCCGACTATCTGTACACCGTCATCGCGTCCCCGGCCGGTTCGTACTTCTCCGGCGGCGTGAAGCCGGTGAGCGTCTGGCTGTCGACGGAGTACGTGCGCGCGGCGCCCGGCGGCACCGGCGCGGCGAAGTGCGCCGGCAACTACGCGGCGTCGTTCGTCGCGCAGGCGCAGGCCGTCGAGAAGGGCTGCGACCAGGTGGTCTGGCTCGACGCGGTGGAGCGGCGCTGGGTCGAGGAGATGGGCGGGATGAACCTGTTCTTCGTCTTCGGCTCCGGCGAGAACGCCCGGGTGGTCACGCCCGAGCTGACCGGCTCGCTGCTGCCCGGCGTCACGCGGAAGTCGCTGCTGCAGCTCGCTTCGCGGCTCGGGTACAAGGTCGAGGAGCGCCGGATCTCCACCGAGGAGTGGGAGAAGGCGTCGGCTTCCGGTGAACTGACCGAGACGTTCGCCTGCGGCACGGCGGCGGTGATCACCCCGGTCGGGCACGTCAAGCACGCCGGCGGCGAGTTCACCATCGCCGACGGGCAGCCGGGCGCGCTGACGATGAAGCTGCGCGAAGAGCTGACGGGGATCCAGGAGGGCACCCGGCCCGACGCCGACCACTGGATGGTCCCGCTCGGCTGACCTTTTTTGGAAAAAGGGCCCCGCACGCGCCGTGCGGGGCCCTTTTCGCGGGTTCAGGTGGCGGTGGCCGGGATCACCGGGCCGGAGACGCCGGCCTGGTCGTGCGTCGCGGTTTCGGCGAGGACGCGGGCGGCCATCATCAGCAGCGGCAACGCCGTCACCGCGCCGGTGCCTTCGCCGAGCCGGACGTCCAGCTCCAGCAGCGGGCCCAGGTCGAGGTGCTCCAGCGCGAGCCCGTGGGCGGGTTCGGCGGTCCGCTGCCCGGCCACCCACCAGCGCCGGGCACCCGGCGCGAGGTCTTCGGCGACGAGCGCCGCGGCGCACGCGACGAGCCCGTCCAGCACCACCGGCGTCCGGCGGGCCGCGGCCTGGGCCAGGAACCCGGCCATCGCCGCGATGTCCGCGCCCGCAGTGGTGCGCAGCAGGTCGACGGGGTTCGCCAGGACCGCGCGGGCCCGGCGCAGCGCGTCGCGCACCGCGGTGGCTTTGCGCATCCACGCGTCGTCGTCGATGCCGGAGCCGCGGCCGACCACCGCGACCGGCTCGGTGCCGGTCAGGGCCGCCACCAGCACCGACGCGGGCGTGCTGTTGCCGATCCCGAGGTCACCGGGGATGAGCAGGTCCGCACCGCCGTCGACCTCGGCGTCGGCGATCGCGATCCCGGCGCGGACGGCTTTCTTCACTTCGGCGTCGGTGAGGGCGTCCTCGACGTCGATGGACCCGGACCCGCGGCGGACCTTGTACTCGCCGATCGAGCGCGTCGCGGGGGCTTCGGTGTCCACGGCCATGTCGACCACGCGGACGCTCGCGCCCGCGGCCGCAGCCAGGACGTTGATCGCGGCGCCGCCGGTCAGCATCGTGCCCAGCAGCTGCGCGGTGACCTCGGCGGGATAGGCGGAGACGCCCTTCGCGGCGATGCCGTGGTCCCCGGCGAAGACGATGACGCGCGGCCGGGTGAACGGCCGCGGCGGCGACTGGCCCTGGCACGCCGCGATCCAGACGCCCAGCTCCTCGAGCCTGCCCAGCGACCCGGCGGGCTTGACCAGCTTGTCGTGCAGGGCGATCGCGTCGGACCGGGCGTGGTCGTCGGGCGGGGTGATCTCGGGGAACTCGATGTCTTCCGGCTCCACACCAGGCCCTTTCTCGTCCACGGCAGCGCTCATGACGACGCCGTGGCCAACCTACCGGTGACCCGGCCCCGGTAGTCTCGCGGCTCGTGGAGACGACGGCGGCCGCGGTGGTGCTGGCCAGTGGCGCGGGCACCCGGGTCGGGGCGAAGCTGAACAAGGTCTACCTGCCCCTGGCCGGCCGGCGGGTGGTCGCCTGGTCGCTGGACGCCTTCAAGCGCGTCCCCGGCATCGGCGTGCTCGTGCTCGTCATCCGGCCGCAGGACCGGGAACTCGCCGAAGAGGTCGTCGACGACAGCGTCGAAATCGTGCACGGCGGGGACACGCGGCAGGCGTCCGAGCTCAACGCGCTGCGCCACCTCGCCCCGAGAATTGCAGGCGGCCGGGTCGACGCCGTGCTGCTGCACGACGCGGCCCGGCCGCTGGTCCACCCCGAACTGGTCGGTGCGGTATTGGCCCGGACACGCGAGGACGGGGGGGCTGTGCCGGGCCTGGCCGCTGACGACGTCGTCGAGGTGGATGCCGGGCACCTGGTCGCCCAGGTGCCCGGCGCGATCCGCGTCCAGACGCCTCAAGGCTTCCGGGCCGGACCGCTGCTCGAGGCCTACGAACAGGCCGAGCGCGAAGGCTTTCTGGGGACGGACACTTCGTCGTGCATGGAGCGGTTCTCCTCCCTGCCGATCCGGTGGGTCCCGGGGGCTCCCGAGAACCTCAAGATCACCTACCCCCACGACCTGGTGGTCGCGGAGCGGCTGCTCGCCCGCTGAGCCCGAAGACCGCTAGGCGCACGCGGGCGGGCCGCCGCCACCGTCGCCCCCTTCGCGCTCGGGCTCCGGTCTGGTGCTCGTCGGCCGGACCGTCACGTCGTGACGCAGCTCCGGCGGGATGTGGCACTGCGGCTGTGGCCGCAGCGCCTGCAGCGGCGCGCCCGGGGTGCCGGGCTCCGCCAGGGTGAGCACCGCCCGCAACGTCCAGACCGGGGTGGCGTGGTACTGCCAGGTCACCACCCGCGGGCTGAACACGTCGGTACCCGGGAACAGCGGTACGCGGTAGGCGCTAGCGCGGTGCTCGTCCCGGAGGATGATGACGTCCGCGCAGGTCGGCCACGTGTGTACCGCGGCGTAGATCTCCGGCGCCTCACGGCCGCCGAACAGGTGCAGCACCCACTTGCGGCGCCGGAGCTCCTCGAGGAGTTCCTCGAGGCCCGAGCCGCTGGAGCCGTTGTGTGCTGTGGGCGGGGACACACTTTCGAGGGTAACTTGCGAACTAGAGCACAGTCCAGCATGTGTACTAGTACACCTGGGTGGTTCTGAACAGGCCTTTGTCGGAGACACTCCGGCGTGCTAGAACACTTGTGCGTGTTGTCCCCGTGAGGAGCCGCCTTGCCCACCCTCGACCGTCCTGAGCCGCCGTACCTGCAGATCGCGGGCCGGATCCGGGAAGACATCCTGTCCGGCCGGCTGCAGGAGGGCGACGCGGTGCCGTCCGCCCGCGAGATCGCGCGCACCTGGGCCGTCGCCATGGCGACGGCCACCAAGGTCCTGGCCACGCTCCGCTCACAGGGGCTCGTGCGCCCGGTGCGCGGCGTCGGCACGGTCGTCGACCGCGGCGGCCTGCACCGCACGGCCCGCGACCGGAGCACCGCTTCGGCGCGGTCGGGCCGCATCTACCCGCCCGGGCACTACGCGGTGATCCGGTCGGCCGGCCTCGAGCAGGCGCCCGAACGCGCCGCGGCCGCGCTGGGCCTGGAGGAGGGCGCCCCGGCGATCCGCCGGCGGCGCACCACCTACGGGCCGGATTCGCGGCCGCTGTCGACGTCGACGTCGTGGTTCGACGGCACGTTGTCGGCCAAGGCACCGGCCCTGCTGGTGCCCGAGCGGATCGTCGAGGGCACCTCGGCCCACGCGGCCGCGCGGCTCGGCACGAAGATCGCGAACACGCAGGAACGGCACGCGGCGGGGCGCGCGAGCGAGGAAGAGGCGGTCGAGCTGGGGCTGCCCGCCGGGTCGCCGGTGCTGCTGGGCCGGAGCACCTTCCTGGCGGCCGACGGGACGGTCGTCGAGTACGGTGAGTCCGCCGCCTTGCCCGACCACTGGGTTTTCTACGAGTACACGACTGAGGACGGCGAATGAAGCACATCCACGCGGGCAAGGTCCGCGACCTGTACGAGCTCGACGGCGGGGACATCCTGCTCGTCGCGTCCGACCGGGTCTCGGTCTACGACGTCTCGCTGCCGACGCCGATCCCGGACAAGGGCGCGCTGCTCAACCAGCTGTCGGCGTGGTGGTTCGAGCGGATGTCGGGCGTGGTCCCGAACCACGTCGTCTCGACGACCGACGTCCCGGAAGAGTTCGCCGGCCGCGCGATGCGCTGCAAGCCGCTGAAGATGGTCCAGGTCGAGTGCATCGCGCGCGGCCACCTCGCCGGCCTGGGCCTGCGCGAGTACCAGCGCGACGGCAAGATCTCCGGCGTCGCGCTGCCGCCGGGCCTGGTCGAGGGCGACAAGCTGCCGGAGCCGATCTTCACGCCGACGACGAAGATCTCCGACACCGGGCACGACGAGTTCATGACCTTCGACGAGGTGCTGAACGAGATCGGCGAAGACACCGCGAAGCGGCTTCGCGAGCTGACGCTGGAGATCTACACGAAGGGCGCCGAGCACGCGGCGAAGCAGGGCGTGATCATCGCGGACACGAAGCTGGAGTTCGGCTTCGACGCCGACGGCACGCTGACCCTCGGCGACGAGGTCCTGACGTCGGACTCCTCGCGGTTCTGGCCCGCCGACGAGTGGGAGCCGGGCCGCCCGCAGCACGCGTTCGACAAGCAGTTCGTCCGCGACTGGTCGCGCAGCACGGGCTGGGACCAGACCCCGCCCGGGCCGGAGATCCCGGAGGAGATCGTCGAGCAGACCCGGCAGCGCTACACCGAGGTCTACGAGCGGATCACGGGGAAGACCTGGGTCCGTGGGTGACTGTGACCCGTACCGGCTGATCGACGACGTCGAGACGCTGCTGACCGAGCGCGGCCTGTCGCCGACGCGCGTACCCGGGCGCGGAGGCGACCGGCTGGCCGGTGCCAGCCGCCTCCTGCGCGGGTTCGGGCTGGAGCCCCGGATGGCCCCGGAGGACGCCTTCGACGTCGGCGTGCCGTTCCAGGGCCGGATCAACCAGGACTAGGGGCTCTTCGTCAGGCTCGCGTCGCGCTCGACGACGTCGCCGAGGGCGTCGTCGATGGCGGTCAGCAGGTCGGCGTCGAGCTTCTTGCCGGCGGCCTTGACGTTCTCGTGCACCTGCTCCGGGCGCGAGGCGCCGATGATCGCCGAGGCGACGTTCGGGTTCTGCAGCACCCACGCGACGGCCAGCTGCGCGAGCGTCAGGTCGGCCTGCTTCGCGAGCGGCTCGAGCTCGGCGACGCGCTTGAGGACGTTCTCGTCGAGGAAGCGGGCGACCATGTTGGCGCCGCCCTTCTCATCGGTGGCGCGCGAGCCGGCGGGGTAGTCCTGGCCGGGCTTGTACTTGCCGGTCAGGACGCCCTGCGCGATCGGCGACCAGACGATCTGGCTCAGGCCTTCGCGCTCGGAAGCGGGGATGACCTGGTCCTCGATGACGCGCCAGAGCATGTTGTACTGCGGCTGGTTGGAGACGAAGGGGATCTTCAGCTCACGGGCGAGGGCGGCGCCGCGGCTGATCTGCTCGGCGGTCCACTCGGAGACGCCGACGTAGAGGACTTTGCCCTGGCGGACGAGGTCGGCGAAGGCGAGCATGGTCTCTTCGAGCGGGACGGTCCGGTCGAACCGGTGCGCCTGGTAGAGGTCGAGGTAGTCGGTGCCGAGCCTGGTCAGGGACGCGTTCGCCGACTCGAGGATGTGCTTGCGGGACAGGCCCTTGTCGTTGGGGCCCTTGGGGCCGGTGGGCCAGAAGACCTTGGTGAAGATCTCCAGGCTTTCCCGCCGCTGCCCCTTCAGCCCGCGCCCGAGCACGGACTCGGCGGCGGTGTTGGCGTAGACGTCGGCGGTGTCGAAGGTGGTGATGCCGGCGTCGAGGGCGGCCTTGATGCAGGCGTGGGCCTGCTCCTCCTCGACCTGGGAACCATGGGTGAGCCAGTTCCCGTACGAGATCTCACTGACGTTGAGGCCGCTGCGGCCGAGACGACGAAACTCCATGGCCGTGAGCTTAGGCGGTAATCGTTTGCTTTGCTAACGACCCTGGAGTGACTCCAGCTTCACTCGTCCTTCTTCTCGGCCGGCGGGCCGGTCTCGATCTCGAAGAATGGCAGCTTCAGCCGGAACCGCTCGCCGTCCTTGCGCTTCGCGAGGTGGAGGCGGTAGATCAGCCAGGCGCCCAGGAAGACGATGACGAGGATGGCGGCGATGGCCCAGAGACTCGCCGCGGACATCCCAGCGACACGGGACAAGACGACTTCGAACGACACGCGCAGCCCTCACCGCGGCGAGATCCGGGTCACCCGCCGACAGCTCAGGTTTGCTTGCTGTCGCCAACTCACTGCCAGAACCTGTGGGCATCGATCCCGGACGGCTGCCTGGGAAGCCGATCGACGCACGTGGCCCCTGCTGAGATGAGAGGCCTGCGAGCCGCGGGAACCGCGAGTCCGTACCTTTTCGCGCAGGTACTAACTTCAGCTCCCGAAGCTGTGGTCTCCAAGATACCGCAGTTTGGCGAGAAACATGCGGGCGCCGAGCTGGTCTCGGACAGCAAGAAGCCGGGTGGAGGCTCGCTCCACCCGGCTTCTCGAAACCGGCTCAGTTCGGGATCGGGTCCCCGGGCTTCAGCCGCGGCTTCGGCACCCGCAGCTTGCGGATCTGCGAAGCCCGCACGAACGCGTACCAGCCGAGCGACCGGCCGCTCACCGCTTCCTTCGGGAACTTCTCCCGCACCAGCTTCGCGATCTTGCGCCCGTTCACGAAGCCCTCGACCGCCATCACCAGGAGCATCGCCGTGCACAGCAGGGTGATGTACGACTGCACCTGGGGCAGCGGCACCAGCAGCGCCAGGAACACCAGGATCGCCAGCGGCATGAACAGGCCGAGCAGGTTGCGCCGGGAGTCGACCAGGTCGCGGACGTACGCCTTCACCGGCCCGCGGTCGCGTGGGAGCAGGGCCTTGTCGTCGCCCCGCATCATCGCCTCGCGGCGGGCCTTCGCCGCCGCACGGCGGTCTTCCTTGGTCTGCGGGTTCGCTTTGCGCAACTCCTTGTTGCGCTTCATCGCCTCACGCATCGTGGTCGGCGGGGGCGCGACCGGGCCCCGGCGCTTCGCCTCCGCCTCGCGGCGCTTGGGCGTGGCCTTGCCCTTACCGGGCGTGAACGCCTTGCCGCCGACGTCGACGGCATCGGCCGTCTCCGGCTCGTCGGCGGCGGTGTCTGTGGTGCTTCGGCGCAGGAACCTCACCTCACCAGGGTATTGCAGGCGTCACGCCGCCGTTCACCAGGTCGATCGATGTGCGACCATGGTGGGGGAACAGATCGGGCGCTCCGGGTGTTGAAGACGTCAGCACGAGGAGTATCCGCAGTGAGTTCGAACTTAGAGGGAGTGCCATGACGACCGCTGAGCACGCCGGCGCGACGCAGGCCGAGACCGCCGAAGAAACCCACGGCGTCACGCTGACCGACGCCGCGGCTTCCAAGGCGAAGGCCCTGCTCGAGCAGGAGGGCCGCGACGACATGCACCTGCGCATCGCCGTCCAGCCCGGTGGCTGCGCGGGCCTGCGCTACCAGCTGTTCTTCGACGAGCGCTCGCTCGACGGCGACCTGTTCCGCGACTTCGACGGCCTCAAGGTCGCCGTCGACCGGATGAGTGCGCCGTACGTGTCGGAAGCCGTCATCGACTTCGTGGACACGATCGAGAAACAGGGCTTCACGATCGACAACCCGAACGCCACCGGCTCCTGCGCCTGCGGCGACTCGTTCCACTGAGTCTCAGCGTCACGCGAGAAGGCCCCGCGCTCCGATCCGGAGGGCGGGGCCTTCTCACGTTCCTGCGGGCCTACACGTAGGCGTCGAGCTCCGCGACCTGGGCGTGACACGCCTCGTCGACTTCCCACGGCTTGGCCGCGGAGCGGGGCAGCGGCAGGTTCTCCGCCTGGAGCGTCGCCGGGATGAGCGCGCAGTCGGCGATCAGCTCGGACAGGGTCTCGGGTTCGGTGACGGCGTTCACGATTCGTAACGCTATTGATCCGCTGTCGACTGGAGAAGGAGTACCAGCCGGTAGTGTCGGCTGGGCGCGCGCGAACTACCCGGACGGGGCATGACCCGGGGGTAACTTCGTGCCATTTGCCGTGAGGTCGACCACATAAGGAGCAGCCGGTGGCAGCCAAAGCCAGGATCGCGGTGTCCGGCAGTATCGCGACCGACCACCTCATGCATTTCCCGGGGAGGTTCGCCGAGCAGCTGGTCGCCGAGCAGCTGCACCGGGTCTCGCTGAGCTTCCTCGCCGACGACCTCGTGGTCCGCCGCGGGGGCATCGGCGCGAACATCGCCTTCGGTCTCGGGGTGCTCGGCGTGCAGCCGGTGCTCGTGGGCGCCGTGGGCGCCGACTTCGCGGACTACCGCTCCTGGCTGGAGCGGCACGGCGTCGACACGTCCGGGGTGCACGTCTCCGAGGTCGCGCACACCGCGCGGTTCGTCTGCACGACCGACGAGGACCTCTGCCAGATCGCGACGTTCTACGCCGGCGCGATGGCCGAGTCCCGCAACATCGAGCTCCAGCCGATCGCCGAGCGCGCCGGCGCGCTCAGCCTGGTGCTGATCAGCCCGGACGACCCGGAGGGCATGGTCCGCCACGCCGAGGAGTGCCGCCAGCGCGGGTACGCCTTCGCCGTCGACCCGTCGCAGCAGCTGGCCCGCATGACCGGTGAGCAGGCACGCGAGTTCGTGGCCGGCGCGAAGTACCTGTTCAGCAACGACTACGAGTGGGAGCTGCTGCTCCAGAAGACCGGCTGGACCGAGGCCGACGTGCTCGACCAGGTCGGCCTGCGGATCACGACGCTGGGGGAGAAGGGCGTCGAGATCGTCGGCAAGGAGGGCATCGCCCTGCAGATCGGCGCGGTCCCCGAGCGCGCGAAGGCCGACCCGACGGGTGTCGGTGACGGCTTCCGCGCGGGCTTCCTGGCGGGCCTCGACGGCGGCTTGAACGTCGAGCGCGCGGCCCAGCTCGGCTCGCTGATCGCGGTCCTGGTGCTGGAGACGGTGGGCACCCAGGAGTGGACGTTCGACCGCACGGACGCGCTGGCCCGCATCGGCGACGCCTTCGGCCCCGAGGCGGCCGCGGAGATCTCGGCGGTCCTGCCCGCCTGACCCGGACGCCGCAACGGCCTCCCCGCACGCCGCGGGGAGGCCGTTTCACGTCGGCAGAGCGGCCAGCGCGGGCCGCAGCAGGCCCGTCGTCAGCCGCTCGTGAGCAGGGCGGCCAGCTCGGCGGGCCGTGACACGTGCGGGCAGTGCCCGGCGTCGATCAGGACCGGCTCGACGCCCAGCCGTTCGCGGGCCGCGCGGGCCATCCAGTCCGCCCGCAGCGTGCGGTCGGCCGTGGGCACCACCACCGTCGACGGGATCTCCGGCGCCGGCCCGGCCGGGTGGGCCGGGAGCGCCGGCGGGTGGAACAGCCGCAGCGTCCCGTGGGCCCACTCCCGCACGTCGGGCGCGCAGTCGTGGAACAGGAACCGGTCCGCGAGGGCCGGGTCGCGGGTCGGGTCCACGCCCACCCACTCGGGGTGGAACGTCGCCTCGATGTCCTCCTCCGCGAGACTGCGTCCGCCCGCGAAGTCGGGGATGTACGCGCCGACCCACACCAGCCGGGACGCGCCGAGCGCCGCGGCGACCGCGGGCAGCAGCACCCCCGACCCCGAGTGGGCGACCACCACCGGCTCGCGCACGTCCGGCAGCCCGCGTCGCACCGAAGCGGCGAGGGCCGGCACGGACGACGTGTCCGTGCCGGCCAGCAGGTCGACCGCGACGACGCGGTGGCCCGTCAGCTCCCGCGCCAGCAGGTCCCAGCCGCGGGGCGTCTGGGTGGTGCCGTGCAGGAGGACGAAGTCCACTTCAGAGCTTGACCGGGTACACCGGCTCCGGGATCTCGGGCTTGATCCGGTGCTCGACGAAGATGCCGTGCCACAGCATGAACACGATCAGCGCCCACAGCTGGCGGCTGCGGTCCAGCTGGCCCGCCTTGTGCTCCTCCAGCAGCGCCAGGATCGCCTTCTTGTCCAGCAGCTCCTCGGTCCGGGAATCGTTGATGATCCCCTTCGCCCAGTCGTACATCTCGTTGCGCAGCCACAGCCGGATCGGCACCGGGAAGCCGAGCTTGCGCCGGTTCAGCACGTGCGCCGGGATGATCTTGGCCAGCGCCTGGCGCAGGGCGTACTTCGTCGTGCCGTGCGCGAGCTTCTGGTCCAGCGGGATCGACGCCGCGACCTTGAACACCTCGGCGTCGAGGAACGGCACCCGCAGCTCCAGCGAGTTCGCCATGGTGACCTTGTCGGCCTTGACCAGGATGTCGCCGCGCAGCCACGTGTAGAGGTCGACGTGCTGCATGCGGGCCACCGGGTCCCAGCCGCGCGAGACGTCGTACCAGGGCGCCGTGACGTCCTTGAAGCCCACGCCTTCCTGGTACGTCTTGAGCACGTGACGCAGCTGGTCGTCGCGGAAGTTGCGGGCGTTGCCGTAGTAGCGGTCCTCCAGCGGCAGCGCGCCGCGGCGGAGCAGGTCCTTGCCGCGGGTGCCCTCCGGGATCTTCGTGGACACCTTGCCGATCAGCTTCCGCATGCCGCCCGGGATCTTCTCGAACGGCGCCAGCGAGATCGGCTCGTTGTAGATCGTGTAGCCGCCGAACAGCTCGTCCGCGCCTTCACCCGAAAGGACCGCCTTGACGTGCTTGCGGGCCTCGCGCGCGATGAACCACAGCGGGACCAGCGCCGGGTCGGCCACCGGGTCGTCGAGGTACCAGACGATGAGCGGCAGGACCTCCATCATCTCGTCCGCCGTCACCGTCCGGACGACGTGCTTCACGCCGATCGCGGCGGCCGACTCGGCGGCGACGTCGACCTCGGAGTAACCCTCGCGCTCGAACCCGGTGGTGAACGCGATGAGGTTCGGGTTGTGCTCCTTGGCCAGCGTCGCGGTGGCCGTGGAGTCGATGCCGCCGGAGAGGAACGCGCCCACGGTGACGTCGGGGTCGGAGATCATGTGCTTGCCGACCGAGTCGCGCATCACATCGGCGATGCGCTGGTGCAGCTCTTCGGCTTCGGCCTGGGTGTTCACCGGCTTCGCGGTGAACTGCGGGTGGAAGTAGCGGGTGAACTTCACCTCACCGCCGGGCACGACCTCGAACGACGTCCCGGACTCGACGCGGCGGATCGCGGTGTGCAGCGACTCGGGCTCGGGCACGTACTGCAGGACCAGGTAGTGCTGGAGCGCCTTGCGGTCCAGCTCCTGCGCGACGCCGAGGGTGTCCGACAGCTCCAGCAGGCTCTTCTTCTCGCTGGAGAACGCCACCCCGCCGGGGCCGGCCGAGTAGAACAGCGGCTTGATCCCGAACGGGTCGCGCGCGCCGAAGACGCGCTTCTCCTGCGAGTCCCAGATCATGAAGGCGAACATGCCGCGCAGCCGCTTCACCCAGTCGGCGCCGAGGTAGTGGAAGCCGGCGACGATGGCCTCGCCGTCACCCTCGGTCTCGAACTTCGCGCCGTGCTGCTCGGCCAGCTCGGCGCGCAGCTCCAGGTAGTTGTAGATCTCGCCGTTGAAGTTCATCGTGTAGCGGCCCGGCGCCTCCGGCGGCCCCCAGACCAGCGGCTGGTGGGCGTGCTCGACGTCGATGAAGGCGAGCCGGTTGAAGCCGTAGACGACCTCGGCGTCGGCCCAGGTGTCCTGCTCGTCGGGGCCGCGGTGGCGCTGGCAGCGCATGGCCGCGCCGACGGCGTCACGCGCGTTCGCGGCGCCGGTCTCGGTCGCGCAGATCAGTCCAAGCAGGCCGCACACGGGTACTCACACACCTTCAGGGTCTTCGTGGGGCTGGGGAGCGCCCAGTATGCCGGGCGGGCCGTGGCGAGGACCACGCGCGTCGAGAGTTACCCCTTGGTCAGCGCGGAGCGCCAACTCGGCTAGGCTCCGGCCTGTCACAAAGATCTGTCGTAGGAGGCTCTGGGTGAAAGGGCGAGGCGCAGTGGGACAACCCAAGCGCACCCTGGGGAAGCGGACCGCGCGCGTCGCCGCGCTGGCCGTGCTGGTCGCGCTGACCGCGACGGGCTGCTCCGGCGACGAGATCCTGCGGTTCGGCTGGCCGGTGGGCGTCACGCGCCAGGCGAACGAGATGCGCACGCTGTGGACCTGGACCGTGGTGGCCGCGCTGGTCGTCGGCGCCATCGTGTGGGCCCTGATCTTCTGGACCGCGACGTTCCACCGCAAGAAGAAGACGGCCGACGGCGAGCCGGAGGAGCTGCCCCGGCAGTTCCAGTACAACATCCCGCTCGAGCTGTTCACGGTCGTCGTCCCGACGATCATGGTCTGCGTCCTGTTCTTCTTCACCGCGACGACGGAGTCGAAGGTCCTGGACAAGATCCCGAACCCGGACGTCAAGGTCCAGGTCGTGGCCTTCCAGTGGAACTGGGAGTTCAAGTACGAGGACGCGAACGCCGCGAAGCCCGACGGCAGTGGCCAGGTCAGCACGGTCGGCTCGTCCGGCGAGATCCCGCTGCTGGTGCTCCCGGTCGGCAAGACGATCCAGTACGACCTGATCTCGACCGACGTCATCCACTCCTTCTGGGTGCCGGAGTTCCACTTCAAGCGGGACGTCTTCCCGAACCCGGACAAGAACAACCAGGACAGCTCCTTCCAGAACACGATCGACCGCGAAGGCTCCTTCGTCGGCCGGTGCGCGGAGCTGTGCGGCACCTACCACTCGGTGATGAACTTCGAGGTCCGCGCCCTGTCGCCGGACAAGTACGACGCGTACATCGCGCTGCGCAAGCAGGTGAACCCGGCCACCGGCCAGACGTTCACCGCGTCCGAAGCCCTCACGAAGATGAACTGCGGCGAGCTGTGCACCCCGCACGCGGTCACCACCCAGCCGTTCAACACCGACCGCACGGCGCGGACCGCGTCCAACTGACGCCGCCGGTACACAGGGAGTAGGAAAGACCCATGAAGGTCGAAGCGCGCATCTTCTTCATCGTGGCGGTCTTCGCCGTGATCATGGCGGGCGTGTACTGGGCGTGGGCCGTGCTGGACCCCCGCTTCGGCGGCCGGCCGGAGCCGGTGGGCATCGTCTCGCTGATCCTGACCGGCGGCCTCGCGTTCCTCGCCGGCAGCTACATGCAGTTCGTCTCCCGGCGCATCGAGCCGCGCCCTGAGGACCGCGAGGACGCCGAGATCAGTGACGGCGCCGGCGAGCTGGGCTTCTTCAGCCCGGGCAGCTACTGGCCGGTCTCCATGGCGGCCACCGCCGCCCTCGCCGCGCTGGCGCTCGCGTTCTTCCACATCTGGCTGCTGGTCATCGCGCTGGTCGCGCTGCTGATCACGATCGGCGGGCTGGTGTTCGAGTACCACACGGGTCCGTCGCACGACTGACCTGCGCATTCCTCGCTGACTGGCCGCCCCGCTGAGGACTCAGCGCGGCGGCCAGTACTGCGAGCATGCCCAGCGCCTCCGGCCAGGTCGGGCGGTGGCCGTAGAACGCGACGTCCACCAGTACCGCGACCACCGGGTAGAGATAGGACAGCAGCGCCACCGTCGTGGTCGGCAGCTTGCCGATGCTCGCGTACATCAGCACGTACATCAGTGCGGTGTGGACGGTGCCCAGCAGCACCAGCCAGAGCAGGTCGCGCGGGGCCGTCGGCAGTGGCGTGACGAGCAGCACCGGCGCCAGCAGGACCGCGCCCACCGTCGTCTGCACGGCCGCGAGCAGGTGCGGGCGGATGTGCTTCAGCTGCTTCGCGACGAAGGACGCACCGGCGTAGAGCACGGCCGCGCCGAGCGCCAGCCCGATCCCGGCGAGCTGGACGGGTTTGCCGTCCTCGCCGTGCGCGGACAGGGAGATCAGGGCCACGCCGCCGAACGCGATCGCGGCCCGGACCAGGTGGCTCTTGGCGACCTTCTCGCCGAGGAACGCCGCCGCCAGGCCGACCAGGATGAGCGGCTGGGTGTGGTAGACGACCGTGCTGACCGAGATCGACGACAGCGCGTAGGACGCGAACAGCAGTACCCAGTTGCCGACGAGGAACAGTCCACCGAGGACGGCCAGCCCGAGGTCGCGCTTCGACGGTCGCCAGGCGGGCAGCCAGCCGCGGGCGAGGCACCAGAGCACCAGCAGCGCCCCGCCGACGAAGCAGCGGGCGAAGGCCACGGCGGGGGCGGCCGCGCCGCTCTCGAGGACGACGGCGCCGATCGTGCCGGACATCGCCATCGCCGCGGACCACTGGAGCAGCGGGCGGGTTTCGGAGTTCGTCATGGTGACCAGGTTCGTCCGGTCGTCCTCGGCCGACCAGTGTCAGAGATGACAACGGCCGCAAAACTTGTGACATGCTGGCCGGCATGGACGTCAACCGGGTCGCGGTGGTGCTCGCGGATCACGTTTCGCCGTTCGAGCTGGGGGTCGCGTGCGAGGTGTTCGGCACCGACCGCAGTGCCGACGGCATCGAGGGCTGGGAGTTCGGGGTCTGTTCGCCCGCGGGTGCCGCGGTCTCGAGCTGGTCGGGCTTCGGGCTGACCGGGCTTCGCGGCTTGGACTTCGCGGCGGCGGCCGACCTGCTGATCGTGCCGACGTGCGCGCCCCGGACGGCGGCCCCGCCGGCGCCGGTGCTGGACGTCCTGCGTGACGCGGCGGCGCGGGGCGCGTGGGTGGCGGGGTTCTGCGCGGGCGTGTTCACGCTGGGCTACGCGGGCCTGCTCGACGGCCGCCGCTGCACGGTCCACTGGGTGTACGAGGCGGAGTTCCGCGCCCGCTTCCCGACGGCGGTCGTGGACACCCAGGCGCTGTACGTGGACGACGGCGGGGTGCTGACGAGCGCGGGCACGGTGGCGGCGGTGGACCTGTGCCTGCACCTGGTCCGCCGGCTGCGCGGCGTCACGGCGGCGACGACGCTGGCCCGCCGGATGGTGGCGGCGCCGTTCCGGGCGGGCGGGCAGGCGCAGTTCGTCCAGGCACCGGTGCCGTCGGCCCCGGACGACTCGGTGGTGGCGGAGGCCCTGGAGTGGGTGGAGCGGCGGCTGGACCAGCCGTTCACGGTGGCCGAGCTGGCCCGGCGGAGCGGCGTGGGAGAACGAACGTTCCTCCGCCGCTTTTCCGCGGCGACGGGGACGACGCCGCACCGATGGTTGACGGAGCGGCGGCTGGACCGGGCCCAGGCGTTGCTGGAGGAGGGCCGGCTGTCGGTGGAGGACATCGCGACGGCGTGCGGGTACGCCTCGGCGGCGGCGCTGCGGCACCAGTTCAGCCGGTTGCGGGGGACTAGTCCGACGTCGTACCGGACGGCGTTCCGCGGCTGAAGCTTGTCAAGCCCGCGCCGGCCGAAACCGCTGAGTTGTCCACATCGGCGCCGGCCGTCCACAGATTTCGCGAACGGCGGTTGCGGGCCACCAGCGCCGATAGACTGGACAAGGGCACGCCCCCCAGGAGGAGGGCGGGGAGCGCGCTCTCGCTCAGCCGAAGGCGATCCAGCGCTCCAAAAGGGCCGCCGCCGCCCCGGAATCGATGGCCTGGGCCGCCCGGGTCAACCCGGTGCGCAGATCGTCCTCGAGGGACTCCGAGAACCCGCTGAACGCCGCCAGCGCCGCCGCCGCGTTGATCAGTACCGCGTCCCGGACCGGGCCCGGCTTCCCGCCGACCAGCTCACGGACCACCTGGGCGTTCGAAGCCGCGTCGCCGCCGCGCAGGTCCTCCGCCGTGGCCCGCGGGATGCCCACGGATGCCGGGTCGAACGTCGTCCGGGTCACCTTGCCGGCCGACACCACCCACACCGACGAAGTCGTCGTCGTCGTGATCTCGTCGAGGCCGTCGTCGCCGCGGACCACCAGTGCCGTCGTCCCGCGGCGGGCGAACACCTCCGCCAGCACGTGCGTCTTGTCCTCGTACGCGCAGCCGATCAGCGCGCTTCCCGGCTGGGCCGGGTTGGTCAGCGGGCCGAGCAGGTTGAACGTCGTCGGGATGCCGAGCTCGCCGCGGACCGGGCCCGCGTGCCGCAGGGCGGGGTGGAACGCCGATGCCAGGAAGAATCCCACCCCGACCTCGGTGAGGCTGCGCTGGACCTCTTCCGGGGGCAGCGAAATCGTGACGCCGAGCGCCTCCAGGACGTCCGCCGCGCCGGACTTCGACGACGCGCTGCGGTTGCCGTGCTTGGCCACCGGGGCGCCGGCCGCCGCCGTGACGATCGTCGCCATCGTCGAGATGTTCACCGAGTTCGAGCCGTCGCCGCCGGTGCCGACGATGTCGACGGCCGGGCGGTCCAGCTCGACCCGCCGGGCGTGCGCCAGCATCGTGGCCGCCATGCCCGAGATCTCCGAAGGCGTTTCGCCCTTCGCGCGCAGCGCCACCGCGAACCCGGCGATCCGGGCCGGGCTCGCCGCGCCGCTCATGATCTGGTCCATCGCCCACGCCGTGTCCTCTTCGGACAGGTCGACGCGGGCGACGAGCTGCTTGAGCAACGGCGGCCAGGTGCGGGGGACCGGGGTGGTCACCGGGCTCAGCCGTTCACGACGGGGACCCGTCGCGCGCGCAGCACGTCGGCGACGGTTTCCGCGGCGGTCAGCGGGTCCAGCGGGTGCACCAGCACGGCGTCCGCCTGCGACCACGTCGCCAGCCACCGGTCGTCCCGGCGGCGCACCGCGACCACGATCGGGGGACAGTCGGCGATTTCGCTCTTCAGCTGCCGGCACAGGCCGATGCCACCGGTCGGCTGCGCTTCGCCGTCGAGGATCGCCAGGTCGACGTTCCCCGCGTCCACCTCGGACAGGACGTCCGCGATCCCGGCCGCCTCGACGTAGTCCACGCGCGCCAGGTCGACGGCAGGCCGCCGGCCGACCGCGTTCACGATCGCTTCGCGCACCTCAGCCTTGTGGCTGAACACCAGGACCCGCACCGACTGCTCGGCCATTTGAGCTGCCTCCGTCTCATTGCCGCACGACTCGCCCCGATCGTATCGGCCGAGACCGACATCACGCGGGCGCCTCCGGCTGGAGCGCGTCCCAGCCCAGCGCGTCGCCGCCGAGCCGCTGCGCCAGCCCCGCCATCCGGGACCGTTCCTGGGCGCAGTGCAGGGCGTCGAGCACCTGGACGCGCACCGCGTGCACCCGCACCGGACCGTCCGAAGGTGACACTTCTCGCAGGTCGTAGCCGTCCTGGGCGAGGATCGACGCCGCTTCGGCCACCCGGTCGGGCGGCAGGAGCAAGTGGTGCCGCAGGACGGCCGGTGCCGTGCTGACCCAGGCGGGTGAACCGGCGAGGACGGCCGAGTCCGCGACGACCGGGTCGAAGGCCTCGGCGACGATCTCCAAACCGGGCGAATCAGCGGTCAGACCGGGGCTTTCGCGCTTCTTGACCAGGTCAAGCAGCCGGTCGAGTAAACCCATGAGTAGCTCTCACCTTCCCGGGCATCCGGTGTGATCGGTTACGCAGACGGCTCGCCGTGGACCCACCCGGCGGAGCGGTGGTGCGAGAGGACATAATGCGACGCGTGACAACGGCAGCTCCCACCATCAGTCAGCGGGTCCACTCGCTGAACCGGCCGAACATGGTCAGTGTCGGCACCATCGTGTGGCTGTCCAGCGAGCTGATGTTCTTCGCCGGACTGTTCGCGATGTTCTTCACCGTCAAGGCGCAGAACTCCTCCGGCCAGTGGCCGCCGCCGTTGCACGGCGAGGAGTTCCACCTCAACGTGGCGTACGCGATCCCGTTCACGGTGATCCTCGTGCTGTCCTCGCTGACCTGCCAGTTCGGCGTGTTCGCCGCCGAGCGCGGCGACGTCTACGGGCTGCGCCGCTGGTACATCATCACGTTGATCATGGGCGCGATCTTCGTCGGCGGCCAGGCCAACGAGTACCACAACCTCGTCGAAGAGGGGATGACGATCCCGTCCGGCCCGTTCGGCACGGTCTTCTACCTCGCGACCGGGTTCCACGGCCTGCACGTCATCGGCGGGCTCATCGCCTTCGTGTACCTGCTCATCCGCACGAAACTGAGCAAGTTCACGCCCGCCCAGGCCACGTCGGCGATCGTCGTGTCCTACTACTGGCACTTCGTCGACATCGTGTGGGTCGGCCTCTTCGGTGTGATCTACCTCCTGCCGTGAGGCAGCCACACCCAGCCGCCACCACCTTCACCATCGGCCTGAACTGACAGCAAGGGTTGCCGCAAGATGACCACCAGCACGAAATCCTCGGAGCGCCGCTACCGCGCGCGGTCGAAGCTGCGGAGGCGGTTCGCCGGCCTGCTCGCGCTCGGTATCGCGCTGGTGGGCGCCGGCGCCCTGTACGCCGTGTTCGCCCCGGAGCCGCAGACCGCGCAGGCCCAGGGCACGCCGGCGCAGCTGCGCCTCGGCGAGCAGGTCTACAACAACACCTGCATCGCGTGCCACGGCGCGAACCTCGAGGGCGTGCAGGACCGCGGCCCGAGCCTGATCGGCATCGGCGACGCCGCGGTGTACTTCCAGACCTCCTCGGGTCGCATGCCGGCCTCGCGCCAGGAAGCGCAGATCGAGCGCAAGCCGCCGAAGCTGACCGAGGCCGAGATCGACGCGGTCGGCGCCTACATCCAGGCGCACGGCGGCGGCGCCCAGCGTCCCGCCGAGAAGGGCGAGGCCCTGCGCGGCTCCGACCCGGCCCGCGGTGGCGAGCTGTTCCGCCTCAACTGCGCCTCGTGCCACAACTTCACCGGCCGCGGCGGCGCGCTGTCCGCCGGCAAGTACGCGCCGAACCTGGACCCGGCCAGCGAAGAGCAGATCTACACGGCCATGCTCACCGGGCCGCAGAACATGCCGAAGTTCTCCGACCGGCAGCTGTCGCCGGAGGAGAAGAAGGACATCGTCGCCTACGTGAAGTCGGTGTCCGACGGCAACAATGACCCGGGTGGTAACGGCCTCGGCGGGGTCGGCCCCGCTTCGGAGGGCGTCATCGCCTTTATCGTCGGGATCGCCGCGCTGATCGGCGTGACGTTGTGGATTGGATCGAAGGCATGAGTGCCGAGGGGCCTAAGCCGCCGACGGAGGCGGAGCTGGCGGAGATGGACCGCGACCAGCTGGTCAAGCTGGGCGGCGCGCTCGACGGCGTCGAGATCGTCGAGTACCCGACGCCGTGGCCCGTGGAGGGCACCCGCGCGGAGAAGCGGGCCGAGCGCCTGGTGGCGTTCTGGTTCGGCCTGTCCGCGCTGGCCGGGATCGGGTTCGTCGTCTCGCTCATCTGGTGGCCGTGGCAGTACGAGGCGCCGGACAACGAGAGCGCCCACTTCTGGTACAGCCTCTACACCCCGATGCTCGGCATCACGCTCGGCCTGGCCATCCTCGGCCTGGGCATCGGCGTGATCCTGTACACGAAGAAGTTCGTGCCCGCCGAGGTCGCGGTGCAGGAGCGCCACGACGGTGACGGGCAGGGGTCGGCCGAGGTCGACCGCCAGACGATCCTCGCGCACCTGGCCGACGCCGGGAGCCGCAGCACCATCGCCCGCCGGTCGCTGGTCAAGCGCTCGGCGATCGCCGGGGCCGGCGCGCTCGGCCTCGCTGCCGCGGCGCTGCCGCTCGCGTCCTTCATCAAGGACCCGTGGAAGGACACCGACAACCGGGCGTCGCTCTGGCACACCGGCTGGCAGCCGAACTTCCCGGGCGAGAAGGTCTACCTGCGCCGCAACACCGGCAAGCCGGTCGAGGTGGAGCACGGCAAGCAGACCGAGATCGCGCTGGTCAAGGCCGAGGACCTCGACGCCGGCGCCATGGAGACCGTCTTCCCGTTCCGCGAGTCCGAGCGGAACGACCAGGAGGCCCTGGCGGCCGCGCTGACCCGGATCGACAACCCGGTCATGCTGATCCGCCTGCGCCCGACCGACGCCGCCAAGGTGGTCAAGCGGGCCGGCCAGGAGGACTTCAACTTCGGCGACCTGTACGCGTACACGAAGATCTGCAGCCACGTCGGCTGCCCGACCTCCCTGTACGAGCAGCGGACCAACCGGATCCTGTGCCCGTGCCACCAGTCGCAGTTCGACGCCCTCCACTACGGCAAGCCGATTTTCGGCCCGGCGACCCGTCCGCTGGCCCAGCTACCGATCACGGTGGACGAAGAGGGATACTTGATCGCGCGAGGCGACTTCATCGAGGCCATCGGTCCGGCCTTTTGGGAGCGTAAGTCATGAGTTCACTCACCACGCCGACCAAGGGCGCGAGTGCCGTCGAAAAGGCGCTGGGCACCGCCGCGAACGACGCCGACCAGCGGTACCACGCGGCCAAGGGCCTGCGGCACCAGCTGAACAAGGTGTTCCCGACCCACTGGTCGTTCCTGCTGGGCGAGATCGCGCTCTACAGCTTCATCATCCTGCTGCTGACCGGGGTGTACCTGACGCTGTTCTTCGACCCCTCCATGCAGGAGGTCGTCTACCAGGGCAGCTTCAAGAACATGCAGGGCCTGGAGATGTCGCGGGCCTTCGCCACCACGCTCGACCTGTCCTTCGACGTGCGCGGCGGCCTGTTCATGCGGCAGCTGCACCACTGGGCCGCGCTGATCTTCGTCGCGGCGATGGCCGTGCACATGCTGCGGATCTTCTTCACCGGGGCGTTCCGGCGCCCGCGTGAGGCCAACTGGGTGATCGGCGGGCTGCTGCTGATCCTGGGCTGCTTCGAGGGCTTCTTCGGCTACTCGCTGCCCGACGACCTGCTCTCGGGTACCGGTATCCGCGCGACCCTGTCGGGGATCGTGTTGTCGGTGCCGGTGATCGGCACCTGGATCCACTGGGCGTTGTTCGGCGGGGAGTTCCCGGGTGATCAGATCATCCCGCGGTTGTACACGCTGCACATCCTGCTGCTGCCGGGCATCATGCTCGCCCTGGTGGGGGCGCACCTGGCGCTGGTGTGGTACCAGAAGCACACCCAGTTCCCGGGGGTGCGGCGCAAGGAGACCAACGTCGTCGGCGTCCGGATCATGCCGTACTTCGCCCTCAAGGGCGGCGCGTTCTTCACGCTGGTCGTGGGCGTGCTGGCGCTGATGTCGGGGCTGTTCCAGATCAATCCGGTGTGGAACTTCGGCCCGTACAACCCGGCGCAGGTGTCGGCGGGCTCGCAGCCCGACTGGTACATGGCCTGGGCCGACGGCATGCTCCGGATCTGGCCGGCCTGGGAGGTCTACCTCGGGAACTACACGATCCCGGCGGTGTTCTTCCCCGGCGCGGTCGGCATGCCGATCCTGATCGGCCTGCTGCTGGTCTACCCGTTCCTCGAGCGGAAGCTGTCCAAGGACACCGCGCACCACAACCTGCTCCAGCGGCCCCGGGACGCCCCGGTCCGCACGGCGCTGGGCGCGATGGCGCTGGGCTTCTTCATGGTCATCGAGCTGTCCGGCTTCAACGACATCATCGCCGACAGCTTCGACATCTCGCTGAACGCGACGACGTGGGCGGGCCGGATCGGCGTGCTCATCGTGCCGCCGATCGCCTACTACCTGACCTACCGGCTCTGCCTGGGCCTGCAGCGGGCCGACCGCGAGGTGCTGGAGCACGGCGTCGAGACGGGCATCATCAAGCGGCTGCCGCACGGTGAGTTCATCGAGATCCACCAGCCGCTCGGCGGCGTCGACAGCCACGGCCACGCGCTGCCGCTCGAGTACCAGGGCGCCTCGGTGCCGAAGAAGATGAACAAGCTGGGCTCGGCGGGCCACGCCGTGCCGGGCACGTTCTGGTCGCCGGACCCGGCCGAGGAGACCGTCGCGCTGCAGCGGGCCCACGGCAACGGGCACGGCAACGGCAACGGGAACGGCCAGCACGGCGAGATCGAGAGCGTGGAGACGGCCGAGGCCGCGAAGCACTCCGACCACTAGTTCCACCCACGACGAAGGCCACCTCCCGCGGGAGGTGGCCTTCGTTCGTTTCAGCTCTTGCCGCTCTCGCGGAGCCGTACGACGGTCTTCTGAGCCCGTGAGACGCGCGTTTCGGGCTTCTTGGCCTCCGCCACCCACTGGACGTATTCGCGCCGGTGTGAGGGCGGCAGGGCCTCGAACGCGGCCTTCGCGTCCGGCGCCGCGGCGAGGGCGTCGGTCAGCTCGGCCGGGAGCTCGCTCACTCCTCCGCGCCGATCGCGAAGGCCTGCTCGGTGTCGGCTCGGGAGTACGACCGGAACGCGATGTGCGTGACGGTGTCCAGCACGCCCGGCACCTTCCCGATCCGGCCCGGGATGAGGTCGGCCAGCTCTTCGTGCGCGGACACCTTGACGGTGGCGATGAGGTCGACGTCCCCGGCGCACGAGTAGACCTCGCCGACGCCGTCGATGTCGGCGATCGCCTGCGCCGCGTCCGGGATCGCGTCCGCCTCAACCTGGATCAGCACGATCGCGGTGATCACCTGGGTCCTCCAAGACTCGACTGCGGGTGTCGCCCGCGATCCTAGGCCGCGGTGTGCGCCAGCCAATGGTCAGCCAGGGCGCGGTCACCGGTGATGGTGACGTCGCCGGCGGGCCGTCGCCGGGTGAGGACGAGCAGCAGGTCCTGGACGGGGCCGGTCAGCGTGACGTCGGCGGGGCTCGTTTCCCGGGTCCACCGGACGCCTCGTCCGCGGGTGATCAGCCAGCCTTCGCCGTCTTCCGGGCGGAGCTGGAGCGTCTGGCCGGTGCCGTGCAGCTCGGCGAAGCCCGGCCGGAGGCTCGCCGTGACCGGGTCGGACAGCACCTCCAGCCACTCGCCGATCGCGTCGGCGGCCAGGTCCGGGGCGATTTCGACGGTGGTTCCGGTCGTGAGCGCCGCGTCGGCGTGGTGGATCGTGGTGTCGTGGAGCATCCGGCGCAGCCAGAACTTCGCCGGTTGCTCGCCGAAGAACGTCCAGACCGGCGTTTCGCCCGCGTCCAGGACCGTCTTGGCGAGGTCGTCGGCGCCCCGGCGGAGCCAGTCGGCCCAGGCGTCCGGGGCGCCGGGGTCGGCGTCGAGCGGGTCGGGGACCGGCGACGGCCCGGACCGGACGATGCCGGCGGACCAGCGGTGGGCCTGGCCGATGTGGCCGACGAGCACGCGCAGCGGCCAGTCCGGGCAGGTGGGGACGCGGGCGTCCGGGTCGGCGCCGGTGACGGTCTCGGCGAACGCGGCGGTGCGGGCGTGCAGCGCCTCGGCGAGTTTGGTGGTGTCCATCGCCGTACCGTAGGAATTCCACCCGGCTGGAGGTTCGACCGAAGGTGACCGAAGACACACTGGGGATCGGCGACCTCGCGCGGCGGACGGGGGTGCCGGTCCGCACGATCCGGTTCTACTGCGACGAGGGGCTGCTGGAGCCCGCTCGCAGCGTCGGCGGCCATCGCCGGTTCGACTTCGGGGCGGTCGACCGGTTGACCCTGGTCCGGCGGCTGCGCGGGCTCGGGCTGGGGCTGCGGTCGATCACCGACGTCCTGACCGGCGCTCGTTCGCTGGACGAGGCCGTGGCTTCCGAGCGCACGGCCCTGGACCGCGAGATGGCGACGCTGGCCTGGCGGCGGTCGGTGCTGCGGGCGGTGGAGGAGTCGTCGCCGGCGGACCGGGCGGCCCGGCTCGAGCTGCTGTCGGCGGTGCAGGACGGGTTCGCGGCGCACGAGGCGCTGGTCCGCCTGTGGCACCCGATGACGACGGGCCCGATCCCGCCGGACACGGCCCGCATGTTCCTCGACATCAGCGCGCCGCGGCCACCGGAGCGGCCGTCGACGGGGCAGGTGGTGGCGTACGCGTCGCTGGTGGTGCTGGCGGCGGACCGCACGCTGGCCGGGCACGTCCGGGCGAGCACGTTGCTGGGCGGTGACCGGGTGGCGGACTTGGGTGCGCTGCACGCGGAGGTGGCGGAGGCGTGCTCGCTGGCGTTCGGGCCGGTGGCTTCGGGAGCGGCGCCGTCGCCGGGGCCGGCGCTGGACCGGTTCGTGGCGGCCCACGCGGCGGCGGTGGGGGCGGGGGACACGCTCGAGTTCCGCCGGGCGTTGAACATCCGGACGGCGCCGGACCGGGATCCGCGGGTGCGGCGGTACTGGCGCTTGGCGGGCGAGGTCACGGGGGAGACGGCGCCGATGGGGGTCACGCACACGTGGCTGCTGGACGCCCTGGACCGCTCTGTCGCCTGAACCCGGGGGAGCGGAGACCGGGCCGGTTCCCCGCGGGGTGCGGGTCAGGGAGGGAACCCGCGAGATCCGGCTCGGATCGCGCGAGTTCCGCGGTCGGGTGGGCGCCAGGCCGCGTGCCAGCGCTGCCGGGTCCGCCTCAGCTCACGTGCCAGCAGTGCCCCGGTCCGTCTCAGCTCACGTGCCTGTGCTGCCCCGGGGTCCGCCTCAGCTCACGTGCTCCAGGGAATGTGCGGTCGAAACCAGGTCCAGCCACCCCCGCCACCCGGCCACCGCGGCCGGCTCCGCCCAGGGCCTCGTCGTCCGCACCAACCTCACTCCCGGGCGGGCCAGCCAGCGCAGCAGCACCCCCACCTCCTCCGGTGGCGCTCCGTTCAACGGGCCCGGGTCGGGCAGGACCGTCTCCGCCGAGGCCACCAGCGCCTCCACCACCGGCATCGGCGGCACCCCGCGCCGGGCCACGCCCGCCGAGGCCAGGCGGCCGTAGCGGATCACCGACAGCTCCCAGCCGCCGTTGCCGTCCGGGGCCGCCGCGATCAGCTCCGCGATCGAGGCCAGCGCCGTCTGCCGGTGGGCCCGCCCCAGTGCGCGGATCAGGCCCGCCAGCTCGTCGCGGTGGCGCGCCGCCTGCTCGAAGTGCCTGCCCTCCGCCAGCCGCTCCACCTGGGCCGCCGCCACGTGCAGCGGGCGGCCGTCGAGGCCCGCGATCAGCCCCGACACCGACTCGACCGCCGGCACGTACGCCTCCACGCTCTGCCGCCCCGCGCACGGTGCTCCGCAGCGCCCCAGCTCCGCCAGCACGCACGGGGTCCCGTTCGCCGACCGGGGTGAGATCCGCTGCGTGCACGTCCGCAGCCCCGACGCCCCGGCCAGGGTGTCCGCGGTCGCCCGGGCGTCAGCCTGGTTGCGGAACGGGCCCAGCACCCCCGGCCGCGGCAGCCGGACCACCGACAGCCGCGGGAACGCCTCCTCCGTCAGCCCGATCCACCAGCCCTGGTGCCGGTTCTTCGACCGCCGGTTGTACGCGGGCCGGTGCGCCGCGATCAGCCGCAGCTCGCGCACCTCCGCCTCCAGCGCGTGCGCGCACACCACGTGGTCGACGCGCTCGGCCAGCGCGACCATCTCGCGGATCCGGCTCCGCCCCTCCGACCCCGTGAAGTACGTCCGCACCCGCCGCCGCAGGTCCTTCGCCGTGCCGACGTAGAGGACCTCCTCCTTCGGCCCCTTGAAGAGGTAGACGCCCGGCGCCGACGGCAGGTCCGCCGCCAGGTGCCGCTTCGCCCGCTGCGCCACCGTGACCTCGGGCAGGTAGCCCATCAGCTCTTCGAGCGAATGGACGCCCAGGTTGCCGACCCGCTCCAGCAGCCCGTGCAGCACGTCGACCGTCGCGCGGGCGTCGTCGAGCGCGCGGTGCGTCGGCCGCGTCCGCGCCCCGAACAGCAACGCCAGCGCCGTGAGGTTGTACCGGCCGACCTCGTCGCGCGGCACCACCCTGCGCGCCAGCCGGACCGTGCAGACGACCGTCAGCTTCGGCCACGCGTACCCGTGCCCCTCGCACGCCGCGCGCATGTGGGACGTGTCGAAGCCCGAGTTGTGCGCCACCAGCACCGCACCGCCGATGAACTCGAGGAACGCCGGCAGCACCTCCTCGATCGGCGGCGCGTCGTAGACCATCGCCTGGGTGATACCCGTCAGCGAGACGATCTGCGGCGGGATCACCGCTCCCGGGTTCACGAGTGTCGCGAACTCGCCCAGCACCTCGCCCGCGCGGACCTTCACCGCGCCGATCTCGGTGATCCCCGACGGACCCGGCGCGGCCCCGGTCGTCTCGAGGTCGAACACCACGAAAGTCGTGTCCCGCAAGGGAGTTCCGAGCTCGTCGAACGCGAGCTGGGCCTGGATCGAACTCATGTGCGGGAGACTAGGGGCGACCACCGACAGTTTTCGGGGGGTCCGGGTGGCGGTGCCCCGAATGGGCGCTGTCGGTTTTCGCTCCTTGCCGGACCGTGTGCCGCGCGGCGCGTGCCGGGGGGCCGGGGCCTACCCTGGACCAATGCACCCGCAGCCGCTCGTGCCGGAGCCGCCCGGGGACCCCGGTGGTCCCTCGGGCGTCGCGTCGCGGCCTGAGCAGGCCGAGGAGCTCGGAGAACGGCCGGATCCGGCCACCTGGCCGGCCCTCCCGGAGCCGGTCCGCGACCGGATCGCCGAGCTCTCGGCGGCCGCCGTCGCCAAGCTGCCCGCCACGGACGTGCCCCGCCAGCTGCGGCCCGTCGCCAAGTTCGCCCCGGCGAAGCGGGCCAAGCTCGGCGGTGCCGCGCTGCTCACCGCGCTCGGGGAGTCGTCCCAGTTCCGCACCGCGGTCATCGAATGGCTGCGCGAGCACCGCACCGACGCGCTCGACCCGAACGCCGCCGACTCGGTCGCCGCGGCGGCCGCCGCCGTCCTGCTGGGCGAGTCGGGCGCTGCCGGGCGGGTCCGGCTCGTCGCCAAGAACGCCGAGGAAAACGCCCTGCGCGCCGAACGCGACGCCGCGCTGGCACGCAGCCAGCGCCTCGAAGCCGAACTCACCCAGCTGCGGGTCGAGCTCGCCGACGCCAGGAAAGCCGCTGAGAGCGCGCGGGGCGAGCGCGAGGGCGAAGTCGAGAAGCTCTTGAAGCGCCTTCGCGAGCAAGGCGTCCAGCTCCGCCAAGCCAAGGACGCGGCCGAAGCGGCGTCGGCCGAGACCGCGCGCGGGTCCGCCGCCCGCGCCGACGAGATCGCCGCCCTCACCGCCCAGCTCGAGCGCGAACGCCAGCGCGTCGCCACCGAACGCGCCCGTGCCGAACGCGCGGTGGGCGACGCCGAAGTGGCCCGCCAGTCCGCCCGTGAGGCCCGTGAGGCCGACGAGGTGCGGCTGGCGCTGCTCATCGACACGATCGACGGCGCGGTCACCGGCCTGCGCCGCGAGCTCGCCCTCGGCGCCCGCGGCGCGCGGCCCGCCGACATGGTCCGCGGCGCCAGCACCGGCAGCGGCCAGGGCGGCAAGATCGCCGACGTGTCCACGTTGGACCGCTACCTGGCGCTGCCGAACGTGCACCTGATCGTCGACGGCTACAACGTGACCAAGACCGGCTACCCCGAGCTGGCGCTGGCCGACCAGCGCGACCGGCTGATCCACCAGCTGTCCGCACTGGCCGCGCGCACTTCGGCCGAGGTGACGGTCGTGTTCGACGGCGCGGGCGTGCTGTCGGTCCCGGCTTCGGTGCCCCGCGGGGTGCGGGTGCTGTTCTCCGACCGCGGGGTGCTCGCCGACGACGTGATCCGCAACATCGTGGCGGCCGAGCCCGCGGGCCGGCCGATGGTCGTGGCGACGTCCGACCGCGCGGTGGCGGACTCCGTGCGGGGCGGCGGGGCGCATCCCACGCCGTCCGCGGTGCTGGTCAGCCGCCTCTCCAGGGTCTGACCGACGGAAATTGTCGGTGGTGGCGCCTACCGTCCTCCTCAGTCAGTCCCGACGTGAGGAGGAGCACATGAACGACACCCCCGAGCTGTCCGAAGTGGACGTCTCGCACATTTCGGTTTCGGACATCGAAAGCGTCGTGGTCGACTGCGACCGCTGCGTCGTCCGGGGCATCTCCTGCCACGACTGCGTGGTGACCGTGCTGCTCGGCGCGCCACCCGCCGCGTGGGACGCCGACGAGCGCCGCGCCCTGGACGCGTTCGCCGACGCGGGGATGGTGCCCCGGCTGCGATTGGTCGAAGGACCCCTGCCGCACACGGCCTGACGCGCCCGTTTCGTGTCGGCGCGCCGAGTGGTCGATCGGATCAGGTGAACGGTAGGTAGCCGAATCGGGCCCGAAAGAAACCCCAGCGTGTAACGCCCATCACAAGTTTTCTCCGACGCTGGTCCGATGGTGTTTCGCGGCGCTACGGAGAGTTTTTGCCCTCGGGGTGGTGGACGTGGTGGCGGTCTTTTCGTAACCTGTCCGAGATCTCGTGGCCCCTGGCCGTCGATAAGGCGGCGACACGGGATCGCCGCCGGACGCAGCTTTGTCGGGAAGCTGGGAACCGGAACCACCATCGCGGGCTCACCTGTTGCGGGAGAGCGCGCGGTGCGGGACAGCGGCGAAGAGGAAACCCCCGACCTCTTCGTGCCCCGGTCCCCCTCGGCGGCCGAGACGCAAAGGAGACCCGCGCGACCGTGCAGTCGCATCCAGTAAGGCGCGTGGTTTCAGGTGCCCTCGCCGCGGCTTCGGTGATCACCCTCGTCACCGTGGCGCAGCCGTCGGCCACCGCCGCCCCCATCCCCGTCCTCCAGGCCCCGCCCACCGGTTCGGACGCCCTCGCCAAGTACCGCGACCTCGCGGCCCAGGCCGAAAAGCTCAACGAAGACCTGCTCAAGGCCCAGGACGACCTGAAGGCCAAGCAGGGTGAGCTCGACAAGGCCACCGGCGACGTCAACGCGGCGAAGGACCAGGCCGCAGTCGCGGCCGAGAACCAGAAGAAGTACCAGACCGAGGTCGACAAGTTCGCCGGCGCGTCGTTCACCAGCGGCGTCCAGCTGAACAAGCTGTCGGCGCTGCTGGCCGGGACGTCCACTCAGGACTTCCTCGACCGCTCCTCGGCCCTGGAAGTCATCGCGACCGAGAAGAACGGCGCGATGGGCAACCTCACCGGCGCCGTCCAGCAGGCCACCGATGCCACGAACAAGGCTTCCGACGCGGCGAAGCGCGCCACTGACGCGCGTGACGCGGCCGCGAAGCTGACCGATGACATCCGGGGCAAGCAGAAGGCGCTGAACGACCAGATCGACCAGCTCAAGGCGGCGAACAAGAGCCTGAGCGCGCTCGACAAGGCCCAGCAGGGTGACAAGGGTGGTTCGCCCACCGGCCTCAAGGCGCCGACCGCGGCCGCCCAGACCGCGCTGGACGCGGCGCTGAGCAAGCGTGGCAGCGCGTACGTCTGGGGCGCCACCGGGCCGAGCACGTTCGACTGCTCGGGCCTGATGCTGTGGGCCTACAAGCAGGCCGGCATCACGCTGCCGCGGTCGAGCCGCGAGCAGTCCACCTTCGGCGCCGCGGTGCCGAGGGACCAGCTCCAGCCGGGCGACCTCGTGTTCTACTACTCGCCCGTTTCGCACGTCGGCATGTACATCGGCGACGGCAAGATGGTCCACGCCCCCGACAGCGGGGACGTCGTGAAGATCTCGCCGCTGCAGAGCCAGTACGCGGGAGCGCGACGCCCGACGTCGTGACCCTGGCAGCACTCCGAAGGGGCGGTACCGCACACGCGGTGCCGCCCCTTCGCTGTCGGTGGGGGCCGCTAGCCTCAGGGGCGTGCTCAAGACCCTGCTCGTGACCAACGACTTCCCGCCGCGGCCCGGGGGGATCCAGAACTACCTGAACTCCCTCGCCACCCGGCTGCCGGCGGACGACCTGGTCGTCTACGCGCCGTCGTGGGAGTCGCGGACGGGGTCGCACGAGGAGTTCGACGCCGAGGCGCCGTTCGAGGTCGTCCGGCACCCGACGTCGCTGATGCTGCCGACGCCGGACGTTCTTCGCCGGGCGAAGCAGATCATGCGCGCGCGAGACTGCGAAGCCGTCTGGTTCGGCGCTGCCGCGCCGCTCGCGCTGCTGGGGCATTCCTTGCGCCAGGCCGGGGCGCGCCGCATCGTGGCGTCCACGCACGGCCACGAAGTCGGCTGGTCCATGCTCCCGGGTTCGCGGCAGGCGTTGCGGCGCATCGGGGACACCGTGGACGTCGTCACCTACGTCAGCCGCTACACCCGCGGCCGGTTCGCCGCCGCGTTCGGCCCGATGGCCGGGCTGGAGCTGCTGCCGTCCGGAGTGGACACCGAACTGTACAAACCGGATCCCGCGGGCCGTGCGGAAATCCGGGCGCGGCACGGGCTTTCCGACCGCCCGACGATCGTCTGCGTGTCCCGGCTCGTCCCGCGCAAGGGCCAGGACCAGCTGATCCGCGCGCTGCCGAAGATCCGCGAACGCGTGCCGGACGCGGCGCTGCTGGTCGTCGGCGGCGGCCCGTACCGCAAGGCGCTGACCGGGCTGGTCACCGAGCTGGGCCTCGACCGCGACGTCGTGCTCACCGGGTCCGTGCCGTGGGCCGAGCTGCCGGCGCACTACGCCGCGGGCGACGTCTTCGCCATGCCGGCCCGCACCCGCGGCAAGGGGCTGGACGTCGAGGGGCTCGGCATCGTCTACCTGGAGGCGTCGGCGACCGGCCTGCCGGTGGTCGCGGGCAACTCCGGCGGCGCACCCGAGACGGTGCTCGACGAGGTCACCGGGCACGTCGTCGAGGGCCGGGACGTCGATCAGCTCGCCGAAACCCTCTCCAGCCTGCTCGCGGACCCGGTGCGCGCCCGCCGGATGGGCGAGGCCGGGCGCGCCTGGGTGAGCGAGAAGTGGCGCTGGGACGCCATGGCCGCGCGGCTGTCCGGGCTGCTGGACGGCGATCCGGTGGCCCAGCGGGCTCACGGCGTGTAGAGCGCCGGGTGCCGCGGATCGTCGACGCGCACGACGACGTCGGCCAGGGAACTCGGATCGACCTCCGCCTCGTACCGCTCGTAGGCCGGGACCGCCCAGGCGTCCGGCACCCGGCGGCGCAGGGCGGCGGGGGAGAGCCACAGGTGCACCGCCAGGTCGAAGGCCAGACCGGCCCCGAGCAGCAGTTCGCCGTCGAGGAGCACGACCCCGCCTTCGGGCAGCGGCACCCGCTCGGCTCGGGTCGCGCGGTCGCGCTCGGCGTCCCACAGCGAGGGCAGGACCTCGCCGGACCCGGTTTCCCCCAGCGGGTCGAGGACTTCGCGGCGCAGGGCGCCGAGGTCGAGCCAGTCGGTGTAGCGCGCGTCGGGATCGGTGCGGCCGTGCTCGAAGCGCAGCGACGCGGGCCGCAGGAAGTCGCGCGCCGACACCCGCACGGTCGCGCGGCCGCGCAGGCGCAGCGGGCCGACCAGGGCGTCCGCGAGTTCTGTGGTTTCCGTCGCACCCGCCGCGCCGTCGACGGCGACCGCGATCCGGCGGCGCTCGGTGAGGGCGTCGATGCGTTCGGTCAGCTCTTCGGCCAGGACGGCGGGGGAAATGGGGCGGTAGCGCACAGTCGGAGATCCTGCACCCGGACCGGGGCCGGGTTTTGTCGTACCCCGATGGGATGATGCCGGCATGACTTCTTCAGTGGGGAAGACGGCCGATGTCGGGTGGAACATCGGGGTTTCCCGCACGCTGCCCTACCGCGCCGAACAGGTCTGGGACTTCCTGGTCAGCCGGGACGGCGTCGCCATCTGGCTCGGCCCCGGGGTCGAGCTGCCGCGGGAAACGGGCGCGGAGTACGAAACGGCCAACGGCACGGTCGGGGAGATCCGCAGCTTCGTCGAGGGCGACCGGGTGCGGCTGACGTGGCGGCCGAGCGACTGGGACCACGACTCGACGGTCCAGGTGCGGCTCAGCGGCTCGGGCGCGAAGACCACGCTGCGGTTCCACCAGGAATGGCTTTCGGACGCGGAGGAACGCGAGGAACAGCGGGCATACTGGCAGGACGTGACCGAGCGCGTGGTGACGGCACTCGCCGAGCGCTGAGGCTGACTGCAGGGGGCGGCATGACCACGATCGAAGTGGCGGAGGATTTCGCACAGGACGCGCACCTGTTCGCGGGGCTGCTGCGCGCGGGCGGGCCGGTGCGCCGGGTCCGGATGCCGCGCGGCCTGGACTGCTACATCATCACGGACTTCGCGCAGGCGCGGGCGCTGCTGGCGGATTCGCGGCTGCACAAGGACAACCGGCGCGCGTACGAGCTGTTCGAGTCGAAGCTCCCGGCCGGGCAGACGAACCAGGGCGGCTTCGGCGAAGCGCTCGGCCGGCACATGCTCAACACCGACCCGCCGGACCACTCGCGGCTGCGCAAGCTCGTGAACAAGGCGTTCACCGGGCGGACGGTCGCCCGGCTGCGACCGCGGATCGAGGAGATCACCGCCGAACTGCTCGACGCGCTGGCCGGGCAGGAGCGGGCCGACCTGCTGCCGTCGTTCGCCGCGCCGCTGCCCATCACGGTGATCTGCGAGCTGCTCGGCGTCGCCCCGGAGGACCGGACCGAGTTCTCCGCTTGGTCGAAGACGTTGCTGAGCTCGTCGACGCCGGAAGACGCGCAGCACGCGGCGCAGAGCATGCTGACCTACCTCACCGGCCTGGTCACGCAGAAGCGCGCCGAGCCGGCCGAAGACCTGCTGTCGGACCTGGTGCACGCGAGCGACGACGGCGACTCGCTGTCGCAGGACGAGCTGATCTCGATGGCGTTCCTGCTGCTGGTGGCCGGGCACGAGACCACGGTCAACCTGATCGCCAACAGCGTCCTGGCGCTGCTGCGGGAGCCGGAGCAGCTGGCGCTGCTGCGCGCCGACCCGTCGCTGATGCCGGGCGCGGTCGAGGAGTTCCTGCGCTTCGACGGCCCGATCCACCTGGCCACCCTGCGGTTCACCGAGGAGGCGGTCGAGGCGGGTGACGTGACGATCCCGGCGGGCGAGTTCGTGCTGATCTCGCTGCTGGGCGCGAACCGCGACGACGAGCGGTTCCCGGACGCGGACCGCCTCGACGTCACGCGCGCGGCCGGCGGGCACCTGGCCTTCGGGCACGGCATCCACTACTGCGTCGGCGCGCCGCTGGCCCGGCTGGAGGCCGAGATCGCCCTGGCCGGCCTGCTGGCGCGGTTCCCGGGCCTCGCGCTGGACGCGAAGCCGGACGAGCTGGTCTACCGGTCCAGCTCCCTGGTACACGGGCTGGAGGCCTTGCCGGTCCGCCTGCGGTGAGGTCGTAGGGTCGGCGGATGGACTCCGCCGACCTGCTCGCCCTCGACGCCCAGCACGTTTGGCACCCGTACGCGCCCATGCCGGCGAAGGTGCCTTCGCTGCTGGTCACCGAGGCGAGTGGCGTCCGGCTGAAGCTCGCCGACGGCCGGGAGCTGGTCGACGGGATGTCGTCGTGGTGGTCGGCCGTCCACGGCTACCGGCACCCGGTGCTCGACGCCGCCCTCGCCGAGCAGGCCGGGCGGATGAGCCACGTCATGTTCGGCGGCCTGACCCACGAGCCCGCGATCACCCTGGCCAAGACCCTGGTCGACCTGACGCCCGAGGGCCTCGAGCACGTCTTCCTCTGCGACTCCGGTTCGGTGTCGGTCGAGGTCGCCGCGAAGATGTGCCTGCAGTACCAGCGTTCCCGGGGGCTGCCGGAGAAGCGGCGGCTGCTGACCTGGCGCGGCGGCTACCACGGCGACACGTTCACGCCGATGAGCGTGTGCGACCCCGACGGCGGCATGCACTCGCTCTGGCGCGGGGTGCTGCCCGAGCAGGTCTTCGTGCCCGCCCCGCCGACCGGCTTCGACACCCCGCCCGAGCAGTCCTATGTGGACACGCTGGCCGACGCGATCGGGGCCCACGCCGGGGAACTGGCCGCGGTGATCGTCGAACCGGTCGTGCAGGGCGCCGGGGGGATGCGCTTCCACCACCCCGCCTACCTGCGCGCGCTGCGCGAACTGACCGAAGCTCACGACGTCCTGCTGATCTTCGACGAGATCGCGACCGGCTTCGGCCGCACCGGCGCGTTCTTCGCCGCCGAGCACGCGGGCGTGACGCCGGACGTGCTCTGCCTCGGCAAGGCGCTGACCGGCGGCTACCTCAGCATGGCGGCGGCGCTGTGCACGCCGGAGGTCGCGGCGGGAATCTCCCGCGGCGCGCTGCCGGTGCTCGCGCACGGGCCGACGTTCATGGGCAACCCGCTGGCCTCGGCAGTGGCGAACGCCTCGCTGGGGCTCCTCGCCGACGGCGCGTGGCAGCAGGACGTCAGCCGGCTCGAGAAGAGCCTGCTGGACGGCTTGGCACCGGCACGCGACCTCGGCTCGGTGGTGGACGTCCGGGTGCTCGGCGGGATCGGCGTGCTGCAGCTCGACCACCCCGTCGACATGGCCGTGGCCACGGACGTCGTCACCGAGCAGGGTGTCTGGCTGCGGCCGTTCCGGGACCTCGTCTACGCGATGCCGCCGTACGTTTCGACTGACGACGACCTGGCCGCGATCACCCGCGCGATGCTTGCCGTGGCCGAAAAGGCGTGAATTCAGCACATCGGGTGTGACCACGCGCACACCGAGACCCGAAGGTCTCTCACCGTCGCGCTCCGTGCCGGTGTGCGGCCCACACCACGCGATCGGCGGAGGTTCCCGGGCGCGGTTCGCCTGAAAGATCCGGGAAACCGAACCGGTCCGTACCGGGACAAACGCGAGAAATGCTTGCGTAGCGGACTTTTCGCGCGGTTTCGGCGATCCTGCCTCCATGATCGAGATCGTTCGCGGTGAACACGACACCGGACCCCCGACGGCCCCGCAGCCCCTGGAGAACCTCAAACACGATGTCCTCGCTTCGATAGTCGTCTTCCTCGTCGCCGTCCCCCTGTCCCTCGGCGTGGCCTTCGCCGCCGGGGCGCCGCTGCTCTCGGGCCTGATCTCCGCCGTCGTCGGCGGGCTGGTCGCGAGCCTCTTCGGCGGATCGCCGCTGCAGGTCAGCGGCCCGTCCGCCGCTCTCACCGTGGTGCTGGCCGACACGATCGCCACCCACGGCTGGCCCGTCACCTGCGCGATCACCGTCGCCGCGGGCCTGCTCCAGATCCTCTTCGGCCTGACCCGCCTCGCCCGCGCCGCGCTCGCCGTGTCGCCGGCCATCGTCCACGGCCTGCTCGCCGGCATCGGCGTCACGCTCGTGCTGGGCCAGCTGCACGTCGTGCTCGGCGGCTCGGCGCAGGGCTCCGCACTGGCCAACGTCCTCGCGCTGCCGCGGCAGATCGCCGCGCACCACGACCAGGCCGTGCTGGTCGGCGTCGTCACCCTCGCGGTGCTGCTGGCGTGGCCGCGGCTGCCTGGCCCGGTCCGCCGCATACCCGCGCCGCTGGCCGCCGTCGCGCTGGCCACCGGCCTGTCCGTCGCGACCGGCATGTCCCTGCCGCGCGTCGACCTCCCCGCCGGGCTGCCCACGCTGGGCATCGTGCCGCGGCTGCCCGACGGCGGCTGGGGCGGCTTCGCGGTCGCCGCGCTCACCATCGCGCTGATCGCCGGCCTGGAGAGCCTGCTGTCCGCGGTTTCGGTGGACAAGCTCCGTTGCGGCCCGCGCACCGACCTGGACCGCGAGCTGATCGGGCAGGGCGCGGCGAACGTCGCCGCCGGCGCGCTCGGCGGGTTCCCGGTCACCGGCGTCATCGTGCGCAGCATGACCAACTACGAAGCGGGGGCGCGCACCCGCGCGTCGGCGATCCTGCACTGCGTCTGGATCCTCGCCGCGTGCCTGCTGTTCACCGGCGTGCTGCGGCTGATCCCGCTGGCGGCGCTCGCCGCGTTGCTGGTCTACGTCGGCGCGAAGCTCGTGAACGTCAACGGGCTCAAGGAAGTCCGGCGTCACGGCGACCTGCCGGTGTACGCCGTCACGCTGGCCGGCGCGGTCGCCGTCAACCTGTTGACCGGGGTTGCGGCCGGGATACTGCTGGCGCTCGCGCTGATGCTGCGGCGGATGATCTTCTCGGGCATCCACGTCGAGAAGGACGGCGACCGCCACCGCGTCGTCATCGAAGGCGCGCTGACGTTCCTGTCCGTGCCGCGGCTGACCCGGGTGCTCGCCGAGGTGCCCCCGCACGCCGAAGTCCGGCTGGAGCTGCTCGTCGACTACCTCGACCACGCCGCGTTCGACTGCCTGCGCGGCTGGCAGCAGGCCCACGGCGGGCCGGTGACGGTCGACGAGATCGGGCACCCGTGGTTCGAACGCGGCAGCTCGGACGCGCCGACCGTGCGCCGCAGCGTCGCCGCGCGGGTCGTGCCGAGGTGGCTCGCGCCGTGGTCGGAGTGGCAGGCCGAGCACGTCGTGCTGCCGGCCCAGCGCACCGCCAGCTCCCTGCTGTGCCGCGGGGCTTCGGAGTTCCACCGCCGCACGGCGCCGCTGCTGCGCGACACGTGGAGCGGGCTGGCGCACGGGCAGCAGCCGCACACGCTGTTCATCACCTGCGGGGACGCGCGGATCGTGCCGAACCTCATCACCACGAGCGGGCCGGGGGACCTGTTCACCGTGCGGAACATCGGCAACCTCGTGCCGCCGGCGGACGGGGACGACTCGTCGGTCGGGGCGGCGATCGAGTACGCCGTCGGGGTGCTCGGGGTCGCCGAGATCGTCGTGTGCGGGCATTCCGGCTGCGGGGCGATGAAGGCGCTGCTCGGGCGGGCACCGGACGGCCTGGTCCGGCTCGGCAGCTGGCTTCGGCACGGCGAAGCGACGTTGCGCCGCCGCGCCCGCGAAGCGCCGCTGCTGCTCGGCGGCGAACGGCCCGCGGCCGAGGCCGACCAGCTCGCGCTGCAGAACGTCGTGCAGCAGCTGGAAACGCTGCGCGGGTACCCCGTGGTCGCGGAGGCGCTGGCGCGGGGCGGGCTCCGGCTGACCGGGATGTACTTCGACGTCGGCGCCGCGCAAGTGTCCCTTTTGGACGATGCGGCGCGCGGGTTCGTGCCGGCGGGTGCGTTGGAGCATTGACGCGGCGAAGGCCGTCTCCGGACTTCCGGGGGCGGCCTTCGCTTGTGCGGTACGGGTTTCACCTGTCACGTGACAGGTATTCGATCTTGTGAACGGGACGTGAACGGGCTGTCCGGTTTGTGACGTTCGAGCTAAATATGGCGAGTTATTCACTCGAACGGGTGGTGCATAGCGGACATTTCACACGATTTCCGGTTGCATGGTGATCATGAGACCCCTCGCCGTGCTCCGCCACGACCTGCCGGCCTCACTGGTCGTCTTCCTCGTCGCAGTGCCCTTGTCCCTCGGCATCGCCCTCGCTTCGGGCGCGCCGGTCGCCGCCGGGCTCGTCGCCGCCGTCGTCGGTGGCGTCGTCGCCGGTGCCCTCGGCGGCTCCGTGCTCCAAGTCAGCGGGCCCGCCGCCGGCCTGACCGTCGTCATGGCCGAAACCATCCAGACGTTCGGCTGGGCCGTCACCTGCGCGATCACCGTCGCCGCCGGCGCGCTGCAGATCCTGCTGGGGCTGAGCCGGATCGCCCGCGCCGCGCTGGCCATCTCGCCGGCCATCGTGCACGGCATGCTGGCCGGCATCGGCGTCACGATCGTGCTCGGCCAGCTGCACGTCATCCTCGGCGGGAAGGCCCAGAGCTCGGCGGTGGAGAACATTGCCGAGCTGCCCGGCCAGATCGTCGCCCACCACGACTCCGCCGCCCTGATCGGCGTACTCACCATCGTCATCCTGCTGCTCTGGCCGAAGCTCCCGGCCGCCGTCCGGAAGGTGCCCGGGCCGCTGGCCGCGATCGCCGTCGCCACGGTCGTGTCCGTGGTCGCCGGGATGACGCTGCCCCGCGTCGAACTGCCCGGTGACCTGCTGGACATCCACCTGGTGCCGCAGCTGCCGGGCAGCTGGGGCGGGTTCGCGCTCGCCGTCGTCACCATCGCCCTGATCGCCAGTGTGGAGAGCCTGCTCTCGGCGGTCGCGGTCGACCGCCTGCACACCGGCCCGCGCGCCGACCTCAACCGCGAGCTCGTCGGCCAGGGCGCGGCCAACATGCTGTCCGGGGCGGTGGGCGGGCTGCCGGTCACCGGCGTCATCGTCCGCAGCTCCACGAACGTCGCCGCCGGCGCGAAGACGCGGGTGTCGGCGGTGCTGCACGGCGTCTGGGTGCTGCTGTTCGTCGTCCTGCTGGCCGGGCTGATCCAGAGCATCCCGCTGGCCGCGCTCGCCGGGCTGCTGGTGCACGTCGGCGCGAAACTGGTCAACCCCGGGCACATGAGGACGGTCCTCGCCCACGGTGATCTGCCGGTGTACCTGCTGACTCTGGGTGGCGTGGTCGTGTTCGACCTGCTCACCGGCGTCCTCGCCGGGATCGGCCTCGCGCTGGTGCTGATGCTGCGGCGGACGTTGTGGTCCGGCATCCACGTCGAGACCGAAGGCGACAGCAGGCGCGTGGTCGTCGAAGGCGTGCTGACGTTCCTGTCGGTGCCGCGGCTGTCGAAGGTGCTCGGCGCGATCCCGGCCGGGGTGCCGGTGCGGCTGGAGCTGGTCGTGGACTACCTCGACCACGCGGCGTTCGAAAGCCTCACCACGTGGCAGCAGGCGCACGAGCGCGCGGGCGGCACGGTGGACGTCGACGAGGTCGGCCACCCGTGGTTCGGCGAGGGCAAGGCGGGCCGTCCGACGCGGTCGCGGCTGGCGGCGAGCCGGGCGGTGCCGCGCTGGCTCGCGCCGTGGTCGGAATGGCAGGCGGTGGAAGGGATCCCGGCCCAGCAGACCCGCCGCGGCGCGACGGAGTTCCACCGCCGCGCGGCCCCGCTGCTGCGCGACACGCTGTCCGGGCTGGCGGACGGCCAGCGCCCCCGCACGCTGTTCATCACCTGCGGCGACTCCCGGATCGTGCCGAACCTGATCACCACGAGCGGCCCGGGCGACCTGTTCACGATCCGCAACATCGGCAATCTGGTCCCACCGGGACAGGCCGACCCGTCGATGAACGCGTCGATCGAGTACGCGGTGGGCGTGCTGGGCATCGAGGAGATCGTGGTGTGCGGCCATTCGGGCTGCGGCGCGATGGCGGCGCTGGCGGAGGGCCCACCACCGGGCCCGCTGGCGGTCTGGCTCCGGCACGCGGAGCCGAGCGCCCATCGCACGGGATCGGCGACCTTGGACGGAGCGGTCCCGGACCGTGAGGGCGACCGGTTGGCGCTGCACAACGTGCTGCAGCAGCTGGAGCACCTGCGGGAGTACCCATCGGTGGCGTCCGCCGAGGCGGCGGGGAGGGTGCAGTTGACCGGGATGTACTTCGCGGTGGGGACGGCGCAGGTGTACCTGTTCGACGGGGCGGAGCGGACATTCCGCCCGGCGGGGGCATCGGTGGGGGTACCGGGCGGGTGAGGTTTCGCGCGGGCCGGGCCCGGTGGGGCCCGGCTCGCGGCACCGCGGCAGGTCGGTACCGCGGCAGGCCGGGCCCGGCGCAGCCGGTACCGCGGCAGGTCGGTACTGCGGCAGGTCGGTACCGCGGCAGGCCGGGCCCGGCGCAGCCGGTGCGGCTTGCAGGTGCCGACGCTCCTGATCGGAGCCGGGTGCAGTGGCGGTGGCCGGCGGCTGTCGCCCAGCCCTGCCCGGCCCTGCCCGGCCCAGCCCAGCCTGGCCGGGCTCGGCCCGGCCCGGCCAGGCCGAGCCGGGCTCGGCACGGCCTGGCTTGGTCCGGTCCAGCCTCGCCTTGCTCGGTCCGGCCTGGCCTGGCTCTTGGCTCGGACCGGCCTGGCTCGGCCTTGCATGGTCCGGCTCGACCCCGCCGAATCGGGCCCAGCCCGGCGGGCTGGCCCGTCCTAAGTACGGCCCGCCCGGGCTCACCTGATCTGGCTCGGCTCGGCCTGTTCCGGCTCAGTCGGCCGAATCCGGCTCGGCTCGGCCTCGCGCGACTCAGCTCGGCCTGATCCGCCTTGGCCTGAGCCGGGCCTGGCCCGGCGTTGGGGCAGATCACGGGGCGAGTCCGGTTCCGCCGGCGGGTTGCGGTCGGCGCCGCCGAGTCGATGCAGCCGGCGGTTGCCGTGCACCCTCGGGCCGGGGCCGGGGCCGGAGCCCGGGCCCGCCAGCTCCGGCTCACCCCGGTCGGAGATTCGTCCCCCGGCACCGCACCCCGGCCGCGTTCCACCCCCGCCTACCCCGAACCCCCGCCCGACCTGGGAACCTTCTTCCCCCACCCCCTCTCATCCGGTGCCCGCGGTGCGCGCCCCAGTGCCCAGTCACTAAGTTGATGGTTCGTGACCATGCTGGTGATGACGGGGACCGGGACCGGGGTCGGCAAGACGATCACCACGGCGGCCATCGCCGCCCTGGCGGTGGCCGGGGGGCAGCGCGTTGCCGTCCTGAAACCCGCGCAGACCGGGGTTGGCCCCGATGAACCCGGGGATCTCGCCGATGTCCGGCGGCTCGCGGGCGATGACGTCACCACGCGGGAACTGCGCCGGTACCCCGACCCCCTGTCGCCGGAAGCCGCCGCGCGGCGCAGTGGGCTTCCCGGGCTCGATCCCGGGGAAATCGCGCGGGCCGCCTCCGAGCTCGACGGCGGGCACGATCTCACCCTGATCGAAGGTGCCGGGGGCCTGCTCGTGCGCTTCGACAAGACCGGCTCCAGCCTCGCCGACGTCGCCTGGTCGCTCGGCTCGCTCGTGATCGTCGTCGCCGAGGCCGGGCTCGGCACGCTCAACGCCACCGCGCTCACCGCCGAGGTCGCCACCAAGCGCGGCCTGACCGTCGCCGGTGTCATCATCGGCTCGTGGCCCGCCGAACCGGACCTCGCCGCGCTGTCCAACCTCGAAGACCTGCCCGTCGCGGCCGGGGCGCCGCTGCTCGGCGCGCTGCCCGCCGGGCTCGGCCAGGCTTCGCCCGAGGAGTTCCGGTCCGCCGCGCGGGCCGGGCTGTCGCCGTGGTTCGGCGGCGAATTCGACCCCGAGCTCTTCGCGGGCTGCGCTTCCGCCGGGAAGTGACCTGCGTCGCTGTCGTCCCGCGGTGCCTTCGTGCACGATGAGGGACGCTTCCACCACGACCAAGGAGACGCCGTGACCGCAGTCCCGGACACCGATGTCCTCGCCTACGCGCGCGAGCACGTCCTCGAAAACGGCGTCGGCCTGGGCGAAGCCGAAGTCCTGGAGGTGCTGCGGCTGCCGGACGACCGGCTGCCCGACCTGCTCGCCCTCGCGCACGACGTCCGGATGCGCTGGTGCGGCCCCGAGGTCGAGGTCGAGGGCATCATCAGCCTCAAGACCGGCGGCTGCCCCGAGGACTGCCACTTCTGCTCGCAGTCCGGCCGCTTCCCGACGCCGGTGCGCTCGGCGTGGCTCGACATCCCGAACCTGGTCAAGGCCGCCCGGCAGACCGCCGAGACCGGCGCGACGGAGTTCTGCATCGTCGCCGCCGTCCGCGGGCCGGACAAGCGGCTGCTCTCGCAGGTCCGCGAAGGCGTGAAGGCCATCCGCGCGGACGGCAACGACATCCAGATCGCCTGCTCGCTCGGCATGCTCACGCAGGAGCAGGTCGACGAGCTCGTCGAGATGGGTGTGCACCGCTACAACCACAACCTCGAGACGGCGCGCTCACACTTCCCGGCTGTCGTCACCACCCACACGTGGGAAGAGCGCGCGGACACCCTCCGGATGGTCGCGAAGGCGGGCATGGAGGTCTGCTGCGGCGGCATCATCGGCATGGGGGAGACGGTCGAGCAGCGCGCGGAGTTCGCGGTGCAGCTGGCCGAGCTGAGCCCGCACGAGGTGCCGATGAACTTCCTCATCCCGCAGCCGGGCACGCCGTACGAGCACTACGAAATCGTCGAGGGCAAGGACGCCCTGCGGACGGTCGCGGCGTTCCGCTTGGCGATGCCGCGCACGATGCTGCGCTTCGCCGGCGGCCGTGAGCTCACGCTCGGCGACCTCGGCGCGGAGCAGGGCATGCTCGGCGGCATCAACGCGATCATCGTCGGCAACTACCTGACCAACCTCGGCCGCCCGGCCAGCGCGGACCTGGAGATGCTCGACGAGCTCAAGATGCCCATCAAGGCCCTCAGTGACAGCCTCTGACGCTCCCGCCTTCTGCGTCCACTGTGGACAGGAGTCGCCGGGTGGGACGGACCACCCGGCTTGCCACAACCCGAGGACGGCATTGGAGCCGCCGCGCTACTGCACGTTCTGCGCGCGGCGGCTCGTCGTCCAGGTGAGCCCGCTCGGGTGGACGGCCAAGTGCAGCAGGCACGGCGACACGGCGAGCGGCTGACACTCACCACGCACCGACCGGTTACCCTCGGTCGCACCGTGTCGCAGGAGCGCGGCGCAGGAGGGAGTCCGGGTGAGTGAGTCGTCGGGGCCCGCGCACCGGCCGTCGGCCGTCGCCGGTCCGTGGTCGGTGCCCGTGCTGTTCCGCGAGCGGCGGCCGCGGGTCGTCGTCAAGGCCGACCTGCTGCCCGCCGTGAGCGTGCTCGGCACCCTCAGCCTGCTGAGCTTCCCGCTCGCCTTCGCCTGGTCCCGCCTCGCGCCGCCGGAGCGCGTGCGCATCATCGGCTCCGACGGCACCCAGGGCGCCCTCGAGCTCGAGAGCTGGCACCGCTTCGACGACCTCGCCGTCTTCGGGCTCATGACGCTCGGGCTGGGGATCGTGGTCGGCGTCGTCGTCTGGCTGCTGCGCGAGCGCCGCGGGCCGGTCGTGTTCCTCGCCGCGGTCCTCGGCGTCGCCCTCGCGAGCGCGCTGGCCATGATGCTCGGCGTCGGCTGGGCGAACAGCCACTACGCCATCTCCGCCGCGCCCGCGCTCGGCTCGGTGATCGAACTCGCGCCGCGCCTGGAGTCCTGGTGGGTGCTGCTCACCGGCCCGCTCGGCGTGACGCTGGCGTACAGCCTGCTCGCCACCTGGAACGGCCGCGACGACCTCGGCCGCCGTCTCGGCTGAGGCAGTCTCCCCCTAAGCTGGTTCCCTCGATCACAGGGGGTTCAGTGACTGAAGACATCGAGGTTTCGCGGCACCACGCCGTCCGTTTCCCGGGCATCAGCCCGCGCGCCTACGAGCACCCGGTGGACCGCGGCGCGCTCGCCACGCTGCGGGCCATGCCCGGGTTCGCGCAGGTCGTCAAGGCCATCTCGGGTTTCTACAACGAGCGCGGCGAGCGGCTGATGGCGCTCGCCTCGTCGATCCGTGTCGGGCTGAAGCAGTACCCGGAGCTCGACCGCCTGCGCCACGAGTGCGCCGAGACGCTCGACCTGCCGGTGCCGAACGTGTTCGTCTACCAGGACCCGCGCATCAACGCGGAGGCCGTCGGCATGGACGAGCCGTTCATCCGGGTCAGCACCGGGCTCGTCGAGCTGATGAGCCACGAGTCGCTGCGGTTCGTGCTCGGCCACGAGATGGGGCACGTGCTGTCCGGGCACGCCGTCTACCGCACGATCATGGTGCGCCTGATCAGCCTGCAGCTGTCGATGTCGTGGACGCCGGTGAGCGCGCTCGGCATCCGGGCGATCATCGCGGCACTGCGCGAGTGGTTCCGCAAGGCCGAGCTGTCGTGCGACCGCGCCGGCCTGCTCTGCGCCCAGGACCCGACGGCCGCGCTGCGCGCCCAGATCCAGGTCGCGGGCGGGATCGACCCGGCCCGCATCGACATCCCGTCGTTCCTGCGGCAGGCGGCCGAGTACGAGTCGGTCGAGGACATCCGCGACAGCTTCCTCAAGCTGAAGTTCGTCGAGACGGAGTCGCACCCGTTCGCGGTGGTCCGCGCGGCCCAGCTGCAGAAGTGGGCGGCGTCGGAGGAGTACCGCGCGATCCTCGCGGGCGACTACCCGCGCCGCGACGACGACGCGCCGACGTCCGACTGGAAGGACGACCTCAAGTCGGCGGCCAAGTCGTACAAGGATTCGTGGAACTCGTCGGCCGACCCGCTGACGAAGGTGTTCAGCGACGTCGGCGAAACGGTTTCCAGCACGGCCGGCAAGGTGTGGAGCAAGTTCGGCTCCGGGGACTGACTCAGTTCAGGCTGGCCGGCTTGCCGAGGTCGGTCAGCTCTCCCGGCGGCAGCGGCACCGCGCCCAGCGTGTCCAGGAACCCCGCCTCCCGCGTCAGCAGCCGGCACGCGATGCGGAGCCGGCGCAGGGGGTGGCGTTCCTCCAGCAGCCGCTGGCGGTCCTCCAGGGGCAGCAGGCAGTCCGCGGCCAGCTGGTAGGCCAGCTCGGCGAGCTCGGTGTCGGCGTCCGGGGTGGTCCAGTCGTCGCTGCGCCACGCCGTTTCGCAGTAGCGCCGGTGCGCGGTGCGGGCGACCACCGCGAGACGCTCGGCCATGTCGCCGGACGGCGCGACCGGGTCGTCGTCGACCCATTCGACCGACGCGATCATGTACGGCGCCGAAACGCAGTCGAGGTCGGTCAGGCGGAAGCGGCGCTGGGCCTGCGTCACGACGTCGAACCGGCCGTCCGGCAGGCGCTTCGCCTCGCGCAGCACCGTGCTGCAGCCGATTTCGTACAGCTGGTCCAGACCACGGACCTCGCGGGTCAGGGACGACCGCAGGGCCACCACGCCGAACTCGCGCCCCGGCACCGTGCCGCTGACGAGGTCCGCCGTCAGCTGCCGGTACCGCGGTTCGAAGATGTGCAGCGGCAGCTTGGTCCCCGGGAGCAGAACCGTCTGCAACGGGAACAACGGCAGCAAGGTCGTCGTCGCGTCACTTTCCGATTCCGGCTCGGTCACGCGTCAACCGTAAGGGCAGCGCACCCAAACCGCAGCACGGTCACCGATTCGGCGGCCTGAACACCGCGAACGGATCCGTGATCTGCATGCCCTTGCCGGCGAAGGAGAACAACGCCGCCGGACGCCCGCCCGCGCGGCCCGGCGCCGCCGTGTGGCCGGTGGGGACCAGCAGGCCCCGGCGCGAGAGGACCCGCTGCAGGTTGGTCGCCGAGACGCGGTAGCCCAGCGCCGCCGAGTACAGCCCGCGCAGCGCGGAGATCGTGAACTCCTCGGGCGCCAGCGCGAACCCGACGTTGGTGTAGGAGAGCTTCGAGCGCAGCCGGTCGCGGGCGCGCAGCACGATCGCTTCGTGGTCGAACGCCGTGCGCGGCAGCTTCGCGACGTCGTGCCACTCGGTGTCCTCGGGGACCTCGGGGTCGGCGTCGGAGGGGACCAGGGCGAGGAACGCCGTCGCCACCACGCGCGGGCCGGGGACCCGGTGCGGGTCGCTGAACACCGCGAGCTGCTCGACGTGCTCGATCCGGCGGACGTCGACCTTCTCCTTGAGCTGGCGCCGGACCGACGTCTCGACGTCCTCGTCGGGCCGCAGCCGCCCGCCCGGCAGCGACCAGCGGCCGAGGTGCGGGTCGAGCGCGCGGCGCCACAGCAGGACCTGCAGTGTGTCCGAGCGCACTTGAAGGACCGCGCCCAAAACCTCGTGGGCCAGGGGGGCCTGGGTGTTAAGATGACTTCGCACGGTTTTCGATTATAAGGCGAAAACCGGAGACAGGTCCAGGAGGGCCAGATGACCAGCACGTTGGTTCCGGAAGGCCTCACCCCGTTCGGCGGGGGCGAGGCGAACGCGGCGTGGGCGGAGGAGGTGCGGCGCCTGGCGAAGCAGCGCGACGCGGTCCTGCTCGCGCACAACTACCAGGTCCCGGAGATCCAGGACATCGCCGACCACACCGGCGACTCCCTCGCGCTCAGCCGCATCGCGGCGAGCAGCGACGCCTCCACCATCGTCTTCTGCGGCGTGCACTTCATGGCCGAGACCGCGAAGATCCTCGCCCCGGAGAAGACCGTCCTGATCCCGGACGCGCGGGCCGGCTGCTCGCTGGCCGACTCCATCACCGGCGCCGAGCTGCGCGCCTGGAAGGCCGAGCACCCGGGTGCGGTGGTCGTCTCCTACGTCAACACCACGGCCGAGGTGAAGGCCGAAACGGACATCTGCTGCACGTCCTCGAACGCGGTCGACGTCGTCGCTTCGATCCCCGCTGACCAGGAAGTCCTCTTCCTGCCGGACCAGTTCCTGGGTGCGCACGTCAAGCGCGTGACCGGCCGGGACAACATCCACATCTGGGCGGGGGAGTGCCACGTCCACGCCGGGATCAACGGTGCGGAGCTGGCCGAGCGCGCGGCTTCGAACCCGGACGCGGACCTGTTCATCCACCCCGAATGCGGGTGCGCGACGTCGGCGCTCTACCTGGCCGGCGAGGGTGCCGTGGCGCCGGAACGGGTCAAGATCCTCTCGACCGGCGACATGGTCCACGAGGCCCGCGACACGAAGGCCAAGACCGTGCTGGTGGCCACCGAGATCGGCATGATCCACCAGCTCCGCAAGGCCGCGCCGGGCATCGACTTCCGCGCGGTGAACGACCGCGCGTCCTGCCGGTACATGAAGATGATCACGCCCGCGGCCCTGCTGCGGTGCCTGCGTGACGGTCTCGACGAGGTCCACGTCGACCTCGAAACCGCTTCGAAAGCTCGTGCTTCGGTGCAGCGGATGATCGAGATCGGGCAGCCTGGCGGCGGAGAATGACCACGCCGGTTAATGACCCACGGGCGAAAACCCCGGCTTGGGAAGCTCGTGCCGATCTGGTCGTGATCGGCAGCGGCGTCGCCGGGCTGACCGCGGCGCTGCGGGCCCAGTCGCTCGGGCTGCACGTCCTGGTGGTCACCAAGGCGGCGGTCGAGGACGGCAACACGCGCTGGGCCCAGGGCGGCGTCGCCGTCGTCCTGGAAGACCAGCACGACCTCGACGACTCGGTCGCCAAGCACGCGGAAGACACGTTCACCGCGGGCGCCGGGCTGGTCGACGAGGCCGCCGCCCGCTCGATCCTCGACGGCGGCCCGGCCGCGGTCGCGCGCCTGCGGGAAGACGGCGCGAAGTTCGACGCGGCCGGGGACGGCCTGCTGGCCCGGACCCGCGAGGGCGGGCACAGCGCGTTCCGCGTCATCCACGCGGGCGGCGACGCCACCGGCGCCGAGGTCGAACGCGCCCTGGTCGCGCAGGCCGGGCAGGCGCGGGTGCCGGTGCTGGAGCACCACATCGCCGTCGACGCGCTGCGCACGCCGGGCGGGCGGGTCGCGGGCGTCACCGTGCTCGACCACAACGGGGTGCCCGGCGTCGTCCGGGCGCCGGCGGTGCTGCTGGCCAGCGGCGGGATCGGGCAGCTCTACCAGGTGACGTCGAACCCGGAGATCGCCACCGGCGACGGGCTCGCGCTCGCGCTGCGGGCGGGGGCGACCGTGGCGGACATCGAGTTCGTCCAGTTCCACCCGACCGTCCTGTACACCCCGGGCGCGCGGGGACGCTGCCCGCTGGTCACCGAGGCCGTCCGCGGCGAGGGCGCGACGCTGGTCGACGGCGCCGGGCAGGCGGTCATGGCGGGCGTGCACCCGCTCGGCGACCTGGCTCCCCGTGACGTCGTCTCGGCGGCGATCACGCGCCGGATGGGTTCGGCGCCCGGCGGGATCGACGACCACGTCTTCCTGGACGCGACGTCGATCGCGGGGTTCGCCCAGCGGTTCCCGACGGTGTCCGCGGCGTGCGCGGTGCTGGGGCTCGATCCGGCGCGTGATCCGATCCCGGTGGCGCCCGCGGCGCACTTCTCGTGCGGTGGCGTGGTGACCACTGTGGACGGACGCTCGTCGGTGCCCGGGCTGTACGCCGCGGGTGAAGTGGCGCGGACGGGCCTGCACGGCGCGAACCGCTTGGCGTCCAACAGCTTGCTCGAAGGACTGGTCGTCGGGCAGCGCGTCGCCGAGGCGGTCGCGGCGGACCTGGCCGCCGGGCTGCTGGCCGATCCTTCGCGCGGCCGGCTGCCGTCGTGGACGACCGCGCCGACGGCCGAGCGGGACGCGTTGCAGCGCGTGATGAGCCGGTACGCGGCGATCGGCCGGGACGCCGACGGCCTGGCAGCGGCGGGTTCCGTGCTCGACTTGTCGACACAGGACAGTCCGTTGTGGACGCACGCGGCGGTGGAGGACGCGGCGCTGACCGTGGTGGCGCAGGCGTTGCTCGCCGCGGCCGTCCGGCGCACCGAGTCGCGGGGCTGCCACGTGCGGACCGACTTCCCGGCGCGCGACGACGGCTGGCGCCGCAGCCAGCTCATCCGGCTCAGCCCGTCCGGTCAGCCGGTGCTGGCCGACCCGATCCCCCTGGAGGGCGTGGCATGACTTTCCCGATCTCCGAACCCGTCCTGCGCTTGCTCGCCGCTTCCGGCCTCGACGTCGAGGACGTCACGCGCGTCGTCACCACGGCTTTGGGTGAGGACCTGCGGTACGGGCCGGACGCGACGACCGCGTCGACAGTGCCCGCCTCCGCTTCCGCGGTGGCCGAGCTGACCCCGCGCGTCGACGGCGTCGTGGCCGGGCTGCCGGTAGCGCTGGCCGTGTTCGACCTGGTGCTGGGCTCTTCGTACGAGGTGCTGGCCGGGCGTGAGGACGGCGATCGGCTGGTCGCGGGGGAGCCCGCGCTGGTGCTGCGCGGTCCCGTGCGCGGGCTGCTCACGGCCGAGCGCACGGCGCTGAACCTGCTGTGCCACCTCTCCGGCGTCGCCACCGCGACCGCCGCCTGGGTGTCCGAAGTGGACGGTACCGGCTGCGCGATCCGGGACTCCCGCAAGACGTTGCCGGGCCTGCGGCTGCTGCAGAAGTACGCCGTCCGGTGCGGCGGCGGGGTGAACCACCGGCTCGGGCTGGGCGACGCGGTGCTGATCAAGGACAACCACGTCGTCGCCGCGGGTTCGGTGACCGCGGCGCTGGCCGCGGCCCGGGCGCACGCGCCGGAACTGGCCTGCGAGGTGGAGGTCGACACGCTTGCGCAGCTGGAGGAAGCGCTGGCCGCGGCCGCCGATGAGGTGCTGCTGGACAACTTCACGCCCGAGCAGTGCCGGCAGGCGGTGGCGCGCCGCGACGAGGTCTCCCCGAAGACGCGGCTGGAATCCTCTGGTGGGCTCACCCTCGACCGTGGTAAGGCCTACGCCGAGTCCGGTGTGGACTATCTGTCGGTGGGCGGGCTGACCCACTCTTCACCCGCGTTGGATCTGGGTATGGACCTTCGCTGAACGGCCTTTCCCGGGTAAACTGGCGGTGGCGGAAGTCCTTTTCCGCCACCGTCTTTTCGTTCGGGGGTTCGGGTGCGGTTACCGGCGCTGCTCGCGGTCGCGGGCCTCGTCGCGGGCGCGGCCGTGTCCGGCGCGCCGGTGGCTTTCGCGCAGGGGCAGTGCGCCAACCCGTCCGGCACCTACACCGGCGAGGTCCCGTGGGGGCAGCGCCTGGTCGACCCGGCGCGGCTCTGGCCGCTGACCCGCGGTGAAGGCCAGCTGGTGGCCGTCATCGGCACCGGCGTCGACGGGCAGAACACGCAGTTCGCGCCCGGCCAGCTCGAAGGCGGAGCCGGCACCGAGCGGTCGGACTGCGACGGCCGCGGCACGATCGCGGCCGGGATCGTCGGCGCGCAGCCGGACGCGTCGACGACGTTCGCCGGCGTCGCCCCCGGTGCCCACCTGCTGCCGATCCGGTACACCGAAGGCTCGGGCTCGTCGGCGGCCGACGGCGGCGGGGGCGACCCGGGCGCGCTGGCCGACGCGATCGACACGGCGGCGGACCGGCGGGCGAGCGTGATCCTGATCGCGGTGCCCGCGGCGTTCGACAGCCCGGCGTTGTCCGGCGCGGTCGCGCGGGCCCGTTCCCAAGGCGCGGTGGTGGTTTCGGCGGCGTCGGCGACCCAGCAGGGCGCGCGGTCGTACCCGACGGCGACGCCCGGCGTGCTGTCGGTCGGGTCGGTGAACCCCGCGGGCGAGCCGGTGCAGACGGAGGCGGGGGACTACGTCGGCGTCGCAGCGCCGGGAGCCGAGCTGGTCAGCACGTCGGCGGGGGCGGGCGGCGCGGTGGCGCACCGCTGGCCGGTGACCGATCCGGGACTGGCGGCGGCGTACGTCGCCGGCGTCGCGGCGCTGGTCCGGGCGTACCACCCGGACCTGACCGGCGACCAGGTCGTGACGCGGCTCGAGCTGACGGCGCACCGCCCGGGTTCGGGCGGCCACGACCCGCGGCTGGGCTGGGGAGTCCTCGACGCTTACGCGGCGGTGTCCTCGACACTGCCGGCCGACGTCGCGCCGCCGGGCGCGGTTCCCGTGCCGGGCTCGGCTCCGGCGGTGGTCCCGGCAGCGGCTCCGGCCCCGGCGCCGTCCGACATCGCGGCGGGCACGATCGCGCTGGCCGGCGTGGCTCTCGCGGCAGCGGCCGGAGTGGCGGTGGCGGCGGTGCGGCGGGCCCGTCGCCGTGGCTGGCGCCCCTCCCGCTTCACGCCGTAAGCCGTGTCGTCCCTTCAATCACAAGTGATGCCCCTCCAATCACGCGAGATACCCCTTCAATCACGCGAGTTGCGCGCTCAATCACGCGAGTTCGGTGCACCGGAACGGTCGGCTCGCGTACCTGGAGAGTCGGTTCGCGTACCTGGAGGGTCGGCTCGCGTGATCAGAGAGCGATCTCGCGTGATTGGCGGGGCGACACGCGTGATTGAAGGGGCGACACGCGTGATTGGGGAGTCGACACGGTCAGGCGGGGACGGGGCGGGTTGAGCCGATGATCGCCACCGCGTGGCTTGCCCTGGCCACGTGGACCGTGAAGTCCGCGCCCTCGCGGCTGAATCTTGCGATCAGCTCGCGGGGGGTGCTGCGGTCGTGGGCCTGCCAGCCTTGCTGTTCCAACGTCGGGATCACTTCGGTGAGGCGGGTCTCCGGGTCTCCCGGGTGCTCCAGGCGGACGCCGTACTGCCAGCAGAGCAGGTGGCCGGGACGCGTGGGGTCGCAGTCCAGCTCGCCGTTAACCGTCGGGTCCGCCGCGTCGCCGAACACCGCCGCGACGCCGTCGATCACCTCGGTCAGCTCGACTGCCAAGCGGTCCAGGTCCGAAGACGAAGAAGTCATCGCAGCACACCCCCGTCGTTCAGGAACTCGACGCCGTGCTCGAGGATGCCATGCGGGTCGAAGGTCCCGTTCGCCGTGGTGGGTCCGGACGTGAGCACGCGGTACATGTTCGTCCACGACTCCGAACCCGGCTTCAGCACGTCACTGTGCGAGGACAGGCCCCACAGCTGATCGCCGGAAGCGTCGCGTCCTGTTTCCAGCTCCGTGACGCCCGGGAACGTGTCCGGGTCCGCGCCGTGCCCGATGCCGGTCCACTCCAGGCCCCACGCGTTGCCCTGGGCGATCTCGATCGGGTCGAGCGGCGCCGTCATCGAGAACCGCTGGACGCCCGCCTGGCTCGCCGGCAGGTCCGCGGGCGACCAGACGCCGTGCCCCATGCCCGCCGACTCGACGTGCAGGACGCGGTCGACGTCGAGACCCTGCGTCTCGGCCAGCCCGACCGTCGCGCCGCCGTAGCTGTGCCCGATCGCCGTCAGCGTGACGTCGGAGCCCGCGTGGCTCGCGATCTCGCCGCGCAGGTCGTCGGTGAAGTGCTTGAGGTCCGGCGCCATCGCCTCCGCGTAGCTCGCGGACGGTCCCTGCACCACCGGGTTCTGCGGGAACACGCCGTCGGCCCAGACGACCATCGCCGTGCGCCCGGTCGGGTCCGCGGCCACCAGGCTGCGCCCGAGGCCGGCGTAGGCGTCGAAGTTGGACATCTGCGTGTTGACGCCCGGCACGAACAGCCCGACGTTGCGCGTCCCCGGCTCGATGTGCCCGACGAGCTCGGCGATCCGGCCGTTGCCCGCCGGGTCGAACTTCAGGATCTGCCGGTTGTTCGCGAGGATGTCTTCGTACAGCTTGATCCGCGACTGCGACCGCGCGATCTCGTCGGCGTCGGTCAGCGACGCCAGCTTCGACCGCTCGGCCGTCAGCGCGTCGGCGACCTTCGCGCGGTTCTGCTCGATCGCCTGCCCCCACGCGCCGGTGTCGGCCGCACCGCCGATCCCGGCCGGGTTCCCGGCGGCGGGCAACGGGTCCTCGGGCAGGAGCGCCCGGTACATCGCGGCGACCTGCGTGTCGGCCCGCCGGTAGCCGGCCGCCGACTCGGTCAGTCCACTTTGGATGGTCCGGAGCCGGGACACGCCCGATTCGAGCTTCCCGCCCAGCTCCTTCATGGTCTTCTCGAACGTCTTCGCCGCGGCCTTGGCCGCTTCGACCTGGCCGAACGCCGTGGCCGGGACGTTCTCACCCGAGACCGCGGTCTGCGCTGTGTGCAGTGCGTCGGCCCGTTGGCCGGATTCGGCCGCCGCGGTGTCGAGGCGGGCCGGGGCGACGCGATAGCCGGCAGCCGTCACGGCCCGCCTCCGTTCTCGAGATGGGTGAGTCAGTACGCTTCCGGCTCTTCGCCGATCACCGGGGGCGCGACCGGGGCCGACTGGCCCCAGACGTTCTCCGTCTCCACCAGCCACGCCGGGATCCGGCGCCCGGACCCCATGTCGCCGCCACCGCCCATGCCCATCGGCATCATGGGCATCATCGGCATCGCGCCCTTGGCCGCCGCCGCACCCGCGGCCCCGGCCGCGCCGCCGGCGAGCCCGCTCAGCGCGTTGCCCGCGCCGCCGTCGCCGGCCAGGCCGGAGTGCGCCGCCGGACCGTCGGCACCGCCGCCGATCCCGGCCCCGCCGGGGACACCGCCGCCGATCGACGGCGCGTCACCCCCGCCGATCGGGATGCCGCCGCCGGCCCCGCCCTCGACGCCGGCCCCGCCGCCGCCGAGCTTCGTGCCTGCCGCTTCTTCCTTGCCGTCCTTGGGATCCTTGCCGGTCGCCCACGACGGCACCTTCGGCATGATCGAGCCGAACCGGCCGAACGCGGCGGCCGAAGCCGCGGCGAGCCCGGCGGTGAACATGTCGCCGAACAGCGGGTTCGACGTCGGCACGGTGCCCGGCTGCGGAGTGCCGGTCGAGGGCAGCGGGTGCCCGTCGGCCGGGGTGACCACGACGCCGGGATCGGTGACGCCGTTGCCGACGAGCCCGGGCGTGCCCGCGCTTCCGGCACCGCCACCGGCGGGCGGGGCGGTGGGCGTCTGCACGGCGTTCGGCGACGCCGGGATCGACTCCTCGGCGGTGCTGTACTCGCCGGCCAGCTCGGTCATCACGACGATCGCCTTGCCGTGCGCGGACCCGGCCGCGTTGGCCGCGGACTGCTGGGCCTCGACGTTCGCGATGGCCTGCTGGCGCTGCTGCGCCGCGGCCTGGACGACGGCGGGCGAGGAGTCCGGCGGCAGCAGCGGCGGGTTCACCGCGAGCGCGACGTCGGCGGGGGAGACGTCCGGCACCGAAACCGGCGGCGGCATCTCCTTCTTGGCCTTCACCAGCGCGTCGGCGGCGTCGTCGAGCATCACGTTCATCGCCTCGGCGGTCTGCGCCACCTTGGAGATGCCGTTCGCGAGGTCGACGATCATGTGCTGGTACTGGTCGGCGGCGCCACCGGTCCACTGGTCCTTGAACTCGGTGAGCTCCGAGTTGAGGTTGTGGGCCTGCTCGTGCAGGTGCAGCGCGGCGGACTTCCACTTGTCGGCGGCGTGCCGCGCGCTGTTCGGGTCGCCCGCCTGCAGCATCGCGTAGAGCTGCTGGTGGCTGTACGCGGCGAAGTTCGTGTGCGCGGTGTTCGTCATCCCTTGCGGCTCCCGTCCGAGTCGCCCAGGCCGAGCAGGCCGAGCACGGGGTCGAGCAGGCCGGTGACGGCGCCCGAGGTGTGGAGGTCTCCGGCGACCGCCTCGTCGGCGTTCTGGTAGCCGTCGGCGACGGTGTTCGTGACGTCCTGCGCGAACCCGATCGCGCTGCGGACCTGGTCGAGCAGGCCCTGCATCTCCGAGACCGCCGCGCGGTGGGCGTCGGCCAGCGACCCGGCCTCGCCGAACTCGCCGAACAACAGCGGCTCCTCGCCGAGGGTGAGCAGGAAGTCGTTCGGTTTGGCCATCGCGTGGATCTGGGTTTCCAGCTCCCGCACGAAGTCCTTCAGCGATTCCAAGTGGACGTAGTACGACTGGTCGTGCATCGGGTCCCGGCTCTCTCGTCGCACGTAGGGAGGGAAAGCCGGTCGGCCGGTGCGAGCGGGGGGTTTCCCGCACCGGCCGACCGACGTCTGGGCGCGGTTCAGCCCGCGAACAGCCCCTGGTTGCGGTTCTCCAGCGACTGCTGGAGGTCGTGGGCCTCGCCGACCTTGCCGCCGAACTGCGCGATGATGGCGACGATGTCCGCGGTGGCCTGGCGCAGCCGGGTCTCCGACTGGCGAGCGGCGTCACCGGCGGAGCTGCCGGAGGCGTACCAGGTCGCGGTGATCGGCTGGAGGTTCTGGTGCAGCTGCTCCAGCTGCGAGGTGAGCGCCTTGGCCTTGGCAGCCAGGGACGCCGAGCTGTGCTGCAGCGCGGCGAAATTGATTTCGACGACGTCGGCCATCGATCTGTCCTCTCAGGTCAGGGGTTGAGGCGGGGGATCACGCCCGAGCCCTCGAGGGTGTTGCCGACCCCCTGGAAGCTCTGGTGGACGTCGGCGTCGCCGCGGCCGTAGTTCTGGTGGCTGGTGTGCACGAGCTGCGACATGGTGTCGAGCTCCTTCACCGCCACGGTCATCTTCTCCTGGAGCCGGCGCTGCAGGTCCCAGAACGCCACGGCCTGGTCACCCTTGTAGTTGCGGAGCGCCTCGGTCAGCTCGGACTCCAAGCTGGCCATCGTGGACTTGGCGTTCGTCGCGGTTTCCTCGAAACCCTGGACGGCGCGCGTCATGGCAGCGGAATCTGCCTGGAATCCCGGACTGGACATGGACGGGCCACCTCCTTCCTGAAGCGAATACCCCTGGCGCGGTGGTCCGCGCGTTGTGAAAGTCACGCTAGAAAAGAGCCAGGTCCGGTCAAACGGCACAACTGCCGGTCGTACTGACGGCACTTATACCCACAGGGGGCGTCCCGTCCGTCCGTCTGCCGTGGCAGACGGACAAAACCGCTGTTCAGCGCCGTTCTGCCGAAATTCTGAGATCCGCCCGGTAGACCCGGACGCCCCGGGCGAGAGGCGGTCGAAATGGTCCACCCGCAGGCACTGCTGGACGAGCTGGGGCGCGCCCCGGAAGTTCCCGCGTTCGAGCACGGCTCGCGCGTCACGTCGCGCCGCGAGCTGCGGGAGCTGGTCGGCCGGTTCACCGCGGGCCTGCGGGCGGCCGGGCTGGGGCCGGGGGACGGCGTCGGCATCGCCACCGCCGTCACCCCGGAGGGGTTCGCCGCGATCGTCGCCGCGCAGGTGCTCGGCTGCCGGGTCGTCGGGGTGCGGCCCGGCCTGCCCGTGCCGCAGCTGCGCCACGTCGTGAGCGACGTCGGCGCGCTGGTCGTCGACGCGGCGTCCGAGACGCCGGAGCTGCTCGGCACCGTGGCCGGCCTGCCGATCCTGCGGGTCGGGCCCGAGCTGCTCGCGAGCCACGAAGAGCCGGTCCCGCAAGGACGCCTCGACGACATCGCGACGGTCGTCTACACCAGCGGCAGCACCGGCGTGCCGAAGGGCGTCGCCTACAGCTACCGCGCCCTGACCGAAGGCCGGGTGTGGCGGGCGCCGGTGCCCGGCTCGGCCCACGAGCGGCTCGGCGCCGGGTTCGGGCGGTTCCTGCTGTTCGGCACGCTCACCAGCGCGGTGATGGTCGAGCAGCTGGGGGTGTGCCTGCTCGCCGGCGGGACCGCGGTGGTCCCGGAGGAGCTGCCGGACTTCCCCTGGGTGCTGCCGCGGCTGCGGATCACCGCGGCGCTGATGACGGTGCCGCGGCTGCACCAGGTCCTCGACGTCCTGCGCGCCGAGGACGTCGACCTGAGCGACCTGCGGACCCTGGTGGTGGCCGGCTCGCCCGTGCCGCCGCACAAGCTGGCCGAGGCCCTCGAGCTGATCGGGCCCGCGATGCACCACGCCTATGGGCAGACCGAGACCGGGATGCTGACGATCTGCGGCGCCGGCGAAGGAGCCGGATCCGTCGGGAAGGCCTGCGACACCGTCGAAATCGAGGTCCGCGACGCCGCGGGGACGCCGCTGCCGGCCGGCTCGGAGGGCGAGGTCTGGGTGCGGACGCCGTCGGCGCTGGCCGGGTACTGGCGCGACGAGACCACGACTTCGCAGGTGCTGCGCGACGGCTGGGTCCGCACGCAGGACCTCGGTTCGCTGGACGCCGCGGGGTACCTGCACCTGTCCGGGCGGGCGCGGGACGTCGTGATCGTCAACGCGGTCATCCACTACACCGGCCCGATCGAGCGGGCGATCGCGGCGCACCCGGACGTGGACCAGGCGTACGTGGTTTCGGTGCCGGACGAGCGGACGGGCGAAGCGGCGCACGCGTTCGTGGTCCCGGTCCCGGGACGCGAGCCGAACCTCGACGCGGTGCGCAAGGCCGTGGCGGCGGAGCTGGGGGAGGCGGCGGTGCCGGCGCGGTTCAGCTTCGTGGGCGCGGTCCCGATCGCGCCGTCGGGGAAGCCGGACAAGGCGGCGCTGCGGGCGTCCGTCGTGGACTAGAAGTGGGTGCGGACCCCGAAGGCCTCGCGGAGGTGGCGCATGTCCGCGAGGTCGCGGTCCGCGGGTGCGTACCCCTGGTGGAAGAAGACCTGCTGGGCCACCGAAACGCACGGCACCTCGACGCCGTCGACCCGCCCGGTGACGAAGCAGTCCGCGGGGTAGGGGAAAGTGCCCTCCGGGGCGGCTTGGACGGCCGAGCCGTCCGCGGCGAAGACCAGCGGGTGCAGGTCGAGCTCCGTGGCGCCGTCGGAGAGCACGAACCGGACCGGGCGCAGGTCGAGCGTCTCGCGGTAGCCGAGGCGGCTCAGCGCCGCGAGGACGGCGGGTTCTTCCTCGACGCGGTGCAGCAGGTCGAGGTCGCGGTGTTCGCGAGTCCGGCGGCCCAGCAGGGCGTCGATGCCCCAGCCGCCGGCCAGCCGGACTTCGGCGGGCTTCACGGCGTCGAGCACGCGCAGGACCGTGCCCGCGTCCATCACTTCCCGGCGCGCAGGTCGGTGATCACCTTGGCGACGCGCCGCTGCCGGGTCTCCTCGGTCTTCGCCTGGCCGATCGGCAGCACGAACCGCTGTTTCGCGCTGTAGGACAGGCTTTCGAAGCGGGTCCGGGCCGCGTCGTCGGCCGCGAGCGCTTCCGCCAGGTCGGGCGGGATCTCCAGTTCGCGCGGGGCCGTGTCGAGGGTGACCTCGACGTCGACCTCGTCGCCCGCGGCGACACCGGCCTGCTCCCGGTTCTCCGCGCTCAGCGGCAGCAGGTACTGCCCGCCGCGGCTGGCGATCGTCGACCGGTAGGTGTGCCCGCCGAGCGTCACGGTGACCGCGGGCTTCTTGCCGGCGCCGAGCGCCTCGACGACGTCGTCCGGGACCGGGAGGCCGGTCGCGGTCTTGCCGCCGAGCAGGACCGTGGTGCGGAACTTCATGGCGCGAGTATGCCCCGGGCCGGCCTCCCGGGCGGTGAGGCCGGCCCGGGGCCGCGTGTCAGACGCCGGCCGTGGTGCGGATCCAGCTGCGGCTCGACGCGATGCTCGCGTAGTTCTGCGTGCCCTGCGTGTTCGACCCGGAGTTGCTGCCGGTGGAGCACACCCCGACCTGGACGCCGTTGTAGAGCTCCGGCCCGCCCGAGTCGCCGTGCCACGCCGAGCCGTTGACACCCTGGCTGGCGATGGCCGTGCCGCCGAACGCGTCCGAGCTGGTGCCCGTCACGCGGACGTTGGCCGTCTTGAGGGTGCTCGACGGCGGGCTGGTGCCCTGCGTGCGGCCCCAGCCGTAGATCTGGTTGGTCGACCCCGTTGGCGGGTTCCCGGTGCCGAGCTTCATGTAGGTGGTGTTCACCGCCGTCGTCAGGTGCAGCAGCGCGATGTCGCCGTTGGGCGAGGCCTTCTGCTGGTCGACGTTCGCGTTCGTGCCCTGCTGCAGCGTCACGTTGCCGACCTTGACGTGCATGCCCGGCGAGTTCAGGCAGTGCTGCGCGGTGAGCACCCACTGCGGGGCGATGATCGTCCCCGAGCACTCGAACCCGCCGTAGGTCGTCACGTTGTTCCAGTAGATCTGGGCGCCCCACGGCGCGGAGGAGACGGTGCTCCCGCCGATGATGTCCTGCTGGGCGTCCGCAACCCCTGCGGAGACCAGGCTCAACGCCGCGGCGGCGGCACCCACCACGGAAACAGCCCTCGACATTCGCATGAAAATGCCCTTCGGCCGGGTGATCCGGAAGTCGCCCCCGAAACGGGCGACGAGGACAAAAGTAGGTTCGTGAGGGGTTCTCAGGTACCTACCGAAGTCGGTAACTTGCCGACGGTAACCGGTTTCGTCGCCTGCGCGGCCGATCGCTAAGGTTCCCCGCCGGGGGGAAACGATGTCCACACCGCACGATCCTGAGCTCTTCGACGAGCTGATGCGCGAGGAGCGCCGCCGACGGCCGCGCGGCCGGTACGTGGCCGGGGCGCTCGTTTTCGGCCTGCTGGCGGTCGTCGGCGTGCTCGCCTACCGGGCCACCGGGACCGCGCCCGGCGACCGGCTGCCCGCGGGCGAGGCGCACGGGCTCGACGTCACCGCGGGCCAGTGCTTCTGGTCCCCGACGGGCACGGGCGAGGTCGACGTGCTGCTGACACCTTGCACCGGCCCGCACACCGCGGAGGCGTTCGCGGTGCTCCCGCTCGCCGGGGGTTCGATGTCCGGCACCGACCAGCCCTACCAGCGGACGCTGGACCGCTGCACCGCCGCCGCCCGCCCGCTGCCGGGGGCACGCGTCCAGGTCATGACGCCGAACGGCGGGAACGACGGCAAGCAGCGCGCGGTCTGCTACTACCGCTTCGACGCGGAAATGACCGCGCCGGCCCGCTGAGCCGCAGGAGGAAGCCGTGTCGGGAAACCTCGTGCTGCCGGACGGGCGGTGGTGGACCGCTTCCAGCGGCGTCTACCACTGGGTCGTCGACCACCTCGCGGGCGCCGTCACCGATCCGGCGGTCGCGGAGCGCTTCCGGCAAACCGCCGAGCACGGCTTCCGCACTCTCGACCTGGGCGACCTCCCACCGGCCGCGTGCGAGGAGGTGCTGCGGGTGCTGCGGGATTCCCTGCTGCCGACCGTGGAGGCGCGGTTCCCGGGACCGGACGGCGAGGCCGTCCGCGAGTCGGTCGCCCGGTCGAGGGACCTGGCGCGCCCCTAGGACTCCACCGGTTTGGTCCACGCCACCTGGACCAGCCCCGTCCCGTGCCGGCGTGACACCAGCGTCCCGCGGCCCGGCGGCTGCGGCGACGGCTTCACGTCCGCCAGCAAAGCCCCCTCGTCCTTCGTGCCCGACATGATCAACCCCGGCGAGCCCAGCTCGCGCAGTCGCTGCAGCACCGGCTCGAACAACGCCCGTCCCGCGCCGCCCGAACCCCGGACGATGATCACGTGCAGGCCGATGTCGCGCGCCTGCGGCAAGAACTCCAGCAGCGGCTGCAGCGGGTTGCGCCCGACCGTTGCCACCAGCTCGTAGTCGTCCACCAGCACGAACAGCTCCGGCCCGCGCCACCACGAGCGGTTGCGCAGCTGCTCCGGGGTCACCGACGGGCCCGGCAGCCGGTTGCGCATCGCCGTCGCGCACTCGGTGATCAGCTCCGTCAGCTTGCCCTCGGCGCCCGCGTAGCCGAGCAGGTGCGGCTCCGGCACCGCCCCCAGCAAACCGCGGCGGTAGTCCGCGACGATGATCGCCGCCTCGTCCGGTGTGTACGCCGACGTGATGCCCTGAGCCAGCGCACGCAGCAGCGAAGACTTGCCGGACTCGACGTCGCCGAACGCCACGAAGTGCGGGTCCGCCGAGAAGTCCAGGCACACCGGGCGCAACGTCGACTCCGCGATGCCCAGCGTGACCTGCTTGCCCGGGGCGGCGGGCAGCGTGTCCAGCGGCACCTCCGGCGGCAGCAGCCGGACCTGCGGTGCGCGCGGTCCCTTCCAGGCCTCCGAAATCCGGCGCACGAGGTCGACGCCGCCCGCGCCGATCGTCTCCGGGCGCTGGTCGCCGTCGATGCGGGGGAGCGCGGCGAGGAAGTGCAGCTTCTCCGCCGTGATGCCGCGCCCGGGCCGGTCGGCGGGGACGTTCACCGCGACCTTGCGGTCGATCGAGGAGTCCATCGGGTCACCCAGGCGCAGCTCGAAGCGCGTGCCGATCGCGTCGCGCAGCTGGGCGCGGACGCCGATCCACTGGTTGAGCGAGACGATCACGTGGATGCCGAACCCGAGCCCGCGCGCGGCCAGCCCGGTGATCTGCTCCTCCAGCTGCTCGTACTCCTGCCGGATCGTGGTCCAGTTGTCCACGAACAGGAACACGTCGCCGAACTCGCGGCCGTCGGTGCTTTCGGTGAACTCCGCCCGCCGTTGGCGGAACGTCGTGATCGACTCGATCCCGTGGGCGGAGAAGTACTCCTCGCGCTGTTCGAGCAGCGTCGTCAGCTCGGCGACGACCCGGCGGCAGCGCTGCGCGTCGCGGCGGGTGGCGTAGCCGGACGTGTGCGGCAGCCCGGCGATCGGGGCCAGCGCGCCACCACCCATGTCCAGCACGAACAGCTGCACCTCGGCCGGGGTGTGGGTGAGCGCGAGCATGCCCGCGATGTCCTTCATCAGCGTCGACTTGCCGCTCTGCGGAGCCCCGACGATCAGCGCGTGCCCGCCCGCGCCGGAGAAGTCGGCCCACAGCATGTCCCGGCGCTGCTCGAACGGCTTGTCCACCAGCGCCACCGGGATCGTCAGCTTGCCGTTGCCGCCCCAGCCGAGCGGGGACAGGCCGCGCGCGGCGTCCTCGCCCAGCGGCGGCAGGAGCTGCTCCAGCGTCGGCGGCTCGTTCAGCGGCGGCAGCCAGATCTGGTGCGCGGCCGGCCCGCGGCCCTCCAGGCGCGAGAGCATCGCGTGGATGATCGTCTCGCCGGTGCCGTCCGGCGCGGCCGGGGCTTCCGAGATCTCGGTCGTCACCGGGATCTCCACCGGGGCCAGGGAGAACGGCAGCACGCCGAGCTCCTGCCCGTCCTCGCGCACGACCGTGCTGCGCGGCGGCAGCTCCCCGGAGACGTAGGCGGCCTTGAGCCGGATCAGCGTTTCGGTGTCGGACTTGAGGTAGGCCGACCCCGGCACCGGCGGCAGGTGGTAGGCGTCGGCGACACCCAGCACGGTCCGGCTTTCCGACGCCGAGAACGTCCGCAGGCCGATCCGGTACGACAGGTGCGAATCGAGCCCGCGCAGCCGCCCTTCTTCCAGCCGCTGCGACGCCAGCAAGAGATGAATACCGAGCGAGCGCCCGAGCCGGCCGATGGCGACGAACAGGTCGATGAACTCCGGCCGCGCGGACAGCAGCTCGCTGAACTCGTCGATGATCACCAGCAGCGACGGCAGCGGGTCGAGCGCCACGCCGTCCGCGCGCGCCTTCTCGTAGTCGCGGACCGACGCGTAGTTCCCGGCCGCGTGCAGCAGTTCCTGGCGCCGCAGCAGCTCGCCGTTGAGCGCGTCGGCCATGCGGTCGACCAGCGCGAGGTCGTCGGACAGGTTCGTGATGACCGCGCAGGTGTGCGGCAGATCGGTCATCCCGGCGAAGGTCGCGCCACCCTTGAAGTCGATCAGCGCCAGGTTCAGCGTCTCCGACGAGTGCATCACCGCCAGCGCCGTCACCAGCGTGCGCAGCAGCTCGCTCTTGCCGGATCCGGTCGCGCCGATGACCAGGCCGTGCGGGCCCATCCCGCCCTCGGCCGACTCCTTGAGGTCCAGCTCGACCGGCCGGCCCTCCGGGTTGACGCCCAGCGGGATCCGCAGCCGGTCCCGCGCCGCGCGCGGCGCCCACGTCACGGTGGTGTCGGTGTCGCGCGGGTCGCCGATGCCGAGCAGCCCGGACAGCCCGAACGTCGCCGACATCGGCTTGTCGCCGACGACGGCGGCCGGGGTGTGCAACGGCGTCAGCATCCGGGCCAGCGCCTCCGCGGCGCCGCGGTCCAGGATGTCCGGGCGGCCGAGGAACCCGAGCCGCTGCTCGGTGGCGTCGCCGACGACCATGCCCAGGGAGTCGGGGGTGGTGTGCAGGCTCAGCAGCCGCTCGGTCGAGTACGTCCGCGGGTGTTCCTGCCCGATCTCGATCACCGTGACGCCGAGCCGGCCGTCCTCGCCGATCAGCCGGGGCTCGCCGTGGGCGTTGCCGCCGTCGACGAGCACCACCAGGTGCGGCAGGTCGAGCTCGGCCGCGGCACGCCGGCTGAACGCGGGCCGGTCGCCGAGGTCCGCGCCGAGCAGCTCGGCCAGCCCGGCCGCGGAGTCGGCGGCCAGGCGCCGGGAGCCGACGGCGTCGGCCGCGCCGGCCGCGGTCGCGTGCGGCAGCCACTTCGCCCACTCCCAGTCGTGCTGCCGGTCCGCCGACACGCACAGCGCGACCCGCAGGTCCCCGGGGGAGTGGAAGGTGACGAGCTGGCACAGCAGCGACCGCGCCAGGCCGAGCACGTCCGGCCGCCGCCCGGCCACGGTGACCGCGGCGAACGAGCGCAGCGACAGCGCCACCGGCAGGCCGTCCACCGTCGAGTAGGTGCGGATGAAGTACTTGAGGCTGGTGGAGCACACCGGGTCCAGGTCCTCCAGGGGCACCGTCTGCGGCGCCTTCAGCGGCGTCGCCAGCCGCTGCGGCCCGGTGCCCGCGCGCACCTGCGCGAACTGGCCGTCGGTGCGCCGCCGGTCCCACAGCTTCCCGGTCTCGACGTAGGCCCAGAGGTCGGCGGGGTCGGGCTGGACGGCGACCATCGCGGCGCGCTGGCCGTCGGCGATGTCCCGGACCTGGGCCCGCAACCCGGAGAGATACCGCTGGTAGTCGCGGCGCTCGTCGTTGATCTGCGCCTTCTTCGCCATGCCGCCGCGGCCCAGCGACATCACCACCATGCCGCCCATGGCGCAGAGGAACAGCGCGCCGAAGACGTAGGTCATCACGCCGCCGTCGCGTCCGATGTAGACGAACGACATCGCGCCCATGCCGAGCATCATCGGCAGGAACATCATCAGCTGCATCATCCCGCCGGACGAGCTCTTCGGGAGCATCGGCGGCGACTGCAGCACGATCTCGGTCGGGCGCTCGGGCGAGAGGCTCATGGGGTAATGCTCCAGCGGATCGAGGCGGCTCTGACCGGTATTTTGGCCACTTGCCGACACGCTGCGGTGGGTACTTTTGCCGTCCGCCCGCTTCCGGGGCCGAACTTACGCTCTGCCGAGCAGCCACCCGCGGAAGGAGAGCCATGGCCGGCGAGTACCGGGCTGAGCCCGAGGCGATGCGCTCGTCCGTCGGCAACGTCGGAGGGATCATCGCCCACGGCATCAACGCCGTGGCCGACCTCGAACGGCTCGTCGTGCAGCCGATGTCGTTCGCGGGCTTCGGCAGCGCGGTCGCCGCCGCGAACGCCGCCCTGCACTCCACCCAGGTCACCGCCGTCCGGACGCTCCTGCAGCTGCTGCAGCAGGTCAACGGGCTGGTCAAGGCCAGTGCCGACGCCTACCAGGCGGCGGACCGGGCCACCGCCGCCGGCTACGGCGGCGGGCACGACGGGTCCACCGCGCCCACGTCGTCGATCTGGGGGAGCTCGCACGCTTCGGAGCTCGCCACCCTGGCGATCAACGACAGCGCGGGCGCCCACGGCGAGCCGTCGTCGGTCGGGAACGTGCTGCGCTACCTGGGGGACGCGCAGCTCGGCCGGCTCGGGGACCACCCGATCACCGACACCCGCTTCCACGGCGTCGCCGACTTCAACGACTGGCTGGCCGGTGACGCCGACAACCAGGCGCGCATCGGGCTCATCGAGGTCTACGCGGGCACCGCGCGGACCTTCTCCGACGTTCCCGGCGGCGTGCACAGCGGCGACGTCGTGGTCGTCGAGCCGCTGCTGTTCTCCGACCGCCAGCCGGTCATCGGCGTCGCCGGCGACGGCGGCCGCCTCTACAACCACGGGCTCCTCGACGCCCGCATCGGCGGGCTGGCGAAGGTCAGCGTCTACCGGCCCGCCTCCGTCGTCTGATCGTCCTGTCTGGCACTACAGAACCTTTGTGAGGTCCGATGCTGACTTTCCCGAACTCCAGCGCGATGGACGCGACCGCGTCCTCGGGCGGGCCGATCACCATCCTGCCGCAGATCGTCACCGGCCAGCCGGAGCAGATCGCGCAGCACGTGGTCGACCTGGTCAAGAAGGCCGAGCAGTTCCTGAGCATGTACACCGAGCTCACCAAGGCCGCCGACCAGCTCGGCAAGATCTGGTCGGGCGCGGCGAGCGAGTCGGCGCTGAAGAAGATCGGCGACTCCCTCAAGCAGCTCGAGACGATCATCAACGTCGTGCAGAAGGGCGCCGAGCTGCTCGGCGTGTCCGGCACGCTGATCAAGACGGCGCAGCAGGCCTACCGCTCGGTGGTGGCCGCGGTGAACCCGACGGTCGCCTCGCTGATGTCGAACCCGTGGACCTACGGCGCGGCGGTCGCTTTGTCGACCGCGACCAGCGCGTCGCTGCGGGCGTTCATCACCTCGATCGGCGCGCTGCTCAAGGCGCTCGGCGCGGGTGACCTCGCCCAGCAGGTCACCCAGCTCGCGCAGGTCATCGGCGCGATCGAAAAGCTCTTCCACCACGACTCCGGCAGCTCGGGCGCGACGACGCCGTCGATCGGGACCACCCCGGTGACGGCGCCCCAGGCCCCGCCGTCGGTGGCAAGCCCGGCCGGGCAGCAGGCGGTGGCGGGCGGGAGCGGCGGGGGGATCCCGCAGCAGCCTTCGTTCACCGACTACACCCCGCCCGCTCTCGCCACCGGCGGCGGTTCCAGCGGCGGCGCGACCACGCCGGTGACCGGCAACGGCACCCCGCTGGACCCGTCGAACAGCTGGATCGCCGTGAACCCGGGGCAGCAGAACGGCGCCACCGTGCCGACGCAGCCGGCCCCGGTCACCCAGCCCGCCCCGGTCACCGGCGGCGCGGGCGCGCTCGGCGGCGCGAACGAGGTCACCATCCACACCAACCTCACCACCGGCGAGTCCACTGTGGAGGCTCCGGGCGGCCGGGACTTCGACCTCGACATCGACCTGGACTACAACGGCAAGCACTTCAGCCAGCACGTCGGCTACGACGCGGCCGGGAACTAGCCCATGTGGGGCTCGGGGGTCGTCGACGCGTCGGGGGTGGTCAGCTCCGTGCTGTCCGGCTACCGGCAGGTCCTGGTCGAGTGCCAGAGACGGGTCACCGGTGACCCCGGTGCGCTGAGCGCCGCGTCGCAGCGCGTCGCCACCCAGGCCTCGACGGTCTCGGGCAAGGCGAAGGAGATCGACGACTCCGCCAAGACCCTGCACGCGGACTGGGACGGCGACGCCTACACCGCGTTCGCGACCGCGGCGGGGAAGCTGGGCGAGGAGCTGACGGACGCCGCCACGAAGCTCGACGACCAGGCGAAACGGCTTTCGACGGCGGCGCAGCTGGTGCAGTCGGCGAAGGCCGCGGTCGACTCGGTCATCGCGCAGTTCGACCAGTACGCCCAGCAGCTGACCGCGCAGGCGCGCGCGGTGAACTCCGGCTCGGTCGGCGCGTTCATCCAGGCGGCGCGGCAGCTGGGGGAGCAGAGCGTCCAGGCCGCCCGCCAGGTCGTCGACGAGTACTCCGACGCGCTCGCCGAGCTGTTCCCGCCCGAGGGCACCCAGCGGCTGGAGTACAAGCTGGGCAAGAAGACCGGCGGCCCGCTGGGGTGGCTGAACGGCAGCCCGCTCGACGGGCGCAAGCGGCCGCGCGACGCGCCGTCGTGGTTCAAGAACTCGGGCTGGAAGAAGCTCACCTGGGACGGCCTGGAGGGCACGCGCGCGCCGAAGAAGGCGGACACACCGTTCGGGCAGCCGAAGCCGGAGAGCGTCAAGGACAAGCTCGGCAACAACACCGAGATCACCTACTACAAGTTCAAGCACGAGCAGGACGGGCTCACCCCGGAGTACGACGGCAAGATCACGTCGAAGGGCTGGGACATCGGCGCGTCCGGGCACACCGAGCTGGCCGCGGTGAAGGAAGAGGGCGAGCTCAAGGGCGACTGGGGCGTCAGCTCGGCGCACGCCAAGGGCACGGTGTTCGCCGGCGGTGAGGCGAGCGCGTCCGGCACGATCGGCGCGCACGGCGTCGGCGCGCACGGAGGTGTCTTCGCCGGCGGCAAGATCGAGGGCGAGGTCGCCGCGGACGTCGCCGGGGTCGGCGTCGGCGCGAACGGCACGCTGCAGTACGGCATCGGCGCGCAGCTCGACGCCCAGGCCGTCTACGACGCGGGGCACCTCAAGGTCAACTTCAAGGCGGGCGCCGCGCTCGGCCTCGGTGCCGGGATCGGCGCGAAGATCGACATCGACCTGCCGAAGCTCGGCCACACCATCGGCGAGTACGGCGGCGCGGCGGCCGACTACGTCGGGACCGCGGCGCACGACGCGGCGAACGCCGTCGGATCCGCTTGGGACGACGCAGTTTCGTACGTGGGGCTGTGATGACCCTTCCCCTGGACTTCGTCATCCCGGACGGCTGGACGGCCGTCGACCCGGGTGACTCGGGCGCGGTGTTCGTCGCCGTGCACGACGCCGCGCCGGGCGAGTTCGTCCCGAACATCACGGTCAGCGTCCAGCAGCGGCCCGACGACGCGTCGATCGACGCCATCGCCGCCGAGGCCGTCGAACGCCTTTCGCTGACGCTGGCCGGGCTCGAAGTGCTGAGCCGCCGCGACGTCGGCGCCCCGGCCGCGCCCGGCGTCATGCAGCTGCTGCGCCTGCGCACCGGCGAAGGCGAAGAGCTGATCCAGACCCAGGTGCACCTGACGGTTCCCGGCTCCGTGCCGGCGGACCGGCTGGTGCTCGAGCTCGCTTGCACGGCCGCGCCCGCGACCGCGCGGCGGCTCTCACCCGGTTTCCAGCGGTTCGTGGGCAGTGTCCGCGTCCGCCAGCACGAAGGGATGCAACAGTGACCGATCCGTACGCGGTGCCGGACATGGACGAGCTGCTCGCACAGGTGCGCAAGCAGACCGAAGAGGTCCAGCGGATCCAGCGCACGGTCGAGGCGATGGAGGTCAAGGCGCACTCGCGGCAGAACGAGGTCACCGTCACCCTCCGCGGCGACGGGCGCTTCACCTCGATCGACATCGACCCCCGTGCGATCCGCGAGTACGACGCCCGCAACCTCTCGGAGATCGTCCTCGAGGCGGTGAACGCGGGGCTTTCGAAGCTCGCCGAGGCGTCGAACGCGAAGTTCGCTCCGGTGATCTCGGCCGCGAAGAACGTCTGATGACCACGGCCGCTCTCACGGGCACGACGCGACGGGTCACGGTGGTCACGCCGAGGGCCCGGGTGGACGTCGCGCTGCCGCAGCAGTCGACGTTCGCCGAGCTGGTGCCGCAGCTGGTCCGGCTGGCCGGAGCGTCCGGGCAGGCGTCGGCCGAGCACCCGGGCTGGGTGCTCTCCCGGCTCGGCGGCGCGCCACTGGCGCTCGGCCTGAGTGTCGCGGCCGCCCAGATCCGGGACGGCGAAGTGCTCCACCTGACCCCGCGGGAACGCCCGCGGGGTCCGTTGCTGTTCGACGACGTCGTCGACTCGATCGCCAGCGTCGCCGATTCCTCCGGTGGGTGGGGGCCGTCGGTGGCGCGGCGGTCCGGGCTGGTGGCCGCCGTGGTGCTGCTGCTGGCCGGCGGGCTGCTGGTGCAGGCGGCGGCGTCCGGCAGCGTCCTGGCGCCGATCGGGACCGGGCTCCTGGCGCTGGTGCTGCTCCTCGGCGGCGGCGCGCTGAGCCGCGCGTACGGCGACGCCGAGGCCGGCGCGGCCGGCGCGGTGGCGGGCGTCGGCGTCGCGCTGCTGGCCGGGATGGCGATCCTGCCGCCGCACCCGCTGTTCTCGCTGGCGGCGGGACCGCTGGCGGCGGGGCTGGCGGCGGTGACGGTGTACGGCGTCCTGGCGGCCGTTTCGGTGGCCGACCGGCTGCCGTGGTTCGTGGCGATCACGGCCGCGGCGGGCTTCGGCGCGATCACGACGGGCGTGGTGCTGCTGGCGGGCGTCAAGCCGGTGTCGGCCGCGGCCGTGGTCGCGGTGCTGTGCACGGCGCTGGCGGCGGTGGCCCCGATGCTGGCGCTGCGCCTGGCCCGGCTGCCGCTGCCCCGGGTGCCGGACGACATGGAGGCGTTCCGCGCGGACGAACAGCCGTCTCTGGGCACCGAGATGATCGGCCGGACGTCCCGCGCGCAGGCGGTCCTGACCGGGTTGCTCGTGGGCCTGGGCCTGGTGGTGCTGGCGTCGTCGGTGGTGCTGTCCGCGGGCGGGCCGTGGGACGCGGGCCTGGCGGCCCTGCTCGGCGTGGCGTGGATCCTGCGGTCCCGTTCGTACGCGGGCCGCGTCCAGCGCTTGGTGCTGATCGGCTTCGGCGTGCTGTCGCTGGTGTGCGCCGGGGTGTGGCTGGTGGCCTCGGGCAACCGGACGGTGGTCTTCGCGGCGGGCTGCGTGGTCGTCCTGGCCGCGGCGGTGTGCGTGGTGTACGCGACGCGGGTGGCGCGCGGGCTGCGTTCGCCTTACTGGTCAAGGCTTTTGGACGTTTCGGAGTTCCTGGTGCTGCTGTCGCTGGTGCCGTTCGTCGGCATGATCGCGGGGGTGTACGAAGCCGTCCGCGGCTGAGGGCCTGCCTTTTGCGCAATTTAGGTTCGGTTACGTGGTAAGCGGTGCCTCAGCCGTACGGCTACGAGCTTGTCCGTGGGAAGGATGTCGGCTTCGCCAAGAGAACGATTGTCGCCGTGCCGGATGCGCCGATCGCGGTCGGCGACTTGCACGACTTTTCCGGTGCGAAGGTTGATGAGCTGCCAACTTGTCCCGTAGGTGTACGGCTCGACGAAAGGGGAGATCGCGCGATAGACGAAGTCCAGGAATTCCTGCACCGTGGTCGTGTCGTCGACGAGCAACTCCGCCACCTCGTCGGTGCCCTGAACGATTTCGTCGATTTTGACGTGGATGACGTTGTTTCGGATTGCGTTGGTGATGCTGTCGATGATCTCCTCTTGGGTTGGTTTGTCCGCACCCAATTTCGTGAGTTCGCTTTCGAGCGACTCCGAAGTCGATCGGATGATCGATTCGGCAGTCTTGATCTCCGATCGCGTACGTCTGGTCAGCGCCGTGGTGAACTCCGCTACTGTCGTCTCGGGCCCGTAGTCACCAGGTGCATAGAGGACTTCCGGCTTGCACCAAAGCAAAACGAAGAACCCGATGGCGGTCACGAGTGGGAATCCGGTGGCGAACACGGCTAGCAGACCTTGAATCCAGCCCGACGCCTTGAGCAGGACGACAGTGACGATCGTCTCGGAGAGACCGAGGAACAACGAGATGACCCAGAGCGGGCTCCGAACACCGGGTCCGCCCTGTCCTGCCATTTCGACCTCGATTCGCTGGGCTCCGGGACGCACATCGAGGTCGCCATCCCCCATCAGGTTGTTACAGCTCGCCGCACAAGCTCCGCGCTCGGCGTTAAGCGTGAAGGTGAAGTAGTCGGAAAGCTTTTCACCCTCGGCCTGCGGCAGCACACACCTTCGGCGACGAGCAGTACCGGCCGAATCGGGGAGCGCACGGTGACGGCGCACAGCGGCGCCGTTCCACCGGGTCAGCTGTCCAACGCCAGCGGGAGAGTCTGCCGCACCGCGGCACCGTGCCGCCCGTGCAACGGGACCGCTGCCCCCGGGGACGGCACCGCAGCCCCCTGCCGGGCCCCCACCCGCACCGTCACTTCGGCCTTCTCCCGCCCGCCCGCACCCCGCGTCAGCGTGTACGAAGTCGCCGTGAAAGCCGCTCCCGGCACCGCGAAATCCACCGTCCGGGCCGAGCGCGGCCGGAAGCACTTCTGTGTCGCGTCGCCCCACGTCCACGACTTCCAGCGGTCCGGTGGGGCGGAAGCCGGCCCCTGGACGCCCAGCGCGACCCGCAGCTCCTTCGCCAGCTCGCCGGCCTCCAGCACCGTGCTCTGGTACCCGGCTTCGGCCAGCGCGCCCATCAAGCTCAACGCCGCCGACGCCGTGCTCCGCAGTGCCCCGAGGTCGCCGCCACCGCGGGCCAGTGCCGCGATCGGCGCCAGGTCCGGCCGGTAGCGCACCGCCAGCCAGCGGACCCGCAGCACCTGGTCCCCCCGGGGGATCGCCCACGTCAGCAGCTGCGCCGACGCGAGGGGGACGTCGGTCCGCCGGTAGGCCGAGTGCAGCGCCTCCACCAGCGGTCCCGGTGCTCCCGGGCCCTGCGTCAGCCGGACCAGCGCGCTCCACCCGCCGTCGACCTCGGCGACGCCGAAGCGGTTGCCCGCGCGGTCGACGTGCTGGCGCACCTTCACCGACCCGGCCACGCTCAGCAGCGGGTCGGGGCTGTCGCGGCGCGTGTCGTGGCGCCGCAGCCGGAACGCCGTCCAGGTCAGGGCCCAGCCCGCCAGGTGCCGTCCGGCGAAGCGCACGGACGTCAGCAGCACCACCAGCCCGGCCGCCACGCTGACCCCGATCCGCACCGGCTGCGAGACCGTGTCGACCATCCACGCGAGCAGGACCGCGATCCCCGCGATCTCCCACAGCGCGGCCTGCAGCGGCCGGATCGGCAGCAGCCAGGGCAGCGGCGTGGACGCGGGCCGCGGCGGTGCCGGGCGCACGGCGCCGGCGGTTTCGACGGACACGGGCTCCCCTTTCCCCGGGTCTGCGACGCTACTGCTTACCCGGATACCGCGTGGGCGTAAAAATTACCCTCGCCGCCCCCGCGGGCGCGGCTTTAGCATCGGGCACTCGGGAGGAAGACGCACACAGCCGGGGGCACAGCGCGTGTGGACGCAGCGGGACCAGATCCAGGCGTACCAGTTCCTCCGGCGCAGGCTCGTTTCCGCGCTCGTCGCGGCCGACGCCAACCACCCCGTCTCGCCCAGCCGCCGGCTCGTGCTCGGCACCGTGCTGGGGCTCGTGGCCGCGCTGCTCGTCACCGCCGTCTTCGGGATCATCGGCCTGCTGAACCCCTCCGGGGGCAAGGACTGGCTGGCCGGCGGCAAGGTGATCGTCGAGGAGGGCACCGGCGCCCGGTTCGTGCTCGGCGCCGACGGCGTCCTGCACCCGGTCCTCAACTACGCCTCCGCGCGGCTGCTGGCCGGCGGCAACGGCGACGCGACGGTGTCCGTCTCCTCGGAGAACCTCGGCAAGGCCGGCCGCGGCACCCCGATCGGCATCCCGGGTGCGCCCGACTCGGTGCCCGCCGCCGGCGCGCTCGTCACGACGCCGTGGACGACCTGCAGCCGCACCACCCAGGACGCGCCGGCGTCGGCCGAGCCGCGCACCGCCGTCCTGCTCGCCGCGCCCGCGTCCGGGGTCGAACTGCCGCGCGACCAGGGCGTGATCGTGCGGCTGCCCTGGGGCGACCGGTTCCTGCTCGCCGGCGGCCGCCGCTACAAGCTCTCCGACGAGGCCGCGACCGCGCTGCAGTTCGACAGCTACCCGACGATCGCGGTGTCCGCGCGGTGGATCGACACCGTCCCGGCCGGGCGCGACCTGACCGCGCTGCCGGTCGACGGCGCCGGTGACCGGGGACCCGACGTGGGCGGCCGCGGCACCCGCGTCGGCGAGGTCCTGGCCGTGGTGGACGCGCTGGCCGCGCCCGGCACGGCGTCGTCGTACTACCTGGTCCGCCGCGACGGGCTCGAGCCGGTCGGGCAGACCGAGGCGAGCCTCCTGGTGACGACGGCGGCCAACGCCGCCGCCTACCCGGGCACGCCGGCGCCGGTGGACGTCCGCGCGGCCGACGTCGCCGCCGCGCCGAAGGCCGGCGCGCCCCGTGCCGGTGGTGCCGACCCCGCGGCGTTCCCCGACCGCATCCCGGGCAAGGCGCCGATCACCGGCAACTCCATCGCGTTGTGCATCCAGGGCAACCGGTTGCTCGTTTCGGCCGAATTCCCGCTTTCCCCTGGCGCCAAAGCAATCCAGGTCGCCACGAGGACCGAAGCACGGGTGGCGGACGAGGTGTGGGTACCTCCGTCGGGGGGAGCCGTCGTCGTCGAATCCGGCTCGGCCACCACGTACCTGGTGACCGACACGGGCCGGAAGTACCCGGTGGTGAACGCGCAGGCATTGGCCTCGCTCGGCTACGGAAGCGTGGCGAAGTCACCGGTCAACGGTAGTTTGCTGGCATTGGTGCCGATGGGCCCCGCGCTGGACCCGGCCACGGCCGGGCGGCCGGCCCCGTCGGGTGGAACGGGGTGAAAGTCGTGCACATGACACAAGAGCGCTCGGCAGAAGACGACCTGGACTCCGGCCGCGTCCGGGTCGCGGTCATCGAAGACCACCCGCTGTACCGCGTTTCGGTGGAGCGGGTGCTGGCCGAAGCCGAGTTCATCGAGCTCGGGGCGGTGGTCGACTCGGTGGCGCGGTTCCACGTCCACCGGCAGCCACCGGGCAGCGTGGTGCTGCTGGACCTGGGCCTGCCCGGCGTCGCCGGGGCGGCGGCGGTCCTGGAGGTCTGCGAGCTCGGGCACCACGTGCTCGTGGTCTCCGCGCAGGCGGAGCCCGAAGTCGTGCTGGGGGCGATCGCCGCGGGGGCGCGCGGCTTCCTCTCCAAGGACGTCGACGCGGAGGAGCTGCTGATCGCGATCAAGACGGTGGCCGACGGCGGTGCGTACGTCTCCGCGGTGGTCGCCGGGATGATCATGAAGGACAACGCGGACCGGCCGGCGGTCTCGGCCGACGTCGAGCTGTCGCCGCGGGAGGAACAGGTGCTGCGGCTGGTGGCGGCGGGGGAGCGCGACGTCGACATCGCGCTGATCCTCGGCATCGGCGTCCGGACCGTGCGGGGCTACCTGGACCGCATCCGCGACAAGACCGGCGAACGCCGCCGGCCCGGCCTGGTCAAGGAAGCCATCCGGCGCGGCCTGATCGGCGGCTCCGGCCCGCGGCGCGGCGGCCGCAAATGAGCGACGACGACCAGACGGTCAAGGCGCCCCGGCGGATCCACGTCGGGGTCATCGAGGACCACCCGCTCTACCGGTACGCGCTGACCCGCGTGCTCACCGAGGCCCCGGACATCGAGCTCGGCGCGGTCGCCGACTCGGTGGCCCGGTTCGCGGTCCAGGACCAGCCGGCGGGCAGCGTCGTGGTCCTCGACCTGAAGCTCCGGGGCGTCCAGGACGCGGCCGCGGTCCTGGAAGTGGGGCAGATGGGGCACAAGGTGCTGGTGGTGTCCGCGCACGCGGAGCAGCCGGAGGTGCTCGGGGCGATGCAGGCGGGCGCGAAGGGCTTCCTGTCGAAGGACGTCGACGGCGACGAGCTCCTGCGCGCGATCCGCACGATCGCCGACGACAACGCGTACGTGTCGCCGACGCTGGCCGGGATGATCATCCAGGACAGCGAAGAGCGGCACGCGGGCCCGAAGATCGTGCTGTCGGAGCGCGAGAAGCAGGTGCTCCGGCTGGTGGCGGCGGGGGAGCGCGACGTCGACGTGGCGGAGATCCTCAACATCAGCGTCCGCACGGTCCGGTCCTACCTCGACCGGATCCGCGACAAGACCGGCGAACGGCGCCGCGCGGGCTTCGTGCGCGTCGCCATCCGCGAAGGCCTGCTCCGCTAGAGACGGCGATTGGCCAGGGCCCCCGTCGCCGTGCGGGCCTTGGCCGACACCGCCGGGTCCACGTCCACCAGCAGGGTCTCCGGAGCGGGACCGGCCTGGGCCACGACCCGGCCGAAGCCGTCCGCGGCCAGGGAGTACCCGATGCCCGTCGGCGCCTTCGGGTTCACCGTGAGGCCCGTCGCCGCCGGGTCGGCCTGGCCGCACGCCAGGACCCAGCAGCCCGAGTCGAGCGCGCGGGCCCGCACCAGCACCTCCCACTGCTCGCGCTTGCCCTCTCCGGCGCCCCAGGACGCCGGCAGCAGCACGACGTCGGCACCGTCGTCGGCCAGCGCCCGGAACAGCTCCGGGAAGCGCACGTCGTAACACGTCGCGACGCCGAACACGACGCCGTCCAGCTCGAACGTCACCGGCGTCGTGCCCGGTGCGACCGTGTCGGACTCCGCGAAGCCGAACGCGTCGTAGAGGTGGATCTTGTCGTAGCCGCGGTGGTGCCCGCCGCCGGTGACCAGCAGGGTGTTGCGCACCCGCCCGTCCGCCGGGGTGAACATCCCGGCGACGACCACCACGTCGTGCTCGGCCGCGATCGCCGCGACCGCCGACGCCCACGGCCCGTCCAGCGGCTCGGCGACCCCGTCCAGCGGCCGTCCGAAGCGCGCCATGGCCGCTTCGGGGAACACGACGATCCGCGCGCCGTCCGCCACCGCGGCCTCGACGCCGGAGCGAATCAGCTTCAGGTTCGCCTCCGGGTCGTCACCCGAGTTGACCTGGCACAACGCGATTCGCGCCACCGCTGCCTCCTGAATGCTGGGATCTGCCGTCACCGGGGAGTATCGCTGAAAACCCGCTCGGCGTGACCTCGTACCCTGGGGGCATGTTGAACCGCACCGACCTGCGCGGGCAGGTCCCGACCGCCGCCGAACTGCGCGCCACGCTGCCGCGTGCCGAATACGACGTGGACGCGGCGCTGCACCACGTGCGCCCGGTGGTCGAGGCGGTCCGCGACCGCGGTGTCGAAGCGGTCCTCGAGTACACCGAGAAGTTCGACAAGGTCCGCCCGGCGTCGGTGCGGGTGCCGCGCGCTTCGTTGACGCAGGCTCTGCAGCAGCTGGACCCGGCCGTGCGCGCCGCGCTGGAGGAGTCGATCGCCCGGGCCCGCAAGGTGCACGCCGAGCAGCGCCGCACCGACGTCACGACCACCGTCGTCGACGGCGGCACGGTCACCGAGAAGTGGGTGCCGGTCGAGCGCGTCGGGCTCTACGCCCCGGGCGGGCTGGCCGTGTACCCCTCGACCGTGGTGATGAACGTCGTCCCGGCGCAGATCGCCGGCGTCGGCTCGCTGGTCGTCTGCTCGCCGCCGCAGGCCGCGTTCGACGGCCTGCCGCACCCGACCATCCTCGCCGCGGCCGAGCTCCTCGGCGTCGACGAGGTGTGGGCGGCCGGCGGCGCGCAGGCCGTCGCGCTGCTGGCGTACGGCGGCACGGACACCGACGGCGCCGAGCTCGCCCCGGTCGACGTCGTCACCGGGCCGGGCAACATCTACCTCACCGCGGCCAAGCGGCTCCTGCGCGGCCTGATCGGCATCGACGCCGAGGCCGGCCCCACCGAGATCGCGATCCTCGCCGACGAGACGGCCGACCCGGTGCACGTCGCCGCCGACCTGATCAGCCAGGCCGAGCACGACCCGCTGGCGGCGAGCGTGCTGGTGACGACTTCGGTCGAGCTGGCCGACGCCGTCGACAAGGACCTGGTGAACCGCGTCGCGGCGACCAAGCACTCCGAGCGCGTCGCCGAAGCGCTGGGCGGCAAGCAGTCCGGCGTCATCCTGGTGTCCACAGTGGACGACGGGCTGCGCGTCGTCGACGCCTACGCCGCCGAGCACCTGGAGATCCAGACGGCCGACGCGCGCGCGGTCGCCGCCCGGGTCCGCAACGCGGGCGCGATCTTCGTCGGCGCGTACGCCCCGGTGTCGCTCGGCGACTACTGCGCCGGGTCCAACCACGTCCTGCCCACCGGCGGGTTCGCCCGCCACTCCTCGGGCCTGTCCGTGCAGAGCTTCCTCAAGGGCATCCACGTCGTGGACTACAGCGAGGACGCGCTGCGCGAGGTCGCCGGCCGCGTCGTCGCGCTGGCCGACGCCGAGGACCTGCCCGCACACGGCGAGGCCGTCGCCGCGCGCTTCGGAGGTTCGGTCCGATGACCATCGGCGAAGAAGTCACCCTGGAGCAGCTGCCGCTGCGGGACGACCTGCGCGGCAAGACCCCGTACGGCGCGCCGCAGCTCGACGTCCCGGTCCGGCTCAACACCAACGAGAACCCGTACCCGCCGCCGCCCGAGCTGGTCGCGGACGTGGCCGAGGCAGTCCGTCTCGAGGCTGCGGAACTGCACCGCTACCCCGACCGTGACGCCGTGGCGCTGCGGCAGGACCTGGCCGACTACCTGAGCGTGTCGACGCGGGTGGTGCTGTCGGAGGCGAACGTCTGGGCCGCCAACGGGTCCAACGAGGTGCTGCAGCAGATCCTGCAGGCGTTCGGCGGTCCCGGGCGCAGCGCGCTCGGCTTCGAGCCGTCGTACTCGATGCACCCGATCATCGCGTCGGGCACGCGCACCGAGTGGGTCCCGGCACCGCGCCGCGCGGACTTCACGCTCGACACGGCCGCGGCGGCCGTGCTCATTGCGGAAAAGCGGCCGGACATCGTGTTCGTCACCAGCCCGAACAACCCGACGGGCGGCTCGATCCCGCTCGACGAGCTGCGCGCGATCCTGGACGCGGCCACCGGCATCGTGGTCGTCGACGAGGCGTACGCGGAGTTTTCGTCGCAGCCGAGCGCGGTCGGGCTGCTGGCCGACTACCCGGCTTCGTTGATCGTCTCCCGCACCATGAGCAAGGCGTTCGCCTTCGCGGGCGGGCGGCTGGGCTACCTGGCGGCGGCCCCGGCGGTCGTCGACGCGCTGCAGCTGGTGCGGCTGCCGTACCACCTCTCGCGGCTCACGCAGGCGGCGGCGCGGGCGGCACTGCGGCACGCGGACGCCACTTTGGACAGTGTGCACAAGCTGGCGGCGGAACGCGACCGCGTCGTGGAGGCGTTGGCGGGGCTGGGTTACGACCCGGTGCCGAGCGACTCGAACTTCGTCCTCTTCGGACGGTTCAGCGACCCGCACGCGGCTTGGCAGTCCTATTTGGACAAGGGTGTGCTGATCCGCGAGCCCGGCATCGACGGACACCTGCGCGTCAGCATCGGCACGCCGGAAGAGAACGACGCCTTCCTCGAGGCGAGTAAGGAAGTTTCCCGATGACCCGCATCGGCAAGGTCGAACGGACCACCAAGGAGTCCTCGATCTCCGTGCAGCTGGACCTCGACGGCACGGGCGAGGTGGAGATCTCGACGGGCGTGCCGTTCTACGACCACATGCTGACGGCGTTCGGCGTCCACGGTTCCCTGGACCTCAAGGTCGAGGCGACCGGCGACACCCACATCGACGCGCACCACACGGTGGAGGACACGGCGATCGTGCTGGGGCAGGCGATCCGCCAGGCCCTGGGCGACAAGAGCGGCATCCGCCGCTTCGGCGACGCGTGGATCCCGATGGACGAAACCCTGGCCCACGCGGCGATCGACGTGTCGGGGCGCCCGTACTGCGTGCACGTGGGCGAGCCGGAGCAGTTCAACGCGTTCACGATCGGCGGCAACTACCCGTTCGTGCTGACGCGCCACGTGTTCGACTCGCTGTCGTTCCACGCGCAGATCGCGTTGCACGTGCGGGTGATCCACGGCCGCGACCCGCACCACATCGCGGAGGCGGAGTACAAGGCGGTGGCCCGGGCGTTGCGCGCGGCAACGGAGCCGGACCCGCGCGCGGGCGGCATTCCTTCCACGAAGGGCGTTCTGTGAGCAAGGAAGTCGTCGGAGTCCTGCTGCTGGCCCTCGGAGGCTTCCTGGTGGGCGGGGTGTATTCGACCTGGAAGACGGCCAAGTTCATGGCGGGAGTGCTCGGAGTCGCGGCCCTGCTCGCCATCGGCGGCGCGGTCTTCTGGTTCGCCAGCTGACTTCGGGCCCGTTCACGCCACCGGGACGTGCCCACCGCCGGCCAGGGCCGCGGCGAGATCGGCGTGTGTGGACGCGCTGGTCGCGAAGCGGCCCTGGACGACCCGGACGAAGGACCCGTCCAGCGGGAAGACGAGCACGAACTTGGCCCCGTCGGTCCCGCGCCCGACGAGCCCCTTCTTCAGGTTGCCGAGGAATTCGATGATGTCGCGTTCGATCTCCTCGGCGAATTCGCGGTGCGCGTCTCGCGAGATGTCGTAGAGGTCGGTGTCGATGTCGTAGGTGGCGCGCCGACCGGTGACCGGTTCCCACGCTTCGAACTGCAGCCCGAGCCAGCGCCGCTCGACGAGCACGGTCGCCCGCCACGTCACTCCGCCGAGCTGCCACTTCGACCCCGTGCCGGTGTCCTCGGTGACCACCTGCCACGCAGTGGCTGCCCGGAGGTCGCGAAGAAAGTCCAGGAGCCGGTGGCCCGGGTCGGACGTCATGTCCGCATCACCCCCTCGAACCACCTTCTCGGAAAGCCCCCAGCGAGTACACGGAGAAGGCCCCCTCGGGTGAGGGGGCCTTCTCCGTGTTCGTTCAGCGGCTCGCGCCGACCAGCTCTCGCTCGTCGTCGTCCGGCGCAGCGTCCAGGTGCTTCGTCAGCTTCTCGCCCTCGACGTCGACGTCCGGCAGGATCCGGTCCAGCCACTTCGGCAGCCACCACGCGCCGCGGCCGAGCAGGGACATCACCGCCGGCACCAGCGTCATGCGGACCACGAACGCGTCCACCAGCACGCCGAACGCCAGCGCGAAGCCGATCGACTGGATCAGCGTCGACTCCGCCAGCACGAACCCGGCGAACACGCTGATCATGATCAACGCCGCCGCGACAACCACGCGCGCGCCGTGGCGGAAGCCCGTCACCATCGCCTCCTGGGGCTCCGCGCCGTGGACGTGCTCCTCGCGCATCCGCGTCACCAGGAACACCTGGTAGTCCATCGCGAGTCCGAAGAGGACACCGATGAGCAGGATCGGCAGCATGCTCATGATCGGCCCGGTCGACTCGACGCCGAGCAGATCCGTCAGCCAGCCCCACTGGAACACCGCGACCACCGCGCCGAACGTCGCCGCGACCGAGCCGAGGAAGCCGATCGTCGCCTTCAGCGGCACCACGACCGAGCGGAACACCAGCATCAGCAGGATGAACGCCAGCCCGACGATCAGGCCGAGGTAGGGCAGCATCGCGTCGGACAGCTTCTCCGAGACGTCGATGTTCGCCGCGGTCTGCCCGGTGACGGCCAGCTTCGCGCCGGTCGCGTTCTCCAGCACGCCGGACTCGGCGCGGATCGCGGCGACCAGGTCTTCGGTCCGGGTACTGCTCGGCCCGCTCTGGGGGATCACCGTCAGCAACGCCGTGTCCCCGGTCTGGTTGACCCGCGCCGGGGTGACGGCGGCGACGTCGGGCAGCTTCTGGATGTCGGCCGCAGCCTGGCCGAGCGCGGCCTGGCGGTTGGTGCTCGCGCCGGTGTCGACGACGACCAGCAGCGGCCCGTTCGAGCCCTCGCCGAAGCTGCGGCTGGCGATCTCGTACGCCTTGTGCTGCGTGGACTCCGGTGCGGCGGTGGCGTCGTTGGGCAGGCCGAGCTGCATGCCGAGGGCGGGCAGCGCGACGACGGCCATCCCGGCCACCGCGACGAGCAGCACCGGCCACCGGTGGCGCGCGACGAACCGCGCCCAGCGCTCGCCGTGCGTCGTTTCGACCGGCTTGCGGCGCAGGCGGATCCGCTCGCCGGCGACCCGGGCGCCGGCGAAGCCGAGGATCGCGGGCAGCAGCGTCAGGGCGATGACCACGGCGACCGCGACGGTCACGGCCGCGGCGACACCCATCTGGCCGAGGAACGGGATGCCGATGACGGTCAGGCCGGCCAGCGCGATGATCACGGTCAGCCCGGCGAACACCACGGCCGAGCCGGCGGTGCCGGTGGCGCGGCCCGCGGCTTCTTCGGGGTCGCGGCCGAGGCTGAGTTCGTGCCGGTAGCGCGACACGATGAACAGCGCGTAGTCGATGCCGACGGCGAGCCCGATCATCAGCGCCAGGATCGGCGTGTTCGAGTTCAGCTCGAGGAACCCGGAAGCGAGGAAGATGCCGCCCATCCCGGTGCCGACGCCGATCAACGCGGTGAGCAGCGGGATCCCGGCGGCGATCAGCGAGCCGAAGGTGATGATCAGCACGACGGCGGCGACCGCGACACCCAGGCCCTCGGTCGCGCCGGTTTCGGGGATGCCCTGCACGGCGTCGCCGCCGAACTCGACGGTGAACCCGGCGTCGCGAGTGGCGTTCGCGGCGTCGAGCAGCGCCTGGCGGTCACTGTCGGTGAGTTCGTACGCCTTCGCGCCGTAGCTGACCTGGGCGAGGGCGACACGCTTGTCGGGGGAGATCGACTGCGCCTGGAACGGGTCCACGACGACCGCGACCTTCGGCGCCGTCTTCAGCTGCCCGACCAGGGACTCGACGGCGGCCTTGCCCTTCGCGTCGGTCACGGAGGTGCCGGCGGGCGCCTCGATGACGACGCGTGCGGTGGCGCCCCCGGCGTTGGCCTGCGGGAACTTCGCGGTCAGCTGGTCGATCGCCCGCTGCGACTCGGTGCCGGGGATCGTCACCGAGTTCGACAGCTGGCCGGACAGCGTGAGGGCGCCCAGCCCGAGCGCCACGAGGACGGCCGCCCAGACGGCGGCGACCAGCGCCCGCCGTCGGAAGGACAACCGGCCGAGCCGGTACAGGAAGGTCGCCACGCGTCAGCTCCGTTTCCCCCGGACGGGGTCGGTTCACTCGATCTGGTTGTTGCCCAAGCTAGCCGATCGGCAAGGGGAGTTCCAAGCCGATCGGCAAGTATGTGACTTGCCGAACAGCAAGGTTTGCCCCAGCCGATCGGCTAGTGGACGGTTTGCCGATCGACAGGGAGTGACGTACGCTCCGACGGCTCGCTGAGGAGGAAGAATGACCGCCGGCCCGGCCGAGGACACCCGGTCCCGACTGCTGCAGACCGCGTTGCGGCTGTTCACCGAACACGGTGTCGAGGGCACGTCGCTGCAGATGATCGCCGACGCGCTCGGGGTCACGAAGGCGGCGGTCTACTACCACTTCAAGACGAAGGCGGAGATCACCGAGGCGGTGGCCGAGCCGGGCGTCCGCGACCTGGACGACCTCGTGCGCCGCGCGGCCGCGCAGAAGCGCCGGGGCGCGCAGGTGGACCTGCTGCTGGAGGGGTTCGTCGACCTGGTCATCCGGCACCGCGCACTGGTGGCGCTGTTTTCGAGCGACCCGGGCATCGCCCGCGCGATCGAGAAGTCGGCCCACGGCGGCATGGAGGGCTTCGGCCAGGCGCTGCTGGGCATCCTGTCGGGCCCCGACCCGGACGCGACGACCCGGGTCAACGCATTGGTGACGTTGACGGGCATCGCGATGGCCGGCGGTTCCCCGGACCTGGCCCGCCTGGGCGACGAAGAGCTGCGCACGGAACTGCTGGACGTGGGCCGCCGCCTCCTGGGCCGCCCCCGCCGCCGCACGCTAACCCCAGTCCCAACCCCCTGACCCCACGCGCTACCCGCCGAATCACGGGCGATGCCCGCCCAATCACGCGAGCAGACTCTCTGGGTACGCGAGCCGACCGTCCAGGTACGCGGGCCGACCTTCTGCGTACGCGGGCCGACGGTTCAGGTACGCGCGTCGTCCGGCTGGGTGCGCGAGTTGTCCGGCTGGGTACGTGAGCCGACCTTCTGGGTACGCGAGCCGACCGTCCAGGTACGTGAGCCGACCGGCCAGGTACGCGTGTCGTCCCTCTGGGTACGCGAGTCCGCTGCTGCTTGTGCCTCAGCCGATGCGGTTGAGGTACTCCGGGGGCACCGACTCCGTCAGCCACACGCCGTTCGCGCTCACCTGGAACGTGTGGCCCGCCGCCGTCATCGCTGCCGCGTCCACTCTGAGGACCACCGGCTTTCCGCGGCGGGCGCCGACCTTCCTTGCCGTGTCGACTGTTGCCGACAGGTGGACCGCGTGGCGGTTCATCGGGCGCAGCCCCTCGTGGAAGATCGGGTCGAGGAACTTCGCCACCGTTCCGTGGAACAGGACCTCCGGCGGGGTCGCGTCCGCCAGGCCGAGGTCGACCGGAACGCTGTGGCCCTGGCTCGCGCGGATCCGGGTGCCGGTCTCGTCGAACGCGAACCGGCGCTTGTTGTTCGTCTCGACTACTTCGTCGAGCTGTTCGCGGGTGATCTTCAGCGCACGCACCAAGGCATCGACCTCGACCCAGCCGTCGGGCGCGAGGGTGAGGCCGATGGCTGCGGGATCGTGGCGCAGGTGCAGCGAAAGCCGCTTGGAGATGCGGGTCAATTCTTTCTCGTTCATTTCCTCCCCAGGATCCCCCTGCGAGCAAGCGATTTAGATGCCGCCCTCGACTGCCGGGCGCAGTTTGCTCGCTCCCGGCCCGAAGCGCGCCAGCTCGTCGTCGTTGTTGTACAACGCGCAGCTGCGCAGCGACAAGCACCCGCAGCCGACGCAGCCGGTGAGCCGGTCGCGAAGCCTTTGCAGGGCGTCGATCCGCGCGTCGAGCTCGTGCTGCCAGTCGCGGGACAGCCGCGCCCAGTCGGCCTTCGTCGGCGCGTGGTCGGCCGGCAGCGACGCCAGCGCCGAGCTGATGTCCTCCAGGGAGAGCCCGACCCGTTGCGCCGCGCGGATGAACGCGATCCGCCGCAGCACCGAACGCGGGTAGCGGCGCTGGTTGCCCGCCGATCGCTCCGAGCTGATCAGCCCCTTCTCCTCGTAGAACCGCAGTGCCGTGTGCGGCACCCCGCTGCGGTCCGCCACCTGTCCGATGCTGAGATGTTCAGCTAGCCTCGTCACCAGCTCAGGCTATCCTTGACTTCTAGTTTAGTCGAGGTTGCATCGTCGGAGCATGACCACTGCGACCGAACCGGGCTACGCCGAGCTCCCGCGCCTGATCTCGCTGATGACCGGCGACGACAAGCACCACGCCGCCGCGGAGTCCACTGTGGACGTCCTGTGGGTGCTCTACGACCGCGTGCTCGACGTCACGCCGGCGAACTTCCGCGACCCCGAGCGAGACCGGTTCCTGCTGTCCAAAGGACACGGCCCGATGGCGTACTACGCCGTGCTCACCGTGAAGGGCTTTCTCGACGAGGCCGAACTGCCGACGTGGTCCAACGCGCTGTCCCGCCTCGGCCACCACCCGGACCGCCGCCGCGTCCCCGGCGTCGAGATCTCCAGCGGCTCCCTCGGCCACGGCCTCCCGATCGCGCTCGGCACGGCGCTGGGCCTGCGCGCCCGCGGGCTGCCGTCGAAAGTCGTGACGCTGATCGGCGACGCCGAGCTGGACGAGGGCTCGAACCACGAAGCGATCGTCGTCGCGGCGCGGTTCGGCCTGGAAAACCTGACGACGGTGGTGATCGACAACCGGTCGTCGACGCGCGGCTGGCCGGGAGGCATCGCCCGCCGCTTCGACGTCGAGGGCTGGGAGACGCGCACGGTGTCCGGCCGCGACCACGACGCGCTGCACGAGGCGTTCACCACCCCGCACCCGGGACGGCCGCTGGCGGTCGTCGCGGTTGTCGAACCGAAGGGCTGATTTCCGTGAGGGAAACGTTTTTGCGGACGACCGAAGAGATCCTGGACGCCGACCCGGACGTGGCGGTCGTGCTGGCCGACATCTCGGCGGCCCAGCTGGCCGGCGCCGCGCACCGGCACCCGGACCGGGTGATCAACGTGGGGATCCGCGAGCAGCTGCTGGTCAGCACGGGCGCGGGCCTGGCGCTGGCGGGGCTGCGGCCGATCGTGCACACGTTCGCGTCGTTCCTGGTGGAGCGCGCGTTCGAGCAGGTCAAGCTGGACTTCTCGCACCAGGAGGTGGGCGGGGTCCTGGTGTCCTACGGCGCGTCGTACGACATGCCGACCGCGGGCCGGACGCACCAGTCGCCGGGTGACGTCGCGCTGATGGACTCGCTGCCGGGCTGGACGGTCCACGTTCCCGGCCACGCCGCCGAAGCCCGCCGGTTGCTGCTGGAGTCCGTTCCCGGCGACGGGCGCGTCTACCTGCGGCTTTCGGCGCAGGTGAACGCGTCGCCGCATCTCGGTGTCGGGTTCACCCGGCTGCGGTCCGGGTCGGCGGGCGTGGTCGTGGCGGTGGGGCCGGTGCTGGACCGGGTGCTGCGCGCGTGTGCGGACCTGGACGTCACGGTGCTGTACGCGTCGACGATCCGGCCGTTCGATTCCGCCGGCCTTCGCTCGGCCGTGCTGGCCGCGTCCGGCTCGGTCGTCCTCGTGGAGCCCTACCTGGCCGGGACTTCGGCGTTCTGGGTGTCGGAGGCGCTGGCGGACCTGCCGCACCGGTTGCGGTCCCTGGGGGTCCGGCGGGACGCGGAGGTCCGGACCTACGGCGGGATCGCCGACCACGATCTGGCGCACGGGCTGGACGCGGGGTCGTTGCGGCTGTCGATCCGGGATTTCCTGGGGGAGTAGGCGCCGAGGCCGATTCCTTCCGCGGGCGCGGGCGGTCTGCATCGGGTGAGAGCGAGAGACGAAGGAGCGCCATGTCCACCGTGCCATCCGACGAGGACTTCCGGACCTACAACCAAGGCGTGATCAGCGAATTCCGCGCCCGGCACGGCGCGGTCAGCCGACCTCCGTTCCCGATCCTGCTGCTGACCACGACCGGGGCGCGCACCGGACGCCGGACGACCGTGCCGCTCGGCTTCGGCGTGGACGACCGCGGCCGCGTCTTCGTCGTCGGATCCAAGGCGGGCGCCCCGGAGCATCCGGCCTGGTTCCACAACCTGCGAGCCGACCCGGCCGTGACGGTCGAGCTCGGCGACGGCTCCTACCAGGCCCGCGCCGCCGTGACGGCGGGTGAGGAACGCGACCGCCTGTACCGCCTGGTTTCCGACGGCACCTCCGCCTACGAGCAGAACACCGACCGGACGTTCCCGGTGATCGTCCTCGACGGCGTTCCGGCCCCGGCTCGGCCGTCTCGGGGTCGTGCTCCGGGAGGCGAACCCCGCTAGCGTGGGCGGTATGGGGTCCAGCATCCGGCCGATCGCGCTCGGCCTGCTCCGGCGGCGCGAGCAGATCCTCGTCTTCGAAGGCCACGACGACGTCAAAGGCGAGACCTACTACCGGCCGCTCGGGGGCGGGGTCGAGTTCGGCGAGCACAGCGCAGCCGCCCTCGTGCGCGAGTTCCGCGAGGAGCTCGACGCCGAGGTCGTCGTCAAGGAACGGGTGGGGGTGCTCGAGAACGTCTTCACCTGGCGCGGCAACCCCGGGCACGAGATCGCCTTCGTCTACGAAGCCGCCTTCGTCGACGCCGGCATCTACGCCCGGGACGAGATGAAGATCCTCGACGACCCGGCCACCGCGCGGTGGGTCGACCTCCAGGAGTTCCGCGACGGCACCAAGATCCTCTACCCCCACGGGCTCACCGAGCTGCTTTCAACGGAGCAATGAGCGCGAAGTCGCCGCCAACCGCTCGCTCGACGGCGAAGCCTCGCGACTGAACCACACCGACACCGGGCCGCCGGTGTGGACCGGAAGCTGGGGGAAGGTGTTCTCCGACGGCTCGGTCTCGAACGCCGCGAACGCGGCGGCCGGGGGCGCCGAAGCGGGGGAAACCGTCAGGAACACCTCCGATCCCGGCGGCGGGGACGCCAGGCCGCGAAGGACCGGACGCAGCAGGTGCACGTCGTCCGAGTCGACCATCGTCGCGTTCGCCGCGTCGCGGTGCGCCTTCCACACCGGCCCGAAGTAGAACTCCTCCAGCGCCGCCTTGCGCTCGGCGAGCGACCGGAAACCCCGCAGCCACAGGAACTCGTCCGGCGCCGAAGGCACCCGGAACAACCCGAACAAGTGCGCCCCCGCGGCCTCTTGAGGCTCGACGAACTCGCGCTCGAACAGCTCGATCAGCTCGTCGCGCCGACCCGGGTGCAGCGTGTAGCGGCGCAGTTCCAGCACCGTCTCGAAAGAAGAAAAGTCCACGAACCGGAAGCTACCGGCTGCCACCGACAAAAACGGATCAGCGGAACGCCGCCAGCCCTGTCACGGCCTGGCCCAGCGACAGCGCGTGCATCTCCTCGGTGCCCTCGTACGTCAGCACCGTCTCGAGGTTCGCCATGTGGCGCATCACCGGGTACTCCAGGGAAATCCCGTTCGCGCCCAGCATCGAGCGGGCCGTGCGCGCCGCGTCCAGCGCCGAGCGGACGTTCGCCATCTTCCCGAAGCTCACGTGGTTGTGGTGCAGCGTCCCGGCGTCCTTGAGCCGCCCGATCTGCAGCGCCACCAGCCCGGCCCGGTTGACCTCGACCAGCAGGTCGGCGAGCTTGCGCTGCGTCAGCTGGAACCCCGCCAGCGGCTTGCCGAACTGCGACCGCGACAGCGTGTACTCCAGCGCCGCCTCGTAGCAGGCACGAGCCGCGCCGACGACGCCGAACAGGATCCCGTAGCGGGCTTCGTTCAGGCACGACAGCGGCCCGCGCAAGCCCCGGACCTCGGGGAACGCCGCGGAATCGGGGAGCCGGACGCCGTCCAGGACCAGCTCCGCCGTCAGCGACGCCCGCAGCGACAGCTTGTGCTTGACCTCGTTGGCCGTGAACCCCGGGGTGGACGTCGGGACGACGAAGCCGCGGATCCCGTCGTCGGTCTGGGCCCAGACGACCGCGACGTCGGCGACCGTTCCGTTGGTGATCCACATCTTCGTGCCCGAGAGCACCCAGTCCGACCCGTCGCGCACCGCCCGCGTCCGCATCGAGCCCGGGTCGCTGCCCGCGTCCGGCTCGGTCAGCCCGAAGCAGCCCAGCGCGTCACCGGTGGCCATCCGCGGCAGCCACTCCTGCCGCTGCTCCTCGCTGCCCCACTTGTGGATCGCGTACATCGCCAGCGAACCCTGCACCGACACGAAGCTGCGCAGCCCCGAGTCGACGGCTTCCAGCTCACGGCACGCGATGCCGTACGCGACCGCGCTCGTGCCGGCGCAGCCGTAGCCCTCCAGGTGCATGCCCAGCAGCCCCAGCGAACCGAAGCCCTTGGCCAGCTCGGCAGCCGGCAGCGCGCCCGATTCGTACCAGTCCGCGACGTGGTCCAGCAGGTGGTCCTTCGCGTACGCGCGGACGGCGTCGCGGATGGCGCGTTCCTCTTCGGCGAGCCCGGCGTCGAGGTCGAGGAAGTCGTGCGGATCAGGGGTGCGGCTCATGAGGGCTCCCGGGGGACGCGTCGATGCGGCCCCCGCAGGAAACCACAGTCAGGCGTCTGTCCTCCGCGTGGCGTTCGTCACGCGGGCAGCAGACGCGGACGGTGTGCAGCGCGGCCGGATCTGCTGACGGGGGATCAGCAGCTCGCTGAACTGGGGGAACGGCACGCTCTCGATGTCGTCACGCCAGGCGTGCAGCATCTGGGACAGCAAGTCGTCCTCAGTCATCTTCGCCTCCTGGCGTCCGGTCGTGCCGGGGTCAGCCCACACGATCGGATGACTTGGTACCCGGTGGCCGGGAGCCTCAAACGTCCTTCTCCAAGATTCTTCCGGCCGGTGACCCCGCCGTGGCAGAATCGCGTCGCCGCCGCCAAGGCCTCTACTCCCGAGGAGCGCACATGCGCGCGGCCAGTCTGCTCGCCCTCACCACCACCGCCCTGCTCGCGACCACCGGCGTCGCCACGGCGCACGAAAACCCCTGGCGCCAGGTCGGGCACACGACCGCCGAGAACCGGGTCAGCGGCGAGGGCGTCACCACGCTGCGCCTGCCCGGCCACACCCCCGAGATCGTCTACCGCAACGGCGCCACCATCCCGCAGCCGCTCAAGGACGAGGGCTGGGGCCACGTCGGCGACCCGGACTCGCTGCGCGGCTACGTCTTCGACGTCTACCAGGACACCGTCAGCCCCACTCCGACGACGAAGATGTACCTGGTCACCAAGCCCGACGGCACCACGACGGAGTTCGTCCACCCGCTCCAGGCCGACGAACCCGCGCCCAACGCCAACGCCCAGGTCGCGGCCACCCCGGACGGCCAGTGGCTGGTCTCCGGCCCGCTCGGCGAGATCGACCGCCTCTACGTCTCCGCGACGCCGTTCCTCAACCCCCGCGGCCCGAAGCAGGCCGGCGACCTGCCTGTCGCCGCCCGCATCCACCTCGACCACCACATCCGCAGCGCCCAGGGCTGCGACTTCGTCAGCCCGACGCGGCTGATCTGCGCGACGAGCGACCCGTACAACGACCTGTACCCGACGAACCTGCAGCTCCTGCAGATCGACCTCCCGCGGCCGGTCAACGGCCACGACGTCACCGCGAAGGTGCGCGAAATCGGCCAGGTCCCGCTGGTCAGCACGTGCACCGGCACCTTCACCCCGGAAGGCGTCGACTACGACGCCGGCGTGCTGCGCGTGGAGGTCGTGCCGCCGGCGCCGTGCAACACGGTGACCGACGTGTATTCGTTCGAGCGCCGCTGAGCCCTCCGGCTACGCTGGGTGGCGTGTCTCGTGTGGTGATCCTCGACTACGGTTCCGGCAACCTCCGCTCCGCCGAACGCGCCGTGGCGCGCGCCGGGGCCGAAGTCGAGGTCACCGCCGACCCGCACGCCGCGATCGAGGCCGACGGCCTGGTCGTGCCCGGCGTCGGCGCGTACTCGGCGTGCATGGCTGGCCTGCTGGAGGTCAAGGGCCACCGGATCATCGGCAAGCGCCTCGCCGGTGGCCGTCCCGTGCTCGGCATCTGCGTCGGCATGCAGATCCTCTTCTCCCGCGGCGTCGAGCACGGCGAGGAGACCGAGGGCACGGGGGAGTGGCCGGGCGTCGTCGACCGCCTGAACGCCGACGTCCTGCCGCACATGGGCTGGAACACCGTGCGCGCGCCGGCGGACTCGCAGCTCTTCGCCGGTCTCGGCGCGGACGAGCGCTTCTACTTCGTGCACTCCTACGCCGCCCGCAAGTGGGAGCTGGAATCGGGCATCGGCCAGGAGCCGAAGGTCACCTGGGCCGACCACGGCGAGGACTTCGTCGCGGCGGTCGAGAACGGGCCGCTCTGGGCCACCCAGTTCCACCCGGAGAAGTCCGGCGACGCCGGCGCGCACCTGCTGCGCAACTGGCTCGCGACCCTCTGACCGGGTGACGCGCGTCTCCGCCCTAGAGTTACCGGCGTGACTTTCACGCTGCTTCCCGCCGTTGATGTGGCCGATGGCCAGGCCGTGCGACTCGTCCAGGGCGAGGCCGGCACCGAGACCTCCTATGGCAGCCCGCTCGAAGCGGCGCTCGCCTGGGAGCGCGACGGCGCCGAGTGGATCCACCTGGTCGACCTCGACGCCGCCTTCGGCAAGGGCAGCAACCGCGAGCTGCTCGCCGACGTCGTCGGCCGGCTCGACGTGCAGGTCGAGCTCTCCGGCGGCATCCGCGACGACGCGTCGCTGAAGGCCGCGCTGGCCACCGGCGCCCGCCGGGTCAACCTCGGCACCGCCGCGCTCGAGGACCCGGAGTGGACGACGCGGGTGATCGGCGAGTACGGCGACCGCGTCGCGATCGGCCTCGACGTGCGGATCACCGAGGCCGGCCACCGCCTCTCGGCCCGCGGCTGGACCTCCGACGGCGGCGAGCTGTGGGAGGTCCTGGAGCGCCTGGACCGCGACGGCGCGTCCCGCTACGTCGTGACGGACGTCAGCAAGGACGGCACCCTGCGCGGCCCGAACCTCGACCTGCTGCGCGACGTCGTCGCCCGCACCGACGCACCGGTGATCGCCTCCGGCGGGGTGTCCAGTGTGGACGACCTCGTCGCGCTGGCCGGCCTGGCCTCGGACGGCGTCGAGGGCTCGATCGTCGGGAAGGCGCTGTACGCCGGGGCGTTCACGCTGCCCGAGGCCCTCGCCGCGGTCGCGAAGCTCTAGCGTTACCTCCGGCGTAATCGACGCCGTACCCGCCAAGCGTCAGGATTCCTTCCAGGACAACGGAAGGAACGCCATGACCGCCTACGGACTCGCCCACCTGCGCCCGCCCGCCGTGCTCCCCGAGGACGTCTTCCAGTACCTCGAGCGGATCCAAGCGACGCTCGACCCCTTCGGCGGCAAGTTCGTCGTGCACGGCTCGCCGGTGGAGGTCGTGGAAGGCGAATGGCTCGGCGCGCTCGTGGTCATCGAGTTCCCGAGCCTCGCCGCGGCGCGCGAGTGGTACGGCTCACCCGCCTACCGGGAGATCCTGCGGTTGCGGGCCGACCACATCCCGGGTGACCTGGTGCTCGTCGAAGGCTGCGGCCCGGACCACGACTCGGCCGCCATGGCCGCGGCGCTGCGCGCGGCGAGTCCGCCCCCGATAAGGGGCTGACAGCGGACCCCGGGGGCCGTAGGTTGCCGCGGGTGGAGGAGATCGTCACCGAGCTCGAAATGACCGCGGCCGAGCAGCTCAACCCCGCGCCGGTCGTCGACGGCGTCGCGCTCGAAGCCACCGCGGCGGGGCCGGCGATCCGCGACCTGCACGTCCGGATCGGCACGCCGTACCGGTGGCCGAGCGCGTCGAGGACCGACGAAGACTGGGAAAGCTGGCTCGCCGAACCGGGCCGGCAGTACCGGCTCGTCGAGTACCGCGGCGACGTCGCGGGCGCCGCCGACATCGAGCCGCAGCCCGGTGGCGACGTCGAGATCACCACCTTCGGCCTGCTGCCGGAGTTCGTCGGCAAGGGGCTCGGCGGCTACGCGCTCACCCTCGTCGTGGCCGACGCGTGGGCGCTGCCCGGCGCCCGCCGGGTCTGGCTGCACACCTCGACGCTCGACCACCCGAACGCGCTGCCGAACTACCTGCGCCGCGGGTTCCGCAGCTTCAGCCGTCGAGCTTGACGGCGATCCCGATCGTCCGGTCGGCCGGGCCGCGCAGCTTCGAGAAGAACATCGACACGCGCCCGAAGACGCCGTACTTGCGGCCGATCACCTGCTGGATCCGCCGGGTCTCGTCGAGGTCCAGCAGCCGCGCCTGCCCGCTCGCCACCGCGCCGTGGGTCTTCTTGCCGCGCAGGTCGCACGCCTGGACCTCGACGCGGCCGCTGTTGCGGATGCGCTTGACCTTGCCCGTGTCCCGCACCGAGTTGAAGACGAGCTCGCCGGCCTCGCCGGCCACCCAGATCGGGGTCGGCACCGCGCGCCCGTCGCGCCGGAACGTGGTCAGGACGACGTAGCGCTCGGCCGCGAGCCGGTCCGTTTCGGATGCCATGGCACCACGGTAGTCACGGCGTCCGGCGCCGCAACGTCGCCGCGCCGAGCACCAGCGCCAGCAGCGCGCAGCACGCGACCACGAGGAGGTTCCGCAGGATCACCGCGTCCACCGTCGACGACGCCGTGACGCGGGTCAGCGCCTCGACCGCGTACGACAGCGGCATGACGTCCGAAAGCCAGCGCAGCAGCCAGCCCATGTCCTCGCGCGGCACGAACAGCCCGCACAGCAGGATCTGCGGCAGCACGAACACCGGCATGAACTGGATGGCCTGGAACTCGGTGCGGGCGAACGCGCTGACGAACAACCCGAGCGCCATGCCCAGCAGCGCGTCGAGGACGGCGATCACCAGCAGCATCACGACCGAACCCGCGAGGTCGAGGCCGAGCCACCACAGCGAGACGCCCGCCGCGAGCGCCACCTGGACCACGGCGATCGAGCCGAACGCCAGCGCGTAGCCGAAGAGCAGGTCGAGCCGGCCGATGGGCAGCGTCATCAGGCGTTCGAGGGTGGCGGTGGTCCGCTCCCGCAGCGTCGTGATCGACGCGATGAGGAACATGATCAGGAACGGGAACACGCCGAGCAGCGCGGGCGCGACGTGGCTGAACACCAGCGCCGAGTTGAACACGTACCGCAGCAGGATCATCAGCAGCGTCGGCACCAGGACCAGCATCACGACGGTGCGCGGGTCGTGCCGCAGCTGCGTGAGGATGCGCCGCGTGGTCGCGAGCGTCAGCGCGGCGTTCACGAGGCGGCCCGCACCAGGTGGAGGAAGGCCTGTTCGAGGTCGGCGGTGCCGGTGCGCTCGCGCAGGGCGAGCGGCGCGTCGTCGGCCAGGAGGGTGCCTTCGCGCATGAGCAGGAGGCGGTCGCAGCGCGCGGCTTCGTCCATGACGTGGCTGGACACCAGCAGCGTGGCGCCGCCGTCGGCGAGCCGGCGGAAGAGCGCCCAGAGCTCGTCGCGCAGCAGCGGGTCGAGCCCGACGGTCGGCTCGTCGAGCACCAGCAGCTCCGGCTTCCCGAGCAGGGCGACGGCGAGGTTCGCGCGGTTGTGCTGCCCGCCCGACAGCGACCCGACGAGCTTGCCGGCGTGCTCTTCCAGGCCGACCTCGGCGATGACTCTGTCCACATCGGACACCGGCGCGCGCAGCACCGCGGCGAAGTAGCGCAGGGCTTCCCGCACGGTGAGGTCGGCGTAGATCGCCGGGTTCTGGGTGGCGTAACCGATCCGGCGCCGCAGCGGCGGGCTGCCGGCGGGCAGGCCCAGGACCGTGACGGTGCCGCCTTCGACGATCTGCACGCCGACGATGGCCCGCATCAGCGTCGTCTTGCCGCAGCCGCTCGGGCCGAGCAGCCCGGTGACGGCGCCGCGCGGCACCGCGAAGCTCACGTCCCGCACCACCTGCCGGCCACCGCGCCGGACCCGCAGGCCGGTGACCTCGAGGGCTGAATTAGTCATGCGTTTAATTCTGCGCCCGGTGCGTTCCCGCCGTCAAGAGGGCCGAAATACCTAGTCCGATCGCCGCGAGAACCCACACGAGCGGCGGAAGCGTTTCAACACTCGTGTCTGAAACGCTTTGTGACCTGGGAGTTCCCCTGAGCTGGAGGGAATGTCGATGGCCGTCACACAGCAGGTACCGGTTCACCCGCAGGCACAGTTCTTCGGCGCGGGGCCGTATCCGGCGCGCCGGGCCGTGATCGCCGTGATCGCGGTCCTCGCCGGGTTCGCGCTGACCGCGCTCTGGTCCGCGCCGTTCGTCGACTCCGTCATCGGCGACAGCGTCGCGAACGGGCTGCTCGGCTACGACGCGAAGGCCACCCCGATCAGCGGGGTCCTCGCCGGGACGCTCTTCGCGTTCGTCTCCGGCCTCGCGGGGTCCTTCACCGCCTGCAACATCGCCGCGTTCGGCGCGGTCGCCCCGCTGGTCGGCGGCCAGGCCGGGGAGAAACGGCGCTTCGCGACCACGCTCAAGCCGCTCGGCTGGATCGCCGCGGGCATGCTCGCCGTGTCGATCGGCTACGGCGTGATCGTCGCCCTCGTCGGCACGCGGATGCCGCAGTTCTCCACCGCGCAGACCTCCGGCCTGAGCCCGCGCAGCATCCAGTCGATGGTCGCGTTCGGTGTCGTCGGCCTGGTCTTCCTGGTCATGGGCCTGATCGCGCTCGGCATCGTCCGGAACCCGTTCGCCGGGTTCGTCGCCCGGCACCCGGCGGCCCCGCTCGTCCTGATGGGCGCGCTCATCGGCGGGTTCCTCATCGGCCGGCCCTACCCGCTGTTCCGGATCATGTTCCGCAGCGCCGCCGAACAGCACAACGTCTTCTACGGCGCCGCCGCGTTCGCGCTGCAGTCGCTCGGCAACATCGTGATCATGGGCGTGCTGTTCCTGCTCCTGACGCACGCCACCGGCGGCCGGGTGCAGCGCTGGCTCGCCGCGAAGCCCGCCCGGATCGCCACGGTGACCGGCGCGGCGCTGCTCGTCGGCGGCACGTTCACGCTGCTCTACTGGGACGTCCGCGTGCTCGGCCGGCTCGGGATCATCTGGTTCCCGGCGGTCAGCTGGTAGCCCGCCCGAGCCACCGGTAGTCGGGCGAGGGGTCGAGCTGGACGGCGTCGGCGACGGCGACCAGCTCGGCCTCCGCCAACGGGCCCACCACCGTCAGCCAGCGCCCCGACGGCAGCCGGACCGCGACCATCGCCTCCTCGCCGTTCGCCGGGGCCACGAAGAACCCCGGGCCGCCGCGCACGGTGACGGCGGCGGCGCCGTTCACCCCGGGGGAGCCTGCGCTCGCCGTGACGCGGACCGCGGGCCGGCCCGGGGCCGCCGCGGTCAGCTCGGTCGACGCGTCCCCCGGGCCGCTGCCCCGGACCGCGGCCGACCGCTCGGCCAGCCCCGCCGGCAGCGAGCCGAACCGCAGCTCACCGCGGACGCCGACCGGGGCGGGGGTGACCGAGTCCGCGACGTGCTGGGCGACCGCCCGGGCGTCCGGGACACCCGCGACCCGGGCGGTCAGCACGTGGTCGTCGTCGGCGAGCCAGGTGAGCAGCGCGGCGCCGGCGGTGTCGCCGGTGACCATGGCGACGCGGCCGTGCACCAGGACCTGGTCCTTGAGCGACGCGATCCGCACCGCGGTCTGCGACCACACGGGGTCGGCGGTGGAGTACGCCGACAGCGTGATCTCGGCCGGCCCGGCGAACCACCGCCGGACCTGCGGCGCGGTGCCGGGGCCGCCCTCGCGGTACTGCTCGGTGAAGCCACCGGGCAGCCAGCCCGGGCTGTAGCCGAGCACCGGACGGCCCGCGGCCGGGTCCAGGTCGGCCGTGGTGAACGCCTGGGTGCCGACGACGACCCCGACCACCACCGCGACCACGGCGGCGGCCACCAGCGCGAGCCGGGCCACCGGCCGCGGCTTGCGGCCGGCTCGGGCCAGCGCGTCGCGGACCGCGTCGCCGTCCGGGGCGCGGGCGGCGAGGCGGTCGAGGCTGTCCCGGATCAGCGTCTCGGTCTCGTGCTCGCTGCGGGTCATTCGGGGGCTCCGGTGAGGGTCGTGGCGTGCGGGGCCCGGCGCAGGGTCGTCAGGGCGCGGGAGATCTGGCTGCGCACGGTGGAGGCGCCGCAGCGCAGGACCGCGGCGATCTCGGCGTCGGAGTAGTTCTCGTAGTACCGCAGCACGACCGCGGCGCGCTGCTTGCGCGGCAAGGTGGCGAGCAGGCCGAGCATCGCGTCCCGCTCGTCGTAGGCGGCGGCCGGGTCGGCCGCCGGCGGCCCGAGCGCGTCGAGGACGTCGTGACTGCTGGGCACCACCCGCCGCACCGCCCGCCGCCGCCACGACAGGTACTCGTTGGTGACCATCCGCCGCACGTACGTCGGCGGGTGGTCGATGCCGTCCCACCGCTGCTGGGCGCGCAGGAGCACGTCCTGGACGATGTCCTGCGCCAGGTGCGGGTCGTCCGTCAGGACGGTCGCGTAGCGGAGCAGCCCGTCCAGCCGCTCCGCCACGAACTCTTCGAAACCCACGCACGTCCCTTCGTCACCCCATGGACGCGTGAGGGGGCCGGGCTGATGCACGGGTCTGAGAAGTATTTACAGAACGTCCTCCAGCCGCAGGAAGGCGAAGCCGGTTCCCGCGTCGCCCCGCTCGCCGTCGTGGACCACCAGCAGGCCGTGGGGGAACCGGCGGCCGAGGTACGCCGTGCTGATCGCCGAGCCGTCCGAATGCTCCACCGAGTCCGTGCCGCGGTCGGCGACGATCCGCAGGTCACGGGTGTGCGGGCCGTACACGACGAACCGGGAGTCGCCCTGGCTGGAGGCGAACAGCTTGCCGTGCGCGACGGCCAGGCCTTCGGCGTCGGCCTCGAGCCACTGGCCGCCGAAGCCCGGATCCGCCCCGGACGGCACGCACTCCTCGGCGACGTCGTCCCAGCGCGACGGGACCCCGTACGAACGCACCCGGTCGACGAGCTCGGGACGCCCGAAGCCGGCCGGGGTGAGCGGGATCCGCCAGATCCCGACGTCCTCCTGCGCGGTGTAGAGCACGCGGCCGTCGAACACCGAGCCCTCCAGCTGCGGCCGCTCGCCCGGCTCCTCGCACGGCGACCAGGACACCCCGTTCGGCAGCCGGAAGGACGACGGCAGGTCGATCGTCGCGAGCGGAGCCGTGCCGACGCCGCCCGGCTTGTCGACCAGCCGCAGCAGCGCCACCCGCGTCTCGTGGCGGCGGGTCACCGCCACCCAGCGGATCCCGGTGACCGGGTCGCGGCCCGCCGCCAGGCCGTACGCGGTGCGCTGTTCGTCCACTTCGGACTCCGGGAACACCCGGGCGGCGGCCGGGTCGGTCACGTCCCGCAGCACCTGCGGGGCGTCCGGGTCGATCCGGTACACCCGGATCCGGTCGCGGCCGCGGTCGCTGACCACGGCCAGGTCGCCGACGACGTCGACGTTGTTGAACCGCCCGCCCGGCCCGGCCGGGACCCGCTGCAGCGTCCGCGCGTTCAGGTCGAACGCCGCCAGCCCGCCCTCCTTCAGCGTCCCCAGCACGACGCTGCGCGCCGGGTCGTGCGGGTGGACCCAGATGGCGGGGTCGTCGGCGTCGGCGGGCTCGGCGAACGTCTCGGTCTGCACCACCGGCGACGGATTGCGAGGGGTGGCGGAAGCGGGGACGGCGGTCAGCAGGGCGAGGGCGGCCACGGCCACCGGGAGAAGTCTGCGCACGCGCGGCAAACTAGACGAATCGGATGGCCGGGACGTGAACGAGCGATGTGGCGCAGCCCCCGGTCTCCATTTTACGGCGGGGGACCGACAGTTTCGCGGCCGTCGAGGTAGTACTGCGCCACCGGGGCCAGCAGTGCCACGATCTCCTCGTCGTCCGCCTCCGCCAGTGGGGGCAGCTTGATCACGTACCGCAGCAGGGCCACACCCATCATCTGCGACGCGATCCCGGTCACCCGGATCTTCGGCACGTCCAGGGCGCGCGCCACCTCGGCCAGCACCGTGCGCTCGATGAACTGGCGCATCATGAGCGCGACCTGCTCGTTCGTCGCCGCCGCGCGCAGCATCGCGATGAACGGCGTCCGGCCCTCCGGCGACGCCCACACCGCCAGGAACGCGCGCACCAGCCGTTCGCCCACGCTCTCGCGGGGACCCGCGAGGATCACCGGGACCAGCTCGGCCGGGTTCACCGGCAGGTTCATCGCCGCCGCGAACAGCTGCTGCTTGCTGCCGAAGAAGTGGTGCAGCAGGGCCGCGTTGACTCCCGCGTCGGCGGCGATCCCGCGGACCGTCGCGCCGTCGTACCCCAGCTCGGCGAACCGGTGCCGCGCCGCGTCGAGGATCTTCTCGCGCGTCTCGGTCTGCCCCGGCCGCCGCCCCGCCCGTGCCATTGGCCGAGCTTAGATGCCCCTTGACTACGCTGGTGGGCATGTCTGTCGCGGTGCGGGTGATCCCCTGTCTCGACGTCGACGCGGGCCGGGTCGTCAAGGGCGTCAACTTCGCCGGCCTCCGCGACGCCGGCGACCCCGTCGAGCTGGCCCGGCGCTACGACGCCGAGGGAGCCGACGAACTGACGTTCCTCGACGTCACGGCGTCCTCCGGCGACCGCGAGACCACCTACGACGTGGTCCGCCGCACCGCCGAGCAGGTCTTCATCCCGCTCACCGTCGGCGGCGGCGTCCGCAGCAACGACGACGTCAACCGCCTGCTGCGCACCGGCGCGGACAAGGTGAGCATCAACACCGCCGCGATCGCCCGGCCGGAGTTCCTCCACGAGGCCTCCCGCCGGTTCGGCTCCCAGTGCATCGTCCTGTCGGTCGACGCGCGCCGGGTGCCCGAGGGCGGCGAGCCCACCGCGTCCGGCTTCGAGGTCACCACCCACGGCGGCCGCCGCGGCACCGGCATCGACGCCGTCGAGTGGGCCGCACGCGGCGAGGAGCTCGGCGTCGGCGAGATCCTGCTGAACTCCATGGACGCCGACGGCACCAAGAACGGCTTCGACCTCGAGCTCATCGAGCTGGTCCGCAAGGCCGTGCGGGTCCCGGTGATCGCCAGCGGGGGAGCGGGCGCGGTCGAGCACTTCCTGCCGGCCGTCCGCACCGGCGCCGACGCGGTCCTCGCGGCCAGCGTGTTCCACTTCGGACAGCTCAAGATCGGCGACGTCAAGGACGCGCTGCGCGAAGGCGGGGTCGAGATCCGATGAAGTCCTGGCAGGCACCCGTCGAGGTCAAGGTCGTCGCCGCGCTGCTGGTCGGGCTGCCGGTCGCGTGGGCGCTGCTCGATCTCATCCCGGTCATCGGTGCCGGGTCGGGCCTGGCGATCTTCCGGATCCCCGCGCTCGCGCTCGTCCTCGGCGGCGTCGTGACGACCGGGCTCGTGCTCAAGCTCGGCAGCGCCCGGATCGGCGGGCTCGTCATCACCGTGGTGTTCGCGCTGCTGCACGCGTTCCTGCTGCTCGCCGCCGCGCTGTGGTGGAACAAGCTGTTCTCCGGCCTGTCCTTCGCGGGGTACGGCTACGCGTTCGTCCTGTTCAACTCGATGCCGGTGAAGCGGCACCTCCTGGGAGTACGGGCATGACCCTGGACGCGGCCGTCTCGGCGCGCCTCAAGCGCAACGCCGACGGCCTGATCGCCGCGGTCGTCGTCGAGCACGCCACTTCGGACGTGCTGATGATGGCCTGGATGAACGACGACGCGCTCGCCGCCACCCTCGCCACCCGCCGCGGCACGTACTGGTCGCGCAGCCGGGAGAAGCTGTGGGTCAAGGGCGAGACGTCCGGGCACTACCAGCACGTCCGCGAGGTGCGGATCGACTGCGACGGCGATACGGTCCTGCTGCGCGTCGACCAGACCGGCCCGGCCTGTCACACCGGCACGCACACTTGTTTCGACACCGAAGAGCGCCTGCTCCTCGCCGATGAGAAAGAGCACGCGTGACAATCGTCGCCGACGTCCTGGTCGGGCTGGTCGCCCTGATCCACGTCTACATCGTCGTCCTGGAGATGTTCCTCTGGACGACGCCCCGGGCCCGCGCGGCCTTCGGCACCACCGAGGAGTTCGCGAAGGAGAGCGCGCCACTGGCCGCGAACCAGGGGCTGTACAACGGTTTCCTGGCGCTCGCGCTCGTGTGGGGTCTCATCGCGAGCGACCCGACGGGCTTCCAGCTCAAGCTGTACGGCATCGTCTGCGTGATCGTCGCGGGCCTCTACGGCGCGGCGACGGCGAACAAGCGCATCCTCTTCGTGCAGGTGCTGCCGGGCGCGCTGGCGCTCATCGCGCTCCTTCTCTCGCGCTGATCCCCCGCGTACGCTGGGGGAATGGGGTCGGGGGATGACCGCGCCGTCCCGGGTTCGACGGGCTGCCGCGTCGCGTTGGGGCTGTGGTGTGCGCTCGTGGTCGCGGTGCTCGTCGTGCTGCTCGTCCTCGGCCGGTTCCTGACGCTCGCGGTCGTCGGGGGCGCGAGTGCCCTCCTGACGCTGCTGTACGCGTTCACGTTGTCGTGGATGGGCAAGGAAGAGGCGCCCGAGCACGAGCCGGACGCCTGGCTCCCGCCGTCGGACGGCCGCCGCCCGACGGCCCGCTTCGACCTCGACGTCGAAACCGAACGGCTGTGGGACTACGGCACCCGGGCCTGGCTCTTCGGTGTGCTGGTGGGCGTCGCCGTGATCGCGGTGGTGACGGCCGCCGGGGTACTACCCGCGCGCGAACACGTCCCGGCGGGCGCGGGCGGCATCATGCTCGGGCTCGTGCTGGCCGGCGCGGTCATCGGCATCCTGTGTTTCGTGGACTCGGCGATCGAATGGCGCAAGCGGCACGCCGCGGTCGTCGCCGACGGCTGGCGCGCCGCCGAGGTCCTGGTCTTCACGCCGTCGGGCCGGGCGGACACCAGCAAGGTCAGTGTCCGCTACCGCGACCACAGCCGGATCCTGCTGTACCCCGTCGCTTCGACGCACCTGGTCGGCGCCCGGGGACACGCGCACTCGCAGGAGGTCTGGGTCGGCGGGGCGGGCCGCTTCATGGTCGTGCTGTTCCCGCCGGAGGAGCCCGGCCAGTGGCCCTACGCCGTGCCGGTCGGGGCCCGCGAGCCCCGCGTCCCGTGAAGACCCGCGTCGACGCGGATTGGCTGCCGGCGCCGGAAAAGAGCGCACCGGAGTGGTCCGCCCACGGCACGGCCGCGCTGGAGCGGCGGTTCCGGCGGCTGGCGGCGTTCCTGGTCCTGGAGATCCTGGTCGCGGTCGCGTGCGTGGTCAGCGGCCAGGTGCCGCTCATGGTCATCGGCCCGGCGATCGCGGCGTACGGCGGCTACTGCGGTTTCGTCGCGGACCGGCGCGCGCAGGCGGCACGCCGGACGGGCTGGCGGAGTGCGGTCGTCACCGTGGCCGGGCTGCGCTCGAGGGCGGACACGTCGGCCGCCATCGCCGTGCGCTTCGCGGACGGCAGCCGGATCGCCCTCCGGTCCTGGCAAGCCGGCTTCGCGGTGCGAGCCCTGGCGGAACGGCCGGACCTGCCGGCGATCGTCGCCGGGCACGGGCCGGCGATGACGGTGCTGGTGCCCCCGAACCCGCCGGCGCGCGACAACCCGGTGCTGTTCGGGGCCCGCGCCGAAACCTACCGGTGGCAGCCGGACCCCTGACGGCGGCGCACTTTCCACACGCTTGGCGGCACCACTCGGTTGCCCCGGTGCCGTGTGCCGTTTCTCCCAGCGTCCACGCAGGTCAGCGGCCCTACGATCACTCCATGCGGGCATTCTGGGTGGTCGTCTCCGTCGTCTTTTCGCTCCTTTCCACACTCTTCGCAGGGGCCACGGTGTACTCGCTCTTCGCCGGCGACGACGATCTGCCGGGCAACGCGATCCTCCTGACCGGTTCCCTCCCGTTCGCCGCCCTCGGCTGGTACGCGCTGCGGCTTCTGAACCGCAGCGCGCCGGCCGCCGCCGTGGACCTCGGCCGGTGGCTGCCCGCGGCGGATCCCGCCGACGGTGACCACCCGGAACTGAACGCCCGCCTGCGCCGGGCTTCCCATCGCGCGACGGGCTTCGCCGTGGGCTGGGCGGTGGTGTTCGCGGCCGGGTTCACCGGCGTCGCCCTGGCCGGGGCGGCCGCTGACGACCTGCTCGCCACCGGCTTCCACGAGCCCGGTGTGGTCGTCGGCGTGTTCCACAACCGCAAGGGCACGTCGCACATCCGGGTGCGCCACGGCGACCGGACCGACGACCTCGTCTGGGAGTCGAACCGCGCCTACCAGGTCGGCGAGCAGGTGATCGTCATCTACGACCCGGCCGACCCGGCGCGCGTGCGCACCGCCGACGAACAGAACGAGAACCAGGTCCTGCTCGGCTCCGGCGTGGTCCCCATGCTGGCCGCCCTGTTCGGCCTGCCGTTCTCGATCGGGCTGGCGGCCGGCTGGCGGCGCCGGATCCGGGCCGTCGAGCGCACCGGATGGCGGCGGGCCGGCGTGACCGACGACCAGCTGGGAGGGAGCCAAGGGCGGTACCTGGACGCGGAGTTCCGCGACGGGACGGCGGTCGCCCTCCGCCGCTCCTGGGCGCTCCTCCGGCTGTCGCCGTCGGCCGGCTGGAAGAACAAGCAGGCCTGGGTCGGCGGCTGGGGCAAGGCGATGGTCGTGGGAACCGTGGACGGCCCGTACGTCCTGGCCGTCCACGCGATCCGGGAGCGGGTCAGCCGATCTCCCCGGTGAGGTAGCGCTGCAGGTTCGGTGCCACCGCGCGCACCAGGACCTCGACCTCCTCCGTGGCGAACGGCTCGAACTTGGCCACGTACCGGATCATGCCCATGCCCACCATCTGGGACGCGCAGAGCGTCATGCGCAGCGAGACGTCGTCCGCGCCGATCGAGGAGATCAGTGCGGTGAAGAACTTCTGGAAGAAGTCGCGCAGCACGTGCCCGGCCTGCTCGTGGCCGGTGACGCTGCGGATGAGCGCCACGAACACGCCGCCGCCCGCGCCGTCCCAGCGGGTGATGAAGGTGCGCACGATCCGCTCGCCGAGCTCCTCGTCCGGGCCGTCGCGGAGGATCTCCAGGAGTTCGAGCGGGTCGAACGGCAGCTTGAGCACCGCCTGGGCGAAGAGGCCTTCCTTGCCGCCGAACCAGTGGTTGACCATGGCCGCGTCGACGCCCGCGCGGGTGGCGATCGCGCGCACGGTCGCCCCGTCGTAGCCGTTTTCGGCGAACACGGCCCGCGCGGCTTCGATCAGCGCCGTGCGGGTGTCCTGGCCGGCGGGGCGCCGGCCGCGGCGTCGCGAAGTAGGCTCGGTGGTGCTCACCCCTCCATCATGACGCACGCACCCCCCGAATTCAACACTCATTGAATTCGGGGTCTGGGAAAACCCCTTCCCGGGGGTGCAGCACAATGAGGGTCATGGTCAGCACCTCGAGCAGCAAGTCCGGTCCCGGCTCGGTCAGCCCGTCCCGCGCGGACTTCCGCGCCCTCGCCGAGAGCCGCCGCGTCATCCCGGTCGTGCGCCGGGTCCTCGCCGACGGCGAGACGCCGATCGGGGTCTACCGCAAGCTCGCCGCCGACCGGCCGGGCACGTTCCTCTTCGAGTCCGCGGAGAACGGCGCCTCCTGGACGCGCTGGTCGTTCATCGGTGTCCGCAGCCCGGCCGCGCTCACCGTCCGCGACGGGAAAGCGGTCTGGACCGGCACCCCGCCGGTCGGCCTGCCGTCCGAGGGCAACCCGCTCACCGTGCTGCGCGAAACGATCGAAGCGTTGCACACCGAGCCGCTGCCCGGATTGCCGCCGCTGACCGGCGGCATGGTCGGCTACATCGGCTACGACTCCGTGCGCTGGCTGGAAAAGCTGCCGGAGCTGGCCGAGCGCGACCTCGACATCCCCGAGCTGACCATGCTCCTGGCCACCGACCTCGCGGCGTTCGACCACCACGAGGGCACGGTCACGCTCATCGCGAACGCCGTCAACTGGGACGACTCGCCCGAGCGCGTGGACGCGGCCTACGACGACGCGGTCGCCCGGCTGAGCGCGATGACCGAGCAGTTGCAGGTGCCCGCGCCGGCCACGGTCGCCGCGTTCGACCGGCCCGAGCCCGAGTTCACGCGCAAGCGGTCGAAGGCGGACTTCCACGCGGCGGTCGAGAAGGCCGTCGAGGCGATCAAGGCCGGCGAAGCGTTCCAGATCGTGCCGTCGCAACGGTTCGAGATCCCGACCGCCGCCGACGCGCTCGACATCTACCGCGTGCTGCGGACGTCCAACCCGAGCCCGTACATGTACCTGCTGCGGCTCGAAGGCTTCGACATCGTCGGCTCCAGCCCCGAATCGCTCGTCACCGTGCGGGACGGCCGCGCGACCACGCACCCGATCGCGGGCACGCGCTGGCGCGGCGCCGACCCGGAAGAAGACGCGCAGCTGGCCAAGGACCTGCTCGCCGACGAGAAGGAGCGCGCCGAGCACCTGATGCTCGTCGACCTCGGCCGCAACGACCTCGGCAAGGTCTGCAAGCCGGGCACCGTGCGCGTCGTCGACTTCTTCCAGATCGAGCGCTACAGCCACGTCATGCACATCGTGTCGACGGTCACCGGCGAGCTGGCCGAGGGCAAGACGGCGTTCGACGCGGTCACCGCGTGCTTCCCGGCCGGGACGCTGTCCGGCGCGCCGAAGGTCCGCGCGATGGAGCTGATCGAGGAGCTGGAGCCGGTCCGCCGCGCGCTGTACGGCGGCGTCGTCGGCTACCTCGACTTCGCCGGCGACGCGGACACGGCGATCGCGATCCGCACGGCGCTGGTCAAGGACGGGATCGCGCACGTCCAGGCCGGCGGCGGCGTCGTCGCCGACTCGGTGCCGGACTACGAGGACACCGAGTCGCTGAACAAGGCCCGCACGGTGCTGTCGGCCGTGGCCGCCGCGCAGACGATGGTGGCGGCGGGCGTCCTCGACCCGGCCGCGGACAGCGCCCATGTCTGAGCCGTCCGAAGCGCCGAAGCCGTCGCGGCGTCCACTGTGGATGATCGTGGTCGCGCTCCTGCTCGGCGCGCTCGCGCTGTGGGGTGCGTCACGGCTGACGTGGTTCGCCGAGTTCCGCGACGGCGGCGTGCGCGGCACGGTGCTCTACCGCGAGACCGGCGAGCAGCGCGCGACGGCGCTCGTGCCGCTGGCCCTGCTCGCCCTGGCCGGGGTGGCCGGGGTGATCGCGACCGGCGGCTGGGCGCGGCGCGTGCTCGGCGTCGTGCTCGCGCTGGCCGGTGTCGCCGCCGTGTGGTCCGGCGTGTCGGGCGTCCGGTTCTCCGGCTGGGCGGACGGGCTGCCCGTGACGCAGATGCTGCTCGGCCGCGGCCTGGCCGTGCTGGGGGGAATTCTCGTCGCCGCGGGCGGGTTGGCAGCCGTCAAGGGCGCCGGGCGGGCCGCGCGGCTCGGGGCCCGGTACGCGGCCCCGGCCACGCGCAAGAAGGCGCGTGATCCGGACGCCGAGCTGTGGGAAGCGCTGTCGGAAGGAGAGGATCCGACCGACGTCCGTGGCAGGCATTCGGAGTAACGCGCGCACCCGGAACCGGGCGCTCCAGATGCGGGGGTTAGCATCGTTTCGGCGGGAAGGGGAAGGTTTTTGTGAGCGACCTTGCGAATGAATCCGTGAGCGCGTACCCGGGCGGGGGCGCCCGGTGACCGTGCTCGAAGACATCGTCGCCGGCGTGCGCGAGGACCTCGCGGCACGCGAGTCCGTGCTGCCGTTCGACGAGCTGAAGATCCGCGCGGCGGCCGCCCCGGCGCCCCGCGACGTGATGTCCGCGCTGCGCGAGTCCGGCATCGGCGTGATCGCCGAGGTGAAGCGCCGCAGCCCCTCCAAGGGCGAGCTGGCCGACATCCCCGACCCCGCCGCGCTGGCGAAGGACTACGAAGACGGCGGCGCGCGCGTGATCAGCGTGCTCACCGAGCAGCGCCGCTTCGGCGGTTCGCTGGCCGACCTGGACGCGGTGCGCGCGGCGGTCGACACCCCGATCCTGCGCAAGGACTTCATCGTCAGCCCCTACCAGGTGCACGAGGCCCGCCTGCACGGCGCCGACATGGTGCTGCTGATCGTCGCCGCGCTGGAGCAGAACGCGCTCGCCGCGCTGCTCGACCGCGTCGAATCGCTCGGGATGACCGCGCTGGTGGAGATCCACAACGCCGAGGAGGCCGACAAGGCCCTCGAAGCGGGCGCCAAGGTCATCGGCGTCAACGCGCGCAACCTGCACACCCTCGAGGTGGACCGCGACGTCTTCTCGCGGCTGGCCCCCGGCCTGCCGATGGACGTCTACAAGGTCGCCGAGTCGGGTGTCCGCGGTCCGGGCGACCTGATGTCGTACGCCGGCCACGGCGCCGACGCGGTGCTGGTCGGCGAGGGGCTCGTCGCCTCCGGCGACCCGAAGGGCTCCCTGATCAAGCTGGTCACCGCCGGCTCGCACCCCGCCTGCCCGAGGCCCTCGCGGTGACGGAACAGCACGACAAGCACGACCCGGACGAGCGGGGCTACTACGGCCCGTACGGCGGCCGATTCATGCCGGAGGCGCTGATCGGCGTCGTCGACGAGGTCGCCACCGAGTACGAGAAGGCCCGGCACGACCCGGAGTTCCTGAACGAGTTCAACCGCCTGCTGCGCGATTACGCGGGCCGGCCGTCGCTGCTCACCGAGGCCAAGCGCTTCGGTGAGCACGCCGGTGGCGCGCGCGTCTTCCTCAAGCGCGAAGACCTGAACCACACCGGTTCGCACAAGATCAACAACGTGCTGGGCCAGGCGCTGCTCACCAAGCGGATGGGCAAGAAGCGCGTCATCGCCGAGACCGGTGCGGGCCAGCACGGCGTCGCGACGGCCACCGCGTGCGCGTTGCTCGACCTCGACTGCGTCGTCTACATGGGCGAGGTCGACACCGAGCGCCAGGCGCTGAACGTCGCCCGCATGAAGCTGCTCGGCGCCGAGGTCATCCCGGTCAAGACCGGTTCGCGGACGCTGAAGGACGCGATCAACGAGGCGCTGCGCGACTGGGTCACCAACGCCGACACGACGCACTACCTGTTCGGCACGGCGGCCGGTCCGGCGCCGTTCCCGACGATGGTCCGCAACTTCCACCACGTCATCGGCACCGAGGCCCGCGAGCAGATCCTCGAGCAGGCCGGCCGCCTGCCCGACGTCGTCGCGGCGTGCGTCGGCGGCGGGTCGAACGCGATCGGCATCTTCTCCGGCTTCTACGACGACCCGTCCGTGCGGCTGGTCGGCCTGGAGCCGGGCGGCGAGGGCATCGAGGGCAACCGCCACGGCGCGACGCTCACCAAGGGCACGCCGGGCAACCTGCACGGCGCGATGACGTACCTGCTGCAGGACGAAGACGGCCAGACGGTCGAGTCGCACTCGATCTCCGCCGGGCTCGACTACCCGGGCGTCGGCCCGGAGCACGCGTGGCTGAAGGACACCGGCCGCGCCGAGTACCGCCCGGTCACCGACGCCGAGGCGATGGACGCCTTCAAGCTGCTCTCCCGCACCGAGGGCATCATCCCGGCGATCGAGTCGGCGCACGCGCTGGCCGGTGCGCTGGTGCTCGGCCGCGAACTGGGTCCCGACGGCCTGATCGTCGTCAACCTCTCGGGCCGCGGCGACAAGGACATGGACACGGCGGCGAAGTGGTTCGGGCTGGTGGACGAGTGAGCGGGATCGACGACCTCTTCGCGACGACGCGCGCGGAGGGCCACGGCGCGCTGATCGGCTACCTCCCGGCGGGCTTCCCGACGGTCGAGGGGTCGAAGGACCTGATCGCGGCGTGCGTCGACGGTGGTGCGGACCTCATCGAGGTCGGCGTCCCGTATTCGGACCCGGTGATGGACGGGCCGACCATCCAGGCCGCGTCGGTGACCGCGCTGGACAACGGGTTCCGCCTCAAGCACCTGTTCGAGGTGGTCGAGTCGGTGACCGCGCGCGGTGGTCGCGCGGTCGTGATGACGTACTGGAACCCGGTGAACCGCTACGGCGTGGACTGCTTCGCGCGTGACCTCGCTTCGGCGGGCGGGCTCGGCCTGATCACGCCGGACCTGATCCCGGACGAAGCCGGCGCGTGGATGGCGGCGTCCGAGGCCCACGGGCTGGACCGGACGTTCCTGGTGGCGCCTTCGTCGTCGGAAGAGCGGCTCGCTCTCACGGCGGCCGCGTCGTCGGGGTTCATCTACGCGACGGCGGTGATGGGCGTGACGGGCGCGCGCGACCAGGTGGGCGCGGGTGCGGAGGAGCTGGTCCGCCGCACGCGGGCCCACACGGACCTGCCGATCGGCGTGGGGCTGGGCGTGCGTTCGGGCGAGCAGGCGGCCCAGGTGGCGTCGTTCGCGGACGCGGTGATCGTGGGGTCGGCTCTGGTCACGGCCGCGGCCGAGGGCCCGGCGGGAGTGCGTGCGCTGTCCGCCGAGCTGGCCGAGGGCGTGCGCCGGGCGGTCGCCACCGCTTGACCTGGAGTGCGCTCCAGGTGCCACGCTGGGTGCGTGACGTCCTACACCCCGGCCCAGGTGACCGAAAAGACCGGTTTCACGATCGACACGCTCAGGTACTACGAGCGCATCGGCCTGCTCCACCACGTCGGCCGCACCGCCGGCGGGCGGCGTTTCTTCACTGAACAGGACGTGGAGTTCCTGCAGCTGCTGCGGTGCCTGCGCTACACGGGCATGCCGGTGGCGGAGATGCTGCGGTTCGTGGAACTCCTGCGCTCAGGCGAGGCGACGCGCGAGGAGCGGGTCGACGTGCTGCGTGAGCACGAAGCGCGGGTGGCTTCGCAGATCGAGCGGCTGCGTGAGCACCAGGAGCACATCCAGTTCAAGATCCAGCTGTACAGCGGCTCGGGCCAGCTGGCTGTCACCTCAGCGTGACGCCCTCACCTGATCCAGAACTGTCGGTAGCGGTCCGCATACTCCTCGTGTGATGATCCACAACGCGTTTCTCGTGCCGCCACGACCGGACGGCTGGACCGCCGACGAGGTTCTCGGCCTGCCCGAAGAACAAACCTTGCTGCAGCGAGTCGAACTGGTCGACGGCATGCTGCTCGTCAGTCCGTGGCCGGGGCTGGCGCACCAGAGGTTGCTGGGGAAGCTCCAATTCGCCTGCGCGCCCGCATTACCGGATGGCACCGAGTTGCTGCCCGGTGTCGGCATCCGCCTCGCCACACGGAGGCTGCTGGTCCCCGACCTGGTCATCCTCAACTGCCCCGGGATCGACACCGTCGCCTACGCGGCGAGCGATGTCTTGGTGGCGGCGGAGATCGTGTCGCCGTCGACGAAGCTGCAGGACCGGATCCTCAAGCGAGCCATCTACGCCGAGGCGCTGATCCCGTTCTACCTCCTGGTGGAGCCCGGCGAACAGAACACCGCGACCCTGTTCGAACTCCAAAGTGGCGAGTACGAGCCCGTCGCGAGGAGCGAGAACGGCGAGCTTCACCTGACCCGCCCCTTCGAGGCCACCCTGCGCCTCTGAGGAACGTTTGTACGAAAGCTGTACAGCGCCGCGAGAGAGTCCAGGCTATGGACCTCGCACACCTCCCGCGGCGCACCTTCCTCCGCGGCGCCGCCGGCCTCGTCGCCGCGGGCGCGACCGGACTCCTGCTCCCCGGAGCCGCCCGAGCCGCCACCGAACCGCGGATCTACAGCTGTGCCGAGTGGGGTGCCCGGCCTCCCTCGGACGCCCTCACCACCCTCGATCACCCCGCGAACCGCGTCCTCATCCACCACATCGCCTGCCCGAACAGCGCCGACTACTCCCTCGCCCACGCCTTCCAGGTCGCGCGCGACGATCAGCACGACCACATGGACAACAACGGCTGGTCCGACACCGGACAGCACTTCACCGTCAGCCGCGGCGGGTACCGGCTCGAAGGGCGGCATGGCAGCCTCGACGCCCTGCGCGGCCGGACCACCATGATCCAGGGCGCGCACTGCCCCGGCCAGAACACCAACGCCATCGGCATCGAGAACGAAGGCACCTACACCAGCGTCGAGCCGCCCGAAGCGCAGTGGGCGTCGCTCGTGGTCTTCTGCGTCTACATCTGCCGCCAGTACGGCATTCCCGTCGAGGAGATCAAGGGCCACCGCGACTACTACAACACCGAATGCCCCGGCGACCGCCTCTACGCCAAGCTCCCGCAACTGCGCGACGAAGTCGCGGCCTCAATGTAGGTAACGCATCAGCGTGCAAAGCTCGGCAGCCGGCAGGGAACCGAGCCGCGCGATCTCGCCGCGGCGCACGTCCATCAACGTCGTCGCGAACTCGTCGCCGAACGCCGAAGTCAACTCCGAGTCCGCTTCGAACGCCGTCACCGCGTCCGCCAAGGACGTCGGCAGGCGGACGGCCGACGGCAGTGTCCCGGGGTCGACGTCCACCGGCTCCGGCAAGGAAGCCGACGCGGAAACCCCGGCCAGGCCCGCGAACAGCAGCGCCGCCACCACCAGGTACGGGTTCGCGGTCAGGTCGAAGCACTTGACCTCGAAGTTGGCCGCCCGGTCGCGCCGGCCGGCCGGGCCCTGCACCAGCCGCAGCGGTGCCTCGCGGTTTTCCAGGCCCCACACCGAAAACACCCCGGCCCAGTGGTGCGGCTCCAGCCGCAGGTAGCTGACCACCGACGGCGCGCCGATCGCCAGCAGCGCCGGCAGCCGCGCAAAGATCCCGGCGCCGAACGCCTCCGCCGTCGGCGTCAGGCCGAACCGGCCGTCGCCGCCGGCGCACAGGTTGCGGTCGCCGTCCCAGAGGCTCAGGTGGACGTGGCCGCCGTTGCCCACGCCGTCCGGCGAGAACTTCGGGGTGAACGACGCCCGCAGCCCGTGCTGGGCACTCACCGTCCGGATCGTCTCGCGGGTCAGCACCGCGATGTCCGCCGCGCGCACCGGGTCGTCCGGCGCCACCGACAGCTCGAACTGCCCGGCCGCGTACTCCGGGTGGATCTGCTCCACCACCACGCCCTGAGCGGACAAAGTGGACACCAGCGCGCGCAGGTAGCCCGCCTGCGCGGACAGCCGCGCGAAGCCGTAGGCCGGGCCCGCCGTCGCCGAGCGCGGGTCGTCCGGCGCGTCCTCCGCCGTGATCACCCACTCGATCTCGAACGCCGTCCGCACGTTGTAGCCCAGCGACGCGAGCCGCGCCGTCGCGGTGGCGGCCAGCGCCCGCGCGTCCTGCGGGTGCGGCTCGCCCTCCTGGTCGTACTTCCGGACCGGCGCCCACGCCCAGCCCGGCTGCGCGGCCAGCGGCACGAGCGCGTCGAGGTCCGGGTGCAGCCGCAGGTCGCCGACCGGGCCGCGCGAATACGTGCCGTCGGTGATGTCGTCGGTGGCCAGGAAGAAGTCGAACGAGTTCGACGCGCCGACGCCCCACGCCGCCGCCGACCACAGCCGGTCGACCGGGACGGCCTTGACCCGCGCGATGCCGCTGTTGTCCACGAAGGTCAGCGCGACGAGCTCGACCCCGGCCGCGCGCAGGCCGTCGGCCCGCAAAGCGCCCTGTTGTGCGAGTTCTGCCCGATCGAGCTGGCTCATCCTGCTCCCGTCGATGTTCACTGAGTACCTTGAGAAAAGAGGTGGAGATCGTGTCAGACACCGTCGAAACCCGTCCAGGGCTGCGCCGCTCCCTCTCCGTCTGGCAGGCCGTCGGCCTGTCCGTGGCGTTGATGGCCCCCAGCATGGCCGCCAACATCAACCCCCAGCAGACCGCGGCCGCCGCCGGCCGCGCCGTCCCGCTCGCCTTCCTGCTCTCCGCGGTCGGCGTCCTGCTGGTCGCGTACGGCTTCGTCAAGCTCTGCCGCTACTACCAGCACGCCGGTTCGGTGTACGCGTTCGTCGGCGCGACGCTCGGCCCGCGTGCCGGCGTCGTCTCCGGCATCGGCCTCCTCGGCACGTACACGTTCTACGCCGTCGTCACGAGCTCGGCCGCGGGCACGCTCGGCACCGCGTTCCTGACCCAGGTCGGGATCTGGCCCGACCCGCCGTCGTGGGGCCCGTTCGTGCTGACGGCCGTCGCGCTGATCGGTGCCTGGCTGCTGTCCGTGGTGCCCGCCCGCCGCGGCACGAGCACGCTGCTCGCCGTCGAAGGCGCGACCATCGCGGTGATCCTGCTGGTCACGGTGGTGATCCTGGTCCGGCTGCTCGCCGGGAACGCGCCGAGCGGCGCGCGCTTCACCCTGGACGTCTTCGTCCCGGACACCGGCGTGTCCGGCGTGTTCCTCGGTGCGGTGTTCGGCTTCCTCTCCTTCGCCGGGTTCGAAGCCGCCGCGACGCTCGGCGAGGAGACCCACGACCCGAAGCGCAACATCCCGCGCGCGATCCTCGGCACGGCGATCTTCGGCGGGATCTACTTCGTCGTCGTGACGGCGGTCGAGATGATGGCGTTCGGCACGGACGCGACGGCGTTCCACGACTCCCCGTCCCTGCTCGGCGACCTCGGCAGCCGGTACGCGGGCGCGTGGGTCGGCGACGTGATCAGCGTCGGCGCGGCGATCAGCGCGTTCGGCTGCTGCCTGGCCTGCGTCGTCGGCGGCTCGCGGCTGCTGTTCGCCCTCGGGCGTGACGCCTACGGCGGGCGCGGCATCGGCCGGACGTCCGGCCGGGGCACGCCGGTCGCCGCGGTCGGCGTGGTCACCGGCGCGGCGGCGCTGATCATCCTGGTGTGCGCGCTGTTCTTCGGCGCCACGGCGTCGGACACCTTCGCGTGGTCCGGCTCGATCGGGACGTTGATCCTGCTGGTGATCTACCTGCTCACGACGGCCGGCGCGATCCTGCTGCTGTTCGTGAAGCGCCGCATGCGCGTGCCGGGGTGGCACCTCGTGTTCCCGGTCGGCGCGCTCGCCGTGCTCGGGTACACCGTGTACGTCAACGTCGTGCCGTACCCGACCGAGGGCCCGGCGCGGTGGTTCCCCGTGGTGGCCGGCGGGGTGCTGGTGCTGGCGGTGATCTTGGTGCTGTCCGCGCCCGGCTTCGCTCGTAGGGTGGGGGAGAGGCTCGGCACCGTGGACGGAGGCGCATGACCGACCTGCTCCCGTTCGTCGCGGATCTGCCGCTGGTGGACCACCACTGCCACGGCGTCGTGACGCAGGACGTGGCTCGCGCGGACTTCGAGGCGATGCTGACCGAGGCGGACACGACGTCGCCGCTCGGGACGAGCCTGTTCGACTCGCTGATCGGGCTGGCGGTGCGCGAACGCTGCGCGCCCGTGCTCGGCCTGCCGAAGCACGCCCCGGCCGATGCCTACCTCGAACGCCGCGCCGAGCTGGGCGCGGCCGAGGTGGCGCGGCGGTTCCTGCGGGCCACCGGCACCACGGACTTCCTGCTGGATGGCGGGTTCCTGCCGGACGCGCTGACCACGACCGGGGAGTTCGCGGACCTGGCCGGCGCCCGCGCGCACGACATCGTCCGGCTGGAACAGGTCGCCGAAGCCGTGATCCGCGGGAGCACGGCCAAGGGGTTCGCCGCGAACTTCGCCGCCGAGCTGGGGAAACGCGCCGAGACCGCCGTCGGGTTCAAGTCGATCGCGGCCTACCGCGTCGGCCTCGAACTGGCGGGGGAGCGGCCGACGCCGTCGGAGGTCGAAGCCGCGGCGGGACGCTGGCTGCGCGGCGGGAACCCCCGGCTCGCCGACGAGGTCCTGCACCGGTTCCTCGTGTTCACCGGCCTCGACCTCGGCCTGCCGGTGCAGTTCCACGTCGGGTACGGGGACGCCGACGTCGACCTGCACCGGTGCGACCCGCTGCGGCTGACCGGGCTGCTGCGGGCCACGCGCGACCGCGGCGTGCCGATCCTGCTGCTGCACAACTACCCGTTCCACCGCAACGCCGCCTACCTCGCGCAGGTCTTCGAGCACGTCTTCGTCGACGTCGGCCTCGCCACCCACAACGCGGGCTTCCGCGCGCCGGCGATCCTGGCCGAGCTGCTGGAGATCGCGCCGTTCGGGAAGGTCCTCTTCTCCACCGACGCCTTCGGCCTGGCCGAGCTGTACCACCTGGGCACGGCCCTGTTCCGCCGGGGACTCTCGGACTTCCTGCGCGCCGGGCTCGCCGCCGGTGCGATGTCCGAAGTGGACGCCGTCCGGCTGTGTGCTTTGGTGGGACACGAGAACGCGAAGAGGATCTACCGCTGGGAGCACGCGTGAACGACCTGTGGGAGAGGTGGACCGGGGCGATCGAGGAGGAGCTGCCGGCCGCGATCGAGCTGAGGCACGCGGTGCACGCCGACCCGCGCGGCTCCGGCGACGAGGACGACACCGCCCGGCTGGTCGCCGAAGCCCTCGACGCGGGCGAGGGCACCCGCGTCGCCAAGACCGGCCGCGCGATCCCGCTGCCCGGCGGGGAGGGCCCGGCCGTCGCGCTGCGCGCCGAGCTCGACGCCCTGCCGGTGCTGGAGGGCACCGGCGTGCCGTGGGCGTCGGAGAACGGCCTGATGCACGCGTGCGGCCACGACGTCCACCTCGCCGCGCTGGTCGCGGTCGGCCGCGCGGCGGTGCGCGTCGGCGTCCCGCGGCCGATCCTCGCGCTGTTGCAGCCGCGCGAGGAGACGTCGCCGCCCGGCGCGCTCGACGTCGTCGAGTCCGGGGTGCTGGCCGAGGCCGGGGTGGACGCGGTGATCGGCGCGCACGTCCAGCCGCGGATCGCGCACGGCGTCGTCGCGGCAGTGCCCGGCCCGGTGAACGCCTCGACCGACGAGTTCGAGGTGACCATGCACGGCCAGGGCGGCCACGCCGGCTACCCGCAGCTGCTGCGCGACCCGATCCTGGCGGTGTCGCAGCTGGTCGTGAGCCTGCAGCAGCTCGCGTCGCGCCGGATCGACCCGGTGTTCGGCGCGGTCTGCTCGATCGGCCGGATCCAGGGCGGCGCGGCGGCCAACGTCGTCCCGAACAGCGCGAGCGCGTTCGGCTCGCTGCGCCTGATGCGGGAGAAGGACCGCGAGCGCGCGCTGGCGGCGCTCGCGGAGATCGTGCACGGCACGGCGAAGGCGCACGGCTGCACCGCCGAGCTGGAGATCAACCCGTGCGAACCCGTGCTGGCCAACGACCCGGAGCTGGCAGCGGGCGCGCGGCGCTGGCTGAGCCACGCGGGTTTCGCCGTGGACGACCAGTTCCGTTCGTTCGGCGCGGACGACTTCGCCCACTACTGCGGCGGGGCGACGCGGGGCCTGATGCTGTTCGTCGGCCTCGGTGACACCGCGGGCGTCCCCAGCCTGCACGACGAACGGTTCCTCCCGCGCGACCAGGCCGTGGTCCAGGTGGCGCACGCGCTGGTGGCGGGGTACCTGGCCGCCTTGGAGGCTCCTACGCCTTAGCGCTACGGTGGCCGCGTGATGAGCGCCTACCTCGCGACGATCCCGAGCCCCGACCAGGGCGTCTGGCACCTGGGGCCGATCCCGGTCCGTGCGTACGCCCTGTGCATCATCGCCGGCATCATCGTGGCGATCTGGTGGGGTGAGCGGCGCTGGGCCGCCCGCGGCGGCACCAAGGGCACGGTCATCGACATGGCCGTGTACGCCGTGCCGTTCGGCCTGGTCGGCGGCCGGTTGTACCACGTCATCACCGACCCCGAGCTGTACTTCACCGAGGGCAAGAACCCCTGGAACGCGTTCGCGATCTGGGACGGCGGCCTCGGCATCTGGGGTGCCATCGCCCTCGGCGCGGTGGGCGCGCTCATCGCGTGCCGCCGCAAGGGCGTCCCGCTGCCGGCGATGGCGGACGCGATCGCCCCGGGCATCGTCGTCGCGCAGGCCATCGGCCGCATCGGCAACTACTTCAACCAGGAGCTCTACGGCGCGCACACGGACCTGCCGTGGGGCCTGGAGGTCTACCAGCGCTTCAACCCGGACGACCCGAACAACCTGCTGAACGGCGTCGCGACGGGGCACATCCCGCTGCCGGAGAGCCCGGTCCACCCGACGTTCCTGTACGAGCTGATCTGGAACCTGCTGGTCGCGCTGCTGGTGGTCTGGGCGGACCGCAGGTTCAAGCTCGGCCACGGGCGGGTGTTCGCGCTGTACGTCGCCGGGTACACGGTGGGCCGCGGCTGGATCGAGATGATGCGGACCGACACGGCGAACCACATCCTCGGCCTGCGGGTCAACGTGTGGACGTCGATCCTGCTGTTCGTCGCGGCGGTGGTGTACTTCGTGCTCGCCGGCAAGCGCGGGCCGCGGGAGCTGCCGGAGACGCTGCGGAGCAAGGACGCGCCCGGCCCGGACGAGACGCCGGTCGACGACAAGCCGGTCGAGGACACTGCCCCGAAGGACGAGGAGCCCGAGCACGCGAAGGTGGCGGCCGAGGCTCCGGCGGAGAAGTCCGCCGAAGAGGTCCCGGCGGAAGAGCCGAAGAAGACCGACGAGAGCTGAGCGTCAGAGGTCGGGCAGGCCCAGCTCCAGGTTGGGCTTCTGCAACCCGCCGTCGACCTCGAGGATCTTGCCGGTGAGGTACCCGCCGGCGCGTGACGCCAGGAACACCACCGTGGCCGCGATGTCCTCCGCCTCGCCGATGCGGTGCAACGGCGTCGCGGACTCCATCTTCTCCTTCAGCTCCGGGTTGCCGACGACGATCTCCAGCGCCGACGTCGCCACCGAGCCCACCGAGATCGCGTTCACCCGCACCTTCGGCGCCAGGTCCGCCGCCGCCAGCCGCGTGTAGTGGGCCAGGGCCGCCTTCGCCGTTCCGTACGCCGCGAAGCCGCGGCCGGACAGCCGGCCCATCACCGACGAAATGTTGACGATCGAGCCGCCCGACTCCACCAGGGAGGGGGCCGCCGCCACCGTCAGCGCGTGGGCCGTCGCCACGTTGAAGCGGAACGCTTCCTCCATGAAGTCCGCGGTCGTCTCCAGCAGGGGCCGCGGGTACGTGCCGCCGACGTTGTTGACCACCAGGTCGAGGCGGCCGAACTCCGCCACCGCCGTCGACGCCAGCGCCGCCGCGGCCTCCGGGGAGGACAGGTCCACCGGCACGGTGTGCGCACGGCGGCCGAGAGCCGAAACGCGCGAGGCCACCTCGTCGAGCTGAGCGGAAGTGCGGGAGGCGATGACCACGTCGGCGCCCGCTTCGGCGAGGGCCACGGCCGTGGCCGCACCGATCCCTCGCCCCGCGCCGGTGATCACCGCGACCTGGCCGGTGAGCTTGAACCGATCGAGGATCATGCGGCGAAATGTAACACGTTCTAGTGAGCGGGGACACAATCCCGAGGTGCCGCGTCAGGCCCGTCACGTTAGGCTTGACGGGAGTTTCCGGGCCGTATACTTAGCAGAACGAACTACCGGGAACCCATCAGGAACTACGTCGTTCCGCGCAGCCAGATCGTTACCGTCCGACGCCGTTCGGCGCGCTCTGAAGTGCTGCTGGCATGTTTCCCAGGTGTTAAAGTCGCGCTAACAAGCGGGCCATCGTCGTCCCGTGCGCTCCCGGCCGGTAGCCCGGCCCCGCACGACAAGACGACGAAGGAGGTCCCTTCATGATCTTCTCCGCCATTCCCGGCAAGCAGGGTCTCTACGACCCGGAGACCGAACAGGACTCCTGCGGTGTGGCCATGGTGGCCGACATCCGCGGGCGCCGCTCCCACGGAATCGTCACCGACGGCCTGGCCGCGCTGACCAACCTCGACCACCGCGGTGCCGCCGGCGCCGAACCCACCAGCGGCGACGGCGCCGGCATCCTGGTGCAGCTGCCCGACAAGCTGCTGCGCGCCGAAGCCGGCTTCGTGCTTCCCGAACCCGACTCCCACGGCCACCACTCCTACGCCGCCGGCATCGCGTTCCTGCCCGAAGACGCCGAGCAGCGCCGCAAGGCCGTCGAGCTGGCCGGGCGCATCGCCGTCGAAGAAGGACTGGAAGTCCTCGGCTGGCGCGAGGTACCCGTCGACGCCGACCGCGCGGACATCGGCCCGACCGCCCGCTCGGTCATGCCGCACTTCGCGATGCTTTTCGTGGCCGCGGAAGGAAAAGCGGGCCTCGAGCTCGACCGCCTGGCGTTCTGCCTGCGCAAGCGCGTCGAGCACGAAAGCGCGAACTCCGGCTGTGGCACGTACTTCCCGTCGCTGTCCTCGCGGACGATCGTCTACAAGGGCATGGTGACGCCAGAGCAGCTGCCCGCGTTCTTCGCCGACCTGCGGGACGAGCGGCTGGAAAGCGCCATCGCGCTGGTGCACTCCCGCTTCTCCACCAACACCTTCCCGTCGTGGCCGCTGGCCCACCCCTTCCGGTTCGTGGCCCACAACGGCGAGATCAACACGATCCGCGGCAACCGCAACCGCATGCGGGCCCGCGAGGCGCTGCTGGAGTCCGAAGTCCTCGAGGGCGACCTGTCCCGGCTGTTCCCGATCTGCTCGCCGGACGCGTCCGACTCGGCGTCCTTCGACGAGGTCCTCGAGCTGCTGCACCTGGGCGGCCGCTCGCTGCCGCACGCGGTGCTGATGATGATCCCGGAGGCGTGGGAGAACCACGCCACGATGAAGCCGGAACGCCGTGCCTTCTACCAGTTCCACGCGAGCCTGATGGAGCCGTGGGACGGCCCGGCGTGCGTCACCTTCACCGACGGCACCCTGGTCGGTGCGGTGCTGGACCGCAACGGCCTGCGTCCCGCGCGCTGGTGGCGCACGGCCGACGACCGCGTCGTGCTCGCCAGCGAGGCCGGCGTCCTCGACGTCGCCCCGAAGGACGTCGTCGCCAAGGGCCGGCTCAAGCCCGGCCGGATGTTCCTCGTGGACACCGAAGCCGGCCGGATCGTGGACGACGAAGAGGTCAAGTCCGCGCTCGCCGGGAAGCTCCCGTACGAAGGCTGGCTGCACGCCGGCCTGCTGAAGATCGCCGAGCTGCCCGACCGCGACCACGTGGTGCAGAGCCACGACTCGGTGCTGCGCCGCCAGCTTTCCTTCGGTTACACGGAAGAAGAGCTCAAGATCCTGCTCGCGCCGATGGCCGAAAAGGGGGCCGAGCCGATCGGCTCGATGGGGTCGGACACCCCGCCCGCGGTGCTGTCGAAGCGATCCCGGCTCCTCTACGACTACTTCAAGCAGAACTTCGCGCAGGTGACCAACCCGCCGCTCGACGCGATCCGCGAAGAGCTCGTCACCTGCATGGCGCGGATCATGGGCCCGGAGCGCAACCTCCTGGCCCCCGGCCCGGCGTCCTGCCGGCACCTCAAGCTGCCGTACCCGGTGATCGACAACGACGAGCTCGCCAAGCTCATCCACATCAACGACGACGGCGACCTCCCCGGCTTCGCGTGCAGCGTCCTTTCCGGACTGTACGAAGTGGACGGCGGGGCCGAGGCGCTGGCCGGCGCGATCGAGCGGGTCCGCCGCGAGGCGTCCGAGGCGATCGCGGCCGGCGCGCGCACGCTGGTGCTGTCCGACCGCGACTCCGACCACCGGATGGCGCCGATCCCGTCGCTGCTGCTGGTCTCCGCGGTGCACCACCACCTGGTCCGCACCAAGGAACGCCTGCGCGTCGCGCTGGTCGTCGAATCCGGCGACGCGCGCGAGGTGCACCACATCGCGCTGCTGCTCGGCTACGGCGCCGCCGCCGTGAACCCGTACCTGGCCTTCGAGACCATCGAAGACATGATCGGCCAGGGCGCGGTCACTGGCATCGAGGCCGCCAAGGCGATCCGCAACTACGTGCAGGCGCTGGTCAAGGGTGTCCTGAAGATCATGTCCAAGATGGGCATCTCGACGGTCGGCGCGTACACCGCCGCCCAGGTCTTCGAATCCCTCGGCCTGGCGCAGGACCTGCTCGACGAGTACTTCACCGGGACGTCGTCGAAGCTCGGCGGCGTCGGTCTCGCGGTGCTCGCCGAAGAGGTCGCCGTCCGGCACCGCCGCGCGTACCCGGACAACCCGACCGAGCGCGTCCACCGTGGACTCGACACCGGCGGCGAGTACGCCTACCGCCGCGAGGGCGAGCTGCACCTGTTCACGCCGGAGACGGTGTTCCTGCTGCAGCACGCGTCCAAGACCGGCCGCGAAGAGGTGTACCGCAAGTACACCGAGGAGGTGCACCGCCTCTACCGCGAGGGCGGCACGCTGCGCGGCTTGTTCTCCTTCCGGAGCGGCATCCGCGAGCCGATCCCGCTCGACGAGGTCGAGCCCGCCGAAGCGATCTTCAAGCGCTTCAACACGGGCGCGATGTCGTACGGCTCGATTTCGGCCGAGGCGCACGAAACCCTGGCGATCGCGATGAACCGGCTCGGCGGCCGGTCCAACACCGGCGAGGGCGGCGAAGACCCGGAACGGCTTTACGACCCGGAGCGCCGCAGTGCGATCAAGCAGGTCGCGAGTGGACGGTTCGGCGTCACGAGCGAGTACCTCGTCAACGCCGACGACATCCAGATCAAGATGGCGCAGGGCGCGAAGCCCGGCGAGGGCGGCCAGCTGCCGCCGAACAAGGTGTACCCGTGGATCGCGCGGACCCGGCACTCCACGCCGGGCGTCGGCCTCATCTCCCCGCCGCCGCACCACGACATCTATTCCATCGAGGACCTGGCGCAGCTGATCCACGACCTCAAGAACGCCAACGAGCACGCCCGCATCCACGTGAAGCTGGTGTCCTCGCTCGGCGTCGGCACGGTCGCGGCAGGCGTGTCCAAGGCGCACGCGGACGTCGTGCTCATCTCGGGCCACGACGGCGGCACCGGCGCGTCCCCGATGAACTCGCTCAAGCACGCGGGCACGCCGTGGGAGATCGGCCTCGCCGAGACCCAGCAGACGTTGCTGCTCAACGGCTTGCGCGACCGGATCACCGTGCAGGTGGACGGCGCCATGAAGACCGGGCGCGACGTCGTCATCGCGGCGCTGCTCGGCGCCGAGGAGTACGGCTTCGCGACGGCCCCCCTCGTCGTCGCGGGCTGCATCATGATGCGCGTCTGCCACCTCGACACCTGCCCGGTCGGCGTCGCCACGCAGAGCCCCGAGCTGCGCAAGCGCTACACCGGCCAGGTCGAGCACGTCGTCAACTTCTTCAAGTTCGTCGCCGAAGAGGTCCGCGAGACCTTGGCGTCGCTGGGCTTCCGCACGCTCGACGAAGCGATCGGGCACGCCGAGCTGCTGAACACCGACGAGGCCGTCGACCACTGGAAGGCGTCCGGTTTGGACTTGGCGCCGATCTTCGAGGTGCCCTCGGAGACCCCGTACGGCGGCGCGAAGCGGCGTACCCGCGGCCAGGACCACGGCCTCGAGCACGCCCTGGACCGCACGCTCATCCAGCTCGCCGAGGCGGCTCTGGAAGACGCGCACCCGGTGCGGCTCGAACTGCCGGTGCGCAACGTGAACCGGACCGTCGGCACGCTGCTCGGGTCGGAGATCACCCGCCGCTACGGCGGGGACGGCCTGCCCGAGGGCACGATCCACGTGCTGCTCACCGGGTCGGCGGGCCAGTCGCTCGGCGCGTTCCTGCCGCGCGGCATCACCCTCGACATGGTCGGCGACGCGAACGACTACGTCGGCAAGGGCCTGTCCGGCGGCCGGATCGTCGTCCGGCCCGACCCGGAAGCGTCCTTCGCCGCCGAGGCGCAGACGATCGCGGGCAACACGATCGCCTACGGCGCGACCGGCGGCGAGATCTTCCTGCGCGGCCAGGTCGGCGAACGCTTCTGCGTCCGCAACTCCGGCGCCACCGTCGTCGCCGAGGGCGTCGGCGACCACGCCTTCGAGTACATGACCGGCGGCCGCGCCGTCGTGCTCGGCCCGACCGGGCGCAACCTGGCGGCCGGCATGTCCGGCGGCATGGCGTTCGTGCTCGACGTCGACCGCAAGAAGGTCAACCAGGACATGGTGGACCTGCTCAAGCCGACCGCGGACGACCTGGTCTGGCTCAAGAAGACCGTGCAACAGCACTACGATCTCACCCGCTCCGCGGTGGCGGCCTCGCTGCTCGGCGACTGGCCGCGCCGCTCCGTGGCGTTCACCAAGGTGATGCCGCGCGACTACCAGCGGGTCCTGGACGCGGCGAAGGCGGCGAAGGCCGCCGGCCGCGACGTCGACGAGGCGATCATGGAGGCCGCTCGTGGCTGACCCGACCGGTTTCCTGAAGTACGACCGCGAAGAGCCCAAGAAGAAGTCCAAAGAGGACCGTCTCCACTCGTGGGGCGAAGTCTATGCGGACGTCGACCCGGGCGAGCGCAACGAAAAGGTGCGCAAGCAGGCGTCGCGGTGCATGGACTGCGGCATCCCGTTCTGCCACTCCGGCGGTTCGGGCTGTCCGCTGGGCAACCTGATCCCCGAGTGGAACGACCTGGTTCGCCGCGGCGACTGGGCGGCGGCGAGCGACCGGCTGCACGCCACCAACAACTTCCCCGAGTTCACCGGGAAGCTGTGCCCGGCGCCGTGCGAGGCGGGCTGCGTCCTGTCCATCTCGCCGGACTCGGGCGGGCCGGTGGCGATCAAGCGCGTCGAGCAGACGATCGCCGACCAGTCCTGGGAAGCGGGTTACGTCCAGGCGCAGGTGGCGGAGGTGTCGTCCGGGCAGCGCGTCGCGGTCGTCGGCTCCGGCCCGGCCGGGCTCGCCGCCGCCCAGCAGCTGACCCGCGCCGGCCACGAGGTCACGGTGTTCGAGCGCGACGACCGCCTCGGCGGCCTGCTGCGCTACGGCATCCCCGAGTTCAAGATGGAGAAGAAGGTCCTCGACCGGCGCCTCGCGCAGCTGCGCAAGGAAGGCACCAAGTTCGTCACCGGCTGCGAGGTCGGCGTCGACCTCTCGGTGGACGACCTGCGCGCGCAGTACGACGCGGTCGTGCTCGCGGTCGGCGCGCTGCGCGGCCGCGACGACAAGGTCACCCCGGGCCGCGAGCTGGCCGGCGTCCACCTGGCGATGGAGCACCTGGTGCCGGCCAACAAGTTCGTCGAGGGCGACGGCCCGCCGTCGATCGACGCGCACGGCAAGCACGTGGTGATCATCGGCGGCGGCGACACCGGCGCCGACTCCTACGGCACGGCGACCCGCCAGGGCGCGCTGTCGGTGACCCAGCTGGACCAGTACCCGACGCCACCGTCCACCCGGGACGACGAGCGGTCGCCGTGGCCGACCTGGCCGTACATCCTCCGCACCTACCCGGCGCACGAGGAGGCGGGCGAGCGGAAGTTCGCGGTCGCGGTCAAGCGGTTCGTGGGCGACGACGAGGGTCGCGTGACCGCGGTCGAGCTGCAGCAGGTCCGCGTCCGGAAGGACCCGACGACGGGCCGCCGCGAGGTCATCCCGGTCAACGACGAGATCGAGACGCTGCCGGCCGACCTGGTCCTGCTGGCGATCGGCTTCGAGGGCGTCGAGGAGATGCCGCTCCTGGAGGGCCTGGGCCTGTCCCTGACCCGCCGGGGCACGCTGTCGTGCGGCGCGGACTGGCAGACGGAGACCCCGGGGGTGTTCGTCTGCGGCGACGCCCACCGCGGCGCGTCCCTGGTGGTGTGGGCGATCGCCGAGGGCCGTTCGGTGGCCAACGCGGTCGACGCGTTCCTGACGGGCGCGTCCGACCTCCCGGCCCCGGTCCACCCGACGGCGCTGCCGCTCGCGGTCGTCTGATCTTCGGTTCTTCGGAGGCCCCCTCGCCACTGGCGAGGGGGCTTTCGACCGTTTCGACCCATTACGCCGAACGGTGGCTGTGCTCTGCGTACACGGACAACTACTTTCGAGTAACTGTGCCGGTTTCGCGGCAATTCACCTCGGCGGAAGGTGGGCGTCTTGAAGCACACGGCTATCCGGACCGCGGTCGTCACCGCGGTCCTCTCCCTCGCGTTCGCCCTGGTCGGCATGCCCGCCCAGGCCGCGCCGAAGCCCTTCTGGACGCCCGATGCCATGCGGGCGGCCATCCCGATGGACAACCTCGTCAAGGCGCCCGCGTTCACGCCGAAGGACGTGGCGCGCGGGAAGAGCGCCGTCATCCGGAGCATCCCCAACGGCGGTGGCGCCTGGACCGGCGGCGGCCAGGTCACCCACACCGCCGGGCGCGTGTTCTTCGTCTTCAACGGCCAGAACGCCTCCTGCTCCGGTGACGCCGTCACGAGCACCAACGGCAGCGTCGTCGTCACCGCCGGGCACTGCGTCAAGTACCAGGGCACCTGGCACACGCAGTGGACCTTCGTACCCGGCTACACCAACGGCAACGCGCCCTACGGCCAGTGGGCGGCCAAGTCCACGCTGACGACTCCGCAGTGGGAAGCCAGTGAGGACATGAACTACGACGTCGGCATGGCCGTCGTGAACCCACTCAACGGGCAGCGGCTCACCGACGTTGTCGGCGCGCAGAGCATCGCCTTCAACCAGCCGAAGAACCAGAGCATGTACACCTTCGGCTACCCGGCCGCGGCGCCCTACGACGGCACGAAGCTGATCTACTGCAGCGGCAGCACGTTCACCGACTTCCTGCTGACCAAGGACCACGCCATGAACTGCACCATGACCGGCGGCTCGAGCGGCGGGCCGTGGTTCCTGTCGTTCAACGAAGGCACCGGCTCCGGCGTCCAGGCCTCGGTGAACAGCTTCGGCTACACCTTCCTGCCCGGGTACATGTTCGGGCCGTACTTCGGCACCGACGCGCAGAACCTGTACAACCGCGCGCAAGCCGCGTGACCCGCGTCAGCCCGGGGGAGGACGTCGGGTTCCGTCCCCCGGGCTGACGTCTCCGCGCGACCGCCGGGCCACGCTCGGAGCATGCGAAAAGCGTTGGTACTCCTGGCTTTCCTGCCCTTGCTCGCCACGCCGCCGGCGGACGCGTCCACTCGTCTCGAGTGGACGGCGCCCTGCCCGGACTACGGCATGTCGCCGTCGCCCACGGCCGGGCTCGAATGCGCGAGACTGCGCGTGCCGCTCGACTACGCGCATCCGGGGCGCACCATCGAGCTGACCCTCTCCCGGCACGCCGGCACCCCGGGCAAGCGCCGCGGCGTGCTGCTGATGAACCCCGGCGGCCCGGGCAGCCCGGGGCTCGCGATGCCCGCTCAGCTGTTGCAGCGGATGGGCGGATCCGGCCTGCCGGACGCCTACGACGTCATCGGCTTCGACCCGCGCGGCACCGGCTACAGCACCCCGGTGACCTGCGATCTGACGCCCGAGCAGCGTGGCGCCGTGCTCGGCCCCTACGCGGACGGCCCGCGTGACGTCGTGGCCACCGCGGCGAAAGCGCGTGTAGTCGCGAAGCAGTGCGGCGAGGCGGCAACGGCGGACCTGCTGCCGCACATGACGACCGCGAACACCGCGCGCGACCTCGACCGCATCCGGGAAGCGCTGGGGGAGCGGAAGATCTCCTACTACGGGCTCTCCTACGGCAGCTACCTCGGTGCCGCCTACGCGTCGATGTTCCCCGCCCGCGGCGACCGGATCGTGCTCGACAGCGTCCTCGGCCCGCGCGGCCTCGACGTCCGCGCCAACCAGCGCTTCGCCGAGGGCTTCGACGACCGGTTCCCGGACTTCGCCGCGTGGGCCGCCGCTCGCGACGACCTCTACCACCTGGGGCGGACCCCGGCGGCGGTGTCGGCGAAGTTCTTCGAACTGGCCGCGACCCGGGGTCCGGAGTTCCGTTCGGACACGTGGAACGGGCTCTACGACGACGCGTCCTTTCCCGCCCTCGCCGCCGAGTGGGCGGGCACCGCGCGCGTCGCGGCGGGGCCGCTCGGCGGCGACACCCGCGCGTCGCTGCAACTGCAGGTGATCTGCAACGACTCCGACTGGCCCGAGCGGATCGGTTACTACCGGCGCGCGGTCGAGCGCGAACGGGTGCGCCACCCGATGTTCGGCCCGGCCGCGGCGAACGTGAACCCGTGCGCGTCCTGGCCCGTCGAGCGCACCGAAGCGCCGGTGCGCGTCGGCGGCCCCGGGCCGGCGAACGTCCTGCTGGTGCAGAACCTGCGCGACCCGGCGACCCCGCTGTCCGGAGCACGCGAAACGCGAGCGGCGTTCGGAAACCGGGCGCGGATGGTGACCGTCGACGCGGGCGGCCACGGCGTCTTCACGCGGGAAAACGCTTGCGGGAACGCCGCGGTGCTGGGCTATCTGCGTGACGGGGTCTTCCCCGCGGTGGACGGTCACTGCCAATCTGGTCGGTGAGGGGGCCGTTTCCCCCTCGCTGGGGAAATGAGGGAAAGAATCATGAAAAGAATGGTGCTGTTCGCCGTGTCCGCGCTGGCCACGATGCTGCTGACCGCGCCGGCCGCGTCCGCGCGGACCACGGCGTGCATTCCGGAAAGTCTCGTCCTGGTGGGGTTCACCAATTCTCTCTGCCTGTCGGTGCCGACGCCGTCGATAACGCCGCCGTTCACCGCGGTCGCCGAACAGAACGGCAGTCAGAACACGTGGTGCCTGTTCACCGGTGAGAAGTACACCGGCGCCCTGCTGCGGGTGCCGGCGTTCTCCCGCGTGAACGTGGGGGCGACGTTCACGTCCGGCCGTCCCTGCTGAACCGCGGCCCGCGCGGCGGGGGACGTGGTTCTCCCGCCGTGCGGACTCCGGCCGGCCGCGAGGCGCGAGTTCCCAGCTCGGCGGGCGGTCGGGGGGTCCATGTCGAGGGATCTGCCAGTCCGGTGGCGAACCGGGCGAAGCCGAGCGGGGCGGGAACCCTATCCTGGTGTTCGTGAACTGGACCGTGGACGTCCCCGTCGACACCCTGCCCGAGCTGCCGCCCCTGCCGCCCGAGCTGCGGGCGCGGCTCGACAAGGCGCTGGCCCTGCCCGCCGCGCAACAGCCGGAGTGGCCCGACCCGGACGCGACCCGCCGGGTCCGCGGCGTGCTGGAGAGCGTGCCGCCGATCACGGTCCCGGCCGAGATCGACCGCCTCAAGGGCCGGCTGGCGATGGTCGCCCGCGGCGAGGCCTTCCTCCTGCAGGGCGGTGACTGCGCGGAGACGTTCGAGTCCAACACCGAGCCGCACATCCGCGCCAACCTGCGCACGCTGCTGCAGATGGCGGTCGTGCTGACCTACGGCGCGAGCCTGCCGGTGGTCAAGGTCGGGCGCATCGCCGGCCAGTACGCGAAGCCGCGCTCGGCCGCGACGGACGCGCTGGGCCTGCCGGTGTACCGCGGCGACATCATCAACTCCCTGGTCGCGAAGCCCGAGCTGCGCGTGCCGGACCCCGGCCGGATGATCCGCGCGTACGCGAACGCGGGCGCGGCGATGAACCTGGTCCGCGCCCTCACCGGCGCCGGCATGGCCGACCTGCACCAGGTGCACGACTGGAACAAGGACTTCGTCTCGGCGTCGCCGGCGGCGCAGCGCTTCGAGGCGCTGGCCAACGAGATCGACCGCGGCCTGCGGTTCATGTCGGCCTGCGGGGTGACCGACACGTCGCTGCAGTCCACCGAGATCTTCGCCAGCCACGAAGCGCTGCTGCTCGACTACGAGCGTTCGATGCTGCGCCTCGACAACGCCGACGCGGCGAACCCGAAGCTGTACAACCTGTCGTCGCACTTCCTCTGGGTCGGCGAGCGGACCCGCCAGCTGGACGGCGCGCACATCGCGTTCGCCGAGCTGCTGGCCAACCCGATCGGGCTGAAGATCGGCCCGACGACCACGCCCGACCAGGCCGTCGAGTACGTCGAGCGGCTCGACCCGCGCTTCGAGCCGGGCCGGCTGACGCTGATCGCGCGGATGGGCAACGGCAACGTCCGCGAGGTGCTGCCGGGCATCGTCGAGCGGGTCGAGGCGTCCGGGCACAAGGTCATCTGGCAGTGCGACCCGATGCACGGCAACACCCACGAGTCGTCGACCGGCTACAAGACCCGCCACTTCGACCGGATCGTCGACGAGGTCCAGGGCTTCTTCGAGGTCCACAACAAGCTGGGCACCTACCCGGGCGGCATCCACGTGGAGCTGACGGGCGAGGACGTCACGGAGTGCCTGGGCGGCGCCCAGGAGATCTCGGACGTCGACCTGTCCGGCCGCTACGAGACCGCCTGCGACCCGCGCCTGAACACGCAGCAATCGCTGGAGCTGGCGTTCTTGGTAGCGGAGATGCTCCGCGGCTGACCCCGGGGCGTCCCGATGTGCCCTTCGGTGCGTTCATCGCACCGAAGGGTCGTGGGGGCCGCGTTTTACGCATTGAAGTCGTGGCCATCTGGTCGGCGACGACCGGCAACCGGACACTCAAACGCGCCGATCGCGACAGTCAAGCGCGTACACGCCCCATGGTGGCGGCTGAGTTGCGTGATCAGCCGTACTCACCGGCAACCCGAGGAACGCCTCAAGCAGGAAAGGTGCGGGCGGCGCGCCTCCCGCGCGCGCCGTGACGAACGAAGGCGACCTAAGCAGGGCTAGGAAGCGTCGAGGAGGCGGTCCGCGGACTTCAGCACGGCGTCCCGCAGGGAGCCGACGTCCGGGACCGCCTCGCCGTTGACCTGCAGTCCGATGTGGACCGAGTCGCGGTACGTCGCCACCGCGATGCCGACCGCGTGGCGCGGGGCCAGCGGGACGAACGGGTAGACCTCCGCCAGCCGCGCGCCGCCGAGGGACAGGCGGGCCGGGGGGACCGGGACCGTCGTGATCACCAGGTCGAACAGCATCGGCGCGGCCAGCCCCGCCTTGCGCGTGCCCAGCCGGTGCAGCAGCGGCGGGACGCGGTCGGCCAGCAGCGGGAGCGCGCCCGCGCCGCGGCTCGGGCCCGCCGCCTTGTTGCGGGTCATCGCCCGGCGGACCACGCGCAGCCGCTCGACCGGGTCGTCCTCGCCGACCGGCAGGTCGCACAGGTACCCCGACAGCTTGTTGCCGCCGAGCTGGCCGGCCGCCCGGCCGCGCACGCTCACCGGGATCAGCGCGCGCAGCGTGCGGCCGTCGGCACGGTGGCCGCGATTGACCAGCCATTCACGCAGTGCGCCGGAAAGCACCGCCAGCACGACGTCGTTGGTCGTGCCGCCGTGGGCCTTGCGCACCTGGCGCAGCTCCGTCAGCGGGAGCCGGACGAACCCCAGCCGGCGTTCGGCCGACGTCGGCGCCGACACCGGCGAGAGCGGCGGCCGGGCGGCGCGCACCAGGGAGGAAGCGATCCCGGCCGTCTCGTTCGCCTGGTCCCAGACCGTGCCCAGCGCGTCCTTCACCGTGTCCAAAGTGGACCGCGGTGCCGGGATGGGCCGCGCCGCCGGGATCCGCTCCGGCAGCTCGACGCCGTCGAGCAGGCCGGCCGCGACCGCGTACGCACCGGCACCGTCGGTGAGCGCGTGGTGCAGTTTGAGCAGCAGTGCGAAGTTCCCGTCCGGCAGGCCGGTGACGAGGGTGAGGTGCCACAGCGGCCGGGACGTGTCGAGCGGCTCGGCGATCCACCGCGACGCGTACGCGGTCAGCGGGTCCGGTTCGTACAGCGAACTCAAGGTCACGTGGTGGATGTGGTCCGCCGCAACGAACTCCGGGTCCTCGGTCCAGCTGGCCGACCCCGGCGGGAACAGCTCCGCGCGGGCTCGCTGACGCAGTTTCGGCAGCCGGGCGGCACGTTCGGCCAGCAAGGCCGTCAGCGCGGCGGGGTCCACCGGGCGGCGGGCGGTGAAGGTGACCACCGCTCCCATGTGCATCGGGGAGGTTTCGCTTTCCAGGCAAAGGAAAGCGACGTCGAGGGCGCTGAGCGAGGAGCCTGCCATGGGCGACCTTTCCGGGTTCGCGGGTGTGCACGGCCACGTGCGTCGGAAGGTGAGGGGAACCAGCGTCTTGCGGGGGTCCGGGTGGCGGAGCCCCCGGCCCGGGGCGGAGCCCCGGTTACACCACTGCACCAGCCCGACATGACGGCCGGGTGGTCGAAGTGTTTCCACGACGCTAACTACCCACCCCGTTCATCCATTCGAGATACCCCGGGCGCCGGTGCGCGGGGTCACAGATCACGAAACGCGTTACTCCGCGGGGGTGGACCCGGGTTCGTCCGCCCGCACCGCCGACGTCCCCCATTCGGGGGTGAGCGCCACCTGCTTGCCGACGCGGCGCACCGGCAGGCCGTTCACCTGCCGCTTGCCCAGCCCCGGCCAGATCTCCGCGGCGTCCTTCGCCGCGGCCCGGATCGCGCCGCCGTCGAGCGTCGTGCGCGTCTCGGCGATTTCCCGGTCCGTCCACTGCACGACCAGCTTCAGCGGGCCGGCCGGCGGGAGCGGCCACAGGAACACTTCGTGCTCGACGGCGAAGCGCGTGCCGCCGACGGACTGCGCCCGCAGCACCGGCTCTTCCGGCTCGGACGCCGACGGCACCGAGATCGTCTCGGAGCTCGCCCGGCTGCCGTCGGCGTAGAGGACGCCGATGAGCAGGCCGTTGTAGTCGGGCTTGCGCCGGTGGTCGATCAGGCCCTCGGCGGGGTCGTCGACGAGGCTGTCCCGGGAGTACACCGTGATGCGCAGCGTGAGCGACCGGGGCCACACCTCGACGGCCCGCAGCGCCACGACCGTGCGCTCGGACCGGCCCAGCGGCTGTGCCAGCGGCAGGATCGCCGGGACGATGTGCTCGCGCGGGGGATCGGTCCAGTGCCGGCCGTTGAACGCGTAGAGCTCCTGCTCCGGCACGGGGAACAGGGGACGCTCACGGGGGCCGCCGGTGAAGAAGCTCATCGGGCGGCCCGCGACCCGCTGTCCGGCACCATGCGCCCACGGTAGGACAACGGCCCGGGAATTGCCGCCCCCGAACGGGCGTACGGCCCCAGCCTCCCGTGATCCGGGACACAGGGGCCGCACACAGCGTGACGGGTCAGTCGCTCAGCTTGAGTTCCTGGTCGGTCAGCTTGAGTTCGCCGTTGCGCCGCGCGGACTCGTCGAGCTCCTTGTCGGTCGGCTTGCCCATGGCGTCCATGAGCTGCCGCGCCAGGCCGACACCGGTTCCGCCGAGCGACAGCGCCTTGGCGAACATGTCGGACATGCCGTCGGCGCCGTTGAGCACGACCATGTGGTCGATGTTGCCGAACGCGCTCGCGCCCGCCTCGACGATCTCCGGCCAGCGCTCGGCCAGCTGCTGCGCGACGACCGCTTCCTGGTTCTCCGCCAGTGCCGCGGCGCGCGCCTTGATGGCGTCCGCTTCGGCCAGGCCCTTGGCCCGGGCCGACTCCGCTTCGGCGAGACCCTTCGCCTTCGCGGCTTCCGCGTCGGCCAGACCACGGGCCTTGGCCGCGGCCGCCTCGGCTTCACCGGTCGCCCGGGTCGCGCCCGCCATCGCCTCGGCACGGGCCTTCGTGGCCTGCGCCTCGGCCTCGGCGGCCGTTTTCACGCGGGTCGCGTCCGCCGCGGCCCGCAGCTCGGTCTCCTTCGCCTCGGCCTGCGCCTTGGCGATCGAAGCGTCACGGGCGGCGTCGGCCGCGGTCCGGGTGTCGTAGGCCTTCGCGTCGGCCGGCTTGCGCACCTGCGACTGCAGCCGCTGCTCGGCCAGCGCCGCTTCCAGCTCGGCCGCCCGGGTCTCCTGGACGACGACCTCCTGGCGCGCGGTCGCCTCGGCCAGCGGACCCGACTGGGACATCTTCGCCCGCGCCTGGTCGACCTCGGCCTGGTAGCCGGCCTGCTGGATCTGGCTTTCGCGGACCGCGGCCGCCTTCTTCGCCGCGGACATCTGCTCGACCTCGGCGGCCTCCTGGTCGCTGCGCGCCTCGGCGATGCGGGCCGACGCGGCGATCGCGGCGGCGTGCGGCTTGCCGAGGTTGACGATGTAGCCCGACTCGTCGTCGATCTCCTGGATCTGCAGCGAGTCCACGATCAGCCCGAGCTTGATCATCTCCGTCGCCGAGGACTGGCGGACCTCCCCGGTCAGCGCGTCCCGGTTGTGGATCATCTCCTCGATGGTCAGCCCGCCCACGATCGAGCGCAGGTGCCCGGAGAAGAGCTCGTGGATCGTGTCGTTCATGCCCTTCTGCTGGTCCAGGAACCGGCGGGCGGCGTTGGCGATCGAGGCGAAGTCGTCGCCGACCTTGTAGATGACGACGGCCCGTACGGTGACCGGCAGGCCCTGCTTGGTCACGCACGAGACCTGCAGGTTGACCCCGCGCGTGTCGAGCGACAGCCGTCGGGCGGTCTGGAAGCCGGGGATGACGTTCACCCCGCGGCCGGTGATGATCTTGAACCCCAGGCTGTCCGCGGTGTCCGCGCGGTCGACCCGCACGCCCAGCCCGGAGATGATCAGCGCTTCGTTCGGCTCGGCGACCTTGTACAGCAGCCGCAGGACCCCGAAGACCACGATCAGCACGACGATGAGCCCACCCGCCGCGTACAGCAGGATTTCGACGAGACTCATGGCACCGACCCCCTAGTTTTCTGTTGTCAGGTGTGTTGGTGCCTCTTCGACGCCGTCAGCGGCCCAGCGGTTGCCACCGCTCGACATAAACCGTGCGCGGGGGTTCGAAGTCGACCACGAGCACCTGGGTGCCGGAGGAGAAGGTCGCGTCCGGGTCGGCCGGGTAGGCGTAGAACGCCTCCGTGCCGCCCCGGACGTTCAGGAGCACCTCGCCGATGAGGCCGGGGCCGATCGTGCCGGTCACGCGGCCTCGGCTGCCGATCATCCCCCGAAGCCCTTCAGCTTGACCTTGCTGCCCTTCTGCACGAACGTGCCCGGCTGCGGGTCCTGCTGGAAGACGAAGTCGAACCCGCCGCCACCGGGGCCGCGGCCGCCGCCCTTGCCGTCGCGGTCGGCCTTCAGCCCGGCCTGCTCGAGGATCTTCTGGGCGTCGTCGAACGAGCGGAACCGGACGTCCGGCACCTGGACTGCGTTGTTGACGAAGACGCCGATCCGCTTTTCCCTCGCCTGCGCGTTGGCCGGCGGGTCGGTCCGGGTGACGGCGCCGCCCGCGACGTCCTGCTTGAACTCCTCGCCCGCCTGGAACGGCTCGAACCCGGCCTGCTGCAGCAGCTGGAACGCCTCGTCCTTGCTCCGGCCGGTGACGTCCGGGACCGGCGGCAGCGGGATCGGGCCCTTCGACACGATGATCGTGACCTGGCCGCCGATGTTCAGCTGGCTGCCCGCGCCCGGCGTGGTGCGGATGACCGCGCCCTGCGGGACGTCGGCGTCGTAGTCGTCGGCGCCGCGGGTCGGGGTCAGCTGCGCGGTCTTGATCGCCTGCTCGGCGTCGGCCAGCGCGGTGCCCGGCCGGATGTCCGGCACCGCCGGGCGGCCCTTGGACAGCACGACCGACACGTTCGCGTTCGGCTGCAGCGGCGTGCCCTCCGCGGGCTCGGCGCGCAGCACGGTGTTCGACGGCACGGAGTTGTCGTACTCCTGGCTGAACTGCGGGTTCAGCTTCACCGACCGCAGCGCGTCGCCCGCCGCGGCCTGGTTGAGCCCGACGAGGTGCGGCACGGTCGCGGTCTTGTCGCCGCCGGTGTCGGTCAGCATGAAGATGAAGGCCGTGAGCAGGCCGCCGAAGAGCAGCACCGCGCCGGCGATCACCGCGATCCGCTTGCGGTTGTCCGCAGGCTTCTCCGGCTCCGCCCCGCTCCGGCGCCGCGGCACCGGCGGCCGCACGGGCGGGATCTGCTGGGTGATGCCCGGGGGCGGGGTGCCCGGGTGGCTCAGCGCCCGCGTCGCGTTCGGGCGCTGCACCGGCATCGTCTTCTCGGTGTCCGGCAGCACCTGCGGGATCCGCGGCAGCGTGCGCTCGGTGTCGGCGAGGTCGCCCTGGCCGTGCGAAACCGGGATCGGCACGTTGACCGGCAGCAGGCCCAGCTGCGCGCGCACCGCCGTCAGCTCGGTCAGGAACTCCCCGGCATCGGCGGGGCGCAGCTCCGGGTCCCGCCGGGTCGCGCGGGTGATCAGCTCGTCCAGCTCGGGCGGCAGGTCCGGGCGCAGCTCGCTCGGCCGCGGGACGTCGTCGTTCACGTGCCGGTACGCCACCGAGATCGCGGTGTCGCCGGTGTAGGGCACCTGCCCGGTGAGCATTTCGAAGAGCAGGATGCCGGCCGAGTAGACGTCGCCCCGCGCGGACGCGGAGCCGACCTCGACCTGCTCCGGGGACAGGTAGGCGACCGTGCCCAGGATGACGCTCGAGCTCGTCGTGCCCGCGCTCGCCACGGCCCGCACCAGGCCGAAGTCGGCGACCTTGACGACGCCGCCGGTGTGCGGCCCGGACCGGCCGATCAGCACGTTCTCCGGCTTGACGTCGCGGTGCACCAGCCCGGCCCGGTGCGCGGAGGCCAGCGCCGAGAGCACCGGCTCGGCCACGCTCAGCGCCAGCGCGATGTCCAGCGGGCCCTTGTCGGCCAGCAGGTCGCGCAGCGTCCCGCCGTCGACCAGCTCCATCACCAGGAACGCGAGCCCGGACTCGGCGCCCTGGGGCAGGTCGAAGCCCTGGTCGTGCACCGCCACGACGTGCGGGTGGTGCAGCTGCGCCGCCGACTGCGCCTCGCGCACGAACCGGTCCACGAACGACCGGTCGTCGGCGAACCGCGGGTCCATGATCTTGATGGCGACCGGACGGTCCAGCCGGGTGTCGGTCCCCCGGTAGACGGAGGACATCCCCCCGTGCGCGAGCAGCCGGTCCACCCGGTAGCGCTGCTCGAGGAGCGTGCCGACCAGGCTGGGTTGGGTGCGAGTCACGAGTATGGATCGTACGGAACCGCACACGGTTGGTGGAGGAGACCTCGCGGGTCACCCGTGCGCACTAACGGGCGTGAGTGCGGAATGTGGCAGAGTGTCACGTGTGAGTGGGATTCCTGTCGCCGACGACGTCCTCGACACCGCCATCGCGGTCCTCCCGTTGGGAGAGGTCGCGAACGTCCTCGGGACCTCGGCCAACAAGGTCCGCCAGATGCTGCGCGACGGGCAGCTGATCGCCCTCAAGCGCGACGGCGACCTGTGCGTGCCCGGTGCTTTCTTCGTCAAGGACGGGGTCGTGAAGGGCCTGGCCGGGACGATCACCGTGCTCGCCGACTCCGGGTTCTCCCGGACGGAGATGCTGCGGTGGCTCTTCGAGACCGACGAGAGCCTGCCGGGCAGCACCCCGATCAACGCCCTGCGCACCAGCCACGGCACCGAGGTGAAGCGGCGCGCCCAGGCGATGGCGTTCTGACCTGCGCAAACAGCTCGCCGCGGCGCCCAGCTGGACGGCCGCGGCGACGCTGAGACACGCCGGTAGCGACCACGTCGCGAGGGGTCCGGCGAGGGCCGCTCCCGCGGCGAGGCCGGTGATCTTCACGCTCGCCGCCGTCGTGAACACCTGCGCCCGGACGTGCTCCGGCGCCTCGCGGTGGCGGATCGCGAACAACGCCGTGAGCTGCGGTCCTTCGCCGAACCCGGCGATCGCGGCCGCCGCGACCAGGCCAGCGGGGGTGGGGACGAGCGCGGCCACGGTGCAGCTCACGGCCAGGACCAGCGTGCTCAGCCAGACGGTCCGGTCCGGGGACCACGGCAGCGGGCGCCGCGCGAAGACCGCGTTGGCCAGCAGGGACGCGATCGCCAGCACGGTCAGCAGAAGGGCGCCGTCGGCCGGGCCGCGCAGGTGGGCCGCGCCCAGCAGGGGGTAACAGACGGTGACCATCCCGATGCCCGCGCAGGAGATCGTCGACGCGAGTGTCGCGCGCCTCAGCGGGGCGTTGCGCACGAGGACCGTGAAGCCGTCCCGGAGGCGGGTCTTGGCCGTGGGCCGCTTCCCCGGGAGGCGCCGGGCGAGCGGGACCGCGGCGGCGACCAGGACGACGGCGGTCGCGAGGCCGGGCGAGCCGCCGAGAAGTCCCGCGAGCCCGGGACCGGCGAGGGCGGCGGCGGTGAACGTCAGCGCGTCGAGCCGGCTGGCCTGCTGGAGTTTCGGCCCGGCGACGGCGGGCAGCTGAGCGGTCCAGCCCCCGGCGACGGCCGGGTTGAGCAGGCCGGTCACCACCGCGCCGGCGACGACGGCTTCGAGCGGCAGGTGCCCGAAGGCGGCGGCGACGGCGGCGATCCCGCCCGCGTACCCGGCGAGGGCGAGGGCCAGCAGCCGTCCGGGCGCGGGGCTGCGGTCGAGAAAGGCCCCGAAGACGGGCCCGCCCACCGCGGCGGCCGCGGTCAAGCCGGCGAGCAGCGCGGAACCGGCGTGCGGGCCGTCCCGCAGGCCGAGGAGCAGGAGGGCGGGGCCGGACAGCTCGTCGCCGGTCCGCGCCAGCGTCGCCCCGACCAGGTAACGCCTTATCATGAGCAAGACGTTACAGTGGGGTATGGCCTTTCCGCACCGGGATTCCGTGCAGCGCGCGGTCGACCTGCTGGGCGTGTTGCTGTTCGACGCCTCTTCGTCCGAGATCGCCCGCGTCTTGAGTTCGCACGGCGAACCCGACGTTCGGTTGTCAGCTTCGGACGTGGCCGAGCTTCGGGCGGCGGCGGTCGAGCTGCGTGCGGCGTTCGCGGCGCCTGACGTGGCTTCGGCGGCTTCGGTGCTCAACGCGTTGTTTGCTGCGTACGCGGGTCCACCGCGCTTGACGAACCACGAAGAGGGTTACGGCTGGCACCTGCACGCCGACGCGGCGGACGACGGGCCGTGGGGAGCGTGGCTGGTGACGTCATCGGCGCTGGGGCTGGCTTCGCTGCTGGCCGAGCGCCAGGACGTGCCGGGAGGGCTGTGCGCTTCGGCGTCGTGCGGGAAGCCGTTCGCGCACACGGGAGGCGGGAGTCCTCGGAAGTTCTGCTCACCCCGGTGCGCGACGCGCGAACGCGTCGCCGCACACCGGGCGCGAGGGTAACTCAGCCGTTGGTCTTGTCGCGCCAGGCGATCCACGACTTGAGGGCTCCCAAGTCGTAGTCCGGGCCGCCCACGCCGACCGTGAACGTCGTGACGCCCAGGCTCAGCAGCTTCGGGCCCAGCTCGTCCGGCTCGCCCTGGACGCCGCACGAACGCTCGATCTCGGCCGGGTCGCGGCCGACGTCCGCGCAGTGCTGGTCGAGGATCTTCACCTTACGCTCGACGACCTCCGGGTCGCCGAAGCCGTGCCAGATGTCGCCGTGCTTGGCCACCAGCTTGAGGGTCTTCTTCTCGCCGCCACCGCCGATCAGGACCGGGATCTTGCGGGTCGGCGCCGGGTTCAGCTTGCCGAGGCGGGACTCGATGCGCGGCAGCGACTCCGCCAGGTTGTCGAGGCGGCCGCCCGCGGTGCCGAACTCGTAGCCGTACTCGTCGTAGTCCTTCTCGAACCAGCCCGAGCCGATGCCGAGGATGAGCCGGCCGCCGGAGATGTGGTCGACCGTGCGGGCCATGTCGGCCAGCAGCTCGGGGTTGCGGTAGCTGTTGCAGGTCACCAGCGCGCCGATCTCCACGCGCGACGTCGACTCCGCCCACGCGCCGAGCATCGTCCAGCACTCGAAGTGCGCGCCCTCGGGATCGCCGTACAGCGGGTAGAAGTGGTCCCAGTTGAAGACGATGTCGGCGCCGAGGTCCTCGGCGGCCGAGGCGGTGCGCCGGATGGTGTCGTAGTCGGCGTGCTGCGGCTGGAGCTGCAGGCCGATCCGGATGCGTCGTTCGCTCATGATCGCAGCCTACGACCGCCCCGGAACGTCTCGCGCGCCCAGACCGTGGCCAAAGGTGGTAGCGCGACTACCAGCCTGCGCGACTTCGGCACCACCGCGCGCCGGGTCAGGATGTCGTAGTCCAGGGCGACGATCTCGTCCAGGATGCCCTCGTACAGCGTCAACGCCGTCCGCACGCACGCCCGCGATTCGGGACGCAGCAACGGAACCCCCGCTTCGGCCCGCCGGTACACCGCCCGCGTCCGCGCGGCGAAGTACGCCAGCGCCGCCCGGATCCGCGGGTCGGGCCGCCGCTCCTCCAGCAGTTCACGCGTGACGTCGAACGCCGCCAGCTCCCGCGTCGGCAGGTACAGCCGGCCACGATCGAGGTCCTCGCCGACGTCGCGCAGGAAGTTCGTCAGCTGGAACGCCTCGCCGAGTGCGATCGCGCCCGGCTCGGCGTCCGCCAGTGCGCCGACCGTGCCGAACACCGGCAGCATCTGCAGCCCGATCACCGCGGCCGAGCCGTACATGTACTCGCCCAGCTCGGCGAACGTCGCGTACTCGACCGGCTTGAGGTCCATCCGCATCGACTTCAGGAACGCGTCGAACAGCCCCCGGGAAATGCCGTAGCGCCGCACCGTGTCGGCCAATGCCACGAGCACCGGGTCGGCCGGGGTGCCGCCGTCGAAGACGACGTCCACCATCGCCCCGACGCGGTCCAGCTCGGCCGCCGGGTCACTGCCCGGGGACGGGTTGTCGACCAGTTCGTCGGCCATCCGCGCGAACCCGTAGAGCGTGTGCGCGGCCGGCCGGGCCCGCGCCGGCAGCAGCCGGGTGGCCAGGAAGAACGTGCGCCCGTGGTGGGCGTTGATGCGGCGGCACTCGGTGTAGGCGGCCCGCAGCGCGGGCCCGGTGATGCCCGCGGCGTCGAGTTCGTTCACCGGCCGGTGATCCTTTCCGCTGCCAGTCGTCCGGAGATGAGCACGGGCGGGATGCCGACACCCGGCGTCGTGCCGCAGCCGGCGAGCACCACGTTGCCCGCCGCGCGCACCAGGTTCGCGGGCCGGAACGGGCCGGTCTGCGTGAACGTGTGCGCCAGCGAGAACGGCGTCCCGGCGGCGAGCCCGCGTGCCGCCCAGTCCGCCGGGGTGATCGTCTCGTCGACGGTGAACCCGTCGCCGAAGCCGGTCAGCCCGCGCGCTTCGAGGGTGCGAAGGAGCTCTTCGCGGTACGGCTCGCGCACGCGGTCCCAGTCGATCGGCCCGCGCCGCAGGTTCGGCGCCGGGGCGAGCACCGAGACGATCTCGCCGCCGCGCCCGGCCAGCCCCGGATCCGTCGCCGTCGGGCGGGTGACCAGCAGCGACGGGTCGCTCATGAGCTTCCCTTCGCGGATGATCTCGGCGAACGTCCGCTCCCACGCGTCGCCGAAGTAGATCGTGTGGTGCCCGAGGTCCCACGCCCGCGTCGTCCGGCCGTGCAGGACGACGGCCGAGGGCGAGTACCGCAGCGGCACCGGCCGCCGGGGCCGCGCGCCGATGAGCCGGTAGGCCGCGGTCAGCTCGGTGGCGAGGACGACGGCGTCGCAGGCGATCCGCTCGCCCGAGCGCGTCCGGACCGCGCGCACCCGCGAATTCACCCGCTCGAGCCACGCGGCTTCGGTGCCGAACCGCACGTCCGCGCCCGCCCGGGCCGCCGCGCCGGTCATCGCCCGGCCGATCTCCCCCATCCCGCCTTCGGGGTAGTAGACGCCGCCGACGGTGTCCATGTAGGCGATGACGCCGTACGCGCCGATCGCGCTCGCCGGGTCGAGACCCGCGTAGAGCGCCTGGAAGGTGAACAGCCGCCGGACCCGCTCGTCGAGCAGGTAGCGGCCGACGCGCGGGCCGAGCTTGCCGAACCCGCCCAGCGCCGCGAGCTTCGCCAGCTCGGGACGCGCCAGGTCGAACGGCGAGTCGAAGTTGGTCGCGAGGAACCGGTCCTTCTGCACGGCGTAGAGCTCGGTCAGCCAGCGCCGCAGCGCCCGGTAGCCCGCCGCCTCGCGGGCGCCGGCGAAGGCACGGATCTCGGCCTCCATCGCGTCGCCGCCGGTGCGCAGGGCCAGCTCCGAGCCGTCGGCGAACCGGGCCCGGTACGCCGGGTCCAGCCTGGTCAGGCGCAGGTTCTTGGCGAGGGGCTCACCGACCGCGGCGAACGCCTCTTCGAGGAGCTCGGGCATCGTCAGCACGCTCGCGCCGGTGTCCACGGCGTTGCCGTCGAAGGTCTCCTGCCCGGCGCGCCCGCCCGGGACGTCGGCCTGTTCCAGCAGCGTGACGCGGCGTCCCGCGCCGAGCAGGTGCAGGGTCGCCGAAAGCCCGGCCAGCCCGGCCCCGATCACGACGACGTGATCGGCGGGTCCGAGGGCCCTACTGTTACCCCGCACGTCAGTACGTCCGCTGGGTGGCCTTGACGACCAGCCCGGTCAGCGCCTCCGGCGCGGGCTCGGCCAGGTGCGCGCGCTCGAGGGCGGCCATCGCCGCGGTGGTCAGCTCGTCGATCCGCCGCTCGACCGCGTCGACGGCACCGACCTGCCGCAACGCCATCCGGACGGTCTCCACGCCCTCGTCGGAGAGGTCCGCGTCGCCGATCGCGTCCGCGATCACGGTGGCCGCGGCCGTCTCGCCCTTTTCGGCGGCGAGCTGCAGGCCGAGCGCGACGAGCAGGGTGCGCTTGCCCTCGCGCAGGTCGTCGCCGGCGGGCTTGCCGGTGACCGACGGGTCGCCGAACACGCCCAGCAGGTCGTCGCGCAGCTGGAACGCGACGCCGACCTCGCCGCCGAACTCCAGCAGCGTGGCGATCAGCTCGGGGGAGGCCCCGCCGAGCGCGGCGCCGAGGTGCAGCGGCCGCTGGACGGTGTAGGCGGCGGTCTTGAGCCGGTCGATCTTCAGCGCGGCCTCGACGGAGGCGTCGCCGGTGGCCTGCGTGCGGACGTCGAGGTACTGCCCGGCGAGCACCTCGGTGCGCATCGCGCGCCACGCGGGACGGGCCGCGGCGAGCGTCTCGGCCGGCAGCGGCGCGTCGGCGAACATGTCGTCCGCCCAGGCCAGCGCCAGGTCGCCGACGAGCACCGCGGTGGCCAGGCCGAACGTCGCGGGGGAGCCGAGCCAGCCCTGGTCGGCGTGCAGCTTCGCGCCCGCGATGTGCACGGTCGGGAAGCCGCGGCGGGAGTCGGAGGAGTCGATGAGGTCGTCGTGGATCAGCGCGCACGCCTGGATCAGCTCGAGGCTGGACACCGCCTGCAGCACGCCTTCGGCGTCCGGGCCCGCCGGGTCGCCGCCCGCGCCGCGCCAGCCCCACCAGGCGAACGTCGGGCGCAAGCGTTTGCCTCCGGTCAGCACGAACCCGCTCAGCGCGTCGATCCCGGCCTTCACGGTCGGCTCGGTGGCCACGATTTCCGCGCTCGCCCGGCCGAGGAACCCGGCCAGCGCGCGCTCGACGTTGGCGGGCAGATCGGCGTCGGAAACGGGCGCGTTCATGCCGCCATCCTCGCGGAACCGGCGGGGGCGCGGGCCGCCGGGGCACCCGGATGTGGCGAATCAGACTCCGGCCGTCGCCGCCCAGAACGGCCCGGTCAGGCCCGCTTCGGCGAAGTATTCGACGGCCCTGTCCGGTTCGCGCCGCCGGTAGCCGCGCTCGAGGCGGCCCTCGTACCAGCCCCGGGCGAGCCGCCAGAGCGTGACGAGGTCCATGACGTACCCCTTGGCCTGCCCGGTCGCCGCCAGCCAGGCGTCCACACAGGACTCGCAGCAGAACAGCCGCTGGTGGCCGCAGGTGTGCAGCACGTCGTCCCACATCCGCGCGGCGGGCACGAGGAAGTGCGCCACCTGCGTGCCCTCGGGCGGCGCGGAGCGGGACACGACCAGGGCGTGCGGCTGCCCGCAGCCGGGACAGCGGGTCGCGACGAGCACCTCCGGCTCGCCGGCCACCAGGTGGGGGATGGCGAAGGAGTCCCATGCGCAACCGCCCCACCACAGCGTGCTCGAGCCCATCACCGAGAAGCCGAGCGACTTCGCCGCGAACGGGTGGGCCAGCACGACGTGCTCGCACTCGTCGAGCACCAGGTGGTGGGCCTGCGCGAGGCGGTGCAGCGACTGCTTGGCGACGGCCAGCGACCCGCCGGCCGCGTCGGCCAGCTCCGGCGCGGACGGCGCGCGGCCGCGATCGGCGAAAGCGTGGTAGACGGCGAGGCGCACGTCCTCGTCCCGGTTCGTGTCGTCCTCGTGCATGGCTCACTCCCGTGACCAGTTTAGTACCGGAGACCTTTAACATTCGGGTATGACGTCGGTGATCGAGCGGTTGCGAGGAGACGGGCCGAAGTTCTCCATCGAGTTCTTCCCGCCCCGGGACACGGCGGACGAGGCCGTCCTCTGGAAGGCGATCCGGGAGCTCGAGCCGTACGACCCGGCCTACATGTCGATCACCTACGGGGCCGGCGGCTCCAGCCGCGACGGCACGATCCGCAGCATCGCGCGCGTCGCCACCGAGACCACGCTGGTGCCGATGGCGCACCTGACCGCGGTCAACCACTCCGTCGCCGAGCTGCGGAACGTGATCGGCTGGTACGCCTCGGTCGGCGTCCGCAACATCCTCGCGCTGCGCGGCGACCCGCCGGGCGACGTCTACGGCGAGTGGATCCCGCACCCGGAGGGCCTGACCTACGCCGAAGAGCTCGTGCAGCTGGTCCGCGAGCTGGGCGACTTCTGCGTCGGCGTCTCGGCGTACACCTACGGCCACCCGCGCTCGACCGACCTGGAATCGGACACGAAGTACCTGGTCCGCAAGCTGCGCGCGGGCGCGGACTTCGCGATCGCGCAGCTGTTCCACGACCCCGAGGACTTCCTCCGGCTGCGCGACCGGGTGGCGGCGACCGGCTGCGACGTCCCGGTGCTGCCCGGCGTCATGCCGCTGACCACGCTGCGGACCCTGCAGACGACGATCAAGCTGTCCGGCGCGCCGGCCCCCCGGAAGCTCCTCGACCGGCTGGAGCCGCTGGCCGACGACCCGAAGGCGTTCCGCGCGGCGGGCATCGACGTCATCACGGAGCTGTGCGAGAAGCTGATCGCCGAGGGCGTGCCGAACCTGCACTTCTACACGTTCAACCGGTCGAAGGCGACACGCGAGGTCATCGCGAGGCTCGGGCTCGTCCCGGCCCGTGCTTAAGTACGTACCACCGGCCCCTGGTGGCCCGGTAGCGTGCGGCGCATGGCTTCTACTGCTTCCGATGGCGTGCACGGGATCTGTGACCGCTACGTCGACGAATACGCGGCCGCGGACCCGGTCGCGGCGACCGCATACGGCATCACGGGTCACGACCACCGGCTGACCGACTACTCGGCGGACGGGTTCGCCGAGCGCGCCGCACTGGCGTCGCGGGCGCACGCCGCCGTCACGGCCGCCGAGCCGCAGGACACCGCCGAGCGCGCCGCGAAGGCCGTGTTCACCGAGCGCGTCGGGCTGGAGCTGGAGATCCACGAGGCCGGCCTCGACGTGGCGAGCCTGAACGTCATCTCCAGCCCGGTGCAGGAGCTGCGGATGGCGTTCGACCTGATGCCGCTCGACACCGAGCAGGACTGGTCGGTCGTCTCGGCCCGGCTCGGCGAGGTCCCGCAGGCGCTCGCGAACGTCCGCAACGGCCTGCTCACGGCGGCCGACAACGGGCACGTCTCGGCGCTGCGGCAGATCGCGAAGGTGGCGGAGCAGTGCGAGACGTGGGCCGGGCTCCAGGACGAGACGGGCTACTTCACGCAGCTCGTCGGCGGCGCGTCTTCACAGGGTGAAGCGCTGAAGGGAGACCTTGCGCACGGCGCGCGGGCCGCCGAGGAGGCGTTCGCGGAGTTCGCCGGGTTCCTGCGGGCCGAGCTGGCGCCGAAGGCCCCGGTCAAGGACGCCGTCGGCGAGGACGTCTACCGGCTGTGGTCGCGGTACTTCGTCGGCGCGGCGCTGGACCTGCGCGAGGCCTACGAATGGGGCTGGGCGGAGTTCGCCCGGATCGAGTCCGAGATGCGGGCGGTCGCGAACCGCGTCAAGCCGGGCGCTTCGGTGGCGGAGGTCGCGGCGGTGCTCGACGCCGACCCCCGCTACCGCGTCCGCGGCCGCGCGGAGTTCGAGGCGTGGATGCAGCACCTGTCCGACGAGGCGCTGAAGTCGTTGCGCGGCAAGCACTTCGAGATTTCGGACCGCGTGATGGCGCTGGAGTGCAAGATCGCCCCGCCGGGCGGCGGAGTGGGCGCGTACTACACGGGTCCGAGCGAGGACTTCGCCCGCCCGGGCCGGATGTGGTGGTCCCTGCCCGCCGGCCGCGACGAGTTCGTCACGTGGCGCGAGACGAGCACGGTGTACCACGAAGGAGCACCGGGTCACCACCTCCAGATCGCGACGGCGGTGGACCAGTCCGAGGGGCTGAACAAGTACCAGCGCCTGATGGCGTTCACGTCGGGCCACGCGGAGGGCTGGGCGCTGTACTCGGAGCGCCTGATGGAGGAGCTGGGCTACCTCTCCGACGACGGCGACCTGCTGGGAATGCTGTCGGAGCAGCTCTTCCGCGCGGCGCGGGTGGTGGTCGACCTGGGCATGCACCTGGAGCTCGAGATCCCGGCGGGAACGGGCTTCCACGAGGGGGCGCGGTGGACCCCGGAGCTGGGCCTGGAGTTCATGCTGACCCGCACGATCACCGACGAAGCGCACGTCCGCGACGAGATCGACCGGTACCTGGGCTGGCCCGGCCAGGCCCCGGCGTACAAGATCGGCGAGCGCCTGTGGCTGACGGCCCGCTCGGAGGCCCAGGGCCGGGCCGGCGGCGCGTTCGACATCAAGCGGTTCCACATGCAGGCACTGCGGCTCGGCGGGATGGGGCTGGACACGCTGCGGGAGCAGCTGGCCCAGCTGGACTGAGCTCCGCCGGGCGGTCACCGGAAACCAGTGGCTGGACTGAGCTCCGCCGGGCGGCCACCGGAAAACCGGTGGCCGCACGGCGTTCGCCCCCGCTAGGTTCGCCCCGTGCGCCGAATCCTCTTCGTCACCCCACCGCCCCGCGCCTGAGCGGGGTGGTTCCCAGCCGCGTGGCCTCCAGGGCCCGCGGCTGATTCGTCTTGCACCGCCCCGCGTCGTCGAGCTCCCTTTTCCTTCGACGCAGGAGCGTTCCTTTGACAACCCTGTCCACGCGCGCCCGGTCTTCGGCCGCGCTCGTTCTCGCCGGTGTCCTCTGGGGCACCGGTGGCCTCGCCGGCTCCCTTCTCGGTCAGCTGGCCGGTCTTCACCCGCTCGCCGTGGCCGCGTACCGGCTGCTCGTCGGCGGCGGCGTCGCGACCCTCTTCGTCCTGCTGAAAGGCGGCGGCCTCCCACGCACCGCCGAAGCGGCGAAGCGGCTTCTCGCCGTCGGCGCGCTGTTCGCCCTCTTCCAGGCGAGCTACTTCGCCGCCGTCGCGCTCAGCTCGGTCAGCATCGCCACGATGACCACCATCGGCGCCGCACCCGTCGTCGTCACGCTCGCGGTGGTGCGCCGGCCCCACCGCTGGACGGTGCTCTCCCTCGCCGGCACGCTCGCCGGACTGGTGCTGCTCCGCTGGTCACCGGACGAACCCGCCCACCTCGTCGGCGGCCTCGGCTTCGCGCTTCTCGCCGCGGCGGGCTTCGCGGCCCTGACGCTGCTCACCGCGAAGCCGGTCGACGGCCTGGACCCGCTGTCCACGACGGCGTTCGGCTGCCTGACCGGCGGTCTCCTGCTCACCCCCGTGGCGAGCTGGACGGGCATGGCACTGCCGCTGCACGCGGACGTCCTCGCGGCGGCCTGCTACCTCGGCGCGGTGCCGACCGCGCTCGCCTACGCCGCCTACCTGCGCGGCCTGGCGACGGCGCACCCCGTCCTGGGTGCGCTGTCGGCGGTGCTCGAGCCGCTGACGGCCACCGTCCTGTCCGCCGCGCTCTTCGGGGAACGGCTCGGCGTCACGGCCTGGTGCGGCGCCGCCGTCCTGGTCGCGGCGCTGCTGATCGGGTACTGGCGTCCCGAACCGCGCTGACCGGCGTCGCCCCTCGGCTCAGCGCGAGTCGAGGGGCAGCGCCCGCCCGAGGATCGCGAACGGCCGCGGGTCGCCGGCGAAGTGGTAGTCGCGCAGGACGTCGACGAACCCGGTGCGCCGGTAGAGCTTCCACGCCCGGCTGGTGCCCTCGGGCGTCGACAGCAGGACGTTCGCGCTCGGCACGCCGTCCAGCAGCGCGCGCAGCAGGTCCTCGCCGATCTGGTGGCCCTGGTTCTCCGGCTTGACGTGGATCTCGGTCAGCTCGAAGTAGTCCGACAGCCAGCGCTCCGCCGCTTCGGGCCCGAAGCGACGGCTCAGGCCGTGGCGCACCTGCTCGTGCCACCACTGCCCGGCCCGGCCGCGGTAGCCGTAGGCGAGCCCGAGCAGGACGTCGTCGGCGTCGAGCGCGGCCATGCAGCGCCAGCCCTCGCGCAGCGCGTGGGTGAGCCACATCGGCGCGCGCTGCTCGGCGGTGCCTGCCGGGTACCGCATCGCCCGGACGTAGATGTCCAGCGCCTCGGGCAGGCGGGCGCGGAACTCGTCCGAGGAGAGCTGGACGTAGCGGGAGCAGCCGGCGGGCATCGCGGTCACGGCTGTCCATCTTCCTCCGCGCCGCTGAGCGCGCCCGGGGTGCCCCCGGTCAAGGCGACCAGCTCCGCGAAGGTGGTGGGGTAGACGGTCTTGGGGTGCCCGGCGGCGGCCCACACGACGTCGTGGGCGCGCAGCGCGGTGTCGACCAGCGTCGGCAGCGGCCCCGGGTGCCCGGTGGGGGCGACGCCGCCGATCGGCTGCCCGGTGTGCGCCCGCACGAAGTCGGCGTCGGCCTTGCCGATTCCGGCCCCGGCCAGCCGCTCGAGGGTGGCCGGATCGGCGCGGTGGGCGCCCGAGGTGAGGGCGAGGAGCGCTTTTTTGTCGGACCCCAGGCGGAAGATGAGGCTGTTGGCGATGGCCCCCACGGGCACGCCGAGCGCTTCGGCCGCCTGAGCGGCGGTCCGGACCTCGGCGGGCAGCACGCGGATGCCCTCGGCGGCGGCGTGCTGCCCGGCTTCGGCCAGCGCGGCCGCCACCTTGGCGACGGCGGGGTGGTCCAGCGAACTCATGAACCTATGAGATCACGCCACCGACCTGGTGTCCCGCACCACGTCCGGGGATTCCACCCGTGGGGTTGAGCGGACACCGGGTCGGGGTTACTCTGGAAATTGTTCGAACAGACGTTCGACATCGGTGAGCGCGCACCGGTCAGGTGCCCGGCGGCGGGGCGGGGGAAGCGTCCGGCCGCCGGGTGCTCGATCGGGCTCACCCCGCGCAGGAGGAGGGTCGTCATGTCCGTCAAGGTCGTGTCCCCCACGGAGTCCGGGCAGCCGCAGCTGCCCATGCCGCTGCGCCCGCCGGTAACCCCACCAGCGGCCGGCACCCACCACGGCCGCCCCCGCCGAACCCGCCCGCGGGCCGAGGGAAAGGGCCGACTGCACCCGACGGCGGCGGTCGACCCGGGGCAGCCCGAGCTGCCGATGTCGCTGCGTCCGCTGGTCGCGGATGCCGGTCAGTCCGAGCTTTCGGCTTCGCCGCGTCCGGCTGCTGCCGCTGCGGATGCCGGCTGGCCCGAGGTGCCCACCTCTTTGCGCCCGTCGGCTGCTCATGCGGACAGTGGTCAATCCCAGCCGCCGACCTCGCTGCGTCCGCCCATCGCCGGTGCGGAGCTTGAGCAGGTCGAGCTGCCGATTTCGCACTCGCCGGTGCCGGTGGCAGACCCGGGGCAGCCCGAGCTGCCGATTTCGCTGCGTCCGCCGGTCGCGGATGCCGGTCAGTCCGAGTTGCCGGCCTCGCTGCGCCCGCCCACTGCCGATGTCGAGTCCGGTTCGCCCGATGCTGGTCGCAGCCTGTCCGAGCTGCCTGCTTCGCTGCGTCCGCCCACCGCGGACTCCCCGCAGTTCCCTGACTCCCTGCGTCCGCCCGCCGTCGAGGGGGAATCCGCCGCCCACGCTGAGCGCAACCAGCCCGAGCTGCCCATGTCCCTCCGCCCGCCCGCACCGCCCGTTGCCGCCGGCCTGCTTGCCCAAGCCCGGCGCGGGCTCGCCGAGGCCGACCGGGAGACCGCTCCCGCCGAGCGCTTCATCGGTGCCTACCTCGCCGCCCTGCGGGGCGCCGCCGCCGTGCTTGCTGCCCGGGGGCGTCCGCACCGGGGGCGTGCTCGGCCGGCCAGTACCTGGGTGCTGCTCGACTCCGTCGCTCCCGAACTGCGGGAGTGGTCGGCCTTCTTCGCGGGCAACTCGGCCGCGCGCGCCGCCGCGCAGGCCGGGATCACCGGGAAGGTCACCGCCGAGTCGGCCGTCGAGCTGGTGCGGGCCGCCACGTCGTTCCTCGAACTGGTCCGCCGCCTGGTGCACGGCCTCCCGATCACCGGGGAAGCCCATGTCGCGTGAGCACGGCCCGGTCGACCGAGGGCGGTTGCTCACGGCGCTGGGGATCGAAGGCCGGGTGCTGGCCGAGGCCGTCCACGCGGCGCCCGCCGAAGCGCCGGTGCCCGCCTGTCCGGGCTGGTCGGCCGCCGAGGTGGCCCGGCACGTCGGCAGCCTCTACCGGATGGTCCGGCGCCGGCTCGCCGAAGGCCGCAACCCCGAAGACTGGCAGCGCGACCCCGAGCCGGGCCAGAGCCTGGCCGCGTACCTGGAGACCGGCCTGGCCGAGCTCCTCGACGAACTGGCCGCGCACGACCCCGAAGAGCGCGCCGACACGTGGTGGCCGGCCGACCCGACCTACGGGTTCTGGCGCCGGCGGATGCTGCACGAGACGCTGGTCCACCGCGTCGACGTCGAGCAGGCGGCGGGCGCGGAGCAGCGCGGCGTCGCCGAGGACCTGGCGATCGACGGCATCGACGAGGCGCTGACCCTCTGGTTCGGCCACAAGCTGCCGATGCTGGGTCTGACCGGCACGAAAGCGGGCTCGGTCGGCGTGCGCACCGGCGCGCACAGCTGGATCGCGCGGGCCGGGCCCGAGTCGACCGAGGCCTGGCGCTGCTCGGCCGAGGAGGCCGAGACCGCGGACGACGTCGTCACGGCCGCCGAACCCGGGCGGATCTACCTGTGGTTGTGGGGCCGGTCGTCCCTGACCTCGGTGACCGTGCGGGGAGTGCACGACCAGGCGGCCCAGCTCTGGGCGCTGATGCGGCTCGCGACCCGATGATCCGGCCGGTGGGGAAGCCGAACCGGAACTGTCGGAGGTGGCGGTTAGCCTGCGGCCCATGACCACGCGCCTGGTGAACCTGGTGATCGACGCGGCGCGGCCGAGAGTCCTGGCGGACTTCTGGGCCGCGCTCCTCGGCTGGCGTGTCGCCGTCGAGGAGCCGGACGAGGTCGACGTGCGCGCCCCGGAGACCGACGGCTGGGACCTGGACCTCGTTTTCGTGCCCGTGCCCGAGGCCAAGGAGGTGAAGAACCGGATCCACCTGGACCTGGCGAGCACGTCGCTCTCGCACCAGGCGGAGCTGGTGTCGCGCGCCGTGGAGCTCGGCGGCCACCGGGTCGACCTCGGGCAGGGCGCCGTGCCATGGGTCGTGCTGGCCGATCCGGAGGGCAACGAGTTCTGCGTCCTCGAGCCCCGCGACCGGTACGCGTCGGGCGCGGTGGCTTCGATCGTGGTCGACGCCCACGACCCGGAGCGCATGGCGGACTTCTGGGCGCGGCTCACCGGCTGGCCGGTCGCCGCCCGCGAAGGCGACGTCCTGGTGGGGTTGCGCGCGCCGTCGAACCGCGGGCCGTGGCTGGAGTTCCTCCGCAACGACGACGTGAAGAGCGTCAAGAACCGGGTGCACCTCGATGTCGCGCCGCCGTCGGGCACCGAGCACGCGGAGGCGGTGTCGGAAGTCGTGGCGGCGGGTGCGGCGCCCGCGGACCTCGGCGGGCCGGCCCTGCCGTGGCGCGTGCTGATGGACCCGGAGGGCAACGAGTTCTGCGTACTGACCCCGCGCTGACCTAGCTTGGGAGCATGGAGACCTTCGAGTGGCAGGGGCGCCGGATCGCCTGGGACCGGGCCGGATCCGGCCCCGCGGTGGTGTTCTGCCACGGCACACCGTGGTCGTCGGCGCTGTGGCGGCCCTTCGCCGAAGCGCTGAGCGAAGACTTCACCGTCTACCTCTGGGACATGCCGGGCTACGGCCGGTCCTCGAAGGACGCGGACCACCCGGTCGATTTCGGCGTCCAGGCCGAGGCGTTCCGGGCGCTGCTCGCACACTGGGGTCTCGACCGGCCGCACGTCGTCGCCCACGACTACGGCGGTGCCGTGTCGCTGCGCGCCCACCTGGTCCACGGCGTGCCGTACGCGTCGCTGCTGATGGCCGACGCCGTGGCCATCCCGCCGTCGGGTTCGCCGTTCTTCCAGCTCGTCAAGGAGCACCCGGACGTGCTCGCCCGGGTGCCGCCGTACATCCACGAGGCGCTGGTCCGGGCCTACATCGGCAACGCGAGCTTCCGCGAACTGCGGGAGGCCGACCTCGCGGAGCTCACCGCGCCGTGGCTCGGGGAGGAAGGCCAGCCGGCGTTCTACCGCCAGATCGCCGCGTACGACGAGCGCTACCTGGCCGACAACGAGGCGGAACTGGGCCGAGTGGACCTCCCGGTGCGCGTGCTCTGGGGTGCCGAGGACACGTGGATCCCGCCCTCGATCGGCGAGCGGCTGGCCGCGGGCATCCGCGGCGCGACGTTCACCCCGGTCGCCGCCGTCGGCCACCTCATCCAGCTGGACGCCCCGGTCACCCTGGCGACCGAGCTGCGATCCTGGCTGACGAGTGTTTCGCCCGGGTTGCCGGGCCGCGGCCAACGCTGACCTGCGCGAAACACCGGCGTCCTGGCCCGGCAACAACCGCGCGGGACCGTGGTGGCATGGAGACCTCCAGAGCGTTGCCCCAGGTCGGCCCGGCGGCCGCCGTCGACGTGGCGGACGCGCCGTCCGCGTGGCGGGTCCGGATCCGGATGCACGACCACCCCGGCACCCTCGCCCGCATCGCGATCCGGCTCGCCGACCTCGAGTGCAACATCCTCGGCCTGGCCGTGCTGCCCGTGCCCGGCGGCGTGCTCGACGAGATCGTCCTGCGCCCGGCGACCGGCCTGCCCCGGCGGCACCTGGCCGACGCCATCCGCGCCGAGGGCTGCGAGTGCACGGCGATCATCGACGCCGACGTCCACGAGCTGGTCGACCCGGCGTCGTCGACGCTGCTCGCGGCCCGCCGGGCGGTCGACGACCCGGCGCACCTCGCCGAGGTGCTGAAGGACGTGCTGGCCGCGGACGTCGTCACGCGCGTCCCCACGGCCGAGGCGAACCCGGCCCGCACCGAGAGCGGGCACCGGGCGGTGTTCGCGCTGGGCGGCGGGGACGCGCTGGTGGCGCGGCGCCAGTGGGCACCGTTCGTCCAGCTGGAGCTCACCCGTGCCGAGGCGCTGGTGACGTTGCTGACCGCCGCGGAGCGGAACATCGCGGGCCCGGTGGTGCTCAACCGCCCGGACGGCGCGGCGATCGTCCTGCGCAAGGGCGTCCCCGCCGACGCCGAAGCGGTGTCCGGACTGCACCGCCGCTGCTCGACGGCGACGCTCTTCCGCCGCTACCACACGGGAGTCCGGACGGTCCCGCGCCGCTGGCTGCACCGCCTGCTGGTGCCCCCGCGTGGCACGAGCGTGCTCGCGGTCTTCGGCCGCGAGGTGATCGGCCTGGCCCAGCTGATCCCGTCCGCGACGGGCGGCGCCGAGATTTCCCTGCTGGTGGAGGACGACTGGCAGCGCCAGGGCATCGGCACGGCCCTGCTGTCCAGGGTGGCGACGCTCGCAGAGGCTCAGGGCATCGCGGAGCTGAGGGCGGACTGCCTCCCCGGCGACGACGTGTTGCCGCGCACGGCGGCCCGGGCGGGGCTGCGCACGGAACGCTCCCTCGAGGAGGGCACCCAGCTGCGGATGTTCCTGCCGGGGTGAAGCCGGGGCCTGGTCAGCGTTTCCAGAACCAGTCCTTGTCGCGCGCTTCGCGCATGGCCGTCTTCTTGCGCTCGGCCGTGAGGCGGTCCAGGTAGAGCACGCCGTCGAGGTGGTCGGTTTCGTGCTGGAGGCACTGGGCCAGCACTTCCTCGCCTTCGACCTCGATCGGCTCGTTGTGGATGTCGACGCCCCGGACCTTCGCGTGCTTCGCGCGCCTCGTCGGGAACCACAGCTCCGGCACCGAAAGGCAGCCCTCGTCGATCTCGTGCGTCTCCTCGGACAGCTCGACGATCTCCGGGTTGACGACGTACCCGGCGAGCCCGGCGACGTCGTAGCTGAAGATGCGCAGCCCGACCCCGATCTGCGGCGCGGCCAGCCCGGCTCGCCCCGCCGGCTTCACCGAGTCGACCAGGTCCCGCACGAGCGCCTCGAGCTTCTCGTCGAACACGGTGACCGGGTCGCAGACGGACTTGAGGATCGGGTCCCCGAAATAGCGCAGCTCGCGCATGGCCATGAGCAGAACATCCTTCGTGCGTGTCGGACTGGCAGCTTAGGCCCGCAGGCGCAGACCCGAGGGCGTGGCCCGGAAACCGGCCTCCCGCAGGACCTCCGCCAGCTCCGACGTCAGGGCTTGTTCGCCGTCCGCACGCTGGACCGCCAGCTGGCCCAGCCAGCCCTCCCGGACCGCGGCTGACAGCGCCTGTGCCGCGTCCGACAACGGTTGCCGTTCCTCGGTGAAGCTCAGCAGTGACCGGCCTCCTCGCTCGACGTACAGCGCCGGAACCCCGTCCACCAGCACCGCCAGCGCACCGGCCTTGCGGGCCGGGCGGTGCTTCGTGTCGCCCGTGGCGGCCGGCCAGGGGAGCGCCGCACCGTACGGCTGGGCCGGGTCCGCCGCCGCCAGCACCACCGCGCGGCCGGGAGCCGGGCGGCCCGGACCCGACAGCGCACGCAGCCGGTCCACCGCCCCCTTCGCCGCGAACTGGGCCGCGCCCAGCCCCTCCACGACGTAGCCGCGGATCACCTGGCCGGTGTCTTCCATGCCGCGCAGCACCTTGTAGATCCCCGAGAACCCGCCGGTGACGCGTTCGGTGTCGAGCGCGCCGCGGGTCAGGACGCCGTGGCGCTCCAGGAACGCCTCCGTCCGCGCGTGGGCGCGCCGGGTCGCGTCGGTCTCGCGGACCGGCGTCAGCGCCCAGCGGCCGGCGACCGTCGGCGGCCCCGACCGCGACGGCATCTGCGGCCGCCCCGCCCGCAACCGCGCGTACCGGCCGCGAGGAGCCTGCCGCCGCGGCTTGTGCGCGCCGTGCCCGGCCACCTGGGCCCGCAACGGCCCCAGCGTGTCGCCCGTGACCAGCCCGGCCCACACCAGGTCCCACAGCGCGGCCACGACTTCGGCGTCGTCCGGCGCCTTGTCCACCAGCACGCTCGCGCGGTCCACCAGCTGGCGGAAGAACAGCGCGCCACCCTCCAAAGTGGACACGAGCGCGTCGTGCAGCGGGCCGGTCGGGATGTCCTCGACGACTTCCGGCAGCAACAGGTCGGCGACGTCGGTGGGGGCGAGCGCGATCCAGCCGTCCCCGCCCGACAGCGCGCCGCAGCCCGCCCACGTGACCTCGCCCGCGGTCGTCAGCTCGTCGAGCAACGCGGGGAAGTAGCCCGGCAGCCGGCCGGGCAGGATCAGCGACTCCACCGCGCTCGCCGGCAACGGCGCCCCGGCCAGCTGCTCGACCACCGACAGCACGTCGTCCGCCGTCGGGGCCGCCCGGACGCGGCCGCCGAACCCGTGCCACGCCGGCAGGAACCGGCCCAGCGCCGCCGGTTCGACCGGCTCCACCTCGGCCCGCAGCTTCGCCAGCGACGCCCGCCGCAGCCGCCGCAGCACCGCGGAGTCGCAGTATTCGACACCCACGCCGTGGGTGTCCGGATGCCCGACGGGGCTCAGTTCGCCGCGCACCAGGCGGCCTTCCCCGGTCATCCGGTCGAGGACACCGGTGACGACCGCCATGCCCAGCCCGAACCGCGCCGCCACGGTCGCCGCCGCGAACGGCCCCCGGCTGCGGGCGTAACGCGACAGCAGGTCGCCGAGCGGATCCGCGACCGGTTCGGTGAACGCCTCGGGAACGCCGACGGGCAGCGCGGTGCCCAGCGCGTCCCGCACCTTGCCGGAGTCCTCGATCGCCAGGAACCGTTCCGTGCCGCCGATCCGCACCCGGATCGCCCGCCGTGCCGCCTCCAGCTCGGTGAGCCACTCCGCCTGGATCCCGCGCTCGGCCGCCTCTTCGACGGTCAGGTCGCCGAGGAACCGCAGCAGGTCGGCGGCGTCCTCGGCCGAGCGCGCGTGCCGGTCCGGGTCGAGCCGCTGCAGCGACCGTTCCACCTCACGCACGGCTTCCGGGTCGAGCAGCTCGCGGATCGCCTCGGTGCCCAGGAGCTCGGCCAGCAGCCCCGAGTCCAGCGACAGCGCCGCCGCGCGCCGCTCGGCCAGCGGCGCGTCCGTCTCGTACAGGAACATCCCGACGTAGCCGAAGAGCAGGCTGCGCGCGAACGGCGACGCGGCCGGCGTCTCGACCTCCACCAGCCGGACCTTGCGGGCCCGGACGTCGGCCATCAGCTCGCGCAGCCCGCTCACGTCGTAGACGTCCTGCAGCACCTCCCGCATCGCTTCGAGGACGACCGGGAACCGCTCGTACTTCGCCGCGACCGACAGCAGCTGCGATGCGCGTTGCCGTTGCTGCCAAAGGGGAGTGCGCCGCCGCGGGTCCCGCCGCGGCAGCAGCAGCGATCGCGCCGCGCACTCCCGGAACCGCGCCGCGAACACGGCCGAGCCGCCGACCTCCGCGACGATCAGCTGCTCGACCTCTTCGGGGTCGAGCAGGATGTCGTCCGCGCCGATCGTGACGTCGCCGCCCTCGGCGTCGAGCGCGTCCGGCAGCCGCAGCACGATGCCGTCGTCGGAGTGCGCCACCTGCGCGTCCACCCCGCGGTTCTCCCGCAGCCGCGCGGCGATGGCCAGCGCCCACGGCGCGTTCACCTGCGCGCCGAACGGCGAGTGCACGATGATCCGCCAGTCGCCCAGCTCGTCGCGGTAGCGCTCCAGCAGGATCGTCCGGTCGTTCGGCACGTGCCGGGTGGCCGACTTCTGTTCGGTCAGGTACGCGAGGAGGTTGTCGCACGCCCGCTCGTCCAGCCCCGCCGCGGCAGCCCGCTCTCGTGCCTTCTGATCGTCCGCTGTGGACAGTTCGCGGACGAACTTCCCCAGCGCCCGGCCGAGTTCCAGCGGACGGCCCGGCGCGTCGCCCTTCCAGAACGGCATCCGGGCCGGCTCGCCCGGCGCGGGTACCACGATGACCCGGTCGTGCGTGATGTCGGTGATCCGCCACGACGACGTGCCGAGCAGGATGGTGTCGCCGACACGCGACTCGTAGACCATCTCCTCGTCGAACTCGCCGACGCGCGAACCGGGCTTGTCGTCCCCGCCCGGCGTCATCACGGTGAACAGGCCGCGGTCGGGGATGGTGCCGCCGGAGGTGACGGCCAGCCGCTGCGAGCCGGGCCGCCCGCGCAGCTCGCCGGCGATGCGGTCCCAGGTGATCCGGGCCCGCAGCTCGCCGAACTCCTCGCTCGGGTACCGGCCGGCGAGCATGTCGAGCACCGCGTGCAGCGCGTCGTCCGGCAGCGACGCGAACGGCGCCGCCCGCCGCACCAGCGCCGCCAGGTCCGCCACCGTCCACGGTTCGAGCGCCACCATCGCGACGACGTGCTGCGCCAGGACGTCCAGGGGGTTGCGAGGGTAGCGGACCGCCTCGATCGCGCCGCTCGCCATCCGTTCGGCGACCACCGCGCAGGAGACGAGGTCACCGCGGAACTTGGGGAACATCACCCCGGAGGAGACCGCGCCGACCTGGTGCCCGGCCCGGCCGACGCGCTGCAGCCCGGACGCCACCGTCGGCGGCGCCTCGATCTGCACCACCAGGTCGACCGCGCCCATGTCGATGCCCAGCTCCAGCGACGACGTCGCCACCACGCACGGCAGCCGCCCGGACTTGAGGTCTTCCTCGACGTGCGTGCGCTGCTCCCGCGACATCGACCCGTGGTGCGCGCGGGCGATGACCGGCGGCGCGCCGGTGCTGACCCCGGACTGCCCGACGGCTTCGGCCGGGAACGTGTCTTCGGGCGTGAGCTCGGTCTGCTCGGCGGCCAGCTCGTTCAGCCGGGCGGTCATCCGCTCGGTGAGCCGGCGCGAGTTGGCGAACACGATGGTCGAGCGGTGGTCGCGGATCAGGCTCAGCACCCGCTCCTCGACCGCCGGCCAGATCGACGGCCGCTGCACCGGGTTGCCGGCGATCTCCTCCAGCGTGCCCAGGCCACCGGGTGCGATGTCGCCGGGCGGGAACGCCTCGGTCAGCGACTCCAGCTCGTCGAGCGGGCTCGGCGCGGGCCCGCTGCGCGGCGCGTCGAGGTTGCTCATGTCCTCGACCGGGACTTCGACGCGGACCTCGATGGTCTTCGCCAGCTTCGGCTGGACCACCCGCACCGGGCGGCCGCCGGCCAGGAACGCGCTCACCTCGTCGACCGGGCGGACCGTCGCCGACAGCCCGATCCGCTGCGCCGGCTTCGGGAGCAAGGAGTCGAGCCGTTCCAGCGACAGTGCGAGGTGTGCGCCGCGCTTGCCGCCGGCGACTGCGTGCACCTCGTCGACGATCACGGTCTCGACGCCGCGCAGCGACTCCCGCGCCGACGACGTGAGGATCAGGAACAGCGACTCCGGCGTGGTCACCAGCACGTCCGGCGGGGTCTTGCCGAACGAGCGGCGCTCGGCCGCGGTGGTGTCGCCGGTGCGCATGCCGACCTCGATCTCCGGCACCGGGAGCCCGAGCCGCCGCGAGGCCTGCGAGATGCCGGCGAGCGGCGCGCGCAGGTTCCGCTGGACGTCGACGGCGAGCGCCTTCAGCGGGGAGACGTAGAGGATCCGGCAGCGTTTCGTGGCCTCCGCCGGCGGCGGCTCCACCGACAGCCGGTCCAGCGCCCAGAGGAACGCCGACAGCGTCTTGCCGGAGCCGGTCGGCGCGACGACGAGGGCGTGCTCGCCCGCGTGCGCCGCCCGCCAGGCGCCTTCCTGCGCCGCGGTGGGCGCGGCGAAGGCCCCCGCGAACCAGTCGCGGGTCGCGGGGGAGAAGAGGTCGAGCACGTCACCTTCCACGTCGTCCATCATGCGCGGCACCACCGACAGTTTCCGACTTCGGTTCGGGGGTCCGGGTGGCGGAGCCCCCGGCCCGGGGCGAAGCCCCGGTTGTCACAGGCTCGCCGGCCAGGATCACGCTCTCGGCGAACTGCGGATACATGACGTCGATCTTCGGCTTGTCCGTGATCAGCCGGTACTCGCGGTCGAGCGGTGCCCAGTACGGGAAAGGTGCCTGGCCCAGCTTGGAGTGGTCGGCCAGCACGTACGCCTCGCCGCCCGCGTGCAGCAGCGCGTGCTTGACGACCGACTGCTCGAGTGAGGGGCAGCACAGGCCCCGCTCGGCCACCAGGCCGTCCGCGCCCAGGAACACCCGGTCGGGTGAGATGTGCCGCAGCTGGGCCAGCACGCTCTCGCCCAGGATCGCTTCGTTGGGGTGGCGGACCCGGCCGCCGAGGACGATCAGGTCGATCCCCGCGAAGCCGGCGAGCTCGCGGATGGCGGTGATGCCGTTGGTGACGACGGTCAGCCTCTCGCGGTGGGCGAGGTGCCGGGCGAGCCTGCCGGTGGTCGTGCCGGCGTCGAGCAGCACGACCTCGCCGTCGCGCACCAGCGCGGCGGCTTCCCGGGCGATGGCGTCCTTCGCCGCCGCGTGCTCGCGGTCCTTCTCGAGCGGGCTGCGTTCGGTGTCGAGCGCGCCGCCGTAGGTGCGGACGACGTGCCCGGCCCCGGCGAGCGAGGCGAGGTCGCGGCGGATCGTCGACTCCGAGACGCCGAACTCCTCGGCCAGTTCCGCGATGCCGCCCGAGCCGTCGCGGACGGCCTCCAGGAGCATCGCGCGCCGGTCACGGGTGCCTGGTCGCGGCTGGGACATGCGCCGAGTCTTCCACGAGGGACGGTTTCAGCCCGAAGAACGCCAGCCCGGCGGCCACGGCGAGGAACGCGGCCAGGACCACGAAGCCGGTGGTCGGGCTGCCGGTGACGTCGGTGAGCCAGCCGACCAGGTAGGGCCCGGCGAACCCGCCGAGGTTGCCCAGCGCGTTGATCAGGCCCATCGCCACGGCCACGACCTCGATGCCGAGGATCCGGCTGGGGATGGCCCAGAACGGCCCGTACGGCATGTAGACGCCGGTCGCGACGACGCAGAGCAGCACCAGCTGCACCGCCGCCGGCCAGTGCACGAGGTTGCCGAGCAGCAGCCCGGCGATGGCGACGACCAGCGGCACCGCGACGGCGAGCCGCCGGTTGCCGGTCCGGTCCGACCAGTGCGCGCACGCCACCATCCCGGCCAGCGCCAGGACGTACGGCACGGCCGACAGGAAGCCGACGGCGGTGGCCGAGCCGCCGGTCATCGTCTTCACGACCGACGGCAACCACAGGCTGAAGCCGTAGAACCCGGTGATCCAGAAGAAGTAGACGCCGATCAGCAGCAGCACCTGCCGGTTCGCCAGGGCCTGCCGGTAGCCCGCTTTTCGGGGGTCCGGGTGGCGAAGCCCCCGGCCCGAGGCGAAGCCTCGGTTGTCACAGCCCTCCTTCGCGAACGCGGGCTTCGCCTCTTCCTCGGCCTTCAAGGTGGTTTCGAGGTATTCGCGTTCTTCGGCGGAGATCCAGCGGGCCTGCGCCGGCCGGTCCGCCACCGCGAACCACCAGACGACGGCCCACAGCAGCGGCGGCAGGCCCTGGATCACGAACACCCAGCGCCAGGACATGTGGTCGAGCATCAGCCCGGACAGCGGCGACATGACGATCGCCGAGATCGGCAGGCACGTCATCCACAGCGCGTTCGCCCGTGCCCGTTCGGCCTGCGGGAACCACGACGCCAGCAGGATCAGCACCGCCGGCCACACACCGCCCTCGAACAGGCCGAGCAGCAGCCGCGCGAGGTGCAGCTGGGTCTCGTTCTGCACCAGGCCGCACAGGACGGCCGCGACCGCCCAGGCGATCATCAGCAGCAGCACCGTCTTGCGGGCGCTCCACTTCACCGCCAGCACGGCCGCCGGGATCTGCAGGATCAGGTAGCCGATGAAGAAGATGCCGCTCGCCAGCCCCTTCGCGCTGGCGGACAACGGGAAGTCGTCGCCGATGTAGGGCAGGATCACCGCGACGTTCGTGCGGTCGAGGTAGGCCAGCATGTACATGACCACCGCGACCGGGATCACGTACGCCCAGCGCTTGCGGGGGATCACCGGACGCCCGGTGGGTAGATGGTGGGCAGCTTCCGCGCGTACGGCGCCAGGGTCGCCGCGGCCTTGAACGCCGCGACCATCGTGCCGTGCGAGGCCCGGCCGGTGCCGGCGATGTCAAACGCCGTGCCGTGGTCGACCGACGTGCGCAGGATCGGCAGGCCGACCGTCACCGACACCGTGCCGTCGAAGTCGTACGTCTTCGACGCGATGTGCCCCTGGTCGTGGTAGAGCGAGAGCACGCCGTCGAACCGGCCCTGGATCCCTTGGTGGAAAACCGAATCCGCGGGGATCGGGCCGACCACGTCGAGCCCGGCGACCCGCGCGGCGGCCACCGCCGGGGCGATCGCGATGATCTCCTCGTTGCCGAACTTGCCGTTCTCCCCGCCGTGCGGGTTCAGCGCGGCCACGGCGAGTCTCGGTTTCTCGGTGCCGAACACTTCGAGGGCGGTGTAGGCCTCGCGGATCGCGTGTTCGATGTTCTCCCGCGTGATCCGGTCGATCGCCTCGCGCAGCGAAAGGTGCCGGGTGGCGAAGAAGATCTTCAGCCCCGACACCCAGAACATCGTGTTGTACCGGGTCGAGCCGGTCAGCTCGCCGAGCATCTCGGTGTGCCCGAGGTGCTGGGAGCCCGCCGCCCAGATCGCCTCCTTGTTGATCGGCGCGGTGACGACCGCGTCGACCTCGCCGGCCAGCGCGAGCCGGGTGGCCACCTCGATCGCGCCCACGGCGGCGGCGCCCGCCGTCGCGTTGACCTCGCCCCACGGCAGGTCTTCCCGGACCACGCCGAGGTTGAGGATGTCGATCACGCCCGGGGTGAAGCGCGCGTCGGCGACCGTGGCGATCGGGTTGATCTCCAGGTGCAGGCCGAGGTGCCGGACCAGGCGTTCCAGCACGATCGCGTCACCGACCGCCACCCCGCGCGCCAGCTGCAGGGACTCGGGCTCGGCGAGCGTCTTGAGGGTGATCTCGGGGCCGATGCCCACGGGGTCGCCGAGGGTGACGGCAAGGATGGGGAGGTCGCTCACGGGGTGTTCCTTCCGGTGGCCAGCACGTGGTTCAGGTGTTCCAGGCAGGCGACGGCGGCGTCGCGCCCGCCGATCAGCCCGCCTTTGGTGGCGAAGGGCAGCCCGGTGTGCGGGCCGCCGGAAAGCCGCCCGGCGACCGCCAGGGGCAGGACTTCGGTGTCGATCTCGAAGCCTTCGGCCCCGAGCGCTTTCGTGACTTCGACGGCGATGTCGCCGCCGGTCGCGTACAGCCCGCCGATCCGGTGCCCGCCGAGCACCAGCCGGGCGGCTTCCCCCAGCGCCGGCGGGATCTTCGCGGCCACCTCCGGGTCGACCGGCGTGCCCGGGGTGGGCGCCCGGGTCCGGATACCCACTACACGGTGCCCGGCTGCCAGCAGTTCGCCTGCCGCCGCGGCGATCGACGGGGGATCGGGCCGCTCCGGGTCGACGTCGACGTACCGCGCGTCCAGCACCAGCTCGGTTTCCAGCAGCTGGTCGTGGGTCTGCCCGGTGATGCTGCCGACCACGGCGAGCACCGGCGGGACGGTGCCGTGGCCGGGCGCGAGGCCCAGCGCCGCGGCCAGCCGGACGCCGAACGGGCCCGAGTCCACCGAGATCCACCGCGTGCCCTCGGCCGCCAGCCGGGCCGCGGCCTTGGCGACGGTGGTGAGGTGCCGGTTCGTGGTGGCGTCGCAGACGACGATCCCGGCCGGCCGGCGCAGCGCGGCCACGACCGCGTCCACGCCTTCCTCGACGACGTCCAGCGGCAGTTCGGCGATCTCCCGGCCGGTGGGCTGCAGGAGGGTGCGGATCCGCGACGACTTCACCGGGGCCAGCGGATCGCGCGACGCGGGGCTTTCGGCCAGCGGCACGCCGTCGACCAGGTGCAGGCCGCCGAGGGTGACCCGGCCGGCGTCCGGGAACGCGGGTACGACCAGGGCCCGGGCGTCCGGCGCCGAGGCCAGGACGGCCTCGGTCTCCACGCCGACGTTGCCGCGCAGCGTCGTGTCCACGCGCTTCACGGTCAGCTCGACCGGCCCGGCCAGCTCGATCGCGGTCCGCACCGCCCGCGCGGCGTGTGGTGGCGAGGCGTGGCGGGTACCCAGGTTGACCACCAGCGCGTCGATCCCGCTTTCCGCGCGGAAGCAGGGCGCGTCCGGTTCGAGCGGCGCGTTGACGGAAACCGCGCGCAGCCCGAAGCGGGCGTACAGCGCTCCGGTCGCGTTGCTGCCGGTCAGGTCGTCCCCGAGGACGAGCAGCTTCGGCATTGCGGACGCTCCCTTGCGCGGTCTGTGCAACTCGAATGACCGAACTGCGCAACTATCGTGCACCGCGATCACCGCCGAAGTCAAGGAGCAGTGACTTTCGCGGGTCCGCACGCACGGTGACCGCGCACGTGGCAGCATCACGGCGAACGCCGTCGAGGCGGGTTTTCGTGAAGGGGAGTGCAGTGCGGATCCTGTCGGTGGACCTCGGGACGTCCAACACCGTCGCCGTCCTTTCGGCGCACGGCATGCCGCCCCGGGTCGTCGAGGTGGACGGCTCGGCCAACATGCCGTCGGCCGTGTTCGCCGCCGAAGACGGCACGATCATGGTCGGCCGGGACGCCGAGCGCCGCGCCCGCCTCGACCCGACGCGCTTCGAGCCAAACCCCAAGCGCCGCATCGACGAACAGACCCTGCTGCTCGGCACCGACGTCGTCCCGGTGACCGATGCGCTGGCCGCGATCCTGCGCCGCGTGCTCGAAGAAACCTCCCGCCAGCTCGGCGGCGAGCAGCCCGACGAGGTCCGGCTGACCCACCCCGCGCAGTGGGGCCAGACCCGCCGCAACGTCCTGATGTCGGCCGCCCGGCTCGCCGGGATGGACCGGAACATCCTGCTGGTGCCCGAACCCGTCGCCGCGGCGGCGCACTTCGCGTCGTTCCCCGGCAAGTCGCTGGCCCCCGGTCAGGCGCTCGCGGTCTACGACCTCGGCGCGGGCACCTTCGACGTCGCCGTCGTCGGCGCCACGCAGAACGGCTTCACCGTGCTCGCCGAGGACGGCCTGCCCGACCTCGGCGGCCTCGACGTCGACCAGGCGCTGATGGTGCACGTCGGGCGCGAGGTCTCGCACTCCGACCCGCAGCGCTGGCAGCGGCTGCTGCGCCCCGAGTCCACCGGCGACCGGCGTACCCGGCGCGCGCTGCAGGAGGACGTCAAGGCGGCCAAGGAGGCGCTGTCGCGGCACCCGCAGACCGAGGTGCCGATGCCCGAGCCGTTCAAGGACGTCCTCGTCACGCGCGGTGAGCTGGAGGGCCTCGTCCGGCCGGCGATGCTGCGCAGCGTCGAACTGCTTTCGCGGACGCTGCGCTCGTCCGGGCTGACCCCGGACCGGCTGGCCGGCATCTACCTCGTCGGCGGGTCGAGCCGGCTGCCGCTGGTCGGCACGATGATCGCGGAGAAGCTCGGCGTCGTGCCGGGCAGCCTCGACCAGCCGGAGACCGCCGTCGCGCTCGGTGCCCAGCACGTGGCCCGCGACGGGCTCGGCGCGCGGACGCAGAACGTCGAAGGGGCCGTTGCCGCGGGCCGCCCGCAGTACGCGCCTCCGCCGCCCCCGCCGCAGTACCCGGGCTACGCGCCGGCGAACTTCCCGCCCAGCGGCCCGCAGCCGGTGCCGTCGAACTTCCCCGCGTACTCGCCTGCAGCCGCCGCGGAGAAGGCCGAGCCCCGCGGGAAGAAGAAGCTGTTCATCGGCATCGCGGTCGCGGTCGTCGTGGTGCTCGCGGCCGGGCTGACCTTCTTCCTGACGTCGTCGTCCTCGACGGCCACCTACACCGCCGAGCAGTGCAAGACGCCCGGCCAGGCCGACGACAAGGGCCTCACCGGCTGCCTGCGCCAGCTCGCCGGGAAGATCGCCGACACCGGCGACTGCAAGCCGGGCATGGGCAACGGCCCGGCGGCGCCGGCGGAGAACCTCGGGGCGGCCTCGACCTGCTCGGCCCCGGGGCGCGCGGGCACGCAGGTCACCTACGTCCAGGGCACCAGCGCCGACGCGCTCAAGCAGTACACCGACGGCCTGCTCACCTCGGCGGGCGGCGACCGCACCGAGGCCGACTGGGGCGGCAACGGGCTCAAGGGCCGCTACTCGTCGGCCGCGGGCAAGACGGCGGCGGTGCTCGTGTTCACGGTGTCGGACCGGCCGCTGGTGGGGTTCATCTACCAGCTGAACTCGAGCGACCAGGCCCAGGCGACCACGCCGGACACGCTGGCCGACTACTTCGAAGCGAGCGTCCAGCCCGGCGGGTAGCGAACGGGCCGTTCGCGCCCTCCGGATAGAGTGGGCCCGATGCGGATCACGGTTTTCCGGCGGCTGATGGCCGAGGAGTTCGGCCCCGGGCGAGCCCAGGTGCTGGCCCGGGACCACGTGCTCAGCGCACTCGGCGGCCGCACGGTCGACCAGGCGCTGACCGCCGGAATCCCGGCCAAGGACGTCTGGCGCGAGGTCTGCGACGCCTTCGACGTGCCGCGCGAGCGGCGCTGACCTGGGCGGATGCGCACGGGTCCTGACCCGGGCGGGCGAAAATCCTAGCGCAAGGGTGTGTCGCTGCCGACCTCGAACAGGTGTTCGTCTATGGTGTTGTCCACATCGGGTCCAGCGATCCACAGATCGGGCGCCGCGCCTGGAATTGTCGGTCCCCGCCGCTAGCGTCGGACCGGACAGCTGAAGAACCGACACAGCGCCCTCGAGACGGGGGCTTCGACCAGCGAGGTGGACTTCCATGCCTGCAGCACCCGACAAGGACAAGGCGCTCGAGCTCGCGCTCGCGCAGATCGACAAGCAGTACGGCAAGGGCTCGGTCATGCGGCTCGGCCAGGACGGCCGCGCGCCCGTCTCCGTGATCCCGACCGGCGCGATCGCCTTGGACGTCGCACTCGGCATCGGCGGGCTGCCCCGGGGCCGCGTCATCGAGATCTACGGCCCGGAGTCCTCCGGTAAGACCACGGTCGCCCTGCACGCCGTGGCGAACGCGCAGAAGAACGGCGGCATCGCGGCGTTCATCGACGCGGAGCACGCGCTGGACCCGGAGTACGCCAAGAAGCTCGGCGTCGACACCGACGCGCTGCTCGTGTCCCAGCCGGACACCGGTGAGCAGGCGCTCGAGATCGCGGACATGCTGATCCGCTCCGGCGCGCTCGACATCCTGGTCATCGACTCCGTGGCCGCACTCGTGCCGCGCGCCGAGATCGAGGGCGAGATGGGCGACTCGCACGTCGGCCTCCAGGCCCGCCTGATGAGCCAGGCGCTGCGCAAGATGACCGGTGCGATGAACAACTCCGGCACCACCGCGATCTTCATCAACCAGCTGCGCGAGAAGATCGGCGTCATGTTCGGCTCCCCGGAGACCACGACCGGTGGTAAGGCGCTGAAGTTCTACGCCTCGATCCGCCTCGACGTGCGCCGCATCGAGACGCTCAAGGACGGCGGCGAGCCGGTCGGCAACCGCACCCGCGTCAAGGTCGTGAAGAACAAGATGGCCCCGCCCTTCAAGCAGGCCGAGTTCGACATCCTGTACGGCCACGGCGTCTCCCGCGAGGGTTCGCTGATCGACATGGGTGTCGACCAGGCGATCCTGCGCAAGTCCGGTGCCTGGTACACCTACGAAGGCGACCAGCTCGGCCAGGGCAAGGAGAACGCGCGGAAGTTCCTGCGCGACAACCCGGACATCGCCAACGAGATCGAGAAGCGCATCAAGGAGAAGCTGGGCATCGGCGCGCAGGTCGACGCCGAGGCCGTCGAAGCCGTGCCGGCGCCGGTCGACTTCTGAGAGGGCGTCGGGATGGGGTGAGGTGTGCTGCGGGATTGGGTGAGGTGTGCTCGCGGAGTGCGCTCGCCTTGATCCCTTCGCCGTGTCTTCCGGGGGTCGAACCCCCGGGCCCCCGCCAGGGGGCAAGCCCCCTGGACCCCCTTCGTGGTCGCGTTGTGTGGTGACGCGTGGCTTGGGCTGTGAACAAAGAGGAGTAGTCGAGGTGGCGAGGGCGCCGAAGATTCCACCGTCGGAATTGCCTCCCGAGGAGCGGTACAAGAAGGCCAAGGAGATCTGTTACGACCTCCTGGCCGTGCGTGCGCGTACTCAGGAGGAGCTCCGGCAGGCCTTGCACCGCAAGGGATTCGACGAGGAGACCAGCGAAACCCTGCTCGGCAAGCTCGACCGGGCAGGGCTGGTGAACGACGCGGAGTTCGCCGAGCTGTGGGTGAAGTCGCGGCACGAGACCCAAGGGCTGTCCCGCACCGCGCTGCTCGCCGAACTGCGGCGCAAAGGCGTCGACGACGAAGTCGCGGCGCAGGCGGCCGGTGAGGTCGATCGCGAGTCCGAGGAGCAGATGGCCAGGGAACTGGTCCGCAAGCGCCTCGGCTCCCTGGGCAACGTCGACGAGCAGACGGCACTGCGGCGGCTGCTCGGCTTCCTGGCCCGCAAGGGCTACCCGCAGGGCCTCGCGTACACGGTGATCAAGGAAGAACTCCGCGAGTACGGCGCGGAGTCCACCCTCCTCGACGACGCCTACATCGACTGACGCCGGCCCGCCCGAGGGCGGGCGTCGCAGGCGAAGCTCGACGGTGCACCACCGCCGGATCGTCGGCGGTGGGCGCCGGGGCTCGAGCGCCGGCGCCGCGTCAGGCGGGTACCGTCTCTCGTTCGACCGGCCGCCGGCGGTCCGAGCGGTGCTTGCGGACCGTCAGCAACAGCACCGCGAGCAGCCCCATCACCACGCACGTGACCACCGCCGACAGCACCAGGAACTCGTTCAGCTGCCCGGCTGCCAGGTAGGCGCCCAGCGCCACCGCCACCACGGCGCACACCGCTCGGTCCACAATGGACTCCATCGACAGGAGTGTCGCGCGGTAGCGGGAGTCCGGGATGGAATCGTTCAGCAGCTGCTTCTGGACCGGGAACGAAATCCCCGTCGCCACCGCGAACACGCACAACACGAGCACCGTCGGGAGGGAGCCCACGAACACGACCACGCCGAGGCACAACGCCATCACGATCGTCAGCGTGAACACCGACCCCACCGGGCCGATCGCGCGGCGGAGACGGTGCGGGCGGGCCGCGCCCAGAGCCTCGAAGACCGTCATCGCGGCCAGGACCGCGCCGTACCAGTTCACCGACAGCGACTTCGACTCCAGGATCGGCTGGAACAAGTTCACCTGACAGATCCTGACCAGCGTGAACATCGCGATGCCCTGCACCATCAGCAGCATCAGCCATCGTGACGAGCGCAGGGCCGACAGCGCGCCGCCGACTCCGGCGAGCAGCGAGGCCGTCTTGTCTTTCACGAGACGGCCGCCCGGGATGGCCGGGAGCCTCAGCGCGAACACCAGCGCCACCGCCGCGTTGATCGCCGTGAGCCAGTACGGGGAGGGGAGGTTCCACGTCATCAGCAGGCCGATCACCGGCCAGTACACGATCTTCCCGACCAGGCTGAACGCGCGGCCGACACCTTCGACACGGAGGTAGTGCTCACCGGAGCCGGAAGCGTGCACGTACTCGTACAGGTACGCGCTCTGCGCCCCGGACACCAGTGACCGCGCCAGCGCGATCAGGACGAAGTGCACCAGGAACCCCGTGTACGAGCCGAGGAACACCGGCACCAGGTTGGCCGCCACGAGCACGCCGGCGCCGGCGGCCAGCGACGTGCGGTAGTCGAACCGGTCGGCGATCATCCCCGTCGGGATTTCCAGCAGGCAGAACATGATGTAGTAGATGCTCTGGATGCCGAAGATCTCGCCGTCGGACAGGCCGACGAGCTTCTGGTACTGGTAGAAGATCGGCACCCACAGCAGCAGGCCGAAGAAGAACTGGAACCCGTAGGTCAGCCGCACGGTACGGCGGACGGCGGGGTTCGCGGGCAGGCGAAGGCCCAGCATGACGCTTTCTCCTGAACTCAAACGGAATACGGACGCAGCTGCACGAGGTGGAGGTGGTCGCCGTCGGCGAGCCACTCGATGTCCACCGGTGAGCCGAACGTGTAGTCGGGCGAGAAGTGCCCCTGCAGCAGGCGGCCGGCGATCGCCAGGCGCTGCAGCTGGTCGTGGGCCCGCGAGTCGAGGTCCGCCGCCGCGTCGCCGAGCGACACCGTGCGGCCACCGCCCTCGACCGTCGAGTACAGGTACTGCATGGGCAACGCCGAGCCGTCGACGACGTCGGTCACGCGAGGCGACACGTTGACGTACACCGTGCGGAAGTCCGCGCGGTTCATCGGGTTCGTCGTCACCAGCACGCCGCCGAAGTCCGCCGCGACCTGCTCCTGGATCACCACGCCCATGTAGCACTCGTCGAGCGAGATCCCGGCCTGCCGCCGCAGCCGGACGCTGCGCACCGACACCAGCGACGCCCAGACTTCCTTGACACTGGCGAAGATCCGCTCGGCCGTCGTGACGTGGTTGAGCGACTCGTAGATCCCGGCCGCCGAGAACCCGGCCAGGTCTTCGGCGTTCGACGAGCTGCGCACGACGAACGTCTGCACACCGGCCAGCTGCGACACCAGCGCGGAGTCGATCTCCCCGGCCAGCGCGCCCGGCATCCGGGCCGACCGGATCAGGCTCTGCAGCTCGACGCACAGCGGCTCGATCTCCCGCGCGTCCAGCTCGCACGCCATCTTCAGCTTGCCGATGGCCTGCTGGATCCGCGGCGACGACTCCAGGAACCGCCGCTGCAGCGAGAACGGCAGCGCGATGCCGCGGGGCACGCGGACGTGGTCGTCGAGCAGCCGGCGGGCGGCGGCATGCAGGGAACGGGGCTCCGGGGCAGAGCCCCGGCGGGGGTGCGGGGGCACCCCCTGCTCGACACAGTCGGCGTCGGCGGGGACGTCCAGCAACCGGGCCAGGTACGGCAGCAGGTTCTCCCGCGGCGGCCGCGGCACCTGGTAGAAGCCGAGCAGGCGTTGCGACCCGTGTGCCAGCACGTGGTGCAGCTCGCCGAGGTTGGCCGCCTTGGTGCCGTAGCGGTACCGGTCGGCCGCGCGCAGCCGCGCGAGGTTCACGATCGGGCTGCGCTCGGACTCCGGTTCCTCCAGCGTGACGCGCTGGGCGTACCAGTTCGGCGGCGCCGCCGAGGCCGGCTCGTCGATCTCCTGCAGCGTGAGCGCCCGGGCGTCCACCGTGTACTCGACCCACTTGCCGTCGAGCCCGCGGCGCTCGATGTCGGCCAGCGCGCCGAGCTGGACGGCGTTCGGGATCTGCCAGCCGGTGGCCAGCACGTTGGTGTGCGACAACGGTGTCGTGTGCCGGGCGTTGACGATGCCCGACAGCCGCGGGATGTCGTCGGGCACGCGGTCCATCACGATGATGTCCGACCAGTCCAGCGTCGCGGCGCGGTACTCGGCCTCGGTGCGGAACGCGCGCAGCCGGCCGGTGGCCGTGCCGGGGTTCAGCGCGACGAAGGGCGCCGTCGAGAACAGCTCGTGCGCGAACACCCGCGGCAGCTCGGCAGCCGGGATCTCCCGGACGATCCGCTCCTGCAGCTGGTTGGCAGGCTTGAACACCAGCGGCAGCGCCGGGTCGACGTACCGCGCGACGAAGGCGTGGAACTCGCGGATCAGCTCGGCCGGCATGGTGTCGACCTCGACCGTCTCGAGCGAGAGCATCTGCGGGTGCCGGGCCAGGATGCCGAGCAGGAACCGGCGGTCCGGCCCGTGGTAGAAGTCCTGGTTGTAGGAGTCGATCTCGGCGCGCACCCGTTCTTCGGGGACGCCGAGGATCTCTTCCCCGATATAGATCGCGTGAAAGGAATGGCGCGCGTCGTTCAGGAAGTGGATGACCGCGTTTTCGCGGTCCACCACGACCTTGACGAAGGAATAGCCGCCGAGGGTGCCGCCCAGCTGGTGGAGGGCGGACAGGGAAAGGCGTTCGCCGATGAGTGCGGCGACATTCTGAGGGGCAGGGCTGGGGGCGACCACGCTGGTCAGGGACACCGGTTCTCCTCGCTCGAAACAGCGAGGAGGAACGATAACAGGGGGTGAATCACCGACCGTGGCGCAAATGGACCGATCACTGGCACAAACGGGCGAACGCATGACCGCCGCCACACCCGTTAGGAGCACCGTTCCACCGCGTGGGAACGGTGCTCCCGGAATCCGGAAGCCGATTCCGCCGTTCGGGTCCGTAATTCCGCGGGGTGATCTCGGCTACAGCTTCGCGGCTTCCGCGGCCAGTTTCTCGATCGTCGCGACGTCGAGCGAGGCCGTCAGCCACGAGCCGCCGATGCAGCCGACGTTCGGCAGCGCCAGGTACGAAGGCGCCGACGCCACGGTGATCCCGCCGGTCGGGCAGAACTTCAAGCCGGGCAATGGGCCCGCGATCGACTTCAGGTACGCGACCCCGCCGGACGCCTCCGCCGGGAAGAACTTCAACGCCGTCAGCCCGCGTTCGGCCAGCTTCATCGCCTCGGACACGGTGCTCGCGCCGGGCAGGAACGGCAGCCCGGTGTCGAAGCACGCGTCGACGACCGCGTCGGTGCAGCCCGGCGTCACGAGGAACTTCGCGCCCGCGTCGGCCGCCTGCTTCGCCTGGTCCGGCGAGGTGACCGTGCCGGCGCCGAGGACGATGTCGGGCACCTCGGCCGCGACGCGCTCGATCGCCGACAGCGCCGCCGGGGTGCGCAGGGTCAGCTCGATGACCCCGATCCCGCCGGCGAGCAGGGCCCGGGCCGTGGGCACGGCGTCGGCGGCGTCGTCGATCACCACGACGGGCATCACGGGGGACAGCTCGAGCAGGTCCTGACCGGTGGTCACTGACCGACCTCCTGGGTTGCGAAAGCGGGCGTTCCGAAGTGCTCCGGCGTCAGGCCCCCGAACACCGATGCGCCCTGGTCGGCGGGGCCGACGGCACGGCGCAACGCGGCGAACAGCTCTCGGCCGGTGCCGGTCCAGGATGCTTCGGACGGCGGCGAGTCCACAAGTTCACGGAGGGCGAGTTCTTCGTCACCGACCAGCACGTCGAGGCTGCCCGTGGACGCGTCGAGCCGGATGACGTCGCCGTCCGCGACGCGAGCGATCGGGCCGCCCGCCGCGGCTTCCGGCGTCACCTGGATCGCGGCCGGGATCTTGCCCGACGCGCCCGACATCCGGCCGTCGGTGAGCAGCGTCACGGCGTGCCCGCGGTCCATCAGCACGCCCAGCGCCGGGGTGAGGCCGTGCAGCTCCGGCATGCCGTTGGCCCGCGGGCCCTGCTGCCGGACCACCACGACGACGTCGCGGTCCAGCTCGCCCGCCTCGAACGCGGCGGTGAACTCCTCCTGCGTCGTGAACACCCGCGCCGGCGCCTGGACGACCCGGTGCTCGGGCGCCACCGCGGACACCTTGACCACCGCGCGGCCGAGGTTGCCCTCGACCATCCGCAGCCCGCCGTCCGCGGCGAACGGGCGCCACGCCGGGCGCAGCACCTCCTCGTCGAGGCTGCGGGTCGGCACGTCGCGCCAGACCAGCTCGCCGTCGGACAGGATCGGCTCGGCCCGGTAGCGGTGCAGCCCGAACCCGGCGACGGTGTGGACGTCCTCGTGCAGCAGGCCGGCGTCGAGCAGCGTGCCGACCAGGAACTGGATGCCGCCGGCGGCGTGGAAGTGGTTGATGTCGGCGCTGCCGTTCGGGTAGACCCGCGCCAGCAGCGGCACGACGGCCGAGAGGTCGGAGAAGTCGTCCCAGGTCAGCTGGATGCCGGCGGCCGCGGCGATCGCGACCAGGTGCATCGTGTGGTTGGTCGAGCCGCCGGTGGCGAGCAGCGCGACGACGCCGTTGACGAACGCCTTCTCGTCGAGGATCCGCGAGACCGGCGTGTACTCCTCGCCGCGCGAGATCGCGACGGCCCGCCGTCCGGCCTCTTCGGTCAGCGCCCGCCGCAGGGACGACCCGGGCTGGACGAAGCTGGCGCCGGGCAGGTGCAGGCCCATCACCTCGACGACCATCTGGTTGGAGTTGGCCGTGCCGTAGAAGGTGCAGGTGCCGGCCGAGTGGTACGACGCCGCTTCGGCGTCCAGGAGGTCTTCGCGGGTCGCGAGCCCCTCGGCGTACAGCTGGCGGACGCGCGCCTTCTCCTTGTTCGGCAGCCCGGAGTTCATCGGCCCGGCCGGGACCAGCACGGCCGGCAGGTGCCCGAACGACAGCGCGCCGATCAGCAGGCCGGGCACGATCTTGTCGCAGACGCCCAGCAGCAGGGCCGCGTCGAACATGTCGTGCGAGAGCGCGATCGCCGTCGACATCGCGATGACCTCGCGGCTGTACAGGGACAGCTCCATGCCCGCGCGGCCCTGGGTGATGCCGTCGCACATGGCCGGGACGCCGCCGGCGAACTGGGCGACACCCCCGGCGGAGCGCACCGACTTCTTCAGCCAGGCCGGGTACTCCTGCATCGGCTGGTGCGCCGAAAGCAGGTCGTTGTAGGACGACACGATGGCGACGCCGGGAGCGCGCGCGGCTCGCAGCGCCTCCTTGTCGACGCCGTCCATGGCGGCGAAACCGTGGGCGAGGTTGCTGCACGCGAGGCCGCGGCGGACCGGGCCCTCGTCGTGGGCGGCGGCCGTGCGGCCGAGGTATGCGGCGCGCGTCGCGGCACTGCGCTCGGCGATGCGGGCGGTGACTTCGGCGACGGTCGAGTTCAGGGAGGTGGGGCTCATGTCCGGCTCCGGATCACTGGTGTGTGGTGGTCCGCGGGACGGCAACGCTGGCGCCTCTGGGTCGTGACACTGGCCACAGTACCTCGGGAAAACGCCGAATCAAAATCGATTCAGAAGATCGACCCGCGTGACCCCGATCACCCCCAGAACCGTTAGTGTGCTAGTTGTCACACTGCACGACGCACGGTAAAGCCGTGGGGCGAATGATCGTCCGCCCGGCTTCCGCCGGCCCCACCACACCCGGGAGGAATGATGTCCACCTCCGAGATCGCCGAGCTGCGGCGAACCATCGGCCAGCTCAGGCAGTGCGTCGGCGCACTGCGCTCTCGTTACGGCGACGCTTCGGCGGTCCGCCGGCTCGCCAACGACGTGGAGCGCCTCGACATCGACACCGCGGACCTCGACGGCACGCCCCTGGCGGTGCCGGCCCAGGCGAAGGCCGCGGAGCGCGTCCAAGTTCCCGACACCCCTTACGATCCGGCGCTCTGGCACGGCGCCGATGACGAAGGCGTCGGCGGCTACAAGCGCGACCAGCGGTGAGCGCTCCCGCTGACAACGGCGTCGGCACCGGCGTCCGGGCCCCCAAGCGGGCCCGGATCGCCGAGCGCACCCTACGCACGGACCGGTGGTGGCTCCAGCCGCTGCTGACCGTGCTCGGGCTGTCCGCGTTCATCATCTACGCGACGGTCCGGTCGTTCGTGCGCACCGCGTACTGGGTGCCCGACTACCACTACCTGACGCCGTTCTACTCACCCTGCCTGTCCACGTCCTGCGTCGAGGGCTCGAGCCACTTCGGACACTGGTTCGGCGACCTGCCCGGGTTCATCCCGCTCGGCTTCGTCGTGCTGCCGTTCCTGCTCGGGTTCCGCCTGACGTGCTACTACTACCGCAAGGCCTACTACCGGGCCGTCTGGTTCTCCCCGCCCGCCTGCGCGGTCGCGGAACCGCACGCGAAGTACACCGGCGAGACGCGGCTGCCGCTCATCATCCAGAACGTCCACCGCTACTTCTTCTACGTCGCCCTGATCGTCTCGCTGGTCAACACCTACGACGCGATCACGGCGTTCCACGGGAAGACCGGCGGCTTCGGCTTCGGGCTGGGCAACATCATCCTGCTCGCCAACGTGGTCCTGCTGTGGGCGTACACGCTGTCCTGCCACTCGTGCCGGCACGTCACCGGTGGCCGGCTCAAGCACTTCTCCAAGCACCCGGTGCGGTACTGGATCTGGACGCAGGTCACGAAGCTCAACACCCGCCACATGGCACTGGCCTGGACGACGCTCGGCACGCTGGTGCTGACCGACTTCTACGTCATGCTCGTGGCCAGCGGGGCCATCGCGGACCTGAGATTCGTGAACTAGCGCATCCCCCGGCAGTGCTCCCTGAAAACTGAAGTCCCCAGTTCCGAGGTGGAATTTCTCTATGACCGAGGTCGAACGCCACAGCTACGACGTGGTGGTGATCGGTGCCGGCGGCGCCGGTCTGCGCGCTGTGATCGAAGCTCGCGAGCGCGGTTTCCGCGTGGCCGTCGTGTGCAAGTCCCTGTTCGGCAAGGCGCACACGGTGATGGCCGAGGGCGGGTGCGCGGCGTCGATGGGCAACGCGAACTCGAACGACAACTGGCAGGTCCACTTCCGCGACACCATGCGCGGCGGGAAGTTCCTCAACAACTGGCGGATGGCCGAGCTGCACGCCAAGGAGGCGCCCGACCGCGTCTGGGAGCTGGAGACCTACGGCGCGCTGTTCGACCGCACCGCCGACGGCCGGATCAGCCAGCGCAACTTCGGCGGGCACACCTACCCGCGGCTGGCGCACGTCGGTGACCGCACGGGCCTCGAGCTCATCCGCACGATGCAGCAGAAGATCGTTTCACTGCAGCAGGAGGACTTCGCCGAGACCGGGGACTACGAAGCGAAGATCAAGGTCTTCGCCGAGTGCACGGTCACCGAGCTGCTCACCACCGACGGCAAGATCTCCGGTGCGTTCGGTTACTGGCGCGAGAGCGGCCGGTTCATCCTCTTCGACGCGCCGGCGGTCGTGCTCGCGACCGGCGGCATCGGCAAGTCGTTCAAGGTGACGTCGAACTCGTGGGAGTACACCGGCGACGGCCACGCGCTGGCGCTGCGCGCGGGCGCGAAGCTGATCAACATGGAGTTCGTCCAGTTCCACCCGACCGGGATGGTCTGGCCGCCGAGCGTCAAGGGCATCCTCGTCACCGAGGGCGTGCGCGGTGACGGCGGCGTGCTGAAGAACTCCGACGGCAAGCGGTTCATGTTCGAGTACGTGCCCGAGGTGTTCAAGGGCCAGTACGCGGAAAGCGAAGAGGAAGCCGACCGCTGGTACTCCGATCAGGAGAACAACCGGCGGACACCGGACCTGCTGCCTCGCGACGAGGTGGCCCGCGCGATCAACTCCGAGGTCAAGGAGGGGCGCGGTTCCCCGCACGGCGGTGTCTTCCTCGACATCGCCAGCCGGCTGCCGACCGAGGAGATCAAGAAGCGGCTGCCGTCGATGTACCACCAGTTCAAGGAGCTGGCGGACGTCGACATCACGGCCGAGCCGATGGAGGTCGGCCCGACCTGCCACTACGTCATGGGCGGCATCGAGGTCGACCCGGACACGGCCGCGGCGAGCGTGCCCGGCCTGTTCGCGGCCGGCGAGTGCTCGGGCGGCATGCACGGGTCCAACCGGCTCGGCGGCAACTCGCTGTCGGACCTGCTGGTGTTCGGCCGCCGTGCCGGGCTCGGCGCCGCCGAGTACGTGGCCGGCCTGGGCGAGCGGCCCGCGGCCGCGCAGTCCGATGTGGACGCCGCGGCGAAGATGGCGCTCGCGCCGTTCGACCCGCCGGAAGGCGCGTCGGCCGAGAACCCGTACACCCTGCACACCGAGCTGCAGCAGTCGATGAACGACCTGGTCGGCATCATCCGCAAGGCCGGCGAGATCGAGCAGGCGCTGGAAAAGCTGGGCGAGCTGCGGCAGCGGATCCTGCGCGTCACGGTGGAAGGGCACCGGCAGTTCAACCCCGGCTGGCACCTCGCGATCGACCTGCGCAACATGCTGATGGTCAGCGAGTGCGTCGCGAAGGCCGCGCTGACGCGGACCGAGAGCCGGGGCGGGCACACGCGGGACGACTTCCCGGGCATGGACGCCGAGTGGCGGCACAAGCTGCTGGTGTGTTCGGCCTCGGAGGGGGACAACCCCGTCGTCCCGGACATCGGCGTCGTGGTCAAGGAGCAGGTGCCGCTGCGGCAGGACCTGCTGGAGCTGTTCGAGTTCGGCGAGCTCGGGAAGTACTACACCGATCCCGAGCTCGAAGCGCACCCCGGGAGCAAGGCATGAGCTACAAGGCGAGCTTCCGCGTCTGGCGCGGCGACGACACCGGCGGCGCACTGCAGGACTTCACGGTGGAGGTGAACGAGGGCGAGGTCGTCCTCGACATCATCCACCGGCTGCAGGCCACGCAGGCGTCGGACCTCGCCGTGCGGTGGAACTGCAAGGCGGGCAAGTGCGGCTCGTGCTCGGCGGAGATCAACGGCAAGCCGCGCCTGCTGTGCATGACGCGGATGTCGACGTTTACCGAGGAAGAGGTGATCACGGTGACGCCGATGCGGACGTTCCCGGTGATCCGCGACCTCGTCACCGACGTGTCCTTCAACTACACGAAGGCACGCGAGATCCCGTCGTTCACCCCGCCCGCGGACCTCAAGCCCGGTGACTACCGGATGCAGCAGGTGGACGTCGAGCGGTCGCAGGAGTTCCGGAAGTGCATCGAGTGCTTCCTGTGCCAGAACACCTGCCACGTGGTGCGCGACCACGAGGAGAACAAGGAGTCCTTCGCCGGGCCGCGGTACCTGATGCGCATCGCCGAGCTGGAGATGCACCCGCTCGACGTCGCGGATCGCCGTGACGCCGCCCAGGAGGAGCACGGCCTCGGCTACTGCAACATCACCAAGTGCTGCAGCGAGGTCTGCCCGGAAGGCATCCACATCACCGACAACGCGCTCATCCCGATGAAGGAGCGCGTCGCGGACCGCAAGTACGACCCCATCGTGTGGCTGGGGAACAAGCTCTTCCGCCGCGACAAGTAACGCGTTCCCGTTCGTCGCTCGCGAACCGCGTGCCGGCCGCCCTCGAGGCGGCGGTCGCCGGTTCGCGAGCGTCGTTACGGGGTTCGCTCGTGCGGGGAACGACGGACGTCTACAGCGACATCGATGTCGAGTGGCGGGTGCCCTTGGCCGCGTTCCCTTCGTGTCTCGACGTGCTTCCGGTGCTGTCCGGCGTGCAGCCGATCGCCTCGGTGCGGTTCTCGCCGGACTCCGCACCGAGGCGGCCGACGAGGTTCCCCTGCCGGCCGCCGCCGACGACGAATGGTCCCGTCCGGCCAACGCGCTCGGCGCGGTGAAGGCCGTCGCACGCGGGCGGTTCGACGACGCTCGCGGTCTGCTCGACCGGGGCTTCGAGCGAATCGGCTCGACCGGCCGGGCCACCCGCGAGTGGACAGCGGACATCACCCGGCTGCCCTGTGCGTGCGTCCGTGACGAGCCGGAGCTGGGCGAGCTCGCGGCGGAGATCGTCGCGCTCGCGTGACAAGGTGGGGAGCATGGAGATCGAGAAGCTGGAGCCGTCGGCTGACCGCGCCGTGATCGACCGGATCACGGCGCTGGTCAACCACGTCTACGCCGAGTCCGAGAAGGGGCTCTGGCTCGGCAGCACCGACCGTACTTCCGCGGACGAGGTGGCCGGGTTCGTGCGGGCCGGGGAGATCGCCGTCGCCTTTGTGGACGGTGATGTCGCCGGATCCGTGCGCGTCCGGCGGCTCGATGCGGCGACCGGCGAGTTCGGCATGCTCGCCGCCGACCCCGCGCGGCGCGGGCTCGGCATCGGGCGGGACCTCGTGCGGTTCGCCGAGCGGGCGAGCCGGGAGGCGGGCTGTCGTGAGATGCAGCTGGAACTGCTGGTGCCGCGCGAGTGGACGCATCCGGCGAAGCAGTTCCTCGCCGAGTGGTACGACCGGCTCGGCTACCGCGTGACGCACCGCGCCGACCTCGCCGAGGACTACCCGCACCTCGCGCCGTCGCTGGCCACGCCGTGCGATTTCCTCGTCTATCGCAAGGAACTCGCGTGACGCTGCTCGCCGGGGCGTGCGTGTTCGACCCCGAGACCGGCGAGACGACGCGCGCGGACGTCCGGCTCGATGGCCCGCGGATCGCCGAGGTCGGGCCGGGCCTCGACGGCGACGACCGGGTCGACTGTTCCGGCGGGCTGCTGATCCCCGGGCTCATCGACTGCCACGTGCACGTCGCGTTCCGGCGGCCCGAGTCCCTGCCGCGCAGTGCCCGCATCCTCGAAGCCGTGCCGGTGCTGCGCCGGTTGCTGACGCGCGGGATCACCACCGTGCGGGACGCCTGGGGCGCCGACGCCGGCTTCCGGCACGCCCTGCGGGAAGGCTGGATCACCGGGCCGGACCTGCTGGTCAGCCTGCGTCAGCTGGGGCCGACCGGCGGGCTCGGCGACGTCTGGGACCCGGCCGCGGGCGCCGTCGACAACTACGGCGACCCGTCGCTGCCGGACCCGCTGTTCGACGGGCCGGACGCCGCCCGCGCCGCCGTCCGCCGGATGGTGCGCGCGGGCGCCGACTGGATCAAGGTCGGCGCGAGCGGGTCGATGCGGGCGGTCCGCGCGGGCGTGGACGTCCGCCCGACCGACGACGAGCTCGCCGCCGTGGCCGACGAGGCCGCCCGCTGCGGCCGCGATGTCCTGGCCCACGCGCACACGTCGGCGGCGGTGGTGTCGGCGGCCCGTGCCGGGGTGCGCAGCATCGAGCACGGCACGTTCCTCGACGACGACGCCGTCGCGGCCCTGACGGACGCCTGGTACGTGCCGACGCTGTCGCCGATGAGCGACACCGAGTTCGCCGGCACGCACCGGCGTTCGCTGCGCCTCGCGGTGGAGGCGGGCGTCCGGATCGCCGCGGGGTCCGACCTCGCCCCGCGTCCCCATGTCGACTTGACGACCGAGCTGCGTTTGCTGGCCGCGGTCCTCGGCGATGCGGCGGCCTTGAAGGCCGCCACGTCCGAGGCGGCCCGCTTGCTCCGGCTCGACGACGACCGTGGCCGCGTCGAGCCGGGCCTGCGCGCGGACCTCGTGCTGCTCGACGGCACGCACCTGGACGTGACGGACCTGCCGGGCCGCATCCGCGCCGTCTGGCACGACGGGGAACGGGTCGGTGGACTCAGTTCGCCATGAGATCGAACTCCTCGGCCAGCCGGACCAGGAACTCCCGGGACTCCCGTTCGGACAGAGCGGCTTGCTCCAGCCGGGTGCGGAGGACGTAGAACGCTTCGACAGCCACGCGTTCGTCGATGAACAACCCGGCGGCGAAGGTCTCTTCGTAGGCCACCGGTGGGTGCTCGGCGAACTCGAGGATCGTGAACCGGCTGCCGATCAGGTGGTACGGCGGCGCGGACGCGGGCACGACCCGGATGGTGCAGTGCGGGAGGTTCGCGGCCAGCACCAGGTACTGCAGTTGCTCGTGCATCAGCGCCGGGTCACGCAGGATCGACCTCAACGTGTGCTCGTAGACGAAGTAGAGGCACTGCGGTGGGTTCCGGCGCTCCAGCAGCTGCTGCCGATCGATCCTCGCCTGGACGAGCAGCTGCAGCCGGTCCGTGGTGAAGCGCCCGGACAGTTCGTAGATCGTGCGCACGTAGTCTTCGGTCTGGAGCATGCCGGGCAGGGCCATCGGGCTGTTCGAGATCACCGCCGTCGCCAGGTTTTCCTGGACGATGAGGGACTTCATCGGGTCGACGAGCGGGTCGAAGTACGGCCGCACCCAGTACAGCTCGCTCGGTGGCCGGGTCAGGTGCAGCAGCCGTTCGCGTTCCGCGGCCTCGGTTCCGCAGTGCGCCAGGTAGATCGCCGCGTCGATGGACGAGATCCGCCGGCCGTTCTCCCACCCGGACACCTTCGACGCCGACCAGTGGGCGCGCCGGGCGACCTCGCGCAGCGACATCTGTCTCGCCTCGCGCTGGGCCTTCAGTTCGACGCCCATCTCCCGGGTGCGCACCGTGCTCTTTTCGGTCATGCCCGCACGTTAAAGGCAACCACCGACAAAATGACTCGTGCCGCGCAGGGGTTCACCGGAACGGATGTTGCTGTTCTGCCTGTGCGACAACGGGTTTCGCGCGCGAAGCGCTGCGAAGCACCTTCGCATAATGAAGCGCGCTTCGCACCATTACTAAGCCACAATGGCGTTCATGACGTTCATTCCCGGAATCGAACTGAGCCGCCGGTTCTACGCCGAAGCGGTCGCGCCCGTCGTCGGCGGGCGGCACACCGCCGCGCTGGTCGGGCCCGGTTCGGAAGTCCTCGGCTTCGACACCGGCCGCTCCACCGACCACGACTGGACCGCCCGCGTTTTCCTTTTCCTGCCCGAAGTCCGCGCCGTGGACGTGCCGGCCACCTTCCTCGGGCACCCGGTGAAGCTGGTCGCCGCGACGCTCGACGGCTGGACGCGCGGCTTCCTCGGCTTCGACCCGCGGCACCCCGGACCGCGCGACTGGCTCGCCACCCCGACCCAGGTCTTCGCCGAGTTCACCGGCGGCGCCGTCTTCCACGACGACCTCGGGTTCGCACCGCTCAGGCAGCGCCTCGCCTGGTACCCCGACGACGTCTGGCGGTACGTCCTCGCCTGCCAGTGGCAGCGCATCGGCCAGGAAGAGGCGTTCGTCGGGCGGTGCGGGGAAGTCGGCGACGAGCTGGGATCGGCCGTCGTCGCGGCGCGGCTCGTGCGGGACCTGATGCGGCTGTGCCTGCTCATGGCGCGCCGGTACCCGCCGTACAGCAAGTGGCTCGGCAGCGCGTTCGGGCGGCTGCCCGCGGCCGCGGCGCTGTCGCCGCACCTCACCGGTGCCCTCGCCGCGACGAGCTGGCCGGAGCGCGAACGGCACCTCGTCGCGGCCTACGAGCACGTCGCCGGGCTGCACAACGCGCTCGGCCTCACCGAGCGGGTGGATCCGCGGGCCCGGCCGTTCTTCGACCGGCCGTTCCGGGTCATCGACGCCGGCCGGTTCGTCACGCCGCTGCTGGCCGGGACGTCCGTGATGCACCCGATCGGGGCGATCGACCAGTTCGTGGACAGCACCGACGCGCTCGGGCACCGCGAGCTGACCCGCGCGGTGGTTGACTGCGCGCATGGCTGAACCGAAACCGCGGGACCTGGCCGTCCTGCTGCTGACGCTGACCGTCGTGACCGGGGTCGTCGACGCCGTCAGCTTCCTCGGGCTGGGCCGGGTGTTCGTGGCCAACATGACCGGCAACGTCGTCTTCCTCGGGTTCGCGGCCGCGGGGGAGTCGACGCTGTCGGTGCTCGCGTCGCTGACCGCGGTGCTGGCGTTCCTGGCGGGCGCGCTGGCCGGCGGGCGGCTGGCCCGCCGCGAGGACGACTACGACGCCCTCCGCCAGGCGACCGCGGCGCAGGCGGTGCTGATCGCGGTGGCGGTGGTGCTGTCCGCGACCCTCGGCAGCGGCACGCGCCTGGGCAGCGAGCTGCTGATCGTCGTGCTGGGCGTGGCGATGGGCCTGCAGAACGCGGCGGTCCGCCGGATCGGCGCGCCCGACCTGACGACGACGGTCCTGACGATGACGCTGACGGGCTTCGCGGCGGACTCGAAGGCGGCCGGCGGCCCGGGGGCGCACCCGCTGCGGAAGGTGGTCGCCGTGGCCGCGATGCTGGTGGGTGCCTTCGCGGGCGGCCTGCTCCAGCTGCACGTCGCGATGTGGGTCGCGCTCACGCTGGCCCTGGTGCTCGTCCTCGGCGTGCTGGTGGCGCTGCGGGTCACCCGGCGCCCGGCCGCCGGGTGATCAGCTCAGCGCGCGCCCGCCGTCGACCAGCAGGCGCTGGCCGGTGATGAAGCCCGTGTCCTTCGAAGCGAAGAAGCTCACCGCCGCGGCGACGTCCTCCGGGGTGCCCAGCCGGCCTGCCGGCACTCCGGCCAGGTAGGCCTCGCGCTCGGCCTCCGGGACGTCCGCGTGCCGCTCCACCGGGACGAAGCCCGGGGCCACCGAGTTGACCGTGATGCCGTCCGGGGCGAGCTCGCGGGCCCACGCCCGGGCCAGGCCGACCTGGGCCGCCTTGGCCGTCGCGTACGCCGAACGGCCGGGTGGCGGGCGCTCGGCGACCTCCGAGTCGATGTGGATGATCCGGCCGTAGCCGCGGGCGCGCATGCCGGGGAGCACCGCGTGGCCGAGCAGCACCGGCGAGCGCACGAAGAAGTCCAGGTGGCCCAGGTGATCCGCCCAGTCCACTTCGGACAGGAAGACGTCCGGCTGCGGGCCCGTCGCGTTGAGCACCAGCACGGTGATCGGGCCCAGCAACGCCGTCACGGCGTCGACCAGCTCGCCGACCTGGTGCCGGTCGGTCACGTCGGCGGCGAAGGCGGCGGTCTTCCCGCTTTCGGCGAGGACGCCCTCCGCGGCGGTCTTGAGGTCGGGGTCGTCGTGCAGGGCGTTCACCGCCACCGCGAACCCGTCGCGGGCCAGCCGCCGGGCGATCGTCCGGCCCAGCCCTCGGGAACTTCCGGTCACCAGTGCGACACCCATGGTCCCGACGCTAGGGGAGACCCCCGGGTACGACAAGCCCGGTGAGCCCCGATCGGGGCAAAAGAAAAGCGGGTGAGCACGCTGTCGCGCACTCACCCGCTTCGAATACCGGAGGTCAGACCGCCCGGCCGGTGTTGAAGTCGGTCTCGTCCACGATCGACGACGGCGCCTCGTCGAGCGGCTTCGCGCCGCGAGGGGCCTTCTTCCGGCGGGACAGCTTCCGCTCCAGGTACGAGGCGAGCCGCGTCAGGAGCAGGTTGAGCACGATGAAGATGATCGCGATGACGATCAGCGTCGGGATCGTGTTGTTGAAGTTGCCGGTGATCGGCCCGGAACCGCGGATCAGCTCGTCGTAGCCGATGGTCAGCTGACCGGCGAGCGCGGTGTCCTTGAGGATGACCACCAGCTGGCTGACCAGGGCCGGCAGCATGAGCGTGATGGCCTGCGGGAGCAGGATGTTGGTCATCAGCTGGGTCTTGCGCAGGCCGAGGGCCGACGCGGCTTCGGTCTGTCCCTTGGGCAGGGACAGGATGCCCGCCCGGAACACCTCGGCCATCACCGAGCCGTTGTAGAGCACGAGGCCCGTGACGGCGGCGAAGAGCGGCCGGGTGTCCGCGTCGATGCCGGTGTAGTACGCGTAGAACGACGCGGCGAACACCATCAGCAGCAGCACCGGGATGGCCCGGAAGAACTCGACCACCGCGCCGACCGGGATCCGGACCCACTTGTGCTCGGACAGCCGCCCGATGCCCAGCAGCGCGCCGATCGGCAGCGCGATCACGATCGCCAGCGCGGCGGCCTTGAGCGTGTTCAGCAGGCCCGGCAGCAGGAACTGGGTCCAGGTCGACCCCTCGACGAACGGCTTCCAGAGCGCGCCGGCCCACTGGCCCTTCGCTTCGAAGCCGTTGTAGACGAACCACGCCACCAGGAGCAGCACCAGCACGAACAGCACGGTGTAGACCCAGTTGCGGGCGCGTGTCTTCGGGCCGGGGATGTCGTAGAGGACGGACTGCGTGCTCATCGCTTGACCTCGGCTTTCTTGGCGACCCAGCCGAGCAGCAGGCCGAGTGGCAGGACGATCGCGACGAACACCGCGGCGAAGACGAGGAAGACCAGGAACAGCGAGTCCGACTCGTTCTCGACCATCGCGGACATCAGGGCGGCGGCTTCGGCCACGCTGATCACCGAGGCGACCGTGGTGTTCTTCAGCAGCGCGATCAGGACGTTCGCCAGCGGCGCGATCACCGAGCGGAACGCCTGGGGCAGCACGATCAGGCGCAGCACCTGCAGGAAGTTGAGGCCCAGCGCGCGGGCGGCCTCCGCCTGGCCGACGGGCACCGTGTTGATGCCCGAGCGCAGCGATTCGCAGACGAAGGTCGACGTGTAGACGATGAACCCGAGGATCGCCAGCCGGAACGCGTTGTCGTCCAGCGACGTCGGCGAGTCGGGGTTGGCCAGGTTGATGCCGAGGGTCGAGGAGAGCCCCAAGGACGTGAAGACGATGATCACGGTCAAGGGGGTGTTCCGGAAGATGTTGACGTAGACCGTCGCGAACCCGCGCATGATGGGGACCGGGCTGACGCGCATCCCGACGAGGACGGTGCCCCAGATGAGCGAGCCGATCGCCGAGAAGAACGTCAGCTGGATGGTCTTCCAGAACGCGCCGACGAGGTCGTAGTCAGGATTGCTGAGGAAATCGAACACGGGTTGTCCAACCTGGCCTCGGAACGGGAACGGTGCGCCGCTTGCACGGCGCACCGTTCGACTTCAGAACCGGATATCAGGGAGCGATCGCCGGCACGGCCGGGATCTTGTAGCCCGACGGGCCGACGTTGGTCTCCAGCGACTTCTGCCAGGAACCGTCCTGCTCCATCGCCTGGATGGCCTTGTTGATCGCGGCCTTGCCGTCGGCGTCGTCCTTCTTCAGGCCGACGCCGTAGTTCTCGTCGGTGAAGCCCTTGCCGACCAGCTTCAGCTTGCCGGGCTGCTGCGCCGCGTAGCCGGCGAGGATGACGTCGTCGGTGGTCATCGCGTCGACGGTGCCGTTCAGGAGCGCGGTCACGCAGTCGGTGTACTTGCCCACCTCCTGCAGCTGCACCTCCTTGGCGTACTTCGTCTTCACGTTCTGCGCCGGGGTCGAGCCCTTGACCGAGCAGAGCTTCTTGTTGCCGGTCAGCGACTCGGGACCGGTGATGTCGGTGTTGTCCGACCGCACGAGCAGGTCCTGGTGCGCGATGAAGTAGGGGCCACCGAAGGAGACGTCGTTCTTGCGCTTGTCGGTGATCGAGTAGGTGGCGACGATGAAGTCGACCTCACCCTTCTTGATCAGGTCCTCGCGCTGCGCCGACTGCGCTTCCTTCCAGGTGATCCCCGACTCTTCGACGCCGAGCTGCTTCGCGATGTACTTCGCGACGTCGACGTCGAAGCCGGCGTAGGTGCCGTCCGGCTTCTTCAGGCCGAGGCCCGGCTGGTCGAACTTGATGCCGATGACCAGCTTCTTGTTGTCCTTGGCCCGCTGGACCAGGTTCTTGTCGCCGCTCGCGCCGCTGCCGCTGCCGGAGCCGCCGCCGCAGGCCGTCAGGGCCAGCCCGGCGGCCATCACGACCGCGCCGACCTGCAGAACTCGGTTCAACCGCATCGTCTCTCAGGTTCCTTCCGAATCTCGTCCGGCCTCGGGGCCGGGGAAAGTGCTAGTGGGTGAGGATCTTGCCGAGGAAGTCCTTCGCGCGCTCGCTCTTCGGCGCGGTGAAGAACTCTTCCGGCGTCGTGTCCTCGACGATCTCGCCGTCGGCCATGAAGATCACCCGATCGGCTGCCCGGCGGGCGAAGCCCATCTCGTGCGTGACGACCAGCATCGTCATGCCGTCCTTGGCCAGGCCGGTCATGACGTCGAGGACCTCCTGGACCATCTCCGGGTCCAGCGCCGAGGTCGGCTCGTCGAACAGCATGACCTTGGGCCGCATCGCCAGCGCCCGCGCGATCGCGACGCGCTGCTGCTGGCCACCCGAAAGCTGCGCCGGGTACTTGTCGGCCTGGTTGGCGATGCCGACGCGCTCCAGCAGCTCCATCGCCGTCTTGCGCGCTTCGTCCTTCGAGGCCTTGCGGACCTTCGTCGGCGCCAGCATGACGTTCTCGACGATCGTCTTGTGCGCGAAGAGGTTGAACGACTGGAACACCATGCCGACGTCGGCGCGCAACGCCGCCAGTGCCTTGCCCTCCGCGGGCAGCGGGACGCCGTCGACGGCGATCTCGCCCGAGTTGATCGGCTCGAGCCGGTTGATCGCCCGGCACAGGGTCGACTTGCCCGACCCCGACGGGCCCAGCACCACCACGACCTGGCCGCGAGGTACCTCGAGCGTGATCTCCCTGAGCACGTGCAGGTCGCCGAAGTACTTGTTCACGGCGGACGCCTTGATCATCGGCGCCGCCACCTCCGCGGTCATCTGGCCTCCAGGGTCGTTCGAATGCGGCGTGGGTCACCCGCGATGGCGAGAACCTACCGTTGCTTTACCGGCTCGCAAGGCGGCTTGAGCAATACTTAGGGTTTCAACTGCGTATCGATGTCCATTTTGGGGTGATCAGGGGTACTGTAGCCCCCTGGTCACCCAGCGTGACCGTCCGGGTGGCTCGTGCGCGCGATGCCGCGAGGTCCTAGAGTTCGGCGCTACCGGCCGGTGGAGCAGGTCACCATGGGAGGCGGACGGGTGCGGGTGCTGCTGGTGGAGGACGACGACCGGGTCGCGGGTGCGCTCATCCCGGCGCTGGCCCGCCGCGGCCTGGCGATCGCCCGGCTCGCCACCGGCGCCGGCGTCCTCGAGCGCGTCCACGAGGTCGACGTCATCCTCCTCGACCTCGGCCTGCCGGACATCGACGGCGTGACCCTGTGCACCCAGATCCGGGCGGTCAGCGACGTCGCGATCATCGTGGTGTCGGCCCGCGGCGAGGTCGACGACCGGATCCGGGGCCTGCGCGCGGGTGCCGACGACTACCTGGTCAAGCCCTACGACGTCGAGGAGCTGCTCGCCCGCGTCGAGGCGGTGCGCCGTCGGCGGCCGGAACACGCCGTCGCCGAGCCGGTCGTCATCACGGTCGGGGACGTCAGCGTCGACCTGGCCCGGCACGAGGTGCTGGTCGACGGGACCGCGATCGCGTTGTCCCGCAAGGAGTTCCAGGTGCTCGCCCTCGTCGCGGGCGCGCGCGGCGCGGTGTGCTCGCGCGAGCACGTGCTCACCGAGGTGTGGGGGCACCGGGGTCCCGCGGAGAGCCGGTCGCTCGACGTCCACGTCGCGACGCTGCGGACGAAGCTGGGCCGCCCCGCGCTGATCGAGACGGTGCGCGGGGTCGGCTACCGGCTCGGCGGCCAGACCGCCCGGAGCTGACGGCGTGCGCGTCCGGCTGCAGGGCATCGTGCTGACCCTGGTCGCGCTGCTGGTGTTCGGCCTGGGCATCCCGCTGGCGATCTCGATCGCCGCCGGCGCGCAGCAGGACCTGTTCCTCGACCGGCTGACCGACACCGCCCGGTTCGCGTCGCTGGCGCAGCGTCCGCTGCTGGACAACAAGCCGTACCTGATCGAGCCCGACGTGCGCCGCTACACCGAGGTGTACGGCGTCCGGGTGGTGGTCGTCGACCAGGACGGCAAGCCGGTCGTCACCTCGCTCGGCCCGGACGCCGCGCGGATCGACCTGCAGGACGAGCGGATCAGCGACCCCGTCCACGAGGCGCTGGCCGGCCGCCGGTCGCAGCCGTCCGGCGTGCTGATGCCGTGGGACTCGACGCCGCTGGTGCTCGCCGAGCCGGTGCTCGCCGACGGGGAGGTGCGCGGGGCGGTGCTCACCGTGTCGGCCACCGATTCCGAGCGCGCCGCCGTGCTGTGGTGGTGGCTGCTGCTGGCCGCGGGCGGGATCCTCGCCTTCGTGGTCGCGCTGGGCGTGGCGATCCCGGTGGTCCGGTGGATCCTCAAGCCGGTGAAGCGGCTCGACGACGCGACCGGCGCGCTGGTGGCCTCGGTGGTCAGCGGGCGCGAGGCCGAGCCGGTGGGGGAGGGCGGCGGCCCGCCGGAGCTGCGGCAGCTCGGCCGCTCCTTCGACCGGATGGCCGAGAGCGTGTCGGGCGCGCTGGCCGCGCAGCGCGCGTTCGTCGCGGACGCCTCGCACCAGCTGCGCAACCCGCTGACCGCGTTGAAGATCCGGCTCGGGAACCTCGACGGCCACGTCGACGACGAGCCGGCCGCCGCCGACCTCGAAGCCGCGCGCGTCGACGCCGGGCGGCTGCACCAGATCCTGGACGGGCTGCTCTCGATGGCCCGCGCCGAGGCGTCCGGCGGGGAGCTGGACCCGGTGGTGCTGGACGAGGTCGTCGCCGAGCGGGTCGCCGACTGGTCGGTGGTCGGCGAAGCGCGGGACGTGCGGCTGGTCGTCGACACTTCGGGTGACGGTGCCCGGGTCCGCGTGCCGCCGCGCGGCGCCGAGACGATCCTGGACGCGCTGCTCGACAACGCGCTGAAGTTCACCGCGGCGGGCACCGAGATCCGGGTCGCGGTCGAGCGCGACGGCGACCGGGTCCGCCTGTCGGTGCGCGACCACGGGCCGGGGCTGCCGCCCGACGAGCTCGACCGCGCGCTGGACCGGTTCTGGCGCAGCCCGGCGCACCAGAACGTGCCGGGGTCGGGGCTGGGCCTGGCGATCGTCAGCGAGCTGACCGCGCACTCCGACGGCGAACTGGCGCTGGACCTGCCCGAAGGCGGCGGCCTGCGGATCGCGATGACGTTCCCGGCGGCCTAGGTCTTCTTCGCGCGGTAATAACGCAGCGCGCCGGGGTGCAGGGGGATCGGCTGGGTCTCGATGCCCGGGTGGACGTCGATCGACAGCGCTGCCGGATTGGCCATCGCAAGCTGCTGGCGGGCGTCGAACAGCCCCCGGACCAGCGCCTCGGCGACGTCGTCGCTCATCGACTTCGGGACGACGAGGAAGTTCGGCACCAGCAGCGTCGTCACCGGGCCCTGCTGGTTGTAGGTGGTCGCGGGGATGGACGCGGTGCCGTAGACCTGGTTGACCTCCTGCATCTTCGGCATCACGTCGGCGATGTCGAGCAGGCGCAGGGACTGCTTGTCGTTGTACTTGACCAGGCTCGGCGTCGGCAGGCCGCCGGACCAGAAGAACGCGTCGATGTCGCCGTTCAGCAGCGCGTTGATCGAGTCGTCGAGCCCACGGGCGCTGGTGGTCACCGACCCGGTGAGCCCGGTCGCCTCCAGCAGCCGGGTGGCGATGTACTCGACGCCCGAGGACGGCGAGCCGATCGCGATCTTGTGGCCCCGCAGCTGCTCGACCGTCCGGATGTCGGAGTCGGTGCGCACGACGATGTGCAGGTAGTCGTCGTGGATCCGGGCGAGGGTGGCCAGCCGCGGGTCCTGCTTGTACCGGTCGGCGGCGACGTCCGCGGCGACGAACGCGACGTCGGCCTTCCCGGCGAGCACCTTGTCGAGGTTGTCGGGGGAGCCTTGGGTCTGCAGCACGGTGGGGCGCTCGATGTCCAGGCCGCCGGCCCACGCCGTGGCGAGGGTCTGGGCGAGCTTGTCGTAGACCCCGCCCGGGTTGCCCGCGGCGATCCGCAGCTTGAGGTCGCCGAAGCCGGCGCTGCAGGAGGCCAGCACCAGCAGCAGGGCGGCCGCCATCGCGAGCGCTCGCCCCCGCCGCGTCCTGGCCACCGCCCGATCGTGCCAGATCCGGCGGCCCGGTGGTTGGCGGCAGGCGAACCGGGCATTCTCTCCGCAGACGGAGGGAGAGCGGCATGGACGTGGTCGTCGTGGGTGGCGGGCTGGCGGGGCTGAGCGCGGCGCGGCGGCTGTGCGGAGCCGGGGTGTCGGTCACCGTGCTGGAGGCGGGCGACGACGTGGGCGGCCGGGTGCGCACCGACGTCGTCGACGGGTTCCGCCTCGACCGCGGGTTCCAGGTGCTGCTGCCCGCTTATCCGGCGCTGCGGCGGTGGGCTGACGTCGGCGCGTTGCGGCCGCGCCCGTTCACGCGCGGCACGATCGCGCTGACCGGCTCCGGCCGCCGCTGGCTCGCCGGCCCGTGGCACGGCCTGCCGGCGGTGCGCGGCGCCGCGGGGTTCGTCGCGGGCCGCCCCGCCGACGGCGCGCGGATGGCCGTGCTCGCCGCCCGGGACGTGCTGAAGGCCGACCGCGCCGACAGCGGGCGCAGCACCGCCGAGGAGCTGCGCCGCTGGGGGCTGTCGCGGGCCACGGTCGAGGAGGTGCTCCGGCCGTTCCTCGCCGGCGTGTTCCTCGACCGGGACCTGGCGACGTCGGGCCGGCTGTTCCACCTGATCTGGCGCAGCCTCCTGCGTGGCGGCGGCGTGCTGCCGGCCGAGGGGATGCAGGCCCTGCCGCACCAGCTCGCGGCCGGGCTGCCGGTCCGCACGGGCGTCGGGGTCGACGCGGTCACCGAGCACGGCGTGCGCACGCGCGACGGCGAGGACATCCCCGCGCGGGCGGTCGTGGTGGCGACCGACGGGGACACGGCCGCACGGCTGCTGCCCGGGGTCGAGGCGCCGGGCTGGCACGCGGTGACGACCTTCTACTACCGCGCGGGGGAGTCACCCCTGCGGTCGCCGACGCTGCTGGTCGACGGCCTCGACGAGCTGCTGCTGACCACGGCGGTGCTCAGCGAGGTGGCGCCGGGGTACGCCCCGCCCGGGTCGGCGCTGATCACCGCTTCGGTGCCCGGCCGCGCGGAGCCCGGCCTGGAGCCGCGGGTGCGGCAGCGGCTGGCCCGGATCTACGACACCGGCACGCGGGACTGGGAGCTGCTGCGGACGTACGCGATCCCGAAGGCGCTGCCGGTGTTCGGGGCCGGCGCCCCGCTGCGGCGCCCGGTGCGGGTCGGTCCCGGGCGGTACGTGTGCGGAGACCACCGCGACACGCCTTCGGTGCAGGGTGCCCTCGTGTCGGGTCAGCGGGCGGCCGAGGCGGTGCTGGCCGACCTCAGGTCCTGAGTCCACAGTGGACTCAGGGGGCACCGCGCCGACACGCCGGGGAGGCATCTCGCGGCGGGCGTGCATCGGTCGTGCGCAGACCATGGCTGACTCCTGTGAGCCGGCCCCTGGGCGGGTGGCGGCGCCACGCAGAGGATTCGAGGTGGAACCGGTTCCGAGGATCGCTCCGCGACCCGGAACTGTCAAGGGTTGACAGGCCGGGGGCGGTGGTATGAACCTTTTCACCGATCGTCCCCCGCCGGCCCTCGAGGGCATCCGCCCGGCGCTCAGGGGGCGAGCCGGACGACGCCGTCCCCTGACCGGCGGCGGGTCCGTCCCTTTCCCGGCCAGGGAGGAACCCATGCCCTCGAACGCCCTGCCGTGGCGCCACCGCCGCGGACCCGGAACCCGCTTGGCGACGCTCGCCGCGGCGCTGGCGGTCGCCGTGCTCGGCTTCGCCGCACCATCGGCGAACGCGGCGGACAGCCTGATCTCGCAAGGAAAGCCCGCCACGGCGTCCTCGGTGGAGAACGCCGGGACCCCCGCTTCCGCCGCGGTGGACGGCAACACCGGCACCCGCTGGTCGTCGCAGTTCAGCGATCCACAGTGGATCCAGGTCGACCTCGGCGGCGCGGCGACCGTCAGCCGGGTCGTGCTGAACTGGGAGGCGGCCTACGCCACGGCCTACCAGATCCAGTTGTCCGACAACGGTTCCACTTGGTCCACTGTGTACCAGACGACGACCGGGACCGGCGGCACGCAGACGCTGGCCGTGACCGGAGCCGGGCGGTACGTTCGCCTCGCCACCACCGCGCGAGCCACCCCGTACGGCGTCTCGCTCTGGGAGTTCCAGGTGTTCGGCACCGGCGGCGGGACCACGCAGCCCGGCGCCGGCGTCCCGCCCGACTCGTTCTGGGGCGACACCGCGAGCATCCCGGCCGCGCGCAACGTGCTGACGGTGAAGGTGCTCAACCGGACCAACGGCAAGTACCCCGACAGCCAGGTGTACTGGAACTTCGGCGGCCAGACGCACTCGATCGCCGAGCAGCCCTACATCGACATGCCGGCCAACTCCGCCGGGCGGATGTACTTCTACCTCGGCACCCCGAACGGCCAGTACGCCGACTTCATCGAGTTCACCGTCGGCCCGGACGTGTTCAACGGCAACACCACCCGGGTGGACGCGTTCGCGCTGAAGCTGGCCATGCGGCTGCACGCGCACGACGGCTACGACGTCCAGGTGGGTGACGACTACGGGACCTTCCAAGAGGACCGGGCGGCCACCTTCGCCAAGTTCCAGGCCGAGGTGCCGACGGAGTTCAAGGGCCTGGCGACGGTGAACGCGCCGTACCGGATCCCGGCGCCGGGCAGCGCCCCGGACTTCCGCACGGGCGGCCGGTACGCGAACTACTTCACCGCCTACGCGCAGTCGGTGGGTGTCAACGAGCCGACGTCGAACATCACCGGGTGCGCCGGCTCGCTGGCCGGGAACCCGAACATGTGCGCGGCGCTGAACCGCCACACGGCGCAGCTGCCGGCGTCGCAGCAGCAGGACCCGGCGAACTACTACAAGGCCGCTCCGGCGAACTACTACGCGAAGTACTGGCACGACCACGGCATCAACCACCTGGCGTACGGCTTCCCGTACGACGACGTGGCCGGCCAGTCCTCGTTCGTCTCCCACGGAGACCCGCAGTGGCTGCTGGTGGCCGTCGGCTGGTGACCGGTTCTCGGTGTGGCGGCTTTCGGGCCGTCACACCGGGGCCACCGGCGCGATATGGTGCCGCGATGGGGTTGGAAGTCGCGGTGGGGTTCTTGATCGCCTGGGCCGTCGGAAAGGCCCGCCGGGCCGGGAAACAGCTCGACGGCGTCGCGGACGAGGTCGTCGACGCCTCGGCGGTGCGGCTGCGGGACGTGCTGCTGCGCAAGCTGGGCAAGGATTCCGCCGTCGAGCAGCTGCAGCTGGAGGCCGCCCGGCCCGAGGGCGTCGGCGACCGGACGGCGCAGCGGGTGAAGCTGGCGCTGGAGGACGCGGTCGAGCAGGACCGCGGGTTCGCAGCCGAGCTGGAGTCCGCGCTGGCGGAGGCGGAGAAGAGCGGCTCGGCGGCCGGGGGACCGGTCGTCAGCGGCACCGCGACCGCCAGTGGTGGCGGGATCGCGATCGGCGCGGTGGGGCGCGACGCGAACTTCGGGCCGCCGCCGGACCCTCGCCGGCCGGATCGGGCCTAGAGCACCCCGCGCCCGGAGCTGCGCCCGCTCAGCACGTCTCTTCGCAGGTGAACGCCGCGCCCGGAGGTGTCGCCGCCGGCGTCGTCGGCCGCGACCTGATCGTGCACCAGGCTGCCGTGGCCGGTGCCGCCGCGGTCGTGACGGCCCTCGGCAGCGGAGACGTGCGTGAGCTGTTCGTCGGCCGTGACGGCCAGGTCGAGCAGCTGCTTCGGCTGCTCGACGCCGCCGGGCGCGGCCCGGGTGCGGTCGTGGTGTCGGCGATCGCCGGGATGGGCGGGGTCGGCAAGACCGCCCTGGCCCGGCACGTCGCGGCGATCGCGGCCGGGCGAGGCTGGTTCCCGGGCGGCGTGCTGTTCGTCGACCTGCGCGGGTACGACCCCGACGAAGACCAGGTCCGGCCGCGGCAGGTGTTCGGATCCCTCCTGCGGGTGCTCGGCGTTCCGGCCGGCGACCTCCCGGCCACGGCCGACGAGCGGGCGACGGCGTTCCACCAGCTCCTCGACGAGCTCGCCGGCCGAGCGCGGCGGGTCCTCCTGGTGCTCGACAACGTCTCGGCCGGTCAGCAGGTGCAGGACCTGCTGCCGCGGCAGCGCGCCCACCGGGCGCTCGTGACCACCCGGGACACCCTCGGCCTGCCCGGTGCGGACGATCTCGTCCTCGACGTGCTGACCGCCGCCGACGGCGCGCAACTCTTGGGCGAGGTGCTCACGCGGCGCCTGCCGGGAGACCGGCGCGCGTCCGCGGATCCGGACGCGGTGTCGCGGCTGGTCGCCGTGTGCGGAGCTCTTCCGCTGGCGGTCCGCATCACGGCCTCGATCCTGGCCGACGAACCGAGCCTGGGCATCGCCGAGCTGGTCGCCGAACTGACCGCGGCCGACGGCCCCGGACCCCACCGGGTACGCCACGGCGAGACCACGGTCGCCGCCGCGTTCGAGCGTTCGTGGAGCCGGCTCCGGGGCCGGGACCCGGACGCCGCGGCTTTGCTGCCGCTGCTGACGGTCAACGCCGGTCCCGACCTCGCCACGGACACCGTGGCCGCGCTGGCCGATGTGGCCGCCGCGGTCGTCGCGCCGCGACTGCGCACGTTGCGCGCGGCGTCGCTGCTGCAGCAGACACCCGCGGGCCGGTGGCAGCTCCACGATCTGGTTCGCCGCTACGCGTCGGAGCACCTCGAACCCGGCAACGCCGAAGAGGCCACGGTCCGCCTGCTCGAGCACTACGCCTGGACGGTCATGGTGGCGGACGGGCACCTCCGCGCGCTGCCGGGCCAGCCCGTCGTCAACCGGTTCACCGGCCGCCGGGACGCGCTGGACTGGTTCGACGCCGAGCACGCGAACCTCGTGGCCGCCGTTGCGCACGCTCACGAGGCGGGCCGTCCGCGACCGACCTTCGTGATCGGCACCTACTCGAGCGAGTACCTCGCGCTGCGGCGGCACATCACCGACTGGGTCACGGTGGCGACCTGCGCCGTGGACGCGGCCGCGCGTCTCGGTGACCCGGAAAGCTCGGCCGCCGCGTGGAGCAACCTCGGTATCGCCTTGCAGGACGCCCGGCGGTTCACTGAAGCGGTCGACGCCCACCGTCAGTCGTTGCGTCACGTCCGGAAGGTCGGCGACCGCCGGCTCGAAGGCGAAACCTGGAACAACCTGGGTAATGCGCTGGAGCGGGTGCGGCGCTTCGACGAGGCGGTCGACGCCCATCGGCAGGCGGTGCTCCTGCGGCGAGAGGTCGGCGACCGGCGCGGCGAAGGCGCGTCGTCGGTCAACCTCGGGAACGCACTGGCGGGACTGCGACGGTTCGACGAGGCAGCCGCCGCGTACCGGCATGCCCTGAGCCTCCTGCAAGCGGTCGGGGACGGGCACGGTCTCGCCGCCGGGTTGGTCAACTTCGCGAACCTGCAGCAGTCTCTCGAACGGTACGACGAAGCTCTCGACGGCTACCGGCGCGCCGCGGTCCTGCATCGCGAAGCCGACGACCGGCACGGCGAAGGCCAGGCCTGGAACAACATCGGCGCCGCTCTGCAGGCACTGCAAAGGTTCGACGAAGCGATCGACGCCCACCAGCGTGCGGTGGACCTCTTCCGCGAAGCCGGCGACGGTCACAGCGAAGGCGGAGCGTGGCGGAACCTCGGAGTCGCCCTGGAACGGGCGGGCCGGCGCGGGGAGGCCCGGCAGGCCTGGGAAACCGCCGTGGACCTGTACAGCTTGGCGGGTGAAGCCGGGTCCGTCGCGCTGATCTGGGGATGGCTGACGGACTCCGGTGACGACTGACCGGTCTATTGCAGGGTGGCGATCCCGGCCAGGAAGATGTCGACGCCGGCGAGGAACTGGAAGAGGCAATGTTCGAGCGAGCGGCCGCGCGCTTCTTTCGAGGCCAGTCGGCGAGCGGAGGTCCGAAGTTTCCGGCGAACCGTCCGCAGCCAGGAAGAACCAGCAGGCAGGGGGCGGCTTTACCTGCTGAGGCGGGGGCTACCCTGGAAGCCGATGACCGAGACACAGGCACCCAGGGCGTACCAGATCCGCACCTTCGGCTGCCAGATGAACGTGCACGACTCGGAGCGGCTCGCCGGGCAGCTCGAGGAAGCCGGGTACGCCCCTGTCGAAGACGGGGCCAAGCCCGACCTCATCGTGTTCAACACCTGCGCCGTCCGGGAGAACGCGGACAACAAGCTCTACGGCACCCTCGGCCACCTGCGCCCCGACAAGGTCGCCAACCCCGGGATGCAGATCGCCGTCGGCGGGTGTCTCGCGCAGAAGGATCGCGGGGAGATCGTCAAGCGGGCGCCCTGGGTCGACGTCGTCTTCGGGACGCACAACATCGGGTCGCTGCCCACGCTGCTGGAGCGCGCCCGGCACAACGCCGAGGCCGAGGTCGAGATCCTCGAATCGCTCGAGACCTTCCCCTCCACGCTGCCCGCTCGGCGCGAATCGTCCTACGCGAGCTGGGTGTCCGTTTCGGTCGGGTGCAACAACACCTGCACCTTCTGCATCGTGCCCGCCCTGCGCGGCAAGGAACGCGACCGGCGGCCCGGTGAGATCCTCGCCGAGGTCGAGGCGCTCGTCGCCGAAGGCGTGCTCGAAGTCACCCTGCTCGGCCAGAACGTGAACTCCTACGGCGTCGAATTCGGCGACAGGCTGGCGTTCGGGAAGCTGCTGCGCGCGACCGGGGCCATCGACGGCCTCGAGCGCGTGCGCTTCACCTCGCCGCACCCGGCCGCCTTCACGTCCGACGTCATCGAGGCGATGGCCGAGACGCCGAACGTCTGCCACCAGCTGCACATGCCGCTGCAGTCCGGCTCCGACCGGGTGCTGCGGGAGATGAAGCGGTCCTACCGCTCGGCTCGGTTCCTGAAGATCCTCGACGAGGTCCGCGCGGCGATGCCGGACGCGGCCATCACCACCGACATCATCGTCGGCTTCCCCGGCGAGACCGAGGAGGACTTCCAGGCGACCCTGGACGTCGTGGCGCAGGCCCGCTTCTCCAGCGCCTTCACCTTCCAGTACTCGATCCGCCCCGGCACGTCGGCCGCGACGATGCCGGACCAGCTGCCCAAGGCCGTCGTGCAGGAGCGCTACGAGCGCCTGGTCGAGCTGCAGAACGCGATCTCCTGGGAAGAGAACAAGAAGATCGTCGGCCGCCGGGTCGAGCTGCTCGTCGCCGCGGGCGAAGGCCGCAAGGACGCCGAGACGCACCGGATGAGCGGCCGCGCCCGCGACGGCCGCCTGGTGCACTTCACCCCGGGCGACGCGCAGGTCCGCCCTGGTGACGTCGTCGAGACGGTCGTCACCTACGGCGCCCCGCACCACCTGGTCGCCGACGGTGACCTGCTGTCCCACCGGCGGACGCGGGCCGGCGACAACGCGGAGGCGGGGCTCCGGCCGAGGACGAGCGGCGTCACGCTGGGCTTGCCAGGCTTCGGTGCCCCGGCCGCGCAGCCGGAGCCGGTGAGCGGGTGTGCGCTGTGACGGAGTCAAAGGGCAACGGTGAGCTGGCCGAGCTGGCCGCCGAGATCGACGAGGTGGGCGACCGCGCGTCGCGCACCGTCGAGCTGGGTCGGCGCGGGTTCACCATCGCCGTGTTCACGTTCGTGCTGCTGATCTGCCTGGCCCTGCCGTGGGTCGGCGACCACGCGGGCTGGCAGGTGCTGGCCGGCGAGGGCGGCGGCATCCCGCAGCTGTTCGCGGCGACGTCGACCGCCGTCGGCATCCTCGCGTCGGCGCTGGCGCTGGTGACGCGCCGGTGGTGGCTGGCCTGGGTGTGCGCCGCCGGCGGCTGGTTCGCTTCGGTGGACGGGCTGCTGGCCATCTGGTCGCAGCAGTCGTCGCACGCCGGCGGAGCCGCGGGCGGCGGACCCGGGTACGGCCTGATCATCGCCTGGATCGCGATGATCTGCCTCGCGGTGTCGTGGATGCGGACCGCGTTCTCGCGGGACTAGATCACCACGATGCCGATCAGGCTCGACACGACGCCGACGTAGAGCTCGGTTTCCGGGTGGAAGACCCGGAGCGTGACGTTCGCGCGGATCGTGAAGCTGACGCTGAACTTGAACACGCCGTTGGGCTTGCAGGTCCCGGTGGTCAGATTCACCCAGACGCCGGCCTTGAGCTGCTGGACGATGACGGGTTCCCCGCCGGAGAGGCTTTCCTGCCCGCCGAGGTCGGCGAACGAGCCCTTGATCTTCGTCTCTTCGCCGACCTTGACGCGGGTCTTGTCGGCTTTGGCTTCGAGCTTGGCCTTGTGCTTCTTGTGCCCCTGGACGGCGGCGGGGGCCGGGCCACCGGCCGCGAGCGCGACGGTCGGGGCGGCGAGCGCGACGGTGCAGGCGATGACCAGTGCGGACACGAGGTTCGATGTCTTGCTCATGATCGAAGTGGAGCACTGGTGACGCCGGAAAGCGCCGGATGCCACCTGGCCGTGCAGCGCGTCACACCGCTTCGGGTGACGCGTTAACCGTCCGATTACCGCCGAACCCGGGCTCGCAGTTTTGGTTCGGTGTTGGGCAGCGGGCGTCGTCCCCGGTCGGGCATTGATGGCTCGCACGAGGCCCTCGCCCTTCCTGGGGGCGGCCGCGCTTCCAGCGTATCGGCGCCCACCGACGCGACCGGCCGGAAACGCAGCCGGCCTCACACCTCAGCGGTCGGCGATGTGGCACATCGCCGACCGGACAGGGAGGCCACTTGGTGACTGGCGGCGTGGGCGCCGGGCAGCGCCCGATCGGCGCGGGCTGGTCGACCACGACTAGCAACGGGGGCGACTTTTTAGCCGTGTCCCGCCTGGTTCGTTCATACCGACGCGGTCACCGGTCGGGCATCGATGGCTCGCACGAGGCCCTCGCCCTTCCTGGGGGCGGCCGCGCTTCCAGCGTATCGGCGCCCACCGACGTGACCGGCCGGAAACGCAGCCGAGCAGCCGGCTTGTCCACATCACGATGGCCTTGTGGACAAGCCGGCCCCGAACCTCAGCGGTCGGCGACCGCGGCCTCCGCGGCCTGCAGCCACTCGCGCCACTGAGCAGCCTGCTCGTCGGCCTTCTTCGCCCGGCGCTCGTCGCCCGCGGCACGGGCCTTCGCCGCCTGGGACTCGAACTGCTCGACGCGCTCGCGGAACTGGGCGGCCCGGGCCTGGGCCTCCGGGTCCGTGCGGCGCCAGCGGCTGTCCTCGGCCGACTTCACCGCGTCCTGGACCGCCTTCAGCCTGCCGTCCAGCTCGCGGATCCGCTCGCGCGGGACCTTGCCGATCTCGTCCCACTGCTCCTGGATCTTGCGCAGCGCGTTCTTCGCGGCTTCCAGGTTCGCGGCCGCGTCGATCTTCTCGGCCTCGACCAGCAGCTCTTCCTTGCGGGTCGCGTTCTGCGTGAACTCCGCGTCACGCTCGGAGAACACCGCGGACCGGCGGGCGAAGAACTTGTCCTGCGCCGCGCGGAACCGCTGCCACAGCGCCTCGTCGCTGTCCTTGGGGGCGCGGCCGGCGGCCTTCCACTCGGTCATCAGGTCCTTGTAGCGACCCGCGGTCTCGCCCCAGTCCTCGGACTCGCTGATGGCCTCGGCCTCGGCGATGAGCTCTTCCTTGCGCGTCTTGGCCGAGGCGCGCTGCTTGTCCAGCTCGGCGAAGTGGGAGCCCCGCCGCCGGTTGAAGCCCTCGCGGGCCTTGGAGAACCGCTTCCACAGCTCGTCGTCGGTCTTGCGGTCGACGCCCTTGACCGTCTTCCACTCGTCGAGGATCGCGCGCAGCCGGTCGCCCGCCGCCTTCCACTGGGTGGAGTCGGCGGCGATCTTCTCGGCCTCCTCGGCCAGCTCCTGCTTCCGGGCGACGGCGGCTGCCCTGGCGACCTCGCGCTCCTGCTTCGCGCTGGCCAGTGCCTTCTCGGCGTGCCCGATGACGTACTCCAGCCGCGCGGCGAGCGCGGCCAGGTCGCCGACCAGGGCGGCCTCGGCCAGCCCGTCGCGGATCTGGGTGGCGCTCGACAGCGCGTGCTTCGGGTCGCCGGCCCCGGAGGCCAGCCGGGTCTCCAGCAGCTCGACTTCGGTGCGCACGTCGTCGAAGCGGCGGGCGTAGTGCACCAGTCCCTCGTCGGGGCTGCCCGCCTGCCAGACGCCGACCGCGCGTTCACCCTCGGCGGTGAGGACGTAGACGGTGCCCTCGTCGTCGATGCGGCCCCAGGTGGACGGGGTGGGCTCGGCGAGCGGCACGGGCGGGGCGGCGTGCCCGGCGTGCAGCGCGTGCGGCACCGGGTGCGGGGCCGGGGTACCGGTGGAAGTGTTCTCCTGGGCCATCGCAGGCTCCTTATCGCCTGTACGCCCGCTGGTGCGGGCGCCCCGCCGCGGAAGCGGGGCCGGGTAGTGCGGTCGTCACGGGCCGTGCTCGGATGCTACGGCCCCACGCGGCATTCAAGCAGCTCAGCGCGCACCGTGGTACTGGATGGGCCACTCGAAGCTCGTGATCCTACTTCCGGTGGACGCTCCGTGGCGGCCCGCCGGTATCGTCAGCCGCCGTGACCAGCCCCGCCGCGCCGCCCGGAACCCGTCCTGTGGCGGTGGTCGGGCCGACGGCCACCGGCAAGACCGCGCTGGCCGTGGAGCTGGCGCTGGAGCTGGGCGGCGAGGTCGTCAACGCCGACGCGCTGCAGCTCTACCGGGGCATGGACATCGGCACCGCCAAGGCCACCGCTGCCGAGCGCCGCGGCGTCCCGCACCACCTCCTCGACGTCCTGGACGTCACCGAGACGGCGTCCGTCGCGGCCTACCAGCGCGCCGCGCGCGCCGAGATGGAGCGCCTGCTGGCCGCCGGCAAGGTGCCGGTGCTGGCCGGCGGGTCCGGTCTCTACGTCCAGGCCGTGCTCGACGACCTGCGGTTCCCGGGCACCGACCCGGCCGTGCGCGCCCGGCTGGACGCGGAGGCCGTCTCGCTCGGCACGCCCGCGTTGTACACCCGGCTGGGTGAACGCGATCCGGCCGCCGCGGCCGCGATCCTGCCGACCAACACACGTCGGATCGTGCGTGCGCTCGAGGTCATCGAGCTCACCGGCGAACCGTTCTCGGCGAACCTGCCCAAGCCCGGCCCGGCTCGCTACGACACGGTTGTCATCGGCGTCGACCGCGAGCCCGAGGAGCTCGACGAGCGCGTGAACGAGCGCGTCCGGCGGATGTTCGAGGCCGGGCTGGTCGACGAAGTCCGCGCGCTGACCGAGCGCGGCCTGCGGGACGGGAAGACGGCGTCGCGGGCGCTCGGCTACCAGCAGGTGCTCGCCGAGCTGGACGGCGAAGGCGACTTCGAGGCGGCCGCCGCGGCGACGGCGCAGGCCACACGGCGCTTCGTCCGGAAGCAACGGTCCTGGTTCCGGCGTGACAAGCGGATCCACTGGTACGACGGCGCGGAGCCCGGGCTGGCCGCACGCGTCCTGGATACCCTGGGCCGGTAATCTTGCCCCCATGGGCGGAATCGAGTTCCTCAAGGGGCACGGCACGCAGAACGACTTCGTGCTGCTCCCCGACGCGGCGGGCCGCCTCGATCTGACCGAGGCCAGGGTCGCCGCGCTGTGCGACCGCCACCGCGGTCTCGGGGCCGACGGCGTGCTGCGCGTCGTCCGCGCCGCCGCGCTGGACGTCGAGTCCGCGGGCGAGTGGTTCATGGACTACCGCAACGCCGACGGGTCGATCGCCGAGATGTGCGGCAACGGCGTGCGCGTCTTCGCTCGCTACCTCGTCGAATCGGGCCTGGAGACCGAGGGCGAGTTCGTCATCGGCACCCGCGCCGGCGACCGCCCGGTGGTGGTGCACCCGGATCGCTCGGTGACCGTCGGGATGGGTCCGGCGACGATCACCGGCACGTCGGTGACGGTGGTGGCCGGCCGGCCGTTTTCCGGTGTGGCGGTGAACGTCGGCAATCCGCACCTGGTGTCGCTGATCGACGACGACGTGGCGGACCTCGACCTGCGCGACCAGCCCGACTTCGACCACGACGTCTTCCCGCACGGGGTCAACCTCGAGTTCGTCAACCGCCTCGGCGAGGGCGCGCTGCGGATGCGCGTGCACGAGCGCGGGGTGGGGGAGACCCGGGCGTGCGGAACGGGCACGGTGGCCGCGGTGGCCGCGGCCTTCCACCTGGCGGGCACGGACACCGGAGCATCCACAGTGGACATCCCGGGCGGCCGGGTCGAGGTGACGGTCTCCCGCGGCGCGTCGACCCTGTCGGGCCCGGCGGAGATCGTGGCACGCGGCGAGATCGACGAAGCCTGGTGGGCCGCCGCCGGTTCCTGACGGCGACCCACCTGCGTCAGCCGCCGACCTTTGCTTCGAGTGCGAACTCGCCTTCGCCCGTCTTGACGTCCGCGATCACCCCCGCGACGCGGATGTCCGGCTCGATCGCCGTGAACCGCGTCAGCACCTCGGCCGGGCCCGTCACCGTCAGCGTCTCCACCGCCGTGCGCATCGACACCTTCGCGTCCGTCTTCGCCCGGCGCACCGCCGCGATCACCTCGCCCGCCAGCGTCAGCAGCTCCGCGTCGCCGTCGGACGCCGATGCCGTGGGCCAGGACGCCCGGTGCACCGAACCCTCCTGCCACCACGACCAGACCTCCTCGGTCGCGAACGGCAGGAACGGCGCGAGCAGCCGCAGCACCGCCGACAACGCCGTCACCAGTGCCGCCTGGGCCGACGAAGCTCCCGCCGGGCCGCTGTCGCCGTACGCGCGGCCCTTCACCAGCTCGACGTAGTCGTCGCAGAACGTCCAGAAGAACGTCTCCGTCACCTGCAGCGCCCGCGCGTAGTCCAAGGCCTCCAACGCCGCCGTCGCCTGCTCGATGACGACCGCCAGCGACGCCAGCAGCGCCCGGTCGAGCGGCTCGGTGGCCACGGCAGCCGGAGAAGGCACGCCCAGGCCCAGCACGAACCGGCTCGCGTTGAGCAGCTTCGTCGCCAGGCGGCGGCCGACCTTCATCTGGCCTTCGTCCACCGCCGTGTCGACGCCGGGGCGCGCGCTCGCCGCCCAATAGCGGACCGCGTCGGAACCGAAGCGCTCCAGCATGTCCACCGGCGTCGTCACGTTGCCCTTGGACTTCGACATCTTCTTGCGGTCCGGGTCGAGCACCCAGCCCGCGATCGACGCCGCCCGCCACGGCAGCACGCCGTGTTCCAGCTCCGCGCGCACCGCCGTCGAGAACAGCCAGGTGCGGATGATCTCGTGCGCCTGCGGCCGCAGGTCCATCGGGAACACCCGCTCGAACAGGTCGTCGTCGAGGCTCCACCGGCCGACGATCTGCGGGGTGAGCGACGACGTCGCCCACGTGTCCATCACGTCCGCTTCGGCGACGAACCCGCCCGGGACGCCGCGCTGGTCCTCGGTGAAGCCCGGCGGGACGTCGCTGCTCGGGTCGACCGGCAAGTCGTCCGGCAGCAGCCGCGCGTCGTAGTCGGGCTCGCCAGTCGCGTCGAGCCGGTACCACAACGGGATCGGCACGCCGAAGAACCGCTGGCGGCTGACCAGCCAGTCGCCGGCCAGGTTCTCGACCCACGACGAGTAGCGCACCTTCATGTGCTTCGGCACCCAGTTCAGTTCGTCGCCCCGGGCCAGCATGCGGGCCCGGAACGCCTCGTCGTTGCCGCCGTTGCGCAGGTACCACTGCCGGCTCGCGACGATCTCCAAGGGCTTGTCGCCCTTCTCGTAGAACTTCACCGAGTGCGTGATCGGCCGCGGTTCCCCGTGCAGGGCCCCGGTTTCGCGCAGCAGGCGCACCATGATCTCGCGTCCCGTGTGGACGGTCTTGCCCACCAGCGGCGCGTACGCCTCCGCCGGGACGCCGTGCGGCGCGTCGGGCAGGAACCGGCCGTCGCGGCCCAGCACCACCCGCGTCGCCAGGCGCAGCTCACGCCACCACGTGACGTCGGTGGTGTCGCCGAACGTGCACACCATCGCGATGCCGCGGCCCTTCTCCGGGTCCGCCAGGTGGTGCGCCACCACGGGCACCTCGACGCCGAACACCGGCGTCCGCACGGACTTCCCGAAGAGCGGCTTGAAGCGTTCGTCGTCCGGGTGCGCGACCAGCGCGACGCACGCGGGCAGCAGTTCCGGCCGGGTCGTCGCGATGACGACGTCGGAGCCGTCTCCGGCCGTGAACGCGAGGTCGTGGAACGCGCCCGGGCGTTCGCGGTCCTCCAGCTCGGCCTGGGCCACCGCCGTGCGGAAGCTGACGTCCCAGAGCGTCGGCGCTTCGGCCTGGTACGCCTCGCCGCGCTCGAGGTTGCGCAGGAACGCGCGCTGCGAGATCAGCCGCGAGTCGTGCCCGATCGTCTGGTAGGTCATCGTCCAGTCGACCGACAGCCCGAGCTGCCGCCACAGCTGTTCGAACACCTTCTCGTCGGTCTCGGTCAGGGTTTCGCACAGCTCGACGAAGTTCCGGCGCGAGATCGCCACGACGTCCTTGCCCGGCTTCTCCGGCGGCCGGAAGTCCGGGTCGTAGGGCAGCGACGGCTCGCAGCGGACGCCGAAGTGGTTCTGCACCCGGCGTTCGGTCGGCAGGCCGTTGTCGTCCCAGCCCATCGGGTAGAACACCTCGAGCCCGCGCATCCGCTTGAACCGCGCGACGATGTCGGTCTGGGTGAAGGAGAAGACGTGCCCGATGTGCAGCGACCCGCTGACCGTCGGCGGCGGGGTGTCGATCGAGTAGACCTCGTCCCGGGTCTTGGTGCGGTCGAACCGGTAGGCCTCGGTGGACTCCCATACGGGTACCCACTTGGCCTCCAGACCGTCGACACCGACCTTGTCCGGGACTCGCGGGCGCTCGTATGGGGTACTCATGAATCAACTCTAGGCGGCCGGAGAACCGCTTTTCGCCTCGGTCGGCAGATCGCGCATGTGCCGCAGCGGCGAGCAGACCACCCACAGCACCGCGGCCACCTCGCCGGCCACGGCCACCCACAACGCCCCGCGCAGCCCGAGGCCCTCGCCGAGCGCGCCGCCCAGCAGCCCGCCGAGCGGGATCACGCCCCAGACGACGAACCGCACGCTGGCGTTCATCCGGCCGAGCAGCCGGTCCGGGCAGATCGCCTGGCGGTAGGAGACCGCGGCGACGTTGTAGATCGTGATCCCGAACCAGCCGATCGCCCCGCCGATCCCGGCGAGCCCGAGCCGCCAGCCCGACGCGGCGAGCGGGAGCACCAGGTGGCCGGGCAACGTGCACAGCGGCACCAGCCAGATCGACCGCGCCTGGCCGATCCGCCGGGTGATCGCGCCCGAGCAGAGCGCGCCGACGATCCCGCCGGCGCCGCTGACCGCCAGCAGCACGCCGACCGCGGCCGGCGCCAGCCCGACGGTCCGCGTCAGGAACAGCACGTACACGGCGGTGAAGGCGCCGCCGAAGAAGTTCGCCATCCCCGTCGTGCCCACGGTCGCCCGCAGCGGCCCGTCGGAGAAGACGAACCGCAGCCCTTCGGCGATCTGCGGGAGCAGCCGGGTCCGGGGGCCGCGGTCCGGCTCGGGCTCTCTCGCGCGGATGCGCAGCAGGAACAGCGCCGACGTCAGGTAGCCGAAGCCGGTGATCAGCACGGTGCTCGCGGCGGTGACCAGCTGGACCAGCACACCGGCGGCGCTCGGCCCGGCGATCTGCGCGACCGACTGGACGGCCTGCAGCTTGGCGTTGCCCTCCAGCAGGTGCTCCCGGCCGACGAGCGAGGGCAGGTACGACTGGTAGGCGATGTCGAAGAACAGCGTCGCGATGCCCACGAGCAGCACGACGACCAGCAGCTGCGCGAGCGTCAGCACCCCCGCCCACCAGGCGATCGGCACGCTCAGCAGCAGCGCGAAGCGGGTGAAGTCGGCGGTGAGCATGACCCGGCGGCGGCTCAGCCGGTCGACCCAGACTCCGGCGGGCAGCCCGAGCAGCAGGAACGCGAGCGTTTCGGCCGCGGTGAGCAGGCCCATCTCGAACGGCGTCGCGGCCAGCGTCACGGCCGCGAGCAGCGGGACGGCGGTGTTGCCGACGAACGAGCCGAACTGGCTGGCCGTGTCGCCGGCCCACAGCCGCCTGAAGTCGGCGTGGAAGAAGAGTGATGACCCCCTGGACATGGGATCGAGTCTGGCGCGAGTGATTGGAAAGTGTCAATCACTGTTCGCTCTAGGCTGTGCGCGTGTCCGCTGAGAAACGACGTGCCGCGACCGAAGCCGAGGCTGCCGCAATGGCCTCCGGAATACGGCTGCGCATCATCCGGTTGACCTTCTCGGAGGCGCTCACGAACAAGGAGCTCGCCGGGCGGCTCGGGCGGGACCCCGCGACGACCCTGCACCACGTGCGCAAGCTCGTCGAAACCGGGTTTCTGGTCGCACAGCCGCCGCGCCGCGGAGCCCGGGGCGCGAAGGAAATTCCGTATCTTTCGACGGGACTGTCGTGGACACTCGACTCATGCGGTGATCAGGGTGTGAAGCAGGCGGTGCTCGAGGCCTATCTGGCCGAGATCGCCGAAACCGGGTTCGAGGACGTGCAGCAGACGCGCCTCGTCGTCCAGGTGGCCCCTGAGGAGCGCGAGGAGCTGGAAAACCGGCTCGAATCGCTGCTCGAGGAGTTCCGCGCGCGCCCCCGTCGTCCCGGCGCGAAGCGCACCGCGATCTACCTCGCCACCTATCCCAGCACGTAAAAGTTCGGTTCCCGCGGCGAATCGTGGGACCATGGAGGCACGATGACAGAACTGACACACACCGAAGACCACGACGACGACCTGTACGACGGAGACCCGTCGACAGGCGAGATGGAGCTCGAGGACCGGGCGTCGCTGCGCCGGGTCAGGGGACTGTCCACGGAGCTCGAGGACGTCACCGAGGTCGAGTACCGCCAACTGCGGCTGGAACGCGTCGTGCTGGTCGGCGTGTGGACCGAGGGCACGGCCCTGCAGTCCGAGGCGTCGCTGGCCGAGCTGGCGCGCCTGGCCGAGACGGCGGGCTCCGAAGTCCTCGAAGGTCTCATCCAGCGGCGTCCCAAGCCGGACCCGGCCACCTACATCGGGTCGGGCAAGGTGAGGGAGCTGCGCGACATCGTCGTGTCCACCGGCGCCGACACCGTGATCTGCGACGGCGAGCTCTCGCCGGGCCAGCTGCGGCAGCTCGAGGAGAAGGTCAAGGTCAAGGTCATCGACCGGACCGCCCTGATCCTCGACATCTTCGCCCAGCACGCCCGGTCCAAGGAGGGCAAGGCCCAGGTCGAGCTGGCCCAGCTGCAGTACCTGATCCCGCGCCTGCGCGGGTGGGGTGCGTCGCTGTCCCGGCAGGCCGGTGGCCGCGCGGGTGGCGCGAACGGCGGCGTGGGCCTGCGTGGTCCCGGTGAGACCAAGCTCGAGACCGACCGGCGGCGGATCAACAAGCGCGTGGCGAAGCTGCGTCGCGAGATCGCCGCCATGGACACCATCCGCGAGACCAAGCGCGGGCGGCGACTGGCCAACGAGGTGCCCAGCGTGGCGATCGTCGGCTACACCAACGCCGGCAAGTCGAGCCTGCTCAACGCGCTGACCGGGGCCGGGGTACTGGTGGAGGACGCGCTGTTCGCCACCCTCGACCCGACCACGCGGCGCACGCAGACCGCGGACGGGCGCACCTACACGCTGACCGACACCGTCGGGTTCGTGCGGCACCTGCCGCACCAGCTGGTGGACGCGTTCCGCTCGACGCTGGAAGAGGCCGCGGACGCGGACCTGCTGGTGCACGTGGTCGACGGGTCCGACCCGGCGCCGGAGGAGCAGGTCAGCGCCGTGCGCGAGGTGCTCGGCGAGATCACGCGCAAGCGCAAGGAGCCGCTCCCGCCGGAGCTGCTGGTGATCAACAAGATCGACGCGTCCGACGAGGTCAGCCTCGCCCGGCTGCGGCACGCGCTGGCCGGCTCGGTGCCGGTCTCGGCGCGGACCGGGGCGGGCATCGCGGAGCTCGTCGAGGTGCTCGCCGACCGCCTGCCGCGGCCGGAGGTCACGGTGGAGGTCCTCGTGCCCTACACGCGCGGCGAGCTGGTCGCGCGGGCGCACGCGGACGGCGAGGTGCTCGAAGAGGAGCACGTCGAGGACGGCACGCGCCTGCTGGTGCGGGTCCGCCCGGACTTCGCCGCGGCTTTGCGCGAGTACGAGACCAACTCGACCAGGGCCTGAGACGTCTCCGTAGTGTGCGGGCAGCGAGTTCGCACACTACGGAGGTGGCTGGGTGCGCTGGGTGGTCGCTCTTGCGGCGGGGTTCTTCGCGCTTTTGAGCGGGCCGGTCCCGGCTTCCGCGGCTCCGGCCGCTCCGGAGCCGTTGTGCACGATGAAGGACTCGCGGATCGGCGAGCTGTCCGGCCTGGTCTCCGACGGTTCGAAGCTCTACGCGATCAACGACGGCGGGTCGAAGGTCCAGGTGTTCGTCCTGGGCCGGGACTGCAAGGTCCAGAAGGTCTTCACGGACAAGACGGACCCGTTCGACGTCGAGGACCTGGCCCGGACTCCCGACGGAACGCTCTGGCTGTCCGACACCGGCGACAACAAGAAGGGCCGGCTGACGGTCGCGCTGCTGGAAATGAGCCCGGCGGGCAAGGTGACGGTGCACCGGCTCACGTACCCGGACGGGCAGCACGACACCGAAGCGCTGATCATGGACAAGGCGGGGACGCCGTACCTGATCACCAAGGACATCCTCGGCGAAGCTCGCGTGTACCGGCCGTCGGGTCCGCTGGCCAGTCCCGGGCCGACCAACCTGGAGAAGGTCGGCACGGTGAAGATCTCGGAGACCGACACGCCGGGCGGCCCGGTGGGGTCGTTCGGCTCGGTCCTGGTGACGGGCGGCGCGTCTTCGGCGGACGGAACCGTGGTGGCACTGCGGACTTACAACGACGCGTATGTCTACGCGGCCCCGGACGGCGATGTGCTGGCGGCGCTGCAGCGGACGCCGACCCGGATCCCGTTGCCGGGGGAGAAGCAGGGCGAGGCGATCGCGTTCGACCCCGACGGGACGTTGCTGTCGGGCAGTGAAAGAGTCGGCGAGCCGATCCGCGCGATCCGCGGTGCGGCGGCGTCGGCTCCTCCCGTGTCGGCTTCGGACGGCAAGCCCGCTTCGAGCGCGAGCGGCGGATCATCGGACGGCGGGGGAGTACCGGTCCTGCCGGCGGCGGGGATCGCGGTCGCGGTGGTGGGGCTCGGGTGGTTCGGGTTCAGCAGACTGCGCCGCCGTCGCGGCTGAGCGAGTTCGGGTTCCGGCGGGCTGACTTCCGTGCGCGCGGCCGTTTTCATTCCGCGCGTTCACCGCTGTCTGGCGAGAAAGCCGTCCTTCGCGCGGTGCGGGGCGCGGCCGCTCGGGCCGCGCAGTCCTGCGCACCGCGCGAAGGAAACCTCAGCCGGCGCGGCGGCGGACAGGGCCGGGCTTCCCGTCCACCCACCGCACCGCGACCGGGTTGGCTCCCGGATCTCGGCTCCCCACGGCCAAGATCATCCGATCCGGTGAAGCTTCCGAGCCGTGCGAAAGCCCGGAAGGCATTCCTCAGAGGCGCCTGAGCACCGCCACGACCTTGCCGAGCACCGTCGCGTCGTCGCCGGGGATCGGGTCGTACGCCTCGTTGTGCGGCATCAGCCAGATGTGGCCGCCCTTGCGCTTGAACGTCTTGACCGTCGCCTCGCCGTCGATCATCGCCGCGACGATCTCGCCGTTGTCCGCGTCCGGCTGCTGCCGGACCACGACCCAGTCGCCGTCGGTGATGGCCGCGTCGATCATCGAGTCACCGGTGACCTTGAGCAGGAACAGCTCGCCCTCGCCGACGATCTCCCGCGGCAGCGGGAAGACGTCCTCGATGGCCTGCTCGGCCAGCACCGGGCCACCCGCGGCGATCCGGCCGACCAGCGGCACGTACGCCGCCTTCGGCATGACCGGCTGCTGGTCCATCTCGATGCCCATGGGGTTGTCGTCGGTCGCCGAGAGCACGCCGACCGCGCGGGGACGGTTCGCGTCCCGGCGCAGGTAACCCTTGCGCTGCAACGCCCGCAGCTGGTGCGAGACCGACGACGTCGACGTCAGCCCCACCGCCTCGCCGATCTCCCGGACGCTCGGCGGGTAGCCGAACCGGCTCACCCACGAGCGGATCACGTCGAGCACCTGCTGCTGGCGGACGGTGAGGGTCTCGTCGACGTCGTACACCTCCGGCATGGAGTGCACGCTGCCGCCGGGGGACCCACTGGTCCTGCCCGCCTTGTTCTCCTTCGCCACTGCGTCGCCTCCCAGACGTTCGCTGCACGTATCGCGCGCCGGCCGCCGCCCGCCGGGTGCGGGCAGCCTCGCCGGCGGCATCTGCCCGGCAGATGCCCTGGTCACCGACGTTAGCCCCCGGGCACGCCGATTTCAAACATCTGTTCGATCGACACGCCGTGTCCGCTCGATTTTGTCGGTGGTAGGTGGTAGACCTTCGCACGGGCGTTCGATAGAACGCTTGTTCGACCTTGATCCACGGGCCGGCACCGGTCCCGGAAACAGGCGGACACCAGGGTTTCGAGGAGGTTCGGATGTCCATTCTGGCCGAACGCGGGCACGCCCGCCCGGCGACCCCGGTCCCGGCGCCACCCCGGCCCGTCCGCGTCCTGCGCGGGCGCCGCGGCGAGGTCCAGCGCCCGCCGACACGCGCGCGGGTCGTCGCGGGCCGCCGGCCGGCCGGTGCCCCGTGCGCGGCGCCCCGCCGGGTGCCGGTGCGGTGGCCGTGGCTGGCCGGGCTCGCCGTCGCGAGCTGCCTCGTGGTCACCGGGCTGGGACTCTTCGGCGGCGGCGTCGCCGCGAACGCCCCGGTGCCGGCGCGGACCGCGACGGTGTCGGTCGGCCAGGGCGACACCCTTTCTTCGCTGGCCGAGCGGTTCGCGCCGGGCAGCGACGCGAGCGCGGTCGTCGCCCGGATCAAGGAGCTCAACCGCCTGGACGAAGCCGTCCTGGTGCCCGGGCTGCCGCTGACGGTCCCGGTCGCCGACGCCGTTCCCGCGCCGTGACGCCCCGCTGCCGATGACCGCCCACCGAAAATCACCCGCTCCGGTGAAGCTGCCGAGTGCGGGGGAAGCGGTGTTCCGCCGGGTGGGCCCGAGGTGTCCGGAGCGCCGGTTCCGCTGCTCCACCTGGGTGACGTCGCCCCCACTGTCGCGTCGCGGCGGTCCGCCCGCGGGCAGGGCACGCCCCAGTCCTCCCACGCCGGCCGGCCGAACCTCACCCGAGCGAGTTTTGCCCCGGCCCCGTCGCTTGCGCACGCCCCCTTCGAGTTCTACGCTCGCCCGCTATATGTAGTAGTTACACCGCTGTAGTTGGTCCACAGGTTGGGGTAGACTGGGCAGCAGTTGTCCACAGCTGGTCGGCTTTTACCCACCGGATGTCCACAAAACGATCACCAGGTGCAGGGGTGCATGGTGGCCGCGAGGACGTCGACCGGGGCGGCCGGCGATGAGGGGAAGGTGATCGGCGGATGAGGTGCCCGTTCTGCCGGCATGCGGACTCCCGGGTCGTCGACTCCCGAGAGGTGGATGAAGGCCAGGCGATCCGCAGGCGGCGCTCGTGTGCGTCCTGCGGACGGCGGTTCACGACGTCGGAGACGATGGTGCTCGCCGTCGTCAAGCGGTCCGGGGTCACCGAACAGTTCAGCCGGGACAAGGTGGTGAGCGGCGTCCGCCGCGCCTGCCAGGGCAGGCCGGTCGACGACGACGCGCTGCAGCAGCTCGCGCAGCGCGTGGAGGAGTCGATCCGCTCCGCCGGCTTGGCGGAGATCCCGAGTCACGAGGTCGGCCTGGCCATCCTGGGCCCGCTGCGTGAGCTCGACGGGGTCGCCTACCTCCGGTTCGCCAGCGTCTACCGCTCCTTCTCCTCGGTCGAGGACTTCGAGAAGGAGATAGCCGATCTTCGTGAGGCCATGGCGGGTACTGCTGCCCCGGAGGAGAGCGATCAGCGCGAAGACGGCGATTGACCGTCCCGCTGCGGGAGTGAGGGTTCGACCGATGACCGAAACCGTGGGAACCGGGGCCGGCACGGCCGCCGGCAAGAAGAGCAAGGCGACCGGCGGGCTGAGCGTGAAGCGCGTCTTCACCACCGAGGGGAAGCACCCCTACGAGCAGGTGACCTGGGAACAGCGCGACGTCGTGATGACGAACTGGCGCGACGGCTCGGTCAACTTCGAGCAGCGCGGCGTGGAGTTCCCGTCGTCCTGGTCGGTCAACGCCACCAACATCGTCACCAGCAAGTACTTCCGCGGCGCCGTCGGCAGCCCGCAGCGCGAGCGCAGCCTCAAGCAGCTCATCGACCGCGTCGTGAAGACCTACGTCAAGGCTGCGCGCGACCACGGCTACTTCGCCACGCCGCAGGACCTCGAGATCTTCGAGCACGAGCTCACCTGGATGCTGCTGCACCAGGTCTTCAGCTTCAACTCCCCGGTCTGGTTCAACGTCGGCACGTCGTCGAAGCAGCAGGTCAGCGCCTGCTTCATCCTCGCCGTCGACGACACCATGGAGTCGATCCTCAACTGGTACCGCGAGGAGGGCCTCATCTTCAAGGGCGGCTCCGGCGCGGGCCTGAACCTTTCCCGCATCCGCTCCTCGAAGGAGCTGCTGACCTCCGGCGGCACCGCGTCCGGCCCGGTCTCGTTCATGCGCGGCGCCGACGCGTCCGCGGGCACCATCAAGTCCGGCGGCGCCACCCGGCGCGCGGCCAAGATGGTCGTGCTCGACATCGACCACCCGGACATCGAAGAATTCGTCCAGACGAAGGCGCGCGAAGAGGAGAAGATCAAGGTCCTGCGCGACGCCGGGTTCGACATGGACCTCTCCGGCGCGGACATCTCCTCGGTGCAGTACCAGAACGCGAACAACTCGGTCCGCGTGACCGACGAGTTCATGCAGGCGGTCGAGAACGGCGCCGAGTTCGGCCTGCGCGCCCGGCTCACCGGCGAGGTCATCGACCGGACCGACGCGAAGAAGCTGTTCCGCAGCGTCGCCCAGGCGGCGTGGGAGTGCGCCGACCCCGGCATCCAGTACGACGGCACGATCAACGACTGGCACACCTGCCCGGAGTCCGGCCGGATCACCGCGTCGAACCCGTGCAGCGAGTACATGCACCTCGACAACTCGAGCTGCAACCTCGCCTCGCTGAACCTGCTCAAGTTCGTCACGCCCGAGGGCACGTTCGACGCGCCGCTGTTCGCGCGCGCCGTCGAATTCGTCATCACGGCGATGGACGTCTCGATCTGCTTCGCGGACTTCCCGACCGAGCCGATCGCCGACACGACGCGGAAGTTCCGCCAGCTCGGCATCGGCTACGCGAACCTGGGCGCGCTGCTGATGGCGCTGGGCCACGCGTACGACTCCGACGGCGGCCGCGCGCTCGCGGCGGCGATCACGTCGCTGATGACCGGCGTCTCGTACCGGCGCTCGGCCGAGATGGCCCAGGCCGTCGGCGCGTACGAGGGTTACGCGCGCAACGCCGAGTCGCACCAGCGCGTGATGCGCAAGCACGCGGCGGCGAACGAGCTCGTCCGCACCTACCACTCGAACGACGCCGCGGTCCGCGCGCTGGCGACGGAGGAGTGGAAGAAGGGCATCGACATCGGCGCGAAGCACGGCTGGCGCAACGCGCAGGCGTCGGTGCTCGCGCCCACCGGCACCATCGGCTTCATGATGGACTGCGACACCACCGGGATCGAGCCGGACTTCTCGCTGGTGAAGTTCAAGAAGCTCGTCGGCGGCGGCTCGATGCAGATCGTCAACCAGACGGTGCCGCGCGCGCTCGAGGCGCTGGGCTACCAGGCCGAGCAGGTCGAGGCGATCGTCGAGTTCGTGGCGCAGAACGGCCACGTCGTCGACGCGCCGGGGCTGCGTCCCGAGCACTACGAGGTGTTCGACTGCGCGGTCGGCGAGCGCTCGATCGCGCCGATGGGGCACGTCCGGATGATGGCCGCGGTGCAGCCGTTCCTCTCCGGCGCCATCTCGAAGACGGTCAACATGCCGGAGTCGGCGACGGTCGAAGAGGTCGAGGAGATCTACTTCCAGGGCTGGAAGCTCGGTCTCAAGGCGCTGGCCATCTACCGCGACAACTGCAAGGTCGGCCAGCCGCTGTCGACGGCCAAGAAGGAGAAGGCGGCCGCGGAGCCGGAGAAGGTCGTCGAGTACCGGCCGGTGCGCAAGCGCCTGCCGAAGAAGCGCCCGAGCCAGACGGTGTCCTTCACCGTGGGCGGCGCGGAGGGCTACCTGACGGCGGGGTCGTACCCGGACGACGGCCTCGGCGAGATCTTCGTCAAGCTGGGCAAGCAGGGTTCGACGCTGGCCGGCGTGATGGACGCGTTCTCGATGTCGATCTCGGTGGGCCTCCAGCACGGCATCCCGCTCGAGTTCTACGTCTCGAAGTTCTCCAACCTGCGCTTCGAGCCGGCGGGCATGACCGACGACCCGGACATCCGCATCGCGACGAGCGTGATGGACTACCTGTTCCGCCGCCTGGCGCTGGACTACCTGCCGTACGAGAAGCGTTCGCAGCTGGGCATCCTGTCGGCGGACGAGCGGTCGGCGGAGGTGGAGGCCACCTACGGCGGCGGAGGCGTCGACCTCGAGGCGCTGAGCTCCACGGTGGACTCGTCGCCGGAGCCGCACGCGGAGGAGCCGGAGCACCCGCACCGCGAGGCCCAGACGACGACGGAGCTGATGGAGCTGCGCCTCGGCAAGGCGGCGGACGCCCCGCTGTGCATGACGTGCGGAACGAAGATGCGCCCGGCAGGCTCGTGCTACGCCTGCGAAGGCTGCGGCGCGACGTCCGGTTGTAGCTGACGGCCGAGGCTGACCCGGGTGGGTGCCACCCGGGTCAGCCGAACGCCCGCTGCAGCTCCGAAATCGGCGGCAGGTCGCCGACGAAGCCGAAGCGGCCCGCGCGCATCTCGCGGGCTCCGTCCATGAAGGACTTCAACGCCAGCCGGGACAGGGCCGCGCCGATGCTGATGCGGCGGACGCCGATCTCGGCCAGCTGCTCGAGCGTGATCGACGGGTCGGCGAACCCCATCACCACGTTGACCGGCTTGTCCACCGAGGACACCACCGCGCGCATCTCGTCCAGCGTCTTCAACCCCGGCGCGTACAGCACGTCCGCGCCCGCCTCGCCGAAGGCCTGCAGGCGCTTGATCGTGTCGGCGAAGTCGTTCGCGCCCCACAGCTGGTTCTCGGTGCGGGCCGTCAGCACCACCGACCGGGCGCGGGCCGTCTCCACCGCCGCGCGGACGCGGTCGACCGCCAGGCCGAAGTCGTAGATCGGTGCGTCCGGGTCGCTCGACTGGTCCTCGATGGACACCCCGGCCGCGCCGGCGTCGGCCGCCGCGTCGATCGTCTTCGCGGCTTCTGCCGGGTCGTCGGCGAAGCCGTTCTCGAGATCGGCGTTCACCGGCAAGGGTGTCGCCTCGGCGATCTCCCGGACGTTGGCCAGGACCTCCGCCCGGGTCGCGCGGGTCCGGCCCACCACGTTGGCCACGCCGAGGCTCGTCGTGGCCAGGGCGTCGAAGCCGAGACTCGCGAGCAGGCGGGCCGTCCCGGCGTCCCACGGGTTCGGCAGCAGGAAGGGCTCGGGCCGCTCGTGCAGCGCCCGGAACTCGTCGGCGGTCGTCATGCGTCCACCTTCCTCCCGGGACGGCCGGCGGACAACGGTCAGCGAGCCAAGACGCGCACCGCCGCCCCGGCGGCCTCGTCCGGCCGCCCTCGCCACGCGATGAAGTGGTCCGGGCGCACCAGCACCGCGCCGCCGTCCGCGATTCCCGTGTCGCGCAGCCATTCCTCGTCCTCGACGACGTGCACGTCGTAGTCACCCGCCGGTGCCGCACCGGGCCCGGTGAGCAGGGCCAGCCGACGCCCGACGAGATCCAAAGTGGACACCTCGGGTGACACCCACGCGTGGGGGAGCCGTGACCCGGGTGTCCCGTCGAGCACGACGTCCTCGGTGGACGGCAGCCCGGCCCGGGCGCCGAGCACCGCCGCCGAGTCGTAGCGGTAGCCGAGGTGGACGACCGGGGCGTTGACGACGCCGGCGGCCGCGCGGGCCGCCGCGGCGGACGGGCCCTGCTCCCAGTGCAGGCGGGGGTCCTCGAGCCGCCGCAACGCCTGGTCGAGCGCCAGCGCCGCCACCGGACGGCGTTCGGCTTCGTAGGTGTCCAGCAGCGCCGGGCCCGCGACGCCGTCGAGCACCGCGGCCAGCTTCCAGGCCAGGTTGTGCGCGTCGGCCACGCCGGTGTTCGCCCCGAACGCCCCGAGCGGCGGCACCGCGTGCGCCGTGTCGCCGGCGAGGAACACGCGCCCGGCGCGGAACCGGTCGGCCAGCAGCCCGCGCACCCGCCACGGCAGCACGCTCAGCACCTCGACGGCCAGGTCGGGGACACCGACGGCGGCCCGGATCAGCGCGGCACAGCGCGACGGCGGGAACGCGTCCACCGGCTCGTCGCCGAGCTCGGTGTGGAAGATCCAGTCCTTCTCGGCGTCGACGGTCACCAGCATCCCGGGCGACTCGGGCGTCGTGATCGTGCAGTTCGCGAAGTGGTGGCCCTTCGTGTACGGCGTCAGGTCGGCGCGGAAGAGGATGTTGAGCAGGGGCTTCCCGAGCGCACCCGGCCCGGTCGTGCCGATGCCGAGCGCCGCCCGCACCGCACTGCGGCCGCCGTCGGCCGCGACCAGGTACTCGGCGCGTTCCGTGCGCCGCCCGTCCGGGCCGTCGAGGACCGCCGTGACGCCGGTGTCGTCCTGGTCGAACGACACGAGCGTGGTCGAGTACGCGACGGTCGCGCCGCGTTCGCGCGCCGCGGCGAGGAGCACCGAGTCGAGCCGGTCCTGCGGGCAGGTGCCGCGCAGCACGCTCGGGCTGTGCCGGGAAGCGGCGAGGTTCGGGGTGTTCGGCACGGCGGGCGGTGTGTCGGGCAGGTCGGCCGTGGCCAGCGTGGGGGCGTAGATCTTGCCGAGGGTGGCGGTGCGCCGGATGGCGACCGCTTCGACGGCGTCGGCGACCCCCGCCTGACGGAGGAACTCCAGGGTGCGGAAGCTCAGGCCGGTGGCGCGCGGGTGCGTGGACGGGCCGTCGGCGCGTTCGACGACGAGCGCGCGCACGCCGTGGTGGGCGAGGAAGAGCGCGGTGGACAGGCCGACGGTGCCGCCGCCGGCGATCAGCACGCGAGTCATGGTTACCCCCAAGTTATGGCTACGGTGTTCTCGCTACGGATACACCGTAGCCAATCAGGTACGCTGTTCGCAACGAACCCGGGAGGACGACGATGGCGGAGGAGCCCGCGCTGGTCTGGGCGAAGGAGCGGCGCAGTCCGCGGCGCCAGGCCCCGAGCGTCGAGCAGATCGTGCGGACGGCGATCACCATCGCCGACACCGAAGGCCTGCCCGCGCTGTCGATGCGCCGGGTCGCGGCCGACCTCGGCTCGGGCACGGCGTCGCTCTACCGCTACGTCGCGAGCCGCGACGACCTGCTGGACCTGATGATCGACGAGGTCAAGAGCGCCGAAGCCACCGAGCTCACCGGGGACTGGCGCGCGGACCTGGAGGGCGTCGCCCGGCAGGTCCGCGCGACGCTGCTGCGGCACCCCTGGCTGAGCGGCGAGATCCCCGGCCGCCCGGCGCTGGGGGCGAACTCGCTGCGCCGCCACGAAGCCGCCCTCACGGCGGCGGCCCCGCTGACCGGCGACATCACGTTCGTCGCGGGGGCGGTGGACGTGGTGCTGGCGTACGTCTTCGGCACGGTGACGCAGGAGCTGGCCGAGCTGCAGGCCCAGCGCCGGTCGGGGCTGACGAAGGAGCAGTGGCAGGCGAGCGTCGGCCCGTACATCCGCGAAGTCATCGAGAGCGGCGAGTACCCGCAGTTCTCGCGCCGGGTGATCGAGGGCGAGGACCGGAGCGCGGAAGAGGTCTTCGAATTCGGCCTCGGCTGCGTGCTGGACGGCATCGCCGCCCGCGCCCGTTAGACCGCGGGCGCGGTGCGGCGGCCGCGGATCGCGGACAGGACCGCGGCGGCGAGCATGATCACCGTCAAGGTGTAGAAAGCCGTGCTCAGCCCTTCGGTGAACACTGTCGCGAGGGGACCGTCCAGGCCGGCCGAGCCGACGAAGATCGCGAACGCCGTGCCGCGCGGGATCGCCTGGGCCGCCACCAGGATCGCCGTCGTGAACGAGAAGACCATGCCGATGCTCGCGAACGTCCGCAGCACGCCCGAGGCGATGCCCAGCCGCTCGGGCGGGCAGGCCTTCATCACCGCCGAACTGTTGGCGGGGTAGAAGAAGCTGCCGCCGATCATGATCACGACGTTGCCGAGCGCGGGCAGCCACAGGCTGCTCGTCGTGGTCATCCGGGCGAAGAGCACGAGCGCGACGACCGAAAGACCCAGTCCGGCGGTTGCGGGGAGCACCGGGCCGAGGCGGTCGGCGAGGCGTCCCGCATACGGCCCGGCCGCCGCGCCCAGCACGTACCCCGGCAGGAGCAGCAGCGAAGCGTCGATCGGGCTCAGGCCGCGCGGGCCCTGCAGGTACATGATCACCAGGAACAGCACCGCGAAGCTGCCGAGTCCTTGGAGCAGCGACGCCAGCAGTGACGGCGCGACCGCGGGGATCCGGAACAGCGACAGGTCCACCGTCGGGTCCGGGTGCCGCAGCTCGATCACCACGAAGACGCCGAGCAGCACGAGACCGCCGACCAGGTAGAGGAAGTGTGTCCAGCGCAGCGGTTCCGCGGCCAGCGACGTCATCGCCCACGAAACGCCGAACAGGCCCAGGCCGAGCGTGACCATGCCGGCGACGTCCAGCCGGCGGCGCTTCCGCTCGCCGCGGTCGCGCAGGACGCGCCCGGCCAGCACCAGCGCGGCCACGCCGATCGGCAGGTTGATCCAGAAGATCCAGCGCCACGACACCGACGTCACGATGACGCCGCCGAGCAGCACGCCGACCACCGAGCCGACGGAGTAGCCGAGGGCGTTGAACCCGTAGGCGCGGCCGCGTTCGGCCGGCGGGTACAGCTCGGAGATGATCGCGCCGCTGTTGGCCGCGATGAGTGCCGCGCCGAGGCCCTGCAGGAGCCGGAACGCGATGATCGTCGCCGCGTCCCAGGCCAGGGCGCACAGCACGGAGCCGGCGACGAACACCGCGAACCCGGCGCGGTACATCCGCACCCGGCCGAAGAGGTCGCCGAGCCGCCCGAGCTGCGTCGCGAGCACCGTGACGACCAGCAGGTAGCCGACGACCACCCAGGTGACGGCCGACAAGGAGATGCCGAGGTCGGCCTGGATTGCGGGCAGGGCGAGCACGACGATGGTGCCGTCGACGGCCGCGACGAGCACCCCGATCATCACGACGAGCATCCCCAGCGAGCGCTGCACGTCAGCTCCCGGCCTGGAGGATCCACTCCCGCCCGTCGGGATCGCGGACGGTCATCTCGCGGGTCCCGAAGTGGGTGTCCTCGAAGGGGGAGACGACCTCGACGTCGGGCGTCGCGTCGCTCGCGGTCTTCAGGACGAGCTTCATCCCGGTCGGCTCGCTCTCGGGCACCTCGGCGATGAACAGGTACGGCCCGTCGCCGTTGCGCAGGAGCCCCGAGTTGTGGTCGGTGGCGAAGTCGAGCTCGAACCCGAGGGTCTGGAAGAACTTGGCGGACTTACCCCAGTTGTGCGTCTCGAGGTACACGGCTTCGATGGTCATCACTTGTCTCCTTCGGTGGCGAGGTACTGGCGAAGCGCCTCGGTGACGAGCGCCGACAGCGACTGCCCGGTGTCGACGGCGTGGTGCTTGACCTCCCGGATCAGGTCCACGGGGAGGTACACGTTGAACTGCTTGACGTCCTTGTCCGCCATGACAGGATGCTAGCATCCTAACTTGGTAGCGCGTCAACCTTCACCGGATCTCCACCGCGGACGCTCGGGAAATCCACGACCGCGGGGGAGGATCGGGCGCGATGAACTGGTTGCGGGAATTCGAAGAGGAAGCCGAACGCCGACGCCGTCGCGAGGATCCGCCCTGGGTGCGCGGGGCCCGGCTGCACCCTGACGTCGCACGGAGCATCCAGCGGTTCCAGGTCGGCGAAGCCGGGGACGGCGCGAACCTCATCGCGAAGGCCGGTGACGGTGAGTACCTCGCCGCCGTGAAGCTCTTCGTCGCCGAAGAGCAGAACCACGCCCGGATGCTCGCCGAACTCCTCGCGGCCGCCGGAGTGCCCACCATCGCGACGCACTGGTCCGACACCGTGTTCGTCCGGCTGCGGCGGGCGCTCGGGCTGCGGCTGGAGCTGATGGTGCTGCTGATCGCCGAGGTCGTCGCGCTGCGGTACTACCGCGCCCTGCGCGACGGCGCGGGCGACCCGCTCGTCACGCAGGTCGCCGCCCGGATCCTCGCCGACGAGGAGCGGCACGTGCCCTTCCACTGCCACCGGCTGCGGCTCGGGTTCGCGGGTCTCTCCAGGCCGGTGCGCGCCGCGGTGTTCGGGGCCTGGCGAGTGCTGCTGCTCGGCGTCGCGGTCACGGTCGCCGCCGACCACGGTCCGGCGCTGCACCGCCTCGGCGTCGGACGGCTCGTCTTCGTCGCCGACGTCCTCACCGCCTTCGAAGCCGCCCTCGGGCGGATCCGCGGTGAAGAGCCGAAACCGAAGCCGCGGTACATGCCGAAGCGCGCCCGGCCACGCGGGCTCGTCTAAAGGAGGCCGGCCAGCTCCTTCAGCGACGCCGTGATGCGCTCCGGTGTCACGCCCTGCGCGCGCTGGTGCAGGTACAGCTCGGGGGCGAGCGGTGCCAGCAGGACGTCGGCCAGGACGTCGGGGTCGGCGGTGCCGGCCGCCAGGACCCGGACGTGCACGCGCCAGAAGCCGTACGCGCCCGTCGTGAAGCGGGAATGGCCCACTTCCGTGCCCAGCACCAGGTGCGCGTGCCGCTCCAGCAGCTCCACCATCGCCGCGTAGAACGCCGCCAGCCGCTCGGCCGGCGGCGCGCCCGGGCCCAGCGGTGGGTCGCCGCGCAGCAGGGACTCCTGCAGCCGGCGTTCGTGCTCGTCCAGGAGCGCGACGGCGATCGCCGCGCGGTCGGGGTAGCGGCGGTAGAGCGTGCCGCGACCGACGCCGGCCGCTCGGGCGATGTCCTCCATCGTCACGTCGGCCGCGCCGTGGGCGGTGAACAGCTCGTCGGCTGCCGCGAGGATCTTCGCGCGGTTGCGGGCCGCGTCGGCGCGTTCGGCCATGGCGGCAGCCTAGGGAATAAGCGGACGAGGCGTCCAGTTGAAGTCAAGTGGACACCGCGTCCACTTGAGGAGGAACCGTGAGCCACCTGCTGCACCTCGACTCCAGCGCCCGCCGCACGTCGTTCTCGCGCGAGCTGTCCGCGCGCTACGCCGACGCGTGGACCGGCACTCGCACCTACCGTGACCTCGCCGCCGACCCGGTCCCGGTGATCGGCGAAGCGTGGACCGAGATCTGCGACGCGCTCCTGACCGCGGGCATCACCGATCCCGCGCGCTACGCCGACGTCGTCCAGACGCCGGAGCAGCGGAAAGCCTGGGCGATCGTCGAACCGCTGCTGGCCGAGCTGCTCGAAGCCGACGTCGTCCTGATCGGCGCGCCGATGTACAACTTCTCGATCCCGGCCGCGCTCAAGACGTGGATCGACCAGGTGACGTTCCCGCGGATGTCCTTGCGGGGCAAGGCGTTCGTCGTCGCCGGCGCCCGGGGCGGGACGTACGCGCCGGGGACGCCGCGAGCGCCGTTCGACTACCACGAGCGCTACCTGCGCGACTTCTTCGCCGGGCACTACGACGTCGACGATGTCCGGTTCGTGCACGCCGAGCTGACCAACGCCCTGGTCGACCCGCACCTCGCCGCGCGTGACGGAGAGCGGGCGGCATCGCGTGAAGCAGCACTGGCGGCGATCTGATGGGCTGGGTGACGCTCGTGGCCGCCGGGCTCGTCGAGATCGCCTGGTCGCAGAGCATCAAGCCGACGGAGAACTTCACGAAGCCGTGGCCGACGCTGCTGTGCTTCGTGCTCGGCGCCGCGGCCGTCTACCTGCTGTCGCGCGCGATGGACACCGTCCCGGTGGGCACCGCCTACGCGGTGTTCACCGGGATCGGCGCCGTCGGCGCGATCGTGCTCGGCGTCGTCGTGACCAAGGACCCGCTCAGCGTCGGGCGGGTGGCCGCGCTGGCCCTGATCGTCGGCGGCGTCGTGCTCGCGCGCGTTACCAATCCGACCTAAAGTAGGCCGGCCCCTGAGTGGCAGGCAACCGTTGCCACGAAAGCCATCCGGCCGTGACTGTGGTCGGATTGGTAACCAACGGCTCAGTACTTCGTGAGCTGCTCCCATAGGAACTCGAACACCAGCGCCCACTTGAACGCCAGCTGCTCGTTGTCGGCCGCGGCGCCGTGGCCGCCTTCGATGTTCTCGTGGTAGCGGACGTCGTGCCCCTGCTCACGCATGCGCGCCACCATCTTGCGGGCGTGAGCGGGGTGCACGCGGTCGTCGCGCGTGGACGTCACGAACAGCGACGGCGGGTACGAGCGTCCACTGTGGACGTTCTGGTACGGCGAGTACTTCGAGATGTACTCCCATTCCGCGGCTTCGTCAGGGTCGCCGTACTCGGCCATCCACGACGCGCCGGCCAGCAGGAGGTGGTAGCGGCGCATGTCCAGCAGCGGCACCTGGCTGACGATCGCGCCGAACCGCTCCGGGTAGCGCGTCAGCATGACGCCCATCAGCAGGCCGCCGTTGCTGCCGCCCTGGATCCCGAGCCGCTCCGGCGTCGTGATGCCGCGCTCGACCAGGTCCGCGGCCACGGCGGCGAAGTCCTCGTACACGCGGTGCCGCCGCGCTTTGATCGCCTGCGTGTGCCAGCTCGGCCCGTACTCGCCGCCGCCGCGGATGTTCGCGACGACGTACGTGCCGCCGCGCGTGAGCCAGCCGCGGCCGATCATCCCGCTGTAGGACGGCGTCAGGGAGACCTCGAAGCCGCCGTAGCCGGTCAGCAGCGTCGGCCCGCCTTCGGCACCGGACGGCCGGACGACGAAGTACGGGATCTTCGTGCCGTCCTCCGACGTCGCGAAGTACTGCGCGACGTTCATGCCCGAAGCGTCGAAGAAGGCCGGAGCCTGCTTCAGCACCTCGACCTCTTCGCCGACGTGGCCGTAGCTCAGTGTCGACGGTTGGAGAAACCCGCTGGAGTTGATCAGGTACTCGTCGCTGACGTCGGGATCGGTGTCGAAGATGTCCGCGCTGCCGAACTCCGGCCCGCCGGACAGCGGTTCCTCCGCCCAGCCGTCCGGGCCCGGCGTGAGCGTGCGCAGCTCGGTGCGGACGTCGCGCAGCAGGCCGAGCAGCAGGTGGTGGCGCGTCCAGGCCCAGTAGTCGAGCGAAGTGTGCTCGTCGGGCGTGAAGAGCGTGGTGAACGCGCGGCCGCCGGCCATGAAGTCGTCGAACCGGATGCCGATCAGCGACCCCGCCGGGTGGTCCACGCCGCCGACGGTCCACCCCGTGCGCGGGCGCACCAGCAGCCATTCGCGGTGCACGGACGCGCTCGCGTCGTCCGGGACGTCGATCTTGACCAGTGCTTCGGGCGTGCGCAGGTACAGCTCGGAGCGGTAGAAGTCGATCGAGCGGCTGACGAAGTCGCGCTCGAAACCCTCGGTCGGGTCGTGGGACGCACCGATCGAGACGTCGTCGGGCTTGCCCTCGTACACCGTGGTCGCGGCCTCGATCGGCGTGCCGCGGCGCCACTCCTTGCTCAGCCGCGGGTAGCCGGAGCTGGTCAGCGTGCCCGGGCCGAAGTCGGTGCCGACGTAGACGCGGTCTTCGTCGATCCAGCCGATCCGGGTCTTCGCCTCCGGCAGCGTGAAGCCGTCTTCGACGAACTCGTGCGCGTCGAGGTCGAACTCGCGCACGACCGTGGCGTCGGCGCCGCCGCGGGACAGCTCGACCAGGCCGCGCCGGTAGTCCGGCCGCAGCACGGTGGCGCCCTGCCAGACCCAGTTCTCGCCCTCGGCCTCGGCCAGCGCGTCGACGTCGAGCAGCAGCTCCCACTCGGGCTCGGCCCGCCGGTAGGACTCCAGCGTCGTCCGCCGCCACAGGCCGCGCGGGTGGCTCGCGTCCTGCCAGAAGTTGTAGAGGAGCTCGCCGCGGCGGCGCACGTACGGGATCCGGTCGTCGGCGTCGAGCACCTCGCGCAGCTCGTCACGCAGCTCCGCGAACCGGGCGCCGGTGGTCAGCTCCGCCAGCGTCTCGTCGTTGCGGGTGCGCACCCAGCCGAGCGCGTCATCGCCGGTCACGTCTTCCAGCCACAGGTACGGGTCCTCGACACTCATCCCGACAGTTTCGTACGTCGACGGTCCTGGTGGCCACCGGGCGGCGTTTTCGTTTCGTGATCCTTCCCTCTTCGGGCGTCCGTATGCTGGTGCCATTGAGCAGGGGGAGAACGTGACCGACACCGACGGACCGGCTCCGCCGGGGCGCTCCGGACCGCCATCACCGCCGCCGATGGTGGCCCGGACCCCCGAACCCGCCTGGGTGCCCGAGCCGAACCCGTGGGCGCCGAACTGGGCCGCCGCGCCACCCGTGCCGATCGCCCCGCCGCGCAGCCGGCTCTGGGGCGCCGTCGCCGGGGTCATGATCGTCGTGCTGGCGATCTCGTTGATCGCGGCCACCATCCCGCGCCGGGTCGACGGCCACGCGGTCGTCGCGCAGGGCGTCGACACCGGCCGCGCGTACGGCGGCGGCACGGACGGGAAGCCCGCGCAGCCCGTGCCGGAGCTGGCCCGCAACCCGCTGCTCTCCGACGCCATCACGCCCGGGCCCGCCACCTGCTCGCTGCCCGACCTCGGCCGGGCCGCCACGCAGCTCAAGGCCTACTACAACGCGCTCGTCGGCTGCCTGGAGCAGTCCTGGCGCCCGGCACTGCAGAAGGCGAACGAGCCGACGCTGACCGCGACCGTCTCGGTGACCCTGCCCGAGCACAGCGCGTGCGGCGAAGCGCCGACGGAGAACGAAGCCGTCGCCTACTACTGCGGCGGCGACACCACGATCTACGCCCCGACCGACTGGATGCTGTCCGACGCCGGGCTCAACAAGGCCCGGCACATCGCGACGCTCGCCCACGAGTACGGCCACCACGTCCAGCGCGAGAGCGGCATCCTGTCCGCGGCGGCCGACAAGATGACCTCGCCGGACGAAAACAGCACGGCGGACAAGGAGGTCGTCCGCCGGATCGAGCTGCAGGCGAACTGCTTCGGCGCGTTGTTCCTGGCCGCGGTCGCCGGCTCGGGCTCGATCAGCCGGTCGCTGGCGAACGCCGCCGTCGCCGACTACGGCCGCGCCAACGACAGCGACACCCACGGCTCGCGCGAGCACCAGCTGTCCTGGGCCAAGGCCGGCTACGACGTCAAGACCACGAAGGCTTGCGACACGTGGAGTGCCGCGCCCGCCGACGTCAGCTGACGGTCCACGCCGGGTCACGGCCGAGGAGGGCGAGGAACCGGTCGAGTTCGCTCGCGTCCGCTTCGGTCGTGACGCGGTGTGCGAACGAGCCGTTCTTCTCGCGGCCTTCGTCGGGGATGTGCTCGGCCAGCTGCAGCGCGGCGCTCACGGCTTCGGCGTCCGGCTCGTAGGCCAGGCCGAGCGTGCGGGCCAGGTCCCAGCCGTGCGCGACGGTGTCGACGAGGTGCATGTGCGCGGCGATCGTCCCGGGGAACGTGCCGAAGTGGTTGATGGTGAGCTGCCGCTCCAGCACGGCGTCGTCGGCCATGGCGTCGAGGAAGTCGTCGACCGATGCCCGGTACGCGGCGTGCGCGTCGTCGCCGAGGTCGCCGGCGTCCCAGTCCGGCGCCGAGCCTTCGCGGGCCGCGGTCGCGAAGGCGTGGTTCTCGCTGACCTGGTGACGCAGGAGGTCGGCCAGGGTCCAGCCGGCACACGGGGTCGGGCGGGCGAGGTCGGCGGGCGTGGCCGTGGCGACGATCTTGTCGAGGACGAGCAGGCTGCGGCGGTCGAGTTCGCGGAGATCCATGCTTCGCACGCTAGGCGGGCCAGCGGACCACGAACAGTGCCAAATCCGCGCCACTTCAGGTGTGCCAATCTGGGACTCGTGGACGTGCACATCGACCTGACCGGGACGCGCGGGCACCGCGACGCGATCTACCGGCAGCTGCGCGCGGCGATCCTGGACGGCCGGATCCGGCCCGGCGAGGCGCTGCCGCCCACGCGGGAGCTGGCGCAGCGGCTGGCGGTCTCGCGGACGACGGTCAGCGCGGCCTACGACCGGCTCACCGCCGAGGGGTTCCTCGCCGGGCGCGTCGGCGCGGGCACGTTCGTCACGGCTTCGGCCTTGACGCGCCGCCCCGCGCCGTCCGCGGTTTCGGGCGTGCGGCCGCTGCCGGAGTGGGACGCGCTGCCGTCGCCGCCCGCGCCGTTCGCCCCGGCGCCGGAGTTCGACTTCCGGCCCGGCGTCCCGGACCTGACGCGGTTCCCGTTCGACACCTGGCGGCGGCTCGTCACGCAGCGGCTGCGCGCGGGCCAGGCCGACCTGATGACCTACGGCGACCCGCAGGGGCTCGCGTCGTTGCGCGCCGAGATCGCGCGGCACATCGGGGTCTCTCGGGACGTGCGGGCGAGCGCGGACCAGGTCGTCGTCACCGCCGGGGCCCAGCAGACGACGGACCTGGTCGGGCGCGTGCTGCTGCGCGCGGGGGACATCGCCGCCGTCGAGGACCCGGGCTACCCGCCGCCGCGGCTGGTGCTGGCCGCGCGCGGCGTGCGGGTCGCGCCGGTGCCGGTGGACGCGTCCGGGATCGTCGTGAGTGCCATTCCACCGGGGACGCGGCTGGTGTACGTGACGCCGTCGCACCAGTACCCGCTGGGGCTGTCGATGTCGCTGGAGCGGCGGCTCGAGCTGCTGGACTGGGCCGAGCGGACCGACGCCGTCGTCGTCGAGGACGACTACGACACCGAGTTCCGCTACACCGGACGTCCGCTGGAACCGTTGCACAGCTTGGATTCCCGCGGCCGGGTCGTCTACGTCGGCTCGTTCTCGAAGGTGCTTTCGCCCGCGCTGCGACTGGGGTTCCTCATCGCGCCGCCGTCGCTGGTGCCGGCGTTGGTGAAGGCCCGGTACCTGACCGACTGGCACGCGCCGAACGTCGAGCAGGCGGCGCTGGCGGCGTTCATGGCCGAAGGCGGCTTCGCGCGGCACGTCCGGCGGATGCGGAAGGTCTACCGCGCGCGGCACGAGCTGCTGTCGGGGTTGCTCGCGGCTTCGTTCGCGGATTTCCTGACGCCGTTGCCGTCTTCCGCGGGCCTGCACCTGAGTGCCACTTCCTCGTCCGATCTTTCGTCCCTGGTTCGCCGCGCCCGGCAGGACGGTGTCCGGTTGTATTCGCTGGGGGACTTCGCCGTGGGGGAGCGGCGGCACGGGCTGGTGTTCGGTTACGGTGCGGTCGCGGCCGAGCGGATCGGCCCGGGGCTGGCCCGGCTGCGGGCGCTGGCGGACGAGGGAGCGGCATGACCGACGAGGTGCTGGTGGCGATCGACGCGGGTCTGCGGCAGCACATCGGCGGCGACCGCGCGGGCGCGTACGCGACGTTCACGGCGTTGTGGGCGTCGATCGGCCCGGACGGCGACTCGCTGCACCGCGTCGCGCTGGCACACCACATGGCCGACGTCTGCGACGACCCGGCGGAGGAGCTGGAGTGGGACCTGCGCGCCCTGGCGGCGGCGGGCGCGATGACCGACTCGGCGACGGCGCGTGGTTTCTACCCGTCGTTGCACCTCAACCTGGGTGAGGACTACCGCAAACTGGGTGACCTGACGGCGGCTCGCGAGCATCTCCAGCTGGCGCGGGGCCGTCTCGACGCCCTGTGCGACGACGACTACGCGGCGGGCATCCGCCTGGCCCTGGACGGCCTGGCCGAACGGCTCGGCTGAATCGGTACGAATACCACGAACAAGCCCCGTTTGCCGGACTTTCGCGCACGTCCCGCCGCCCTTACCCTGTGGTGATCCAGCTCACCGACGGGAAGGATCGCCATGCGGATTGCGGATCTGCTGCGCAAGAAGGGGTCGGCGGTCGCAACGGTCACCCCGGAGACCACGGTGACCGCGCTGCTGGCCGGCTTGGCCGAGAACAACGTGGGCGCGATGGTGGTGGTGTCCCCGGAAGGATCGATAGCGGGCATCGTGTCCGAGCGCGACGTGGTCCGCCGCTTGAACGACCACGGCCCCGGCCTGCTGGACGGGCCGGTGTCGGAGATCATGACAAAGCTGGTGGCAAGCTGCGGCCCGGAGGACTCCCTGGACCAGCTGTCGGTCCTGATGACGGAGCGCCGCATCCGGCACGTCCCGGTGCTGGTGGACGGCCGGCTGGCCGGGATCATTTCCATCGGGGACGTGGTGAAGAACCGGATGGAACAGCTGGAGCAGAGCCAGGAACAGCTGGAGGCCTACATCTCGCAGGGCTGAACGACGGCGGCGGCGGTCCCGCCGGGGCCGCCGCCGCGCAGCGCAGTCATTCCCGCCAGCCGGACAGTTCCACACCCTTCGCGACATCCACCCGGTAAGACAACGTCACCGTTTCGGTCTCACCCGCCGCCAGCGTCAACTTCCACGTGTACTCACCCAGCGCCGACGTCTCCACCGGCTCCGGCGACGTCTTCACGTCCTTCACCGTGACCGCGTCATCCCGCGAAACCGGCGCCTGGTCCAACACGGTCACCACGGCTTCCCGAGGCCCGTGGTTGGCAACGGAAATCCGATACTCCGCCTCACGCCGCTTCTGCCCCGACAAAGTCGCCTTCGAAGCCGTCCGCCGCACCAGCTCCCGCTCGATCCGGATCCGGTCGTCCACCCCCAACGCCAACTCGAGCTCCTCACCAGGCGCCCACGGCTCGAGCACTGTCGTCCCCACGAACTCGGCGTCGTGGAACACCGAAGCCCGCCCCGGCCGCAACGCAAAAGAAGACGTGTTCACGACCGTCGCCCGAAGATAAGCCTCCTCGGCCAACACCGGCGCCGTCACGTAACCCAAAACGGCCGTGAGCGAAAGCTGAGCCAACGTCGTCCGGTGCCCCTGAGCGCCGGAAGGTACCGCCACCGGACGCGAAGGCCGGTAGGTCACCGCCGTCGTCCCCTGCTCGACCGAAGCAAGTTTCGGCGCCATCGGCGCAGGCGCGGAAGCAGCGAACCGCATCCGCGCACCCTCCGGAATGCCGCCACCGGAACCGCCGTAAGCCGCCGCCGGAGCTGCCGGGACCGGGTGGACGCGGTCCAGGTACCACGGCGACAACTCCGGGACCACCACCGAAACCGCCGGCCGCGCCGTCGACAACGCCAGCTCGCACTCCGGCCAGTCCTCGCCCGTGTGCTGGCTGACCAGCCCGTACGACGTCACGCCGACCTCGGTCCCGCGCACCCGGACGTCGTAGCCCGGCTCCCAGCTCGCGCCCTGGACCACATAGGACAGTTCCAGCTCCGCCGACCCCGACGGATCCGCGATCTCCAGCTCCACGACCACCGTCGTACTGTCCTGATAGGACTGTCCGCGGTGGGACTCGATCCGCCGGTCGAGCGCGGCGAGGTCCTCGCGCAGCCGGGTGATCCGCTCGGTCAACACCCGCCGGGCCTTCAACGCCGACGCCAGCCGTGAGCTCAGCGCGTCGGTCACCTCCGCGACGCGCGACGGCTCGGCGGTCCCGGCCGCCAGCGCCTTCGCGAAGCTGCCGCCGCTGCGCTTCGCGAGCGAAGTCAGCAGATCCACCTTCATCGTTTCGGCCGCTTCGTCGTCGACGACGCCGTCGAGCGTCGCCTGGTCGGTCCGCCGTTGTTCGACGAGCGTGTGCAGGACGGCATCGGCCGGCGAAGCGTGCTGCTCGGTGCGCACGTCGACGCCGGTGATCAGGGCGGGACCGGTGCCGGTGACGCGCACGGACGCCGGATCGAGGGCCGGGGAGAGCCCGGCGAAGGTCAGGCGGGGCCCGCCGTCGAGCGGGGCCTTGCCCCGGCGGGTGATCCGGGCCTGCTGCGGGTAGACGGTCACGGCGGCGATCGGCGCTTCCACGGTCGGCATGCCCCCGACGTTAGTCTCTTGACACTCCCGAGGCCGGAGCGGAAGTCTCGACACTCGTCCGCTTCGCCCGGCTTGGGGGTTTGATGAAAGCCGCACGAACCGCAGTCCTGCTCCTCGCACTGGCCACCCTGCCGCTCACGGCGGTCACCGCCGAAGCCGCCGACCCGCCCGGCCCGGTCTTCACCGGCGGCCAGGCACAACCGGTCTTCAACCCGGCCGACGTCATCCGCGAAGACGTCTGGGTCACGGCGCCCGTCGACAGCGACCACGACGGCGCCGACGACCTCGTGCACGCCCAGGTCGTCCGCCCGCGCGCGACGACCCAGGGGCTCAAGGTCCCCGTCGTCTACCAGGCCAGCCCGTACTACGCCGGCGGCAACGACATCGCGAACCACGACGTCGACGTCGAGCTCTACGCCCCCGGATACGCCCGCGGCCCGGAAGGCCCGCGCGTCGCCGCGCACGGTGTCGGCCCGGCCGCGCCGATCACCTGGCGCTACCAGGACTACTTCACCGCGCGCGGGTTCGCCGTCGTGTACGGCGAGTCGCTCGGCTCCGGCCTCTCCACCGGCTGCCCGACCACCGGTGACGTCAACGAGACGATCGGCGCGCGCTCGGTCGTCGACTGGCTCAACGGCCGGACATCAGCCCGTGACGCCGCCGGCGCCGCGGCAAAGGCCGACTGGAGCACCGGCAAGACCGGCATGATGGGCGTCTCCTACAACGGGACGCTGCCCAACGCCGTCGCGAGCACCGGCGTCGAAGGCCTCGAGACGATCGTGCCGATCGCCGCCATCTCCAGCTGGTACCAGTACTACCGCAACGACGGCGCCGTCGTCGCGGCCGGCGGTTTCCAGGGCGAGGACGCCGACGTGCTCGCCGAGTACGTCTACACCCGCGAGGACCGGCAGGTCTGCCGCCCGGTGATCGACGGGCTGGCCCGCGACCAGGACCGCGTGACCGGCGACTACACACCGTTCTGGGACGTCCGCAACTACCGCAACGACGTCGCGAAGGTGCACGCGTCGGTGCTCGCGGTGCACGGCCTCAACGACTGGAACGTCAAGACCGACCAGGTCGCGGAGTGGTACGAAGCGCTCAAGGCGCACGGTGTCGAGCACAAGATCTGGCTGCACCAGTCCGGCCACGCGGACCCGTACTCGCTGCGGCGCGACGTCTGGCTGACGACCTTGAACAAGTGGATGTCGCACTACCTCTACGGGATCGACAACGGCATCCAGAACGAGCCGAAGGCGACGATCCAGCGTGAAGACCTCTCGTGGGTCGACGAGGCCGACTGGCCGGCGCCCACGACGGCCGACGTGCGCGTCTACCCGTGGCCTGGCGGCAAGGCGAAGGGCACCATCGACACCCGCAACCCGGTGCCGGGCACGGCGGCCGTTGAGACCCTCGCCGACGATTCGTCGAAGACGATCGAGCAGCTCGCCGGCCTGGCCTCGTCCGGCAACCGGCTGCTGTACGCGACTCCGGCGGCGAAGCAGTCCGTACGGCTCTCGGGCACCGTGCGCGCCGATCTGGCGCTGGCGTTCGACCGGCCCGCGGCGAACGTCTCCGCGATCCTGCTCGACCGCGCTCCCGACGGCACGTCCCACGTCATCAGCCGCGGCTGGACCGACCCGCAGAACCGCACGTCACCGGCCGTCACCGAGCCGATCACGCCCGGCCAGACCTACCGAATCGGCGTCGAGCTGATGCCGAAGGACTACGTGCTCGCGGCGGGGCACCGGCTGGAGTTCCTGCTGGCGTCCAGCGACCACGACTACACGCTGCGGCCGAAGCCGGGCGCGGGACTGGCGCTCGACCTGACCAAGACGTCGGTGACGCTCCCGGTCACGGGCGGCAAGCCGGCCCTGCGAGCCGCGTTCGGCTGATGCTGCCGGAGCGTCTCCACGCCGACGTCCGCACGTTGTGGGACTACCACGACCTGCGGCACGAGCCACGGCGTTCCGACGCCGGGATCGGGCTGGGCAGCCGCGATCCCGGCGTCGCCGTCCACACGGCGGAGCTGTTCCACGCCGGGCAGTTCCCGCTGGTCGTGTTCACCGGAGCCAACGCGCCGACGACGGTGGAGCGCTTCCCGCGCGGCGAAGCGGTCCACTACCGCGAGATCGCGCTGGAGCTCGGCGTGCCCGACGAGGTGATCCTGGTCGAACCCGAGGCGCGCAACACGGGGGAGAACGTCGAGTTCACCAGGCGGCTGCTCGCCGGGCGGGAGATCCGGTCGGTGACGCTGGTGACGCGGCCGTACCAGCAGCGAAGGGCCTACGCCACGGCGAAGCGGCTCTGGCCCGGCGTCGACATCGTGTGCGCGTCGAAGGCGGTGACGTTCGAGGAGCACCTGACCGGCGAAGAAGACGCCGACCGGGTGATCAGCATGCTGGTCGGCGAGACGCAGCGGATCACCGCCTACGCGGCGCGGGGCTTCGCAATCCCGCAGCACGTACCGGACGGCGTCGAGCGAGCGTTCGGCCGGCTCGCAGCGGCCGGGTTCACGCAACGCATGCTCTAGTCCGCGATGCCCGTCCGGTAGGCGAAGGCGACCGCCTGCGCGCGGTCCCGCAGCCGGGCTTTGGTGAACAGGTGGTTCACGTGGGTCTTCACGGTCGCCTCGCTCACCACGAGCGTGCGCGCGATCTCCGTGTTCGACAGGCCCGCCGCGATCAGCCGCAGCACCTCGATCTCGCGCGCGGTCAGGCCTTCGATCTCCTTGACGCGCTGGGGTGTGCTGCGGGTGGCGGCCTCGACGAGCCGCCGCTGCAGCTCGCCGTCCACTGTGGACTGGCCGGCGGCCGCCGAGCGCAGCGCCCGGGCGATCGCCTCGGCGTCGGCGTCCTTCGTGAGGAACCCGCGGGCGCCGGCGCGCAACGCGGCCAGCAGCGACTCGTCGTCGGCGTACGTGGTCAGCACGACGACCTCGGTGCCCGGGTGCTCGGCGCGGATCCGCTCGGTGGTCTCGACGCCGTCGCAGCGCGGCATCCGCAGGTCCACGAGCACGACATCGGGGTGGTGCTCGGCGACGAGGTCGAGAGCGGCCAGGCCGTCGGCGGCGGCGCCGACCACCTCGACGCCGGGCAGCAGCCCGAGCAGCGTGACCAGGCCTTCCCGGACCACCGCCTGGTCGTCGGCCAGCACGACGCGCAAGCTCACGCCGGCACCGTCAGGTGAATCCGCCATCCGTCCTCCCCCGGCCCGCTCTCGAAGCGCCCGTCGAGCAGCGCGACCCGTTCGCTCATCCCGCGCAAACCGTAGCCTGCCGCCGGCGCGTCCAGTGGGCGCCTGCCCTGCCGGTCGGCGATGGTCAGCGCGACGCTCCCGGAGCCGTAGTCCAAGGTGACGTCGACCTCGGCCTGCGCGGCGTGCTTGCGCGTGTTGGCCAGGGCTTCCTGCACCGCGCGGACCAGCGCGGTGCCGACCGCCGGGGCGAGTTCACGCGGCTCGCCCTCGATCGTCAGGTCCGCCCGGGCCCCGCTGTCCAGCCGGTAGGCGGCGAGGAGGTCCGCGATCGTGCGTTCGACCGGGACGGCGTCCTCGCGCAGCGCGGCGACGGCCTTGCGGGCTTCGGCGAGGCCGTCCGACGCCAGTTTCTGCGCCCGTTCGATCTGCGCGACGGCGTCCGGGCTCGCCCCGTCGCGCACCAGCATGAGCCGCGCGCCCTGCAGGTTGAGGGACAGCCCGGCCAGCGAGTGCGCCAAGACGTCGTGCAGCTCGCGGGCGATGCGGGTCCGTTCGGCCAGTGCCGCCGCGCGGGCGTGCTCCTCGGTCGCCGTCTGCGCGCGGGCCAGCGCCAGCTCGGTCTGCTCGAGCCGGGCCAGCCGGGCTCGCCGGTTCAGCCCGAGCAGCACGATCACGGCGACGATCGTGTACGTCGGCAGGGCGCCGTCCCAGGCGTGGTGGTAGCTCGCCCAGAACGTGATCGCGGCCAGGTCGATGCCGATCGCGAGCAGGATCGGCAGCTTCGGCTGCCAGAGCACGACGAAGAAGGTGGTGCTGAACATCGTCACCGACGCCCAGCTGTTCGGCACGATCGCCCACAGGGTGCCCGCGGTCGCGATCACGGTGATGCTGACGACAGGCAGGAAGCGGCTGCCGCCGGCCTTGAAGATCCACAGCAGCGGGAGGGACAGGGCCAGGGTGATCCCGATCAGGATCCACGAGAGCGTGTTCGCCCGGGGCATCGCGGCGAACATCGGCACCGCGACGAGCCCCCAGCGCACCCAGTCCTGGGCCTGGGGGAGCCCGGGTCGTGTGGCGATCATCTTCAGAGTCCTCCGCTGGGTGCTTGTACGGAAAATGTACCGACGAGGGCTTCGCTGTGCGGTGTCGAGATGTCCGCTTCGTCAGGAGGTTTCCCCATGTCCAGGTTGCGACGGCTCGCCGTGTTCGCCGCCGCCGCGGCGCTGCCCGCGCTCGGCCTCACCCTCGCCGGCTCGGCGACCGCGTCGGCCGCGCCGAACTTCCAGGTGCCGTTCAAGTGCGGGGTCACCGTGACCGCGGCGACGTTCAGCGGGCACAGCCCGGAGTACTCGGTCGACTTCCAGAAGTCGGGCATCACGGGCATGCCGGTGCTGGCCGCGGCGTCCGGCACGGTGACGCGGGTCGCCGACGAAGGCAGCACGAGCTACGGCAAGTGGATCGAGGTGGACCACGGTAGCGGCTGGCGCACCCGGTACGCGCACCTGTCGGCCCAGGAGGTCTCGGTCGGGCAGTCGGTAGCCGGCGGCAAGGAGCTCGGCAAGGCGGGCGCGACCGGCGGTGTCACCGGCCCGCACCTGCACTTCGAAGAGCGGCTGAACGGCGTGGTGCAGAAGGCGAAGCTGAACGGCGTCGCAGTGCCGTACTACGGGCACACGGACTTCACGAGCAAGAACAACTGCGGCGGCAACCCCTACTCCGCCGAAGAGGTCTGCGGCTCCGGCTTCTCCGTCGTCGACCAGCAGGCGCTGGCGGGTTCGTCCGGCACGACGTACCTGCTGTACAACGCCTCCACCAAGGCGAACTGCGTGACGACGCTGAAGGCGACGTCGCTGGGCACGGCGAGCCCGGTCTCGGCGTTCCTCGAGGTCCAGGGTGCGGCGCGGGTGACCGACTCCGGCAGCTTCACCTACTACGCCGGACCGGTGAAGAAGACCGCCGACGCGACCTGCGTGAAGTGGGGCGGCTCGGTCGGCAGCAACACCTACGAAAGCGGCTTCGAGCACTGCGGCTGAGCCGGGCCGGTCGGTGGGGCCGGGCAGCATAGCCCGCCCCACCGACAAGAACCCGCCGTCCGGCCGGCTCCCGGCCGGATCCGTCCATATCGGCCCCGCCCATCCACAGATTTGCCGCCACCGCCCCATCCGGCCCCGGCTTGCCCCACCGTGGAGGCATGACCACTGCCACCCCGACCGGCCGTCGGCCGGTCGACCTCCGAAGCCCCGCGCAGCTGCTGGCCGCGCTCCCTTACCTGATCGGGTTCCGGCCCGCGAACTCCGTCCTCCTGCTCGGCCACCGGGCCCCCGTGGGCGACCGGCTCGGCCTGGTCCTGCGCGGCGATCTCCCGCGCCGCGAAGACCGGGCCCACCAGGCCCGGGCGCTCGCCCCGAGGTTCGCCTTGGCCCCGCACACGGGCGTGACGCTGGTGGTGGTCGGCGGCCGGCGAAGACCCGGCAGCCCGCCGCCGCACGCGGGCTTCGTCAAGCTGCTGGGTGACGAGCTGGGCGAGCTCGGCCTCCCGGTGCTGCACGCGATGTGGGTGCAGGACATCGACGAAGGGGCACCGTGGGGGTGTTACGCGGACCCGGACTGCGGCGGGGAGCTGCCGGACCCCCGCGCGACGGTGGCGGCGGCGGTCGCGACGGGCGGCGGCTCGGTGGCGTTCGACAGCCGTGACGAGCTGGAATCGCTGCTCGCCCCACGATCACCGGAGGCACTCGCCCGCCGGGCCGAGTCACTGGCCCGGCTGTCGTCTCTGCCCTGGCCGGACGCGACGTGCGTCGCCGAGGCGGCATCGGCGATCCGAGCGGCGTTCGAGCGCCGGTTGCGCGGCTCAGAGCCGCCGACGGACGAGGAAGCGGTCGCGCTCGCGAGCGCGCTGACCCTCCCGGAGATCCGGGACGCGTGCCTGGGAATGGCGGTCCCACCCCACACCCCGGCCGCACGTGAGGCGGAGCGCTTGTGGCTGACGTTGGTCCAGGAGCTCCCAGCCCCGGAACGCGCGGAGGCGGCAACGCTGTTGGGATACACGGCATTCATGCGCGGCGACGGCACGTTCGCGGGCATGGCCCTGGAGAACGCACTGGCGGCAAAGCCGGACCACGTACTGGCCGGGTTGCTGAAGACGGTGCTGGACCACGGCATGCCACCGGGGCAGCTGCTGGGCTTGGCCCTGACAGCGGACCCGACGGGCTTGTCAGGCTTCGGCCTGGCCCCGGAGGATTTCGGAGAGCCCGACGCGTGGCTCCCGGTGAGCGTCGCGTGTGGACGCTCAGAGTTCGCGGTGGAGCCGGGCTGATCGGGGCGCGTGCGCCTGGCGGCTTTCGCGCTTCGCGTGCCAGGCAATGGACTGCCGCTGCCTGGCACGGCCGGCAATCTCAGCCCTGCCGAGCCTGGGTGATGGTGCCCGCCCGACACATCGCAGGCGAGTGCCTCCTGCGTTCCGGAGCACCGCTACGCGGCGGCAGCCCGAGCTCCGCCGAGCCTGCGGGACGGCGCCCACCTGCTCGGCACATCGCGGCGGGCGCCTCCCGCGCTCCGGAGCACCACTTGGCGGCGGCAACCCGAGTTCCGCCGATCCTGCGCGATGGCGCCCACCTGCTCGGTACATCCAGCGGGAGCGTCCCGCGCTCCGGAGCACCACTTCGCGGCGGCGGCCCGAGCATCGCGCATGGTCCCGGTCAGCTCGGTCCGCTTTCCGCCCGGCTCTCCCTGCGCCCGCTCGCAGGATCAGCCGGGATTCGCCGGCGGGCTGCTTGTCGCGGCGGCACCCAGAACGTCGGGCCTGGGTGAGGTTTCCCAGCGCCACAAACGATCCCGGCCGGCTTGGGTGGCGTGGCTCCGGCCTGACTCGTCCTGCGTTTGCTTGCGAGCGAGCGCGGGATCGGCTGGCCTGTGCCTCAGCCCTGTCGAGCCTGGGTGAGTTCCCAGGCGTCGCGCGCGGTCCGACCTGGGTGAGTCGCGGCTTCCGGCCCCGCTTTCCTGCGCTCGCTCGCGGGCGAGCGAGCGCAGGAACGGCCGAGCAGTCCGAACGCCCGGCAGCCTCAGCCCCGCCGAGCCTGGGTGAACTCCCAAGCGTCCCGCACGATCCCGGTCAGCTCGGTCCGCTCCGGCTTCCAGCCCAGCTCTTCCCGGGCCCGGTCACTGGCCGCCACGAGCACCGATGGGTCGCCCGCCCGCCGTGGCGCCACCTCGGCCGGGATCGCGTGGCCGGTGACCTCGCGGCATGCCTCGATCACCTCGAGAACGGAGAACCCCGTGCCACTGCCCAGGTTGTAGATGCGGTGCGTACCCGCCGTCGCGTGCTTCAGCGCCAGCAGGTGCGCGTCGGCGAGGTCCACGACGTGGATGTAGTCGCGGATCGCCGTGTGGTCCGGCGTCGGGTAGTCGTCGCCGAAGATCTTGATCTGTTCGCGGTCGCCCGTGGCGACCTGGAGGACGAGGGGAATCAGATGGGTTTCCGTGGTGTGGCGCTCCCCGAACGCGCCGTACGCACCCGCGACGTTGAAGTACCGCAGGCTCACCGCCGCCAGCCCGTGCGCGACGGCGAAGCTGGTGATCGCGTGGTCGATGGCGAGCTTCGTCGCGCCGTAGGTGTTGGTCGGCCGGGCTGGCGCGGACTCCGGGATCGGCGACTGCTCCGGCTCGCCGTAGGTCGCCGCCGTCGAGGAGAACACCAGGCGCGGCGTGCCGTGCTCGCGCATGGCCTCGAGCAGCCGCAGCGACGTGACGACGTTGCCTTCCCAGTACTTCGCCGGCTCCGTCATCGACTCGCCGACCAGCGACTTCGCCGCGAAGTGCAGCACGCCGTCGAAGCCCTCGCGCAGCAGGCTGCCCGCCACCTCCGCCGCGTCACCCTCGATGAACCGCGCGTCTGGGTGGACGGCGTCGGCGTGGCCGGTGGACAGGTCGTCGACGACGGTGACCTGGTGCCCGGCCTCGATCAGCCGGGCGGCGCAGACACTGCCGACGTACCCGGCTCCGCCCGTCACGACCAGTTTCAGGGCGTTGCTCTGCTCCGACACGTCCAGGCCTTCCTGCCGAGGGTGGTGACTGTGCGCCACAGTCTTCCCTCCGGGCGACGCGCGGGTCCGCGCGGGGGTTGCCCCGGACGGACCCGCGCGGCCTCAGCGCTCGTCGCGCCCGGCGCCGCGGGAGGGCACCGCGGTGAACATCCGCGGCCGTCGGTAGCCGGCCTTCTCGTACGCGGCTTCGACGGCCGCCTTGACCGCGTCCAGGTCGGCGTCGCGGACCAGCGCGATCGCCGACCCGCCGAAGCCGCCGCCGGTCATCCGCGAGCCGAGGGCGCCTGCCGCCCGCGCCGAGTCGACCGCGAGGTCCAGCTCGGCCGTGGAGATCCGGTAGTCGTCGCGCATGCTGACGTGCGAGGCGTCCAGGTACGGGCCGATGTCGGCCAGCCGGCCGGCGCGCAGCAGCTCGACCACTTCGAGGACCCGCTGGTTCTCGGTGACGACGTGCCGCACCAGCGGCACCAGGTCGTCGGGCAGCCGATCCAGGGCCGCGGAGAGCCCCTCGACGGTGATGTCGCGCAGCGCCTTGACGCCGAGCAGCTCGGCGGCCCGCTCGGTGCCGCGGCGGCGCTCGCCGTACCCGCCCTCCGCGTGCGAGTGCTTCGTGCGGGTGTCCATGATCAGCACCTGCAGCCCGGCTTCGGCCAGGCCGAACGGCACCTGCTCCTGCTCGCCCGACCGGACGTCGAGGAACAGCACGTGCGATTCGGTGCAGCAGAGGGACGCCGTCTGGTCGAGCAGGCCGGTGGGCGCGCCGACGAAGTCGTTCTCCGATCGCTGGACCCACCGGGCGACCTCGGGCCGCGTCGGAACGCGGTCGCCGGAGGAGCCCAGCTCCAGCCCGGCCAGGCCCAGCAACGCCAGCGACACCGCGCACTCGAGCGCGTGGGAGGAGGACAGCCCCGCTCCCGACGGCACGTCCCCGGCGATGACCAGGTCGGCGCCGGCCGAAAAGCCCTGGTCGCGCAGCACCCAGGCGACCCCCGCCGGGTACGCGGCCCACCCGTCGACGGTGCCCGGCGCCAGGTCGGCGATCTTGAGGTCGCCGGAGCGCTGGAGCTGGCCGTCGTCGCCCAGGGTGGCCACGGACAGGACGCCGTCCTCGCGGGGTGACGCCGCCGCGGCCAGCCGGTGCGGCAGGGCGAACGGCAGCACGAAACCGTCGTTGTAGTCGGTGTGCTCGCCGATCAGGTTGACGCGCCCCGGCGCGGACCACACACCGGCGGGCTCGCCGCCGTGCACCGTGCGGAACGCCGCCGCGGCCTCCGAAGCCGGGCTCACCTGGCCAGCGCCAGGACGGCGTGCAGCGCGGAGCTGGCGACCTGGGCGGTGGTGTCCCCGCCGGTGACCTCGACGGTGCCGCCGTTGGCCCGGCCGATGGTGACCGTGCCGCCCGGCACGATGCCGACGGACTTGAGCTCGGTCATCAGCGACTCGTCCAGCTGGACGTGCTCGGCGATGCGCCGGATCTCGACGCGGCCGCCGCCGGTGCGGGCGAACTCGTCGAGCCGGACGAGGTCGGCCTCGGCCGGCGGGGCCGGGTCGCCGTCGCCCAGCTTGTCCAGACCGGGGATCGGGTTGCCGTAGGGCGAGGTGGTCGGGTGGTCGAGCAGCTTCACCAGCTTGCGCTCGACGGCCTCGCTCATCACGTGCTCCCACCGGCACGCCTCGTTGTGGACGTGCTCCCACTCGAGCCCGATGACGTCGACGAGGAGGCGCTCGGCCAGGCGGTGCTTGCGCATGACGGCGATGGCCAGTTCGCGGCCGTGGTCGGTCAGCTGGAGGTGCCGGTCGTCGGCCACGACGACCAGCCCGTCGCGCTCCATCCGGGCGACGGTCTGACTCACCGTCGGGCCGCTCTGCTGCAGGCGCTCGGCGATGCGGGCGCGCAGCGGGACGACACCTTCTTCTTCGAGTTCGTAGATCGTACGCAAGTACATCTCGGTGGTGTCGATGAGATCGTTCACGCTGTCCCCTTCGTCCGCGTTGCTCATCGTAGTCGTTGACCCCGACAGCGGCGGGGGGCCTTGCGCATAACAACTCGCCGGTGACGGATATGTCCGCACCCCGGCGCGGCCGGGCGGGCGGCCGCAGGAAGATGGGAGGCATGCGTCCGCTGATCAGCACCACCGACCTCGCCGCCGCGCTGGCCGGCCCGGCGGGGGACCGGCCCGTCGTCCTCGACGTCCGCTGGCGGCTCGCCGGCCCACCCGGCGCCGACTCCTACCGCGAGGGACACGTGCCCGGCGCGGTGTTCACCGACCTCGACCGCGTGCTCGCGGGCGAGCCGGGAGAGGGCGGCCGGCACCCGCTGCCCGACCCGGCGGACCTGCAGCGCGACCTGCGCGCGGCGGGAGTCCGGGCGAGCGCGCCGGTGGTGGCCTACGACGACGCCGACGGTTCGGTGGCGGCGCGGGCGTGGTGGCTGCTGCGCTGGGCCGGCCACGACGAGGTGGCGGTGCTCGACGGCGGTTACGCTGCGTGGACCAGCGGCGGCCACCCGGTGAGCACGGAACCGGCGCGGCCGGAGCCCGGGGACATCACGGTCCGTCCGGGCGGCATGCCGGTGCTCGACGCGGACGAAGCGGCGGCGCTGGCCCGCGACGGCCTCCTGCTCGACGCCCGCGCCACGCCGCGCTACACGGGCGAGACCGAGCCGGTCGACCCCCGGGCCGGCCACATCCCGGGCGCGGTGAACGCCCCGTTCTCGGCCCACACGGCCGACGACGGCCACTGGCGCGCGCCCGAGGAGCTGGCGGCCCGGTTCGCGGACCTGGGCCTGCGCCCGGGCGAGCCGGTCGCGGCGTACTGCGGCTCGGGGGTCACGGCGAGCTCGGTGGTGCTGGCCCTGGAACTGGCGGGCCACCCGGGCGCGGGCCTGTATGCGGGCTCGTGGTCCCACTGGTCCCGAGACCCGGAGCGCCCAGCGGCGACGGGCACCCTCCCCGGCTGAGCGGAGCCTTCACGAGATCGGCGCGGCCAGGCGCTGCCCGCGGACCTGGCGTGGTCGCTCGGCGCGGCCGGGCCGAACGACCACTACCTGCAGCGCGGCGTGATTCCCCACGGCCCGATGCCTGGCAGAGCGCTGCCTGCGACTCAGTGCCGGGGCCGGTTCTCTCAGGCCACGGATTCCTCCGATCGGCACTACAGTCGACCGCATGGCGCCGGCTGTTGTTTGGGACTCCGCTCTGCTCGGCTATGACCTGGGCGGGGACCACCCGTTCAACCCCGTCCGGCTGGAGCTCACCGTCCGGCTGGCCACCGAGCTCGGTGTGCTCGACGACGTCCCCCTCCTCGTTCCCACCAGCGCCGGGGACGAAGAACTGCTCCGCGTGCACGCCCCCGAATACATCGCCGCCGTGCGGGAGGCGCCGCTTGTCGGGTGGGATGTCGGGCATGGGCTCGGGACCTCCGACAACCCCGTCTTCTCCGACATGCACGATGCCTCCGCGCTCGTCGTCGGGTCGACGCTGCTCGCCGCCCGGAAGATCGCCGAAGGCGAGGCCACCCGGGCCGTCAACATCGCCGGGGGACTGCACCACGCCATGCGCGACCAGGCTTCCGGCTTCTGCGTCTACAACGACTGCGCCGTGGCCATCAGCTGGCTGCTCGACCACGGCTTCGAGCGCATCGCCTACATCGACACCGACGTCCACCACGGCGACGGTGTCCAGGCCGCCTTCTACGACGACCCGCGCGTCCTCACCATCTCGATGCACCAGCACCCCTTCACGCTCTGGCCGGGCACCGGCTACTCCGCCGAGACCGGCCGCGGGAAGGCCGACGGCACCTCCGTCAACGTCCCCCTGCCGCCGCGGACCCGGGATCCCGGGTGGCTGCGCGCCTTCAACGCCGTCGTCCCCTCCCTGCTCGCCGACTTCGAGCCGCAGCTGCTGTTCACCCAGTGCGGCGTCGACTCGCACGAGGAAGACCCGCTGGCCGACCTCTCGCTGTCCGTCGACGGGCACCGCACCATCTACGCCACCCTCCGCGACCTCGCCGAGACGTACGCCGGCGGCAAGTGGATCGCCGTCGGCGGGGGCGGGTACCAGCTGATCCGGGTCGTCCCGCGGTCGTGGACGCACCTGATCGCCACCGTTCTCGACCGGGACGTCGCCCCGGCCACGCCGCTGCCGCCCGGCTGGGTCTCGACCGTCACGAAGGCCGCGCCGCACGCCGAGCTGCCGCTCGCGATGACCGACGACCGCGAGACCCAGTTCAAGCCGTGGGGCGACGGCGAGGACGACCCGGTCGACGTCGCCGTCCGGGACACCCGCCGGGCCGTCTTCCCGCTGCACGGTCTCGACCCGGACGACCCCAGGGACTGACGATGGCCGGCCGGGACCCCTTCGACTACCCCCGTGACTGGGAGGCCGACGTCGTGCTGTCCGACGGCGGCACCGTCCACCTGCGCCCGGTCGTCCCCACCGATGCCGACGGCCTCGTCGCCTTCCACGGCAAGCTGTCCGAGCGCACCCGCTACTTCCGCTACTTCGGTGCCTACCCGCGGATCCCCGAGAAGGACCTGAAGCGCTTCTCGACCGTCGACCACCACGACCGCGTCGCGTTCGCCGCCTTCCTGGGCGACGACATCGTCGCGGTCGGCCGGTACGAACGGCTCGACCACGGGCCGTCGGCCGAAGTCGCCTTCGTCGTCAGCGACGCCCACCAGGGCCGCGGTCTCGGCTCGATCCTCCTGGAACACCTCGCCGCGGCCGCCTCCGAATGCGGGCTGCGCCGGTTCGTCGCCGAGGTGCTCGCCGAGAACGCCGCCATGGTGCGGGTCTTCCGCGACGCCGGGTACCAGGTCAGCCGCGAGATCGAGGAAGGCGTGCTGCACCTGGAGTTCGACATCGACCCGACCGAGGAGTCCCTCGCCGTCGCGCGCTCCCGGGAACAGGCCGCCGAGGCGCGCAGCGTGCACAACCTGCTGCACCCGACGTCGGTCGCGGTGATCGGGGCGTCCGCGGAGCCGGGCAAGGTCGGGCACGTCGCCTTCGCGAACCTCCTGGCCGCCGCGTTCACCGGCACCGTCTACCCGGTCAACCCGGAGCACCACTCGGTCCGCGGCGTCCGCGCGTACGCGTCGGTGCTCGACATCCCGGACCAGGTCGACCTGGCCGTCGTCGCGGTGCCCGCCGAGGCCGTCGAGTCCGTTTTGGACGCTTGCCTCGCGAAGGGCGTCAAGACGCTGCTGATCCTCTCCAGCGGCTTCGCCGAGGCCGGGCCGCACGGCCTGCACGCCGAGCTGCGGCTGGTCGGGGAGGCGCGGGCGCACGGCATGCGCGTCGTCGGCCCGAACGCGCTCGGCGTGCTGAACACCGCGCCCGCCATCCGGCTCAACGCCACCCTCGCGCCGCGCCTGCCCGTGCGCGGGCGCACCGGGTTCTTCTGCCAGTCCGGCGCCTTGGGCACCGCGATCCTCGCCGACGCCGAGTCGCGCGGCCTCGGGCTCTCGACGTTCGTCTCGGCGGGCAACCGCGCCGACGTCTCGGGCAACGACCTGCTCCAGTACTGGGAAACCGACCCGGACACCGACCTGGTCCTGCTGTACCTCGAGTCCTTCGGCAACCCGCGCAAGTTCGCGCGGCTGGCCAGGAGGCTCGCGCGGACGAAGCCGATCGTCGCGGTGAAGTCGGGGCGGCACGCGGTCCGCCCGCAGCTCGCGGCGACGTCGACGGAGATCGACGAAGCCAGCGTCCAAGCCCTGTTCGAGCAGGCCGGCGTCGTGCGCGTCGAGTCGCTGGCGCAGCTGTTCGACACCGCGCTCGTGTTCGCCCACCAGCCGCTGCCCGCCGGGCCGCGGGTCGCGATCGTCGGCAACTCCAGCGCGATCGGGCTGCTGGCCGCCGACACCGCGCGGATGCAGGGGCTGCGGCTGGCGTTCGACCCGGTGGACGTCGGCCCGCAGGCCGGGCCGGACGACTTCGCCAAGGCGGTCGGCGAAGCGCTCACGTCGCCGGAGACCGACGCGCTGGTCGTCGTGTTCGCGCCGCCGGTGGCCATCCCCGGCACGGCTTACGCGCGCGCCTTGCGCGAAACCGTCGTCGAACTGGGGCAGCGCAAGCCGATCGTCTCGACGTTCCTGGCCGCCGAAGGCGTCCCGGACGAACTCGCCGTCCTGACCGGGGACGGGACGCCGACGCGCGGCTCGATCCCGTCCTACCCGAGCCCCGAACGCGCGGTGACCGCCCTCGCCCGGGTCATCCGGTACGCCGCGTGGCGGCAGCGCCCGCAGGGCACGCTCGTGACGCCGTCCGGGATCCACACCGAACAGGCGCAGGGCATCGTGCGCGAGTTCCTCGACGCCGAGAACGGCAAGACGACGCTGCTCTCCGACACCGACGTCGTGCGGTTGCTGGGCTGCTACGGCATCGACGTCGTCCCGTTCCGTGTCGCGTCCACAGTGGACGATGCCGTCGCGGCGGCGGCCGAGCTCGGCTACCCGGTGACGCTCAAGGCCGTCGACGAGCGGCTGCGCGGCCGCCCCGACCTGGCCGGGGTGCGGCTCGACCTGGCCTCCGAGGAGGCCGTGCGCACCGCCTACGAAACGCTGCGCGAGATCTCCGGCGACGACGACGTGTACGTCCAGCGGATGGCCCCGAAGGGCCTGTCGTGCGTGATCGGGCTGCAGGACGACCCGTCGTTCGGCACGCTCGTGTCGTTCGGGCTGTCCGGGCTGGTCAGCACGCTGCTGGGCGACCGCGCCTACCGGGCGGTGCCGCTCACCGACGTCGACGCGGCCACGCTGCTGCGCGAGCCGCGGACGGCGCCGCTGCTCACCGGCTACCGCGGCGACGAGCCCGCCGATCTCGCCGCCCTGCAGGACATGGTGCTGCGCGTCGCCGCGCTGGCCGAGGACAATCCGGAGGTGCGGTCGCTGGTGCTCGACCCGATCCTGGCGTCGCCGGACGGCGCCTTCGTCGCCAACGCCCGCCTCGTGCTGGGGCCGCCGCCGTCGCGGCCCGACACCGGCCCGCGGCGCCTGCGCGCCATCAACCCCCTGGACTGAACCGTGCTGACCGAACTGCTGAAGCGGCACGCCGCGGACGTGCCCGGCGCGGTGGCCCTCGTCGCGCACGGCGACCAGGTCGAGGCGGCGGCCGTGGGCTCGGCCGACACCGGTGGCACCGTGCCGATGGCGCGGGACTCGCTGTTCCGCGTCGCGTCGCTGACCAAGCCGATCACCGCCGCGGCGGTCATGCTGCTCGTCGACGACGGCGAGCTCGCGCTGGACGACCCGATCGCGCGGTGGCTGCCGGAGCTGGCGTCGCCGGTGGTCGTGCGGACGCCGGCCGGGCCGGTCGACGACGTCGTGCCCGCCGTCCGCCCGATCACGGTGGCCGACCTGCTGACGTTCCGGTGCGGTTACGGCCTCGCCGCGGACATGACGCTGCCCGCGGTCGACCTGCTGCTGCAGGTGCTGGGCCACCCGGCGGCGGCGCCGCGGGCGCTGGCGCCGGACGAGTGGACGGCCGCGCTGGCGCAGGTGCCGCTGCTGCACCAGCCGGGGGAGGCGTGGCTCTACGACACGGGTTCGGACATCCAGGGCGTGCTGGTCGCGCGGGTGTCGGGCCGGCCGCTGCCGGAGTTCCTGGCAGAGCGGCTGTTCGAGCCGCTGGGCATGGCCGACACCGGGTTCTTCGTGCCGACGGCGGCGCTGGGCCGGTTCACCAGCGCGTACCGGCGGGGAGAGGCGGGGCTGCGGCTGATCGACTCGCCGGAGGGCCGGTGGAGCGCGGCGCCGCCGTTCCCGTCCGGCTCGGCGGGCCTGGTTTCGACAGCCGACGACCTGCTCGCGTTCGGCCGGTTCCTGCTGGCCGAGGGGAGGGCAGGCGACCACCGGCTGCTGACGCCGGAGTCGGTGCGCCGGATGACCACCGACCACCTGACCCCGGCCCAGCGCGAGGCCGGGCGGGTGTTCCTGCACGGCCAGGGCTGGGGGTACGGCGGCGCGGTCGACGTCGAGGCGAAGCAGCCGTGGCAGGTCCCGGGCCGCTACGGCTGGGTCGGCGGCGCGGGCACGGCCTGGCACCTGCTCCCGGCGACGGGCACGGTGACGGTGCTGCTCACGCAGGTCGAGCTGACGAGCCCGGAGCCGACCCGGCTGATGCGCGAGTTCTGGACCTACGCCGCCGAGTGACGGCTGGCGTTACGGGCGTGCCAGTTCGTCGCCCAGGGCGAGGAGCTGCGAGGTCGACGCGCCCAGCAGGAACTCCAGGCGCTTCGCCGCCGTGAAGTAGCGGTGGACCTCGTGGTCCACGTCGATGCCGACGCCGCCGTGGATGTGGACCGTCGTGTGGGCGACCCGGTGGCCCGCCTCCGACGCCCAGAACTTGGCCGTCGCCACCGCTTCCGCCGACGGGAGGTCCGACGCCAGCCGCCACGCCGCCTGCAGCGACGTCAGCCGGACCGCCTCCACGTCCACGTACGCGTCCGCCAGCCGCTGGCGGACCGCCTGGAACCCGCCGAGCACGTGGTCGAACTGCTTGCGCTCGGCCGCGTACGCCGCCGTCAGCTCCAGGGCCCGCTCGACCACGCCGAGCTGCTGCGCGCACACCCCGGCCGTCCCGCGCAGGCGCAGCCACTCGCCGATGTCGCCCAGCGACACCCCCGGCACCTCGGACAGCTCCAGCAGGCCGGCGTCCGCGTGGTCGGTGGTCTGCTGCGGCCGCACCGTCACGCCGGGCGCCGCGGCGTCGACCAGGTAGACCTCGCCGGAAGCCGCCACGAGGAAGCCGTTCGCGAACGCGCCGAAGTGCACCGCGGACTGCGCGCCCGACAGCACCCCGCCCGACGCCGTGAAACCGGTCAGTGCGACGGCTAGAACGCGTTCTCCTCGCAGCACCGGCAGCACCCAGCGGTCCACCAGCTCCGGCGTGCCGAACTCGGCCAGCGCGGCCGCCGCCATCGTGATCGACGGCAGGTAGGGGACCGCCGCCGCCGCGCGGCCGATCTCGGTCAGCACCGCGCACTGCTCCAGCAGGCCGAACCCGCCGCCGCCCAGCGACGACGGCAGCGCCGCGTCGAGCACGCCCGCCTGGCCCAGTGCTGTCCACAGTGGAGCGTCGAAGCCGCCGGTGCCGTGCGGGTCGTGGGTGACCTTGTCGGCGAGGATCCGCCGGGTCAGCGCCGCCAGGTCGGCCGACGCCTCCGAAGGGGTGAAGTCCATGAGACGCTCCTAGCGCGTGACGGGCAGGCCGAGGGCGGTCGCGGCGATCATGTCCCGCTGGATCTCGTTGGTGCCGCCGCCGAAGGTGAGGATCAGCGCCGAGCGGTGCAGCCGCTCGATGCGCCCGGCCAGCAGTGCGCCCGGCGAGCCGTCGCGGACGACGGCGGCCGCGCCGAGCACCTCCATCAGCAGCCGGTAGGCCTCGATCGCGAACTCCGTGCCGTACACCTTCGTCGCCGACGCGTCCGCCGGGCCGAGCTCGCTCGCCGCGGCCCCCCAGGCGATCCGCCAGTTCCGCAGCTTCAGGTACTCCGCGCCGGCGTGCACCCGCGCGAGGTGCAGCCGCACCCATTCCTGCTCGATGGCGCCGGTCTCCTTCGCCCACGCCAAGACGTCGGCGAGGGCCTTGCGGACCGGCGCCGACGACGTCAGCGCGACGCGTTCGTGGTTGAGCTGGTTGGTGATCAGCGGCCAGCCCGCGTTCTCCTCGGCGACGCGCGCCGACACGGGCACGCGCACGGCGTCGTAGTACGTCGCGCTCGTCCCGGCGCCGGCGACCGTGCGGACCTTCGTCCAGGAGAACCCCTCCGAGGACGTCGGCACGATCAGCATCGACAGGCCGCGGTGCTTCTTCGCGTCGGGGTCGGTCCGGACGGCGAGCCACACGTAGTCGGCGTACTCGATCAGGCTGGTCCACATCTTCTGCCCGGTGACGACGTACTCGTCGCCGTCGCGCACCGCGCGCGTCCGCAGCGACGCCAGGTCGGTGCCGGCCTCCGGCTCGGAGTAGCCGATCGAGAAGTGCAGCTCGCCCGCGGCGATCTTCGGCAGGTAGAACGCCTTCTGCTCGTCGGTGCCGTAGCGCATGATGGTCGGCCCGACGGTGTTCACCGTCAGGAACGGAACCGGCACCCCGGCGATCGCCGCCTCGTCGGTGAAGATGAGCTGGTCGAGCATCGGCCGGCCCTGCCCGCCGTACTCCTTCGGCCAGCCGAGCGCGAGCCAGCCGTCCTTGCCCAGCTGCCGGACGATCTCCTTGTACGCCACGCCGTCGCCGTACTCGTCGCCCGCGCGGAGGCTTTCCCGCCGCTCGGGCGTCATCAGCTCGGCGAAGTACTCACGAAGCTCCGCGGCCAGCGCGCGCTGCTCCGGTGTGTAGTCGATCCGCACCCGTCACCTCGATCCGGCGTTATAGTAGAACCTGTTCTAGTTGTAACACGACTCACGCGGCGGAGGAAGCATGGAGATCGGCGTCGATCGTTCGCTCTGCGAGGCGAACGCGGTGTGCGTGGGGTTCGCGCCGGACGTCTTCGACCTGGATGACGACGAAGAACTCGTCATCCAGCCGGGACCGGTGCCGGACGATCAGATAGAACATGTTGCAGACGCCGTGAAGGGTTGCCCTAAGAACGCCCTGTTCATCACCAGTTAGCGGTGTTCACTCAAGGGCTTGCCCTCGACAAGAACAGATTCTAATGTAGGCCCGATCACCGGACTCGACGAGGAGGCCTCGCGTGACCCTGACCGGCAGGACAGCCATCGTCACCGGCGCCGCCGCGGGCCTGGGGCGGGCCGAAGCGCTCGCCCTGGCCGGGCAGGGCGCCACCGTCGTCGTCAACGACATCGGTGAGCCGAAGGACGTCGTCGAAGAAATCGAAGCGGCCGGTGGCAAGGCCGTCGCGGTCGCCGGCGACGTCGGGGAGCGGGCCACGGCGGACGCCCTCCTGGCCGCCGCGCTCGACCTCGGCGGGCTCGACATCGTCGTGAACAACGCGGGCGTGCTGCGCGACAAGATGCTCTTCTCGATGTCCGACGACGACTGGGACACCGTGCTGCGCGTCCACCTGCGCGGCCACTTCCTGTTGTCCCGCAACGCCACCAAGTACTGGCGCGACAAGTCCAAAGAAGACGGACAGCCGGTGTACGGGCGGCTGGTCAACACCGCGTCCGAAGCCTTCCTCATCGGCTCGCCCGGCCAGCCCAACTACGCCGCGGCGAAGGCCGGCATCACCGCGCTCACCATGTCGGCCGCCCGCGGCCTGGCCAAGTACGGCGTCCGCGCCAACGCGATCTGCCCTCGCGCGCGGACGGCGATGACCGAGGGCGTGTTCGGGGCTCCTCCCGAAAACACCTCAGCGGGGGCCGACCCTCTTTCGGTCGAGCACGTCGCCCCCTTCGTCGCCTACCTCGCCTCGCCCGCGGCCGAGCACGTCAACGGCCAGGTGTTCATCGTCCACGGCGGCACGGTCGCCCTGGTCGAGGCCCCGCGGATCGAGCAGCGCTGGTCCCTCGACGAGCTCGAGACGTCGGTCAGCGCGTTCTTCGCCGAGCGCGACCCCGGCCGGATGTTCGCCGCCACCGAGATCCTGGGAGAGTCATGAGGCTGGACGGGAAGATCGCCCTGATCACCGGCGCCGCGCGCGGCCAGGGCGCGGCGGCCGCACGCGCGTTCGTCGCCGAGGGCGCGAAGGTCCTGATCGCCGACATCCTCGACGGCGAGGGCAAGCAGCTCGCCGCCGAACTCGGGGAGCAGGCGGTCTACCAGCACCTCGACGTCGGCGACGAGGACGGCTGGGTCGCCGCCCTCGAGCGCGTGACCACCGAGTTCGGCGCGCCGAACGTGCTGGTCAACAACGCGGGGATCCTCCATTTCTCCGAACTGGGCAAGACGAAGCTGGCCGATTACGAGCGCGTTATCCGGGTGAACCAGATCGGGGCGTTTCTCGGGATGCGCTCGGTCGTTGAACCGATGACCGCCGCCGGCGGTGGCTCCATCGTCAACGTGTCCTCTGTGGAGGGTCTGGCCGGGATGCCGTACCTCGTCGCCTACACCGCGAGCAAGTTCGCCATCCGCGGGATGACCAAGGTCGCCGCGATGGAACTCGGGAAGAAGCACATCCGGGTCAACTCCGTCCACCCCGGCGCGATCGACACGCAGATGGTCGAGACCGCCGCCGGCGGGCAGAAAGTCGACATGTCGTACGTCGGGAAGAAGGTCGCGCTCGGTCGCGTCGGACAGCCCGAAGACGTCGCGAAACTGGTGCTGTTCCTCGCCAGCGACGAAAGCGCGTACTGCACGGGAGCGGAGTTCGTGGCGGACGGCGGTGCCACGGCCTCGCACGCCCTCAACCTGAGTTTCTGACGAGATCAGTTAACACCGCTAACGAAAATCGGGCACCGGGTATGGAGAACACTCGGAGGTCAGCGACGACCTACTGGGAGGTGTGGTGAGCGAGAGCACGGGCACGCTCCCGGGAACCGCGGCCCTGACCCAGGTCGGGCGCCTCGCGACGCTTTCCTGGGAAGTCCTGCGCGCGATCTTCAAGCGCCCCTTCCAGACCCGCGAGTGGATCCAGCAGTGCTGGTTCTTCGCCAGCGTCACGATCCTGCCGACCGCGCTCGTCGCCATCCCGTTCGGCGCGGTCATCGCGTTGCAGCTCGGTTCGCTGACCGCGCAGATCGGCGCGCAGTCGTTCACCGGCGCGGCCAGCGCGCTGGCCATCGTGCAGCAGGCCAGCCCGCTGATCACGGCGTTGCTCGTCGCGGGCGCCGGCGGCAGCGCGGTCTGCGCGGACATCGGCGCGCGCAAGATCCGGGAAGAGATCGACGCCATGGAGGTTCTCGGCGTCAACCCGATCCAGCGCCTCATCGTGCCGCGCGTGCTCGCCGCGATGGTCGTTTCGGTGCTGCTCAACGGCTTGGTCAGCGTCGTCGGCGTGCTCGGCGGCTACTTCTTCAACGTCGTCCTCCAAGGCGGCACGCCCGGCGCGTACCTGGCCAGCTTCAACGCATTGGCGCAGGTGCCGGACCTGTGGGTCAGCGAGATCAAGGCGCTGCTGTACGGCTTCGTCGCCGGGGTTGTCGCGGCGTTCCGCGGGCTGAATCCGCCGCCCGGGCCGAAGGGCGTCGGCGACGCGGTCAACCAGGCCGTCGTCATCACGTTCCTGCTGCTGTTCCTGATCAACGTCGTGCTGACCGCGATCTACCTGCGGATCGTCCCGCCGAAGGCCATGTGATGACGGCGGAGCCCGTGGACCACGACCGGACGCTCGAGTACATCGCGCGCCCGGGCCAGAGCCTGGAAGGCCTGGGCAAGCAGCTCGCCTTCGCCGCGAAGGCGCTCGCCTGGTCGCCGCGCACGATCCGCCGCTACAGCCGGGAAACGCTGCGGCTGCTGACCGAGGTCTGCTTCGGCACCGGCGGCCTCGCCGTCATCGGCGGCACGCTCGGCGTGATGATCGGGATGACGCTCTTCACCGGTCTCATCGTCGGTCTCCAGGGCTACTCCGCGCTGAACCAGCTCGGCACGGCCGCCCTCACCGGGTTCATCTCCGCCTACTTCAACACCCGTGAGGTCGCGCCGCTTTCGGCCGGGCTCGCGCTGAGCGCGACCGTCGGCTGCGGCTTCACCGCGCAGCTCGGCGCGATGCGGATCTCCGAGGAGATCGACGCGCTGGAAGTCATGGGCGTGCCGAGCATGCCCTACCTGGTGACGACGCGGGTGCTCGCCGGCGTCGCCGCGGTGATCCCGCTGTACGCGGTCGGCCTGCTCTCGAGCTACCTCGCGTCCCGGCAGATCACCATCTGGCTCTACGGCCAGTCCGCCGGCACCTACGACCACTACTTCACGCTCTTCTTGCCTCCCGGAGACGTCCTCTGGTCGTTCGGGAAGGTGATCGTGTTCAGCGTGCTCGTGATCCTTTCCCATTGCTACTACGGCTTCAACGCCAGCGGCGGCCCGGCCGGGGTCGGCGTGGCGGTCGGCCGCGCGGTGCGGACGTCGATCGTGCTGATCTCGGTGCTGGACTTCTTCTTGTCCCTCGCGATCTGGGGCGCGAACACCACGGTGAGGATTTCGGGATGAGGCGCGAGCTCTGGCAGCGGCTCCGGTACCAGGTGCTGGGGCTGGCCTTCCTGCTCGTGGCCGCGCTGTTCATCGCCACCACGCTCGCCGTCTACAACAAGGCCTTCACGCCGGTGACGCTCGTGAAGGTCGAAACCGACCACGTCGGCAGCCAGCTGCGCACCGGCGGCGACGTCAAGGTCCGCGGCATGCTCGTCGGCGAAGTCCGGTCGGTGCTGGCGAAGGGTGACCACGCCGAGCTGGAGCTGGCGCTCGACCCGGACAAGACGCACGTGATCCCGAAAAACGTCTCGGCGCGGCTGCTGCCGAAGACGCTCTTCGGCGAACGGTACGTCTCCCTCCAGCTTCCCGAGACGTCGCAGGGCCCGATCAAGGCCGGTGACGTCATCCCGCAGGACCGCAGCAGCACCGCGATCGAGCTGCAGAAGGTGCTCGACGACGTGATGCCGCTGCTGCAGGCCGTCCAGCCGGAGAAGCTGTCCAGCACGCTGACGGCGGTGTCCACCGCGCTCGAGGGCCGCGGCAAGCAGCTCGGCCAGACCCTCGTGCAGCTGAGCGACTACCTCGGCAAGCTCAACCCGTCGCTGCCGGACGTCAAGGCCGACATCACCGGCCTGGCGAACGTCGCGAACACCTACGACAAGGCGGCGCCGGACCTGCTGCAGGCGCTGTCCGACCTGACGACGACGAGCCGCACGATCGTCGACCAGCGCGCGCAGCTGACCGACCTCTACGCCACCGTCACCGCGGCTTCGGTGGACCTGACGAGCTTCCTCCAGGTCAACAAGGACAACCTGATCCGGCTCACCACGGCGGTCCAGCCGACGCTGGACGTCCTCGCCAAGTACGCGCCCGAGTACCCGTGCCTGCTCGACCAGCTCGCCGGCGAGGTCGCGCCGGCCGAGCTCGCGTTCGGCAAGGGCACCGCGCACCCCGAGGTCAGCCGGGTCACCATCGAGTTCGCCGCCAGCCGCGGCAAGTACCTGCCCGGCGTCGACGAGCCGAAGTACGAGGACAAGCGCGGGCCGCGCTGCTACCCGCAGGTCCCGAAGCCGGGCGTCTGGCCGCAGTACCCGCCCGACGGCGCGATCAAGGACGGCTCCAGCAAGCCCGCCCCGCCGAAGAACCCGCCCGAGACGCTGCCCGCGGGCGGCGGGGCCGTCGGCGGCGACGGCTCGATCGTCGGCTCGTCCTACGAGCGCGACCTGATCGACCTGCTCGCCTCGCCCGCGCTCGGGACGTCGCCCGCTGACGTGCCCGGCTGGGCCGGTCTGCTCGTGGGGCCGCTCTACCGCGGGGCGGAGGTGGAGCTGAAGTGAGGAGCTTCCTGCCGTCCTTGATCAAGCTAGGCGTGTTCGCCGTCGTCACCGTGCTGCTCACCGGCGTCCTCGCGGCCACCATCGCGAACACGAACTTCGGCGAGACGTCCGGCTACCTGGCGAAGTTCACCGACGCGTCCGGCCTCAAGGAAGGCGACGACGTCCGCATCGCCGGGGTCAAGGTCGGCCAGGTCGACACCATCGAGGTCGTCGAAGGCGAGCAGAACCTCGCCCAGGTGCGGTTCGACGTCGAGCACACCTACCGGCTGCCGGAGACGGTGACCGCGACGATCAAGTACCGCAACCTCGTCGGCCAGCGCTACCTCGCGCTCGGCACCGACGTCCCGGGCGACCGGGCGCTCGCGGAGGGCGGCACGATCCCGCCCGAGCGCACCAAGCCCGCGCTGAACCTCACCGTGCTGTTCAACGGCTTCAAGCCGCTGTTCAAGGCGTTGAGCCCGAAGGACGTCAACCAGCTCTCGGCCGAGATCATCAGCGTCTTCCAGGGCGAGGGCGGCACGATCACCAGCCTGCTGCAGCACACCGCGTCGCTCACCACCGCGATCGCGAGCAAGGACCAGGTGATCGGGCAGGTCATCGCGAACCTCAACACCGTGCTCGGCACGGTCAACGCCCACGGCCCGCAGCTCGGCGACCTCATCGAGCAGACCCAGAAGCTGGTCAGCGGGCTGGCCGAGCAGCGCAAGCCGATCGGCGACGCGGTCAGCGCGCTCGGCGACCTCGCGGTGTCCACGACCGGCCTGCTCGCCGACGCGCGCCCGGCGCTGAAGGACGACGTCGCGCAGCTCGGTGTGCTGTCGCAGAACCTCGGCGACTCCGGCGTACTGCTCAACCACCTGCTCGAAGTGCTGCCGGGCAACCTGCAGAAGTTCACCCGGACCCTGAGCTACGGCAGCTGGTTCAACTACTACCTGTGCGGGATCACCGGCACCATCGGCATTTCCTCGCTCGACATCACCCTGCCGATCATCCCCATTCCCGGCACGCAACGCGCGGAGAGGTGTGGTCCGTGAAACGGCTGAAGGATCGCAACCAGGCCGCCGTCGGCGCGGTCGCCCTCGTGCTGATCGTGCTCGTCACGGCCACCACGTACTTCTCCGACCAGCTCCCGTTCTTCGGCAACGGCACGACGTACTCGGCGTACTTCGGCGAGTCCGCGGGGCTGGCGCCGGACAACGAGGTCGAGGTCGCCGGCGTCAAGGTCGGCACGGTGTCGTCGGTGAAGCTCGCGGGCAAGCAGGTGCTGGTGCGCTTCCGCGTCAAGGACGTCCGCGTCGGCGACGCGACCACCGCGTCCATCGAGATCAAGACGCTGCTGGGGGAGAAGTACCTCGCGCTCGACCCCAAGGGCGGCGGCGCGCAGGAACCGGACGCGACGATCCCGCAGGCCCGCACGCGGACGCCGTTCCAGCTGCAGGACGCCTTCGAGCAGCTGTCGACGACGGTCGGCGACATCGACACGAAACAGCTCGCGGACAGCTTCAACGCGTTGTCCGACAGCCTCAAGGACAGCCCGCAGTACCTGAAGGACACGCTGACCGGGCTGTCGTCCTTGGCGAAGACCGTGTCCTCCCGCGACAACGACCTCCACACGCTGCTGGCGAACACGAGCCAGGTGTCGAAGACGCTGTCCGACCGCAACGCCCAGCTGCAACGCGTGATCAGTGACGGCAACCTGCTGCTCACCGAGCTGCAGAACCGCAAGACCGCGATCCACGCGCTGCTCACCGGCACCCAGCAGCTCTCCCAGCAGCTGTCCGGGCTCGTCGCGGACAACCGCGCGCAGCTCAAGCCGACGCTGGACAAGCTGAGCAAGGTGACCGACATCCTGCAGCGCAACCAGGGCAACCTCGACCAGAGCCTCAAGCTGATGGCGCCGTTCGCCCGCGTCGGCGCGAACGCGACCGGCAACGGCCGCTGGTTCGAGGGCTACCTGTGCGGGCTGCTGCCGCCGACGATCACCGCCGGTGGCCTGCACATCAACCCCGAAGGCTGCACCCCGCCGATCGCGGCGCCGAACCAGGGGGTGGGCGGCCGATGACCATCCGGACCTACCGCGGGCGCAGCCTGGTGACGTGGCTGGCCTTCGCCTGCGTTCTCGCGCTGGTCGTCACCGCCGGGCTGTGGCTGGTGTTCCGCGCCTCCACCGGCACGACGCTGTCGGCGTACTTCGGCAAGACCGTCGGGCTCTACGCGGGCTCGTCGGTGCGGGTGCTCGGCGTGCCGGTCGGGCAGGTCACCGACGTCACGCCGCAGGGCGACGCGGTGCGTGTCGACATGCAGGTCGACGACGTGCAGCTGCCGGCCGACGTCGGCGCGGTCGTCGTCGCGCCGAGCCTGGTCAGCGACCGGTACGTCCAGCTGACCCCGGCCTACGACAGCGGCCCGACCCTGGCCACCGGCACGGTGCTGGCGAAGGACCGCACGGCGACGCCGGTGGAGCTGGACGACCTGTACTCCAGCCTGGACAAGCTGTCGACGGCCCTCGGCCCGAACGGCGCCAACAAGGACGGCGCGCTGTCCGGTGTCCTGGACACCGCCGCCGACGCGTTGAAGGGCAACGGCGCTTCGCTGAACTCGACGGTCGGGCAGCTGGCCGACCTCGCGAAGACCCTCGACGGGTCGAAGGACGACCTGTTCTCGACCGTGCAGAACCTGAACTCCTTCACCGGCGCGCTGGCGCAGAGCGACCAGCAGCTCAACGAGTTCTACGGCCGCGTCGCCGACGTCAGCCAGTTCCTCGCCGCGGACTCGTCCGACGTCGGGGCCGCGTTGCAGTCACTCGGCGGGGCGCTCGGCGACGTCCAGCAGTTCGTCAACGACAACAAGGGCGCCCTGGAGTCCAATGTGGACAAGCTGGCGTCGCTGTCGAAGGTCCTGGTCGACCAGCGCGCCTCGCTCGCGGAGGTCCTCGACATCGCGCCGACCGGCGCGACCAACTTCATCAACTCCTACGACGCCGCGTCGGGCACGATCGCCGTTCGCGACAACCTGAACGAGCTCACCAACCCGCCGATCCTCACCGTGTGCCGGCTGATCAGCGCGGGCACGCCCAAGGAAATCCCGGACACGCTGGGGAACATCTGCAAGCAGCTCGCGCCCGTGCTCGACGGCGTGCTGAAGCTGCCGACGATCCCGCAGGTGCTCAACTCCCTGCAGAACGGCACCCTCCCGCCGTTGCCGCTCCCGCTCGTCGACGTGATGGAGCAGCTTTCGGGGGGTGCGAAGTGAAGCGGCTCGCGGGAGTGCTCGCCGGGGTGCTGGTGCTGGCGGCCTGCAGCGACGGCGGGTTCAACGGCCTCTACGGCACGCCGCTGCCGGGCGGCGCCGACGTCGGCGACCACCCGTACCACGTCACCGCGCTGTTCACCGACGTCCTGGACCTGGTGCCGCAGTCCAGCGTCAAGGTCAACGACGTCGCGGTCGGGCGGGTCGACAAGATCACCCTGACGCCGGACACGCGGTCCGCGCTGGTCTCGATGACCGTCAACGGCGACATCGCGCTGCCCGCGAACGCGCACGCCGAGCTGAAGCAGTCTTCGCTGCTGGGCGAGAAGTTCGTCGAGCTGAGCGTGCCCACCGCCGAGCCCGCCGCCGGTCACCTGGGTGACGGCGCGCAGATCCCGCTCGGGCGCACCAACCGCAACCCCGAGGTCGAGGAGGTGCTCGGCGCGCTTTCGCTGCTGCTCAACGGCGGCGGCGTCGAGCAGATCCAGAAGATCAGCCACGAGCTGAACGACGCGCTGTCGGGCAACGAGCCGGAGATCCGCGCGCTGCTGTCGCGAGTGGACGAACTGGCGACCCAGCTCGACGGGCACCGGACCGAGATCCTGCGCGCGATCGACGGGCTCGGGAAGCTGTCGAAGACGTTGACCGGCCAGACGCAGAACCTGTCGAACGCGCTCGACAACCTCGCGCCGGGCCTGAAGATCGTCACCGACCAGCGTGACCAGCTCGTCGGCATGCTGAACGCGTTGAACACGCTCTCCGGCGTCGCGACCGACACCGTGACGAAGAGCCGCGACCAGCTCGTCGCGAACCTCAAGGCGCTGCAGCCGACGCTGACCAAGCTCGGCGAGGCCGGGTCCGATCTGCCGAACGCGCTGCAGATCCTGCTCACGTACCCGTTCCCGGACTACGCGGGCAACGTGATCAAGGGCGACTACGCGAACGTCGAGGCGAACGTGAACCTCGACCTGGACACGCTGATCCAGAACTTCACGAACTCGTCGCAGCCGCCGATCGCGCTGCCGTCCGGGACAGGGTCGGCGGTCGCCCCGCCGCTCCCGTTGCCGGACCTGGGACTGACCGGGCAGACCGGCGGCACCGGGCTGCTGCCCGGCCTCCTCGGCCTGATCGGGGGCGGCAAGTGACCACGCGCAAGATCCGGATCCAGCTGGTGGCGTTCGTCGTCATCGCGGTGGTGTCGGTCGTCTACGCCGGCGGCCGGTACGCCGGGCTGGACCGGCTCTTCGGCAACCGCGGCTACGTCGTCACCGCGCAGCTGACCGACTCCGGCGGCATCTTCGTCAACTCCGAGGTCGCCTACCGCGGGGTCACGGTCGGGCGGGTGACCGGGATGACGCTGACCGAGCACGGCGTCGACGTCGCGCTGGACATCGACTCGGGCGCCCCGGACATCCCGGCCGACGCGCACGCGCAGGTGGCGAACCGGTCGGCGGTGGGGGAGCAGTTCGTCGACCTGCTGCCGCAGCACAACGGTGGTCCGTTCCTGGAAGACGGGTCGGTGATCACGGCCGACAAGACGTCGCTGCCGCCGTCGCCGGACACCGTGCTGACCCACCTCGACGACCTGGTCGCGAGCGTGCACCCGGAGTCGCTGCGGACGGTCGTCGACGAGACGTACAACGCGTTCGCCGGCGCGGGCCCGGAACTGCAGCAGCTCTTGGACAGCACCAGGTCGCTGACGTCCGTCGCCACGCAGTACCTCCCGGAAACGCAAGGCCTGCTGGCGAATTCGCGGGTCGTGCTGGACACGCAGGAACGCCAGGCCGCGAACATCACCGACTTCGCTTCGGGGTTGAAGACGATCGCGGGGCAGCTCAAGACGTCCGATCCGGACCTGCGGCGGGTGATCGCGCAGGCGCCGCAGCTGAGCCGGCAGATCAGCGACGTGCTCGCGGCGTCCGGGACCGATCTGGGCGTGCTGTTCGCGAACCTGCTGACCACCGCGCAGATCACGACGTCGCGCAAGGACGCGATCGAGGAGCTGCTGGTGGCGTACCCGATCATCTCGGCGTTCTCGCCGTCGACGTCCCCGGACGGCACCGGGCACCTGGGTGTGGTGCTGAACTTCTTCGACCCGGCTTCGTGCACGAAGGGCTACGAAGGGACGAAGCAGCGTCCGGCGAACGACGAGTCCGAGGCGCCGGTGAACATGAACGCGTACTGCGCCGAGCCGCCGGGCAGCCCGACGGGGGTGCGCGGATCGCAGAACGCGCCGTACGCGGGCAAGCCGCCGGCGATCCCGGCCGCGCCGTCGCAGACCGCGTCGGCGTCGGCGCAGGCCCAGCTGCCGGGGATGCTGAGCCTGCTGACCGGGCCGTCTTCGGGTGGGCTCGGCCGGTTGCTGGGCGCGCCGTGAAGGTGCTGGTGGTCGCGGCGGCGCTGTCCGTGCTGGCGGCGCTGGGCGCGGGTTATGCGTGGTGGCAGGCCGCTTCGGACGACTCGGCGGCCCGCGGCCGGGAGCGCGACGCGGTGCTGGCGGCCGCGGGCCCGGAACTGGTCACGCTGAACACGATCGACTACCGCTCGGCGGGCGCGGCCGTGGACCGCTGGATCGGGGCGACGACGGGCCAGTACGGCAAGGACCTCGCGGGCGACCGCCAGGTCCAGATCGACCGGGCCACGACGGCTTGCACGGTGTCGTCCGCCTCGCTGGTCCAGGCAGCGGTGACGGAGATCGACGTCTCTCGCGGGACGGCGCGTCTGCTGGCGGTGCTGGACGTCCGGGTCTCGACCGGCGGCGCGGCGGTGACTCCGCGGCTGAACCGGCTGACGGTGGACGTTTCACGCGCTCAGGAGGGCTGGAAGATCGCGGGAGTCCAGGCGGCGGGCTCATGACACGGGTGCTGGTTTTGGTCGTGGCGGTGGCCCTGGGCTGTGCGGTGTGGTTCGGCATCGAGACGGCTTCACTGTCCCCGGGCGACAACCAGGCGTTGGTGGACACTGCGGCGACTGCTGCGGTTTCTTCCGAAGTCAGCGACGCGGTGAAGTCGGTGTTTTCGTACGACTACGCGAACTTACCCCGCACCGAGCGGGCGGCAGCGGAGGTGTTGACGGGCGCGGCGGTCGCCCAGTACCGCGACCAGTTCACCTCGGCACGAACCCGGGCAACGGCGGAGAAGCTGGTCCGGACGACGACGGTGCGGGCGGTGGGGGTGCGGACGTTGGTGGGTGACGACGCGTCGTTGCTGTTGTTCTTGGACCAGCAGACGGTGACCCAGGGCGGGGGAGCGCCGTCGTCCTCGGTGGCCCAGCTGGCGGTGACGGCGAAGCGCATCGACGGGCGTTGGAAGCTGGCGACGCTGACGGCTCTCTAGCCGTCCCAGACCGCTGCGCCCTGCCTCAGCACCTCGACACCCGACTCCGACGCGACCGGCCACATCTCCACCACGTACCGGTAGTGCTCCCCGTACTCGTGATCATTCCAATCGACCGGCGGCGGCCCGGCCGGCACGTACGACACCCGCGCCCGGTACCGCCCCGGCAGCACCGAAAAGAACTTTTCCTGCGACGGATAGTCCGCAGGTCCGGAAATCACGACTTTCCCGCTCGGAACCGGAAGATCCGCTTCCACGACATGCTCGGCGTCGGCAGCCAAGGGAGGAGGCGATGGAAGCAGCGTGATCGACGACTCCACCAGGTCCGAGCGCGCCGTCGCGATCGCGAAGCCGCCCGGCTCCGCGCCGATCCGGTGGGACTCCACCGCCAGCGCCGTCCAGCCGCTGCCGTCCAGCCGGGAACCGGAGTCGCGCAACGAGAACTGACGCTGGTCGGCGTGGACTACCAAGTGCATTCCAACCACCCTAGCCAGGCCCCGCCCCGAAATGGTATCGACGCCGGGTTTAGCGTTGACGCCATGACCACTGCTTCCGTCGACGTCGACACGGCCCGCCGCGACTACGCGGCCCTGGTCGACCGCGGCCTCTCCCTCGACATCACCCGCGGCAAGCCCTCCCCGGAGCAGCTCGACCTCGCGAACGGCCTGCTGACCCTCCCCGGCGACGGCACCTTCAAGGCCGAGGACGGCACCGACGTCCGCAACTACGGCGGCCTCAAGGGCCTGCCGGAGCTGCGCCGCATCTTCGCCGGCGCCCTGCAGGTCCCGGCCGGGCAGCTGCTCGCCGCGGGCAACTCCAGCCTCGAGCTGATGCACGACGCCGTCGTCCAGGCGCTGCTGTCGAAGCTCCCCGGCGCCGAGCGGCGCTGGGCCGACGAGCCGGCCCTGAAGTTCCTCGCTCCCGTCCCGGGCTACGACCGCCACTTCGCGCTCACCGAGCGCTTCGGCATCGAGCTGGTCCCGGTGCCGATGACCGAAGACGGCCCCGACATGGACGTCGTCGAGCGGCTGGTCGCCGAGGACAGCGCCGTCAAGGGCATCTGGTGCGTGCCGAAGTACAGCAACCCGACCGGTGTCACGTTCAGTGACGACGTCGTCCGGCGGCTCGCCACCATGACCACCGCGGCGCCCGACTTCCGGATCTTCTGGGACAACGCCTACGCCGTGCACCACCTGACCGACGACGAGCCGGCACTGGCCGACGTCCTCGCGCTGGCCACCGAGGCCGGGAACGCCGACCGCGTCTTCGTCTTCGGCTCGACCTCGAAGATCACCTACGCCGGTGCCGGCGTCGGCTTCTTCGGCGCGTCCGAGGCCAACCTCGCCTGGTGGGTCGGCAACATCGGCAAGCGCACCATCGGCCCGGACAAGGTCAACCAGCTGCGCCACGCCCACTTCCTCAAGGACGAGGACGGCGTCCGCGCGCACATGCGCAAGCACGCCGAGATCATCGGCCCGAAGTTCGAAGCCGTCGACCGCATCCTCACCGAGGAGCTGAGCGACCTGGCGTCCTGGACCAAGCCGACCGGCGGGTACTTCGTGTCGCTGACCGTCCCCCAGGGCACCGCGAAGGAGGTCGTGCGGCTGGCGAAGGAGGCCGGCGTCGCGCTGACCCCCGCCGGGGCGACCCACCCGCACGGCGACGACCCGGCCGACGCGGTCATCCGCATCGCGCCGACGTTCCCGGTGCTCGCCGACGTCGAGGAGGCCGTCCGCGCGCTCGCCGTGTGCGTCCGGCTCGCCGCGGCCGAGCAGGCCTGACCTGCGCAACGCTCTGACCTGCGAAAACAGAATAAGCAAGAACTTTTTCCCGATTTGACCGAGCCGGGGGCCGTCCGGGTACGTATGACCGGTGGGTGAGGTGGACGAACTCGTCACGAGAGGACGTCCCCCGGTGTTCGGAAAACGCTACACACAGCAGCTCGTCGAGCGCAGCGCGGAGAACGCGACCGACCGCCGCCGCTTCCTCAAGGCTGCGGGAGCGGCGGGGCTCGGCGTCGCGGGTGCCGGCGCGCTCGGTACCGCGCTCTCGCTGGGCCTCGGCTCGGCGGGTGCGACTTCGCAGTACCCGGAACAGAACGCGCAGGACGCCGCCGCCAGCGACGCCGCGGTGCTGAACTTCGCGCTCAACCTGGAGTACCTCGAGGCGAACCTCTACTCGTTCGCCGTCTACGGCTACGGGCTGAACGAGAAGTACGTCAACGGAGTCGGCAACCTCGGCAAGGTCTCCGGCGGGCACGCCGTGAAGTTCAAGAGCGAGCACACCAAGCAGATCGTCCAGGAGATCGCCGGCGACGAGGTCGCCCACGTCACCTTCCTGCGCAAGGCGCTCGACAAAGCCGCCGTCGCGCAGCCGGAGATCGACTTCCAGAACAGCTTCACCGCCGCCATGCAGGCCGCGGGCGTGATCAAGGAAGGCCAGACCTTCGACCCGTTCGCGAGCGAGAACAACTTCCTGCTCGCCGCGTTCCTGTTCGAAGACGTCGGCGTGTCCGCCTACAAGGGCGCGGCGCCGCTGGTGAACAACAAGACGTTCCTCGACGCGGCGGCGGGCATCCTCGCGGTCGAGGCCTACCACGCGGGCATCGTGCGCGGGCAGCTGTTCGAACGCGGCCTCGGCGACATCACGAACAAGATCTCCGATGCCCGCGACAGCCTCGACGGCAAGGCCGACGACGACGAAGGCGTGCTCAAGGACGGCAAGGCGAACCTCGTCCCGGCGGACGCCAACGGCATCGCGTTCGGGCGGTCGGCCGACCGGGTGCTCAACATCGCCTACCTCAACCCGGACAAGGTCTCCTCGGGCGGTTTCTACCCCCGCGGCCTCAACGGCGACATCGCCACCAGTGGCGCCAAGGAGTGAGCGCCGCGTGCCGCCGTCACGGTAACGTCGGGGACGGCGGCACGCGGAGTCCACGAGGGGGAGCACGGTGCGAGTTCTGGTCGCGGGTGGCGGCATTTCCGGCACGGTCACGGCGATGGCGCTGAAGCGGGCCGGACACGATCCGGTGGTCTTCGAGGCCTACCCGGCCGGCGGGGACGACATCGGCGCGTTCCTCACGATCATGCACAACGGCATGGACGCCCTGCGCGCGATCGGCGCCGACCGGCCGGTGATCGACAGTTCGTTCGCCGCGCACGGCGTCGAGCTGGTCCTCCCGACCGGGGAAATCGCCGGACGCCGTGAGTTCGGCACCGAAGGCCTCGACGGGCCGCGCACGATGACCCGAGCGGCGCTCTACCGCGTCCTGCAGGACGAAGCCGCGCGCCGGGGCGTCCCGATCGAACGCGGCAAGCGCTTGGTCGACGCGAAGCCGGACGGTAGCGGTGTCGCCGTCGAATTCGCCGATGGCACCGCCGAAACGGGTGACGTGGTGGTGGGCGCGGACGGGTTGCACTCGGTGGTCCGGGAGCTGATCGACCCGGACGCCGACGCACCGCGCTACACCGGCCAGACGATCGTCTGGGGGTACACGCGTGCGCCGGGGCTGCCGTCGGCGGCCGGGATCTACCGCATGGTCCGCGGGAGCAAAGCGGCCTTCGGGTTCACGACCGCCCCGGACGGAGCGACGTTCTGGTTCGCCCGCATCCCCGACGCCGAGCGCTCCCGCGAGGCGATCGCGGCCGTGACCCCCGAGGGGTGGCGCGAGTTCGCGCACGCGGCGTTCGCCGGGGAACCGTTGCCCTGCACGGACATCATCGCCGCCACCGGCGACGAGGTGTTCGGCGGCCACTCCTACGACGTCCCGCGGACGCGGATCTGGTCGACGCCGGAAATGGTGCTCGTCGGCGACGCCGCGCACGCCGCGGCCCCGGCCGACGCGCAGGGTGCGTCGATGGCGATCGAAGACAGCGTCGTTCTCGCGCAGTGCCTGCGCGACCTGCCGGACCCGGCATCGGCGTTCGCGGCGTACGAAGGACTTCGGCGCGAGCGCGTCGAGAAGCTGGTCGCGTCTAGTTCGGGCCAGGACGTCGGCGAAAAGCCGGGCTGGGTCTACGAGCACCACATCGACTGGGACGCGAAGATCACCGCTTAGCGCTGGGTGCCGCACGAGTCGCGGACCACCAGTTTCGTCGGCAGGCGCACGGGATCAGGCGCCGTCCCGGTTTCGATCATCGCCAGCAGCGCGCCCGCCGCCGCGGTGCCGAAGCCCGGCTTGTCCTGGGCCACCGTCGTCAGCGCCGGGTCGACCAGGGAGGCCACCTCGATGTCGTCGAACCCCACCACGGCCAGGTCGGCCGGCACCCGCAACCCGGCCGCGCGGGCCGCCAGCAGGGCGCCGACCGCCATCTCGTCGCTGGCCGCGAACACCGCCGTCGGCGGGTCCTTGCGGGCCAGCAGCCGCCGCATGCCGACGAACCCGCTCTCGCGGTAGAAGTCCCCGGCGACCACGAAATCCTCGCGCGGTGGCAGCCCGGCCTCGGCCAGCCCGCGCCGGTAGCCCTCGGTGCGGGCCGCGGCGGGCGCGTTGCCGCGGGGGCCGGTGATCGTCGCGATCCGGTCGTGGCCGAGCGCGGCCAGGTGCCGCACGGCTTCCGCCGCGCCCGCCGCGTTGTCCGAGGTCACGTAGGTCGCCCGCGGACCCGACAACGCCACGTCCAGCGCGACGCACGGCAGCCCGGACTGGGCGAACGCGGTGAACGCCTCGGCGTCGGTGCCGCTGTCGATCAGCACCAGCCCGGCCAGGTGGTGGCGCCGAGTCATGCTCACGTACGCGATCGGGTCGGCCAGCGACACGCCGGGGTTGCGGTCGCGGGCGTCGTCGCTCGTCGCGAGCATCAGCAGGTGGTAGCCGTGCGAGCTGAGCGCGGACTTGAGGCCCAGCAACAGGTCCTGCAGGAACGGGTGGCGCCAGCCGGGCCGCCGGTGGTCGGTGTCCCAGACCAGCCCGACCATCGCCGACCGCTGCCGCGACAGGGCCCGCGCCGACTCGTTCGGCGAGAAGTCGAGCTCTCTCGCGACGCGTTCGACGTTCTCGCGCGTCGTCGCGCTGACCGTGGCGGGGCGGTTGAAAACGCGCGACACGGTCGCGACCGAAACCCCGCAGAGCTGGGCGATCTCGCGCGCGGTGACCATGGGGAACCTCCTGAGCTGTAACCGGTTACATTCCTAGCACATGATCTCTGGCTGGGAAAACCCGCAAGTGCGTTACCTTTTCGTAACTTGACGAAACACCACTGGGAGCGCTCTCATAGGTCCCGCGTTTTCCGACCGGCCCGCAGAACAACGGAGATCTCATGCGCCCGAAAACGACAACCCGCCGTTTCCGCCTGATCGCGGGCGCGGTGTGCGCCGGCCTCGCGGCGGTCACCGCGCTGAGCGCCTGCGGGAGCAGCGACGCCGGCGGTGGCGGCAAGGTCAAGCTCAGCCTCGGCCTCTTCGGCAACTTCGGCTACACCGACCTGATCAAGGAGTACCAGGCGGCGCACCCGGACATCGAGATCACCGAGCGGACCGCGGCCTACTCCGACCACCACAAGAACCTCGCCGCGCACCTGGCCACCGGCGGCGGCGCCGCGGACATCGAGGCGATCGACACCGGGTACGTCGCCCAGTTCAAGGCGACCCCGGACAAGTTCGTCGACCTCAACACCGTCGGCGGCGACAAGCTCAAGGACCGCTGGCTGGGCTGGAAGTGGTCGGCGTCGCTGGCCAAGGGCGGCCAGCAGATCGGCTACGGCACCGACGTCGGCGGCCTGGCCATCTGCTACCGCCGTGACCTGCTCCAGAACGCCGGCCTGCCCGCCGACCGCGACGCCGTCTCCGCGCTCTGGCCCACCTGGCAGGCGTTCTTCGACGCGGGCAAGCGCTTCCAGGCCAAGGCGCCCAACGGCGTCAAGTGGATGGACGGCGGCCCGACCGTGCTCAACGCCATCTTCGGCCAGGCGCCGGTCGGCTACTACGACCAGAGCGACCAGCTCGTCGTCGCGAGCAACCCGGCGCTGCGCACCGGCTGGGACCAGGTCGTCGACGCCGTCAAGGCGAACCTTTCCGCAGGCCTGCTCTACAGCACGCCCACCTGGAACACCGGCTTCACCCAGGGCCAGTTCGCCACCGTCACCTGCCCCGCCTGGATGATGACCAAGATCAAGGACCAGGCGCCGGACACCTCGGGCAAGTGGGACGTCGCGAGCGTGCCCGGCGGGGGCGGCAACTGGGGCGGCTCGTACCTGACCGTGCCCAAGCAGGGCAAGCACACCAAGGAAGCCGCCGAGCTCGCCGCCTGGCTGACCGCGCCCGAGCAGCAGGCGAAGGTCTTCACCAGCGAAGGCCTGCTGCCCTCGACGCCGTCGCTCTACACCGACCCGAAGATCACCGCCTACACCAACCCGTTCTTCAACAACGCGCCGGTCGGCAAGCTCTTCACCGACGCCGCCAAGAAGCTGAACCCGCAGTACCAGGGCCCGAAGGCGGGCGACGTCCAGACGGAGTTCGGCAACGCGATGCAGCGCGTCGAGCAGGGCAAGCAGGACGGCGCGGCGGCGTGGCAGCAGCTGGTCGGTGACGTGGCGAAGATCAAGTAATGGCGGTGCCGGCAAAAACGCTGTCCTTCGCCGATCGGCGGCACAAGTGGGACGTCAAGCTGTCGCCGTTCGGCTTCATCAGCCCGTACTTCCTGATCTTCGGCGTCTTCGGGCTGTTCCCGCTGCTCTACACGGCTTTCGTGTCGCTGCAGAAGCGCAACCTGCTCGACGCCGAGGGCGCGACGTTCATCGGGTTCGGCAACTACGAGCAGCTGCTGTTCCACGACCCGTACTTCTGGAACGCGATGGGGAACACGGTCAGCCTGTGGCTGCTGACCACGATCCCGCAGATCCTGTTCGCGCTCGGCATCGCGCACCTGCTCAACCGCAGGCTGCGCGGCCGGACGCTGTTCCGGATGGGGATGATCCTGCCGAACATCACCTCGGTGGCGGCGGTGACGATCATCTTCGCGCAGCTCTTCGGCCGGGACTTCGGGCTGGTGAACTGGGCGCTGAGCTGGTTCGGCGGCGGGCACGTCGACTGGCAGGCCGGCACGGCCAGCTCGCACACCGCCATCGCGGCGATGGTGGTGTGGCGCTGGACCGGCTACCACGCGCTGATCTTCCTGGCGTCGATGCAGGCGATCCCCTCGACCATGTACGAGGCGGCCACCCTCGACGGCGCGAAGGGGTGGCAGCAGTTCTGGCGGATCACCGTGCCGTTGCTGCGGCCGCAGATCATCTTCTCGACGGTGATCGCGACGACCGGGAACATGCGGCTGCTCGCCGAGCCGCTGCTGTTCAACCCCGGCACGGCCGCCGCCACCGGTGGCTCGGACCGGCAGTTCCAGACCGCCGCGCTCTACCTCTACGAGCAGGGTTTCACCAAGTACGACTTCGGCTACAGCTCGGCGATCGCGCTGGTCCTGGCCGTCGTCACGATGCTCGTCGCGGGCCTGTCGTACCTGGTGACCCGGCGCATCCAAACGGACTGAGGAGCGGACATGACCACCGTGCTGACCCCGGCCGCACCCGCGCCGCCGGCGGCCCCCGGGCGGGCCCGGCGCCTCGTGCGCCGGGTCGCGAGCCCGTGGACCTACGCCGCGCTGATCGCGATCCTGGCCGGCTCGGCGTTCCCCGTGTACTGGTCGTTCGTCGTGTCGTCGCAGACGACGGAAGCGGTCGGCAGCGTGCCGCCGGTGCTCGTGCCCGGCGGGCACCTGTTCGAGAACATCGCCCGCGTCTTCGACGAGTCGGACTTCGCGCTGGCGCTGGGGAACTCGATGATCGTCGCGGGCACGATCACGGTGTCCGTGGTGCTGTTCTCGACGCTGGCCGGGTTCGCCTTCGCCAAGCTGAAGTTCCGCGGCCGGACCGTGCTGCTGCTCGTCGTGGTCGCCACCCAGGCGATCCCGACCGAGCTGGGCGTCGTGCCGCTCTACATGATGATGGCCGACTTCGGCTGGGCCGGGCAGCTGCAGGCCGTGATCGTGCCGGGCCTGGTCACCGCGTTCGGCGTGTTCTTCATGCGCCAGTACTTCGAGCGGGCGCTGCCGCTGGAGCTCCTGGAGGCCGGGCGGATGGACGGCTGCAACTCGCTGCGGCTGTTCTGGCACGTCGCGCTGCCGGCCGCCCGCCCGGCCGCGGCGGTGCTCGGGCTGTTCACGTTCATGCAGGCGTGGAACGACTTCTTCTGGCCACTGGTCGTGCTGGTGCCGGAGAACCCCACCGTCCAAACCGCACTGTCCACCCTGGCCAGTGGCTACACCACCGACTACACCCTCGTGCTCACCGCCGCCACCATCGGCACCGTCCCCGTCCTGCTCGTGTTCCTGCTGTTCGGCCGCCAGATCGTCGGCGGCATCATGCAGGGCGCGCTCAAGGGCTGACCCCGGGAGTTGACCGTGACCACCAGTTTCCCGCCCGGCTTCCGCTGGGGCGTCGCCACCTCGGCGTTCCAGATCGAAGGAGCGACCACCGCGGACGGCCGTGGACCGTCCATTTGGGACACCTTCGCGGCGGTCCCCGGCGCGGTGGCCGGGGGTGACACCGGCGAGCCGGCGGCGGACCACTACCACCGCTGGCCCCGCGACGTCGCCCTGCTCGCCGCGCTCGGCGTCGACTCCTACCGGTTCTCGGTGTCCTGGCCGCGGATCCAGCCGTCCGGCCGCGGCGCCGTCTCCGCGAAGGGCATCGGCTTCTACCGGCAGCTGATCGAAGCGGTGCGGGAGCAGGGGATCGAACCGTTCCTGACGCTGTACCACTGGGACCTGCCGCAGGCCCTGGAGGACGACGGCGGCTGGCGGTCCCGCGACACGGCGGCGCGCTTCGCCGAGTACGCGGCGCTGGTGCACGAGGAGCTCGGCGACGTCGTCGACCACTGGACGACGCTGAACGAGCCGTACCCGTGCGCGGTCGCGGGCTACGGCGAAGGACGCCACGCGCCGGGTGCGCGGGAAGGGCACGGGGCCCTCGCCGCGGCCCACCACCTGCTGCTCGGGCACGGGCTGGCCGTGCGGGCGATGCGTGCGCAGGCCCCGCCGCAGCACCAGTTCGGGATCGTGCTCAACCAGTCGCCGGCGGTGCCGGTGACGGACTCGGCCGCGGACGCCGCGGCGGCGGCCCGCCAGGACACGCTGCTGCGGCGCCAGTTCACCGACCCGCTGTTCGGCGGCCGGTACGCGCCGGGCCTGGCGGCGATGTTCGACGGCGTCTCGGACTTCTCGTTCCGCCACGACGGCGACCTGGAGACGATCGGCGCGCCGCTGGACTACCTGGGCGTGAACTACTACTACCGGATCCACGTCGCGGACGCGCCCCACCGCGAGCCGGACCCGGCGCTGCGCACGGTGGCCGACATCGGCGTGGACACCTCGCGGCTGCCGGCCGTCCCGCGCACGGGCATGGGCTGGCCGGTGGAGCCGGAGGGGCTCACGGAGGCCCTGGTGAGCCTGCACAACCGCTACCCGGCGCTGCCACCGCTGTACCTCACGGAGAACGGCTGCGTGTACGCGGACCGAAGCGATTTCGCCGACTACGAGCGCATCTCGTTCCTGAGCGAGCACATCGAGGCAGCACGCACCGCCGCGGCGGCGGGGGTGGACCTGCGGGGGTACTTCTGCTGGTCACTGCTGGACAACTTCGAGTGGGCCCACGGGTACAAGCACCGGTTCGGCCTGGTGCACGTGGACTACGCGACGCAGGAGCGCACTCCACGGGCGAGCTTCCGCTGGTACCGCGACCACATCGCCACCCAGCGGTCCGGCTGACAGACTCCTCCCCATGGACGGCGTGCTGACCGGTGTGATCGCGATATCCGGAACCTTGGCGGGCTCGAGCCTCACCTATCTGTTCGGGCTGCTGGCCACCCGGCGAACGGAGCGCGTGGCTCGTGAGGAGCGGCTTCGCCAGGAACGGATCAGCGCGTACGTGGCCTTCGCGGGAGCGATGACCGAACTCCGGCAGTCCGTGATCGCGAAGTGGTTCCTCAAGCAACGAGACGACGAGGAGAAGAAGCGGGCGGCGTACACGGAGTCGGACAAGCGCGGTGCCGCGGCCGATCACGCGCGGCTCAGGATGCAGATGCTCACCGACGACGCCGAGCTCCTCCGTCTCGCCGACGTCACTTTCGAGCCGATCAAAGAGCTCCACGATTCCCCGGACGTCGCCACCCTGCGCAAGCACGAAGAACACAGTCAAGCGGTCCTGTCGGCGTTCATCCAAGCCGCGGGGCAGCAGGTCCGGGCACTCCCGGGCCGGCCCGTAACGCCGTGAGGGGCACCTCCAGGGCTTCGACGTCCCTGGAGGTGCCCCTCACGGCATTCGGCTACTTCTTGTACAGGCCTTCGATGTCGTTCGCGTAGTTCTTCGACACCACGTTGCGCTTCAGCTTCAAGCTCGGCGTGATCTCGCCGCCGGCCTCGGTGAAGTCGTTGGCCAGCACCGTGAACTTCTTGATCGCCTCGGCCTTCGACACCTGCCGGTTCGCCTCGTCGACCGCCGCCTGGATCTCGGCCAGCAGGTCGGCGTCCGTGGCGAGCTCGGCCACCGAAGCGCCGGCCGGCTTGCCGTGCTGGGACTTCCAGGCCGGGAAGTACTCCTCGTCCACCGTCACCAGCGCCGCGATGAACGGGCGCTGGTCGCCGACCACCATCGCCTGGCTCACCAGCGGGGCCGCCTTGATCGTGTCCTCGAGGCCGGACGGGGCGACGTTCTTGCCGCCCGCCGTGACGATGATCTCCTTCTTGCGGCCGGTGATCTTGAGGAACCCGTCCGCGTCCAGCTCGCCCAGGTCGCCGGTGTGGAACCAGCCGTCGGTCAGGGACTCGGCCGTCGCCTGGGGGTTGTTGTAGTACGCCCCGAACACGACGTCGCCCTTGAGCATGACCTCGCCGTCGTCGGCGATGCGGACCGACGTGCCGTTGACCGGCTTGCCGACCGTGCCGACGCGGAACGCCGTCTGCGTGTTGACGTTGGCCGCCGCGGACGTCTCGGTCAGGCCGTAGCCCTCGAACACCGGGACGCCGATGCCGCGGAAGAAGTGCGCCAGCCGCGCGCCGAGCGGGGCACCGCCGGACACCGCCGCCACGCACCGGCCGCCGAGGGCCGCGCGCAGCTTGCCGTAGACCAGCTTGTCGAACACCAGGTGCTTGAGCTTCAGGGCAACCCCGGCGCCGCCCTTGTCCTGCGCCTGGCTGTACTCGACCGCGACCGCCTCGGCGGCGTCGAAGATCTTGCCCTTGCCGTCGCCGTGGGCCTTCTGCTTCGCCGAGTTGTAGACCTTCTCGAACACGCGCGGCACCGCGACCACGAACGTCGGCCGGAACGTGCCCAGGTCGGCGACCAGGTTCTTGACGTCCGGGGTGTGCCCGAGGGTGACGCGGGCGGTCAGCGCGGTGACGGCGATCGCGCGGGCCAGCACGTGCGCCAGCGGCAGGAAGCACAGCAGCGAGTTGCCCTGCTCCATGAGCTGCGGGAACGCCTCGATGTCGGCGCGGATCTCGGCCAGCAGGTTGCGGTGGGTCAGCTCGACGCCCTTGGGGCGGCCGGTGGTGCCCGAGGTGTAGACGATCGTGGCGAGCTCGCCCGCGCTCACCTCGCGGCGGCGTTCGTGCAGCTCGTCGTCCGACAGCGGGGCGCCGATGGCGGCCAGCTCTTCGACGGCGGGGGAGTCGCCCTCGATCTGCCAGGTGTGGTCCAGCTCGGTGAGCCGGTCCCGGATCTCGCCGACCGCCGCGGCGTGGGCGTTCGTCTCGACGAACACGCCCTTCGCGGCCGAGTCGGAGAGGATCCAGTACACCTGTTCGGGGGAGGAGGTGTCGTAGATCGGCACCGTCACCGCGCCCGCCGCCCAGATCGCGAAGTCGATCAGCGTCCACTCGTAGCGGGTCTTGGACATGATGGCGACGCGGTCGCCGCGGCCGATCCCGGCCTGGGCCAGGCCCTTGGCCACCGCCAGCACCTGGCCGGCGAACTCCTTGGCCGTGACGTCCAGCCAGGTCCCGTCGACCTGGCGGCGGAAGCTCACCACGTCGGAGAACCGCTCGGCGTTCGCCCAGACGACATCGGACATGTTCTCGTCGTCGGCCACCGGCTTGCCGGCGGGAGCGCTGTATTCGCGCACGTGGACCTCCGTGTTCAACGCGTGCGGCGGGCGACACCGCTGTTACCCGCCAGTCAACTTAGCGTGGTGAGCACCTTAAGACCATGCTGATCGCCGTCGCACGGCGAGGGCGTGACATTCTTCGCACGTGAACGCGCCACCCTCACTCGACATCGTCGACGAGACGTTCCTCGCCGTTCCGCCGGCCACCGTGGCCGCGGTCTTCGCCGCACCGGCGTCCTGGCGGCGCTACTGGCCCGACCTGGTCCTCGAGGTCTACACCGACCGGGGGGACAAGGGCCTGCGCTGGACCGTGCGGGGCGCGCTCGTCGGTACGATGGAGGTCTGGCTCGAGCCGGTGCTCGACGGCACCCTGCTGCACTACTTCCTGCGGGCGACCCCCGCCGACGCGGCCGGGACGCCCCGGGAACTGGCACCACGCGGCCTGCGCCGGGAGTTCGACCGGCGGGCCCGCGCGGCGAAGGAGATCGCGCTCGGGCTCAAGGAGATCCTGGAGGACGGGCGCGAGCCCGGCGTTCCTCCGCGCGGCGAGGGCTGAAGGGGGACCAGGGGTGCGGGTACACGTCGTCTCGGACGTGCACGGCAACGCGGACGCGCTGAAGCGGGCGGGGGACGGGGCCGACGCGCTGGTCGTGCTCGGCGACCTGCTGGACTTCGTCGACTACCGGGAGCACGACAAGGGCATCATGGGCGCCCTGTTCGGCGCCGAGAAGGTGGGCGAGTTCGCCCGCCTCCGCCGTGAAGGCACCCGTGACGAAACCGTTGCCTACTCGCGGACGCTCTGGGCGAGCCTCGACGACCCCGTCGGCGCCGTCGACGAGGCCATCCGCACCCAGTACGCGGCGCTCTTCGCGGCGATGACCGCGCCCACCTACGCCACCCCCGGCAACGTCGACACCCCGGCGCTGTGGCCGGAGTTCGCCGGCGAGGGCATCCGGGTCCTGGACGGCGAGGTGGCTGAGATCGGCGGCCTGCGGTTCGGGTTCGTCGGCGGCGCGCTGCTGCCCGACGGCGTCGTCCCGCGCCGCCGCAAGGGCGCCGCCTGGCGCCCCTACCTGCGGGATCGCGAGGACTACGACCGCAGTGTGGCGGCGCTCACCGAGGTCGACGTCCTCTGCACGCACGGCCCGCCCGCGCTGCCGGAGCTGACCTACGACGTCGTGGCGCGCCGCAGCGAGATCGGCTCGACGGCGCTGCTCGAGCTGATCCGCACCCAGCGGCCGCGCTGGTCGGTGTTCGGGCACGTCCACCAGCCCCTGGCGCCCCGTGCCCGGGTCGGCCTGACCGAGTGCCGTAACGTCGGTCACTTCAAGGAGACCGGGCAGCCGTACGTGCTGCGCTGGTGACCGACCGCGGCGGCTACGCTTCGTCCCATGGCCGAGCAGTCCACACAGTCCATCGAGGTCGACGCCGAGCCCAGCCGGGTGATGGCCGTGATCGCCGACTTCCCCGCGTACCCGGAATGGGCCAAGGCCGTCCGGCAGACCGAGGTCCTCGACACCGACGCTGACGGGCGCGCGAAGCAGGTCAAGCTCACCCTCGACGCGGGCCCGATCAAGGACGTCTACACCCTCGAGTACGACTGGGACGGCGACGGCCTCGGCGTCAGCTGGCACCTGGTCAAGGGCCAGATGCAGAAGGCGCAGAACGGCCGCTACGCGCTGGAGGACCTCGGGGGCCGGACGCGCGTGACCTACACCCTGTCGGTCGAGCTGGCGCTGCCGATGATCGGCCTGCTGCGCCGCAAGGCCGAGAAGATGGTCATGGACACCGCGCTGAAGGAGCTCAAGAAGCGGGCCGAGGGGTAGCCGCGTGCGGATCCTGCTGTTCACCGGCAAGGGGGGTGTCGGGAAGACCACGCTGGCCGCGGCCACCGGCGCCGCCCTGGCCGCCCGCGGCAGGAAGACCCTCGTCGTGTCCACCGACCCGGCGCACTCGCTCGGCGACGCCTTCGGCCACACCCTCGGCGCCGAGCCGTCCGAAGTGGACGCCCTCCTGTCCGCCGTGCAGATCGACTCGCGCACCCTGGTCGACACCTCCTGGCACCGGCTGCGGGCCGAGCTGCAGACCGCCCTGTCCGGCGCGGGACTCGACACCCTGGACGCCGAAGAGCTGACCGTGCTGCCCGGCGTCGACGAGCTGCTCGCCCTCACCGAGGTCCGCCGGCTGGCCGAAGACGGGCCGTGGGAGACCATCGTCGTCGACTGCGGGCCCACGGCCGAGACGCTGCGGCTGCTCGCCCTGCCCGAAGCCTTCTCCGGCTACCTGACCCGCTTGTGGGTGCCGAAGCAGGTCACCGAGTCCGTGCGCCGGCTCGGCACGCACCTCGACGGCCTGCGCGCGCTGCTGACCGAGCCGTCGGTGACCACGGTCCGGCTGGTGCTGACGCCGGAGCGGGTGGTCGTCGCCGAAGCGCGGCGCACGCTCAGTTCCCTGGCCCTGCGCGGGATCGCCGTCGACGGCCTGGTCACCAACCGGCTGATGCCCGCGCCCGGGTTCTGGCGCGGCGGCGCCGGGTCGTGGCTGCGCACCCGCCGGACGCAGCAGGACACCGTGCTGGCCGAACTCTCCGCCGCCGGGTTCACAGCGGTCTCGCGCGTCGAGCACCGGGCCGTCGAGCCGGTCGGGCTGCCCGCGCTGCTGGAGATCGCCGCCGAGCTCTACCGCGACGGCGACCCCCTCGACGGCAACGGCACCCCGGTCACCCCGCTGCTGCGGGTCCGCCCGGCGCCGGACGGGTACACGCTGCGCATCGCGATCCCGCTCACCCGGGACGCCGAGGTCGACCTCGCCCGCGTCGACGACGACCTGGCGATCACCGTGGACGGCTTCCGCAGGCTCATCGCCCTGCCGGAGTCGCTGCGGCCGTGCCGGATCACCGGCGCGGAATCCGACGCCGACGGCCTGGTCGTGAGCCTGGCCGGGAACCGGGGACGCGGGTGAGCGAAGAGGACGAGGCGGCCGGGCCGAAGCTCGCGGAGGAGATCCGCCTGCTCGTGGAGATGGTCGTGGAGAAGGCGGCGCCGTGGCTCGAAGGGGTCGTCGTCGCCGGGCACGGGGACCCTGACCAGGCGAAACCGGACGCCTCGGCGTGCGGCTGGTGCCCGCTGTGTGCGATCGTCGCCGTTGTGCGAGGTGAGCGCCCGGAATTCGCGGCCCGCTTGCTGGAACAGCTGGCGCAGCTCGTGGCGTTGCTCCGGGCGGTGCTCGCGGACCGCTGGGAGCCGGACGAGGGCGTGCACATGCCCGGGTTCCGGCCCGCGCCGCGGCCACCGGCGGACGCTTCGGTGTCGGTGCGGGTGCAGCACATCGCCGTCCGCCGGCGCGACGAGTGGGAGAGCTGAGTGCGGACGATAGGGGTGGACGTCGGCGGGACGAGCGTCCGGGCCGGCGTGGTGGACGAGCGCGGTTCCCTGCTCGACACGGCACGTGTCGCGACGCCGAGCGAGGAGGGCGCCCTCGAGGACGCCATCGCGGGTGTCGTCGAGGGCCTGCGCAACCGGCACGAGGTGGCGGGCGTCGGGCTGGCCGTGGCCGGGTTCGTGGCGCGCGACCGCCGGTCGGTGATGTTCGCGCCGCACCTCGCGTGGCGCGGCGCGCCGGTCGCGGACCGGATCGAGAAGCGCGTCGGCCTGCCGGTGCTGCTGGAGCACGACGTCAACGCGGCGATGGTGGGCGAGCACCGCTTCGGCGCGGCCCGCGGCGCCCACGTGGCGGCGCTGGTGGCGCTGGGCACGGGCATCGGCGCGGGCCTGCTGCTGGACGGCAAGCTGTTCCGCGGCGCGTACGGCGTCGCGCCCGAGCTGGGCCACCTGACGGTGGTCCGCGGCGGGCGGGCGTGCCCGTGCGGCAAGTACGGCTGCTGGGAGCGCTACTGCAGCGGAACGGCGCTGGCGGCGACGGCGGTGGAGCTGCTGGCGCGGCACCCGGGGCGCTCGACGGTGCTGGCCCAGCAGGTGGCGGGCGACCCGGGCTCGGTGACGGGCAGGCGGGTGGCCGGCGCGGCCCGCGACGGCGACCCGATCGCCCAGCTGGCGATGGCGGAGCTGGCCAAGTGGCTCGGCGAGGGCCTGGCCCTGGTGGCGGACGTGTTCGACCCGGAGATCATCGTGATCGGCGGGGGAGTGTCGGAGTCGGCACCGCTGTTCCTGGACGAGGCCCGCGAGCACTACGCGGGCGCGATCACGGGAGCCCGGCACCGCCCGCTGGCCCGCATCCGCACGGCCCACCTGGGCGACGACACGGCGATCGTCGGCGCGGCGGCACTGGCGTTGGAAGCGGCGAAGACCCCGGTCTGACTCACTCCTCGGGGAAGCTCCCCGACGGCACCAACCCTTCGAGGAACTCCCGGAACGTCGGCGCCAAGGCCAGTTCCGACTCCAGCTCGACGTCGAACCACGTGACCGACGGCTCCGCCGAGCGGCGGTAGTCCAGCGCGACCCACGTGTGGCCGTCGCCGGACAGCACCACGACCCGCTTCGGCAGGTCCCACTCGTCGCTCAAGTACGGCGAGTCCAGGATCGACAGCCGGCCGCCGACGCCGAGCAGCTGGTCGAACGGGACGTGCGTGTCGCTGTACGACGTCGGTTTGCTCGTCGGGAAGGCGTCGAACGAGGCGGCCACCGTGCCGCCGTTGCGCAGGCCCAGCAGCTCGCCCAGCTCGATCGGCAGCCGGACGCCCAGCTCGCGTCCGGCGTGGGCGAACTCGCGGGCGGACAGCGGCTCGCCGGGGCCGCGGTCCCAGAACGTGGGCTTGAGCTGATCGAACCGGGTCACGCCGGCAATTGTGACAGGCTGGCTGGGTGAGTCACGCGTCCGCGAGCGTCTTCGTCAAATGTTCCTGCGGGCACCTGCACTGGGGCCGCTACGGCGCCGCCGGCCTGCTGCTCGTCGACCCCGCGCGCGGCGTCCTCCTGCAGCGCCGGGCCTGGTGGGTGCACCACGGCCGCACCTGGGCGTTGCCCGGCGGAGCCATCGAAGCCGGGGAGACCGCCGTGACCGCGGCCGCGCGCGAAGCGTTCGAAGAGGCCTCCGTCCCCGCCGAGTCCTTCCGCGCGGTGTCGGCGTCCGTGGTGGACCATGGGGACTGGAGCTACACGACCGTCCTCGCGCTGGCCGCCGGCGCGGAAGCGAAGGTCGCCAACACCGAAAGTGCGGAGGTGCGCTGGGTGGACCCCGACGACGTGCCCACCTATCGGCTGCACCGCGACTTCGCCGCCGCCTGGCCGGACCTGCGCGACCGCGTCGGGCAGGAGCTGGTGCTCGTCGTCGACGCCGCCAACGTCGTCGGCTCGCGGCCGGACGGCTGGTGGCGCGACCGCCACGGCGCCGCCGAGCGCCTGCGCGACCAGCTCGCGAAACTCGCCGAAGCCGGCGTGCCGGACCCCGGCGACCCGGCCGTGACCTGGTGGCCGCGGATCGTCCTGGTCGTCGAAGGCAAGGCCAAGCACGTCACCGGCGTCCCGGGCGTGGAGGTCGTCGCGGCCGACACCGACGGCGACTCGAAGATCGTCGAGGTCGTCGCGCAGCAGCAGGCGCGGGTCCTGGTGGCGACCGCCGACCGCGAACTGCGCGGCCGGGTGACCGCGCTCGGCGCGTCGATCCTCGGCCCGGGCACGCTCCGCTCCCAGCTCGACGAGCTCTAGCCGCGCGGGATGCCGTCGCGCATCTCGGCGACCAGCGACGCCATCACGGCCTTGAGGCTGCCCTTGTGCGCCTGGGCGACCGCGCGCTGGCGCCGGTAGCTCGGCCCGTAGCGCAGGATCGTCTCGACGTCGCGCAGCTCGGCAACGCAGTCCAGGCGCCGCGCCACCGGCTCGAGCCGGTCCAGCAGGTCGGCGATGTCGTCGGTGACCAGCCGCTCGCGCCCGGCCGCGTCCAGGATGACGATCGCGTCCGTGCCGTAGCGGGCCGCCCGCCACTTGTTCTCCTGGACGTGCCACGGCGGCAGGGTGGGGAGGATCTCGCCGTCGTCGAGGCGCTCGCTGAAGTCGTCGACCAGGCACTGCGTCAGCGCCGAGATCGCGCCGACCTCTTCCAGCGTCGGCAGCCCGTCGCAGACGCGCATCTCGATCGTGCCCAGGTGCGGTGCCGGCCGGATGTCCCAGCGGATCTCCGAGAAGTGGTCGATCACGCCGGTGGTGAACATGTCCTCGGTGTAGCTCTCCAGCTCGGCCCACTTCCGGAACTGGAACGGCAGCCCGGCCGTCGGCAGCTGCTGGAACATCAGCGCCCGGTTCGACGCGTACCCGGTGTCCTCGGCGCCCCAGTACGGCGACGACGCCGAGAGCGCCTGCAGGTGCGGCGCGTAGTTCAGCAGCGCGTCGAGGATCGGCAGGACCTTGTCGCGGTGGTCGACCCCGACGTGGACGTGCACGCCGTAGATCAGCATCTGCCGGCCCCACCACTGCGTGCGGTCGATCAGCTTGGCGTAGCGCTCCTTGTCGGTGACCTTCTGCTGGTACCAGTTCGAGAAGGGGTGCGTGCCGGCCGAGAACATCTCGACGCCGAGCGGGTCGGCGACGCCGTGCAGGACGTCGAGGGACTCCGCGAGGTCCGCCTTGACCCCGGCGATCGTGTCGCAGACGCCGGTGATGACCTCGATGGTGTTGAGCAGCAGCTCCTGCTTGATCTTCGGGTGCTCGGCCTGCCCGTCGGGCCGGACGGCCTCGAGGATCCGCTCGGCGACCGACGACAGCTCGCCGCTGCGCCGGTCGACCAGGCCGAGCTCCCATTCCGCGCCGACGGTCGACCGCCGCGAAGGGCTGAACTCGATGTTCATCGGCGTGGCGTCAGACCTGGGCGCCGTTGCTGGGGTCGGCGCCGGGCGGCGGGCCCTGCCGGACGCGCAGCAGCAGCAACGCGATCGACGTCGCGAGCGCGAGGATGCCCAGCGGCGTCGCCACCGTCGGCCCGACCCCGATCGCACCGGGCAGGATCAGCAGGAACAGCCCGGCCAGGAACAGCAGCAGGATGAGGAACGCGCCCATCTTCGGCCGCGGCAGCGGCGGCGGCTCGGGTGGGACGTAGTGCTCGTCGTCGCCGGCCGGGTCGTCGGAGAACATCGTCGTGTCCCACGACGTGCCCCCGGAGCGCCAGCCGGGTTCCGGCGGGGTGTCCGCGGCCGGCGGTTCGGCGGGCCGGTCCGGCGTCCGGCGCGACTCGCTCTCGACGCCGAAGCCGTCCGCGGCGCCGGCCTTGTCGGTCTTGTCGGCGGTGTCCGCGGTGTCCTCTTCGGGGAGCCCGAATCCGTCGGCCCGCAGGTCGGCGACGATCTCGGCGAACGTCGCGTCGACGTCCTCCGGCCCGTCCTTCCCCCGGCTCATGCGGTCTCCTCAGGCTGTGCGGCGTGCGCCTTCGCGAACTCGACGCTACGCGTGAAGATGACCTCGGCGTCGTTGTCCTGCGTCGCGACGTGGTAGCTGTTCTCCAGCACGACCTCGGTGACGTCGGTGCTCGAGACCCCCGCCAGCACCAGCCGCGAGTTCTCCGGCTCGACGACGTGGTCGACCGACGAGTGCAGCAGCAGCACCGGCTGCGTGACCTTGGGCAGGTCCGCGCGCACGAGCGCCCACAGCTTCGCCAGGCTCGCCGCGGCCTTCACCGGCGTGCGCGGGTAGGCCAGCTCGGTCTCGCCCGGCTTCTTGATGTCGTTCGCGATCGCCGGCACCGACGGCACGATCTTGCCCAGCACCGGCAGCAGCTTGGTGTCCCACTTCAGCCGCGTCACCGACGGGTTGACCAGGACGATCCCGGCGATCCGGTCGCCGAACTCCTCGGCCAGGCGCAGGGTGAGCGTGCCGCCCATCGAGAGACCGCCGACGAACACGGTCTGGCAGGTCGACAGCAGCGCGAGCAGCGCCTCGCGGACGGCGCCGTACCAGTCTTCCCACGTCGTGCGGTTGAGGTCCGGCCAGCGGGTGCCGTGCCCCGGCAGCAGCGGGCAGCGCACCGTGAACCCGGCCCCGGCCAGGTGGTCACCCCAGGCCCGCATGCTCGCCGGGGTACCGGTGAACCCGTGGCAGAGCAGGAACCCGGTCTCGGCCGAACCGGTGTGGCCGAACGGTTCCGCGCCGGCGAGCACGCCCATGCGATCGCCTTCCGTGTGAGCGGTGGATTCGTCCATGCTCTCACGGCTCGCGGACCTTGTGGGGCTCCGCCCGGACCCGGAATTCCCTGTGAGATCGATCGCTGCCGGGTGGTAACCGGGTGGTCTCCGTTGTGCGGCGGCCACCGGGCTTCGTAGGCTGGCCGTCGCGGGTGACAGGGGTTGAGCTGCGATGGAGGACTGAGGCACCGGTGCTGTACTGGCTCATGAAGTGGGTATTCATCGGACCGCTGCTCAAGACGCTGTGGCCGACCAAGGTCGTCGGCGCGGAGAACATCCCCGAGAGCGGCGGGGCGATCCTGGCCGGCAACCACCTGGCGGTCGCGGACTCGTTCTTCATGCCGCTGCGCGTCAAGCGCAAGGTGACCTTCCCGGCCAAGTCCGAGTACTTCACCGAGCCCGGCTTCAAGGGCCTGCTCAAGAAGTGGTTCTTCACCGGTGTCGGCCAGTTCCCGATCGACCGCTCCGGCGGCAACGCCGCCCAGGCCGCGCTCGACACGGCGACCCGCCTGGTCAAGGCCGGCCACCTGCTCGGCATCTACCCCGAGGGCACCCGCTCCCCGGACGGCCGGCTGTACAAGGGCAAGACCGGCGTCGCCCGGATCGCCCTGGAGTCCGGCGGCGTCGTCGTCCCGGTGGCGATGATCGGCACGGACAAGGTCAACCCGATCGGCTCCAAGATGTGGTGGCCGCGCCGCCTCGAGGTCCGCTTCGGCAAGCCGCTGGACTTTTCGCGGTACGAAGGACTTGCCGGTGACCGGTTCATCGAGCGGTCGATCACCGACGAGATCATGTACGCGCTGATGGAGCTGTCCGGCCAGGAGTACGTCGACATCTACGCGGCGAAGGCGAAGGAACTGCTCGCCGCCGAAGCCGCCGGGGTGAAGCCCAAGGTGCCTTCTCAGCCCTCGGCGCACGACGCGGCCCGGGTGCCGGATTCGAAGGTCGGCTGACCCACTAGGGTTCACCGGTGCGTTTCTTCTACGACACCGAATTCATCGAAGACGGCGTGACCATCGACCTGGTGTCCATCGGTGTCGTCGACGAGCGGGGCCGCGAGTTCTACGCGGTGTCGACCGAGTTCGACCCCTCGAAGGCCGGCCAGTGGGTCCGGGACAACGTCCTGGACAAGCTGCCGTCCCCGGCCGACCGGGCGTGGCGCAGCCGCGAGAAGATCCGCGCCGACCTGCTGGAGTTCTTCGGCAAGCCGCCGGGCGGGATCGAGCTGTGGGCGTGGTTCGCCGCGTACGACCACGTCGCGCTCGCCCAGCTGTGGGGCCCGATGCCGGCGTTGCCGAGGCAGCTGCCCCGCTTCACGCGCGACCTGCGCCAGCGCTGGGAGGACGCGGGCAAGCCGAAGCTCCCGTCGGCCCCCACCGACCAGCACGACGCCCTCGCGGACGCGAAGCACAACCTGGCCCGGTGGGACGTCATCGAGAACTACTTCCCGCGCCGCTGATCACTCGCCGTCGGGAACCACCGGCGTCAGTGGGCTGACTACGGTGCGGCGGAAGTGGGTGAAGATCGTCGACGATCTCCTTGCGCTGGGTCAGCCGGTCGAGGACGAACCCGCTCGAGGCACGTCGACTGCGCGATGTGCAGCTTGCGGGCGAGTTCCTTGGTGGTCTGCTTAGCGTCCTCCTGCAGCAGGGCGCTCGCCCAGAGCTGCCGGACCTACGCGGAGTACACGGCCAAGCCGGCGGCGATGGCCATCGCGGACCTCGAGAGCGTCGGCGTCGCCCTGCACGGCCCGCCCAAGCGCGTCGACTGGCTGGTCGGGTCGTTGCCGCTGATGCGCTGACCTCGCCACCGAAAACTGTCGGGGTCCCCCGGTAACGTGAAAACCGGGGGACCCCCAGGCCGGGGACCTCTCAGCGGCGCGCCCGCACCGCCGAAGCCAGCTCGTCCAGCAGCGGGGCCGTGTCGTCCCACGCCAGGCACGCGTCGGTGATCGATTGCCCGTACGTCAGCTTCTCCGGGTGCCCCAGGTCGAGGTCCTGGCGACCGCCCGCCAGGAAGCTCTCCATCATCAGCCCCGAGATCCCGCGCTCACCGGACGAAATCCGCGAAGCCAGCTCGCGGACCACCTCGCCCTGCCGGACGTGGTCCTTGCCGCTGTTGCCGTGGCTCGCGTCGATGATCACGCGCTCCGGCAGGCCCGACTTCGCCAGCCGGGCCAGGGTGTCGGTCACCGTGGCCGCGTCGTAGTTCGGGCCGCCGTTGTGGCCGCGCAGGATCACGTGGCAGTCCGGGTTGCCCGACGTCGTCAGCAGCGCCGCCAGGCCGTCGGTGTTGATGCCCGGGAACACGTGGCTCGCCGCGGCCGCGCGGGTCGCGTCGACCGCCACCTGGACGTCGCCCTCGGTCGAGTTCTTGATGCCCACCGGCATCGACAGCGCGCTGCACAGCTGGCGGTGCACCTGGCTCGCCGCGGTCCGCGCGCCGATCGACCCCCACGTCACGATGTCGGCGATGAACTGCGGCGTGATCGGGTCGAGGAACTCGCACCCGACCGGCAGGCCGAGCCCGGAGACGTCGAGCAGCAGCTTCCGCGCCATCCGCAGGCCCTTGTTGACGGCGAACGTGCCGTCGAGGTCCGGGTCGTTGATCAGGCCCTTCCAACCCAGCGTGGTGCGCGGCTTCTCGAAGTACACGCGCATCACGATGTGCAGTTCGCCGCGCAGTTCCTCGGCCTTCGCGGCCAGCCGGCGGCCGTAGTCGAGGGCGGCTTCCGGGTCGTGCACCGAGCACGGGCCGACGACCACGAGCAGCCGGTCGTCCCGGCCTTCGAGGATGTCGACCGTTTCGGCGCGGCCCTGCCGCACCACCTTGGCGACGGCGGCGTCGACGGGATGGTCTTCGCGCAGCATCGCGGGCGAAATGAGCGGACTGATCGACGTGGTGCGCGCGGCGTCGAGGTCACCGATGGTGGCCGGTCCGGCGGAGAGCGTCATCGCGGGGGTGTTCCTTCCTGGTGGACACCGACCCGCGCGGGGGACCCTCGCCGAGCCGGTTTCGAAATCCGGCTCGGGGGTGGAGGTCAGCGCAGGTTCACGCCGCCGTGCCCACCCGGGGCCGGCTTCGTAAACCAGTAATAGCGCTGCATGCAGTCAAGTTAGCACACACCGGAGCCGGACCGATTCGGCAGGTGGTACGGGCTGCACCGATCAAGACGTGAGCCGCTACTCTGGCGGGCGACGAAATGTGACTGTCATCTCCAGAGAACAGACGGAGGCTTCTCATGCGTGTCGGTGTGCTGACCGGCGGCGGCGACTGCCCGGGACTCAACGCGGTGATCCGCGCCGTGGTGCGCAAGGGCATCGAGGTGCACGGCTGGGACTTCGTGGGCTTCCGCAACGGCTGGAACGGCCCGCTGACCGGGGACAGCCGCCCGCTCGGCCTCAACGACGTCGAGGACATCCTCACCCGCGGCGGCACCATCCTGCGGTCCTCGCGCACCAACCCGTACAAGGTCGAGGGCGGCGTCGAGAAGATCAAGCAGGTCCTGGCCGACCAGGGCGTCGACGCGCTGGTCGCGATCGGCGGCGAGGACACCCTCGGCGTCGCGAAGCGCCTGACCGACGACGGCGTCGGCGTCGTGGGCGTGCCCAAGACGATCGACAACGACCTGGGCGCCACCGACTACACCTTCGGCTTCGACACCGCGGTCTCCATCGCGACCGAAGCGATCGACCGGCTGCACACCACCGCCGAGTCGCACCACCGGGCGCTGGTCGTCGAGGTCATGGGCCGCCACGCCGGCTGGATCGCGCTGCACTCCGGCCTGGCCGGCGGCGCGAGCGTCATCCTGGTGCCGGAGCGGCACTTCAACGTCGACCAGGTCGTCTCCTGGGTCGAGCGCCGCTTCGAGAAGGAGTTCGCGCCGATCATCGTCGTCGCCGAGGGCGCGCTGCCCGAGGGCGGCGAGGAGAAGCTGCTCACCGGCGAGAAGGACGCCTTCGGGCACGTCCGCCTCGGCGGCATCGGCACCTGGCTGGCCGACGAGATCGCCCACCGCACCGGCAAGGAGTCCCGCGCGGTTGTCCTGGGCCACGTCCAGCGCGGCGGCACCCCGACGGCCTACGACCGCGTCCTGGCGACGCGCTTCGGCCTGCACGCGGTGGACGCGGTGGCCGACGGCGACTTCGGCGTGATGGTGGCGCTGAAGGGCACGGACATCGTCCGCGTGAAGCTGGCCGAGGCGACGGCCGAGCTGAAGACGGTCCCGGTCGAGCGCTACCAGGAAGCCGAAGTCTTCTTCGGCTGAGTTTCCGCCGAAGGGCCGCTCCGGGGTTCCCGGGGCGGCCCTTCGCGCGTTCAGGGCCGCTGCCGCACCGCGCCGACGAACAGGAAACTCGTCCTGGTTGCCGATCCCGTGCTCGGTGGTGCCGGTCCAGGCGATGCCCAGGACGGCCCGGCCCGGCACCGTCGCCACGGCTTCGGAGAGCGCGGCCCGCACTTCCGGGCGCAGGTACGGTGCGGGCGGTTCGAGTTCACGCTAGATGCGGGCGAGGGTGTCCAGGACGCCGACCGCGGCGGCGATGTCTTCGGTGAGCGGGCGGTCGTCGGTGCTCGCGTCGAGCGCTTCGGACGCCGCGTCGAACGCGTCGCGCACCGGGAGATCCACCAGGTCCGCGTCGCGCATCCGCAGCGCCCGGACCGCCGCCACCAGTTCGCAGCCGAGCACCTGCTGGTAGGCCGAACACGCCGCCGTCGCCGCGCGGGCCGCCTGCGTCGAGAAGCTCGCGTGGTCTTCGAGGCCGCGGGAGACGACCGCCGTGCCGAGCGTTGCCGGCAGGGCCGCCTGCCGCAGCTCGGTGAGCGCGTCGTGCGCGACGTACTCGAGGATCATCACGCCGGAGCTGCCCGCGGGGCCCGCCGCGAGGAACGGCCGCAGCCCGGTGAACTCCGGCTCGACCAGGTCGCCGAGCCGCGCCACCGACAACTCTGCCACCTGGTGCACGGTCGCCCGCGCCTGGTCCAGTGCCGTCGACACGTACGCCGTGTGGAAGTGCGCGTGGTGGTACGCGTCGCCGTGGACCGTCGAGATCATCGGGTTTTCGGTGCTGGCGTTGATTTCCACGGCGAGGACGTCGCGCAGGTAGTGGATCGCGTCCAGCGCCGGGCCCTGCACCTGCGGGAACGCCCGCAGCCCGAACGGGTCCTGGATCCGCCGCCCCGGCTTCGGCGTCTGGTGCATGCCGAGCAGGCGCCGCATCTCCGCCGCGCACGCGACCTGCCCCGCGTGCGGCCGCGCTTCGTGCACCGGGGTCGCGTACGCCTCGGGGTTGCCGTCGAGCGCGACGTACGTCAGCGCCGCGACGGCGTGGCTCGCCCGGGTCAGCGCGTCGAGCCGCATCGCGGCGAGGGTCGCTTCGGCGAGCGTCGCGGCGTTGCTGCTCATGAACGCCAGCGCGTCGCCCGCGTGCACCGGCACCGGCGGCACGTGCCCCTCGACCCACGCGCGTTCCCCGGTGAGCGCGAGCGCCGTCTCGGCCAGCGGCGCGAGGTCGCCGGTGCCGATCGCGCCGAGCCGGTGCACCAGCGGCAACGCGCCGGCGCGGACCGCTTCGGCCAGCGCGCCGATCAGCTCGGGACTGATCCCCGACCGGCCGGCCAGCAGCTGGTTCAGGCGGATCAGCATCATGGCGCGGACCTGGCCGGGCGGCATCGGGTCGCCGCTGCCGCCCGCGTGACTGCGCAGCAGGCGCAGGCCGTGCTCCTGCGAGCTTTCGACCGTGTCGTCCTTGTTGGCGCCGACGCCGGTCGTCCGGCCGTAGACCCGCCGCCGGGTGCTCAGCTCCTCGGCGAGTTTCCACGCGTTCTCGGCGCCACGCAGCGCGGCGATCGAGACGTCGATGCCCAGCGGGCCCTCGGTGCGCGCCGCCGTCACGACGTCCGCGCACCGGAGGGTCCGGCCGTCCACCCTGATCACGGGCAGCCTCCTTTCGGCTGCCCTCACTATGCGGCTAGGGCGCGGGCGGCTGCCAGGGCGGCATCGGCCAGTCCCAGTGCGGCACCGGTTCGTGCAGGTTCGGCTCGGCGCCGGGGGCCGAGAAGATCACGGCGAGCCGGCTGCCCCACTCGAGGTAGCCGGCGAAGGCGGCGCGGAACTCGGGATCGGCGGGCAGGCCGGCCTCGTCGGCGGCGTCGAGCAGCAGGTTCACCCACCGGCGGCGCTGCTCCTCGGTGATGCCGCGGCCGAGGTGGCGGCCGACCATGTGGGCGTGGCCGCCGTGGTTCCCGGAGTAGTCGGCCGGGCCGCCGAAGACCTCGCCGAGCCAGACCGCGACGTGCTTCGGGTGCTCCGGGTCCATGCCGCGGAACACCGGTTCGAGCAGCGGGTCTTCCAGGACGTGGCCGTAGAAGATCGTCAGCAGCTTCACGAGGGCGTCGTGGCCGCCGGCCCACTCGTAGGGGGTCGGGGTTTCTGGCAGTCTCACCCGGTCAGGCAACCAGTGGTGCGCCGGCCGGGCAACCACGTACTTTCCGGTGCGTAGGGGGAATGGGATGAAGCGGTACCACTGCGCGGTGGAGCTGGCGGTCGACCTCATCGGCGGCAAGTGGAAGCCGGTGATCCTGGCGCACCTGAAGGAGGGCGCCCACCGCTACGGCGAACTGCGGCGGCGGATGCCGGGGGTGAGCGAGAAGATGCTGACCCAGCAGCTGCGCGAGCTGGCCGCGGACGGCATCGTCCGCCGCCTGGAGTTCGACGGCCGGGTGCCGCACGTGGAGTACCACCTGACGGAGGTGGGGGAGGAGCTCCGCCCGGCGTTGACGGCCCTGTACGAGTGGGGCGAGCGCCGCGCGGCGGCCGCGGGCATCGAGTTCGAGCGGTCCTGACGGCTCAGCGCGGGTCGGTCTCGTCCAGGCGGCGCTCCAGCGCGTCGAGCCGGCCCGACCAGAACGCGCGGTACGGCGCCAGCCAAGCGTCCACTTCGGCCAGGGGCTCCGGCCGCAGCGCGTAGCACCTTCGCTGGGCCGCCACCCGGACCGTCACGAGCCCGGCCTCCCGCAGCACCCGCAGGTGCTTCGACACCGCGGGCTGGCTGAGGGAAAGCTCGTCGACCAGCTCGCCGACCGACCGCTCGCCGTCGCGCAGCAGGTCCAGGATCGTGCGGCGGCGGGGCTCGGCCAGCACCTCGAACGTCTGCATCACCCCTGGAATGTGCTCCGGGCGGCATATTCCTGTCAAGGCACGCACGACCGGCCCAGTGGGCTTCTTGGACTAGACCATTGACCTAATGGTCTAGTCCACTTACGGTGGTGTGGTCCCCACCACTCCGGCACCGGCGCCGTGAGTAATTCTCCGGAGGGAGAAGACATGTCCCGTTTCCGCAGGAAGAGCTTCTCGGCACTGCTGACCGTGGCCGCCGCCGCGGGCCTGGTGGCGGGCGCCGCCGCGGCCCCGGCCGCCACCGCCGCGCCCGCGTCCGCCGAAGCCTCCGTCGGCAAGGTCGTCGGCTACTTCACCGACTGGGGTGTCTACGACCGCAACTACCACGTCAAGAACATCGAGACGTCGGGCTCGGCGAGCAAGCTGACCCACATCAACTACGCGTTCGGCAACGTGACGAACGGCGGCTGCGCGATCGGCGACGCCTACGCCGACTACCAGAAGACCTACGACGCCGCGGGCAGCGTCGACGGGGTCGCCGACACCTGGGACCAGCCGCTGGCCGGCAGCTTCAACCAGCTCAAGAAGCTCAAGGCCGCGCACCCCGGCCTCAAGGTGATCTGGTCGTTCGGCGGCTGGACCTGGTCGGGCGGGTTCACGCAGGCCGCGCAGAACCCCGCCGCCTTCGCCGACTCCTGCTACAACCTGGTCAACGACCCGCGGTGGGCCGGCGTCTTCGACGGCATCGACATCGACTGGGAGTACCCCAACTCCTGCGGTCTGTCCTGCGACACCAGCGGCGCCGACGCGTACAAGAACCTGATGTCCGCGCTGCGCGCCAAGTTCGGCTCGCAGCTGGTCACGTCGGCGATCACGGCCGACGGCACCGACGGCGGCAAGATCGACGCGGCCGACTACGCGGGCGCCGCCCAGTACGTCGACTGGTACAACGTGATGACCTACGACTACTTCGGCGCCTGGGCCGCGCAGGGCCCGACGGCCCCGCACTCACCGCTGACCACCTTCGACGGCATCCCGACGCCGGGCTTCTACTCCGACGCGGCGATCCAGAAGCTCAAGGGCAAGGGTGTTCCGGCGGGCAAGCTGCTGCTGGGCATCGGCTTCTACGGCCGCGGCTGGACCGGCGTCACGCAGGACGCCCCGGGTGGCACCGCGACCGGCCCGGCGGCCGGCATCGAGCCGGGCATCCAGGACTACAAGGTGCTGAAGACGTCCTGCCCGTCGACCGGCACGGTCGCGGGCACGGCCTACGCCAAGTGCGGCAGCGACTGGTGGAGCTACGACACCCCGTCGACGATCGGCGGCAAGATCGGCTACGCCGAGGACCAGGGCCTCGGCGGCGCGATGGTGTGGGACCTCTCGGGCGACACCACCGACGGCGAGCTGATCACGGCCGTCGCGAAGTAGCAGGACTCCCGGTGCGGCCGGTCGTGCGCGGAACGCCGGCCGCACCGGGTTCGACCCGGGGGCACCGGCGCGGAAACCGTCGGTGCCCCCGTTTATCGTCCAGTGCGTGAAGTTCAGCGGATTCGGCGAGTACGCCGTCGACTTCTACGACGGCCTCGTGGAAGACAACTCGAAGCCCTACTGGGACGACCACGTCGAGACCTACAAGACCGACGTCCGCGCCCCGATGGAGGCGCTGCTCGCGGAGCTGGCGCCGGAGTTCTCCGACGGCTTCGGCGAGCCCAAGGTGTTCCGCCCCTACCGCGACGTCCGGTTCGCCAAGGACAAGACGCCGTACAAGACCCACTGCGGCGCGGTGGTCGAGCAGGGCCGCGGCGGCGGCGCGTACTACGTCGAGGTCGGGCCGGAGGGCCTGCGCGCCGGCGGCGGCTGCTTCCACCTGGCCGCCGACCAGATCGCCCGCTTCCGCAAGGCCGTCGACACCGAGCTGCACGGCGAAGCGCTCGAGAAGATCCTCAAGAAGCTCGAGAAGGCCGGCTGGGAGATCCGGGGCGACCGGCTGAAGTCGAAGCCGCGGGGCTTCGACGCCGACCACCCCCGCCTCGACCTGCTGCGTTACCGCTCGGTGTACGCGGTCCGCGTCTGGGAACCGGACGACGTCCTGCACGAACGAGGGGCGCTCGATCGGGTGAAGAAGGCCTGGCTGCAGCTGCGCGAGTTCAACGAGTGGGCGCGCGACCGCGTCGGGCCCAGTGAACTGCCCCGGCGCTGACCAGCCGGACCGGACAGTTTCTGAACAGTTTTCTTGAACTTTTCGGGATCGGTACAGACGAACGCCCGGCAAGGGACTACGCTGTGCGAACGTGAGCCGACGCGCGAAGATCGTTTGCACCATGGGCCCCGCTACCGCTACGCCGGAGAAGATGCGGGCCCTCGTCGACGCTGGCATGGACGTGGCCAGGATGAACTTCAGCCACGGCAGCCACGGCGACCACAAGGAGGTGTACGACCTCATCCGGAACGCCGCCGCCGAGAGTGGCCGGGCGGTCGGCGTCCTCGCCGACCTGCAGGGTCCGAAGATCCGGCTCGGCACGTTCGCCGGTGGCCCGGTCGAGTGGCACAACGGCGACATCGTCCGGATCACCGTCGAGGACGTCGCCGGCACCCACGACCGGGTCTCGACCACCTACAAGGGCCTCGCCCGGGACGCCAAGCCCGGTGACCGCCTGCTGGTCGACGACGGCAAGGTCGGCCTGGTGGTCAAGGGCGTCGAGGGCCAGGACGTGGTCTGCGAGGTGACCGAGGGCGGTCCCGTCAGCAACAACAAGGGCGTCTCGCTGCCCGGCATGGACGTTTCGGTGCCGGCGCTGTCCGAGAAGGACATCGAGGACCTCGAGTTCGCCCTCGAGCTGGGAGTGGACTTCGTCGCCCTGTCCTTCGTCCGCTCGCCGGCCGACATCGACCTGGTCCACCAGGTGATGGACCGCGTCGGCAAGGGACGCCTGCCGGTCGTCGCCAAGATCGAGAAGCCCGAAGCCGTCTACAACCTCGAAGCCATCGTGCTGGCCTTCGACGCCGTGATGGTCGCCCGCGGCGACCTGGGCGTCGAGCTGCCGCTGGAGCAGGTCCCGCTGGTGCAGAAGCGCGCCATCCAGATCTGCCGCGAGAACGCGAAGCCGGTCATCGTCGCGACGCAGATGCTCGAATCGATGATCAACAACTCCCGGCCGACCCGCGCCGAGGCCTCCGACGTCGCGAACGCGGTGCTCGACGGCACCGACGCGGTGATGCTGTCCGGCGAGACCAGCGTCGGGCGGTACCCGATCGAGACCGTGCAGACCATGGCCCGGATCGTCGAGGCGGTCGAGACCGACTCGCCGATCGTGCCGCCGCTGACGCACGTCCCGCGCACCAAGCGCGGCGTGATCTCCTACGCCGCCCGCGACATCGGCGAGCGGCTCAACGCGAAGGCGCTGGTCGCCTTCACGCAGTCCGGCGACACCGTGCGCCGCCTGGCCCGGCTGCACACGCGGCTGCCGCTGCTGGCGTTCACGCCGGAGGACTGCGTGCGCAGCCAGCTGTCGATGACCTGGGGCACCAACACCCACATCGTGCCGCGGGTGGAGTCGACCGACCAGATGATCCAGCAGGTCGACCACGCGATGCTGGAGATGGGCAAGTACCAGAAGGGCGACCTGGTCGTCATCGTGGCCGGTTCGCCCCCGGGCACCGTGGGCTCGACGAACCTGATCCACGTGCACCGCCTCGGTGAAGACGACCACGCATAAGGGACGTCCCACCCCCGCAGCACATAGGGTCTGGCCATGACTGAAATGGCCAGGACGGCCGCCACCGAGCTGGAGATCCCGGGTGGCGGCCAGCCGGTGCTGGACCGCCTGATCGCGCTGCTGGACCTCGAGAAGATCGAGGAGAACATCTTCCGCGGCGTCTCGCCCGCCCACTCGCCGGTGCGGGTGTTCGGCGGGCAGGTCGCCGGCCAGGCGCTGGTCGCGGCCGGGCGCACGGTCCCCGACGAACGCCGGGTCCACTCGCTGCACGCGTACTTCATCCGCGGCGGCGACCCGAGCGTCCCGATCATCTACGAGGTCGACCGGATCCGCGACGGCCGCTCGTTCACCACCCGCCGGGTCATCGCGATCCAGCACGGCAAGGCGATCTTCTCGCTCTCGGCGTCGTTCCAGAAGGACGAACCGGGCATCGAGCACGCCGAAGAGATGCCCGAGGGCGTGCCGGCCCCCGAGACGCTGCCGACGCTGATGGAACGTGCCGAGGGCTACGCGATCGGCGCCCACAGCCGGCCGCGGCCGATCGACGTGCGCTACGTCAACGAGCCGCCGTGGGTCACCCGCGAGACGGGGGAGCGGCCCGCGCGCAACCAGGTGTGGATGCGCGCCGACGGGAAGCTGCCCGACCAGCAGCTGCTGCACGTCTGCGTGCTGACCTACGCCTCGGACATGACCCTGCTCGACTCGGTGCTGGCGCGCCACGGCGTCTACTGGGACACCGACAAGGTGCTCGGCGCGAGCCTGGACCACGCGCTCTGGTTCCACCGGCCCTTCCGCGCCGACGAGTGGTTCCTCTACGACAGCGCGTCACCGACCGCCTCCGGCGCGCGCGGTCTCGCCACCGGCCGGTTCTTCGGCGCGGACGGCACGCTCATCGCGACGGTCGTCCAAGAAGGACTCCTGCGCGTTCTGTGACCTCGACAGAAATCACCCTTACGGGCGAGGAATAGCGGAATAATCGTTCTGCCAATAAGGCGCCGGAACGGTGGAAGAGGGCCGGGGCCGATCGGGGGACGGCCCCGGACCTCTTCTCCCGATGATCACGCGGCGCGCCGCGGGGTCATCGTCTACGCTGATCACAGGCCCTGGGTGGGGCTGGGGGAACACGCCCGCCGCGCCCTTGCCACGTCCTGTCTCAGTGCAGGATGCGAGCATACAGAAGCATTCTGCAAATTGCAGATACGACGCGGGTTCGGCTCCGGTAATCGGTGCCGTGCGATTACCCGCCTGTTCATGTTGGATACTGGCAGCGAGCGGACGGCTACGGCGCCGTCGACATCCGGAGGTGCGCGATGGCAAGGGGACAGAGCCCCACGGTTCGCCGCCGGCGGCTCGCGGGAGAGCTGCGCAGGCTGCGCGAAGCCGCGGACCTCACCATCGACGAGGTGGGCGAGAAGCTCGAGTGCTCCGCGTCGAAGGTCAGCCGCATCGAGACCGGCCACGTCGGGGTCACCCCGCGTGACGCGCGGGACATGCTGGCCCTCTACGGCATCACCGGCGACGAGCAGGAGGCGCTCGTCCAGCTGGCCAGGGAGGCCCGCAAACGCGGCTGGTGGCACGCCTACAACGAGGTCTTCACCGGCACGTTCGTCGGGCTCGAAGCCGACGCCAGTTCGCTGCGCGCGTTCCAGGCGCTGCTGGTGCCCGGCCTGCTGCAGACCGAGCGCTACGCCCGCGCCGTGATCCGGGCGCTGCGGCCGGACGCCGAAGACGACGAGACCCGCCGCCGCGTCGCCGCCCGGATGGCGCGCCAGGAGCTGCTGTCCGACACCCCGCCGCCGGAGTACTGGGCGGTGATGGACGAAGCCGTGCTGCGCCGCGTCGTCGACGGCCCCGAGGTGATGGCCGAGCAGCTCTACCGCATGGTCACGCTCTCCGAGAAGCCGAACGTGACCATCCAGGTCGTGCCGTTCGGCGCCGGCGCGCACCCGGGCATGGAGGGCCCCTTCCTGATCATGGGCTTCCCCGAGCAGGCCGACCCGGACGTCGTCTACGTCGACGACAGCACGTCCAGCGGTCTCTACCTGGAGGAACCCACAGACGTCCGGCGCTACGGGCTGATGTTCGACCATCTGCGCGCAGCCGCACTGAAGCCGGACGACTCGGTGGAGCTGATCGCCGAGGCGGCCGGGCGGTTCGCCGAACAGGCGGCCGCACCGGCTCCGGTGCACCAACTGGAACCGAGGACACAGTAAGGAGTGGGGACCATGGAAGCTGAACTCTCCGGAGCGCGGTGGCGCAAGAGCAGCCACAGCGGCGGCGGGAACGACTGCGTCGAGGTCGCGTTCGTCGCCGGGGGCGCCGCGCTGCGCGACTCGAAGGACCCCGAAGGTGGTGCGTTCCGCCTGCCCGCATCGGGCTGGCGGGGGCTGCTGGCCGCGGTGCGGCCCGGCGGCCCGGCCCACGACTGAGGCGCTTTCGAAGACCCCTTACCCCCGCCGAGCTGGGCTCGGCCGGGAGTAAGGGGTCTTTTCGCGGTCAGGGCTGCGTGATCACCCGATGCCTGAGGTGCCCCCTCAGGACGAACCTGAGTGCTACCAACCGGAGAACTCGGGGACAAGGGGAACACGATGCACAGCGATCTGATGCTCGACGCGGTCCGGGCCGAAGCGGCTTACCGGGCCGAGGAACTGCGGAAGGCCGGGCGTAGCGCCTGGGCCGCCCGCGCGCGCCGCGCCGTCCGCCACCTGCGGGCCGTGCGGACCGACGTCGACGTGCCGGCGCAGGAGCGCCGGGAAGCCACGCGGGAGACCGCGGGCGTCGGCGAGACCGCCCGGTAGGGCGTGGTGAAGGTGTCCAAGGCGATAAGCGGTCGGAAACTGTCGGTGGGGTAGGCAAGAATGCACCTTGTGCCCCGACTCGGCTCCGGAATCCCGCTCGTCGCCCGTACCCACGAGATGCGGCGGCTCCGCGCCGCCTTCGCCCGTGCAGAACGGGGCGAAGCCGGCGCGGTGCTGCTCTCGGGGGACGCCGGGGTCGGCAAGACCCGGCTGCTGACCGCGCTCGGCGAGCACGTCGAGGCGTGCGGTGGGCTCCTGCTCACCGGCCGCTGCATCGACGTCCGCGAAGGCGGTCTTCCTTATCTTCCGTTCGCCGAAGCGCTCGCCCCGCTGGGCAGCTCGGCGGACCAGGCGGTGGCCGCCGCGGTGCGGCTCCGGCCCGCGCTCGGGCGGCTGCTGCCGCAGGGCCAGGGCGTCGAGGAGCCCCGCGCGGCCGAACACCCGCCGATGACCTCGAACGACCGGGAGACGATGGTGCGTCCCCGGCCCGAGCAGGATCTCGGTCAGCTGCAGTTGTTCGACGCGGTACTGGGGGTGCTGACCGAGGTCTCGGAGTCGCGCCCGGTGGTGATCCTCCTGGAGGATCTCCACTGGGCCGACGCCTCGACCCGCAACCTGCTGTCCTTCCTGCTCAGCAGGCTGCGGGCGCAGCGGCTGCTGGTCGTGGGCAGCTACCGCGAGGAGGACGTCCACCGGCGCCACCCGCTGCGGGGCCTGCTGTCGGAGCTGGTCCGGCTCGCCACCGTCGAGCGCGTCGACCTGCACCCCTTCGGGGCCGCCGACGCCCGGAAGTTCGTCGAGGCGCTGGCCGACGAGCCGATGCCGGCGGACGTCGTGTCCGACATCGTCGCCCGGTCCGAGGGCAACCCGTTCTTCGCCGAGGAGCTGCTCGCCACCCAGACCGAGTGCAACGACCTGCCCGCCGGGCTGGCCGAGGTGCTGCTGTCGCGGCTCGAGCGCCTGTCGCCGGACACCCGCCGGGTGGCCCGGGTGATCTCGGTGGCGAACGAGCCGGTGATGCACGCCGCGCTCGCCGAGGTCTCCGGGCTGGGGGAGCTGGAGCTCGACGAGGCACTGCGCGAAGCCGTCCAGCACCACGTCCTGGTGGTGCTTTCGGACGGCTCCTACACGTTCCGGCACGCGTTGCTGCAGGAAGCGGTGTACGGCGACCTGCTGCCGGGGGAGCGGTCGCGCACGCACGCGGCGTACGCGGCCCGGATCCAGGCGCGGCCGCAGGGCCGCGGCCACGACGCGAAGCTGGCCTACCACTCGATGCAGAGCAGCGACCTCGTCACCGCGCTGCCGGCGCTGCTGCGCGCGATGGACGAAGCCGAGAAGCTCGGTGCGCCCGGGTCGGCCCTGCAGCACGTCGAGCAGGCACTGTCCATCTGGGACGCCGTCGCGGCGGCCGACCGGCCCGAGGGGTTCGACGAGCTGCGGCTGCTGCACGAAGCGTCCTACTTCGCGGGCACGTCCGGCGAGCCGGAGCGCGCCGCGGCCTTCGCCCGGTCGGCCACCCAAGCCCTGAAACCGGACACGGCGGCCGACCGCGCGGCGAAGACGTGGCGGCGGCTGGCGGAAGCGCTGCTCGCGCTGGAAGGCACCCTCGACGAGGCGACCGTGGCCATCGACCGGGCCTGGGAGCTGGTGAAGGACGCCGAACCGAGCGGGACGCGTGCCTGGGTGCTGGCCAGCCGGGCCGGGTTCCTGCGGATCCTCGACCAGCCCGAAGCGGCGCTGGAGAGCGCGCGTGCCGCGGTCGCCGACGCACAGGCGGTCGGGGCGGCGGGCGCGGAGGCCGCGGCGCTGGTCACCCTGGGCACGCTCGCCGACTCGGCGGGCGAGCCGGCCGAGGCGCGCGAGTGGCTGCGCAAGGCCCAGCGGACGGCGCGCGGCGCCGGCGCGCCGAACACCGAGATCCGCGCGACCTACTTCCTCGCGCTGAGCTACGACGACTACGCCGAGTTCGCCGAGGCGCTGGAGCACACCGCGACCGGCGTCGCCCGGGCCGAAGAGGCCGGGCTGAGCTGGAGCTCGTTCGGGATCGAACTGCGCGCGCGGCAGCTGACCCTGCGCTACCTGATGGGCGACTGGCCGGACGAGAGCGCCGGCCGTGCGGGGCGCGGCGTGTCCAGCGCGGTCGCCGCGCGGATCCAGGCCATCTGGTCGCTCTTCGTCGTCTCGCGCGGGCGGTTCGACGAAGCCGCGAAGCTCATCGCCGGGCTGCGGCAGCACTGGGCGGCGGACATGGCGATCCCGCTGGCCGCGGGGGACGCCGGCATCGAGCTGGCTTACTGGCGCGGCGAGCACGCCGAAGCGGTGCGCCGCGCCGAAGACCTGGTCGGCTGGCTGGAGCGGATCGAACCCGGCCTGCTGGCCGGGATCCGCGTCGCCGCGCTGGGTGTGTCCGCCGCCGCCGCGCTGGCCGCCGAAGCCCGGGTGCACGGCGACCAGGCCGCGGCCGGCGCCGCGGTGGCGGCGGGCGAGCGGCTGCTGGCGCACGGCCGGATGTGCTCGGTCGTCGGGCAGCCGCGCTCGGGGACGCTCGGGCCGGAGGGCCGGGCGTGGCTGGCCCGGCTGGAGGCGGCGGCGTCCTGCCTGACCGGCCGGGGTGATGCGGAGAAGTGGGCGGCCGCGGCGGCGGCGTTCGGCTACGGCGCCGTGTACGAGCAGGCGGTCTGCCGCTGGCACGAGGCCGAAGCCCTGCTGGCGGCGGACGGCGACGCACACGCCGCCCTCGAAGCGGCCCACGCGGTGGCACTGCGCCTGGGCGCGGTCCCCCTGCGCGACGCCGTCCGCGACCTGGCGCACCGCGCCCGGGTCGAGCTGGACGGAGTGGAGCCGGCGGCCCCGGTCCGCACGATCACCGACCCCCTGACCGACCGCGAACGCGACGTCCTCGAGCGCGTCGCGCTGGGCCGCACGAACCGCCAGGTCGGCGAAGAGCTCTACATCAGCGAAAAGACGGTCAGCGTCCACCTGTCCCGGGTGATGGCAAAACTCGGCGCAAGCCGCCGCGCGGAAGCAGTCGCGATCGCCTACGACCGCGGCCTCCTCACCGCTCCCACCGCCGAACACGCGTGATCAGAGAGACGACTCTCGTGATTGAAGAGTCGACACGCGTGATTGAAGGGTCGACACGGCGGAACCGGCGGGCGCTGCCGTGTCGACCCTCAAATCACGGGTGATGACCCTTCAATCACGCGTGCTGACCTTCTGATCACATCAGCGGGGGAGGCGGCGGAGGGCCTTGAGGCCCAGCGTCATGCCCTTCGACCAGAGGGAACCCGGCACCCGCCGAGGCGGGCGGAGGGCCAGGCCGCGCTGCAGCGCGATCGACTGGGACTCCGTGTACTTCAGCAGGCCTTCGGCGCCGTTGCGGCGGCCGACGCCGGAGTCCTTCATGCCGCCCATCGGGACGCCGACGCTGCCGAACGTCGCCGCGTAGCCCTCGTTGACGTTGACCGTCCCGGCCTTGAGCCGCGCCGCGACCTCCCAGCCCGCGCGGCCGTTGCGCGACCAGACGCTGGCGTTGAGCCCGAACGCCGTGTCGTTGGCCCGGTCGATGGCCTCCGTGACGTCGGTGTAGCCGTAGATCGAGACGACCGGCCCGAACGTCTCCTCCGCGAACGGCACCATGTCCGGCGTGACGTTCGTGAGCACCGTCGGCTCGTAGAACAGCGGCCCGAGGTCGGGACGCGGGCGGCCGCCGGTGAGCACAGAAGCGCCCTTCGCGCGGGCGTCCTCGACGTGCGCGGACACCGTCTCGAGCTGGTCTTCCGACGTCAGGGACCCCATCTGGGCGTGGTAGTCGAGCGCGCCGCCGAGCTTCACCGCGGCGGTCCGCGCGACGAACGCCCGCGTGAACTCCTCGCGGATCGACTCGTGGACGTAGATCCGCTCGACCGACACGCACAGCTGACCCGCCGAGGAGAAGCACGCGGTCACCGCGCCCGTCGCGGCCTTCGCGACGTCGGCGTCGGGCAGCACGATCATCGGGTTCTTGCCGCCGAGCTCCAGCGAGTACGACGTCAGCCGCTTCGCCACCTGCCCGGCCAGCTCCTTGCCGGTCGGCGTGGACCCGGTGAAGCACAGGTAGTCCGACTCCTCGACCAGCGCGGTGCCGATCTTCGAACCGCGGCCGAGCACGATCTGCCAGGTCCCGGCCGGCAGCCCGGCCTCCTCGGCGAGCTCCTGCAGCCACAGCGCCGAAAGCGCGGTCTGGTTGTCCGGCTTCTGCACCACGGCGTTGCCGGCCGCGAGCGCGGGGAGGACGTCCATCGCGGTGAGGGCCAGGGGGTAGTTCCACGGCGAGATGACCCCGACGACGCCCTTCGGGTGCCGGATCTCGCCGGCGCGGGTCAGGCCGGGGATGACGCCGGCGACGCGGCGCGGGGCGAGGATCTTCGCGGCGTGCTTGCCGTAGTAGGCCGCGACCAGCGCGGTCGCGCTGACCTCGTCGAACGCGTCGAGCCGCGCCTTGCCCGCCTCGACCTGGACCAGGTCGAGCACCTCGTCCTGGCGGGCGAGCACGAGGTCGTGCAGCCGGGTCAGGACGCGGGCCCGCTCGGCGGGGGAGCGTTCCGCCCAGGCTCGCTGGGCCGTCCGCGCGCCGGCGAACACCGCGCGGACGTCGGCGTCGGTGGCCTGGGGCAGCGTCGCGATCGGCTGCCCGGTGAAGGGGGCGTGCATCCGGATCGGCGCCGAGTCCGCGCCACCGGCCACGCGGGCGACGAGCTGGGCCGCCCGCGCCGAGCCGGGCGCCCCGGCGACGCCGCCGACGGTCGGCGGCAAAGGGGTGTCTTCGACTGCGTTCGCGGGGGTCGTGCTGGTCATGACGTCTCCGTTCCGCGGCGTCCGGAGTCCGCGCGACGCCGCGCAGGGGTTACCGACGAGTACACCATACCGTCGGTACGTCAGTTGTCCAGTTCGACGTGAATAAGTTTCACGTATTGGGTGGGTTCAGCGGCGGGAGCTGGTAGTTCGGTTCGGTCGGCGACGGCGGTTCCTGACCGGGGTGCTGCTGGGCCTGCGTCGCGCCGCCGTAGGGGTCGTCGAGCCGCGGGGACAGCCCGCCCGACGGCACCTCGCCGGACTGCGCCGGGAACGGCTGCGAGGCGGGCCCGTTCTGTGCCGGGAACGGCTGGGAAACCGGCCCGCTCTGCGCCGGGAAGGGCTGCGAAACCGGCCCGCCCTGCGCGGGGAACGGCTGGGACGACGGCGCACCCGGGTACTGCTGCTGCGGCCCGCCGGGGTAGGGCTGGGCGCCCGGGTAGCCCCCGTACTGCTGCGGCGGCACCGGGTACGGCCTCGACTGCTGCTGGTACGGCCCGCCGTAACCCGGTGGCGAGCCCACCGGCCCGGTGGTCGCGGGCGCCCGCCGTCCGGCGAGCGTCGCGAGGACCAGCGTCACCACGCCCAGCGCGCCGCCGCCGAGCAGGATCCAGAACCCGATGCCGGTCGAATAGGCCGACGTGAGCGACCCGTCGTCGGACTCGTAGCTCAAGGTCGCCGAGACGTCCATGCCGAGCATCCATACGGCCGCGGCCACGCCCGCGCCGCCGGCCACCAGTGCCGTCCGGGCACCCGAGCGCACCCCGGTGCCCGCCGAACGCCGGGCGCCCGCGAACGCCAGGCCGGCCCCGGCCAGCAGCACCAGCGCACCGGCGGAGAGCGGGATCCCGTAGCGCGCGACGTGGGTGTTCTCGTAGAACTTCTTGGCGTCCTCGCTGGGTTCGACGCCGAACGAGCGCGTCCAGGCGCTGATCGTCTGGCTGCTCTCGGCCTTGCCGCCGACGATCTGCTCGAACTTCGTCTGCGGGAGGAACGACCCGGCCAGCACGAGCACGGCGGCGACGGCGCCGACGATGCCGGCGATCAGCCGGAACCGTCCGGCGACGTCGGCGGGCGGCCGTGGCGGCTGTCCCGGGGGAGGGCCGTACGGGTTCTGGTACGGGCTGGCGGTCATCGGAGCTCCCCTCTTCCGGGGGGATTGGACCACGAATCCGCCTGCACGATAAGGGGTATTCCAGCCCTGGTGATCCAGCTCGTCAGCTTGGCGTAGTCGTGGCGTCCTGGTAGAGCAGCACGGCGATCCGCTTCCACTCCTCGAGCAGCTGCCGCCGCCGGTTCGGGTCGCCGCCGAGCTCGGCGTCCAGCGCCAGCCCGCGAGTCAGGTTCACGGTGAGCCAGAACAGCATTTCCGCGCGTTCGGGCGGCAGCTCGCCGGCGACCTGGGTGACGTGCTCGAGCGTCGCGCGGCCGAGCGCGCGGTCGACCGGGCGGATGGCCGCGCGCAGCTCGGGGTCGGTCCGGGCGGCGACCCACAGTTCGGTGACGGCGGTCGAGAGCGTGCCGGAATAGCCGGTCCAGAGCAGGTCGATCGCCGCGGCGACGCCGGTGCCGCCGCCGGGCAGCTCGTCCAGCGACGCCGCGAGCTGGTGACGCAGCTTCGTCGTCAGGTGCTCGACGGCGGCGGCCATCAGCTCGGCCTTCGCGGTGAAGTGGTGCTGCACCGCGCCCTTCGAGACGCCGGCGCGGGCGCAGATCTCCTGCACCGACGTGCGCGCGTAGCCGACGTCCACCAGGCAGTCGATGGTGGCGTCGAGCAGCGCCGTGCGGGTCTGTTCGCGCCGCTGCGCCTGGGTCCGGTGCGCCGTCGAGGTCACTTCGGCCTCCTGCTTTACCTACAGGCCGGTACGGATGTACATTCCAAAGAGAACTTACATGCTGACCGTCATGTTTTCCAGCAGGAGGTCCCGTGCCGCTGAAACTCCCGAAGAGCTCCTGGAGCACGACCGAGCTCGACGACCTCCGCGAGCTGTCGCGGTCGTTCCTGCAGAAGGAGGCCGTCCCGCACCAGGAACGCTGGGCGGCGGAGAAGAAGGTCGACCGCGAGCTGTGGACCAAGGCCGGCGACGTCGGCCTGCTCTGCCTCTCCATCCCCGAGGAGTACGGCGGGGGCGGCGGCACCTTCGCCCACGAGGCCGTGCTCTACGAAGAGCAGGCCCGCTCCGGGGACAGCGCGTGGGGCGTGACCGTCCACAACGGAATCGTCGCGCACTACCTGAGCGCGTACGCCTCCGAAGAGAAGAAGCGCGAATGGCTGCCGAAGATGGCCAGCGGCGAGCTGGTCGGCGCCATCGCGATGACCGAGCCCGGCACCGGCTCCGACCTGCAGGGCATCAAGACCCGCGCGGTGCGCGACGGCGACCACTACGTCATCAACGGCGCCAAGACCTTCATCACCAACGGCTTGCACGCCGGCCTGGTGGTCGTCGCGTGCAAGACCGACCCGGACGCGGGCGCGCAGGGCGTCTCGCTGATCGTGGTCGAGACCGACACGCCGGGCTTCCGCCGCGGCCGCGTGCTCGACAAGGTCGGGCTCAAGGGCCAGGACACCGCCGAGCTGTTCTTCGACGACGTCCGCGTACCCGCCGCCAACCTGCTCGGCGACGCCGAGGGGCAGGGCTTCATCCAGCTGATGCTGCAGCTGCCGCAGGAACGGCTGATCATCGCCGTCACCGCGGTGGCCGGGCTGGAGGCCGCGGTCGACCTCACTTTGGAGTACACGAAGGAGCGCACGGCGTTCGGCCGGCCGATCTTTTCCTTCCAGAACACCAAGTTCAAGCTCGCCGAGGCGGCGACCGAGGCCGCCGTCGCGCGGGCGTTCCTCGACCAGTGCATCGAACGCCACCTCAAGGGCGAGCTCGACGTGCAAGGCGCGGCGATGGCGAAGCTCTGGACGACCGAGCGGGTCAACAAGGTGATCGACGACTGCGTGCAGCTCTTCGGCGGCTACGGCTACATGACCGAGTACCCGATCGCACGGGCCTGGGCCGACGTCCGGATCTCGCGGATCTTTGGTGGCACCAGCGAAATCATGAAGGAAATCATCTCCCGCTCGCTCTGAAAGGACCCGACATGAAGGCAGGTCCGCTCAGCGGCCTGAAGGTGGTGGAGCTCGCGGGCCTGGCGCCCGGGCCCTTCGCCACGATGATCCTCGCCGACCTCGGCGCCGAGGTCGTCCGCGTCGACCGCGCGACGCCGGGGGAGGACGTGCTCGGCATCCCGACGGACCCGCTCGCCCGCGGCCGCCGGTCGGTCGGCATCAACACCAAGACGCCCGAAGGCGTCGAGCTGGTGCTGAAGCTGTGCGACACCGCCGACGTCCTCATCGAGCCCTTCCGCCCCGGGGTCGCCGAGCGGATCGGGCTCGGCCCGGACGTCGTGCACGCCCGCAACCCGCGGCTGGTCTACGGCCGGATGACCGGCTGGGGCCAGGACGGCCCGCTCGCCACCGCGGCCGGCCACGACATCAACTACATCGGCATCGCCGGCGCGCTCGAGCCGATCGGGCGCGCGGGGGAGCGGCCGGTGCCGCCGCTCAACCTGGTCGGCGACTTCGGCGGCGGCGGGCTGCTGCTGGCGATGGGCATCCTCGCGGCGCTCTACGAACGGAACGCGTCCGGGAAGGGCCAGGTCGTCGACGCGTCGATGGTCGACGGCGCCGCGCTGCTCACCACGAGCCTGCACGGCATGGCCGCGGCCGGGCTCTGGGGCGGCGGCCGCGGGGACAACATGCTCGACGGCGGCGCGCCCTTCTACGACACCTACGAAACGGCCGACGGCAAGTACGTCGCCGTCGGCGCGATCGAGATGCGGTTCTGGGGCGACCTGGTCAAGGTCCTCGAGCTGGACCCGGAGTCGCTGCCGCTGCACGTGGACAAGTCGCAGTGGCCTCGCCTTCGCGAGATCCTCGCGGCGGCGATCGGCAAGTACACGCGCGACGACCTCGTCGCGCGTGCCGAAGGCACCGACGCGTGCCTGACGCCGGTGCTCGCGCCGGGCGAAGCCGCGTCGCACCCGCACAACGCGGCGCGCGGCACGTTCGTCGAGATCGGCGGCATGGTGCAGCCCGCACCGGCGCCGCGGTTCGGCCGCACCCCGCCGGAGATGCCGGAAGCCCCGCACACCAAGGGATCCGACACCGAAGCCGTGCTCGCCGAACTCGGCGTCACCGACCTCGGCGCCCTGCGTTCGGCGGGCGCGATCGTCTAGTTCTTCGCGAGGTCGGAGCGCACGACCGAGTAGACGACGCTGTCGCGCCACTCGCCGTCACGGAAGCAGAAGCCGCGAAGGACTCCTTCGCGCGTGAAGCCGGCTTTCTCGAGCGAGCGCTGTTCGGCGCGGTTGCCGACCTCGGTCGTCGCTTCGACCCGGTTGAGCTGGGTGTGGGCGAAGAGGTACTCGGCGAGCAGGCGCTGGGCTTCGGTGCCGTAGCCGTGGCCGCGTGCTTCCGGCGCCAGGACGAGGCCCACGTTCCAGCAGTAGGACGTCGGCCCGGTGCGGCTGCGGTGCCAGGAGACGAGCCCGAGGATGCGGCCGCCCAGCGTCGGCACGAGCATGCCGGTTTCGGCGGTGAGCATGCCGGTTTCCTGCCAGCGGCGGCGCAGGTAGCCGGGATCGTGCCAGCCGAACCACTGGTGCTCCCCGGCGGCGACGGGATCGTTGGTCAGCCGTTCCAGGAGGTCGAGATCGCCTTCGGCCACGGGCCGGAGCACGACTCCGGGAACATCGTCGTCCATCGGGCGACCCTATCGGCCGCCCGACCGGAACCGCCCCGGTTCTCCGGGATCCACCCGGTCGAGGCACGGCTCGTGACAGAGCGGGCATCACCCGTGATCAGGCAGGCATCACACGTGATCGAAGGGGCATCACTCGTGACTGGAGGGTCGACACGGCCGGGCCGCGCGGCTGCGCCGTGTCGACCTCTCGATCACGCGAGTCGACCCTCCAAGCACGCGAGTCGACCCTCTGATCACGCGAGTCGACCCTTCAAACACACGTGATGCCTCTCTGATCACACGTGATGCCCCTCCAGGCACGCGTGATGCCTCGCTGATCACGCGAAACTGCCGTGCCGGCCTTCGCCGCCGGCGAACCGGGCCGCGCCGTCGACCGCCTCCGCCGCCAGCACGCCGGTGCCCATCGCCGCGCGGAACTCCGTCGCGAGCGCGTCCTCTTCGGACTTCCCCCACTGCTCGAGCGCCGAGAGCCGGTCGCCCCGCAGGCACGCCTGCGGGAACGCCGCGAGCTGCCGCGCCAGCTCCTGCGCCGCGGAAACCGCCTCGCCGGCCGGCACGAGCCGGTTCGCCAGGCCGATCTCCAGCGCCTCGGCCGCTTCGACCGGCCGTCCGGTCAGGATCAGGTCCATCGCCCGCGACTGGCCGATCAGCCGCGGCAGCCGGACCGTGCCGCCGTCGATCAGCGGCACTCCCCAGCGGCGGCAGAAGACCCCGAACACCGCCGTGGCGTCCGCGACCCGCAGGTCGCACCACAGCGCCAGCTCCAGCCCGCCCGCGACGGCGGGCCCGTGCACCGCCGCGATCACCGGCTTGCCGAGCCGCAGCCGGGTCGGGCCCATCGGGCCGTCCCCGTCCGGGTGGGTGCGGTTCACCCGGTCGGTGCCGATCGCCTTGAGGTCCGCGCCCGCGCAGAACGCGCCACCCGATCCGGTGAGGACCGCGACGGCGGCGCCGGGGTCCGCGTCGAACTCGCGGAATGCCCCGGCGAGCTCGGCCGCCGTCGGTCCGTCGACGGCGTTGCGGGCGGCCGGGCGGTCGATGGTGATCGTCGTCACTTCGCCGTCCCGCTCGACCAGCACGTTCCGGGTCATCGCCGCTCCTCGGGTCCGGTCGGGGTGATCGGAGGTTGATCGGGGTGTCTTCGGGGCACGCGTTCCCTACAGTATTGGCGTGGCCACTCCCAGGACGGGGACGGCGAGCCGGGGAGGAAGCACATGTCGAGCGGCATGAAGAAAGTTCTCATCGTCGGTGTGGTCGCGCTCGTGCTCTTCTTCCTGATCACCCAGCCCACCCAGTCCGCCGACTTCGTGCACCGCGTCCTCGGCTGGCTCAAGGACGGCGCCGAAGCGATCGTGACGTTCTTCCGCTCGCTCTTCTCCTGACCACCGGAAACGCTCTGACCGGCACCGCAACGGGCGGTGCCGGCTGTCACCCTGTGTGTTAGCGGACGGTAAATCACTGAGTGTCACGAATCTCGGATTTCGGACCGAACGCTCGACCATCCGGGTGGATTGCGGTCGAAAACGCGCAGGTCGGCGAATTCATGCCTGCCGGGGTCTGGCGAAGGAGACCACCCCGGCCCTACGGTGCTCACATTGCGTGATCGGGTGGTTCGCCATCCCCCCGGAGAACCCCGGTACGCAGGCAGTTTCCACTCAGCAAGGTGCAGGTTGGTGCGTGCGGCACCACCGCGTGGGACAGGTGTCAGGGCCTGTCCGTCGGGGACCTACAAGGAGGCAGGGATGACCGGAGATCCCGGAGTGGACGCGCTGATCCGGCAATGGGCCGCGGAGCGCGAGCAGACCCCCGAAGAGCAGGAGGTCGACCGCATCGCATCCGCGTGGCTGGCCGACGCCCCTGCGCAGGCTCCGGGCATCCCAGGGCAGCGGGCCCGGTCCGGGCAGCAGCGGTTCGTCCCGGTCGAGTCGGCCGACCCCGGCTACCTCGACGCGATGCGGCGCCGGCTGCCGGAAGTGCCGGAAGAGCTCCTCACCGCCGCCGCGGGCTGGTGGCAGATGGTCGGCGGCGTCGCCGAGGCCGAGGAGTGGTGGGACGCCGGACTCAGCCCGCTCGACCAGCGGGCCCTCGACTACCGGGCGGCCGGGCTCGCGCCGTCCGACCTGAGCCGCCGGCTCGGGCCGATGACCGTCCTGCAGCACCTCCGCCGCGGCAGTGCCCCGGCCTGGTGCGTCGCGCGCCTCGCGCGGCAGCAGAAGTCCGCCTGACGAGACGCTTTCCACACGGCCGGGTGAACCGGCGTGGTGAGACGATCGGGACGACCCGCGTAACGCTAACCTGCGCGGGCTCGTTGACACTTCGTCGACACCACGCTGGAGGACCGGAGTTTCGTGCGCACCAGGACCGGAAAGAACGAGGACGACCCCCTCGACGCGAGCGTCGAGGAAGCCGCCCCCGCCGCACCGGCACCGGCGCCGCGCTCCGCGAGCGTCGCGGTGCTCACCCGGCTGATCGTGGTCCTCGCCGTGCTGGCCGTGGCCGGCGGCGGGATCTGGCTCGTCACCCGCGCGTCGACGCCGGAGGCGAGCCCGCTCACCACCGAAATCCCCGCCCTGCAGGTCAAGGCGGCCGACGTCCGCCCGGGGTCGGTCGCACCGGCCGGCGGTGCCGTCGCGGGCGGGGCCGAGCAGCAGACTTCTCCCCAGCAGGCCCGCAGCACGGGCCCGGCAACGCTGTCCCAGTGGGCGAGCCAGGTCGCCGGGGCTACCGGCGTCCCGGCGCGGGCACTGCAGGCCTACGGCAACGCCGAGCTGGCGATGCGTGCCGACCAGCCGAAGTGCAAGATCTCGTGGGCGACGTTGGCCGGCATCGGCCGCATCGAGTCCAACCACGGCCAGTACGCGGGCGCGGTGCTGGGCGCGGACGGCCGCCCGTCCAAGCCGATCATCGGCGTCCCGCTCGACGGTTCGGCGGGCGTCCAGGCGATCGGCGACACCGACGGCGGCCGCTACGACGGCGACGCGGGGGTCGACCGGGCGGTCGGGCCGATGCAGTTCATCCCGAGCACGTGGCGCAAGTGGGCATCCGACGGCAACGGCGACGGCCTCGGCGACCCCCAGCAGATCGACGACGCGGCGTTGGCGGCGGCGCGTTATCTGTGCGCGGGTGGGCGGGACATGGCCAGCCCGAGCGGGTGGTGGGCCGGGATCCTGTCGTACAACAACTCGACGGAGTACGCGCAGAAGGTGTTCGGCTTGGCGGACGGGTACGCCAAGGGCGCCCAGTCGGTGCGCAAGCAAGGCTGAGCCCACCGGCGGGTAAAGGGCCACCGACCTGGGCTGAGAGCCCCGCCACCCGGATCACAGTCGGCCGCCGGTCCTCAGCTGCTCAGTGCTAGCGTCGATCCGTGCCAGCTTCCCCTCCGCCGGCCGCTTCCCCCTGGGGGCGCCGGATCGCGATCGTCGCGACGTGCCTGGTGAGCCTGCTCGTCTGCTGCGGGCTCGCCTGGTGGCAGTGGGACCGCTTCACCTCGGCGAACGGCACCTTCCAGAACCTCGGCTACGTCCTGCAGTGGCCGCTCTTCGGGCTCTTCCCGGCCTTCATGTTCTGGCGCATCCGCCAGCTGAAGCACAAGGCCGAAGCCCGGGGCGAAGAGCCCGAGCAGCGCGAACAGCCCGAGGTGCCCGCCCCTCGCCCCCGCCCCGACGCCGTGCAAGCGGTTCAGGACGAGGACGAGGAGCTGGCCGCGTACAACCGTTACCTGCGCGAGCTGAACGCCCGCGACCAGCAGGCCGCAGAGTGAGGACCTCCTGATGACCACCAGCACCGAAGGTGCCGCCCAGACCGCGGTGCCGCTCACCGGCCCCCTGGTCCGGTTCCGCACCGCCGCCTACGTCACCGGCGTCGGCCTGCTCGGCCTCTGCTTCGTGATGGTGCTGCGGTACGGCTTCGACAACCCCACGCCGTCGGCGGTCTACTCGCCGATCCACGGCGTGCTGTACATGATCTACCTGGTGCTGACCATCGACCTGGCGATCAAGGCCCGCTGGTCGATCAAGGGCACCGTGCTCGTGCTGCTGGCCGGGTGCGTCCCGTTCGTCTCGTTCCTCGTCGAGCGCCGGGTGACGCACAAGGTCAAGGCCGGGCAGAAGCTGTAACCCGCCGGAACGTCAGCGCCACCAGGAACGTGCACGCCGCGAACCCGGCGGCGGTGGCGAACGCGGCGGTCATGCCGTCGACCGTGAGCTGGGCTCCGGTCGTGCCCGCCGAGCGGGTCACCGCACCGAACACCGTGACCAGCACGGCCAGCCCCAGCGTGCTGCCGACCTGCTGCATCGTCTGCAGCACGCCGCCCGCCGCGCCCGCGTCCTCGTTCGGCACGGTCGCCATCACGATCACGTTGAGCGGCGCGAACGCCAGCCCGCCACCGAGGCCCATGAGCAGCAGCGGCCCGAACAACGCCGGGAAGTACGTGCTCTCCGTCGTGAGCTGAGCGAGCCAGACGACGCCCGAGACCATGAGCAGCGACCCGGTGATGGCCAGCGGCTTCGGGCCGTAGCGGGGGAGCAGCCGCGGCACGAGCCGGCTCATCGTGAAGATCAGCACCGCCATCGGCAGGAACGCGAACCCGGTGGCCAGCGCGGCGAAGTGCCGGATGTCCTGCATGAACTGGGTGAGGAAGAAGAACATCGACATCATGGCCATCGGGCCGAGGAAGAAGCTGACGTAGGCCGCGCTGCGGTTGCGGTCGGCGAACAGCCGGAGCGGGACCAGCGGCATCGCGGTGCGGGCCTCGATCGCGACGAACGCGGCCAGCAGCGCCAGCCCGCCGGCGAGCGAGCCGACCGTCACGGGGTTGCCCCAGCCGTCGGACGCCGCGTGGGTGAAGGCGAACACGAGCGAGCCGACGCCCAGGGTGCCGGTGATCGCGCCGGGCAGGTCGAGGTGCGCGGGGCGCCGCTCGGGTTCCGGCACGAACCGCGGCGCGAGCAGCACGATCGCCAGGCCGAACGGGACGTTGATGAACAGCGCCGCGCGCCACGAGATCCACTCGGTGAGCAGGCCGCCGACGATCAGGCCGATCGCGAACCCGCCGCTGGACATGGCGGAGAACAGCGCCAGCGCCCGGACGCGGGCCTTGGCCTCGGAGAACGTGGTCGTGACCAGGGCCAGGGTGCTCGGCCCGGCCATGGCGGCACCGACGCCCTGCAGGACGCGGGCGGCGATGAGCAGCGTGGCCGAGCCGGCGAGGCCGCCGGCCAGCGACGCGAGGGTGAACAGGGCGGTACCCGCGACGAACATCCGGCGCCGGCCGAACAGGTCGCCGGCGCGGCCGCCGAGCAGCAGGAGGCCGCCGAAGACCAGGCTGTAGGCCGTCATCACCCAGGACAGGCCGGTGGCCGAAAACCCCAGGTCGGCCTGGATGCGCGGGAGCGCGACGTTCATCACGGTCGCGTCGAGGATGAGCATGAGCTGGCAGGTCAGGATGATCGCGAGGACCAGTCCGCTGCGGCGGGCCGGGGCAGGCTCGACCGCACGATGGATCGTTTGCTGGGACAAGAGATACTCCCCCGAGGAGTAAGAGAAGAAGCGGAGATGTTCTCCACTTGGGTGCGATCCGATAATATGGAGACTGTCTCCGGATGCGCAAGTGGATTCGGAGAATCTCTCCGGTTACGTGGTGAGGAGGCCGGGATGCCGGACACGGGGCGTCCGATGCGCGCGGACGCGCGGCGCAACTACGAACGCATCGTCGCGACGGCGAACGAGCTCTTCACCGCGCACGGCGCCGACGTGCCGCTGGACGACATCGCGAAGAAGGCCGGGGTGGGCGCGGGCACGCTCTACCGGCACTTCCCGACCCGCGAGAAGCTGTTCGAAGCGGTCTACCGCGACGAAATCGCCGTGCTCGCCGACCGCGCGTTCGAGCTGCACGACGAGCTGCCGCCGTGGGAAGCCCTCGAAGGGTGGCTGCGCGCGCAGGTCACCTGGGTCGTCGAGCGGCACAAGCTCGCGACGATCCTCAAGGAGTCCATCGACTCCGGCTCGGAGACCTTCCAGTACTGCCAGAAACGGCTGCGCGAGGCGACGGGAGTGCTCGTCGAAGCGGCGCAGGAGGCCGGGCTGGTCCGGCCGGACGTGGTCGGCGCGGACGTCCTGCGCCTGGGCCACGGCGCCGGCATGGCCGTGCGCAACTGCAGCCCGGAAGACGGGAAACGCGTGCTGGACGTGATCCTGGACGGCCTGCGTGCGTGACGCAGGCCGCCCGGGGTGATCAGCTGCCGATCCCAGTGAGGGACCGGACCTCCATCTCGGCCTGCTTGTCGGCGTCCGCCTTGGGCTTGCCGAAGAGGGTGCCGACGAACCCGCAGAGGAACGAGAACGGGATCGACACCAGGCCCGGGTTCTTCAGCGGGAACCAGGCGAAGTCGATGCTCTTGAAGATCGCGTCCGGGGCGCCCGAGACGACCGGCGAGAAGAGCACCAGCACGAGGCTCGCGGCCAGGCCGCCGTAGATGCCCCACAGCGTGCCGGTCGTGTTGAACCGCTTCCAGAACAGCGAGTACAGCAGCGTCGACAGGTTCGCCGACGCCGCCACCGCGAACGCCAGCGCGACGAGGAACGCGATGTTCTGCCCGTTCGCCAGCACGCCGCCGACGATGGCCAGCGCCCCGACCGCGATCGCGGTCAGCCGCGCCACCCGGACCTCGTCCGCCGGCTCCGCCTTGCCCCGCTTGAAGATGTTCGCGTAGACGTCGTGGGCGAAGGACGCCGACGCGGTGATGGTCAGCCCGGCCACGACCGCGAGGATCGTCGCGAACGCCACCGCGGCGATGATGCCCAGCAGCAGCGTCCCGCCGACGTGCAGGGCCAGCAGCGGCGCCGCCGAGTTCTCCCCGCCGGGGGCGGCCTTGATCTCGTCCGCGCCGACGAGCGCGGCCGCGCCGAAGCCGATGACCAGCGTGCACAGGTAGAACAGGAACATGCACGCCGTCGCCCAGACCACGCTTCGCCGCGCCTCGCGGGAGTTCGGCACCGTGTAGAAGCGCATCAGCACGTGCGGCAACGCCGCCGCGCCGAGCACCAGGGCCAGGGCCAGCGAGACGAAGTCGAGCTTGGTGGTGCTGTTCTTGCCGTACGAGCCGCCCGGCTCGAGGAGCTTGTCGCCGAGCGGGCTGTTCTCGGCGGCCGCGGAGAGCAGGTTCGAGAACGAGAACCCGAACTTGCCGAACAGGAACACCGTGAGCAGCGCGCCGCACAGCAGCAGGATGGTCGCCTTGATGATCTGCACCCACGTGGTGCCCTTCATCCCGCCGACCAGCACGTACAGCACCATGACCAGGCCGACGACGCCGATCACCAGCGCCTGGCCGAGCTTGGAGTGGACGTTCAGCAGCAGCGCCACCAGGCCGCCGGCGCCGGCCATCTGCGCCAGCATGTAGAAGAATGAGATCACCAGCGTCGACGTCGCCGCCGCCGCGCGGACCGGGCGCTGCTTCATCCGGAAGCTCAGCACGTCGCCCATCGTGAAGCGGCCGGTGTTGCGCAGCAGCTCGGCGATCAGCAGCAGGTCGACCAGCCAGGCGACGAGGAAGCCGATCGAGTAGAGGAAGCCGTCGTAGCCGTGCATCGCGATGGCGCCGGCGATGCCGAGGAACGACGCCGCCGACAGGAAGTCGCCGGAGAGCGCGATGCCGTTCTGGCGGCCGGTGAACGCGCTGCCCGCGGCGTAGTAGTCGGACGTCGAGGAGTTCCGGCTGCTGGCCCGGTAGACGACGTAGAGCGTGATCGCCACGAACAGGGCGAACACGACGGTGTTGACCAGCGGGTTGCTGGCGGGCGTGCCTTCGGCGGCGAGCGCGGTCATCGGCGGGTCCCTTCGGTCAGGCCCGCGCGGGCCCGCAGCTCGGCCACGCGCGGGTCGACGTGGCGGCGCGCGTAGCGCAGGTAGAGCCAGGTGACCAGCGCGGTGCTGGCGAACTGGCCGATGCCGAGCAGGATGCCGACGTTGACCTGGCCGAACACCTTGGTGCTCATGAAGTCGTGCGCGTAGGCGGCCAGCAGCACGTAGGTCATGTACCAGGCGAAGAAGGCGAGGCTCATCGGGAAGACGAAGGCCCGGAACCGCCGCCGCAGCGAGACGAACTCGCGGCTGGCCTGGATCGCGGGGTAGTCGGGACCCGAGCGGGGAACGGGCCGTCGGTGCTGTGCGCCGGACGGGCGGTCCCCGGTGAACAGGGCCGGCATCTGGCCGGTCTCTTCGAGGGGGTTGCCCGCCGCGGGACGCGCGACGTCGTACATGGGTGCCTCCGGCAGAGTGCCTCCGTGGCGGCGGGGCTCCGGGCGCCTGCGAGCAGGAGTGCCGGGCCGCCCTTGCGGACTGCGAGGCGCACATCGTAACTAGGCCGTCCGGCGGACAGTGACAGCGGCCGGTCGGCCCTGTGCGGCCGGAAGGTGTGGTATTCGATTTCCTGTCGAAAGCGTCGAATCAGCTGCCGCTACAAGATCACGGGCAGATCACCCGTAATGATGAAAAGAATTGTGACGCGACGTTGTCGCATCCGGACCAGGCTGCGGCGAACGGGGTAATCCCGACGGAGGGCAGTTGCCGCTGGTCACCCGGTGTAGTGAAAGTGGCTGCCGTAGCGCCGGAGAGTGTCGCCCGGATGCGGGCGTGGCGGCGAAGATCCACTGGTCAGCAGGCGGTCGCCAACGGAATCACCAGGTCGGGGCCCGGTAGGGTGCAACGCCACAACATCGGGCACATCTTGAGACTTGACCCACTCGATGGGGGTACTGAGTGTAGATCGTCCGAGCTAGTATGCTGCCCCGCATGGGCTAATCGGGTGACGTCCGGATGCCTGGGTGAGACGCATCCGGTAACCGGAATTCCCTCTTCGGGGGGCCGCGGGGTCGAATGTCGGGGGTGGTTCTCGGGCCGGAAAGCACTTTTCGCAGGTCAGCACCCGAGTGGGGAACAAAATTGACCGTCCGGGCGCCGGGGGTACGATTCTTTGGCCCAGCTGACCGCAGCGATCGATTGGCACCGATAAAGTTGATCTCGACGACCGTGCAGATCGCAACTTGCGCCGTGCACGTGCACAGTCCCTTGCACGGGACGGCGGGATGGTGCCTGCCCGGCGACGGGCGCGCGGTCGGCCGGGCGGCCGGGGGCGAGCGAGGGCACCGGGGACGCGGCAGGGCGCGGGCGGCACGACCGTCCGGCGGCACGCCGCGAGCCGGGACGCCGCGCCGCCGACGCGGATCCATGACGCCGGACAGGGAGTCACTCACGTGACCGTTGCAGGAGAAGGTCAGGTGCCCGTGGGGGAGCTGCTCGGCCGAGCACCCCGGCGGTCCAAGGGAAAGGACGCGTGGCGCGCCCTCGTGCGCTGGCGCGACTGGAGCCTGCCCGTCAAGCTTTCGGCCGTCACCGTCGTGCCCATCGTGCTCGCGCTGGTCCTCGGCATCACGACGATCGCCGGCCAGGTCGGCCGCTCGGACGAGTACCAGCGGCTCGACCGGCTCGTCACGCTCGGCGGCCAGACCCGCGCGCTCACCGGCGCGCTGCAGCAGGAGCGCACGGTCACCGCGGCGATGCTGACCGAAGGCACCGTCGGCGGCACGCCGGAGCTGGCCGCGGCCCGCAAGGCCGCCGACGCCGCCGTCGGGCCGTTCACCGCCGCGCAGGCCCGCGCGTCCGCGGTCGAGCCCGGCGTGGCCGGGGCCGCCGGCGCGGCCACCGCGCAGGTCAACAACCTCGGCTTCCTCCGCCGCCAGGTCGACGGCGGCCAGCTCGACCCCGCCCAGGCCGTCACCGCCTACTCCGGGATCACCGGTTCGCTGATCGGCCTCGACACCGCGGCCACCGCGGGCGCCGGCGACGGCACCCTCGGCGGCACGCCCGCCGGGCTGCACGAGCTGCTCGTCGCGGGCGAGCAGGTGTCGGTCAGCCAGGCGCTGGTCTCCTACGGCATCGCCCGCTCCGCGCTGTCGCCGAGCGAGCTGGCCACGCTGCGCGCCGCCGAGCTGCGGCTGGCCGACCGGCTCGTCGACTTCCGCTCCGCGGCGGGCGACACGTTGCAGCGCGACTTCGCGGCGATCGCCGAAGGCACGCAGGCGCAGAGCCGGGCCCGGATGGTCGAGTCCGTGCTGAACGCGCAGCCCAACGCGGTCGACGACGCCTTCCGCGCCCTGTCGGCGACCGACTGGGCCACCGCGGCCGCGGCGATGCGGACGCAGATCAGCCAGGTCGCCGACCGGCTCGGCGCGTCGGCTTCGGCCACCTCGAGCCAGCTGGTCGACGACGCCAGCAGCGGGGCCGGCCTGCTCGCGGTGCTGCTGTTCGCCGCGATGGTGCTCGCCGTCGCGGTCGTCTTCCTGATCACCCGGCAGCTGCTGCGTTCGCTGAAGGCACTGCGGCGCAGCGCCCTCGACGTCGCCGAGACCGCGTTGCCCGAGGCGGTCCGCAACATCCAGGAGGGCCGGGTGCAGGGCACGGCCGTCGTGCCGGTGCCGGTGCAGACCGAGGACGAGGTCGGCGAGGTGGCGCGGGCCTTCGACAAGGTGCACCACCAGGCGCTGCGGCTGGCGACCGAGCAGGCCGCGATGCGCACCGGCTTCGGCAGCGTCTTCGTCAACCTGTCGCGGCGCAGCCAGAGCCTGGTCCAGCGGCAGCTGCAGCTGATCGAGCAGCTGGAGCGGGACGAGGAGGACGCCGACCAGCTCGCCACGCTGTTCCAGCTCGACCACCTCGCCACCCGGATGCGGCGCAACAACGAGAACCTGATGGTGCTCTCGGGCGCCGAGCCCGGCCGCCGGTCCGGCAAGCCGGTCGGCACCACCGACATGCTCCGCGCGGCGGTGTCGGAGATCGAGCAGTACCAGCGGGTCCAGGTCCAGCCGCCGCCCCCGGCCCGGATCGTCGGCTACGCCGCGAGCGACCTGATGCGCCTGGTCGCCGAGCTGCTGGACAACGCGACGGCGTTCTCCGCGCCGGAGACCAGCGTGACCGTGGCGTCGCGGCTGGGCGAGGACGGTTCGCTCAACATCGACATCCTCGACAAGGGCATCGGCATGAACGAGGCCGAGGTCGCCGAGGCGAACACCCGGCTGACCGAGGCCGGGTCGGTCGACCTGGCCACCTCGCGCCGGATGGGCCTGTTCGTCGTCGGCCGGCTGGCCAGCAGGCACCGGATCGGGGTGTCGCTGCACGGCGGCAAGGACATCGTCGGCGTCCGCGCCACGGTCGTCGTCCCGGCGGAGCTGGTGACGGCGGTGACCGACGGCCCGCTGACCGGCCCGATCGGCGGGCCGCGGCAGCCCCTGGCGAGTCCGCCGGCGGGCAACCAGCTGCCGCGGCGCCAGGTCAACGGCAACTCCCGGCCGCGGCCGATGGTGCCGGAGCAGCCGGCGATGGGGGAGGAGCGCTGGCCGTCGGCGAGCGACCTCGCCGGGCTGACGAACGGCCACCGGCCCAACGGTGTCCGCCCGCCGTCGGACCTGGAGATCTCCGGGACGGACCTGTTCGCGCCGCTGCCGAAGGACGACCAGGCCCCGCCGCCGCGTCCGACGCTGCCCGCGGTGCTGCCGGTGCCGGACCCGCCGCGGTCCGGTGACCTGCCGGCGGGCAAGGACCTGTTCTCCGCCAACGAAACCACGCTGAGCGACTGGTGGCAGCAGGCGACCGCGAAGCCGGCCCCGGCGCCCCCCACACCGGCCCCGGACCGCTCCGAGACGACGCCGATCTTCGACGAGATGCTGTCGGCGTGGTTCCGCGAGGACAAGCCGGCCACGGCCACCGCCCCTGTCGCGGAGAAGCCGGAGCCGGTCGCCGAGGAAGAGACGGCTCCGGAGAAGCCGGCGGCGCCGGGGGAGGCGCGCAGCTGGGACTTCGCGAGCGACGAGGACTTCCGCACGGTCCAGGCGGTCACGAAGGCGGAGCCGACGGCATTCACCGACGCGGGCCTGCCCCGCCGCCGCCGCGGCGAGCAGCTCATGCCGGGCAGCGCGACCTCGACACCGGCGATCCCCGCGGCCCCGGCCCCGGCCCCCTTGCCGGTCCGTGACCCGGCGGACGTACGCGGGCGGTTGAGCAGCTTCCAGCAGGGCGTGACCCGTGGCCGCCAGCAGACCCGCCGGGCCGCGAGCGGTCAGGACGGGCAGGCCCCGGCTGCCTCGCCGGACGTGCAGCAGACCCCGGCGACCTCGCCTGACGCGCAGAACCCGGCGGATGCTTCGCCGGAGGCCGCTCAGCAGCCGGGATCGGCGTTCCAGCCGGGTGCCCAGCGCCGACCGTCGCCCGGTCCCCAGGCGAACGGCCTGCCGAATCGCGGCCAGCGAGGTCCCGCGCCCGCGCAGCACTCCGGCGCGGTCCCGCCGAACGGCCTGCCGCAGCCGGGCCGTCAGGCCCCACAGCGACCGGCCGCTTTCCAGCCGGACGGGACGGTGCAATCGGGCCCGGCGCCTGTAGCGCAACCCGGGCAACCGGCTGCCTTCCAGCCGGATGGCTCGGCGCAGGCGCCTGCAGTGCAGCCTGGGCTACCAGTCGCCTTCCAGTCGGACGGGTCGGCGCAGCCGGGCCAGGCGCCTGCTCGGCCTGGTGCCTTCCAGCCCGGGCAACCGGACGGGTCGGCTCAATCGGGCCAGGCACCCGCAGCGCAGCCCGGGCTACCAGTCGCCTTCCAGCCGGACGGTTCGGCGCAACCGGGCCAGCCACCTGCAGCGCAGCCTGGGCAACCGGTCTCCTTCCAGCCGGATGGTTCGGCGCAACCGGGCCAGCCACCCGCAGCGCAGCCCGGGCAACCGGCCGCCTTCCAGCCGGATGGATCGGCCCAACCAGGCCAGCCACCCACAGCGCAGCCTGGGCAACCGGCCGCCTTCCAGCCGAACGGGTCGGCGCTGCCGAGCCAGGCGCCTGCTGCTCAGCCCGGACAGCAGAGCGACCCCCAGCCGGAGTCCGGCGAGCCCGCCGCTCGCCAGGAACCCGGGCCGCTGCCGAACCGGCAGCCGCGCCCGGGCACCGGTGGTCGTCCCGCTGAGCCGCCCTCCGTGCTGCCCTCCCGGCGTGGTGCCGCGGTGGAAGCACCGGCTCCGCGCCAAGAAGAGGTCACCGCCGAATGGAACTTCGGGACCGATGAGGGCTGGCGGGCCGTGCAAGCGGTGTCCCAGTCGGCGCCCGCCACCTTCACTTCGGCAGGATTGCCCCGGCGCCGTCGGGGGGAGCAGCTGCTCCCGGGCAGCGCCGGACCGCCCAGCGGGGCCACGGCCCCCCGACCACAACGGGACGCACACGACGTGCGCGGCCGCCTGCGAAGCTTCCAGCAGGGCATCGAGCGCGGACGCCACCGCACCGCGCGGGCCGAGACCAACCACGAGACACTGGAGGGTGAATGACCTCGCCGAGTAGCGCACAGCCGTCGCAGAATCAGTTCGGCTGGCTGATCAACGACTTCGCGGAGCGGGTGCCCGGCGTGGCCCACGCCGTGGTCGTCTCGGCGGACGGGCTGCTGCTGAGCGCGTCGAACCGGCTGCCGCTCGACCGGGCCGACCAGCTCGCGGCGGTCGCCTCGGGCCTGGTCAGCCTCACCCAGGGCGCCGCCCGGTGCTTCGAGGCCGGGGCGGTCAACGAGACCGTCGTCGAGATGGAGCTGGGGATCATGGTGCTGATGTCGATCAGCGACGGATCCTGCCTGGCCGTGCTCGCCGCCCCGAACTGCGACATCGGGCAGGTCGCCTACGAGATGACGATGCTCGTCGACCGGGTCGGCCAGATCCTGACCCCGGAGCTGCGCGCCCAGCTCCAGGGATCGGGCGGGTCGCTGATCGGCGAACCGGTGGGATGATGGCGCGATGAGCACGGGGTCCGGATTCGGCGGCGAACCACCCGAGGGGCAGCGGCCCCCCGGGAGAGGGGACGACGGCACGTTCGCCGACGTCCTCAACGGGTTCACCCTGGATTCCGGCCGTGCCCGCCGGAAGCGCAAGAAGAGCAAGGAGTCCCCGCCACCCCCGGCCGCCGGTGCGCACGCGGCCGCGGAACCGCCGGCGCCCGCGCCGTCGGCCGACCAAGGAGATCGAATGACCTCTTTAGTCTCGCCCCCCGGCAGTACCGACGGGGACAGCCCCAGACCAGGCGGTTTGTTCGACCCGGGCCCGCCCAGCGGCGAGTTCGTCATGCCCGCGGTGTTCGAACAGCCGCTCGCGCCCGAGGATCAGACGGCGATCGTCCGGCCCTACGCTTTGACCGGCGGCCGCACTCGGGCAAACTACGCCCTGGAGCTGGAGACACTGGTCTCCGCGAAGGACTACGCTGCCACGGGTGGCTTCCCCGAGGTGGCCGCGGAGCAGATCGAGTGCATCTCGATCATGGAAGAGTGCCGGACCCCCCGTTCGGTCGCCGAGCTGGTGTCGGCCTTGCGGGTGCCTTTGGGCGTGGCCCGGGTGCTGATCAGCGACGCGGCGGACGCGGGGCTGGTCACGGTGCACAAGACGATAACGGGCAATGACGGCGCCGAGGCACATCTGGTGTTGATGGAAAGGGTTTTGAGTGGACTCCGTCGGCTTTAAGGCACCGCGGGACACCGCGCCCCCGACCATGACATCCGCCAAGATCGTGGTGGCTGGCGGTTTCGGTGCGGGGAAGACGACCTTCGTCGGGTCGGTGTCGGAGATCGTGCCGCTCACCACCGAGGCGATGATGACCGACGCGAGCGTCGGGGTCGACAACCTCGACCACACGCCGGGCAAGTCCACGACCACGGTCGCGATGGACTTCGGCCGGGTGTCGCTGGACGCGGACCTCATCCTGTACCTGTTCGGCACGCCCGGGCAGCAGCGGTTCTGGTTCATGTGGGACGACCTGGTCCGCGGCGCGATCGGCGCGGTCGTGCTGGCGGACACCCGCCGGCTGGCCGACTCGTTCGCCCCGATCGACTTCTTCGAAGACCGGGGCCTGCCGTACATCGTCGGCGTCAACACGTTCGACGGCGTGCTGGAGCACGACATCAACGACGTGCGCGAGGCCCTGTCGATCGACCCGAACATCCCGATCGTCCGCTGCGACGCCCGGGACCGCGAGTCGACGAAGCAGACGCTGATCACGCTGGTCGAGTACGCCATGCGCCAGTGGATCGCCCTGCGGGCGGCCAAGAACCGCTGACGGCCCCCGGGAGCGGGTGGTGCCGCCCAGGCACCAGCCGCGCCTCAGAGCGCCCGGAGCCAGGCTCGCCGGGCACGCACCGAGCCGATCGATCGCGCGCGGGGAAGCGCGGGATCGCCGGCCGGTACGCCAGGGAGCCTCAGTACTCGTCGTGGCGGCGCCACCACGAGCTCGGCGCGTCGTCGCCGTGGCTGTCCTCTTCCCACGCCTCCTGACGCCCGAGCGGCGTGACGTCGAGGTAGCGGTGGGACGCCAGGAACATCTCGCCGCCGCGGCCGCTGGTGAAGTACGTCCGGAAGACGTCGTCGCCGTCGCGCAGGAACACGCTCACGCCGAACCCCATGCCGACGCCGCAGTCCTCGGTGAACCCGGTGCCGTGCGCGGACACCCACGGCACGTCCCAGCCCATCCGGGCCTTGTACCGCTCGATCTCCGCCAGGGTCGCCGGCGCGACGACCTTGAGCGTGACGTCGCGGGCGTGCAGGTGGGCCAGGTGCGGCATGTTGTCGACGAGCAGGGAACAGCCGGGGCAGCCCGCCTCGTCGCCCGGGTGCAGCATGAAGTGGTAGACGATCAGCTGGCGGCGGCCCTCGAACAGGTCGAGCAGGCTGACCGGCCCGTCCGCGCTTTCGAACGGGTACTTCGCGTCGAACCGGACCATCGGCAGCCGGCGGCGCTCGGCGGCGAGGCGGTCGGCCGCCTTCATGTGCTCCTTCTCCTTCGCCAGCAGCGCGTCGCGCGCGGCCTGCCATTCCTCCGGCGAGACGATCTGGGGCGTGGTGGCGGTCATCGGTCGTCCTTTCCTCGGATGTAGCCGGTCAGGTCGTCGAAACCGGAGGTCCAGCCGTCGTGGTGGCCGTCGCGCTCGGCGGCGGACGGGAAGCCGGTCTGGCTGAAGGTCATCTCGGTCTTGCCGTCGAGGCCGGCGAAGCCGATCGTCACGAGCGTCTCCAGCCCCTGGGCTTCCCACGCGAAGGTGAACACCAGCCGCTCGGGGGCGCTGACCTCGCGGTAGACGCCGTGCATCCAGTGGTCCTCGCCTTCCGGAGAGCGGATGCAGGCTCGCCAGCGGCCGCCGGGCCGCGGGTCGACGGTGACGGCGGAGCAGGTGAAGCCGTGCGGACCGAACCAGCTCGCCAGGTGGTCCGGCTGCGTCCAGGCGGCGAACACGAGCTCGCGCGGGGCGTCGAAGACGCGCGTGATCTCCAGGTCAGGCATCGCCGGTCAGGCTCCTCAGGTGCTCCTCGAGGCGGTCGAACCCGCCGTCCCAGAACTGCCGGTACGTCGCGACCCAGTCGGCGACGTCTTCCAAGGGTTTCGCCTCCAGCCGGCAGGGGCGCCACTGCCGCGTGCGGCCACGCGTGATCAGCCCGGCCTGTTCCAGCACCTTCAGGTGCCGTGAGATCGCGGGCAGGCTCATCGTGAACGGCTCGGCGAGCTCGTTCACCGTCGCTTCGCCCGCCGACAGCCGGGCGAGGATGGCACGCCGGGTCGGGTCGGCGAGCGCCGAGAACGTCCGGCTCAACTGGTCAGTCGTCATTTCAGCACCTTGTTAATTAACGAATATGTTAACCATAGCGCCGAGCTGGTCGCTGTCAAGTTCTCCTGGGGTGCCCCTGAGATCCGCGTCACCGGTCTTCGGGTTTCCAATAGTAGGAAGTCAAAGTATTTTGGAGGGATGAGCCGTGAGCTGTACCGCCCCGTGCACCCCGTCCGGTTCGTGACGGCGTCGAGCCTCTTCGACGGTCACGACGCGTCGATCAACATCATGCGGCGGATCCTGCAGTCGCAGGGCGCGGAGGTCGTGCACCTCGGCCACAACCGGTCGGTCGACGAGGTCGCCACCGCGGCCATCGCCGAGGACGTCCAGGGTGTCGCCATCTCGGCTTACCAGGGCGGGCACGTCGAGTACTTCTCCTACCTGGTCGAGCTGCTGCGCGAGCGCGGCGCCGGCCACATCAAGGTCTTCGGCGGCGGGGGCGGGGTGATCGTGCGCGAAGAGATCGACCTGCTGCACTCGCGCGGCGTCGCCCGCATCTTCTCGCCCGAGGACGGCTACGAGATGGGCCTGCCGGGCATGATCAACTCGATGATCGAGGCCTGCGACGTCGACCTCGCGGCCGAGGCCCCGGCGCTGGACAAGGTGCTCTCCGGCGACGTCGCCTCGCTCTCGCGCGTCATCACCCAGCTGCAGGCGGAGAAGCTGCCTGACGAGCTGCTGAGCGGCCTCACCGACGCCGCGGGCAAGCGGGAGGTGCCGGTGCTCGGCATCACCGGCACCGGCGGCTCGGGCAAGTCGTCGCTCACCGACGAGCTGATCCGGCGCTTCCGCCTCGACCAGGAGGACAAGCTGCGGATCGCGGTCCTCGCCGTCGACCCGTCGCGGCGCAAGGGCGGCGGCGCGCTGCTCGGCGACCGCATCCGGATGAACTGCCTGGACGGCTCGCCGGTGTACTTCCGCTCGCTCGCGACGCGCACGACGTCCGGCGAGATCCCGGCCGGCCTGAGTGAGGCGATCCTGGCGTGCAAGGCCGCCGGGTACGACCTGGTGATCGTCGAGACGCCGGGCATCGGCCAGGGCGACGCGGGCATCGTCGACTTCGTGGACGACTCGCTGTACGTGATGACGCCGGAGTTCGGCGCCGCGTCGCAGCTGGAAAAGATCGACATGCTCGACTTCGCCGACGTCGTCGCGATCAACAAGTTCGAGCGCCGCGGCGCCGAGGACGCCCGCCGGGACGTCGCGCGGCAGTTGGTGCGCAACCGCGAGGCCTTCGAGTCCGGCCCCGAGGACATGCCGGTGTACGGCACGAGCGCGGCGAAGTTCAACGACGACGGCGTCACCGCGCTGTACCAGCACCTGCGCGGCCTGCTCGCCGAGCGCGGGCTGACCGTCTCGGCCGGCACGCTGCCCCAGGTCGAAGGCAAGGTTTCGACGGACGCGTCGACGATCATCCCGGGCAACCGGGCCCGCTACCTCGCGGAGATCTCCGACACCGTGCGCGGGTACCACGCGAAGACCGAGCAGCAGGTCGTCGCGGTCCGCAAGCGCGAGGCCCTGGCACTGGCCAAGGGTGAACTGTCCAAGGTGGACGCGTCGACCGACGCGCTGGACGGGCTGCTCGCCACCGCGGAGTCCGATGTGGACGGCGAGTCGACAAAGCTCCTCGAGCGCTTCCAGGCGCTGTCGGAGGAGTACCGCCAGGACGAGCTGGTCGTCAAGATCCGCGACAAGGAGCTGCGCACGCAGTTGTGGCGCGACACGCTGTCCGGCAACCGGATCCCGCGCGTCGCCCTGCCGCGCTACGCCGAGTCCGGCGAGCTGCTGTCGTTCCTGCGCCGCGAGAACCTGCCCGGTTACTTCCCGTACACCGCGGGCGTCTTCCCGTTCAAGCGCGACGGCGAGGACCCGGCCCGGATGTTCGCCGGCGAGGGTGACGCGTTCCGCACCAACCGCCGTTTCAAGATGCTGTCGGCCGACTCGGAGGCGAAGCGCCTTTCGACCGCCTTCGACTCGGTGACGCTTTACGGTCACGACCCGCACACCCGCCCCGACATCTACGGCAAGGTCGGCACGTCGGGCGTGTCCATCGCCTCGCTCGAGGACATGAAGGTCCTCTACGACGGCTTCGACCTGACCGCGCCGAACACGTCGGTGTCGATGACGATCAACGGCCCGGCGCCGACGATCCTGGCCTTCTTCCTCAACACCGCGATCGACCAGAAGGTCACGGAGTTCACGGCGGAGCACGGCCGTGAGCCGTCCGAAGCCGAGGCCGCCGAGCTGCGCGAGTGGGCGCTGAAGAACGTGCGCGGGACCGTCCAGGCCGACATCCTCAAGGAGGACCAGGGCCAGAACACCTGCATCTTCTCCACCGAGTTCAGCCTCCGGATGATGGCCGACATCCAGGAGTGGTTCATCGAGCACGGCGTCCGCAACTTCTACTCGGTGTCCATCTCCGGCTACCACATCGCCGAGGCCGGGGCGAACCCGATCTCGCAGCTGGCCTTCACGCTGTCGAACGGCTTCACCTACGTCGAGTCGTACCTCGCGCGTGGCATGGACATCGACGACTTCGCGCCGAACCTGTCGTTCTTCTTCTCCAACGGCATGGACGCGGAGTACTCGGTGCTCGGCCGGGTGGCGCGGCGGATCTGGGCGGTCGCGATGCGCGAGCGCTACGGCGCGAACGAGCGGTCGCAGAAGCTCAAGTACCACGTGCAGACGTCCGGGCGGTCGCTGCACGCGCAGGAGATGAGCTTCAACGACATCCGCACCACGCTGCAGGCGCTCTGCGCGCTCTACGACAATGCGAACTCCTTGCACACCAACGCGTTCGACGAGGCGGTCACCACGCCGTCGGAGGCGTCGGTGCGCCGCGCGATGGCCATCCAGATGATCATCAACAAGGAGTGGGGCCTGTCGAAGAACGAGAACCCGCTGCAGGGTTCGTTCGTCATCGACGAGCTGACCGACCTCGTCGAGGAGGCCGTGCTGACCGAGTTCGACCGGATCTCCGAGCGCGGCGGCGTGCTCGGCGCGATGGAGACGGGCTACCAGCGCGGCAAGATCCAGGACGAGTCGATCCTGTACGAGCGCAAGAAGCACGACGGCTCGCTGCCGATCATCGGCGTCAACACGTTCCGCAACCCGCGCGCGGGCGAGGACGACGTCGAGGTCGAGCTCGCCCGCGCGACGGAGGACGAGAAGAAGTCCCAGCTGGACCGGCTCGCGGACTTCCAGCACCGCCACCACGAAGAGGCCCAGCAGGCGCTGAAGACGCTGCGCGAAGCGGCCACCCGCGGCGGCAACCTGTTCGGAGTGCTGATGGATGCCGCGCGGGTGTGCTCGCTGGGCCAGATCACGGAGGCGTTCTTCGAGGTCGGCGGGCAGTACCGCCGCAACGTCTAGCGGCGGACGGCCTTGAGCTGCCAGACGGGGACGAGCACGCGGCCGTCCTCGTCGGTGTCCATCGCGGACAGGCCCGCCGCATCCGTGTCCAGCACGACCCGGACGCTCTGCCGCAGCTCGTCCGGGGTCATCGACGTCGTGTAGACGGTCGGTTCGAGCTGCTCGATCGTCCAGTCCTTGCCGACCGTCTCGCGCAGGTTGGCTTCGCTGATCAGGTACGGCGCCGGGAAGGTGTCCGGGACCGCCGGGGAGAACGCGAACAGGTGCAGCCGCGCACCCGGCCGCGTCGCGCGCGTCAGGGCGGCGAGGTACTGGCGCCGTTCGTCCTCGGACAGGCAGTGGTAGAGCGCGCTGTCGAGGACCGTGTCGAAGCGGCCTTCGTAGCCTTCGAGCTTGGTCGCGTCGGCGACGGCGAAGGTGACGTCCGGGGTGCGGGCGCGGGCCAGCTCGATCGCCGAGGGCGCGCCGTCCAGGCCGGTGACGTGCAGGCCGCGCGAGGCCAGGAACGCCGAGTTGTCGCCGAGACCGCAGCCGATGTCGAGCACCTCGCCGGTGAACTCGCCGCCGTCGGCCAGCGCGACGACCGCCGGCTGCGGCGCGCCGATGTCCCACGGCATCTTCCGGCCCATCGGGGTGGCGCCCTGGTAGAGCTCTTCGAAGTCGATGTCCTGTACGTCCATGACTACCCCCTTATTCAACGGATGATGAGATGACTCCATCCTGCACCGCCTGTCAACCTGGTGGTAGTCGTTGAGTATGAAATTCGGGATCTCGACGTTCGTGACCGACGAAGGCATCCGGCCGGACGTGCTGGGTGCGGCGCTCGAGGAGCGCGGCTTCGACTCGCTGTTCCTGGCCGAGCACTCGCACATCCCCGTCAACCGGGAAAGCCCGTACCCGGGCGGGGGCGACCTGCCGGAGAAGTACAAGCGCACGCTCGACCCGTTCGTGGCGCTCACCGCGGCGGCGACCGCGACGTCGGAGCTGCTGCTCGGCACCGGCATCGCGCTGCTGATCCAGCGCGACCTGATCCACACCGCGAAGGAGGTCGCCTCCCTCGACCTGGTCTCCGACGGGCGCGCGCTGTTCGGCGTCGGCGTCGGGTGGAACCGCGAGGAGATGCGCAACCACGGCACCGACCCGAAGACCCGCGGCGCGCTGATCGACGAGCAGCTGGCCGCGCTCAAGGAGATCTGGACGAAGGACGAGGCCGAGTTCCACGGCAAGCACGTCGACTTCGACCCGATCTACGTCTGGCCGAAGCCGGTGCGCAAGCCGCACCCGCCGATCTACATCGGCGGCGAGAGCGAGGCGGCGCTGAACCGCCTCGTTCGCTACGGGGACGGCTGGCTGCTGCGTGGCCACACGCACTTCGACGAGGCCAGGCGCGTCCGCGGCTGGCTCGCCGACCAGGGACGCCCGGACATCGAGTTCGCCGTCTTCGGCGGTGACCCGAAGGCCAAGGTGATCGACGGCTTCCGCGAGGCGGGCGTCGAGCGCTACACGTTCCTGCTGGAGACGCTGCCGGAGGCCGAGACGCTCAAGGCGCTGGACGAGCTGGCCGAGGTGGTCGCCGCGCACCGCTGACGGGCCACGGTCCCAGCTCCGGGAGGTCGCCGGCCAGGCCGGTGCCGGCGGCCCGCCCGGACAGCCACGCGGCGAGGTCGCGCACGGACCCGGTGACTTCGGCGGCGCCGGCGCCCCAGCGGCGGTCCCCGGCGCGGGCCGTCACGCCGTCCGGCAGGCGACCGGCGAGGAAGTCCACGGCGTGGCCGCAGAAGTCGTCGGGCCAGTCGGCGAGGCCGATGCCGACGTCGAGGTCGACGGCGTGGATCCAGACCTCGCGCCAGCGCGCGAAGACCGTGCTGGAGAGCTTGCCGTCGCGGTAGTCGACGTGCTGGTCCCAGTCCGTGACGCGCGCCCACGCGTCTTCCAGGCGGACGGAGTGGCGCAGCAGGTCCCGCCGGTGTTCCTCGGCGGGGCGGCCCGCGGTCGCCTCGATGATGCCGTCCCGGTCGTGCGTCCGGGGGTCGTAGAGCGGCACGAGCACGCCGCGCAGGGCGTTCTCGACCAGGTCGGCGAGCGCGCGCCCGGCGTCGGTGACGTGGGCCAGCACGTGCCCGCGCGTCCAGTCGGGCAACGGCGACGGCTCGCGCACCTGCTCGTCGGTCAGCGGTTCGAGCGCACGGTGCAGCCGGCTGTGCGCCTCGGCGACCGCGGCCGCCGGGATCACTTGTCCAGCAGCAGGTGCACCGACAGCTCGAGGCGGTTGGCGACGTCGGCCGCCGACGCGCGGCGGGTCACCCAGGCCACCAGGTTCGCCATCCAGACGTCCGCGACCACGTGGAAGATGTCGCGGTCGGCCTCGGCCGGGTCGTCGATCCCCATCGCCTGGGCGAACATGTTCTCCATCAGCCGCCCGACCTGCTCGACCTCGGCGGCGGCGGAGGTGTCGGCGAACATGAACGCGCGGACCATCGCCTCGGTCAGGTGCGGGTCGCGCTGCATCAGGCGGGTGTTGCGGCCGAGCACGAACATCAGCCGCTCGGCGGGCGTGTCGCCGGGGATGGCCTGGCGTTCCAGCTTCTCCTGGGCGCGTTCGAACTCGCGGGCGAGACCGGAGACGAGCAGGTGGATCTTGGACGGGAAGTACCGGTACAGCGTGCCAAGGGCGACGTCGGCCTTCTCGGCGACGGCCCGCATCTGCACGGCGTCGTAGCCGCCTTTGGAGGCCAGCGCGAGGGTGGCGTCGATGATCCGGCGGCGGCGGTCGCGCTGGGCGGCCGAGCCGAGTTCGTCGGCGCCGATCGCGCTCAGGCCGTTCCCGCGTGCCTTCGCCGGCGCCTTGGCCTTGCCGGGCATCGGCATTCCCCCGTCCTTCGGAACTTGTTCCAGTTCACGACGTAGAGTACCTGTCCTGGCGAAACGTTCAACAATTGACCCACTGGCCGAAAAACTGTAACACGTTCTACACTCGCGAGTAGTGTTCCGTACCCGCGAGGAGGGCCCATGCCGGTCGCGCTCACCGAGGAACAGGCCGCGCTGGCCGAGGCGATCCACGCCTGGTCCGCCGCGCACCCCCCACGAGAGGCGGTGCGAGCGGCGGAAACCGGTCCGGCCGCCGGGGTTCCCGCGGGCTTCGCCGACCTGGGCTTGTTCGGCGTCGCGTTGCCCGCGGCCGTCGGCGGCGCCGACGGCGGTGTCGCCGATCTGGCCGCCGGGCTGGCCGCGGCGGCCGAAGAACTCGTTCCCGGTCCGGTGCTCGGCACGGCTTTGGCGGGCCTGCTGCTCGCGGAGATCCCATCGGCGAAGGAGCTGCTCGCGGCCGTCGCGGAAGGGGAGGCCACGGTCGCGGTGCTGCTGGACCCGCTCGTCGACGGCGTCTCCGGGCCGGTGCCGGGAGCCACGCCCGAGTCCTGGCTGGTGGTGCCGGTCGACGGCGGCCACGTGCTGCTCGCGCCGGGGACACCCGGGCTGACCGTGGAGCCGCTGGAGCCGTTCGACTTCTCGCGCCCGCTCGCGCGCGTCCGGTTCTCCGGCGCCGGGGCCGAGGTCCTGACCCTGCCGCCGGTCGAGCCGTCGGCGGCGACGCTGGCCGCGGCCGAGGCGGCGGGGGTGGCGCGTCGCTGCCTGACCATCGCCGTCGACTACGCCAAGGTCCGGGAGCAGTTCGGCAAGCCCATCGGCGGATTCCAGGCGATCAAGCACCTGTGCGCGGAGATGCTGTGCCGCGCCGAAGCGGCCGAAGCGCTGGCGTGGGACGCGGCTTCCGGGCAGCACCCGCTGTCGGTGGCGAGCGCGGCCGTCGTCGCCCTCGACGCCGCCGTCGCCAACGCGAAGGACTGCATCCAGGTGCTCGGCGGCATCGGGTTCACCTGGGAGCACGACGCGCACCTCTACCTGCGGCGGGCCGTGGCGTTGCGGCAGTGGCTCGGCGGTTCGGGGCCGTGGCGACGTGAAGCGGCTTCGCTGGCTCTCGCCGGGACCGAGCGGACGCTGGGCGTCGACGTCGGAGAGGATCCCGCGCTGGGCGAGGAGGTGGCGCGGATCGCCGCGTTGCCGGCTTCTTCGCAGCGGGTCGCGCTGGCCGACGCCGGGTTGCTGACCCCGCACTGGCCCGCGCCCTACGGTCGCGGCGCCGACGCGGCTTCGCAGCTGCGGATCGACGGCGCTCTGGCGGCGGCCGGCGTGCGCCGTCCGGACCTGGTGATCGGGGCGTGGGCGGTGCCGACGATCCTCGAGCACGGCAGCGACGAGCAGCGCGCGCGGTTCGCCCGGCCCACCTTGCGGGGTGAGCTGACGTGGTGCCAGCTGTTCAGCGAACCGGGCGCGGGGTCCGACCTGGCGGCGCTGCGGACGGCCGCGCGGCGCGTCGACGGCGGCTGGCGGCTGACCGGGCAGAAGGTGTGGACGTCGCTGGCGCGAGAAGCCGACTGGGGGATCTGCCTGGCGCGCACGGATCCGGACGTGCCCAAGCACAAGGGGATCACGTACTTCCTGGTGGACATGCGTGCCGAGGGCATCACGACGCGGCCGCTGCGGGAGATCACCGGCGAGGCGGTGTTCAACGAGGTGTTCCTGGACGACGTGTTCGTCCCGGACGCCGACGTCGTCGGCACGCCCGGCGGTGGCTGGCGGCTGGCGCGCACGACGCTGGCCAACGAGCGGGTGGCGCTGGGGAGCGGGTCCGCGGTGGGGGAGAGCGTGCAGTCGTTGGTGTCCACAGTGGACGCTTCGTCACTCGATGAGGTGGCTTTGGACCGGCTCGGCTCGCTGGTGGCCTTCGGCGTGGCGGGGTCCGTGCTGGACCTGCGGGCGGCGCTCCGGCGGCTGGAAGGTCAGGACCCGGGTGCGGAGTCGAGTGTGCGGAAGCTGCTCGGGGTGCAGCACCGGCAGGACGTCGCGGAGTTCGCGTTGGAGCTGGCCGGTGCGGGGGCGCTGGTCGCGGGGAGTCCGGCGCAGCACGAGTTCCTGCTGACGCGCTGCCTGTCCATCGCGGGCGGCACCACGCAGGTGCTGCGGTCCCTGACCGCGGAACGGCTGCTCGGTCTGCCACGCTAGTTTTCCTGGCTCGGTTGCTCGACGAGACGGTGCGAAAGGACCGTTCGCGCCGCCCGGGCCGAAACTGTCGGTGGCGTGTTCTAGCGTTGCCGTCGTGGAGTTCAGCGCAGACACCCAGGCCACCTACCTTCCCGCGGATCCCCCGCGGGACGGCGTGCTGGCCTTGTGGGGCGACGACGTGGCCGGCGGGACCACGATCGAGCTCGTGCTGCCCAGGGGCGCGAAGTTCGCGCGCACGAAGGTCGAGGCGGAGCTCGTCCCGCTGGAGCGCGCGCTGCCCCGCCTGCTCGCGGTGGGGGAGGAGGCGAGCCCGGCGGTCGCGGCGTGGTCGGCTGCCGTCAACGCCGGGGTGAACCTCGTCGCGCGGGGGCGGTTGCGGCCGGCGGTGTCCCCGGCCGGGGCGGCGGCCTGGCGGATCGGGCCGTTGGACGCGGCCGACGAAGAGCTGCTGCGCGGCCTGGCCGGTGCGTTGCCACCGGAGGCGTACGCGCTGCCGTTGACCGGGCTGAAACGCATCCGCCTGCACTCACCGGACTCGCTGGTCCGCGCGCTCTGGGACGCGACGGCCGACCTGCTCGCGCGCAGCCCGGCGGCGCCGGTCGGGGCGGGCGACCCGGCGTTCGCGGCGCGCGAACCGGCGCTGCTCGGCCCGGACGGCGCGGCCTGGCTGGCCGAGCTGGAGGCCCGCGAACCCCGCGGCGTCCAGGTGCTGCTGCGCGTCGAGGGACTGGACGACGACACGTTCGCCGGGGTGCTGGCGGTGCGCAGCATGGCGGAGGCGAGCCTGGTGGTCGAGGCGTCGACGCTGTGGGACGCGCCGGACGCGGTCCTGAGCCGCCTGGGCGACCAGGTGGAGACGCAGCTGCTGCTCGGCCTGCGCCGTGGCGCCCGGGCGTGGGCGCCGCTCGGCCGGGTGCTGGAGCAGCCGGCGCCGGCCTCGCTGGCGCTGTCCGACGACGAGATCGTCGACCTGCTGACCGACGGCAGCCGCGACCTCGGCGGCGCCGGCATCGAGGTGCTGTGGTCGAAGGGGCTGTTCGCGGGCGAGGTGAAGGCGAAGGCGAGCGCGACCCAGGCGCCGGCGAGCGTCACGGAGGCGGAGTTCGCGCTGAAGAGCCTCCTGGAGTTCCGCTGGCAGCTGAGCCTGGGAGGGGAGCAGCTGACCGAGGCGGAGGTCGCGGCGCTGGCGGAGGCGAAGCGCCCACTGGTCCGGCTGCGCGGGCAATGGGTGCGGGTGGATCCGCAGCTACTGGCGCGCGTCCGCGGCCGAACCCGCAGGCTCGACGCGGGCGAGGCCCTGGCGGCGGCGCTGACGGGCGAGCTGGAACTGGACGGCGAGCGAGTCGAGTTCGCGGCACCCCCGGCGCTCGGAGACCTGGCTTCCCGCATCCGCGACCGATCCGGTGAGGCGGTGGCCCCGCCGCCGGGGTTGCAGGCAACGCTGCGGCCGTACCAGCAGGCGGGGTTGGCCTGGCTGGCAACGATGACGGGGTTGGGATTGGGCGCATGCCTTGCCGACGACATGGGACTGGGCAAGACAATCCAGCTGATCGCCCTCCACCTGCACCGCCGAGCCCTGGCCGGCGCGCGCGGGTCCGGGAGCGAGCCGATCGCGGACCAGATGGCCGCGCTCCCGGTAGGGGCGGCGCTCGAGGCCGCTGCCCGGTCTGGCCCGGCTGAGGCTGCGGAGGTTGCCGAGCCCGGTCCGGTCGACCGACTTAGTCCGGCCGAGGGTGCTGCCGAGTTCCGTGACGGTGACCGGTCTGGTCCGGCGGAGCTTGCGGAGCCCCGGCCCGGTGGCCTGCCTGGTCCGGCGGAGCCCCAGCCCGATGGCCAGTCTCGTCCGGCCGAAGCTGCGGAGCTTGCCGAACCCGGTCCGGCCGAGTCTCGTGCCGGTGGCCAGCCCGGTCCGGCGGAGCTTGCGGAGCCCCAGCTCGCCGCAACCGGCGGCCCCACCCTGGTGCTCTGCCCCACCTCCCTCCTCGGCAACTGGGAACGCGAGTTCGCCCGCTTCGCCCCGGACATCCCCGTCCGCCGGTTCCACGGCGGCAGCCGTCACCTCGACGACCTCGCTCCCGACGAGGTCGTCCTGGCCACCTACGGCGTCCTCCGCCGCGACCGCGAAACACTGTCCGAAGTGGACTGGGGCCTCGTCGCCGCCGACGAGGCGCAGCACGTCAAGAACCCCCTCTCCGCCACCGCCAAGGAGCTCCGCAAGATCCGCGCCCGGGCCAAGGTCGCCCTCACCGGTACCCCGGTCGAAAACCGGCTCACCGAACTCTGGTCCATTGTGGACTGGACCACGCCCGGGCTGCTCGGCCCGCTCGACCGCTTCCGCCGCACCGTGGCGCGCCCGATCGAGCGCGACCGCGACAAGGCCGTCACCGAACGGCTGGCCGCCACCGTCCGGCCGTTCCTGCTGCGGCGGCGCAAGTCCGACCCCGACATCGCCCCGGAACTGCCGCCCAAGACCGAAACCGACCGGTTCGTCCCGCTCACCGCCGAGCAAACCACGCTCTACGAGGCCGTCGTGCGGGAAAACCTGGACGAAATCCGCGAGAAGCAGGGCATCGAACGGCGCGGGCAGGTCCTGCGGCTGCTCACCGAGCTCAAGCAGATCTGCAACCACCCGGCCCAGTTCCTCAAAGAACCCCACGGCGCGCTCACCGGCCGGTCCGGCAAGCTCGCCGCGTTCGAAGAGCTCATCGACGTCATCCTCGACGAAGGCGAGAGCGTCCTCGTCTTCAGCCAGTACGTCCAGCTCTGCCGGCTGCTCGAGCGCCGCCTCAAGGACCGCGGCCTGCCCACCGAACTGCTCTCCGGCGAAAGCTCGCCCGCGAAACGGCAGGACATGGTCGACCGCTTCCAGGCCGGCGAAATCCCCGTGTTCCTGCTGTCGCTCAAGGCGGGCGGCGTCGGGCTCAACCTGACCCGCGCCACCCACGTGATCCACTACGACCGCTGGTGGAACCCGGCCGTCGAGGACCAGGCCACCGACCGCGCGTACCGCATCGGCCAGGACCGGCCGGTCCAGGTCCACCGGCTGATCGCCGAGGGCACCCTCGAAGAGCGGATCGCGCAGGTGCTCGAAAAGAAGCGGGGGCTGGCCGAGTCGATCGTCGGCGCGGGCGAGGACTGGATCACCGAACTGTCCGACGACGAGCTCGCGGACCTGGTCCGGCTCGGGAGCGGGTGATGCCGCCGAGGCGCACCTTCGGCCGGACGTGGTGGGGCCGCGCCTGGGTCGACGCGCTCGAGCAGCGCGCGAAGCTCGACCCGAACCGGTTGCCGCGCGGGCGGACGTACGCGCGCAAGGGCACGGTCAGCGAGCTGCACGTCGGCGCCGGGGAGGTGCAAGCGCGGGTGCGGGGCAGCCGGCCGCAGCCCTACAAGGTCACCATCACCATGCGCACCTTCACCGACGGCGAGTGGGACACGCTGCTCGGCGTGGTCGGCACGCGGCTCGGGCACGCGGCCGCGCTGCTCGACGGCGAACTGCCGGGCGCACTCACCGAGCAGGCGCGCGAGGCGGGCGTCGACCTGCTGCCCGGCCCGGGCGACCTGCGGCCGCGGTGCTCGTGCCCGGACTCGGCGAACCCGTGCAAGCACGTCGCGGCGGTGTACTACCTGGTCGCCGACGAGGTGGACCGCGACCCGTTCACGCTGTTCCTGCTGCGCGGACGCCCGCGGACGGACGTCCTGGCCGAGCTGCGCTCCCGCCGGGCCCCGGCACGCGGCGAGAAACCGAAGCTGCCGAAGCGCGTGGACGAAGGACTGACGCCGCGCGCGGCCTACGCCCGTCAGCTGGGCGCGATCCCGGCCCTGCCGCCGCCACCGCGGATGGCCGGACCACCGGCGACCCTGGACCTCGACCCGCCCCCGAGCACCGGCTGGACGGCGGACGCACTGTCCGGCTTGGCAGCGGACGCCGCCTCGCTCGCGCGCGACCTGCTGACGGCCGGCGCGACGGCGGCGGAGCTGACGTTCGAAGAAGACCTCGCACGCCGGGCCGCGAGCCGGTCCGGCTCGGAGTTCATGGCGTTGGCCACCGCGGCCGGGGTGCCCCTGCGGGACTTGGTCCACTGGGCCGAGGCCTGGCGCGAAGCCGGCCGCGACGGCTTGGCGATCGTCCGCGAGACGTGGCAGCCGGGGCCAGGCCCCCTGGCGGAGGCGCTGGCAGTCGTGGCCGACGCGGGGTTGCCGGGAACACCCAAGGCGTGGCGCAACCGCCTGACCCAGGGAGACTTGCAGCTGCGCTACGGCCGCGACGCCCGCTGGTACCGGTTCATCCGCGTGGGCCCGGAGTGGCGCATGGACGGCCCACCCTCGGCAAGCCCGGTGGACCTGGCCTACTGACCTCGGCGACCCGGCGACCCGGCGGCCCGGCGGCCCGGCGGCCCGGCGGCCCGGCAGCCCCGGTGGGGCTTGGCGGCTGCGGCTGGTCCGGCGGCGTGGTTTTGACCCCGGCCCGGCGGTGCGGCGGCCCGGCGGCCCCGGCAGTTCGGCGGCCTGGCGGCCCGGTGGCCCGCAGCCTGGCGGTTCGGCGCCCGGCGGCGCGGCGGTCGCCCGGTACCCCGGCAGCTCGGGGCCTTGGGCTGCCCGCCGCGGCAGGTCCGTCCCGCTGGCCCCCGACCGCGGCCGGCCGCGGCGGCCGGCCCGCCCGTCTGCCGAGCGGCCGCCGGCTAGTGGTTCTCAGCCTTCCAAGCGTTGTACGTGTAGTCCAAGAACCGCGCCACGCCCCGCACCACATGCGCACTCCGTACCGACGTGAACACGTCGAACGCGTGCTGGGCCCCAGCCAGCTCCGCATAAGCCACCGGCTGCTGAGACTTTTCCCGCAACCGCCGCACGAACTCCCGGGCCTCACCCACCGGCACCAGCGAATCATCCCGCCCGTGGATCACGAAAAACGGTGGTGCCTCCGAGGAAATCCGGTCCAGGGGAGATGCCGCGATGTAGTCGTCGAGATGCTGTACCGGATCACGATCAGCCGCGAACACCCGCCGCGCGATCAAACTCTCCAGCCGATACTGACTCTCCCGCGATCCCGACGTCGCCGCGAAGTCGTACACCCCGTAGTGCGGTACGCATGCCTGGATGCTCGTGTCGACGTCCTCGAACTCCGGCTGCAGCGCCGGGTCGTTCTGGGACAACGCCAGCAGCGCCGACAGGTGGCCGCCTGCCGAACCGCCCGTCACCGCCACGAAGTCCGGGTCGCCGCCGTACGAGGCGATCGAAGAACGGATCCACGCCAGTGCCTGCTTCGCCGCCACGATGTGCGCCGGCCAGCGGTGTGCCGGGGACAGCGGGTAGTTGATCGCCACGCACACCCAGCCGCGGCGGGCGAGGTAGCGCATCAGGGGCCTGCCCTGCTCCTCCTTGTTGCCGATCACCCACGCGCCCCCGTGGACCTGCAGCAGCACCGGCGCCCCGGTGACCGGCGACGACGGGCGGTACACGTCCAGCAGGAACCGCTTGCCGCCCGGGGCGTACGCGATGTTGCGGTCGACCCGCACGTCCGGCGCGCCCATCCGGAACGGCAGCGCCAGCTCGCCCCACGGCAGCCCCAGGTCCGAACGGCCCAGCCCCTCCGCGTAGTCCTCGCCCAACGCGGCCGTCAGCGCCCCCTCGATCTCCTCGCGGGCTCCGTGACCCGTCCGGATCAGCGCGGCCAGCCCGGCGGCGGACGCGGCGGCCATCGCGAGCCCGGCCTGCGTCGAGCGGTCGCGGACGCCGTGCCGGGCTACGTGCACCGCAGCGTCCGCCGCCGTCAACGCCAGGAACTGGGGTGCGAGCTCTCCGGTCAGCCAGCCGGCGAAGAACGCCGGGATGGTCGTGGACCGGGCTCGCAACGGGCGGAGCGCGTTCGCGGTGAGGCCGAGCTGGACCGCGCGACGGATCAGGAAATTCGGCTGCACCAGCGCGATGATACCGGCGAGTAGTGTAGCGCGCCGCTCACGGGAAGTGGCTTACGCTGATCGGCATGCAGAGACTGAGCGGCCTCGACGCGAGCTTCCTGTACCTCGAGACGCCGGCCCAGGTCCTGCACGTCTGCGGGCTGATGACCCTCGACGGCTCGACCGTCCCCGGCGGCTACAGCTTCGCGAAGCTCGAAGAGAAGCTCGAAGAACGCGTCCGGATGATTCCGGCTTTCCGCCGCAAACTGCACAATCCACTCTGGAACATCGGGCATCCCGTGTGGGTCGAGGACGAGGACTTCGACCTCGACCGCCACGTGCACCGGATCGGCGTGCCGGCCCCCGGCGACCGCGCCGAGCTGGCCGAACTCTGCGCGCACATCGCCGGGCAGCAGCTCGACCGCTCGTACCCGCTCTGGCAGCTGTACGTCATCGAAGGCCTCGCCGACGGCCAGATCGCCGTGCTGCTGAAGATGCACCACGCGAGCGTCGACGGCGTGAGCGGCGCCAGCCTGATCACCTACCTGGCCGGGCTCGAGCCGGACGCGCCGGCGCCGGAGATCGAGGAACCCCGCAACCCGGCGATGCCCTCGCCGCTGAACCTGCTCCGCACCGGCGTCGAAAGCTTCGCGAAACGCCCCGCCGAGATCGTGCGGCTGCTGCCGGACCTGCTGGGCCTGGTGCCGCGGTGGCTCGGGAAAGCGTTGCAGGGCAAGGGGATGCCGATCCCGTTCACCGCGCCGCGGACGTCGCTGAACGGCACGATCACCGGCCACCGCAGCGTCGCGTTCGCCCAGCTCGACCTCGGCGAGGTCAAGGACGTGAAGAACACCTTCGGGGTCACGGTCAACGACGTCGTGCTCGCGCTCGTCGCGGGGGCGCTGCGGGACTTCCTCGAAGCGCGCGGCGAGCTGCCGGAAGACCCCCTGGTGGCGACCGTCCCGGTCTCGGTGCACGACCGGACCGAGCGCGACCACGGCAGCAACAAGGTTTCCGCGTTCTTCGCCTCCCTGCCGACGCACCTGGCCGACCCGGCCGCGCGGGTGTTCTTCCTCGCCGAGGCCAACCGGCTCTCGAAGGACCACCACTACGACATCGACGCCGACATGCTGCAGGACTGGGCGCAGTTCTCGGCCGCGACGGCGTTCGGGCTCGCCGTGCGCGCGTACTCCGCGCTGCGGCTGGCCGAGAAGCACCCGGTGGTGCACAACCTGGTCGTCTCCAACGTGCCCGGGCCGCCGATGCCGCTGTACCTGCTCGGCGCGCGGATCACCGGCCTCTACCCGCTCGGCCCGGTCTTCCACGGCGCCGGCCTGAACGTCACCGTGCTGTCCAACGCCGGCAAGCTGCACGTCGGCCTGCTCGGCGCGCGCGAGCTGGTCAAGGACCTGTGGCCGCTCGCCGACGCGCTCCCGGAGGCCCTCGCGGAGCTGCTCAAGGCCGCGGGCTGAGCACCACGACCGGGATCTCCCGCTCGGTCCACGCCTGGTACTTCGCGAAGTCGGCGTACAGCTCCACCAGCTTCGGCCAGAGATCGGCGCGCTCGTCCGGCGAGGCGTCCCGCGCGGTGACGGGCACATCGCGCCGGCCCTTGAGGTGGACGCGGGTCTCGGGGTGCGCCAGCAGGTTGCGGTACCACTGCGGGTGCTTCGGCAGCCCGCCCTGGGAGCCGACGATGACGACGTCCTCGCCGGAGCGCAGGTAGAGCAGCGGCGTCGTGAACAGCCGGCCGGACTTGCGCCCGCGGTGCTCCAGCAGCAGCGTCGGCACCGGCTTGCGGAAGCCGGCCCCGATCCGCCACGTGCCGCCGACGCGGCCGCCGGTCAGCTTGAAGACCGCCACCTGGGCTTTCGCCCCGTACTTCATGACCTTCGCCGTCACCGGCGAGTCCAGGCCGCCGGGCTTTTCGTCGGGCAGGCTGAAGCGTCCCATCGTGAGTTCCTTCCTCAAAGGGAGTGGACCGCGGCGAGCAGGGCGGGCACCCAGCGGTCGGCGGCGAGCACGCAGGCGGCATGCCCGGCCGCGACTTCGTAGGTCGCCGCGCCGGGGATGCGGCGGGCCAGCGACCGCTGGTGGTCGGGGGCGATGAACCGGTCGCGGGTGGTCACGACGACCGCCGCGGGCAGCCGCAGCGTGGACAGCCAGCGCGTCGAGTCGAATCGGCCGATCTCGTCGACGGCGACCGCGACCTCCCACGGCGTGGTCGACCGGAACTCCCGCAGGCCCCACCGATAGTCCTGTACGCGCTCCCGCGGAATGGCGGGCACGGCCGGCGGCTGCACGCGCTCGCGCAGCCGCTGCAGCGTGCGGCCGAACACGTCGAGCGCGACGCTCTGGCGCAGCCCGCGGCGGAAGTTGCTCGCGGTCGAACAGAGCACCAATCCGGTAACACGTTCTGGTTCGGCGCGGGCGACGAGCTGGGCGACCATCCCGCCCATCGAGTACCCGGCGAGCGCGAACCGCCCGATGCCCAGCGCGTCCGCCACGGCGGTGACGTCTCCGGCGCAGTCGGCGAGCCGGAACTCCGGCGAGCGGATGCCCCGGCCGTGCCACCGCTGGTCGAACACGACGACGCGGTGGTCGCGGGCCAGCCGGTCGAGCGCCGGATACCAGGTCAGCAAGCCCGTGCAGGCCACCGAGTGCAGCAGGACGAGCGCGGGCGCGTCCCGCGGGCCGACGTCGGTGACCACGGTCCGGCCGCGCCCGGGCAGGTCGAGGGGGACCGGGTCGGGCACGCCCGCGGTCGGCGGCACGGTGATCCGCCGGCGCCGGCGCGCGCCGCCCGGTTCGGTCACCGCCACTGATGGTCCTCCGCTGAAGCTCGTCCCAGAGGGGTTGCCGTACCGGCGCTTTCCGGTTAAGACTAGAACAGGTTTCAGTATTGCGCCGATCCGGAGGACAGGCGTGGATTTCACCCTTGACGATACGCAGACGGAGATCGCCGCCCTCGCCGCGAAGGTGCTCGGCGCGGTCGACGACCCGTGGCGCGCACTCGCGTCGTCGGGCCTGCTCGCCCTCGCGCTGCCGCCCGAACTCGAAGGTGACGGCCTGGGCATCGCGGAGATCGCGCAGGTCCTCACCGAGGTCGGCCGCGCCGCCGAGCCGGTGCCCGCCTACGCCGCACTGGCGCTGGGGGTCCTGCCGATCGAGACGCTGGGCACGCCCCAGCAGCGCGCGGAGCTCCTGCCGCCGGTCGCGGCGGGGGAGGCGCTGCTCACCGCGGCCCTGCACGAGCCGTCTGCCCCGCTCGCCGCCGAGCCCGCGACGACCGCGCGGGCCGCCGGCGGCCGCTGGGTCCTCACCGGCGTGAAGACCGCCGTGCCGTACGCGAGCGAAGCCACCAGGATCCTCACGCCGGTGTCCACTCCGCACGGCACCGCCGTCTACCTGGTCGACCCGCACGCCGACGGCGTCACGCTCGTCCGGACGCCGACCTCGGCCGGCGCGCCGGAGTACACCGTGCGCCTCGACGACGTCGCCGTCGAGGAGACGGACCTCCTGTTCGACCGCGGCGCCGTCGAGGCACTGCACCGTCTCGCGGTCGCGGGCGCGCTGGCGGTCGGCGACGGCCTCTTGGCCGGCGCTCTCGCCCTCACCGTGAAGCACGTCGGCGAACGCACCCAGTTCGGCCGGCCCCTCGCGGCGTTCCAGGCGGTGGCCGGCCAGATCGCCGACGTCTACGTCGCCGCCCGGACCGTGCACCTGGCCGTGACGTCGGCGGTGTGGCGGCTCGCGGCCGGCCTGGACGCGGACGCCGAACTGGACATCGCGGCGTACTGGTTCGCCGAAGAGGCACCCAAGGCGCTCGCGACCTGCCACCACCTGCACGGCGGGGTCGGCGTCGACGAAACCTATCCGCTGCACCGGTATTCATCGGCGGTGAAGGACCTCGGCCGGGCGCTCGGCGGCGCCGCGCACCGGCTCGGCAGGCTCGGCGAACGAGTGGCGGGGGTGCGCGGATGCACGTCGAACTGACCGCGGCGCAGAAAGCGCTGCGCACCGAACTGCGCGAGTACTTCGCCGGGCTGATCAGCCCCGAGGAACGCCAGGCCATGCTGCGCGAGCGGCACGGGCCGGTGTTCCGCGAGATCGTCGCGCGGATGGGCCGCGACGGCCGGCTCGGCGTCGGCTGGCCGGTCGAGTACGGCGGGCAGGGCTTCGGCGAGATCGAACAGCACCTGTTCGTCGACGAGGCCGTGCGTGCCGACGTCCAGCTGCCGTCGGTGACGCTCCAGACGGTCGGGCCGACGCTGCAGCAGTACGGCACGGACGAGCAGAAGTCCTTCTTCCTGCCCAAGATCCTGGCCGGCGAGATCCACTTCGCGATCGGCTACACCGAGCCGGAGGCCGGCACCGACCTCGCGGCGCTGCGCACGACGGCGGTGCGCGACGGCGACGAGTACGTCGTCAACGGCCAGAAGATCTTCACCACCGGCGGCCACGACGCCGACTACATCTGGCTCGCCGTGCGGACCGCGCCGGACGCGCCGCGGCACAAGGGCATCTCGATCCTCATCATGGACACGAGCGACCCCGGCTACTCCTGGACGCCGATCATCACGTGCGATGGCGCCCACCACGTCAACGCGACGTACTATTCGGACGTCCGCGTGCCGGTGAACCGCTTGGTGGGCAAGGAGAACGAGGGCTGGCGGCTGATCACGACGCAGCTCAACCACGAGCGCGTCATGCTCGGCCCGGCCGGGCGGATCGGCGGCCTGTACGACCGCGTCCGCGCCTGGGCCGCCGCCCGCGGCCTGCTCGACCTCGCCGACGTCCGGGCCGTGCTGGCCGAGGCCATGGCGGTGACGCGGGTGAACGAGCTGCTGAACTGGCAGGTCGCGGTGTCCTCGGCGAGCGCGCCGGTGACCGTCGCCGACGCGTCGGCGACCAAGGTGTTCAGCTCCGAGGTCATCCAGCGCATCGGCCGGAACCTCGAAGAGCTGGTCGGGCGCCACGGCGACCTGGCCGACCCGGACACCGCCGAGCTGGCGGAATGGCTGGACGTCGCCGCGAAGCGCAACATCGTGCTGACGTTCGGCGGCGGGGTCAGTGAAATCCAACGGGAGCTGATCGCCTCGATCGGCCTGGGCCTGCCGAGGGTGCCGCGATGACCATCGAAGAGACCGCCGCCGAGATCGCCGCCCGCGGCGAGTGCGCGCCGCGCCTCGCGCGCGACCCGGTGAACCAGGCCATGGTGAACAACTGGGTCGAGGCGATCGGGGACGGCAACCCCGTCTACACCGACCCGGAGTTCGCCGCGCACAGCGTCCACAAGGGACTCGTCGCGCCGCCCGCGATGGCCCAGGTGTGGACGATGGGCGGCTTGAACGCGCTGCGCGGCTCCGACGACCCGCTCGGCCTGATGATGGAGCTGCTGGACGAAGCCGGGTTCACGTCCGTCGTCGCGACGAACTCGGAGCAGACCTACCACCGCTACCTGCGGCCCGGCGAACAGGTCGAGGTGCGGACGGCGCTGGAAAGCGTCGTCGGCCCGAAGAAGACCGCGCTGGGGGAGGGCTGGTTCGTCACGACGCGCGCGCGGTGGTACGTCGAGGACGAAGCCGTCGCGGAGATGATGTTCCGCGTCCTCAAGTTCCGGCCGCCCGCCCCGAAACCGCCGCCCGCGCCGGTGCTGCGGCCGGTGATCAGCCGTGACACCGAGTTCTTCTGGGACGGCTTGAAGGAAGGCGAGCTGCGGATCCAGCGCTGGGGCGAGACGCTGCGGCACCCGCCCGGGCCGATGCCGCCCGACGGCTCGCTGGACACGAAGCCGGATTACGTCGTCGCCAGCGGCCGCGGGACGGTGTTCTCGTACGTCGTGCACCACCACCCGCCGGTGCCCGGCAAGGATCTCCCGTTCGTGGTGGCCCTGGTGGAGCTGGAAGAAGGGGTCCGCGTGATGGCCGAGCTGCTCGACGCCCTGCCCGAAGAGGTCCACATCGGACTTCCGGTGGTGGCGGCGTTCGTCCGCGTGGACGACGACCTGACGCTGCCGGCCTGGAAGGTGGCGCGATGACCGTCGCCGAAGGGACCGAGCTGCCGCCGTTGACGATCGAGGCGACGCCGACGTTCGTCGTCAGCACGGCCCTGGCCACCCGCGACTTCCAGGACGTGCACCACGACCGCGACTCGGCGGTGGCGCGCGGGTCGAAGGACATCTTCCTCAACATCCTCACCGACACCGGCCTGGTGCAGCGGTTCGTGTCGGCGTGGGCCGGGCCGGAGGCGCTGATCCGGTCGATCAAGATCCGGCTCGGCGTGCCGTGCTACGCCTACGACACGCTGACGTTCACCGGCCGGGTGGTCTCGCGTGAAGGCAACGACGTCGTCGTGTCGGTGTCCGGAGTGGACTCGCTCGGCGAGCACGTCGCCGGGACCGTGGAGGTGACGCTGCCGTGACGCTCTCGGGCAAGGCCGCCATCGCCGGGATCGGCGCGACGGAGTTCTCGAAGGACTCCGGGCGCAGCGAACTGCGGCTGGCGGCCGAATGCATCTCCCACGCCCTGGCGGACGCGGGACTTTCGGCGTCCGATGTGGATGGTCTGGTGTCGTTCACCATGGACGGCAACGCGGAGATCGCGGTGGCGCGGGAACTGGGGATTCCCGAACTGAAGTTCTTCAGCCGCATCCACTACGGCGGCGGCGCCGCGGCGGCGACCGTGCAGCAGGCGGCGATGGCGGTGGCGACCGGCGTCGCGGACGTCGTCGTCGCCTACCGGGCGTTCAACGAACGCTCGGGCATGCGGTTCGGCCAGGTGTCCTCGGCCGCGGCCGGGCAGGTCAACTCGTCCGGCGTCGACAACGCGTTCCACTACCCGATGGGCATCGCGACGCCGGCGGCGACGGTGGCCATGGTCGCGCAGCGCTACCTCCACGACTACGGCGCGACGAGCGAAGACTTCGGCCGGGTCGCGGTGGTCGACCGCAAGCACGCGGCGACCAACCCGAACGCGTGGTTCCACGAGCGGCCGATCACCCTGGCGGAGCACCAGTCGTCGCGCTGGGTGGCCGAGCCCCTGCACCTGCTCGACTGCTGCCAGGAGAGCGACGGCGGGGTGGCGCTGGTCGTCACCAGTGTCGAACGGGCTCGCGATCTGGGGCAGGCACCGGCGGTGATCGCGGCGGCGGCGCAGGGGAGCGGGCCGGACCAGTACGTGATGACCAGCTACTACCGCGACGACCTGGCCGCGCTGCCGGAGATGGGCGTCGTGGGGCGGCAGCTGTGGGACCAGTCCGGGCTCGGACCGTCCGATGTGGACGTCGCCGTGCTGTACGACCACTTCACGCCGTACGTGCTGATGCAGCTGGAAGAGCTGGGTTTCTGCGGCCGCGGCGAAGCGAAGGACTTCATCGCCGACGGCGCGCTGGAGCTCGACGGCGCGTTGCCGTTGAACCCGCACGGCGGCCAGCTCGGCGAGGCGTACATCCACGGCATGAACGGCATCGCGGAGGGCGTCCGGCAGATCCGCGGCACGGCGGTCAACCAGGTCGCCGGCGCGTCGCGGGTGCTGGTGACGGCGGGGACGGGCGTGCCGACGAGCGGCCTCGTCCTGACGGGTGACTGAGGCGTCACCTCATTGACGGCTGGTGCCCGGCCGTCGTGGGTGTCACGGTGGAGACACCACCCACGACGGAGAGTGAGGCCGACTCGCGATGGTCGTCGACTGGGCGCTCACCGCGGTGTTCGCGGTGCTGGCGCTGCCGTGCGTGCTGCGCCTGGTCCGTCTCGACTACGTCCGGCTGGGCCACGGCGTCCGGCACGGCGACCTGGCGGAGCTGCTGCTGGTGGTCGCGATGGTGGCGATGCTGTCCCCGGTCGGCGGCCCGATCCCGGCGGCGGGCTGGCAGGCGGTCCTGGTGCTGACGGCGGGCTGGTTCGCGGTGGCGTGGTGGAGGGGCCGGCCGGGGTGCGCGCACCACGCGCTCTCGGCGGCGGCGATGCTCTACATGGTGACGGCGATGCCCCACGCGGGCATGGCGCACGGCCCGTGGCTGACGATGGCGACGATGGACGCCCGGCTGGCGTTGCCGCTGGTCGCGGTGGCGGCGGCGGGCTATTTCGTGGTGGACGCGGCGCGGACGGGGGTGCTGGTGGTGCGCGGGTCGGCGGTGGCCGCGGCCGGCCCAGGGCAGGCTTCGCGCGCGGTGTGCCGGGCCGTGATGGGGGCGGGGATGGGGTACCTGCTGCTGGCCTCGGCTTTGTGAGGCTCACGACCGGCTGCGCAGACCACTCAGCCCTCGATGCGGCGGACCTCGCCCAATGGGGGCTCGCCGGGGTCCGGCAGCGCGGCGGCCGGGTGGGCGGCCGTCCACTGGGCTGCCGCCGCGATGTCGTTCTTCAACGCCGTGATCAGGTCCTCCGCCGACGCGTACGCCTGCTGGTCGCGCAGGTGCGAGCCCAGCCACACCACCAGCGTCTCGCCGTACAGGTCGCCCGTGAAGTCCAGCAGGTGGGCTTCCAGCAGCCGGTAGCCGTCCGCTCCGTAGTACGTCGGGCGGCGGCCGACCGAGATCGCCGCCGGGATGCGGGAGCCGTCCTCACGGCCCACCCAGCCCGCCCACACCCCGTCGCCCACGGAGCCGGACTGGTCGCCCAGCGCGATGTTCGCCGTGGGAAAGCCCAGCTCACGGCCTCGCTGGTCGCCCGGCTCGACCGTGCCCCGCACCACGAAATATTCCGAAGTCACCCCTCCACGGTAGCGGGCGACGGCCGGGACGTTCTCACGAAGTGGGCACCAGCACCGTGTCCGCCAGCACCGGCGCGTCGTCCCGCTCGACGGCCGTCGTCGTGACCAGCAGGCGGCCGTCGTCTCGCCACACCCGGATCCGCAGCATCTCGCCCGGGAACACCACACCGGCGAACTTCGTTGCGAACGACGCCACTCGCGCCGGGTCGCCGTCCAGGAACTCGTTCACCAGGACGCGCGCCACGATCCCGTACGTGCACAGCCCGTGCAGGATCGGCCGGTCGAAACCCGCCGCGAGCGCGAACGCCGGGTCCGCGTGCAGCGGGTTCCGGTCCCCGCACAGCCGGTACAGCAGCGCCTGCTGCGGCAGCGTCGGCGTCTCGAAGACGAAGTCCGGCTCACGAGAAGGCCACTCGACGCGGTCCGACGGACCCCGCGAGCCGCCGAAACCCCCTTCGCCCCTGGCGAAGATGCTCGACCGGGCCGTCCACAGTGGATCGCCGGACGACGAGGTCACCGCGACCTCCTGGACCACGACCGCCGCCTTGCCCTTGTCGAAGACGTCCGCGATCCGCGACCGGGCCACCGCCTTCCCCGACGTCGGGATCGGCCGGTGCAGGGTGATCTCCTGCTTGCCGTGCAGCACCTTCGCCAGGTCGATCTCGACCCCGGGGAACGACACCGCCGGCGGGTCGAACACGCGCAGGTTCGCCGCGACCGTCGCGAACGTCGGCAGCACCACCAGGTCCTGCTCGTAGGTGTACCGCAGCTCGTCCGGGCCCGCGCCGAGTGCCAGGTGGTAGAGCAGCACGTCCGACGACGTCCAGGCGAAGTTCACCTCGCCGATCTCGGCGCCGATGGCGACCGCGGGATCGATGGGCACGCGGGGACTCCTATTCGTAGCTGATCGAGACGTCGTCGGTGACCGGCAGCGACTGGCAGGCCAGCACGATGCCGTCCGCCATGTCCTCGGCGTCGAGGACCTCGTTGTGCAGCATCTTCACCTCACCCGACACGACCCGGCACGCGCACGCACTGCATTGTCCCTCGCGGCACGAGTACGGCGCGTCCATCCCCGCGTCCAGCAGGTGGTCCAGGAGCTTCCGCTGCCGCGGCCAGGCCATCGAGCGCGTGTCGCCGTCGAGCGTCACCGTCAGCGACGCCGGCGCCTCGTCCGAAACCGGCTCCTCCTCGGCGGGGGCGTCTTCGAACGGGTTCCCGGTCAGCGACGTGAACTTCTCGACGTGCACCCGGTCCCGCGGCACCCCGAGCTGCCCGAGCGCCTCGCGCGCGGCCGCCATGAAGGGCGCCGGACCACACAGAAAAGCCTCGTGAGACGTGTACGCCGTGGCCAGCCCCCGCAGCTGCGAGACGTCCGGGAGGCCCTGCACGCTCTCCAGCCAGTGGATGACGACGAGCCGGTCTCCGTAGCGTTTCGCCAGCGACGCCAGTTCGCCCGCGAAGATCACCGAGTTCTCATCGCGGTTCGCGTAGACGAGCACGACGCGCCCGGAACCCTGCTCCAGTGCCGTCTTCAGGATCGCCATCACCGGCGTGATGCCGCTGCCGCCGGCGAACAGCAGGAAGTCCTCGTCCACCGACGTCGGGCAGAACACACCCGCGGGCGCGAGCACGTCCACCGTCATTCCCGGGCGAAGCGAAGAGCAGACCCAGCTCGACCCGTACCCGCCGTCGGTCCGCTTGACCGTCACCTGCACGCGGTTCTCGTGCGGCGCGCTCGACAGCGAGTAGCACCGGGCCACCGAGCCGGTCCGGTCGCTGGGGATCCGCAGGGTCAGGAACTGCCCGGCCGAATAGCGGAACGCGTCAGCGTGTTCGGAGGGGATTTCGAAGACCACCGACCGCGCGTCCGGCGTTTCGACGACGACGTCGGCGACCGTCAGCGTGTAGACCCGCTCACCCATCGGCCACCGCCAGCGTGCCGTCGCGCACCGCGTCGCCGATGCTGTCCGCCAGCTTCGGGCACGTGTCGAGGAGCGCCGACGGACCGTCCGCGTCGGCGAACACCGGGCAGCTGTCGGCGGGGCGCGAAGTCCACTGGATGCTCGTGTGCTGGATGCTGTTCTTCTTCACCAGCACGCACGTCCCGCAGCTGCGGCACTCGTGCGGCCGCAGCCCGCCCGACAGGAACTCGGCGGTCTCGGCGGTCGTCACACTTCCGCCTCGGTCTTCTGGCGGGCCAGGTTCTCCGCCACCTCGGCCGCCCACGCCTCGTTGGCCTTCGAAGTGTCCACTTCGAACTCGAACCGCCGGGTCATGTCCTCGGTGACGTCGGCGGCGTCGACGTAGAACTGCTGGTACCAGCGGCGAAGCTGGTAGACCGGACCGTCCTCTTCGCACAGCAGCGGGTTGTCGATCTGGGTCTTGTGCTTCCAGATCTCGACGTCCTGCAGGAATCCCGCGCCGATGCCCTTGGCCAGCTTGGCCGCGATCTTGTCGGCGTGCTCGTCGGTCAGCCCGTGCTGCTTCTTGACCTTCATCCCGTACTGCAGCACGAACGACGTCGGCGTCACGGGGTAGTGGCAGTTGATGAGCACGCTCTCGATCTCGTAGCCCTGGAACGAGTTCACCAGCTTGTTGATCATGTAGGACGGCCCGAAGTACGACGCCTCCGACCGCAGCAGGTTGTCCTCGCCGCCGTAGTTCGACGCCATGCCCATGTCCGGGCGGCCCTTCGTGTTGAGGTACTGCGTGGCGATGTGACCCTCGAACACGTTCTTGAAGTACGTCGGGTAGGCGTAGTGGATGTAGAAGAAGTGCGCCATGTCGACGACGTTGTCGATGATCTCACGGCAGTTGGAGCCGTCGATGAAGATCGAGTCCCACGTCCAGTTGCTCCACTCGGAGCTGTCGGCGGCCTCGATGTGCGGGATGGCCAGCTCTTCCGGCGGCGGGTTGCCTTCCGGGTCGTGCCAGACCATGAGCTGGCCGTTCTGCTCGGACGCCGTCCACGACCGCGTCCGCGCGCGCAGCGGAACCCGCTTGGCGTAGGGGATCGAGACGCACTTGCCCTTGCCGTTCCAGCGCCAGTCGTGGAACGGGCACGCGACCTCGTCGCCCTTGACGCTGCCCTGGGTGAGGTCGCCGCCCATGTGCCGGCAGTAGCCGTCGAGGACGTTCAGGTCGCCCTTCGAGTCGGCGAACACCACCAGCTTCGTGCCGAACGCCGTGACTGCGTGCGGCTTCCCGTCGCGGAAGTCCTTCGCCAGGCCGAGGCAGTGCCAGCCGCGCGCGAAGCGGGTCGGCGGCTCACCGGCGTAGATGGTGCGTACGGATTCCTGCGTCATCGCTCGCCTCCCGTGGTCCCTTGATCTTCGTGCGCCAGCCGCGTCGCCGCAAGGTAGCCGAACACCATGGCGGGACCGATGGTCGCGCCCGGCCCGGCGTACGTGCGGCCCATCACGGCCGCGCTGACGTTGCCCGCGGCGTAGAGGCCCGGCACGACGGAGCCGTCTTCGCGCAGGACCTGCGCGTGCTCGTCGGTGCGCAGGCCGCCCTTGGTCCCCAGGTCGCCCGGGACGATCTTCACCGCGTAGTACGGCGCCTTGTCCAGGGGACCGAGGCTGGGGTTGGGCTTGTTGCGCGGGTCGCCGTAGTAGTGGTCGTACTTGCTGACCCCGCGCTGGAAGTCCTCGTCGACGCCGTTGCGCGCGAAGCCGTTGAAGCGTTCGACGGTCGCGGCGAGACCTTCCGGCGGGACGTCCATTTTCGCGGCCAGGCCTTCCAGCGAGCCCGACTTCACCGCGATCCCGGCCTTGAACCAGCGCCCGGGCAGCGGCTGCCGCGGTCCGACGCCGGTGAACATGTACCGGTCCTTGTAGCGCTGGTCGAACACCAGCCAGGTCGGGATGTGCGCGCCCGGCCCGTCCCCGGGGCCGTACATCGCGTGCACGGCCTCGACGTAGGGCGCCGACTCGTTGACGAACCGCTCGCCGCGGGCGTCGACCATGATGCAGCGCGGCCGCGACCGCTCGGCGAGCGCGAACCACGGCCCGCCGGTGAGCGGCAGGGACGGGCCCCACCAGGCGTCGTCCATCAGGTCGAGCGCGGCACCCAGCTTGAGGCCGGCGGTGATGCCGTCGCCGGTGTTGGCGGCCGCGCCGACGGTCCAGTCGATGCCGATCGGGGCGCGCTGGTACTTCTCGCGCATCTCGAGGTTCTGCTCGAACCCGCCGCTGGCGAGGATCACGCCCCGCCGGGCCTCGATGACTCCCTGCGCGGTGACGACGCCGGTGACGCGGTCGTCCTCGATGTGCAGGTCGACCAGTGGGGTGTTCAGCCGGACTTCGACGCCCGCCCTGGTCAGGCCCACCCGCAGGCCGGCCGCAAGCGCTTGCCCCATGCTCAGCAGCCGCTGCCCGCGGACCTTGCCGACGAGCCACTGGACGCCGAGCGACAGCATCCGGACGGCACCGCGCGGGTGCCGGGCCAGCAGGCTCAGCCAGCGGTAGTCGGCCTGGGTGATGGGCACGCCGAGCGGGGGAGCGCTGTACGGCGGCTCGAGGTGGGCCAGCTCGTCGCCGAGCAGCTTGCCGTCGAAGGCCATCGGCTCGACCGAGCGTCCGCCGGAGCGCCCGCCGGGCGCTTCGGGGTGGTAGTCGCTGTAGTTCCGGACCCAGCGGAACTTGAGCGGGGTGTGGTCGCACACGAACTTCAGCACCTCGGGGCCGTGCGCGAGAAACGTGTCGCGCCGGACGGCCGGGACGACGTCGCCGACGATCGAGGCCAGGTACTCGCGGGCCCGCTCGGGTGGTTCGTCGATCCCGGCGGCACGCAGCGCGTGGTTGCCCGGCAGCCAGACCCCGCCGCCGGAGCGGGCGGTCGAGCCGCCGAAACAGGGGGCCTTTTCCAGGAGGACCACGCTCAGGCCGTTGTGGGCCGCGGCCAGCGCGGCGGTCATCCCGGCAGCGCCGCTGCCGACCACGACGACGTCGAACTGCTCCGTCATGCCACCTCACCTATAACGTGTTCCACAAGACGAGTATCCAGTTGAGGGTCGCTTTCGGCCACCATAGACGAGAACGTGTTCCAGTTCTAGGGTGGTGACCATGGACGAACTCGTCGCGGACGTGGTGATCGTGGGCTTCGGGGCGGCCGGCGCCTGCGCCGCCCTGGAAGCGGCCGACGCCGGTGCGGACGTCATTCTCGTCGAGCGGTTCGCCGGCGGGGGCGCCAGTGCGGTCAGCGGAGGCGTGGTCTACGCGGGCGGCGGCACCGCCCAGCAACTCGACGCGGGCGTCGACGACTCGGTCGACGCGATGTACGCCTACCTGCGGCTCGAAGCCGGGGACGTGGTCTCGGAGCAGACGCTCAAGCGTTTCTGCGAAGGCAGCCGCGAGATGATCACCTGGCTGGAGGGCAACGGCGTGCCGTTCGAAGGCAGCCTGTGTCCCTACAAGACGTCGTACCCGAGCGACGCGCACTACCTGTACTACTCCGGTAGCGAAGCCGCGGGCGGTTTCCGGGACGCGGCGAAGCCCGCCCCGCGCGGCCACCGCGTCAAGGGGCCCGGGACCTCGGGGAAGATGCTGATGACGCGCCTCAAAGAGGCCGTCGCGAAGCGCGGGGTGCGGGTGCTGACCCAGACGAACGCCCGCGGCCTGATCCGGGACGACGACGGCCGCGTCACCGGGCTCGTCGCCGACACGCTGCAGGACGCATCGCCAGGTGTGCGCGCTCGCCATCGCCGGCTCGCGCAGTACGCGGCCAAGCCGGGCATCTACGTGCCGTCCTTGCGGAAGTCGCTGCACCGCCGCGTCGAACGGATCGAACGCGCGCACGGCCGTGAGCTGCGGATCACCGCCCGGCGCGGCGTCGTGCTGGCCGCGGGCGGGTTCATCGCCAACCGTGAGCTGGTGCGCGAGCACGCGCCGGCCTACCGCGGCGGGCTCCCGCTCGGCACGTCCGCCGACGACGGCTCGGGCCTCCGGCTCGGCGTCGACGCCGGGGCCGCGACGGGCGAACTGGGCCGGATCTCGGCGTGGCGGTTCATCACGCCGCCCAGTGCGTTCCTCGGCGGGATCATCGTCGACGCCGCCGGGCGCCGGGTCATCGACGAGTCCCGGTACGGCGCCGCGGTCGGCGAAAAGCTCATCGAAGACCACGAGAGCAAGGGCTGGCTGCTCGTCGACGCACCGATCGTCGCCGATGCCCGGCGGGACACCAAGGCGCAAAGCCAGTGGTTCCAGGGACTTCAGCTGCGCTACCTGCTGCGCCGCGGCCGCGTCACCGGCGCGACAGTCGAGGAAGCGGCGCGCAAGGCCGGTGTCGACCCCCAGGGGCTGCGCACGAGCGTCGAGGCCTACCACGGCGCCGAGGACCCGATGGGCAAGCCCGCCGAGTTCGCGCGGCGGCTGGAGCACCCGCCGTTCTCGCTCATCGACATCTCGGTGCGGCCCAACCTCGGCTACCCCACGCCGATGCTGACCCTCGGTGGCCTGGTCGTGGACGAGGACACCGGCGCCGTGCGGAGCGAAGCGGGAGAGCCGATCGCGGGCCTGTACGCCGCCGGGCGCACCGCGGTGGGAATCTGTTCCAGATCGTACGTGAGCGGTCTGTCCCTGGCCGACTGCGTGTTTTCCGGCCGGAGAGCAGGGATCAACAGCGCGCTGGCGCAGGGCGTTCTCGACAAAAACGAGAACGTGTTCTAGTCTTGCCGGAGTGAACGCGAGAGAGGACTGCGCATGAGTGAGCCGGTGATCGCCGGGGTCCGGGACCTCCTGCCGGTCCTGCGGGAACGGGCCCAGGACACCGAGGACGCGCGAAACGTCCCCGAGGAGTCCGTCAAGGCCCTGCAGGAGACCGGGTTCTTCAAGCTGCTGCAACCGAAGCCGTACGGCGGTTTCGAAGCCGACCCGGTGAGCTTCTACACCGCGGTCAAGCTGATCGCGAGCGCGTGCGGGTCCACCGGCTGGGTCGCCTCCATCCTCGGCGTCCACCCGTGGCACGTGGCGCTGTTCGACGCGCAGGCCCAGCAAGAGGTGTGGGGTGAAGACGAGGACGTGCGGATCTCCTCGTCGTACGCCCCGATGGGCAAGGCGGAGGTCGTCGAAGGCGGCTACCGGCTCTCGGGCCGGTGGAGCTTCTCCTCCGGCTCCGGTCACTGCACGTGGGTGCTGCTCGGGGGACCCGCGTTCAAGGACGGCAAGCCGGTCGACTTCTGCACCTACCTGCTGCCCATCGCGGACTACACCATCGTGGACGTCTGGGACACCGTGGGCCTGCGCGGGACCGGGTCGAACGACATCGTCGTCGAGGACGTGTTCATCCCGCAGCACCGCGCGCTGAGCTTCATCGCGACGTCGAAGTGCAAGGTGCCGGGCCAGGCCGTCAACCCCGGCCCGCTGTACCGGCTGCCCTACGGTTCGGTGCACCCCAGCACCATCACCGCGCCGATCATCGGCATGGCGCAGGGTGCCTACGACGCGCACGTCGAGCACCAGCGCAAGCGCGTGCGGGCCGCGTACGCCGGCGAGCAGTCCAAAGAGGACCCGTTCGCCAAGGTGCGGATCGCCGAGGCGGCCAGCGAAATCGACGCCGCGTGGCTGCAGCTCACGCGCAACATCGACGAGCTGTACGAGCTGGCCAAGCGCGAGGAGCGGCTGCCTTCGGACCTGCGCCTGCGGGTCCGGCGTGACCAGGTGCGCGGCACGGAACGCGCGATCTCCGCGATCGACCGGCTCTTCGAGAACTCCGGCGGCCGCGCGATCCAGCGCGGCACGCCGATCCAGCGCTTCTGGCGCGACGCGCACGCCGGCCGGGTCCACGCGGCCAACGACGCCGAGCGCGCGTACGTCATGTTCGGCACCGGCGCCTTCGGGCTCCCCGTCGAGAACGCGATGTACTGATGGCCGCTCCGGAAGGCAAGTACGTCCAGGCCGGCTCGCTGAAACTGCACTACCACGAGGCCGGCGCCGAGCACGCCGAGACCGTGATCCTGCTGCACGGCGGCGGGCCCGGCGCGTCGGCGTGGAGCAACTTCGGGCGCAACCTGCCGGAGTTCGCCAAGCACTACCGGACGATCGCCGTCGACCAGCCCGGCTTCGGGCGGTCGGACAAGCCGACCGAGCACCCGCAGTACTTCCGCCACAGCGCCGACGCCGTCGTCGGCCTGATGGACGCGCTGGGCGTCGAGCGCGCCCACTTCGTCGGCAACTCCCTGGGTGGTGGGGCCGCGGTCCGGCTCGCGCTGAACCACGGCAAACGCGCCGGGCGGCTGGTGCTGATGGGACCGGGCGGGCTGAGTGTCAACCTCTTCGCGCCCGACCCCACCGAAGGCGTCAAGAACCTTGGTAAGTTCGCGGCGAAGCCGAGCCGCGAACGCATGGAGGCCTTCCTGCGCATCATGGTCCACGACCAGTCGCTGATCACCGACGAGCTGATCGACGACCGCTTCGCCGCGGCGAACACACCCGAGTCGCTCGCCGCGATGCGCGCGATGGGGATGTCGTTCGCCCAGCCCGACACCTACGAAGAAGGCATGCTCTGGCGCGAGGCCCACCGCCTCCGCCAGCGCGTGCTGCTGATTTGGGGCCGCGAAGATCGCGTCAACCCCCTGGACGGCGCGCTCGTGCCTTTGAAGACGATTCCGCGCGCGCAGCTGCACGTGTTCGGCGGCTGCGGGCACTGGGCCCAGCTGGAGAAGTTCGACGAATTCAACCGGCTGGCCCTCGACTTCCTCGGGAGTTCCTGATGGGCATCCGGTCACTGGGCTACCTCCGCATCGAAGCCACCGACATGGCCGCGTGGCGCGAATACGGGCTCAAGGTGCTCGGCATGGTCGAAGGCAAGGGCGTCGACCCGGAGTCGCTGTACCTGCGGATGGACGACTTCCCGGCACGCCTGGTCATCTCGCCCGGCACCGCCGACCGGCTGGCGACCACCGGCTGGGAGGTCGCGAACGCCGGCGAGCTGGCCGAACTGCGGTCGCGGCTGGACAGCGCGTCGGTGCCCTACAAGGAGGGCACGCCCGAAGAGCTGGCCGACCGGCGCGTGGTCGAGCTGATCAGCTTCGACGACCCGTCCGGCAACACCCAGGAGGTGTTCCACGGCGTCGCGTTGCAGCACCGGCGCGTCGTGAGCCCGTACGGCCACACGTTCGTCACCGGGGAGCAGGGCCTCGGCCACGTCGTGTTGTCCACAAAGGACGACGAGGCGTCGCTGCGGTTCTATCGCGACGTCCTGGGTTTCCGGCTGCGCGACTCCATGCGCCTGCCACCGCAGATGGTCGGCAGGCCCGCCGACGGCGAACCCGCGTGGCTGCGCTTCTTCGGCTGCAACCCGCGCCACCACAGCCTCGCGTTCCTGCCGATGCCCACGCCGAGCGGGATCGTGCACCTGATGGTCGAGGTGGAGAACACCGACGACGTCGGCCTGTGCCTCGACCGCGCGATCCGGCGCAAGGTGCCGATGTCGGCCACGCTCGGCCGGCACGTCAACGACCTGATGCTGTCGTTCTACATGAAGACCCCCGGCGGCTTCGACGTCGAGTTCGGCTGCGAAGGCCGCCAGGTCGACGACGAAAACTGGATCGCCCGCGAGAGCACGGCGGTTTCCCTGTGGGGGCACGACTTCTCGGTCGGCGCGCGGCCGCCCGGCGCATGACCGCCGTGGTGGTCGACCAGGCCGGGTTCCGCAGCGTGCTCGGGCACTTCTGCACGGGCGTCACGGTGGTCACCGGCCGGGACGGCGACACCCTCGCCGGGTTCGCGTGCCAGTCGTTCGCCGCGCTGTCGCTCGACCCGCCGCTGGTGCTGTTCTGCCCGGCCCGCACCTCGCGGACCTGGCCGGTGCTCGCCGCGGCGGGCCGGTTCGCGGTCAACGTCCTGGCCGAGGACCAGCAGGAGGTCAGCGCGGTGTTCGGCGCCCGCGGCGAGGACAAGTTCGCCCGGGTGGGCTGGACGCCGGCGCCGTCCGGGGCCCCGCTGCTCGACGGCGCGCTGACGTGGATCGACTGTGCGCTGGAGGCGGTGCACGAGGCGGGTGACCACTACGTCGTGATCGGCCGGGTGACGGCGCTGGGTGCGCCGTCGGACGCGCGGCCGCTGCTGTTCCACCGGGGGCGGTACGCCGTGACCGAGCCGGCCCAGGACGCGTTGGCGGCGCTGATGCCCTGGCCGCGTCCCGACGACTGGCTCTGACGCGTAACGGCCGCCGGGCCGCGGGCGACTTCCCGGGGAGTCGTCGCCGAGGAGGACCGCCGTGCAGCTGGCCGGGTTCGCGGCCGCCGAGGTCGAGTTCGACCGGGCGGGCGAGCTCGTCGGCGACCGGGGCGCGGCCGTGCGGGCGCTCGCGGCCGATCCGGCGGTCACCGACCTCGTTTTCCTGTGCCACGGCTGGAACGACGGCCCTTTGGTCGCACGCCTGCTCTATTCGGCGCTGGCGGGATCGATGCGCGCGGTTTCCGGGGGCCTGCCGGGACGGCGGATCGCGTTCGCGTGCGTGCTGTGGCCGTCGCGCAAGCTCGCCGAGGACGGCTTGACCGAGCGGCTGGACCTGCTGCGGGACCTGGTGCCCGGGCAACGGCTGATCATCGATGCCGCCGCCGACCTCGTTCCGGCGCTGACCGCCCGCGCGACCGCGCGCACGGCGTTCGCCGCCGCGCTGCTTTCGGCCGCCTCCCGCGGCGCGGACGACGGCGAAGACGCGTCGACGCAGCTGTTCACCCTCCCCGGCGGCACGGTCATGGACCGCCTCGGCGCCGCGCACCTGCTCGACTTCCTCGCCTGTTACGAGATGAAGGCTCGCGCGAGCGAAGTCGGTGTCCGCGGGCTCGCGCCGCTGCTGGCGAGCGTGGCCGGGCCGAAGATCCACCTCGTCGGCCACAGCTTCGGCGGCCGGCTCGTCACGGCGGCCGCGAACGTGGGCCCGGCCGGGTCGGTGGCCACGCTGACCCTGTTGCAGGCGGTGCTTTCGCGCGACGCCCTCGCCGGCGTGTTCCGCCGGGTCCTGGACGAGCGCGTCGTGACCGGGCCGATCCTCGTCACGCACTCCGCGCACGACCTCGAGGTGGGTGTCGCGTTCGCGATCGCGGCCCGGCTCGTCGACTCCGCGTCCGGCTTCGGGGCGATCGGCCACGACGGCGCGCAGCGGATTCCCGAAGCCGTCACGGCCGAGCTGTTACCGGTGAGCGGGACGTACCGCTTCCGGCCGGGCGTGCCGCACAACTTGCCGGCCGACCGGTTCGTGCACGGCCACACCGACGTCTGCGGCCCGCAGATCGCTCACGCGCTGTGGTCGGCGATCGCGGCCAGTTAGCGCGTCCGGGTGGTTGTGCACGGGTTCACAGGTGGGCCGCATCCCATTCACGAGAAAAAGTCGAGCCCTTGCGCGCACACTGTTATCGAGATGACGTCTTTCTGGGAGGAGTGAGTCGCGCATGCGTGGGCCCAGCGGACGGATCGCCCGGTTCCGGCGCCGGTTGCACCCCGGCCGCAACCCGCTGACCAGGTTCGGCGACCGCGTCGAGGCCGCGCTGCTGGTGCTGGTCTTCGCCGGCGCGCTGCTGGCGCTGCCGTTCGCGGCGGCGTTCGGGTCGGACACGTACGCGTCGCAGACCGCCCGCGCCGAGCAGGAGCGCGTGACCCGCCACCCGGCGACGGCGGTGTCCCTGGTCGCGGCGCCGAGCCAGACGTACAGCACCGACGGAGCGGGAGCCCCGGCCGACCAGACCACGGTCCAGGCGGCGTGGTTCGACGCGCGAGGGGCCCGCCACACGGGCGACGTCCTGGCGGACGCGGGCAGCCCGGCGGGCACGCACGTATCGGTGTGGCTGGACCAGCGCGGCGACCTGACGAACGAGCCGCTGTCGCCGTCGACCTCCGCGGCGGACGGGGTGTTCGCGGCGATCCTGCTGTGGGTCGCGATCACGGGATCCCTGGCGGGGCTGTACGGAATCACCCGGTTCGCGGTGAGCCGCCTCCACGCGTCGGCGTGGGACCGCGCGTGGGCCGAAGCCCGCCACGACACCCGGTTCTGATCACTTCCAGCGGAAGTGCACGAAGACCCGGCCGAAGTTGTCCTTGTCCTTTTCGACCCGGTGGTAGAGCGCCTTGACGTCCTTGCGCTCGAGGAACCGCAGGACGTGCTTCTTCAGCTGACCCGACCCCTTGCCGGGGATGATCTCGACGAGCGGCGCCTTCTTGGCGACGGCCTCGTCGATGATCGCCTTGAGCGCCCGGTCGATTTCGCCGCCGCGGTTGTAGATGTCATGGAGGTCCAGCTTCAGCTTCACCCGCGCTCCCGACTTCGCCGTGCTCGAGGGGCCGACTCACGTGCTTGACGGGTCGACTCGCGTGATCTGCGGGCCGACACGGCGGATCTGAGCCGTGTCGTCGCCCTGATCACGCGTGTCGACTCCTCGATCACGCGTGTCGGCTCGTCCGTCACAGCGCCTGCCACCAGCCGTCGACCGGGGGAGGGGCGGTGATGTCGATGCGCGCGCCCGGGCGGGGGATCGCCAATGCCAGGTCCGCCGCCTTCGCTTCGCGCCACACCCGGTCCGCCGGCTCGCCCCACGGGTGCATCGCCAGCTGGAACGTCGCCCAGTGGACCGGGATCAGCAGCTTCGCCCGGACGTCGATGCCCGCCGCGACGCCTTCCTCCGGGGTCATGTGGATGTCCGGCCACTGCGGGGCGTACGCGCCGATCTGGATCAACGCCACGTCGAACGGGCCGTGTGCCTCGCCGATTGCCGCGAACCCGTCGAAATATCCCGTGTCGCCGCTGTAGAACACCCGGTGCGACGGCCCCAGCAGGGCCCACGACGTCCACAGCGTGTCGTCGTTCGTGATGCCGCGGCCCGAGAAGTGCTGGGCCGGGGTCGCCACGAACCGGACGCCCGCCACCGTGGCCTCTTCGTGCCAGTCCAGCTCGATGATCCGCGCCGCCGGGACGCGCCAGCGCTCCAGGTGCGCGCCCACGCCGAGCGGGACCAGGAAAGGCGCCGACGTCGACGCCACCAGGTCGCGGATCGTCGCCAGGTCCAGGTGGTCGTAGTGGTCGTGCGAGATCACCACCGCGTCGACCCGGCCGACCCCGGACAGCGTCACCGGCGGCTCGTGCAGGCGCCGCGGGCCCGCGAACGCCGCCGGTGACACCCGGTCGCTCCACACCGGGTCCAGCAGCACGCGGGCGCCGTCCAGCTCGACCAGCGCCGACGCGTGGCCGTACCACGTCACGTGCAAGCCCTCGGCCGACTCCACCGGCTCCGAGGCCACCAGCGGGACCGCGCCGGCCGGCTTGCGCAGCTCGCGGTGCTCGCCGAAGAACATCTCGCGGAAGATCGTCCGCATCGACGCCGCCGTCATCGGGTGCCGGGGCGCCGCGTTGCGGAACACCTTGCCGTCGAACTGCGGCGAGGTGCGGACCCGCTCGGCCCGCGAGCCGGTGGCCTTCGCGCCGAACGCCGCCGGCAGGTCCCGAAGGGCCGCGATCGTCTTCCTCATACCCCGAGTCTACGAACGGTTCCTGAGAGGCGCCCCAGCTTCATGCAGGTGGGTGAGGGCCTGCCGGTACGACTCGATCAGGCTCGTCTCGAGGTACGGGATGTCCAGCTCGGCGCAGTAGCCCTGGACGATCGGCTGCGCCAGTCGCAGGTGCCGCGACGGCATGCTCGGGAACAGGTGGTGCTCGATCTGGTAGTTGAGGCCGCCGAGGGCCACGTCGGTCACGACGCCGCCGCGGACGTTGCGGGAGGTCAGCACCTGCTTGCGGAGGAAGTCGAGCTCGGGCTGCCCGGTCAGCGTCGGCATGCCCTTGTGGTTGGGCGCGAAGATCGATCCCATGTAGATGCCCCAGAGTGCTTGGTGGACCGCCAGGAACAGCAGCGCCATGCCGGGGGAGAGCACGGTGAACAGCGCGACGAGGTAGACGACGACGTGCGTGGCCAGCAGCGCGGCTTCCACGCCCCGGCGGCGCAGGCCCGGCTTGCACACCGCGCGGATCCCGGACACGTGCAGGTTGAGACCTTCGAGCGTCAGCAGCGGGAAGAACAGGAAGGCCTGGTACCGCCCGATGAACCGCGCGACCCCGCTCGCGGACCGGGCCTGGTCCTTCGACCACACCAGGATGTCCGGGTCGACGTCGGGGTCGAGCTCCTCGTGGTTCGGGTTGGCGTGGTGGCGGGTGTGCTTGTCCATCCACCAGCCGTAGCTCATCCCGATGCCGAGGTTGCCGACCAGCAGCCCGGCGATCTCGGTCGGCCGGCGGCGCCGGAAGACCTGCTTGTGCGCGAGGTCGTGCGACAGCAACGCGATCTGCGCGAACATGACGGCCTGGAACGCGGCGACGGCCAGCTGCCACCACGAGTTCCCGAGCAGGGCGAAGGCGACCCAGCCGGCGGCGAACAGCCCGCCCACGATGGCGAACCGGGCGGTGTAGTAGCCGGGGCGGCGCACCATCAGGCCGGCGGCGGAGATGCGTTGGCTCAGCCGGGCGAAGTCGCTGCCGGTGCTGACGGGGTTCTCGGTGGTGGTCACCGGTCCCAGTCTTCCGGGTAGGGGTCGCCCCGGGAACCCGGAGCGCCCCCGGCACATTCCGGGGGCCTGCCCCACCGCCGAATCTGGTATAGACGATCAGCCGACGTACTCCGGCTCGACGAAAATGACGTGCGGCCCGGACTGCCTCCGCGGCCGCCGGAACACCCGCTGGGCTGGTGCCCGATGACGAGTCTTGGGCGGTCGAGGAGTAGGCGTTCGAGCCACCCCAGTGTGGCCTTCGGTGCGTCAGCCGCGCCGAAGGCCACACTGCGGCGCCGGTCAGCCGACGTACTCCGCGAGGTGCTCGCCGGTCAGTGTCTTCCGGGATTTGACCAGGTCGGCGGGGGTGCCTTCGAACACCACGCGGCCGCCGTCGTGCCCGGCGCCCGGGCCGAGGTCGATGATCCAGTCCGCGTGGGCCATCACCGCCTGGTGGTGCTCGATGACGATCACCGACTTGCCCGACTCGACCAGCCGGTCCAGCAGGCCCAGCAGCTGCTCGACGTCGGCCAGGTGCAGGCCCGCCGTCGGCTCGTCGAGGACGTAGACGCCGCCCTTCTCCGCCATGTGCGTCGCCAGCTTGATCCGCTGCCGCTCGCCGCCGGACAGGGTCGTGAGCGGCTGGCCGAGCGTCAGGTAGCCGAGGCCGACGTCGGACAGGTGCGTCAGGATCTTGTGCGCCGCCGGCAGCTGGGCCTCGCCGTCGGCGAAGAACCCGAGCGCCTCGGCCACCGACATCCCGAGGACCTCGCTGATGTCACGGCCGCCGAAGGTGTACTCGAGCACCTCGGCGTTGAACCGCTTGCCCTCGCAGACCTCGCACGGCGTCGCGGTGCCGGCCATGATCCCCAGGTCGGTGTAGATGACGCCCGCGCCGTTGCAGTTCGGGCACGCTCCCTCGGAGTTCGCGCTGAACAGCGCCGGCTTGACGCCGTTGGCCTTGGCGAACGCCTTGCGGATCGGCTCCAGCAACCCGGTGTAGGTCGCCGGGTTGCTCCGGCGGGAGCCGCGGATCCCGGTCTGGTCGACCGTCACCACCCCTTCGCCGCCGGACACCGAGCCGTGGATCAGCGAGCTCTTGCCCGAACCCGCCACCCCGGTCACGACGGTCAGCACGCCGAGCGGGACGTCGACGTCGACGTCCTGGAGGTTGTGCGTCGAAGCGCCCCGCACCTCCAGGAAGCCCGACGGCGACCGCACCGACGACTTCAGCGACGCGCGGTCGTCCAGGTGCCGCCCGGTCAGCGTCTTGCTCTTGCGCAGACCGTCCACAGTGCCCTCGAACACGACCTCGCCGCCCTCGGAGCCGGCGTGCGGCCCGAGGTCGACGACGTGGTCGGCGATCGCGATCGCCTCCGGCTTGTGCTCGACGACCAGCACCGTGTTGCCCTTGTCCCGCAGCTGCAGCAACAGGTCGTTCATGCGCTGGATGTCGTGCGGGTGCAACCCGATCGTCGGCTCGTCGAAGACGTAGGTGACGTCGGTGAGCGACGACCCGAGGTGGCGGATCATCTTGGTGCGCTGGGCTTCCCCGCCCGAGAGCGTGCCCGACGGCCGGTCGAGCGAGAGGTAGCCGAGCCCGATTTCGACGAAGGAGTCGAGCGTGTGCTTCAGCGCGTCCAGCAGCGGCGCGACCGTCGGCTCGGCCAGCTTCCCCACCCAGCCGGCCAGGTCGCTGATCTGCATCGCGCACGCGTCGGCGATGCTGATGCCGCCGATCTTGGACGATCGCGCCTCCGGCGAAAGCCGCGTGCCGTCGCAGTCCGGGCAGGTCGTGAAGGTGGCCGCCCGCTCCACGAACGCGCGGATGTGCGGCTGCAGCGAGTCGACGTCCTTGGACAGCATCGACTTCCGGATCGCCGGGACCAGCCCCGAGTAGGTCAGGTTGATGCCTTCGACCTTGATCTTCGTCGGTTCCTTGTACACCAGGTCGTTGAACTGCTTCTTGGTGTACTTCTTGATCGGCTTGTCCGGGTCGAAGAAGCCGGAGCCGCGGAAGATGCGGCCGTACCAGCCCTCCATGCTGTAGCCCGGGATCGTGATCGCGCCTTCGTTGAGCGACTTGTTCTCGTCGAAGAGGGCGGTCAGGTCGATGTCGTTGACCTTGCCGCGGCCCTCGCAGCGCGGGCACATGCCGCCGGTGATGCTGAAGCTGCGGCGTTCCTTGATCTGCCGCCCGGCCTTCTCGATGGTGACCGCGCCGGCGCCGCTGATCGAGGCGACGTTGAACGAAAACGCCTGGGGCGAGCCGATGTGCGGCTGCCCGAGCCGGCTGAAGAGGATCCGCAGCATCGCGTTGGCGTCGGTGGCGGTGCCGACCGTGGAGTGCGCGTTGGCGCCCATCCGCTCCTGGTCGACGATGATCGCGGTGGTGATCCCGTCGAGGACGTCGACGTCGGGCCGGGCCAGCGTCGGCATGAACCCCTGCACGAAGGTGCTGTAGGTCTCGTTGATCAGCCGCTGCGACTCTGCGGCGATCGTGCTGAACACCAGCGAGCTCTTGCCGGAGCCGGAGACGCCGGTGAACACCGTCAGGCGCCGCTTCGGCAGCTCGACGTGTACGTCCTTGAGGTTGTTCACGCGTGCGCCGTGGACGCGGATCAGTTCGTGGCTGTCGGCGACGTGCGGCGCGGACTTCCTCGTGGGCTTGGTCATCGGGTCTCCAGCACTCGGTCGAAGGTCAGTGTGCGGGCGGCCTGGGCGGCCCGCCGGTAGGCGTGCGGGGTGGTGCCGTAGGCGTCTTGGAAGCGGCGGAGGAAGTCTGCGGCCGTCATCCCGGCGTCGCGGGCGAGCGCCTCGAGGTCGAGGGTCTCTTCGCGGCCGATGCGGTCGCGGATCCGGCGCAGCAGCACCAGCTCACGCAGGTGTTCGCGCGCCGCGATCTGGAGGCTCAGGCACATCGGACTTCCCCTTTCGGTGTGCGGTCGAGCACGGCACGGGCCGCGATCGGGAGGAGCAGGAGGGTCAGCACCCCGGACAGCACGAGCCCGCCGGTGGTGCCGGTCAGCTCGATCAGCGGCCCGCCGAGGGCCAGGCCCAGCGGGGCGGCCACCGTGGCGCCGGTCGTCCAGAGCGTCACGACCTGTTGTTGTTCGCCGGGTTCGAGCCCCGACTGCAGGAAGCTGTACGCGACCGGCGTGAACGGCGCGTACACCAGGCCGCCGAGGCCGAAGACGACCAGCGCGGCCGGGAGGTCGCCGACCACCGCGAGCCCGATCGGGCACAGCGCCCACAGTCCGATGATCGCGACCAGCAGCGGCCGCTGCGGGAGGTTCCGCAGCCGGCTGACGAGCGCGGCGCCGACGAACGCCCCGGCCCCGAGCGCACCCCAGAGCAGGCCCAGGCCGGACGCGCCCGCGTGCAGCGTCCCGCCCACGTACAGCGGGAGCGCCACTTCGATGGGCATGTAGAGGAAGTTGAAGAAGAACTCGACGACGAGCAGCCGGGCGGCCACCGGGCGGCGGCGCAGGATCCGCCAGCCCGAGGTCTTCGGCTCGCGCAGCGCGTCCCGGCCCCCGGCCGAGCGCGGCACGAACAGCAGCGTTGCCACGAGCAGGATCAGCGCCCCGCCCGCGTCGAAGAAGAGCGCGTAGCCGGCACCCGCGGTCGCGACGATCAGCCCGCCCAGCACCGGCCCGGCGATGTAGAGCGCGAACGTCGTGTTCAGCCCGAGCAGGCCGTTGACCGAGAACCGCCCGGTCTCGCCCGCGGCCGACGTCGCCAGGAGCCGGCGGCTGCTCGACCCGGCGAGCCGGAACGTCGCGCCGAAGAGCAGGCCGGCGATCAGCACCGGCAGCGTGAGCGTGCCGGTGACGGCCAGAACGCCGAGGGCGGCGAAGGTCAGCGAGCGCAGCACGCAGTCGGCGACGAGCAGGGCCCGCGGCGGCACCCGCACCCGGCCCAGCCCGATGGCCAGCGCGAGGACGGTGGACAGCACGAACGGCGCGGCCTCCACCAGCCCGATCGCGATCGCCTTCGGCACGCCGCCGTGCAGGGACAGCGTCTGCACGGGCATCGCGACGATGATCATGCCCGTGCCGACGTTGGCCAGGAGGTCACCCAGCAGGAGGCCGGCCACGCGCCGGTCGCGCAGGACGTCGCGGTAACCGGCGGGGGCCGCGACCTCGGTCAGCGCAGCTCCTGGATGCGCAGGAGGTTGCCGGCGGGGTCGCGGAAGGAGCAGTCGCGGACGCCGTAGGGCTGGTCGACCGGCTCCTGGACGACCTCGGCGTTGCCCGCTTCGAGCTTCGCGAAGAGGGCGTCGAGGTCCTTGGTGGCCAGGTTGACCGAGGCGTAGGTGCCCTTGGCCATCATCTCGGCGATCATGCGGCGCTCGTCGTCGGTCAGGCCCGGCGTCGCGGACGCCGGCGACAGCACGATCGCGGTGTCGGGCTGGTTGGGCGGGCCGACGGTGATCCAGTTCAGGTCGCCGTACTTGACGTTCTGGCGGACCTCGAAGCCGAGCAGGTCGCGGTAGAAGGCGAGGGATGCCTCCGCGTCGGTGTGGGGGAGGAAGCTCGCGTGAATGGTGACGTCCATGGCGGTCACATTATGTGTGCGCCTGCGGTCGCGCTTCTCGATTCCTGATCGGTCTGGTGACCTGCTTGGCCACGCACGGCGGCATCCCGACGGTGGCCTCGGCCTGCTCCTCGCGGTAGACGCTCGGCGGCACGCCCACCAGCTCGGCGAACCGCGTGCTGAAGGTGCCCAGCGAGGAGAAGCCGACGGTGAAGCAGACCTCGGTCACGCTCAGCTCGCCCTTGCGCAGCAGGGCCATCGCCCGCTCGATCCGCCGCGTCATGAGGTACGAGTAGGGTGACTCTCCGTAGGCCTTCCGGAACTGCCGGCTGAGGTGCCCGGCGGACATGTTGACGCCCCGCGCGAGCGCCTCGACGTCGAGTGGCTGGGCGTATTCCCGGTCGATCCGGTCCCGGACCCGGCGCAGCAGCGCGAGGTCGCGCAGGTACTGGTCGGCGGCGGTGCTGGTCACGCTTGAATCGTGCCATACCGGACGGCCTCCGGCGGCGGCCTTCGTGTCGTCCCTCCAGACACGCGTGTCGTCCGTCCAAGCACGCGTGTCGGCCGTTCCCGCACGGGCGCTCCGTGATCGGAGGGGCATCTCGCGTGATTGAAGGGTCATCTCGCGTGATTGGAGGGTCGACACGGTCAGTGGAGGGCGGTGGTGATCGTGTCGCGGAGCCAGCGCTGGGCCGGGTCCGCGTCCAGGCGGGCGTGCCAGGACAGGCGGACCTCCACCTCCGGCAGCTCGGCCGGGACCGGGAACCACCGCAGGCCCAGCGCCGGGCCGTGCTGTTCGGCCAGGCGCTGGGGGAGCAGTCCCACGTAGTCGCTGGACGACACCACCAGCGCGGCCACCGCGGACGTCGGCACCACCGCCGCCACCCGACGCTGCAGGCCGGCCGCGGCGAGGACCTCGTCCAGTGGCCCGCGCGCCCGGCCGCGCCGGGACGCCGACACGTGCGGGTAGCGGCACAGCTGCGCCAGCGTCGGACGGCGGTGCTTGCCCAGCGGGCTGTCCACGCGCACCGCCGCGACCAGGCGTTCGCGGTAGAGCACCGCACTGTGGATGTCCGGCGCCGCGTGCTCGCCCACGCCGATGTCCAGGTCGATCGAGCCGTCGCGAAGCGCTTCGGCGCTCTCGGTGCCCTCCGCGACGAAGCGCAGCGTGACGCCGGGGGCGGCCGCGGCCGTCGCTTCGGCGGCCGCCGTGGCCAGGGTCGCCGCCACGCCGTCGTTGATGCGGATCGTGAACGTGCGCTCGAGGTCGGCGATCGCCACCTCGGTGCTGATCAGCGCCGACGCCTCCTCCAGCAGCGACCGCACCCGCGGGGCGGTGCGCAGCGCGAACGGCGTCGGCGCCATCCCGCGGCCCGCGCGGACCAGGATCGGGTCGTTCATCGCCCGCCGCAGCCGGCCGAGCGCGCGGCTCGTCGCCGGGATGGACAGGTTCAGGCGCTCGGCCGCGGCCGTGACGCTCCCTTCCCGCAACAGCGCGTCGAACACACGCAGCAGGTTCAAGTCCATCATTGCATCCTACGCAAGAAGACCTTGCCGAAGTTGCGTGGCACGACACCCGCCGACGTCCTTAGCGTCGGTCCCATGAACTCCCCGCGACTCCGAGGTCTCCTCCCGCTCATGTGTACCTGTGTGGTGCTCGTCGTCGGCATGGTCGCGGCGGTCAACCTCGCCGTCCCGATGCTCGCGGCGAGCGCCCTGCACCCGTCCGCGTCCGCGCTGGTCTGGATCGTCGACACCTACGTCATCGTGTTCGCCTGCCTGGTGATCCCGGGCGGCGCGGCGGGCGACCGGTTCGGCCGCAAGGGCGTCCTGCTGGCGGGCCTCGGGCTGTTCGCCGCCGGTGCGCTGCTGACGGCGGTGGCCCCGGACGTCGTCCTCCTGCTCGCCGGCCGGGCGCTCACCGGCGTCGGCGCCGCCGCGGTGCTGCCCAACTCGCTCGCCGTCCTGCTGCACGCCGTGCCGCCGGAGAAAAAAGCCGCGACCATCGCCACCTGGGCGTCGATGACCGGCATCGGCGGCGTCCTCGGCAACGTCGGTGGCGGGCTGGTCCTCACCACCGGCTCGTGGCGCTGGCTGTTCGCCGCCGTCGTGCCGCTCGCCCTCGTGACCGCCGCCCTGGTCGCACGCTCGGCCCCGGTGTCGTCGCGCCACGACCGCCGGCTCGACCCGCTGGGCACGGTGCTGCTCGTCGGCGCGTCGGTCGCCCTGCTCGTCGGGATCGTCCAGGGCCCGGAAGCGGGCTGGGGGAGCGCGGTGGTCGTGACCGGGTTCGCCGGCGCCGCCGTGCTGTTCGCCGCGTGGACGTTCGTCGAACTCCGGGCCGAGCACCCGCTGCTGGACCCGCGGCTGTTCCGGATCGCGGGGCTGCGCAGCGCCTGCCTCGGGATGACGACGATCTTCTTCGGCATGTTCGCGCTGTTCTACGTCAACGCGTCGTTCCTGCAGTACGCCAAGGGGTTCGGCGTGCTGGGCACCGGGCTGGGGATCATCCCGCTGACCGTCCCGATCATCCTCGGCGGCCGCCACGCCGGCCCGCTGGCCCGCCGGATCGGCCTCGACACGACCGTGGCACTGGCCTTCGCGTTCGTCGGCGGTGGCCTCCTCGGACTGTCCACGAGCGACGCCGAGACGCCGTACGCGGGCTACGCGGCCTGGCTGGTGGTGACCGGGATCGGCGTGACACTGGCGCTGCCGACGCTGTCGGGTGTCATCGCCGGTTCGCTGCCGCCGGACCGGGCGGGTGTCGGCACCGGGTTGCAGGCCACCACCCGGGAGTTCGGCAGCGCGCTCGGCGTCGCCGTCATCGGCACGGTCATGACCGCGAAGTTCGCCGCCGCGCTGCCCCCGGACGTCCGCGGCGCGCACACGGTGGCCGAAGCGCTGGCCAGGACCGGAAACACGCACGACGTCGTCACGGCGTTCGTCGCGGGCGTGGACGCCGGGCTGCGGGTGGCCGGGATCGCGGTGCTCGTCCTCGGCGTGCTCGTCCTGGCCGAGTCGCGGGTGGCGCAGGGGGCCCGGACGAGGTGAAGGCCGTCTCGAGGGCTCCCGTTTCCCTCGAGGCGGCCTTCACGGTGCAACCCCGACCCGACTTCGACCGTGACGGCCTTTCCGGCGGCATACCCTTCCGCCGGAAAGGCCGTCACGGACGTGCACGCCGCGACGGCAGTGACTCCGCCGTGACGCTCGACCCCGGGCCCCCGCCCGGTGCGCCGGAAGAAGGCCACCCCGGGGGCGTCGGGTTCCCTCGGGGTGGCCCTCTCCTGGCCCGCCGGGCGCTCGTTCCGTGACAGAGGCGAGGCGGGCAGGGGGACGTTGGGGGCCGGTCACCACACCGCCCAGCCGCGGAGGGGATGTGGTGACCGGCCAAGGGACGATGGCCGCCGCGCGCAGCCACGTCCCGGCTTTCCTTCTACCTCCCCATCGGAATGGCCATCGTCGGCGGCGCCGCGCCACCGGGCTGGGCGGCGAACGCCGTGGTCGGCGGGGCCGCCAGCGCGGGGAACGCCGTCGTGGGGATGTCGTTGGCGAACTCGCTCTCGAACTCGCGCTCGAAGGCCTGGTGGTCGAAGCCGCTGTCGAGCTCCGGCGGCACCTCGGCCGCCAGCGCCGCGATCGACGGTTCGACGGTCGGGACCTCCGCCACCTCGGGGGCGGGAGCGGGCTCCGGCTCCGGCACGTAGTCCGGCGCGGGCAGCCGGCGGTCGAGCTCGGCCATCCAGTCGAGCATCGCCCGCGGCTTGTCCCACGCGGAGATGCCGACGAGCCTGCCGTCGCGGATGAAGCCGGTGATGCCGTCGGCCAAGGTCACGGTGTCCTCGGCGAGGCCGGGCATCCCGCACATCTGCAGCCGCGTGTCGTACAGCGTCGACCAGGCCCGGGGGAGCGGGGTGAACGGCTTCGCGCTGGACTGGCCCATCAGCAGGTTGTCCGCCGCGTGCCGGGCCGACTCGACGGCGTTGATCCAGTGCTCCACCCGCCGCGGGGTCTCGTCGAAGCGCAGGTTCGGCCAGCGCGCGATGTCCCCGGCGATGACGACGTCGGAGGCGCCCTCGGCGAACAGCTTCGAGTCGCAGAGCACGCCGTCGCTGATGTCGAGGCCGGAGCCGCGCATCCAGTCGACCGACGGGACGCTGCCGATGGCGAGCACGACGACGCTGGCGACCAGCAGCTGGTTGTTCGTCAGGTGCAGCCCGACGGTGTCCTTCGTGCTGATCCAGTGCCGCACTTCGCTCTTCATCGCGAGCTTCGCGCGGTGCTCGTGGTGCGCCTCGACGATGCCGCTCGAGACGCGGTCGCCGAAGCGGTGCAGCGGCGCCTTCGCGTGGCCGACCAGGGTGACGTCCCGGCCGATATGCCGCATGCTCGCGGCGAACTCGTTGCCGATCAGGCCGGCGCCGATCACGACGGCCGGCTTCTTGCTGGCGTTGAGGCAGCGCCGCACCGCCATCGAGTCCTCGACCGTGCGCAGGATCCGCACGCGCGGGTCGTGCCGCGGCGACCCGGGCAGGTGCCGCGGGTAGACGCCGGTCGCGGCGATCAGGCCGTCGTACCAGAGGGACTCACCGCCGGGCAGGTGCACGACCCGCTCGGTGGTGTCCAGGTGCGTGACCCGCGCGCCGAGGCGCCAGTGCACGTCGAGGTCGGGCAGGTAGTGCGAAAGGCCCACGTCGCTGGGCCGTTCGGTCCCCATCACCAAGGCCTTGGAGACCATCGGCCGGTGGTAGGGGCGCCGGGCCTCGTCGCCGATCAGGACGATCTCGCCGTCGAAGTTCTGTTCCCGCAGGCGTTCGGCGGCACGGAGCCCGGCGACGCCCGCACCGACGATGATGATCCGGTCGCCGTCAGCCATCGAGGTCCCCTCTCATGACGACCGCCTGCATCGGGCAGCAGCGGGCCGCCATCTTCGCCTGTTCCATGGTGGTCTCGTCCAGCAGCCGCGTGTGGAAGCGCAGGCGGCCGTCCTGGCCGAGGTCGAACACGTCCGGCGCCTCCATGGCGCAGATGCCGTAGAGCTCGCACCGGTCGTTGTCGACGCTGATCCGGGGCCCGCTACCGGGCAAACGGAGAGGCATGTCAGGCCACCTGCTCTTCCACGAGTCCGATGCGTTCGAGGGTCCGCGCGGGCATGAACCGCAGCAGCGACACCGTGGCGGCCGGGATGAGCAGCGTGATGCCGCCCAGCCAGACGACCGCGAGGTGGCCGTTGGCGATCGAGCCGAACCACGCGTGCAGCGCGGTCAGCGCGACCGCCGGGTACGCGCAGCGGTGCAGCCACAGCCAGCGGCGGTAGGACGTGAACCGCTGCAGGCCCGCGGTGAGCGCGATGGCGAGCATGACCTCGAAGCCGACGATGCCGATGCTGTGCCGGGTCTCCTGGCCCGACAGGAAGGGGAGGAACAGGTACTGCAGGCTGTAGGGCTGGACCGTCAGGTAGAAGAAGCCCAGCGCGTGGATGCCACCGAAGATCAGCGTGCCGGTGGCCAGCACCATGTGGGAGCTGCGCAGCGCCTTGCGGCCGGTGACCGAGCGCACCCAGCCGGTGGCGGTGAGCACGCCCCAGGTGAGCGTCAGCATCATCGCCGCGTAGGACGCCCGGGCGGCGAACGCCGCGAGGCCGCGGGCCGCCGGGTCGGTCTTCGGCTGGAACTGCTGCGTGAGGAAGATCGTCGCGTCGTGCCAGGTCTCAACCATGGCTACCCCCGGTTCTGACGGTGGCCGGCCGGCGCGTGGCCTTGGCGCGGCCGCGGTTGCCCTTGATCTGGCGCAGCACGTAGAAGAGGCCGCCACCGACCAGGAGGAACAGCGCCGCCACCACGGCGATCTGGGACGTGTCGAGGCCGAGTGGCTGCCCGACGGGCGCGGCCGTGGTGGAGACGGCGGGCGCGGGGAGTGCGGTGTAGTCGACCATGCCGGTGCTCTCGAGCATCGTCATGTGCCGCATGACGGCCTGGTTGCCGACGGTCGCGAACGCCCGCACGTCGTCGTTGCGGGTACCGGCGCGCAGCTGCGCGAGGATGGCGAACACCTGGCCGTGCGCCGCGCGCAGGCGGTTGGCGAAGACGCTGTCGAACGACGGCCCGGGGGGCGCGTTCATCTCTTCGAGGAGCCAGCCGCGCTGCTCGTCCGAGGGCTGGTCGGGCACCGGCGAGTTGAGCTTCTGCGACAGCGCGCGGGTCGCGACGTCGAGGCGGCCGTGGTCCATCATGATCGCGAACCCGACGGCCTGGACCTTCGGGCTGCCCTTCTGCATGGCCATCATGCCCGAGGGCATTTCCCACAGGCCGGCCTGGCGGACCTTGGTCAGCAGCACCGCGTCTTCGGGCGAGACCGCGTTCGTCTGGGCGATCGACGCCGGGGACACCGACGCGAGCAGCGTCAGCACCGCGACCAGCACGAACAGGATCCGGACCAGCGGGCGGGAACGTTCGAGCGGGGTCGGAGGGATGAGCTCCGGCCCGGCGAACTCAGAGGCCGAAAGCATTTTCCCTCCACTGGTCCTGGGTCAGCGTGATCTTCTTGCCGTCCGGTGCGATCGGGTACCAGGCCTGGTCGGCGCCCTGGCCGGACGTGTCGGCCGGTTCGCTGTCGCCGGTGTAGTGGTACAGCGGCCAGCCGGCGAGGGTGGCCTGCTGCGTGCCGTCGTCACGGGTGATCTGCCCGATCAGCGACTGGTCGACGTCGATCGGCGCGGGGCCGCCCGTCTTGACCGGGATCCACTTCGCCGCGCACGCGTCGTTGCAGTTCGACCGGGACGGGTTGGTCGAGTCGCGGTCGTAGCGGTAGATCGTGTAACCGGTTCCGTCGACGAGCATGAGGCCGAGGTCGAAGGTCTTCGCGCCCCTGAGCTGGCTCTTCATCGGGTCGTTGGGGTTCGCGGTGATGGGTTGCGGCATCGCGAGGGTCATCGGGGCCTGCATACCGGGCATCTGCTGCATCCCGGCGTAACCACCGGACGAGGTGGTGGCCGCGCCGGCGGTGCAGGCGGTGAGCAGGGCGAGTGCGGTGAGGCACACGGCGGCGGGGACCACCGTTCGGGGAATGCGTATCACTGCTCCTCCGTGGGCATGACTACGCGCAGTAGCCTGGGGTGAGGCGAAAATGCGCGCGAAAGATCCACAGTGGACAATCAGTCCGGTGTGGATGCGGAGCGTTGCGGGGGACAACGCGTTGTCGGGGGTCTTCGGTAGGGGATACGGACACGGTCGGGAAACGGTTCAAAAAAGTTTTGCCCCCCGCGTTGCGGCATTTGGTACTAGACGTACGCCGTCCGGCCCACCAGGATGTCCCGCGTGGGACGGCACACTCGAGCGCTGAGATCCGTCGAAGATCAGGAAGTCGCTGTTGAGCCCAGCGACGCCCATGACGATCTGGCGAAGGCGCTTTACCAGGAGTTCGGCGGGTCCCTCATGGCGTTCGCGCTGCGGCTGACCGGCCACGACCGGCAGTGGGCCGAAGACGTCGTGCAGGAGACCCTGATCAAGGCGTGGCGGAACGCGGACAAGCTCGACCGCCAGCCGGAGATGCTGCGCGCGTGGCTGTTCACCGTCGCCCGGCGCACCGTCATCGACGGCTGGCGCAGCCGCAGCGTCCGTCCCCAGGAGCTCGAAGAGATCGAATCCGACGCGATCGCGGTGTCCGACGAGTCGGACCGCACGCTCGCCGCCATGATCGTTTACGAGGCGCTGCAGGGGCTTTCGCCCGAGCAGCGGGAGGCGATCCAGCAGACCTACCTGCGCGATCGCACCGTGAACGAGGTGGCGGCGACCCTCGGCGTGCCCCCGGGCACCATCAAGTCCCGCATCCACCACGCCGTTCGCGCGCTGCGCCGGGCCTTGCGTGAGCGGGGGTGAACTGAGGGTGGCCGGGTCCGCGCACACCGACGTCGCCGCGTACGTGCTCGGCGTCCTCAGCGAGGCCGAGAGCACCCAGTTCGAAGCCCACCTCATGAACTGCCCGCACTGCCAGCTCGACCTGATCGAGCTCTACCAGCTGCCGGACGTCCTCGACCTCGTGAAGCGCAGCTGGCCGGAGCCGCCGATGCCGGCGCCGAGCCCGCGCACCCTCGCCCCCGGGCCCCGCGTGCTGCGCGGCCTGATGGAAGAGGCCTCGGTGAAGCGCCGCCGCCGCAAGCGGCTCGGGATCATCGCCGGCGCCGCGGCCGCCGCGCTCGTCGTGGCCGGCCCGCTGGTGACCCTCGCGGTCCGGCCGGCCGACGCCGTCCCGCCCGCGTCGCTCTCGGCGCCGAGCACCAAGCAGGCACCGCCGGCGACGAGCGTCCTGGCGACGAGTGTCCCGCCACCGTCCGCCGGCGCGCCGGCCCAGCCCGGCGGCGGGCAGACCTTCGGCCGGGGCAGTGGCAGCGGCGGTTCCGCGGTGAGCGCGGTGGTGACCGTGTCCCCGGTGGAGTGGGGCAGCCGTGTCGACCTCGAGCTGCGCGGCATCGTCGGACCGTTGAAGTGCCAGCTGTTCGCCATCTCGACGACGGGCGACGCCCGGGTCGTGTCCGGCTGGTCGGTGCCGCCCAAGGGGTTCGGCATCCCCGGCTCACCGGAGCCGTTGCGGCTGCAGGGTTCCATCTCGCTGGCGATGGACCAGATCGCCCGCTTCGAGGTCCGCGGCGACGACGGCACGGTGCTCGTCGTCGTGCAGCGCTGACCCTTTTCTTCCCCGTACCCCGGCGTTCGCCGGGTGATTTCGGGTGCCGTCAGCGTGAACCACGGACGCCGACGAGCCGTGGTTCAAGACATGACCATCTCTTCGTTTTTCCGCTCGAACGGCTATGACCTGGGTAAATGGCGTCCGGTTGCGTTCGGCTTGATAACGAACAGATAACGGGCTGGTCGCTTTTGAACCTCAGCGCGCTCACGTCCGTATCCCCCAATGCATCCCCCGATGCATCCCGACAGCCGGAACCAGAGCTCCCCGCGGGTTCCGTGCGATCTCGACCTCAACCAACGGTAGTTCTTGCCCGGGCCGCCGCGCTATTCGGCGTGCCCGGAATAACGAACGAGGTGAACTAGTCTATGGCCCGGAATTCTCGGTCCCCCGTGACGGGCAAGCATCGCGTCGCCCGCCGTACCAAGATCGCCATGGGCGCGATCGGCCTGGCGATCGCCGTCGGCGGACTCGCCGTCGCGGTCACCGCGGGCCGCACGGGCGAAGCGAGCGCGGACCCCGCCGACCCGTCGTTCTTCATCGACATCAACAAGGTTCCCGCGGGCAACAACGTCAACGCGGCCTTGCAGAAGAAGGGTGCGCAAGGATCCTTCACCGTCGACTGTGGAACGAACGCGGACGGCGCGCACCACAACCCGGACAACTTCATCGCGCAGCCCGGGATCAAGAACGGCGCGCAGCACCTGCACGACTACGTCGGCAACGTGACCACCGACGCCGACTCGAGCCTCAAGAGCCTGCTCGCCGGCGACACCACCTGCAAGAACGGTGACCAGTCGGCCTACTTCTGGCCCGTGATCCGCATCGACCGCGAAGACAACGCGGCCAACCAGAGCGAGAACCAGAAGGCCCAGCAGGACCAGCAGGGCAAGACCGGCGACGTCCAGCAGGACCAGAGCGCCAAGGACGCCCAGGCCGCGGACGCCGCCGGCCAGGGGCAGGACCAGGCGGCGCAGGACCAGAACGCCCAGGACCAGGGTGCGCAGGACCAGAACGCGCAGGACCAGCAGGACCCGAACGCCCAGGACCAGAACGGGCAGGACCAGAACGGGCAGCAGAAGCGCCGGAACACCGGTGGCGGCGCGACCCGCAACGGTGACCAGAGCGCCCAGCAGCAGGGCGACCAGGGCCAGCAGGACCAGCAGCAGGCCCAGGACCGCCGTCGTGGCGGGCAGAACGGTGGTCAGAACAACGGCGGCAAGAACAACGGCGGCCAGAACGGTGGCCAGAACAACGGCGGCCAGAACGGCAACCAGAGCAGCTCGGCCGCCGCACCGCCGGCCGAAGAGCTCGGCGGGCCCGAAGGCGCGAACGAAGAGGTCGGCGACAACGACGGCGAGATCCTCGAGCCGGAGTCCGCGACGCTGAAGTTCATCGGTGGTGGCGCGAAGAACGTCGTCGCGATGCCGCTCGGGCTGAAGATCCTCTACGGTGACGCCAAGCAGAGCACCAACGGCCCGGCCAACGCCCGGCCCAGCTGGACCTGCACCGGGTTCGAGGACCGGCTGACCGACCTCTACCCGATCTGCCCCGCGGGCAGCAAGGTCGAGCGCATCCACGCCTTCCCGAACTGCTGGGACGGCAAGAACACCGACAGCGCGAACCACCGCACGCACATCGTGTTCGCGAACCAGCAGGGCAAGTGCCCGCAGGGCTTCAAGAACGTGCCCCAGCTGCAGGTGACACTGGTCTACGACGTCCCGCAGGACGTCCAGCAGAAGGGCCAGTACAAAGTGGACGCATTCGCCCAGGAGAAGCACAACCCGCGGTCCGACCACGACGACTTCGCGAACGTGATGAACCGGAAGATCATGGGTCGCCTGGTCAACTGCATCAACTCCGGCAAGGCCTGCGCGGAATAACCCTTCCGCACCAGTCACTCCACGCCAGGAGGGAGAACTTCCGATGAACCGTGCTCGTCCGGGTGCCGCTGCGTTGTCCGCCGTCGCCGGTGTCGCGCTGGTCGCGGCCTGCGGGACCAACCCGTACGCCACGACCGGCCGGCAGGTGTCGCTCGGCGCGCAGCAGCTCTCGGCGAGCACGGTTCAGGCGAGTCCCGGGGCCGGCCAGGCCCAGCTGGTGACGTCCACTGTGGAGGGTCTCGGCGCGGTGCTCACCGACGCCGAGGGCCACACGCTCTACCGCTACGCCAAGGACACCGCCAAGCCGCCGAAGGCCGCTTGCGTGGACGCCTGTGCGGAAACGTGGCCGCCACTGGTCTCCGACTCCCCGGCACTGGCCGCCGGGGTCGACGCGCAGCTCGTCGGCCTGGTCACCCGGCCCGACGGCCGCAAGCAGGTGACCGTCGGCGGCTGGCCGGTCTACCGCTACGCCAAGGACACCGGCTCCGGGATCGCGCTGGGCCAGAACGTCAGCGCGGACTGGGCGGCGATCACGCCGGAGGGGCAGAAGGCAGCGGCCGCCCCGAGCGCGTCCGCCGAGCCGACCACCCTCGGCACCACCGACATCGGCGGCCTCGGCCCGGTCCTGACCGACCAGGCCGGCCGCACGCTCTACCTGTTCACCCGGGACGGCAGGGGTTCCGGCAAGTCCACTTGCGACGGTGTGTGCGCGCGGACGTGGCCACCGCTGCTCGTCACCGGGCGGAGCACCGTCGCCGAAGACATCGACACCGGCCTCGTCGGGCAGATCACCCGCGCCGACGGGAGCAAGCAGGTGACGGTGGGCGGCTGGCCCGTCTACACCTACGCGAAGGACGGCGCGCCCGGCGAGGCGACCGGTCACGGCGTGGGCGACACCTGGTACGCGATGGAACCCAACGGCTGCCGGGTCGACCCCGAGCGCCGGCCCGCTGTCGCGACCGTCTCCACCGGCGGGTACTGACCCGCCCCACGAACCCCGGCCCGGCGGACGCTTCCCTCCACCTCACCCCCCCCAGTCCGCCGGGCCGGTAGCACCACCCGAAGTACCGCGGGACCCCCGTCCCGCGCCCCGAGCCCCGGCCCGGGTGGACGCTTCCCTCCACCTCACCCCCCCCAAGTCCCCCGGGCCGGGATTCCTCACCCCACACCGATCCGGCGCAAGCCGGGTCAGCGAAGGAGGAAACAGGCGGGCGCCTTCCCGCCCCGCGAGTTCCGGCCGGTGGACGTTCTTCCCTCCACCTCACCCCCCGAGTCCACCGCGCCGGAACTCCTCCACCGTGTCGACCCCCCAATCACGCGAGATGCCCCTCCAATCACGCGAGATGCCTTCCCAGTCACGCGAGTTCCGGCTCCAGCCACGCGAGATCCCGGCCAGAGCCAGACGAACCGACCGTCCAGGTGCGCGAGCCGACTCTCCAGGTACGCGAGCCGACCGTCCAGGCACACGAGTTCCGCCCCCGATCACGCGACATCCGGCTCCGATCACGCGAGCAGCGGCTCAGGTCACGCGAGATCCGCCCGGACTTCCCGGCCCATCGGCCGCCCCCGGATCATCCGGCCGGACTTCCCGGCTCCGAAGCCCCAGCCCGAGGACCCAGCTCCAGGACCTCGCCCCCGAAGACCCCGGTCCGGTGGATGCTTCCCTCCACCTCACCCCCCTCATCCCCCGGACCGGCCCTCGCTGCGGTCCCCGTGCTCCGGCACGGGGACCGCGGCCCAGAAGTCCAGCGGCACGCGACCGATTCCGCGCCCGGCCGCGTCGAGCAGGCGGCCCATCAGCTTGATGCTCCGCAGCGTCACCGCCCGGCCGGTGATCTCCAGCCACGGCAGCTTCGCGGCCAGCACCGCTTCCAGCGCCACCGTGTCGTGCTGCGAAGGCAGCCACACCACCAGCATCAGGTTCGCCGCCCCGGTCAGGCCCGCGCACATGCGCACCTCCGGCAGCATCGCCAGCGACCGCGCGGTCGTCTCCAGCTTGTCCGGCGGCACCCGCAGCCAGAGCGTCACCGTCACCGGCGCGGGCGACATCGACCGCGCGATCTCGCACCGGACGCGGATCGCGCCCCGGCCGAGCAGAGCGTCGAGCCGGCGTCGGACGGTCGTCGCGCCGACGCCGAGTTCGCTCGCCAGTGCCGCCGCCGACGCTCGGGCGTCCACCCCGAGGGCGAGGATCAACGCGCGGTCCGCGTCGTCGAACCGCAGGGGCGCGCGGTTCTTCGCCGGCTTCGGCGAGAGGGCTTCGCGCTGCCCCGGCGAAATCGCCCGGACCCGCCACCGGCTGCCCTCGGTGAACATCCGCGGTGACAGGACCGTCCGCACGCGCCGCACCCCCGGCACCGTCGCCACCCGGTCCAGCACGTGCGCGCCCAGCTCCCGCAGAGTCGGTGCGACGACGTGGGCGAGCAGGTCGCACGGCCCGGCCACGTACTCGACGGTCACCACGTGGACGTCCGAAGCCAGCGCGGCGGCGACCCGCACCGCGGCCCCGGGCGCACAGTCGATCTCGACGAAGGCCAGCGCCAGCTGCGCGGTCAGCTCCCCGCCGATGTACGCCGTGAGCCACGCGTCGCCGCGCTCGACCAGCGCGTCCCAGTGCCGGGCGGCGGTCACCGCGCCCAGGCCCAGCGCACGACCGAGCGTCGACCACGACGCCCGCGGTGCCGCCTGCAGCGCGTCGACCAGTTTGAGGTCCTGCTCGGTCAACATGGCGGATTCTTCGCTCATCGGCTCTCGCAGCGGTGGTTTCGGTGTTTTTCCCGGCCCATTGTGCTCGACACTTGCATGATCTCCGGATGACCCTGCGCTCGGACGCCGCCGCCCTGCTCGACGACCTGGTCGCCCTCCGCCGCGACCTGCACCGCATCCCCGAGATCGGCCTGCACCTGCCGCGCACCCAGGAGCGGGTCCTCGCGGCCCTCGACGGCCTGCCCCTCGAAGTGAGCCTCGGCAAGAACCTCTCGTCGATCACCGGAGTCCTCCGCGGCGGCAAGCCCGGCGGCACGGTTCTCCTGCGCGGCGACATGGACGCCCTCCCGGTCACCGAAGCCAGCGGCGAGGAGTTCAGCTCGACCCTCGACGGCGCCATGCACGCCTGCGGCCACGACCTGCACACCGCGGGCCTGGTCGGCGCGGCCCGCCTGCTCGCCGCCCGGCGCGAGGAGCTCCCCGGTGACGTCGTCTTCATGTTCCAGCCCGGCGAAGAGGGCTGGGACGGCGCCGGCCGCATGATCGAGGAAGGCGTCCTGACGGCGTCGGGCAAGCACGTCGACGCCGCCTACGGCCTGCACGTTTCGGCCGCCAGCTACGCGAAGGGCCAGTTCGTCGCCCGGCCCGGCACGCTGATGGCGGCCTCCGGCGCCCTCGAAGTCCGCGTGCGCGGCGCCGGCGGCCACGGCTCGTCGCCGCACGACGCCCGCGACCCGATCCCGGCGGCCTGCGAGATGGTGACCGCCCTGCAGACGATGGTGACGCGCACCTTCGACGTCTTCGACCCGGTCGTGGTCACCGTCGGCTCGTTCCACGCGGGCACCCGGCGCAACATCATCCCGGACGACGCGGTGTTCGAAGCGACGCTGCGGTCGTTCTCGCCCGAGGTCGCGGCGCGGGTGGGGGAGCGCGCGGTGCAGGTCTGCCAGGGCATCGCGCAGGCGCACGGCCTGGACATCGATGTCGCCTACGAGCCGGAGTACCCGGCGACGGTCAACGACGCCGCCGCGTACGACTTCGTCGCCGCCACGATCCGTGACGTCTTCGGGGAGGAACGGTTCACCGAGATGGCCGACCCGATCACCGGCTCGGAGGACTTCTCCCGCGTGCTCGAGCGCGTTCCCGGCGCGTACCTGTTCCTCGGCGCCTGCCCGACGGACCCGGACACCGCCGCGGACAACCATTCGCCGCGGGCCCGTTTCGACGACAGCGTGCTCGGCGACGGCGCCGCGCTGCTGGCCGAGCTCGCCGTCCGCCGCCTCGGGCTCCTGGCCGGGTGAGGCCCGTGCGCAGCTACCACTGGCCCCCGCTGCTCCCGGTCGTCGCGCTGGTCCTGATGCCGTTCCTGCCGTTCGTCAACACCACCGGGCTGTGGCTCGGGCTGCCGCGGATGATCGTCTGGGGCGCGTTCTGGTGCCTCATGTTCACTCCGGCGCTGCTGCTGTCCGAACGCCTGATGCGCGGACGGGAGGAGGAGCCGTGATCCTCACCTTCACCCTCGCCGGCATCGTCCTGATCGGCGTCCTCGGCTTCGTCGGCCGCCGCAAGCCCGTCGCCGACCTCGCCGAATGGACGGTCGGCGGCCGCCGCTTCGGCGCGCTGACGATGTGGTTCCTGCAGGCGGGCGAGGTGTTCACCACCTTCACCTTCCTCGGCATGGCCGGCCTCGCGTTCTCCGGCGGCGTCGCGGCGATGTACGCGCTGCCGTACGTGCCGATCGCCTACGTCGTGCTGTTCTTCCTCGCGAAACGCCTCTGGACGCTGGGCAAGGAGCGCGGCTACCTCACCCAGGGCGACTTCCTCGAGGACCGGTTCTCCAGCCGGACGCTCGGCACGCTGTCCGCGGTGCTCGGCGTCGTCTTCGTGCTGCCCTACCTGCAGCTGCAGATCACCGGGCTCGGCCTGATCGTCCGGCTGGTCACCGGCGACAACGCGTCCGGCACGCTCAGCATGGTGACCGGCAGCGTGCTGATCGTCGCGTTCGTGCTGTGGGCCGGGCTGCGCGGCGTCGCGGCGACGTCCTACTTCAAGGACGGCATCATGCTGGTCGCGCTGGTGGTGCTCATCATCGCCGTGCCGACGCACTTCGCGGGCGGGATCCCGGCCGTGTTCCACAAGATCGAGCAGCTGCACCCGGAGAAGCTGATCGTCCACAGTGGAGCGAACGACCACGTCTGGTTCGTGACGAGCATGCTGGTCAGCGCGATCGGCGTCGGGCTGATGACGCTGCCGCACTCGTGGCCGGCCCTGATGTCCGCGCGCGACCCGAAGGTGCTGCGGCGCAACTACACCTGGATGCCGGTGTACGAGCTGTGCTTGCTGCTGCCGATGGTGATCGGGTTCGCGGCGATCGTCGTGGTGCCGAAGGGGAGTGACCCGAACGGCGTATTGCTGACGCTGTCGAAGGATGCTTTGCCCGGCTGGGTGACGGGGATCGTCGTGGTCGCCGCGACGGCCACCGCGATGGTCCCGGCGGCCGGGATCCTGATCGGCATCTCGTCGCTGGTGGCGCGCAACATAGTCCGCGTCCGCAGTGGCCGCAAGCAGTTCTGGATCAACCACGGCACGGTTGTGCTCGCGAGTACCCTTGCCCTCGTGCTCGGCATCTTCCGGCCGGACCTGCTGGCCAACCTCCTCCTGCTCACCTATTCGGGGTCGGTCCAGCTGGCCCCGGCCAACCTGCTGGGCTTCCTGCGGCGGGTCCCCGTCGGCAAGGGCCCGGTGTTCGCCGGGCTGATCGCCGGCGAGCTCGTGGTCAGCTGGCTGACCTTTGTGGACACCCACCTGGTCGGCACGGTCAACGTGGGCCTGGTCGGGCTGGCGGTCAACATCGTCGTCCTCGGCCTGGCTGTCGTGGTGGAACGGTTCGTGGTTTCGGCTTCTGCCAAGGAGGCGGCGTGACGCGCACGGTGTTCACGGGTGGTTCGGTGTTCGACGGCACCGGCGCGGAGCCGGCGGCGGCGGACGTCGTCGTCGAGCACGGCCGGATCGTCGACGTCGGCACGGACCTCGACGGCGACGAGGGCGTCGACTGCTCCGGCGCGGTGCTGCTGCCCGGGCTCTTCGACTGCCACGTGCACGTCACGGTGTCGGAGATCGGGCTCCTTTCGCGGGTGCAAAAGCCGTTCTCCTACCAGTTCTACGAAGCGGCGCGGAACCTCTGGGCGACGCTCGGGCTGGGCATCACGACGGTGCGCGACGCGTCGGGCGCGGACCTCGGCATCAAGCAGGCGGTCGACGACGGGCTGATCCCGGGGCCGCGGCTGCAGATCTCGATCGGGCTGATCAGCCAGACCGGCGGGCACGGCGACAGCTGGAACCCGTCGGGCATCTGCGTGCCGCTGCTGGTGCCGCACCCCGGCCGCCCGGACGCGACGGCCGACGGCCCCGACGAGATGCGCCGCGTCGCCCGGACGCTGCTGCGCGCGGGCGCGGACGTGCTGAAGGTGTGCACGACCGGCGGCGTGCTCTCCCCGCGCGACGACCCGCGGCACTCGCAGTTCACGCCGGAGGAGCTGGAGATCCTGGTCGCGGAGGCGTCCGCGCAGGGCCGCCCGGTGATGGCGCACGCCCAGGGCTCGGCGGGCATCAAGAACGCCGTCCGCGCGGGCGTCCGGTCCATCGAGCACGGCATCTACCTCGACGACGAGGCGATCGAGCTGATGCTCGGCCACGGGACGTGGCTGGTCCCGACGCTGATCGCGCCGGTCAACGTGGTCCGCGCGGCGGACGCGGGAGTCGACCTGCCGTCGGCGGTGGTGGCGAAGGCGCGTGAGGTGGTGGAGGTGCACCGGGACTCGGTCCGCCGCGCGTATGCGGCGGGGGTGCGGATCGCGATGGGGACCGACAGCGGGGTCGGGCCGCACGGCACGAACCTCGAGGAGCTGGCCCTGATGGCGGCGTGCGGGATGACCCAGGCGGACGTCCTGGAGGCGACGACGTCCTCGGCGGCGCGGCTGATGGGCCTCGACGGCGAGCTGGGGCGGATCGAGCCGGGGCTGCGGGCGGATCTCGTGGTGGTGGCGGGGGACCCGTACGACTTCCCGGCGCTGGCGTCGAACATCCGCGAGGTCTGGAAGGACGGCGTCCGGGTCGTCTAGCCGGTCAGCCGGGCGAGGTCGACGACGGCCTTGTCGAACTGGAAGACGTCGGCGGGGACGCCTTTGGTGCCTTCCTTCAGCAGCGCCACGTAACAGCCGTAGTCGATGGCGAAGCCGTCGTACAGGCGCCCGGGGTGGCGGGGGTCGACCACGCCCCGGCGGAGGACGTGGAGCAGGCGCGCGTCGCACAACGCGTCGATCGTGTCCGGGCGGTCGGCCGCGGGCAGGAGGAAGGTGCGGGATCGGCGCCGGCCGACCACCTCGTCCACCAGGCGGGCCAGCAGCCGCTCGGCGTCCGGGTACCTGCTGACCGCGATCTTCTTGTCCCGCAGGTACCAGTCCCGGGCGGCCCGTCGCACGTGGGCCCGGCCGATCCGGTCGGCGTGCGCGTGCTGCGCGGCGAGCGCGGCGATGTTGATCGCGTCCCGGGGGACGCCCTCGGCGGCCCGGACGAGTTCGGCGAACGCGCCCTCCTGGAAGGCATTCTTCGCGAACTCGGCGGGATCGGGGACCGCCGTGTGCACCATCGTCGCCAGGATCGGCCGGACGTGGTTGTGGAACAGCTGGAGGAAGAACGCCTGCGCACGCTCCCGCGACCGGTCGAAGACGAGGGCGTCGTCGAGGCTCACCGTGGAGGCGGCGTCCGAGCCCACTTCGATCCCGAGGTAGTCGCCGGCGACGGGGACGAGGAACCGGGCGCGGTGCTCGATGGCGGCGATCTTCACCGTGCTGCCGCGGATCGGCAGGACGCTGCGCCGCAACAGGTCCGCGAGGAACGGCTGCAGGTCGAGCGGGATGCTGCTCCATTCGTCGAGCAGGAGCCAGAGCCGCCCCGGCCGGATCCCGTCCACGACGGCCTGGATCGCCCGGCTCAGCGGGCCGAACAGGACGCGGTGCTGTTCGACACCGGTGCGCCGGCGCCGGTCGGACGCGGTCGTGGACGTGCCGTGGCCCAGGGAGCCGCGGACGCCGCCGCGGCGGCCGAGTGACGCTTCGAACCCGCTCTGGTGCTCGTCGGCCTCCTGGCGGGTCTGTTCCTGCTCCGTCTCGCCGACGACCTCGACTTCGGTCGCGGCGGCGACCAGCGCGTCGAGGCCGCGCAGGAAGCCGTCCTGGTCGGGCACCTGCCCCTCGACGGCCAGGGTGAGGAGCTGGTCGTGGATCGCCTCGAGGGCGTCCACCAGCAGTTGCGTACCGCGCTGGGCGGGGCTCAGTGCTTCGTTGGCGTACAGGCCGCCGGTCGACCCGATGGTGCGCAGGTCGAGGTAGAGCGCGACGTCCCCGGTCTGCTCGACGAGGTCGTGGAGGTGCAGCAGCCCGTGGGTCTTGCCGGTGCCGCGGCGGCCGAAGAGGATCTGGTGGTCCGCCGAGTTGATCATGGCGGAGAAGGACCCGGCGGCGACGTAGGTGTCGGCCAGTGTCGAGCGGTCGGCGCTTTCGGCCCGGCGCGGGATCCGCATCAGCGCCTGGTTGAGGTGCAGCTGAATGGCCTGCGCCATGCGACTCCCCGCTCCCGGGTGGCTCACGCGGTCCGTGCGCGGTACAGCGTAAGAGAAGTACCCGGACGCGGACACCGCCGACGGGTGCCTCCTGCTCAGGCTTCCGGGTTCAGCAGATCCTTCAACGCCACCGCGAACTTCGCCGGGTTCCGCTGGGGTGCCAGGTGGGCGCCCGGCATCTCCGTGAACGGCAATCCCAGCTCCAGCGCCAGGATCTTCGCCGGCTGGTAGTGGTAGCGCCCGCGGCTGCCTTCGCCTGCCACCGGGATGATCTCCGTGCTCGCCTTGCGCAGGGCGCGCAGGTCCGGGAGGTAGTCGAAGAACTCCGTCAGCTCGCGGTCGAACAGCCGGATCCAGTCGGCCTCGTGCGGGAGGCGCAGGTTCGGCAGATCGGGCAGCGCCGCGCCCGCGATCGCGTCGGCGAAGCGCGTCACGGCGGTGAGCAGCTCGCCCGAACGGGCCAGCCGGACCTGCTCCGCGGCCGCTTCTAGCCAGCCGGCCGCGTCCGGCATCAGGTGCACCGCCGGGGGTTCGTGCGCGACCAGCGTCGCCACCCGGTCGCCGTGGCGGGCCACCAGGTCGAGGCCGATCAGCGCGCCCGCGCTCGTCCCGAACACCAGCGCCGGGGCGTCGGTCGCGTGGTCCAGCACCGCCCGCGCGTCGTCGGCCTGGCGCGCCACCGGGACCGGGCCCGTGGTGGTGTCCGTGCTGCCGAAGTGGCCGCGCCGGTCGTAGGTGATGACGGTGTAGTCCGCGTACAGCTGCTTCGCCAGCGCGCGGTAGGAATCACCCGACCCGGTGCCGCCCGCGATCAGCAGCAGTGCCGGGCCCTCGCCGCCGCGGCGGACGAGGAGCTCGCCGTCCTCCACCGGGCAACGGCTCTCCGAGATCATGCCCTGAAGTCAAGCACAGCCACGGAAAGAGCCGATCCCCGGCGCGTGCTAAAGGCGCTCGATGATCGTCGCCGTGGAGAGGGCGCCGCCGGCGCACATCGTCACCAGCGCCGTTGCCGCGTCGCGGCGTTCCAGCTCGTGCAACGCCGTTGTCAGCAGCCGGGCTCCGGTGCTCCCCACCGGGTGACCCAGCGCGATCGCGCCGCCGTTGACGTTGACCCGGGCCGGGTCCGGTGCCATGACCTGCTGCCACGACAACGCCACCGAAGCAAAGGCCTCGTTGACCTCGAACAGATCCGGGTCGCCGATCGTCATGCCCGCCTTCGCGAGCACTCGCTCGGTCGCGCGGATCGGGCCGTCCAGGTGGTAGTACGGCTCCGCGCCGACCAGTGCCTGCGCCACGATCCGGGCCCGCGGCCGCAGCCCCAGCTCCGCGGCCCGCGCGGAGTCCATCAGGAGCAAGGCCGCCGCGCCGTCGGAAATCTGCGACGACGTCCCGGCCGTGTGGATGCCGTCGTCCACCACCGGCTTCAGCCGCGCCAGACCTTCGACCGTCGTCTCGCGGAGGCCCTGGTCGCGGCCGACCAGGCGGGTTTCGCCCGTCAGGCCACCGTCGGCGTCGAGGACCGGGGCCTTCACGGGCACCACTTCGCGGTCGAAGTGCCCGGCTTCCCATGCGGCCGCCGCCTTCTGCTGGGACGCCGCGCCGAACGCGTCCACGTCGTCGCGCGTCAAGCCGCGCCGGACGGCGATGCGTTCCGCCGCGCCGTACTGGTTGGGCAGGTCGATCGACCACGACGCCGGCCGCGGCGAACCGGAGCCCCGGTTCGTGCCCAGCGGAACCCGGCTCATCGCCTCGACCCCGCACGCGACGCCCACCTCGATGGCGTCCGCCGCGATCAGGCCCGCGACCAGGTGGGTCGCCTGCTGCGCCGAGCCGCACTGGGCGTCGATCGTCGTCGCGCCGGCCGTCTCCGGGAGGCCCGCGTGCAGCCACGCCGTGCGCGTCACGTTGTTGGACTGCTCGCCGGCTTGCGTGACGCAGCCGCCGATCAGCTGCTCGACCAGGGCCGGGTCGATCCCGGCGCGGTCGAGCAGGGCCTGCTGCGCGGCACCCAGCAGCTCGGCCGCGTGCAGGCCGGCCAGCAAGCCGCCCCGCTTGCCGATCGGGGTCCGCACGGCTTCGACGATGACCGGCACGCCCATGTCGTCCCTTTCGTCCGGCAACGCTGTCCAGTGAGCCAAAACTAGAACGAGTTATTGTTTTATGCAAGCGACCCCAGGGGTAGCGTGATCTTGATCTTTGTCCGGTGAGCGCTCGCTCACCTGGCCTCATCGGTCAAGTTAACGGGTTTCACTGAACGGTCTTCCGGAAGTTAACACCGTATGCTCTAATCCCAGTTAGAACGTGTTTCAAGGCGAACCGTGGGAGGCAACGTGGCCGCTCCGCTCATCCCCGCAGGGTTCGACTTCACGGACCCGGACCTCTACGCCGAACGGCTGCCCTTGGCGGAGTTCGCCGAGCTCCGGCGGACGGCCCCCGTGTGGTGGAACCCCCAGAAGACCAACACCGCAGGCTTCGGCGACGACGGCTACTGGGTCGTCTCGCGCCACGAAGACGTGAAGGAGGTCTCGCGCGACAGCACGCTCTACTCGTCCAGCGAGAAGACCGCGATCATCCGCTTCGACGAGAGCATGACCGAGGACCGCCTCAACGCGAACCGCCTGGTCCTGCTCAACATGGACGCCCCGCAGCACACGAAGCTGCGGAGGATCGTGTCGAAGGGCTTCACGCCGCGCTCCATCTCGAAGCTCGAGGACACGCTGCGCGAACGCGCCGAAAAGATCGTCCACGAGGCGCGCAAGAAGGGGACCGGCGACTTCGTCACCGACGTCGCGTGCGAGCTGCCGCTGCAGGCGATCGCCGAGCTGATCGGCATCCCGCAGGAGGACCGGCTCAAGATCTTCGACTGGTCGAACCAGATGGTCGCCTACGACGACCCGGAGTACGAGGTCGAGCCGCTCGAGGCGTCCGCGCAGCTCATCGGCTACGCGTGGAACATGGCCGAGGACCGGCGCAAGTGCCCGATGGACGACATCGTCACGAAGCTGATCCAGGCCGACGTCGACGGGGAAGCGCTCGGCTCCGACGAGTTCGGGTTCTTCGTCATCCTGCTCGCCGTGGCCGGCAACGAGACGACGCGCAACGCCATCACGCACGGCATGAAGGCATTCCTCGACCACCCGGACCAGTGGGAGCTCTACAAGGAGCAGCGGCCGAAGACGGCGCCGGACGAGATCGTCCGCTGGGCCACCCCGGTGGTCGCGTTCCAGCGCACGGCCACCCGCGACACCGAGCTCGGCGGCGCGCACATCCGCAAGGGTGACCGCGTCGGCATGTTCTACAGCTCGGCCAACTTCGACCACGAGGTCTTCGCCGACCCGGAGAAGTTCGACGTCCTCCGCGAAGACAACCCGCACGTCGGCTTCGGCGGCACGGGTTCGCACTACTGCATCGGCGCCAACCTGGCCCGGCTGGAGATCGACCTGATCTTCAACGCGATCGCGGACGTGATGCCGGGAATCGCCGAAGCCGAGCCCCCAGTGCGGTTGCGGTCCAGCTGGCTCAACGGGATCAAGCACTACCCGGTTCGCTACGCCTGAGGAACTCGAGGACCCGCCGCCGGGTGAGGTCGGCGGCGGGTTCGTCGTGGTCGGGGCCGTCCGCGTCGGTGTAGAAGTGGCCGATGCCGGGGTAGCGGAACACCTCGGCGTCGGCGCCCGACCGGGTTGCGGCCTCGCTCCACGCCGTGACCTGGGCCGGGGGTGCGATCGGGTCGGGGTCGGCGACGTGCAGCTGGGCCGGCAGGCCCGCGCGGACCGGCGCCGGCAGTGCTCCCACGGCGTGCAGCAGCAGGACGCCGGCGGTGTGCGGGCGGCCGGGCAGCACCTCCTGGACGACTCCCGCCCCCATCGACACGCCCGCGAGGACGGTCTCCGCGGGCAGGTCCCGCACGGCTTCCCGGGCCCGCCCGACGATGGCCGTCCAGCCGACGGCGTCCTTCAGTGCGAACCCTTCCTCGATCGTGGAAGCCGTCCGCCCGGCGTAGAGGTCCGGGGTGGCGACGCGGTGCCCGGCCTCCCGCAGCCGGCCGGCCAGGCCGAGTTCGACGGGCCGCAGCCCCAGCACGGAGTGGAAGAGCACGATGTCGGTCACCGGACCATGACATCATGAGGCGATGGCCCCGCGAGCGACCGTCGACGTCGAGTTCTCCGTCCGCGTCACCGAGCCCGGGGCCGCCGCGATCTCGGTCGCCGCGGCGCACGCCGACACCGAGGAGCTCGCCGTCTCCTGGCACGGCGAAAGCGAGCTCGTCGAGTTCGAGCACGGCACCCGCGCCGAGGTCTTCGAGTTCCCCGCCGGGGAGCACCGGGTCACCTACCACGCCGAACGCGTGCTGGCCGAGCCCGAGCCCGAACCCGTCACGCGCGCCGACGCCGCCGTCTTCACCCGGCCGAGCCGGTACTGCCCGTCCGACCGGATCGCCGGGCTCGTGCCGCCGGAGCTGTTCTCCCTCGAGAGCACCGAGAAGAAGGTCGACACGATCGTCCGCACCGTCCACGAGAGACTGTCCTATGTGGTCGGTTCGGGACGGCCGACCGACGACGCGATCGACACGCTCCTCGCCGGCGAAGGCGTCTGCCGCGACTTCGCGCACGTCTGCATCACCTTCTGCCGGTTCCTCGACATCCCCGCGCGCTACGTCGGCGTCTACGCGCCGGGGCTGTCCCCGATGGATTTCCACGCCGTCTTCGAAGCCGGGATCGACGGCCACTGGTACGTCTTCGACGCCACCCGCCTCGCGCCGCGCCGGACGATGCTCCGGATCTCCACCGGCCGCGACGCCGCGGACACGTCGTTCCTGGCCACCCTCGGCTGCGAGCTCGACTTCCTCGGCAGCACGGTGTTCGCGACGACGGACGCCCCGCTCCCGGTGGACGACGGCGCGGAGCTCGTCGTGCTCGGGTGACGCCGATCGGATGGTCCGACCGCGTGTTGCCTGCGCAAAGAGGCCGTCCGCTGGGTAGACAGTGTCCGTGAAGAGTTCCCCCAAGGCCCCGAGCCCCTGGGCCCGGGCCCGTGCCCGGTACCGGTGGCTGGACCACATCGCCCGCGCGACCAACCGCTACATCGAGTGCGGCGGCTACCACTACGTCGCCTCGATCACCTACTTCAGCCTGCTGTCACTGGTGCCGCTGCTGATGGTCGCGTCGTCGGTCGCCGGGTTCGTGCTGGCCAGCCAGCCGCACCTGCTCGACACGATGGTGCACGCGATCGTGTCCACGCTGCCCGGCGGGCTCGGCGACAAGGCCACCGAGCTGCTCACCGGGTTCGTCGAGCAGCGCACCAGCGTCGGGCTGTTCGGCCTGGCCATCGGCCTCTACTCGGGCTGGAACTGGATGAACGCGCTGCGGGACTCGCTGACGGCGCTCTGGGGGCAGAACCGGTCCGACCAGCCGCTGCTGCGGCTCATCGCCGTCGACCTGCTCGCGCTGCTGGGCCTGACCGCGGCGCTGCTCGTGTCGTTCACCCTGACCATCTCCGGCACCGCGCTCGGCGGCTACCTGCTCCGGCTGGCCGGGCTGGACGACACGAGCTGGGGGCACCAGCTCGTCTCGGCGTCCTCGGTGCCGCTGTCGCTCGCCGCCGACTGGCTGGTGTTCCTGTGGGTGCTCACGCGGCTGCCGCGGCAGAAGGTGGGCGTGCGCAGCGCGGTGCGCGGGGCGATCGCCCTGGCCCTCGGGTTCGAGCTGCTCAAGCTGGCCGGTGGGTTCTACCTCCGGTTGATCGGCGACTCGCCGACCGGCATCGCGTTCGGGTCGGTCATCGGCCTGATCTTCTTCATCTCGCTGGTCGCGCGGATGCTCGTCTACGTCACGGCGTGGACGGCGACCGGCTCCGACGCGCCGCCGAAGCCGATCCAGCCGCCGGCGCCGGTCGTGCTCGAGCCGGTGATCGTGGTGGACCCGCCGGTCGCGGTGCCGGCCACGGTCGGCGTCGCGGCCGGGGTCGTCGGGACGCTGCTGGCGCTCAGGTGGCGACGTTCGCGAGACTGAACAGCCGGTCCAGCTGGTGGTCGATCAGCGCGATCGCCGCTTCCGGCGTGCGCTGGCCGAGGATGATGCTGGTCTGCAGGCCGTCGACGCTCGACAGGAGCAGTTCGGCCTCCGGCATCAGGTCGAGGTCCGGCGCCACCTCGCCGCGGTCGCGGCCCCACGCGAGCAGGTCCGCGGTCAGCCGTTCCAGCTCCGGCGGCGCGGCGCTGAACGCCGACGCCAGCCCCGGGTCCGAAAGGGACCGCACGAAGTAGGCGAGGTGCACGAGGTAGCGCGTGCGGCGCTCGTCGCCGACCGGCAGCATCCCGACGAGCATGGCGCGCAGCACCTCACGCGGGGTCGCGTCCTCCTCCGGGCCGATGCCCGCGCGGATGCTCTCCCCGGCGTCGGCGTTGAGGATCTCGAGCGCGCCGAGCAGCAGGTCGTCGCGCGTGCCGAAGTAGTACTGGACGAGCCGCAGCGAGACGCCGGCCTCGGCCGCGACCTTGCGCAACGACACGTCTTCTAGCCCACGCGCGCTCGCGATCCGCCAGACGGCCTCGGCGATCTGGCGGCGGCGTTGCTCGTGGTCCGCGAGTCTCGGCATGGTGGGTCGAGCGTATCAACGCGGCTTGTCGGCGCCGACGACCCACATCGAGAAGTACTGCGACCCGCCGCCGTAGGCGTGCCCGAGCGCGATGCGGGCGCCGTCGACCTGGTAGTCCCCGGCCCGGCCCATGACCTGCTTCGCGGCTTCGGAGAAGCGAAGCATGCCGGACGCGCCGATCGGGTTGGACGAGAGCACCCCGCCCGACGGGTTCACCGGCAGCTGCCCGCCGATCGCCGTCTCGCCGGCCTCGGTCACCTTCCAGCCTTCGCCTTCGGGCGCGAAGCCCAGGTTCTCCAGCCACATCGGCTCGAACCAGGAGAACGGCACGTAGATCTCGGCGACGTCCACTTCGGACATCGGGTCCTTGATGCCGGCCTCGGCCCACAGCGCGGCCGCGGCATCGCGGCCGGCTTGGGGGTTGACCTGGTCCCGGCCGGCGAAGGTGGTCGGCTCGGTGCGCATCGCCGTCGCGTGGATCCAGGCGGCACCGCCCTCGACGGCGTCCCCGGCGGCTTCGTCGCCGAGCACCATCGCGCACGCGCCGTCGGACGACGGGCACGTCTCGTCGTAGCGGATCGGGTCCCACAGCATCTGCGACTTCTGCACCGACTCGACGGTGATGTCGGCCTGCTGCAGGTGCGCGTACGGGTTCAGGGCGCCGTTGCGCCGGTCCTTCGCCGCGACGATGGCCCCGACGTGCTCGGGCGCGCCGGAGCGGCGGATGTAGGAGCGCACGTGCGGGGCGAAGTAGCCGCCCGCGCCGGCGCCGACCGGCATCTGGAACGGCGGCAGGATCGACAGGCCCCACATCGCGTTCGACTCGGACTGCTTCTCGTAGGCCACGGTCAGCACCCGGCGGTGCACGCCGGACTGGATGAGCGAGGCCGCGACCAGCGCCGTCGAGCCGCCGACCGAACCGGCGGTGTGCACGCGCAGCAAGGGCTTCCCGTTCGCGCCCAGGGAGTCGGCGAGGAAGAGCTCGGGCATCATGACGCCCTCGAACAGGTCCGGCGCCTTGCCGAGCACGACGGCGTCGATGTCGGCCCACTCCACCCGGGCGTCGGCCATCGCGCGGTCGATCGCTTCGCGCAGCAGGCCCGGCATCGAGACGTCCAGGCGCTTGGCGCGGTGGTGCGTCTGGCCGGTGCCGAGCACGGCGGTGAGCTGCTTGGTCATCGGGCCTCCAGCACGGTCACCAGGTTCTGTTGCAGGACCGGGCCGCTCGTCGCGTGCGCCACGGCCTTGCGGGATTCGCCGCTGTGGATCCGGGCCGCCGCCTCGCCGATGCGGGCGAGGCCGGCGGAGAACATCGGGTTGGCGGCCAGCGCCCCGCCGGACGGGTTGATCCGGACGTCGTCGTCGAGCTTCAGGGCCGTCCGCAGGATGAGCTCCTGGTGCGTGAACGGCGCGTGCAGCTCGGCGAGGTCGACGCCGTCGAGGTCCAGGGCCCGGGCCGCGATCTCGGTCGACGGGCTCCGGGTGAGATCGCGGGCGCCGAGCACGGGGGAGTCGACGCGGTGCTCGATGCCCTGGATCACCGCCGGGTGGTCGACGACGTCGCGGGCGCGTTCCACAGTGGACAGGATGACCACGGCCGCGCCGTCGGTGATCGGCGCGATGTCGTGCCGGCGCAACGGATCGGCGAAGTACGGGGTGTCGAGCAGTGCGCTGACGTCCTGGTCGGTGCCGCGCGCGGCGACCTCGGCGAGGTCCTTTTCGGACCAGAGCCCGGCTTCGAGCCCCAGCCGCGCCTGGATCCCGGCGATCGAGACCGAGTCCGGCCACAGCGGCGTGACGACGTACGGGTCGAGCTGCAGGGCCAGCACCCGGCGCAGCTGCCCGGCGCTGGACTTGCCGAAGCCGTAGACGAGCGCGGTCTCGACCTCACCCATCTTGATCTTCAGCCAGGCCTCGTACAGCGCCCAGGCGGCGTCCATTTCGACGTGGGACTCGTGGATCGGCGGGAACGCGCCGATCGCGTCGACGGCGGCGATGAACGAGAAGGCGCGCCCGGCGAGGTAGTCCGACGAGCCGGAGCACCAGAAGCCGATGTCCTGTTTGGATAGACCGGTCTTCTCGAAGACCTCGGCGAAGATCGGGACGAGCATCTCCACGCCGTTGGTGGTGCCCGGGGTCTCGCGGACGTTGGGGGCCTTCGCGAAGCCCGCGATCGCGACGTCTGGCATCAGGACCTCACAGGTGGTGGGCGAAGGTTTCGTAGGCCGCGTCCGGCTCGCCGGTCGGCTCGAAGTGGCTGATGTTCTCCAGCGACGTCCACCACTCGTCGCGGGGTTTCCAGGCCGCGCGCACGCGCATGCCCATCTTGACGTCCTGGGCGTCGCAGCCGAGGACGAGGTGGAGGAAGGCGATGTCGGCGCCGTCGAGCAGGATGTACGCGGCGACGTACGGCGGCTTGAGGCGCTGGCCGAGGAACGGGACGTTGACGATGCAGAACGTCGTCACGATGCCGGTGTCGGGCAGTTCTACCTCGTCGGTCGTGGGGACGCCGTCGGTCGGGCAGGCACCGCGCGGCGGGATGTAGACCTTCTCGCAGGCGGGGCAGCGCTGGCCGATCAGCTTGCCCTCGGCGAGCCCGCGCAGGTAGCGGCTTTCCTCGGGGGAGGCGGAGTGCTGGTACTTCAGGTGCACCGGCGTGATGACCACGCTGACCGGAGCGCCTTCCGCGCGCTCGGCGACCGGGGGAGCGGGCTCGGTCGGCGTGGTGTCCTCGGCGTCGGCCGGCAGGAAGTAGGCGATGTCGCGGATGTGCCCGACGGTGTCCTCGGCCCACTTCACCCGAACCCGCTGTCCACTGTGGATCTTCCCGGGCTCGCCGGCGTCGACCGCGTGCAGCAGGGCGGTGTCGGCGCCGTCGAGCTTGACCAGGGCCCAGGCGAAGGGGCGGTTGAGCGGCTGCCCGTCGAGCGGCTCGGCGCACCAGGACCAGGAGACGACGGTGCCCTCGTCGGCCACTGGGACGAACTCGCTGAGCTGATCGGCGGTCACGGGGTCGTACTCGACGGGCGGAACGTGCACGCGGCCGTCACTGCCCCGGATGCCTTCGATGCGGCGTTCGCGCAGCGCGTTCACGAACCGGCCCAGGACGGGCCCGGTGGAGCGCGTGTAGTCGAAGCCGACGTTGAGGGGTGCCGCCAGTGGTGTCTCGGTCACAGTCATGAGTGAAACACGTTCTCGTTCTGGCGGCAAGATCCAGGCTCCGACGCATGGAACGCGTTCTAGATTCGGGTCAGGTGCCGGCGGCTCGCTGCCGGATGAGCGCCTCGACGCCGTCCAGGATCCGGTCCAGGCCGAACGTGTAGTCGAACTGCCGGTCCTCCTCGGCGGTGTCCTCGGGGTAGTCGAACGCGCCGGCGTCGATCGCCGTGCGCAGCGCGGGGAACCGCCGCGCGTCGGCGAGGCCGCCGAGCAGGGTGCGGTAGGCGGCGATCGACTCGCCCGACGCGGCCGGCCCGAGGTCGGTGGTCAGCCGGGCGGTGGCCAGGAGGTAGTTGGCGACCAGCAGGACCACACCGGTCTTGTCGCGTTCGGTGAGCCCGGTCCCGCGCAGGGCGCGGTCGGTCCAGGCCGGCTGGTTGGGGGTCACCGGCGGCCCGGTGATGGGCAGGTGCACGACCCACGTGTGCGCGCAAGCACGTCGTTCCTGCTCTTGACGTGCCGGTAGAGCGACATCGTGGTGAACCCCGGCCGCTCGGCGATCCGGGCCATCGAGACCGCGCCGACGCCCTCGGTGTCGGCCAGGTCCACGGCCGCGGTCACGATGGCGGGCACGCTCAGGCCCGGCTTGGGTGCCTGCTCCTCGCCGCGTCCCCAGAGCAGTTCCGGCCCGGCCGGCAGCTTGTCGTTCGTCGTCCTCGCCTTCGTGGCTTGCGATCGCCCTGCACAAGGCGGGAATCCGGCCGTCGCCTTCGAGGCGTACGACCGGACCGCGGACAACGCGGGCGTCTACCTGACGCTCGCGGTGAACGCCCTGGACGCCCTGCGCGCGATCGACGTCGACGTCCGCGGGCTCGGCTTCGACACGCCGCGGATCACGATCAGCAGCGGGTCCGGCCGGAAGCTCGGCGAGCTGCCCTACGGCGCGGCCCTGGCGGACGGCGCGGTGAGCCGCACGGTCAAGCGGGCCGACCTCTACCGCGCCCTCCGCGAGCAGGCCGTCCGGTGCGGTGTGCCCTTCGAGTACGGCAAGCGGCTCGTGGCCGCGGAAAGCGCCGATGGCGGCGTGCGGGCCCGGTTCGCCGACGGCACGAGCGCCGAAGGCGGCCTGCTGATCGGTGCGGACGGCCTGCGGTCGCGCACCCGCGAGATCATCGACCCCGGCGTGCCGGGCGCGCGGTACACCGGGCTGCTCAACACCGGTGGGTACGCGCGCGGCGTCCCGGCCGGCGAGCCGGGCAGGATGCACGCGATCTTCGGCCGGCGCTGCTTCTTCGCCCACACCGCGCACCCGGACGGCGAAGTCTGGTGGGTGGCGAACCCGGCGAGCGCCACCGAGCCTTCACCGGCGGAGCCGGCGGCGATCGGCCCGCAGGAGTGGCGGTCCCGGCTGATCGACCTGTTCCGCCGCGACCACGGGCCCGCCGTGGACATCATCGCGGCGACTGGGGAGATCTTCTCGGGGTGGAACACCTACGACGTCCCGAGGGTGCCGCGGTGGCACCGCGAGCGGATGATCGTCATCGGGGACGCCGCGCACGCCACCGCCCCGTCGATCGGGCAGGGCGCGGCGATGGCCATCGAGGACGCCGTCGTGCCGGCCCGGTGCCCGCGCGACAGCCCGAGCGTCGAAACCGCCTTCACCGCCTACGAACGGCTGCGGCGCGAGCGGGTGGAACGCGTTGTCGCGCAAGGCAACCGGACCGGCGGCTGGAAGGCGCTCGGCCCTGGCCCGGGTGCCGCGCGACGTCGTCATGAGCCTGGCCGTGAAACGCATGGCCCGCACCGGGGGCGACCCGAGCCGGTGGATCTACGAGCACCACCTCGACTGGGACGAGCCGGTCCGGGTCTGAACGTCAGCGGCCCTTGAACTCCGGCTTCCGCTTCTCCGAGAACGCCTTCGGCCCTTCCTTCGCGTCCTCCGAAGCGAAGACCTCGATCCCGTACTGCGAGTCGAGCTTGAAGGCCTCCTCCTCGTGGAGGCCCTCGGTGTCCCGGATCGTCCGGAGGATCGCCCGCACCGCGACCGGCCCGTTGGCGTTCACCAGCGAAGCCAGCTCCAGCGCCTTCGCGAGCGCCTGGCCTTCCGGCACCACGTGCCCGATCAAGCCGATGGCCAGCGCTTCGTCGGCGGTCAGGTGGCGGCCCGTCAGCAGGATGTCCGCCGCCACCGTGTACGGGATCTGGCGCGGCAGCCGCACCGCCGATCCGCCCATCGGGAACAACCCCCACCGCGCCTCGGACACGCCGAAGCGCGCGGAAGCGCCCGCGACCCGGATGTCGGTCCCCTGGAGGATCTCCGTCCCGCCCGCGATCGCCGGTCCCTCGACCGCCGCGATCAGCGGCTTGGTCAGGCGGCGCCCCTTGAGGAGGCCCGGGATGTGCGCCGGGTCGAACTTGCCCGCGTCGAACGCCTTCGACGGCGAGTTCCGGGACATCGACTTCAGGTCCGCGCCCGCGCAGAACGCGCCGCCCGCGCCGGTCAGGATGCAGCTGCGGATGCCGTCGTCGGAGTCGACCCGGTCCCAGGCCTCGACCATGATCGACATCATCTCGCCGGTGATCGCGTTGCGCGCCTCGGGCCGGTTCATCGTCACGACGAGGGTCTGGCCCTCCTGTGAGACCAGCGCGTGCGGTTCACCCACGGAAACCTCCTGAAGGAGCAGTGCCATTGCCCAGAACGATAACATGTTCTACTTTGAGGGCGTGGCACTCAACATCGCGGATCTTCTGGAGCACGCCGTCGACGCCGTGCCGGAGCGCGTCGCGGTCGTGTGCGGCGACCGGCAGGTCACCTTCGCCGGACTGGAGGCGCGGGCCAACCGGCTCGCCCACCACCTCGCCGCACACGGCGTGGGACGCGGATCCCACATCGGGGTCTACTCCCGCAACTCGATCGAGGCCTTGGAGGCGATGATCGCGGCGTACAAGCTGCGCGCGATCGCCGTCAACGTCAACTACCGCTACGTGCACGGCGAGCTCGTGTACCTCTTCAACGACGCCGACCTCGTCGCGCTCGTGCACGAGAGAAGCTACGCCGACAAGGTCGTGGCGGCGCTGCCGGAATCGCCGAAACTGAAACACGTTGTCGTGATCGACGACGGCAGTGACGGCGACTTCTCGAGCTACGGCGGTGTCGACTACGAAGCCGCTCTGGAGGCCCAGAGCCCGGAGCGCGACTTCGGCGAGCGCAGCAACGACGACCTCTACATCCTCTACACCGGCGGCACGACGGGCTACCCGAAGGGCGTGCTCTGGCGCCACGAGGACATCTGGCGCGCGCTCGGCGGCGGGATCAACTTCGTCACCGGCGAGTACATCCCGGACGAGTGGACGCTCGCCGAGCAGGGCAAGGCCGGCAGCCTGACGCGGCTGCCCGCCGCTCCGCTGATCCACGGCGCCGCGCAGTGGGCCGCGTTCGGCGCCCTGTTCACCGGCAGCCCGGTGGTGTTCGTGCCCCGCTTCGACGCCCACGAGATCTGGAAGGCCGTGCAGGAGCACAAGGTCCAGGTCCTCACGATCGTCGGCGACGCGATGGCGCGGCCGCTGATCGAGGCGTTCCGCGAGGGCGACTACGACGGTTCGTCGCTCGTCGCGGTGTCGAGCCACGCCGCGCTGTTCTCGCAGTCGGTGAAGCAGGAGTTCGTCGAGCTCGTGCCGAACGCCGTGATCACCGACGCGATCGGCTCGTCGGAAAGCGGCTTCACCGGGATCGGCATGGTGGCCAAGGGCTCCGACCACAGCGCGGGCCCGCGGGTCAGCTTCGGCAAGGACGCCATCCTCCTGGACGACGACGGCAGCCTCGTCGAGCCGAAGGCCGGCGCGGTCGGGCTGATCGGCCGCCGCGGGCACGTCCCGCTCGGCTACTACGGCGATCCCGAGAAGAGCAAGACGATCTTCGTCGACCTCGACGGCGTCCGGTACGTCGTCCCGGGCGACTACGCCCGCTACGAAGAGGACGGCACGGTCACCCTGCTCGGCCGCGGCTCCCAGTGCGTCAACACCGGTGGCGAGAAGGTCTACCCGGAGGAGGTCGAGGGCGCGCTCAAGTCGCACCCGGACGTCTTCGACGCGCTCGTCATCGGCATCCCGGACGAGCGGACCGGCCAGCGCGTCGCCGCCGTCGTCCAGCTGCGCGAAGGCGCCGAAGCCGATCTCGCCGGGATCGAGCGGCACGTCCGCGGTGAGATCGCCGGTTACAAGGTGCCGCGCACCGTCTGGCTGGCCGACGAGATCGGCCGCTCGCCCAGCGGCAAGCCGGACTACCCGTGGGCCCAGCGCTACGCGGCCGACCACGAACCGGCCGCGGCCCAGCCCGTCTAGGAGGACACCACCAGTGCGGACATCCCTGTGCGACCGGCTCGGCATCGACCTGCCGATCATCGGGTTCACGCCCTCGGAGCACGTCGCCGCGGCGCTCAGCCGCGCCGGCGGGCTCGGCGTGCTCGGCTGCGTCCGGTTCAACGACGCCGCCGAGCTCGACCGGGTGCTCACCTGGATGGACGAGAACACCGGCGGCAAGCCCTACGGCGTCGACATCGTGATGCCGGCGAAGATCCCCGCCGAGGGCACCCAGGTCGACCTGTCGAAGCACATCCCGGAGGGCCACCGCGCGTTCGTCGACAAGGTGCTGCGCGACCTTTCGGTCCCGCCGCTGCCGGACGACACCGACGAACGCGCGGGCGTGCTCGGCTGGCTCCACTCGGTGGCCCGGTCGCACGTGGAGGTCGCGCTCAACCACCCGATCAAGCTGATCGCCAACGCCCTCGGCTCGCCGCCGGCGGACGTCATCGGCCAGTGCCACGACCGGGGCGTCCCGGTCGCGGCGCTCGCCGGGAAGGCCGAGCACGCGGTCCGGCACGTCGCGAACGGCGTCGACTTCGTGGTCGCGCAGGGCTACGAGGCCGGCGGGCACACCGGCGAGATCGCGTCCATGGTGCTGGTGCCGGAGATCGTCGACGCCGTCGACGTCCCGGTGCTCGCCGCGGGCGGGATCGGGTCCGGGCGGCAGGTGGCCGCGGCGCTCGCGCTCGGCGCGTCCGGCGTCTGGATGGGGTCGATGTGGCTCGCCACCGAGGAGTACCTGCAGACCATGGGCGAGTCCGTGGCGATGCAGCAGGCGCTGGTCGGCGCGACGTCGTCGGACACGGTCCGGACGCGGATCTACACCGGCAAGCCCGCGCGGCTGCTCAAGACCCGCTGGACCGAGGCGTGGGCCGCGGCGGACGCGCCCGAGCCGCTGCCGATGCCGCTGCAGAACCTGCTGGTTTCCCACGCCCACAACCGGATCCACGCGGCGAACGACCCGAGCGTGGTGTCGATGCCGGTCGGGCAGATCGTCGGGCGGATGAACGCGGTCCGCCCGGTCGCCGAGGTCGTCGCGGATCTGGTGGCCGGCTACGAAGACGCACTGTCGCGTTTGGACAAGACGCGCTGAAGGGGGCCCGCCGCGGCGGGCCCCCTCTTCGCGGGAGCGGTTACAGGGAAGCGGCGGCCGCGGCGATCTTCGACGCGAACGTGCTCACCTCGGTGTAGACGCCGGGGGCGTGCGGCCGGGCGCAGCCGTCACCCCAGGAGACGATGCCGACCTGGATCCAGGCGCTGTTGTTGTCCCGGCGGAACATCGGGCCGCCGGAGTCGCCCTGGCAGGTGTCGACCCCGCCCGCGCTCAGGTTGCCGGCGCAGATCTCGGCGCTCGGGATCAGGTCGGGGTAGCTGCCGCCCTGGGCCTGGCAGGTGCTGTCGGAGACGAACGGGACGGTCGCCTTCAGCAGGTAGCGCTGCTGGGCGCCGCCCTCGGTCGCCGCGCCCCAGCCGGCCACGGTGAACGTGCCGGTGTTGTAGGTCGTCGTCGTCGCGATCGGCAGCGTCGAGAGGCCGGTGACCGGGCTCGCGAGCTTGATCAGCGCCCAGTCGCCGCCGGTCGAGGTGCCGTAGGTGGGGGACTGGTAGACGTAGGTGGACTTGATCTTCTTGGCGCTCGTGCTCTGCAGGTCGACGACGCCGACGGTCGCCGTGATCGACGTGTTCGAGCCCGTCCGGCTGACGCAGTGCGCGGCGGTCAGCACGATCTGGTTGGTGTAGAGCGCACCGCCGCAGCCCATCGACAGCCGGACCATGAACGGGAACTCGCCCTGGGCGGCCCGGGTCCCGCCGACGACGTCGGTGGACGGCGGCTGGGCCGCGATCGCCGGGGTGGCGAACGACGCGGCCGCGGCGACCGCGGCCACCGCGGTGGTGACGTTTCTGAGCAGGGTGAACCAGCGCTTGGGAGCCAAGGGGATCAGTCCTTCCAGTGTCCACAGTGGAAGCCGAGCTCGAGAGTGGCCCCATGACTACACCAGGTGCTCACATACCGGGACAACCAACTTTCTTCGGATGTTTCGGGCGGTTGGGTGATTTCTCACCGGCGGATCCGGCGGACGCTGTGGCCTGGAGTTCACCGGGCCTTTCCCGGCCGTAAAGACGCGCCGGCGAGAGCCGGGGGCAACCGGGTGATCGTCGGTGTGACAGCCGTGTTACGCGCCACAGCGAACCACCGCGCACCGGGAAGCGAATAGGGTCGATTCCGTGCCCGCCCCCTCACGTCATTCCCGCCTGTCCGCCGACGGTCCCGTGCTCGACGGGATCCCCGAGCACGGCCGCGTCCCGCGCTACTACGCGGTCAAGGTCGAGCTGCTGGCGGTGATCGCGGAACTCGGCGAAGGATCGGTGCTGCCCACCGAACGGGAACTGTGCGAGCGGTTCGAGGTGTCGAGGGCGACCGTGCGGCAGGCGGTCGGCGAGCTGGTGCTCGAGGGCAGGCTCAGCCGGCGGCAGGGGAGCGGCACGTTCGTCGCCGGCCCGAAGCTCGTCCAGCCGCTGGCCCTGGTGAGCTACACCGAAGGGCTGCGGCGGCAGGGCATCCGGCCGGGTCGCACCGTGATCACGCTGGAGCGGCGCCTGGCCGGCAGCGCGCTGGCCGCCGACCTGCAGGTCACCTCGGACGCCGAAGTGATCCACATCGAGCGGGTGCTGCTGGCCGACGAGGAGCGCGTCGGCCTGGAGTCGACATATCTCCTGGCCGAGCGGTTCCCGACGCTCCTGGAGGTGTTCAACCCCGAGCAGTCGCTGTACGCGTGCCTGAGCGAGCAGCTCGGCGTGGTGTTCGACGGCGCCGAGGAGCGCGTCGAGACGGTGCTGGCGACCCCGCGCGAAGCCCTGCTCATCGGCACCAACCCGGCCCTGCCGATGCTGCTCATGCACCGCATCTCGTGGGGTCCGGACGGCGCGCCGTTCGAGCGGGTGCGGTCGCTGTACCGCGGTGACCGGCTCAGCTTCATGACCCGCCTCGGCCGCGCCTGAGGCGTCACGTTCTCCGGAGCGTCCTCGTTCCTCCCGCACGAACCGAAAGGGAGGACGTCATGAACACCGCTTTGTGGGTCGGCCAGGTGCTGCTGGCCGCGATCTTCGCCCTGTCGGGCGCGCTGAAGTCGACGATGTCGCGGCAGCGGATGCTCGAAACCGGCCAGACGGGGGCGGCGGCGTACCCGCTGCCGGTGGTGCGGTTCACCGCGATCTGTGAGCTCTTCGCCGTGGTGGGGCTGATCCTGCCGGTGCTGCTGGGCATCGCCCCGGTGCTGACGGGCTGGGCGGCGGTGGGCCTGGCCGTGGTGATGGTGGGCGCGATGGCGATGCACGGCCGGCTGGCGGTCGTGCAGCACAAGCCGGCGGAGTGGCGGAACGTCGGGATCAACGGGGTGATCTTCGCGGTGTGCCTGTTCGTCGCCGTCGGCCGGCTGTGAAGATAACGAGCCGGTAACTCATCCGGTCCAATATTGGGCGGCCCTTCACCCCGCGTTCGCCGAGGGGCCAGCGGCTGTTGACGCGCTCCGGAGAGCGTGGGCGGCGTGCGAATCCTCATCGTGGGCGGTGGCGTGCTCGGCACGCTGCACGCCTGGCAGGCCGTCGAGCGCGGCCACGACGTCGTCCAGCTCGAACGCGAACCCGAGGCGCGCGGGGCGTCCGTGCGCAACTTCGGGCTCGTCTGGGTCGGTGGCCGCGCCTCCGGGAGCGAACTGGCCACCGCCCGGCGGGCGCGGACGCTCTGGGAAGGGGTCGGCGAGCGCGTCCCGGGCCTGGGCTTCCGCGCCAACGGCTCGCTGACCGTCGTCCGGACCGAGGCCGAACTCGCCGTCGCGCGCGAAGTCAGCGAAGGCGCCGAAGCGTCCGAACGCGGTTACCAGCTCCTCGACGCCACCGAGACCCGTGCGCTGAACCCCGCGCTGAAGGGCGATTTCCTCGGCGCCCTCCAGTGCGAGCGTGACGCCGCCGTCGAGCCGCGCACCGCCCAGCCCGCCCTGCGTGCCGAACTGGCCGGGACCGGCCGCTACACCTGGCGGCCCGGCCGCGAGGTCCGGCACCTCACCGGCACCGGCGTCGTCGACGACCGCGGCGAGCGGCACGACGGCGACGTCGTCGTCTTCTGCACCGGCGCCCGGACCGGCGGCCTCGTCCGCGAACTCGCCGGCGACCCGCCGGTGCGGCGCGTCCGGCTGCAGATGGCCCAGACCGAGCCCCTGGGCGAAGAGCTCACCACGAGCGTCGCCGACGGCGACAGCTTCCGCTACTACCCCGCCTACCGCGGCGCCTCCCTCGACTCGCTGAACACCGCGCAGCCGCAACGGGAAGTCGCCCGGGCGCACCGCATGCAGCTGCTGCTGGTCCAGCGGCTCGACGGCTCGCTCACCATCGGCGACACCCACGAGTACGACGAGCCCTTCGCCTTCGACGTCACCGAAGACCCTTACGAGCACCTCGCCGACGTCGCCGCGGGGTTGCTCGGCCGCCCGCTGCCGCGCATCCGCCGCCGCTGGGCCGGCGTCTACGCGCAGACCGCCGACACCGGCCGGATCGTGCACCGCGCCCGCGTCGCGGACAACGCGTGGCTCGTCACCGGGCCGGGCGGGCGCGGCATGACCTGCGCACCCGCCATCGCCGAAGACACCGCCGGGGAGCTGGGCCTGTGACCACCGAACTCGTCGTCCTCGACATGGCCGGCACGACCGTCGCCGACGACGGCCTGGTCGTGCGGGCCTTCACCGCCGCCATCGAAACCGCCGGCGTGCCCGAGGACCGGTACCCGGAGATGCTCCGGTACGTCACCGACACCATGGGCCAGTCGAAGATCACCGTCTTCCGCGCCCTCCTCGGCGGCGAAACCCGGGCGCGGCAAGCCAATTCCGCGTTCGAAGCCGCCTACGGGAAGCTCGTCGAGGCGGGGGAGTGCACGCCGATCCCCGGCGCCGAGGACGTCGTCCGCGGCCTGCGCGAGAACGGCGTCAAGGTCGCCTTCACCACCGGCTTCGCACCCGCCACCCAGCAGGCCATCCTCGACGCGCTCGGCTGGCGCGACCTCGCCGACCTCGCGCTCGCGCCCGGCGACGGCGTCCGCGGCCGGCCGTTCCCCGACCTCGTGCTCACCGCCGCGCTGCGGCTCGAAGTCACCGACGTGCGGCGGATCGCCGTCGTCGGCGACACTCCTTCGGACGTCCTGTGCGGGCTTCGCGCCGGCGCGTCCGTCGTCGCGGGCGTCCTCACCGGTGCCGGGCGCCGCGAAGACCTCCTCGAAGCCACCCACCTCCTCGGCTCCGTCTCCGAACTCCCCGCCGTGCTCGAAGGAGAACCCCGTTGAAGAAGACCCTGGCCACCGCGTTCGCCGTGGCGCTGCTCGCCCTGCTGTCCGCCTGCGGTGGCACCGGTGCCGCGTCGGCCGGCGGCAAGACCGTCACCGTGTACACAGTGGACGGACTGGAAGACTGGTACACCGCCCGGTTCGCCGAGTTCGAGCGGCAGACGGGCATCACCGTCCAGGCCGTGACGGCCGGCTCCGGCGAGGTCGCCTCCCGCGTCGAGAAGGAGAAGGCCAACACCCAGGCCGACGTCCTCGTGACGCTGCCGCCGTTCATCCAGCGCGTCGCCGGCCTGCTGCAGCCCTACACCCCGGCGGGCGGTGACCAGGTGCCCGACAAGGACGCGCAGGGCCGCTACTTCGCGATGATGAACAACTACCTCAGCTTCATCCGCAACCCGGGCGCCACCCCGAAGACCTGGGACGACCTGCTCGACCCGAAGCTCAAGGGCAAGGTCCAGTACTCGACGCCCGGCGAGGCCGGCGACGGCACCGCGGTCCTCCTGCAGCTGCAGCACGTGCTCGGCGAGCAGGGCGCGCTCGGCTACCTCGGCAAGCTGGAGGCCAACAACGCCGGGCCGTCGTCGTCGACCGGCAAGCTGCAGCCCAAGGTGGCCAAGGGCGAGCTGCTGGTGGCCAACGGCGACGTCCAGATGAACCTCGCCGAGATCGCCAAGAGCGGTGGGTTCGACGTCTTCTTCCCGGCCGACGCGCACGGCGAGCGCTCGACGTTCGCGTTGCCCTACTACGCCGGGCTCGTGACGAACGCGCCGCACGCCGGCGACGCGAAGAAGCTGCTCGACTTCCTGTTCTCGCCCGAGGTCCAGGGCAAGGCCGCCGACGCGTTCGGCATCCCGGGCCGCGCCGACGTCCCGGCCACCGGGCCGAACGCGGCGAAGATCAAGGCGGCGCTCGACGGCGTCGAGATCTGGCGGCCGGACTGGACCGCCGTGCTCGGCAAGCTCGACGCCGACCTGGCCGCGTACAAGAAGGCCGTCGGCCGATGACCCCGGCCGTCGAGTTCCGCGGTGTCTCCGTCCACTTCGGACGGACGAGGGCGCTGGACTCCCTGGACCTCTCGGTGGCCCGGGGCGAAACCCTCGCCCTGCTCGGGCCGTCCGGCTCCGGCAAGTCGACGGCGCTCAAGGCCCTCGCCGGGTTCGTCCGGCCGGACGCGGGGCGGGTGTTCCTCGACGGCGAGGACGTCACGGACCTGCCGCCGCACCGGCGTGGCCTCGGTGTCGTCGTGCAGAGCTACGCGCTGTTCCCGCACATGCGCGTCGACGCCAACGTCGCCTTCGGGCTCAAGGCCCGCCGGGTGCCGCGGGCCGAGGTGGCTGCCCGCGTCGCCGAAGTCCTCGACCTGGTCGGCATGGGTGCCTACGCCCGGCGGTTCCCCCGCGAGCTGTCCGGCGGGCAGCAGCAGCGGGTCGCCCTCGCCCGGGCGCTCGCCATCCGGCCCGGCGTGCTGCTGCTCGACGAGCCACTGTCCGCTTTGGACGCCGCGCTGCGCGAGGACATGATCGCCGAGCTGCTGCGGCTGCGCGCCGAACTGCCGGACACGACGCTCGTCTACGTCACCCACGACCAGGGCGAGGCACTGGCGCTGGCCGACCGCATCGCCGTCATGCGCGACGCGCGGCTGGTCGAGGCGGGCTCGTGCGAGCAGCTCTACCGGCGTCCCGCGACGGAGTTCACCGCGAGCTTCCTCGGCGCGGCCAACCTCATCCCGGTCGACCTCGTCAGCCACGGGACGCCGGCGACGGTCCGGCTCGGCGAGCGCGTGCTGACCGCCGAGCCGACCGGCGCCCTCGGCCCGGGCCCGGTCGCCCTCGGCGTCCGCCCGCACCGCGTCGGTGTCGGCGCACCCGGCGCGGACACCCTCCCGGCGCTGGTCCGGGCCGTGCGGTGGCGCGGTACCGGCTACCGCCTCGACCTCGAGCTGGCCGGCGGCGCGACGATCCGGGCCGAGGTGTCCGAGACCTTCGCCGTCGGGGCGGCGGTGGGCGTGTCGATCCCGGACGGCTGCCCGCTGGTCGAGGTCGGCACATGACCGGCGTCGCGCTCGAAGCCGTGGTGACGCGACCGCGGTCCACCCGCGGACTGTGGCTGCTGCCGCCGCTGGTGGTCGTGGCCGTGTTCTTCGGGTATCCGCTGGTCCTGGTGGCCGGGCAGTCCCTGACCACGGACACCGGGTTCGGCCTGGGCGTCTGGGCCGAGGTGCTCGGCTCGGCCGAGTTCCAGGACGCGGCGTGGCAGACCGTGCTGCTCGCGCTGGGCGCGACGACCGGGTGCGTGCTGCTCGGCACGTTCCTGGCGCTGGTGATCGCGTTCGTCCCGTTCCCGGGCGCGCGGACGCTGTCACGGCTGGTCGACACGGTGCTCGCGTTCCCGTCGTTCCTCATCGCACTGGCCTTCACGTTCCTCTACGGCAGCGCGGGCGTCTTCGGCGCGGGCGGGTTCCTGTACTCGCCGTGGGGCGTGCTGCTGGCCGAGGTCACCTTCTACACGCCGTTCGTGATGCGCCCGGCGCTCGCGGCGTTCGGCCAGGTCCCGGGGGTGCACCTGGACGTCGCGGCGTCGCTGGGCGCGCGTCCCGGGCGGGTGCTGGCGCGGGTCGTGCTGCCCGCGGCGCTGCCGTCGCTGGCCTCGGGCGCGTGCCTGACGCTGCTGCTCGCGCTGAACGAGTTCGGCATCGTGCTGTTCCTCGGCGCGAAGGGTGTCACGACGTTGCCGATGCTGGTGTACGGCAAGGGGATCGTCACGTTCGACTTCCCGGCGGCGAGCGTCGTCGCGCTGGTCGACGTCGCGATTTCGCTGCTGTTGTACGGGAGTTACCGGGTGCTGGCGAGGAGGGGTCGCGGTGCTGCTGTGGACGCGGCGTAGCAAGGTGCTGCTGTGGCTGGTGTTCGGCGTGGTGTTCGCCGTCGTCGTCGCGGCGCCGCTGGTGATGATCGTGCTCGCGTCGGTCGCCGGGCACTGGACCGGCGTGCTGCCCGGCGGGCCGACGTTCGGCCACTACGCCGACGCGCTGTCGGGGGAGACGTTCGCGAGCCTGTCGGTCAGCGTCCAGACCGGCGTGGTCGCGGGTGCGGCGGCGGTGCTGCTCGGCACCTGGGCGGCGCTGGCGGCCGAGACCGCGCCGCGGCGGGTGCGCCACGCCGCCGACACGCTGTTCCACCTGCCGATCGCGGTGCCGTCGGTGGTGCTGGGACTGGCCCTGCTGGTGGCGTTCAGCAGGCCACCGCTGGCGTTCAACGGGACGCGCTGGATCGTGCTGCTCGGGCACCTGCTGATCCTGCTGCCGTTCGCCTACAGCACGGTGACGGCGGCGCTCGCCCGCGTCGACCCGCAGCTCGCGCAGGCGGCGGCTTCGCTCGGGGCGTCCCCCGCGCGGGTGATGTTGCGGGTCCGCGTCCCGGTGCTGCTCCCGGCGATGACGGCGTCGGCGAGCCTCGCGCTGGCGATGTCGATGGGCGAGCTCGGCGCGACGATGATGCTGTACCCGCCGGACTGGCGCACGCTGCCGGCGAGCATCTTCGCGCTGACCGACCGCGGCCAGGTGTTCCTCGCGTCGGCGGCGACGGTCGTGCTGCTCGGGGTCACCCTCGCGGGTGTGCTGCTGCTGGGCCTGGTGCGCGGCCGGGCAGCTCATCGCTAGCGCGATGCAACCTGGCGGGGGTCCGCTCCGTCTGGCAGGTATGCGCACGACGGTGAAACTGCTGGGAACGGGCTTGGTGCTGCTCGCGGCGACGGCCTGCGGGGCCGCGACGAGCGGCGCGGGGGCGCCGGCCGCGAGCAGCACGGGGCCGGAGACGCCGACCACGTCGGCTTCGCCGCCGGTGTCCGGATCGCCCACGGTCGCGCCGCCGCCGTCGCAGACGGTCGGCCGCCCGACGCAGGGCATCGCCCTGGGCGACGACGCCATCGCCGAGACGCAGATCGACGCCCGCACGCTGCCCGAGGGCTACCCGCGCACCCTGGTCCGGAGCGTGGACGGCAAGACGCTGACCCTGCAGGCCGAGGAGGGCGGCTGCCGCCGCGTCTCCGCCCACGTCGGTGAGCAGACGGCGCAGCAGGTGGCCGTGCTGATCGCCGTCACCGCGGCGAAGAAGGGCCAGATGTGCCCGGACTACATCAGGGAGATCACGATCCCCCTGGCGCTGGCGGAGCCGCTCGGGACGCGCACGGTCGTCCTCCGCCAGGGCTGACCCGCCTCGAGGACGCTGGGAGGGCCGTTCCGGGATGCCCGGAGCCGCCCTCCCAGACCACGTCCGGGCACCTTCCCGGGAAAGTGCCGCTCGGGAAGCTCTCCCAGTCGAATCGATCTTCCGTGCAACCCCTCGCGGCCCCCGTTCCGTCTTCGGGACATGAGGTACTCAGCAAAGGTGGTCGGGACAGGCGCGATGCTGCTGATGGCGACAGCCTGCGCCGGCCAGAACGTGCCCATCAGCCAGCCCGCCGCCGGGGGAACCTCCGCGGCACCGACCGGCAGCGTTTCGACGTCGCCGTCGCCGAGTGAGTCGGTGCTGCCGGGGACGCCGTCGGCCAACCCGCCGGGCAAACCCCGGCTGACCGTGCCCGAGGGCAGTACCCCGGTGCCGCCGAACAAGGTCGACGCCGCGGCTTTGCCCGCCAACTACCCGCACGAGGTCTGGACGGCCAACGGCGGCACCATCCTCAACATCCGCGCCCAGGAAGGTGGCTGCGGTCACGCCCTCGGCGAGGCGACCGAGCAGGCCGGCGACCGCGTCGTCGTCAACCTGAGCGAGACCAAGGCCCAGACCGGCCAGATGTGCACCATGGACATCCGGTACCCGGTCATCTCGGTCGCCCTGGCGGCGCCGCTGGACCAGCGCACCGTCGTGTTGAAGACGACCAAATGATCTAGGGTCGGGTGATGGGAAGCCGCCAGGTCTCACGCACCGCGATCGTCGCCACGACCCCGGAGAAGATCTTCGGGCTCCTCGCCGATCCGGCCCAGCACCCGCTCATCGACGGATCCGGCACGGTCCGGGCCGCCCAGTCGGGCGGTCCGGACCGCCTCACGCTCGGCGCCAAGTTCGGCATGGACATGAAGATGGGCGCGTCGTACAAGATCCTCAACACCGTGGTCGAGTTCGAAGAGGGCAGGCTGATCGCCTGGCGCCACTTCAACGGGCACCGCTGGCGCTGGCGCCTCGAGCCCCTCGGCGACGGCCGCACCGAGGTCACCGAGACGTTCGACTGGTCGACGGCGAAGTTCCCGCTGGCCATCAGCCTCAGCCCGTTCCCGCGCAAGAACGCCGACGGTATCGAGAAGACCCTGGCGCGGCTCGGGGAGCTGTTCCCGGCCTGACGAGGGCTCCACCCCAATTAGTTGTACAGTGCTTAATATTGTCCGTGCAACTAATGTGGGAGTGCAGTGCCGCAGCCGGTGCGACGGCGGGTGGTCCTGGCCACCTGCTGCCTGAGCCTGTTCATCGTCGGGCTCGACAACACGATCGTGAACCTCGCGCTGCCGTCGATCCGCCGTGAGTTCGGCGCGTCGGTCTCGAGTCTGCAGTGGACGATCGACGCGTACACGATCGTGCTGGCCGGCCTGCTGATGCTGTCCGGCTCGACCGCGGACCGGATCGGCAGGCGCCGGACGTTCCAGACCGGGCTCGCGGTGTTCAGTCTCGGCTCGCTGCTGTGCGGGCTGGCGCCGAACATCGGGCTGCTGGTCGCTTTCCGGGCGCTGCAGGCGATTGGCGGGTCGATGCTCAACCCGGTCGCGCTGTCCATCGTCGCCAACGTCTTCACCGACCCCCGCGACCGCGCCCGCGCGATCGGCGTCTGGGCCGGGGTGAACGGGCTGAGCCTGGCGGTGGGGCCGGTGCTCGGCGGCGTGCTCGTCGCCTGGGCGGGCTGGCGCTCGATCTTCTGGATCAACGTCCCGGTCGGCGTGGCCGCGATCGTGCTGACGGCGCTGTTCGTCCCGGAGTCCCGCGCTCCGCGGCCGCGCCGCCTCGATCCGGTGGGGCAGCTGCTGGTGATCGTCCTGCTGGTCTCGCTGACGTACGGGATCATCGAGGGCCGCGGTTCGGGCACGCCGGTGATGGTGGGCTGCTTCCTGGTCGCCGCGGCGGCGCTGGCGGTGCTGCTGCCGTACGAGCGCCGGCGCCGGGATCCGTTGCTGGAGCTCAGGTTCTTCCGCAGTGTGCCGTTCTCCGGTGCGACGCTCACCGCGGTCGCCGGCTTCGCGGCCCTGTCGGGGTTCCTGTTCCTCAGCACCCTCTACCTCCAGGAGACCCGCGGCTTTTCGGTGCTGCACGCGGGGTTGCTGACCCTGCCGATGGCGGTGCTGACCGCGGTGGGCGCGCCGCTGTCGGGCCGGATGACCGGGGCGCGCGGGCCGCGGCTGCCCCTGCTGGTGGCCGGCGCCGGGATCGCCGCGGCCGGCGTCGTGCTGGCCGGGATCGGCCCGGACACGCCGATTTCGCTGGTGGTGACCGGTTTCGTGTGCTTCGGCATCGGTTACGGCCTGCTCAACGCGCCGATCACGAACGCGGCGGTGTCCGGGATGCCGCGCGAGCAGGCCGGCCTGGCGGCGGCGGTGGCGTCGACGAGCCGCCAGGTCGGGACGTCGCTGGGGGTGGCGGTGGTCGGCGCGGTCGTGGCGGGGAGCGCCGGGACGCCGGCGGGCACGGGCCGGGTGGTGTGGCTGATCGTCGCGGGCTGCGGAGCGGTGGTGTTCGCACTGGGCCTGGTGACGACGGGCCGCTGGGCCACGGCGACCGCGGCGCGGGTGAGTGGTCCGGACCATGATGACGCCCCGGTGAGCTGACCTCGGCGGAACTGCCCTGCTGAGTGCCACCTGCGTGGCCAGTGGTCCGGACCAGTAGGACCACTCCGCCGTCGAAGCCGTCGAAAAACTTGTCCGGATTCCGGTGAACCGCCGCTGTTACCGAGCCGTATCCATGAGTGAGGTGGTGATCAGAAAGGAGGGGCCCATGCCCCGGTTGAGCAGTGGTCGGCACCGCAAGCAGGCAACGGTCGGTCTGGCCGCGTTGCTGGGGGTCGCCGGCGTCACCGCGACCGCCATCGCGCTGAGCAGTCCCGCGGGCAACGCGGCCGAAGCGCCGAAGGAGAACTGCGGAGGGCTCGACACCGCCCTGCAGAACAACCTGAACTTCATCGCGGGCCAGCAGGCGAACCCGGACGCGCAGTCGGCCGCGCGGATCGCCAACCGGCAGGCGGTCGTCGACCTGATCCAGCAGCGGCGGCAGGTCGCCGGCTGCACGGCGAACGTCGCCGCGAACAACGGCCAGGCCGCGCAGGCGCCGGCCCAGCAGGCTCCGGCCCAGCAGGCGCCGGCCGCGCAGGCCCCGGCGCAGCAGGCGCCCGCGCAGCAGAACCAGAACCAGGCCGGGGCGAACACCGGCAACCAGGGCGCGACGGGCGACGTCGTGTGCGCCGGCTCCACCGTGACGCTCTCGGGCGAGGGCGGCGCGCCGGCCGCGTCGAGCAACCAGTTCCCGGCGGGGACGAAGCTGAAGGTGACCAACCTGGACAACTCGAAGTCCACGACGGTCGAGGTGACCTCGGTGTCGGGCAGCTGCACGCTGCTCAACAACGCGGCCTTCGAACAGGTTCGGGAACCCGGAAAGTTCCTCATCCGGCGCGCACGCATCGAGCGCGTCGGCTGAGGGAGCAGGGAAGAAAGGGGGCACCGGCGGCGGGCCGGTGTCCCCTTCCCTTGCGTCCTAACGGAAGCTGATCTGCAGCACCGGGTCGCCGGTGCTGGCGAAGAAGTCGTTGCCCTTGTCGTCGATGACGATGAACGCCGGGAAGTCCTCGACCTCGATCTTCCAGACGGCTTCCATGCCGAGCTCGGCGTACTCGAGGACGTCGACCTTCTTGATGCAGTCCTGCGCGAGCCGCGCGGCCGGGCCGCCGATCGAGCCGAGGTAGAAGCCGCCGTGCGCCTGGCAGGCGTTCGTGACCTGCTTCGAGCGGTTTCCCTTGGCCAGCATGACGAGTGAGCCGCCGGCGGCCTGGAACTGCTCGACGTAGGAGTCCATCCGCCCGGCCGTGGTCGGCCCGAACGAGCCGGACGCGTAGCCCTCCGGCGTCTTGGCCGGGCCCGCGTAGTAGACCGGGTGGTTCTTCAGGTACTCCGGCATTTCTTCACCGGCGTCGAGGCGCTCGGCGATCTTCGCGTGCGCGATGTCGCGGGCGACGACGAGCGGCCCGGTGAGCGAAAGCCGCGTCTTGACCGGCAGCTGCGAGAGCTGGGCGCGGATCTCGGCCATCGGCCGGTTGAGGTCGACGCTCACGACGTCGTCGGAGAGGTCCTCCTCGGTGACGTCGGGGAGGAAGCGGGCCGGGTCGCGCTCGAGCTGCTCGATGAAGACGCCGTCCGCGGTGATCTTCGCCTTGGCCTGGCGGTCGGCGGAGCAGCTGACGGCGACGCCGACCGGGCAGCTCGCGCCGTGGCGGGGGAGCCGGATGACGCGGACGTCGTGGCAGAAGTACTTGCCGCCGAACTGCGCGCCGATGCCGAACTGCCGGGTCATCTCGAGGACCTGCTGCTCGAGGTCCCGGTCGCGGAAGGCGTGGCCCAGCTCGGAACCCTCGGCCGGCAGGTTGTCGAGGTACCGCGCCGAAGCGAGTTTTGCGACCTTCAAGTTGAACTCGGCGGACATGCCGCCGACGACGATCGCGAGGTGGTACGGCGGGCACGCGGCGGTGCCGAGGCTGCGCAGCTTCTCGTCGAGGAAGCGCGCGAGCCGCTTCGGGTTCAGGACGGCTTTCGTTTCCTGGTACAGGAACGTCTTGTTGGCGCTGCCGCCGCCCTTGGCCATGAAGAGGAACTCGTAGGCCGGGTCGTCCTGGCCGTCCTTGTGGTAGAGCTCGATCTGCGCGGGCAGGTTGGTCCCGGTGTTGCGCTCGTCCCAGAAGTTCACCGGCGCCATCTGCGAGTAGCGCAGGTTCAGCTGCTGGTAGGCGTCGAAGATGCCCTGCGAGAGCGCGCGCTCGTCGTCCCCGCCGGTGAGGACGCCCTCGCCGCGCTTGCCGATGACGATGGCGGTCCCGGTGTCCTGGCACATGGGGAGGACGCCACCGGCGGAGATGGCGGCGTTGCGCAGCAGGTCCATCGCGACGAAACGGTCGTTGCCGCTGGCTTCGGGGTCGTCCACGATCGCGCGCAGCTGCTGCAGGTGTGACGTGCGCAACAGGTGCTGGATGTCGGTGATGGCGGTCCGCGCGAGGGTGGTCAGCGCGGCGGGATCGACCTTGAGGAACTTCCGCCCGGCGGCTTCGACGGTCTCGACGCCCTCGTCGGTGACCAGCCGGTACTCGGTGGTGGTGTCCTTGCCGAGGGGGAGGACTTCGGTGTGCTGAAACGTGGTGGTGGACGGCACTGCCAGGCTCCTTTGCCAGCTCCGGGATCGGTCCACCCTACGCACGCTGTTCGGGTGCGGGGCAGATGCACCCGATCACTGTGGGCCACCCCACGCACCTGGGGGGTCGGCTCACGTACTCGGAGGGTCGGCTCACGTACCTGGGGGGTCGGCTCACGAACCGACTGTCTGGGTACGTGAGCCGACTGTCTGGGTACGTGAGCCGACCCTTCGGGCGCGGGCTCCGTGTCCCCCACCAACCCCGAAGCCCGATTGTGACTACGGCCGGCAGTACCGCGTCAAGGCGGGAAAGATGCCTTGACCCGGCACCGCCGGCCGTGTTCTGGCTTCGGATCGGGGTTGCCGGGGGGGGTCTGGCTGGCTGGTGTGCGTGTGCGGGAGGGGTGCGGGTTGTGCTGTCGGCTTGCTTGCCTTCGCGGGAGCTGGTCGGGAGGCCGGGTCCACCCCGACGGACCCGACCTCCCGGGGAGAGCGCCCGGATGCGTGCACATCCGGTCGCTTGGTCTGCGCCGGTGCCGGTGGAAGCCGCTAGACGAATGTGGCGTGACGCACGTCATAAGTCAACGCGGCCGAACGGGTGTCGGCGACAGGTTGCTACCCCGGTCCCGTGACCGTGAAACCCCTTCTTCGTGGAGAATTTTCCAAGGCTGCCCCGCGAACCACGGAAGTGCTGGTCGTGGGCATGCGAAAGGGGCGGGTGCACCTGCACCCGCCCCTTCGGCAGAGAACTGTCAGCTGGCGTACGCGCGGAGCCGGTCCGCGCGCTCGCCCTGGCGGAGCTTCGACATGACCTCGCGCTCGATCTGGCGGACGCGCTCGCGGGAGAGCCCGAAGTGCTTGCCGATCTGGTCGAGCGTGCGGGGCTGGCCGTCGTCGAGGCCGTAGCGGAGGCGGATGACCTGCTGCTCGCGGTCGTCCAGCGTCGACAGGACCCGGCGCAGGTCGTCCTGCAGCAGGCTCGAGATCACGGCGCTCTCGGCGTCCGTTGCCTCGGAGTCCTCGATGAAGTCGCCCAGCGGGGCGTCCTCCTCGGTGCCGACCGGCATGTCCAGGCTTACCGGGTCACGCGAGTGGTCGAGCAGGTCCGAGATCTTGTGCGCCGGGATGCCCGACTCGGCCGCCAGCTCCTCGTGCGTCGCGTCGCGCCCGAGCTGCTGGTGCAGGTCGCGCTTGATGCGGGCCAGCTTGTTGACCTGTTCCACCAGGTGGACCGGGAGCCGGATGGTGCGCCCCTGGTCGGCCATCCCCCTGGTGATGGCCTGGCGGATCCACCAGGTCGCGTAGGTCGAGAACTTGAACCCCTTGGAGTAGTCGAACTTCTCCACCGCGCGGATCAGGCCCAGGTTCCCCTCCTGGATCAGGTCGAGCAGCGGCATCCCCCGGCCGGTGTAGCGCTTGGCCAGCGAGACCACCAAGCGGAGGTTGGCCTCCAGCAGGTGGTTCTTGGCCACGTGCCCGTCACGGACCAGGGCGGACAGCTCCTTGCGGCGCTTCGGGGTGAGGTTCTCCCCGGTGTCCAGCATGTGCTGGGCGAAGACGCCGGCTTCGATGCGCTTGGCGAGCTCGACCTCGTCGGCCGCGGACAGCAGCGCCGTCTTGCCGATGCCGTTGAGGTAGACACGCACGAGGTCGGCGGCGGGGCTCTGGGCGTCGAGGTCGGCATCGGTGAGCGCCCCCACGCCCAGCGGCTGCTCCTCGGACACCTGAGCCGGGATGCGCTCGCGAATCCCGCGCGACTCGCGTTCGAGAGTCTGGACTGACATTCTGCCTCCCCGGTCACGGGCTGAACGTGTTGCTGCGGTCGTCCCACCGGGTGCGTACCCGCGGACCGGGGCCTGTGGAACCCGGTACGCCGGTCCGGCCGGCTTGGCTGGACATCTGGCACAACGCTCCGGGTTTCCAAAACGTTCCCGGCTCGCCTGAAAAGGAGACGGCTGCCGGCGCGCTCCGGTTGCTCCACCATTGCTGAGCTTTTGCTGAGAACGGTCCGTGACCGGAGAACCTGAGAATCCGATGTGAATCGGGTCAGGGCTTGAACCCTTCCGAGGTGGTCTAGACCTCTACGAGAACCGTGAACGGACCGTCGTTGACGCTCGAGACCGCCATCATCGCCCCGAAACGGCCCGTCGCGACGGTCGCGCCGCGGCCGCGCAGCTCGGCCACGACGGCGTCCACCAACGGCTCGGCGACCTCCGGCCGGGCGGCCTGCGTCCACGACGGCCGGCGCCCTTTCTTCGTCTCGCCGTAGAGCGTGAACTGGCTCACCACGAGCAGCGGCGCATTCGCCGTGGCGCATGATTCCTCGTCGCGCAACACGCGCAGCTCGTGCAATTTGCGCGCCATCGCGGCGGCCTTCGCCGCGTCGTCGCCGACGTGGATTCCCAGCAGCACAAGCAAACCCGGCTCGGCGATCGCCCCGACGACCTCGCCGCCGACCGTCACGTCCGCCCGTGTGACCCGGGCCGCGACCGCCCTCACCGGCCCGCCGGGACGAGCATCCCGTGCCGGACGAGCTCCCGGACGACGGGCAGCGCGGCGGCCGCCAGCTCCGCCGCGTCCATGCCCTGCGCGGCCGCCAGCAGCTCGATCAGGTCCTCCAGCGGCAACGCGCCGCGGCAGCCCGCGAGCAGCCGCGCGGCCAGGTCGTCGACCTCGTGCTGCCAGCCCGGCCCGTCGGTGCGGTGCAGCCGCCGGACGGTCGTCGCCCAGCCTTCGTCGCCGGGTTCCTCGACGCTTTCCAGCAAAACCGTGTCCGGGACCACAAAACGGACATCGAGTAACGAATCTCCCGATTCTCGCAGCCATTCCACGCGGTCGAGCCAGCCGGAAGCTTCCGGGCCCAGCGGGTCGTCGTAGGCCTGCCGCAGGTCCTCGCACACCACGGTCGGTGTCCGCCCGGCCGCGCGGCGCAGCGTCACGAAGCCGAAGCCGATGCCCCGGACGTCGTTCGCGGCGAACCAGTCGAGCCACGCCGCCGCCTTCGCGCGGCCTTCGGGCGAGCGCGGGTCGAGGCCCGCGTCCCGCAGCCAGGTGCCGACGTAGAGCGCCGGGTCGGCGACGTCGCGCTGGACGAACCAGGCGTCGGTCTCGGCGGGCAGCCAGCGGCTCACCCGGTCGGCCCAGTCTTCGCGGCCGGTGTGCAGCCACGAGGCGAGCAGCTGGCCGACGCCGCCTTCGTTGAGGAAGCCCGGCAGCTGGCGGATGACCAGGGCGCTCGCGTCGTCGCCGGCCAGCCCGGAGTCGCGGTAGGTGTAGTCCACCCGGGCCGGGCCGACCACGAACGGCGGGTTGCAGACGACCTGGTCGAACTTCCGCCGCGCGACCGGCGCGAACCACTCGCCGCGCACGAGCTCGACGTCCAGCTCGTTCAGCCGGAACGTCGCCGCGGCCAGGGCCAGGGCCCGCGCGGAGACGTCGGTGGCGGTGACGCGCTGGGCGTGCCGGGTCGCGTGCAGCGCCTGGACGCCGTTGCCGGTGCCCAGGTCGAGCAGGGTGCCGACGGGACGCCGGCTGGTCGCGCGGATCAGCGACAGCGACGCGTGGCCGACGCCGAGCACGTGGTCCTCGGGCACGGTGGTGCCGAGCACGTCGGCGTCGAGGTCGGAGACGACCCACCAGGAGCCTTCTTCGTCACCGTGGGGGCGGATGTCGAGTGCGGCGCGGTAGCCGTCCTGGACCGCGCTCAGCACGCCCGAGGCGACGGCGTCTTCCGGCGTCAGCGGGGCGAAAGCGGCCTTGACCGCGGTCTCCGGCTCGACGCCGCCCAGCAGGAACAGCCGGATCAGCGTGCCCAGGTCGCCCGCGTCCCGGCTCGCGCGCTCGGCCGGCACCGGCTCGCCGCGGCCCAGCGCCGCGTGCGCGGCCCCGCCGAGGGCGGCCACCACGCCGTCGGCGTCGTAGGAGGTGCGCCGGAAGGCCTCGCGCAGCCGCGCGCAGACGTCGTCGGACAGGTCGGGCAGTACGCTTCGCGTGCTCACGGTGGGTAATGCTGCCACGATGGCCCCTGTGACCCTCGAAGACGTCCTCACCCCGCTCGACGCGGCGCTGCCCGAGCTCGAAGCGCTGTACATCGACCTCCACCGCCATCCCGAGCTGTCCTTCGCCGAGACCCGCACGGCGGCCGAGCTGGCCCGGCGGCTGGAGCACGACGGCTACGAGGTGCACACCGGCATCGCCGGTACCGGCGTGCTGGGCGTCCTGCGCAACGGCGAGGGCCCGACGGTGCTGCTGCGCGCCGACATCGATGCGCTGCCGGTCGAGGAGAAGACCGGGCTGTCGTACGCGAGCACCGCGCGCGGCACCGACGAGCACGGCAAGGACGTCCCGGTCATGCACGCGTGCGGCCACGACATGCACGCCACCTGGCTCTCCGGCGCCGCGGCGCTGCTCGCGAAGGGCCGCGACACCTGGTCCGGCACGCTGCAGGTGGTCTTCCAGCCGGGGGAGGAGGGCGCGGGCGGCGCGGTCCGGATGGTCCGCGACGGCCTCTTCGACCGCGCCGGCGCGCCGGACGTCGTGTTCGGCCAGCACCTGGTGCCCGGCCCGGCCGGCTGGGTGCTCACCCGGCCCGGCGTGATCATGGCCGCGACCGACACGCTGCGCATCACCCTGCACGGCCGCGGCGGCCACGGGTCGCGCCCGGAGACGACCGTCGACCCGGCCGTGCTGGCCGCGTCCGTGGTGCTCAAGCTGCAGACGATCGTCTCGCGCGAGATCGCCGCCACCGACTCGGCGGTGGTCACCGTCGGTTCGCTGCACGTCGGCACCGCGAGCAACGTCATCGCCGACGACGCCGTGCTCGAGGTGAACGTCCGGTCGTTCGACCAGGCCGTCCGCGAGCGCGTGCTGGCCGCGGTGGAACGGATCGTCAACGGCGAGGCCGCGACGGCCGGCGCGCCGAAGGCGCCCGAGATCGTCCGGTCCGGCTCCTACCCGATCACCGAGAACGACGAAGCCGCCAACGACGCGCTCACCGAGGTCTTCCGCGGCCACTTCGGCGCCGACGTCGTGCTGCCGGCGCCGCTGGTCACCGGCAGCGAGGACTTCAGCGAGTTCGGCCGCGCCGCCGGCGTCCCGTCGGTGTTCTGGCTGGTCGGCGGCTTCGACCCGCAGACGGTCATCACGGCGATGACCGAGGGCCGGTTCGAGCGCGACATCCCGTCCAACCACTCGCCGCGCTTCGCCCCGGTGCTGCACCCGACGCTGCGCACCGGTATCGAGACGCTCGTCGCCGCGGCGCTCAGCCGGTTGTCCCACCCAGCTGACGCATGAGCGCCGCAGGTGGGACGATGGGCCGTGGAGGTGGTGCAGTGACCATGCCCGCCAACGACTCGGACCCGGTGCTGATCACCGGGGCGGCCCCGTCGTACGAAGAGCAGTTCAAGGCGCGCAAGCGCAAGTACGTGATCATGATGGCGTGCCGCGTCCCGTGCCTGATCCTCGCCGGGCTGACCTACCACACGTGGTGGCTGGCGCTCGGGTTCCTCGCGATCTCGGTGCCGCTGCCGTGGATCGCGGTCCTGATCGCGAACGACCGCCCGCCCCGCAAGTCCGAGCACGTCTCGACCTACCAGCACGAGGCGAAGGCGATCGAAAGCACCAGCCACCGGGTCATCGACGGCTGAGGGTCACCCCGGCTGCGGGCCCACCTTCCCGACGGCCAGCGCACCCAGGCGCGTCCCGTGGCGCAGGACGTCCACAGTGGACTCTTTCGCCAGCCAGCCGGTGAGCACGCCCGCGTCGAAGGCGTCTCCCGCGCCGGTCGAGTCGAGGCACTCGGCCTTGACCGCGGGCACGCTCGTGACGCCGCGGTCGTCGACCCAGCTGGCGCCGTCGAGGCCGGCGGTCACCACCACCGCACCGACCGTGCCGAGCAGCTCCTTCGCCGACGCCGGGTCCGCCGAACCCGTCAGCGCCACCAGCTCTTCGGTGTTCGGCATCAGCAGGTCGACGCCGCGGACGTCGTCGAGGAACGCGGCCGGATCGGTGATGTGCGCGGCGGCCTGCGGGTCGACCGACGTCGTGAGACCCCGTTCGCGAGCCGCGGCCAGTGCCGCCAGGCCCGCGGCCCGCGACGGCGGGTCCAGCAGCACGTACCCGGACAGGTGCAGGTGGCTCGCCCCGGCCAGCGACTCGGGAGTGACGTCCTCCGGGGCGAAGCGCTGGTTCGCGCCGCGGTCGGCGAGCATGCTCCGCTGCCCGGAACCGTCGACCATCACCACGACGCAGCACGTCGGCGCCTCGGGGTCGACCGCGAACGCGCACCGCACGCCCGCCGCCTCCAGCTCGGCCCGGATCAGCCGGCCGCCCGGGTCGTCGCCGATCCGCGCGAGCAACGTCGTCTCCGCGCCGAGGTGCCGCAGCCACAGCGCCGTGTTGGCGCCCGAGCCACCGCCGGTGAAGCGGATCTTCGCGCGGGCGTCACCGCCGTGCGGCAACGGCTTGTCGTGCCGGGCGATCACGTCCAGGGCCGCGTCGCCGACCACCACGATCCCGTTCATGCGCACACCTCGCTGACGCTCGGTGCGGCCTGACCGGCCGGCGCAGTGTTCATTGATTCACTCGCAAGCTCGCTCATCGCAGCGCCACCGCCACCTCGGTCGCGAGCTTCGCGTTGTTGAGCACCAGGGCTTCGTTCGCGTCGATGCTCACGCCCGCGCTCGCGGTGTGGAAATGCTCCAGCAGCACCGGCGTCACGTCCGCGCCGTGCACGCCCCGCTCGGCCACCAGCGCGAGGCCTTCGGCGAGCAGCCGGTCGTGCAGTTCTTTGTCCATTTCGGACGCTTCGGGGATCGGGTTCGCCAGCAGGACGCCGGAATCCGCGTACGCGCGGTGCGCGGCGACCACGGCGGCGGCCTGCCTCGGGTCGTCGACCCGCCAGCCGACCGCGTGGCCGGACGAGCGGAGGTAGAACGCCGGGAAGTCGTCGGTGCGGTACCCCAGCACCGGGACCGAGTTCGTCTCCAGCACCTCGAGCGTCGCCGGGATGTCGAGGACCGACTTCACGCCGGAGCAGACGACCACCGTCGGCACCTTCGCCAGCACGCCGAGGTCCGCGGAGACGTCCCACGACTGCGCCGCGCCGACGTGCACGCCGCCGAGCCCGCCGGTGGCGAACATCCCGATGCCGGCCGCGGCGGCCAGCGCCGACGTGCTGGCCACGGTCGTCGCGCCCGAGCGGCCGAGGCCGACGGCCGGGCCGAGGTCGCGCAGCGACAGCTTGTCCAGGCCGGCGTCCGGCGCGCAGACGCGCTCGAGCTCGGCGGGGGAGAGGCCGATGACGACGCGGCCGTTGAGCACCGCGATGGTGGCCGGGACGGCGCCGCCGTCGCGCACCACGCGCTCGAGGCGGCGGGCGACGTCGAGGTTGCGGCCCGGCGGCAGGCCGTGGGACAGGATGGTGCTCTCCAGCGCGACGACGGGGTGCCCGTCACGCAGCGCCGAGGCGATCTCTTCGTGCAGGTGGAGTGGGGTGGTCACGAGGAACCATCATCGGTGATCGGGTTGCTCCCGGCGCCAGTGGGTCAGCTCGGCGGTGAGGTTCTTTGCCGCGGCGGTCGCCCAGCGTGCCCGCGCGGCTTCGCTGCGGTAGAGCGTCCTGCTCAGCATGCCTTCGAGGACGGCGATGCGGCCGGCGCGCCAGACGTCGTCGGGGTACTTCGCGTACTCGTCGCGCACGGCCTTGGCATAGGCGGCGTACGTCGCTTCCGGCGCGCCGAGGATGGCGAGATCGGCGTCGAGGAGGGCGGTGGCGAGGAGGTCGTCGGCCGGGGCGTCGTGCTTGATCGTGGCGAGGATGAGGCCTTCGACCCGGTCGATGTGCGCTTCGGCGGCCCCGTCCAGGGCTTCGCGGGCCCACGCCGCGCTGGCGCGTTCGTCTTCGCCGGGCTTCGCGTCGTACACGACGTCGTGCGTCCACGCGGCCGCGGCGACGATCGCGCGCTCGACGTCGCCGAGGCCCTCGGCCAGCCAGGCGGAGTCGCGCGCGACCGCGGCCGCGTGGTCGAGCGTGTGGTAGCGGCGGTGCGGTTCGCCGTAGCGGGCTTCGAGGCCGGCCCGGGGTACGCCACCCAGCGCGGTGACGGCTTCGGCCCACTTCACGGGAACGTCCAGCGCGTCGGCGTGCCCGCGAAGTCCTTCTCCCGCAACCCGAACGCCTTCTCCGGCCGCAGCCGCATCGAGGCGTTGGCGGCGGGGTCGAGGAAATCTTCTCCGTACGCCGTCGAGTACTTCTCGTTCATCGCGGCGAGGAACCCGCGCAGCGCGTCCGGATCGGTGACGATCTCGGCCGTCCCTTCGACGACGACGGGTTCGTACGGGTCGTCCGTCGCGATCGACACGGCCGAACCCGTGGCGATGTTCCGCGCCTTCGCCGACCGCCGGGACGAGGAGAACCACAACACCTCGCCGGTCCACACGGCCCAGACCGGCATCAGGTGCGGGCGCCCCGCCGGCGTGACGGTCGCCAGCCAGAAGTCGTGCGACTCCCGCAGCCGCGACTGCGCCCACGACCAGGGCAGCAGCCCCGAACGATCGGCCGCGATCCCGTAGCCGGGCATGTGCGGGCGCTCCGCGCGGGGCGTGGTCATCAGTCGAAGATGCCGCGCGGCCGGGCGACCTGGTCGAGCCAGTCGTCGAGCTGCTTCTCCCAGTTCACGTCCGGCTTCATCGTGAACATCCCGAGGAAGTCCTGCCCGCGGCCGCCGAAGCCGCCGGTCTTACTGACCCGGACGTTCTTGGTGACCTCCAGGACGACGTCCGTGCGGCTCGAAGACGCCAGGAACGTCACCGCGAGCTGGGAGAACACGCTCGCGAAGCGCGGCGAAGGCGTGAAGCGGATCTCTTGGAAGAAGGGCAGCTGCTGCTGGGCGCCGTTGATCCGGCCCTGCTCGAGGATCGCCTCGCGGAAGGTGAAGCCGATCCGGCTCAGCGCGTCGAGGACCCGCTTCTGCGCGGGGAGCGGCTCGATCGCGACGGCGTCGGCGTCGAAGGGGTCGGACACGGCCGCGGCCAGGTCCAGCTCGGCCCGCACGCCGACCGCCATCCCGGTCAGCGGCTTGGCGTAGACGCTCGTGACCGGCGTCTCCCACGGCAGCGGCACCTCGAACGGCAGGCGCACCTGCTGCCCGGCCCGGATCGTCTCGGCACCGACCAGGTGCTGGGAGCCGAACGGGAGGTCTTCGGTCTTGTCCGTGCCGGGGACCTGGACGCGGGCCAGCAGCGTCACGGCGAGGCCCTTGATCTCCTGGTCGACCTCGCCGCCGGCCAGCAGCACCTCGCCGTGCAGGGGACGGCCGGGGGAGGCGGTCCGGTCGAGCAGGCGGGCGTCGATCTTCGCCCCGCCCGAGCCGAACGTCGCGAGCACCTTCTGGAACATGCCGCAGATCCTGCCAGGTCGAGGGGCTTTCGTACGAGCTTCGGCGGGACTCGGGCACAATGGGCGAGTGAGCACCGAGACGCTGACGAAGCCGGAAACCACGCCCGAGGGCACGGACACCACCGACGACGACACCCCGAAGATGTTCCACTACGTGAAGAAGAACAAGATCGCCGAAAGCGCGGTCATGGGCAATCACGTGGTGGCGCTCTGCGGTGAGGTCTTCCCGGTGACGAAGTCGCCGAAGCCCGGGTCGCCGGTCTGCCCGGCCTGCAAGGAGATCTTCGACGGGCTGCGCCCGGGGGAGTGACCCCGGCCCCGGACCCCGGCTGACGGTCGTCGGCCGGGGTTCCGCGCTGTCCGGAAAGGGACAGATCCCCGGGACAAACGTGAAAACCCTTCATAAGACGGGTGCGCGCGGGGTGGGTGACCTGGTAGATCCAGCGGACCAGGTTCCCTCACCCACCGGAGTCGCACATGCGCAGAACCGGGATCGTCGTCACCGTGGCCGCCCTGCTGACCGTGTTCGCCCCTGCGCTGGCGCAGGCCGTCACGGGCTGGTCGGAGGTCGGCCGGGACCAAGCCCGCGCCCTCGACGAGAGCCAGGGGCTCGCCACGATCGTCCGCCCGTCGGGCACCACCATCCGCTACACCGGGATCAGCACCATCCCGGCGGACCTCAACTCGCAGGGCTGGAACCACGTCGGCGACCCGGGCTCGGCCCAGGGCTGGTACGTCGAGCCCTACCAGCGTGACGACCGGGGCGCGAAGCTCTTCCGCGTCCAGGCCCCGGACGGCTCGTGGGCGAACTACAAGCACAACCTCGAGTCGTGGGAGGCGAACAACAACTCGTTCGCCGCGGTGTCGCCGGACGCCCGCTGGCTGGTGGCGGGGGAATGGGGCACGATGGACCGCCTCCTGGTCCACCCGATGCCCGGCGTGGCGGCCACCGACCCGGTGCAGAACCTGCCCATGGCCGGCACGATCCGCCTCGACCACCAGGTCCGCGACGTCCAGGGCTGCGACTTCCAGACGCCAACCCGCCTGCTCTGCGCCTCCGACGACCCGGACGGCAGCCTCTTCGGCACGACGAAGCCGCTGCTGCAGGTCGACCTGGCGGGCCCGCTGTCCGGTTCGGACGTCGCGGGGCACGTGACGTCGCTGGGGCAGCTGCCGCTGCGAAGCGGCTGCAGCGGCACCTTCGAGGTCGAGGGCATCGACTTCGACGAGCGGGACAACACCCTGCGCGTGATCGTGATGTCGCCGAGCATCTGCATCCTCTTCGACAGCATGACCTACCGCTTCAAGCAGTAGCCGGGTGATCGAAGGGCCGACTCGCGTGATTGCGGAGCCGACACGCGTGATCAGGCGGACGACACGCCGAAGCTGGTTGAGCCTCGGCGTGTCGTCCCTTCAATCACGCGTGTCGCCCCTCGGATCACGTGTGTCGGCGTTCCGATCACGGCCGCGCGTGTACCCGGATGGCGAACTCGCGTACCCAGGCGGCGAACTCGCGTGCCTGAACGGACGACACGCCGGACCCGAGCCGGGTCCGGCGTGTCGTCCATCGGTGTACGCGTGTCGTCCGCGCAGGTGCGCGTGTCGTCCGGTCAGGCGGTGGGGGCGGGGTCCAGGGACTCCGACTCCGGGGCCTTCGCCGAGGTCCGGCGAGCCTCGCGGCGAGCGTGGCGACGCTCCTTGCGGGTCTCGACCATCGTGTACAGCGTCGGGACCAGCACCAGCGTCAGCAGCGTCGAGCTGACCAGGCCGCCGATCACCACGATCGCCAGTGGCTGGCCGATGAACCCACCCTGGCCGGTGATGCCCAGGGCCATCGGGACCAGCGCGAAGATCGTCGCCGCGGCCGTCATCAGGATCGGCCGCAGCCGGCGCCGGCCGCCCTCGGTGACCGCGTCCGCGACGCTCATCCCTTCCGCCCGGTACTGGTTGATCAGGTCGATCAGCACGATCGCGTTCGTCACCACGATCCCGACCAGCATCAGCATGCCGATCAGCGCCGGCAGCCCGAGCGCCGTGCCGGTCGCCAGCAGCAGCCCGATCGCGCCGGTCGCCGCGAACGGGATCGACACCAGCAGGATCAGCGGCTGGATCAGGCTGCGGAACGTCGCCACCATGATCAGGAACACGATCGCGATCGCGGCCAGCAGCGCCAGGAACAGGTTCGAGAACGCCTCCTGCTGGTCCTGGCTCACACCGCCGAGCGAGTACGACGCGCCGCCGGTGAACGTCAGCCCGTCCAGCTTGGACTGGATGTCCGCGGTCGTCTTGCTCAGGTTGTCCCCGGTGTTCTTGGCCGTGACCGTGGTCGAAAGGTCGCCGCCGGTGCGGTGCACCGACGCCGGGCCGTCCACAGTGGACACCTTCGCGACCTCGTCGAGCCGGACGACACCGGTGGGACCCGGGATCGGCAGGCCCTTCACCTGGTCGACCGTGACCGGTGCGGTGCCGGCCCGCAGCACGACGTCGGTGCGCTGCCCGTCGACCGGCAGCTGCGTCACCGTGCGGCCGGCGATCGCCTGGTTGGCGACCTGGCCGATGGTGCTCGCCGACAGCCCGCGCGCGGCGGCCGCGGCGTCGTCCACCTCGACCTGCACCCGCGGCGAGCCGACCGCCAGGTCGCTGCTCACCTCGGTCAGCCCGGCCACCCCGCCCAGCGCCCGCACGACCTGGTCGGACGCGGGCTTCAACGCGGCCTCCGACGGCGCGGTCACCGTCACCGAGACCTGGTCGGAGTTGAACCCGGACGCGTCCGCGCCGATCTTGATCTCGCCGAGCTCCGGCCGGGACGTCAGCTTCGACCGCAGCCGGTCGGACAGCGCGTCGAGGTCGGTGTCCTTCGCGACGGTGACGGAGATGCTCGTCGACGTCCCGCCGCCGCCGAAGCCGCCGAACGCACCTCCGCCGCCGACGCTGACCTGGTAGGTCTGCACCGCGGGCTCGGCGGCCAGCGCCTGCTCGACCGCCGTCGCGGCCTTCTCCTTCGCCTCGACGCTGGTGCCCGCGGGCAGCTTCTGCGTCATGTTCAGGGTGGTGCCGCCGGACTGGTCGAGGAAGTTCGTGTTCAGGCGCGTCGCGAGCCCGACGGTGCCGGCGAAGATCAGCAGCGCCAGCAGCACGACGGTCAGCCGCCGCTTGGTCGCGAACCGGATCACCGGCAGGTACGCCCGCTGCAGGAAGCTGCGACGCTCCTTCTCGACGGCCGCTTCGCGCGCCCGCTCGGCCTCGATGGCGTCCGCCGGGATCTCCGGCTGCTTCAGGAACCAGTACGCCAGCACCGGAACCACGGTCAGCGACACGAGCAGCGAAGCCAGCAGCGCCACCGTGACGGTGATCGCGAACGGCGAGAACAGCTCGCCGACGAACCCGCCGACGAACGCGATCGGCAGGAACACCGCGACGGTCGTCAGCGTGGACGACGTCACCGCGCCGGCCACCTCGCGGACGCCGTCGAGCACCGCCCGCTGCTTCTCCTCGCCGTACCCCAGGTGCCGCTTGATGTTCTCCAGCACCACGATGGAGTCGTCGACCACCCGGCCGATCGCGATCGTCAGCGCGCCGAGGGTGAGCAGGTTGAGCGACAGGTCGCCGGTCCACAGCGCGATCAGCGCGACCACGACCGACAGCGGGATCGACACCGCGGTGACCAGCGTCGAGCGCACCGACAGCAGGAACAGCAGGATGACGACGACCGCGAACGCCAGGCCCAGCAGGCCTTCGGTGGTCAGGCCGCTGATCGCGTCCTTGACCGGCGTGCCCTGGTCGAACACGACGCTCATCTCGGCGCCGGTCTTCTTCGCCAGGTCCGGCAGCTTGGCGCGGACGGCGTCGGAGATCGCGACGGCATTGCCGTTGTCCACCATGGTGATCGAGAGGCCGAGGCTCGGCTTGCCGTTGGTCCGCGTGATCGACGTCGGCGGCGCGAAGCCGGTCTGGACGTCGGCGACGTCACCCAGCTTCACCGGCCCGCGCGCCGGAGCGCCCGTGCGGGAAGCGCTCGGCGTCAGGTAGAGGTTGCGGAGGGTGTCCACAGTGGTCTGTCCACCGCCGACCTGGACCGACAGCGTCTTGTCGCCTTCGGTCAGCGTCCCGGCCGGGACAGCCGCGCCCGCGGTCTGCAGCGTGGTCGCGATCGAGGCCGGGTCGACCCCGGCGGCGGCCAGCTTCGCGTAGTCCAGCGTGATCGTGACGCGCGGCTGCTGCACGCCCGTGACGGTCACCGTGCGGACGCCGTCGATCTTCCGCAGCTCCGGCGCGACCTGGTCGGTCAGCGCGGGCGCGAGCTGCTGCGGGTCACCGGCCGTGCCCGCGGCGACCAGCACCACCGGCAGGTCGTCGGTGCTGCCGGCGGACACCGACGGGTCGGAGTTCTGCGGCAGCCGGGGCCGGACCTGGTTCACCGCCTGCTGGATCTGCGAGACCGCCGCGTCGAGGTCGGTGCCGAACGCGAACTTCGTGACGACGCGCGAAACCCCGTCCGACGACGTCGAGTTGACCTCTTCGAGGCCCTTGAGCCCCTGCAGCGCGCCTTCGAGGGGCTCGGTGACCTGCCGATCGACCGCGTCGGGCGACGCGCCCGCGTACGCGGTGACGATCTGGGCCTGCGGGAACTGCAGCGACGGGAACAGCTGCTGTTTGATCTGCGGCAGCGCGAAAGCACCGAAACCGACGACCACGAGCGCGAGCAGGCCGATCAGGCTTCGGTTGCGCAGGCTCAATCTGGCCAGCACGGACATGACTCTGGGAACCCCCTCGGGAACGACGCGGCGACCGACGCCGGCGTCAGTGACCCGAGGAGCTTCCCATGTCCGACCTGAGGGGCGACTCAGTCTGGGGGTGGATTCCGGGTCGTCCCTGGGGAGGAGACGCGACCCTGAGCAGCGCTGGGTGCCGGGTCGGGCGCGCTCGGTGACGGCTCGTCCTCTTCGGACGGTTCCGGGGCCTCCTCCGGCGCGTCACCGTTGGGGGAGACGTCTTCGGCGCGCGGGCGCCGCAGCGGCGTGGTCGTGCGCTCCCACAGCTTGCGGCCCTCTTCGGTGCGCAGCCGCTCGGAAGCGCGCTCCATCTCCAGCCGGCGCCACTTGCGCCGCTGGCGCCGGGTCGCCTTCGCCGGCCACAGCTCCTGGATCGCGCTGTTGAAGTACGCGCCGCCGACCACGGCCAGCCCGATGAAGAACATCAGCAGCAGGAACGCGATCGGCGCGGCCAGCGCGCCGTAGGTGTAGCCGGTCTTGGTGATCCAGTTCAGGTAGATGCGCAGGCCGACCGAGGAGAGCAGGAACACGACCATCGCGAGCCCCGCGCCGGGCAGCCCGCGGTGCCACGGCAGCTTCCGCGGCAGGGCGAGCTTGTACAGCGTGGTCAGCGCGAGGGTGATCATCACCCCGAGGGTCGGGAAGTACAGCGCGCTCACCCACGACGTGACCGTCGGGCGCCAGTCGGACGGGAAGAACTCCGGCAGCAGGTCGGGGCCGATCGCCAGCAGCGGCAGCCCGACCACCAGGATGACCAGGCCGCACAGGTACAGCAGCAGCGCGAAGATCCGCTGCCAGACGTCGTTGCGGACGCCGTACTGGTCGTGGGCGACGGTGATCGCGTCCACGAACGACGACATCGCCGACGAACCCGCCCACAGCGAGATCAGGAAGCCGACCGAGACGATCTCGCCCTTGCCGACGGTGAGGATGCTGTTCACGGTCGGTTCGATGATGTCCTGGACGGCGTTGGTGCTGAACACCGTCTTGCAGAACCCGATGATCCGGTCGTGCACCTGCGCGACGACGTCCTGGCCGAACCACTCGCCGACGAAGCCCAGGCTGCCGAGCAGTCCGAGGAGCAGCGGGGGCAGCGACAGCGTCTGCCAGAAGGCCGCTTCGGCGGCCTCGGAGAAGATGTTGCCCTCCCAGGCCTTGCCGAGCGTGCGCGTGAGGAGGCGCCACGGCCCCTTGCGGGCCACCTTCGTCGCTCCCGACGGCTGCACCTCACCCATGACGTGTCCAGCATGGTCCATCCGTGCTGATTTGGCTCGTCACCCTGCCTGCACCCGGGCGTGTCGGGGGACATCACCCGTGCCGGTGCCCGGAACTGTCGGACCCGGCCGGTAGACTCGCTCCAGTGCCCTCACCGCAGTCGCCGACGCCGAAGTCGGTACCACAGTGAGGGTTTTCGCACGTCAAAGCACTTGAGCGAGGGGGGACCGGCATGACGGAGACGCAGCTCGGGGCGCCTCCCGCGGAGAAGGACTCGACCGCGCGCCCGCTGCGGGCGTGGCAGCGGCGGGCACTCACCAAGTACCTCACGCGCAAGCCGAAGGACTTCCTCGCGGTGGCGACGCCCGGCGCCGGCAAGACCGTGTTCGGCCTGCGGATCGCGGCCGAGCTGCTGAGCGACCGCACGATCGAGGCGGTCACCATCGTCACGCCGACCGAGCACCTCAAGCACCAGTGGGCGGCGTCGGCGGCCGCGGCCGGCATCCAGATCGACTCGAACTTCCGCAACACCACCGGCGTCACCTCGTCGGACTACAACGGCGTCGCGCTGACGTACGCGCAGGTCGCGGCGCACCCGACGCTGCACCGGGTGCGTACGGAGAACCGCAAGACGCTGGTCATCCTCGACGAGATCCACCACGGCGGTGACGCGAAGTCCTGGGGCGACGCGATCCGCGAGGCCTTCACCCCGGCCGTCCGGCGGCTGTCGCTGACCGGGACGCCGTTCCGGTCCGACGACTCGGCCATCCCGTTCGTCACCTACGAGCCGGACGCGGGCGGCTTCCAGCGCAGCAAGGCCGACCACTCGTACGGCTACGCGGACGCGCTGGCCGACGGCGTGGTCCGGCCGGTCGTCTTCCTCGCGTACTCGGGCGAGGCCTCCTGGCGCACGAGCGCGGGGGAGGAGTTCACCGCGCGGCTCGGCGAGCCGCTGACCGCGGAGCAGAACGCCCGGGCGTGGCGCACGGCGCTCGACCCGGCCGGCGAGTGGATCCCGGCGGTCCTGCACGCCGCGGACACCCGGCTGTCGCAGGTGCGCCAGAGCGTGCCGGACGCGGGCGGCCTGGTGATCGCCACCGACCAGGAGTCGGCGCGGGCGTACGCGAAGATCCTGGAGCGCATCTCGGGGGAGATGCCGACGCTGGTGCTGTCGGACGACCCGAAGGCGTCGGGCCGGATCAAGGAGTTTTCCGAGACGAACGAGCGCTGGATAGTGGCCGTCCGGATGGTCTCGGAAGGCGTCGACGTCCCGCGGCTCGCGGTGGGTGTGTACGCGACGAGCGCGTCGACCCCGCTGTTCTTCGCCCAGGCGATCGGCCGGTACGTGCGCGCCCGGAAGAAGGGCGAGACGGCGAGCGTGTTCCTGCCGTCGGTGCCGGTGCTGCTGGAGCTGGCCAGCGAGCTGGAAGCGCAGCGCGACCACGTGCTGGGGAAGCCGCACCGCGAGAACGAAGGCTGGGAGGACGAGCTCCTCGCCCAGGCCAACCGCACCGAGGACGAGCCGGGCGAAGAGGAGAAGGCGTTCACATCGCTGGGCGCCTCGGCCGAGCTCGACCAGGTCATCTACGACGGCAACTCGTTCGGCACGGCGGTGTTCTCGGGATCGGACGAGGAGCAGGAGTACCTCGGCCTGCCGGGGCTGCTGGAGCCCGACCAGGTCCGCGCGCTGCTGCGGAAGCGGCAGGAAGAGCAGATCGCGGACGAGAAGCGCCGCAAGCCCGCAAAGGAGGAGCCGGCCCCACAGGCTCGCCCCCAGTCGGTGAGCGAGCGCCTCGGCGCGCTGCGCAAGGAGCTGAACGCGCTGGTGGGGATGTACCACCACCGAACGAAGAAGCCGCACGGCGCGATCCACAACGAGCTTCGGCGGGTTTGCGGAGGGCCGGTGACCGCGATGGCGACCGTGGAGCAGCTCGAGGAACGGATCGTGACGCTGCGGACCTGGTGAGGCGGGTTTCCTGCCGCCGGGGGCCGGGGCCGGGGCCGGGGGCGAGGGGCGTGGCCGGGCGGTCCGGTCGGGGTTGCTCGATCGCGGTGGCGTGGACGGCGCAGCCAAGCCGGCCGGGTTGCTGCTGCGACCGAGGCGGCCGCGGGCAGACCCCACTGGCTCCGGTTGAGCCGGCTTTGCCGGCCGCGCCGATCAAGTCCGGTCGAGCCGACTGAGTCCAGCCGAGCCGGCCAAACCCCGCTTAGCCTGGTCGAGCTGGCTGAGCCGGCCAAGTCCGGCTGAGCCGGCCAAGTCCGGCTGAGCCGGCCAAGTCCGGCCGAGCCGGCCAAGCCTGGTTGAGCCGATTGAGTCTGGCCGCGCCGATCAAGCCCGGCCGAGCCAGCCAAGCCCTGGTCGAGCCAGCCAAGCCCTGGTCGAGCCGGCCGAGTCTGGTCGAGCTGGACAAGCCCGCCCGAGCCGACCAAGCAACCCCGCCCGCTCCGGCCAAGCCCGCCTGACCGGGCCGCTCCCGGTCCACAATCGGCCCCGCCGCCGACCCCACCCGCTCCGGCCCGTCCCACCCACCGGTGTCGCCCGGGAGGCTGAACCCGCCGGTCACCGTCCGTTCCACCGGCGCCGTGCCGAACCTTCCACAACTCCGTGACGTTGCGTGCCCGATCGGTCGTCTCCCGGCTGCCCCGGCGTCCCCCGGCGGGTGGTGCTTCGGGCACGTTCGGGTGCGAAGTTCGCAAGTCGGCGACCAATCCCGGGCGTTTGCCGTGGGTTCACCACCACTTCGCGGCGGATCGCACTCGGTGTACACCGGCGGAGTATCTTCACCCTCGCAAGAAACCTGGATGTAACACACGGTGAGTGCTGGCGATCACATCGTCAGCGGATCTACTCTTTCCGGGCGACGCTCAGCCTGTGTTGCCGAACCGTGTCCAATTGGTGTCATTTAATCGATCCAGCTATCTTCCCCGCAGCCGCTCAGCGGCATATGTTGTCGCCCACAACATATGCGCGACGGTGCGCCGGGACCCTCCGGATCACCGCCTCGCAGGGCCCGAGACGACGTCGACGGCCCACTCGTCACCAATGCTTGGATCCGGAAGGAACGAGGATGCGCAGCAGAACCCTTACCCTCCTCGCCGCGACGGTGAGCACCGGCCTGGTGCTGACCGCTTGCGGTGCCAACAGTTCAGACAGCGGGGGCACGGGGAGCAGCTCCGCTTCCTCCTCCGCGCCGGCCGCCGCCGGTGGTGCCAGCGGCAAGGTCGGCGTCATCCTCCCGGAGACCGCCACCTCGGCGCGCTGGGAAGCGTTCGACAAGCCGATGCTGACGGCCGCGCTGACGGCCCAGGGCTTCGAGGTCGACGTCCAGAACGCCCAGGGTGACAACCAGAAGTTCTCGACGCTGGCGGACGGCTTCATCAGCTCCGGCGTCAAGGTCCTGGTCATCGCCCCGGGTGACCCGGCCGTCGGTGCCGCGGTCGAGGCCAAGGCGAAGACCGCGGGCATCCCGGTCATCGACTACGACCGCCCGAGCCTCGGCGGGTCCGCCGACTACTACGTCTCGTTCGACAACGAGAAGGTCGGCCAGCTGCAGGGCCAGGCCATGGCCGACGCGCTGAAGAGCAAGCCGGGCGCGGGTGTCGTCCAGATCGAGGGCGCCCCGACCGACAACAACGCGACGCTGTTCACCCAGGGCCAGGACTCCGTCCTCGAGCCGCTGTTCTCGGCGGGCACGCTCAAGCGGATCCAGAAGCAGCCGATCAACGACTGGGACAACCAGCTCGGCGGCACGACGTTCGAGCAGATCTTCACCGCCAACGGCGGCAAGGTCGACGGCGTCGTCGCGGCGAACGACGGCCTGGCCGGCGCGGTCATCACCATCCTCAAGAAGAACGGCCTCAACGGCAAGGTCCCGGTCACCGGCCAGGACGCCACCGCCGACGGCCTGATGGCGGTCATGCGCGGCGAGCAGTACATGACGGTCTTCAAGCCGATCAAGGAAGAGGCCGAAGCCACCGCCAAGCTGGCCGCCGCCCTCGCCAAGGGTGACACCGCCGGTGCCGACGCCATCGCGACCGGCAAGCTGCACGACCCGAAGGGCAACCGCGACATCAAGTCGGTGCTGCTCACGCCGACGACGATCCTCGAGAAGGACGTCAAGACGGTCGTCACCCAGGGCTACGTGAAGGCCGCCGAGATCTGTGGTGGCGACCTCGCCGCCAAGTGCAGCTCGCTCGGCATCTCCTGAGCCGCACGCAGCACCCCTGAACAGCCGGGCCGGGACGCGCACCCCGACGGCGCGCCCCGGCCCGGTCCCCACTCCCCGCCCGCGGGGATCGCCTGGCCCTAGCGGCGGCAAAGGGCATCGGAAATTCGGAGAACTGCCATCCATGAGTGAGCCCATCCTCGAGATCAAGGGCCTGAACAAGAGCTTCGGCCCCGTCCACGTCCTCCACGACGTGGACTTCGACGTGCGTGCGGGCGAAGTGACCGCACTGGTCGGCGACAACGGCGCCGGCAAGTCGACCCTCGTCAAGTGCATCGCCGGTATCCACCCGTACGACTCGGGGGCCGTGCGGTTCAACGGGCAGGACGCCCACATCCGCGGTCCCAAGGACGCGGCCGACCTCGGCATCGAGGTCGTCTACCAGGACCTCGCCCTGGCCGACAACCTCGACATCGTGCAGAACATGTTCCTCGGCCGCGAGCGCGGAAACTCGTGGAAGCTGGACGAAGCCAGCATGGAGAAGGCCGCTCGCGAGACGCTGGCTTCCCTGTCGGTGCGGACCGTGAAGTCGGTCCGGACGCCGGTCTCCTCGCTGTCCGGTGGTCAGCGCCAGACCGTGGCGATCGCGAAGTCGGTGCTGTGGAACAGCAAGGTCGTCGTGCTGGACGAGCCGACCGCCGCCCTCGGTGTCGCGCAGACCCGGCAGGTGCTCGACCTGGTCCGCCGGCTGGCCGAGCAGGGCCTCGGGGTCGTGCTGATCAGCCACAACATGGCCGACGTGTTCGAGGTCGCCGACCGCATCTCGGTGCTGTACCTCGGCCGGCTCGTCGCCGAGGTGCACACGAAGGACGTTTCCCACGGCCAGATCGTGGAGCTGATCACCGCCGGGCGCTCCGGTGACCTCGGCCTGGCCCGGCCCGAAGCCGTGGTCCTGTGAGCGGGAAGAAAGAACCGGAAATGACTGAAACCCCTGCCAAGCACGAGGTCGACACCCCGGCCGCGGAAGCGCTCGCGCAGACCCAGAACCCCACCGCGGCGATCACCGACTTCGGCATCGACACGACATCGATGTCAACCGGCGAAGCCGTCCGCGACTACTTCGCCCGCCTGCGAGCCGGTGAACTCGGCTCGCTGCCGTCGCTGTTCGGCCTGCTCGTGCTGGTCATCCTGTTCAGCGCGCTGTCGGACAACTTCTTCACACTGGCCAACATCGCCAACGTCTTCCCGCAGGGCGCGGGCGTGATCATCATCGCGATGGGCATCGTCTTCGTGCTGCTGCTCGGCGAGATCGACCTCGCCGCCGGTGTGGCCTCCGGCACCGCCGCGTCGGTGATGGCCCTGCACTATGTCCATGCCGGCAATTTGCTGGGCTCCATGGGATCCGGCGTGTTCATCACGTTCATCGCCGTCCTCGCCGCGGCCATGCTGCTGTCGGCCTACCAGCGGATCTGGGCCGGTGCCGCGCTGTCGCTGGTCGGGCTGCTGCTCGTGGCGATCGGCGTTCCCGCCAACGCATGGCTGGAGATCCTGCTGGCGATCTGCGTGGGCACCGCGATCGGCTGCATCACCGGCTTCCTGGTGTCGAAGATCGGCATGCCGTCCTTCGTCGTGACACTGGCGCTGTTCATCGTGTGGCAGGGCGTCCTGCTGCAGTTCATCGGTGAGGGCGGCACGATCGGCATCACCAACTCCGACGTCCTGTACAAGATCGCCAACGGCAACCTGAACGTCCTCGGCAGCTGGATCTTCTTCCTCGTCGCCGCCGGCGGGTTCGCCGTGATCACGCTGCTCAGCCACTTCCGGCGGCTCCAGCGCGGCCTGGTCGTGCAGCCGACGGCGCTCGTCGTCGTCAAGGTCGCCGCGCTGGTGGTGCTGTCGGCGCTGGGCACCTGGCTGCTGACGGTCAACCGCTCGCCGAACAAGGCGGTCGTCACGATCGAGGGCGTCCCGTACGTCATCCCGATCATGCTGGTGCTGCTGGTGGCCGGGACCTACGTGCTCAACCGGACCAAGTACGGCCGGTACGTGTACGCGGTCGGCGGCAACAAGGAAGCCGCCCGCCGTGCCGGTATCGACGTGCCGAAGATCCGCGCGAGCGTGTTCGTCATCGGCTCGGCGGTCGCGGCCATCGGCGGCATCGTCGCCGCGTCGAAGGTCGGCTCGGTCAGCCCGCAGTCCGGTGGCCTCAACACGCTGCTGTACTCGGTCGGCGCGGCCGTCATCGGTGGTACGTCGCTGTTCGGCGGCAAGGGCCGCGTGGCCGACGCCGTCGTCGGTGGCCTCGTGATCGCCGTGGTCATCAACGGCCTGGGCCTGCTCAAGCAGCCGGCCGCGGTGGTCAACATCGTCACCGGTCTGGTCCTGTTGCTCGCCGCCACGGTCGACGCGCTGTCGCGGCGCCGCGCGGCTGCGTCGACGCGCTGAACCAGCATGGGATGATCAAGCCCGTGTCCAGCTCACCCGTCGCACGACCGGACGAGGTGCGTCGGCACAACCGCACGACCCTGCTCCGCCTGCTGCACGTCGGCGGGCCGAGCACCCGGGCGACCCTGGCTTCCGAGCTGGGGCTCAACCGGAGCACGATCAAGACCCTCGTCGACGGGCTGGCGGAAGCCGGTGTCGTCGAGGAGAAGGTGCCGAGGCCGGGACGAGGGGCGGGCCGCCCCTCGCTCCTGGTCCTGCCCCAGCCGCACGCGGCGGTCGTGCTCGCGGTCGACCTGCAGGTCGAGCACGTCGCGATCGCGCTGGTCGGGCTGGGCGGCCAGATCCTGGGCCGCAACAGCTGGAACCTGCGCGGCCGGATGGGGCAGCCCGACGAGGTCATCACCCACGTCATCGAGTCGACGACCGTCCTGGCCGGCGACCTCGACGTGACGCCGGTGGCGGCCGGGGTGTCGGTGCCCGGCGTCGTCCGGCGGGCGGACGGGCACGTGCACGAAGCCCCGAACCTGCGCTGGACCGACGTCGCGCTCGGCGAGCGGCTCGGCGCCGTGCTCCAGATCCCGATCCTGGTCGGCAACGACGCCGAGTTCGGCGCGGTCGCCGAGCACCTGCGCGGCGCGGCCCGCGGGGCGTCCGACGTGGTGTACATCTCGGCGGACGTCGGGGTCGGCGGCGGTGTCATCGCCGAAGGGTCGGCACTGCGCGGCGGCTCCGGCTACGTCGGCGAGATCGGGCACATGGTGATCCGCCCGGACGGGCGCGACTGCTACTGCGGCAGCAGCGGCTGCTGGGAGACCGAGGTCGGCGAGGCGGCGCTGTGCCGGGCGCTCGGCCTGCCGGAGGACACCCCGCGCGGGGCGATCCTGTTCGAGCTGCGCGAGCTGGGCCGGAACCCGGAGGCGGCGCTGTCGCGGCTGGCGGAGTTCGCCGAGTGGCTGACGCTGGGGCTGATCAACGTCGTCAACCTGCTCGGGCCGCAGCTGGTGATCCTCGGCGACCTGCTGACGGTGCTGCCGGAGGCGGTGCTGCGGCACGTCGGCGCGGAGGTCCGCCGGCGCAGCCTGGTGAGCCGCGCGGTCGGCGGCACCCGGATCATCAGCTCGGCGCTGGGGGCCGACGTGAAGCTGCTGGGCGCCGCGGAAGTGGCGTTCGAAGTCGTGCTGGATTCTGTCTGATTTCCTGTCCGGTTTCGTGTCCGGAATAGGTATCTTCCGTGGCCTCGCCGTGATATCCGCCACGCACTTTGCAAGTTGCAGAAAAACGAAGGCGGCCGGTGCCTGTGCGCACCGGCCGCCTTCGGCGTTTCGGGGTCGTTACCGCTGGATGTCGGCGGACAGTTCCTTGAGCTTGGCCTCGTGCTCGCGGGCGTGGTGCCCGCAGAAGAGCAGTTCGCCACCCTTGAGGATGGCTCGTACCTGAGCTGCTGCTCCGCACCGGTCACAGCGGTCGGCGGCGGTCAGTTCGGGGCGGGTGAGCGTCGGCGTTGTCATGGGGGTCTCCCTCCGTCCCGGCACCGGTTGCCCGGTGCCATCGATCCAGCTACGCCCACTTCGGGACTGATGCCGGTGGCGGCGATCGCCTTCGGCTCCGCGGTGTTCGTGCTTCCACTCTTCCAGACGTTTCGCGGCTCGCAAGTGTTCCCGCGCCGGTGGGACCTGAGTCACGCCGATTTACCCCGGATGCCGTAACCGCATCCCGCAATGCAGGAGACGATTACCCGGAGAGTTACGTTTTCCGTGGTCAGGCACCATGGGGTCGTGAGCACGCTGACTTCGCCGAGGAGGCTTTCCGCGGTACCCGCCCCGCTGTTGTTCGTTCTCAGCGGAATTTCCATGTACGCCGGAGCGGCCATCGCGGTCGGCCTATTCGGCCACGCGACCCCGGCCGGAGTGGCGTGGCTGCGCTGCCTCGGCGCGGCGGTGGTCCTTCTGGCCTGGCGCCGCCCCGGGCGGGCGGCGTGGCGAGGCCGCCGGCTGGCGCTGGCGATCGCCTTCGGGATCGTGACGGCGGGCATGAACGTGCTCTTCTACGAGGCGATCGCCCGCTTGCCGCTGGGGACGGTGGTGGCGATGGAGTTCATCGGCCCGGTCCTGGTGGCGGCGTTCGGCTCCCGGTCGCTGCGGGACGTGCTGGCGGTGGTCCTGGTGGCGGGCGGGGTGGTGGCGATCGCGGACGTCCGGCTGTCGGGATCGGTGCTCGGGGTGGTGTTCGCCCTGGGCGCGGCGGCGGCCTGGGCGGGCTACATCCTCCTGGGCAAGAGGGTGGCATCGGCCGAGGGCTCGGGGATCGACAGCCTGGCCATCGGCTTCGCGGCGGCGACGGTGGTGCTGTCCCCGCTCGCGTTCGGAACGGGCGAGGTGTGGTCTTCGCCACGGATGCTGCTGCTGGGGGTCGGGGTGGGGGTGCTGTCGACGGTGGTGCCGTACGCGCTGGACCAGGTGGTGCTGAGGCGGCTGGGGCAGGCGAGGTTCGCGGTGTTGCTGGCGTTGCTGCCCGTGACGGCGGGGGTGATGGGGTTCGTGTTGTTGGCGCAGGTGCCTTCGTGGCCGGAGGCGCTGGGGACGGTGGCCGTGGTGGCGGGGGTGGCGCTGCGGAGCCGGGACGAGGTCGTGCGGCCGGTGCCGGAGCCGCCTGGGTGATGTTCGGTGGGGTCGTTGGCGGGTTGTGGTTCGGTGCTGAGCTTTGGTTCGCTGGCGCACTTGGCGCACTTGGCGCACTTGGCGCACTTGGCGCTCTTGCCGGGGCTGCCGGGGCTGCCGGGGCTGCCGGGGCTGCAGTCTCCCGGGTGATGTTCGGTGAGGCGGTCGCCGGCGGGTGTTGTGGTTCGCTGCCGCACCTGCCGCACCTGCCGCACCTGCCGCACCTGCCGCACCTGCCGCACCTGCCGCACCTGCCGCACCTGCCGCACCTGCCGCACCTGCCGCACCTGCCAGGCCTGCTGCATCTGCCGGGTCTGTCGGGCGTGCTGGCCTGCCGGGCTGCCGCGCCGATGGCGCCTGCTGCACTTGCTGCACTTGCCAGAGCCTGCCGGGCCTGCCTGCCGGGTGTGCCGCCCCCTTCCGGGCGTGCCGGGGCTGCCGGGCGTGGCGAGGCTACCGAGCCTCCGCACCGATGGCGCCGGTTGTCCACAGGTCTGCCGTGATGTGGACAACCCAGCCCACCGGCCACTTTCCCCGGCGATTCCGTCGGAGCCGCCCGATACGCTGGAGCGGGGCTCGTCCCCCGGGATGGGTGGGGTCTGTTCGGGGCCGGAGGAGGCGGGTGCCATGACCAAAGCGGCGTCTGCCGCGGCGAAGGACTTCGCCGCGGCCGGGGTGGGCGGTGTCCACCTCGCCTGGGCGGACAACAACGGCATCCCGCGCTCGCGCATCGTTCCCATCGCGGGCCTCGCCGACGCCGCCTCCCGGGGTGTCGGGGCCACCTCGCTCTTCGCCGTCTTCGACAGCCACGACGCCATCACCTACGGGCACGCCGGCCTCGCCACGCCCTCCGGGGACGTCCGGCTCGTGCCCGTCGTCGAGCGGTTGCGGCGGCTTGCCGGGCAGCCCGCGCTGGCCTGGGCGCCCGTCCGGCAGCTCACCCGGAGCGGCGATCCGTGGCCCTACTGCCAGCGGGCCGTCCTCGAAGCGCAGGTTGCCGAGGCCGCGAGGCGTGGCCTCGAGTTCCGGGCCGGCTACGAGCTCGAGTTCGCCGTCGCGCCCGCGGGCAGCGCCGATGTCGTCAGCGCGCCCGGGCATCCCGGGCCCGCCTACAGCCCGCACGCCCTCGTCGGGCTCGACGGCTTCGTCGCCGCCCTCCTGCACGACTTCGCCGCCAACGGCCTCCGGATCGGCCAGCTGCACGCCGAGTACGGCGTGGCGCAGGTCGAACTCTCGCTGGCCGCCACCGATCCGGTCGCCGCCGCCGACGATCAGCTGCTGGCCCGGCAGACCATCCACGCCGCCGCCCACGCGCACGGCCTCGTCGTCAGCTTCGCCCCGCTGGTCGGGCTCGGCTCCGCCGGCAACGGCTGGCACCTGCACACCTCCGTCCGCCGCAAGGGCCGCAACCTCCTCGACGACAACGGCACCGGAGTGCCCGACGGCGACGGCGCCGCCTACCTCGCCGGCCTGCTGCGCGACCTGCCGGCGCTGACCGCGATCACCGCACCGAGCGTCCCGTCCACCCTGCGGCTGCGCCCCGGCTTCTTCGCGGGCGCGTACGCGTTCTGGGGCGTCGAGAACCGGGAGGCGCCGCTTCGGTACGTCCCGGGCTCGCCGTTGCTGGGCGCCGACCACGCGAACGTCGAGCTCAAGACGTCGGACGCATCCGCCAACCCCTACCTCGCCCTGGCCGTGGTGCTCGCCGCCGGGATGGCCGGCATCGAAGACGCGGCCGCACTGCCCGAGCCGATCGCCGAAGACCCGGGCGGCTGGACCGAAGGCGAGCGGGAAACGCGCGGCGTGCGCCGGCTGCCCGCGGACACCGCCGGACAGGACGCCGCCCTGACGGCCTCGCCCCGCGTCGCCGGCGTGCTCGGCGACGACCTGCTCGGGGCCTTCCGCGCGGTCCGGGCGTCCGATGCCGCGTGGGCGGCCGACCGCACGGCCGACGAAATCGTCGCCGCCCACCTGTGGCGTTATTGACGTCTGGGAGAATGGCGCAGACGAAACCGGGAAACCGCTGAGGGGACCGATGTCTTCGGGGATCGACGGCGGGCAGCTCGACCTGTCCGGGGTGCGGTGGCTGCCGGGCGGGGCCCGGCTGGCCGCCCTCGCCCAGGCGGAGCTACCCCAGAAAGACGGCCTGGCCGCCGCGTTCTGCGGGCTCGCGGCGCTGCGCGCGGCCGGGCTCGACGTGCCCGACCAGGACACCGTCGCGATGGCCGCGGGGACCGTCCGCGGGCCGGTCGTGCGCCCGCCGGGCGAGGCGGGCCGCCCGGAGTTCCGGTTGCCCGTGCCGGTCGTCGACGACCCGGCCGCCGCGGGGACGCGGGTTTCCGGGCTGGCGACGGCCGTCGGCGCGCTGTCGGGCCGCGCCCTCGCGGCCGTGCCGGTGACGGGGGAGTGGACCACCGAGACGCTCTTCGACCTGCTGCTCGGACTCTGGGACGTGCCGCGCGTCGCGGTGATCGCCCGGATCGACGGCGCCGAGCTCGGTGCCCACGACACCCCGGAACGCGCGCTGCTCGACTACCTCGACACCGGCGTCCCGCCACTGTGGACGTCCCGCTGGCGTCCGCCGGGCGGCCACTTCGTGCTCGTCGCGGGCGTCCGCATCGGCGCCGAAGGCACCCTGCTGTCCGTTGTGGACACTTATTCGTCGTTGGGGGACAACGGGATCCACGACCAGCCCGTCGAGTGGGTGGCCGCGGCGCTGGCCGGGCTGGGCGTGCTGGTGGTCGTCGATGCGGACCAGGTCGCCGTGGCGCGCGAGGCGGCCCGCGTCGCCGGCCTCACTCCGTCGTTTTGGGACTGACCTCGGCGTTCTCGGGCGCGAACCGCGAATGGCGGCGGCCGTAGGCGAAGTAGATGACCAGGCCGATCACCAGCCACACGGCGAACCGGATCCAGGTGAGCACGTTGAGGTTGAGCATCAGGTACAGGCACGCCAGCGCCGCCAGGATCGGGACCACCGGCGAGAACGGCACCCGGAACGGCCGGTCCAGGTCGGGACGGCGGCGGCGCAGCACGGGCACCGCCACGGCCACGATGATCATCGCCGACAGCGCGCCGATGCTCACCATGTCGGCCAGCTCGGAGATCGGGATGAACGCGGCCAGCACGGCGATCAGGACAGCGCCGCCGATCGTCATCCGGTGCGGGGTGCCCCAGCGCGGGTGCGCGGCGCCGAGTGCCTTCGGCAGCAGGCCGTCGCGGCCCATGGCGAAGCCGATCCGCCCGATCGTGACCAGCTCGACCATCATCACCGACGTCAGCCCGGTCACCGCGCCGAGCGAGATGAGCGCGCCGACCCAGTGCTGGCCGACCTTGTCGAACGCGTCGGCCAGCGGCGCGCCGGTGTCGATGTCGGTGAACGGGATCATCCCGGTCAGCACGATCGAGACCCCGATGTAGAGCAGCGCGCACACGCCGAGCGCGCCGAGGATGCCGACGCGGAGGTCCTTCTTCGGGTTCAGCGTCTCCTCGCCGAGGTTCGCGAGCGCTTCGAAACCGGTGTAGGCGAAGAAGACGATCGCGGCGGCGGTGACCATCCCGGCGATGCCGTAGACCGACTGCTCCAGGCCGAGCGCGGCCTGGACGATCGGCTGCTCCAGCACCGTCGTGCCGTTCGCGGGGGCCTGGGCCGGCGGGATGAACGGCGTCAGGTTCGCGCCCTTGACGAAGAACAAGCCGACCGCCAGCACGAGCACGCAGACGGCGACCTTCACGCAGACGAGCAGGTTGGTCAGCCAGGCGGACTCCTTGATGCCCAGCACGGCCACGACGGTCAGCACCGCGATGATCAGCACCGCGCCGACGTTCACCTTCGCGTCCTCGCCGAACCACTCCGGCGACAGCCCGAGCAGGTTGGCCAGGTAGCCGGACCAGCCGCGCGACACCACGGCGGCGCCGAGCGCGAACTCCAGCAGCAGGTCCCAGCCGATGATCCAGGCGAACACCTCGCCGAGGGTCGCGAAGGCGTACGTGTAGGCACTTCCGGCCGTCGGGACGCTCGAGGCGAGCTCGGCGTAGCAGAGCGCCGCGAGCCCCGCGACGACCGCGCCGAGCACGAACGACAGCGTCACCGCGGGCCCGGCGTGCGTCTTCGCCTCGACACCCGCGAGGGTGAAGATGCCGGTGCCGATGATGATCCCGACGCCGAACCCGACCAGGTCCCGCCCGCGCAGCCGCCGCTTGAGCTCCCCGGAGTCCTGGCGCTTCAGGACGTCGTCCACGTTCAAGGTTCTCCGCACACCCATGAGAAGAAGTTAGAAGGTCACGGAAGTTTCCGCAGAACGGCTCCGGGGTGATGTCGGGCCGTGCGGATGGCGGGAACGGCCCCGCACCGGAATGCTGGGCCCGTGCCCGACGAGATCCCCGCCCGCAGCGCCCTGCACCAGCTCGCCGACCGCTACGGCGTCGCCACCCGGTACGAGAACGCCGACCAGGTCTGGGTCGAGGTCGAAGACGACGTCGTCGTCGCCGTTCTGGGGCAGTTCGGGGTCGACGCCACCAGCGACGACGCCATCGCCCGGGCCCTCGGCGCCCGCGAGACCACGGCGAAGCTGCCGCCGACCATCGTCGTCAAACAAGGCGACACGCGGGCGCTCGGCGTCGACGCCGAGGTCGTCCTCGAAGACGGGAGCCGGCGGCCCGTCACCGGTGAACTGCCGGCCGACCTGCCGCTCGGCTGGCACCGGGTCGTCACCGCCGACCAGGACGTCGTGCTCGCCGTCGTGCCCGCGGTGCTGCCCGCCGTCCCGCCCGCATGGGGCTGGATGCTGCAGCTCTACTCCCTGCACTCGGCCGGTTCCTGGGGCATCGGCGACTACGCCGACCTCGCGACCTTCGCCGCCCGCTCGGCCTCGGAACTGGACGCCGGCGTGCTGCTGGTCAACCCGGTGCAGGCCTTCAGCCCCGCCCACCCCGTCGAACGGTCGCCCTATTCGCCCGCGAGCCGGCGGTTCGCCAACCCCCTCTACCTGCGCGTCACGGCCACCGAGACCTATGCGCAGGCCGATGCCGCGACGCAGGAGACCGTGCAGTCCCTGGCTCCGGACCGCGACGGCGAACTGATCGACTACGACGCCGTCTGGACGGCGAAGCGCGCCGCGCTCGAGCTGCTGTGGCCGCACCGGGTCGAAGACCTGCCGGAAGACGCCGACCTCGACGGCTTCGCTCTCTTCTGCGCCCTCGCCGAACAGCACGGCGCCGACTGGCGGGAGTGGCCCGCGCCGCTCCGGGACCCCGCCGGGCCCGAGGTCGGAAAGGCTCGTGAAGAGCTCGAAGAGCGCGTCGGCTTCCACACCTGGCTGCAGCACCTCTGCCGCGAGCAGCTGGAAACCGCCCGCAAAGCCGCCCGAGACGCCGGGATGACCGTCGGGATCGTGCACGACCTGCCCGTCGGCGTGCACCCCGGCGGGGCCGACACCTGGGCGGTGCGGGACGTCTTCGCCGCCGACGTCCGCGTCGGCGCGCCGCCGGACGCCTTCAACCAGCAGGGACAGGACTGGAACCTGCCGCCGTGGCGGCCGGACAAGCTCGCCGAGGCCGGGTACGCGCCGTTCCGGGACGTCATCCGCGGGGTCCTGCGCTACGCCGACGGCATCCGCGTCGACCACATCGCCGGGCTCTGGCGGCTGTGGTGGATCCCGCCGGGCGAGCCCGCGCACCGCGGCACCTACGTCCACTACGACGCCGAGGCCATGGTCGGCGTGCTCGCCCTGGAGGCGCACCGGGCCGGCGCGGTCGTCGTGGGGGAGGACCTCGGCACCGTCGAGGACACCGTCACCGAGACCATGCACGAGCGCGGCATGCTCAGCTCGGCCGTCCTGTGGTTCGAACGCGACTGGGACGCGCCGGGCAAGCCGTTCACCCGCCCGGACGAGTGGGATCCGGAGGCCATGGCCAGCATCTCCACGCACGACCTGCCGACCGTCACCGGCTGGCTGCGGGGCGAGCACGTCCGGGTCCGCGCCGAGCTGGGGCTGCTGGACCGGGGCGTCGAGGCCGAAGAAGAAGCCGCCGCCGCGGAACGGCAAGCCCTGCGGGAACTCCTTACCCGGGAAGGGATCCCGGCCGACGACATGGTCGTCGCCTTGCACACCCTGCTCGCGAGGGCCGCGTCACGGCTGGTGCTGACCTCGCCGGCCGACGTCGCGGGCCAGGTACGGCAGCCGAATCTGCCCGGGACGGTCGACCAGTACCCTAACTGGCGGATCCCCCTTCCCGTCAGTGTCGACGGCTTCTTCACCGCGAAGGGGGTGCGCGCCGCGATCGCGCCGCTGGCGGCGGCGCGTCCCTTGCCCCGGTAACGGGTACCCCACGGCACGCGATTCCCGTCCGTCAGCACGGACACCCCGGCACAACCTGCGAAAGCTCGAGGAGAACCCAGTGCGGCCCTGGCCCGGAATGCCCTACCCGCTCGGCGCCACCTACGACGGAGTGGGGACGAACTTCGCCCTCTTCTCCGAGGTGGCCGAGCGGGTGGAGCTGTGCCTCTTCGACGACGACGGCACCGAAACGCGGTACGCCCTGGAGGAGGTGGACGGGTTCGTCCACCACGGCTACCTGCTCAACGTCCAGCCCGGCCAGCGCTACGGGTTCCGGGTGCACGGCCCGTACGACCCGGCCCGCGGCCTGCGCTGCAACCCGAACAAGCTGCTCATCGACCCGTACGCGAAGGCCGTCTCGCACGGCGTGAAGTGGGACGAGTCGCTGTTCGGCTACCAGTTCGCCAGCCCGGAGGAGCGCAACGACGACGACTCCGCCGGCCGCGTGCCGTACTCGCTGGTGGCGAACCCGTTCTTCGACTGGGGCAACGACCGCCAGCCGAAGCGGCCGTACAACGAGACGGTCATCTACGAGGCCCACGTCAAGGGCATGACGGTGAACCACCCGTTCGTGCCCGAGGCGCTGCGGGGCACCTACGCCGGCCTGGCGCACCCCGCCGTCGTCGAGCACCTGCAGAAACTCGGCGTGACGGCGGTGGAGCTGCTGCCGGTGCACCAGTTCGTCTCCGACCACGGCCTGGAGGAGAAGGGGCTCACGAACTACTGGGGCTACAACACGATCGGCTTCTTCGCCCCGCACGACTCCTACGCCGCGATGCCCGGTGAGGGCGGCCAGGTCCAGGAGTTCAAGGGCATGGTCAAGGCCCTCCACGAGGCCGGCATCGAAGTGATCCTGGACGTGGTTTACAACCACACCGCGGAGGGCAACCACCTCGGGCCGACCCTGTCGATGCGCGGCATCGACAACGAGGCCTACTACCGCGTGGTGGAGGGGGAGCCGGAGTACTACATGGACTACACCGGCACCGGGAACTCGCTCAACGTCCGCAACCCGCACACCCTGCAGCTGATCATGGACTCGCTGCGGTACTGGGTGACGGAGATGCACGTCGACGGCTTCCGCTTCGACCTCGCCTCCGCGCTGGCGCGCGAGTTCTACGACGTCGACCGGTTGTCCACGTTCTTCGACCTCGTGCAGCAGGACCCGATCGTGAGCCAGGTGAAGCTGATCGCCGAGCCGTGGGACGTCGGTCCCGGTGGCTACCAGGTCGGCAACTTCCCGCCGCTGTGGACGGAGTGGAACGGGCAGTACCGCGACACCGTCCGCGACTTCTGGCGCGGCGAGCCCTCGACGCTCGGCGAGTTCGCGTCGCGGATCACCGGCTCCTCGGACCTCTACCAGGACGACGGCCGCCGCCCGTTCGCGTCGATCAACTTCGTCACCGCCCACGACGGCTTCACGCTGCGGGACCTGGTGTCCTACAACGAAAAGCACAACGAGGCCAACGGTGAAGACGGCCGCGACGGCGCCGACGACAACCGGTCGTGGAACTGCGGGGTCGAGGGCGAGACCGACGACCCGCAGGTGCTGGACCTGCGCATCCGGCAGCAGCGCAACATGCTCGCCACGGTGATGCTGTCGCAGGGCGTGCCGATGATCCTGCACGGCGACGAGTTCGGCCGCACCCAGCAGGGCAACAACAACGTCTACTGCCAGGACTCCGAACTGTCCTGGATGGACTGGGCGCTGGCCACCGAGCACGCCGACCTGGTCCGGTTCACCGGCGGGCTGAGCGCGTTCCGCAAGCAGCACCCGGTGTTCCGCCGCCGCCGCTTCTTCCAGGGCGGGCCGGTCGGCAAGGGCGAGAAGCTCGGCGACATCGCCTGGTTCACCCCGGCCGGCGAGGAGATGACCGAGCAGAACTGGGACGACGGCTTCGGCAAGGCGGTCGTCGTCTTCCTCAACGGCCAGGCGATCCCGGACCTCGACCCGCGCGGGATGCACGTCGAAGACGACTCGTTCCTGCTCGCGTTCAACGCGCACTACGAGGACATCGACGCCAAGCTGCCGGGCAACGGCTACGGCCAGGCCTGGACCGTCGTCATCGACACGGCGGCGGGCGAGGTCGAGCCGCACGACGCGAAACCCATCGAAGGCGGCGGCCAGTTCACCCTGCCCGCCCGGTCCCTGATCGTGCTGCAGCGGACGGAGCCCGCATGACGGTGCCGGAGTCGACCTACCGGGTGCAGCTGCGCCCGGAGTTCCCCTTCAGCGACGCGGCCGAAATCGCCGGCTACCTGCGTGACCTGGGCATCGGTGCGCTCTACGCGTCGCCGGTGCTCGACGCGGCACCCGGCTCGACCCACGGCTACGACGTCGTCGACCCGACGCGCGCGCGGCCCGAGCTGGGCGGCGAAACCGCCCGGGTGGCGCTGAGCGAGAAGCTGAAGGAGCTGGGGCTCGGCCTGGTCGTCGACATCGTGCCGAACCACATGTCGGTCGAGGTGCCGAAGGTCAACCGGTGGTGGTGGGACGTGCTCACCCACGGCCGGGACTCGGAGTTCGCGGCCTTCTTCGACGTCGACTGGGACCGCGGCCCGCTCCTGCTGCCGGTGCTCGGCGATGACGACGCCGTGAGCGAGCTGACCGTCGACGACGGCGAGCTGGCCTACTACGACCACCGCTTCCCGCTCGCGCCCGGCACGGAAAGCGGGACGCCGCAGGAGGTCCACGAGCGCCAGCACTACCGCCTGGTCGGCTGGCGCCGCGGCAACGCGGAGCTGACCTACCGCCGGTTCTTCGACATCACGAACCTCGCCGCGGTCCGCGTCGAGGACCCGAAGGTGTTCGCCGAGACGCACGGGGAGGTCCTGCGCTGGGTCGCCGAGGGCGACGTCACCGGCCTGCGCGTCGACCACCCGGACGGCCTCGCCGACCCGGGCGGCTACTTCCGGCGGCTGCGGGAGAACGCGCCGGACGCGTGGATCGTCGCGGAGAAGATCCTGCACCCGGGCGAGCCGCTGCCGCAGAGCTGGCCGGTCGACGGCACCACCGGCTACGACGCCCTGCGCGAGATCGCCGGCGTCTTCGTCGACCCGGCCGCCGAGCCCGCGTACACCGAGCTGGCCACGGAGCTGGGCGTGAAGACCGGCTACCACCGCGTCGAGGCCGAGGCCCGGCGCCTGGTCACCGACCACATCCTGGTCGCCGAGGTCCGGCGCATCGCGGCGCTGCTGCCCGACGTCGACCCGGAGCAGGCGCGGCAGGCGGTCGCCGAGACGATGGTCGCCTTCCCCGTCTACCGCTCCTACCTCCCCGAAGGCGCGGCGAACTGGACGGCGGCGATCGACGGCGCCCGGCAGGCCCGGCCCGACCTCGCCGACGCGCTGGCCGCCCTCGACGCCCACGTGCGCGAGAACCCGGAAAGCGAGCTGGCCACCCGGATCCAGCAGACGTCCGGCATGGTCGTGGCCAAGGGCACCGAGGACACGACGTTCTACCGCTACACGCGCTTCGCCGCGCTCAACGAGGTCGGCGGCAACCCGGACCGGTTCGGCCTCGGCGTCGAGGAGTTCCACCGCCTGGCCGCCGAGCGCGAGGCCGGCTACCCGGCGGCGATGACGACGCTGACCACGCACGACACCAAGCGCTCGGAGGACACCCGCGCGCGGATGGCCGTGCTCGCGGAGGTGCCCGGCGAGTTCGCCGAGGCCGTCCGGAGGTGGACGGCGCGGCGCGGGATCGACGAGCCGTCGCTGAACCTCCTCGCGTGGCAGACGCTGGTCTCGACCTGGCCGATCGAGCCCGCCCGGCTGCGGGACTACCTCGACAAGGCGGCCAAGGAAGCCAAGCTCCGGACCAGCTGGACCAGCCACGACGAGGCGTTCGAGGCCGACGTCGCCGCCTGGCCCGAGGACGTCATGGGCGACGCGGAGCTGGCGTCGGACGTCGAGGCGTTCGTCGCGCGCATCGAGCAGCCCGGGTACGTCAACTCCCTCGGGCAGAAGCTGGTGCAGCTGACCGCACCCGGCGTCCCGGACGTCTACCAGGGCACCGAGCTGTGGGACTTCTCGCTGGTCGACCCGGACAACCGCCGCCCGGTCGACTACGCGGTCCGGCGCGAAACCCTGGCGCGGGTCGCCGACGGCGAGCTGCCGGAGATCGACGCGTCGGGCGCGGCGAAGCTGCTCGTCGTGCACAAGGCGCTGCGGCTGCGCCGCGAACACCCGGCGCTGTTCCGCGGCTACCGGCCGCTGCGGGCCGAGGGTGCGGCCGCCGGGCACGTCCTGGCGTACACGCGCAGCGCGGACCTGGCCGTGGCGGTGACCCGGCTGCCGATCGGCCTCGACGCCGCCGGCGGCTGGCGCGGCACCGTGCTCCCGCTGCCGGCCGGCGTCTGGACCGACGTCCTGACCGGCCGCGAGGTCACCGGCGACGTGGCCACCCTGTTCGAGCGGTACCCCGTGGCGGTGCTGGTGCGAGGAGACGCATGAGGTTCAGCGTGTGGGCCCCCGCGGCCCGCCGGGTCCGGGTGAGCGTCGACGCCGGCGTGCACGAGATGACCGCCGGCGACGGCGGCTGGTGGCACGCCGACGCCGACGGCGTCAACTACGCCTTCCTCCTCGACGACTCCGCCGACCGCCTGCCGGACCCGCGGTCGCGGTGGCAGCCGCACGGCGTCCACCAGGAGTCGCGGGTCTACGACCACGCCGAGTTCGAGTGGACCGACGACGCGTGGCACGGCCGGCAGCTGCCCGGCGGGGTCGTCTACGAGCTGCACGTCGGCACGTTCACCGAGGGCGGCACCTTCGACGCGGCCATCGACCGGCTCGACCACCTCGTCGAGCTCGGCATCACCCACGTCGAGCTGCTGCCGGTCAACTCGTTCGACGGCACCGCGGGCTGGGGCTACGACGGCGTCCTCTGGGGCGCGGTCCACGAGCCCTACGGCGGCCCGGACGGCTTCAAGCGGTTCGTCGACGCGGCCCACGCGCGCGGGCTGGCCGTCGTGCTCGACGTCGTCTACAACCACCTCGGGCCCTCGGGCGCGTACCTCGACCGGTTCGGGCCGTACTTCGCCGGGCAGAACGACTGGGGTCCGGGCCTGAACCTCGACGGCGCCGGCTCGGACGAGGTCCGCCGGTACGTCGTGGACAACGCGCTGAGCTGGTTCCGCGACTTCCACGTCGACGCGCTGCGCCTGGACGCCGTGCACGCGCTGCTCGACCGGCGGGCCGTCCACCTGCTCGAACAGCTCGCCGTCGAGACCGGGGCGCTGTCGGCGGCGCTGAACCGGCCGCTGACGCTGATCGCCGAGTCCGACCTGAACGACCCGAAGCTGGTCACGCCCCGCGAGCGCGGCGGTCACGGCCTGCACGCCCAGTGGTCGGACGACTTCCACCACGCCCTGCACGTCACGCTCACCGGCGAGACGTCCGGCTACTACACCGACTTCGCCGCGCCGGACGCGCTGGCCAGGGTCCTGCGCGAGGTGTTCTTCCACGCCGGCACCTGGTCGTCGTTCCGCGAGCGGACCCACGGCCGCCCGGTCGACACCCGGACCGTGCCGGGCCACCGCTTCCTCGGCTACCTGCAGAACCACGACCAGATCGGCAACCGCGCGACCGGCGACCGGCTGTCGGCGACGGTCTCGCAAGACCGGCTGGGCTGCGGCGCGGCCATCCTGTTCTGCTCGCCGTTCACGCCGATGGTGTTCATGGGGGAGGAGTGGGCGGCGAGCACGCCGTGGCAGTTCTTCGCCTCCTTCCCGGACCCGGAGCTGGCCGAGGCGGTCCGCACGGGCCGCCGTCGCGAGTTCGCCCGGCACGGCTGGGGCGAGTCCGACGTGCCCGACCCGATGGACCCGGCCACCGTCGAGCACTCCCGGCTCGACTGGGCCGAAGCGGACACGCCCGGCCACCGCGAGATGCTCGAGCTGTACCGGACGCTCATCCGGCTGCGCCGCGAACACCCCGAGCTGGCCGGCCCGTGGGTCGCCGACCTGCGGGTGGACACCGCGCCGGACGGCTCGTGGCTCGTGCTGCACCGCGGCGGGCTCCGGCTGGCCGTCAACTTCGGTCCCGGCCCGGTCACGCTCCCGCTCGGGGCCACGGCGACCCTGCTGACCTGGGCCGGAGCCACCGTGGACGGCGGGGCGGCCGAGCTGCCGCCGGACGGTTTCGTTCTGGTCGAAACCCGATAACCGGCGCGCACATCGCGCGCGAAGCGACCCGGATCTGGGACGATTCAGGAATGGCCACGCGACCCTCGACCCAGCACGTCCTCGCCGGACGCCCGTTCCCGCTCGGCGCCCACCCCGAGGCGGGCGGGGTCCGGTTCGCGATCACCTCCGCCGTCGCGGACGCGGTCGACCTGTGCCTGGTCGACGCCGACGGGTCGGAGCGCCGGATCGCGCTCACCGAGCGCACGTTCGGCGTCTGGCACGGCCTGGTGCCCGGGGTGACGCCGGGGCAGCGGTACGGCTACCGGGTCCACGGCCCGTACGACCCGGCGCGCGGCCTCCGGTGCAACCCGCACAAGCTGCTGCTCGACCCGTACGCCCGGCAGATCACCGGCGGGCTCACCGACCTGGGCGCGGCGCAGGGCTTCACCGGTGACCCCGAGCGCGGCCCGATGTCCACAGTGGACTCCCTGGGCAGCGTGCCGCTGTCGGTGGTGTCCTCGCCGGGCGGGCCGGACACCGGGGTCAAGCCGGAGGTCCCGTTCGAGGAGGCGGTGGTCTACGAGCTGCACGTCAAGGGGTTCACCCAGCAGCACCCGTTCATCCCGGAGGCGCTGCGCGGCACCTACCTCGGCCTGGCCCACCCGGTGGCCATCGAGTACCTGACCCGGCTCGGCGTCACGTCGGTGGAGCTACTGCCGGTGCACTCGTTCCTCGACGAGCCGTCGCTGGTCCGGGCCGGGCGGCACAACTACTGGGGGTACTCGCCGCTCGGCTTCTTCGCGCCGCACGCCGGCTACGCCAGCGAGCCCGGCCACGAGATCGAGGAGTTCCGCCTGATGGTGGCCGCCCTGCACGCGGCCGGCATCGAGGTGATCGTCGACGTCGTGTTCAACCACACCTGCGAGGGCGGGCCCGACGGGCCGACGCTGAGCTTCCGCGGGCTGAACGCGCCGGTGTACTACCTGCACACCGAGCGCGGCCACATGGCCGACATCACCGGCTGCGGCAACACCCTGGAGGCCGGCTCGCCGACCGTCGTCCGGCTGGTCACCGACTCGCTGCGGTACTGGACGCAGGAGCTGGGCGTCGACGGCTTCCGGTTCGACCTGGCCAGCACGCTCGGCCGGGCCCGCGGCGGCGTGTTCGACCCGGCGTCGACGCTGCTCACCGCGATCACGACCGACCCGGTGCTCTCGCGCTGCAAGCTGATCGCGGAGCCGTGGGACGCGACCGGCGAGGGCTACCGCGTCGGCGGCTTCGGCGCCCAGTGGGCGGAGTGGAACGGCCGCTACCGCGACACGATCCGGGACTTCTGGCGCGGCGCGACCGGCGTGCGCGACCTCGCGTACCGGTTGTCCGGTTCGTCGGACCTCTACGACCACAACCTGCGCCGGCCGTGGCAGTCGATCAACTTCGTCACCGCCCACGATGGCTTCACGCTGCGGGACCTGGTTTCCTACAACGAAAAGCACAACGAGGCCAACGGCGAGGACAACCGCGACGGCGGCAACGACAACCGCTCGTGGAACCACGGCGTCGAGGGCCCCACGGACGACCCGGAGATCCGCGAGCTGCGCGTGCGGCAGGTGCGGAACATGTTCGCCACGCTGCTGCTGTCCACCGGCACCCCGATGATCACCGCGGGCGACGAGTTCTGGCGGACCCAGGGCGGCAACAACAACGCGTACTGCCTCGACGACGAGACGTCCTGGCTGGACTGGACGCCGGCGGACCCCGAGGCCGAGGCCATGCTGACCTTCGCCCGCCGGGTCGTGCGGCTGCGGGCGAACAGCCCGGCGCTGCGGCAGCCGGAGTTCTTCGAAGGCCGGACGACGCCGACCGGCAAGCCGGACCTGGTCTGGTTCCGCCCCGACGGCGAGGAGTTCGGCGAGACCGACTGGTTCGAGGACCGGCACACGCTCGGCATGTGGGTCGACGGCTCGAACAGCCAGGCCCGCAACCGCGACGGCGAGCTGGTGCCCGACCACTCGTGGCTGATGTGGCTGCACGCGGGGGACGAGCCGGCCGAGGTGGTCCTGCCGGGCCGCGAGTACGGCGAGACGTTCAAGCCGACGCTCGACACGAGCACCTCCGACGGCAGCCCGGCCAACCCGGGCCCGCTGGAGGCCAAGAGCCGGCTGACACTCCAGTCCCGTTCCCTGCTCCTGCTCCGCGCCCCGCGCCTGGCTGCGGAGCACCCCGAAGGCCCCTGACGAACCGTGATCGAAGGGTCGACACGCGTGATTGGAGGGTCGACACGGCAGCCGGATCGTGTCGACCCTCCAATCACGCGAGTTGACTCCCCGATCACGCGTGTCGACCCTTCCGTCACGGGAGCCGTGTCGTCCATTCGGGTACGGGTGTTCAACGGCGGGGTCCGGCGGCGGGCCGCGGCGCGCGGTTAACCTGCCGGACATCTGCCGGAAATTCCTTGCGGGGGAAGCGTTTCAGTCGCACCCGGGTGGGTACTGAACAAGGGAGACCTGCCTCGATCGTGCGTGATCGAGTCGGGCAGACTGACGACGCCTGCGCACAAACCGACACTCCCGAGGGGCGTTGCCCATGACCGGCCGGCTCGGCATCGACGACGTCTCCCCCAGCGTGAGCTGTGGCCGCTATCCGGCCAAAGCCGTTGTGGGGGAACACATCCCGGTCACCGCGACCGTCTGGCGCGAGGGCCACGACGCCGTCGCGGCCACCGTCGCGTGGCGCGGCCCGGGCGACCGGCTGACCCGCCAGACGCGGATGGTGCCGCGCGGACCCGACCACCCCGACGAGTTCGCCGCGGTGGTCGTCCCGGACACCACCGGCACGTGGACCTACCGGATCGACGCGTGGGGCGACCCCTGGGCGACGTGGGAGCACAACGTAGAGGTGAAGGTCGCCGCCGGGCAGGGTCCCGAGGACCTCGCCAACGACCTCGAGAACGGCGCCCGGCTGCTGGAGCGCGTCTCCCGCCGCCCGGACCGCCGCGCGGAAAAGGCGCTGTTGACCGGCGCGCTGACCGCGTTGCGCAACGGAGAGCTGAGCCTCGCCGAGCGGGTCGGGCCCGCGCTCTCGCCCGAGGTCCGCCAGCTCATGCACGAGTTCCCGGTGCGGGAACTGATCACCAAGGGCAAGCCGCACAAGCTGTGGGTCGACCGCCGCCGGGCCGCGTACGGCTCCTGGTACGAGCTGTTCCCCCGCTCCACCGGCGGGCTCGACGCCGAGGGCAAGGCGGTCCACGGCACCTTCACCACCGCCTCGGCCGCGCTCGACCGGGTCGCGAAGATGGGCTTCGACGTCGTCTACCTGCCGCCGATCCACCCGATCGGCCGCGTGAACCGCAAGGGCCCCAACAACACCCTCGACGCCAAGCCCGACGACGTCGGCTCGCCGTGGGCCATCGGCGCCGACGAGGGCGGGCACGACGCCATCCACCCGGACCTCGGCACCTTTGACGACTTCGACGCCTTCGTCGCCCGCTCGGAGGAGCTGGGCATGGAGGTGGCGCTGGACTTCGCGCTGCAGGCCGCGCCGGACCACCCGTGGGTGCTCAAGAACCAGGAGTTCTTCACCACCCGCCCGGACGGCTCGATCGCCTACGCCGAGAACCCGCCGAAGAAGTACCAGGACATCTACCCGATCAACTTCGACAACGACCCCAAGGGCGTCTACGAGGAGATGCTGCGGGTCATCCTGGTCTGGGTCGAGCACGGGGTGAAGATCTTCCGGGTCGACAACCCGCACACCAAGCCGCCGGACTTCTGGGCCTGGCTGATCCAGTCGGTGAAGGACGCCCACCCGGACGTCCTGTTCCTGGCCGAGGCGTTCACCCGCCCGGCGCGGCTGTGGGGCCTGGCCCGGCTCGGCTTCACCCAGAGCTACACGTACTTCACGTGGCGGACCGGCAAGCAGGAACTGATCGACTTCGCCATCGACCTGCGCGAGCACTGGAACGAGGGCCGGCCGAACCTGTTCGTCAACACCCCGGACATCCTCCACGAGTCGCTGCAGCGCGGCGGGCCCGGCATGTTCGCGCTGCGGGCCGCGCTGGCCGCGACGATCTCGCCGACGTGGGGTGTCTACTCGGGGTACGAGCTGTTCGAGCACGTCCCGGTCCGCGAGGGCAGCGAGGAGTACCTCGACTCCGAGAAGTACCAGCTGCGCCCGCGCGACTTCGAGCGCGCGCTCGCCGAGGGCCGGTCGCTGGAGCCGTGGATCGCGAAGCTGAACGCCGTCCGGCGCGCGCACCCGGCGCTGCAGCAGATGCGCACCCTGCACTTCCACCACGTCGACAACGACGCGCTGCTGGCGTACTCCAAACAGGACCCGGCCACCGGCGACACCGTGGTCACGGTCGTCACGCTCGATCCGTACGCGCCGCAGGAAGGCACGCTGTGGCTCGACACGGCGGCCCTCGGGTTCGAGGCGCACGAGCGGCTGATCGCCCACGACGAGGTCACCGGCGACACCTGGGACTGGGGCCCGGCGAACTTCGTGCGGCTCGAGCCCTGGCGGGCCGTGGCGCACGTGGTGTCGCTCCGGCGGCGGCTGGCCGGTTAGCAGGGGAAGGAAGAACGAATCGAGGACTGAGGTGGAACACATGGCGGAGGAAGCCCGCCCCGACGCGGCGCTCGGGCTGGAAGGCGTGCCGCACACCGGTGAGGCGATGACCGCCGACGGCATGCTCGTCGAGCCCCAGGCCGGCGACTTCCGCTCGGCCCAGCAGGCGCCGAGCAACCCGGAGTGGTTCAAGGGCGCGGTGTTCTACGAGGTGCTGGTGCGCGCCTTCGCCGACTCGAACGGCGACGGCACCGGCGACCTGCGTGGCCTGGCCGGTCGGCTCGATTACCTGGCCTGGCTCGGCATCGACTGCCTCTGGCTGCCGCCGTTCTACGCGTCGCCGCTGCGCGACGGCGGGTACGACATCAGCGACTTCCGGGCCGTGCTGCCGGAGTTCGGCAGCGTCGAGGACTTCGTGTTCCTGCTGAACGAGGCGCACCGGCGCGGCATCCGGGTGATCACCGACCTGGTGCTCAACCACACCTCGGACGCGCACCCGTGGTTCCAGCAGTCCCGCCAGGACCCCGACGGCCCGTACGGCGACTACTACGTGTGGAGCGACGACGACTCCCGCTACGCCGACGCGCGGATCATCTTCGTCGACACCGAGACGTCGAACTGGACGTACGACCCGGTCCGCGGCCAGTTCTACTGGCACCGGTTCTTCTCCCACCAGCCCGACCTGAACTTCGAGAACGTCGACGTCCAGGACGCGATGATCGACACCCTGCGGTTCTGGCTGGACCTGGGGATCGACGGGTTCCGCCTCGACGCCGTGCCGTACCTGTTCGAGCAGGAGGGCACCAACTGCGAGAACCTGCCGCGCACGCACGAGTTCCTCAAGCGCTGCCGCAAGGTCGTCGACGACGAGTACCCCGGGCGGATCCTGCTCGCCGAGGCGAACCAGTGGCCCTCGGACGTCGTCGAGTACTTCGGCGACCCGGCGGTGGGCGGCGACGAGTGCCACATGGCGTTCCACTTCCCGCTGATGCCGCGGATCTTCATGGCCGTGCGCCGCGAGTCGCGGTTCCCGATCTCGGAGATCATGACCCAGACCCCGGAGATCCCCAGCGGCAGCCAGTGGGGCATCTTCCTGCGCAACCACGACGAGCTGACCCTCGAGATGGTCACCGACGACGAGCGCGACTACATGTACGCGGAGTACGCCAAGGACCCGCGGATGAAGGCCAACATCGGCATCCGCCGGCGCCTGGCCCCGCTGCTGGACAACGACCGGAACCAGCAGGAGCTCTTCACCGCGATGCTGCTGTCCCTGCCGGGCTCGCCCGTTCTGTACTACGGTGACGAGATCGGCATGGGAGACAACATCTGGCTCGGCGACCGCGACGCGGTCCGCACCCCCATGCAGTGGACCCCGGACCGCAACGCCGGGTTCTCCTCCTGCGACCCCGGCCGGATCTACCTGCCGGTGATCATGGACCCGGTGTACGGCTACCAGGGCCTGAACGTCGAGGCGCAGTCGAACAACGCGTCCTCGCTGCTGAACTGGACCCGGCGGATGATCGAGGTGCGCAAGGAGCACCACGCGTTCGCCGAGGGCGAGTTCGTCGACCTCGGCGGGTCGAACCCGAGCGTGCTGGCGTACAAGCGCCAGTGGCGGCGCCCGGACGGCGGCGAGGACGTCGTGCTCTGCGTGAACAATCTGTCCCGGTTCCCGCAGCCGGTGGAGCTGGACCTGTCCGCGCACCGCGGGTGCACGCCGGTGGAGCTCACCGGTGGCGTGCGGTTCCCCAGCATCGGGGACCTGTCGTACCTGCTGACGCTGCCGGGGCACGGCTTCTACTGGTTCCAGCTGACGAGCCCGGGAGACGAAGGCGAAACGAGGTGAGTCCCTTGTCCGACCCGCGCGAGCTGGTCGACGACCTGACCGACGACCTGAAGCGCTGGCTGCCGGAGCAGCGCTGGTTCGCCGGCAAGGACCGGCCGGTGACCGGTGTCCGGCCGCTCGGCGTGACCGAGCTGGTCGTCGGCGACCCCCAGCTGCTGCACGTGGTCGTCGAGGTCGTCCAGGACGACCGGCGCGAGCCGTACCAGCTGCTCGTCGGCCGGCGGACGCACCCACCGGAGATCTCGTCCACCAGCTGGATCGGTGCCGTCGGCGACCTCAACGCCTACGAGGCGTCGGGTGACCTCGACGTCACCGGCGTGCTGCTGGACCTGATGGCGCGGGAGGACACCGTGGGTTCGCTCGTCTTCGAGCACGAGCCCGGCGTCGAGCTGGACACCGGCCTGCGGGCGCGGCCGATCACCTCGGAGCAGAGCAACACGTCCCTGGTCTACGGCGGGCAGTACATCCTCAAGCTGTTCCGGAAGCTGACGCCGGGCAAGAACAAGGACCTGCTGCTGCACCGGGCCCTGCAGGGCGTCGGCAGCAAGCACATCGCGCAGGTGCTCGGCTCGATCACCGGCGACCTCGACGGCGAGCCGACCACGGTCGGCATGCTCCAGCAGTTCGTCGCGGACGCGGTCGACGGCTGGGCGATGGCCACCACCAGCGTCCGCGACCTGATGGCCGCGCCGGAGCTGCACGCCGAGGAGGTCGGCGGCGACTTCGCCGGCGAGGCCGAGCGGCTCGGGCGGGCGGTGGCCGAGGTGCACGCGGACCTGGCCGAGGCCCTCGGCACCGAGCCGGTCGACGCCGACGAGCTGGAGCGCTCGATGAAGGCGATGCTCGACCGGCTCGACACGGTGGCCGGGCAGGTGCCGGAGCTGGCCGCGCACGCCCCGGGGCTGCGGACGGCGTTCGAGACGCTGCGCACGCTGCCCGCCGACTCCGTGACCATGCAGTACATCCACGGTGACCTGCACCTCGGCCAGGTGCTGCGGACGGTCACCGGCTGGCTGCTGATCGACTTCGAGGGCGAGCCGGCGGCTCCGGTGGAGGAGCGCCACGCGCTGCGCTCGCCGTTGCGCGACGTGGCGGGCATGCTGAGGTCGTTCGACTACGCGGCCCAGCAGATGCTGGTCGGGCAGCCGGACGAACCGGCGCTGGCCCAGCGGGCCATGGAGTGGTCGCAGCGCAACCGGGCGGCGTTCTGCGAGGGCTACGCCGCGGTCGCGGCGGACCCGCGCGACCAGGGCGAGCTGCTGCGCGCCTTCGAACTGGACAAGGCGGTCTACGAAGTGAGCTACGAACACGCGAACCGGCCCGACTGGCTGGGCGTGCCGCTCGCCTCGATCGCCCGGATCACCGATGGAGAGGGATGACGCCGTGAACGCGGTTCCGGAAGGCCTCCCGGCCGCGGCCCCGGCGGCCGCGGACATCGACCGGCTGCTCGCCGGCTCGCACCACGACCCGCACTCGGTGCTGGGCGTGCACGCGGTCGGCAAGGGCTTCGCGGCCCGGGCGCTGCTGCCCGGCGCCAAGGCCGTCGCCCTGGTCACCGGCGAGGACCGGTACCCGATGGAGCCGGTCATCGACGCCCTGTTCGCCGTCGCGGTGCCTGAGCACCCCGGCGACTACCGGCTGGAGATCGACTACGACGGGCACTCCGTCACCGCCGACGACCCGTACCGCTGGCTGCCCACGGTCGGCGAGCTGGACCTGCACCTGATCGGCGAGGGCCGGCACGAGAGGCTCTGGGAGGTGCTCGGCGCGCACGTCCGGTCGTACGAGACGCCGGGCGGCGACGTCGCCGGGACTTCGTTCGCGGTCTGGGCCCCGAACGCCCGCGGCATCCGCGTGATCGGCGACTTCAACGGCTGGGACGGGCGCGGGCACGCGATGCGCTCGCTCGGCTCGTCGGGCGTCTGGGAGCTGTTCGTGCCGGGGGTCGGCGCCGGCTCCTGCTACAAGTTCCGGATCCTCGGCGCCGACGGGAACTGGCACGAGAAGGCCGACCCGATGGCGTTCGGCACGGAGCAGCCGCCCGCGACGGCGTCGGTCGTGACGACGTCCGGGCACGTGTGGGACGACGACGGGTGGGTCGCCCAGCGCGAGGCGACCGAGTGGGCCGCGGCGCCGATGAGCGTCTACGAGGTCCACCTCGGCTCGTGGCGGCCGGGGCTCGGCTACCGGGAGCTGGCCGACCAGCTCGGCGACTACCTGGTCGAAACCGGGTTCACGCACGTCGAGCTGCTGCCGGTGTCGGAGCACCCGTTCGGCGGCTCGTGGGGCTACCAGGTGACGTCGTACTACGCGCCGACGTCCCGCTTCGGCTCGCCCGACGACTTCCGCTACTTCGTCGACCGCCTGCACCAGCGGGGGATCGGCGTGCTCGTGGACTGGGTGCCCGCCCACTTCCCGAAGGACAGCTGGGCGCTGGCGAAGTTCGACGGCACCGCGCTGTACGAGCACGCGGACCCGCGCCGCGGCGAGCAGCCCGACTGGGGCACGCTCGTGTTCGACTTCGGCCGCAACGAGGTCCGCAACTTCCTCGTCGCCAACGCGCTGTACTGGATCGAGGAGTTCCACCTCGACGGCCTGCGCGTCGACGCCGTCGCCTCGATGCTCTACCTCGACTACTCCCGCAAGGACGGGGAGTGGCTGCCGAACCAGTACGGCGGCCGCGAAAACCTGGACGCGGTGAAGTTCCTGCAGGAGCTGAACGCGACCGTCTACAAGCGACACCCGGGTGTCGTGATGGTGGCCGAGGAGTCCACGGCGTGGCCGGGCGTCACGCGCCCGACGCACCTGGGCGGGCTCGGGTTCGGCTTCAAGTGGAACATGGGCTGGATGCACGACACGCTCCGGTACCTGTCGCACGAGCCGATCCACCGCGCGTACCACCACAACGAGATGACGTTCTCGCTCGTGTACGCGTGGAGCGAGAACTTCGTGCTGCCCCTTTCGCACGACGAAGTGGTGCACGGCAAGGGATCCCTGTGGGGCCGCATGCCGGGCGACGCCTGGAACAAGGCGGCCGGGCTGCGGTCGCTGCTGGCGTTCATGTGGGCGCACCCGGGCAAGCAGCTGCTGTTCATGGGCGGCGAGTTCGGGCAGCCCGCGGAGTGGTCGGAGCAGCGGTCGCTGGACTGGCACCTGCTGGACGAGCCGCTGCACCGCGGCGTCCAGGACCTCCTGCGGTCGCTGAACTCGGTGTACCGGTCGTCGCCGGCGTTGTTCAGCCAGGACACGTCACCGGACGGCTTCCGCTGGATCGACGCGAACGACTCGGGCGGCAACGTGCTGAGCTTCCTGCGCATCGGCACCGACGGTTCCCGGCTGGCGTGCGTGGCGAACTTCGCGGGCGTGCCGCACCACGACTACCGGGTCGGCCTGCCGTCGGCGGGCCGCTGGCGCGAGGTGGTCAACACGGACGCGGAGGCCTACGGCGGCTCGGGCGTCGGCAACCTCGGCGCGGTGGAGGCGACGGAGGAGCCGTGGCACGGCCAGCCGGCCTCGGCCGTCCTCCAGCTCCCCCCGGCCGGCGTCCTCTGGCTCACCGAAGAGACCCCCGCGGACCCCGACCTGACGTGACCAAAGGGTCGACACGCGTGATCCTGAGGTCGACACGCGTGATCGAAGGGTCGACACGGCAACCAGGCTCGTGTCGACCCTCCAATCACGCGAGTTGACCCCCCAATCACGCGTGTCGACCCTTCAGTTACGCGGGGTGGGGCGAAAAAGACTGCGCCGGGTGCGCGTTGCGGGCTTACCATCGGTGCATGGCCGGCGCCGGCGGCGTCCTCGCGAACCTGATCCTGTTCGCCGTGGTCTGCATTGCTCCCACGGTGCTGTTCTGGTGCGCGCTGCGCGCCCCGAAGCTGCTTCGGCGGCTTCTCGAGAAGCGCGCGAAGCCGCAACCGGCAGGGCCGCCGATCGAGCGGGTCGCCGCCGATCTGCGGCGGGTGCACCGCCTGCTGGCCGGCTACCCGTCCGGCACCCCGGCCGCGCGGCGGTTCGGCACGCGCCAGGCGTACGACGAGCTCCTCACCCAGGCCTGCCGCCAGGTCGGCGTCCCGCACCGGCTCGCCGAGCTGCCCGAGGGCATGGACCGCGAGATCGAACGGCTGCGCGTCGAGGAGTCGCTGCGGGAGCGCGGCCTGGCCGTGCCTTGACTTGTACGGGCCGTGTACGCGCGCCGGGCACGCTGCCGGCATGCGATACCTGCTCGGCCTCGTGGCGCTGCTGCTGCTCGGCCTCCCGGCGACGGCCCACGCCGCCGCGAACTTCCCCCGGCTCGACGCGGCGACCGTCGACGGCTACCGGCTCACCGCCGGCGACACCTTCGCCACCTACGGCAGCCGGGTCGCAGCGCTGGACGCGAAACTCGCGCCGCGCGGCCTGCCGGAGATCCTCGGCTCCGCCAACCGCAAGGCCCGGCCGCTCTGCCACCCCACGTACCTCGCCACCGCGCTGAAGCCCGCCGGGTTCTGCTGGGAAGACGCGAACGACGACAAGACCAACGACTGGATCCCGCAGGGCCTCACCGGCTCCGGCGACGCCGACCCGGTGACCGGGACCGCCGGCGGCAAGCGCGTCGTGGCGACGTCGTGGCACACGCCGGGCGACACCATGGTCCGGCTGTCCTTTGTGGACGCCAGTGGCCTCGGCTACCGGCACGTCCTGCTGGTGGAACCGACGTCGGACTCGAACTTCGCGGTCGTCGCCGGGCACGGGCACGGCATGACGTGGTCGGGCGACCTGCTCTTCGTGGCGACCACCGGCGGCCTGGTCCGCGTCTTCGACACGACGCACTTCTGGAAGGTCGACGACAGCTCCGCGACCGTCGGGCTCGGCACCGACGGCAAGTACCACGCCGCCTACTACGACTACGCGCTGCCGCAGGTCGGCGCCTACTGGTACCCGGGCGGCGGCGCGTGCACCACGGCGACCGGCACGCGGCCGTGCCTGTCGACGCTTTCCTTCGACCACACCGATTCCACGTTCGTCACGGCCGAGCACGTCCCGGCGGCGGCGGGCGGCCGGATCCTGCGCTGGCCGTTCGACCCGGCTGCCGGCCGGCTGAAGACGTCGGCGGACGGGCTGGTGCACGCCGTCGAAGGCTTCTCCTCGCCGGTGTGGGGGATGCAGGGCGCGGTGGCGCGTGGCGGCTACTTCGTGCTCACCGGCGTCTGCCCGGAGTACGCCGGGGTGGCCGGCGACCACCCGTCCTGCCTGCACGGCGGGATCGGCGGCGTCTCGACGTCGAGGCTGGCCGGCCAGGCACCGGTGAACAGCCAGAACCTGTCCTACTGGCCGGCGACAGGGGAGCTGTGGCTGCTCAACGAGCAGCTGCGCGAGCGCGTCGCGGTGCACGTCCCGTGGACGGCGCTCACCGGCCGGGCCTGAACGCGGAAGAACCCCGCCACGATCGTGACGGGGTTCTTCCGTGGTACCGAAGGAAACTCAGTCCAGGTAGTCGCGCAGGACCTGGGACCGCGACGGGTGACGCAGCTTCGACATCGTCTTCGACTCGATCTGCCGGATGCGCTCCCGGGTCACCCCGTACACCTGGCCGATCTCGTCGAGCGTGCGCGGCTGGCCGTCGGTGAGGCCGAAGCGCAGCCGGACCACGCCCGCCTCGCGCTCGGACAGCGTCTGCAGCACCGACTGGAGCTGGTCCTGCAGCAGCGTGAACGACACCGCGTCCACCGCGACGACCGCTTCGGAGTCTTCGATGAAGTCACCGAGCTGCGAGTCGCCCTCGTCGCCGATGGTCTGGTCGAGCGAGATCGGCTCACGCGCGTACTGCTGGATCTCCAGGACCTTCTCCGGGGAGATGTCCATTTCCTTGGCCAGCTCTTCCGGGGTCGGCTCGCGGCCGAGGTCCTGGAGCAGTTCACGCTGTATGCGGCCGAGCTTGTTGATGACCTCGACCATGTGCACCGGGATGCGGATGGTGCGGGCCTGGTCGGCCATCGCGCGGGTGATCGCCTGGCGGATCCACCACGTGGCGTACGTCGAGAACTTGTAGCCCTTGGTGTAGTCGAACTTCTCCACCGCGCGGATCAGGCCGAGGTTGCCTTCCTGGATCAGGTCCAGGAACGCCATGCCGCGGCCGGTGTAGCGCTTGGCCAGCGACACCACGAGCCGGAGGTTCGCCTCCAGCAGGTGGTTCTTGGCGCGCTCGCCGTCACGCACGATCCACTTGAGATCGCGGCGCATCTGGGTGACGAGCTTCTCGCCCTCCTCCTCGGCGGTGCGCACGCGCTCGGCGGCGTAGAGCCCGGCCTCGATCCGCTTGGCCAGCTCCACCTCCTCCTCCGCGTTCAGCAGCGCGACCTTGCCGATCTGCTTGAGGTAGGCACGCACGGAGTCGGCCGACGCGGTGAGCTCGGCGTCCTTGCGCGCCTGACGCAGCGCCTCGGACTCCTCCTCGTCCCAGACGAAGTCCGGGTTGTCGGAGCTCTTGGCGGCCGCCGCCTTGTCGGCCGCGGCACCACGACGGCGCTGCGCCGGGGTCTCCTCGTCCGACTCCTCGTCGTCATCGTCGTCGTCGGCCGAGTCGGTGTCCGGCTCGTCGTTCACCGTTTCGTCGACGACGTCGACCTCGACCTCTTCCAGGTCCGAGAGGTCGGGCGTGTCGAGTTCGGCTTCGTCGATCTCGCCGGGACCGTCCGGGTCGCCGTCTTCGGTCTTCGCGCCCTTGGTCGCGGGCTTCTTCGCCGGAGCCTTCTTGGCCGGAGCCTTCTTCGCGGTGGTGGTCTTGCGGGCCGCAGGCTTCGCCGTCCCGGTGGCTGCCTCTTCGGCCGGCTCGCCGGCTGCGGTCGCGGTCTTCGTCCCGCCTCGGGTTGCGGTTCTTGCGGCTGCCACTTACGCCCTTTCGCAGCGGTCGATCATGACGAGCAACGGCACGGGTGCCACTGCTGCCTCACATTCGGGGAACACGCCTCGGCCTGCGGTTTTCGCCTCCGCAGCCGTGGGCCGTGTTCCATTGTAACGACGGTACGCGCATGCGTCGCGAAGCGATCACCCTCCGGCCCGTTCCGGCCCCGGAGAACGGCTCCGGATCTAGTGCTGGATGCCCTCGCTCGCGGCCGCCGCAGCACCCACGATCCCGGCGTTGTTCTGCAGCGTCGCCACCAGCACCGGAGTGCGGATGTCGAGCAGCGGCACCCATTTCTCGGCCTTCTTGCTGACCCCGCCGCCGACGATGAACAGATCCGGCCAGATCAGGTTTTCGAGCACGGTCAGATAACGGTGCACGCGCTTGGACCATTCGGGGTACGACAGGCCCTCGTTGTCCTTCACCGACGCGGCCGCGCGCTTCTCCGCGTCGTGGCCGTCGATCTCCAGGTGACCGAACTCGGTGTTCGGGACGAGCTTGCCGTCCTGGAACACCGCGCTGCCGATACCGGTGCCGAAGGTGAGCAGGGCGGTGACGCCCTTGCGCGCGACCGGGTCGCCGAAGCGGATCTCGGCCATGCCCGCCGCGTCGGCGTCGTTGAGCATCGCGACCTGGTCGACACCGACGCCGAGCCGCTTGGCGAACAGCGCGTCGGCGTCGGTGCCGATCCACTGCTTGTCGATGTTGGCCGCGGTGTGCGCGACGCCCTTCTTGACGACCGCCGGGAGCGTCACGCCGACCGGGCCGTCCCAGCCCGCCTGCGCCACGATCTCGGCGACGACGTCGGCGACCGCCGACGGCGTCGACGGCTTCGGCGTCTCGATCCGGATCCGGTCGCCGATGAGCTGCCCCTTGTCCAGGTCGACCAAGGCACCCTTGATCCCGCTGCCGCCGATGTCGATGCCGAAACCTCGGCGGGTCGCCTCCACCACGGACGTGGTCCCTTCTCGCACGATTCAGAAGCCTGCCTCGGAGACTTTAACCGGATGTGGTGACATGTCGGACGTGGGAGTTGACGAGTCGTTGCTGAAAAGCGTCGCGGTGCAGGTCGCGACGGACGCCGCCGAACTGGTCCGCGAAGCCTGGGAGGGCATGGCACGGGGCCGCTCGGTGGCCGTGGACACGAAGTCCGCGGACACCGACGTGGTGACCGCGGTGGACCACGAGTCGGAGCGGCTGGTGCGGGCCCGGCTGGCCGCGCTGCGGCCGGGGGAACCGGTGCTCGGCGAGGAGGGCGGCGGGGCCGCCGGCGACGGCGTGACCTGGGTCGTCGACCCGATCGACGGCACGGTCAACTTCCTCTACGGGCTGCCGTGGTTCGCGGTGTCGGTGGCGGCGCAGGTCGGCGGCGAGTCGGTGGCCGGCGCGGTGGTGGAGCCGGCGAGCGGCCGCGTCTGGTCGGCCGCGCGCGGGCAGGGCGCGTTCCTGGACGACCGGCGGCTGGCGGTGTCGGCACCCGCGCGGCTGGAGCTGACGCTCGTCGGGACCGGGTTCGCGTACTCGGCGCAGCGGCGGACGCGGCAGTCGCGCTTCGCGGCGGAGCTGCTGGGCCGGGTCCGGGACATCCGGCGCAACGGGGCGGCGTCGCTGGACCTGTGCGCGGTGGCGGCGGGCTGGCTCGACGCGTACGTGGAGCACGGGCTGCACCGCTGGGACTGGGCCGCCGGGGCGCTGATCGCGGCCGAGGCGGGCGCGGCGGTGCACCTGCCGGGATCGGCCCCGGAGCTGGGCGCGGACGCGACGTACGCGGCGGCGCCGTCCATCGCCGGCCCGCTGCGGAAGGTGCTGGCGGACTGCGGCGCGGCGGCGGTCTGAGGGCGGATCGCCGCAGGTCCCGAACGCGCGCCCGGGTCCCGCGGGCGGCCGGAATTGTCGGTGCCCTCCGGTAGCGTGGAGATCGGGGGCGCCCCCACGCGCGGGGGTTGCGGTGCGGGCGGGCTGGGTGCCCTTGCTCAGCAGCCGACGTCGCGGGCCGAAGCCAGCAGGGTCTGGTCGATGACCGGGGCCTTCGCACCGGCGGACTGCTCGTTCGAGCCGCCGCCCTGGTGGGCCTTGGACCAGTCGGCGAGCTGCGTGAGGATCTGGCGGGCCTCCGCGCGGGGCCGGAGGTCGCCGAAGAGCGTGCCCGTGACCAGGTCGACGCTCGCGTCCTTGCGGTTGTCCTGGACCAGCTCGGCGCACGGCACCACGAGGCTGAGCGTCCGGGCCGCGGTGATGCCGTTCTCGCCGAAGCGGATCTGGCCGCGGCACTTGGCCTCGCGGCCCTCGTAGGCGGGGTCGTTGGCCGGTTCGCCGGTGCCGGTGAAGCCGAGCTCCTTCAGCGCGGTGGTGGCGATGCCGCCCTGGCCGCGGGTGCTGGAGGCGTTGAGCACCTTCACGGCGACCTTGTCCGGCGGCACCGGCGCGCGGTCGTCGAGGGCGTTGTGGGGGAGGGTGCTGAACGTGACACCCGGCGGCGGGCTCGCGGCCGGGTCGCACTTGACCGCGGCGTCGACGTCGCCCTTGCCGACGGCCGCGTTGATCCAGACGATGATCGCGCCGAGCGCGAGCACACCGATGACGATCAGCGCCGGCAGCGGCTTGTGCTTGCGATACGGCCGCGCCCCACGGTCCCCGATGCCGTTCCCCGACGCCACCTGCCCGTCCCTTCCCGAACATCCGAACCGACCGGTGCGAACCCGGCACCGTCGTGGCCGATCAGCCTAGGCGCCGCGGCCCGCGCCCGGCGTCCCGGGTCACCCTGCCGGATTCCTCCCGCGCCGGTGGTCCGCGGACCCCGCCCGCGACCGATCCCCGTGCGGCGATCGCACCACGGCGGGGACGGGCGGGGCAAGCGGACACGGGCCGCCGGTGAAGTTCTCCACCCGCGGGCAACCCGAATGGACGACAACGCGTCTTACCTGCGGGTTCCCCCTGTCGGGTGACGATTCCCGGGCAATGTCTGACTCGTTGCAGAACCGTCGCGGGCGTGAGCTACCCTTCCCGGGCTCCGGCCGCAGGAAGAGGCGCAAAAGAAGAGACCTCGGTCACTTCGGCCGTCGGGCACAAACGAGGGCCCTGGAACGTTGACCAGCGGCACGGCGGACTCACGGGCGCATCCGGGAGTCCGGGAAAACGACTACACAAGCTGATCGCAGGGGTGAGGGACACATGGCTACCGACTACGACGCTCCGCGCCGCAGCGAAGCCGACGAGCTGGCCGAAGACTCGTTGGAGGAGCTCAAGGCCCGGCGGAACGAGAACCAGTCCGGCGTCGTCGACGTCGACGAGGACGCGACCGCCGAGAACTTCGAGCTGCCGGGTGCCGACCTCTCCGGGCTTTCCGGGGAGGACATGACCGTGAAGGTGGTGCCGAAGCAGGCGGACGAGTTCACCTGCTCCGTCTGCTTCCTGGTGCACCACCGCAGCCGGCTGGCCGAGGAGAGCGGCGGACGCCTGATCTGCCGCGACTGCGCCTGACCGCGCGGGATCTCGGACCAGGGTTCAGGGGACGAACAGACGCGACGGAGAGCCTCGAGGGATCTCTTGGGGAGGCTCGAAGCGCGCTGGGGACAAGGGGGCCGGCCGGCAGGCCGGCCCCCTTCCCATGTCTTGGGGGTCAGGCGCCCTTGACCAGCTCGGCGACGCGCTCGGGGTGCCGGGTGCTGAACAGCCAGTACGGCGTCGGGTCGGCCGGATCGGTGAGGGTGACGCGCACGACCGGGCCGACCCAGCCGCGGTGCAGCACGTAGGCGGCCGGGTCGCCGTCGCGGCCCAGCGCCTTGCGCTTGGCGTCCTTGTCGAAGACCTCGACCTGCCCGACGTAGCGCAGCGGCAGGTGCGCGTCGCCCACCCACAGCTCCGGCTCGTCACCGCCGGTGACGCGGACCTTGGACCGGCCCAGCGACAGCATCAGCCCCACGACGACCGGCAGCGCGATCACGTACGGCAGCCACGCCCGGACACCCGGGTAGCCCATGTCGACCTCGGCCGCGAGCAGGACGGCGCCCAGCACCGGCAGCGGCCAGCCCCACCACGGCACGTACAGCCGCTCGGAGTGCCGGACCGCGGCACTCGCGGCCGTCTTCGCAGATTCACCCACGGGTAGAGAGTAATCTCGCCGCCCGTGTCCAGCGTTCAGGTACTCCTCTCCCGGCTCGACCCGGATGTCCCGCTCCCCGCCTACGCCCGGCCGGGCGACGCGGGGGCCGACCTCGTCACGACCTCGGATATCGTGCTGGAACCCGGGGAACGCGGCGTCGTCGGCACCGGCGTCGCGATCGCCCTCCCACCCGGGTACGCGGGGTTCGTCCACCCGCGGTCGGGCCTGGCCGCCCGGGTCGGCCTCTCGGTGGTGAACACGCCGGGCACGATCGACGCGGGCTACCGCGGGGAGATCAAGGTCTGCCTGATCAACCACGACCCGGTGCACCCGGTGAAGCTCGCGCGCGGCGACCGCATCGCCCAGCTGGTCGTGCAGCGGGTCGAGCACGCCGAGTTCGTCGAGGTCGCCGAGCTCGACGCCACCGAACGGGGCGCCGGAGGCTACGGCTCCACGGGCGGACACGCCACACTGGGAGCAGACGTGCCCGGCGCGAGCGCCGGCGCGGGGGAAGGAACGGAGAAGTAGTGGGGATTTTCGGACGCAAGCGGCGGACCGAGGGCGGGTCCGGCGGAAGGCACGGCGCGCCCGAGGCCGACGACACGATCGAGGACGAGGCGTACGACGAGGACGACGAGCTGTCGGACGTCTCCGACGGCCCGTTCGACGTCGCGGACTTCGAGGACGACGGCGTCCCGCGGATCGACCTCGGCTCGGTGAAGGTGCCGGTGCCCGACGGGTCCCAGGTCCAGGTCGAGATGGACCCGGAGACCGGGGGCGTGCGCGCCGTGCACGTCGTCACCGAGCAGGGCCAGATCACGGTCAGCGCCTACGCCGCGCCGCGCACGGGCGGGCTCTGGCGGGAGGTCAGCACCGAGCTGGCCGAGCAGCTGCGGGCCGACGGCGCCAAGGTCAACATCGGCCGCGGCGTGTGGGGCCTGGAGATCTCGGCCATCGTCGGCGACGTCTCGCTGCGCTTCGTCGGCATCGACCGGCCGCGCTGGATGCTGCGCGGCGTCATCGCCGGGCCGCAGTCGGAGGCCGCGGCGGCGGTGGAGGTGCTGCGGGGGATCGTGCGCCGCACGATCGTCGACCGCGGCGACGCGCCGATGCCGGTCCGCACCCCGCTGACCATCACGCTGCCCGAGGCCGTCGCCGAGCACATCGCGGCCCAGCAGCAACAGGGCTGACCCGCTCCACGAGGGGCACCTTCACGGCTCTCGAGGCCGTGAAGGTGCCCCTCATGGCGTTCGGAGGGCCCGGAGGAAGGCGAGGACGGTCGCCCGGCCGAGGGACTCGCGATCCGCGCCCAGCGCCGTGAGCGTCGTCTCGCCGAGCGCCGCGCGGGGGAGTGCGCCGGCCCACGCCGACGCGACTTTCGTCGGGTGGATCGGGTCGTCGGTGCACGTGCCGATCCCGGCCGGGACGGTCAGCGCGGCGAGTTCGCCGAGCGTCGGGGACGGGCGGCCGGCGGCGACGCGCAGGCCCGCCGCCAGCCCGGCGCCGTGGCGGCGCCACGCCCGGTCGAGCTCCGCCCGCAGCCAGTCCGGGCTGCCCGCCGTCTGGGCCAGCGCGACGTCGACCCCGGATTCGGCCACCAGATCCGCGGACAGCGTCGCGGCCAGCGATGCGGGTGCTGAGCCGGGAGCGCCGTTCCAGGCCGGGAGCGCGGCCAGCAGGCCCCCGCAACGGCCCGGATTGGCCACCGCCCACTCCGCGGCGAGGTGGGCGCCGAACGAAATGCCGCCTACGAGCAGTTCGCCGTGTTCGTCCGCCAGCGCGTCCAGTGTCGCCAGGTAACCCTCGGCCAGGGCCGCACCGGGCGGCGGCGGTGGCGCGATGAGCGGGACACCGAGGGCGCGCAGCGGGCCGGCGAAGACCGCCCGGACGAACACCTCGTCCGAGCCGGTGCCGGGCAGCAGCACCGCGGCGGGAACTCTGATTGCGGACGTCACGTTGCGATCTTTGCGCAAAGGCGTTTCCCTGGCGGGGACCGCAGTACGCTGGAATCGCACGGGCCGCAAGCAGTTTGTCGGGGGCCCCGGAGCACAGGAGCACCTATGTCCGCCAAAGACGGCGGCTACTTCAGCCGGTTGGTACGCAAGCTGACCAGCGACGTCGACGAGCTCGACGCCGACGAGATGTCGATGAGGTCCGGCGCCGAGGGCGCGCAGCGGGCCTGTGACTGCCGTTCCGGCGAAGAGGTCACCGTGATGGGGAGACTCCGCAGCGTGGAGCTCTGCCCGACGAACGAGGCCGCCACGCTGGAGGCCGAGCTGTTCGACGGGACACAGGGCGTGACGCTAATCTGGCTCGGCCGCCGCCGGATCCCGGGCATCGAGCCAGGCCGGACGATCAAGGTGCGCGGCCGGATGGCCGAGCGTGACGGCCAGAAGGTGCTTTACAACCCCTATTACGAGCTCCAGAGCCCAGTGAGTTGATCACCCATCGTGACTGAACCCGCCCCGAGCGAGAAGAAGACCGACGCGGACGAAGAACCACAGCCGACCCTGCTCGAGCAGATGGGCGGCGTGTCCGGCCTGATCTACTCGTCGGTGCCGGTGATCGTCTTCGTCCTGGCGAACGCGTTCTTCGGCCTGACCGCCGCCATCTGGACGTCGGTGGGCAGTGCGGTGGCGATCACCGTGCTGCGGGTGGTCCGCAAGGAGCCCCTGCAGCCGGCGATCTCCGGGTTCTTCGGCGTCGCGATCGCGGCGTTCATCGCCTATCGCACCGGGTCCGCGAAGGGGTTCTTCCTCTTCGGGATCTACGCGAGCCTGGTTTATTGCGGCATCTTCGTGCTGTCGGTGGTGGTGCGCTGGCCGATCGCGGGCGTCGTGTGGAACGTGCTGAACGGCACCGGGCAGGCGTGGCGCAAGGACAAGCCGTCCCGCTACGCGTACGACATCGCGACGCTGGCGTTGGCGCTCGTGTTCGCCGCCCGGTTCGTCGTCCAGCGGTGGCTCTACCAGGAGGACTACACCGGCTGGCTGGCCTTCGCGAAGATCGCGATGGGGTACCCGCTGTACGCGCTGGGCCTGCTGGTGGTGGTCTGGGCGGTGCGCCGCTCGGACAAGCGGCTGAAGGCACTCGAGGAGACGACGCCGAAGCCGGAGACCGACGCCGAGGTCGAAGCCCGGCTGCGCGAGAAGTACGCCCAGGCTCCCGAGGCCTGAGTCATTGCGGCTCGGATGTCTTGAACGAGTCATTCAGGGCACCCGGCGTCCGGGGCCGGGCAGGTCGCGTTTCCCACGGCTGCCGCGGAGGCCGGGCCGTCGCGGGCTTCTTTCATGACATCTCGGCGCGGCCCCTCGAACCGGTTCCACGAAGAAGGCCCCCGGCGCGCACGCCGAGGTCGAAGCCCGGTTGCGCGAGAAGTACGCCCAGGCTCCCGAAGCCTGAGACTCACGAGAAAGGCCCCCGGCACGCTCGCCGGGGGCCTTCTTCGTGTCCTCAGTAACCCAGCGCCGTCCGGATCTCCGGCTCGACGTCCGCCGTCGCGACGAACAGGAGCTCGTCGCCCGGCTCCAGGGGGTCCTCCGGCTGCGGGACGATCACGCGGTCGCCCCGGAGGATCGTCACCAGGGCCGCGTCGCGCGGGAGCGTCAGGTCGCTCACCGGCTTGCCCGCCAGCGGGGTCTCCGCCGGCAGCGTCAGCTCGACGAGGTTCGCATTGCTCTGGCGGAACGTCATCAGCCGCACCAGGTCGCCGACGCTGACCGCCTCCTCGACCATCGCCGCGAGCATCCTCGGCGTAGACACCGCCACGTCCACGCCCCAGGCGTCGGTGAACAGCCACTCGTTGGCCGGGTTGTTCACCCGCGCCACGACGCGCCGCACCGCGAACTCCGTCTTGGCCAGCAGCGACACGACGAGGTTCGCCTTGTCGTCGCCGGTCGCGGCGATCACGACGTCGCACTGCTCGATCCCGGACTCCTCCAGGATCGACACCTCGCAGGCGTCGCCGAGCACCCAGTCGGCCTGTTCGACGGTCTGCGGCTCGAACTGGTCGGCCTCCCGCTCGATGAGCATCACCTGGTGCCTGCCGTCGATCAGCTCGTTGGCGATGGAGCGCCCCACCGCGCCCGCCCCGGCGATCGCGACCCTCATGCCTCGTCCTCCGGTTCGCGGTTGGCCACACTGGTCACGTCGCTGACGGTGCCGGAGCGCGCGGCCACCCACACGTCGTCGCCGTCCTGCACCACGGTCTTGTTGTCCGGCAGCACCGGCGTGCCGAAGCGCATGATGAACGCCACCCGCGCGCCGGAAGCCTCCTGCAGTGATCGGACGGAGTGCCCGACCCAGCCCTCGTGCAGCGGCAGCTGCAGCAGCGCGACGTTGCCCGACGGGTCCCGCCACGCCGACGCGACGCCGTCCGGCAGGAGCGTGCGCAGGAACCGGTCGGTCGTCCACGGCACGGTCGCCACCGTCGGGATGCCCAGCCGCTCGTAGACGGCCGCGCGCTTGTGGTCGTAGATCCGCGCGACGACGTGCTCGATGCCGAAGTTCTCGCGGGCGACCCGCGCGGAGATGATGTTCGAGTTGTCGCCGCTGGACACCGCGGCGAACGCGCCGGCCCGCTCGATGCCCGCTTCGATCAGCACCTTGCGGTCGAACCCGACCCCGACGACCTGCTGGCCGTGGAAGTCGCTGCCGAGCCGGCGGAACGCCTGCTGGCTCTTGTCGATGACGGCCACCTCGTGGCCGAGCCGCTCCAGCGCAGCGGCCAGGGACGCGCCTACCCGGCCGCATCCCATGATCACCACGTGCACGCCCTGCCTCCTCTTCGGCGGTTACCCGTCCGTTCCTACCCCCGACATACCAGCGCCGAACCTACCGTGCGCCCCGACAGCTACGCTTCCGTGGTGTCGAAGTTCCCGACCGTGCTGAAACGCCTGGTCCTCGGACGTCCGTTCCGCAGTGACAGGCTCGCTCACACGCTCCTCCCGAAGCGCATCGCGCTGCCCATCTTCGCGTCCGACGCGCTCTCGAGCGTGGCGTACGCGCCGGAAGAGATCTTCCTGACGCTGAGCGTCGCGGGTCTCTCCGCCTACGCGCTGGCGCCGTGGATCGGCATCATGGTCGCCCTGGTCATGCTGGTCGTCGTCGCGTCCTACCGGCAGAACGTGCACGCGTACCCGAGCGGCGGTGGCGACTACGAGGTCGCCAACACGAACCTGGGCGGGAAGTTCGGCCTGACCGTGGCGAGCGCGCTGCTCGTCGACTACGTGCTGACGGTCGCGGTGTCCACTTCGTCCGGTGTGGCCAACATCGGGTCGGCGGTCCCGTGGGTGGCGCAACACAAAGTGCTCGCTTCGATCGTCATCGTGGTCGTGCTGACGTCGTTGAACCTGCGCGGCATCCGGGAGTCGGGGAAGGCCTTCGCGATCCCGACATACGGGTTCATCCTGGGCATCCTGGTCATGGTCGTGTGGGGCCTGGTGCAGGCGGCCACCGGCACCGAAATGAAGGCCGAGAGCGCCGGGTTCACCTTGAACGCCGAGGGGACCTTCGCGGGGGTGGCGTACGCGTTCCTGGTGCTGCGGGCGTTCTCCTCCGGCGCGGCGGCGCTGACCGGGGTCGAGGCGATCAGCAACGGCGTCCCGGCGTTCCAGAAACCCAAGTCGAAGAACGCGGCGACGACGCTGCTGATGATGGGCCTGCTCGCGGTGACCATGCTGGTCGGCATCATCACGCTGGCCACGATCACCGACGTCAAGTTCGCCGAGGACCCGGCGGAGCAGCTCGCCGGCGCGCCGGCCGGCTACGAGCAGAAGACGATCGTCGCGCAGATCGCGCACGCGGTGTTCGCCGACTTCCCGCCGGCTTTCTACTACATCTCCTTCTCCACCGGCATCATCCTGCTGCTGGCCGCGAACACGGCGTTCAACGGCTTCCCGGTGCTGGGCTCGATCCTGGCGCAGGACCGCTACCTGCCGCGGCAGCTGCACACCCGCGGCGACCGGCTGGCGTTCTCCAACGGGATCCTGTTCCTGTCGGCGTTCGCGCTGGTGCTGATCATCGCGTTCGACGCCGAGGTCACCCGGCTCATCCAGCTCTACATCGTGGGCGTGTTCGTGTCGTTCACGGTGAGCCAGGCCGGCATGATCCGGCACTGGAACCGGTTGCTGGCCAAGGAAACCGACCCCGGCGTGCGGCGGCGGATGCGGCGCTCGCAGACGGTGAACGCGGTCGGCCTCACCTGCACCGGCGTCGTGCTGGTGATCGTGCTCATCACCAAGTTCCTGCTCGGCGCGTGGATCGCGATCGCGGCGATGATCGCCATCTTCGTGCTGATGACCGCGATCCGGCGGCACTACGACCGCGTCGCCGACGAGCTGAAGGACCTGGGTGACACCCCGACCGTGCTGCCGTCGCGCAACCACGCGATCGTGCTGGTGTCCAAACTGCACCGCCCGACGCTGCGCGCGCTGGCCTACGCCAAGGCGATGCGCCCGGACGTCCTCGAAGCCGTGACGGTCAATGTGGACGATGCGGACACGCGGCGGTTGACCGCTGAGTGGGACGCCCACAACTTCAAGGTGCCGCTGAAAGTCGTCGAATCGCCCTACCGCGAGATCACGAAGCCGGTCCTCGACTACGTGAAGCGCGTGCGCGGTGACAACCCGCGCAACGTGGTCACCGTGTTCATCCCGGAGTACGTGGTCGGGCACTGGTGGGAACAGGTGCTGCACAACCAGAGCGCGCTGCGGCTCAAGGGCCGCCTGCTGTTCCAGTCCGGCGTGATCGTGGCGAGCGTGCCGTGGCAGCTGGAGTCCTCGGCCAAGGCGGCCGCGCGCGTCCGCAACGAGCGGCCCGCGGCCGGCGACGTCCGCCGCGGTTTCTCGCCCAACGGCAAGCCGGTGGCTGCGCCGAAACCCAAGGAGCCCGCCGAATGACGAGCTGGCTGGGCCGGGTCCTCGAGGTCGAGGTCGGCGCGGTGGCGCACGGCGGCCACTGCGTCGCGCGCGCCGACGGCCGCGTGGTGTTCGTCCGGCACGCGCTGCCGGGCGAGCAGGTCCGCGTCGAGGTCACCGAGGACAACGGCGGTTCGTTCTGCCGCGGCGACGCGATCGAGGTGCTGTCGGCTTCGGAGTTCCGGGTCGAGCCGCCGTGCCCGCTGGCCGTGCCGGGCGGCTGCGGCGGCTGCGACTGGCAGCACGCTTCGACCGCGTACCAACGTTCGTTGAAGGCTTCGGTGGTGGCGGAGCAGCTCCAGCGGCTGGCCGGCATCGAGCGCGAGGTCGTCGTGGAGGCCCTCGAAGGCGGTCCGCTGGACTGGCGCAGCCGCGTCCGGCTGGTCGCCGACCGCGAGGGCCGCGCGGGCCTGCGCGCCCACCACAGCCACCGGGTGGTGGCGCTCGAAGACTGCCCGATCGCGGTCCCGGGCGAGCTCGACGACGTCCTGGCACGGCGCTGGCGGCCGGGCAGCGAGATCGAGGTCACCGGCGACGGCGACGGCGGTGTCCACGTGCGCGAGCTGTCGACGGTCCGAGGCAAGGTCCGCGCCCGGCAGCTGGCCGGCGGCGTGGCCGTGCAGCACGCGGCCGGCCGCGACTGGCACCTCGACGCGCACGGCTTCTGGCAGGTCCACCCGGCGGCGGCGTCGACGCTGGCCGCCGTCGTGGCCGAGTGGGCGGAGGCGCCCGCGGGCGGGTCGGCCTGGGACCTCTACGCCGGGGTCGGGCTGTTCGCGTCGGTGCTGGCCTCACAGGTCGGCGCGGCGGGCCGGGTGCTGGCGATCGAGTCCGGCCGGCGCGCGGTCGCCGACGGCGAGAAGAACCTGGCCGACCTGCCGCAGGTGTCCTGGCAGGCCGGGCGCGTCGAGCACGTGCTGGAGTCGGCCCCGAAGCCGGTGGACGTCGTGGTGCTGGACCCGCCGCGCAAGGGCGCGGGCAAGGCGGTGGTGGAGTCGATCGTGGCGGGTTCACCCGATCGGATCGTCTACGTGGCGTGCGACCCGGCGGCCCTGGCCCGTGACCTGGCGACTTTCGCTTCGCACGGCTACGGCTTGACGGATCTGAGGGCGTTCGACGCGTTCCCGATGACCCACCACGTGGAGTGCGTGGCGCTGCTGTCCTGAGTTTTTGTCGGTGGTGGCCGTCACACTGCCGGCATGACTCCTCTCGAGGACTTCGACCGCGCGGCTTTCTCGGTGACGGGCCTGGTCTCGTCGATCGGCGGCGATCAGTGGACGCTGCCGACGGCGTGCGCGGACTGGGACGTCCGCGCGGTGGTCAACCACCTGGCGCACGGCAACGCGAAGGTGGCGTTCTGGGCGGGTTCGGGACCACCGGCTCCGGACGGCGACTACCTGGGTGCGTCGCCGGTCCCGGCGTTCGTGTCATCGGTCGCGGCGGCGCGGGCAGTGCTGGCTTCGCCGGGGTTGTTCTCTCGTACGGTGACGACCGCGCTGGGCGAGATGCCGGGCGTGTTCCTCGTCCACATGCGCGTGAACGAGTACTTGGCCCACGGCTGGGACCTCGCGGACGCGACGGGTGCCTCGACCGACCTGCTGCCGGATTTGGCGGAGGGGGCGCTGGAGCAGTGGCGTTCCCGGTTCGGCTCGGCGCCCCGGCCACCGGGTGGCCCGTTCGGGCCGGAGGTGGAGCCAGGCCCGGAAGCAACGGCGGCGGACCGGCTGGCGGCGTTCCTGGGCCGCAAGGCGGTGAGCGGCTGAGGAGAGTCCTGCGAGCGGCGGGGGTTGCCGGCCGGCGCTGTGGGGCGCGCGGCGGAAGCCCGGCTGCGGGGTTGGCTGCCCTGGCGCGGGTTGTCCGGCCGCCACCGCGGCATCTCCGGCCGGCCGCTCGTGTGCCGCCGTGGGCCTGGCTGCTACCGGTGCGCGGTGTCGGGCTGCGCGGCGCCTTGCGTGCGGGCTGCCGGTGGTCGTCAGGCTGCTCGGCGGACCGCGAATGCCGCCGCCAGCCCCGCCGCCGTCATGGCCACTCCCGATGCCAGCAGCACCCACGACCCAGCCCCCGGGACCACCCGCGCCGCCGGTTGGATCGTGGTCACGCCCGGGAGCGTCACCACCAGGTGGCGCAGGACCACTCCCGTCACCACCAGCCCCGGGAGGGAAGCCATCGCCAGCGGCTCGTCCTGGTGGCGGGCGAACGTCAGGTACGCCAGCGTGCCCGCGATCAGCACCGCCGCCGCGCAGACCAGGCCCAGGTCCAGCTCCGGATCCGGGGTCCCCGGCGGCAGCATCCCGGCGTAGTCCGCGGTGCGCAGGGTCAGGCCCGCGATCACGCCCAGCCCCGCGATCCCCACCGCCACGGCGCGCGGGCCGCGGAGCCGCTTCCCCGGTCGCTGCTGGTCCACTCCGGCCTCCCTGCGTCGCGGCTGGACGCAGCATAAGACGCCGGAAACGGCTTTCCGAGCACCTTTCCGGCGCTGGGCCGTTCGGTGGATCCCGATCGGGGGACTCCGCTCAGCCGGCGAACCAGCGCTGCGGGGCCGGCCGCAGGTTCTGGTAGATGTGCTTGACCTCGGTGTACTCGCCGAGCCCGGTCGGGCCCAGTTCGCGGCCGAAGCCGGACTGCTTGTAGCCGCCCCACTCGGCCTGCGGCAGGTACGGGTGGAAGTCGTTGATCCAGATCGTGCCGTGGCGCAGCCGCCCGGCCACGCGCTGCGCCCGCGAAGCGTCGTTCGTGAACACCGCCCCGGCCAGGCCGTAGTGGGTGTCGTTCGCGATGCGCACCGCGTCGTCCTCGTCGGTGAACGTCTCGACCGTCAGCACCGGCCCGAACGACTCGTCGACGACCGCTGACGACCCCTGTTTCACCTGGTCCAGGATGGTCGGGAGGTAGTAGAAGCCGTCGGCGAGAGCGGGGTCCGAAGGCCGGCTGCCGCCCGTCCGCAGCACCGCGCCCTCGGCCAGCGCCGCTGCCACGTACCGCTCGATCTTGTCGCGGTGGGCCGCCGAAATCAGCGGCCCGGTCTCGGCGCGCTCGTCGAACGGCCCGCCCAGGCGGATCCGCTCGGCCCGGCGCACCAGCTCGGCGACGAACTCGTCGTGCCACTCCCGCTGCACGATCAGCCGCGCGCCCGCCGAGCACACCTGGCCCGAGTGCAGGAACACCGCCGTCAGCGCGTAGTCGACCGCGGTCTCGAAGTCGGCGTCGGCGAAGACCACGTTCGGGTTCTTCCCGCCCAGCTCCAGGGCCACTTTCTTGACCGTCCCGGCGGCCGCCGCGGCGATCACCTTCCCCGTGGCCAGCCCGCCGGTGAACGACACGAGGTCGACGTCCGGGTGCTCGGCCAGCGGCGCGCCGACCTCGGCGCCGGCCCCGAGCACCAGGTTCGCGACGCCGGACGGCAGGCCCGCCTCGGTGAGCAGCTTCAGGAACAGGATCGACGTGTGCGGCGTCAGCTCGCTGGGCTTGAGCACGAACGTGTTGCCCGCGGCCAGCGCCGGCGCGATCTTCCACACGGTCTGCAGCAGCGGGTAGTTCCACGGCGTGATCAGCCCGCAGACGCCGACCGGTTCGTGCACGATCCGGCTGAACGCGTCCGGGTTGCCGGTGTCGACGACGCGGCCCGCGTCCTGCGCCGCGAGCTTGCCGAAGTAGCGCAGGCAGGCCGCGATGTCGGCCATGTCGTAGCGGCTCTCGACCAGGCGCTTGCCGGTGTCGAGCGACTCGGCGCGGGCGAACGCCTCCGCGTCGCGGTCCAGCAGGTCCGCGGTGCGCAGCAGCAGGTCACCGCGCAGGTGCGCGGGCGTGCCCGGCCACGGGCCGGTGTCGAACGCCCGGCGCGCCGCCGCGATGGCGGCCTCGGTGTCCTTGGCGGTGCCCTCGGCGACCGTCGCGACCAGGGAACCGTCGGCCGGGCAGCGGATCTCCCGCCGGCCGCCGCCGATCGCGTCCACCCAGTCGCCGCCGATGAAGAAGTCCGCCATGAACTCCATTCTCGTGGCCACGCCGCGTGACCGCCACAGCACGGCGGGGAGACGAGGTTCACCTCAGGAGATGACGCGTGATCGCGCTCCGCCTGTGACGCCGGACGCGGCGGGCGTAAGGGCGGTGGCCGTCCTCCGTAGACTGGCCGGAACGAGGCGTGGTGACCAAGTGAGGTGGAGACGAGTGACGTTGCTGGAGTCCGTGAGCGGACCGGCGGACCTGAAGCGCATGAGTGTCGAGGACCTCGGCGAACTGTCCGCCGAGATCCGGGACTTCCTCGTCGACAAGGTCCGCCGCGCCGGCGGGCACCTGGGGCCGAACCTCGGCGTCGTCGAGCTGACCCTCGCGCTGCACCGCGTGTTCGACTCGCCGCGCGACGCGATCGTCTGGGACGTCGGGCACCAGGCCTACGTGCACAAGATCGTCACCGGCCGCGCGGACGGCTTCGACCGGCTGCGCCAGACCGGCGGCGTCACCGGTTACCCGTCGCGCGCGGAGAGTGACCACGACTGGGTCGAGAGCAGCCACGCGTCGTCCGCACTGTCCTATGTGGACGGTCTGGCGAAGGCGTTCGCCCTGGACGGTGGCGAGCGGCACGCGGTCGCCGTCGTCGGGGACGGCGCGCTCACCGGCGGCATGTGCTGGGAGGCGCTCAACAACCTCGCCGCGCACCGCGAGCGCCCGGTCGTCATCGTCATCAACGACAACGGCCGCTCCTACTCGCCGACCATCGGCGGCCTGGCCGACCACCTCGCCGCGCTGCGCCTGCAGCCGGGCTACGAGCGGCTGCTCGACGGCGGCCGCGAGCTCCTCCGGCACACCCCGGTCGTCGGCAAGCCGATCTACGCCGCGCTGCACGCCGCGAAGGCCGGGCTGAAGGACGCGCTGAGCCCGCAGGCGATGTTCTCCGACCTCGGCCTGAAGTACCTCGGCCCGGTCGACGGTCACGACCAGGTGGCGCTGGAGAAGGCCCTGCACAGCGCGAAGGCGTTCGGCGGCGCGGTGATCGTGCACGTGGTGACCGAGAAGGGCCACGGCTACGCGCCCGCGGTCAACAACGAGCACGACCAGATGCACCAGACCGACCCGATCGACCCGGAGACCGGCCTGCCGCCGGTGAAGGGCCCGAGCTGGACCGGCGTGTTCGGCGACGAGCTGGCGAAGATCGGTGCCGAGCGCGAGGACGTCGTCGCGATCACCGCGGCGATGCTGCGCTCGACCGGCCTCGACAAGTTCGCCGAGGCGTTCCCGGACCGCTGGTACGACGTCGGCATCGCCGAGCAGCACGCGGTCACCTCCGCCGCCGGGCTGGCGATGGGCGGGCTGCACCCGGTGGTCGCGATCTACTCGACGTTCCTCAACCGCGCGTTCGACCAGGTGCTGATGGACGTCGCACTGCACCGCCAGCCGGTGACGCTGGTGCTGGACCGCGCCGGCATCACCGGCCCGGACGGGCCGAGCCACCACGGCATGTGGGACCTGTCGCTGCTGGGCATGGTGCCGGGCATGCGCGTGGCGGCCCCGCGCGACCCGGCGACGCTGCGCGAAGAGCTGCGCGAGGCCGTGGCGGTGTCCGACGGCCCGACGGCGCTGCGCTTCTCGAAGGGCAAGGTCGGCACGGACGTCACGGCGGTCGAGCGGCTGGGCACGGTCGACGTGCTGCGCCGCCCGGTCGAAGGCGCCGACGTGCTGCTGGTGACGGTGGGCCCGTTCGCGACCCTGGGCCTGGCGGCGGCCGACCGGCTCGCCGACCAGGGCATCGGCGTGACGGTGGTCGACCCGCGCTGGGTCCTGCCGGTCCCGGCCGAGCTGGTGGCGCTGGCGTCCCAGCACAAGCTGGTGGTGACGGTCGAGGACAGCGGCCGCCACGGCGGCTTCGGCTCGGCGCTGGCGGCGATGTTCCGTGACGCCGAGTGTGACGTCCCGCTGCGGGATCTGGCGGTGCCGCAGACGTTCCACGACCTGGGGAGCCGCGACGAGGTTTTGGGCCGCATCGGCCTGACGGCCCAGGACGTGGCTCGGCGGGTGACGGAGTGGGCTTCCCGGCTGGGTTCGGTCTCGGAGCCCGAGAAGAAGGACGCGAACCGCAGCTGAGCCGCAAGCGCCCCGAGGCCACCTCGGGGCGCTTGGGTCAGGCCTCCGCGGGCACCGTGAGGACGGCCGCGGGCGGCGGCACGGAGCCGAACACCTCCGGTGGCTCCGGGAACAGCTTCACCAGCACCGGGTACGTCACCGCCGCCGTTGCCAAAGTCACCAGCAGGCTGATGTCCACCCCGCCCGCCACGTCCCGCAGCGGCCCCGCGATCATCGGGGTGTTCGCGCACAGCAACCCCAATGTCGTCGCCGGGATCCAGGCCGCCATCGCGCGCCAGTTCACCCCGCGGGCGAACCAGTACCGGCCACCGCGCCGGCCCTCGTTGAACACCTGCAGGTCCGCCACGTCGTAGAACCCGCGCCGCTGGAGGAAGCCGATCATCATGATCACCATCCACGGGGACGTGCACAGCACGATCAGCGTCGCGAACGCGTTGATGCTCGACACCATGTCCAGCACGAAGTTGCCGACGAAGATGAACGCCACGCTCAGCGTCCCGATCAGCAGCGTCGCCTGGACGCGGGACAGGCGCGGGAAGATCGAGCTGAAGTCCAGGCCCGTCCCGTACAACGACGTCGTGCCCGTCGACAGGCCGCCGATCAGGGCCACCACGATCAGCGGGATCGCGTACCAGAGCGGGGAAACCGCTGTCAGGCCCGTGATGTAGTCGGCCGGGTCGGCCACCAAGGTCGCCGTCGCGATGCCGAAGCCGAACGGGAGCAACGTCGCCACCTGGGCCAGGAACGGCGCCGCCAGGAGAGAGCGCTTGCTGAACGACGAAGGGATGTAGCGGGCCCAGTCGCCGAGGAACGCGCCGAACGAGATCGGGTTGGCCAGGGCCGTCAACGCCGCCAGGGTGAACGTCGGCCAGAACGTGCCCAGCGCGTACGTCCCGGTGCCCGCGTACCCCGGGTCGAACGAGCCGCCGTACGCCACCACGCCCAGCAGCATGATCGCCGTGCCGAGCACCACCGCGATCCGGTTGACCAGCAGCATGAACCGGTAGCCGTAGATGCAGACGACGAGCGTCGCGATCGCGATCAGGCCGTACGCGACCCCGCGCAGGGCCGCGCCGCCGTCGAAGCCGAAGAGCCGCTGCGCCGCGCCGGCCACCGCGTCGCCGCTGACCCAGACCGAGATCGCGAAGAACGTGATCGCCGTCAGCAGCGACAGGAACGACCCGACGCACCGCCCGACGACGCCGAAGTGCGCGCCGGACGACACCGCGTTGTTGGTCCGCGTGCGCGGCCCGAACAACGCCATCGGCGCCAGGACCAGGCCGCCGACGACGACGCCGAGCGCCGTCGCGAGCGCCGCGTCGCGGAAGCTCAGGCCGTACGCGATCGGCAGCGTGCCGAGGATGATCGTGGCGAACGTGTTCGCGCCGCCGAACGCCATCCGGAACAGGTCACGCGGGCGCGATGTCTGCTCCTCCGGCGGGATCGGCGCGATGCCGTTGTGCTCGACCTCCGTCACGCGCGGGCTCATGCGAACCTCGTCATGACGTGCTTGACGCGGGTGTACTCGGCGAAGGCGTACGCGGAGAGGTCCTTGCCGTGCCCGGAGTGGCCGAACCCGCCGTGCGGCATCTCGGCGACCAGCGGCCCGTGCGTGTTGACCCACACGCAGCCGAAGTCCAGCTCGGCCGACACCCGCGCGGCGACGCCGAGGTCGTTCGTCCAGACCGACGACGCCAGCCCGTACGGGACGCCGTTGGCCAGCGCCACACCCGAAGCTTCGTCCGAAAAGGACTGGACGGTGACGACCGGCCCGAAGATCTCCTCCTGGACGAGCTCGTCGTCCTGGCGCAGCCCGGAAACCACGGTGGGGGAGAAGTAGAACCCCGTCGAGCCGAACCGCGTCCCGCCGGTCTCGACGCGGGCGTGCGACGGCAACCGCGAGATGAGGCCTTCGACGCGCGAGAACTGCGCTGCGCTGTTCAGCGGCCCGAAGTCGACGCCGGGGGTCTGCGTCGCCGCGACCTTCGTCAGCTCGCGGACGAAGTCGTCGTGGATCGACGCGTGCACCAGCACCCGGCTGCCCGCGGTGCAGTCCTGGCCCGCGTTGTAGAACGCGGCGCCCACGATGCCCTCCGCCGTCGCGGCGAGGTCGACGTCCGGGAACACCAGCAGCGGCGCGTTGCCGCCCAGCTCCAGGTGCGTGCGCTTGAGGTCGGCGGCCGCCACGGTGGCGACGTCGATGCCCGCGCGCGTCGACCCGGTGATCGAGACGAGCTCCGTGATCGGGTGGCGCACCAGCGCGCGGCCGGTGTCGCGGTCGCCGGTCAGCACGGTGAACGCGCCTGCGGGCAGGAACTCGGCCGCCACCTCGGCCAGCAGCACGGCGGTCGACGGTGTCGTCTCGGCCGGCTTGAGCACCACGGTGTTGCCCGCGGCCAGCGCCGGCGCGATCTTCCAGACCGCCATCATCAGCGGGTAGTTCCACGGCGCGATCTGCGCGCAGACGCCGACCGGCTCGCGGCGGATCACCGACGTGTGCCCCGGCGCGTACTCCCCGGCGGCCGTGCCCTCCAGCTGCCGCGCGGCACCGGCGAAGAACCGCAGCGCGCTCACGCACTCCGGGATCTCCTCGTCCAGCACGACCGACCGGATCTTGCCGGTCTCGCGCACCTCGAGGTCGGCGAACTCCGCGGCTCGCGCTTCGAGGGCGTCGGCGATCTTCAGCAGGGCCAGCTGCCGCCGCGCCGGAGTGCTGCGGCGCCACACCGCAAACGCTTGCGCGGCGGATTCGAGCGCGTTGTCCACATCGGACTGCGAGGCGACGGCGCTGGTGCCGAACACCTCGCCGGTCGCGGGGTCGGTCAGGTCGAGGGTACGGGTCATGCCTGCTCCAGGTGGGTCGGCGCGAACAGCTTCAGCAGGGCGGGGAGGACGACCACGGACGGTCCCGGCGTGCGCAGCGCTTCGGCGAGGTCCGCACCGACGGTGTCCAAAGAGGACAGCGTCGCGGGAACCCCGAAGGACGCAGCCAAGGCCACGAAGTCGGGCCGGGCCAGCTCGGTGGCCGTGGTGTGGCCGAAGGCGTCGGTCAGGTACTCGCGCAGGACGCCGTAGCCGCCGTCGTCGACGACCAGCCACGTGACGTCGAGGCCGTGCTGCACCGCGGTCGCCAGCTCCGCGACGCCGTACATCGCTCCGCCGTCGCCGGACACGGCGAGCGCCGGGGCACCGGCGGCCGCGCCGCCGAGCGCGCCCGGCAGGCCGTAGCCCAGCCCGCCCGCGCCCTGCGCGGTGTGGATCGGCGCACCCTCGGGGTTCCACGCCGACCAGGCCCAGTACGCGGCGATCGTCATGTCCCAGAACGTCTGCGTGCCGTCGGGCAGCGCCGCGCGGATGTCGTCGATCAGCTTGCGCTCGACGGCCAGGTCCTGACCGGCCAACCGCGACTCGACGCGCGACAGCAACCCCGAAACGGCGGCTTCGGCCCGGCCGTCGGACGCCCGCATCGGCACCCACTCCAGCAGTGCCTGCAGCGTGAGCCGGACGTCGGCGTGGATGCCCAGGCCGGGGTAGTTCGACTCCAGCTTGCCGAGGTCGGCCTCGACCTGGATCACCCGCCCGCGCGGGGCGAACTCGCGGTAGTTGCTGGACAGCTCGCCGAGCCCGGAGCCGAGCACGAGCAGGACGTCCGCGGAACCGAGGAACTCCGTGGTGTGCCAGTCCTCCATCCAGGACCGCCCGGACAGCTCGTGGTCCCAGCCGAAGACGCCCTTGCCGCCGAAGGTCGAGATCACCGGCGCCCGCAAGGCTTCCGCCAGCGCCGTCAGCTCGGCGTGCGCGCCGGACCGCAGGGCGCCACCGCCCGCCAGGATCACCGGGTTCGAAGCCGCGGCCAGGAGGTCGGCGGCCGCGGTGACCAGCTCCGGCAGGGGTTCCAGGAGCGGCGGAGTGGCCGCCACCGACGTGATCGGCGGAAGCCCGGCCGGGCCGAGCAGCACGTCCTGCGGGATCTCGACCCACACCGGGCCGTACGGCGCGGTCGCGGCCGACGTCCAGGCCTCGCGCAGCGCCGACGGGATCTGGCTCGCGCGGCGCACGACGTGCACCGACTTCACGACGTCCCGGAAGCTCGCCTGCTGGTCGGGCAGCTCGTGCAGGTAGCCGTGCCGGCCGCCGCCGAGCCCCGCGACCGGGATCTGGCTGGAAATCCCGAGCACCGGCACCGACGCGGCCCGGGACTCCTGCAGGGAAGCCAACGTCAGCAGCGCGCCCGGCCCGGTCGAGACGACCAGGGGCGTCACCGGCACCGGGCCGCCGGGGTCGGCCGCGAGCCGGGCGCGGGCGTGCCCGTCGGCGGCGAAGGCGAGGTTGTTCTCGACGCGCCCGCTGATCACGCGCAGGTCGCCGGCGCGCCGCAGCGCCTCGAACAGGCCCAGCGCGTGCTGGCCCGGCAGGCCGAACACCGTGTCGGCGCCCAGCGCGCGCAGGGTCTCCACGACGACGTCGCCGCCGATGCGGTCGGTGTCGGTCATGCGCTCTTTCCCAACGACAGCAGGCTCACCAGGTCGTAGGCGACGTGGGACGCCGCGATGGCGGTGATCTCGGCGTGGTCGTAAGCGGGGGCCAGCTCGACGACGTCGGCCCCGACCAGGTTGAGATCGCGCAGCCCGCGCAGGATTTCGAGGAGCTCGCGGCTGGTCATCCCGCCGGCTTCGGGGGTCCCGGTGCCGGGTGCGTGGGCCGGGTCGAGCACGTCGATGTCGACCGAGACGTAGAGCGGCCGGTCGCCGATGCGCTGCCGCAGCGCGTCGACGGTCTCGTCGATGCCGCGGCGCAGGACGTCGCCGGAGGTGACGATGCCGAAGCCGAGCCGCCGGTCTTCTTCGAGGTCCCGCTTGCCGTACAGCGGCCCGCGCGTGCCGACGTGCGACAGCGCGCTCGTGTCGAGGATGCCTTCCTCGGACGCCCGCCGGAACGGGGTGCCGTGGGTGTACGGCTCGCCGAAGTAGGTGTCCCAGGTGTCGAGGTGCGCGTCGAAGTGCAGCAGGGCAACGGGTCCGTGCTGCTTCGCCGCGGCCCGCAGCAGCGGCAGCGCGATGGTGTGGTCGCCGCCGACGGTCACCAGCCGGGTCCCGTTCGCTTGCAGCGCTTCGGCTTCCTGCTGCAGCGTTTCGATCGCTTCACCGATGTTGAACGGGTTGACCGCGATGTCCCCGGCGTCGACGACCTGCTTCTCGGCGAACGGCGAGACGTCCAGCTCCGGGTGGTACGGCCGCAGCAGCCGGCTCGCCTCGCGCACCGCCGCCGGGCCGAACCGCGCACCGGGCCGGTAGGACACGCCGGAGTCGAAGGGCACTCCGACGACGGCGATGTCGGCGTGGGTGACCTGGTCGATCCGCGGGAGCCGCGCGAAGGTCGCGAAGCCGGCGAACCGGGGGACCCGGGACGAGTCGAGCGGGCCGACCGGGGGCATGTCGTTCACTGCTGGGCGCTCCTGTTCTCGGGGTGGGTTCAGGCTTCGACCGGGGCGGGGGTGGCCGCCTCCGGCTCTTCGGTCCCGGCGCCGTTCAGGCGGCGGGTCCAGACGGCGAGGATCGAGTCGGCCGTGCGGGGCGTGGCGAAGCTGACCGCCAGGTAGACGACCAGGCTCGCGCCGAGGCCCCAGTAGATCGGGGTGTTGGCGTCGACGCCGTCGATGATCATGAAGGCGATCACGGACACCGTGCCGGCGATCATCGACGCGTACGCGCCCTGCCGCGTGCCGCGCTTCCAGAACAGCGCGCCGACGATCGCCACGAGCAGGCCGCCGACCAGGATGTCGTAGGCGATGGTGAGGGCGTTGACGACGTCGTCGACGACCATCGCGATGCCGATCGCGAGCAGCCCCAGCACCAGCGTCGCGATCCGGTTGCGGCTGACCTCGCCGCCCTTCTTCAGGCCGATCTTGGTGAGCAGGTCCGACGTCGTGGTGGTGGAGCAGGCGATGAGCGCGCCGCTCGCGGTCGACATCATCGCCGAGAGCGCGGCGGCCAGCACCAGGCCGCGGACGCCGGTCGGCAGCAGGCGTTCGACGATCGTGGCGAAGGCGTCCTGCGCGCTGGCGAGGTCCGGGTACAGCGTGTGCGCCGCGGTGCCGATCAGGGCGCCGGCCAGGCCGTAGACCAGGCAGTAGACGCCGGAGGTGATGCCGCCGGACGTCGCGATCGCCGGGGTGCGGGCGGTGAACACGCGCTGCCAGATGTCCTGGCCGATCAGCAGGCCGAAGGTGTAGATGACGAAGTACGTGATGATCGTGTCGGTGCCGAGCGAGGTGAAGCTGAAGAAGCTCGCGTCGAGCTTTTCGCTCATGCCGGAGAAACCGCCGGCGGAGCTGATCGCGACCGGCAGCAGGATCGCCAGGATGCCGATGGTCTTGATGACGAACTGGGCGATGTCGGTGAGCGTGATCGACCACATGCCGCCGAGCACCGAGTAGAGCACGACGATCGAGCCGCCGATCGCGATGCCTGCCCAGTTCGGCAGGTCGAAGAGCACCTTGAAGATGGTCGCGAAGGCCAGCGTCGAGGTGACCGTGAGCATCAGGGTGTAGCCCCACATGACGACCCCGGACACGGCGCTGGTGCGGCCGCCGTAGCGCAGGTCGAGCATCTCGCCGACGGTGTAGACCTTCAGCCGCACCAGCCGCCGCGCGAACAGCGCGTGCAGCACGAGGATGCCGACGCCGATGCTGACGACCAGCCACATGCCGGAGATGCCGTAGGTGTAGCCGAGCTTCACGCCGCCGACGGTGGACGCGCCGCCGAGCACGACGGCCGACATCGTGCCGGAGTACATGAACCAGCCCAGCCGCCGCCCGGCGACGAGGTAGTCGGACTTCGTCTTCGCGAGCCGCAGGCCGTACCAGCCGACTCCGAGCATCCCCGCGATGTACAACGCGATCACGGCGTAGTCCCCGGTCACGGCGTCCTCCTTACCTCGGTGGTGTTCGGGTCACCGTAGGGTCGGCCGCCACCCCGGCGGCATGGGATGATTCGTCCACAAGTCGACAAGGTCGGGGATGGTATGACCCAGAACGTCGATCCGTTGTCCACGGAAGTGAATGTCCCGTTACGGGCAGTTGTCGGCAACCGGGAGCTGGCGCTGCACGCCGTCCGCGAGACGCTGCGTCCGGGCGCGCTGGACCTCCCCGTGCGCTGGGCCCACGTGAGCGAGCTGCAGGACCCCGTGCCCTACCTGGTGGGCGGCGAGCTGATCCTCACCGCGGGCGTGAACCTGCCGGAGCGGATCGACCGGTACGTGCGCGGGCTGCGCGACGCCGGCGTGACGGCGCTGGGGTTCGGCCTCACCCCGAACGTCCACGAGACGCTGCCGGAACCGCTGCGCCGGGCCTGTGCACGCCATGGGCTGCCATTGCTGGTCGTGCCGACGCGGACGCCGTTCCTCGCGGTCAACCGAGCGGTCTCGGTCGCGCTGACCGAGGCGAGCCAGCGGGAGCAGCGGCGGATCACGGCGGCGCGGGAGGCGCTGACCCGGGCCGCGGGCGGCGGGCTGGGCGAGCTGACGTCGTCGCTCGCGGCGCGGCTGCGGGCGTGGGTCGCGCTGGTCGGCGCCGGGGACGTCCTGGCCTCGGCGCACGACGCGCCCTCGCCGCTGCCGCCCCAGGTGGCGGACCTGATGGCGACCGTGCGGGCGGGCAGCGGGATCCGCAGCGCGACCACGGAGGTCGGCGACGAGTTCGTGGTGGTCCAGCCGGTGTACCCGCAGGCGACGGCGTCGCACCTGGTGGTCGTCGGGCGCTCCCGGCGCTTCGACGGCGCCGACCGGGCGATCCTCGCAGTGGGCGCGGCGTTGCTGGGGCTGGTGGGGCGAGCGGGTTCGGACGCGGCGGAGCTGGGCGCGGCGGCGACCGGTCTGCTCCTCGACCGGGTTTCGGCCGGCGAGGTGGCGCGCGAGCTGCTCGGCTCGGACCGTTGCCGCCTGGTCGTGGGGGCGCCGTACCGGCGCGGCCCGGACGAGGTGGCGCAGCGGCCGGACTGGCTGCGGGCCCGGCTCGACACCCCGTTGGTCCAGGTGCTGCCGGGACCGCGGTTCGTGGCGATCGTCGGTCCCGCGGTGCCGGAGCTGGAGGACCTGCGCGCGCACGGCTGGCTCGCGGCGGCGGGGTCACCGGTGCCGGTCGCGCGGCCGGCCGCGGCGGTGGCGGAGGCGGAGCTGCTGCTTTCGCGGGCGCAGGTGCTCGGCCGGCCGGTCGTCGCCGGGAGCGGGCCGCCCGACTTCGACGCGCTGCTCGACCCGGGCGCCTCCCGCGGATACGCGACGAAGCTGCTGGCGCCGCTGGTTTCCCTGGACCGCGGGGACCGGTCGCTGGTGCTGACGCTGCGCACGTGGCTGGCCCACCACGGCGGCTGGGAACCGACGGCCGCGGAGCTGGGCGTGCACCGCAACAGCGTCCGGCACCGGATCGCCCAGGTGGAGAAGGCCCTGGAGGTGGATTTGGCGGACCCGGAGGTCCGGATGCGGCTGTGGTTCGCGCTGCGCTGGGCCACACCCGACGCACACGGTGAGGCTTATTCAGCCGTCGGCCGCCGCATGACTTCGCGGTGACCAGCGGCTTCCGGGCGGGTCGCGGCGGCCTGACCAGAATAAGCCTCAGTCCTTAAAGGGCACTCTCAGGAAAATATGGAATTGTGGTCTTGTGCGAGTTTTGGTAGTCGAGGACGAAGAACCCCTGGCCGATGCGATCGCCCGTGGCCTGCGCCGCGAAGGCATGGCGGTGGACGTCGCGCTCACGGGTGACGACGGGCACGAGAAGGCCGCCGTCACGCGGTACGACGTCGTGTTGCTGGACCGGGACCTGCCCGGGATGTCCGGGGACGAGCTGTGCCGGGAGATCGTCGCCTCCGGGGAGCTCACCCGGGTGCTGATGCTGACCGCGAGCAGCTCGGTGTCCGATCGCGTCGAGGGGCTTTCGCTCGGCGCCGACGACTACCTCGCCAAACCCTTCGCCTTCCCCGAGCTGGTCGCCCGCGTGCGGGCCCTGGGCCGGCGGGCCACCCCGGCCGCGCCGCCGTTGCTGACCGCGGGTGACGTCGAGCTGGACCCGGCCAAGCGCACCGTGCGCCGGGCGAGCGGGCCGGTCGAGCTGACGCGCAAGGAGTTCGGCGTCCTCGAGGTGCTGCTCTCGGCCGCCGGTTCGGTCGTCAGCAGTGAAGAGCTGCTCGAACGCGTGTGGGACGAGAACGCCGACCCGTTCACCACGACCGTCCGGGTCACCGTCATGACGCTGCGCAAGAAGCTCGGCGAGCCCGGGATCATCGAGACCGTCGTCGGCTCCGGGTACCGGGTGCCGGAGCCCGGCGCGCCACGCGCGTGAACCTGCCGGGCACCCGCAGCCTCCGCGCCCGGATCACCCTGCTGGCGACCGTGCTGGTCGCCGCCGTCAGCCTGCTGCTGCTCTGGCTGGCCTGGACGCTGGTCCGGGACTCGCTCGACGCGGTCCCGCAGATGCCGCCGGGCAGCACGGTCGTCGTCGACGGCGCCCAGGTCGATGCCTCCACGCTCGCCGACCACCTGCGCGTGCACGCCCGCAACCGGATGCTGCTGTTCGGGTCGATCGCGTTCCTGCTGGTGGTCGCGGCCGCGGCGATCCTCGCCTGGACGTTCACCTCGCGCGTGCTGCTGCCGCTGCGCGAGATCACCGGGGCGGCGCGGCGGCTGTCGATCGAGTCGCTGGGGGAGCGGATCGGCGAGGTGCGCTCGCGCGACGAGCTGGCCGAGCTCGCCGGCACGTTCGACGACATGCTCGACCGGCTCCAGTCCGCGTTCGACGCGCAGCGCCACTTCGTCGCGAACGCGAGCCACGAGCTGCGGACGCCGCTGGCGGTGATCCGCACGGAGCTCGACGTCACCCTCGCCGACGACGATGCCGACGAAGCCGAGCTGCGCCGGATGGGCGGGGTGGTCCGCGACGCGACCGAGCGCGCCGGGCAGCTGGTGAACTCGCTGCTGCTGCTGGCCCGCACCGACGGCGCCGGGCTCGGCGTCCGCGAGCCGGTCGACCTGGCGGCGGTCGTCGACCGCGCCTGGCGCGCGGCGCGCACCGAGGCCGGGCAACGCGGGATCCGGGCGACGTTCGCGGTGGTGCCGGCGCCGGCGTTCGGCGATCCGGCGCTGCTGGAGCGGATCGCGGGCAACCTGCTGGAGAACGCGGTCCGCCACAACGTCGAGGGCGGCTGGCTGGAGGTCGTGACGCAGCCGGGCCCGCAGTGGTCGGTGCTGCGGGTGCGCTCGTCCGGCGGCCTGGTGGACCCGGCGACGGTGGCGGAGCTGTTCGAGCCGTTCCGCCGCGCGGGGGTGGCCCGGACGGCTCGTTCGGGCGCGGGCCTGGGGCTCTCGATCGTCCGGGCGGCGGTGGCGGCGCACGGCGGAAGCGTGGCAGCGGAACCGATCGTGGGCGGCGGCCTGGGCGTGACGGTTCACCTCCCCGTGCGCTGACAGCGTGATCGAGCAGCCGGCACGCGTGATCGGGGAGTCAACTCGCGTGATTGCGGGGTCGACACGCCGGATCGAGCGAGTCTCGCCGTGTCGTCCCTCCGATCACGCGTGTCGACCCTTCAATCACGCGTGTCGTCCCTCTGATCACGGGCGGGGGTCGAGGGCGAGGCCGGCGCGGAGGACTCCGGCCGTGTGGATCATCGCCGCCCGGGCGTCCGGGTCGATGCCGACGCGGTTGGCGAAGCCGTGGAGCTGGCCTTCGTGCCGTCGGTGGACCAGCGGGACTCCCGCCGAAGCCAGGCGGGCCGCGTACGCCTCGCCTTCGTCGCGGAGCAGGTCGAAGCCGCACGTGGCCACGTACGTCGGCGGGAGGCCGTCGAGGGCGTCGTCGTACAGCACCGACGCCCGCGGGTCCCGGTACAGCTCCGGATCACGCACGTACTGCGAGCGGTACCACGCCCATTCGTCGCGGTCGAGGCGGAAACCCGAGCCGAACTGCCGGTGTGACGGCGATTCCCCGAGCGCGTCCGTCGCCGGGGTCAGCAGCAGGCTGAACGCCGGCCGGGGCAGCTCGCCGCGGGCCGCCGCGTGGGCCACCACCGCCGCCAGGTTGCCGCCGCTGCTGTCGCCGCCCACCGCGAGCCGCGCCGGGTCGATGCCGAACTCCGCCGCGTGGGACGACACGTACGCGAACGCCGCGACCGCATCCGACGCCGCCGCCGGGAACGGGTGCTCCGGCGCGAGCCGGTAGCCGATCGACACCACCTGCACCCCGGCCTCCTCGGCCAGCAGCCGGCACGCGCCCTCGTGCGTGTCCAGGCTGCCGAGCACGAACCCGCCGCCGTGGAAGTACACGATCGCCGGCCCGGGCGCCGGGAGCCCGGCGGGTTCGTACCGCCGCAGCGGCAGCGGTCCGGCGGGCCCGGGCCACGACGAGTCGCGCGTCCGCACGCCCGGGCAGATCCCGGCGCCGGCGAGCGCGCCAGCCAGGTTCAGCTCGGCCCGGGCCCGGGAGAGGCTGCCGTTCCGGTGCGGCGCGTCGAACGGCGCCAGGCGCGACACGCGCATCAGCACCCGGGCCGAGAGCACCGGCTGCCGCCCGTCCACCACCACCGGGTGGCCGGCCAGCACGCGCAGCACCGGCGGAGGCAGCCGCAGCAGCCACCGCAACCCGACCATGACCGCCCGTACGAGCAGCACTCTTCCGTTCAGCACACGTCCACGAAAATGGGGTTCGCGTACAACCACAAGGCCTCGAACGGGTTCGCTTGCCCGATTACGTCCGGTGTGGGCTCGGAGTCCCCGTTCGTCCCGCGCACCCGCGCGTAGAACGGCGAGCGCACGTTCCGGAAGGTGTGCCGGAAGACCACCTGCCGCCCGGGCGTCCACTGCGGCTCGAACGACTCGACGACGCGGGTGCCCGGCGCGGTCATCGCGTCGGGGTCGGCCACCGGGCCGGTGACCGGCCCCGCGACGACGTCCAGGCGCGCCAGCCGCGGGATCGTGCCGCCGCCGTTCGGCCGCGACGCGAGCCGCGCGGAGACCACGAGCGTGACGTCCGAACCGCGCCGCACCCGAAGGCGTCCGCCCAGCGTCGCCGACGAGCCGCCGCCGTACGCGCCGACCTGAAGATCCTGCGCCAGCCCGCCGTGCGTCAGCCAGATCCGCCCGGCCCGCAAACCTTCCAGGACGCCGTCGAGGCTTCGCCGCGTGACGCCGACGTACGTGCGGCTGAACTCCGCGGGGTAGAAGTCCGCGTACGGCGCGAGCAGCTGCGGGGAGCCGGTGTCGATCGGGTCCGGGAACTTGCCGTGCGTGTCGTACCAGTCGCCGGGCACGTCCGGGCGGACCAGCGTGTCGCCGCGGTTGTAGTGCGAGTCGGAGTTCGTGGTGATCCACCACGGCTTGCCCTCGGCGAGCAGCGAGTCCCACAACCCGCCGACCTTCGCCGTCGCCCAGTCCCAGCCGCCGAACGTCCGGTACGCCTCGGCCGGGAAGCCCGGCCACGAGTTCGGCCCGGGGCCGTTCGCGTAGCCGCCGCGCGCACCGCCGTTGCCGAGCGGCTTCGGGAAGCCGTCCGCCTGCGCGCCGGGCGCGCCCTCCATACCGATCACGATGCCCGGCGCGGCGTCGCGGTAGGCACGCAGCTCGTGCGGGGCGACGCGGCCGTTGCGCAGCGGGTGGTTGACCAGCACGACCGGGGCGTGGATCCGCCGCGCGCGTTCCTCCTCGGCCAGCCAGCGCAACGCCCGCAGCGCGAGGGCCTCGTTCGCCGGGCTCGACGCTTCGGAGTTCGTCAGCCGCCAGTCGAAGGCCCGCTCGAACTCGCGCAGCTTCGCGGCCTGGCGGTCACCGGCCTGGAAGAACACCGTCGCGTGCTCGGCGCCCGGGACGTTCCACTCCATGCCGTGCCACAGCAGCAGGTCCGGGTACTTCCGCCGGGCGGCGCGGAAATCCGCCTCCGTCGGCTCGACCGACACCTGCTCGTGCTCGGCGTGACCGTGGTCGGTGAAGACGATCCAGTCCGCGCCGTGCGCCCGCCCGCCGCGGGCGATCTGCTCGATCCGGTACATCGCGTCGTACGAGTACTGGCTGTGCGTGTGGTGGTCGCCCACCAGCCACTGGTAGCGGCCGCACAGCCGGTCCAGGTCGGCGTTTTCGGAGGCGGGGAGGGGCACGCCCGCGGCAGCGGCCGCGAGACCGGCGCCCTTGAGGAACCGGCGTCTGTCGGTGGTCACGGCCGGACGCTAAGCCGCCGGGGTGAACGGGCGGTGTCCCGGCGGCCAACGTGTGCTGTGATCTTCGGCGTGACGGAAAAGCCGCTGGTCCGCGTGGTGGTCCCGGTCTTCGCGCTGGCGCTGGCCGCCGGGGTGGGGCTGGCGTTCGGCGTCGCGGCCCTGAAGCGCCCGCCGGACCTGCCGGTGGACACGAACCCGGCACCGCTGGCCGGGCACACGCTGTGCGCCGCGGTCGTCGTGGTCTTCCCCTCCGACGCGGAGATGCAGGCAGCCGTGCCGTCCTTCCACGACAACCCCACGGCGCGGCGGGTGTTCGTCGACCCGCCGTCGATCTCGCTGCTCGCCGTCCCGGGCACCGACCTGAAGGCCTGGGCGCAGGAGCTGCACGCCCGGTTCCGGACCGCCGAGCGGGTGACGGTCATCGACTCCGACGCGACGGCGGCGCAGCTGAAACTCACCGCGCCGCCGCCGAAGTGCCCTCGGGAGGGCGAGTACTAGGACGCCGGGACCGAGGCGATGCCCGGGGCTAGGAACGGCTTGCCGTTCACCCGCTCGGAGACGCCGGAGCGGTCCAGGTACGGCGTGATGCCGCCGTTCCATAACGGCCAGCCGGCGCCGAGGATCAGGCACAGGTCGATGTCCTGCGCCTCGGCGACGACGCCCTCGTCGAGCATGATCCGGATCTCCTCGGCGATCGCCGCCAGCGCGCGCTCACGCACCTGCTCCGACGTCGACGGCTGGTCGCCCTGCGTCCACAATTCGACGACTTCCGGGTCCGGCGACTGGTTCCCCTGGGAATCCCAGACCCAGACGCCCTTCTTGCCCGCCTTGACGAACTTCGCGAGGTTGTCGGACACGGTGAACCGGTCCGGGAACGCCTCGTGCAGCGTCTCGCCGACGTGCAGCGCGATGGCCGGGCCGACGAGCTGCATCAGCGTCAGCGGCGACATCGGCAGGCCCAGCGGCTCGAGCGCGCCGTCGGCGACCTCGAACGGCGTGCCCTCGTCGACCGCCACCAGCACCTCGCCGAGGAAGCGCAGCAGGAGCCGGTTGACGACGAACGCCGAAGCGTCCTTCACCAGCACACTGGACTTCTTCAGCTGCTTGCCGACCGAGAACGCCGTCGCGAGGGAGGCGTCGTCGGTCTGCTCGCCGCGGACGATCTCCAGCAGCGGCAGCACGGCCACCGGGTTGAAGAAGTGGAAGCCGACGACCCGCTCGGGGTGCTGCAGCTTCGACGCCATCGCGGTGATCGACAGCGACGAGGTGTTCGTCGCGAGGATCGCCTCGGGGGAGACGTGCTGCTCCAGCTCGGCGAACACCTGCTGCTTGACGCCCAGCTCCTCGAACACGGCCTCGATGACGAAGTCGGCGTCGGAGAACGCGGCCTTGTCGAGCGAGCCGGAGACCAGCGCCTTGAGCCGGTTGGCGCCGTCCGGGGAAACGCGCTTCTTGGCCAGGAGCTTGTCGATCTCGGCGCGGACGTACCCGACACCCTTGTCGACACGCTCCTGGTCGACGTCGGTCAGCACGACCGGCACCTTCAGGCGGCGCACGAACAGCAGCGCGAGCTGGCTGGCCATCAGCCCGGCGCCGACGATGCCGACCTTGTTCACCTTGCGGGCCAAGGACTTGTCCGGCGCGCCGGCCGGGCGCTTGGCGCGCTTGTTGACCAGGTTGAACGAGTACAGCCCGGCGCGCAGGACGTCGGACATGAGCAGCTCGGCGAGGCCGTCGGTCTCGGCGGCGTACCCGCGGTCGAGGTCGTTCTCGCGGGCCAGCTCCAGCAGCTCGACGGCCTTGGTGGCCCCCGGCGACGCACCGTGCGTGCGTCCGTCCACAAGGGACTTGGCGCGTGCGATGGCCGCGTCCCAGCCGGACCCGCGGTCGATCTCGGGGCGGGCCGGGGTGATCTCACCGTTGACGACCTTGGCCAGCCACAGCAGCGACTGCTCGAGGTAGTCCGCCGAGCCGAATACCGCGTCGACGATGCCGAGCTCCGCCGCCTGCTTGACGTTGAGCATCTTGTTCTGCGCCAAGGCGTTCTCGATGATCACCGTGACGGCCGCGTCCGCGCCGATGAGGTTCGGCAGCAGCTGCGTGCCGCCCCAGCCCGGGAACAGGCCGAGGAAGACCTCGGGGAACGCGATCGCGGCGGTGTTCTCCGAGAGCGTCCGGTAGTGGCAGGACAGCGCCAGCTCGAGCCCGCCGCCCATGACCGCGCCGTTGATGAACCCGAACGTCGGGATCTTCGTCTCGGTGAGGCGGCGGAACACGTCGTGCCCGGTCTGGGCGATCTCGCGCGCCAGCTTCGGGTCGCTCACGGACTCGACGCCCGAGAGGTCCGCGCCGACGGCGAAGATGAACGGCTTGCCGGTGACGGCGATCGCGGCCGGCTCGGCCTCGAATGCCTTGTCGATGGCCGCGTTCAGGCTGACCAGACCTTGGGGGCCGAAGGTGTTCGGCCGGGTGTGGTCGTGGCCGTTGTCGAGGGTGATCAGGGCGACGGGCTTCTCGAGCCCGGGCACCTTGACCAGCCGCGTGACGGCGTTCGTGACGACCTCGTCCGGGAACGCGGCCTTCGCTTCTTCAGCGGTGAAAGTCATTACTTCGCCCCCTCGAACGCCGGGTTCTCCCAGATCACGGTGCCGCCCATGCCGATGCCGATGCACATCGTGGTGATGCCGTACTGCACGTCGGGCCGCTCGGCGAACTGACGCGCGAGCTGTGTCATCAGCCGGACGCCGGAGGAAGCCAGCGGGTGGCCGCAGGCGATCGCGCCGCCCCACTGGTTCACGCGCGGGTCGTCGTCGGCGATGCCGAAGTGGTCGAGGAAGGCCAGCACCTGCACGGCGAAGGCTTCGTTGATCTCGAACAGGCCGATGTCGTCGATCGACAGGCCGGTGCGCTTGAACAGCTTCTCGGTGGCCGGCACCGGGCCGATGCCCATGACCTCCGGCTCGACACCCGCGAAGGAGTAGCCGACCAGCCGCATCGCGACGGGCAGGCCCAGCTCGCGGGCGGTGTCCTCGTCGGCCAGGATCGACGCGGTCGCGCCGTCGTTGAGGCCGGCCGCGTTGCCCGCGGTGATCCGGCCGTGCGGGCGGAACGGCGTCTTCAGCCCGGCGAGCGTCTCCAGCGTGGTGCCGGGCCGCGGCGGCTCGTCCTCGGTGGCCAGGCCCCAGCCCAGCTCCTTCGAGCGGGTGGCGACCGGGACCAGCTCGGGGCCGATCTTGCCGGTCTTGACGGCTTCGGCGTACTTCTCCTGGCTGCGCGCGGCGAAGGTGTCGGTGCGCAGCTTGGTGATGTCCGGGAAGCGGTCGTGCAGGTTCTCGGCGGTCTGGCCCATGACGAGCGCGGTCGGGTCGACGAGCTTGTCGGCGATGATCCGCGGGTTCGGGTCGACGCCTTCGCCCATCGGGTGCCGTCCCATGTGCTCGACGCCGCCGGCGATGGCGATGTCGTAGGCGCCGAAGCCGATGCCGGACGCGGTGGTCGTGACGGCGGTCATCGCGCCGGCGCACATGCGGTCGATGGCGAAGCCGGGGACCGACTTCGGCAGGCCGGCGAGCAGCGCGGCGGTGCGGCCGATGGTCAGGCCCTGGTCGCCGATCTGGGTGGTGGCGGCGATGGCCACCTCGTCGACGCGCTCGGGCGGCAGTTCCGGGTGCCGCCGCAGCAGCTCACGGATGGCGTTGACGACGAGGTCGTCGGCGCGGGTCCCGGCGTAGATGCCCTTGTCGCCGGCCTTGCCGAAGGGGGTCCGTACCCCCTCGACGAAGGCGACGGTGCGCACGCCCCGCGCGTTCGGCGCGAGCGGCGTTGCTGGTGCGGCCACGAATGCTCCATCAGTAGACGTTTGTTAGCCGCACGATAGCCCTTGTTACCCGCCGGTAACCAGTGCTGTGGCCCGGTCGAGTGGGCTACGGCACACTCTTGGGCGTCAGCGTCTGGCCCTTGACGAGCCACGCGACGCCGAACGCCCACACTGCGGCGCTCTCGAGCCACAGCGCGGGGTGCCAGTCCGGGACCAGCCGGAGCCGGCTCGTCACCGCGATCAGCACGAGCGCGGCCAGAATCACGACTCCGCACCCGCGGTAGACGACGCCGGTCCCCGGGGGCTGCTCGCCGTCGTGGGGGAACAGGCGCAGGCAGAAGTAGGCCAGCATCAGGAAGAACGCCGCCGCGAACACGAGGTGCAGCACGCCGGACGTGCGCTGCCACGACGTCGCGTCGTGGTCCGGGGTGGTCGGGAACAGGGCCAGGCCGATCGCGCCGAGGCCGGCCACCGTGCTCGCCACGTTGTCGATGAAGTCGTGGCCGTAGTAGGCGAGCAGGAACACGCCCGCGGCGCACATCGCGCCGACGAAGACGTTGCCGAGGTCGGTGTAGTAGTAGCCGCTGAGCGACCCGATGAGGTCGCCGCCTTGGGCGAGCTGCTTGCCGAGGATCAGGACTACCGGCAGCGCCAGGCCGATGAGCCCGATCGCGCGCCGCAGGTACAGGTACGAATGGACGAGCGGGGCACGGGTCGCCGTGGTCATGGCCGCCTCCCGGGAGCGTTCCTCACCAAGGTCATCGGCGGGTTACTGCCCCGGTTCGAGACCCGTCACCCAGATCCTCAGCTGATCGTTACGCAACTCGGCGAAGGCGCCCGAACTGTGGGCGATGGGGTGGAAGCCCGCCACCAGCCCGATCCGGGCACCCTCGGCCGGGTCCCAGACCTCCAAGCCCGCTTCGGCCCGTACGTACAACAGCCCGTCGTGGGCCCACATGGGCCCGGCCGGCCCGGCGAACATCCCCGTCCGGCGGCCGGTCGTGGCGTCGTACAGCTCGACGCCGTCGAGCATCCGGTCGTCGCTCACGCCCATGCCCTGGACAGCGACGGTCGTGTCGCCGAGCCACGCGATCGGCCGGTCCCACACCCAGTCGCGCGAGGTGAGGCTCCGCCCGTGCTCGGCCGCGTGCGGGTCGCCGTCGAGCCACGCCGCGACGTCGACGACCACCGGCGCGCCCACCGGCATCCAGACCCAGCCGTCCACGACCAGCGCTCGCTCGGACGGGCTCACGTGCAGCGCGCCCTGGAAGTAGTCGAGGTAGTGCTCGTGGTCCGTCGCCGCGGTTTCGCGGTCGGTCAGCAGCTCCCCGCCGGGCAGGGTGAAGACGTCCAAGCGGTTCCAGTCGGTGCCCGCGACGACCTTCGCCGTCTCGCCTTCGCCGAGGAAGGCGAGCGGGAACCGGGTGAACTCGTTGTCGTTCCAGTCCCGGTCGAGGTCGAGGACCGTCAACCACTCGAGCAGGTCGACGACGGTGGCGAACTGGCCGTAGTCCGAGACGACGGCCGCGTACCGGCCGTCGCGCGAGGTGTGCAGGGAGCGGCGCGGCCGGTCGGGGATGTCCCGGATGTCCTTGTAGGTCTCCTCCGGCAGCTCGACCGGCCCGACGAGCCACTGGTCGTCGCCGTCGATCCGGACGAACCCCTCTTCGGTGAGCGCGAGCCAGCCGTCCGGCATCGGGGCGAGGCAGCCGTCGTTCAGTGGTCGCGCCGGGCAGGGGCGGGTCACCCAGCTTCCCGCGAGTTCCTGGTCCCGCAGCAGGATCCCGGGCTCGCCGCACCAGCCCGCGGGAAAGCTTTGCCGGTCGGCCCGCTCGGCGCAGCTCTCGCAGACTTCGACCAGTGCGGCCGGTGTGCAGAGCGCGCAGACCAGGTCGTAGTGCGTGCCCACGCCGGTCAGGTGACGCGTGGACGGGGGAGGTTCTTCGACAGCCAAGTGCGGGCAGAGACGCAAGGTGCCGGTGCGGCCCGGATGGCCGCAAGGCAGGGTGTTCACGACCTCAGTGTGCGTGGGGGCCGCACCGGCTCGCATCCGATTTATCCCAGGTGCGCCAGCCAGCCGCCCTTCGCCGAGATGTCCTCGGCACCTTCGGTCGCCGCCGGTTCGCAGAGGAAGCCGGAGACCTCGCGGCCGTCGGCCAGCTCCACCTTGCCGATGGCCAGCGGTGACGGGATCCGCGAGACGAACTCGCCGAAGCCTCGCACCGGCAGGTCCCACACCTCCGCCGCGATGGCGACGCCGCCGGATGCGACCCGCACCAGCCCGGGCTTGGGTGGCACGGTGTCCAGCGCGTACAGCCGGTAGGCCGCCGCCGTGTCCACTTCGGACACGAACCGGCCGCCCCTCGACGTCAGTTCGTGGTTCAGCGGCTGCCCCCGCAAGTGGGCGCCGACCACCACGATCGGGACCCGCTCGCCGCGCAACCCCGCCAGTGTCGCCAGTTTCAGGTCGTCGTGTGGGGCGCCGACCAGCATCACGCCGAACGGGCGCCCGGCCACCGTTCCCGCCGGGACCGCCAGCGCCGACAGGCCGAACAGGTTGGTCGAGTTGGTGAACCGGCCCAGGCGCGCGTTGATCGCGACCGGGTCCGCGGCCACCTCGGCGATCGTCGGGTGCTCGGTCGTCGTCGGCGTCAGGAGCGCGTCCACGCCCGCCAAGACTGCCAGGGCCTCGGTGCGCAGTCCGGCCAGGGTTCGCTGGTCGGCGAACAGGCGATGCGCCGGGATGTCGCGGGCGCCGGTGATGATGCCGTGCACCACCGGGTCCACCTCGTCCGGGTGCGCCTCCAGGAACTCGCCGACCGCGGTGTACCGCTCGGCGACGAACGCGCCGCCGTACAGCAGCTGGGCCGCCTCCAGGAAAGGCGACGTGTCCACAGTGGTCACTTCGGCGCCGGCCGCCGCGTACTCCTCCACGACTGCCTCGAACGCCTCCGCCCAGCCCGCCTCCAGCGGGCCCAGCCGGTCGGGCACGCCGATGCGGAACCGTCCCGTGTGGACCTGCGCGGGCTCGGCCAGGCAGGTCAGCGCGAACGCCGCCTCCTCGACCGTCCGCGCGAACAGCGACACGCAGTCGATGCTCGCGCACGCCGGGACGACGCCCTCGGTCGGCAGCAGGCCGGGTGTCGGCTTGAGCCCGACGATCCCGTTGAACGCCGCCGGCACCCGCCCGGAGCCCGCGGTGTCGGTGCCCAGCGCCAGGTCCACGATGCCCAGCGCGACCGCCACCGCCGACCCCGAGCTGGACCCGCCCGACACGTACGCCGGGTCGACGGCGTTGCGCACCGCGCCGTACGGGCTGCGCGTGCCGACCAGCCCGGTCGCGAACTGGTCGAGGTTGGTCGTGCCGAGCACCAGCGCCCCGGCCGCCCGCAGCCGCGCGACCACCGGCGCGTCGGCCTCGGGCTTGTACGCGTACGCCGGGCAGCCCGCGGTCGTCGGCAGCCCCGCGACGTCGATGTTGCCCTTGACCGCGACCAGCTTGCCGTACAGCGGCAACCCTCGTTCCGCCAGCGCGGCGGCCTCGGCCAGCACGTCGGCTTCCGGCCGCAGGTCGATCCAGATCTCGGGCCGGTCGACCTGCTCGATCCGCCGGTACGCGGCCCGCACCCGCTCCAGGATGCTCATCCCAGCACCACCAACGGAGTTCCGGGAGCGACCTGGTCACCGGGGGACACGAGCACTTCGACCACCTCACCGCCGGCCGGCGCGGGGATCCGCGCCTCCGTCTTCATCGCTTCCAGCGTCACCAGCGACTGCGCGTCCTCGACGCGCTCGCCCGCCGCGACGTCCACCCGCCACACCGTCGCCGCGAACGGCGCCTCGACGACGTGGCCACCCGGCGGCGCTTCGACCCGCTTCGGCGGCCGCGTCACCGGTTCCGGCTTCGGGTCGAACTCGCCCGCCGCCGCCCACGCCCGCCGTTCCGCCTCGAACGCCGCCGCCTGCGTCGCCCGGAACCCGGCGATGCCGTCCGCGTTGTCGGCCAGGAACCGCTGGTACTCGGCCAGCTTGAAGGTGCCGTCGGTGGTGTCGAGCGCCAGCTGCCCGGACGCGCTCTGCGCCCGCAGGTCGAGGAGCTTGTCCGCGGACACCGGGTACCAGGAGATCCGGTCGAAGAACCGCAGGCACCACGGCTGCTCCCCGCCGTGCCAGCTGTTCCACACCTGCACGGTCCGGCCGACGAACTGGTAGCCGCCCGGCCCCTCCATGCCGTAGATGCAGAGGTAGGCGCCGCCGATGCCGACGGAGTTCTCCGCGGTCCACGTCCGCGCCGGGTTGTACTTCGTCGTCACCAGCCGGTGGCGCGGGTCCAGCGGCGTCGCCACCGGCGCGCCCAGGTAGACGTCGCCGAGGCCGAGCACCAGGTACTCCGCGTCGAACACCGTGCGGTAGACGTCGTCCACACTGGACAGTCCGTTCACCCGCCGGATGAACTCGATGTTCCACGGGCACCACGGCGCGTCGTCGCGCACCCCGGTCATGTACCGCTCGATCGCCTCGCGCGTGGCCGGGTCGTCCCACGACAGCGGCAGCCGGACGCTGCGGCTCGGCACCTCGAGGGCGTGCGTCGGCGGCAGGTCGCGTTCCAGCTCCCGCACCAGCCCGAGCGCTTTGCCGACCGGCAGCGCGTCGGGGTCGACGTGCACCTGCAGCGACCGGATGCCCGGGGTCAGGTCGACGATCCCCGGCACGCCCTCGGCCGCGAGCCGTTCCCCGAGCGCGTGCACCCGCATCCGCAGGGCCAGGTCGAGCTTCATCTCGCCGTACTCGACGAGCAGGTTGTCGTCCCCGCTGCGGCGGTAGGTGACCGACGGTTCATCGTCCGAAGAGGACAGTCGCCCGAGGACACCGCCGTCGTGCCGGGCGGTCCTGGTCGGCGCCACGGCGGTGGCCGGCCGCTGCCGTAGCACCGCCGCGTGGTCGGCGTCGATCGGCACGAACCGCACGGTGTCGCCCGGGCGCAGCTGCCCGAGCTTCCACCGTTCGCCGGTGGCGACCGTCGCCGGGCACACGAACCCGCCCAGGCTGGGCCCGTCCGGGCCGAGCAGGATCGGCAGGTCACCGGTGTAGTCGACGGCGCCGATCGCGTACGGCGTGTCGTGGATGTTCGACGGGTGCAGGCCCGCCTCGCCGCCGTCCGCCCGGGTCCACTGCGGCCGCGGCCCGACGAGGCGGACGCCGGTGCGGGCGGAGTTGAAGTGCACCTGCCAGTCGGTGGCGTAGAACGTGTCGACGTCCCCGGGGGTGAAGAACTCCGGTGCCGCGTGGGGTCCTTCGAGCGTTCCGATCGTCCAGTGCGACCCGAAGCCCGGACGATCGGTCACCGGGCCGACGACCGAGTCCGCGGGGGCGGGCCCGGTGCGCAGGACGTCGCCCGCGGCCAGCGCGCGGCCGCCGTGCCCGCCGAACCGGCCCAGGGTGAACGTCGCCGCGCTGCCGAGGAACGCCGGGACGTCGATCCCGCCGCGGACGAGCACGTAGCTGCGCAACCCGGCCGTGCACGCGCGCACGTCGAGCGTCGAGCCGGCGGGTACGTCGACCGGTGTCCACAAGGGAACCTCGGTGCCCCCGACGAGGACGGTCGTGGGCGCACCGGTGACGCACACCTGCGTGGCGTGGGAGAACCGCAGCGTCACGCCGTCCACAGTGCACTCCAAGCCGGGTGCGCCTTCGGGGTTGCCGAGGGCGAGGTTGCCCAGCCGCAGCGAGCGGTCGTCCATCGGCCCGCTCGGCGGCACCCCGACGTGCCAGAAGCCGGTGCGGCCCGGCCAGTCCTGCACGGTCGTCATCGTCCCGCCGCGCACGACGTCGACGCGGGGCTCGCCGTCCTCGACGCCGTCCAAAGTGGACGTGTCGTGGACGGCCGCGCCGAACGCCGCGTCGGCGGCCGCCGCGCGCAGCTGCCCGAGGTTGGTGCGCACGCCGTCGACCCGGGTCACGGCGAGCGCTTCCCGCAGGTGGCCCAGTGCGTCGGCGCGGTCGGTGCCGGTGCAGATCACCTTGGCCAGCAACGGGTCGTAGTGCGTGGTGACGGTCGTGCCCGGTTCGACCCAGGTGTCCACGCGCGCGTCCGGGGGCAGCGTCACGTGCGTGACGAGCCCCGCGCTCGGCCGGTGCCCGGCAGCGGGGTCTTCGGCGTAGACCCGCGCTTCCACGGCGTGCCCGCGCGCGACCGGCACCGCGCGGAACATCGCGCGGTCGCCCTGCGCGAGCCGCAGCATCCAGGCGACCAGGTCGACGCCGTAGACGGCCTCGGTGACCGGGTGCTCGACCTGCAGCCGCGTGTTGACCTCGAGGAACGCGGCTTCTTCGCGTTCGGGGTCGTAGACGTACTCGACCGTGCCCGCCGAGCGGTACCGCACCGACGAGCAGAGCGCGACGGCGGACTCGACCAGCTGCTTGCGGACCGCGTCCGGCAGGTCCGGCGCCGGGCACTCCTCGACGACCTTCTGGTTGCGACGCTGCAGGGAGCAGTCGCGGGTGCCCAGGGCCAGGACCTCGCCGAGGCCGTCGCCGAACACCTGGACCTCGACGTGGCGGGCGCGGCGCACCAGCCGCTCCAGGAAGACGCCGGAGTTCGCGAAGCTCTTGGCCGCGATGCTCCGCACGGTCTCCCAGGCGTCGCGCAGCTCTTCGGGCGTCGCGCACGCACGCATGCCGATCCCGCCGCCGCCCCCGGTCGCCTTGAGCATCACCGGGTAACCGACTTCCGCGGCGCGGGCCACCGCCTCGTCCACATCGGACAGCAGGCCGGTGCCGGCGAGCAGCGGCACGCCCGCGGCGATCGCCGCCTCGCGCGCGGTGTGCTTGCTGCCGAACACTTCCAGGTGTTCGGGTGACGGCCCGGCGAACGCGAGCCCGGCGTCCTCGCACGCCCGCGCGAACGCCGTGTCCTCGGACAGGAACCCGTAGCCGGGGTGGACCGCGTCGCAGCTGGTTTCGAGCGCGGCCTCGACGATCGCGCCGGCTCGCAGGTAGCTTTCGGCGGCGGGTGCCGGGCCGAGCCGCACGGCCCGGTCGGCGAGCCGCACGTGCGGGGCGAGGCGGTCGGCGTCGGAGTACACGGCGACGGTCTCGAGGCCCAGCTCCCGGGCGGTGCACAGGATCCGGACCGCGATCTCGCCGCGGTTGGCGACGAGCAGCCTCACTCGCCGCCTCCGGGGGCCGTGACGACCATGCGGACGGGCGTCGGGTCGAACCCGTTGCAGGGGTTGTTGATCTGCGGGCAGTTCGACACGAGCACGAGGACGTCGGTCTCGGCGCGCAGCCGGACTTCCAGCCCCGGTGCGGAGATCCCGTCGACGATGCCGAGGGTGCCGTCCTCTTCGACCGGCACGTTCATGTACCAGTTGACGTTGCTGACCAGGTCGCGCTTGCCGAGGCCCCACTTCGCGCCCTCGCTGAGGAAGTTCTCGACGCAGGCGTGCTGGAAGCGGGTGTGCTGGCCGTAGCGGAGGCTGTTGGACTCCTTGCTGCACGCGCCGCCGAGCGTGTCGTGGCGCCCGCACGTGTCGGCGACGACCGTCAGCAGCGGCGCGCCCTCCTGGGTGCGCAGGACGCTGCCCGTGGTGAGGAAGATGTTGCGCTGCGCGGCGATCGTCGCCGCCGCGCTGTAGCGCTTCGCCGTGTCGTTCGCGTCGTAGCAGAGGAAGTCGACGGCCTGGTTGCCGCCGAGGTCGATGATCGCCAGCTCGCTGCCGCGCTTCAGCACGGTCGAGAACGGGGCGCGCGCGGCGACGTCGAACGTCAGCTCCAGCTGGGACTGGTACGCCGTGCTCATGCGATCCCCCGGGCGGTCAGGTAGTCGGCGGTGTTCTCGAAGGCCCGCTGCGCCTCCGGCGAATGCGTCCACTCCGGACTGTCGGGAGTGGACGGCCGGTCGCGCCAAGCGAGCACTTCGAGGTTCGTCACGGTGTAGTCCGGGCGCGGGTCGACCGGGTGCGCCACGTTGGCGATCAGCACGATCGCCGGGATTTCGATCCGGAGCTCGACGGCCCGGCCCGCGCCGGCGGACCCGGTGAAGTCCAGGCCGCCGTCCGGCCGGACGCGCACGCCCTGGAAGAACGACAGGCTCGGCGGCAGGTCCCGCGGCCCGAGGCCGTTCTTGGCCGCCGCCAAGGTGAACAGCGCCAGCCCGGCGGGGGAGGGGCCCTGCGGGGCGCCGTCGCCGTAGCGCTCGGTGTTGTCGTCCACAGTGGACGTCCCGCACAGGGCGTCGTGCCGCCCGCTCGAGTCCGCGACGATCGTCGCGAGCACCCGCGCCTGGTCCGACAGCAGCGCCACCTTCGCGCCGAGGTAGGCGTTCCACTGCACCTTCACCGTGTCCGCGACGTTCAGCCGTTCCCACGGCCCCTCGGCGTTGAACAGCAGCAGGTGCGCGCAGGCGTCGCCGTCGACGTCGGTCAGCCGCAGCCGCGTGCCCCGGGCGAGCACCTTGTGCGTGTAGCCGCCCCCGGCCACCGTCTCGGCCCAGGTCAGCGCCTCGGGTGCGACTTCGGGCGGCGGCGCCGGCCACGTGCTCGCCGGGATCGACGGCATCGTTTCGACCACGGTGCCGGCCTGGGCGCGGGCGTGGTCGCGGGCGCCGTACGGGGTGGCGGTCGTGCTCATGGACGTCCTCTCTCAAGCGCGGGTTCGAGGGCGGGAGCGGGACGCGGGCGCGGCCGGCAGAGCCAGCCGATCACCACTGCGCCGCCGACGAACTCTATCGGGAACAAGAGCATCCACGGGACGCCCGAACCGGTCACGTCGTAGATCTCCGGGCGCGGCCAGGCGATGTTCACGATCATGGCGATGCCGTAGAAAACGGCCGCCCCGTTCACCGGGACACCCCAGCGGCCGAGGGAGAACCGCCCGGGCTCGGCGGGGAAGCGCCCCCGCAGCCGGTGCACCAGCAAGGGGCCGGTGACCAGCAGATACGCCAGGTAGACGACCACCACCGACGTCCCGGTGATCGTGCTGAACAGCGTCGGGTTGCCGAAGTTGAGCAGCAGCAGCCCGATCGCGAACCCGCCGGACACCAGCGCGGGCGCGACCGGCGTGCCCGTGCGCGAACTCACCGACGAAAGTCGGGTCGACGCGGGGAGCGCGCCGTCGCGGGCCATCGCGTAGATCAGCCGGACGGTGCCGGTCTGGATCGTCAGCGTGCAGACGACCACGGCGATCGCGACGTCGGCGAGGAAGACCCGGCCGAGGGTGTCGCCGAAGACGGCGGTGATCACGTACGGCAGGCCGCGGCCGGCGAGCTGCCCGTCGGTGAGGCTCGGTGCGGCCATCAGCGCGGTGACCACCACGGCCAGCCCGCCGATCCCGGACACGAGGACCGCTCGCAGCACCGCGCGGGGAGCCGCCCTTCGCGCGTTCTTCGTCTCCTCCGCGACCGACGCAGCGGTGTCGAAGCCGTAGAGGACGTAGGCGGCCATGAGCGCGGAGGCGAGCACGCCGCCGATCCCGGCGCTCGTGCCGGGAGCGTCGTGCAGCACCACCTGCGGCCCGCGGACCGCGAACAGGCCGAGGCCGAGCACCAGCACGACGACACCGAGCAGCTCGGCCGCGACGCCGACGTCGTTGATCCGCGCGATCAGCCGCACGCCGCCGGCGTTGACGGCGGTGGTGAAGACGAGCAGCGCGGTGCCGAGCAGGACGGCGTTGGCCGCGCCCGACGGCGACGTCACCGCGGGGTCGCCGCCGACGAGCTGGAAGCCGCTCCACACCGACGGCAGCACGACCTGCAGCGCGATGGCCGCGGCGGCGAGCGCGACGACGCAGCCGAGCAGCATCATCCAGCCGGCGAGCCAGCCGAGGAAGCCCTTGGCGAGCTGTTTCGCCCACTGGTACACGGATCCGGCGAGCGGGAAGCGCGCGGCGAGCTCGGCGAAGGTCAGGGCCACGAGCAGCTGGCCGGCGAGCACGACCGGCCACGTCCAGAAGAAGAGCGGGCCGCCGAAGGTGTAGCCGAAGCCGAAGAGCTGGAAGACCGTCGTGAGGATCGAGACGAACGAAAAGCCGGCGGCGAAGGCGGAAAACCTGCCCAGCGACCGGCGGAGTTCCTGGCGGTAGCCGAAGGCAGCGAGGTCGTCGGGTGGTGTCATGCGGGCTCCTTGTTTCGATCGCTTGACAGAAATTAGGTCCCGGGCACGGCTCGTCGATCTCCGGCGCGTTAGAAGCTCGTTAACGGCTACGCCGACGGCGCGTCAACGGCGACATGCGGGTGTAACCGCACCTCGGTGCGGGTGCTCGTGGCGCGGACCTGGCAAGATCACGGCGTGGTCAAAGGGGCGGGGGTCGGCAGGCCCAGGGCGAGCGGCGCGGCGGCGAACCGCCCGGACGCGCGCCAGGCCGTGCTCGACGCGGCGGGCGAGCTGTTCACCGGAGCCGGCTACGCGGCGACGACGACCCGGGCGATCGCCGAGCGCGCGGGGCTGCGCCAGGCGTCGCTCTATTACCACTTCCCGGCCAAGGAAGACATCCTCGCGGCCCTGCTGGCCGAGACGGTCCGCCCGTCCCTGGACTTGGCGGCCCGGCTCGTCGCGGGCCCGTCCCCGGCGGCGGTCCGGCTGTGGGCGCTGGCGTACGCGGACATCCGCCTCCTCGGCAGCGCCCGCCACAACCTGGGCGCGCTGTACCTCCTGCCGGAGGTGGCGTCCCCGAACCTGGCCCGCTTCCGCGCCGAGCGCGCGGACCTGAAGGCGGCGTACGGCCGGCTGGTGGCGGCGTCCGGCGTGGCACCGGAAGCGGTGGGAATCCGGACCGGCCTGGTGTTCGGGCTGGTGGAGAGCATCGCGGTGATCCGCCGGGACGACCCGGAGCTGGACGTCGAAGCCCACGTGCGCGAGGGAGCGGATGGCGTGGTCCGCCTGGCGGGGCTGCCGGAGCCGACGGACGGCCTGCGCGCCGAGGCCCACACGTTGCTGGCGACGCTCACCGACTAGCGGCGGTCTCCGCCTTCATGAGGTCCTTGAGGTCGCGAAGGGTGCGGATGCCCAGCTGGATCGACTGCGCGCCGACGCGCAGCGGCCGGATCGCCGCGCGCAGGGGAGCATTGATCACTTCGAGCGGGCGAATCTGGCCGAGGAAGACGGTGATCGTCGCTTCCACATTTTCCAGTTCGCCAAGCAACTCTACGAATTCCTCGTACTCTTTACTTGCTTGGGCCACCATTTCGGGGCTTCCGTACGATTTCATGAGCGCCATGTAGGAGCGCATGATGTTGTCGGTCTCGGCAATCGTGTTCTCGAAATCGGTACCCATCTGCTGGATGTTCACTGACAGCGGTTTGATCGTGTCGGCTGTCCGGGCTACTCGTTCTTTGATGAATTCTTTGGACTGACCCTCCATGTCGGCCGTCGCCTTCAGCATTTCTTCGGTCACATCGTTCAGTGAGATGGTGACGGTGCCGAGCTGCTGCTCGAGCAGAGCGCCGATCTCGGTGAGTTGCTCGACGTATTCCTGGAGGCCGGGGGCTTCCTCGTCCGGTGTGCGGGTGTCGACGGACGCCGCTTCGGGCGTCTGTAGTGTCTCAAGCTTGCTCTCGGCCGATTCGATGGCCTTGATCAGCTTGCCGGCCACTACGGCCATGGTCCTCCGCCATTCGGCGGTCCCCGCTCCGGCGAGTACTGCATCTTCGATGTCGATGTACTGCAGTCTCTCGATGATGCGGATGTTCGCGTCGTCACTGTGCTCGGTGATGAGGTCTCGTCCCAGGATGATCAACGGCAGGATCAGCTGGGTCAGGCCGAGTTCGTTGGCCTTGGCGTAGAACGCGGTGAGCTCTTCACGGCAGGAGCCGCTCTCGTAGAAGTAGTTCATCGAAATGACTGGGATGAACACCATCGCGGCGTTGATGCCGTCCTGGATCCTGGTCCGCCAGTCCTCGCCCCAGCCGATGCTTTCGCGGTCCACGAAGACCTTGATCTTGCGACCGTATGCCGAAGCGCAGAACTTCTCGAGAGACGATTTCAGCGGAGTGACGAAATTCAGAAATCCGTCGTCCTCGTGCGTGAAGCTCAGGAAGCACTGGACGGCGGGCTGATCGGACATGAAGTCGGTCATCGAGCACACTTTCGCCGGAGTAGCGGAACTCCGGCGAGAAGAGGTCGGCGTGCGATCGATTCTCGGAGTCACACGGCAATGGCCTGAAAGTGTCCTGGATCTGTCCGCTCGGAAGCCCTGGCGACCCGAGTCAGGAAGCCGTGGTCTGCAAGGCCTTGCTCAGCGCCGTGGCCGTCAACCCGACCTGCCACGGCCGCGCGCCGCCCGCGCGGAGGACTGCGGCCACCGACTCCTCGTCCGTCTCCGCCGGGGGACGCCAGCACGTGCGGCGGACCAGGTCCGGCAGCAGCAGGTTCTCCACCGGCAGCCGCCGGTCCTCCGCGATCGCCGACAGGGCCGTGCGCGCCGCCGACAGGCGGGCTGCCGCGTCCGGGTCCTTGTCCGCCCAGCGGTTGACCGGGGGCGGGCCGTCCGTCGGCTGCGATGGCGACGGCAGCTCGGAAGCGGGAAGCGCGCGAGCCGCCTGCAGGTGGCGGAGCCAGCTCGCCGTGTACTTGCGCTGGACGCGGCCGCTGAACACCGGCAGCGCCTGGAGCTCCTCGACCGTCTTCGGGTCGGCCGTCACCGCGTTGATGATCGCGCTGTCCGGCAGGATGCGGCTCGGCGCGCGGTCGCGTTTGCGGGCCAGCTCGTCGCGGGCCTGCCACAGCTCGCGGACCGCCGCCAGGCCGCGGGGGTTGCGGATCTTGTGCACGCCGGACGTCCGGCGCCACGGCTCGGCTCGCGGTCCCGGCGGCGGGGCCGTGCGCACGAACTCGAACTCCTGCTGCGCCCACTCCAGCTTGCCCTGGGCGCCCAGCTCCGCCTCCAGCTTTTCGCGCAGCTGGATGAGCAGCTCGACGTCGAGGGCCGCGTAGTTGAGCCAGTCGACCGGCAACGGCCGCTTCGACCAGTCGGCGGCGCTGTGCCCCTTCTCGAGGGTGTAGCCCAGCAGCAGCTCGACCAGGGTGCCCAGCGCGACCCGCTCGTAGCCCGCCAGCCGGCCGGCCAGCTCGGTGTCGAACAGCGCCGCCGGGTGCAGGTCCAGCTCGGCTAGGCAGGGGAGGTCCTGGGAGGCGGCGTGCAGCACCCATTCCAGGGAGTTGAGGACGTTCTTCAGCGGGGTGAGGTCGTCCAGCTCGGTCGGGTCGATCAGGACCGTGCCGGAACCCTCGCGCCGCAGCTGGACGAGGTAGGCCTTGGGCCAGTACCGGTAGCCGGACGCGCGTTCGGTGTCGACGGCGACGGCGCCGGTGCCCGCGGCGAGCCGCTCGCAGGCTTCGAGCAGCGCGGCTCGGTCGGTGACCACCGGGGGTGTGCCCTCGACGGGCTCGCGTAGCAGCACAGGGCCGCCCGTGGACTCGATCTCCATCCCGGTGTCCTCGGCCTCTGTGCTTTCCATGACTAGCGACCCTACGGGACGGGCGTACCGCGCCTGGTGCGCCCGCCCCGTGGGGAGGTTCGTCTATCCGTCAGCGGATGACGCCGGCCCGCATGGCCAGCGCAACCATCTGAGCCCGGTCGCCCGTGCCGAGCTTGCGCCCGATCCGGGACAGGTGGGACTTGACGGTGAGGGCGGAGAGGGAAAGTTCCTCGCCGATCTCCTTGTTGGACTGTCCGTCGGCGACCAGCTGAAGCACCTCCACCTCACGAGCGGAGAGCTCGCGCGGGGTGTTGTCGGTGCCCGCGACGCGGGTCCCGGTGGCGAGCACCGGAGCCACGCTCGGGTCGGCGTAGACGCCGCCTTCGAGCACGCGCCGCACGCCATCGGTCACGACGACCGGTGACGCGGACTTCAGCAGGTACGCCTGGGCCCCGGCCTGGAAGGCCGAGCGGACCGCGTACGGGTCGTCCGAGGATGCGAGTACGACCACGCGCGGCCAGCCGTGGCTACGGAGTTCCGTAACCAGTTCGATGCCGCTGCCGTCCGGCAGTCCAAGATCGAGGATCGCCAGGTCACAAGGCCCAGTGGCCTGTGCTCGCGCCCTCGCCTCGGCCACCGTGGCGGCTTCGTGGACGGTCCCCGCACCCATCTGTGCGAGTCTTGCTGCGATTGCCTCCCTCAACAGCGGGTGGTCGTCGACCACCAATACCGAAAAAAGCTCTTCCCGCGGGTGCGGAACCATGCTCGCCGGCAATGCACCGGCTGGCGTGGATCGGACGGCCTGAGAAATGCCGACGGTAGCCACGTCACTACCTCCCTGGAGTCGGTCGTGCCCCCCGACCGGCACCGGGACCTTCGGCCGTTCAGCCGCGCCAGCTTTAGACCGAAAGTGGTGTCGTCGAAGGCACTGTAGCCGCCCTGAGGCCGTTGCGGGGGGATCGAATGGGTATCTATCTCAAACGAACAGTCACTCAGTGGGTTCGGAGTAACACGATCGGGCTAGTACACGGCCGGTTGCTAACGGATAGCCCAGCGAACACGATGCAAAGAAGTTACCGGCGCCCAAATGGCCGTGCAGATGGAGTGTGCAGCTGCCGGTGCGCGTAGTGACAGGGGTCCGGATGGGGGTCCAGGCGGGCCGGAATGTGCCTCCGGCCGGGGCATGATCAACTTCGTGAATCGGCTTCACCGGGCCCTCGCGGCGGCCGGAATGGTGACTGTCCGTGGCCTTCATCGGTGATCCTCGGCCTACTGGGCCCTAGTTGATCTTGTTGCGGTGCGTGACCGCGCCGGCTCCACGAACGGGGGCGCCGGCGAAGACGTGAAACGGCCTCGGGAACGCGCTGGTGGTCTGCTGGTGTCAGCCGTCGTCCGGGCCGTTCCGCCCGCCGGTGGCGCGCTGAGGGGGCCGACCGGGGGTTCCCGTTGGTTTGGACGGCGTTCTGCGGATGTGAAATTTGCTCACATCCGTACAAGGGGGCGGCGCGGGGACGGCCGGGGGAGCGCGGCCGTTGCCGATTCGTTGCAGATGATCGCCCGGACGGCCGCGGAGGGGGGCCGTCAGGAGCTTTGGCGCTGCCCGAACATCGTCACGCCGACCGGCGGCAGACCCACCACGCTGGCCATCACCTGGCAGAACGCCTGCCCGTGCGGCAGCAGCCCGGCGTCCGTCGGCGTCCACGACGCCCGCAGCTCGAGGTCGTCCGTCCGCGCCGGGCCGGAAATGTCGCCGAAGCGGGCCGACGACGTCTCCGTCACCGTGCCGCCCAGTGCCGTCCAGCTCGCGCCCGACACCTCGAGCGCGTCCGTCAGCCACGACCAGCCGACCGCCGGCAGGAACGGGTCCGTCGCCAGTTCCCGGTCCAGCTCCGCGCGCACGTACATGACCAGCCGGAGCACGCCGTCCCAGCCTTCCTGGCCCTCGGGGTCGTGCAGCAGGACCAGCCGGCCCGAGGCCAGCACGTCCGCGGGCCCGGCGACCTCGCAGCTGACCGCGTACGACCACGGCGCGAGCCGCTGCGGCGCCCGCATCGGCTCCAGCAGCACCTCCCGGCGGGGCCGGACGGACTGCAGCGCCACAACTGCTTCGCGGAAAAGCTCGGGCACTGGCGTCATGGCGGTCACGCTTCGACTTTAGGGCGGGCACGCCCCGTTGCGGGCGCAGGCGCGCCGATGGAACCACCGTCCCCAGCTCGTGGCACGATTGACGGCGATGTCTCAGACCACGCCCCTGCCGCAGCGAGCCGCTCCGTCCGGCCGCCGCGAGCTGCCCGAAGCCCCGTTCCTGGCCGCCGCGCGCGGCGAACGCCCGGCCCGCACCCCCGTCTGGTTCATGCGCCAGGCCGGTCGCTCGCTGCCCGAGTACCGCGCGCTGCGCGAGGGCGTGCCGATGCTCGACGCCTGTTTCGACCCCGAGATGCTCGCCGAGATCACGCTGCAGCCGGTCCGCCGGCACGACGTCGACGCGGCCATCCTCTTCAGCGACATCGTCGTGCCGCTCAAGGCCGCCGGGGTCGACATCGACATCGTCCCCGGCACCGGCCCGGTGGTCGAAGCGCCGGTGCGCGACCTCGCGGCCGTGCAGGCGCTGCCGGTGCTGGAGCCGGATCAGGTCGCGAAGGTGGCCGACGGCGTCAAGCTGCTGGTCGAGCGGCTCGGCGGGACGCCGCTGATCGGCTTCGCCGGCGCGCCGTTCACCCTGGCCAGCTACCTCATCGAGGGCGGCCCGAGCCGCAACCACGAGCACACCAAGGCGCTGATGCACTCGGAGCCGGCGCTGTGGCACGAGCTGGCCGGCCGCCTGGCCGACACCGCGCTGACGTTCCTGCGCGCGCAGCTCGACGCCGGCGTCGACGCCGTCCAGCTGTTCGACTCCTGGGCGGGCGCGCTGTCCGAGCGGGACTACCGCGAGTTCGTGCTGCCGCACTCGGTGAAGGTCCTCGACGGCGTCGCCGAGTACGGCGTGCCGCGGATCCACTTCGGCGTCGGCACCGGCGAGCTGCTCGGCGCCATGCGCGACGCGGGTGCGGACGTCGTCGGCGTCGACTGGCGGATCCCCCTGGACGAGGCCGTTCGCCGCCTGGGCGGGCACGCCGTCGTGCAGGGCAACCTCGACCCGGCGCTGCTGCACGCGTCCTGGCCGGTCCTCGAAGCCGAGGTCCGCCGGATCGTCGAGGAGGGCAAGGCGGCCGACGGCCACATCTTCAACCTGGGCCACGGCGTGCTGCCGGGCGTCGACCCCGACGTGCTGACCCGCGTGGTCGGGCTGGTGCACGGGCTGTGAAGCGCGTCGCGGTCGTCGGCGGCGGCGTCTCCGGGCTGACCGCGGCGTACCGGCTGCGGCGGCTGCTCGGCGAAACCGCCGAGATCGTCGTGTTCGAGAAGACGAAGACGCCGGGCGGGAAGCTGCGCACGGCCGAGCTGGCCGGCGTCCCGTACGACGTCGGCGCGGAGGCGTTCCTCGTCCGCCGGCCCGAGCTGCTGGGGCTGGCCCGCGAGCTGGGGCTCGACGTCGTCCACCCGACGAAGGCGCGCGCGAAGATCCACGCCGGCGGCACGGTGACCGGCCTGCCGCCGGGCACCGTCATGGGCGTTCCGGCGTCGGCGGAGTCGGTGGCCGGGGTGCTGTCGGAGGCGGGGCGCAAGGCCGTCGAGGCCGAGTCGTCGCTGCCCGAGTTGCGGCTGCCGGGCGGTGACGTGGCGCTCGGGCCGCTGCTGCGCGAGCGGTTCGGCGACGAGCTGGTCGACCGGCTCGTCGACCCGCTGCTGGGCGGCGTCTACGCGGGCGGGGCCGACGGTCTGGGCCTGCGCGCGACCATGCCCGGCCTGGCCGCGGCGGTGGCCGCGGGCGCCGGTTCGCTGACCGCGGCGGCCAAGGCGCAGCTGCCGGCGAACCCGTCGTCGGCGCCGGTGTTCGGCACCGTGCCCGGCGGCCTGGGCACGCTGGTCGACCGGCTCACCGAGTTGTCCGGCGCCGAGCTGCGGACCGGGCTGCCGGTCTGCGAGATCGAGCGGAACGGCACCGGCTGGCGGCTGCGGATCGGCGCGAACCCCACCGCGCACGCGCCCGCGGACAACACGGTCGAGGCGGACGCGGTCGTCCTCGCGGTGCCCGCGCCCTCGGCCCGGCGGCTGCTCGCCGACCTGGTCCCCGCCGCTTCGGCGGCGTTCGGCGAGGTCGAGCTGGCGTCGATGGCCGTGGTGGCGCTGGCGCTGCCGCCCGGCACGCGCCTGCCCGACGCGTCGGGGATCCTGATCGGCGCCGGCGAGGCCGATTCCTCGGGCAAGCCGTACGCGGCGAAGGCGTTCACGTTCTCTTCGCGCAAGTGGGCGCACCTCGGCAGCGGCCCGGTGCTGGTCCGCGGCTCGGTCGGGCGCTTCGGCGAGCTGGGCGCGCTGCAGGCGGACGACGTCGAGCTGGTCCGCGTGGTCCGCGACGACCTGGCCCGGCTGACGGGCGTGCGCGCGGCGCCGGTCGAGACGCTGGTGACGCGCTGGGGCGGCGGCCTGCCGCAGTACGGCACCGGGCACCTCGAGCGGATCGAGCGGATCGAGAAGGCGATCGCGGGGGTGCCGGGGCTCGCGGTGGCGGGGGCGACCCTGCACGGCGTCGGACTGCCGGCGTGCGTGGCGACGGCCGAGGCGGCGGCGCACCGGATCGCCGCGCACCTCTCTTCGTGAGTGCTCTCACCTGACCCGTGGCAGCGCCCGCGTCGCCGCGGTGACAGGATGGATGCATGGCGCGGGTCAACTACAACGAGCTCAACGACACCATCCGCTACACCACCTGGTCGGTCTTCCGGATCGAGCCCGGGCGGCTGGGCGAAGACCGCGGGGCGGCCGGTCGCGAGACGACCGAGTACCTCGACGGCCTGGAGGCCAAGGGTGTCGTCGTCCGGGGGGTCTACGACCTTTCGGGCCTGCGTGCCGACGCCGACTACATGGTCTGGTGGCACGCCGAGGAGATCGAGCAGATCCAGGCGGCCTACTCCGGCTTCCGCCGCACACCGCTCGGCCGCGCGTCGACGCCGGTCTGGAGCCAGACCGCGCTGCACCGGCCCGCGGAGTTCAACAAGAGCCACATCCCGGCGTTCCTGGCCGGCGAAGAGGCCCGCAAGTTCATCTGCGTCTACCCGTTCGTCCGCTCCTACGAGTGGTACCTGCTGCCGGACGCCGACCGCCGCAAGATGCTCGCCGACCACGGCAAGGAAGCCCGCGACTACCCGGACGTGCGCGCCAACACCGTCGCGTCGTTCGCGCTGGGCGACTACGAGTGGATCCTGGCCTTCGAGGCCGACGAGCTGCACCGGATCGTCGACCTGATGCGCCACCTGCGCGGCACCGAGGCGCGGCTGCACGTGCGCGAGGAGATCCCGTTCTACACCGGTACCCGCGTGCCGCCGGCCGAGCTCGTCGCGGCTCTGCCGTAGTGGCCGAGGTTCTGGACGGCGTCTGGCACGCCCTCACGGGGGAGAAGCCGGGACCGGTCGAGCTGACCGGCGCCGAAGACGTGCTGCCCGGCCCGTACCGGGTGGCGGCGGCCGCGCAGGCGTCCGTCGCGGCGGCGACCCTGGCGGCCGGCGAAATGCTGAAGCTGCGCGAAATCGAGCCCGGCGTCGTCACGGCGGACACTCGGCACGCGGCGGCGGCTTTCGCGAGCGAAGGGCTCTCGCGCGTCGAGGGCGCTTCGCCGGAGTCGGTGTGGGCGCCGTTGTCGGGCAACTACCGCACGGCCGACGGCTGGGTGCGGCTGCACTGCAACTACCCGCGCCACGAAGCGGCGGTGTGCTGGGGGCTCGGTGTTCCCGGCACTCGCGAGGCCGTCGAAAAGGCGGTCGCCGGACGCGGCGCGCGCGAGGTCGAGCACGCGGTGGTGTCGGCCGGGGGAGCGGCGGCGCAGCTGCGTTCGCCCGAGGACTGGGCCGCGCACCCGCAGGGGTCGGCGGTGGCTTCGCTGCCCCTGGTGGACTTGGCGCCGATCGGCGAAGCACCGAAGCGGACGTTGTTCTATTCGGACCGTCCGCTGGGCGGCATCCGGATCCTGGAGCTGACCCACGTCCTGGCCGGCCCGGTGGCCGGGCGGGTGCTGGCCGCGCACGGCGCCGACGTCCTGCACGTCGGCGCGGCGCACCTGCCGCGCGTCGAGACCTTGGTGCGGGACACGGGTCAGGGCAAGCGCTCGACGTTCGTCGCGCTGGACACCGAGGGCGGCCGCGCGCGGCTGAAGAAGCTGATCAGCCGGGCGGACGTGCTGGTGCAGTCGTTCCGCCCGGGGGCGCTGGCCCGCATCGGGTTCGGGCCCGCGGAGCTGGCCGAACTGCGGCCGGGCCTGGTGATCGCCGACTTGAGCGCGTACGGCTGGGAGGGTCCCTGGGCCCGGCGGCGCGGGTTCGACAGCCTGGTGCAGATGTCGAACGGCATCGCCTGGGGGGAAACGCCTTCGCCGTTGCCGCTCCAGGCACTGGACCACGGAACGGGCTGGCTCGCGGCGGCGGCGGTGATGACGGCGCTGCGCAGGCAGGTGACGGACGGCGGAACGTGGCGGGTCCGGCTGTCCCTGGCGGGCACGGGCCACTGGCTGGATTCCTTGGGGCGCAAGGACCCTGCGGCGGCTGCGGTCGACTTCAGCGACCTGCTGGAGGAGACGGACAGCGGCTACGGCCGGCTGACCCGGGTTCGGATGGCCGGTGGACTGCCGGGGGCGGAGCCGCACTGGGACTTCGGGACGCGGCTCCCGGGAGTCGACAAACCGACCTGGACCCCTTAGCGGCGCCGGAGCCGGGCTCGCAGCCCGCGCTTCGGCTTCGGCAGGTGCCCATTCGCGATCAGCCACTCCACGAACGCGTCCGCGTACGCCCCCGACCGCTCCGTGTCCCGCTTCGGGCGCGAAGCGGTGAACTCCGCGAACAGCGGCCCGAACCGCTCTCCGAGCGCCTCCGCCACCTCGGGCCGCTGGTACGCCAGCACCCGCCCGTGCTTGCGCCGCAACACGTTCGCCTCCACGCGCAACCGCGACGTGTCGAAGCCCGACGGCGCCGGGCCGTCGGACAGCAGTGCCTGCAACAGTTCCGCCTGCTGCCGGGCCAAGTCCGCGCGGCTCACGCCGTCACCGCCGCCCGCAGGGCCGCCAGCTCCGCCGCCAGCTCGTCGTCGGTCGGGTAGTCGTCGTCGCGCTCCAGCAGGACGCCCGGGGGGTCCGTCCGGCGGCGCAGCTCGGTCAGCAGCGACAGGACCTCCGGCAGCACCGGGTGCGCGTGGGTGTCGTGGTAGACGCCGTCGCGCTCGATGCCGCCCGCCATGTGCACGTACGCCAGCCGCTCCCACGGGATGCCGTCCAGGAACGCCTCCGGGTCGGTACCGATGTTGCGGGCGTTGGCGTACAGGTTCGCGACGTCGATGATCAGCCGGCAGTCCGTGCGCTCGGTCAGCTCGGTGAGGAACTGTTCTTCGGTGAGCTCGGCGGACGGCCACTCCAGCACCGCCGCGATGTTCTCCAGCGCGAACGGGACGTCCACAATGGACTGTGCGAGCCGGACGTTGGCCACCAGCACGTCCAGCGCCTCGCGCGTGCGCGGCAGCGGCATCAGGTGACCCGAGTCGAGCCCGCCCGCGCGCACGAAGCACACGTGGTCGCTGACCAGCGGCGCGTCCAGCGCCCGCGCGATCTCCGCGAGGTGCTGGACGCGCCCGGTGTCGAGGGGCTCGGCCCCGCCCAGCGACAAGGACACGGCGTGCGGCAGCACCGGCAGGCCTCGCTTGCGCAGCGCCACGAGCGTCTCCGGGAGGTGGTCGGCGTGCAGGTTCTCGGCGACCACCTCCACCCAGTCGACGCCGGGCAGGCGCGCGATGGACAGGTCCAGCTCGTGCCGCCAGCCGATCCCGATGCCGAGCTCACCCACCGCAACCCCCTCCGCCGCACGAAGAACCACCGCCACAGGACGATCCGCTGCTGCACGAAGAACCACTGCTGCACGACGAACTCGAGCACGAGGACCCGCCCGACGAACCGCCGCCGCCGAAGGAGCCCGCGGGCGGCATCAGCGCCGCGCTCAGCTCCTCGTCCGGGTACATCGCCCAGCCGCCGAGGGCGACCGCGGCCGCGGCGCCGCCGAGCAGCATGCCGCCCGCCAGCATCCCGGCCGGCACCGGGCCGCTCGCCGCGGACCGCGCCTGGCCGAGCAGGCGGTGTCCGGCGGCCGACGGCTGCCGGGGCCCGGTCTTCGACCGCCGGACCGCCGCCACGATCGTCAGCACCGCCGCGATGAGCACCAGGAACACCAGGACGCCGACCGGGCGGCCCAGCGAGATGCCGTTGACCAGCCGCACGACGCCGAGCACCAGCACGGCCAGCTGCAGGACGAGCCCGAACGTCCGCGACTGCCGCTTGGCGGCCGCCGAGGCCAGCAGGCCCCGCTGTTCGAGGCCGTCCTCCAGGGCCCGCATCGCCGCCGACCGGCGCCCGTAGTCCCGCAGCGTCGCGGTCGTCTTCAGCTGCGCCGCGTCGAAGACCGCCTGCTCGAGCGGCTCGACCGGCCGCGTCCCGGCCTGGCTGAGCTGCTTGTAGCTGTTGACGCGCAGCTGTCCGCGTTCCACCAGCGCCGCGATCGCCGCGTCGGTGGCCCGGTCGGGACCACCCGCGAGGAACGCGAGCTGGTACACGGTCGGCGGCGGGCCGGGCCGCTCGTGGTCCGCCCGCATCGCGCGGCTCGCGACGACGCCGGCCACGATGACCCGGATCAGCAGCACCGCGCCGAGCAGTGCGATGTAGAGGACCACGAAATCCGGTCCGGAGATGCCCCACGGGTCGTCCATCGCCCGTCTCCCCTCAGTGAGTTGCGGTTACCGTAGCTGTGAGACGCAGGCAGTCGCGTCGGCGTTTCAACCGCCGCAGCCTCCGCCGCCACCCCCTCCGCAGCCGCCCCCGCCACCGCCACCGCCGCCGCAGGAGCTGCCGCCGCCACCGCTGCTGCACGAGCTGCCGCCGTAGTAGCCGGCGAACCCGCCGCCACCGGCCGCCGCCCACCGGCTGCGGCGGTGGGCGGAGCGGGTGGCCGAGACCACCGTGGACCGGCTGACGGCCAGCCGGACGTCCTTGTCGGGGTGGCTGTCGAACCCGCCGGCCGCGACGGCACCCGCGGGGCCGGAGGTCAGCACGCCGGCGCGCTCGGCTTCACGGGCGGCAGCGCGTCCGGCGGTGGTGGCCTTGACCTCGGGCGCGTTCGCGGCGCGGGTCGTGACGAAGATGGCCGCCACCAGGCCCAGCAGCAGCAGGCCCAGCAGGAAGCCGACGGGGTGCCCGGTCGAGCTGCCGGCGATCAGCCGGACCACGCCGAACACGACCAGCACCCAGTACGCGACGGCGGTGAACACCCAGGTCAGCCGCACTTTCCGGGCGTCGACGAGCAGGCCGCGCGCGATCAGCCCGTGCTCCAGGCCGACCAGCGCCGGGTGGTGCCGCACCTCGCGGCGCACCGACTCGACGACGGTGCCGGTCTTGCCGATCCGCGCCAGCGCGGCGCGGCCCAGGTCGTCCGGAGCGCTGCCCCGGACGCGGTGCACGCGGCCGGTGCCGTCCATCCGGATGGTCTGCCGTTCCAGCAGCCGGGCGACGACGAACTCGCCGGCCCGCGTGCGCCCGCCGGTCAGCAGGGCCAGCTCTTCGGCCCGCTCGGGCGCGCCGCCCGCGCGGCCGCGCAGCAGCAGCCGGGTCCGCACCGCGGCGTAGCCCGCGGGCAGAAGCAGCAGGCCCAGGTAGAGGCCCGCGAACAGCGGGCCGGGAATGCCCCAGGTGTCGGTCATGACGCCGCCCTCCCTCGTCCGTGTGCGGAGACTACGTTCGAGGAAGGGCGGCGGGTTGCCGGCTTAAGGAGGATTTAGGACTGGGGTACCAGTTTGAGCGAAATGGAGTTGATGCAGTAGCGCTGGTCGGTCGGGGTCGCGTAGCCCTCGCCCTCGAACACGTGCCCGAGGTGGCTGTGGCAGGAGCCGCAGAGCACCTCGATGCGCTTCATGCCCATGGCGCGGTCTTCGCGCAGCAGCACGGCGTCGGAGTCGGCGGGGTCGTAGAACGACGGCCAGCCGCAGTGGCTCTCGAACTTCGTGTCGCTGCGGAAGAGCTCGGCACCGCACGCGCGGCACTCGTAGACGCCGGTGGTCTTGGTGTCGGTGTACTCACCGGTGAACGGCCGTTCGGTGCCGGCCTCGCGGAGCACCGCGTACTCCTCGGGGTCCAGCTCCGCCCGCCATTCCTGCTCGGACTTCACGACGCGTGGGGTGGCGCCGACAACGGGTTTCATACCTTTCACCCGCTCCACGTTACGCCGCGAGCCACGCCAAGGCGTGCACCACGATGTCCCATGCGGCGACTATCACGCCGAGCACGATGAGGACCACGATCAGGGCCGACACCCAGTACCGGAGCCCGCCGAGGCGGTTGCTGGAATCGGCGAAGTCGGACACGCCGTCCAGCGCCGCTTCGATGGTGTAGTTGGGACCGGATCGCTCGATCCGGTCGAGGTGCTCGGCGAACGCGCGCGCCTCCGGGTCGTACGGGTCCAGGCCGACCAGATCCTCGTGGAAGCGAGGATTCTGGCCCGGCAGCGAAGCTCCGTTGTCGGCCATGCTTCCACGGTAGGCCATCCGCGCCCGTCAGCCCACCAGCGGCGCGTTAAGTCTCGGAGACCGTCACGTCTGGGGGAGCCGGCTCTCGCCGGTGATCTTCAGGTCGCCGCCGCCGGAGTCGACCACGCGGACGATCACCTGCTGGTTCGAGCCGTCCTTGAACTTCAGGGTGATCTGGATGTCGACCGACCCGTCGGGCTCGTTGGCGCGCTTGTAGGCGTTCGCGCCGCCGTAGCCGTTCATCGGGTGCTGGGCCCAGTAGGTCGCGAACTGGCTCTGGTCGCCGTACAGCGCCTGCGCGTCCGGGGTCAGCAGCGCCCAGGCGGCAGCGGGGTTGCCGACGTTTTGGTAGAAGTCGATGACCTTCTGCCCCGCGGGCTGCCACTCGACCTTGCCGTTCGAGGAGACCGGCTGCTGGGAAGTACTGCTCGGCGCGGTGCTCGGCGGGGTGCTGCTGACGGTCACGGGCACCTTGGGCGTCGTCGGGCCCGCTTGGTTGCTGCCGGTGCCGCCGCCACCGGAGTTGACGACCAGGAAGACGATCACCGCGACCACGACGACCGCGGCGCCCGCGCCGGCGAAGATCGCGTACTTGCGCTTGTTGTCCGGCTTCGGGGCGTTCGACGAGTACTGGGGCGCCCTGGCCGTCGGCGCGGCCGCGGGCATCGGCCTGGGCGGGGTGTTCGGCGGTGCGGCCGGGGACCGCATCGGCATGAACGCCGCCGTCGGGCGCGGCGGGTTCGACGGCGCCTTCTTGCCCGCGGGCACCGGCGTGCCGACCGGCGGCGACGACGGCGCGGGCTGGTCGGTGCGCTGCCACGGCGGGCGGTCGCCGCTCTCGGCGGGTGCGGCCGGCTTGCGGCCCGCGTTGCCCGAGAGCAGCGGCGGCGACGCCGACATGCCGCCCGGCTCGGTGCGGGCCAGCGCGGCCAGCCGCTCGCGGGCCTCGGCCATGCTGGGCCGCTCGCCCGGCTCGCTGCGCAGCAGGCTCATCAGCAGCGCGGTGGCCGCGCCCGCCTGCACCGGCGGGTTGATCTGGCCGTTCGCCGCCGCGTAGAGCAGCGCGAGCTGGTTGGTCGTGTTGCCGTACGGCGTGGTGCCCTCGATCGCCTGGTAGAGGGTCGCGCCGAGGGCGAAGACGTCGGAACTGGGCACCGGGTCGGCGCCGCGGGCCAGCTCGGGCGCCAGGTAGGCGGGGGTGCCGCCGATCAGGCCGGTGGCCGTGAGCGTCATGTCGCCGGCCGCGCGCGAGATGCCGAAGTCGGTGATCTTCGCGGTGCCGGTCTCGTCGATGAGGATGTTGCCCGGCTTGACGTCGCGGTGGACGATCCCGGCGCGGTGCGCGGCCACCAGCGCGGACGCCACCTGCTCGCCGATGCGGGCGATCCGGCCGAGCGGGAGCGTGCCCTCTTCGGAGAGGATCGTGGAGAGGCTGGGCCCGTTCAGGTACTCCATCACCAGGCACGGGTCGCCGTTGTGCTCGGCGATGTCGAACACCACGATCGCGTTCGGGTGCTGGAACCGGGCCGCGTTCTTCGCCTCGCGCATGGCGCGCTGGCGCATGTTGTCGCGCTCGGTCTCGGAGACGCCCGGCTGGGGGAGGATCTGCTTGATCGCGACGTCGCGCTCGAGGCGCACGTCGGTCGCGCGCCACACGACTCCCATGGCACCGCTACCAATGTGCTCGACGAGGCGATAGTGCCCGGCGATCAGCTGACCGGTGTCGATGGCGACTGCTCCTGACGAAATTCCCGGTGATGGTGGCCCTGCTCAGCGCGTTTCCGGTTCGCGCACCCGATCGAGTGTAGCGGTCGGCCCGGTGCTGTTCGCGTCAGCCAGCCGGTCCGGCGGGCTCCGGTTCGGGTACCGGCGCCGCCGGGGCCCGTTTCCGGAACACCTTGACCAGCCCGATCGCCCCGGCCAGCGCGAACGCGCCGTAGCAGGCGAGCAGCGCGGGCGGCGTGTCGCCGGTCAGGGCGTCGCCGAGGACGACCACGGCGACGGTGCCGGGCACGCTCCCGAGCAGCGTACCGGCCAGGTACGGGACCGGCCGCACGGACGACACGCCGCAGAGGTAGCTGAACGGCGCGAACGGCACCACCGGGATGAGCCGCAGCGAGGTGATCGCGAGGACGCCGCCGTCGGAGAGCCGGTCGTTGACCGTCCGGACGGCCGCCCGGTGCAGGTGCCGGGTGACCAGGTCACGGCCGAGCAGCCGGGCCAGGCCGAAGGACAGGCCGGCCGCGACGGTGGTGGCGGCCAGGCCGATGGTGATCCCGGCCGTGGTCCCGACCAGCAGGCCGGCGGCCAGGTTGAAGACGGTGCGGGGGATCGGCGCGACGGTGAGCAGCGAGTACGCGACGAACAGCACGAGCGGGGTGGCGGGCCCGGTGGCGGCGGCCCAGGCCCGGAGCTCGGCGGGCCCGGGGATCGGCAGCAGCACCGCGGCGGCCACGAAGAGGGCGACCACGGCGAGCGCGACGATCAGCTTGGTGCGGCCGGACACGTGTTCGAGCCTACCGGCGGTCCGCCACGGGCCTCCGTCACGTCCGCCGGCCGCCGGGCAGTTCGCGAGCGCCGGGCGGGGCGATCACCGCTAGCGTGGCCGCATGCCCAAGCACGGTGACCCGGTCGAGTACGAGGTGGGCGGGCGCACCGTCCGCGTCTCGAGCCCGGACAAGGTGTACTTCCCCCAGCGCGGCATCACCAAGCGGCAGGTCGTCGAGCACTACATCGCCGTCGGCGGGCCGCTGCTGCGCGCGATCGGCGAGCGGCCGACCACGCTGAAGCGCTACGTCGACGGCGTCGAGGGCGAGTGGTTCTACGCCAAGCGCGTGCCCAAGGGGGCGCCGGACTGGCTCGAAACCGCCGAGATCACCTTCCCGTCGGGCCGCAAGGCCGCCGAGGTGTGCCCGACCGAGCCTGCCGTCTTCGCGTGGGCGGCCAACCTGGGCACGTTCGACTTCCACCCGTGGCCGGTCCGCCGCGCCGACGTGGACCACCCGGACGAGCTGCGCATCGACGTCGACCCGCCGGACCGGGCCGGGTTCGCCGACGCGGTCGAGGTCGCGCAGGTGGTCCGCGAGGTGCTGGCCGACGCGGGGCTGACGGGCTACCCGAAGACCTCCGGCGGCCGCGGGGTGCACGTGCTGGTCCGGATCCGGCCGGAGTGGGACTTCGTCGAGGTCCGCCACGCGGTGATCGCGCTGGGCCGCGAGGTCGAGCGCCGGATCCCGGAGAAGGCGACGATCGCGTGGTGGAAGGAGGAGCGCGGCGGCCGCGTGTTCCTCGACTACAACCAGGCGGCGCGCGACCGCACGGTGGCGTCGAGCTGGTCGGTCCGCGGCACCCCGCGCGCCACGGTGTCGACGCCCCTGACCTGGGACCTCCTCCAGGAGGTCGACGCGGACGACTTCGACGTGCTGACGATCCCGGCGTTCCTGGAGTCCCACGGCGACCTGCACGAGGCGATGGACGCGGAGGCGTTCGGCCTGGAGAAGGCCCTGGAGTGGTACGAGCGCGACCTGCGCGACCACGGGCTGGGGGACATGCCGTACCCACCGGACTACCCGAAGATGCCGGGGGAGCCGAAGCGGGTCCAGCCCAGCAAGGCGCGGCCGGAGGAGTGACGTCACGGCTCGCGGCAGCTGACCGCCGTCACGCTCGCCTTGGGCACGACCTTGGTGTTCTTGGTGCTCACGACGGTGCGGTCGACGCGGTAGGAGGAGCCGCCTTGCGAGTAGGCGGTCTCGATCAGCTCCCCGGAGCTGTCTCCCGAGATGCTGTAGGTGATGTCGCACTCCCAGAGCAGGGTGCTCGCGCCGAGGAAGGCCAGCTTCGGTTCGACGACGACGTTGCAGCCCGCCGAGCCGAAGCACTGCTTGGAGACGACCGCGAGGTCGACGGAGTAGTCCTTCGCAGTGGGCTCGGGAAGCGCGGGCTCGGTGGTGGTCGGCGCGGCGTAGGCCGGGATCGAAGGGCTGGTGGTGGCGGGCACGGCGGCGTCGCGAGGCCGGACCCCGCCGTCGGTGGGCTCGAAGACGCTCTGCCCACGGCGTCCGGTGTTACTCAGCGGCACCGGGATCCCCTCGATCGATACCGTATGTAATCAAAGCCACAACCGTGCCGCCTGCCACTTCCGTGGTCGAAAACTCGTCAAAGGCTGAATCGAAACCCGGCCCCGGAAAACGCGGAGTGATCACCTCACTCCCCGCTGTCGCCTTTCGGGTCACAAATGGCGTACGGCCGCCTCGGTGGTCTCGACCACCGGCTCGAACGGCGTAACGTGCGGTCCCGGATCGACGACTCCCCGGAGACATGTCCTGGGGCGAGTTCGAGGGAGGCCCTCAGTGGACGACCTGATCGCTTTCCTCGCCGCGCGCGTGGGCGCGCGGCAGGCGATGATCATGCAGGCCGTCAACAAGGCCAAGGCCGGTGACGCCATGAACCGCGGCGAGACGAAGGTCGCCGTGGAGCAGAAGATCCGCGGGCTGACCGACCTGGATCTCGACGCGGTCAACCAGATGATCAACGAGATCGAGGCGACCCGGCGGATCCTGCTCGCGCACCGCACCACGGTGTCGGAGAAGGTGCCCGGTTTTCCGCTCTACGGCAGCGAATACTGGTGTGAGACCTGCCACGTGCCCGCCGACGAGGCCGGCTCCAACTGGTGTCTCACGCTGCGCCTGCTGGCCCTGCCCTACACCGACCACCCGGACTACAGCGAGCGCTGGCGCCCCTGACGGGAATCCCGTTCCGCGCCGGGCGTTGCACCCGGGGTGAGGATCTCCGTGCTCGACCGCTCGCCGGTGCGGCGTGACGGCGGGACCGCGCGGGCGCTGAGGGACACCGTCGCGTTCGCCGCCGACGTGGAACGGCTGGGCTACCACCGGTTCTGGGTCTCCGAGCACCACGGCGTGCCCGGGGTCGCCGGGTCCGCGCCGACCGTGCTGGCCGCCGCCGTCGCGGCCGCGACGAGCCGGATCCGGGTCGGCACCGGGGGTGTCATGCTGCCGAACCACCGGCCGCTGGTCGTCGCCGAGCAGTTCGGGGTTCTCGAAGCGCTGTACCCGGGCCGGATCGACATGGGTCTCGGCCGGTCGGTCGGCTTCACCGTCGGTGTCCGCGAGGCGCTGGGGCACGGCAAGGAAGCCGCCGACGACTTCGGCGCGCAGGTCCGGGAGCTGCTCGGGTTCTTCACCGGCGAACACGGGCACCCGGGCGTCCACGCCTACCCGGCCGAGGGGCTGCGCGTGCCGCCGTTCCTGCTGGCCACCGGGTCCGGCGCCGACCTCGCCGCCGAACTCGGGCTGCCGCTGGTGATCGCGCCCGTCCGCGGCGAACGCGCCCTGGCCGAAGCCGTGACGCGCTACCGCGACGGCTTCCGGCCGTCCGGGTGGGCACGGGAGCCCTACGTCGTCGTGTCCTCCGCGATCGCCGTCGCGGACTCGGCGGCCGACGCGCGCCGGCTGCTCGTCTCGGAGGCCTGGGCGACGGTGTATTCGCGCTCCCACGGCGTCTTCCCGCCGCTGTCGCCGCCCGCGGAGGTCCTGGCCCTGCCGATGACCGACCGCGAGCGCAGGCGGCTCGAGGACACGCTGGACGGCCAGATTTCGGGCACGCCGGCCGAAGTGGAGGACCGGCTGATGGCGCTCGTCGAGGCCGCGGGCGCCGACGAAGTCCTCGCCACGACGGCCGCCTACGACCAATCCGCGCGGCTCGATTCTTTCGCCGCGCTCGCCGAACTCGCGGAGCTTCGCGCGCCCATTTCGTGAGTGGATCTCGAATTGTGCCGGTACCACGTCGAGATATTTCCGATGGCTTTTCCGCTATGGTTTTCCCGTGACTGCCGGGTCGGCCTCGAGCCGTGAGCAGACGGGGTACCCGGCTGAGCCGTGACCTCCGGGCGGGCCCGTGGCCCGCCGCCTCCCGCACGTTGTCCGTCATCGGACCGTGCGCGGGAAGGAGGTGAATCGCATGTCCCAGTGGCAGGAGTTCGTCGCGGCCCACGCCGAGGGCGGGGTGCTCGACGGCGTCGTGGCCCGGGTGGTCCCGTTCGGCGCGTTCGTCGAGGTCGCGCCCGGTGTCCACGGCCTGTGGGTGACCGAAGCGGCGCCGGGGCCGGGTAGCCGGGTGACGGTCCGCATCGAGTCCATCGACGGGGAACGCCGCCGATTCAGCCTGGTGCAGGCGTGACGTGAGCCGGGTGAGGCAGGGCGCCCTGCCTCACCCGAGCACGAACGGTAGCCGCGCGGCCAGCTCGCCCAAGGCCGCGCGCTCGGCGTGCGTCGGGGCTCGGCGGCCCGTCGCCACCAGCAGCACATCCGCGTCCGGGAACGACGCCGGGAACGCCGTCCCGGCGATCTTCTCCAGCATCGAGCGCGTCGCCGCCAGACCCTCCGCGGGCGGCGGAGCGGCCGAAGGCACGTGCGTCACCAGGTCCAGGTGGTGCAGCGTCCACTCCAGCACGTACGCCGACAGGTAGTCACCCGCCGTCAGGACCATCTCCTGCGTCGACACCCGCATGCCCGGGTCCGCCAGGTCGGCCGCGCGGCCCGCCGCCGCGCCCACGTCGTCGAGGTGGAACTTCAGCAGCGCCGGGTCCTCGTAGGCCGTGGCCAGGCGGATGATCAGGGCGTCCAGCGGGTCGTCGCCCGAAGGCGGCTCGGACGCCACTACCCAGTACGTCACCGCGTCGTGCGTCACCGCCGAGGACGCCGGGGTCACCAGCGTGATCAGGACGTCCTGCGCGTCGATCACCAGGTGGCACACCAGGTCCCGGACCAGCCACCCCCGGCAGCCGGACGGCTTCGCGAAGTCCTCGTCGGGAAGGGCGGCGACCGCGGCGCGCAACGCCGCCCACGTGCGCGAGAAGAGGTCCACGCCGGCGAAGCTAGCAGGGTCTACAGCCTCAGCTGCAGCTGAGTGAGAATCCGCTGGGCCGGGTCGGCGAAGTCCACTCCGGACACTTCGGCGGCGCGCCGGACGCGGTAGCGGACCGTGTTGGGGTGGATGTTCAGGACCCGGGCCGCCGCGCGGACGTCGCCGAACGCGTCGAGCCACGCCAGCACCGCCGGGACCAGGATCCCGCCGTGCTCGGTGTCGTGCTCCACCAGTGACGTCAGCCGCGGGTCGCGGATGCGGGGCTGCCCGCCCAGGAACGCCAGCACCTCCGACAGCAGCACCTCGGCGCGGACGTCGGCCAGCGAGGCGACGTCGGCCGGCCAGTGCCCGCGGACCATCGCCGCCAGGACGCGGTCGGCGTCGCCCCGGGACGCGGCCGCGTCCGACAACCGGGGCACCACACCGCCGAGCGCCGCCCGCACCGGGACGTCCAGGTGCCGCCGCGCGGTGCCGACGATCTCCTTGGCCAGTGCCAGCACCGCCGCGTCCGAGTGCTCGGGCAGGTCCGGCAGCAGCGCGTAGACGCGGCCGCCGATCACGCTCACCAGCGCGCTGCGCCGGTAGGCCGCCGTGTGCACGGCGATCAGGTGCACCAGCTCGGCGCGCCGCAGCTGCCGGTTGTCCGATCGCTCCAAGGAAAACGCGAGCACCTGCGCCGGCCGGGCCGGGTCCGCGCCGATGTCGTCCGCGACGGACTCCGCGTCCAGCCGCCCTTCCAGCAGGCTCGCCAGGAGGTCTTCCCGCAGCCGCAGCTCCGGGCTGGGCAGCGTGCGCGCGCGGATCAGCTGCGGCGCCAGGGTGCGGCTCGCGCCGAGCAGGGCCGTCTCGGCGCTCTCGGTCAGCGGCTGGGCGCCTTCCTGGACCCAGATCGTGCCGAGCGGCTGCTTGCCCGCGTGGATGCCCGCCGCGATGCGCCGGCGGATGCCCAGCTCGGGCCGCTCGTCGATCCGCACGATCCCTTCGCCGGCGCGAAGCCGCTGGTAGACGCCCCATTCGCGCAGCATCGCGAGGTAGCGTTCCGGGCCTTCGCGGCCGAGGATCGACAGCCGCCGCAGCTCGTCGACCTCGTCGCCCGCCCGCGAGTAAGCGAGCACGCGGTTCGCCGTGTCCTCGATGCTGACCAGGCCGCCGGTGAGTGTCGCGATCGTCTGGGCCAGGGCGAACAGGTCGCCGAGCACCTCGCCGCTGGCCGCTTCGCCGCCCGCGCGCGCCGCCTCGACGACCCCGCGGGCCAGCGACTCCACCTGTTCCCAGCGCGCCTCGGCGCCGACGGTGAGCAGCGCGATGCCCGCGTCGGCGGCGACGTCCGCGCCCGTCGCGCCCTTGACCGCCACCGCGGCCGCCCCACCGCGCCCGGCCGCGCGGATCGCGGGCGCCGCCGCCCGGCCGCGGGCGCCGATCACCAGCACCAGGTCGCCCGGCCCGGCTTCCAAGGGGTCTTCGGGGTCGAGGATCACGACGTCGCCGACCGGGACGCCGAGGCCGTGCGGGGCCACGACGACCTCGACGAGCGGCTCGCCGAGCGTCGCCAGCACGTGCCGCAGCGACGTCATGCCGGGGTTATCCGGTCGGCCAAGATCATACGAGCGATTTTAGCCGTTCGGACAAGCCGCCGGACCGTGTCCGGAGTTACCGTTCGGGGCATCCAGACGTAGCAGGTAAGCAGAGGAGCCGCCGTGGACGCCGTGACCCAGACCCCCGCCCCGAAGAACGAGCCGGTGCTGACGTATGCGCCGGGCAGCGCTGAGCGCGCGGAACTCGAGGGTGCGCTCAAGCGGCTGGGCCAGGCGGAACCCGTCGACCTCACGGTCACCGTCGGGGGCGAGCAGCGTCCCGGCGGCGGCGAGAAGATCGAGGTCGTCCAGCCGCACAACCACCGGCACGTGCTGGGCACCATCCACAGCGCCACCCAGCAGGACGCGACCGACGCCATCGCCGCGGCCGCGAAGGTCGCGCCGGAGTGGCGCGGGCTGTCCTACGACGACCGCGCCGCCATCCTGCTGCGCGCCGCCGACCTGCTGACCGGCCCGTGGCGTGCCACGCTCAACGCCGCCACCATGCTCGGCCAGTCCAAGACCGCGACCCAGGCCGAGATCGACGCCGCCTGCGAGCTCGCCGACTTCTGGCGCTTCAACGTCGAGTTCGGCCGCCGCGTCCTCACCGAGCAGCCGATCAGCTCGCCGGGCGTGTGGAACCGCCTGGAGCACCGCCCGCTCGAAGGCTTCGTCTACGCGATCACGCCGTTCAACTTCACCGCGATCGCCGGCAACCTGCCGACCGCGCCCGCGCTGATGGGCAACACCGTGCTGTGGAAGCCGTCGCCGACGCAGTCGTTCGCCGCGCACCTCACCATGCGGCTGCTCGAAGAGGCGGGCATGCCGCCGGGCGTCATCAACCTGCTGCCGGGCGACGGCAAGGCCGTCTCCGAGGTCGCCCTGACCCACCGCGACCTGGCCGGCATCCACTTCACCGGCTCGACCGCGACGTTCCAGCACCTGTGGGGCACGGTCGGCGCGAACATCGCCGGCTACGGCTCCTACCCGCGGCTGGTCGGCGAGACCGGCGGCAAGGACTTCGTGCTCGCGCACCCGTCGGCCGACGTCGACGTCCTGCGCACCGCGCTCGTCCGCGGCGCCTTCGAGTACCAGGGCCAGAAGTGCTCCGCCGCTTCGCGCGCGTACGTCCCGCGCAGCGTCTGGAACCAGGTCAAGGACGGTCTCGTCGCGGAGACCGAGGCGCTGTCCTACGGCGACGTCACCGACCTGTCGCACTTCGGCGGCGCGGTGATCGACCGGCGCGCGTTCACCAAGCACGCGGAGCTGTTCGACCGCGTCAAGAGCGACGCTTCGGTGGAGGTCCTCACCGGGGGCACCGCCGACGACGAGGACGGCTTCTTCGTCCAGCCGACGATCCTCGTCTCGGACAACCCGAAGCACGAGATCTTCTCGACCGAGTACTTCGGCCCGATCCTGTCGGTGCACGTCTACGAAGACGGCGACTTCGACGCCGTGCTCAAGCTCGTCGACGAGACGGCCGCGTACGCGCTGACCGGCGCGATCATCGCCAACGACCGCACGGCCGTGGCGAAGGCGTCCGAGGCGCTGCGGTTCGCCGCGGGCAACTTCTACGTCAACGACAAGCCGACCGGCGCGGTCGTCGGCCAGCAGCCGTTCGGTGGTGCGCGGGCCTCGGGCACCAACGACAAGGCCGGCTCGATCTTCAACCTGCAGCGCTGGACCAGCCCGCGCTCGATCAAGGAGACGTTCGTCCCGCCGACCAGCGTCCGTTACCCGCACCAGGGCTGAGGAGGTTCCGTCATGTTGCGCGCTCCGTTGCTCGCCGCCGCCCGCTCGAAGGGCATCCGGCGGCTCGTCGAAGCGGTGCCCGCCACGCGATCCGTGGTGCGCCGGTTCGTGGCCGGGTCCGAGACCGCCGACGCCGTCCGCGTCGCCAGGGAACTGGCGGCGGACGGCCGGCGGATCACCCTCGACCACCTGGGCGAGGACACCACCGACGCCGCGCAGGCCGCGTCGACCGTCGCGGCTTACGAGGCCGTGCTGACCGCGCTGGCGGCGGAAGGGCTCGCCGACGGCGCGGACGTCTCGGTGAAGCTGTCGGCGGTGGGGCAGTTCCTGCCGTCGAACGGCGAGGACGTCGCCTTGGAGAACGCGCGGAAGATCTGCGCGGCGGCCGACGCGGTCGGGGCGACCGTGACGCTCGACATGGAGGACCACACCACCACGGACTCGACGCTCGGCATCCTGCGCGAGCTGCGCGGCGAGTACCCGTGGGTCGGCGCGGTGCTGCAGGCCTACCTGCGGCGCACCGAGCAGGACTGCCGGGAGCTGTCCGGGCCGGGCTCGCGCGTGCGGCTGTGCAAGGGCGCCTACGCCGAGCCGGAGTCGGTGGCGTTCGCGGAGAAGTCCGAAGTGGACAAGTCCTACGTCCGCTGCCTGCGCGTCCTGATGGCGGGTTCCGGGTATCCGATGGTGGCGTCGCACGACCCGCGGATGATCGAGATCGCCGCCGCGCTGGCCGACGAGCACGGCCGGAAGGACGACGACCACGAGTTCCAGATGCTCTACGGCATCCGGCCGGAGGAGCAGGCCCGGATCGCGGCGTCGGGCTCGCGCATGCGCGTCTACGTGCCCTACGGCGACGAGTGGTACGGCTACTTCATGCGCCGGCTGGCCGAGCGGCCGGCGAACCTGGCGTTCTTCCTGCGTGGGCTCGCGACGCGGTCCTGAGACACGGCGAAGGCCGCCCCGGGTGTTCCGCGGGCGGCCTTCGCCGTGTGGTGGTGGTCAGGCCTGTTCGGCCTCGGCTTCGGCAGCCTTGCGCTTGACCTCGTCCATGTCGACCTCGCGAGCCTGCTTGATGAGCTCTTCGAGGGCGGGCTCGGGCAGCGCGCCCGGCTGGGCGTAGATCAGCGTCTTGTCGCGGATGATGGCCAGCGTCGGGATGGAGCGGACGTCGAAGGCGGCGGCGAGCTGCTGCTGCGCTTCGGTGTCGACGCTCGCGAACACGAGGTCGTCGTGCTTCTCGGAGGCCTTTTCGTAGACCGGCGCGAACTGACGACACGGGCCGCACCAGCTCGCCCAGAAGTCGATCAGGACGAACTCGTTGTCGTTTACCGTCTGGTCGAAGTTCTCGGCAGTCAGCTCAACGGTGCTCATGCCCTGGTCAACGAACCGGGTGCGGCGGGAATTCCCGGGGCCGGGGTAGCGTCTGCACCGAGCAACCGTACGAGGAGGAACTCATGGCCGACGGCGAAATCCTGGGCCGGATCGACGAGCTGATCGCGGAGGAGCACGAGCTCCGGTCGCGCTCGGTCGGCGTCGGGCTGAGCGGCGGCGACAAGGATCGCCTCACCGCGGTCGAGCAGCAGCTCGACCAGTGCTGGGACCTGCTCCGGCAGCGGCGCGCGAAAACCGAGTTCCACGAGAACCCGGACGAAGCCGCGGCCCGCCCGGTCTCCGAAGTCGAGTCCTACCGCCAGTAACGACGTGATGGAAGGGGCGACACGCGTGATTCAGAGGTCGACACGCGTGATGGGAGGGTCGACACGGCACTGACACCGTGTCGACCCTCCCATCACGAGAGATGACCCTTCAATCACGCGTGCTGACCCTTCCAGCACGGGTCAGGCGGGGCAGAGGGTGCCGTCGGCGGGGATCTTGCCGTCGACCAAGAACGCGCGGGTCGCGTCGGTGACGCACGGGGACGTGCCGACCGCGCCGTGGCCCGCGCCCTGCCACGTGATCGTCACCGCGGACGGCATCTGGTCCGCCGCGCGGGTGCTGCCGAGCTGGGGCGTCACCGGGTCGGCCGCGGTGGCCGCGACCAGGATCGGCGGGGCACCCGGCCCGCCCGCCGGGGGCAGCGGCTCGGTCCGCACCGGCCACGGCCCGCACCAGGCCAGCTGCTGGGCGACGACCGCGCCGAACTGCGGGTACTTCGCCCGCATCCCGGCCACGACCTGGTCGAGCTGGTCCGCCGAGAGCCGCGTCTGGCTGTCGTTGCAGCGGGTCGCGATGGTGGCGTCGAGCCGGGACGGCTGCGCGCGCGAATCGTGCAGCGCCGGTGTGGCGAACGCCGTCAGCGGCGCGATGTTCCCCGACCGCGCCGCCGCGATCGCGTCGGCCAGCTCCGGCCACCGCGACCGCTGCGCCAGCCCCGAGTAGACGGCGAACATCGCGACCCCCGGCCCGAACGCGACGCCGTCCTCGGTCAGCGGCGCGATGTTCTGCCGCAGCTGCCCGGTGAGCGTGGCGAGGGCGGCCTTCGGGTCGCCGAGGGTGCACTTGCGCGCGGCGCAGTCCGTGGCGAAGGCGTCCAACGTGGACTGGGCGCCGGCGGCTACCGCGTCCAGCACCGCGGCGGTGTCCGCGCCCGGGTCGGGGACGCCGTCGAGCACCATCCGGCCGACCTGCCCGGGGAAGCGCACCGCGTACTCGGCGAGGACCTTCGAGCCGTCACCGCGGCCGAGCGCGGACAGCCGTTCCATGCCCAGCTGCTTGCGCAGTTCGTCGAGGTCGCCGGCGGTGCGCCAGCTGTCCAGCGCGGTCTGGGAGTCGTCCAGCTCGATCGCGCACTGCTGCCCGGCCTTGCGCGCGGCGTCCAGCACGTCCTGCAGGTCGCCCTGGGCCGGGTCGGCGTCGATCAGGTCGTGCCGGATCTCGGGGGGCACGCACTGGACGGCGCCGGAGAGCCCGGTGCCGCGCCGGTCGAGGCCGATCAGCGAGAACTTCTCCAGGAACGCCGGCGGCAGCGTCGCGGCCAGCCGCGCGGCGTAGACCGTGCCGGGTTCGCCGTCGACGTCGTTGACCACGACCAGCGGCACCGGCCCGGACCCGACCTTCAGCGCCAGCAGCCGCACCACCGAGCGCCGGGCCTCGCCGGGCGCGTCGAGCGGCGCGGTGACCCGGGCGCACGTGAAGTGCAGCGTGTCCGGGACGGCCGGGGTGCCGATCCGCTGCCGGGTGTCGTCGTCGCAGTCGGCCCACCGCAGCGTCGGCGACTGCGGTTCGCCCAGCGGCGGCAGCGGCACGGCGGGCGTGCCGCTGGGCGCGGCGGCCGTCGTCTTGCCGTCGTTCTCGACCAGGGCGGGCCGGACCGACGGGCCCGCGGCGCAGCCCGCGGCGGAGGCCAGGGCGAGCAGCGCGACCAGGAGACGGGAACGGCGGCGGCGCACGGGCGAGGTCCTCACGTCGATCACAGGCATTGCACCGCCGAGCTTTGCACGACAGGTGTGGGACGCGGGTTAGCGGGTCCGCACGACCTGGCCGCGGAACACGGCGTCGAGGTCGTAGCGGGCCGGTTCCTCCAGCTGCGTGTAGTCGCACGACGCGGGTTCGCGGTCGGGGCGCCACCGCTTGAACCGCGCGTTGTGCCGAAACCGCGACGGCATCCCGCCTTCGGTGTTCTCGTAGGCGACCTCGACGACGCGCTCGGGCCGCAGCGGCACCCATTCGTGCTCGGTGGCGCGCCAGCGGGTGATGCCGCCGGGGATGCGCTGGCCTTCGCCCTGCGCGCGGCCGCCCCAGGGGTGGTCCTCGCCGTCGGTGACCAGCGGCGCCAGCTCCTCGGCCAGCTCACGACGGCGGTCCTTCGGGAACGACCCGACGGTGCCGACGTGGTGCAGCACCCCCTTTTCGTCGTGCAGGCCCAGCAGGAACGACCCGACGAGTTCGCCGGGGCCGCCGTCGACGTGCCAGCGCAGCCCGGCCAGGACGCAGTCCGCGGTGCGCAGGTGCTTGTACTTGTGCAGGACGCGCTTGCCCGGCGTGTACGGCTCGTCCAGGGGCTTGCCGATGACGCCGTCGAGGCCCGCGCCCTCGAACAGCTCGAACCAGTGCCGCGCGGTGGCCGCGTCGGTGGTCGCCGGGGTGAGCGGGAACCGGTCGCCGGCCAGCTCGACCAGCCGCTCGCGCCGGGCCGACGTCGGCTCGTCCAGGAGCGACTCGTCGTCGAGCGCGAGCACGTCGAAGGCGACGAACTCGGCGGGCTGCTCGGCCGCCAGCAGCGTGATCCGGCTTTCCGCGGGGTGGATCCGCTCGGTGAGCGCGTCGAAGTTCAGCCGCCCGCCGCGCGCGACGACGAGCTCGCCGTCCAGCACGACCCGCGGCGGCAGGATCTCCAGCAGCCGCGAGACCGCTTCCGGGAAGTACCGATTCAACGGCTTTTCCGCGCGGGACTGCAGGTACAGCTCGTCGCCGTCCTTGAAGACGATGCAGCGGAAGCCGTCCCACTTCGGCTCGAACAGCAGGCCCCCGGAGTCCGGGATGGCCTTCGCGGGCTTGGCGAGCATCGGCTTCAGCGGCGGCTGCAGCGGTAGGGGCATGCGGGCATTCTGCGGAAAGTCACCGCTCAGCGCACGCGTTTCGCCGCGCTCGTGTCGAGTTCGAGCCGGACGGCGGTGGGCAGGACGTCGAGGCCGAGCGACTCGCGCGCCCTGGTCAGGACCCGCGCGTCCAGGTCTTCCCAGACACCCTTGAGGTCGGTGCCCTCGTGCAGCCACAGGGTGACGCGCAGCGCCGGGGACGTCCGCGAGCCGACCGCGCGGACCCGGGCCCGGCTGACGCCGTCGAGCTGTTCCGCGTCGGCCTGGACCGCGCCGGAGATCGCGGCGGCGGTGACGACGAGCTCCGCGCCCTCGGTGCGGTCGAGGTCCACGTCGGGCCGCGGTTCCGGGCGCAGCGAACGCAGCGTCCCCCGCAGGCCGAGCACGAGCAGCAGGACGCCGAGCACGATCGCGACGATCCGGGCGGGCGTGGCGTGGCCGCCGAGCCAGTCGAGGGCCATCGGGTCGAGCAGCGGGCGGCGGCCGCGGAACTCGCCGAGCACGCCGAAGCCGACCACCAGGGCGAGTGCCCCGCCGGCCAGGGCCAGCAGCCCGACGAGGAACGCGAGCGTGCGTTCGCCCGCGTACGAGCGGGAAAGCGCCTTCGCGGCGGCTGACTTCCTCATCGGCGGTCCTTGGGGGAGTCGACGACGACCGAGACCTTCGGCCGCCGCACGAGCGGGACGTCGTCGAGCAGCGCGGACACCGTCGCCAGCAGGCGCGGCCGCAGCTCGCCCTCGGTTTCGAGGGTGCTCTTCGCCCGGACGCGGACGCGGCGGGCGCTCGCGGTGACCGTCGCGCCGGCGACGTTGTCCTGCGCGCGCACGGCGAGCCCGACCAGCCGGGCCAGCGAGCGCGGCGACGTCGAGACGCTCACGTCGTCGGCCGGGTCGGTGAGCCGGATCGCGCGGCTCCCGGCGGCGAGCGCGCACAGCAGCAGGACCAGGCCGGCGGCGGCGATCACGCCGGCACCGACGCGCACCGCGTAGGCGTCCCAGCCCAGCGACGCCAGTTCGGCCTGCCAGCGCGGCCACGGGACCAGCAGCGGGCCCGCGCCGGGGCGCCACCAGTGCCAGCCGACTTCGAGCGCGAGCAGCGCGCCGGCGGCCGCGAAGGCCAGGGCGAGCAGGGTGGACAGGAGGCGGACGAGCGGGCGCACGGCTACCGCACCCTCGGCGGCACGTCCGGCAGGAGCGCGGACACCGTCACGGCCAGGGTCCGCACGTGGTAGCCGGTGAGCAGCTCGACCTCGCCGGTGACCTTCTCCCGCACGACGTCGACGACCGTCCGCACCGGCGCCGGGTACTGCAGCGCGAGGTCGAGTGCGAGGTCGACGTCGTTGTCGAGACCGCCGACCTTGGCCTTGGCGCCCTTCTTGCCGTCCCGGGTGGTGCCCGGGACCTGGTCGGCGGCGTGCTGGGCGATCTTGCGCACCACGGCGTGCCCGATGGTGAGGGTGCCGCGCTCGGCCGGTTCGGCGAGCTCGCGCGGCACGTCCAGGACGCGGCTCACTTGTCGCGGCCCTTGCCGAAGAGCTCGCCGAGGTCGAGTTTGCCGTCGAGGACCCGGCCGGCGACCAGGCCGATGATGCCGACGGCCAGGGTCACCAGGAACGCGGTGAACCCCTGGGTCGCGGCCAGGCCGAGGATCAGCCCGGCCAGGAGCCCGGTCTGCGTTGCGTTCACATGTCCTCCTAGGACGGTCCTTGGACGGTACGGGAGGTGCGCCTCAGCGCACCCGGGGCGGACGGCGGCGACGGCGGCGACGGCGGAACCGCGCCACGATGGCCGCGATCCCGCGGCGGTTCACGACGAAGCTGACCGGGGCGTCGTAGCGGGAGTCCACTTCGGACTCCCGGGCGGGCTCGGCGGCGGTGGGTTCGGCCGCCCGGAACCGGGCCAGCCCGGCCGCGAACACGGCCGGGTCACCGCCGACGTCCGGGTGGTGGGCGCGCACGAACGCCCGGAAGGCCGCTTTGCCCTCCGGGTCGTCCGGGTCGCGTCCGGTCATTCCACCCGCGTCGATTCGGGTTCTTCCTCGCCCGGCAGGTGGATGTCGTTGACGGAGATGTTCACCTCGATCACCTCGAGGCCGGTGATCTGCTCGACCGCGGTGATCACGTTGCGCCGCACCGCACGGGCGACGTCGGCGATGCGCGCGCCGTACTCCACGACGACGTCGAGGTCGATCGCCGTCTGCTTCTCGCCGACCTCCACCGCGACGCCGGCGGTCGTGACGGTGCCGGAGCCGGGGATGCGTTCGCGCAGGGCGCCGAGCGCGCGCGACACCCCGCCGCCGCCCAGGGCGTGGACCCCGGCGACCTCGCGGGTGGCCAGGCCGGCCACCTTCTGCACGACGACCGACGAGATCGTGGTGCGGCCGGCGGCGCCCTCCTCGTTGAGCGGGGTCACCGTGCCGGGGCTTTCGGTCCGTTCCGGGTGCATGCGTTCGGGCTCCTCTCGCGGCGGTCTCTCGCCCGTACGATGCCCGCGAAGACGCAATCCTCACGCAAGATCCCCCGATCGGGGGAACGGCTAGCCGGGGTGGACGTCCACGACGTGCACGTTCACCGTCGTAGCGGTGCCGAGCTGGCGGGACAGCTCGGCGGTGATCTCCTGCCGCAGCGCTTCGGCGGCCGCGTCGGCGGCGACGCCGAACCGGACCGACACCAGCACCTGCACGGCGTCGTCCTCGACCGCGACGGCCGAAACCCGCACCCCGCCGGGTGCCCGCTCGGTGGCGATCGCCGAGGCCAGCCGCGCGACGACGGTTTCGGTGACGCGCAGGCTGCCCGCCTCGCCGGGCACCTCCACCGCGGTCCGGCGGCCGCGCGCGACGGCCCGCAGGACGCGTTCGACCAGCCCGGGCGGGGTCGGCACGTGCCGCCGGGCGGCGGCGCGCACGGCTTCCCAGCGGGGGTCCCGCTCGGGATCCTGAAGCTCGGCCATCACCGCTCCCTCAATTCGGCGAGCAGCGCCACCCTGGCCCGGTGCAGCCGCGAGCGCAAGGCGCCGACGTTCACGTCGAGCACCTCGGCGACCTCTTCGTAGCTCAGGCCCTCCAGCTCGCGCAGCACCAGCGGCACGCGCTGGGACACCTCCAGCCTGCCGATCGCGCGCAGCACCGCGTCGACCTCTTCGGCCCGCACGACGCGGCCTTCGGGGCCCGGGACGGCCCCGGCGAGCAGCGCACTGTCCAGAGTGGACTGACCGTCGGGTTCCGGTGCGTCGAGCGAGATCGTGGGCCGGCGCCGCCGCAGCAGCGCGAGCGCGCTGTTGGTGACCACGCGGTAGAGCCAGGTCGACACCGCGGACTCGTGGCGGAAGGACGCGAGGGAGCGCCAGGCGGCGAGCCACGAGTCCTGCACGACGTCCTCGGCCTCGGCGGCGCTGCCGGTGATCCGCAGCGCGACGCGGTACATCCGCGGGGTGTGCTGCCGCACGAGCGCGCCGAACGCGGCGTCGTCGCCCGCCGCGGCCCGGGCGAGGAGGTCGGCGTCGTCGTTCACCCGGCGTCCCGGCGGTAGCGCAGGAACGTGAAGCCGTCCTCGACCAGGATCGATGCCAGTGCGAGCCGGCGCGGCACGACCACCGGTCCCGCGGCGATCCGGGCCGCCGGCCCGGCCACGAGCAGGGGCGCGACGGTCAGGCAGAGCTGGTCGACGAGGTCGTCCGCGACGAGCCTGCCGAACAACCGCGGCCCGCCCTCGCACGCGACCCGGCGCAGCCCGCGCGCGGCGAGCAGCTCGAGCGCCCGCCGGACGTCGACGTCGTCGGTGCCCGCGCGCAGGACCTCCGCCCCGGCGGCTTCGAGGGCGCCGGTCGGCGCGGACTCGGTGGTGACCACGATCGGGGGTACGACGGTCTCGGTGAACAACCGCGACGCCGGGTCCAGATCCGCGGTGCGCGTCACGACGGCGATCGGCGGGACACCGGCGAAGCCCAGCCGGCGACGGCGGTCCAGGCGCTTCGGGCCCGCGACGACCCCGCGGTAGTCCTCGGCGCGGGCGGTGCCGGCACCGACCAGGATCACGTCGGCGAGGTCGCGCCCGAGCAGGAAAACGCGCCGGTCGGCGGCGTGCGAGAGCCCCGCCGACGTCGTGTCGACCTCGACCGCGCCGTCGGCCGAGGAGACGAAGTTGACCTGCACCCAGGGGCGGTCCACCGCCGCCGGGTACGCGTAGATCTCCTCGAGGTCCACCCCGGTCAGTTCGCCCGTCGAAGAGGGCCACACGCTCCGCACGCGACAATCCCAGCACGGGCGTGAAGTGCGTCTCTACCGGGGGACAGGCCCGCTCACCGGCGTCCGGCGCGCGGATAGGCTCTGCGACCATGCCCGCGCACCTGGTGGACCGCCGACCCGAGCTCGGCGCCGACGAGCTGATCGGTGCGCTGGTGCCCCCGCCGCGCTTCGGCGCCGTCCGGTTCGACACGTACCTCCCGAACTCGGACGAGCCCAGCCAGGCCGCCGCGGTCGAGGCCTGCTCGGCGTTCGCCGCCAAGATCGGCGCGCGCAAGGAGAAGAAGCGGTTCAAGCTCTTCGGCGGGTCTTCGGAGCCGGCCGGGCCGATGGGCCTCTACCTCGACGGCGGCTTCGGCGTCGGCAAGACCCACCTGCTCGCCTCGACCTGGCACGCGGCGCCCTCGCCCAAGGCGTACGGCACGTTCGTCGAGCTGACCCACCTGGTCGGCGCGCTGGGCTTCCTCGAGGCGGTCCGGCGGCTCTCGGAGCACCGGATCCTGGCCATCGACGAGTTCGAGCTGGACGACCCGGGCGACACCACGCTGGTCACGCGGCTGCTGCAGGAGCTCATGAACGCGGGCGTGTACATCGCCGCGACGTCGAACACGCTGCCGGAGAAGCTCGGCGAGGGCCGGTTCGCCGCCGAGGACTTCCTGCGCGAGATCCAGACGCTGTCGGCCCGGTTCGGCGTGGTGCGCGTCGACGGCCCGGACTACCGCCACCGCGGCCTGCCGGACGCGCCGCCGCCGGTCACTCCCGACGAGCTGGAGTCCTCGGTCGCCGCGCACGAAGGGTCCACTGTGGACGACTTCGACGCGTTGTGCGAGCACCTGGCTTCCCTGCACCCGTCCCGGTACGGACGGCTGCTCGACGGCGTCACCCGCGTCCACCTGCGCGGCGTCCACCCGGCGCCGGACCAGAACGTGGCGCTGCGGCTGGTCGCGTTCGCCGACCGGCTCTACGACCGGGCCATCCCGGTGGTCGTCTCGGGTGAGCCGCTGCCGTCGCTGTTCACCGAGGAGATGGTGAACGGCGGCTACCGCAAGAAGTACCTGCGCGCGGTCAGCCGGCTGACCGCGCTGGCTCGGGACGCCGCTCCGGCCACGTGAGCAGCACGACGGCGACCGCGAACAGCGTCCCGCCGACCACGTCGGTGAGGTAGTGGTAGCCCATCCCGACGAGCCCGACGGTCGCGGCGAGCAGTGCCAGGGCGCTCAGCACGACGACGTACGCCTTGCGCGTGACGAGCACGAGCACGGTCAGTACCGCGACCAGGCTCACCGTGTGGCCGCTCGGGTAGACCAGGGTGTCGTTCTTCCACCGGTCGTAGAGCGGCTTCAGCAGCCAGCTCGTCAGCAGGATCGCCAGCAGTGGCGCGCCGAGCGCGAACGCGGCGTCGACCCGCCGCCCGGCGCGCAGGCACAGGACGACGGAAAGCACGCCGAGGGCGATCACCACGGACGGCTCGGTCGGCAGGACCAGCGCCCGCAGCACGCCGGGACTCAGGTCCGCGATCCAGCCGGCGACCGTCGCGTCGACGGCCCCGGGCGTGCTCCCGCCGGCGAACGGCAGCCCCAGCAGCACCGCGACCAGGCCGCAGGCGGCGGCCGGCACCCACATCGTCCTCACCCGCGAGAGGGTAGCTGTGACTCCGTGATGCACCCGTCTGCCACGATGCCGGGGAGGAGGATCGGATGCGCATCACGGTGGCGGGGGCCGGGATCATCGGCTTGAGCTGCGCGTACCGGCTGGCCGGTGCGGGACACGACGTCACGGTCGTCGCGGCGGCCCCGCCGGGGGAGACGACGTCGGCGATCGCGGGCGGGGTGCTGTACCCGCCGGTGCGCCGCCCGGACAAGCGGATCGTGCGCTGGACCGCCGAGACCCTGGCGGTGCTGCACGCGCAGGAGGCACCCGGGGTGCGCTTCCGCCGCGGCCGCGTCCTGCTGGCCCCGGGCGAACCCGAGCCGCAGTGGCTCCCGGCGATGATCGACCCGGTGCGCGAAGGCGGTCACCTGGTGTTCACGACGGCGCTGGTCGACCTGCCGGTGTACCTGGACTGGCTGCTCGCCCAGGTGGTCGCGCTGGGCGTGCGCGTGGAGCACCGGGAGTTGCGGTCGTTGGCGGACCTCGGCCCGGTGGTCAACGCGGCGGGCCTCGGCGCGGGCCCCTTGGCCGGCGACGGTTCGATGGTCCCGGTCGGCGGCCAGGTCGTGCACCTGAGCGACCCGGGCCTGACGGAGTTCGTGGTCGACGAGACGGGCCCGGGCGTCACGTACGTGATCCCGCACGGCAGCCACGTGGTGTGCGGCGGCACGGAGGAGCCGGGCCGAGGGGATCTCGAGCCCGACCCGGGCGTGACAGTGGACATCGTGCGCCGCTGCCGCGAGCTGGTCCCGGCGTTGGCGGGGGCGGAGATCCTGCGGTCCGCGGTGGGCCTGCGCCCGTTCCGGCCGGTGGTGCGGCTGGAGCGGGCGGGGGAGGTCGTCCACTGCTACGGCCACGGCGGTTCGGGGATCACCCTCGCCTGGGGCTGCGCGGCCGACGTCGCGGCTTTGCTGGCTTAGGTGGCCGAGAAGGCGGCGTGGTCGGCCTCGGTCCGGTCGGCGTACCGGACCGCGTACGCGCCCATCGCTTCGTCCAACTCGGAGTCGTCGGCGAAGTAGCCCGCCAGGAGCTTCGGGTGCAGTGAGCGGGTGTGGGCGCGGGCGAGCAGGGCGCCGGCCAGGCGGCCGTAGTCGTCGAGGTGGTCCTTCTCCAGCTCTGCCGGGTCGATGTCGCCCTTGAGGTTGCGGAACTGGCGGACGATGTACGGGACGCCGTCGATCGTGGTCCAGCCGAGCAGGACGTCGGTCTCGGCCTGGACGAGCCGGGCGCCGTCGACGATCCGGCGGCCTTCGTGGTCGGCTTCCGGCAGGTCGAGGTACGGCGCGAGCGCGGGCTTCTGGGCCTGTTTCACCTGCAGCACCAGGTCTTCGTCGTCGTTGCCGTGCAGCAGGGCGACGTAGCTGCGCAAGCCCACGCTGCCCGTGCCGACCACGCGGAAGGCGACGTCGGCGATCCGGTACCGCGCGATCAGCGTCCGCCGCGACTCGCGCAGGGTGTCCACATAGGACACCAGGCCGGCGGCGACGGCCTCGGCGGTCCGCTCGTCGACGTGTGTCAGCACCGGCGGGTCCTCGACGAACCGGTGGCGCGCCAGGCCGGTCTCGTGGTCGTCGACGTGCTCGGTCCACTTCGCGGCGACCTTCGCGCTGTCGTTCTTGCGGGCCTTCTCGGCGGCGTCGGCGAAGTCGTCGATCAGCTCGTCCGCGCGGGCCTTGGACAGCACCGAGGAGTCCGGCAGGGCGTTCCAGCTGCGCAGGAACGGCAGGTCGGCGAGCGCGCGGATGGTGCGCCGGTAGGACTTCACGGCGTCTTCGGCGGCTTCGCGGCAGCCGGACTCGCCGATGCCGCCCTCGCGGCCGGCGAGCACGAGACTGGCCGCGAGCCGCTTGAGGTCCCACTCCCACGGGCCCGGGACGGTCTCGTCGAAGTCGTTGATGTCCATCACGATCTTGCCTTCGGGCGTGCCGTAGAGCCCGAAGTTGGCGGCGTGGGCGTCGCCGCAGAGCTGCGCGGTGAGACTGGAGTCCGGCGTGCCGGCGAGATCGGCGCCCATCAGCCCGGCGGCGCCGCGGAAGAAGGTGAAGGGGGAGGCGAGCATGCGTTCCCGGCGCAGCTCGACGAGTTCCGGGAGACGTCCTCGGTTGCTGGCTTCGAAGTACTGGAGCGGCGTCGGCCGGTCTTCGGCAGCGGCCTCGTGGTCGTGCGCGGCGGCGGGAGTCTTGTCCCGGAGCCGCTTCCCCTGGTCGTACAGCTCGGCCGGCGTCACGCTGTCGGCGCCGACCAGCGGCCGTTCCACCCATTCCCCTGATCCCATACCGGGCACAACGTCCGAACGGGACGATCTGCTCCCGGGGCCGGGGGAGATCACTCGGGTGGGCCGACCTCGGCGGCGAGGGTGGGCACGCTCGTCACCCGGGCGCGAGGTTGGCGTGGAATCCACGCTTCGGACCGTTGGCGGCGGTCGCGGTGCGCCGCCGGCGGGCTGGGCAAGCCGCGTGCCGGCTGGGCTGGGATCGCCGGTGGTGCGCTGCCGGGGTGGGCCAGGCAAGCCGCGTATCGGCCGCGCTCTGATCGCTGCCGGACCGCCATGTGGAGCCGGCAGGCCGCGTCTCGGACCGCTGCCGGACCGCTGGGTGGAGCCGGCAAGCCGCGCTCGGCGCGTACCAGACCGTGGTGTGCTCCGGATGCCGCCGGGGCGGGAGGCTCACCCGGCGGCATCCGGTGGTTCAGGGGCGGATGACCTCGGCGATCGCGTCGATGCCGCGGTCCAGCTCCTCGCGGGTGATCACCAGCGGCGGTGCCACCCGCAGCGTGCGCTCGTGCGTCTCCTTGCACAGCACGCCGCGCGCCGCCAGTGCCTCCGATGCCTCGCGGCCCGACGGCCCGCCCGGGGCGATGTCGATGCCCGCCCACAGTCCGCGGCCGCGGACCTCGGACAGCCCCGACCCGATCAGCGCGCTCAGCCGCGTCTGCAGGTGGGCGCCCAGCTCCGTGGACCGCTGCTGGAACTCGCCCGTCTTGAGCAGGCGCACCACCGCGCGGCCGACCGCGCACGCGAGGGGGTTGCCGCCGAAGGTCGAGCCGTGCTCGCCCGGCTTCAGCACACCGAGCACGTCGCGGCGGCCGACCACCGCCGACACCGGCAGGATGCCGCCGCCGAGGGCCTTGCCCAGCGTGTACACGTCCGCGCGGACGCCTTCGTGGTCCAGCGCCAGCACCGTGCCCGTGCGGGCCAGCCCGGACTGGATCTCGTCGGCGATCAGCAGCACGCCGTGCTCGTCGCACGCCGAACGCACCTCGGCGAAGTAGCCCTCCGGCGGCACGATGACCCCGGCCTCGCCCTGCACCGGCTCCAGCAGCACCGCGGCCGTGCGCGGGGTGATCGCGTCGCGCAGCGCGGCCGCGTCGCCGTACTTCACCGTGACGAAGCCCGGCGTGAACGGGCCGAAGTCCGCACGCGCGGTCTCGTCGGTCGAGAACGACACGATCGTGGTCGTCCGGCCGTGGAAGTTGGAGCCGGCGACGATGATTTCGGCGGTGCCGTCCGGCACGCCCTTGACGCGGTGCGCCCACTTGCGGGCGATCTTGACGGCGGACTCGACGGCCTCGGCACCCGAGTTCATCGGCAGCACCAGCTCGGTGCCGGTCAGCTCGGCCAGCTCGCGGCAGAACAGGCCCAGCTGGTCGTGGTGGAACGCCCGCGACGTCAGCGTGACGCGGCCGAGCTGCTCGACCGCGGCGGCGACCAGGTCCGGGTGGCGGTGGCCGAAGTTCAGCGCCGAGTACCCGGAAAGGAAGTCGAGGTAGGACCGGCCTTCGACGTCGGTGACCGAAGCGCCGGCGGCTTCGGCGATCACGACGGGCAGCGGGTGGTAGTTGTGCGTGCTCCATTGCTCGTCGAGCTCGATGAAGCTCGCGGCGGTGGGGGCGGCGGTCTCCCGGCCGGCGAACGTCGTCATACGTTCAGGTTAGAGGCAGAACACGCAGAGTTCAGCCGGGAATCATTGCTTTCACCCGTTGTTCGTTGCGCAATACCCGACGGCGACCCCCGAAACGGTGCGTGGCCGTTGACGGACTCATCGGTAAGTCGTAGCTTACGGTTCGTGGCGACTTACGGAAGCGACCAGCTGGCCGCGCTGGCCGACCCGTCGCGGCGCGCGATCGTCGAAGCGCTCCGGACCGGGCCCCGCGCGGTCGGCGAGCTGGCCGCGGACCTGCCGATCAGCCGCCCGGCCGTCTCCCAGCACCTCAAGGTGCTCAAGGAGGCCGGCCTGGTCGCGGACCGGGCCGAGGGCACGAAGCGGCTGTACCGCCTCGAGCCCGACGGCATCGCCGCGGTGCGCGCCTACCTCGACCGGATGTGGTCGGACGCGCTGAAGTCCTTCGCCGCCCTGGCGGAAGCAACGGAAGAGGAGCAGTCATGACGCTCGAACCGATCCGCAAGACGATCACCGTCGCCTGCTCGCGCGAGCACGCGTTCAAGACCTACACCGAGGCCTTCGACAGCTGGTGGCCGCGCGAGCACCACCTCGGCGAGGCCGACCTGGCCGAAGCCGTCATCGAGCCGAAGCCGGGTGGCCGCTGGTACGAGCGGACCGTCGACGGCGCCGAGTGCCAGTGGGGCGAGGTGCTCGTCTGGGAGCCACCCGGCCGGGTGGTCCTGTCGTGGCGGATCGACGGTGACTGGAAGGTGGACCCCGACCCCGCTCACGCCAGCGAGATCGAGGTCAGATTCGTCGAGGAGGGGCCGCGCAGCACGCGCGTCGAGCTGGAACACCGGAACTTCGAGCGGCACGGCGAAACCGCGCAGAAGGTCCGCGACGGCGTCTCGAGCGACGGCGGACACGGCACACTGCTGAAACTCTTCGCCGAGAAAGCCGCCGCGTGAGCAGGTAGTTTCGCGGGATGGCCAAGAAGGACACAGGAAGCCGGGTCCGGGACGCGCTGCGCGTCGGCGCGGAGCTGCCGGACCCGGGCTCGACCCCGGTGGGGCCCGGCAAGAAGCCGAAGGCCGTCGCCAAGCTCGACGACGCCGCCTCGCGGCTGTCCGCGCTGCAGGAAGCCCTCTACGCCGAGGGCGTCGGCGGCGGCCGGCGCAGTGTCCTGCTGGTGCTGCAGGGCATGGACACCTCCGGCAAGGGCGGCACGGTCTCGCACGTGCTCGGCCTGGTCAACCCGATGGGCGTCCGCTACGCCGGGTTCAAGGCGCCCACCGCGGCCGAGCGCCGGCACCCGTACCTCTGGCGGATCCGCAAGCAGCTGCCGGTGGCCGGCCAGATCGGCGTGTTCGACCGCTCGCACTACGAGGACATCCTGGTCCCGCGCGTGACCGGGCTGCTGACCGCGGCCGAGCGCCGCCGCCGCTACACCGAGATCAACGCGTTCGAGAAGGAGCTGGCCGACGCGGGCACGACCGTCGTCAAGGTGTTCCTGCACATCTCGCCGGAAGAGCAGCTCAAGCGGCTGAAGGCCCGGCTGGAGACACCCGAGAAGCACTGGAAGTACAACCCGGGCGACCTCGAGGCCCGCTCGCACTGGCCGGCCTACCAGGAGGCGTACGCCGACATCTTCAAGAAGACGTCGACCGAGCACGCGCCCTGGCACGTCGTGCCCGCCGACCACAAGTGGTACCGGAACTGGGCCGTCGCCGAGCTGCTCATCGAAACCCTCGCGGAGCTGAAGCCGGAGTTCCCCGAACCGGGCTTCGACGTCGCCGAGGAGCTGGCCAAGCTGAAGGGTGTTGGCGTCCCGTCGTGATCGTCTGAAAGAGTGCGGGCGTGACCGATGTCGACGACCTCCCGTTCCTCCGCAAGCAGGCCCGGACCCAGCGCTTCACCCTCGGCGCGCCCAAGGAGTTCCGGGTCGCCCCGGACGCCTCGCGCGTGCTGTTCCTGCGCGCGGAGTCGGGCACCGACCCCCGGCACAGCCTCTGGTCGGCCGACCTGGCCACCGGCGCCGAGACGAAGCTCGTCGACGCCGTCGACCTGCTGCCCGGCGAAGAAGAGCTGCCGGCCGAGGAGCGGGCGCGCCGCGAACGCGCTCGCGAGACCGGCGGCGGCGTCGTCCACTACAGCGTCGACGCCGGCTTCACCGTCGCCGCGTTCTCGCTCTCGGGCAAGCTCTACACGCTGGACCTCGCTTCGGGTGAGGTGACGCTGCGCGTCGACGGCTCGGTGATCGACCCGCGCCCGAACCCGGCCGGCACGCACGTCGCGTACGTGCAGAACCGGCGGCTGCACGTGCTGGAGCTGGCCACCGGCGACGACCGCGTGCTCGTCGAGGAGGAGGGCGAGGACATCGCCTGGGGCCTCGCCGAGTTCATCGCGGCCGAGGAAATGGACCGCACCCGCGGCTACTGGTGGTCCCCGGACGGCCGCAGCCTCTTGGCCGAGCGCTCCGACCGCGGCCCGGTGCCGCGCTGGACCATCGCCGACCCGGCCAACCCGCAGAACCCCGCCAACGTCGTCGCGTACCCGGCCGCGGGCACCACGAACGCGCTCGTGTCCCTGGCCGTGCTCGGGCTGGACGGCTCCCGCGTGGACGTCGCCCCGGGCGAGTGGGAGTACCTGGCGTCGGTGCACTGGTCGGCCGGCGGCGCGCCGCTGCTGGCCGTCGAGCCGCGCGACCAGAAGCGGATGGACGTCCTCACCCTCGACGTCACCGACGGCTCGACGTCGGTGCTCCACACGGCGTCGGACCAGCACTGGATCGACATCGTCGGCGGCGTCCCGGCCTGGACGCCCGACGGGCGGCTCGTCGTCGAGGGCATGGTCGACGGCGACCACCGGCTCTTCGTCGGCGGCGAGGCCGTCACCCCGGCCGGGCTGCAGCTGCGGGCCGTGCTCGACGTCGGCGACGAGATCCTCTTCAGCGCGTCCGAAGCCGACTCCACGCAGATCCACGTGTTCCGCACCGAAGGCTCGTCGGTCCGCCGGCTGTCCACTGTGGACGGCGTGCACGTCGGCGCCGGGTCCGCCGCGGTCACCGTCCTTTCGTCGTGGAGCCTGGACCACAGCGGGCCGCGCGTCTCGGTGCTGCGGGACGGCGCTGCGGTGGCGTCGATCGAATCGTCCACTGTGGACCCGGACATCGTGCCCAACCTGACCTGGCTGACGCTGGGGGAGCGCGGCCTGCGCGCGGCGCTGCTCCTGCCGCGCGGCTACGAGCCGAGCGAAGGCAAGCTGCCGGTGCTGCTCGACCCGTACGGCGGCCCGCACGCCCAGCGCGTGCTGCAGAGCCGCAACGCGTTCCTGACGTCGCAGTGGCTCGCCGACCAGGGCTTCGCGGTGCTCGTCGCGGACGGCCGCGGCACGCCGGGCCGCGGCGCGGTGTGGGAGCGCGAGATCCACGGCCGCCTCGCCGACGTCACCCTGCAGGACCAGGTCGACGCGGTCCAGGCGGCCGCGGCGCAGTTCCCCGAGCTGGACGTCGAGCGCGTCGCGATCCGCGGCTGGTCTTACGGCGGGTACCTGTCCGCGCTGGCGGTGCTGCGGCGCCCGGACGTCTTCCACGCGGCGGTCGCGGGTGCGCCGGTCACCGACTGGTCGCTGTACGACACGCACTACACCGAGCGGTACCTGGGCAAGCCCCAGGACGAGCCGGAGAGCTACGCGCACAACTCGCTGATCGAGAGCGCGGCGGAGCTGAGCCGGGCGCTGCTGATCGTGCACGGGCTGGCCGACGACAACGTGTTCGTCGCGCACTCGCTGCGGCTGTCGTCGGCGCTGCTGGCGAAGGGGCGGTCGCACGTCTTCCTGCCGCTGGCGGGCGCCACCCACATGACGCCGCAGGCCGAAGAGGTCGCGGAGAACCTGATGCGCACGCAGGTCGACTGGCTGCTGCGCGAGCTTTCCGCCGTGGACAAGGAGAATTCATGAGCCGCTGGGGCCTCACGATCCCGCTGACGGGGGTGCCGCTGACGGCGCACCGCGAGCTGGTCGAGCAGCTGCCGGACCTGGGCTACACCGACGCGTGGACCGCCGAGACCGCGGGCACGGACGCGTTCACGCCGTTGGTCCTGGCCTCGCAGTGGGCGCCGCAGCTGCGGCTGGGCACGGCGATCGTCCCGGTGTACACGCGCGGGCCCGGCCTGCTGGCGATGCAGGCGGCGACCGTGGCCGAGCTGGCGCCCGGCCGGTTCGTCCTCGGCATCGGCGCGTCGTCCCCGGTGATCGTCTCGAACTGGAACGCGGCTCCCTTCGAGGAGCCGTTCGCGCGCTCGCGGGACACGCTGCGGTTCCTGCGTTCCGCGCTGGCGGGGGAGAAGGTCAGCGAGAAGTACGACACGTTCGCCGTCTCGAAGTTCCGGCTGGAGCGCCCGGCCGACCCGGCGCCGTCGATCATGCTGGCGGCCCTGCGCCCGGGCATGCTTCGCCTGGCCGCGAAGGAGGCCGACGGCGCGATCACGAACTGGCTGGCGGCGTCGGACGTGCCCCAGGTGCGGTCGGTGATCGGGCCGGACGTCGAGCTGGCGGCCCGGATCTTCGTCTGCCCGACCGAGGACGCGGAAGCGGCCCGGGGCCTGGGCCGGATGCTGATCTCGAGCTACCTGACGGTCCCGGTGTACGCGGCGTTCCACGACTGGCTCGGCCGCGGGGAAGCCCTCGCCCCGATGCACGAGGCGTGGGCGGCCGGCGACCGGCAGAAGGCGAACCAGGTGATCCCGGACGCGGTCGTCGACGAGCTGGTGATCCACGGCAGCGTCGAGTCGTGCCGCGAGCAGGTCCAGTCCTATGTGGACAACGGGCTGACGACGCCGATCATCGCGCTGCTGCCGACCGGCGGGGATCCGTTCGAGCAGGTGCGCGGCCTGGCGCCGCGCTGAGTCAGCCGACGAGCAAGGTGACCGCGACGGCGAAGCGCTCGAGGTACGCCTCGCGCGTTTCGACCTGGTGCTTCACCCCGATCGAGGCGCTGATCAGTGTCTGGGCGACTTGCGTGGCTTTCTCCCGGTCCGCCGTCTCGGCCACCGCGTCGGTGACCAGCTGCTCGAAGCGCGCCGTCGCGGTCTTCGTGAGCTCGCCCAGCAGGTCCGGGTGCTGCTCGATGACGCCGGTGACGTCCCGGCTCAGCGGTCCGAGGTAGCGGCCGGTCCAGCGGTCGAACGCGCCGAGGAGCCGCTCGGGCAGGGGACGGCCGGCGTCGGCGAGAATGCGCCCGGCGGCGGCCAGGTCCTCGTCGAGCGCCCGGCCGACCGCGGCCCGGAACAGGGCTTCCTTGGACTCGAACAGGAAGTACAGCCCGGGTCGCGAGATCCGGGCCGCGCGGGCGACCTCCTCCATGGAGGCCTTCCGGTAGCCGTGGCGGGCGAAGGTGAGCAACGCCGACTCGAGCACCGCGTCACGGCGGCCGGCCTCGGCGTTCTGCGCTTCTGGCATGCGGCCAGGCTAGCAGGCTGGCTTTACAACTTCTGCTTAGTTTGTATAGTCGGGTCATGGCCTTGATCAGCACGCCGTTCACCGCCGCCACCACCGCGGCCGAGGTCGTGGCCGGTCACGACCTGTCCGGCGTCCGCGTGGTCGTGACCGGCGCGTCCTCGGGCCTCGGCGCCGAAACGGCCCGGGCGCTGGCCTCCGCCGGCGCCGAGGTGACGCTCGCCGTCCGCGACCGCACCGCCGGGGAGGCGGTCGCCGCCACCATCGCGGGCGCGGCGATCCGGCCGCTCGACCTCGCCGACCGGGCGTCCGTGCGCCGGTTCACCGACGACTGGACCGGCCCGCTCCACCTGCTCGTCGCCAACGCCGGGCTCGTGACCGGCGGCCTGGCGCGCACGCCGGAGGGGTGGGAGCTGCAGTTCGCGACGAACCACCTGGGGCACTTCGCGCTCGCCCGCGGCCTGCGCGACGCTCTCGCGGACGGGGCCGCGGACCGCGGTGAGGCGCGGATCGTCGCGGTCAGCTCGACCGCGCACATGCGTGCCGGCGTCGACTTCGACGACCCGCACTTCGAACGCCGGGATTACGACCCCCAGATCGCGTACGCCCGGTCGAAGACCGCGAACTCCCTGTTCGCGGTGGGCGCCACCCACCGGTGGGCGGCCGAGGGCATCTTCGCGAACGCGGCGAACCCGGGCGGCGTCGCGACGGGGCTACAGCGCCATTTCACGCAGGCGCAGAAGCAGTCCCTCGCCGCGGCCGAAGCGGCGGGGATCTTCACCTACAAGACCGTGGCGCAGGGGGCGGCGACCAGCGTCGTGGCGGCCGTCGCGCCGCAGTTCGCCCGCACCGGCGGGCACTACCTCGACGACGGCCAGGAGGCCTACCCCGTCCCGGATGACGCCGACCTCGCCGACCACCCGCACGGCGTCAAGGCATGGGCGCTGGACGCGGCCCTCGCGGACCGGCTCTGGACGCTGTCGGCCGAGCTGACTAGCTGAAGACGGCGGTGGCCAGGACCAAGCCCAGCGCACCCGAAGCCAGGCCCGCGACCACCGTCACGACCACGTTGAGCACCGCGTACAGGCGCGTCTTCTCCAGGACCAGCCGGACGGTCTCGTAGCCGAACGTCGAGAACGTCGTCAGGCCGCCGCAGAAGCCCACGGCCACCAGCGCCCGGATCGACGACGGCTCGGCGCCGTGCAGGAGCCAGCCGCTCAGGAAGCCGAGGATGAACGAGCCGACGACGTTGACCGTCAGCGTCCCGAAGGGGAACGGCGAGTCCCGCCAGGCCTGCACGCGCCGGTCGGTCAGGTAGCGCAGGATCGAGCCCGCCGCCCCGCCGAGGGCCACCAGCACCAGCGTCACTCCGTCCGCCCCACGTAGCGGACGACCTCGACCTGGTCGAGCGTCACCAGGCCTTCGCCGATCAGCTCGTCCAGCTGGGGCAGGAACGCCCGCAGCTTCACTTCGGCGTCGATGATCACGATGACCATCGGCAGGTCTTCCGACAGCGACAGGATCCTCGTGGTGTGGATCAGCGAGGACGCGCCGTAGCCTTCGACGCCGCGGAGGACCGAAGCGCCCGCCAGCCCGGCATCGCGCGCCCGGCGGACGATCTCGTGGTAGAGCGGCTTGTGGTGCCAGTGGTCGTCTTCGCCGATGTAGATCGTGAGGCGGGTGGCCGGTCCTTCCATCAGCGTCCCTTCCGGATCGCGCGGGTCGCGGTCAGGCCGGCGGTCACCGCGGCCAGGCAGAGCGCGACCGACCCCAGCAGGTAGGCGAGCGAACCCAGTATCCGCCCGGTGGTCGCCGCGTCGAGGGTGTCGGTGACGAAGGTGGAGAAGGTCGTGAAGCCACCGAGGATCCCGACACCGAGGAACGGCCGGAGCAGGTGATGGGGGCGCGCGGTGGTGGTCAGGATCGCCATCAGGACACCGATGAGCAGGCAGCCGAGAACGTTGGTGACCATCGTCGCGACGGCGAACTCCCCGCGGCCGTGCGGAATCGCCACCGACAGGCCGTACCGGGCGAGGCTGCCCAGCGCACCGCCGATGCCGATCGCGAGCAGGACGTCCCACCGGGTCGCCGGGGTCGCGGGCACAGTGATCACCTCCGCGCCCGAACCTACCCCGGCGCGCACGGGCCTCGACGCAAGCAGTCCCGGTGACGGTGATTCGCGCACTGCGGCGGCCGTAACGACGGCCTTCGCGCGGGCGACTCCAGCGGACGTGTCGAAAGAGGGTTTCTACACCAGGCTCGGAGCCGTCGCGGCCGTCATCGCGCTGGTCCCGGCCTACTTGGCCGTCGCGGGGGATCAGCACTGGCCGCCGTTTCCGCCCGTCCCGGGGGCGGCTCAGCCGGCGCCGCCCGGCACCTCGCGCACCGAGCCCGCCCGGTCCGCCCCGGCGCCGGACGACGCCGAGGAAGACTTAGCCGGCTTCGTCGTCGGCTACTACCGCTCGATGCCGGACACCAGCGCGGGCTGGCCGCTGATCGGCCCGAACCTCCGCGGCCGCGGCCGCGCGAGCTACGACCGGTTCTGGGGCCGCTACCGCAGTGCGGAGGTGCTGGACCAACCGTCGGTCCGCGACAGCCAGGTGACGGTGCGCATCGCGCTCCACCCCCGCGACGGCACCGCGACGCTGGTCGAACGGCACGTGCTCACGGTCATCCACTACGACGGCGGCCTGCGCATCGACGCCGACGAATACCTCGGCCTCGGTTGACCGACCCCGGCCGAAGGCCGTGAAGGCCGCCGCGAGGAACACACCTCGCAGCGGCCTTCACAGAACCGGGCCCTCCGCCCGGCCACCGCGCCGCGCGTCAAGCCGGGCGGATGTTCTGGTTGATGTGGAACACGTTCTCCGGGTCGTACCGCCGCTTCACCGAGGCGAGCCGCTCGTAGTTCGCGCCGTACGATGCGCGAACCCGGTCCTGGCCCTCCTCCATCATGAAGTTGACGTACGCCCCGCCCGCCGAAGTCGGGTGCAGTTCCTCCCAATAGTCCCGCGTCCACTGGGAAATCTCCGCCGCGTTGGCCGGTGACGGGTCCACCCCCACGATCACGCCCGACCACCCGCCCGACCGGTGCGGGAACGCCGTCGCGTCCGGGGCGACCCGGCTCGCCGCTCCGTCGATCGGGTACAGGTGCATCGACGAATGCATCGACGGCAACCCCTCGCCGTGCTTGAGGTGGATGTCGATCGCCGCGTCGGAGATCTCGTGGAACACGTCCGCGCGCCAGTACCACTGCAGTCCCGCCGGGTACAGCGCGTCGAACGCCCCCTGCAGCGCCGTGTACGGCATCTCCTGCAGGCCGACCAGCACCGGTGAGCCGAACGAGCGCACCGGTGCCAGCACCTCGTCCGCCTTGTCGTGCGGTCCCGTGTAGCACCAGACGATGCCGCACGCCTTGCGTCCCCACAGCTCCTCCGGGAACGGCGGCGCGGGCGGGATCGTGAGCAGCCCGAACCAGCCGTTCAGCTCCTCCGGCAGCGACGGCAGCAGCTCGCGGTACCAGCGCAGCACGTCCGGGGTGTCGCCCAGGTCGTAGAGCACCGGCCCGCCGAGCACGACGCCGTGCTCGCCGATGTCGTGGCAGCGGAAGGTGAACGACGTGACCACGCCGAAGTTGCCCCCGCCCCCGCGCAGGGCCCAGAACAGATCCGGGTGCGACGACTCCGAAGCGTGCACGAACGACCCGTCCGCGAGGACGACGTCCGCGCCCAGCAGGTTGTCGATCGTCAGGCCGAACCGCCGGGCCAGGTAGCCGATGCCGCCGCCGAGCGTCAGGCCCGCGACCCCGGTGGACCCGACGATCCCCGACGGCGTCGCCATCCCGAACGCGACCGTCGCGTGGTCGACGTCGCCCCAGGTGCACCCGGCGTCGGCGCGCACGGTGTGGTTCACCGGGTCGACGGTCGTGCTGCGCAGGCCGGACAGGTCGATGACCAGCGCGCCGTCGGCGACGCCGAGGCCGCCCGCGTTGTGGCCGCCGCCGCGCACGGCGATGTCCAGGCCCTGTGCCCGGCCGTACCGGACGCAGGTGACGACGTCGGCGGCGTCGCGGCAGTAGGCGATCGCCGCGGGCCGCTTGTCGATCATGGCGTTGTACACGGCGCGGGCCTCGTCGTAGCCCGGGTCGGCCGGCGTGATCAGGTCGCCGCGCAGCGCGGTGGCCAGTTCCTCGTGCGGCAGAGCGGTGGTGGTCATGGTGCCCCTCTCGGATTTCCCGTACCCGAAGAGAACGTAGGCACGCGGCGTTCGCGCAGCGTTCGGTCCGTTCGCCGCAGGTCAGGACGCCGATCGAACGCTGCGACTTCCGGGGCTTCGCCCCGAGCCGGGGGCTCCGCCACCCGGGCCCCCGAAAGCGCCGAGGTCCGCTTCGGCCCGGCGCAGCAGGGCGACGCTGCCCTGGACGCGGGCCAGCTCCGCGGCCGCCCGCAGGCGGGGGACCGGGTCGGCGTCGTGGGCCGCCCGCAGCCGCAGCACATCCGGCAGCCACCAGCGGTCGTCGCGGGCCTCCCCGGCGGCGAGCGCGGCGTCGAGCGTCGCGCGGGCCGCTTCCGGCCCCGCCAGCTCGGCCACCAGCGACAGCCAGTACGGCATCCGCGCGAACGACCCTTCGGCCTTCAGGTGCGCGACGCCGTCCTGAGCGGCGGCCAGCCCGGCCGCGCCGCCGCGAGACCAGCCGCCCAGCACCAGCGCCCACTCCCGGTAGTACGCGAAGCCGTACCGGTCGCACAGCTCGTGCAGCTCGGTGACGGCCGCCCAGAGCGCCCGCCGGTCGCGGCGCATCTGGTGGGTGATCCCGGCGTACGCCAGCGCGATGGCGAGGCTGTAGGGCTGCTCGATCTCCCGGGCGAGCGTGATCGCGGCGGCGCTGCTCGCGACGGCCGCTTCGTCGTGGCCGAGGAGCCAGTGCGCGTGCGCCGCCCAGGCCGGGCCGTGCACGTCCGGCCGGGTGCCGATCGGCCACGACGACGCACCGCGCGTGCGGTCCGCGCCCAGCTCGAAGTGCCGCAGCGCCTCGGCCGGGTCGTGCCCGAGGCTCAGCGACGAGCCCGCGACGATGAAGTGCGCCGAGCCGTCCTGCTCGGCGCTCGTCCCGGGGGCGAGCAGCGCGAGGGCGCGCTCGGCCGCTTCGTGCGCCTCCGCGGTCCGGCCCTGGACGAACCGGGACGACCACAGTTCGAGCAGCGCCGTCAGCGCAGCCTCCTTGCTGCCGGAAGACTCCGCGAGTGCGAGCGAGCGCTCCAGGACGTGCTGCAGCTCGGGGGAGGAGTAGCCGTGGTGGGCGTTGAGCGGCCCGGCGAGCGCTTCGAGGAGCTCGAGCTCCGCGCGGTCGCGGTTGGCGCTCGCCGGACGTGCGCGGACGAGGGCCAGCGCCGCCTTCAGCAGCCGGATCGCCTCGGCGTGGGCGAACGTCCCGGCGGCGACGGCCGCGGCCCGCCGGTAGTGGGCGACGGCGCGGTCGGGGCGCCCGCCGCGGGCGTACTGCTCGGCCAGCTCCGCCGCCACGGCGTCGGTGTCGTCGGCGTGCAGCAGCTCCATGCCCTGGGCCAGCCGCCGGTGCAGCAGCCACCGCCGCGGCGGGCTGACCTGCTGGTAGGCGGCCTCGCGCAACAGGTCGTGGGCGAAGTCGTAGCCGCCGGCGAACTCGCGCACGATCCGGCGCCGCCACAGTTCGTCGACGGCGTCGACGACGGTGTCCGCGTCGAGGTCGCTCGCCTCGGTGAGCAGCTCCAGCGTGAAGTCCCGGCCGGCCGCGGCGGCGAGCCCGGCGACCTCGCGGGCCGCCGGGCCGGGTTGCTCGAGCCGCGCCCGCAGCACCCCGGTCAAGCGGCCGGACGGCGGGGAGTCGTTGGTGCGCAAGGCTTCCACGACGTACAGCGGGAACCCGCCGGTGGCCGCGTGCAGCACCGCGCGGTCCGACGCGGACAGCGGCCGCCCCGCCACCGCTTCGCCGAGGTGCGCGGTGCCGTCGGCGTCGAACGGGCGCAGCGGCAGCTCGGTCAGCTTGCCGTCGTCGCGCAGCTGGGCGGTCCAGGCCGCGACTCTCGCGTCGAGGTCGCCGTCGCGCAGCGTCCCGGCGACCAGCAGCGGCGCGGCCGGCAGCAGGCCGAGGCAGAAGGCGAGGAACGCGCGTGTCTCTTCGTCGCACCACTGCACGTTGTCCAGCACCAGCAGGACGGGCCGCCCGCCGGCGGTGAGCGCGCGGGCGAGCCCTTCGAAGAACCGCAGGCGCTGCCACGCGTCGACGGTCGGGTGCCCGGCCGCCGTCGGGCGCGCGGCCGGCAGCAGCCGGTCGACCTCGGTCCGCCACACCGGGTCCAGCGAGGTCGCCGCCCGCTGTACGGCCGGGGTGCGCAGCCACTCGGCCACCGGCGCCAGCGCGACCCGGCCCGCCGTGCCGAAACACCGGCCGACGGCGACGACCGCGCCTTCCGCGCGGGCCAGCGCGGCCAGCTCGGCGACCAGCCGGGTCTTGCCGACCCCGGCGTCCCCGCGCACGAGGACGACCCCGGCGCGGCCCGAAGCGGCCGCTCGCCACCGCTCGCCGAGCCGCGCCACTTCGGCGGCCCGGCCGACGAGCCCGGGCGCCGCGGCCCGCCGGGGTTCGGGGTCCGGCCGGGCGAGCAGCCGGCGCAGTGCCGCGCGGGTCGGCTCGGCCGGGACGACGCCGAGCTCGCGTTCGAGGACCGACGCGCACCGGTGGTAGGTGCTCACCGCACCCGCCCGGTCGCCGGCGTCGGCCTGCAGCCCCATCAGCGTCCGGTAGCCGGTCTCTTCCAGCGGGCGCAGCCGGATCCGGCGGCGGGCCGCCTCGAGCGCGACGGCCGGGTCGCCCGAGGGCGTCCGGCAGAGCAGGTCGCACAGCTCGACGCACTGGCGGTCGAGCTCGGCGCGGGCCGCCAGGACCCAGTCGTCGGCCAGGCCGGGCAACAGCTCGCCGCGGTAGGCCGCGAAGGCGGCCTGGCCGTGGGCGGCCACTTCGCCCGGATCCGCGGCGGCCAGCGCGGCCCGGCGGGCGAGGTCGAACTCCCGCACGTCCACCCGGCTCGACGGGGTGTCCCGCCAGCACAGGTCGCGCCCGGTGACGGCCAGCGAGGGCGGGTCGCCGAGCACCCGGCGCAGCTGGTGCAGTTCGCGGCGGAGGTTGGTCAAGGCCTGCGCGTCGGTGGAGTCCGGCCAGAACAGCCCGGCGATCAGCCGCCGCGGCTGCGCCAGCCCGGCGTGCACGACGAGGTGGGCCACGAGCGCGACCGAGCGCGGCGACCGCGTCAGCACGGCGCCGGTCTCGTCGTCGGCGATCACCTGCTCGCCCAGCAGCGACACCCGCAGCACCCGGCCACGCTAGCCCCGGGACCGGTTCGCGCGCGGATCTTCACCGGCGGGGGGTTGCGCCGGGGCGCCCGGGTGCGCAGGCTCGACGTCGTGAGCGAGCACGAGTACGACCTCATCGTCATCGGTTCGGGCCCCGGCGGTCAGAAGGCCGCCATCGCCGCGGCGAAACTGGGCAAGCGGGTGGCGGTCGTGGACCGGCACGACATGGTCGGCGGGGTGTGCGTCAACACCGGCACGATCCCGTCGAAGACCCTGCGCGAAGCGGTGCTCTACCTGACCGGCATGAACCAGCGCGAGCTGTACGGCGCGAGCTACCGCGTCAAGCAGGACATCACGATCGCCGACCTGCTGGCCCGCACCCAGCACGTCGTCGGGCGCGAGGTCCAGGTGGTGCGCGCGCAGCTGATGCGCAACCACGTCGACCTGATCGCCGGCACCGGCTCCTTCGCCGACCCGCACACCGTCGTCGTCGAGGGGCGCCACGCCGGCGACCGGCGGACGCTGAGCGCGGACTTCATCGTGATCGCCACCGGGACCCGGCCCGCGCGGCCGGGGCACGTCGACTTCGACGCCGCGCGCGTGCTGGACTCCGACGAGATCCTGCGGCTCGAGCAGATCCCGTCGTCGCTCGTCGTGGTGGGCGCCGGGGTGATCGGGATCGAGTACGCGTCGATGTTCGCGGCGCTCGGCTCGCGGGTCACCGTGGTGGAGCAGCGCGACCAGATGCTCGACTTCTGCGACCCGGAGATCGTGGAGTCGCTGAAGTTCCAGCTGCGCGACCTCGGCGTCACGTTCCGCTTCGGCGAGAAGGTCGCCGACGTCGCGGTGTCCGACGACGCGACGATCACGACCTTGGTGAGCGGCAAGCGCATCCCGGCCGACGGCGTCATGTATTCGGCGGGCCGCCAGGGGATGACGGGCGAGCTGGCCCTGGACGCGGCGGGCCTGCAGGCGGACGAGCGCGGCCGGCTGGTGGTCGACGAGCACTACCGCACCGAGGTCCCGCACGTGTACGCGGTCGGCGACGTGATCGGCTTCCCGGCACTGGCGGCGACGTCGATGGACCAGGGCAGGCTGGCGGCGTACCACGCGTTCGGCGAGCCGGCGAACGGCCTGGGCGCGCTGCAGCCGATCGGCATCTACACGATCCCGGAGATCTCCTACGTCGGTTCGACGGAGGCCCAGCTGACGTCGTCGTCGGTGCCGTACGAGGTCGGCATCGCGCGCTACCGCGAGCTGGCGCGCGGCCAGATCACCGGCGACAGCTACGGGATGCTGAAGCTGCTGGTGTCGACCACGGACCGGAAACTGCTGGGCGTCCACGTGTTCGGCACGGGCGCGACGGACCTGGTCCACATCGGACAGGCGGTGATGGGCTGCGGCGGCACGGTCGACTACCTCGTCGACGCGGTGTTCAACTACCCGACGCTCTCGGAGGCGTACAAGGTGGCGGCGCTGGACGCGCACAACAAGATCCGCGCCTTGGACCGCTTCTCGTCCTGAGGCCGTGGACGTCGTCAGCACCGCCGAGGTCCCGCCGGGAGAGCAGTTCGCGTTCTGGAGCGAACTGCACGGCAAGCTCTGGGTGCCCTACGACGTCCGGTGCGACCGGCGGCCGGACAGCGGGTTCCGGGCCGAGGTGGGCATCAGCGAGTTCGGCCCGGTCCAGGCGACGTTGATGACGACGATGCCGCACGCGGTCCACCGCACGCCCCGGCTCATCCGCCGGGCCGATCCCGACGTGTTCTGGCTGGGCTGCATGGTGCGCGGCGGGGTCGCGATGACGAAGGGCGCGCAGCACTCGGCGGTGAGCCGGGGCGATCTGGTGCTGTACGACCCCTCCCAGCCGTACGTGGGCGAGTTCGCGCCGGACGTGCCCGTCCAGGAGCTGCTGCTCCTGCGGTTTGCCCGCTCGTTGCTGCCGTTGCCTGCCCAGGACCTGCGCCGGCTGACCACGCTGCGGATCCCGGGCGACCGCGGGGTGGGTGCGCTGTCGGGGCAGTTCCTGCTGCAGCTCGCGCGGCGCATGCCCGAGCTGGCTCCGGCCGACACGGCCCGGGTGGCGACCCTGACCCTCGACGTGCTGGCGGCGGCGCTGGCCACCGCGCTGGACCGCGAAAGCGTGCTCCCGCCCGACACCCGGCGGCGCGCGCTGCTGGCCGGCATCCACGCCTTCATCGACCGGAACCTGGGCGACCCGGGCCTGACGCCGGCCACGATCGCCGCGGCCCGGCACATCTCCGTGCGCTACCTGCACAAGCTGTTCCACCAGGAGGGGAAGACGGTCGCCGGCTGGGTCCGCGAGCAACGGCTGGAGCGGTGCCGGCGCGACCTCGCCGATCCGCGGCTGGCCGCCCGGCCCGTCCACGCGATCGCCCACCGGTGGGGCTTCCGGAACGCGGCGCACTTCAGCCAGGCGTTCCGCCGCGCGTACGGCGTCTCCGCCGGCCGGTACCGCACGGGAGTGCGCGCGGACTGAAGAGGTGTGCGTTCTCGCGCAACGACGCCGGGCGGCGAAAGGCACACGCTGTTCCCGAAGCCTGTGAACGGGAGGGAACAGCATGGGGAAGAGACGGATACTCGCCATCGCGACGGGCACGGTCCTGGCGGCCACCGGCATCAGCGCACCGGCCGCCGACGCGGCGTCCACCAACTGCTTCAAAGCGATCGGCTGGCCGGTCACCGGAAACTGGGACGGCATCGGCGGCGACGGCATCGGGGTCGTGGAGGCCCACGGGGACGGCCTGTGGTGGTACCTGCGGGACGCGCCGAACAGCGGCAAGATCGACTACCAGTTCCGCTTCGGACGCGCCGGTGATCAACCGGTCGTCGGGAACTGGGACGGCATGGGCGGCGACGGCCCGGGGACCGTCCGCCCGGTCAAGGTCAGCGATGTGTTCGACGACTGGCACTGGGAGCTGCGCGATGTCCCCGACGGTGGCAATCCGAAGTACGTTTTCGACTACGGGCGCGCTTACGCGTACGGCCTTCGGACCTACCTGCCCGTCACCGGGAACTGGGACGGGGTCGGTGGCGACGGACCGGGCGTCGCGGGAGGTGACGCGAACGGCTCCAAGGCGTGGCACCTGCGCGACAGCGCCACCGGCGGGGACCCCGACTACAACCTCGTCTACGGGCAGGCCGGTCTGGGCAACGACAAGCCGATGGCGGGTGACTGGGACGGCGACGGCCGGGACGGTCCCGGCGTCGTCCGCACGACGAACGACCGCCTCTCGTGGCTCGAGCGCAACGAGCTGAGCTCCGGAACCGCCGACATCGGGTTCGACTACGGCGTCGCAAGCGACTGCAACGTCGTCGGCGACTGGGACGGGATCGGCGGTGACGGGCCCGGTGTCGTCCGGGGTGCCTCCGGCGGGCGCCTGGAGTGGCACCTGCGCAACGGCGCCGGTGCGGGTGAGCAGCCATCGGTGTTCCTCTACCCCTGACCGGCCGGATCCGCCCGCGGCGAACGCGTTTGACACTCGTCTAGAACATATGTTCGACTGACGCGGTGCGATGGGATCGGCAGCGAGCGGGGGAAGGTGAGCCGGCACTGCCCGGGCTGGAGGGCCTGGTGCGGTCCGTGCGGTCGCCGGAGTTCGACGGCGTCACCTTTCACGAGGTGCACGCCCGCTCGGTGCTGAACAAGGTGCCCGCCGGGTCCGGTGTGCCGTTCGGCTGGACCGTCAACCCGTATCGCGGCTGCTCCCACGCCTGCACGTACTGCCTCGAAGGCGGCACCCGGATCCTGCTCGCCGACGGCCGGACGAAGGCGCTGTCCGAACTGAAGGTCGGCGAGGAGATCTACGGCACCCGCGGCCACGGCGCGTCCCGGCGGCTGGTGCCGACCCGGGTCGAAGCCCACTGGACGACCCTGCGCGACGCCTACCGCGTGACCCTCGAGGACGGCACGCGGCTCGTCGCCGGCGGCGACCACCGGTTCCTCACGAGCAAGGGCTGGAAGCACGTCACCGGCACCAAGTTCGGCGCGGCGCAGCGCCCGCACCTCGAGCCGGGCACCGAGCTGATCGGCGTCGGCCGGTTCGAGCCCACGCCGGACGAGACGCTCGGGTACCGGGCCGGCTACCTGTGCGGGATGCTGCGCTCCGGCGGGTTCGCCGCGGAACCGGACGCCGCCACGCGGGCCCTCGAGTACCTGCCCGACTTCGGTGCGTCCGTCGGGTTCCTGCAGGTCCCGGCCGATCCGGACGCGCACTGGCAGCGCGGCTTCCTCGCCGGCCTGTTCGACATCGCGGGCGACTACGGCCGCGGCGTCCTCGTCGTCGCGCACGACGAGCCCGAGATCACCGAAGCCTTCGCCGGCGCGCTCACCCGCTTCGGCTTCGCGCACCAAACCGACGAAGTGCCGAAGTTCCCCGCCCGGCAGGAGGTCCGGCTGCTGGGCGGGACGGCCGAGGTGCTGCGGTTCCTGCACGTGAGCAACCCCGCGGTGGCGTGGAAGCGGTCACTGGACGGCGCGGTGATCGGCGCGAGCCGCCGCCTCGTCGAGGCGATCGAGCCGCTGGGCCTGCAGGTGCCGCTGTTCGACATCACCACCGGCACCGGCGACTTCATCGCCGACGGCATGGTGTCCCACAACTGCTTCGCCCGGAACACCCACACCTACCTCGACTTCGACGCCGGCCACGACTTCGACACGCAGGTGGTGGTGAAGGTCAACGCCCCGGAGGTGCTGACGGCCCAGCTGAAACGGCCGTCTTGGCGGCGCGAGCACGTGGCGATGGGCACGAACACGGACCCGTACCAGCGCGCGGAGGGCCGCTACCGGCTGATGCCGGGGATCATCACGGCGCTGGCCCGCTCCGGAACGCCGTTGTCGGTGCTGACGAAGGGCACCGTGCTGGCGCGCGACCTGCCGCTGCTGCAGGAGGTCTCCGCCGACGTGCCGGTCAGCCTGGCGGTGTCGATCGCGCTGCTCGACCGCGAGCTGCAGCACCGCCTCGAACCGGGCACGCCGAGCCCGCAGGCGCGGCTGGAGCTGGTCCGCAAGGCCCGCGACGCGGGGTTGCCGTGCTCGGTGCTGGTGGCGCCGGTGCTGCCGTGGCTGACGGACTCGGCCGAGGCCCTCGACGCCCTGTTCGCCCGGCTGGCCGAGGTCGGAGCGACGAGCGCAACGGTGATCCCGCTGCACCTCCGCCCGGGCGCGCGCGAGTGGTTCGGGCGGTGGCTGGCGGGGACGTACCCGGCGCTGGTGCCGCGGTACCGCGAGCTGTACGCGCGGGGGAGTTACGTGCGGAAGGCGTACCGCGAGCGGCTGGGCGAGCGGGTGGCCCCGTTGCTGCGGCGGCACGGGCTGGCGCCGAAGACGGGGTATGAGGCGCGGAGCCCGGAGCCGCTGCCCGAGCCACCGCCGGAAGCGCCGGTCGTGGAGCAGCTGCGGCTCCTCTGACGCGGATTCCGGAGCCACGGGCGAGGGCGAGCGGCTGCCGAGGCTGAAGGCGCGGAGGTGGTCTTCCCGCCTTCGCCGGTGGCCGCGAGGGGCACGGCCTCGACGCGCCCGTCGCGGATCGCGGCGCCGGCAGTCCGGCGGGCGCGGATTTCGGTGCGAGGCCGTGGGAGCGTGAACACCGGCCCGCGTCGGTCCTTTGTGGACAACCGGCGCCCGCGGTCCGTGATCATCCGCCGAACCTCCGTGTGGGTGAAGCCGTCACCCGGACCGCCGCCGGCGCCGGTGGAACTCCGCCGTTCGCCGTAGTGGGGACACGATTGCGCCACCGAGTCGCGGCATTGCGGAAAAATGTCCGATCGTGTCGTTGTCGCCCCGCCTCGCCGACGCCTAACGTCGAAGGGATCGATGCGGAAGGGAGAGCGGTGATGACGACCTCGCAGACCGACCGGGTCGCGGCCGCCCGGCTCGCGTGGGCCGCCCTGAAGCTGACCCGGGCCGGCCGGCACCCCGTCGGGGTCGAGCGGCTGGCCGCGATCGTCGGCGTCGCGCCGGCCGAAGTGCGCCGGCTCGTCGAGCTGATCGGCTTCACCCTGCACCGCGACCTCGTCAGCACCGGCCCCGCGCCGCGCGGCGCCCACCACCGGCTCCAGCCGGCCGAAGGCACCCTCGGCGCCGGCCCGGACGGCACCGTCGACATGTTCCTGCTGGCCATCGCCACCGGCGAGCGCGTGCACGCCGCCGCGACCTGCCCGGTCACCGGCACCCGCATCCAGATCGAGCTCACCGCGCACGGGATCGTGCAGGCCGACCCGCGCACGGCCGTGGTCGCCGCCGTCGACCTCGGGTTCGGGCTCGAGCGCGCCGACGCCATGGCGTGCGCCGGCCAGCCCTTCTTCGCCTCCGCCTCGGCCGCCGCCGGCTGGGTGGTCACCCACCCCGGCGGGCGGATCTACCAGGTCGCCGCCTACCTGGCCCAGGCCCACCGGCTGGTCGCCGCGCTGGAGGCCCGCCCGAAGTACGTGCTCTGACCACTGCGCAAGCCAAGCCTGCCGACGTCGTACGCTGGGCTGTTCGTTAGCCTTTCCAGGCAGCGAGAACCCCATGTCGAAGGAGAGCAGTCGCAGTGCTCCGCACTCACAACGCCGGCACCCTGCGTGCCGAGCAGGCCGGACAGACCGTCACCCTCACCGGATGGGTGGCCCGGCGGCGAGATCACGGCGGCGTCATCTTCATCGACCTGAGGGACGCCAGCGGCGTCGCCCAGGTCGTCTTCCGCGAGGGCGAGATGGCCGAGCGCGCCCACGCGCTGCGCTCGGAGTTCTGCGTCAAGATCGTCGGCGAGGTCGCGAAGCGCCCCGAGGGCAACGCGAACGCCGAGATCCCCACCGGGGAGATCGAGGTCCTCGCGACCGAGCTCGAGGTGCTGTCCGAGGCCGCGCCGCTGCCGTTCCCGATCGACGACCGGGTCGACGTCGGCGAGGAGATCCGCCTCAAGCACCGCTACCTCGACCTGCGCCGCAGCGGCCCGGCCGCGGCCATGCGGCTGCGCAGCGAGGTCAGCCGCGCCGCGCGCGAGGTGCTGCACAACCAGGACTTCGTCGAGATCGAGACGCCGACGATGACCCGCTCCACCCCGGAAGGCGCCCGCGACTTCCTGGTCCCGGCCCGGCTCAAGCCCGGCTCCTGGTACGCCCTGCCGCAGTCGCCGCAGCTGTTCAAGCAGCTGCTCATGGTCGGCGGCATGGAGCGGTACTACCAGATCGCGCGCTGCTACCGGGACGAAGACTTCCGCGCCGACCGCCAGCCGGAGTTCACCCAGCTCGACATCGAGATGAGCTTCGTCGAGCAGGACGACGTCATCGCCATCGGCGAGCAGATCGTCTCCGCGCTGTGGAAGCTGATCGGGCACGAGATCCCGCGGCCGATCCCGCGCATCACCTACCACGAGGCGATGGCCAAGTACGGCTCGGACAAGCCGGACCTGCGCTTCGACCTCGAGATCACCGACATGACGGAGTTCTTCGCCGACACTCCGTTCCGTGTGTTCCAGGCGCCCTACGTCGGCTCGGTCGTGATGGCCGGCGGCGCCGACCAGCCGCGCCGCCAGCTCGACGCGTGGCAGGAGTGGGCCAAGCAGCGCGGCGCGCGCGGCCTCGCGTACATCCTCGTCAACGAGGACGGCACGCTCGGCGGCCCGGTCGCGAAGAACCTGTCCGAGACCGAGCGCGAGAACGTCGCCGCCGCGGCGGGCGCCAAGCCGGGCGACTGCATCTTCTTCTCCGCGGGCAAGGCCTCGAGCACGCAGCCGCTGCTCGGCGCCGCGCGCGACGAGATCGGCAAGCGCCTCGGCCTGATCGACGAGGACGCCTGGTCGTTCGTGTGGGTCGTCGACGCGCCGCTGTTCGCGCCGGTCGAGGACATCGGCGACGACGTCGCCGTCGGCTCCGGCAAGTGGACCGCGGTGCACCACGCGTTCACCTCGCCGACCCCGGAGTGGATCGACAAGTTCGAGCAGGACCCGGGCAACGCGCTGGCCTACGCCTACGACATCGTCTGCAACGGCAACGAGATCGGCGGCGGGTCGATCCGTATCCACCGCGGCGACGTCCAGAAGCGCGTCTTCGCGCTGATGGGCCTCGGCGAAGAGGAAGCGCAGGAGAAGTTCGGCTTCCTGCTCGACGCCTTCGCGTTCGGCCCGCCGCCGCACGGCGGCATCGCGTTCGGCTGGGACCGCATCGTCATGCTGCTGGCCAAGGCCGACTCGCTGCGGGACGTCATCGCGTTCCCGAAGACCGGTGGCGGCTACGACCCGCTGACCGCGGCACCGGCGCCGATCACGGCGCAGCAGCGCAAGGAAGCCGGCATCGACGCGAAGCCCGCCGCGCCCCCGCAGCACTAGTGCTGCACCTCAGGGCCGTGTGCCCGCCGGACAAGAGCGCCCAGGCGCTCGACATCCTGCGGGCCCACGCCGGGGTGGCGCACCTGATCGTGCACCGCGGCGCGGCCGTTTCGCCCGAGGGTGACCTGGTCGAGGCCGACATCGCGCGCGAGGCGGCGGACGAGATCGTCGAGGCGCTGTGCGTGCTCGAGCTCGACCACGCCGGCGGCATCACGCTCGAAGCGATCGACACCGCGTTGTCCGACGCCGCCGACGAGGCGGAGGAAGCGGCGCCGGGCGAGGCCGCGGACGCCGTGGTGTGGCAGGAGCTGCTGTCGCGCACCGGCGAGGAGTCGCGGCTCAACGTGACGTTCCTGGCGTTCCTCACGATCGCCTGCCTGCTGGCGGCGGTCGGCGTGCTGACGGACTCCGCGGTGACGATCGTCGGCGCGATGGTCGTCGGCCCGGAGTTCGGGCCCCTGGCCGCGCTCGCGGTCGGCCTGGTGCTGCGGCGGTGGGACCTCGTCCGGCTCGCGGGCGCGGCGCTGGGGATCGGCTTCCCGCTGGCCATGGTCGTCACGCTGGGCGGCGCGCTGCTGGTCCGCGTCACCGACGTCTTCGGCGCGCAGGCGTTCGAGCTGAAACAGCACAGCGAGGTCGACTTCGTGTTCTCGGTCGGCGTACCGTCGCTGGTTGTGGCGATGCTGGCCGGAGCGGCCGGGATGCTCGCCATGACGTCGGCGAAGTCGGCCGCCCTGGTCGGGGTGTTCATCTCCGTGACCACGGTGCCGGCAGCGGGGTACGCGGTCGTGGCTGCCGTGGCGGGGGAGTGGAACCGATGCGTCCAATCGGTGGGTCAGCTGCTCGTGAACCTCCTCGGAATCGTTGCAGCAGCGGCCATTGTGTTGATCGTGCGCCGGAATGGGCAACGTTCACCGGTGGGGATGCGTCCGCTTTCACGGGGATGACCTCGCCCGGGCCGGGATGCACCTTCTTGTCCGGATGTCAGTAGTCATGGTTGCTCAGTCACGAGTAGGGTCGGTGACAATGACAGTCGACACCTCCTCCACCGGCGATGCTGGGGTCGGGGCAGGAGCCGAGCACCTCGCCATCGCCGCGGCGGTCGCGGCGGGCGAGTCCGTTCTCTCGCGCCGGTTCGGCAGTGCGATCACGCTGGTCGCGCCCGAGGACCTCGCCGGGAGCGGGCCGGCGACGGTGGTCCGGGCGAGAGTGGTGTCGTCGTCGTTCGCGCTGCCGCGCACGCTGGTCATCAAGCACTACCCGGACGAGCCGGCCTCGGGGGCCGACCCGTTCGCCCAGGAGGCGGTCAGCTACCAGCTGTTCACGGCGCTGGCGCCGGACGAGCGGATGTGCCCGGAGCTGCTGGCCCACGACGGCCGCGACCGCGTGCTGGTGCTGGAGGACCTCGGCCGCACGCCGACGCTGGAGGACAAGCTCTACGCCCGCGACTCCCGCGCGGCCGAGCGCGCGCTGCTGTCGTGGGCGCGTTCGCTGGGCCGGCTGCACGCGAGCACGGCGGGGCGTGAGGCCGACTTCAACGCGCTGCTGCGGCGCCTCGGCGGCCCGGCGAAGACCGACCCCGCCGGCGACGAGCTGTACGACCACGTGCCGTCGGTGATCCAGGAGCGGCTGGGCATCCCGGCACCGGAAGACTTCCTCGCGCAGGTGGCGGCGGCGCGGGAGCAGTCGCGGTCGGCGGGTTTCCGCGCGTTCAGCCCGGTGGAGCTGAGCCCGGACAACAACCTGGTGACGGGCGAGAGCGTCCGGTTCCTCGACTTCGAGTACGGCCGCGTCCGCTCGGCCCTGGTCGACGCGGCGCACCTGAGGCTGCCGTTCGCGAGCTGGCCGGACGCGCTGGCCCTGCCGGCGGGCATGAGCGAGGCGATGGTCGCGGCCTGGCGCGCGGAGGTGGTCGGGGTCTGGCCGGCACTGGCCGACGACGAGGTCCTGGCCGAGCAGCTGACGCTCAGCGAGCTGCTGCGCGTGTGGCTGATCACGGGCGAGGAGCTGGGGTCCCTGGACCTGTCCCGGCACGCAGCCCCGGTGAGCCGCGAGGCGGCGCTGGTGACGTGGTGGCGCGACCTGGCCAAGCACGCGGGGTACGTCCGGATGACGGCGGTTTCGGAGTTCGCGGCCCGCGTGGCGGCGGCCTTGGCGGCCCGGCTGGGCCCGCACGCCGACCTGGCGTTCTACCCGGCTTTCCGCTGAGCTTCGGCCGGTTGTCCACGGGCCGGCCGTGCGTGGCCGACATTGCCGAGTCCTGACGGCAGGGCGGCCCGGGTGGGGCGGCTTTGGCGGCCCGGCTGGGCCCGCACGCCGATCTGGCGTTCTACCCGGCTTTCCGCTGAGCCCGCTTGCTCCGGCGCGGACTCCGACATTTCGCCCACCTGTGAGGTGAGCGTCAAGAATTAGGCGCCCGGTCGCGGGCGTGTTACCTCGTCCTCACCGCAAGTGAGCTTCCGTGGCCGATGGTCGTGGGCGTGACCGTGATGAGTGTCGAAGTCACCCCCGAACCCTCCCGCCCGAGCCGCCCCGTGCTCGCGGCCGTGCCGTCGGCGAAGCCGCCGGTGAACCCGGCCCGGCCGCTCAAGCGCGCCCGGCGGCTCGTCGTGCTCGGTGACTCCACCGCCGTCGGGCTCGGTGATCCCCTGCCTCGGCGTGGGGGCTGGCGGGGCGTCGGCCCGCTCGTCGCCGCCGCGCTCGGGGTCGACGACAGCGGCTACCTGAACCCCGCCTTCGCCGGTGCCCGGATGCGGTGCGTGCTCACCGAACAGGTGCCCGCCGCCGTCGCGCACCGGCCTGATGTCGCGCTGCTCGTGGCCGGCATGAACGACACCCTGCGCCCGGACTTCGACGCCGCCCGGATCGCCGCCGACCTCACCGAGGTCATCCATCGGCTGCGCCAGGTGAACACCACCGTCGTCCCGGTCCGGTTCCACGACCACAGCAAGGTCTTCCGCCTCCCGGCGTCGCTCAAGCGCGCCCTCAGCGCCCGCGTCGCCGAGCTGAACGCCGCCATCGACGAGGTCGTCGCCCGCGAGGGCGTGCCCTGCCTCGACCTCGACCGCCTCCCCGGCGCCTACGACCTGGCCGTCTGGAGCGTCGACCGGCTGCACCCCTCCGAACTCGGCCACCGCCTGCTCGCGGACGGCTTCACCGGCCTCCTCGCCGAAGCCGGCTTCGCCGTTCCCGAGCCGGTGAGCCTCACCTGCGGCGGCGGGGTCGAGCCCAGCGCCGCCGGGCACGTGGGGTGGCTGGTGCTCAAGGGAATCCCGTGGCTCTGGCGCCGCGGCCGCGAATTCCTGCCCTACGCCGCGGTCATCATGTGGAACTCGTTCCGCGCCCGCTGAACACCCGCACCGCTTCCGCGTCCGAAGCCGGGTTGCGGACGAAGTAGTCCGCCCACTCCTCGATGCCGGGATAACCCGACCGCGAAACCAGGAACCGGCACGCCGCCTCCACGTCATACTGCGTGCGCCGCAGCTGGACGCCGTCGCCGAGCAGGGCCCAGTGCGCCCCCCTTGCGCCGTAAGGCATTCCGACGCTGCCCGGGTTGACGACCAGCCGCCGGTCCGTGAGCCGGACGAACGGCATGTGCGTGTGCCCCAGCACGACGGTCTCCTCGGCCACCCCGGAAAAGACCTCGGCCCAGCGCTCCAGCGGACTGTCGACGAGCACGATCTCCGTGTCGTCGCGCGGGGTTGCGTGGCAGAACAGCACGCCGTCGAGCGACACCGTCAGCGGCAGCGCGTCGAGCACCGGCAGGTCCGCGGGACGCAGCTGCTCCGCCGCCCACGGGAAGATCGGGTCCGGGACGAACTCCCCGGTCCCGCGCGCCGACGCCGCCAGTTCCCGGTCCGCGTTGCCGCGCACCCAGATCGCCCGGGAACCCAGCGCCAGCAACCGGTCGAGGGTTTCCACCGGCATCGGGCCGGCGAGCATGTCGCCGAGCAGCACGATCCGGTCCGCCGCCTCGACGTCCGGCTCGGCGAGCACCGCCTCCAACGCCGGGAGGACGCCGTGGATGTCCGACAGCACCGCCACGTTCATCGGTCCACCCTCGGGCACGGCGGCGCCCCGGGCGAGGGATTTCGCCCAGGGCGCAACCGGGTCACGCCGTGGTGAGCGGCAGCTCCCGCACCCCCGTCATGTTCGGGTTCACCTGGAACTTCGGCGGCTCACCGGGAATCGTGCGCAGCGCCGGGTAGCGGTCGAAGAGGATGTCCAGCGCCACCCGGCCTTCGAGCCGGGCGAGCGGCGCCCCGATGCAGAAGTGGATCCCGCGGCCGAACGCGAGGTGCGGGTTGGGGTCGCGCAGCGGGTTGAACGTGTCGGGCTCCGCGAACACCCGGTCGTCCCGGTTGGCCGCCGCCACCCAGACCATCAGCATCTGGTCCGCGGGCACGGTCACCCCGCCCAGCTCCACCTCGCGCGTGGTCGCGCGGGCCACCGCCGCGAACGGCGACAGGTACCGCAGCGACTCCTCGATCGCCGGCGGCACCAGCGACCGGTCGGCGCGCACGCGCTCGTCCCACTCGCGGTGGGTGTCGAGGCACAGCACCGCGTTGCCGAGCAGCATCGTGGTGGTGATGTGCCCGGCCAGCAGCAGGACGTTGGCGAAGTTGACGACCTCGTTGCGGGTGAGCTTCTCCCCGTCGAGCTCGGCTTCGACGAGCTTCGTCAGCAGGTCCTCCCGGGGCTGCTTCCGCCGTTCGTCGACGTGCACGCCGAGGTAGTCGACGAGCGCCTTCTGCCCCTCCAGGGACTTCTTGACCGCCTCCTGCCGTCCCTCGGTCTGGTCCTTCAGCGAGAACTGCTCCGAGGAGCTGAACAGCTTGTCCACCCAGCCCTTGAACAGGTGCCGGTCGCTCGCGGGGACCCCCAGCAGCTCCGCGATGACGATCACCGGCAACGGGTAGGCCAGGTCTTCGACCAGCTCGAGCCGGCCGGACGACCCCGCCGCGTCGAGCATCTCGTTCGTCACCGCGGCGATGCGCGGCTCCAGGTCCGCGACGACCTTCGGCGTGAACGCCCGGCTGACGAGCTTGCGCATCTTGTTGTGCAGCGGCGGGTCCAGCTGCAGCAGGTTGCCCGCCTGCATCTCCTCGAAGTCGATGTCGGGGTCGACGTCGGTCATCATCTCCTTCGGCACCAGCCGGGTGGTGTCCGAGGAGAACGTCGCCGGGTCGCGCAGGACCTCTTCGGCTTCCGGGTGCCCGTAGACGTTCCAGAACCCGAGGTCGGCCGCGTGGTGCACGCGCTCTTCGGGCTGCTTCCCCCGCAGCCAGAACTGGGATTCGTGGAGGCCCCAGGTGTCCGCTTGTGTGGTGGTCATGTCCGCCCCTTCTTTCCCCTGTGTGGCCCCGGGATCAGCCGGGTGCCTTGGTGGGATCGTGTGCGTAGATCCCTTGCCGGTAGCCCGAGACGAGCTCCTCGAGCGCCGAACCCAGCTCCGCCGCCACGGCCGCGACCGCGCGGGGATCGGGCTCCCCGGCCGGCTCGAACGCGGTGCGGATCAGGTACGCGAGGACCTCCGCCTTCTCCTCCAGCGGAATGCCCTCGAACTCGTCGGAAAGCGTGTCGCCCAGGTAGAAACCCAGGGTCGACGTGTTCAGCGCGTAGGTCAGGTTCGGCACGTCCGAGCGGACCAGCCCGTGCCGGAGCATCGCCTCTTCGAACTGCCTGCGCAGTTCGTCCTGCTGCTTGCGCAGGGCGAGGTCGCCGAGCGAGCCGAACATGTCGGCGTTGCCGCGCAGCATCGCCATCACCAGCGGCCGCCGGTGGGTGACGAGGAACGACGCCGAGATCATCCGGTGCGGGAGGATCATCGCCGGGTCGGCCCGGATCCGCCCCAGGATCTCGTCGGTCAGGTCGGCCGACTCGCGCATCATCAGCGCTTGGAACAGCAGTTCCTTGTTGCGCCAGTGCAGGTAGACGGTGCCCTTGCCGATGCCGACCGCGCGTGCGATGTCGTCGACCGCCACCTTCCGGTAGCCCATGCGCAGCAGCAGCTCGCCCGCCGCGTCCAGGATGCGGTCGGCGCGCTCGCGGTTGGGATGGCTCATGCGTCTCCACCTGCTGATCGTTGAAGATTTGACCTGTTGACCGGAATCGCACTTTCGGTCAACCAGTCATCGCGACGATAGCGCCGATGCGCCGACCACGGCAAGGGTTCTGTCGGTGCCGTCGGTTAACGTCATCCGTGTGGCACAGGACGAGCTCTTCACCGTGAACGCCGATGTCGCGCCTCCACCGGAGCGCACGACGTCGAACGCGTCCGAGACGCAGGCCGACCCGGCGAGCTCCCCGCTGGCCGTGCGGATGCGGCCGCGGTCGCTCGACGAGGTCGTCGGCCAGCAGCACCTGCTGCGCGAAGGGGCCCCGCTGCGGCGGCTGGTCGAGGGCGCTGCACCGGCGTCCGTGCTGCTCTACGGCCCGCCCGGCACGGGCAAGACGACGCTGGCCAACCTGGTCTCGATCGCCACCGGGCGCCGGTTCGTCGCGATGTCGGCGCTCTCGGCGGGCGTCAAGGAGGTGCGCGGCGTCATCGAGGAGGCCCGGCGGCGCCGGCAGTACAACACCGAGAACACCGTCCTGTTCATCGACGAGGTGCACCGCTTCTCCAAGACCCAGCAGGACGCCCTGCTCGGCGCGGTCGAGGACCGCACGGTCCTGCTGGTCGCGGCCACCACCGAGAACCCGTCGTTCTCCGTCGTCTCGCCGTTGCTGTCGCGCTCGCTGGTGCTGCAGCTGCGCCCGTTGACCGACGACGACATCACGCGGCTGCTGGAGCGCGCGCTGACCGACGAGCGCGGTCTCGGCGGCGAACTGACGCTGACCGACGACGCGCGTGCCCACCTCGTCCGGCTCGCGGGCGGCGACGCCCGGCGCGCGCTCACGGCACTGGAGGCGGCGGCGGACGCGGCGTCGGCCACCGAAGCGAAGACGATCGACCTGCCGACCGTAGAGTCCACTGTGGACAAAGCGGCGGTGCGCTACGACCGCGACGGCGACCAGCACTACGACGTCATCAGCGCGTTCATCAAGTCGATCCGCGGGTCCGATGTGGACGCCGCGCTGCACTACTTGGCCCGGATGATCGAGGCGGGGGAGGACCCGCGGTTCCTCGCGCGGCGGCTGGTCGTGCACGCCAGCGAGGACATCGGGCTCGCCGACCCGACGGCCTTGCAGGCGGCGGTGGCGGCCTCGCACGCCGTCCAGTTCATCGGCATGCCCGAGGGCAGGCTGGCGCTCGCGCAGGCGACGATCCACCTGGCCACGGCGCCGAAGTCGAACGCGGTCGTCACCGGCATCGACGCCGCGCTGGCCGACGTCCGCGCCGGGCTCGCCGGCACCGTCCCGCCGCACCTGCGCGACGGGCACTACGCGGGTGCGAAGAAGCTCGGCAACGCCCAGGGCTACCGCTACCCGCACAACGTCCCGGAAGGCGTGCTGGCCCAGCAGTACCCGCCGGACGAGCTGGTCGGCCGGGACTACTACGAGCCGACCCAGCGCGGCGCCGAGCGCACGCTCGCCGAGCGCGTCCCGAAGCTGCGCCGGACGATCCGCGGGGATCAGTGACTCCGGCGGACGAATCTCCGGGAACCTGATCATCGGCGTGGCCCGCGTCAGCCAAGATCATCGGGTTTCGTAAGCTTCGCGCCTTGAGGCGGCCACGAAATCGGGCCGCCGTGACCGCAGGAGGCGCTCCCGTGCCCGCGACGCTGCAGTGCATCGTCCTGGATTGTCCGGAACCGGTCGTGCTCGCGAACTTCTACCAGGAGCTGCTCGGGGGCGAAGTGGACCGGCCCGACCCGCGGTGGCGGGTCGACCAGGACTTCTCGACCCTGCACGTCGCCGGGTTGGTCCTGGGGTTCCAGCGCTCGGCGGACTACCGGCCGCCGCAGTGGCCGGACCCGGCCCACCCGCAGCAGTTCCACCTCGACTTCGAGGTCGACGACATGCGCGTGACCCACCACCAGGTCCTCATCCACGGCGGCCGGCTGCTCAGCCCGGATCCCGACGGGCGCGGCTGGCGCGTCTACGCCGACCCGGCCGGCCACCCGTTCTGCCTCCTCGGCGACTACTGACCGAGCGGGGCGTCCGGCCGTTCGGCACGATGGGGCCATGAGCGTCGCGTTTCTCGGAACCGGAATCATGGGCGCGCCGATGGCGGCCAACCTCGCGAAGGCGGGCCTCGACGTCCGGGTCTGGAACCGGACCCGGGCCAAGGCCGAGCCGCTCGCCGACGTCGCCACGGTCGCCGATTCGGCGGCCGCCGCGGCCGAGGGCGCGGACATCCTGGTGACGATGCTCGCGGACGGTCCCGCGGTCGCTTCGGCGTTCGAAGCCGCTTCGCCCGCCTCGGGCACGTTGTGGCTGCAGATGAGCACGGTGGGCCTCGACTGGACCGATCGGCTGGCCGAGGCGGCCGAGAAGGCGGGCGTGGTGTTCGTCGACGCGCCCGTGCTGGGCACGCGAACCCCGGCGGAGCAGGCACAGCTGCAGGTGCTGGCGTCCGGGCCCGAGGAGGCCCGCCCCGCGGCCACGCCGGTGTTCGACGCCGTGGCCGTGAAGACGCGGTGGCTCGGCCCGGCCGGGCAGGGGAGCCGGCTGAAGCTCGTGGTGAACGCGTGGGTGCTGGCGCTGACCAACGGAACGGCGGAGAGCCTCGGCCTGGCCCGCGGGCTGGGCCTGGACCCGGAGCTGTTCCTGGAGACGATCAAGGGCGGCGGCCTCGACGTCGGCTACGCCCACGTGAAGGGCGCCGCGATGCTGGCGGGCGAGTACCCACCGGCGTTCCCGGCCGGCTTGGCGGCGAAGGACGCGAGGCTGGTGGTCGAAGCAGCGGGCGAGGACGTCGACGTGGCGGGGGCCCGCGCGGTACTGGCCCACCTGGAGACGGCGGTGGCGGCAGGCCACGGCGAAGAGGACATGGCGGCGCTCTACCGCGCGGTGGTGAAGGAAGCCTGACGCCCGGTGGGCGCTCGTCGGTCGGCGAGGAGCGTGGCGGGCCGGTTGCCGCTCGGTCAGGCCGGGAGGAGCGTCGCCAAGCGGTCCACGCCCAGCCCGCTCGTCATCAACCGCTCCTTCGCGTTCCCGAGCAGCCGTCGCGTCCACGGTGTGAAGCCGCCGTCGCCGACGTCGGTGAGCTCGCCGCCGAAAGACGCATACACCTTGAAGCACAGCCCCTCGTAGTACCCGCCGCGTCCGCCTTCGCGCTCCGGGAACGGGTGGGTCGGCACACCCGCCTCGTCGAGCAGGCCTTCGAACCGCGGATCGAGCACCGTCACCCCGAGCGAGACCGCGGTGGCGCCCAGCGCGCGGCAGCTCGCGACCATGAGCCGGGCGTGCTCGGCCGCCGCCGCCCGTTCGAACTCCCGAGCGCCGGTGTCGCGGCCCGCCGTCACCGCGCCGAACAACGAGAAGTGCGCGAACAGCCCGGCGCGGTCGACGCGCTGGGCCCGGACCACCCGCTGGACCGTCGCCAGCCGCACCGGAGAAGACCCGGAGCGCCGGACCGCCGCTTCCAGGGCCAGGCCCGTCGTCGGGTCGGCCGCGACCTCCGTGCCGCGGCCGGTCGGCACCACCCGGTGCTGGGCCAGCCCGGTCACCGCCGAATGCGTGCCCAGCGGAACCACCGGCGCGAGCGCCACCAGGTCGAAGGAGGCGGCCGCCGCCAGGATCGCGTCCTCGACCCGCCGCAGGGAAGCGAACGGCAGCGGGCTCGCCGCGACGAACCGGTCGTCGCGGTGCCGGCGCAGCACGTCGGCCGGAGCGAGCCGGGCCGCCCGCCGCCGCGCGACCTCCAGCTGGACCGTCGTCAGGTCGGCGCCCGGCAACGCGGCCAGCACGTCGGCCGCGGCTCCGCCCGGCCCGGCGAGCACCCGCCGGCCGGGCCCGTCGTCGTGTCCCATCGCCCAGGTTTACCGCGTCGCCGCGGCGCGGAGCGAAGTGTTTTCCGGCCCGCGCGGGGTGACACGGTCGGGCACCCGGCCAGGCGGTAACCTCACCAGCACCCAAGACCGCTTATCCGAGGAGGGCCCGTGTCGGCAGGGCAGATCGCCGCGTTGATCGCCGCAGGAGCATTCGTGGTGCTGGTCGTCCTGCTGGCGATCCCGCTGATCAAGCTCGGCAAGACGCTGGACGCGGCCACCGAAGCGATCGAGCGCACCAACAGCAACACCGACCCGCTGCTGATCGGCGCGAACCAGACGATCACCCACGTCAACACCCAGCTCGAGCGGGTGGACGGGATCACGTCGAACGCTCAGGCCGTCACCGGGAACGTCTCCGCGCTGACGTCGGTGTTCACCGCGACCCTGGGCGGCCCGCTGGTCAAGACCGCGGCGCTGTCCTACGGCCTGTCCAAGGCGATCCGCGCGCGCAAGAAGAAGAGCGCCGCGAAGGCCGCGAAGAAGGCCGGCAAGTGAAGCGGCTGTTCTGGCTCGGCGTCGGCGTGGTCACCGGGGTCGTGCTGTCGCGCAAGGCCGCCGAAACGGCTCGTCAGGCCACTCCCGCGGGGTTAGCATCGAACCTGGGCGACGCCGTGCGCGAGCTGGCGGGCGCCGTGGGTTCCTTCGGCGCCGAGGTGCGCGCCGGGATGAACGAACGCGAGCAGGAGTTGCACGACATGGTCGAGGAGCGGACGGGCGTCACGGCGCCGCGCGCCGAGGGCAGGCACGCCGCCGCCCGGCGCCCCGTCCGGCGAGCTCGCCGGGCGGAAGGCTGACTCCGGCCGCGTCCGGACCCTTCCGCCGTCGCCGTCTTCCCGCACTCCGGCTCCAGCACAAGGACTGACCCGTGGACACACACGAAATCACCGATCGTTTCCTGCGCCATTTCGAGGGCAAGGGCCACACGCGCGTGCCGAGCGCGCCGCTGATCCTCGACGACCCCAACCTGCTGTTCGTCAACGCCGGCATGGTGCAGTTCAAGCCGTACTTCCTCGGTGAGGCGCCGCCGCCGTACCCGCGCGCGACCTCCGTGCAGAAGTGCGTGCGCACGCCGGACATCGACGAGGTCGGCAAGACCACCCGGCACAACACGTTCTTCCAGATGGCCGGCAACTTCTCCTTCGGCGACTACTTCAAGGAAGGCGCCATCGAGTACGCCTGGGAGCTGATCACCAAGCCCCAGAGCGAAGGCGGCTACGGCCTCGACCCGAACCGCATCTGGGCGACCGTCTACAACGACGACTCCGAGGCCGCGGGGCTGTGGCGCAAGCTCACCGGCCTGCCCACCGAGCGGATCCAGGAGCGCGACGGCAAGGACAACTACTGGGACATGGGCGTGCCCGGTCCCGGCGGCCCGTGCTCGGAGATCTACTACGACCGCGGCCCGGCGTACGGCCGCGAGGGCGGCCCGGTCGCGGACGAGGACCGCTACATCGAGATCTGGAACCTCGTCTTCATGCAGGACGTCCGCGGCGACCTGAGCCCCAAGCTCGGGCACAAGCCGATCGGCGAGCTGCCGAAGAAGAACATCGACACCGGCATGGGCGTCGAGCGCGTCGCGACGATCCTGCAGGGCGTCGAGAACGTCTACGAGACCGACCTCGTGCGCCCGGTCATCGGCCGCGCGGAGGAGTTCTCCGGGCGCCGCTACGGCGGCAACCACGCCGACGACGTCCGCTTCCGGGTCATCGCCGACCACGCCCGCACCGGCGTCCTGCTGATCGGCGACGGCGTCACCCCGGGCAACGACGGCCGCGGCTACGTGCTGCGCCGGCTCCTGCGCCGCATCGTCCGCTCCACGCGCCTGCTCGGCGTGCAGGAGCCGGTGCTGCAGGAGTTCGCGAAGGTCGTGCGCGACACCATGGGCCCGACCTACCCCGAGCTGGTCGACGGCTTCGACCGGATCAGCGAGGTCGTCCGGATCGAGGAGGAGGCCTTCCTCTCGACCCTGACCAGCGGTTCGCGCATCTTCGACCTCGCCGCCGAGGAGACCAAGCGCGGCGGCGGCGACGTGCTGGCCGGCGACAAGGCCTTCCAGCTGCACGACACGTACGGCTTCCCGATCGACCTGACCCTGGAGATGGCGTCCGAGCAGGGCCTGAGCGTCGACGAAGAGGGCTTCCGCACGCTCATGAACGAGCAGCGGACCCGCGCGAAGGCGGACGCGGCGGCGCGCAAGACCGGCCACGGCGACCTCTCGGAGTACCGGAAGGTCCTGGAGCAGCACGGCGAGACCGAGTTCCTCGGCTACACCGACCTGCAAGCCGAGGCGAAGGTCGTCGCGCTGCTCGAAGACGGTCAGCCGGTCCGCAGCGTCTCCGCGGGCAAGAAGGCGGAGCTGGTCCTCGACCGCACGCCGTTCTACGCCGAGAGCGGTGGCCAGGTCGCCGACACCGGCGTCCTGCTGGGCGACGGCGTCGAGCTGAAGGTCCTCGACGTCCAGAAGATCGTCCCGGGCCTGTTCGTGCACCGCGTCGAGGTGGTCGACGGCGAGGTCGGGCTAGACACGAAGGTCACCGGTTCGGTCGACGCGCACCGGCGGCTGTCCATCGAGCGCTCGCACTCCGCGACGCACCTGGTGCACGCGGCCGTCCGCGGTGCGTACGGCAAGCGCGCGGCGCAGGCGGGTTCGCTGAACTCGCCCGGCCGCATGCGGTTCGACTTCACCACCCCGGGCTCGGTGTCGGCGGACGTGCTGACCGAGGTCGAGCAGGAGGTCAACGACTACCTGCAGACCAACGTCGAGGTGCAGAGCTTCACCACGACCAAGGACAAGGCGCTCGAGCTGGGCGCGGTCGCGCTGTTCGGCGAGAAGTACGGCAACGACGTCCGCGTGGTCGACATGGGCGAGTACTCCCGCGAGCTCTGCGGTGGCACGCACGTCGACCGGATCGGCCAGCTCGGCCTGGTCAAGCTGGTCTCTGACGCCTCCATCGGCTCGGGCGTGCACCGCGTCGAGGCGCTCGTCGGCAGCGACGCGCTGAAGTACGTCCGCAAGGAGCAGCTGCTGGTCTCGCAGCTGGCGAACACCTTCAAGGTGCCGTCGGAGGAGCTGCCGGGCCGCATCGAGGACGTCCTGACCCGGCTGAAGAACGCCGAGAAGGAGATCACGCAGCTCAAGACCCAGCAGGTGCTGGGCTCGGCGGGCTCGCTGCTCGACAAGGCGCAGGAGATCGGCGGCGTCACCGTGGTGGCCGAGGTCGTCCCGGACGTCGACGGCAACGGCCTGCGCGCGCTCGCCTCCGACATCCGCGGCCGGCTCGGCACGCGGCCCGGCGTGGTGGCGCTGTTCTCACCGGCCGGCGAGAAGCTGAGCTTCGTCGTCGCGACGACCAAGGCGGCCCAGGACAAGGGCATCGCCGCGGGCAAGCTCGTGCCGTCGTTCGCCGAAAAGATCGGCGGCCGCGGCGGCGGCAAGCCCGACATGGCCCAGGGCGGTGGCACGAACCCGGCCGGGGCGAACGACGCGGTCACGGCCCTGCGTTCGGCGATTGCCGGCATTGGTTAACCGCGGAAACCGCGGCCCGGATCGGCCCGGCGTGGGCGATCCGGGCCGGGGGCGGCGGCTCGGCGTCGATGTCGGATCCGTCCGGGTCGGGGTGGCGCTGAGCGATCCGGCCCCCGTGCTCGCGTCGCCATTGGTTACCCTCTCCCGCGATGCGACCGACGACAGTGATCTGGACCAGCTGGCCGCCCTCGTCACCGAACACGAGGTGGTCGAGGTGATCGTGGGACTGCCGCGTACGCTCGCCAACCGGCAGGGTCCGGCGGCCGAGCTGGCGATCGCGTATTCTGAACGCCTGGCCGGGCGCGTCGCGCCCGTGCCGGTCCGGCTGGGCGACGAGCGGCTGACCACGGTCACCGCATCCCGCATCCTCTCCCAGCGCGGGGTCAAAGGCCGCAAGCAGCGTGCGGTGGTCGACCAGGCCGCCGCCGTCGAGATCCTGCAGGCCTGGATCGACGCCGCAGCTGCGCACCGCGCCCGGGAGGGAGACCGATGAACGACCAGCCACCTGAGCCCCCACGGGGGCGCAGGCGACTCCGCGAGCCGGGACCGGCCACCCCGCCGCCGTCTCGGCCCGCACCACGTCGTGCGGACCCGCACGACCCCCACGCGAGTGGGTACCAGGAGCTTCCGCAGCCGTCGCGGCGCAGTGGCTCCTACGAGAGCGGCTCCCACGAGCTGCCCCAGCCGTCCCGCCGGGCGCGGCCCGAGGCGGGCTACGACCCGCGCCGCGACGCACCGCCGTCCGGCCGCCGTCGCCGCCTCGAGCCGCCGGGCACGCTGCCCCCGGCCGACGACGAGTTCGACCCGCGGGAGGCCGAGCGCTCGGCTCCCGTCCGGGCCCGCCACGGTCTCGACGACGGCGCCGAAGCCCAGGCCCCGCGCCGCCGCCGCGCGGCCCCGGACCCCGGCGAGCCCGCCGAACCCCGGCGCCGGCGGCCGGCCCCGGCCGCGGAGGAAGCGCCTTCCCGGCGCCGCCGTCCCGCGCCGGTCCCGGACGAGCCGGCCGACGCACGCCGTCGCCGGCCGACCCCCGAAGAGCTGGCCGAAGCCGAGGCCGCGCGTCGCCACCAGGCGATGCTCGACCTGGAAGAGGCCGCCGAAGCGCAGGCCGCCCGGCTCCGCGGCGCGCCCGACGAGGGCCAGGCCCCGCGCCGCCCCCGGGGCGCCTCGGACGAGGTGGCCGACCTCGCCCGCTTCCGGGCCGAGGCCGCCGAACCGCCGCCCGGCCGGCGCCGGGCCGCGCCCGACCCGGCCGAAGCCGATCCACGGCGGCGCCGTGCGGCACCCGATCCCGAAGAGGTCGATGCGCGCCGGCGTCGTGCGGCGCTCGATCCCGACGCCGCGGCCGACTCCCGGGCACCGGAGTCCCCGCGGGGGCCCGTCCAGCCGGGTGACCGCTCTGTCGGCGTGCCCGAACCCGGCGTGGCGCCGCCCCGGCGCCGTCGGCCGCCGCCCCCGCCCGTGCGCGAGGAGCCGGTGACCGACATCATCCCGGCGCAGGCCCCGGCGCCCCCGGCCGAGCCGTCGCACGAGGAGCCCGAGGAGTTCTTCGCCGAGGACGACGAGTACGCGGAGTACGACGACTACGACGAGTACGCCGACGACTACGAGGAATACGACGAAGCCGAGTACGAAGCCGACGAGTACGAAGACGAGCCGAAGAAGCCGCGCAAGAAGAAGGGCAAGCGCGCCCTGGGCTGGGTCGCCGCGCTCGTCGTGATCGTGCTGCTCGCGGGCGGCGCCTACTACGGCTTCAACAAGATCTTCGGCTACGAAGACTTCGAGGGGGCCGGCGACGGGGACGTGCTGTTCCAGGTCGACGACGGCGACTCGACGTCGGCGATCGGCACGAAGCTCGCGACGGCGGGTGTCGTCGCCAGCGGCAAGGCGTTCGTCAAGGCCGGCGAGGACAACCCGAAGCTCTCGCGGATCCAGCACGGCTTCTACGTGATGAAGGCGCACATGTCCGGGGCCAGCGCGGTCGACCGGATCCTCGCGCCGGCGTCGCGGGTCGGCCAGCTGGAGATCCGGCCGTACACGCAGTTCGACGACATCACCCAGCCCGACGGCAAGGTGACGCCCGGTGTGTACAGCCTGATGGCGAAGGCGTCGTGCGCGCAGATCGACGGCAAGAGCACCTGCGTCTCGGCCGACGACCTGCGCAAGGCCGTCGACGCGGCGGACCTCAAGACGCTCGGCGTGCCGGACTGGGCGATCGAGCCCGCGAACAAGGCCGACCGCAAGGACCGCAGGCTCGAGGGCCTGATCGCGCCGGGCCTCTACGACGTCCGCCCCGGCGCGAGCGCGCAGGAGATCATCGGCCAGCTGGTGCGCAGTTCGACCGAGGCGATCCAGAACGCCGGCCTGAGCCCGCAGTCGACCGGCCCGGAGATGACGCCGTACCAGACGCTGATCATCGCGTCGATCATCGAACGCGAGGCGGTGAAGGCCGACTTCGGCAAGCTCTCGCGGGTCATCTACAACCGGCTGGCGATCAACATGCGGCTGCAGATGGACTCGACGGTCAACTACATCCTGGACCGCCCGACGCTGCTGACCAACGAAGCCGACCGCGTGAAGTCCGGGGCGTACAACACGTACAAGATCAACGGGCTGCCGCCGACGCCGATCTCGGTGCCGAGCCCCGACGCCATCCAGGCGGCGGTGCACCCGGTGGCGGGGGACTGGGTCTACTTCGTCAAGTGCGAGAAGAACGGCCTGTCCTGCTTCGCGGTCACCAACGACGAGCACAACAAGAACCGGGACCTGGCCAGGGACCGTGGTGTCATCTGAGCCGCGCAAGGCCGCGGTCCTGGGCAAGCCGGTGGCACATTCGCTGTCCCCGGTGCTGCACGGCGCCGCGTTCGCCGCGCTCGGCCTGACCGGCTGGACGTACGAGCGGATCGAGACGGGTGCCGAGGAGCTCCCCGGCCTGATCGCCGGCCTCGGCCCGGAGTGGGCCGGGCTGTCGGTCACCATGCCGGGCAAGCGTGCGGCGCTGGACCACGCCGACGAGGTGACGCCGCGCGCGGCCGCGGTCGGCGCGGCCAACACCCTGGTCCGCACCGCGAAGGGCTGGCTGGCGGACTGCACCGACGTCGACGGCGTCACCGGGGCGCTGCGGGTGGCGGGCGGCTACGAGCCGTCGCCCGGGGACACCGGTGTCGTGCTCGGCGCGGGCGGCACCGCGGCCGCGGCGGTCGTCGCGCTCGCGGCGCTGGGCGTGCGGCAGGTGCGCCTGGTCGTGCGGGATCCCGCACGGGCCGGCGAAACCCTCGACGCGGCGAAGCGGGCCGCACTCGACGTCGACGTGCTTCGCTGGTCGGAGACGGACTTCGCGGCCCTGGGGTCCGCCTCGGTGCTGGTGAACACCGTGCCGCCGGACGCCGTGGACCCGCACGTGGCCGAGCTGGCGGCGGTCGCGCACGTCCTCGACGTTATCTACCACCCGTGGCCGACGCCGCTGGCCGAAGCCGTCGCGGCCCGCGGCGGCCGGCTCGCGACCGGGCTGGACATGCTGCTGCACCAGGCGTTCGGGCAGGCCGAGCACTTCACCGGCCGGCCGGCCCCGCGCGCCGCGATGCGCGACGCCCTGCGCGAAGCCACCGGGAACCTGCTGCCGCTGCCGATCGGCTGAATAATCGCTTGCCCGCGTTGATAATCTGATCGACTGCCTTGAAGAAGGGGGTCTACCGGAATGACCAGCCAAGATGCGTTGAGCGAAGCCGAGATCGAGTCGAACTGGGTCGGCGGTGACGCGCCGCAGCTCAACTCCACGGTCACCCTCGTCGACTACGACCCGGAGTGGCCGAAGCTCTTCGAACGCGAGGCCGAGCGGATCCGCGGCGTGCTGGGGGAGCAGGTGCTCGTCCTCGAGCACGTCGGGTCGACGTCGGTGCCGGGGCTGTGCGCCAAGCCCTGCGTCGACATCCTGCTCGAGGTGCCGGACTCCGACGCCGAGGGCGCGTACCTCCCGGCGCTGGAGGCCGCGGGCTACCGGCTCGTGATCCGCGAGCCGGACTGGGAGAAGCACCGCTGCTTCAAGGGCCCGGACACGAACATCAACCTGCACGTCTATTCGCCGGGCAACGGCCAGACACCGCGCTACCGGCTCTTCCGCGACCGGCTGCGGTCGCACCTGGAGGAGCTCGAACTCTACGCGGCGAAGAAGCGCGAGCTGGGTGCGCGGGAGTGGAAGTACATCCAGCAGTACGCCGAAGCCAAGACGGCGGTGGTCGAGGAGATCCTCGGCCGCGCGCGGGCCGAGCAGTACGACGGCTACAGCCAGGCCTACGCCGAGCACGCGGCGAAGAGCGTCACCAACGCGTGCTACGACCGGCCGGCGATCGTCGACCTGGCGGGTGACGTGTCCGGACGGCGCGTGCTGGACGTCGGCTGCGCGGCGGGGCACCTGAGCGCGCTGCTGGCCGAGCGGGGCGCGGACGTCCTCGGCGTCGACGCCAGCGCGGGGATGGTTTCCGTCGCCCGGCGCGAGTTCGGCGAGGTGGCGCGGTTCGACGTCGTGGACATCAGCGGTCCGCTGCCGCTGCCGGACGCCTCGATCGACGTCATCACGGCGTCGCTGGTGCTGCACTACCTGCCGGATTGGACTGCCACCCTGGCCGAGTTCCGGCGCGTCCTGCGGCCGGGCGGGGTGCTGGTGTTCTCGGTGCACCACCCGGGCGAGGACTGGCGCTGGTTCGACAAGGACGACTACTTCCAGCTCGAACTGCTCGAAGACGACTTCGGCCTCGACGGGAAACCGCACCCGGTCCGGTTCTACCGGCGCCCGCTGAGCTGGACGTTCCAGGCGGTCCGCGACGCCGGGTTCGCGGTCGACCGCCTGGTCGAGCCGATGCCGGTGCCGGCGGCGGCCGAGACCGACCCGAAGTGGGCGGCGAACCTGCGGACGAAGCCGCGGTTCCTCTACTTCCGGGCCGTCAGTCCTTCTTAGCCAGATCCCGGATGAGGTCGACGATCTCCCGGCTGACCGGGCGGAACACCCGCAGCCGGGAGAGCGCGGCCAGCCGGGCGATCAGCGGGACGCTGCGCTCGACCAGCATCCGGCTGCGCTTCTGCCCGGCCGAGCGGTCGTGGACCCAGAACAGCACCACGCCCATCTGGTAGAGCCAGAGCAGCTCGGGCAGCTGGGCGCGCAGCTCCGGGTCGAGCTTGACGTCGGAGCCGTCGACGACCTCGCGCATGAGGCCGATCGAGGCTTCGCGGGCGGCCGAGGAGTCGTCGCTGAACGGGCTCAGCGGCGACTCCGGGTCGGCCGCGTTGACGAAGAACTGCGTGCCGAAGCGCTGGTAGGGCTCGGCGATGTCCAGCCAGCACAGGAGCACGGTCTTCAGGCGGGCGGCGAAGGCGGTCTCGCCGCCGATCCGGGCGCGGGCCTTGTCGAGGTGCTGTCTCGCGATCTCGTCGTAGAAACCCTGGATGAGCTGTTCTTTCGACGAGAAGTAGTAGTAGGCGTTCCCGACGGAGACACCCGCTCCGGCGGCGATCGCGCGCATCGTCGTGCGGTCGTAGCCGTTCTCGGTGAACAGCCGCATCGCGGTCGTGACGATCAGGGACCGCGTTTCCTCGCTCTTGGCCACGTGCGGCACGTTAGCGCCGGGCACGTCAGGGCGCGGGGAAGGGCGGCGCCTGCGGCACGCCGGCGTAGGGCAGCGGGGCCGGTCGCGGTGCCTGCTTCGGGGCCAGGTGGTGGCGGCGGATGGCGTTGAAGACCAGCACGTTGACCAGGTGCATCCCGCCGAGGATCAGCGCGACGGTGCCGACCTTCACCGAGAGCAGCTCGAAGACCTCCCGCGCGGTGGGCACCTCGGCGTGGCTGGTCAGGAAGAGCGTCACGAAGCCGAGGCTGACCAGGTAGAAGCCGACGACCAGCAGCTGGTTGACGGCGTTGGCGAGCCCGGGGCTGTCGGCGAAGACCTCGGTGAGGAAGGTGCGGCCGTGCCGGCTCAGCGTCCGGGCGACGAGCACCGTCAACGGGATGCTGATCAGCAGGTAGAGGGCGTAGGCGACGACTATGCGATCCATGGTTCCTCCTTGTTTTGAACGTGTTCAAGAAGGACGGTAGCGCGCTTTTTGAACACGTTCAAGAGGGTAGGGTCACACCGACCGGGAGGTACCACCGTGAAACGCATCGCCGCCGGGCTGACGGCCGCCGCGCTCGTCGCCCTCTTCGTGCCCGCGACCGCTTCCGCGAGCTTCGGGACCAACGTCCGCTTCGCGACCTTCAACGCATCGCTGAACCGGGCGGCCGCCGGGCAGCTGGTGACGGACCTCTCGACGCCGGGCAACGCCCAGGCCCAGGAGGTCGCCGAGGTCGTCCAGCGCAACCGCGCCGACGTCCAGCTGATCAACGAGTTCGACTACGTGCCGGGCAACAAGGCCGCGGACCTGTTCCGGAAGAACTACCTGGCGGTCGGCCAGCACGGCGCGAAGCCGATCGACTACCCGTACGCCTACACCGCGCCGGTCAACACGGGCGTGCCGACGGGCTTCGACCTCGACCGCGACGGCACGGTCGGCCTCGGCAACGACGCGCAGGGCTTCGGCACGTTCGAGGGCCAGTACGGGCTGCTGGTGCTGTCGAAGTTCCCGATCGACCTCGCGCACGTCCGGACGTTCCAGAAGTTCTTGTGGAAGGACATGCCGGGCGCGCTGCTCCCGGACGACCCGGCCACGCCGGCGCCGCACGACTGGTACAGCCCGGCCGAGCTGAACGTGCTGCGGCTGTCGTCGAAGTCGCACTGGGATCTGCCGCTGAAGATCGGCCGCTCGACCGTCCACTTCCTGGTTTCGCACCCGACGCCGCCGAGCTTCGACGGCCCGGAGGACCGCAACGGCACCCGCAACCACGACGAGATCCGCTTCTGGGCCGACTACGTGACGCCGGGCAAGGCCGGCTACATCTACGACGACCGCGGCCACCGAGGCGGCCTGAGCGCCTCGGAGCGGTTCGTCGTGGCGGGCGACAACAATTCGGACCCGCTGGACGGCGACAGCGTGCCGGGTGCGATCGAGCAGCTGCTGAACGCGCGCCGGGTGATCCAGACGCACCCGGGCAGCCGCGGCGCGGTGCTGGCGTCCCAGGCCCAGGGCGGTGCGAACGTGGGCCAGAAGAGCGACCCGTTCTTCGACACGGGCGACTTCAACGACGTCGCGCCGGGCAACCTCCGGACGGACTACGTGCTGCCGTCGAAGGGCCTGCTGCCGTGGCACGCGGAGGTGTTCTGGCCGGTGCCGTCGGACGAGCTGGCCCGGCTGAACGACGCCTCCGACCACCACCTGGTCCGCGTGGACGTCCTGGTGCCACTACGGTGAGATCATGCGGATCGCGATTCTCGACGACTACCAGGACGTCGCCCTGACCTTCGGTGACTGGGACTCGCTCAAAGCCGACATCACGGTCTTCACCGAGCCCCTCACCGACGTCGTGGCGCAGCTCCAGGGCTTCGAAGCGATCGTCGCGATGCGCGAGCGGACCCGGTTCCCCGCCGAGGTGCTCGACCGGCTGCCGGACCTGAAACTGCTGGTCAGCACCGGTCCTCGCAACGCGGCCATCGACGTCCCGGCCGCGCGCCGCAACGGCGTCGTCGTGTCCCGGACCGGGTACCTCGGCGAGCCCACCGCCGAGCACACCTGGGCGCTGATCCTCGCCGCGGCGCGGAACCTGCCGCAGGAGTTCCGGAACATGCGCGAAGGCGGCTGGCAGACGACCGTCGGGACCATGCTGCACGGCAAGATGTTCGGCCTGCTCGGCCTCGGCCGGCTCGGGGCCGGCGCGGCGAAGATCGGGCAGGTCTTCGGCATGGAAACCATTGCCTGGAGCCAGAACCTGACGCAGGAGAAGGCCGATCCGCACGGCGTCACGGCGGTGTCCAAAGAGGAGCTGTTCGCCCGCTCGGACGTGCTGTCGATCCACCTGGTGCTCAGCGGGCGCACCCGTGGCCTGGTCGGCGCGGCCGAGCTCGCCGCGATGAAGCCGTCCGCGTTGCTGGTGAACACCTCGCGCGGCCCGATCGTCGACGAGGCCGCGCTGGTGGACGCCTTGCGGCGCAAGGAGATCCGGGCGGCGGCGCTGGACGTCTACGACGTCGAGCCGTTCCCGGCCGACCATCCACTGAGGACGCTGGACAATGCTGTGCTGACGCCGCACCTCGGGTTCGTCGCCCGGGAGACCTACGAGATCTTCTACGGCGACGCCGTCGAGGACATCGCCGCCTACCAGGCGGGGGAGCCGATCCGGCTCATGGAGTAGCTGGCGTGCGGCCCGCCGGGGCCCGAGGTCCCCGCACCGGCCCGGCGGCGGGCCCGCACGAGAACCATGACACCACCCGCGCTTCGTGCCGGGCAGGGTCCAAAGACCCTGCTCAGGGCGTCCGTTCGGCTGAACGACCCGCCCGTGCGGGTCGTGAGTGAGAAACAGTGCCAGAACCCGGTTTCCCGCTCACGAGAACGGGACCGCGTCCGGTGCGCAGGTCGTGCCCTCGGCCGGCGCGCTCAGGTCGGTCAGGTACTTGACGACGGCTGTCGCGGCGCAGGCGCTCGGCGCGTCCAGTGAAGTGTGGCCGTACCCGTCGACGACCAGCACCCGCCCGTCGCCCAGCTCGGCCGCCGTCGCCTGCGCGTTGTGCAGCGGTGTTGCCGGGTCGAACCGGTTGTTCAGCACGAGGATCGGGTTCTTCCGCGCCCGGTTCCACGGGCCCGTGTACCGGTCCTCGTCGTGCGCGGGCCAGCCGACGCACTGGGCCATCGAGAACACCGAGCCCAGCCCGAAGTAGGGCTGACGCGCGCTTTCCCGGGCCGCCAGCGCCGCGTAGTCCGCCGGCGACGACGGGTTGTCGCTGTCGACGCATTGGACCGCCAGAAACCCGGGGGAGTGCGTCGGCACGTACGGGTCGAGTACCGGCGAAGCGGCGCCGGAATCCGACGGCATCGCGGAAAGGGTCTGGGCGAGCCGCTTCCACCGGCCGGACTGGTACAGCGCGCTGTCGACCGTCTTCATCAGCGAGCCCACGCCCGTGGTGCGCGACGCCCGCGCGAAGACCCCGGCGAACTTCGCCTTCGGGTCACCGCCGGAGAAGGCGCACTTCGGCCCGGCCGCGGCGCACACCGCGAAGAACTGGTCCAGCTCCTGCTGCTGCGCCCCGGCGACGTCGGCGCGGACGTCGACCGGCTGCTTCTCCTGCCCCGGCTTCCCGGTGGCGTTCGCGACCAGGTCGAGCGTGCCGTCGAGGGTCATCGCGCGGACCTTGTCCGGGAACAGGTTCGCGTACGTGCCGCCCAGGTAGGTGCCGTAGGAGTAGCCGTAGAAGTTCAGCGCGGCGTCGCCGACGGCCTGGCGCAGCAGCTCCAGGTCGCGCGCCACGTTCGCCGTCGACAGGTGGCTCAGCAGCGCGCCCGACCCGGCCGCGCACGCCTTCCCGGGCGCCGCGCTCGCCGCGAAGAACGCGTCCGGCTGCCGCAGCGGTGAGCCCGGCCCGGGCGCGTGGTCGGCGCCGGGACAGCTGATCGGCGCGGACCCGCCGATCCCGCGCGGGTCGAAGCTCACCAGGTCGAAGCGGGCCTTCAGCTCGGCGGGGTAGCGGTCGGCGAACCGCGTCAGCTCGCCGACGCCGTCCGTGCCCGGGCCGCCGAAGTTGAAGAACAGCGAGCCGAGCCGACGGCCCGGGTCGCCCGCCGGCAGCCGGATCACCGAGAGCGTGATCGCGGTGCCCTTCGGCTCGCGGTAGCTCAGCGGCACGGACGCGGCCGCGCACTGGTACTTCCCGTGGCACGGCGCCCAGCGCAGCGCGGGCACGGCGGCGCCGTTGGTGCCCAGCGCGGGCGGGGCTTCGGGGGCGGCCGCCGAGGACGCCGGGGGAGTGGGGGCGGCCTGGGGCGCGCTGCAGGCGGCGAGCAGGAGCAGCAGCGCGGCGAGGAGCGGCTTCACGCGCTCAATTCCGCCAGGACGGCGTCGGTGTAGCGCGGCCAGACCTCGGCGGCCCACGGGCCGAACGCGCGGTCGGTCAGCGCGACGCAGGCCGCGCCCGCGTCCGGGTCGACCCAGAGGAACGTGCCGGACTGGCCGAAGTGCCCGAACGTGCGCGGCGAGCTGTGCGCGCCGGTCCAGTGCGGGCTCTTGTGGTCGCGGATCTCGAAGCCCAGGCCCCAGTCGTTGGGCTTCTGGTGCCCGAACCCGGGCAGCACCCCGGACAGGCCGGGGAAGACGACGTTCGTCGCCTCGGCGACGGTGGCGGGGTCGAGCAGCTTGGGTGCCTGCAGCTCGGCGGCGAACGCGACCAGGTCGTCCACAGTGGACACCGCGCCGGACGCGGGCGAGCCGTCGAGCGTCGTGCTCGTCATGCCCAGCGGGGTGAACAGCGCTTCGGCCTGGTACTGCGCGAACGGGATGCCGGAGTGCTCGGCCAGGACGTCGGCCAGCTGTTCGAACCCGGCGTTGGAGTAGAGCCGCCGCGTGCCGGGCTCGGCCATGGCCTTGTGCGCGTCGAAGGCGAGGCCCGAGGTGTGGGCCAGCAGGTGCCGCACGGTCGAGCCCTCGGGGCCGGCCGGGGTGTCGAGCTCGACGACGCCCTCTTCGATCGCGATGAGCGCGGCGTAGGCGGTCAGCGGCTTGCTGACCGAGGCCAGCCGGAACTTCCGCGCGGGGTCGCCGTGGCGGCCCACGACGCTCCCGTCCGCGGACACCACGGCCGTCGCGGCGTTGTCCACCGGCCACTCGTCGATCAGGCGCACGCTGTCCATGCGTCCACCCTACGAAACGCCGCGAAGGCCTCCGCACCGGTGTCGGGGACCGGTGCGAAGGCCTTCGCGGGGTGTTCTGCCTCAGGCGTCGAGATCGGTGGCGACCAGCTGGGCGACCGCTTCCACGGCCTCCTCGGCGCCCTCTCCCTCGGCGCTGATGACGACCTCGTCGCCGTACCCGGCGGCGAGCGTCATCAGGTTGAGCACGCTGCCGGCGGCCACCGGGCTCCCGCCGGCCTTCGCGATCTGCACCGCGACGGGTTGCGCCGCGGCCGCCTTCGCCACCAGCGCGGCCGGCCTGGCGTGCAGGCCCACCTTGCTCGCCACGGCGACGCGTTTCTCCGGCATGTTCGTCCTCTCCCTAGGGGTTTACGTCGGTTGTGATGTTACTTCGCGGCGGTGGCCTCGAGGTCCGACTGGATCGAGTCGTCCTCGCGGCCCGGCGTGCGCAGGTTCCACTTGGTGATGGCGAACCGGAACACGACGTAGTAGATCACCGCGTAGACCAGGCCGATCGGCACCAGCAGCCACGGCTTCTGCGCGGCCGGGGCACCCAGGTTCAGCAGGAAGTCGATGCCGCCCGCGGAGAAGTTGAAGCTCTGGTGGATGCCCAGCGCGTTGCAGATCGCCAGCGAGGTGCCGGTCATGATCGCGTGGAAGAGGTACAGCGGCCACGCGACGAACATGAACGAGAACTCGATCGGCTCGGTGACACCGGTGATGAACGAGGTCAGCGCCGCGGAGATCATCACACCGCCGACGATCTTCTTCTGCGCCGGACGCGCGGTCTGCCAGATGGCCAGGGCCGCGGCGGGCAGCGCGAACATGAAGATCGGGAAGAAGCCCGTGGTGAACGCACCCGCGGACGTCTTGCCGGCGATGAAGTTGTTGATGTCACCACCGTCGAAGATGAACCACACCGGCACGTTCAGCAGCTGGTGCAGACCGACCGGGATGAGCAGGCGGTTCAGCGCGCCGTAGATGCCGCCACCGACGATCGGGGACGAGGTGACCGCGTCGCCGACGTGCTCGATGCCCGTGTTGACGTACTTGAACAGCAGGCCGAAGATCACGCCGAGGACCAGCAGCACCAGGGCCGTGATGATCGGGACGAACCGGCGGCCGCCGAAGAACGCCAGGTAGGCGGGCAGCTTGATGCGGTGGTAGCGCTGCCACAGCAGGGCGGCGACGATACCGACGACGACACCGGCGAGCACCGAGTAGGGCCAGTTGATCGGCGCCAGCTCGGTGGATCCGGCCTTGTACTTCGGTACCTCGCTCAGGGGGGCGAAGACCTGGATGACGGCGGTGAAGACGAAGAAGCCGACGACCGCGGCGACACCGGTCGAACCATCGCCCTTCTTGGCGAAGCCGACCGCGATACCGACCGCGAACAGCAGCGGCAGCCAGTTGAACAGCGTGCCACCCGCGGCCGCGAGGACCGAGGCGACCTTGTTCCAGCCCAGCCCGTCCTTGCCGAGCATGTCGTCCTGCCCGAACCGCAGCAGGATGCCCGCCGCAGGGAGCGTGGCGATGGGAAGCATGAGGCTACGGCCGAAGCGCTGAAGACCGGCGAGGCCTCCGCCGCTCTTCTTCGTCGCCCCCTCCGCGGTGGTGGAGCTCATCTGGATCCTCCATAGTGGGGTGGTTGACCGGGCTCCGGGGTGTTCCGGTCCAACTGCATGGTCACCTGGTAATGATCTCCCCGGTACCAGGACGTGATGTCTTCGATGGGGTCCCCGTTCGCGCTGGAGACCCGCCGGAACACGAGCAGGGGACTGCCGGCGCGCATGCCGAGCAGCCGGGCCGTCTCGCGGTCCGCTCCTTCGGCCCAGACCGTCTGCCACGCCTGGTCGGGACGCACGTCGTACGTCTCGGCCAGCTGCGCGTAGATGGACTGGGTCAGGTCGAGCTCGAGCAGGCCGGGAGCCCGGCCCGCGTGGTACCAGCCGCGTTCGACGGCCAGGGGCACGCCGTCGGCGTGGCGCAACCGCACGAGGTGGTGTGCGGGGGCGCCCTCGGCCAGGCCGAGGGCGTGCGCCGAAGCGGTCGGCGGGACTTCGGTGGCCGCCGAGACCACCTCGGTCGTCGGGGTCAGCCCGCGCCGGCGCATGTCGTCGGTGAACGACATCAGGTAGAGCTGCAGCTCCATCCGCCGGGCCGCGGTGAACGTGCCCTTGCCGCGGACCCGGGCGAGCAGACCTTCCTCGACCAGCTTGCCGATCGCCGATCTGACCGTGAGCCGCGACACGCCGTAGCGCTGGGCGAGCTCACGTTCCGACGGGATCGGCGCACCCGGCGGGAGTTCCCGTTCCACCGTGCGGCGGAGGATCTCCCGCAGCTGGGCGTGCTTGGGCGTGGGCCCGTTGACGACCCGGTCGGGTGGCGGGACGTGCGCTGCCGCGCTCATCGGCGTCACCCTCCTCGTTCTCGCGTCACCGGGGACCGGTGCTCGCGTCCGGCCCGGAACATTGGTACGTTCCGGTCTAGACCAATGATCTGATGGGGCAGGATGCTCCGCCGTGCGGACGGGTGTCAACCACCGTTATCCGTTCGTGGCCCGCGGCGGGGTGCATGCCGACGAACGGCGTAGTACAGGTGGACACGCGGTTCGCGTCAGGTTGGGAACAAACAGTGATCAAGGAGACCGCGATGGCGGATGACAGGCCCGAAAAGATCCTCGCCGCACTCGGCGGCACGGAGAACCTCACCGAGATCGAGGGCTGCATCACGCGGCTGCGCTGCGAGGTCGAGGACATGAGCCTCGTCGACGAGGCGGCGCTGAAGAAGGCCGGCGCGATGGGCGTGGTCAAGATGGGGTCCTCGGCCCTGCAGGTGATCGTCGGGCCGGAGGCGGACACGATCGCCAGCGACATCGAGGACCTGCTGTGAGCCTGGAGATCCTCAGCCCGGTCGCCGGGCGTGTGGTGCCGATCACCGAGGTCCCGGACCCGGTGTTCGCCCAGGCCATGGTGGGTCCGGGCATCGCGGTGCAGCCGGCGGGCGGGCGGTCGGACGCGGTCGCGCCGGTCGACGGCACCGTCGCGACGCTGCACCCGCACGCCTACGTCGTCGCGACCGAGGACGGCAAGGCCGTGCTGGTGCACCTGGGGATCGACACGGTCAAGGAGAAGGGCGAAGGCTTCACGCTGCACGTCGTCAAGGGCGAGCAGGTGCGGGCCGGCCAGCCGATCGTCAGCTGGGACCCGGAGGCGGTGACCGCGGCGGGCTACTCGGCGATCGTCCCGGTCGTCGCGCTGGACGCCTCGGCGGACGTGCTGTCCGGTTTGGACGCCGAGCGCGAGGTCGCCGCCGGTGACCGGCTGTTCGGCTGGGACGCCTGAGTCGGCTTTGTCACACGAAGGGCCCTTGTGGACAGACGTCCCCAAGGGCCCTTCATGCCGACCGGCCCGTCAGCCGGTGACGACCTTCCCGTTCTCGACCTTGACCGCCACCGACGGCAGCGGCTTGTTCGCCGGGCCCTGCTTGACCTCCCCGGTGAGCGCGTTGAAGACCGAGCCGTGGCACGGGCAGACGAGGTCGGCGCCCTTCGGGGCGACCGTGCAGCCCTGGTGCGTGCAGATCGCGCTGAACGCGGCGCAGGCCGACTCGGACGTCCGGGCCACGATGACGTCGGAGCCGTCCGGGGCCTTGGCGGCCTTCGCCTCCCCGACCGGGACGTCGGCGAGCGCGACCAGCGGCGTCCCGGCGGCGATCGGCGCCTGCGCGGTGCCCGGCTTGGCGTCGTCCGAGGAACCGCACGCGGAGAGCGCGACGGCACCGACGGCGGCACCGGCGACGGCGGCACCCGTGGTGAGGACGGTGCGGCGGGAGTGGGTTTCGGCAGTCATGCCCCACTAAACGAGATCGACACCGCATCGGTTCAATTCGCGGTGAACCGGATCGGCCCCTGTTCCGTGTATGTACCCGAGTGGGTGTGGAGTGGAGGATCGATCATGGTGAGTTGGGTTCTGCGCATCGTCGTGGCGGCCGCGCTGCTGGGCTCGGCGGGCGTGCACTACTTCCTGTGGACCGAGGACTACCCGGGCATCGTCGGGCCGTTGTTCCTGCTCGACGCGATCGGCGGCCTGGTCCTCGCGATCGCGGTGCTGGCCTGGCGGCACTGGCTGCCCGCGCTGGGCGCGGTCGGGTTCGGGGTGCTGACGCTCGGCGCGTACGTGCTCGCCGCGACCGTCGGGTTCGCCGGGAACCACGACCAGTTCAACAGCCAGCCGGAGTACTGGGGCGTGATCACCGAGGCGGTCTGCATCGTCGGTGGCCTGGCGCTGATGTTCGTGAAGGACCGGCGTCGAGTAGCGGCCTGAGTTCGTGGGGGAAGTCGCCGAAGACGCGCTGATGCGCGCGCTGCACGAGGAACACGCGGGCGCGCTGTGGTCGTACGCGCTGCACCTGACCTCCGGCGACCGGATCCGGGCCGAGGACGTCGTCCAGGAGACGCTGCTGCGCGCCTGGCGGTCGACGGCGGTGCTGGACCAGTCGCAGGGCTCGGCGCGGGCGTGGCTGTTCACGGTGGCGCGGCGCATCGCGATCGACGGCTGGCGCTCGGCGTCGGCCCGCTCGGAGGTGATGACCGACCGGCCACCCGAGCGGGCGGTCGGCGACGGGACCGACCGCGCGGTGCAGGGCTGGCTGGTCGCGGAGGCGCTCGCCGAGCTGTCGGAGCGGCACCGCGAGGTGCTCGTGCTGTGTTACTTCCAGGGCTATTCCGTAGCGGACGCGGCGACGCGGCTGGGCGTGGCCGAAGGGACGGTCAAGTCGCGCACGCACTACGCGCTGCGCGCGCTGCGCCTGGTGCTCGAGGAGAGGGGGGTGACCCAGTGAGCGAGGACCCGTTCGCGACGTTCGACGCGGCGTACGTGCTCGGGGCGCTTTCCCCCGAGGACCGCCAGCGCTTCGAGCAGCACCTGCGCACGTGCGACCGGTGCGCGGCCTCGGTGCGGGACATGGCGGGGCTGCCGGGCTTGCTGGCCCGGGTCGACGCCGCCCCCGTGGTGCCGGACGTGGGCCCGCCCCCGCCGGACCTGCTGCCGACGGTGCTCAGGCGTGTCCGGCGCGGCCGCCGGATCCGGCTGGCGGTGACGTCGGTGTCGGCCGCGGTGGCGGTCTCGGCGTGCGTGGCGCTGGCGGTGGTGGCGGCGTGGCCTCCCGCGGCACCACCGCCGTCGATCGCGATGACGGCACTGGGCCAGTTCCCGGTCCGCGCGGACGCCCGCCTGGACGCGTTCGAGTGGGGCACGCAGGTGGACATGTCGTGCAGCTACACGGGCGAGCGCAGCAGCGGCGAGTACATCCTGGTGGCGATCTCGCGTTCCGGGACGGAGACCCAGCTGGCGACGTGGAAGGCGGTCCCGGACAACACGGCCCGCATCGTGATCGGCACGGCGTTGAAGCGGACGGACCTGGCGGCGCTGGAGGTGCGCGGGGGCAGCGGCCGAGCTCTGCTGCGGCTGACTTTGTGACGGGGGTGGCGGCTCGTCCGGGACGCAGGGGGTCCCGGACGAGCCCCTTCCCGCGCCCTCACCTCGACGCCCCAGGTACGCGAGTCGTCCCTCCAGGTACGCGAGCCGACCCTCCAGGTACGCGAGCCGACCCTCCAGGTACGCGAGCCGACCGCCCAGGTACGTGAGCCGACCCTCCAGGTACGCGAGTCGACCGCCCAGGTACGCGAGCCGACCTTCCGGGTACGCGTGTCGACCCGGCAATCACGCGTGTCGACCCTCTGATCACACGTGTCGACCGCGTAATCACGCGAGCCGGGCCGTGAACCGGCGGCCGCGGCTTCGCCGGTGCGTGCGTCCCCACGCCCCGCGCGTCGCCCACAGGAGTGAAACCGGGCCCGGAACGTAGCGAACGGACCGTTCGCGACGCCCGGCATTTGCCCAGCTCACCCCGCCCGCAGCACCCTGGACCCATGCCCCCGACGATCTTCGTCCTTGCCACCGCGGCGGCCGCCGGAGCCGCCACCGCGCCACCCGCGGCGTGGGCACTCGACCGCGTCAAAGCTCCGATCCCGGTCCGGCGCGCCGCCGTGCTGGCTGCCGTCGGTGTTCTCCTCGTCACCGCGTGCTGGCTGGCCGGCAGCCGGCCCGCCTGGTGGCTGCCCGTCCCGCTCGCACTCACCGTCGTCGCGGCCCCGCTCGCCCTCGCCGACCTGCGCCACCTCCGGCTGCCGGACGTCCTCACCCTGCCCGCCTACCCGCTCTTCGGCGCCGCGATCGGGGCCGCCGCGCTCGGTGGTGGCGGGCCGTCGGTCGCCGTGCGCGCGGCCGCCGGTGCCCTCCTCTTCGGCGCCGCGCACGCGGCGGTCCGGAGTGCCGCACCCCACAGCCTCGGTGCCGGTGACGTGAAGCTGGCCGGCAGCCTCGGCGCGGTACTCGGCGCGGCCGGCTGGCCCGCCCTCGCCGTCGCGGCCGTGCTGGCGGCGCTGCTGAGCCTGGCCGTCGCGCTCGTGCAGAGAGCCCGGCGCGTGCCCCACGGTCCCGCCCTGCTCGCCGCCACCTGGCTGTGCGCCCTCTTCCCCGGTGCGGCATGACCGGAACACTCTTCGGGCCCGCCCGGCCCCCGTGACAGGATTGAGCCCATGTTGCGCTGGATCACCGCAGGTGAATCGCACGGACCCGCGCTGGCCGCCGTGCTCGAAGGCATGCCCGCCGGCGTCGGCGTCACCACCGCCGACGTCACCGAGCAGCTCGCCCGGCGTCGCCTCGGCTTCGGGCGCAGCCCGCGGATGGGCTTCGAGACCGACCACATCGACTTCCTCGGCGGCGTGCGCCACGGCCTCACCCAGGGCGGCCCGGTCGCGATCCAGATCGAGAACGCCGAGTGGCCCAAGTGGGAGCAGGTCATGGCGGCCGACCCGGTCGACCCGCAGATCCTCGAAGGCCTCGCGCGCAACGAACCGCTCACCCGGCCCCGCCCGGGCCACGCCGACCTGCCCGGCATGCAGAAGTACGGCTTCGACGAGGCCCGCCCCGTCCTCGAACGCGCCAGCGCGCGGGAGACGGCGTCGCGGACCGCGCTCGGCACCGTCGCGCGGAACTTCCTCAAGCAGCTGCTCGGCGTCGAGATCCTCAGCCACGTCGTCTCGATCGGCGGGGCCGACGCGCCCGAAGGCCCACTGCCCGTCGCCGCCGACCTGGCCGCCATCGACGAGAGCCCGGTGCGCGCCTTCAGCCAGGAAGGCACCGACGCGATGGTCGCCGAGGTCGACGCCGTGCGGAAGGCGGGCGACACCGTCGGTGGCGTCATCGAGGTCCTCGCCTACGGCCTCCCGCCGGGCCTCGGCTCCCACGTCCACTGGGACCGCCGGCTCGACGCCCGCCTCGCCGGCGCGCTGATGGGCGTCCAGGCCATGAAGGGCGTCGAGGTCGGCGACGGCTTCACCACCGCCCGCCGCTGGGGCAGCCAGGCGCACGACGAGATCGACCGCGGCACCGGCCCGGTCGGCGTCACCCGCCGGTCCAACCGCGCGGGCGGCCTCGAAGGCGGCATCACCAACGGCGAGCCGCTTCGCGTGCGCGTCGCCATGAAGCCGATCTCGACCGTCCCCAAAGCACTGTCCACAGTGGACGTCAAGACCGGCGAGCCCGCCGTCGCGATCCACCAGCGGTCCGACGTCTGCGCCGTGCCGCGCGCCGGGGTCGTGCTCGAATCGGTCGTGGCACTCGTCCTCGCCGACGCCGCGCTCGAGAAGTTCGGCGGCGACTCCCTGGTGGAAAGCAAGCGCAACGCCGAGGCGTACCTGAAAGCCCTCGAGGAGCGCTGGTGAGCCCTCGTGCGGTGATCGTCGGCCCGCCCGGTTCGGGCAAGAGCACGGTCGGCCCGCTGCTGGCGGCCGCGCTCGGCGTCGAATTCCGGGACAGCGACGCCGACATCGTCGCGCGCACCGGGCGCACCATCGCGGACATCTTCGCGGAAGACGGCGAACCCGCTTTCCGCGCGCTGGAAGAAGAAGCGGTCGCCACCGGGCTGGCCGAGCACAGCGGCGTCCTGTCCCTCGGCGGCGGAGCCCCGCTCACCCCGGGCACCCGGGCCCGGCTGGCCGAGCACACCGTGGTGTTCCTCAACGTCGGCCTCGCCGCCGGGGTGCAGCGCACCGGCCTGTCGTCGGCGCGGCCGCTGCTGGCCGGGGTGAACCCCCGCGCCACGTTCAAGAAACTGCTCGACGAGCGGGTGCCCGTCTACCGCGAGGTCGCCACGGTCGAGGTCGTCACCGACGACCGGACGCCCACCGAGATCGTCGCGGACCTCGCCGCGCGGCTCGTCCCCGCCGAAGCCAAGGAGTGAGTCACCCCGTGTCCGATCCGGTGCGCATCCCCGTCGCCACCGCCCGTCCCTACGACGTCGTGGTCGGCCGCGGCCTGCTCGGCGACCTCACCGCGCAGCTGGCCGACGCCTCGAAGATCGCGCTGATCCACCCGCCCACGCTGACCACCACGGCCGAGGCGATCCGCGAGGAGCTGATCGCCGCCGGGCTCGACGCGCACCGCGTCGAAATCCCCGACGCCGAGGACGGCAAGGCGCTCACCGTCGCGAGCTTCTGCTGGGAGGTGCTCGGCCGGATCGGGCTGGACCGCCGCGGGGTCGTCGTCGGTCTCGGCGGCGGCGCGGTCACCGACCTCGCCGGGTTCGTCGCGGGTACGTGGATGCGCGGAGTCCGGCTGGTCAACGTCCCGACGACGCTGCTCGGCATGGTCGACGCCGCGGTCGGCGGCAAGACCGGCATCAACACCGAGGCGGGCAAGAACCTGGTCGGCGTGTTCCACGAGCCGAGCGCGGTGTTCGTCGACCTCGCGACGCTGGAGACGCTGCCGCCGAACGAGCTCGTCGCCGGGATGGCCGAGGTCGTGAAGACGGGCTTCATCGCCGACCCGCGGATCCTCGAGCTGATCGAGGCCGACCCGGCCGGCGCGCTCGACGCGAGCGGCGACGTGCTGGCCGAGCTGGTCCGCCGCTCGATCCAGGTGAAGGCCGACGTCGTGGCCGCCGACCTGCGCGAGTCCGACCTGCGGGAGATCCTCAACTACGGCCACACCCTCGGTCACGCCATCGAGCGCCGCGAACGGTACCGGTGGCGCCACGGCGCCGCGGTGAGCGTCGGGCTGGTGTTCGCCGCCGAGCTGGCGCGGCTGGCCGGGCGCCTCGACGACGCGACCGCCGAGCGTCACGCCGCCGTGCTGAAGCTGCTCGGCCTGCCGACGACGTACGACGCCGACGCGCTGCCGCAGCTGCTGGAAACCATGAAGGGCGACAAGAAAACCCGGTCCGGTGTCCTGCGGTTCGTCGTCCTCGACGGCCTCGCGAAGCCGGGCCGGCTTGAGGGCCCGGACCCGTCGCTGCTGGCGGCCGCCTACTCGGCGATCGCGGCCGACACTCCGAAGAGTGGCGGGAGCGTGCTGCTGTGAAGGCGTTCGTGTTCAACGGCCCGAACCTCGGGCGGCTGGGCAAGCGCGAGCCGTCGGTCTACGGCTCGACCACCCACGACGACCTCGCGGCGCTGTGCGTGAAGACGGGCGAGGAGCTGGGGATCGAGGTCGAGGTCCGGCAGACCGACCACGAGGGCGAGCTGGTCGGCTGGCTGCACGAAGCCGCCGACGGCGGCAACCCGGTAGTGCTCAACGCGGGCGCGTGGACGCACTACTCGATCGCGGTGCGCGACGCCGCGGCGCAGCTGTCCGCGCCGCTGATCGAGCTGCACATCTCGAACGTGCACAAGCGGGAGGCGTTCCGGCACCACAGCGTGCTGTCGGACATCGCGACCGCGGTGATCGCCGGTCTCGGCGTCGACGGCTATCCGCTCGCCCTGCGGTGGCTCGCCGCGCACCCGGGATGACGCTGCCGACGCTGACCACGGCGCGGCTGAAGCTGCGTCAGCTGGTCGAGGCGGACCGCGAAGCCGTCGTGAAGGTGTTCTCCGACCCGGAGATGAGCCGGTTCTTCGCCGCGGACTTCTCCGACCCGGCGGCGGCGAGCGCGATGGTCGACCGCCGGCTGTCCTACCGCGGCCCGGCGGGCCAGGGCCACTGGGTGATCGAGCGCGACGGCGAGGTGATCGGCGTCGCGCACCTGCGGCCGTCATCGGAACTGCCCGGCGGCGTGGCGGAGCTGGGTTATTACGTCGCGAGCGCGCACGCGGGGCAGAGGCTGGCGAGCGAGGCCGCGCGGGCGGTGCTGGACCACGGCCTCGACGCGCTCGGGCTGCCGGCGGTGTGGGCGCTGGTGCACGAGAACAACGCGGCGAGCCGGAAGGTGGCGGCCCGGCTGGGTTTCCTGGACGTCGGCAGCGGCATCCACTACGGCGACCTGCACCGCGTGCTGGTCGCGTTGGCGCCGGTGGCCGGACGGCCGCACCACATCGAGCTGTGGGTGCCGGACCTGGCGGAGGCCGAGCGGAGCTGGGGCTGGCTGCTGGGCGAGCTGGGGTGGCGCGAGTTCCAGCGCTGGCCCGCGGGCATCAGCTGGCGCCGCGGCGGGACGTACGTGGTGGTGGAGGCATCACCGGCGATGAGCGCCCCGGAGCACGAGCGCACCCGGCCGGGCTTGAACCACCTGGCACTGCACGTGGGGACGCGGGCGCAGGTCGACGACCTGGCCGAGCGCGCCACCGACCACGGCTGGCGAGCGTTGTTCGCCGACCGGTATCCGTACGCGGGCGGGGAAGCGCATTACGCGGCCTACCTGGAGAACGAGGCCGGCTTCGAGGTCGAGCTGGTGGCCCTCGAAGGCCCGCCGGCCGGGAACTGACCCAAGCCTCGCGACCGACAGCCTGTCGGTCGGGGACTGTCCCGTGGTTCGCGCTCGCGGTTCGCGGGTCGGGAGCTGACTTGAGCTTCGCGCTCGACGTTCCGCAGGCTGGCCTGACTCGAGTTTCTCGCGCGCAGGCCCACCGACGGGGGCTGACTTGAGTTTCGCGCTCGATGGCCCGCTGCTCGAGACTGGCCCGGGCTTCGCGACCGAGGCCAGCCCCGCGGGGCTGGCCTCGGCAAGTCGGGGCTGCCGCGCGCCGACGCCGCGGCCCAACTGGGATGCGGCGTGGCTGGACCCGCCGCGCCGGGGTGGCCCTCGGCAAAGTCGGGGGCGTGGCGTCCCGGCGGCTGTCGACCCGGCCGCCGTCGAGCGTCGTGCCACCCGGTCTGACCGGCCCACACTCCGAAACCCCTTGCCGGACCGCGATCTTCACCCACGATCAGACGACCGTCGACCAGGTGTGCCGCCACTCGGACGAGGTGGGTCTCGCTACACTCCGATGTCGTGCGCCCGTTTCGTCGTGGGGGTCGGCGACCCGCTCGTGTTCTGCTCGCCAGTGCTCTGGCCGGGCTGCTCGTCGCGGGGTGCACCGAGGGTTACGCCCAGCCTCAGGCCGCGGGGGACAATCCCGCCATCGCCGGTGGGAAGTCCAGCTCCCCGCCGCGGCCGGTCGATGTCAAGCTCGCTTCGGGTGACCCCCGGGAGAGTGGTGGCGTGATCGCCGCCGGTGGGGCGGATGCCGTCTACAACTACGGGCCCTCCGTCATGCTCGATCGCGGGCAGACCCGGATGTGGTGGTGCAGCCAGTACGGCGGTGCCGGGCCCGCCGGTGACGACATCCTCTACGCCCAGGCCCAGTCGATCGACGGTCCGTTCGCCGGGCCCGGTGGCGGCATCCCGGCCGCCGTCTTCTCCGGCGCCCCCGGGAACTTCGACGGCATGCACACCTGCGACCCGTCGGTGCTGCGCGTCGGCTCGACCTACTACCTCTACTACACCGGGGCGGCGGGCGACCACGCGCTCGGCAACGCAGTCGGGCTCGCCACCAGCCCGGACGGCGTGCACTGGACCCGCGCGGCGGGCGGGAAGCCGATCCTCGGGCCGTCGCACGACGTGCACCGCGCCAACGTCTACGGCGCCGGGCAGCCCTCGGTCGTCTACCTCGACGGCTGGTTCTACCTGATGTTCACCGACACCACCGGCCGCGCCGCGGCGTGGAACGGCGCCGGGCAGTTCGTGCTCCGGTCGCGCGATCCCGCGTTCGGGTCCGGGGTGCAGGCCCTCGACGTCGGCGGGTTCGTGCCGGTGACCTCGACCTCCGCGCCGCGCGGCCGGTCGGTGGTCGAGGGGTTCAGCGCCGACCTGATGTGGGTCGGGGCGCTCGACGCGTTCGTCATCGCGCACGAGACCGACACCGGGACGACGCTCACGTTCTGGACCGCGGACTTCACCGAGAACCCGTTCCAGCCGGTGGTCGTCCCCGGCCCGTGGAAGGAGGGGCCGGGGCTGGTGCGCCGCGCGGACGGGCACGCGCCGCTGTCGTCGGCCGCCCCGTGCGACCGGGTGCCGCTCGACGTCGTGCGCGCGACCACGATCGGCGGGGCCGCCGCGCCGACCGCCCTGCGGCACTTCGGGCTCGACCTGCTCGGCAGCCAGGCCTGCGCGAGCCCGGGCCGGGTGGCCGCGACGTTCGACGGCGTGACGATGCCGTCGCCGGACCGGACGATGGACCTCGTCCGCGCGGGGCACCGGGTGCGGGTCGACCGCCGCGGGGTCGCCGTCGCCCTGGCCGGCGAGCTGCTGGAGAAGGAACCGCCGGAGGTGGCCGCGCTGCCGGTGACGACCCGGCTGCGCTCGGGCGCGGACGCGGTCCAGGCCCCGGGCCGCGGGCTCGCGCTGGTCCTCGACGACCGCCGCCTGTGGGGCGTGCCGGACGCCGGGATCGTGGGGAACAACGGCTCGGCGGCACACCCGGTGACGGACGCCCAGTGGGACCACTTCCCGCAAGGCACCTCGCTGGTCGGCTGACGCCGGAAGCTAGGCCCGGGGTTCCCTGCTGTGCGACCGGATCCGCGGCGACGGTCGCGGCCGGACTTCCTCTTCCGCCCGGACCCGGCGGCGCGGTCGCGGCGAAGGCGCCCGCTCCTCGTCGGCTTCCGAATCCTCTGAATCCTCCGAGTCCGACGGCTTGGACCGCCCGATCCGCCCGCCCACGAACAACCCGAGCCCGGCCGGAACCAGCACCAGCAGCGCCGAGAACGCCGCCCCGCCCGTCAACGCCCCGCCCAGCTCCGACACGCCCGTCTGGTCGACGAACACCGCCCGCCCGATCACGTACAGGAGCCCCGACACGACCCCCGCCACCAGCGCGGCGATGAACCACGCGCGGCCTCGGTCGGGGACGTCGCGCCACGCGTCCAGCGCGCTCCACAGGGCTGCCGCGCCGACCAGAACGGCCAGGGCCACCGAGGTCACCAGGGTCTGGTCCGTCGGGTGGTACACGGCGTACTTCGCCAGCAGCGTCAGCGCGACGCCGTGGAGCACCGCCATCCCGAGTCCGCGGATCACCCAAGCGCTCATCCTGCGCAGTGTAGGCCAGGTTACCGGCGAGTCGCTTGGCGTGCGCCGACTAGGCTGGAGCGGTGCCTGAAACCCATGGACGACGCCGGGCGGCGCTGCGCGGGCTGCTGACCGAAGCCGGCCTCGACGCGCTGCTGGTCACCGATCTGCTCAACATCCGCTACCTCACCGGGTTCACCGGGTCGAACGCCGCCGTGCTGCTGCACGCCGGGGGCGACGCGAAGACGCTCTTCTGCACCGACGGCCGCTACACGACCCAGTCGGCCGCCGAGGTGCCCGACCTGGACAAGGTCGTCGACCGGGCCAGCGCCGCCGCCCTCGTCGCGAAAGCCGCGAAGGACACCGGAACCTACGGGCGGGTCGGCTTCGAGAGCCAGCACGTCAGCGTCGAAGAGTACGAGTCCCTCAAGAAGGACGTGGCCCTCGAACGGACCCCGGGGCTCGTCGAGAAGCTGCGCCTGGTGAAGGACGAAGCCGAGATCGAGGCGCTGCGCCAGGCGTGCGCCGCCGCCGACCGGGCGCTGGACGACCTCGTCGCCGCCGGTGGCCTGCGGCCCGGCCGGACCGAGCTGGAAATCGCCCGTGACCTGGAGAACCGGATGCTGGAGCACGGCTCGGCCGAGCCCAGCTTCGCCTCCATCATCGCCGCCGGCGCGCACTCGGCCATCCCGCACCACCAGCCGACGCACGCCCAGCTGAAGCGTGGCGACTTCGTCAAGATGGACTTCGGCGCGACCGTCGACGGCTACCACTCCGACATGACCCGCACCTTCGTCCTCGGCGAACCCGCGGACTGGCAGCGGGAGGTGTACGACCTCGTGCACGCCGCCCAGGCGGCCGGGGTCGCCGCCGTCGCGCCCGGCACCGAGGTGTCCGATGTGGACGCCGCGGCGCGGAAGGTGATCGCGGACGCGGGCCACGGCGAGCACTTCGCGCACGGTCTCGGCCACGGCGTCGGCCTGCAGATCCACGAGGCGCCCAGCTTCGCCGCGACGGGCGTCGGTACACTGTCCGCCGGTATGGCGGTCACCGTCGAGCCCGGCGTGTACCTCGCGGGGCGCGGTGGCGTGCGCATCGAGGACACGCTCGTCGTGCGGGCTGGGGAGCCCGAACTCCTCACCCTGAGCACCAAGAACCTCGTGGTCGTCTGACAACGGCCCCGAACCCGAAGACACAGGAGACTGCAAGCTCGTGGCCACGACCAACGACCTGAAGAACGGGCTCGTCCTCAACCTCGAGGGCCAGCTGTGGACCGTCACCGCGTTCCAGCACGTCAAGCCGGGCAAGGGCGGCGCCTTCGTGCGCACGACCCTCAAGCACGTGCTCACCGGCAAGGTGGTCGACAAGACGTTCAACGCGGGCACGAAGGTCGAGACGGCCACGGTGGACCGCCGGAACATGACCTACCTGTACAAGGACGGCCAGGACTTCGTGTTCATGGACGGCGACACCTACGACCAGATCACGGTGCTGGCCGCGGTCGTCGGCGACAACGCCAACTACATGCTCGAGAACACCGAGGTCCAGGTCGCGGTGCACGAGAACGAGGCGCTCTACGTCGAGCTCCCGACCTCGGTCGAGATCGTCATCCAGCACACCGACCCGGGCCTGCAGGGCGACCGCTCCACCGGCGGCACCAAGCCGGCGACGCTGGAGACCGGCGCGGAGATCCAGGTCCCGCTGTTCCTGTCCACCGGCGAGAAGATCAAGGTCGACACCCGCGACGGCCGTTACCTGGGCCGCGTCTCCAACTGATGCCGACGTCGAAGCCCCACCCCAACCGCGGCGGCGCGATCAGCCGGCGGCAGGCGCGCCGTCGCGCGGTGGAAATGCTGTACGAGGCCGCGCAGCGCGACACCGACGCGGTGACGCTGCTGGCCGACCGGGTCGGCGCGACCGAGGTCGACCCCGTCGGGGACTACACGATCACCCTGGTCGAGGGCGTGACCGGCCGGAAGACGCAGATCGACGAGCTGCTGGCCGAGCACGCGCAGGGCTGGACCCTGGAGCGGATGCCGAAGGTCGACCTCGCGGTGCTGCGGGTCGGGGTCTACGAGCTGCTCTGGGCCGAGGACGTGCCGGACCCCGTCGCGATCGACGAGGCCGTCGGCCTGGCGAAGGAACTGTCCACGGACGATTCGCCGCGGTTCGTCAACGGCGTGCTGGGCCGGATCGGCACGATCGCCGACCGCCTGCGCGCGGTTCTGTAGCTGTCGCGAGCCCCCCGACGAGGTCAGTGAGCGTCTCCGGTGCCCCCACCGGGGGACGCTCACTGCGTCGGCGCAACAACCCTGATCAGTCCTCCTTGGCGGGCCGGGCTTCCGGCGGGAGCACGCCCCAGTCGATGAGCTGCTCGGTGAGCTCGCCCGGGGTCATGTCGTAGATGATCGCCAGCGACCGCAGGTCCTCGGTGCGGATCGAGAGCACCTTGCCGTTGTAGTCGCCGCGCTGGCTCTGGATCGTCGCCGCGTAGCGGGCCAGCGGGCCCACCTTTTCGGCCGGCAGCTGCTGCAGGCGCTCGAGGTTGATCACGATCTTGGTGGCGGGCTCGGCGCCGGAGGGTACCCGGCCCTCGGGCAGCAGCTCGACCACCGGCACACCGTAGAAGTCGGCCAGCTCGGCCAGCTTCTGCACGGTGACGGCACGGTCGCCACGCTCGTACGAGCCGACGACGACGGCCTTCCAGCGCCCACCGGACTTCTGCTCGACCCCGTGCAGGGACAGGCCCTGCTGCTGGCGGATCCCGCGGAGCTTGGCCCCGAGCGCCTTGGCGTAATCGCCCATCTGGTCGTTCTCCGTTCTCCACCCCCTCCCGGTCGGGGTGACCGGTCCAGGGGACTCGTCGAGTCGAATACTCAGAGTAATGGTTACGCATTGTTGTCACCAGGTCAAGCAGGAGCTTGCCGCGAATCACGCCACACCACCCGTAAGACTGAGCAAAGTGCCTGCTACTGTCGGTGCGAAAGCCCCGACCAGCAGGGGAACAGACGTCCTTTAAGGACCCGTCCGGTGAGGCGGGGAAGGAGTCCGAAGTGTCGTCACGTCCGCGTGGCGCGGCTGGTTCGGCCGGGGAGCGCGAGCTCCTGACGGCCGGCGATGTCGCGCGCACGATCGCCCGAATGGCCCATCAGGTCATCGAAAAGACCGCGAACGGTGCGGAGAGCACTACCCCGCCCGTGTTGCTCGGGATCCCCAGCCGCGGCACTCCGCTCGCGGCCCGCCTCGCCGGCAAGATCGGCGAGTTCTCCGGAGTCCGCCCGCCGACCGGCGCCCTCGACGTCACCCTCTACCGGGACGACCTCCGCCGCCGCCCGCCGCGCGCACTCGAACAGACGCAGCTCCCGCCGGACGGCATCGACGACCGGGTGGTGATCCTGGTCGACGACGTCCTCTTCTCCGGCCGCACGATCCGGGCCGCGCTCGATGCCCTGCGTGATCATGGCCGCCCCCGCGCGGTCCAGCTGGCCGTCCTCGTCGACCGAGGTCACCGTGAGCTGCCGATCCGCGCCGACTACGTGGGCAAGAACGTGCCGACCGCCCGCACCGAGGGCGTGTCCGTCCTGCTGGCCGAGATCGACGGCCGGGACGCGGTGCTGCTGCGTCCCTCGAAAACCGGCCCCCTCGACGCACCCGGAGAAGAGTCTTGAAGCACCTGCTCGCCACCGACGGCCTGGACCCCGCGGTCGCCACGGCGGTGCTCGACACCGCCGACGAGCTGAAGCACACGCTGCTCGGCCGCGAGGTGAAGAAGCTGCCGACGCTGCGCGGCCGCACGGTGATCACCCTGTTCTACGAGAACTCGACGCGCACGCGGGTGTCGTTCGAGATCGCCGGGAAGTGGATGAGCGCCGACGTGATCAACGTCTCCGCGTCCAGCTCCTCGGTGAACAAAGGGGAGTCCCTGCGCGACACCGCCTTGACGCTGGCCGCCGCAGGCGCCGACTGCGTGATCGTCCGGCACCCCGCCAGCGGCGCCGCCCAGCGCCTCGCCGGCTGGCTCGCCGAGCCCGGCACGTCGGTGGTCAACGCCGGCGACGGCACCCACGAGCACCCGACGCAGGCGCTGCTCGACGCGGCGACCCTCCGCGAGCGCCTGGGTTCGCTGAAGGACCGCCGGATCGCGATCGTCGGGGACGTCCTGCACAGCCGGGTCGCCCGCTCGAACATCCACCTGCTCGCCGCGCTCGGTGCCGAAGTGGTGCTAGTCGCGCCGCCGACACTGCTGCCCTACGGCGTCGAAAGCCTGCCGGTGACCGTTTCGCACGACCTGGACGCCGAGCTGCCCGCGGTCGACGCTGTGATGATGCTGCGCGTCCAAGCGGAACGCATGCACGGCGGGTTTTTCCCGAGCGCCCGCGAGTACTCGATCGCCTACGGCCTCTCGGAACGGCGGCAGAAGCTGCTGCCGGACCACGCGGTCGTCCTGCACCCCGGCCCGATGTTGCGCGGGATGGAGATCGCGAGCGCGGTCGCCGACTCCCCGGCCTCGGCCATCACCGAACAGGTCCGCAACGGCGTGCACGTCCGCATGGCGGTCCTCTACCACCTCCTGGCCAGCGAAGGAGCCGCCGCGTGAGCACCGTGATCAAGGGCGCCCGCCCCTACGGCGAGGGTGATCCCGTAGACGTCCTCGTCGAGGACGGCGTGATCACCGCGATCGGCGCCGTGGACGTCCCGAAGGACGCCGAAATCGTCGAAGCGGGCGGCCAGGTGCTGCTGCCCGGCTTCGTCGACCTGCACACCCACCTGCGCGAACCCGGCCGCGAAGACACCGAGACGATCGACAGCGGCTCGGCCGCGGCGGCGCTCGGCGGCTACACCGCGGTGTTCGCCATGGCCAACACCGACCCGGTCGCGGACAACGCCGTGATCGTCGAGCACGTGTGGCGGCGCGGGCAGGAGGTCGGCCTGGTCGACGTGCACCCGGTCGGCGCGGTCACCGTCGGGCTCAAGGGCGAGAAGCTCGCCGAGCTGGGCACCATGGCGAACTCCCAGGCGCGGGTCAAGGTCTTCTCCGACGACGGCCTCTGCGTCGCCGACCCGCTGCTGATGCGCCGCGCGCTGGAGTACTCGACCGCGCTCGACGTCGTCATCGCGCAGCACGCCGAGGAGCCGCGGCTGACCGTCGGCGCCCAGGCGCACGAGGGCGAGCGCGCGGCCCGGCTCGGCTACACGGGCTGGCCGGCCGCCGCGGAAGAGTCCATCGTGGCCCGCGACTGTCTCCTGGCGCTGCACGCGAACGCGCGGCTGCACGTCTGCCACGTGTCCACTTCGGGCACCGCCGACGTGCTGCGCTGGGCGAAGGACCGCGGCACCCAGGTGTCCGCCGAGGTCACCCCGCACCACTTGCTGCTCACCGACGAGCGCCTGGCCACCTACGACCCGGTCAACAAGGTGAACCCGCCGCTGCGCACGGAATCCGACGCCGAAAAGCTGCGCGCGGCGCTCGCCGAGGGCGTCATCGACTGCGTCGCCACCGACCACGCGCCGCACGCGGTGCAGGACAAGGACACCGAGTGGGCCGCCGCCCGGCCGGGCATGCTCGGGCTGCAGACGGCACTGTCCATCGTGGCCGAGACCATGGTCCGCACCGGGCTGCTCGACTGGCGCGGCGTCGCGCGCGTCATGAGCGAACGGCCGGCCGAGATCGGCAACCTCGCCGACCAGGGCCGGCCGATCGCGGTCGGCGAGCCGGCGAACCTGACGCTCGTCGACCCGGACGCCGAGTGGACGGTCCGGGGCGCGGAGCTGGCCAGCATCGCCGCCAACACCCCGTACGAGGGAATGCGGCTCCCCGGTGTGGTGACCGCGACGCTGCTGCGCGGGCGGCTCACCGCGCGGGACGGGAAGGTCTGCTGATGGAGCGCTTCTGGCTGGTGCTGGCGATCGTCGCCTTCTTCCTGCTCTGCCTCTGGGGCATGTACGTCGGCTGGCGGCGCAAGGCGCGCTCGCAGAGCGTGCAGGTGCCCCCGTTCCCCGCCATCCCGGCGGAGCCGGGCGACGTCCTGCTGGAGTCCACCGGCGTCTACGTCGCCACGACGTTCGCGGGGGAGTGGCAGAACCGGGTCGTCACCCGCGGCGCGGGCCTGCGCACCGGCGCGGTCCTGCGGCTGCACGACGGCGGTGTCGCGGTCGAACGCGGGGGAGCGCCCGACTTCTGGATCCCGCGCGACGCCGTCACCGGCGTCCGGCGCGACACGAAGATCGCCGGGAAGGTGATGGGCACCGACGCGCTGCTGGTGCTCACCTGGCGAGCCGGGGAAACCGAGCTCGACACCGGCTTCCGCGGCGACGAACTCGACGACTATCCACAGTGGATCGAACAGCTCAAGATCAAGGGAGGTGCCCAGTGAACGCGCGCGCTCAGGCCGCACTGGTACTCGAAGACGGCCGGGTGTTCCGCGGCGCGGCCTACGGCGCGCGGGGGCGAACCCTCGGCGAGGCGGTGTTCTGCACCGGCATGACCGGCTACCAGGAGACGCTGACCGACCCGTCCTACCACGGGCAGATCGTGGTGCAGACCGCGCCGCAGATCGGCAACACCGGCTGGAACGACGAGGACGACGAGTCCTCGAAGATCTGGGTCAACGGCTACGTCGTGCGCGACCCCGCGCGCACGCCGTCCAACTGGCGCTCGAAGCGCTCGCTGGACGACGAGCTGGTGAACCAGGGGATCGTCGGCATCGCCGAGGTCGACACCCGCTCGCTGACCCGCCACCTGCGCGAGCTCGGCGCGATGCGCGCCGGGGTGTTCTCCGGCGACGCGCTGGGCACCGTCGACGAGATGGTCGCCGAGGTGCTGGCGAGCCCGAAGATGGAGGGCGCCGACCTGGCCGGCCAGGTCAGCACGCCGAAGCCGTACGTCGTCTCGCCCGAGGGGGAGACGCGCTTCCGTGTCGTCGCGCTGGACCTGGGCATCAAGTCCAACACCCCGCGCCAGATGATCCAGCGCGGCATCGAGGTGCACGTCCTGCCCTCGACGTCGACCTTGGACGAGCTGCTGGCGATCGAGCCGGACGGCGTGTTCCTGTCCAACGGCCCCGGCGACCCGGCCACCACGGTGCACGCCACCGAGCTGACCAAGCAGGTCCTCGGGCGCGAGATCCCGCTGTTCGGCATCTGCTTCGGCAACCAGGTCCTCGGCCGCGCGCTCGGCCTCGGGACGTACAAGATGCGCTACGGCCACCGCGGCATCAACATCCCGGTGATCGACGTCGCCACCAAGCAGGTGGCGATCACCGCGCAGAACCACGGCTTCGCCCTCGAAGGCGAGCCAGGGCAGCGCTTCGAGTCGCCCTTCGGCGCGGCTCAGGTCAGCCACTACTGCGCCAACGACGGCGCGGTCGAGGGCCTGCGGGCCTTCGACGTCCCGGCGTTCTCGGTGCAGTACCACCCCGAAGCCGCGGCCGGCCCGCACGACGCGGCCCCCCTGTTCGACGATTTCGTTTCGCTCATGGAGAAGAAGGCCTGATGCCGAAGAGGACGGACATCCAGCACGTGCTGGTGATCGGCTCCGGGCCGATCGTGATCGGGCAGGCCGCGGAGTTCGACTACTCCGGTACCCAGGCCTGCCGGGTGCTGCGCAGCGAAGGCCTGCGCGTGTCACTGGTGAACTCGAACCCGGCCACCATCATGACCGACCCCGAGTTCGCCGACGCGACCTACATCGAGCCGGTGACGCCGGACTTCGTCGAGAAGGTCATCGCGGCCGAACGCCCCGACGCGATCCTCGCCACCCTCGGCGGGCAGACGGCGCTCAACTGCGCGGTCGCCCTGCACGAGCGCGGGGTGCTCGACAAGTACGGCGTCGAGCTGATCGGCGCCGACATCGACGCCATCCAGCGCGGCGAGGACCGGCAGAAGTTCAAGAACATCGTCGCCGAGGTCGGCGCCGAGACCCCGCGAAGCCGCGTCTGCCACACCATGGACGAAGTCCGTGACACGGTGCAGGAGCTGGGCCTGCCGGTCGTCATCCGGCCGTCGTTCACCATGGGCGGGCTCGGCTCCGGCATGGCGCACACGCCCGAGGACCTCGAGCGGCTCGCGTCCACCGGGCTCACCGAGTCCCCGGTCACCGAGGTGCTCATCGAGGAGAGCGTGCTCGGCTGGAAGGAGTACGAGCTCGAGCTGATGCGCGACAAGAGCGACAACGTCGTGGTCGTCTGCTCGATCGAAAACGTCGACGCGATGGGCGTGCACACCGGCGACTCCGTCACCGTCGCGCCGACCATGACCCTCACCGACCGCGAGTACCAGGTGATGCGCGACGTCGGCATCGCCGTGCTGCGCGCGGTCGGCGTCGACACCGGCGGCTGCAACATCCAGTTCGCGATCAACCCGGCCGACGGCCGGATGGTCGTCATCGAGATGAACCCGCGCGTCTCGCGAAGCAGTGCCCTGGCGTCGAAGGCGACCGGCTTCCCGATCGCCAAGATCGCCGCGAAGCTCGCCATCGGCTACACCCTCGACGAGATCACCAACGACATCACGAAGGCGACGCCCGCGGCGTTCGAGCCCACCCTGGACTACGTCGTCGTGAAGATGCCGCGGTTCGCCTTCGAGAAGTTCCCGGGTGCCGACCCGACGCTGACCACGACGATGAAGAGCGTCGGCGAGGCGATGTCGTTCGGCCGCAGCTTCCCCGAGGCGCTCGGCAAGGTGATGCGCTCGATCGAGACGAAGGCGACCGGGTTCTGGACGCTGCCCGACCCCGAGGGTGTCACGCTGGAGTCCACTTTGGACTCGCTGCGCGTGCCGCACGAGGGCCGGCTCTACGAAGTGGAACGCGCGCTGCGCCTGGGCGGCACCGTCGAGCAGGTGCACGAAGCTTCGGGCATCGACCCGTGGTTCATCGACCAGATCGCCCTCATCGGCGAGGTCGGCGCCGAAGTCCGCGACGCGCCGGTGCTCGACGGCGACCTGCTGCGGCGCGCCAAGCGCACGGGGCTGTCGGACCGCCAGATCGCCGCGCTGCGCCCGGAGCTGGCCGGCGAGGACGGCGTCCGCGCGCTGCGGCACCGCCTCGGCGTGCGGCCGGTGTTCAAGACCGTGGACACCTGCGCGGCCGAGTTCGCCGCGAACACGCCGTACCACTACTCGGCCTACGAGTCCGACCCCGAAGCGCAGTCCGAAGTGGCCGCGCAGACGGAAAAGCCGAAGGTGCTCATCCTCGGCTCGGGCCCGAACCGGATCGGCCAGGGCATCGAGTTCGACTACTCCTGCGTGCACGCGGCGATCGCGTTGCGGGAGGCCGGGTTCGAGGCCGTCATGGTCAACTGCAACCCGGAAACCGTGTCCACCGACTACGACACGTCCGACCGGCTGTACTTCGAGCCGCTGTCCTTCGAGGACGTCCTCGAGGTCGTGCACGCCGAGCAGGCGTCCGGCACGGTCGCCGGCGTCATCGTCCAGCTCGGCGGCCAGACCCCGCTGGGCCTGGCCAAGCGGCTCGCCGACGCCGGCGTCCCGGTGGTCGGGACGCCGCCGGAGGCCATCCACCTGGCCGAGGACCGCGGCGCGTTCGGCGAGGTGCTCACCGAGGCCGGGCTGCCCGCGCCGCGCTACGGCACGGCGACGTCGTTCGAGGGCGCCAAGCGGATCGCCGACGAGATCGGGTACCCGGTGCTGGTCCGGCCGTCGTACGTGCTCGGCGGGCGCGGCATGGAGATCGTCTACGACGAGGAGACCCTCGCCGGCTACATCAGCCGCGCCACCGAGATCAACCCCGAGCACCCGGTGCTCGTGGACCGCTTCCTCGACGACGCCATCGAAATCGACGTCGACGCGCTCTACGACGGCGAAGAGCTCTACCTCGGCGGTGTGATGGAGCACATCGAGGAGGCCGGGATCCACTCCGGCGACTCCTCCTGCGCGCTGCCGCCGATCACGCTCGGGCACACCGACCTGCAGGCCGTCCGCCGCTCCACCGAGGCCATCGCGCGGGGCGTGGGCGTGCGCGGGCTGCTGAACGTCCAGTACGCGCTCAAGGACGACGTCCTGTACGTCCTGGAGGCCAACCCGCGCGCGTCGCGGACGGTGCCGTTCGTCTCCAAGGCCACCGCGGTTCCGCTGGCCAAGGCCGCCGCGCTGATCATGACCGGCTCGACGATCAAGGACCTGCGCGAGAGTGGCGTCCTCCCGGCCGACGGCGACGGCGGGCAGCTGCCGGCGGACTCGCCGGTCGCGGTGAAGGAAGCGGTGCTGCCCTTCCACCGCTTCCGCACCCCCGAAGGCCACGGCGTCGACTCGCTGCTGGGCCCGGAGATGAAGTCCACCGGCGAAGTGATGGGCGTCGACGTCGACTTCGGCAAGGCGTTCGCCAAGTCGCAGAGCGCGGCCTACGGCTCGCTGCCGACGTCCGGGCGCGTCTTCGTCTCGGTCGCCAACCGCGACAAGCGCTCGCTGGTGTTCCCGGTGAAGCGCCTGGCGGACCTCGGGTTCGAGATCCTCGCCACGTCCGGCACCGCGGAAGTGCTGCGGCGCAACGGGGTCGCGTGCACCGTGGTGCGCAAGCACTACGAGGGGTCGACCGACGCCGAGCCGAACATCGTGGACGTCATCCTCAGCGGCGACGTCGACATGGTGATCAACACCCCGTACGGGAACAGCGGTCCGCGCGTCGACGGCTACGAAATCCGCACCGCCGCGGTGTCCCGGGACATCCCTTGCGTCACCACGGTGCAGGGTGCGGCGGCGGCCGTGCACGGCATCGAGGCGCTCATCCGGGGCGACATCGGGGTCAAGTCCCTGCAGGAGCTGCAGGCGGCGCTGAAGGCGAAGTCGTGAGCGCGCGCGAGCGGTTCGGGGCGCGGCTGGCGAAGGCCGTCGCGGACCGGGGCCCGTTGTGCGCCGGGATCGACCCGCACCCGGGCCTGATCGAGGCCTGGGGGCTCCCGGTGGACGCTTCCGGCCTGGAGCGGTTCGCGCTGTCGGCCACCGAGGTCCTGGCGGCGCGCACGGCGATCGTGAAGCCGCAGTCGGCGTTCTTCGAAAGTTTCGGCGCGGCCGGTGTCCGGGTGCTGGAACGGGTCGTCTCGACCGCGCGCGAAGCCGGCGCACTGGTGCTGCTGGACGTCAAGCGCGGCGACATCGGCTCCACGATGGCGGCGTACACGGCCGCGTACGTGGCCGACGGCGCGGCGATCGCGGCCGACGCGATCACCGTTTCGCCGTACCTCGGGTTCGGCTCTTTGGCCCAATGCGCCGAAACGGCGGTCGCCGCGGGGAACGGCATCTTCGTGCTTGCGCGGACTTCCAACCCCGAAGCGGCCGCGGTGCAGAACGCGAAGCTGCCCGACGGGCGCACCGTGGCGCAGGCGATCGTCGACGAAGCGGCGGCGTTCAACGACGGAGCCGGACCGCTCGGCGATGTGGGTGTGGTCGTCGGCGCCACGGTTCCGCCGGGGGAACTGGATCTTTCCCGGCTGAACGGACCGGTGCTGGCGCCCGGTTTCGGGGCTCAAGGAGCCACTGCGGCCGATTTGCGGGCACTTTTCGGTGTTTCCCTGCCCGGCGTGCTGCCCGCGTCGTCCCGCGACATCCTGAAGCACGGTCCGGAGCAAGCGGCTTTGCGCCAAGCGGTCGAACGGGTCGCCGAAGTGCTGGCCGACCCGCAGGAAAACGACCAATAGCAGGGCCCGGAACCGGGTCCCACCAGGCACCCCCGCATTGTGGCCGGTGCTCACGGGTGGGTACCGTCGCGTCACCCACCCAGATTTGAGAACTACCGGAGGAAAACGTGGCACTTCCCCAGCTGACAGAGGAACAGCGCGCTGCGGCGCTGGAGAAGGCCGCCGCCGCTCGCCGCATCCGTGCTGAGCTGAAGGAGCGGCTGAAGCGGGGCGGTACCACTCTGGTCGACGTGCTGAAGCAGGCCGAGGAGAACGAAGTCCTCGGCAAGATGAAGGTTTCGGCTCTGCTCGAGGCCCTCCCGGGCGTCGGCAAGGTCCGCGCGCAGCAGACCATGGAACGACTGGAGATCGCCCCCAGCCGTCGCCTTCGCGGCCTCGGCGACCGGCAGCGCAAGGCGCTGCTGGCCGAGTTCAGCGGCGAGTGAACGGCGCCGGTCGTGACTACCCGGTGAACCCGGGCGCCGACCGCGGCAGTGAGCCGGTGGCGGGGGACATCCCCCGGCACCGGCTCACCGTCGTATCGGGGCCTTCGGGGGTCGGGAAGTCGAGCGTGGTGGGCGAGCTGCGGAAGCTGGAGCCCGACATCTACTTCAGCGTCTCGGTCACCACGCGCAAGCCCCGCCCCGGCGAGATCGAGGGCGCGCACTACCACTTCGTCGACCGCGCCGAGTTCGACGCGATGGTCGCCGACGGCCGGCTCCTGGAGTGGGCCGAGTTCACCGGCAACTGCTACGGCACCCCGCGCGAGCCGGTCGAGAAGGCCCTCGCCGAAGGGCGCCCGGCGATCCTGGAGATCGAGCTGCAGGGCGCCCGCCAGGTCCGCGCGGCCATGCCGGAGGCCCGGCTGGTGATGCTGATGCCGCCGTCCTGGGAGGAACTGGTCGGCAGGCTCACCGGGCGCGGCACCGAGAACGAGGCCGCCGTGCAGGCCCGGCTGGCGGAAGCGGAGCGTGAACTGGCCGCCGCCGGCGAGTTCGACCACCGCGTCGTCAACGCCGACGTGCGGGAGGCCGCTGAGCACTTGCTAAACTTGATTACCGGCGAGCAGTTTGCCGCCGGTAGTCCCACAGATTCGGAGCACCAAGAGTGACGACTCAGGCGACGCTGCACGAAGAGCTCGAGGGCATCACCAACCCGCCGATCGACGACCTGCTCGAGAAGGTCAGCTCGAAGTACGCGCTGGTGATCTACTCGGCCAAGCGTGCCCGCCAGATCAACGACTACTACGCCCAGCTGGGCGAGGGGCTGCTCGAGTACGTCGGCCCGCTCGTCGAGCCGGGCCCGCGCGAGAAGCCGCTCTCGATCGCGCTGCGCGAGATCCACGGTGGCCTGCTCGAGCACACCGAGGGTGAGTAAACCCAAGGTCGTCCTGGGCGTGGGCGGCGGCATCGCCGCTTACAAGGCCTGTGAGGTCCTGCGGGGGCTGACCGAGTCCGGTCACGACGTCCGCGTGGTACCCACCGAAGCCGCGCTGAACTTCGTCGGCGCGGCCACCTTCGAGGCTCTCTCGGGGCACCCGGTGCACACCGGCGTGTTCACCGAGGTGCCCGAGGTGCAGCACGTCCGCGTCGGCAAGGAAGCCGACCTCGTCCTGGTCGTCCCGGCCACCGCGAACCTCCTCGCGAAGGCCGCCCACGGCATCGCGGACGACCTGCTGACGAACACCCTGCTCACCGCCCGGTGCCCGGTCGCCTTCTTCCCGGCGATGCACACGGAGATGTGGGAGCACCCCGCGACCCGCGACAACGTGGCCCTGCTGCGTTCGCGCGGCGCGAACGTCATGGAGCCCGACTCCGGCCGGCTGACCGGCGCCGACACCGGCAAGGGCCGCCTGGCGAACCCCGCCGAGATCGTCGACCTCGCCCGGCTGCTGCTGGCCCGCCCGGACGCCCTCCCGCGTGACCTCGAAGGCGTCCGCGTCGTCGTGTCGGCGGGCGGCACCCGCGAGCCGCTCGACCCGGTCCGCTACCTGGGCAACCGCTCGTCCGGCAAGCAGGGCTACGCGCTGGCCCGCGTCGCCGCCCAGCGCGGCGCCGAGGTCACCCTGGTCACCGCCCACACCGTCGCCCTGCCGGACCCGGCGGGCGCGCGCGTGGAGCACGTCTCGACGGCCGAGGAGCTGCGGCAGGCGGTGCACGCCGCGGCCGAGACCGCGGACGTCGTCGTGATGGCCGCCGCCGTCGCCGACTTCCGGCCGGCGAACCGGGCCGAGCACAAGATCAAGAAGTCCGACGACCAGCCGGACCCCGTCATCACGCTCGACCGCAACGCCGACATCCTGGCCGAGCTGGTCCGCGACCGGCGGCCGGGTCAGGTCGTCGTGGGATTCGCCGCGGAGACCGGCGACGAGCACGGCGACGTCCTCGACCACGCCCGGGTGAAGCTCAAGCGCAAGGGCGCCGACCTGCTGGTCGTCAACGCGGTCGGCGACGGCAAGGCGTTCGGCACGGAGGACAATTCGGGCTGGCTGCTGGGCTCGGACGGCACGGAAATCCCCATACCTCTCGGCGCGAAAGCCGAGCTGGCGTCCACTCTGTGGGACGCTGTTGTGAGCTTCGTGAAGCGTTGACCGTGCTCCGAGCGATAGTCAGTACGCTGACACAGGTAAGGGGTGCCTAAGTTACGGGGCATCCGACGACAAGGTGAGGAAGTGACGGCCACGGTGACCGCGTCTAGCAGCAGATTGTTCACCTCGGAGTCGGTGACCGAAGGGCACCCCGACAAGATTTGCGACGCCATCAGCGACTCGATCCTCGACGGTCTGCTGTCGAAGGACCCGCGCAGCCGCGTCGCGGTCGAAACCCTGATCACCACCGGTCAGGTGCACGTCGCCGGCGAGGTGACCACGGAGGCGTACGCCGACATCCCGACGATCGTCCGCGACGTCATCCTGCGGATCGGGTACGACTCCTCCGCCAAGGGCTTCGACGGCAACTCGTGCGGCGTCAACGTCGCGATCGGCTCGCAGTCGCCCGACATCGCCCAGGGCGTCGACACCGCGTACGAGTCGCGGGTCGAGTCGGACGAAGACGAGATCAACCGTCAGGGCGCGGGCGACCAGGGCCTGATGTTCGGCTACGCCTGCTCGGACACCCCCGAGCTGATGCCGCTGCCGATCGCGCTGGCGCACCGGCTCTCGAAGCGGCTGACCGCGGTCCGCAAGGACGGCGTGCTGCCGTACCTGCGCCCGGACGGCAAGACCCAGGTGACCATCGAGTACGCCGGTGACCAGCCGGTGCGCCTCGACACGGTCGTCGTGTCCTCGCAGCACGCCGACGGCATCGACCTCGAGCGGATGCTCAGCGTCGACGTCAAGGAGCACGTGGTCGGCCCGGAGATCGACGCGCTGGGCATCGACACCTCCAGCGCGCGGCTGCTGGTCAACCCGACCGGCCGCTTCGTCATCGGCGGCCCGATGGGCGACGCCGGCCTGACCGGCCGCAAGATCATCGTCGACACCTACGGCGGCATGGCCCGCCACGGTGGCGGCGCGTTCTCCGGCAAGGACCCGTCCAAGGTCGACCGGTCCGCCGCGTACGCGATGCGCTGGGTGGCCAAGAACGTCGTCGCCGCGGGCCTGGCCCAGCGGACCGAGGTGCAGGTCGCGTACGCGATCGGCAAGGCGGCCCCGGTCGGCCTGTTCGTGGAGACGTTCGGGACCGAGACGGTCGACCCGTCGAAGATCCAGCAGGCCATCACCGAGGTCTTCGACCTCCGGCCCGCGGCGATCATCCGCGACCTCGACCTGCTGCGCCCGATCTACGCGCCGACGGCGGCGTACGGCCACTTCGGCCGGCCCGAGCTGGACCTCCCCTGGGAGAGCACGTCCCGCGCCGAGGCCCTGAAGGCCGCGGCCGGCGCCTGACGCACGCGAACACCGGAGGGCCGTCCCCGCGCCGGGGGCGGCCCTCCGGCGCGTCCGGTCCCTGATCCGGTGAACGGCTCCTCGCGGTGGCCTTCCTGGCGTCCGGGCTGTCGGAGGGGTCTGGTAGAGATCGTGGCGTGAGTAGCTCCGAGCCCGCCGCTCTCTGGGATCTCCCGGAGAAGCCGCCTTCGCCGAAGGCGGCGCCCTCGCGTGCCCGGAAGCCGGCGAAGCCGGGGGCGAAGGCCAAGGGGGCCCAGTCGCCCGCGCCCGAGCGGCCGGTCGCGCGGATCGTCGTCGACATCCCGCTGGCGCACCTGGACCGCACCTTCGACTACCTCGTGCCGGAGAAGCTGCACGAGACGGCCGTGCCGGGGTGCCGCGTCCGCGTCCGGTTCGCCGGGCAGCTCGTCGACGGCTACCTCATCGAACGCGGCGAGACCAGTGACTACGGCAGCAAGCTGGCGTTCCTCGACCGCGTGACGTCGGCCGAGCCGGTGCTGCCGCCGTCGTTGCACGCGCTGTGCCGGGCCGTCGCCGACCGCTACGGCGGCACGCTGTCGGACGTCCTGCGCCTGGCGATCCCGCCCCGCCACGCGAAGGTCGAAGGCGAGCCGCCCCTGCCGCCCGCGGCGGTCCCTTCCCCGCCGGACACGACGGCGTGGGCGCGCTACCAGCGTGGCCCGGCGTTCCTGGAGGCGCTGGGGGAGGGGAAGCCCGCGAACGCCGTCTGGCAGGCCCTGCCGGGCGAGGACTGGCCACGCCGGCTGGCCGAGGCCGCCGGTGCCGTGGCGGCCGCGGGGCGGGGCGCGGTGCTGGTGGTGCCGGACCACCGCGACCTGAACCGGGTGCACGAGGCGTGCGCCGAGCTGGTGGGCGAGGACGCCGTGGTGGCGCTGATCGCCGGCCTCGGGCCGGCCGAGCGGTACCGGCGCTGGCTGGCGGTGCTGCGCGGCGGGGTGCGGGTGGTGGTCGGCACGCGCGCGGCGATGTTCGCGCCGGTCCACGACCCCGGGCTGTTCGTCGTCTGGGACGACGGCGACGACCTGCACCTCGACCAGCACGCGCCGTACCCGCACGTCCGGGACGTGCTGATGGACCGCGCGCACGCGGCGAAGGCGTCGCTGCTGGTCGGCGGGTTCGCCCGGACGGCCGAGGCCCAGCTGCTGGTCGAGTCGGGCTGGGCGGCGCCGGTCCTGGCCGACCGCACGGTGCTGCGGTCCGCGGCTCCGCGCGTCACGCCGGTCGGCGAGGACTTCGACGTCGCCCGCGACGAGGCCGCCCGCGTCGCCCGGCTGCCGGCGGTGGCGTTCGAAGCCGCGCGGCAGGCGTTCGCGGCGGGGCACCCGACGCTGGTGCAGGTGCCCCGGCGCGGGTACGTACCGGGCCTGGCCTGCGGAAACTGCCGGACGCCTGCCCACTGCCGCCGGTGCGCGGGCCCGCTGGCGTTGCCGGGTGGGTCGGTGGATGGGCAGCCGAAGCCTCCGGCGTGCCGCTGGTGCGGCGTCCCGGAGACGGCGTTCCGCTGCACGGCGTGCGGCTCGGTCCGCCTGCGCGCGGTGATCGTCGGCGCGAAGCGGACGGCGGAGGAGCTGGGCCGCGCGTTCCCGGGCATCCCGGTCCGCACGTCGGGGGCGGCGGAGGTCCTGGCCTCGGTCCCGGGCAAGCCGGCGCTGGTGGTGTGCACGCCGGGAGCGGAGCCGGTGGCCGAGGGCGGCTACGGCGCGGCCCTGCTGCTGGACGGCTGGGCGTTGCTGGGCCGCCAGGACCTGAGGGCGGGCGAGGAGACCCTGCGCCGCTGGATGGCGGCGGCGGCACTGGTGCGCCCTTCGACATCGGGCGGGCGGGTCATCGTCGGGGCGGAGGCGGGCATGGCGGTGGTCCAGGCCCTGGTCCGCTGGGACCCGGCGTGGCACGCGGGGCAGGAGCTGGCGGAGAGGCGCGAGCTGGGCTTCCCACCGGCGATGCGGATGGCGAGTGTGGAGGGAAGCCCGGACGCGGTGGCGGGGTTCCTCGCGGACTTGCCGTTGCCTCCGTCGGGTGAGGTGCTGGGGCCGGTGCCGTTGGGCGAGATCGACGAAGAGGGAAACGCTGCCCGCGAGCGGGCTTTGGTCCGGGTGTCCCGAGCGGAGGGCAAGGCGTTGTCGTCGGCCATCCACGCGGCGGCGGCCCGGCGGGATGCGAAGAAGGCGACGGAACCGATCCGCATTCAGCTGGACCCGCTGGACCTCATTTAGCCGCGTACGCCCCGGAATCCGGGGCGTACGCGGCTGGATCAGCGGCCCAATACCGTGCCCGGCAAGGAATCCATCGCCGCCCGCGGGGATTCCTTCTGCGGCAAGGAGATCGTCGGCGCGGGACCGCCGGCTGCGGCGGAAGCCAGCGCGGTCACCTCGGACGCGATCGCCTGGCGACGGGCCTCGAAAGCCGGGTCCGTCAAGCCCGTTGGCTGGCCCAGCACCGGCGTGTGCAGGTGACCACCCGCTACCGACGTCAAGCCCAACCCAAGCCGGACGCGGTTCGCGCGGAACATCGACTCGTTCGACAGATAATCCCCGCCGCCGCCCGAAGCCGCGAACTCGCCCGGTGCCGGGGCATCCGAGCGGCACACCGGCGTTCCCACGCCTGGCTGGGACGGCCACACGCAGAACGACTGGTTGAAGTTGACCGGATAAGCGCCGGTCACCCCGAGCATCCGCGCGTATGGCAGCGTCGTCTCGATGAACTGGACGTCCGGCTGTGGCCAGCCCGCGGCCGGCGGGACCCCGCCCGTCACCGACGCGTTGTTGTTGTCCGGGAAGCCACCTCGCCAAGCGCCGGCCCAGCGTTCGACGTCGAAGCGGCCCGGGCGGCCCTGGCTGATCGTCAGCACCACGTCCGGCCGCCGCGCGCGATCGCGCAACGCCGTGCCGTACGCCGCCTCCACGATGCCCTCGTCGAAGTACCCCCACACGACCGGGAAGCTCACCGCCTGCACCACGGCCGGGCCGGCCGGCGTGTCGAGGATGCGCCCGTCCAGCTGCAGTGCCGACGCGCCCGCCGGGTTCGAGATGGTGATCCCCGCGCCGTCGAGCTGGAACGGGTCGAAGCCGCTCACCATGACCCGCCGCGTCTTCCCGAGCGGGAACCGGACGTCGTCGAGGCCGCGCGAGCCGCGGTCGAACGCCGTCAGCAGCGACGCCCGCTGCGAAGCCGGCGCCCACTGGCGGATCGCGCTGCTGAGCTGCAGCCGCGCCCAGTACAGCGGCCGGTCGTCGAACCGGTCGAGCGTCCCGAGATCCGGCCGGCGCCCCTGCGCGCGATCGACGGCCGTCCGCCACAACCGCTCGCCGGCTTGGGTGACGACCCGCTCGGCCCGGCGCGGAGTGCGCGCGGCGCAGAGATCGTGCTTGACGTCGGCGACGAGCGGATCGAACCCGGCCAGCCGCACGAGTTCAGGCCCGACGGCGGGACCACCGGCCGGAAGCGAAGCGGTGAGACGCTGTTCCTCGACGGTCAGCGGCACGGCCGGATCGAAGCAGCCGGCCGCGGCAGAGGCGGGAGCGGGGAGCGCGAAGAGCGGAACGGCGGCGAGCAGGGGGAGCAGGGCGGTGAGGCGCACGGGTTTCCCTCCACGGCGTGGGTGACGCGGCCGAGTCTCCCGTTGATCTAGCTACCCGCGTAACCCGCGGAAGTCGGGATCAGCCGGTCCGGTCGTCAGAGGGCCGCGCCCGCGGACGCCTCGGCCGGAAGCCGCAGCCACCAGTTCGCACGGGCCCGGACGACGGGGGCGTGGGCCCGCAGGAGCCGCAGCCCGTCGCGGTCGCCCTTCATCCCCACCGCGTAAAGCGCGGCTCGTTGGGTGCTCCCGCCGGTCGGTTGCGCGGTGAGCACGTGGTGCCAGAGCCGCAGGTCCGTCCGCCCGGGGAGGTGGGCCAGCGCTACGGCCGCCGCGTCCCGCGCCGCGCCCTGCCACATCAGGTTCTCGACCACCGGGCGGTGCCGGGCGTCGCCGAGACTGCCCAGCAGGTCCACGAGCACGTTGTGCATCGCCGAGCCGGTCCTCGTGCGCCCGCTGCTCAGCATCGACGCGACGGTGTCGGCGAGGACCCCGCGAAACGGCGAGGCGTGCAGGACGTTGACCGTGAGGATGCGCAGATCGCTGTCGGTGCTCGCCAGCGCCTGCCGGAGAATCCGTCCGCCGAGCAGGTCCGGTTCGTGGCGCCGGGTCTGAACTTTGAGCAAGGCGCCGTGCACCTCGTCGAAGACCGCTTCTCCCGCTTTCCCCAACGGCGCTGTTCGGGCGCCGGGACGGTGCCGGAACAAGGCCGCAAGGACGTCCGAGGCCGCGTCCCGGACCGGCGGTGACGTCGACGCGCCGGCGTGCAGCTCGCGAGAGATGGCTTCGAGCCGGCGAACCAGGTCGGGTGCACCAGGCGGTCGGGCCGCCCACGCGAAGAGCGCGCCGAGCTGCTCGGCCTCGTTGCGCGGTTTGGACAGCAGCCGAAAGAGCCGGCGTGAGGCCGTCGGATTCGCCGCGAGCAGGGCGATCGGGTCGATGATCAGCTGGCAGGCCGGCTCGGTGACGAATTCTTCGGTCGCCGCGACGAGCGCGGCGCCGCCTACCGGGTGCCGGTGCACTCGTTGCAGCGCGGAAAGCCGGAGCAGATATCGCCAGCCCACGGAAAGACACATCTCGGTGAGCAGGCGGTGGACAAGGAAGTCCCAGGTCGGCCGGGGGAGCTTGCGCCGCGGCTGGGTCAGGGAAACCGTCAGGTCCGCCCATTCCGCCGCGGAGACGGGATCCCGGTCGAGGCATTTGTCAAGCAGTTCATCGCAGGGGCGGGCCGTCCGGCGTCCGGTCGGCCGCTCCCGGCCGAGCGCGGTCACCACGGCTACCAGCTCGCCCGGCTGCAGGTCGAAGAGCCGCTCGTACTGGCGCAGGGCCGCCGTCGGGACTGTGGCCCGGGAGTTCTCCCAGCGGGAAACCGTGGCGTTGTCGACGGGTGGAGTCCGCACCGCGGCCGCCAATTGCCGGATGGTCAGGATGTCTTCTTCGCCGTAGAGACGCCACATCTTGAGCAGCCAGGCCGCAAGCTGACCTCGTTCGACCCGCGGCCACGGACCGGCCCCGCCGTCGCCGAGGGAGGTCTGTCGTCCACGCCGAGTCGTGGCCATCGTCCGAGTTTGCCCGGCCGGTTCGGCGGGGAACGCCGCCGAACGGGTGCACCGGTTTCGCAGCAAATGGCTGCAGGACGGTGTGCGCCCCTTACCGTCGGTTTCCCGTCCATCCGAAAGGAATTCGATCATGGCGCGTGATGCGGTGGTAAGCGGCCGTTTCTACTACTGCTCGTTCACGAAAAACGATTTCACATCGCTGAATGACCGGCAGCTGGTTCTCGTCCTGGTCTCGCAGTTCCGCAAGAGTCTGAAGGAGTCCTTGGTTGCGTACGCGATCAATAAGGCAGGCAGTTACGAGCCGGATCTTGAGCGCGTCTACACCGTCCCCTCGGACAAGCTGGACGACTTCGAGTGGCCGATCGACAAAGAGACGCTCGCCAACGCGAGGAAAAATCTGGTGAAGAAGATCAACGAAGCGAAGTGAACGGAGCGGGAGCACGTCAGCGGCGTGCTCCCGGCCCGCAACGTCAGCCCGTCGCCAGGACCTTCAAGCGTGAAATGTCCGCGCTGAACTGGTCCTGATCAATAGGCGAAGAGCTGTACTGCCAAAACGTATAAAAACCCCAGTTGTACGGCAACGTCCCCGCCGACGACGCATACCGCGCCACCCACAGCGGGTTCGTCGAACTGAAGTCCCCAGTATTGCCCGTGCACTGGCTCCACCAGCTCGTTGCCGTGTAGATCACCGGCCAGCGGGTGGTCTTCGCGTGGTACTCGTCGCTGAATGCCTTGATCCACGCCACCATCTGGGCCGGCGTCTTGCCGTAACACGCGTTGTTCGGGCCCCACTCGATGTCGAGTGTGCCCGGGAGGGTCTTGCCGTCCTTCGACCAGCCGCCGCCGTGGGCGACGAAATAATCCGCCTGGGCTGCGCCGCCGGCCCCGTCCGGGCGGCCGTAGTGGTACGCCCCGCGGATCATGCCGACGTTGTACGACCCCGTGTACTGCTGGCTGAAGTACGCGTTCTGGTAGCTGGTGCCCTCGGTCGCCTTGACGTAGGCGAACTTCTTGCCCGCGCTCCAGTACGACGCCCAGTTGACGTTGCCCTGGTACGAGCTGACGTCGATGCCCGGGACGCTCGCGTCCACCGACGCCGGCGCCAGCCCCGCCGGGGGCACGCCGTCGTGGGCGCGGATCGCCGCGCCCATCTCGTGGTTGTTCGACGCGTCCTGGTCCGGCAGGCCCGGCGAAGCCGAGGCGCCGGCGGCGGTCACGACCAGCAGGGAGGTCGAGACAGCCACAGCGGCGCCGAGCAGGCGGCGCCACCTCCGTGGTGCGGTCATCTTCAGTTGTCCTTTCGGTTGCCCTCGCTGTGCGCGGCTGTGCAGGGCCGCGCCGGACGATTCTGTGGCGTTGACCTCGGCAGTGTCACTCCGCCATGTGAGGCAATTTCGAAGTCTGGGGAAACTTGTAAAATCTTGACGAGCGGGGTGCGCCGCCCGTTGGCGTCTTGAAGGTGCCCGACCCGAGGAGCAGACTCGCCCGCATGCCCGCGCACCGGAGCCGCACCCTCGTCATCGCCGCCACGGCCGCACTCCTCACGACCGTCGCCGCCGGACCCGCCACCGCCGCCACGCCCACGCCGAAGTCCCCGGTCGCCGTCGGCTTCGGGGGCGCCGTGGCCAGCATCGACGCCGACGCCACCGCGATCGGCACCAAGGTCCTGCGCGACGGCGGCAACGCCGTCGACGCGGCCGTCGCGGTCGCCGCTGCGCTCGGCGTCACCGACCCGTTCTCCGCCGGCGTCGGCGGGGGCGGGTTCTTCGTCTACTACGACGCGAAGACCCACCGCGTCCACACTCTGGACGGCCGCGAGACCGCGCCGAAGTCCGCCGACGCGAACCTGTTCGTCGAGAACGGCCAGCCGCTGCCGTTCAACGACGCCGTCACCAGCGGGCTCAGCGTCGGCGTCCCCGGCACGCCCGCGACGTGGTCCGAGGCCCTCCGCAAGTGGGGCACGCGCTCACTGGCGAAGTCCCTGAAGCCCGCCGAAGAGCTGGCGCGCAAGGGGTTCGTCGTCGACCCGACGTTCCAGACGCAGATCGCCAACAACGCCGCGCGGTTCTCCGCCTTCCCCTCGACGCGGTCGCTGTACCTGCCGAACGGCGCGCCGCCGTCGCCCGGGACCGTCTTCCGGAACCCCGACCTCGCGGACACGTACGCGCAGCTCGAACGGCGCGGCGTCGACGCGCTGTACCAGGGCCAGATCGGCGCCGACATCGCCAAGACCGTGCAGCAGCCGCCGAAGGACCCGGCCTCGACGCTGAACGTGCGTCCCGGCAAGCTCACCACCGCCGACCTCGCCGCCTACCGCGCCATCGAGCGCACCCCGACGCACGCGACCTACGAAGGCCTCGACGTCTACGGCATGCCGGCGCCGTCCTCGGGCGGGCTAACCGTCGGCGAGGCGCTCAACATCCTCGAGAACTTCGACCTCAAGCACGCGAGCAAGGCCGACTACCTGCAGTACTTCCTGGAGTCGACGCGGTTCGCCTTCGCCGACCGCAACCGCTGGATCGGCGACCCGGCCGTGATCGACGTCCCGGCCAAGGAGCTGCTGAGCCAGCGCTTCGCCGACTCACGGGCGTGCCTGATCTCGAAGGACAAGGCAGCGACCAGCCCGGTCGCCCCGGCCGACCCGAAGCACCCGACGCCGTGCGCGGCGGGCACCACGGCCGCGCCGACGCCGTACGAGGGTGAGAACACCACCCACCTGACGGTCGCCGACAAGTGGGGCAACGTCGTCGCCTACACGCTGACCATCGAGCAGGAGGGCGGCAGCGGGATCGTCGTGCCGGGCCGCGGGTTCCTGCTCAACAACGAGCTGACCGACTTCTCCTTCACGCCGGTGACGCCGGGCGTGCCCGACCCGAACCTGCCCGGCCCGGGCAAGCGGCCGCGCTCGTCCATGGCGCCGACGATCGTGCTCGACCACAGCCGCCCGTTCTTCGCGACGGGCTCCCCGGGCGGCGCGTCGATCATCACCACGGTCCTGCAGGTGATCCTCGGCCGCCTCGACCGCGGGCTGTCGCTGGAGAACGCCATCGCGGCGCCGCGGGCGTCGCAGCGGAACTCGGCGCAGGCCCAGGTCGAGCAGGCGTTCCTGGACCAGCCGGAGACGGCGGCGCTGACGGCCCGCGGCCAGGGCTTCTCGACGGCGCCGGCCGAGATCGGCGCGGCGACCGGCGTGGAGCGCCTGCGGGACGGCCGCTGGCTGGCGGCCGCGGAACCGGTCCGGCGTGGTCAGGGCGCGGCCCAGGTGGTGTGGCCCACGCACTGGTAGCGCGTGCGGCGGCGAGCGTGCGGCGGCGACCGCCGCTCGTCGCCGGCTCAGGCTTCGAGAGCCCAGCGGATGTACGGCGCCTTCGGGACGAACCCCGCCCGTTCGAACACCCCGGAGGCGCCCGACGGGCTCGCCGAGTCCACCACCAGGCTCGCCTGGTCGTAGCCCTGTTCCTTCGCGGCGCCCAGCGCGTGCGCCAGCAGGGTCGTCGCGACGCCGCGCTTCCGGTGGCCGGGGAGCGTCCCGACGACCATGAAGTGCGCGTCGCGGATCCCGGTGGCCTCGGTGTCGGCGTCCCAGGACAGCGTCACCAGCAGGCCCGCCGGCGTCCCGTTCGCGTCCCGGAGCAGGAAGCTGAGGCCGGGCCGGAACGTCTGGTTGACGATCTTGTTCCGCCACAGGTCCGGCGGCATCGGCACCGCGCCCCAGCAGTCCGCGAACGCCTCGTTCCGGACGCGCCGGAACTCCTCGTCGGCCGCCGCCGACCACGGCTCGATCCACGCTTCCACCGGCGCGACGTCCCCGAGAGCGTGCTCCATCCGCCGGAAGTACCGGACCGGCGCGAAGCCCTGCGAGCGCATCAGCTCGGCCAGGCCGGCGATGTGCTCGGGCCGGTGGACGTCGACCGCGAGCCGCAGTCCCGGGTGGTGCCGTGCGTGCAGGACCTTCGCCGCGGCCACCCCCGCCTCGACGAGCGTGGTGCCGATACCCCGGCGACGGTGACCGGGGTGCACGCCACCGTCCAGGAAGACGCGGTGGACCTCGTCCGCGGACGGCTTGTAGCGGATCTTCATGTACCCGATCATCGTGTCGCCGTCGAAGGCCGCGAGGCTGCCGCGCTCGAGGTCGGCGTAGGGGTCGACCAGCTCTTGGAGGGTGTCCTCGGCGGTGTAGTGCTCGCCGATCCCGTCCACGGATTCCATGGCGTTGAGGAGATCGGCGGACGCCTGGGCGTCGTCGCGGGTGAGCGGGCGCCACGTCGGTCCGTGCATACCGGCGACGCTAACCGGGGCCCGCACACGCTGTCGCCTGGTTTCCCGGCGGGCGCGAGCGCGCCGTGATCATCGGGGCCTTCTAGACTCGTCCCCGATGTTCCAGCCACGTGAATCCTCCCCACTCCGGCCGGGGGCAGGCCGATGAAGCTCGTCTTCGCCGGCACCCCCGAGCCGGCCGTCCCCGCGCTGCGCGCACTGCTCGACTCCGGCCGCCACGAGGTCGTCGCCGTCGTCACCCGGCCCGACGCCCAGGCCGGCCGCGGCCGCCGGGTCGTCCGGTCCCCGGTCGGCGCCCTCGCCGACGAGCACGGCATCGAGGTCCTGACGCCCGCGCGCGCCGGCGACCCGGCCTTCCTCGCCCGCCTGTCGGAGCTGGCGCCGGACGCCTGCCCGGTCGTCGCCTACGGTGCGCTGCTGCCGCAGGCCGCCCTCGACATCCCGCGCCTCGGCTGGGTGAACCTGCACTTCTCGCTGCTGCCCGCGTGGCGGGGCGCGGCACCGGTGCAGGCCGCGATCCGCGCCGGCGACGAGATCACCGGCGCGTCGACCTTCCGGATCGTCAAGGAGCTGGACGCGGGCCCGGTCTTCGGCGTCGTCACCGAGGCGATCGGCGGGACCGACACCGCGGGCGGCCTGCTCGGGCGGCTGGCGGAGTCCGGCGCCAAGCTGCTGCTGTCCACCATGGACGGTCTGGCCGACGGCAGCCTGGTCGCGCGCGAGCAGCCCGCCGAGGGCCTGAGCTACGCGCCGAAGGTGACGGTCGAGGACGCGCGGGTGTCCTTCGCCGACCCGGCCGCGGCGGTCGACCGGCAGATCCGGTCGGTCACGCCGGACCCGGGCGCGTGGGCGGAGTTCCGCGGCGAGCGGTTCAAGCTCGGCCCGGTGACGGTGCTCGACGAGCCCGGCCCGCCGCCGGGGGAGATCGTGGTCGAACGCAAGCGGGTGCTGGTCGGGACGGCGACGAAGCCGTTGCGGCTCGGCGAGGTCCAGGCACCCGGCAAGAAACGGATGGCGGCCACCGACTGGGCCCGCGGAACCAGGATCGACCAGGGAGAACGCCTCCGGTGAACGACAGCAGGGAACGACGTCCGTCACGGCCGCAGCGCGGCCGTCCGGCACCGCGCAAGGAAGGCCCGCGCCGCCCGCCGGAGGTGGACCCGGCCCGGCAGGCCGCGTTCGACGTCCTGCGCGCGGTCCGGGAGAAGGACGCCTACGCCAACCTCGTCCTGCCGGACCTGCTGCGCGAGCGGCGGATCGGCGGCCGGGACGCGGCGCTGGCGACCGAGCTGGCCTACGGCACGTCGCGGGCCCAGGGCCTGCTCGACGCCGTCATCGAGGCCTGCGCCGAGCGGCCGCTCGCCAAGACCGACCCCACGGTGCTGGACGCGCTGCGCCTCGGCGTCTACCAGCTGCTGCGCACGCGCATCCCGGAGCACGCCGCCGTGACGTCCACTGTGGACCTCGTGCGGGCCGAAGCCGGTTCGTGGGCCACGGGTTTCGCGAACGCCATCATGCGCAAGGTGTCAGAAAAGGACGAAGCGGCCTGGCTGGACGAGGTCGCGCCGGACGAGGCCGCCGATCCGATCGGGGCCTTCGCGCTGCGCACCGCGCACCCGCGCTGGATCGCCCGCTCGTTCGCCGAAGCGCTGGGGGACAAGGGCGCGGGCCTCAAGGCCGCGCTCGAAGCCGACGACGCGCGGCCCGAGGTGCACCTGGTCGCCCGGCCCGGCGAGATCAGCGCCGACGAGCTGGCCGCGATCACCGGCGGCGACCCCGCGCCGTACTCGCCCTACGGCGTGCGCCTGCCCGCCGGCGCCGGTGACCCGGCCGACGCCGAGCCGGTCCGCGAGCGGCTCGCCGCGGTGCAGGACGAGGGCAGCCAGCTGTGCGCGATCGCCGCGACGAAGGTGCCCGTCGAGGGCACCGACGAGCGCTGGCTCGACCTGTGCGCCGGTCCCGGCGGCAAGGCGGCGCTGCTCGGCGCGCTGGCCGCGTTGAGCGGGGCGACGGTCGACGCCGTCGAGAAGGCGCCGCACCGCGCGAAGCTCGTCGAGAAGGCCACCAGCGGGTTGCCGGTGAAGGTGCACGTCGCCGACGGCCGCGAGAGTGGCCTGGAGCCGGGGTACGACCGCATCCTGGTCGACGCGCCGTGCAGCGGGCTCGGCGCCCTGCGGCGGCGGCCGGAGGCGCGCTGGCGGCGGCAGCCGTCGGACGTCGCGGACCTGACGAAGCTGCAGGGCGAGCTGATCACGGCGGCGTACGCGCTGCTGCGGCCGGGCGGCGCGCTCACCTACGTCGTCTGCTCGCCGCACCTGGCGGAGACCGAAGGCGTGCTGACCGAGACGGCCCGGCGGCTCAAGGCCGAGGTGGTCGACTCGCGGGAGTTCTTCCCCGGCGTGCCGGAGCTCGGCGACGGGCCGTACGTGCAGCTGTGGCCGCACCGCCACGGCACGGACGCGATGTTCTGCGCCGTGCTGCGCAAACCGTGACGGATCTCGGGCTGATCGCCGGCTCGTGCGGCGGGCTGGACACCCGGTTCGCCGCCGAGCTGGTCCGGCCCGCCGCCGAGCGCGGCTGGCGCACGGCGATCACCCTGACGCCGACGGCTCACCGGTGGCTGGAGTCGACCGGCGCGCTCGCCGACGTCGCCGCGGCGACGGAGTTGCCGGTGCGCAGCGTCTCGCGGCTGCCGGGGGAGCCGCGGCCGCACCCGGACCCGGCGGTGTTCCTGTTCGCGCCGGCATCGGCCAACTCGGTCGCGAAGCTGGCGCTGGGCATCGCGGACAACCAGGCGCTGACGGTGCTGGGTGACGTCCTGGGTGCGCCGGGGATCACGATCGTGGTGGCGTACCAGATCCAGGACACGCGGGTGCACCACCCGGCGTGGCAGCGCCACCTCGACACCCTCGCGGGCGCCGGGGTGACACTGCACCGGCTCGACCTCGGCCGGCCGTGGACCGAGGCCCTGGACCTGCTGCCCTGAGCTTGCTCGCGGGGGCGCCCCCCGTTTTCCACGCTACCCGTGGGCACCGACAGTTCCGGGCCGCGCGCGGCCCACGCTGCCCGGCGCACCGCTCGCGAACGGCGAACTCCTGCCGCGAGCGGCACGATCGCCTACCTCCGCGCCAGCGCCACCTCGAACGCCGTTTCGGTGGCCTCCCGCACCGCGTCGGGCAGCGGGTCCTCGTTCGCCGACACCGTGGCGCTGCGGCCGCCGTCGAGGGCGCCGGCCAGCGTGGCGAACCCGAAGATGTCGCCGCCGTGGCCCCAATAGCGCGTGCCGTCCGGCAGGGTCCGGTGGAACAAGCCGAGGCCGTAGTCCGTGCCCGTTTCGCCCGGCACCGGGACCGTGTGCTGCATCTGCGCGAGCTGCGCGGGCCGCAGCAGGCGGCCGCCGAGCAGCGCGGTGTAGAACGTGTCGAGGTCCCGGCCGGTCGACACCAGCGCGCCCGCGGCACCGGCGATCGACGGGTCGAACTCGGTGAAGTCGAGCAGCTTCTCCTCGCCCGGCACGTATCCGCGCGCGTGCGGTGCGGGCAGCAGCTCTTCGCCACGGCCGGGCAGCGAGGTGCCGCGCAGGCCGAGCGGCCGGGTGATCCGCTGGGTGATCTCGGCAGCGACGCTGTGCCGCGTGACCTTCTCGACGAGCATCCCGGCGACGATGTAGTTGGTGTTCGAGTACGACCAGGAGCTGCCGGGGGCGAACAACGGCGGGTGGTTCATCGCCAGGGCGACGAGCTCACCCGGTTCGGCCCCGCGGTGGCGCAGCGCCTCGAGGTCACCCGTCGCCAGCACGTCGTCGGTGTAGCTGTAGAGCCCGCTGGTGTGCTGCAGCAGGTTCCGCACGGTGATCTTCCGGCCGTCGTTGCCGTTCCCGGTGATCAGCCCGGGCAGGTAGCGCTCGATCGGCGCGTCGAGGTCGACCTTCCCTTCGGCGGCGAGTTGGAGCACCACGGTCGCGACGAACGTCTTCGTGATGCTCCCCGCGCGGAACTTCGCGTCGCGCGGGTACGGCGTCCCGGTGGTCACGTCGCCGGTGCCGCTGCGCGTCGCGGTGACGCGCCCGTGGTCGGTGACGACGGCTTCGGCGCCGGGCGCGCCGCCCTGGGCGGTGACCCGGTCGAGCGCCCGCTGCAGCGGGTTCGTGGTGACGGCGAGCGCCGGTGCCGCGGTGGTCGCCGCGAGGAGCGCGACGAGCGTGCCGCACGCGACGATCTGCTTGCCGCGCAATGACTTCCGCATGAAAACAACCCCCTGGGGTCTCGGTGTTCCGTGGATCTACCGGCCGGAGCAGAGCGCCGCGTCGGTCGCGGCCAGCATGTGCTCGTTCGCCGCGGCCGGCGTGGGATTTTCGTTCAGCACCACCGTCACGCGGCGGCCACCCGGGCCGACGCCGGCGAGGTTGGTGAAGCCGAGGACGCCGCCTTCGTGGCCCCAGAACTCCCCGCACGACAACGGGATGCTGCCCAGGCCCAGGCCGTAGCGCGCGCCCGGGATGCCGAGGTTCGCCGGGACCGTGCGCCGCATCTCGGCGAGCTGGGCCGGGCGCAGGAGCCGCCCGCCGAGCAGGGCACCGTAGAACCGGTCGAGGTCGGCCGGGGTGGACACGAGCCCGCCCGCCGCCCACGCCATCGTCGTTTCGTAGTCGCTGAAATCGGCCAGGCCGCCGCCGGTCGGCACGTAGCCGACGGCGTGCGGCGCAGGCAGTTCCTCGTCGCCGCGGCGGGGGAGATAGGTATCGCGCAGGCCCAGCGGCCGGGTGATCCGGCGGGCGATCTCGTCGGTCAGCGCGTGCCCGGTGACGCGTTCGGCGAGCATCCCGGCGACGATGTAGTTGGTGTTGGAGTACGACCAGCTCGTGCCGGGCGGGAACAGCGCGGGGTGCTTCAGCGCCATCGCCACCAGCTCGGCCGGGGCCGCGCCGCGGTGGCGCAGCGTCTCCGGGTCGTTCAGGGGCAGGTCGTCGGTGTAGTTGTAGAGCCCGCTGGTGTGCTGCAGCAGCTGCCGCACGGTGATCCGCCGGTCCGGGAGCAGGCCCGGCAGGTACCGCTCGACCGGCGCGTCCAGCTGCACCCGGCCTTCGGCGGCGAGCTGCAGCACGACGGTCGCGACGAACGACTTCGTGACGCTGCCCGCCCGGAAGGAACCGTTGCGCGGGAACGGTCTCCCGGTGGTGAAGTCCCCGGCGCCGCTGCGCGTGACCCGCGTCCGGGAGCCGTCCTGCACGACGGCTTCGGCGCCCGGGACGCCGTCCTGGGCGGTCAGGGTGTCGAGCGCGCCCTGGACCGGGTCGGCCGCGGCGAGGGCGGGCGCCGCGGTGGTCGCCGCGAGGAGCGCGACGAGCGTGCCGACGGCGGCGACCCGCTTGCCGCGCAATGACTTCCGCATGAAAGAACCCCCTGGTGTCTCGGTGTTCCCAACCTAGGGAGCCGAGCCACCAGGGGGCATTGGGGCAGGCCGCCCGAACGATCCGGGGGCCTGCCCTACCGCGTCAGCGCAGGCGCAGGGCGCGCTTCAGGGTGCCGAACAGGTCGGTCTGGTTGGTCAGGCCGACGATGTTGGCCGCCTGCGGGCCCATGGCCGCGATGCGGACCTGGGTACCGGTGTGCGACTGCGAGCCGCCGGTCTCCGCGGTGCCGTACGCGAGGGTCATGTTCGCACCCTCGTTGGTGATCAGCGTCGCGGTCAGGCCCGGGGTGGCGGTCGGCTCGACGATCTGGCTGCTGTGGCCGTGGTCGGCGGTCACCAGCACCAGCGTGTCCGGGTGGCTGCGGGCGAACGCCGTGCCCGCCGCGATCGCCGCGTCGAAGTCGATCGTCTCGCCGATCTGGCCGCACGGGTCGGCCGCGTGGTCCTGCTTGTCGATGCTCGCGCCCTCGACCTGCAGGAAGAAGCCCTTGTCGGAGTGGCGGTCGTCGAGCAGCTCCAGCGCCTTGCGGGTCTGGTCGGCCAGCTTCGGCTGGGTCTTCGGCAGCGCGGGGTTCGGGGTGCAGCGCGTCGGCGCGGTGCCGCCGTGGACCGCGGCCGGGCCCGTCCAGTTCACCGGCATGTTGTTCTTGGCGAACAGGCCGAGGACCGGCTTGCCCTTCTTGGCCGTCGCCAGATCCGCCGCGGTGTTCACGACGTTGTAGCCGGCCGCCTTGGCCTGGTCCAGCACGGTCTTGCCCTTGAACTTGCCGGCGGTGACCGTCTGGTCGAAGTACGTCGCGCCGCCGCCCAGCAGGACGTCGGGGCGAGTCTGGACGAGCTGCTCGGAGATCGAGCCCGCGCCGCCCTTCTCCTTGGCGTTGACCGCGCACTTGGCGGTCGTCTCGACCGGGCCCTTGCAGTCGCGGCTGACGACGTGCGCGCCGAGCACGGCCGGGGTGGCGTCCTGGACCTCGGCGGTGGTGACGTCGCCGGTGCGCAGGCCGCTCCGCTTGGCCAGCTCGAGGATCGTCGGCACGGGGTTGCCGTACGCGTCGACGGAGATGGCGCCGTTGTAGGTCTTGACGCCGGTGGCCCAGCCGGTGCCGGACGCGGCCGAGTCGGTCACGTAGTTCGGCTTGCCGGGGTTGTTCTGCTCGACCGCGTAGGTGGTGTAGTCGCCGGTCAGCGGCAGCTCGTCCATCGCGAGCCGGCCGGCCGCGCCGCGCTCGTAGTTGCGCGCGGACGTGATCTCCGACTGGCCCATGCCGTCACCGAGGAACAGGATGACGTTGCGGGCACTGCCGCCCTGGATCGCGGAGCGGACGTCGTTGGTGCGGTCACCGGTGCCGGCCGAACGCGCGTTGCCGCTGTCGGCACTGCCGGAACCGCTGGCGGCGATGGCGACCGGGGCGGCGGCGATCAGCGCGGCGCCGAGGGCGCCCGCGACCAGCCACCGGCGGCGGCCGGTGAGCAGCGAAGCCATGTTTCTCCTCTTCGGGGACTTCGGGAGGTATCGGAAGCAAAGGTCCGGATTCCGGACACGGGCTATTAGTCCCCTTGCATGTGTGCCGAGGAGGGACGGCGGGTGAGCGGCAGGTGACTGCTGGCCGAACTCATGGCTTCACGGAGGTGACCGGGAGCACGTCGGTTATTGACCGGCGAGGTGCCCCGGCGCGACGATGCCCGATTCGTACGCCATGACCACGGCCTGGGCGCGGTTGCCCGCGCCGACCTTGCCGAAGATGTTGCCCACGTGGGTCTTCACGGTCTCGAGGCTGATCACGAGCGCAGCTGCGATGTCCTGGTTGGACAGTCCGGTCGCGACCAGCCGCAGCACCTCGGCCTCCCGCCGGGTGAGCGTCTTCGCCGCCCGCGTGTACTTCCCGCCCGGCAGCCGGGCGCTCACCAGCCGCCGGATCGCCTCGGGGAACAGCAGCGACTCGCCGGTGGCGACGGTCCGGACGGCGTGCGCGATCTCCTCCTTGCGCGCCCGCTTGAGCAGGAACCCGCTCGCCCCGGCCAGCAGCGCCTCGTGCACGTAGTCGTCGTTGTCGAACGTCGTGACGACGAGGACCTTGGGCGGCTCGGCCAGTTCGGCGAGCAGTTGCCGGGTGGCCTCGATGCCGTCCGTGCCGGGCATCCGGACGTCCATCAGCACGACGTCCGGCCGGGTGCGGCGCACCGCGGGCAGCACCTCCGCGCCGTCGGCCGCCTCGCCGACCACCGTGATGCCCTGCTGCTCCAGCAGCGCCCGCAGGCCGGTGCGGACCAGCGGCTCGTCGTCGGCCAGGAGCACGGTGGGGCTCACGCGCCCGCCCGCAGCGGGATGGTCGCGCGCAGCCGCCACCGCCCGTCGTCCGGACCCGCGTCGAGCTCGCCACGCAGGGCTTCGACGCGCTCGGCGAGCCCGGCCAGCCCGTGCCGCCCGGGTCGCGGGTCCCCGCCGGGCAGGGCGTTGACGACGGCGATCGCCAGGCGCTCGGCCCCGGCCTCGACGCGGACGTCGACCGCGCCCGGGCCGGCGTGGCGCAGTGCGTTGGTCAGGCCCTCCTGGACGATCCGGTAGCCCTCGCGCGACACCGCGGCGGGCAGCGCGGCGACCGGCCCGGTGACGGTCAGCCGGACGTCGAGCCCGGCCTCGCGGGCACGCACGGCGAGGACGTCGACCTCGGTGAGCGTGCGCGTCGGCTCTTTGGCCGCGGGTTCTTCGCGCAGCAGGCCGAGGACGTGGTCGAGGTCCTCGAGAGCGGTTCGAGACGCTTCTTCGATCGTGCCGAGTGCGCGCCGCACCTGGGCGGGGTCGGCCTCGACCAGGTCGGCGGCGGCCGCGGCCTGGATGGTCGACGTCGTGAGCGTGTGCCCGATCGAGTCGTGCAGCTCGCGGGCCAGCCGGTTGCGCTGGGCGAGCACGGCGGCCCGGCGTTCGGCCCGCGCCACGCGTTCGGCCGTCGACGGGCCCAGCAGCGCCTGCGCGCCGGCCCGGAGGCCGAGCGTGGCGGCCGCGGTCAGCGCCAGGGCCGCAAACGCCACCACCAGCCCGAACGGGACCGTCCAGCCCCCGAGCGGGACATCGTCCCAGAAGAGGCTGATCCGGTCCTGCCCGCCGGCCAGCCACACCGCGGGCACCAGCACCCCGAGCCCGAGGAAGGCCAGCACGGTGAACAGGACACCGCTCGCCGCCGTGTTCAGCGCGAGCCACAGCCCGGAGCGCAGCCGCGACGCGGCGTCCGGCCGTCCCTCGGGTGCGGGGACGCCGGTGCCGAGCAGCGTGTTCGCCAGGCCGATGCCGAGCCGCCGCACCGGTCCCAGCAGACCCAGCAGCCCCATGAGCACGGCCAGGGCGAGCAACGCGATGAGCGCGCGAACCCGCGAATCGACGTCGACGGACACCGCCGCGGCGAGGGCGAACGGGGTCACCGGCAGTGCGAGGGCGGCCCCTGCGGCCGCGTGCAGCAGGCTGCGGTAGCTGCCGATCCGGGCCAGGGAGAGGAGGAATCCGGGCATGCGGCGAGCGTAGGACGGCCGGGGCCGGGGTGACCTCCCTCTCCGGAGCCAGATCCTGGGCGTACGCCAGATCCGTCACAACCGGTTAGCAGCCGTTAGCGCGGTCCTCCTACACTCGGGACGTGGCAGACCGACCCCTGATCGCCCCCAGCATCCTGTCCGCGGACTTCGCCCGGCTCGGCGAGGAGATCGCCGCCGTGGCCGGCACCGGCGACACCCGCGCCGACTGGGTGCACGTAGACGTCATGGACGCGCACTTCGTGCCCAACCTGACCCTGGGCCTGCCCGTGGTCAAGGCGCTGCTCAAGAGCACCGACGTGCCGATCGACTGCCACCTGATGATCGACGACCCGGACCGCTGGGCCATCGGGTACGCCGAGGCCGGCGCCTACAACGTCACCGTGCACGCCGAAGCCGCGAAGGACCCGATCGCGCTGGCCAAGAACCTGCGTGCCGCCGGCGCCAAGGCCGGTCTCTCGATCAAGCCGGGCACCGCGCTCGAGCCGTGGCTCGACGCGCTCAAGCACTACGACACGCTGCTGGTCATGTCGGTCGAGCCGGGCTTCGGCGGGCAGTCGTTCATCGCCGGCGTCCTGGAGAAGGTGCGCACGGCGCGGCGGCTGGTCGACACCGGCCACCTGAAGCTGGTCGTCGAGATCGACGGCGGGATCAACGCCGAGACCATCGAGCAGGCCGCCGAAGCGGGTGTCGACTGCTTCGTCGCCGGGTCCGCCGTCTACGGCGCCGGCGATCCGGGCAAAGCGGTCGCCGCGTTGCGCGAGCAGGCGGCGCGCGGCCGGGCCGGCTGACACCGCGGCGGCACCGGAGAAGCCACCGGGCCGCGGCGGGTGTTGGATGGAAGGACCGGCTCACAAGGAGGCAGAGCGTGTTCACCGGCATTGTCGAGGAGATCGGCGAGGTCACCTCGGTCGAGCAGCTGACCAACGCGGCCCGGCTGCGGGTCCGCGGCCCGCTGGTCACCAGCGACGCCGGGCACGGCGACTCCATCGCGGTCAGCGGAGTGTGCCTCACCGTCGTGGAAGTGGCGGGCGGTGAGTTCACCGTCGACGTCGTGCACGAGACGCTGCAGCGCTCCAGCCTGGCCAAGGTCGCGGTCGGCGACCGGGTCAACCTGGAACGCGCGACGCCGGCGGGCGGGCGGCTCGGCGGGCACATCATGCAGGGCCACGTCGACGGGACCGGCGTGTTCCTTTCGCGCGACGAGGACGGCGTGACGACGTTCGCGCTGCCCGCGCACCTGGCCCGGTACGTGGTCGAGAAGGGGTCGATCGCGGTCGACGGGATCTCCCTGACCGTCGCCGCCGTGACCGGCGACCGGTTCAAGGTGGCGCTGATCCCGACCACCCTCGAGGTGACCACCCTCGGCGGCCGGGAGGCCGGCGACCTGGTGAACCTCGAGGTCGACGTGGTCGCGAAGTACGTGGAGAAGCTGGCCGAGGCACACATCCGCGACCAGGTGCACAATCGGGACGGCGGCACGGAGGAGCGGTCATGAGTGAAGCGAGTGCGGCAGAGCCCGAGGCGGGCTGGACCCCGTGCGGCACCGGGGCGGTGTTCGACGCCGACGCCATCGAGCGGGCGATCGCGGACGTCGCGGCGGGCCGTCCGGTCGTCGTGGTCGACGACGAAGACCGCGAGAACGAGGGCGACCTCATCTTCGCGGCGGAGAAGGCGACGCCGGAGCTGCTGGCGTTCATGGTCCGCTACACCTCGGGCTACGTCTGCGTGGCGCTGACCGAAGCCGAGGCCGACCGGCTGGACCTGCCGCCGATGTATCACACGAACCAGGACGCGCGGGGGACCGCGTACAGCGTCACGGTCGACGCCGCCGAGGGCATCAGCACCGGCATCTCCGCCGCCGACCGCGCGCACACGATCCGGCTGCTGGCCGACCCGGCGTCCACCGCGAAGGACTTCCGCCGTCCCGGGCACGTCGTGCCGCTGCGGGCCAAGGGCGGCGGCGTGCTGCGGCGTCCCGGGCACACCGAGGCGTCGGTCGACCTGGCCCGGATGGCCGGGCTCGCGCCGGCGGGGGTGCTCTGCGAGATCGTGTCGCAGAAGGACGAAGGCGACATGGCGCGCCGCGACGAGCTCGAGGTGTTCGCGGCCGACCACGACCTGGCGATCATCACCATCGCCGACCTCATCGCGTACCGCCGTCGCACCGAGAAGCAGGTCGAGCGCGTCGCGGAGGCCCGCATCCCGCTGGCCGCGGGCACGTTCCGCGCGGTCGGCTACGACTCGCTCCTGGACGGCATCGAGCACGTCGCGTTCGTCTACGGCGAGATCGGCGACGGCCAGGACATCCTGGTGCGCGTCCACTCCGAGTGCCTGACCGGCGACGTCTTCGGCTCGCTGCGCTGCGACTGCGGCCCCCAGCTGGAGGCGGCCCTCGAAGCGGTGGCCGCCGAGGGCCGCGGCGTCGTGCTCTACATCCGCGGCCACGAAGGCCGCGGCATCGGCCTGCTGCACAAGCTGCAGGCCTACCAGCTCCAGGACGACGGCGCGGACACCGTGGACGCGAACCTCGCGCTGGGTGTGCCGGCCGACGCCCGCGACTACGGCACCGGCGCGCAGATCCTGTGCGACCTCGGCGTCCGCACGATGCGGCTGCTGTCGAACAACCCGGCCAAGCGGATCGGTCTCGAGGGCTACGGCCTGCGCGTCACCGGGCGGGTGCCGCTGCCGATCTCGCCGAACCCGGAGAACCTGCGCTACCTGCGGACCAAGCGCGACCGGATGGGCCACGACCTGGCCCAGCTGGAGCACTACGACCAGGTCGGCGCGGGGAACGAGCACCCCGACGGAGGACCACTGTGAGCGGCGAAGGCCGTCCCGACGTTTCGCTGGACCTGACCGGCTGCAAGAGCTTGAAGCTCGGCATCGTGGCGACGCGGTGGAACGCGGACATCACCGACGTCCTGCTGGAGCGCGCCCTGGCCGCGGCTCGCGAGGCGGAGCTCGAGGAGGACCCGACGGTCGTCCACGTCGCGGGCGCGATCGAGCTGCCGGTGGTGGTGCAGGCGCTGGCCCGCAACCACGACGCGGTGGTGGCGCTGGGCGTGGTCATCCGCGGCGGCACCCCGCACTTCGAGTACGTGTGCGACGCGGTGACGGCGGGCCTGACCCGGGTGGCGCTCGACGAGAGCACCCCGGTCGGCAACGGCGTCCTGACGTGCGACACGCACGAGCAGGCGGTCGATCGGTCGGGCCGCCCGGGGTCCAAGGAGGACAAGGGCTACGAGGCGACGGTGGCGGCCCTGGACTCCGCGCACGTGCTGCGGAGCCTGCGCCAGCCGTGGACCGAGCGGGGTTTCGTGTGAGCGTGAAGACTCTCCTGGTGATCCGCCCCCGCCGCGCGCTGATCATGTGCAGCGTGCTGGCGGTGGCGTTGCTGGCGGTGTTCGTGGTGGTGGCGGTCCTGCTGCGCAACGGCAACACCGGAGTCCACTTCCAGCGTTCCGACCAGGCGGCGATGATCGGCATCGGCATTTTGCTGGCATGCGGCGTGATGCTGTTCGCGATCGCCCGGGTGCGCGCGGACGCCGAGGGCATCGAGGTCCGCAACGTGCTGATGACCCGGCGGTTCGCTTGGGGCGAAGTGCTTTCGGTGAGCTTCCCGGACGGCGCTTCGTGGGCGCGGCTGGAGCTGCCGGAGGACGAGTACCACGCGGTGATGGCGGTCCAGGCGGTGGACCGGGACCGGGCGGTGGAAGCGGTGCGAGCGCTGCGGAAGCTGCACCGCGAGGCCACCGGCGCCTAGCGGCCGATGATCTGGTCGGCCAGCTCCCGGGCCTGTTGCTCGGTGAACTTGCCGGTGATCTGGGTGTTGCCGTCGAGGATCGCGACCTGGATGTTCGGCGCCGACAAGACCTGACTGCCCAGGACGAACGCGGCCTGCTGGTTGACGTTCTTGCTCGTGAAATCGGCCCAGGTCTTCGTGCCCTCCGAGGTGAACCTGAGGTTCACGACCCACTGCCCGCGCTGCTGGTCGTAGCCGGACGTCGCGTCGGTAACCTCGCTGCCCGGGAGGAACTCCGGTTCGAGCAAGTAGGCCGTGTTGTCGGTCCGCCCGCACGCGACCAACGGCAACGTGCGGTCGTCGTGCCCGGCCAGCGGGTCCGCTCTGCCGGGCGTGCAGTCGATCGCCCGCACGGCCGCCGTCTGCTCGGCGGGGTCGAGGCTCTGCCGAGCGGTCTGCGAAGGAGGCGGGCCGGTTCCCGTGCCGCCGATCCGCGAAGCGTCGGCCACGACCTTGCGGAACTCCAGCGAATTCGGTCCGTCGGCACGCGAGGCGGCCGACGGTGTCACCGGCGCGGGCAGGGCCTGCCCGCCAACGGCCGTCGCACACCCGGCTGACAACGTCAGCAGGGCCACCGCCGAAAGGGTCATCGCGAAGCGCATGAGCCCCAAGTCGGCGAGCCCGGCCCCGCTGTTACGCGGCTGTCAGAGGTCCAGGTCCACCACGATCGGGGCGTGGTCCGACGGCCCCTTCCCCTTCCGCGCGTTCCGGTCCACATAGGAATCCGTCACCGCACCGGAAAACGCGGCGTTCCCATACACCAGATCGATCCGCATCCCCTTGTTGTTCGGGAAGTTCCCCGCCCGGTAATCCCAGTACGTGAACGGATGGTCGTACTTCAACGGCCGCGGGAACACGTCCGACAACCCGAGATCCCGCAACCGCGCCAAGGCGTCCCGCTCCGGCTTCGTCACGTGCGTCGACTCCGCGAACACCGCGATGTCCCACACGTCCGCATCCGTCGGCGCCACATTGAAGTCGCCCAGCACCGCGAACGGGGCACCCGAAAGTTCCGCGGAAACCAGCGACCGCAAAGCCTCCAGCCACTCCAGCTTGTACGCGTAGTGCGGGTTGTCCGGCTCGCGCCCGTTCGGCACGTACACCGACCACACCCGCACGCCCCCACACGTCGCGCCGATGGCCCGCGCCTCCGACGCCCCGTCGAACCGGGGCTCACCAGGCAAGCCGCGCACCACGTCGGACAGGCCCACCCGGGACACGATCCCGACGCCGTTCCACTGCCCGAGCCCGTACGCCGCCACCTCGTAGCCCAGCGCCTCGATCTCGGCCGCCGGGAACTTCTCCGTCGTGCTCTTCAGCTCCTGCAGGCACAGCACGTCCGGCGCCGTTTTCTCCAGGAAGTCCAGCACGCGCGGCAGGCGGGGGACGATGGAGTTCACGTTCCAGGTGACGATCCGCATGCCCGCGAGCATCCCACACCCCACCGACAACTTCGGGGCGACGCCGGAGCGCCGCCCCGAAGACGGAACTCACACGCCCGCGGTCGTCCGGATCCAGGACCGGCTCGAAGCCACGCTCGCGTAGTTGTTCGTGCCGCGCGTGTTCGTCCCGCTCTGGTTCTGGACCGTCGACGCGACGCCGACCTGCACACCACCCGACACCTGGGGCCCGCCCGAGTCGCCCTTCCACGCCGACCCGTTGATCCCGACGGTCTGGATCGCGCGGCCGCCGTACGCGTCCGTCGAGCGGCCGGTCACCTGGACGTTCGCCGTCTTCAGCGCGGACGCCGGCGGGCCGGTCGGGGTGGTGCGGCCCCAGCCGTAGAGCTGGTTGGTGCTGCCCGTCGACGGGTCCGCGCTGCCCAGGGAAATCGGCCCCGCGCTGGTCGCCGAGGCCAGGTGCAGCAGCGCGATGTCGCCGTTGGGGGACTCGTACTTGCCGTCGACCGCGATCTGCGTTCCGGAGAACAGCGTGTTGCTGCCGACCTTGACGTGCATGCCCGAACCGTCCTGGTCGAGGCAGTGCACCGCGGTCATGACCCAGCGCGCGGCGATCACCGTGCCCGAGCAGTTGAAGCCCTGGAAGTCACGCCCGGGCGTGTTGACGTACACCTGGGCGCCCCACGAAACGGCAGGGGCGGTGGTGCCGCCGACGATGTTCGGCTGGACGCCGGCGGAAGCGACGGCGCCACCCGCGAGGGTCAGCGCGACGGCGGCCGTGCACGCGGCGCCGAGGGTGCGGAGAGTGCTCACGGTGGTGATCCTTTCGGACGGGGGCCGGATCGGCCGGTCGGAAAGTAACCACCGCGTCACCCGGGGCGACACCTACCGAAGTCGGAAGCGGGCGAAGACCCGACTTCCGGCGGATCGGACACCGGGGGGCCACCGAGAACTGTCGGTGCCGCCCCATAGTCTGGGGTGGTGGCTGACCCGACCACCTACCGACCCGCTCCGGGAAGCATCCCGGAGGCCCCTGGCGTGTACAAGTTCCGCGACGCGACCAAGCGGGTCATCTACGTCGGCAAGGCGAAAAGCCTGCGCAGCAGGCTGAACTCCTACTTCGCCGACCTCTCCGGCCTGCACCCGCGCACGCGCCAGATGGTCACGACGGCCGCGAGCGTCGAGTGGACGGTCGTCACCACCGAGGTCGAGGCGCTGCAGCTCGAGTACAACTGGATCAAGGAGTTCGACCCCCGGTTCAACGTCCGCTACCGCGACGACAAGAGCTACCCGGTGCTCGCGGTGACGCTGAACGAGGAGTTCCCCCGCCTGCACGTCTACCGCGGCGCGCGCAAGAAGGGCGTCCGGTACTTCGGGCCGTACTCGCACGCCTGGGCCATCCGCGAGACGCTCGACCTGCTGCTGCGCGTCTTCCCGGCGCGCACCTGCTCGGCCGGGGTGTTCCGGCGCCACGGCCAGATCGGCCGCCCGTGCCTGCTCGGCTACATCGACAAGTGCTCGGCGCCGTGCGTCGGGCGGGTCTCGGCCGACGAACACCGCGACATCGTCGAAGACTTCTGCGACTTCCTGGCCGGCAAGACCGACGTCATGATCAAGCGCCTCGAGGCCGAGATGGTAGCGGCGTCCGAGGACCTCGAGTTCGAGCGCGCCGCCCGGCTGCGCGACGACCTCGGCGCGCTCCGGCGGGCCATGGAGAAGCAGGCCGTCGTGTTCGGTGACGGCACGGACGCCGACGTCGTGGCGTTCGCCCACGACGACCTCGAAGCCGCGGTCCAGGTCTTCCACGTCCGCGGCGGCCGGGTCCGCGGCCAGCGCGGCTGGGTGATCGACAAGGCCGAGGAGATGGACGTCCCGGCGCTGGTCGACCACTTCATCACGCAGTTCTACGGCGACGAGGCCGAGCTCGACGCCCGCGACGACGTCGACTCCGGCCCGGTCGTGCCGCGCGAGGTCCTGGTGCCCGAGCTGCCTGCCGACGCGGACGCGCTCGCCGAGTGGCTCACCGGGCTGCGCGGGTCGCGGGTGCAGGTCCGCGTCCCGCAGCGCGGCGACAAGAAGGCACTGGCCGAGACGGTGGAGCGCAACGCGGGGGAGGCGTTCACCCAGCACAAGCTGCGCCGCGCGGGCGACCTGACGGCGCGCTCGGCGGCGCTCACCGAGCTGCAGGAGTTCCTGGCGCTCGACAGCGCGCCGCTGCGCATCGAGTGCATCGACATCAGCCACATCCAGGGCAGCGACGTCGTGGCCTCGCTCGTCGTCTTCGAAGACGGGCTCGCGCGCAAGTCCGAGTACCGGCGCTTCGCGCTGCGCGAAGCGGCCGAAGAGGGTGACGTCGCGTCGATCGCCGAGGTCGTGCGCCGGCGGTTCCACCGCTACCTCAAGGAGACCGCCGAGAGCGCGGCGGAGGACTCGTCGAAGCCGGGCCTCGACCCGGAGACCGGCCGGCCGAAGAAGTTCGCCTACCCGCCGAACCTGCTGGTCGTCGACGGCGCGGGCCCGCAGGCCACCGCGGCCGCGGACGTGCTGGCCGAGCTCGGCATCACCGACATCTCGGTGATCGGGCTGGCGAAGCGGCTCGAAGAGGTGTGGCTGCCGGCCGACCCGGACCCGGTGATCCTGCCGCGGACCTCGGAGGGGTTGTACCTGCTCCAGCGCCTGCGTGACGAGGCCCACCGGTTCGCCATCACCTACCACCGCGAGAAGCGCTCCAAGCGGCTGCAGACGTCCGAATTGGACAGTGTGCCCGGGCTGGGGCAGGCTCGCCGCACCGCCCTGATCAAGCACTTCGGCTCGGTGAAGAAGCTCAAGCAGGCCAGGATCGAAGAGATCGAGGCGGTGCCCGGCTTCGGCAGGCGCACCGCGGAGGCCGTGGTCGCCGCGCTGGCCGGGGAGTCCGGTGCGGGTCCGAAAGCAGGGGAGTAGGGAACACAGTGAGTGCGCAAGAAGAAATCCGCGGGTCCGGCATGGAGGTCGCGGTCGTGTCCGGGCTGTCCGGGGCGGGCCGCAGCACGGCGGCCAAGTGCCTGGAGGACCTGGGCTGGTTCGTCGTCGACAACCTGCCCCCGGAGCTGATCGCCACCATGGTCGAGCTGGGTGCGCAGGCGCGCGGCGCGATCACGAAGGTGGCGGTCGTCATGGACGTGCGCTCGCGTGCGTTCACCGACGACCTCGCCTCGGTGATCAAGGACCTGGACGCCCGCGGCTACAAGCCGCGCGTGCTGTTCCTGGAGGCGACCGACGCGGTGCTGGTGCGGCGCTTCGAGGCGGTCCGCCGCGGCCACCCGATGCAGGGTGACGGCCGGCTCGCCGACGGCATCACGGCGGAGCGGACGCTGCTGGAGCCGCTGCGCGAAGAGGCCGACCTGGTGCTCGACACGTCGTCGCTGTCGGTGCACGACCTGCGCGCCAAGATCGAGGACGCGTTCGGCTCCGAGGCGAGCACGCAGACCCGCGTCACCGTGCTGTCCTTCGGCTACAAGTACGGCCTGCCGATGGACGCCGACCTGGTGATGGACGTCCGGTTCCTGCCGAACCCGTTCTGGATCCCGGAGCTGCGCGAGCACACGGGCCTCGACGGCGAGGTCCGCAACTACGTCCTTTCGCAGGAGGGCGCCGAGGAGTTCCTCGACCGCTACCACCAGCTGCTGCGGCTGATCGGCGCCGGCTACAAGCGCGAGGGCAAGCGGTACCTGACGCTGGCCGTCGGCTGCACCGGCGGCAAGCACCGCAGCGTGGCGCTGTCCGTGGAGCTCGCCCAGCGTCTGTCCAAAGAGGACGGTATGGCCGTGAAGGTGGTGCACCGCGACCTTGGTCGTGAATAACGTGCGGGCGGTCGCCCTCGGGGGCGGCCACGGGCTGCACGCCACGTTGTCCGCGGTGCGGCGGGTGACCCCCGACGTCACCGCGGTCGTCACCGTGGCCGACGACGGCGGGTCGTCCGGCCGGCTGCGGCGCGAACTCGGGCTGCTGCCGCCGGGCGACCTCCGGCAGGCCTTCGCCGCGTTCGCCGCCGAAGACGGCGGCACGCTGTGGGCCGAGGTGTTCCAGCACCGCTTCGGCGGCGACGGCGCGCTGGCCGGGCACGCGGTGGGGAACCTGCTGCTGGCCGGGCTGTTCGAGGTCCTCGGCGACCCGGTCGCCGCGCTCGACGAGGCCTGCCGCCTGATGGGCGTCTCGGGCCGGGTGCTGCCGATGTCGCCGGAGCCCCTGGAGATCGTCGGCCAGGTCAGCGGCCTCGACAGCGAGGACCCGGCGGCGCTGCGCACCATCCGCGGGCAGGTCGCGGTGGCGTCGACACCGGGGCAGGTGCAGCGCGTCAGCCTGCACTCGACCCGCCGCCCGGGGCGGCCGCCGCAGGCGTGCGAGGAAGCGGTCGAGGCGGTCCTGAACGCCGATGTCGTCTTCCTCGGCCCGGGTTCCTGGTTCACGAGCGTTTTACCCCATCTGCTCGTACCCGGCCTGCACGACGCCCTCGTGAAAACCACCGCGACGAAGGTGCTCGTGCTCAACCTTGTCCCCCAGCCGGGGGAAACCGCCGGGTTCTCCCCGGAGCGGCACCTGGACGTACTCTTCGAGCACGCGCCCGATCTGCGGGTCGACGCCGTGATCGCGGACCGCGATTCCGTGCCCGACCCGGCGAATCTCCGGCGCGCGGCGGAGCGGCTCGGCGGGCGCGCGCACCTGGGGGCGGTGGGCGACCCGGAAGTGGCGGGACGGCATGATCCTGATGCGCTCGCGCGATGCATGCGGGAGGCTCTCGGTCTCGGCAGGGACGGGGAGCACGGGGGAGGAGCGAAAGGCAGGGAGGGGCAGTAATGGCGATGACCGCCGCGGTGAAGGACGAACTGAGCCGGCTGGAGATCACGAAGGTCGGGCCGCGCCGGGCGGAGGTCGCGTCGCTGCTTCGCTTCGCCGGCGGGCTGCACATCGTGGCCGGCCGGGTGGTCGTCGAGGCGGAGCTGGACACGGGCTCGGTCGCGCGACGGCTGCGCAAGGAGATCCACGAGCTCTACGGCCACCATTCGGACGTCCACGTCATCACCGCCAGCGGGGGGCTGCGCAAGGGCACGCGGTACGTCGTGCGCGTGGTGAAGGACGGTGAGGGCCTGGCCCGCCAGACCGGGCTGATCGACCAGCGCGGCCGCCCGGTGCGCGGGCTGCCCGCGGCCGTGGTGTCCGGGGGAGTGGCCGACGCGGAAGCGGCGTGGCGGGGAGCGTTCCTCGCGCACGGGTCACTGACGGAACCGGGGCGCTCGTCGTCGCTCGAGGTGACCTGCCCGGGCCCGGAGGCGGCGCTGGCTCTGGTGGGCGCGGCCCGCCGGATGGGCATCCAGGCGAAGTCCCGCGAGGTCCGCGGCGCCGACCGCGTGGTGGTCCGCGACGGCGACGCGATCGGCGCGCTGCTGACCCGCCTGGGCGCGCACACGAGCGTCCTGCAGTGGGAAGAACGCCGCATGCGCCGCGAGGTCCGCGCGACGGCCAACCGCCTGGCGAACTTCGACGACGCGAACCTGCGCCGCTCGGCCCGCGCGGCGGTGGCGGCGGCGGCCCGGGTGGAGCGAGCGTTGGAGATCCTCGGCGACACGGCCCCGGACCACCTGCTGGCGGCGGGCAAGCTGCGGTTGTCGAACCGGCAGGCGTCGCTGGAGGAGCTGGGCCAGCTGTCGGACCCGCAGATGACGAAGGACGCGGTGGCCGGGCGCATCCGCCGCCTGCTGGCGATGGCGGACAAGCGGGCCAAGGACCTCAACATCCCGGACACCGAGTCCGCGGTCACGCCGGAGATGCTGGAAGAAGAAGACGCCTGACGAGGTCCCGCAGCCACGGCTCGGCGATGGCCGGTTCACGGCTCAGCACGCGAGCCAGCCGCTTCCGCACCGCGGGCGAGCGCCCGGCCTCGACGACCGCGACCGCTTCGGCGAGGGCTCGCCGGGTGCGGCCGTCGTGGGCGGGGGAGCGGACTTCGCCGGCCGCCCACAGGTCCCGGCTGAACGACCGGGTGAGCTTCGGCTGGTCGTTGGCGAGATAGCTGAGCACCGCCGGCTCGACGGACACGTTCCGGATCGTGCCGGTGGGCAGTTCGCGCACCCACTCGGCGCGCTGCTGCCAGCGCGGGGTGTTCGGGCTGGTGGGCCGGCGCCAGGTCAGGCCGACGATCCGCAGCCGCCGGAGCACGGCGGGCCAGTCCGCTCGCTCGTCGGCCGCCCAGTCGCGCAGGATTCCGGTGAACTGCTGCAGGGTCCGGCCCGAAGACACGGCGTCGACCAGGGTGACGGGCCGGGAACCCCGGCCGAGGGTGCCCGGGCTCAGGCCGTGCGCGGCGAGGTTCGCCCGCAGCTGCGCCACCTCCGCCGGGTGCAGCCGGTCCAGCAGCGGGTGGTCGATCAGCCCGGTGGACAGCGGCACCTGGTGCAGCCGGCCCGGCTCCGGGAGGGCGCCGCCGAGCAGGTCGAACACCGAGTCCCCGGACCGCCCGACGAAGTACAGCTCGCCGTCCCCGGACCGTGCGAGCACCTTCGCGGCGGTGTCGGTCAGCTCGTCGAGAAACCACAAGTCGGGTTCGGGGAGGCCGTCGAGCAGGGAGCCGAGGTGGTCGGGCCGCACCAGGTCCCAGCGGAACGGGCGAATCGGCTCGATCACCGTGGCATGGCTCGGTCGTACTCGGCCACCAGCTCGGCCAGGCGGTCCGGTCCGGCCGCGCCGCCACCCGGGATGTCGTGCGACGAGGTCCCGGCCGGGCCGTCGAGCGCGGGCAGCGCACAGCCGCCGCGGCGGGCCAAGACGGCCGCCGTCGCCACGAATCCTTCGAGCAGCGCCCGCTGGATCGGGTGCGAGGTCGCGCGGTGTCCGGCCACCAGCGCGTCGACGAACTCCGCGAAGACCGCGCCGTCGATCGGGTGGTCGTCGGGGTCGCCGGGTGCCACGCCGATCCCGGACGGCCGCCCGGCGTGCGGGACCAGCGCCTCGGCCAGGCGCGCGAACAGCCGCCCGGGCCCGTTCGAGGGGTTCCAGACGTCCTGGCCGTCGATGCTGAAGTACTGGCTCATCGGCGGCGAGCCTAGAGCGCGCGGCGTCGCCGGTCAGCCGGTTTTCCGCCGGTGCGGTTAACGGGATCGGTGCCGCCGGGGCGATCTCGTAACACCGCGGTAGCACCGCGGAGCGGCGGGCGAAACGCGGCGCGTCGAACCTCGGGATGGATACGCCGAACGAGGGAAGGGGTACGCATGCGCACGAGCACGAACGGCGCGCGGCTGCAGGTGTCGCCGGAGGTCGGCACCTGGCTCGCCCGGCGCAGCAGCAAAGCGGGGGACTGGACGGCGGAAGACCTGGTCGAGGCCAAGCGCGGCACGACGGTCTCGGTCGTCATCCCCGCGCGAGACGAAGAAGCCACCGTCGGGGCGATCGTCACCGCGATCCGCGAGGAACTCCAGGAGCACCACCGGCTGGTCGACGAGATCCTCGTCGTCGACAGCCACTCGGCCGACGCGACCGCCGAGGTGGCCGCCGCGGCCGGGGCGCGGGTCGCCGCGCAGGACGCCGTCTTCCCCGCCCTCGAAGGGCTGCAGGGGAAGGGGGAGGCCCTCTGGAAGGGCGTCGCGGCCACCACCGGCGACCTCGTCGTCTTCGTCGACGGCGATCTCTACGACTTCACCACGAGCTACGTCACCGGGCTGCTCGGCCCGCTGCTCACCGACCCGTCCGTCGCGTACGTCAAGGGCTTCTACCACCGCCCGCTCAACGGCGCGGCGGGCAGCGAGCCCGAAGGCGGCGGCCGCGTCACCGAGCTCGTCGCCCGGCCGCTGCTCAACATGTTCTGGCCGGAGCTGTCCGGGTTCGTGCAACCCCTCGCCGGCGAATACGCGGGGCGGCGCGAGGTGCTGGAGAGCATCCCGTTCGTCGTGAACTACGGCGTCGAGATCGGGCACCTCATCGACCTGGTCGAGCTGCGCGGCCTCGACGCGCTGGCCCAGGTCGACCTCGGCCACCGCGTCCACCGGCACCAGAGCACGCAGGCGCTGGGCCGGATGTCCGGGCAGATCATGCAGACCCTGTTCGACCGCCTGGAGCGCTACGACCGGCTGGTCACGGCCATCCCGCCGGCCACGATCCTGGCGCAGTTCCAGCGCGGCGCGTCCGCGGACGGCGTCGAGCGCGAGCTGGTGCTGACCGATCTGACGTCGCGGCAGCGCCCGCCGCTGGCGGGCCTGCCGGTGACGTTGCGGCCGGAGAACGAACGCACCCTGCAGGACACCGCGTAAGTCACCCGGCGAGCGCGCGGGCTTCGACGGGCTGCCAGCCGGGCGGCCCGAACACGTACCCCGCGCGCTCGCGCCACGTCCGCGCCCCGCGGAGGTCGCGCAGGATCGAGCCGTACTCGTGGAAGCCGACCTTCAGCAGGTTGTACGTCCCGATGTTCTTCGTCAGCCCGTACGTCGGCCGCTTGCCTTCGGGCACGAAACTGCGGAACAGCCGGTCCCAGATGATCAGGATGCCGCCGTAGTTGGCGTCAAGATATTCGGCGTCGCTGCCGTGGTGGACGCGGTGGTGCGACGGGGTGTTGAAGACGTACTCGAACCAGCGCGGCAGCTTCCCGACCTTCTCGGTGTGCACGAAGAACTGGTAGACGAGGTCGATCGAGAGCCCGGTCAGGATCATCCAGGGCGGGATCCCGCACAGCGCCAGCACCGACCAGAACGGCAGCTGGAAGTACGGGGTCCACTTCTGGCGCAGCGCTGTCGAGAAGTTGTAGTGCTCGCTCGAGTGGTGCACCTGGTGCCCGGCCCACAGCAGCCGCACCCGGTGGCTGGCGCGGTGGTAGGCGTAGAAGACCAGCTCCTGGCCGAGCAGCATGAGCACCCACGTCCACCAGTCGCGCGGGTCGAACCTGACCGGCGCGAGCTCGAACAGCGCGGCGAACACGAAGAGCATCACCAGGCGGAACAGCGCGTTGACGCCGACCGCGACGGTGCCCATCAGCATGCTCGTGCGGGTGTCGGCCGGGCTGTAGCCGATGACGTTGTCGTCGTGCCCGAGCACGTGCACCGCGACGATCTCGATCACCACGAACAGCACGAACACCGGGATCGCGAACAGCACGGGGTCGCGCAGGTGCGCCAGGAACTCGGCCACGTCGCCTCCTCTGATCTGACCTGACGGTAACTTACCCTAGGGTCACTTTACGCACGGTAGGCTCTCCGGCGTGACGGAGTCAAGGGCGGTCGGGACCAAGGGCATGCCCCGCGAAGAGCGGGAGGCCCAGCTCGTCGTGGCCGGCACCGAGGAGTTCGGCCGGGCGGGCTACGCGGGCGCGTCGATGGTCGAGATCGCGCGCCGGGTCGGCGTCACGAAGCCGTTGCTGTACCAGTACTTCGGCTCCAAGGACGGGCTCTACCTGGCGTGCCTGCACCGCGCGGGCGACCGGCTGACCGAGGGTGTCGCGACGACCATGGCGGCCGGCGGCGAGCCCGAGCAGATGCCGCTGAAGGTGCTTTCGGCGATCTTCACGACGTTCGACCACGACCGGTACGCGTGGCGCCTCCTGCGCGACGAGACGGTCCCGGGCAGCGGCGACATCGCGGCCGCGGCGGCGGACTACCGGCGCCGCCTGGACGCGTTCGCCCTGCTCGGCGCGACGCAGCTGATGACGGCGCGCGGGCTGGCCGACCCGGTCGACATCGAGGCGATCGCGCAGGTGTGGACCGGCGTGGTCGACTCGCTGATCAGCTGGTGGATCGACCGCCCGGACGAGGACGCGGGGGCGATGACGGCCCGCTGCGCGCGGATCATGGAGGGCCTGTTCGGCTGGTGACCCGGCCGCTTCAGTCCGCCAGCACCTCGCGTGCTTCGGTGAAGAACGCCGCTCCTTTGTCGCCGAACGTCACCGCGGCCGCTGCCGGCGTGCGGCTCAGCGCCTCTTCCTCCGCCGCGCCGAAGATCGCCGGGAAGGCCATGGCCTGCGGCACCGCGGGATCCGACAGCAGGCGATCACACGCGGATTTCCCGTTGTCGAACGGCGGGGGCAGCGGTCGCCCCTCCTCGGGCGCGCGCAGCCCGTCCGCGATCCAGCCGACTCCGGTCAGCTCCGCCCGCTCGGGCGTCCGCCGCGCCACCCAGTGGGCCGGCGCACGCCGGGCTTCGGGTGACGCCGCCGGCACGTCACCGGCCAAACCCCGCTCCCGCTTGGTGAACTCCCGGAGAAACCCCGGCCGCAGGGCCGGAATCCGCTCGTTCGGCAGGGTGCCGCCCACTCGCGTAGCAGCCGCTCGTGCTCGGCCTTCGCGCGTGCCTCTTCGCCGGCTCGCTGCTGTGCTTTCCGGGCTTCGGCGAGTTCTTCGGGTGTCGGCGGCGGAGAGCAGCTCTCGGGCGACGCCGTGCCAGTACGCGGCGGCCGCGCTCAACTGCCGGATCACCGCATCGGGTGACGGCGGCGCGGGCCGGACTTGCAGCAGGTAGCGGTCCCGCTCGAGTTCGCCGTCGACGCGGGTGTCCTGCTCGCGGCCGAGAGGCCGCCTTCGAGCTGCTCACCGCCCTCGCGGTGGGCGTAGATCTGTCCACAGTGGACAGAAAGGGCGCCGTGCACCACGGTTCGCACGCCGGCCATCCCGGCCGGGGGCGCCGCCGGTTGTCCGGCGTTCAAGACCACGGAGAGTGCTCCTCCGCGAAACTTTTCCCGAATGGCGTAGCGAAACCGGTACGGTTTGCGATTAATCAGGGAAGCCATCCTGCCGAGAGGTGTCCCATGCCCGAACCAGCCGCTCCCGTCCCGGTCGATCCCCGGCTCGCCGCGCGGTTCACCGAGGACCTGCTCGACGGCTGCCGGGTCCTGGCCAAGGACTACGGGTACCGGCCCGCCCAGTTCGAACGGATGGTGCGCGAGCACGGCGGCGTCGAAGCGGCCCGCCTGCTGCTGCGCGGCGCCGGGACCGCCGGCGGGTTCACCGTGCTCTGGGAGAAGAACCAGCTCGGCCGCAGCTCCGAGGCGACGATGCTGCGCGACGAGTACGCCGAGCTGTTCACCCCCGACGAGCTCCTGCTGGCCCGGCGGCGGCTGGAGGAACACGGCTTCGACGTCGACGCCCACCTGCGCAGCATCGCCGGACCGAGCTGAGGGGGAGCAGGGCGGCAGGGGTGACCGGCGCCGCTCCGGTCACCCCTGCCGCGGCTACTGGGCCGCCGCGCTGGACTTCCCGCGCAGCACGACGCTGCCCGCCGAGGCGCCCTTGACCGCCGTTTCGACCTGGGCCATCGTCGAGGACGAGCTCAGGCCGGGGACCGTCGCGGTGGTCAGGGCGTAGAGCGTGAACGTGTACGGGTGGCTGGACCCGCCCGGGCAGGGGCCGAAGAACTTCTGCGCGTTCGCCCCACTGCCCATGGCCTTCTGCTTCGCGCCACCCTGGTCCGGCACGGTGTACCCCGCCCCGAGCCCCTCCGGCAGCGACCGGGCCGACGCCGGGATGTCCCAAATCGCCCAATGCAGCTTGGTGCCGCTGTTGGCGACGTCCGCGAACACGACCGCGTAGCCCTTCGCGCCGGTGGACGCGCCCCACGCGAGCGGCGGCGACGGGTCCTGGCCCGCCGTGCCGTCGCCGGCGCAGGTGTACTTGTCCGGGATGGTCGCGTTGTCGGCGAAGGCGGAGCTGGTCAGCTTGAAGTCACCCGGCGTGGCGCCGCCGGGGAACTTCAGCCGCACGATCACGTTGTCCAGCACCGACGGCGTGCCGCCGTTCTTGTCGTTGTTCGTCGAGGTCAGCCACAGCCCGCCGTCCGGGGTCTTCGTGACCGAGCGCAACCGGCCCCAGCGGCCGGAGAACAGCGTCGACACCGTGCCGACGCCGGTGCCCGCGGCGTTGATCTGCGTGGCGAACATCTGCTCGCCGGTGACGCCGGCGATGTAGATCCAGTCGTTGACGATCTCGACCCCGCTCGGCCCGGCCTGCGACGTCGACCACGTCTTCTTCGGGGCGATGAAGCCGCTGCAGCTGCCCTGCGTGCCTTCGCAGCTCGGCCAGCCGAAGTTGCCGCCCTTCTGGATCAGGTTGAGCTCGTCCTGGCTGCTCTCGCCGAACTCCGCCGCCCACAGCTGCCCCCGGGAGTCCCAGGCCAGGCCCTGCGGGTTGCGGTGGCCGTAGCTCCAGACGTACCGCGCGTTGCCGCCGGTGGCGTAGAACGGGTTGTCGCTCGGTGCGGAGCCGTCCGGGTTGAGCCGGAGGATCTTCCCGTTGAGCGAGCTCTTGTTCTGCGCGTTGTCGCTGTTCTTCGCGTCGCCGACGGTGGCGTAGAGTTTGCCGTCCGGGCCGAACTTGATCCGGCCGCCGTTGTGGTAGCGGTTCTTCGCGATCCCGGTCAGCACCGGCGTCGACGTCGAGGACAGCGTGGTGCCGTCGTAGGTCATCTTCACGATCCGGTTGTCGCCGGAGGCGGTGTGGTACAGGTAGATCGCGTGGTCGCTCGCCCAGTTCGGCGAAATCGCCAGGCCGAGCAGGCCGCCTTCGCCGTTTGTGCCGACCGCGCCCGGCACCTTGCCCAGCGTGGTCTTCTGCCCGGACGGCGTCACCAGCAGGATCTCGAACCGGTCCCGCTCGGTCACCAGCGCGTTGCCGTTGGGCAGGAAGTCCACCGCCCAGCCGAGGTCGACCTTCGCGATGTCCTTGTCGTACTCCGGGATGCCCCCGGCGCCGCCCGGGGCGCTCGTCTTGGCGGTGACCGCGTTGCTCGCCGCGGAGCTGTTGCCGTCGGGGTCACGGGCCTTGACCGTGAAGGTGTAGGAGGTGCTCGGGTTCAGGTTCGTCACGGTCGTGCCGAGCGACGTCGTGGTCGCGACCTTCGTGGCGCCCTGGAAGACGTCGTACCCGGCGACCGTGCCGCCGTTGTCGGTGGAAGCGTTCCACGCCAGGGAAACGCTGTTGGCGGTGACGCCGGTGGAGCGCAGGTTGCCCGGCACGGTGGGCGGGGTGGTGTCGTCGCTCGGCGGCGTGGTGAAGGTGACCACGTTGCTCTGCTGGGACGGGTTGCCCGCGGCGTCGAACGCGCCGACGGAGATGTCGTAGGCGGTGTTCGGGGTCAGGTTGTCGACGGTCGCGCTCGTCGTGGTCCCGTCGACGGTCTTGAGGATGTTGCCGCCGCGGTTGATCTCGTACCGCACGACGCCGACGTTGTCGGTCGCGGCGGTCCAGGAGAACGTCGCCGCGGTGGGGAGGATGGTGCTCACCGCGAGGTTCGACGGCGGCGACGGCGGTTCGCTGTCGCTCGGCGCGGTGAAGGTGTCGGTGAGCTTGTCGGCGTTCGGGCCGCCGTTGGCGGTGGTCGCGGTGGTGCGGATCTTGTTGACGCCGGCGGTCAGCTGCACGGTCGCGGTGGCGGTCTTCCACGTCGTCCACGCGCCGGTGCCGGGGAAGTCGACGGTGCCCTTGTCGCCGCCGTCGACGACCAGCTGCACCGGCCGGTTGTCGGCGGTTCCGTTGGCGTAGCGGAAGGTCAGGGTGTGCGTGCCCGCCTGCGCGGCGTTCACGGAGTATTCGACGTAGCTGCCGGCGACGTTGTCGAAGTTGACGAACCCGGTGCCGGAGTAGCCGGCGTGGTTCGATTCGACGACGCCCTGGGAGATCACGGCGTTCTCGGACTCGTAATCCGTTGCGGCGGCGGCGAAAGCGCTTACCGGGCTGAGCGCGGTGAGGCCGAGCGCCGCGACGGCGGTACCGGCCAGTACCACGCGCCACGGTGGACGGGGTGCCACTGGGAGCCTCCTGCGTGGGTCGGGGGACAGGGGGTGACCGGGGCGGAACTGGTCGGCGGACCACCGGAACTGGACCTAATAGTTAGGAAAGTTTCCTATCTATAGGGTCAGATCTCACACCCTCCGAGCGGGCCGTGTCAATACTCGACACGGGCGCTCACCCTTGGTGAAGAAGGGTTTCCCGCTCAGCGGTGCGCCCGGGCGTCAGCTGACCGTGGCGGCGGTTTCGCCGGCCCAGTCGCGCGGCTCGAGGAACGACGCGAGTTCCGCTTCCGGGCTCCCCGGCTCCGGCGCGCCCCCGGAGTCCCACCGCGCCAGCGGCGGCAGCGCCAGCAGGATCGCCTCGGCGTCGGCCCGCCCGGCGGACGCGGCGCGGAAGAGGGCGGACTCGGCGTACCGGCCGCGGCGGTGGAGCTGCCACTGCCGCTCGCGCTCGCCGTGCGGCAGGTCGCGGCGCCGCCGCACGAGCGGCAGGTACGCGGGCGCGAGCGTGGCGATGCCCGCGGCCGTGAACGCGGCACCGCGCCGCCAGCCGTGCGGGCCGGCCGGGCGCAGGTGGTCGTAGGCGATGCCGCCGAGCCCGTGCGGCTCATCGCGGTGCGGCAGCCGGAACCGGTCGTCGGCGGTGCGCTTCGCCTGGGCGTGGAAGGCCGGGTCGAGGGTGTCGCAGTGGTGCCGGAGCGCCCGGTGGAAGTGCGCGGCGTCCTCGGCGAAGCCGTAGCACGGCAGGAGTTCCACGGTGCCGCCGAACCACCAGGCGTCCCCGGATTCGCAGTACCGGAAGTGCGCCTGGAAAGCGGGAACGTAAGGGTTGCGCGGGTGGATTACGACGGACAGCCCGCTGGTGAAGAACTCGCCGTCGGCCATGGTCGTCACGCAGACCCCGGCGCGTTCGAAGACGTCCCCGTCATCCAGCACGCGCGCCCGCCCGCGGCCGAACCGGGCCCCGCCGTCGAGGCGTTCCAGCTCCGCGACCAGCTCGCGCTGGCCGGAACTCATGATCGCCTTGACGGCGTCGCGTCTGCTGTCCTCACCCGAAAGCATGACCCCCACCCCCGGGTTCGAGGGTACCGCGAAACCGAGGTCAGCCGGCGATCTCGGCCCGCGCGATCACCTTGGTGATCTTCGCCCGGACGAGCGATTCCTCGGGGACGGCGTTGCGCTTCCCGTACTCCTCCGCCCGCTCGGCGCCCATGTACCGGCCACCCAGCCGGGTCGCCCAGGCGAGCATCTCGTCGTAGTCGTGCGTCAGCCGCGCCTCGGCGGTGAACTGGATGTACGAGTACGGCGGCTCCTGGTCGTCGACCACCAGGGAGATCCGCGGGTCGCGGGCGATCGCCTTGCCCTTGAGGGTGTCGGTGCCCGTGGTGAAGACCAGCTCGTCGCCGTCCGGGGTCTCGTCCAGCAGGAACCAGATCGGGGTGACGATCGCGGCGCCGTTGGCCCGGACCAGGCCGAGCTTGCCCGTCCGGGTGCCTTCGGAGGCGAACTTCCACCACTCGTCGCGGCTCATTTCACGCATACCGGCGACGTTAGCCCGTCACCCGCGCGTGCGCAGAGGGTGGCCGACTAGCCTGGCCTGCTGTGCGAGACGACGAGACCGGGGGACCGGGCCTGGCCGACGAGGGGCTGACCCGTCGGCTCAAGGCGCTGGCCTGCACCGCGCCGCTGCACGACCTCGACGCGCGGAAGGCGAAGCTCGACTGGGCCGACGCCACGATCTACCAGATGGCCGAGATCGCGCTGCACACGATCGACCAGGTCACCATCGCGATGGACTTCGACACCGGCGCCGGCCACGACGAGGTCATCGACCGGCTGCTGCCGTTCATCGCGGCCCAGGCACCGTCGCGGATGCCCGAGGAACACGTCCGCGTGGCCAAGTGGGTCCTCGACAACCTGATCAACGTCGGCACCACCGAGCGCGGCTTCCGGCGCGTCTACGGCTCGATGGGCCCGGGCGGCTACCAGCGCCGCCAGTTCGACTTCAAGCTGCTCGTCGAGCTGGCCGCCCGCGACGGCGAGGTCTACCTGCGCGCCACCGACGAGGCGATCAACGTCCTCGTCGGCGCCCTCGACACCGACGTCGAGTCCGCGCAGATCGCCGCCGAGGTCAAGCTCGAGAACCTGATCAACCGCGGACGTCTCGCCGACGCGAAACTGGCCGCCGAGCAGGCCCGCTACCGGACCGTCCAGTACGGCGAGACCCTGCGCGCGAAGCTCGACGCGACCCGCCGCGACGTCCGGTCGGTCGACTGGGAACGCGAGGTCCCGGAGCTGCTGGACAGCGCGCTGAGCCACATCGAAGCCCGCTTCCGCGCCGAGAACGCCATCCTCAAGAACATCACCACCGCCCGCGACGAGACCGAGGACCTCGACCGCAAGCGCCGCGCCGCCGAGCTCGTCGACATCGTCGGCGACTGCATCCGCCGCCACACCCGCCTGCAGTCGCGGCTGGCCGACGCCGGCGCCGTCTTCCGCGCCGAGCAGGACCGCCAGCAGTTCTCCGGCCCGCCCCAGCGCGCGACGCTCGACCTGTTCGGCCAGCTCCTCGTGCCGACGCTCGGGCTGCCGCTGGCCGACGCCGTCGCGCCCGCCGAGCACTTCTTCCACGCCGCCGCCGGGATCACCGCGCCGGTCGTGCCGTCGCTGTCGAGCCTGGTGTCCCTGCTCCTGCGGCCCGCGCCCGAACGCGACCAGCTCGTCGGCGAGATCCCCGAGCCCGAGCTCATGCCCGCCGACACCACCGACAAGTTCGGCGACGACGTCTGGCGCCGGGCCGACGAGCTGCTCGACCTGCCGGAGGTGCCGCGGCGGCTGTCCGGCCTGCTCGAAGAGGCCCGCCGCAGCCGCCAGCCCGGCCTCGCCGCCCTGGTCGCGCTGCGCGCCGTCCACGCCTACAGTCCCGGGGTCGGCGCGGCCCGCCGCCAGGGCGACCGGCACGTGCTGCTGGCCGTCGACGACGGCACGCTGCTCGACGACCCGGAGTTCGGCGGCGCCGACCTCCTCCTGTCCACCGCCGCCGTAGAGCGGGCCGACGAAGAAGAGGAAGTCGCGTAATGGCGCTGTCCCACAGCAGCGTGGACGCCGAGGCCGCGGCCCGGCTGGTCGCCTTCGGCATGCGGCCGAAGCAGCTGCCCGCGCGTGACGTCGTCTACGGCGACCTCGTGCGCCGCTACGGCGAGGACAACGCGTTCAAGGCGCTCACCCACGCCGTCGCGGCCGGGCTCGGGCTGATGGTCCTCGAAGTCAACCAGCAGGCCGGCGCGGTGCTGGCGGCCACCGACGAGTCCGTCTTCGAGATCAAGATGGACTCCTACGCCCGCCAGGCCAAGATCCGCGAGCGCCGCGAGACGGAGAAGGTCCTGCACGGCCTCATCCACCTCGCCACTGCCGCGCTGGGCTACCCGCGCCCGGACGACCTCGCCAACGACACCTACATCGGCCGCGTCAGCGTCGAGCAGGTCGACGCGATGGTCCGCGAGGCCGCCCGCATGCTCGACGAACGCGCCGCGGCGGCCGAGGCCAACAACGACCCCCTGGCCGACGCGCCCGAGCTCGAACAGGCCTGGCGCGCCTACGCCCGCCGTCCCGCGGCCGCGGCCACCAAGGACGGGCGCCTGGCCGCCGACACCACCCGCGGCATGGTCAGCCGCGCCCTGCGCTTCCTCGCCGACCAGGGCTTCCTGGTCCCGGTGAGCGACGAGCAGGGCGGCACCTACCGGACCACGCCGCGCTACCAGATCCAGGTCCGCGAGCTCGCGGCCGACGCCGCCTTCGACGACCTGCTCGCGCTCGACGTCGTGGCCGTCGCGAACGACGGCGGTTCGCTGCGGGCCGCTGCTTCGGACACGCTGTAAAAGGGGAGTAGATGTACGAGCTTTCGCGGGTGCGCCTGCATTCGGTGGGCCCGGCGGGCGCCCGCTACCAGGACGTCGTGCTCGACTTCAGCGGCGTCGGCGCCAAGATCACCGCACCCCAGCAGGACGCGCTGTTCAGCGCCGGCATCCACGCGACCGGTCCCGCCGAGCTGCGCCGCCCGTCCCCGGCGAGCGTGCTGTTCCTCGAAAACGGTGGCGGCAAGTCCGTCCTCATCAAGCTGATCTTCTCGGTCATGCTGCCCGGCCGCCGCCAGGTCGTCGGCACCACCAGCACCAAGGTGCTCGAGAAGTTCGTCGCCGCCAAGGACGTCTCGCACGTCGTGCTCGAGTGGCTGCACGTCGAGAGCGGGCACCGGATCATCACCGGCAAGGTCTCCGAATGGCGCGGGCACGTCGTGTCCGCCGACTCCGAGAACCTCGCCGACTCCTGGTACTGCTTCCGCCCGACCGCCGCGCTGGGGCTCGATTCCCTGCCGATGACCCAGGACGGCCGACTGCTCACCATGTCCGGCTTCCACGACAAGCTCGCCGCCGCCCAGCTGGCCGAGCCCGAGCTGGAACTGTCCTGGACCCGCCGTCACCACGAGTGGACCGGCCGGCTCGACGGGCTGGGCCTCGACACCGAGCTGTTCCGGTACCAGCGGGCGATGAACGCGGGCGAAGGGGAAGCGGCGGACGCGTTCGCGTTCGGCACCGACGACGCGTTCGTCGAGTTCCTGTTGAAGGCGGTCATTTCCGAGGATGAGCCGAAGGACCTCGCCGAGGTCGTCTCGACGTACTCGCACAACCTGGCGCAGCGCGGGGATCTGCTGTCCGAGCGTGATTTCGTCGCCGGCGCCCTGGATCTGCTGGGGCCGCTGGCCACCGAAGAAGGCGTCGCCGCGGAGTCGCGGAAGATCGCGGAGTCCGCGAAGGCCGACATGGCGTCGCTCGCCGGTCGTGTGGTCGCGCGCAACGAGCTGGAGAACGCGCGGCTGTCCGGGCTCGAGGAGCACGTCACCGAGGTCAAGTCCGCGGAGAAGCTCGCCGAGGGCGACCACCGGCGGCTCGCCGCGGCCGTCACGGAGCTGCGCCGGCTCGTCGCGGTGCTGCGCCTGGACGAGGCCCAGGAGGCCCGCAAGCGCGTCGACGCCGAACTCGCCGAAGCCAAGACCGCGGCCGAAGCCTGGCGTGAGACCGCGACCGTGCTCAACCAGCTCAACGCGGCCCGCAAGGCGAAGGACCTGCGCGAGCTCGTCGGCAGCCGCGAGGAGAAGGCGCGTCCCGCCTTGCAGGCACGCAACGACGCGGCGGGCGCGCTGGCCCGCGGGTTGCATTCGCTGGCGCAGGACGCCCAGCGTCAGGCCGACAAGGCCGAGGCGCACGCGGGCGCGTTGCGAGCCGAAGCCGAGAAGGCGCAGACCGAACGCGACGAGGCCGCCAACCTCGCGGCCGGGCGCCGGGCCGAGGCGCGCGGGCTGACCACGCGGATCACCGAGCTGCGCGAAGAAGTCCAGAACGCCGTCCGCGCCGGGCTGCTGCCGTCGGGCGCCGACGTCGCGGAGGCGTCACGGGCTTCGCGGGCCGCGGCCGAGTCCGCCACCGCCGAGCTGACCCGGCGCGAGCAGGAACTCGACCGCGTCGCGACGGATCTCCAAGCCGCGCAACGGGCCGTGAACGAGGCGCACCAGCTCGCGGGCACCACGCAGGACCGCTTCGAGCGCGCCACCGAGGACCTCGACCGCGCCCACCGCCGCACCGACGCTCTCGCCGTCGAAGGTCGGCTGGTCGAGCTGCTCGGCGCCGACGACGTCGCGCTCGAAAGCGACCTGCCGGTGCTGCTGGAACGGCTGCGCGAAGCGAGCGCGTCCGTCGAGAAGGAGCAGACCGCGCTGCGGATGGAAGAATCCGCCGACGAACGCGCCCTCTCCGCCCTCGGCTCCGGCGGGTTGCTGCCGCCTCCCGAAGACGTCCAAGCCGCCTTGGACGCCTTGGAAGAGGCCGGGATCACCGCGTGGTCCGGCTGGCGGTATCTGTCCAAACTGGACGCCGGTCGCCGCGCCGAAGTGCTCGAAAGCCTGCCACAGCTGGTGTCCGGCGTGCTCCTCAACGAGGCCGCACACGTCGACCGCGCCCGCGAAGTCCTCACGAAGCGGCGGCTGCTGCCGTCCGCGACCATCGCCGTCGGCACCACCGAAGCACTGTTGGCCGAGGCACCCGCCGCGCCCGGCGTCGAGTTCCTCGTGCCGCCGAACCCCGCGATGTACGACGAAGAAGCCGCCGACGCCGAGCGCGAAGCCGTCGCGCGGCGCAACACCGAGCGGCAGCGACGGCTGGAAGCCCTGTCCGCCAAGCTGTCCGCGGACGGCGCCTTGACCTGGAAGCTCACCACCTGGCGCGAGGACTACCCACCCGGCGCCGTCGCGACCCTGGCCGAGCAGGCCCAGGCCGCCCGGACCGCGCGCGAGACCGCGCGCACCGCGCTGGAGCAGGCCGACGCGGAATTCGCGCGGTTGAGCGAAAAAGCGGCGTCGCTGCGCGAGCGCGTCCCGGAACTGCGGGCCGCCGCGACCGAAGCCGAGGAGAAAGCACGACGGCTCGGTGAGCTGGGCGCCCGCAGCGCGCGGATCGCCGAGTGGACCGAAGACGTCGAGCGCGCCACCGAGGTCGCCGAACGCGCCGACCTGCAGGCCGCCGACGCCGCGGGCAAGGCCGCGCGGCTGCGCGAACAGGCGGGGGAGGAACAGCGCACCGCCGACGGTCACCGCCGCACCGCGACCACCGCCCGCGCCGAGCTGGCCGAGGTCCCGGGCGCGGCCGAAGCGGCCGATGGCCCGGTGCCGGCCGAGCCCGTCGACGCGCTGCGCCGGACCTACCTGTCGGCGTCCGAGTCGTACGCGAAGGTCGAGGTCGGCAGCGACCTGCGGGCCGAGCTGGAGCAGGCCGAGTCCGCCGAAGCCGCCGCCGGGTCGGCCGTCGAGTCCCTCGACGAGGCCGTCCGGAGCCGCGCCGCCGAACTGCTGGAGACGCCGGACGGCTCCGACGCTTCGGCGCGTGCGGCCGCGCTGGCGCGCGCCCGCCGGGTCGTCGACGGCCTGGAGGACGAGCGCACCGAAGCCATCGGGCTCGTCTCGACCCGGCGAGCCGAGCTGGACGCGCTGCCGCTGCAGAACGGCGTCAACGGGGAGAAGCCGCGCGACATCGAGCACGGCCTCGAGCTGATCGACGCGGCCGGGCTGGAGGCTTCGGCGGCCGCGCGGAAGTGGGAAGAGCTGCAGGAACGCCGGGCGGCGGCCGAAGCCACGCTGGAGTCCGCGAAGAACTCGGCGTCGGGCTTCTCGCTGCTGGCCGAGTCGATGGCCCACCTGGTGACCGACCAGGACGCCGTCGCCTACGACGGCGACGTCGACACCGCCCGTGCCCAGCACGGCCGCCTCAACGCCACGTTCACCGAGGCCCAGGAAGCCGCCGACGCCGGTGACCGCCGGGTGCGCGCGGCGGCCGACCAGCTCGCGCAGTACGCGACGGAGAAGCGGTTCGAGAAGCTGAGCACGCCGGTGCGCCAGCAGGTCATCTCGGTCAAGCGCGACCAGCTCCCGGCGCACGCCGCCGAGTGGGCCGAGGCGCTGCGGCCGCGGCTGCGGTCGCTCACCGACGACCTCGCGCAGATCGACCGCCACCGCGGCGGCATCATCACGCGCCTGCAGGGCATGGTCGACGGCGCGCTCCGGACGTTGCGCTCGGCCCAGCGCGTCTCCCGGCTCCCCGACGGGCTCGGCGACTGGTCCGGGCAGGAGTTCCTCCGCATCCGCTTCACCGAGCTGGAGGACAACGCGCTCACCGAGAAGCTCGGCGAGGTCGTCGACGAGGCCGCCGTGGGCAAGACCGCCGACGGCCGCGACGTCAAGCGTGACGGGCTTTCCCTGGTGCTGCGCGGAGTCCGGGCCGCGGCGCCCAAGGGCTTCCGCGTCGACATGCTCAAGCCGGACTCGGTGCTGCGGACCGAACGCCAGCGCGTCTCGGAGATCCGCGACGTGTTCTCCGGCGGCCAGCAGCTGACCGCGGCGATCATCCTGTACTGCACGCTGGCCGCGCTGCGGGCCAACAACCGCGGCAAGGCCCGCAACCGGCACTCGGGCGTGCTGTTCCTGGACAACCCGATCGGCCGCGCGTCGGCCGGCTACCTGCTGGAGCTGCAGCGGGCGGTGGCCGAGGCGCTGGGCGTGCAGCTCATCTACACGACGGGCCTGTTCGACGCGGGCGCGCTGGCGGAGTTCCCGCTGATCGTGCGGCTGCGCAACGACGCCGACCTGCGAGCCGGCCGCAAGTACCTCTCGGTGGACTCGACGATCCGCAACTCCCTGGACGACCTGGGCGACCCGGACGGCGTCGCGCGGCTGTCGGCGACGCGGATGTTCAGCCGGCCGGCCGAGCCGGATTCCGCTGAGGACGAACAGACGGCGTGACGGGAACATCGGGCGGCAGGCGCGGGTTGCTCCGCGCATGACGAACCTGGGGGCGCTGGGCGCCACATTGGGCACGACCGGACCGGAGACCGTCACGGCGGCGGCCGAGCTGGAGGAGCTGGGCTACGCCACGCTGTGGCTGGCCGGCGGGCAGGGCAACAACCTGCCGCTGATCACCGACGTGATCCGCGGGACCGCGACGATCCCGGTGGCCAGCGGCATCCTGCCGGTCGACCGGGTGCCCGCCGCCGACGTGGCGCGGGCGTACTCCGACCTGCCTGCCGGCCGGTTCGTCGTCGGCCTCGGCGGCGCCCACGGCCCGCGGCCGCTGGCCACGCTGAATGACTACCTCGACGAGCTGGACGACACCGTCCCCGCGTCGGAGCGCATCCTTTCGGCGCTGGGCCCGAAGATGCTGGAGCTTTCCCGGGACCGCGCGTCCGGCGCGTACCCGTTCCTGGTGACGACGGACTACGTCGCCTCGGCGCGGGAGATCCTCGGTGTGGGCAAGCAGCTGGTCGTGCTGCTGAGCGTCGTCGCGGAGTCCGACGCCGGTGCCGCCCGGGAGAAGTCCCGGAACGGCTCGCTGCGGTTCCTGGCCGGGATGCCGGGCTACGCGAACAACTTCCGCCGCATGGGCTTCACCGACGCCGACATCGCGGACCTCTCGGACTCCCTCGTCGACGGGCTCACCGTGCGCGGCGACCTCGACGCGGTCGTGGCGCGCCTGCGCGAGTACCGGGCGGCGGGGGCGGACCAGGTCGTCGTCCCGGCCGGTGACCTGCCCCGCGAGTGGTGGCCGGCGCTGGCGGAGGCCGTGCGGTGACCACGGCCCGGGCCCGCGGGCTCACGCACGGCGTCCCGGCGGAGGTGTCCCTGCAGGACGCCCTCGCCGCGGTCGCCGACCCCGTGCGCCGCAGCATCCTGCGTGAGCTCGCGGCGGTCCCGGAGTGGACGAAGGCGTGCGGCACGTTCGACCTGCCGGTGGCGAAGGCGACGCTCAGCCACCACTTCTCGGTGCTGCGCGCGGCGGGCCTGATCGAGCAGCGCGACGCGGGCCCGCGGCGGCTGAACCGCTTGCGGCGCCCCGAGTTCGACGCGGCCTTCCCGGGGTTGCTGGACCTGGTGCTCAGTCACCCCGGCCGGTGAAGGCGAGGGTGGTGCCGAGGCCGATCATGACGAGGCCGCCGGTGCCGCCGACCATTTCGAGGCGCTTCGGTGAGCGGGCGAACCACGCGCGGGCGGTGCCCGCCACCAGCGCCCACGCGGTGTCGGTGGCCAGCGCGATCGCCGGCAGGCACAGGCCGAGCAGCAGCATCTGGACCGCGACGGACCCGGCAGCCGGGTCGACGAACTGGGGCAGCAGCGCCGCGAGGAACACGATCGACTTCGGGTTCGCGAAGCCGACGACGAACCCGTCGCGCAGCACGGTCAGGACGCGGCCGGGCTCGGCGGGCACCTTCGCGGCCATCGCGTCGGTGAGCTTCCGCCGGTGCCGCAACGCCTGGACGCCCAGGTACACGAGGTAGAGCGCGCCGGCGATCTTGATCGCGGTGAACACCGCGGCCGACGTCGTCACGAGCACGCCGAGGCCGAACGCGACCGCGACGACCTGCGTGTAGACGCCCGCGGAGTTGCCCACGACGGTGAGCAGCGCGTCGCGCCGCCCGACCGTGAGCGCGCGGCTGATCGTGAAGAGCACGCTCGGACCGGGGACGACGACCATGAGGAACGTCAGTGCGGCGAAGGCCGCGAAGTGCGCACCGGAGACCATGCGGCGAGCCTAAACGGCCCCCGGCCGGGCGACCAGGCGTTTTTGTCGGTGCCGGGTGGTATCAACAGCGGGTGCCTCCGAAGATCAGCACCCAGCAGCGCCGGGCCCGCCTCGCCGTCCGGCACCACCTGGCCGCGCCCGCGGCCACGGTGGAAGCCGCCGTGGCCGGGGTCGTGGCCCTGCACGCCACCGACCCGGCGACCGTCCACCTTTCGGCGTGCGCGCGGCTCGCCGCGCCGGGGATCGCCGCGGTGGAACGGGCGTTGTACGAAGACCGCAGTCTGCTGCGGCTGCTCGGCATGCGCCGCACGGTGTTCGTCACCGGGCTGGACACCGCGGCGCTCGTGCAGGCCGGGTGCTCCGCGGACATCGAGGTCAAACAGCGGAAGCTCCTGGAGCAGCACCTGGGGCAGCAGGGGCACCCGGAGAACGTGCCGGAGCCGGGGAAGTGGCTGCGTGACGTCGAAGCGTCGGTCGAGGCGGCGCTGCGGGCCCGCGGTTCGGCGACCGCGCAGCAGCTGAGCGAGGACGAACCCCGGCTGCGGCAGCAGCTTCTGATGGCGGCGGGCAAGCCGTACGAGGCGATCGGGAACGTCACCAGCCGGGTGCTGTTCCTGCTCGCGGCCGGCGGCCGGATCGCGCGGGGGCGGCCGCGGGGGAGCTGGATCAGCAGCCAGTACGTCTGGCACCCCCTGGACTCCTGGGTGCCCGGGTTGCCGGCGTGGGACGCGGAGGAAGCGCGGGCGGAACTGGCCCGGCGCTGGCTGCGGGCGTACGGCCCGGCACCGGCATCCGACCTGCGCTGGTGGACGGGCTGGACGGCCGGGCAGACGAAGAAGGTCCTGGCCGTGGTGAAGCCGGCGGAGGTCGACCTCGACGGCGTGCCGGGGCTGGTGCTGGCGGACGACCTCGAGCCGGTGCCGTCGCCACCGCCGTGGGTGGCGTTCCTGCCGGCGCTGGACCCGACCCCGATGGGCTGGCAGGAGCGCGACTGGTACCTGGGCGCGCACCGCCCGGCGCTGTTCGACCGCAGCGGCAACGTCGGCCCGACGATCTGGCTGGACGGCCGCGTGGTCGGCGGCTGGGCCCAGCGCGCGTCGGGGGAGATCGCGTTCCGGCTGCTGGAGGACGTGGGGAGCGAGGCAACGGGCCTGGTCGAGGCGGCGGCGGACCGCTGCGCCGGGTGGTATGGCGAGGTCCGGGCGGTGCCGAGGTTCCGGACGCCGCTGGAGCGGGAGCTGACGGCGTGAGCGGGTCGCTGGATCGGTCGAGTCATCGACCTCACGTCCCGCCCGCGGGCTCCGCGAAAAGCACCGCGAGAGCCGCGATTCCGGAAGATCCACTGAACCGTTCCAGTGGCGGGCCGGCGCCGTCGGCCGGACCTCGGGCGCATCCTGATCTCCCAGCGGAAACAGGGGGATCGCGGGCCTCGCCGGACCACCGTGGTCCACATGTCGATCAGGTGAACGGGACCCCGGTTTCGGCCCCGGCTTCTTAATCGATTCTTGACCCGTTCGCCAAGTGGTGGAAGTCTCGTCAGGGCAGTCAGGGACGCGCATGCCCGCACGCTAGGGTTGCCGCGAGCCCGCAAGTCACGGCCGGACGCCCCGGCCGATCCTCAGAGGAGTGGCAGCAGTGACCGTTCGCGTAGGTGTCAACGGCTTCGGCCGGATCGGCCGCAACTTCTTCCGCGCCGTCAAGGCGAGCGGCCACGACATCGAGGTCGTCGCCTTCAACGACCTCGGCGACGTCGCGACCATGGCCCACCTGCTGAAGTACGACTCCATCCTGGGCCGGTTCCCGGGTGAGGTCAGCGTCAGCGACGAGGGCATCGTCGTCGACGGCAAGACCATCAAGGCCCTCGCCGAGCGCGACCCGGCCAACCTGCCCTGGGGCGACCTGGGCGTGGACGTCGTGGTCGAGTCGACCGGCTTCTTCACCAACGCCGACGCCGCCAAGGCGCACATCGCCGGCGGTGCCAAGAAGGTCATCATCTCCGCGCCCGCCAAGGGCGAGGACCTGACCGTCGTCCTCGGCGTCAACGACGAGAAGTACGACGGCTCGCAGGTCATCATCTCCAACGCCTCGTGCACCACCAACTGCCTCGGCCCGCTGGCCAAGGTCCTCAACGACGCCTTCGGCATCGAGCAGGGCCTGATGACCACGATCCACGCGTACACGCAGGACCAGAACCTGCAGGACGGCCCGCACAAGGACCTCCGCCGCGCCCGCGCCGCCGCCCTGAACGTCGTCCCGGCTTCGACCGGCGCCGCCAAGGCGATCGGCCTGGTGCTGCCGGAGCTGCTGGGCAAGCTGGACGGCTACGCGCTGCGCGTCCCGGTGCCGACAGGCTCGGCCACCGACCTCACGGTGACCCTGAAGAAGGCCGCCACCGTCGAGGAGATCAACGCCGCCTACAAGGCCGCCGCCGACGGCCCGCTCGCCGGCATCCTGCGCTACTCGGTCGACCCGATCGTGTCCTCGGACATCGTCACCGACCCGGCGTCCTGCATCTACGACTCGCCGCTGACCAAGGTCATCGGCAACCAGGTCAAGGTCGTCGGCTGGTACGACAACGAGTGGGGCTACTCCAACCGCCTCGCGGACCTGATCAAGCTCGTCGGTTCGAAGCTCTGAGCCGGATGACCGTCAAGAACCTCGACGACCTGCTGGGCGAGGGCGTTCAGGGCCGCTACGTGCTGGTGCGCAGCGACCTGAACGTCCCGCTCGACGGGGAGCGCATCACCGACGACGGCCGGGTCCGCGCCGCGCTGCCGACGATCAAGAAGCTCGCCGACGCGGGCGCGAAGGTCGTCGTCACCGCGCACCTCGGCCGCCCCAAGGGCGAGCCGGACCCGAAGTACACCCTCGCGCCCGTCGCGAAGCGGCTCTCGGAGCTGCTCGGCGCCGAGGTCACCCTCGCCGGTGACCTGGTCGGCGAGTCCGCGAAGGCGCTGACCGGCGGCCTGGCCGACGGCGGTGTCGTCCTGCTGGAGAACGTGCGCTTCGACGCGCGCGAGACCAGCAAGGACGCCGTGGACCGCTCCGAGCTGGCCGCCGAGCTGGGCGCGCTCGTCCCGGGCGGCGCGTTCGTCTCCGACGGCTTCGGCGTCGTCCACCGCAAGCAGGCCTCGGTCTACGAGGTCGCTTCGGTGCTCCCGGCGTACGCCGGTGGCCTGGTGCTGGCCGAGCTGGACGTGCTGAAGAAGCTGACCGACGACGTCCAGCGGCCCTACGTGGTCGTGCTCGGCGGCGCGAAGGTGTCCGACAAGCTCGGCGTCATCGCAAACCTGCTGACCAAGGTCGACCGGCTGCTCGTCGGCGGCGGCATGGCGTACACGTTCCTCAAGGCCCAGGGCCACGAGGTCGGGCAGTCGCTGCTGCAGGCCGACCAGCTCGACCAGGTGAAGGGCTTCCTCGCCGAGGCCGAGAAGCGCGGCGTCGAACTGGTCCTGCCGGTCGACGTGCTGGCCGCCACCGAGTTCGCGGCCGACGCCGAGAACGAGGTCGTCGACGCCACCGCCATCCCGGCCGACCGCCAGGGTCTCGACATCGGCCCGCGCTCGCGCGAACTGTTCGCGAGCAAGCTGGCCGACGCCAAGACCGTGTTCTGGAACGGCCCGATGGGCGTGTTCGAGTTCGAGGCGTTCTCCGGCGGCACCCGTGCCGTCGCGGAAGCCCTGGTCAAGAGCGACGCGTTCACCGTGGTCGGCGGCGGCGACTCGGCCGCGGCCGTCCGCCAGCTGGGCCTGCCCGAAGACGGCTTCTCGCACATCTCCACCGGCGGCGGTGCCTCGCTGGAGTACCTCGAGGGCAAGGAACTGCCGGGCGTCACGGCCCTGGAGGAGAAGAACTAGTGGCACGCAAGCCGTTCATCGCCGGCAACTGGAAGATGAACCAGAACCACCTCGAGGCGATCGCGCTCGTCCAGAAGATCGCGTTCGCGCTGCCGGAGAAGTACTACGCGAAGGTCGACGTGGCGGTGCTGCCGCCGTTCACCGACATCCGCAGCGTGCAGACCCTGGTCGACGGCGACAAGCTGTCGCTCACCTACGGCGCCCAGGACATCGCGCCGCAGGACTCCGGCGCCTACACCGGTGACATCTCGGGCCTGATGCTGGCGAAGCTGGGCTGCAAGTTCGTCACCGTCGGGCACTCGGAGCGGCGCGAGTACCACGCCGAGACCGACGAGCTGGTCAACAAGAAGGTCAAGGCCGCGCTCAAACACGGCATCACGCCGATCCTCTGCATCGGGGAGAAGCTCGAGGTCCGCGAGGCCGGCGAGCACATCCACCACACCACGACGCAGCTGGTCGACGGCCTGAAGGGCCTCAAGGCCGAGCAGATCAAGGACGTGGTCGTCGCGTACGAGCCGGTCTGGGCGATCGGCACCGGCAAGGTCGCCTCCTCGGCCGACGCCGAAGAGGTCTGCAAGGCCATCCGCGCCACCCTCCAGGAGAAGTACGGCGACGAGATCGCTTCGTCCGTCCGGGTGCTCTACGGGGGATCGGTGAAGTCGGGCAACATCGGCGAACTGGTGAGCTGCGAGAACATCGACGGTGCCCTGGTCGGCGGAGCGAGCCTCGACGGTGAAGAGTTCACGAAACTCTGCGCACTCGCCGCGGGCGGGCCGCTGCCCTGATCGAGGCCACGACCGGGTAACCTGTGTATCCGGTCCGTCACACAGCAGTGGACGAGTCCAGGGGTACGGTGGTGGTCGGAAACGACCATGCCGTACCCCTGCATTCTCCTAGAGCCCAGAGGATGACATGAAGCTGTTCCTGCAAATCCTGTTGATCGTCACCAGCGTCTTCCTGGTGGTCGCGGTGCTGCTGCACCGGGGCCGGGGCGGTGGCCTGTCGTCGCTGTTCGGCGGCGGGATGCAGTCGAGCCTGGCCGGGTCGAGCGTGGCCGAGAAGAACCTCGACCGCATCACCCTGCTGCTGGGCGCGGTTTGGCTGATCAGCATCGTGGGCCTGGGTCTGCTGCTCAAGGTGTGAGGCGTCCGGCGCCCCACCGTCGATCGCGACCGGGTCACGACGGCAGGGCGCAGCGATTCGGCGTGCCTATTGGGGGGCGCGCCGCCGATTCCTAGGTGTGAGGATTCATGGTTGGCGGTAACGCGATTCGAGGCACCCGGGTGGGTGCCGGTCCTACGGGCGAATCGGAACGAGGTGAATCGGCGCCACGGCGCCGGGTCGGCTACTGGTGCGCCAACGGGCACGAAGCCCGCCCGTCGTTCGCGCTCGACGCGGAGATCCCCGACGAGTGGGACTGCCCCCGCTGCGGGCTCCCGGGCGGGCAGGACGAAAAGAACCCACCAGCCGCACCACGGACCGAGCCGTACAAGACGCACCTGGCGTACGTGAAGGAGCGACGCAGCGACGCCGACGGCGAGGCCATCCTGGCCGAAGCCCTCGAGCGCCTGCGCCAGCGCCGGGAGATCATCTAAGCGTTGCCGGCCGAAAGCCACCCCGGGACACCTCGGGGTGGTTTTTCGCGCGCCCACCCAGCCACCTCCCGCACCCCGGCTGCCGTGTCGACCCCCCAATCACGCGAGCCGACCCCTCAATCACACGTGCCGACCCTCCAGGCACGCGAGCCGACCCTCCGGGCACGCGAGCCGACCCTCCGGGCACGCGAGCCGACCCTCTGGGTACGCGAGTCGGCCGTCGGGGTACGCGAGCCGACCCTCCAGGTACGCGAGCCGACGCTCCGGGTACGCGAGCCGACCCTCTGGGTACGCGAGTCGGCCGTCGGGGTACGCGAGCTGGCCCTCTGGGTACGCGGGCCGACTTCGAAGTACGCGAGCCGACCCCTCCGAGTCCGTGAGCCGACTCTCGGGGCACGCGGTCCGACCCTCCGGGCACGTGAGCCGACCCTCCAGGTGCGCGATCCGACCGTGCGCGCAAGCATTTCCAGCGGGCGCGCACCTTCCCGCGCCTGAGCAGCCCCCGTTTTCCACGCTACGGGAGACCACCGACAGTCCCCGGACGAGAAAGCCGCGAGCGGCGGATTCCGGCCGTCACAGCCCGGAATCCGCCGCTCGCGGCTCCTGCGAATCCGAAATCGTCAGCCCCCGCCGGTAAAATGGATACCGGGGGCCGGACGGCCGCCCTCAGCGATCCAGCGGGTACCGGGCCCGCACCCGGAAACCGCCGTCCTCCATTCCGGACGTCTCGAAACTTCCGCCCAGCAAACGAGCCCGCTCGGCCAGGCCCGTCAGCCCATGGCCGCCCGAGGGCAACATCTCCGACGGCCGGTTCGCGCGCTCGTTGCGGACCTCGATCTTGAGCGCGCCGTGCTCGCCCTGGATGCGGATCGTCGCCGTTGCGCCCGGGGCGTGCTTGTGGACGTTCGTCAGGCACTCCTGCACCGTCCGGTACGCCGCCGCCGACACCTGGTTCGGCAGGGCCTCCGGCAGGTGCTCCACCGACAGGTGCACCGGGACCTCCGACGTCCGGATCAGCCGGTCGAGGTCGTTGATCCCGGGGCGCGGGCCGTCGTCGTCGGCGCCCGCGCGCAGCACGCTCAGCAGCGACCGCAGCTCTTCGAGGGTCCGCTTCGACAGCGTGCGGATGACCTGGGCGGTCTCCTGCGCGTGGTCGTCGGAGGTCTGGGCCTGCAGCGCGCCGGCCTGCATCGCGATCAGCGTGATCTGGTGCGAGACGACGTCGTGCATCTCGCGCGCCAGCCGGGCGCGCTCCTCGGCGCGGACGGCGTCGGCGTGGAAGCGGCGCTCGCGGTCGCGGCTCGTGGCCAGCTCGGCGAGCTTGTTCGCGACCTCGGCCCGCGCTCCGATGAGCAGGCCGATCGCGATCGGCATGCCCGCGACGAGCACGCCGTAGATGCCGTCGAGGATGTGCTCGCGCCAGCTGAGCTCGGCGAAGTCCTCCAGCGGCCACTGCACGAACCGGCAGCACCACACCAGCGCCGCGCCGACCCACACCTGCCAGTGCAGCTGGCGGCGGGTGGCGAGCATGCCGAGCGTGATCATCGACGCGAGCTGCGCCCAGCCGGCCAGGAAGCCGGGGACCGCGACGAGCACGGCGAGGAACGGGAACTTCCGGCGGAACACCACCGCAAGACACGCGGCGCCGGACAGCCAGATCGAGTAGGGCTGGGCCTTCTCGGGGATCACCAGCCAGACGTCGAGCACGGCCAGGATGACCGCGGCCGCCTCGATGGCGAACGTGACCACAGCGGGCCGGGGCACCGAGCCGAACAGGCTCAGCCCGCGCTTGCGCACCCGCTCGGCGGCCGATGGCCCCGAGCCGGCGATCGAGATGCCTGGAATCGAGAGTCCCTCTGTACTCATCGCTGGCGACCCCATTCGTCTTGTGGACTTGTTGGTGAGAGGTGCTCAGGGCCCGATCGGGACGCGCAGCAACGGACAAATGTGCGGATGCTAACGAGGTCGCGTAGAAAGACGGTAAGTTTCACCCGTTGTCGGAGTTCCGGCGTCCGAATTCCGTAGTCGACTGGTCCGTCCGGAGGATAGCCGCGGAGGGGTGCTACCGAGAGTGGGAGTGCTACTCCCCGCTGTGCACCGAGACGACCACATCGTGGGAATCATGTTACCCACGTGTGGACGTCCGGCGGTAGGTCATCAGGCTGCCATGGACCTGAGATCGTCGCTGAGCAGGTCGTGCAGGCCGGTCGCGCAGGCCTTCGCCGTCTCGATCGACCGCGGCAGCATCCCGGCCTCGTACGTCCGGACGGCCTCGCCGACGCTCGGCGCGGTGGCCAGCGCGGTCGCGAGCTCGGTGCCGTCCAGCAGGGCCAGGTTCGCGCCGACGCCCAGCGGCGGCATCAGGTGCGCCGCGTCGCCCAGCAGCGTGAGCCGGGGCGTGTGGGTCCAGGCGTGCGGCACCGGGAGGACGTGCAACGGCCGGTTCGTGAACCCGCCGTCGAGCTCGTGCAGGAACGCGAGCAGGCTCGGGTGCCAGCCGGCGAAGCGCTCCAGCAGGTGCGCGCGCACCGCCGCGGTGTCGGCGAAGTCGAGGCCGGCGGCCCAGTCTTCGGGTGCGTAGAAGATGGCGTAGCAGCGGATGTGGCCGTTGCTGTTGCGCTGCGCGACGAGCGCCTTCCCGTCGATCTTCGTCATCATCGTCCCCTGACCGGTCAGCGCGGCCAGGTCCGGGTGACGGCGGTCGGCGTCGTCGAGGCCGAGTTCGACGAACGTGACGCCGCTGTACTCGGGCCGGACGCCGGTGAGGGCGCGGCGGACGCGGGACCACGCGCCGTCCGCGCCGACGACCAGGTCGAAGTCGCGGGCGGTCCCGTCGGCGAAGGTCAGCCGGCCGGACGTGGTGACCTCGGTGATCGAGGTGCCCCACTGGACGGTGCCGGGCTTCAGGGAGCCGAGAAGGAGGCCGCGGAGCTGGCCGCGGTCGATTTCGGGGCGGAAGTCGTCGCCTTCCGCGGGGATCTCGTCCATGACGACTTCGGCGCTGTGCGGGTCGAGGGCGCGCATCTGCTGGCCTTCGGGACGGGCGAGCGCACGGAACTCGTCGTGCAGGCCGGCGGTGCGGAGGGCGACCTGGCCGGTGTCGCCGTGCAGGTCGAGGGTGCCGCCCTGGGTGCGGGCGCCGGCCGAGACTTCTTGCTCGAAGACGGTGACGTCGAGGCCGTGGAGCTGCAGGACGCGGGCGCAGGCGAGTCCGCCCAGGCCGGCGCCGACGATGGCGATGGAGTTCATGACTTCCCCCTGGAAGTTCGGTGCCCCCGGCTGGTCCGGCGGCCTGGATCCAGAAAAGCACAGTGACTCAAAAAGTGCAACGACTCAACTTTTGAAGTGAGTCCACCATCACGTAGGCTGAGGGCATGACCGAACTGATCGGGCGCCGCGAGCGCAAGAAGGCGCAGACCCGGCAGGCGCTGGCCGATGCCGCGCTGGCGCTGTTCCTGGAGCGCGGGTACGACGAGGTCGGGGTGAAGGACGTCGCGGACGCCGCGGACGTCTCGGTGACGACGTTGTTCAAGTACTTCCCGAGCAAGGAGGCGCTGCTGTTCGACCAGGACGACGACATCGAGGCGGCGCTGGTCCTGGCGGTCCGCGGCCGGCCACCGGGCGACACGATCGTGGACGCGCTGCGCGAGCACATGCTGCGAGACAGCGCGGACGGCGGCCCGAGTGACGAGTTCATCCGGCTGATCGAGAGCACCCCGGTGCTACGCGACTACGCCCGCCGCATGTGGATGCGCCACGAGACGGCGCTGGCCCGCGCGATCACGGAGGAGATGGGCGCGGCGGAGGGCGACGTGTCGTGCGCGGCGCTGGCCCGGTTCGCGCTGGCGTCGCGGGAGCTGATCGTGGGCGCGGAGAGCCCGCGGAAGGCAGCGGAGGAGATCTTCGGCAACCTGGGCCGCGGCTGGCGGGTGAAGTAGGACCCGGCGGCGAGACAGGCGGCGACCGGCAACCCCCGACAGTTCCACCGACCAAAAAGAAAAGGCCCCCTCGGCGCGAACCGAGGGGGCCTTCAGCAATCGACTCAAGCCGTGGGCGGCTGATAAACCTTCGTCAGCTTCCCGGCAGCAGCACGATCCAGCAGCCACAACGTCCGCCGGTGTCCGCGAGCGCCGGCCACCGGCAACTGCACCTCGCCGGCCCCGGCCAACGCCAAAGCCACCGCGTCGGCCTTCGCCGACCCGGCCGTCATCAACCACACGTCGCGAGCCCGGCGGATCGCCGGCAGCGTCAGCGAAACCCGCGTCGGCGGTGGCTTGGGGCAGTTGCGGACCGCCACCACCGAGCGCTCGGTCTCGTACACCGCCGGGGACTCCGGGAACACCGAGGCCGTGTGGCCCTCGCCGCCCAGGCCCAGCAGCATGATGTCGAACGACGGCACGTCGCCGTGGTCCTCCGGGCCCGCCTGCGACGCCAGCACCGACGCGTACGAAGCCGCCGCCGCGTCCACGTCGTCGCCGAACTCGCCGTCCGACGGCGCCATCGCGTGGATGCGTTTCGGGTCCAGCGGGACGTGATCCAGCAGCGCCTCGCGGGCCTGCTTCTCGTTCCGCTCGTCCGAATCCGCCGGGACGAACCGCTCGTCGCCCCAGTAGATGTCCAAGCGCGACCAGTCGATCGCGTCGCGGGCCGAGGAGGCCCGCAGCTCCGACAGCACCGCGATGCCCGTGCCGCCGCCGGTCAGCACCAGCGACGCCGACCCCTTGGCCGCCTGGACGTCCACCAGCCGCGTGACCAGCCGGGCGGCCGCCGCGGCCGCCAGGAGGTCCTGGTTCGCGTAGACGACTACTTCCGTCTTGCTCATTTCTTCGAACCGGAAGCGACCGCCGCGGCTGCCGGGGACGTGACGTCGGCCTTGGCCGGCGTCGCCGTCTTGCCGTTCGTGCCCGACGTGATCTTGCCGAGGCCGTGCAGCGAAGCCTCGTAGACCTCGTCCGGGTCGAGCCGGCGCAGCTCTTCGATCAGGCAGTCCTGGGTGGTGCGCCGCTGGAGGGCGATCCGCCGGGTCGGCTGGCCCGGCTGGGTCAGCGTGCCGACCCGCCCGTCCGGCCGGTGCAGCTCCACCGCGCCCGAGCGGCGCTCCAGGTTGACCGAAATGATGCCCGCGGCACCGGAGCTCTTGACCCGCTTGACCGGCACCTTCAGGTACTCGGCCAGCCAGGCGGCCAGCAGCTCGGTGGACGGCGAGTCGGCCTCGCCGGTGACCGTCGCGGCGGTGACCTTCTCGTACGGCGGCAGGTCCAGCGCCGACACGAGCTGGGCGCGCCAGTGCGTCAGGCGCGTCCAGGCCAGGTCGGTGTCGCCCGCCACGTACGCCTTCGCGCGCGTGGTCAGGGCCCGGACCGGGTTCTTCTCCGCGGCCGAGTCGGTGATCCGGCGCTGGGCCAGCTCGCCGAGCGGGTCCTTGTCCGGGTCCTTCGGGCCGGCCCCGGGCCACCAGCAGACGATCGGCGCGTCCGGCAGCAGCAGCGGCACCACCGCGCTCTGGCCCTGCGCGGCCAGCGGGCCGTAGAGCCGCAGCACGATGACCTCGCTCGCGCCGGCGTCGCCGCCGACCCGGATCTGGCCGTCGATCCGCGGCGCCGCGGTGCGCGCGCCCTTGGCCACCACGATCACCCGCGACGGGTGCTCGCGGCTCGCGCCGTTGGCCGCTTCGATGGCGTCTTCGAGGTTGGCGTCGTCGTCGGCCACGATCACCAGCGTCAGGACCCGCCCGAGCGCGACTTGCCCGCCCTGTTCGCGGATCTCCACCAGCTTCTTGTTCAGTGCCGAGGTCGTGGTGGACGGCAGGTCGATGATCACGGGCGCCTCCATTTCCGGCCGGTGCGCTCCAGCATTTCGTCGGCGGACGGCGGGCCCCAGGTGCCCGGCGGGTACTGCTCCGGCGAGCCTTCCTTGGCCCAGTGCTCCAGGATCGGGTCGAGGATCTTCCAGGAGAGCTCGACCTCTTCGTTGACCGGGAACAGCGACGGCTCGCCGAGCAGGACGTCGAGGATCAGCCGCTCGTAGGCCTCGGGGGAGGACTCGGTGAACGCGTGCCCGTACCCGAAGTCCATCGTGACGTCGCGGACCTCCATCGTGGTCCCCGGCACCTTCGAGCCGAACCGCAGTGTGATGCCCTCGTCCGGCTGGACCCGGATGACCAGGGCGTTCTGTCCCAGCTCCTCGGTCGAGGTCGAGTCGAACGGCAGGTGCGGCGCCCGCTTGAACACGACGGCGATCTCGGTGACGCGGCGGCCCAGCCGCTTGCCGGTGCGCAGGTAGAACGGCACCCCGGCCCAGCGGCGGCTCTGCACCTCCAGGGTCACCGCGGCGTAGGTCTCGGTCTTCGAGTCCTTCGCGAAGCCCTCTTCCTGCAGCAGGCCGGGCACCTTCGTGCCGCCCTGCCAGCCGCCCGCGTACTGGCCGCGCGCGGTGGTCTTGCTCAGCGGCCCGATCGCGCCGGTGCCCGAGAGGACCTTGATCTTCTCCGCGCGCAGGGCCCGCGGGTCGAACGACAGCGGCTCCTCCATCGCGGTGAAGGCGAGCAGCTGCAGCAGGTGGTTCTGGATGACGTCGCGAGCGGCGCCGATGCCGTCGTAGTACCCCGCGCGGCCGCCGAGGCCGATGTCCTCGGCCATGGTGATCTGCACGTGGTCGACGTAGTTGGCGTTCCAGATCGGCTCGAACAGCTGGTTCGCGAAGCGCAGCGCCAGGATGTTCTGCACCGTCTCCTTGCCGAGGTAGTGGTCGATGCGGAACACCGACTCCTCGGGGAAGACGTCGTTGACGATCGCGTTCAGCTCTTCGGCGCTCTTGAGGTCGTGGCCGAACGGCTTCTCGATGACCACGCGCCGCCACGTCTTCTCGTCGGCGTTCGCCAGCCCGGAGCGGGCCAGCTGCTTGGTCACCACCGGGAACGCGCCGGGCGGGATCGACAGGTAGAACGCGGTGTTGCCGCCGGTGCCGCGTTCCTTGTCGAGGTCCTTGACCGTCTGCGCGAGCCGGTCGAAGGCGTCGTCGTCGTCGAAGGTGCCCTGCACGAACCGGATGCCTTCGGCGAGCCGGTTCCACACCGACTCCTTGAACGGCGTCCGGGCGTGCTCCTTGACCGAGTCGTGCACGAGCTCGCCGAAGTCCTGGTGCTCCCAGTCGCGCCGGGCGAACCCGACGAGCGAGAAGCCGGCGGGCAGCAGCCCGCGGTTGGCCAGGTCGTAGATGGCGGGCATCAGCTTCTTGCGGGCCAGGTCGCCGGTGACCCCGAAGATCACCAGGCTCGACGGCCCGGCGATGCGCGGGAGCCGCTTGTCCCGCGGATCGCGCAGCGGGTTGCTCCAGGTCATGCGCTCACCTCCTGTACCGCGCGGACGACGGCCGCGAGACCCGCGGCGCGGTCGGTCAGGTGCAGGCGCAGCACCGGGCGGCCGTGCTCGGCGAGCACCTGCCCGTCGCCCAGTGCCTGGGCGTGCTGCAGCTGCCCCAGGGTGTAGGGCCGGTCCGGCACGTCGAGGTCGTGCTCGACGGCGCCGGACAGCTGCAGGAACACGCCGTTCTGGTGCCCGCCCTTGTGGTACTGCCCGGTGGAGTGCAGGAACCGCGGGCCCCAGCCGAACGTCGTCTGCAGGCCGGTGCGCTTGGCGATCTCGCCGCGCAGCAGCTCGGTCGACGCGTCGTCGAGGCGGTCCAGGTAGGCCTGCACCGCGATGTAGCCGGCTTCCGGCGCCGACGCGAAGAACGCGCGGAGCACGTCGGTCAGGCTGCCTTCGGTGGCCACGCCGGCGGACCCGAAGATCTCGACCGGTCCGTCCACATTGGACGCCGTCTCGCCGCCCTTGAGCTTCTCCGGGTCGTCCAGCAGCGCGCGCGCCGCCTTCTTGGCCGCTTCCACGTCGGGCTGGTCGAACGGGTTGATCCCGAGCAGCCGGCCGGCCAGCGCCGTCGCGAACTCCCAGAGCAGGAGCTGCGCGCCGAGCGAGCCGGTGACGGCGATCTTCGCCGCGCCCTGCGGGCTGCCGATGGCGACCGCGGTGGCGTCGGACTTCGCGTCGTCGAACCCGGGCGCCGCGGTGCTTTCGACCGCCACCGGCAGCAATCCGGTGCCCTGCTTGCCGGTGGACTCCGCGATCAGCTGCTCGGCCCAGTCCGGGAAGCCCTTGATGCCGGAACCGGAGTCGGCCAGCACGACCTTCTCCGCGCCCGCCTCGTGCGCGGCGGCCCACGCGGCGGCCAGCTTGACCGCCGGGTTGGCCGCGTCGTCGGCCGCGAGCTCCTCGGCCGCCGAAGCGGCCTGGTCGAGCAGGCGGGCGACGTCCGCGCCGGCGAGGCCGGCCGGGACGAGCCCGAACGCGGTCAGCGCCGAGTAGCGGCCGCCGACGTGCGGGTCGGCGAGGAAGGTCTTGCGGTAACCCTCCTTTTCGGACAGTTCCTGGAACGGCGAGCCCGGGTCGGTGACGACCACGATCCGCCGCGCCGCGTCGATCCCCGCGTCGGCGAAGGCCTTCGCGAAGATCCGCCGGTGGCTGTCGGTCTCGACGGTGCCGCCCGACTTCGACGACACCACGATCACCGTGCGCTCGAGGTCGCCGGCCAGCGCGTCCGCGACCTGGCCGGGGTCGGTGGTGTCGAGCACCGTCAGCGCGACGCCGTCGGTGCCGGTGATCACCTCCGGCGCCAGCGACGAGCCGCCCATGCCGGCCAGCACCACGCGGTCGACGCCCTCGGAGCGCAGTTCGGTCCGCAGCGCCTCGATCTCGCCGATCAGCGGCCGGGACGACTTGTGCAGCGTCGTCCAGGACAGCCGGATCGACGCCTCGGGCTCGGCGTCCGGTCCCCAGAGCGTGGCGTCCTGGGCCGCCAGCTTCGAAGCGGCCTGGTCCGCGACCAGCCGCTGCACCAGGGGCGCAGCGCGCTCCGCCAGTTCGGCGTCGACGATCTCGACGCCGGTCTTTTCCCCTGTCGTCATGTCGTGCTTCAGCCCTTCGCCTTTTCGAGCTGGCCGTTCACGGTCTCGAGCAGCTCCACCCAGGACTTCTCGAACTTCTCGACGCCTTCGTTCTCCAGCACCAGGAACACGTCGGTGATGTCGATGCCGACGGCCTCGAGCTTGTCGAAGACTTCCTGCGCCTCGGCGCCGCGCCCGGAAACCTGGTCACCCTTGAGGTCGGAGTGCTCCGCGACGGCGTCGAGGGTCTTCTCCGGCATCGTGTTGACGGTGTCCTTCACGACGAGGTCGTCGACGTAGAGGGTGGGGGAGTAGTCCGGGTTCTTCACGCCGGTCGACGCCCACAGCGGGCGCTGCGCGTTCGCGCCGTCGGCCGCGAGGGCCTGCCAGCGGTCGGTGGCCGACAGCTCCTCGAAGGCCGCGTAGGCGAGCCGGGCGTTGGCGACGGCCGCCTTGCCGCGCAGGGCCTTGGCCTCGTCGGTGCCGATCGCGTCGAGCCGCTTGTCGATCTCGGTGTCCACGCGGGAGACGAAGAACGACGCCACCGAGTGGATGCCGCGCAGGTCGTGGCCGTTGGCCTTCGCCTGCTCCAGCCCGGCGAAGTAGGCCTCGATGACCTTCTTGTACCGCTCGACGGAGAAGATCAGCGTGACGTTGACGCTGATGCCCTCGGCGAGCGTGCGGGTGATCGCCGGCAGGCCCTCTTCGGTGGCCGGGATCTTGATCAGCGTGTTCGGCCGGTCGACGGTCTTCCACAGGTCCTGGGCCTCGGCGACCGTGCGGTCGGTGTCCTTGGCCAGGCGCGGGTCGACCTCGATGGAGACGCGGCCGTCGACGCCGTTCGTGGCGGCGTAGACGTCGCGGAACAGGTCCGCGGCGTTGCGCACGTCGGTCGTGGTCAGGTCGCGGATGGTCGCCTCGACGTCGGCGCCCTGGGCGGCCAGCTCCTTCGTCCGCTCGTCGTAGGCGTCACCCTTCGACATCGCGTTGGCGAAGATCGTCGGGTTGGTCGTCACGCCGACGACGTGCTTGTCGCGGACCAGCGCCGCGAGGTTGCCGGTGTTCAGGCGTTCGCGCGAGAGGTCGTCCAGCCAGATCGACACACCGGCCTCGGACAGCTGCGCGAGCTTGTCGTTGCTCATCAATGTCCCCTTCAGTTCTTGGTGTTGGCGATCGAGCGGCGGGCCGCGTCGACGACTGCCTCCGTGGTGAAACCGAACTCACGGAACAGTGTGGCGGCATCGGCGGAGGCGCCGAAGTGCTCGATCGAAACGTTCACCCCGGCGTCACCGGTGAAGCGGTGCCACGACTGGGCGATGCCCGCCTCGACGGACACGCGGGCCTTCACACCGGCCGGGATGACGGATTCGCGGTAGGCCGCGTCCTGCGCGTCGAACCACTCGACGCACGGCATCGAGACGACGCGCGCCTTGACGCCGTCGGCCTCGAGGACCTTCTTCGCCTCGACGGCGAGCTGGACCTCGGAGCCGGTGGCGATCAGGATCACGTCCGGCGTGGCAGTAGCGTCTTCGGAGTCCGCCAGGACGTACCCGCCCTTGGCGACGCCTTCGGCGCTGGTGCCCTCGAGCACCGGCACGTTCTGGCGGGTGAGCGCCAGGCCGGACGGGTGGTGGATGTCCTCCAGCACGGCCTTCCACGCGTACGCGGTCTCGTTGGCGTCCGCCGGGCGGACGACGTTGAGGCCCGGGATCGCGCGCAGCGCGGAGAGCTGCTCGATCGGCTGGTGCGTCGGCCCGTCCTCGCCGAGGCCGATCGAGTCGTGCGTCCACACGTAGGTGACCGGCGCCTTCATCAGCGCGGCCAGCCGGACCGGCGGGCGCATGTAGTCGGAGAAGATCAGGAACGTCGCGCCGTACGGGCGGGTGCCGCCGTGCAGCGCGATCCCGTTGAGGATCGAGCCCATGGCGTGCTCGCGGATGCCGAAGTGCAGCGTCCGGCCGTACGGGTTGGCCTGCCACATGTCCGTGGCGGCCTTCTCGGGACCGAACGAGTCGGCGCCCTTCATCGTGGTGTTGTTGCTCTCGGCCAGGTCGGCCGAGCCGCCCCACAGCTCCGGCAGCGGGTCGGCGAGGGCGTTGAGCACCTCACCGGAGGCCTTGCGGGTCGCGACGCCCTTGGCGTCCGGCTCCCACTTCGGCAGGTTGTCGGCGAAGCCCTCGGGCAGCGTGCGGGTGGCCATCCGGTCGCCGATCTTCTTGCGCTCCGGGTTGGCCTTGCCCCACGCCTCGTACTTCTCCTGCCATGCGGCGTGGGCGGCCTTGCCGCGCTCGAGCGCCTGGCGGGTGTGCTTGAGCACGTCGTCCTCGACCTGGAACGACTGCTCCGGGTCGAAGCCGAGGATCTTCTTGACCGCGGCGACCTCTTCGCCGCCCAGCGCGGCGCCGTGCGCCTTGCCGGTGCCCATCTTCTTCGGCGCCGGGTAACCGATCACGGTCCGCAGCGCGATGAAGGACGGGCGGCCCGTCTCGGCCTTCGCGTTCTCGATGGCCTCTTCGATCGCGACGACGTCTTCGCCGCCCTCGACGACCTGGGTGTGCCACCCGTAGGCCTCGTAGCGCGCGACCGTGTCCTCCGAGAGGGCGATGTTCGTGTCGTCCTCGATGGAGATCTTGTTGTCGTCCCAGAAGACGATCAGGTTCCCCAGCTCCTGGCGGCCCGCGATGGACGAGGCCTCGGAGGTGACGCCCTCTTCGATGTCGCCGTCGGAGGCGACCGCGTAGATGTAGTGGTCGAAGATGCTCTCGCCGGGCGCGGTGTCCGGGTCCAGCAGGCCGCGCTCGCGGCGGGCGGCCATCGCCATGCCCACGGCGTTCGCCAGGCCCTGCCCCAGCGGGCCGGTGGTGGTCTCGACACCGTCGGTGTGCCGGTACTCCGGGTGACCCGGGGTCTTGGAGCCCCACTTGCGCAGCTGCTTGAGGTCCTCGAGCTCGAGGCCGTAGCCGGCGAGGAACAGCTGGATGTAGAGCGTCAGGCTGCTGTGCCCGGCCGACAGCACGAAGCGGTCGCGGCCCGGCCAGTGCTGGTCGTTCGGGTCGTGCCGCAATGTGCGCTGGAACAGCGTGTAGGCCAGCGGCGCCAGGCTCATCGCGGTGCCGGGGTGGCCGCTGCCACAGTTCTCGACCGCGTCCGCGGCGAGCACCCGGACGGTGTCCACGGCGCGGGTGTCGGTCTCGGTCCAGTCGGCGGGGACGTTACGCCGGAGGAGTGGGTTGTTCTCGCTGGTAGGGGCGGTTTCGGACACTGAACTCCAACTCCCGGTCATGATGGTTGCGGCTGGTCTTCCTCGTTCCGGTTACCCGTGCGCGCGGCTACCTATCTCAATCGATCCCGAAGGGACGATATTCCTGCTCGCGGCCATGCGCAGGGGCAATCGCGGCCCGTCGCGGCCAGCCTAGTGCTTGGACCCGTTCCAGACCCGCGATCACCCACGGGATTCACCACGTCTAACATCGTTCGAGGGTTCAGCCCGGCGGTTTTCAGCGGCTCCACCACGTCCGCCGGAGCAGGGCCCACCCGAACCTGACGCAGGGAGTGAAATGTCGTTGGTGAACGCTGCGCACGGACGCAGTGACGACACCAGCGCCGTGCACCCGACCGGTGATCGACCGCACGGTGACCGGCGAAGCATCCGCCGGGTCGTCGGCGCCTACGCCGCGCTGGCGAAGCCTCGGGTGATCGAGCTCCTGCTGGTGACCACCATCCCGGCGATGTTCCTCGCCGGCCGCCAGATCCCCTCGCCGTGGCTGGTCCTGGCCACGCTGGTCGGCGGGACGATGGCCGCGGGCAGCGCGAACGCGCTCAACTGCGTGATCGACGCGGACATCGACAAGGTGATGAACCGCACGAAGCGCCGCCCGCTGGTGAAGGACTCGGTGCCCCGCCGCGGCGCGCTGATCTTCGGCTTGGTGATGGGTGTCGCCTCGGCCGTGGTGCTCTATTTCACGGTCAACCTGCTGTCGGCGATCCTCGCGGTCGCGACGATCCTCTTCTACATCTTCGTCTACACGCTCGGCCTCAAGCGGCGCACGTCGCAGAACGTGGTCTGGGGCGGCGCGGCGGGCTGCATGCCGGTCGTCATCGGCTGGGCCGCGGTCACCGGCACCGTGCAGTGGCCGGCGTTCGTGATGTTCGGCGTCATCTTCTTCTGGACGCCGCCGCACACGTGGGCGTTGGGCATGAAGTACCGCGACGACTACGAGCGCGCGGGCGTCCCGATGCTGCCGGTGGTGGCCACCGCCCAGCACGTCGCCCGCCAGATCGTCATCTACTCGTGGGTGATGGTCGCGTGGACGCTGCTGCTGCTCCCGGTGACGTCCTGGCTGTACGGCACGTTCGCCATCCTGGCGGGCGGCTGGTTCCTCTTCTACGCGCACAGCCTGCAGGCCGCGGTGCGGCGCGGTGAAGAGACGAAGCCGATGGCGTTGTTCCACCGGTCCAACACGTACCTGATGATCGTGTTCGTGGCGCTGGCGGTCGACTCGGCGATCGGCCTGCCGACCCTCGGCCTCCCGTTCTGAGCCCGGCGGAGTTCTTCGCCGACGTCATCGAGTCGGGCACCGTGCTTGGGGCCGACCACACGTGGTCACCCGAGCGGGTGGCCGATCTGCTCGGCGACGACTACGGCGACAACCCGTCGGACTACTCGCTCGGCCGTGACCACGGCCTGGCCGAGTTCTTCTGGCAGCGCTCCGGTCCCGGGCAGCCGTGGGCCGGGACGCACTTCTCGGTCCAGGCACACCGGCTCCGGTACCGCGACCCCGAGCTGGTCGACGGCGTGATCCGCGAGCGCTACGGCGCCTTTCCCGGTCCGGTGACGTTCGACGAGGTGAGCGCGCTGCTCGCCGATCGAGGCGTGCCCCTGGCCGAAGTCCCGTACCCGGCGGACCCGGACGAGATGCGCACGTACTGGCAGCCGGGCTCGGGGACCAAGGTCTACGTGGTGGCGGGGTCCTACTACGGGACCGCCGGCGATGTGTACAAGGTGATCAGCCCGGACCGGCCGTGATGCCGCGTCTGGGCAAGGACCGGGTGCTGGTGGTGCTGGCGGCCGTCGTGGTCCTCGGCCTGCTGGCGTTCCTCGGCCGCGGCAAGGTGTCGCTCGACACGAACGCGCTCCTCGGCAGCGGGTGCGCCATTCCCGCGCGGATCACGGCACCGCCGGGTGCGGCCCCGGACGGCGGCGTGGTGCGGGTCGCCGAACAGGGGCCGGGTGCCGCTGTGCTGGAGAACACGAGTGCGCTGGCCGCCTACCACGTCGTGGTGACGTCCGGTTCGCGGTCCGTCGAGGTGCCGCTGCTCACTCCCGGGCAGCGCGCCGGCGTCGCACTGGACCGGCCCACGCCCGGCCCGGCGGTCTGGCTGGCGCCCGAGGCACTGGGCGGCTTCACCCCGGTGACCGCGACCGTCGTCCCGGGTGGCGTCCGCTACCACTCGGCGAACTGCCGGGCGCTGACCAGCCACGGAGCCGCGGTGCTCCACCGCGACGCGGCCGGCCGCATCACCGGCGGCGAGCAGCTGCCGGCGGCGAGCGTGTCGTGCGCGGTGGGGGAGAAGGAGCTGCCGGCCGCCCTCGCTCCCGGCAGCGAGGTCTCCCCGTACTGCGACCTCGCGCCGGAATGATCGCGCCGCGTGCGCCGTTAAACTTGGCTGGCTCTTTTCCTTGAGGCGAAAGCAGGATCCTCTTGTCCGTGTCCTCGGACGGCTTCACCGCCGAGCTCGCCCGCGAGCAGGCCTACGTCACCACCCTCTACGCGAAGCTCGACGCCGAACGCGCCGAGGCCCAGCGGCGCCTCGACGAGACCCTCCGCCAGACCGGCGGCACCCCGCAGGCCCGCACCGAACGCGACGTCGCCACCACCCTCTACACCGACCGGCTCGCCCAGCTCGGCTCCGTCGAGCAGGGGCTGGCCTTCGGCCGTCTCGACTTCGTCCCCGGCACCGCCGAGGAGACCACCTACATCGGCCGGCTCGGGCTCTTCGACGAAGACGACGACTACCGGCCGCTGCTCGTCGACTGGCGGGCACCCGTCGCGCGGCCGTTCTACCTCGCCACCGCCGCGTCACCCGAAGGGGTGCGGCGGCGCCGGCACCTGCGGTCGCTGACCCGCAAGGTCACCGGCTTCGACGACGAGATCCTCGACCTCACCGCCGCCGACCAGGGCCAGGACCTCGGGCTGGCCGGCGAGGCGGCGCTGCTCGCCGCGCTCGAACAGCGGCGCACCGGCGAGATGAGCGACATCGTCGCCACCATCCAGGCCGAGCAGGACCGGATCATCCGCGCCCCGCTGGGCGGCGTCATGGTCGTGCAGGGCGGGCCCGGCACGGGCAAGACCGCCGTCGCGCTGCACCGCGCGGCCTACCTGCTCTACACGCACCGCCAGCAGCTCACCACGCGCGGCGTGCTCGTCGTCGGGCCGAACAGCACGTTCCTGCGCTACATCGGCCAGGTGCTGCCGTCGCTCGGCGAGACCGGCGTGCTGCTCGCCACGATCGGGCAGCTCTACCCGGGCCTGGACGCCGTCGGCGTCGAGCCGCGCGAGACCACCGAGGTCAAGGGGCGGCTCGTGATGGCGGACGTCCTCGCCAACGCCGTCCGCGACCGCCAGCGCGTGCCCGAACCGGTCCTGGAGATCGAGTACGAGCACGACGTGCTGCGGCTGGACCGGAAGACTTGCACCGACGCCCGGACCCGCGCCCGCCGTTCGCGGCGGCCGCACAACCCGGCGCGGCGGCTGTTCGTGTCCGACGTCCTCGACGCGCTGACCCGCCAGGCCGCCCGGAAGCTGGGGGACGACCTGCTCGACGGGCAGGACCTGGCCGACATCCGAGCCGAGCTGGCCGCCGACGAGAACGTCGCGGCGGCGCTGAACTCGCTCTGGCCGGTGCTGACCCCGGAAGGCGTGCTCGACGACCTGTTCGCCGACCGCGAACGGCTCTCCGTCGCCGCCCGGAAGCTGCTCTCGGAGGAGGACCGCGCGCTGCTCGAGAGCGGCCGCGACGCGAAGTGGACGCCGGCCGACGTGCCGCTGCTCGACGAGCTGGCCGAGCTGATCGGCGTCGACGACACCGAGGCCCGCGTCGAGCGCAAACGCCGTGAGCGCGAGGACCGCGCGTACGCCGAGGGCGTGCTCGACATCCTCGAGCAGGACGAGGAGATCATCGACGAAGAGCTGCTGCGCGTCTCCGACGTCCTCGACGCCGAGCTGTTCGCCGAACGCCAGGTGGAGCGCAGCGAGCTGACCGCGGCCCAGCGCGCCGCGCAGGACCGGACCTGGACGTTCGGGCACGTGATCGTCGACGAGGCCCAGGAGCTGTCGGCGATGGACTGGCGGCTGCTCATGCGCCGGTCGCCGAACCGGTCGATGACGCTGGTCGGGGACGTCGCGCAGACCGGCGCGGCCGGCGGCGCGCGGTCGTGGGACGAGGCGCTCTCGCCGTACGTCGCGGACCGGTGGCGGCTCGAGCAGCTGACCGTGAACTACCGCACGCCCGCGGAGATCATGGCGGTCGCCGCCCGCGTGCTCGCCGAGGTCGACCCGGCGTTGTCGGCGCCGTCTTCGGTGCGGGAGACCGGGGTGCCGCCGTGGTCGGCGCGGCCGGCTTCCCTCGCCGCTGAGCTGCCCGGGCTGGTGGCGCGCGAGCTGTCCGAAGTGGACGGTGGCACGGTGGCGGTCCTGGTGCCCGCGCACCGGTTCGACGAGGTGTCGTCGTGGCTTGCGGAGCACGACGAGCGGCTGAGCGTGCTGACCGTCGAGCGGGCGAAGGGCCTGGAGTTCGACTCGGTGGTGCTGGTCGCGCCGGACGAGGTCGTGGCGGGCTCGCCGCGCGGGCTCAACGACCTGTACGTGGCCCTGACGCGGGCTACGCGGCGGCTCGGCGTGGTCGCCACGGGTGACGACGTCCCGGCACTCTCCGTGCTTGGCTAGGGTGCCCGGCATGCAGAAGATCGGGAAGATCGTGGTCGTCGCCGCGGCGGCGCTGTCGCTGGCCGCGTGCGGCCAGGACGCCAAACCCCAGACGGCCGCCCCGGCGGGCCCGCCCGTCCCGTCGTCCGGCGCCGCCCAGGCGACCCAGAGCAAGGGCCGCGAGTGCACCGCGGACGACATCAAGACGACGGGGAAGTTCGGCGAGGTGCCGACGATCACCATCCCCGACGACTGCGACCCGCCGAAGAAGCTGGTCACCAAGGACCTGTCCGAGGGCACCGGCAGCCCCGCGAAGGCCGGGCAGAAGCTGAAGATGAACTACCTGCTCGTGACGTGGTCGGACAAGCAGAAGCTGGACAGCTCGTTCGACCGCGGCGAGACGTTCGACCTGAACCTCGGCGCGGGCGAGGTCATCCCGGGCTGGGACCAGGGCCTGGCGGGCATCAAGCAGGGCGGCCGCCGCCTGCTGATCATCCCGCCGGACCTCGCGTACGGCGAGGGCGGCCAGGGCATCAAGCCGAACGAGACACTGGTCTTCGTCACCGACGCGGTTTCGGTCCCGTCCGACAAGGGCTGAGGTGCTTTCCCCGACCGACCAGGGACACTTCCGGAAGTACTTGACGACGCTCGGTGTCGCGATCGTGGTCGCCTCCCTCGGCATCGGCGGCTTCCTGCTGCAGACCCAGAGTGACCTGCTCGTCGAGCAGGACAAGCTGGCGAAGCTGACCCCGGCCGCCCGGGCCGCCATCGAGCGGAAGCAGCAGATCGTGCTCGCCGCGACGCACTGGGCACCTTGGGTGCTCGGTGCGCTCGCGGCGCTCGGAGTCGGGCTCGCGGCGTGGGGACTGGTCGGCTGGCAGAGAAAGCAGCTGGAGCTGGACGCCAAGGACCGTGCCGAGCTGGGCAAGATCGAGGGCGAGCGGGACAAGATCCACGCCGAGCTGGCCGCGATGCAGATGACTGCCGCCGAAAAGGCCGAGGAGCTGGAACAGGAAGCCGAAGAGCTCGTACGGGACGACAGGTCACATCACCGGGAGGACGGTGACGAGGAGGCCGCGGAAGAACCCGAAACGGCCGAACCCGAACCCGAAGAGCCGGCTCCGCCGGTGGATGAACCGCCCGTCGCGACCGGGCGCGATGTCTTTCGCTGGATCGCGCGGGTCGAGGATGCCCTTGTGTCCCGGCTCGCATCGGCGTGGCCGGAAGCTGAACTGCTTCGGGATGTCCGCCCGGAGTTCACGGCAGTCGATGTCGTGCTCGACGATCTGCAGCGCGACCAGCTCACGCTGTTCGAGCTGAAGATCACGGACGCGAAGAACTTCGGCAACCGCATTCGCGAGAGCGCGTCGGCGGTCTCGACGGTCGCCGAACAGCTCACTCAGCGGTATCCGGCTCGCACGATCCGGTCCGCCGTGATCCTGGTGGTTCGTGAAGGCAGCCGGTTGCCCGAGAACCACCGGCGCCGGATCCGCGAAGCCGTGTCCGGACTCAAGCACCGGCCGATCGTCGTCCTCTACGGGGAGTCGGAATGGCAGGCGCTCGAACCGGCCACGCTTCGCGGAGACCTCGAGCGGCGCTGGGCTAAGGGATGAGCAGGAGCTTGCCGGTCGTGCGGCGGGCCTGCAGGTCTTCGTGGGCCTGGCGCGCGTCGGCCAGCGGGTACTTGCCGCCGATGCGGATGGTGAGGTCGCCCGCCTGGACCGCGTCGAACAGCTCCTTGGACCGCCAGTCGATCTCCTCGCGGCTGCGCGTGTAGTGCGCCGATGTCGGGCGGGTCAGGTACAGCGAGCCGCCGGAGTTGAGGCGTTGCGGGTCGATCGGCGGGACCGGGCCGCTCGACGCGCCGAACAGCGCCAGCAGGCCGCGGATCTTGAGGCTGGCGAGGCTGCCGTCGACGGTGTCCTTGCCGACGCCGTCGTACACGACGTCGACGCCGTCGCCGCCGGTCAGCTCGCGGGTGAGCTTCGCGAAGTCGTCGCGGTCGTAGCGGATCACCTCGTCGGCGCCGGCTTCGCGGGCGAGCTTCTCCTTCTCCTCGGTCGACACGGTGCCGATCACCCGGGCGCCGCGCGCCTTCGCCAGCTGCACCAGCAGCAGGCCGACGCCGCCCGCGGCCGCGTGCACCAGCACGTCGTGGCCGGGCTTTACCTCGAACGTCGAGGCGACCAGGTAGTGCGCCGTCATGCCCTGGAGCATGGTCGCGGCGGCGGTCTCCAGCGAGACACCTTCGGGTACCTTCACGGCGATTTCCGCCGGCACGATCTTGCGCGCCGCGTAGCTGCCGAGCGAGCCCTGCCAGGCGACGCGGTCGCCGGCCTCGAACCCGGTCCCGGGCGCGGCCTCGACGACCGTGCCCGCGCCCTCGAGCCCGAGGACGAACGGCAGGTCGATCGGGTAGATGCCCTGACGCTGGTAGGTGTCGATGTAGTTGACGCCGGCCGCGGCGACGTCGACCAGCAGTTCGCCGGCCTCCGGGGCGCGGACGTCCACTTCGGCCGCTTCGAGCACTTCCGGGCCGCCGGTCTTCGTCACCTGCACTGCGGTGGGCATGCGTCCTCCTCGGGTCGGTGTTCTCCCCGGCACAACTATGGCCGACGCCACGCTGTTCCGCGTTCCGGCCGGTCTTTGGTTATCGTTCGGGACGTGTCTGATTCCGAAGAGACTGTCTCGCCGACCAGCGCGCAGCTGGGCGCGGCCCGCAAGTTCGTGAAGGCGCACGGCAAGCCGTCCCGCGCGGTGGTGGAGAACATCGGCCGGGCCGGCGCGCGCGTGGTGCTGGTCGGCGCCGACGGCGCTCTCGGCGACGTCGTGGTGCCCTCGGTGGCGACGGGCGAGGCGCTGGTCGAGGCGGTCGAGGACCTCTCACCGGCGACGTGGGACGCGGAGACGGTCAAGCGGACGAAGATCGGCCCGGAGCACCGCCGCAAGATGGCGGGCCGGTGAACCGCACGGCGATCCTGGTCGGCTGCGCGGAGTTGCCCTCGGGCGACGGCGACGACGACGCCCTGGTGCCTGCTTTGTCGTCGCTGGGCTTCTCGGTCTCGTGGGCGGCGTGGGACTCTTCGGCCGACTTCGAGTCGGCGGACGCGGTGATCCTGCGCGCGACGTGGGACTACGCGGCCCGGCGCTCGGAGTTCCTCGCGTGGTGCGAGTCGGTGCCCGCGTTGTACAACCCCTTTGGCGTCGTTCGCTGGAACACGGACAAGTCGTACCTGCTCGAGCTGCTGGACGCGGGTGTGGCGGTGGTCCCGACGGTCTTGGCCGCACCGGGTGAGACTGCCCGTTTCCCCTCGTCGGACTTCGTGGTGAAGCCCTCGGTGGGCGCGGGTTCCCGCGGCGCAGCCCGGTTCGCGGCTGGCGCCGACGCATCCGCGCACGTGGCGGCCTTGCACGCCGACGGTCACACGGCGCTGATCCAGCCGTACCAGTCCAGTGTGGACACGTCCGGTGAGCTGGCTTTGGTTTACCTGGGCGGGTTCTACTCGCACGCGTTCTCGAAGGCCGCGATGCTGGGGTCCACGATGGACTCATCGGGGCTGTACCTGTCGGAGAAGCTGGAGCCGGCTTCGCCGCCGGCCGACGCGGTGGCGCTGGCCGAGGACGTGCTGGACGCGGCTTCGGCGTTGCTGGGGATCCTGCGGGCCGAGCTGCTGTACGCGCGGGTGGACGTGGTCCGCGGCGCGGACGGGAAGCCGTTGCTGCTGGAGCTGGAGCTGACGGAGCCGTCGCTGGGCTTCCGCCAGACGGACGAGGCGGCAGCGCTGCGCTTCGCTTCGGCGGTGCGGCAGCAGCTGGCGTAGTTATTTGGCGGTTCGTTGCGCCGCGGCGAGCGCGAGAGCCACGACCGCGCCGATCGCGGTCACGGCCAGCGAGCCGGTGATCAGGTAGAGCCCGCCGATTCCGCTCAGACCGACTTTGATCAATTCCCGCAGGCTGCGGCCCGGAGCAGGTTCGCTTGTCTTCCCCTCGGTCACTGTGCTACCCCTTTATCGGTGTACTAGTACGCCACGGGGCAAATGGTGACCGGTGGCAGGCCACGGCTCGCCGTTGTCGAGAATTGTTGATCTTCGTCGGGTAGCGGAGGAAGCCATGACCATCGGCATGGGCAGCGAGCCGGTTGACGATGCGGCTTCGTCTGGGGCAGTCGAAGCCGCGCTGCGCTGGTTGGCGAGACGCAAAGACGGCGAGCCGCTTCACTTCCTCCGTGACGCGATCGAAAATCCGGCGGGCGAACCGGCGGCGGTGCTGCGCTCCCTGGTGGCGCCGACGGCGTCATTGGTGACCGAGTCGCGCGCGTTCGCCGTGTGGGGCCTGCTCGTCGACGAGATTGGCTTGGCTGCGAATTCCCGCCGCCGCACCACGTTGAGGGCGGCGTTCCGGGTCCCGCCGCCGGGCGGAACCGCGTGGAAGGCCACGCTGGGCGACCGCTTCCGGCAGTTGATGGTGCTGCCGGGCGTCTTCGGCGATCCGCCACCCACCACCACGACGCCGATGCACCATGCCTGGCGGTGGTCGCTCACGGCGTTGGCGGGCCGCTTGGCGGAGAAGCTGGTCTCGGTTCCGGACTGGCGGCCGTACCTCGACATCGGCCGGGCGGCGGTGGAGGTTCCGAACGAACGCGTCGCCTGGCGGGCCCGGGCGGCTTCGGAAGGGGCGCAGCCGGTGTTCGTGGAACGCATGCTCGTTACGGCGGTGATGCACCGCCGGACGGTGCGCCGCCGGATCACCGAACGCGACGTCATCGCCTGCGAGGACGGTGTCGACGGCTACGACGTCCACGCGGCGACCGGCTGGACGCACGACCCGGAAGACCTGCCAGTGTCGGCGCTCTGGGCGTGCCGGGTCATCACTGACCACCTGGGTGACCCACTACTGGCGCGCCTGCGTTTTCGCCGGCCCCTGCGCAAGGGCGAGCGCTACACGTTCGTCTCCGAGGCCCTCGACGGGCAGCTCGAGGAGGAACGTAAGTGGGTCAACGTCGACGTCGACCACCACGGCATCGCGCCGGGCGGCCTGACCATCCAGCTGACCTTCGATTCGAAGCAGCTTCCCGAGGCGTGCTGGTGGTATGCGGAACAACTCGAATTCGAGCGGCCGCGGCAACCTCCGGAGGGTGACCCGCACCTGCTTCCCGTCGGGGACGGTTTCGTCCGGCACACCTTCCGCGAAGGCTGCCATCCGCGCGAGGATTACGGCATCGCCTTCAAGTGGTGATTCGTGACCGACGTGAGGTCATGTCGGTCACGAGACTTCCTCAATCGACGGTGACCGTGTTGCCGGTGTTGCCGCCACCGCCGCCAACTGCCACCGTGGCCGCCGGTTTGTGGTCGTTCCATGCGAAAGTGATCGCTGCGACCACTACGACGACCAGCGCGCCTGCCGCGGCGATCCACGGCTTTTTCCCACGCGGGTTGTTGGTGCTGTGATTGCCCATGAGTCTCCTTCGGTGTTCGGAAGTCGGCTCACCGTAAGAGAAAGGGGGCGACACGATCGAGTGCGTCAGCTCTCTTTTGTGTCGCCGTGGGCATATTAGGCTTCTGCGGTTGCCCGCTTCGCGGCCAGACGATCAGCCCGCGGCCACCGCACATCGGTCGCCCACCCGAGTTGCTCGAACGTCCGAATCACTCGAGCCGAAATATCGACCTGCCCCCGCAGCACCCCATGCCGCGCGCAGGTCGGGTCCGCGTGGTGCGAGTTGTGCCACGACTCACCCATCGAAAGCACCGCCAACGGCCAAAAGTTAGCCGCCTTGTCGCGGGAAGCGAACGGCCGTTCCCCGATCAGGTGACAAATCGAATTCACCGACCACGACACGTGGTGCAGGAAAGCGATCCGCACAAGACCAGCCCAGAAGAAAGCCGTCACGACGCCCCACCAAGACCACGAAAGCAACCCGCCCAGCGCGGCCGGCAAAGCCAAGCTCAACGTGATCCACAGCCAGAAGTACCGGTTCACCACCCGCAGATCACCATCGGCCACCAGGTCCGGGGCGAACCGATCGGCGTTGGTCACCTCGCGGGAAAACATCCACCCCATGTGCGCGTGCCAGAAACCCCGCAGCAACGCCGACGGCGACGTCCCGAACAGCCACGGCGAATGCGGGTCGCCCTCGCGGTCGGCGAAAGCGTGGTGCCGGCGGTGGCTCGCCACCCAGAAGATCACCGACCCCTGGACCGCCATGCCCCCCGCCACAGCCAAGGCGATCCGCAACGGGCGGGATGCCTTGAACGCGCCGTGGGTGAAGTAGCGGTGGTAGCCGACCGTCACGCCGAGCGTCGCCAGCACGTAGAACGCCGCCGCCAGGGCCAGGTCGATCCACGTCATGCCCCAGCCCCACACCAGCGGGACCGCGACCAGGAGCGCCGCGAACGGCACCAGGAGGAACGTCTTCAGCACCAGCATCTCGCCCGTGCCGCGGCGGTGGGAGATCAGCGGCTTGGGGGCGGCGCGCGAGGTCATGGCGCGAACAGTAACCCACGGGCGAAACGGGCACGCCGACGCCGAGTTAAGCCCGCGTTGCCGTCAGGCGGCGGCGAGTTCCCGCGGGGCCGGCTCCAGCGACGTCACCGGGCCGCGGTCGCGGCTGCCCGTCCACAGCGTCGCCGTCGCGACGATCACCGCCATCGCGCCGAGGACGTGGAACGACACCATCGCCTCCGGCACGCCCAGCGCGTACTGCAGCGAGCCCAGCCCGCCCTGCGCGAGCGCGACCACCCAGACCCCGATGTAGCGCTGCCACAGGCTCTTCGGCGCGCCGGCGCGCAGCAGCTGCAGACCGAACACCGCGAGCAGGAGCATGTACAGCACGAGCAGTCCGCCGTGGACCTGGGCGAGCGTCTCCACCGAAACGGCCAGGCGGTGCGTGTTGAGGTCGCCGCTGTGCGGGCCGGCGCCGGTCACCGTTGTGCCCGCCGCGAGCACCAGCCACATCACGACGGCCAGCGCGACCAGGACCGAGCGGCCGGGCACCAGCGGCCGCGCGGGTTCGTCGCCTTCGCGGAACGCGCGCAGCAGCAGGACCGCGAGCCAGACGAGGGGAGTGGTGGCGAGGAAGTGGATCGCGACGGTCCACCACTCGAGCTTGGCGAGCACGGTCATCCCGCCGACGACGGCCTGCAGCACGACGCCGCCGGGCATCGTCCAGGCCAGCTTGACCAGGCGGGTGCGGCTCGGGTGGTCGATCTGCACGCGCCACGCCGTGAGGACGGCGATCGCGGCGACGGCGATGACGACGCCGGTCAGCATCCGGTTGCTGAATTCGATCCACTGGTTGAGGGCGTGGATGCCCGGGTGGTCCACCGGGACCAGGCTGCCGGCGACGCACTGCGGCCAGGTCGGGCAGCCGAGGCCCGAGCCGGTGACGCGCACGATGGAGCCGGTGACGCCGATCAGCGCCTGCGCGAGGACCGCGGCGATCCCGACGGCCCGCTGCACGGTGGCGGAGGGATACGGCAAGCGGGCGACGAGGCTGGTGAACGGCACCCATCGATGGTAGAGCGCCGGGAAACGCGGCTTTCGGCAGGTCCCCGCGCCCAGAACGACGCCGCGGCCACAAGGGACCTAGGTCACGCACGCGGAGTACCGAACGTCGCAGGCCCTTCGTGCGTTGCCTCGGTCCACGGGGTTGACTCTGTCAGGCTCGGCGTCGTTTGTCGGTTCGCCCTTTCGCGCTCTTCTCCCGTTCGTGCGATCTGTGAGGGGGCGCGTCGTCACGCGGGTGGCTTGCCAGGAAAGTCGCGACGGCGACCAGAGCGTTCAACAACGCCGCCATCGCTGCTCCGGAGGTGAGGACCGCGACTGTGAGCGACTCCCCATTCATCCATGCGATCAGGCAGGCTGCCGAACCCAGGGATACGACCGCTGCCCCGCCGACCTCGACCAAAGTTCGCGGCCGTCCGGCACGTGATGTGGATCGGCTCGACTTCGGCATAGGTACTTCCTTGTCCCAGCAGACGTGTGCGAACCACCATGGCGGCAACCACGAGATCACGTAAAACTAATGCCGTTACAGCGGTTTACGGTGGCTTTACATCTTCTTACGATGTTGGTGACGCGTCGAAGGAGGTGTCCTGGTGACGCCTGAAGAGTCACTGGCGTCGGCACTGCGCAGGTTGCACCTTCGAGCCGGGAGACCCAGCACTCGGAAGATCGCGAGTGAGGTGGGCGGCGTCAGTCACACGACGGTCAACGAGATGCTCCGAGGGTCTCGTGTCCCGGCCTGGGATTTCGTCAAAAAGGTCGGCCGCTATCTGAATGGCGATGAGGGCGAGTTGTGGTCGCTGTGGTCGGCGGCCCAGAAGACGCCGCTGCCGCGTGGTGAAGCACACAATGATCTCTGGGATCCGGTGTACCTGGACCGTTTGGTCGTCACCTCGTTCGTCAGTGCAAGGGGCACGAGGGAGACCCGCACGGTCGAGCGCTGGATCAGAGCTACGGGCGACGGGGTGGACCGTTATGTCGTCAGGGCCGCGGCGCGGAAGGGGGTGACTCATTCCGGCGGCGGAAAAGTCAATGTCGAGCCTTACCTCAATTGTACGATCGGCAAGATCAGGCCGGTTTCCGTTTCGGACGAGGGTGATGCGTTGCTCGTCGATGTGATGCTGGCCGCCCCGCTCGACGAGGGCGAGTACGGGTTCTTCGCCACGAGAGGCCGCTATGTGCATCCCGCTCAGTACACAAGCTTCTCCGAGAGTGTGATCACCGGTCAGGGAGCTCGGGAGGTGCTGGTTCGGGCGCAGTTCTCGGGTGACAGCGTTCCGCGCAAGTGCTGGAAAATCGTCGGTGCCTCCGACGATGCCATGTACGACGAGCCACCGCCTGGTTCAAGGCGAATGCTGACCGTTTCGTCGTCGAGGTACGTGGAGCTGCGTGCTCAGGCCCTGACACCGGGATCGCGGATCGGAATAGCCTGGACCTGGGGATGAGCGCTTCCCTGGCCGAGTGTCGCCCTGGCTTGGGTCAGGTGAGCTTCGTCGTGCGGGACGCGAGAGCGCCCGCGAGGACCGCCCAGACCGCCAGTACCGCCATCGGCCCCGGGGCGAACGAACCGTCGACCAACGCCGACCGCATCCCCTCCGCCAATGCCCCCGACGGCAGCAGCTCCACCACGCGCGCCAGCCCCGCAGGCAGCGACGACGGCGCCAGCAGGATGCCGCCCGCCAGGAGCAGCACGAACCACACGATGTTCGCCAGCGCCAGCACGGCTTCGGCGCGCAACGCCCCACCCAGCAGCACGCCGAGTGCCCCGAACGCCAAGGTCCCGAGTACCAGCAGCAGAACAGCCGAAGCCAGGCCCGAGAACGAAGGCGACCACCCCAGGAACGCCGCCACCACGCCGATGATCACCGACTGCAGCACGACCACCACCAGCGCCGCGATCAACCGACCCGCCACCAGCAGCCACCGTGGCAACGCCGTCGCCGAGAGGCGCTTCAGCACGCCGTAACGCCGGTCGAAACCCAGTGCGATCGCCTGGCCCGTGAACGCCGACGACATCACCGCCAGCGCCAGGATGCGGGGCGTGATCCAGTCCACTTTGGACGTCGTACCCAGCTGGGACGCGGGCAGGATGTCCAACAATGACAACCCGATCAGCAACGCCAAGGGGATGAGCAGCGTCAGCAGCACCTGCTCGCCGTGGCGGAGCGTCAGGCTCGCCTCGACCCGCGCGTGCGTGCGCAGCATCCGGCCCAGGGACCCGCGCCCGGGGGCCGGAGCAAAAACACCCGGCTCGAAAACGCTCATGCCCGCAGCTCCCGTCCGGTCAGCTCCAGGAAGACCTCTTCGAGCGTGCGCTTGCCGACCTGCAGCTCCTCCGGCAGCACGCCCTGCTGCGCGCACCACGCCGTGACCGTCGACACGACCTGCGGGTCGACCGAGCCCACCACGACGTACGTGCCCGGCGCCGCCTCGCGCACCGCGTAGCCCTCCGGCAGCGCCGCGGTCAGCAACGCCGTGTCCAGCCGCGTGCGCGCCTTGAACCGCAGGCCCGCGGTGCCGCTCTCGTCGACCGTCAACGACTGCGGTGCTCCCGAGACGACGACCTTGCCGTGGTCCATGATCACCACGGTGTCGGCCAGGGCTTCGGCCTCCTCCATCAGGTGCGTGGTCAGCAGCACCGAGACGCCGTCGCGGCGCAGCGCGCCCAGCAGGTCCCACACCAGCCGCCGGGCCTGCGGGTCCATGCCCGCGGTCGGCTCGTCGAGGAACACCAGCTCCGGCCGCCCGATCAGCGCGCACGCCAGCGAAAGCCGCTGCTGCTGCCCGCCGGAAAGGCGCTTGAACGGCGTCCGCCGCACCGACGCCAGCCCGAGGATGTCCAGCAGCCACGCCGGATCCAGCGGGGACGCCGCGCAGGAGGCCACCAGCCCGAGCATCTCGTCGGCGCGGACTCCGGGGTAGGCACCGCCGCCCTGGGGCATGATCCCGACGCGGGGGCGCAGCGCGGCCGACTCGCGCACGGGGTCGAGGCCGAGCACGCGCACCGAACCGGCGTCAGGCTTCAGGAAGCCTTCGCAGATCTCGACGGTGGTGGTCTTGCCGGCCCCGTTCGGGCCGAGCAGGGCGAGCAGGCTGCCGCGCTCCATCCGCAGGTCGAGACCGTCGACCGCGCGGGTGGAGCCGTAGCTTTTCACCAGCCCGGTGATCTCGACGGCGGGGGCACTCACATCGGGTCACGATACGGCGTCGGCCCGCGCGGGCACCCGCGGGGACGGCCTGGAGAGCAGGACGGGGGCGAGTCGCCGCACGACCAGCATCCCGCCGCCGCACACGACGATCGCCGCGACGTAGGCGAAGGGGAGCACGTACGGGCGGCCGTCGAAGGTGCTGCCGGTGGGCGGCAGCAGGAACGGCAGGGCGGCGGACAGCACCGCCGCGGCCACCCGGAACCGGGACGTCCCGGCCGCGGCGGCCAGCGGGATCACCGCCCACAGCACGTACCAGGGCTGCAGGTTGATCTGCAGGATCATCACCGCGCCGAGGGAGACGCCGAGGCCGATGATCGGCCGGTAGCGCCACTTGAAGCTGTCCCACAGGAACTTGACCGTGATGGCGACGGCGACGAGGTAGCCGAGCGCGCCGAGGATGGGCACCAGGCCGTTGGTGTGGTTGCCGAGCCCGAGCGCGATGCCCAGGACGCCGGAGAGGTTGGCGAGCTCGGCGGTGGGGGAGATCCAGGAGCGGACCAGGCCCGGGGTGTCGAACGTCGCGCCGACCCAGCCGAAGCCGAGCCCGGTGCCGAAGCAGACGGCGACCAGCACCAGCCCGAACCACAGCGCCATCGGGGCCCCGGCGACGAAGAGGTCCTTGAGCCGGCCGTGCCAGCGCCGCGCGACCATCACGGCGAAGAACGGCAAGGCGAACAGGGCGGGCAGCTTCACCGCGACGCCCAGGGTGATGATCGCCACCCCGAGCCCGATGTAGAGCAGCTCCCCGCGCGCCAGTGGCGGTGGCGTGTCGCCCTTCACCCGGATCGGCAGCCGCCGGATGCCGACCTCCAGCCCGGCGAGCATCAGGCCGATGGCGAGCGCGTCGTTGTGGGCGCCGGCGATGAAGTGGAAGATCAGCAGCGGGTTCAGGGCGCCGAGCCACAGCGCCGTCGCGGGCTGGACGCCGAAGCGGCGGGCGAGCCGGGGCAGCGCCCAGACGATGAGGACCACACCGGCCAGGGCGAGCACGCGCTGCAGGAGCACGCCGACGGCGATGCTGTTGCCGGACAGCGGCGCGAGCCAGCCGCCGAGGCGCAGCACCAGGGGCCCGTACGGCGCCGGCGTCTCGCGCCACATGTTCGACACGCCCATCGTGAACGGGTCGGCGACGCCGAGGGCCTGCGCCGGGCCGAGGACGTAGGGGTCCATGCCGCGGTGCACGATCTCGCTCTGCGCGAGGTAGCTGTAGACGTCGCGGGAGAACAGCGGCGGGATGACCAGCAGCGGCAGCACCCACAGCGCGATCGTGCGCGCGAGCTGGCCCTGCGACGCGAGCCGGGCGCGGTCGGGCCGGGCGAACTTCCCGAGCATCAGCCAGCTGAGCACGAGGATGCCCATCCCGGAGATCGCGATGGCCAGCGACACCGTCGGGATGCGGGTGAACAGCCGCAGCACCGGGATCTCCTGCACCGGGTTGATCACCGGGGCGGCGCCGGCGCCGAGGGAGCCGAGGGCGAGGAAGAGCGAGCCGATCGTGCCGAACCGGCGGACGACGTTCAGCCCGCGTTGCTCGTCGGCTTCGAGGGGGAGGGGCTCGCGGGGCCGGACGGGCGAAAGCGTCACGGGGTGGGCGTGCTCGGTCTCGAGCACTGTCCCTTGCTGGTCCTGTTCACCCTCTGCCACGGGAGCAGGGTATCGCCGCCCCCGCGGAGTGAGTCGGGTCACTGCCGAAGACCCCGCCTTTGCCGACCGCCGGGAAATAAGACACACTTGTGTTGTGAAAAAGACGGAGGCGGGTGACCAGGCGGGCGGCGACATGCCCCGCGCCACGGTCAACGCTGTCCCGTCGCAGGTCAGCGCCGAGGGCAAGACCCGCAGCGAGGTCGCCCGGCTGCTCCTGGAACAGGGTCCCATGACCGCCGTCGTGGTCGCCGAGCAGCTCGGGATCAGCCCGGCGGCCGTCCGCCGGCACCTGGACGCGCTTCTCGCGGACGGCGAAGCCGAGACGCGCGACGCGCCCCGCCGCGGACCCCGGGGCCGGGGCCGCCCGGCCAAGCTCTTCCTGCTGACCGAGGCCGGCCGCGCCCGGTTCGGGCACGCCTACGACGACCTGGCCGTCTCCGCCATCCGCTTCCTGGCCGAGCACGCCGGTGAAGACGCCGTGCGCGCGTTCGCCGAGCAGCGCATCGAGAAGCTCGTCGGGCCGCACCGCTCCGCGATCACCGGATCGAGTGATCCGGCGACGCGCGCGGAGGCCCTGGCGACCGCCCTGACCAGGGAGGGCTACGCTGCGTCGACCCGTCAGGTAGGCACTCCGGCACCCGGTCAGAACGTCGGCGCTCAGCTCTGCCAGCACCACTGTCCGGTCGCCCACGTGGCCGCGGAGTTCCCGCAGCTGTGCGAGGCCGAGACGGAGGCGTTCGCCGAGTTGCTGGGCACCCACGTCCAGCGGCTGGCGACCATCGCACGCGGTGACTCCGCGTGCACCACCCACGTACCCGCCACGGCGGGTCCGCCGGCCCATCCCGAGCCGGTCAGAACGGTGCCCTCAGGGCGCACAGCACGGATCCCGAATGGAGGGAAACCCGCATGACTGCCGCTGCCGAGCAGCGCACTCCCACCACCGCGCCACTGAGCCAGGAAGAGACCATCGAGTCCCTTGGCAAGTACGCGTTCGGCTGGGCCGACTCCGACGAAGCGGGCGCCAGCGCCCGTCGCGGGCTGAACGAGGATGTCGTCACCGACATCTCCGGGAAGAAGTCCGAACCGGAGTGGATGCGCGAAGCGCGACTGAAGGCGCTCAAGCTCTTCGAGAAGAAGCCCATGCCCAACTGGGGGGCCGACCTCTCCGGGATCGACTTCGACAACATCAAGTACTTCGTCCGCTCCAGCGAGAAGCAGGCTGCGAGCTGGGAAGACCTGCCCGAAGACATCAAGAACACGTACGACAAGCTCGGCATCCCCGAGGCGGAGAAGCAGCGCCTCGTCGCGGGTGTCGCGGCCCAGTACGAGTCCGAGGTCGTCTACCACTCGATCCGCGAGGACCTCGAGAAGCAGGGCGTGCTCTTCCTCGACACGGACACGGCGCTCAAGACGCACCCGGAGCTGTTCGAGGAGTACTTCGGCTCGGTCATCCCGGCCGGCGACAACAAGTTCTCCGCGCTGAACACGGCGGTGTGGTCCGGCGGTTCGTTCATCTACGTGCCCAAGGGCGTCAAGGTGGACATCCCGCTGCAGGCCTACTTCCGGATCAACACCGAGAACATGGGCCAGTTCGAGCGCACCCTGATCATCGTCGACGAAGACGCCTACGTGCACTACGTCGAGGGCTGCACGGCGCCGATCTACCAGTCCGACTCGCTGCACTCGGCGGTCGTGGAGATCATCGTCAAGAAGGGCGCCCGCTGCCGCTACACGACCATCCAGAACTGGTCGAACAACGTCTACAACCTGGTCACCAAGCGCGCCAAGTGCGAAGAGGGCGCGACCATGGAATGGATCGACGGCAACATCGGTTCCAAGGTGACCATGAAGTACCCGTCGGTCTTCCTCATGGGCGAGCACGCCAAGGGTGAGGTCCTCTCGGTCGCGTTCGCGGGCGAGGGCCAGCACCAGGACGCGGGCGCCAAGATGGAGCACCTCGCGCCGTACACCTCCTCGACGATCGTGTCGAAGTCGGTGGCGCGCGGCGGCGGCCGCACCTCGTACCGCGGCCTGGTCCGCGTGGCGAAGCGGGCGCACCACTCGCGCTCCAGCGTCGTGTGCGACGCCCTGCTGGTCGACACGATCTCGCGCTCGGACACCTACCCGTACGTGGACATCCGCAACGACGAGGTGTCCATGGGCCACGAGGCCACGGTGTCCAAGGTCAGCGAAGAGCAGCTGTTCTACCTGATGTCGCGCGGTCTCGACGAGGCCGAGGCGATGGCGATGATCGTGCGCGGGTTCGTCGAGCCCATCGCGCGTGAGCTGCCGATGGAGTACGCGCTCGAGCTGAACCGCCTGATCGAGCTCCAGATGGAAGGGTCCGTCGGCTAGTCATGTCGGTTACCGAGAACAACGTTTCCGAAGCTCTTCGCGAGGGGGCCGTCATTCCGGCGGCCTCCCGCGCGGAGCGCTTCACCTCCTACGACGTCGAGGCCTTCGAGGTCCCGGGCGGCCGTGAGGAGAACTGGCGCTTCACGCCGATGAAGCGGCTGCGCGGCCTGCACGACGGGTCCGCGGTCGCCACCGGCGAGATCACGCTGGAAGCCGACGCCGCCCCCGAACTCATCATCGAGACCGTCGGCCGCGACGACTCACGGCTCGGCCAGGCGGGTGTCCCGAGCGACCGCATCGCCGCGCAGGCGTACTCCTCGTTCACCAAGGCCACCGTCGTGACGGTGCCCAAGGAGACGAAGGCGTCCAAGCCGTCCGTGCTGCGCATCCACGGCCCGGGGGTGGACCAGGTCGCCTACGGGCACCTGCAGGTCCGCGCCGAGGCGTTCGCCGAAGCCGTCGTCGTCCTCGACCACGTCGGCTCGGGCACCTACGCCGACAACGTCGAGTTCGTCATCGGCGACGGCGCCAAGGTCACCGTGGTCAGCGTCCAGGACTGGGCCGACGACGCGGTGCACGTTTCCGAGCAGCACCTGAAGCTGGGCCGCGACGCCGCGCTGCGGCACACGGTCATCACCCTGGGCGGTGACCTGGTCCGCGTCTCGCCGACGGCGACCTTCACCGACAAGGGCGGCGACGTCGACATGCTCGGCGTCTACTTCGCCGACGGCGGCCAGCACCAGGAGCACCGCCTCTTCGTCGACCACGCGGTGCCGAACTGCAAGTCGCGCGTGGGCTACAAGGGCGCGCTGCAGGGCGAGGGCGCGCACACGGTCTGGATCGGCGACGTGCTGATCCGCGCCGCGGCCGAGGCCACCGACACCTACGAGTTCAACCGCAACCTGGTGCTCACGCCCGGGGCGCGCGCGGACTCCGTGCCGAACCTGGAGATCGAGACCGGCGAGATCGAAGGCGCCGGCCACGCGAGCGCGACGGGAAGGTTCGACGACGAGCAGTTGTTCTACCTCCAGTCGCGTGGGATCGCCGAAGAAGCCGCCCGCCGCTTGGTCGTGCGCGGGTTCTTCCACGAGATCCTGGTGAAGATCGACGTCCCCGAGGTGCGGGAGCGCCTCGAAGCCGCGATCGAGGCCGAGCTCGAAGCCGTTGGCGCCTGACCGCTCTCTGACTTAGGAAACGAAGAAATGGCTACCCTGGAAATCAAGGACCTGCACGCCTCGGTCGAGACCGACGAAGGCGCCAAGGAGATCCTCAAGGGCGTGAACCTGACGATCAAGTCGGGCGAGACCCACGCGATCATGGGCCCCAACGGCTCCGGCAAGTCCACCCTGTCCTACGCGATCGCCGGCCACCCGAAGTACCAGGTGACCTCCGGCGAGGTGCTGCTCGACGGCGAGAACGTCCTCGAGATGAGCGTCGACGAGCGGGCCCGCGCCGGCCTCTTCCTGGCCATGCAGTACCCGGTCGAGGTCCCCGGCGTCTCCATGTCCAACTTCCTCCGCACCGCGGCCACCGCGGTCCGTGGCGAGGCCCCCAAGCTGCGCCACTGGGTCAAGGAGGTCAAGGAGGAGATGGGCAAGCTCGAGATCTCGCAGGAGTTCGCCGAGCGTTCGGTCAACGAGGGCTTCTCCGGCGGCGAGAAGAAGCGCCACGAGATCCTGCAGCTGGCGCTGCTCAAGCCGAAGTTCGCCATCCTCGACGAGACCGACTCCGGTCTCGACGTCGACGCCCTGCGCGTCGTCTCCGAGGGCGTGAACGCGTACAAGGCTTCGAGCGAGGTCGGCGTCATGCTGATCACGCACTACACCCGGATCCTGCGGCACATCACGCCGGACTTCGTGCACGTCTTCGCCGGCGGCAAGATCGTCGAGTCGGGCGGCAAGGAGCTGGCGGACGAGCTCGAGGAGAACGGCTACGTCAAGTACGTCGGCAAGCCCGAGCCGGCCGCGCTCTGACGTTCGTCCTGTGAGTCACGACTACACCGAGAAAGAAAGAGAGGAGCCGGCCCGATGACCACCACCTCGGCTAGCTCTGTTCCTTTGGACGTCGCCGCCCTGCGCGCCGACTTCCCGATCCTGTCGCGCACCGTCCGCGACGGGAAACCCTTGGTGTACCTGGACTCCGGGGCGACGTCGCAACGCCCGACGCAGGTGTTCGACGCCGAACGCGACTACGTCTTCACGTCGAACGCCGCCGTCCACCGCGGTGCGCACCAGCTGTCCGAAGAGGCCACCGACGCCTACGAGTCCGCGCGCGCGAAGATCGCGGAGTTCGTCGGCGCCGACCCCGAGGAGCTGGTGTTCACCAAGAACGCGACCGAGGGCATCAACCTCGTCGCGTACTCGATGAGCAACGCCGCCACGGCCGGCCCGGAGGCCGAGCGCTTCCGGGTCGGGCCGGGCGACGAAATCGTCATCACCGAGATGGAGCACCACGCGAACCTCGTGCCGTGGCAGCAGCTGTGCCAGCGCACCGGGGCCACGCTGAAGTGGTTCAAGGTGACCACCGGCGGCAGGCTCGACCTGTCCGATGTGGACGAGCTCATCACCCCGAAGACCAAGGTCGTCGCGTTCGCGCACCAGTCGAACGTGCTCGGCACGGTCAACCCCGTTTCGCTGCTGGTCGAGAAGGCCAAGGCCGTCGGCGCGCTGACCGTGCTCGACGCCTGCCAGTCGGTTCCTCACTTCCCGGTGGACTTCCACGCGCTGGGTGTCGACTTCGCGGTGTTCTCCGGGCACAAGATGCTCGGCCCGTCCGGCATCGGCGTGCTCTACGGGCGCACCGAGCTGCTGTCGGCCATGCCGCCGTTCCTCACCGGCGGGTCGATGATCGAGATGGTCCGCATGGAGGGCTCGACCTTCGCCCCGCCGCCGCAGCGGTTCGAGGCCGGCGTGCCGATGACGTCGCAGGCCATCGGCCTCGGCGCGGCCGTCGACTACCTCTCGGCCATCGGCATGGACCGCATCGCGGCGCACGAGCACGAGCTCGCCGCGGCGGCCCTCGACGGCATCGGCGCCATCCCGGGTGTCCGGATCGTCGGGCCGACGGACCTGAAGGACCGCGGCGCGACCGTGTCGTTCGTGATCGACGGCGTGCACCCGCACGACGCCGGCCAGGTGCTCGACAGCCTCGGCATCGCGGTCCGCGTCGGCCACCACTGCGCGTGGCCGCTGCACCGGGCCTGCAACGCGCAGGCGACCGTGCGCGCGTCGTTCTACCTCTACAACACGCTGTCCGAAGTGGACGCCCTGGTAGCGGGTGTTCGCGAGGCCCAGAAGTTCTTCGGGGTGGCCCAGTGAACCTGGAAAGCATGTACCAGGAGATCATCCTGGACCACTACAAGAACCCGCACGGGCGCGGCCTGCGCGACCCGTTCGACGCCGAGTCGTTCCAGGTCAACCCGACCTGCGGCGACGAGGTGACGCTGCGGGTCAAGGTCGACGACGGGAAGGTCGCCGACGTCTCCTACGACGGCCAGGGCTGCTCCATCAGCCAGGCTTCGACGTCGGTCTTGACGGATCTCGTCGTCGGCCACACGCTTGAGGAGGCGTTCACCACCATGGACGCCTTCGTGGAGCTGATGCAGGGCAAGGGAAAGATCGAGCCGGACGAAGACGTGCTGGAGGACGGGATCGCCTTCGCGGGCGTGGCCAAGTACCCCGCCCGCGTCAAGTGCGCCCTCCTCGGCTGGATGGCTTTCAAGGACGCCGTCGCCCGGACCACCAGTGGAGCTGAGAAAGCATGACCGAAGACACCGCCACCGACGCTCGCGAGGGCCGGACCGCCGCCGACCTCGACGCCGAGACCACCGCCACGCAGGACCTCGATCTCGCCAAGCTCGAGGACGTCGAGGAAGCCATGCGCGACGTCGTCGACCCGGAGCTCGGCATCAACGTCGTCGACCTGGGCCTGGTCTACGACATCCGCGTCGAGCAGGACAACACCGCCACCATCGACATGACGCTCACCTCGGCGGCCTGCCCGCTGACCGACGTCATCGAAGACCAGACGTCGGCCGCGCTGACGTCCGGCGGCCTCGTCAAGGACTTCCGGATCAACTGGGTCTGGATGCCCCCGTGGGGCCCGGAGAAGATCACCGAGGACGGCCGCGAGCAGCTGCGCGCCCTCGGCTTCACCGTCTGACTTCCGGCACATCGAGCGGGTCACCTTCCGAGGTGGCCCGCTTTGTGTATAAGCTCAGAAGAACAGGGCCCAGACACCTGCTTCCGGATGCCATGCGGAAAGCGATGCATCCAGGACATTTGCTCGACAGCTAATGATCAGATCCAGGTCTGGATTGCCGTGGCCGTCGTCGTTCGCGAACGTCATGGAGAAAGACGGATGCTGAACTCCGGCAGCTAAAGCGAGGATTGGGCCGGGGAACTCAAAGGTTCCGGCTGGGCTGACGTAGAACTCGAAGTAGTGTCGTCTTGCCCAGAGTTCCTCGGGCACGTTCAAGACTATCGTTCGTGCGCCGGCTCGGGAAGGTGATTTGTGGTAGGTCGGCATCTCCTTGGGAGGTCGGCTGATGTGCAATGAAATGAGCTTGGGTGCGGAGATTTCCACGACGCTACCAAAATGGACGTCTTTCGTGAGATGCTGTCCATCCGAAGTCGAGTTTACGTGCATCACGCCAGACTTGTGATGGGACACCTTCCAGTTTTGCAGTGGGAGCGAGTCGAGGTCGTCAGGCACGGTGATGGTGAACTTCGAGAAGTCTGTCGACGTGACCCAGTTTGTGGCGCGGCCTGGCGTACCGGGGCCCCAATACAGATCAGAATTTCGCACTGAAAACCAGGCAATCAGGCAAAGTTCATCCGTTCGAGTGTTTCGAAGGAGAAGCTTGATTCTGCGCTCTTTGTTCACCTCTTAAGTGTCGCTCCTTTCGCAAGTGATTAAGCGGGAGTTTTGTGTATAACGCCCTATACCGCGCGTGCCAGGCCAGCGCGTGCAGGACGAGCGCGGCGAGAAAACCGCTGCCGGCGCCGGTGACCGCCAGGTAGGTCGCGTTGCCGACGACGCCCGCGTCCGTCATCGGGTCGTGGTGGGCCAGGAAGGGCAGGACTTCCGCCAGGACGCCGGTCAGGGTGCCCGCGGCCAGGAAAGCGATCACGGGCCCGCGGTGGCGGGTGGACGGCGGCGCGGGTTCGGTGGGCGCCGTGCGGTACCAGCGCACCAGCCACCAGGCGAGGACCCCGGCTCCGGCGATCGTGCTGACGAGCTGGATCAGCCGTCCGACGTCGACGCCGGTGACGAGCGGGGTCCGCAGGAACGCGAACCCGTCGTTCTCGTGGGTGAAGGCGTCCCAGCCGACGTGCGTGGCGGCACCGAGGACCAGCGACAGGGCGATCCACCCCGGCCGCCGCCAGCCGAAGTGGCGGGGGAGCCGCTCGGCCAGGTTTCTCGGCGCCAGGGCGAGCAGCGGCCGCTTCAAGCCGAGCTGGAAGACCGCCAGCAGGACGAGCGCGAGGAGCGGGTCGAGCCAGAGGACGGACGCGAGCTCGTGGGTCTTGGTCAGGCCGATGCCGGGCAGCCGCGGCACGAACCAGAAGACGTCCGGCGCGACCGACCCGGCGACGAGCGCGGCCGGCACCAGCGGTCGTCTCGCCAGGGGGAGCACGGCGGCGGGATGACTCAGCGTGAACGGCACGGAGCTAGTATCCCGGCGTGGTCCTGCGCTCGATCCTCCTGTTCCTCGCGGCGGCGGTCTGCGAGATCGGCGGCGCGTGGCTGGTGTGGCAGGGCGTCCGCGAACACCGCGGCTGGCTGTGGATCGGCGGCGGCCTGCTGGCCCTCGGCGTGTACGGCTTCGTGGCGACACTCCAGCCGGACGCCCACTTCGGCCGCATCCTCGCGGCGTACGGCGGCGTGTTCGTGGCGGGCTCGCTGGCCTGGGGGATGGTGGCGGACGGTTACCGCCCGGACCGCTACGACGTGCTCGGCGCTCTGCTGTGCCTGGCGGGCGTCGCGGTGATCATGTACGTCCCCCGAACGGGGTAACCCGTAACGTTCGCCGGCCCCCGTCGATACATCGGTGCACTCGTCAGGGGGGAACGTATGCGCACCTTTGTCCTGCTTCCGGCTGTCCTGGTAGCCGGGTCCATCTCCGTCCTCACCGCTCCGGCGGCTTCGGCCGCGGACGGGTTCGTGCCGTCCGCCACCGTCGCGCGAGCGTCCTGGGGGTACGTCGAAGCGGCGACGCCGACGACCGCCCACGCCGGCGGCACCGGAACCGCCCCGGTCGGCACCACCGTGCGCGGCGCGACGGCCGCCCGGTCGTTCTTCACCTTCGACGTCGCCCGGTTCAAGGGGACGCACGTCGTCTCGGCCGCGGTGACGGCGAAGGAAACCCGCGCCGCGGACTGCGGTAAGCGCTCCCTGGAGCTGTGGCGCACCGCGCCGTTCACTTCGCGCTCGTCGTGGGTGAAGCCACCGGCCGAGCTGGAACGCCTGGCCACCGCGGGGAAGCCGGCGTCGGGTTGCGTCGTCGCCGACGCCCGGTTCGACGTCACCGCCGCCCTGTCCGCGGCGGCCGCGCGCGGCGACAAAACCGTGACGCTGGAGCTGCGGGTCCCGGCCGGGCAGGAGTTCGACCCGCGCTACGCCCGGGACTTCGCCGACAACGTCGCGCTGCAGGTCGGCTACAACACGGCGCCCGCCGCGCCCACGGCCCTCGAGAACAACGACGTCGCCTGCACACCCGGCGCGCCGGGCACCTACCTCAACCCGAACCACCGCGACTTCACCCCGTCGGTCGTCATGAGCGGGAACTTCACCGATCCCGACGCGGGTGACGAGCTGACCGCGCGCTACGAACTGTGGCCGGCCGACCAGCCCGCGGCGAAGCGGCAGCTGGACGCCCCGGTGTACGAGGGCGGGTCCGGCTCGGTGCTGGTGAAGAGTGAGGACCTCACCGAGGGCGCCACCTACGCCTGGCACGTGCGGGGTGACGACGGCACGGACGTCTCGCCGTGGAGCACCACCTGCTACTTCACCGTCGACCGCGTCGTGCCGAACGCGCCTGCCGTCACCTCCGACGTCTACCGGACCGACGTCGGCGGCGTGCAGGGTGACGTCGGCGTGCCGGGGCACTTCACCTTCGACGCCAACGGTTCCGGCGACGTCGTCTCCTACGAGTACTCCATCGCGACGGGTGGCTGGACCGACCCGCACACCGTGACCCCGGACCACCCGGGCGGCCCGGTGACGGTCACGTGGGCCCCCACGGACTCGGGCTGGACCTACATCTACGCCTTCGCGATCGACCGCGCGGGCAACCGCTCGCAGTCGCTGTCGAGCGGCTTCTACGTCAACGAGTCGCGGCCCGACATCTGGTCGGTGCAGTACCCGCAGGGCTGGACGAACCTCGACGGCGGCGTCGGCATCCCGGGTGTCTTCACCTTCTCGCCGATGACGCTCGAGAACGTCGTCGAGTACCAGTACCGGCTCGACGACGGACCGACGCTGAGCGTGCTCGCGGGGGACGACCACAAGGGGGCCGCGACGATCACCCCGCCGACCGGCGGGTTCCACGACGTGTACGTGCGCAGCAAGACCGCGTCGGGCTACATCGGGGCGGAACGCGGGTACCACTTCCAGGTCGACGACATGCCGACGGTCACCGGCGCGGACGGCGTGCTCCTGCTCGGCGCGCCGCGGACCCTGACCTTCGCGCCGCGCGCGGCCGGTGTCACGTCGTACGACTACTCGTTCATCCTCAACGGGGGTTCGCCGGGCACGGTCAAGTCGGTGCCCGCCGGCCCGGACGGCACGGCCACCATCACCTGGACGCCCGACCGCACCGACTACATCCAGGTCCGGATCCGCAGCCACAGCGGGACGGCCGAGCCGACCCTCGAACGGTCCGTGTCCCTGACCATCGACGGCGCCGCGCCGAAGGTGACGGTGACCGGGGGATCGCACCCGGGTGAGGCCGCGCACGCCGTGTTCAGCAGCAAGGTGCCGGACGTCGCGCGGTACGAGTACTCGATCGGTTCCGAGCCGCCGCACACCATCGCGGCCCGCGCCGACGGCACCGCCGAAGTCACCTGGACCCCGGCCACCGGCGGCTGGCAGACGGTCTGGGCCCGGGCGACCACGGCCGGCGGGATCACCACCGACCAGGGGTACGGCTCCGTCTTCGTCCACGACGAGCCGGACGTCACCTCGGCCGAGTTCCCGAAGAACGGCACCACCGCCGGGCACCCCGGCCGGTTCGACCTCGTGGCGCACCAGCCGGGCGCGGTCGAGTTCGTCTACCGGCTGGCGGGCCAGGAGGTGACGGTGCCGGTCGGCGCGGACGGCCGTGCTTCGGTCGGCTGGACCCCGCCGGGCTACGACAGCTACCAGCTCTCCGTCCGGACCCGCGATGCCGCGGGGACGCTTTCGACCGAGACGAGCTACTCGTTCTCGGTGTTCAGCCAGGCGATCATCACCTCCGACGACTACCCCGAAGGGCGTTTCGGCGGGGGTCCGGGCGTGCCGGGGACGTTCCACTTCTCCTCGGCGTCGGACTCGGTGGCGAGCTACGACTACACCTTCTCGGGCCCGTCGGAGGACGAGAGCGGCACGGTCGCGGCGGGTCCGGACGGCCAGGCGACGCTGACGTGGACGCCCAAGGAGCCGGGGTACTACTCGCTGACGGTTTCGCACCGCTACGGCACCGGCGGGTACCGGACCGACCGCTACTATTCGTTCTTCGTCCGGGAAGGCGCCTCGTCGTGACCGAGCTTTCCTTTCCCCCGGCACCGCCCGAGCCGGCGAAACCGCGCTCGAACCTGCGCGTGGTGCTGGTGATGGTGGCCTTGATGCTGCTCGGCGTCGGCGCCGGTGCGTACGGCCTGGGCACGATGCTGTTCGGCTACGACGCGTACGTGACGCAGAGCGGGAACATGAGCCCGACCCTGGCGCCCGGAGACCGGCTCGTCGTGCGCCAGGCCGACGACGCCGGGGTGCACCGCGGGGACGTCGTCGCCATCGACATGAGTGCGTACGCCGATTCGAGCCGCGCCGGAGTCAGTGTCGTCCGCGTGGTCGGGGTCGCCGGGGACAAGGTCGCCTGTTGCACCGACGACCACCTCTCGGTCAACGGCAAGCCGCTCACCGAGCCCTACATCACTCCCGGCTACGAAGGTCTCTTCGAGTTCTCCGCCGAGGTGCCCGAGGGCGCGATCTTCGTCGAGGGCGACAACCGGGGCAACTCCGACGACTCGCGGTTCAGCGGCCCGGTGCGGCTGTCCGGTGTCGTCGGGGTCGTGGTCGCCACCGGCACGGTCGTCACGCCGAAGCCGCTGACGCCGGTCACCGCGTTCACCGACGCGGGCCTGCCCGGAACGCCTTACGCCGACGGCACTCTGACCACGCTGCGGTGGTGGATCCTCGGCGGGTTCGTGCTGTTCGTCGCCGGGTTCACCGGGCTGATCGTGTCCGTCGTCCGGAACGCCGGAAGACGACGAAGAGCAGCCGCAGCCCCACCAGTGCGCTGATCACCAGCAGGTTGTAGCCGAACACCTGGTGCAGGGTCAGGTCCGCGGCGATGCGCGGGCCGCCCGTGCCGGTCAGCAGGAGCACGGCCATCAGGCCGGTCGCCGCTCCGACGAAGGCCAGCAGGACCTCGTGCACCAGGCTCGTCACGACGTCGCGGTCGCGCTCGTCGGAGAAGAGCCGGACGTTCACCGACAGCCGACCCTCCTCCAGGGCCGCGCCGATGCGGTCGACGCGGCGGGGGATGCGGCGCAGCACCGGCAGCAGCGCCATGACCTCGGTGAGCGCGGTGTGGCGCACCGAGTCCGGCCGCAGCCGGGCGCCGACCTGCTCGACGGCGAACGCGCGCGACTCGGCCACGACGTCGAACGCGGGATCCAGCGCGGCCAGGGTGCCTTCCACCGTGGCCAGCGACCGGAACACCGCGGCGACCGGCGGCGGCACGCTCAGCCGGAAGTCCGCGACCACCCGGAACAACCCGGTGAACAGGTCGAGCCCGGCGGCGCGGCCGGGCCCGAAGTGGCGGGCGACCAGGGCGCCGAGGGCGCGTTCGAGGCGTTGCTCGTCGATGTCGCCGGTGCGGTCGACGATCTCCAGCAGCCCGTCGCGCAGGGCCGCCGGGTCACCGCGGTCCAGCGCCAGGACCAGGTTCTGCAGGCCGCCGCGCAGCCCGGCGTCGAGCCGGCCGACCGAGCCGAAGTCGAGCAGCCCCAGGCGGCCGTCGGGCAGGACCATGAGGTTGCCCGGGTGCGGGTCGGCGTGGAAGACGCCGCCGATCATCACCTGGTCGAGCAGGCACCGCAGGAGTGAGCGCGCGAGCCGCTTGCGGTCGGCCGCCGGCGCCGTCCCGAGCGGCTTTCCGTCCAATCGGGACATGACGAGGACGCGTTCGGTGGACAGTTCTTTGTGGACGGTCGGCAGGACGACGTCCGGGGACGAAGCCGTGGCCACGGCGGTGATGTTGCGGGCCTCGATGGTGAAGTCGAGCTCCTCGGCGAGTGCTTCGGCGAACCCGTCGGCGAGCTCGGCGACCCCGAGCGACCGCGCCCAGTCCGCCCGCTCCTCCAGCGCCGCGGCGACGCGCCGGACGATGTCGATGTCGCGTTCGGCCTGCTCCCGCACCCCCGGGCGCTGGACCTTGACCACGACGTCCTCGCCGCTGTGCAGCTTCGCCCGGTAGAACCTGCGCGACCGACGCGGCGGCCAGCGGTTTCGGGTCGAACTCGGCGAAAGCGTCGTCGGGCGAGCCGCCCAGCTCTTCGGTCAGCACCGCCCACACGGCGTCGGCTTTCGCGGGCGCCACCTGGTCCTGCAGCTTGCCGAGCTCGTCGACGAACACCGGGGGCAGCAGGTCCGCGCGCGTCGAAAGCAGCTGGCCGAGCTTGACGAAGGTGACGCCGCCCTCTTCCAGCGCGCGGCGCAGGGAGCGGGCGAGCTTGGCGGGCCGGCCGGGCGCGAGATCGGGGTCGCGGCGGCCGGCGAGGTAGCGCCCGAGGCCGTGCTTGATGGCGATCCGGCTGATCTGCGAGTACCGGCGGGCGCGCGTGATCTTGGCGCCGACCGCGCGCAGCCGGAAGCCGCCCGGCAAGGCCATCTCGGCGACGAGGAGGAAGATCAGCGTCGCGAGGAAAGCGCTGCCCGCCAAGGGGATCAGCAGGCCGATGGCCGCGCCGCCGTTGTGCAGCAGGGAAACCGGGAACGCCTGGCCGATGCCGCCCGCGACGAGCCAGCCGAACGCGGCGCCGCCCAGCGCGCGGACGGCGCCGATCCGGACCCCGAGCACCCGCCGCGACGCGACCACCAGCGGCCACAGCACGAGTGCGTAGAGGGGGAGGGTCAGCAGGCCCAGCAAGACGTCCATGCCGCCGAGCAGACCACGCGGGCGGGGCCGGACGGCTCCTGCGGCGGCGGGACCGGGCTCCCTCGCGGGAGGGAGCTACTTTCGGCCGTGGCCCGGGCCGCTCGTGGACTTCTAACCTGATCGCGCGAACCACGGTTGGGTGTTCTCTAAACGGACATAAGGAGACACGATGAACGGACGCGTGATCGGCCGGATCGTGGCACTGGCCACGGCGGTCGCGGCCCCGCTGGGCGTGGGGCTCGCGGTCGCCCCCGGCGCTTCGGCGGCCGCCGTCACGACGCTGTACTACAGCTCCTCGGGCGCGCCGGACTACTTGACCCAGATCGACCAGGGTGCGGCCAACTGGAACGCCGCGGTCACCGACGTGAAGCTGGTCAAGCGGACGTCCGGGGCGACGATCAAGTTCCACGAGATCCACAGCGGCGGTTCGTACACGAACACCGACGGCCACGGCCGCGGCGACATCTACCTGGACACGAGCCAGGTGGCGGAGGGCTTCGACCCGACCCGCATCGCGGCGCACGAGCTGGGCCACAACCTCGGGCTGCCGGACCACTACACGGGCCCGTGCACGGAGCTGATGTCCGGCCACGGCCCGGGAACGGCGTGCAAGAACGCGAAGCCTTCGGCAGCCGAAGCGGCGAAGGTGCAGTCGTTGTGGGTGAACGGTTTCGCGGCTTCGGAACTGCGCAAGGTCGCTTACTAGCCGGTTGACGCCTGGTCGCCCACAGCTCGGCCGGGTTGTGGGCGACCAGGCGTCCCGCCGCGGCGTTTGCGGTGCCCGGCCTGATCGGGGATCACGGCGGTGATGCCGCGGGTGCGCAGGTGTCCGCGGATCGCCCTCGAGGAACAGGCCTTGTCGCCGCGGACGCGGTCAGGCAGCTCGGTGCGCAGATCCGGGTAGTTCGAACCGGCCCCCTGTGGGGCGGGTGATGGTGGTGGCGTGGTGATGCGCCCGGGCGATCGCCGAGTCCACCGGCACCGACCAATCCATCAGGCCGGCAGCTTCGGCCTCGGCGAGCAGGCGTCGCAGCACGGTGTCGCAGATCCCTTCGACCGTCGCTCGCGCGTCGGAGAACGGGCGTCCGCTGCCGCCGGTGTGAGGCGGCTCAGCCCGGCGGTGGCCGGAGGCCGTCGCTCAGGAGGTTCAGCAGGCGGCCGGCCTTGGCCTCGTTTGCGGGCGGGGGAGCCACGGTGAAGATGCCGATGAGGGCGGCGGCGATGTCTTCGGCGGTGACGTCGGAGCGGAGGTCGCCCGACGCGCGGCCGGCGTCGAGGATCGTGGTGATGGCCGCCAGCAGCTCGGTCCGGGTCTGCGCGTGGGCGATCTCGCCCGACTCGATCATCGCGAGCAGCGTGTCGAGCATGCCGTTCTTGGTCGCGATCCAGTCCCCGAACAGGTCCATCCAGCGCCGCATCGCCGCGGCCGGGGGCAGCCGGTCGAGCAGGTCGCGGGCGCCGGCCGTCAGTCGCGTGACCTGGTCCTGGTAGACCGCGTCGACCAGCGACTCGCGGGTCGGGAAGTGCCGGTAGAGCGTGGCGATGCCGACGCCGGCCTCGCGCGCGACCGCCCGCAGCGACGGCTCGGCGTCGGCCGCCACGAACAGGCGGGTCGCCACCGCGAGCAGCTGGTCGCGGTTGCGGGCCGCGTCCGCCCGCTTCTCCCCTTCGGCCAAAACGGATCACGCTCCGGTTGTGCTACGGTCGGGTCAGGTAAACGGAGCATAGTCCGTTTCCTCGACTTCAGGAGACCTTCATGCAAGAACACCGGAGCAGGGCGGTCCGGCTCGAGTCCTTCGGCGGCCCCGAAATGCTGGAAGTCCAGGAGGTGCCCGCACCGCAGGCCGGCCCGGGACAGCTCCGCGTGCGGGTCACGGCCGCCGGCCTGAACCCGATGGACTGGATCATGACCGCCGACGCGGACACGGCCGCCCGATTCGGCCTGAGCCTCCCGGCCGGGTTCGGGACCGACTACGCGGGCGTGGTCGACCAGGTCGGCGCCGGGGTGACCGGCTTCGCGCCCGGTGACCGGGTGTTCGGCGGTGCCCTGTCCCGGGCGGTCGCCGACTTCGTGGTGATCGACGCGGCCGGCGGGATCGCGGCGAACGAGGCCCGGCACACTCCCGACGGCGTCGACGACCGCACGGCCGCCGCTCTCTCGATCGCCGGCCGCACGGCATCCGCCGCCCTCGCCGTCGTCGATCCCGGCCCGGACGACACCGTGCTGATCGGCGGCGCGGCGGGCGGGGTCGGCGTGTTCGCCGTTCAGCTGGCCCGCATCGCGGGAGCACGCGTGATCGGGACGGGATCGGCGAGTTCGGCCGGGTTCCTGCGCGACCTCGGCGCCGAGCCGGTCGGCTACGGCGACGGCCTGGCCGACCGGGTCCGAGCCCTCGCGCCCGGCGGTGTCACCGCCGCCATCGACCTGCACGGAACGGAGACAGTGCACACCGCACGGGAACTCGGCGTCCCCGACGGCCGCATCTGCACCATCGCCACGCAAATCGACGGTGTGAAGGCGGCCAACGGCGCGAACGCTCCTGCCGGCGCTCTGGAAGAGATCGCGCGCCTGGTCGCGGCGGGTCGGCTCCGCGTGCCGGTCGCGGCGAGCTTCCCGATCGAGCGGATCCGCCAGGCGGCCGAGCTCCAGGCCGGCCGGCACGTGCACGGCAAGGTCGTCATCGACCTTTAGCGCTCCATCCCGAGAGGGAGGCGTCCGCAGGCGCTGCCTGCGAAGATCGACCCGTGCGCGTTCTCTGCCCCCTGACGAGCAAGGCGACCTACCGCCGGTGGGTGTACCTCGTCCTGGGCGGCGCCATCAGCGTTCCCTACCTGCTGTTCTCCGCCGTGGCCGTGCCGTCGCTGCTGCCCTTCGTCACCACCCTCGAACGCGCCACCCTCGTCGGCGGGCTGTTCACCCTGGTCGTCCTCGTCGCCACCGCCTTCCTGCCCGCCGTGCACGTCCTCGAGTCCACCGCCGTCCGCGAACTGCTCGACGATCCCGTGCCCGGCGCCCCCGCGAAACCGCGGACCCGGCCGGGCCGGCGGCGGGCCGCCGGGATGTTCGTGGTGCACGTCGTCGCCGGGTTCGCCGTCAGCTTCTTCAGCCTCGCCGCGCCCGTGGCCGTCGGGCTCTCGGTCGGTGCCGTGTTCACCGGGCACTTCCTCCAGACCTCCGGGGGCGACGAGGTCACCGTGCCGACGGGCTGGCCGTCGGTGTGGCTGCCCGTCGTGTTTCTCGCCGCCGTGGTGCTGCTGATCTACGCCGTCGCGGCGATCGGCGCCGGGCTGCGGCGGGCCGCGGTCCGGCTGCTCGGGATGACCGCCGCCGACCGGATCGCGCAGCTGGAACGGCGGACCGGGCAGCTCGCCGAACGCAATCGCCTCGCCCGGGAGCTGCACGACTCGGTCGGGCACGCGCTGAGCGTCGTCACCGTCCAGGCCGGTGCCGCCCGGCGGACGCTGCGCACCGACCCGGAGTTCACCGAACGCGCGCTCGGCGCGATCGAGGAGTCCGCCCGCACCGCGCTCGACGACCTCGACCACGTCCTCGGGCTGCTGCGCGACGAGGCGGCGGGCCGGGCACCGCAGCCGGGGCTGGCCGACCTGGAGACGCTCCTCGCAACGACCCGGCGCGCCGGCACCGACGTCACCGCGGAGGTGACCGGCGACCTGGCCGCGGTGCCCGCGGTGGTGTCGCGCGAGGTGTACCGGATCCTGCAGGAATGCCTGACCAACGCGGTGCGGCACGCCGGTAGGGTCCCGGTGACGGTGGTCGTCGACGTCGCGGCGCACGGCCTGCTCGCCCGGGTCGCCAACCCGCTGGGGGCCGGCTCCGCCCGCACCGGCGGCGGCCGCGGCCTGCGCGGGATGACCGAGCGGGTCGAGGTGCTCGGCGGCACGCTGTCGGCCGGGCGGGTGGACGAGCGGTGGGAGGTCGTGGTGCGGGTGCCGTGGGGGAGCGGGCGATGAGCGCCGGGGTGCTGCTGGTCGACGACGAGCCGCTGATCCGCGCCGGGCTGCGGGCGATCATCGACAGCGAGGCCGACCTTTCGGTGCTGGGTGAAGCCGCCGACGGCGCCGAGGTGCCCGGGCTGGTGGCCCGGCTGCGCCCGGACGTCGTGCTGATGGACGTGCGGATGCCCGCGGTGGACGGGATCCGGGCCACCACGCACCTTATGTCCACAGTGGACAGTCCGCCGAAGGTGATCGTGGTGACCACCTTCGAGAACGACGACTACGTCTACGACGCGCTGGTCGCCGGAGCCAGCGGGTTCCTGCTCAAACGGGCGCGCCCGGAGGAGATCGTCGCGGCGATCCGGACGGTGGTGACGGGCGAGTCCCTGCTCTTCCCGGCGGCGATCCGCCGCCTCGCGGCCCAGCACGCCCCGTCCGGCGACGGCCTGGCGAGCGCCGGCCTGACCGACCGCGAGCGCGAGGTGCTCCGGCTGATGGCGAGCGGCCTGTCCAATGTGGAGATAGCGGGCGAGCTGTACCTGGGGATCCAGACGGTGAAGACCCACGTGGGCAACGTACTGGCAAAACTGGGCGCGCGCGACCGGACCCAGGCGGTGATCCGGGCGTACGACTCGGGGTTCGTGATTCCGGCAGGATGAAAAGATGACCGCCGACTACGACAGCTTCGCCGGGGCCTACGCGGCCGAGAACGAGACCAGCCTGATGAACGCCCACTACGAGCGGCCCGCCGCGCTGGCGCTGGCCGGGGACGTGGCCGGGCGCCGCGTGCTCGACGTGGGGTGCGGGTCCGGGCCGCTCTTCGCCGCGTTGCGTGACAAGGGTGCGGTCGTGTCCGGGTTCGACCAGAGCGCCGGGATGCTCGAGCACGCCCGGCGGCGGCTCGGGGACGGCGCCGATCTGCGCGTCGCCGACCTCGCCGGGCCGTTGCCCTTTCCCGACGCCGCCTTCGACGACGTCGTCGCCTCGCTCGTGCTCCACTACCTGCGGGACTGGACGGTGCCGCTTGAGGAGCTGCGCCGCGTGCTCAAGCCCGGTGGCCGCCTGATCGCCTCGGTCAACCACCCGATGATGGTCAACGTCACGCACCGCCACGAGGGACCGCGGCCCGACTACTTCGCCGCCTACACCTGGACCGACGAGTTCCCGATGCCCGGCGGGACCGCCCGGATGACCTTCTGGAACAAGCCGCTGCACGCGATGACCGACGCCTTCACCGCGGCCGGTTTCCGGATCGCCGTCATCCACGAACCGCGCCCGGCACCGGCGGCGCGGGAGCTGTTCCCCGGCGACTTCGAGCTGCTCGACACCTTCCCGGCGTTCCTGTTCTTCGTGCTGGAAGCCGAGTAGGCACTACTGCTGGTACGGCCCGCGCGGCGGCTGGTACCCCGGTGGCGGAGGTTGCCGAAACCCCTGTGGCGGGGCGAATCCCGGCTGCTGCTGCGGGAATCCCTGCGGCGCGTACCCCGGCGGCGGAGCGAAACCGGGCTGCTGCGCGGGCCCGGCCCGGCGCCGGACCGCGACGACCAGCCGCCACCCGCACAGGGCCCCGATCCCCGCGCCGATCCCGAACGTGACCCAGCGGCCGCCGTTCTTGAAGGTGTTCGCGGTGTCGATCGAATCCTGGCGCTTCTGTTCGTAGGTCTCGCTGGTCGTCTGCCCGTACTGGGTCCGGTCGCAGGTCTGCCCCGGCCGCATCTCCTCGCTGCCGCACAGCACCTTGCCGCTGGGCTCCCCGGAGCCGAACAGGCCGAGCGCCACCAGTCCCAGCCCGAACAGCAGGCCCGGCGGATTGGCCGCTTCCGGACACTGACCGGTTTCAGAGCCGGCCGGCCAGCAGCTTCGCGATCTTGGTGTAGCTGTCTTCACTGCCCGACGAGCCCAGGAACAGGGTCGCGGTCCGCACCTGGCCGTGACTGTGCTTGGCGACGGCGATCTCCAGGCCGACGTCCTTCTTGTCGCAGTGCATCGCGGCTTCACCGATCCCGGGCAGCGGCACCACGTTCGCACAGTCCTTTTTCGACCGGGCGAGGAACTGCGCGGGCGAGGTGGAATCCACGGCGACGTAAAGGCTTCCCGTCTGCCCGCCGCCGTAGTCGCAGGCGTAGGCCTTCCCGGCACCGGTCTGCACCGGGTCGCTCTCGGCCGATCCGCCGGCGAGCCCGTGGTCGAGCGCCTGCATGATCTCGTCGGCGTTGAGGAACGGGCAGGCCGCGGTCACGGCCGCCGGCGAGGCCGCCGGCGTGAAGGTCGGAGCCGTCGTGGTCGGCTTGCTCACCGTGCTGGACGGCGGCTTCGACGTCGACGGCGGCGGTGCCGCCGCCGGCGTGCCGCCCGAACACGCGGCGACACCGGTCAGCAGGCAGGCAGCGAGGATCCCCCCGAGAAAGCGCATGCCGGCAATCTAACGTTTGATCACCTTCACGCGGTCTCGATCATGCATCGAGCCGATCTCGTCAGTCGAGACCTTCGAGCAGCGCCTCGATCGCCGCGGCCATCGTGGCGGGGTCGCCGTCGGCCGGGCGCAGCACCAGGTCCGGCGACGACGGGCGCTCGTACGGCGCGTCGATCCCGGTGAACCCCCGGATCTCGCCCGCCCGCGCCTTCGCGTACATCCCCTTCGGGTCGCGCGCCTCGCACACCTCCAGGGGCGTGTCCACGAAGACCTCCACGAACGGCAGGTCCCCGGAGACCGCCCGTGCCGAGGCACGGTCCTGCTCGTACGGGCTGATCAGCGAGGCGATCGCGACCACGCCCGCGTCCGCGAACAGGCGCGCCACCTCGGCCACCCGCCGGACGTTCTCCGCGCGGTCCTCCGGGCTGAACCCCAAACCGGCGTTCAGCCCGTGGCGCAGGTTGTCGCCGTCCAGGAGGTACGCCGGACGGCCCGCCGCCACCAGGCGGCGCTCCAGCTCCACCGCCACCGACGACTTGCCCGACGCCGACAGCCCGGTCAGCCACACCGTCGCGCCGCGGGTCGGCCGGTCCTCCCGGCGGACCGCCGCCGTGTGCCAGACGACCGGGGACACCGGCGCGCCGGTGATCATGCCCGCCGCGACCGTGTCGCCCGTGTGCTCGTCCACCAGCAGGAACCCGCCCGTGGCGCGGTTGCGGCGGTACGGGTCGAACAGCAGCGGCGCGCGCGTGCGCAGCCGGATGCGGCCGATGTCGTTCAAGGACAACGATTCCGCGGAGTCGCGGTGCAGCGTCGTCACGTCGAGGCGGTACTCCAGCCGCTCCACCGACCCGCGTGTCTCGGTGGTCGTGTGCCGGACGACGTACGAAGAACCCGGCGTCAAGGACGCGCGCTCGGAGAACCAGCAGACCAGCGCGTCCACCTCGCGGGCGGACTCCGCGCGGTTGCCGGGCCGGCACAGCATCGCCCCGCGGCCGAGGTCGAGGTCGTCGGCCAGCTCGACCGCCACCGCCTGCCCGGTGAACGCCTCGGACAGCCGTGTCCCGCCGGGGCCCCACACCGCGCGCACCTTCGAGGTGAACCCCGACGGCAGCGCCACGACCTCGTCACCCGGCTTGAACACCCCGCCGGCGATGGTGCCCGCGTAGCCGCGGAAGTCCGACCGGCGGATCACGTACTGCACCGGGAACCGCGCGTCGATCAGGTTGCGGTCGGACGCGACGTGCACCTCCTCCAGCTGGTGCAGCAGCGAAGTCCCTTCGTACCACGGCATGCTCGCGCTGCGGTGGACGACGTTGTCGCCGTGCAGCGCCGAGACCGGCACGAACGTCAGGTCGGCGATGTCCAGCTTCATCGCGAACCGGCGGAAGTCCTCGCGGATCTCGTCGAACCGCTCTTGCGACCAGTCGACGAGGTCCATCTTGTTGACGCACACCACGAGGTGTCCGATGCCCAGCAGGGACGCGAGGAACGCATGCCTTCGCGACTGCTCCCTCACGCCCTTGCGCGCGTCGACCAGCACCAGCGCCAGGTCGGCCGTCGACGCGCCGGTCACCATGTTCCGCGTGTACTGCAGGTGCCCCGGTGTGTCCGCGATGATGAACTTCCGCTTGGGCGTGGCGAAGTAGCGGTGCGCGACGTCGATGGTGATGCCCTGCTCGCGTTCGGCGCGCAGGCCGTCGGTGAGCAGCGCGAGGTCCGGGTAGTCCTCGCCGCGTTCCCGGCTGGCGCGTTCGACGGCGGCGAGCTGGTCGGTGAAGATCGCCTTCGAATCGAACAGCAGCCGGCCGATCAGCGTGGACTTGCCGTCGTCCACGCTGCCCGCCGTGGCGATCCGCAGCAGCTGCATCAGAAGTAGCCTTCCCGCTTGCGGTCTTCCATGCCTGCTTCGGAAATCCGGTCGTCCGCCCGCGTCGCACCGCGTTCGGTGACGCGGGTGGCGGCCACCTCGGCGACCACTTCGGACGGTGTCGCTGCCGACGACTCGACGCACCCGGTGCAGGTCGCGTCGCCGACCGTCCGGAAGCGCACGGTCGCCTCGTACGGCGTCTCGCCGTCCACAAGGGACAGGAACCGGGTCGCCGCCAGCAGCATGCCGTCGCGCTGGACCACCGGGCGCCGGTGCGCGTAGTACAACGGCGGCAGGGCGATCCGCTCGTCGCGGATGTACTGCCAGATGTCCAGCTCGGTCCAGTTCGACAGCGGGAAGACCCGGATGTGCTCGCCGCGCCGGTGCCGCCCGTTGTAGAGGTTCCACAGCTCCGGGCGCTGCGCCCGGGGATCCCACTGGCCGTGCTCGTCGCGGAAGCTGAAGACGCGCTCCTTCGCGCGGGCCTTCTCCTCGTCGCGGCGGGCGCCGCCGAACACGGCGTCGAAGCCGCCTTCGCGGATCGCCCGCAGCAGCGTGACCGTCTGCAGCCGGTTGCGGCTGGCGCCCGGGCCGGTGTCCTCGACGACGCGGCCGGCGTCGAGGTCGTCCTGGACGCTCGCCACCTCCAGCCGGAGGTTCAACGCGGCGACGGTCTCGTCGCGGAAGCGCAGCACCTCGTCGAAGTTGTGGCCGGTGTCGACGTGCAGCACCGGGAAGGGGAGCGGCGCGGGCCAGAACGCCTTGGCGGCGGCGTGCAGCATCACCACGGAGTCCTTGCCGCCGGAAAACAGCAGCACCGGGCGTTCGAAGGTCGCCGCGACCTCACGGAAGACGTGCACGGCCTCCGCTTCGAGCGCGGCCAGGTGCGAGAGCTCGTACGAGGTCACGGACACCGGAAAAAAGTAGAACATGTTCTTGTCATCGGTCAAGCGGTGCGAGACCCTGGGGGCATGGACCTGGTCGTACTCGAAGAGATCCGCCGGCTGAAGTACCGCTACCTCCGCGCGGTCGACCTGAAGCAGTGGGACGAGGTGGCCGACACCTTCACCGCCGACGCCACGGCCGACTACGGGACCCGCGCGACCGGCGAGGACGGGAAGCACTTCGAAGGGCGGGACGCCATCGTCGCGTTCCTGACCGAGAGCCTCGGCAACGGCATCATCACCGTGCACCACGCAGGTCAGCCCGAGATCGAGGTCGACGGCGACACCGCGACCGGGCGGTGGTCGTTCACCGACAAGGTCATCGTGCCCGAGCACAAGGTGATCATCGAGGGTGCCGCGTTCTACGAGGACACCTACCGCCGCGAGGCCGACGGCGCGTGGCGGATGACGCACATCGGGTACGTCCGGACCTACGAGTCGATGCTCTCGTGGGCGGACAACCCGGGCTTCCGGCTGCTCGCGAACCGCTGGGCCGTGCCGGCATGATCGAGAACGAGTTCTCGTTGACCGGGTCGCTCGCCGACGCCATCGCCGAAGCCGAGAAGCTGATCGCCGCGGCCCCGCCGGCGCAGACCGAGCTGGGTCTGCTCGAGGGCTACGACTACCTCGCCGGGAGCATCCGCGCGTCGCTGCAGATGGCCTGGGCCTACCAGCGCGACTTCCCGTACTTCACCGCGTCCACCGGGCCGTACACGAAGATGGGCCTGGACAACCCGGACACGCTGTACTTCAACGCGAACATCCGCGCCGACCGCGAGTACCTGGTCACCGGCGTCCGGGGGACCACCGCCGACCTGAGCTTCCAGATCCTCAACGGCGACTATTCGCCGGTCGTTGTGCCCGACAGCCTCGCCGCGTTCGACGACCGCGCGATCGAAATCGGCGAAGACGGCCGGTTCGAGCTGCGCTTCGGCCCGGCCCGCGAAGACCCGGGGCCGAACTACTTCGTCCTCGGCGAGGGTTCCTCGATGCTCGTCGTCCGCGAGGTCCACAGCGACTGGGCGACCGAGAAGCGCGGCGAGATCCGCATCCAGTGCGTCGACACGGCGGGCCAGGCGCCGCCGGTGCCGGACCGCTCGGCGATGGCCAAGCGCTACGGCGTCACCGGCAAGATCCTGCTGAGCCGGCTCAAGACGTTCCTGGCCTTCCCGAAGTGGTTCTACGACAACCTGCCGGTGAACACGATGACCGAGCCGCGCTCGACGCCGGGCGGGCTGACCACGCAGTTCTCTTCGGCCGGGCACTACGAGCTCGGCGACGAAGAGGCGATGGTCGTCACCGTGCCCCGCTGTGCCGACGCGCCGTACCAGGGCATCCAGCTCGGCAGTCTCTGGTACATCTCGCTCGACTACATCAACCACCAGACGAGCCTCACCGCCGACCAGGCGCGGGTCGACCCGGACGGCAAGATCCGGTTCGTCATCAGCGAGCGCGACCCCGGCGTGGCGAACTGGCTGGAGCGCACCGGGCACGACCGCGGGTACGTCCAGATCCGCTGGCAGCGGCTCGCGCGGGACCTCGGCCCGGATGACGGCCCGGTCGTCGAGATCGTCAAGGTGGACGAGCTGCCCGACCGGCTGCCCTACCACGAGGAAGCACGCGTGACGCCGGCCGAGTGGTCGGCGCGGATCGCGGCCCGGCAGGACGCCGTCGCCGCCCGGATGCTGGGGTGAGCGTGGAGAACCTGTTGCAGGGCAAGGTGGTCGTGGTCTCCGGGATCGGCCCGGGGCTCGGCCGGTCGATCGCCGTGCGCAGCGCCATGGCCGGAGCGGACGTGGTGCTCGCCGCGCGCACGGAGTCACGCCTGACGGAGGTCGCGAAGGAGGTCACGGACCTCGGGCGGCGCGCCGTCGCGGTCCGGACCGACATCGACGACGAGGACTCGTCGGCGAACCTGGTGAGCGAGGCGGTCGAGGCGTTCGGCCGGGTGGACGCGTTGGTGCACAACGCCTTCGCCGTCCCGCCGCTGACCGATCTGGCCACTGTGGACCTCGACGCCGTCCGCAAGGGCTTCGAGACCGCGGGGATCTCCGTGCTCCGGCTGACCCGGCTGTTCCTGCCCGCGCTCAAGGAGAGCAAGGGCTCGCTGGTGATGATCAACTCGGCGGTGCTGCGGCATTCGCGGCGCACGTTCGGCGCGTACAAGATGGCGAAGTCGGCGCTGCTGTCGCTCTCGCAGAGCCTCGCGAGCGAACTCGGGCCGGACGGCGTCCGGGTCAACACGGTCGCGCCCGGCTACATCTGGGCACCGAACCTCAAGTGGTACTTCAACTACCTCGCCAAGGAACGCGGCATCACGCCCGAAGAGGTCTACGCCGAAACAGCGTCCACAATAGACCTGCGGAAGCTGCCGGAGCCCGACGAGATCGCCGACGCGGTGGTGTTCCTCGCCTCACCGATGGCGCGCGCGATCACCGGGCAGTGCCTCGACGTCAACGGCGGCGAGTACCACCACTAGGAGGATCCATGCTCCCCGGCCGCGAAGACGTCGGCACCGTCGAGGACCTGCACGCGTCGGCCACGAAGCTCACCGGGCTCGGCGACTTCGGCGGCGACGAGTACCTCGAAGGGCTGCGCGTGCTGCTGGAGGCGTACGAGGCCGACGAGGACCTCACGCCGTTCGGCAACAAGGTGCACCGCGCGATGCTGCGCGGCGCGCTCGTCGCCCGGCTGCTCAGCGAGGCGGGCTGGAAGCAGCACCCCGCTTCGGCCGACGTCCCGGTCCGGCGGCCGATTTTCGTCACCGGCCTGCCCCGCACCGGCACCACCGCGCTGCACCGGCTGCTCGCCGAAGACCCGGGGCACCAAGGCCTCGAGGTCTGGCTCGCCGAGGTCCCGCAGCCGCGGCCGCCGCGGGAGACCTGGGCGGACAACCCGGTGTACCAGGGGATCCAGGCCGGCTACGAGCGTCACCACGTCGAGCACCCGGAGTTCATGGGTGTCCACCACATGTCCGCGGACCAGGTGGAGGAGTGCTGGCAGCTGCTGCGCCAGTCGATGCGCTCGCTGTCGTTCGAATGCCTCGCGCACGTGCCGCGCTACTCGCGCTGGCTGGCGAAGCAGGACTGGACGGACGCCTACGCCCGGCACCGGCGCAACCTGCAGCTGATCGGGCTGCCGGACGCGGGCAAGCGGTGGGTACTCAAGAACCCGAGTCACCTCTTCGCCCTGGACGCGCTGATGGCGGCGTACCCGGACGCGCTGGTGATCCAGACCCACCGCGCGCCGCGCACGATCATGGGCTCGATGTGCAGCCTCGCCGAGAAGGCCGCCGACGGCTGGTCGACGAAGTTCCGGGGCGAGGTGATCGGCAAGTCCCAGCTCGACCTGTGGGCCCGCGGTGCCGACGAGTTCCACGCGGCTCGCGCCCGGTACGACGCGGCCCAGTTCTGCGACGTGCGCTACGAGGACTTCGTCGCCGACCCGATCGGCACGGTGTCCACTGTGTACGACCACTTCGGACTGACGTTCTCTGACAACGCGCGGGCGGCGATGACCGCACTCCACACGGAAAGCCGTTCGGGGGAGCGGAAACCGGTGCACAAGTACAGCCTCGCGGACTTCGGCCTGACGTCCGAGGAGGTCGACGAGCGGTTCGCGGGCTACCTGCGCGCGTACTACTGATCGGCCGGGATCGGCTCCGCCAGCGCCGCGCGTGCGGGAGCGGCCGGGAACGGATCGGCGAAGTACTGCGTCTCGTGCGTGACGAGATCGCCGTAGAACTCCATGATGCTCACCGTGCGGGTCGGCACGCCGTCGTAGGTGATCACGCACTCGCTGACCCAGAGGTCACCACTGCCCTGGATGCGGCGGATCTCGAAGTGGCGCTCGGCCGGGTGGCCGCCGCGTTGCGCCCGGATCTTCGCGCGGCCGCGGAAGCGCTCGCCGGACTGCGGGTAGTCCAGGACCGCGTCGTCGGCGTAGATCGCGTGCTCGCGGTCCACGTCGCCTTCTTCCGAAGCGGTCCAGTGCTCGACGATCGCGGCGTGGATCTCGGCGTCCATGCCGGAACCCTACGCCGTGATCAGCTCGACCACCTCGGCCATCGAGGGCCCGGCGGCCATCTCGGCGGCCAGTTCCTTCGCCCGGTCGCGGTAGCGCGGCTCGTCCAGGACCGCGCGCACGTCCCGCCTGATCGCGCGCGGGGAGGCCGAAGCGCGGGCGCGGCCGATCCCGGCGCCGGACCAGGTGACCCGGGCGGCGACGTCGCGCTTGTCCTCGCTGGCCCCGACGACGACCAGCGGTACGCCGTAGCGGAGGGCGTGGTTGACGCCGCCGTACCCGCCGTTGCCGACCATCGCGGCGCAGCGGGGGAGCAGCTCGTCGTAGGGCAGGAACTCGGCGACGCGGACGTTCGCCGGCAGCGGGCCCGGGCTCAGCCGCCCGCCGCACGTCGTCGCGACGACCAGCACGTCCTCCTCGGCGAGGGCGGCGATCGTGGGTTCGACGAGCCGGCCGAGGTCGTCGTTCGCCACCGTCCCCTGCGTCACGTGCACCACCGGGCGGGAGCCGTCGAGGTCGCCCCACCACGGCGGCAGCGGGTGCTCGCTCGCCGCGCTGACCGTGGTCGGCCCGATGAAGTGCAGCGGGGCGTTCGCGCGGGGGTATTCGAAGCCGGGGCAGGTCATCTGCAGCACGCCGTCGCTGTGCAGCGGCCAGTCCGCGAACAGCAGGCCGGGGTCTTCGCCCAGCGCCTCCCGGGCCTGCTTCTGCGCCGGCCCGAGCACCCACGGTGCGAGCGCTTTGAGGATGGCGGTGCTGAGGCGGTGCGAGGGCGGGCCGCTCGGCACCGGGGGCATGAACGGGAGGAAGCCCAGCACCAGCACGCGGGGCCGGTGCTCGCGGCGCACCAGTGCCAGGCCCGCCATGAAGAGGGGGTCGCACAGCACGACGTCGACGTCGAGGTCCAGCACGCTCAGCTGGGCGGGCATCGCGCGGACGAAGGTGGCCAGCTCGAACCGGGCGAGCCGCAGTCCCTTCCGGCCGGCGCGGCCGGGGATCGAGCCTTCGAGGTCGGTTTCGTCGAAGTCGGCCTCCGGCGGCAGGACTCGCACGGTGGCGCCGAGCTGCTCGAACGCCGCCCGGTAGCGCGCCCCGGTGACGACGCTGACGTCGTGCCCGGCGGCGAGCAGGGCTTCGACGATCGGCTTGGTCGGGCCGACGTGGCCGCGAGCGGGCTGGACGCAGACGAGTACGCGGGTCATGGCTCCCCCTTGATTGACCGATACGCTGTACTATCCAATTGATGACGATACCGGAATCCGGCGGCGAGCGGCGCCGCTACGAGTCACCGGTGCGCGAGGCCCGCGCCCGGCGCACCCGCGAGCACGTGGTGGCGACGGCCGGGCGGCTGTTCGCCGAGCGGGGTTACGCGGGCACGAGCGTTAGGCAGATCGCCGGGGCGGCCGGGGTGAGCCTCGAGACCGTGACGCAGGCCGGGCGCAAGGCGGACCTGCTGCTCGCCGCGTTCCAGGACGTGTTCGCGGGCGACCCGGACGCGGTGAACCTGGACGCGCTGGTGGGGCCGGCCGGACCGGCGGACCTGCCGGCGGTGGTGGCGCTGCTGGCCGAAGGGCTGCGCCGGTCGTTGCCGATCTGGCGCGCGTTCACCACCGCGGCGGCGGCCGACCCGGCGGTGGCGGCGGTCCGCGCGGAGCTGGCGGTGGCCCGCCGCGCGGAGATCGTGGCCCGCCTGGAGGCGGCGGGGCTGGCTCCGGAGGGGGACTGCGGCCGCCTGGCGGACGCGATCGGGCTGCTGACGTCCCACGAGGCGTACGACCACCTGGTGAACGTGTGCGGCTGGCCGCACGAGGACTACGTGACGTGGGCGGCGGCGGCGATCCGGGCCCAGCTCACCCTCGGCCGGCCGTGAGCTCCCCGGCCGTCAGCGCCGGTAGGCGTAGTGGATGAGTCCTTTGTGGAACTTGCCCACCTTGTCGTAGAGCGCCCGGGCCGGGGCGTCTTCGAGCGTGTTCCAGTAGAGGCTCGGGAAACCGTGCTCGTCGGCGTCCCGCGCGACCCACTCGATCACGGCCGTCGCGACACCCCGGCGCCGGACTTCCGGGTCCACGAAGAGGTCCGCCAGATAGCACTTCCCGGAGTACCAGACACTCGCGTGGAAGAGGTAGTGCGCGATGCCGACCATCCGGCCGTCCAGCCGGGCGGCGATGCCGCGGATCCGGTCGTCGTCGAGCAGGCGCCGCCAGGTCCGTTCGTAGGCGTCGTCGCCGCGCTCGACGGCGAAATACGCATCCTTGGCCCGGGCCAGCGGTTCCCAGGACGCACGGTCGGATTCGGCCAGGAAGCGGATCTCCACCACCCCACCCTAACCGGCGGCGGCCTGCAGACCGCGCGTTCCGATGCCGCGCAACACTTCCACCCGGTCCGCGCCCGGCCGGCCGAGCACCCAGCTCGACCCCGGGACCGCCTTGGCCCGCTTCTTCAACGGCGCCAGCAGCCGGGAAACCTCCTGGTACGACCGGATCGAGCCGCTCGCGCAGACCAGCGTCGCCAGGGACACCGTCACCGGCATGCCGTCCGCCGACCAGCGGCGGTCCAGCAGGGCGCCCGCCACCGTGGCGATCTCGTCCACGTCGCAGACCACCAGGAAGTCGTCGCCGCCGACGTGGCTCACCCGCATCCGGCGCAGGCCGCCGCCCAATGCCGTCAGGGCCGCGCCCAGCTCGCGGATCAGGTCGTCGCCCGCGGCGAACCCGGCCGTGTCGTTCACCGCCTTGAACGCGTCGATGTCCAGCCACGCCGCCACGAACGGCTCGCCGATCGTGATCCGGCGGGCGACGTCGCGGGCGACCGTGTCGCTGCCCGGCAGCCGGGTCAGCGGGTTCAGCGCCGCTGCGGCCTCGACCTTCGCCTCCGCCACGCCGCGCACCACCTCGGTCACCAGCACCACGCCCAGGCAGCGGCCGACCTCGTCGACCACGACGACGTCGTCGCCGGTGCGGCCCCAGTCGGCGTCGGTGACCAGCTCGAGGAACTCCATCGCGCCGGCGCGGGCCTCGATCGTGTGCGGGGTGTCCGCGAGCCGCGCCGCCGGGCGCTTCGCGTGCAGCGCGTGCCCGTACGGGCCGGTGACCGCGACGAGGAACCGCGTCCGGTCGACCGACCAGCGCGGCCGGTTCAGCTCGTCGACCCCGATGACGCCGCTGGGCGCGTCCGCCGCCGCCAGCACCTCCCGGACCTCGTCGCAGGTCGCGGTTTCCGGCAGCGTCGTGGCCGGGCGGAGGAAGTCGCCGACGCACTGCGCCGGACCCGGCGCCCGCGGGGTCGCCTGCGGCCGGGTGAGCAACGCCGGGGCGGGGCCGGCGGCGGTCGGCGGGGCGAGCAGGTTGCCCTGCGCGATCCGGATGCCGAGGCCGCGGACGGCGTCGAGCTGGGCGTCGGTCTCCACGCCGGTCGCGACGAGCCGGATGTCGGTCCGGTTCGTGTAGTGCAGCAGCGCCTCGACGATGGCGGCCGACGCCGGGTCGTCCGGCAGCCCGCGCAGCACCGTGCGGTCGAGCTTGACCAGGTCGACCGGTGCCTCGACGAGCAGGCCGAGCGGCAGGTCGCCGCGACCGAGGCCGTCGAGCGCGAGCCGGAAGCCGAGCTCGGTGAGCGTCCGCATCCCGGCGAGCGCGCGCTCGGCGGGCAGCGGCGCGAACGGCGGGCCGATCTCGAGGACGACGTCGCGGGTGCGGCGCCCGGCATCGCCGAGCTCTTCGAGGAGGTCGTCGTACATCGCCTGCGGCGCGGCGAGCGTGCGGGCGGAGAGGTTGAGGTGCAAGGGGAGCGACGACTCGTCCTGCCGGACGGCGGCGATGGCGAGCCCGAGGTCGACCTGGGCGAGGCGCCCGTCGCGGCGGGCCTGGGTGAGCAGCTCGGGGACGGTGCCCTGGCCCGGCCTGGCCAGCGCTTCGTGCGCCACGACGCCTCCCGTGTGGAGGCTGTACAGCGGCTGGAATGCGAAGCGGACCGCTCGGGGCGACGTCACGTCCCCGATCGTCGCGGGTCGGGCGGCGAAACGAAACCGATGTCGACTGATGTTCACCGCCGATACCCGAATCGGAGTAACGCAGGGTGACGCCGGCCACTTGTTCAGAGTTGACTTATATAAGTCCGTACTTGTAGTTTGGCCGGGTGCACGCGTTCGACGTCCTCGGTGATCCGGTCCGCCGCCGGATCCTCGAGCTGCTGGCCGACGGCGAGCGGGCGGCGGGCTCGGTGACCGACGTGATCCGGGCCGAGTTCGGCATCTCGCAGCCCGCGGTGTCCCAGCACCTGAAAGTGCTGCGCGAGAACGGCTTCGCGGTCGTCCGCCAGGACGGGACGCGGCGGCTGTACGCGGTCGGGCACGCGCCGCTGCGCGACGTCGACGCCTGGCTCGACCGGTTCCGCCGGTTCTGGACCCCGCCGCTGGACGCACTGGCCACCGAAATCGCCCGCGGCAAGCGCGCGCGGCGCCTCACCGAAGGAGACTCCCCGTGATCGACGTCAGCCACCAGATCAGCGCCGTCCGCCGGACGCTCGGCGACCGGGTGCTCGAAGGGAAGGAGGCCCGCGTCCTGACCATCGGCCAGGTCTACGACACCGACGTCGACGACCTGTGGGACGCCTGCACGAACCCCGAGCGCATCCCGCGCTGGTTCCTGCCGGTCAGCGGCGAGCTGAAGCTCGGCGGGAAGTACCAGTTCGAGGGCAACGCCGGCGGCACGGTCGAGCGCTGCGACCCGCCGAAGAGCTTCGCGGCGACGTGGGAGTTCGGCGGCAACGTCAGCTGGATCGAGGTCCGGTTGACGCCCGAAGGGTCCGGGACGCGGTTCGAGCTGGAGCACGTCGCGCACGTCGACGAGCGCTGGGAGGAGTTCGGCCCGGGCGCGGTCGGCATCGGCTGGGACGGGGCGCTGGTCGGCCTGGTCCTGCACCTGGCCGACCCGGGCAAGGCCGTCGACCCGGAGGCGGCGATGGCCTGGATGATGTCGCCCGAGGGCATCCGCTTCATGACGGCGTCGAACGAGGCCTGGTACGAGGCCGACGTCGCGGCGGGCGCGAACCCCGAGCAGGCCCGTGCGGCGGCCGACCGCACCCTGAAGGCCTACACGACCCCGCCGGAGGCCTGACCCGCCGCCGTGTCGACCCTTCAATCACGCGAGTCGACCCTCTGATCACGCGTGATGCCCCTTCAATCACGCGTGATGCCCCTTCAATCACGCGAGATGCCCCGCGGATCACGGGTGTGACCTCGCGGCGCACCGGGGCCGGACGGGCTTCTCGCGTGATCAGAGGGGCATCACGCGTGATTGGGAGGGCATCACGCGTGATTGGAGGGTCGACACGGGTCAGCGGTCGGTGTACTTGATCGCCGTCAGGGTGATCACGGCGTCGGCTGCGACCTCGGTGCCGGCCGGTGGGTCCTGGGCCGTCTGGACCCAGTTGCGGTCCAGGACCAGCATCCGGCCCTGGCCGGTGCCGTCGACCTCGCGCAGGTTGTAGAGCCCGGCCTTCTGCATCGCGTCCTGGGCGTCCTGGTGGTTCATGCCGGACACGTCCGGGACCTTGACCCGCTTGGCTGTCGCCGAAGCCGAGGTCGACGTCGAGGCCGGTGTCGAAGGACCGGGCGCGCCGCACGCGACCAGGGCGAACGCGAGTGCTGCCAGCGTCGTGACCATCGCTCGGGGCATACCTGAAGGTACCCACGCGCCTGCCCGCCGTTCGGGTGAAGCCGGATAAGGTCGGGCGCATGGATCAGGGCAGCGAGCAGACCGACCCGAGGGTGGTGCGGCGGGACCCCGTCACGAACGCCGGCGGCTTCACCGACCTGGCGAGCAGCCCGTTCCGGATCGACCGCGACCGCATCGCCGCGTCCCCGTTCTTCGCCCGGCTCGGCGGGGTGACGCAGGTGGTCAGCGCCGGCGGCGCCGGCCTGCTGCACAACCGCCTCACCCACAGCCTGAAGGTCGCGCAGGTCGCCCGCGCCATCGCCGAGCGCATCACCACCGGGGACGACGCCGGCCTCGTCGACAAGCTGGGCGGCTGCGACCTCGACGTCGCCGAGGCCGCCGCGCTCGCCCACGACCTCGGGCACCCGCCGTTCGGGCACCTCGGCGAGCAGACGCTCGACCGCATCGCCCGCCACCGCTTCGGCCTGGCCGACGGCTTCGAGGGCAACGCCCAGACCTTCCGCATCATCACCACTACCGATGTGCGCGGGCCGTCGGCGATCGGGCTCGACCTGACCACCGCGGTGCGCGCGGCCGTCCTGAAGTACCCGTGGCTGCGGCTGCACCACCCGGCGCCGCACCCGTCCGAGATGGCCGTGCCGCCGCGCGGCGCCGGCGAACCGGACGAGGCGCCCGGCACCGGCGCGGCCAAGTTCTCCGCCTACGCCACCGAGCTCGACGACTTCGAGCAGGCGCGCGCGGCGTTCGCGGGACGCGTCGAAGGCTGGCAGCAGACGGTCGAAGCGTCCGTGATGGACACCGCCGACGACATCGCCTACGCCATCCACGACCTGCAGGACTTCCACCGCATCGGCGTCCTGCAGCACGCGCCGGTGGCGGCGGAGCTGGGGGAGTGGCTCGAGCACGCGGGCGAGCTGGCCGCCCTCGACGACGAGACGCTGCACGCGGAGCTGCGCCGCCCGGGCCGGTCGCTCGAGCGCGTCCGCCGCCGCATGCACGTCAAGGACGCGTGGATCGTCGACGACGACGCGTTCGCCGCCGCGGTGGCCCGGGTCCGCGCGGAGCTGGTCGACGGCCTGCTGGCCGCGGAGTTCGACGGCTCGATCGAGGCGGAGCAGGCGACGGCGGCGTTCTCGGCCAACTGGACGGCGCGCCTGGTCGACGGCGTGTTCGTGCTGGCCTCGCCGTCCACCCGCACCGGCCACGTGTCGCTGCGCCCGGCCCAGTGGCACGAGGTCCAGGTGCTGAAGTTCGTGCACCGCCGGTTCGTGCTGCTGCGCCCGGACCTGGCGTTGCACCAGCGCGGGCAGGCCGGGGTGGTGTCGAGCCTGGTCGACGCGCTCGACGCGTGGCTGTCCGACCGCGACGAGGTTTCCCGGCTGCCGCGGCGGCTGCACGACCTGGTGGAGCTGGCGCACGCGGAGTACACCGGGCTGGCGCGGTCGGCGCCGGAGCTGCTCGTCGGGGCGACGGGGGAGCCGGTGTCCGGCCCGGACGCGGTGCGCGGCCTGGCCCGGGGCCGGGCGGTGGTGGACTTCGTGGCTTCGCTGACGGACAAGCAGGCGGTGACGCTCTTGGACGCGCTGTCCGGGCGGGCCGCCCAGCCGTGGTCGGACTCCTTCGTCCTCTGAGCGCCCGGCGGTAACGCGATCGCCCCGCCGGGCCACGCGCTGCACGGTCCCCGACCGGCTCAAGTGGACATCCCACCCCTCGGAATGCCGGGCGAACGCCGTTTGTCCTGCCGCTGTCCCGTGGGAAATTCACCGTTGCGCCGACCGGCCTACGACCTCCGGACGGTTCGGGAAATTATCCGTCCTTTGTCACTCGAACGGCGGGTTTTTACGGAGAACTCACCGTACTTGACTGGCACTCGTCGGTGATCACCGGCGATCGGTCAGCGTGAGTCGGGGCACGCGCCTGGAGATAATCGGAGGGCGCACGTGCGTCGTACCCGTTCCACGAGATCGAGATCCACTGTGCTCACAGCCGGGGCTGCGGCGCTGCTCGCCGCCCTCGGCCTCGTGTCGCCGCCCGCCGCGGGCGCCGCCACAGCATCCACACCGGACACCTTCAGCGAAGTCGCACAGCAGCAGATCGCCGCCCTGCAGGCGGTCAAGGCGGGCCGCACCGCCGCCGAGTCCAAAGTGGACAGCAATCTGCTCGCCGCCCAGAAGGGCGTGACCAAGCAGCTCAACGCGCTGCAGTCGGGGGCTCAGGTTTCCGCGGCCGGGACAGTCCTGGTCGACATCCGCGCGAGCAAGGTCTCGCCGGACCTCATCAGCGGGCTGACCAAGGCCGGGGCGGGCATCCGCGCGGTGTCCGACCGCTACGCCAGCGTCCGCGCCGAGGTGCCGCTCAACCAGCTCGCCGCGATCGCGGCCCGCGGCGACGTCAAGCGCGTCGAGCAGGCCGACCAGGCCATGACGGCCCGCGAGCTGGCCACCCCGGCGACGACGCCGGCCAAGACCGAAACCAAGCAGCAGAAGGCCGACCGCATCGCCGGCGAGCTGCAGAAAGCGGTTGCGAGCAAGTCGCAGCGCAGCGCTGCCGCCGCCGCGACCCTGACCAGTGAGGGCGACCGGGCCCACAACGCCGACATCGCCCGCCAGCAGTTCGGCGTCACCGGCGTCGGCGTCAAGGCGTGCGCCCTGTCGGACGGCGTCGACTCCCTGGCCGCGTCGCAGGCCAAGGGCGAGCTGCCGCCGAACGTCGACGTCATCGCCGGGCAGGAGGGCGACGGCGACGAGGGCACCGCGATGCTGGAGATCATCCACGACCTCGCGCCCAACGCCGCGCTCGGCTTCGCCTCGGCGTTCAACTCCGACGCCAGCTTCGCGGACAACATCCGCAAGCTGCGCTTCGAGTCGCACTGCGACGTCATCGTCGACGACGTCATCTACTTCAAGGAATCCCCGTTCCAGGACTGGATCATCGCCCAGGCCGTGAACGACGTGACCGCGGACGGCGCGCTGTACTTCTCGTCGGCGGGCAACGAGGGCAACGTCGCCGACGGCACCGCCGGGCACTGGGAAGGCGACTTCGTCGACTCCGGCAAGTCGGTCGGGAAGTTCGCCGGCACCGCGCACAACTTCGCCGGCGCCGCGGGCAACCAGATCTACGAGCCCGTCTCCGACGCCTCGTCGGCCGGTGTCCCGGTGACGCTGCACTGGTCCGACCCGCTCGGCGCGTCGTCGAACGACTACGACCTCTACCTGCTCAACTCCGCGGGTGCCGTGGTCAGCTTCAGCCAGAACGTCCAGGACGGCACGCAGGACCCGTACGAGATCCTGCAGACGCCGGCCTTCGGCGGCACCGGGCTGCGCCTGGCCGTCGTGAAGTTCTCGGGCCAGAACCGCTACCTGTCGCTGTCCGCGCTGCGCGGCCGGTTCAAGGACTCGGCGGACGGCCTCAAGGCCTACAACACCCCGGGTGTCACGGTCGGCCACTCGGCCGCGCGGGACGCTTTCAGCGTGGCGGCCACTCCGGCGGCCGCGGCGTTCGGACGGCCCTTGGAGCCGGGTGACCCGGCCAACCCGACCGGCCCGTTCCCGGGTGCGTTCAGCAGTGCGTCCAAGGCCGAGCGGTTCACCTCGGACGGCCCGCGGCGCGTGTTCTACGAAGCCGACGGGACCCCGATCACCCCGGGCAACGTGTCTTCGACCGGTGGTGAGGTCCGGAACAAGCCGGAGATCACCGCGGCCGACGGCGTGAAGACCAGCGTGTCCGGCTTCAGCCCGTTCTTCGGCACCTCGGCCGCCGCCCCGCACGCCGGGGCCATCGCGGCGCTGGTCCTCTCGGGCAACCCCGGCCTGCCGCCGTCGGAGGTCCGCGAGGCGCTGATCAACACCGCGGTCGACATCGAAACCCCGGGTCGCGACAACTTCACCGGGTCCGGCGTCATCCTCGCGGACAAGGTGCTCGCCTACACCGGTGCCAGCCCGCAGCCGCTCGCGGTGGCGAAGCAGCCGACGGTCACGCCGACCGACGGCGGTTCCGCGCTCGACCCGGGCGACACGGCCAAGGTGACGCTGCCGGTGACCAACGACGGTGACGGCACCGCGGTGTCCACCAGCGTCGTGCTCACCAGCCCGACCCCGGGCGTCACGGTGGCGCCGCGGTCCAAGTCCTACGGCACCATCAGCCCGGGACAGACCGGCGTCAACGACTTCACCATCACCGTCCCGGCGACGCAGCAGCTCGGCGCGCCGGTCGTCCTGAACGCCCGCGTCAGCTTCGCCGGTGCGCACTCGCCGACGACGTCGACGTTCTCGCTGCCGGTCGGCACCCCGTCGCCGGTCGCGCAGGACTTCGCCTACACCGGTGCCCCGGTGGCGATCCCGGACAACAGCCCGGTCGGCGCGTCGGTGACCATCCCGGTCACCGGGGTCGGCCGCGCGTCCAAGGTCGGGTTCTCCGTGGACGGCACCAGCTGCAGCACGGGGACCGCCTCGACCACCGTGGGGCTGGACCACACCTACGTCGGTGACCTGGTCGGCTCGCTCACCGCGCCGTCCGGGGCCAAGGCCACGGTGTTCCAGCGCAACGGCGGCTCGGGCAAGAACCTGTGCCAGGTCGTCTTCGCCGACAACGCGGCGACCGCGTTCAGCACGGTGACCTCGGCCAACGCGCCGTTCACCGGCACGTGGCGGCCGACGCAGTCGCTGACCGCGGGCCTGACCGGCGCGGCGGTCGACGGCACGTGGACGTTCTCCGTGGTGGACGTCGCCGGCGGTGACGTCGGCTCGATCCGCTCGGTCGCCCTGCACATCAACGGGTTCGTGCAGCCCCCGGCGGCCGGAGCGCCGTCGAACGTGCGGGGGTACACGAACAACGGGCCGGTGCACCCGCTGTAACCGGCACTGAGTGAACCGAACCACCCGTACGGGGCCGTCGCGGCGACGCGGCGGCCCCGTACCGTTCTTCCCATGGCGAAGCCCCGGCAGGTCGCGGGCGGCGGCCGCGCGGTGGAGGTGCCGCCCGACCGGCTGGCGGGCTGGTTCGACCGCTTCTGCGCCCGTCACGAAGGAGCCGAGACGACCGAGGTCGCGGAGCGCGCGGTGCGCGTGGTCGCCGTCGACGGGGCCGCCGCGACCGCGACCGTCCCTTTCGGACCGCTCGAAGCACCGCCCGGGACGTTCGAGGGCCTGGTCGTCGACGCGCTCCTGGCCCACGCGCTGGTGCCGCGGCGGATCGCGCTGGTGCTGGTGCGGCTGGGCGGGCACAGCCTCGGCATCGCGCGCGGGGGCCGGGTCGAGCTCTCGCGCACCGACCGGCACCTCGTGCAGGGCCGCTCCGCCGCGGGCGGCTGGTCGCAGCAGCGCTTCGCCCGGCGTCGCGCGGGCCAGGCGCGCCACGCGCTCGAGGACGCCGCGAAGGACATCTTCGAAGTGCTCCTGCCCCGGCTGTCCGAAGTGGACGCCGTGGTGCTCGGCGGGGACCGGCGGGCCCTGGGCGCCCTGGCCCGGAACCGCCGGCTGGCCCCGCTGTTCGCCCGGGCCGAGCCGCGCGTGCTGGAGGTCGGCGAGCCGAGCCGGGCCGTGCTGGAAGAGGCCGCCGTGCGGGCGCTGTCGGTGCAGGTCACGCTGCACGACGGGTGAGACCGCACACGTCCGGAAAATCCGGTGGACCGCGGCCCGTACACTGGTCTCCGTGGATATCCAGCTGGAGTGACGCCGGCGCCGGTCACCACCGACCGGCCGCTCGACGCTGTCCTCCATTCACCCCCTTCCACGGGAGTTTCCCTTGATCACGGCCACCGGCCTTGAGCTGCGCGCGGGTTCGCGCATCCTGCTCGACGGCGCGACCATCCGCATCCAGTCCGGCGACCGGATCGGCCTCGTCGGCCGCAACGGCGCGGGCAAGACCACCTCGCTGAAGGTCCTCGCCGGCGAAGGCGAGCCGCACGCGGGCGACGTCCGCCGCACCGGCGAGCTCGGCTACCTGCCGCAGGACCCGCGCGAAGGTGATCTTTCGGTCACCGCGAAGGACCGCGTGCTTTCCGCGCGGGGCCTCGACAAGCTGATGCGCGACATGGAGAAGGCGCAGGCCACCATGGCCGAGCTCGTCGACGACGCCGCGCGCGACAAGGCCATCAACCGCTACGCGCGGCTCGAAGAGCGCTTCTCGTCGCTCGGCGGGTACGCCGCGGAGAGCGAAGCGGCGCGGATCTGCTCGAACCTCGGCCTGGCCGACCGGATCCTCGCGCAGACGCTGCAGACGCTCTCCGGCGGTCAGCGCCGGCGCGTCGAGCTGGCGCGCATCCTGTTCGCCGCGGCCGAAGCCGGCGCCGGCGGCAAGTCCGAGACGATCCTGCTGCTCGACGAGCCGACCAACCACCTCGACGCCGACTCCATCAACTGGCTGCGCGGGTTCCTCAAGCAGCACGACGGCGGCCTGGTCGTGATCAGCCACGACGTCGAGCTGCTGGCCGACGTCGTCAACAAGGTCTGGTTCCTCGACGCCACGCGCGGCGAGCTCGACCTCTACAACATGGGCTGGCAGCGCTACCTCGACGCGCGCGCGACCGACGAGAAGCGCCGCCGCCGTGAGCGCGCCAACGCCGAGAAGAAGGCGTCTGCGCTGCAACAGCAGGCCGCGAAGCTCGGCGCGAAGGCGACGAAGGCCGTGGCGGCCAAGAACATGGCCCGCCGCGCCGAGCAGATGCTCTCGGCGCTCGACGAGACCCGGGTGGCCGACAAGGTCGCCCGGATCAAGTTCCCGGAGCCCGCGCCGTGCGGCCGGACCCCGCTCACCGCCGAGGGCCTCTCGAAGTCGTACGGCTCACTGGAAATCTTCACCGGGGTCGATCTCGCGATCGACCGCGGTTCGAAGGTCGTCGTACTCGGGCTGAACGGTGCGGGAAAGACCACTTTGCTCCGCCTCCTCGGCGGAATGGAAACTCCGGACACCGGTGAGATCGTGCCGGGTCACGGAATGCGTTTGGGCTATTACGCACAGGAACACGAAACTCTTGATCATGATGCGTCGGTGTGGGAAAACATCCGACATCTCTCACCGGACACCGGTGCTCAGGAGTTGCGGAACCTGCTCGGCTCGTTCCTCTTCACCGGCGAACAACTCGACCAGCCCGCCGGCACCCTTTCCGGCGGCGAGAAGACCCGGCTCGCGCTCGCCGGCCTGGTCTCCAGCGCTGCCAACGTCTTGCTCCTCGACGAGCCGACGAACAACCTGGACCCGGCCAGCCGCGCCCAGGTCCTGGACGCTTTGCGGAGCTTCGCCGGTGCCGTCGTCCTGGTCACGCACGACCCCGGCGCCGTGGAGGCGCTGGAGCCCGAGCGGGTCATCCTGCTGCCCGACGGCACCGAGGACCACTGGTCGGCGGACTATCTGGAACTTGTCCAGCTTGCGTGACTCTCTGCGTCCATTCGGGTGCAAGATCGCTGTGGCCGAGCACTGGAATGGCCCAATGTGATCGCAGTTTCGGCTGTTTTACGTCTGTCGTCTGGCATTCCGGCGCTCAGTGTTCGATCATTGCCCCGGCAGGGGTCAATATGTGGCCCAGAACACTCTCGGCGGGAAGGCGATCGACGTGGCTGATCTCAAGAAAGGCGCGCGGATCACCGGCAACACGCGCGACAAGCTGGCCGCTGACCTGAAGAAGAAATACGAGAAGGGCTCGAGCATCCGGGCGCTCGCGGAGTCGACGGGGCGTTCCTACGGGTTCGTCCACCGCGTGCTGTCGGAGTCCGGGGTCCAGTTGCGGGGGCGCGGCGGGGCCACGCGAGTCAAGAAGAAGTAGTCACGAACTGCTGCGCGGGGGGCGCGCAGTGGAAGCTTCGGCCACGCGGAACGTCAGGTGGGCTCCGAGCAGGACCAGCGGGTACACCAGGTAGCCGTAGCGGGTGGCCGGGGTGAGCAGGATCAACGCGCCGAGTCCGACGGCGATGCGCAGCAGTGCGCCGGAGCCGTTCGCGGGGGGCCGGCGCACCAGCCAGACGATCATCGCCACGGCCGCGGCGCCGACGAGCACGAACGCCGCGACCTGGCCCACCGGGCCGGTTTCGGCGATCAGGTGGCCCGGCAGCGGGCTCGCCGCGGGCGATCGCACGGCGCCCATCCCGAGGGGAAAGCGGAAGACGTGCTCCACGAACGCCGCCGGGTCCACGAGGTACACGGGCAGGTGCAGCGCGGCCGTGGTGGCCACCAGCGCTGACCCGAAGCGGCCCACGGCCGGCCAGTCGAGCCCGGTTTTGCGGCGAACCAGCACGAACACGACCAGGACCGCGGCGGCGGGCGCGACGATGAGCTTCGCGCTGACGACCAAAGCCAGCACCAGGCCCGCCCAGGCGGCCCGCCCGGTGGCGGCGAGTGCGCAGGAGAGCACCAGCAGCCCGACGATCGCCAGGTCCGGCCCGGCGACGGCCCAGGTGAGCGCGGTGAGCGGGCAGGCCAGCGCGAGCTGGGCGGCGCCGACCGGGACCCGGGGCCACTTCAGCAGCTTCAGCGTGCCCAGCACGCAGGCGCAGGCGGCCAGGGCGAACATCCAGCGGGCATCGGTGAGGGCGTTGCCCAGCGGGGTGCCGCCGAAGAGTGCGCGCGGCAGCCCGAAGACGGCCATGACCGGGCCGTACGGGGTGTAGTCGTTGACTTCCGGCGCCCGGCCGAGCGCGGTGACGTCGACGTACGGGGTTCCGTGGTGCAGCAGCAGATCCGCGGACCGCTCGATCACCCAGACCTCGGGCTGCGCGGCCCACGAGAACGGCGTGATCAGCCAGTCCACTCCGGTCAGTCGGCGGATCACCAGGAGCAGCAACGGAAGGATCATTGCCAACAGGGCGACGGCGGCGATCCCGCACCAGCGCGAGCCGAGTGCGCCGCGTGGCGTACGCCCGGTTCGTGCGGACAGCAGCAGCCACCCGCTGTGCAGCGCGCCGAGAGCGTAGGCGACGGTCGCGAAGTTGCCCCAGACGCGGTAGCCGTAGAACTCGGACTTGAGCGCGGTCGGCAGGGCGAAGGCCAGGCAGGCCAGGTAGAAGCCGAGGTCCCACCGGAGCGGAGCCTGGTCGAGCGTGGCCGCGGGGGCCGTGAAGAGCCGTGCCGCGCGCCGCCATGCGGGCGCCCGGCCCACCTCCGTTTCCACCTCGCCAGGCTACCGACGGCCCCGACGCCCGCTTCAGCCGAGTTCCCGCAGGCGGGGGAGCAGCTTCGCGGCCGCCTCCGAAGCCGTGACAACGTCGTCACGGCCGGTCGGCATGAGGACCAGCTCGGTGAACCCCGCCTCGACGTGACTGCGCGCGAGCCGCACGGCACTGTCCGCATCGGACGGCAGCCGGAACTGCGCCGCGCGGCGGACCGTCGCCGGGTCGCGGCCCACCGCCGCGCAGTGCTCGTCCAGTACCCGCGAAAGCCGTTGCAGCTCGGTGACTTCCGTGCCCGGCAGCGCCGCGTTCAGCCACACGTCGGCGTGCTGGGCGACGACCCGAAGGCCGAGCTTCTCGCCGCTGCTGCCCAGCCACAGCGGCGGTTTCGGCTGCCGCGGCTTCGGGTCGCTGCGCGCGCCGGTCAACGTGTAGTGGGTGCCCGGGTAGTCGGTGACCGGCCGGGTCCACAGCAGACTGAGGATTTCGCAGGTCTCCGCCAGCCTTTCGACGCGTTCGACCGGTGACGGCGTCGGCGTGCCCATCATCGCGTCGGTGACCGCGTCGCCGCCGGCGCCGAGGCCGACGTCGAGCCGGCCGCCGGAGAGGTGGTCGACCGTCGCCGCGATCTTCGCGAACGTGCCCGGGTGGCGGTTGGTGGCGCCCGACACCAGGCATCCGATGCGCACGTGCTTCGTCGCCTCGGCCATCGCCGCGAGGAGCGTCCAGCCGTCGAAGACGTCGCCGGTGCGGTCCGGACCCATCGGGGCCAGGTGGTCGAAGACCCAGCAGCCGTCGAAGCCGGCGTCGTCGGCGATGGCCCAGATCTCGCGGAGCGCCGCTATGCCGACGTGCTGCTGGGGTGGCTTGATTCCGATCGTGACCATGATGCTCTCCTGATTATCAGCGTGACAAATCATCAGTAAGACTGACGATCAGCTTAAGTGTAGAGTTCTCCCCATGTCCAGCGACCTCGCTGTCACCCGACGGCTCGGCTACCTGCTCAAGCACGCCCAGCTGCGGCTCGCCGAGCTGGCCGAGCCGCTGTACGCGCCGCTCGGGGTCACCGGCCGGCAGCTCGCGCTGCTCACGTTGTTCGGCGACGGCCCGGCGCTGTCGCAGCAGGAGGGCGCCGCGCGGCTCGGCATCGACCGGACGACGATGGTCGCGCTGGTCGACGAGCTGGAGGACAAGGACCTGGTCCGGCGCGAGGTCGCGCCCGGCGACCGCCGCAAGCGCCTGGTGACCCTGACCGCCGAAGGCGAACGGGTTCGCGCGGCGGGCGAGGACGCCACGCGGCAGGCCGAGTCGCGGCTGCTGGAGCGCCTCGGTGAGGATGACGCGGAACGGCTGCGCGCCGCACTGCACCGCGTTGTTCGCGGGGAGTGAACGGCGGCGGGAAGCAAACGGACGGCGGTGGCGTTGTCCAGGTCATATCCGGAGAAAACCTCAGCTATGGTAGAGGTTTTGACACTGGGGGTTTCCCATGGACAACACCTGGGCGCTGCTGAGCTCGGCGATGCGCGCCAACGACGTCCCGAAAGGGCTGAGCCGCGGCACGCTGAAACGCGTCGCGCGGTTCGCCCGCCCGCACTGGCGGCGGCTGGTCGCCTTCCTCGTGCTGACCGTCGTCTCGGCGGTGCTGGCCGTGTCGACACCCGTGCTGGCGGGCAAGGTGGTCGACGCGATCGTCGGCGGCGGTGACCTGCCGCTGGTCGTCTGGCTCGCGGTCGTCATCGCCCTGCTCGCGGTCGCCGACGCCGGGTTCGGCCTGATCGAGCGCTGGCAGTCGGCGCGCATCGGCGAAGGCATCATCTACGACCTGCGGCGCGCGGTGTTCGAGCACGTGCAGCGGATGCCGATCGCGTTCTTCACGCGCACCCGCACCGGTGCACTGGTTTCCCGCCTGAACAACGACGTCATCGGCGCGCAGCGGACGTTCACCGCGACGCTGTCCGGCCTCGTCACCAACACGATCCAGCTGGCGCTTTCGCTGGCCGTCATGCTGACGCTGTCGTGGCAGGTCACGCTGCTCGCGCTGGTGCTGCTGCCGATCTTCGTGCTGCCCGCGCGCCGGCTCGGCCGCCGGATGGCCGGGCTGCAGCGCGAAGCCGCGAACCTCAACGCCGGCATGACCACGCAGATGACCGAGCGGTTTTCCGCGCCGGGCGCGACGCTGGTGAAGCTCTTCGGCCGTCCGGTCCAGGAAGCGGACGACTTCGGGCTGCGCGCGGGGCGCGTGCGCGACATCGGCGTGCGGACCGCGATGCTGACCCGCTGGTTCATGACCAGCCTGACCCTGGTTTCGGCGCTGGCGCAGGCGCTCGTCTACGGCCTCGGCGGGTACCTCGCGCTGACCGGCAAGCTCGCGCCGGGCACCGTCGTCGCGCTCGCGCTGCTGCTCACCCGGCTTTACGCGCCGCTGACCGCGCTGGCCAACGTCCGCGTCGACGTCATGACGGCGCTGGTGTCGTTCGAGCGGGTCTTCGAGGTCCTCGACCTGAAGCCGATGATCGAGGAGAAGCCGTCCGCGCGGGCATTGCCGGCGTCTTCCGACGGTGTCGCCGTCGAGTTCTCCGACGTCCGCTTCGGTTACCCCGCGGCGGATCGGTACTCGCTGGCGTCGCTGGAGGACGTCGCGACGCTCGACCACCGCGGCGGGGACGAGGTGCTGCACGGGATCTCGTTCCGCGCCGAGCCGGGGCAGATGGTCGCCCTGGTCGGGTCTTCGGGCGCGGGGAAGTCGACGATCGCGTCGCTGCTGCCGCGGCTCTACGACGTCGACTCCGGGTCGGTGCGGCTGTCCGATGTGGACGTCCGGGACCTGACTTTCGCTTCGCTGCGGGAGACCGTCGGCGTCGTGACCCAGGACGGGCACCTCTTCCACGAGACGATCCGCGCGAACCTGGCCTACGCGCGGCCGGGCGTCACGGACGACGAGATCTGGGCGGCGCTGGAGCGGGCCCGGCTCGGTGAGCTGGTGCGTTCCCTGCCGGACGGTCTCGACACGACGGTGGGGGAGCGCGGCTACCGCCTCTCCGGCGGCGAGCGTCAGCGGCTGACGATCGCGCGGCTGCTGCTGGCGCAGCCCAAGGTCGTCATCCTGGACGAGGCGACCGCGCACCTGGACTCCGAGTCCGAGGCGGCGGTGGGCGAAGCCCTGACCCACGCGCTGGCCGGTCGCACGGCCCTGGTCATCGCGCACCGGTTGTCGACGGTCCGCGCGGCCGACCAGATCCTGGTCCTGGAGCACGGCGAAATCGTCGAGCGCGGCACGCACGAGCAACTCCTGGCCGCCAACGGCCGCTACGCAACCCTCCACGCAACCCAGTTCGCAGAAGAAGAACCCGCCGTGGCGTGACCTGGAGGGTCGGCTCGCGTACCCAGGGAGTCGGCTCGCGTACCTGGAGGGTCGGCTCACGAACCGACCGTCTGGGTACGCGAGCCGACCCTCCGAGTACGCGAGCCGACCCTCTGGGTACGCGGTTACGTGGTCGGGAGGGACTTGTAGAGGGCTTGGACCAGGGCCATCTTGCGGGGGTCGTCGCGGATCAGGGGGCCCAGCTGGTTGAGGGTGTAGCCGAAGGCGATGCCGTTCTCCGGGTCGGCGCCGCCGGTGGAGCCGCCGAGGCCGTCGTGGCCGAAGGCCGTGGGGTTGGGGCCGAAGCCGCGGGCGTCGCTGCCGAGGTAGAAGCCGAGGCCCCACTCGTTGGGCAGGCCGAGCACCGCGTCGACCTCCTTGCCCTGGCTCTCCCGCGCCCGGGCGAGGCCCGCGGGGGACAGGAGCGTCCCGTCGACGAGGCCGCCGTAGATCGTCGCGATCGCGCGGGCCGTGCCGTGGCCGTTCAGGGCCGGCATGACGGCGTGGCGGAAGGCCGGTTCGTTCGCGTGGTGGCCGGCCAGCCGCGGGTTGGTCAACGCCGCCTGCGCGACGGGACCGGCCGCGGCGAACGCCGTGGCCAGCGCGTTCGCCATCTCCTCGCTCATCACCGGATCGACGAGGGTGGCGCAGCGGTCCAAGTCCGTTTCCGAAGAAAGGCCGATCGAGAAGTCCGCGCCGAGGGGCTCGGCGACCTGCTCGGCGAAGAACTCGCGGATGCCCTGCCCGGCGATCCGCCGGACGACCTCGCCGACGAGCCAGCCGTACGCCAGCGCGTGGTACCCGCCCGCGGAACCCGGCTCGTACAACGGTTCCTGGGCCGCGTACAGCGACGTCATCAGATCCCAGTCGTACAGCTCCTCGACCGCCACCGGCCGCTCGATGCCGATCCCCGGCACGCCGGAGCGGTGCGAGAGCAGCCACCGGACCGGGACCTCGCCCTTGCCCGCGGCGGCGAACTCGGGCCAGTACTTCGCGACCGGCGCGTCGACGTCCAGCTCGCCGGCGTCGGCAAGCCGGTGCGCGCAGATCGCGGTCATGCCCTTGGTCGTCGACCAGACGTTGGCCAGGGTGTCCGCCTGCCACGGACGCGCGTGGTCCGGGTCGGCCCAGCCGCCCCACAGGTCCACCACGACTTCGCCGTGGCGGAGGGCCGTGAACGCCGCGCCCAGCTCGCCGCGCTCGCGGAAGTTCGCTTCGAAGGCTTCGCGCACCGGCTCGAACCCGGGAGCGCACTCGCCCTGCACCGTCACCGTGGCACCGTCCACCGGACCTCCTCGGGGAGCGACCGGTCCACACCGACCAGTCGGTATGTCGACGCTAAGGGGGCCGGGCACGCCCGTCAAGGCGTGCCCGGCCGGTGCTTTTCCACGAACTACTTCAGCCGCGGCACGATCGCGCCGTACTTCTCCAGCAGCGCCGCGTTCGCCTCGTCGCCGCCTTCCACATTGGAGCTGCGCCACAGCGGGACGTCGAGGCCTTCGGCCGTCCCGCGGTCGTAGACCTGCGCGAGCACGAGGTTCCACAGGAACGCGTTGACCACAGTGGACAGCGGCGCGGTGCGCGGCGCGTCCGGCGGGTAGCTCGCGTCGCCGGGGATGACCAGCGAGTCCAGCACGACCGTGCCCTGCTCGACGAGGTTGCTCGACGACCGCTTCGGCGCCGCCGCCACGCACGCCCGGGACGTGATCGCGATGACCGCCGCCCCGCGCTCGCGTGCCTCGATGCACAGCTCGACCGGGTACGGGTTCGACCCGGACGTCGAGAACACCACCAGCACGTCGTCCGGCCCCGGCGCGCGCCCGGCCAGCACCTCGGCGGCCAGGCCGGTGCGCCGCTCGGTCTTCGTGCTGCTCACCGCGCCGTGCAGCGGGAGCAGGTCCGGGTGGTACAGCGGGTACACACAGGCCAGGCCGCCGGCCCGGTAGAACGTCTCGGCGACGGCCGCCAGCGAGTGCCCGGCGCCGGCGGTATAGACCAGTGCGTCGGCTCGGATCACCCCCAGCACCAGATCCGCCGCTTCGCGCACCGCCTCGGCGTTGGCCTGCTCGACGTCCGCCAGTTGCTTCGCGACGCTGCCCGAGATGTCCGTGGCGCTCACCACACCCACCCTTCCGTAGGGGACCGGGCGCCGAATCTACCGCGAAGATGGTGGTACGCGGTGGAATAGCCCGGTGGGCGGGCGCGGTTGACCCGGATGCGGGGCCGACAGGAGGACACGGGTGAGCGAAGCGGAACCGGCGGTGTCCGTGTGGCGGGCACGGGGGCGGACCGAAGCGGTCGTGCTCGTGCTGCACGGCGGTGCCGAGCACGGCACGGGCAGCGTGCCACCCTGGAAGCTGGCCTTCCTCCGGATGGTCCCGATCGCGCGTGCCCTGCACCGGGCCGGCCGCCGGGACGGCGTCGAGGTGCGGCTGCTGCGCAACCGCCGCTACGGCTGGAACGCCCCCGCCATGGACCCCCTCGACGACGCCCGCTGGGCTCTCGAGCGCATCCGCGCCGACCACCCCGGCCTGCCGGTGGTGCTGGTCGGGCACTCCATGGGTGCCCGGGTGGCGCTGCGCGTGGCCGACGACCCGGCGGTGCGCGGGGTCTGCGCGCTGGCGCCGTGGACGCCGCGGCGCGAGCCGGTGGACGCCGTCGCCGGGCGTTCGGTGCTCATCGTGCACGGCACCCGCGACCGGATGACCAGCCCGGTGGAGTCGCACGCCTTCGCCGAACGCGCCGAGGGCGTCGCCGCCCGCGTCGCCCGGTTCGAGATCGCCAACGAGGGGCACGCGATGCTCCGCCGGTCGTCCGTGTGGACCCGGCTGACGATTGCTTTCACACTGGAAGTGCTCGCCGGGGACCCCGCCGACGAGTTGCGCGGCGCGTGGGCCGCGCCGGGGCCCGAGCGGCTCCGAATACCCGTGTAGCACCGCCCCGAACAGGGCATACAGCGAAACGCGCCGCGGGGGTGCGGCGACTAGGATCGATCACCGGCGTACCAGGCCGGCCGGAGGGAGAACCGTGACCACGTCGAGTGTTGACCGCGCCCAGGACATTCCCGACGAGTCCCGCTGGCCGGGGCTGGCGAGCCCGCCGCGGTCCGCGCTGCGCGCTCGGATCGCCGCCTCGCTGTTCCGCCGTGCGGTCCGCCCGCTCGACGTGCGGGTGACGTTCCCCGACGGCACCGTGCTCGGCGCCGGCGGGCCGGAATCGCCCGAAATGCGCATTTTGCGCCCGGAAGCGTTCTTCCACCGCCTCGGTGTCGACGCCAAGATCGGCTTCGGCGAGTCCTACATGGCCGGTGACTGGACGGCGTCCGACCTGGCCGAGGTGCTGACGCCGTTCGCCGAGCGGATGGCCACGCTCGTGCCGCCGGTGCTGCAGAAGTTCCGGCGGATCGCCGAGCGCACGCAGCCGCCGCAGGAGGAGAACACCCTCGAGGGCGCGCGGGCCAACATCCACCGGCACTACGACCTGTCCAACGACCTGTTCGGCGCCTTCCTCGACGAGTCGATGATGTACTCCTCGGCGCTGTTCGGCCCCGGCGAGGACCTCACCGCCGCCCAGCACCGCAAGATCGACAGCGTGCTGGACTACGCCGGCGTCCGCGCGGGCAGCGAGGTGCTCGAAATCGGCACCGGATGGGGTGAACTCGCCATCCGCGCCGCGGCCCGCGGCGCCCAGGTGACGTCGCTGACCATTTCGGAGGAACAGCGGGCGCTGGCCACCGAGCGGATCGCCGCGGCCGGGTTCTCCGACCGCGTCGAAGTGAAACTGTGCGACTACCGCGAGTCGAGCGGGCAGTACGACGCCGTGGTCAGCGTCGAGATGATCGAGGCCGTCGGCGCGTCCTACTGGCCGACGTTCTACGCCACGATCGGCGAGCGGCTGCGCCCCGGCGGGCGGTTCGGCCTGCAGGCCATCACCATGGACCACGACCGGATGCTGGCCGCCTCGCGCGCCTACACCTGGATCCACAAGTACATCTTCCCCGGCGGCATCATCCCGTCGGTCCGCTCGATCGAGGACGGCCTGGTCGCGAACACCCGGCTCAAGCTGGCCGGGATGCGCGAGTTCGGCCAGGACTACGCGAGCACGCTACGGTTGTGGCGCGAACGGTTCCTGCACCGCTGGACCGACATCGCCGGGTTCGGGTTCGACGACGTCTTCCGCCGGATGTGGGAGTTCTACCTGGCCTATTCCGAGGCCGGGTTCCGCTCCGGGTACCTCAAGGTCCACCAGTTCGGCTACGAGGCGACCGGCAAGTAACCGCCGGCGGCCAACCCCTACCCGGTGCCGCACGTCCTCCTTTCGAGGACGTGCGGTCTACTGACGGCGACACGTTTGTCCGAATCGGGATTGGGTGATGGTGATGACGTACCGTGGCGACGACGGCGGGCGCCGGATGCCGCCGCCCCGGCCCGGCGGGCGCTCCCGCGACCACCAGCGCGCGCAGATGATGCCGCTGCCCGGGCGCGGCCAGAGCCCGTACGACGAGCGCACCCGCCCGATGGGCACCCGCGAGGACGAGCGGCAGTACGCGCCGCCCCCGCCGCGCCAGGACCCGCCCCGGCGCCCGGTGGACGACGACTACCCGCCGTCCCGGCCGCCGCGCCGGCGTCGCTGGAGCTTCGGCAAGATCCTGCTGACGCTGGTGCTGGTGTTCGTCGTCTTCCTCGCCGGCATCTGGGTCTACCTGGAGTTCTCCATCAAGCGCGTCGACGCGCTCGCCGACTACTCCGGCCGCCCGGTCGCCGCGTCCGGCACCAACTGGCTGATCGTCGGCTCGGACAGCCGCGAGGGGCTCACGGCCGAGGACGAGGAGCGCTTGGCCACCGGCGACGTCGCGGCGGCCGGCGGCGGGCAGCGCACCGACACGATCATGGTCGCGCACATCCCGGACAACTCCACGAAGCCGACGCTGCTGTCACTGCCGCGCGACTCGCAGGTGACGATTCCCGGCCACGGCAAGAACAAGATCAACGCGGCGTTCTCGCTCGGCGGGCCGAAGCTGCTCGCGCAGACCGTCGAAGGGGCCACCGGCCTGCACATCGACCACTACGCGGAGATCGGCTTCGGCGGGTTCGCCAAGATCGTCGACGCGATCGGCGGCGTCGACATGTGCATCGACAAGGACATGAACGACACGGTCACCGGGATCAGCATCAAGGCGGGCTGCCCCCAGACGCTCGACGGCCGCTCGGCGCTGGGCTTCGTCCGGATGCGCCACAGCGACGCGACGCCGCGCTCGGACCTCGACCGCGTCGCCAACCAGCGCAAGTTCATCGGCGCGCTGGTCAGCCAGATCGCCAGCCCCGGCACGCTGCTCAACCCGTTCCACTTCTTCCCGCTGCTGGGCTCCGGGCCGGACGCGCTGACGATGGACTCGGGCGACCACGTGCACAACCTGGCCGGCCTGGCGATCGCGATGCGCGGGATCTCCTCGGGCGGCGTGGTGACCACGACCGTCCCGGTCACCAGCGGATCCGCGGAGAACTGGGACAAGACCAAGTCGAAGCAGCTGTTCGACGCACTGAAGAACGACACGGAGATCCCGGACAGCGTCATCACCAATTAATTCGGGAGCGCCGCACGGCTCGGCCGGGGCACCATGGAACCCATGGAGACCCCGGCCGAGACTTTTGCCCGTGACGAGTTTTCGCTGACCCGCTGGACGTTCGCCGACGCCGGCGCGGTCCAGGCAGCGGTTTCGGGGTCCGGCGCGCACCTGGCCGACTGGGTGCCCTGGGCCGCGGGAGGCTACACGGACGAGGACGCCGCGGCCTTCTTGCGCTTGACGCGGGAAAACTGGGAGACCGGCCGGGCGTACGAGTGGGCGATCCGGGTGGACGGCTCACTCGTCGGTGCCGTCGGCGCGATGACCCGCGATGGCGGCGTCGAGATCGGCTACTGGCTCGCGCGGGCTTTCACCGGCCGCGGCCTGATCACCCGCGCGGTGACGCTGGTGGCCGACGACGCCTTCCGCCGTGGCGCGGAGTACGTCGAGATCCGGCACGACGAGGCGAACGTCCGCAGCGGAGCCGTTCCGGCGCGCCTCGGGTTTTCGGTGGTGCGCAAGGAACCCGAGGACTCCGGCGACCTTCCCCCGATGTGTTCCGGCGTCAAGCAGGTGTGGCGGAAGGAGCGGCCGTGAAGGAGACCTACGGCGCAGACGACTTCACCCTGACCCGCTGGACGTTCGCCGATGCCCCGGAGCTCACCGCGACGGTCGCCGGGTCCCTCGACCACATCGGGGCCTGGATGATCTGGGCGACCGACGGCTACAGCGCCGAAGACGGCGCCGAGTTCCTGGAGCGCACCCGGAAGAACTGGGAGACCGGGGAAACGCACGACTTCGCGATCCGCGTCGGCGACACCGTCGCGGGCGGCATCGGTGTGATGGCGCGCGAGGGCGGCGTCGAGATCGGCTATTGGCTCGCACGGGACTTCGTCGGCCGTGGCTTGATGACGCGTGCGGTTTCGCTGCTGACGGCGGAGGCGTTCCGGCTCGGTGCCGGCTACGTCGAGATCAAGCACGACGAGCGGAACGTCCGAAGTGGAGCGGTGCCCGCGCGCCTCGGCTTCACGAAGGTGCGCGAGGAACCGGTCGAAAAGCCGCTCGCCCCGGCCTGCGCCGGGACGAACCACGTGTGGCGGAAGGAAAAGCCGTGATGCAGATGCTCGCTTTCCCGCGCGGAGCCGAGCCGAGCCACCGGTGGTTGTGCGAGCGGCGTGACTTCACGAACCGGGCCGGGAAACGCGGGAACCGCGCGGACGCGCACGAGTACGCGATCCGGTGGCACGGCGGCGGGCGGCGTCGGCGGGACCGGCCGCGAGGGTGGCCGACGGCCGGTGTGCGCCGGCCGCCGGTCTGGCCGCCCCGCGGGTGGCGCCGCTGACCGCGGCGCCACCCGGGCGGCTCAGGAAACCTTGTTCCGCTCCCGCAGCACCTTGAGCGCCTGGTCGGCGTGGACCGTGAAGTTCAGCTCACTCTTGATCTTCTCGAGGATCTTCCGGTCCTCGCCGATCACGAACGTCGCGCGCTTGGCGTGCAGCGGCAGCAGCTTCCGCCAGACGCCGAACTGCTTGGCGACCTCACCCTCCACATCGGACAGCAGGGGGTAGTCGAAGCCGTTGGCCTCGGAAAACTGCCGCTGCTTGGTGACGCCGTCCGGGCTGATGCCGATCCGGTGCGCGCCGAGCTCGGCGAACTCGGCGGCCAGGTCGCGGAAGTGGCAGCTCTCGGCCGTGCAGCCGCCGGTCATCGCGGCGGGGTAGAAGAACAGCACCACCGGGCCGGTGGCCAGGAAGTCCGACAGCGTGCGGTCGGCGCCCTGGTCGTCGGGCAGCGTGAAATCGGGGGCGAGGTCTCCGGCGTCCATGGAGGTCCCTTCTCGTCGGCGGCAGAACCCATCCTGCCGGGTCTTCGGAGCCACCGAGGAACCGGCTTGGTGTTTCCCCGCGCGCCCGGTCAGCGGGCGGGGTGGCGGGCGATGAGCTCGTCGACCTCGTCGCCGGTGGCCGAGTCCGTCACGAACGGGCCCCGGGCCGCCAGCACGCCCAGCTGACGCAGCCGCGCCGCCTGCTCGTGCGTCCGGACGCCCTCCGCCCCCACCCGGAGCTTCAGCTCGCGGGCCCGCGTGACCAGCTGCGTCAGGTGCCGCAGCGCCGGCTCCGGCGGCGAGTCGGAGTCCAGCGCGTCGATCACCGCGCCCGAGAGGATCACGTGGTGGACCGGCAGCCGGCGCTGGGGGATCAGCTCCAGGTCCGCCGAGCCCGTGATGGTCAGCACCAGCTGCGTCCCCAGGTCGGCCAGCACCGCGAACGAGTCCAGCACCTCGCCGCGCGGGTCGAGGACCGAGGCGCGGTCGGTGCACAGCCGGAGCGCGTTGGGCGGCAGCTCGTGCTTGTCCAGCTGCTCCTTGACCAGCATCACCAGGTCCGGGTCGCTCGCCAGCCTCGTCGGCAGCTGGACGCACACGTCCGGCGCCGCCGCCCCGAAGCGCGACCGCCAGCGGGCCGTCGCCGCCAGGGACTCGGCCAGGAGCCAGCGGCCCAGCGGCACCGTCATGCCCGTGGTCTGGGCCAGCGGGTAGAACTCGTCCGAGCCGAGCTCGCCCTTCTCCGGGTGGTTCCAGCGCAGGCCCGCGTTGACCGCGGCGAGGCGGTCGGGATCGGCGAGCTTCACCGTCGGCTGGTAGACGAGCGAGAACTCGCCGTTCTCCAGCGCCCCGGCGATCACCGCGCCCAGCTGGTAGCGGCCGCGGTCGCGGGCGTCCAGCTCGGGGTCGAACAGCATCCACTGCGCCTTGCCGGCCTCCTTGGCCCGGTGCAGCGCGATCTCCGCCGCCCGCAGCAGCTCCGCCGCGCCACCCTCGACCGCCGCGCGCACCACGATGCCAGCGCTCGCGCTCACGCCGATGCCGTGCCCGCCCAGGTAGATCGGCTCGTTGAGGTCCTCCAGCGCGCGTTCGACGAGTTCGACGACCTCGGTGGCGGCCAGCTCGCCCCGCAGCAGCACCGCGAAGCCGTCACCGGACAGCCGCGCGACGAACCCGTCGTGGTGGCCCGTGAACACCGCCGAGAGCTTGCCCGCGACCCCGCGCAGCACCTGGTCCCCGACACCGGCCCCGAGGCCGTCGTTGACCACCTTGAAGCCGTCGACGTCGAGGTAGATCAACCCGATGTCGTCGCGCGCGCCGGCGCCGAGCGCCGCTTCGAGCTTCGTGGTGAACGACGACGCGTTGGGCAGCCCGGTCAGCGGGTCGTGCACGTTCTGGTGCAGCAGCCGCTCCTGCAGCAGGTGCAGCTCGTTCGCGTCGGACACCATCAGCACCGGGTAGACCGAGCCCGGCCGGTCGCCGGGCAGCCGGGCGAGGGTCACGTCGGTCCAGAGCTGCCCGTCTTCGGTGTGGTCGAGCAGCATCCGCTCCTGGTAGCGCTCACGTCCGCCGCGCACCTGCTCGAGTCCTGCCTTGAGCCGCGAGACGTCGTGGTCGGTCGAGCCGAGGTCGGTGAGGTGACGTCCGCGCAGCAGGTTCGGCGAGCAGCCGAGCAGCTGGCCGAGCGCGAGGTTGGCCTCCACGATCTCGCCGTCCGGGTCGGCCAGCGCGATCCCCATCGGCGAAGCGGCGTAGAGCGCCGTGAACCGGTGCAGGGCACCACCGTGCCCGGAGCCGGCGTGGTCGACCGCGTCGTGCGCGATCTCCAGCAGCAGCGGCTCCAGCTCTTCCAGGGGAAGTGTTACTCCTTTGGTGTCGGCCAACGTCGCCGCCCACCGGCGCGCCACGTCCAGCAGTCCTGGCGCGGCACCGGACTCAGGCACACTCCACCTCTTCACGCGCAAGTCAGGCCAGTTCAGCCGTGGTGCCAGGGGATCATGAAGCAACACCGGGTACCCCTCGCCCGCGACCGATGCCACGCCATCACGTGTGTCACGGGGTGTCTACCGGCTGAACGAGTGAACGAATCTCCACAAGCGGTAACTTTTTGTCACACGGTGTTCGCGGTGGCGGACAGTGTCGGGTCAGCGAGGCGCGAGACGCACGGGGAGACCGTCGGCGGGCACCGGCAGGGACACGTAATCCCACTTCGCGGTGTAACTCTCCGGAACCGACCAGCGATGGGCCCGCAGCATTTCGTGCATCAGCAACTTCACCTCGAGCCCGCCGAAGTGGAGCCCGATGCACTTGTGCGCGCCGCCGCCGAAGGGCATCCACGCCATCCGGTGGGACTTGTCCTCGCGGCGCGGCTCGGCGAACCGCTCGGGGTCGAACGCGAAGGGGTTCGTCCAGCACTCCGGCGCGAAGTGGTTCACCGTGGGCGAGACGCCGCACAGGGTGCCCGCGGGGATGTAGTGGCCGAGCACCTCGGTGTCCTTGACGGTCTGCCGGGTCAGCGACGGCACCGGCGCGACCAGCCGCAGTGCTTCCTTCATGACGAGGTCGAGGGTTTCGAGCCGGTCGATGGCGTCGATGTCGAGGATGTCGTCGCCGAGGGCGAGGGACTCCTCGCGGGCGCGTTCCTGCCACTCGGGGTGCTTGGCGAGGTAGTACGCCATCGCGCTGCTGGTGATGGTCGTCGTGTCGTGCGCGGCCATCATCAGGAAGATCATGTGGTTGACGATGTCGGTGTCGGTGAACCGGTCGCCGTCCTCGGTGGTGGCGTGGCAGAGCGCGGTGAACAGGTCGTCGCCGTCGGAATTCCGCTTCGCGGGCAGGGTTTCGCTGAAGTAGCGTTCGAGGACCTTCCGGCCGTGCAGCCCGGCCGACCAGCGCCCGCCGGGCACCGGGAAGCGCACCAGCGCGGTGCCGGCGCGCACGGAACTGACGAACGCGCGGTTGATCCGGTGGGAGTCGGCGCCGCTGCGCATGCCCATGAAGACGCGCGTCGCGACGTCGAGGGTCAGCTGCTTGAGCGCCCAGTACAGCCGCGGGCGCTCGGTCGATCCCCAGCTGGCGACGCCTTCGCGCAGTGCCGGGCCCATTTCGTTGACGTAGCCGGTGAGCCGGTCGCGGGTGAAGGCCTCCTGCATGATCCGGCGGTGCAGGTGGTGCTCGCCGAAGTCCATCAGCATCAGGCCGCGCTCGAAGAACTTCTCGATGAAGAACTTCCAGCCTTCCTGCGAGAACGCCTTGTCCTTGTTGACGAGCGCGATCTGCGTCGCCTCCGGCCCGGACAGCGCGACGATCCGCCTGCCGAAGCCGCCGGTCCACGACACGGGGCCGTAGAGCTCGTGGCGGCGCAGGCCGAAGGCGGGGCCGAAGCGCATCATCTCGAGCATGTGCCCGACGACCGGCGGGCCTTCGTCGCCGAGGACGGGCTTGAGGCCGCTGCCGGCGGGCGGCGTGGCGAGCTCCTTGACCGGCCAGCGCGACTGCAGCCAGCGTTCGTCGACGCGGTGGGGGAGGCGGAGCGAGGTAAGGGGCGGCACGCGTTCGCGCAGTGCTTCGGTGGCTCGGCTCACGGTGCCCGGCAAAGTGACCATCTCCCCGCTGAGATCGGCGACACCTCCACGATGCACCCTTGTTGACGATGTGACAACAGGTTGAGGTGTCCTCTTTTCGGGTGGCTTCTCAGCGCACCGCCGAGCGGCGGCGCGGGCTCGGTGACGCGTGGCGTGGATCGGCGTGATGCGGGCGTGCGTGGCGCGGCTGGAAGTCGCCCGAGTTCGCGGGTTCGCTCGGCTCGGCTCGGGTCGTGTCGGTGATGCATGGCGCGGCTCCGCGTGATGCCGGCGGATTACCGGACGTGCGCCGAGCGGCGGAAGTCGCTCGGGTTCGCGCCCCGGACCCGCTTGAACGCCGCGCTGAACCCGAACGCGTCCGAATACCCGACCGTGCGGGCGACCTCCGCCACGGTCTTGTCCCCGCTCTCGGCCAGCAGGTCGGCCGCGAGCGCCATGCGGCGGTGGGTGAGGTACGTCAGCGGCGGCTCGCCCACCAGGTCGGTGAACCGCTTGGCCAGCGTCGACCGCGACACGCCGGTGCGGCCGGCCAGCGATCCGACCGTCCACGGCGCCGCCGGTTCCGCGTGCAGGAGGCGCAGCGCGTGGCCCACCACCGGGTCGCGCTGGGCGGTCCACCACGCCGGGGGCTCGCCGCCGGGGCGGTCGAACCACTCGCGCAGCGTGCAGACCAGCATCCAGTCCAGCAGCCGGTCGAGCACCACCTGCTGCCCGGGCGCGTCGACGGCGACCTCGGCGGCGAGGTGGTCCAGCACGGCGTCGCCCGTGCCGCCGCCGGCGACGCGCAGGACCGTGGGCAGCGCGTCCAGCAGCCGGGCACCGATCTCGCCGCGGACCGGGTAGGCGCCGACGATCACCGTCGTCGCGCCGTCGCCGGGGTCGTGCCAGCCGCGCCGGTACCGGGTCCCGCCCTCCACGCAGTGCTCGCCGCACGCGACCGGCTCGGCGCCCGTCCCCGGCTCGTCGACGAACGTGAACGTCCCGGGCCCGCGCACGACGACCGTGTCGTAGGCGTTCAGCGGCTCGGGCTCGCCATGCTCGGGCACGACCCAGCCGCCGCCGTCGAGGACGGTGCACAGGGTCAGCGGCGCGCCGTCGACGAAGTGCAGCGCCCAGGGCGCGGAGAGGGCCGAGCTGCCGAACAGCGAGCCGTGCGCCCGCAGGTCACCGAACGCGTCCACGTCGTCGAGATTAGACGATCGGACAGGCATTCCGGGGTCTCGCCCATGGGATCGTCCGAGCGGATCGGGTTGACTCGACGCCATGACCGCGTTGACCGAACAGGACCTCGAGTTCCTCCGCCGCCCATTGCATGGATTCCTGACCGTCGCCGGCGGCCAGCCGCGCCCGGTGTGGTTCGAGGCCACGCCGGACGGCGTCGAACTCTTCACCGAACCGGACTCGCCCAAGGTGCGCCGCCTGCGCCGCGACCCCCACGCGTCCCTGATCGTCGCCGCGCCGGTGGGGGAGCGCGAACGGTGGGTTTCGGTCACCGGCCGCGTCACGCTGGAACCCGGCGGCGCGCACGACCTCGCCGCGCGCCTGGCCGCCCGCTACTGGGACCTCGACGACCCGGTGCGCGCCGCCGACCTCGAGGGCATCCTGGCGACGGACCAGCTCCGGCTGGTCATCCACCCGGAAACCGTGCGCCGGTACACCTACTGAACGGGGCCCCGGGCGGGTGCTCCCGCCCGGGGCCCCGGCCTCAGTCCAGCTCGGCGCGCACCTCCCGCGCCGCCGCCACCAGGTTCCGCAGCGCCGGCTCGACCTCCGCGTACCCGCGCGTCTTCAGCCCGCAGTCCGGGTTCACCCACACCCGCGATGCCGGCACCGCACCCACCGCCGTCCGCAGCAGGGAAGCCACTTCGTCCGCCGACGGCACCCGCGGCGAGTGGATGTCGTACACCCCCGGCCCGACGCCGCGGCCGAAGCCGCCTTCGTTCAGGTCCGTGAGCACCTCCATCTTCGACCGCGCCGCCTCGATCGACGTGACGTCCGCGTCCAGCGCGTCGATCGCCGGCAGCACCTCACCGAACTCCGAGTAGCACATGTGCGTGTGGATCTGCGTCGCGTCGGCGATCCCGGACGTCGCCAGCCGGAACGCCGACACCGCCCAGGCGAAGTACTCGTCGTGCCGCGACTGCCGCAGCGGCAGCAGCTCCCGCAGCGCCGGCTCGTCGACCTGGACGACGCGGATGCCCGCCGCCTCCAGGTCGTGCACCTCGTCGCGGATCGCCAGCGCCACCTGCCGCGCCGTCTCGCCGAGGGGCTGGTCGTCGCGGACGAACGACCACGCCAGGATCGTCACCGGGCCGGTCAGCATGCCCTTGACCGGCTTCGCGGTCAGGCTCTGGGCGTAGCGCGCCCACTCGACGGTCATCGGTGCCGGCCGCGAGACGTCGCCGTAGAGGATCGGCGGGCGGACGCAGCGGGAGCCGTAGGACTGCACCCAGCCGTGCGCGGTCGTGGCGAACCCGGTCAGCTGCTCGGCGAAGTACTGCACCATGTCGTTGCGCTCGGGCTCGCCGTGCACCAGGACGTCGAGCCCCAGCTCTTCCTGCAGCCGGATGACCCGCTCGACCTCGGCACGCATCGCGGCGGCGTAGCCCGCGTCGTCGAGCGTCCCGGCGCGGTGCGCGGCTCGCGCGCGCCGGACGTCCAGGGTCTGCGGGAACGACCCGATCGTCGTGGTCGGCAGCGGCGGCAGCCCGAGTGCGGCCTGCGCCGCCGCCCGTTCCGCGTACGGCACCCGGGCGACGTCCGGGAGCGCGGCCAGCCGGTCGCGGACGGCGGAGTCGGCCAGCTCGGCCGCCGAGGCCCGGTCGGCGACCGCGGCCCGGGCGGCGGTCAGGTCCGGGGACTCGCCCTGCAGAGCGCGCCCGAGCAGCACGACCTCGTCGACCTTCTGCCGCGCGAACGAAAGCCAGCTCGCGAGCCGCGGGTGCAGGTCTTCCCGCGTGACGTCGTAGGGCACGTGCAGCAGCGAGCACGACGTCGCCACGCTGACGGACTTCGCGACGCCGAGCAGGGTCGCGGCCCGGCTCAGCGCGCGCTGCGGGTCGGTTCGCCAGACGTTGCGCCCGTCGACGACCCCGGCCAGCACCTCCTTGTCCCGCAACGCCGGTTCCGCCGCCACCGCGTCCACAAAGGACTCGTCGGTGACCAGGTCGACGGCCAGCGCGTCGATCGGGGCGCGGGCCAGCACGCCGAGGCCGCGGCCCAGCCCGCCGAAGTATCCGGCGACCAGCAGCTTCGGCCGCGCGGCCGCCTTGCCGAGCCAGTGGTACGCGCGGATCAGCGCGTTCAGCTCGGCCTCGGTGCGGTCGGCGGCGAACGCGGGCTCGTCGAGCTGCACCCACTCGACACCCTCGTCGTGCAGTCGCGCCAGCAGGTCGGCGTAGCGGGGGAGGAGCGCGTCGAGCAGGTCCAGGGGGTCGAAGCCGCCGATCCCCTTGCTGAGCAGCAGGAACGTCACCGGCCCGACGAGCACCGGCCGCGTCTCGATGCCGAGCGCGCGGGCCTCCCGGTACTCGTCGAGGGGTTTGGTCCCGGCGAGGGTGAACTCGGTGTCCGGGCCCAGTTCCGGGACGAGGTAGTGGTAGTTGGTGTCGAACCACTTGGTCATCTCGAGCGCCGGCGCGTCCTGGATGCCCCGCGCGGCGGCGAAGTACGTGTCGAGCCGTGAGAGCCCCGGCCGCGCGGGCAGCGCGCCGAACAGTTCGGCCGTGTCCAGCACGTGGTCGTAGTGCGAGAACGTGTTGGACGGGATGGAGTCCAGGCCGGCGTCCCGCAGGTCGAGCCAGGTCCGCTGCCGCAGTTCGCGCCCGACGGCCAGCAACGCGGCCTCGTCGATCTTGCCCGCCCAGTAGCGCTCCAGGGCGCGCTTGAGCTCCCGGTCCGGGCCGATCCGGGGGTAGCCCAGCACAGTGGTGCCGATGGTCACAAGCTCTCTCCTCGCGAGCTGGTCCGAAGAGTCCGGACGCGCGCGAAGGCGAGCGTTTCGGTCGTGCCCATCCCGCGAGGCCCGGACTCGCGCACGCCGTCGGCGCGCGCACCACGGGCAGGTCTTCGGACTCGTGGGCGCACTGCTCGCGCCTACCGGCCGTCGCTTCCCAGGCTCGCGCCCAGTGCTTCATGACGGCTTTCGTTCCCACTCACCGCTGCGGGGCAGTCCCGGATTCGCACCGGGTTCCCTGTTGCCTCCCCGGGGCGAACCCCGGGGAACCAGTGGCGGGTCCGAGTCTAGGTCACTTGTCCAGGGCGACGGCGAAGAAATCGGTGAGCTTGCCGACAGCGAGGTCGATGTACTCGCGCTTGTCGTAGAGGTCGACGTGGCTCGCGCCCTCGATCCAGTGGATCTCCGCGGGACCGGTGGCCCGCCGGTGGGCTTCCAGCCCCATCCACGCGGTGACGGCGCGCTCCCCGAGGATCTGCAGGATCGGGCGCGGGCCGATCAGCGGCACGGCGTGGAAGACGTCGCCGGACGCCATCTTGTCGACGCTGTCCCAGGTGAGGAACTTCGCCGAGCGCTCGTGGTAGCCGCGGGCGCCGCAGTAGTACTCCCAGCCCTCGATGCCGTGCTCGCCGCCGAGGGCACCGGCCTGTTCCGCGGTCTCCGGGAACATGGTGAGCACACCGGGGTCCTCGCCGCGGGCGGCGGTCGTGCGGGCCTGCGCGGCGGCGTCGAGCAGGCCCTGGAAGACGGCCGGGTCCTGGGTGCCGTCGGCGCCGTAGCGGAACTGGCGGGCAGGCTCGGCGGTGCACACGGTCGCCACGGCCTTGACCCGGTGATCGCCCCCGGCGGCGGCGAGCGAGTAGCCCCCGGAGGCGCAGATGCCGAGCAGCCCGATCCGGCCGGCGTCGACCTCGGGCCGGGTGGTGAGGAAGGAGACGGCGGCCTTGAAGTCTTCGACCCGCTGGGCGGGATCTTCGAGGCCGCGCGGCAGGCCGCCGGACTCGCCCTGGTAGGCGGCGTCGAAGGCGAGGGTGACGAAGCCGCGCTCGGCCATCAGGCGCGCATAGGTGCCGGAGGTCTGTTCCTTGACGCCGGTACCGGGGTGGCCGACGACGAGGGCCGCGCCGGTGGCGTCGTCGGGAACGTAGAGGTGGGCGGCGATGTCGAGGCCGACGCTGGGGAAGGTGACTGTCGTGGTCATGTCTCCACCTTCGGCCCGGGGTGCGCGGCGGAAAAGACGAGAGTTCCTGCCTGGGCAGGATCCTGCCCCCGCACGCGCACGCCGGGAACTCCACACTGGAGGCATGAGCACCTGGACGCCCGAAGACCTCACCTTGCTGGCCGAGAGCTACTCGCTCGTGCTGACCGCCGGCGACGGCGACGAGCCCGGGGCGGAGATCGGGATGGCGGTCGCCGGCGGCGCGGTGTACGTCCGCGCCCATCGCGGTGTCCGCTCCCGCTGGTACCGGGCGGCGAGCGAAGCCGGGCACGGCCGGATCCGCGTCGGCGGCGTCACCCGCGAGGTCCGGCTCACGACCGGTCCCGAGCTGCCCGCCGGGCTCGACGCGGCCTTCGCCGGCAAGTACGGGCCGGTGTCCGAAACACTCGTCGCGAGTCCGCAGGCGCGGGCCGCGACGATCCGGATCGACCCGGCGGCGTGAAAAAGCCCGGCCACACCAGGAGGTGTGGCCGGGCTCAGCGGGAGATCAGTCCCAGTCGAGCGCGCCGCCCGACTGGTATTCGATGACGCGGGTCTCGAAGAAGTTCTTCTCCTTCTTCAGGTCCATCGCCTCGGACATCCACGGGAACGGGTTCTCGGTCTCGCCGAAGATCGGCTGGAGGCCGATCTGCTGCGCGCGCCGGTCGGTGATGAAGTGCATGTACTGCTCGCACAGCTGCGCCGACAGGCCGAGCATGCCGCGGGGCATCGTGTCGCGCGCGTACTTGACCTCGAGCTCGCACGCCTCCTTCAGCATCCCGCGGACCTCTTCCTGGAACTCGGGCGTCCACAGGTGCGGGTTCTCGATCTTGATCTGGTTGATGCAGTCGATGCCGAAGTTCAGGTGGATCGACTCGTCGCGCAGGATGTACTGGTACTGCTCGGCGATGCCGACCATCTTGTTCCGGCGGCCCAGCGACAGGATCTGCGCGAAGCCGGTGTAGAACCACATGCCCTCGAAGATCACGTAGAACGCGACGAGGTCACGCAGGAACGCCGTGTCGGCCTCCGGCGTCCCGGTCTTGAAGTCCGGGTCCTCCAGGTGCTGCGTGTACTTCAGCGCCCACGCGTCCTTGTCCGAAATGGACGGGACCTCGCGGTACATGTTGAACAGCTCGCCCTCGACCAGGCCGAGGCTCTCGCAGATGTACTGGAAGGTGTGCGTGTGCACGGCCTCCTCGAACGCCTGGCGCAGCAGGTACTGGCGGCACTCGGGGTTGGTGATCTGCCGGTACACCGCGAGCACGATGTTGTTGGCCACCAGGGACTCCGCGGTCGCGAAGAAGCCCAGGTTGCGCTTGAGCATCTGCCGCTCGTCCTCGGTGAGGCCGTCCTTCGACTTCCACAGCGCGATGTCGGCCTGCATGGCGACCTCGGTCGGCATCCAGTGGTTGTTGCAGCCGGCCAGGTACTTCTCCCAGGCCCACGTGTACTTCATCGGCAGCAGCTGGTTGACGTCGGCGCGCGCGTTGATCATGCGCTTGTCGTCGACGTTGATCCGGGCGGCGCCGACCTCGATCTCCCCGAGGCCGGTCGCGTCCGTGGTCTCCACGTTGGTCATGTTCCCAAGTTCCTTACTGGCAGGCTTCGCAGTCGGGGTCGTCGATGCGGCAGGCGGCGCCTTCGGTGGCGACGAAGTCCACGTCGGGTGCCGGGGCCGGCGACGGCGCCGGGGCGGGCGTCGGCGCGGGGGCCGGAGCGGCCGCGGGCGCCGCCGGGGCCGGGGTGGCCGAGACGGCGTTCAGCTTGCCGTCGGTGCCGCGCAGGGTGCTCTTCTCCACGTGCGTCGCAGACTGCGCCCGCAGGTAGTACGTGGTCTTGAGGCCCTTGTGCCACGCGTAGCGGTACAGCTCGTCGAGCTTGCGGCCGCTCGGCGCCGCGATGTACAGGTTCAGCGACTGCGCCTGGTCGATCCACTTCTGGCGCACCGAACCGGCGTCGACGATCCACTTCGACTCGATCTCGAACGCCGTCGCGTACAGCGCCTTCAGGTCGTCCGGCACGCGGTCGATCTGGCCGAGGGAGCCGTCGAAGTACTTGAGGTCGCTCACCATGACCTCGTCCCACAGCCCGCGCTCCTTGAGGCTCTTGACCAGGTGCGGGTTGACCACGGTGAAGTCGCCGGACATGTTCGACTTGACGAACAGGTTCTGGAACAGCGGCTCGATCGACTGGCCGACGCCGGAGATGTTGGAGATCGTCGCGGTCGGCGCGATCGCCATCACGTTGGAGTTGCGCATGCCGACGGTCTTGACGCGCTCGCGCAGCGGCGCCCAGTCCAAAGTGGACGAGGTGTCGATGTCGAGGCCGTCACCGCGGCGCGCGTCGATGAGCAGCTGCAGCGAGTCGATCGGCAGGATGCCCTTGCTCCACAGCGAACCCTCGAACGACTGGTACTGCCCGCGCTCCTCGGCGAGGTCGGTCGACGCCGAGATCGCGTAGTAGGAGAGGTGCTCCATCGAGACGTCGGCGAACTTCACGGCCTCGGCGGAGGCGAACGGGACGCCGATCTCGAACAGCGCGTCCTGGAAGCCCATGATGCCCAGGCCGACCGGGCGGTGGCGCAGGTTGGAGCGGCGCGCCTCCGGGATCGTGTAGAAGTTGATGTCGATCACGTTGTCCAGCATGCGGACGGCCGTGCGCACGGTCTTCTCGAGGCGCTTCGTGTCCAGGCCCTCGGGGGTGACGTGCTTGAGCAGGTTCACCGAGCCGAGGTTGCAGACCGCGACCTCGTCGGTGGTGGTGTTCAGCGTGATCTCGGTGCACAGGTTGGACGAGTGCACGACGCCGACGTGCTGCTGCGGCGAGCGCAGGTTGCACGGGTCCTTGAACGTGATCCACGGGTGGCCGGTCTCGAACAGCATGGTCAGCATGCGGCGCCACAGCTCCACCGCGCGGATCCGGCGGAACACCTTGATCTCGCCGCGGTCGGCCATCGCCTCGTACTCGCGGTAGCGGGCGGCGAACTCGTTGCCGTAGAGGTCGTGCAGGTCCGGGGTCTCGTTCGGCGAGAACAGCGTCCACTCGGCGTTGGCCTCGACGCGGCGGAGGAACTCGTCGGGCACCCAGTTCGCGGTGTTCATGTCGTGGGTGCGGCGGCGGTCGTCACCGGTGTTCTTGCGCAGGTCGAGGAACTCCTCGATGTCCACGTGCCACGTCTCGAGGTACGCGCAGGCCGCGCCCTTGCGCTTGCCGCCCTGGTTGACCGCGACGGCGGTGTCGTTGGCGATCTTGAGGAACGGCACCACGCCCTGCGACTGGCCGTTGGTGCCCTTGATGTGCGCGCCGAGGCCGCGGACCGGGGTCCAGTCGTTGCCGAGGCCGCCGGAGTACTTGGCCAGCAGCGCGTTGTTCTTGTAGGCCTGGAAGATCGAGTCCAGGTCGTCGTCCACCGTGGTCAGGAAGCAGGACGACAGCTGCGCGCGGGTGGTGCCCGAGTTGAACAGCGTCGGCGTCGAGGCCATGAAGTGGAACGTCGAGAGCAGCTCGTAGAACTCGATGGCGCGGGCTTCGCGGTCGTCCTCGCGGATCGCCAGGCCCATCGCGACGCGCATGAAGAACGCCTGCGGCAGCTCGAAGCGGGTGCCGTCGTGGTGCTGGAAGTACCGGTCGTAGAGCGTCTGCAGGCCGAGGAAGCCGAAGTCGAGGTCACGCTTGGCCTCGATCGCGGCGGTGATCTTGTCCAGGTCGAAGGACAGCAGCTCGCCGTCGACCAGCTCCAGCTCGACCGCGCGGCGCAGGTAGGCGCGGAAGTACGCGGGGTACTCGGCCGCCATCTCGTCCTGGCTGGCCAGGCGCGGCTTCTTCGCGAGGTAGCTCAGGGCCTCGCCGCGCAGCTTGTCCAGCAGCAGGCGGGCGGAGACGTAGGAGTAGTTCGGCTCCTGCTCGACCAGCACGCGGGCGGCCAGGACCTGGGCCAGGGCCAGCTCCTCGGCGCTGATGCCGTCGTAGAGGTTGCGCTTGGCCTCGGCCAGCACCGGCTCGGCGCTGACGTCTTCGAGGCCGGCGACGGCCTCGCCCACGACGTGGGACACGCGGGCCCAGTCGAGCGGGCGCAGGACGCCGTCGGCGCCCTTGACGTTCAGCGAGACCTCGGTCGCGGCCGGCTTGACAGCCTCGCGGGCCTTCATGCGCTCGTCGCGGTAGAGGACGTAGGCGCGGGCGACCTTGTGGTGCTCACCGCGCATGAGCGCGAGCTCGACGATGTCCTGGATCTGCTCGATGTGCAGGGCGGTCTCGGGGCCGGCGTGGCGCAGCAGGGTGGTCTCGACCTGCTGGGTCAGCTCGGCGACGACGTGGTGCACGCGGGAGGACGCGGCGGCGTCGCCGCCCTCGACCGCGAGGAACGCCTTGGTCAGCGCGACCGAGATCTTCCCGGCGTCGAACGGCGACACGCTGCCGTCCCGCCGGATGACCCGGATCGCGGTGGGTGTGTCCGCGGCGGAGGGCCGCTGACCGGTTTCGACTGACATGCGTGTCTCCAAGTTTTCGGGCGCGTCGGATCGCCGCACGGCCTCGCGAGGCCGTGCGCTGCACGTTCTTCAAAGCTGCCCGGCAGTACTCTGCAGCGGTCTCCCCGTCGCTGGGCCCTGCCGGTCACCAGAGACTACATGTAGGGGTCGATGTGCGCGCGGGACCCCAGATGGCGTGTCGCGAGCTCACCCTGCCGGGTTACGTGATCACCCAGAGGCGCAGTTCAGGAGGCGGAGCGGAGGGCTCGCGAGTAGGTTCCGAGGTCGCCGCGAGGAGAGCGGACCACGGGGGCCCGGTGGTCCGGTGGGTCGGCTCAGGCGCCGAAGCGCAGCTCCGACTTCGGGAGCTCCAGGCTCGCCACCGGCCGCCGCCCCGCGAGGTAGCCCAGCGGGCCCTCCGGGTTGAAGCTCCAGTCCGCCGAGGCCGGGCGCGGGCTGACCTTCGCCCCGACCGGGGTCCGCAGCAGGCCGTCGCGTTCCTGGACCACCTCGAACGACGTCGGCAGGCGCACCGGCAGCCCGGCCCGGCGCCGGAACGCCGCCGTCGCGATCCAGTCGTCCGCCGTGGCCGCGGTCGCGGTGAACGTGCGGCCACCGGTGAAGTCCAGCGTCGCCAAGTCCTTCGGGATCGCCCACAGCTCGCGGCCGCCGGCCAGGGACGCCTCGCTGTCGACCCAGATCTCGGTGATCGAGCACGACACACGCCGGGCCTTGATCGACACCGCGGCCAGCAGCTCGTGGTACGCCATCTGCCCGGGCGGGGTGTAGTCGATCCACGCCGTGAAGACGGACGCGTGCCCGGCGATCACCAGCGGCTCGGCGGCGACCTCGGGCAGGTCCGCCACCGGCACGCGCCAGATGGACACCCGGGCGTCGGCGGTCAGGTTCCAGGGCTGCGGCGGGTAGAGGCTCATTTCTCCAGCCAGGGAAGGTAGTCGGGCAGGTCCTCGTCCACGCGCAGGCCCCACGACGGCGGCCGCTTCTGCAGGAACGACATGACCCCTTCGACGGCGTCCGCGTTGGTGCCCAGGCCGCCGATCAGCTTCGAATCGAGCTCGTGCACCGGGAACGGCGACTCGGCGCTCGCCATCCGGTAGAGCAGCTGCCGGGTCACCGCGACCGACACCGGCGCCGTGTTCGCGATGATCTCGCGAGCCAGCTGGTACGCCTCGTCGAGCACGGTCCCGGTCGGGAAAACCTGGTGCACCAAGCCCTTGGCGAGGGCCTCCGCCGCGGGGAACACCCGGCCGCTGATCATCCAGTCCAGCGCCGTGCCCATCCCGACGAGCCGGGGGAGGAACCACGCCGACGCGCCTTCGGGGTAGATGCCGCGGCGGGTGAACACGAAGCCGAACCGCGAGTCCTCCGAAGCGAGGCGGTAGTCGCAGGGGAGCGTGATCGTGCTGCCCGCGCCGACGGCCGCGCCGTGCAGGGCCGCGATCACCGGCTTGTTCATCGTGAAGATCCGCTTCGAGCACCGGCCGGCGGGTTCCTGCCACGCCGCGTCCGGGCCGGTCGCCGGGTCGAAGTCGAAGCCGCCCTGCGACAGGTCGGCGCCGACGCAGAAGTCCTGGCCCGCGCCGGTCAGCACGACGACCCGGACGTCCTCGTCGCGGTCCGCGCGGTCCATGGCGGCACCGAGCTCGTCGGCCATCCGGATCGTGTAGCCGTTGCGCGCCTCGGGGCGGTTCAACGTCACCGTGGCGATCCGGTCCGCGACGGCGTAGGTGGTCTCGGCCATGGTGAGGAAAGTATTGCAGTCCGCCACTACTGGCAAGATGTCAATAGTGTGTCCGCAGCGTCCGGGGTGAAACAATCAGGCGTGCTTGATTTTTCCGGCGGCCGGTGCGACGCTGGGCGACAGGACGCAAGGAGGCGGCGGATGGCGGACCTCGGCGTGATCCTCGGGGATCTCGACGCGGAATCACTGGCGATCGACGACGTGGTGGCGAACCTGCCCGAGTCCGACTGGGCACGCGCGACGCCCGCCGAGGGGTGGACTGTCGCGCACCAGATCGCCCACCTGGCCTGGACCGACCGCAAGGCCTTCATCGCGGCGGCCCACCCGGAAGACTGGCAGGCCGAAGTCGAAGAACTCCTCAAAGCGGGGGAGACCTACGTCGACGACGGCGCCGCCGCCGGGGCCGAGCGCCCGCCGCGGGAGATCCTCGAAGACTGGCGGGCCGGCCGCAGGCAGCTCGCCGAGGCCCTGGCCGCGGTGCCGGACGGGCAGAAGCTGCCCTGGTACGGCCCGCCGATGAGCGCGGCCTCCATGGTCACCGCCCGCCTGATGGAGACCTGGGCGCACGGCCAGGACGTCTTCGACGCGCTCGGCCTGACCCGCGAGCCGACCGCGCGGCTGTGGCACATCGCCCGCTTCGGCACCCGCACCCGCGACTTCGCCTACCTGCTCAACTCGCTCGCGCCGCCGGCCGAGGAGTTCCGCGTCGAGCTGACCGCGCCCGACGGCTCCGCCTGGACGTTCGGTCCCGAGGACGCCGAGCAGAAGCTCACCGGCAGCGCGGTCGACTTCTGCCTGGTCGTCACCCAGCGGCGGCACCCGGCCGACACCGACCTGGTCGCGCACGGCGCCGACGTCGAGGAGTGGCTGACCATCGCGCAGGCCTTCGCCGGTCCGCCGGGGGAAGGCCGGAAGCCGGGGCAGTTCGCACCGCCGACGCACTCTTCTCCGCGGAGGCGGCAATGACATCGCTGTACCGCATCGGCAACGCGTCGGGCTTCTACGGCGACCGCTTCAGCGCGGTCCGGGAGATGCTCACCGGCGGCCCGCTCGACGTCCTGACCGGCGACTATCTGGCCGAGCTGACCATGCTCATCCTCGGCCGCGACCGGATGAAGGACGCGAACCGCGGCTACGCCAAGACCTTCCTGCGGCAAATGGAAGAAAACCTCGGGCTGGCGCAGGAAAAGGGTGTCAAGATCGTCGCCAACGCGGGCGGGCTCAATCCCGCCGGGCTCGCGGACGCCCTGCGCGAACTGGCGGCGAAGCTCGGCCTCGACGTCAAGATCGCGCACGTCGAAGGCGACGACCTCGTCGCCCGCGCCGACGAACTGGGTCTCGGGAAACCGTTGACCGCCAACGCCTACCTCGGCGCCTGGGGCATCGTGGAGTGCCTCAACGCGGGCGCGGACGTCGTCGTCACCGGGCGGGTCACCGACGCCTCGGTGATCGTCGGCCCCGCCGCCGCGCACTACGGCTGGGCTCGCGACGACTTCGACGCCCTCGCCGGCGCGGTCGCCGCCGGGCACGTCATCGAGTGCGGCGCTCAGGCCACCGGCGGGAACTACGCCTTCTTCACCGAGCATTCCCTGGGTGTGCCGGGCTTCCCGATCGCCGAGATCGAGGCCGACGGCTCCAGTGTCATCACCAAGCACCCGGGCACCGGTGGCGTGGTCACCGCGGGCACGGTCACCGCGCAGCTGCTGTACGAAATCACCGGCGCGCGCTACGCCGGGCCGGACGTCACGACCCGGTTCGACACGCTGTCGCTGACCGAAGACGGCCCCGACCGCGTCCGCATCTCCGGCGTCCGCGGGGAAGCTCCGCCGCCGACCCTGAAGGTCGCGCTCAACACCCTCGGCGGCTTCCGCAACGAGACGACGTTCGTCCTCACCGGACTCGACATCGAGGCGAAAGCCGCGCTGGTGCGCGAACAACTCGAAGCGGCACTCAAGGAGCGGCCGCCCGCCGACGTCCAGTGGACACTGGCCCGGACCGACCACGCCGACGCCGACACCGAGCAGACCGCGAGCGCCCTGCTGCACGTCGCCGTCAAGGACGCCGACCCGAAGGTCGCCGGACGCGCCTTCACCGGCGCCGCCGTCGAGCTGGCGCTGGCCAGCTACCCCGGCTTCCACGTCACCGCGCCGCCGTCCGACGCTTCGCCGTACGGCGTCTACACCGCGGCCTATGTGGACGCCGGGCAGGTCCCGCACGTCGCCGTGCTGCCGGACGGCATGCGTGTCGACATAGCGCCTTCGGCGTCCACTCTGGACTTGTCCGAAGTGGACGAGCCCGCGCTGCCCGAGCCGCTCGACCACGGCCCCGTGCGCCGGGTGCCGCTCGGCACGATCGCCGGTGCCCGCAGCGGCGACAAGGGCGGCAACGCCAACCTCGGCCTTTGGGTGCGTTCGGAAGAGGCCTGGCGGTGGCTGGTGCACCGGCTGACCGTCGCCGAGTTCAAGCTGCTGCTGCCCGAGACCGCCGACCTGGCGGTGACGCGCTACCTGCTGCCGAACCTGCGGGCGATGAACTTCGTCGTCGAGGGCATCCTCGGCGAGGGCGTCGCGTCGCAGGCGCGGTTCGACCCGCAGGCCAAGGCCTTCGGCGAGTGGCTGCGGTCCCGTGAGATCGACATCCCCGAGGTGCTCCGGTGACCGACCCCTTCCGGACGCCCGAGCGGGCCGAGCTGCGCAAGACCGTGCGCCGGTTCGTCGAGCAGGAGGTCCTGCCGCACCTCGACGACTGGGAGCGCGCCGGCGAGCTGCCGCGCGACCTGCATCGCAAGGCCGGGGACCTCGGCCTGCTCGGGGTCGCGTTCCCCGAGGAGATCGGCGGCGGCGACGGCAACTACCTCGACGCCCTCGTCGTCGCCGAGGAGATGCACTACGCCGGCGGCTCCGGCGGGCTGTTCGCGTCGTTGTTCACCTGCGGCATCGCCGTCCCGCACATCGCCGAGGCGAACGACCCGGTGCAGATCGAACGCTGGGTGCGCCCGACGCTGGCCGGGGACAAGATCGGTTCGCTGGCCGTCACCGAGCCGGACGGCGGCTCCGACGTCGCCGGGATCCGGACGACGGCGGTGCGCGAGGGCGACGAATACGTCATCAACGGCGCCAAGACCTACATCACCTCCGGCTGCCGCGCGGACTTCGTCACGACGGTCGTGCGCACCGGCGGTGACGGCGCGCACGGGCTTTCACTGATCGTCGTCGAGCGCGGGACGCCCGGGTTCACCGTGTCGCGCAAGCTCGAGAAAATGGGCTGGCTCTGCTCCGACACCGCCGAACTGTCCTACGTGGACGTCCGGGTGCCGGTGGAGAACCTGGTCGGTGCCGAGAACAGCGGGTTCGCGCAGGTGGCCACCCAGTTCGTCACCGAACGGCTTTCCCTTGCGGTGCAGGCGTACTCGCACGCCCAGCGGGCGCTCGACCTGACGCTCGACTGGTGCCGCCTGCGCGAGACGTTCGGCCGCCCGCTCATCTCGCGGCAGGTCGTGCAGCACAAGCTCACCGAGATGGCGCGCAGGACCGACGTCGCGCGCACCTACGCCCGGCAGGCCGCGATCCGGCACGTCTCGGGCGAGGAGGTCATCGCCGAGGCCTGTTTCGCCAAGAACACCGCCGTCGAGGCCGCCGAGTGGGTGGTCAACGAGGCCGTCCAGCTGCACGGCGGGCTCGGCTACATGCGCGAGGCCGAAGTGGAGCGCCACTACCGCGACGTCCGGATCCTCGGCATCGGCGGCGGCACCAACGAGATCCTCACCGGCTTGGCCGCGAAGCGATTGGGATACACTTCATGACCGCTCTGAGGTCCACAGTGGACACACGGGCCGCCGAGTTCGGCGCCAACCGCGAGGCGATGCTGGAGAAGCTCGCCGAGATCGACACCGAGCAGGCCAAGGCCGTGGCCGGCGGCGGCGAGAAGTACGTCGAGCGCCACCGCAAGCGCGGCAAGCTCCTGGCCCGCGAGCGGATCGAACTGCTGCTCGACGAGGACTCGCCGTTCCTGGAACTTTCGCCGCTGGCCGCCTGGGGTACCGACTACCGTGTCGGCGCCAGCCTGGTGACCGGCATCGGGGTCGTCGAAGGCGTCGAGTGCCTGATCTCGGCGAGCGACCCGACGGTCAAGGGCGGTGCCAGCAACCCGTGGACGACGAAGAAGAGCTTCCGGGCGGCGGACATCGCCGCGCAGAACCGGCTGCCGTCGATCAATCTCGTCGAGTCGGGTGGTGCGGACCTGCCGACGCAGAAGGAGATCTTCATCCCCGGTGGCCGGATCTTCCGGGACATCACGCGCGCGTCCGCCGCGGGCTGCCCGACGGTCGCGCTGGTGTTCGGCAACTCGACCGCCGGCGGGGCGTACCTGCCGGGCATGTCGGACTACGTCGTGATGGTCAAGGAACGCGCCAAGGTGTTCCTCGGCGGGCCGCCGCTGGTCAAGATGGCCACCGGTGAGGAGTCCGACGACGAGTCGCTCGGCGGCGCCGAGATGCACGCGCGGACCTCGGGCCTGGCCGACTACCTGGCTGTCGACGAGCAGGACGCAATCCGCTTGGGCCGCAACATCATCAAGCGGCTCAACTGGACGAAGCAGGGGCCGTCACCCAAGCCGGAGTACGACGAGCCGCTGTACGACACCGAAGACCTGCTCGGCATCGTGCCGCCCGACCTGAAGGTGCCGTTCGACCCGCGCGAGGTGATCGCCCGCGTCGTCGACGGCTCCGACTTCGACGAGTTCAAGCCGCTGTACGGCTCGTCGCTCGTGACGGGCTGGGCGAGCATCCACGGCTACCCGGTCGGCGTGCTGGCCAACGCCCAGGGTGTGCTCTTCGGCGAGGAGTCGCAGAAGGCCGCGCAGTTCATCCAGCTGGCCAACCAGATCCACACGCCGCTGGTGTTCCTGCACAACACGACCGGCTACATGGTCGGCAAGGAGTACGAGCAGAGCGGCATCATCAAGCACGGCGCGATGATGATCAACGCCGTGTCGAACTCGAAGGTGCCGCACCTGTCCGTCCTCATGGGAGCGTCCTACGGTGCCGGGCACTACGGCATGTGCGGCCGCGCCTACGATCCCCGCTTCCTGTTCGCCTGGCCGAGCGCGAAGTCCGCGGTGATGGGCCCGGCGCAGCTGGCGGGCGTGCTGTCCATCGTGGCCCGCGCGGCGGCCGAGAGCCGCGGCCAGGAGTACAACGAGGACCACGACAAGGCCATGCGCGCCATGGTGGAAGGCCAGATCGAAGCCGAGTCGATGCCGATGTTCCTCTCCGGCATGCTCTACGACGACGGCATCATCGACCCGCGCGACACCCGCACCGTGCTGGGGCTGAGCCTGTCCGCGATCCACAATGGACCAGTGAAGGGCGCCGAGGGCTTCGGCGTCTTCCGGATGTGAGTGAGCGATGATCCAGAACCTGCTGGTCGCCAACCGCGGCGAGATCGCCCGCCGCGTGTTCCGCAGCTGCCGCGACGCCGGGATCGGCACGGTCGCCGTGTTCTCCGACGCCGATGCCGCCGCGCCCCACGCGCTGGAGGCGGACGCGTCCGTCCGGCTGCCCGGCAACGCGCCGTCGGAGACGTACCTGCGCGCCGAGCTGCTGGTGAAGGCCGCGGCCGACACCGGCGCCGACGCCGTTCACCCCGGCTACGGCTTCCTGTCCGAGAACGCCGCGTTCGCCCGCGCCGTCCTCGATGCCGGGCTGACCTGGGTCGGGCCGCCGCCGGAGGCCATCGAGACCATGGGCTCCAAAGTGGAGTCGAAGCGGCTGATGGCCGCCGCGGGTGTCCCGGTGCTGTCCGAACTGGACCCCGAGCACGTCACCCAGGACGATCTTCCGTTGCTGGTCAAAGCTTCTGCCGGTGGTGGCGGACGCGGGATGCGCGTGGTCCGCTCGCTGGACGAGCTGGCCGAAGCGGTGGAAGGCGCCGGCGCGGAGGCCGGCTCGGCGTTCGGCGATCCGACCGTGTTCTGCGAGCGGTACCTGGAGACCGGGCGGCACATCGAGGTCCAGGTCCTGGCCGACCGGCACGGCACGGTGTGGGCGGTGGGGGAGCGGGAGTGCTCGATCCAGCGCCGGCACCAGAAGGTCGTCGAAGAGGCACCCTCGCCGTTCGTCGACGAAGCGATGCGCGAGGAGCTGTTCGACGCCGCGCGCAAGGCGGCCCAGGCGATCGACTACGTCGGCGCGGGCACGGTCGAGTTCCTCGCCGGTCCCGACGGGCGGTTCTACTTCCTCGAGATGAACACCCGGCTGCAGGTCGAGCACCCGGTCACCGAGAACGTCACCGGGCTGGATCTGGTCGCGTTGCAGCTGCGGGTCGCGGAGGGGGAGCGGCTGCCCGCCGACCCGCCCCCGACCGTCGGGCACTCCATCGAGGTCCGGCTCTACGCCGAAGACCCGGCCGAGAACTGGCAGCCGCAGAGCGGCACGCTGCACACCCTGGACGTGCCCGACGTAGACCGGCGCTTCGGGCACGGTCCTGGCTTGCGGCTGGACTCCGGGTTCGAGAGCGGGTCCGTGGTGGGCGTCCACTACGACCCGATGCTCGCCAAGGTCATCACCTGGGCCCCGACCCGCGCCGAGGCGGCCCGGCGGCTCGCCAAGGCGCTGGCGGCGTCGAAGATTCACGGCGTGGTCACCAACCGCGACCTCCTGGTGACCATCCTGCGGCACGAGGCGTTCCTGGCGGGGGAGACGGACACCGCGTTCTTCGACCGGCACGGCCTCGACACCCTCGCCGCGCCACTGGCCACTGTGGACACCGAGCGCGTCTCGGCACTGGTCGCCGCGCTGGCGGACGCCGCGGGCAACCGGGCGTCGGCGACCACGCAGGGACGGCTGCCCAGCGGCTGGCGCAACGTCCGCTCCGCCGGTCAGCGCAAGGTTTTCTCGGTGAGCGACCGCGAGTACGAGGTCGTCTACTCGCTGACGCGCGACGGCCTGAAAGCCGAAGGTCACGACGTCGAACTGGTCACCGCCGGGCCCGGCCGGGTCGTCCTGGACGTCGCCGGCGTGCGGCGCACGTTCGACGTCGCCCGGTACGACGGGGTGTCCTACGTGGACTCCGCACTCGGCTCGGTGGCGTTGACGGCGGCGCCGCGGTTCGCCGACCCGGACGCGGCGCTGGCCGCGGGGTCCTTGGTCGCGCCGATGCCGGGCACGGTCGTCCGGCTGGCCGTGCAGGCCGGGGATCCGGTCAAGGCCGGCGACCCGTTGCTGTGGCTCGAAGCGATGAAGATGGAACACCGGATCGCCGCCCCCGCCGACGGCGTGGTGGCGGAACTGCCGGTGACAGTGGGACAGCAGGTCGAAGTGGGCACGATCCTCGCGGTGGTGGGAGAAGCAGAATGAACGCGATGAACTTCATCGAGCCGGAAGAGCGGATCGCGCTCCGCAAGGCCGTCGCCGAGCTCGGTACCAAGTACGGGCACGAGTACTACGCGAAGAAGGCACGGGCGGACGAGAAGACCCACGAGCTGTGGGACGAGGCCGGCCGGCTGGGCTACCTCGGCGTCAACATCCCCGAGGAGTACGGCGGTGGAGGAGCGGGTATCGCCGACCTCGCCGCGGTGCTCGAAGAGCTGGCCGCCGCCGGTTCGCCGTTGCTGCTCATGGTCGTCTCGCCGGCCATCTGCGGCACCGTCATCTCCCGCTTCGGCACCGACGAGCAGAAGAAGCAGTGGCTGCCCGGCATCGCCGACGGCACCAAGCGGATGGTCTTCGCGATCACCGAGCCGGACGCCGGGTCGAACTCGCACAAGATCACCACCACCGCCAAGCGCGACGGCGACGGCTGGGTCCTCAGTGGACGCAAGGTCTACATCTCCGGCGTCGACGAGGCGGACGCGGTGCTCGTCGTCGGCCGCATGGAGGACTCCAAGACCGGCCGGCTCAAGCCCGCGCTGTTCATCCTGCCCACCGGCACCGAGGGCTTCGAGTACACGAAGATCCCGATGGACATCGTCGCGCCGGAGAACCAGTTCTCGCTGTTCCTCGACGACGTCAAGCTCCCGGCCGAGGCGCTCGTCGGCGAGGAGGACGCGGCCATCGCGCAGCTGTTCGCCGGCCTCAACCCGGAACGCATCATGGGTGCGTCGTTCTCCCTCGGCATCGCCCGGTACGCGTTGGCCAAGGCCGTCTCCTACGCCAACCAGCGGCAGGTCTGGGGCACGCCGATCGGGGCGCACCAGGGGCTCGCGCACCCGCTGTCGGAGATCAAGATCGAGCTGGAACTGGCCAAGCTGATGACGCAGAAGGCCGCCTCGCTCTACGACTCCGGCGACGACTTCGGCGCGGGGGAGTCGGCCAACATGGCCAAGTACGCCGCCGCCGAGGTCGCCATCCGCGCGACCGACCAGGCCGTGCAGACCCACGGCGGCAACGGCCTGGCCACCGAGTACGGCCTCGGCACGCTGGTCACGGCGGTGCGGCTCGGCCGGATCGCCCCGGTCAGCCGCGAGATGGTGCTCAACTTCGTCGGCCAGCACAGCCTCGGCCTCCCCAAGTCCTACTAGGAGGGTCGCCATGTCTACTTTGGACGGCAAGACGATCATCATGTCCGGCGGCAGCCGCGGCATCGGCGAGGCGATCGCGCTGCGGGCAGCTGCCGACGGCGCCAACGTCGCGCTGCTGGCCAAGACCGCCGAACCGCACCCGAAGCTGCCCGGCACGATCTACACGGCGGCGGAGGCGATCGAGAAGGCCGGCGGGCACGCGCTGCCGATCCTCGGCGACGTCCGGGACGACGACGGGGTCGCGGCGGCGGTGGCGAAGACCGTCGAGCAGTTCGGCGGCATCGACATCGTCGTGAACAACGCCAGCGCGATCGACCTGACGCCGACCGAGCAGGTCAGCATGAAGCGCTACGACCTCATGCAGGACATCAACGCGCGCGGCACCTTCCTGCTGTCCAAACTGGCCATCCCGCACCTGCGCGCGTCGGCCAACGGGCACGTCCTCACGCTGTCGCCGCCGATCAGCCTCGACGAGAAGTGGTTTACCGCCGGGCACCTCGCCTACAGCATCGCGAAGTACTCGATGAGCCTGGTGACCGTCGGGCTCGCGGCGGAACTCAAGAAGGACGGCATCGCGGTCAACTCCCTGTGGCCGCGCACGACCATCGACACGGCGGCGATCCGCAACGTCGTCGGCGCCGAGCTGGCCGACCGCAGCCGGACGCCGGAGATCATGGCCGACGCCGCGTACGCGATCCTCACCAAGCCGAGCCGGGAAGCCACCGGGAACTTCTTCCTCGACGACGAGGTCCTGCGCGCCGAGGGCGTCACCGACTTCGCGAAATACCGCATCGGCGGTTCGGAGGAGGACCTGCAGCTCGACTTCTGGGTCGATCCGGCTTGACCGGCGTCCGCGAACCCCAGCAGGAACGCAGCCGCACGACGCGGCGGCGGCTGATCGAGGCCGCGCTCGACAGCTTCGGCGAGCGCGGCTGGCACGGCGTCACGGTCGCCGTGATCGCCGAACGCGCGGGCGTCTCCCGGGGCGCCGCGCAGCACCACTTCCCGACGCGGGAGGACCTGGTCGCGGCAGCGGTCGACCTCCTGGGCGAGGCCCAGATCGACGAGCTGCGGGCGCAGGCCGCGGACCTGCCGAGCGGGGCGTCGCGCATCGAGCGCGTCGTCGAGATGGTGCTGAACCTCTACACCGGGCCGCTGTTCCGCGCGGCCCTGCAGCTGTGGTCGGTGGCGGCGACCGACGAGGCGCTGCGGGACGTGCTGGTCCCGCTGGAAGCGCGGGTCGGGCGCGAGGCGCACCGGGTGACGGTGGAGCTCCTGGGCGTCGACGAGTCCCGCCCGGGGGTGCGCGAACTGGTCCAGGCCACCCTCGACCTCGCTCGCGGCCTGGGCCTGGCGAACCTCCTCACGGACGACGCCCGCCGGCGGCGGCAGATCGTCCGGGAATGGGCCCGGACGCTGGAGCTGCGGCTCGGGTGAGCCGGTCCAGGGCCGCCTGGCTCCGTTCGTCCGCGGCCCGGTGGATCACCAGCAGCTGGTCCGGGTCCTGGACCGGCCGGAGCGTCTCGAACTGCACGGTGAGAACGCCGGCCTCGGGGTGCCGCACGACCTTGCGCCCGCGGCCGTTGACCTTGACGTCCTGTTCGGCCCACAACCGCGCGAACTCCGCGTTTCCGGTGGTCAGTTCGGCGATGAGCCCACTCAGCGCCCGGTCGTCCGGGTGCGCGGCCCACGCGGTGCGCAGGTGGGCGATCCCCTCCCGCACCACGGTTTCCCGGTCGAGGTAGAACTCGCGGACCCGCGGGTGCATCAGGCACAGCCACATCGCGTTGCGCCGCGCCGGGGGCAGCGTGCCGAAGTCCACCAGCAGCCTCGCCATCTCGGGATTCCAGGCGAGGACGTCGTAGCGGTGGTTGAGGAGCATGGCCGGCAGCGGCGACAGGTCGGTGACCAGCCGGGCCAGCGGCGGCGTCGCGGTGGTGGCGAGCTCGTCGGTGGAACGCGGGCGCTGCCGCGTCAGGTCGAAGAGGTAAGCGCGTTCGTCCGGGGCCAGCCGCAACGCCCCGGCCAGCGCCTCCACCACCTCCGCCGAGGGCCGCAGCCCGCGGGCCTGCTCCAGCCGGACGACGTAGTCGACGCTGATCCCGGCCAGTTCGGCGACGTCTTCGCGGCGCAGCCCGGGCGTCCGCCGGCGCGGCGGCAGGCCGAAGTCCCGCGGGTCCAGGCGTTCCCGCCGGGTCCGCAGGAACGCGGCGAGCTCCGCGGTGGGGGTCGTCATGATCTTTGCAACCACCAGCGTGGGACTCGTGTTCCCAGGAAGCCCTTTCCCTTACCCCGGGCGCGCGGCGGCCGCAGACTCGCTGCGACACCGCGATCGCAGGAGGACACCATGGCACTCACTCTCGACACCTACCGGCTGCTGGGCCGCTCCGGGCTGCGGGTTTCCCCGCTGGCGCTGGGCACGGCGACGTTCGGCACGGAGTGGGGCTGGGGTGCGGAGAAGGCCGAAGCGCGCAAGCTGTTCGACACCTACGTCGAGCGCGGCGGCAACTTCATCGACACCGCCAACACCTACACGGACGGCAGCTCCGAGCGTCAGCTGGGCGAGTTCACCCGCGACAGCCGCGAGAGCCTGGTGCTGGCCACGAAGTACACGACGCTGCGCCGTCCCGGCGACCCGAATTCCACGGGCTCGCACCGCAAGAGCCTCTTCGCGTCCGTGGAAGCCAGCCTGAAGCGGCTGAACACGGACTACCTCGACCTGCTCTACCTGCACGTGTGGGACTTCACGACCCCGGCCGAGGAGATCCTGCGCGGCTTGGACGACCTCGTCCGCCAGGGCAAGGTCCTGTACGTGGCGATGTCCAACGCCCCAGCCTGGGAGATCTCGCGCATGCAGGCGATCGCCGACCTGCGCGGCTGGTCGCCCCTGGTCGGGCTGCAGGTCGAGTACAACCTGATCAACCGGGCCGCGGAACGCGACCTGATCCCGATGGCGCGGGCGATGGGCCTGGGGGTGACGCCGTATTCGCCGCTGGCGGGTGGGGTGCTCACCGGCAAGTACCGCGGCGCTGCTCCCGCGGGCGCCCGGTCGAGCTTCAACGCGGGCCTGGGGATGCTCAGCGAACGGAACCTCGCCATCGCCGACGTCGTCACGGAGGTCGCTGCCGAGCTGGGCCACACGCCCGCGCAGGTCGGGCTGGCCTGGACCCTGCAGAACCCGGGCGTGACGGCCCCGATCATCGGCGCGCGCACGCCCGGGCAGCTGGAAGGGAACCTCGGCGCGCTGGCGGTCGAGTTCACCGAGGCCCAGCTGGTCCGGCTCGGCGAAGCGAGTGCGATCGACCTCGGCTACCCGCACGACCTGCTCGCCGGTGACCACATCCGCGCGGTGACGCTCGGGGAGCTGAAGCTCGAAGCGCGCCGTTGACTGCGGGCGGCCGGACCGCTCGCCGGGCCCGCCGACCGGTCGAGCGGTCGGGTGCGGGCAGGACACCGCCGGTCCGCCGTTCGGCCGCGACTCGCCGACGGCGGACGACCGGTCGGCGACACGCCGACCAATCCGGAACCGCAACCGGGTCCGAAGCGTCATAGTGTCGTAAGTAACACAATCGGCCCAATGGGCGAATGACTATTAGTAGTGGTTCTCAGAGGAAGGCAGACCGGTGTCCGGTTCAGGAGTCGAGCTCACCCACCGCGCGATGGCGATGCTGAAGGCGGTGGCAGCAGGCCGGGCACAGATGTCGTGCAGCTGCGAGCCCGACCTCTTCATCGACGGATTCGCCTGTTGCGATCAGATGACGGCCCACGCGCTGGCCCACGGCGGCTACCTGCGCCCCGCCGTCGAGGCCGCGGCCGGTCGCGTCCCGGCCGAACTGACCGAAGCCGGCCGCGCCGCGCTGGAGATCACTGCCGCCGCCTGAGCACACGCACGCGTGCTACGGAGCGTCGTGGCGTCGAACAGGTGTTCGGTATCCCGCGCGCGACCCCGACCTGGCAGGCTTGAGCCATGGCGGAACCCCCACCACCGGTGGACGACGAGGCGACGGTCTTCCTCCCCAGCGACCTGCGCGGCGCCCACTGGCCGACCCGTGACCCCGACGTCTCCCGGCGGCCCTACGACGAGTTCGCCACCCAGATCGTCGCGCGGCCGCCCGCCTCGCCGGTCTCCGCCGGGCGCGGGGAAGGCGCCGGCTCGTCGCTCGCCCGCTCGAGCGGCCGGATGGCCGTCGCCTCGACCGTCAGCCGGATCACCGGGTTCGTCGCGAAGCTGCTGCTGGCCGCCGTGGTCGGCACCCGGGTCGTCAACGACTCCTTCACCGTCGCGAACACCCTGCCCAACATCGTCTTCGAGCTGCTCTTCGGCGGCGTGCTCGCCAGCGTCGTCGTGCCGCTGCTCGTGCGCTCCCAGGACGACCCGGACGGCGGCCGCGCCTACACGCAGCGGCTGATCACGATGGGGCTGGTGCTGCTCACCGTCGGCACGGCCGTCGCGGTGGCGATCGCGCCGCTGTTCACCTCGCTCTACGTCGACAAATCGTCTCCGACCGCGAACCCGGGGCTGACCACCGCGCTCGCGTACCTGCTGCTGCCGCAGATCCTGTTCTACGGCCTCTTCGCGCTGCTCTCGGCGATCCTCAACGCCCAGAACGTCTTCGGCCCGCCGGCCTGGGCGCCGGTGCTGAACAACGTCGTCGTCACCGCCACGCTCGTCGTGTTCGCCGTCGTGCCGGGGGAGCTGACGCTCGACCCGGTCCGGATGAGCGACCCGAAGCTGCTCGTCCTCGGCCTCGGCACCACGCTCGGCATCGTCGTGCAGGCGCTGGTGCTGATCCCCGCGCTGCGCCGCACCGGGTTCCGGTTCCGCTGGCGCTGGGGTTTCGACCCGCGGATCAAGGAGTTCGGCGGGCTCGCCGCGTGGATCCTCGGCTACGTCGTGGTCAGCCACGTCGGGTTCGTCGTCACGACCCGCGTGCTGACGTACGGGACCAGCGGCGGCGTCACCGCCTACAGCTACGCGTCCCTGCTCTTCCAGCTCCCGTACGGCATCCTCGGCGTCTCGCTGCTGACCGCGCTGATGCCGCGGATGAGCCGCGCCGCCGCGGACGGCGACACGGTCTCGCTCGTCGGCGACCTCTCGCTCGCCTCCCGCATCTCGACGGTCCTGTTCGTGCCGATCTCCGCCGTGCTGGCCGTGGTCGGCACGCCGGTCGGCATCGCGATCTTCACCTGGGGCCGCGGCACCCTCGACGACGCCGAGCGGCTCGGCCAGACCCTGGCCGTCTCCGCGGTCGGGTTGCTCCCGTTCGCGCTGGTCATGTTGCAGCTGCGGGTGTTCTACGCGATGAAGGACGCCCGCACGCCCACGCTGATCATGCTCGTGATGACCGCCGTGAAGATCCCGCTGCTGCTGCTCTGCCGCGGCCTGCTCGACGGCGAGCACGTCGTCCTCGGCGTGATGCTCGTGAACGGCGCCGGGTTCGTCGTCGGCGCTGTCCTCGGCCAGGTCTGGCTGTGGGTCCGGCTCGGGCACCTGCGCAGCAAGCGATCGCTGCGGGTCGGGCTGATCACCCTCTCCGTCAGCGCCCTCGGCGTCGGGGCCGCGGTGCTCGCCGGCTTCGCCGTGCCCGGCTCGCTCGGCACGATTCCCGCCGCCTGGGTGAAACTGCCGGTCCAGACCTTGCTCGGGATGGCCGTCCCGTTCGGCTTGCTGGCGCTGTTGAGGCTCCCTGAGTTCACGCCGGTGACCCGGCGCGCGGCCGCTCTCCTGCGGCGATTCGCGCCTCGTTGACGACTACGGCCGGGAGCGCGATCCGGATGTCTCGAAACGGTAACGAGACCGCTGCGATCAGCGCGTTTACATTTCCCGCGCGGCTTTCTACGATCCACCCGGATCAGCGATGGGGTGGAGGTCGTGCATGACGCGCAGGGCGCGCAGGCGGCGGGACCGGGTCACGGTCGACGAACTGCTGCGGGCGGCCGGGGTGCGGCCGCGCAAACCCGGTTCGCGCTCGGCCGAGGTGGCTGCCCGGCGTGATCCCGACGACCCCGAGCCGCGTGGCGCGGCCGGCCGGATCGCGCTGGCGTCGGCGGTGATCGTGGTGCTCGGCGGGCTCGTGCTGGCCCTGGCGACGCGCAGCGATCCCGTCCCCGGGTCGACGCGGTTCCCGCAGCTGCAGCCGGCCACCGGCGTCCCGACGTCGACCGTGGTCGCCGTGCCGACGCGGACGACGACCCCGTCGCCGGTCGTCATGCACGCCCGCGAGACACCGACGCCCACGCCGACGGTGACGGTCGAGCTCCCGCCGTCGCCGACCACGACGGTCACCCTCCCGACGTTCACCCCGGACTACCGCTGCTACCCCTACGGCTGCCGCCGCGACGGCACGCCGGTGCGCTGACGCCGCAGCAGCAGGTAGGTCCCGGCGGCGAGCACGAACCCGGCGGCGAACGTCAGGTCACCGGTGGCGGGGACGGCTTTCGGGATCGGCGCGGTGTAGAGCGCCTGGTTCGCGAACAGCCCGACGGAGACCACCAGCCCGACGAGGAACGCGGTGAACCCGGCGGCGTTGCGGTGGCGCCGGTCGGCGAGCAGCTCGCCGAACTCCGTGCCGCGGCGCAGGTGGTGGTCGGCCAGCAGCACACCGAGCCACGGGCCGATCCAGTAGGCGATGACCAGCAGGAAGTTCTCGTACGCGTGCCCGGCGTCGGCCAGCCCCAGCCAGGCCAGCACGAACCCGACCGCGCCGAACGCGAGCGCGACGACGGCGCGGCGCCACGCCAGCGGCAGCCGGATCCCGAGGGCGAGGAAGGCGAGGGCGCCGGAGTAGACGTTGAGGACGTTCGCGGCGACGGCGCCGAGCGTGATCGCCAGCAGCGTCGCGGCGGCGAGGAAACCCGGCAGGTGCCCGGTGAAGGCCGTCGTGGGGTTGTCGTCGGCCGGGCCGGCGATGGTCGTCGACGCGGCGCCGACGAGCATCAGGATCGTCGTGGAGACGAACAGGCCACCGCCGGCGTAGAGGCCGATCGCGCGTCGTGACGCGGTCTTCGGCAGGTAGCGCGTGTAGTCGGCGGCGTAGGGGTTCCAGCCCGCGGTGTAGCCGAACGCGGTGCCGACGGCCAGGAGGAACCCGCCCACGCTGCCGGCGTTGGTGGTGGCGCCCGACTTCCCGAAGATGACGACGCTCGCGACGGCGAACACGATGGCGAGAACGGCGAAGACGTACTTCTCGTAGGCCTGGACGAGGTTGTGCCCGAAGAACGCGATGGCGATCTGCAGCGCGACGACGAGCACGAGGCAGGCGACGGTGGGCAGCCCGGTGAGGCTCGCCAGCGCGAAGGCCCCGCTGACGCTGTTGACGGCGAACCAGCCGACGCCGGCCATCAGGGACATGAGCGCGGCGGGCACGAGGTTCCCGCGGTAGCCGAAGGCGGCCCGCCCGAGCACCATCTGCGGCACGCCGTAGCGCGGCCCGCGGGCGCTCAGGACGCCGTGCGCGACGGCGCCGAGCCCGTTGCCGACGACGGCGGCGAGCGCGGCCTGGGTGAAGGAAAGCCCGAACGCCGTGACGGCGAGGACGCCGACGAAGACCGTGGCGAACTCGAGGTTGGGGGAGGCCCAGGTCCAGGCCAATTGCCGGGGCGTCCCGTGCCGGTCGGCGTCGGCGACGGGTTCGACCCCGCCGGGCTCGACCGCGACGACCTTGTCGCCGTATCCGGGTTCTGCGGGGCTCGTCATGCGAAGACGGTAGGTGACGAAGATTGCGGCGGTGTGACGGATTCCCGCTTCCCGCTCACCGGAACGATTTCCGCTGACCGGGAACCCGCGAAGACCCCCTCACCGGCCCCGATGCCGGTGAGAGGGCCTTCGACAGCCCCACTACGGGCCTGGTGTCAGCCGGCGTACCCGGCGACGATCTTCGTGAACGCGTACTTGTCCTGCGTGATGCCGCTGCACTCGCCGCCGCCGCTGCAGTCGCGGTTGGTGGCCCAGAACGTGAAGCGGGCCAGGTGGTGGCTCGTGGCGTAGCCGCGGATGGAGTTGAAGTTCGCCACCGTGACCGTCTCGCCCGCGTTGTCGGTCTTGCCGTTCATCGAGGAGAGGCCGCTGTGCCGGTAGGCGGTGTCGTCGCTGTAGCCGAACGTGGTCTTGAGCTGGTTCTTCAGCCCGTCGACCGCGGACTTCGTCAGGGCGGCCATGTCCCCGCCGCTGGAGAAGTCGAACGGCATGACCGACCAGACGTCGACCGGGGCGCCGATCGCCTTGGCCTGGTTGATCAGGCGCTTGCCCCACGAGTCGGGGCCGGTCGTGGTGGTGCCGATGGTGATGACGACCTTCAGGTTCGGGTTCTTCTGCTTGGTCAGCTTGACCGCGTTGAGGATGCGGTCCTGCACCGTGTTGTTCTGGAACTCGTCGGTGTTCTCGATGTCCAGGTCGATCGCCTTGAGGCCGTAGGCGTCGATCACCTTCTGGTACGCGCCGGCCAGCGCCGACGCCGACGTGCACTTCGAGCCCAGCTTCGTGCCGGACCAGCCGCCGAAGGAGGGGATCACGTCCCCGCCCGCGTTGCGGATGTTCTGGATCATCGTCTTGTCCGAGCCGGTCAGCGAGCGGCTGCCGTCCCACTTCGGGTTGCAGGTGCCGTCGGACAGGACGAACGCGAGGGTAAACGCTTTCACGCCGGTGGCGGACATCGCCGCGGTGGGGCTGGTCTGGCCGCCCCACTGGTACAGGTACGGCGAGGCGAGCACCGGGTCGACCGCGGCCATGGCCTGCGGGGCGAGGCCGACCGCCGTCGCCATCGCGGCTCCGGCCGCGACCGCGAGGGTCACCAGACGGCGCATGGATTTCATGATGGGGTCCTCCAAACGAGCAGGTTGGAGCACCTCCGGTTTGAGGCGGCGGGATCATCCCGGGAGGAGCGCTGTGTGCCACCACACAGTGGACTAGACCAATGTTGTATGTCAACCCTCCGAGGGTCGGAAATATGACTTACCGTGCGCGCACGGCCCCCGAGCGTCGGCGGCGTGAGATTCCCCTGAAGGCGGAGTGACAGCGCCCCGCATTCCGGCTACTTTGCCGAAATGGTGGGGGATTCGGTCGCCGCCGGCGGAGGACGCCGCCCGGGCCGGTCCCTGCCCGCCGTCGTCCTGCGGCGCTGGGCACTGCGGCGGTGGGCGCTGTGGCGGCTGCCGCGCCGCGGTCAGGTCCTCTACCTCGTCGCGATCGACGTCCTGGCCCTGGCCGCCACCGTGCTCGCGGCCCTCCGGTTCCCGCCGCTCGCGACCATGCTGACGCCGTTCGCGCTGCTCCTGGGCGGGATGCTGGTGTCGGCCGAGCTCGCCCGCGGGGTCGAGCGCCACCGCGAAGAAACCCTCCTCGGCCCCGGCGTCGACACCCCGTGGATCTTCGCCGGGGTACTGGTGCTCCGGCCGGGCCTCGCCGTCGCGCTGGTCGTGCTCTCCGCGCTGCACCAGTGGTTCCGGGTCCGCAGAAGACCCGTGTACCGGCAGGTGTTCGGCGCCGCCGCGACGGCGCTGGCCGGCCTCGTCGCCGGCGCGTTCCTCACCGCGACCCGGGTCCGGCCGCTCGGCGAGGTCCTCGACGCCCGCACCGTCCTCCTGCTGACCGTCGCCGGCGTGGTGTTCCTGGCGGTCAACGCCGCGCTCGTGACCGCCGCGGACGGTCCCCGCGGGTCCCGTGAAGCGCTTCCGGGCCACGCTTTCGACGCCGCGATGACGGCGTCCGCTCTGCCGCTCGCCTGGGCCGTCGGGGCCGCCCCGCTGCTGGTCCCGCTGCTGGCGGGCGCCACCGTCGTCCTGCACCGCGGCGGGCTGGGCCGCGGCCGCCGCGACCACGTCACCCTCGACCCCGGCACCGGCGTGCTGACCGCGGCGTCCTGGCGCGGCGCCGCCGAAGCCGAGCTGGACCGGCTCGGCCGCCGCGGCCCCGGCCAGGCCGTGCTGCTGCTCGACCTCGACCACTTCCGCCAGCTCAACGACCGCTACGGCGCCCGCATCGGCGACGCCGTCCTGCGCGCGGTGGCCGACACCCTGCGCGACGAGGTCCGGGCCGCCGATCTCGTGGGCCGTTCCGGCGGCGAGGAGTTCGCGGTGCTGCTGCCCGGCACCGGCCGCTTCGACGCGATGGCGATCGCGGAGCGGATCCGGCTGAAGGTGGCGTCGACACTGGTGGCGCTGAAGGCCTCGGGCGACGGGCCGCAGTTCGTCGGCGTGACGGTGTCGATCGGGGTGGCGGGCTGCGCGGACGGCCTGCTCGCGGACGCGCTGCTCGCGGCGGAGGCGGCGGTGCTGCGCGCGAAGGCGGCGGGCCGCAACCGCACGATCTGCGCCGAACCGGGCTAGCGCGTCTTGCCCGCGACTCGAGGGCGCGGGACACCGTCGACGGACACGTAGATCCCGAACATGCGGCCGTGGCCGGTCCAGCCGTCGACCCGGCCGCGGTTGTTGCCCCGGCTGCGGATCAGCGGGCTCATCGCGGAGCCGCTGGGCCGGACCGTCACCGTGGCCCCGCCGGCGACCCGGCGCGCCACCGGTTTCCGCGCACCGCCGGCGTTATCTTTCCGTTAGGCCGGCCGTACAACCGGCAATATCCCGGAGCGTCTTGGGAACAGGGAAGGCGGCGAGGGGCCGTCAGGGGAATTCAGGGGGAACAAATGTCTTCACTTCGTCGTGCCGTCGGCGCCGCAACCATTGTGGCGGCGGCCGCGATTCTGTCGGCGTGCACCGGTCAGCAGGATGCTCCGCCGGCGGGCGGGCCGACCACGGCGCCGACCACGACACCGGCGGCGACGACGGCCGCCGTGCCCGCGGACGCCACCACGTCCGCGCCGGCGGCGAAGCCGAAGCCGGCGCCGACCAAGGCGAACCCGTGCGCCACGGCGACCAAGGCCACACTGGAAGCCGCGCTGAAGGCGGACAAGGAGCTGTCCGGCGCGCTGATCGTGGACGGCAAGAGCCTGCAGCGCATCAAATGCGTCGCGCCGTGGGCTTTCGCGCACTTCTCCAACGAGATCGACGGTGGCAGTGTTTTGTTCACCCAGCGGAACGGGACCTGGATTCCGGTGGGCGGGGGCACGGGGGAATTGTGCGAAAAGGTCCCGGCCGCGATCGCGAAGCAGATCTGCTACTGAGTGACCGTGATCGCGTCCAGCTTCTCCCGCAGGTAGTCCGCCGCGATCACTTCCGGGTAGGTCCGCTTGCCCAGCGGCGGCGCCAGCGACGTGATCCGCGCGTCGTGGTCGGTCTCGTAGAAGAAGATCAGGGACACGAGGTCCTCGTCGGGGGCCGAGGCGGCCGGTGGCAGGACGCGGTGCCGCGTCGAACGCCACCGGTCGCCGGTCCAGCGGGCCATCAGGTCGCCGATGTTGACCGTGAACGCGTCCGGGTGGAACGGCGCGTCCGCCCACCCGCCGTCGGTGTAGACCTGCAGCCCGCCGACGCCGGCCTGGCGGTCGAGCACCGTCACCGTGCCGAAGTCGGTGTGCGGGCCGATCCGGAACTGCTCCGGCTCGGGCGCGCCGACGTGGGTCATCGGCGGGTACCAGTTGATGTTGAACGTGTACGTCGGGTGCGCGGTGTGGCGCGTGAAGTGGCTCTCGGCCAGGCCGAGCGCCGCGGCGCAGATCTCCAGCAGGTGGTCCGACAGCGCCCGCATCCGGCGCATGTACTCCGTGGCCGTCTCGGCGAGTCCCGGCACTTCGTCCGGCCAGACGTTGGGCTGGAACCAGAACCCGTCGATTTCGGCGTCGCCCACGCCGAAGTCCGCGCCCGCCGAGTACGACTCCTTGAGGTCCGGCGGGGTCTCGGTGCCCTCGGCGTAGCCGTTGGCCTCGACGCCCGGCGGCAGCCAGCCGCGGCCGCCGACGGTCACGGCGTAGCGCTGCTTCACGTCCTCGGGCAGCGCGAAGAACTCCCGCGCCAGCTCACGCGTTCGGTGGCGCAGGTCGTCCGGGATGCCGTGGCCGGTGACCAGCAGGAACCCGGACTCGCGCAGCGCGCTGTCGATCTGCGCGGCCACCTCGGCGCGGCCCTCGGACGTGCCCGCGAACCACGGCGAGAGGTCCACGAGCGGAACGGTTGACGGCATACCGGCTCCTCAGCAAAGCACTGTCCTATTCGGACTTTTCGACTCCGATGTCCTCGAACCACAGGTCCGGGCGCGCGGCGATGAACTCCGTCATCAGCGCGGTGCACGCGGGGTCGTCCAGCAGGGTGATCTCCACGCCGAGCCCGGCGAGCCAGTCGTGCCCGCCGTGGAACGTCTCGGCCTCGCCGATGATGACGCGCCCGATCCCGAACTGACGGACGAGCCCGGAGCAGTACCAGCACGGCGAAAGCGTCGTGACCATGATCGTGTCGCGGTAGTGCGGGCGGCGCCCGGCGTTGCGGAACGCCGAGGTCTCGGCGTGCATCGAGGGGTCGTCGTCCTGCACGCGGCGGTTGTGCCCGCGGCCCAGCAGCGTGCCCGTGGTGTCGAACAGCGCGGCCCCGATCGGGACGCCGCCCTCGGCCTTGCCCAGCTCGGCTTCTTCACGGGCGACGGCGAGCAGGGCGCCAGGGTCGATCGGCATGCGTCACTCTTTCCGCCCGACGCGGTCCGTGGCAAGTGTTTGACCGTCCGACTGCACCATCCGGCGGATCGCGGACGGAAGCTGTCCGCGATGTCTGCCACACTGCGTCTCATGTACGGGACATCGGAACGCCTGCTCAGGCTGCTCTCCCTGCTGCAGGCGCGGCGCGACTGGCCGGGCGCGGACCTGGCGTCGCGGCTCGAGGTCGACGTCCGCACGATCCGCCGCGACGTCGAGCGGCTGCGGTCCCTCGGTTACCCGGTGCACGCGACCCCGGGCGTCGCCGGCGGCTACCGGCTCGGCGCGGGCGCGGCGCTCCCGCCGCTGCTGCTGGACGACGACGAGGCCGTCGCGGTGGCGGTCGGCCTGCGCACGGCGGCGAGCGGCACGGTCAGCGGCATCGAGGAGACGTCGGTGCGCGCGCTGGCGAAGCTGGAGCAGGTGCTCCCGGCCCGGCTGCGGCCCCGGGTGGGCGCGCTGAGCGCGGCGACGATGTCGCTCCCGGGCGGCGGCCCGACGGTCGACGCATCGGTGCTGACGGTGATCGCGGCGGCCTGCCGCGACCACGAGCGGCTCCGCTTCCCCTACGGCGACCGGTCCGGCGCGGAGACGGAACGATCGGTCGAGCCGCTGCGCCTGGTCCACACGGGACGGCGCTGGTACCTGGTGGCGTTCGACCTGGACCGCGCCGGCTGGCGCACGTTCCGCGTGGACCGCATCACGAGCGTCCCGGCCCCGAGCTTCCGGTTCACACCGCGCGAGCCTCCGGCGGAGGACCTGGCGGCGTACGTGTCGCGGCAGATCTCGTCGGCGCCGTACCCGCACCAGCTGGTGCTGCGAGTGGCGGCGCCGGCATCGGAGCTGTCCCACCGGGTACCCCCGACGAGCGGCGCGGTGGAGCCGATCGACGAGCACAGCTGCCGGGTGCGCACCGGGGCGAACACCCTGGACACGGTGCCGTACTACCTGGCCCAGTGGGGGTACGACTTCGTGGTGGAGGAGGCGCCACCGGGATTGGTGGAACGGCTGCGAGAGGTGTCTGAGCGCTTCGCCCGCGCGGTGGATTAGGTCGTTTCGACCCGGATGCGATCACTCTCGCCGTCGCTCAAGAAAGCCGCCAGCTGTGCCCCTTCCTCCGTCACTGCCGAGCGTTCGGGCCTGGTCAACCGCCGCAGCGGCCGCACCACCACCTCCTCGGCCTCCACGGTCCAAGTCGCGGCAACCCGGCCGTCCACCAGCACCACCCGCTCGCCCGCGACCGACAGCCCCCGGTGCGCGTCGTCGATGATGCGGGTGCGGTCGTCGTACCCCAGGATCGCGTTGTCGAACGCCGGCAGGAACCGCGCCGGCGCCGGTGTGTCCGGGTCCGGGCGGGGCGCGTCCGGGAGGTCGAGCAGCTCGCGGCCGCGCTCGTCGCGGAAGGTCACCAGTTCCGCGCGCACCGCCTTCACCGCCGCCGGCAGCCCCGCCAGGCCGCACCACGCGCGCAGGTCGGCCGAGGAAGCGGGGCCGAACGCCGCCAGGTACCGCTTCACCAGCTCCTGCCCGACCCCGTCGGCCGGGTCGAGCGGGTCGATCTCCCGGCCCAGCCACGACGCGAGCGGCAGGTTCCGCACCCCGCCCTTGGCCCGCCACAGCCCCCGCGGCGGCAGCTGCACCACCGGGATCAGCGCGGCGATGAGCATCTCGCCGAGCGGCCGCGGGCCGCACGAAGGCCACCGATCGGCGACCGCCCGGGCCAGCTCGCCCATCGACCGGGGCTCGCCGTCGGCCAGGACCGCCCGGCCCGCTGCCGCGAGCTCGTCGAGGTCGACCCCCTCGAGCTCGCGGCGGTAGGTGCCGAGGACGCGCTGGCGCAGCATGGCGTCGAAGCGGGCGCGCCACGCCAGGACGTCCTCGGCGGTGAGCAGGTGGACGGTCCGGCGCATCAGGTGCGTCCGCACCACGCGCCGCCCGGCGAGCAGGTCCGACAACGCCGCCGGGTCGAAGTCGCGCAGCCGCGACCACAGCCCGGTGAACGGCTCCTGCGGTTCCTGCGCCTGCAGGCCGCCGAGGTGCGCGACGGCGTCGTGCACCGGCAGCGCGGCGCGGTCGAGCAGCAGCTGCCGGGCGAGCGTCGCGCGGTTGAGCGACCGGGCGTCCAGCACCGTCACGTCGACTTCTGGCCGTCGAGCGTCTCGCGGATGAGGTCGGCGTGCCCGGCGTGCTGGGCGGTTTCGGTGATGACGTGCAGCATGGCCCGCCGCGCGCTCCACGTCGTCCCCGGCCGGTTCCACGGCGCGTCCGGCAGCGGGTGCTGCACGGAGAGATCGGCCTTCGCGATGATTTCCTCGCTGCGCTTCGCGACGTCTTCGTAGCGCGCGAGCACGCCCGCCAGGGTCTCGCCGGGCTGCATGGCGAACTCGTTCTGGTGGTCGATCGCCCATTGCGGGTACTCACGGGCGGTTCCGGCCGCCATGTCCGCCCAGGTCACGCCGTCGGGCAGGGCGTAGTTCATGGCCGACGGGCCGTCGACGGCGAAGCGCTGCCAGCTCTCTTCCATGGACGCGACGTGCTTGACGAGCCCGCCGAGGCACAGCGCGCTGACGGTCGGCCGCGCGCCGGCCTGCTCGTCGGTGAGGCCGTCCGTGGTGGTGACGAGGGCGGCACGGGCGGCCGCCAGCTCGGCGATGAGGTCGTCGCGTTCGGTTTCGTGGGTCATGGGACCACCATGGCAGGGGTAGCGGACAGGATGTGTCCGCTACCTCGGGCATGATCGGGTGATGCCGAAAACTTCCGCACGCCTGCTCGCCCTGCTCTCGCTCCTGCAGGCGCGTCGCGACTGGCCGGGGGCGCTGCTGGCCGAGCGCTTGGAGGTGAGCGCGCGCACGGTCCGCCGCGACGTCGACCGCCTGCGGGAGCTCGGCTACCCGATCGCGACGGCCAAGGGCCCCGACGGCGGCTATCGCCTCGGCGCGGGCGCGGACCTGCCGCCGCTGCTGTTCGACGACGAGCAGGCGGTCGCCCTGGCGGTGGCGCTGCGGACGGTCACCGGCGGCGGGATCGAGGAAGCGGCGGCGCGGGCCCTGACGACGGTCCGGCAGGTGATGCCGTCCCGGCTGCGCCACCGCGTCGACGCGCTGCACGTCACGGCGGTTTCCCCGGCGGGGCCGACGGTGGATCCGTCGGTGCTGGCGACGCTGAGCGCGGCTGTCCACGCGCACGAGGTGTTGCGGTTCGGCTATGCGTCGTCGGACGCGCCGCGCCGCGCGGAGCCGCACCACCTGGTGACGCGCGGCGGGCGCTGGTACCTGGTGGCGTGGGACCTCGACCGCGCGGACTGGCGCACGTTCCGCGTCGACCGGATGACGCCGCGCGTCCCGAACGGCCCCCGGTTCGTTCCGCGCGAGCTGCCCGGGGGAGACGTGGCGGCGTTCGTGGCGGACCGGTTCTCGGGCAAGGACGAGTGCCGCGGCGAGGTGATCCTGGACCTGCCGGCGAATGTCGTGTCGACGTACGCCGCCGACGGGGTGGTGGAGGAGCTGGGGCCGGACCGCTGCCGGCTGGTGCTGGGGGCGTGGTCGTGGGTGGGCCTGGCGGCGTCGATCGGCCGGTTCGACGCCGACGTCGAGGTCGTCGGACCGGAGGAGCTGAGGGAAGCGTTCGGGCAGCTGGCCCGCCGTTACGCCGCGGCGGCCGACCGACCGCTTAGTCTGTGACCGGCATCTCAGGCTGGGAAACGCCGAGCATCCGCAGCACGAGCCCGCCGTACTCCTTGCCGAGCGCGGTCGGCGTCTGGCGGGCGCGCTCGGTGTACCAGCGGGCGACGTCGACGCCCAGGGACAGCACCGCGCGGGCCGAGGTGTGGGCGTCGGTCACCGTGAACACCCCGGCTTCGGCGCCGGCCGCGATGACCTCGCGGACGATCCGCTCGATCCGCCGCCGCAGCTCGGCGACGACCTCGAACTCCTGCTCGGGCAGGGCCTGCAGCTCGTACTGCACGACCCGGGCGACGGTGTGCCGCCGAGCGTGCCAGGCGACGAAGTCCTCGACGATGAGCCGGATCCGTTCGACGGGATCGGACTCCTTCGCGACGACGTTCTCGACGAGGGCGAGGGTCTGCTCGTGGCCGTACCGGCTGATGGCGAAGAGCAGCGCGGCCTTGGACGGAAAGTGCACGTAGAGAGCGGCGGGACTCATCCCGGCGGCCCCGGCGATGTCCCGCGTGGTGGTGGCGTGGTAGCCCCGCTTGGCAAAGGCTTCCACCCCGGCGAGCATGAGCCGCCGCGCGGTCTCGGGCTGCACATCCGGCCACAGTTCGGCCGACAGCGACATCGTCATCCGGTGATCCTCCCAGACCGGACGGCCCGAGGTGGCCGGCTCCGCTCGCCCCCATTGTAAGCGGGCGCTTTGTCAGCGGATCTGGGGAGACATCCCCAAAATGGGGATGTCATGCCGGCAGGCTAGCGCTCCGACGGTCGTGCGCGACAGCTGGGTCGGCCCCAATGAGGTCGGGTCGATCGAACGCGTGTTCGAGCAATCGGGTAGAGTCTGCCTGGTGGTGGCGCGCCCGCAGGGGAAGTGCGGTACGCGCCACCACGCCTGACTCGGCGATCGCTGGAACGGCGCCGGTGCTGGTCTCCGCGACGACGGCGCCGTTGCCGACCGCGGTCCTCGCTGCCGGCCGGCTCGTGCCGTCAGGCCGCGAGCGGATGTGGCTCTCCGGTCAGCGCCGCGACCACGAACGCCGGCTCGTCGACGGTGGCCGCCACGTAGGTCATCGTGCTGCTCGTCTGGTAGCCGTGCGGACACCGGTTCGGCGCCGTTGAGCCCGGCGCGATGTCGGGTGACCAGGTTCGAGTCCGGGCGGCAAAGCGGTCGGAAGCAGCCTTGAGGTGCGTCGGGGATCAGCAAGGCCGCGGGCGGCGCGCGGTTTCGGTCGCCTCAAATGTCGCCGAGCAGTCTCGCCGCCTTGATGCCGAGGTGCAGGACGAGGCGGCGTTCCCCGTCGCTCAGGTCGAAGCCGGTGAGCTCTTCGATGCGGCGGAGCCGGTGGTAGACCGTCGCCCGGTGCACCCCGAGGCGCTCGGCGACCGCACGGGAGTCACCCGCGCGGTCGAGGAAGGTCTCCGCGGTGACCACCAGCTCGGGATCGGCGTCGGCGAGCGCGGTGATCGCCTGCGCGACCCCCATGCCGCGGAGCTGTTCGCGTGGCTGGGCGGCCAGCAGGGCGTAGATCCCGAGCGCGTCGTGGCGGGCGACGGACCGGAACCGGGGGATGACGTCGGCGACGCGGATCGCGTCGAGAGCCTGCTGGTACGAGGTCGCGGCGTCGGCCAGCCGTGTCGTGCGACGGCCGACCCCGGCCACCACAGCCCGCCAGTGCTCGGGGCGACCCAGCCGCTGCTCCGCCGACGAGCACAGCTCGTCGGCGAGCCGGGGGACCCGTTCCGCCGCGCGCTGGGTCACGACGAGCAGCCCGTGCCCGGGGCGGACCAGGACCATGCTCTCGCGGGCGGGCAGTGCGGTGGCCGCCGCACGCAGAGCCGCGCCCAGCGCCAAGCGGTCACCTGCGTCGACTTCCTGCCCGGCGACCGGCAGGGGTGCGACGACGATGACGACGACGCCACCGCGCGCCGCGAAGAGGTCCGATTCGACGAGCCCGTCGGCCGCGAGGGTACGGGCGACGTGGTCCTCCGAGAGGAGATCGCGGAGGAATTCCCCGACGCGGGCGTCGTGCAGTTCGCCCAGCGTCCGCTCGCGGAACAGCACCTCCGCGGCTTCGCCGGCCGCGACACCGGCGAGCGCGAGCCCGGCGTCGTCGACCGGTTCGTCGGCGTCGATGAGCCACAGGTAGCCGAACTGGACGCCTTGGAACCGGATCGGGATCGCGACTCGGGGCAGCAGGCCGAGCTCCGGGGCGGCGGGAAGGCGGACCGGTCCGTCGGCGCGGGCGAGCCGGAACCGCCGCAGCCAGGCGACCCCTTCCGGCGGAGCCTCCCGAGTCAAGATCACCCGCGCTCGCATGTCGTCGATGGGCCCGGCCTGGGCGCTGTAGGCGAGCAGCCGGAAGTGGACGTCGTCGACCGCGACGGCCCGGCCCAGCTGCCGGGCGAGGGTGTCCACCACCCGCTGCAGGTCTTCGCTCACGCCGACCGCGTGCCTTTCCTCGTGCGCGGCGCCGTCACGACGCTCCCCGTCAGCTCGTGAGACTAACTTCAGGGGACGTCGTCGAGCCACGCGACGACGTCGAGCTCGACGCGGAACGGCGAGATCAATCGCGCGCCGATCGTCGTCCGAGCGGGACGCCGGTCGGGGAACTCCTCGGTCCAGACTTCGTTGTAGGCGGCGAAGTCATCGAGGTCGGCCAGGTAGGCGGTGACCTTGAGGATGTGGTCCGGGCGCGCGCCGGCCTCGGCCAGCACCCGCCGGACGTTCGCGAAGGCCGCGCGGGCCTCGTCGGGGAACGCCCCGGTCACCGGTCGCCGGCTCTCGTCGACCCCGACCTGACCCGACATCAACAGCAGGTTGCCCTGCCTGCGGAATGCCGGCGCGGGCGGCGGGGTGATCGCGGTGTCGCTCATCGAAGGCTCCTTGGGCGTAGCGGGTCGAACGGACCCAGTTCGAGGGCGGCGGTCCTGCTCACGATCTGGTCGGCCAGCAGCTTTCCGGTGACCGGTCCCAGCGTCACGCCCCACATGCCGTGCCCGCCCGCGACGTGGACGCCGGGAAGCTTCGTCGCTCCGATGACCGGGAGGCCGTCGGGTGTCAGCGGCCGGGATCCGGCCCACGGTTCGCGGACGTCGTCCCACTCGGTGTCGAGCAAGGAGCGGAGCGAGCGCAGGATCGAGTCGATGCGGCGACCGTCGAAAGGTGCGTCCCGGTCGGCGATCTCCATCGTGCCCGTGATCCGGACCCGGTCGCCGTACGGGGTGAGCGTCACCCGTGCGCCGGGCAGGTAGACCGGACCCTCGAGCGGTTCGGCGAGCCGGACGCTGCACGAGTAACCGCGCCCGGCCTGCACCGGCACGCGCACGCCCAGCAGGCGGGCCAGCTCCGGCAACCACGCGCCCGTCGCCAGCACGACGGCGTCGGTCTTGTGCGGCGGTCCGGACCAGGTGTCCACCTGCAGCCCGCCGGGCCCGAACCCGATCGACCGCACGTGAGCGCCCTCGACGATCTCGCCACCTCGCTCGCGTACCGACGCGGCGAGCGCGTCGAGGAACGCGCCCGGCGCGAGGAACCGCTGTCCGTGCAGGTGCAGGATCTGCGTGATCTGGTCGGAGAACGGCGCCTCGTGGCCCGCCGAGATCCGGTAGGAGACGTCCTGCCCGGCGGTCCGGGCGGCGGTGAGTTCGTGCTCGAGCCCCGCGGTGTCCTGGCCGGCGGTGAACCCGATGCGGACGGTCCGCTCGTGGACCTCCGCAGCGACGCCGCCCTTGGCCAGCTCGTCGAAGGCGCCGAGGCCGTCGGCCGCCAGCGGCGCGAGCGCGGCCATCCCGCGCCGCCACCGGGACGCGGTCGCGTTCCGCGCGAACCCGGCCAGAAACGCCACCGTCGCCGCGGACGGCCGTCCACTGACCGAGACCGGTGAGCCGGGGGTGAGCAGGCTTCGTGTGCCTTCCCGCAGCAGGGCCGGCTCCGCCAGCGGTGCCACCATGGCCGGCACGAGGTAGCCGGCGTTGCCCCACGACGCGCCCGCCGCCACCGCCGACCGCTCCAGGACGGTGACCTCCGCGCCGTGCTTTTGCAGGAACCACGCACAGGAAAGCCCGACGACGCCGGCGCCGACGACCACGACCCGACGGGGTGTCCTCCCGTTCACCGCCACACCTCCTCGGCCACGCGCAGGAAGTTGCCGCCCAGGATCCCCTCGACCGCCTCAGGCGGGTGGCCGCGCTTCACCAGGGCCGAGGTGATGGCGGGCAGGCGTTCGGGCTCGATGAACTCCAGCTTGTCCCACTGCGAGTAGCTCGCCGGGAACAGTTCGGGGTTCGCGGCCAGCTCGTCACCGACCTGGTCGAAGCAGAAATCCAGCCCGAGGCCCACGTGCTCCCACCCGATCACTTCCACGGCGTGCTCGACGTGGCGGACGAGCGCTTCGGTGCTCGCGTCGTTGTCTCCCAGGAACATTCCGACCCCGTTGATCCCGACGACGCCACCGGTCGCCGCGCACGCGAGCATCTGGTCGTCCCACACGTTGCGCGCGTCGTCGTGCACCGCTCGCGCCGCCGTGTGGGACACCACCACCGGTGCCGTCGACGCCGCGAAGACGTCCATCGATGTCCGGTACGAGCAATGCGCGGTGTCGACCACCATTCCTGCCCGGTTCATCGCTGCCACCACCTCCCGGCCGAAGTCCGTCAGGCCGCCGTCGCTCTCGTCGTGGCAGCCGGAGCCGGCGGCGTTGCGCTGGTTGTAGGTCAGCAGCATGGTGCGCACGCCCAGGTCGTAGTAGGTCTGCACCAGGTCGGCCCGCCCACCCAGCGGATTGGTGTCTTCCAGGTCGAACGCGACGGCGAGCCGTCCGGTGGCCCGCGCCTCGCGCACGTCCTCGGTCGTGCGCGCCAGGAGGTAGCGGTCGGGCCGGCCGAGCAGCTGGTGCCGGAACCCCGACACCACCCGGATGGTGTCGGCAACGTCGTGCGGTGCGTAGCCGACGTTGACCGACACGAACGATGCTCCCGCCTTCGCGTACCGCCACAGCACGTCGACGTCGGTGTCCGGGTCGAGCGGGAGGCAGCAGTGCTGCTCCCACACCACAGCCCGCGTGCCGCACTCGGAAGCGTCCGGCCGGGTCGTGGGCATCAGTGGTTTCCGTTCACGCAGGAGGGGCAACCCGGCAGGCGCGCGCCGTGATGGAGCGCTCGCTTGTAGCGGGCCTCTTCCTCGAGCTCGGGAGGAAGGTCCGCGGTCAGCAGCGGCTGTTCCGGCAGCGCGTCGCGATCCACCAGCGCGCCGTCCTTGATGACGGCGTGGATGCTCTGGTAGTTCTTGGCGCCCAGCAGGGGATTCTCGTCGAGGACGACCAGGTCGGCGATCTTGCCGGCCTCGAGTGTCCCGAGGTCGTCGTCGACGTGGTAGGCCTCGGCGATGTTGCGGGTGGCCGCGTGCAGCAACGCCATCGGCGCCATGCCTTTTTCTTCCATGGCCCGGAGCCAGACGAAATGACCGGTCGCCAGGCGGTTCAGCCCCTCGTCTTCGGGCAGGCCGTTCCAGGTGCCCTTGATCATCGGCTCGCTCATGACCTCCGGGGCGAAGATGCCGCCGTCGTTGGCGAGCAGGATCGATGCCCCCGCCTCGACGAGGTGGCGGGCGTTGGCGTCCGAGGCCTTCCAGATCGTCCATTCCGGGTCCGAAATGGACTCCTTGAGAACCTTGAACCCGTTGTCGGTCAGCGGAAAGAGGACCGCGCCGCAGTTCTTCTCGGCGAAGAGTTCGAGGGTCTCGCGCGGGATCTCGGTGGGGCCGGTCGTGTTGGCGTGCTGCACGAGGTCGCAGCCCGCCTCGATCGCCATCCGCAGGCCTTCGACCGACGAGGTGTGGGCCTGCGCGGTCAACCCGGCGCGATGGGCTTCTTCGACGATGACGCGCTGCGTGCGCTCCGAGAACTGGATGAAGGCGCCGGCCGAGGCCCCGCCGTGCTCGTTCGACGCGTACTTGACGAAGTCGATCCCGCGTTCGAGGTACGCGCGGACCTCCTTGCCGACCTCCTCGGGCGTCAGCCACATCAGGTGCCGCCCGACGTTCTCGACCCACGTCGCGTTCACCCGGTCGACGAAGTGGGAGCTCCCGACGCCGGGGATCCGCTTGTCGAAGTCGTCGGAGAACGGGCCGTCGAACCCGACGATGTTGCCGGCGCAGCGGATCCGGCTGCCGGGCGTCTCGCCCCGGTCGATCCGGTCGCGGACCGCCATCAGCGCCCGGCGCGGCCCCCAGGTGTCGAACACCGTCGTCAGCCCGCCTTTCAGCGCGACCTGCGCGGCCTCGGCGATCAAGTCTTCGTAGCGCCCTTCGTACCGGACGAGCGTTTCGAACATGATGTTGACGAGGAGGTGCACGTTGGCGTTCATCAGCCCGGGGATGAGGAACTTCCCGCTGAAGTCGAGGGTCTCGGTGCCCGCCGGGACCGCCAGGGCGTCCGGGCGGTCGATCGCCGCGATGCGGCCGTTCTCGATCAAGATCGCGCGGCCGTCGATGCCCTTGTCGGCGACGCCGTCGATGACGGTCGCGCCCGTCAGCAGGAGTGACATCGTCGTCTTCCTTCCGTTCTCCGGTGCGTCACATCACGGTAGGTCCGTGGGCGCCACCCTGGTATGGACAGGAGTCGCACTGACGGGTGACCGCATTCGACAGCTGTCGAATGCGGCGCGCCCACTCGCTTGACAGAATCACTTGATGCTCACATCGAACGAACTCGCCGATCGGCTGTCGCGGCTGGCGGAGAAGTTCACCGTGACGGGTGCGTCGGCGGCGCTGTGGCACGACGGCACGCTGATCCGGTCCGAAACCGGGACGGTCAACGTGACGACCGGCGCTCCGGTGCGGCCGGACACGTTGTTCGCGGCAGGCTCGGTGACGAAGACGCTCACCGCGTCCCTGGCGATGACCCTGGTGGACGAGGGGCAGCTCGTCCTCGACGCGCCCGTGAGCGAGTACCTCCCCGGCTTCACGACGGCCGATCCCGGCCGCTCGGCGGCGATCACCGTGCGCATGCTGCTCAACCACTCGTCGGGCCTGCCCGGCAACTACCTGCCGAACCTGGAGCCGGGCGACGACGTGCTCGAGCGGCTGATGCGGGAACTCACGACGCTGGAGGTCACCGGCGTCCCCGGTCGGCGGTTTTCCTACAGCAACATGGGAATGAGCACCCTCGGACGACTGATGGAGGTGATCACCGGCGAACGTTTCGACGTCGCACTGCGCACCCGCATCCTCCAGCCGCTCGGCATGACCGCGACGGCGGACGCCGAGGAAATGCTCCTCCACTCAACGGCCGTCGGGCACGTCGTCCACCCCGCAAGCGGAGCCGTCTCAAGGGTGCCGCGCCTGCGTGTTTGGCCGGAGTACGGCCCGGCCGGTTCACGCTTGTGGCTCGACGTCGAGTCGCTGGTCCACTTCGGACGGATGCACATCGACGGCACGACACCCGACGGACACCGCCTCCTGTCGCGGGCAGCATTGGAGCAGATGCGCACGCCCCAGTACGACGAGTTCTGGGGCTGCCTCCGCGGGTGCGCGAACTTCGGGCTCGGCTGGGGCATTTTCCGTGAGGGCGACGACCCGGTCCTGACGCACTCCGGCGCCAACCTCGGCATGCATTCGACCCTCTACGTCGTTCCCCGGCAGCAGGCCGTGCTCGCGGTACTCACCAACAGCAGCACCGGAGCGATGCTGCACTCCACCTTGTGCACCGAGCTCCTCGACGAATTCTTCGACGCTCGGGGCCCGGCGGCCGTCGCCCCACCCGAGGCGAGCATCGAGGTCGACCGCGAGCGGTTCACCGGCCTTTACCGTGCCCCGGACGGCCAGGTGTCGGTCGAGGTGCGCGACGGGCAACTCCACGCGCGGTTGCTCCCGGATGCCGGCCTGGCCGACTGGGACCGCTTGATGGGCAGCCCCGCGGGCGGCGGCCAGGCCATGCCGATCACCTGCATCGACAGCGCGCGGAGCCGATTCGTCATGGACCTCGGCAGCCCGGGGAGTTTTCTGGCAGTCCAGTTCTACGAACCGGGCTTGGACGGACGTCCCACCCTGGTGCGGCTGGGGACCGTCTACGAGCGGACGCCGTGAGTACGCCGACGAGGTCGGATTCGTGAGTGAAGCCGGTGCCGGTGCGGCTGGTGGGCACGGCGGTGCCGTCCGGGCGATCCGCACGCAGGCCCGGTAGCCGTCCGGCTCGTACTCCTACGCCCATTCCGAGCGGGCTTGTAGCCGGCCGCCGTTGGCTTCGGCCTGCAGCGGTGTGATCCCGCCGGACACCCGGGAGCACGGCGCGCTGCCATGGCAGCACCCTTGCGCGGCCCGCCGCCCCTCGGACCGGACTTGGTCCGAGAGGCACCGCGGCAGCACGATGTGCACGGCGGTTTCGGCCAGTCCGAAGTCGGCGTCCGGCACCGGCTTCTGCTCGTTGACCACGATCCGCCCGCCACCCGCCAAGGGGATCGTGCTGTTCGGTCGCGGTCAGCCCGGCGATGTCGATCACCGGCAGGCCATCCGCACCCGGCTGGCGTGGGAGCGCTCGGTGAACTCACCGGCTGACATCGGCGGTGTTCCGGCAGCGGACGTCGCCATGGCAGCGAGAATTCCGGATGTGCTCATCGCCCGGGCCAGGGAGTCGCGTGTCTTGAGGTCGTCCGGGGGACTCCGGCTGCCGAGAGCGATTGCCGACCCGGCAGGGAGACGGTCGAGCGGCCGGCGCCCCAGAGGCCGGCGCCGGCCGATCGGACTCGCGCGATACTCAGGCGTCGCCGGGGTCGGAGCCGAGCCCGGCAGTGCCGAAGCCTCCGGCCGTGTGCAGGCCCGCGGTACGGCGCAGGGTGAACCGGTCGATCTCCACGCCGTCGTTGCGCAGTGTCCGCACGGTCAGCGTGGTCTTGTGGCCGAACCACGCCGGCTCGACGTCGATCGCCAGGAACGAGTAGCCGGTGTAGCGCACGCGCGACCAGCCGACCGTTTCGGTTTCCTGCCCGCCGCCCCGCACCCAGTGATACGACGTGAACTCGCCCTCGAAGGTGTCGGGCACCGGGAAGCTGTAGACGCTGCGGCCCCCGCCGCCGCAGGTCGCGTAGACCGTGCCGTCGCGGTCCGGGTCGACGGTGTCGCCGATCGCGACCTTCCGCGTGATCCGGCCGCCGCGCAGCGCGTCCGTGCGTTCGTAGATGTGGTTGTGCCCGTTGACGACCAGGTCGACGTGGTACTGGTCGAACAGCGGCACCCACTCCTCCCGCACGCCGCCTTCGGACGCGTGCTGGTTGGTCGTGGAGTAGGCGCAGTGGTGGAAGAACACGACGATGAAGTCGACGTCGGGCTGCTGCCGGAGGTAGCGCAGGCGGCGCTTGAGCCACGCGGTCTGCGAGCCGTGCGAGTAGCCGCGGTTGGCCGGGATCTCGTAGGAGACGTCGTTGGCGTCCAGGGAGATCACGCCGACGTTGCCGTAGATGAACGAGTGCACGCTCGGGCAGTCGGCCGGGCCGCTGCCGGGGAAGTCCCAGCGCTTGGTCTGGCCGCCGTAGCCGTCGGGCGAGTAGAGCGCTTCCATGTCGTGGTTGCCGGTGGTGACCATCCACGGCACGGACGCGGCGACGCCTTCGATCTGGGTGTAGTAGGCGTCCCAGACCTTCGGGTCGTAGAGGTCGTGGGTGCCGTCGGCGACCGGGCCGGGCGGGAGGCCCGCGCCGCTCGGGTCGGCGTAGGCGATGTCGCCGGCCAGCAGGTGGAAGCGCGGGTGCTGTTTCGCGACGGCGCCGTCCTGGGCCAGCGCGGTCGTGGAGACGCCCTGGTCGCCGAAGGCGGTGAAGGTGAACTTGCCGGCCGGGAAGCCGCGCGCGGGGGCGGTGGTGAACGTCGAGATCGCCGCAGCGCCGCCGTCGCCGCGAGCCGGGTCGAAGCCGTCGTGGCCGACGGCGTACGTATACGTGCGGCCCGGCGTCAGGTGGCTCGCCTCGGCGTGCAGGTAGTACTGGTCGTAGGGCGCGATGACCCCGGCGACCTCCGAGTGCAGGGCACGGGTCTCGGCCGGGATCCGGTGTCCCCACTGGAACCCGTGCCGGTCGTGGTGGTCGGCCACCCGCAGGAACGGGTTCTTGACGCGGGTGGGCACCTGCCAGGCGACCCGGATGTCCGTGCGGGGGTTGCGGCCGAAGGCGAGGTGCCGCCCGGCCGGGGCGACCTTCGCGCCGTCGGCGTAGGCGGTGCCGGGCAGCAGCAGCGGGCCGGCGCCGAGCAGGGCGCCGGTGGCGGCGGCGCCCTTGAGCAGGGAACGACGGGAGAGGTACTCGTGCTGCTCGGCCATGCTCAGGCGGGCAGCCAGCGCGTCGGGAACACCGACTCTCGGGATTTCCATGCGCGGATGCTCGCCGACGCGCGTTCCGGGCTGACGACACCGAGACGAACGGCAGCCGTCCAGTTACCCGTAGGGGAGTCAAGGAATACCCAAGCGCCTTTTACCTTGACCGAGTACCCCGTATGGTCGGCCCCGCCGGCGGCCTGGACCGTGGGCTACGGCAGGACGACGAGGCGTTTGCCGTGCAGGTCGGTGCGCTGCCAGGCGGCCTCGATGTCGGTCAGGGGCACCTTCTCCAGGTCGAAGGTGAGCTGCCCGGACCGGGTCCAGCCGACGATCTGGCCGTAGACCTCGCCCATGGTCTGCGGGTCGAGTCCCTTGGCCGCACCGCAGATCTCGACCCCGGAGGTGCGCAGGCTCTCCGCGGTGAGGCTGAGCGTGGCCCCGGCGGCTTGGCCGATCTGGATCACCCGGGTCGGTTTCGGGAACGCGAACGACGTCGGTACGAGCGAGCGCAGCAGGATCTCGGTGGGCCGCCCCCACAGGTAGTCCACGACGACGTCGTAGCCGTCTCCTCTGGCGTCGGTGAACGCCTGCGCCAGTTCTTCGTCGGAGACCGCGGTGTTGATCACCGTGTCGGCGCCGAGAGCCAGTACGTCGCGCAGCTGATCGTCGTCCCGGCCGGTTGCGACGATCCGCCCGGCGCCGAGCAGCCGGGCCACCTTGACCGCGAGCCGCCCGGCGACGCCGGTCGCGCCCTGCACCAGCACCGTCTCGCCGGGGACGAAACCCGCGGCGGTCGTGACGGACATGCCGGTGATCGCCGAGCCCAGCACCGTCGCCACGGCCGGGTCGATGTCCTCGGCGATCGGGACGAACGAGCCTTCCGGCACCACGGTCCGCTCGGCGAGCGCGCCGTAGGGCAGGCGCGGATTGCCGAACCCGACGAGGGTCCCGTCCGGGAGCGTGCCGATGCCGTCGAACGCGGCGATCGCGGGCAGCGCGGCGACGTACTTCGTGCTCGCGTAGTGCTCCCCGGCGGCGAACGCCTTGTCGACGTTCTCCACGGCAACCGCCGAGACCTCGATGATCACCTCGCCGTCGCCCGCCACCGGATCCGGGAAGTCCTCGTAGCGCGGGATGCCACCGACCTCGTGCAGCACCGCCGCTTTCATCGCAGCTCCTGCCCGAAGAACGCGGCGATCCGCCGTTGCCAGGCGGCCAGCACGCGAGGTGGCCGGGAGGGCGAGTGGTTGCGGGCAGGGGAGTGGTGCCGCGCGGGGGCGTGGCCCTGGTGCCCGGCAGGCCGCTCGATGTGCGCGGGCACTCCGGGGATGCGGTGGGTCATCCGGTGCAGCGCGTGGCGGAGCGAGTATTCGGTCATCGTCACCCTCCAGGTGTCTCTATCACTGATAGAGGCAGCCTATCACTGATAGAGTGCGGCCGGGAGGTGCCGAGATTGACGTTGGACCGGCAGCAGATCGTCACCGAGGCCGTGGCCCTGCTGGACGCCGAAGGGCTCGACGGCGTGACCACGCGGAAACTGGCCGCGCGCCTCGGCGTGCAGTCGCCGACGCTCTACTGGCACGTGCCCAACAAGGCGGCGCTGGTCACCGCGATCGCCGAGCACATCCTGGAGGAGCAGTTTCCCGAGCTGTCCCCGCCGCCCGCGGAGGAACCCTGGCAGGACTGGCTGACCGGTCTCGCCGAACGGCTGCGCCGGGCACTGCTCGCCCATCCCGACGGTGCCCGGGTCATCTCGGCCGCCCAGCTGTCGCGGAAGATGGCCGCGATCTCCGAACTGGCGATGAGCACCCTCGTGGCGCGGGGATTTCCGCTGCGTCACGCGCGCATGATCGTGCTGACGGTGGAGCGGTTCACCGTCGGCTACGTCCTGGAGGAGCAGGCGCCCCGCCCGGACACCGGCGCCGACGGTTTCGACCTGGCCGAGTTCACCGCGGCGTATCCGACCGTCGTGGCCGGCATCACCGACTACTTCCAGCCTGGCCGCACAGTCGACGACCTGTTCCACGACTGCCTGGACGTGATCATCGAGGGGGCCGCGGCCAAAGCCGGTCCGCCGTCTTGATCAGGGCGCGCGGCGGCCCGGTTGTCGTCACCCACAGGAAACTCGAGATTCGGTGTTCCAGTCCGCTGCGGCCACTTTCGGCCTGTTCCAGGACTGTCCGGCTGCACCCGCGGGTCGCCGTGCAGACACCGCGGAGACCTGGCCGGCCGGCGGCCCACCTCGACCAGTAGGTGTTCCAGTTCGACACCACCCCGGTCCGCAGCGCGGTGATCGTCGCGGCGACGTTCCAGATCTACCAGGTGTTGACAGCGAGTCAGGCGGATTCGTTGCGCCGGCAGGAGAGCCCGCGCACCCCGGAGATCATTCCAGCGCAACATATGAGGTCGGCCATCGACCACATCCGCAGCTACCAGCCCCGATTTCCGCGCCGCGGTGGAGCTGTGTCAGGCCGCGGGGCAGCGCACCACGGTGAGGGACGCGGGACCGACCCGCAGGATTCCGTCATCGAGAGGGGTGCAGCGCACGCCGCCGCGCCCGCGGAGCCCGCGGAACGCGCCGGGCGCCAGCACCACATCCATCCAGGCGCACGGGTGGGCCGGGCGATAGGCATGGAACCGGACTTCGCCCGCCCCGGAGTCGAGGCCGAAGACGGCGCCGGTCCCGCCACGCGGCCAGCTCGTCGACGGGAAACCCGCGCACGACGATGTTGCGTCGCGGCAGGTGCGGGCCCGGCACCACGGCGAGGCCGAGGTCCCGCGCGAGAACGTCGAGTGACTCGGCGGCGAAGAGGGTGACGGCGGCCCGGCGGTGGGCGGGCTGGTTGAAGTACCGGTCACCGACGAGCCCGAGCGTGGCGCGCACGGTCACCTCGTCGCGCTCGACGGGTTTCGGGTCGGGCCGCGGGCCGTCCGCGGGACGGCCTTCGAAGGCGTGTGCGGAGGAGACCAGCAGCGCGACGATCTCCACCGGGGTCGAGATCGTGGCGGGCGGGGTCGGCATGGGCTCTCCTCGACCGGCCGGTGCGCGAACCGGAGTTCGCGCGCCTGCGTTCCTCACTGGCCCTCGGTGTCGCTGGTGAACAGGGTGCGGTAGTCGCCGTAGCCCGCGTCTTCCAGGTCGTCGAGGTGGACGAACCGCAACGACGCGGAGTTGATGCAGTAGCGCATTCCGCCCTTGTCGAGCGGGCCGTCATCGAAGACGTGGCCGAGGTGGCTGTCCCCGTGCAGCGACCGGACCTCCGCCCGGATCATCCCGTGGCTGAAGTCTTCACGCTCGACGACGGTGGACTTGGCGATCGGCTTGGTGAAGCTGGGCCAACCGGAGCGGCTGTCGTACTTGTCGACCGAAGCGAACAGCGGCTCGCCGGAAACGACGTCGACGTAGATGCCCGGCTCGTGGTTGTCCCAGTACGCGTTCGCGAACGGACGTTCCGTGCCGTCCTGCTGAGTAACGCGGTACTGCTCCGGATCCAGTCCCGACACGGCTTCCGGATTCTTGTGGTACTTGGCCTGCTGAGGCACAGCTCTTCCTTCCCCGCCTGGCGGCGCGAAGCTGGGACACCAGGTGAAACGCACCTGGACGTGCAGATGTACAGACGTGCGGCGTACCCGCGCTATTCCGCTGGGCGTCCGGTCGGCGCGGGCGCGTTCTCCTTTCGTAAGGACTGGGAGAACGCGCCCGCCCGGGTGGACTGTGCGGTCCCTGAAACGGACGCCACTCGAAGGGGAAACCATGGCCGGCACGCGTCGTTGCCGATCCCCCTACGTGAGCCGGCCACCGGGTGAGACGCGCTGCTGCGCCGGACGGCGGCTGGACATCGCGCTCGGAGCTCCCGAACAATGTGCCCTCGTAATCGAGGGGGCGGAACCTGCCGGTGCCGCGACACGAGCGACCGCTGACCGAGGACGGGGCAGTAGCGAACCTCGCGACCGGTCTGCGCGAGTTGCGGCGGATGGCGGGTAATCCGCCGTACGTCGGCGAGTGGGCTTCCAACGGTGCTCGGCGGAACGCTGGCGTTCAGTGATGGCAGTGCCGTGCCGGTGTCCGCGTTGGACAACAGCGGGATCGGCAAGGTGATCGCGTTCGCACCTCGGTCGGTGACCTGGATGAAGTTCTTGGCCGCCGGCACGGCAGCCGGCAGAAACGTCGGGCTTTCCGAGTTCGAGGCGTACCGGCCGTGACAGGCCGGTGCTGCGCAACGATCGGATCCGTCCTCGGGCATCTGCCGAGCTCGTCGAGCAGGTGGTCAAAGGCGAGCACGGCACCGGGGCGGGCGACATCGCGCAGCTTCCTTCCCGGCAATCAGGGCGGTGGCCGCGCTCACGGTTGCCTCCTCCAGGGTGTGGCGACGCTGTGCTGGTAGACGTCGGCGAAGCGCCCGGCGACGCGGTCGATGCTGAACCGCTCGGCCACGGTCGCGCGGCCGGCGGCCGCGGCGGCCCGCGCCCGGGCGGGATCGCCGGCCGCGGCGCGCACGAACGCGGTCAGCCCGTCGGCGAAGCGGCTCAGCGTCGCGGTGTCGGCCAGCATCCCGTTGCGGCCGTGCTCGATGTAGTGGCCGAGCCCGCCGCGGCGTGGGCCGAGCACCAGCAGGCCCGCGTCCATCGCTTCGAGCACGGCGATGCCGAACTCCTCCTTGCGGCTCGGGCACACGTAGAGGTGGGGTGTCGGCGCCGGGAGCCACCGGGTGAGGCCGTGTTCGAGCAAGCGGACGTCGTCGTTGCCGAGCGCGGGCAGCACCGCCAGCCGGCCGGCCGCTTCGGAGTGCTCTTCGGACAGGGCCAGGATCCGGCCGAGGACCTGGGTTTCCTCCGCGGTCGGAGCGGCCGGGTCGCCGCCGACGAGCACGAGCGCGGCCTGCCGGTGCAGGCCGCGCGTGAGCCAGGCCTCGACCAGCAGGTCCTGTTGCTTGACCGGGTGCAGCCGGCCCACGGACAGGATGACCGGCAGGCCGCGGGCGGCGTCGCCCAGCCGCGGCAGGCCGGGGGACGGGGCGAACAGGGACTCGGCGAGCCGCTGCTGGCGGGCTTCGGCCGTGGGCACGCGGGGCAGCAGGGCGATCCCTTCGGCGACGGACTCCGGTTCGCGCCCCCGCAGCCGCGGGAAGTACCCGGGGAGTTCGCCGTCGGGCCGGCCGGGCAACCCCAGCAGGGTGTCCACGGTCGCGACCAGCCGGTCGGCGGTGTACATCCGGTGCAGGTCGAACCGGGCGGCGACGGGACCTGCGGGACCGGCGGCGGCGTGCCGCTCGGCGAGCGAGCGGTGCGGGTCGGCGGTGAGGGTGAACACGGTGCGGGCGCCGAGGGCGCGGGCGGCCTGGGCGATCGCGGCGGATCCGTCGTCGGAGTACCGCACGTGGACGACGTCCGGGGTGCAGCCCGACAGCCACAGCAGCTGCCGGGCGAGGAACGTGATCGCCGCGCGGTGCCGGGACAGGTCGATCTGGGCCGGCGCTCCCGCCGCGTCCACCGGGAGCCGCAGCACCACGTGCCCGGTCCCGTCGGGCTCGGCCAGCACGGGCCGCTCGGCCAGTCGGTCCCGGCCCAGCAGGGTCAAAGTCACCACGCGGGCGATCCCGGGCCGGCGGGGGAGGGCGTGCCCGAGGTGCCGCAGCAGGACCGTCAGCCCGCCGCTGGCGCCGGCGCCCGGGTGGTCGAACGAGCCCAGCAGCATCGACTGGGCCACGGTCAGCCCCGGCCGGGCCGGTGGCGGGACCGTCCACAAGGGAGCGCCGTCGGGGACGTCGGCCAGGCGGGCCAGGCAGATCGAGGCGAGGACACGTTCGTAGGGGTCGTCGGTGCTCTCGCGGGCCGACGCGATGGCTTCGGCGGCCGCCGGGTCTCCGGTGCACTGGGACAAGTAGCGCAGCGCCGCGTGCCGGTGGCCGCGGTCACCGTCGAGTCCGGCGATCACGTCGGCCACCGGGAAACAGCGGAGTGCGTGGCGTTCGGCGAGGTCCAGCAGCAGGACCCGGTGGCGTGGTGACGCCGCGGCGATCGCCGCCGCGGCTGCCTCCGAACCGTGTGCGGCGACGGCGTCACCGAAGACGTCCGCGGCGACGGCCGTCGCGAGGGAGTCGATCAGCTCGTCGCCGGTTTCCGGTGTGGCCGCGAGGACTTCGGCGGGTGCCGGGGTGACTGGTGCGCGAGCGAGCGCGCGCAGGGCGGCCAACGCGGAGTCCGCGTCGGGCAGCGCCGGACGGACACCGGCGTACTCGATCAGCGCCGGACCGGCGAACGACGGGTGGAAGGCGCGGCGGACGTCGGCGAGCCGGTCCGGGGACGCCCCGGGGCCGAGCGCGCGCAGCCGGGCCACCGCGTCGGCGGGGTGCGTGGTGGTCGTGGTCGCCGAAATCGTCACAGCGGGGCTCCCGTGCTCAGGCCGTAGGGTCGGTGGGGACGGAGAAGGAGGTGCGGATGACCGCATCGACGGGACCGCGGATCGCGGTGGTGAGCCCGCCGTTCGCGTCGCACGCGCGTCCACTCGCGACGGTCGGTGCCGCGCTCGCGGCCGAGGGCGCCGACGTGACTTTCGCGTGCGCGCCGGCGTTCGCGGGCCTCGCCGGGGAACACGGGCTGCCCTTCGGCGTTCTCGCGTTCGGCGACAACGCCAACACCGGCATCGCGGAACGCACCCGGCAGGAAGCCGCCGGCGCGGCCCGGCTGGCCGAGTTCCTCGAGGCGACGCGGGCGGGCGCGATCCCGGCGCTGCTCGCCCAGGCTCGGCACCGGCGGGCCGACATGCTGCCCGATCCCGCCGCGGTGCTGGCTTCGGTGCGGGAGTTCGACGACCGGTTCCGGCCGGACTGGTACCTCGTGGACCAGCTGGCCTACGCCGTCACGCTGGCGCTCCACGCCCTCGGCCGGCGCTGGGCGGCCTACTGTCCCGGTCACCCCGGTTACGTCCTGGAAGGTCCCGGGCGGTTCTTCGGGCTGCCGCCGTACTGGCCGGACGCGATCCGTCCCGGCGCCGGGGACCTGGCTCGCCTCCGCGCCGAGGCGGAGGCCAACGACCGGCAGTTCACCGGGCTGTTCGCGGCGTTCCTGGCCGAGCACGCCCCGGCCCGGCCGGCGCCGCCCAGCGCGTTCGGCCTGACGTCCGCGGAGGCCGTGCTGTTCAACTACCCCGAACTGCCGTGGCTGCCGGACCTGCCGCGCGGCCCGGCGCTGCGGTTCGCCGGGCACTGCAGTGACGTCGGGAAGACGTCCTTGACCGACGACTGGGTGCGGCGGATCGACCGGTTGACCGGCGACGGCCGGCGCAGGCTGGTGCTGGTCTCCTTCGGCACGTTCCTGTCCGCTCGCGACGACGTGCTCCGCACCGTCGTGACCGGCTTGCTCCGGATCCCCGACGTCGCGGTCCTGGTGGCGGCCGGAGACCGCGCCGCACCGGTACGGGCGGCTTTCGCCGGGAACGACCGCGTCGAGGTCGAAGACCAGGTGCCCCAGCGGGCGCTGCTGTCCCGTGTTGCCGCCGTGGTGCACCACGGCGGCAACAACACGTTCACCGAGTGCCTCGCCGCGGGCGTGCCGGCGCTCGCGTTGCCGTTTTCCAGCGACCAGTTCGCCGTCGCCCACGACCTGGAGCGGATCCCGGCCGGCCGGGTGCTCGACCCGCACGGCCTGACCCCGCAGGCCGTCGCGGACACGATGGCCGCCGTACTCGCGACGGCTCATCGAACCCGGGCGGCGGCGCACCGGCTGCTCGCCGGGCGTGGTCCGCGCGAGGCGGCTCGAAGCTTGCTCTCGGCCATGGGGCACCTTCCGGCCGTCGATCCACGGACGATGCAAACGTAGGTGGAAGATCGGCCACTGTCCGTGCTCGATCGGCGGTGATCCACGGCGGATTCCCACACCGGATCGGCGTGATCGCCGAGTTTCAGCAGGTAGGATTGACGGGCACAGGCCGCTCGGGCGATGTAGGAAAGTCGGCAAGGAGCCGAATCTGCATCGAAGTTGCATCGAAGTCGCGATTCGGCAGGACGGAGGTCGGGGCCCATGACCAGCGTCGCGCAGGTACGGGAACGGGCTCGGGACGCGCTCTTCGCGCGGGTGGCCGGCCCGGACGGGCCACGCAACCGGGACCGGATCCACCACGCGCCCGGACCGCGCTGGTTCGCTCCCGACAGCGCGATCCGCCGGGTGCACGGCGACACGGCGATGTTCACCGGCGGGTTGCGCGCGCTGCTGCTGCAGTCGCTGCACCCGTCGGCGATGGCCGCGGTGGCCGCCCATTCGGGGTACCGGGGCGATCCCTGGGGACGGCTGCAGCGCACCAGCACGTTCCTCGCCGTGACGACGTTCGGCACCGCCGAGGACGCCGAGCGAGCCGTCTCGGCCGTGCGGGGCGTGCACCGGCGCGTACGCGGTACCACCGAGGACGGGCAGCCCTACCGGGCCGACGACCCGCACCTGCTGAAGTGGGTGCACATCGCGGAAACGGACAGCTTCCTGCGGGCCCACCAGCGGTACGGCGCCCAGCCGCTCGACGAGGCCGGATGTGACCGCTACGTCGCGGAGACCGCGTTGGTCGCCGAGAAGCTCGGCGTCCTCGAGCCACCACGGACGCGGGCCGAGCTCGACCGGGCGCTGGCCGCGTACCGGCCGGAGCTGCGGGGCGGCGCGGACGCGCGCCGGGCGGCTCGGTTCCTGCTCGTCACCCCGCCGATTCCGTGGCCTGCAAGGGTTCCGTACGCCGTGCTCGCGGCTTCCGCGGTCGCGATGCTGCCGGTGTGGACCCGGGCTCCGCTGCGCCTGCCGTACCTGCCGGTGGCGGAGGCCACGGTCGTCCGGCTGGCGGCCGCCTCCTTGGTCAAGGCGGTGCGCTGGGCCATGGCCGCGCCGGAGTCGTGAACCGGCGCCCTCCGTTCTGCGATGCAGCCGCGATGCAACGGTATGCTGTGGTGCGATCAAATCGTCATCCACGCAGGTGGGAGGCGGTGGCAGGCGAACACCGGGAGACGGCGTGACCGATACGTCCGAAGCACGTTCGCTCGGCTCGAGCGAAGTGGCGCGGGCGCTCGGGGTCTCCCAGGTGACCCTGCGGACGTGGGAGAAGCGGTACGGGATCGGCGCCGCCCAGCGGGAGGACAACAACCGCCGGCGCTACACCCCGGAGGACGTCGAGCGGCTGCGCCGGATGCGGGCGCTGCAGGCGCAGGGGACCAGCGCGCGGGACGCGGCCCGGCTCGTGCTGTCGCGCTCGGCCGCCGAGACGACCGCCCGGCGACGCCGGGAGCGGCTCACCGAAGCCGCGGAGTCCTTCGACCTGCCCACGATCGGCGCGCTGGTCGACGACGCCTTCACCAGCCTGGGCGTGGCCAAGACGTGGACTGAGGTCGTGGCACCGGTGCTGCGCGCCATCGGTGAACGCTGGGCCGAGCACGATGACCGGAACGCGATGGTCGCCGAGTGGGCGCTGGCCACCACGGCCTCCGCGGCGATCGACCGGTACGCGGCCCCGGCGGCCGGTCCCGGGGGCTCGGCGCCGGTGCTGTTCGTCTGCGGCCCGACCGAGCGGCACGAGCTGCCGGTCAAGATGCTCAGCGCGGCGTTGAGCGACGACGGCGCCGCGGCCGCGTTCCTGAGCGGGCCGGTTTCGGTCGACGTCCTGCGGGCGATGTCCGCCCGGTTCGCGCCGCGCGACGTCGTGGTGTGGTCGATGACCGCGCAGTCGGCCGACGTGCGGTTCCTGCGCGTCTTGAGCGCCGAAGGGGTGCCGGTGCGCCCGGCAGGGCCGGGGTGGCGCGGGCTGCCGACGGTGGGCGAGCCGCTCCCGCCGTCGTTCACGGCGGCATTGGGCGTTTACAGCAGCTGAACGGCCTGGCGGTCATCGGCGTTCTTGGTGCAGGGCACGGGTTTCGTCCTCGGGGTCCGGGCGCAGCAGGGACCCCGGCACGGCGTGGCCGGCGGTGCCCAGCTTGTTCATCTTCTTCGGCACGGGCGCGCCCTGGTACTCGAGCGGGACCGCGGACAGGGGCTGGTGGACCTCGATGAACTCGCCGTGCGGCAGCCGCTTGATGATGCCGGTTTCGACGCCGTGGTCGAGCACCTCGCGGTCGGCCCGCTGCAGGCCCAGGCAGATCCGGTACGTGACGAAGTAGGCCAGCGGCGGGGCGACCAGCAGCCCGATCCGGCCCGCCCACGTCGTCGCGTTCAACGACAGGGCGAACTGCGCGGCGAAGATGTCATTGAAGCTGGACAGGGTGAGCACGAGGAAGAAGGCGATGGCCATCGCGCCGATCGAGGTGCGCACCGGTGCGTCGCGCGGGCGCTGGAGCAGGTTGTGGTGGGCGGTGTCGCCGGACAGTTTCCGCTCTATGAAGGGGTAACTCAGCAGCAGGGTCACGAGCACCGCGATCCCGATGGCGCCGGCGAAGAACACCGGGGGCACGGTGTGGTCGCCGAGGTAGAGCTCCCACGGCGGCCAGATCCGCAGCAGCCCGTCGGCCCACCCCATGTACCAGTCCGGCTGGGACCCGGCGGAGACCTGGGAAGGGTTGTAAGGCCCGAAGTTCCACACCGGGTTGATCTGGAACAGCCCCGACATCAGCGCCAGCACACCCACGACCAGCGTGAAGAACGCCCCGCCCTTCAGCGCGAAGTACGGCATGATCCGGACGCCGACGACGTTGGCCTCCTTGCGCCGCACCCCCGGGAACTGCGTGTGCTTCTGATACCACACCAGCGCCAGGTGCGCCCCCACCAGCGCGAGCATGATGCCCGGCAGCAGCAGGATGTGCAGCGTGTACAACCGCGGGATGATCTGATCACCCGGGAACTCCCCACCGAACAACGCCCAGTGGATCCAGGTGCCGATCACCGGCACCGACAACACGATCCCCGACAGGGTCGCGCGGATACCGGTACCGGAGAGCAGGTCGTCCGGGAGCGAGTAGCCGAAGAAGCCCTCGAAGCAGCCCAGGATCAGCAGCAGCCCGCCGATCACCCAGTTGGCCTCACGCGGGCGCCGGAACGCGCCGGTGAAGAAGATGCGCAGCATGTGCACGGCCATCGCCGCGACGAAGATCAGCGCGGCCCAGTGGTGCAGCTGACGCATGAACAGGCCGCCGCGCACGTCGAAGGACAGGTCGAGCGTGGTGGCGAAGGCCCGCGACATCTCCAGGCCCTGCATGTTCTTGAAGCTGCCCTGGTAGACGACCTCCTGCATGGAGGGGTCGAAGAACAGCGTCAGGTACACCCCGGTCAGCAGCAGGATGATGAAGCTGTAGAGCGCGATCTCGCCCAGCAGGAACGACCAGTGGGTCGGGAACACCTTGTTCAGCTGGTGCCGCAGGCCCTTGGCCGCGTGGTACCGCTGGTCGGCGTCGTTCGCGGCGGTGCCCAGCGCCTTTTCGACGGCACTCGCGCCCCTGGTCGGCGTGGTGAGTGAACTCATCGGCGATCCTCCTCCGGCGGTGGCCCGCCCGGCGATCGTCACCCCGCCGCGTCGCCGCCGCAACGAAAACCCGGTCTGCGGCCGATGGTGCATCGAATTTGAATCGCGCACGGTGTGTCCTCGCGGGATCGCGCTGCGGGCGTGGCCGCCGTCGGTCACGATGGGGAAATGGGGCGGTGGACGGCCGGGAAGCGGCTGCGGCAGGTGATGGTGTTCGTGCACGTCGCGGTGTCGGTCGGCTGGCTGGGGGCGGGCGCGGCCAACGTCGTGCTCGCAATGACCGCCGGGTACACCGGCGAGCCCGGCGTCCGCGAGGTCGCCTACCGGCTGATCGAGCGCATCGACGACTTCGTGGTCATCCCGGCGGCGTTTCTCACGCTGGTCGGCGGGATCGTGCTGGGGGCGGTGACGAAGTGGGGGCTGACCCGGTTCTGGTGGGTGCTGGTGAAGCTGGTGCTGACCGTCGCCGTGATCGTCTACAGCACGTTCGGCCTCGGGGTGTGGGTCGAGCAGAGCATCGCCGCGGCCGCCGCGGGCGTCGAGAGCCCGGTGGCGGGCCCGCTCGCCTACGGCGCGGCGCTCAACATCGTCGCGTTCCTGGCCATGACGTGGCTGTCGGTCGCCAAACCCTGGGGCCGCACCCCGTGGTCACGGCCGCCCGTGGTGGCGCGGCGACCACGCTTGTCCGAAGTCTGAACCTTGTTTGCATCGCATCTGCATCGCATTCGACGTGCAACGCCCCAGTGCGCGACCTACGCTCCGCAAGTGTTCGGATGGTAGATGCGTCGCGGAGGTGATCGCGTGGCTCACGAGTTCTCCACGGTGGTGGCCGCCCCGCTCGACGAAGTGTTCGCCTGGCACGGCCTGCCCGGGGCCATCGTGCGGCTGACGCCGCCGTGGCAGCCCGTCAAGGTCGCCGCCGAAGCCGACTCGCTGCGCGACGGCCGGGCGCGGCTGAACCTGCCCGGGGGCCTGCGCTGGGTCGCGGACCACGACCCGGACGGCTACCGGCCGCCGCACCAGTTCGTCGACCGGCTGGACACGCCCGTGCTGTCGAACCTGTTGTCCTGGCGGCACACCCACCGCTTCGCCGCCGACAGTCCTGATCGGACAGTCGTCACCGACCTCGTCGAAACCCCGGTGCCCGCAGGGCTGCTCCGGTCCATGTTCGCCTACCGCCACCGTCAGCTCGCCGCCGATCTCGCCGCCCAGCACCGGTACTGGCACGGACCGCTGACCGTGGCCGTCACCGGCGCGAGCGGACTGGTCGGGTCCGCGCTGACGGCGCTGCTGACCACCGGCGGCCACCGGGTGATCCGGCTGGTGCGGCGGCCCGCGCGCACCCGGGACGAGCGGACGTGGGACCCGGCCGCGCCGGCCACCGGCCTGCTGGCCGGCGTCGACGCGGTCGTGCACCTGGCCGGCACCTCCGTCGCCGGGCGGTTCGACGACGATCACCTGCGAGCCGTCCGGGACAGCCGGATCGGCCCGACCCGGGCGCTGGCCGCACTGGCGGCCCGCACCCCGGACGGCCCCGGCGTGTTCGTGTCGGCCTCGGCCGTCGGCTACTACGGCCCCGACCGCGGCGACGACGTCCTCACCGAAGACAGCAAGCCGGGGGAGGGCGCCCTGGCCGACATCGTCACCGAGTGGGAGGCGGCCACCGAACCCGCCGCGGCGGCCGGGATCCGGGTGGTGCAGGTCCGCACGGGCCTCGCACTGAGCCCGCGCGGCGGTCTGCTGCGGCTGCAGTACCCACTGTTCGCGGCCGGGCTGGGCGGGCCGCTCGGCGCGGGCCGCCAGTGGACGCCGTGGATCGGCCTCGACGACCTGACCGACATCTACCTGCGCGCGCTGACCGACCGCGGCCTCGACGGGCCGGTCAACGCCGTGAGCCCGGAGCCGGTGCGCAACACCGAGTACACGAGGGTCCTCGCCAGCGTCCTCAAGCGCCCGGCGCTGCTGAAGGTGCCGCGCTTCGGACCGCGGCTGCTGCTCGGCCGGGACGGTGCCCGTGAGCTGGCTTTCGCCGATCAGCGCGTGCAGCCGGAACGGCTGCTCGCGGCCGGGCACGTCTTCCGGCACGCCCGGCTCGGCGACGCACTGGCGCACCTGCTCGGCACGGCCGCCGACACCTCGAACGTGGGAGAACCGGTATGACCACCGTGCACCGTTCCGCCCCGGCGCCGGTCGTCCTGGCCGGCTTCCTGGCCGCGGTGGCCGTCGTCGCCGTGGTCGGTGGCTTCGCCGCGTCGTCCTCGCGCGAGGTGTACGCCGGGCTCGAGCAGCCACCCTGGGCGCCACCGTCCTGGCTGTTCGGTCCGGTGTGGACGGTGTTGTATGTCCTGATCGCCGTGTCCGGCTGGCTGTACTGGCGCGCCGGCGGCACCAGGACGGGCTTCGCCTGGTACGCGGTCGGCTTGGTGCTCAACGCGGCGTGGACGCCGTTGTTCTTCGCCGCCGGCGCCTACACGCTCGCGCTGGTCGAGATCGTGCTCCTCGACATCGCGGTGGCGGGCGCGCTGACGCTGTTCTGGCGCCGCTCGCGCGTGGCCGCCGCGCTGCAGGTCCCTTACCTGACTTGGACCGTGTTCGCCACGGCGCTCAACGCCGCGATCGTCGTGCTGAACTGACCGGCGCGCCTCCGCTGGCGGTCGCGGGGGAGTGGCCATGAGGCGGGTCACCCGGCGGGTTGTTTTGCCGTCGGCGGCAGCGGGGTAGCCGATGGATCCGTCCCGGCGCGGAGTCTGAAGTCGTCATCGAAGTTCTTCGACCTGACCGAAAGGGTGGACCCATGACCACTGTTTCCCGCACGTTCACGGTCGACGCGGCGCCCGGCGTCGTCGTCCCCTACCTGGCCGACTTCGGCCACGCCGAGGAGTGGGATCCCGGCACCGAGCGCTGCGTCCGCAACGACAGCGGCCCGGTCCGGGTCGGCTCGTCGTGGCACAACACCTCGAAGATCGCGGGGATCAGCACCGAGCTGACCTACACCCTCGAGCAGCTCGCCGGTGACCGCGTCGTGCTGGTCGGGCGCAACGACACCGCCACCTCGACCGAGACCATCGACGTCACGCCCAGTGGCACCGGCTCGACCGTCACCTACACCAACGAGCTGCAGTTCACCGGCCTGGCCAAGGTCGCGGCACCGCTGGGCAAGGTGGTCTTCGAAAAGCTCGGCAACGACACCGAAAAGCAGCTCACCGACGTGCTCAACGGGCTGGCGCACTAGACGAGACGGCGCACGCAGGCCGCACTCACCGCGCGGCGGTGACAAGGAAGATCCCCGCTACACCGAGTTCCCCGACGGCGATCCGACACCGGCCGTCGTCGGCAAGGTCTTCGTCACCCGAGGCGATGTCGTGGGCATCCTTGCCGAAGAGGAAGGAGTCGTGCACGACGTCCGCCTGGACACCGAGCATCCCGACGTCATCGTCTCGGAGGGACCGGCCGCGGCATTGCCCAGTGGGTTAGTTCGGCAAGATGGGCTCGAACCGTTCGTTGACGAATCCGTAGCAAGGGTTCTGCACGAAACGGCGGTAGTTGCTGTTCGTAATGCCGTCCACCGACAGGCACAGGCCGCTGTTGACGTTCTGGAACTGCGCGTTCCCGTTGTAGTAGTCCCAGATCATCCGCCACTGCTGGTTCGTGCCCACGAGGCAGTTGTATTGGATGATCGGGTTCCCCTGGTCCATTCCGTACGCGTAGTCGTCCAGGCACTTGGCGGAGGCGACGTTCTGCAGCCAGAAGACGCTCGGATCGTCGGTGGCCTGCCCCATCCGCCATCTCTGGTTGTTCCGGTACTCGCAGGCGAACTGGTCCACCGGGGCGAAGTCGTCGAGGCGTCCCCGGTCGACCTGCATGCACTTGAGGCCGGTGGGCGGGCTGCTGCTGAGGGGCTGCCAAGCCAGCACGTCACCGCTCACCGGCGGCATGATGGTCCGGTCGGCGTAGGCGGGCGCGGCGCCCGTCAGCGCCACGACGGCGATCACGAGCGGGACCAGGATCGCGCGGGGCAGGTGCAGCATGGGTCTCCTCGAAAGCACGAATGCGGGCCGGTGACGAGCTGTCACGCGGGGGAACACTAGGGATCACCCCAGCCGGACTCCAGGAGGAACCGGCGGAAAAGCCGGCGGAAACTCAGCGACCGCCGAGGTGCTCGCGGATGCGGGCCTGGTCCGGAAGTCCGATCGGGAACGTCAGGGCTTCGCGCAGCAGGGCGTCGCTGGCCGGGTCGCCGTGGGCGGCGGCGGCCTCGCCGAGCGCGAGCAGCGCGAGCCCGGTCGCCTGAGCGTGCTCGGCCCGGCGGGCCAGTTCCAGCGCGCGCTCGCCGGTTGCCGTGGCGTCGTCCCAGCGGGTCAGGCCGGCGTGGGACTGGGCCAGCAGCGCCAGCGCGAAAGCCTCGGAGCCGGGTTCGCCGAGAGCGGCGAACGTCGTCGCAGCTTCGGTCAGCAGGACGGCCGCGCCGGCGTGGTCGCCGGTGTCGTTGCGCACGGCGCCGAGGTTGAGCCGCGCTACCGCGACGCCGCGCCGATCGCCGAGCTCCTGCTTGCGGCGCAACGCCGCGGCGTGGTACTCGATCGCTTCGGCGTAGGCGCCGCGGTCGTGCGCGAGCGCGCCCAGGTTGTTCAGTGCGATCGTCTCGCGGCGCGCGTCGCCGGTGGCACGGGCCTGATCGAGGACGTCGGTGTACGCGGCCGCGGCGTCGGCGTACCGGCCGGCGAACTTGTGGGCGTTGCCGATCAGGGTCAGCGTCGCCGCCCGGCCGTCCGGGTCGGCGCCGAAGGCCTCGGCGGCGGACGCCGCCAGCGTCAAAGCCGCTTCCGGGTCGCCGTTCTGGTTGGCGGTGACCGCGGCGCCGTGCCATGCCCACGCCCGGGCCGGCTCGGTGGGCGCGGCGGCGGCCGCCGCGGCCAGCATCCGGCGTCCCTCGGCGAACCGGCCCCGGGCGACGTAGTGGCCGGTCAGCGCGCGCACGGTCGCCACGTGCAGCAGGGCGGGCGCGGCGTCGACGGCGTGCTGGACGGCGGCGCGGACGTTGTCCTGCTCCTCGCCCAGCCGCGGATCGCCGTCGCGGACCAGGCGGAGGAAGTGTCCGGCGTGCTTGTCTCGATCATCCGCGCTGGTGAGCTGGGTTTCCACGACCTCCCGGATGGTGTCCAGCATGCGGATCCGGTCCGTGATGGTGACCAGGCTGTGCGCGGCCAGCGTCGCCGGCGAAGGCGACCGGGCACGGCCTCGACGTCGACCGGGTCGGCGCCTCCGGCGAACGCACCGAGCAAGCCGAACAGCCGCCGGTCGGGATCGGTGAGCCCGCGCGTGCTCCACTCGACCGTGCGGCGCAGGCTCAGGTGCCGGTCGGGCAGATCCACGGTGTCGCCGTGCAGGTCTCGGACCTGGGCGAGCACCTGCGACGGCGCCTGGGTGCGCAGCCGCGCCGCGGCCAGCTCGAGGGCCAGCGGCAGACCGTCCAGCCGGCGGCACAGCGCGGCCACGGCGGCGGCGTTGTCCCCGGTGAGCGCGAATCCCGGCCGGACCGCGACGGTGCGCTGGACCAGGAGTTCGACCGCCGCGTTGCCGGCCAGGACTTCCGGGTCGTCACTGTCCGGAGTGGACAGTGGGGCCAGCGGCCACAGGTGCTCACCCCGGAGCCGCAGCGGCGACCGGCTGGTGGCCAGCACGGTCAGCCGCGGGCACCCGGCGAGCAGCGCGGCGACGTGGGTGGCCGCCGCGGCGACGTGGTCGAAGCTGTCGAGCACCAGCAGCCACCGCCCGTCGCCGATCGTCGTGGCCGGGTCGGGCGTGCGCAGGGATTCCGCCAGCGCCTGCGGGACGTCGTCGGGCTCCCGCAGGGCACTCAGGTCGAGGCCGTGCACGGCCTCGTACCGGCTCGCCGCCTGCCAGCCGGCTTCCAGCGCCAGGCGCGTCTTGCCGACCCCGCCGGTGCCGGTGATGGTGACCAGCCGCACTGCGGGATCCCGGACGAGCCGGAGCACCGCGGCGAGGTCGTCGGACCGGCCGACGATCGAGCTGACCGGTGCCGGCAGCATCGGACGTGCGGTCCGCTGTCGCCGCGTATCCGGCGGTGGTGCGGTCCGGGCGCTTCGCGTGAACGCGGCGTGTTGTTCCGGCGTCAGGCCGAGCGCACCGGCGAGTGCTCGCAGCGTCTCACGGTGCGGGCGCCGAGTAGCGCCGCGCTCGATCTCCCCGATGGCGCGGACGCTGATCCCGCTCTGTTCCGCCAGCTGCTCCTGCGACAGGCCGCGGCTGCAGCGCAGCTCTGCCAATAGCTCGGACAGCGTCTGCCCTGTTTGCACCGCGCCATAGTAGAGACGCCGCGCGACGGATCAAGCCAAGGCCAGGCTCGGAGCTGGGCACGGTTTGCCGGACTTGGGGGCCGCGACTGAAGGGGGAGTTGCCATGCCGACCCTCACCACCGTGGCCGACCGGACGATCACCGCGTCCGGCGACACCGTGGAGCGGACGCGGGCTCGCGATCGCCGAGACGGACCTCGCCGCGTTCGCCTTCGTCGTGGGGTGCGAATCGGCCGCCGGGGTAGGGGTTGCCGTACGGGCCGTCGCGGTGGGATGCCCGGCATCCCACCGCGACACGGGGGATGGATGTTCAGCCCTGGTATTCGGCTGCGACGTCGACGATCCAGGTGACGCCGAAGCGGTCCGCGAGCATGCCGAACGCCGGCGCCCACGGGGCGGGGCCGAATTCTTCGATGACGGTCGCGCCCTCGGCGAGGCCCTTCCACACCGGCGAGACTTCGTCGACGGTGGCGCCGCGGACGGACAGGAAGAACGGTTCCTTGGTGATGGTGGTGCCGTTTTCGCGGCGGGTGGTGGGCGCGGGCGGGGTCGTGGGGCCGTCGGTGCCGGGGACGTCGTAGGCCATGACGGTGAAGCCGTTGTCGGCGGTGACCTGGCCGAACACGACCTTGCCGGCGTCGGGCAGGTCGGCGGGCATCCCGAAGTCGCCGTAGGTGACGATGGTGGCCTGGCCGCCGAAGACCGACTGGTAGAACTCGAGGGCTTCGCGGGCCTGGCCGGTGAAGTTGAGGTGGGCGACAGCGGTGAGCGACATGGTGTTCCGGTCTTTCTCGAGTGGTGGTGTCGCCGGATGGTCCCGGCGACGAGCGTTACGATCGCCGGGGTAGCGGTCAGGGAACGTCCGCTTCTCGCGGCACCATCGAATTCATGCCGACTTCTTCTTCGACGGCGACCTCGGGGCGTCTCCTGTCGCTATTGCTGGCCCGCCGGGACTGGCCGGGCAGCTTGCTCGCCGGCCGGCTGGGCGTCAGCGAGCGGACCGTGCGCCGGGACGTCGACCGGCCCGCCCACCTCGGCGGGTGCAGCCACATCACCTGGTGGTTCGAACCAGCCGCTGGTACCTGGTCGGCTGGGACACCGCCCGGGAGGACCGGCGGACCCACCGCGTCGACCGGATCGAACGGGCCGCGGTTCACCCCGCGGGAGGTGCCTGGGAGCGACGTCGCGTCGTTCCTCGCCGCCCGGTTCAAGGGATCGACCACGGCCGACGTGTGGCCGTGCCAGGGGGAGGTGATTCTCGACCTGCCGGTCTCGGCGGCTGAGCACTCCGGTCGCCGAGCCCGGTGCGGCGCAGACGTCGATGGTGCCGCGCTCTCCCGGCCGTCCGGCTCGGCGTGAGCCGGGAGTGGTACGGACCACTGTTGGAGCCGTCGGCGCCGGGGTATCCGCTGCATCGAGGACAGCGAAAGGACCGCCGTGAACGAGAGCTCCACTCCCCGCCTGGTCGCGAACCCGAAGCGCACGCAGATCCGCACCGAGGCGGATCTCCGCCGGAGCGCGTCGCCCGTGGCTCCCGAAACCGGGGTGAAGACCGAACAGCCCTGACCACGCGGCAGATTCCCTCGGCCGAAAGTACGAGACGGGCGCGACTCAGCGGGTGCCGGGCCGCGGCGGGACCTAATTTCGCGGTATGACTACCGAAACGGTCCGGGCCGACCCACCCGGCACGATCATCGCCGCCTTCTTCGGCTTCCTGGTGTCCACGGTCTCCGCGATCGCCGGCGCGCTGCTCGTCCTGAGCGCGCGCGACGAAATCGCGGCCGCCCTGCGCCGCACCAACCCGTCGATGACGCAGGACCAGCTCGACCGGCTCACCCTGGTCGCGCAGGCCGTGCCGGTCGCCATCGCCGCGGTCATCGCGCTCGTCTACCTGTGGCTGTCGTTCAAGCTCAAAGCCGGGCGCAACTGGGCCCGCGTCACGCTCACCGTGTTCACCCTGCTCCAGGCCGCTTCGCTGCTGACCACCGAACCGTCGTGGGCGGGCTACGTCAGCTGCGGGGTCGCGGTCGTCGCGACCGTGGTCGGCTACCTGCCACCGTCCAACCGCTACATCGCCGGAGTCCGGCGCGCGGGCTGATCCGGGCCGGTGGATCATGACAGCCATGCGCGGAACGGGGGCCCGAGCCCGGCGCGGCATGCTCGGTACCGAAATCGCGGTGCTGGCCGCGGCGATGGTCGCCGACGCGCTGCTGGTCCTGCGCGTGCCCGGGCACGGAGGCGGCTGGGCCGCCCCGCTGGGCGGGCTGGTGTCCACCGGCACGGCTGTCCCGGTGCTGGTCGTGCTGCGGCGGCGCTTCCCCCGCCACATCGGCGTCCTGGGGAGCGCCGTCGCCGCGCTGTCGGTGCTCGGCACGGTCGTGCCGATCGTCACCGGCGCGCGGAGCCAGCCGCCGATCGCCGAAATCCTCGCGACCGGCTTGCTCACCGCCGCGGCCGGCCGCAAGCTCGAGCCGAAACGCGCGGCCGCGCTGGCACCGGCGCTGGGCGTCGTGATGATCGCGGCGCCGTTGCTGCGCTACGGATCGGACGTGCCGGAGGCACTGTCGGCCGTGGCGGCCGCGGCGTACTGGGGTGCCTGCCTCGGGGTCGGGCTCATCCTGCGGGCGGCGGACGGCCGGGAACGCGACGCGCTGGAGCGGGTGCGCGGCCAGGAACGGCTGCAGCTGGCCAGGGAGCTGCACGACCTGGTGTCCCACCACGTCAGCGGCATCGTGGTCCGCGTGCAAGCCGCCCGCGCGATCACCGAAGCGAAAACCGATGAGGACGACCACGCCGCGGTCTACCGCGAGATCGAAGAGGCCGGGAGCGCGGCGCTGGCCGCCGCGCGCCGGCTCGTCGGCATGTTGCGGGACACCGAAGGCGTGCCGCCGCCCGCCGGTGCCGTCCTCGGTGACGCGGTGCGCGCGGCGGCCGGCTCCTTCGCGCGAGCGGACATCGCCGAGGAGCTGGACCAGCTGCCGGTGCCGGCCCAGCTGGCCACGACGATCCACCGCGTCGTGACCGAGGCGCTGACCAACGTCCGGCGGCACGCGCCGGCGGCGGCCGACGTGGCCGTCTCCGCGCGCGTCGAAGCCGACGAGCTGGTGCTGGAGATCCGCAACGACGGCGTGCCCGCGACTCCGCTGCCCTCGCCCGGCGGCTTCGGGATCATCGGCATGACCGAGCGGCTGGCCATGCTGGGCGGCATCCTGACCGCGGGGCCCGAGGCGGGCTCGCGGTGGCGGGTCGCGGCCCGCTTGCCGCTCGGCGGCGAAGACGCTCCCTTCGAGACGTTGCCGCGGGGGATCTGATGACCATCCGGGTGCTGGTGGCCGACGACCAGGTGATGGTGCGCACCGGTTTCCGGCTGGTGCTCGACGCCGCGCCGGACATCGAGGTGATCGCCGAAGCCGCCGACGGCGAGACCGCGGTGCGGCTGGCGCGGCGGTTGCGGCCCGACGTGACGCTGATGGACATCCGGATGCCCGAAGTGGACGGTCTGCGGGCGACCGAGCTGCTGGCCGGACCGGGCGTCGCCGACCCGCTGCGGGTCGTGGTGGTGACGACCTACGACGCCGACGAGAACGTCTACGCCGCCCTGCTCGGCGGCGCCTGCGGGTTCCTGCTCAAGGACGCCGGGCCGCGGGTGCTGGTGGACGCGGTGCGCGCCGCGGCCAACGGCGAGGCGATGGTCTCGCCGTCGGTGACGGTGCGCCTGCTGGCCCGGTTCACCGAAAAAGCCCGGCGGCGCGCGGAAGGGACGCCGGCCCTCCTGACCGACCGGGAGTCCGACGTCGTGCTCGCGGTCGCCCGGGGGCGGACCAACGCCGAGATCGCCGACGATCTGCGCGTCTCCCTGTCGACGGTCAAGACGCACCTGGCGAGCGTGCAGCGCAAGCTCGGGCTCCGCAACCGCACGGAGGTCGCGATTTGGGCGTGGCAACGCGGTTTGCTCGGCTGACGGCGATGCTTGACCGGTGTGCGAGACTCGCCGAGTGTGCCGTCAGCGCGATGACCACTTCCCCCGGATCGGCTCCGGAACCGCCTGCGACCGACCGCGCGGGTGAGCGGTGGGGGATGGCCGGGCGCCGGCTGGTCCAAGCGGTACTGGACTGGGCTCTTGCCGTCGGCGTAGGGGTTTTCGTCGCGCTCGGCACCGGCCTGGTCACCATTCCCTTGGTGCGGTGGGGTTTCGTGCCACCGAAGCTCATCCTGTGGGGACCGGCGATCGCGTTCCTCACGGTCACCTACGCCTGCGACATCGTCATCCAGATCTGGATTCCGCTGCGCCGGGGCGGGATCACGCCGGGAATGCTGGTGATGGGCCTGCGGGTGCAGACCCTGCGCGGCGGGCAGCCCAAGGCACGCGCCTACCTGATCCGGTGGGTGCTCCTCACCGTCGACGGCCTGCTGCTGGGACTCGTGGCCGTCGTCAGCATCGTGGCCACCAAGCGGCGGCAGCGCCTCGGCGACCTGGTGGCGCGGACGCTCGTGGTCCGGGCCGACCGCGTACCGCTCGGCCGGTGACGACCACGATTGCCGCGCCCGTCAGGGGTGGGCCGTGCCGGGTTCGCCCGCCGCGGGCGGCTTGGCGGTGATGACGAGCGCCGCCTGGTCGTCGGTTCCGCTTTCGTCCCGGGCGAAACCGCGAACCGCGGCGGTGACCGCGTCCAGGACGTCCTGGGCGCCCGGCCGCGCCGGCGCCGACCCGACCGCGTCCAGCAACCGGTCGTCGCCGAACTGTTCGCCCGACGCAGTGCGGGTTTCGACGAATCCGTCGGTGAGCAGCACGAGGCTTTCGCCCGGCCGCAGGAGGAGCTGCCGCGGCTCGAGGCGGGGTTCGCCGCCCAGGCCGAGGAGCTTCCCGGGGATGTCGAGCTCGTGCGTGCGGTGGGCGGCGTCGAGCACCAGCGGCAGGTTGTGGCCCGCGCGGAGCAGGTCGATCTCGAGACCGTCGTCGCGCGGGGTCAGGTGGCCGTAGACCATGGTGACGAAGTCGGTCCCGTGGGCGTCCGGGCGGTTGCTCAGGGCGCGGTCGACGGCCCGGACGATCGCGACCGGATCGCCGAGCAGCGGCGCGACCGCGCGGGCGGTGTGGCGGACCAGCGCGGTGGTGGTCGCGGCCGTGGCGCCCCGGCCGCAGACGTCGCCGAGCATGAACGCCCACGTCCGGTCGTCGAGCGGGAAGACGTCGTAGAAGTCGCCGCCGATGTCCAGGCCCTCGCCCGCGGGGTGGTAGAAGGTCGCGAGCTCGGCCCCGGGGACCGCGGGCAGGCCGGGCAGCAGCAGACCGGCCTGCAGGTCGCGGGCGAGGGTGACGCGCTGGTGGTACTGGCGGGCGTTGCGGGCGGCGGACGCGGCGCGCCGGGCGACCTCTTCGGCGAGGGAGACGGTGTGCCCGTCGAAGCCGGCTTCGACGGTGCTGAGCAACGTGAGGACGCCGAAGGTCCGGCCGCGTTCGGTGAGCGGGACGCACAGGTAGCCGGTGACGCCCAGGTCGTGCCACGGGCCGGGGGTCAGGGGTGGCTGCCGGGCCACCTCGGTCAGGCCGGAGGCGAGCACCCGGGCCAGCGCGCCGTCGCTGCGGCGGGTAGGCCGGTGGGCGTCCAGGAGGGCGGTGTCGCGGGCGTTCGCGCCGGCGCTGCCGACGCGGCGCAACCGGCCGTCCTCGATGATGTCGACGGTGCAGAGCGGCGCGAGCCCGGGCACGCACAGCTGCGCCAGCCGCTGCAGGGCCTGCACGTGGTCGAGGTCCGCCGAGAGCGCGGTGCTCGCCGACAGCAGGAACGCGAGGTCCTGCCGAGCCGCCCGTTCCTTGGCCTCGGCGGCTTGCCGGGCCAGCTCGACGTGGTGGCGTTCGATCGCGAGCGCGGCCGTGCCGGCGAAGAGCCGGGTCAGCGCGAAGTCGGTGTCCTGGGGTGAGCGCGGCGTGCGGTGGTACATCGCGAACGTGCCCAGGAGCTGCCCGTCGCGGCCCAGGATCGGCGTCGACCAGCACGCGGCGAGGCCCGCGCGGCCGGCGAGCTCGCGGAAGTCGTCCCAGAACGGGTCGGTCGTGATGTCGGTGACGATGACCGGCCGGCGGCGATGCGCGGCGGTGCCGCACGAGCCGACCCCTTCGCCGGTGGCGATGCCGTCGATGGCGTCGTTGTAGAAGTCCGGCAGGCTCGGCGCCGCACCGTGGCGCAGGTGCCGGCCGTCGGGGTCGGCGAGCAGGACCGACACCAGCACGTCCGGGGCGAGCTCTTCGATCGCCCGGGCCATGCCGTCGAGGATCTGCTCCAGCGGCGCCTGGCGGGCGATCTGCTCGAGCAGGACGCGGTGCTCGGCGGTGAGGCGCTGGGCGTGTTTGACCTGAGTGGTCTCGACGCCGATGAGGCGCACGCCCGTCACGGCGCCGGACGCGTCCCGGCGGGGCTCGTAGGTGAAGTCGAAGAAGGCTTCCCGCGCGTCCGCTCCGGGCCCCAGCACCACCCGTGCGTCCCGCCCGGTGGCCGGCGTCCCCGTCCGGTGCACCTCGTCCAGCAGGGCGAGGAAGCCCTGACCGGCGAGTTCCGGCAGGACCTGGCGGAGCGGGACGCCCAGCGACGACGCGTCGGACCGGGCGACCGCGTCGAAGAAGGCGGGGTTGGCGGCTTCCAGTACGTGGTCCGGGCCCGACAGGGACGCGAAGACCGCCGGCGACTGGCCGAACAGCGCCCGCAGATCCGAGTCGGTCGCGACCGACGGCTCGGGACTGCCGAGCGCTCCGTCACCGGGTAGGGACATCGGTCTGCTTTCTGCGGAGGCTCGGCGGCCGGGTGCCACCACCTGGATCGGGCGGGCGCACCTGGCGGTTCAAGTGCCGGCCGGGCCGATCGCGCTCGAACGGCGGATCACCCGGTCTCGGTACCCTACCCACGTCGCGCCGTCTCGGCATCCGTCGCGTCCGGCCCACGGCGTGCGTGTCCCAAGTGTGATCGCTCGCCCGTGAAATGGCCGAGCTGGACTGCCAGTGGTTCGAGGTCGGCTGGTGCTCAGTCGTCGGCCGCGGCGCCGAGGTGTTCGCGCTGGTGCACCGTGATGTCGATCAGGAGGCTCTTGAAGCGCCCGTAGTCCGCCGCCCCGAGCCGCCGGGCGTGCCGTTGCTGGATGTCTGCCATGATCGCGTCCGCCGCCTTCATCTGGGCCAGCCCGCGGCCGGTGGGGCAGATCAGCTTCGCCCGGCGGTCGCTCGGGTCGGGCCGCCGCTCGACGTACCCGAGTGCCTCGAGCTCGTCGATCAAGGTCCCGATGTTCTGCTTGTACTGACCGGAAAGCCGGGACAGGTCGGTGGCCCGGACGCCCTCGGGGTCGAGGTAGGCGAGCACGGCGCCGTGGCGGGGCTTCAGGTCGTCGAACCCCTGCTCGGCGAGCGTGGCGAACATTTCCCGCTGCACCGCGAACAGCAACCGGCCGGCCAGGACGCCCAGATCGGGGTCCGTCGCGTTCCGCTCCGCCCGGGTGACCATCCGCCCCTCCTCGTGCTCGCCTGTCGCCGCCACCTTAACGATCGTCAGCGGCGGACGAGCTCGCGCCCGAGATCCCTCCGCAGGTGCACTTCGATGAACACCCGCAGGTAGCGGTCGTTCGCCAGCTCGTCGAAGGCGGCCGCCAAGGACGGGTCCGGCTCGGCGGTGAGGTGGACGATGCGCCACCGGTTGAGCGGAGCGTCCTCCGGCCCGCCGACGGAGTGCTCGACGTGGAAGAGCGGCTGGCCGGCACCGGCGGTGAAAGTGCGGCCGTCGGGTGCTTCGAAACGCTCGGCGCCGATGAAGAACGCGCGCCGGTTCCCGTGGTCGAGGCGGACGTGCTCGATGATCGTGGCGAATCGCGAAGGGTCGGCCCACAGCCGCTGGCCGGACACGCGGGTGAAGTCCTCGAAGTGCCCGTGCCGCACGCTCGGGAACTTCTCGGCGCTGCCGGACTTCACCACCGTCGGGATGTAGACGTCCGGCGCCGCGGCCTTGCGCACCTCCATGTCCCACAGCCGGGCGCCGGTGTAGCCGAACGGCGGGTGCACGTCGTAGCGCTCGCTTAGCACGTCGTTCACCGGGACCGGCGGCAGCTCCACCGAAGTGGTGCCGGGCTCGGCCCACGCCCGCTCGAAGATCTCTTCGTGGTTCATGCCTTCTCCTGGTGAGCCTTGACGGTGTCGTGGATCCAGCCGGTGACGACCGGCCAGACCGGGTGGTCCGGGTGGACCACGTCGAAGTGGGTGCCGCCCTCGACATCGACGTAGCGGGCGGTGCCGCCTTCGGCCTCGGTCTTCTCGGCGTAGCGGCGGCTCCACCCGGCGGGCACGGCTTCGTCGGCGGTGCCGTGCACGGCGAGCACCGGCACGCCGGCGTCGGCCAGTTCGAGCGGGGACGCCCAGGCGTAGCGCTCGGGCTGCTCGGCGACGTGGCCGCCCAGCAGCAGCTTGACTATCCCGTCGCCGGCGGCCGCGGCGACCGCGGGCCACGCTTCGGGCCGGGCGGGCTCGGGTGCGTCCTTCGGCGGCTCGGCGTCCGGGTCGGTGAGGACGGCGCCGAAACCGGTGGCGTCGGCGGTCTTCAGGTCGAGCGCGCCGCCGAGCTCGACCAGGCCGATCGGGGTGATCCCGGGGTTGGCGCCGGGGGCCTCCGGCGGGAGCACGCCGCGGTGGGCCGCCCACGTGGCCAGGTGGCCGCCCGAGGAATGGCCGAGGAGCACGACCCGGCCGGTGTCGAGCGCCGGGTCCATCCCTTCGAGGGCGTCGACCGCGGCGGCCACGTCGAGGAAGGTGCCGGGCCAGCCGCCGCCCGGTTCGCCGATCCGCCGGTAGCCGATGTTCCAGACCGCGTACCCGCGGGCGACCAGGTCGTCGGCGACGCCGGTGGTCTGGCGGCGGTCCCACATGGCGGTCCAGTAACCGCCGTGGACGACGGTCACCACCGGGAAGGGACCGTCACCCTCGGGCAGGTACAGCTCGCCGACCTGCGAGGGCTCGGGCCCGTAGGCGATCGTACGGACGCGGCGGGAGCCGTCCTCGGCGTCGTCGTAACGCAGGCCGCGCTCGGCGCCGACCAGCGTGTCGATCGTGGCGAAGAAGGCGCCGATCGCCGGCACGTTCGCGCCCTTGACCTTCGACTCGTCCCACGCGGCGTCGTCGGTCCACTCGACGAAGTCCAGCCAGGTCCGCTCGTCGAGGCGGACCAGGCGGGCGGCGACGAACCCGCGCCGGTCCGCCCGGAACGCCGCCACCATCCCCGGGCGCGCGGCCAGCATCGCTTCGGTGTTCTCCGGGGTCACGGTGAACGTGGCCATCTCGATGACCGACATCGTCAGCTCCTCGTCGTCGTCCGGCTCAGGTGGTCCGGATTCATGATAGTAATAATACATGACTAAACCGGGTTCGGGATCTCCCTGACGCCGACCACCGACGTGGCGGGCCTCCACGCGGCCGCCCAGGCCGCCGAAGCCGGCGGCCGCGCCGGCGGGGGAGTACTACTCGATCGCGGGTGCGCCCGCGGGGCCGGTGCCCACGCACCCGATCGAGATCCGGACCGGTGCGCAGGGCCCTCACCGGCGAGCTCGCCGACGGGTGGGCGGCGCCGATCGCCGCCTGCCTGCCGTACGAGAAGGGGGCAAAGCCCACCGCCTGATCGACGAAGCGGCCGTGGCCGCGGGGCGGGACCCGGCTTTCGTTCGCCGGATCGCGCAGGTGGTCGGTACCGTCACGGCGATGAAGGGGCAGCTGCGGATCGGGAGCGGCGCCGATCCCGTGCGGGGAACGGCCGGGCAGTGGGCGGAGGTGCCGGCGCACCTGGGCACCGACCAGCCCTTCACGTCGTTCGTGTTCCGGCCGGAACACGAGACGGCCGACCAGGTCGCCGCGTTCGCCGGCGAGGTGGTCCCGGAGGCCCGCCGGCTGCTGGACGGCCGCTCGTGAAGGGCGCCTCGGACAGCGTGAGCCGGCTCGTCCGGCTGGCGCGGCTCGAGGGTGAGGTCGACGTGCGCTGCCTGCTGGCCGGGAGCTTCGCCCTGGAAAACCCGGTGGCCGCGCCGGGGTCGGTGCCGTTCCACCTGGTGCTGGCGGGGCGGTGCACCGTGACGTCCGGTGCCACCACCGTCCACTTGGGACCCGGCGACCTGGCGCTGCTCCCGCACGGCGACGCCCACCGGGTGACGGCGACCGAGGGACCACGGCTCGCCTGCGAGGAGGAGGGCGGGACCGCGTTCCCGACCCGGCGGACGCCGGGAGCGGAACCGCAGGTGGACCTGTTCTGCGGCCACTACCGCTTCGAGCGGGGCGCCGGCGCATTGGTGTTCCGCTTGATGCCGGCGCTGGTGCACGTCTCGCTGGACTCGCCCGCGCTGACGTTGGCCGAGGTCCTGCGCGGCGAAGCCGGCTTCGACGGCCCCGGCACGCGGGCGATCGTCGCCGCGTTGCTCGACGCGCTGCTGGCGATGGCCCTGCGCAGCCGCCCCGAGCAGCGCCTGGACACGCCCGGCCTGTGGACGGCAGCCGGCGACGACGCACTGGGCCGCGCGGTCGCCGGCGTGGTCGAGCGGCCGGGCGAGGCCTGGACGATCGACCGCCTGGCCGCGGCCGCCGGAATGTCCCGGGCGACGTTCCAGCGCCGCTTCACCGCCCGCACGGGCACGACGGTGGTCGCGCTGGTGACGGCGATCCGGATGATGGTCGCCGCCGAGCAGCTGACGCGGTCGGAGCACTCGGTGTCGCGCATCGCGAAAGAGGTCGGGTACCGGTCGGAGTCGGCGTTCGGGCAGGCCTTCCGGGCGGCTTTGGGGATGTCGCCGGCTCGGTACCGGAGGGAAGCGGCGGCCCGCCGATGAACTGCGGGTCGCCTTCGAGCTGGTGGAAGGAGTCACCACACGCCGCTTCCCGACGTCGCTGCGTTGCCCGCACGCTGATCGTGCCTGCCCGGACGGGTGACCGCTGAGCCGATCCCGGCGGAAAACGAGCCGATCACGCGTTGTCGGCTCCGGCGTGCCGCCGAAAGGATGGGCGCATGGAGGACCGGCACTTCGCTCTGCTCGTCATCGGGTTCGGCAAGGGCGGCAAGACCCTCGCCGCCGCGATGGGACGGCTCGGCAAGCGCGTGGCCATGGTCGAGCAGTCCGCCGAGATGTACGGCGGCACCTGCATCAACATCGGCTGCGTCCCGACCAAAGCGCTGGTCCACCGCGCCGAGCACCCCGGCGCCGGCAGCCCGGCGGAGTGGCACCGCCAGGCCGTCGACGAGACCCGCGCGCTCACGACCGCGTTGCGCGGCAAGAACTTCGCCATGCTCGACACGATCGACTCCGTCGTCGTCATCACCGGCCGGGCCGAGTTCCTCGACGATCGCACCGTCCGGGTGACCGCCGGCGAGGACGTCCTGGACCTCACGGCCGACACGATCGTGATCAACACCGGCGCGGTGCCCACCGTCCCGCCGATCCCGGGCCTGCGCGAGAGCGCGCACCTGCGCACCAGCACCGGCCTGATCGACCTCGACCACCTGCCGAATCGGCTGGCGATCCTCGGCGGCGGCTACGTCGGCGTGGAGTTCGCCTCGATCTACGCCCAGTTCGGCAGCGCCGTCACCGTCCTCGACGCGGGCCCGCGGATCATGCCCCGCGAGGACGACGACGTCGCCGAGGCGGCGGCCGGGATCCTGCAGGGGGCCGGGGTCGAGCTCGTCCCGGACGCCCGCGTGACGGCAGTGCGCGACCTCGACAACGGCGTCGAGATCACCTACGAAGCCGGCGGCCGGACGCACGTGCTGGCGGCCGACGACGTGCTCGCGGCAACCGGCCGCACCCCCGCGACGGCCGGTCTCGGCCTCGACCGCGCCGGGGTGCGCACCACGCCGTCCGGCGCGGTCGAGGTGGACGAGTTCCTGCGCACCAGCCGGCCGCACGTCTACGCGGTCGGCGACGTCAACGGCGGGCCGCAGTTCACCTACATCTCGCTCGACGACAGCCGGATCGTCGCCGACCAGCTCACCGGCCGGGGCAAGCGGTCCACCGCCGACCGGAGGTTCGTGCCGTACACGGTGTTCATGAGCCCGGCGCTCGCGCGCGTCGGGCTCACCGAACGCGAGGCCGTCGAGCGGGGCCTGCCGGTGAAGGTCGTGCGGAAGGCCGTCGCGGACATCGCGGCGATGCCGCGGGCGAAGATCGTCGGTGAGACGCGCGGGCTGATGAAGTTCGTCGTCGACCGCGTGACCGACGAAGTGCTGGGCGCGGCGCTGCTGAGCGTCGATGCGCAGGAGCTGGTCAACCTGGTCACGCTGGCGATGCGCCACGGCGTGACCGCGAGCGAACTGCGCGACGCCGTCTACACGCACCCGTCGTCGACGGAGGCGTTCAACGAAGTCCTGGCGACGCCGGGGAAGGAGTACTGACATGCCGGTGATCACGACCGACGACGGGGTGGAGATCTTCTACAAGGACTGGGGCACGGGACAGCCGATCGTCTTCAGCCACGGCTGGCCGCTGTCGGCGGACGACTGGGACAACCAGATGCTGTTCTTCGCCCGGCACGGCTACCGGGTCGTCGCCCACGACCGCCGCGGCCACGGCCGGTCCGCCCAGGTCGGCGACGGGCACGACATGGACCACTACGCCGACGACCTGGCCGCGCTCACCGCCCACCTCGACCTGCGCGACGCCGTCCACATCGGACACTCCACCGGCGGCGGCGAAGTGGTGCGCTACCTGGGACGCCACGGCGAGTCGAGGGTCGCCAAGGCGGCGATCCTCAGCGCCGTCCCGCCGCTGATGGTGCAGACGGACGCGAACCCCGGCGGCTTGCCCAAGAGCGTCTTCGACGACCTGCAGGCGCAGCTCGCGGCGAACCGTTCGGAGTTCTACCTTTCGCTGGCGGCCGGCCCGTTCTACGGCTACAACCGGCCCGGGGCCGAGAAGTCCGAGGCGATCGTCCGGAACTGGTGGCGCCAGGGCATGGAAGGCGGTGCGAAGGCGCACTACGACGGGGTCGTCGCGTTTTCGCAGACGGACTTCACCGAGGACCTGAAGAAGATCACCGTGCCGGTGCTGGTCATGCACGGCGACGACGACCAGATCGTCCCGTACGCCGATTCGGCGCCGCTCTCGGCCGAGCTCCTGGCGAACGGCACGCTCAAGACGTACGCGGGCTTCCCGCACGGCATGCCGACCACCGAGGCCGACACGATCAACGCGGACCTGCTGGAGTTCATCCGGTCCTGACCCGGCACCGGACACGGGAAACTCCCGTTCCCTCACCCGGAGCCGACGAAACCGGTCCGGTAGGCGAACACGACCGCCTGGACCCGGTCACGCAGGTCCAGCTTGGTCAGGATGCCGGAGACGTACGTCTTCACCGTTTCGAAGCCGAGCCCCATCCGCTCGGCGATCTCGGTGTTCGACAAGCCTTCCGCGATCAACCGCAGCACTTCGCACTCCCGGGGAGACAGGATCTCCGGTGCCCGGCCGTCCGGCGGCGTGGCGGCCGGGCGGACGCGGGCGGCGAAGCGTCCGATGAGCTTCCGGGTCACGGCCGGTGCCAGCAGTGAGTCGCCTCGGGCGATCGTGCGGATCCCGTTCACCAGTTCGGTCACCGGGGAGTCCTTGAGCAGGAATCCGCTCGCCCCGGCGCGCAAGGCTTCGTAGACGTACTCGTCGGTGTTGAACGCGGTCACGACGAGCACCTTCGGCGGCCGGGTGGCGCCGGGCCGCGCGATCCGCCGGGTGACCTCGATGCCGTCCGGTCCCGGCAAGTGGATGTCCATGACGACGACGTCCGGGCTCAGGCGCTCGCTCGCTTCGAGCGCCTCCGCGCCGTCGGCGGCTTCCCCGACCACCTCGATGTCCGGCTGCGCCCCGAAGACCGTCACGTAACCCGTGCGGACGAGTTCCTGGTCTTCGCAGATCAGCACGCGGATGGTCATGCGCCACCGGCGATCGGGACCACCGCGCGCAACCGGAACCGGCCGTCCGGCTGCGCGCCGGCCGTCAGCTCACCGCCCAGGACCGAGACTCGCTCCCGCAGCCCCGCCAGACCGCGCCCGCCGGCGAGCTCCCGCCGGACGCCCACCGAGATCGGGACCGGCGCGGCGGCGTTCGTGACCTCGACCTCTACGCGGCCGTCGAGCTGGGTGGTCCGCACCTCGGTCGGCTGCCCGGCGGCGTACTTGACGGCGTTCGTCAGGCCCTCCTGCACCACCCGGTACACGGCCAGGGCGACGTCGGCGGGCAGGGGCGACGGATCGCCCGTCTCGGTCAGCTCGACGGGTTGCCCGCCCGCGCGGGTGCGCTCCACCAGGTCCCGCACGGTGCCCCGGACCGGCGGCCGCGGCGCGGACTCGCCCGTGGCTTCCAGGACGTCGAGCTGGTGCCGCAGCTCGGCGAGGGCCTGCCGGCCGGCGCCGCTCATCGCCGTGAGCGCCTTGCCGACGCGGTCGGGTGCGCCGACGAGGAACTGCGTGGCGTCGGCCTGCACGACGATGGCGGTGACGTGGTGGGTGATCACGTCGTGCAGCTCCCGCGCGATGCGCGCTCGTTCCGCGGCGGCCGCGGCGCTCGCCGCCGACCGGCGGCGCTCGGACTCTTCCGCGCGCCGGTGGCGGACGAAGGTGCCCAGCACCCAGAAGATGACGAATATGAGGTAGAAGACGGAAAACTCGGTCAGCCGGTCCGGGGAGCCGAGTGCGGTCAAGACGACGCAGAGCAGGACGTACGCGACCGTCGCCAGGCCGGCCGTGGTGCGCCGGAACCGCGCCAGGTGCGCGCCGGCGGAATACAGCGCCAGGTACACGGTCACGGTGCTGAACTGCGGCTGGTAGGCGAGCGACTCGTGGACCGCGAAGGCGATGCCCGTGATCGCCAGGCACATGGCCGGCCGGGAGCGGCGCACGGCGAGCGGCAGCGTCTGCGCCAGCACGAGCACCACGGCAAAGAGGTCTGCGGGCCGCCGCGGCAGGTCGCCGAACTCCGCGCTCATGGTGGCCAGCGCCGGCACGAACGCCAGCACGGTGAACACGACGGCGATCCCTCGGTCCACCGCCGCGGCGTCGCGGGCCCGCCACCGGCTGCCGATCGCCCCCAGCCGCTTGCTGACCCACGTCGTCGGCATGGCGCAGAGCCTAGTATCCCCCGTGCGAGCTACTCGCCGATGTCCTCGGAATGGGGAATCGCGTGGCCGCCGGCCCTTCTAGTTTTTCCGGCAGCTCCGCACTGCCCGGACCCGAAGGGAACACCGCCATGACTTCCCCCGCCGACGACACGACCGGCGCGACCACCGGCCGCCCGGCACCCTGGTCGCGCCGGTGGCGCTTTCCGTTGCTGCTGGCCGCGATGCTGGTCGTGATGGTCGTCGCGCAACAGCTGACCGTGGCCTTGAACGACTTCGGCGTCGTCGACCTCGTGGTCGGCGTGGCCCTCGGCGGTGCCACGCTGTTCTGCTACGCACGGCTGAGCAAGCTCGTCGAACGGCGGCCATCCGTGCCGGAGCTCGCGCGCGACCGGGCGTCGTCCGGGCTGCTGGGCGGGATCGCCGTCGGCGCCGGTGCCTTCCTGGCGACGATGCTGCTCATCCTCGGTTTCGGGGGCTGGCAGGTCACGGAAGGGGAGCCCGGGAAGTTCCTGGCGACCCTCGGCGTCATGGCCTGCGTGGCGGTGACGGAAGAAGTGGTGTTCCGCGGCATCCTCTTCCGCATCGCCGAAGAACGGCTCGGGACGTGGCCCGCCCTGGCGGTGTCCGCGGTGCTCTTCGGCGCGGTGCACCTGGCCGGGACCTCCGAAACCGGCACGGGCGCGATGCTGTGGGGCGCCACCGCCATCGTCCTGCAGGGCGGCATCATGCTCACCGCCGCCTACATCGCCACTCGCGCCCTCTGGATGCCGATCGGCATCCACTTCGCCTGGAACGTCGTCGAAGCGGGGTTCGGCACGGCGGTGTCGGGCAAGTCGAGCGAGTTCGGCAGCCTGATCCACACGGCGTTGTCCGGCCCGCCGGCGCTGACCGGTGGCTCCTTCGGCCCGGAAGCCGGGGTGGCCGGCATCCTGTCCTGCCTGGTCGCCGCGGTGTTTCTGCTGCGTTCGGCGCGCCGCACCGGCCGGATCGCCGCCCGCTGAAGAGAAGAACTGGCGGTCGGTGTGCTGAGCGGGGGCTTGTTCGTCAGTGTGCGCCGGCGGCGGTGGGACCGGTGTACCGAGCCGCGCCGAAGGCGAGAATCAGGTAGCCGATGATGGAGAACAGGAACAGGCCGAAGAAGCCGAAAACCCCGCTCTTGCCGAACGCTTTCGCGACGTCGATCGAGACGATGATCGCGACGATCAGGTTGACCAGCGGGATCAGGAGCAGGATCAGCCACCACCCGGAGCGCCCGGCGATCTTCAGCAGTACGTAGGCGTTGTAGATCGGGATGATCGCCGCCCAGCCGGGCCGTCCGGCCTTGGTGAACACCTTCCACAGCGCGATGATCGTGATCACGGCGAAGACCAGGCCCGAACCGAACCCGAGGCCGAGACCGAGGACGGACGTGGAGTTGTGATCGTTCATGGGGCGGGAGTGTCCTTCCGGGACCGGCGGTCGTGTCGGGTGACTGTAGCGTCGCCCGGACGGCCGTGCCGACCGGGCCGCGCGCAGTGGAATCCGTCGGCTGGTCGTTCGCGAGGCGGCCGCACTGGGGGTCGAGGCGAGGCTGCTCGCACCTGCCACCCCCTGGGCCGGCAGGTGCGAGCGTGCCCGACCGGTATTAGCCGGCCTCGGCGACTCGCGACAATCTTCCGGTCCCCGGAGGCTGACCACGATCTGGGGGCCGTCGCGGCCGGCCGGGTGAAGCCATCGAGCCGGCGGCCGAGCTACTCGCCACCGCTGGATGAGGACGAGCCGCCGTCGCCTCCGGACGAGGAGGAGCTGCCGCCGTCTCCGCTGGACGAGGAGTCGCTGCTGGAGTCACTGCCGCCGTAGCTGGTGCTGCCACCGCCGTAGCTGCCGGAATCACTCGAGTCGCTGCTGCCGCCGCCGGAGTCGGAGTCGGTGGCACTTTGACTCTCGGACGAGGATTGCGCGGCGCCGGCGTCGGTCTCCGAACTCGTGTCCGTGCCGTTCTGGCTGTCGACACCCGATGTGCCTGCGCCGTCCGGGCTGCTGGTGCCGCTGTCGCCGGTGGCCGCCTCGGGCGTGCCGTTGGCTGGGTCGGGGCCGGTTTCCGTGCTCCGGCCCTGGCCGATGGCACTTCGCGTGCCGGCGGACGGGGCATCCTGGCCGTTCCCGCCGACGGGTCCCGGGTCGGTGTCGGGGGTTCCGGTGTTCACGCCGCCGCCGTTCATCATGCCGGGTGTCAGTGCGTTTTCCCGTGCTGCAGCCTGTGCCTCGGCCGGGTCGCCGCCGACCGGTCCCGGGTCGGTGTCCGGGGCTCCGGTGTTCACGTCACCGCCGGTCATCACACCCGGCTCCAGCGCGTACTCCTGCGCTGCCTCCAGCGCCTCCTGCTGCTCCGCCGCCTCGAATGCGGCCCTGGCGTCACGGAGGCTCTCGGGAGCCGGCTCGGGCAGGCCGGGGTCGAGGGCTCGCGGGACCTGCCGGCCTTCCTCGCCATAGAGGTTGTTGTCGTCGCGGTAGCCCATCTCCGCGCGGTTGAAATCGTCCTTGAGCGCGTTGAACTGGTCGATCAGGGCGTTCCGCTGGTCCTGTGTCTCGGCCTGGTTGATCCTGGAGAGGGTGTCGTTCAACGCTTCCTGGTACGCGTTCCGCGTATCCGCCGGAAGCTTGCTCGCCTGCAACTGGTCTCCGAGCCACTGCCGGTCGCCCGCGAGACGGCTGTCGGCTTCGTCGGCCGGGCCGAGGGCTCGCCACGTCTCGTACGGGTTCAGGTAGCCCACCGGTTCGGTGAGGCCGTCCCTCGCGAGCTGCCTGCTGATCGCCTGCCGCTGGTCGCCGGGAAGCAGCGACGGACCCTCGTTCCGGGGACCCGGCGGGACCGACTCGAAGAACTCCGCCTCCGGGAAGGACCGGGCGATCGGTGTGTCCATCAGCTGCTGCCGGAGCCGCGACAGCGCCAGCGCGGCGTCCTCCTGCTCCTGCGTGAACTCCTTGTAGTTGTTGACGTCCTCCGCCGCCCGGAGCAGGTTCTCCGCGCCCGGGGTGAGCTGGATCAGCCCTTCGGGTTGCGGTGGCCCGACCTCCGGTGCGCGAGGGGCCCGACCGGGCCGCCCCGGCTGCGCGGGGCCGTAGGGGGACTGCTGTTCCGGAGGTATCGGCGCCGGGCCCGGCCGGGGAGCCGGGCGGGCGAATCCGCCGTTTTGCGCGACCTGAACGCCTTCTCGCGGGGAGCCCGCCGGTGGCTGGTTGCCGGAGGACGGATCGGGAACTGCGGCGACGGCCGGTGCGGCGGTCATCCCCGCGGCCAGGGTCACGGCGGCCGCCGCGGCGGCACTGCGGCGCAGACGTCCGCGGTGGAATCCCCGGATCGCGCGGAACCATTCCTTGTTCATGAGGTCATCCCTTCGGCTCGGGTGATTCCGCGGCGGCGCGTTGCCGGGCGAGCAGGCCGCGAAGTCGTGGAGTGCCCTGGGCCGCACGCGAAAGGTTCGGTGCCGTCCGGGTCAGGTGGGTGCCGGCATCGGCCGGATCCGGTTTCCGTTCGGAGCTCTCCGCACCGGTGGCGTGTTTGTCGGGCGCCGCCGGTGTCAGGTGGTTCTCCCGCTTCGGCGGCACCGCGCTCCGAGTGAGGGTGACCGGAGTCGTGCCACCCGGTCGCGGCCTCTTGTCTCCGTGCGCGAGGAGCTTTCGCATGGGCACCACCGAGTCGTTCCCGGTGGCCACCGGTTGCTCCGAGGCCGCCGGAGCGGGCTCGGCAGTACCGCCCGCAGGACGTCGCACAACTTTCACCGGATGGCGGCCGACGTTCGACACCTTGTGCGGCGAGGGCCCTCCGTGCCGCGGCTTGGGGGCGTCCACGGAGCGGGCCGGGTCGTCGGGCCGCCGGTCCCCGGAGTCGGGAACCCGGTCCCCGTCCCGGTCGGACACACCATTGTGGACGGTGATGTTCGACGGGTCGGTCAGCTTCCCGTCGCCGGGCTTCGGCGGGGTGATCCAGAGCAGGCGCGCGATGCCGGCGGCGATCGGGTCGGCGATCAGGGACGCGCCCGTCCGGTTGGGCCGGAACTGCTCCCGGGCCGCCTCCTGGCCGGGCTGCTCGTCGAACGCCGAGTCGGCGGTGTAGGCCTCGTGGCCGGCGACCGCCGCGGCGAGGTCGACCAGGGACGCGCAGTGGCAGATCCGCGCGGCGCGCTCGATCGCCTTGTTCAGGTCGTAGCCGAACTTCCGGACGCTGGTCAGGTCGCTCTCGCCGACCGCGCTCGCGGCGTGCGGGTTCCGCGGGTCCGTGGCCAGCGGGTAGTTCGTGAGCACGATCGTGGCGTGCGGTGCCCGGGTGCGGATTCCGGCCAGCACCTGCAGCAGCCGCGCGACCAGTGTCGGCGCCCGGCCGGGGGCCGACGACTTGGCCTGGGCGAGGTACTCCTGGTCCGTCGAGGTCCAGTCCAGCAGCGGACCGAGGTCCCTGATCTCCTTGTCCAGCGCGACGTTCAGCCCGTTCGCGGCGCGCTCGACGTCGGCGATCACGGTGGCCAGGTGCGCGTCGTCGCCGCCGAAGCCCACGAGGACGAGCTGAGCCCCGGGACGGACCTGGTCGCGTTGCGGCGGGTTGACGACGGTGTCGCCCGGTCCTTTCTGCGCTTCGAAGAAGTCCGTGGTCTGCGCGCCGGAAGCCGCGACGACGTTCGCGTCCACCAGCAGCCGGGTGTTGGCGCTCTGCAGCCGGGACAGCGCCTGCAGCGCCGGCGCCCCGGCGGATCGGTGGCGCGGGTCGGCCGGGTCGAGATAGGTGTCGCGGACCCCGTCACCGGCCATGTACGAGTCGCCGATGATGTCGACCGCCACGCTCACCCGCCGGGCGGGCGGCGGATCCGCGGACGCCGCCGGCGTCAGGCCGAACGCGGCACCCAGGGAGACGGCGCCGATCGTCGCGAGGGACAGCAGCCGAGGCATTCTCGTGCATGCCTCGGCGGGGCCGCGCGCCTCGCGCGCAGGAATGAACATCGCTTTTCCTCCTGTGATCGGGAATGCGCAGGGGACTCTCGGGTGACCATGGCCGCGTCCGGCACCGATCTTGGCGGGATCCGCCCGGACCGGTCCATGCCGCACAGATGCGGCATGGACGCGCCGTCGGCGAGGTGCCAAGGTGGATCGCCGGCGCATCCAGCCGAGCAGGACCGGGAGATGCTGAGGGGTGTCATCGACGAAGGCCGAGGCCGAGGCCGAGTTCGCGGGTGCGGCGGGCCTGGATCGGCAGGTGCGGGGGATCGTCGCCGCCGTCGTCGTGCTGTCCCGGCTGGCCACTCTGGCGATGGTCGCGCTGAGCGTCGTCGGCGGCCTGCAGATCCACGCCTACACGCGGGTTCCGCTGGCCACCGTCGTGTACGTCGTTCTGGCCGGCTGGAGCGCGGTGGTGATCACGGTGGTGCTGCGCCGCGCGGCGGTGCCCGGTGCGGTGCTGGTCGCGGACGTCACGGTCACCGTCACCGCCATGGTCGCGCTGCCGCTGGCGGTGGACAACGCGATCCTTTCGAACGTGTCGAATTCCTACCTGGAACCGATCACGGTGAGCGTCGCGGTGGCGGTCGCCCTCATCAGCGGATCGGCCCGGGGCACCGCGGCCGGCTGCACCGCGCTCGCCGTCGCCTACTTCGTGGGACAGCCACCGCTGTCCGACGGCGGCGGGGACATCACCTCGCTGGTCAGCACGATCGGCTGGCAGGTCGGCACCGCCACCTGCTGCTTGGTGTTCATCCAGCGGTTGTGGCGGGCCGTGCACCACGTGGACATCGCCACGGCACAGGTGATCGCGGCACGGGAGAAGCTCGCCGCCCAGCGCGCGCACACCGAGGAACGCGCCCGGCACTTCCGGGAGCAGGTCCGCCGCTACCGTGCCCTGCACGACGGGCCGTTGCGCGTCCTGACGATGATCGCCGGGCCCGGCCCCGCCGCCCACCCCGACCCCGTGGTGCGCCGGCACTGCGCAGTCAGCGTCACCGCCCTGCGCGGCGCCGCACCCGACGAAACCGGTGGCACCCTCACCGACCTCTCCCTGGCGTTGATGAAAGCCGGCGGCGACAGCGCGGCCCTGGGGTTGCGGGTGGAGTACCACTTCGCCAACCTGCCCGACGATCTCCCCACGACGGTCGTCACCGCTTTGTGCCGGGCCAGCGCGGAAGCGTTGAGCAACGCCGCCGCGCACGCCGGTACCGCCCGCGTCCGTCTCACCGCCATGGCCAGCGGGAACGGCGGGACGTCCGGGCCGGTGGTGACGGTGGCGATCGTCGACCAAGGCAAGGGGTTCGACCCGGCGACCACCCCGCTCGGCTACGGGATCCGGCACTCGATCATCGAGCGGATGACGGAGATCGGCGCGGCGGCGACGGTGGACAGCCACCCCGGTGAAGGCACCCGCATCGACCTGCGATGGCCGGCATGATCCGGATCGCCGTCATCGACAACGACAAACTCGTCCCCGCCGGTCTGCGCGCCCTGCTCGCCGACTCCGCCGACATCACGCTCGTGCACACCGCCACCACCGTCGCCGGCTACCTCGCCACCCAGTCCTCCGGCCCCGATGTCGTCCTGCTCGACCTGCAGCTGGAGGACGGCACCCACCCCGACGCCAACGTCGTCGCCTTGCGCGCCACCGGTGCGGCCGTCCTGGTCATCTCCGTGCACGGCGACCGCCGCCACGTCCGGGCCACCATCCGCGCCGGTGCTTCCGGTTACCTCATCAAGGACGACGATGCCGACAAGCTCACCGACGCCATCCGCACCGTCCACACCGGACACCTGGCGCTGACGACCGAACTCATGACCCTCATCAACGACGACCCGCCCGAGCTGTCCCCGCAAGAACTCCAGGTCCTCTACCTCTACGGCACCGGCAGCACCCTGGCCGCCACGGCCCGCCGCCTCGGCATCGCCATCCCCACGGTCCGCTCCTACCTCGACCGCATCCGCGCCAAGTGGGCCGCGACCGACGAACCCGTTGACGACATCCGCGCCCTGGTCCACGAATACCCCCAACCCGACCCGCCGACCTGAGTCGCGTCGAATTCGCGTCAAGGACCATGGACAGCGCTCACCCGGACCGCCGCGCTGGAGGAGTCCGATGCCGCGCCGGCGGACGAGATCGTGGCCGGCTCGGTCCGGCTCGACTGAAGTCCGCGGTCCCCCGCAGAGCGCGGCGTTGCTGGTCCTCGTCGGCGCGGTACTGGCGTCATCGCGGCCGCGGGGCTGCACACGGGCACACCTGAGGCGACGGCGAAGGGCTACCAACTCTACATCCGTCTCGGCAGCACGCCGATCACCCGCGCGATCGGGTTCGTGCTCAACGCCCTGACGCCTGAGATACTTCCCCGGTGATGCGGGAGAAGCGTCGATGAGTCCTGGTGCGGAAATGGGAATCGTGCTGCTCGCGTTCGGAGCTCTTTCCGTGGCTTCGGTGATCGTCGGGGTCCGTCGGCGGGAGAAGACCGGAGGATTGGGCCGGGTTCCGCCGCCGGATCCGCAGTACGCGTGTCGGATCGTCGCGCTGCGGGACGAGGACTACGACGTCGTCCTGCGCGGCGGGGCCTGGGTCAATGGCGTCAACGTGACGCGGCCCTTGGCCAGCCTGTTGGTCAGCCGTGATCAGGTCGAGCTGCGCGTGTCATCCGTCGTGTCGATCCGGATCGCCCGCGCCGAGGTGACCGGCGTGCGCCGGGTGCGCGGCCCGTTCAGCCGCGGTTTCAAATTCCGCACCGAGTCGGGCCGGCTGGACAAGGTGACCTTGTGGTTCCAGGGCAAGGCCGCGAAACAGCTGGCCGAGCTCGGCTGGTACTGAATCGCCGCCGTACCGCGCCGGGCAGGCTGTGCCTCGACCAGCTCGAACAGAGTCACGTCATCGCGTGAAGACCACGGAGAACCCGCTCCATGAAGTCGATGCTGGGACGATCGCCGGGGGCCGCCCGCGTGGCTTGGATTACCACCAGGCCACGGTCGGCGAGGTCGGAGACCAGGACTCGTGCGACGCCCAGGGGAATTCGTCGATACGCGGCGATTTCCGCGACCGATTGCGAAGAGCGGCACAAGAGGCAGATCGCGGCCTCTTCCCGGGAGCAGGCGTGCTCCGGAGTACGGCCACGCTCGGTTGCCGCGATGAGCGTTTCGACGGGTAGCGTGCGCGTGGGCCGCGTACGTCCATGGGTGCGGAAGTACGGCCGGACAAGATCTGCGGTGTCCGGGTCGAGCCCCAACGCCGGCTCCACATCGGCTCCTCACTCGTACTGTCGTCTGCCGAAAAGTATTTGTCCGTCAGCCGATCGATGGCAATCGACCGAACGGGTAGCGGCGCGCAGCGGCGCCGTGACCGTCAGCTCGGCCGACCGAGCCGGCCGGGAGTGCAGGGTCGCGAGGGATTCGAGACCGGCGCGGCCGAATCCGCCAGGTAGGTGACCCACTGCCACTGGGTGAACTCGTCCCGGCTGCTCCGCGAGCCGGACCGGGCGGCCTCGAGGTCGGGTGCGACTGCGCGCATGGACAGGATGGTCTCCGCGAATTGCGACGAGCTGGCAATTTCGGTGACCGCCGGGCCTGCTCACTTGCACGCCTGGCGCGGCCGTCCGGTTGCCGTGCCGTCCTGTGCCGTTTCTCGCAGCATCGTTGCTGCTCAAGGCTTCTAAGCTCGGCTGATGGACCCCTTCGGCGGTTTCGTCAAGCGGCAGTGGGTGTGGTCCGCCCTCCCGGTGGCCGTGGTGGTCGTCTTCTCCTTTTCTCCGGATGTGGTGGCGGCTTTCGGGCTGGTTCCTGTCGTCGCCGTCCTGCTTGCGGTGGGGTTCGGCGGCGCGGTCTGGCGCCTGCGGGTGTCGGTCCGGAATCGCGCTGCCGCGCGCGAGAACGGTTTCGGGGGCTGGCTGCCGCTGCCGACCGACCACGACCACGACCGCCGGATCGACTTCGCGGCCGAAACCGGGCGGCTGCGCCGGGTGGCGCGTCGCGCGGCGGCGTTCGTCCTCGTGTGGATGGCGCTGGCCGGGGCCGGGGCCGCGGATCTGGTCCTGCTCGACAAGGCCGCCGACGAGCTCCTCGCCACCGGCGCGCGGACCACCGGCGAGGTGGTTTCCGTGCAGAAGTTCACCCGGGGCAGGATGACGTTCGAGGTGCGCTTCGAGTCGCGGACGGCGAAGATCGTCCGCGACTCGAAGCACTCCTACGGCGTCGGCGAGCGGGTCACGGTGGTCTACGACCAGGCCGACCCGGATCGCGTGCGCACCCTGGTGGAAGAGAACAAGAGCCAGTTCCTCGTCAACCTCGGCTACGTCCTGCTCGTGGCCGGCTCGCTCGGGACGCTGTTCGCCGTCTTGGCCGCGGTGGGCTGGTGGGGCCGGGCCCGCACGGTCGCGGCCACCGGGTGGCGGAACGCGACGGTCGACATCGTGCGCGTCTACACCCGCAACGGCCGCTCACCGCGGCGGCCCCCGCCGGAGATCCACGTCCGCTACCGCGAGGGCACCGGCATCGTGCTGAAGGCGGTGTCTTCGACGCACGGGGCCAATGCGCTGGCGGACTTCACCGACCGGCTTGCGTGGGTGGGCGGCTGGGGACGGCACATGGTCGTCCTCTTCCCGAACGGGCCGCGCCGCCCCGGTCCGTACGCGGTTCCGGCTTTTGCGTTGACCCTGCGCACCGAGGGCGGCGGGCGCCGGTGACCGCGGTGCTCGTCCACCGCTTTGCATCACGTCACGAATTTGATGGACTCGTCGAGAAATTTTGCCTGGTACAAATCGCTTTGCTGCCCGTTGGCGGTGAACAGGTCCGAGGTGCTCGTGTAGTTGACGTTGGTGAACACCCGGACGTTGTGGCCGGTGCGGTTTCGCGCCGACCTGGCGTTGTGCCAGACGCACAGGCCGCTGCCGGTTCCGCTGCCACGGAATTCGTAGCATGTCGGCTGGGTCGGGCCGAGATTGGGAATGTTGGCGACGGCGAAGTCGGACACCGCCCCACCGGACACGCCCGTCGGGTAGTAGAACAGGCAGAACTCTCCATCATCGCAGCTACCGTCCCGTGCACCGGTTGCGTGGGCCGTGCCGGCCAGGGGTATCGCCAACGCGACGACGGCGCCGACGATCGCCACCGCCCTGGCCGTGCGCGTACTTGCCGCGACAGCACCGGATTTGCCGACCAAGGACCGCATCTTGCTTCCTCCTTCAGACCTGCGGCATCGGAGCCGCGGGTCGACCATCCACACCACGCTCGGCGTGCCGGGGCCGGTTAGCTGCGGCCTGCGCCACCACCCGGATGGTCGAATCGCTGCCGATTTCGACGGCGTGATCAGACCGCCTCTTCGGCTGCGAGGTGGTGCCGGTGTGTGGCATCGCCCTCCGCTTTTGGCCTTCGACCGCGAGCAACCTGCGTGGGTCGGTGGCTCGGGCCGCTGGATCGTTGTCCTGTTCGCCGGCAGTCGCCGGGGCCCTCGCCGTCCGCGTGCTGTACCCGCGAAGTTCATTGCCGGCCCTCCCGCACGCTCGCAGTAGCCGAGCAGCGGCCAACCGATCGGCGGTGAGGCTGGTCAGCCGCCGGTGACGGCGGTGATCAGGGTGTGGGGTGTGCCCTCGCCCAGCATCACGTAGAGGTCGGGGGCCTCGGCGGCGGCCGCGGCGCTGCGCGTGAACATGGCCTGCTCGTACTCGGCGAGCGCGGTCTCGACGTCGCCGGGGTGGGCGGCGATGGCCTGGCCCAGCTCGGCGCCGTCGTACATGGCCAGGTTGGCGCCTTCGCCGTTGGGGACCGTGAGGTGCGCGGCGTCGCCGAGCAGGGTGACGCCGGGTGTCCGGTCCCACCGGTGCCCGGCGGGCAGGGTGTGGATGGTGCGCAGGACCGGCGCGGTCTCACCGGCGGTGACCAGCGTGGTGAGCTCCGGTGCCCAGCCGTCGAACTCCCGCACGATCCGGGTGGTGGCTGCGTGGGGGTCGGCGAAGTCGATGCCCGCGAACCACTCCGGCGACCGGGCCAGCATCACCCAGGTGTGCAGGTTGCCGTCGCGCTCCCGGTGGGCCAGGATCCCCTTTCCCGGCTCGAGCACCATCATCGCGCCGCCACCGACGAGTTTCGCGCTGGTCGGGTGCCGGTGGTCGCCGTCGAACAGGTGGGTCTCGACGAACCCGATGCCGGTGTACTCGGGTGTCGCGGCGGACAGCAGCGGCCGGACGCGGGACCAGGCGCCGTCCGCGCCGACGAGCAGGCTGGTGGTGGCGGTGGCGCCGTCGGCGAAGGTCACCTCGTGGCGGCCGTCGCCGAGAGCGCGGACGCCGCTGACCTTGTGTCCCCAGTGGACGGTGCCGGCCGGGAGCGAGTCGAGCAGCATCTGCCGCAGCTCACCGCGCTGCACCTCGGGGTTGCCGCCCGTGCCGTCGTCGGGTGCCTCGAACAGGACGTTCCCGTCCCGGTCCAGCAGCCGCATCGCCTGGCGGCCCTCCAGGATTAGGTCGCGGAACTGCGCGGTGAGGCCCGCCGTCTCCAGTGCCGGCTGGCCGTTGTAGTCGCGGATGTCGAGCAGGCCGCCCTGCGTGCGCGCCGACGGCGACGATTCCGCCTCGTAAACCTCGGACGGGATGCCGAAGGTGTGCAGCACGCGGGACAGCACCAGGCCGCCCAGGCCCGCGCCGATGATCGTGACCGGGGTTGTCATGGTTCCTCCGGAGCTTGGTTGGATCGTCACTCCAATCAAGCTAGCACGAGTTTGGAGTGACGATCCAGTCGTGCGATGATGGGACCATGGGCAAGAACACCGCGCCGCGGTCGCCGCGCCGCACGGACAGCCTGTCCCGGGAGCTGATCATCCGGTCCGCGACCGAGCTCCTGGACAGCGGCGGCGAGAGCGCGTTGACGCTGCGCGCGCTCACCGTCCGGCTGAGCACCGGCTACGGCGCGATCTACCACCACGTCGCGGACAAGGGCGACCTGCTCGCGGCCGCCACCGACGACATCATCAGCCGCGTGCTGTCCGGCGCGGCCCTGGATGACGACCCGCGCGAAACCCTGCGCCGCCTCGCTCTCGGGCTGTTCGACGCGGTCGACGCGCATCCCTGGGTCGGGGCCGAGCTGTCCCGGCAGCCGTGGCGGCCCGCGTTGCTGGACTTCTACGAGAGCATCGCGCGGCTGCTGGACGCGCTCGCAGTTCCTGAACGAGCGCGCTTCGACGCGGCCGGCACGCTCATGAACTACGTCCTCGGCGTCGCCGTGCAGAACGCCGCGAACGCCCGGTACCTCGCCGACGCCGAGACGGACCGAGCGTCCTTTCTGGACAACGCCGCCGCGCAGTGGGCGCAGGTGGATCCGGCCCGCTACCCGTTCGTGCACGCGTCGGTGACGCAGCTGCGTGAGCACGATGACCGCGAGCAGTTCCTCGCCGGCTTCGACATCTTCCTCGCCGGCATCGCCACTTTGGCCTAGCGCGGAACTGCCGGCCGGGGGCCGTGAACCTGGGAGAAGCGCACCCTGGTTCGCCGGCGGCGGGTCGGCGACGCTGGACGGATGACCGACGAACACGCTCCTTTCACCGGGATGTGGGTGACCGCCGACGGCCACATCCGCCAGGAACTGCGGCCGGACGGCCGTTATGACGAGGCCCGCGGCAGCCGGAAGAGCGCCTACACCGGCAGGTACACGGTGACCGGCAACCACCTCGACTACGTCGACGACACGGGCTTCACCGCCACCGGCGACATCCGTGACGGCGTGCTCTACCACGAGCACCTGGTCCTCTACCGCGAGGACAGCTGACGCTTCAGGACGCGGGAACGGCAGGTTCAGGCGTTCCGGCCGCCGCGGTAGGTGCCGGGGGTCTGTCCCATCGTGCGGGTGAAGGTGTCGACGAACGCGCTCGTGGTCGCCCAGCCGCAGCGGTGGGCGGTCTGGGTGACCGTGGCACCTTCGGCGAGGTGGATCATTGCGTGGAACACGCGGGTCGTCGTGCGCCACTGCGGGTAGGTGGTGCCGAACTCCAGCCGGAACAACCGGGCGAGGGTGCGTTCGCTCGTGCCGGTGTGCTGGGCGAGCCAGCGCGTGGTCCGGGGCCTGCTCAGGTCGTCGGTGACGAGCCGGCAGGCGTGGGCGAGCCGGGCGTCGCGCGCGGCCGGCAGCGTCAGGGGCCGGTCGTGCGCCCGCCGGAGCCGGTCGCGGAGCACGGCCTGGATCCGTCCGGCCTCCGCGGCGCCGAGATCGGGCTCGGTGCGGGCGATGAGCAGCTCGCGGAGGAACGGGCTCACCGCGATGACCGCGGGTGAGCCGGCGGCCAGCGGCGAGTCCTGGGCGGGGAACATGAGGGTGAGCACGTCCGCGTCGCCGTACACGCGGTGCTCGTGCCACGTGCGGGCGGGGATCCACACGGCACGGTCGGCGGAGGCGACCCAGGCGCCGCGCTCGGTGTGCACCGCGAGCACGCCGCGGGCGACGTACACCAGCTGGTGCTCGTCGTGGCGGTGCCGTTCGATCACCTGACCGGCGAGGTGCAGGTGGCGAGTCTGCGACATGAACAGGCAGATTATCGGAAGCGGGCCACCGGCGCAGGTGTGACGGTGAGGGCATGGCGATCTCACGAGCCGTCCGATGACCTCGGCGCGTCCGGTGAAGCGGTTGCGCCGCTTCGCCGCCGACACCCGGCCGCTGGCCGTTCCCGCGTTCCGCCGGACGGTCGTGGGCCAGGGTGCCGCGGTGATCGGGACGATGGTGACGGAGGTCGCTGTCCCGGTACAGGTCTACGACATCTCGCGGTCGTCGTTCGACGTCGGCCTGGTCGGGCTGGCCGGGCTCGTCCCGATCCTCGTGTTCGGGCTCTACGGCGGCGCCGTCGCCGACGCGGTCGACCGGCGACGGCTCACCCTCGGTTCGTCGGTGCTGACCTGGTCGGTCACGCTCGCGCTGCTGACCCAGGCGCTCGCCGGGCTCCGGTCGGTGCCGCTGCTCCTGGCGTTGGTCGCCGTCCAGGCCGGCGGCTTCGCCGTCTCCTCTTCGGTCCGCGGGGCCATCACACCGGCGCTCGTGCCCGTGGCCCTGGTCCCTGCCGCCAATGCGCTGAGCTATACCGTCTCGACGGTCGGGCAGGTGCTCGGGCCGGTGGTCGCGGGTGTCCTCATCGGACTCCCGGGCGGTTTCGGGTACGCCTACGGCGCCGATGCGGTGTTGTTCACCGCCGCGCTCTACGCCGCGTTCCGCCTGCCTCCGTTGCCGCCGTCGGCGCCGATCGGCCGGCCGGGGTTGCGCGCCGTGGTGGAAGGTCTGCGGTTCCTCGCCGGCCGGAAGGTCCTGCTGACGTCGTTCCTGGTGGACATCGCGGCGATGGTGCTGGCGATGCCGCGTGCGCTGTTCCCCGAAGCCGCCGAAACGCGCTGGCACGGCGGTGCCGGGTTGCTGTATTCGTCGATCGCGCTCGGCGCTGTCGTGGCGGGGGTGTTCAGCGGCTGGATCGGGCGGGTGCGGCGGCAGGGGGTGGCGCTCATCGTCGCCGTCGCGGTGTGGGGGTGCGCGGTCGCGCTGGCCGGTGTCGCCCCGAGCCTGTGGCTCGCGGTCTGCCTGCTCGGCATCGCGGGCGCGGCCGACCTCGTCAGCGCGGTCTACCGGCAGACGATCCTGCAGACGTCCGTGCCCGACCACCTGCGCGGCCGGCTCCAAGGGGTCTTCACGGTGGTCGTGGCCGGCGGTCCGAGCCTGGGCGATCTGCGGGCCGGGGCGCTGGCGGCGGTGCTGCCGCTCACGGTCGCGTGGTCGGCGCCGGCGGTCCTGTGCGCGGTCCTCGTGGTGGTCGGCGGCCTTCTGGCCGGTCCCTTTCGCCGGTACACCGGAGAGTCGCGGGAGGATGCGTAGTGCCTTGAGCCGTGCAGCCACGGCCGGGGCGGATCACGGGGTTCTGCTTGCCCGTAGCGCGTAACGACGCTCGGCGTAGGCGAGGTCGTCGCGCCAGAGCCTGTTCGCCGTGTGGCGCATCAGCGGGCGGATCGCCGGTGCGAGCTTGGCGGCCACCGCGAACCCGGGGCGTTCGGAGGCCGCGATCGTCGCCTCGACGACCGCCGTGCGGGGACGGCCGTCGAGACCGGGGCCGAGTGGCGTCGCGTGCGTCTCGACCACGCTGCCGACGCCTTCGCCCTCGACGATCCGCATGACGACCGTCCGGGGCTCGGGGCAGACGAACTCGGCCAGGACCGGCACGCCCCACCGCCCGGCGAGCCGGAAGGTCACCTCGACCAGGAAACGGTCCTCGTCGTCGGGCACGTCCAAGCCCTTGGGCGCTTCGAGTACGCGAAGGCGTGCGAAGGAGTAGGGGTGGAACCAGGCGCCGTGCCACGGGTCGAGGCGGTTCGCCACGACGTCCTCGGGCTCGCAGACGCCGGTGAGCGTCGCGACCGCGTCGATGCGCACGGCCGAGCCGGGCCGCTCGGGCACCACCGGCCGGTCGGTCGGCTGCTCGCGGCCGAGCGCGTCGAGGCGGGCCCACACGAGCACGCCGTCGTCGTGGGCCGGGACCGGTGACCAGGCGCCGCAGCGTTGGCCGTCGAGCCGCAGGCCGTGCCACCGGCAGAGCAGGTCGCCCCCGTCGATCCGGGCGTCGGCGAGCGGCGCGCCCAGGTGCGGGCAGGCCCCGGGACCGATCCGGACGTCGCCGTCTTCGCCGCGCCAGGCGACGAGCTCGACCCCGCCCACGGTCGTGCCGAAGGGCCGGTCGGCCCGCACCGAGCGGCTGGCCGCGAGGACGAACCAGTTACCGGACGGGCGGGCCGAAGCCCGCTTGCCCGCGGCCTCGATGAGCGCCGGCGGACAGTCCCGGTAGGTCGGTTCCTGGTGCGCCCACCGCGGCTCGCGGAAGGGCTGGACGGGCCATCGCCGAGGCCACAGCCCGGCGACACGCTGGCTGGCGGTCATGGCTCCATCGTCGGGGACCGGCGACCGGCGCGCACGCCGGATCGATCCCGATCGGTCACAGGTTTGCCGCCCGATGTGCAGGGTAAAGGCACACGGTGCATCGTTTGGATAGCGAATACGGCGACGACGGAGGAGCCCGGATGGCAGTGATCCCCGACACGGGTCCGGCGATCCGGCTCGACGAGGTGCGACAGCGGTGCGCCGAGCACGTCCACGGCTTCGTCACCGAACGAGTGCGGGAACACTTCACCGGACGCGCCGCCGGCACCCCGGCCATCGCCGCGCTGCCGGAGTTCGTGGCCGACGGCAAGTTCCTCCGGCCGTTGTTCGCCTACACCGGCTGGTGCTGCGGCAAGCCGGACGACGAAGCGGCCTTGCGCGCCGTGGCCGCACTCGAACTGCTGCACTGCTTCGCCTTGGCCCAGGACGACGTCATGGACGGCTCCGCACGACGCCGCGGCCGCGCGGCGTTGCACGTCAGGTTCGCGCAGTGGCACGAAGACGAGGGACTCGGCGGATCCGCCGCCCGGTTCGGCGAGTCGGCCGCGATCCTCGCGGGCGACCTGTTCCTCGTCTGGTCCGAACAGCTGCTGCGCGGCAGCGGACTGCCCGCCGAGGTCCTCGCCCGGGGCTGGCCGGTCTACGACCACCTGCGCTCGGAACTGGCCGTCGGGCAGCTCGGTGATCTCGTCAACGAAGCCCGCGCGCTGCCCGCGTGGGGTGCTGTCCTCGACGTCGTCCGGCGCAAGTCGGGCAACTACACCGTGCGGCGCCCGCTCGAATTCGGCGCCGCCCTCGCCGGGTGCGACGAGCAGGTCGTCCGAGCCCTCGGCACGTACGGCGGCCTGGTCGGCGAGGCGTTCCAGTTCCGCGACGACCTGCTGGGGGTCTTCGGCGATCCGGCCGTCACCGGCAAGCCGGTCGGCGACGACCTGCGCGAGCGGAAGGCCACCACGGTGGTCGTGCTCGCCGCCGAGCTGGCCGACCGCGGGCAGCGCGCCGAGCTCGACGGCCTGCTCGCCCTCGACGTCGTCGACACCGCCGCCGTGGCGCGCTGGCAACGGCTGATCACCGCCACCGGCGCCCGCGACCAGCTGGAGAAGCTCATCGACGAACGAGTCCACCACGCGCTCGAGGTGACCGACCTGGCCGACCTTCCACCGCGGCCCGCGGAAGCCCTCACGACACTGGCGCTGCGGTGCACCGAGCGGGTCCGATGAAGACCGTCGCCGGGCGCACCGACCGCGTGGTCGTCGTCGGTGCCGGGCTGGCCGGCCTCTCCGCCGCCCTGCACCTGGCCGGGCGGGGCCGCTCGGTCGTGGTCCTCGAGCGGGACCCCGGGCCCGGCGGGCGAGCCGGGCGCGTCGACCTCGACGGCTACCACCTCGACACCGGCCCCACGGTCCTGACCATGCCCGCGATCCTCGGTGACGCCTTCGCCGCCGTGGGCGCCGACCTGGCCGCGCACCTGCGGCTGACCCGGCTCGAACCCGCCTATACCGCGCGGTTCGCCGACGGATCGGTCCTGCCGGTGCACACCGACGCCGAGCGGATGACCGACGTCGTCCGGGACTTCGCCGGGCCGGCGGAGGCAGCGGGTTACCGGCGCCTGCGCGACTGGCTGACCCGCTTGTACCGCGCGGAGTTCGACCGGTTCGTCGCCGCGAACTTCGACTCGCCACTCGGGCTGCTCACGCCGGACCTGGCCCGGCTCGTGGCGCTGGGCGGATTCCGGCGCCTGGACCCGCGGATCGGCGCCTTCCTCAGTGACGAACGGCTCAAGCGCGTCTTCACCTTCCAAGCGCTGTACGCGGGGGAGTCGCCGATGCGGGCGCTCGCCCTCTACGCGGTCATCTCCTACATGGACACCGTCGGCGGCGTGTACTTCCCCGAAGGCGGGATGGCCGCCGTGCCTCAGGCCATGGCGAAGGCGGCCGCCGAGGCCGGGGTCGAGTTCCGCTTCGGCACGGCCGTCAGCGCACTCGAACGCCGGGGACCGCGGATCACCGCGCTGCACACCGACAACGGCAGCCGGATCGAAGCGGACGCGGTCGTCCTGACCACCGAACCGCACGAGAGCTACCGGCTCCTCGGGCGGACACCGCGCCGGCCGGTGCAGCTGCGCGCGGCGCCGTCGGCGCTGGTCCTGCACGCCGGTGGCCCCGCCGAGCCGGCGCTCGGGCACCACACGATCTCCTTCGGGAACGGCTGGGCGTCGACGTTCCGCGAGCTGATCACCGACGGACGGCGGATGAGCGACCCGTCGCTGCTGATCACCCGCCCGACGGCGACCGACCCGTCGCTGGCCCCGCCGGGCCGCGACCTGTACTCGATCCTGGCACCGGTGCCGAACCTCGACCGCGGGCCCCGCGACTGGGACGCCGACGCCCAGCCGTACGCCGAGGAGATCCTCGACCACGTCCGCGCCCGGCTGCTGCCCGGCTTCACCCCCGAAACCTCCTACGTGCTGAGCCCGGCCGACTGGCAGCGCCGCGGCCTGGTGGCCGGCACGCCGTTCAGCTACGCGCACTCGTTCGTCCAAACCGGACCGTTCCGGCCGCGGAACCTGCCGCCCGGCACGGAGAACGTCGTCCTGGCCGGCGGCGGGACGGTCCCCGGCGTCGGCGTCCCGACGGTCCTGCTCTCGGGCCGGCTCGCCGCGGACCGGATCACCGGCGGCCACCGCACCACGACCACCACCCTCGACCTCGCCGCGGAAGGAAGCCGATGACGAGCCGCGAACTCGACGCCGCCGGCATCACCGAACCCGGGCTGCGCCAGGCCTACCGGCGCTGCCGGGAGGTCAACGCCCGGCACGGCCGGACCTACTTCCTGGCCACGCGCATGCTTTCGCCCGCTCAGCGCCCGGCCGTGCACGCGCTCTACGCGTTCGCCCGGCGGCTCGACGACCTCGTCGACGAGCCGGAACCCGGGGCCACGCCGGAAGGTCTCGCCGCCACGCTGCACGAGGTCGAACGGCACTTCCGCACCGAACTCGCCGCCGGGCGCAGCGACGACCCGCTGCGCACCGCCGTGATCGACACCGCCGCTCGTCACGAGATCCCCGAACCGCACTTCACGGCCTTCTTCACGTCCATGCGCATGGACCTCACCGTCACCGCCTACCCGACCCGGGCCGCGCTCGACGAGTACGTGCACGGCTCGGCCGAAGTCATCGGCCTGCAGGTGCTGCCGGTGCTGGGCACCGTCGTGCCGCGCGCGGAGGCCGCCCCGCGCGCCGCCGCCCTCGGAAAAGCTTTCCAGCTGACCAACTTCCTGCGCGATGTCGCCGAAGACCTCGACCGCGGCCGGGTCTACCTGCCGGCCGACGAACTGGCCGCCGAGGGGGTCGACCGCGACCGGCTCACCTGGTGCGCGCGCACCCGCCAGGTCGACCGGGCGGTGCGGCGGGCGCTGGCCGACCAGGTCGCGCGGACGCGGCGGATCTACGCCGAGGCCCGCCCGGGCATCCCGATGCTGCACCCGGCGTCCCGGCCGTGCGTGTGGACCGCTTTCACGCTCTACGGCGGCATCCTCGACCGCATCGAAGCCGCGGACTACAACGTCTTCGCCGGCCGCGCCCGGGTGCCGCGGCACCGCCGGCTGCTCGCGGCCGGGGATGCCCTCGTCCGCGCCCAGTGGGCTCGCCACCGCCACCCGGTGGCGGTGGCCTGAGGTGGGCCGGTTCGAGTACCTGATCGTGCTCGTCGCGTGCGTGGTCGTGACGCTGCCGCTGGAGCTGGCCGGGGCGCGGGTGTACCGGCGGCCGCGCCTGCTCGCCCGTGCGGTGCTGCCGGTCGCGGCCGTGTTCCTGGTCTGGGACGCCGTCGCCATCGCCGCCGGCGTCTGGGACTTCGACCCGGCGTTCGTGACCGGGCTGCGCGCGCCGCTGGGGATCCCGCTGGAAGAGGTGCTGTTCTTCGTCGTCGTCCCGGTCTGCGGGCTGCTGACCTACGAGGGCGTGCAGCTCACCGGCCGGCTGGTGGGGCGGGTCCTGCGACGCCGTCAGCGGGTGCCGCGCTGATGCCGTGGGGCTACACCGTGCCCGCCGTCGCCGCCGTGGTCGTGGTGATCGCGGCGGAACTTCTCGTGCTGCGCACCGGGCTGCTCCGCCGGCCCGCCTACTGGGTCACGATGGCCATCGTCACCGCCTTCCAGGTGCCCGTGGACGGGTGGCTGACGAAGCTGTCCGCCCCGATCGTGCGGTACGCCCCCGACGGCATCACCGGCTGGCGGTTCCCGTGGGACATCCCCGTCGAGGACTTCCTCTTCGGGTACGCCCTGGTCACCGCGGTCCTGCTGCTGTGGGAACGCGGGAAGTCGCGAAAGGACAGTGCATGAGCTTGTTGTCCGGCAACGGGTTGCCCCGGGACGAGGTGCCGTCCGCGTTCGACGGCGGCGCCGCGGCCTACGACCGGCTCGTCGGCATCAACCCGGGCTACCACCGGCACCTCCGCATCTCCGCGCGCCGGCTCGGGGCCGCCGACGGCTCGCGCATCCTCGACGCCGGATGCGGCACGGGCGCCTCGACAGCGGCGTTGCTGTCGGCGGCCCCGCGCGCCCGGATCACCGCGATCGACGCGTCCGCCGAGATGCTCGCCCGGGCGCGCGCGAAGAACTGGCCGGCCACAGTGGACTTCAGCCACACTCCAGTCGAGGAGCTGGCGGACGAGGGTCCGTTCGACGCGATCTTCGCCGCCTACCTGGTGCGCAACCTCGCCGATCCCGACACCCAGCTGAAGAAGCTGCACGGCCTGCTGCGCCCGGGTGGCCGCATCGCCGTGCACGAGTACTCCGTGCGGGACTCCCGGCGCGCCCAGCGGGTGTGGAACGTGGTCTGCGGCGCGATCGTGATCCCGGCGGGCCGGCTCGCCACCGGCGACGCGACGCTGTACCGGCACCTGCGCCGCAGCGTGCTCGCCTTCGACGGCGTCGCCGACCTCTGCGCCCGCCTGGCCGGCGCCGGGTTCACCGACGTCCGCACCGGCACCATGCCCGGCTGGCAGCGCGGGATCGTCCACACCGTCCTGGGCACCCGCCCGTGAAGCCGGGACGCGACCGCCGCATCGAGACGCACCTGGCGCCGGCCGGGCTGACCGATGCCGGGCGCCTCGGGCGTCGTCCGCGCGCCGCCGTCGTCGGAGGCGGGATCGCCGGGCTGACCGCCGCGACGGGGCTGGCCGAGCGCGGTGTCGAGGTCACGGTGTTCGAGCGCGAGCGGCACCTCGGCGGGCGCGCCGGCGGCTGGGCCGAGCGGCTGCCGGACGGCACCCCGGTCACCATGAGCCGCGGCTTCCACGCGTTCTTCCGCCAGTACTACAACCTCCGCGCGCTGCTCGCCCGCACCGACCCCGGGCTCGACCGGCTGACCGCGGTCGCGGACTACCCGCTGGTCGACGCGCACGGCCGCACGGACACCTTCGCCGGGCTGCCGCAGACCCCACCGGTGAACGCGCTCGCGTTCGCTTTGCGCAGCCCCACATTCCGGGCGCGGGATCTGCTCCGGCTCGACGGACGGCGGGCGCTGCCGCTGGCCGGGGTCGCCGTGCCACGGATCTACGAGCAGCTCGACGACGTCGACGCCGCGACGTTCCTCGCCGCGATCAACTTCCCCGCCGCGGCACGGCACCTCGCCTTCGACGTGTTCTCCCGCAGCTTCTTCGCCGACCCTTCGGAGTTGTCGGCGGCCGAGCTGGCGACGATGTTCCACCTGTACTTCCTCGGCTCCGCCGAAGGTCTGCTGTTCGACGTCCCGGCCGAGCCGTTCCCGCAAGCCCTCTGGAACCCGCTGGGGGAGTACCTGGCCTCTCGGCGCGCCGACATCCGGACCGGCGTGCTGGTCGCGGTGGTCGAGCCCGAAGCCGACGGGTTCCGGGTCGACGGCGAGTTCTTCGACGCCGTCGTGCTCGCCGGGGACGTCCCGGGCCTGCAGCGCGTCGTGGCGGCTTCCCCGGGGTTGGGTACCCCGGACTGGCGTGCGGCCGTCGCGGACCTGCGCACGGCACCGCCGTTCGTCGTCCGCAGGCTGTGGCTGGACCGCCCGGTCGACGCCGCGCGCCCCGCGTTCCTCGGGACGGGCGGTCTGCCGCCGCTGGACAACATCAGCGTCTTGGACCGCTACGAAGGCGAAGCGCGCCGGTGGGCCCGCCGCCACCACGGCTCGGTCGTCGAGTTGCACGCCTACGCGTCCGGTGCGGACAGCGAACGCGTCGCCAAAGAACTGGACGGGATGCTGCACCGGCTCTACCCCGAGACCGCCGACGCCCGCGCGGTCGGCGCGATCACGCTCGTGCGCCAGGACTGCCCGCTTTTCCCGGTCGGCGGCTTCGCCCGGCGGCCTGCGGTCGCGACCCCGCAGCCCGGTCTGGTGCTCGCCGGGGACGCGATCCGGATCGACCTGCCGGTCGCCCTCATGGAACGCGCGGCCACCACCGGCTGGACCGCCGCGAACACCCTGCTGCGGCGGTGGGGGCTCGCCGGTCACCCGCTGCGCTCGGTGCCCAACCACGGCCGGATAGCCCTGCTCGACCGGCTCGCCGCCCGCAGCGGGCGGCTCATTCCCGCGCGGTGAGCAGTGCCACCGCGTCGCCGAGCGACTCCGGGCGCTCCGCTCGTTTCCCGCGTGCCGGCCACCCCGGCCCGGCCAGCACCAGCCGGGCTTTCCCGCGCAGGCGTGGGGGTTTCGCCGGCTGACTGCTCCACACCACGACGGCCGCGGGGTGCGTGCGCCGGACCGCATCGCGAAGCGCGCCTTCGGGGATCGAGGCGCCCAGCAGCAGTGCGGATCGGCCGTTCTCGGCGAGTGCTGCGCGGAGGGCCTCGAGCGGCAGGGTGTGCCGGTCGCCGTCCGCGCAGGCGAGCAAGATCGCGGCGCCGGTGCCGACCGGTGCCGGAACGCGGTGCAGGGCGACGGTGATCGCCCAGGCCAGGACGTGCACGAGGTCGATGCAGTGGTCGGGGCCGCCGAGGGCGTCGAGTGCGGGCCGGCAGAGACGGTCCCAGGTGGCGACGACGCCTTCGGCGCTCAGCTGCGCTTCGAGCACCGCGATCGACCGGTCCGTGTCCAGCCGGGTCACCGCGTCCAGCAGCAGCTCGACGTCGGCGCCGCGACCGGGGTGGAAGGCCCGGGACGCGGCGGTCCCGGTGCTGAAGCCCTGGTCGATCAGGTGCTTCATCCGCAACAGCGCGTGGACGTCGGCGCTGTCGTACCGGCGGTGGGCGCCGGCTTGCGGCGCGGAGAGCGTCAGCCCGTACCGGCGGTGCCACGCGCGCAACGTGGACGGCGGCAGCTCCAGCATGCGGGCGACCGCCCCTGCCGACCAGGTGGCGGGGGCGGTGCCGGGAGACTCCATCGGAACAGTGTGGCCGAACCGGACGCGGGACGCTCAGCTGTCGGGGTGGCCGACCTCACCGGGCCGCCCCGGTGCAGCCTCGCCGGCCGGCCGTGGTTGAACGCGGCGGACCGGGCGGGCTATGGTGGCCGTACGTGATTGAGCAGCCAGTCACATCACGGTTTTCGCCCGGCCTGGACCCCGCCCGCCGGCAACCTCGGATTTCGAGCGTGGGGAGCCACTATGGCTCGGCCTTTCATCGTCGTCAACGCCGACGGGTGTCCGCCCCTCGACGTGCACACCCTTCATCCTCGCCCCGGTGCGGCGGTCGTGACCGTCCGCGGAGAGATCGACCTGGTCACCGCACCGCGGTTGGCCGACGAGCTGAACGCGCTGTGCCGGACTCCGCACCACCAGGTGCTCATCGATCTGAGCGGGGTGGATTTCCTGTCCGTCCGGGGTGTCACCGTGCTGCTCGACCTGGAACAGCACTGCCGGGCGGTTTCGACGCGGCTTTCCGTGGTCGCTTCGCCGGTGGTCCGGCGGGTCTTCGAGCGGCTGGGCCTGGCCGGCCGGTTCGGCATGGCGGAGCGGCTCCGGCTCGTCCCCTTGCAGCCCTAGGACCGGACGGGGCGGCGTGACTTCTCACGCGGTGGCCGCACGGGATCGCGGCTTCACGGCCGGCCGGAGGGACGGGGCGGCCACGAGGTAGGCCCGGACCGCGTCCGCGGCGACCCGGTCCCACGAATAGCGCGCGTTCGCCCGGTCCCGGCCGGAGGCGCCGTAGATACCGCGCAGCGCCGGGTCGCCGAGCAGCCGCCGCAGCGCGGACACGAGGTCAGCCCGCTGCCCGGGCCGGACGAGGAGCCCGGTGAAGCCGTCGACGACCGTGTCGGTCAGCCCGCCGACCGCGGCCGCGACCACCGGTACCCCGCAGGCCATGGCTTCGAGGGCCACGGTCCCGAACGGCTCGTACCGCGGGGTGCACACCACGACGTCGGCCGAGCGCAGCAACGCCGGCCGGGCGGCCCGGGGGACCCGCCCCGGCCAGCGGACGCGATCGGCGACACCCAGCCGGGTCGCCAGGTGCCGCAACCGGTGCGCTTCGGGCACGTCACCGGCGACGACCAGTTCGGTGTCCGGCAGCTGGGGGAGCGCGGCGATCGCGACGTCGAACCCGTTGTGCGGCAAGCCCGGCCCGGCGCTGACGATCCGGTGGTGCGCCGTACGAGCCGCCCGGGGGCCCTCGTCGGAAAACCGGTCGAGGTCCACTCCGCACGGCACGATTGAGATCCGGCCGCGGGGCACGCCGAGCCCGTTCAGTTCGAGTACTTCGGCCGAGCAGGTGGCGATGATCCGGTCGGCGCGCCGGCCGAGCATCCGCTCGAGCCGGATCCGGTCGGCCAGGCCGGCGGCTCGCTCGCTCCGGTGTCGCTGTTCCGCGCTCCCGAGCGTGTGGAAGGTCTGCGCGAACGGGATCCCGAGTTCGTCCGCCGTGAGAGCGGTCGCGATCCCGGAGATCCAGGAGTGCGCGTGGACGAGATCGGGGGAGTCCGTCCTCCACCGGTCCCGCAGGAAGTCGCCGAAGTCGCCGGTGAACGGCAGCAGGTCGGCTTTCGCGGCCCGCCGGGGCGGCCCGGCCGGCACGTGCACGACGCGGTACCCGCCCGGAGTGTCCACTCTGGACCGGACGCTCCGGGATCCGCGCCGGGTGTAGACGGTCACCTCGTGCCCGGCCCGCGCCATCGCCGAGGCCAGTTCGTCGACGTGGACGCTCTGGTCACCCGGGTCGGCTTCCCCGGCGGCGCTCAGCGGGCTGGCGTGCGCCGAGACCATCGCGATCTTCACGGTCGGTGCGCACCGAGGTCGGCGCGGTCGACCTTGCGGTGGAACCGCATCCCGGCCAGGCCGCCGACCAGCGCGACGACGAGCGCGACGACGGTCATGACGATCGTCCAGACCCAGACGGCGATGCCCTGCTTCACGCCGTTGAACCGGGCCATGCGCCCGGCGACGTAGCCGCCGCAGTAGTAGGCGACCAGCAGGACGGCGGTGCCGATCGCGGTGAGCCGGCCGGTGAACCGGCTTCGCACCGCCGGCTCCCGGCGGCCGTCGTCCTCACGTTCGGTGGGCATGGTGCGCTCCTTCGGTGGTCCGGTGAGCCGAGCGCGGAGACCCGGACCGCCGCCACTCGCGCGGATGCGATCGTGAGGAGAACACCGGACCTCCGGGTGCCACTCGCCGTCGGACACCGGGGTCTGGGGTGTGTGCTGCCGAGCCGATCACGGCTCCTGGTGGGCGAATGCCCTCGACGTGCCCCCTCAAACATCAGACGGGAGCGCGGCCGCCGCGACGGTCTCGTCGGCGAACCGCAGCTTTTCCTGGACCACGGGCGACAGCGCGAACGGGTAGAGGTCGTCCTTGCCCATGCTGCGGTTGAGCTGGTTGAGCGCGCGCGACAGCGGAGTCCAGGTCGCGATCAGGTCGTCGACGTCGTCGGTGTGGTCTTCGGGGACGGCGTCGACGCGGCTGCCCGGGTGCGGCGCGATCGGCGTGCCGGCGACCAGCACGCCGAGCGCCGCCGCGGTCTGCACCGTGTCGCGGATGTGCAGGAGGTGGGCGAAGGTTTCGGCCCAGTCCTCCCACGGGTGCGCGGCCGCGTAGTGGCTGACGTGGTTCTCCGCCCAGCCGGTGGCGGCGGTGTCGCCGTAGTGCTCGGCGAGCGCCTGCTGGTAGTCGGCGCGCTCGTCGCCGAACAGGCGCCGGAACGCCTCCGGCGCGCCGGCGATGAGCCGATCCCAGTACCAGTGGCCGATCTCGTGGCGGAAGTGGCCGAGGAGCGTGCGGTACGGCTCGGCCAGCCGCGCGCGCAGGCCTTCGCGGAACCCGTCGTCGCCTTCGGCGAGGTCGAGGGTGATCACGCCGCCGGCGTGGCCGGTGGTCACCGGCCGGTCGGTGCTCGAGAGCAGGTCGAACGCCAGGCCGTGCTCGGGATCGGCCGTCCGCGGCGTGACCGGGAGTCCGAGGTCGTCCAGCTGGTAGAGCAGCCGTCGTTTGGCGGTCTCCGCGGCGCGGAAGGCTTCGAGGGCGTCGACGTCCGCGTCGGCCGGGCGGGTCCGGGTCAGCTCGCAGCAGCCGCACAAGGGGTGGCCGGCGGTGATCCAGTTGCACCCGGCGAGCTCGGCGTTGGCGCAGCGATCACGTCCGGTCGTGCGGACCATCGACCGCGTCGCGCGGTCGTAGCCGACGCCGGTGCCGCACACCACGCAGGCCGAGTTCTCGAAGAACAGCAGGTTCGCGCAGTGCGGGCAGGTGAACGTGCGCATGCGGGACGTCCTTCCGGTCAGGTGCGGGACTGTCGGTGGTCACGAGCCGGCCAGTCGCGGAGCGTGGTGTAGACGGCGTCGTCGTGGAGCAGGCCGAAGTGGTTGAGCCCGCCGAGCCAGACTATGTCGGCTGGGTCGCCGAAGAGGAGCCGTCGCGGCGTAGTGCCCGGGCGCGGCTTCGGGGACCGACGCGGTCCAGTAGTCGCGCGCGGCCGCCGAAGCCGGTGCGGTCAAGCCGTGCACCAGTTCGCTCAGCGCCGAGGTTGCCGGCTTGATCATTCGCGCTTCTTCCTTTGCTCATACCCGCCGGGAGGGCGGTGAACCGCAACCACCGGGGTGATCTCGGGCGCTAGCTGGCGGCGAGGATCGCGGCCGGGTCGACGGTGCCGTCGGTGATCGCGGCGGCCACGTCGGTCAGGCGCAGCCGACGAGCACGGGCGTAGGACCGCAGCTGCTTGAACGCGTCGTCCATCGAGAGCCCGCCGCGTTGGGCGAGGACTCCCTTGGCCTGCTCGATGACGACGCGGCTGTCGAGCGCGGTCTGCAGCTGGCCGGCGACCTCGTTGCGCTGCTCGATGGTGCGCTGCTGCAGGATCCCGATGGTCGCGACGTCGGCCAGGGCCTGCCCCAGTTCGATGTCGTCGCGGTCCGGGTCGCCCGGATCGGCGCCGAGAAACGTCAGAACCCCGATTACTTCGTCCCGCAAGCGCATCGGAATGGCGTGCGCCGCACGGAATCCGCATTCGTGGGCGGCGGCGGTGAATCGGGGCCACTGGCGCGTCTCGGCACGCAGGTCGGTGCAGAAGACCGGGACGCCGCCGCGGACGCAGTCGATGCACGGCCCGTCGTCGGTCTCGACGGCGAACAGCTCCAGCAGCTCGGCTCGCTCGGAAGAGGTCGCGGCCACGCGCAACCCGCCGGTGGCGTCCAGCAGGATCACGCTCGTCGCGGACACACCGAGCAGCTCGACGCAGTGCTCGGCGAGCATGGACAGGAAGTCGGACACGTCGAAGTCGGCGACGAGGGTGTCGGCGAGCCTCACGAACGTCCGCGAGAGCAGCCTTTCCCGGTTGTGCAGGACTTCGCTGTGGGGTTCGCCTGCCATCAGTTGTCTTCTTGCTTTGCCGAGCGGTGGTGCCGGTCCTGGCGACGCTGTTCCCGGGTGCGGCGGGGAGGCGGCGGCGCGAGCAGGTCGACGGCCCAGCGATCCGCCCACCCGGACGGCGGTGCCGAAGGGCGCGCGCCGGTCAGTCGGCGCGCCTGCGCGAGAGGTTTTTGCAGAGCGGAGTGAAAGGTCATGGCGGACTCCAGCGTTCCCATCGGGCCGCTGGGGTCTGGAGCGGCAGCTCGAAGACATCGATTCACGAGTGATTCGGTGTCCGCTCCGCGTCGGCTTGGCCCGATCTGCCACCGGCCCGCTACCGGGCGGTGCGCAGCGGTGCACTGACTTCGTGCAGGTGCTGCAGGACGTAGTAGTAAGTCTTGAACAGCCCGCACTGGGCGTAGTCGATCGCGTGGTCGTCGCAGAACTTCCGGACCAGGGGCTGCGCGCGACGCAGGTTGGCTCGCGGCATGCTCGGGAACAGGTGGTGCTCGATCTGGTAGTTCAGCCCGCCGAGGGTGAAGTCGACCCACGGACCGCCGCGGACGTTGCGGCTGGTGAGCACCTGCTTGCGCAGGAAGTCGAGCTTGGTCTTGTCGGTGTAGGTGGGCATGCCCTTGTGTCCCGGCGCGAACGAGCACCCCATGTACACGCCCCACAGCCCTTGGTGGACGGCGATGAACGCCAGCGCCACCGGCGGGGACAAGACCACGAACACCGCACCCAGGTAGAGCCCGATGTGGGCGGCCAGCAGGACGGCTTCGAGCCGGCGGTGCTTGACCTCGTCGTCCCGCACGGCCTCGATGGCCGCCCAGTGCAGGCTCAGCCCTTCCAGCAGCAGCAGCGGGAAGAACAAGAACGCCTGGTGCTTCGACGTCCAGCGCACGAACCCGCGTTTCCCACCCGTCTGCCCGCGGGTGAAAGCCAGCAACGGGATGTCGATGTCAGGATCGTCGTCTTCGTGGTTGGGGCTGGCGTGGTGGCGGGTGTGCTTGCCCATCCACCAGCCGTAGCTCATCCCGACGATCCCGCCGAGCGCGTAGCCCAGGCGATCGTTGGCCCGGCCCGTGCGGAAGATCTGGTTGTGGCCCGCGTCGTGGCCCAGGAACGCGATCTGGGCGAACATCACGGCGAAGAACGCCGCGGTGACCAGCTGCCACCACGAGTCGCCCAGCAGGGCGAACGCGACACAGCCGCCGGCGAAGACGAGCAAGGTCAGGCCGATCTTCCGGCCGTAGTAACCGAGGCGCCGGTCCAGCAGGCCTTCGTTTCGTACGAGGCGGCCGAGCGCGCCGAAATCGTTGCGTGACGCGGCCCGGAGGGCGGCGTCACCGCCCACAGCAGACACAGTCATGTGAGTCCTTCCCAAGTCCTGCGGGCGCCGGGGACTGGGGCGGCCACTCACTACCGGACCCGGATTCCCGGTCCTGAACCAGGTCAAACAGGATCTGACCGGGGGTCAGGCGAACGGTATCGAATGCGTGCCCCACCTGGTGATGGTCGACAGCCCGGCGTTGAGCAGGCGCACGACCTGGCTCCGGGTCCACCCGGTTTCGGCGGCGACCTCGGAGATCGGCCGGTGTCGTACCGCCACGGACCAGACGGTGAACCGCTGGCGGGGCGGCAGGAGCGCGAGCTCGTCGCGGACCACCGCTTCGGCCAAGGCGTTGTCGAACACCGCCGGGTCGCGGCGACGGTCGAGGCTGCGCAGCGCAGCCGCCACGGCGATCCGGCCGCGCCGGGCGGCGGCCAGACGGTGTGCCGGCGAGGAGGGGGCGGTGGTCGACGAGGCGGTCAGCTTCGGGACCAGCCGGATGCACAGGCGCGCGGCGGCCCCGGGGGACCGGCCGGTCCGCCGGGCGACGAGGTACACCATCTCGAGGACGCGGTCGGTGTCGCTGACCTCGGGGCTGCGGATCCACGGTGGGTCCGCCGTCTGCCGATCCTCCATGGTGATCATCAGCTTGGGCTCTTTTGCTCGGTAAGGACGTGCACGCCACGGCGGCATCGTCCATCTTGGACGGTCATCGCCCGCACGCAGCCGACGGGTCGAGGTGAGCCGTAGCGGCGACGGGGAACCGCAAGCATCGGGGCGCGGTCTGGGGTCGTCGCGGAATTCGGAGTGGTCCACGATCAGCTCCTGAGCGCCGGCCTCCGTGGATCAGGGCCGGCTGTCGAGCGGTGATCGTCGCGAGCGCGTGGTCTGGGCCCTCCCGGCGCGGTGATCACCAGCCTAACGCCTCGCCGGCGTTCTGGCGACCGCACCGAACGGCCGGCGGGCCGGCCCGACATCGGCCCATCCGGCCGGTTCGGTCGCCGGCAGGAAGGACGAGCGACCGTTCGCCCTTTACCGAACCCGAACAGTACGCAGACCGTTCTCTGCGGTCCCGGCCTTAGCGTGCGGGTATGTCACGTCGCGCTCGCCTGTTCCTGAACTCGGTACTGGTCTTGGCCCTGGCCACGACGGCCGCGGCCTGCACCACGGACAGCTCGTCGCCGGCGACCCCGGGCGGCAAACCGAACATCGTCCTGGTGCTCACCGACGACCTCTCGATGAACCTGCTGCCCTACCTGCCGCACGTGCAGGAACTGGCCCGCAACGGCACCACGTTCGCCGACTACACCGTCACCGACTCGCTGTGCTGCCCGTCGCGGTCGTCGCTGTTCACCGGGATGCTGCCGCACGACACCGGCGTGTTCACCAACGGCGGCCAGGACGGCGGCTACGGGGCCTTCCACGGCCGGGGCGACGACAAGTCGACCTACGCGACATCGTTGCAGCAGGCCGGCTACCACACCGCGATGATGGGCAAGTACCTCAACGGCTACGACCCGAAGGCCGACGGCGTGCCCCCGGGCTGGAACGAATGGGACGTCGCCGGCAACGGCTACGGTGAGTTCAACTACGACCTCAACGAAAACGGCACGGTCAAGCACTACGGCAAGGCGCCCGAGGACTACCTGGTCGACGTCATGGCCGGAAAGGCCGCGCAGTTCGTCACCGGCTCGGCCGCCGCGCACACGCCGTTCGCCATCGAGCTCGCCACCTTCGCCCCGCACGGCCCGTACACCCCGGCGCCCCGCGACGCCGACGCGTTCCCCGGCCTCACCGCGCCGCGCGGGCCGGCGTTCGACACCCTGCCGTCGTCGGCGCCGTCGTGGCTCGCGTCCCGGACGCCGTTGACGGACAAGGAAAAGAAGACCATCGACAAGGACTTCCGCAAGCGCGCGCAGGCCGTGCAGTCGGTGGACAAGATGATCGGCACCGTGGAAGCCGCGCTGGACGAAGCGGGCGTGCGAGGCACCACCGACATCGTCTTCACCTCGGACAACGGTTACCACATGGGGGAGTACCGGCTGACTCCCGGCAAGCAGACCGCCTTCGACACGGACGTCCACGTGCCGCTGGTGGTGGCCGGCCCCGGCGTCAAGGCGGGGGCGACGGTGGACCAGCCGGTGGAGAACATCGACCTGCGGCCGACGTTCGAGCAAGTGGCCGGCGCCTCGACGCCTTCGCAAGTGGACGGCGAGAGCCTGGTGCCGTTGTTGACCGGCACCGCGCCACCGGCGTGGCGCACGGTCGGGCTGGTGGAGCACCACGGCCCGGACTTCGACCGGACCGACCCCGACAAGCCGAAGAAGAACAGCGGCAACCCCACCACGTACGAGGCGATCCGCGGGACCGGCTTCACCTACGTCGAATACGCGGACGGGACGAAGGAGTACTACGACCGCGGCCCGGATCCGCAGGAGCTGCACAACACCGCGGCGCAGTTGCCGCCGGACAAGGCGAAGCAGCTGCACGACACACTGCAGGCCATGGTCTCCTGCCACGGGGCGGCCGCGTGCCGGCACTGAGACCGCCGGCCGGCAGCCGTACCCGGACATGAGAGCGGGGCACCAGGGTGACCCTGGTGCCCCGCTCCGTGTTCAGTTGTCCCGCAGGCCGTCAGACGGTGTGCGGGCTGTGCGCGACGGTGTTCCAGCCGGTGGCGATGACGTGGGCGTTGCCGCCGTTGCCTGCCCAGCCGGAGTTCCCGCCGGTGGTGGTGCTGGTGTTCCAGGCGTCGCCGGTCGAGCCGGTGGCGCCGGTGTCACCCGAGTTGCCCGAGGTCACCGTGGTGGCCGACTTCGTGCCCTCGTGCTTCCAGCTGCCGTGGTGACGGCCCTGCTGCTCGTGCCCGCGGGTCGACGTGACGGCGGTGTTGCCGCCGGTCGAGCCCGAGTCGCCCGAGTTGCCGGACTTGCCGCTCACGGCGTTGTTGCTGCTGGTGGCGTTCCCGGCGTCGCCGGAGTTGCCACCGTTGCCGCCCTTGGCGGTGCCGGTCACGACACCCAGGACGCCCGTGCGGCCGCCCTGCTCGTGCCGCTTCCAGCTGTGCCCACCGGTGTTCGTGGCGGAGTTCTGGCCGGTGCTGACTGCGGTGGCGTCGCCGCCGTTGCC
>NZ_BSTD01000005.1:329390-1016326 GCF_030269325.1 Amycolatopsis sp. NBRC 101858 | reverse complement strand
CGTTCGACTTGCATGTGTTAAGCACGCCGCCAGCGTTCGTCCTGAGCCAGGATCAAACTCTCCAACAATGTCTTCGAATTCAATCGAGGCAATTTTCTTGCTCTCAAAGGAACCTCATACGAGGTTCTATACATAAGCTCTACTGGCTTAGTTCACTAGCACACTGTTGAGTTCTCAAGCAACACACTCCGGACTCGCCGCTTTATCAGCGGTTATATCCTCGGCAGTTGTTCCAAGCGATATTCACAAGCTTTTGGTCGAGCATGCCTCAGCCCACGGTGTTAGTCGTAGGGATTCGGCGGCCGCTCGTGGGCCGACGCTGAACATTACCCGGTCCGATCCGCGGTGTCAACCCGCTCGGCCCGGCCGGATCTTCGGGGCTTGCGGCCCCGGGGCGACCCGGTGTTCCTGGCGACGAAGAGAAGATTACATGCCCCGAAACCGGTCCCGAACAGGGGGGTCACTTAACGCCATTGCCGCAGGTCAGAGCGTATCCAATGCCCCTACGACGGCAGCGTCGCCAAGTACCGCGGCGGCACCCGCGCCGGAGCCACTCGCGAGAAGTCCGCCGCGAGCGCCAGCATCCGGGCGTCCGACCACCGGGCACCCATGAACGAGATACCCACCGGGAGGGCTCCGGCAAACCCGGCCGGCACGGTCACGTCCGGGTAGCCGGCGACGGCGGCCGGGGTCGACGACGGGATCACGTCGTTGTCCCCCACCGCGCAGTCGGTCTTCCACGCGGGCGGGTTGGTCGGCGACGCGATCGCGTCCAGGTGGTACTTCGCCAGGGTCTCGTCGAGGGACCGGCGAGCGAGGTCCGACAGCTCGGCGCGGCCGGCGAGGTAGCCCGGGTCGGTCGGCGGCGGCGCGGCCAGCGCCTGCTCGAACAGCTCCTGGCCGGCGAAGCACGTCCGCTCCAGCGGGTCCGCGCGGTTGTAGGCGATCAGCTCGGCCAGGTTCCGCGGGCCGCGCGGGCGCGTCGCCAGGTAGGTGTCGATGTCGCGGTGGAACTCCGTGAGCAGCGCCGGGAACTCCAGCTCGCCGAGCCGCGCCTGGTACGGCGGAGTCACCTCGACGACCGTCGCACCGGCTTTGACCAGCGAGTTCCGCGCGGACGTCATGACCGCGTCCGTCTCCGGGCCGAGCACCGGCAGCCGCCACAGCCCGATCCGCGCCCCGCGCAGGACGCCTGGGCGAAGCAGCTTCGCGTAGTCCGTCGGCTGGGACTTCGGGTACTGCGAAGTCGCCGGATCCGCGGGATCCCGCCCCTGCAGGACCGACAACGTCAGCGCGACGTCGACGACGTTGCGCGCGATCGGCCCGGCGGTGTCCTGTTCGGCGGAGATCGGCACCACGCCGGTGCGGCTGACCAGGCCGAGGCTCGGCTTGTGCCCGACCGTCGCCGTCATCCCCGCGGGGCAGACGATCGAGCCGTCGGTCTCGCTGCCGATCGCCACCTGGGCCAGCGACGCGGCGACGCCGGCCGCGGACCCGGCGGACGACCCGCACGGGTTGCGGTCCAGCACGTACGGGTTGTTCGTCTGCCCACCCACGCCCGACCAGCCCGACGTCGGCTTCGCGGCACGGAAGTTCGCCCACTCCGACAGGTTCGCCTTGCCGAGGATGACGGCTCCCGCGTCGCGAAGCCGCGTAATGAGCGTCGCGTCCTTCGCGGGGTAGCTGCGCAGAGCGCGTGACCCCGCCGTCGTCCACTGGTCGCGCGTGTCGACGTTGTCCTTGACCAGCACCGGGATGCCGTCGAGCGGGCCGCGCAGGTGGTGCGCGCGCCGCCGGGCGTCACTCGAAGCGGCTTGGCTCAAGGCAGCGGGGTTGAGCGCCAGGACGGCGTTGACCTTGCCATCGATGCGGTGGATCCGGTCGAGATAAGTGCTGGTCAGACCCACCGCGGTGAGCCGGCCGGCCGCCATCCGCGCCTGCAGCGCCGGGATGTCGCCCGAGTCGAGGTCGAACTTCGGGGAGGACGCCGCGGAAGCGGGCGCCCCGGGGACGAGCACGAGTGCGGCGGCCAGGATCGCGAGGAACACCGGCCGCCGCCCCATCAGAGCACCGGGAGCAGGGTTCGGAGTTCGTACGGGGTGACCGCGCTGCGGTAGTTGTCCCACTCCACGCGTTTGTTCCGGAGGAAGAAGTCGTAGACGTGCTCGCCGAGCGCTTCCGGCAGGAGTTCGGACTTCTCCATCTCGGACAGCGCCTCCCCCAGGTTCTGCGGCAGCTGCGAGTACCCGGCGGCGCGCCGCTCGGAGTCGCTCAGCTGCCAGATGTTGTCCTCGGCGGGTGGCGGCAGCTCGTAGCCCTTCTCGATCCCCTTCAGCCCGGCGGCCAGGATGACCGAGTACGCCAGGTACGGGTTGCACGCCGAGTCCAGCGTACGGATCTCCACCCGGCGGGATGACGCCTTTCCGGGTGAATACATCGGGACGCGGACGAGCGCGGAGCGGTTCGCCCGGCCCCACGAGACCGTCGTCGGCGCCTCACTGCCGCTGATCAGGCGTTTGTAGGAGTTCACCCACTGGTTGGTGACCGCGGAGATCTCCTTGGCGTGGTGCAGCAGGCCGGCGACGAACGCCTTGCCGGTCTCCGACAGCTCGTGCGGATCCTCGGCGTCGTAGAAGGCGTTGCGGTCGCCTTCGAACAGGCTGATGTGGGTGTGCATGCCGGAGCCGGGCTGGTCCGTGAACGGCTTCGGCATGAACGTCGCGCGCACGCCCTGGGTCAGCGCGACCTCCTTGACGACGTAGCGGAACGTCATCACGTTGTCGGCCATCGTTAGCGCATCGGCGTAGCGGAGGTCGATCTCCTGCTGGCCCGGTGCCCCTTCGTGGTGGCTGAACTCGACCGAGATGCCCATCGCCTCGAGCGTCTCGATGGCGTGCCGGCGGAAGTGCGTCGCCGTGGCGTGGCTGGCCTGGTCGAAGTAGCCGCCGTTGTCCGCGGGCTCCGGCTCGCTGCCGTCGTCCGGCAGGGTCGCGAGCAGGAAGAACTCGATCTCCGGGTGCACGTAGCAGGTGAAGCCCGCTTCGGCCGCCTTCGACAGCTGGCGCCGCAGGACGTGCCGCGGGTCGGCCCACGACGGCGAGCCGTCCGGCATCGCGATGTCGCAGAACATGCGTGCCGAGTAGGGGCCGCCGTCCGGGGTCTCCCACGGCAGGACCTGGAACGTGGCCGGGTCGGGCTTGGCGACCATGTCCGATTCGTAGACGCGCGCGAAGCCCTCGATGGCCGAGCCGTCGAAGCCGATTCCTTCGGTGAAAGCGCCTTCGAGCTCGGCCGGGGCGACCGCGACGGACTTGAGGAACCCCAGCACATCGGTGAACCAGAGACGGACGAAACGGATGTCGCGCTCCTCGAGCGTGCGGAGCACGAATTCCTGCTGGCGATCCATGGCCGCACCCTAACGACAGCGTGTTAACGGGATGTTTCACGACGCGCCGAGGGTGACGAAGTCAGCTCGCGAGCACCGGAACGGGCTTCTTCGCCCGCGTGATGGCCAGGGACGCGATCGAGGCGAGCACCGCCAGGACCGCGGCCGAGTACCAGGCCAGATTGTAGTTCCCGAGCTGGTCGCGGACCAGGCCGGCGGCCGACGCGGCGAACGCGGCACCCAGCTGGTGGCAGGCGAAGACCCAGCCGAACACGATCGGGCCGGCGTCGCCGAACGCTCGGACGCAGAGGGCGACCGTCGGCGGGACCGTGGCCACCCAGTCGAGGCCGTAGAACAGGATGAACGCCCACATGCTCGGCTGCACGGAGTCGGTGAACAGCTGCGGCAGCAGCGCCAGCGAAAGGCCGCGAAGCGCGTAGTAGACGCCGAGCAGGATCCGCGGGTCGACGCGGTCGGTGAGCCAGCCGGAGAAGATCGTGCCGACGACGTCGAAGACGCCGACCAGCGCGAGCAGGCCCGCGGCGGTCGTCTGCGGCATGCCGTGGTCGTGCGCGGCCGGGACGAAGTGGGTGCCGACCAGGCCGTTCGTCGTCGCGCCGCAGATCGCGAAGCCGACCGCGAGCAGCCAGAACGTCCGGGTCTTCGCGGCCTGCCCCAGCACCGAAAGGGCGCGCCGGGCCGAGCCGGTCTTCGGTGCCGGGCGCGCGACCTCCGCGTCGGCCGGCGCGCCGTAGGCCGTGGTGCCGACGTCGGCGGGGTGGTCGCGGATGACCAGCAGGACCACCGGCACGACGGCCAGCGCGGCGATCGCGATCACCAGCGACGCCGTGCGCCAGCCCGAGCTCACCGCCAGGTTCGCGATGAGCGGGAGGAAGATCAGCTGGCCGGTGGCGCCGGCCGCGGTCAGGACGCCGGTGACGACGCCGCGGCTGCGGACGAACCACCGGGCCGCGACGGTCGCGGCGAAGCTCATCGCCATCGAGCCGGTGCCCGCGCCGATCAGCACGCCCCAGCACAGGACCAGCTGCCAGCTCGCGCTCATGAAGACCGTGCCGGCCGCGCCGAGGGCGATGACGAACAACGCCGACGCCGAGACGCGGCGGATGCCGAACCGCTCCATCAACGCGGCCGCGAAGGGCGCGAAGAGGCCGTAGAGCACGAGATTGACCGAGACGGCCGAGCTGATCGTGGCCGTGGACCAGCCGAACTCCGCGTGCAGCGGGTCGATGAGGACGCCGGGGGCGGAGCGGAAGCCGGCGGAGGCGAGCAGCGCGACGAAGGCGGCACCGGCGATCAGCCAGGCGCGGTGCAGCTTCGGGGCAGAGCGGGTCTCAACAGTCACCAGTGCAGTTTCACCGCGCGCGCGTAGGCCCGAAAGTGGCTTGAAGGACATCATCCGCAAGGATCGGGCCACGGCCGACCGCTCAGTAGGCTCGGGGCATGCGCCGCTTCACCCTCCTGCTCGTGCTCCTGCTGGCGGCCGGCTGCACCGGTTCACCGGACACGCGCGGGCCGTTCCCGGCCGGCGCCGAGTTGGTCCGCGACGCGGCGGCGTCGTTCGCCTCGGTGCGGAGCGTGCACTTCGCGGCCGGCGTCAACGGCGTGCTGCCGGGCTTCCCGCTGCGGCTCATCGAGGGCGACGCGACCCTCGACGGCGGCGGGTCCGCGACCGGCACGGCGGACGTCCAGTTCGGCGACGACCACACGAAGTTCCGCTTCACCGTCCGGGACGGCGAAGTCACCACCGACCCCGACGTCGCGGGTGGCCGGGTCCCCGAGATGTACGCCGTGAGCACGTTCCTCGGCCCGTCCGGCGGGTTGAAGCGGCTCCTGGACGGCGTCACCGACGCGAAGACCGAAGGCAAGGAGAACGTCGACGGCGCCGCGGCCCTGCGCGTCGGCGGCCGGGTGCCCGCGGCCGTCGCGCACAGCGTGCTGCCGCAGGTCGCCGACGACATCATCGTCAAGGTGTGGGTCTCCGCGGACGGGCCCCGGCGGTTCGCGCGGCTCTGGGTGCAGGTCCCGCCGGCCGGTGACCACCTCAGCCCCGTCATGTTCGAACTGTCGCTGACCAGGCAGAACGAGGCCGTGAACCTCGGCTAGCAGCGGGCGTCGGCGGCCGTGCCGTCGATCAGGTACGCGATGCCCGCGCGGTCGACGCACGCATTGCCGTCGAGGAAGACCGTGTGCTGGACGCCCTCGTAGGTCAGCAACGCGCTCTTGAGGTCCTTCGCGAGGTCGACGCCCTGCTGGTACGGGGTGGCCGGGTCGTGCGTCGTCGAGATGACCAGGGTTTTCGGCAGTGCTTCGACACGCGGGACGTGCTCGGCCGACGTCGGCGGGACCGGCCACGTCGAGCAGATGTCCAGCTCGCTCGTGTCGGGCGTGCCGCCGGCCAGGAACGGCGCGCCGGCCAGCATCTTCTCGTGCGCGCGGTCGATCGCGGCCCGGTCGGTGACGCGGGTGTGGTCGGCGCAGCGGACGGCGAAGTACGCGTCGATCGCGCCGCTGTAGTGGCCGTCGTGGTCACGCTGGTAGTAGTCGTCGGCGAAGGCCAGCAGGGTCCGGCCGTTGCCCCGGGCCACCTCCGCGAGCGCGGCTTTCAGGGCGGGCCAGTCGCCGCGTGAGTAGAGCCCCGCGAACGTGCCCGTGATCGCGTCCTCGAACGACAGCTTCCGGGTCCCGGCCGGGAGGGGCTTCGCGATCAGCGGACGCACCAGCCGCTGGAACGCCGCGGTGGTGCCGGCGAGCGGGCACGCGCACCACTTGCCGAACTCGTTCAGCGCGTCCTGGAAGCCCGCCGCCTGCGTGACCAGCGAGTCCACCAGGCCCTGGGCGGGGTCGATGGCGCCGTCGAGCAGCAGCGCGCGGACGTTGCGCGGGTACGCCTCGGCGTAGGCCGCGCCGATCTGCGTCCCGTACGAATAGCCGAGGTAGGTCAGCTTCTCGTCGCCGAGCGCGGCGCGAAGGAGGTCGAGGTCGCGTACGACGTCTCGCGTGCCGACGTTCGCGAGGAGGGTCTTGCCGTACTTCGTCGCTTCGGCACACTTCGCGCCGTACGCGGTCGTCTCGGCGAGCTGCTTCTTCACCCCATCGGGCGACATGTCGCTTTCGACGTCGGACGCGCGGTCGGCGTCCTGCTCGGCGTCGGTGCGGCAGGTGATCCGGGGTTCGCTCGTGCCGACCCCGCGCGGATCGAAGCCGACCAGGTCGAAGCGGTCGAGCAGGGGCGCCGCGGCGGGTGTCTTGGCCAGCGCCGCGGCCGTCGACGTGCCCCAGCCACCCGGCCCGCCGGGGTTCACGACCAGCGAGCCGATCCGCTGCTTCGCCGCCTTGTGCCGCAGCAGACCGACGGAGATCGTGGGCCCGTCCGGCGCCGCGTAGTCCAGCGGCACGGTCAGGTGCGCGCAGTCCAGAGCCTCGCCGCACGGGCTCCACGCGAGCTTCTGCGTCGTGAATTTCCCCAGGTCAGGGGGCTGGGACGACGGCGCAGGCGGCGGCACGGGCGCCGGAGCACTCGTGCACGCCGCCAGCAGCACCGCCAGCGCGGCGAGGCCTACTGCCCGGCGCAGCGGGTGCCTTCCGCCGGGACCGTGCCGTCGACCAGGTAATCCGTGCCGGCCTGGTCCACGCACTTCACGCCCTGCAGGAACACCGTGTGCTGCGTGCCCTCGAAGGTCAGCAGCGCGCCCTTCAGGCCCTTCGCGAGGTTGACGCCGGCCTGGTACGGCGTCGCCGGGTCGTTGGTCGTCGAGATGACCAGCGTCTTCGCCAGCCCTTCGACGTTCGGCACGTGCGGTTCCGACGTGTTCGGCACCGGCCAGAACGCGCAGGCGTCCCGGGCCGCCGAAGCCGGGCGGCCGTCGTCGAGGAACGGCGCCACCTTCACGTACTCCTCCTGCGCCTTGAGGATGACGGCCGGATCGGTGACGCGCGGGTCGTCGACGCAGCGGATCGCGGTGAAGGCGTCCTGGGTGGTGCCGTACTTGCCGTCGGTGTCGCGCTCGTTGTAGATGTCCGCGAGCTTCTCCAGCGTCACGCCGCGCTGCTGCTTCAGCTCGTTCAGGCCCGAATTGAGCGTGTCCCAGAGAGTCTGCTGGTAGAGCGCCTGGATGACGCCCGTCGTCGCGTCCTCGTAGGAAAGCTTGCGACCGTCGCCGACCGGCACCGGGAAGTCGATCAGCGGCCGGACGAGGTCCTGGAACGCCTTGACCGCGGCGTTCGGGTCCTGGCCGAGCGCGCAGTCCTGCTGGGCGGTGCACCACTTCGCGAACTCCGTGAACGCCGTCCCGAAGCCCTGGCCCTGCGCGACCAGCGACTCGACCGCGTCCTGCTCCGGGTCGACCGCGCCGTCGAGGATCATCGCCCGGACGTTCTTCGGGAACGCCTCGGCGTAGGCCGACCCGATCCGGGTGCCGTAGGAGTAGCCCAGGTAGGTGAGCTTTTCGTCGCCGAGGACCGAGCGGAGGACGTCCAGGTCCTTGACGACGTCGCGGGTGCCGACGTTGGCCAGCATCCCGGTGCCGTCGTCGGTGCGCTGGGCGCACTTCGCGGCGAAGTCCTTTTCCTGCGACTCCTGCTTGAGCACGCCCGCCGGCGAGCCGTCGGTCTCGCTGTCGTCGGCGCGGTCTGCGTCGCGCTCGGAGTCGGTGAGGCAGTGGATGGCCGGCTGGCTGGCGCCGATCCCCCGCGGGTCGAACCCGACCAGGTCGAAGCGCTTGGCCAGGCCGGTGCTCGTCGTCGGCTTGACCAGGCCCGACGCCGCGACCATGCCCGACGCGCCCGGGCCGCCGGGGTTGACCACGAGCGACCCGATCCGGGCGCCCTCGTCGGTCGCCTTGTGCCGGAGCAGGCCCAGCGTGATGGTGTCCCCGGCCGGCTTGGCGTAGTCCAGCGGCACGGTCAGCCGGGCGCACTGGACGTCCTTCGCCTGGAACGCCGACCGCGCGTCTTCCGACGTCGCGTAAGGTGCGCAGTCGCCCCAGCTCAGGCTCTGGCCGTAGAACCGCTCCAGACCGGCGGGGACCGGCCCGGACGGCGGGTGCGACTCGGTGGTCGGCGCGACCGGTGCCGGCTTGCCGGTGGACGTGCAGGCGGCCAGCGAGGCCGCGATCAGCACGGATGTCGCAATTGCGGTGATCCGGCGACGACCGGACCTGGCGCTGGGATGAGGGAACACGGTTGGATCGTCCCATCCGGCCGCGGAACTCGAACGCACCACCGCCACGTTGGGTGGGGCAGGCCGGTCGAGCGAGAGAGAACGGGAGACCAGGGGTGGCAGCACTGATCAGCCGGGTGGGCAAGAAGCTCCGCCGGATCATCCAGCGGCCGGGCAGCGTCGAGCTGACCCGCTACGAAGCACTGCTGCCCGCGGTCGAGAAGCTCGAACCCGAGCTCGAGAAGCTCTCCGACGAAGAGCTGACCGAGCGGGCGGGCGAGCTCCGCGAGAAGCTGAAGGACACCGCCTTCGGCGACGACCAGCTGATCGAGGTGTGCGCGCTGGGCCGCGAGGCCGCGCGGCGGGCCCTCGGCGAGCGCGCGTTCGACGTCCAGGTGCTCGGCACGATGGGCCTGCTCACCAAGCACGTCGTGCAGATGGAGACCGGTGAGGGCAAGACCCTCGCCGGGGCGCTGGCCGCGGCCGGCTACGCGATCCGCGGGAAGCGCGTGCACGTCGTCACGGTCAACGACTACCTCGCCCGCCGCGACGCGGAGTGGATGGGCCCGGTGTACGCCCTGCTCGGCGTGTCGGTCGGGTGGGTCGAGCCCGCGCACTCCCGCGAGGAGCGGCGCGAGGCCTACGCCAAGGACGTCACGTACGGCGCCGTCGCCGAGATCGGCTTCGACGTCCTGCGCGACCGGCTCGTGACGTCGGTCGACGACCTGGTCCAGCCCGACCCCGAGGTCGCGATCGTCGACGAGGCGGACTCGGTGCTGGTCGACGAGGCCCGCGTCCCGCTGGTGATGGCCGGCTCGATCGACCACACCGACGCCGACGAAGAGGTCGCGAAGGTCGTCCGGCGGCTGCGGCTCAACCTGCACTACGAAACCGACAGCGAAGGCCGCAACGCCTGGCTGACCGACGCCGGCGCGTCCGTCGTCGCGAAGTCGCTCGGCCTGGAGGTCGACGACCTCTACGGCGAGACGGCGTCCGACCGGCTCCCCGCGGTGAACGTCGCGCTGCACGCGCACGCGCTGCTCACCCGGGACGTCGACTACCTGGTCCGCGACGGCAAGGTGCAGCTCATCAACGCCGCCCGCGGGCGCGTCGCCGAGCTGCAGCGCTGGCCGGACGGCCTCCAGGCGGCCGTCGAGGCGAAGGAGCAGGTCACCGCCACCGACCGCGGCGAGATCCTGGACTCGATCACCGTCCAGGCGCTGCTGGCGCGCTACCCCGAGGTCGCCGGCATGACCGGTACCGCGGTGGCCGTCGCCGAGCAGCTGCGGGAGTTCTACGAGCTCGAGGTCGCGGTCATCCCGCCGAACACCCCGAACGTCCGCGAAGACCAGGAGGACCGCGTCTTCGCGTCGCCGTCGCAGAAGCTGCGGGCGATCGAAGAGGAGATCCGCACGGTCCACGAGACCGGGCGGCCGATCCTCGTTGGCACCCAGGACGTCGCCGAGTCCGAAGAGCTGGCCGAGAAGCTGGCGAAGGTCGACCTCGAGTGCGTCGTGCTCAACGCGCGCAACGATGCCCAAGAGGCCGCGATCATCGCCGAGGCCGGCAAGAAGGGCGCGGTCACCGTGTCCACGCAGATGGCAGGCCGCGGTACCGACATCCGGCTGGGCGGCACCGACGGCGCGACCCGCGACGAGGTCGTCGAGCTGGGCGGGCTGCACGTCATCGGCACCGCGCGGTACCCGTCGAGCCGGCTCGACGGCCAGCTGCGCGGCCGCTCCGGCCGCCAGGGCGACCCGGGCAGCGCGATCTTCTTCGCGAGCCTGAACGACGAGCTCGTGCTGTCGAACGCGCCGGACGTGCCCGAGGGCATCGTCGACGACGAAGAGACCGGCGAGATCGTCGACAACGCGGCGCTGCGGCAGCTCAACCACGCCCAGCGCGTCGCCGAGGGTGTCGACCTGGAGATCCACCGCAACACCTGGCGCTACACGCGGCTGATCGAGCGGCAGCGGCGTGACCTGCTGGTGCACCGCGACAAGGTGCTTCGCACCGCGTACGCGGCGGAGCAGCTCGAGAAGGCGCACGAGGAGAAGTTCGGCGAGCTGAAGCAGAAGCTCGACGACCAGGACAAGCTGGAGCAGATGTGCCGCGAGGTGCTGCTGTTCCACGTCGACCAGCTCTGGTCCGACCACCTGGCGTTCCTGACCGACGTCCGCGAGAGCATCCACCTCCGGGCGCTGGCGCGGGAGACGCCGCTCGACGAGTTCCACCGCGCGGCGATCCCCGAGTTCCACAAGATCATCGCCGAGGCGGACTCGCGGGCGGCGAAGACCCTCGAAGAGGCCGAGCTGACCGACGAGGGCATCGACCTCGGCGAAGCGGGCGTCCGGCGGGCGAACACGACGTGGACCTACCTGGTGCACGACAACCCGTTCGACTCCGACTTCGAGCAGACCATCAAGAAGGTCCGGAGCATGATCAAGCGGAAGTAGCGTTCTTCCCGAGAAACCCCCGCCCGATTAGCCCGGGCGGGGGTTTTTTCGATTGCCCGGACCGGAAGGATGGGGCCATGCGCAAGATCCCGACGCTGTTCCGTCGCGACCCCGAAGACCTCCGGCGGGTGACCCGCGAAGTGCACCCCGAGTGCCAGTGGGTGCTCGACGGCCAAGGCGTGGCCACCCGCAAGTACGACGGCACCTGCGTCCGGCTCGACGAGTCCGGGGTCTGGTGGGCGCGGCGCGAGGTGAAGGCGGGCAAGAGCGCGCCGGACGGGTTCGAGGCCGTGCAGACCGACCCGGAGACCGGGAAGACGGTCGGCTGGGAGCCGGTCGGGCAGTCGTCGTTCGCGGCGTTCTTCGAGGAAGCGCAGGAACGGCTCTTCGGAGCGGCGCCCGGCACCTACGAGCTGTGCGGGCCGAAGATCAACGGCGACCCGGAGAAGCTCGGCACGCACCGGCTGGTCCCGCACGCGACCGCGCAGGAGTTCACCGGCGTCCCGCGCGACTTCGACGGGCTGATGGCGTGGCTGCTCGAGCACCCGGAGTTCGAGGGCGTCGTCTGGCACCACCGGGACGGGCGGATGGCGAAGCTCAAGCACCGCGACGCGGTCGCGTCGGCCCAGTAGCTTTCGCCCACATTCGCTCGGCTGGGCGGGTGGCGGTGGGACAGAATGGCGGCATGCCGCAACTGCGCATCGCGCTCGCCCAGGTCAACCCCACCGTCGGTGACCTCGACGGCAACGCCGACCTGCACGTCGCCTGGACCCGCCGGGCCGCCGAAGCCGGCGCCCACGTCGTCGTCTTCCCCGAGATGTCCCTCACCGGCTATCCCGTCGAGGACCTTTCGCTGCGCAAGACCTTCGCCGCCGCTTCCCGGCAGGGCGTCGAGTCGCTGGCGCGCCGCCTCGACGAAGCCGGCTGCGGCGAAGTGCTGACCTACATCGGCTACCTCGACCTCGACGAGGTCGGCCCGCGTGACGCCGCGGCGGCGCTCTACCGCGGCGAGGTCGTCGCGCGGCAGTTCAAGCACCACCTCCCGAACTACGGCGTGTTCGACGAGCACCGCTGGTTCAAGCCGGGCACCGAGCTCGACGTCGTCCGGTTCCACGGGCTCGACATCGGCATGGTCGTCTGCGAGGACATCTGGCAGGACGGCGGCCCGATCTCCGCGCTGGGCCGCGCCGGCGTCGACCTCGTGGTGGCGCCGAACGCGTCGCCGTACGAGCGGTCGAAGGACGAGCAGCGGCTGCCGCTCATCGCCCGCCGCGCCGCCGAAGCGGGCGCGCCGCTGGTCTACACCAACCAGACCGGCGGCCAGGACGACCTCGTCTTCGACGGCGACTCGCTCGTCGTCGGCGCGGACGGCACGGTGCTGGCGCGCGCGCCGCAGTTCGTCGAGCACCTGCTCGTGCTGGACATGGACCTCACCGCGGGCGGGCACGCCGGCGACGGCGAGCTCGAAGGCCTGCACGTCCGGCGCCGGGTGCTGAGCTCGGAACCGCTGCCTGCCTACGAGCCGACCGCCGAGCCGGTGATCAGCGAGCCGCTGTCGGACGAGGCCGAGGTGTGGTCGGCGCTGGTCGTCGGGCTGCGGGACTACGTGCACAAGAACGGCTTCTCGTCGGTGACGTTCGGGTTCTCCGGCGGCATCGACTCGGCGGTCTGCGCGGCGCTGGCGGCGGACGCGCTGGGCGGCGACAACGTCTACGGCGTCTCGATGCCGTCGAAGTACTCGTCGGGTCACTCGAAGGACGACGCCGAGGACCTCGCGCGGCGGATCGGGGCGCACTACCGCGTCGAGCCGGTCGAGGACATGGTCCGGGTGTACGTCGAGCAGCTTTCGCTGACCGGCCTGGCCGAGGAGAACATCCAGGCGCGGACGCGGGGCATGCTCCTGATGGCACTGTCCAACTTGGACGGTCATCTGGTGCTGGCCACGGGCAACAAGACCGAGCTGGCCGTCGGGTACTCGACGATCTACGGGGACGCGGTCGGCGCGTTCGCCCCGATCAAGGACGTCTTCAAGACGCACGTCTGGCAGCTGGCGCGGTGGCGCAACGCCGAAGCCGTGAAGCGCGGTGAGACGCCGCCGATCCCGGAGAACTCGATCTCGAAGCCGCCGTCGGCCGAGCTGCGGCCGGGCCAGGTCGACACGGACTCGCTGCCGGACTACGCGCTGCTCGACGACATCCTCGACGACTACGTCGAGGGCGACCGCGGGTACGCCGACCTGGTCTCCGCCGGGTTCGAGCCGGAGACGATCGACCGCGTGGTGCGGATGGTCGACAAGGCCGAGTACAAGCGGCGCCAGTACCCGCCGGGCACGAAGATCACGTTCAAGGCGTTCGGCCGCGACCGGCGGCTCCCGATGACCAACCTGTGGCGCGAGGGCAAGGCCTAACTCAGGGCGACCTGGCGGCCTTCCTTCGACTGGAGGGCCGCCGTCAGGCTCGCCTTCTCGGCGCGCCTGATCAGGAGCTCGAGGCCGAGCGCGTCCGTCGCCGTCGTGACCGAAGCCGGGTCCGGGTGCGTGCCCGTCACCATCAGGAGCGGGATCGACGGCAGGCCGCGCGTCGTCGGGTGCGGTGTCGTGCCCCAGTCGATGAGGAACGGGCGGAGCGTGCCCGGGGTGCTCGGCGGGGTCAGGCGCCAGCGCAGGAGTTCGCCGTCTTGCGTCTCGCGGGACATCTCGCGCGCGTCACCGGGATCGAAACCGTGGGCTTTCGCCTGCTTGATGGTGGCGTCGAGGTCCGTGGTGCGCACCGCCCAGGCGACCAGGGCCGGTTCGGTGAGGTCGTCGATGCCGAAGGGGCGCGGGTTCTCGGGTTCCGGTTGCGCCGGGTCCGGGCCGATCACCTCCAGGTACATGCCGGCACCGAGGTCGGCGAGGTGGTTGGCGGTGCCGAGGCCGACGTGGCTGCCGCCGGGCGCGGGCGTGACGCCGGTGAGTTCGGTGACGCGGGCGACGGCCTCGGCGAGGTCCGGGCCGGCGTAGACGAGGTGATCGAGCACGGGCGCCATCATCCCGCGCCGACGGCACTCCCCGCATCGACCATTCCGTGGCCGTAGTAGGTCGTGCCGTGCTTTGTCGGCTTGCAGACGGTGTCGGGGCACGGGAGCGGCGTCGCCGTGTCGTAGAGGGCGCGCTTGACCCGCTCGGCGCTCCAGCGCGGGTGCTCGCTCGCGATCAGGGCGGCGACGCCGCTGGCGTGGGGCGCGGCCATCGACGTCCCGCTCGCCGACCGGTATTCGCCGTTCGGCCAGGTCGACCAGACGCGCGCGCCGGGGGCCGCGACGCTGATCCGGGACGCCGAGTAGTTGGAGAAGCTCGCCTTCAGCAGCTTTTCGTCGAGCGCGCCGGTGCCGACGACGCCGGGCAGTTCGTGCGGCAGCCGGGTGCACGTCGGGTCGATCGCGCGGTCCACCGGCGTGCTGTCGGCCGGGCTCTCGCGGTCGACCGAGCGCGTGTCGAGGTCGATGCCGGCGTTGCCCGCGGAGGCGACCACGAGGACGTTGCGGCGCTGGGCGTAGGCGACCGCGCGGCCGACGGCGAGCTTGGCCGCGGCCTGGTCGGGCTGGTCGTCGCAGTTGTAGCGCCACGGGATCGAGCGGTAGCTGTTGTTGGTGATCGCGAAGCCGTGTTCGGCGGCCCAGACGAAGCCGCAGACCATGCTTTCGGCCGTCTCGGTGTCGTCGAGCTCGGCGAGCTTCACGGCGGCGACCCGGACTCCGGGCGCGACGCCGACGACGCCGGACCCGTTGCGAGCCGCGGCGATCGTGCCCGCGACGTGCGTGCCGTGGCCGTCGAGCGTCGGCCGCCAGGCTCCGGGGCTGCGGTCCGCCCAGCCGGAGAGGCAGGACACGGAGTTCTTCGCGTCGAAGGCGGGTTTCAGGTCGGGGTGGGTGTCGTCGACGCCGACGTCGAGCACGCCGACGACGGTGCGCCGGCTGCCTTCGGTGACCGCGTGCGCTTCGGGCAGGTGCAGCGCCGGGACGTCCCACGCGGTGCCTTCGGGCGGGACCTGGCCGGAGTTCGGCGAGTTCGGGCCGGTGTAGCGGACGTCCTTGCGGGGCGCGAAGAACTCCTTCGGGATCTTCGCGGTGCGCGTCGCGCCGACGGCGTCGATGCCCGGTGTCTTTCGGACCTTCGCGGCGAAGTCGTCCTTCGCGGTGTACGCGACTACTACGCCGATCTGCGGGTAGCTCGCGACGACCGTGCCGCCGGCTCTGTGGACGGTCAGCTCGGCCCACCACGTGTTGTGGGCGACGACGACGTGCGGCATGACGAGCGGGTCGGCGGTCGCTGTCGCGGTCGCGGGGGTTGCGGCGAGGCCGATCATCGCGGCCGCCACCAACATCGTGCGTCGCACCGACAGCCTCCTCGAACTCGGCAAACCACCCAAACCGAACCTAGCGATCAATCGCGTCGGCGGTACCCCTCTTCGGTCGTAGGCTGATCGCATGACAACGGGGTTCACGGTGTTCGGCACGGCGCTCGGGCCGTGCGGGCTGGCGTGGCGGGACGACGTCGTGATCGGGACGTCGCTGCCCGACGGCGACTTGCGCGCCCGGCTGGCTCAGCGGTTCCCGGACGCCGTCGAGGGCCCGCCACCGGCACCGGTGCGGGCGGCGGTCGACGGGATCGTGGCGCTCCTGGCTGGCGCGCGTGAGGACCTGACTTCGGTGTCGCTGGACTTCGCGGGTGTGCCGGAGTTCAACCGCCGCGCGTACGAGATCGCGCGCACGATCCCGCCGGGCAAGACCCTGACGTACGGCGACATCGCGCACCGGCTGGGCATGCCGGGGTCGGCGCAGGCGGTCGGGCAGGCGATGGGGAACAACCCGTTCCCGATCGTGGTGCCGTGCCACCGCGTCCTGGCGGCGGGCGGCAAGGACGGCGGGTTTTCGGCACGGGGCGGGGTCGCGACCAAGCGCCGGATGCTGGTGATCGAGGGCGCGCTGGCGGACGAGCCGACGTTGTTCTGACGGCGGCGGCGCATTCGCGGCCTGCTCGCCGGGGCGAAGGCAGGCCGCGAACGGACGACACGCGTACCCAGACAGTCGGCTCGCGTACCCAGGCGGTCGGCTCGCGTACCTGGACCGTCGGCTTGCGTACCCAGGCGGTCGGCTCGCGTGCCTGGACCGTCGGCTTGCGTGATTCCAGGGTCAACTCGCGTGATCCAGGGGTCGACACGCGTGATTGGGGGGTCGACGCGCGGGTCAGGCGGGTTGGGGCTCGGGGGTCCAGGGTTTCATCCACGGGGTCTCCGGCCAGCCCTCCGCCGCCGCCATCAGGGGGATCGCCGTGGCGCCGTCGACGTGCTCGCGGATGATGTCCGCGTGGCCCGCGTGGCGGGCCGTCTCCTCGATCAGGTGCAGCAGGACCCAGCGGACCGACCACGCCGCCACGTCCTGCGGGTACCACGGCACGCCCTTCGGCACCGGGACCGGCTGCCCGAGGTCTTCGATCCCCGCGATCACCTCCGCCGTGCGGGCCGCCACCTCGTCGTAGCGGGCCAGCACGCTCGCCAGCGTCTCGTCCGCGCCCAGGCTGTACGCCGCCTGGTACTCCGCCATCGCCTGGTCGAACGGCTTCTGCGGCAGCTGCAGCAGGATGTCGATCCAGCCGTCCTCCGTCGAGGCCACGTGCTTGACCAGGCCGCCCACCGACAGCGAGCTCTTCGTCGGCGTGAGCCGGGCTTGCTCGTCCGTCAGCCCGTGGGCCGCCACCTTCAGCACGTGCCGCTGCTGCTCCAGGTACCGCAACAGCCCGTCACGCTCGTCGGCCACCGGGGGCACGTTTCCCGCCATCGAGATCAGCTCCTTCGCGCTCGTCCCCGGAATCGTGCCACCCACCACCGACATTTCCGGCACAAACGGCCAAGAGCCGCCTCGCCGCGATCGCGAGCGCGCCGCGGTTGCCCGACAGCGCCGCCTGGGCGTGACCGGCCGGGCGATCACGTCAGCCGTGGGCGCGCTCGAGCGGGACGGGCTGCTGCGACCGCCGCGCGAGCCTGCTGGCCGTCACCGACGCCGGCCGCGACCGGCTCGAAGAGCTCCGGCACGGGCACGCCGACGAGACGTTCAGCGTGCTCGACCCGGCCGAGCGCACGACGCTGCTGGAGCTGCTCAGCCGCCTCGAGGCGCATGTCGGGGCGCAGGCTTGATGAAGGCGTACGCCCCGCCGAGGCCGTAGAGGACGGCGCGCACCACCTGCTCGACCCGGCTGACCACGCCTTCGGCCGTGTCCAGCTGCCGCGCGAGCACGAGGGCGGCCCAGGTGACCAGCACGACCACGAGCCCGGCGACGGCGAGCGCGCGCCAGCCCGGCGGCCACCAGAGGATCAGGCTGACCACACCGGCCGCGAGCACGACGGTCGCCAGCGACGAGAGCAAGACGCTCCGCTCCGGGTAGGCGGCCTGCAGCAGCGCGACCAGTCCGAACACGCTCACCGAGATCGAGCTGAGCCGCGCCGTCCACTGGACCGGGCCGAGCCGGTGCAGCGGGGGCCCGGCGAGCAGGAACGCGACCCCCGAGACGGCCAGCAGCACGCGGAAGACCGGCGGGCCGGTCAGCAGCGCCTCGACCGGGTCGTGCACCGGGGAGACGCCCGTCGGGAGGAAGAACTCCAGGAGCCATCCCGAATACGCGAGGACGGCCAGTCCCATGAGGAGGGCCGAGGCGATCCGAGCCGTGCGCACGTGGCACACATTAAGCGACCCCGGCCACCTCGGCCGCACCACAGTGATCAGATCGATCGAAGCGTTATGCCTGCGGACGGACGAAGGGGAACAGGACCGTCTGGCGGATCGAGGCCCCGGTGAGCATCATCAGCAGCCGGTCGACGCCCAGGCCGAGCCCGCCGGTGGGTGGCATGCCGTGCTCCAGGGCCAGCAAAAAGTCGTCGTCCAGCTCCATCGCTTCGACGTCGCCGCTCGCCGCGCGCAGCGACTGCGCCTCCAGCCGCCGCCGCTGCTCGATCGGGTCGGTGAGCTCGGTGTAGGCGGTGCCGACCTCGGAGCCGAACGCGATGAGGTCCCAGCGCTCGGCCAGCCGCGGGTCCTCGCGGTGCTGGCGGGTGAGCGGCGAGACGTCGGTCGGGTAGTCCGTGTAGAAGGTCGGCAGCACAGTCGCGCCCTCGACGAGGTGCTCGAACGCCTTGAGCACGAGGTCGCCGTGGCTCGGGTCCTCCCCCACCGGCACGCCCGCGGCGAGGCACAGCCGGCGCAGGTCGGCGACGGACGTGCCCGCGTCGATCCGCTCCCCGAAGGCCGCCGAAACGGCGTCGTGCACGGTGATCACCGGCCAGTCGCCGGAGATGTCGTGCTCGACGACCTTGCCGTCCGCGCCGGGCCGGCGCACGACCTGGGCGCCGTACGCCGCTTCGGCCGCGTGCTGGACCAGCTCGCGCGTCAGGGTCCGCATCGTGTCGTAGTCCGCGTACGCCTGGTACGCCTCGAGCATCGTGAACTCGGGGTTGTGCGTCGCGTCGACGCCTTCGTTGCGGAAGTTCCGGTTCAGCTCGAAGACGCGCTCGACGCCGGCGACGCACAGCCGCTTCAGGTACAGCTCGGGCGCGATCCGCAGGTACATCCGCATGTCGTAGGCGTTGATGTGCGTGACGAACGGGCGGGCGTTGGCGCCGCCGTGGACCGTCTGCAGCATCGGCGTCTCGACTTCGAGGTAGTCGGCGTGGTGCAGCCGCTCGCGGACCGCGCGGACCACTGTGGACCGCAGGCGCAGCATGTTCGTCGAGTCCGGGTTGACCGCGAGGTCGAGGTAGCGCTGCCGCACCCGCGTCTCCGGGTCGGTCAGGCCCTTCCGCTTGTCCGGCAACGGGTGCAGGCACTTCGCGGTGACCGTCCACTCGTCGACGAGCACCGAGAGCTCGCCCCGCTTCGACGTCACGACCTGGCCGCTGACCCCGACGTGGTCGCCGAGGTCGACGCCGGTCCGCCAGCCCGTGAGGTCGAGCCCGCCGGCCTCCAGCATCAGCTGGATCTCGCCGCTGAAGTCCTTGACGCGCGCGAAGCACAGCCCGCCGAGCGTGCGCATCGCCAGCACGCGCCCGGCGATCCGGACGCGGTGGCCGGTGGCGCTGTCCGGCCGCAGGTCGCCGAACTTCCCGACGACGTCGCCGATGCGGTCGTCCCGGCGGAACCCGACCGGGTACGGGTCGATGCCGGCCTCGCGCAGCTTGGCGAGCTTGGCCATGCGGACGCGGACCTGCTCGGGCCGCCGCGCCGGCTTCGCCGCCGGGACCGCCGCGGACTCCTCGATCTCCCGGACGCGCGCGACGAACTCGTCGCCGACCGTCTCCAGCCGCAGCGCCCGCGACCGTCCGGTCGGGACGAACCCTTCGAGCGCGCCCGCGACGATGCCGACCCGCGGGAGCCGCCGCGCCGAGGAGTAGCAGAGGAACCGCGGCTCCCAGTCCGGCCCGTACTTGGCGTTGGACCGGTACAGCGACTCCAGCTGGAAGAACCGCGACGCGACGCTGAGGACGCCGCGCCACGCCCGCAGCACCGGACCGGCGCCGATCCGCTCGCCCTCGGAGAAGACCGCGCGGAACATCGCGAAGTTGAGCGAGATCCGCTGCGCGCCCAGGTGCTGCCCGGCCGCGACGACCTCGGCGATCATGTACTCGTTGAGGCCGTTCTCGGCGTCGCGGTCGCGGCGCATCAGGTCCAGCGAAAGCCCGCGCCGTCCCCACGGGACGAACGACAGCAGGCCGCGCAGGTCGCCGCGGGCGTCGTAGGCCTCGACCATGACGCTGCGGCCGTCGCTCGGGTCGCCGAGCCTGCCCAGCGCCATCGAGAACCCGCGTTCGGTCTCCGCGCCGCGCCAAGCCTGGGCGCGGGCGAGCAGCTCGGACATTTCGTCGTCGGGGATCTCGCCGTGCCGGCGGACGCGCGAGGTGTAGCCGGCGCGCTCGATGCGCTTCACGGCCTGGCGCACCGAGCGCCGCTCGGGCCCGGCGAGGCTGAACTCGCGGATGTCGAGCACGGCTTCGTCGCCGATTTCCAGGGCACGCAGGCCGGCGTCGGTGTACACCTTCGCGCCGCGCTCGCTCGCCCCGAGCACGCCCGGCGTCCAGCCGTAGGTGCGCGTCTCGTCGAGCCACGCGCGGACGGCGTCCGGCCACGCCTCGGGGTCGCCGACCGGGTCGGCGCTGGCGACGCTGGTGCCGCCGAGCACGCGGTAGGTCACCGCCGCGCGGCCGTTCGGCGCGAAGACGACGCTCTTGTCGCGCCGGGTGGCGAAGTAGCCGAGGGAGTCGTCTTCGCCGTGCTGGGCGAGCAGCTTGCGCACGCGAAGCTCTTCTTCGTCCGTCCGCAGGCGACGGCTGCGGACGCCGCGGAAGAGCATGTACAGCGCGGCGGTGGCGACGGCGGTCGCGCTCAGGTCGATGAAGACGTCCAGCCAGGGCGGCCCCTCGCCGACGCCGATCCGGCGCAGCTGCAGGTTCTCACCCGTGGCGTGGTTGACGACCCAGGCGAAGCGCTCCCACGAGTCGCCGAGGTGGCCGGGGAACGCTTCCGCCAGTCCCCAGCCGACCAGGACGACCGCCGCCAGCCCGCCGAGGAGCATGGTCAGGCCGTCGCGCCAGGCGCTCGGCGCGAGCCGGGCGGGGAACGCCTTGCGCAGCGCGAGCAGGAAGAAGATCAGCGCCACCGACAGCACGTCGGCCGCGGTGAGGGCCCACAGCTGGACGGGGATGTGCCGGACCTGCTTCGACCCCAGCGAGAGCAGCTCGGGCGACCACAGCAGCGTCGCCTGCAGGGCCAGGGTCAGGACCAGCCCGACGACCTGGAACAGCACGAGCGTGTAGAGCGCGGCCTTCTTGCGGCGGCGCAGCGCGGACCCCAGCACCACCAGCAGCAGCACCATCACGAGGCTCGCGCTGGTCGGCACGCTCAGGCTCGAGAACGCCATGTCGATGCCGTTGAGCAGGCGCCCGTGCGGGCCGTTGGTGAACAGGAGGAGCACCGAGAAGACCGCGGCCAGCTGGACCACGGTCGCGACGATGCCGCCCGCTTTCGCCTTCCAGGCGGGGAGGCGCGGGCGTGTGCTCGCGAGGGTTCCCATCGTTGCTTTCGTCGCCTTTCGCGGCCGATCGGTCGTCATGCCCTCTTCTTGACGTAAGTGAACCCGGGTTGGTTGTCCACGGACATCAACCTGAAGGCTGACGGCGAGTGGTCCCCGAGGGTGTGAAGCTTGTCGCACGCGGTTGGGAGGCGTCCGGGAGCGTGTCACGCTTTGGGACACCTCTGCTCCACGACCCGGGGACCTCACCGAGGCCTCGAGGGAAGGACGGTCGACGACGATGTCTGCTGCCACCGCGAACGGGCCCGAAGAACCGGCCCCCTACGGCACCGGATCCGCACCCAAGCCGGCTCCGGGCCGGAAGGTCCGCGTCCACCACCTGCGGGAACTCAAGGAACGCGGCGAGCCGTGGCCCATGCTCACCGCGTACGACATGTACACCGCCGCGCTGTTCGACGAGGCCGGGATCCCCGTGCTGCTCGTCGGCGACTCCGCGGCCAACAACGTCTTCGGCTACGACACGTCGCTGCCGGTGACGGTCGACGAGCTGCTGCCGCTGGTGCGGGCCGTCGCCGGCGCGGTCAAGAAGGCCCTCGTGGTCGCCGACCTGCCGTTCGGCTCCTACCAGCTCTCGCCGGAGCAAGCGCTTGCGACGTCCGTGCGGTTCATGAAGGAGGGCCGCGCGCACGCCGTGAAGCTCGAAGGCGGCCGGCGGTTCGCCGCGCACGTCGAGGCGCTGACGTCGGCCGGCGTGCCGGTGATGGGCCACATCGGGTTCACCCCGCAGAGTGAGCACAACCTCGGCGGCTACCGGGTGCAGGGGCGCGGCGAAGCGGCGGACGTGCTGCTCGCCGACGCGCTGGCGCTGCAGGAGGCCGGGGCGTTCGCGGTGGTGATGGAGATGGTGCCCGCCGAAGCCGCCAAGCGCGTCACGGCGGAGCTGAAGATCCCGACGGTCGGCATCGGCGCCGGCCCGGACTGCGACGCGCAGGTGCTCGTCTGGCAGGACATGGCCGGGCTGCGGCGCGGGAAGGCACCGCGGTTCGTCAAGCGCTACGCCGACGTCGCGACGGTGCTGCAGAACGCGGCGACGGCGTTCGCGGAGGACGTCCGCCGCGGCGAGTTCCCGGCACCGGAACACGCTTTCCACGACTAACCCCGCTCCCTGAACCGCTCGGCGAGCGCCGGGTCGTTCTCCCACCAGAGTCCCGATGTCGATGCGGCGCCCGAAGCGGCTTCTTCGTCCAGCTGGACGTCGATCTGCTTCGCGCGCCGCTCGTCGTCACGGGCCCAGCGGACGAACAGCGCCACCACGAACGGCAGGCCGGCGACGTCGCCGCCGATCCACAGCACGCCCGCGCCGATGATCTGGTCCGTGCGCGGGTCCGGCCCCCGGCCGGGGTGCGCGGCCGCGTAGTGCGCCGGCGCCAGCAGCGGGCCGAGCCACAGCACCAGGCCGAGCGCGCCGTCGAAGATCACCTCGGTGAACGCGATCCACACCGAGACCAGGTGCGGGTCGTTCCGCGGCGTCGGGTCGAGCCCGAGGCGCGTCCAGAAGTACGTGAACCCCGCGAGCACCAGCGCGAGCCGGACCAGGCCGTCGGCGACCGGGGAACGCAGGGTGAGGTCGTAGAGCGGGGTCAGGTAGAGCACCAGCACCGGCACGACCAGGGCGAGCGTGACGACCGGCGGGAACGTCAGCGCCCGCGCCACCTTGCCGCGGCCGTGCTGGCGCAGCCACCGCGCTCCGACGGTGTCGAGCAGCAGCCGGATCGGCGAGCCCAGCGCGAGCAGCAGGGGCGTGACCATGAGCAGCGTGGTGGTCTGGACCGCGCGGACCCAGAAGAACGTCGTGTCGTAGACGGCCAGCGGCGAGCAGGTGACGAGCACGATCGTCACTAGTCCGGCGAGGAACGCCACCGTGCGGCCGGGCGGCCAGTCACGGCGGCGGGCGGCACGCACGTAGAGCGTGCCGAGGACGAGCACGGCGAGGACCGCCGGGGCGTCGAACGTCAGCGGCACGTCACACCGCGAAGAAAATCAGGCTGCCGATTCCGGCGACCACGCAGTAAATGGCGAACGGGGTCAGCGTGCGCGTTTCGAAGTATCCGGTGAGGAACCGGACAGAAATGTACGAAGCGACCCCGGCGACGACACTGCCGACGAGCGCCGGCCCGAGCGAAGCGTGGTTCTCCGGGGCGAACAGCGTCGGCATCTTCAGCACGCCGGCGGCGAGGATCACCGGCGTGGCAAGGAGGAACGCGAAGCGGGCGGCGTCTTCGTGGCCGAGCCCGCGGCGCAGCCCGGCGACCATCGTGATGCCCGAGCGGCTGATGCCCGGCAGCAGCGCGAAGATCTGCGCGGCACCGATCAGGACCGCCTCGCCGACCCGCAGCTTCGCCAGCCGGACGTCGGTCCGCTCGTCGACCGAGACCGCCCGCATGACCAGGGTCTCCTCGGTGGAGAAGTCCACAGTGTCCGCTTCTTCCGGGGGCTTCTTGCGGGAGAACTTCTCGGCGGCGTAAAGGACTCCGCCGTTGAGCGCGAGGAAGATCGCCGACGGCACCGGCTTGCCGAGGAAGTCGCGCAGCAGGCCTTCGAGCAGCAGGCCGGCCAGCCCGACCGGGATCGTGGCGAGCACGAGCAGCCACGCGAGGCGCTGGTCGGGCGTGCGGACCTCGCGGTGGCGCAGCGACGTCCACAGCCCGCCGATGATCCGCACCCAGTCCTTCCGGAAGAACAGCACGAGCGCCAGCGCGGTGGCTACGTGCATCGCGACGAGCACCGCGAGGTACGGCGAATCCTTGCCGATGCTCAGGTCCTGCTGCCACTGCCCGCCGAGCCAGGCGGGCAGCAGGATGCTGTGGCCGAGACTGGACACCGGAAACAATTCCGACACCCCCTGCAAGGCGCCGACGACAATCGCCTCGAGATAGGTCACCGCGGACATTCCGAGCCTTTCCGTACCACTTTTCGAAACCTCGACACCGGAACGTACCGGCCCGTTCGTTAACCACCGGCAAGGGGCACGGCCGCGCTCAGCGTCCTCTCAGCGGGTGTTCACGTACATGAACTTCAATCATGTCCTTGACTGACGTTCGGACCTTGGCTTAGCGTTTAGCCCGTCGCCGCCACGACGAAGCTTCGAACCTCGACGAGGAGGACGGATATGCGTGTGCGGACCACCGGCCGTTGTGACCACACCGACGGCGTCGCCCCTCCTCGTCCGGACGTCAGCCCCGGCTGACCCGCGGACTGGGAGCCCGCTCAGCCCGGCGGCGGGGGCGGGCTCCCACCTTTCTTGGCCGTCGTCCCGGCCCCTGGCGGCGGGGTGTTGGGACGACGGCCAGGACCCTCCGGCACAGTGAGTGCCATGGACGAGCTCTACCCGCCGATTCCCCCGCGTGCCGAAGGGTTCCTGGACGTCGGCGACGGCCACCGGATCCGGTGCCAGGAGGCGGGCAACCCGGCCGGGAAGCCGGTCGTGGTGCTGCACGGCGGGCCCGGCAGCGGGATCGCGCCGATGGCGCGGCGGCACTTCGACCCCGCGGCCTACCGGATCGTCCTGTTCGACCAGCGCGGCTCCGGGCAGTCGACGCCGGGCGCCGACGACCTGCGCGCGAACACCCTGTGGCACCTGGTTTCCGACATGGAGAAGCTGCGCGAGCGGCTCGGCATCGAGCGCTGGCAGCTCTTCGGCGGTTCGTGGGGCGCGACCCTCGCGCTCGCCTACGCCCAGACGCACCCTTCGCGCGTCAGCGAAATCATCCTGCGCGGCGTCTTCACCGTGCGGCGGAGCGAACTGGACTGGATCTACCGGGGCGGGGCCGCGAACCTGTACCCGCGCGAATGGGAGGCCTTTCTGGCGCCCATCCCGGCTTCACTGCGGGACGACCCCCTCGCCGCGTACGCCACGCTGCTCGAAGATCCGGCCGAGGAGGTCCGGCACCGCGCGGCGGTCGCGTGGAGCACCTGGGAGGGCGCGACGGTTTCCGTGCAGCCGCAGGAGTCCTTCGTCCGCCAGTACGCGGAACCGGCGTTCGCGCTGACGTTCGCGCGGCTCGCCGTCCACTACTTCCGCCACGGCGCGTGGCTCGAGGACGGGCAGCTGATCCGCGACGCGGGCAAGCTCGCCGGCATCCCCGGCGTGATCGTGCAGGGGCGGTACGACACGGTGTGCCCGCCGACGACGGCGTACGAGCTGCACCAGGCGTGGCCGGGTTCGGAGCTGAAGCTGCTCGAAGGCGCCGGGCACGCCGTGACGGACCCGGGCGTGCTGGCCGCCCTGCGCGCGGCGACGGACTCATTCCGCCAGTAGCACCGCGAACACCTTCTCGAGCTTCCTCGCGAGGACAGCTTCGTCGGCGCGGTTCAGTTCGGTGCTGCCGATGAGCGTGCGCATCACCCAGAACCCGGCGATCACCGCGAGCACCAGCGCCGGACCCTCGGTGTTGGTCTTCACCGGGAGAACGTCGGTCAGGTGCTTCTCGACGTGCCGTTCGATGCCCGCGCGCAGGATCTCGGCGGCCCGCGGGTTGGGGGCCGACCGCAGCATCAGGAGGAACGGGTCGAGCTGCCCGGCGCCGGGGGCGGTGCGGCGCACGAGCGCGGCCGCGATGTCCGCGGCGAGCGTCGCGGGGTCGTCGGTGAGCACCGTCCGCTCGGCCATCGCCGCCTCGACGACCTCGGCGAAGAGGCCTTCCTTCGAGCCGAAGTAGCGGTTGACGAGCATCGCGGTGACCCCGGCGGCCTCGGCGATCTCGCGCACGCCGACGGCGTCGTACCCGGCCCGGGTGAAGGCTTCGAGCGCCGAGTTCAGGATCGCTTCCCGGGTCGCGGCGGCGTTGCGGGGTCTCATGTATACGAGTGTAGACTTGAGCTAAGTCTACAGGTGTATACCTCTTGGGAAGGTGCTTCATGGATCTCGAAATCGCTGGTAAACGCGCTCTTGTCACTGGCTCCAGCGCCGGTCTCGGTGCCGCGATCGCCCGGTTGCTGGCGGCGGAAGGCGCTTCGGTGGTGGTGCACGGCCGGGACGCCGCCCGTGCTTCGCGGGTCGCGTCGTCGATCGGCGCGGCCGGGGTGGCGATCGGCGACTTGTCGACCGACGCGGGCGCGGACACCGTGGCGTCGGCGGCCGGGGACGTCGACATCCTGGTGAACAACGCCGGCTCGTACGACCACCTGGGGTGGACGGACGCGACGCCGGCGGTCTGGGCGTCGACGTACGAGGCCAACGTCGTGTCGGCGGTCCGGATGATCCACCGGTGCGTCCCGGGCATGCGGGAGCGCGGCTGGGGCCGGGTGATCCAGATCGGCGGCGGGCTGGCGATCCAGCCGATGGCGATGCAACCGCACTACACGGCGACGCTGGCGGCGCGGCACAACCTGGCGGTGTCCCTGGCGCGGGAGCTGGCGGGGACGGGCGTGACGTCGAACGTGGTGTCCCCGGGGGCGATCCTGGTGGACTCGGTGCGCGAGCTGCTGACGTCGATCGCGCCGTCGCAGGGGTGGGGCACGTCGTGGGAGGAGATCGAACGCGGGGCGGCCGAGGAACTGGTCCCGAACGACGTGGGCAGGCTGGGCCGCCCGGAGGAGATCGCAGCGGCGGTGGGGTATTTGGCGAGCCCGGCGGCGGCTTACGTGAGCGGCGCGACGATCCGGGTGGACGGTGGCACGATCCGGTCAGTGGCCTAGAGCCGGCCGCCCGATGCCGTGTCGCCGGACAGGCGCTGGGCCAAGTACACCGGGACCGTCGACACCACGATCAGCACCGCCGCCACCACGTTCACGATCGGGGCCTGGTTCGGGCGGAACAGGTTGTTGTAGATCCAGATCGGCAGCGTCTCCATGCCCGTGCCCAGGGTGAACGTCGTCACGATGATCTCGTCGAACGACAGCGCGAACGCCAGCAGCCCGCCCGCCAGCAACGCCGACCGCAGCATCGGGAACGTCACCAGGCGGAACGTCGTGAAGCCCGTCGCGCCGAGGTCCATCGATGCTTCCTCCAGGCTGCCGCCCATCCGCCTCAGCCGCGCGACGACGTTGTTGAACACCACCACGATGCAGAACGTCGCGTGCGCGATGATCGCCGTCAGCAGGCCGAGGTTGATGCCCAAAATGGTTCTGAACGCGTTGTTCAGCGCGATGCCCGTCACGATCCCCGGGAGTGCGATCGGCAAGATGATCAGCAGCGACACCGGGTTCCGGCCGAAGAACCGGTAGCGCTGCAACGCGAACGCCGCCATCGTGCCCAGCACCAGCGCGATCGCCGTCGCCGCCAGACCCGCCTCGACGCTCGTCCACAGCGCGTTCAACGCACCCTCGTTCGACGTCGCCCGGCTCCACCACTCCAGCGTGAACCGGGTCGGCGGGAAACCGAACGTCGTATCCGCGTTGAACGAGTTGAGCAGCACCACCAGCAGCGGGAAGTAGATCACCGCCAAGCCGAGCCCCAGCGCCGTCCACAGCACCACCCGGGAGGTCCGCATGCCAGGCTCCTAGAGGTTGTCGAGCGCACCGGTGCGGCGCACCGCGGCCAAGTACACGAGCATGATCACGACCGGCACCGTCGCCACCGTCGCCGCGAACGGCAGGTTGTTCGCCGCGCCGATGTTGTCGTAGACGACGTTGCCGAGCATCTGCGACGTGCCGCCGACGATCTTCACCGCGATGTAGTCGCCCAGCGACAACGAAAACGTGAAGATCGAGCCCGCGACGATCGCCGGGAACGTCAGCGGCAGGATCACCGAGCGGAACGTCCGGAAGGAGCGAGCGCCCAGGTCACCCGACGCGTCCACCAGGGAGTCCGGCAGCCGGTCGAGACCCGCGTAGATCGGCAGGATCATGTACGGCAGCCACAGGTAGGACAGCGTGATGATCGTGGCGGTGACGCCGTAACCGGGCGAAAGCCAGCTCAGCGCGCCGTTGCCGGACAGCATCGACCGCCACGCGTACGCCTTCACCAGGTAGCTGGCCCACAACGGCGTCATCACCGCGATCACCAGGATCCGCTGCGCCCGCGGGGAAGCCAGCTTGGCCATCGCGAACGCCATCGGGAACGCGATGACCGCGTCGATCACCGTCACCAGCGCCGCGATCCCGACCGTGCGGAAGGTGATCGTGCGGTAGACCGCGTCGCTGAACAACGTCGTGAAGTTGTCCAGCGACCACTCGATGACGACCTGGCCGGTGAACGCGTCGGTGTGCCAGAACGCCGTGACGAACAACGCGGCCAGCGCGCCCAGGTAGGCCAGGCCCAGCCAGAGCAGCGGGGCCGAGAGCAGGAAACCCAGGCGCAGCCGCGGTTTCCGGTAGAAGAACGCCGAGAGCGCGGTCATGTCAGCCCTTGATCTCGGTCCAGGCCTTCGTCCACTCGCCGTAGTCCTTGCACTTGACGTCCGTGCGGCCGTCGAGGCACTGCGGGATCGGCGTGGTCCAGTAAGCGATCTTCGACGCGTACGCCGCATCGCTGGCGTGGTAGGTGTCGCAGAGGGTCTTGTCGGTCATCTCCGCGCACGCCTTCGTGTTCGCCGGCGCCTCGCCGAAGTACTCGGCGACCTGGGCGTTGACCTTCGGGCTGATGATGTAGTCGAGCCACTTGTACGCGCACGTCTTGTGCGCCGACTTCGCCGCCACCATCCAGGTGTCCGACCACCCGGTCGCGCCTTCGCTCGGCACGGCCGACTCCAGCGGCGCGCCCTCGCCCTTGGTCAGGTTGACCGTGACCTGCCAGGCGGTGCCGACGACGGCGTCGGCGTTCTTCAGCGCCTGCGACTCCTTGAGGTAGTCGGACCAGTACTCGCTCACCAGCGGACGCTGCTGCTTGAGCAGGTTGACCGCGGCGGTGAACTGCTTGTCGTCGAGGGCGTACGGGTTCTTGATGCCCAGGTCCGGCTGGTGCGTCATCAGGTACAGCGCGGCGTCGGCGATGTAGATCGGCGAGTCGTACGCGATCACCTTGCCCTTGTAGGGCGAGTTCGCGTCGAACATCACCGACCACGACGTCGGCGCCGGCGTCACCTTGTCGGTGCGCCAGGTCAGCAGGTTCGCGCCCCAGCCGTGCGGGATGCCGTAGGAGACGCCGCCGACGCTGTTCCACGACTTGTCCTTGAGGAACGGCTGGACGTCGGCGTAGTTCGGCACCAGCGCGGTGTTCACCGGCTCGGCGTCCCCGGAGGCGACCAGCCGCAGCGACGCGTCACCGGAGGCGGACACGACGTCGTACTGCCCGGTCTTCATCAGCGTCACGGCCTCGTCGGAGGTCCCGAACGGCTTGACGTTCACCTTGCAGCCGGTCTGCTGCTCGAACGGCGTGACCCAGTTGACCTTCGGGTCGTTCGAGCCGTTCTCCGCGTACCCCGGCCAGGCCAGCACGTTCAGCTGTCCTTCCGGCTGCCCGAGCGCCTTCAGCGCCTCGAGCTTCGGCGGGGTGAACCCCTGCGCGCCGGGCGGCGCGGCGGAGTTCGAACCCGACGTGCCACATGCAGCCAACAGCAGGCTAGCGCCGAGGAGCCCGGCAAGCCGCGTCTTCCTGTTCTTCATGGCAAACCCTTCACTGACCCGGAACCTGGAAACTGTGTTCTTGGCGCCAGCTGAGCCGGACGCGGCCGTCCGCCAAAGCGCCGTCCGTGTTCTGCCGGACGACCGAAAGCTGTCCCCCGGCGTCGAGCGCGACGGCGTACCGCACGGTCGCGCCCGCGTAGACGACGTCGGTGATCGTGCCGGTCGCGCTGGTGTCCCCCACGGCGGCGGGCTCGGACAGCTCGCCGTCGATGCGGATCTTCTCCGGCCGGATGCTGAACAGCCCCGGCCGGCCGATCACGGACTCGGCGCCGCGCCCGCCCAGCAGGTTGGACGTGCCGACGAATCCGGCGACGAACGCGCTGGCCGGCCGCTCGTAGACCTCTTCCGGCGGCCCGACCTGCTCGATCTTGCCGTCGTTGAACACGGCGATGCGGTCGCTCATGGTGAGCGCTTCGTCCTGGTCGTGAGTGACGAAGACGAACGTGATGCCGACGTCGCGCTGGATCTGCTTGAGCTCCAGCTGCATGGCCTGCCGCAGCTTGAGGTCCAGCGCGCCGAGCGGTTCGTCGAGCAGCAGCACCTTGGGCCGGTTGACCAGGGCGCGGGCGAGCGCGACGCGCTGGCGCTGACCGCCGGAGAGCTGCGACGGCTTGCGGGAGCCGTAGTCGTCCAGCCGCACGGTCTTCAGCGCTTCGATCGCGCGCTCCCGGCGTTGCTGCTTCGGGACGCGCTTCACGCGCAGGCCGTACTCGACGTTCTGCTGCACGGTCATGTGCGGGAACAGCGCGTAGTCCTGGAACACCGTGTTGACGTCGCGTTCGAACGGCGCCAGGGCGCTGACGTCGCGGCCGTCGAGCTCGATCGTGCCCTCGGTGGGCAGCTCGAAGCCGGCGATCATGCGCAGCACGGTCGTCTTGCCGGAGCCGGACGGGCCGAGCATCGAGAAGAACTCGCCGGGCGGGATGTCGAGGTCGACGCCGTCGACCGCGTGGACGTCACCGAAGTGCTTGCGCAGCCCGGAAAGCCGGATCGCGGGTCCGGCGGTTTCGTTCGGCGGCGCGGGGTCCTCCCGCGTCTCGGCAGGTGCTTGGTTCGGCATCGCCAGCCTCACAGAGCGCTCATGACGTGCTTGACGCGGGTGTAGTCCTCGAGCCCGTACAGCGAGAGGTCCTTGCCGTAGCCGGACTTCTTGAACCCGCCGTGCGGCATCTCGGCGACCAGCGGGATGTGGGCGTTGATCCAGACGCAGCCGAAGTCGAGCTTCGCAGCGAGACGCATCGCGCGCTGGTGGTCGCGGGTCCAGACCGAGGACGCGAGGGCGTACTGGACGCCGTTCGCCGACTTCAGTGCTTCAGCTTCGTCGGTGAACCGCTGGACGGTGATGACCGGGCCGAAGATCTCGTTCTGGCTCATCTCGTCGTCCTGCTTGAGCCCGGAGACGACGGTGGCCTCGTAGAAGTAACCCTCGTCGCCGGCGCGATGTCCTCCACAGTGGACGGTCGCGTGCTCCGGCAGCCGGTCGATGAACCCGGACACCTTGTCCAGCTGGGCCGCGTTGTTGAGCGGGCCGTACGCGACGTCTTCGTCGTCCGGCTTGCCGGTCTTGGTGGCCTCGGCCTGCCGGGTGAGCGCGGCGACGAAGGTGTCGTGCACCTCGTCGGCGACCAGCACGCGGGTGGCGGCCGTGCAGTCCTGGCCGGCGTTGAAGTAGCCCGCGACGGCGATGGCCTCGGCGGCCGCTTCGAGATCGGCGTCGGCGAAGACGATGACCGGCGCCTTTCCGCCCAGCTCCAGGTGCACGCGCTTGACGTCGTTGGCCGCGGACTTCGCGACCTCGATACCGGCCCGGACCGAGCCGGTGATCGACACCATCGCCGGGATGTCGTGCTCGACCAGCGCGCGGCCGGTGTCGCGGTCACCGCAGACGACGTTGAACACGCCCGGCGGCAGGAACTCGCCGGCGATCTCGGCCAGCAGCAGCGTCGACGCCGGGGTCGTGTCGGACGGCTTCAGCACGATCGTGTTGCCGGCGGCGAGCGCGGGCGCGATCTTCCAGATGGCCATCAGCAGCGGGTAGTTCCACGGCGTGACCTGCGCGCAGACGCCGACGGGCTCGCGGCGGACGAACGACGTGTGGCCTTCCATGTACTCGCCGGCCGAACGGCCTTCGAGCACGCGCGCGGCCCCGGCGAAGAAGCGGACCTGGTCCAGGACCATCGGCATTTCTTCGGCCAGGGTCAGCGCGATCGGCTTGCCGGTGTTCGCCGACTCGACGCGGACGACCTCGTCGGCGCGGGCTTCGAGCGCGTCGGCGATCTTCAGCAGCGCGAGCTGACGCTGGGCCGGCGTCGTCGCGCGCCAGGTCTCGAACGCGGTCGCGGCGACCTGCAGCGCATTGTCGACGTCCTCGGGCCCGGCGATCGGCGCGGTGCAGTAGGCGCGCCCGGTGACCGGGTCGATGATCTCCGCCGTCCGGCCCGACTTGGACTCGACGTACGCGCCGCCGACGTAGTGCTTCAGCTCCTGCACGGTGGACTCCTCCAGGTGACGGAGGCTAAAACATATAAGTCCATATGTAATAGGACAAGAGGATCAGGCAAGATTGGTGCGAACGGGTACTCGGGCGGCTGAAGGGGCACGATGCGCAAGGGCATGTCGCACAGCGCGCGGTCCGCCATGTTCGCGCCGCTCGGCCAGGTCGGCCGGGCGGAAGCGGTGGCGGCGCGGCTGGTCGACGCCATCACGCTCGGCCTGCTCGCCGACGAGGAGCAGCTGCCCAGCGAAGCCGACCTGGCCGCGCAGTTCGGCGTCTCGACCGTGACGGTCCGGGAAGCGCTCGTGGCGTTGCGGCAGCAGGGGCTCGTCGAGACGCGGCGGGGGCGCAGCGGCGGCAGCTTCGTCCGCGCGCCGACCAACCCGCCGCCGGACGAGTGGCGCTCGCGGCTGCGCGAAGTGTCGCTGTCCGACCTGCGCGACGTCGGCGACCACTACCTGGCGATCGCCGGGGCCGCCGCCAAGCTCGCTGCCGAACGCAGCTCACCCGAGGACGTCGCCCGGCTGCGACTGGCGACCGACGACCTCCGTACGGCACACGGCATCGACTTCACGCGGGCGGAGCGGCAGTTCCACCTGGAGGTCGCGGCGGCCGCGCAGTCGCCGCGGCTGACGCACGAGGAGCTCCAGCTGCAGAGCGAGCGCGGCGGGCTGCTGTGGCTGCCGCTCGGGGCGCACCCGCACGAGGAGCACGCGGCGATCACCGCGGCGATCGCGTCCGCGGACGGCGAGCTGGCCCGCAAGCTCACCGAGGAACACATCCTCGGGGCGCTCGACCGGCTCGCGGACGTGCACCTCGACCTGCTTGGCCCGTAAACTTCGCCCCACTCCGCGTATCGAGGTGAGCACTGTGAACGACACCCGCACGCTGACCGGCGACGAGGTCGTCGAGCAGGTCTCGGCGTTGGTGGAAGGGGTCTTCGAACGGCTGAAGCCCCTGCTGGCGGCGGCCGAGTCGGTGCTGGCGGACACGCCGTCCGCGGTGGCGTTGCACCGGATCCGGCCGCAGGTCACCGAGGCACTGGGCGGCCTGGTCGTCGGCGCGGGCTTCGTCAGCGCACCCCACGTGCTGTCGGACTCGGAGTTCGGCTTCGAGTGGTGGACCGAGGGTTCCCCGCCCGCGCAGCTGTTCATCAGCTTGGACCCGGGCGCCGAGAACTTCTTGGACTACACGCGCCAGTCGTGGTTCACGGTCCCCCGCGACACCGGGCGGCGCCACATCAACGGCCCGTACGTGGATTACCTGTGCACCGACGAGTACACGCTGACGTTCACGATTCCGGTGTTCTTGGGCGGCGCCTTCGCGGGAGTGGTGGGAGCGGACGTGTACGTGCGCGAGTTCGAGCGTGCGGTCCGTCCCCGACTGAGGTCCTTGGGGCGCGGGGCGGCATTGCTGAACGCACAGGGTCGGGTGATCGTGTCCAACAGCGTCCGCCAGCCGACGGGGTCTTTGGTGCGCGAGGCGGACGTCCCAGCGTGGTGGTCGGCTGGCGCGGAGCCGAGCCCGGTACTGCGCCGCTGCGGCGACTCACCGATCGTGCTGGTCACCGGCGGCTAAGCCTGCAACGCGACCCACAACTCCGCCCGCACCCCGGGTGAGTCGAGGTCCCGCCCCAGCAGCTCCTCGACCTTCCTGATCCGGTTCCGCAGCGTGTGCCGGTGGACGCCCAACCGCGCGGCCGCGACGTCCCAATGACCGTGGTGCTCCAGCCAGCACCTCAGCGACGTCTCCAAATCCCCCCGGCCCGTCGCATCGTGGTCGCGCACCGGTGCCAGCAACCCGCGCGCAAACGCTTGCGCCACCGTCGGCTCGATCAGGGACAACAACCCACGGCCCGTGTGTTCCGCCGCCGACACCAGGGCCTTGTCCTCCGCCAATGCCGCCTGGGCGGCCAGCTCCGCCTGCTCCAAGCCCGCCGCGAAGTCCGTTGTGGACACCGGACCCGCCAGGCCGCCGTGCAGGCCGCCGATCCGGGCCGCCGCCTCCGCCGCCGGGTCGGCCGGGCCGATCGCGACCACCGATGACCCGCGTCGCGCCGCGAAGACCGCTTCGCCCTCCAGCGCGTCGAGGAGCTTGCGGCGGGCGGCGGGCGCGCCGGCGAACGCCACCACCGACCACGGTGCGCGCGGTGGCTCGCCGCCGGTCTCGGCCAGCACCCGCAGCGCCAGCTCGGCCTGGCCGCCCACCAGCAGCTCCAGCAACCCGGACCGCAGCGCCTGCCGCGCCGCCGCCTGGGCGCGATCCTGCTCCAGCGCCAGGGAAAGCACCGAGACCGCGGTGTTCACGATGTGCCGCCCCGCCGAGTCGAGCGACGCGCCGACCGCGAGCACCCGGCGCGCGCCCGTGTCCAGGGTCTGCAGCACGACTTCCTGGCCGTCGAGCGCCACCACGCGCGTACCCGTGCGAAGGCGCTCCAGCTCTTCGCGCAGCGAAGCGCCGTACGCACGCGCGCTCGCCGGAGCCGCTTCGGTGACGGTGGTGCGGTCGAAGAGCAGCACCCAGCCGTCCACCAGCTTCGCCAGCTTCCGCAGCACCCCCGCCGGCCCGCCCTTGCCGACCGCCGTCCGGGTCAGTTCCTGCTGCGCGCGACCGATCCGGACCGTCGTCGCGTACTCGTCGGCCGCCACCGCCCGCGAAACCGCGCGGGTGATCGCGATGAACGGCGTCTCGCGCGGCACCTCCAGCACCGGCAGCCCCACCGAAGCCGCGGTCGACACGAGCGCGTGCGGGACGAAGTCGTGGCTCAGCCCGACGCCGAAGCCGAGCCCCGCCACCCCGGCCTCGACCAGCCGGCGCACGTAGGCCGGCGACGTCTCTTCGTCCAGGGCCAGCCCGGTCGTCAGCAGCAGCTCGCCACCTTCGAGGAACGCCTGCGGGTCGGTCAGCTCCGTCGGGTGGACCCAGCCGATCGGGCGGTCGAGCGCCGCGCCGCCGGTCAGCACCCGCAGCCCGAGCGGGCGGTCTGCGGCCAGTCCGGCCAGCGTGAGTGCCATAACGGCCAATTCTACGCGCCTTCTTGTACGGAAAGGCGAGCTGACGGCCGCCGCACGCGGACTCATCCTGAGGACGTCCCCCGCCCCGCGTCCGCAGGAGCACGCCGTGACCGCAACCACCACCGCCGAGCCGCAGGCCCCGGCGCCCCGGCAGCGCAGGCTGCGCACCGAGATCCCCGGCCCCGCCTCGCGCGAGCTGCAGGAACGCCGCGCGAACGCCGTCGCCGCCGGGGTCAGCTCGGTGCTGCCCGTCTACGTCACCTCCGCCAGCGGCGGCCTGCTCACCGACGCCGACGGCAATGTCCTGATCGACTTCGGCTCCGGCATCGCGGTGACCAACGTCGGGCACTCCGCGCCCGCGGTCGTCGACCGGGTCCGCAAGCAGGCGTGCTGGTTCACCCACACCTGTTTCATGGTCACGCCGTACGAGGGGTACGTCGAGGTCTGCGAGGCGCTGGCCGAGCTGACGCCGGGCGACCACGCGAAGAAGTCGGTGCTGTTCAACTCCGGCGCCGAAGCCGTCGAGAACGCCGTGAAGATCGCGCGCGTCGCGACCGGGCGCCAGGCCGTCGTCGTCTTCGACCACGCCTACCACGGCCGCACCAACCTCACCATGGGCATGACCGCGAAGTCGGTGCCCTACAAGCACGGCTTCGGGCCGTTCGCCCCCGAGGTCTACCGCGTGCCCGGCTCGTACCCGTACCGCGACGGCCTGTCCGGGCCGGAGGCGGCGGCCCTGGCCATCGACCGGATCGAGAAGCAGATCGGCGGCGACCAGGTCGCGGCGGTCGTCCTCGAGCCCATCCAGGGCGAAGGCGGGTTCATCGAGCCCGCCCGCGGCTTCCTGCCCGCGATTTCCGCGTGGTGCCGGGAAAACGGCGTCGTGTTCGTCGCCGACGAGGTCCAGACGGGCTTCTGCCGCACCGGATCCTGGTTCGCGTCCACCGACGAGGACGTCGTCCCGGACCTGATCGCGACGGCCAAGGGCATCGCGGGCGGCCTGCCGCTGTCCGCCGTCACCGGCCGCGCCGAGCTGCTCGACGCCGTCGGCCCGGGTGGCCTCGGCGGCACCTACGGCGGCAACCCGATCGCCTGCGCGGCCGCGCTCGGCTCGATCGAAACCATGCGCACCGAAGACCTCGCTTCGTCGGCGAAACGCATCGAAGGCGTTGTCCTGCCGCGGTTGCGGGCGCTGGCCGACGAGACCGGCGTGATCGGCGACGTCCGCGGACGCGGCGCGATGCTGGCCGCGGAGTTCGTGAAGCTCGGGACCACCGAGCCGGACGCCGACCTGACCAAGCGCGTCGCGGCGGCCTGCCACCGGGCCGGCGTGGTCGTGCTGACCTGCGGCACCTACGGCAACGTCGTCCGGCTGCTGCCGCCCCTGTCCCTGTCCAACGAGCTGCTCGACGAGGGTCTTTCGGTCCTCGAGCACGCTGTCCGCACGGAGGCTCGCGCATGACTTTCCCCTTCTGGGTCGCCGGAAAGCCGGTGACCGGCGGTTCGACGGCCGTCGTCCGCCACTCCTACGACGGTTCGGAGGCGGGATCGCACTTCGTACCGTCCACTTCGGACGTCGAGGCCGCGGTGCAGGCGGCGCACGACGTCGCCGACGAGTTCGCGACGCTGCCCGCGCACGTCCGCGCCGGGGCGTTGGACCACGTGTCCCGAGCCTTGGGTGAGCGGTCCGAGGAGATCGCCCAGCTGATCACGGCCGAGTCGGGCAAGCCGCTCAAGTGGGCGCGCGGCGAGGTCGGGCGCGCGGTGTCGACGTTCCGCTGGGCCGCCGAGGAAGCGCGGCGCTTCTCGGGCGAGCTGCAGCGGCTCGACACCGACCCGGGCGGCACCGGCCGGCTGGCGCTGGTCCGGCGGGTCCCGAAAGGCCCGGTGCTGGGCATCACGCCGTTCAACTTCCCGCTGAACCTGGTGGCGCACAAGGTGGCCCCGGCGATCGCCGTCGGCGCGCCGATCGTGCTCAAGCCCGCGCCGGCGACGCCGCTGACGGCGTTGCTGCTCGGCGAAATCCTGGCCGAGACCGACCTCCCGGCGGGGTCGTGGTCGATCCTGCCGGTGGACAACGAGACGTCGTCGCGCCTGGTCGAGGACCCGCGGCTGCCGGTGGTGTCGTTCACCGGCTCGGTGCCGGTCGGCTGGGCCATCCGCGACCGCGTGCCGCGCAAGCACGTCGCGTTGGAGCTGGGTGGCAACGGCGCGGTGCTCGTCTGTCCCGATTGGACGGACCTGGACTTCGCGGCGCAGCGGATCGCGACGTTCGCGATGTACCAGGCGGGGCAGTCGTGCATTTCGGTGCAGCGGGTGTACGTCCACACCGACGTTTACGACGCTTTGGCCGAGAAGGTCCTTGCGCAGGTCCAGGCTCTGCGCACGGGCGACCCGCGTGCCGACGGCGTCGATGTCGGCCCGCTGATCAACGTCGACGCGGCAGCGCGCGTTTCGTCGTGGGTGTCGGACGCGGTCTCGGCCGGCGCACGGCTGCTGACCGGCGGCGGGCGTTCGGGAGCTTCCGTCGAACCGACGGTGCTGGCGGACGTCCCGGAGGACGCGTCGGTGATGGCCGAGGAGGTGTTCGGCCCGGTGGTTTCGCTGGTCCGGGTGGCTTCGGTGGCGGAGGGCGTCGAGCGGATCAACGCGTCGCGCTTCGGCTTGCAGGCGGGGGTCTTCACGCGCGACCTGCCGACGGCGTTCGAGGTATCGGCGGCGCTGAAGGTCGGCGGGGTGCTGGTGGGCGACGTCCCGAGCTTCCGCGCGGACCAGATGCCTTACGGCGGGGTGAAGGACTCCGGCGTGGGCCGAGAGGGCCCGGCATCGGCGATGGCGGACTTCACCGAGGAGCGCGTCACGGTCCTGACGGGATTGACGCTCTGAAACCGTTCGCTCTCCTGCCCGGAACCGGCGTAGGTTCAGGGCCGGGCAGGAGGGCTCATGACGCTCGCACACAAGGGATCGCGCCGCATCACCGTCGACGGCACGGACTACCGCTGGACGATCCGCCCCAAGCCGACCTACTCGCAGGGGCTCGGCGCGACGATGACCTTCGCCGTCGAACTCGCCGAGCGGCCGGGCGCCACGCTGGTCGTCGACACCGGACGGGCGCGGCCGGACAACTGGCTCCACCTCGCGACGGAACCGGTCCTCCCGGCCGAAGTCGCCGAAGGGATCCGCGCCGCGCTGGCCCGCGGCTTCGACTTCACAGCCCGGCCAAAGCCTCCGTCAACGCCGCGTGGGCCTCGACCAGCGAAGGCCCGTACCACGTGAGGTGGCGGCCCGAGACCAGGACGTACCGCGCGTCCGGGAAGTGGTCCGGGCCGTCCTCCTCCGTGAACAAGTACGGCTCGTCCGGCAGCACCAGCAAATCCGCGTCCGCCGCGAAGTGCGCCCTCAGCTCCTCGACGTCCGGTCGCGGATAGCGTTCCGAAGATCCCGCGTAGACGTTCGCCACGCCCACCCGGCGCAGGACGTCGCCGCCGAACGTGTCGCGGCCCAGGACGATCCACGGCTTGCGCCACACCGGGACCACCGCGTGGAACCGCGCCGGCCGGACCTCGCGCCAGACCTCCTCCGCCGACACCAGCCATTCGGGTTCCGAAAGCTCGTACGCCTGCGTGAGGATCCGGCGCAGCGAACCCAACGCGGCCGGGACGGTCGCCGCAGCAGCCATCACCCACACCGGGATCCCGTTGGCGCGCAGGCGTTCCACGTCTTCCGGGCGGTTTTCCTCCGAGTTGGCCAGCACCAGGTCCGGCGCCAGGTCCAGCACGTCGTCGATCTTCGGGTACTTCGACCCGCCGACCCGCGGGACGTCCAGACCAGCCGGATGCGTGCAGTAGTCGGTCGCGCCGGCGAGCCGTCCGGGCGCGCTCACCTCGACGGCTTCGGTCAGCGACGGCACCAACGAGACCACGCGCGATGCCGGGCCGCTCACCGGCACCGGCTCCCCGAGATCGTCGACGAGGTTCATGCGCGTTCGAACGACACCTTCCGCTTCTCGACGTCGACCGCGGTCAGCCGGACCCCGATCCGCTCCCCCGCGGTCAGCTTCTCCCCCGCGCACTTCGCCATCACCGTCGGGTCCTCGACCAGGATCTCCGCCTTGTTCTCGTCCGCGCGCAGCACCACCGCGCTGAACTCGCCGCCGATGTGCTCGGCCAGCACCCACGCTTCGACCTGATCGATGCACGCCCGCTCGACCTTCGCGGCCAGCGTGTCCGACGCCGTCATGCGCTCCGGGACGTCCGCGAGCGCCGCGCGCACCCACTCCGGCACCTCGCGCCCGGCCGACACCGCCAGGCAGATCTCCGTCGCGAACCGGTCGACCAGCCGCCGGATCGGCGCCGTGACGTGCGCGTACGCGCCGCCGATGCCCGCGTGCGTCGTCAACGCCGGCAGCTCGCCGTCGAACGCCGTGTAGCCCGCGCCGCGCAGCAGGCGCGTCGTGTCGGCGTAGAGCGCCATCGACGCCGGCTGCCCAGGGTCCAACCGGGACAGGAACTCCGAAACGGTCGTCTCCCGCGCCCAGGTGATGCCCAGCGCTTCGGCCGAGCGGCGCAGCCAGTCGACGGCCTCGGGCTCCGGGTCGGGCAGCGTGCGCAGGACGCCGACCCGCGCGTCGATCATGATCCGGGCCGCGGCCATGCCGGTGAGCAGCGAGATCTCGGCGTTCCAGGCGTCGACGGCGGTGCGCGGACGGCGGGCGAGCACCCAGCCGCCGTCCGGGTCACCGCTGATCTCCTGCTCGGGCAGCTGCAGCTCGACAGCGCCGCGCCGGACGGCCAGCTCGCGCCGTCGCCGGCCGAGCTCGGGCAGCGCGGCCACCGACGGGTGCGGGTTCCCGGCGTCGAGGGCGGCCTGCACCGTCTCGTAGTCGAACTGCTCGGTGGACCGGACCAGTGCGCGGCGCACCCGCGTCGTGGTCGGCTCACCCGCCTCGTCGGTCTCGATGGTCCAGAGCACCGCGGGCCGGATCTCGCCGGGCAGCAGGCTCGCCGCGCCTTCGGACAGGACCGGCGGGTGCAGCGGGACGTTGCCGTCGGGCAGGTAGAGCGTCTGCCCGCGGGAGCGCGACTCGCGGTCGAGCGCGCCGCCGGGCGGGACGAACGCGGCCAGGTCGGCGATCGCGTAGTGCACGCGGAAGCCGTGCGCGGTCCGCTCGACGACCATCGCCTGGTCGAGGTCCTTGGATCCGGGCGGGTCGATGGTGACGAACGGCAGGTCCGTCGCGTCCTCGCGCGGGCCGGCGCTCGCCAGGGGGTCGAGCACCGCGGCTTCCGCTTCGGCCAGTACCTCGGGGCCGAACGACTCCGGCAGCGAAAACTCGGCACGCAGGGGGCCGAAGTCCCCGCCCGCCGAGTGTGTCCTGATCACGAGGGGAGGCACCCCCCAACCCTAACCCTCGAAGGGCGTTGTGATCGCCCGATCGGGCATGGGCCGGTCGGGTGTACGTTGGCTCCGCAATAATGAAAACCGTCTTCATTTCCAGAAGGGGTCCCGACCGTGAAGATCGCGTTCGTCGGCAAGGGCGGCAGCGGGAAGACCACGCTGTCGTCGCTGTTCGTGGCGTACCTCGCCGACGCCGGCCTGCCGGTGCTGGCCATCGACGCCGACATCAACCAGCACCTCGCGGTGGCGCTCGGCGCACCCGAGGAGGAAGCGCTCGCCTGGCCGACGCTCGGCGACAACATGGTCCTGATCAAGGACTACCTGCGCGGCGACAACCCGCGGATCCCGGACGCGGCGTCGATGATCAAGACGACGCCGCCGGGGCGCGGTTCACGGCTGGTCCGGCCGTTCGAGGACAACCCGGTGTTTTCGGCCTGTTTCCGGCAGCTGGGCGGCGTTCGGCTCGGCGTCACCGGGCAGTTCGACGAGGACGACCTGGGCGTCAAGTGCTACCACTCGAAGGTCGGCGCGGCGGAGCTGCTGCTGAACCACATGGTCGACGTCGAGGGCGAGTACGTCGTCATGGACATGACGGCGGGGGCGGACGCGTTCGCGTCGGGGCTGTTCACGCGGTTCGACGTGACGTTCCTGGTGTGCGAGCCGACGGTACGCAGCGTGGGCGTGTACCGGCAGTACGCGGACTACGCGCGTGATTTCGGCGTGCGGCTCGTGGTGGTGGGCAACAAGGTCACCGACGCCGAGGACGTCGAGTTCCTGCAGGAGCAGGTCGGCGATGCGCTGCTGGGGTGGATGTCGGCGTCACGCCACGTCCGGGCGGCGGAGCGCGGCACGGCCCGGCCGATCACCGAGCTCGAGCCGCGCAACCTCTCGACGCTGCGCGCGATGCACGCGGCGGTGGACGCGGAGCAGCGCGACTGGGCGCGCTACCAGCGTCAAGCCGTCGAGTTCCACCTGCGCAACGCGGCGGCGTGGGCGGGCGACAGCCTCGTTTCGCAGGTGGACCCGGAGTTCGTGCTGGGGCCGGGACTGTCGGTCTAGTCGTCGTTCCAGGCGGCGTCGGCGGCATCGGCCTGCTTGGTGCGTTCCTTGGCGATGTCGAGCGCCCGACGGGCGGTGGCCTCGTCCGGGTACGGGCCGAGCAGGTCGATGCCGCGGCCGCGTTCGAGGTGCTCGACCTGGTTGGTGCGGGTGTTGTAGTACCACCCCTGGTCCGGGTTCGGGTCGTTGGACATGGTCCTAGGTTCGCACCAGCGAGCCGGGTTGTCAGCGCTTGTACCGATAGGGGATCTCGGTCGGCTGCCCGGTGGGGCCGAAGTCCTGGTTGTCGTCGGGTTCGGCGGGCTGGTCGGTGAACTCGTCGAACCAGCCACGGGGGGTGCCCCGGGGCGGGGTCGGGGGTTCTTGGCGCGAGGGTTGCGGGAGGGCGGTGTCCCGCCCGGGGAAGACGGGCGGCGTCGAGTTCCCCGGGGTCGGCGGGACCGGGGGCGTGGTGCCGGGGCCGGGGAAGACGGGGCGGGCCGGGGCGGCGTGGCGGGCCGGGAAGGGCTGGGGGGTCGACTCCGGGCCCGGGAAGACCGGCTTGGAGCGGGTCGGTGGGGTGGGGGTCGGGGCCCAGGGGGGTTGCGGCGGGGTGGGTTGGTGGGCCGCGGGCGTTTGGTGCTGGACCGGCTGCTGCGGAGTCGGCTGCTGTACTGCCGGCGGCTGCTGATGCGCTGCGGGCGGCTGGGCCGACTGCGGTTGCGCCGCGGGCGACTGTTGCGGAGTCTTCTGCTGCGCTGCGGGCTGCTGGGCCGGCTGCGGCTGCGCTGCGGGCTGCGGGGCCGGCTGCGGCTGCTCTGCGGGCGGCTGCGGGGTCGCTGACCACGGCTGCTGCGCGGCAGGCGTCTGCTGCGGGGCCGGTGCCTGCGAGCTGGCGGGTTGCTGCGCACCCAGTGGCTGCGCACCTGCAGTGGGCTGCTGCGGGGCCGGGGCCTGTGAACCAGAAGGTTGCTGCTCGCCCAGCGGCGGCAGCGGGGCCGGTGCCTTCGAACCGGCGGGTTGCTGCTGGCCCAGTGGCAGCGGAGCCAGCGATTGCGCCCCGGAGGGCGGTTGCTGGTGAACCGGCGCCTGTTGCTGCGAGGCCGGCACCTGCTGCGGCCCCGGCGCCTGCGAACCACCGGGCGGCTGCACGACGGGCGATTGCGGCGCCGACATCGGTGAACCGGCAGGCGACTGCACGGCAGGCGATGGCTGCTGAGCGGGCGCCTGCTGCACGTCAGGCAGCGGCTGCGAGGCCTTCGAACCGGCAGGTTCCTGGCCCGCCGGCTGCGGAGCGGCAGTGGGCTGCTGCTCTGCCTGCGGCTGCGGGGCTGACGGCAATTGCTGCTGTTCGGGCAACTCCGGCCGCTCAGGCTGGCCAGGCGACTCCTGCCCAGCTGACTGGGGCTGGCCAGGCGCCTGGACACCGGCAGTCGGGTCTTGTTGAGCAGCGGCTGGCTGTTGCGTCGGCAATCCTGCTGGCTGCGGCTCTGCCGCAGTCAGCGGGTGCGGCAAGGCCTGCGGCTGTTGCTGGACCGTCGGTGTGCCAGGCGCCTGCGCGGCGGCAGACGGCGCAGCAGGCTGATCGTCGGCGGCGGGCGATTGCGGCTGCGGCACAGCGGACGATTCCGGCTGCCCAGCGGCAGGCACCTGCTGCCCTGAAGTCGACTGCGGCGGCGAGACCGCAGGCACGCCACCGGACTGGGGTTCCACCGGCTGCTCAGACGCTTGAGCAGCGGACACCGCCGCAGCCTCGGACTCCGCGATATCCCCCAGCTCAAGCTCCGACGACGGCGCACCTGCCTCCGGCTGAGCTACATCCCGCTCCGCAGGCTCAGCGGATGCAGGCGCAGCAGCTCCAGGCTGGACCACATCCCGGTGTCCGTGTTCGACCGGCGCGGGTTCGGCCGATTCGGCCTGGGCCACATCCAGCGACAGGGGCTCAGCCGACGTAGGAGCGGCCGCATCAGGCTGAACCTCATCACGCGGCTCGTGTTCGGCCCGCGCGGGTTCGGTCGCTTCAGCCTGAACCGCATCACGCGGCTCGACCTCAGCCCGCGCCGGTTCGGTCGCTTCGGTCTGGGGCTCATCCAGTGGCAGGGGCTCAGCCGATGCAGGCCCCGCCGCACCAGGCCGAATCGCATCACGCCGCTCGTGTTCGACCGGTGCGGGTTCAGTCGCTTCAGCCTGAACCGCATCACGCTCGACCTCAGCCAGCGCCGATTCAGCCGCTTCAGGCTGAACCGCGCCCCGCGGCCCGTCTTCGACTGTTGCGGGCGCTGCCGCCTTCGGCTGGACCGCTTCCCGCGGCTCCGCTTCCACCGTCGCCGCAGGCTGGGCGGCGTCCGCCGGCGCCGGCGCCTCGGCTCCATCCCGCGGCTCCGGTTCCTCCGGCACCGCGGCCTCGTCCGGCTCGATCCGTTCCGCTGAATACGACGGCTCGACCGCGTTCCCAGGCTCCGTCGGAGCCGGTTCCGCCTCAAGTGCCGGCTCCTGGGTGAACGCCTCCTCAGCCGGACGCATCTCCACCGCCCGAGCCGCCGACGGCTCGGGTTCCGCCGGCCGGGCAGCCGACGGCTCAGGTCGCTGCCAACCGGTCTCGACAGCCGCGTGCGCGCCCCCGACCTCCGAAGCCCCGGAAGGAGTCCCGGCAGAAGTCCCGGAAGGCGCCTCCGGAGCCGCGTGCCGGGCCGGCTTCGCTGGGCCCGGCAAGTCCGGCTCCGACCACTCGCGGTCCTCCCCCTGCGGACGCCCTCGGCTCCACGTCGGGCTCACGCCCTGCGCCGGCCTGCCCGGCGGTGGCTGGGGCACCGTCCGCCACACCGGCGCCGGGCCGATGTTCATCGGTGCCGGTGCCTGCCCTGGCGGCCGGACCCCCGGCGGTGGCGGCGACGGGCGGGCCGCCGGCCGGGGGATCGGGTCCAGCGACGACACCAAGACCGACGTGTTCTCCGGGTCCTCGACCTTCCGGCCACTCCGCTCGCGGTAGACCATCTCGCCGTCCGCGTCCATCTCCACCAGGTAGCCCGCCTCCGCGAGCTGCTCCTCGTCGAGGTCCGCCAGCTTCTCGTAGCGCGATGGCACCACGCGGTAGATCGGCCACGCCAGCGCCGCGTGCTCCGCGTGGAACTGGGCCAGCAACGCCGCCATCTGCTGCTGCCACGGCAGCGACATCCCCTCGGCCAGCGACCGGGGCAGCACCACGTACCCCGCGTCGACACCCGGGTAGCCCTGGCTCAGCTGGTCGGACAGCGGCGTGCTGGACGCGGGGCGAGCCGACTGCCGGGGCGGCTGGGGCGCGCCGAACAGCGCCGCCGGGTCCTGGGGCTCGCCCGCGCCGGGCTTGCCTCGCTTGCCGAATTTGCGTCCCACGTGCTCATCCTCTGCCAGTACGCGGCCACCTGCTCGTGGAAAGCGCCGCGACGTCGGGTGAATCGGCCGATTCGTGTCAAGGCCCTCGAGACCCATGCTAAACGCCGGGGCGGACCGCCTGCGGCACCACTTCGGCCTCGTCGAACGAGAACGGCCGCGTGTGCACCGGGACACCGGTCTGCTGCGCCTCGACGATCTTGCCGTCGCCCAGGTACATCATCACGTGGTGGATCGTGTCCGGGTTCGACGGGTCGTTGGCGAGGAACAGCAGGTCACCGGGCTGCGCGTCGCGCACCGGCAGCAGCGCGCCCGCGTGGTACTGGTCGCGCGAAACCCGCGGCAGGATGATCCCGGCCGACTCGTACGCGCGCAACATCAGACCGGAACAATCGTACGAATTCGGGCCCGTGGCGCCCCACACGTACGGCTTGCCCTGCTCGCCCAGCGCGAAGCTGATCGCCTTGCCGGCGGCCTGGCTCGGCGGCAGCAGCTGCCCCATGCCGGTGCCGCAGGCGACGACGTCGACGACCTGGCCGACGTTCTGCACCAGCGTCGCCGCCATCGGCTCCCACTTGTGGTAGCGATCCGGGAAGCCCGAGCGCTCGACGGCCTGCGCGGCCTCGCCCGGGCGCCGGTTTTCCCAGTCCGGGACCGCGAGCAGCACGTCGTAGAACTTGTTGACCTCGTACGTCGGGTCGGTGACCTGCGCCACCGTGCCCCAGCCCATCGACGGGCGCATCTGGAAGATGCCGAGGGAGTCGCGGTCACCGTAGGTGAGGTTGTGCAGCCCGGACTCGGTCATCCCGGCCTGGATCGCGACCTGCCACGCGCGCGGCGCCAGCGACCGCTGCTTGCCGATCGTGATGATCAGCGCGACGGTCCCCTTCTGCTCGTCGTCCAGCTTCGACGCGTCGACCGTGCCGCGGTCGCCCTCGCCCGGCTGGGTCGGCCCGACCGAGGCGTCGCAGCTCATCAGCGAAACGCCTCGGGCCTGCGCCTGCTGGTTGTCGATGACGACCTTGGCGGCGACGGCGGTGACGACCAGGGCACCGATCGCGACGAACACGACCAGCCCCAGCCACAACCCCAGCCGCCGCACGGTCAGCTCGCCTGGTCGTAGTCGGCGACGCGCCAGCCCGCGTTGGTGTTGACGACCGTGATGGCCAGCTTGGGCCCGTCGGTCGGGATCGTCAGCTGCACCGAGCTGGTGTAGGACGTGCCGACGACCGGCTCACCGGTGACCTTCGTCGCCGGGACGTTCGCCGGGTCGACCGACGCCATCACCGGCAGGTACTCCTCGGTGGTGAAGGGTTTCAGCTTGGCCAGCCACTGTTCGGAGGTGATCCCGGCCGGGTGGTCGACCCAGGCCGCGGCCCACTCCTTGGCGACGCGGACGGCGTCCCCGTTGGGCGCCGCCGTCGTCGGGGTGGCCAGCGGCGCGGACAGCCGCGTCGGCAGGTTCGACGTCGGGACCGGCGCCGCGACACCCGGCGGGGTCGCGGTGACGGACGTGGTCGTCCCGGCCGGGGGTGACGCCTTGGCCTGCGGTTTGCCGACCACCTTCGGCAGCACGATGCCGAGCGCGGTGACGAGGATCGCCAGGAAGATCAGCGTCCCCATCAGGTGGCGGGGCGAGCGCAGCGGCCAGCCCCACAGGCGCCGGTAGACCGCGGTGCGGCCGCGGTTGGTGCGGATCGGCATCGGTCACCGCCCCATGACTTGGTCGGTGTCCCGCGGTTCTTCGCGCACTTCGATGCCCCGCGACGGCCGGTACAGCACGAAGACCGGCTTGCCGGCGACGACTTCGGGGTCGACGCGCCGCGGCTGCGCCCGCACGCCCGGCGTCCGCGGCACGTCCTGCGGCGTGTAGTCGCTGAAGCCGGACTCGGGCGTGCGCAGGTCGGACGGCACGACGACGGGCTCGGGCTCGTCGGTCCAGCGGCGATCGGCGACCGGCGAGGTGTCGACACGCCGGCTTTCCTCACGCCGGAGCGTCGGACGGCCGCCCGCGCCGACGACGACGTAGTCGCCGGGGTCACCGCCGGCCGGGTTGTACTGGCCGTACACCGGGGAGCCGGGACGTCCGCCCGCGGGCAGCGCGCCCGCCGGACCCCCGTTGATGGCCCCCGGCCAGGCGCCGGACCAGGCGGCGGCCGGGCGGCCCGCACCCGAGGTGTTGTCGAGCCGCTGGGCGTTGGCGAAGATCGTGGCTTCCGGCCGGAACCGGCCACCACCGTGGGTCGCCCCGAGCGGACCGCGCTGCTCGCCGTCGACGACGTCGTCGGTGTCGCGCACGTTCTGCCAGAACTCGTCCTGCGGTGTCGGGCCGGTGCGGTTGCGCTTGAAGCGGGAGAAGATCCCGCCCCCGGGCGACGGCACGGCGGCGCCGACCATGCTGACCGACATCTCGACCATCTGCCACAGCCGCCGGACCGGGCGGCCGACCATGAACAGCAGCACGGTGATGAGCCCGGCGAGGACCATCTGCGTGAGCATGTTCAGCGAGTTCCCGGCGTCGAAGATGGCCTGCAGCAGCAGCGCGTGCACCCCGGCGAGCACCGAGAGCACGACGAGGTTGAAGGCCACCCCGCCGGCGACCTTGAGCACGCGGCGCAGGATCTCCGGGTGCAGCAGGGCGACGAGCCCGATCAGCGGCGCGGTGAGCGCGAAGAGGCGGATCAGGACCTGGGCGAGCAGGACACTCGCCTTGGCGAGGAGCTGGAAGAGCGAGTAGACGAGGGCTTGGCCGAGCGAGAGGAAGCCGGCGCCGGTGCGGCCGCCGGCCTCGCCGGTGAAGTAGCCGGTCGCGGGGCCGAGCTTGGTGGAGATGTCCTTGTAGGCGTTCTTCTTGCCGTCGATGACGGACTGGTTGCCGTCGTCGCCGTTCACCAGCTGGTTGCGGGTGAACGCCTGGGCGTCGAGCAGTGGCTTGCCGTACTGCTCGGCCTGCGGTGCCGTGGGCGTGCCGAACTCCCCGCGCAGCCAGTTGTTGTAGACGATCTGCGTGTGGAGCTGGGTGGGCAGGATGTCGCGGACGATCCGGTCGCCGCTCTCGTCGACGAAGCCCGCCTGGATGTTCGTGGTGGTCTGGACGATCGCTTTGTCGATCGGGTCGAAGTACCGCAGCATCGCCAGCGACGACGCGGCCAGCCAGATCCCGGCCAGCGCGTAGAGCGCCCGTTTGCTGACCGCGGCCAGGTCACCTCGCCAGATGTTGCGGAACATCATGATCGACAGGATCAGCGCGACCAGCCCGAACAACTGGGCGTAGATGTTGTTGTAGACCTTCTCGGCACCCGACTTCACCGCGGCGTAGATCGGGTTCAGCAGACCGCCCTCGAGCACCGTGTAGTGCAGCGAGTTGGTGGCACCGACGATGTTCTTGCCCAGGTTGAACAGCTGGTTGCCGCCCCAGCTGTCCAAAGTGGACCCCGCCGGGGTGAGGTTGATCCCCGAGCAGTCGGTCTCGAAGGTGTTCCAGACCATGCCCGCGTAGCCGTAGTCGATGTAGGCGCTGTTCGGTTCGCCGTGGCCCTCCGGCGGATCGATCGCGCCGACCATGCCCGCGCCCGGACGCTCCGGGTTCGGCGCCTCACCGCAGGCCGCCGCGCTCGCCGCGGGAGCCGTGGCGATGGCCTGCAGGCCGAGCACCAGCATGACGGCGAACATCGTCGCCTTGCGGCTCGGGACGCGGCGTGCCTTCGGGCCTTCCTTGATGCGGCGCTTCAGCGCGTGCCATGCGGCGGCCAGCGTCAGCAGCACCGCCAACGTCAGCAGGGTGTTCATGCGGCACCCTCCGCGGTCGCCCGCGTGGATGCGACCGTCCGCGGGGGACGGCAGGCCCGCCCCTCGCAGCCGGGGGCGGTGCGGCTACTTCGGGTCCGGGCGGCGCTCATGCGGCGTCCCGGCCGGTGCCGCCCTTTCCGCCCGTGCGAGCGTGCTGCTGCCCGCCGTTGCCGTTCGGGGAGACGCCGCCCTCCACCTCGCCCGTTTCGGACGCCAACGGGTCCGGGGCTCCGAGGAGGTTCTCGTCGGCCAACCCGACCTCCAGCTCCGCCGCCAGCTCGAAGTCCTGCTCCAGCTCGATGTCGTCCTCCGGCGGGGATGCCACGAACGGCTTCTTCTCCTCCGTGTGCGGGAGGGCCAGCTCGTTGCCCGGGCGGCGGGGCGGGGATGCCGCGTCCTTCGAGCCCGGTGTCGTGTCCATGACCGCGCGCAGGTGGTCCAAGTGCGGGCCCGAGAAGTCGACGCGGATGCGCTCGACCCCGCCCGCGCCGTCGCCGAAGATGAATTGGCGGGGCTCCACGTCGCGCTCCAGGCCGCGCTGCTGCGCGCCCGGGCGGCGGCCCAGTGCGGCCACCACCTGCTCGTACCCGACCCCGACCGGCACCTTCAACAGCCGCAGCGCGTCCGCCTGGGCGTCGTCGTCGTCGAGACGGCCGACGAACACCGAGTCCAGCAGGGCCACGAAACCCTGGATCTTCAGGAAGTCCGCCGGGATCTGGGACGACAGCAGCACGCGGACGTTCCACTTGCGCGAGTCACGCGCGAAGCGGTTCATCAGCACGCGCCCCGTCGGGACCTCGGACAGGAAGAACGCCTCGTCGATCCAGACGCCCTTGCGCATCTCCTTGGGCTTCTCGTACACCGACCGCTGGGTCAGCCACGCCGCCAGGTTCAGCATCTCGACGCCGAGGGACTCCGCGTCCGTCCAGTACTCGCGGGGGACGCCGTCCTTCGGCAGGGTCAGGCCGGCCATCGTCAGCACCGTCAGGCGGTCGTCGCGGGTCTCCGAATACGGGTCCGCGTCCGACTCCGGGATGAGCAGCGCCATCCGCTCGCGCATCTCGTCGAGGAAGTCGGCGACGACGCCCGCGTGCTCGTGGTGCTCGCTCGAATCGCGCCGGAGCGCATCGATTACCTGGCCGGGGTCCGCGTCGAACCGGCCGCCGACCGTGCGGACCGCACGCAGCAGCACGATCCGGGTCTGCGCCATGCGCGAGACCTCGTACGGCAGGACACCCGTGAGGACGTCCAGGACCAGCCGGCGCCGGGTCGCGCCCGCCAGGGCCTTCTCGCGGCGCCAGGAGCGCTCCGGGTCGTCCTCGTCCATGAAGTGCTCGATCAGCGGCTCGGCGACCACCCGGTACGGGTTCAGGATCCCGGGCTGGGCGTTGAGCAGGTTGATCGGGCGCGCGTACGGGCGCAGCTCCGGCAGGTCGCACAGCCGCGACAGCGGGCCGGACGGGTCGAGGATCGTCCAGTTCGCCCCCGCGCGCAGCGTCTTGTAGACGATGCCGCCGCCGAGGAACGACTTGCCGCCACCCAGGCCGGCGACCATCGCGGTCAGGCCCGAGCCGTCACGGATCTCCTGGGCCATCCACGGGTCCCACGCCACCGGGCGCCGGGTCGCCGTGCACGTCTCGCCGAGCAGGATGCCGCGGCGGTCGCCGACCTCCGCGGTCGCCGTCGGGACCGCCGAGGACGCCCAGACCACCGACCCGCGGCGCATGTACGCCGCCGAGGCCAGCGGCTCGCCCGGGATGAACTCCCGGGCCATCGCGTACTGGGCCTCGGGGTGCTCGATGGCGATCTTCGGCTTGTAGAGGTCGAGCAGCTGCTGGGCCAGGCGCAGCGCGTCGCGCTCGGTCGGGCCGGACACCGCCAGCCGCCACCACGAGCGCACGCGGGTGGCGAGCGCGGTGAAGCCCGACGTCATCTCGTCGTCGATCTCCAGCACGCGCCCGGCCTGCCGGTTGAGCGACTGCGGCGGCTCCAGCTCGTGCTCGTCGGTGTAGTGCTTGACCTGCGAGCGCACCTTGTTCATCTGCCGCTGCAGCTCGCCCGCGACTTCCTCGGGGCGCCGGACGTAGATGCGCGCGGACACCTCGACGGCGGCGGGCAGCCGGTCGGCGTGCTGGATCCACGGGTCGTCGACCTCGGGGATCTGCAGGCCGTGCATCTGCCCCACCGTCAAGATCGCCAGGTGCCGCGAGACGCCGGCGTTGGAGCCGGTGCGGCCGCGGACGGTCACGGTCGGGGCGTACGGGTCGGCGTAGTAGTCGGCGGCGTCGGTGAAGCTGGCCAGGTCCTCGGGCTCCCAGGCCGCGCCCGGCACGGCGGGCATGTTCCGCGGCGCGGGCAGGCCCAGCGAGCAGGAGCGGTGCATCAGCCAGGACATCTCCTCGGCGTGCACCGGACGGCCTTCCAGCCCGGCGCTGCCGATGACCTGGTCGAGGTGCTCGACCTCGGAGTCCAGCGCGGTCAGCTCGGCGTCGACGGCCTCGGGCAGGATCTTGCGCAGCACCGGCGCGGCGCGTTCGACCGCGCGGTCGACCATCCGCCGGGTCTGCACCTGGACGCCGAGGTAGACCTCTTTTTCGGCCATCGAGCGGCCCATGAGCTGCTGCTGCTCGCCGATCAGGTAGTCGTCGAACGACAGGGCGCCCGGGACGTCGCCGGGGCGGCCGTGGGCGTTGTAGACGTGCGCCTCGGCCCACATCCGGATCGGGTACGGCCGGTTGGTCACGCGCAGGTGCAGCCAGCGGCCCTGCAGCTCGGCGTACTGGCCGGCGATGGCCGCGACGAGGTCGCGCCGCTGCGAGTCCGAGCGGAACGACCAGCGCTGCGGCGCCAGCCGGTACCAGGCGTAGACCTCGACGCCCGTGCGGACCAGGTGCCCGTCGATGCTTCTCACCGCGATCGACGGGGTGTACGCGGGGATCGCCTGCTCGCCGGTCAGGCGACGGCCGTTGCCACCGCCCGAGCCGTTCCGCGCCGCGCGGACCTGCTCGGGCGGCTGCCACGCGCCCGAGTGTGCGTCCCGTCCCCGTTTTCCTCGGCTACCGCCGCGACCGAACAACGACTACCTCCCGGCCCGAGCCGCGTTGCCGCGGCTCCGGCGCGCTCGTGGGGTTCCTCTGACAGACACCGCGGCGCGTAGCGCTTCCGTTGAGGCGGCGGTGGGGGCATGGGTGGCCGCAGCACCCGGCGGCCCGCCGTGGTGCTGGTACTGCCGCTTCCGGCGATGCTTCGGCAGCGGGCGCTCGGCCCGTACCCGGACGCGGCTGGCGCTGACGGCGCCGCCGGTGCCCGTGGTCACCTCGCGGGGGGTGTTGAGCTCGCGCCCGGCCATCGAGACCACGGCACCCAGCGGGCGCTCGTGGCTGATCTTGGCCGTGAGCAGCCGGGTGATCACGATGGTGGCGATGAACGCCCACGCCGTCGAGAAGAACCCGAAACTCCACCCCGCCCAGCGTTCGACGCCCAGGACGACGAAGAACGCCGGGATGCCGATGAGCCACGCGACGTAGCGGGCTCTCCAGGGAAAAGTCGCTTTCGGCGGGCCGAGCCACACGGCGTCGACCCGGTAGACCTCGTCATCTGTCCTGATGCGCACGCGGGCCCGCCCCTCAGCCGGTGAACAGGCCGGCGATCCACTGGCCCACGTTCACGCCCGCGCCGCTGACCGCGAGACCGATGATGGCGAGCGCGATGACCACGCCGGCGAGCCGCCGCATGACACCGGCGTTGTCGCCCTTGCCGCCGCCCAGCCACAGAAGCAGGAGGGCAACGGCCAGCAGCACCAGGGGGATGACGTTGTCGAGCAGCCACTGGCGCACGTTTCCCGTGCCCAGCTCGCCGGCGGCCAGCGTGTCGAGGGTGGTCAAGGTCATCATCGCGATACTCCCGGTGCGCGGTGGGGGCCGCGCGGTTCTGGCTCAGGCGGTGCTTCGAACAACATCATGGCGGCTACGAGGGGTAGTGGTCAAAGCGCGCTGCGTAGATGACGGCTGGCTTGTCAACCGGTGTGGCGCGCACGGCACACGAAAACTCCACGCCCACCATCATCGCGGCAAGGGCCCTCGGGTTAAAGCCCGGGCACCCATACTTCTCAGTGTGCTGACGAACTCACCCCATTGCCCGGGATTTGCTCACTGTGGGTACTTGCACCGTGGCCGTTGTGCGGCCTGAGACAGTGTGACATGACCCGAACGGCCCCGTCTCGCGAGTCCGCTCTGTAACGGTGCTCCGGCCGGTCGGCGCACATGTCGATCTTGACCGTCCGCGCGGTCCGTCACACGGCGCTCAGAACCTCACACGATTTTCACTACATAGCGTGATCTTGGTCCTCAGGCGCGGCTCTGGGCGAAAACGCCCTTCGGGAACGCACCGGCGGCAACCACCCGGCGCGTGAGGTCCCGGCCGAGCTCTTCCAGCCGGGCCAGCTTCTCCGGCCCGAGGTGGTTCCACGGCGCCTGCGCGGCGGCTTCGGTGGCCGTCTCGACGCGGTCACGCACAGCGACGCCTTCGCCGGTGAGCGCGCCTTCGCCGTCGAGGATCCCGCGGTCGCGCAGGCCCCGCTCGGCGGCGGTCCACTGCTCGTCGCTCCAGCCGCGGGTCAGCTTGGCCGCGTCGACGGTGAACCCGTGGCCGGTGGCCACGTGGGTGACGAGGGCTTCGACGCCGCTCAGGCCGTTGAGGACGAGGGCGGCGATGTGGCCGTCGCCGCGGTGCTCGCGCAGCAGCGTGATGGCGTGCCAGAGCGCGAGGTGCGGCGGCTCGGGCCAGGCCAGCCCGGCGTGCGCGGCGTAGAGGGGACGGCCTTCGGCGGTGCACCCGGCGGTGGCCTCGCGGGCGAGTTCGGCGGCCTCGACGACTTGGTCGCTCTTGAGCTCGCCTTCGCCGAGGAGCCGGGTCAGGGCCTTGTCGACGCCGGCGAGCCGGGCTTCGAGGACCTGCTCCGGCGTCGCGAGGGTCCAGGCGCGCGGAATCACGCGGGCGACGACCTCGGCGTTGAAGTTGTAGAAGGTGGCGGCGACGACCTCGGGCCCGACCGCGCCCATCGCGGCCGAGCGGCCGGCGAAGTAGGGCATCCGCCCCGGTCGCAGCCCGATGCCGGTCAGAGCTTCGTCCACTTCGGGCGCGAAGTACGCCAGAGCGTGAAGGGAATCGAAGGCCGACTTGAACCGCTTCTCGTCACCCGCCATAGCGGCACCCTACTACCGAGTAACCACCGGCGGAACCGCCTTCGACGTACCTGGAGGGTCGGCTCGCGTACCTGGGGAGTCGGCTCGCGTACCTGGGGAGTCGGCTCGCGTACCTGGAGGGTCGGCTCGTGAACCGACTGTCCGGGTACGCGACCCGACCGGCTGAGTACGCGAGCCGACCCTCTGGGTACGCGGGCTGGAGGCGGACGAGCCGGCATGTAAGCCGGATCCTGTTCCCGGGTCGCCTTGCGGCTCGCCGGGCGGCGGCCATCCATCTCGGCCTGCCGTCGCCGGCAGGCTCCAGCGGCCTACCCGCAGGCTCGGACGGGCCGTCCTCGAACGCCTGCGCAGGAGCTCGCGCTCCCTCTTGGCCTTGCTCCGGGTGGGGTTTACCCAGCCGTCCCGGTCACCCGGGACGCTGGTGGTCTCTTACACCACCGTTTCACCCTTACCCCGGCCCTCGCGAGCCGTGGCGGTCTGTTTTCTGTGGCACTTTCCCGCGGGTCACCCCGGGTTGCCGTTAGCAACCACCCTGCCCTGTGGAGTCCGGACTTTCCTCGGACCGGGTCGCCCCGGCCCGCGACCGCCCTGCCAGCTCGTCCGCGGAGCAGATCGTAGCTCAGTACCCGGCCACCGCCCGGCTGTGGTGGCGGGGGCGCTCGGGTTCCGGCGGCCGCTGGGGCGGCACGATCGACGGCGCCGGGCGCTGGCGGGCCAGCTCGGCCGTCCAGTGCAGCACCGCGGCCGGGCTGTCGAGGCCGATGAGCCCGACAAGCCTGCCGTCGCGCACGGAGCCCGTGATCGGCCGGGTCCCGGCCACCGGCGACTCCAGCAGGACCGTGTCGGTCCCGAGCATGGGCCGGCCTGCCACCTGGATCCGGACGCCGTGCTGCTCGGACCAGTACCGCGGCACCGGCGTGTACGCCGGGGAGCCGGCCGGCCCGGCCAGCAGGTTCTCCGCCGCCGCCCGGCTCATCTCGACCGCGTTGAGCCAGTGCTCGTCGCGCCGCGGGGTGCCGTCGTAGCGCAGGTTGGGCCAGCGGGCGACGTCGCCGGCCGCGACGATCGTGTCCGAGCCCACGACGTGGCAGGTCGGCCCGCAGACGACACCGTCGTCGAGGGGCAGCTTCGCGCCGCGCAGCCACGACACCGCGGGCACGCTCCCGACGGCGACCACGACGCAGGCGACGTCGACGGCCCGGCCGTCGGCGAACTCCAGCCCGACCGACGTGGTCCCCGGGTGCCACCGCCGGATGGTGGTCCCCAGCTCCAGCCGGACGCCGCGGGCCGCGTGCAGTGCCGTGAGCCAGTCGCCGATGTCGGGGCCGAGGACGTCGGCCAGCAAGGCTCGCGACCGTCCGATGAGGATGACGTCGCGGTCCATCTCGCGCAGGCTCGAAGCGACTTCGCAGCCGATGAAGCCGTCACCGATGACGGCGACCGGGCCGGAGTCGGTGGCGAGCGCGCGCTGCAGCGCCGTGGTGTCGGACAGGGTCCGGACGACGACGACCCGCGGGTGGCCGTGCGGCGCGCCGGGCATCCGGCGGGGTTCGACGCCGGTGGCGATGATCAGGCCGTCGTAGCGGAGCTCTTCGCCGTCGAGGTGGACGACCTGCCGGTTCGGGGACAGCGCGGTGACCGGGGTGTCGAAGTACCACTCGGCGTCGACCTCGAGGGGATCGGCGAGCAGGGTCTGGGCCCGGCTGACCGCGCCGGTCAGCAGGCTCTTCGACAGCGCCGGGCGGTGGTAGGCGATGTCGGGCTCGGCGCCGAGGACGACGACCTCGCCGTCGAACCCGAGCTCGCGCAGCCGTTCGGCGGCCCGCAGGCCGGCGAGACCGGCTCCGGCGATGACGATGCGTTCGCTCACGAAGTGGCTCCCAACAGGTGGATGGCTCGCATGGGACAGGCGCGCGCGGCCGCGCGGACGTTCGGCGTTTCCCCGGCTCCGGGACGTGCCTCGTACTCCAGCTGCCCGTCGTGGCCGAGCTGGAAGACCCCGGGCGCCTCGGACTGGCAGACGCCGTAGGAGTGGCAGCGGTGGCTGTCGACGTCGACGCGCAGCGAGGTGACGTCGGGTTCGTCGGGCGGGGGTTCGATCAGCCCGGCGCGGACGAGGGCCGACACCGGCAGCACCCGCAGGGTCGCGAGGATCACCGGCGGCACGAGCAGCGTGATCCCGGCGAGCCAGACGACCGCCAGGTGCCCGCTCGAGACGGCGCCGAGCCAGGCGTGCACGGCAAGCAGCCCGATGGCGAGGTAGCCGAGCTGGTGGAAGCGCAGCCACCGGCCTTCGCGCGCGCCGCGGCGCAGGCCCGCAGTGACCGACACGGCGATGACGAGCTCGAGGCCCGCGATGCCGAGCGCGTGGCGCGGGGTGCCGTCGTAGAACGGGAGCAGCAGGTCGGCGGCGCCGAACGGGTCGTCCTCGAGGAAGAGGAACGTCAGGCCGTGCACGGTGCCGGTGGCGAGGGTGAACGCGGCGAGCAGGACGTGGCCGGTGCGCAGCGCGTCCTGGCCGCTGAACCGGCGGACCCAGCCGGTGGCGGCCAGCACGCCCCAGCACAGCGTCAGGCACATGCAGAGGTAGGTGAGGCGGCCGGAGAGCGCGGCGGCCTCGGCGATCCCGGTGTCGTGCGGGGACACCGGGAGCAGCGCGGCGGACGGGGACATGGGCGGGCTTACCTCCGGGTGCGCGGCTGGGTCCTGCCGGGGGTTCCGAGCAGGCGGAGCAGGCCGAACGTGGCGACGGCGGCGAACGCCACGAAAACGGCCCCGAGGGCGAGGTCCCCGCCGCCGAGGGTGTCGTCCTCGGTGGCGGAGACGAGCAGCGACGTGGTCTCGGCGAGCCCGGTGCTCTCGAGGAGCGTCAGGTGGCCGAGCGAGGTGTCGACGGCGGTCTGGGCGAACGCGCGGACGTCGTCGTCGCGGGTGCCGGCGCGGACGTCGGAGGCGAGGGCGAAGAGGGAGCCGTACTCGGCGCGCAGGCGGTTGACGTAGGTGCGGTCGAACGCGTCCCCGGACTCCTTGGACGACTCGGTGATCTCCGCCGCCCACCCGCGCTCCTGCTCGGTGGGTGCGGTGGGGAGGGTGACGGCGAGCCGGTCGGCGACCGCGCGCAGGGCGACGTCGAGGCGGGCCTGGTCGTCGGCGATGCGGACGGCGACCGCGCCCACGCGCCGGTTGGTGGCGCGGTCGGCGGCGAGCCGGCTCGCCGGGGTGGCCCACAGCGTGTGCTGCTTCAGGCGCGCCAGCAAGGTGCGGTCGGTCTGCTGCAGTTCGCCGGCGGAAGCGGGCAGGGCACAGCCGAGCACGAGCGCGGTCGTGGCGGCGAACAAGGCCACGAATCGGAACGGCATCCCCGTTGTCCCTTCGCGAAGTACGTCTCATCAGGGGTTACGGAAGAACGGCGTTCACCGGTTCTCTCCGTCACCTTTTAGTGACTGTGACGTACATCACAAGACACAATTTGAACCGGCCAGTTCGTGCGTCGCGGCTAATGGGGCACGAAAACTAATGCATATGGCCTATTAAGTGATTTTGCGCTACGCTCCGATGGCCCCACGGTCCGCCAGTCAGGTGAGGTTGCGAGCTTTATGGAAGCACTGGGCAGAGAATGTCACGGCCCCGTCGGCCACGGCTCGTCCGCCACGGCGGTGCAAGCGCGCCCCGACACGGCGGACGACCTCGTCCCACTGCTGTACAAGAACTTCCGCGCCACCCTGTTTTCGCAGGTCCTGGCCCTGACGAACCATGACCGGCAGTGGACCGAAGACGTCGTGCAGGAGACCATGATCCGCGCGTGGCAGCACTCCGGGACACTCGAACGCGAGCCCGGGATGCTGCGCGGCTGGCTGCTCACGGTGGCTCGCCGGATCGTCATCGACGGCTGGCGAAACCGCAAGGTACGGCCGCAGGAGGTCGCTCTGGAGATTCCGGAAAACGCCGAGTCCACCGATCGCGCGGACAGTTCGTTAGCCGCACTAACGATTAGCCGGGCTTTGTCGGAACTGGACGAGAAATATCAGTCCGTCATCACCGAGACATACCTCGCCGGAAACACCGTCCGGCAGGCGGCGACAATTCTGGGAATTCCCGAGGGAACCGTCAAATCGCGGTTGTACACGGCGATGCGGCAATTGCGGAAGGCACTCGGCGAAATGGCGGTGCGATGAGGTCGGAGCACCGCGATGCCGCGGCCTACGAACTCGGCGTCCTCGACGATGCGGAAGAGTTCGAAACGCACCTGGCCGGCTGTCCCCGGTGCCGGGACCTGCTCACCGGGTTCCACCCGGTGTCCGAGGCCTTGGCAGAGGCGGCCCGGCTCGGCTACCTCCCGGTCGGCGGTTCTCCTGGCGGTGATCCGCCGATCTCCGGCGAGTCTCCGGGCCCCGGTAGCTCGGCCGGTTCCCCGGCCTCCGGTGGCTCCGACCGCGATTCGCTAGCCGTCCGCGGCTCGGCCGCCGGTGACTCCGCCGACCACGGTTCGCTCACCTTCCGCGGCTCCGCCGGTGCCGGCTCCCCGCCCCTCGGCGGTTCTCCCGCTGCCGACGACCCGGCACCCGGTGGCTCCGCCCGGCAGCGGTCCGGCGCCGCCGGCCCGGGCTACCCGCCGCCCAGCGATGGGGCGGCCCGGCGCCGGAAGCCCTGCGTGTTCTCGCGCCGGCGGGGGATGGCCGTCGGCGCGCTCCTGCTGGGCGTGGCGCTCGTCCACTCGGCCCGGCCGGCCGTCGCGAGGACCTGGTTCGCATCCGCTGCGTCCATCGTCTCCCCTGCTCAGGTTGTGGCCGGTACCGGCCGTGACCTGCGGGATCTCCCGTGGTCAGCCGGTTTCCAGTAGTCTGCCCCAACCCAACATGAAAGTCCTTACGGTGGATACCGAAGTAAATTCCGAGCATCCCGTCAGCGGGGCTTCGGTACCGAAGCGCCCCGCCCCGCGGCTCCCCGGCCGCGAGCCCGAGCTCAGCCGCCTGACCAGCCTGTTCCCCGTCGCGCTGGACGGCACGGCCGCGAGCGCGGTGCTGGTCGGCGAGTTCGGCATGGGCAAGAGCGCCACGCTCCACACCGCCGCCGCGCTCGCCGCGGACGCCGGCTTCACCGTCGCGGTCGCCACCGGGTCGCGGCTGGAGAGCCACCTGCCCGGCGGGCTCGCCCGCCAGCTGGCCGACGCGCTCGACGAGCCGGGCGCTCCCCGCCCGAGCTTCGCCGAGCAGTGCGGCCCGGCCGGCGAGAGCGAAGCGCTCGAGCACTTCTTCCGCCTCGTCCGCGACGCGACCGAGCGGGGCCCGCTGTTCCTCGGCATCGACAACGTGCACCTCGCCGACGCCTGGTCGATGCGGTGCCTCGCCTACATCCGGCACCGCGTGCTCGACCTGCCGGTGTTGATCATACTCACCTCCCTGACCGGCCATCCGCCGCACCGCGAGGTGGCGTTGCTGGAGATGGCGGGCTGCACGCCCGCGACGATCACCCTCAACGGCCTCGGCGACGCCGCCGCGGCGGAGATCCTGGGCCTCGCCCCGGGCGAGCTCGCCACCGCCTGCCGCGAGGCAACCGGCGGCAACCCGTACCTGCTGAACGCGCTGCGGCCGCGGCTGCTGCCCGGCGCGGACCCGCACGAGCTCGGCTCGTCGCTGATCGGCCAGGTGCTCCACACGCGGATGCAGGAGTTCCCGGACGCGCCGGCGATCCTGCACGCGGCCGCGATCCTCGGCGAGGACGCGGGCTTCGACCTGCTGGCCCAGCTCGCCGGGGTGGACGAGCTCGACGCGCTGCAGGCGATCGACACGATGGTCCGGCTGCACCTGCTGCACAACAGCAGCCGCCCGACGCTGACCCTGCCCTTCGTCCGCAACTCCGTGCTCAAGGACATGCCGCAGACCACGCGGGCGGTCAACCACGCGCGGGCGGCGAAGCTGCTGTCCGAGACCGGCGCGGCGGCCGAGCGCGTTGCCGCGCACCTGCTCGAAGCGACGTCGATCCGGATCCCGTGGGGCGTGGACGTCCTGCGGCTGAGCGCGCGCAACGCCGTGTTCTCCGGCCGTCCCGACCTGGGCGCGCGCTACCTGCGGCGGGCCTTGGAGGAGCGGCTGACGTCGGGGCGCCGGGTGGCCGTGCTGCTGCAGCTGGCCCACGCGGAGTTCCAGCTCGACCCGCCCGCCGCGGCGCAGCGGGTGCGCGAGGCCGTCGACACCGTCGGCAACCGCGACACGGCCGCGTTCATCGCGTCGGCGATGCTGCTGTCGCTCTGCGGCGGCCAGGACGCGCGGCTCGCGATCAGCGCGGCCGGCCAGATCGCGGCGCGGCTCGACGCGGGCGGCCCGGACGCCGTGTGGCCGCTGCTGTGCATGACCTACCTGGCCGAGGCCGGCAGCCGGCTCGGCCCGCCGCCGGAGTTCCGCGACTTCGAGGAGCAGTGGGCGCCGCTGACCGACCCGGCGGCGCAGCGCAGCCGGTCGGCGCTGCTGGCGCTCGACGCGGTCCGCAGCGGTGCGTCCTCACCGGACGCGGTCGCGCACTTCGCCGACGCGATGACCGGCGACGACGGCGAGCTGTTCGAGCAGCACTACTTCTTCACCCTGGCCACCGCGGTGCTGGCGGACGAGCCGGCGCACGTCGACCGGCTGTGCCGCGTCCTCGACGTCGAGCGCGAGCCGTGGGACGTGCACGTACCGCACGGCGCGCTGCCGACGCTGGCCCGCGGGATCGCGCTGCAGGCCAGTGGTGACCTGCAGCGGGCGAGCGTCCACTTCGAGTCGCTGCTGCGCCGCTTCGACGAGCGCGGTGGGACGACGACGTGCCCGGTCGGCGTGCTGTGCGCGGCGAAGCTCGTCGAATGCTGGGTGGACCTGGGCCGGTTCGAGGCGGCGACGTCGTTGCTGGACCGGATGGACTTCGTCGCCAGCCAGGGCCTGTTCACCCACACCTACCTCCTGTACGCGCGCGGCCGCCTGCGCGTCGCCACCGGGTACACCCGCTTCGGGTTCGAGGACCTGCTCAGCTGCGGGCGCCGGCTCGCGCACCACGGCATGCGGTTCCCGGGGTTCGTGCCGTGGCGCGCGCACGCGGCGCGGGCCGCGCTGGCGCTGGGCCAGGCCGACGACGCGGCCCGCCTGGCCGAAGAGGACATGACCGCCTCGACGCGCTGGGGCGCGGCGCGGCCGCTGGGCACGGCGCTGACGACGCTCGGGCTCGTCCGCGAGGACGACGAAGCCGAGCGGGCGCTGAACAAGGCGATCACGACGCTGCGCTCGTCCCCCGCCCGCCTGCAGCTGGCGACGGCGCTGACCGAGCTCGGCACGCTGCAGGCGCGGCACGGTCAGTCCGAGAAGGCCATCGAGACGCTGCGGCAGGCGGTGGAGCTGAGCGAGCACTGCGGTGCGCGTCCGCTCGCCCGGCGCGCGGCGGAGGAGCTGCGTTCGGCGCGGCGGGCGCTGACGCCGGCCAAGGACAACGAACACGGCTTGACGCGGCAGGAAAACCGGATCGCCGTCATGGCCGCGCAGGGCCTGACGAACCGCGAGATCGCGACCGCGCTGCACCTCACGCGGCGGACGGTGGAACTGCACCTGTCCGGCGCGTACCGCAAGCTCGGCATCCCCGGCCGCGCGGAACTCGGTGGCGCACTGGCGAAGTCCCAGCGCGGCGGGTGAGTTCCCACCGCGTGGACGCGCGTTGACCGGCTCCGGCGTCGTTGCTCTACTCGGGCCATGTCGCTCGAAGAGCCGTTGAAATTCGCCTACTGGGTCCCGAACGTGAGCGGTGGTCTCGTCACGTCCGACATCGAACAGCGGACGGACTGGGGCTACGAGTACAACCGGGACCTCGCCGTCCTGGCCGAGAACAGCGGGTTCGAGTACGCACTTTCGCAAGTGCGCTACACGGCCAGCTACGGCGCCTCGTACCAGCACGAGTCCACCGGGTTCAGCCTGGCGCTGCTGCTCGCGACGCAGCGCCTCAAGGTGATCGCGGCCGTCCACCCCGGACTGTGGCACCCCGGCGTGCTGGCGAAGTTCATCGCCAGCGCCGACGTGATTTCCGGCGGGCGCGCGGCCGTCAACGTGGTGAGCGGGTGGTTCAAGGGCGAGTTCACCGGCCTCGGCGAGCCGTGGCTGGAGCACGACGAGCGGTACCGCCGGTCCGAGGAGTTCATCCGCGTGCTGCGCGAGCTGTGGACGAACGACCACGCCGAGTTCCGCGGCGACTTCTACCGCATCCACGACTTCGACATCAAGCCGAAGCCGGTGGCGGCCCCGCACCCGGAGATCTTCCAGGGCGGCAACTCGACGGCGGCGCGCAAGCTCGCGGGCCGGGTGTCGGACTGGTACTTCAGCAACGGCAAGGACTTCGACGGCTTCAGCGAGCAGGTTTCGGAGGTTCGCGGCTACGCTTCGGAAAACGCGCGGACCGTCCGATTCGGACTGAACGGGTTCGTCATCGCCCGCGAGTCGGAGAGCGAGGCCCGCGCGGTCTTGCAGGAGATCGTCGCGAAGGCGAACGTCGAGGCGGTGGAGGGGTTCCGCTCGGCCGTGGCGCAGGCCGGTAAGTCCACTTCGGACGCGAGGGGCATGTGGGCCGACTCGGAGTTCGAGGATCTGGTGCAGTACAACGACGGCTTCCGCACGAAGCTGATCGGCACGCCGGAGCAGATCGCCGACCGGGCGATCGAGTACAAGAAGCGCGGGGCTTCGCTGTTGCTGCTCGGGTTCCTGCACTACCTGGAGGACGTCGAGCACTTCGGCAAGCACGTGCTGCCGGTGATCCGGGCGAAGGAGCAGGACCTGGCGCGGGGTGCCGCCACCCCGGAGCCGCTCGGAGTCTGACCCCCGGGCCCGCGGGGGCGCCCCCCCCCCCCGTTTTCCACGCTACCCGAGGGCACCGACAAAACCGGTGGGCCCGGCGTCGATTAGCGTGAGGCGGTGAACTTCTGGGCCGGGGCGGGAAGCCTCGCACTGCTGGCCGCCGTGCTGGTCTTCGCGATCGTGCGGCCGCGGGGCTGGCCCGAAGCGGTCGCCGCGGTGCCGGCGGCCGGCGTCGCGCTCCTGCTGGGGCTCGTGCGGCCGGGAGCGGCCGCTGACCGGGCCGTCGAGATCCTGCCGACTTTGGGCTTTCTGGCCGCGATCCTCCTGGTGTCCTTTTTGGCCAGTGTGGACGGCGTCTTCACCTGGCTCGGCAACCGCCTGGCGGAGGCCTGTCACGGCAAGCCGCGGCGGCTGCTGGTGCTCACCTTCGCCGCGGCGGCCGGGGTGACCGCGGTCCTCAGCCTGGACGCGACGGTCGTCCTGCTCACCCCGGTGGTCCTGGCGACGGCGACCAGCCTGCGCCTGCCGGCCCGGCCGCACGTCTACGCGTGCGCGCACCTGGCGAACTCGGCGTCGACGCTGCTGCCGGTGTCGAACCTGACGAACCTGCTGGCGTTCGGCGCGTCGGGGCTGACGTTCGCCGGGTTCACGGCGGCGATGGCGTTGCCGTGGCTGGTCACCATCGCCATCGAGCTGCTGGTGTTCCTGCGGTTCTTCGCCGCCGACCTGCGCCCGCGCTCGACGGCCGAACCGGACCGGCACCTGGAGACGCCGACGTTCGCGCTGGTCGTCCTGGGCCTGACGCTGGCCGGGTTCGCGCTGGGCCCGCTCGGCCACGTCGAGCCGGTGTGGATCGCGGCGCTGGCCGCCCTGATCCTCGGCACCCGGGCGCTGGCTTCGGGCAAGATCCGGCCGTGGCAGCTGGTGACGGAGGCGGCGCCGCAGCTGTGCCTGTTCGTGCTGGGCCTGGCGGTGGTGGTCGAGGCGGTCTCGGAGCACCTGCTCGGCGGCGTGCTCCGCTCGGTGTTGCCGTCTTCGACGGGCCTGGTGGACCTGCTGCTGGCGGCGGGGGTGGCGGCCCTGCTGGCCAACCTGGTGAACAACCTCCCGGCGACGCTGATCCTGCTGTCGGTCCTGGGCCCCCACCCGGCACCGGGGGTGTTGCTGGCGGTGCTGCTGGGGGTCAACATCGGCCCGAACGCGAGCTACCTGGGTTCACTGGCGACGCTGCTGTGGCGCCGGACGCTGCCGGAGCACCCGTCGGCGAAGACGTTCCATCTGCTCGGGGCGATCACAACGCCCCTGTGCCTGGTGGCGGCGACCGGGGCGTTGTGGCTGAGCCTGGGCTTGGTGACGTGAGCCGTGATCGATCCGTCGATGAGCCTCGACCAGCTCGAGGGTCGCCCCTGGGGCGCGCCGCCGACTGACGCGACCCGGCTGATCGAGACGGCTCACCACCTGCGGCGCAAGCCGATCGGCGACCTGGACGTCGAAGACCTCCGGCTCCTGCTGCTCCAGCGAGTGGGCATCGAACTGCTCGTCCCACTGACGCTCAGCCGGCTCGAGCGAGAGCCGCTCGCCGAGGGCGACTACTACCCGGGTGACCTGCTGGTCGCCCTGCTGAAGATCCCGCCGGAGCACTGGCGCCGGCACCCCGACCGGCTTCGCCGGGCAACGAGCGTGGCGGCTGCTGCCGAACGGCTCGGCTCCCACGGGCCCGTTGCGCGGCAGATCGCCGCCTTCCGTGCCGGCACTGCCTGAACCCGCTGCCCGAGTCGAGCGGGCAAACGACCTGCCTCAGTTCGGCATCGTGAGTGTCTGGCCCGGCTTCATCGTCGCGCCGCAGTCGTCCAGGGGGCCGCCGAAACGGTCCGCTGCCACTGCCGGGATCGTCTTCGCCGCGTAGTCCTGGGCCGCCTTCAGCTTGGCCGGGTCCGTCACCGCGTCCTTGCGGACCCAGTCGCCGTTGCGCAGGCCCTCGATCGGTGAGCTGTAGATCAGCACGTAGTCGCGGTCCAGGCGCGGGTCCAGCGCGATCCCGTTGCCCGCGGCCCACGGGCCCCACGAGTGGATGAACGTCGGCTTCACCGTGTCGAACACGTAGTTGCGCAGGCCCGCCAGGTCGTTGTCGTGGACCAGGTCGGCGATCGGCTTGTTGACCAGGCCCGCCATGTCCACCAGCTCGAGCCGGCTCGTCATCGACGAACCGCCGAGGTCCGGCAGCAGCAGCGACGCCTTCTGGATGCCCAGGATGTCCGCGTACGTGTTGAACCCGCGGCCGAAGCGGTCCGCGACCAGGCACGCCGTGATGTTCGGGTTCTTCGCGAACTTGTCCGCGGCCTGCGCGAACCCGATCGCCGACGGGACGAACGCCCCCACCAGCACCACGACGATGCCGATCCGCAGCAGCGCGCGGCGGTGCTTGAGCAGCTCGCCCGCCGACAGCGTGCCCGCGATGACCGCCAGCGGCCAGATCGGGCTGGCGAACCGGTGCTGGTACATCCAGTCGGCGACCATCACGCCGTACGCGACGATCCCCAGCCCCAGCGGCACCAGCAGCGCGATCAGCGGCCGCCGCCACGGCGCCTTGACCAGCGCGAACGCGATCACCAGCGCCAGCAGGACGACACCCGCCCAGCCCGCGTAGCCGGCCAGCTCGAACGGCCGCTTCAAGGCGTCGAAACCGGGGAGACCCTGCTGCTTGGCCACCGACGGGTTGGCCAGCAGGCGCCCGAACTCCGAGTGCCGCCACACGACGTACGCGCCGAACGGCACCGCGAACGCCGCCACCGACAGCAGCGCCAGGCGGAAGCTCTTCCAGAACAGGCCGCCGCGCAGCAGGAACAGCGCCGCCAGCGGGTACGCGCCCGCGTAAATGAGCCCTTCCGGGCGGGTCAGCGCGGCGAACGCGACCATGACGCCCGCCCAGAGCGCGACCTTCGGCGTCAGCAGCTTGTCGCGCTTGACCGAGACGAACAGCGTGACTGCCAGCGTGACGACCACGAACGCGAACAGCGAGTTCTCCAGGCCGGACACGACCCAGATGACGAACGACGGGATCGTCGCCAGCGTCAGGCCGGCGACCAACGTGACCAGCCAGGCGAAGCGCGTGAAGATCTGCTTCGCGGCGATGTAGCACGCCGTCAGGATGCCGCCGGTGAACAGCAGGCCCAGCAGCTTCGGGAAGAGCACGTAGTCGGGCAGGCCGAAGAGCTGGCCGTGGTCGAAGAGGCCGACGAGCTTGCCGACGCCGAGCAGCACCATCCACGTCGGGTCGGAGAAGCCCTCGACCGGAGGGGCGCCCGGCTGCAGCACCGGGCCGAGGCCGTCGGCGAAGCTGCGGGCGTAGGAGAACGTGATGGCGGCGTCGTCGACGATCCAGTGGCCGTAGCGCAGGGCGTGGACGCCGACCGCCGCGACGCCGGCGAGCACGGCCAGCACCGGCGCCAGCCGAGCGCCCCAGCCCCGCGTGGTCGTCGCGGTCGTGGGCTCCTCGGGCAGGTCGCTGGGCGATGTCTCGGTGAGTGCGCTAGCCGTCATTTCCTCGTCACTGTTCCGCCCGCAGGCCTCTGCCGGTGGGATACGCACGAGCTGGCGCCCCATGAAGCGCGCCCGAGGCCGGGCCCGCCACCGCGGCGTCGCGGTCGAGACACTGTAGCCAATACCCCATCGGGGGTCGGCCACGCGTCGGCATTGAGCGTGATCCACCCCACATTTCGGTCGTCAGGCCAGGTGCGAGGTGTCGTTGACCAGCCGGACCGAAGCGTTGCCGTCCGGGTAGAACTCGACGATCGACAGCGACGCCAGATCGAGGTGCAGCCGGAACAGCAGCTGCGGGCCCGCGTCGAGGCCCATCCGGAGCAGCGTCTTGATCGGCGTCACGTGGCTGACCAGCAGCAACGTCTTCCCGCCGTGCTCGGCGATCAGCTCGTCGCGGGCCTTGCGGACGCGCCGGTGGACGACGTCGAAGCTCTCCCCGCCGGGCGGCGGCACCGCGCTGTCGCCCAGCCACGAGCTGTGCAGTTCGGGGTCGCGCTCGGCCGCTTCGGCGAACGTCAGGCCCTCCCAGTCGCCGAAGTCGGTCTCGATGAGGCCGGGGTGGGTCTCGACGCGGCCGCCGAGCGCGTCGGCGACGGCCTGCGCGGTCTGCTTCGTGCGCGTGAGCGGCGAGGAGATGATCGGGACGGCCTCGCCGTCGACGACCAAGCCCTCCATCGCGGCGAGCCGCTTCGCCGCCGCGGCGGCCTGTGCCCGGCCCAGCTCGGTCAGCGGGACGTCGCCGCGGCCGGAGTAGCGGCGCAGCGCCGACATCTCCGTCTGGCCGTGGCGCAGCAGGAGCAGCCGGGTCGGCGTGCCGCGGGCGCCGGTCCAGGCCACGGTCGCGCGGTCGGGCCGCCGGGTCGGGAGTTTCGGCGCGGGTTTCCCGGCGGCGGGCTTGCCGGTGGCCTCGTCCATCGCCTCGTTGGCGAGCCGGTCGGCGTGGGAGTTCTCCGCGCGCGGGATCCACGCGTACTCGACGCGGGAGAAGCCGGCGGCCAGCTCCTTGGCGCGCTCAGCGAGCGGCTGCATGTCCGGGTGCTTGATCTTCCAGCGCCCGGACATCTGCTCCACGACGAGCTTCGAGTCCATCCGGACGTCCACAGTGGACGCTCCGAGCTCGGCCGCGGCGGTCAGCCCGGCGATCAGGCCGTTGTACTCGGCGACGTTGTTGGTGACGACGCCCAGGCTTTCCTTGCGCTCCGCCAGGACCTCGTCGGTGCCGGCGTCCTTGACGACCGCGCCGTACCCGGCCGGCCCCGGGTTGCCCCGGGACCCGCCGTCCGCTTCGACGACGACGTGCTCCGTCACAGACCCGACTCCATGGTCCGGACCAGCACCGCGCCGCAGTTCTCGCACTGGATGACGTCGTCCTCCGGCGCGGCCTTGATCTCGGCGATCGTGTTGCGGTCCATCTCCAGCTGGCACGCGCCGCAGCGGCGGGCGCGCAGCAGCGCGGCGCCGATGCCCTTGTGCTCGCGGACGCGCTCGTACAGCTTGAGCAGCGGCTCCGGGAAGCGCGGCAGCAGCTTCGCGCGGTCTTCGTCGCGGCGGGCGCGCGTGGTGTCGAGGTCCTTGAACGCCTCGTCGCGGCGGGCGATCGCGGCGGCGACCTCGGCCTCGGCCTTGTCGACCTCGGCGCCGGTGCGCTGCGCGTCCAGGCCGAGGGCTTCGCGCTGCTCCATCAGCTCCAGCAGGTCGTCCTCCAGCGCGCTCTGCCGGCGCTGCAGGGTCTGCAGCTCGTGCTCGATGTCGGTCATCTGCTTCGAGTTGACCGACCCGGACGCGAGGAGCTTGCGGTCGCGGTCCTCGCGGGCGCGCACCGACTCGATCTCCTTCTCCTGCCGGGCGATCTCGCGGTCGAGGTCGGAGGCGGCGGTCTCCACGGACACGAGGGCGTCGCGGCGGTCGCGGGCGGTCTTCTCCCCGGCGTCGATCTCGGCCAGTTCGGGCAGGGTGCGGCGGCGGTGCGCGGTGCGCGAGAGCTCGGCGTCCACCTTGGCGAGCTCGAGCAACTGGCGCTGCACGGCGGGTTCGGCCTTCACGGTGCTCCTCTAAATAGATGTGCGCTCGGCGCGGACGTTCCACGGGTCGGTGCACCGCGTGGAGACGCAAGTGTCGACGTTACCCGCAAAGGCGCCGGCGACGACCGCCGAGGCTTGCCCGCACCACGGCCATTCGCTGGCCCAGTGGGTCAAGCCGACCAGCGCGGGCACGGCGCCGGGGTTCGCGAGGTGCTCGCCGGCGGGGTGATGACGCAGGTCGGCGGTGACGTAGGCGTCGACCCCGGCCGCGGTGGCCTGCTTCAGGTAGGAGTCCCCGGCGCCGCCGGACACCGCGACGGTGCGGATCGGGCGGTCGGTGTCGCCCGCGCCGAGCACGCCGGGCACGGTCTCCGGGAGGGCGTCGGCGACGCGCTGGACGAACGTCGCGAACGCCTCGGCTTCGGGCAGTTCGCCGATGCGGCCGATGCCGGTGACGCCGTCTTCGTTGGGCGCCAGCGGGCCGGTGACGCGCAGCCCGATCGCCTGCGCGAGGGCGTCCGAGACGCCGGGGTCGGCGGAGTCGGCGTTGGTGTGCGCGCAGTAGAGGGCGGTGCCGGTGCGGATCATCCGGTGCACCAGCGAGCCCTTGGCGGTGTCGGCGGGCACGCCGTGCACGCCGCGCAGCAGCAGCGGGTGGTGCGCGACGATCAACTGGGCGCCGAGGTCGGCGGCTTCGTCGACGGTCTCCTCGACCGGGTCGACGCAGAACAGCACGCGCGTGACGGACTCGGCCGGGTCGCCGCAGACGAGGCCGACGGCGTCCCACGACTCGGCGAGCGCGGGCGGGTAGGCCTGCTCCAGGACGGTGATGATTTCGGAAAGCGCGGGCACCCGGGGATCTTCGCATGTACGGTCGCGGGCCATGCGAGTACTGGCTGTGCTGTTCGCGGTGGTGTCCGGGCTGGTCTTGGCTTCGATCCCGGCGTCGGCCTCGGGTTCGTCGTTGTGGCAGCTGACGGACCTGGCGGCCCAGCGCGTGGCGATCGCCGACAAGGTGGCGGCGGCGAAGTACGGCACGCCGTCCCCGATCGACGACCCGGTGCGCGAGCAGCAGATCTACGACTCGGTGGCGGCGCGGGCGCCGGAGCTGGGTCTCGACCCGGCGGACGCGGTGCGGTTCTTCCACGCCCAGATCGAGGCGAACAAGGTGGTGCAGCGCGGGCTGTACGCGCGCTGGGACGCGCACCCTTCCGAGGCGCCGACGACGAAGCCGGACCTGGGCGAGATCCGCCCGGTGATCGACCGGCTGAACACGGGCCTGCTGACCGAACTGAGCACTTCGCTCGCCGTGCGGAAGGCCCGTTCGTGCCCGAAGCGCCAGCTGGTGACGGCGGGGGTGGCGGACGTGGTCCACCGCTTCGACCTGCTGCACGCACGGGCCCTGAGTGAGGCGACGTCGGCGACGTGCATCACCCGTTAGGGGCGCCCCGGCGGCGGGTCGACCACCGCCGCCGCGAGCGCCGGGTGGAGCGTCAGTTGCAGTTGCCGCAGCAGCCGCAGCCCTGACCGGTGCACTTCGAGCAGCATCCGTGCATGATCGCTCTCCTTCCGGTTCGCGTCCTCGCGAGATCGACGCTAAGTGGCCGCGCGGGTGAGCGGGTACCGCCGAGCGAGCGGGTGACCGGGTGAACCAGCCGGTTACGCTCGCGGCCCGATCCCGCACGGCCGGCCATGCACCGAGCGAGCAGCCGCCCGCGTGAACCGGCCGGTTACGCTCGCGGAATGACGCATCTCGTCTTCGTCTGCTCCGGCAACATCTGCCGCTCCCCGATGGCCGAACTCGTCTTCCGGGCCCGCCTTGACGACGCCGGGCTGACCGATGCCGTCCGCGTGTCCAGTGCCGGGACCGGGCCGTGGCACGCCGGGGAACGTGCCGACAAGCGAGCCCGCGCGACGCTCAAGGCGCACGGCTATCCCACCGACCACGTCGCCTCCGAGGTTTCCGACGAAGACCTCGGTGCCGACCTGCTGCTCGCCGCCGATGAGGGGCACGCGGAGTTCCTGCGCTCGCGCGTCGGCGATCCCGGGAAGGTGCGGCTGCTGCGGTCGTTCGACCCGTCGGCCCCCGAGGGTGCCGAAGTCCCCGACCCCTACTACGGCGGTGACGACGGCTTCGAAGACGTCCTCGGCATGATCGAACGGTCGGTGCCCGGTTTGCTGGATTGGGTGCGTTCGCGCGGGTAGACGTCACAGCGGGTGGAGGTCGGCGGGCGGCCCGGGCGGGGCACGGCCTACCGTGGTGGGGTGCGGTTGCGGTTCCTGCTCAAGCCCGGGTGGCTGGCGCTGACGGTGGTGGTGTTCACCTTCGCCATCTGCTGCTTCACGCTGCTTTCACCGTGGCAGTTCAGCCGCAACGCCGAACGCGAGCAGCAGAACTCCGCGCTGGAGGCGTCGTTCACCGCGCCGCCCCTGCCGCTGGCGCAGCTGCTGCCGCCGGGCACCGAGCCCGGGCAGCGCACCGAGTGGCACCTCGTCTCGATCACCGGCCAGTACCTCGCGGACAAGGAAGTCGTCGCGCGGCTGCGGACGGTCCAGGGCGAAGGCGCCTTCGAGGTGCTGACGCCGATGCGGACCACCGACGGCACGGTCGTCCTGGTCGACCGCGGGTACGTCCGGCTCGACAGCAAGTCCGGCGTGCTGCCGTACGCGCCGCCGCCGGCCGGGATCGTGCAGGTCACCGCGCGGGCGCGCGCCGACGAGACCGACCCGAAGAACCGGGACGCGTTCGCCGACGCGTCGACCGGCGGGCAGCTGCAGAGCTACGTCGTCGACTCGCGGGTGGTCGCGCGGGCCGGGAAGCTCGACATCCGGCCCGGGTACTTCCAGCTCGACACCGGGCAGCCCGGGGTGCTGGGCGCGCTGCCGCTGCCGCAGACCGATTCGGGCCCGTTCCTGTCGTACGCCCTGCAGTGGATCGCGTTCGGCGCGATGGCGCTGCTGGGCTGGCTGTACTTCACCGTGCGTGAGCTGAAGCCGGGCGGCGCGCTGGTCACGTCGTCGGAGGCGCCGGCTTCCGGGACGCGCCGGAAGTCCGTCGCGGAGATCCTCGCCGAGGACGAGCTGGCCGAAAGTGGCCATCAGAAATAGCTCGTTATTGGCCCTTCTTCCGGGCCACTTGGACCCGTGAGACTGGGGCCATGCTGATCCACCCGTGGGACGCCGCCGACGACGCCGAATGGCGCGAGTGGCTCTCCGGCCACGACTTCGGCCAGCTGATCGCCGGCGGCGCGGGCCGCGACCTGCCGGTGGTGACCCCGGCCCACTTCGCGTTCGACGGCGACCGCACGGTGGTGACCCACCTGGCGCGCCCGAACCCGATCTGGCCGCTGCTGGAGGAGCACCCGCGAGCGCTGCTGACGGTGGTCGACGACTACACGTACATCCGCGCGGACTGGAACACGGCCGCGGACCCGGCGTACGGGGTCCCGACGTCGTACTACGCGACGGTCCAGCTCGAGGGAGACGTGCGGCTGGTCGACGATCCGGCTTTGAAGGCCGCACTGCTGGAGAAGCAGTTGCGCCATTTCGAGACGGACGGCGCGCGGGCGGCCGTGAGTGCGGCTTCGGAGTCGCCGGACCGGCGGTTGCTGCCGGGGATCCGCGGGATCGAGTTCACGATCACGGGAGTGCGGGCGAAGTTCAAGTTCGGCGGGAACAAGACGGCCGAGGACCGGGAGCGGATCGGCTCCCGGCTGGCCGAACGAAGCGGTCGGCTCGACGCGGAAGCCTTGACGCAGCTGCACCGTCGCGGCTGAGGGCCCCCAGCCGCGACGCGCGGGGCAGCGTCAGCCGCCGCAGGCCGGGACCGGGAGCACGTCGAGGAAACCGTGGATGGTCTCGCCCGTGGCGTGGTTCACCGCGTCCGCGGTCATGTGCTGGGTGACGCCCGGCTGGTTGGCGGTCGGGTGCTGTTCCCGGATGCCTGCGGTCGTCGAAACGTCGTCGCCGGTGAAGAAGACCCGGCCGTTGTCGGCGAAGGTGATGGTCCAGGTCTGGCCGGCGACGTTCGTGTGGATCTCGAACTCTTCCCCGACCACGAACGACCCGCCGGGGCCGTCGTCGTCGTGCTTGGACTTCAGCGTGAACGGCGTGCCGAGGCTACCGGCGCTGTCCTGCTCGTAAGTGGGACCACAGCGCCGGCCCTTGGCCTCGGCGGTGCCGGTCATGGCGAGCGCCACCAGGCTCGCGGTGACCACGCCCACCGCAATGTGCTTGTACCGCACGGGTTCCTCCCAGTATCTGCGAAGCGTTGCTTACGCTCGTCGATACGCGGAGGAGTTACAGCGCTCAGCGCGTGCGGCGCCGGAAACCGGCCACCACGGCCAACACCACCGACGTCACCGCCGCCAGCCACCCCACCACCCGGGACAGCTCCACCGCCCGCGTCACGTGCCCCGCATCCGGGTTGCGCCCCACCCCGAGGACCGGCAGCTCCGCCACCCCGTGCGGGTAAACCGTCCGCCCGCCGACGCGGACCTCCAGTGCTCCCGCGAAGGCCGCCTCGACCCGGCCCGCGTTGGGGCTCGGGTGGGCGATCGTGTCGCGGCGCCAGGCCCGCCAGGCCCCGCCCGCCGAACCGCCGACCACCGGGGCCGCCACCACCGTCAGGCCCGCCGCCACGCGGGTCGGGACCAGGTGGACCAGCTCGTCGAGCCGGTCGATCGCCCAGTGCCCGTGCCGCCCCACGCGCGCGCGGCGCAGCAGGCTCACCGCCCGCGCGCCGAGCAGGCCCGGGACCCCCGCCAGCGCGCCCCAGACCAGGGGCGCCACCACCGCGTCCGACGTGTTCTCCGCCAGCGTCTCCACCGACGCGCGGGACAGCCCCACCAGCTCCAGGCCGTCGGCCACGCGCGGGTCCAGTTCGGACAGGGTCGCGCGCGCCGGGTCGAAGCGGGACTCCTCGAGGTCGCGGGCCAGCTCCGTGCCCTGCACGGCCAGGCCGGCCGCGCCGAGCACCGCCCACGTCGTCACCGCCGTCGCCGACGCCTGCACCAGCGGCCGGCCGCGGCCGGCGCGCTCGAGCAGCAGACCGGCGGCCACCGCGGCGCCGGCGACCGCGGCCCCCTTGCCCGGCGCGAGCCGGCGGAACGCCGTCACCGGAGGACGGCGGCGCGGGTCGCCGAGGGCGCCGTCGGCCGCCACGCCCAACACCAGTCCGATCGCGCGCGCCGCGCTCACCCGTGCCCCCCGGCAGAAGAAAGTCCAGTTCCCGAGGGAGGCTACTCGCCCCCGCGGCACCGTCTTACTCGACCAGCGCCGCGATCTCTTCACGCGCCTGGACGACGATGTCGCGCATCGCCCGCTCCGCCCGGTCCGCGTCCCCGGCCGCGACCGCCGCGGCGACCTCCAGGTGCAGCGCCACGGCTTCGGGCTGCGGCTCCGGCGGCATCAGGCCGTGCCCGGTCCGCCCGGTGAGCACCTCCGCGACGACCTCGGACAGCTGCGCGAACATCGGGTTCCCGGACGCGCCGAGCAGCAGGTCGTGGAACGCGATGTCGAACTCGAGGAACGTCGTGAGGTCGCGGGCCCGGGCCGTCCGCGCCAGCCGCTCCCCCAGCGCGCCGAGCCGGCCGCGCTCCTCCGGCGTCGCGCGCAGGGCCGCGTACCGCGCCGCGCACGGCTCGATCGCCGACCGCAGTTCGTTCAGCGTCGCGAGCGCCGCCGGGCGCGCGGGGCCGTCGAGCTGCCAGCGGATCAGCCGCGGGTCGTAGTGGTTCCAGTCCGCCGGCTCCCGGACGGTCACCCCGACCCGGCGCTTGCTGCTGGTCAGCCGCATCGTCTCCAGCACCCGGACGACTTCGCGCGCCACCGTCCGCGAAGCGCCGAAACGCTCTTGAAGCTCGTCGGAGCGCAAAACGGTGCCCGGAGCCAGCGCTCCGTTCGCGATCGACGCGCCGAGGGCGTCCAATACCTGCTCGTGCCTCACCGGGCCAACCTAGCCGTCTGATTCGATTAAGTAGTACTTCATCTTGAATAAGTAGTACTTTTGAGTTTGACTCACCTGGGCACAACGACGTGGGAGGTGCGGATGACCGTCATCGTGGTGATGGGGGTGTCAGGCTCCGGCAAGACGACGATCGGCACGGCGCTCGCGAACGCGCTGGACGTCGAGTACGCCGAGGCGGACACGTTCCACCCGCAGGCCAACATCGACAAGATGACCGCGGGGCACCCGCTGACCGACGAGGACCGCGCCCCCTGGCTCGAAGCCATCGCCGGCTGGATCCGCGAGCACCAGGCCACCGGCGGCGTCGTGACGTCGTCCGCGCTCAAGCGCCGCTACCGCGACGTCCTGAGAACGGGCGGGAACGTCTGGTTCGCCCACCTGCACGGCGACCGCGAGATCCTCGCCGAGCGCATGCAGTCGCGCTCGGGCCACTTCATGCCGGTGTCGCTGCTGGACTCCCAGCTCGCCGACCTGGAACCCCTCGAGCCGGACGAGCCCGGCGCGATCTTCGACATCCGCGAAACCCCCGCGGAGCTCACCGACGCCGCCCTCACCGCCTTCCGGGAGCGCTCATGACCACCGTCCTCGCGGCCGCCTGGACCGGCCACGACACCCGTCTCATCAGCGCGACCGTCGTCGCGATCGCCGTCATCGTCGTGCTGATCACGAAGGTGAAGCTGCACCCGTTCCTGGCGCTGGTGCTCGGTTCGCTCGTGCTCGGCCTGACCGCCGGGATGCCGGTCGACAAGCTGCTGAAGAGCTTCAGCGGCGGCGTCGGCAGCACGGTCGCGTCCGTCGGCATCCTGATCGCCCTCGGCGCGATGCTCGGCAAGCTGCTGGCCGACTCCGGTGGTGCCGACCAGATCGTCGACACCGTGCTCGGCAAGGCCCGCGGCGCCGCGCTGCCGTGGGCAATGGCGCTGGTCGCGGCGCTGATCGGGCTGCCGATGTTCTTCGAGATCGGGCTCGTCATGCTCATCCCGGTCGTGCTGCTCGCGGCCAAGCGCACCGGGAAGCCGTTGATGCTGCTGGGAATTCCGGCGGTCGCCGGCCTTTCGGTGCTGCACGGCCTGGTCCCGCCGCACCCGGGCCCGCTCGCCGCGGCGGGCGCGCTGAACGCGAACGTCGGGATCACGCTGGCGTTCGGCCTGCTCGTCGGCATCCCGACGCTGGTCATCGCGGGCCCGCTGTTCGGCAAGGTGGCCGCCCGGCTGGTGCCGGACGCGGCGCCGCCCGAGCGCCTGATCCCGGAGCGCGCGGACCCGGACAAGCCGCGGCCGAGCTTCGCCGCGACGCTCACGACAGTGCTGCTGCCGGTCGTGCTCATGCTGGCGAAAGCGCTCTCGGACATCCTGCTGGCCAAGGAAAGCCAGGCGCGCAAGATCCTGGACTTCGTCGGCGACCCGCTGATCGCGTTGCTCGTGGCCGTGCTGGTGGGCATGGTCCTGCTCGGCCGCCCGGCCGGCCTCGACCGCTCGCGGCTGTCCACTGTGGTCGGTGACTCGCTGGGCCCGATCGCGGGGATCATCCTGATCGTCGGCGCGGGCGGCGGGTTCAAGCAGACGCTGGTCGACGCGGGCGTCGGCGACGTGATCACGGGCCTGGCCAAGGACGCGAACCTGTCCCCGTTGCTGCTCGGCTGGCTGGTGGCGGTGGCGATCCGCCTGGCGACGGGCTCGGCGACGGTGGCGACGGTCTCGGCGGCGGGCATCGTGGCCCCACTGGCGGCGGGGATGAGCCCGTCGCAGAGCGCGCTGCTGGTGCTCGCGATCGGCGCCGGGTCGCTGTTCTTCTCGCACGTGAACGACGCCGGGTTCTGGCTGGTCAAGGAGTACTTCGGGCTGTCGGTCGGGCAGACGCTGAAGAGCTGGTCGGTGATGGAGACGCTGATCTCGGTGGTGGCGATCGCGCTGATCCTGCCGCTGTCGCTGCTCGTTTAGGCGCGACGCGAAGGCCGTCACCCGCTCCGGGGTGGCGGCCTTCTTCGTGTCGTCCCCTCAATCACGCGTGTCGACCCTCCAGACACACGTGTCGACCTCTCCGTCACGCGGTGATGCCGGGCGCCCCCGCAGCCGAGCCATCCGGACCGTGCATGAAGGGTCGACACCCGTGATCGGGGAGTCGACACGCGTGTTTGGAGGGTCGACACGGCGACCGTTGACATGTGACCTTTTGGTCACCTATTCTTCCGAGGTGCCCGACGACGACCTGGTGTTCAAGGCGCTGGCGGATCCGACCCGCCGGTTCCTGCTCGACCTGCTCTTCGAGCGCGACGGCCGCACGCTCACCGAGCTGGAGACCCAGGTCGACATGACCCGCTTCGGCGTCATGAAGCACCTGAAGCTCCTGGAAGAGGCCGGGCTCGTCGTCGCGCGGAAGGAAGGCCGGGAAAAGCGGCACTTCCTGAACCCCGTGCCCATCCGGCAGATCCACGACCGGTGGATCGACAAGTACACCGAACGCCACGTCACCGCCCTGCTCGACCTCAAGAACGAACTGGAAGGCGAAGAACCATGACGACCACCGTGCAGGTCCACCGCGTCTACATCAAGGCCACCCCGGAGCGCATCTGGGAAGCCATCACCAAGCCCGAGTGGACGCAGAAGTACGGCTACACCGGCCTCGCCGACTTCGACCTCAAGGTCGGCGGCAAGCACCGCACCCGCGCGACGCAGGAGTTCATCGACGCCGGGATCACCGGTGATCTCGTCGACGGCGAGGTCCTCGAGGTCGATCCGCCGCGCAAGCTCGTCATCACCTGGAAGCTGCTGATGGGTCCCGAAGAGATGTCCGCCGAGCCGTACACCACGCTCACCTACGACATCGAGGCGACGAAGACCGCCGGCACCAGACTGACCATCACCCACGACGTCACCGGCGCGCCGCTGACCGCCGACATGGTGGCCGGGGTGCACGAGGACGTCAACGCCGGGCCGGGCGAGAACGCCGGTGGCGGCTGGGCGTGGGTGCTCTCGGACCTCAAGTCCCTGCTGGAGACCGGGGAAATCCTCGTCCCCGCGCCGTGAAAAAGGGTCTGGTGGCCTGCCTCGCGCCGCTTCGAGGCAGGCCACCAGGTCTATGCGCGCTGGGTCGCCGCCTTCAGCGCCGCCTTCGCGGCGTCCGACGCGCCCAGCGTGTCCAGTCCGAACAAAGCCGCGCCCACCACGGGGTTCACGTCGACGACGCGGACCACCGCGCGCGGCGCCACCTTCAGGCACCGCCGCTCGATCTCCGCGATCACCGGCGCGCCGATCCCGGTCAGCACCCCGCCGCCGAGGACGATCTCCGGTGCTTCCTCGGTCAGCTCCAGGTTCCGCAGGATCACCGCCGCGAACACGCTGACCTCTTCGACGAACCGGGTGACGATGTCCGACGCGACCTCGTCGCCGGCCGCCGCGACCTCGAACAGCAGCGGGCACAGGCCGTGGATCGACGCCGCGTCGATCTCCTCGAAGTGCAGGCCCTGCACGACGTCCAGCAGCGTCGGCTTGCCGAAGTAGGCCGCCACCGCCGGCATCAACGCGGTCCGCGGACCGCGGCCGTCCTCGGCGCGCACCGCCCACCACAGGGCTTCTTCGCCGAGCCGGTAGCCGCCGCCCCAGTCGCCGGAGATCTTGCCCAGCGCGGGAAAGCGGTGCACGCGGCCGTCCGGGCCGACGCCCGCGCCGTTGATCCCGGCGCCGCAGACCACCGCGACCCCCACCCCCGCACTGCCCGCCCGGAGCAGCGCGAGGGTGTCGTTGCCGACGGTCAAGGTGTCGCTCCACCCGCGCGCGGACAGCGCCGCGTGCAGTGTCTCCTCCTCGCGCGGGAAGTCCAGCCCGGCGAGGTAGGCCGACGTGTGGACCGCGAACGGCTTCTCCCCGAAGTCCGGGAAGGCTTCCAGCACCAGGCCTTCCAGCGCCGTGACGCAGGCCGCGACGCCGATGTTCTGCGGCGACGCGCCGGGCCCGCGTGACTTGCCCAGCACGACGCCGTCCTCCGAGATCACCAGAACCTCGGTCTTGCTGTTGCCGCCGTCGATCGCGATGACAGCGGGCCTCATCCGCGCGCCCAGGGCAGGTACTCGCGGTTGATCTGGACCAGTGAGTCGGCCAGCGTGTCGGCCTTGGTGTACTGGCCGACCAGCGGGTGCGCCAGCAGCGCGTCGGCCACGCGGTCGCGACCGCCCTTGACCGCCGCCTCCAGCGCCAGGAACTCGTACGCCGTCGTCGCCGCGATGAGGCCGGAGAACTGCGGCTCCACCGGCGGCTGCGGAATCGGCGTGGCGCCGGAAGAGTCCACAGTGGACCGTGACTCGATGACGGCGTCGTCCGGCAGGAAGCCGAATGTGCCGTCGTTGCGGACGTTCACCACGTGCTCCTCGGCCGGGCCACCCGCGGTCAGCGCGTGCACCAGCTGCACCGCGGCCTCGGAGTAGTACGCCCCGCCGCGCTTCTCCAGCGACTCCGGCTTCGTGTTCTGCTCTGGGTCGAGGTAGATCTTCAGGAGCTCTTCCTCGACGTCCGATACGACGTCGGCGCGCGGGCGTTCGGTGCGCTGCTTGGTGACCTGCTCGTCGTGCGCGTAGAAGTACTTCAGGTAGTACGACGGTACGACGTTCATCCGCCGCAGCCACTTCTCCGGCACGCTGACCTCGTTGGACAGGTAGTCCAGGTGCTGGTCCAGCAGCTCGGGCAGCCGGTCGACGCCGTCGACGAGCGCGCCACGCTCCCAGCTCAGGTGGTTGAGCCCGGTGTGGACGAGCTTGACGTCGTCCGCGCCGACGCCGAGCAGCTTCCCGAACTGCCGCTGCAGGTTGATCGCGACGTTGCACAGCCCGACCGCGCGGTGCCCCTCGTTGAGCAGCGCGCGGGTGACGATGCCGACCGGGTTGGTGAAGTTGACGATCCACGTGTCGTCCCCGGCGATCTTGCGGACGCGGTCGGCGATGTCGAGCACCACCGGCACCGTGCGCAACGCCTTCGCGAGCCCGCCCGCGCCGGTCGTCTCCTGCCCCACGCAGCCGCAGACGTGCGGGAACGTCTCGTCGGACCGCCGCGCGCGCTGCCCGCCGACGCGCAGCTGGATCAGCACCGCGGAAGCGCCGTCGACGCCCTCTTCGAGCGACTGCGTCGTCCGCACCCGCGCGGGGTGGCCGGCGTGGTCGAGGATGCGCTGGCTGAACCCGCCGACGGCCTCGACGCGGTAGGCGTCCGGGTCGACCAGCACGATCTCGTCGACGTCCAAAGTGGACCGGCGACCGGCGATCCCGTCGATCAGCTCCGGCGTGTAGGTGGACCCGCCACCGACGACTGCCAGCTTCATCCCTTGACTCCCGTGAATGTGATGCCCTTGACGAACGACTTCTGGGCGAAGATGAACAGCACGATGACCGGCGCCATGATGAGGGCCGTCGCGGCCATCGTCAGGTTCCACTCGACGTGGTGCATGCCGCGGAAGGACGCGATCGCCAGCGACAGCGGCCAGTGGTCCTGGTTCTCGCCGGTGTAGAGCAGCGGCCCGAAGTAGTCGTTCCAGGTGAACAGGAAGCAGAACATCGCGGTGGCCGCGATCCCCGGCTTGGCCATCGGGATCAGCACCCGGACCATCGCCTGGAACTCGTTGCAGCCGTCGATCTTCGCCGCCTCGATGTAGTCCTTCGGAATCGTCAGGAAGAACTGGCGGAGCAGGAAGATCGAGAACGCGTCGAAGAAGAAGTACGGCACGATCAGCGGAACCAGCGTGCCGGTGAGGCCCATCCGGACCCACAGGTCGTACAGCGGCACGATGGTGACCTGCGGCGGCAGCAGCATCGCCGCCACGGTCAGCATGAAGAACAGGTTCTGCCCGCGCCACCGCAGCTTCGCCAGGCCGTACGCGGCCGGGATCGCCGAGAGCAGCGCGCCCGCCGTCGCCAGCGCCGAGTACAGCAGGCTGTTGCCGAAGTACTCCAGCAGCGGCGCCTTCTTGAACACCTCGACGAAGTTCTCGAAGTGCCATTCGGCCGGCCACAGGCTCGCCGTCATCGCCTGGTCGCTCTTCATCACCGCGGTGAGGAACACGAACAGCAGCGGCAGCACGAAGATCACGCCGAGGGCGATCCCGGTCGCGTGCAGCGCAATCCAGGACAGCCGTTTGTCCCAGGTGCGCTTGAACCGCACCCTCGGCGGCACACCCGCCGGTTTCTGCGGCGCTTCGGCCAGTGCGGTCATGCCCCCTCCTCCTGGTGCTGGGACTTCCGGAGCTGCCGCACGAGAATCCACGTGAAGCCGGCGCTGACGATGAACAGCAGCACGGCCATCGCCGCCGCGTAGCCCATGTTGAAGTAGCGGAAGCCCTGGACGTACAGCCAGATCGGGTACGTCAGCGTCGAGTTCTGCGGCGCACCGATGAGTTTCGAGTTGCCGGCGACGTCGGCGGTGCCCGCGGACGCGGAGGCCGCCACGATCGCCTGCGTGAAGAACTGCAGCGCGTAGATGATCGAGTTGACCACGCCGAACAGCAGCACCGGCGAGATCGACGGCAGCGTGACGTGCCAGAACCGCCGGATCGGGCCGGCCCCGTCGAGCTCGGCGGCCTCGTATTGCTCGGTCGGGACGTCGAGCAGCGCGGCCAGGATGATGATCATCAGCTCGCCGGAGCCCCACAGCGCCAGCAGCGTCAGCGCGGGCTTCGACATCGCCGGGCTGTTGAACCAGAGCCCGCCGTCGATGCCGATGAGCCGCAGGAACCGGTTGACCGGGCCGAACTCCGGGTTGAACACGAAGACGAACGCCAGCGTCGCCGCCGCAGGCGGGGCGAGCGTCGGCAGGTAGCAGAGCGTCCGGACCAGGCCGACACCCGACTTGAGCCGCGAGATCACCGACGCGATGCCGAGCGAGAACAGCACCCGGCACGTCGTCAGGATGACCACCAGCCACAACGTGTTGTACGCGGCCGTGCCGACCAGCGGCTCGGTGGTGAACATCCGGACGTAGTTGTCGAAGCCGACGAACACCGGCGGGTTGATCAGGTCGTACCGCGTGAAGGAGTAGTAGACCGTGGCGATCAGCGGGTAGCCGAAGAAGATCAGGAACCCGAGGAACGCCGGGGCCATGAAGAGGAAGACGGTCCGGCGGCGCTTGGCCCGGCGGGCCCCCGCCCGCACCTTTTCAGGTGCGGACGGGGAAGCCTTTTCCGGGAGGGTGCGGGGCGAGGCACTCTTCACCGCCGAGACCCCATCAGGCGGAGTCATCCGCCCGCGCCCTTCTGCTTCAGTTCGTCGTTGATCTGCGCATCCACCTTCTTCAGGCCTTCGGTCAGATCGGGGATCGAGCCGGCCTGCCACTTCTCGGCGAAGTCGTTGACCGCCTTGAGGTGCGCGTCACCGATCGGCGTGGTCTGGTTCGACACGAGCTTGCCGCTGTCGTACATGTCGAGGAACGTCTTGAACTGCGGCTGCAGGTCGAGGCGCGGCGACGTCAGCGAGGCCTTCGTGCTGGGCACGTTCTTCAGGCCGTTGGCCATGTCCACCAGGGTGTCGGTGTCCAGGGAGACCTGCTTGATCAGCTCCCACGCGGCGCCGGGGTTCTTGGCACCCTTGGGGATCGCGATGATCGTGCCGGTGGTGAAGGCACTGCCGTACTTGTCCGCCATGCTGGTGAGCACCGGGGCGGGCGCGGTGGCGTAGTTCAGGGTCGGCGCCTGGTCCTTGATGAACGCGGTGCGGAACTCACCGTCGTAGATCATCGCCAGCTTGCCCTTCTGGAAGCCGTTGTCGGCGGAGTACTCGTCACCGAGACCGGCCTTGAACTTCTCGACCTTGTCGTGGCCGCCGAGTGCGTCGATCAGCTTCTGCTGGAACTCGAACATCGCCTTCCAGCCGGGGTTGGTGGCGAGGTCCGACTTGCCGTCCGGGCCGATGAACGGCGCGCCGAAGTTCGGCGCCCAGTACTGGGCCTGGTTGGCGTAGAACGGCATCGACGGCAGGAAGCCGGCGACCTTGATCGAGCCGTCCGCGTTGTACTCGGTCAGCTTCTTGGCGTCCTCGAGCAGCTCGTCCGTGGTCTTCGGCGGCGAGGTGACGCCCTTCGCCGCGAACATGTCCTTGTTGTAGTAGAAGCCGTAAACGTCGGCGAGCATCGGCATCGCGCACCGCTTGCCCTGGTACTCGGTGTAGCTGCGGACCGCGTCGGGGATCTGGCTGAGGTCGATCTTGTCGCGGTCGATGTAGGGCTTCAGGTCCTGGAAGCTGCCGGTGGAGCACCAGGCGCCCAGGTTGTCGGTGTAGAAGGAGATCGCGACGTCGGGCGGGTTGCCGCCGCGGATCGACTGCGTGAGCTTGTCGTCGTCCTGGTTGCCCTCGTGCTTGATCTCGATGTTCGGGAACTTCGCCTTGAGCTTGTTCAGGCCCGCGGTGACCACGCCGTACTCGCGGTCGGTGAACTTGGAGTACACGGTGATCGTGATCTTGTCGTCCTTGCCGGGCGCGGCGGCCGCGTCACCGCCGCTCGGGGCGGCGGCGCCGGAGCAGGCGCTCGTCAGCAGGACGGACGCCGCGGCGGCGGCCGCTAACAGGGCGCCTCGGCGGGTCCGGGTGGTAGGGGGCATGGCCCTCCTCCTCATCGGTTTGGGGCTACTCGGTTGGGGACGGGGCGGAACGGGTGTTCGGGAGGGCCTCCGGGGTCTTGCCGAGTGGCTCTCCGACCGCGGGCCTGCGCGACCCGAGGAGCGTGGGGGTGACGACGCCGAAGACGTCCTCACGGGCGGTGGCCAGCGCGGACTGCAGCGCGCCGGCGCGAACGGCGTTGCCCTGCACCGAAGCGCAGCCGACCGGCGTGCGCGGCAGGACCAGCGCGTGCAGCTTTTCCTGCACCAGCGCGGCGAAGCTCTCGCCGCCGGCGCGGCTGGTGTCACCGCAGAGGAGCACGAGCTGCGGGTCGGCGACCGCGACGAGGTTGGCGACGCCGCCGGCGACACGCCGGGCGAGGTCGTGCAGGAAGGGGTGCTGCTCGCCGGCTTTTTCGACGGCGTCCCAGGCGGTTTCCGCCTGGATCCCGTGCGCGGCGGCCAAGCGGACGATCGCGGGCGAGTCGACCAGGTTGCCGAAGCGGGCGCCGGCCTCGGGCCAGACGTCGCCGGTGTCCACGGTGGCCGGGTCGGGCACGCGCATCCAGTCGATCTCGCCGCCGCCGCCGGTGGCGCCGCGCAGCAGCCGCCGTCCGATGACGACCGCGCCGCCGACGCCTTCGGACAGCCACACCATGACGAAGTCGTCGACGTCCTGGGCCTGCCCGACGCTCATCTCCTCGACGGCGACGAGGTTGACGTCGTTCTCGATGAGGACGTCGACGCCGAGGTCGTCGCTGAGCTTCTGCGGGACGTCGAAGCCGAGCCAGCCGGGGATGTGCGGGGCGGAGGAGAGCAGGCCGGTCCGCGGATCGAACGCGCCCTGCGCGCCGATCACGACGTGGGCCAGCCGGTCCCGGGTGATCCCGGCTTCCCCGGCGACCTTCTGCAGGGCCTCGCCGAAGGTCCCGACGACGTCGGCGCCTTCGTGGACGGGCAGCGGAGTCCGGTACTCGGCGAGCACGATCCCGGCGACGTCGGCGACGACGAAGTCCGCGATGTGCGGGGTGAGGTCCACGGCGGCGACGAAGGCGAGGGCGCCGTTGGCCGCCCAGAGCTGGGCGCGGGGACCCCGCCCACCGCCGCGGACGCCGGCCTTGACGACGAGGTTGTCCTGTTCGAGCCGCGTGATGAGCTGCGCGGTGGCGGGCTTGGAGAGCCCGATGGCGAGCTCGAGCTCGGCGCGCGTGAGCGGGCCCTCCCGCAGGAGGACCTCGATGGCGGCGCGATCGTTGATCTCGCGCAGCATCCGCGGGCTACCGGCTCGCACTCGTCCCTCCGGACTTAATTAGGATACTTTACAGACGGTTTCGCAGGACTGTAGTGAGCCGGAGCACAGCCGTCAACGGACTTCGGAAACGGCCAGGTAACGCTTGGGGCGGCACTGGGCCACGTGGCGGAAACACGGGCGGGGCCTCGGTCAGCCGATTTCCGCTTGCGGCGGCGGGGATGCTGGAGGCATGGACGTCGTGGCGCAGAGGGTGCGGACCACCTGGACCAAGCGGTCCCGCGGCGGCCCGGCGGCTGCGGTGCGCAACCGCGTACCAGTCGCGTTTCCCCTGCCGGACGGTGCCCTGCTCCACGAGGTGAACGTCGACGAGTCGACCGGCTTCGAGCCGCGGTTCACGGTGCCGGACGCGCTGGACGGCGTCCGGCTTCGTGAGGTCGACGGTTCGCTGGCGGTCCGATTGGAACTGGCGCCGATGAGCCGGCCACGGCGGGACTGGCGCCCGGCGCCGGTCCGGCTGCGGCCGGGCGAATGGCTGCGCTGGCAGATCAACTACCGCTTCGGATCGATGTGCTCGTGCGGCGCCGAGTGGCGGTACCGGCTGGAGACGCTGAACCTGGCCTACGGCACCGTCGCCGACTTCGCCGGCGAGCCGACCCGCACGGTGATCGAACGAGGTGACCTGCGATGAACCCGGTTCCGCCGGCCGATGTGCTGGGCTGCCCGGTCCCGATCGCGCGGTTCGTCGCGCGGACGGACCTCGCCGTCGTCGCGCTTCAGCACCTCGTCGCCTATCCCGGCGGGTGTGCCTTCACCGTGCACCTGAGCGTCCGGCGGGGGTCGCTGGACCAGGCCACCTGGGACGACATCGACGAAAGTCACGCCGGCGGGTTCCGCGGCGCCTCCGACGACAGCCTGCAGTTCCGGGTCAGCCAGGGCTGCTTGACCGAAATCGGCGGCGGAGCGAGCTACGACGACCGGCACTACCGGGGCGACCGGCAGCTCTGGCTGTCGCCGCTGCCGGCCGGGCCCTTCGAGTTCTCCGTCGAGTGGCGGCGGGCCGGGCTCGGCCGCGCCGCCACGACGATCGACGGCCGGGCGATCGCCGAAGCCGCGGCGAACGCCCAGCCGTACTGGCCCTGACCCCGCTACTTCAGGTGCCGGGCTAAGAACCGGCTCCCGTCGTCGCCCTCGAACCGCGGGATGCCGGTGTGGCCGCCCATGTTGGCGTGCAACGTCTTCTCCGGGGAACCGAGCGCGTCGAACACGTCCAGGGCCAGCTGACGGTCGTTGCCTTCGTCGTCCCACTGCAGCAGGACCAGCAGCGGGATGGTGACCTGCCGAGCCTCGTCGAACATGCTGCGGGGCACGAAACTCCCGGCGAACAGGACGGCGGCCGCAATGCGCGGCTCGACGACCGCGAGCCGGATGGCGATGGCGAGCACCCCGCCCGAGAACCCGACCGGGCCGCCGATCCCGGGTAGGGCGAGGAGGGCGTCCAGAGTGGCCCGCCACTCCGGGACCGCCTGGTCGACCAGCGGGAGGACGAGCCGCTCGACGACCTCGTCGCCGACCGGCTCACCGGCCTGGATCGCCCGGCGGAGGTCGGCGCGGGCCTCGTCGACGGCGGGGAGACGGGGCCGGTCACCGCCCCCGGGGAGCTCGATGGTGGCCGCGGCGTAGCCCTCCGCCGCGGCCGCCTGGGCCCGGGCCGCCAGCCGGGGGTACATCTTGGCCAGTCCGCCGGGGTGGCCCATCAGGACCAGCGGAGCCGGCGCGGACGTGGCGGGCGTCCACAGGATGCCGGGGATCTCGCCGAGGGTGAACTCGCGCTCGAGGACGCCGTCGTCGAGGCGTTGTTCGGTGGTGAAGTGCATGGTCGTGCCTTTCGGGAGTGCGCTTGAGCGGCGCTCCCGGACGACCTATCGCCCGGCCGTGACCCCGGAGGGGAGCACCCACGTCGAAACGTTCACGGGTACCACCTCCTCGGTCTCTCGCACGGCCGTCGGGAGGGTAACAGCGGCGGCCGGGCGAGAGCCAACGGGTTTACTCCTCCGCGTCCGCCCAGGCTTTGAGCATCACGCGGGCGATGGACGAGTTGCCCGGCAGGATGATCTCCGCCGCACCCCCGGCGATCGGCGTCGGGCGGGCGCCCTCGTTGCGCGACTGGCTGTTCTCGAACGCCTCGCGCACCTCCTCGCGCGACACCCACAGCGCCTCTTCGATCTCGCCGTCCGCCGGGACCAGCGGCAGCGCGCGATCCGCCCGGGCCGTGAAGCCCAGCATGATCGACCGCGGGAACGGCCACGGCTGGCTCCCGAGGTAGCGGACATCGGACACCGACGCCCCCACCTCCTCGCGGATCTCGCGCAGGACGCACGCCTCCAGCGACTCCCCCGCCTCCACGAACCCGGCCAGCACCGAGTACCGCCCGGCCGGCCAGATCGGCTGGCGGGCCAGCAGCACGTGGGATCCGTTGACCCCCTCCAGCGAGTGGACCAGGCAGATCACCGCCGGGTCCGTGCGCGGGTACTCCTCGCGGCCGTCGTTCGTGCACTTGCTCGCCCAGCCGAACTGGATCAGCTCCGTCGGGTGGCCGCAGCGCGTGCAGAACCTGGCCTGGCGACGCCAGTTCCGCAGCGCCTGTGCCGTCGTGAACAGCCCCGCCGACGTGTCGTCCAGCAGGTCTCCGTACCCGCGCAGCTCGACCCAGATCTCGCCGTCTGCGCTCGGGACCTCCTCGACGAAGCCCCAGCTGCCCGCCATCTTCACCGTGCCGGCGTCCCCCGACGGGCCGCCCGGCAGCGACCAGTAGTCGACGTCCTGCCACTCGCCGAGGAACACCGCGTCGGCCGGCGGCTCGGCGCCGAAGTCGATCGCCTTGCGGAACGCCAAGACGGACGAGCCCTCGACGACCGGGGTGCGCCCGGTGTCGTCCAGCAGGACGACCCGAGCGTCGGCCCAGCGCGACACCAGCCGCGAAGGGTTGGTGCGCAAGCCTTCCTGACGGTCCACAGTGGATCGCGACAGGGTGGGCAGGGCACCGAGGGAGAACGGGACGGACATCAGGCCGGCTCGCCCACGACGACGTCTCCGAGGGACACGAGCTTGCGTTCCAGCACCGCCGCATCCCCGACGACCACGCCGGTGAACCGCTTGGGAGCGAAGAACTTCAGCGCCGCTTCGGCCACCTCGTCGGCGGTCACCGCCGCCACCCGCGCCGGGTGCTCGGTGAGCCACTCCAGGCTCAGCCCGGTCGAGGCCAGCGCCAGCACCTGGCCGGCCAGCCCGGACTGCGACGACGTCGACGTCAGCAGCGAGCCGATCGCGTACTGCCGCACCGACTCCAGCTCGTCGCCGGCCGGCGGGACCTGGCCGAGGCGGCCCAGCTCGTAGCGGGTCTCCAGCAGTGCCGGCGCGGTCGCCTCGGTGGCGGTGTCCGCGTCGACGTTGACCACCGCGGTGCCGTCGGTGAACTCGAACCCGGAGTGCGCGGAGTAGGTGTACCCCTTGTTCTCGCGGATGTTCTCCACCAGCCGCGACGAGAAGTACCCGCCGTAGGCCAGGTTCGCCAGCTGCAGCGCCGCGTAACCCGGGTCGGTGCGCGGCACGGTCTGCGCCGAAAGCCGGATCTGCGACTGCACGGCCCCGGCGCGCGGCACCAGCAGCACGTTCGGGCCGGTCAGCTCCGGCAGCGGCGGCAGCCGCACGGCGGAGCGGTCCGACGCCCAGCCGCCGAGCACCTTCTCCAGGTCGCCGACGACGGCCTGCGGGTCGATGTCGCCGACCAGCACCAGGACCGCGCCGCGCGGCAGCACCGACGCCTGGTGCAGCGCCCGGACCTGCTCGGGCGTCACGACGGCGACGTCTTCGGCCTTCGGGACCTCGCGCGTGGCGGGGTGGTCGCCGTAGCGGTGCTTCTGCAGTGCCTCCCGCGCGATCGTGCGCGGCTGCGTGCGCGACACGGCGATCCGCTCGACCAGCCGTTCCTTCTCGCGCGCGATCTCCTCGTCGGCGTAGGTCGCCCCGGTGAGGACGTCGCCGAGCACGTCGAGGAACGTCGGCAGCTTGTCGGCGAGCGCGGATCCGGTCAGCACCAGGCGTTCCGGGTCGACGCCGGCGCCGATGTCGCCGCCGATCAGCGCCAGCTCGGCGTCGATCTCGATGCGGTTGCGGCGCGCGGTGCCGGTCAGGATCGTCTCGGCGAGCACCTCGGACGTCGCCGGGTGCAGCGCGTCGTCCCCCGCGAACGGGATCCACAGCCGCGCCTCGACCATCGGCACGGTCGCCTTGCGCACGGCCAGCACGCGCAGGCCGTTCGAGAGCTCGGTGTCCACATGGGACAGATCGCCGGCGGCACGCTGCTCGCCGAGCGGCGGCAGCGGGCGCGGCCCCCGCGCGGTGCGGCCGATCTCCTCCGCGCTGCGGTGCGTTGCTGAAGTCACTGCTCGTTGGTCCCTTCCGAAGCGGGCTTGACCACCAGGACGGCGCGCGCGTCGGGGCGCAGCGCCTTCGCCGCCGCCGAAACGGCTTCCGAGGTGACGGCGGACATCCGGTCCGCGAGCCGGTACACCAGCGACGCGTCGCCGTAGAGCAGTTCGAACGAGCCGAGCGCCAGCGTCCGGGAGACCAGGCGGTCGTGCTCGGAGTGCAGGCTCGCCGCCCAGCGGGCGGTGACCTTCCGCAGCTCCTGGGAGTCCGGCGGGTTCTCGGCGATCTTCTCCAGCTCGTCGTCCAGCGCGGCGAGCACGCGCTCGCGCGGCACCTCGTGCGGGTGGATCAGCGTGATGGTGAACGTGTCCGGGTCGCGGGCCTCGAACGGGCCGAACAGCCCGGCGCCGGCGCCGATGTCGACGACCAGCGGTTCCTTGTGCACCAGCCGCTGCTGCAGGCGGGAGCCGTCGCCGTCGGTCAGGACCCCGGCGAGCACCAGGTAGGCCAGGTAGCCGTCGACGTCGTTGATCGGGTCCGGCATCCGGTAGCCGATGCCGAGCGCGGGCAGCGGGGCGTGCGGGTCTTCGACCTCGCCGCGCAGCTCGGTGGTCGGCAGCGGTTCGGCGAAGGACGGCCGCTGCGGTGCGGGCCGGTGCGGGACGTCGCCGAAGTGCTGCTCGATCAGCTTCTTGGCGTTGTCGACCTCGAAGTCACCGGCCACCGTGAGCACGGCGTTCGCCGGCGAGTAGTAGGTGTCGAAGAACGCCGCGCAGTCTTCGACCGTGGCGCTCTCGAGGTCCTCGAAGCCGCCGTAACCGTTGTGCGCGTTCGGGAACGTCGAGTACAGGACCGGCGGCAGGGTGATCCACGGGAACCCGCCGTAGGGCCGGTTCAGCACGTTGAGCCGGATCTCCTCCTTGACGACGTCGATCTGGTTCGCCAGGTTCTCCGCGGTCAGCTTCGGCGCGCGCATCCGGTCGGCTTCGAGGAAGAGCGCGCGCTCCAGCGCGGCGCTCGGCAGCACCTCGAAGTAGTCGGTGTAGTCCGGGTGGGTGGACCCGTTGAAGGTGCCGCCGCTGGACTGCACGTGCCGGAAGTGGGCGAGTTTCTCCAGGCTCTCGGAGCCCTGGAACATCAGGTGCTCGAAGAGGTGCGCGAACCCGGTGCGCCCCTCCGGCTCGGAGCGGAAACCCACGTCGTAGTGCACGCTGACGCCGACCACCGGCGCGGTCGCGTCGGGTGCGAGGACCACGCGCAGACCGTTGTCTAGGGAGTATCGGACGAGCTCGGGATCGGCCATGGCCCCACCCTACGACGGCTCGGCGCCTCCTGGCTTCCCGGCTGGCGGGTGAGAACCGGTGTCCACTCCGACGGCGGCGAGCAGGCGGCCGCGGTGGGCGCCGGCGAACGTGCCCGCGAGCGCCGTCGCGAAGGATCCGGCCTGGTCAGGCGTGATATCGCCGTCGTGCCAGTACACCGGTGGCGGGTGGTCGAGGCCGTCGAACGCGGCCACCCAGGGACCTAGTTCGCCCAGAGCTGACGCGTACGGCAGGCCGCGGGAGAACACCAGCTCGCGCTGCGGCTTGTCGAAGTCCTTCGCCCGCGTCGCCGCGAGCTGCCCGGCCACACCGCGAAGCCGGCGCGCGACCTCCGCGCCCGCGTGCCGGCGGGCGGGCAGCGCGGCCGAGACGGCGACGGCGGCGGCCCCGGCCAGCGCGAGGATGACGCCGAGCTGGGCGTACCCGGCGGTCAGCGCGAGCAGGATCGTCAGGAACACGCCGTAGCAGACGACCCGGATTCCGGCCCGCCCGAGCCGCCCGGTCGCGAGCCAGCCGCGGCCGGCGAGGTCGGCGTGCAGCGCCACCCGTGGGATCTCGACGTGCCGCTGCCGCAGTTCGGCGAGGGTCACCGATTCGCCAGGGAGGACGGCCTCGAAGACGGCACGTTCGAAGGACGTCAGGTGCTCGTCGGGCGGGTTGCGGCGGGTCAGCGTCGGGCCGTCGCTCACCCAGACGTAGTTGCGGACGGCCAGGTCGAGCACGGTCGCGGCCAGGTCGGCGGGCCCGGCGCTGCCGTGCAGCAGCAAGCCGATGTGCCCGGGCAGCACGCCCTCCGGGGACGCGAACTCGCCGTTCTTCGCGATCAGCCCGGCCTGGGGCGGGTCGCCGGTGGCACGGCGGCGGGCGAAACCGACGAACGCGGCCGCGGCCAGCAGGAGCGCGGCGAAGCCCGCCCAGGCCCAGGCGACCGGCGTCGTGAGGACGAACGCACCCGCGATCGTCTTGGCCGGGACGAGGACTTCGTTCGCCGGGACGGTGTGCTCGGGCACCTCGATCGTCGCCGTCATCCGGTCGCCCGCCGCGAGGTTCTGCTGGCTGAACCGCGTCAGCCCGGCGTGGTCGATCTGCGCGGCGGCGCACGGGAAGCCGCCGATCGCGCAGTCGACGGCGACCGGGATCTTCGGCGCCGCGAAGGAGGCCCGGATGAACTTGAGGTCGGTGCTCCAGCCACCGGCCAGCTCCCAGGTGACCTGGTTCCCGGCGACCGCACCGTCCACTGTGTACCGGACGATCGACGTGCCCGCGGTGAGGTGGACGGTGAACGCGTCCGCGTCCACCTGGGCGTTCCCGCTGCCTTCGAGGACGACTTCGCGGACGCCGTAGACGCGGTCGCGGTGGTGCGGCGCGGCGACCCGCAGCGGGACGCGGCGGTCCATCGTGACGCCGTCGGGTACGGAGATCGCTTCGGCGACCGAGAGCGAGCCGTCGCGCTCGACCTTGAGCTGGATCTCGGCGCTCTGCGGGACGGTGGGCAGCGGCGGGTCGTCTCCCGGCGCGGCGGCCAGGAAGAGCGCGAGGACCACTCCGGCGAGCACGGTCAGCGGGACGCGCGGGCGGACGCGGTGAGCAGCCCGTCGAGCGCCGTCAGGAACGACGGGAAGTGCGTGCCGAAGCGGCGCAGGTCCTGGTCGGACTCCATGCCGCCGTACCAGTAGAGCCCGGCCGAGCCGTCCGACGCGGGGTTGAGCGCGGCGAAGGTGCCGAGCCAGCGTTCGGTGTCGCCCAGGACGACCGCGTACGGCAGCGAGCGCGAGAACACCATCTCGCGGTCGGCCGGCGGGATGTCCTCGGCCTTGGCGGTGTGGAGGTAGTCGAGCAGGCCGCGGACCTGGCCGACGAGCACCCGGCCGCGTGCGGTGCGCGAGGGCAGCAGCGCGGCCGCCGCGGCGACGGCGAGCCCGGCCAGCGCGACCGCGACGCCGAGCAGCGCGTCGCCGACCGTGAAGGTGAGGACCGCGGTGGCGGCCGCGCCGAGCGCGAAGATGCCGGCGCCGAGCCAGGTCAGGCGGCCGCGGGCGGTGTCGGGGCGGCGGGAGAACCAGCGCTTGGTGACGACGTCGGCGTACATCGCGTCGCTGATCTTGCGCAGGTCGAGCCGGCCGCGGGCGCGCAGCTGCGACACCAGGACGGCGTCGGTGCCGGCCGGCAGGAGCGTCTCGTAGACGGCGCGTTCGAAGTCGTGCAGGTGCTCGTCCGGCGGGTTGCGGCGGGCGATTTGCCAGTCTTGGTCCGGTACTTCGGCGAGCCAGAGGTAGTTGCGCACGGCGAGGTCGACGACGGTGGCGCTGATGTCGACGACGTCGACGGTCTCGTCGACGACGGTGCCGACCTGGCCGGGCAGGACGCCGTCGGGGCTGGCGAAGAAGACGCGTTCGCCGTCGCGGAGCAGGACCTCGACCGGGCCGGTGGCGGTGGTGAGCGCGCCGGCGTCTTCCTTGCGACGGCGCGCGACGAAGATGCCGCCGGCGATCAGGAAGACGAGCAGGAGGGCGAAGACGACGCCGGTCAGCGGGGTGAAGGCGAAGGCGGTGGCGAAGAGACCGACGTCGGCGAACTTCGCGTTGGCCGGGACGGTGCCGGCGGGGAGCCCGACGAGCAGGTCGACGCGGTCGCCCGGCTGGACGTCGTTCTGTTCGAGCCGGACGACGCCGGTGTGGTCGAGCTCGGCGAGGGTGCAGCGCTGGCTGGAACCGATCGGGCCGGCGAAGCAGTCCACTGGGGACAGCCGCGGGGAAGGCGCGAGGAAGGAGGCGGTGAGCTTCGCGAGCGGGGTGTCGAAGCCGCTGGCGACCTGCCAGCGGGCTTGCTGGCGGCCGCTTTGGTCGGCGATGGCGCCGTCGACGGTGTAGGTGACGGTGGACGTGCCGCCCGTGAAGGTGAGGACGAGCTGGTCGCCGGTCAGCTGGCTGGTGGCGGCGCCCTCGGTCTTGATGTCTTTCGCTTCGAAGACGCGGTCCTGGTCGTCGCCGGCCGAGACTTTCAGGGGGACGCGCGAGGTGAGCTGCTTCCCGCCGGGGACGGTGACCTTCTCGGTGACCTGGAGGGAGCCGTCGCGGAGGACCTTGAGGGCGACGTCGGCGGTGGCGCCTTCGGGCGGCTGGACGTTTTCGCCGTTCAGCTGCTGGGGCTTCTTCGCCTGCTCGGAGGGAGCGTTCGGCAGGACGGGCCCGGCGGACGGCCCTTGCGCGGCGGCGGGCCCGGCGGTCAGCACGGCCATCGCGGCGACCGCGGCCGCTGTCCCCCATTTGCTCAACACAGCACCACACCCTAGAGCACCCGCTCTATGCTGACGCCCGGAACGGCGAGATCTCCGCAGGTACGCCGCTTCCGACGGGGAAATCGCACGGGGGGTTCCGCTTTCATGACGCAAGGCCCACAGGGTCCGGGTGCCCAAGACCCGCGGCGGCCGGTGCCGCCACCGGGACGGGGACCGCTGCCGCCGCCCGGGGTTCGGCCGCTGCCGCAGGGGCGGCCGGGTCAGGGGCCGGGCGGGCAGGCGGGGCAGGCGGGGCAGGCGGGGCAGGCGCCGCGCGGTCCCGGCCAGGGCTCGGGCGGGCAAGCGCCGCAGGGTCCCAGCCAAGGCCCCGGCGGGCAAGCGCCGCACAGTCCCAGCCAAAGCCCCGGCGGGCAAGCGCCGCACGGCGCGCCCGGCGGGCCGGGACAAAGCGGTGCGCCGCAAACCGGACCGTTCCCGACACCCGGTGGTGCTCCGCAGCAAGGCCGAGGTCCCGGCGGACAGCCCGGCCAGCCACCTCGCGGCCCGGCCGGTGCCCCTGGCCAAGGCCCGCAAGGACCCGCCGGCGCGCCCGGGTGGCCGCAAGGCGCGCAGTTCCCCGGACAGCCGCCCCGGGGTCCACAAGGCACCCAAGGCTTTCCCACGCACGGCCCGCCGTCCGGCGCCTACCCTCGTCCCGGCTTCGGCGCGCCGCTCCCGCCGCCGGCCGCGGCCGCTCCACCCACCTACCCCGGCCCGCCTCCCGGTGCTCCCTTCGGCCCTCGCTTCGCGCCCGGCTATCGGCCCTACGTCGCGAAGAAGTCGAACACCGGGGTCATCGTTGCCGTCGCGATCATCGGGATCGTCGCCGTCGTCGGGGGGCTCGTCGCGGCCGTCGCGCTGATCGGGGGCAACACCCGGCACGTCGCCGACGCCGGCTACTCCAGCACCTACCCCTCCGACACCTCCGAAACCACCTCCGCCGACGAGACCACCGCGACCACGTCGTCCACCGAAGAGACGACCACCAGCGAAACCACCGAACGCACGACCCGCACGTCCGAGACGCCGAGCGGCCCCCGCTCGGTCGTCGCCACCGGCAACAACCCCCTGTTCGCCAGCGCCGACTACGGACTGCAGAACGTCTCCTGCTCGCTGAGCCGCTGGGCGACCGACCAGAACAGCGCCACCCGCTTCTTCCAGTCCGGGATCGCCTGCCTCGACGCGATGTGGTCGCGGATGCTCGGCGCCGTGAACCTGCCGTTCCGGTCGCCGAACCTGTCGGTGCCGCGGTCGCTGTCGGAGTCGTCGACGCCGTGCGGCAGCGGGGGCACGACCACCGGCGTCACGCCGTTCTACTGCCCCTCGAACGACACGATCTACATGCCGATGGACCGCATCGAGATCGACGTCTGGGGCAACCACCCCGGCCCGTACCTGTCGATCCTGGCCCACGAATACGGCCACCACGTGCAGAACCTGGCCGGCATCACCGAGGCCTACGGCGACCAGCGCTACGACGCCGGCGCCGACTCGGCGGTCGGCCTGGAGCTGTCCCGGCGGATGGAGCTCGAGGCGCAGTGCTTCTCGGGCATGTTCCTCGGCTCGGCGTCGGTTTCCGGCGGCTCGGTCGACAAGAACATCTACAACGAGGCCTGGAACGCCCAGGACCGCGGCGACGACTACGCCCGCAACGGCAAGCGCGACCACGGCAGCGCCAAGCACAACATCTCCTGGTGGCAGCACGGCGCGACCAAGAACCGCAACCAGCAGTGCAACACGTGGCTGTCCGCGTCGGGAGACGTGTCCTAGCCGGGCGGGGTGAAGGGGTTTTCGGCGGGAACCGCTGGGGTCCCGGACGGCGGAGTCGGCGGATCCGCCTCGGCGGCAGCCGAGCCGGTCGTGGCCGACCAGGGCGAGCTGGTCGCGGCCAAGCCGGGCCCGGCTGAGCCAGTCCCAGCCGAGTCGGGCGAGCCAAGCCCGGCCGAGCCGGTCGCAGCCCAACTCGTCGCGGTCGAGCCGGTCGAGCCGGACCAGGGCGAGGGCTGGGCCTGCGCCGCCGCAACCGGCTGCCCGCCCGTCGCCATCGCCCCGACCTGGGCACTCGCCGAATACCCCGGCCCCGGCGCCGGAAGGTGCCCTCGCGCCGCCGCCACCTGGGCCACGTACGCCTGGACCGCCCGGGCGTGGTCGCGGTTGCGCCGTTCCGCCAGCACCGCCGCCAGGAACGCCCATGGCGGCACCCCGGGCGGCACCGGCGTCCCCAGCGCGTTGCCCACCTGCTGCGCCAGTTTCCAGCCCAGCGCGTGCGCCGCTTCCGGTGCCAGCTGGCCGAACCGCGCCAGGAACTGGCGGCTCGCCAGCGCGAGGTCGTCCGGGAGCCGCGTCAGGTCGAGCTGGGCCGCCCAGCCCTCGAGGCCCGGGGGCATGCCGATCGCCGGGTACGCCACGCCTTCCGGCGCGCGGTCGCGGACCACCAGCGTCCCGGCGAGGAAGTCACCGACGCGGCGGCCGTCCGACGAACACAGCGACACGATCACCGCCACCGCCCCGAACACGCCGAGCGCCCAGAAGTCGATGACGAACCCGGCGAGCCCGCGCGTGAGGGCGTGGCGGAAGCGGATCGGCCCGCCGTCGACGCGCACCACGCGCAGCCCCACCGCCATCTTGCCCAGCGAACGGCCGCGCGAGAGCGTCTCGAACAGCACCGGGTAGCCGACCATGATCAGCACCACGAACACCAGGATGAGGGTCAGCGCGAGCGATTCGTCCTCGCCCGGCACGGTGAGCGTGAGCACGAAGAACGCGCCGATGAACAGCGCGAACTGCACGAGGACGTCGAGCACCATCGCCAGCGCGCGGCTCGCGAGCTTGGCGACGCGCAGGTCCAGGACGACGGCTTCGCCGGTGACCAGCTCGGATTCCTCGTGCACACGGCCCAGCGTAGCGACGGATAGGGTGGTCGGCGTGGATGTGGACGTCTTCGTCGCGACGCACTCGGCGGAGTGGAACCGGCTCGGCGAGCTGACCCACCGCGGCGGCAAGCTGACGGGGGCGGAGGCCGACGAGCTGGTGACGCTCTACCAGCGGACCGCGACGCACCTGTCGATCGTCCGCTCGGTCGCGCCCGACCCGGCCCTGGTGAGCCGGCTGTCCGGGCTGGTCGCCCGCGGGCGGAGCGCGATCTCCGGGTCGCACAACCCCGCGTGGCGCGAGGTCGCGCTGTTCTTCACGCGCCGCTTCCCGGCCGCGGTGTACCTCTCGCGGCGCTGGTGGATCCCGGCGGCGGTGGTGTCGATCGCGGTGATGGCGGTGATCGCCGTCTGGGTGGCAGGCGACCCGCACGTCCGCGCGTCGATCGGGAGCGCGGACGAGCTCAACCAGCTGACCAAGCCCGGCGGCGAGGCCGAGAACTACTACTCGACGGGCCCGGCGACGTCGTTCGCGGCGCGCGTGTGGACGAACAACGCCTGGGTGGCGGCGACGTGCCTGTTCCTCGGCGTCGCGCTGGGCCTGCCGGTGATCGGCGCGCTGTGGATGAACTCCCTCAACGCGGGCCTGATCATCGGCGCGATGAGCGCGGCCGGCCGCGGCGACGTGATGATCGGGCTCCTGCTCCCCCACGGGTTGCTGGAGCTGACGGCGGTGTTCATCGCGGCGGGCACCGGGCTGAAGCTCGGCTGGACGGTGGTCGACCCGGGCCGCCGCTCCCGGACGGCCGCGCTGGCCGAGCAGGGCCGGTCGGTGGTGGTGATGGCGCTGGGGCTGGCGTGCGTGCTGTTCGTGTCCGGGCTGATCGAGGCGTTCGTGACGCCGTCCGGCTGGCCGACGTGGGTCCGGGTGGGCATCGGCGTCTTCGTCGAGGTGGCGTTCCTGGTGTACGTCTTCACGTTGGGACGCCGCGCGGCGAAGGAAGGCGAAGTCGGCGACCTGAACGCGCGTGACGCCGGGGACGCCCTGCCCGAATCAGCATAGGCACGAGCCCTCGAAGGCGATCGACGATCCGTCCTCCAGGCTCGCCGTTCCCACGAACCGCGCCTCGAACTCCCCCACCTCCGTCAACACCAGCTTCGGGCTCGACGCCGTCCCGTCCGCGCCCGTCTTGACCGTCACCGTCTCGCCGCCGCCTTCGAAAACCAGGGAGTTCTTCGGGCGCGCCGCCCGGACGAAGAACGTCACCGGCACGTCGGCCGCCGGCTGGCCGTTCTCGCCGATCACCCGGACCACGAACGGCGCTCCCGGGTCCTTCGACGCCAACCGCTGGCCGTTGCCCGACAGGATCGCCAACGTCCGGCCGCCCGCCGCCCATGTGTTCGCGATTCCCGTCAGGGAACAGACTTCCTGGTACAGCCGGGCGCCCACGGCCGCGTCCTCCGCGGTCAAGCACCGTGCCGTGGCGACGTTCGCGATCTCCACCAGGCCCGGCAGTCCCGCCACGCGCCGCCAAGTCTGGTGTTTGTCCTTGTCGTCGCAGGCGGCCATTTTCACCGCCACGCCGTCGACCGGGCTCGCCGCCGTCAAGCACTGTCCACTCTGGACGTTCGTGAACCGCTGCGCGGCGTACGTCCACTTCGCACCCGCGTCCCCCGCGCCGGCCAGCACCGGCTTGCCGTCGGCCACCGCGAGCGACAGCTTGCCGCCGCCGTCGGCCAGGTACACCGGTGCACCGTCCGCCAGCGGGGCCGAAGAGATCGCCAGCGCCACGGCCATGAGCTTCCACATGCTTCGGGCTTAACAGGGTCGCGCAGCCCGCACCACCGCAGCCACCCGTTAGAGCCGCCCGGCCGCCTTCAACGCCAGGTACCGGTCCGCCAGCGCCGGCGGCAGCTCCTCCGGCACGGCGTCCACGACGCTGACCCCGTGCCGCGCCAGGCGTTCGGTCACCCGCTGCCGCTCCGCCGTCGTCCGCGACGCCGCCGCCGCGTCGTACACGGCTTCCGCGTCACCCCGGCCGGTGAGCATCTCCGCCACCCGCGGGTCCGCCACCGACGCCACGATCAGCTCGTGCCGCGCGGTCAGCGAGCTCAGCACCGGGAACAGCCCCTCCTCCAGCGGCGCCGCGTCGAGGCCGGTCAGCAGCACCACCAGCGACCGGCGCCGGGTGCGCTGGAGCACCTCCGCGACCATCCCGCGCGCGTCCGTCTCGACGAGCGACGGCTCGATCGGCGCCATAGCGTTCACCAGCGACGTCAGCAGAGAAGCCCCCGACGAACCCTGCACCGCGGCCCGCAGCCGGCGGTCGTACGCCAGCAGGTCGACGCGGTCGCCGGCCCGGGAAGCCAGCACCGCCAGCAGCAACGCCGCGTCCATCGCCGCGTCCAGGCGCGGGGCGTCGCCGACCCGGCCCGCCGACACGCGGCCGGTGTCCAGCACCAGCACCACGTGCCGGTCGCGCTCCGGGCGCCACGTCCGGACCATCACGTCCGCCGCCCGCGCCGTCGCGCGCCAGTCGATCGAGCGGACGTCGTCGCCGATCACGTACTCGCGCAGCGAGTCGAACTCGGTGCCCTGCCCGCGGATCAGCACCGCGCTGCGGCCGTCGAGCTGCTGCAGCCGCGCCAGCCGCGACGGCAGGTGCTTGCGGCTGTGGAACGGCGGCAGCACGCGGACCGTCCACGACACCTCGTGCGAACCCTGCCGCGCGGCCAAACCCAAGGGCCCCACCGACCGGACCGTCACGCGCGCCGCCGTCCGGTCGCCGCGCCGCGACGGCCGCAGCGACGTCACCAGCGCCTGCCGCTCCCCCGCCGGTACGCGCAGGGCATGCCGGTCCGAGGCACCCGCCGAAGGCGGCCAAGCGTCCCGCAGTTGCCCACGCACCGCCCGGCCACCGGGGTTCGCGACGACCAGCGTCACCTCGCACGGCTCGCCGAGCCGCACCGACGTGTCCCCCGACCGCCGGAAAGCCAGCGCGCGAACGCTTCCGGCCAGCACGAGATCGACGACCACGAGCAGCACGAGCACGCCACCGACGGCCAGGATCCCGGTCGTCGACGGCAGGAGCAGCCCGACCACCAGCGCGCCGAACAGCGCCAGCAGCCCGAGCCTTCCGGTGACGGCCATGTCAGCGCGGCACGGGCACGGACGCGAGCACGCGGTCGAGCACGCCGTCCGCGGTGACGCCCTCCAGCTCGGCTTCCGGCCGCACGTCCAGGCGGTGCCGCAGCGCGGGCCGCGCCAGCGCCTTGACGTCGTCGGGCGTCGCGTAGTCGCGCCCGGCCAGCCACGCCCAGGCCCGGGTCACCGCGAGCAACGCCGTGGCACCACGGGGAGAAACGCCGATCCGCACCGACGGCAACGACCGCGTCGCGCGGCACAGGTCGACGACGTACCCGATCACCTCGGGCCCGATCGTCACCTTCGCCACCGCTTCGCGCGCGGCCGCCAGCTCGGGAGCGCCGGCGACGGACTTGAGGCCCGCCGCCGCAAGGTTGCGCGGGTCGAAGCCCTGCGCGTGCCGCCAGAGGATGCCGATCTCGTCCTCGCGCGACGGCGTCGGCATGGTCAGCTTCAGCAGGAACCGGTCCAGCTGCGCCTCGGGCAGCGGGTAGGTGCCCTCGTACTCCACCGGGTTCTGGGTGGCGATCACGATGAACGGGTCGGGCAGCGGCCGCGTCTTGCCGTCGAGCGAGACCTGCCGCTCCTCCATCGCCTCCAGCAGCGACGACTGCGTCTTCGGCGGCGTCCGGTTGATCTCGTCGGCGAGCAGCAGGTTCGTGAACACCGGCCCTTCGCGGAAGGAGAACTCGCCGCTGTGCGCGTCGTAGACGATCGAGCCGGTGACGTCGCCGGGCATCAGGTCCGGCGTGAACTGCACGCGCGTGGTCTCCAGGTCCAGCGCCGCCGCCAGCGCCCGCACGAGCAGCGTCTTCGCCACGCCCGGGACGCCTTCGAGCAGCACGTGCCCCCGGCAGAGCAGCGCCAGGATCAGGCCGGTGACCGCGGCGTCGTTGCCGACGACGGCCTTGCCGACCTCGGCGCGCAACGCGATCAGCGCGTCCCGGGCCCCAGTCGCGTTCTCGCTGGTCAAGATCGCCCCACCTCTCGTTCCACCTTGTCCAGTTCGCCGGCCAGCCGGACCAGCGCGGGGTCGTCCGGCGCCGGCGGGCCGTAGAGCACCGCGCCGACGTCGTTGGCCGGCCGCCCGGTGCGCGTGCTCACCGCGGTCACCAGTGCCGCCGCGTCGGCGTCGCGCGGCAGGCCCAGCGTGGTCCGCAGCCGGCTGCGCGCCGCCTCCCGCAGCGTCTCGCCCGCGTGTCCCGCGGCCTTCGCCCGGCGGTACAGCCGGGCACGTCCTTCGGCGGTCTCGGCCGCGCGCACGACGATCGGCAGCGGCTCGGTGACCACCGGGCCGAGCCGGCGCGCCCGCCACAGCGCCAGCAGCGCCACGGCGATGAACGCCTGTGCGGCACCGTAGTACCAGCCGTCGGGAATCAGGTCGAAGATCGACTTGCGGGTGTCGTCCAGCGCCGGGTCCGTCGTGGACGGCAGGTACCAGACGAGCTTCGGGTGCTGCCCGAGCAGGTGCAGCCCCAGCGCCGCGTTGCCCTCGTCGGCGAGCCGCGCGTTGGTCAGCGGTGCCGACGAGCCGAGCAGCGTCGTCAGGCCGCCCGCGTCGGCGAGCTGCAGCAGCGTGCCGCCGCCGTCTTCGCCGGGGTAGCACGAACGCGCGCCGGACGAGGCGTACCCGATGCCGCCGAGGGTGACGTCGCCCGCCGCGACCGCCGCGGCGACCGTGCACTGCGGGCTCAGGGTGCCGACGTCGCTCTGGCCGACCGGGCGCACCAGCGGCAGCGAGTCGTGCAGCGTCGGCGCTCCCGGCGTCACGAGGACGATGTCCGCGGCGTGCTGCCGCAGCGCGTCGAAGCGCTTCGCCGGAACGAGGTCCGGCTGGGTGACCAGCAGCGTCGCGTCTTCGGTGATCGCGTCGTCGGCTTCGTCGGCGGTGTGCGCCGTCCGGACGTCGACACCCTGGTCGCGCAGCAGCTGCGCGAGCGCGTGGGCGCCACCGGGTTCGTACGAGCCGGGTTCGAGCGCGCCGTGGGCCTGCTCGCCGCGGCCGAGCAGGAGCAGGGCGCCGGCGGCGAAGATCAGGGCGACGAGGGCCAGCGGGATGCGGGCACCGCGCCAGATCCGGCGCACATCCGGCGAAACGGAGGTGCTCACGAGCCCGCCAAGGCGACCGGGCGTTCACGGCGGCAGCGTTCGTCCAGCTCGGTGAGGGCGAGGTAGGCCGCTTCGGTGCCTTCGCGGCCGCCGTAGTGGACATCGTCGAAGAGCCGCGCGCCTTCCCGCAGTTCCGCGGCGACGTTCGGCAGCAGGACCCCGGCTTCGGCGGCGGCTTCGTCGGCAGTGCGGCCCGAGCGGGCGTCGAGCAGCGCGCGTTCCTCCAGGGCCCGCACGACGGCCCGGAAGCGGTCGCGGACGGCGTCGCCGTACCGCCCGGCCGCGGCGGCTTCGGCCGCCGAGCGGCGGTAGTCGTCGGCGCTCTGGCGCTTCCCGCCGAACACCGTCCCGCCGGCCCGGGACGCGCGGGCGACCTTGCCGGTGCGCAGCCGGACCACGACGACGAGCACGATCAGCAGCACGAGGACGAGCAGCACGCCCCAGATCCCGCCCGGGACCACCGAGGACACGCCGTTGAGCAGCTTCTCGAGCTGCTCGCCGAGCCACTGGCCGATCTGCTGGAGGAAGTTCGGCTTGGCGTCCCGGTACTTCGGGTCGGTCAGCTCCTCCGCCGCCGCGCGCCGGGCAGCGTCCCGGTCGATGTCGACCGGGACGTCGATGAGGACCAGCGTCACCATGCCTGCGGCGGCTGCACCCCGGCCGCGCGAGCCAGCTCGATGTCCATGCCTTCGCGGCGCATCCGCTGGTCGAGGTAGACGATCACGGTGACCAGCGTGACGAACGGGATCGCGATCGTGCCGGACACGATCTGCCCGGCCGACTGCAGCAGCAGGTCACCCGTGCTCGGCAGGGTCACCTTGCCCGGGTTCAGCACCTGGTCGAAGACGCCGGTGCCGAGGGCGAACGGCAGCTGGATGATGTTCTCGAAGAGCGACTGGATGACCCGCGCCAGCAGCAGGATGCCCAGCACCCGCCAGAACGCGCCGCCGACCAGCTTGATCGACCGGGCGAACGCGTCGCGGAACGTCCCGCGCTCGAGCACGAGCGCCGGCACGGCCAGCGCCCAGAACACCCAGGCCAGCACGCCCGGGATGATGCAGAACATCAGGCCGATCGTCGTGACCAGCGCGTAGCCGAACGCCACGCCGAGCAGCGGCAGCAGCCGCGGCTGCACTTCGCGCCACGCGATGCCGAAGGTGACCTCGCGGCCCAGCGCGGCCCGGCCCATCACCGAGGCCATCAGGCCGGTGGTGACCGCCAGCAGCAGGGTCGAGATCAGCAGCGTCGGGATCAGCACGAGGAAGAGGTCGCCGAACGTGCCGAACACGGCGTCGCGCAGCTCCTCCTCGGTCGCGCCCGGGCCGAGGGTCGCCGTCGTGGCGAGGTTCTCGAAGTCGGCGAGGATGTACTTCTGCACGAGGAACGTGATCCCGGCGGTGAGCACCGCCATCACCGCGCCGATGCCGAGGATCAGCAGCGGGTGCCGGCGGATCGCGGTGATCGCGCCGTCGAGGATGTCGCCGATGTTGAGCGGCCGCAGCGCGATCACGCCGGGCTTGCCGAGCCCGTGCGGGCTCCAGCCCCGCGGCTGCTGGTACTGGTACTGCTGCTGCCCGGTGAACGGCGGCAGCGCCTCCGGCCGGTAACCGGGCGGCCGCTCCCAGCCCGGCGGCGTCGCCGGTCCGGGGGCCGCCTGGGCGTCCGGCGGCTGCCACCCGCGTGGCGGCGTCGCCGGTGACGCGGAGTGGTCTTCGGCCGGCTTCGAATCACCCGATCCGGGGGAGGGAATCTGCGGGATGCCCTGGCTGGGTGTCGGCGTGTCGTCGCCCTGGCCGCCGGGCGCGCCACCGGTCTCTGTCATCGAAGCCCCTCGCCTGCAGTACCTGCTTGCCGACACTCTTTCAGAGCCGGTCGCACCCGGCCAGACCTGGGGTGACGTCCGTGCGCGGTGACACCGTGCGCACGGACGGGTGCGAAAGGCCCCGTTCCCCCGATATGCTGAATGGCGGGATCGGGTACCCCCGGTCCGTACCGAGACCCTTCGGGACTGCCTAGTGACGCAACCGCCCCACGGCCGGGTACCGCCTCGCGGAACCGTCCAGCCGCCGCCGGTGCCGGATGCGCAACCGGATCTTCCCTGGCTGGGCCGCCCGCACACCGTGTCCGCGCCGAAGCGTCGTTCGCCGGCGGCCGTCATCGGGGTGAGCCTCGGGGCGGTGGCCGTGCTGGTGCTCGGGCTCGTCGCGATCGTCGTGCTCAACCGCGGCGAGACGCCGCTCGCCAACCCGAACTTCCGGGACTCCCCGTCGTCGCAGGACGTCCCCTCGCAGCTGCAGCCCGGCGGCGCGGGCGCCCCGGCGTCGGTGTCGAGCCCGCCGTCCCAGACCTCGGCGCCCAGCGCGACCGGGCCGCAGAAGATCCTCAAGCTCGCCGACCACCCGATCCTGCAGGACCCGAACGCCGGCCTGCAGAACCGCGTCTGCACGCTGCCGGCGTGGCAGAGCACGCAGGCGGGCGCGGAAGCGTTCTTCACCGCGGCCAGCAAGTGCCTGGACGCCGCCTGGGGCCCGTTCCTCACCGCCTACGGCCTGCCGTTCACGCCGCCGGCGCTGCACTTCCCGACCGGCGCGAGCTTCGAGACCGAGTGCGGCACCATCCAGGTCGGCATCGCGACCGCCGCGTACTACTGCGAAAACAACCTGTACGTCCCGTTCCGCGGGCTGCAGACCGACCAGTACGGCAACAACCCCGGCGTCTACCTGGCCCTGTTCGCCCACGAGTACGGCCACCACGTCCAGGAGGTCGCCGGGCTGATGGACGCGGCCTGGCAGAAGATCTACGAGGCCGGCCAGAACAGCCCGGCCGGGCTCGAGATGTCCCGGCGCAAGGAGCTGCAGGCCCAGTGCTTCTCGGGCATGTTCCTCGGCGCGCACGTCGACCAGGGCGGCACGATCAGCCGCGACATGTACAACAAGGCCTGGAACGACCAGGAGACCCGCGGCGACAACACGTCCCGCAGCCACGACCACGGGACCAACGCGCACTACGCGTCCTGGTGGCGGGCGGGGGCGACGAGCAACCGGATCGCCGACTGCAACACCTTCGCGGCGCCGTCGTCCGAGGTCAGCTGACCTTCGCCGCCGGCTTCGGCCGCAGCGGGATGCGCAGCCAGAGGTAGACGAACATCCCGCCGGAGAAGCACGCGAACACCAGCAGGGCCATGCCGATCGGGCGCCGCGCGTCCGAGGCGCCGGCCGAGGTGTCCGCGGCGCGGACGGTGACCGTGCCCTGGTCCGGCAGTTCTTCCGGGACGCCGACGTCGATGCGCTCGCCCTGGCCGTGCCCGCAGCCGTTGAGCGTGCCCTCGTGGGTCTTCCCGGCGACGGCGAACTTCACGGTCTCGACCGCGTCCGGGCGGTCGCACGGCGCGGGCTTGGTGACCTCGGCCGTCACCGGGGCGCCGAGGTCGTCGTTGGAGATGCCCAGCAGCCCCGGCCCGGCGAGCCAGGCGAGCAGCACGACGAGCACGCCCGCCGCGGCGGGGATCGCCACCGTGGGCCACTTGAGATCGAGTGATCGCGGGGGCACTTCGCCATGGTTCCAGATCCCGCGGGCAAAACCCAGGCGCCCCGGTTACGACCCGGATGGGCCTTATCGCTGCTCGATCTTCTCCGCCTGCGTCACCTTCTTGACGTAGAGCAGCTTGTCGCCCGGCTCGATGGCGTCGGCCTGCGGAGCGTCCACGCGGTACAGGACGCCGTCGCGGACCAGGCCGAGGACGAGGTCGGACAGGTGCCGCGGCGACCCGCCTTCCTCGGACGGCTCGACCGGCCGCTCGGCGATCGCCAGGCCGGATTCGGGCGTGAGCAGGTCCTCCATGATGTCCACGACCAGCGGCGTCGACGTCGCCATCCCGAGCAGCCGCCCGGCCGTCTCGCTGGAGACGACGACCTGGTTGGCGCCCGACTGCTTGAGCAGGTGGACGTTCTCCGCCTCCCGCACCGACACCACGATGTGCGCCTTGGGCGCCAGCTCGCGGGCGGTGAGCGTGACGAGCACCGCCGTGTCGTCGCGGTTCGGGGCGACGACGACCGCGCGCGCGTGCTGCACCGCGGCGACGCGCAGGACGTCGGAGCGGGTGGCCGAGCCGTGCACGGCGACGAGGCCGAGCGCGCTCGCCGCGTCGAGGGCCTGCTGGTCGGTGTCGACGACGACGATGTGCCCCGGGGCGATGTTCTCGTCGCCGAGCAGCGCGTTGACGGCGGACCGGCCCTTGGTGCCGAATCCGACGACGACCGTGTGGTCGCGCACCTTCGTCCTCCACTTCTGGATCTTGAACGCCTGCCGGGAGCGCTCGGTGAGCACCTCCAGGGTGGTCCCGACCAGGACGATGAGGAAGAGCACCCGCAGCGGGGTGATCACCAGCACGTTCACCAGGCGGGCGGACGAGGTGGCCGGCGCGATGTCGCCGTAGCCGGTCGTCGAGAGCGAGACGGTGGCGTAGTACAGGCTGTCGAGCAGGGACAGGCCGTCGCCGTTGGCGTCGCGGTAGCCGTCGCGGTCGACGTAGACGATGATCACCGTCAGCAACAGGGCCAGGGTCGCGCCGATGACCCGCTTCAGGATGGAGCGGAGGGGGCTGACCGTCAGCTCGGGCATCCGCAGGACGCCGACGAGCTCGTGGTCCGGCCGATCGGTGAGACTGCCCAGCGGCAACCGCCTCAAGGCCTTCATGCACCGGCTCCCCGCGGCAGGTGTCGAGCGTCACTCACGCCCGGAGGATAGCCGAACGGAGTACCCGGCCGCCGCGTGGAACGATCCGCTCATGGCAACTTCACAACGGCCCGCGCACCTCCTGGCCGGCGTGCTGAGCACGATGGGCGTGCTGCACTTCGCCGTGCCGAAGCCGTTCGACGGGCTGATCCCTTCGTCGCTCCCGGGGTCCCGGCGGGCGTGGACGTACGGCTCGGGCGCGGCTGAGCTGGCGGTGGGGGTCGCGGTGGCGGTACCCCGCACCCGGCGTCTCGGGGGCCTGGCCGCGGCCCTGCTGTTCCTGGGCGTCTTCCCGGGCAACGTGAAGATGGCGGTGGACGCGTCGTCGGCCCCGGCTCCGCAACGCGCGATGGCCTGGGCCCGCCTCCCCCTGCAGTGGCCCCTGATCACCTGGGCCCTCAAGGTCCGCGACCGCGCGTAACCGGCGTGATCAGGCGGTCGACACGCGTGATTGAGGAGTCGACACGCGTGATTGGAGCGACGACACGGCGGGCTTTCCCGGGCCGGCGCCGTGTCGACCCTTCAATCACGCGAGTCGACCCTTCAATCACGCGTGTCGACCCTCGGATCACGCCTCGGGGATGTCGCGGAGGAGGCGGCGGAGGCCTTCCGGGTCCAGGAGGTCCGCCGGGCGGATCGTGCGGTTCGCGCGGACGTAGTGGAACGCCGCGCGGACCTGCTCCACCGGGACGTTCTTCAGCGCCGCCCACGCCATCCGGTACGCCGCCAGCTGGACCGCCAGCACCGGCTGCCGGGACTCCGGCGGGACCGCGCCCGTCTTCCAGTCCACCACCTCCCAGTACCCGTCGGGGTGCCGGAAAACCGCGTCCATGCGGCCGCGCAGGGTGATGCCCTCGACGTCCGCCGAAAACGAGATCTCCACCGCGTGCGGCACGCGGGAAGCCCACTCGCTCTTCTCGAACTCCGTCCGCAGCTCCTCGAAGTCCGCGTCGGGCGCTTCGCCGAAGTCGGCCGCGCCCGGGAGGTCGTCGATCTCGATGAGCTGGTCGCCGGAGAACCGGCGCTCCAGCCAGCCGTGGAACTCCGTGCCGCGGCGGGCGAAGCTGTTGGGTTCCATCGGAAGCGGACGGCTCAGGTCCGCCGCGAGCCGGCCGGCGTCGTCGGCCAGCGCGACGAGCTGGCTCACCGAAAGCCGTGACGGCAACGGGACCCGCCTGACCCGGTCGTCCTTGCGGGCCCACTCTTCGAGCAGGACGTCGGTGTCGGTCAGCCAGCCGTCCGGATCGTCCTCTTCGGACTCCTCCGGCGAGTCCACAGCGGACAGTGCCTCGGACACCAGCTCCACCCCGGTCTGCACGCCGGTGCGGCGGTCGGCCAGCGGATCGACGGGCCAGCGCGCCGTCCGCGTGTCCGACACCAGCGGGTTCTCGTCGTCCGCGGACGGCTCAGGCGCCCACTCGGCGAGCTGCCCGACGCCGGTCTCGCGCAGGACGTCGCCGATCTCCGTCAGGAACTCCGACGGCCCCTTGAACCGGCTGCTGCTCTCGTTCCACCAGTGCCCGGACACGATCAGCGCGTGCTCGGACCGCGTCAGCGCGACGTAGCAGAGCCGCCGTTCCTCCGACTGCTCCCGCTCGACGAACCCGGCCTCGTGCAGTTCCAGTCCTTCTTGGACTTCTTTGCGGTCGTAGCCGTCGGCGATCCGCAGCTCCGGCAGGTCCTGGGCGTCACCGCGCAACGCGGCGGGCAGCGACGTCGCGGTCCGCAGCCACGACGACGACCGCCGCCGGCCCGGGAAGACGTCCTGCACCAGGTGCGGGACGGCGACGACCTCCCACTCGAGCCCCTTCGCCGAGTGCACGGTGAGCACCTGCACGCGGTCCGGCACGACCTCGACCTCGCCGGGGGTGAGCCCGTCCTCGGCGTGCGCGGCCGTGTTCAGGTAGTCCACAAAGGACAAAAGAGTCGCCGTCGGCGCCGTCTCGGCGTAGTCGGTGACGACCTCGGCGAACGCGTCGAGGTGCGCGCGCCCGGCGGATCCCGGGCGGGCCAACGATTCCACGTCCAGGAGCATCGTGCGTTCGACGTCGGCGACCAGCTCCGGCAGCGACTGGTCGAGCCGCCGCCGCAACGCCGCCAGCTCCCAGCCGACGCGGCGGATGCGCTTGTAGCCCTCTTCGGAATACCGCTCCGGCGTGCCGGGCTCGTCGATGGCGTCGATCAGCCCGGCCTGCTCGACGCGCTCGACGACCAGCTCCGGAGTGTCCGGCTTCTCGGGGCTCGACAGCTCTCCGGCGCGCCGCCACAGCGCGGCGACGTCGGCGGCCGCGAGCCGCCAGCGCGCGCCGGTCAGCAGCCGGGCCGCCGCGCTGCCCGACAGCGGGTCGGCGAGCACCTTGAGCGTCGAGACGAGGTCCGCGACCTCGGGCTCGTCCAGGAGCCCGCCGAGCCCGACGACCTCGACGGGCAGCCCGCGGGCCCGCAGTTCGGCGGCGATCGGGGCCATGTCGGCGCGGCGCCGCACGAGCACGGCGGCGGTCGGCGGCTTGCCGGTCTGCTCCTGGGTGGCGTGCCAGCGCCGGGCGAGGGCGTCGGCCACCCAGTCGCGTTCGGCGCGGATGTCCGGCAGCAGCGCGCACGCGATGTCCGCGGGCCCGGCGCCTTCGCGCGCCCGGAGCCGTTCGACGCCGAGGCCGCGTGCCCGCAGCGGTTCGGCGATGGCGTTGGCGAGGTCGAGGATCTCCGGCGGGTTGCGGAAGCTGGTCAGCAGGCCGAAATCGTGCGCCGGGACGAGCCGTTCGCCGTCGTGGCGCGGGAAGTCCGTGGTGAAGCGGGGCAGGTTGGCCGCGCTGGCGCCGCGCCAGCCGTAGATGGCCTGGGCCGGGTCGCCGACGGCGGTGACCGGCATCGGCTGGTTCTCGACGCCGCCGAACAGCGCCCGCAGCAGGACGCGCTGGGCGTGTCCGGTGTCCTGGTACTCGTCGAGCAGCACGGCGCCGAAGCGCTCACGCTCGCCGCGCACGACCGACGGGTAGTTGCTCGCCAGCTGGGCGGCGAGCGACATCTGGTCGGCGAAGTCGAGCGCGCCTTCGTTGCGCTTGCGGCGGTGGTACTCCTCGACGAGCGGCAGCAGCGCGAGCCGGAAGTGTTGCGCGGCCATGATTTCCGTGAGCTTCTGCGGCAGCGCGGCCCGCTGTCCCTTGGCCCGCGGGGCGTTCTCGATGACGCGGCACATCCACGTCGTGTATTCGGCGAGCTCCTCGACCGAGATGAGGTGCTCACCCAGCTCACCGGCGAGCTGGAGCACGTCGGCGGTGACGGTCGGCGGGACGCGGTCGGTGTCGAGCTCGTTGTCCCAAGTGGACACGACGCGGTGCGCGATCTGCCACGACGACGTTTCGGAGAGCAGCCGCACGCCGGGCTGGACGGGCAGGCGCAGGCCGTGTTCGGAGAGCAGGCGCCCGGCGTAGGCGTGGTAGGTGAGGACGGTCGGCTCGCCGGCGACCACAGTGGACCGCAGGCCGCCGGACGGGTCGAGCCGGTCGAGCAGCCCGGACCCGGCCAGCCGCCGCAGCCGCGCGCGCACGCGTTCGCCGAGCTGCCGCGCGGCCTTGCGGGTGAAGGTGAGGCCGAGGACGCGGTCGGGGCTGACGATCCCGTTGGCGACGAGCCAGACGACCCGCGCGGCCATGGTTTCGGTCTTCCCGGCCCCGGCCCCGGCGACGACGAGCGAAGGTTCGACCGGCGCGGCGATGACGGTGGCCTGCTCGGGCGTGGGCCGGTGCAGGCCAAGGGCATCGGCGAGTTCGGCAGGCTCGACGGGGTTGGCGATAACGAGCGGACTCACGCACGCACCTCGCGGAAGCTAGGTGCGACGACCGCGGCGGTCGGCAGGCGCGCACCGAAAACCGCAGCGTCCCCCCGGCGCGCGCCGGGCCGGGCGCCGGCGGCGGCGCCCGGCGCGGCCGCGGCGCCCAGCGCGGCCGCGGCGCCCGGCGCGGGGGCGGCCGCCGCGGTGGTCAACTCGGTCACGGGCCCGGCACCTGCCTGCCCTCGGGCCGCAGCGGGCAGCAGCCGCGCGCGGGACAGCGGTCGCAGTCCGGGTTCTCCTGGGCCTGGTAGTCCGGTCCCGCCGCCGAGGCCGCCGCGTCGCGGACCAGCTCCAGCCACTGCTTGCCGCCCACCTCGTCGAGCGGGGGCTGGGACCGCTCCGTCGAGCCTGTCTGCTTGTTCGCCTTCGCCACGTACACCAGCCGCGCGCCGCCGGGCTCGTTGCTGCCCTTGATCGCGCCCAGCAGCACCGCCAGCTGGTACGCCGCCAACTGCGGGTGCTCCTCGGCGTCCTTCCCCGACACCGGGACCTTGCCCGTCTTGATGTCGACGATCACCGGGCGCCCCTCGGCGTCCAGCTCGACCCGGTCGACGCGCCCGCGCAGCAGCACCCGGACCTCGTCGGCGCCGCCCGCCGGCAGCTCGACTTCGATGTCCTGCTCGACGCCCGCCGCCTTCAGCTCGGCCCGGCTGCGCTCCAGCCACGTCACGAAGTTCTGCAGCATCTGCTCGACCCGCCGCCGCTCGCGCCGCGAAAACCACGGCGCCCCCGCGTCGACGCGCACCCAGGCCTCGTCCAGCGCGGCCTGCAGCTCCGCGTCGGTCTTGCCGGACGCGACGGACTCCGCCAGCCCGTGCACCAAAGTGCCGGTCACCGCGGCCAGCTGCGCCGGGTCGCTGCCGCCGTGCCGCTCGATCATCCAGCGCAGCGGGCACTTCGTCAGGATTTCCACTGTGGACGGTGAGATCCGGATCAGGTCACCCGGCCGGTGCACCGGCTCGTCGGTGGACGCCGGAAGCAGGCCGTACCAAGTCGACGGGTGCGCGCCCGGCACCTTCGCCTCGGCCAGCCGCGCGAGCTGCTTGGCCGCCCGGCGCCGGCGCGCCGGCTCGGCCTTGTCGTCGCAGACGACCTCGCGCAGCTCCCCCACCAGCTCGGCCAGCACGAGCGACCTGCCCGGCGGCTTCATCCGCGAATCGAGCCCACCGTCGTCCGCGCCGTTTTCCTCGAGGTCGTCGAGGAACCGCGACGGCTGTTCGTCCTCTCCGGACACCGCGGTGACCAGCAGCGTCTGCTTCGCCCGGCTCATCGCGAGGTAGAACAGCCGCCGTTCCTCGGCGAGGATCGGCGCGGTCTGGGAGACGGCGTCATCGTCCACACCGGACATCAGGTCCTTCAGCCGTTCCACGCCCAGCACGGATCCGCGCAGCCGCAGGTCCGGCCACGCGCCTTCCTGGACGCCGGCGACGGCCACGACCGTCCACTCGCGACCGGCGGCGGCGTGCGCGGTGAGCAGCGAAACACCGTCGGACGGGACCGCGGCCGGCGCGAGCGTGTCCCCGGCGATCTGTTGCGCACCAAGATAGTCCGCGAAGGACGCGACGCTCGAGCGCGGCAACCGGTCGACGTACCGGCCGGCCGCGTCGAACAGCGCGACCACCGCGTCGAGGTCACGGTCGGCCTGCGCGCCCAGCGATCCACCGCGTTCGACCTGCTTCAGCAGCTTCTCCTGCAGGCCGCTCTCCTGCCACAGCTGCCAGACGACCTGCTCGACACCGTCGCCGCGGGCCACGGCCTGGTGCGTGACGCGCAGCAGCCCGCCGACGCGGCGTACCGGTTCGGCTTCGGCGTCGGCGAGCCCGACCAGGATGTCCCCGCCACGCAACGCTTCCACGAGCAGTTCGTCACTCGATCGCTGCCCGCCGCCGGCCAGTTCGAGCCGGCGCAGACCGCGGCGCAACCGCCGCAGCGCCAGCGGATCCGCGCCGCCGAGCGACGACGACAGCAGCATCTCGGCGAGGTCGATGTCGAGCAGCTCCGGCGACGGCGCGAGCTTCAGCACGGCCAGCAGCGGCCGCACCGCGGGCTGGCGGGCCAGCGGCAGCTCCTCGGTCGCCGACCCGATCGGGACGCCGGCCGCGCGCAACGCGCGTTGCAGCACCAGGAACGTCCGCGCGGGCGACCGAACGAGCACCGCGATCTCCGACCACGGCACGCCGTCGACGAGGTGCGCGCGGCGGAGCTGGTCGGCGATCCAGCTGGCCTCGGCGGCCGGCGTCGGCATCACGCGGACCCGCACGTTCCCCCCGGAAGCACCCGCGGGCGGGACGATCTTGCGGTGCGGCGAAGCGCCGGGCAGCGTCGCGCCGATCTTCGCCACCGCCAGGCGGACCGCCGGGGCCAGCCGGTGCGACGTCGTGAGCGTGACGGTCCGGCTGCCGTCCGGGTCGGCATCGGCGAACAGGCTCGCGTCGGCGCCGCGGAAGGAGAACACGTTCTGGTCGGGGTCCCCGGCGACGACGAACTCGGCCGCGGTGTGCCCGATCATCCGGACCAGGCCGGTCTGCAGCGGGTCGAGGTGGTGGGCGTCGTCGACGAAGAGGTGCCGCACGCGGGTGCGCTCGCGTTCGCGCAGCTCGTCGTCGTCCTCCAGGGCGAGCAGCGCGGAGGTGACCAGCTCGGCGGCGTCCAGCGCGGGTGCGCTCGCCACGCCGAGCGCGTTGCCGCCCGCGCCCTGCAGCTGCGTGACTTCCTCGTACTGCGCCCAGAACTGCCCGGCGGCGATCCACTCCTCGCGGCCGCGGCGGCGGCCCAGCTCGGCGAGGTCCTCCGGGCCGAGCCCGCGCTCGGCGGCGCGCATCAGCAGGTCGCGCAGCTCCTCGGCGAACCCGGGCACCATCAGCGCCGGCCGCAGCTGCTCGGGCCAGTACCCGGCTTCCTCGTCGAGGTCGCCGGCCAGCAGTTCGCGGACGACGACGTCCTGCTCGGCGCCGGCGAGCAGGCGCGGCGCCGGGAGCTCCTCGGCCATCGCTTCCAGCCGCAGCAGCGAGTAGGCGTACGAGTGGACCGTGCGGACGAGGGGTTCGCGGACGGTCCGCGGCAGCGGCCGGGCTTGGTCGGGGTCGAAGGTGAGGCGGCGCGTGATGTCGGCGCGCAGCGCGTCGGCGGCCTTGCGCGACGTCGTGAGCACCAGCACGCTCTCGGGGTCGGCACCCTCGGCGATGCGGCGGGTGGCGGCCGACGCGAGCAGCGCCGTCTTGCCGGTGCCGGGACCGCCGAGCACGCGGCGGAAACCCCCGGGTGCGGAGAGCACCCGCCGGGCGCCTTCGTCCCAGGTGAACGTGGGTGCGTCGGCGATCGGCGGGCGGACCAGCCGCGCGTCCGCCTGCGCCGTTCGCCTCGCGTTCACCCAGCGATGGAACCACGTCCGGAGTAAGGGGTGCGGCACCGGCACGCCTTAACGGCGCTGCGGTCGGCAAAGGTGCCGGAGCGTGCGATGGGTGGCTACCAAAAGTGTCGTACCCGTGCGGCAGAGTGTCGGCATGGACGACGTTCTGCACGAGCGCGTGCGGGAAATCATCGAGTCGGTGCCGGCCGGCACGGTCGCGACGTACGGCGACATCGCGGCGCTCGCCGGCGCGCCCTCGCCGCGGATGGTCGGCGCCATCCTGGCCGAGGACGGGCACGACCTGCCGTGGCACCGGATCCTGCGCGCGAACGGGACGCCGGCGCCGCACCTGGTGCACGACCAGCTGGAGCGCCTGCGCGCGGAGGGCGTGCTGGCCGACGGCCAGCGCGTCGACCTGCGGAAGTACCGCTGGAAGCCGGACGGTGACGAAGATCCCGGCGAGGAGGGACTGTTCTGACCGCTGATTTTTAGGTTAGCCTCGCCTAATGACGACGCAGGTGGAGCGACCCGCCCTGACGTACCACCGGGCCCGGGTGACCGTGGTCCGGCCGGTGACGCCGCACATGGTGCGCGTGACGTTCGAGGCGGCCAGCTTCCGCGAAGTCGCGGCTGGGGCACCCGACCAGTACGTCAAGGTCTTCTTCCCACAGCCCGGCCAGGAAGCACCCGAGCTGCCGGAGACCGGCTCCGACGTCCTGTCGTGGTACCGCACGTACCTCGCGATGCCCGACGACGTCCGGCCGCCGATGCGCACGTACACGGTGCGGGCGCATCGGCCGGCGTCGGCGGAGATCGACGTCGACTTCGTGCTGCACGGCGACACCGGCCCGGCCTCGGCGTGGGCTTCGCGCGTGACACCGGGCGACCGCGTGGCGTTCCTCGGCCCGCACGGCCTGTACGACGTGCCCGCCGCCACCGACTGGCAGCTGCTGGTCGGCGACGAAACGGCGTTGCCCGCGATCGGCGCCATCATCGAGGGACTGCCGGCAGGCGCGCGTGCTTCGGCGTACATCGAGGTCTCGGAGCGCGAAGAGCGCCAGACGTTCGAGACGCGCGGAGCGGTCGAAGTCCACTGGCTGCTTCGCGGGTCGCGCCCATTGGGAGAGGCATTGCTGGACGCGGTGCGCACGGCGACGTTCCCCGGCGGGGCGCCGTACGCGTGGGTGTCGGGCGAAGCGGGTGTCGTGAAGCTCGTGCGGCGACACCTCGTGCGGGAGCGTGAAGTCGACAAGCGGCGGATCTGCTTCACCGGCTACTGGCGTACAGGAATCAGCGAGGAAGCGGCGAGCAGGGAGGCGGTCCGCGCGGCCGAAGCGGGCGAAGTCCCGGCCGACGAAGACTGAAGTGCAACCCTGAGGTTGCATTCAACGCCCTCATGTGCAACTCTGGTGTTGCACATGAGAGGAGCTCGACCATGATCATCGAACGCGAGCTGCTGATCGCCGCGGCACCGGAGAAGGTCTGGCCCCTGGTGGCCGAACCCGGCTTCTGGGCGACGGACGACGAGACCGTCCAAGGCACGCTGGCCGAAGAAGGCCAGACCCTGGTGGTCACGCACTCGGAACACGGCGACTTCCCGATGCGCGTCGAGAAGGTCGATCCGCCGACCTACCTGGCGTACCGGTGGGTGAGCGCGTTCCCCGGCGAGGAGCTGCGCGAAGACAATTCGACGCTCGTCGAGTTCACCCTGACCCCCGAGGGCGACGGCACCCGGTTGCGCGTCGTCGAGAGCGGCTTCGACCGGCTGCCGACCTCCGACGAGAACCGCGCCAACGTCGTGAAGGACCACACCGCGGGCTGGGAGCAGTGCCTCCCCGCGCTGGCCACCCGCGCCGGCTGATGACGAACGACGTCGTCGACGGCGTCCTGGCCGCCCTGGCCGATCCGACCCGCCGTCACTTGCTCGACCTGCTCGCCGCCCACGGCCAGGCCACCGCGACGACCCTCGCCGGCGGCCTCCCGGTCTCGCGGCAGGCGATCGTCAAACACCTCACTGTCCTCGGCTCGGCCGGACTGGTCGACAGCGTGAAGGTCGGCCGCGAGGTCCGGTACGCCGTGCGCCCGGAAGCCCTGGACACGACGGCCCGCTGGATGACCTCGCTCGCCGCCGACTGGGACCGCCGCCTGGCCAAGATCAAACGCATCGCCGAGCAGGACTGACTCCCTTCCGGAGGACCCCATGACTCTCGTTGCGCTACCCCCTGCCCGTTTCACGCCGAGGCAGCGTGCCGCCCTGGCCGTGCTGCTCGGCGCCGGATTCCTCCTGTCGATCGACTTCTCGATCCTGAACGTCGCGTTGCCGCAGGTCGGCACCGGTGTCGGGCTCGACGTCGGCGAGCTGCCGTGGGTCAGCACGGCGTTCGTGCTGCCGGCCGCCGGCTTCACGCTGGTGTGCGGCCGCCTCGCGGACCTGGCCGGCCGCCGGCGGGTGTTCCGGACCGGCATGGCCCTGCTGGCCGCGGCGTCGCTGCTGGGCGGCGTCGCCACGAACCCCGAGCTGCTGCTGACGGCCCGCGCGCTGCAGGGCTTCGCCACCGCGATGACGCTGCCCGCGGCACTGTCGCTGCTGACCACGACCTTCGCCGAAGGTGCCGGGCGCGACCGCGTCCTCGGCCTCAACGGCGCGCTGCTGTCGGGCGGTTTCACGGTCGGCGCCCTGGCCGGCGGCACGCTCGTCGACCTGCTGAGCTGGCGGGCGGCGTTCTTCGTCAACGTCCCGGTGGCCGTCGCGATCTTGCTCGCTTCGCGAGTCGTGGCGGAGTCGACGCGGCCCGACCGGACGCGGCCGGACCTGCCGGGCGCGGTGGCGGTCAGCGGTGGCCTGCTGGCGCTCGTCTACGCGGTCATCGCGTCGAGCCTCGTGGCCGCGGCCGTCGCGGTCGTGCTGCTGGTCGCGTTCGCGGTGGTCGAGCGGCGCTCGCCCGCGCCGCTGGTCCCGCCGCGGATCCTGGGCCGCCGCACGGTGAAGTGGGGCAACTTCGGCGGCCTGGTCCTGTTCGCCGTGGAGCCCGCGGTGATCTACCTGACCACGCTCTACCTGCAGCGGGTCCTGGGCCTGTCGCCGCTGGTCACCGGTCTCGTCTTCGGGGTGCCGGGCCTGGCCTCGGTGGCCGCGGGCGTGCTCGCCGGGCGGGCCATCGGCCGCTTCGGCAGCCGGGTCCTCCTGGCCGCCGGGCTCGTCGTGCAGGGGCTGGCCACGCTGCCCCTGGCGTTCCTCGGCCCGGACCGCACGGCGCTGCTGATCCTGGTCCCGGCCCTGTTCGCCGGGTTCTTCGGGCACGTGTCCGCGATCGTGGCGTTCACCGTGACGGCGACGTCCGGGCTGCCCGACGAAGAACAAGGCCTGGCCACCGGGCTGACGTCGATGACCCAGCAGGTCGGGATCACCGTCGGCATCCCGGTCCTGGGCGCGGTCGCCGTGCTCGGTGGCACTCCCCTCGCGCTCGGTGTCGCCGTGGCCGTGACGCTCGCGAGCGCCGTCCTGATCACCGTCAAGCTGAAGGAGCAGTGATGGACATCGTCGACCGACTCACCTTCCAAACCGAGCTGGATCGCTTGCGCACCAGGGAAAAGGCCCACACCCGCGAAGGCGACGCGATCGCCGCGGCCCGGCGCCGCCTGCCGGTGGTCGAGGTGGACGCGACGCTCGAGCTGCTCGGCCCGGACGGGCCGGTCACCCTGCTCGACGCGTTCGAAGGCCGCCGTCAGCTCATCGCGTACTACTTCATGTGGAACCCCGGCCGTCCCGCGGCCGAACAGTGCGAAGGCTGCACGTTCTACGCCAACCAGGTCGCCGAGCTCGCCAACCTGCACTCGCGGGACATCACGTACGCGGTGTTCTCGCAGGGCCGCAACGTCTCCGTCGAGCCGGCCGACGCGCGGACGTCGTACGCGGAAAGCCTGCGCTACCGGGCGTTCATGGACTGGCGGATGCCCTGGTACTCGGCGCAGCCGTCCTTGGACACGCTCCTGGTCGGGCGCGAGATCGGCCTGTTCCACCTGGTCTGCTACCTGCGCGACGGCGACCGCGTCTTCGAGACGTACTGGACGAAACGCCGTGGCGTGGAAGCGATGGACTACAGCTACGCGCTGATGGACCTGACGGCGTTCGGCCGCCAGGAGTCCTGGGAGGACTCACCGGGCGGCACACCGCAGGCGTGCACGAACGTCCGGACCGAGGCGGGCGGGCCCGAGTGGCCGCCGCTCGCGGAGTGGCCGGGTGGCCGGCCCATCGCGCAGTGGCCGCGCCTCGCCGACGGCCGCGACGACGACCTCGGCCCTACGACCGGCTCCGCGCCGCCCCACCGGTGCCACTGAGCGTCGTGACCAGCAGTTTCACCAGGGCGCCGAGACGCTGGCGGTCCGGCTGGAGGGTCGTCACCCCGGCTTCCTCCAGCGGTGCCGCCGTCACCGGGCCGACGCACGCGCACACCAGCGGGCCGCGCAACGTCGTCAGCAGCTCGTCGTACCGGCCGTAGTCGCGGGCCAGGGTCAGGAAGTTCGTCGCGGCCGGGGCGCTCGTGAACGCCAGCGCACCCAGCTCGCCGGCCACGGCCGCGTCGATCAGGTCGTGCACCGGCGTCACGTCCGGCGGGGAGTACCAGCGGTACGGCTGGACCTCGACCAGCTCCGCCCCGGCCGCGACCAGCGGCGACGTGTGCTCCGGCAATGGAGTGCCGTGCAGCTGGACCGCCACCCGCACGCCGTCGATCCCGGCCCGCGCCACGGAGTCGAAGAGTTCGGCGTTGGACTCCGAAGCGGCGGAAAACGACTCGCGCAGCCCGGCGCCGCGAACCGCGCCCACGGCCTTCGGGCCGCGTGCGTGGATCCGGGACTCCCCCAGCGCCGTGACGAGCCGGTCGCGCAGGCCCCAGTCCTCGGCCGCGGCGAGCCACCCGCGGAAGCCCGCCCCCGTCGTGACCACGGTGAACCCGACCGGCTCCGCCAGCACCGCCTCGGTGCCCGCGCGCAGCTCGGGATCGGCGTCGAGGGGCACGATGGTGATCGTGGGCGCGTGCCGGACGTCGGCGCCGTGGCGTTCGAGGGCGCCGATGAACTCCTCGGCCCGGCGTTCGGCCGTGACGCCGACGGCGACCCCGCTCAGCTCACCCATAGATCGCACCCATCCGCTCGATCGCTTCGGCCAGCTCCGCCCGCAGATCCGCGGGCTCGAGGACCTCCAGGTGCGGCCCGAACCGCAGCAGCTCGCCGATGGCCGGTTCGCCCGGCTCCACCGGCAGCTCCACGGTGAGCCAGCCGTCCGCGTCGGGCTCGTTCCGGCACTCCCGCATCGCGCGGGCGCCGACGGAACCTGCGTAGAACGGTACGAGAGCCTGCGCCCGCGGCGACAGCCGCACCACGGCGACGCGCGGGAACATCCGGCGTTCGAACTGCTCGGACCACTCCTGCCAGTACGTCGCGAGGTCGAACCCGGCGGGCCGCTCGAACTCCTCACCGAGGTCCGTCAGCTCCTGCACGCGCGAAATCCGGTAGGTGCGATCGGTGCCCTCGCAGCGGCCGGCGAGGTACCAGTTGCCGGCCTTGAGGATCAGGCCCAGCGGCTCGACGTCGCGTTCGACGACGCGCTGGCCCCAGCGCTCGTAGCGGATCCGGATCCGGTGCGACGACCACACGGCGTCGGCGACCGCCGACAGCACCGGCAGGCTTTCGATGCCCCGGTGCCAGCCGGGAACATCCAGGTAGAACCGCTCGGCGACACGCCCGGCGCGGTCGCGCAGCTCCTGCGGCAACGCCGCGTACAGCTTGAGCTGGGCGGCGGCGAGGACGGTGCCGAGGCCCAGCTCGGCCGCGGCCACCGGCAGCCCGGCCAGCGACAGCGACTGCGCCTCCTCCTCGGTCATCCCGGTGAGGCGGGTGCGGTAGCCGTCGACCAGGCGATACCCGCCGGTCCGGCCGCGGTCGGCGTACACCGGGACGCCGGACGCCGACAGCGCGTCGATGTCCCGGTAGACCGTCCGTACCGAGACCTCGAGCTCCTCGGCCAGCTCTTCGGCCGTCATCCGGCCGCGGTTCTGCAGCAGGAGGAGGACGGACAGGAGGCGGCTGGCGCGCATCTCCCCATACTCGCAGAAATACCTGACACAAGCTGACAGGTATGCCCGGCAGAGTGGTCCGCATGAACGCATTCACCATGAAGAACTGGGAAGAGAACATCGTCAGCGGCACCGAAGGGGGTCCGCGGGTCGCCTACGCGCACGCCTCGATGGCCTACGACGGCGTCATCGAGGGTGAATCGATCTGCGATCTCCTGCTGTACTACGCGGGCGAAGGCTACGACAGCGGTAAGACGACGTCGCCGAGCTTCGAGCGCTTCGCGGGCAAGGTCGACGGTCGCGAAGGGACGTTCATCGTGAAGCACGAGTTCACGTTCGACGCCCAGGGCATCGCGTCGACGTTCAGCGTCGTGCCGGGCTCGGGTACCGGCGAGCTGGCGGGACTCACCGGGAGCGGCACCGTCGGTGGCGCGATGGGTGAGGAGAAGATGGGGTACACCTTCGAGTACACGCTCTAGGAGTCGCACGTGGACCGTCGCCAGGTACTCGCCTACCGCATCGCCGAGCACGGGCTGCACCGGTCGGCGAAGGACGTCGCCGACCTCGCCGTCGTCCGGGCCGGGCTGCAGGACAGCATGCGCGACACCGCGCTGCTCGCCCTCGTGGCCCGGCTCGACGAGCCCGTGTCGCCGGCGGACGACCCGCGGCTCGTGCTCGCGTGGACGTTGCGCGGTGCCCCGCACTACCACCTCGACCTCGCCGAGGTGACGCGCGCGCTGGTGCCGTTGGACGACGCGGACGCGCTGGCCCGGATGCTGTGGCAGCGCAAGGACCTGGCCGCGACCGGGCTCGCGGCGGCCGAGGTGGTGTTCACGGCGGCGAAGGCGCTCCGCGAGGTCGTCACGAAGGAGATGACCAAGGGCGCGGTCAGCACGGCGGTGACGAAGAAGCTGCCGCCGGAGTTCTCCCGCTGGTGCCGCGGCTGCAACGCCACGCACATCCAGGAGCAGCTGATGCGCATCGCGGCCCCGCACGCGGGCGTCCGCCTGGTCGCCGGCGCGACCCCGGCGACGCTGGCGCCCCTCGAGGGCCGCGGCCGGATGCGGCGCACCCCGGACGTCGAGGCGGCGACGTCGGTGGTCGAGTCGTACCTGCGGCTCAACGGGCCGGCCTCGCCGGGCGAAGCGGCGGAGTTCGTCGGAACGGCCCGGGCCGTCGTGGACAAGACGTGGCCGGACGACCTCGTTCCGGTGGACGTCGAGGGCAAGAAGCGGTACCTGCCCGCGGACCGGCTGTCGGCGTTGGAGAACCCGCCCGAGCCGGACGTCGTGCGGTTGCTGCCGCCGTGGGACCCGTTCATCCAGGCGCGGGACAAGGCGCTGCTGGTCCCGGACGCGGCGCGGCGCAAGGAAGTCTGGAAGATGCTGGGCAACCCCGGGGTCCTGGTGGCGGACGGCGACATCGCGGGCACGTGGCGCACGAAGGGCAGCGGCGCGAAGCTGACGTTCACGGTGACGGCGTTCGCCCCGCTGAGGCCGGGGATCCGCAAGGAGGCCGAGACGGAAGCGGCGCGGGTGGCAGCGGCGCGGGGGTTCGGGAAGCACGCGGTCACCTGGACGGAGTCGTGATCGAATGCGCCCATGGCACGAAGTCACCACAAGGCGGCTGAAACCGTCGACGATGATCCGACCGCGATCGACCTGGAACCTCGTATCGAGCACCCCGCTCCGAGGCCGTTCATGCCCGCGTATCCGACCTTCGACGTGAACTTGCTCAGGATACTGTTCGAGAACCTGGATGAACCCTGGCACGACGAGCAGCAGCGGTTCATGCTGCAGCGATATCGCGGAATGCGGCGATTCTGGATCTCCATGGAGGCTCTTTTCACTTCAGCGATCGTCGTGCTCTCGACAGCAGGAATCTTCTCGGTGTTCCTGCTGGCCACAGGCGGATTCACGCTCTCGACCGCCGTGGTGGTGATCATCGTCTTCCTCGTCGCGAGCTTGCTCGTTCTGACCTACGTCGCTTTCTGGTGGCCGATCTCCGGGGCTCGGCCCCGGTACTTCAGAGCAAGCGGGATCACCGGCCGGGCTCTCCTCTGGAACGCCAAGACCACGAAACTGCGATTCATCGACATCTCCTTGGCCTACCGAAATCTCGGCATGACCGCACGCGCGCTGTTCGCGACACTTCAGCGCAGCCGCTGGACGTGGGTGTCGCCACCAGCCGCCTCCACGCGTGTCCTGCGTTTGACGCGCTCGTTGCTGGACGTCGAACTCCGGGACGATTTCGGACTGCCTTCCCCTGCCAACCTGCGGGAGCAACGTGACCTCGGCCGGTTCGTGATCGACGTAGCCAGCGTGGTCGCCCTGGGCCGCGAGGATCTGATACCCCGCGTCAGGGCTCTGTACGTCGATTCACTGCCTGGTCGTGAGCCGTCTGAGACGGACGAAGAACGAGACGCGCTCTTCCTCGACCCGATGCGGACGCGCACCAGGTGGGAAGTAGTCAAGGACTTCGCCGTCCCGATGTCCGCCTTGACTGTTTCCCTATTGTCGCTCGTCGTGGCGCTGAGCCGCTGAACGCTCAGGCGTCCACCGCCAGCCGGTAACCGCGCTTCACCACCGTCTGGACGACCTTTCCGCCGCCCAGGGAAGTCCGCAGCCGGCCGATCGCCGTCTCCACCGCGTGCTCCTCCCCGCCACTCGGCAACGCCGAGATCAGCTCGCGCCGGGACACCACCCGGCCCGGCGAAGCCGCCAACGCCCGCAGCAACGCCATCGGCGCCGGGGCCACCTCACGCCACTCGCCGTCCACCACCGCCGACTGGCCGCGCAGCTCGATCGACAGCCCGCCCGCTGAAAACCTCGGCGAGCGCGCCAGCAGCGTCTCCGACACCGTGCGGGCCAGCGCCCCGATCCGGGCGCGGTGCGGCTGCACCGTCGGCACGCCCAGCGCCGCCAGCGGACCCGCCGTGATCGGCCCGACGCACGCCGCGACGCACGGACCCGACAACGCCGAGATCAACCCCGGCAGCCGCCCGGTCCGGCGGGCCAGCGCCACCAGCGACGCCACCGCCGGCGCGCTCGTGAACGGCAGCGCGTGGATCGACCCCTCCAGCACCCCGTCGAGCAGCCGGTCCACCGGGCCGGGATCCACCGGGCCGACCCAGCGGTACACCGAAATCTCGATGACCTCCGCCCCGGCCGCGCGCAGGGCGTCCACGAAGTACGGCAGCGGCTCGCCGTGCAGCTGGACCGCGATCCGCAGGCCCGAAACGTCCGAGGAAAGCAAGTGCTGCAACAACTCCGCGTTGCTCTCCGACGCCGGTGAATACGACTCCGAAAGCCCCGCTGCCCGGATCGCGCCCGTCACCTTCGGGCCGCGCGCCAGCAGTGAAGACGACGAAAGGCGCGACAGCAGCGCGTCGCCAAGGCCCCAGCCCTCGGCCGCCTCGAGCCAGCCGCGGAAGCCGATGCCGGTCGTCGCCACCACCGCGTCCACATGCGACTCCAGCAGCGCCGCCGTCGCCGCGCGCAGCTCCGTGTCGTCGGTCAGCGGCACGATCCGGATCGCCGGGCCGTAGCGGACGCTCGCCCCTTTGCGCACCAGTAGCGCGCCGAGCTCGTCCGCCCGGCGCGCCGCGGTGATGCCGACCACGAACCCGGTCAGCGGCAGGATCACGGGCCCTCCACTTCGACCACGCCCTCTCGCACGCGCACCTCGTACACCGGAACCGTCACACCCTCGGCGTCCAGGCACCGTCCACTGTCGAGCGCGAACCGTTCCTTGTAGACGGGCGAGGCGACGACCGGGACCCCGCCCGCGTCCCCGACGATGCCGCGCGAGAGCACCGCCGCGCCACTGCACGGGTCCCAGTTGGACAGTGCGTACCACCGGTCGCCCGGCAGCCGGAAGATCGCCACCTGCACGCCGCCGTCGAGCAGCGCGGCGACCCCCGCGTATTCCGGCACCGCCCCGGCGGAGCAGACCGCTGTCCAGGTCTTCTCGATGGACGTCGTCATCGGCGCACCTCCGGGACACCCAGCATGACCGGGACCTTCTGCTCCCGCTCCGAGCGGAACGAGATCGCCGGGTCGGGCGTGCCCGGCGCGTTGACGAAGGAGGTGAACCGGGCCAGCTTCTCCGGGTCCTCCAGGACGCCCTTCCACTCGTCGGCGTAGTTGTCGACGTGCTTGGCCATCGCCGCGTCGAGGTCCTCGCAGATGCCGAGCGAGTCGTCGACGATCACCGCGCGCAGGTGGTCGAGTCCGCCGTCCAGCTCCTCGATCCACGGTGCCGTCCGCTGCAGCCGGTCCGCGGTGCGCACGTAGAACATCAGGAACCGGTCGATCGTGCGAATCAGCGTGTGGCTGTCCACATCGGACACCAGCAGCTCGGCGTGCCGGGGCGTCGTGCCGCCGTTGCCGCCGACGTACAGGTTCCAGCCGTTCTCCGTGGCGATGATGCCGAAGTCCTTGCCGCGCGCCTCCGCGCATTCCCGCGCGCACCCCGACACGGCCGACTTGAGCTTGTGCGGCGACCGCAACCCGCGGTAGCGCAGCTCCAGCTCGATCGCCAGCCCGACGCTGTCCTGCACGCCGTAGCGGCACCACGTCGACCCGACGCACGACTTGACCGTGCGCAGTGCCTTGCCGTACGCGTGCCCGGACTCGAACCCGGCGTCCACGAGCCGCCGCCAGATCAGCGGCAGCTGGTCCACGGTGGCCCCGAACAGGTCGATCCGCTGGCCGCCGGTGATCTTGGTGTACAGCCCGAAGTCCTGGGCCACCTGGCCGATCACGATCAGCTTCTCCGGCGTGATCTCGCCGCCGGGGATCCGCGGGACGACCGAGTACGTGCCGTTGCGCTGCAGGTTCGCCAGGTACCGGTCGTTGGTGTCCTGCAACGTCATCTGCTCGCCGGCGAGCACGTGCCCGTTGCCGAGGGTGGCCAGGATGGACGCCACCGCCGGCTTGCAGACCGCGCAGCCGCTGCCCGAGCCGTAGCGGCCGATCAGCTCGCTGAACGTCGTGATGCGCGTGGCCTGGACGATCTCGAACAGCTCCGCGCGCGACTGCGGGAAGTGCTCGCACACCGCCTTGGACTGCTCGACGCCGCACGCCGTCAGCAGCTTGCCGAGCAGCGGGACGCACGAGCCGCACGCGGTACCGGCACGCGTGCACGCCTTGAGCTTCGGCACCGAGTCGCAGCCGTCTTCGTGGATCGCCCGGGTGATCGCGCCCTTCGAAACGGCGTTGCACGAGCAGATCTGCGCCGCGTCCGGCAGTGCGTCGACGCCGACCGCGGCACCGCCACCGGCCGGGGCGAGGATCGCGCCCGGCTCGGCCGGCAGCGGACGGCCGACCAGCGCGCGCAGGGTGTTGTACTCGGTCGCGTCGCCGACGAGCACGCCGCCGAGCAGCGTCTTGCCGTCGTCGGTGACCACGAGCTTCTTGTACGTGCCGGCGACCGCGTCGTTGACCGCGACTTCCAGCGCACCTTCAGTGGCCGCGTGCGCATCGCCGAAGGAAGCGACGTCGACGCCCATCAGCTTCAGCTTCGTGGACGTGTCCGGCTCCGGGAACTCCCCGGACCCGCCGGTGAGCTGCGCGGCGACGATCTCGGCCATCGCGTAGCCGGGCGCCACGATGCCGTACACGCGACCATCGACCGCCGCGCATTCACCGATCGCGTACACCGAAGGATCACTGGTGCGGCAGGACGCATCGGTGAGCACGCCGCCACGCGGGCCGACGTCCAAACCGGACTGGCGGGCGAGGTCGTCGCGTGGCCGGACGCCGGCGGAGAACACGACGAGGTCGACGTCCAGCTCCGTGCCGTTGCCGAGACGGGCCACCAACCGGGAGCCGTCGGCCTCGATGGCGTCGGTGGACGTTCCCGTGTGGACGGTCACGTCCAGCGAAGTGATGAGCCGACGCAGCAGCGACCCGCCACCCTCGTCGACCTGCAGCGGCATCAGCCGCGGCGCCATCTCGACGACGTGCGGGGAGAGTCCCATGTCCCGCAACGCCTTCGCGGCCTCCAGGCCGAGCAGGCCACCGCCGATGACGACGGCCGAGCGCCGCCCGCGTCCCGGCTTGTCGACGGCCGCCGCGCGGATCGCGTCGAGGTCCTCGATGGTCCGGTAGACGAAGCAGCCGGGCAGGTCGTGCCCGGGTACCGGCGGCACGAACGGCCGCGAGCCGGTGGCCAGGACCAGCGCGTCGTAAGAAACGGTTCCGGAAGCCGTGGTGACCGTCTTGGCCGCGCGGTCCACCGACGTCACCAGCTCGCCGAGCCGCAGGTCGACGTGCGGGTCGTCCGCGTAGTCCGCGCCCGGCAGGGCGAGCGACGCCGGGTCCCAGGTGTCCACATAGGACGTCAGCGCCACCCGGTCGTACGCCGGACGCGGCTCCTCGGCCAGCACGACGACGTGCCAAGTCCCTTGTGGATCTTCCGCGCGCACCGCCTCCACGAGCCGGTGGGCGACCATGCCGTGTCCGGCGACGACCAGGGTGGGCATCTCAGACCTCCGCTCCCGCGAGCGCCAGACCGCGCTCACTCGTGGGCTGTTCGGCGGGCTTGCGCAGGTAGACCGCCCAGGTGACGGCGAAGCACAGCCCGTAGAAGACCAGGAACCCGATGAAGGCGGGCACCCCGCTCTTCGCGTCGGCGAACGACTGCCGGAACGCGAGGTTGATGAACAGGCCGCCCTCGGCGCCGATCGCGCCGGCCAGGCCGATCAGCGCTCCGGACAGCCGCCGCGCCTTGAGCAGCTCGGCCGCCTCTTCGGCACCGTTCGCGATCGCCGTGCGAGCCTTCGCCCGGAAGATCGCCGGGATCATCTTGTACGTCGAGCCGTTGCCGACGCCGGCGAGCACGAACAGCACGATGAACGCGACCGTGAACAGCGCCAGCGACTTGGACGTCGACGCGAGGATCAGCACCACCGTCGCCAGCGCCATCCCGACGAAGGTGAAGAAGGTGATCTTGCCGCCGCCGATCCGGTCGGCCAGCCAGCCGCCCGCCGGCCGCGAGAGCGAGCCGAGCAGCGGGCCGAGGAACGTCACCGCGGCCGCCTGCAGCGGCGTGCGGCCGAACTGGTTCTGCAGGACCAGGCCGAACGCGAAGCTGTAGCCGATGAACGAGCCGAACGTGCCGACGTAGAGGAACGACATCACCCAGGTGTGCGGGTCCTTGACGACCTCGCGCATCGCCTTGGTGTCGCCCTTCACGGTGGCGAGGTTGTCCATGTAGAAGTACGCGCAGAGCGCCGCGACCACGATCAGCGGGATGTAGACGTAGAGCACGATCCGCGGCGCGGTGGCGCCCACCGTGCCGATCACCAGCAGCCCGACCAGCTGGATCGCCGCGACGCCGAGGTTGCCGCCGCCGGCGTTGAGGCCGAGCGCCCAGCCCTTGTGCTTCTCCGGGTAGAAGGTGTTGATGTTCGTCATCGACGACGCGAAGTTGCCGCCGCCGACCCCGCCGAGCGCCGCGACCAGCAGGAACGTGCCGAGTGACGTGCCGGGGTGCAGTACCACCGCGGCCAGGATCGTCGGGATCAGCAGCAGCACGGCGGACACGACCGTCCAGTTGCGACCGCCGAACTTCGCCACGGCGAAGGTGTAGGGCAGCCGCATCAGGCCGCCGATCAGCGTCGGCGTCGAGACGAGCAGGAACTTGTCGGCGGCGTCGAAGCCGTAGTCCTTGCCCATGAACAGGACGATGACCGACCACAGGGTCCAGACGGAGAAGCCGATGTGCTCGGCGAACACGGAGAACCAGAGGTTGCGGCGCGCGACCTTCTTGCCGGTCGCCTCCCAGAACTGCTCGTTCTCCGGTTCCCAGTGCTCGATCCAGTGCTTTCCTTGGTGTGTCACGAAGTTCTCCTTGCGACGGGTCGGGTCGGTCATTGCGCCGCGAGCCAGCCGGCGATGCCGCCGACGGTGTCGGAACACCCGCCGCAGCCCGTCGTCGCTCGCGTGGCCCGCGCCAGTGCGGGAGTGTCGGTGGCCCCGGCCTTCCAGGCCTCGACCAGCCGGCCCTTGGTGACGTTGTTGCAGCGGCAGATCACCGCGGTCGCGGGCAGGTCGGCGGGGCTGGCGGCGGGGGCACTGCCGGTGGGCAGCGCGCGGCCCAGCAGGACCGCGAGGCGGTCGTCGGGCAGCGGGGTGCCGCGGTCGTGGAACTGGGTGATGGTCGCGGCCGCGTCGGGCAGGCCGAGCAGGATCGCCCCGGTGACGCGGTTTTCGCGGACGACGAGCTTGCCGTAGCGCCCGCCGGTGGGGTCGTTGAAGGTCAGCACCTCGGCGTCCGGGGTTCCGGCGTCGAGCTGCGTTTCGCCGAGCGCGGCGAGGTCGATGCCGCGTGCCTTGAGCCGGGTGACGGCCGTGGTGCCGCGGTAGCGGGCGGCCGCGTTCGTGCCGGTCAGGACGTCGGCGAGAACCGACGCCTGGTCCCACGCCGGCTGGATCAACCCGGCGGGTGCACCCGGGTGGCGGGCGCAGTCGCCGAGAGCGTGGATGCGGCCGTCACTGGTGCGCAGGACGTCGTCCACCACGATGGCGCCGTCGACGTCCAGGCCGGCGGCCACGGCCAGGCTCGTCTCGGCGCGGACACCGGCGGCGACCACGACGAGGTCGGCCGGGACGAGCGTGCCGTCGTCGAGCTTGAGGCCGTCGCCGGGCAGGTAGCGGGCGGCGGTGGCGCCGAACCGGAACGTCACGCCCATCTCGGTGAGCTGCCGGGCCAGCACGTGCCCGGCGGCCGCGTCGAGCTGGCGTTCCATGACGTGCCCGAGCGGGTGCACGACGGTCACCTGGTTGCCCCGCCCGGCGAGGCCGCGGGCGGCTTCGAGGCCGAGCAGGCCCCCGCCGAGCACGGCCACCGGCGCGCCGAACCGGGCGGCGTCGAGGATCTTGGCGCAGTCGTCGAGGCTGCGGAAGGCGACCACCCCCGGCCCGGCTTCGAGGCCTTCGACGGGCGGGATCCACGGGTTGGCGCCGGTGGCCAGCACGAGTGCGTCGTAGTCCACGCATGCGCCGTCATCGAGTTCGACGCAGCGCTTCTCGCGGTCGATACGGGTGACGTCGACACCGAGCCGCAGGTCGATGTTGTGCCGCGACGCCCATTCGTCGTCGTGCAGGCGGACGCTCTCGGCACTCATCCCACCAGCGACGACAGCCGACAGCAGTACCCGGTTGTAGGCGGCGTGCTTCTCGGCGCCGAGCACGGTCAGGCGGACCCGTTCGGCGATCGGGTCGCGCCGGCGGATCTCGTCGGCCAGCCGGGCACCGGCCATGCCGTACCCGACGATCACGACTTCACGGGGGCTCATGCGGCACCATCCACAGTAGACAGGGACACGGCACACACCTTGAACTCAGGCATCCGGCTGACCGGGTCGAGCACCGGGTTGGTGAACAGGTTCGCCCGCTGCTCACCGGGGAAGTGGAACGGCACGAACACGAGGTCGGGCCTCAGCGACTGGACGAACCGCACCTTCGCGACGGTCTCGCCGCGCCGCGACCGGATCCGCGCGGAGTCACCTTCTTCGAGCCCGGCACGCTTGGCCGTGTCCGGGTGGACCTCGACGAACGCCTCGGGCACGACGTCGTTCAGCTCGCCGATGAGCCGTGTCTGCGCGCCGGACTGGTAGTGCTGCAGCACCCGGCCGGTGGTGGCCTGCAACGGGAACTCGTCGTCCGGCAGCTCGGCCGGGCCGGTGTGCTCGACCGGCACGAACCGCGCACGGCCGTCCGGGTGGGCGAAGGCGTCGAGGAACATCCGCGGCGTGCCGGGGTGGTCGTCGGCCGGGACCGGCCAGTGCAGGGCTTCGCCGGCACGCAGCCGGTCGTAGCTGACGCCGGAGTAGTCGGCGATGCCGCCCTTGGACGCGATCCGCAGCTCCTCGAACACCGTCTCGGCGTCGACGGGGAACCGTTCTTCCGGCTGCCCCAGGCGCTTCGCGAGTCCGTTGAGGACGTCCAGATCGGACCGGACGCCGACCGGCGGGTCGATGGCCTTGCGCCGCAGCAGGACCCGGCCTTCGAGGTTGGTGAGCGTGCCGTCCTCCTCGGCCCACTGGGTGACCGGCAGGACGACGTCGGCGAGCGCGGCGGTCTCCGACAGCACGAAGTCCGCGACGACCAGGAAGTCCAAGGACGACAGCCGATCTTGGACACGCTGCGAGCGCGGCGCCGAGACGACGACGTTGCTGCCGAACACCATCAGCGCTTTCGGCCCCTCGTCGGTGCCGAGCGCTTCGAGGAGCTCGCTGGCCGAGCGCCCGGGCCCGGGCAGGCTGTCCGGGTCGACACCCCAGACCCCGGCGACGTACTCGCGTGCGGCCGGGTCGTCGAGCTTGCGGTAACCGGGGAGCTGGTCGGCCTTCTGGCCGTGCTCGCGGCCGCCCTGGCCGTTGCCCTGGCCGGTGAGGCAGCCGTAACCGGAACCGTTCCGGCCCGGCAACCCCAGTGACAGTGCGAGGTTGATCCAGCCGCCGACGTTCGCGGTGCCGGTGGCGTGCTGCTCGGTGCCGCGCGCGGTGAGGATGTAGGCGTTGCGGGCACCGGCCAGCTTCGCGGCGGCGAGGCGCATGTCGGCGGCCGAGACGCCGGTTACGCGTTCGGCGCGTTCCGGCCACCAGCTCGCGGCGATCCGCCAGGCCGCTTCGAAGCCGCCGGTCCGATTGTCTACATAGGACTGGTCGAGGTGGCCGCCTTCGACGACGGCGTGCAGGATCCCGAGCGCCAGCGCGAGATCCGTGCCCGGCGCGGGAGTGAGGTGGAGACTCGCGAGCTCCGCGGTCGGGGTGCGCCGCGGGTCGACGACGATCAGGTCGGCGCCGCGCAGGTGCTGGGTGAACGGCGGCATGGTCTCGGCCGGGTTCGCCCCGGCGAGCAGCACGACATCGGCGTTCTTGAGATCCGTGACGGGGAACGGCATCCCGCGGTCCGCGCCGAACGCCTTGATCCCGGCCGCGGCGGCCGAGGACATGCAGAAGCGGCCGTTGTAGTCGATCTGCGAGGTGCCGAGCGCGACCCGGGCGAACTTGCCGAGCAGGTAGGCCTTCTCGTTGGTCAGCCCGCCGCCGCCGAAGACCGCGACGGCGTCGGGGCCGTGCTGCGCTTTCAGCCCGGCGAGTTTCCCCGCGACGAAGTCGAGGGCGAAGTCCCAGCTGACGGGCTCCAGCCCGCCGTCCACCCGGATCATCGGGGTGGTCAGCCGCCGCGGCGAGGTCAGCAGTGAGCCGGCGGTCCAGCCCTTCTGGCACAGGCCGCCGGCGTTCACGGGGAAGTCCCGCGGGGTGACGGTGACACCGTCGAGGCGCATCCCGCACTGCAGAGCGCAGTACGGGCAGTGGGTGTCGACCTGCGGCACGGGCACCTCCTCGGCGGTTCAGGATCGCCCTGACGCTAAGGAGGCCGTGTTAACCGGATTCGACCGAATGTTTCAGGCAGTTGACATTGCAGCGGGAGTCACAGGCCCCGAGCGGTGAGGTGCGTGACCGGGGTCACCACCCGTTCTGGTCCCGCAGCCGCCGCTCGAACCACCACGGCGACGGGTCGCGCGGGTCGGGCAGGGTCCGGTCGGCGTACCGGCGGTCGGCGCGCGCCAGCACGGGACCGAGCAGCGCCCGGTCTCGGCGCGGCAGTCGGTCCAGCAGGCCGGCGAGATCGGCGCGGGCGCCGACCGGATCGCAGCCGTGGCACGAACAGTGCGGCCACGACGGCCTCGACAAGCGGCGCGTCTCGTGCAGCCAGGCTCGGAGCGGTTCGGAGACGGCACCGGGCCACAGGCCGGCATCGACTTCGGCGAAGGCGAGCTGCCGCTGAGCGCGGCGGGAGAGGTGGGGAATCTTGGCCGGCGGCGGCCCCGCGACGTCGAGTCGGCGGGTGCGGCGCAGGCTTCCGGGGCGCCTACGCGGCATGGCCCTTTCGGTAAGTGGTCACCCGGCGATCATCCCGGAGCGGCGCACCGGTCACAAGACCCCGGACACCTCGCGCGCCGCCGCTCGCAGGCCGTCCAGTGAAGCCTGGGTCGACCTCGGGTTCAGCGCGTTCGCCGCCAGGCGGAACAGCACCGCGCGCAGCAGCAGCTGGGGCCACTCCGGCAGGTGCGCCCAGCGCTCGAGCAGGTCGCGGGTCGCGTCGCCCCAGGCCAGGGCGTCCACCGCGACGATCGCCGCGCCGTACTCGCCCGGGCGGTAGTACGGGACGAAGTCGACGACGCCCGGTGCCGCGTCGCCGTCGAACAGCAGGCCCGCCAGGAGCTCGCCGTGGGCCACCTGCAGCGGCAGCTTGATCGGGCGGCGGGCACCGGCGAGGACCTCGAACCAGCGGCCGCCCTTCGTCTCCTCCAGGGGGACCTCGAGCTCTTCCCACGCGATCCGGTCGGCAACCGCGTCGACGTCGCGGCGGCCGGCGATGAAGTCCGGGCGCGGCAGGCCGATGGTCGCGCGGTGCAGCTTGACCGCCGCCAGCACCGCCGCGTCGCCGCGGTGCTCCGGTGTGCCGGGGACGAACCGGGACGCCGTCCAGCCGCCGACGATCCAGCGGCCATCGCTGGAGCGGACCGGCTTCGCGACCCGCAGGCCCGGTTCGTGCACGTAGTCGAGCGCGCGGGCGGTCCACAGCGTCTCGGCCTTGTCGGTGACCGGCTTGAACACGAAGTCGCCGCAGCGCCACGCCGTCGAGTCCGGCAGCGGTTCGCCGGCGTCGTCAAGCCCGCCGAAGGCCGCGCAGACGTGCGCCGGAGGACGTTCGAGAGTTGTCCGCACAACTGGTGACGGTACCCGGCCGGGTGGTCCACGATCGAGAAGACGCGCTGGTCACGCAGTGTTTTAGAACCTGCGGCACGACTCGGGCGAAACGCCGTGAAGGCCGCCTCCGAAGCTGGAGGCGGCCTTCACGGGGAACCACTGTCAGTAGGTCGGCAGGCTCGGGTCGATCTGCTTGGCCCACGCCAGCACGCCGCCGCCGAGGTGCGTCGCGTCCTTGAAGCCGGCCGCGTGCAGCGCGGCGAGCGCCTCCGCGGACCGCGCACCCGACTTGCAGTGCAGGACGATCGGCTTGTCCTGCGGCAGCTCCGCCAGCGCCTCGCCCGAGAGGATGCGGTCCTTCGGGATGAGCGTCGCGCCCTTGATGTTGACGATCTCGTACTCGTGCGGCTCGCGGACGTCGATCAGGGCGAAGTTGTCGCCGTTGTCGAACTTGGCCTTCAGCTCGGCCGGGGTGATCGTGCTGCCCGACGCGGCCTGCGCGGCCTCGTCCGACACCACGCCGCAGAACGCCTCGTAGTCGATCAGCTCGGTGATCTTCGGGGTCTCCGGGTCCTTGCGGATCTTGACCTCGCGGTACTTCATGTCCAGCGCGTCGTAGCTGATCAGGCGGCCGAGCAGCGGCTCGCCGATGCCGGTGATGAGCTTGATCGCCTCGGTCACCATGATCGAGCCGATGGACGCGCAGAGCACGCCCAGCACGCCACCCTCGGCGCACGACGGGACCATGCCCGGGGGCGGCGGCTCCGGGTAGAGGTCGCGGTAGTTGAGGCCCTTGCCGTTCGGCGCGTCCTCCCAGAAGACGCTGACCTGGCCCTCGAAGCGGAAGATCGAGCCCCAGACGTACGGCTTGCCCAGCAGCACCGCGGCGTCGTTCACCAGGTAGCGCGTGGCGAAGTTGTCGGTGCCGTCGACGATCAGGTCGTACTGCTCGAAGATCTCCAGCGCGTTCGACGAGTCGAGGCGCTCGGTGTGCAGGTGCACCTTGACCAGCGGGTTGATCTCGGCGATCGACTCCTGCGCGGACGCGGCCTTGAGCTTGCCGACGTCGGACTGGCCGTGGATGACCTGGCGCTGCAGGTTCGACTCGTCCACGACGTCGAAGTCGACGATGCCGAGCGTGCCGACGCCGGCCGCGGCCAGGTAGAGCAGCGCGGGGCTGCCGAGGCCGCCGGCGCCGATGACCAGGACCTTCGCGTTCTTGAGCCGCTTCTGCCCGGTCACCCCGACGTCCGGGATGATCAGGTGACGGCTGTACCGGGCCACCTCGTCCTTGGTGAGCTCGGCAGCCGGCTCGACGAGCGGCGGCAGTGCTGACATCGGGTCCTCCATCTCGCGCGGATCGCGTCCATCCCACTATGCACAACGCGCGCCGGCAAACAGACCTTCCCGGGTCCACATGCTGGGAGCTACGGCGTGGGGTTCGGCCAGGAGTTGGTCTTGCAGATCCGGCCGTCCTTGGCCACCTTGCCCTTGTCGCCGCCGGGGATGTCGTTGAGCATCGACACGTAGTCGTCGTTGACGCCGAAGGACTGCTGCATCATCACCGGCGCCGGCTGGTCGTTGCCGCCGCAGCCGACGTGCTGGTTGCCCAGTGCGTGCCCGACCTCGTGGTTGATGGCGTACTGGCGGTACCCGGTCATGTCGGGGCCGTACGCCTTCGCGCCGCGCACCCAGCGGGCCAGGTTGATCAGCACGCGCCCGAGGCTCTTGCGGTAGCAGGACGCCTCGAACTTGATCTGGAACCCGCAGGCGTCCGGCCGGTGGGTGGTCTCCGGCGTGGTGAGGCTCACCTTGAACGTCGGGTTCGGGAAGTTCGCGTCCACCCGCTGGAACGCGATCTTGCCGTCCCAGGTCCAGCCCTTCTTCGGGTCGGACAGCGTGCCCTGTACCGCCGAGGCGAAGGCGTCGTCACCGGCGTAGCTCGCCGGGTCGATGCCGTCCTCGACCTCGATGGTGTACGTGTACAGCTTCCCGGTGCCGATCTTCGGGCCGCTGCCCGGCACGACGTGCCACTTGCCGGCGCCCGCCTGCGTGAACGGGCCGCCGTCGGGCAGCTCGGCGGTCGGCACCTTGAGGTCGACCGGCGTCGCCGGGTTCTCCGGGATGGTCTGCTCGCCGTTGCCGTCGATCGCGCCGCCCGCCGCGTCGCCGCCCGCCGACTCGACGCCGGCGGGAGCGCCCTGCTCGGCGATCGGCTCGGCCGGGCTGTTCGCGGTGTTGACGACGACGAGCACGGTCAGCACGACGAGGATCGGCAGGGCGTAGACGCGCCAGCCGTAGGTCTTGGTGAACTTCGCGAGACCGCCGGCCTTCGGGGGCTCCGGCTTCTCGCGCGGGGTCTCGGCGTGCGGCTTCCAGGAGGCGCTCAGCGGCTCGGCGCTGGTCCGCCGGCTGCCGGGGCGGTAGCGGTCCTCGCCGACGCGCTGGGCGGCCGGCTGCCGGGCCGGGCGGTACTGGCCGGTCCGCGGGGCGTCTCCGGGCTCCGGGGTGCGGCGGGCCGAGGCACGGTGGGGAGCCCGCCGATCTTCGCCTCGCGCGTCGTGCTTCACCCGGTCCACCGCACCAGGGTGCCACAGCGCCACCGAACCGTTATCGGCGACTGAGGCTTATTCTGGTTAGGCCGCCGCAGCCCTCCGCGAAAACCCACTGGTCACCACGGAAGTCATGCGGCGGCCGACGGCTGAATAAGCCTCACCGGCTGACCACCCGCCGATTCGTACTCCCCCGATCGGGCTACCAGGTGCCCGCTTCGACGTGCTCCCACATGCCCAGCACGGCCTTCGCCACGACGATCGGGCGCTCCATCTGCGCCACGTGCCCCGTCCGCGGCAGGACGAGCAGCCGGGCCTTCGGGATCACCCGGGCCGTCCGCAGCGCGCGCCGCACGGAGATGACCCGGTCCTCGCGACCCCACACCACGAGCGTCGGTGCCTGCACCTTCGGCGCCGACGACCAGAGCGAGGACTTCCCGAGCGACGACCACGCCCGGAAGATCGCGAACGTGCTGCGTGCCATGGCGGGCGCGGCCCAGGTGAACCCGGCGCGGGCGCCGTGCTCCTCGGCCAGCTCGTCCAGCCTGCTGTCCGGGAACCGCGACGGGTCGGCGAAGCACAGCTTGATCACCTGCGCGGCGCGTTCACGCGGGCCGAGGGCGGCCAGCTGCGCCCGCACCCGCGCGCCGACCAGCGGCAGGTACGCCAGCGCCATCCGCGGGTCCGACAGCCGCCGCGGGTCCGGGCGGCGGTCCGGCATCGCGGGCGAGATCAGCGTCAGCGTCTTGACCAGCTCGGGACGGCGTTCGGCGATCATCAGCGCGATCGCCCCGCCCATCGAGTTGCCGAGCAGGTGCACCGGCGCGCCGACGTCCTCGATGTGCCGGGCGACGACCTCCGCGTGCGCCTGGAGGCTGAAGTCGAAGCCCTGCTCGGGCTCCGAGTAGCCGAAGCCGGGCAGGTCGGGCGCGGTGCCGCCGGCGACCGGCGCGAGCAGCGCGGCCAAGTCGGTCCAGTTCGTCGACGAGCCGCCGAGGCCGTGCACGTAGACCGCGGGCACGCCGTCCGGGCCCGGCGTGCGGCGGACGTGGAGGCGGGCCGTGCCGACTTCTTCGAAAGTCGCCGGCCAAGGCGGGAGTATCGGCTCCAGGGACGGCAATTCCCTGGTCGAAAGGGGCACGTGGGTCAGCGGCGCCCGCGTGGTCGCGGCGGTGTTCACGGATCCAGGATGCCCGACACTTGGCAAGGCATACATACCGGCGAGTAATCTTCAGGACGACTTCACGCGGTGGCGACCCCGCCCGTCGAAGGTGTGAAGACGGGAGGATGGGCATGACGGAGATGACACGGCTGCAGCAACGTGGGGTGCGCCTGCCCCGGACTGAGCGCCGGGCCCAGCTCCTCGCCGCGGCGCAGCGGGTCTTCGCCGAGAACGGCTACCACGCCGCCGCCATGGACGAGATCGCCGAAGTGGCCGGTGTCAGCAAGCCGGTGCTGTACCAGCACTTCCCCGGCAAGCTCGACCTGTACATCGCGCTGCTGGAGAGCCACGTCGACGAGCTGGTGAAGCGCGTGCAGACGGCGCTGGACTCGACCACGGAGAACCGCCAGCGCGTCCCGGCGACGGTCGGCGCGTTCTTCGACTTCGTCAGCAACGACGCGGGCGCGTTCCGGATGGTGTTCGAGTCCGACCTGCGCGGCGAGCCGGCGGTCCAGGAAGCGGTCGACCGCGCGACGTCGGCGAGCGTGGACGCCATCACGGAGACGATCACGGCGGACGCCGGCCTCGACGAGGACAAGGCGCGGCTGCTGGCGGTGGGCCTGGTCGGGATGAGCCAGGTCAGCGCCCGGTTCTGGCTGCAGCACCACCAGTCGATGAGCCGCGAGGAAGCGGTGGCGCTGACGGCCAACCTGGCGTGGCGCGGCATCGGTGGCGGCTTCCCGCTCAAGGACTCCTGAGAGGCGTGCCGGCCACCTCGCGAGGTGGCCGGCACGAACTCGGTCACCGTCGCGCGGCCACCCGGACCAGCGCGGTGATCTGCCGGGCGACCTCGAACGGGCGCTCCTGCGGCAGCATGTGCCCGGCGCCCGGGTAGCGCACGAACTCCGCGTGCGGCAGCTCGTCCGCGATCACCTTCGCGTGCGCCAGTGGGCAGAGCCGGTCCTTCTCCCCCGCCAGCACCACCGACGGGACGTCGCACAGCGCCCCCAGCCCGCCGACGCCGCGGTGGGCCGCGATCGCATCGAGGAACAGCCCCGCGCTCGCCGGGTGCGCGCTCAGCAGCTGCTCGACGACGCTGTCCACCTGCACCCGCCCCGGCCGGTCGCCGAAGACCAGGCGCCGCGCCCCGGACCGGACCAGGCCCGGTCGCAGCCGCAGCGTGTCCGCCTTCAGCCGGGCGAGCAGGCGGGCCACCCGCGGCTCGAAGCGCGTCACACCCCGGCCGACCAGGCCCGGGAACCCGAGCGTCAGCTGGTCCATGTCCCCCGACGACGTCGCGACGAACGCCGCCCCCGCGAGCCGCTCCCGGACGAGCGCGGGGTGCCGTTCGGCGAGCACCATCAGCGTCATGCCGCCCATCGAGTGCCCGGCCAGCACCAGCGGCCCCGCCGGGACGCGGTCGGCGATCACCTCGGCCAGGTCGTCGGCCAGCCGCGAGATCGTCGCCGAGCCGGGACGGGCGTGCGCCGAGCCGCCGTGGCCGCGCAGGTCGTAGCGCAGGACCCGCACGCCGGGGTCGAGGTGCGGCAGCACGAAGTCCCACGTCCGGTGGTCCTGCGTCCAGCCGTGCACCAGCACCAGCGTCACGGCGGAGTCGGCGGGCCCGGACTCGGCGATGTGCAGCGCGGCGCCGTCGCTCGCGACGAACCGGTGCGCGATCGACGGGTCACGCAGCCGCGCGGCGGTCGTCACCGGCCCGCCGGGAGCAGGAACGACTTGCGCCAGAAGTACTTCCCGGGCAGCCCGACCAGGCCGGACTCCTCCAGGAACGGCATGATCTTCTCCCCCGCCCACGCGATCGTCCCCTGCCAGTGCGGGTTGTTCAGCGCCGCTTCGACGCCGTCACGCGGCCGGATGCCGACCGCCTTGTAGACGTTCGGGTTGATGAACGCCCGCGTCACGAAGTACGAGATGAGCGCGATGATGAACTGCTGGTAGCCGATCTCGGCCTTCGACAGCTTCGCCATGCCGCGCGTGACCTCTTCGCGGGCGAAGGTGACGTGCCGCGCCTCTTCGAGGACGTGGATCCGGTTGACCATCCGGACCAGCGGCTGGACGCCGTCGTCGTTCATCTGCTCGCGCTGCAGCCGGTCGAGCACCTCCTCGGCGACCAGGATCGCGCCGTAGCGCGCCGGGCCGTAGGAGATCGTCGGCATCAGCTTCGCCAGCTTCCGCAGCCACGGCACCGGGCCGTAGGCGGGGCAGCCGATCCGCGACGCCATCCGCGCGAACATCGTCGAGTGGCGGCATTCGTCGGCGATCTCGGTGAGGGCGAACTGCGCGTGCGCGGACGTCGGGTCCTGCTCGTAGACCTCCTTGAGCAGCATCTGCATCAGGAGGATTTCGAACCACAGTCCCGTGGTGGCGACGCTCGCGACCTCGTGCTTGCCCAGCTCGATGCGCTGCTCGGGGGTCAGCTTGTCCCAGAGTTCGGTGCCGTAGAGCGAAGAGCGCTCGTCGAGGATGAAGCGCTTGCCCTCGACCAGGGGCGCCGTCCAGTCGATGTCGACGTCGGGGTCGTAGAACTTGTTCGCCGACGACTTGAGCAGCCGCTCCGCGGTCTTGTCGCGATCCGGTTCCTTCAGCGTCCGCGTCATTGCCGACCACCCCTTCCGAAACATGTAACTTGAGGTAACAGTTACCTCTGGTAGCATCCCTCCCGTGATCGAACGTGTCAAGCGCTCCGGCAAGCAGTCCAAGCCCTCGTCGCGCGACGAGGAGGCGACCGGCGACGCCCGCCGCGACCGCTGGCGCAAGCACCGGATCGCGCGGCGCAAGGAGTTCGTCGAAGCCGCGTTGCGCGCGCTCGACACGCACGGCCCGGACCTCGGCATGGAGGACGTCGCCGCCGAAGCGGGCGTCACGAAACCCGTGCTGTACCGGCACTTCGACGACAAGGCCGACCTCTACGTCGCCCTCGGGCAGCGCGGCACGGAGATCCTCTTCGAGCGCCTGATCCCGGCGATCAACGCCGAACTGGCGCCGGTCCCGCGGATCCGGATGGCCCTCGACGCGTTCTTCACGGTGATCGAGGAGCACCCGAACCTGTACCGGCTGCTGGCGCACGGGCGCCCGGAGAAGCCGGTGTCGTCGGACGTCGTGGCCGAGGACAAGGAACTGATCGCGACGGCGCTGACCGCGCTGCTCGGCGACTACATGCGGATGTTCAACATGGACTCCGGCGCGGCCGAGCCGTGGGCGCACGGCATCGTCGGCATGGTCCAGAACACCGGCGAGTGGTGGCTCGACCGCCGCTCGATGGGCCGCGACGCGGTGGTCGAGTACCTGACGCAGATCATCTGGGCGGCGATCGACGGGCTGACCCGCCAGCACGGCGTGGTCATCGACCCGAACCTGCCCCTGGAAGCCAACAAGGTGGTCCAGCTGGGCCGCACGGAGTCCGATTCGCTGGAGGAGACGTCATGAGCGACCACGACGAAGACGGCTACAGCGGCGAAGCGACCCTGGTGGTCGACGGCGTCTCGCTGACGACGACGGTGGAGCTGCGCGGGTACTTCCAGCCGATCGACGGGTATTATCGCTGGTACGGCCGGGTCGCGGTGAACGAGGAGCTGTCGAAGCTGGCGGGCGGCAAGAAGAAGCCGGTGTCGATCCAGGCCGGCGCGCATTCGGCGACCGGCGAGCTGTCGGACCCGGACCCGTGGGGGCGGTACCGGATCATGGGGACGAGCACCCCGCCGTTCCACGTGCCCACGACGCTGGAAGAGCTCAACGCCTGAAGCCGGGTCGGCCGACCCGCGCGGCGGCCGACCCGGCCGGATCAGGGGTGACGCGGGCCGGGCAGCGGGCCCGGCAGCTCACGCCCGGGCAGCCAGCCGTTCGGGATGTCCGTCGCGCGCCACTTGCGGACGCTCAGGCGCACGGCGGTGACCGGCGCGGCCAGGAACGGCGCCGCCTCGGGCACCTTCGCCACCAGCAGGTCGCGCACCAGCGCGTCGTCGTCGGCCGGGACAACCTCGGCCAGCGCCTGGGCCTGCAGGAACGGCTGCATCGGCGAGCCCGTCGACACCACCACCGAGACGACCGGGTTCTCCCGGACGGCGGCCAGCGTGCGGCCCCGGTCCTCGAGGACGAGGTTCAGCGTGAACGGTCCGCTCTCGGCGAAGTACACGCCGCCGACCCACGGGCCGTCGCTGCCCGAGGTCGCGAGGAACATCGACTTGTGCGCGGAGAGGGTGTTCCGCACGAGATCCGCCACGTCGCTCGCCATCGGCTCGACAGTGGTCATGCTGGGTGCTCCCGGGGGTCGTCCGTCCGGGTCCCGTGACACCGGATCGCTCGCCGAAGTTAGGCGGCGGAATCGCGACACACCAAGGAGAACCGACCGATCCGGTGAACCCGAACGCACGAAGGCCACCCCGGGAGAACCCGGGATGGCCTTCGCGACGGCTGCGAGTCAGTCGCCGACGCCGAACCCGACCTTGCGGACGTCGGACGGGGCGATCTCGACGTACGCGATGCGGTCGGAGGGGACGATGTACTTGCGCCCCTTCTCGTCGCTGATGCGGAAGAGCCCGTCACCGGCCGTCAGGGCCTCGGCGACCAGCTTCTCCACCTCGTCGGGAGACTGGCCACTGGACACCACCAGCTCGCGCGGCGTGTCCTTGATGCCGATCTTGACCTCCACGTGGGACCTCCGCTGGAAATTCGTAAGGGATGTGCTCGGCAAGGCTAACCGAACGGGCTCGTTCCGGTGGCGCATGTCCGCGCTCGACCGCGTCGTCACTTCCGGGTACTCCATCGGGATCAGCCCAGGCCGAGCGCCTGCATGCGCTTCGTGTGCCCTTGTTGCAACCGCCGGAACAGCGCCGCAATTCCGGAGAGGTCGCCCGATCCGCCGATGATCAGCTCGGCCAGCCCGTCGCGCTCGGCGACGACGTACTGGGCCTGGGTCAGTGCCTCCCCCAGCAGGCGGCGGCCCCACAGGGCCAGCTTGTCACGGGTCTTGGGATCGGCTTCGATGCCGGCCGCGACTTCGCGTTCGGCGAACGCCGAGTGGCCGGTGTCGGCGAGCACAGTGAGCACCAGGTCCTTGGTCTCGGGGTCGAGCCAGCTGGCGATCTCGCGGTAGAGGTCGGCGGCCAGTCCGTCGCCGACGTAGGCCTTGACCAGCGACTCCAGCCACGACTTCGGCGGCGTCGACGCGTGCCAGGCGTCGACCTGGGCGACGAACGGCGTCATCGCGTCTTCGATCTTGACGTCGTGACCGGCCAGGTGCTGGGCGAGCAGGCCGTAGTGACCGATCTCCGCGGCCGCCATCTGCGCCAGCGCGGCCCGCCCCGCCAGGGTGGGGGCGCTGCGCGCGTCTTCGGCCATCCGGTCGAACGCGGACAGTTCGAGGTAGGCGATCACACCCAGAAGGTCGACTACGCCTTCTGAGATCTCTTTCGGCTCGGTCACGGGGGCAGGGTATCGCCGAAGCACCCGGGCGTGTCGGGACGAGACCGATCACACTGGTTCCGGCGTGCCGGGTACTGTCGAAAAACTGCTGACCAGGTACACTGCGATGGAAACAGAAGCTTCCGTACGCCATACCGGCGTCGGGAACAGGCAGGTCACGTTGGCTTGCCGACGTACTGCAATGTGCGTGCACGCCTCTTCCGGCATTCCCGGGACGGACCGGTTCCGCGCTCCAGATCAGCGCCAGGGACCAGGGTTTACTCCCGGTCGAGTGTCGAGCGGACACACGGCTGTGCGCGCTGGTCACGAGAGAGGCGATCACCCTGACCGCAGAAATTCCCACAACCGAACAGACCCCCGCCGTCGCGCTGGAACACAGCGAGACCGGCCCGGCCGCGCTCGACACCTCCCACCCGCTGCAGGCGGGGGTCGAGGTCGAGCCCGAAGCCCCGACCTTCGCGTCCTTCGGCGTCAAGCCGGAGATCGTCAAGGCCCTCGGCGAGGCCGGCATCGAGCGGACCTTCGCGATCCAGGCGCTCACGCTGCCGCTCGCGATGGCCGGCGACGACCTCATCGGCCAGGCCCGCACCGGCATGGGCAAGACCCTGGGCTTCGGCGTCCCGCTGCTGCACCGCGTGCAGGTCCCCGGCGACGGCACCCCGCAGGTGCTGGTCGTGGTGCCGACCCGCGAGCTGTGCATCCAGGTCGCCAACGACCTCAAGGGCGCCGGCAAGCACCTCGGCATCCGCACCCTGGCCATCTACGGCGGCCGCCCGTACGAGCCGCAGATCGAGGCGCTCCGCAAGGGCATCGACGTCGTGATCGGCACCCCGGGCCGCCTGCTCGACCTGGCCGAGCAGCAGCACCTCGTGCTCGGCAAGGTCCGCGGTCTCGTGCTGGACGAGGCCGACGAGATGCTCGACCTGGGCTTCCTGCCCGACATCGAGCGCATCCTGCGGATGGTGCCGGACGAGCGGCAGACCATGCTGTTCTCGGCCACCATGCCCGGCCCGATCATCACGCTGGCCCGCACGTTCCTGCAGCAGCCGACGCACATCCGCGCCGAAGAGAACGACGCGAGCGCGATCCACGAGCGCACCACCCAGTTCGTCTACCGGGCGCACTCGATGGACAAGCCCGAGGTGATCGCCCGCGTGCTGCAGGCCGAGGGCCGCGGCCTCACGATGATCTTCAGCCGCACCAAGCGCACCGCGCAGAAGGTGGCCGACGACCTGGTCGAGCGCGGCTTCGCGGCCGCCGCCGTGCACGGCGACCTGGGCCAGGGCGCCCGCGAGCAGGCGCTGCGCGCGTTCCGCTCCGGCAAGGTCGACGTGCTGGTCGCGACCGACGTCGCCGCCCGCGGCATCGACATCGACGACGTCACGCACGTCATCAACTACCAGTGCCCGGACGACGAGAAGACCTACGTCCACCGCATCGGCCGCACCGGCCGCGCGGGCCGCACCGGCGTCGCGGTCACCCTCGTCGACTGGGACGAGATGCCCCGCTGGAAGCTGATCTCGGACACCCTCGGCCTCGACAAGCCGGAGCCGGTGGAGACGTACTCGTCGTCGAAGCACCTGTACGAGGACCTGGGCATCCCGGAGGGCACGAAGGGCCGGCTGCCGCTGGCCAACCGCACCCGCGCCGGCCTGGCCGCCGAGGAGGAAGAAGACCTCGGTGGCAAGCGCCGCGGCCCGCGTGGCCGGGGCAAGGCCGGCGAGACCGCCTCGGAAGACGCGCCGCGCAAGCGCAACCGCACCCCGCGCAAGCGGACCCGCGGTGGCTCGCGGGCGGCCGAAGCGATCGAGGCCGCGGACAACGCCGCTGCCGCCTCTTCGGACGATGCTCCGGCGTCGTCGGAGGGACGTACCCGGACGCGTCGCCGCACCCGCGGCACCGCACCGGAAGCGACCGGCCCGGCCACCGAGAAGGAGGCCGGCGAGAACGCCGAGCGGCCCGCTCGGCGGCGCCGCCGTCGCCGTCCCGCCGCGACGTCTGATACACCTGCGTCGGCAGACTGAACCTGAGCGCGGGGGTCCCGGCACGTGAGCGACGTCGAGAAGACGCCTGAAGAGACTCCTGAATACGGCTCGGAGGACGTCCTCGAGGACGTCGAAAGCACTCCGCCCGCCCCGCGGGTCAAGGCGCGTCGCTCGCCTTGGAACCGCGGGCGGGACCGGGTGATCGCGGCGCTGGTCGCGGTCGCCGCGCTCGCCGCCGCGCTGGTCATCGGCGTGACGAGCGACAGCGCGGCCACCGACCGGACCGAGGCGGCGGCACCCCCGCCGCTGCCCGCGGCGCCGGACGCGGTGCCCGGCTCGCTGGCCGAGCTGTGGAGCGCCCGCAGCGGCGCGACCCCGATCCCGGTGGTGGCGGGCGACGCGGTGGCGACGGCGGACGGCGGCGAGGTCGCCGCCCGCGACCCGCTGACCGGCCAGATCCGCTGGCACTACACGCGTGACCTGCCGCTGTGCACGCTGAACGAGACGTGGGGGCGGCTGAACGCCGTCTACCACAAGACCGAGAACTGCAGCGAGGTCACGCAGCTCGACCCGGGCACCGGCCGGATCACGGCGCAGCGCAACGGCAACGCGGAGCTGGGCACGCAGCTGGTGAGCGACGGTTCGCACGTGACGGCCACGGGCAAGAAGCTCCTGACGACGTGGCGCGACGACCTGGTGCAGAGCGCCGAGTACGGCCAGGTCCCGGCGCTGGTCAACGCGGGCAAGCAGCCCCGCACGGGCTGCACGTACGGCACGGTCGCGGCGGCGTCGGGCAAGGTCGGCGTGATCGAGCGCTGCCCGGGCGACCCGGCCGACCGCCTGACGGTGTACAAGGCGGCCCCGGAGAAGGACGACGAGCCGTCGGTGGCGTTCAGCAGCGTGCTGGCCGGCAAGCGGGCCCGGGTGATCGCGATGTCGGGTGACCTGACGGCGGTGGTGCTGCCGGACCAGAAACTCCTGGTGATCTACAACGGCGACGGTTCCCAGCGCGCGGCGTACCCGCTGGACGTGCCCGCGGCCGACCTGGCCGCGGATCCCCCCGCGGGCGTCGAGGCGACGACCCAGACGACGCAGAACCTGTACTGGTTCAGCGGGTCGAAGATGCTGGCGCTGTCGCGCGACGACCTTTCGCCGCGGTGGACGTTGAGCAGCGCTTCGGGCCCGGGGATCGTGTTCGCCCGGCAGCTGGTGGTCCCGATCAAGGGCGGCTTGGCGGTGCTGAACGAGAACGACGGGTCGACGATCCGCACGGTCGGGGTGGACCGCCGCGGGTACACGGGAGTGGTCCGGCTGGGCGCGGCGGGCCCGGTCCTGCTGGAAGAACGCGGCGGCACGCTGACGGCCTTGAAGTAAGGGCCGACCCTCCAGGCACGCGAGCCGACCGCCTGGGTACGCGAGCCGACCCTCCGGGTACGCGAGGTGGCGGCTTCGCTTCGGGCTCAGGTGAGCCAGAAGAGGGTCAGGGCCGAGACGGTGAAGAGCACGACCGCCAGGCCCGCACCCGCGGCCGGGGCACCGTCGCGGCGGTCGGCGACCCGCTGGGCCAGCAAGGCCAGTATCGCCGCCACCGGGTGGCCGATCAGCAGCACCGCGCCGGGACCGGGGGCGCCGGTGTTCAGGTCGATCACCGCGACCGCGAGGACACCGATCGCCAGGACCGTGAGACCGGCGGCGAGCGAGCCGGTGAATCCACGCCACCAGCGGCCGCCGGGTTTCGGAGGCTCGGCGGGTGCCTCCGCCTCGGGTTCAGGGGCGGCATCGGCCGGCTCGATCAGCTCGGGCTCGACACGTTCCTGAGGAACCGTCTGCGCCTCAGCCGCGCTGGGACCGTCAGTCGGCCGCTCGGTCTCCTGCTCCGGAACCGCCCGCGCCGCAGCTGCGCTGGAACCCGCGGCCAGCGGCTCGGTCTGCTGCTGCGGAACCGCCCGCGCCTCAGCCGCGCTGGAACCCACGGCCAACGGCTCGGTCTCCTGCTCCGGAACCGCCCGCGCCGCAGCTGCCGGCCCAGCCCCAGCCTCGGACTCCGCGTCAGACCCGCCAGTGGGCATGGGCACCGTGGACAGTTCGTCGGTGTCCGGTGAAGCCACTTTTCCTCCCGGTCAGGGGGCGAGCAGGTCCCAGGGCTGCATCTGCGGGGCCGCTTCCTGCCCCGCCTTGCAGCTCGGCCTGAAGTCGCACCAGGCGCAACGGCGGTCGGGGCGGGCTGGGAACAGCACGTCCTCGTCGCCGCCCGCGTCCAGGGTATCCGTGGCCAGCCTCAGGTCTCCGGCGGTCTCGTCGGCGCGTTGGAGGTGCCTGCGCAGGCTCTCCGGGGTGTGCTCGGCCGCCGCGATCGTGCCCGTCGGGAGGTGGTGCAGCTCCACCGTCGTGCACGGCATCCGCAACGTCCGCGCCGCCGCCACCGCGTACAGCGCCAGTGCCTGCGACGCCCGGGCCTCGTACTCGTCCGGCGGACGGCGTCCCGTCTTGTAGTCGACGATGACCAGCTCGCCCTCGCGGGCGTCGATGCGGTCCGCGCGGCCCTCGATGATCATCGACGGCTTCTCCCCCGGCGCCGGGCTCACCGGCGCCGACACCCACCGCTCGAGCCCGACCGGGTCGTGGCTGACGTCGTTGTCCTCGACGTACTCCGCCACCCACCCCTTGGCCCGCGCCCGGTAGCGCGCCGCCTGCTCCTCACTCTCGAAGCCCGCGTCCTTCCAGAACTCCGCCACCAGCGCCACCGCCCGCTGCGGCACCCGCTTGAGCACCGGCAGGTCGAACAACGCCCGCAGCGCGTTGTGCACCACCGCACCGAGCGTGCTGTGCGCCCACGGCCCCGTGCGCTGCGGGGTCGGCCGTTCGAGGTACGCGAGCTTGTACCGGCGCGGGCAGTCGTCGAAGGTGGCCAGCCGCGCCGGCGACACCTTCGTGAGCCGCACCGGTTGCGCGACGCCGAAGTCGAACCCCATCTGCTCCTTCACGCCGCCCACGCTACGCACCACCACCGACAGTTTTTCCGGGGGTTCGGGTGGCGGAGCCCCCGACGTGGGGCGAAGCCCCAGATGTCACCGACACTTTCCGCGCGGGGCGAGCCACCCCGCGCGGAAAGTGCGGCTACCGCACGACGAGCACCGTGTGCGTCCCGCCGGAGACGGCCAGCGGCCCGCCGTTCCGCACCGGCTTGCCGTCCAGCAGTACCAACCGCCCGGCCGGCACCACCAGCGAACCGGACGTCCCCCGAGGAGCCGTCACCGTCAACGAGAACACCGAACCCTGCTGAGTCCACGAAGCCGACAACGCGCCCTTCGGCGTCGGCACCGCTCCGCGTGCCCACGAAACGGAACCCGGGTGCGGCGCAACCGTCCACGTCGCGAAGCCCGGCGAGGCCGGTGAGACGCCCAGCAGTTCGTTGGTCAACGCGGGCACGACACCCGTCGACCAGCCGTGCGCCGCCGACGTGTACCCCTGCTCGTAGTGCGAACCGCCGTCGCCGATGCCCTCCCACGCCGTGATTCCCGGGTCATGGGACGTCATCCAGCCGTACATCCGCTTGATCTGGTCGATCGCCGACGCCGCCTGCCCGGTCCGGAACCGGGCCTGGATCTCCGGGAACGACGTGAACGCATACACGCGCTTCGTCCCGTCGGAGACGAGAGTGTCGTTGTCCATGAACGGATTCCCGTAAGGCAACGCCCCGGCCGCCAGCCGCGCCAGCGCCGAAGTGGCCTGCGCCGGAGACGCGATACCGGCCAGCACGGCCTGGCTGTTGCCGTCCTGCCCGTGGCGCACCGCGCCCGTCCCCGAATCGAGGTACGCCCCCGCCGCCGGGTCCCACAGGTACTGGTTCACCGCCGCCGCGACGCCGGAGGCCCGCGAAAGCCACCGATCCGCGTCAGCGGCGTGCCCGGTCGCCCGCGCCAGACCCGCCGCGCCCTGGAGCGCCCGGACGTACAACGCGTTGTAGTACGTCACTTCGCCCGTACGCGGCAGGAACGCGTAGTCGCCGTAGCCGCCGGTGCCGTTGAGGCCCTTCGCGAGCAACCCGCGCGAATCGGTGACCGACGGGTACCACGCGTCGAGCGTCTTCACGAGCTGCGAGTAGTACGAAGACGCGTACGCGGTGTCGCCCGTGTAGAGCACGTAGTCCCAGCTCGACGTCACCCACCAGAGCGGATAGTCGAACAGCGGCAACGTGTAGTTGTTGATCGACGCGGGCGGGATCCAGCCGTCGGCCCGCTGGTGGTCGGCCAGGTCGGCCAAGACGTTGCGAGCCGCCGTGCCGTCCTGGTGCGTCAGGTACTCCGTCAGCCCGGACACCGCGACGTCGCCGACGTACGGGTCCCGGTCGCGCTTGGCGCCGTCGTGCAGCACCAGTTTCCCGTCCAGCGACGGGGAGAACGCGCCGCGTGGGTCCACATCGGACTCGCGGAAGGTGTCCATGCCCAGCTCGTTGGTGTACGACGCCGCGTACCAGTAGCGGTTCAAGGCGTCATCGGACGACTCGAACCAGCCCTTGTAGCTGCTCGGCGTGCCGAGGAACGGCGTGAATTCGAGCGAGACGCCGTTGATGCGCACCTCGCCGGAGGGCTCGGTGAGCGGCGCGTCCGACGCCAGCGCGTCGAGGCTGATCCGCAGGTAGCGGAAGCCGCGCAGGCCGTCCGCGCACACCTGGGTCCCGTTGGCGCAGCCCTTCGTGTCGCGCCAGACGGTCGGCGTCGCCGGCACGGCGATCTGGTCGCTGCCCGGCCCGCCGGAGAAGTCCGAGCGCGAGAAGTCGGAGCGTTCGCCCAGGTACTGCTGGGTTTCCGAGGTCGACACCCGGATGCCGGGGTGGTTCGCCGACGCGCCCGCGAACGAGATCTTCGGGTACCCGGCGACGACCTTGCCGAAGTCCACCACCGCGACCGGCACCGGCGGGTCGGCCACCAGGCCGGGCCAGACCTCGTTGACGCGGCTGAACTCCCCCGATGGCGTGTTCTGGTCCTTCGTCACGGTGATCCGGACCTGCGTGGTCGTCACCGGCCGGTCGAACGCGACCGCGCGCTGGACGGCGGTGTTGCCGCTCACCGAAGCCGCGACGCGCCACGCGCCCGCGTCCAGCACCTCCACCGTGTAGTCCTGCGGCACACCGTCCACACTGGACAGAATCGTGACGCCGGGGAGTTCGACCGGTGCGGCCGAGGTGATGGTCAGGACGTCGGGGTAGGCGCCGATCGTGTCGTCGTTCCAGAACGTGTCCGGGTTGCCGTCGACGGCGTTGCCCGGCTCGTACGTCCGCGGCTGGCCGTTCCCGCCGTTGTTCGGCGCGTGGAACGACGACGCGGCCGCCGTGGTCCCCGCCGGCCAGGCCGGCTTCGGCGGCGGCGCCTGCCGCTTGAACGTCGTGACGCCCCGGCCCAGCAGGCCGTTCGGGTTCGTGACGTCGCCGCTGGTCGACAGCACCTTCACCGGCTCGACGTCCCGGCTCGACGGCGCGACGACGTACTTCTGCCAGCCCGGGCCCGGCAGGGCGGTCGCCGCCGGCGCCGCGACCACGCCGCTCGCCACCAGGACCGTGACCGGCAGGATTGCTCTGAGCCACTTCATCGAGGCCTCCGCAAGGCGTTTGAATCGTTTCAACCGCTGGGTTGAGGTTCAATCTGCGGGAGGCGTGCCAACGATGTCAACGAACCCGCCGGTTCCTGTCCGGCAGGACAACCCGAAAGGCGGGGTCAGTTGCCGCCGGCGATGAAGCCCCGGACGGAGTTCGCGACGAGCTCCACGGCGATGGCCGCGAGCAGCAGGCCGGCCACCTTGGCCAGCAGCGTGATGCCGCTTTCCTTGATCAGCCGGATGACGACGCCGGAGTAGCGCATGCAGATGTAGATCACGAAGTGCGTCATCACGATCGCCAGCGCCAGCGCGATGTACGCGCCGATGTGGCCGTCGGCCTGCCGGACGAACACGATGGTCGCGGCGATCGCGCCGGGCCCGGCCAGCAGCGGCGTGCCGAGCGGCACGAGCGCGACGTTGACGTCTTCGGTGGCCGCCTCCTGCTCGTGGCCGCCGCCGGTGAGCAGCTGCAGCGCGATGAGCAGGAGCAGCAGGCCGCCGGCGCCCTGCAGCGCCGGGATGCCGATGCCGAGGTAGGCCAGGATCGCCTGGCCCGCCACCGCGAACAGGCTGATGACCAGCAGTGACACCAGCACGGCCTGGCGGGCGGCGCGCGCCCGCGTCGCCACCGGCTTGCGGCCGACCAGGCTGAGGAACACCGGCACGGTGCCGGGTGGGTCCATGATGACGATCAGGGTGATCGTCGCGCTCATGAAGAGCTTCGCGTCGAAGAAGTCGGCGATGGCCATGTCAGCCCTTCACGACCTGGAACCCCGTCGCCCGCGAAACGAGCTCCTCGAACTGCCCGGGGTCGGTGGTGCACTCGCCGAGCGCGATCGTCTTGTTCGTGCCGTGGTAGTCGCTGGACCCGGTGACGAGCAGGCCGAGCTCGCCGGCCAGCGCGCGGGTGCGGGCCCGCGTCGGCTCGTCGTGGTTGGGGTGGTCGGCCTCGACGCCGGTGAGCCCGTGCGCGGCCAGCTCGGCGAGGGTGTCCTCGCTGATCGTGGCGCCGCGGCTGAAGGCGAAGGGGTGCGCGATGACCGTGACGCCGCCGGCCGCGCTGATCATGTCGATGGCTTCCTCGACGGGCGTGTCGCGGCGGGCGACGTAGTAGCCGCGGCGCGGGCCGAGGTAGTCGGCGAAGGCCTCGTCGACGGACTTGACCAGCCCGGCCCGGACCAGCGCCTGGGCCAGGTGCGGGCGCCCGGGCGGCGAGTCCTCGGGGAGCAGGCCGAAGATCTCGTCGGCGTCGATCGGGAGGCCGTCGGCGGCCATCCGCTCGGCCATCCGGCGCAGCCGCGTGCGGCGCTCGACGCGCAGCCGGGTCTGCTCGGTGACGACGGGCTCCGACGTCGGGTCGAAGAGGTAGGCCAGCAGGTGGACGCTGATCTGGCGGCCGGTCTCGGGGTTGATCGAAACCGTCGAAAGCTCGGCGCCGGGTACCAGCGTCAGGCCTGGGGGGATGGCCGCGGTGGCCGGGGCCCAGCCCGCGGTGGTGTCGTGGTCGGTGATCGCGACGACGTCGAGCCCGGCTCTCGCGGCCGCGGCGACGAGCCCGGCCGGCGAGTCGGTGCCGTCGGAAGCGGTGGAATGGGCGTGCAGGTCGATGCGCATTGCGTCCATTGTCGACGATGCGCTACGTCACAGCTGCGGCGGGCTGAGTCAGCCGACGGGCTTCTTGCCGCGGGCGGCCCGCTGGGCCTTGATCATCGAGAAGCGCTCGGCCTGCTTCTGCTTGTCGCCGAAGACGAGCTCCGAGATCGTGTCGTAGAACTCTTCGGGCTTCGGGAGGAAGTCGATCTTGTTGAGGGCCTGGATCTGACCGGCCGACTCGACGACCATCGTGCCGTAGCCCATCATGCGGCCGGTGGCGGTGCGCACGTAGCTGAGGTCGGTGACCTTGCTGATCGGCATCATCAGCACCTTGGTCGTGAACACCCCGGTGGTCATCACGAACCGCTTGTCGGTGACCACCAGGCGCTCGACCCACCACTCCATCACCACGTAGGCGAACCGCAGCACGACGAGCAGCGCGACGTACCAGAGCAGGTTCTGGCCGATGTACAGCGCCGGTGGCAGCAGGTAGGACACCAGGACGCAGACGGCCAGCAGCGCGGCCGCTTCGAAGGTGTCCCACAGCAGCACCGCCCAGTGGCGGCGGATCCGGATGACCCGTCGCTCGGTGTCGAGGAGGTACTCGTCGGGGTCGCGAGGCGCGAACATGGTTCGAGGGTAGCCCCGCGATCAGCCCTTGAACACGTTGCTGACGAAGGTGATCACCGATTCGGCCGAGTCCCGGAGGAACTGGACGATGTTTCCGACAAGGCCCGCAGCCTGACCGGGCTGGGCAATGACGAAGAACAGCACCAACGCGATACCGGCGAGGCCCGCAATCTTCTTCACGTTCACCGCGATCAAATCCCGTCTCTTACGGTGACACCGGACAACAGCAGAAAGCCTGACTTTTACGTTGTACCGCACTGAACAGGCACACGGGAGGTAAGTCCCGCGCTTGGGTCAGCACGCGGTCGGAAGTGTACCGTATGGCTACTCTCCGTGTACAGGACATCCGTTTTCAAGTCGGTCACGTCTACCGTGGGGGCATGGGAGCACCCGGGAACGCCACGATCCGCTGTGTCGGTGGAATCGCGTTCGACTCGCACGGCCGCTTGCTGCTCATCAGGCGGGCGAATGACCCCGGTTCGGGGCAATGGTCTCTGCCGGGTGGCCGAGTCGAACCCGGCGAAACGGACAAAGAGGCCGTGGTCCGGGAGTTGCTGGAGGAGACGGGGCTCGACGTGATTCCCGGCACACTGGTCGGGACCGTGACCCGGGGGCCGTACGAAATCCACGATTACCGGTGCGAGGTCGCGGGCGGGACGCTCACGGCAGGTGACGACGCCTCGGACGCGCGTTGGGCCGAAGCGGCAGACCTTTCGAGGCTCGAGGCCGCGGGGGAACTGGTGGACCTGCTTTATGTCACCCTCCGCGACTGGGAGGCGCTGCCGCGGGCTTGAAAAGCCGCGAAAGCCCCATTTCGGCAGCGAAAAGGCGCCGGGGAGGCGTTCGCCGCCCCGCTCACAGCGGCAACCAGGTCATCCGCTGCCCGTGCGGCGCGGTCCGCGCCAGGGCATGCGCCTCCGCCTTCCCGTCCTCCCAGCGCACGACGCCCAGCGTCGCCAGCCCGTCGCCCACCAGGTCCGAGCGCCCCGGCAGCACCGTCTCCAGCCCGGCGCCGTAGAACTCCTCCGAGACCCACCACAACGGCCGGGAAGCCGCCAGCTCGGCCAGCGAAGCCACGAACTCGGCCCGCCGAGGCGCCGCGAAGTACGCCAGCGCGTGGCTCGTCACCACGACCAGCCGCCCCTCCAGTGACGCGGCCGCCGAAGGCAGGTCGTCGACGCCGTCGCCCGTGATGAACCGGGGGCGGTGCTTCGCCTGCTCGGCCGCCGCCGTCCTCAGCAGGCGGATGCGGTCCGGCTGGTCGGCCCAGACGCACGCCTCCAGCCACGCCAGCTCGTCCTCGTCCGAGAGGTCCACCGGGGCCCGGTCGAGGCCGGCCCGGTCGAGCACGGACAGCTTCTTCGGCAGCTTCGGCGCCACCGCGCCGGGGGCCAGGTCGAGTGCGCAGTGCAGCCCGACCGGGGTCTTCGCCGGGCCCGCCGTCAGCTGCTCGCCGCCGTCGCACTGGTAGCGGTAGCCGAAGCGGTCCAGCCCCAGCAGGAGCCCCGCACTGCAGCCGACCTCCAGCAGGGAGATCTTCCCGCCCGCCTCCTTCGCCGCCCGCGCGACGCCCGGGTACAGCAGCGCCGCCCGCCGGACCTCGTTCGTCTGCGTGTACCGCGACGAAATCAGCGAACGGGCCTTGTCCGCCCGCTCCAGCAGGAACGACCGGAACAGCGGCCAGGTCTCCGAGTCGACGCCGTCGAAGCCACCCAGTGACGGGTAGTACCGCGAGAGCGGGTGGATCGGGTCGGCCTGCACGAGCCGGTGCGCCGTCGCCATCAGCAGCGTCGCCCGCACCTCGCCGTCGCGGGCCGAGGCGAGCAGCCCGGCGACGTCGTCGTCCTCGGCCGCCTGCAGCGCCAGGTGCTCGTACAGCGGCGAGACGCCGCGAGCCTCGACTTCCGCGAACGTGCGCAGTATTTCCTTGATGCTGTCCAGGTCCATCAGAGCCTCATTCGTGGGGCACCGGACGGCCCGGCTGCTCCCCGCCCCGAGTTTCCCCGTAGGAGCGCTTCGGCACCATCACCTTCCGCCGGAAGGTGCACACGATCAGGCCATCCTGCTTGTACCCGCGCGTCTCGACGTACACGACGCCGCGGTCGTCCTTGGACTTCGACGGCGTCTTGTCCAGCACCTCGGTCTCGCCGTAGATGGTGTCGCCGTGGAAGGTCGGCTTGACGTGCTTCAGCGACTCGACCTCGAGGTTCGCGATGGCCTTGCCGGAGACGTCGGGCACCGACATCCCGAGCAGCAGCGAGTAGACGTAGTTCCCGACCACGACGTTCTTGCCGAAGTCGGTGGTCTCTTCGGCGTAGTGCGCGTCCAGGTGCAGCGGGTGGTGGTTCATGGTGAGCAGGCAGAACATGTGGTCGTCGTATTCGGTGACCGTTTTGCCCGGCCAGTGCTTGTAGACCGCACCGACCTCGAACTCCTCGTAGTACCGACCGAACTGCACTCGTCTCTCCCTGTTCCGCGTAACACCGCGTGAGGCTGGTACGACACGCATCCGTAGTGAGGAGTACCCTCAACCATTGGTTCTCGCGCGTCAACGCGAGCCCCACCACTCTCCGCCCCGGCCCGAAGGAGGTGAGGAACCCCGATGAGTAGTGGCGATAGTCCGCTCCCTAGTAGTCCCAGCGTTCCCACCACACCCGCCGGCCGGCTCATCTCCTGGTAGGCCCTTTCCCGGGAACGCTGGTGTCGCCGGGCGGACGCGTTTCCGCCCTGGTCAGTCGTCTCGCACGACCACGCACGACGCCCAGGAGATCCCATGCCTGCCATTCCCTCGCTCGGCGGCCTTCGCGGCCGCGGCAACAAGGGCGCCGTCCCCGTCCGCCCGGTCCCGGTGCCGCTGTCGGCGTACGTCGTCGACTGCGCGGTGTACGTCGCGGGTGAACGCCTGCCCGGCCGCTGGACGCACATCGAGGCGATCAAAGAGGTCCGGAAGCGGCACGAGGGCTTCGTCTGGATCGGGCTGCACGAGCCCGACTCCGAGCAGATCCAGGGCATCGCGGAGACGTTCGGCCTGCACGAGCTGGCCGTCGAAGACGCGCTCGAAGCGCACCAGCGCCCGAAGCTGGAGCGCTACGACGACACGCTCTTCCTGGTGGTCAAGACCGTCCGGTACGTCGAACACGAGTCCCCCACCACGGCGAACGAGATCGTCGAGACCGGCGAGCTCATGGTGTTCCTCGGCCGGGACTTCGTGATCACCGTCCGCCACGGGAACCACTCGGGCCTGGCGCGCCTGCGCCGCGAGCTGGACGAGGACGCCGAGCGCCTGCAGCTCGGCCCGTCCGCGGTCGTGCACGCGATCGCCGACCACGTCGTCGACCACTACCTCGACGTCACGGGCCGGATCGAGAACGACATCGACGTGATGGAGGCGCAGGTCTTCGCGCCGCGGTCGCAGGTCAGCGCCGAGCAGATCTACCTGATGAAGCGGGAGGTCCTCGAGCTGCGCCGCGCGGTGATGCCGCTCGCGACGCCGATCCAGCGGCTCGCCGAGGGGTACACGCGGCTGGTGCCGGACGAGGTCCGCTCCTACTTCCGCGACGTCGCCGACCACCTCACGACCGTCTCCGAGCGGGTGGCGGCGTTCGACGAGCTGCTGTCCACCCTGGTCGACGCGACGGTCGCGAAGATCTCCCTGCAGCAGAACACCGACATGCGCAAGATCACGTCGTGGGCGGCGATCATCACCGTGCCGACGATGATCGCGGGCATCTACGGGATGAACTTCGACTACCTGCCCGAGCTGCACTGGAAGTTCGGGTACCCGCTGGTGATCACGGTGATCCTGGCGATCTGCCTGTTGCTGTACCGAATATTCCGGAAGAACGGCTGGCTCTAGGTCCCCTTTCTCCACCGGAATCCGTACAGGAGATTTCTCATGTCCAGGATGCTGTCCAACCTGAAGTTCTGGGCGCTCGCGCTCAGCGTGCTGTGGATCGTCGTCATCACTTTCGTCATCGTCGCCGACCCGGGGTTCGCGCACGGCATGAAGTAGCGCCCCGGGGTCGTACCCTGGGGCCATGCCGAAAGCGCTGGTCGTCTCCGACGAGGTCGACGAGCGGCTGTGGACCGCCGCGGTCCGCGGCTGCTCCGTCGACCTCGTCATCGGCGCCGGCGACCTCCCCTACGACTACCTGGCGTTCCTGGCCAGCGCGCTCGACGCGCCGTGCGTGTTCGTGCCCGGCAACCACGACCCGGACCTGAGCGGCTACACCCGCTACGGCGGGCTGTCCATGAAGGACGGTTTCCCCACGGTCTGGCCGGGGCCGGCGGGCGGCGTCAACGCCGACGGCCGGGTCGTCGACGTCGCCGGGCTCCGGTTCGCCGGGCTCGGCGGGTCGATCCGCTACAACGACGGGCCGAACCAGTGGACGCAACGCCAGCAGGCACGCCGGGCCCGCGGGCTGGTACGGCGCGCTCGCCGGCGGCGTCGCCGTGACGGCCGGGACGTCGACGTCCTGCTGACGCATTCACCGCCGCTGGACCTCGGCGACCGGGCGGATCCGCCGCACCGCGGGTTCGCGTGCCTGCACCGGACGATCGACGTGCTGCGCCCGAAGTGGTTGCTGCACGGGCACATCCACCCCCACGGCGAGCCGGTGCCGGACCGGGTCGTCGGTGAAACGCGGATCCGCAACGTGGTGGGCCACCGGATCATGGAGTTCTCATGAAAGAGACGGGGTTCCCCCGCGCCGACGCGGAGAACGACTTCCTCCGCGCGCGCCGGGGCCAGGTGCTCTCGCGGCTTTCGACGTGGCTGCGCCGCGAGCCCGACGACGTCAACATCATGCTGCCGTTCCACGAGGTGGTGGAGGCGCTCGGGTACCTCGGCGAGAGCCGGATCGGCCTGCGGGTGATCAAGCTGGACTCGATCGCCGGCACGGTCGACCGCAGCCGCGACTTCGACCGCCGCTTCCGCCCGACGTCGGCCCGGGTCCGCGAACGCTGGGAGCGCCTGGCGCTGGCGGCCCGCCGCGGCGAGGAGATCCCGCCGATCGAGGTGTACCGCGTGGGCGAGCTGCACTTCATCATCGACGGCCACCACCGCGTGTCGGTGGCGCTCGCGCAGGGACTGTCCACAATAGAGGCATCGGTGACGGTCGTCCGCACCAAACTGGACCCGAGCGGCATCCGCCACCGCGGCGACCTGATCGTCAAGGACTACCGGCGCCTGTTCCTGGAGCGGGTCCCGCTGACGGGGCACGCGCGGGCGTCGGTGATCGTGTCGGACCCGTGGGACTACGCGAAGCTGGGCGAACACGTGGAGGCGTGGGGTTTCCGGCTGATGCAGGACGAGGGCAAGTTCTGCGACCGCGCGAGCATCGCGCAGCGGTGGTTCGACGAGGAGTTCGTGCCGGTGGTGGGGATGCTGCGGCAGGCCGGGATGGTCGGCGACCGGACGGACGCCGAGGCGTACATGTGGGTGGCGGCGGAGCGGTACCGGCTGATCCGGACCCACCGCTGGGACGACGAGGTCATCGAGACGCTCCGGTCCCGGCGGTCCTAGAAAGCCAGTCCCGGAGTCAGCGCCAGCTGCCGCACCTGCTCGAGGGTCAACGTCGGCTCCGGGCGCTGCTTCGGCAGGCGTACGCCCGTCTGCTCCAATACCCCGCTGTCCGTCGACCAGAACTGCACCTGCGCTTCCGGTCCCGCCAGTGACACCCGGTTCTTCACCGCGTCGCCGGTGTGCAACGACGATGACCACATGACGCCCTGGGGTGTCGGCTCCGTGTTGCACGTGATCTCGCCCGGTTCGCCGCACGGTGGACCTCCGCGGCCGCCCGGCACGATCAGGACGTACACCGAGCCCGTCCCCTGCTCGTCCGTCACCCGGACTCCCATGTGGAACAACGCCTGCTCGGGCGCCGGCCCGATCGCGTCGGCGACCAGGTGGAACGGGTCCTCCGGCGGGGTCTCCCCCGGGATCGTCAGCCGCGAGATCTGCGCGTCCGGCGACAGCAGCGATCGGACGGCGTTGCCCACCACGCAGCTCAGCCGGTCGACCAGCGCGCCACGCGTGTCCGATGCCGTGGGACACGGGCGGTTCGCGACCTCGGCCCGGTGCGGCAGCACCACCACCGCCAGCCCCAGTGCGAGGACCACGACGGCCAAGGCCACCGCGCCGGTCAGCAGGTGCCGTCGGCGTGAAAGGCGGGCGGCCGACAGCACGGCGTCCCCGGAAAGACCCAGCGGGGGCTCGCCTTCGGTCACGTACGCCGCCAAGGCGGTCCGGACGTCTTCCATCACCGCTCCTCCGCCGTCGGCGCGGGCAGGACCGCGCGCAGGGCTTCGACCCCGCGGGCCGTCTGGGACTTGACCGTGCCCTCGGCGACGCCGAGCAGCGAAGCGACCTCCGCCACCGGGAGGTCTTCGAGGAACCGCAGCACGACCATCGCGCGCTGCCGCGGCGTGAGCCCGGCGAGGGCGCGCTCCACGTCGAGGCGCATGAGGGTGTCGCGGCCCGGTGGCGACTCCTGGTCCGGCGGGGACGAAGTCACGTACTCGCGGACCGGCCCACGACGGCCGGCCAGGAAGAGGTTCAGCAGGATGCGGCGCGCGTACGCGTCGACCGTGCCCGGCCGGACGCGGCGCCAGCGCCGGTACAGCTGCACGAACATGGCCTGGACCAGGTCCTCCGCCTGGTGCCAGTCGCCGCAGAAGGCGAACGCCACGCGGCGGAACCGCTGCACCCGCGCGGCGAAGTACTCGCTGAAATCGAGGTCTCTCGACGCCCCCACCCGGCCCTCCTTCGCACGTTCTCAGTCTTACTAGTGCGCGGAGGGCCGGGAAGGTTCAACTCACATGTGCACGACGCCGGGAGCGGCTTCACCCTTCGGCGCACCCGAGCGCAGCAGCAGGCCGCTGATGACCGCGCCGGCCGCGAAGATCACGGCCGCCCAGGTGAACGCCGTCGTGTAGCTCTCGATCGCCGCCTCGGCCGCCAGCTGCGGCGTCGGGACCTTGCCCGCGAGGTACGACGTCGCCGCGTTGCCGGCCAGCGTCGACAGCAGCGCCGTGCCGATCGAGCCGCCGACCTGCTGCATCGTGTTGACCGCGGCCGACGCGACACCCGCGTCGTGCGCCTCGACGCCGAACGTCGCGACGCTCATCGCCGGCGCCATCGCCAGCCCGATGCCGAAGCCCATCACCAGCAGCGGGCCGAGGACGCCGGACGCGTACGTGCTCTCGAGACCGATGCCGCTCAGCCAGAACAGGCCGACCGCGGCGATCGCCATGCCCGTGGGCACCAGCGGACGCGGGCCGAAGCGCGGGAGCAGGACGGCCGTCGCCGAGGTGGCGGCCAGCATCAGCGTCGCGACCATCGGCAGGAAGCCGACGCCGCTCTCGATCGGCGTGAACTTCAGGTTCTGCTGCACGTAGAACGTCAGGAACAGGAAGATCGCGAACATGCCGATGGCGAGCAGGAACATCGCCAGGTACGAGCCGCCGCGGTTGCGGTCCAGCAGCACGCGCAGCGGGAGCAGCGGGTGCGAGACGCGCTGCTGCAGCCACACGAACACGCCCAGCAGCACGACGCCGCCGGCGAGGAAGCCCCACACCGAGGGCGCCGACCACGAGTCCGACTCGGCGTTCGCGAAGCCGTAGACCAGCGCGAACAGGCCGGCCGACGCGGTGACCGTGCCCGGCAGGTCGAGCTTCGGGCGCGGGCCGTCGTCCTTCTGGTTGCGCAGCAGGACCGAGCTGCCGGCGAACGCGACGACGGCGAAGATGATGTTCACGAACATGCACCAGCGCCAGTCGAGGTACTCGGTGAGCACGCCGCCGAGCAGCAGCCCGACCGCCGCGCCGCCACCGCCGATGGCGCCGAACACGCCGAACGCGCGGCCGCGTTCCTTCGGGTCGGTGAACGTCGTGGTGAGCAGCGAAAGCGCGGCCGGCGCCAGCAGCGCGCCGAACACACCCTGGGCCGCACGGGCGATCAGCAGCATCTCGATGTTGCTGGCCGCGCCCCCGAGCGCGGACACCGCGGCGAACCCGGCCAGGCCGACGAGCAGGGCGTTCTTGCGGCCGAAGACGTCCGCGAGCCGCCCGCCGAGCAGCAGCAGGCTGCCGAACGCGAGCGCGTACGCCGTGACGACCCACTGGCGGGCGTCGTTGGAAAAGCCCAGGTCGACCTGGGCGGACGGCAGCGCGATGTTCACGACGGTCGCGTCCAGCACGACCATCAGCTGCGCCAGGCCGATCATCACCAGGATCAGCCACCGCCGGCTGTGGTGGGGGTTCTCGGCGGCGCGCGCGTCCCCCGGCGGCGCGACGGCGAGAGTGGATTCGGACATGGGTGTCCCCTCACTGGGAGTGATCAGGAAGCTATGTGGAGTAGGTATCTCCCCTTACGCGACCCAAGGTACACACAAACCGGAGAGGGTGCCTCTACTTTGTGAGCTAGACTGGGGGAATGACACGGGACGCTGGTCCCGCCGCACCGGCGCGGCCGCTGCGGCGCGACGCCGAACTCAACCGCCGCCGCATCCTCCAGTCGGCCCGGGAAGTCTTCGGCCGGCGAGGCCTCGAAGCCACGCTGGACGACATCGCGCACCACGCCGGTCTCGGCGTCGGCACGGTCTACCGCCGCTTCCCCAGCAAGGAACACCTGGTCGAGGCCATGTTCGCCGAGCGCATGGAGGAGATCGGCGACCTCGCCGAAGAGGCACTGAAGGCCGACGACCCCTGGCAGGCGTTCGTCGACTTCACCTGGAAGTCGATCGAACTGCACTCCGGAGACCGCGGGCTGCGCGAGATCATGCTGTCCAACAAGTTCGGCCACGAGCACGTCGCCGAAGAGAAAGCCCGCATGGTGCCGTTGATCACACGGCTCGTCGAACGGGCCCAGGAGGCGGGTGGCCTGCGCGCCGACTTCGCCCCGACGGACATCCCGCTGCTGCACATGATGGTCGGCTCGGCGATCGAGTTCACGTCCGCGGTGGAGCCGGACCTGTGGCGCCGCTGCCTCGCGATGCTCCTGGACGGGCTGCGCGCGCAGCCCGGCAAGCCGTCGCAGCTGCCGCACCCGCCGCTCGGCGTGGACGAAGTCGACGAAGCGATGTCCTGCTGGCGCCCCTGAGGGGGTGACCGGGGAATGCGCGAGTGCGCTATTCGCGGACTCGGGAACGTGCGAATGCGCCGCGGTGAGCGGCTGCGGGGCGAGAATCCGCTCAGCCCGGACGCGATCGTCGACGAAACCGCACTGCCTGCGCCGAAGTCACCTTCACGTCAGCCGTCATGGCGGTGCGGGCGCGGAGGATCCCTCCGGCCCGCACTCCGCCGTCGACGCCCCGGCCCGGCTGAGCTTCCGCACCGCCGTCACTCGGACGGGATGATCGCCCACATGATCAGGTAGGCCACGAACTGCGGCCCGGGAAGCAGGCACGACAGCACGGCCAGCAACCGCACCGTGCTGGTCTTCATGCCCCACCGCTGGGCGAGACCCGCGCACACGCCGCCGATCATGCGGCCGTAGCGGGGACGGGACAGCCGTCGGGTCGTGACCGGTGCGCTCATCGTCTTTGCCTTTCCTCGAACTTCCTCGGGCTTCGGAGAACTTCCGATATCTCCACTTCACCACCGGAGTACCCGCTTCCGCATCGCTCGCGGGAAGGATCCTTCCCTTAGGGGACGGTAAAAGCGAAAAACGTTCGGCAAGTCCGGCGAAACCCGGGAAACCGGCGTGGAATCCGGTGACCTGCGCGTTCTCCTGACCAGGCACGAAAAACATTGAGAGATGTCCCCGTCAGGGCTGGTATTTCCGCTCGATCCGGTGATACTTGCACACCGTGTACCCGCGTCTGCAGTCCTTGGTCGTCGCCATGCTCTGTGCCCTCCTCACCGCCGGGTGCGCGACGACCCAGGCCGCTCCGGAAGCGTCTTCCGGGCCCACTCCGCTGACCGCGTCCGCCGCACTCGGGGACTTCGGGACCGTCGACTACTGCAGCCTGCTCGACGTGGGCGCGGTGGCCCCCGGCGCGGCCGTCACCCCGACGTTCGAGAGCTGCCGGGCCGACGCCGGCGGGCGCACGATCCTCGTGGGGCCGCTGGCCTTCGACTCCGATCCGAACATCAAGCCCTACTCCTACGAAGGCTCGCTGCCGGACGGCGTCGCGGTGCAGCAGTCGATGTTCAACGACCAGCGCGCCTGCACGCGCGCCATCACCTTCGCCGACGGCAACCGGCTCGACCTGTCGGTCACCGACTCCGGTGCCGACCAGGCCGGCCGGTGCGGGGTCGCGGACGCGGCCGTCGGCTCGGTGCTGACCGCCGTCACCGCGAACAAGGTGGGCCGGCTGAAGTTCCCGGACCGCTCGTGGGGCCTCGTGGCGCCGTGCGCGATGCTGGACGACCCCGCCCTGGACGTCGTCGCGGGCGGCGGCAGCCGGCCGACGACCGGCCTGTCCGGGCACAGCTGCATCCGCGGCAAGCTGAGCTTCAAGCTGACCGTGCAGACCGACGAGCCGGCGACCCCGGCCGAGAAGGTGGGCGGACGCGAAGCGCAGGTCCGCGTCGCGGGCGCGTTCTGCCTGGTCGACACCACGCAGCCGGCGCCGGGCCTGCCGGGCCGGCGCGAACTGGCGGAGCTGAGCGTGGTGGAGACGGCGGGCACGGCGGGCGACGGCACGTGCGCGCTGGCCCGCACCGCGGCGAACGTGATCCTGCCCCGGCTCCCGGTGGCGTAGCGCGCACCTTTTCTCAAAACTTTTCTCCGGGGGATGTCGAACGGCGCCGAGCCGGTTCGTAGCCAAGGTGAGAGACCCGCACCGAGCGGTCACCGGAGGAAGGAGCCTGAGATGAAGCAGTACCTGCTGGCCGTCCAGCTCGACGAGAGCGCGCCGCCGGAACCCGAAGAAGCCGTGCAGGCCCAGCTGGCCCGCACCGGCAAGGTCACCGACGAGATGAAGGCCGCCGGCGTGTGGGTGTTCGTCGGCGGCCTGCAGCACTCGGACGCTTCCACGGTCGTCCGCACGCCGGGCGGCACGACCACGCTCACCGACGGCCCGTTCGCCGAGACGAAGGAACAGCTCGGCGGGTTCTGGGTGATCCAGGCCGAGGACCTCGACCAGGCGCTGACCTGGGCCGAGAAGTGCTCACTGGCCTGCGAGCAGCCGATCGAAGTGCGCCCGTTCGACGACGGTTCGCGCCGGCGCTGATGGATCTCGACGGCGTCTACCGGGCGGAGTACGGCCGGTGCGTGGCCACGCTGACGCGCCTCCTCGGGGACATCGGGCTCGCCGAGGAAGCCGTGCAGGACGCGTTCGCGGTGGCCGTCACGAAGTGGGACGAAGCGCTGCCGCCCAACCCCGGCGCGTGGATCGTGACCACCGCCCGCAACCGGGCGATCGACCGCCTGCGCCGGGAGTCCACCCGCGAAGCCCGGCACGCGCAGGCGTTGCTGCTGAACCAATCCGACGAGCTCCAGGAGGTGGGACCCGTGCGCGACGACCAGCTCCGCCTGATCTTCACCTGCTGCCACCCCGCGCTTTCGCCGCTCGCGCAGGCCGCGCTGACGCTGCGCCTGCTCGGCGGGCTCGAGGTGCCGGAGATCGCGCGGGCCTACCTCGTCCCGGAAGCGACCATCTCGCAGCGGATCGTCCGCGCGAAGAAGAAGATCCGCGACGCCGGCATCCCCTACCGCGTGCCGGACGCCGCCGAGCTCCCCGACCGGCTGGCCTCGGTGCTCACCGTGCTGTATCTGATCTTCAACGAGGGCTACGCGTCGACGTCCGGGGAGCTGCTGCGGACGGACCTGTGCGCCGACGCCGTCCGCCTGGCGCGGGCGCTCGCCGAGCTGATGCCGGACGAGCCGGAGGTGCTCGGGCTGCTGGCGCTGCTCCTGCTCACCGAAGCCCGGCGCCCCGCCCGCGTGGGCCCCTCAGGTGAGCTGGTGGTGCTCGCGGAGCAGGACCGGTCGCGGTGGAACCGGGAGCTGATCGCCGAGGGGCACGACCTGGTGCGGCGGTGCCTGCGCCGCAACCGGCCGGGCCCGTACCAGCTGCAGGCCGCGATCAACGCCGTGCACACGGACGGGCCCTCGACCGACTGGACGCAGGTGCTGGCGCTCTACGACCAGCTGCTGGCCCAGAACCCGACCCCGGTCGTCGCGCTCAACCGCGCGGTGGCCGTCGCCGAGGTCCACGGCCCGGCGCTGGCGCTGGCCACCATCGAAGACCTGGACCTGCCGGGCTACCACCTGCTGCCGGCCACCCGGGCGGACTTCCTCGCCCGGCTCGGGCGGACCACCGAGGCCGTCGCCGCCTACGACGAGGCGATCGCCTTGGCGGGCAACGCAACCGAACGAACGTTCCTGGAGACACGGCGAGCGCGCCTGGCTCCGGACGACGAAAGGACATCGCCGTGACCGACCTGGAGAAGGTGAGTGCCGGCCTGACGTTCGCCGTGCCCGCCGCGACGGTGTTCGCGGTGCTGGCCGACCCGGCGGCCCACGCGTCGATCGACGGCACCGGCTGGGTCCGGGACCCGATCGACCCGGCGCCGCTGACCGAGCGGGGCCAGCTCTTCCGGATGGGCATGCACCACGACGACCACCCGGACGGGAACTACCGCGTCGTCAACAAGGTCGAGCTCTTCGACCCGCCGCGGCTCATCGGCTGGCTGACGGGCTACGAAAAGGACGACGGCGAACCCGAGTTCGGCGGCTGGCTCTGGCGCTACGACCTGGTGCCGCGAGGTCCGTCCGAAACCGAAGTCACGCTCACCTACGACTGGTCCGGGGTGCCGCAGTTCGTCCGCGACCGCGGCATCCGCTTCCCGCCCTTCGGACCCGGGCACCTCATCGAATCCCTGCACCACCTGACCGAACTCACCACGACGAGGAGCGCATCATGACCGCCACCTACACCTTCGACGTCTTCTGCAGCCTCGACGGCTTCGGCGACCACCACGGCGACTGGGGTGGCTACTGGGGCAAGCAGGGCCCGGAGCTGCTCGCGCACCGCCTCGCCCAGTACGAGCAGGAGCAGCGGATCGTCTTCGGCGCCACCACCTTCCGGATGACCGCCGAGATGCTGAGCGCCGTTCCCGAGGACGACCTCGACCCGTGGGTGACGCGGCTGCACACCCTGCCCGCCACCGTGGTGTCGAACACCCTCGAAGGCACGCTCGGCTGGCCGGACGCGACCATCCTGGGCGGCGACGCCGTCGACGTCGTGGACCGGCTGAAGAAGGAGTCCGACGTGCCGCTGCGCTCGCACGGCAGCCTGGCGATGAACCGGGCGCTGCTGGCCGCCGGCATGGTCGACCGCGTGCAGGTGACGCTCTACCCGGTCATCACCGGCAAGACCGGCGAGGGCCCGATCTTCGCCGGCGCGGAGGACTTCGACCTCGAACTGCTCGAGACCCGGACGCTCGACGGCAACATCCAGGAGCTGATCTACCGCCCGGCCCTGCACCCCTGAAACGCCCTGAAGGGCACCTTCATGGACATAAGAGCCATGAGGGTGCCCTTCAGGACAGGGGGCTAGTCCTCGTAGGTGAGGTTCTTGCCGTTGGACGGGTCGAACAGCTTGATCTTGTCCGCGTCGTACCAGACCTCGAGGTCCGCGTTCTCCGTCGCGGACGACTCCGCCGAGAGGCGGGCCACGATCTGGGACTCCGAGCCCGGGACGTCGGCCGAACCGCTGTCCGCGGCCAGCTCGGCGAGCTCGGCGGACGTCGCCGTCTCGCCTTCGAGCGTGAAGTGCGCGAACTTCTCCGAACCCATCGACTCCAGGACGTCGATGTGCGCGGTGAACGTGCCGCCGCCCGCCTTCTGCCCGGCCTCGACCAGCGACGCGTCCTCGAAGTGCTCCGGCCGGATGCCGACCAGCACCTCGCGGGGCGCGCCCGCCTTCTCCACGAGCTGCCGGACCCGGTCGGTGAGCGGCGTGGTGCCCAGCGGGCTGCGCAGCTCGTTGTTCTCCAGCGTGGCCGGCACGAAGTTCATCGACGGCGAGCCGATGAACCCCGCGACGAACAGGTTGGCCGGGTTGTCGTAGAGGAACTGCGGCGAGCCGATCTGCTGCACGAAGCCGCCGCGCAGCACCACGACCCGGTCGCCGAGGGTCATGGCCTCGGTCTGGTCGTGCGTGACGTACAGCGTCGTCGTGCCGAGCTGCTTCTGGATCTTCGACACCGACGTCCGCATCTGGCCGCGGAGCTTGGCGTCCAGGTTGGACAGTGGCTCGTCCATCAGGAACGCCTTCGGGTTCCGGACGATCGCCCGGCCCATCGCGACGCGCTGCCGCTGGCCACCGGAGAGGTTGGCCGGCTTGCGGTCCAGGTGCGCGTTGAGGTCGAGGATCGACGCGGCTTCCTCCACCTTCGCGCGCACCGTCTTGTCGTCGACCTTCGCCAGCCGCAGCGGGAAGGCCATGTTCTCCCGGACGCTCATGTGCGGGTAGAGCGCGTAGGACTGGAACACCATCGCGATGTCCCGGTCCTTCGGGGCCTTCTCGTTGACGCGCTTGCCGTCGATGCGCAGCTCACCGGAGGAGATGTCCTCCAGGCCGGCCACCATGTTCAGCGTGGTCGACTTCCCGCAGCCGGACGGGCCGACCAGGATGATGAACTCGCCGTCGGCGATGGTGATGTCCACTTCGGACACCGCGAGGGCGCCGTCGGGGTACTTCTTCGACACCTTGTCGAGCACGATCTCTGCCATAGCGCTACCCCTTCACCGCACCGGAGGTCAGCCCCGCCACGATGCGACGCTGGAAGAACAACACGAACACAATGATCGGGATGGTGATGACGACCGCGGCCGCGCTCACCTGTCCCGTCGGGTCCTCGAACTGCGAGGACCCGGTGAAGAACGACAGCGCGGCCGGCACCGTGCGCGACGCCGTGGTCGACGTCAGCGAGATGGCGAACAGGAAGTCGTTCCAGCAGAAGATGAACACCAGGATCGCGGTGGTGAACACGCCCGGCGCGGCCAGCGGCGCGATCACCTTCCGGAACGCCTGGGCCGGCGTCGCGCCGTCCATCTTCGCCGCTTTTTCCAGTTCCCACGGGATTTCCCGGAAGAACGCCGACAGCGTGTAGATCGACAGCGGCAGGGCGAACGTGATGTAGGGCAGGATCAGCCCCGGCCAGGTGTCGAACAGCGCCAGGTTCCGCTCGATGTTGAACAGCGGGGTCACCAGCGACACCTGCGGGAACATCGCGATCAGCAGCGACAGCCCGACCAGCAGCTGCTTGCCGGGGAACTCCAGCCGCGCGATCGCGTACGCGGCCATCGTGCCCAGCACCACCGCGATCACCGTGGAGATGATCGCGATACCGATCGAGTTGACCAGCGCCAGCAGGAACTCCGACGTCTGGAAGATGTCCGCGTAGTTCTGCCAGGTCCACGACTGCGGGATGAACGACCCGTCGGTCAGCGTGTCTTTGGTCTTGAACGACAGCGAAACGACCCAGAGCACCGGCACCAGCGCGAACACCAGCACGAGGATGTCGACCAGGCCCCACCTGAGCTTGCGGCCCGTCGTGACGGTTCCCATCACCATCAGCGCTTACCCCCGTCGTCCGAACCCGGTGCGGCCGTGCCGAACACCTTGATGAAGATGAAGGCGATGATCGCCACGGTGATGAAGATCAGCACCGCCATCGTCGACCCGATCCCGAGGTTGAGCCCCTTGACCAGGTTGTCGTAGGTCTGCATGGACACCGAACCGGTGTCCTGCGCGCCACCCGTGAGCACGTAGATGTTGTCGAAGATCCGGAACGCGTCGAGCGTGCGGAACAGCAGCGCCACCAGGATCGCCGGCTTCATCACCGGCAGCATCACCTTCGTGAACCGCTGCCACGCGCTCGCGCCGTCCATCGCCGCGGCCTTGAGCAGGTCGTCCGGCACCAGCGCGAGACCGGCCATCAGCAGCAGCGCCATGAACGGCGTGGTCTTCCACACCTCGGCGGCGATGATGATGAACATCGACGGCCACTGGTCGGTCAGCGGCGCCGCGTCCGCGGCCAGCCAGTTCGCCAGGTAGCCGGTCTTCGGCGTCCACGCGTAGTACCACGAGAACGCCGCGACGACCGTGACGATGCCGTACGGGATCAGGGCGACCGTGCGGACCAGGCCGCGCCCGACGAGCGTCCGGTGCATGACCAGCGCCAGCGCCATGCCGAGGACGAACTCGATCGCCACCGACACCACGGTCAGGAACATCGTGGTGCCGAACGCCGTCCACCAGTACGAGTTGGACAGCACGGCCCCGTAGTTGTCGAGACCGACGAACTCCTGCTGCGCGGGGAACCTGAGGTCGTACCGCTGCAGCGACAGCCAGATCGAGTAGACGATCGGGTAGCCGGTGACCGCGATCATCACGAAGAACGCGGGTGCGCACAGCCACAGCCCGAGCTTCCGCTCGGCCTTCTTCCCTTCCGAGAGGGCGGGCTTGCCCTTCTTGTGGGAGGCCGCCTCCTGGGCGACCGTGGCCCCGGAGGTGTCCGCCGGGGTCGAGTCCTGGACGGTCACGGGATCACTCCCTTCGACTGGAGCGCGTCGTTGAGCTGCTCGCGCAGCTTGTCCGCGGTGGCCTTCGGATCGATGTCACCCGGCGGGGAAAGGACCTTCGACATCACGGTCGACATGTTCTGGTACGCCGGGGTCAGCGGCCGCACCGCCGAGTCCTTGATGGCGTCGATGATCGAGTCGCGCATCGGGTACTTGAGCGCCATGTTCGGGTTGTCGGCGCTCGCCGGCTTCGACGGGTCGAGCGGCGTGTCGTTGTGGTACACCGATTCGATGGTCGGCGGCACCCCGTCGTTGATCGCCGAGAACTTCTGGTTCTCCGCGTTGCGCAGGCACAGCGCCGCCTCGAACGCCTCGGGCTTGTGCTGCGACAGCGAGCTGACGCCGAGGTCGTAGCCGCCGATCGTGGTCTTGGCCGGCGTGCCGGCCTTCGCCTCGGGGTAGACGGCCCACTTGAAGTGCGAGACGTCCTGCGGCTTTTCCTTGGCGTAGGAGGCGTAGACGAACGGCCAGTTGAGCTCGAACGCGGCGTCCCCGCGCTGGAACGTCTGCCGGACGTCGTCCTCCTTCGAGTTGGTCAGGGACGGGTCGGTGATGCCCGAGGAAGCGATCTGCTTCAGCAGGGCGAGGGCCTGCACCGCGCCGTCGTCGAGGACGACGGACTTGCCGTCGTCGGACAGGATGTGCCCGCCCATCGACTCCACGAGCGTGTTGTAGAAGACGACGAGGCCTTCGTACTGGGCGCCGGTGAACACGATGCTGTAGGGCTTGCCCTGCGCCTTGAGCTCCTTCGACTTGGCGATCATCTCTTCCCACGTCTTCGGCGGCGTGGGCGTGATGCGGTCGTCGTACCAGAGCAGCTGGACGTTGGTGTTCTTCGTGGCCGCGTAGAGCTTCCCGTTGTAGGTCGCCGTTTCCAGCGGTCCCTGCAGGACGCCCTCGGTCGCCGCGGCCTTGTTCTGGTCCTTCCACTCCTCGACCCAGCCGGCTTCGGCGAACTCCGAAACCCAGGTCACGTCGAGGCCCAGGACGTCCATCGCGGTGTCTCCGGCGGCGAGCCGCCGGGCCATCTGCAGGCGCTGGTCGTCCGCGCCGCGCTGGAGCTTGTTGTAGACGATTTCGTACTTGCCGTTCGCCGCCGCGTTGCAGTTGTCGACGACTTTCTGGAAGCTGTCTTCGGGCGCGTAGTAGACGTTGATCTTGAGCCCGCCGCTCGATCCGCAACCGGCCAGCATGCCGGTCACCAATGCCCCTGCCCCCAGCAGGACCGCGGTACGGCCGGGCGATCGCCCCCGTTTGCCCGCGCCGATCCTCTTCCCCATAAGGCCTCCTCACCCGCGTGCACGCCGGATACCGCGGTGCCCGGTGGGCACCACAGCGCGATGAGGCGAACCGCGCCAGCACCCCGACGTGCTAGTGCTCGGGCGGCCACGCTGGTAGGGCGCGGCCGCCTGACTGGTGTCGGACAACTTATGCCGGGCGATCACACCCCGCAAGCAGTATCGGTAACGATTCAGCCCACTGCAGACTGAACTGTGATTTTCCCCTGGTATTGGCGGGATTTTCCAGGGTTTCTTTCAGATGTTCGCGGACGGCGGCTTGAGCGCCAGCTTGGCCAGCAGCTCCCGGGCCCGCTCGGCCGAGCGCGGCTGGCACAGGACGTCGTAGCGGCCGGCGACCAGCTGGCTCGCCGAGGAGAACTCCCGCCGCCCGCGCGACATGCTGTACCCGATGGCGGCGAACACCAGCCCGGAGAGGATGCCCAGCACGATCCCGGTGAGCACCTGCAGCACGAAGCCCTGGTTGACGAACAGCGCGAGCATCAGCCCGGCGAACAGGCCGAACCAGGCCCCCGAGAAGGCACCGGTGGCGAGCACGCGGCCCCAGCTGAGCTTCGCGATGACGCGTTCGACGAGCATCAGATCCACGCCGACGATCGTGACGTCGCTGACGGCGAACTCGCCGTCCGCGAGGAAGTCGACGGCCTGCTGTGCCTCGCCGTAGGTCGCGTACGACCCGATCGGCCAGCCGGTCGGCGGGGTCGGCAAGCGTGGCAGGTTGCCGGGCGGCCGGCTCCCGCCGAAGGGACTACTCACCATCATCACCTGCGCACTCGTGGGTCTTGGGCGTCCATCTTGTCAAGAACGCCCGGACCGTGCGAGCCGCTTACCCCGAAAGGCCGGGCGCCGATTGTCGCTGTATCGACAATCGGCGCCCGTTCGTCACGAGCGGGACTTGTACTCGCGCAGCAGGCCGCGGCTGATGATGGTCTTCTGGATCTCGCTCGTCCCCTCGCCGATCAGCAGGAACGGCGCCTCGCGCATCAGCCGCTCGATCTCGTACTCCTTCGAGTACCCGTAGCCGCCGTGGATCCGGAACGAGTCCTGGGTGACCTCGGCGCAGTACTCCGACGCGATCAGCTTCGCCATCCCGGCCTCGACGTCGTTGCGCTCGCCCGAGTCCTTGAGCCGGGCCGCGTTCACCATCATCAGGTGGGCCGCCTCGACCTTGGTGGCCATCTCGGCCAGCTTGAACGCCACGGCCTGGTGCTCGGCGATCGCCTTGCCGAACGTCTTGCGCTGCTGGGCGTACTCGACGGCCAGCTCGAACGCCCGGATCGCGATGCCGCACGCCCGCGCCGCGACATTCACGCGGCCGACCTCGACACCGTCCATCATGTACGAGAAGCCCTTGCCGGGTGCCTCGCCGAGGACCATGTCGGCGCCGATCTTGTAGCCGTCGAAGACCGCTTCGGTCGTGTCGACGCCCTTGTAGCCCATCTTGTCGATCTTGCCGGGGATGGTCAGCCCCGGCGCCACCTCGCCGAAGCCCTCGGGCTTCTCCACGAGGAACGTCGTCAGGTTCTGGTGGGGCTTCTCGGCGCCCTCGTCGGTCTTGACGAGCAGCGCGATCAGGTTCGACGAGCCGCCGTTGGTCAGCCACATCTTCGAGCCGTCGATGACATAGTGAGCACCGTCGTCGCTACGCCGCGCCTTGGTCTTGATGGCGGCGACGTCGGAGCCGAGGTCCGGCTCGGACATCGAGAAGGAGCCGCGCACCTCGCCGGTGGCCATCCGCGGGAGGAAGTGCTGCTTCTGCGCCTCGGTGCCGTGGCGGGAGATCATGTGCGCCACGATGAAGTGGGTGTTGATCACGCCGGACACGCTCATCCAGCCGCGCGCGATCTCCTCGACGACCAGCGCGTAGGTCAGCAGCGACTCCCCGAGCCCGCCGTACTCCTCCGGGATGGTGATCCCGAACAGGCCCATCTCCTTCATGCCCTCGACGATGTCCGCCGGGTAGGTGTCGGCGTGCTCGAGCTCCTGCGCGTGCGGGATGACCTCCTTGTCCACGAACGAGCGGACGGTCGCGAGGATCTCCGACTGCACGTCGGTCAGGCCGGCGGTCTGGGCGAGACGGGCCATCACGGCTCCCTTTCCGGGTAGGACGCCGGCTCCCGGCGCTGGGTTACCGGTGAGTATGACCCGAAAGCCCCGACCCTGCTATGAGGGCGCTCACGCTCACGCTGATCAGCACCGTAAAGTGCTGCGGGAGGGGAGAAACCATGACTTATCCACAGGACCCGAACAATCCGTACGGCCAGCAGCCGCCCTCCGGCGGCTACCAGCAGCCCGGGTACGGCCAGCAGTACCCGAGTGGCGGTTTCCCGCAGTACCCGCCGCAGTACCCGGGCGGGATGCAGCGCCCGCCGGAGGGGCCGGGCCTCGCCATCGGCGGGCTGGTCTGCTCGATCCTCGGCATCTTCCTCTGCGTCCTCGTGACCATCGCGGGCATCGTGATGGGGCACATCGCCCTCGCCAAGGCCAAGCGCGGCGAGGCGGAGGGCCAGGGCGTCGCGCTGGCGGCGGTCATCGTGGGGTACGTCGGGATCGGGCTCAACATCCTGCTGGCGGTCTTGCTCTTCGGGTTCGGCTTCGCGCACGAGCTCTTCCGCTGACCGGCTAAGTTGGGCTCCAGCACGCACCGAGGGGACCCGCCATGACCGACCCGTCCGGGGACAAGGACCGTCCGGCCGCCGATCCGGCCGTGTCGTACGACCCGCCGCCCACCGCGGAACCCGCGCCGTACACGCCGGAGAACTACGACCCGCCGGCGGGCGACAGCACGGTCGCCGACAGCACGGTCGCGGACACCACGATCGCCGACACCCCGGCCGCGCACCAGCCCGCTCCGGAGCAGCCCGCCCCGGAGCCGCCGGGGCAGCTGCCGCCGGGCGCGTTCGAGGCTCCCGCCGCGCACATCCCCGGCACGCCGTACGTCGCGCCCGGGCAGCCTCAGCCGACGTACGCGTACCAGTACCAGCAGCCGTACGCGCAGCCCTACGGCCAGCCGTACGGCGGTCCGGCGCCCTACGTCCAGCCGCCGTACGTCCCGGTCGCGCGCCGGCCGGACAACGCGCTGGCGATCGGCGCGCTGGTCTGCTCGATCCTCGGCTTCTGCTCCGGCATCACCGCGATCGCCGGCCTGGTCATGGGCCACATCGCGCTGAGCAAGACGAACCGCGGCGAAGCGGGCGGCCGCGGCCTGGCCACGGGCGCCGTGATCGTCGGCTACGTCGTGATTGCCCTGTGGGCCGGCTTCTTCACCACCCTGATCATCCTGGGCGCGAACGGCCAGCTGAGCTAGTCGGCGGGCAGCACCGCGTCGCCGGGGCTGCGCGGCGAGGGCGTCGCGTGGCCGTTCGCCTCCGGCTTGGCGTCCGCGCTCTCGAGCTCCGGCTGGGGCTCGGGCACCTCGGGCGCGGCCGCCGGAGCCGGCGCCGGCGCGGCGGGCCTCGGCGTCTGCGCGTCGAGGAACCGCAGCAGCTCCACCGGGAACGGCAGCACCAGCGTCGAGTTCTTCTCCGACGACACCTGCACGACGGTCTCGAGCAGCCGCAGCTGCAGCGCCGCCGGGGTGTCGGCCATCTGCGCGGCGGCCTGCGAAAGCTTGTACGACGCCTGCAGCTCACCGTCGGCGGAGATGACGCGCGCGCGCCGTTCCCGCTCCGCCTCGGCCTGCCGCGACATCGAGCGCTTCATCGCCTCCGGCAGCGCGACGTCCTTGATCTCGACGCGGTCGATGTGGATGCCCCAGTCCAGCGCCGGGCTGTCGATCATCAGCTCGAGGCCCTCGTTGAGGCGTTCGCGGTTGGAGAGCAGGTCGTCGAGATCGCTCTTGCCGATGATCGAGCGCAGCGACGTCTGCGCGACCTGGCCGACCGCCGCCCGGTAGTCCTGGACGTTGACCGCCGCGACGACCGGGTCGATGACCTTGAAGTAGACGACCGCGTCGACCCGGACGGTGACGTTGTCCCGGGTGATGCCGTCCTGGGCGGGCACCGGCATGGTCACGATCTGCATGTTGACCTTCTGCATCCGGTCCACGAACGGCACCAGCAGCGTCAGGCCGGGCTCCGAGACCCGCGACCGCACCCGGCCGAACCGGAAGACCAGCCCGCGTTCGTACTGCCGCACGACGCGCACACCGGCCGCGAGCCAGGCTCCGCCCGCGACGACCACCGCGCTGAGGATCTCCACCACCATGGCTGCTCCCGGGGTTGCGTATTTCCCCTGAAAACCCAGCGTACGCCCGTGCCGAGCAGGACGAAACGCGCTGGACGAGCCGACCAGACTGGGGTGGTGAACGATCTCCGCGTCCCGCCCCTGTTCGCCGGCCGGGCACCCCGCGTGCTCGGCCCGGAGGCCGTCCCGTGGCTGGCCGCCCTGCCGGACCTCGCCGCCGGCTACGCCCGCGAGTGGGGCCTGACGTTCGAGGGCGAGGCGATGCACGGCTACGTCGGCGTCGTGCAGCCCGCGCGGCTCGCCGACGGCACGCCGGTGGTGCTGAAACTCGGCTGGCGCGACGAAGAGTCCGCCGGCGAGCCGCTCGCACTGTCCACATGGGCCGGCCGGGGTGCGGTGCTGCTGCTGGAGTCCGCGCCCGAGGACGGCGTCCTGCTGCTCGAGCGCCTCGACGCCACGCGCACGCTCGACGACCTCCCGCTGCGCGAAGCGATCCCGCTCCTCGGCGAGCTGGCCCAGCGCCTCGCCGTGCCCGTGCCGCCGGGGCTGGCCAGGAGCGTGCGCGCCGAGGCCGAAAGCCTTGCCGACGAGCTGCCCCGCCGCTGGGCCGAGCTCGGCAAGCCGTTCGAGAAGCGGCTGGTCGACGACGCCGTCGCGGTCTGCCGCGAGTTCGGGCCGTCCGCGGGCGAACTCCTGGTGAACGAGGACCTGCACTTCCAGAACGTCCTGGCCGGCACGCGCGAGCCGTGGCTGGTCATCGACCCGAAGCCACTGGCCGGCGACCTCGAATGGGGCGTCATCCCGTTGTTCTGGAACCGGTTCACCGAGTCCACACTGGACGAACGGTTCGCCCTGATCGTCGCTTCGCACGAGTTCGACGCCGAGAAGGCGCGGGCTTGGACGCTCGTGCGGGCGGTCCAGAACTGGATCTGGATGGCCGAAGACCTCGAAGAGTTCGAAGCGGACAGCGACGACCCGGCGTTCGTCACCGTGCCGGAGATCGCTGCCTGGGCAGCCAGCCGATAGGGTCGGCGGCATGGCCGCGGTCAACAGGGTTTTCGCAGCTCAGCTGTCCGGTTTACCGGTGTTCGGACCGGACGGCGAATCCATCGGCCGGGTCCGTGACCTGGTGGCGGGCCTGCGTCTGGACGCCCAGCCGCCGCGGATCCTCGGCGTGGTCGTCGAGCTGACCACGCGGCGGCGGGTCTTCGTGCCGATGCTGCGCGTCACCTCGATCGAACCGAGCGCCGTGACGCTCGCCACCGGCTCGGTCAACATGCGCCAGTTCAACCAGCGCCCCAACGAGGTCCTCGTGCTCGGCCAGCTGCTCGACGCGCACGCGACGCTGGCCGGGTCCGACGCGCGGATCACCGTCGTCGACGCCGCGATGGAGCCGACCCGCACCCGCGACTGGGTGCTGGCGAAGCTCGCCATCCGCGAGCGGCGCGCCGGGCTGGGGCGCCGCCGGTCGGCCATGCAGGTGCTGCGCTGGGAGGAGGTCTCCGGCCTGGGGCTCGCCGACCTGGCGAAGCAGCCGCAGGGCGCCGGCCAGCTGCTCATGCTGTTCGACACCATGCGCTCGGTCGACGTCGCCGCGACCGTCCGCGACCTGCCGCTCAAGCGCCGGCACGAGGTCGCCGACGCGATGGACGACGAGCGGCTCGCCGACGTCCTCGAGGAGCTGCCGGACGACGACCAGAAGGAGCTGCTGTCCTACCTCGCCGAGGAGCGCGCGGCCGACATCCTCGAGGCGATGAACCCGGACGACGCCGCCGACCTGCTCGCCGAGCTCGCCCCCGCGGACCAGAGCCGGCTGCTGGAGCTGATGGAGCCGGAGGAGTCCGCGCCGGTCAAGCGGCTGCTGGCCTACTCGTCCGACACCGCGGGCGGCCTGATGACCCCGGAGCCGGTGGTGCTCACGCCCGACACGACGATCGCCGAGGCACTGGCCCACATCCGCAACGCCGAGCTGCCGCCCGCGCTGGCCAGCATGGTGTTCGTCTGCCGCCCGCCGACCGCGACGCCGACCGGGCGCTTCGTCGGCGTCGTGCACTTCCAGCGGCTGCTGCGCGAGCCGCCGGCCGAGCTCGTGGCGAGCGCCGTCGACACCGGCCTGGCCGCGCTGCGGCCCAACGCGACGCTGGCCGAGGTCACGCGGTACTTCGCCGCCTACAACCTGACCTGCGGGCCGGTCGTCGACACCGAGGACCACCTGCTCGGCGCGGTCACCGTGGACGACGTGCTCGACCACCTGCTGCCCGAGGACTGGCGCGAAACCGGCCTGCACGACACCACCGGCGAGACCGGCGAACACCTGGAGGAGGCCGACCGTGCCTGAACTGACGTCCGGACGGCGGCTGGACCAGCCGCGCAGCCAGAGCCGGTTCAAGCTGAACATCGACCCGGACACCTTCGGCAGGCTCACCGAGCGCGTCGCCCGGTTCCTCGGCACCGGGAAGTACCTGTTCTGGCAGACGCTGCTGGTGTTCGTCTGGATCGTGCTGAACCTGTTCGCGGTGTCGCTGCAGTGGGACCCGTACCCGTTCATCCTGCTCAACCTGGCCTTTTCCACGCAGGCGGCGTACGCGGCGCCGCTGATCCTGCTCGCGCAGAACCGGCAGGACGACCGCGACCGCGTCTCGCTGGACGAGGACCGGAACCGGGCCGCGCAGACCAAGGCGGACACGGAGTACCTGGCCCGGGAGCTGGCGGCGCTGCGGCTGGCGGTCGGCGAGGTGGCGACGCGGGACTACCTGCGCAGCGAGCTGGACCGGCTGCGGGAGGACCTCGACGTCCAGCCCAGGAAGGCCAAGCCCAACCGCACTCCTACCGGGTCGTAACATCGACGGGGTGACCAGCACTCAGCAGCTCCCCAGCGTCGACGACGTCCGCAGCGCGCTGAAGAGCGTGCAAGATCCCGAGATCCACAAACCCATCACGGACCTCGGGATGGTGAAGGACGTCGTCGTCGGCGAAGACGGCGTCGTCACGGTCGGGATCTACCTGACGGTGGCGGGCTGCCCGCTGAAGGCGACCCTGACCAACGACACCAAGGAAGCCGTCGCGAAGCTCCCCGGCGTCGCCGACGTGCGCGTCGAGCTGGACGTCATGAGTGACGAACAACGCTCCGAGCTGCGGAAGTCGCTGCGCGGGGACGCCGCCGAGCCGGTCATCCCGTTCGCGCAGCCGGGCTCGATGACGCGGGTGTACTGCGTGGCGTCGGGCAAGGGCGGCGTCGGCAAGTCGTCGGTCACGGTGAACCTCGCCGCGGCGATGGCCGAACGGGGCCTGTCGGTCGGGGTCGTCGACGCCGACATCTACGGCCACTCGATCCCCCGCATGCTGGGCACGCACGAGAAGCCGACCAAGGTCGACACGATGATCATGCCGCCGCAGGCGCACGGCGTGAAGGTCATCTCGATCGGCATGTTCACCCCGGGCAACACGCCGGTGGTGTGGCGCGGCCCGATGCTGCACCGCGCGCTGCAGCAGTTCCTGGCCGACGTCTTCTGGGGCGACCTGGACATCCTGCTGCTGGACCTGCCGCCGGGCACCGGCGACATCGCGATCTCGGTGGCCCAGCTGATCCCGAACGCGGAGATCCTGGTCGTCACCACCCCGCAGCAGGCGGCGGCCGAGGTGGCCGAGCGGGCCGGCGCGATCGCGCTGCAGACGCGTCAGCGCGTGGCCGGCGTCATCGAGAACATGTCGTGGCTGGAGCAGGAAGACGGCTCCCGCCTGGAGATCTTCGGCTCGGGCGGCGGGCAGGCGGTGGCCGACTCGCTGACGAAGTCGATCGGCTCCGAGGTGCCGCTGCTGGGCCAGGTGCCGCTGGACCCGCGCCTGCGTGAGCAGGGCGACGCGGGGACGCCGCTGGTGCTGTCCGCGCCGGACGCGCCGGCGTCGGTGGTGCTGAAGGAGACGGCGAAGAAGCTGACGGTCCGGGCGCGCGGCCTGGCCGGGATGATGCTGAACGTCACCCCGGCCGGCCGCTGAGTTTTCCTAGGAGCAGCGCCAGACGTAGGCGGTCGAGTGCTGCGTGGCGGAGTCGTGGCGAAAGCCGCCCGCGGTGCCGTCGTCGCCGATGACGACGGGGAGGTCGGCCTTGAGGTCACCGAACTTCGAGACGAAGGTGCCCTGGTCCCAGACGCCGTAGCCGGTGCCGGCCGCGTCGTTGCCGCCGCTGGCTTCGTCGATCCGGCCGATGATCAGGCCGTTGGCGTTGATCGTGAAGCCCGGGTTGCCGTTGGAGAGGTTGTAGCTGGACTTCGGCAGGACGTGGGCCGCGTGCTGCTGATCCCAGTAGACGCCGACCTTCTTGCCGTTGTAGACGCCGTAGCCGACGACGCGGCCGTTCTTGATGGCCTCGGGCGAGGCGTTTTCGAGGCCCGGCAAGGTGCCGAGGTGGGTCAGCGTCCCGTCACGCCAGATGTCCCGGCTGTACAGCAGGATCGAGCCGTCGGTGTCGACCGCGGCGATGCCCGACGGCAGGCCGGTCAGGAGCGTGACGGTGCCCGGCTGGGCGGCGGGCCAGCGGACGGAGACCGAGCCGGAGCCGTTCTGCTTGCGCACGACGCCGACGACGTCCCCGGAGTCGGTGATACCGAGGGCGCTGGAGAGCGTGTAGCCCGCGGGCAGCTGGCTCGAGGTCGGGAAGGGCAGCTGCACGAGGGTGCCGCCGGAGCTTTTGAAGGCTCGCTGGAAGAGGAAGCCGGACCCGAAGAGCGCGTAGGTCGCGGTCCCGGCGACGGCACCCGAGCGGTTCTCCGCCGTCACGGCGGCCCCGGCGGTCCCGGCGGTGCCGAGGTCGGCGAAGGTCCCGCCGGTCCAGGAAGCGGCACGGCGGGTCTCACCGAACTCGTCGGTCGGCAGGGTCCAGCCGGCGAAGTTGCCGTGGTCGTCGGTGGCGGTCACGCTCGCGCTGACGGAGGTACCGGCGCCGAGAGCGGTGGGCTTCCAGGTACAGGCGGCTTCCGTGGCGGCTTCCGCGACTTGGCCGGATCCGAGCAGGCCTGCGGCGAGCAGCGCGCAGCCCAGCGATCTGAGTTTCATCTCTCTCCCCTTCGTGTGCGGGCGGCGGACAGCCGCCCCCACTCGAACGTAGGAGGGAAAGGATCTTCTGCTCAGGACCGGGCGCGGGGACTAGGGAAATCCCCGGAAACCGTGCGCAAACGGGTGTTCGCGCCGATTTCGTCCACAGTGGACCAGGTCAGGTGGCATCCGGGTCGATCGGCGGGCGCTCCCCCGGCTTGAGCGGCTCCGGCTGCTTGGCCTGGCCGCATCGCCGTTGGTTCCGTTGCCGGAGCTGAGCGGACCAGCTGATACCGGAGGCGGCACCAACGATGTCGCCGAACTCGACCGTCGCGAACGCTCGCCCCGGTACCCCGACTCTCAACTTCATCCGGGGTAGCAGAAGGAAACCCCGATTAGCCGGGGAACGGCCGACTTGTCCACATCACGGCCGAGCTGGGGACAACCGCCGAAGCTACGTGGCGTCCGGGTCGATCGGCGGGCGCTCCCCCGGCTTGAGCGGCTCCGGCTGCTTGGCCTGGCCGCATCGCCGTTGGTTCCGTTGCCGGAGCTGAGCGGACCAGCTGATACCGGAGGCGGCACCAACGATGTCGCCGAACTCGGCCGTCGCGAACGCTCGCCCCGGTACCCCGACTCTCAACTTCATCGGGGGAGGCAAAAGGAAACCCCGAATAGCCGGGGAACGGCCGACTTGTCCACATCACGACCGGGCTGGGGACAACCGCCGAAGCTACGTGGCGTCCGGGTCGATCGGCGGGCGCTCGCCCGGCTTGAGCGGCTCCGGCTGCTTGGCCTGGCCCGCCAGGTAGCCGTTCGAGCCGTTGGTCCCATTCGTCCCGTTGGAACCGTTGGTGCCGCCCAGGTTCGGGCTGCCGTTCGTGATGCCCTTGATGCCGAGCGGGTCCGCGTCGCCGTCGAACAGGTGCTGCGTCACCACCCGCTTCGGGTCGAAGTTGCGCAGCCCGCGCAGGTCTTCGAGGGGCTTGCGGAGCTGGTCGAACTCCGGGCCCATCTCCTCGCGGAGCTGTTCCCGCGCGCCGGTGGCGAAGTCGCGGACCTTCTTCACGCTCTTCGCCATCCAGGACGCCGCTTCGGGAAGCCGTTCCGGGCCGAGGATGAAGAGACCGGCGATGATGAGGACGAGGATTTCCCCCCATCCGACACTGTCGAACACCGTCTACCTCCGCTCGGAACCTGCTCGCCCAGGGTACCCGCCCCGGCCCGCGCTCCGGCAGGCCGAACGCGGGAACTCAGTCGGAAGCCAGGGTTACGTCGACGACGAAGCTGGCGCCGTCCCGGACCAGTTGCACCGGGACGACCTGGCCGACGTCGTGGGCGCGCACCGCGACCGTCATCTCGGCGGAGTCCCGCACCAGGCGGCCGCCGATCTTCGTGATGACGTCGCCCTCCTTGATGCCGGCGTTCGCGGCCGGCCCGCCGGGCGCGACGTTCTTGACCTGCGCGCCCATGGTGGACGAGCCGGCGACGGTCGAGGAGGCGTTGATGCCGATGTCCGCGTGCTGGACCTTGCCGTCCTTGATCAGCGCCTTCGCGATCTTGACCGCGTAGTCGCTGGGGATGGCGAAGCCGATGCCGATGCTGCCGCCGTCCGCGCCGGAGGAGCGGATCGAGGAGTTGATCCCGACGAGCGCGCCGGTGGCGTCGACGAGCGCGCCGCCCGAGTTGCCGTGGTTGATGGCGGCGTCGGTCTGGATGGCTTCGTAGGTGACCGGCGGGGCGCCGTTGTCGCCGCCGGCGGTGATCGGCCGGTTGAGCGCGCTGACGATGCCGGCGGTCACGGAGTTCTGCAGCGCGAGCGGCGAGCCGATGGCCATCACGGTGTCACCGACCTGCAGGTCCGAGGACTTGCCGATCTGCAGGACGGTCGGGTTGGTGACGTTGACCTTGACGACGGCGAGGTCGGTCTTCTGGTCGGAGCCGACGAGCTTGGCCTCGGTGCGGGTGCCGTCGATGAAGATGGCGGTGACCTTGACGCCGGGGTCGGCGCTCGCGGAGGAGATGACGTGCTCGTTGGTGAGGATGTAGCCCTGCGGGTCGATCATGACGCCGGAGCCCTGCTCACCGGAGTCGGCCCCGGGCTTGAAGACCTCGAGCGAGACGACGGCGGGCGCGACGCGCTTGGCGATCTCGGCGACCGAGCCGGCCGGGCGTTCCTTGGCGGCCTCGGCTTCGGAGATGGTGGCGGAGCCGGTGAGCTCGTTCCCGGTGTCGGCAACCCACCAGCCGACGAGCCCCCCGACGGCCCCGACGAGCAGCGCGACGACCCCGAGCAGGGCGAGCGCCTTCGGCTGAACGCGCCGGCCGAAGAGCACCTCGGGCAGGCTGAGCAGGGCACCGGGCGGCCGCTTGGCGGGCTTCTCCTCGTCTTCGGCGGGCATCGCGGGCCCGGCGAGAACGGCACCGGCGCCGGGGTCACGCCAGGGATCGCTGGTGCTGTTCCACAGGGGCGGCTCGGCTTCTTTCGGGTCCCCGGTGGCTTCACGAGGCCGTTCGAGCAGAACGCCGTCAGCCCCGGGCGGCCGCCGGAAGGCCTCGGCGAGCGACTCGGGAGCGGGCGGCGCGAGCCGGACACCGTTGGACTTCTGCGGGGAGTAGAGCTGGTCGAACGCACCATCGACGCCACTGGGCCGCCCGAAAACGGCGGCCTGAGCCGGATCGACGGCAGGCCGCGCGAGCGGCCGCGGACCCAGCCGGTCGGCATCACGCGCGCCGGGCTGCTCGGGATTCACGTTCGGCTCGGTCATCATTCCCCGGTGCAGAAGATCAGGTGGCTGGGCGTGACGATACCCAAGCCCAGTGCTCCGAGTCTGCCGGTACGCCAGTGAAATGGCTGTTGCCCGGGCTCTGGGCGGTACCCGTCACAGCCACGATCGCGCCTTTGAGCCGACTTGGCCCGGACATGACGAAGGCCGCCACGAGGAATCCCTCATGGCGGCCTTCGCGGGAAACAAGTCTCAGCGGATGCCCACCGGCACCGCGGCCGGTGTCGTGCTCGCCGGGGTCGATGCCGGCACCACCGGCTGCGGCACCGCCATCTGGGCCGGCAGCAGGTTCGCCTGCTGGGGCACCCCGCCGCCGTTCTCCGGGCTGCCGTCGCCGCTGTCCGCGGTCGTCCCCACCAGCGCCAGTGCGCTCAGCACCAGCCCGGACACCACCACGCCCGCCCCCTGCGCGGCGCGGCGCTTAAGCCGGCCGCCGCCGAGGACGTTCGGGGACTGGCCCAGCGGCGCCGATGATCCCAACGGCGCGACACCACCCAGGACACCCGAGTCTCGCAGCCCCGCCACCCGGTCCGGGCGCTGGACCGCGACCAGCTGGCCGTCGGCCGTGATGGCCAGGTTGTCCGGCGCGCTCGGGAGGTCCGTGTGCTCCGGGATCGACTGCAGGCTCGCCAGGAACCCCGCCGACATCGACGGCGCTCCGGCGCGGCGAATCGCGTCGACCGTCTGGCGCTGGGCGCGTACCTCGGCCGCGCAGGCCGGGCACCGCGTGATGTGCGACGCCGCGCGGTCGCGGGCGCCGTGTGAGAGCTCCCCGTCGACGAACGCGACCACGGCGTCCGGCAGCAGGTGCGATTCGGGGAGTCCCCAGCCTCGGGGTGCGGTCATACCGACACCTTCGCAGACTCCGAAGCGTGAGCGCGCCGACGCTCGAGCGACGCCCGCAGCGCCTGCCGCCCACGGTGGATCCGGCTGCGGACGGTGCCCAGCTTGACACCGAGCGTCGCGCCGATCTCCTCGTACGAGAGCCCTTCGACGTCACACAGCACCACGGCCGCGCGGAACTCCGGCGGCAGCTCGTCGAGCGCCGCCTGCAGGTCCGGGTCCAGGTGGGTGTCGGAGAAGACCTGCTCGGGGCTCGGGTCGTCGCCCACGATGCGGTCGGTGTCCTCCGGCAGGCCTTCCATCCGCACGCGCGAGCGGCGGCGGGCCATGTCGAGGAACAGGTTGGTGGTGATGCGGTGCAGCCAGCCCTCGAACGTGCCGGGCTTGTAGGACGCCAGCGACCGGAAGACCCGGATGAAGGTCTCCTGGGTGAGGTCTTCGGCGTCGTGGGTGTTGCCGGTCAGGCGGTAGGCGAGCCGGTAGACCCGGTCGCTGTGCTCGCGGACGACCTCGTCCCAGGACGGTGGCGTCCAGGCCGCCTCGTCCAGGGACACGGGCTGAGCCGCGTCGGCGTCGTTATCGGCAACGGCGTTCTGCATCGCGGGAGCAGGCACCTCCATCTGTGTTTCTCCTGTCTGCTCCACCCAACGCGGGCTGTCGCCACGGTGTTCCCCGCGGCCTCGGATTTCAGTCTCTCCGGACTCCTTATGGTTCTAGTGAGACTGGACTGAGAGCAGGCTGAGAACTTCTTCCGGGGTGCTTACCAGGGAGCCTGCGCGGATTTATCGACAACCAACGCTAACCTCCGTGCGTGAACACGCCCACCCCTGCGGCCGCACCGGCCGACTCCGGGTTCGTCGACGGGTACCTGCCCGACGACGAGGTGCTGTCTTCGGCGCGCGCACGGGCCGATGACCTGGGCTGCAGCTCGCTGAGCGCGGGCGCGGGCGCGACCCTGCGCTTCCTGGCCGCGACGCTGCGCGCGAAGGCCGTGGTCGAGGTCGGGACGGGCGCCGGGGTGAGCGGGCTGAGCCTGCTGCGCGGCATGGCGCCCGACGGGATCCTGACCTCGATCGACGTCGAGCCGGAGTACCAGCGGGCGGCGCGCCTGACGTTCCGCGAGGCGGGCTTCGCACCGGGCCGGACGCGGCTGATCGTGGGGCGGGCGCTGGACGTCCTCCAGCGGCTCACGCCGGGTGGCTACGACCTGGTGTTCGTCGACTCCGCACACATCGAGTACCCGGGCTGCTACGAGCTGGGCGTGTCACTGCTGCGGCGCGGCGGGATCATCGCGTTCCACAACGTGCTGGCCGGCGGGCGGGTGATCGACCCGTCCCACCGCGACCCGGAGACGCTGGCGCTGCGCGAGGTGGCAAGGGCGTTCCGCGAGGACGACCGCCTGGTTCCGGCGCTCTTGCCGGTGGGCGGCGGACTGCTGGTCGCGGCCGCCACCTGAGTCAGCTCGGCACGAGTTCACGCCGCTCCGTGCGGACCCGCGTCCCGGCGCCGACCGCGGCCGCCGCCACGAGCAGCCACGCCGCCACCACCGCGATCAGCCACGGCCAGCCCGCGTGCCCGTAGACCCACGCCCCTGCCGCGCCGCCGACGCTGCTGCCCAGGTAGTACGTCGCCGTGTACATGCCGCCCACCTGGCCTCGCGCGTTCTCGGGGGCGTCGGCCGCCGCCCAGCCGTTCGCGACCGCGTGGGCCGCGAAGAACGCGCACGTCAGCACCAGGAAACCGGCGATGACCAGCGGCAGTGAGTCCGGCAGCGTCAGCGTCGCGCCGAGCGCCGTCAGCAGCAGCGCGCCGATCAGCGCGCGACGGCGGCCGACGCGCGCCACCAGCCGGCCGGCCGCCGCGGAGGACACCGAACCGGTCGCGTAGGCGAGGAAGACCAGGGACGCGATCGCCGGCGACAGGTTCAGCGGGTCGCCGGTCAGCCGGAACCCGGCCGCGTTGTAGAGCGCGACGAACGAGCCCATCGCGAGCAACGCCACCGCGTACTGGGCGAGCAGCACCGGCTTGCTCACCGCCGTGACCAGCCCGCGGGCGACCGCGCGAAGCTGCGCGTCACCGCGGGGGCGGGTGCCCGGCGGCAGCGTCACGACTGTGATCGCCGAGCAGAGCGCGCCTACACCCGCGACGACGAACAGCGCGCCGCGCCAGCCGAGCGGCCCGGCGGTGAACCCGCTCGCGAGCCGGCCGAGCATGCCGCCGATCGTGTTGCCCGCGATCATCGCGCCGACGGCGGCCGCGACCCCCGCGCGGCCGAGGCGTTCGGCCAGGTACGCGGCCGCGACACCGGGGAAGCCGGCGATGGCGATGCCTTGAAGAGCGCGAAGGACTAGCAGCGCCGGGTACGTCGGCATCAGCGGCAGCAGCAGCCCGAAGACGACGGACGCGATCACCGACGTCAGGATCACCGGGCGCCGGCCGATCACCTCGGACAGCGCGGCGATCGGCAGGACGGCGATCGCGAGCGCGCCGGTCGCGACGCTGACCGCGAGCGCCGCGCCGCCGGGGTCGAGGTGGTACTGCGCGGCGAGCTGGGGCAGCACCGGCTGCGGCGCGTAGAGCAGGGCGAAGGAGGAGATCCCGGCCGCGGCGACGGCGGTCTTGACTCGGCGCGTGGAAGTCACCAGCTGAAAGTAAGCAGAGCTAACCAATACGTCCAATGCGCGAATCTGCCATGATTCATGCGATGACGTATGACTCGCTGTCGGCGCAGGTGGCGCCGCACCTGCCGCTGCTGGCCGCGTTGCGCGAGACGAGGAACGTCACACGCGCGGCCGAGCTGCTGGGCGTCCCGCAGCCGACGGTGAGCCGCCGGCTCGCGGCGCTGTCCGACGCGCTGGGGGCGCCGCTGACGGTGCCGGACGGCCGCGGCATCCGCCTCACGCGTGCGGCGGAACTGCTGGCCGAGGCGGCCGAGCGCGGCTTGGCGGCGGTGGACACGGGCGTCCGGCTGGCGCGCGAGGAGGTGGCGCCGGAGTCGGGGCACGTGGTGCTCGGGTTCCTGCACCTGCTCGGGCGGTCGCTGGTGCCTTCGCTGCTGCGCGGCCACCGGGCGCGGTACCCGGGGGTGCGGTTCACGCTGGTCCAGGGTTCGCGCCAGGAGATGATCGACCGCCTGGTGGACGGCGAGCTGGACCTGGCCCTGCTGGCCCCGCTCCCCGCGGCGCCTTCACTGGCGACGGCGGGGCTGGTGGACGAGGAGATCCTGCTGTCGGTCCCGGCGGGCCACCGCCTGGCGGGCCGGGAGTCGGTGCGGGTGGCGGAGCTGGCCGACGAGGAGTTCGTGCTGCTGGAGCAGGGGTACGGGGTCCGGACCCTGACGGACGAGCTGTGCGCGGCGGCGGGGTTCACGCCGCGGATCGCGTTCGAGGGGCAGGAATCGGACACGGTACGAGGGCTGGTGGCGGCGGGTTTGGGGGTGGCGCTGCTGCCGCGGTTCGGGCCCGGGAGCCCGGCGGGGGTGGCGGAGGTGCCGCTGAAGCCGCGGCCCTACCGGACGATCGGGCTGGCGTGGCGGGCGGACGAGCCGATGACGCCGGCGGTCACCGGCTTCCGCGACCACGTGCTGACGACGGCGGCCGAGCACTGAGGCCGCCGGACAGCCCCATCAGAGCGAAGCCGCCAGCTCCACCAAAGTCCGCGCCGCGAAGCCCGTCGCCCCGGGCACCACGTCGTCGTAGTTCTTCTCCGACCTCGCCGGTCCCGCGATGTCCAAGTGGGCCCACGGCAGGCCCTCCGTGAACTCCCGCAGGAACAACGCCGCCGTGATGCCTCCCGGGCCCGCCGGGGTCTGGCGGACGTCGCCGAACTCGCCTCGGACGTTCTCCGCGTAGTCCTCCACCAGGGGCATGCGCCACCACGCCTCGCCCACTCGCTTGCCCGCCGAAACGACCCGCGAAGCCAGTTCGGAGTCGGTTGCGAACAGCCCGCCCGTGCGCAGCCCCAGCGACACCTTCATCGCGCCCGTCAACGTCGCCGCGTCCACGACCAGGTCCGGGTTGTACTTGCGGATCCCGTACGCCAGCGCGTCGGCCAGGACCATGCGGCCCTCCGCGTCCGTGTTGCCCACCTCGGTCGTCTTGCCGCCGTAGTGGCGGACGATGTCGCCCGGCCGGTACGCCGATCCCGACACGTGGTTCTCCGCCGCCGGCACCAGCGCCGTCACGCGCACCGGCAGCCCCAGCGCCGCGATCCCGCGGATCGCCGCGATCACCGCCGCGCCGCCCGCCATGTCCGTGCGCATCAGGTGCATGCCGTCGGCCGGCTTGATCGACAGGCCGCCCGTGTCGAACGTGATGCCCTTGCCCACCAGCAGCAGGTGCTTCGCCGCCCCCGACGGCTTGTACGTCATCTCGATCAGCCGCGGCGGCCGCGACGACCCGCCGCCGACCGCCAGGACGCCGCCGAAGCCCTGCGCCGTCAGCCACTTCTCGTCCCGGATCGCCACCTCGACGCGCGGGCCGGCCACCCGGGCCGCCGTGTCCGCGAGCCAGGCCGGGGACTTGATGTTCGACGGCGTGTTCGCGAGGTCGCGCGTCAGCGCCGTCGACGCCGCCAGCACCGCAGCCCGCGAGACGTGCTCGGTGAACGACTCGTGGCCCACCAGCCGCACCGTCCGGACGGACGGCGAAGGGTCCTCCCCCGTCACCTTGAACCGGTACCCGCCGAGCAGCAGCCCCAGCGCGAGCTCGGTCACGTGCTCGCCGGAAGCCTCCTCCGGCAGCACCAGCTGCACGGCGCGGAACGCCTTGCCGCCGTGGTCGACGTCGTCCGCCAGCCCCGCGTTCACCGCGCGGCCCAGCGCCGCGCCCGCCTTCCGGTACTGCTTCGGCTCGCCGTCGCCCAGGCCGGCGATCCAGCGGGCCTCGCCGGCCGGGACCGTCTGCACGTCACCCGCCTTGCCCGTGATCCGGACGCCGCCGATCTCCAGCGGCTCGGACTCGACGTCGTCGGCGGGGGCCGTCACCAGCCGGGCCACCGGGGCGCCGCGGCGGAGGTCGCCCGCCACCTCGATGTCGAGCAGACTGGTCGGAACGGGGGGTAGCGGATTACGCACAGTGAGCAACCTTCGGGCGCAGAGGAACCGCGACCCCGGCCTCCGAAGGGAGACCGGGGTGCGACGGAAGGACGGTTCGAGGGGGTCGGCTCAGCCGGTGACCTCCGCCAAAGCGGCGCCGAGGTCCTTCGCTTCTTCCGCGGAGAGTTCGACGACGAGTCGCCCACCACCCTCGAGCGGTACGCGCATCACGAGGCCCCGCCCCTCCTTAGTCACTTCGAGGGGACCATCTCCGGTCCGGGGCTTCATGGCCGCCATAGCGTGCTCCCTCCGTCTCAACCGGCGCGCCCGGGTCGCGCTCGCGTGAAAGCCAGCCGGGTCTGGTGTCCATTGTCCCTCATCAGCGGCCGGGCGCATCAGCGGACCGATCTTTTGCCGCCGTATCGGTGCTGGTATGCGGCTCGCACGGGGTGGAAGACTGTCGGACGACCGATGTTTCCGCGCAAGGAGAAGACGTGACCACATCCGACGTCCTGCTGACCGCCGACGCCGACGGGGTGCGCACCCTCACCCTCAACCGGCCGCAGGCGTACAACTCGCTGACCGTCGAGCTCAAGGAAGCACTGCTCGCGGCGCTGCGCGAGGCGGCGGACGACGAAGCCGTCCGGGCGGTCGTGCTGACCGGATCCGGCAAGGCGTTCTGCGCCGGCCAGGATTTGAAGGAGCACGTGGGGCTGCTCCAGGCGGGTGACCCCGCCCCGCTACACACGGTGAAGGAGCACTACAACCCGATCGTCGGGGCGATCGTGTCCATGGAGAAGCCGGTGATCGCGGCGATCAACGGCACCGCGGCCGGCGCCGGGGCGGCCTTCGCCTATGCCAGTGACCTGCGGATCGCCGCCGAGTCGTCGTCGTTCCTGATGGCCTTCGCGAACGTCGGGCTCGGCCCGGACTCGGGCGCGTCGTGGACGCTGCAGCGGCTGGTCGGCTACGGCCGGGCCGCCGAGCTGATGCTGCTGGCCCGGACCGTCGACGCGGCCGAGGCGCTGCGGCTCGGCCTGGTCGGCGAGGTCGTGCCGGACGAAGAGCTGCCGGCCCGCGCCCAGAAGGTCGCGGCGAAGCTGGCGAACGGGCCGACGGTGGCCTACGCGAAGATCAAGAGCGTGCTCAACCTGGCCGCGCAGTCGACGTTCGAGGAGGCCCTCGCCGCCGAGGACGCCGCCCAGACCGCGCTCGGCGCGACCGCCGACCACAGCGAGGCCGTGGAGGCCTTCGTCGGCAAGCGCAAGCCGAACTTCCAGGGCAAGTAGGCGCGCGGCTGCTTCCGGGTCAGCCGGCCCGGAAGCAGCCCCTGACGTGGTCGTCGACCATGCCGGTCGCCTGCATCAGCGCGTAGCACGTGGTCGGGCCGAGGAACACGAATCCGCGCTTCTTCAGCTCCTTGGCCATCGCCTTGGACTCGTCGGTGATCGCCGGGACGTCCGCCATCGTCTTGGGCCGCTTGTGCGCCGCCGGCGCGAACGACCACAGCAGGTCGTCCAGCGGGGTGTCCAGGGATGCGATCGCCTGGGCATTGTTGATGGCCGCGAGGATCTTCGCCCGGTTCCGCACGATCGACGCGTCCTGCATCAGCCGCTCGACGTCGGCGTCGCCGAACTTCGCCACCTTCGCCGGCTTGAACCGCTTGAACGCCTTCCGGAAGCCCTCCCGCTTGCGCAGGATGGTGATCCACGAGAGCCCCGACTGGAACGACTCGAGGCACAGCCGCTCGTACAGCTCGTCCTGGCCGTGGAGCGGCACGCCCCATTCGGTGTCGTGGTACTCGATGTAGTCCGGGGCCGAGTTGCCCCAGCTGCACCGCGGGACGCCGTCGGTGCCGATCAGCTCACTCATTCCCACCCACCGAATAGTCCTCCGCGAACCGCGCGAACCGCCGCAGCGACTGGCGCACCCCCAGCGCGAACGCCGGCCGCACCACCGGCCAGCCGAGCCGCCCCAGCGGCCCGAACGGCAGCCGCAGGTGCTCGGCCCAGACGAACGTCGAGAGCGTCGCGCCCTTGGGCACCACCTGGAACACGCCGGTGCCCTGCACGACGCTGCCGAGGTGGCGGACCCCGCACCGCACCGGCGGCTCCCAGCTGGTGATCTCCATCGTGTCGGTGAAGCCGATGCCGGCCACCCCGGTGAACGCCGCCAGCCGCGACCCGACGCTGCGGCCGTTGCCCTCGACGACCTCGACGTCGGTGCCGAGCATCCACTCGCCCTGGCGCGTCCAGTCCGTCAGCGCGAGCCAGGTCGTCCCGGCCGGGGCGCGGACGTCGACCGAGAGCACCAGGTCCGTCACTGGGCGCCCTCGGGCGAGCTCTCCCGCTCGCGTTCGCGCTGCTCCAGCTCGGCGACCCGGGTGCGCAGCTCGTCGAGCTCGACGCCGAGGCGCCGCATCACCCAGTCCACTTCGGACATCTTGTAGCCGCGCAGGACCAGCTGGAAGCGGACCTCCTGCAGGTCCTCGCCGGTGATGTCCTCGGCGGGCAGCCGCGTCGGCGAGCTGCCCGGCGGCAGCGGGGCGAGCTCCTCACCCCGGCCGAAGACCACGGCGGCGAGCAGGAACACCACGGCGGCCACCAGCAGCATGACTACGAGGTAGATCAGCGCGGTCGTCACGCGACGATCGTGGCATACCCACCCCAGGATCGTCTCGCGAGCACGACCAGCCGGAGCGAAAGGAGCACCCAGGCGACCATCAGCACGGCACACGGGACGCTCAGGAACAGCCTCGATGCGTCCACGAACCCGGTCGTGCTGATCAGCAGCCCGACCGACGCGAGGTTGATGCCGACCGCGAGCGCGATGAGGATGCCGCAGAACCGGGCGAGCCCGGTGCCGTCGAGCTTCCGGCTCAGCCAGCGGATGCCGAGCAGCGCGAGCACGCCGATCACCGGCACGACGAACACGGCGCCGTGGGTGACGTGCGTGACGACCTTGTACCACTCCGGCGTCGGCGTGGAGATCTTCGTCCACTCGCCGAAGGTGAGGATCCGGGCGTAGTCCCACGCGATCTGCATCGCCGGGACGCCGACGACGAGCTTCCACAGCGTCCGGACGCCGCTGAGCATGCCGAGCTCGGCCTGGTAGTCGCGGGCGACGACGGCCGCCGGGCCGAAGTCGGCGACCGCGCGGCGCTCGGCGTCCGCGTCGGCCCAGCCGCCCTCGCGGTAGGCGTCGGCGGCGTCGTGCAGGCCGTCGCGGGCCTCTTCGAGCAGGTCGGCCTTGAACCGGCCGCAGCCGTGCAGCCTGCGGTCCAGCTCCCCCAGGTACTCGTCGATCATGCGCCCAGTACTCCCCCGATGACCGTGGTGAACTCCCGCCACTCCGTGCGCTCGGCGGCCAAGGCCTGCTCGCCGGAGCGGGTGAGGCGGTACGTCCGGCGCTTGCGGCCGCCCACGACGTCCCACTCGCTGGCCAGCCAGCCGGCCCGCTCCAGCCGGCGCAGGGCCGGGTAGACGGTGCCGGTGGGCAGGTCGAGCGCGCCGTCGGTGCGCAGCTGGAGCGCCTCGATGATCGCGTAGCCGTGCAGCTTGCGGCCGTCGAGCACAGCCAGCAGCAGCGCGTCGAGGTGCCCGCGCAAGGTGTCCGCCTTCATAGGTACGCAGTCTACGCATGCCTACCCCGGGAAGGCTATTGACCGGACGCACCGGTGACACCCGGGGATTTCCCGGAGATGACCCGGATCTCATGGATTTGGTGGCTACATGTAGCCAGACTACGTATATAGTCGCTCGGCATGGACGCACTCCCGGTCGCGAGACTCCAGTTCGCGACGACGACATCGCTGCACTTCCTGTTCGTGCTGCTCACACTGGGGTTGGTCACGCTGGTGGCCGTGATGCAGACGCGCTGGACGCTCGGCGGCAAGCCCGAGCTGCTGCGGATGACGCGCTTCTGGGGCCGCCTGTACGTGATCAACTACGCTCTGGGAATCGTCACCGGAATCGTGATGGAATTCCAGTTCGGGCTGACCTGGACCGGTCTTTCCGCTTTCGCCGGGGATGTCTTCGGCGCCCCGCTGGCCATTGAGACGCTGGTCGCGTTCTTCCTGGAGTCGACCTTCCTCGGCCTGTGGATCTTCGGCTTCGGGCGGATGCCCAAGTGGCTGCACCTGACGCTGATCTGGCTGGTCACGCTGACCGCGTACGCGTCGGCGCTGTTCATCATGCTGGCCAACTCGTTCCTGCAGAACCCGGTCGGCAGCCGGCTCGAAGGCGGCACCCTGCACCTCGACGACTTCGGCGCGCTGTTCTCGAACCCGGCGCTGGTCGCGTCGCTGCCGCACGTGCTCAGCGCCGCGCTGGTGACCGGCGGGTTCTTCGTGGTCGGCGTCAGCGCCTACCACTTCCTCAAGCGCACCACGGAGGTCGAGTTCTTCCGCCGCTCGATGCGCATCGGCGTGCTCGCGGCACTCGTCGGCTCGATCTTCGTGGTCAACCAGGGCTTCGCGCAGTTCGGCGAGCTGAAGATGTACCAACCGGACAAGCTGGGCGAAGGCGCCGTGGGCGTGCCGCTCGGCGCGATGATCGGGCTCGGGTTCCTCATGTTCCTCTGCGCGATCCTCGGCACGCTGCTGCTGGTCCGGAACTGGATCACCCGGGCGCGCTTCCTGCACTACCTGATGGTCGCGGCGATCCCGTTGCCGTTCCTCGCGGCGATCATGGGCTGGCTGGTGCGCGAGCTCGGCCGCCAGCCGTGGCTGGTCTGGGGGAAGCTGCGCACCGCGGACGCGATCGCGGACGTCCCCGGCGGCCAGATCCTGTTCTCCTTCATCGCCTTCTCCCTGCTGTTCGCCGCGCTCGCGGTCGCCGACTGGGTGCTCCTGGCGCGGGTCGCCAAGCGCGGCCCGGAGCCGGTCGACGAGCCCGCCGAACTGCCCGTCCTGAGCGGAGTCTGACCGATGGTGACCTTCTTCTGGTGCCTGCTGGGCTTGCTGACCTGCGGATACTTCGCACTGGCCGGCTACGACTACGGCGTCGGCATGCTCCTGCCCGCGTTCGAAGCCGACGAACGGAAGCGGCGGCAGACGCTCGGCGCGCTCGGCCCGTTCTTCCTGGCCAACGAGGTGTGGCTGGTGGCCGCGGTCGGCGTGCTGTTCGGCGCGTTCCCGCACCTGGAGGGCAAGGTGTTCGCCGGGGCGTACGTCCTGGTCGTGACGCTGCTGCTCGGCCTGGTGACGTTCACGGCGTCGATGCAGCTGCGCAGCCGCCGCCCGGACGCGCCACGCGGCGCCTGGACGGCGGGCATCGTCGGCGGCGCGCTGGTGACGGCGCTGTCGTGGGGCCTGTTCCTCGGCAACCTGGTGCTCGGCCTGCCCCTGGACGCCGACGGCGCGCCGACCGTGCTCGAGCTGTTCAACCCCTACGCCGTGCTGTGGGGACTCGGGTTCGTCGCGCTGTTCTGCCTGCAGGGTGCGGTGTTCCTGGCCGTGCGCGCGCCGGCGGAGCTGACCGGCCGCGCGGTGCGGCTGGCGCGCGCCTTCTCGGGGCCCGTGTTCGCCTTCCTCGTGATCGCCACGGTGTGGGGGTTCTTCGCGCTGGACGGCAGCACGCCCCTCGGTATCGGCGTGGTCGTGCTGGCTTTCCTGGCACTCGCGGTTTCTCGGCTGGGGCTGGCCCGGCGGTGGTACCGGCCGGCACTCGTCGCGACGATGGTCCTTTCCGCGTGCCCGGCGCTGCTCGCGGGCACGCTGCGGTTCCCGACGGTGCTCGCGACCTCGGCGTACACGCTGCGCGTCGAGGAGGCGGCGACGGCGTCCGGCACGTTCGGGGTGCTGGGCTGGTTCGCCGCGCCGGCGGTGGTGGTGCTCCTGGTGGTGCAGTGGCTGACGTGGCGCGCGCACCGGCACCCGCTCGACCAGCGTTCGCTGCTGCACTTCTAGGAGGACTCGGTGCCCGCTCTGCCCGGACTCCGGCGGTACCTGATCGTGCTGGCCGCGCTCGGAGTCCTCTCCGCGACTTTCGTCCTGGTCCAAGCCGAAGGGCTGGCCACGCTGCTCACCGGCGGCGGGGTTTCGCTCTTCCTGGTGGCGGCCCTGCTCGGCCGGGCCGCGCTCACGTGGGGTCACGGTGTCCTCAGTGGACGGTTCGCGGCCACGGTCCGCGCCGGCCTGCGCCGGCGGCTGCTCGAGTCGTCGTCCGACCGCGCCGGGGTCGTCGCCACGCAGATCACCCGCGGCGTCGACGCGACGGACAGCTACCTGACCGGGTACCTGCCGTCGCTGGTCGTCTCGGTGGTGGTGCCGATCGCGGTGGTCGTGCGGCTGTTCACGACGGACCTCGTGTCGGCGCTGGTGGTGACGGTGACGCTCCCGCTGATCCCGGTGTTCGCGATCCTGGTCGGCAAGCACACCGCGGCGCGGACCCAGTGGGACCTGCTCAAGAAGCTGGGCGGGCACTTCCTCGACGTCGTCCGGGGGCTCGAAACGCTGAGGGTGTTCGGCCGGGCGTCGGCGCAGGCTTCGACGGTCCGGGCGATGGCGTCCGCCCACGCCGACGCGACGTTGAAGACTCTGCGGGTGGCTTTCTTGTCTTCTCTGGTGCTGGAACTGGTCGCGACGCTTTCGGTGGCGCTGGTCGCGGTGCCGATCGGGTTCCGGCTTCTCGCCGGATCTCTCGACGCTCGGACGGCGTTGCTGATCCTGGTGCTGGCGCCGGAGGCCTACTTGCCGTTGCGGGCTGCCGGGGCGAAGTTCCACGCGGCGGCGGAGGGGTTGACGGCGTTGCGGGAGGCTCTTGCGGTGCCGGTGGTTCCGGTGCTGTCGGGGGCTCGGTGCCGTCGCCGGGGTGCGCCCTCGGTGGTCTTCGAGCGGGTTTCGGTTTGCTACTCCGGGGCGCCTGCTCTGTCCGATGTGGACTTGACGGTGCCCGCCGGGTCGCGGTTGGCGTTGGTCGGGCCCAGCGGATCGGGGAAGAGCACTCTGCTGGCGGTGCTGCTGGGGTTCGTCGCGCCTTCTTCGGGGCGGGTCTTGGTCGACGGCGTGGACTTGCGGTCGTTGTCCGCTTCCGACTGGCTGGCGGACGTGGCCTGGGTGCCGCAGCGGCCGACGCTGTTCCGGGGTTCTTTGGCTTCTAACATTTCAGTGAGTGGTTCTTCCGACATTTCAGCGGCGGCCCGGGCGGCGGCGCTGGATTCCGTGGCGGCGGGGTTGCCCAGCGGGTTCGAGACGCCGGTGGGCGAGCTGGGCGAGGTGTTGTCGGCGGGCCAGCGGCAGCGGGTGGGGTTGGCCCGGGCGCTGGCGCGCAGTTCGGCGGGGTTGGTCCTGCTGGACGAGCCGACGGCCCGGCTGGACTCCCGGACGGAGGCGGCGGTGCTGTCGGCGACCCGGCGGTTGCTGCCGGGGCGGACGGCGGTGCTGGTCGCCCATCGACCCGCGATGGCCGGGTTGGCCGAGCGGGTGGTCGAGCTACGAGACGGCCGGGTGTGCGCGGAGGTGGCGGCATGAAACTCGACCCGTGGGTCGTGGCAGACCGCCCAGCCAGAGACATCCTTCGACTCCCGGGGGCCTGGGGTGTGTCCACAAGGGACTTGACCCGCCTTTTCCGCGCCGCTCTTCTGGGCGCCGGAGCCGAACTGGCCGCCCTCGCCCTCATGGCCACCGCGGCCTGGCTGCTCCTGCGCGCCGCCGAACGGCCGCCGCTCGAAGCCCTCACCGTCGCCATCGTCGCCGTTCGGACCCTCGCCCTCCTTCGCGGTGGCCTCCGGTACGCCGAGCGGCTCGCCGGGCACGAAGTCGTCCTCCGGTGGCTCGGCTCCCTGCGCACCCGCGTCTACCAAGCCCTCGTCCCCGGCACGCGGTACTCCGGCGGCGACCTCGTCACCCGGCTCGTGTCCGATGTGGACGCTCTGCAGGACGCAGTCCTGCGGTGGCTGCTGCCCGCCGGGGTGGCCGCGTTCGTCGGGGGCGCTGCCGTGGCCGTCACCGCCACCGCGTCCCTCCGAGCCGCCGTCGCGCTTGCCGGTGGCTTGCTCGTCGCCGGGGTGGCGCTGCCCCGGCTGGTCGTCCGGCTCACCGCACGAGCAGCCCGAGACGACGCGCCAAAGCGGGCCGAACTCGCCGAACGGGCCGTCGAGCTCGTCACCGGGCACCGCGAACTCGTCGCCGCCGGTGCCCTCGAGGAAACCCGAGCGAAAGCCACCGAAATCGTCGATCAGCTGGCCGGCAGCGAGCGGAGCACGTCCGGGAGGACCGCCCTGCTCACCGCCGCCGGGACGCTCGTGCAGCTCGGCACGACCGCCGCCGTCGCGCTGCTCGCGCACGCCTCCGTGCCCTGGACCGCCGCGCTCACCCTGGCCGCCATGACCACCTTCGAAGTCGTCCTCCCGCTCGTCGGCGCCGCGCGCCGCGTCCCCGAGATCCGCGCGTCGGCCGCTCGCGTCAAAGCCGTGCTCACCGGACCCGCCCGCCCCCAGGGCACCCGGTCCGTGCAAAAAGGACACTTCACGCTCCGGCAGGCCGGGGTCAGGTATCCCGGCCGGGCGCCCGCGCTGAAGGACCTCGACCTCGATCTCCCGCCGGGCAAGCGCCTCGGGATCCTCGGCCCCAGCGGCGCCGGCAAGACGACTCTGCTGCGGCTCCTCCTCGGCCTCGAGACCCCCACCGACGGCCAGGTGCTCCTCGACGGCCATCCCCTCGCCGAGTACGCCGACCTGCCGGATCTCGTCTCCGGCGCCCTGGCCGACGCCCACGTCTTCCACACGACCGTCCGCGAAAACCTGCTGCTCGCGAAGCCGGAAGCAACCGAAGACGAACTGACCGAAGCCTGCGCGACCGCCGACTTCGACCTCGATCTGGACCGCGACACCGGACCGGACGGCGACGCGCTCTCCGGCGGTCAACGCCAGCGGCTGATCCTCGCCCGCGCGGTCCTGGCGGCCCCACCCGTCCTCGTGCTCGACGAGCCGGTCGAAGGCCTCGACCCCGCCCACGGCGACGCCGTCCTGGCGAACGTCCTGGCGAAGGCGCAAGGCACCGTCGTCCTCGTCACCCACCGGCCCGAGCACCTGGCCGGCTTCGACGAGGTCCTCACCCTCGAGGACGGGCGAGCACTTCCCGCATCGGCGGCCGGTCCGCGACCCGGACGTCGGTGACGTCCGGCAGCCACTCCTCGTCCACCTGCACGAACTGCGTGAACGGCGCGTCCGCGGCCGGGACGCCGCAGCGCGCCAGCGCCGTGCCCAGGATCTGCCGGGACATCGCGCCCAGCTGCAGCAGCGACCGGTTCCGGTGCTTGCGGACGCCCAGGTTGACCTGCGCGAGCCCGTCGAGGCCGTAGCGCGCCTCGGCGTCGAGCAGCAGCCCGATCTCGACGCCGTACCCGGCGGCGAACGGCACCGACTCCAGGAACTCGCGCGTGCCCGCGTACTCGCCGCCGAGGGGCTGGACCAGCCCGCCGAGCGACGGGCGCAGCGCCGACAGCACCGGCCGGGCCAGCAGCTCGGTGACGCGGCCGCCGCCCGTGCTCTCCAGTCGCAGCGGACGGCGGTAGAAGCCCTTCACCAGGTGGACGCCGCTTTCCGAGACCAGCGGACCGAGCAGCGACGGCACGAACGCCGGGTCCGGGTCGACGAGGTCGGAGTCGAGGAACACGACGATGTCCCCGCTGGTCGCGGCCAGCGAGCGCCACAGCACCTCGCCCTTGCCGGGCACCGGCGGCAGGTCGGGCAGGACGTCCTCGCGGCGGACCACGCGCGCCCCGGCCGACTCGGCGGTTTGGACCGTCCGGTCCGTGGAACCCGAGTCCACGACAACCAGCTCGTCGACGACGCTGCCGACGAGCGGCCGCACCGAGGCGACGACGTCACCCACGGTCCGCTCTTCGTCCAGTGCCGGTAGCACCACCGAAACCGTGCGGTCACCCTTCGCGGTCACGATGTCCTCGGGCGTCCACCCGGGCTCCTGCCACGTACGCCGCTCGAACCAACTCACGAGTAACGATCGTGCCATGCTGGTGTCACCGCACCCGAGGAGGAGGACCACTTGATCGCGCTGCTTGTCCGGTTCGTGCTGGGGCCGCTGGCCAGGGCGGTGTACCGGCCCGAGGTGCACGGCGTGGAGAACGTGCCCACCACGGGCCCGGTGCTCCTGGCGGCCAACCACCGCGCCGCGCTCGACACCGGCGTGATCACGTTCGCGACGCCGCGGCAGGTCAAGTTCCTCGGCAAGGCGGAGTACTTCATCGGCAAGGGCATCAAGGGCAAGCTGATGGCCGGGTTCGTCGGCGGGCTCGGCTACATCCCGGTCGAGCGCGGCAACGCCCAGGCCGGACTGGCCGCCCTGGAGGCGGCCCGCAAGGTCCTCGACGCGGGCGGCGTGTTCGCGATCTACCCCGAGGGCACCCGCTCCCTGGACGGCCGGCTGCACCGCGGCCACACGGGCGTCGCGGCACTGGCCCTGGCAACGGGCGCGAAGGTGGTCCCGGTGGCCCTGACCGGCACCGAGGGCCTCCAGCCGGACGGCGCCCGCATCCCGAGGCGCGCCAAGATCAGCATCACGTTCGGCAAGCCGCTGGACTTCTCGCGCTACGAGGGCCAGGACTACTCGCCGGCGATCCGCCGCTCGGTCACCGACGAGGTGATGTACCAGATCCTGGAGATCTCGGGCCAGGAGTACGTGGACACGTACCACAAGCGCCCCAGCGAAGGCGTCGCCTGAACGCCGCTCACGGAACCAGCCAGCGCAGGGAGCTGGTGATCCCGGCGAAGTTGTACTTCGGCGCCAGGGGACCGCGCCAGCCGCTCGCGATGAGCAGGTGGCGGCCGTTGTCGTCGTAGTGGATGTTCTCGTAGAGGCCGAACAGGCTGCCGCTGCGGTTGTAGGCGTACTTGAACTTGTCGTTGAACACGTAGCCGTTGATCGGCTTGGTCAGGTCTTCGTCCTCGGTCTTGAAGTACGCCCAGTGGCCGGTGGCGTCCGCGTTTTCCCAGGCGCAGAACCGCCCCTCGGGGCAGGCATCCCAGCTGCTGACCGTGGCGAACCCCATGGTCACGGCGTCTTCCGAGGCAGCGGCGGGAGCGGCGACGACGGCGAGTGCCGCCACCGGCACCGTCAGGGCGGCCAGCACCCGCCGGCCGATCCGGCCCACGCTGTTGCTCGACTCGGCCATGGTTGGTCCTCCCGCTCGGCGAGCCCGCTCGGCGAGCGGGTTTCGCCGTCCCCACGCGCGGACCGGCCCGGCGGTTTAGCCGGTCACCAGGGCACCGGGCCCTCGTCGTCGACGAAGGTGCCCGTCGGGCCGTCCGTCCCGATCGTTGCCATCTGCACCGCCGACACCGCGCCCTGGGCCGGGGTCCGGAAGCCCGCGTGGCCGTTCAGGTCCGTCGCGCAGAAGCCCGGGCAGACCGCGTTCACCAGGATCCCGTCGGGGCGCAGCTCCCTCGCGTACTGCAGGGTCAACGACGTCAACGCCGTCTTCGACGGGGTGTAGCCCGCCGAAATGGGCAGCTGCGTGGCGAGGTCGGCGTTGCGCGTCAGAGACGCGGCGCTGCTGGACACGTTGACGATGCGCGGCGCTGGCGAGCGGCGCAGCAGCGGGAGCAGGGCGTTCGTGACCGTGATGACGCCGAAGAAGTTCGTCTCGAAGATCGCCCGGAGAGTTCCGAGGTCGGCCGAGCCGGGGCTCTGCTGCGCCAGGTCCGTGCCCGGCGGGCGGCTGATGGCCGCGTTGTTGACCAGCACGTCGAGCCGGCCGTAGCGCTCCTCGATGTGCGCGGCGGCCGCGGCAGCCGACGCCGGGTCGGTCACGTCGAGCACCACCGAATCCGTGCCCAGCTCCGCGGCGGCCTTCTCGCCCAGCTCCGCGCTGCGGGCGCCGATGACGACGGTGTGCCCGAGAGCGGCCAGCTGGGCGGCGATCTCGCGGCCGATGCCCTTGTTCGCGCCGGTGACCAAAGTGATTTCGTCCATGGCTCCAGCACACCAGCGGGACGCCCGCGCGGGCCAACACCGATGCCGCATCGGCCGATACTCTGGTGGTATGGAGACGCGGGAGCTCGCGTATTTCGTCGCCGTCGCCGAAGAACTGCACTTCGGCCGCGCGGCGCAGCGCCTCGGCATGGCGCAGCCCCCGCTGTCGCGCGCCATCCAGCAGCTCGAACGCCGCATGGGCGTGACGCTGCTGGAACGCACGAGCCGCGGCGTGACGCTGACGCCGGCGGGCGCGGTTTTCCTTGCGGAGAGCCGTAAAGCGCTCGACGCGGTGGACGCCGCGGTGCGCCGGGCGCAGCGCACGGGGCAGGACGTGCCGAAGCTGCTCGTGGCGATGAAGCCCGACGGCGACGCCGGCCTGCTCGCGCGGATCCTGCCCGGCTACCGGGCCGATCCGGACGCGATCGAGGTCGAGATCGTCGTCGGCGGGATCGGCGAGCAGTCCCGCATGCTGCGCGACGGCCGCGTCGACCTCGCGTTCCTCCACGGCCCGCACGACGACGTCGCCGGGTTCGACACCGAGCTGCTGCTGGAGCAGGACCAGGTGGCGATGCTCGCCCGCGGCCACCGCCTGGCGGACCGGGCGGCGCTGGTGCTCGCCGACCTGGACGGCGAGCCGTTCCCGCGGTGGCCCGGCAGCGACGTGAACGGTCCTGAGATCCGCGATCCGGGCCAGCTGCTGCAGCTGGTGGCACTGGGCCAGGTCGTCGCGGTGGTCCCGGAGTCGGCCCGGCGCCACGTGCGCGCGGACGTCGTGTGCGTGCCGGTGCTCGACGCCCCGAGGACGACGGTGCTGCTGGCCTGGCCCGACCGGACGCGGTCCCGGGCGGTGGCCGCATTCGTGCGGGCCAGCACCGACGTCAGATCCCCGGCGCTCCCTTAGCCCACTTCGGCGGGGCCGGCGGTTCATACGTCGCGAAGCGGTCGAGCAGCGCCGCCGGGTCCGCGTCCACCATCAGCAGCTCGCGGTACTCCGGCTTGACGAACCCCTCGGTCACCATGTGGTCGGCGAACGTCACCAGCGGCCCGTAGTACCCGTCGACGTCGACCAGGCCGATCGGCTTGCCGTGCAGCCCCAGCTGGGCCCACGTCCAGACCTCGAACAGCTCCTCCAGCGTGCCCGCGCCGCCCGGCAACGCCAGGAAGCCGTCGGAGAGCGCCGCCATCTTGGCCTTGCGCTCGTGCATGTCCGCCACCACGTGCAGCTCCGACAGCCCCGCGTGGGAGATCTCGACGCTCGACAGCGCCTCGGGGATCACGCCGATCACCTCGCCGCCCGCCGCCAGGGCCGCGTCCGCCACCACGCCCATCGTGCCGACGCTCGCGCCGCCGTAGACCAGGCCGATGCCGCGCTGGGCCAGCAGCTTGCCGAGCGCGGCCGCCTGCTCGGCGTAGCGCGGCGAAAAGCCCATGGACGAGCCGCAGAACACACAGATCCGGCTCATCAGTGCGTGTCCTCCCAAGCCTGGTAGGACTCCTGCACCACGCGGACGGCGTCGTCGATGTCGTCGGTGACGTGCAGCAGGTCCAGGTCGTGCGGGCTGACCTTGCCCTCGGCCTGCACGGTCTTGGCGATCCAGTCGTAGAGGCCGCCCCAGTACTCGCTGCCGAACAGCACCACCGGGAACTTCGTGACCTTCTTGGTCTGCACCAGCGTCAGCGCCTCGAACAGCTCGTCGAGCGTGCCGAAGCCGCCGGGCAGGCAGATGAAGGCCTGCGAATACTTGATGAACATCGTCTTGCGGGCGAAGAAGTACCGGAAGTTGACCCCGAGGTCGACCCACGGGTTCAGGCCCTGCTCGAACGGCAGCTCGATGCCCAGCCCGACGGAGAAGCCGCCGGCCTCGGCCGCACCGCGGTTGACCGCTTCCATCGCGCCCGGGCCGCCGCCGGTCATCACCGCGAACCCGGCGTTGGCCAGCGCGGCGCCGATCTTGCGGCCGAGCTCGTACTCCGGGTGGTCGCGCTTGGTGCGCGCCGAGCCGAACACCGTGACCGCGCGCGGGACCTCGGCGAGCGCGCCGAAGCCCTCGACGAACTCGGCCTGGATCCGCAGGACGCGCCACGGGTCGGTGTGCACCCAGTCGGTGGGCCCGCGCGAGTCGAGCAGCCGCTGGTCGGTCGTGCTGCCCTGGTCACGGCGGTCACCGCGCAGCACCACCGGGCCCTTTTGGCGCTCGACCGGGCGCTCGGGATATTGGCCGTCGGGGAATTCAGACTGTTCGCTCACCTCGTCATGCTACGACCTGCCCGCCAGCGAAAATGCCAAGAGGGCCGTGGAGGTGAAGTCGATGGCGGGCTCGTTACTGGGCCATGAACTCAGGTCGTCGGCGTAACGACTTCCCTGACCGTCGAAGGATTCATACGGACGGGTGCATTCCTTCGCGCCCGCGGGGAACGGGAGATCGGCGAAGTTGTCCGCGCCGTTCGGGCCGTTGACGACCGCGCCGTACAGCACTTTCGAAGGTCCGGCGAGGTTCGCGGCCTGGTGGTGCGGGCACTGCGGGAACGTCGTTCCGACGCCGACCACGAGCGACACTCCCCAGGCGTTGGCCCCGAGGGTGAAGTCACGCTGCTGCGTGCCGAAGGCCGCGTACCGCGTGTCGCCGGTGACGCGCTGGTAGAGCCGCGCGGTGGCCGCGAAGCCGAAGCTCTTGCTGGCGGCGTCGAAGTCGGTGACGTCGACCGCGGTCCGGAATGGACTCTTCTTCGCCGCCTCGACCCCCGCGTCCAGCTGACGGCGGAGGTCCGCGGCCAGCTCGCGGACGCCGAGCGCGGCACCCGGGACGCCGGTGCGGAGCAGCCCGGCCAGGTCGGCGTGGGCGAGCGCGCTGGTGTCGTAGAGGTTCAACGTGCTCGTGTCGTCGCTGCCGATGTACGCCTTCGCCCACTTCGTCGCGTCGCGGGCCCAGCCGCTCGCGCGCGGGTCCTTCAACGCGCGCGCCGCCAAGGCGAGCTGCGTCGCGCCCAGCTCCAGGTCATCCTCCCAGGACGACTCCGGGTAGTACGCGTGCGGGAACGCGCTGACGAGCTCGCCGACGTCGGTCGTCTTGGCCTGGGCGAACACCGCCGCGGCCTCGCTCAGGTAGTGCCGGGCCAGGCGCGGGTCGCGGTGGGCCTGGACCTGCGCGCCGAGCGCGAAGGCCGCGGCGACGCGGCCGGCGAGGTTCGGGGACAGCGGCGCGCCCGCGGGGGCGGCCGGGAACACCGGGCGGTACTTGACGAAGTAGGCGGGGTCGCCGGGCTTCACGGTCAGCGCGTCGTCGTCCTGCGGCTCGCGCCAGACGTCGTGGTCGCCGAGGAAACCGAACTCCTCGCTACCGGTGCCGATGCCGACCTGGGCGTAGAGGGTCCTGGTCCGGCCGTCCCACATCTTGTCGAGCCAGTCGAGGCCGAAGCGGACCTCTTTCGCCAGCACCGGATCGGGGTCGTCGCGCAGCACGAAACCCAGCTCGGCCAGCGAATACGCGGTGTTGGACGTGAACTTGACGAAGTCGCCGGCGTCGACCCAGCCGCCTTCGACGTCGACCGGGCCGCCCTGCGGCTGCAGCGGTTCGACGATTTCGTCACCGCCCTCGCCCGCGAACTTCGGCTCGGCGTAGACGGTCGCCTTCCGGTCCGCCAGGTGCGACGGCTTGCGGTCGAGACGGCCGGGGACGACGTCGTGGCCGTCGCGCTGGGCCTGGAAGAACTCGGTGGTCGCGCGCACGAGCGGGCGGAACAGCCGGCGCGCGGTGTCGATCCGGAACGGCGGCGACGTCGCTCCGGCGGCCTTGACGCGGTAGGTACCCGGGCGATCCACAGTGGACAGGTCGAGATCGAACACCTTGCCGTAGCTCGCGTTCCAGGCGCCGAGGCTCGCGCCCGTGCGACCTTCGCGGACCGTGCGGCCGCGCTCGTCGACGACGGTGAACTTCCCCTCGGCGCCGCCGAGCAGGTACGCGTGCTTCGCCTCGCCCAGCGCGTAGCCGACTTGGTCGACGCGTACCTCGGCCGGAGTCGCTGCCTCGGCGGGCGTCGCGGCGAGGGGCACTGCGAGCGCGGCCGCCGTCGCGAGGGGAAGCAGGCGCATGATCGGCTCCACTTTGTTAGGAAAGTTTCCTATTTAGCGCGAGAACGCTATCCCGGCGCGGGCGGGGCGTCAATATGTCCGTTTCCCCGGCTTCGGTGCCGATGACCTACCGTGGGGAGATGACCGAACCGCTCGGCGCGCGGATCCGGCGGCTGCGCACCGACCGGGGCTGGACCCAGCGCGAGCTGGCCGAACCGGGGTACGACCGCGGGTTCCTGGCGAAGGTCGAGACCGGCAGCCGGCCGCCGTCGGAGGAGATGCTGGCCTACCTGGCGGGGCGGCTCGGCCTGAGCGTCGACGACCTGCGGTTCGGCCGCCCGCCCGGCGTCGCCGACGAGCTGCGCGCGGCCCTCGACGAGGGCTACCGCGACCTCGAACAGGGCCGGGTCGCGCTCGCGACCGACCGGTTCGCCCTGGTCGGGAAGCAGGCCGCGGGCTACCGCCTTGACGACGTCGAGTGCTACGCGCGGTTCTGCGCCGCCGAGGTGAAGTGGCAGCTCTTCGACGTCGAAGGCGCGCAGAAGGAGCTGGAACACGCTGCGGAGCTGGCCACGGCCGCGCCGCCGTGGCTGCGGGCGATGATCGTGCACCGCTGGTCGGGCTGCCGATACCTCAGCGGTGACGCGGGCGCGGCGATCGCGCGCGTCGAATCGGCGCTGACCTCCCCGGACCTCGACCCCGATGCCGAGTTGTGCCTGCTCAGCGCGTTGATCCACCCGCTGATGGAGATGGGCGGGCTGCACCGGGCCCAGCGCGCGGCACTCGACGGCGTCCGCCTGGCCCGGGCGGCTTCGCGGCCGGACTTCGTCGCGCGGTTCCACCGCCAGGCGTCTCAGGTGTGGCAGGCGACCGGGCAGTCCGAGCGGGCGGAGCAGGACCTGATCGAGGCGTGCCGCCTGTTCGCGTCGGTGGGGTTCGACCGCGACGCGGCCCGCTGCCGCTGGGCGCGCGGGTACCTGCTGCGCCGGCTCGGCCGGCTGGACGAGGCCCGCGCGGAGCTGACGTCGGCCCGTGACCAGCTGGCGGCGATCGGTTCGGACGAAGGCGTCGCGGGGGCGACTCTGGAGCTGGCCGAGGTCCGGCTGCGCCAGGGGGCACCGGACGAGGCGGCGTCGCTGGTGTCGGAGGTCTGGCCGCTGCTGGCCCGCGACGTGGAGTCCCTGGGCGAGGCGACCGGACTGCTGGGTCAGGTCGCGCAGTCCCGCGGCGACCTCCCCGAAGCGACGCGCCTGCTGCGCGAGGCGGCGGAGATCCAGACGCGGGCATCCCTGCACGGCGCGGCGGTCTCGACGTCCCTGCGGCTGGGTGACGTCCTCCGACAACGTGGTCATCTCGACGAAGCGATCAAGGCCTACCAACGCGGCCTCGACTCCGCCGCCGCCCCCGACACCTGACCCGGACCTGCGGGCGTGGCGGTCCGGACAGGGGAAGTTTCCTACCAAAGTTGGTGAATTGGTTCAGACCAGTCAGCAACTCCCCCCTTTCCTGCGGTTTCGCGCGGAACGTCGTGATCTTCGCGAGCCTCCACTACGCCGTTCGGCCCATTGACCGACCGGCGACCGGAACCTTTACTCGGACGCGTCCGGCGCAATAACACCAGTTATCGCACTGGACACACTCCCCGTGTCCCCGGAAAGGTTCCCCATGAGATCCCCACGAGGGCTGGCGGCGATCGCCGGCCTCGCCCTGACCTTCGCGGTGCCGGCGATCCCGGCCATCGCTGCCGCACCCACGACGCCCGCCGCCACCCCGCCCGAGGCGCTCGCCGCCCGCGCCGCCGACCAGGCCGCCCTCAGCGGCGCCGACCGGCTCGCCAAGGGCGCCGGGGAGGCCTTCGTCCGCACCGGGGTCACCCCGGGTGGCGGCGGGCTCTACTACGCCTCCTACCAGCGCACTTACCACGGCCTGCCGGTCGTCGGCGGGGACGCGGTCGTCGTCGCCGACGGGGCCGGGCGCGTCCGCGGCACCGAAGCCGCCCCCACCGCGCCCATCGCCGTGAACACCCAAGCCACACTCAAAGCCGAGCAGGCCACCACGATCGCCAAGGCCCAGGTGTCCACAGTAGACACCACGACCGCGCCGAAGCTCGTCGTCCTCGCCGGAGACGCCCCCAAGCTCGCCTACGATGTCGTCGTCTCCGGCCACACCAAGACCAAGCCGACCAAGCTGCACGTCTTCGTCGACAGCGCCACCGGTAAGGTCCTCGACACCCGCGACGACGTGCGCGAAGCCGGCACCGGCAACTCCTACTACGCCGGCACCGTCTCGATCGACACGTCCGGCTCCGGCAGCTCCTACTCGATGACCGACCCGGCCCGCCGCGGCATCGCCTGCGGCCGCGAAGGCGGCTCGATCTTCACCAAGAGCACCAACACCTGGGGCAACAGCTCCGGCACCGACCTCGAGACCGGCTGCGTCGACACGCTCTACAGCGTCCAGACCGAGTGGAAGATGCTCGGCGACTGGCTCGGCCGCAACGGCATCGACGGCGCCGGCGGCGGCTTCCGCGCGAGCGTCGGCCTCAACGACGTCAACGCCTACTGGGACGGCTCCTCGACCCACTTCGGGCACTCGCAGGACAACCGCCGCCAGGCGACGCCGATGGACGTCGTCGGCCACGAGTTCGGGCACGCGATCTTCCAGACGACCCCGGGCGGCGCCGGTTCCGGCAACGAGAACGGCGGCCTCAACGAGTCCACCGGCGACATCTTCGGCGCGCTCACCGAGGCGTACGCCAACAACCCCGTCGACCGCCCGGACTTCACCGTCGGCGAAGGCGTCAACCTCGTCGGCCAGGGCCCGATCCGCTACATGTACAACCCGAGCCAGGTCGGCGACCCGAACTGCTACTCGGCGTCGATCCCCAGCACCGAGGTGCACGCCGCCGCGGGCCCGCAGAACCACTGGTTCTACCTGCTTTCCCAGGGCAGCAACGCCTCGCCGGCCAGCCCGACGTGCAACGGCTCCACCGTAACCGGCATCGGCATCCAGAAGGCCGGCAAGATCTTCTACAACGGACTCCTCAAGAAGACGTCCTCCTGGAACCACAAGGCGGCCCGCAAGGCCACCCTCGAAGCCGCGATCGCGCTCTTCCCGGGCAGCTGCACCGAGTTCAACGCCACGAAGGCCGCCTGGGACGCGGTGAGCGTGCCGGCCGTCAGCGGTGAGCCGTCCTGCAGCGGCCAGCCGCCGGCCGGCAACGACTACTCGCTGACGCTCTCGCCGTCGTCCGCGTCCGTCCAACCCGGACAGACCGCGACCACGACGGTGAGCACGCAGATCACCTCGGGCAACGCCCAGGCGGTCCAGCTGCTGGCGACCGGCCTCCCCGAAGGCGCCAAGGCGACCTTCAGCCCGGCGAGCGTCCAGTCCGGCGGCACGTCGACGCTGACCATCACCACCTCGGCGACCACCCCGCAGGGCACCAGCCAGGTGACGGTCACCGGCGACGGCACCGACGCCGACCACACCGCGCAGTTCTCGCTCACCGTCGGCACCGGCACCCCGCCGACCGGCTGCGCCGGGCTCGCCGAGTGGGACTCCGCGAAGGCCTACGTGCCCAACGACGTCGTCGGCCACAACGGTCACAAGTGGACGTCCCTGTGGTACTCGACCGGTGCCGAGCCCGGCGCGCCCACCTCGTGGGCCGTGTGGAGCGACGGCGGCGCCTGCTGAGCCCGGTCGCGTGGCGGCGGGCGACTCCCCCGCCGCCACGCGGCCTACCCTGAACCGGTGGAAAGGCGGGCCGAGTGAGCGACAGCGTCGGTGAACGCCTGCGTGAGCTGCGCATCGAGCGCGGGCTCACGCAGCGCGAACTGGCCGGGCCGCAGTACTCCGCGGCGTACGTGTCGTCGGTCGAGACCGGCGCGCGGACACCGTCGGGCGACGCGCTGCGGTTCTTCGCCCAGCAGCTCGGCATCGACCCGGACGAGCTGCTCGGCGGCAGCTCACCCCGGGAGCTCCTGGAACTCGACCTCGAGCTGATCGAGACGGCGGACCGGTTCCTGGCCGGCGACGCCCGCCGCGCGACCCCGCGGATGCAGCGGATCCGGCGCCGTGCCGAACGCCTCGACCGGCCGCGGCAGGCGGGCATCGCGCTGCTGTGGCTGGCCGGGTACTCCACCGGCGACGTCCGCACGAAGTACGTCGCGGAAGCCGAGACGGTGTTGTCGGGCGAGCCGCCGCCGGTGCGCGCGATGGTCGTGCCGCTGCGCGCGGCGGTGCTGAGCGACTGGGGCGAGGCGCAGTATTCCTTGCACCTGCTGGAAACCTGCCACGCGGAGCTCCTGCGCGACGGGTACCCGCAGCCGTCGATGCTGCTGACGCTGCGGGCGTGCCTCGCCGAGCGGCACCTGCGCCAGGGCGACCTGGAGCGGGCCGCGGAGTACGCCGAGTCCGCGCTGCGGCTCACCCGGGGCGGCCCGGCGGTGCTGGCCGAGCTGACCCGCAGCCACGTCGAGGTGTGCCGCAGCCACCTGGCGGCCGACCGGTTCGCCGACGCGGCCGCGTCCGTCGCCGCGGCTTACGACCTCATGCAGGAACGCGCCCTGCACCCCGCGATGGCGCATTGCCTGCTGGCCAGGGCCCGGGTCCGCGGTCGCGCGGGCGACGTCGAGGGCGCGCTGGCCGACCTCGGCGCGGCGCGGGAAACGGCGTGGCCGGCCGACGTCCCGGCGATCACGGTCGAGCTGGCGGCGGAGTACCTGGCCGCGGGCCGGCTGGAGACGGCGGGCGCGTTGCTCGACCAGGTCCGCCCGGCCGTCGTGGCGGGCACGGCGCTGGCGGCGGAGCTGCGGTTGCAGCTGGGGTCGCTGGCGCGCGCCCGCGGCGACGCCCGGGGTGCGGCGGAGTACCTGCGAGCGGCGGTCGAGCTCGCCACCGGGCTCGGGGCGCGGGGCGTGCTGGCGCGCGCTTTGCGGACGCTGAGCGTGCTCCTGGGTGAGACCGGGCGGGCGGAAGAGGCCGCGAACGTGCTGCGGAACGGGCTGCTCGCGCTGGGCGCCGAAGCCGACTGACATCGTTTTCCTGAGCAGTACTAACGATTCCCGGTGATCGAGAGCTTCCGGCGTTCGGATGGTGTCCGGAACAGTCCCTACGAAAGTCGTTCCGGTGCGGAATGCGCGGAGAATCCCCAGCACGGGCGGGGTTTGTACGAATTGACCGGCGAATCCGGAACGCGGTGTTGGTCCGTTCGGCGCATTGACGCCCCGATCCGCTGATCCTTTACTCGGATGCGTCCGGACGCATACCTGCTGTTAGCACACCGGACACGTCCCCCTTTTCCCCGCACCGCTCCCCTCGTCCTGCCTTCGTGGAAGGAAGACTTCGATGACCCATCGTGGGTTCAGAACGGGCTTGGCGGCCGCCGCCGGGCTCGCCATGACACTCGCGCTGCCGGTGGCACCGGCCAGCGCGACCCCGGCGGCCCAGCCCGCCGCCCCGGACGTGGCCGCCGCTCGCGCCGCCGACCAAGCGGCCGCAAGCGGGCTCGACGCACTCAAGCGCGGGCCGGCCGAATCGTTCCAGCGCGTCGGGCTCACCGCCGGTGGCGGCGGCCTGTTCTACGGCGCCTACCAGCGGACCTACCAGGGCCTGCGGGTCGTGGGCGGGGACGCGGTCGTCGTCGCCGACGGCGCCGGGCGCGTCCGCGGCACCAGCGCCGCCGAGACCGCGGCCATCACCGTCGGGACGCAGGCCGCGCTCGACGCCGCGAAGGCCGCGGCCACCGCGCGCGCTCAACTGCCCACTGTGGACAGTGTGAGCACGCCGGAGAAGGTCGTGCTGGCCGGGGCGAGCCCGAAGCTCGCCTACGAGGTCGTCGTCGCCGGGCGCACCGCCACCGCGCCGAGCAACCTGCACGTGTTCGTCGACGCCGCCACCGGCGCGATCCTCGACAAGCGGGACGACGTCAAGACGTTCGCCTCCGGGGCGCGCACCCAAGCCCAGCCGAGCACGGTGAACGTCGCCGGCACCGGCAACAGCTACTACGTCGGCAACGTCTCGATCGACACCACCCAGTCCGGCAGCACGTACACCCTGCGCGACCCGGGCCGCACCGGCATCAGCTGCGGCCGTGAAGGCGGTTCCGTCTACAGCGGTCCCGACAACGCGTGGGGCAACGGCACCGGCACGGACCTCGAAACCGCCTGCGTCGACACGCTCTTCGGCGTGCAGACCGAGTGGAAGATGCTGGCCGACTGGCTGGGCCGCAACGGCATCAACGGCAGCGGCACCGGCTACCCGGCGTCCGTCGGCCTGAGTGACGTCAACGCCTACTGGAACGGCTCCTCGACCCACTTCGGGCACTCGCAGGACAACCAGCGCCAGGCCACCTCGATGGACGTCGTCGGTCACGAGTTCGGGCACGGCATCTTCCAGTTCACCCCGGGCGGTGCCGGTTCCGGCAACGAGAACGGCGGCATGAACGAGTCGACCGGGGACATCTTCGGCGCGCTGACCGAGGCGTACGCCAACAACCCGAAGGACGTCCCGGACTACCAGGTCGGCGAAGGCGTCAACCTGGTCGGCCAGGGCCCGATCCGCTACATGTACCAGCCGTCGCTGGTCGGCGACCCGAACTGCTACTCGTCGTCGATCCCGAGCACCGAGGTGCACGCGGCGGCCGGCCCGCAGAACCACTGGTTCTACCTGCTCGCCGAGGGGTCCGCGCCCGGTGGCGGCAAGCCGAACAGCCCGACCTGCAACAACTCCAGCGTCACCGGGGTCGGCATCCAGAAGGCCGGCAAGATCTTCTACAACGGCCTGCTGAAGAAGACCTCGTCGTGGAACCACAAGGCCGCCCGCAAGGCGACCCTCGAAGCCGCGATCGCGCTCTTCCCCGGCAGCTGCACCGAATACAACGCCACCAAGGCCGCGTGGGACGCCGTCTCCGTCACCACCGCGACCGGTGAGCCGACCTCGTGCAGCGGTGGCGGGCCGGACTTCTCCGTCGCGCTGAACCCGGCTTCGGGTTCCGTGCAGCCGGGCGCCTCGGCGACCACCACCCTCAGCACCGCGATCACCTCGGGCGCGGCGCAGTCGATCACGCTGTCCGCCTCGGGCCTGCCGGCCGGTGCGACCGCGTCGTTCAGCCCGGCCACCATCCAGTCCGGTGGCACCTCGACGCTGACCATCGCGACGACGACGTCGACGCCGACCGGCAGCTACCCGATCACCGTCACCGCCGACGGGGCGAGCACCGACCACACGGCGCAGTACACGCTGAGCGTCGGGACCACGGGCTCGTGCGCCGCGGTGACCAACGGGACCCAGCTGACCATCCCGGACTACCCGGGTGCCGCGGTCAGCAGCACCAACACCGTCAGCGGCTGCGCGCGCAACGCGTCGAACGCCACCAAGGTCGAGGTGCACATCACCCACACCTACAGCGGTGACCTGGTCCTCGACCTGGTCGCGCCGGACGGCACCGCCTACCGGCTGAAGAACTCCAGCTCCAACTCGACGCCGAACATCAACACCACCTACACCGTGAACGCTTCTTCGGAAGCCGCGAACGGCGCGTGGCAGCTCCGCATCCGAGACGTCGGCCCCGCCGACACCGGTTACCTGTCCTCCTGGACGTTGACCGTGTAGCACGCCCCACCCCGTGAAGGCCGCACCAGCCCGGTGCGGCCTTCACGGCCGTTCTCCCCAACCCCCATCGAAGGAACTCACCGCCATGAAGTGGAAAACTCGCCTCGGCGCCGGGGTTACCGCCCTCGCCGCCGTGTTGGGCGTTGTCAGCGCGCCAGCGGCCACCGCCGCGCCCGCCACGGCGCTCGCCGCGCCGGACATCTCGCTGGCCAACATCAAGACCCACCTCAACCAGCTGCAGACCATCGCGAACAACAACGGCGGCACGCGTTCGCCGCGCGGCGCCGGCTACGCGGCTTCCGTGACCTACGTGGAAAACCTGCTCAAGAACGCGGGCTTCACGACGACCCGCCAGACGTGCACCAGCTGCATCGGGCAGTCGCAGAACCTGATCGCCGAGTGGCCGCAGGGCGACGCGAGCCAGGTCATCATGCTCGGCGCGCACCTCGACAGCGTGAGCGCCGGCCCCGGCATCAACGACAACGGCTCCGGCAGCGCGTCGATCCTCGAGACCGCGCTGACGCTGGCCCGCACCAACCCCGCGATGGCCAAGCGCGTCCGCTTCGCCTGGTGGGCCGACGAAGAGTCCGGCCTGGTCGGCTCGAAGTACTACGTCAACAACCTGCCCAGCAGCGAGCGCACGAAGATCAAGACCTACCTCAACTTCGACATGATCGGCTCGAAGAACTGGGGCTACTTCGTCTACGACGACGTCGCTTCGGTCAAGGCGATCTTCGACGAGTACTTCTCGTCCATCGGCATCCAGACCGAGGGCGACAGCGAAGGCGACGGCCGGTCCGACCACGCGTCGTTCAAGAGCGCGGGCATCCCGGTCGGCGGCCTGGCCACCGGCGCCGGCGACATCAAGAGCTCGGCGCAGGCGCAGAAGTGGGGCGGCACCGCGGGTGCGGCGTTCGACAACTGCTACCACCGCGCGTGCGACACCACGTCGAACATCCCGGACACCCCGCTGGAGAAGAACTCCGACGCGATCGGGTACGCGCTGTGGAAGCTGGCCGTCGCGACCACGCAGGGCAACGACTTCTCGGTGAGCCTGAACCCGACGGCCGGGACCGTCCAACCCGGACAGTCGCTGCAGGTCGCGGTGAGCACCGCGACGACGTCCGGCAGCGCGCAGTCGATCTCGCTGTCGGCTTCGGGCCTGCCCTCGGGCGCGACCGCGTCGTTCAGCCCGGCGACCGTCCAGTCGGGCGGGTCCTCGACGCTGACCATCACGACGTCGGCTTCGACCCCGACCGGGAGCTTCCCGGTCACCGTGACCGCGGACGGCGCGAGCGTCGACCACACGGCGTCGTTCACCCTCGGCGTCGGGACGTCGTCGTGCGCGCCGGTGACCACCGGGACCCGGCTGGACATCCCGGACTACCCGGGTGCCGCGGTGACCAGCACCGCGACGGTCGGCGGCTGCGCGCGCAACGCGTCCAACGCCACCAAGGTCGAGGTGCACATCACCCACACCTACCGCGGTGACCTGGTCCTCGACCTCGTCGCCCCGGACGGCACGGCGTACCGGCTGAAGAACTCCAGCAGCGACTCGACGCCGAACCTCGACACCACCTACACCGTCAACGCCTCTTCGGAGGCCGCGAACGGTGCCTGGCAGCTGCGGCTGCGCGACGTCGGCCCGGCCGACACCGGTTACCTGTCCTCCTGGACGCTGACCGTCTGACCCCCGACCGGGGCGCCTTCGCCGCGAAGGCGCCCCGGTTGTCTAGACCACCCGTTCGTAGGTAGTCAGCGCTTTCCCGGTTTCCCTATCGTGGACGTCACACGCCGCGTTCGCCCTCAACGACGATGGGAGCCGGTATGTCCGGTCGTAGAACCCGCTTCTTCGGAACCCTCCTGGCGGCGGTGCTGGCCGTCCCGCTGCTCGTGCCGGCCCCCGCGCAGGGGGCGGTGCAGGCCGACACGTGCGCGGTGAAATCCCGGCCCGCGGGCAAGGTCCTGCAGGGGTACTGGGAAAACTGGGACGGCGCCGCGAACGGCGTCCACCCCGGCATGGGCTGGGTGCCCATCACCGACAGCCGCATGGCCCAGCACGGCTACAACGTCATCAACGCCGCCTTCCCGGTGATCCGGTCCGACGGGACCGTGTTGTGGGAGAACGGGATGGACGCCGGCGTCAAGGTGTCGACGCCCGCGGAGATGTGCGCGGCGAAGGCCGCGGGCGCGACGCTCCTGATGTCGATCGGCGGCGCGGCGGCTGGTATAGACCTGTCATCGTCGGCCGTGGCCGACAAGTTCGTCGCGACGATCGTGCCTCTTTTGAAGCAGTACAACTTCGACGGGATCGACATCGACATCGAGACCGGCCTGACCGGCAGCGGGAACATCAAGACGCTGTCGGCGTCGCAGTCGAACCTGATCCGGATCATCGACGGCGTGCTCGCGCAGATGCCGTCGAACTTCGGGCTGACGATGGCGCCGGAGACGGCGTACGTGACCGGCGGCAGCATCACGTACGGCTCGATCTGGGGCGCGTACCTGCCGATCATCAAGAAGTACGCGGACAACGGCCGGCTGTGGTGGCTGAACATGCAGTACTACAACGGGTCGATGTACGGCTGCTCCGGTGATTCGTACCAGGCCGGGACCGTGCAGGGCTTCACCGTGCAGACGCAGTGCCTGAACCAGGGGCTCGTCATCCAGGGCACGACGATCCGGGTGCCGTACGACAAGCAGGTCCCGGGTCTGCCGGCCCAGCCCGGCGCGGGTGGCGGGTACATGTCGACGAGCCTGGTTTCCCAGGCGTGGCGGTCGGTTCCGGGGATCAAGGGCCTGATGGACTGGTCGATCAACTGGGACGGCTCGAAGGGCTGGACGTTCGGCAACAACGTGAAGTCGTTGCAGGGCCGCTAGGAGTCGCCGGCCGGGATCGGGTCGTTGTACTCGCCCGACGGGCCGGCGTACGCGCGGCCGTTCGGGAACGGCCACGGGTTCGGGACGCAGCCGTGCAGCCCGAGCGTCTGCTGCTCCATCACCGGCGCCGGCCGGCCCGCGCCCGGGCACAGCTCGTGGCCGTGGCCGAGCCGGTGCCCGGTCTCGTGGGTGACCATGTACTGGCGGTAGACATCCAGCGGGGCGCCGTAGTTCGGGACGGCGTTGGCCCACCGCGCGACGTTGAGCACGACGTTGCTGCCGTTGCGGCAGGACGTGTAGCTGTCCGCGGTGCCGCCGCAGAGCTTGTCGCGGCTGGCCGGGGTGGCCAGGTAGATGGTGAAGTCGGCGGGGTCCTCGGGCCCGACCTCCTGCAGCCGCCACTCGCCGCCGCCGGTCCAGCCGCGAGGGTCGCCGAGGATGCCGCGGATGGCCTTGGCGAAGGCGGCCGGCCCGACGCCGTCGATGTCGGTTTCCAGGGCGATCCGGTAGCGCATGAGCTTGCCCTGCGTGCCGGCCACCTCGTCGCTGCCCGGGGTGAACATCCACTGGCCGGAGCCGGTCCGCGGGAAGGTGATCTGCTGCGCGGCCTGCGTCACCGGCCGTGGCGGCTGCTCGCCGGGCGGCGGCGGAAGAGCGGTGGCGTCCCCGATGTCGGTGAGGACGGGCCCGGCCGCGGGCGCGGCGACGGGCTGCTGCTCACACGCGGTCACGGCCCCGACCACCGCCAGCGCGAGCACGGCGACGGCCGCGGCCCGTCTCGCGGTTTTCGACATGGTCCCTCCCGGAATCACCCTCACCGGGAGATACGGACGGCGGCGGAGAAAAGTTGCGGCGAAGACCGGCGACGGTACGTCACCGCAGCTCAGCAGACCTTAGTGTGACGACAGCCACTCGCCGCGACGGGCCACACGGCGTGCCCGCGACCGTAACAGGCGGTCAGCGGACTCCGACTACCTCGCATCCCGGATGCGAGGACGCGAGGTGCCCGGAATGTCGAACCAGGAGTGGTGGGTGACGATCCTCGCCGCCGGCGTGCCCGTCATTGCCGCGGCGATCATCGCCGGAAGAGCCTCGAAGTCCGTTCGCCGCTTCGAGCTGACCGCGCAGCGGATACGCGACCTCGAGGACCGACTCCACGAGAAGAAGTACGAAGTCTACAAACCCATGGTGAACATGCTCTCGGACCTGATCGGAGCAAACGTTCCCGAAGGGGAAGATCTGCCGCTGTTCCTCGAAAAGTTCAAGGAATTTTCGACCTGGATCGTGATCTACGGGTCCGACGAGGCGGTCATCGCATTCCAGCGGTTCATGCAGGGCGCGTTCAAGAACGCTCCGACGATCGTCACGATGCGCCTGTACGCCGACTTCATCCTGGCCGCGCGCAAGGACATGGGCTATCCCGACACCGCCGTCCGGCGCGATCATCTCATCGGCCTCAGGATCAACGACATCTACGATTTCCCCCTCATCAAGGAGACGTCCTTGGCCCGGCTGTGCGACCAGGCGGAGTGGACACCGCCCTGGAGCACGTTCGAAGAGCCGCCGGCCCGCCGATTCCGAAGGGTCCGCAGCTCGCCCTGAACCCAGACGACGGCCACTCAGGACAGGAACTTGCGCAGCACCTCGGTCACCTGGCGGATCTCCGCCGTGCGGACGTTCTCCTGCTTCGTGTGGGCCAACGTCGGGTTGCCCGGGCCGAAGTTCACCGCCGGCATCCCCAACGCCGCGAACCGGGCCACGTCCGTCCAGCCCAGCTTCGCCGCCGCCTGGCCGCCCGCTGCCGCCACCAGCTCGGCCGCCGCCGGGGCCGACAACCCCGGCAATGCTCCCGGGGACAGGTCCACAACGGACAGTTCGTACCCCTCGAACACCTCGCGCAGGTGCTGTTCCGCCGCTTCCGGTGAGCGGTTCGGGGCGAAGCGGTGGTTCACCGTCAGGACCGCCGAATCCGGGACCACGTTGCCCGCCACGCCGCCGCCGATCGAGGTCGCCTGCAGGCCTTCGCGGTACGTCAGCCCGTCGATGTCCACGACCCGCGGCTTGTACTCCGCCAGCCGGCGCAGGGGCTCGGCCAGCGCGTGGATCGCGTTCTCCCCCATCCACGCCCGCGCGGTGTGCGCGCGCTTGCCCGCGAGCCGCAGCTCGACGCGCATCGTGCCCTGGCAGCCCGCCTCGATCACGCCGTTCGACGGCTCGCCGACGATCGCCAGGTCGCCCGCCAGCCACTCCGGCAGCTCGCGCTCGATCCGGCCGAGGCCGTTCTTGACCGCTTCGACCTCTTCGTTGTCGTAGAAGACGAACGTCACGTCGTGCTTCGGCGAGGGCAGCGTCGCCGCGAGGTGCAGGAACACCGCGTCGCCGCCCTTCATGTCGACCGTGCCGAGACCGTGCAGGAACTCGCCTTCGCGCCGCGAGGGCAGATTGCCGTTTTCCGGCACGGTGTCCAGGTGCCCGGCGAGCACGACCCGCGACGCGCGGCCGAGGTTCGTGCGCGCGAGGACCGCGTCGCCGTTGCGGACCACTTCGAGGTGCTGCGCCTGCTTCTCGAGCGCTTCCTGCACGAGCGTCGCCAGCTCGGCCTCGCTGCCCGAGACGCTGAAGACGTCCACGAGCGCGGCGGTCAGGTCGACGGGATCGGCGTGCAGGTCGAGGCTCATGCCCGGCACGCTACCGTGAGGGTGTGCGTAGGTTCCCGGTCGCCGTGGGCGGCGCGTTGCTGGTCCTGGTGCTGTCCGGCTGCGGAAACGAAGCCGGCCCGACCCCCAAGCAGGGCGGCGAACCCGGGCCGGACGCGCTCCCGACGAAGCTGGACGCGCTGACCGCCGACCAGTGCTTCGCGAGCCCGCGCACCCAGCTGCCGAAGGGCTGTGAGAAGTACGTCACGGAGGTCGCCAACGTCCCGGGCACGGCCCGCAAGCGCGCGGACGACCGCGACCCGCAGCTGGTCGCCGAAGCCGACAAGCTGGACACGGCCGTCAAGGCGTTCCGCGGCGCCGGGTGCACGACCGTGCCCGACGCCGGCGGCCCCTGCACGCAGGCGCTGGTCGACGTCGCCGCTGCTCTGTCGGGCCTGAAGAAGCAGGTCGACGCCCGGCCCACGACTGGTTGATCCAGCTCACTCGACTACCGTGTGGGCCGTGAGCGAGCAGAGCCCGAACCCCGAAACGACCGGCGCCAGCGGCGTCGGGCTGGCCACCGTCGCGACCGACGGGACGGTCCTCGACACCTGGTACCCGCAGCCGAAGCTGACCGACGGCGGCACCGCGGGCACGGAACGGCTGAGCAAGGAAGAGGCCGCGGAGGTGCTCGGCGAGGCCGCCGCGGCGCTGCTCGGCCCGGACACCGACCGCGGGGTCGAGGTCGTCGCCGTCCGCACCACGATCGGCAAGCTCGCCGACGCGCCGGCGGACACGCACGACATCTACCTGCGGCTGCACCTGCTCTCGCACCGGCTGGTCCGCCCGCACGGCCAGAACATCGACGGCATCTTCGGCCTGCTGGCGAACGTCGTCTGGACCAACCACGGCCCGTGCCCGGTCGAGGGCTTCGAGACGACGCGGCTGCGGCTGCGCTCGCGGGGCGCGGTGACCGTCTACAGCGTCGACAAGTTCCCGCGGATGGTCGACTACGTGGTGCCGGCCGGTGTCCGGATCGGCGACGCGGACCGCGTCCGGCTCGGCGCGCACCTGGCGTCCGGCACGACGGTGATGCACGAAGGCTTCGTGAACTTCAACGCCGGCACGCTCGGCGCGTCGATGGTCGAGGGCCGGATCTCGGCCGGCGTGGTGGTCGGCGACGGCTCGGACGTCGGCGGCGGCGCGTCGATCATGGGCACGCTCTCCGGTGGTGGCAAGGAGACGATCTCGCTGGGTGAGCGCTGCCTGATCGGCGCGAACGGCGGCGTCGGGATCTCGCTGGGCGACGACACGGTCGTCGAGGCCGGGCTGTACGTGACCGCGGGGACGAAGGTCGTCGTCGACGGCAAGGTCGTCAAGGCCCGCGAGCTCAACAACGTTTCGGGCGTGGTCTTCCGCCGCAATTCGGGCACCGGCGCGGTCGAGGTCGTGCCGCGCACCGGGTCCGGCGTCGAGCTGAACTCGATCCTGCACGCGAACGACTGAGCGGCGGAATTCACTTAGTATTCATGGGGTGACCACCGAATCGTTGCCTCGTACCCCGGCCGAGCTGGGCCTGCCGGAACTTCCGGTCGAGGCGGGCCCGGCGGATCCGGCGGTCCACCACGTGCGGGCCAAGCTCGACCGGGAGATCCGCGCCCTGCTCGCGTACGAACCGGGTACGCGCTCAGGGGCGGATCCCGAGGACCTGCACCAGATGCGCGTGGCCCTGCGGCGGATGCGCAGCGTGCTCAAGCTGTCCGGGCGGCTGGTCGGCGACGGCGCCGAGCCGGTGCGCGCGGAGCTGGGCTGGCTCGGGCAGTCGCTCGGCGAGGTGCGCGACCACGACGTCCTGATCGGGCACCTGCGCGAGGTCCTCGCCGACTTCGAGGTCCGCGACCAGCCCGCCGGGCGCCGGCTGGTGTCCCTGTTCGTCACCGAACGCGCCGCGGCGAAACGGCGGCTGACCCGGGCGCTGTCGAGCGCGCGCTACTCGACGTTGCTGCAGGAGGTCAGCCTGCTGACCCGGGGCCAGCCGGCCTCGCCGGCGGCGGAAGAGCGCCACGACCTGGTCGCCGGACTGGCGAAGCCCCACCGCAAGCTCTCGAAGGCTGTCCGCGCGCTGCCCGCCAACCCGCCGGACGACGACCTGCACGCCCTGCGCATCCACGGCAAGAAGCTGCGCTACGCCGCCGAGCTGGCCCAGACCTCGGCGAAGAAGAAGCGGGCCAAGCGGATCAAGAAGCTGATCAAGGCGACGCGGGACTTCCAGACGGTGCTCGGCGACCACCAGGACGCGGTGATCGCGGCCGAGCGGATGCGCACGGTGCTGGACACGGCGGACGGCGAGGTCGGCTTCGTCGCCGGCCGGATCGCCGAGCGCGAGCTGGCCCGCCGCGCCGAGGCCCGCGCGACCTGGCGCGCCTCCTGGGCCGCGGTCGACGACGCCGCGAAGGCCCTGCACGCCTGACCGGGCGCACCGAGCATTTCGGCGACCCTCGAGGGCCGGCGCCGCGAACCCGGCTGACAGCGGATCCGACCGGGCAACCTCGCGCCGTCGACGACGCCACCCAAGCCCTGCACGCCTGACCGGACGACGGCCGCCGACCGTAAGCTCGGCCGATGGAGACCGCGCTGACCCTGGCCATCGGCGGTGTGGTCCTGCTGCTCCTGATCGTCCTCACGATCGGCGTCCTGGCCGGCCGGCGGGTGCGGCGGGGGCGGAAGCTCGGCCGCTACCCCTACCGCGCCAAGCCGAATGGCACCTACGACAACTCCACGCATAGCGGGATGTCGTGAGTCAGGCCGTGATCGACCAGACGTACCCGTCCGGGCGGATCAGCACCGTCCGGCCGCCCTCGGCCTCGTACGCCGCATACGCGTGGCCGCCCTCGTCGACCAGGTCGGTGCCCGTCGCGACGCTGCCCGCGGGCAGGATCCGGTGCCCCTCCGCAGGCCCGTCGCCGAAGACCAGCTCCGTCGCGTGCGGGCCTCGGAACAGCTCGAACAGCCGGACGCGCTTGCCGTTCGCGTCGACGAGCGGCGCGTCCGGAGCGCGGTCGCCAGGACGCAGCTCGCCGGTGCCGGCCGGGGACAGCGGGCCGCCGCGGTAGCTGATGTCCAGCTGCTGGGTGTCCTCGCCGCGCTTGTGCGCGTCCTCGTCGCCGTCGACGTACTTCTGCATCAGCTCCGTCGAAATCCCGAGCACGCGCGCCGCGTTCGTCCGGCGCTCGACCTCGTAGCTGTCGATCAGCTCGGGTGAGCCGTCGGCGAGCTTCCAGCCCAGGTTGTAGCCGTCGCCGACGCCGGTGTTCAGGCCCTGGCCGCCGGTCGGCGGGTGGACGTGCGCCGCGTCGCCGGCCAGGAAGATCCGGCCGTCGCGGAAGCGCGCCGCCAGCCGGACGTTCGGCCGCCACACCGTCGACCAGGCCAGGTCGGACAGCTTGACGGTGCCGCCGCTGAGCGCGTCGAGCCGGGCCTGGACCGCGGGCAGGGCCGTCTCGACGTCCAGCTCGCCGTCGCCGAGCGGCGCGCCGAACTGGAACCACGGGGTGCCCGGCAGCGGGCTGAACATCATGCCGCTCATCGGGTCCTCCGGCGCCGCGAACCAGTGGCCGTACGCGCGGTCGAGGCCCTCGGCGTGGACGTCGCCGAGCAGCATCCGGATCGACTCGTCGGTGCTGCCTTCGAACCCGATCCCCAGCGTCTTGCGGACGAAGCTCTTGCCGCCGTCGGCGCCGACCAGGTACTCGGCGCGGACGGTCTCACCCGTGCTCAGCGTGGCCGTGACGCCGTCTTCGTCCTGCTCGAAACCGGTCAGCGCGGTGTTCAGCTCGACGCGCACGCCGAACTCGGCCAGCCGGTCGCGCAGGATGCCCTCGGTCTGCGACTGGCCGAGGAACCAGCCGGTCGGGTACGGCTTCGCCGGCGTCGGCTCGACCGGGTCGAACATCATCCGCTCGCCGACGACCTCGCCGCCGAGGTGGATCTTCATCGGCACCGGCGCGGCCCCCGCCGCGAGCACCGCGTCGAGGACGCCGAGGTCCTCGAAGATCTCCAGCGTGCGCGGCTGGAGCCCGTCGCCGCGCGAGCCCACGAAGTACGTCTCGGCCTTGTCGATGATCCGCACGGCGACGTCGCGCCGCGCCAGCTCGATGGCCAGCGTCAGCCCGGTCGGCCCCGCCCCCGCGATCAGCACCCGAGTGTCCATCTCGTCCTCCCAGTGAATTGAAATTCAGTGAATCTGGATTCAGAATGACACTGCTAGCGTCCGGCGTCAAGGAGGTGGCGGTGAACCGCAAGGAGAAGGCAGCCGAGACCGAGACCGCACTGAAGGCGGCGGCCCGGCGCGTGTTCGCGCGGAAGGGCTACCTGAACACGAAGATCACGGACATCACCGCCGAGGCGGGCCGCGCCGCGGGGTCGTTCTATAACCACTTCGCGGGCAAGGAAGAGCTGCTTGAGTCGCTCCTGTCCGACATCGCGACGTCAGGCGACGAGAGCGCGCTGACCGAGGGGCACCTGTCGGACTTCAGCGATCCGGCGGCGGTGCGCTGGCACGTGGCCCAGTACTGGGACTTCTACAAGGAACACGCGTCGACGATGCAGGCGCTGAACCAGGCGGCGATGGTCAACGACGCGTTCGCCCGCACGCTGGCGAGCTTCGGCGCGACCCAGGCATCGGACCTCAACGGCCACCTGGCGCACGTCACGGCGGCCGGGATGCGGCTGCCGGCGAGCACGGAGCTGTCGATCGCGATGATGTACCAGCTGGTCGACAGCTTCGCGCGGATGTGGCTGCTCGACCCGGCGCCGGCCGGGTGGACGCCACCGACCGACGAAGAGGCGATCGAGGCGCTGACGAGGTTCGTCTACCGCGGCTTCACGGGCCGGGACTACTAGGCGGCGCACTCATCGCCGCCGCCAGGAACGTGATCGCCCAGCGCCGGGCCGGTTCGCCCGAGGGCGGGCAGTCCGGGACCGGCTCGTTGTGGACGTCGACGCGGTCCACGGCCGCCACGGCGAGGATCCCCCGGATCCGGAACCACAGCTCCGCCGCGGAAAGGCCGGGCAACGCGCACCCGAAGGCCGTCACGTAGCGATCGCGCACCGCGGCCTCGGCCGAGCCGGTCCAGGCGCGCATCTCCTCCGCCGGGTCGCCGATGATCCGCATGATCAGCCGGGACGTCCGGGCGCCGCCCTCGTCGCCGGCCAGCATCGCGTCGAACAGCGGTCCCGCGAACGCCTCGACCAGGTCGGCGACCGGCGGGTCCGGGGTCCGGGCGAGCAGCCGGTCGAGACCGGCGGCCTGTGCGGTGGTGATGGGCTCGACCACGCGGCGGACGACCGCGGCCAGCAGCTCCGCCTTCGACCCGAAGTGGTACCCGATGGCGGCCAGGTTCGCCCCGGCCAGCTCGGTGATCGCGCGGACGGAGGCCCCGCGGAAACCGTGCTCGGCGAACAGGTGCTCCGCCGCGTCGAGGAGCTGGGAGCGGGTGTCGGGTGACGCCATGGACGGCTACTGTACATACGTATGATTCAAACGAACGTATGAATGAGGTCGCTATGAAGCTGCTCGTGTACGGCGCCGGAGTCACCGGCAGCCTGTTCGCCGCCCGCATGCACGAGGCCGGGCACGACGTCTCGCTCCTCGCCCGGGGCGAACGCCTGGCCGACCTCCGCCGGCACGGCGTGCGGCGCGCCGTGGAAGACAGCCCGGACGTCGAGCGGATACCGGTGCCGGTGGTCGAGCACCCGGCCGGCGGGTACGACCTGATCACCGTCTTCACCCGCGCCCACCAGGTGGACGAGGTGCTGAAGTCCCTCGCCGACGTCGACGGCGACGTGCTGTTCCTGCTCAACTGGGCGGCCGGCGCGGAACCGCTGGGCGCGGTGATCGGCCACGAGCGGGTGCTGCTCGGTTTTCCCACGGACGGCGGCACGATGGACGGCGACGTCGTCCGCTACCGCGCCGCCGGCCCCCTGACCCGCCTGGTCGCGACGTCGATCGGCGAACCCGACGGCCGGAGCACACCGCGGGTGGACCGGATCGTGCGGACGTTCCGCGGCGCCGGGATCAACGCCAAGGCCGAGCCGCGGATGGACGCGTGGCTCAAGACGCACGCGGCGTTCGAGGTGCCGCTCGGACAGGCGGTGGAGGCGGCCGGCGGTCCGGTGGCGCTGGCCGGCGACCCGGCCGCGGTCCGCGCCATGCTCCACCTCATGCGGCGGAACCTGGCCGCCCTGCCGATGCCGCTGGTCCCGCGCGGGTTCGTCGCGTTGCGGACGCTGCCGGCAGGACTGCTCGTGGCCGTGTTGCGGCGCTTCCTGCGGAGCAGGACGGCCGTGCAAAGCGGGCTCAGCAGCACCTCGCCCGCGGCGGCGGCCGAGCTCGAGCGGCTGGCCGAACAGCTCCGTGCCTTGATCGCCGGGCCTCAGGCCGGATCCGGCCAGGCGTCGACGACTTCGACGTGACGCAGCCCCGAAGACGCGCTGATGTGCCGGAACCAGGCGGCGCACTCGGGCACGGTGTCGATCAGCCGGGCCGCTTCCTCGGCTTCGGCGCGGCTGCGCCACAGGACGACGTCGAGCCAGCCGCCGTCGTCCTCGCGGGTCAGGTACGCGGCGAGGCAGCCGGGGAACCGCCGGCGCATCGCCTCGACCATCGCCGGGCGCTCGGCCACCAGCCGGTCCACCGCGGCGTCTTCGACCCGGAAGCGGGCCAGCTCGATCGTCGTCACGACCGGCAACCTAGCCGGGAGCACCGACAGTTTTAAGCGGTCAGGCGCTCCACGGCGGCGTCGACGCGCTCGTCCGTCGCGGTCAGGGCGACGCGGACGTGCTTGCCGCCGGTCGGCCCGTAGAACGTTCCCGGCGCCACCAAGATCCCGCGGTCGGCCAGCCACTCGACCGTCGCCGAAGAGGGCTCGTCCCTGGTCGCCCACAGGTACAGCCCGGCCTCGGAGTGGTCGATCCGGAAACCGTTGTCCTGCAACGCCTTCCGCAGCGCCAGCCGGCGCCGGGCGTACCGCTCGCGCTGGGCGGCGAGGGCCTCGTCGTCGGTCAGGGCGGCGACCATCGCCTCCTGGACCGGGCGCGGCACGATCATGCCCGCGTGCTTGCGGATCTCCAGCAGCTGCGCGATCAGCTTCGGGTCGCCGGTCAGGAACCCGGCGCGGTAGCTGGCCAGGTTCGCCGACTTGGACAGCGAGTGCACCGCGATCAGGCCCTCGGTGCTGCCGCCGCAGACGTCCGGGTGCAGCACCGACAACGGCGAGGTCTCCCAGCCGAGCGCCAGGTAGCACTCGTCGGAGACCACGATGACGTCACGCTCGCGGGCCCACTCGACGACCTTGCGCAGGTGCTCGACCGGGAGCACCTTGCCGGTCGGGTTGGACGGCGAGTTCAGCCAGATCATCGCCGGCTTCTGCGGGCCGAGCGCGGTCAGGCCGTCGGAGCGCAGGATCGACGCACCCGCCAGCAGCGCCCCGACCTCGTACGTCGGGTAGGCCAGCTCGGGGATGACGACGAGGTCGCCTTCACCGAAGCCGAGCAGCCGCGGCAGCCAGGCCACGGCCTCCTTCGACCCGATGGTCGGGAGCACCGCGTCCGGCTCGAGGCCGGTGATGCCGTGCCGGCGCCCGAGAGCGGCGATGGCCGCCGCGCGCAGGGCCGGGATGCCGTGCGTCGTCGGGTAGCCCGGAATCTCCGACACGGACGCGAGCGCGTCGCGGATGCCGGCCGGGACCGGGTCGACCGGCGTGCCGATGGAGAGGTCGACCACCCCGCCGGGGTGCGCGCTCGCCGTGGCCTTGACCGCGGCGAGCGAATCCCAGGGGAAGTCGGGCAGCGCGACGCGGCTCATTCGCCCTGAGGGGGCAGCGCCTTGATGAAGCCCGGGTCGTGCGCGGTCTTGCCCACCTTGGAGGCGCCGCCGGGCGAGCCCAGCTCGTCGAAGAAGTCGACGTTGGCCTTGGTGTAGTCCGACCAGTTGTCGGGGACGTCGTCCTCGTAGTAGATCGCCTCGACCGGGCAGACCGGCTCGCAGGCGCCGCAGTCGACGCACTCGTCGGGGTGGATGTACAGCATCCGCTCGCCCTCGTAGATGCAGTCCACGGGGCACTCGTCGATACACGCCTTGTCGAGCACGTCGACGCAGGGCTCGGCGATCACGTAGGTCACTGCGCACTCCTGCTTTTCTCTGCAAACAGCCAGTCGTGGCCGACACTACGCGGTTCGGCCACCCGTTCGGTTGGTGAGGCAAGCCTTAGCCATACCCCGGGTATGGCGGGTGCTCACCTCTCCCGGCGGCGCGGGGGCGGGGTGGCCCGGGCGTCGCCGGTGATGACGAAGCGCGGCTTGGGTGCCTCGCCCGCGTCGCTTTCGGTCTTCTTCTCCCCCACGGCGCGGTTGAACCCCTCGGAGATCTCGTCGACGAGCTTCTCGTTGTGCCGCTCGTCCTTGCGCTGGATGCCCACGGCCCACCTCCTCGGAAATCCGCTCCGCGCCTTTCACGGCCTTGGGGACAATCTAGCCGTGAACGCACCCGAGTCGCTCGAAATCGCCTGCAGCAGAGCATGGCCGCCGCTGGTCGAAGAACCCTTGGGGACCTGGCGGCTGCGCTGGGCGGACGGGTTCACCGGCCGCGCGAACAGCGCACTCGCCGTCGGCGACCCCGGCCGGCCCGTCCCCGAGGCGCTGCGCGTGGTGTGTGACTTCGCCCACGATCGGGGGATCCCGCCGATGGTGCAGGTGATCCGCGACAGCCCGAACGAGCACGCGATCGTCGCCGAAGGCTGGTTCCAGGCGACGCGGCACCACCGCGGTCACGAGGTCGTCGTGCTCACCGCCCCGCTCAGCGGCACCTCCGCGCCCGACGGCGTCGAGGTGCACGACGAGCCGACGCCCGCCTGGTGGGAGCTCACGCTCGGCCCCGACGAGGACACCGCGGCCGCCCGGAGCGTCCTGACCGGCGGGAAGGTCGGCTACGGCGTCGCGACGCTCGACGGCACCACCGCCGGCGTCGTGCGCGGGGCCCTGGTCGACGGCTGGCTGCACGTCGGCCGGCTCGAGGTCAGCCCGGCTTTCCGGCGCCGCGGGCTCGCGTCCGCGCTGATGGGCGCCCTGCACGCGTGGGGTGCGGAACACGGAGCGGACCGGGCGGTGTTGCAGGTGGCGGAGGGGAACTCGGGCGCGCTCGCGCTCTACGCGGGGCTCGGCTACGCCCCGCACCACAGATACCGGTACTGGGTGCCCGCACCCGGCTCGTGCGAGGATTCGACGTCGTGAAGATCGTGGTAGTGGTCGGCGGAGTGGGCGGGGCCCGCTTCCTGCTGGGTGTCAAGGCAGCGCTGGGCATGGCACCGGAAGGTGCTTCGGAGTCCGGGCACGAGGTGACGGCGCTGGTCAACACCGGCGACGACGTCTGGATGCACGGGCTGCGGATCTGTCCCGACCTGGACACCTGCATGTACACCCTGGGCGGCGGGATCGACAAGGACCGCGGCTGGGGGCACTCGGGCGAGACCTGGGTCGTCAAGGAGGAGCTGGCGGCCTACGGCGCCGAGCCGAGCTGGTTCGGCCTCGGCGACAAGGACATCGCCACCCACCTGATCCGGTCGCGGATGCTGCGCGCGGGCTACCCGCTCTCGGCGGTGACCGAGGCCCTGTGCGACCGCTGGCAGCCCGGCGTCCGGCTGCTGCCGATGTCGGACGACCGCGTCGAGACGCACGTCGTCATCGACGACCCGGAGCAGGACGGCCAGCAGAAGGCCGTCCACTTCCAGGAGTGGTGGGTGCGCTACCGCGCCGAGCCGAAGGCGCACTCGATCGTCGCCGTCGGCGCCGACGAGGCCAAGCCCGCGCCGGGCGTGCTGGAGGCGATCAAGGACGCGGACGCCGTGCTGTTCGCGCCGTCCAACCCGGTCGTGTCGGTCGGCACCGTGCTGGGCGTGCCGGGGGTCCGGGACGCGCTGCGCAAGACGTCCGCGGGTGTCGTCGGGGTGTCGCCGATCATCGGCGGCAAGGCGCTGCGCGGGATGGCCGACGCGTGCCTGACCGCGATCGGCGTCGAGACGTCGGCGGAGGCGGTGGGCCGGCACTACGGCTCGCGCAAGGCCGACGGCGTCCTCGACGGCTGGTTGATCGCGGAAGGCGAGACGGCGGACGTGCCGGGCGTGACCGTCCGCGACGTCCCGCTGCTGATGTCCGATGTGGACGCCACCGCGGCGATGGCCCGCGCGGCGCTCGAACTGGCTGGAGCCCCCGTTGAATGACCACGCTTCCGCCAAGTTGGAGATCCTTCCCGTCAGCGGGCTGCCGGAGTTCCGCCCCGGCGACGACCTGACCGGCGCGATCGTCAAGGCCGCGCCGTGGCTGCGTTCGGGTGACGTCCTCGTCGTGACCAGCAAGATCGTCTCGAAGGCCGAGGGCAGGCTCGTCAAGGTTCCGGCCGACCCCGAAGTCCGCGACGCCGAGCGCCGGAAGCTCGTCGAGCGCGAGGCCATCCGGGTGGTCGCGCGGATCGCGCGTACGGTAATCACCCAGAACCACCTGGGGATCGTGCAGGCGGCGTCGGGCATCGACGCGTCGAACGTCGAGGGCGACGAGGTCGCGCTGCTGCCGGCCGACCCGGACGCGTCGGCCCTGGCCTTGCGCAACGGGCTGCGAGAGCGGCTCGGCGTCGAGGTCGCGGTGGTCGTCACGGACACGATGGGCCGCGCGTGGCGGGTCGGGCAGACCGACGCCGCGATCGGCTCGTCCGGGCTGCGCGTGCTGCACGCCTACCGCGGCGAGGTCGACGGGCAGGGCAACGAGCTGGCCGTCACCGAGGTCGCCGTCGCCGACGAGCTCGCCGCGGCCGCCGACCTGGTCAAGGGCAAGCTCGGCGGCACGCCGGTCGCGGTCGTGCGCGGCCTGGACATCTTCGACGACGGCTCGACGGCGCGGAACCTGGTCCGCCCGCTCGAAGAGGACCTCTTCCGGCTGGGCACGAACGAAGCCATCGAGCAGGGGCGGCGGGCGGCGGTGCCGGCCCGGCGGTCGGTGCGGCAGTTCGCGGACGAGCCGGTGGACCCCGCCGCGATGCGCCGCGCGGTGGCGTCCGCGCTGACCGCGCCCGCGCCGCACCACACGCACCCGGTGCGGTTCGTGTGGCTGCGCGACGGCGGGAAGCGCAAGCAGCTGCTCGACGCGATGCGCGAATCGTGGCAGGCCGACCTGAACGGCGACGAATTCACGCCGGAGCAGGTCGCGAAGCGGCTCAGCCGCGGCGACATCCTTTACCGGGCACCGGAAATCGTCATCCCGTTCCTCGTGCCGGACGGCGCGCACACCTACCGCGACGACCGCCGCAACGACTGCGAGAAGACGATGTTCACCGTCGCCGGCGGCGCCGCGGTGCAGGGCCTGCTGGTCGCGCTGGCGGCCGAAGGGCTCGGTTCGTGCTGGATCGGGTCGACGATCTTCGCCGCGGACATCGTCCGGGACGTCCTCGGCCTCGGCGAGCGCTGGCAGCCGCTCGGCTCGGTCGCGATCGGCGTCCCCGCGTCGGACCCGGGCCCGCGCGGGCCGATCACCCCCGGGGAAGGACTGCTGGAACTGTGAGCCTGCACGAAGACGCCGTCACGACGCTGGATTCGTGGCGGCCCGCCCTCGCGTCCCAGGAGTCGCTGCGGCAGGCGTTCCTCGGGTTCCTCGCCGCCCGTGAGGATTCCTGCCGCCGCTCGTGCGAAGCCGGGCACCTCACGGCGTCGGCGGTGGTCCTGGACCACACCGGCACGCGGGTGCTGCTCACGCTGCACCCGCGGGTCGGCCGCTGGCTGCAGCTCGGCGGGCACTGCGAACCTTCCGACGCCTCGCTGGCCGGGGCCGCCCTGCGGGAGGCCACCGAGGAGTCCGGCATGGCCGGGCTGCGGATCTCCGCCGAGCCGGTGCACCTGGACGTCCACCCGATCACGTGCTCCCTCGGCGTGCCGACGCGGCACTTCGACGTCCGGTACGCGGTGCACGCCCCGGCGGGCGCGGAGCCGGTGCGCAGCGACGAGTCCGACGACCTGCGGTGGTGGCCGGCCGACGCGCTCCCGGCGGGGTCGGAAGATCTCGCCGATCTGGTGAAAGCGGCCGTTCCTGTCGGTGCCGGGCACTAGCCTGGGGCCCGGAGGGAGGACCACATGGCTACGCAGTTCCTCGAGCGGGTGCACTACCACTCAGGCAGCGGTGGGGACAGCGGGGTGTTCGGCTACATCGTCGTCGGCCTGCTGATCCTGGCGATCATCGTGTTCGTGATCGTGGTGGCGGTACGGGTGTCGAAGATGCGCCGCGAAGAGGCGATGAAGAACGGCGGGCAGTTCCCGCCCGCGGCGAACTTCCCGCCGCAGCAAGGGTTCGCGCCGCCGCCGGGTGGGTTCCCGCCGGGATCCGCGGGGTTCCCCGCGCCGCAGCAGCCGTATCCGCCGCAGCAGGGTTTCGCGCCGCAGCAGCAGGGGTTCCCGCCGTCGCAGCCGGTTCCGCAGCAACCGGGGTATCCGCCCTCGCAGCCGATGCCCCAGCAGCAGTACGCGCCGCAGGGGCCGTACGGGCAGCGGCCGCCGGGCCCGGGCGCGGGTCCGCAGAGCTGGTGATCATCCCCTTCGACAGCGGTTCGCCGGTCCCGCCGTTCGAGCAGGTCCGGTCCGGGCTCGCGACGCGCATCAACGACCGTTCGCTGGCGGTCGGCACGAAGCTGCCCACGGTCCGGCAGCTCGCGGCCGACCTGGGGATCGCCCCGAACACGGTGGCCCGCGCGTACCGCGAGCTGGAGGAAGCCGGGCTGATCGAAACGCGCGGCCGGGCGGGCAGCTTCGTCGCGGCGTCGGGCGACCAGAGCCGCCGTCGCGCCCAGCAGGCCGCGGCCGAATACGCTGCGCTCACCCGCAAACTGGGCCTGGCCGACGCGGAAGCGCTCGCGATCGCCCGCGCCGCACTCGACGAAGGGAAGAGCTGATCACCGCATGAGCGTGCTGATGCTCCTGATCATCCTGGTGCCGGTCGCGCTGGTCGCGACGGTGGTGGTCGTCCTGATCACCGTGAACAACAAGCCGAAGCCGCCGCCGTACCCCCCGCAGGGGTACCCGGGTTACCCGCCGCCGCCTTATCCGCCCCAGCAGGGCTACCCGGGTCAGCAGCCGCCGGGATACCCGCCGCACCAGGGATATCCGGGCCAGCAGCCGTACCCGCCGCAGCAGGGCTACCCGGGTCAGCAGCCGCCCTACCCGCCGCAGCAGTAGCCGAGGGTCGTCACATCGCGCGGTAGTCGCGCAGCTCGATGCGCGGACCGAAGCGGGGCCGCCGGTGCCCGGCCGCCTCCAGGTACCGCACCGCCCGCTGCCGCTGCGGGGCGTATGGCGCCAGGACCTCCGCCATGCCCGCGTCGTCGAGTTTCAGGCCCAGCACGGCGTTCCCGACCATCGACGGGATGTTGTAGTCGCCGAAGCTGACCGCGTCCGGGTCGCCCCACGCGCGCTGGGCGACCTCCGCCGCCGTCCAGACCCCGATGCCCGGGACGTGGCGCAGCAGGTGCCGTCCCTCGAGACCGCGCAGCTCCACCGCCCGCTCCAGGTGACCGGCGACGCGCGCCGCGTTGAGCAACGCCGTGCGGCGCTTGATGTCGACGCCCGCGCGGTGCCAGTGCCAGTCCGGCAGCGACCGCAGCGCCACCGGCGTCGGCGGCACGCGCAGCCGCTCCGGCCCCGGTCCGGGCGCCACCGCGCCGAAGCGGCGGCACAGCTCGGCCCACGACCGGATCGCCTCCTTGCCGGTCACCTTCTGCTCCAGCACCGCGAGCACCAGCCAGTCCCAGACCACGCCGGTCGCGCCGAGCCGCAGCCCGGGGTTCTCCCGCCGGGCGCGCGCGACGACGTCGTGGTGCGCGACGAACTCGGAGTCGTCGTCGTCCGCCCCCAGCAGCGCCGGAACGCCGGTGAGCAGCCGGTCCGCGCCGTCGCCCCAGGCCGCCGCCTCGATCCGGCCGTCGGCCAGCTTGCGCAGCGCCAGGGTGCCCGGGCCGTCCGGGGTGTTCGACGCGAGCCACGTGATCCCGCGCTCGTCGGTGAGGATGTTGAGCGACCCGCGCCCGCGCTTCAGCGGACCCAGGACGCTGCCCAGGTCGACCTCGAACGCGGGACGCCAGTACATCGCTAGGCGTCGCTCGAGAAGCGGACGGAACCGTCCGGCAGCACGACGTCCGGCCAGATCCGCGCGCCGTCGAGCAGCTCGCAGCCGGCGCCGACGGACGCGCCGTCGCCCAGCACGACCCCACGCAGCACGGCACCGGCGCCGACGCGCGCGCCGTGCCCGAGAACCGAGCGCTCGACGATCGCGCCCTCGGACACCGCGGCGCCGTCGAACAGCACCGAGCCGTCGACCTTCGCGCCGGAGCCGACCACGGCCGCGACGCCGATGGTCGAACCACCGGACAGCTGAGCGTCTTCGGCCACGGAAGCGCCGTCGAGCACCAGGAAGTCACCGGACCGGCCGGGCAGTGCCGACGTCGGCGCCACGCCCCGCACCAGGTCGGCCGACCCGCGCACGAACGCCTCCGGCGTGCCGACGTCCAGCCAGTAGGACGCGTCGACGAAGCCCTGGATGTGCGCGCCCTGCTCCAGCAGCTGCGGGAACGTCTCGCGCTCGACCGACACCCGGCGGCCGGTCGGGATCGACTCGATCACCGCACGGCGGAAGACGTAGCAGCCGGCGTTGATCTGGTCGGTCGGCGGGTTCGGCGTCTTTTCGAGGAACGCCTGGACGCGGCCGGTCTCGTCGGTCGGCACCGAGCCGAACCGGCTCGGGTCGGGCACGCGCTGCAGGTGCAGCGTGACGTCGGCCTCGGACTCGCGGTGCACGCGCAGCTGCTCGCCGAGGTCCGAGCCGGAGATGATGTCGCCGTTGAAGACGATCACGTGGTCGGCGCGCAGCTTGTCGTAGACGTTGCGGATGGCGCCGGCCGTGTCGAGCGGCTCCTCCTCGACGACGTACTCGAGGTCCAGACCGATCGACTTGCCGTCGCCGAAGTACTCCTCGAACACCTCCGCCCGGTAGCTCGTGCCCAGCACGACGTGCCGGATCCCGGCCTCGCGGATGCGCGAGAACAGGTGGCTGAGGTAGGGCGTCCCGGCTGTCGGGAGCATCGGCTTCGGTGCCGAAAGGGTCAGTGGCCGCAGGCGCGTGCCCTTGCCCCCGACCAGCACGACGGCGTCGATCTCGACCTCGGACGTCACGGAAATCTCCTCTTGTATCACGCACCGCTGAGCGACAAGCCGCGGGAAACCCTGACGGAGGTCGCCCGGAGGGCCTACCCTAGACAGGAAACAGGCGGGCCTTTCCCCAGAGGGCCCCGGGTCAGTCGGGAGGCCGAGGGGATGGACCCCCGCGATCGGGCGGACGCCCTGCTCGCACGAGCCCAGGCGCGCGGTGTGTTCGTGGTGACGCCGGACAGCGCCATCTCGCCGATGGACGCCTCGAACACGCAGCAGATACCGCGGGCGCAGATCGACGGCCTCGACAGAAGCCAGGACCCGGACACGACCACACAGCTCCCGGCGTCGCTGATCGAGGAGAACGACCACCCGCTCGCGGGCGCGTCGCCCACCCGGCGGCTGGAGGCTTCCGGTGGCTCGCGCCGCCCGCAGTCGACCACCCCGCTGAGCACGCCGCCGTCGCCGACGACACCGATGAAGACCCCGGTGACGACGCCGCTGGCCCGCCGGCCCCAGGCCGAGCCGATCACGAGCCCGCTGAAGGAGCCGGACCCGGAGGACACCGGCCTGGTGCCGACGGTGACGCAGAACAACGGCAGGTCCGACCTTTCGCGCCGGCTCGACGGGATCTAGCGGGTCTCGAGCTTCAGCCGGAGCTTGAGACCGAGCTTGGCCGCGGCGAGGACCGGCTTCCAGGCGAGGCCCTGGTGGCGGTCGGCGAGGTAGCGGTAAGCGCTGTCGTGGTGGGCCTTGAGCATCTTCTCCGACGCCTGCGACGTCGAGTGCCCGCCCTCGTGGGTGACGCTCGCGGACGGCGCGTAGACGTTCAGCCAGCCGGCCTTCGCCAGCCGGTCACCGAGGTCGACGTCCTCGAAGTACATGAAGTAGCGCGTGTCGAAGCCGCCGACGGAGTCGAACGCCTCCCGGCGGATCAGCTGGCACGAGCCGGACAGCCAGCCCGACGTGCGCTCGACCGGCGTGCCGGTCTCCTGGCGGTACTGCTTCGTCCAGGGGTTGCCCGGCCAGACCTTCGCGAAGGCGGCGTGCCCGATGCCGCGTCCGAACGACGGCAGCAGCCGCGCCGAGGGGTAGACGGTGCCGTCGGGATCGTGGATGAGCGGCCCGAAGGCACCCCCGCGCGGCCACCGGCTCGCGACGTCGAGGAGCGTGTCGAGCGAGCCGGGCTCCCATTCGAGGTCCGGGTTGACGACGACGACCCAGCCGTAGCGGTCGTCCAGCTCGGCGGCCCCGCGGTTGGCGGCGGTCCCGTAGCCGACGTTCTCCCCGATGCTGAGCAGCTGCACGTTCTTCCGGCCGGCGGTGGCCCGTTCGAGGGCACCCTCGACGGAAGCGTTGTCCGCGACGACCACCTTGACCTCGCGCTCGGTGGCCTTCTCGAGGGTGTCGAGGAAGCGCCCGATGGTGTCCTCGGAGAAGTAGGTCACGGTCACGACGCCGACTTCGTCGCCATAGCGGGAGTGCTCAGTCACCCGGCCATTGTCCACCGGTCACCCACCGCAACCCCGCCACCCCGCGCCGGGTGACGGAAGGGTCGACACGCGTGATCAGGAAGCCGACACGCGTGATTGGGGAGTCGACACACCGCAGGCAGCCGGGTCCCGCCGTGTCGACCTTTCAATCACGCGAGTCGACCCTTCAATCACGCGAGTTGACCCTTGGATCACGGCTCAGCGGGTGCGGAGGTGGCGGGACCAGGCCTTTGCGTAGGCCTCGCGGTGCCGCTCCGCAGTCGTCGCCCAGGAAAACTCCTTTGCGCGCTGCTGGGCTGCCGTTGCCAGCTCGGACCGGCGCCCCGGGTCCGCCAGCAGCTCCGACAGACCCGCCGCCACGTCACCCGCGCCGACGCCGCAGTACGCCACCGCGTCACCACCCACCTCGGGCAGCGACAGCCGGCGCGTCGTCAGCACGCAGGCCCCGCACGCCATCGCTTCCAGCACCGGCAGGCCGAAACCCTCGCCCAGCGACGGGTACGCCACCAGTTCCGCGCCGCCCAAGAAGCCGGCCAGGGTACTGAAGGGCAGATATCCTGCCCGGATCACGCGCAGCCGGTGCGGGACCGCGTCCAGCGCCCGCTCCACCTGGGTGTCCCACCCGGGCTGCCCGGCCAGCACCAACGCCGGCGCGTCCCGCTGCTCCGCCACCGCCCGGGCGAACCCGCGGATCAGCGCCGGCACGTTCTTGCGCGGCTCCAGCGCACCCAGGAAAGCCACATAAGGCGTCCGGCCCAGGCCGACCGCCGATCGGGCGGCCGCCACCTCCGATGGTGACGGTGGGTGAAAACGCTCGGTGTCGACGCCGTGGTGAATGACTTCCAGTGAAGCGTGCCGCACCGGGCCGACGCGGGTCAGCTCCGCCGCCGTCGCCGCCGACGGGACCACGCACAGCGTCGCGCGCCGGAGGGCCGTCGCCGTCCACGCGCGGAAGAAGCGGGCCTTCACCGACGAATGCAGCACAGCGTCGGTGAAGAACGTCGCGTCGTGCAGCGTGACGACCGACGCCGCCGACGTGGCCAGCGGCATCGTGTAGTGCGGCGAGTGGACGACGTCCGCGCCGAGGCGGCGCACCAGCCGGGGCAGCGTCGCCTGTTCCCAGGTCAGCCGCGCGGTGCGGGTGGTCGTCGACGGCGAAGCGGGGACGACGCGCGAGCGCGGCGCCAGCCGATCGTAAAGCTGCAGGTCCCGGGGCTGGCAGACGACGGTGATCCGCGCCCCGTCCGCGTCGAGCGCGGCGACGAGCGAATCCACGTACCGCCCGACCCCGCCGCGGTCCGCGGGAACCGCGGTCGCGTCGATCAGGACCCGGGGATCATCGCTCACCCCTGCAGGGTACGGCGGCGACCCTGCGTCATGGTGGGGAACTGGCAAACCGGTCAGCCCGGCGGCCGCCGGTGGATCGCCCAGACGGCTTCCGCCGCGCGACGCCAGGTGAACGCCTTCGCTCGCTCCCGACCCGAACGAGTGAGCTCGGCCGCCACGGAGGGTGAGTTCAGCACCTCCCGCAACGCGGCCGCCAACGCCGCCGAGTCGCCGCGCGGCACCGTGATCCCCGCGCCGCCGGCCACCTCGGCCAGGGCCGGAGCATCCGTGTGCACCACCGGGATCCCCGCCGCCATCGCCTCCAGCAGGCCCAGCCCGAACCCCTCGGCGAGGCTCGGCACGGCCAGTACGCTCGCGTGCCGCAACGCCGTCGCGAGCTCGGCGTCCGACACCTTCCCCAGCATCCGCAGCCGGTCCGCCGGCAGCCCGCGCTCGGCCGCCAGCGCGACCGGGTCGACGCCGCCCCAGCCCGGCTGCCCGGCGAGCACCAGCACCACGTCGTCGAGCGCCGCGACCGCGTCGACCAGCACGTCGATCCCCTTGCGCGGCTCGATCGTGCCCACCGCCAGGACGTATTCCGCAGGCAGGTCCAGCTCGGCCGACCCCGAAGGCACCCGCACCCCGTGCGGCACGACGCGCACCGGGACGTCGACGTCGATCAGCACCGCCAGCTCGTCGGCGACCGCCCGCGTCGGCACGACCAGCCCGGACGCGCGCCGCGCCGCCCGCGCGATCATCGACCGGTGCCAGCTGACCCCGCGCGCGGTGAGCGTCTCGGGGTGGGTCCACGGCACGGTGTCGTGCACGGTCACGCTCAGCGTCCGCCCGGCCGGCGCGCGCGGCGGCGCGAACGGCGTCGGCGCGTGCACCGCGTCGCCGCCCGGCCACCAGGGGATCCCCAGCTGCCAGACGCCGATCAGCGCCCGCGGCGGGATCCGCAGCACCCGCGGGCCTTCGACGCCCTCGAGCCGCGCCGCGGCCACGTCGGCGTGCCGCGCGACCACGCTGGACACCGTCCACCCCGGCGGTGCGGTGTTCGCGAGCGCGGGCAGCAGCTCGGCCGTGTAGCGCCCGGTGCCTCCGGGCACGGGCGCGAGGAGCTGCTCGGCGAGCACGACCAGTTCGGGCACGCGGCTATTGTGCGGGACGTGACCGCGAATCCCGCCACCACGGTGGTCGTCGTGACCTGGCGGGGTGCCGGGCACGTGACCGCCTGCCTCGACGCGCTCGCCGCGCAGACGCGTCCACATCGGACGCTCGTGGTGGACAACGCCTCCGACGACGGCACCGCCGCCCTGCTCGCGGCCCATCCTTCGCGTCCGCAAGTAGTTCGCCTCCCCCGCAATGCCGGTTACGCGGGCGCGCTCGCCGTCGCGGTGAAGCGCGTCGGCACCCCGCTGATGGCCTGGCTGAACGACGACGCCGAACCCGAGCCGGACTGGCTCGCGACCCTGGAAGACACGCTCGACAAGGCGCCGCTGGCCGCCGCGGCGACCGCGCGGCTCGTGCGTCCCGACGGCACCACGCAGTCCGCCGGCGTGCGGCTGACCGCCGACGGCCACGGCGCCGACCTCACCGAACCCGCCGGCGAGGTGTTCGCCTTCTGCGGCGGCGCGGCCCTGCTGCGCACCGACGCGCTCGAGAGCGTGCACGGCGTCCCGGCCGGGTTCTTCTGCTACTACGAGGACACCGACACGGCGTGGCGGCTGCGGCTGGCAGGCTGGGACGTCGTCGCGGCGCCCGACGCCCGCGTCCGGCACGCCCACGGCGTCAGCAGCGAGCTGGGTTCACCGCTGTTCCACCGCTGGAACGAGCGCAACCGGCTGCTCATGCTGCTGCGCTGCGCGCCCCGCGGGGTCGCGGTGAACCAGCTGCTCAGGTTCGCCGTGTTGACAGCGGTGCTGCCGCTGCGACCCGGGCGGCCCCCGGCGCCGAACTTCCGGTTCGGCCTGCGCTGCCGGGTCTTGGCCGAGGTGGTGGCCCGCCTGCCCGCGACACTGGCGGCCCGCCGCGGGATCGGCCGTCGAGCGGCTCTCGGACGAGGCGCGGTCTGGGAGGCTTGGGCCGGCAATTGCCAAGCCGGCCAAAAGTAGGCCGACCTCCGAGCAGCAGGTGACCGGAGCCGCGAAATCATCGGCCGTGGCTGCGGTCGGATTGGCAATCGTCGGCACAGTAAGCTGGCGCTCATTCCGACGAAGGAGCAGCTTTGGCGCAGGGGGAACCGCAACCGCTCGTCTCGGTGATCGTGGTGAACTACCACGGCTCCGACGACACGATCACCTGCCTGCGCGCGCTCGCCGAGCACGACTACCCCGAGCTCGAGCTGATCTGCGTCGACAACTCCGCCGGCGAAGACGAAGCCGCGCGCATCCGCGAAGCCGTCCCCCGGGCCCGCGTGATCGACGCCGGCCGCAACACCGGGTTCGCCGGCGGCTGCAACCTCGGTGCGAAGCACGCGAAGGGCACCGTCCTCGGCTTCCTCAACAACGACGCCCGCCCGGCGCCCGGCTGGGTCTCCGCCGCGGTCGCCGAGCTGCGCGCCCAGCCGCGCGTCGCCGCCGTGGCCAGCAAGGTCCTCGACTGGGACGGCACCGGCACCGACTTCGTCGACGGCGGCCTGACCTGGTTCGGCATGGGCTACAAGCGGCACGCGGGCTCGCCCCTGGCCGACGTCCCGGCCGCCGAGCACGAGGTCGCGAAGGACGTCCTGTTCGGCACCGGCTCCGCGATGTTCGTCCGCACGGCCGTGTTCGCCGAGCTGGACGGCTTCGACGAGCGGTTCTTCATGTTCTACGAGGACGTCGACCTCGGCTGGCGCCTCAACCTGCGCGGCTGGCGCGTCCGGTACGTCCCGGAATCGCTGACCTACCACCGCCACCACGGCACGATGGCCGCCGTCGACGCGCCGGAAACCGGCCGCGAGACCTTCCTCCTGGAGCGCAACGCCTTGGCTGCGCTCTACAAGAACCTCTCCGACGAAACCCTGGCCAGGGCGCTCCCGGCGGCTCTCGCGCTCGCCGTCCGGCGCGCCACCGCCCGCGGTGAGCTGGACGCGACCCAGCTCGACCTCGAAAAGGGCGTCGGGCCGATCGAGTCCGGCGACGTCGCGATCCCGCGCACCACGCTCGCCGGGATCCTCGCCATCGACCAGTTCGTCGAGCAGCTGCCGTCGCTGGCCGAGTCGCGCGCGATCGAGCAGGCCGCCCGCGTCCGCACCGACGCCGACCTGCTTCCCTTGCTGCGCAAGGCGTTGGAGCCCGCGTACCCGCTGCCGCGCTACCTCGCCGCGCACGACATCCTCGTCGAGGCGTTCGGCATCGAAAAGGCTTTCGGGCAGCGCCGCAAGATCCTCGTGATCACCGGCGACGCCCTCACCGAGCGGATGGCGGGCCCGGCGATCCGCGCCTGGAACATCGCGCTGGCGCTGGCCGCCGAGCACGACGTCCACCTGATCACCACCAACCCCCTCGCGACACCGCCGCCCGCGCCGTTCCGCGTCAGCGCCGGCAAGCACCGCGAGCTCGAGGCGCCGATCGCCTGGGCCGACGTCGTCGTCCTGCAGGGGCACGTGCTCGAACTCGCGCCGTCGCTGAAGAAGGAGCACGGCGGCAAGATCGTCGTCGCCGACCTCTACGACCCGATGCACCTCGAACTGCTGGAGCAGGGCAAGGGCGTCGCCGACGACAAGCGCGCGGCCGACCTCGCCGGCGTCACCCGGGTCCTGGACGCCCAGATCGAGCGCGGCGACTTCTTCCTCTGCGCGTCCGAGCGGCAGCGGCACCTGTGGCTCGGCCACCTGGCCGCGCTGGGCCGGCTTTCCCCGCGGCTCTACGACGCCGACCCGACAACGCAGTCGCTGCTCGCGGTCGTCCCCTTCGGACTGTCGACGCAGGCGCCCGTCCGCACCGGCCCGGGGCTGCGGTCGACGCTCGGCCTCGGCGGCACCGACCACGTCGTGCTCTGGGCGGGCGGGGTGTACAGCTGGTTCGACCCGCTGACCCTGGTGCGCGCGATCGACACGCTGCGCCGCCGCCGCGGCGACGTCCGGCTGGTGTTCCTCGGCATGAAGCACCCGAACCCCGAGGTCGCCGAGATGGACATCGGCACGCGCACGATGCGGCTGGCGGATTCGCTGGGGCTGACGGGCAAGCACGTCTACTTCAACGAGCAGTGGGTGCCCTACCACGAGCGCCAGAACTGGCTGCTCGACGCGAACTGCGGCGTCACGACCCACTACGAGCACGTCGAGACGACGTTCGCGTTCCGCACCCGGGTGCTCGACTACCTGTGGGCCGGCTTGCCGATCGTGACGACCGACGGCGACTCGTTCGCGGACCTGGTGCGGGCGGAACGGCTGGGCGTCGTCGTCCCGGCCGAGGACGCCGACGCGCTGGCCGCGGCGCTCGAAAAGTGTTTGTACGACGAGGAGTTCGCCGCGGGCTGCGTCGAGCGGATCGCCGTCGTCGCGCAGCGGTACACCTGGCCGGAGGCGCTGAAGCCGCTGGTGGAGTTCTGCCGCGATCCGCGCCCGGCCGCCGACCGGCTGCCCGGGTCCGCGGACCTGGTGACGACGCCGGCGGTGCGCGGCCGCGCGATGGTCCGCCGCGACGTCGACCTGGTCCGCGAGTACCTCGCCGCGGGCGGGGCGGGCGAGCTGGCGCGGCGCGTCGGCGGCCGGGTGCTCAAGGTCGCGAAGCAACGGCTCCGCCGTGGCTAGGTCGCTGCGCGTCCTCCTCGACGGCACTCCGCTGCTCGGCTCGCGCACCGGGATCGGCCGGTACACGTCCGCGCTGATCGAAGAGCTGGTGTCGATCCCCGAGGTGGACACGCGGGCGGTGGCGTTCACGCTGCGCGGCTGGCGGCGGCTGCGGCACGTGCTCCCGTACGGCGCGCAGGCCCGCGGGATGCCGGTGGCGGCGCGGCTGCTGCGGATGGCGTGGGAGCGGTCGGACTTCCCGCCGGTGGAGCTGTTCGCCGGGCCGACGGACGTCGTGCACGGCACGAACTTCGTGCTGCCGGGCCGGGTCCGCGCGGCGGGCGTGGTGACGATCCACGACCTGGCCTTTTTCGACAACCCCGCGGAGCTGGCCCCGAGCGACCGCGGCCTGCCGGAGCTGGTCCGCCGCGGCGCCCGCCGCGCGAACGTGATCTGCACCCCGACGGCGGCGGTGGCCGACTCGGTGGCGGAGCGCCTGGACGTCTCCCGCGACAAGATCGTGGTGACGCCGCTGGGCGTCAACCCGGCGTGGTTCACGGCGCGCCCACCGGACGACGAGCGTCGCGCGCGGCTGGGGCTGCCGGACCGGTACCTGCTGTTCGCGGGAGCGGCCGGCCCGCGCAAGGGCCTGGACTGGCTGACCCGCACCCACGACGCGGCACCGGACCTGCCGGACCTGGTGTTCGCCGGCCCGGGCCCGTTCCCCCGCGGTGCCCGGACTTCACAGACCGGCTACCTGTCCGATGTGGACCTGCGCACGGTGGTGGCGGGCGCGTCGGCGCTGGTGCTCCCCTCGCGTGACGAGGGGTTCGGGCTGCCGGTGCTGGAGGCGATGGCCTCGGACGTCCCGGTGGTGTGCACGGACATCCCGGCGTTGCGCGAAGTGGCGGGCGACTGCGCGAGCCTGGTCCCGTACGGCGACGTGGACGGCCTGGCGGAGGCGCTCCGCACGGCGGTGACGGACCCGCACGCGGTGGCGACCTCGGCCGCCCGCCGCACGCACGCGGCGGGCTTCACGTGGCGAACGTGCGCCGAGCTGACGGTCGGCGCGTACCGGCTCGCCTCAGGCCGGCACTGAGCCGGCTTTGAAGTAGGCGTCCAGCGCCTCTTCCCACGGCCGCATCGGGGTCAGCCAGGCTTCCTTCCACGACGCCGGCGACAGCACCGAGTAAGCCGGCCGCGTCGCTTCCTGCGGGTACTCCGCCGACGTGCACGGCCGGACCCGCGAAGGATCCGCGCCCAGACGCTTGAAGATCGCCTGCGCGAACCCGCACCAGCTCACCGATCCCGCGTTCGTGCAGTGCAGGATCCGCCGCTCCGGCCCGTCGCCGGCCGCCACCCGCGAAGCCAGCTCCAGCAGCCCCGAAGCCAGATCGGCCGTCCACGTAGGACCACCGATCTGATCGTCCACAACGGACAACTCCGGACGCGAAGACTCCAGCCGCACCATGGTCTTCACGAAGTTCGACCCGCTGTGCCCGTACAGCCACCCGGTCCGCACCACCCACGACGACGCCCCCGACCCGAGCACCGCGTCCTCCCCGGCCGCCTTCGTCCGGCCGTACGCCGAACGCGGCCCCAGCTCGTCCGAAGGCTCGTAAGGCGCGGAAGCATCGCCGGAAAAGACGTAGTCCGTCGACACGTGGATCAGCGGCACCCGCCGGGACGCGCACGCCGCCGCCAGGACCCGGGGGCCGTCGGCGTTGATCGCGAACGCGCGGTCCTCGTCCTTCTCCGCCGCGTCGACCGCCGTGTACGCCGCCGCGTTGATCACGACCGGGGCCGAACCGTTCTCGCGGGCGCGGTCGGCCAGCGCGCCGACCGCCGCCAGCACCTGGCCCGTCGCCGTCACGTCCAGCTCGGCCGACCCCGGCGCGATCACGTCGACGTCGGGAGACGCCAGCGCGGCCAGGTCGCGGCCGAGCTGTCCGGAACCGCCGGGCACGAGCACCGTCAGCCGCACGAGCACATCCTCACTTCTTGAGCGCGGCCCGCTCCGCCAGGGGCTCCCACCACGCGCGATTGTCCGTGTACCAGGCCACCGTCGCGGCCAGACCGTCCTCGAAGGACACGCGCGGAGCGTACCCCAGCTCCGCACCGATCTTCGTGATGTCCACCGAGTACCGGCGGTCGTGGCCCTTGCGGTCCTCGACCGGCTCGACGCTGTCCCAGCCCGCGCCCACGGCGGACAGGAGCTGCTCCGTCAGCGACCGGTTCGTCAGCTCGGTGCCGCCGCCGATGTTGTAGATCTCGCCCGGCCGCCCGCCGTCGGCGACGAGCTGGATGCCGTGGCAGTGGTCGTCCACGTGCAGCCAGTCACGGACGTTGAGGCCGTCGCCGTAGAGCGGCACCTTCCGCCCGTCGAGGAGGTTGGTGACGAACAGCGGGATGACCTTCTCCGGGAACTGGTACGGACCGTAGTTGTTGGAGCACCGCGTGACGCACACCGGCAGCCCGTGGGTCCGGAAGAAGGACCGCGCCACCAGATCGGAGGACGCCTTGGACGCCGAATAGGGCGAGTTCGGCTCCAGCACGTGGTCTTCGGTCCAGGAGCCGGTCTCGATCGAGCCGTACACCTCGTCGGTGGACACGTGGACGAACTTCGAGACCCCCGCTTCCAGGGCCGCCTGCAGCAGGTTCTGCGTGCCGAGCACGTTCGTCAGGACGAAGTCGGCCGAGCCGAGGATCGAGCGGTCCACATGCGACTCGGCGGCGAAGTGCACGACCAGGTCGATCCCGCGCATGACGTCGGCGACCTTCCGCGCGTCGCAGATGTCGCCGCGGACGAACCGAAGCCGCGGGTCGGCGGCGACCGGGGCCAGGTTGGCCTCGTTGCCGGCGTAGGTGAGCTTGTCCAGCACCACCACTTCGGCGTCACGCAGCGCCGGGTAGGCGCCACTCAGCGTCTGCCGGACGTAGTGCGACCCGATGAAGCCGGCACCACCGGTGACCAGGACCCGCATCTTCCCGCCTTTCCCTCGGCCCCCGTCCGGGGCAATCGGCCCCCAGCCTACGGAGGTCCAACAACACCCTCAGTAGAGTCATGGTCGGAGGCACAGGGGTGCCCTGGGGGAAGCACGGGGTTTCACAGGGGAGGAAGCGCGTGACCGAATGGCCTGCGCCGCCCATCCCGGCGCGCCGGAGCTACGGCATCGCGGTCTTCGCACGCCGTGGCGCCAAGGTCGTCGTGTCGTTGCTGTCCGTCGCGATCCTGGCCCTGACCTGGTACGGCTGGCACTTCATCGGTGACCCGAACACCGGCCTGACCACCACGAACGTCTTCGCCGACACCGAAGCGCACGCGAAGCCGCTCGACGGCGCCATCGACATCCTCCTGGTCGGCCAGGACAGCCGCACCGACGCGCAGGGCAACCCGCTGCCCCGCGAAGTGCTGGACATGCTGCACGCCGGCGTCTCCGACGGCGAGCTGAACACCGACACGATGATCCTCGTGCACATCCCCCAGAACGGGAAGCACGCGATCGCGATCTCGTTCCCCCGCGACTCCTGGGTGGAGCTGGCCGGCGGCTACGGCAAGCACAAGCTCAACAGCGCCTTTGTCTACGCGTACACGGACACTTACAAAACGTTGCAGCGCCAGGGCATGACCGACCTCAAGCAGGCCGACGCGCAGGCGAAGGTCGCCGGGCGGAAGAACCTGATCGCCACGATCGAGAAGTTCATCGGCAAGCCCGGCATGATCGACCGCTACGCCGAGGTCAACCTGGCGAGCTTCTACGAGATCACCAAGTCGATCGGCGGCGTCGAGGTCTGCCTCAACGGGCCGGTCAAGGAAACCAAGTCCGGCGTGGACCTGCCGGGCGGGCGCCAGACGATCGAGGGCGTGCAGGCGCTCGCGTTCGTCCGGCAGCGGTACGGGCTGCCCAACTACGACCTCGACCGGATCGCGCGCCAGCAGGCGTTCCTGTCCGGGCTGGCCCGCAAGGTGATCTCGACCGACGTGCTGACCAGCCCGGGCAAGATCGCCGACCTCGTGTCCGCGGTGAAGAAGTCCGTGGTCGTGTCGCAGGGCTGGGACCTGACCGAGTTCGCCGAGCAGATGCGCGGCCTGACCGGCGGCAACATCGAGTTCCACACCATCCCCACCCTGGGCAACGCGGTGATCGGCGGTGCCGACGTGCTGCGCGTCGACCAGGCCGCCGTCCAGGCCGAGGTCACACGGCTGACGTCGGACGGCGACGCCCCGGCGACCCCTGCGCCGGCCCAGCTGCCGGGCGCGAAGGCCGTCACGGTCGAGCTGTTCGACGGCTCCGGCGCGGCGGCGCTGGCCGGCCAGACGCACACGATGCTGGCGAGCAAGGGCTTCACGGTCGCCGCCGACCAGAAGCTGAGCACCCGCAACACCACCGTCGTCCGGTACAACCCGGCCGACAGCGCCGCGCTCGACCTGGTCAAGCAGGCGCTGGGCACCAGCGTCCAGGCCGAGCCGGACCGGGACGTCACCGCCGGGCACGTGCGCGTGCTGCTGGGCAAGGACTTCCGCAGCTCGGCCGCCGGCTCCGGGGGCGCGCCGAGCTCGACCCCGAAGGCGCCGTCGACCCCGGTGTCGTCCACCCCCGCCGCGCCGCCGATCACCGCGGGCGACGTTCCCTGCGTCAACTAGACTGAGTACGCAGGGTGGTCGGGGGAGGTAGAGCAGGGGATGGAAGACGAGCAGGAACAGCCGGAACCGGCCACCGAGCCGGTGACGGAGCGCGACGATCCCGAGTGGAAGCCGTCGCCGTTCCCGCGGGAGATCGCACCCGCTCCGGTGGCCGCGAGGCCGTCGCGGGCGCGGCGGGCCGGGCGGGTCACCCGCCGGGTCGCGGTCGGGCTCGTCTCGGTGCTCGCGCTCGGCGCCAGCGGCTACGCGTACGTCACGAAGGACCAGCTGCAGAGCACCGTCCCGACGACCGACGCGCTCACCCCGCGGGCCGGTGAGCCCGCGCCGCCGCCCGCGGACGACGGCGCGGACGACATCCTGCTCGTCGGCAGCGACGCGCGCACGGACGCGCAGGGCAACCAGCTTCCGCTGCGGGTGCTGAAGGAGCTGCGGACCGAAGCCAACAGCGGCGCGGTCAACACCGACACGGTGATCCTGCTGCGGGTGCCGAAGGACGGTTCGAAGCCGTCGGCGGTGTCGGTGCCGCGGGACACGTGGACCGACATCCCGGGCCGCGGCAAGGCGAAGATCAACTCGGCGTACGGCATCGCGAAGGCGCACTTCGCGCAGGAGCTGCGCGGCCAAGGCGAGCGCGACCAGGCGAAGATCGAGCGCGACTCCGACACCGAGGGCCGCCGGGTGCTGGTGCAGGCGGTGCAGGACCTCACGCAGGTCCGGATCGACCACTACGCCGAGATCAACCTGCTGGGCTTCTACCTGCTCACCGAGGCGCTCGGCGGCGTGAAGGTGTGCTTGAACCACGCGACCGAGGACAAGGACTCGGGCGCGAACTTCCGCCGCGGCGAGCAGACGGTGTCCGGCGGCGAAGCGCTGTCGTTCGTCCGGCAGCGCAAGAACCTGCCGCGCGGCGACCTCGACCGGATCGTGCGGCAGCAGGCGTTCCTCTCGTCGGCACTGCGCCAGGTGCTGTCGGCGGGCACGCTGACCAGCCCGGGCACGCTGAACAACCTGATGGACGCGGTGCACCGGTCGCTGACCCTGGACCCGGGGCTCGACCTGCTGCAGTTCGCGCAGCAGGCGAAGGGCATCGCTTCCGGCGACCTGACCTTCGCGACGATCCCGGTGATCACGGCGAACGGCCGGAGCCCGGACGGTCAGAGCATCGTGGAGATCGACCCGAAGGCGGTCCGCGAGTTCGTGGCGGGCCTGGCCGGGCGCTCCGCCGCTCAGGTCCCGGCCGGGTCACCGGGCGGAGCGCCCGCGGGTGGCGGCTCGGGCAGCGGTGCCGCCCCCGTCACGGCACCGCTGCGCCAAGCCTCCGGCGGAGTCCCCTGCGTCAACTGAAGTCGGCGCGGTGGTCCTCCGCCCACTGTCGGAACGTGCGTGGCGCGTTCCCGGTCACCTCACGCACCACGTCCGTGACCACCGACGGCTCCCGCGTCGTCCGCTCCATCGCGCGCAAGACCTCCGGCGGGACCTCGGGCGGCCAGCCCAGCGCGGTCATCCGCTCGGCGGCCTGCTCCGGCGTCAGCTCCTCGACGCGCAGCGGCCGGCCGAGGACGTCGGCGAGCACCTCGGCCTGCTCGCGGAAGCTGATCGGCGACGGCCCGCTCAGCTGCAGCGCCCGCCCCGCGTGCGAACCGGACGCCAGGATCTTCGCCGCGACGTCACCGATGTCCCGCTCGTGGATCGCGCCGACGCGCGAGTCCGGGTACGGCGTGCGGACGACACCCTCCGCGACGTCCGCGCGCCAGCCGAGGGCGTTCGTCGAGAACGAGCCCGGGTTGAGCAGGGTCTCCGCGAACGGCGCCGCGATCAGGGCCTCCTCCACAGCTCGGTGCAGCTTCGCGATGCGGCTCTGCGCGGACCGCGGCTCGAGCGTCGCCCCGGACGACAGCAGCACGACGTGCCGCACGCCGGCCGCTTCGGCCGCCTTCACGAAACCCTCGATCCCCGACGGCCGCGTGTACAGGAACACCGCCTCGACGCTGTTGAGCGCGGCGTCCAGTGTGGACGGATCTTCCAGGTCGGCGGCGACCTTCGCGGTCGGGACGTCGAGCGTGGCGACGTCGCGGCTCGCCGCGCGGACGTCCTGACCTGCGGCGACGAGCGCGTCGAGGACCGCGCGGCCGACGTGCCCACGAGCCCCGGTGACGAGAACGGACATGGCTGTCCCCCAGCTTCCGAGATGCATTTGCTTGCAAAGCAAACGTACTGAGCCGGAAGTGGCGGTGTCAACCGGCGAGCCGCGTGGTCCGCGCTTTAGGCTTTTCCGCATGAGCCTGACCGACGAGCTGCTGCGCCCGCTGCTGGCCTCGCCCGCGAAACCGTTGATCACCCATTACGACGACCAGCTGGGCAGCCGCGTCGAGCTGTCCGTGGCGACGACCGCCAACTGGGCGGCCAAAACGGCCAACTGGCTGACCGAGGAGTTCGACGTCGAACCGGGCGACGCGGTGGCCGTGCAGCTCCCGGCGCACTGGCAGACCGTCGGCGTGCTGCTCGGCGCGTGGTGGTGCGGGGCGCGCGTCGTGACCGAGGGCGCCGGCGCGCGGGTGGCGTTCGTCGGGCCGGACGACCCGGAGCCGACCGGCGCGACCGCGACCGCCGTCGTGACGCTGGACCCGATGGGACGCGGGCTGTCCGAGCCGCCGGGCGGCGGCGCGTTCGACTACCTGAGCGAGTCCCGGCTGGCGGGCGACCAGTACAGCCCGCTCTTCGCGATCCCCGGCGACACGGCCGCCCTGTTCGAGTCCACTGTGGACGAGGTGCTGGCGGAAGCCCGCGCCCGCGCGGCGAAGCTCGGCCTCTCCGCGGACGACCGCGTGCTGTCCACCCGGGACTGGAGCGGTTCGGAGGGCATCCTCGACGGCCTGCTCGTCCCCTTGGCTGCGGGCGCCCACCTGGTCCACGTGAGCAACGCGGACGAGGCGAAGCTGGGAGCCCGCCGTGATGCCGAACGCACCACGGCGGACCTGCCCGCTTAAGCGTTCTGCAGCTCGCCGGCCTCGGCGTCGCGCCGGGCCCGCTTGCGGCCCCACAGCAGGTGGTCGAGCGAAAGCCGGCCGCCGTTGAAGCCGAGCGCGAGCCCGGCCAGTGCGAGCACCAGGACCAGCTCGTAGCCGCCCTGGCCGGTCAGCCCGTTGTCGATGTGCACCGAGAGCAGCGCACCCACGGAGATCACGACGTACCCGATGCCGACCAGCGGCATCAGGAACCCGACGATGAACGCGATCGAGCCGAGGATTTCGACGGTCATCGCGAAGACCGCGGCGACCGTGGGCATCGGGATGCCCGTCATCGAGAAGAACTTCGCGGTGCCGTCGATGCCGTTGTTCCACTTCTGGAGGCCGTGCGCGAGGAAGACGACCGCGACGCCGATCCTCCCCAGCAGCAGGGCCACGTCCTTGAATCGTCCGAACATCCGGTTTCAGCTCCCCGGTGGGTGAATTTTCAACTGACCCGGCCCAAGCTAGGGCCCCGGGACCCTTGATCGAAGCTCCGGAGGGTGATCGACAGGGAACCGACAGGGACGGAAATTCGGTTTCGCGCGCCCCGGCCGCGGGGCTATCTTCGCCCTGACCTGCGTCCACGACCGTGAGGAGACCCCGATGCGCCGACAGTCCGTCCTGCCCGGCCTGTCACCCGCATCACAAAGGACTTCTCGCGACCGTGAAAACCCTGAACATCGGGATCCTGGCGCACGTCGACGCCGGTAAGACCAGCCTGACCGAGCGCCTGCTCTTCGAGGCGGGCGCCATCACGCACCTCGGCAGCGTCGACCGCGGCGACACCCAGACCGACTCCCTCGAGCTCGAACGCCGTCGCGGCATCACCATCCGCTCCGCGGTCGTCTCGTTCACGACCGGCGACACCCGGATCACCCTGATCGACACCCCGGGCCACTCCGACTTCATCGCGGAGGTCGAGCGCGCGCTGCGGGTGCTCGACGGGGCCGTCCTGGTGGTGTCGGCCGTCGAAGGCGTCCAGGCCCAGACCCGCGTGCTGATGCGCACCCTGCGCCGGCTCGGCATCCCGGCGCTGATCTTCGTCAACAAGATCGACCGGATGGGCGCGCGCGACCTCCTCGACGACATCCGCGCGAAGCTGTCGCCGCGCGCGATCGCGCTGAACGCCGCGGCCGACGAGCTGGCCGAGTTCCTGGCCGACGGCGACGACGCGTTCCTGGAGTCCTATGTGGACGACCGGGTCGACGCCGCGGCCTGCCGTGCCGAGCTGGCCCGGCAGGTCGCGCGCGGCACCGTCCACCCGGTGCTGTCCGGGTCCGCGATCACCGGCGCCGGCGTCGCGGACCTCGTCACGGCGATGACCGGGCTGCTCCCGGCCGCCGAGCGCACCGGCGACGGACCCCTGCACGCGACGGTGTTCAAGATCGACCGCGGCCGCGCCGGGGAGAAGATCGCCTACGCCCGGCTGCACTCCGGGTCGCTGGCCGTGCGCCAGCGGATTTCCTTCTACCGCGGCGAAACCGAGCTCACCGGCCGGGTCTCCGCGCTCGAAGTCGCCGGCGACGAGGTGGCGCTCGCCGGCGACGTCGCCCGGGTGCGCGGGCTGCGGGAGATCCGGATCGGCGACCGGCTCGGCTCACCGGGCACCGCCCGCGACGGCGTGTTCGCGCCGCCGAGCCTGGAGACCGTGGTGCGGCCGGCCCACCCCGAGCAGGCCGCGACGTTGTTCACCGCGCTGACCCGGCTGTCCGAAGAGGACCCGTTGATCGACGTCCGCCGCCACGGGCCCGACATTTCGGTGCGGCTCTACGGCGAAGTGCAGAAGGAGGTGCTGCGCTCGATGCTGGCCGAGGGCGCCGGCATCGACGTCACGTTCGAGCGGACGCGCACCCTGTACGTCGAGAAGCCGATCGGCCGCGGGGAAGCCGTCGAGGGGCTGGATCCGGAGCAGCGGCTGTACTTCTTCGCGACGGTCGGGCTGCGGGTGGAGCCCGGTCCCGGCGTCACGTTCGGGCTTTCGGTCGAGCTGGGCTCGCTGCCGCTCGCGTTCCACAAGGCCATCGACGAGACCGTCCACACCACGCTCGAGCAGGGGCTGTACGGCTGGGAGGTGCTGGACGTCGCCGTCATGCTGACGCACACGGCGTTCTTCAGCCCGCTCAGCGCCGCGGGCGACTTCCGCAAGATGACGCCACTGGTGCTGATGGCGGCGCTGAAGCAGGCCGGCACGCGGGTGCACGAGCCGGTGCACCGCTTCGAGCTGGAGATCCCGGCGAACGCCGTCAGCGCGGTGCTGCTCAAGCTCGCGGACCTGCGCGCGGTGCCCGGCGAGCCGGTCATCGGGCCGTCGTCGTGCACGCTGCACGGCACGATCCCCGCCGAGCACGTCCACGCGTTCGAGCAGGCTCTCCCCGCGCTCAGCCAGGGCGAAGGCGTCTTCCTCAGCGAGTTCGACGACTACCGGCCCTACCCCGGCCCGCCGCCGGTGCGGCCGCGGACCGGCGAGAACCCGTTGGACCGCAAGGAATACCTCGCGCAGGTGGCCCGGCGTTAGCGCTTGTGCGCCCAGGCCGCGCCGAAGCAGTACGCGCCGAACGCGGCGAGGCCGAGGGCCACGACGGTCAGCAGCACGGTGCCGAAGGGCTGGGCGGCGAGCGTCTTGAGCGCGGCGTCCAGTCCGCCGGCCTGCTTCGGGTCGGCGTTGAACCCCGCGATGGCGAGGAGGATGGCGACGATCGTGAAGACGACGCCCTTGGCGAGGTACCCGGCCATGCCGAGCCAGGTGACCCAGCGCTTGGTCTTGCCCGGCAGGTCGGTCATGTCGAGGTCTTCGAGGAACTTCTTCTTCACGCCCTTGACCCCGGCCGCGATCGCGACCCCGAGGACGGCCGCGGCGGCGATGACCACCAGCGCCGGCCCGAACGGCAGCTCGAGCAGCTTGGCGGTGAACTCCTGCTGGGTCTGGTTGCTCGACCCGCCGCTGCCGCTGCCGATGGCGATCTTGAAGGCGGAGAAGCCGAGCGCGATCACGACGACCCCGCGCGCCCCGGCGCCGATCCGCTTGCGCGTCCGCTTGCCGCCGCTGACCCAGGTGTAGCCCGTGGCGGCCATCAGGAACTGCCAGAGCCCGTAGGCGACCAGGCCGAGGGCGAGCACCCAGAGCAGGACCTGCCCGAACGCCGTCGAGCCGATCTCCTGCAGGGCGCCCTTCTGGTCGGCCTGCTCACCGCTGCCGAAGGCGACCTGCAGGGCGAGGTAGGCCAGGACGAGGTGGACCAGGCCGTAACAGGCCATGCCGGCCCGGCCCAGGAGCTGGGCGGTGTCGCTCTTTTCGCCGCGTTGAGCCGTGGCCGCTGTCCGATTCATGCTGTGTGGGTACCCAGCGCGGCCGCCGCCCGGTTGGGCCATGCGGCGCAATCGCCCACCGTGATGGGACGATTCCGGCATGGATGCGCGGCTGGTCGGCTACTGGTCGGAGACTGAGGTGCACCCCGGCTCGACCGAGTACACCGAACTGGGCTTCCGGGCCGACGGTTCGGGCTGGCAGTACTGGTCGAGCTGGAGCTCGGCGTTCTGCGTCCACCGCTTCGCCTGGCACAGCCCGGAGCCGGGCCGGCTCACCCTGCGGCTGCGGATGGCGATCGACGGCAGGTGGTCCCTCGACGGCCCGGACGTCGCGCACCGGATCGAACGCCGGCAGCACGTCGACGAGGTCGTCGAACTGGCGTGGGAGCTCGGGCCGGACCGGCAGCTGACGCTGGACCAGCCGCTGGTCGACGTCCTGGGCGGCACGCGGTTCCTGCCCGTCGACGACGGCGGCACCGACCCGACGCTGGCTTAGGCGGGCCGGCGCCGGATAGCGTCGAGGCCGGTCCAGCCGCCGTTGGCCGCGAGCAGCTTCAGCACCTGCTCCGCCTGCTCGGCGAACCGTGCGAGGTCCTCGTGGAGCAGCGCCGCGCGTTCGCCGTCGAGCGGGTCGAAGTCGTCCCACCAGAGCCCGATCGCCGTGCCCGCCGTGACGACGAGGCCCTGCACCAGCCGCCGGAACCCGGGCGAGGGCGTCCCCGCCGTCTCGCGGTAGGCCGTCTCGATGTCGTCACACGCGGCCAAGAGCTCCCGCAGCTGGGCAACGGCCCCGGCGGGGGTGCCGTCCCAGGCGGCCGTCGGCCAGGCGCGGTCGGACAGTTCGAGCCACAGCCGCCAGCCGGCGACCAGCTCGGCTTCGTCGTGGGGCGTCCAGGACGCCGGAACCGGCCAGTACATGCTTCGAGCGTGACACCGCCGGAGCGGAAATCCGCCCCGGCGGTGGGTTATGTCTCATGTGGCGAAGTTCAGCTGATCACCGGCGGCACCGGCACGCAGGGCGGCGTCTTGGCGTGGGCCGGGTCGAGCGCGTTGAGCACGAGCCCTTGGGCGACGGGGTCGTAGGTGATGCCGAGGTGGTCGGTGAAGTCGAGCCCGCAGACGTTCTGCAGCAGGATGTTCTTGACGTTCGGCCCCGCGGCGAGGAAGGCGCTGGTGTAGGGCGTCACGACGTCGTCGTAGCGGGTCTGGATGACGGTGTACTGGATGCCGGGCACGGTTTCGCCCCCGGCGTTGAGGTCGGTGAGGAAGGCCGACCCGACGGCCTGTTCGTTGCACGACTGGCAGACGGTCCCGAGCGCGGCGGGCACACCGGGGATCATTTCGAGGGTGCTGAGCAGGCCGAAGAGATCGGTCCCGTGGTTGGACGGCGAAAGCCCGACGAGCCGCGAGATCTTGTCCGCGCCACCGAGGTACTTGATCCAGTACCGGATGTTCATCCCACCCTGCGAGTGCCCGACGACGTCGAGTTTCGCGGCCCCGGTGGCCTGAAGGATCTTGTCCCCGAAGGCGGCAAGCGCTTTCGCGGTATCGGCAACGGGCCCGACGGTCTGCAGGAAGCTCCCGGGCGCCCCGCCGAAGTTCCCGGCGAAGACGCAGTAGCCGGCGTTGGCGAGCTTCTGGGAGAGGTTGGCCCAGTTTTCGTAGGCGTTGGCGGTGGTCCCGTTGGAGAGCAGCACGGGGTTCGGGTGCTTGTCGGAGGGCTTGCAGTTCCAGTCATTGGCCCCGGGCGGCGCGATGGTGGGGGCGCCGAGCGAGTAGAGGGCGGCTGTGAGGATGTTGGGCTGCACGGGCCCGGTGGGTTCCTTTTCGGCAGCTTGGCCGGTCCCGGCCCCCAGTGTCAGAGCCGCCACCGTAGCGACGGCCGCCGTGAGCCACCTGCGCGTCGTTGCGCCCATCCGTTTCACCTCTCTGTGAACCGATGGTGATCCGCGTCACCGCCTTTATTAACGCGCGGGTAACATGTCCAGACACTCCCCCTAGTGAGTGATTTTCTTCCGGCGCTTGACCTGCTAAGAGTGACAGGACGCGCCCCAAGTGCCACTCCCACCGACCCGCACCCCGACGGCGTCTTGTCACGCGGCTTCGCGGTCCGGGAAAATGAGCGACGGGTAGCTAGGTTTTGTGCGGCCGTTTCCGGCCCGCGGCTTGGTGGCCGCTCCCTCGACGGGAACGGGGCACTTTACGTGGCGATCCAGGCAGTTGCCGGCACACCACGGCCCCCGGTGCGGATCCCACCGGGGGCCGTGGCTCGCCTCGAACAGACGAGCCGGATCACGGGCGGCCGCCGAGCTTGAACGCGATGTACGCCAGCAGAACCACCGCAATGGCAAGCAGAACGATGATCGCAATCATGCCGAGAACGAAGCCGTCCGAAGAAGTCGTCACGATCAAGGGTTGCTCCCGCCAGCCCGTAACAGGTCGCCTGGGAGTCGCTTCGCCGGCCGATCTTGTTTCACCCCGACACGAGCACGCCAGGGCCAGACACACGCAAGAGGTCAGCGCGAAGCAGGCGGACGAGAACCCAGACCTCCCCGCACCCCGATCCGAAGCCAAAACACGGCCGGCGGCACCGGGTCAAGGCATCTTTCCCGCCTTGACGCGGTACCGCCGGCCGTAGTCACAATGAAGGCGTCGGGGTGCCCGGAGAAGCCACTACCCCCGGAGCAGCGCCCGAGCCATCACAACCTTCTGAATCTGGTTGGTACCTTCATAAATCTGCGTGATCTTGGCATCCCGCATCATCCGCTCAACGGGGAAGTCCCGGGTGTACCCAGCCCCACCAAAGAGCTGAACCGCGTCGGTAGTCACCTCCATGGCGATGTCCGACGCGTAAGTCTTAGCCGCCGAAGCCATGAACCCGGCCCGCTTGTCCCCCCGCTCCGAAGCCGCCGCGGACGCGTACACCAGGTGCCGAGCAGCCTCGATCTTCGTCCCCATGTCGGCCAGCATGAACTGGACACCCTGGAACTCGGAGATCGACTTGCCGAACTGCCGGCGGTCCTTCACATAAGCCACCGCCGCATCGAGCGCACCCTGGGCGATGCCCAGCGCCTGCGCCCCGATCGTCGGACGCGTGTGGTCGAGCGTCCGCAGCGCCGTCTTCAGGCCGGTACCGGGCTCACCGATGATGCGGTCCTCCGGGATCGTGCAGTTCTCGAAGTAGATCTCGCGCGTCGGGGAACCCTTGATGCCGAGCTTCTTCTCCTTCGGGCCCACCGAGAAGCCCGGATCGTCCTTGTGCACGACGAACGCCGAGATGCCGTTGGCCTTCTTCTCCGCGTCCGGGTCGGTCACGACCATCACGGTGTACCAGGTCGACTCACCCGCGTTGGTGATCCAGCACTTGGTGCCGTTGAGGACCCAGTGGTCACCGTCGAGCCGGGCGCGTGCCCGCATCGAGGCCGTGTCCGAGCCCGCTTCGCGCTCCGAAAGCGCGTACGAAGCCGAAGCCTCGCCCGATGCGATCGAGGGCAGCACGAGCTTCTTCACGCTCTCCGAGCCGGACAGAATGATCGGCTGCGTGCCGAGCTTGTTCACCGCCGGGATCAGCGACGCCGACGCGTCGACCCGCGCGACCTCCTCGATCACGATGCAGGCGCCCACGGCGTCCGCGCCCTGGCCGTCGTACTCCTCGCCGATGTGGACGGCGTTGAACCCGGACTTGACCAGCGCGTTGTACGCCTCGATCGGGTAGCGCTCGTTCTCGTCGACCTCGGCCGCGTACGGCGCGATCTCCTTCTCGGCCAGAGCCCGGACCGCGGCCCGCAGCTCCTCGTGCTCCTCGGCAAGCTGGTACAGGCCGTCGGTCACTTCCGGTCACCTTCTCTACGACGTCGGGAGGGTTCCGTCGATGTTAGCGCTCGTTCACTGCACGCGTCCGCCCTCGTCCTTGTGTCGTTGACCGCAGAACTCGTACCGTCGAGTGATGCCGCTCACCGCGCCGACGACGCCGCCCGGTTTGCCCGCCTCCCTCGACTACCCCGAAGCCCCGGTCGGTTCCCTCATCGCCGCGGGCGCCACCCGCTGGGGTGACCGGACCGCCTTCGCCCACGACGGCCGCAGCCTCACCTTCACCGAGACCTACCGCGCGGCCTGCCGCTTCGCCCACGCGCTGCGGGCGCAGGGCATCGGCCGGGGTGACGTCGTGGCGCTGCACCTGCCGAACTGCCTGGCCTTCCCGGTCGCCTACTACGGCACGCTGCTGGCCGGGGCGACGTTCAGCCCGGCCAACCCGCTGCTCCCGCCGGACGACCTCGCCTTCCAGCTCGCCGACTGCGAGGCCGCGGCGGTCGTGACGTTCGGGCCGGTCGCCGGGGTGCTGGCGAGCGTCGCCGACCGGGTCCCGGCGCGGCTCACCGTCGTCGTCAGCCCCGCCGGCGACCTGCCCGAGGGCGCCGTCGAGTTCGAGGCGTTCCAGGCCGGCCAGCCGGCGGAGCGGCCCGACGTCGACATCGCGATCCACGACGACCTCGCGCACCTCGCCTACACCGGCGGCACCACCGGCCGGTCGAAGGGCGTGCGGCTGACGCACCGCAACGTCGTGGTCAACACGCTGCAGCACTCGTGCTGGGGCAGCGGCTCGGTGCCGGCGCTCGACGCCCACGGCGACGTCACGATCGACCAGGTCGGCAGCGAGGACGAGTGGCCGACGCGCCTGGGCACCGGCGTCGCGATCAACCTGACGCCGTGGTTCCACGCGATGGGCATCATCGGCGGGATGAACGCGGCGGTGATCGCCGGCACGACGATCGTGCTGCACTCGCGTTTCGACCCGCCGGCCTACGTCGCCGACGCCGAGCGGCTGCGCATCACCGGCATCGGCGGCGCGCCCGCGCTGTTCGCCGCCCTGCTCGCGACGCCGTCGTTCCACACCGCGGACCTCTCGTCGGTGCGCGCGATCGGCTCCGGGGCCGCGCCGATGAACCACGCGATGATCAACGCGCTGCGCGAGCGGTTCCCCGGCGTGGTGGTCAGCGAGGGCTACGGCCTCACCGAGGCGACGATGGGTGCGGTGATCTCGCCGACGTACGCCTCGGGCACGCGCAAGGTCGGCTCGGTCGGCGTGCCGATCTTCGACACCGAGGTCAAGGTCGTCCCGGCCGAGGGCGGCGAAGACCCGCTCCCGGCGGGCGAGAAGGGCGAGGTCTGCCTGCGCGGGCCGCAGATCATGCTGGGCTACCGCAACCGCCCGGAGGAGACGGCGGCCGCCCTGGTCGACGGCTGGCTCCACACCGGCGACGTCGGCATCCTCGACGCCGACGGCTACCTGTCCATCGTGGACCGCAAGAAGGACATGCTGCTGTACAAGGGGTACAACGTCTTCCCGCGCGAGCTGGAGGAGCTGCTGATCACGATGCCCGGCGTCGCGGCGGCGGCCGTGGTGGGCCGGCCCGACACCGAGGTCGGCGAGCTGCCGGTGGCGTTCGTGGTCCCCCGCGGCGAGCTGGACGCCGACGAGCTGATGGCCGCGGTCAACGAGAAGGTGCTGCCCTACAAGCGGTTGCGGGAGATCCACGTGGTCGAACAGATCCCGGTGTCCGCCGCCGGGAAGGTGCTCAAGCGGGAGCTACGGCAGCAGCTGATCGGCGAGCTGCCCGGCTAGCCGGTCGCCGGACAGGCGCGTGCCGGCCTGCTTGACGTGCTTGAGCAGCGGCGAGACCTCCATGCTCTGCAGCCCGGGCAGCGAGCCGATCCGGTCCGAGGTGAACTCGAACAGCTCGTCGAGGTCCCGGCAGTGCGCGACGGCGTGGAGGTTGTACGGCCCGGAAACCGCCGCGGCGAAGGCGATTTCCGGCTTCTGCGCGAGCGTGCGCCCGACGTCCTTGACCGCCGACGGGTGCACGCGCAGCCAGAGGTTCGCCCGGGCGTGGTAGCCGAGCGCCACGGCCGCGATCTCGACGTCGATGTGGACGACGCGCAGCCGGATCAGCGTCTCCAGGCGGCGTGCGGCGCGGCCGGGCGTCAGGTCCGCCGCCGCGGCGAGGTCCACCAGGGCGGCCCGGCCGTCCGCGGCCAGGACGTCGAGCAGCTTTTCGTCCTCGGCGGCGAGCTGTACGGGCTCGCGGGCCACGACCGGGGCTTCGGTGAACGGCGACTCGCCGGTCCCGAGCAGCGCTTCCTGCTCGGGGGTCAGCGTGCCCCGCAGCGCGGCCCAGTAGTGCCCGCGGCCGCCGACGAACTGGCGGAGCATCGCGGCCACGTGGATGTCGAGGACGGCCGCGGTCCGCGGCAGCTGCTGGCCGAGCAGGTCGTCCCGCTGTTCCCGGGTCCGCGACCGCACCGCGAACCCGATCTCCGAGCCCCCGGCGCACAGCCCCACCCAGCTGACGTCGTCGCGCTTCGCAAGGGCGTCGGCGATCGCTGCAACACTCCCGGGACGGCACCGCAGCCGCACCAGCCACTTGCTCTGGCCCAGCGCCCCCGGGTCGACGATGCCCGCAACGCGGAGGACGCCCTCGGCGCGAAGCCGCCGGTAGCGCCGGCCGACCGCGTTCTCGGTGACGCCGAGCGCGGCCGCGATCGAGGCGAACGAGGCCCGCGGCGCGATCTGCAGCGCGCGGATGAGACGCACATCGTCGGGCCCCACATTGACGGATTCGGCCATCGATGCTCCTCTCATCGAGGCAATCCTACGGATCCGCCGTCCGGACGGGCGCGACCGACGACCGAGCGAACAGACTCGGAGACGCAACCGACCGAAGGGAACAGCCATGGAGACCGCCCTCATCATCGGAGCGTCGCGCGGCCTCGGGCACGCGATCGCCGCCGAGCTCTCCGCCCGCGGGTGGCACGTGATCGGCACGGTCCGCGACCCGGCCGCCCGGACACCCCTGCACGACCTCGCCGACGCGTCGGACGGGCGCGTCGAGGTCGAGCACCTCGACATCACCGAGCCCGATCAGCTGCCGCCCCTGCGCGAGCGGCTCGCCGGCCGCCGGCTCGACGTGCTCTTCGTCAACGCGGGCACCACGAACAACCCGGCGACCCCGATCGGCGAAGTGTCGACCGCCGACTTCGTCGACGTCATGGTCACCAACGCGCTCAGCCCGATGCGCGTCATCGAAGCGCTCCAGGACCTCGTGCCCGCCGACGGGCTCATCGGCGCGATGTCCTCCGGCCAGGGCAGCATCACGAACAACACGGCCGGCTCGCGCGAGGTCTACCGCGGCAGCAAGGCGGCGCTGAACATGTTGATGCGCAGCTTCGCCGCCCGGCAGGCCGAAACCGGCCGCGCGCTGGCCCTCGTGGCCCCCGGCTGGATCCGCACGGCCCTGGGCGGGCCGGACGCGCCGTTCACCATGGAGGAAACCGTCCCGAAGATCGTCGACGTCCTGCTCGCGAAGCGGGACCGGCCCGGCCTCGAGTTCCTGGACCGCGAGGGCAAGACCGTGCCGTGGTGACGCTAGTGGCCGGTCTTCGCCCGCAGGGCCGCGTCCTTGTCCAGGACCAGCTTCTCCAGGTCCTGCTGGAACTTCGCCATCTTCGAGCGCAGGCCCTCGTCCGACGCCGCCAGGATGCGGACCGCCAGCAGGCCGGCGTTGCGCGCGCCGCCCACCGACACCGTCGCCACCGGGACACCCGCCGGCATCTGCACGATCGACAGCAGCGAGTCCAGGCCGTCCAGGTACTTCAGCGGGACCGGGACGCCGATCACCGGCAGCACCGTCGCCGAGGCGACCATGCCCGGCAGGTGGGCCGCACCGCCCGCACCCGCGATGATCACGCGGACGCCGCGGGCCACCGCCGACGTCGCGTAGTCCAGCATGCGCTGCGGGGTGCGGTGCGCCGAGTAGACGCCGACCTCGTACTCGACGCCGAACTCGTCCAGCGCCGCACCGGCCGCCTCCAGGGTCGGCCAGTCCGAGTCGCTGCCCATGATCACGCCCACCTGCGGCGCCATACCTGATCTCCTAGTGGATTTCGTAGCCGTCGAGCCAGACGGCGTGGGACAGCCAGTGCGCCGACAGCAGCGCGCGGTTGCGCAGGTCGTCCATGCGCTCGCCGGTGAAGTTGACGTGCCCGAGCTTGCGCCCCGGCCGCTCCTGCTTGCCGTAGAGGTGCACCCGCGCCTCGGGGTACCGCGCGAACAGGTGGTGCAGCCGTTCGTCCGGCCCCATCTCGGGCAGCTCCGGCGCGCCTAGCACGTTCGCCATCACGCACGCCGGCGCGACCAGGTCCGTCCGGCCCAGCGGGTAGTCGAGCACCGCCCGCAGGTGCTGCTCGAACTGCGACGTGCGCGCACCGTCCATGGTCCAGTGCCCGGAGTTGTGCGGGCGCATGGCCAGCTCGTTCACCAGCAGCCCGGTGTCGGTCTCGAACAGCTCGACCGCGAGCAGCCCGGTGACGTCCAGCGTCGACGCGACCCGCAGCGCCAGGTCCTGCGCCTCGTGCACGCGCTCCGGCGCGAGCCCCGGCGCGGGGGCCAGCACCTCGGTGTTGATCCCGCCGGTCTGCACCGTCTCGACCACCGGGTACGCCGCGCCCTGGCCGAAGGGCGAGCGGGCGACGAGCGCGGCCAGCTCCCGCCGCATCGCCACCTTCTCCTCGACCAGCAGCGGAGTGCCCGCTTCCAGCAGCTCCGGCACGGTCTCGCGGGCGTGCCGCGCGGTGTCCAGCATCCAGACGCCGCGGCCGTCGTACCCGCCGCTCGACGCCTTGAGCACGACCGGCCAGCCGTGCTCGCCGCCGAACTGCACCACGTCGTCCACAGTGGACACCTCGGCGAAGGCCGGGCCCGGCACGCCGAGGCCCGCCATCATCTCGCGCATCACCAGCTTGTTCTGCGCGAAACCGAGCGCCGACGGCGCCGGCCGGATGAGGTAGCCCTCCATCGCCAGCGTCAGCAGGTGCTCACCCGGCACGTGCTCGTGGTCGAACGTGACCACGTCGACCGACGCCGCGAACTTCCGCAGCGCGTCGAGGTCGGTGTGGTGCCCCAGCACGACGTCACCCGCGACGAGCCCCGCGGCTTCGTTCTCCCCCGCGGCGAGCACGCGCAGGGACTGGCCGAGGGAGATCGCCGCCTGGTGGGTCATCCGGGCCAGCTGACCGCCGCCCACCATGCCCACGACGGGCAGACCGGTGTGTTTGTCCATAGCCCGCTCAGACTAAACGGTGACGACCTGCGGTGACCGCCGGACCAGGCGTAGCTCACGCGCCGCCAGGCCGAGGATCCCACCCGCCGCCGCGAGCACGTAGACGTTGCCGAGGACCGACCAGCCCAGGCCCCAGCCGAACTCCGTGTCGCCGCCGTTGGGCACGAGCATCACGATCTGCGAGACGAACAGCAGCGCGACCGCCGCCGCGGCCCACCACCGCGCCTTCACCACCAGCAGCGTGAGCAAGGGCACGCACCACACCCAGTGGTGCGACCACGACACCGGCGACAGCAGCAACCCGTAGAACGCCGTCACGAGCAGGGCCGCCGCGTCCTCACCGCGCCGGTGCAGCCGCACGACCAGCCACACCGCCGGCACGGCGAGCACCGCCGCCACCCCGGCCGCCACCACCAGCGACCAGGGCGCGAGGTGGGTAGCCCGGTTGACCAGCCCGTTGAGCGACTGGTTGAAGATCCAGTGCACCGACCCGACCCGGCTCGGGTCGGTCGCCGAATCCCGCCAGAACCGCGCCGCGTCGACCGGGATGACCGCGAACATCACCGCTTCGAGCGCCACGAACGTGCCCAGGGCCCGCAGCCCGTCCTTCCACTTCCCCGTGAAGAACAGGTGCGGCACGAAGATCAGCGGGGTCAGCTTGATCGCCGCCGCCACGCCGATCAGCACGCCCGCCCAGCGCGACCCGCGCGACGAGAGCACCAGGACGTCCAGCACCACGAACGCCATCAGTATCAAGTTGATCTGGCCCAGGAACAGCGTCTTCCACACCGGTTCCAGCGCCAGCGCGATGGCCGTTCCCGCCGGCAGCGCCCACCAGCTTCTTCCCAGAAGCGACGAGCCCCCCGGCGACGACGAAACCACCGTGATCACGACCATAAGGGCGACCACCGACAAAAACGCGATCACGCCCCACACCAGGCCCGACGGCACCAGCGCGAGCGGCAGGAACAGCGGCGCGGCGGCCGGCGTGTAGGTGAACGGCAGCCGCACCCAGTCGGGCAGCGCGACCAGCACGTCCCGCGTGTAGAGCGGGTCGCCGTGCAGCAGCGTCAGCGCCCCGGCGCGGTACACGGCGCTGTCCGCGCCGAGGTGCCACCCGGCCAGCCAGACGACGACACCGAAACCGAGGACGAGAAGCGCGATCCCCCCGGCGAAGAACCAGCCGGCGCGCGCCTCAGACGCCGGTCGCGACGTCGACATGCTCGTCCGGCGCGGCCTTCTTCCTGGCCCGCCGCTGCAGGCCCCAGCGCAGGATCAGCGCCGCGGCCAGCACGACCGGCATCAGGATGTAGGCGTCCCCCAGGATGTTCTGCCACACCTTCCAGTGCAGCTCGACGTTGCGGCCGTTCGGCAGGATCAGCAGCACGCAGCTGACGAACACGAACGCGACCAGACCGGTCCCGACCCAGCGCTTCCACGCCGTCTTCGGGGTGGTCTTCGGCAGCCGCGACACCAGCAGCACGATCAGCGGGATCACCCACACCCAGTGGTGCGTCCACGAGATCGGCGAGATCAGCAGCGTCCAGAACGCGGTGACCAGCACCGCGGCCAGCGCCTGGCCCTTGCGGTGGAACCGCATGAGCAGCCACAGCGCCGGGATCGCGAGCAGGAGCCCGATGCCCATCGCCGCCTTCGACGCCCACGGCGCGAGGTCGGTGGCCCGGTTCATCAGCGCGTTCAGCGACTGGTTGCCCGCCCAGTGCACCGGCCCGATCCGGCCGGTGTCCGGCAGCGTGACGGTCCAGTACTTGGCCGCGTCGTGGGCGTTGATCAGGAACATCAGGCCCTGGAGGACGACGAACGTCGCGAGCCCGCGAAGCGCGTCCTTGCGGCGGCCGGTGATGAACAGGTGCCCGAGGAAGACCAGCGGCGTCAGCTTGATCGCCGCCGCGACGCCGACCAGCACGCCGCCCCAGCGGCTCCCCTGCGCGCCGATGACCAGCATGTCCAGCAGGATCATGGCCATCAGGACCAGGTTGATCTGGCCGAGGAAGATCGTCCGCCACACCGGCTCGAGACCGAGGAAGACCAGGAAGAACACGATGGTCGAGCGGGCGGGCGAGGCCCACCAGCGCGGGCCGTCGGCGGACGGGCGGGGCAGGGCGCCGATCGCGATCCGGATCGACAGCGCCATCGCAGCCAGCGAGATCGCGGTGATCAGGCCCCAGGAAATCTGCGTCGGGAACGCCGCGAGCGGCACGAAGATCAGCGCGGCCGTCGGCGGGTAGGTGAACGGCAGCAGCGCCCACCACGGCTCGGGGGCCAGCGTGTTCGCGTCGTAGAGGGAGTCGCCGTGCAGCAGCGTGAGCGCGCCGGCCCGGTAGACCGCGCTGTCGACGCCGAGCACCCAGTCGTGCTGCCAGCCCCAGATGCCGTACCCGATCGCGACCAGCGGAATGACCGCGAGAATCAGCAGCGACCGCGGGCGGACGGACAGGCGGGCGAGTGACTTCCGCAGGGCCAGGCGGTGCTGCGATCTGGCCGCGACTGCGCCGTCGACGTCGGTGGTTACGGTCCGGGTCACCTCACCAGGAAATCATGGCCCGTCCGATCCGGGTCAGAAGGGTCCGTGCGGAACCGGACTTTTCACGCGTTTCACACCCGGGCGAGGTGGGCCAGCAGGTCGCAGGCCATTTCGTGGGTGGCAGGCAGGCGCACGGCCGACACCCTCGGCCGGCCGGCGTCCGCGAGCTGCGAATCGACGGAAAGCCGCTCGTGCAACGCCCTTCGCAGCGCGACGCCGTGCGAAGCGACGCGCTCGTCCTTCGGGACCAGCGCGGCGACGACGGACGTTCCGAGCGTCGCGACGCTCTGCCCGCTGTCGAACACCGCCCGCAGCGCGTCCGCGACCAGGATCATCCCGGTCAGCCGCGGGAACCCGGTGACCGCGCTGAGGTCGAGCGAGACGACCAGCAGCACGTGGTCCTCGGCGGCGGGCCGCTCGCGCGCGGCGGCGGCCCGGTAGACCTCGTAGAGCCGGGTGCGCAGGTAGGCGGCCGACGGCAGGCCGGTCAGCGGGTCGGTGACCTCGGTGTGCACGAGCTGGTCGGTGGCGACGTCGGCCCAGGCCAGCGCGGTGGTCCGGAGCAGCCGCGACGGCGTGGCGTCGACGTCCGGCGAGACGAACCCGTCGCCGCCGTGGTCGAGCACCGCGTGCAGCGCGGCCAGGTCGGCGAGGGTTTCCGCGAGTCCCGCGCCGGCCGCCGCCCGCGCCCGGGCCAGCCCGGCCAGCGCGGTTTCGGCGGCCTCGGCGCCGCCCTTGGCCATCACGGCCGCGCAGACGGCGTCGACCTCGGGCAGCGCCCAGTCGCTCGGGAACCGCCAGCCGGCGGCCAGGCTGGCCGTGCGCCAGCGGGCACGCAGCGTGCGCAGGGCCCGGTCGGCGAACGGGGCGTCACCGGGACCGGAGCGCGTAGCCGGAACGTCCACTGGCGGCCTGCCCCTTTCGTCCGGTCCGTGTCGATCTTGCTCGGTGCTTCACGGTGAGGACGTGCCCCACCGGACCTCGTGACGCGTACTCGCGAGTTTTGTCAGGAAGGTTTTCCACGACGCGACCCGAGGGTGGGTGATTTCGCTCCGCCGACGGAGTCAACACCCCCACCACGACGTGACGGCCTCGGGTGGGTCAGTCACACTTGTCTCGCGTCGCGGACCCGCCTGTAATGGCAGGTCCTGGCCTTAACCGACCGAGGAGTGCCGTGTCCACCGTTCCCGCCGATCTCAGCGGAAAGAGTGACGCCGAGCTGATCGCCGAGGTCCGCGCGGGGAAGATCGAGTCGTACGGGCCGCTTTACGAACGCCACACCGGCGCGGCGCACAACCTCGCTCGTCAGCTGGCCCGTTCGAGCTCGGAAGCCGACGACCTGGTGTCCGAGGCGTTCGCCAAGGTGCTGGACACGCTGCGTGGCGGCAAGGGGCCGGACACAGCCTTCCGGGCGTACCTGCTGACCGCGCTGCGTCACACCGCGTACGACCGCACGCGCAAGGAACGCCGGGTCGACCTCAACGAAGACATGACCGACGTCTCGGCCGAGGCGCTGACGGTGCCGTTCTCCGACACCGCCGTCGCCGGGCTCGAGCGCACGATGGCCGCCAAGGCGTTCGCGCGGCTGCCCGAACGCTGGCAGGCGGTGCTCTGGCACACCGAGATCGAGCAGCAGAGCCCGGCCGAGGTCGCGCCGCTGCTGGGGCTGACCGCGAACGGCGTCTCCGCGCTCGCCTACCGCGCCCGTGAGGGTCTCCGGCAGGCCTATCTGCAGGTCCACCTGCAGGAGAACGAAGAGGAACGCTGCCGCGCCTGCGCCGAGCGGCTCGGCGCGTGGACCCGCGACGGGCTGTCCAAGCGCGAGCGCGCCCAGGTCGAGAACCACCTCGACGAGTGCGAGAACTGCCGGGCGCTGGCCGCGGAGCTCGCCGACGTCAACGGCGGGCTGCGCGCGATCATCGCCCCGATCGTCCTGGGCGGCGCGGCACTCGGCTACCTCGCCACGATCGGCGCGGCCAAGGCGAGCGCGGCCACCGCGGCAGCGGCCGGTGCGGCCGCCGCCGGGGCCGCCGCGGCCGGGGGCAAGGCGGGTGCGGCCGCGGGCGCCGCCGCCGCGGGACCCCGTCAGTTCGCCGGGGTCGCCGCCTCGGGCACGGCGGTCGTCGCGGCCGTCGTCATCGCGCTCACCGCCGGCGGCGGGGCGCAGGAGATCCCGGTCGCGGCCCAGGTGCCGCCGCCGGTGGTCCAGCCGGTCAACCCGCCGGCGCCGAAGCCCGCGCCACCGGCCCCGCCCGCCCCGGCGCAGCCGCCGGCACCTCCCGCACCTCCCGCCGCGCCGCCCGTCGAGCCGCCGCCCCCGGCTGTCGAGCCGCCTGCTCCGGCACCGCCGGCGCCGCCCGCTCCGGCACCGCCGTCGGTGTCCGCGACCACGCCGCCGGGCGGGCTCGAGCTGAGCCCCGGCACCGCGATGAACCTGCCGCTCACCGTCCGCAACGACGGCGGCAGCCCGTCCGAACCGGTGGCCGCCGCGCTGAAGCTGCCGCCCGGCGTGCGCGCGGTCGACGCCGGCGGTGGCGGCGCGCCGATGGCGTTCGCGCAGGACGGCGCCCCGATCTCGGTGAACTGCCCGGGCGGCGAGGGCACGGTCGTCTGCAAGACCGGCGCGGGACTGCAGCCCGGCCAGAGCGCGACGCTCAACTTCCGCCTCCAGGCCGACGAGGACGCCCAGGGCGGCACGGTCACCGGATCCGTCACCGCCGGCCTGCAGATCAACGTCGCGGTGAGCGTCAAGGTCACCGTGAAGCAGCCGCCGGAAGCGGTGGTGCTGGAAGCGCAGGGCGACGGGCTCTCGGCGTTCCCGTGGACCCGCAACCCGCTGGTCTACGTGCGGGTCCGCAACACCGGCGAGACGACCAAGCCGGTCACGGTCACCTTCGACCACCCGCTGTGGCAGTGGTGGAGCCTGCGCGGCTTCCCGTGCACACCGTCCGGCGACGGCGCGACTTGCACGACGAAGAGCGCGCTGGCGCCCGGCCAGCACGTCAACCTGTGGGTGCGGCTGAAAGGCCGTCCCGACGACGGGCGCGTCACGATCAACGCCAAGCTCGGCAAGGCTTCGGCGAAGCCGGTGACCGTGGACTTCGGCTGCTACCACCACTGGTGTGGCAAGGACCCGCTGCCTTCCCCGACCCCGTCGACCACGCCGTCCAAGCCGACTCCGACATCGCCCACGAAACCGACGTCCACCCCGCCGGCGACGACCACGAAGACCGAGCCGACGACCGAGCCCCCGACGTCGACGACCACGACGAGCGCGCCACCGCAGCCGGGCACGAAGCCGGGCGACCAACGGCCGACCGTCACCCCCGAGAGGGGATTCGGCTGGCTGACCGGGTAGCGTCCGCGCGGTGCGCGAGCTGCTGAAAAAGCATCGCGAGCTCCTCCGCTTCGCCGTCGTCGGCGGGATCAGCTTCGTGATCACGATGTCCGTCAACTACGGCTTGAAGTTCACCGTGCTGCGGACCCACCCGGTGACGGCGCTGATCGTCGGCGTCCTGGTCGCGACGATCTTTTCCTACGTCGCCAACCGCGAGTGGTCGTTCCGCACCCGCGGCGGCCGGGAGCGGGCGCACGAAGCCGCGTTGTTCTTCTTGATCAGCGGTGTCGCGCTGGGCCTGAACGCGCTGCCGCAGTGGTTCTCGCGGTACGTGCTGGACCTGCAGGCGCCGCACCTGACGGCGTTCGGCGTCGAGGTGGCCGACTTCGTCAGCGGGATCGTCATCGGGACCCTGCTCGGCACGGTGTTCCGCTGGTGGGCGTTCAAGAAGTGGGTGTTCCCCGAGGAGGACGCCCGCGTCGTCCGGGTCGCGGATGATCCGGACATTCAGGACCGCAAGGCCGCCTGAACCACAGGTCAACGCGGTGTGCTCCTAGACTGCATCGTGTGACCGTTGTGGAAACCGTGCTCAAGCGCACGCCGGAACCACTGCGTTCGGTGCTGATCAAGCACCGGGAGCTGCTGAAGTTCGCGATCGTGGGCGGCACGACGTTCCTGGTCGACAACGGCGTCTGGTACTTCCTGAAGCTGTCGGTGCTGGAGTCGAAGCCGACCACGGCGAAGGCGATCGCGATCATCGTCGCGACGATCGTGTCGTACATCCTGAACCGCGAGTGGTCGTTCCGCACCCGCGGCGGCCGGGAACGTCACCACGAGGCCGCGTTGTTCTTCGTGATCAGCGGCGTCGCGGTGGTGGTGAACCTGATCCCGCTGTACGTGTCGCGGTACGTGCTGGACCTGGAGGTCCCCCACGTGACGCGGCTGGTGCAGGAGGTCGCGGACTTCGCGAGCGGGTCGATCATCGGCATGCTGCTGGCGATGTTCTTCCGCTTCTGGGGCTTCAAGAAGTGGGTCTTCCCGGACGAGCTCGGCGAGCGACGCCGCGACAACGGCGACGTGACCCGCCTGCACTGAGCCCGGACCCACGCCTACTCCTGCACGAAGTACTCCGGCTCGTCGTCGCGATCGGCGTTGACGGGAACGGTGCAGTAGGTCTTCCCGCTTTCGCAGACCGTGATCTTCAGCCGGTCGAACCCGCCGACCCGATCGGGATCGCCGATCGAAAAGTGGTAGGGCACGTCGTCGTGGGCCGAAGCGGTCCTGGTCTCGCTGTCGATCTTGGTCGCCCCGGCGTAGGCCTCGAAGTAGACGGTCGTGCCGCGCGCGAGGAAGTCCGCCACGGTCCCCTGCACCGTCGAGGTGCGGTTGCCCCAGACGACGCCACCGATGGCCTGCCCTCCGCAGCCTTGCGCGGTGCACAGGCGGAACGTGTCGTTCGGCCAAGCGCTGTCCGCGCTCGCCGCCGCCGGCACGACCAGCGTCGCCGCCAAGGCAAGAGCGATCCCGGAGAGCACCGCGGCGCCCCGGGCCGCTCGGTTCGTGCAAGTCATCGGCGTTTCCTCCCGTCGAGCCCCCGTGGTCCCGGAGGCCGTCGTGGCGAAAACACCCCGCCTCGTTCCGCAGTTGAGCGCAGCGAGCGAGGTTCACCCGGATGGCCCGCCTGATCACCACTCGAAACTACTTGTCTTCTGACATGTAGTTGTCTACAGTCATCCTCGTCAGTGTTCCTTCGTGAGGACGCCGTCCGGGTTCGGCCGGGCGAGCGGGACGATTCGAGGTGGTTTCCGAGCGCGAAGAGGTCGCACCCGTTCGCGGGTGACGATGGAGCCTTTTCCCGACTCGACGGGACGCGTGCCCCAGGCCGCGTCCGCATCTCTCGTCCCTTCTGACGAAACAAGGACCTTTCTTGAGCACCACCGCGCTGAACCGCGCCCAAAACCCTGCCCTCACGGGCCTGTTCCTGTCCGTCTTCCTCGCGATGCTCGACGCCCAGGTCGTCGCCACCGCGCTCCCCCGGATCGCCGCCGAGTTCGGCGGGACCGGGTCCTACGCCTGGGTCACCACCGCCTACCTGCTCGCCGGGAGCGTCACCGCTCCCCTCCACGGCAAGCTCGGCGACGTCTTCGGCCGCAAACGCGTGCTCCTCGGCGCGCTCGCCCTGTTCCTGCTCGGTTCGCTCGCCTGCGGACTCGCGCCGTCGGCCACCGCACTCATCGTCGGGCGCGTTCTGCAGGGCGCCGGCTCCGGTGGCCTCTTCGTCTCCGTCGGCGCTTCGCTCGGCGAGATGTTCACGCCTCGCGAAGGCGCGAAGTACTTCGGGTGGTTCTCGATCTGCTTCGCCGTCGCGTCGCTCGCCGGCCCGGTCGTCGGCGGGGTGCTCACCGGGGTGGCCGGGTGGCGGTCGATCTTCCTAATCAACCTGCCGCTCGGACTCATCGCCGTCGCCCTCCTCACGACCCTCGACCTGCCGAGACGACGCCGGGAAGCGCCGTTCGACTTCGCCGGCGTCGTCCTGCTCGGTGGGGCGATCACCGGGTTCACCCTGCTCACGCCGTGGTCGATCGGCCTCGGTGCGGTGGCGGCCGTCGCGTTCGTCTTCACCGAACGGAAAGCCGAAGCGCCCGTGCTGCCACTCCGTCTCTTCAGAGACCGCACGTTCACCGTGTCCGTCGTGCTCAGCGTGCTCGCCGGGTTCGCGTTCCTCGGCTCGATCAACTACATCGCCGTCCTCCTGCAGGCCGACGCCGGCCCGGCGGAAGGCGGGCTGCGGCTGGTACCGATGACGCTCGCCGTCTCGCTGTCCTCGGTCGTCGCGAGCAAGATCATCGCCCGCACCGGCGCCTACCGCTGGGCACCGCGGCTCAGCATGGCGCTCGGCCTGCTCGCCGTGCTCGGCCTGACCGTGGTCGACGCGCTGCCGCTGGTCCTGGCCTGCCTGGTCGGCTTCGGCCTCGCGGCCGGCCTGAATCTGCAGGTGCTCGCCATGGCGACGCAGAACACCGCACCACCGGCGGACCGCGGCGCCGTCGCCGCCGGCATCAACCTCGCCCGCGCGCTCGGCTCGAGCCTCGGCCCGGTCGCGCTCGGCTTCGCCTACAACGCCGGCACCCACGGTGTCTTCCTCGCCCTGCTGCCGGTCCTCGCGCTCGCCCTCGTCGCGGCGTTCGCGCTCCCGCACGTCCCGCTCAAAACAGGAGGATCCCGATGATCTTCGTCCTCGGCGCCACCGGCAAGGTCGGCCGCGCCCTCGTCCCCGCCCTCCTCGACGCCGGCGCCGCCGTCCGCGCGCTCACCCGTGACGCGGGCAAGGCCCGGATCGACCCGCGGGCCGACGTCGTCCAGGCCGACCTCGACACCGCCGATCTGCCCGCGCTGTTCGACGGCGCGGACCGCGTTTTCGTGCTGACGCAAGGCGCCCACCGCGAAGGTGCCGTCGCCGAAGCGGCCGCGCGGGCCGGTGTCACCCACCTCGTCAAGCTGTCCACCACCGGTGTCCACTTCGGACAGACGGACCCGATCACCCGCGCCCACGCCGAAGCCGAGCAGGCGGTCCGCGAAGCCGGGCCGGCGTGGACGACCCTGCGGCCCGGCGCGTTCATGGACAACCGGTTCGCCTGGCGTGAAACCATTCGCGACAAAAACACGGTGTACGTCCCCGAAGGCGATCCGGCGTCCGCGCTGATCCACGTCCGGGACATCGCCGCGGTCGCGACGCTCGCCCTCACGACGTCCGGCCACGAAGGCGCGACCTACGAGCTCACCGGCGGCGAGGCTCTCGCGACCGAACAGCAGGTCGCGATCCTCTCCGACGCCCTCGGCCGTCCGGTGAAGTACGTCGAAGAGCCGCAGAGCGCCGCACGCGAACGCATGATGCGGAAGTACGGCTGGCCCGCCGAAGCCGTCGACGGCTTCTTCGCGCTGAAGCGGGAGTCCGCCGAGCACGAACACGTCGTCTTCGACACCGTCGAGCGCGTGCTCGGCCGGCCGCCGCTCACGTTCGCCGATTGGGCACGTGAGAATGCGGCCGCGTTCCCCTACCATTACCGGGGGTGACGGGGGAGGTGACCGGATGGGCCTGCGTGTCCTCGTCGTGGACGACCACCCCTTGTTCCGGTTCGGCGTGTGCACGCTGCTGGACGCCGAACCCGGGATCGAAATCGTCGGCGAAGCCGCCAGTGGTGGCGCCGCGATCGACGCCGCGGGCGCGTTGCTCCCCGACGTCGTCGTCATGGACCTGCACCTGCCCGACCTGTCCGGGATCCAGGCGACCCGGCACATCGCGGCCGTGAGCCCGGACACCGGCGTGCTGATGCTGACGATGGCCGACGAAAGCGAGTCGGTCTTCGCGGCGATGCGCGCCGGTGCCCGCGGCTACCTGCTCAAGGACGCCCAGCCGGACGAGATCATCCGCGCGGTGCAGGCGGTCGCGCGACGGGAAGCCATCTTCGGCCCCGACATCGCGAACCGCGTGCTCGGCTTCTTCAACCAGCCGCCACCCGCGAGCGAACCGGTGTTCCCGGAGCTGACCGCGCGCGAGCGCGAGGTCCTGTCGCTGATCGCGGCCGGGCACAGCAACGGCGTCATCGCGAACACCCTGTGCCTGAGCCCCAAAACCGTGCGTAACCACATTTCGAACGTCTTCGCCAAGCTGCACGTCGCCGATCGGGCCGAAGCGATCGTCCGGGCCCGGGACGCGGGCCTCGGCCGGTCCTGACGGGCAGCCCGCCCGGGCAACATCGGGACGCCGGTCCCATGCGCCCGGGACACCACAACGGGCATTCTGGTCAGGGTGAGGGGTGGAACTCTCGCACCGTTCGAGGGGAATGGGTGACGATGTTCGAATCCGACAGGACGCCGGTGGTGGTCCGCGCCACCGATCCGATCCTGCACAACGGCGTCTGCATGGCGCTGCGTTCGCGGGACGAGGTCCGCGTGGTGGACGGCGAAGCGGGTGACCCGGCCACGGTCGCGTTGCTGGTCGCCGACCGGCTCGACGAAACCATGACGCAGCTGCTGTCCGCGCTGCACCACCAGGGCTTCACCCGCATCGTGCTGATCGCGGGGGAAGTCGACGACAACGAGATCCTCAATGCCGTCGAGCACGGCGTCTGCGCGGTCGCCCGCCGCGCCGACGCCGGGCCGGAGGTGCTCGTCCGGCTGATCAAGGCGGCCGCGGCCGGGGAGGGCGCGCTGCCGCCCGACCTGCTCGGCCGGCTGCTGCACCGGGTTTCCCGGCTGCAGCGCCAGGTGCTCGAACCGCGTGGCCTGCAGCTGGGCGGGATGAGCAACCGGGAAACGGAAGTGCTCCGGCTCGTCGCGGCGGGGTATTCGACGCAGGAAATCGCCGACCAGCTGTGTTATTCGCAGCGGACGGTGAAGAGCATCCTGCACGACGTGACCAACCGGTTCCAGCTCCGCAACCGTTCGCACGCGGTGGCTTACGCGCTGCGTGAAGGGCTGATCTGACCGGCCGGGTGGGAGGGCGTGCCCTCCCACCCGGTCTCAGCCGAAAGCGCTTCCCTGCCACGGATTGCCGCAGCCGCAAGGGATCCGGCTAACGCGGGACGCGCTCCGCGGGCCAGCGCACCTCAGGGACATCGCTCGGCCGCGGCACCTTCAGGAATAGGCTGAACACCGCCGGCCGCCGGTTGGACAGCTCCAGACGGCCGCCGTCCGCCTCAACCAACGCCCGGGCCAGGGCCAGACCGACGCCCGTCGAGCCGCCGCCGGAGAAGCCGCGCTCGAAGATGTGCGGGGCCAGCTCGTCCGGCACGCCCGAGCCCGTGTCGCTGACCTCGATCACCACCGTGCCCTCGGCGTCGCCGCGGCGCGCGACCACCGTGACCGTGCCCGAACCGTGGCGCAGGGCGTTGTCCAGCAGCACCCCGACCACTTCGCGCAGCCGCCCCGGGGTCGCGCGGGCCATCAAGCCGTCGGCCACGCGCATCCGCAGGTTGCGCCCCTCCGACCGAAGCAGTTCGCGCCACTCCTGCGCCATCTGCGGCAGCTGCGTCGGCAAGTCGACCGGTTCCGCGCCGACCTCGCGGGCCGCGCGCGCCGCCGCCAGCAGCTCGTCGAGCGCCTCCGCCAGCCGGTCGGCCTGCTCCTGGGCCGCCTTCGACTCGTCGGCCACCTCTTCGTCCGGATGCACGGTGAGCGGTTCCAGCCGCAGCTGCAACGCCGTCAGCCGGCTGCGCAGCTGGTGCGAGACGTCGCCGACGAGCTGGCGTTCCCGCTGCACGAGCTGGGCGAGCGCGGTGCCGGACGCGTCGAGCGCCTCGGCGACCATGTCGAGCTCGCCGACGCCGTAGCGGCTGGGGTCGGGCCGGAAGTCGCCACCGCCGAGGCGGGACGCGCGTTCGGCGACGTGCCGCAGGGGTTTCGCGAGCCGCCTCGCCGTCACCAGCGCCACCACCGCACCCGTGCCGATCGAGAGCAGCACCAGCAGCACGACGACCAGCGTGACGGTCGTCTGCCGTTCGTGCATCGGGCCGGCCGGGACGGCGATCGCGACCTTGCCGTCGCGGGCCAGGTCGGCCGTCTCGGTGACGGTGTCGGGTCCCGGGTCGTTGCCGTAGCGCTTTTCCTGCTGGTCGGGGACCTGCACGGTGAGCAGCCCGTTCGCCGGGACGGCCGCGCGCACCTGGTCGAGGTCGATCTCCTGCCCGTTGGCGATCTCGGTGTCGAGGATCGCCGCCGCCGCGCGGGCGTTCTCGGCGAGCGTCTCGCGGTAGCTCGACTCGATCTGCCAGCTCGCCACGATGCCCAGCGGGATGCCGAGGACCGCCGCGGTGACGGCGACGGCCAGCAGGATGGCCAGCAGGATGCGGCGGCGCACGGCTTATTCGGCGTTGAACCGGAAGCCGACGCCGCGGACGGTCGCGATCCGCCGCTCGCCGTCGTGGGTCTTGCTGGTGCGGCCGGCGGCCTCGTCGGCGGCGATGGCGAGCTTCCGCCGCAGCCACGACATGTGCATGTCGAGGGTCTTGGACGTCTTCGACTCGAGGTCGTTCCAGACCTCGGCGAGGATCTCGTCGCGGCTGACGACCTGCCCGGCGCGGCTCATCAGCACGCGCAGCAGCTCGAACTCCTTGTTCGCCAGCTGCACCTCGTGCAGGTCGACGGTGACCAGCCGCGCGCCCAGGTCCATCCGCACGCCGCCGGCCTCGAGCACCTCGGGCACCCGGCGCCGCAGCAGCGCGCGGATCCGGGCGAGGAGCTCGGCGAGCCGGAACGGTTTGGCGACGTAGTCGTCGGCGCCCGCATCCAGGCCGACGACGAAGTCGACCTCGTCGGTGCGCGCGGTGAGCATCAGGACGGGCAGCTCGGTGCCGTTGGCGCGCAGGCGCCGGCAGACCTCGAGCCCGTCCATGCCGGGCAGCCCGAGGTCGAGCACGAGCAGGTCGACTCTCTGGGCGGCGGTGGCGTCGAGCACCGAAGGGCCGTCGGTGACGACGTGGATCTCGTATCCCTCGCGTTCGAGGGCGCGGGAGAGCGGTTCGGCGATGGCCGGATCGTCTTCGGCAAGTAGGACCATGCTCACCTGGCCAACTCTACGGCGAAGAGGCGTGAAACCATCGTGACCGTGCCTGGCTACGGAGATGATCTGGCCCTCGCCACCCGGCTGGCTGACGCCGCCGACGCGATCACGACGGCGCGGTTCCGCGCCCTGGACCTGAGGGTCGAGCGCAAGCCCGACCGCACCCCGGTGACGGACGCGGACACCGCGGTCGAAGACGCGATCCGTGCGCTTCTCACGACCGAACGCCCGGACGACGCCGTGCTCGGCGAGGAGCGCGGCGGATCCGCGGCGACCGGCCGGGCGTGGGTGCTCGACCCGATCGACGGCACCAAGAACTTCCTCCGGGGTGTACCCGTCTGGGCGACCCTGATCGCGCTCGTCGAAGACGGCGACCCGGTGGTCGGCATGATCAGCGCGCCGCTGCTGGGGCGCCGCTGGTGGGCGGCCACGGGCTCGGGCGCGTTTTCGTCCGATTCCGCCGGGACCCGCCGACTGTCGGTTTCCGGGGTTTCGTCCCTTTCGGACGCTTATCTGTCCACAACGGACGTGAACTCGTGGCGCGAGCACCACTCGCGCGAGAAGTACCTGGACCTGGTCGACGCGTGCTGGGAGTCCCGCGCGTTCGGCGACTTCTGGCACCACGTGCTGGTGGCGGAGGGCGCGCTGGACGTCGCGGCGGAGTGCATCGTGAACCCGTGGGACGTCGCGGCGGCACAGGTGATCGTCACCGAGGCGGGCGGGCGGTTCAGCGACTTGGACGGCGCCGGGCGCTACGACAACGGCAGTGCGTTGTCGACGAACGGCCTCCTGCACGAAGAGGCGCTGGGGATTCTCAAGCGTTAACCGGATAGGCCGCCTGGCGGGCACTTCTTGACCGGTCTGAACCCCCGGTGGTTCACTCCCAGTGCTCGCCGGGTCACCGCGTCTTCTGACAACGTTGTCAGCCCGAGGTGGTCCGCTCACCCCGGGAGGAAGAGCATGCGCAGAGTCGTCACCGCGGCTTTGGTCATTCCCCTGTTCACGGCCATCGCGGCCACTCCGGCGGCCGCCCACGAGACCGATTTGGCCGCCTTCGTCAACCCGTTCGTCGGCGCCAAGGCCGGCGACACCCCCGAGACCAACACCTACGCCGGCGACACCTTCCCCGGCGCCGACGTCCCCTTCGGCATGGTGCAGTGGAGCCCCGACACTCCCCTGCAGCCCAAACCACCCGCCGGGCAGGGCCGCTACTACGCCCGCGACCGCGACGGCGGTTACGCCTGGGAGGAGAACAAGCTCCGCGGCTTCAGCCTCACCCACTTCAACGGCGCCGGCTGCGGCGGCGCGGCGGGCGACGTCCCGTTCCTCCCCTTCGCCGGGCAGATCTCCACGTCCCCCGCGGTCGACGCGACGAAGTACTTCCCCACCTTCAGCCACGCGAACGAAACCGCGTCCCCCGGCTACTACAAGGTGACGACGGACTCCGGCATCACCACCGAGCTGACCGCGACCCAGCGCTCCGGCATGGGCCGCTTCACCTTCCCGAAGAACTCGCCCGCCACGCTGCTCGTCGACGTCGCGCAGTCCGCGATGGGCAGTGACGACGCCGCCGTGACGGTCGACCCGGCCAAGCGGACCGTCGAAGGCTGGGTCTCCAGCGGCCACTTCTGCCGCGGGCCCAACACGTACAAGGTCTACTTCTCGGCGTCGTTCGACCAGCCCTTCACGACGTCCGGGACCTGGCAGAACGCCACCGTGACGCCCGGCGGCACCACCGCCCGCGGCGGCGACCTCAGCAAGACGACGTGGGACAAGCAGGTCGTCACGGCCGACGGCGGCTCCGGCGCCTACCTGACCTTCGACCCCGCCAAGCCGGTCGGCGTGCGCGTCGGGTTGTCCTATGTGGATGCCGCCGGGGCGCGTCTGAACGCGGCCGCCGAACAGCGGCACGACTCGTTCGAAACCATCAAGGACAACGCGCGCCGGACCTGGAACGACCGGCTGCGGCAGATCACCGTCGAAGGCGGTACGGACGCGGCCACGCGCACCTTCTACACCGCGCTCTACCACACGCTCCTGCAGCCGAACGTCTTCTCCGATGTGGACGGTCGCTACGCGGGCTTCGACAAGGCGATCCACCGCACGAAACCCGGCCACGCGCAGTACGCCAACTTCTCCGGCTGGGACACCTACCGCGACGAGGTCCAGCTGCTGTCGATGCTCGCCCCGCACGAGGCCGCCGACATGGCGCAGTCGATGCTCAACCAGGCGAACCAGGCCGGCGGGATCTGGGACCGCTGGTCGCAGAACAACGACTTCATGGGCGTGATGGGCGGCGACCCGTACCACTCGATCATCGCCAGCACGTACGCCTTCGGCGCCACGGACTTCGACGCGTCGCAGGCACTGAAGTCGATGGTCAACGGCGCCACCCGCGTCCAGCAGGCCGGCGAACGCGCGCTCGAACGCCCTGGCCTGTCCGACTACCAGACGCTGGGCTACCACCCCAACAACGTCTCGGACATGCTCGAAGACACCACCGCCGACTTCGGCATCGCCCAGCTGGCTCAGCGGCTGGGTCAGAAAGACACCTACCAGCAATTCATGACCCGCGCGCAGTACTGGGAGAACGTCTACAACCCGGCCACCGGCTACCTGCAGACCCGGATGCGCGACGGCCAGTTCCTCTCGCCGTTCGACCCCGCGAAGTACGAGGAAATGCGCTACCAGGAAGGGAACGCGGCGCAGTACACGTGGATGGTGCCGTACAACGTCCGCGGCCTCTTCGACGCGATGGGCGGCGACGACGCCGTGAAGAAGCGGCTCGACTTCTTCTTCACGAAGCTGAACAGCGACGCCAGTTCGCCGTACGCGTTCATGTCGAACGAGCCGTCGTTCGAGGTGCCGTGGGAGTACGCGTACGCGGGCGCGCCGTCGAAGACGCAGGACATCGTGCGCCGCTCGGCGGAGCTGCTGTTCAAGCCGACGGAGGACGGCCTGCCCGGCAACGACGACCTCGGCGCGACGTCGGCGTGGTACGTCTTCGCCGCGCTCGGCATGTACCCGGAGGCACCCGGCCGCGCCGAAATGGTGCTGGCCAGCCCGATGTTCCCGAAGATCACGCTCACCCGGGCGACCGGCCAGCGGATCACGATCACCGCGCCCGGCGCGTCCAGCTCGGTGAAGTACGTGAACAGCCTGAAGGTGAACGGGAAGCCGAGCACGAAGCCGTGGCTGCCGGAGTCGTTCGCGGTGAACGGCGGCCGGCTCGACTTCACGCTCGGGACGGCACCGACGTCGTGGGGCTCGGCGAAGAGCGACGCGCCGCCGTCCTTCCGCGACGGCGAAGTTCCGGTGCGCGGCAAGGTCGGCCCGGGCCGAGTCGTCGTCGCCCCCGGCGGCTCGACGTCGGCAACCGTGACGGCCGAAGGCATCACCGGCCAGGGCAAGGTGACCTGGCAGGCGAAGCCGCCGGCCGGGATCACCGTGACGCCGTCGAGCGGCACGCTCACGGTGGGCGCGCACGGGACGTCGTCCCAGCAGGTTCGCGTCACGGCCGCCGCCGGGTCGCCCGACGCGTTCACGAGCGTGCCGGTGGAGTTCGGCGGGCAGCTGCCCGCGTACCTGCCGGTCACGGTCGGGAAGCCGGGGACGCTGCACGCGGCGGACACCAACGTCGGCGTCACGGACGACCGGCTCGTCCAATACGGCGACTTCGGCGAGACCGACCTCTACCCCGGCCAGTTCGCCTACTCGGCGCAGGGCCTCGCCGCGAGCGGGATCACGCCGGGCGCGAAGGTGCGCGAGTTCACCTGGCCGTCGAGCCCGGCGGGGTCGCCGGACAACGTGATCGCCTCAGGGCAAACGCTTGCGGTCGACGCTCCGGCGGGCGCGACGAAGCTGTCGTTCCTCGGCTCGGCGACCGGCGGTGACGCGCAGGGCAGCGTCACGGTCACCTACACCGACGGCTCGACGCAGCAGGGTTCGCTGGGCCTGTCGGAGTGGCTGCTGAAGGGCGGTGAGGAGACGCCGCAGTTCGGGAACACGGTCGTCGCGTCGGTGCCGTACGTGAACTCGGCGTTCCCGAGGTACATGTTCCGGCTGCAGCGGCCGTACACGTCGTACCTGTTCGCGACGGCCCCGATCGCCCTGGACCCGGCCAAGCAGGTTCGCAGCGTCACCCTGCCGACGTCGACCGGAGCCGGCGCGGCCCACGTGTTCACCTACGCGGTGAGCTGACCGGCCTGCCCGGGTCGTGCTCCGTCACGACCCGGGCAGCAGGCCGACGGCGCCGCGGGCGACCTGCGCCCAGGCCAGCCGGCCGAAGAGGTAGTGGCACGCCACCTGCTCGCTGGTGAACCGCGCCCAGTCGTAGCGGTTGCCCTGCTCCCGCCAGAAGACCTCCCACGCCTCGTCCTCGCCCTGCATCAGGCACCAGGCGTTGTCGACCTCGGCGCCGAGCGAGACGACCTCCGGCGGCACGCCGAGCACGCCGAGCCAGCGCTGGATCGACTGGGTGTTCATCAGTCCTCTTCCCCCTTGGCCTCGGCGAGGTAGCCGAGGGTCACGAGCTCGTCCGCCGCCAGCAGCGCACGGTACCGGGTGCCGCCGCCGACCTGGCCGAACCAGTTCGCGGTCTCGGCCCGCCACATCGGCACGGCACGCACCACGACGTACCGGCGGTACTCGGCGTCCAGCATCCCGGGCGGCAGCGAGCGTTCCGCGAAGGGTGTGCCGTCGGCGAAGAACACCCGCCCGTAGGCCGGGCCGAAGCGGTCGAGCACGGTGTTCATCGGGACCATCACCGGATCGCCGTGGTCGACGCAGCCCTCCGGGTAGTGGTCGCCCGGCGGCCACGCGTACTCGGGCCCCAGCTCGCTGTGCCCGACGACGAACCGGCGGATCCACACGGCCTGCGTCGCCCGCGCGTACGGGACGTAGCCGTCGGTCAGGTGCCGGGGCACCGGCCGCGGCGGCGCGGTCGGCGACCGGCGGAACCCGGCGGTGACGTTGGTGAGCGCCTGGTCGTCGAAGATCAGCCGGGCGTCCGGGTGGTCGTTCGGCGCGAAGCCGTCCGGGTCCTCGGGCAGCGGCAGCTGCAGCGCCGGCCGGTCCATCGCCACCGGCAGGTGCCCGATCGGGAACATGTGCACCAGGAACAGCGCGACGACGCTTTCCCGCTCGGTGCGCGGCGACCCGAGCGCCGGCAAGGGCGCGGGCGAGCCGGGGTTCGGTGGCGGGCCCGCCACCGGGGGCGGCGGGCCGGCCGGCGCGGGCGGAGCCGGGGGCAGCGGGAACGGCGGCAGCAGCGGCGACACCGCGTGCGGCCACGCCGCGGGGGTGCCCGAGGGCGGAGTCGGCGCCTCTTCGAAGGCGCCGGAATCCGTCAGGCCGTATCCAGGCAGCTGGATCGGCCCGGTGTCGAGGTCGGCCTCGACCGGTTCGGAGCCCGCCTCGGAAGGCTCGGTCACACCCATCCTCCGGCTCGGTCGGTGCCCGCGGGCACACTGGTCGACGCGGCCGCGGCCGGTCCCCCTTGATACCGCACGCTCCACGTGCGGGTGCGGGCGAGGTCAGCTCAGCGCGGCCACCACGCGGGACGGGCTCGGGCGGCCGAGCTGTCCCGCCATCCACGCGCTGGCCGCCACCAGCGTGTCCAGGTCGACGCCGGTGGCCACCCCGAGGCCGTCCAGCATCCACACCAGGTCCTCGGTGGCCAGGTTCCCCGTGGCCGACTCGGCGTACGGGCAGCCGCCGAGCCCGCCCGCCGAGGAGTCCACTGTCGACACTCCACATCGGAGCGCCGCCAGGGTGTTGGCCAGAGCCTGACCATAGGTGTCGTGGAAGTGCACGGCCAAAGTACCGACATCGCCGAACAGCCCGACCAGGTTCTCGACCTGGCCCGCGGTCGCGACGCCGATGGTGTCGCCCAGCGAAAGCTGCGAGCACCCCATGTCCAGCAGGCGGCGCCCGGCGGCGGCGACCTGCTTCGCCGGCACGGCACCTTCCCACGGGTCGCCGAAGCACATCGAGAGGTAGCCGCGCACGTCCAGGCCGGCTTCCCGCGCCCGCGTCACGACCGGCTCGAACATCGCGAACTGCTCGTCCAGCGACGAGTTGAGGTTCTTCCGCGCGAACGTCTCGGTCGCGCTGGCGAAGATCGCGATGTGCTCGACGCCCGCGTCGAGGGCCCGGTTCAGGCCCTTCTCGTTCGGCACCAGCACCGGGTAGCGGACGCCCTCACGGCGTTCGAGCCCGGCCAGCAGCTGCTCGGCGTCGGCCAGCTGCGGCACCCACTTGGGGTGCACGAAGCTCGTCGCCTCGAGCGTCGTCAGGCCGGCGCCCGCGAGCCGGTCGAGGAACTCCAGCTTGACCTCGACCGGGACGACCGTCTTCTCGTTCTGCAGCCCGTCCCGCGGGCCGACCTCCCAGATCGTGACCCGCTCCGGCAGCTCACCCGCCGAGGGGACCCGCTCCGGCAGGCCCAGTTCGCGCGTGCCCATCAGCGGCGACGGTCGCCGCGCGGCGGGTGCCCGCCCTGGGGCGGCAGCGGCTCGGTCTGCTGCGGGCCGCCCGCGCGGTAGTCGTCGTACGGGTTGTCGTTGACCTCGCGGTAGATGACCGTGTGCACCTTCTCGACGTGCGGGATGTCCTCGAACCGCAGCGGCTCGGCCGACGCCGACTCGATGATCAGCGTGCCGCAGCCGAAGACCCGGTCCAGCAGGTCGTGCTCGAACTGGACGCTGTTGATCCGGCCCATCGGGATGTCGATGCCGGTGCGCTTCAGGACGCCTTCGCGGGCGATGAGGCGGTCGGTGGTCACGATGAAGTGGGTGGTGCGCCAGCGCACGAGCGGGGCCAGGAACAACCACACGATCAGCACGAGGGCGACGACGGCGATGGCGATCAGCCCGACCGTGTTCCACGGCGAGCCGGCGTCCTTCGCGAGGATCGCCAGCCAGATGCCGGCGCCCAGGGTGACCAGGAACGCCAGCGTCGGGAAGATCAGCATCTTGAAGTGCGGGTGACTGTGCACCACGACGTGCTCTTGCTCGCTGAGCAAATCGTCCGGATAAGCCACGGCGGACGCTCCCAAGGTCGGTGCGGCGATGTCGCTTCACCGTACCGGCGAGACGCCCGGCCGGTGAGTGCAACGCCCCGAAGAATCAGGCCGGGCGGACGTGGACCACGTCACCCGCGAACACGGTGTGCCGCTGGCCGCCGGTCATGTCGACCTGGAGCTGCCCGGCGGCGTCGATGTCGGCGGCGCGCCCGACGAGCGACGTGCCGTCCGGCAGCTGCACCTCGACGTCCTGGCCGAGGGTCGCGCAGTGGGCGCGGTAGTCGCCCAGCAGGCCGGCTTCGGTGAGGTCGCCGCCGGCGAGCCGCCAGCGTTTCTCCAGGTCGCCGAGCTCGGTGAGCAGGGCGATCGCGACGTCGGTGCGGTCGGTGTTCGTGGCGCCCGCCTCGGCGAGCGACGTCGCGGGCAGGCCGCCCGGGCCCGGCTGGACGTCGCCGAGCGGCAGGACGTTGAGGCCGATGCCGAGCACGAGCGACGGCGGGTCCCCGGCGACGGCCTCGGCGAGGATCCCGGCGCACTTCGCGCCGCCCACGAGGACGTCGTTGGGCCACTTGAGCGTGGCGTCGACCCCGACGCCGGCCGCGGCCGCCCGGACGGCGAGCCCGGCGACGACGGAGAGTGAGCCCAGCGCCGTGAACGGGACGCCCGGCCGCAGCGCCACGCTGAGGTACAGCCCGGCGCCCTTCGGCGAACTCCACTGGCGCGCACGCCTGCCGACCCCCGCGGTCTGCTCCTCGGCCAGCAGGACGGTCCGGTCCGCGGCTCCCTCGTCGACGGCTTTCCGCAGGTCGGCGTTGGTGGAGCCGGTGCGCTCGACGACGTCGATCTTCGCGTACCGGTCCTTGAGCGCCGCGGTCAGCCGGGCAGCGTCGATCTCAGACATGTGTCCACCATATGAGAGTCCCCCTAACGTGCAAGCTACTCAGTCGTTCACTAAGAGGTGCGCTCTTCTAAGTTGGACCCCGTGACGCCGAAGCCGACCTCCTGGGCTCGTGGCGCGGCCCTGCGCGGCCTCGTCGCGCTGCCGCTCGTCGCGGGTCTGGTCGCCGCGGGCTGGCTGCTGGCCGACCGGTCGCCCGAGCCCGCGCCGGCTCCCCTGCCGGTGGCGCGGGACGCCGCGTCGGGTCCCTCGGTCCTCGAGGTCAGCGCACCCGTGAAGGCGCAGGAACCGGGCCAGGGCGCGTCCGGCCAGGGCGGCAAGAGCCCGCTGCAGCAGTGGGCCGACCAGCTGGCGGGGCCCCTCGACATCCCGGCGGACGCGCTGATCGGCTACGCGAACGGCGAGCTGGCCCTGCGGAGCGAAGACCCGTCGTGCCACCTCTCGTGGGTCACGCTGGCGGGCGTCGGCTCGGCGGCGTCGAACCACGGCCGCGGCGGCGAGAACCTGCTGGGCCTGACGGCGGCGCAGAGCAAGAAGTACGGCACCGAGGCCCCGGTCGCGGCCGGGCGGGCACTGTGCGCGGGCGGCACGGACCTCGGCGCCGGCCCGGGCTGGTGGAAGGCCATCGCGGCGTACCACCCGGGCAGCGACGCGGAGCTGTTCCGGCAGCGCGTCCTCGGCATGGCCCAGCTGTACGCGACGCTTTCCCTGGACCCGGCGTCGGCTTCGTCGCCGCGGGTTCAGGCGACCCGGTTCGCCCTGGGCCAGCTCGGCCTCCCGTACGTCTGGGGCGGCAACGGTCCCGACGCGGGCGCGGCCGGCTTCGACTGCTCGGGCCTGACGAAGGCGTCCTACGACAGCGCGGGCGTGTCCCTGCCGCGCACGGCGGACAGCCAGTTCCGGGCGCTCCCGCCGGTGCCGGCCGCGCAGGAGCCCCGCCTGGGCGACCTGGTGTTCTACGGCAGCCCGGCGACGCGCATCCACCACGTGGGGCTGTACCTGGGCAACGGCCTGATGATCAACGCGCCGACCGAGGGCCAGGCGATCCAGATCCACACGTACCACTCGAAGGGCGACGACTACGCGGGCGCGGGCCGCCCGGCCTGAGTCCGCTGCCGGTGGGCGTTGATCCGCTCGTGGTTGGCCATCGCCCACTCGGCGAGCGCCAGCACCAGCGGCACCAGGCTCCGGCCCAGCTCGGTCAGCTCGTACTCGACCCGGGGCGGCACCTCGGCGTACGCGGTGCGCGTCACCAGGCCGTCTTCGACCAGGCGGGTGAGCGTCAGCGTCAACATCCGCTGCGAGATGCCGGCGGCCCGCACCAGCTCGCCGAACCGCAAGGGCCCGGAACGCAGGGTGCCGATCACCAGCAGGCTCCACTTGTCGCCGACCCGGTCCAGCACCTCGCGGACCGCCCCGCCGTCCCGGATCCGCGGCGGCCCCTCCCCGTCGTCTGTGACCTTCGTCATGGCCGGGCGCTCCTTCCTGGACACACACATCGTTGTGCCTTTTGCGGCGGCCCTCGTGCGCGCCGACCATCAGGCGTGGACATCGGACTGTGGGTCGCTCAGGGATTGCTCGCCATCGTCTACCTCGCCGCGGGCGGGCTCAAGGTCGTGCGGCGGCGCGAGCGGCTGATCGCGTCGGGCGCCCTCGACTGGATGAAGGACTCGTCGGACGCCGGCGTGAAGGCGGTCGGGCTGGTGGAAGTCCTCGGCGCGCTCGGCGTGGTCCTGCCCCGGCTGACCGGGATCGCCCCGGTCCTCACCCCGATCGCCGCGATCGGCCTGGTGGTGGTGCAGGTCGCCGCGTTCCGGGTGCACCTGGTCCGCGGCGAGCGCCGGCCGTTGCCCGCCAACGTGCTCCTGGCGCTTCTCGCCGCCTTCGTCGCGGCCGGCCGCTTCCCCGGCTGATCGGTCAGGCGCCCGTCAGCTCACCCATCGCCCGGCTCAGCAGCGCGGCCTCGTCCTCCGGAAGCGACTGTCCCAGCCGCACCATCTGCACGGCGGTCAGCAACGCCGTCCGGTCGTCCGAGGTCCCGAGATCGCCGAGGTACGGCGGCAGCAGCACCCCGAGGGCCCGGAAGTCCTTGCGTTCGCACAACTTGCCGAGCAGTTCGGTCAGTGCGGTGCTCCCGCCGTCGGCCGTCCGCAACGCGGCGGCGACCGTGAACCGCATCCCGTCGCGGTACGGCCCGGCCGGAACGTCCTGGAGGCGTGCGGCGGCCTGGCGGTAGTGCTCCTGCGCGTGGTCGGCGTCACCGAGCTCCTCGTGCGCGCGGGCCAGGTTCAGGTGCAGCGACGGGTAGAACCCGCGGACCCGCTCGTCGCCGACGCGATCGGCGCGCTCCAAGCACTCCTGGTTCCAGCGCAGCACGTCTTCGGGGGTCGTCTGGTGCCGGGCGAGGTAGTGCGCCGCGACGCAGGCGCCGTAGTCGTCGGTCGCCGCGTCCCACGCCTGCCGGAACAGCGCGTGCGCGTCCTCGGTGCGGCCCGCCGCTTCGGCTTGCATGCCCTCCGCGCACAGGCGCACGACCACGTCGTCGAGATCCATGGCGCTCAGGCTAGCGTTTTTGTCGGTGGTCGCCGCTAGCTTCTCCAGCCATGTACGAAGTCGACTTCGCCGAGTTCCCGTCCATGTCGGCCACCGCGTCCGGCGAGTTCTTCGCGCGCGCCTTCGGCTGGGACGTGACGCCGTACGGGCCCACCTACACCGACGTCCGCGCACCCGGTCTCACCTTCGGCTTCCAGGCCGACGCGGCCGAGCAACCCCACGCGCCCCTGGTCACGATCCGCACGGACGACCTGGCCGCGGCCCGGGCCGCCGTGGTCGCGGCCGGCGGGGAGGTGACCAGGGAACCGTTCGCCTTCCCCGGCGGCCGGCGCTTCCACTTCCGCGAACCCGGCGGCAGCGAGCTGGCGGTGTGGTGCCCGGAATAGCCGTCAGGACACCGCGGCGACGCCGTAGTACGTCGCGGGGTCGGCGGTTTCCAGCGGCAGGCCGAGCGCGAACCGCGTCACGAGGTCCGGGTTGGCGAGGAAGTGCCGGGAGTACGACACCGCGTCGGCGATCCCGGCCCGGATCACGGCGTCCCCGGAGTCGCGGCCGAAGCCGTTGTTCACGATGAGCGAGCCGCCGAACAGCCGTCGATACCGCGCGAAACCGGCGAAATCCGGTCCCGTGTCCGGACCACGGAGGTGCAGGTAGGCCACGTCGAGCCCGGCGACCAGCTCGTCGTATTCGGCGCGCAGGGGTTCGTCCACAGTGAACAGTCCGCCCGTCCACCACGGCGAAAGCCGTACCCCGACTGCGATCCCGGAGGCACTCACGGCATCGACGACTTCCGAGAGCAGCTTGCGCCGGCAGCGTCCGTACGCGTCGGTGCGGCGGTTCGACCGCGGGTGCAGGAACTGCGCGAGCAGGTACACGCCGTTGGCCGCCACCTCGACGCCGTCGAAGCCCGCTCGCCGCGCGTTCTCCGCCGCCGCGCCGTAGTCCGCGACGACGGCCCGGATCTCGGCCACGCTCATCGCACGCGGAGTCACCGTCGGCCGCCGTCCCGAAGCGGTGTGCACGGACTCTTCGGGGTTCACCGCCGACGGCCCGGCCGGCCGCGCGCCGAGGAAGTCCGGGTGCGACACCGCCCCGGTGTGCCACAGTTGCACCACGATCCGCCCGCCGAGCGCGTGCACGACGTCGGTGACCCGACGCCATCCGGCGACCTGGTCGTCGGCGTACACGCCGGGAACGTCCGGGAACCCGACGGCCCGGTCACTCACCCAAGTGCCTTCGGTGATGATCAATCCGGCGCCGGCGCGTTCCGCGTAGTAGGCGGCCTGCCGTTCGCCGGGAACGCCGCCGGGCACGTGCGCGCGGGTCGTCGGCGCGAGCACCACACGGTTGGGCAGGCGCCATCCGCCCAGGTCGGCAGGGGTCAGCAAGCTCATCGGTCACCTCTGGTCGCCGTGGTTCGTCGGGAGTGCGACGGTGGGTGCGGGCGAAAGGTGACCGATGGACGAGCTGGCCCGGGAGTTCGAGGCCGAACGCGGCAGGCTGCGCGGGCTGGCCTTCCGGCTGCTCGGCTCGGCGGCCGAGGCGGACGACGCCGTCCAGGAAGCTTGGCTGCGGCTGAACCGCGTGGACTCCGTCGACAACCTGGCGGCCTGGCTGACGACCGTCGTCTCCCGCGTCTGCCTCGACGTCCTGCGCTCGCGGAAAGCCCGGCGCGAGGACCCGTTCGACGTCGTGCCGGAGCCTGCGGCCGATGCCGATCCGGCCGGCGAGGTCGAGCTGGCCGATTCGGTGGGCCGCGCGCTGCTCGTGGTGCTGGACGCGCTGGGACCGGCCGAGCGGATCGCGTTCGTGCTGCACGACCTGTTCGCCGTGCCGTTCGACCGGATCGCCCCGGTGCTCGACCGCACGCCGGTGGCGGCGAAGAAGCTCGCGAGCCGCGCCCGGCACCGGGTCCGCGGCACGTCTCCGCTGCCCCCGGCCGACCTGGCGCGGCACCGCCGGGTGGTCGACGCGTTCCTGGCGGCGGCCCGCGGCGGCGACCTGGATGAGCTTCTGGACGTCCTCGCCCCGGAAGTCGTCCGCCACGCCGACGCGGCCGCGCTGCCGGTGGGAGCGGCCCTCGAGGCACGCGGGGCCCGTGCCGTGGCCGAGGAGACGCAGGTGTTCGGGAAACGGGCTCACTTCGCCGAAGCGGCCCTGGTCGACGGCGCGGTCGGCGTCGTCGTGGCCCCGCGTGGCCGGCTGCTGCTCGCCCTCGCGGTGACGGTCGAGGGCGAGCGGGTGGTGGCGTACGAGGTGATCGCCGACCCTGCCCGGCTCGCCGCGCTGCACGTCACGCTCCTCAGCGCTTGATCCGGTAGGTGAGGTGCGTGACGCCCGCCCCTTCGACGACCTCGGGGCCGGTCAGCGTGGTCGTCGCGTCGAGGCCCTCGAAGAACCGGACGCCGGAGCCGAGCAGCACCGGGACGAGGTCGACCTGGATGCCGTCGAGCAGGCCGAGGTTGAGGCACTGCTGCGCGATCTTGGTGCTGGCGACGGCGACGTTCTTGTCGCCGGCGACCTTCTTGGCCTGCTCCACGGCGCTTTCGACGCCGTCGGTGACGAAGGTGAACGGCGCGTCCGGGTGCGGCCAGTCCGCCGGGGCCTCGTGGGTGACGACGAAGACCGGCGCCCCCATCGGGTGCGTGCCGCCCCAGCCCTGGGTGATGTCGAACAGGTGGCGGCCGGCGATCAGCGCGCCGACGTTGTCCATGGCGTCGCGCAGCATCTTCGCGCTGGCCTCGGAGGTCTTGAAGGTCGCCCAGTCGACGGCGGTGGGCACCTCGACGTCGCCGTTGCCGAACCACCCGAACAGGTGGTCGATGCGGTCCTGCGGGTCGGCGACGAAGCCGTCGAGGGACATGGACATGTTGGCGATGACGTCGGCCATTTCGAGCTCCTCTGTGCTGGTCGGAGGCGGTTTGCCTCGCTGATGAGAAGTCTTCCGCGATCACCCGGCCGGAAGATCTGCCACCTGGCCGACATCCGGGGGCGGGTGGCCGATGCCTTGACAGCCGGGGCGGTCTTCGCGACGATGAACAGGCGTTCATGAACGCATGTTCACCACGGAGGAGATGGGGATGACCGGGATCGTCAACACCGCACAGGCCGAGGCGTGGAACGGCTACGAAGGGGAGCATTGGGCGTCGCACGCCGACCGCTACGACGCCGTGAACAACGGGTTCAACGACTCCGTGCTCGACCAGGTCGGCCGGGACGACCGGGTGCTCGACATCGGCTGCGGCAACGGCAGGCTGACGCGGCTCGCGGCGGCGCGGGCCCGGTCCGCGACCGGGGTCGACCTGTCCGGGCCGATGCTCGCGACCGCGCGGGCGGCGGAGGTGCCGAACGTGACGTTCGACCAGGGTGACGTCCAGGTGTACCCGTTCGCCGAAGGCGGGTTCGACCTGGCGATCAGCCGGTTCGGGGTGATGTTCTTCGCCGATCCGGTGGCGGCGTTCGCCAACGTCCGGCGGGCCCTGAGCCCCGGCGGGCGGCTGGCTTTCCTCTGCATGGCGGCACTCTCCGGCACGGACCTGGGCCGGGTGTTCGGGGCGATGGCCGAGTACCTGCCCCAGCCCACGGGCCCGGACGGCAGCGGCCCGACGTCGTTCGCGGACCCGGACCGCACGACGGCGGTCCTGACCGGAGCCGGCTTCGAGGACGTGGTGTGCACCCGCGTCGAGGCCGACCAGGTCTGGGGCCGTGACGTCCCCGACGCGACGCGGTTCATCTCCGACTGGGGCCCGGTGCGCCACCACCTGGGCATGGTCGACACCGAGACCGCGGCCAAGGCGACCGACGCACTGACCGCGGCGCTCGAGCCGTTCGCGGCCCCGGACGCGGTCCGACTGCGCGGGGCGGCGTGGCTGGTCACGGGAAGGAGGTCCTAGGACACGGGTTCTACGATGGCGGTGATGTCACCGAGGAAAGCCGCGGCTCAGCGGGACGGCCAGTCCCTGCACGACCTGCTGGTCGAAACCGCCCAGAAGATGATCGCCACGCACGGGACGACCGGGATGACCGTGCGCGAGATCGCGCGCATGGCCGGCGTCGCCGACGGCGTGCTCTACAACCACTTCTCCGACAAGGAAGAGCTGGTGGCCAGGGCCCTCCTGGAGCACGTGCGCACGACGGAAGCGGAGCTGGGCGACCTGCCGGTGGCCGGCGAAGGCACCTTGGAAGGGAACCTCCGCCGCCACTTGGAGTTCGGCCTCGCCCTGCACCAGGTGATCGTCCCGGCGTTCAGCGGCCTGCTCGGGCAGCCGAGGGTCCTGGAGCGGTTCGCGGAGATCAGCGAGCGATCCGGCTACTGGCGCGACCGTCTGCTGACGTACCTGCGGGAGGAGCGCACCCTCGGCAGGCTGCGCCCGGAGTCCGAAGTGGACGCAACGGCGGCCATGCTGGTCGGCTACTGCCACGCCTCGGTACTGGCGGCGGTCTTCCCGCACACGAGCCAGCTCGACCCGCCCACGCTGGACTCGGTGGTACGAGCAGCCCTCGACGGCATCGCGCCGTAGGTCCGCACCGCCTTCGCTCAACGCCCACCGGGTCTCACGCCAGAGCCACTCCCGGCGCCGGACCGCACCACCGCCACCCAGTCGCGCCCACCCCCAGCCGCCCTCCCACCGCAAGCGCTCGCACCGCCCGCACGCCACGCACTCTCGGTCCCGGCCCGCAGCGTCACTTACCCCGAGCCACTTACCCCGACTCGCAACCCACACCCCTCCGCCTACCTCGCCCTAAACCATCGGGTTCCCGCTGACCGTCGACTCCGGAATCTCCTGCACCACGTCCCAGTGCTCGACGATCCGCCCGTCGCGCACCCGCATGACGTCCGCGATCGCGCTCCCCCGCGATCCGGATGTCAGGCGCAGGAGGCTGTGCGTGCACACCAGATCGTCCTCGGCCACGACCCGGTGCACCTCCAGGCTCAGATCCGGGAACCGGTCCACGAAACCCGCCAGGTACTCCGCCGAGGCATCGGTACGAGCCGGGGCGTGGGGGTTGTGCTGGACATAGTCGTCGCCGACGCACTTGGCGAAGGCGTCCGCCGGGCGCTTCTCGGTGAAGGCCGACCGAAGGAAACCGACGACCACTTCCTTGTCCCGCTGGATGTCCGTCACCACCGTCACCGTCCTTTGTGGAACTCTCGACACCAAGCCCGCTATTCGCACAACAGAAAGGGAAAGACCGATGGACGCGGCCGCGATACCCTCGCGGTATGGACGACGTCGAGGTCCGTGAGCTGCGGTACTTCCGCGCGGTCGCCGAAGAGCTGAACTTCTCCCGCGCCGCCGAGCGGCTCGGGATGGCGCAGCCACCGCTGTCGCGCGCGATCCGGTTGCTGGAGCGACGGCTGGGCGTCCGGCTCTTCGAACGCACCAGCCGGCACGTCGAGCTGACACCGGCCGGGAACGTCCTGTTCACGGAGTCGGCGAAGGCACTGGACGCGGTCACGGCCGCGGTCCGGCGGACCCGCCGGGCGGCGCACGAGCCGCCGGCGCTCGTCGTCACCGTGAAACCCGGCGTCGCCACCGAACTGCTGAGGCGGATCGCCGACGGGCACCCGGAGCCGGTCGAGATCCGGGTCGGCGGGTTCGGTGAGCAGGCGGCCCTGTTGCGTGACGGTCAGGTCGATGTGGCCTTGCTCGGCTGCCCGGGCGACCACGGCGACCTGGACGTCGAGGTGCTGGTGACCGAGCCTCGGGTCGCCGCGCTCCCGGTGCGGCACGAGCTGGCGCACCGGACCTCGCTGACCTGCGCGGACTTCACCGGGCGGGCGACGCCGTCCTGGCCGGACGCGTCGGTCGCCGACCGGGCCTACTGGTCGGGCCGGGACGTGACCGGCGGCCCGGTCACACCGGGGCCGGTGGTGCACGACAGCGCGCAGCTGCTGGAGACGGTCGCGCTCGGGCAGGCGATCGCGCTGCTGCCGGCGTCGTTCGCGGAGGGGCACCCGCGGGCCGACGTCGTGTACCGGCCCGTCGCCGACGCGACGCCGTACTCGCTCGCGCTCGCCTGGCCGGAGGGCGCGCGGGACCCGCGGATCGCGCGGTTCGTGCGGACCGCCGTCGAGGTCAGCGAAGCACTACCTCGACCGGGAGCCGTCCCGGCGGGGTGACCGAGCGGATCACCGGCGGCACCCGCACGTCCTCGGCCTCGAACAGCGTCCGCAGCTGCTCGAGGTCGGCGCCGGACATCGCTTCGGCCAGCTCGTCGGCGCGGGCGATGCTCTCCGGAGCGAGCACGGCCGCGTCGTCGAGGTCGCCCCAGAGGTCCCACAGGATCATCTCGTGCTTGTTGAGCGCGGCGAGGTCGAGCACGAGGTTGTGCCGCGCGTACGGCAGGCCGCGCAGGAACGGCACGTCCAGGTCCGGCGAGACCACCAGCCGGCTCGGGTCGAGGTCGCCCGAGCGGGCCGCGGTCCAAGCGTCCGCGCCGACCAGGAACCGGTCGCGGGGCACGTCGAGGACGTCGATCCCGGGGAAGTCGTCCGGCAGCTGGGGTTCGACCAGGCGCCAGCCGTCGGGCGACCACACCTCCGCGACCACGTGGTCGAGGTACCAGCCGGGCACCAGGTAGCTCGCGAAGCCGACCCGGGCGCGCGCCGGGAGGCCGTGGTGGCGGGCCATCGCGACGAACAGCACCGTGAAGTCGCGGCAGCAGCCGACGATCCGGTGCACCGGCGAACGCGGCGAGCCGGGCGGCGCCGGGTCGAGCTCGCGCAGGCGCGCGAACATGTCCGACGCGTACCGCAGGTCGATCTCTTCACCACGCGAAGCCGGGAAGCCGTGCCGGGTGATGTCACCTTGGGCCCAGTAGTGAAACACCAGCTCGGACGCCGCCCGGCGCAACGCCGGGAGGTCGCGCGGAACGTCGTCGAGCCAGGACGACTGTGTGCCCGGGTCGGTGAAGCGGCTCTGGCCGAGGTACCAGTCCATCGGCCCAGACTACGAAAATTCAGCCCGCCTGCGCGGTCAGTTCGCCGCGGAACGTCGTGCGGTACGCGCTCGGTGACACTCCGAGTGCGGCCTGGAAGTGCTGGCGCAGCGAGGCCGCCGTGCCGAAGCCGGCCTCCGTCGCGACGCGGTCGACCGGCAGGTCCGACTCCTCCAGCAGCTGGCGGGCGCGCTCGATCCGTTGCTGCGTCAGCCATTGCAGGGCCGAGATGCCGACTTCGTCGCGGAAGCGGCGGGTGAACGTCCGGGTGCTCATCGCCTCGCGGGCGGCGAGTTCGCGCAGCGTCAGCGGGCGGTGCAGGTTCTCCAGCGCCCACGCGCGCGCCGCCTTCGTCGACGACGTGCGCGGCTCGGGCACCGGCCGCCGGACGAACTGCGCCTGGCCGCCTTCACGGTGCGGGGAGACCACCGTGCCGCGGGCGACTTCGTTGGCGACGGCCGCGCCGTGGTCGCGGCGGATCATGTGCAGCACCAGGTCGATCCCGGACGCGACGCCCGCGGACGTCAGGACGTTGCCGTCGTCGGTGTAGAGCACGCACGGGTCGACCTCGACCTCGGGGAACCGGTGCTGCAGCTCGTCGGCGGAGCGCCAGTGGGTCGTCGCGCGGCGGCCGTCGAGCAGGCCCGCCGCGGCGAGCACGAACGCGCCCGTGCAGATCGACGCGATGCGCGCGTCCCCCGGGATCCGATCCAGCGCCGCCGCGAGGGGCGGGGTCAGCACGCGCGCCAGGGGCTCGTACTCGGCCAGCGACGCCGGGACGATCACGGTGTCGGCCTCCGCCAGCACCTCGGGACCGCGGTCGATCGGGATGGTGAAGTCGGCGTCGGTGCGGACCGGGCCGGGTTCGAGGGTGCAGGTCACGACCTCGTACAGCGGCTCGCCCGACGCCGAGCGCGCCTGCCCGAAGAGCCGGTGGACGATGCCCAGCTCCATCACGAGCAGGCCGTGCCTGACCAGCACGGCGACGTGATGACGGTCCGGGTGCACGAATTCGGCCATGGCTCGATTCTTGCACATGTTGGCTATCAGGCCACTCGATCGCGGCGCCGGCCCGCGTGACCATCGAGGTCATGAACGTTTTGTGGGTTTTCGCGCATCCCGAGCCGCGCTCGCTGAGCGGGGCCCTCCGTGACGACGGGCTCCGGACGCTGCGCGAGCTCGGTCACGACGTCCGGGAGTCGGACCTGTACGCGATGAAGTGGAACCCGGTGGTCGACGCGGCCGACTTCGGCGCGGAGGCCGGCGACGAGCGCCTGGTCGTCGGGGCGACGTCGGCCCGGGCGCACACCCGGGGCGAGCTGAGCCCGGACATCGTGGCCGAGCAGGAGAAGCTCGACTGGGCGGACGCGCTCGTCGTGCAGTTCCCGTTGTGGTGGTACGGAATGCCGGCGATCCTCAAGGGCTGGTTCGACCGCGTGTTCGTGAAGGGCTTCGGCTACGGCATCCGAGCGGAGGACGGCCGCACGCTGCGCTACGGCGAGGGCAGGCTCACGGGCAAGCGCGCGATGCTGGTGCTCACCGCGGGCGCCCGCGAGCCGGCGATGGGCCCGCGCGGGGTGAACGGCGAGCTGAACGAGGTCCTGTGGCCGGTACACCACGGAACGCTGTTCTACGCGGGAATGTCAGTCCTGCAGCCACTCCCGGTCTACGGCGCCGACCGCCTCCCGGACGAGCAGTTCACCGAGGCCCGCAACCGCCTCCGAGAGCGCCTGCGGACACTGGGGACAGCGGAGCCGATCCCGTTCCGCACGCAGAACGGCGGCGACTACGACGAAGACCTGGTCCTCCGCCCCGACCGCGCCCCCAACGCGACAGGCCTGGCCATCCACCTCACCTGAAGGTCCGGGAGGGGGCGGCGCGGGCGGGCAAGCACCGGCCAAGCCCGCCCGCGCCGCCGAGGCACCGCCGGCGCGAGCAGGCGGGTCACCCACTCGCACCGCCAAGCCAAGGCGCAAGCCGCGCCCCTCACCTCACGCCGGCAACGTGAGCCGCTGGCCCAAGCCGCCATCCACCGGCAAGTCCGCACCCGTTGTGAACGTTGCCTCGAATGCCAAGAACAGCACCGCCGCCGCGACCTCTTCGACCCTTGCGTGCCTCTTCAGCGGTGTCACCTCGTCGCCCGTTGCCTTGAAGGCCGCCATTACCGCGGCCGGTACCCCCGTCACCCCCATCGTCGGGGTGTCCGTGTAGCCCGGGCTGACCACGTTCACCCGGATTCCGCGCGGGGCCAGCTCGGCCGCGTACGTCAGCGCGAACGACCGGACCGCCGCCTTCGCCGCCGAATACGGGCCCATCCCCGCTATCCCCGCCCCGGCCGCCACCGAGGTCGTGAACACGAACGACCCGCCCGGCCGCACCAGCCCGGCCAAGCGCTGGGCCGTGAAATACGCGCCCTTCGCGTTGACGTCGAACGTCCGGTCGTAGATCTCCGGGGTCGCCTCCGGATACGGCGTCAAAGTCGCGAAACCGACGTTGATGAACACCAGGTCCACCGAACCCAGCTTCTCGGCGGCGAACGCCCCCAAAGCCTCGATGTCGGCCAGCGACGAAGCGTCCGACGACAGCCAGTGCGCCGGCCCGTCCAGCCCCGACACGTCACGGCCGGTCGCCAGCACCTCCGCGCCGCCGTCCAGGAGCGCGCGCACCACCGCCAGTCCCATGCCGTGCGTGCCGCCCGTGACGATGGCCTTCTTCCCCGAATACTTCACCGGATCTCCTCGATGACACTCGCGATCGCGTGCGCGCCGTGGCCCGCCGCCACCGCGCGGTCGAACAGCTCCCGGACCGCCGCCGGCACCGAAAACCCGATCCCCTGCGCGCGGCTCGTCTCCACCAGCAGGCCGAGCCCGGCCGCGTTGATGTCCAAAGCGGACACGTCCGTCGCATAGTCGCCGCTCGCGACCTGCGCGCCGATCCCCGGCAGGAACCCGCCGACCGCCGAGAGCCACGACAACGCCATCGGCGTGAACGTCGACGGCTCGACGCCCTCAGTCCCGACCAGCGCCAGCGCGTGCAGGTACCCCGCCATCGTCGACCACATGATGCCGAGCAGCGCCAGGTCGTACAGCGCCGCCAGACCGGCGTCCTCGCCGAGGAACACCGGCTCCCCCAGCACCGACAGCACCTCGCGCTGCGCCGAAAACACCGACGCCGAACCGCTGTACAGGATCCGCGACTGCGCGGTCCCGATGCCCTGCGGCACCGCCATGATCACGCCGTCCACGTAGTCGACACCCGCGGACGACGCCCACGCGGCCGCGTCACGAGCCTGCGCGGGCGTCCCCGAAGTGAGGTTGACCAGCACCTTCGGCGAAGCGGCTTCCAGCACCGCCTGCTGACTGTCGTAAGTGGACAGACAACTGATCACGACGTCCGCCGAGGCCGCTTCCGCCGGCGTGGCCGCGAGGCGCGCGCCGCGGTCGAGCAGCGGGCCCGCCTTGAGCGGCGACCGGTTCCACACCACGACGTCGTGGCCCGCCCCGAGAAGCGCGCCGGCGAGGGCCGCACCCATCCGCCCCAGGCCGAGCACGCCCACCTGTTTCTTGCTTTCTCCCATGCCGATCATGCTGCGGGCGCGCTTTACTATGGACAAGTACCGACTAATAAGTCAGGTACCCACCAAAAGGTAAGGATCCTGCATGCTGGCGAGAACCTACCGCTGCGGGCTCGACGCCGCGATCGACGTCGTCGGCGGCCGCTGGAAGGCCCTGATCCTCTGGGCGCTGCACGCCGAACCGCTGCGGTTCGGGGAGCTGAAGCGGAAAGTGAACGGGATCAGCGAAAAGATGCTGATCCAGGCGCTGCGGGAACTGGAGGCGGACGAGGTCGTGCACCGCGAGGTGTTCCACGAGATCCCGCCGAAGGTCGAGTACTCGCTGACCGACCTGGGTCAGCGGCTGAACACCGCGTTGCTGCCGCTGGGAGACTGGGGCGAGGAGAACATGGCCGGCATCGCGAAGCGCCGCGGCGTCACGCCCGCGCCGCCGCATACTCCTTGAGCGTGATCGCGTTGCCCGCTTTGAGCGGCATCTCCTCGATCACTTTGCGCCACGGCAGGTACGGCAGCAGCTTGTAGTTCAGGTTGCGCAGCCGGATCCACCCGCGGGTCGGTGGTACGAACCACTTCCCGTTGCCCTGGGCCAGTTTCTGACACGCATCGACGAAGCCACGCATCTCGGCCTCGTACGCCCCGAACGCCTTGACGTGGCCGTCGGCCGCCGCGAGTTCGCCCGCCAGCACGTACGCGCCGACGATCGCGAGGCTCGTCCCCATGCCCGAGAGCGGCGCGGCGCAGTACGCGGCGTCGCCGACCAGCGCGACGCGGCCGCGTGAATACGAGTCGAGCACGATCTGGCTCGCCGAGTCGAAGTAGAAGTCCGGCGCTTCGCGCATCGCCTCGAGCAGCGTCGGCGTCTCCCAGCCGGCACCGCTGAACGTTTCCTCGACGATCCGCCGCTGCTGCTCGACGTCGCGGTGGTCGTAGTCGATCGGCGGAGAGCCGAACCAGAACAGCGCCTTCGCCTCCGCGTTGTCCCGCGCGCTGTAGACGCCGATGGTGCGGTTCGGCTCGTTGTAGAACCGGCCGACGTGGTCGAGGCCGAGGTGGTTCGGCACGGTGCAGATCGAGACGTAGTAGCCGAGGTCGCGGCGGTACCAGGACTCGTCGCCGAAGACCAGCGAGCGCACGTTCGAGTGCAGCCCGTCGGCGCCGACGACCAGGTCGAACTCGCGTGGCTCGCCGTGTTCGAAGGTGACCGTGACGCCGTCGCCGCGTTCGAGGACACCGGTGATCGAGTCGCCGAAGACGTACTCGACGTCGTCTTTCGTGGCGTCGTAGAGGATCCGCGACAGGTCACCGCGAAGGATTTCCAGTTCACCGCTCTGGACGGACGCGGGCGTGCCGACCAGCGGCCGGTCGTCACCGTCCACATAGGTCACTTCGCCCATCCGGGTCGCGGCTGCTTCGACCTGCGGCAGCAGGCCCATCCGGTCGAGGACGCGCAGGGACGCGCCGCGGAAGTCGACCGCGTAGCCGCCGTCGCGCAGCTCGGGAGCGCGCTCGACGACCGTCGGCGTGAAGCCGTGGCGGTGGAGCCAGAAGGCGAGGGCGGGGCCGGCGACGCCGGCGCCGGAGATGAGGACTCGTCGGTTCGTCATGCCGAGAACCATAACCGCGATTTGGGCGATCGCGCAAGGCGTTCGCCTAAGGCGTCCGTGCTAGGCTGCGGGCATGGGCAACAAGGACGCACTGCTGGCCGGCGCGAAGCGCTGCTTGAACGAGAAGGGCTACGCCCGCACGACCGTGCGTGACCTGGCCTCGGCGGCGAACGTGAGCATGGCCGCCATCGGCTACCACTTCGGCTCGCGGGAAGCCCTGCTCAACACCGCACTGATCGAGGCGAACGAGGAGTGGGGCGAGACGCTGGCCGAGGTGCTGCAGGTCGAGACGCCGGCGGGCGCGGCACCGGCCGAGCGGTTCGAGCTGATCTGGCACCGGGTCATCGAGTCGTTCGAAGAGCACCGCCGGATGTGGGCGGTGAGCATGGAGGCCTACTCGCAGCCGGACCTCGACCCCGAAGTGCGCGCACAGCTGGCGAACGCCCTGGAACTGGCCCGGTTCGGGCTGGCGAACCTCTTCCAGGGCCTCGATGACAGCAGCGACGAGGCCCGGGCCGTCGGCACCGTGCACCAGGCCCTGCTCTCGGGCGTGATGCTGCAGTGGCTGATCGACCCGGACCGCGCGCCGTCGGGCGCCGACCTCGTGCGCGGCCTGCACCTGATCGCGACCGACGTCCTCGCCTAGGCGGTCACCAGGTCCGCGCCGGTGAAGAACGTCGAGGCCGCGGACATCGCGTCGGCGTCCAGGAGCACGTCGCCGGGGCGGCTGCCGTTCCCCAGGAGCACGCCGCCCCAGTTCATGCTCAGGTACTCCGCGCACAGCTCGAGCGTGCCGATCAGCGGCTGGGCCTCGCGCGCCGTCTCGCTCAGGACGCTCACGCCCCACAGCGACTTGCCGCGCATCTTCGGCTTGAACTCGACCGGCAGCCGCATCCAGCCCGACCAGTAGTCCAAGTAGAGCTTCACGCTCGCCGCGACCGAGTACCAATACACCGGTGACACCACGACGATGTCGGTCGCTTCGAACGTCGCGTCCATCAGCAGCTGCTCGTTCTCACCCGGTGCCGGGTGCTCGCCGGCCCCGTGGCGGCGGTCTTCGAACGGCGGCAGCGGCAGCTCGGGCAACCGGAGCCACCGCTGTTCGGCGTCGCGAGGCAGCTCCCTCGCCGCCCGCCGGGCCAGCATTTCCGTGTTCCCGCCGGCCCGCGCCGCGCCGACCAGGAAGAGGAAGTTCCGCGTCATCTCAGGTCCCCTCAGTTACTTGCATGTACATATAAAGACTGCCCATGGACTATGCTGGCTGTCAAGAGGAGGGCGGGAGAGATGACCGTCGACGAACAGTCCTGGGGCCGCATGCTCGTGCTGCACGCCCGCATCGAGCAGGACCTCGGCAAGGCACTGCAACGGAGGCACGGGCTGGGCCTGTCCGAGTACCGCGCGCTCGGCAAGCTGGTCGCGGGCCCGCGTGGCGGCCTGCGGATGCAGGAGCTCGCCGAGGCGATCGGGCTCAACCAGAGCTCGGTCAGCCGGATGTGCGCGCGCCTCGAAGACGCCGGCCTCACGATCCGCGACCTGTGCGAGGACGACCGCCGCGGCGTCTACTCGGTGATCACCGACGCCGGCCGCAAGCGCTACGCCGAGACCGAGCCGACGTACTGCTCGGTGCTGCGGACCTCTCTCGACAAGGCCGCGGGCGACCCGGAACTGGCGGCCGCGGTCGTCGCCGTCCGCGGCGCTTGACCCGTATATGCCTCGGTGGTTATATGCAAGCATGCCCGCGAAGCTGCTGACCGCCGATGACCGTCCCGCCCTGCGGTTCGAACGCCGCCTGAAGCACGCGCCCGAGCAGGTCTGGCACGCCATCACGGACCCGGGCGAGCTGGCGCACTGGTTCCCGGCGAAGGTGGACGTCGAGCTGCGTGCCGGCGGCGCGATCCGGTTCACCTTCCCCGGCGACGACAAGACGACGACCGGGAAGGTCGTCACCGTCGACCCGCCGCGCGAGTTCACCTTCGTCTGGAACGACGACACCCTGCGCTGGCTGATCACCCCGGACGGCGACGGCAGCCTCCTCGAGTTCACGCACACGTTCGGCCGCGGCGACCCGGCGATCGCGAAGCTCGCCGCGGGCCGCACCGCGAGCGGCTGGGACGTCTGCCTCGACGCCCTCGGCGCGCGCCTGTCCGGCCGGGACGTCGAGCAGCCGGAGGACTGGCACGCCCGCATGGCGTCCTATGTGGAGGAGTTCGGCCTCGGCTTCGGCGAGGTCCTCTCCGACGGCACGATCCGCTTCCGCCGCGACCTCGTCTGGAAGCCGGTGGACGAGGTCCGCGCGCTGCTCCCGGACGAGCCGGGCTGGCACGTGCTCCAGGATCCCCTCGAAGGCACCCGCGTCGAGTTCACCGAGGCCGCGCCCGGCGACGTCGTCGCGGAGCTGGCCCGGCGCCACGAGCAGCTCGACAAGCTGTTCGCCGCCACGCACGGCGTCGACCTGCCGGACTGGACGCACGAGCGCGTCGAGGCCGTGAAGAAGCATTACACGGAGCGTCCGACTCAGGGTTGACGCGCGGCGCGGGCGTCCGCATTACGTTCGGTGCATGCGAATTCGCGTGGTACTGGACGTGCTCGCGGTCCTGGTGCTGGCGATCGGGGCCGGCGGTAACCTCGCCGCCGGCGCGTGGGCGCTGCCGCTGTGGCTCCCCCCGTGGCTCGGTTGGACGATCATGCTGACGAGCGTCACCCCGATCGTGCTGCGGCGGTGGTGGCCGCGGCCCGCCTACGTCCTGGCGCTCGTGCTGACGGCGGCGGCCGTGCCGATCGGCGGCCCGGTGCTGGCGGTCGCCGTCGTGGCGGCCGGGTGCGCGCTCTACACGTTCGTCGTGCACCGGGGCAGCCGGGCGTCGCGGGTCGGGTTCGTCGCCGGGCTGCTCGGGATCGGCCTCCTCGGGGTGGTGCTGCCGAACCCGAGTACCGCCACCACCGTGAACTTCGGGGCGTCGGCGCTGATCGTCGGGTTCGCGCTCGGCATCGCCGTCCACGGGCGCCGCGAGTACGCCGTGGCCGAGCGGGAAAACCACGCACGGGAAGCGGTTTCGGCGGAACGGCTGCGGATCGCGCGCGAGATGCACGACGTCGTCGCGCACAGCATGAGCCTGATCGCGGTGAAGGCGGCGGTCGGCAACCACGTGGCGTTGGAGCAGCCCGCGGAGGCGAGGGAAGCGTTGCGCGTCATCGAAGACACCAGCCGCGAGACGCTGGCCGAGCTGCGGCGAATGCTGGGCGTGCTGCGCGACGGCACGGGTGTCCCGGCGCTGGCCCCCGCCCCGACGCTCGCCGACCTGCGCGCGCTCGCCGAACGTGCGGAGCAGGCGGGCCCGTCCGTGGATCTGGCCGTCGAGGGTCTCGACGAGCTGCCCGGCGGCGTCGGCCAGTCGGTGTACCGGATCGTGCAGGAGGCGCTGACCAACGTGGTCAAGCACGCGAGCGCGACGACGTGCCGCATCCGCGTCACGGGCGGCGAAGGGGAAGTGAGCATCGAGGTCCGCGACGACGGCCGCGGCGGCTCGGCAACCCCGGGCCACGGCCTGATCGGCATGCGCGAGCGGGTGGCGGTCTACGGCGGCGACTTCTCGGCAGGCTCCTGCGATCCCGGCTTCCGCGTGTTCGCGCGCCTGCCTTACGAGACGGCGGCGGCCCGGTGACCCGCGTCCTGATCGCCGACGACCAGGCGTTGCTGCGCGGCAGTTTCCGGGTGCTGGTCGACAGCGCCCCGGGCCTGGAGGTGGTCGGCGAGGCCTCGGACGGCGTCGAAGCGGTGGCGGTGGCGCGGCGCGAGAAGCCGGACGTCGTGCTGATGGACGTCCGGATGCCCTCGATGGACGGCATCGAGGCAACGCGCCTGATCTGCGCGTCGTCGGAGGTCCGGGTGCTGATGCTGACGACGTTCGACCTGGACGAGTACGTGTACGCGGCTTTGCGCGCGGGCGCGAGCGGGTTCCTGCTGAAGGACACGCGACCGGCGGACCTGCTGGCGGCGATCGAGATCGTGGCTTCGGGCGACGCACTGCTGGCGCCTTCGGTGACGCGTCGGCTGGTGTCGGAGTTCGCGCGGCTGCCGACGGGCCCGGTGACGCAGCTGGAGGGCGTGACGGCGCGCGAGCAGGAGGTGCTGGCACTGATCGCGCGGGGGTTGTCGAACGACGAGATCGCCGCGCGGCTGCACTTGGGGATCGCGACGGTGAAGACGCACATCGGAAGGCTGCTGCACAAGCTGGCGGCCCGCGACCGGGCACAACTGGTGATCGCGGCTTACGAGTCCGGCCTGGTGCGGCCTACAGCGCCCGGGTGAACGGCGCGAACCGCATCGAAGGATCGCCTGGCAACGCCCGGCCGTCCAGGACCAATCGCGGCGCGAGGGCACCCGGTGCCAGCCCGCGTTCGCGAACCCACGCCGTCAACGACGGGAACCGCAGGTCCGGATCCACCCGGACCTCGCCGGACACCGACCGCGCCACTCCGCGGATCACCGCCTTCGCCGCTTCCTCGGAAACAGCGACCACCGGCCCGATCACCGTCACGTGCCCGATGTCCACCCCGAACGCGAAGCCGCCGTCGACCACGAACGGCGTCCCCAGCTGGGCGAGCAGCGGGCGCCGGTCCACGCCCTGAGCGAGCCGGTCCAGCGCGTGGACGTCGGACACAGAGACCCCGGCGAAGCACCCGGGCCGCCGTCGTCGATGAAGGTCCCGACATGCCCCTGGCAGCCGCCGTCGGGCACGAACCCCATCGACTCGTACAGCGGCCGGCCGTACGTCGACGCGTGGAGCCAGGTCACCCGGTCGCCCGCCGCCGCAAGCGCTTGCGCCGTGATCGCACGGCCCAGTCCGCGTCGCTCGAACCGGGACGCGACCAGCACCATCGAGATCGACGCCACCGCCTCGAACGACACCAGCGCCGCGCAGGCCGCCAAGCCGGGCCCGTCCGGCGCGTCCACCCCGAAAACCTGCCCGACGTCGTGCAGCAACGCCCACTTCGGCGGCTCGCGCGGCCACGACCGGGATTCCGCCAGGTCGGCGCACGCGGGCAGGTCAGCACTACCGAGCGTCCGGATCTCCACGGACGTTGCCTACGCCACACGCGAAGTGACTTGCAAGTAGCTAAGCTCCCGGGAATGAGCAGTGCGACGGAGCCGCTCGGGACGCCGCCCGAGGACGAACCGGACATCCACACCACGGCCGGCAAGCTCGCCGACCTCTATCGCCGTTATGACGAGGCGGTGCACGCGGGCTCGGCCCGCGCCGTGGAGAAGCAGCACGCCAAGGACAAGAAAACCGCGCGGGAGCGCATCGAGCTGCTGCTCGACGAGAACTCGTTCGTCGAGCTCGACGAGCTCGCCCGGCACCGCTCGACCAACTTCGGCCAGGAGAAGAACCGGCCCTACGGCGACGGCGTCGTCACCGGCTACGGCACCGTCGACGGCCGCCCGATCTGCGTCTTCAGCCAGGACGTCACCATCTTCGGCGGCAGCCTCGGCGAGGTCTACGGCGAGAAGATCGTCAAGGTCATGGACCTGGCGATCAAGACCGGCCGCCCGATCGTCGGCATCAACGAAGGCGGCGGCGCGCGCATCCAGGAAGGCGTCGTCTCGCTCGGCCTCTACGGCGAGATCTTCCGCCGCAACGTGCAGGCGTCCGGGGTCATCCCGCAGATCTCGCTGATCATGGGCGCGAACGCGGGCGGCCACGTCTACTCCCCCGCGCTCACCGACTTCGTCGTGATGGTCGACGAGACCTCGCAGATGTTCATCACCGGCCCGGACGTCGTCAAGACGGTCACCGGCGAGGACGTCACCTTCGAGGAGCTCGGCGGCGGCCGCACTCACAACACGAAGTCCGGCGTCGCGCACTACCTCGGCAACGACGACGAAGACGCCATCGCCTACGTCAAGGAACTGCTGTCCTACCTGCCGCAGAACAACCTCTCCGACGCGCCGGTGTTCGAGCCGTCCGACGCGCCGGCCGGGTTCTTCGACGACGTCACCGATTCCGACCGTGAGCTCGACACGCTCATCCCGGACTCCCCGAACACGCCGTACGACATGCACGAGGTCATCAACCGCGTGGTCGACGACGGCGAGTTCCTCGAGGTCCACGAGCTGTTCGCGCCGAACATCATCGTCGGCTTCGGCCGCGTCGACGGGCAGAGCGTCGGCGTCGTCGCCAACCAGCCGACGCAGTTCGCCGGCTGCCTCGACATCGACGCGTCCGAGAAGGCCGCGCGGTTCGTCCGCACCTGCGACGCGTTCAACATCCCGGTGCTCACCTTCGTCGACGTCCCGGGCTTCCTCCCGGGCACCGACCAGGAGTGGAACGGCATCATCCGCCGCGGCGCGAAGCTGATCTTCGCCTACGCGGAGGCGACGGTCCCGCTGGTCACGATCATCACGCGCAAGGCGTTCGGCGGCGCGTACGACGTCATGGGCTCCAAGCACCTCGGCGCCGACATCAACCTCGCCTGGCCGACCGCGCAGGTCGCGGTGATGGGCGCCCAGGGCGCGGCGAACATCGTGCACCGCAAGACGCTCGCGAACGCGGCGAACGAGGGGCGCGACGTGGACGCGTTGCGCGCCGAGCTGATCGAGCAGTACGAGGACACGCTGCTCAACCCGTACGCGGCGGCCGAGCGTGGTTACGTCGACTCGGTGATCGTGCCGGCCCACACCCGCGGGCACGTCGCGCGGGCGTTGTCGCTGCTGCGCAACAAACGCGAGTCGCTGCCGCCCAAGAAGCACGGGAACATCCCGCTGTGAGCGAGGACGAGAAGCGGCCCCTGCTGCGGGTGGTGCGAGGAAACCCGAGCGACGCCGAACTGGCGGCGCTGACGGCGATCGTCGCCGCGGCGTCGGCGGCTCCGGCCGCGAAGAAGCCGAAGCCGCGTACGTCGTGGTGGGGCGATCACGCCGCTTCGCTGCGTAAGCCGCTTCACCCCGGCGAAGGCGCTTGGCGCGCTTCGGGTTTCCCCAGCTGAGTCCTTCTGCACAGTCCCGCTTGCCCGCAGCACAGCGCTGCCGGGCAGGCGGGTCGGTGCGCTCGCGCGCATCCGGCTACTTCAAAAGTCTGGCAAGCAACCGAAACGAAGTAGAGGTCCACGCGACCTACGAAGGTCAGTTCATCAAGGGCACCTTCGATCTACGGACACCGGCTACCCGCTGCAGTCGGTGAGGGCGGACGTGCCGCGGAGAGCGACCTGACCGATGTCGCGGTGACGATGATGATCGTCGGCGGCGCGACCGCGACTCTCAAACTCGCGAGTTTCGTCTACCTCGTTCGGCAGGGCCAACGGGAAGCTCCGCCGGAAAGCCAGGTCGAAATCATCAAGGCCGGGTGCCGAACTCGGCCCCCGGCTTCCTGGCTCCGGCGTGCTCAAGCTGCTGCACCACTTGCGTCCCCGCTGACACCTCAGCGCTGTACGGCGTCGAGGAACACGGTCGGGACTTCGTTCTCGCGCACGACCTGGCCCAGCAACGCGGCCAGCTTCTCCCGGTCCGCCGCCGGCAGGCCGGCGGCCAGGTCGTCGACGCGCCGGCAGGTCGCCGCGTAGAAGTCCTCCGCGAGGTTGCGGCCTTCCGCCGTCAGCACGACCTGCACCGCGCGGCGGTCGTCCGGGTCCGGCTCGCGGCGCACGAGGCCGCGCCGGACCGCGCGGTCGACCAGGCCGGTCAGGCTGGACTTCTCGAGGCCGAGCGTCGCGCCGAGGTCGCCCATTCCATACGGCCGGCCCATCAGCACGCACAGCAGCTGTCCTTGCTGCACGGTCAGCCCGTACGCGCGGGCCGACTCGGCGTAGACGGCGTTCACCAGGAACGACGCCCGCACGAGCCCGGCGACGACGCCGAGGTCCTCCCCGTGTTTCCCCATCGCCCCAGCCTACTTCGCGACGGCTTCCCGCACGGCGGGCACGATCTCCCCGGCCCAGCGCGCGGCGGCCGTCTCGTCGGGCGTGCTGCCACCCGGCCCGAACAGCACGAACCCGGCGGCGTCGTGCTCCAGGACCGCGCCGGTCAGCTCCTCGATCCACTGGTCCGGCGAGCCGCCGATCCAGCGTCCGTCGTCGGTGCGGGTGGCCGGCAGCGGCTTCTCGGTGATGCGGCCGGGGAAGTTGTAGACGGTCGCGATGTCCGAGGGGTCGCGCCCGGCGTCGACCGCGGCTTTGTCGATGATCGGCCGCGAGGTGCGGTAGCGCTCGCTGAGCCAGTCGGCGGCGCGGCCGGGCATCCAGCCATCGGCGACGCGCCCGGTGACGGCGAGCGACTTGGGCCCGACCGAGCCCGTCCACACCGGCGGCATCTTCTCCGCGGCGGGGTCGAGGTTCGTGACCTGGTAGAACTCGCCGTCGAAGCTGACGGGGTCACCGCCTCCGCCGAGCAGTTTGACGAGCCGGATGCCCTCTTCGAACGCGCGGACGGCCTGACCGGGGGTCAGCTTGGTGAACCCGAGCCGCGCGATGTCGTCCCAGAGCCCGCCGACGCCCATCCCGAGCACGATCCGGCCGCCGGTCAGGGCGCTCAACGACGTGACGGTGCGGGCGAGCATCGAGGCCGGACGCGTCGGCAGGTTGGTGACGCTGACCAGGCCGGAAATCCGTTCGGTCCGCCCGAGCAGGACCCCGAGCTCGGCGTAGGCGTCCAGCCGGTCGGCGTGGTACGGGTGATCGGACACGGTGAGCAGATCGAGCCCGGCGCGATCAGCCTGGACGGCGAGTTCCAGAGTGCCGGCTACCGCGGCGACGGCGGTGGACACTCCGATGCCGAAGTGCGTCATGATTCCTCCCAGTTTTAGTTCGTGCTACGAACTGACTATACATAGTTCTTAGCACGAACTACAAAGGAGCGCTAACTCATCACACGCCGGCGGGCTCGCATGATGAGCGCTTCGGCACTTCGGCCCGCGCGCTTGAACTCGTCCGCCGTAGCCGAGGTGTGGCTGTAGCCGGCCTTCGTCTTCAACCCCAGCAAGGCGCGAAGGGCGCGGCTCGCCTCCGCGTCCACCTTCGCCAAGAGCTGCACCGCGTCGTTGTGGTTCTCACCCTGCGCATGCTCGCCGAGACCGGCACAGCACAGCGCGTCGGCGGCGGCGATACCCGCGTGCACACAAAGGGTCACGTACGCGTCCCCGATCTCGCTGGGATCCTGTTCATTGGCGAGGTCACGCACGAGGCCCGCCACCTCCCAGAACTGCTCCGCCTTCGCGAGGCGGCCCCGCAACACCTCGGGGCTACATCTCTTGGTGCGCACTTCAGCTCTTTCTCTTCCGGATCTGCCCGGCCAGCCAGGCGTGACGACCGGCCACGGTCAGGCCATCACGCAGGACGTCGGCCAGCACCGGCTCGTCGCGGCCACGGGCCGCGACCTCGGCCACGGTGAACTCGAGGATCCGGGCGTCATTGCCCGTCCACCGGGAAACATCGGCAGCCAGGCCGTCGACCTGAAGGGCCCAGCGATCTTCGTCCACACCGTCCGGCCGGACCAAGAGAAGGTCGATGTCGCTCTCGGCGACCATGGAGCCGCGAGCGGCCGAACCGAACACGGCGCCGTACTGTGGCCGAACCTGCCAGGCCGTTAGGGCGGATTCGATCCTCCCCAGCAGCTTTCCCCGCAGATCCGACAATCCGACGATGTGCTCCGCGGCGAGATGGTCGCGGTTGAGCCGGTAGGCGAAAGCGTTGCCGACTCGGTCGGCGTGCACTACGCCCTGCCGGACGAGCCGCTGCAAGACCTTCCGAATCCCCTCTTCCGAGCGCTCACCCAGGACCCGGTGCAGCTGACCGGTCGTGAACGTCCCGTCGAAGCCGGCCAGGACACCCAGCACGTCGCCGTCCAAAGTCGGAGTCACTGTGGCCAGCGGCCTGTTCAGCTCCATCGCCCTCACCTGTATTTTAGTACGCTTATACCAACTATAGTACGGGTCGCTCGTCAGGGAAAATCGGTTTCCGCCGGGGCGAGCGGGCGGCTAACGTAGGTCTCGCCCGGTGCGGCGGTGAGGGTTACTTCTCTGGTATCCCTTGGGTTCGACTCCCGAAAGCCTTCACCACTTCGATCTCGGGCACACGAACGCACTCCCGGTGCGGGAAAGATCTCGGGAGCCGCGGCCACACCGATGTCCGGTGCGCAGGCGAGGGTTACTTCCTTGTAATGGGCAGGTCGGGGGTTCGAATCCCTCCCGGGCCACGGTCCGGTAGCTCAGCCTGGCAGAGCAGCAAACGTACCTTCACCGACTTCGATCTCGGGCATCGCCGTGGCCGCGGCTCCCCCATCACGAGGGGGAGAAATGAGCAAGTTCAACACCGCCCGCGCGCCTGCCGCGACTTCGCCGGTGCTCGGTGAGGCCACGCCGTCCGCTGTCACCCACGAAGGTGGCGCCGGCTACGCGCGGGACGCCCGGTCCGAGCTCTTCCTGCTCGCCGTCGCCAACATGGTCGGGGAGCACACCTTCTACGAGTCCGCCGGCGAGCGCGACACCCGCTACACGGCGCTCGTCCACGCCGCGACCCTCGAGGATCCACAGTGGACGGCGCGGTTCCTGCGCTGGCTGCGGACCGAGGCGAACCTGCGCACCGCGTCGCTCGTCGGCGCGGCCGAGTTCGCCAAGGCGCGCCTCGAGGCCGGGCTCGACGGGCTCGGCCGCCAGGTCGTCGCCGACGTCCTGCAGCGGGCCGACGAGCCCGGGGAACTCCTCGCCTACTGGACTTCCGTGCACGGCAAGAACATCCCGAAGCCGGTCAAGCGCGGCGTGGCCGACGCGGCCCGGAAGCTCTACAACGAGCGCTCGTACGTCAAGTGGGACTCGGCCGCGCGGGCGTTCCGCTTCGCCGACGTCCTCGAGCTGACGCACCCGGCAAACGGCGACGCCGCGCTGTACAAGCACATCCTCGACGAGCGCCACGACCGCGGGAACCCGCTGCCGGACGCGCTCGGGGTCTTGCGCGCCCGCGCCGAGCTGACCGCGTGGGACGTTCCGCGCCGTCGCGAGCTGTTCACGCAGCCGGACGCCGCAGACGTCCTCCGCGCGGCCGGCATGACGTGGGAGTCGGTCGCCGGCTGGCTGCAGGGTCCGCTCGACGCGCGCGTCTGGGAAGCGCTGATCCCGTCGATGGGCTACATGGCGCTTCTTCGGAACCTGAGGAACTTCGACGAGGCCGGCGTCTCGGACGAGGTCGCGCAGCGGGTCGCCGCGCGGCTGGCCGATCCCGCTCAGGTCGCGAAGTCGCGGCAGCTGCCGATGCGGTTCCTCTCGGCCTACCGGGCCGCGCCGTCGCTGCGGTGGGGCTGGGCGCTGGAGCAGGCGATCGCGCATTCGCTGGCGAACGTGCCGGAACTGCCGGGGCGGACGCTCGTGCTCGTCGACACCTCGGCGTCGATGAACATGGGCTTCAGCCGCGACGGCACCCTGATGCGCTGGGACGCGGCCGCGGTCTTCGGCCTCGCCCTGGGCCGCCGGTGCGCGGACGCGGACGTCGTGTCGTTCTCGGACCGGCTGCTGGGCGGCCCGCGCACCAAGGTGTTCAAGCTGCGCCGCGGCGGCTCGCTGCTGAGCGACGTCGAGCGCTGGAAGTCCGGCGGGTTCTTCCTCGGCGGCGGCACGAACACGGCCGGCGCGCTGCGGAAGCACTTCGCGAAGCACGACCGCGTCGTCATCCTCACCGACGAGCAGGCCGGCTTCGGGGACGTCGGGCAGTCACTGCCCGCGCACGTGCCGCTGTACACGTGGAACCTGGCCGGCTACCGGTACGGCCACGCGCCGTCCGGCACCGCGCACCGGCACACGTTCGGCGGCCTCACCGACCAGGGGTTCCGGATGATTCCGCTGCTCGAGGCGGGCAAGAACGCCGACTGGCCGTTCTGAGAGAAGCCGCGGAGGCCCCCATGACGGGATCATGGGGGCCTTCACGCTGTGTACGGACCGTCACAGGAATGACCGTGGACCGGGCAGTAGTCTGCGCCGTATAGTCCACGTGGAATAAACGACCTGGAGTCATCCGAAGGGACTAACGATCATGGCCTCGGCCAAGCTGACCCCACTCGGCCTCGCCGTGCTGGAGCTGCTCCACGAGAAACCCATGCACCCGTACGAGATGGCCTCCCTGATGCGCGAGCGGTACGTCAGCACCCGCGTCAACGTGAAGGCCGGGTCGCTCTACCACACCGTGGAACGCCTGCAGCGCAGCGGTTTCCTCGAGGTCGTCGACACGCAGCGCGACGGCAGGCGGCCCGAACGGACCGTCTACGGCATGACCCAGTCCGGCCTGGACGAGTTCAACCAGCGCGGCCGCGAACTGCTGGGCGACCTCGCCGACGAGTTCCCCGCGTACCTGTCCGGGCTCGCCGTGATCGACGAGCTCGGCAAGGAGACGTCGCTGCTCGAACTCGAACACCGGATCACGCGGCTGCGCGCCGCCGTCGCGGCCGACCAGGCCGTGCTGGAGCGCCTCGCCGAGGACCGGACGCCACCCATCTACTGGCTCGACTGGCAGTTCAAGTGCGACCAGCGCAAGTTCGAGCTCGAGTGGACCGTGCGCCTGCACGAAGACCTGAAGTCCGGGCGGATCCCGTTCCAGGACTGCGAACAACCGAAGCTCACGCTCATCACCGAGGAAGACGACGATGAACGCAAGACAAGCTAACCCGTGGGCGGCGCTCGGCGCGCTGTGCCTCGGCTTCTTCATGATCCTGCTCGACACGACGATCGTGTCGATCGCGATCCCGACCATGCTGCGCGAGCTGAACGCCGGACTGAACTCCGTCGTCTGGGTGATCAGCGTCTACCTGCTGACCTACGCCGTGCCGATGCTGTTCACCAGCCGCCTCGGCGACCGCTTCGGCCCGAAGCGCGTGTTCCTCGCCGGGCTGGTCGTGTTCACCGGCGCGTCGTTGTGGTGCGGCCTGTCCGGCAACGTCGAGATGCTGATCGCCGCGCGTGCCGTGCAGGGCATCGGCGCCGCGCTGATGACGCCGCAGACGCTGGCGTTCATCACGCACCTGTTCCCGCCGGCCAAGCGCGGCCCGGCGATGGGCATGTGGGGCGGCGTCGCCGGCCTGGCGACGATCACCGGCCCGCTGCTCGGCGGCGTGCTCGTCGACCACCTCGGCTGGGAGTGGATCTTCTACGTCAACGTGCCGATCGGCGTGATCGCCATCGTCATGACGCTGCTGCTGGTGCCGGACTGGCAGCCGAAGCACTCGCACTCGTTCGACCTGATCGGCATCGTGCTCTCCAGCCTGGCGCTGCTGCTCATCGTGTTCGGCGTGCAGAACGGCCAGCAGTACGACTGGGGCACCGTCTGGGGCGGGATCACGGTCTTCGAGATCATCGGCGCCGGCGTGCTGCTGCTGGTCGCGTTCGTGGTGTGGCAACGGGTCAACAAACGCGAGCCGCTGCTGCCGCTGCAGGTCTTCTCGAACCGGAACTTCTCCGCGGGCACGCTCACGGCGACGACGGTCGGTTTCGCGATGACCGGCATGTTCCTGCCGCTGGTGATCTACATCCAGTCGGTGCTCGGGCTGAGCCCGACGATGGCGGGCCTGCTGACCGCGCCGATGTCGCTGCTGTCGGGGATCGTGGCGCCGTTCGTCGGCAACCTGTCGGACAAGGTCAACGGCAAGTACCTGGTGATGTTCGGCCTGACGTCGCTGGCCGCCGGGCTCGGGGTCATCGCGCTGCAGGCGTCGCCGACGAGCAGCCCGTGGAGCTTCATCCCGGCGCTGCTGCTGTGCGGGCTCGGCATCGGCTGCATCTTCTCGCCGATGAGCAACATGACGATGGGTTCGGTGGAGCCCCGGCTGGCCGGGACGGCTTCGGGGATCTTCAACACGTCCCGCCAGGTCGGCGGCGTGCTCGGTTCCGCGGCGATCGGCGTGCTGCTGCAGGCCCAGGTGAGCTCGTCCATCGCGGACGAAGCGGCGAAGGCGGCCTCGCAGCTGCCGGAGCAGTACCGGGCGCCGTTCGCGGAGGGCATCGCGAAGGCCGCGGCGAGCACCGGTGAGTTCGGGTCGGCCGGCGGGCCGTCGCCGATGCCGGGGCTGCCCGCGGAGATCGCCGCCCAGGCCGGCCGCCTCGCGTCGGATGCGGTCCACAGTGGACTGACGGACGCGGCCCGCGTGACGATGCTGCTGCCGATGGCGGTGCTGCTGCTGGGCGTGCTCTCGGCGGCCGTGCTGCGGCAGGTGAAGCCGCGCTGGGAGACCCCGGCGCCGGCTCCCGAGACCGCCGCGGCCTGACGTGCGGGCCTCCGCTCCGGGTGTCGGGACCGGAGCGGAGGCCGGCACGGCCCCGCGGGAGCGGTGGTCTAGCGAGCGGCCTTCGGCGTCGAAGCCGAATCCGCCCGGATGGTCGCCCGGCCCTTCGTCGCGCGGATCCTGGTCCACAGCGACTGCGTTCTGGTGACGGGCGTCGATTCCGTGACCCGTACGGTCATCGGCCACCTCCGCGTCTTCCCGGCGCCATATGTTGCGAGCCACAACAAACTAACTCCGTTTGCCCGGTGACGCCGGTCACAATTCGATTACAGCGAGCGTCCGGGTACGTTCGCCGGGTGCAGTTCGTCCTCGCCTCCCAGTCCCCCGCCCGGCTCGCCCTCCTGCGTTCCGCGGGCCTCGATCCGGCCGTGTTCGTCTCCGGCGTCGACGAGGACGCCGTCGCCGCCTCGCTGACCGACCCGTCGCCGTCCGAGCTCGTCGCGGCGCTCGCCGCGGCCAAGGCCGAAGCGGTCCTCGACCAGGTCGCCGCGGTCCACCCGGACGCCGTCGTCGTCGCCTGCGACTCGATGCTGAACATCGGCGGGCAGATGGTCGGCAAACCGCCGAATCCGGACATCGCGCGGCAGCGCTGGGCCGCGATGGCGGGGTCATCCGGTGAACTCCTGACCGGGCACGCGGTCGTCCGGCTCGACGGCGGGACGCGCGCGAAGGAGACCAGTGGCTGGGAGTCGACGACCGTCCGGTTCGGCACGCCGAGCCCCGAGGAGATCGACGCCTACATCGCGACCGGCGAGCCGCTGCACGTCGCCGGCGGGTTCACGATCGACGGCCTGGGCAGCTGGTTCGTCGACGGGCTCGACGGCGGCCACACCAGCGTCATCGGCATCAGCCTGCCGCTGACGCGCCGGCTGCTGGCCGAGGTCGGCGTGAGTGTCGTGGATCTCTGGCGGCCTCCCGCATCCTGAGAAGGGCGCCACACGAACGGGTGATCCGGAAGAGTCCTGCCTTGCCTAACGTTCTCTTTACCCGGCAAAACAGGAAACTTTCGAGCACCGGAGTCGCCCCGTGTCTTTCGTACGGACATACACCAAGCCGCGGGTGTTCGCGGCCGCGGTTCTCGGCTCGCTCGTCGTCGGCGCCCTCCTGGGCGTCGTCGCACGGCAGACCGAGGCCGGCTGGCTGACCGATCTCCTCGACCAGATCGGCACCATCTTCACCACGCTGCTGCAGATCGCGGTGATCCCGCTGGTCTTCACGGCGATCGTGGTCGGCATCAACAGCCTCCGGAAGCTCGGCGGCGGCCGCACGGCCGCGCGCCTGGGCGGCAAGACGGTGCTGTGGTTCGCGATCACGTCGTTCATCGCGTCGCTGATCGGCATCGCCGTCGGCCGGCTCTTCGACCCGGGTTCGGGCGGGCTCGGCGGCGTCACGGCGACCGCCAAGAACGCCGACAAGGCCGCCGCCAGCGTCGACCACTGGGGCTCGTGGAGCGCGTTCGTGGACGGGCTCCTGCCGGAGAACTTCGTGAAAGCGTTCGCCGACGGCGAGACGCTGCAGGTCCTCTTCCTCGCGCTGGTCATCGGCGCCGCGGCGTACAGCCTGGGTGACAAGGCGAAGCCGTTCGTGGACTTCACGACAAGCGTCTTCGAGATCATCCAGCGCTACCTCGGCTGGATCGTCCGGCTGGCCCCGATCGGCATCATCGGCCTGATCGGCGCGGCGGTCTCCAACTACGGCGACGCGCTGTTCCGGCCGCTGTTCTCGACCACGCTCGCGGTCTACGTCGGCTGCCTGCTCGTGCTGTTCGTCGTCTACCCGATCCTGCTGCAGTTCGTGGCGAAGGTCAGCCCGCTGAAGTTCTTCGCGAAGGCCGGCACGGCGATCCAGTTCGCGTTCGCCTCGCAGTCCTCGGCCGCGACGCTGCCGCTGACCCGCCAGTCCGCGGTCAACCTCGGCGTCCAGCCGGCGTACGCGGCCTTCGCGACCCCGCTCGGCAGCGCGACGAAGATGGACGGCTGCGCGGCGGTCTTCCCGGCGATCGCGGCGATCTTCGTCGCCAACCTGGCCGGGGTGTCGCTGAACTTCTGGCAGTACGTGGGCATCGTCGTGGTCGCGGTGGTCGGCGCGCTGGCGACGGCGGGCACCACGGGCTGGCTGACGGCCTTCACGCTGACGACGTCGTTCATCGGCCTCGACGCGAAGCAGGTGGCGGTCGGCCTCGCGCTGATCTACTCGGTCAACCCGATCATGGACATGATGCGGACGGCGACGAACGTGGCCGGCCAGATCGCGGTGCCGGTGATCGTCGCGCGCGGCGAAGGCCTCCTCGACGACGAGGTCCTCAACGCCCCGACGGACAACCCGGAGCACAGCGACGAGGGCACCGAGGCCCGGCACACGGAACCCGCCCCCGCCTGACCGGCGTCAAGACGGGCAAGCACGGAGGTCGGCGCGGGTGAGCCGGATGTCCGGCCACCCGCGCAGGTCCGACGGCGCCGTGTACCGGCGGGTGCAGCCGACCGACTTGCCCGTCAGGTCGTACACCTGGCCCAGCACCGGCGCCGCGTCGCACTTCGCGGTGCCGGAATCCGCGCCGCGGCAGTCGTGGCGGACCACGATCACGTCCGGGCGGCCGTCGGCCGTGACGTCGTAGAGCGCCAGCGTCCCCGCGTCCGCGAAGTACGGCTTGCCCGGCGCGCGCCAGACTCCCCCGCTCGCGACGAGCAGTTCGCCGTACGCCGCGTTGCCCTGGTCGCCGACGTCGCCGCGGACCAGGCACGTCGGCGCCGCGCCGTCGATGCAGCGCAGTGAGTTCTGGTCCAGCCGCACGCCGAGCTGGGCGATCGACAGGTCGAACACCGTGCCCGGCTCGGGCCCGACGCGCACCCGCGCCGAACCGCCCGCCGCGTCGGCCAGCAGAACCACCGGCGTCCCGCCGACCGTCATCGCCGCGAGCTGGCGGCACGGGCCGCCGCCGCAGGTCACCACCGGCGCCACCGGGGCGGCCGCGGGCTCGGCCACGTCGGCGGGGGCCTCCGGGCGTGGGCGCAGCAGGAACACCGCGGCGATCGCGCCGAGGGTCACCACCGCGGCCAGCACCGCGGTGAGCAGCGCCGACCGGGGCGTGCGCGCCGCCGAAGTCCGCATGAGACAGAGCGTAAGCCGCCTCGCGACTGTGTGTGGGCAGCGGCCCGGCCGCGTGTGGCCGAAATCCCCCGGCCGGGCACCCGTCCGAGGCACCCCGGCTTAGCGGAGCGTGTCCGTCTATGTTGTCCGGGTGACGAACCCGAACCTTCCCCCCGCCCTCTACCTGCCGACCGGCCCGGCCAGCGCCGCGACCGAGGGCGCGTCGATCGAGCTGCGCCGCACGCCGGACGGCCGCACCGCGCTGGTCGCGTTCACCGCGCTCGACCGGCTGATCGACTGCTGCGGCGAGCACCAGCCGTGGGTGCTGGTCAACACCGAGCACCTGCCGAAGGTCCACGCGGCGAACCCATACGACGTCATCGTGCTCGACTCGCCGCTGCCCCAGGAGCTGCGTCACCACGTCTGAGCGTGGTTCAGCTCTCACTCAAGGGACTCCCGACGTCAGGTCCGTAGACTCCCCCGTACCGCGAAGGCGGTCAGCAATGCAGCTGTCGGGACGCAGGAGGTGCGGGGTGGCCGAGCAGGTCGGCGAATCCACCGGTGGTCCGGTGACCAAGATCCTGGTCGCCAACCGGGGCGAGATCGCGGTACGCGTGATCAGAGCCGCCAAGGACGCTGGCTTGGCCAGCGTGGCGGTGTACGCCGATCCGGATCGCGACGCACCGCACGTGCGCCTGGCCGACGAGGCCTTCGCGCTCGGCGGCACCACGGCGGCCGAAAGCTACCTCAACTCCGACAAGCTGCTCGACGCGGCGAAGCGGGCCGGTGCCGACTCCGTGCACCCGGGCTACGGCTTCCTCTCCGAGAACGCGGACTTCGCCCAGGCCGTCCTCGACGCCGGGCTGACCTGGATCGGGCCGAGCCCGCAGGCCATCCGGGACCTCGGTGACAAGGTCACCGCGCGCCACATCGCGATGCGCGCGGGCGCGCCGCTGGTCCCGGGCACGAAGGAGCCCGCCAAGGACGCCGACGAGATCGTCGCGTTCGCCGACGAGCACGGCCTGCCGGTGGCCATCAAGGCCGCGTTCGGCGGCGGTGGCCGCGGCCTCAAGGTCGCGCGCACCCGCGAAGAGATCCCCGAGCTGTTCGAGTCGGCGACGCGCGAGGCGGTGGCCGCGTTCGGCCGCGGCGAGTGCTTCGTCGAGCGGTACCTGGACAAGCCGCGCCACGTCGAGGCGCAGGTGCTGGCCGACCAGCACGGCAACGCGATCGTCGTCGGCACCCGCGACTGCTCGCTGCAGCGCCGGCACCAGAAGCTCGTCGAGGAGGCGCCCGCGCCGTTCCTGTCCGACGAGCAGCGCAAGCGCATCCACGAGTCGGCGAAGGCGATCTGCAAGGAAGCCGGCTACTACGGCGCCGGCACGGTCGAGTACCTCGTCGCCACCGACGGCACCATCTCCTTCCTCGAGGTCAACACCCGCCTGCAGGTCGAGCACCCGGTCTCGGAGGAGACCACCGGCCTCGACCTCGTCCGCGAGATGTTCCGCATCGCGCGCGGCGAGAAGCTGCGGATCACCGAGGACCCCGAGCCGCGCGGCCACTCGATCGAGTTCCGCATCAACGGCGAGGACGCCGGCCGCGGCTTCCTGCCCGCGCCGGGCACGGTGACGAAGTTCGTCGCGCCGAGCGGCCCCGGCGTGCGCGTCGACTCCGGGGTCGAGTCCGGCAGCGTGATCGGCGGCCAGTTCGACTCGATGCTGGCGAAGCTGATCGTGACCGGCTCGGATCGCAACAACGCCCTCGAACGCAGCCGCCGCGCACTCGCCGAGATGGTCGTCGAAGGCATGGCGACCGTGCTGCCGTTCGACCGCGTGATCGTCGACGACCCCGCGTTCATCGGCGACGAAAACGGTTTCAGCGTGCACACGCGCTGGATCGAGACGGAGTTCGACAACAAGATCGAGCCGTTCGTGGCGCCGGACGTCGAGGCCGCCGAGGAAGAGCCGCGCCAGAACGTCGTCGTCGAGGTCGGCGGGCGGCGCCTGGAAGTGTCGCTGCCCGGCGGGTTCGCGCTCGAAGGCGGCGGCGGGGGCGGCACCGCCGTCAAGGCGAAGCCGCGCAAGCGGGCCGGCGGCGGCAAGGCCGCGGTGAGCGGCGACGCCGTCACCGCGCCGATGCAGGGCACCATCGTGAAGGTGGCCGTCGAAGAGGGCCAGACGGTCGAAGCCGGCGAGCTGATCGTCGTCCTCGAGGCGATGAAGATGGAGAACCCGGTCACCGCACACAAAGCGGGCACGGTCACCGGCCTTGCGGTCGAGGTCGGCGCCGCCGTGACGCAGGGCACGCAGCTTCTCGAGATCAAGTAGGACAGTTCGTTACAGATGTCGTGGTGGGCCGCCCCCGTGGCGGCCTACCATCGACTACGTGACCGAAGTCCCGTCTCCGCAGCTGCGGATCAGCGACCAGAACCGCGAGTCCGCGCTGTCCGCGCTCGGTGAGCACATGAGCGCGGGGCGGATCGACATCGACGAATACGGCGAGCGTTCGGCGCGGATCACCGCGGCGAAGACGCGCGGCGAGCTCGTCGAGCTCTTCGCCGACCTGCCCGCGCCGCACCCCCGGTACGAAGACGCCCCGCAGGCCGTCGCGGCACCCGAGCCGGCCAAGGAGGCCGCGCCGGCCCCGCGGCACCCGGGTTCGCCGGAAGGCTGGAACGGCGGGCAGCGGTTCGTCGCCGCGTTCCTCCCGCTGGTCTGGATCGCGACGATCGCGTTGATCGCCACCGGCGTCCTGCACGGAACGCTGATCCTGGTCCCGATCGGGCTGAGCATCTTCGCCCGGTCGATGTGGGGCCACGGCGCGCACCACCACGACAATCACCACGACCGCCGCGAGCGGCACCTGCGCGACCGGGATCGGCGGCGCGAGCTGCGAGACTCCTTCCGCGACCACCGGCGCGGCCTGGACCGCTGAGCCACCGTGGGCGACATGCGGTTGAGCGACGACGAACGCCAGGACGCCCTGGACGTCCTCGAAGAGCACGTCCGCTCCGGACGGCTCGACATCGACGAGTACGGCACCCGCTCCGCGAAGGTCACCGCGGCCAAGCGGGTCAGCGAGCTCGTGCCGCTGTTCGACGACCTGCCTTCGCCGCGCCCGAGCGCGCTGCTCAACGGGGCCGCCGCGCCCCAGGTGCCGGTGATGTCCGGCGACAACGCACTGCAGCAGTTCCTCATCCGCGGCGCGGTCCCGATCGCGATCATCCTGGCGGTCGCGGTGCTCATCCTGTCCCGCGGCCGGCTGCTGATCATCTCGGTGGCGTTGCCCTTGGTGGTCGCGATGATCGCCGGAGCCCGCCGCCGGCGCTGAAGCCTGCGAGAATCACCGGCGTGATGGGCGTGGTGCCGGGCGCGCTGGACGCCCGAGGCGAACGGGTAGCGGGGCCGATCTTCACCGGCGTCGGCCTGGCCGGGCTCGCCGCGTGCGTGGTCTGGGGCCCCGGAGTCCGGGGTGCCACGCTGGTCGTCGTGGTGGTCGCGGCGGTGTGGGTGCCGCTGCTGATCCCGCTGTTCCCGCACCGGCGGACGCACCCGTGGCTCGCCGCGGGCTATTACGCGGGGGTGCTCGCGGCCGCGACCGTGCTGGTGGCGCGCGACGACACGTTCATGGGCTTCGCGTCCTTCGGCTATCCACTCGCCTTCGTGCTCTTTCCCGCGCGCTGGGGGTTCTTCGCGGTGGCCGCGACGGCGACGTTGCCGCTGCTGGCCGCCAACTCGGACTCGCGGAGCCCGACCTGGGTCCTGGTCCTGTCGATGGCCGGCCCACTGCTGTACGCCGCGTGGTTCGTCGGCGCGGAGAGCGAGCAGCGGCGGAAGGCGAACGTCCGGCTGGAGGCCGCGCTCGAGGAGAACGCCGACCTGCACGCGCGCCTGGTCACCCAGGCGCGGGAAGCCGGCGTGCTCGACGAGCGACAGCGGATGGCCCGCGAAATCCACGACACCCTCGCGCAGGGCCTCACCGGGATCGTCACGCAGCTGCAGGCCGCCGACGGCCCGGACCGGGAGCGGCGGCTGGAGCAGGTTCGCGTGCTTGCCCGCGAAAGTCTCGGTGAAGCGCGTCGCGCGGTGCAGGCACTGCGGCCGGAACCCCTGGACGCGGCCCAGCTGCCGGAAGCGCTTTCCCGGCTGGCCCGGCGGGTGTCGGAGACGTCCGGGGTGGCCGTTCGCGCGGAGACGACCGGGGACGCCCGGCCGCTGCTTCCCGATCTGGAGGAGGCGCTCTACCGCGTCGCGCAAGAGGCTCTGGCGAACGCGGAGAAGCACGCGAAGGCGTCCCGGATCGGCGTGACGCTGTCCTATGCGGACGATCTGGTGCTGCTCGACGTCGTCGACGACGGCATCGGCTTCCGCCCCGGCGACCGCGGCGACGGCACGGGATTCGGCCTGGAGGCGATGCGGCAGCGCGTCCGCCGGGTCGCGGGGACGCTGTCGATCGAGAGCACGCCGGGCGGCGGCACGGCGGTGAGCGCCCAGGTCCCGGCGCTCTGAAGATTGCTCCTTTCGCCGGGCAACCGGTTCCCTTCCCCGGACGTGAAGATCGTGCAGGTCGGGGGAAAGGGGACAAGATGAAGAAGACGTGGTTGCGGGCGGGGGTGCTCGCCACCGTGGCGATCGCCGTCACCGCACTGGGAGTTCCGGCTTCCGCGAACGCCGCGGCGGGCCGCATCCCGTGGCGGCCGACGGTCCTGCCGCTGCCGCCCGGCGCGGGCGCGGGCAACCTCACCGGGTCGGACGGCAAGGGCGAGTACACCGGCACGTTCCGGGTCAACGACGTCACCCAGGTCGTGAGCTGGCGCAACGGGCAGCCGTTCCTGCGCGGCGTGCCGAGCGGGTACGAACGGGTCGACGCCAACGACGAAAACTCGTCCAGCGTGATCGTCGGCACGATCCACGACTACGAGACCATGACCAGCCGGACGTTCACCCTGGACGCGTCCGGCTACCACATCAAGGACAACCCGGCGGGCTACCAGGAGGTGACCGGCGTCGCGATCAACACGCGCGGCGACGTGCTGGGCGAGGCCTACCAGCCCGGGGTGCCCCGCGCCGTCGTCCTGTGGCGGGCCGACGGCAGCGCGCCGGTGGTCATCCCGGAGACGGGAGACGTCTCGTACCCGCGTGACCTGGACGACGACGGCACGATCCTGCTGGCCTCGGGCAGCGGCTCGGCGCTGTGGAAGGACGGCGTCCTGCGGAAGCTCACGCCGAGCCCGTCGGGTTGGGCGGAGGGCTACGCGATCCGCAACGGGATCGTCGTCGGGGCACGCTCCTGGGGCGGCAACCAGGCGGCCCGGTGGTCCACGCCGGACGAGACGACCGGCCTGGAAGGTGGCGGGATGGCGCAGGACATCAACAAGTCCGGGTTGACCGTGGGCCTGGTGCCGACGCCGTCGGGACCGCAGATCTACGGCAACGGAGCGGTGTGGCGCGGCACGGTCCCGGGCGTCGTGCTCGGCCCGAGCGGCTATTCGCTGTTCAGGCCGCAGGTCGCGGCCGACGACGGCACGCTGGCGGGCTACGCGGCGAACGGCCCGACCGACGGCAGCGGGGTGCCGGTGATCTGGCGACTGACGCCGTGATGCGGCTTTGACCGAGCGGGCCGGGGGCGAGGTGCTCCCGGCCCGTTCCTAAACCGTTCCCGGGGTTCGCGCGTGCTGGCGGCGAACAGGGGAGGAACGGATGACATTCAGCACCAAGGCACTCGCCGTCGCCGCGGCGGCACTGCTCACGACCACGCTCGCGCAGCCCGCGCAGGCCGCCCTCGGCCACTGGGAAGCCGGGTTCCTGGCCACGCCCGAGGGGTACCCGGACGCGACCGGCTGGGTCCGGGGAACCGACAGCCACGGCGGGTACGCCGGGAACCTCGTACTGGGCGAGGAGTCCGCGTTCGTCACGTGGTCGGCGGGCCGGCCAGCGGTACACCCGGTACCGGAGGGCTGGTCGCGGTTCGCGGTCACCGACGAGAACTCCGCCGGGACGGTGCTCGGGGACACGACCGACGCCGGTGCCCAGCGCCAGGTGGCGGTGTTCGAGCACGGTGCGTTCCGGCTGCTGCCGCGGCCGGTGGACCGACCGTTCGTGACCTCGGTGGCGCTGAACGAGCGCGGGGACGTCATCGCGAAGGCGTCGGCGTGGGACGGCAGCGACCCGGCGGTGCTGCTCTGGCGCGCCGCCGACCGGGAGCACCCGGTGGTGATCACCGGGCAGCCGTACCTGGACCCCGCGGACATCGACGACGACGGCACCATCCTGGCGAACTCGTTCCCCAACGCGTTCCTCTGGCGTGACGGCGAGTTCCGGCAGCTCACCGCGCCGCCGGAGGCCGCGTACCTCTACGTCCAGGCCATCCGGAACGGGCAGGTGGCCGGCCAGTACGGCGAGTCCGACCAGCTCCACGGCCAGGCCGTGGTGTGGCGCTCCGCCGACCGGCCTGAGGTGCTGCCGGCGTCCCACACGGCGTTCGGGATCAACCGGTACGGCCTGGTCGTCGGTACCGGCCCGATGCCCGACCCGTTCGGCCCGCCGCCGCCCCTGTCGGCCTGGCTCGCCGGCCGGGCGATGGGCCCGCTTCCGCTCGCCGGCTATGCCGACGGCTACGCGGAGACGGTGGGCGACGACGGCACGATCGCCGGTCAGGTGGCCGGCTTCAACCCGAGCGGCTACGGCGGCCGCCCGGTCGTGTGGCGCTACTCGCTGCGCTGACGCCGTGATCCGGCCTTGATCGCCGGGCCGGGGGCGGCGTGCTCCCGGCCTGGCTAGGCTGGGCGGAGTGGAACCGGTGGAGATCAACGCGGGCACGTACTACCTGCGCCAGCTGCGCGCCGACCGGCACATCGACGACCGGCCGCTGCTCATGGAGGCGTTCGCCGACCCGACGCACCGCAAGTACGTGCTGAACTACCGCCTGCGCACCCTCGACGAGGCAACGGAGTACGTGGCACTCCGGGCAGCCCAGTGGGCGGGCGACGAGCGCTGCTCATGGGCGATAGCGGAGCCGACGTCGGGCCGGTTGCTGGGCGAGGTGGGCCTGCGCGAGCTGGACCTGGACCTGGCGTACGCGGAGGCGACGATCTGGGTCCACCCGACCGAGCGAGGCAAGGGCATCGCGACAACGGCGTTGAGCGCGGCCCTCCGCTTCGGTTTCGGCGGCCTGGAGCTGGCCGAGGTGAGTTACCGCTACGAGGAGAGCAACACGGCCTCGGCGATCGTGGCGGAGCGCTGCGGGTTCACGCTGGTCGGCCCGGAAGCGGAGCGGGCGCCCACGGGTGAGCGCCTGATCCGCTGGCACCGGACCTCCTGACGCCTCTCAGCTGACGGGCTCCACGATGCCCGCCCGGGCTTCCGGGGCCGCCGACCTCAGCGCGTCCGCCGCCTCGTCGCTCGGCTGGGATTGGGACTCCCTCTCCGCCTCCACGCGGGCGTTGTAGACCTCGATCTCCCGCTTCACCGTTTCGGGTGACCAGCCGAGGACCTCGCCGACCAGGGTCGCCACCTGCTCCGCGCAGTCGACGCCGCGGTGGGCGTACTCGATCGAAATGCGCGTGCGGCGGGCCAGGATGTCCTCCAGGTGCAGCGCCCCCTCGTGCGAAGCCGCGTACACCACCTCGACTCCCAGGTAGTCCGGTGCGTGCTCGATCGGCTTCAGCAGCTCCTGGCGGCCGCTCGCCGCCGCCAGGACCTCGTGGACCAGCGAGCCGTAGCGGTCGAGCAGGTGCCTCACCCGATAGGGGTGCAAGCCGTGCTCGGCGGCCAGGTGGTCGGCCTGGTTGACCAGCGCGTGGTAGCCGTCCGCGCCGATCAGCGGGACCTTGTCCGTGATCGACGGCTGCGAACGGCCCGGCAGGTCCACCGCCGCCGCGTCGACCGCGTCCGCCGCCATCACCCGGTACGTCGTGTACTTGCCGCCCGCGATCGCGACCAGGCCCGGGGCCACCCGCGCCACCGCGTGCTCGCGCGAAAGCTTCGAAGTCTCTTCGCTCTCCCCCGCCAGCAACGGGCGAAGGCCCGCGTACACGCCTTCGATGTCGTCGTGCGTCAGCGGCGTCGCCAGGACGCTGTTGACGTGCTCGAGGAGGTAGTCGATGTCGTGCTTCGTCGCCGCCGGGTGCGCCAGGTCGAGGTTCCAGTCGGTGTCCGTCGTCCCCACGATCCAGTGATTCCGCCACGGGATCACGAACAGCACCGACTTCTCGGTGCGCAGGATCATCCCCGACTCCGAGACGATCCGGTCGCGCGGCACGACGATGTGCACGCCCTTGCTGGCGCGCACCCGAAACCGCCCGCGACCACCGGAAAGCCGTTGCAGCTCGTCGGTCCACACGCCGGTGCAGTTGATCACCGCGGCCGCCGAAATCTCCGTCTCGCGCCCATCCTCGACGTCGCGCACGCGCACGCCGGACACCCGGTCGGCCTCGCGCAGGAACCCGACGACCTGGGTGGACGTCCGCACGACCGCGCCGTAGTGCGCTGCCGTCCGCGCCACCGTCATCGTGTGGCGGGCGTCGTCGGACTGCGCGTCGTAATAGCGGATCCCCCCGATCAGCGCGGACCGCTTGAGCGCCGGCACCATCCGCAGCGCACCCGCGCGGGTGAGGTGCTTCTGGCCCGGGACGCTGCGGGCGCCGCCCATCGTGTCGTACATCAGCAGGCCGGCGGCGGTGTAGGGCCGTTCCCACACGCGGCGCGTCAGCGGGTAGAGGAAGCTGACCGGCTTGACCAGGTGCGGCGCGATGGTCGTCAGCATCAGCTCACGTTCGCGCAGCGCCTCCCGGACCAGGCCGAATTCGAGCTGTTCCAGGTAGCGCAGGCCGCCGTGAAAAAGCTTGCTCGACCGGCTCGACGTCCCCGAAGCGAGGTCGCGGGCTTCGACGAGGGCGACCCGCAGCCCGCGCGTCGCGGCGTCCAGTGCCGTGCCCGCGCCCACCACGCCGCCGCCGATGACGACGACGTCGAAGGTCTCGTTGCCGAGCCGCTGCCAGGTCTCTTCCCGCTTGGCCGGGCCCAGTCGAGCCGGGTTGGTCTCCGCTGCGTGCTGCGCCACGTGACATTCCTCCTCGTGCCGGCGAGGGTTCCAGCATCGCACGACCTGGTGATCCTCCGCCCGTCCACGGATGACACGTGTGGCGTAACCCTCCGCGATCTTGAAAAGATTCCGCTACCCGGTGCTTGGAATCCGCTTCTACGCCCCGGTAACGTCGCGCGAACGTGGGTCGGCAACGGTGCCGTGGCACGCCGTGATCGACCCTGCGCAGAGTGTCCAGTGTGGAGGTGCAGCGGTGAGTGCTGGGGCAATAATCGTCTGGGAACTACTGGGAACGGCCGCGCTGATCCTGCTCGGCAACGGTGTGGTCGCGAACCACGTGCTCCGCAAAACCAACGGCAACAACGGCGGAATCCTCTTCATCAACTTCGGGTGGGCGTTCGCCGTGTTCACCGGTGCCAGCATCGCCGCACCCAGCGGCGCGCACCTCAACCCGGCGGTGACCCTCGGGCTCGCCATCGCCGACAAGACCCCCTGGGCCGACGTCCCGTTCTACTTCATCGGGCAGATGGCCGGCGCCATCATCGGCGCGATGCTGTGCTGGGCGACCTACAAGCTCCAGTTCGACGACCACCCCGAGCCCGAGAACACCCTCGGCATCTTCTCCACCGCGCCGCAGATCCCGAACACCGCCTGGAACCTCGTCACCGAGGTCATCGGCACCTTCGTCCTGGTGGCGTGGATCCTGCTCAGCCCGGTGGTCACCGTCGGCGACGGTGGCACGCCGAACTTCGGCAACTCCGCACTCGGCTACGCGGGCGTCTCGTTCGTCGTCCTCGTGATCGGTACTTCTCTCGGTGGCCCGACGGGGTACGCCATCAACCCGGCACGTGACCTCGGCCCCCGGATCGCGTACGCGTTCCTGATGCCGATCCGCAACAAGGCGAACGCCAACTGGGGCTACTCGTGGATCCCGGTCGTCGGCCCGCTGGTCGGTGGCGCGATCGCCGCGCTCCTGTACCTCGTCGTGCACAACCTGACCTGATCGCCGAACCTTCCGAATTCCTGGAGCACACATGACTTCGTACGTAGCCGCGATCGACCAGGGCACCACGTCGACCCGGTGCATGATCTTCAACCACGAAGGCCGCGTCGTCTCGGTCGACCAGCGCGAGCACGAGCAGATCTTCCCGAAGGCCGGCTGGGTCGAGCACAACGCCGAGGAGATCTGGGAGAACACGCGCCGGGTCGCCGCGGGCGCACTGGCCAAGGCCGACCTGACCGCGGCCGACATCGCCGCCGTCGGCATCACCAACCAGCGCGAAACCGCGCTCGTCTGGGACAAGAAGACCGGCAAGCCGGTGTACAACGCGATCGTCTGGCAGGACACCCGCACCGACCGGATCGTCACCGAGCTCGGCAACCTCGGCGGCGGCCAGGAGCGCTACCGCGACAAGGTCGGCCTCCCGCTCGCGACGTACTTCTCGGGGCCGAAGATCAAGTGGATCCTCGACAACGTCGAAGGCGCGCGCGAGAAGGCCGAAGCCGGTGACCTGATCTTCGGCAACATGGACACCTGGGTGCTGTGGAACATGACCGGCGGGGCCGACGGCGGCGTGCACGTCACCGACCCGACCAACGCCTCGCGCACCATGCTGATGGACCTCGACACCCTGCAGTGGGACGCCGAGATCGCCGGCGAGATGGGCATCCCCCTTTCGATGCTGCCGGAGATCCGCTCCTCGTCCGAGGAGTACGGCAAGGTCCGCGAGAAGGGCGCGCTGGCCGGCGTGCCGATCGCGGGCATCCTGGGCGACCAGCAGGCCGCGACGTTCGGCCAGGCCTGCCTTTCGCCCGGCGAGGCCAAGAACACCTACGGCACCGGCAACTTCATGCTGCTCAACACCGGTACCGAAAAGGTGATGTCGCAGAACGGGCTGCTCACCACGGTCTGCTACAAGATCGGCTCGAACGACACGGTCTATGCGCTGGAAGGCTCCATCGCGGTGACCGGTTCGCTGGTGCAGTGGCTGCGCGACAACCTCGGCATGATCGCGACCGCGGCCGAGATCGAGGAGCACGCGCGCAGCGTCGAGGACAACGGCGGCGCGTACTTCGTCCCGGCGTTCTCGGGTCTGTTCGCTCCTTACTGGCGATCCGACGCCCGCGGCGCGATCGTCGGGCTCACCCGGTTCGTCAACAAGGGTCACCTGGCTCGCGCGGTGCTGGAGGCGACCGCCTTCCAGACCCGCGAGGTACTCGAAGCGATGAACGCCGACTCCGGAGTCCCGTTGAAGGCGCTCAAGGTGGACGGCGGCATGGTCGTCAACGAGCTGCTGATGCAGTTCCAGGCCGACATCCTCGGCGTGCCGGTGATCCGCCCGGTGGTCAACGAGACCACCGCGCTGGGTGCCGCGTACGCCGCCGGCCTGGCGGTCGGGTTCTGGAAGTCCGAAGACGACATCCGCACGAACTGGGCCCAGGACAAGCAGTGGGACCCGGCGATGGACGACGCCCGCCGCGACCGCGAGTTCCGCAACTGGAAGAAGGCCGTGACGAAGACCTTCGACTGGGTCGACGACGAGGACTGACCGGTCAGGGCCGGGGGCACTCCGGTGCCCTCGGCCCGCACCGTCAGTCTTCCCAGCCCTCCGGCTTGCCGGACTGCTCGTTGGGTGCCACGACCAGGAACGTCACCCCCTGGTCGTCCGCGATCCGCACCTGCCTGCCGTACGGCGAGTCGAACGGCTTGCCCAGCGCCTGACCACCCAGCTCGACCGCCTTGGCCGCGCTCGCGTCGGCGTCCGCCACCGAGAAGTACGCGGACCAGTGCGACGGCACGTCCGCCGGCACGGAGTCCGGCAGCGCGCCGACGCCGCCGACCGGGCGGCCGTCGAGCAGCAGCACCGCGTACGTGAAGTCGTCGTTCGACAGGTCCTGGAAGCCGTAGCCGAAGACCTGCTCGTAGAACGCCTTCGCCGCCGGGTAGTCCCGGCTCATGCACTCGTTCCAGGCCATCGTGCCCGGCGCCGCCGTCACCTGCGTGCCCGTGTGGTTGCCCGGCTCCCACAGGCCGAAGGCCGCGCCGCCGGCGTCGACCGCGACGGCCATCCGGCCTTCCTGCATCACGTCCATCACCGGCACGACGATCTGGCCGCCGGCCTCGGTGATCGCCGTCGCCGTCTTGTCCACATCGGACACCGAGAGGTAGGTCGTCCACACCGCGGGCATCTCCTGGCCGGGCGGCGTCTGGCCGATCCCGGCGACCGGACGGCCGGCCACCAAGGCCATGCCGTAGAAACCGGTCTCCTCGCCGCCCGTCTGCACGTCCCAGCCGAACAGGCCGCTGTAGAAGGCCACCGCCTTCGCCTGGTCGGGCACCATCAGGTCCACCCAGCTGGGTGTCCCCTCGGGCCATGGTTCGTCGCGGAACAACATTTCGGCTCCCTACCCTCGTCGGCGCCGCCTTGGGTGACGGCCGACACAGTCTTGCACCGGGCACCGACAAAACCGGTGCCGAACGACCCCCACCACGGAACCGGCCCGATCGGGGACGGTCGGTGAGCGCGGCCCCTCAGTCGTCCCAGCCGCGCGGCTTGCCGGACTGCGCGGTCGGCGCGATGACGAAGAACGGAGCGCCCTGGTCGTCGGCGAGCAGCACGTACCTGCCCTCCGGCGACTCGTACGGCTCACCCAGGATCCGGCCGCCGAGCTCGGCCGCCCGGGCCGCGCTCGCGTCGGCGTCAGCCACCCAGAAGTACACCCGCCAGCTCGACGGCGTCCCCGCGGGCAACGCGCCGATCCCCCCGACCGGCCGCCCGCTCGCCAGCAGCGCTTTGTACGTCAAGTCGCCGCTGGTCTCGTCTTCGAAGCCGTAGCCGAACACCCGCTCGTAGAACGCTTCGGCCACCGGGTAGTCCGGGCTCACGCACTCGTTCCAGGCCAGCGCGCCCGGCCCCGCCATGACCTGCGTGCCCTGGTGGCCACCGGGCTCCCAGAGCCCGAAAGCCGCACCGCCCGGGTCGACCGCGATCGCCATCCGGCCCTGCCCCGGCACGGTCGTCACCGGCACGACGACCTGACCGCCCGCCTCGCCGATCGCCGCCACCGTTTTGTCCACATCGGACACGGACAGGTAGGTCGTCCACACCGCGGGCGGCTCCTGCCCTGGTGGAGCCTGGCCGATCCCGGCGACCGGACGACCCCTCAACGTCGCCATGCCGTAGAAGCCGGTGTCTTCACCGCCCGGCCGGACGTCCCAGCCGAGCAGGCCGCGGTAGAAGGCGATCGCCTTCGCCTGGTCCGGCACCATCAAGTCCACCCAGCCGGGTGTCCCCTCGGGCCACGGCTCGTCCCGGAACAGCATGTCGGCTCCCTACCCCTCGTCGGCGCCGTCTCGGTGACGGCCGGCACAGTGAAGCAGGGGGGTCCGACAAAAACCGGAAATCAGCTCTGGACCAGGCGGGCGTAGACCACGATGTTGTCGACGTAGTTGTGCGCGCTCCGGTCGAAGACGCCGCCGCAGGTGATCAGCCGCAGCTCGGGGCCGGCCGTGTCGTCGTACACGCCTTCCTTTTCGAAGTCCTGCTTCGGCACCTGGTGCACCTTCGTCACCTCGAAGAGCGCCGTCGTCCCGTCCGCGCGCGCGACCGAGACGCGGTCGCCGGCGGCCAGCTCCTTGAGCCGGTAGAAGATGCCCTTCTGGTGGTTGCCGTCGACGTGCCCCAGGACGACGGCCGGGCCGACCTCGCCCGGCGTCGGCGCGTAGGTGTACCAGCCCGCCTGCAGCGGCGTGGTCACCGGCGGCACCTGGATGGTGTTGTCCGCGTTGACCCCCAGCGGGACCAGCGACGAGTGCGCGCCGATCTTCGGGATGTCGATCGAGACCGGATCGGACTTCGGCAGCGCGGCGACGGCGTCGGCGGCCTGCGCACCGCCGGTGGGTGCCGGGTCCACCGCGACCGGCCGCGCGGGCGGCGGCTGCGCGGTCGACGGCCCGGGTCCGCCGCCGAGCGTCAGCGCCAGCACCACCAGCGCGGCCAGCAACGCCACGACCAGGGCGATCAGGTAACCCCGCCTGCTGGTGATCCTCGTGGTCATGTGCTCCCCCTCTCGCGGGTTTACACGTCTGGGCGGCCCGATCGGTCGGGCCGCCCAGACGCTACCCCCGCTCCCCCTCGGGAGATCAGCGGCGCCGCGCCCGCCGGGCCAGCACCAGACCGCTGCCGCCGAGCGCGAGCACGCCCATCGCGGCCGCGGCCCCGAGCGGCGTACCGGAGTCGTCGACGGGGCCGTCGGTGCCGCCGGTCTGCGGCGCGCCCGCCGGCACCTTGGTGACCTGCTTGGTGCCCGGCGTCTTGGCGGCCACCCGGTCCACGACGAACGGCACGTCGACGAAGGTGTCGGGACGGCCGTCCCGGGGGTGGCAACGCAGGTTGACGACGTACTCGCCGGCGCGGACGTCGCGCACGACCCCGGTGTAGGCCCGCACCGAGCCCTTCGGATCGGCGTCCGCGAAGGCGTCGACCGCCCTGGAGGTCACGTAAGCCTCCCCCTCGCAGCCGACGGTGATCCGCACCTCCGTGCCGGGCACCCCGTGGCCCGGCGCGACGGTGAGCTTGGGCGCGGCCGGCTTGGCGGTGGTGCCCGAAGTGGGCGTCGCGCTCGGCGAGGTGCTCGCGAGCGCCGCACCGGGCGCGACGACGAGGAAAGCCGCGGCGACACCCGCGACAACAACGGCGTTCTTCATTCTTTTCTCCCCTGTGGAATGCGTGAACAAAGCAAGATCGCGGACCCGGTCGCAGTTCCCCCTGCCTCGGCTTCGCCCGCTTGCTTATGTACTCCAAGACGTCTCCACCTGCGGAAGGTTGCGCTCGCAGGTCACGAATACGTCGCGAAATCGCGCTTCGGGAACCCAAGAAAAAACCACCCCGGAGCGTGGCTCCGAGGTGGTTTCGTGGAGTGCGGATTCAGCCGGCCATGCTGCCGTCGCCCGCTTTCGCGGCGCCGGAGGGCACCTTCGAGACCTGCGGCGCGGGCACGGTGAACTGCGTGCGGTACGTCTGGTCGCCGCAGGTCACGGTCAGCGGGTACGTCCCGGCCGGGGTGCCCGGCTTGAGCGCGGCGTCGGCACTGATGTTCGCGTCCGCGCCCATGAACGGGCCCGGGGTGTAGTTGGAGAAGGTCAGCGCCGGCGAAGAGAACGCCGGCGAAGCGCCTTCGCACTTGGCCAGCGCGACGTTCGGCGCGTCGCGGACGTACTTGTCGACCAGCGACTGGTTGATCGCGGTGTTGACGTTGAGCTGGACGCTGCCCTTCGCCGGAGCACCGCTCGGAGCCGGGACGGTGCTCTGCTGCGCCACCGCCGGCCCTGTCAGCGTCGTCGCCCCGATCACCGCTGCCACAACCAAAACCACCGTCTTGCGCACCTTCGCACCCTTCGCGTCCTTCAGCCGTACAACCGACAAGACGCGACGGGATGCGGCGGGGTTGCGTGCTTTTTCAGTCGAGATCGTCGTGCCGCATGAGCTGCCGCCCGGCCTCGGTGATCGAGCCCGACAGCGACGGGTACACCGAAAATGTCAGTGCCAGGTGGTCCACTGTGAGCTGGTTCTGGACGGCGAGCGCGATGGGAAGGATGAGCTCGCTCGCCTGCGGCGCCACGACGACTCCACCGACGACCACGCCGGTGGCGGGGCGGCAGAACAGCTTCACGAAGCCTCGCCGGAGGCCCTCCATCTTCGCGCGCGCGTTGGTGGCCAAGGGCAGCATGATGGTGCGCGCGGGCACCTCGCCGGAGTCGATCGCCTGCTGGCTGATGCCGACGGTGGCGATCTCCGGGTGGGTGAACACGTTGGCGGCGACGGTCTTGAGCTTGATCGGCGCGACGCCCTCGCCCAGCGCGTGCCACATCGCGATGCGGCCCTGCATGCTCGCCACCGAGGCCAGCATGAGCAAGCCGGTGCAGTCACCGGCGGCGTAGATCCCCGGAACGGAGGTGCGCGAAACGCGGTCGACGGTGATGAACCCGCCGGGGCCCGGCGAGATGCCGACCTTGTCGAGGCCGATGTCCTGGGTGTTCGGGACCGACCCGACGGTCATCAGCGCGTGGCTGGCTTCGATCACGCGGCCGTCGGCGAGGAAGATCTCGACGCCCTTTTCGGTGCGCTCGACGCGGTCGGCGCGCGCCTGCTTCGCGACGGTCGTGCCGCGCTGCGAGAAGACCTCTTCGAGCACCGCGGCGGCGTCGGCGTCCTCGTGCGGGAGGACGCGGTCGCGGCTGGAGACGACGGTGACCTTGACGCCCATCTCGGTGTAGGCGGACGCGAACTCGGCGCCGGTGACACCCGAGCCGATCACGGCGAGGTGCTCGGGCAGCTCCTCGAGCTCGTAGAGCTGCCGCCAGTCGAGGATGCGCTCGCCGTCGGGGACCGCGCCGGGCAGGACGCGCGGGGTGGCGCCGGTGGCGATCAGGACGACGTCGGCGGGCAGCTTCTCGGTGCCCTCGGACGTGGTCACGGCGACCTTGTGGGTCGCGAGGCCGGGCTCTTCGTCGCAGAAGCGGGCTTCGCCGACGATGACGCGGACGCCTTCGCGCTGGACGCGGGCGCGGATGTCGGCGGACTGCGCGAGCGCGAGGCCCTTCACCCGGCCGTGGACGGTCGGGAGGTCGATGCTCGTGTCGGCCAGGTCGGTGTTGATGCCGAGCTCGCCCAGGTCGTGCATCTTCGCCAGCGCGCCCGAGCTCGCGATGAACGTCTTCGACGGGACGCAGTCGTAGAGGACGCACGCGCCACCCAGGCCGTCCCGCTCGACGATCGTGACGTCGGCCCCGTGCTGGGCTGCGACCAGCGCGGCTTCGTAGCCGGCCGGGCCCCCGCCCATGATCACGATCCTGGTCACCTGGGTCCTCCTCGGAGTGCGTGCGTGCGGTGCTCTCACCGTACGCGGCGGAGGTGACCGGACACTGAAGTGGGCGAACACGGCGAGTGCGTCCACTCGGGTCAGCGCGGGGTCGCTACGCTGTCGGCGTGCCGTTGTATGCCGCGTACGGATCGAACATGGAGCCCGCCCAGATGCTGGAGCGCGCGCCGCACTCTCCGATGGCCGGCACCGGCTGGCTGGAGGGGTGGCGCCTGACCTTCGGCGGCGAGGACCTCGGCTGGGAAGGTGCCCTGGCGACGATCGTCGAGGACCCGGGTTCCCGGGTCTTCGTCGTGTTGTACGACGTGACGTCGCTGGACGAGACGGGCCTGGACCGCTGGGAGGGCGGCGAGCTGGGGATCCACAGCAAGATCCGCCTCCGGGTCCAGACGATGGACGGCTCGGCGCTGGCCTGGCTGTACGTCCTGGACGCATACGAGGGAGGCCTGCCTTCCGCGCGTTACCTGGGCGTACTGGCCGACGCCGCCGAGGCGGCCGGCGCTCCCGCCGACTACGTCGACGACCTCCGCACCCGCCCCTGCTCCGGCATCACCGGCTAACCGACCCTCCAGGTACGCGAGCCGACCCCCTAGGTACGCGAGCCGACCGTCCAGGTACGCGAACTACACGGAACGCGCCCGGAAGGCATCGCGCAGTTCCAGGAGCACCCGAGCCGGGTCCCGGAGGTCGGCTGCCACGGCACGGACCGTGATCCAGCCTCGCCCCTGCATCCGGCGGTCTCGCTCCGCGTCGGCGGCCTGGCGATCCTCGTGCGCGGCGAATCCGTCGTACTCGAGTGCGACGCGTCGAGCGGGCCAGGCCATGTCGAGCACGTAGAGCAACCTGCCGTCGATGTCGTTGATCGGGTACTGGACCTCCGGGAGAGGCAATCCGGCTTCGACCACGATCAGCTTCAGCATGCTCTCGGGCGGCGATTCGGCCCGTCCGTCGGCGAGGGCGAGCATCGACAGGGCCCTGTGGATACCTTTGCGGCTCGCACGGTCGACGATGCGGTCTCGCACGTTGTCTCGAAGCCTCCGCAGGTGGTCCGGAGGTAACCCCCGCATGGCCTCTTCGGCGGCCGCGAAGGCGGTTCGCTTGTCCCCTCGGCACAGGAAGTCGGCCAGTGCGAGATCCAAGCTGAAGACCGGCAACCCCTCGAGTTCGAGCACATCGTGCGGCTGGTAATCAGCCTGGTGGACGATCAGACCGGGCTTCGATCTGACCCGCCGTTCGTAGGGCACGGTGAGGTGGATGTCCGCACACTCGGCGACCGAAACCCCATGCAGCACAAGGGAAGTCGCACCCGAGAGCACGGCCGGCTGACCGGCCAGGAGCAGCGCCGCCTCCGCCCGGGCCGGCAATTTGAGCGCGTCGGCGGCGGGTACCACCACTCCTCGCCAAGGCTGGGCCAGCAGCCCGCTGGCCAACGCCTCGCGGACCGCTCGCTGCCCCAGAACCTCGACGGCCTCACTACGCAACGCCGCCCCGTGTCGCCCTCCCCAATTGATCACGACATCGAGAATGAGGCACTTCCGGCGATGACGGAAGGGCCTCATGCACGACCTGTGGACAACTTGGCCGACCTGTGGACAACTCTGTACCCAGAGGGTCGGTTCGCGTACCTGGAGAGTCGGTTCGCGTACCTGGAGGGTCGGCTAGGCGAGGGTGGTTAGGGCTGTGTGGACCAGGGTTCGGACTCCGCAGAGCAGGGCTCGCTCGTCGAGGATGAACGTGGGGCGGTGAATGTCGGACTGGGGTTCGGGGGAACCGGGCCAAACGCCCAGACGGGCGAAAGCTCCCTGGACGTGCTCCAGGTACCAGCCGAAGTCCTCGCCACCCGAGGACTGCTCGGTCGAGGCCACCGCACCCTCGCCCAGGGCTGCCTCGACGCCGGCGCGCATCAGGGCCGTCGACTCCGCGTCGGACACCACCGGCGGGACGCCGCGGCGGTAGTCCAGCGAGAAGCCCACCCCGGTCGGCGCCAGCAGGGACTCCACCGACGACGCCACCAGCGGCTCCAGCGACGTCCAGACCTCGTGGTCGGCCGTGCGCAGTGTGCCGCGCAGGACGCCGTCCTGCGGGACCGCGTTGGCCGCCTGGCCCGCGTGGACCGCGCCCCACACCAGCACCGTGCCGGAGCGCGGGTCGACGCGGCGGGAGAGCACCGCGGGCAGGGATGTGATCACCGTGCCCAGCGCGTGGACCAGGTCGGCGGTCAGGTGCGGGCGGGACGTGTGCCCGCCCGGCGACGTCAGCCGCAGCTCGATCAGGTCCGCCGCCGACGTCAGCGCGCCGACGCGCATCCCGACGCGGCCCACCTCGAGGCGCGGGTCCACGTGCAGGCCGTAGATCCGCTCGACGCCGTCCAGCGCGCCCGCCGCGATCATGTCCAGCGCGCCGCCGGGCATGACCTCCTCGGCGGCCTGGAAGATCAGGCGGACGCGGCCGGGCAGCTCCGGCGCGCCGGCCAGCGCGCGGGCCGCGCCGAGCAGGATCGCCGTGTGGGCGTCGTGGCCGCACATGTGGGCCGCGCCCTCGACGGTCGACGCGTAGGGCAGCCCGGTCGCCTCGGTGAGCGGCAGGGCGTCCATGTCCGCGCGCAGCGCCACGCACCGCTCACCGCTGCCGATGTCGCAGACGACGCCGGTGCCGCCGGGCAGCACCCACGGCTTGAGCCCCACCGAGCGCAGCAGCGTGACGACCAGTTCCGTGGTCGCGAACTCGTGCCGTGACAGCTCCGGGTGCGCGTGGATGTGCCGGCGCCAGGCGAGCACGTCGGTCGCGTTGGCGCGCAGCCAGTCGTCGAGCCAGAACGGGCCACGGCCCGCACCAAGGTCCTCCACGGGAGCCATGCTTACGCCGGCTTCGGAAATCAGCGCTTCGGACCCCTCCATGGGGTTGATGATGCGCCCGTGGGGGTCGCCTGGAACGTCCGGCCGTGAGTCCAACACCGTCACGCCGCACCTCCTCCCGCAACACGGGTAACCCGGGCAGCGGCTGGGGTCACGCAACGTGCCGATCGATCTGTCGTACGCATTTGCAGACGATCGTGCACCATGCAGGCGGCAACGCGCGCCTCGAAAACGGCCGTCCTAGATGGCCGGTACCGGATCTGCGTTGAACGGCGTGCAGTAGTTCGGCAAAGCCGAAGGCCTCAGGAGCTCTTGGCTTTCTTCGAACGGACTCGCCTGCCCCAGATCACGATCCCGAGCAGCGCCACCGCGACCACGCCCGCGATCAGCTTGTTCTTGGTCTTTTCGGTGTTCGCCTTGTCCGTCTGGGCTGGATCGAGGACCGGGCCCGGCGGTTGCGTCTGGGCTGGGACCAGCGCGACGGGCGCGTGCGCCACCGTCACCGTCACGGCCGCCGGTCGCACCGGTTCGGCGGACGCCGGCGACGCGCTGAACACGACCGCGCCCAGCACCCCGGCCAGGACCAGAACCCGCAGTTTCGCCATGTCATCCCTTCGCCACCACCAGGCATTCTGCCCGCGGAACGCCGGTGCGTCAGCCACCACGCGGTGGACCGAACGCGTCGAGGATCCGCTGAGCACCGAGGGTAGCCGTCAGCTCACCGTCCCGCACCGCCCGCTCGACGTCGGGAACGACCGTTCGCACGTCCGGATGTGCCGCCAGGCGACTCAGCAGTTGTTCGCGCACCATCGCCCACGTCCACTCGACCTGCTGCCGGCGGCGCCGCTCGTCGAGCTCGCCGGACGCCGTGAGCGTTTCGCGGTGCTGCTCGATCGCGCCCCAGACCTCGTCCAGCCGCAGGTTGTGCAGGCCGCTGCAGGTCAGCACCGGCGGCGTCCACGCCGCTTCGGGCCCGTAGATCATCCGCAACGCGCCCGAAAGCTCCCGGGCCGCACGACGAGCGTCCCGTTCGTGGTCACCGTCGGCCTTGTTGACGGCGATGACGTCGGCGAGCTCCAGCACACCCTTCTTGATGCCCTGGAGCTGGTCACCCGTGCGCGCGAGCGTCAAGAAGAGGAAGCAGTCGACCATGTTCGCGACGGTCACTTCGGACTGTCCAACCCCGACGGTCTCGACCAGCACGGTGTCATAGCCGGCGGCTTCCATCAGCACGATCGTCTCGCGCGTCGCCCGCGCGACGCCGCCGAGCGTCCCGGACGTCGGCGACGGCCGGATGAACGCCCGTTCGTCGACCGCCAGGCGCGCCATCCGGGTCTTGTCGCCGAGGATCGACCCGCCGGTGCGCGTCGACGACGGGTCGACCGCCAGCACGGCGACGCGGTGCCCGGCCGCGGTCAGGTCGGTGCCCAGCTGGTCGATGAATGTCGACTTACCGACACCGGGCACGCCCGTGATGCCGATCCGCCGGGCGCCACCGGCCGACGGCAGCAGCTCGACCAACAGCTCCTGCGCCAGCGCACGGTGGTCCTCCCGCTGCGACTCGACCAGCGTGATCGCCTTCGACAGCGTCCCGCGGTCCCCCGCCAGCACGCCCTTGGCGTAGGCGGTGACGTCGATCTTGCGCGGCAAGGGTCAGGACTCCTGCGCGGTCAGCTGGCCGAGCAGGTCGATGGCCGCGTCCGCGAGCACCGTGCCGGGCCCGAAGATCGCCGCCGCGCCGGCTTCGCGCAGCGCCGGGTAGTCCTGCGGCGGGATGACGCCGCCGACCACGACCATGATGTCCTCGCGGCCCAGCTCGGCGAGCTCGTGGCGCAGCGCGGGCACCAGCGAGAGGTGCCCGGCGGCCAGCGAGGACACGCCGACGACGTGCACGTCCGCCTCGATCGCCTGCCGCGCCACCTCCGCCGGGGTGGAGAACAGCGGGCCGACGTCGACGTCGAAGCCGATGTCGGCGAAGCCGGTGGCGATCACCTTCTGGCCGCGGTCGTGGCCGTCCTGGCCCATCTTCGCGACGAGGATCCGCGGCCGGCGCCCTTCCTCCGCGGCGAACTCCTCGACCAGCTGACGGGCCTTCTCGACGTTCTGCGACTTACCCACCTCTTCGCGGTAGACGCCCGAAATCGTCCGGATCTGCCCGGAGTGCCGGCCCCAGAGCTTCTCGAGCGCGTCGGAGATCTCACCGACCGTGGCCTTCGCGCGCGCCGCGCCGATCGCCAGCTCCAGGAGGTTGCCGCCGTTCCCCGCGCCCTCGGTGAGCCGCCGCAACGCGTCTTCGGTGGCCGCGGAGTCACGCTCGTCGCGCAGCCGCCGCAGCTTCTCGAGCTGTTGCGTCCGGACGCCGGCATTGTCCACTTTGAGCACTTCGATGTCTTCGTCGCCGGTGACCTGGTACTTGTTGACGCCGATCACCGGCTGCCGGCCGGAGTCGATCCGCGCCTGCGTGCGGGCCGCGGCCTCCTCGATGCGCAGCTTGGGGATGCCCGCGTCGATCGCCTTGGCCATGCCGCCGGCCTGCTCGACCTCGCTGATGTGCCCCCACGCCTTGCGCGCGAGGTCGTAGGTCAGCTTCTCGACGAACGCACTGCCGCCCCACGGATCGATCACGCGCGTCGTGCCGGACTCCTGCTGCAGCAGCAGCTGGGTGTTGCGGGCGATCCGCGCGGAGAAGTCGGTCGGCAGCGCGAGGGCCTCGTCGAGGGCGTTGGTGTGCAGCGACTGCGTGTGCCCCTGGGTCGCGGCCATCGCCTCGACGCAGGTGCGGACGACGTTGTTGTAGACGTCCTGCGCGGTCAGCGACCAGCCCGACGTCTGGGAGTGCGTCCGCAGCGAGAGCGACTTCGGCGACTTCGGGTCGAAGCCCTTCACGAGCTTCGCCCACAGGAGACGCGCCGCGCGCAGCTTCGCGACCTCCATGAAGAAGTTCATCCCGATCGCCCAGAAGAACGACAGCCGCGGCGCGAACTTGTCGACACCGAGGCCCGCGTCGACGCCGGAGCGGATGTACTCGACGCCGTCGGCGAGCGTGTAGGCCAGCTCCAGGTCGGCGGTCGCCCCGGCCTCCTGCATGTGGTAGCCGGAGATGGAGATCGAGTTGTACTTCGGCATGTGCTGCGAGGTGTAGGAGAAGATGTCGGAGATGACCCGCATCGACGGCTGCGGCGGGTAGATGTAGGTGTTGCGGACCATGAACTCCTTGAGGATGTCGTTCTGGATGGTCCCCGCGAGCTGCTCCGGTTTCACCCCCTGCTCCTCGGCCGCGACGACGTAGAGCGCGAGCACCGGCAGCACCGCGCCGTTCATCGTCATCGACACGGACATCTTGTCGAGGGGAATCCCGTCGAAGAGCTGCCGCATGTCGTAGATGGAGTCGATCGCGACGCCCGCCATGCCGACGTCGCCGGAGACGCGCGGGTGATCGGAGTCGTAGCCGCGGTGGGTGGCCAGGTCGAAGGCGACCGAAAGCCCTTTCTGGCCGGCGGCGAGGTTGCGGCGGTAGAAGGCGTTGGACTCCTCGGCGGTGGAGAACCCGGCGTACTGGCGGATGGTCCACGGCTGGTTGACGTACATCGTCGGGTACGGCCCGCGCAGGAAGGGCGCGATCCCGGGGTACGTGCCGAGGAAGTCCACATCGGACAGGTCGGCGGCGGTGTAGACCGGCTTGACGCCGATGCCCTCGGGCGTCTCCCAGGCCAGCGCGTCCGGGCCCTTGCCGGTGGCCTCCTGCACGGCTTTGGCCCAGGCGTCGCGGTCGGCCGGTTCGGGCGAACCGAGGTCGACGTCGGCGAAGTTCGGGATGGTCATCGCGAAACTCCCAGCTTGGCGTGCAGACCGGTCAGGGCTTCCAGGGCGTCGCACCCGGCGAAGACGGTGCCGTCGACACCGTCGAATGTGCCCTTTCCGGCCAATAGGACGTGTTCGGCTCCCAACGCGGCCGCCACGTCGGCGGCCTGCGCCGCGTAGGCGTCGTCGGTGCCGCAGATACAGGCGATCTTCGCCCCGCTCGCGCGGAACGCGCCGGGCAGATCGTCCGTCGCACCCGGGTTGACGGCTTCGATCCCGCCCGCCTGGAAGAGGTTGGCGGCGAAGCCGGCGCGCGCGGTGTGCGCGGCGACCGGGCCCAAAGTGGCGAGGAAGATCTTCGGCCGCTCACCGTGCGAAGCGAGGTACGCGTCCGAAGCATCGCGAAGGGCTTCGAAGCCTTCGGCGTACCGGTGCCGCGGCAATCCACCCTCCACAGTGGACGCCAGCGGTTCCCTGGTCACCAGCTTCTCGGCCAGGTTCGGGAACTCGCTCACGCCGGTGAGCGGGTCGCGCCGGGTCGCGATCCGCTTCGAGCGCTTCTCCCAGGTCGACGCCAGCCGCCCGGCCAGCGCGCCGGAGGACAGCTCGGCGACCAGGCCGCCCGCGCCCTCGATGGCGGTGAACTCGGCCCAGGCGGCGTGCGCGAGGTCGTCGGTCAGCTTCTCGACGTACCAGGAGCCGCCCGCCGGATCGGCCACGCCGGCCAGCTTGGACTCCTCCAGCAGCACGGCGTGGGTGTTGCGGGCGATCCGCGCGGAGAACGCGTCGGGGCGGCCGATCGCGGCGTCGAACGGCAGCACCGTGACGGCGTCCGCGCCGCCGACGCCCGCGCCGAAGCAGGCGACCGTCGTGCGCAGCATGTTCACCCAGGGATCGCGCCTGGTCAGCATCGACGGCGACGTCACGGCGTGCTGGCGCATCGGCGACGAGAAGCCGCACACCTCGGCGACGCGGGCCCACAGCCGGCGGGCCGCCCGCAGCTTCGCGATGGTGGAGAACTGGTCGGCGGTCGCGGCGATCCGGAACTCCAGCTGGCCGGCCGCGGCCTCGGCGTCGAGGCCGGCGTCCGTCAGCGAACGCAGGTACGTGACGCCGGCGGCGACCAGCGCGCCCAGCTCCTGCGCGTCCGACCCGCCGGCCTCGTGGAACGGCAGGCCGTCGGCGACGATCGTGCGCACCTTCGGGTACTTCCCGGCGACACGCGCGGCGAGCGCGGCGGCCGGTTCGAGCGCGACGGCCGAGCCGGTGCGCGCCGCCAGCCCGATCGGGTCGGCGCCCAGCACGGCGGTGGCTTCACTCGCCGGGATCTCGCGCTCGTCGAACAGCTCGAACAGCGCTTCCGCGGCGGCTTCGTACGAAGCTCCGGCGTCCAGCACGACCGGCGCCAGGTCGAGGTAGACCTCGTTGAGCGCGTCGGCGATCGACGCGGGCGGGACGGACAGCCAGATCGACGTCACACCGCCTTCGAGGTCGGCCAGGATCGCGCGGTTGACCGCACGCGCGTCTTCGCCGGTGAAGCGGGCGCGGACGTCCCAGCCCGTGCTGATCTGGCCTTCCGGGCGCGACCCGCGCACGAACGGCGGCAGTCCCGGGAACCCGGTTTCGCCGGGTACGTCCTCGGCCGTGTACAGCGGCTGGATCTCGATCCCGTCGTAGGTCCGCGTGACGAGCTTGCTCTCCGGGGCACCCGCGAAGTCCTCGGGCACCCTGCCGCTCTTGCGCAGCACCCCGGCCACGAGCTCCTGCCACTGCTCGCGCGTCGCCTGGGGAAACTCGGCCGCAAGGTCGAGTTCGGAGATCGGCGCTGACTCCGGACCGGCCACTTCAGTCATACCCAGTGATGGTAGAGGCACGGGCCGCGCCGGACCTGTGACTCTAGTCGCGCCCCTAGGCAGATAAGGGCGGACCGGGTACGACACAATCAGGGGGTGCCCCCCTCCAGCGAAGAGACACGACTGGTCGCCGGTCGCTACCGGCTGCGCTCGGTGCTGGGTTCGGGGTCGATGGGCACCGTCTGGTCGGCCTACGACGAGTTCCTGCACCGCCAGGTGGCCGTCAAGGAGATGAAGGTGCCGCCGGGCATCCCGTCTTCGCAGGCGGACGAGCTGCGGGAGCGCACGCTGCGCGAGGCCCGGGCGATCGCCGTCCTGTCTCACCCGAACGTGATCATCCTGCACGACGTCGCCCGCGAGGACGATCAGCCGTTCGTGGTGATGGAGCTGCTGCCCTCGCGCAGCCTGGCGCACATCCTGCGCGACCACGGGCCGCTGACCGTCGGGCAGGCGGCCGCGGTCGGCATCGCCGTCGCGTCCGCGCTGGAGGCCGCACACGCCGCCGGGATCACCCACCGCGACGTCAAGCCGGGCAACGTCCTGGTCGCCAGCGACGGCCGGATCAAGCTGACCGACTTCGGCATCGCCCGCAACGTCTCCGAAGCCACCATGACCCGCACCGGGATCATGCTCGGCTCCCCCGCCTACATCGCGCCGGAGGTCGCCTCCGGCGGCGCGGTCGTCCCGGCCGCCGACCTCTGGGGTCTCGGCGCGACGCTGTTCGCCGCGGTCGAGGGCGCGCCGCCGTACGACGCCGACGGCGACCCGCTGGAGACCGTCGGCAAGGTCGTCAACGGCAAGGTGCCCAAGCCGAAGGCCGGGCCGCTCGCCGACGTCATCTCCGCGCTGATGAAGAAGGAGCCCGGCGACCGGATCACCCTGCGCGAGGTCCGCCACCGGCTCTACCCGCTGCAGTCGAAGACGCCGCTCGACCTGTTCGGGCCCGAGCTGTTCCGCACCCCGGACGGCAAGAAGACGTCCGCACAGCCGGACGCGACCGACACCCAGGTGATCAAGACCGTCCTGCCCGAGAAGGCGGAGAAGAAGGCCGAGGGGTCGAGCAGCGAGCTCGCCACCGACCCGGGCCCGCTGCCGTTCCTGCGGCCGCCTGCCCCGGCACCTGCCCCCGCGCCCGCACCGGACCCGGCGACGCTGTTCGTCGCGCCGCCGCGGCCGGCCGGGCGGCGCACCGCCCGCGCGAGCGCCGTGCTCGTCGCCGTGGCGATCCTGCTCTTCCTGCTCGCCGCGGGCGGCGGGTTCGCGCTGGCCAGGACGGTCGGCGGGCAGTCGCTGCTGCCCCCGGCGGCCGAGCCGGCGGACACGCCGAACGGGCCCACCCAGGTGCCGCCGCCGACGCTGGTGAAACAGACCGGCAACGGCAGCGTGCTGGCCAACAGCGGCGGGCAGTACACCCTCGACGTGCCGGAGGGCTGGCAGAAGTTCGTCGCGCCGCACAACACGAAGTTCGGGCTGAGCCTGGTCGTCCAGTACGTCTCCCCGGACGGGCGCCGGTCCCTGCGCCTGGAGCGGCTGGCGAGGTACTTCGACCAGACCGACGGCTACGACGCCTACACCGCTTGGCTGCGGCAGTCCTACCCGAGCAGCGCGATCGAGTTCTTCCCGGTCGAGGCGCCCCCGGACGGCAAGGGCGCGACGCTGGGCTACCGCCTGGGCGAGGGCGGCACGCTCCCCCAGGGTGACGGCAGCAGCGGGGGCACGCGCGTGACGTTCGTGAAGATGGTCCAGGCCGGCACGAGCCTGTGGGTCCTGTCGGTCACCGTGCCGGTCGAGCAGGAGAGCGCGGGCCAGAAGGACGTCTTCGACCGCGTCGAGTCGTCGCTGGAAGTCTCGGACTAGGGCGACCGAGTCGAAGGCGGGCGGCCGCCCGCCGCGGGACCCGCGGCGTTTGCGGTGCCCGACCTGATCGGCCGGAACGTCCCGCCACGCGATCCGGCAGCATTCCAGCAACCGGCCAACCTTTGTCAGACGCGCCCTGGCCCGGACTGGGGAGCGCGGCCCAGGACCTCGCGGGAGACGTGCTCTTGCGCGAGGTGACGCAGACCGGTGAAGATCCGGTCGCCCAGGACCGTCGCGGCCAGGCCCGCCTCGATGATCTTGTCGAACGACGTCAGGCCCGTCACGACCTCGACGTCCAGCTCGGCCACGCGCAGCGCCAGCGCGAAGTACTCGTCCAGGCGTTCGGCGAGCTTCTCGTGCCCGAGCTCCTTCGCCGTCGCGAGCGCGGCGATCAGGTTGCCGACCGCCCGGTTCTCCGACCCGTGCCACTTCCAGCCGTGGCGCTGGGAGAGGTCCTGGAGGAGCTCGGTCGCCCACTCGGCGGCCTCGGCGGACACCTTCGGCGGCGTGCCGGCCAGCTCCTCCTGGACCACGCCCATGGTCTCGTGCGGGGTCGCGTCGCCGTCGATCGCCGCGAGGACCGCGCCGACCGAGGCCAGCGGCAGGCCGCCGACCTCCGTGAGCGCCTTGACCAGCCGGAGCCGCTGGACGTGGTCCGTCGAATACCGGGCCTGGTTGGGGCTCGTGCGCTCGCCCGGCGGGAGCAGGCCTTCGCGCAGGTAGTACTTGACGGTCGCGACCGGCACCCCCGCCTCGGCGCTCAGTTCGGCCATCCGCATGCGCATCCGCTCCGATCCCAGGGTCGGCCTCCGGGGCAACCCTGAAGACTTCTCAGTATGGATAGCTTAACTTCCCATAACGGAGAGCTTGACTATCCATTCTGGGAGGGAACCATGACCATCCTTGCCGACGTCCGGAGCAGAGCGCGCGGGTGGCACCGGCCGTCCGCGCTGGCGGCCGCCACCCTCGGGGTGGTGGCGGTGCTGTGCGTCGCCGCGCTGCTCGTCGACCAGCGGACCCTCGAAGGCGCGCCGATCTGGGCGAAGCCGTTCAAGTTCGCGGTGTCCGGCGCGCTCTACTTCGCCACCTGGAGCTGGCTCGTCTCGCTGCTGCCGCGGTTCCGGCGCACGGCGAACTGGCTGACGAACTTCCTGGTGCTCGTCTTCGCCGCCGAGTACGTCCTGCTGGTCTTCCAAGCGGTGCGCGGGCGCGCCAGCCACTTCAACATGGCGACGCCGGAGGACGCCGCGATCTACAACGTCATGGGCAAGATGATCATCGGGTTGTGGGTCGCGACGCTCGCGCTGACCGTGCTGGTGATGTTCACGAAGCTCGAGGACCGGGCGAGCTTCTGGGCCGTGCGCGCCGGCGCCGTCCTGTCGCTGGCGGGGATCACGCTGGGCATCCTGATGACGAACCCGACCGCGCAGCAGCTCGCGCAGTGGCAGACCGGCGGGAAGCCGGACATGGTCGGCGCGCACACCGTCGGGCTCGCCGACGGCGGCCCCGGCCTGCCGATCCTCGGCTGGAGCACGGTCGCCGGCGACCTGCGGATCCCGCACTTCGTCGGGATGCACGCGCTGCAGCTGCTGCCGTTGCTGGCCATGGCGCTGACGGCGCTGGCCCCGCGCTTCGCCCGGCTGCGTGACGGCGTCGTCCGCACGCGGCTCGTCCTGATCGGCGCGGCCGGGTACGCGGGGCTGACCGCGCTGGTCACCTGGCAGGCGCTGCGGGCGCAGTCGATCGTGCACCCGGACGCGGTGACGCTGGGCGCGTTCGCCGTGCTCGTGGCGGCCGTCGGGCTGGGGTCGTGGGCCGCGGTGCGCGTCCGATGACCCTCTTCGACCTGGCGTTCCCGCTGGCGGCGCCGTTCTGGGCGCTGCTGATCCTGGCCCCGAAGTGGCGGTGGACCGCGCGGATCATGGCGTCGCCGTGGGTGCCGCTGCTGCCGCTCGTCAGCTACTTCGCGCTCGAGCTGCCGCACTTCGGCGAATGGGGCCGGGCGATGCTCTCGCCCGACCTCGGCGTGCTGCAGACGCTGCTGGCCACGCCGTGGGGCGCCGGGCTCGTCTGGGCGCACCTCATCGCGTTCGACCTGTTCATCGCGCGGTGGATGTACTTCGAGGCGCGGACGCGGGAGATCCCGCCGTGGATCGTCAGCCCGATCCTGGTGCTGACGATCTTCCTCTCGCCGTTCGGGCTGGTGGTGTTCCTCGTGGTGAGGGCCGTCCGGATACGCTCCCTCGCATGAGTGAACACGAGGCCGCGGCCGCCATCGCCGAACGCACCGGCGTGGACGCGCACGACATCGCGGTGGTCCTGGGATCGGGCTGGCGCCCGGCGGCGGACGTCATCGGGGAGTGCGAGACGGAGATCCCGTTCGCCGAACTGCCCGGCTTCACCCCGCCCGGCGCGGTGGGCCACGGCGGCACCATCCGCTCGCTGAAGATCGGGGACAAGAACGTCCTGGTGCTGCTCGGGCGGACGCACTTCTACGAGGGCAAGGGCATCGACCCCGTGGTGCACAACGTGCGCACCGCGGCGGCGGCCGGCGTCCGGACGGTGCTGCTGACGAACGCGGCCGGCGGGCTGCGCCAGGGGTTCCAGGTGGGTCAGCCGGTGCTGATCTCCGACCACCTGAACCTGACCGCGCGCTCGCCGATCGTCGGCGCGAACTTCGTCGACCTGACCGACCTGTACTCGGCGCGGCTGCGGAAGCTCGCGCAGGAGATCGACCCCTCGCTGGAGGAAGGCGTCTACGCGGGCCTGACCGGGCCGCACTTCGAGACGCCGGCCGAAATCCACATGCTGCGCACGCTGGGCGCGGACCTCGTCGGCATGTCGACGGTCCTGGAGGCCATCGCGGCGCGCGCGGCCGGTGTCGAGGTGTTCGGCCTGTCGCTGGTGACGAACCTGGCCGCCGGGATGACCGGTGAGCCGCTGAACCACGAAGAGGTCCTGGAAGCGGGCCGCGCGGCCGCGACCCGGATGGGCTCCCTGCTGCGCGAGCTCGTCACCCGCGCCTGACCGGGTTCCGGCTTGAACCACGCGAGTGCGTGGTTCAAGCCGGAGCTCACGCGAAGGTGGGGAGCCGGGCGGCGACCTCGGCCGGCGACGGCATCGCCGCCACTTCGGCCGCGAGCTGCCGGGTCGCGTCGCGGACCGAGGTGTCCGTGAGCAGGTGACGGGCCTTCGTGGCCACGGCCTCCGCGGTGACCTCGGCGGCGAGCAACCGCGAGCCGACGCCGGCCGCGACGACCGCGTCCGCGTTGCTGAACTGGTCCGCTCCCTGCGGCAGGAGCAGCTGCGGCAGGCCCGCGCCGAACGCGCCGAGCGTCGTGCCGCTGCCGCCGTGGTGGACCACCAGGTCGACGTGCGGGAGCAGCTCCGACTGCGGCACCCAGGACTCGAGCCGCACGTTGGCCGGCACCTCGCCGAGCGCCGCCGGGTCGACCGTCGGGCCCGTGGCCACCAGGACGTCGGCGTCCAAACCGGACAGACCGGCGATCGCCGCGCCCAGCACGCCCGCGTGGCCCATCGCCGTGCCGAGCGTCAGGTAGACCAGCGGCCGCGAGCGCTCCAGCACCCCCGCGGGCAGTTCGCCCGGCTCGCTCCAGCCGACCGGCCGCAGCGGGACGCGCGTCGAGCGCGCCAGGAACCCCGCGTCCTGCACCGACTCCGGGCAGATGTCGACGAACGGACCCGCGAACGCCAGGTCCGCACCGACTTCGATGCCCAGTTCGGCACCGTGCGCGCGGATCGCGTCGCGGATCTTCGTCACCATCGGGTCGTCGCTCGACACCCGGCCGAACCCGTGCGCCACCACCGGGATCCCGGCCTTCATCGCGGCGAACGCGCCACCCGAGTTGCCGGCCTCGCTCACGACGAGGTCGGGCCGGAACCGCGAGAACAGCGGCAGCAGGTCGGCGACGAACCGCTGCGGCATGAGCTCGCCGAACACCTTTGCGACGATCGGCCCCAGCACCTCCGGCGGGACCTCGCCGGGCGGGCGCCGCGGGCCGGCCGGGCCGGCTTCGGCGAACGCGCGGCCGAACGCGTCCTTGATCGCGAGCCCGGCCGCCGCCGTCTCGAGCCCGGCTTTCGTCAGCTGGGGCAGGAAATCTTCCGAGGTGGCGAAGACGACGTCGTGGCCGGCGTCGCGCGCGGCGACCGCCAGCGGGACGAGCGGGAACGTGTGACCGAAGGACCCCAGTGAGGTGAAGAGCAAGCGCACTCCCCCGACCCTAGCCCGTAGGCTGGCGCGGTGACTTCGACCTCCACGCTGCGTGACGCCGCGTTCCGCTGGATCGCCGACGACCCGGACGACAGCACCCGCGCCGAACTGCAGGACGTCCTCGCTCGCGCGATGGGCGGCGACGCCGGTGCCGCCGGCGAGCTGGCCGACCGGATGGCCGGGCCCCTGGAGTTCGGCACCGCCGGCCTGCGCGGGCCGGTGCGCGCGGGACCGAACGGGATGAACGTCGCCGTCGTCACCCGGACGACGGCCGGTGTGGCGGAGTGGCTGACGGCGCACGGGCACGCGGGTGCGCTGGTCGTCATCGGCCGCGACGCACGGCACGGCTCGGAAGCCTTCGCGACCGCGGCCGCCGAGGTGCTCACCGCGGCGGGCTTCGACGTCAAGGTGTTCCCGAAGCCGCTGCCGACACCGGTGCTCGCCTTCGCCGTCGGCCGGCTCGGTGCGGTGGCCGGGATCCAGATCACCGCGTCGCACAACCCCCCGGCCGACAACGGCTACAAGCTCTACGACGCGACCGGCGGCCAGATCGTGCCGCCGTCCGACGGCGAGATCGAGCGCGCCATCCAGGCCGCGCCCGCCGCGGTGAGCGTGCCGCGGGCGCCCGGCGCCGAGATCGTCGACCTGCTGGACGCCTACCTCGACGAGGTCGCGACGCTGCCGATGGGAGCCGAGCGCGCGGTGCGGGTGGCCGCGACGGCGCTGCACGGCGTCGGCGCCGACGCGCTGCGCGCGGCGTTCGAACGGGCCGGGTTCACCGACCTGCACCTGGTCGGCGACCAGGCGGCGCCGGACCCCGACTTTCCCACCGTGTCGTTCCCGAACCCGGAAGAGCCGGGCGCGACCGACCTGCTGCTGGCGCTCGCGTCCGATGTGGACGCCGACCTGGCCGTCGCCCTCGACCCGGACGCCGACCGCTGCGCACTGGGCGTGAAGGGCCGGGACGGCGAGTGGCGGATGCTGCGCGGCGACGAGACCGGCGTGCTGCTCGGCTCCTACCTGCTGTCCACAGTGGACCGCACGCTCCTGCCGGACCCGCTGGTCGCGACGACGATCGTCTCGTCGTCGATGCTCGGCGAGATCGCGAAGGCCGAGGGCGCCCGCTACGCCGAGACGCTGACCGGGTTCAAGTGGCTCGTCCGCGCCGGCGAAGGTCTCGTGTTCGCCTACGAAGAAGCGCTCGGCCTGTGCGTGAACCCGGGTTTCGTGCGCGACAAGGACGGCATCGCCGCCGCCACGCTGGCGGCCGGCTACACCGCGCGGCTCAAGGCCGGGGGACGCACGCCGCTGGACGTGCTCGACGAGCTGGCGCAGCGCCACGGCGTCCACCTCACCGACCAGGTTTCGCTGCGCGTCACGGATCTCGCGGTCCGCGGGCAGCTGATGGCGAAGGTGCGGGAGACGCCGCCGGCCGAGCTGGGCGGCGTCGAGGTGGCGCTGGCGGACCTGCTGCCGGACGCGGACGTCCTGCGCCTGACCGGTGACGGGCTGCGCGTGGTGATCCGCCCGTCCGGCACCGAGCCGAAGCTGAAGGCGTACCTGCAGGTCGTGGCGCCGGTGACGGGGTCGCTGGCCGAGGCTCGCGACGCCGCGAACGCCAAGCTGACCGCGTTGCGGACGGCCGTCGAGGAGCTGCTCGCCTGATGCCGAGGCTGCTGGTCGTGCACCACACGCCGTCGCCGTCGACGCAGGCGCTGTTCGAGGCGGTGCTGGCCGGTGCGACGCACCCGGACATCGAGGGCGTGGAGGTGGTCCGCCGGGCGGCGCTGGCGGCCACCATCCCCGACGTCCTCGAGGCCGACGGCTACCTGCTGGGCACGCCGGCGAACCTGGGCAGCATGAGCGGTGCGCTGAAGCACTTCTTCGACACCGTCTACTACCCGTGCCTGGACGCGACGCGCGGCCGGCCGTTCGGCTACTGGATCCACGGCAACGGCGACACGTCGGGAACGGAACGCCAGCTGCTCTCCATCACCACCGGCTTGGGCTGGGAGAAGGTGGCCGAGCCGGTGATGACCACGGGCGACCCGGACAAGAAGACCTTGGCAGCGTGCACCGAGCTGGGCGGCACCCTGGCCGCGACGCTGATGTCGTGAATGGCGAGGTCCAGAGAAAGTAAGGGGCCTGTCACCGGAAGCCCTGGGGGTCGACCTCCGGCAACAGGCCGTGGCCAAGGGATCGCCGCGAGGGCGTTCGACCTTGGCAGCTGAAGCGTACTACAGACCGAGGATCATGACGAGCCGGCGGACACGACAGCCTCTCGTCTTGCTGTTCCGTACACCCCCAGGGTACGGAGAGCAAGACGAGAGGCGCGACAACTGTAAACCACTGCATACGATAGCTGTCAACATGTGCGTACAGTGGTTTCCCGGCTAGAATTTTCACGGTGGAAACCTAGGGGGCGGGTATGGCACGGGAACGCACTTTCGCGGAACGCCTGAGCGCCCTGATCGAGGCCGCTCGGGTGGACGGCCGCGCGCCGCACAGCTACCGGGAGATCTCGGCCGCGGTCGAGCGGGCGGGCGGGCCGGCGATGTCGCCCGCCTACCTGCAGCAGCTGGCCACGGGCAAGCGCGTCAACCCGAAGATCCACTATGTTGAGGCACTGGCAAGGCTGTTCGGCGTGCCCGTGACGTACTTCTTCGACGAAGAAGCAGCCGCACCCCCCGCCGGGGAAGCGCAGCTGATGGCGATGCGGGCGCAGGAACTCTCGCCGCAGGGCCGGCGGCAGGTGATGGACCTGCTGGAACTGGTGGAGCGCTACGAACGGGCCGAACGCGAAGGCCGGAACCCGGAGGACGCCGCGCGATGAGGGAACGGGAGCTGCGCCGCCGCTGCCGCAAGCTGCTCAAGCAGCTCGACATCGGCCCGCCGCTCGACGTCGAGGTGCTGTGCGCGCGGCTGGGGGACCAACGGGGCAAGCCGATCCGGCTGATGGCCTACCCGCTGGAGGTGCCGGGGCCGTTCGGCTGCTGGATCGCGACGTCGTCGGCGGACTACATCTTCTACCAGGCCGAAACGACGAAATCCCACCAGGACCACATCATCCTGCACGAGCTCGGGCACATGCTGGCCGACCACCACCCGCACGGCGACGCCGAGCCGGCGGACTTCCTGCGCGGGCCCGCTCCGGATCTTGACCCGGATGCAGTACACCGCGCACTGCGCCGGACGTCCTACGATGACGCGCACGAGTGGGAAGCCGAGACCGTAGCGACCATCATCCTCGAATGGGCGTCGGTCCTGAACTACACGATCCCGCGGCGTGCTGCGGACCGGGATCTGCGCCGGATCCAGGGGACGCTCGGCGATCACCAAGGGTGGTTGTGAGCACACTTTTCAGCCCCGTGAACGTTCTCGCGATGCTGTTGTTCGCCGCGGCTCTGGCGTGGCGGATCTACCAGGTGCAACGTGCGCCGACGGTGCCGAACTGGGCCGTCACGGCGTGCATCGCCGGGTTCGCCGCGGCGTTCCTGCTGCAGCAGACGGTCGTGTCCGACGAAATCGACGCGGTCTTCGGCCGTGGCGCGGCGCGCGTGGCCAACAACGCGCTGCTGGCGTGCGCCGTGTGCGCGCTGGTGATCTTCTTCCTCGGCTCGACGCTGGGCCCGCGGCGCTACCGCCGGGTGGTGGTGGAGCTGGTGCCGCTGGCCGCGGCGATCACGCTGATGGTCGTCACGATGGCGCTGACGGCGCCGGAGCTGCGCGGGCTCCCGCTCGGGCCGTCGACGATCCACGACTCCGGGATCGCGGTGTTCTACCTCGGCGCCGGGCTCTACCTGATCTACGGCCTGATCGCCTGCACCGCGTGGATCGTGCGCTACCTGCGGGTGGCCGACCGGCACCTGCGGATCGGGCTGCGGATGGGCGCGGTCGGCATGGCCTGCGCGGCCGTGGGCAGCATCTTCCGGGCGCTGTACATCGTGGTGGCGTGGGCGTTCGGCCCGGTCGTCAAGATCCTGCTGCTGCTCGGGGTGCCGTTCGTGATCGTCGGCGGGATGCTGTTCCTGCTCGGCGTCACCTACCCGGGTGTGAGCGCGCGCGTGTCGGCGTTGCGCCGGCGCCGCCAGCACCGCCGCGAGCACCGGGCACTCGGTCCCTTGTGGACGGTCCTCGTCCAGGCGTTCCCCAGCATCGTGCTGCGGACGCCGCCGCGCCGGCGCAGCGAACTCCTTTCCCCGCGCAGCATCCACCGGGTGCACTACCGCCGCGTGATCGAGATCCGGGACGGCCTGGTGCAGCTGTCGCCGTACCTGGCCGCGGACTTCGGCGAGGTCGTCGCCACCGATCCCGGTGCCGCCGCGGCCGCGTTGAAGACGGCGCTGGCCAGGCACGCGGCCGGCGAGGAGAGCGACGGCCACGCCAAGCAGGTCCTGCCGGCACCGGCGGACGACATGGAATCCGACGTGCGGCCGCTGCTCGCGCTGTCGGCGGCGATGGAGTCGTGACGTGGACACGCTGATCACCGTTGGCCGGGTGCTGACCACGCCCTCGACACCCGTGCTCGACGGCGCGGTGCTGGTGCGCGACGGCGTGATCGTGGCGGCCGGGCCGCGCGCGGACGTCGTCGCCCAGGCTTCGCCGGACGCCACGCGGCACGACTTCCCCACCGGCACCGCGCTGGCCGGGTTGTTCAACGTCCACGTGCACCTGGCTTTCGACGCTTCCCGCGAGATGCTGGCGCATTTCTCCGCTTCGGACGATCTCCTCGAGGGCGCGCGTTCGCGGCTGTCGTCGATGCTGCGCAGCGGCGTCACGACGGTGCGGGACCTCGGCGACCGCGACCACCTGGGCGCGGCGGTCCGGAAGTCGTTCGCCGGCTCGGTCGCGCCGCGATTGCTGGTCTCGGGGCCGCCGATCACCGTCCCGGACGGGCACTGCCACTTCTTCGGCGGCGCGGTCGCTTCCGATGACGCGATCCGCGCGCTGATCGACGCGAACGCGGCCGCCGGCGCGGACGTGATCAAGGTGATGGCCAGCGGCGGCCAGATCACCGAGGGCGGCGCGGACATGTGGGAGTCCCAGTTCTCCGAACGCGAACTGGCGTTGGTGGTGTCTCACGCGGCTTCCCACGGGTTGCCGGTGGCGGCGCACGCCCACGGCGCGGACGCGATCGAGACGGCGGTGTCGGCCGGGGTGTCGACGGTCGAGCACTGCAGCTTCCTGACCGGGCCGCGCTCGTTCGACCGGCGTGATTCGGTGGCTTCGCGGATGGCGTCGGCGGGGATTTCGGCGTGCTCGACGAGCAGCCGCAACTGGCGGGTGATCGTCGAGAAGCTGGGCGACGAGGTGGCCCAGGCGATGTACGGGCGGCTGCCATGGCTGGAGGAGCACGGGGTCCGGCTGCTCGCGGGCACGGACGCGGGCCTGCCGGGGTCGGTGTTCGACGACCCGGTGGGCGCGTTGGAGTTGTATGAGTGGCTCGGGTTTCCGCGGCGGCGGATCTTGGAGATCGCGACGTGTGATTCCGCGGCGGGGCTGGGGTTGGGTTCCGTGACCGGCCGGCTCGAGCCGGGCTTGGCGGCGGATGTGCTGGTCGTCGAGGGTGACCCGCTGGCGTCGCTGGCCGCGTTGCGGAACCCGCTTCTGGTGCTCGCGGAGGGCCGCGCCGCCTGAGGCGGCGGCGCGAAAGGGCCACTCGCGCTCTCTCGGCGGCACGAAAGGGCCACTCGCGCTCTCCCGGCGGCACGAAAGGGCCACTCGCGCCCACCCCACGACGCGAAAGGGCCACTCGCGCCCCGTGCGCCCCGTGCGCCACTCGTTCCCCGCGAGCGCCACGACCGTTCACCCGCCCGGCTCGAATCCCTTCCTCCCTCCGCGCGCCACCCCGCACCACTGCGGCCCCCGCGGCAAACTCGCGCCCGGCGGCTTCCCCGATCAGGGAATGCCTGGTTTGGTGACATCGTTTTAAAACAGTGTTACCGTAGCCTCAGCCCACCTCGAAGGAGTCCCCCGATGCACGGACCCACCCAGCTCTTCACCGTGATCGCCCTGGTCTCGCTGCCCACCGTCATGTACGGCGGCTACGCCCTCATGGGCGTCCTGCGGGACCGGAAGCTCACCGAACACCAGCGCGCGATGTTCCGCGCCGGCCATGCGCACGCCGGCGTTCTGCTGATCCTCGCCCTCGTCGCGCTGCAGATCCTCAGCCGGACCGATCTCTCCGACACCACCCTGTGGATCACCTGCTTCCTGCTGCTCTTCGGGATCCTCGCCCAGTCCGGTGGCTTCTTCCTGCACCTGCTCCCGAACAAGGGGAAGCTCGGCGGGCGCGTCACGTCCGTCGGCGCGGTCCTGCTCGGCGCCGCCACGCTGCTCACCGCCTACGGAGTCGCCTGACCCGGTCGTTAAGCTGGGTGACGTGCCTGAATACCTGCCGACCGCGCCCTACAAGGGGACCCGGGACTTCCTGCCCGCCGAAATGTCCGTCCGCACGCAGGTCTTCGGTCATCTCTACGACGTCCTCGAGCGCCGCGGCTTCCTCCGCTACGACGGCCCGATCCTCGAATCGGCCGAGATCTACGAGCGGAAGTCGGGTCAGGAGCTGGCCGACAAGCAGCTGTACACCCTCACCGACAAGGGCGGGCGGCGGCTCGCGCTGCGGCCGGAGATGACGCCGTCGGTCGCGCGGATGATCGCCGGGAGCGCGAAGTCGCTGTCGTTCCCCGTCCGCTGGTACAGCCACCCGAACTGCCACCGGTACGAGGCGCCGCAGCGCGGCCGCGTGCGCGAGCACTGGCAGATCAACGCCGACATCTTCGGCTCGGACAGCGCCAACTGCGAGATCGAGATCTTCGAGCTCGTGCACGACATGATGGCCGCGCTGGGCGCGACGCCGGACATGTTCGTGCTGCGCGTCAACGACCGGAACCTGCTGACGTCGGCGCTCACCGACGTCGCCGGGGTCTCCGAAGACCACCTGTCCCAGGTGTTCGCGCTGGTCGACCGCTGGGAGAAGTACCCGCGCGAGAAGCTGGCGGAGAGCGCCGGGGAGATCGGGCTCTCGGACAAGCAGTTCGAGAAGCTGGCCGAGACGCTCGACATGGGCGAGGCCCTGCTCGACGAGCTGCCGGCCGAAGTGCGGGAGCAGTCGAACCTCGTGAAGGTGCTGAACAGCAGCGCCGGGTCCCTGGTGAAGTACGAGCCGATGATCGTGCGCGGGCTGGCATACTACACGTCGACCGTGTTCGAGGTCTTCGACACCTCGCCGGAGAACCGCCGCGCCCTCTTCGGCGGCGGCCGCTACAGCGACCTCGCGTCGATGTTCACGCCGCAGCAGATCCCGGGCATCGGGTTCGGCATGGGCGACGTCACGCTGATCGACTTCCTCGAGACGCACGGCCTGGCGCCGGCCCCGCGCAGCGAGGTCGACGTCATGGTGATCCCGGTGACCGAGGACCTTTCGGACGCGGCCCGCTCGGTGGCGACGTCGCTGCGCGCCGCGGGACTCCGGACGTCGACGCCGATCGAGCACCGCAAGCTGGGCAAGGAGCTGGGCCGCGCGGACAAGGCGGGCGCGGTCGCGGTGGTGATCGTCGGCCAGGACGACTGGGCGGCCGGGAACGTCACGGTCCGCAGCCTCGCGACGCGGGAGCAGAACCCGGTCGCGATCGCGGACGCTCCCGCCGCGGTCCAGGCGCTGCTGGCCTGAAAACCGGCTCGACACCCCTGGCACGCTGGGGAAGTGGTCACCACCGAACTGCCCGATCTCGACGCCTTCACCACCGGTGACGTGCAGCGCTGGGTCGACTTCGAGCGCGCCGTACGGCGGGCGTCGTGGTACGGCCGGGAAGGGCGGCTGAGCCGCCGGCCTTCCCGGCAAGAGCTGGCCGAAGCCGCGTGCGACGGGGACGGGCACCTGCGCGAAGCCGCCGTCGCGCGGCTGGCCACGAGCACCGATTCCGAGGCCGTGCCCCTGATGCTGCTCCGGTGCGTCGACTGGGTCCGGCCGGTCCGGGACCTCGCGCGGTCGCTGGTGCTGCCCAAACTGCACGAACCGGCGTTCCGCGCGATGCTGCCGCTGATCGGCGTGCTGCGCCGCCGCCAGGTCGACGACTGGATGACCACGCTGTTCCGGCAGGCGCTGACCCCGCGGCTGCTCGACGCCGCATTGGCGGTCGCGGACCGGGAGACCCGCCGTTGGGTTCACGGGGAAGCGATCGGGCTCTTGTCCCGCGAACGGCTGCTGGACATTTCGCTGCGGGACCAGGACTTCGTGGTTCGCGCGCTGTGCGGCACCGTGCTGCTGGACCGCGGCGAATGCGTCGAGGAACTGCTGGCGGCCGGGGCACCGAAGGTCCGGATGCGGGCCCTGACCCTGGTCGGCCGGGCCGAGGAGTACTTGGCCGACCGGACTTCCGCCGTGCGCTCGATGGCCCAGAGCTTGGTGCTCAAGGCGGGCGGCGACCCGGCCGCGCACTACCGCGTCATGCCGGTCTCCCCCGGCATGCTCGCCGGGCTCGGCGAGACCGGGTCCGCCGTCGACGCCGAGTTGCTGGAACGGCACCTCACCGACGGTCGCCCGCTGATCCGGCGGACGGCGGTCCGCGGCCTGCGCCGGGTCGCGCCGGAGTCTCCGGCGGTCGAGCCGTTGCTGACCGACCCATCGCCCGCGGTGACCCGCGAGGTGGTGGCCTTCCTGCGTGGCAGGCCGAGCAGGACGGCCTCCTGGCAAGCCCTGCTGGCGGAGGGGCATCCTCCGCACACGCGACGCGCGGCGGCGACGCTGCTGCGCGCCGGTGATCCCTGGCGGCGGCTGCACACGGACCTCGCCCTGCTGGCGGACCCGGACCTGCGCGCGGCCGCCGAGCAGGACCTCCACGCCTGGGCGCAGCACTCGAGCGGGATCTACACCGCGCCGTCCCCGGGGCTGGCGGCCGAGATCGAGGCGCTGCTCCCGCTCGCACCGGGGGAACCCGCCCGGCTGATCAGGTTCAGCTTGAGCGTCGTCACGCGGGGTCGGCCCGCAGCAGCCGGAGGGTGAACGTGGCCCCGTCGCCGGGACGGCCGGCGGCCGCGATGGTGCCGCCGTGACCCGTCACCACCTCGCGGACCAGGGCCAAGCCCAAGCCGAACCGGCGGCCGTCGCCGTCGGAACCCCGGGCGAACCGCTCGAAGATGCGTTCCGCGTCCGCCGACGGGAAGCCGATGCCCGTGTCGCGGATCCGCAGCTCCACGTGCCTTTCGTCCGGCACGCCCAGCCACACCTCGATCGAGCCGCCCGGTGGGGTGTGGCCCAAAGCGTTGTCCAGCAACGCCGAAAGCACGCGCCGCAGGGCCGTCGGGACGCCTTGCACCACGTACGGCCGCCGCTCCCGGGACACCGCGAGCCGGACCTTGCCCTCCCCCGCGCGGACGGCTTCCGCCGCCACCGCCTCCTCGGCGAGCCCGCCCAGCTCCACCAGCTCGAACTCCGGCCGGTCGCACGCCTGGGCCGACAGCAGCAGGTCTTCGACGACTTCGCCGAGCTCCCGCGTGCCGCGGACCAGCTGCTCGAGGTCGTGCGCGTCGCGGCCGGTCGCGCGCCGGGCCAGCAGCTGCGCGCGGGTGTGCAGCCGGGTCAGCGGGGCGCGCAGTTCGTGGGACGCGTCCGCGACGAACGTCCGCTGCCGGCGCAGCGCGTCGGCCAGGGGCCGGATCGCCCGGCAGGCCAGCACCCGGCCGCACAGCACGGCCGCGAGCAGCGCCAGCACCTCGGCGACCACCAGCCCGGACACCAGCGCCGAACGGTCCTGGATCTGGTACAGCTCCTCGAAGTACGCCTGCGAAACGACACCTCCGCGGTTCTCGACGCGGATCGTGTACGTCATCCCGCCGATCGGGCGCCGTTCCGTGTGGACGTCGCCGGGTGAGGGCACCGTCGCGTTCAGCGCCGCGATCGGCATCCCGGCCGGCGGTGCGCCCGCGGGCGCGTGCAGGACCGGGGTGAACAGCCAGACGCAGCCGGGCGGGGTCGCGGCCGGACCCAGCTCGGTCGTCCTGGCCAGCGTGCGGTCGGCCTCGGCGTGCTGCCGCGACAGCAGCATCGCGTAGGCGATCCCGCCCGCGATCGCCACGAGCATCGACACCACCACGGCGACCTGCGCGGTGATCGCCCACCGCGCCCGCCGCAGGGCTCGCTCCTCCGGGTCGGGTCTCATACGGCGCCGAGCTGGTAGCCGAGGCCGTGCACGGTCCGGACGACGTCGCGGCCGAGCTTGCGCCGCAGATAGTACACATAGGTGTCCACAATGGACTCGCCGGTCGAGTCGGCGAAGACGGCTCCGCGCAGCGACGCGCGCGGGTGGATCGCCTTGGGCCGCTGCGCGAGCGTCCGCAGCAGCTCGAACTCCCGTCCGGACAACGTGATCCGCTCCCCTCGCGGCAGCACGACCTCGTGCCGCTGCAGGTCGAGGGCCGCCGCCCCGAGCGGAAGGCACTCCGCGCCCTCCAGGTCACGACGGCCCAGCGCGCGCAGCCGGGCCAGCAGCTCCTCGGCCTCGAACGGCTTGACGAGGTAGTCGTCGGCACCGGCGTCGAGCCCGCCGACGCGGTCGGCGAGCTCGCCCAGCGCCGAGAGCACCAGGACGCGCGTGGTCACCGCCTGCGCGCGCAGGCGCGCGAGCAGTGCGAGGCCGTCCAGCACCGGGAGGCGGCGGTCGATGATCATCACGTCGTACTGCCCGGTGAGGCCGAGGTGCAGGCCCCGCTGCCCGTCGTGTGCCGCATCGGTTTCGTAGCCTTCGTCCGCGAGGAGCTCGGCGAGCATGCCCGCCAGTTCCCGGTCGTCTTCGACCAGGAGCACTCTCGGTTTTCCGACCCCATCGTGCACGTACCCATACTGGCAGTGATTTTCCGAAATTGAACTGTCAACTTTTCCCGGTTACCGGGACCGGTTCGGCCATCAGGAGCACCTCGGTGCTCCCCTTGCGGGTATCGCGCCGGTCGAGCCAGCTGAGCACCGGCGCCGTCATGACGGTGGTCACCAACGCGACCAGCACCAGCACCGTGAACAACGCCGGCGAGACGATCCCCGCGGCGAGCCCGACGTTGAGCGCGATCAGCTGCATCAGCCCGCGCGCGTTGATCAGCGTGCCGACGCGCAACGCGACCGGCTGCGACTCCCCCACCAGCCGCGCCGCACCCCAGCAGGCACCGAGCTTGCCCACGATCGCGACGACCACGCACAGCACCGCGAACGCGAGCAGCTTCGGGTCGGCGAGCAGCGCGAACCGGGTGTTCAGGCCGGAATAGGTGAAGAACAGCGGGAGGAACACGATCCGCCCGATCGGCATGATCTTCGCGAGCACGGCGTCGGCGGCCGGAACGCGGGGGAACACGATGCCGACGCAGAAGGCGCCGAACACCGCGTACAGCCCGATGATGTCGGTGAACCAGGCGGCCGCGAACAGCGTCAACGCGGTGATCAGCATCTTCTGGTCGGCGGTGATCCGCTCACTGCCCATCGCCTTCGCGAGCACCCGGCGTCCGACGAGCACCAGCAGCAACGCGAACAGCAGGCCGCCGCCGACAGCCAGCGCGACCGGCCCCGCCGAGTCCGCGTGCATGCCCAGCACGACGGCCAGCAGCACCCACGCCAGGACGTCGTCGAGGGCGCCGCAGGCCAGCGCGAGCGAGCCGAACCGGGTGCCGCCGAGCCCGCGTTCGGTGATGATCCGGGCGAGCATCGGGAACGCGGTGATGGCCAGCGCGACCCCGACGAACGCCGCCGACGTCGCGAGCGAGACGCCGTCCTTGGCGATGCCGGCCCAGCTCGTGCCGAACACGGCGACGCCGACCCCGAGCGCGAGCGGCACCACGGTGCCCGCGGCCGAGATCGCGCCGACCGACTTCCCCGAGCCGCGGATGCTGCGGAGGCTGAACTCGTAGCCCGCGCCGAACATGTAGATGACCAGGCCGATCTGCCCGCCGACGTAGAGCAGCGGGCGGATGCCGTCCGGGAACAGCGCCGTCTGCACCCCCGGGAGGAGCAGGCCCAGCAGGGACGGGCCGAGCAGCACGCCGGAGATCATCTCCCCGACCACCGGCGGCTGGCCCAGCCGCACCGCCACCAGGCAGACCAGCCGGCACACCACGAGGATGACCGCGACGGCGAGGAAGAACGCTGGTGCCGCTTCGGTGGGGGTCATGAGTTTCCTCCGGCGAAGTAGGTCGAGCAGAGGGCCTTCTTGCGGGCGTCGAGCACCATGTACGTGCCGAAGACGAGCTGGGCGAAGCTGCGCCAGACGTCTTCCCAGCGGTCGCGGACCGCGATCCACACCAGGGGCGCGCGCTTGCGGCGCGCACCGCGGGGCGTGAGCAGCGCCGGACCGCGGTTGGGGATGGACCGCGTGTGCCCGGCGGTCGAGGCCAGGCTGAACCGGCGCAGGACCTCGCGCGTCACGACCCGCATGGTCGGCGGCGCGAGACCGCGGGCCGGGCAGGCGCGGTTCTGCGCGACGCCGAACGGGATGAACTCGTCCTTCGCGGTCCGGGCCGCGAAGCCCGGGTAGCTGAAGCACAGCACCGTGCCCGCCGGGATGGTCAGGTCCGCCAGGTCGATGTCGGCGGTGGAGATCCGGTGCGCGATGCCGAACAGCGGGTACTCGCGCAGCCCGTCGTCGATGACCCGGTCCAGGTAGGCGTCGTCGTCCGGGTGCTCGGCGAGGTGCCGCTGGACCTCCGGGCGCTGCGCGACGATCATCAGCAGGTGCGCCATCGCCTCGGACATCTGCACGACCGCGGTGTTGAAGAACGTGCCCTGCAGGTAGTAGGCCTGCTCCTCCGGCGTCAGGGACTGCGGCAGCGGGTGCGGGACGTCGGCGAGGCGCCGCCGCAGGTACTTCGTCAGCCGGGCCCGGCGGCGCATGTTCCGCGGCCGCACGCACTTGAGCGCCGAGACGACGTCGTCGGCGTGCCCCACGATGAGGTCGCGCGCCTCGGGCGGGCACGGCTCGTCGAACACCAGCTCGTAGTACAGCTCGGCCCAGATCGGCATCATCGCGTCGCGGAAGCGGACGAGCCCGGGCCGGACGCCGTCCAGCACGTGGGCGGCGACGCGGCGGGCCAGCTCCTCGGAGTCCTTTTTGGACCGCACCAGGATGTGGCGGGTGCACTTGGCGACCTCGTCGTAGCGCGGCCCGGCTTCGAGGTGCTCCTGGTGCACCTCGGGTCCGGGCGCGAGCCAGTACCAGAACAGGTCGGACAGCGCGGCACCGCGGCTGCGGCCGTTGGCCGCCGGGTCGGCGTAGACGCGCCGGAAGTCCTCGACGCCGACCTGCTCCCCCGGGATCGTCACCACGTCCTGGCCGTTGACCAGCGAGAAGATCCGCATCCGCAGCGCGACGACCCGGCTGGGCAGCCACGCCGGCGCCGTCACCACCGCGGCCGCGGCAAGCGCTTTCCCGATCATCGCCGCACCTGGTCCGGGGTCAGGTCCGCCGGGTGCCGGCCACCGCACATGGCCAGCGCCTGGTCGAAGTCGTCGCGCAGCAGCTCCAGGACCCGCGTGACGCCTTCGCGCCCGCCCGCGGCCAGGCCCCAGACGACCGGGCGGCCGACGCCGACCGCGTCCGCGCCGAGGGCCAGCGCCTTGACGACGTCGGTGCCGCGGCGGATCCCGCCGTCGAGCAGGACCGGGATCGCGCCGCCGACCGCCGCCGCGATCTCCGGGAGCACGTCGATGGTGGCGGGCACGGTGTCGAGCTGGCGGCCGCCGTGGTTGGACACGACGATCCCGGCGACGCCGTGGTGCACGGCCAGCCGCGCGTCCTCGGGGTGCAGCACGCCCTTGATCAGCACCGGGAGCTTGGTCTTCGACCGCAGCCACGCGATGTGCTCCCAGTTCAACCCGGCCGACATGACGATCTCGCGGACGTGGCTCGCGTTGCCGCCGCTGCGGTTTTCGCCCAGGTTGCGGAGGTTTTCCACGACCAGCCCCGACGGCAGGTCGTGGAAGTCGTTGCGGTCGTCGCGCTCGCGGCGGCCGAGCACCGGCGAGTCCACGGTCACGACGAACGCCTTGACGCCGGCGTCCTCGGCCCGGCGCACGATCGCTTCGGTGAATTCCAGGTCCGGCTGCAGGTAGAGCTGGAACCACAGGCCCGGGTCCGGCGCGACTTCGCGGGCCGCCGCGGCGATGTCCTCGATCGCCGTGGTGGCGGCCATGCTGACGATCATGATCGTGCCCGCCCGGGCCGCCGCGCGGGCGGTCGCGAGCTCGCCGTCGGCGTGCGCCAGCCGGTGGAACGCCGTGGGCGCGACGAGGATCGGCATCGAGGACGACGTCCCGAGCAGCTCGATGCTCAGGTCCCGCTTGTCGCTGCCGCGCAGCACCCGGGGCAGCAGCTTCAGCCGTTTGTACGCGGCTTCGTTGTCGGCCACGGTGAGCTCGTCCTGCGCGCCGCCCGCGAAGTAGTCGTAGTGCACCGGGTCGAGGCGCTGCCGGGCCGCCGCCTCGAACTCCGCGATCGTGCGCATCACAGCTCCCGGGCGAAGAACGCCGTCAGCGGTTCGACGTGCACCTCTTTGTCCCACTCGTTCTCGAGGTTCTCGGTGACGTGGTGGGTCGCGACGAGCTCGCCGCGGCGGTAGTGCCGGACGATCGGGTGCAGGTAGTGGCCTTCGCCGTGGTCGTTGGCCTGGTCCTGGGCGGCGCGGGCGACGAAGTCGAACGGGTCGATCTTGTCGTGGTCGGGGCCGTAGTCGAGGGTGACGACGTAGGCGTCGTCCGGCGGGTCCGCGAGCACCCGGTCGACCGGCACCTCTTCGAGGTAGCGGGCGGTGTCGCCGTCGACGGTGAGGACGTCGCCGAGGAAGCCGAACTGCTGGTACAGCGCGGAAGTCCGGTTGATCCGGGTGATCACGGCGTCGGTCAGCGCGTCCGGTTTGGCGGACAGCTCGGTGCTCGGCCACGGCGTGTCGTGGTGGCGCTCGTTGAGGACCTTGGCCAGCGCGCGGACGCCGTAGCGGAAGCCGTGGATGAACGCGCTCGTGGCCTTCTTGAAGTCGCGGACCTGCGTGATCGTGCCCGCGAAGTAGAGGCCGGGCACGTTGACCGACTCCCAGTCGGGCGTCTGGGCCGGGAAGCGGTCGTCGATGGTGAGCTGCGGGCGGCTGTCCTCGTCGAACAGCGACGCGTCGAACCGGAAACCCGTGCAGCAGATGACGCGGTCGTAGCGGATTTCCTTGATGACCTCGTCGGCGCGGGCGAAGGCGAACTTGACGTGGTAGCCGTCGGCGTCCTTGCGGATCTCGCGGACGTCGCCGTCGAGGATCGCGTGCTGGAGCTTCAGCTGGTACATGTCGAGGATGCCCGCGTTGTAGGCGCGGAGGTGGCCGACGAAGTGGGTGCGCCAGGCGAGCTTCACCGGCCGCGGGCCGCCGACGTGCACGACCGCGGCGGTCTCGATCAGGCTGTCGGCGGTCTCGAAGGCGGAGTTCCCCTTGCCCAGCACGAGAACGCGCTGGCCGGTGAAGCTCTGCGGGTCGATGTCGAAGTCCACGTACTGGTCGACGAGCTCGATGCCGGGGACCTGCGGGATGTGCGGCTTGGTGACGCCGGTGGCCATGATCAGCCGGTGCGCCCGGAACTCTTCGTCGCCGGCGGTGAGAATGAAGACAGCGCTTTCCGGGTCTCGGCGGATGCGCGTCACCCGGGTGTCGTAACGGACATCGATCCGGTGCTTCGCGACGTAATCGGCCAGATAGCGCAAGAGGTCCGGTGCGTCCGGGAAGAGCTTCTCGCTGTAGTCGGTGAACAGGACCGGGTCGGCGTCGCCGTCCGCGAGGATCGAGTTCCAGTCCATCCGCAGGCGCAGCTCCGGGTCGTCGTACCCGGTGTGCTTCTTGTTGATGGAGATGAGCGTCCGGTGCCGGGGAAAGGTCTCGAAGAAGTGGCCGGGCGCGGAACCGGCCTCCAGCACCAGGTACCGGTGCCCGGCGCGGCCGAGGAACTGCCCCAGCTGCAGCCCGGCGGGACCGGCCCCCACCACCAGATAATCGAGCACTTCCGCCACGACGACCTCCTGAGGCTCGGCACCGACCTTGATCGGCGCCGAGCCTGCTCCGGAGATCTCAGAAAAGGCTCAGAAGGAGGTGCTCACTTACCGGCGGCGCGAGCCAGCCGCTCCGGGTAGCGCTCCCCCGCGACGGCTTCGGCGGGCGCCGACGCGGCGATGGCCGCGAGGTCGTCCGCCGTCAGCTCCAGCGAAGCCGCCGCCACGTTCTCCTCCAGGTACTTGCGGCGCTTCGTTCCTGGGATCGGGACGATGTCCTCGCCCTGCGACTGGACCCACGCGAGCGCGAGCTGCCCCGCCGTGACGCCCTTCTCCTCGGCCAGCTTCCGCAGCGCGTCGACGATCGCCATGTTGCGCTCGAAGTTGCCCTCGGCGAACCGCGGCAGGCCGCGGCGCATGTCGTCCTCGGGCAGGTCCTTCATCGACGTCACCGCGCCCGTCAGGAATCCGCGGCCCAGCGGCGAGAACGGCACCACGCCGATGCCGAGCTCCCGGCACGTGTCCAGGATCTCGCCCTCGATGCCCCGGGTCCACAGCGACCACTCGCTCTGCAGAGCCGTGACCGGGTGCACCGCGTGCGCGGCGCGGATCGTCGCCGCGCTCGCCTCGGAAATCCCGGCGTACCGGATCTTCCCGGCCTCCACCAGCGAGGCCAGTGCGCCCCAGGTCTCCTCGATCGGCGTGTCCGGGTCGACGCGGTGCTGGTAGTACAGGTCGATGTGGTCGACGCCGAGCCGGCGCAGCGACTCGTCGCAGCTCTGCTTCACGTACTCCGCGTCGCCGCGGGCCCCCATCGCGCCGTCGGTCCACACGATGCCGAACTTCGTCGCGAGCACGACCTCGTCGCGGCGGCCGGCGATCGCGCGGCCGACCAGCTCCTCGTTGACGCCGTTGGCGTAGACGTTCGCGGTGTCGAGCAGCGTGACGCCGAGGTCGAGGGCCCGGTGGACGGTCGCGATCGACTCTTCGTCGTTGTCGCGGACGCCGTAGGCCTGGCTCATCCCCATGCAGCCGAGTCCCTGGGCGCTGACCTCCAGACCGCCGAGCTTCCTGGTCTTCACGCGGAAATCTCCTCCATGCCGGGTTCGATGCCGAGCACCTTCTGCTCGACCCGTTCGTAGTTTTCGATCTTGTAGTCCAGGACGTCGAGGCAGCCCTGCAGCTCGGCGATCCGCTCGGCGACCGACCGCCGCTGCTCCACCAGCAGGGCCTTGCGGCGGCCCGCGCTGGCGACGCCGTGGCGGCGCAGCGACGCGTACTCGCGCATGCTCTTGATGGGCATCCCGGTGGTGCGGAGCTTCGTCAGGAACCCCAGCCAGCCGAGGTCGTCGTCGGAGTAGGCCCGGCGGCCCGCGGTGTCCCGTGCGGGCGGGTCGAGCAGTTTGATGCGCTCGTAGTACCGGAGAGTGTCGATGGACAGTCCGCTACGTCGCGCGGCTTCCGCTATCGAGTAGCTCATGAGCTCGACACTACGACCTGGAGTGCACTCCAGGTCAAATCCTGGTTCTGGTCAAAAATAACAGCGTTCCGATACGCTGTGTGCATGGCTCGACCACGGACACACGACGAAGCGCTCCGGCTGAAGCTCCTCGACCGCGCCGGGGAGCTCATCGCCGCCGACGGGCCGAAGGCGCTTTCCCTGCGGAAGCTGGCTGCCGACGCCGGGACGTCGACCACCGCCGTGTACTCCCTCTTCGGCAGCAAACCCGATCTGGTGAACGCCCTCTACACCGAAGGGTTCCGCCGCTTCGGCGCCCGGATGGCCGGCACCGTGCTGACCGGCGACCCGGTCGACGACCTCGTCGCGCTCGGCAGCGCCTACCGCACCAGCGCGCTGGCCGACCCCAACCTGTACGGGATCATGTTCACCAGGTCGGTGCCCGGGTTCGAGCCCAACGAAGACGCCGAGAAGCTGGCCCGCAAGACCCTCGAGCCGCTGGAGGCGATCATCCGGAAGGCCATCGCCGACGGCGTCTTCCTCGACGTCCCGCCCGAGACGGTCGCGGTCGGCTGCTGGGCCTTCGTGCACGGGCTCGTCTCGCTCGAGCTCACCGGCAACCTGCCGGAGGAGTTCGACGTCACGGGCTCCTACGAGACGGCCCTGCGCGCGAACGCCTCCGGCTGGCTGCGGCTCACATCTGCATGAGCGACCCGTCGTAGACGACCTTGCCCTGCGCGTCGCGGGCCTGGACGTGGACCATCGCCTCCAGGCTGAGGTGGACGTTCTGCGGGACCCACGTGGCGACCATGCCGTCGACGACATCGGCCTCGACGCTCGTCCCGATCCCGAAGTCGATGGTCGCCTTCACCGCCGTCGTGGGCAGCGCCGCGACGTACGGGCGGCGTGCCTTCCCCTGCGCCGCCTCCGACTCGGTCCCGCCCAAGGTGTCCACCGGCAGGGTGCGCGCCGGCGGGGTCTGGGGTCCGGTGTAGTCGATGTAAGCGCGGTACTTCGTCTTCCCCGGCCGTTGGCGGTCGGGCTGAGCCGCGCAGACCACGACCCGGCCGTCGTGGCGGCCGAGGACCACCTGGTAGCCGTCGGCCTCGAGCAACGGTCCCGGCGCGTACGCCGCGGCGTCGGGGATCACTTCGATCTCCGCGAAGTTCAGGCATTCGCCCAGCGCCCGGCCGGCGGGTGACGTCCGTTCGGCGGTCACCGGCCGGTCGACGGCCATGACCAGCCACGGCGGCGGCGTGGGCAGCACGGTCCCGCCCGGTGCCGGCGGGTTTTCGAGGCTGAGCGTCGTCGTCCAGAGAGCCGACCGGGTCATCGCGACGAACTGGCCGGTGACCGTGGAAGGGCGGATCGACTGCGACATGTTGTCCCCGCCTTCGGTGCGCGAGTCGAGGAACGGAGGCGCCGATCCCGCGTCCACGACCCCGGCGACCACGCCGGTCGCGCTGTGCAGCAGCAGCCCGACGTGTGTGCCCGGCGCGTAGGCGGGGGCGGCTCCCGGGTCCGACAGCGTCACGGTCGTCGCGGTGGTCTCGCAGAACATCGGCTTGCCCGCGGCGGTCACGGCGACCACCGAGTCCGCCCCCAGGACCTCCGTGAACAGCGGGACCCATTCCTCGCGCGGGGGCACGCGGTCCTCCTTGCCCGCCGCTCGCACGGCCGCCCAGCAGCGGTCCAGCGAGGACGTCGCCACCTTTGCGTCCAGGGTGAGGTGGTTTCCCGGGTCCGGGGCCGGCGGCGGGCCGGCGACGGGCTGCTGCCGGATCACCTGCGTCGCGACGACCGCGCCCACGGCCAGCACGACGACGGCGGCCGCGGCGGCGTACCAAACGCGCGTCGGACGGCGCTTCGCGATGCCCTGCCGAACCTCGGCGCGCAGCCGGTCGCGGACGTCGTCCGGCAGCGTCCGCCGCGGTGGAAGGTGGTCGCTCATTTCTCCTCCAGCAGCGTGCGCAGCCGGGTGCGGGCCCGCGACAGGTGGGCGCGGACGGTGACCTCGGCGACGGTCAGCAGCTCGGCCGCGTCGGCGACGCTCAGGTCGCCGAGCAGGCACAGCTCGACGACGGCGCGCTGCGACTTCGGCAGCGTCCGCACGGCTTCGACGATCTCACGCAGCCGCTGCTCGCCGTCGATCCGCGCGGCCACCGCGTCGGCGTGGTCGGACACGACCGGCGGGTCCGGGATCTTGCGGAGCAGCCGCAACCGCCGTCTCGCGCCGCGGTGTTCGTCGCGGGCGGCGTTGCCGGCCACCGTGTAGAGCCACGGCAGGGCGCTGTCCCGGATCAGCGTCACGTCGGCGCGGCGGCGCCAGGCGGTCAGGAAGGTGTTCGACGTGAGGTCCTCCGCGGCGGACCACGAGCCGGTCAGCCGGTAGGCGTGGTTCCAGACGGCTTCGGCGTGCCGTTCGAAGAGTTCGCCGAACGCCGCTTCGTCGCCGCGGGAAGCCCGGTCCCACAGCGCGCGGTCACCCACGACGCGATCACCCGGTGCCCCGTCCTCCACCCGTACCCCCGTCGCATGGCTGGTCACACCCCTCAGTGGCCGGCACCGCCCCGGTTGTTGCGCGCAACTTCCGCGCACCGGGCGGCCACTTCCGGTCGTGATCATGGAGCAGGTCCGGACCACGGACAAGCAGACCCGGCCCTGGCGGCTTCCGGCGGCGGTCGCGGGTGTGTCGGCGGCGGTGTTCCTGCTGGCCCGGCCGCACCTCGTCGACGACACGTTCATCACGCTCGCCTACGCGCGCAACCTCGCGTTCCACGGGCACTGGGGACTGCTGGCCGACGCGACGTCGAACTCGGCGACGTCACCGGCGAACGTTCTCGCACTGGCCGCCCTGACTTTCGTGGTGCGGGACGCCGTCTTGGCGGCCGGAGTGCTGTACGTGCTGTGCCAGGTCGCGCTCGTCCTGGCCCTGCGCCGGCTCGGCACGGCGTTGCCGCGCTGGTTCCCGGCACTGGCGTTCGCGGCGCTGACGGTCAACCCGCTGCTGCTCTCGTCGATCGGGCTGGAGGTCGCGCTGGGTGCCGCGGTGCTCGGGTGGCTGGCCGTGTTCGCCACCGAACGACGGCTGCTCGCCTTCGGTCTCGTAGCGGGCGCGCTCGCGCTCGTGCGGCTGGACCTGCTGATCTTCGCGGTGGTTCTGGGTTTCTCACTGCGTTCCGGACGGGCCTTGTTCGGCGCCGCGCTGGTCGCCGTGCCGTGGTTCGCGTTCAGCTGGGTCGTGCTCGGCGCGGCCGTGCCCGACACGTTCGTGATCAAGACACTGCAAGGCGCCCAACGGGCTTGGGGTGACTGGACTTTCGCCAACGGCCCGCTCTTCTACGCACGGGCCGATTTGTGGATGGCGGTGCTGTCGTTCCTCCCGCTCTTAGCAGTCCCTTTCGCACTCCGGCGGTCGCCGACGCTCCGGCCGTTCGCGCTTCTGGCCCTGGGAGGCGTGCTCTACCACGGGATGTACGTGCTGCTGACGGTTCCGCCGTACCACTGGTACTACGGCCCGGGCATCACCGTGGCGACGATTTTCGCCTGCGCCTGGGCGGCTTCTCATCGCGTCGCGACCGGTTGCGTCCTCGCGGTGGTGGTCGCTTCGGTGGTCGCGTACGCGGCTCCGGGACTGCCCCGGGAGTTCGCGCCGCTGACGTCGAACTACGCCTCGACGGCGAAGTACGCCGAGATCGGCCGCGACCTGCACGCGCTGGCCGGGTCACGCGTCGTCGGCAGCGCCGGGGAGATCGGTGTGCTGGCCTACACCTGCGAGTGCGCGATCGTCGACGTCTTCGCCGACCGCGGCCTGCTCCCCGCGGCCATCGACGCCCGCGGCGCCGGCGACCGGTGGGTCCGCGCGGCGCTGCGGGTGGACTACGCGTTCTTCGACTTCGACGTCCGGCCACGACGGCCCGACCTGGTGCTGCGCCGGCTGCCGAGCCCGCCGCCGGACGCGCTGGCCCATTGGACGCTCGACGCGCCGACGCTGGGCCGGCAGGAGCTCTACTTGGTGCCGTCCTGAGGGAATCGCGCGTCCGCCAGGTCGAGTTCGGCGTGTTCGCCGCCCTCGAAGTCGGCTCCCCCTTCGAAATTCGTGTGGGAACACTGGAACAGGCCGCCTGAGCGAATCCGGGTGAAGCGGACGTCGCGGGCGAAGTGCGCCCAGGAGAAGAACGCACCCTCCTCGAACACCGACTGGTCGAAGTTCGCGATGTCACCGAACTCCGTGCCGTAGAACCCGGCCCGGCGTGTGAAGGTCGTGCCGCGGATGTGGACCGCGCCGACGAACTCGGCGCGGCTGAAGTCCGCGGCGGCCAGGGTGCAGCCGCTCAGCCGGAAGTCGACGAGGACGGCCCGCTGCAGGTCGACCGACATCCCCGGCCAGAAGCCCGGTTCGTCGTGGCTCAGGTGCGTCTTGAGCAGTTCCTGCGCGGCCAGCCGGACCAGGAGCTCGGGATCCTCTTCGTCCTTGAGTTCGGCGCCGGTCCGGCCACGCAGTCCCGTCGGCGGTGCCTTGAACGGCATCCGCAGGTACGCGCACAGGACGTTGACGATCGTCTGGCGCTGCTTCGGGTTGTCCTGCCCGAGCCGTTCCAGCGCGTAGAGCCCGCCGAGCCGCACCGGCGCCTTGTCGCTGCCGAGCTGCTCGACGGCCTTCGTGTACAGCTCGGTGACCCGCCGCTCCTCGAGGTCGCGTTCGGTCACGCCCGCGACGCGGGTCGTCTCGGCAAGCTGCAGCTCCATCGTGCGCTGGCGGCGCGTCGCGAGCCACAGCGCGAAGACGCCGCCGGCACCCGCGCCGATGCCGAACGCCGTCTTGACGGCGTCGATGCGCACCGGCGCGTCCGGCGACCCGGACCAGCCCAGCAGCAACCACAGCAGACCGGCCGTGACGACCGCGACCACGCCGGCGGCCGCGGCCACCCACCGCCACTTGAGGAGGGGCAAGGCCTCAGACAGCGCCGTACTGGCGGTCACCCGCGTCGCCGAGGCCCGGGACGATGAAGCCCGAGTCGTTGAGGCGCTCGTCGATGCTGGCGGTGACGACGCGGACGGGCAGGCCGGTCTTTTCCAGGTGCGCCAGGCCTTCCGGCGCGGCCAGGGCGCAGATGGCCGTGACGTCGTCGGCGCCGCGGTCGGTGAGCAGCCGGATCGTGTACTCCATCGAGCCGCCGGTGGCGAGCATCGGGTCGAGCACCAGCACCGGCCGGTCGGCGAGCGACTCCGGCAGCGATTCGAGGTACGGCGTCGGCTTCAGCGTCTCCTCGTCGCGCGCGAGGCCGACGAAGCCCATCTGCGCGTCCGGGATCAGCTTGTGCGCCTGGTCGGCCATGCCGAGGCCGGCCCGCAGCACCGGGACGAGCAGCGGCGGCTTGGCCAGCTTGTAGCCCTCGGTGCGCGCGACCGGCGTGTGGATCCGCTCGGTCTTGACCGGCACGTCGCGCGTGGCTTCGTAGACCAGCATGACGGTCAGCTCGTGCAGCGCGGCCCGGAACGCGGCGCTGTCCGTGCGCGCGTCGCGCATCGTGGAGAGCCGGGCCTTCGCGAGGGGGTGATCGACGACGTGCACATCCATGCGGGTCAATCTAGCCGCCCCGCGAAGCTTTTCACCCAGCCGCGCTGCCAGGGCGTTTCGACGGCGCGTTCGTGGTAGTGCTCGCGCACCCAGGCGATGGCTCGGTCCGCGGGGACGCCGGAGAGGATCGCCAGGCAGGACATCACCGTGCCGGTCCGCCCGGCACCGCCGTAGCAGGCGACTTCGACGGTTTCGACCTTCGCTCGCTCGTGCAGGGCCTTGATCTTTTCGCGGGCGTCGGCGGGTTTGACGGGCAGCAGGAAGTCCGGCCAGGTGACCCATTCGTGCGGCCAGGTGATGCCCCCGCCGTACTTGCGCCGCAACCGGCTCGTCCCCAGGTACAGCCCGAAGTCCGGCTCGGATTCGTCCGGCCGCGGGCGACCCAGCCCGCGGCCGCGGACCCGGACGCCGTCCGGGAATTCCACTGTTGTCGACCCCATCGGGCCAGTGTCCTCCGGAAGGTGGACACGCAGGGTGGTTTTCGCCGCTAAGCTCCGCCGGGTGAGCGAACTGACGCCCGACCAGATGAGGGCTTCCGACGCGGACCGCGAGCGCGTCGCGCAGGTGCTGCACAACGCCCTTTCGGAAGGGCGGATCACCGTGAACGAGCTGGAAGAGCGGCTCTCGACGGTGTACGCGGCGAAAGTGGTGGGTGAGCTCAAGCCGGTGACGGCGGACCTGCCGACGTCCTCCGCCGCGCTCGAACCGGCGCCGACGCGGGCCTTGGGCTTCCCCGACCAGCGCATCGGCGGCCACCCGGGCAGCCCGGTGTCGATCGGCGTGCTGTCGGGAGCGGTCCGCAAGGGCAGCTGGGTCCTCCCGCCCCAGCACAACAGCTTCGCGTTCTGGGGCGGCGCGGAGATCGACCTGCGCCAGGCCCGGTTCGCGGACCGCAACTGCACGATCACCGCGGTCGCCATCATGGGCGGCATCCAGATCACGGTCCCGGACGACATCAACGTCGACGTGACGGGGATCGGCTTCATGGGCGGGTTCGTCCTGGAGGACAAGTCGGGAGCCCCACCGGCCCCGGCGACGGCACCGACGGTGAAGATCAACGGCCTGGCCTTCTGGGGCGGGGTGGTCGTCTACCGGAAGCCGGCCAAGCGGGTCGAACCGCCGCAGATCGAGGGGGCCTGACCTCGACGTTGTGACGCGTCGCGCACCCAGCGTCACACCCGATGGGGGCTCGCGCTGTCGGACCCGCCGCCTAGACTCAGGCCCATGACAGCCACGACCAGTACGTCAGCGGCGCCGGCCACCCCGGCACCGCTGGTGGACGCGACTCGCGACGACGCGAGCCTGCGCCGCTTCCTGCTCGGGCTGCCCGGTGTCGACCAGGTCGGCGTCGAGCAGCGCGCGGCGGGCCTCGGCACGCGCAGCATCAAGAAGGACGCCAAGCGGTGGGCCATCGACACCGCCATCTCCATGGTCGACCTGACCACGCTGGAGGGCGCCGACACCCACGGCAAGGTCCGGGCGCTCGCCGCGAAGGCCGTCCGCCCCGACCCCGAGCGCCAGGACACCCCGCGCGTCGCCGCCGTCTGCGTGTACCCGGACATGGTCGCCACCGCCGTCGAGGCGCTGAAGGGCAGCGGCGTCCACGTCGCGAGCGTCGCCACCGGCTTCCCCGCGGGCCGCACCTCGCGGGAGATCAAGCTGGCCGACACGAAGATCGCCGTCGACGCGGGCGCGCACGAAGTCGACATGGTGATCGACCGCGGCGCCTTCCTCGAGGGCCGCTACATGGACGTCTTCGAGGAGATCCAGGCCATCAAGGCTGCCTGCGGCGACGCCCACCTCAAGGTCATCCTCGAAACCGGTGAGCTGGCGACCTACGACAACGTGCGGCGCGCGTCGTGGCTGGCGCTGCTGGCCGGCGGTGACTTCATCAAGACCTCCACCGGCAAGGTCTCCCCCGCCGCGACGCTGCCGGTCACCCACATCATGCTGCAGGCCGTCCACGACTGGCACGTCCAGACCGGCGAGCTGCGCGGCGTCAAGCCCGCGGGCGGCATCCGGACCACGAAGGACGCGATCAAGTACCTCGTCGCGGTGCACGAGGTCGCCGGCGAGCAGTGGCTGGTCCCGGACCTCTTCCGCTTCGGCGCGTCCAGCCTGCTCAACGACCTGCTGCTGCAGCGCCGCACCCAGGTGGACGGCCACTACAGCGGCCCCGACTACGTGACGGTGGACTGATGCCTGTTTTCGAGTACGCACCGGCGCCCGAGTCGCGCGCCATCGCGAACCTGAAGGACCACTACAAGCCCTTCATCAACGGTGAGTTCGTCGACGGCTCGGGCGAGCCGCTCAAGACGATCAACCCGGCCACCGAAGAGGTCCTGGCCGAGGTCGGCACCGCGTCGAAGTCCGATGTGGACATCGCGGTCAAGGCCGCGCGCAAGGCGTACGACACCGTATGGTCGAAGATGCCGGGCACCGAGCGCGCGAAGTACCTCTTCCGCATCGCACGGCTGATCCAGGAGCGTTCGCGCGAACTGGCGGTGCTGGAGAGCCTCGACAACGGCAAGCCGATCAAGGAGTCGCGCGACTCCGACATCCCGACCGCCGCGGCGCACTTCTTCTACCACGCCGGCTGGGCCGACAAGCTGGACTACGCGGGCTACGGGCCCAACCCGCGGCCGCTGGGCGTCGCGGGCCAGATCATCCCGTGGAACTTCCCGCTGCTGATGCTGGCGTGGAAGATCGCCCCGGCGCTGGCCACCGGCAACACGGTCGTGCTGAAGCCGGCCGAGACGACGCCGTTGACCGCCCTGGTGTTCGCGGAGATCTGCCGGCAGGCGGAGCTGCCGCCGGGCGTGGTCAACATCCTGCCGGGCGCGGGCGACATCGGCGCGTCCCTCGTGGAGCACGCCGGCATCGACAAGATCGCCTTCACCGGCTCGACGGAGGTCGGCAAGGCGATCCAGCGCGAGGTCGCGGGCACGCCGAAGAAGCTGACGCTGGAGCTGGGCGGCAAGGCCGCGAACATCGTGTTCGAAGACGCGCCGCTCGACCAGGCCATCGAAGGCATCGTCAACGGCATCTTCTTCAACCAGGGGCACGTCTGCTGCGCGGGCTCGCGGCTGCTGGTGCAGGAGTCCGTCGCCGAAGAGGTGCTCGAGAAGCTGCGCTACCGCGTCTCGACGTTGCGCGTCGGCGACCCGCTGGACAAGAACACCGACGTCGGCGCGATCAACTCGGCGGAGCAGCTGGCGAAGATCCGCGGGCTCGTCGAGTCCGGGGACGCCGAAGGCGCGCAGCGCTGGACCAGCCCGTGCCCGGTGCCGGACCGCGGGTTCTTCTTCGCCCCGACGGTGTTCGCGAACGTGCACCAGTCGATGCGGATCGCGCGCGAGGAGATCTTCGGGCCGGTGCTGTCGGTGCTGACGTTCCGCACGCCGGACGAGGCCGTCTCGAAGGCCAACAACACGCCGTACGGGCTTTCGGCCGGCATCTGGACCGAAAAGGGCTCCCGGATCCTGTGGATGGCGAACCAGCTGCGCGCCGGCGTGGTCTGGGCCAACACGTTCAACCGCTTCGACCCCACCGCCCCCTTCGGCGGCTACCAGGAATCCGGCTTCGGGCGCGAAGGCGGCCGCACCGGGCTGGAGGCGTACCTCGATGTCTGATCGCATTTCCGTCGCCAAGACGTACAAGCTGTACGTGGGCGGCAAGTTCCCGCGCTCGGAGTCCGGCCGGGTCTACCCGGTGACCGACGCGAAGGGCAAGTTCCTGGCCAACGCGGCGCACGCGTCCCGCAAGGACGTCCGCGACGCGGTGGTGGCGGCCCGCAAGGCGTTCCCGGGCTGGTCGTCGGCGACGGCGTACAACCGCGGCCAGGTGCTGTACCGGGTGGCCGAGGTGCTGGAAGGCCGCCGCGACCAGTTCATCGCGGAGGTCTCGGCATCCGAGGGCCTGTCGGCGAAGAAGGCCGAGTCCACAGTGGACGCGGCGATCGACCGCTGGGTCTGGTACGCGGGCTGGACGGACAAGATCGCGTCGGTCCTGGGATCGGCCAACCCGGTGGCGGGACCGTACTTCTCGTTCACGGTCCCGGAGCCGACCGGCGTGGTGGGCATCCTGGCGCCGCAGGGATCGTCGTTGCTGGGCTTGGTCGAGGTCTTGGCCCCGGTCCTGGCGACGGGCTCGACGGCGGTGGTGGTCTCGAGCGCGGAGAGGCCCCTGCCGGCGATCACGCTGTCGGAGGTCCTGGCGACGTCGGACGTCCCGGGCGGAGTGGCGAACATCCTGACTGGACGGGCGTCGGAGCTGGGGCCGTGGCTGGCCTCGCACGGCGACGTGAACGCGCTGGACCCGACAGGTGCCGCGCCTGATGAGCGCGTGGAGTTGGCGCGCGAAGCGGCGAACACGGTGAAGCGGGTACTGACGGTCCCGTCGGCCGAGCCGGACTGGACAACGGCCCCGGACCTGACCCGGCTGCGGCGCTACCTGGAGGCGAAGACGGTCTGGCACCCACTGGGCGTCTGAGTTCCCGAACGGAGGCCACCACCCGGACGAACCCGGGTGGTGGCCTCCGTCGCTTTCCCGATCTTCGGCTGACGCCCGCCTCGATCACCGGTACAGTCCCAGCCAGGTACGGAGCGTGACGCATCGGGGAGGGTGCAGATGCCGGACGACGAAGAGTGGGCTTTCGAGGCAGAAATCAACCTCTGGGACGACGGCGAGAGCCCAGCGCAGGCGCAGGAAGACGAACCGGAGCCGAGCGGGCCAACCGGCCGCGACCCGGATCGGGTGGTGACGGTCGTCGTCTCTGCAGAGGGCGCGATCCTGCAGGTCGAGCTCGCTGCGGACTGGAAGAGCAAGGTCGACCCCCGCGCACTGGACATGAGCGTGCTGACCGCCGCCAACGCGGCGACCATCGACGCACTGCTGCGGCACGCCGAGGACGTTCGGAGGAATCCGCCCTCTCCGCCCCGTGGGAATGAGGACGAAAGCCCGCTCACTGCCCAGGACGTCCTCCGGCTCGGCGATGCCGTCCTAGCGGAAGTCGACGAAATTTCGGCCCGCCTGGAGGTCACCGACCGCCCGGTCGCCGCGACGAGTTCCGGCGGACATGTCTCGGGGAGTGCCCAGAGCGGACGCTACGTCGGCTTGGACATCGATCCGACCTGGGCCTCGATAGCGAGGAACGCGGAGGTCGAGGCCGAACTGACCGAGGTCTTGAAGTCGCTCCACCGCGATTCGGTGCCGGACGGCACGGGTCGTCAGATCGGAAAGGCCACGGCCGAGCTCCTGAGCCTGGTCCACGATCCCGACCGATTGATCCGCCGTGTTCAGGGTGCAAGGTCCGCCGGCATCGAACGGAGAGGTGAAGACGGATGAGTGACATCGAAGTCGCCTTGGAGGCCCTGCAGTCGGACGCTGCCGCCTGGGACGAAGCCGCCGGCGGACTCGGCGAGGCAGGGGCCGTGGTCGCGCCGCTCGGTCTGACGCCGGCAGATGTCATGAGCTACGCAGCGGGCCGGGGTTTCGACCACCAGTACGGACTGACCCTCGCCAAACTCGAAGACTCCCTTCGGCGGGGCGCTCTCAACTTCCACCGGATATCGGACAGCCTCCACCGGGGCGCCGCGATGTACCGGGTCTCCGAAGAAGAACACCAGCGGAAGCTGCGTCAGGCCGGCGGACGCTGACGGCGCGAGGGGGGAACCAGAACGATGACCAACGACGTGATCGACCAAGCGCTCGCCGGGTACGACAAGTTCAGGCAGCTCGTGGAAGAGCTGTTCCAGCGGGCCCGCGACATGCTGTCCTGGATCCCGGACGCTCTGGCCGACCTGGTCAAGCCGATCCGCGACGGTCTCGCCTTCATCGGGGACAAGGTCGCCGAATTCGAGAAGGCCCACGAGAAGTTCGAGCGGGACAAAGGCGACCCCGACAAGCTACGGGCCTACGCTGCCGAGTGGGGTGACAAGTTCACGCAGCGACTCGACACGGCCGCCGGCTCTTTGGATCCGGCATCCATGAAAACCACGCTGTACTGGAGCGGTCCCGCGGCCGAAACCTACAAGATCGCGCTGTCGGAACAGCTCAAGAAGGTCGACGCCGCCAAGGACCTCGGCAGGCAGATGCGTGACTCGCTCACCAACCTCGCCAATGCCGTCGAGACGTTCTGGCTGACCTACAACTCGATCATCTGGGGTCTGGTCGGGGCGACCGGGGCTGCCATCGTCAGTGCGGCGACCGTCGTCGGGCTACCGGCGGCGCTCGGCATCCTCAGCGCGGAGATCGCGGCCGGTATTCCCGCGATATTCGCGATCATCAGCGTGATCGATACGACAGTGGACACCATCCAGAACGAGCTGGTGGCGATCCACGACAAAGCCGACGACCTCGGCGAAGGCTGGCAGCCGACCGACACGAGCACTATGTCGCACCCGGGTGATTGGCGGACGGCCGGATGATCGGCTCCGCTCCGGTGCCCAGTATCTGGATCCCGCCGAAACTGGCACACCGGATCCGCCGCGTCAGCACCGCCGCCGGCGCTGTCACCTTGGCCGCCGCTCTCGTGGTCGGCGTCGGCATGCCGATGATCGGCCCGGCCCTGCCCACCGCGACGAGCCCGGTCACCATGCTCACCACCAGCTCCGGCATCTTCCTCGGGCTGTTTCTGGCGGTCTCCGGAGTGACGATGACCGTGGCCCGCGGTTGGGTCTCGCTCGGCCGGCACCCAGGTGGCAGGGACTTCATCCTCGACGCCCGCCCGGCGGCGACCGGATCCGTCGTCCTGGTCTCGGCGGCCGTGGCCTCGATCCTCTCCGCACTGTTCTTCTACACGAGCTACACCGCCACCATCACCTGGTCCAGCGGCCCCCACCCGGCCAACGTCCACCCGGTGACGCCGTCGATCGCGCTGTTCCTGCTGCTGCCCGCGCTCGCCGTCGGCCTGACGCTGGCCAATCTCGTGGTCGGCTGGCGGTTGTTCCGCCCTTCCCAGCAGACCATCCGCCGCGCTAGCTCATCGTCACCGAGAAGTCCGTCAGCGTGAACCTCGCTTTACCCCCGCCCGTCGAGCAGAACTCGATCCCGTAGCCGATCTGGTTCACCGTCGGGTTGGGTGGGATCAGGCCCTTGCCGATCGCGAACGCGATCATCGCCTTCAGGTCCAGGCTTCCCGAGTACTGCGTCGCGCGCGATACGAACGCCACGTACCCGTCGTCGTCGGCCCAGACGTCGTACGTCGCCCCGCCCGCCGTGTACGTCTCCAGCTTGTCGCCGGACGGCCGCTGCTTCAGGTTCTCCGTCCACACCATCAGCTCGCTGACGCCGTTCCCGTCGCCCACGCCGTTCAGCCACAGGTCGTACGCCACGTCGTAGATGCCCACCCCCGGGCCGCGACCGGCGAACGTCGTCTTGATCACCGAATAGTCGTTGAACGGTTTCCCCTTCTGTTCGTTGATGTCCTTGTGCACGTTCGGATAGGTTTTCACCGACGTCGAGTCGGGCTGAGTGGAATCGACGTACCAGTTGTCGTACGCGCACGCGCGCAGCGTTTCCGGGCCCGCCTCGTCCGCGTTCCACATGTTGTTGTGGACGTAGTAGCCACCGTCCGACCAGCCGCCGTCGGTCTCGGACGTCGTGAACTCCGGACTGCGGCAGCCACGCACCGGCGTCGTCGACGGCGGGGTCGGAGTCGGTGCCACCGAAGGAGAAGACGGCGGCGGAGCGACCGACGACGACGCGCTGGGCGACGTCGTCGTGGGAGTCACCGGAGCCGGGATCGACGCCGGTGCCGCGACACCGCCGACCGGGCCGTCACCGCAGCCGGCGACCACCACAATGGGAATCGCCAACACCAAAGCCAGCATTCTTCGTCGCATTTTCCCGCCCGCAACCCGAATTCGGCAGAACGAGGCGGAACCCTAACACGGAAACCAAGGAATCAGCTGTGCTCGTCGGCGGGGTCCAGGTCGTGCGACGTGATCGGGCGGCCCGGGAGCTCCGTGCCCGGCCGCGAGCTGAGGCCGTCGATCATGATCCCGACGCACCGGCGGGCCGCCAGCTCCGCCACGTCCGGGGACTTCGCGCGCACCTGCCGCAGCAGCGTCGCGAACAGGATCGCGATGTCGCCGGAGCCGACGTCGAGGCGCAGCTTCCCCTCGGCCTTGGCGCCGTCGACGAAGTCGTCCAGGACCACCAGGATCTCGTCGCGCAGCCGGCGGACCTCGGGGTCGTTCTTCAGGATCACCAGCGCGCGCGGCGACACCATCGCCAGCTGGACGCTGAGCTGCAGCTCCACCGACTGCCGCAGCAGCCGGGACAGCGCGCTCCACGCCGACGTCTCCTCGGCGGCGATCACGCGGGCGTCGATCAGCACCCGCTCGAAGTTGTCCATCGCGACGGCGCGGACCAGTGCGTCCCGGTCCGGGAACCGCCGGTAGAGCGTGCCGACGCCGACGCCGGCCGCGCGGGCGATCTCCTCCATCGGCACCTCGGGACCGGAAACGGCGAAGATGGTCTTCGCGGCAGCCAGGATCTGGTCGCGGTTGCGCCGCGCGTCCGCCCGCAGGGTGGTCTCGGGGTCTGCCGTCATGCCGTTCGCCTCTCGCTGGATCGCGCGGGGTGATTCTCGCATGGTCAAGCGGCCACGCACTCGAACTCAAGTGAGTCACCCGTTAGCTAGTGGACGACTTCCCTCCACTTCGGTACCTTGGACTGCAGAACCGGAATGTAATCCTCCGCATACTGTAAGTCCGTTTTAGGGGGCCCGAAATGACCGAAGTCGCCGATCCCACCACGAAGGACGAAGTCTTCCCGCTGGAACGCACCTGCCCGTTCGCGCCGCCGCCGGCGTACGGGAAGCTGCGCGAAGCGGGGCCGGTCCAGCGCGTCGAGCTGCAGTCCGGCCAGGAGGCGTGGGCGATCACCCGGCTCGAGGACGTCCGGCAGATGCTCACCGACCCGCGGTTCAGCTCCGACCGGTTCAACCCCGGCTTCCCGTTCCTGACCAAGCAGGGGCGCCCGGTCCGGCGGACCAACTTCACCGCGTCGCTGATCAACATGGACCCGCCGCAGCACGGCGCGGCCCGCCGCGAGGTCGTGGGCGAGTTCACGGTCAAGCGGATGAAGGCGCTCCAGCCGCGGATCCAGCAGATCGTCGACGAGCACATCGACGCGATCCTGGCCGGCCCGAAGCCCGCCGACCTGGTCACCGCGCTCAGCCTGCCGGTGCCGTCGCTGGTCATCTGCGAACTGCTCGGCGTCCCGTACGCCGACCACGACTTCTTCCAGGTCCGCAGCTCGACGCTGCTCAACCGCGACGTCGACCAGGACACCCGGATCAAGGCCGTCGACGAGCTGCAGGAGTACCTCGACCAGCTGGTCACCACCAAGGAGACCGAGCCGGCCGACGACCTGCTCAGCCGCCAGATCGCCAAGCAGCGCGAAGAGCACGGCGAAGCCGACCACGACTCGCTCGTGTCGCTGGCGTTCCTGCTGCTCATCGCCGGCCACGAGACGACGGCGAACATGATCTCGCTCGGCACCGTCGCGCTGCTGGAGAACCCGGACCAGCTCGAGCTGATCAAGAACGACCCCGGCAAGACGCTCGACGCCGTCGAGGAGCTGCTGCGGTACTTCACGATCGCGGAGTTCGCGACGTCGCGGGTCGCCACCGAGGACCTCGAGATCGGCGGCCAGCTGATCCGCGAAGGCGAGGGCGTGCTCGGCCTGAGCTATTCCGGCAACCGCGACCCGGAGGCGTTCGACAACCCGGACGAGCTCGACCTGGAGCGCGGCGCGCGGCACCACGTCGCGTTCGGCTTCGGGCCGCACCAGTGCCTCGGCCAGAACCTGGCCCGGATGGAACTGCAGATCGTCTTCGACACGCTCTTCCGCCGCATCCCGGAGCTGAAGCTGGCCGTGCCCGTCGACCAGCTGCCGTTCAAGCACGATTCGTCGATCTTCGGCCTGTACTGCCTGCCCGTGACCTGGTGAAGGGGACGCCATGACGACAGTCGAGAAGCACGAATTCCCGATGACCCGCACCTGCCCGTTCTCGCCGCCGCCGGCGTACGAGGAGATCCGCGAAGAGGATCCGGTCACGAAGGTGGGGCTGCCCGACGGCGGCTGGGCCTGGGTGGTCAGCAGGCTCGACGACGTCCGGACCGTGCTGAACGACCGGCGGTTCAGCGCCGACCGGCAGCGCCCGGAGTTCCCGCAGCTGGTCAAGGGCGGGTTCCGGCGGCAAGGCGACGAGCGCACCATGATCACCATGGACGCGCCCGAGCACGGGCCGGCCCGCAAGGCCGTGCTCGGCGAGTTCACCGTGCGCCGGATGGAGGCGCTGCGGCCGCGGATCCAGGAGATCGTGGACGGCCAGATCGACGCGCTGCTGGCCGGGCCGAAGCCCGGTGACCTGGTCGAGGCGCTGTCGCTGCCGGTGCCGTCGCTGGTGATCTGCGAGATGCTCGGCGTGCCCTACGCCGACCACGACTTCTTCCAGGAACACACGGCGAAGCTGATCAAGCGCTCGACGACGCCGGAGGAGCGGCGGGCGGCGTTCGACACCATCCGCGGCTACATGGAAGACCTGATCGCGACGAAGGAGGACAACCCGCCGGACGACCTGCTCGGCAGGCAGATCGTCAAGCTCCGCGAAGACGGCACCTACCGGCGGGCTTCGCTGGCCGCGACCGGCTTCCTGCTGCTGGTGGCCGGGCACGAGACGACGGCGAACATGATCTCGCTGTCCACCGTGGCGTTCCTCCGCAACCCCGAGCAGCTGGCGGCGATCAAGGCCGACCCGGGCAAGACACTCGACGCCGTCGAGGAGATGCTGCGCTACTGGACGATCGTCGACGCGGCCACGGCACGCCTGTGCGTCGAGGACGTCGAGGTCGGCGGGCAGCTGATCCGGGCCGGCGAGGGTGTGCTGGCGCTGGGTTACGCGGCGAACCGCGACCCGCGGGCGTTCGAGAACGCCGACGAGCTGGACATCGAGCGCGGCGCGCGCCACCACGTCGCGTTCGGCTTCGGGCCGCACCAGTGCCTCGGCCAGAACCTGGCACGGATGGAACTGCAGATCGTCTTCGACACGCTCTTCCGCCGCATCCCGACGCTGGCGCTGGGCGCGGACGTCGACGACCTGGCGTTCAAGGACGACGCGAACATCTACGGCCTGTACCGGCTGCCGGTGACCTGGTAGAGATCGAACTGCCATCCCACCACAGGAGAGAACCATGAAGATCATCGCGGACACCGGCAAGTGCGTCGGCGCCGGGCAGTGCGTGCTGACCGAGCCCGAGCTGTTCGACCAGAGCGAAGACGACGGCACGGTCATCGTGCTGAACGAGGAGCCGGAGGGAGCGCTGGTCGAGAAGGCTCGCGAAGCGGTGCACGTCTGCCCCAGCCAGGCCCTCTCGCTGCAGGAGTAACGGCCGCGCGACTCCAGCCGTGGGTGGTGAACCCGGGATCCGACCCGGCTCACCACCCACGGTTTTTGCGCTCGAACGGTCGCCTGCCGCGTAACACGGCGTGAGGAACAGCCGATCTGCACAGCTACAACCTTCGGGGGCCAACGGCACCACGGGTACCCGGGGGATGGTCGGCACCGGCGAGGAGACCGTGGATGTCAGGTGGCTACGAGGTCGATCCGGGGCGGATGAGGTCGCTCATCGCCACCTTGGAGCAGGCCCAGGAGCGGATGACCAGCGCGGGCAACGCGCTCAAGGACGCTTCGCCCCACGATCTGGGCAGCCGCGACATCGACGCGGCGGGCGGCCGGTTCCGGGACCGCTGGGAGTACGGCATCGGCAAGATCGGTGCCTTCTCCGGGAGCGTCGCCGAAGGACTGACGCGGGCCGAGCAGGTCTACGCCGAAACGGAGCAGAAGGTCGCCGGCGCGCTCGACCGCGGCGGGCTGGCACCACCGCCGCTCGCCGGTGAGTCGGAGATCTGCCACCGGCTCGACGGGACAACGGCGTGAACTGGGAGCAACTCGAAGACGCCGTCGCCCCGGTGCAGAGCGCGGACTACCCGGCACTGGGGTTCGATCCCGCCCCGGGCGCGGTGGCGCGGGTCGAGGAGATCGCCACCACGTTGAGCGCGGTCGCCACCGAGCTGGGCCAGGCCTGCGACGAGCTGACCGGGCTCGGGAAGTCCGGTGGTTTCTGGGAAGGCGACGGCGCGGACGCCTTCCGCGAGACCGTCGGCAAGGTTCCCGACTACCTGGACAAGGCGCATCGTTCGCTGTCGGGCGCGGCGGGCACGCTCACCGGCTGGGCCGACGACCTGTCCACGCTGCAGCGGCACGCCATCGACCTGGAAACCCAGGCGGAGACGGCCCGATCCCAGTTGACGACGGCTCGGGCCAACCCCCACCTGCAGCTGGCCGGGCAGGTGTTCGCCGGCCCGGCCGAGCTCCACCGGGCCGAGGTGGCGCTCAGCCGCGCGCAGCACGAGCTGGCCCAGGCCCAGCACGGCCTCGACGCGCTCCGGGCGGATGCGAAGCGCCTGCGTGCCCAGCACCTCGAACTGGCCGGGCGGGTCGCCGCCGCACTGCGCAAGGCCACGGACGAGGCCCCGGAAGAACCGGGCTGGCTGGACAAGATCAGCGACGCCGTCGGCAAGATGGTCACCGGCGTCAAGGACCTGGCCGGGAAAGCCTGGGCGTGGACTCAGGAGCACGCCGGCGCCATCGCCGAGGTCGGCACCGTGCTCTCGAAGATCGGCAGTGTGCTGGGGGTCGTGGCCATCGCCACCTCCTGGATCCCGGGCGTCAACGCGGTCACCGCGGCGGCCGCGGTCGGGGTCAGCGCGGCGGCTGCGGGAACGAAGCTGCTGGCCAAAGCGGCCGGCGCCGACGTGTCGTGGTCCGGGATCGGGATGGACGCCATCGGTGTCCTCCCCGGCGGCAAGGCCTTGGCCGGTCTGAAGAACGCGGTTGGTCAAGCCGCGAAAGGCGCCGCTCTCGCGAAAGCGGAGAAGGTCCTTCCGGTGATCAGCAAGGTTCCATTCGTGAAGCAGCAGGTCGTCCACCTGGGTGGTGAGAGCTTCGCTCCCGTCACGCTGGACACTTTGCGCTCCCACCCGGCCGAGGCTCTCCACCAGGCTGCCGAGTACTCCCACGCGAGCGCCGTCAACACGGCGAACCGGCTCCTGAAGGTCGAGCTGGATCCCTTCAGCAGTGCCGGAATCGCCACCGGCGTCGGCATCAACTCCGTGAAAGGCGTGGGGCTGGCCGAAGCGAAGGACTTCGTCAAGGACAAGATCGGCGACCACCGGTAGTGCCCGTTCCGGAGTTCTCGCTGCTCCTGCCCGACGGGTTCCTCACGCTGCCCGCGCGGGAACTCGACGAGACGGGATTCCGCGCGCTGGCCGCCGCGGTGGCGGACCGGTTCGGCTTGGACGGTGAAATCGACCAGGGACTCGCCGAAACGACCGTCATGCTCGCGACGACCGCCGCGGCGGCCCGGGCCGGTGGTTCAGGCCATACCTCCGCCGGGTTCTTCCGGTCCCCCGATGATCCGGACCGGCCGATCATGGTCCTGGTCAGCTGCTTCTTCCTGGAGTCCGGGCATCCGTCGGCCGCCGTGGTGATCACCGGTCTGCGGCAGGTGCACGAAGCCACCGCGTCCGGGCCGGTGAACGTCGTCGAACTCCCGGTGGGCCCGGCGGTGGTCGTGCAGTCCGTCACGCACAGCCAGATCCCGGCCGGCGCGGGCACCGTGCGGATCACCCAGCACGGGATCACCGCGTGGATCCCCGGCCCCGACGGGCTGGTCGGGCTCGCCGTCACCAGCAACAACACCGAGGACTGGGCCCACGTCGCGGAGCTGGCCCACGGGATCTTCGAGACCTTCGCGTGGGCCGGCGCCGGAAGTCAGGAGTAGCGAAGGAAACGGCCACCTCGCGGGTAAGGGGTTCTCGCGAGGTGGCCGTGGCCTGTTCTTTCAGGAGAGGCGCAGCGTTGTCTCCGGGTGGAACGCGTGGGTCTCGCCTTCGCCGCGCAAGCCCACCCGGACGTTGTCGCCCATCCGGGGTGGTGTGCGGCCGTCGACGCGGACGACGAAACGGTCGTCGCCCACCTTGCCGTGCAGGTACGCGTCCGCGCCCAGTTCCTCGACCAGCTCCACCACCAGCTCGAAGCCGCCCTCGGACACCAGCTGCAGCGACTCCGGGCGCACGCCGAAGACCACTTCGCGCAGATCCCCGGCCGCGGACACCACCGACCGCGGCAGCGGGAGCACCACGTCGCCGAGCTGGACGCCGCCTTCGGTCAGCGGCAGCGTTGCCAGGTTCATCGCCGGCGAGCCGATGAAGCCCGCCACGAACGAGTTCGTCGGGTTCTCGTACAGCTCCCGCGGCGACGCGCACTGCTGCAGCACGCCGTCCTTGAGCACCGCGACGCGGTCGCCCATCGTCATCGCCTCGACCTGGTCGTGGGTGACGTAGATGGTCGTCGTGCCCAGGCGCTGCTGCAGCTTCGCGATGTTCGCCCGGGTCTCCACCCGCAGCTTCGCGTCCAGGTTGGACAGTGGCTCGTCCATCAGGAACACGCTGGGCTCGCGCACGATCGCCCGGCCCATCGCGACGCGCTGCCGCTGCCCGCCGGACAGCGCCTTGGGCTTGCGGTCCAGGAATTTGGTCAGGTCCAGCATCTTGGCGGCCTCGGCCACCTTGGCGTCGATGTCCGCTTTGGACAGTCCGCGCAGCTTCAGCGCGAAGCCCATGTTGTCGGCCACCGTCATGTGCGGGTACAGCGCGTAGGACTGGAACACCATCGCGATGTCCCGGTCCTTCGGCGGCAGGTTCGTGACGTCGCGCTCGCCGATGTGGATGGCGCCCTCGTCGACGTCCTCCAGCCCGGCGAGCATCCGCAGCGCCGTCGACTTGCCCGAGCCCGACGGTCCGACCAGGACCAGGAACTCGCCGTCCGGCACCGACAGGTCGAACTTGTCGACCGCCCGCACCTCGTTCGCGCCCGGGTAGATCCGCGACGCCTGTTCGTAACTGACAGCTGCCATGACTACTTCACCGCTCCCATCGACAGGCCCCGGACGAGGTGGTTCTGCGCGATCCAGCCGACGATCATCACCGGCAGCGAAGCCAGCAGCGCGGCGGCGGAAAGCTGGGCCCAGTACAGGCCCTCACTGGTGATGAACCCGACGAGGAACACCGGCACGGTGCCGGCGCGCGCCGCCGTCAGGTTGACCGCGTAGAAGAACTCGGTCCAGGAGAAGATGACGCAGATCAGCGCGGTCGCCGCGATCCCGGGTGCGACCACCGGCATGATGATCTTGCGCAGCAACGTCGGCAGGTTCGCGCCGTCGATCCGGCCCGCCTCGATCATCTCGTGCGGCACTTCCAGGAAGAACGACCGCATCATCCAGATGGCCAGCGGCAGGTTCATCGACGTGTAGAGGATGACCAGCGCCCACACCGTGTCCAGCAGCTCGGTGTTCTGGGAGATGATGTACAGCGGGATGATCGCCGCGACGATCGGCAGCATCTTCGTCGAGAGGAAGAAGCCCAGCGCGTTCGACGTGCCCTTGACCGGCGCCAGCGACAGCGCGTACGCCGCCGGGACGCCGAAGAGCAGCACCAGGATCGTCGAGAGGATCGTGACGAACGCCGAGTTGGAGACGTACGGCAGGAACCCGCCGTTCAGGACGTTCGCGATCTGGTCGAACGTCGGGCTGAACAGCAGCTTCGGCGGGTCGGTGTAGGCGTCCGCTTCCTGCTTGAACGCCGTGAGGATCATCCACAGCAGCGGGAAGACGAACAGGATCGCGAGCACCCAGGTCGCCAGGGTCAGCGAGCCCTTGCCGTACTGCTTCTTGCGGGGACGTCCCGCGACGGCCGTGGTCATTTGATCCCTCCGCTCACGGAGAAGGTGCGGAACATCAAGCGCAGCGCGAAGGTCGCGACGATCATCGTCAGGATCACGACGATGACACCCATCGCCGACGACTGGCCGACGTCGAAGCCTTCGAACGCGCGCTGGTAGATGTAGTACGGCAGGTTCGTGCTGGCCGTGCCCGGCCCGCCCTGGGTCATCAGGAAGATGGCGTCGAAGCTGTTCACGATGTAGATCGCGCCCAGCAGCGTCGCCAGCTGCAGGAACCGGGACAGGTGCGGCAGGGTGATCGAGCCGAACGTGCGCCACCGGCTCGCGCCGTCCACGGAGGCCGCTTCCAGCACCTCCTTGGACTGGCTCTGCAGGCCGGCCAGGATCAGCAGCATCATGAACGGCGTCCACTGCCACACGATCTGCGCCATCACCGAGGCCAGCGGGAACTCCGACAGCCAGTCGGTGTCGGTGCCGAAGACGAAGTGCAGCAACCCGTAGGTCGGGTCGAACACCGTCGTCTTCCACAGCAGCGCGCCCGCCGCGGGCAGGATCAGGAACGGCGTGATCAGCAGCGTGCGGACGACACCGCGGCCGAAGAACTTCCGGTCGAGCAGGATCGCCAGGCCGAGGCCCAGCAGCAGCGCGACCAGCACGCACACCACGGTCAGCAGCACCGTGTTGAGGAGCGCGACCAGGAACGTCGTGTCACTGAAGACGTCGATGTAGTTGTCCAGGCCGACGAAGTGCCGCGAACCCGGCCGGACCAGGTTCCACGACTGGAACGAGTAGAACACGGTGAGCAGGAACGGCAACTGCGTCACGGCGATGACGAAGATCAACGCCGGCAGCAGCGGCAGCCGCCGCTTGGCCGCGGTGCTCAGGCCTTTCTTTTCCTCGGCCTTCGCGTGGGAGTGGGAGGTGGGGGTATCTACCGACAGCGTGGACATCACTGCACCGCCTTGTAGGAGTCGCCCACTGTCTGGGCGTAGTCCTGGGACTGCTTCAGGGCGTCGTCTACCGATTCGCGGCCGGCGATCGCGGCCGACAGCTGCTGGCTCACCCGGGTGCCCAGGTCCTGGAACTCGGGGATGCCGACGAACTGGATGCCGGGGTAGGGCACCGGGTTCGCCATGGCCTTCTGCTGGTTCGCGTCCGCGATACCGTCCAAAGTGGGCTTCGCGTAGGCCTGCGCGGCCTTGGCGTAGTCGGGGATGTCGTAAGTGGACTGACGCACCCCCGGCGGGACGCGGTTCCAGCCGTAAGTCGCGCCGACCTTCTGCACGTACGCCTTGTCGGTCATCCAGGCCATGAACTTCCAGGCCGCGTCCTTGTCCTTGGCGACCTTGGGGATGCCGAGCGCCCAGGTGTAGAGCCAGCCGCTGGCCTGGGTCTTGACGACCGGCGCCGGCGCGTACCCGGACTTGCCGACGATCTTGCTGCTCGACGGGTCCTCGTTGGTGCCCGCCATGACCGTCGCGTCGTACCACATCGCCGCGTTGCCCTGCGTGTAGCGCGTGCCGCACTCGGAGAACCCTGCGCTGGACGCGCCGACCTCGCCGTGCTCGCGGATCAGGTTGACGTAGAAGTTCGCGGCTTCCTTGAACTCCGGCGACGTCAGCTTGGCGTTCCAGTCCTTGTCGAACCACTGGGCGCCGAAGGTGTTGGCCACCGTGGTGAACGGCGCGAGGCTCTCGCCCCAGCCGGGCTTGCCGCGCAGGCAGATGCCCGAGACGCCGGCGGCCTTGTCGTCGAGCTTCGCCGCGTACTCGGCGATCTGCTGCCAGGTCGGCTTGGCCGGCATGGTGATCCCGGCCTTCTCGAAGAGGTCCTTGCGGTAGGCCAGGAACGACGACTCGCCGTAGAACGGCACCGCGTACATCTGGTTCTGGTACGACAGCGACTGCTTGATGCTGGGGATGAAGTCGCCTTCGTCGTAGCCCGGGGTGGCCGCCATGTGCGGTTCGAGGTTCTCGAGCCAGCCGTTGGCCGCCCACTGCGGGGCCTCGTAGTTGCTGATCATCACGACGTCGAACTCGCCGCCCTCGGTGGCCGTCGACGCGGTGATCTTGGCGCGGGCCTGGTTCTCCGGCAGCGAGACGAACTTGAGGTTGATCCCCGTCGCCTTCTCGAACTCCGGGGCGAGGGAGATCGCGTCCTTCATCTGCGGGTTGGACACGATCGCGATGACGAGAGTGCTCCCGCCGGTGCCGACCGAGCCGGCCCCGGCGCACCCGGTGACCAGCAGCGACGTCGCGGCGAGGAGGGTGAGCAGCTTACGCACGGCTACCTCCCGGAAGTACCTGCACCTTGAGGCCCGAGCCGCTGCGCATCTTGGCGAGCGCCTCGGGGTACTGCTCCAGCGGCAACGTGTCCGTGAGCAGCGAATCGGTGTCGATCGCACCGGACGCGACGAGGTCGAGCGCGGTGCCGAAGCTGTGCAGCACGGCCATCGAGCCGACGATGGTGATTTCGTCGTTGTAGATGCGGAACGGCGAAAGCGCGACGCGGGCTTCGGCCGGGGCGACGCCGAAGACGAGCAGCCGGCCGCCGCGGCGGATCGAGTCGAACGCGGCTTCGATGGCGGGGGCGGCGCCGGTGGCGTCGACGGCGACGTCGAACTTCTCGCCGTTCAGGTCGCTGACGTCCTTCGCGGTGGCGACGGCGCCGAGGCTTTTCGCCCGTGGCAACCGGGCTTCGTTGCGGTCGACCACCGTGACCTGCGCGCCGGAGCGCTGCAGCAGCTGCTGCATGATCAGGCCCATGGTGCCGGCGCCGACCACGAGGAAGCGCTCTCCGGCTTCGACGCCGACGCGGCGCACGCCGTGCACCGCGCAGGAGACGGGCTCGACCAGCGCGCCCTGCTCCCAGGTCATCGAGTCGGGCATGCGGTAGCAGGTGGACGACGGGACGGCGACGTACTCGGCGAAGGCGCCGTTGACGGTGTCGCCGGTGGCACCCCAGTTCGCGCAGAGGTTGCCGTGGCCGGCGCGGCACGGGCCGCAGTAGCCGCAGAACAGCGACGGGTCGACGGCGACGCGGTCGCCGATCTTCCACTCGCCCGGCACGTCCGCGCCGAGCTCGACGATCTCCCCGGCGAACTCGTGCCCGGGGACGATGGGATACGGCGTGGGCGGGAAGTGCCCGTCGGCGATGTGCAGGTCGGTCCCGCAGATCCCGCACGCTCCGACCTTGACGACGACCTGACGTTCCCCGGGTTTCGGATCGGGCACCTCGCCGACCCTGATCTCACCGGGCCGGTCGACGATGGCGGCACGCATGCCTAGCCCCTTCCTCGCGCTCATATGAGCGGCGTTGACCTATGGCGTCGAGAACATGTGAAGGCATTACAGGACTGACCTCGGTGTTACGTCAACCTTTCCGGCAGATTTCGGGCTATAGTGCTCATATGAGCGCGTCCAAGAAGCAGTCGTCGCTGACTGAAGCGATCCTGCTGGCCACCATCGCCCGGCGCTTCTACGTGCAGGGACGCTCCAAGCTGGAGATCGCGGACGAGTTCGGCGTCAGCCGCTTCAAAGTCGCGCGCATGCTCGACACGGCCCGGGAGTCCGGCCTGGTCAGAGTCGAGTTCTCGCTGCCCGCGCCGGTCGACCTGGCGCTGTCCGACGAGGTCCGTTCGGCGTACGGGCTGGAGCGAGCCCTGGTGCTCGAACGCTCAACCGAGCGCGAGCCGAGGGAGGTCGTCCGGGCCAAGATCGGGACCCTGTCGGCCCGGCTGCTGGAGGAGATCGCGACCCCTTCGGACGTCATCGGGCTGTCCTGGGCGCGGTCGGTGAACGCGATGACCGAGGCGATCCGGGCGCTGCCGCGGTGCCCGATCGTCCAGCTGTGCGGGGTGCAGGCGGGGATGGACATGCGCGGCCGTTCGGTGGAGACGGTCAGCCGCGTGACCTCGGTGTCCGGCGGCGATGCGTACCCGATCTTCGGCCCGCTGGTGCTGCCGGACCGCCGGACGACGGAAACGCTGCGGCGCCAGCCGGGCATCGCGGAGACGTTCGGGCAGTTCCGCAACCTGACGAAGGCGGTGGTCAGCATCGGCGCGTGGCAGCCGGGCGAGTCGACGGTGTACGACGCGCTGGACGAGGCCGAGCGAGCGGCGATCGCGGCCCGCGGCGCCACGGCGGAGGTCGCGGCCCGGCTGTTCGACGCTTCCGGGAACGCTTTGTCGACCGGGCTGGCCCACCACGTGCTGGCGATCAGCCACGAAGAGCTGACGGCGGTGCCGGAGGTGATCGCTTTGGGCTACAGCCGGCCGAAGGCGGCGGCGGTGGACGCGGTGCTGCGGTCGGGCATGGTCACCACGCTGATCACGGACGCCGCGGCAGCGGTCCCGCTCCTGGCCTTGGCCGCCAAGAACCCGCCGCGCTGATACTCCCGCCGGAGTACCTTTCCGCGGACTTCGTACCCCGGCGGGTGCAGAGCGCGCGGCGCCGGGTCGGGGGCGAAACCCGGGTCGCGCCCGATGTGCGCTCGCGACCGCTCGGCGAGCCTTGAGCGGGTGAAGACTTCCCCACGCTGGCGCCAAGCCGTCGTCTGGCTGCACGTCGTCTCGTCCGTCGCCTGGATGAGCCAGGCCCTCGCCCTCGTCGTGCTGATGTCGGCCGGCGTGCCCTCGATGGCCGACCGGCTCGACTCCGTCCTGCTCGCCCCCATGGCCAACGTCTCCGCGTTCACCGGCCTCGTCCTCGCCGGCGCGACCGCGTGGGGCTACTTCCGGCACTGGTGGGTGCTCACGAAGTTCGCCCTGACGTTCATCCAGCTCTACGCCGGGATCTTCCTGCTCTCCCCCGCGCTGCGCGACTCCGCGGACACCGGCGCCGTCAGCTGGGTACAGATCGCCGGAGCGTCGCTGATGGCGAGCGCGCTCTCGTTCCAGGCGTGGCTCTCGATCGCGAAGCCGGGTCGCAAGACGCCTTGGTCCCCCGCCGCGAAGCCGCCGACGGCACCGACCTGGGTGTTCGTCGCCGGGGTCGCCGCGCCCGCGTTCGACGTCGTCGCCGGGATCCTCGCCGGCTATCCGCTGCCCGCGTTGTCGCTGGTCACGCTGATCGTGCTCGGTCTTGAGCGGCGACGACGGCGTCGCCGTGCTCAGCCGCCCAGCGCCCGAAGCCTTCGATCGGCGCCAGCAGCGTCTCCCCCAAGGGCGTAAGCGCGTACGCGCCTTCGCGACGCTCGACGAGACCGTCGAACTCCAGGCGCCGCAAGGCTTCCGTGAGCACCTTCGCGCTGATTCCGCCGATCGTGCGCCGGAGGTCGACGTGCCGGCGCGGGCCGTGGCGCAGCGCCCACACCACGACCGGGTGCCACGTGTTGGCGACCAGGTCGAACGCGAGCCGCGTCCGGCAGTCGGCGAGGAAGTCCATGGTTACCGTTCGGTTCCTTCCCGGGTTCCTACCGTCGTGCTGGTACCAGCCAAGCACAAGGAGGACGCATGCGGATCGGGATCTTCGGCACGGGCGGGATGGCGGACGCGCTCGGCACGCACTGGGCCCGCGCCGGCCACGAACTGCTGGTGAGCGGCCGCCGCCCCGACGTACTGGCGAAGCAGCTGGGCGCGCGAAGCGGAACCTGGCGCGAAGTGGCTTCACAGGCCGAAGTGCTGCTGCTCGCGCTCCCCGCCGACGCCGTCTTCGAGGTCCTCGCCGAGGCGGGCCCGCTGACCGGCAAGGTCCTGGTCGACTGCACCAACCAGCCGGGCCCGGACGGCGGTCTCCCGCCGGGCACCGCGGTCGCGGCCCGCATCGCGGCCGCGGCGCCGGACGCGCACGTCGTCAAGGCGTTCAACCTGGCCCACGTCGACATCTGGCGCACCCCGCCCCGGTCGCTCACGGTTCCGCTCTGCGGCGACGACCCGGCGGCGCTGGACGTGGTCCGCACGCTGGTCCGCGACGTCGGCTGCAAACCGGTCCTCGGCGGCGGTCTCGACCGCGCGGCGCTGCTGGAGGCGACGGCGGCGTTCGTCATCGGCCTGTGGTTCGCCGGCGAGGACGCCCGCGCGATCCTGGCGCCGGCCGGGTGAGAATGGCCCGGTGGGACTGATCGAGCACCTCGAAGCCCGGCTGGGCGCGCTCACCGGCGGCTGGAAACGCGACGGCTTCCAGGTCGGCGCGTACGCCGGCGCGTTCGGCGCGAAGTGGTTCGCGACCGCCGGGCTGAGCCGGCACCCGCTGCATTCGCGCACGTCAGGGCGGCACCTGCGGCAGGAGCTGATCGTGGGCAGCTACCCGAGCGGGCCCACGGAGGGGCTGCCGCACCTGCTGGGCCAGGTCGCGGGCGAACTGCTCGCGTCCGGGCAGGCACTGCTGCGTGGCGACGTCCTCGGCCCGCGCGGACCGTTCGCGCCGGGCAGCGCGATGGAAGCGCTGTACGCGTCGAGCCCCAGCTACTTCGACGACGAGTTCGCGGTCGCCGAAGTCGACGACGGCGCCCGGGCGGCGATCGTCTGGCTGGTCCCGATCTCGGCCGTGCGAAGCGGCGTACGTCGCTTCGCACGGCTGGAACGCGTTCGAAGACGAACTGGTCCGGCACGACCCGGATCTGCTGGACGTGGGCCGCGCCGGACTCCCGGTGTGCTGACCCGTCAGAGGCCGTATTCGATGGCGGTCGCGTCGGTGCCGTACTCGACCGCGGTGGGCGCCAGCGCGTACTCCACCATCGAGGCGGCCGACGCGGCCGGCGCCAGGCCCACGACCACCGCGGCGGCGACGAAGATCCCGGCCAGCAAACGCTTCATCATGGTCCCTCCCAGGTTGGGCGAACCTCCACGCTAACCCCGGAACCGCCCGGAGCGGTTGCGCCATTGAGCGCACCCACTGCGTCCACGTCGCCCGAGGCCAGGTCCGCCACCCGGGCGTGCAGGGGCGCTCCGCCGCGGGGCACCACCGTCACCGTCCCGTCGGCCAGATCCGTCACCACCGTGCTCAACGTCATCAGCGGGTCGCCGCCGGCCGCGCTGCGGTACACCTCGCCCGTCAACGCCGAGACCAGCCACTTCGCGTCCGGCGCGGCCGGGGCCAGGTGCGCGCACACCTCCGCGCGGGCCAGGCTCTCCTCCGGCGCGACGTCCCACTGCGGCGACAGCTGGCGGAAGTGGTTGGTGTGCCACGAAAGCCCACTGCCCACAGTGGTCACCGCGGTCTCGCTCCCGGCCTTCTCGACCACCGTCACCGCGGGCGAGCCGACCTGCCCCATCGTGTACGCGAACCCGCCCGCCGACGGACGGGAACGCAGCACCGACACCGCTTCCGCCACGGAAGACGCGCGCTGAGCCGTGCGCGCCACGAAGTGCCGTCCGGCGCACGGCGAAGGCGTCACCACGCTCACGCTGTCGATCCCCCACACCAGGCCGTGCGTGGTCAGCGTGACCGTGTTGGCGGGCAGGAAACCCGGGTACCACCAGACGCACACGCCGGGCTCGCCGTCGATCAGCAGGGTCAGGAGCCGCCCGATGCCGTCGAACACCGGGGCGCCGTCCTCGTTGTGGCCCAGCAGCGAGGGCGAACCCACCCACGCCAGGTCCGTGCAGCCGGTGCCGTCGCCCGCGCCGAGGTCGCCGCGCAGGTTGGCCAGCAGCAGGTCGTCGAACGGCACCCCGGCCCCCGCCGCCAGCGCCATCAGCTCGGCGTACGCGTCCGGGTGCTCGACCTGCGACGCCGATTCGACCGCCCGGAACAGCACCGGCGACCGCCGCGCCCGCTCGGCGAGCGGCCAGGACGGCAGTCCCGCCAGGACGGTCCGGATATCGCCGGCAGCGTACGAGCCCAGCGCCCGGAAAGCGGCTTCCCGGGACCCGCTGACGACCGTCCAGCGCACGTCGCCGATCCGGTGCTCCCGCACTGTCGCCACCATGTGATCACGATGACTGAGCAGTCAGGAAATCGCAACGGCTAGTGCGCGCCCACCTCGGTCACCCGGACCACGGCTGCGCCAGCCTCGTCGGACGCCGCCAGGTCGACCTCCGCGCTGATGCCCCAGTCGTGGTCGCCCGCCGGGTCGTCGAAGATCTGGCGCACCTTCCAGACGTCCGGCTGCTGCTCGATCATCAGCAGCGCCGGGCCGCGCGCGTCCGGGCCGGTGCCGAGCGTCTCGTACTCCTCGAAGTAGTCCTCGATCGCGTCTTCCCACGCGTCGGCGTTCCACCCGGACGCCGCGTCCAGCTCGCCGAGCACGTTCCACGCCCGGCGCCCGAACAGCTCGACCCGGCGGAACAGCTCGTTGCGCACCAGCACCCGGAACGCGCGCTCGTTGCGCGTGACGGCCGGCGGCAGCTCCGGCGGCCGGTGCGACACCGGCCCTTCCTCCGTCGGGTGGCGCAGCGCTTCCCACTCGTCCAGGAGACTCGAGTCGACCTGCCGGACGAGCTCGCCGAGCCATTCGATGAGGTCCTGCAGGGGCTCGGTCTTGGCCTCGTCCGGCACCGTGTGGCGCAGCGCGTCGTAGACGTCCGCGAGGTAACGCAGCACCAGGCCTTCCGACCGGGCGAGCTGGTAGAAGCCGATGTACTCGACGAAGTTCATCGCGCGCTCGTACATGTCGCGCACGACGGACTTGGGCGACAGCTCGTAGTCGTCGACCCACGGGTGACCCTGCCGGTAGCTGTGGAACGCGCCCTGCAGCAGCTCTTCGAGGGGCTTCGGGTACGAGACGTTCTCGAGCAGCTCCATCCGCTCGTCGTACTCGATGCCCTCGGCCTTCATGGCGTTCACGGCCTCGCCGCGCGCCTTGAACTGCTGCTGCGACAGCACCGGCCGCGGGTTGTCCACAGTGGATTCCACAGTGGACACGACGTCGAGCGGGTAGCTCGGCGACTCCAGCTCGAACAGGTCGATCGCGGCCAGCGCGAACGGCGAAAGCGGCTGGTTGAGCGCGAAGTCGAACTGCAGGTCGACGGTGAGCCGGATGATCCGGCCCTGCTCGTCCGGTTCGGACAGCCGCTCGACGACCCCGGCGGCGAGCAGCGCGCGGTAGATGGCGATGGCGCGCAGGATGAGCTTGCGCTGCGACGCGCGGTCCTCGTGGTTGTCCTCCAGCAGGTGGCGCATGGAGTCGAACGCGTTGCCCGGCCGCGAAATCACGTTGAGCAGCATCGAGTGCGTGACCTTGAAGCTGGACGTCAGCGGCTCGGGCTCGGCCGCGATCAGCCGGTCGAACGTGCTCTCGGTCCAGTTGACGAAGCCCTCCGGCGCCTTCTTCCGGACGATCTTCTTTTTCTTCTTCGGGTCGTCGCCCGCCTTCTCCAGGGCCTTCGCGTTCTCGACGACGTGGTCGGGCGCCTGCACGACGACGTAGCCGTCGGTGTCGTACCCCGCGCGCCCGGCGCGGCCGGCGATCTGGTGGAACTCGCGCGCCTTCAGGTGGCGCTGGCGGACGCCGTCGTACTTGGTCAGCGCGGAGAAGACCACCGTCCTGATCGGCACGTTGATGCCGACGCCGAGCGTGTCCGTCCCGCAGATCACCTTCAGCAGCCCCGACTGGGCCAAGGTCTCGACCAATCGGCGGTACTTCGGCAGCATCCCGGCGTGGTGGACGCCGATGCCGTGGCGGACCAGCCGCGAGAGCGTCTTGCCGAAGCCGGCGGAGAACCGGAAGTCGCCGAGCAGGTCGGCGATCGCCTCCTTCTCGGCCTTGGTCGTGACGTTGATGCTCATCAGCGTCTGCGCCCGCTCGATCGCCGCGGCCTGCGAGAAGTGCACGACGTAGACCGGCGCCTGGCCGCCGTTGAGCAGCTCGGACATGGTCTCGTGCAGCGGGGTGAGCGCGTACCGGAAGGTCAGCGGCACCGGGCGCTGCACCGACGTGACGACGGCGGTCGGCTTGCCGGTGCGGCGGGTGAGGTCCTTTTCGAAGAAGGACACGTCGCCCAAGGTCGCCGACATCAGGACGAACTGGGCCTTGGGCAGTTCGAGGATCGGGACCTGCCACGCCCAGCCGCGGTCGGGCTCGGAGTAGAAGTGGAACTCGTCGGCCACGACCTGCCCGACGGGCGCCTCGGCACCGAACCGCAACGCGATGTTCGCCAGGATTTCGGCCGTGCAGCAGATGATCGGCGCGTCCGGGTTGACGCTGGAGTCGCCGGTCATCATCCCGACGTTGTCGGCGCCGAAGATCTCGATGAGCTGGAAGAACTTCTCCGACACGAGGGCTTTGATGGGCGCGGTGTAGTAGCTGCGGCGGCCCTGGGCGAGCGCGGTGAAGTGCGCGCCGACGGCGACGAGGCTCTTCCCGGAGCCGGTCGGCGTCGAGAGGATGACGTTCGATCCGGAGACGACCTCCATCACCGCCTCCTCCTGCGCCGGGTACAGCTCGATGCCCCGATCGGCCGTCCAGGTCGTGAACGCTTCGAAGAGGGCGTCGGGGTCGGGATCCGCAGGCAGGAGGTCTGTGAGAGTCATCAGGCGTCCATCGTGCCATCCGCTCGTCGCAAAGTCGGCAGGGGCAATCGCGTCGCGCGTGGTAAACCCGTAGGCTTCGCGGTACCGCGCGTCGATCGGGTGATCCTTCCGGTCACGCGCGCACACGGGCGGTACTCCGGAGGGCTAAGGAATGGCACAGGACATCATCCCGATCGAACTCGGGCTGCCGCAGGGCGACGTCGTCACCCTGTGGGCCCCGCGCTGGCGGGAAGACGGCGAGGAGTGGGAAGCGTTCCTCGGCGACGAGGACGACCTGTACGCCTTCCCGGACGCCGCACACCTGGCCGCCTTCGTCCGCACGTCCGAGCGCCACGACCTGCTGGACCACCCGGCCTGGGACGCCGTGCCGTCGCTGAACGTGCCCGAGCTGATCCCGGACGAGGACCACACGTACGACCTCGTCGGCGTCCCGGAGCTCGTCGCCGAGGAGCCGGACGTCTGGCACATCGCGGAGCTGGCCGAGATCGTCGGCATCGTGCGTTCGCTCGCCGACGTCTGCGACCTCGAAGAGGTGCACGAGATCCTCGACTCGACCGAGGGCTTCTCGCTGCTCGACCAGGGCACGCTCCCGTTCACCGGGAGTGTCGGCGTGCAGGTGTGGAACGACCTGTCCGAGACGGTGTCGCAGAAGTGGGACACCGTGCTCGACGCGATCGACGGCCTGGTGACCGCGCCGGACGTCGACGAGAAGGTGCTGGAGCAGACGGCCGAGGAGCTGGCGGCGTTCCACGAGGAGTCCGCCGAGGCCGAGGCCGGCGCCGAGGGTGAAGAGGACCTCGAGGCGATCGACTCCGCTTCCGATTCGGACGAGGACGACGAAGAAGAGGACGAGGGCCCGGTCGGCTTCTGGGCCGAGGTCGGCATCGACCCGATCAAGATCATCACGTCCGGCGCGGAGTACTACACGCTGCGCTGCTACCTCGACGACGCGCCGGTGTTCCTCGGCAGCGAGGGCGAGATCGACGTGTTCACGTCGGAGAAGGCCCTCGCGCGGGCCCTGGCCGACGGCAAGGACCTGGCCGACACCGACCTCGCGGACGTGTCCACGTGGGACGAGGTCCTGGCGAAGGCGACGGCGGGCGAGCTCGAGGTCGAGGTCGACACCGAGAACACGTACGTGCTGACGGGCCTGGACGCGGACATCGCGGAGGGCCCGGAGGCGATCGACCCGACCCAGCTGGAGCTGGCGGTCGAGCTGATCTCGGACGCGGCGGACTGGGCGGGCGACGACTCGGCCGAGACGGCACTGGCGGGCAACGAAAGCCTGGGCTGGCTGGTGTCGTTCGTCCTGCGCCCGGACCCGACGCGCCTCGAGCCGTCGGCGCCGTTCGACGCCGAGCAGAGCGCGTGGCGCAAGCTCGTCGAGGGGTTCGAGAACCGCCTGACGGTGGCTTGATCTTTTGGTCCGGCGAAGGCCGCCTCCCGACTCCGGGAGGCGGCCTTCGCCGTGTCGTCCCCCCAATCACGCGAGTCGACTGCTCAATCACGCGAGTCGACCCTCCAGGCACGCGAACCGACTCTCTGGGTACGCGAGATGCCCTTCCAGACACGCGTGATGCCCCTGCGATCACGCGTGAAGCCTCTCGCCGCTCGTACCCGGAGGGTCGGCTCACGTACCCAGGCGGTCGGTTCGCGTACCCGGAGGGTCGGCTCACGTACCCAGGCGGTCGGTTCGCGTACCCAGAGGGTCGGCTCGCGTACCCAGCCGGGCATCACGCGTGATTGGAGGGTCGACTCGCGTGATTGGGGGGTCGACACGTCAGTCGTGGGGTTCGGCGCGGACCGGGACCACCAGGACCGCCAGGGCCGGGAACACCGCTGCCACGCAGAACGCCAGTGCGTACCTGCTGTCGCCGATCACCAGGCCCAGCAGGGGCGGGGTCAGCGAGGCCGCGATGTTCTGGCCCGTGTTCTGCGTCCCCATCGCGCGGCCCGACCACGCCAGGCCCGCCAGCTCCGCCGACGCCGTGAAACCCAGGCCGTTGTCGGCCACCGTGATGATCCCCGCCAGGGCCAGCGCCAGCAGCACCACCCACGGCCAAGAAGCGTCGCCGAGGGCCACCAGCAGCATGACGAAGCAGCTCAGCACCGCCAGCTGACGCATCGGGCGCAGTCGGCTGCCCACCCGATCCGACCACCAGCCCGACCCCAGCCGGCCCAACGCGCCCAGCACCTGGACCACCGCCAGGTACCAGCCCGCCGCCAAGGGGCTCCAGTGCTGCACCGCCACCAGGTACGCCGGCGCGAACGCCGACACCGCGAACTGCGGCACCACCAGCAACGCGCTCGCGCCGTGCACCCGCCACAGCGTCGCGTGCCGGTACGGCGACGGCGGCTTCTCGCCAGAAGCCGGCCGAGGCGGGCGCGGTGGGTCCGTCACCAGCCACGCCACCAGCAGCGCGACGACGATCGCCAGCCCGGCCGGCAGCAGCACCGCCGCGCGGAACCCGAAGTGCGCGGCCAGCGGCGGCAGCCCGAGCGCCGCGACGCCGACGCCGAGCGGCTGGGCCGTCTGGCGGATCCCCATCGCGACCCCGCGCTCGGACTTCGCGAACCAGCCCATCACGACGCGACCGCTCGCCGCGTTCACCGAAGCCGTACAGGCGCCGGCCGCCAGGAACACACCAAAGAGAAGCCCGACCGGGTGACTTCCGACCCCGGCGTACACCAGGAGTAACCCCGAGGCACCCAGCCCGAGCGCCATGATCAGACGCTCTCCGTAACGGTCCGCAGCCGCGCCCCACGCGATCAGGGTGAACAGCAGCCCGATGCTCGGCGCCGCGACGACCGTGCCGGCCTGGGCCAGCGTCAGCCCCTCCGCGTCCCGCATGACCGGGACCAGGAACGGGATCCCGTAGAGGAACGAGCAGCTCGCGGTCTGCGCGGCGAGACCGAGCGCGAGGATGAGCCACCGTCGTGAACTCGCCTGCACCCGTTCGACCGAACCGTCCGCGGCCTGCGCCATCTTCGCCACCGTCTCAATATCTGAGAACAACTTCCTATATGGTGAACGATAGTTGGCAAGGCTAAGGACCGCAACCACCTTGCGGAGCAGGTCAGCTCAGCGCGGCGTACCCGGGCTTGACGACGTCGTCGATCAGCGCGAGCCGGGCGTCGAAATCGATGAACGCGGATTTCATCGCGTTGATCGTGAACCACCGGAAGTCGTCGAGGCCATACCCGAAGGCCTCGTGCAGCGCGGCGAATTCGCTGGTCATCGTGCACCCGCTCATCAGCCGGTTGTCCGTGTTCACGGTCACCCGGAAGCGAAGCCGCTTGAGCAGGGCGAGCGGGTGCTCGCCGATCGAGCGCACCGTGCCTGTTTGGACGTTCGACGTCGGGCAGATCTCCAGCGGGATGCGGCGGTCACGGACATAGGCCGCCAACCGTCCAAGGTGGACCGTCCCGTCGGCGTCGGTCTTGATGTCCTCGACGATCCGCACGCCGTGCCCGAGCCGCTCGGCGCCGCAGTGCTGAATCGCCTCCCAAATGGACGGAAGTCCGAACGCTTCGCCCGCATGAATGGTGAAATGCGCATTGTTCTGGCGCAAATACTCGAAAGCGTCGAGATTGCGGGTCGGCGGGAATCCGTCCTCCGGTCCGGCGATGTCGAACCCGACCACGCCGGCGTCGCGGTAGCGGACGGCCAGGTTCGCGATCTCGAGGGCCCTGGCGTGCTGGCGCATCGCGCAGAGCAACGTCCCGACGCGGATCGAACCGCCGTTCGCGGCCACGCGCCGTGTGCCCTCCGTGAACCCCGCCTGGACGGCCTCGACCACCGTATCGAGTGACAGTCCGCGTTCGACGAACAACTCCGGTGCGTAGCGCACCTCGGCGTAGACGACGCCGTCGGCGGCCAGGTCCTCGACCGCTTCCGCGGCGACCCTGACCAGGGATTCCTCCGTTTGCATCACTCCGCAGGTGTGCGCGAAGGTCTCGAGGTAGGACACGAGTGAGCCGGAGTCCGCCGCACGGCGGAACCACGTGCCCAGCTCGGCCGGGTCGGTGGTGGGCAGACCGGCGTAGCCGGTGGCTTCGGCGAGCTCGGCGACCGTGGCCGGGCGGAGGCCGCCGTCGAGGTGGTCGTGCAGGAGGACCTTCGGCGCACGGCGGAGCGTCTCGCTGGTCAGAACAGGGCTTTCGTCAGGCATCCCCCAACGGTAACCTCGTTGTCATTCCCCTACATGGACGTAACTCTCAGGCTCCGGTCAACGCTCAGCGTTGACGATCATGCGACGAATCGGCCATCCGGGGGCAGCCTCCGTAATACGCGCTTCACGGGGGCCATACGCACAGCAATTTCGCAATCGTTAAGCTTCGTGGCACGTCCCTCCATTTCCCCGCCGACGAAGGACACACAGCAGTGACCACTGACAACCACATTGCCGCCCCGTCCTTCGACCGGATGCGCAACATGCTGGTGCGCGCGGCCGAAGTGCGTGAGAGCGAGCAGCAGCAGATCTTCGACGCGCTCGACGACATCTACGCCCGCCTCGCGCCGGTGGACTCGCTGGGCGCGGTCCGCAAGCGGCTGTCCGAGATGCCCGACCGCACCGAGGTCAGCGTCCTCGCCGAGCGCCTCGACGAGACGATGTCGCGGCTCGAGGCCCAGGACAACGCGATCGCCGCACTGACCCGTGCCGTCGAGAGCATCGTCGACAAGCTGGCCAAGCCGTTCGCGCAGCTCGACGGCCGGCTCGACGGCATGGCCGCCCGCTTCGAGGGCGTCGCGGGCCGGATGGACGGACTCGAGGACAAACTCCAGAACATCCACCGCCGGATCGACGAGGTCGGCAGCCACCTCGACAAGCAGGACGCGAAGCTCGACTCGATCCCGCAGTCGGTGCACGGCCCGGTCCGCGAGCGGATCGAGCAGGCCGAGGCGTCGCTGCGCGAGCGCGTCGACCACGCCGACCACGAGCTGCGGGGCAAGGTCGACGAGCTGAGCCGCACGACGCACGAGCGCATCGGCGAGCTGGACCGCGTCACCGGCGAGCGCATCGGCGCGAACACCGAGGCGCTCAAGACGGCGCTGACCGAGACCGGCGAGATGATCGACGCCTCGGACCGCCTGGAGAAGCTCGGCAACCGCCTCGAGACGGTCACCACCCGCCTCGACGAGCTGGCCGGCCGCCTCGACAAGGTAGAAGACGGCTTCCTCTCCGGCATCGGCGACCTCGACGGCGCGCTCAAGGCCGGGCTGTCCAAGGTCGAGGGCACGCTGTCCAAGCAGCCGGACACCGACTCGGTCGACACGCTGGTCCGCAAGAGCAACGACGAGAGCGTCCGCCGCATCGGCGGCCAGCTCGACGAGGCGATGGCGACGTTCGCGGAGCTGATGCTCGGCGGCGGCCCGGCCGTCCAGCAGATCGCCCCGCCCCCGCCGGCCCCGCGCCAGCCGCGGCGCAGCTCCCGCAACGGCCGCGCCCCGAAGCCGGCCGACGCCAAGGCCAAGCCGGGCGAAGGCGCGGAAGAAGCCACGGAGTAGGACTACGCGAAGAAGCCCCCGCCGGAACTTCCGGTGGGGGCTTCTTCATGCGTCAGACGTCACTCAGTCGGGTGATCATCATCGCGATGATCATCACACCGTGCCGCGGATCGTCTCCCGGACGATCGGGCCCGGCTCGGGCGCCTCAGAGGCGACCGCGAAGCCGCCTTCGAGAGCTGCCAGGGCCGCCGGAACCGCTTCCGGGGTGTCCGTGTGCAGCTCCAGCAGCGGCTCACCCTCGGTGACCGGGTCACCGGGCTTGGCCAGGCACAGGATGCCCGCCGCGGCCTGGACCGGGTCCTCCTTGCGGGCCCGGCCCGCGCCCAGCCGCCACGCCGCGACACCCACCGCGTACGCGTCCAGCGAAGCCAGCACACCCGAAGCCGGCGCGACGACCGTGTGGACGTGCGACGGCGTCGGCAACGGCGCCGACGGGTCGCCGCCCTGAGCGGAGATCATCCGGCACCACGTCTCGTACGCCTCGCCGGAAGCCAGCACCGCGGCCGGGTCGACGTCGAGACCGGCCAGCGCCAGCATCTCCCGCGCCAACGCCAGCGTCAGCGAAACGACGTCCGCGGGCCCGCCACCCTGGAGCACGGAAACCGACTCCGCGACCTCCACCGCGTTCCCGACCGCGCGTCCCAGCGGGACGTTCATGTCGGTCAGCAGCGCCGTCGTCGGGACGCCGTGGTCGACGCCGATCGAAGTCAACGTCGAGGCCAAGGTCCGGGCCTGGTCCAGGGTCTTCATGAACGCGCCCGACCCGAACTTGACGTCCAGGACCAGCCCGGACGCGCCCTCCGCGATCTTCTTGCTCATGATCGAGCTGGCGATCAGCGGGATCGACTCCACAGTGGACGTCACGTCGCGCAGCGCGTACAGCTTCTTGTCCGCCGGCGCGAGCCCGGACGTCGCCGCGCAGACCACCGCGCCGACGTCCTCCAGCTGACGAGCGATCTCCTCGGTGGACAGCGAAGCGCGCCACCCCGGGATCGACTCCAGCTTGTCGAGTGTCCCGCCGGTGTGCCCGAGCCCGCGCCCGGACAGCTGCGGCACCGCCGCGCCGCACGCCGCCACCAACGGCGCCAGCGGCAGCGTGATCTTGTCGCCGACCCCGCCCGTCGAGTGCTTGTCGACCGTCGGCCGCGAGACGTCCAAGGAGAGCCGCTCGCCGGAGGAGATCATCGCGCCGGTCCACCGCGAGATCTCGCCGGAGTCCATGCCCCGCAAGAAGATCGCCATGGCCAGCGCCGACATCTGCTCTTCGGCGACCACGCCGTGGGTGTAGGCGTCGACGACCCAGTCGATCTGCTCGTCCGAGAGCCGGCCGCCGTCCCGCTTGGTCCGGATGACGTCGACCGCCGCGAACCCCGTCACGGCAGGTCGTCCGGGCCGAAGGCGTCCGGCAGCACGTCCGACATCGGCAGGATGCCGCTGGGCGTGTCCACCAGGCAGGCGGAACCGCCCAGCTCGAACAGGATCTGCCGGCAGCGCCCGCACGGCATCAGCAGGTCACCGGCGCCGCTGCGGCACGCGACGGCGACCAGCTTGCCGCCGCCGGACAGCCGCAGCTGCCCGGCCATCGTGCATTCGGCGCAGAGCCCGAGCCCGTACGACGCGTTCTCGACGTTGCACCCGGTGACCACGCGACCGTCGTCGACGATCCCGGCGACCCCGACGTGCAGGCCCGAATAAGGCGCGTACGCATGGGAAGCGGCCTCGATCGCCTGAGCGCGCAGAGCGTCCCAGTCTATTGTGGACACTAGTCTTCACCCCGCCGGTACGGCTGCCCGTCGGCCTTCGGCGGCCGCAGCCGCTGCGAAGCCACGGCCAGCACGATCAGCGTCACGAAGTGCGCGGTGTACGGGATCAGGTCCGACGGCAGCGTGTCGTTGGACCAGTAGATCGCGTACAGCACGCCCGCGCCGACGACGCCGAGCCCGGCCGCGATCCACTGGCGGCGGAACAACTGCACCACGACGATCACGCCGACCAGGATCACCGCGCCGTACAGCAGCGCGAGCACCGCTTCGCCACCGCCGGCGAGCTGCAGGCCGTCCGCGTAACCGAACAGCGCCGCGCCGCCGAGCAGGCCACCCGGGCGCCAGTTGCCGAAGATCATCGCCGCGAGGCCGATGTACCCGCGGCCGTTCGTCTGGTTCTCCAGGTAGTCCGCGCCGCCGCGCAGCAGCACCAGCGACGCGCCACCCATGCCGGCCAGCGCACCGGAGATGAGCATCGCGATGTACTTGTGCCGGTAGACGTTGACGCCCAGGGACTCCGCGGCCACCGGGTTTTCGCCGCACGAGCGCAGCCGCAGGCCGAAGCGGGTCTTCCAGAGCACCCAGAAGCTCACCGGCACGAGGATGATCGCGATCATCGTCAGCGGCGCCACCTCGGTGACCAGGCCGCGCAGGATGCCGGCGACGTCGGAGATCCCGACGCGCTGCTCCTTCTCGAGGTCACCGAGCCAGTCGGACAGGCCCGAAGCCGAGTAGGTGTCGAACTTCGGCACCACCGGCGACTGCCGCGGGTTGCCCGACAGCGGCTCGAAGACCAGGTTCGCCAGGTACTTCGTCACGCCGAGGCCGAGCAGGTTGATCGCGACGCCGGAGACGATGTGGTTGACGTTGAACGTCACCGTCGCCACCGCGTGCAGCAGCCCGCCCAGCGCGCCGAAGACGATCGCGGCCAGCAGGCCGGCCCAGACGCCGCCGTAGTACGAACCCCAGGCGGCACCCCAGGTCCCGAGGATCATCATGCCCTCGAGGCCGATGTTGACGACGCCCGCGCGTTCGGCCCAGAGACCGCCGAGCGCGCACAGCAGGATCGGCAGCGCCAGGCGCAACGCCGTCGAGGAAGTGTTCGACGAGGTCAGCGCGGCGACGCCGGTGGAGTACGACGCCGTCGAGACGACGGCGATGGCGATGACGGCCCAGATGACCCCGCGCAGCCAGCCGGGGATCCGGGACCGCTTGCGGTGCACCGGCATGGTGCCGGGGCTGCCCGCGTCGGGCCGGGAGACGTCGGTGACGACCATCAGACCGCACCCCCTTCGGCGACCGAAGCGCCCTTGCGGCCGTTGCCGGCGAGTGCCCGGCCCACCCTGCGTTGTTCGGCGGCCAGGTCGGCCCGGCGCACGACCTCGTACGCCACGACGACCGACAGCACGATGATGCCCTGCATGATCGTCGCGATCTCCTTGGACACGTTGATCTGCTCCAGCGACACCGCGGAGGTGTCGAGGAACGCCCACAGCAGCGCGCCGAGCGCGATGCCGCCGGGGTGGTTGCGGCCCAGCAGCGCGACGGCGATGCCGGTGAAGCCGTACATCTGGGTCGAGGTGATGCCGTAGGTGTAGTCGCGGCCGAGCAGCTCCGGCATCGCGACCAGACCCGCGACACCGCCGGAGAGCAGCATCGCGATCAGCGTCATCTTCTTGGCGTTGACACCACCCGCGGCGGCCGCGGTGGTCGACTCGCCGGAGGCCTTGAGCTCGAAGCCGAACCGCGTGCGGTTGAGCATGAACCAGTAGGCGGCACCGATGATCGCGGCGATGACCACGAACCCGAAGAGCGTCCCCGAGCCGAGCGGGATGCCCGGGATCCGGCCGGACGGCGCGATCTCGCGGGTCCCGATGTTGTTGCCCCGCTGCACGCCGAACTGGTCGGCGTTGATGAGGAAGGCGATGATCCCGCCGACGATCGCGTTCAGCATGATCGTCGCGATCACCTCGCTCACCCCGCGGGTGACCTTGAGGATCGCCGGGATGGCCGCGTACGCCGCACCGGCGACGACCGCGACGATGAGGATGACCAGCGTGTGGATCACCGGCGGGAGCTGCAGCGCGCCGCCGGCGATGGCCGCGACGACCGCGGCGAACCGGTACTGGCCCTCGACCCCGATGTTGAAGAGGTTCATCTGGAAGCCGATGGCGACCGCGAGCCCGGACAGGTAGTACACGGTCGCGAGGTTCACGGTGTCGACCGCGGTCGAGCCCTTGAACATCTGGCCGATCATCGTGCCGTAGGCCTGGAGCGGGTCGGCCCCCGAGATGATCAGGGCGATCGCCGACAGCAGCACGGCGAACACGATCGCCAGCAGCGGTGGCAGCAGTTTCGTGCGCCAGGAGGTCATTCGTCGTCACCCTCTCCGGCGCCGGTCATCGCCGAACCCAGTTCTTGCGGAGTCACCGTGGCGGGGTCGGCCTCGCTGACGAGCCGCCCGCGCAGCATGACGCGGATCGTGTCGGACAGGCCGATGAGCTCGTCGAGGTCGGCCGAGATCAGCAGCACGGCGAGGCCGGCCGCGCGGGCCTGGCGGATGTTCTCCCAGATCAGCGCCTGCGCGCCGACGTCGACACCGCGGGTCGGGTGCGACGCGATCAGCAGCACCGGGTTGCCGGACAGCTCCCGCCCGACGATCAGCTTCTGCTGGTTTCCGCCCGAGAGCGCCGCGGCGGGGACGTCGATCCCCGGCGTGCGGACGTCGTACTCGCGCACGATCCGCTCGGTGTCCGCGCGCGTGCCCGCGATGTCGAGCAACTGTCCCTTGGAGACCGGTTCGCGGGTCTGGTAGCCGAGGATCCGGTTGACCCACAACGGTTGCGTGAGCAGCAGGCTGTGCCGCGTGCGGTCTTCGGCGATGTAGCCGATGCCGGCCTCGCGCCGCGCCAGCGTGCCCGCCTTCGTCAGGTCGCGTGCTTTCCCTTCGGCGTCGACCAGCTCGATCGTGCCGCCGGTCGGCTTGCGCATGCCCATGATGGTCTCGACGAGCTCGGTCTGGCCGTTGCCCTCGACACCGGCGACGCCGAGCACCTCGCCCGCGCGCACGGTGAACGTGACGTCGTCGAGCGCGTTGCGGTCGGACCCCTCGGCGCCCAGCGTCAGCCCGGTCAGCCGCAGCACGGCGCGGTCGGTGACGGTGGACTCGCGGGTCTCCGGGCTGGGCAGCTCCGAGCCGACCATCATCTCCGCGAGCTGGCGCGAAGTGATGGTCTTCGGGTCGGCCGTGCCCACGGTCGTGCCGCGCCGGATCACCGTGACGGTGTCGGCGATCGCGCGCACCTCGTCGAGCTTGTGCGAGATGAAGAGGAACGTGTAGCCGTCGCCCTTCATCTCCCGGACGGTCGCGAACAGCGCGTCGACCTCCTGCGGCACGAGCACCGCGGTCGGCTCGTCCAGGATGATGATCTTCGCCCCGCGGTAGAGCACCTTGACGATCTCGACGCGCTGGCGGTCGGCCACGCCCAGCTCTTCGAGCAGGGTGTCGGGCTTGGCGTGCAGCCCGGTCCGCTCGGCCAGCTCGGCCAGCCGCGCCCGGGCGGCGCGCCCGATGCCGTGCAGGCCCTCGGCGCCGAGGAACACGTTCTCGCCGACCGTGAGGTTGTCGGCCAGCATGAAGTGCTGGTGCACCATGCCGATCCCGGCGCGGATGGCGTCCTGCGGGTTGCGCAGCTTCACCTCGTCGCCGTTGATCGCGATCGTGCCCTCGTCCGGCGGCTGCATGCCGTAGAGGATCTTCATCAGGGTGGACTTGCCGGCGCCGTTCTCGCCACAGATGGCGTGCACCTCGCCCGCGGCGACGGTGAGGTTGACGTCGGAGTTGGCCACCACGCCGGGGAAACGTTTGGTGATCCCGGTCAGCTGGACGGCGGGGACGCCCCGGTCGGGGACGGCCTCGGCCGGGGCCTCGGCAGTGCTCATGGGCGGGAGAATTCCATATCTCGTTAAACACGTCAGGGCTCGGAGGGGAAATCCCTCCGAGCCCCGGCGCGTAGTGAGCTACTTCTGCGGCTTGTCCGAAACGGTGATCGCGCCCGAGATGATCTGGGCCTTGTAGCCGTCCAGGACGTCCTTGATGTCGTCGACCTTGCCACCGGAGGTGGCGTAGCCGACGCCGTCGACCTTGAGGTCGAACCGCTTCGGCAGGACGGTCAGGTCGCCCTTCGCGACGGCCTGGATGTAGTCGAACACCGCGACGTCGACGCGCTTGAGCATGGACGTGATGATGACGTCCTTGTCGGCCGCGACGGTCTTCTGGTTGTACTGGTCGGAGTCGACGCCGATGGCCAGCGCGTTGCCCGACTTGGCGGCGTCGAAGACGCCCTTACCGGAGGCGCCGGCGGCGTGGTAGATCACGTCCGCGCCCTTGGCGATCTCGGCCGCGGCCTTGGCGTTGCCCTTCGGCGGGTCCTGGAACCCGGAGAAGTCACCGGCCGGGGTGAGGTACTCGTCCTCGATCTTGATCTTGGACGAAACCGTCTTCGCGCCCTGCAGGAAGCCGGCCTCGAACTTCTGGATCAGCGGGGTGTTGACACCGCCGACGAAGCCGATGTGGCAGCTCTTGCTCTTGTACGCGGCGGCGACGCCGGCCAGGAACGAACCCTGCTCCTCGGCGAAGACCAGCGGCGTGACGTTCGGGAGCGTGATCGAGTCGTCGTCGACGATCGCGAACTTGGTGTTCGGGTACTTGGCGGCGACGGCCTTGACCGAGTCGGCGTAGGCGAAGCCGACCGCGACGATCGGGTTCAAGCCCTGGGAGGCCATCTGGTCGAGGCGCTGCTGCTTGGCCGACTCGGCCTCGCTGGCGGACGCGGTGCTTTCGTTCACCGTGGTCACGCCCAGCTCGGACTTCGCCTTGTCGGTGCCCGCGGCGGCGGCGTCGTTGAACGACGCGTCACCCCGGCCGCCCACGTCGAAGGCCAGGCCGATCTTCAGCTTGCTGCCGTCGACCTTGCCGCCGGCGGCGGCGGTGCTGCTCGACGCGGCGGGCGCGGCGGGCGGCTTCTGCGCGGTGACGCAGTCCGAGCCACCCGACGAAGGCGCGGCGCTGTTGTTGCTGCTACCACCGGCCGAGTCCTTGGCGCACCCGGCCAGGGCGAGCACCCCGGCCATGGCCGCGGCGGCCAGCGCGGTTCCACGCATGCGACGCAACGTGTGTCTCCCTCCCCGCTGATCCAGCGGATGGTCAAGGGCACGACCCGGCCCACTGCCGGGTCGACCGCCAGACCGTACCCAACGGACAGGAAAGCGCCATAGGAACGGCACGCTACGTAACACAAACGTTTACTCACGAGTCGCGCGCGCGACTGGACGTACACCGCCCGTGATCATCGGGCCGTACGGAGACCTACTTTCGGCGGGTTCGACGTCTCGGGGACGGTCGAAATGCCATTTCGTGTCACTCAGTGTGCCGGACTGACCGGAAGGTGAGCCAGTCCAGTCACTCTGTGAGATGACGGCCATTCAGGCGCAGGTGAGCCGCGCCGCGGCCCAGTCGCTGCGGTCGTAGGAGTTGCCGTCACCGCCGTCGGTGATCACCAACCGCAGGTACCGGGCGCCGTGGAGGTCCGCCGCCAGCGGGAGCGCCGGGTCCTGCCACGTCCGGACGCCGGTCGCGGCGACCCGGGAGCCGTCCGCGTAGACCTCGAACGTCGCCGAGCCCTGCTTGTTCGTCGCCTCGCGTTCGTCGTCGACGCCGACGTCCGCGGTGAACGCCGTGCAGCGGCCGCCCAGGTAGAAGACGACCTCGCTCGGGGCGTGGGCGCCGAGACCCTTGGCGTAGACGGCGCCGTTGATCGTCAGGGGCTTGCCGTCGCCCGCCGGGATGCTGCCGTTGGACATGTCGCGCTCGACCGGGCCGTAGCCGTTCTTCTCCGCCGCCCAGCGCAGGTCACTGGCCCAGGCCGGGCCGCCGGGTGGCGCCGCGGGCACGGTCAGCTGCTGGTCACCGGCCCAGTCCACCCGGCCGAACCCGATCGTGCGGTAGGTGACGCCGCCGTGCAGCACCGCCGTCGTCCCTTCGGTGCCGGCCGGTGGGGTGACCCGCCAGCGTGCCGCAGCCCGGTCGCCGGTGCCGAGCACGAACGCCCGCGGCCGGGACAGCTGTTCGACGCGCCAGCCGGCCGGCGCGGTCAGCGTGACGCGCGGGTCGAACACCGGGACCCGGGCCTCGTCGGTCGCGGACACCGTGACCTCGAACGGCTTCCCGGCGGGAGTGATCTCGCCCGGCACGCCGGGCACCGGCGCCGTCAGCTCGACACCGGTGCTCACGAGCGGCGCGTTCCGCAGCCAGGAGCCACCCGCGTGGACCCGGTACACGACCGTCGCGTGCGGCGGGACGACCGCCGAGATCCGGCCGGCGGTCTGCAGGTCGCGGTGGGCCCAGAGGTCGCGGGCGGAGTACCCGGCGGCCTTCGGGAGGCCGACGGCGGCCGCGGTGGTGCCGATCGGCGCGCTGGAGGTCGTTTCGTTGAAGAGCGCGACCGCGACGTCGCCGTTCGCGAGGGGCTTGGCGAAGACCCAGTGACCGTCCTGGTTGGACAGCACGCGCGCCTGGACCCCGCGGCGGTCCTGGTCGAGGGCGATGACCTCGGCGTTGCGCAGGACGTCGAAGTTCGCCGGCGACACCTTGCGCAGGTCGGCGCCGATCAGCAGCGGGGCGGCCATCACGGCCCACAACGAGAAGTGGGACTGGTACTCCGCGGTTGTCATGCCGCCGTTGCCGACCTCGAGCATGTCGGGATCGTTCCAGTGGCCCGGACCGGCATACGGCGCGAGCGGTGCGTTCGCCTTGAGGATCTGGACCATCTTCGCCCAGTTGTCCTTGATGTCACCGGTGGTGCGCCACAGGTGCCCGACGTCCGCACCCCACTCCCACGGCTTGTTCTCGCCCCACTCGCAGAGCGAGTACACGATCGGGCGACCGGTCTTCGCCAGTGCGTCGCGCATCTTCGTGTAGCGCTCGAGCGCGGGCCGTCCCTCGTTGTTGCAGTTGTCGTACTTGAGGTAGTCGACGCCCCAGTCCGCGAACGTCTGCGCGTCGACCTCCTCGTGGTCGAGCGCGCCGGGCTGGGTCTTCGCGCAGGTCAGCGTGCCCGCACTGGTGTAGATGCCGAACTTGAGGCCCTTCGAGTGGACGTAGTCGGCCAGCGCCTTGATCCCGTTCGGGAACCGCGCCTTGTTCGCCTGCATCCGGCCTTCGGCGTCGCGTGCCGGCTCGGCCCAGCAGTCGTCGACGTTGACGTACTGGTAGCCGGCGGCCTTCAGGCCCTGGGCGACGAAGATGTCCGCGGTGTCGCGGATGATCCGCTCGTCGACCGCGCAGCCGGTGGTGTTCCAGTTGTTGAAGCCCATCGGCGGGGTCAGCGCCAGCCCGTCCGGCAGTGCCCGGGCGGGCGTGACCACCGCCACGGGGAGCAGTACCGCGACGGCGATCACCAAGCCGAGTCGTCGCACCAGAACGTCACCCCATCGTGAGAGATCCGATGTATGTGGCAGCGACAGTAGGAATGACTCGACTGTTGGTCAACAACAAACCGGTCACACCAGCCTATTGGTCTAGTGCATCAGATATCAGATGGCGAAGAGGTCAGATCTCCAGTGACCGCGGCGAGCCCGGGCGCCACACCGCCGAGTGTGCTGCGCCACACCGCCGGGTGGCGGTACGGGAGTACCGGTGTCTGGTCCATCACAGAGGGGAACCCGGAGGTGAGCCGCTTGCCGGGTGCGGGTCTAGCATCCGATTCATCCAGGCTCGATGACGTTGATCTCGGCATGCTCGTCCGTTCCGGAGCGACTGCGGACCTCACCGGCCACCGGGCGCACAGTCAGACGTTGGAGGCCGTTCACCGATGTCCACCACGGCGAGCACTGCCACTGAGGCAGGAGCGAGCGATCGGGCGGGTGCCTCACGCCGGCAGGGGACCTTCTACCGGGGCGACCCCGGCATGTGGTCCTGGGTGCTGCACCGCATCACCGGCGTGCTCACATTCTTCTTCCTGTTCGTGCACGTGCTCGACACCGCGCTGGTACGCGTGTCGCCGAACACCTACGACCAGGTCATCGAGACCTACAAGACCCCGATCGTCAACCTCCTCGAGGTGGGCCTGGTCGGCGCGGTCCTCTTCCACGCGCTGAACGGCATCCGCGTCATGCTGGTCGACTTCTGGTCGAAGGGCCCGAAGCTGCAGAAGGCCATGCTCTGGGTGATCGGCGTGGTCTGGGTCGTCGTGATGGTCCCCGGTGCCTTCTTCATGCTGAAGCGCACCGTCGAAACGCTCTTCGGGGGTAACTGACATGGCCGACCTCGCCCTCGCGAACCCCCGCGCGCCGAAGCGCCCCGCCGCCCGCCGCAGCAACTTCGAGCTCTACAGCTGGCTGTTCATGCGGATCTCCGGCCTCGCCCTGATCATCCTGGTGCTCGGCCACCTGCTGATCATGAACATCCTCGACGGCGGTGTGCACCGGATCAACTGGGGCTTCGTCGCCGGCCGCTGGGCCTCGCCGTTCTGGCAGTTCTGGGACCTGGCCATGCTCTGGCTGGCCGAGATCCACGGCGGCAACGGCCTGCGCACCATCATCGACGACTACGCGCGCAAGGACAGCACGCGGTTCTGGCTGAAGATCCTGCTCTACGTCTCGATGGTGCTGATCCTGGCCGTCGGCACGATGGTGATCTTCACCTTCGACCCGAACATGCCCGCGAACTGACCCCGGAGACCTCCCACCATGCAGTTCCACAAGTACGACGTGGTGATCGTCGGCGCCGGCGGCGCCGGGATGCGCGCGGCCATCGAGTCCGGCCAGCGCACCCGCACGGCGGTCCTCACCAAGCTCTACCCGACCCGGTCCCACACCGGCGCGGCCCAGGGCGGCATGTGCGCCGCGCTGGCGAACGTCGAAGAGGACAACTGGGAGTGGCACACCTTCGACACGATCAAGGGCGGCGACTACCTGGTCGACCAGGACGCCGCGGAGATCATGGCGAAGGAGGCCATCGACGCGGTCCTCGACCTCGAGAAGATGGGCCTGCCGTTCAACCGCACGCCCGAGGGCAAGATCGACCAGCGCCGCTTCGGCGGGCACACGCGTGACCACGGCAAGGCCGCGGTGCGCCGCGCCTGCTACGCCGCGGACCGCACCGGGCACATGATCCTGCAGACGCTGTACCAGAACTGCGTCAAGTACGGCACGGAGTTCTTCAACGAGTTCTACGTGCTCGACCTGGTCACCAGCCCGGACGAGAACGGCAACCCGGTCGCCTCCGGCGTCGTCGCCTACGAGCTGGCCACCGGCGAGCTGCACGTCTTCCAGGCGAAGTCGATCGTGATGGCCACCGGCGGCGCGGGCAAGATCTTCAAGACGACGTCGAACGCGCACACCCTCACCGGCGACGGCCTCGGCATCATCTTCCGCAAGGGCCTGCCGCTGGAGGACATGGAGTTCTTCCAGTTCCACCCGACCGGCCTCGCGGGCCTGGGCATCCTGATCTCCGAAGCCGTCCGCGGCGAGGGCGGGATCCTGCGCAACGCGTCCGGCGAGCGGTTCATGGAGCGCTACGCCCCCACCATCAAGGACCTCGCGCCGCGCGACATCGTGGCGCGGTCGATGGTGCAGGAAGTGCTGCAGGGGCGCGGGTGCGGGCCGAACAAGGACTACGTCGTCCTGGACGTCACGCACATCCCCGAGGAGACGCTGAACGCGAAGCTCCCGGACATCATGGAGTTCTCCCGGACCTACTTGGGCGTCGACCCGGTCAAGGAGCCGGTGCCGGTGTTCCCGACCTGCCACTACGTGATGGGCGGCATCCCGACCAACATCCACGGCGAAGCGCTGCGGGACAACGAGAACGTCATCCCGGGCCTGTACGCCGCAGGCGAGGTCGCGTGCGTGTCCGTGCACGGCTCGAACCGCCTGGGCACGAACTCGCTGCTGGACATCAACGTGTTCGGCCGCCGCGCCGGCATCGCGGCCGCGGAGTACGCGCTGGCGCACGAGCACGTCGAGCTGCCCGACAACCCGACCACGCTGGTCGAGGAGCAGCTGGCCGGCCTGCTGTCGGAGCACGGCGACGAGCGCGTCGCCGACATCCGCAAGGAAATGCAGCAGACGATGGACTCGCACGCGTCGGTGTACCGGACCGAAGACACGCTGAAGCAGGCGCTGACCGACATCCAGGCGCTGAAGGCCCGGTACGAGCGGATCACCGTGGCGGACAAGGGCAAGCGGTACAACACCGACCTGCTCGAAGCCGTCGAGCTGGGCTTCCTGCTGGAGCTGGCCGAGGTGCTGATCGTCGGCGCGATCGCGCGCAAGGAGTCCCGCGGCGGCCACGCCCGCGAGGACTACCCGACCCGCGACGACACGAACTTCATGCGGCACACCATGGCGTACAAGCAGGGCACCGGCCTGGCGTCCGACATCCGGCTCGACTACAAGCCGGTTACCTTCACCCGCTACGAACCGATGGAGCGGAAGTACTGATGACTGCCATTGCCGAAGCTCCTTCGTCTTCCGCGTCCGACGAGCACACCCCGATCACGGTCACGCTGAAGATCCTGCGGTTCAACCCCGAGGTGGATTCGGAGCCGCACTGGGAGTCCTACGACGTCCCGGCGCAGCGCACCGACCGGCTGCTGAACCTGCTGTTCTACGTCAAGGACTACATCGACGGCACGTTCTCGTTCCGCCGTTCGTGCGCCCACGGCGTGTGCGGGTCCGACGCGATGCAGATCAACGGCATCAACCGCCTGGCGTGCAAGGTCCTGATGAAGGACCTGCTGGAATCGGGCGGCAAGAAGACCACGATCACGATCGCCCCGATCAAGGGCCTGACGACGTTGAAGGACCTGTACGTCGACATGGACCCGTTCTTCGAGGCGTACCGGGCGATCAAGCCGTACTTGATCACCTACGGGAACGAGCCGACCCGCGAGCGGATCCAGTCCCAGGCGGACCGCGACCGGTTCGACGACACGACCAAGTGCATCCTGTGTGCGTGCTGCACTTCGTCGTGCCCGGTGTACTGGAACGACGGCTCGTACTTCGGCCCGGCGGCGATCGTGAACGCGCACCGCTTCATCTTCGACTCCCGAGATGAGGGAGCCGAGGAGCGCCTGGACATCCTGAACGACGGCGAGGGTGTCTGGCGCTGCCGGACGACGTTCAACTGCACGGACGCCTGCCCGCGCGGGATCCAGGTGACCAAGGCGATCCAGGAAGTGAAGCGAGCACTGCTCTTCAAGCGCGTCTGACGCGTTCAGCAACACCGAAGGGCCCTCCGGCGACTATGCCGGAGGGCCCTTCGGTTCGCCGGAGAGGTAAGCAACCGCCGGCCGGCAGCGCAAGCCGACCACGAGGTCACCAGACCTGCTTCCCTTCGCGCTACAGAGCAAAGCATGTCCTCGCCGGACGGGCAGGCTCCGGGATGGCCGGCCGTCTCGCTGTCCTCTCACTTCTGAGAGGTGGGCCGCTGGGTGGTCATCCCGTCGCCTGGACGAGGCCTATCACTTTGAGCCGGGCCCGCAAGCTTGCGTCGCTGTCTCGCGTTGCACTGTGGGTTGCGGGCCCGGCTCAAAGTGATTTCACGGCCTCAGGCGACGGGATGACCACCCTGCTCCTTTGTCGGGAGTCAGCGGACCGCGTCCAGGGCGTTGACCAGGCCGTGGCCGTAGTACGAGTTGTTCTTCGCCGGTCCCGTGCACGCCGTCTCCGCGGCCGCGCACTTCACCGGGTCCGCCTCTCCCGCCAGCACCCGGGCCAGCAGCTGCGGCGGAATCCCGCGGAACTTCGAAGCCAGCAGGGCCGCGACCCCCGCCGCGTGCGGGGACGCCATCGACGTGCCGCACTTCGAGCCGTAAAGCCCGCCGAACACCGTCGTCGACAGGGGGCACGACGGGCCCTCGCCGGACGGCGGCAGCTGGGAGAAGTCGCCGCCCGGGGCAGTCACGTCGATGGAGCCGTAGTTGCTGAACGACGACTTCGTGCCCGCGTACCCCACCGACGACACCGTCACGACCCCGTCGATCGCCTTCGGGAGGATGCCGCACGACTTGTCCACCGGGTGCGGGCGGTTCGGGTCCGTTGTCTGGGCGGTCGTGTCGAAGCCCGAGTTGCCCGCCGCCGACACGTTCAGGACACCGTGGTGCGTCGAGAACTCGATCGCGCGGCGCACTGCCTCGTACGCCGCCGCGTCGCCCGGTTCGCGAGAGCAGAAGAACATGCCCGGGTCGATGTAGTAGCTGTTGTTCGTCACCGGGAAGCCGTGCTTGGCCGCCCACACGAACCCGCAGACCGCCGACTCCGGGAAGATGTACCCGTCGTCGTTGACGACCTTCACCGACGCCAGCTTGACCCCCGGCGCGATGCCGGTGAAGCCCGCCGCCGGGTCCTTGCCCGCGATCGTGCCCGCCACGTGCGTTCCGTGGTCGGACGTCGTCGGGGCCCACGACGCCGGGGAAGTGTCCGCGGCACCCGTGATGCAGCCGGCCGACTCGGAAGGCGAAACGGCGGCCTTGAGCGCCGGGTGCGTCGCGTCGATGCCCGAGTCCAGCACGCCGACCGTCACCGAACGGCTGCCCTGGTACTTCTTGTTCGCCTCCGGCGCGTGGATCGCCTTCATGTCCCACTGCTGGGCGGACAGATCACCGGAAGCGGCGAACGTGCGCGTGTCCTCCAGCGTCCGGACCGCGCCCAGCGAACGCGCCGAAGCCGCGGCCCCCTGGGAAGCCACGTCCTTTCCGCCCGAATAAGCCCGGTAGACGCCGATCTTCTGCTGGAAGTCCGCGTTGCGCGAGGTGGCGATCGCGACGCCGATCTCGCCGTAGTACGCCACCTTCGTGCCGCACTTGGCCGCCAGCTCCTTGTCGACCGACGACGCGCGCGTGCCCGGCTGGTAGGTCACCACGTACGTGTACGGCGTGCTCGTCGTGTCACAGGCGACCGGCGCGGCCTCGGCGGCCGGTGCCGCGGCGAACAGGCCGCCCCCGACGGCCAGCACGAGCGGAGCCGCCATTCGGCGTAAACGGGACATTCCACCTCCAGAGTCAGTGGCGTCAACCTAAACCGGCCCCGGGGACCGCGCCACCGACCAAAGTCAGGAGGAGACGCGGGATGCGCGCAGCGCCCGCCAGCCCAGCACGCCGATGATCGTCCCGAGCACGAACGACACGACCGTCAGCACCGCGTGCACCACGAAGTACGCGGTCGGCGAGCCGTCGGGGGTCCAGGACTGGTCGCTCGCCCACAGGTTCTTGGCGAACGTGATCCAGATGATCCACGACCACACGCCGAAGGCCAGCAGGAACAGCGAGGTGCCTCGCGAAATGCGCATGCCCCTGAGTATGCGACGCGCGCCTCGGCGCTAGATTGCGTGGGTGCACTCCGCTGTCTCCCGGTCGCTCAAGGTCTTCACGACGACGCTCGCCGCCGCCCTCCTGGCCATGAGCACCCCGGCGCTCGCCGCCGCGGCGCCGCAGCCGGGCCAGTGCGCGAACCGCCAGGCGCCGCCGGCCCCCGTCGACACGTCGGAGAAGCCCGCGCCGGGCAAGCAGGCCCCGCCGGCGCTGGCCGTGCCCGCCGAACCGGTCGGCGGCCCGCGGATGGCCGAGTGCGGCCTGGTCACCCCGGACGGCGCGCTCAACCCGCCGGACGGCAACACCGCGGCGTCGTGGGTGGTGCAGGACCTCGACACCGGCGCGGTGATCGCGGCGAAGGACCCGCACGCCCGCGAGCGGCCCGCGTCGCTGATCAAGACGCTGCTCGCGCTCGTCGTGGTCACCCAGCTGAACCCGCAGCAGGTGCTCGTCGCGACGAAGGAGGACGCCGAGCAGGAGTGCACCTGCGTCGGCCTCGTCGCCGGCGGGCAGTACACCGTCGACCAGCTGCTGCACGGCCTGCTGATGCACTCGGGCAACGACGTCGCGCACGCGTTCGCCACGGCACTCGGCGGGGTGGACTCCGCGGTCACCAAGATGAACGCGCTGGCCGCCCGCATCGGCGCGCACGACACGCGCGCCGCGACGCCGTCGGGGCTCGACGGGCCGGGCATGTCGACCTCGGCCTACGACCTGAGCCTGGTCTTCCACTACGCGATGAAGCAGCCGGAGTTCGCGAAGGTCGTCTCGACGAAGAACTTCGAAATCCCGGCGACCGGCGGAAAACCGGCCATCCCGGTCTACAACGACAACAAGCTGCTCGGCGTCTACCCCGGCTTCCTCGGCGGCAAGACCGGCTTCACCGACGACGCCCGCCATACCTACGTCGGCGCGGCGCAGCAGAAGGGCAAGCGGCTCGCGGTCGTCATGCTGCGCGCCGAGCAGAAGCCGACGAAGGTCGTCGACCAGGCGGCCAAGCTGCTCGACTACGGCTTCGCACTGGAGGCCGACCGCGCCGCGCCGGTCGGCCGGATCAGCTACCAGGCCCCGGTCGCGACCGACACGGGCAGCACGCCGACCGTGCTCCCCGACGGCAGCGTCAGCAGCGGGACGTCCACGGCCGCGGCGGCCAAGGAGGACCCGTTCGGCGTCACCGGCTGGATCATCACGCTGGTGGTGTTCCTGATCATCGTCGGCGTGTTCGTGGTCGGGCGGCAGCGCAAGAAGGCCGCGAACTAGCGGAAACCGGGGCCGGGCTCCGGGGTCACCTTGTCGGTGGCGATCGCGCCGCCGCAGTGTCCACACGCGACATACGTCTCGGCGACTTCACCGCAGTCGTTGTGCCGCAGCAGGATCGGCGGCCCCTCCGGACCGGCGAGGTGCTTGTCGCCCCACTGCATCAGCGTGGCGACGGCGCCGAAGAGGTCCCGCCCGGCCTGCGTGAGGTGGTACTCGGGACGGTCCGGCACCTCTTCCACGCGCGCCAGCACGCCCGCCTCGACGAGGGTCTTCAGCCGGGCGGACAACGTCGGGCGCGGGATCGACAGGTTGCGCGCGAACTCGCCGTAGCGCCGCACGCCGAAGAACGACTCCCGCAGGATGAGCAGGCTCCAGCGCTCGCCGACCAGGTCGAGCGCGCGCCCGACCGAGTCCGCCGTGAAGCGGTGCGCCAGGTCGGTCACAGCGCCAGCACCAGCTTGCCGGTGTTCTCGCCGCGGAACAGCTTGAGCAGCGTCTCCGGGAACTTCGCGATCCCGCCCTCGACGACGTCTTCGCGCGACTTCAGCTTGCCCTCGCGCACCCAGCCGGCCAGCGCTTCGATCGCTTCGGGGTACCGGTCGGTGTAGTCGGAGAAGACGAACCCGGTCATCGAGGCCCGGCGCACCAGCAGCTGCATGTAGTTGGCCGGGCCGCGCGGCCCCTCGGTGCTGTTGTACTGCGAAACCGCGCCGCTCAGCACGATCCGCGCACCGCGCGCGAGCCGGGCCAGCGCCGCTTCGAGGACCTCGCCGCCGACGTTGTCGAAGAAGACGTCGATCCCGTCGGGCGCGTGCTCCTTGAGGTCCGCGCGGACGTTCCCGGCGCGGTGGTCGACGGCGGCGTCGAAGCCGTACTCCTCGACCAGCGTCCGGCACTTCTCCGGGCCGCCGGCGATGCCGACGACGCGGCAGCCGTGGATCTTGGCGAGCTGCCCGACGACGATCCCGACCGACCCGGCCGCGGCGGACACCACGACGGTCTGACCCGGCTCCGGGCGGCCGACGTCGAACAGCCCGAAGTAAGCGGTGATCCCGCTGATCCCGAGCGTGCCGAGGAACGACGGCGCCGGTGCGACCGCCGTGTCGACGATCGTGACGCCCTTGCCGTCCGAAACGGCGTAGTTCTGGACGCCGAAGGTGCCGAAGACGTCCTGACCGGCCTTGAAGGCGGGGTGGCGCGACTCGGTGACGCGGGCGATCCCGGCCGCGCGCATGACCTCGCCGATCCCCACCGGCGGCACGTACGACCGGCCGGCGTTCATCCACGTGCGCATCGCGGGGTCCACCGAGAGGTACCGGACCTCGACCAGGAACTCCCCCTCGCCGGGCAACGGGACGGCTTCCTCGGTGTACTGCCAGTCGGTGTCCTTCGGCAGTCCGGCCGCCGGGCGGGCGGCGAGGCGGTACTGGGCGTTGACGGGCACGGGACTCCTCAGAGCTGTTCGGTGCGGGCGGGGACGCCCAGCAGGAGCTTGCCGGACAGCTCGAAGCTGGCCGGGTTGACCTGGAAGTGGGCGGTCGCGGTGTGGGCGTCGCGGAACCGGCGCTGCAGCGGCGAAGTCTCGTAGATCGCCGCGCCGCCGCCCAGGTCGTACATGCTTTCGGCGACCTTCGCGGCGGTGCGCGTGACGTGCGTGGCGGCCAGGCGCAGGCCGAGTTTCAGCCGGTCCGGCACCGGTTCCGTGCCCTGCGCGGCCTGCCAGGCGTCGTCGATGCTCGTGTAGTAGAGCAGCCGCGTGGCGCGCAGGGCGGCTTCCGCCTCGGCGACGGCGGCCTGGGTCTGCGACCGTTCGGCCAGCGACCGGCTGGAGCCGAGCGGCTTGCGCGTCGAGGCGAGCTCGACGAGGTCGTCGATCGCGCCGCGCGCGTTGCCCAGCGCGGCCGCCGCGACCGAGAGCGCGAAGTAGCCGAAGAGCGGGAAGCGGTGCAGCGCAACGGCTTCCGCGGGCGGGCCGCCCATCACCGAGAAGACGCGGTGCTCGGGGACGAACAGCTCGTCGGCCACGCAGTCGTGGCTACCGGTGCCGCGCAGGCCGTTGGTGTGCCAGGTGTCGAGGACTTCGATTTCGGCCTTCGGCAACGCGGCGACGTACAGCTCGCCTTCGTGCACGAACCCGGCGAAAAGCCAGTCGCAGTGCGGAATGCCGCTGCAGAACGGCCAGCGTCCCGAGACGATGTAACCGCCGTCCGTTTTCTTACCGGCCCCGCGCGGCGCCCAAACGCCCGCGGCGACGGTCTTCGGGTCGCCGAAGACCTCCTCGGCGCACTTCGGCGGGGCGTAGGCCGAGAGCAGGCTGCTCGTCACGGCGATCGAGACGCACCAGCCGGCCGAGGCGTCGCCGCGCGCGACGGTCTCCGCCGTCTCGAGACTGACGGCGGGTGGCGCTTCCGGGCCGCCCAGGTGGCCGGGGACGCCGCTGCGCAGGAGCTGGGCGTCGGTCAGCTTCGCGACCAGCTCGGCCGGCAGCGCGCGGTTCTGCTCGGTGACGGGCGCGAGCGTCTGGGCGAGGGCAGCGCACTCGCGGGCGGCGTCCAGCATGAAACCTCCGGTTCAGATTTCTTACCGGTTCAGTTTCTTTACCGACCCGCTCGCTGTCAAGGCTTGCGGCGGCCACCCAGCCACGCGAGCAGCGCGCCGGCGCTGAACGCACCCGCGACGGCGCCGAGTCCCGGGCCGCGCTGCACGCTGACGCTCTGCTCGAGCCGCACGGGCGGCGGGGGCACGACGATCTTGCGCTCGTTCTCCTTGGCCGTCGCGGTCCACGCCGTGACGAGCAGGAGGAAGCGCGAGACGAAGTTGGCGAACACGAGCAGGCCGATGACCGGCCCGAACAGCGCGAACGCCGGCGACTTCGTGACGCTGGCCAGGTAGAAGGTGGCGGCCTGCTGCAGGATGACGAACCCGATGGAAGCGAACACCGCGCCTTTGACGGCACTGCGCAACGCGACGCGTTCGCGCGGCAGGCGCGCGATGACCCAGAGGAAGACGAGGGTGTTGGCGGCCAGGCCGAGCACGATGGTCGCGATCCGGAGCAGGACCTTCGCCCAGGTCTCGTCCGCCAGCCCGACGAGCCCGAGCAGGAAGTTCCCGACCCCACCGCCGACCGCGGTCAGCGCGAACGAGACGACGAGCGCGACCCCGAGGCCGACGAGCGCGACGAGGTCCTTGAGCGTCTGCTTGACGACGGGCTGCGGCTGTTTTTCCTGGCCCCACTGCGCGGTGAGGGCGTCCCGGAGGTTCGACATCCAGCCGACGCCCGAGTAGAGCGCGATGAGCAGACCGAAGATCCCGATGCCGCTGCCCGCGTTGATCGCGGCGTCCACGATGCTCTGGACGAGCTTGCTCAGGCCCGAAGGCACGGAGTTGTTGATGCTCTCGGTGATCTTGCCGATGATCGTCTGGTCGTGGTTGACGACCAGCCCGACCACGGCGAAGGCGACCATCAGGATCGGGATGACCGACAGCACGCTGAAGTAGGTGATGGCGGCGGCGTAGTGGTTGCCGTACCGCTCGGTGAAGGCCTCGTTCGCCCGGATCAGGTGATCGAGCCACGGGTACTTCCGCCGCAACCGCGGCAGGAGCTTTTCCTTCTCTTCGTTCGCCACTGTGAAACGCTAACCACGCCTGGTGACTCCCGCAACGCGAGCGGTCTACGTGAGGGAGGCGAGGAGGGCCGCGTAGGCGTCCTCGTCGCGCAGGATCACCGCCCCGGGGCGCGTCGCGGCGTACTCGGCCACGCGGTCGTAGGCCTCCGCCAGTTCTTCATCCGTGAGCGGCTCCGCTGTCTCGATCTCCGACGACCCGCGCCCCGCGAAGCGCCGCCGGGTCTCCTCGCGGCCGGGCAGGAGCACGATCTCGCGGAAGCTCGCACCCGTCTCGGCGGCCAGCGCTTCGAGCCGCTCAGCGAAGCCCGGGCGGGCCAGCAGCTGCGGCACCACGACGTCGTAGCCCGCGGTCAAGTGCGTGCGCGCCGCCGCCGTCGCGAGGTCGCGTGCCAGCAGACCGGCCTCGCCGGGCGTTGCGCGCCGGCCGCCGATCATCGCGCGGATGCGGTCCACGTCCAGGGCCAGCGCCGGTGGGTGGGCGTCGGCGTAGCGCCGGGCGAGCGTCGACTTGCCGCTGCCCGGCGGGCCGTTCAGCAGGATCAGCTTCACCGCACCGGCGGCAGGAACCCGATCCGCTGGTACGTCTTGGCCAGCGTCTTCGAAGCCACGTCGCGGGCGCGCTCCGCACCCGCCGCGAGGACCTTGTCCAGCTCCGCGACATCGTCCAAATAGGACTGCGCACGGTGCTGAACGGGGGTCACCCACTCGACGAACACCTCGCCGAGGTCCTTCTTCAGGTCGCCGTAACCCTTGCCCTCGTACGCCGCTTCGAGGTCCGCGATCGTCCGGTCGGTCAGGGCCGAGTAGATCGTCAGCAGGTTCGACACGCCCGCCTTGTTCTCGGTGTCGAACTTGACCTCGCGGCCGGTGTCGGTGACCGCCGAGCGGATCTTCTTCGCCGAGCGCTTCGGGTCCTCGAGCAGCTCCACGATCCCGTTGGCGCTGGAGGCCGACTTGCTCATCTTGGCCGTCGGGTCCTGGAGGTCGTAGATCTTCGCCGTGTCCTTGATGATGTACGGCTCCGGCACGACGAACGTCTTGCCCAGCCGGTTGTTGAAGCGCTGCGCGAGGTCGCGCGTCAGCTCCAGGTGCTGGCGCTGGTCCTCGCCGACCGGGACCGCGTCGGCCTGGTAGAGCAGGATGTCCGCGGCCTGCAGGATCGGGTACGTGAAGAGGCCGACGCTGGAGCGGTCGGAACCCTGCTTCGCGGACTTGTCCTTGAACTGCGTCATCCGGCCGGCCTCGCCGAACCCGGTCTGGCACTCCATGACCCAGCTCAGCTGGGCGTGCTCCGGGACGTGGCTCTGCACGAACAGGGCGCTGCGCCGCGGGTCGATGCCGATGGCGAGCAGCTGCGCGGCCGAGACGCGGGTGCGCTGCCGCAGCACCTTCGGGTCCTGCTCGACGGTGATGGCATGCAGGTCGACGACGCAGTAGAACGGCTCGTGGGTGTCCTGCAGCCGCACCCACTGGCGCAGCGCACCGAGGTAGTTGCCGAGGTGGAACGAGTCGGCGGTGGGCTGGATCCCGGACAGGACCCGCGGACGGCGTTCAGCGGCGACGGTCTGCTCTTCGGACACGTGAGGATTCTTCCAGGCCGGGCCGCGTGGTGGGTGCCGAGGGGGCCCAAGCTGGGGATTCTTCCAAGCTGCGCGGCGCGGCGGACATCGCGACGGTCAACTCGCGTGACGGGGAGGTCGGCTCGCGTACCCGGAGAGTCGGCTCGCGTACCTGGAAGGACGACTCGCGTACCCGGAGAGTCGGCTCGCGTACCTGGAAGGTCAACTCGCCTACCCGGAGAGTCGGCTCGCGTACCTGGAAGGTCAACTCGCCTACCCGGAGAGTCGGCTCGCGTACCTGGAAGGTCAACTCGCGTACCAGGAGAGTCGGTCCGCGTACCTGGAAGGTCGGCTCGCGTAACTGAAGGGTCGACTCACGTGATTGGGGAGCCGACACGCGTGATTGGCGAGTCGACACGCGTGATTGGGGAGCCGACACGGTGTCGTTTGGGCGAGCTTGTGCCGTGTGTGGCGGGTGGGGTCAGGCGTGGGGGTGCTGGGTGAGGAACGGGCGGGTCGGCGTGGCGTCGGGCTCGCCGAGGACCGCTTCGGCCATCGCCGTGACCGGGCCGGGTGCTTCCGGGACCGCCGGGGCGGCCTCCGCGACGCGGGCCTTGCGGCGCTGGCGCAGCACACCCAGCGTCATGCCGACGATGCCGAGCGCGACCGCCACCAGCCCGACCGGGCCGAGCACGCCGAAGCTCTCCGCGCCCGAGTCCGCCTGCGCGGTCACGACGTCGGCGAACGCGTTCCCGCCGCCGGCCAGGAGCAGCGCGGCCGGGACGAGCGCGACCACCGCGGCCGCGCGGGACGCGCGCAGCGTGGACCGCATCAGGGTTCGACCTGGGTTGCGCACCGGAGTGCCTCCCGCGATTGACGAGCGCAGTGTACTTACCGAAAGACTCACCCATACGAGTGAGAAGCTGCGTGCTGCTGGTCAAAAAGCTACCGAGTGTGTCAAGACCCGAGGGTACCGACCGACTCGGCGGCCGAGACTAGCGCCCAACCGAGAACACGACCCCGGCGCCCCCGCGGTTCAGGCCGCCACCCGAGTGGGTGTTGCGGAAGACGGAACGCTCCTACACAAAGTAGAGAATGACCGGTCGTTGTCCGGCCGTTCATCACCCGTTCATCGCAATCCGAGCTCACCCTCTGCCATTCGCCGCAGTCACCACTGCTCCGATCGCGCAGTCTTAGTCGGAAAACGATTAACACGAAAGTGATTGGTCTATACCTCTTGGTGTAACCCATTCGGCTCGGTCGGACCGCGCACGACCGGCGTGATCAAGAGGAGTCCCGAATGTCGATTACCCGGTTCCTGAAGCGCACCGGCGTGGCGGTGAGCGCGCTCACCGCGGCGGCCGCCGCCGTCGTGCTCCCGGCCACCACCGCGTCCGCCGCGGCGGACGCCTCCTTCGTCGTCAGCGAGGCCCAGTTCGACCAGATCTTCCCGAGCCGCAACAGCTTCTACACCTACAGCGGCCTGACCGACGCGCTGTCGGCCTACCCCGGCTTCGCCAACACCGGCGACGACACCGTCAAGAAGCAGGAAGCGGCGGCGTTCCTGGCGAACGTCAACCACGAGACCGGCGGCCTCGTCTACGTCGTCGAGCAGAACACCGCGAACTACCCGCACTACTGCGACGCGAGCCAGCCCTACGGCTGCCCGGCCGGCCAGGCCGCGTACTACGGCCGCGGCCCGATTCAGCTCAGCTGGAACTTCAACTACAAGGCCGCCGGCGACGCGCTCGGCATCGACCTGTTGGGCAACCCGTACCAGGTCGAGCAGGACGCGGCCGTCGCGTGGAAGACCGGGCTCTGGTACTGGAACACGCAGAGCGGCCCGGGCACGATGACGCCGCACGACGCGATGGTCAACCAGCGCGGCTTCGGCGAGACCATCCGCAGCATCAACGGCTCGATCGAGTGCAACGGCGGCAACCCGGCGCAGGTCCAGAGCCGGATCGACAAGTACACGCAGATCACCGGGATCCTCGGGGTCCCGACCGGTGACAACCTGTCCTGCTGAGCCGGGCGCGGCGAGAAGGGCCTTCCCGGCACACCGCCGGGAAGGCCCTTTTTCGTGGTCAGGCTTGGGGATCCAGGTGTTCCAGGAGCTTGCGCAGGACGTCGTCGAGCAGGCCCAGGTCCTTTCCGGACAGTCCCGACAGCAGCTCGGACACGTTCGCGGTGTGCGCGGTCATCGCGGCGTCGACGGCGTCGAAACCCTGGTCCGTCAAGCGGATCCGGAAGCTGCGGCGGTCGTTCGGGTCCAGCGCGCGCTCGACGAACCCGGCCTTCTCCAGCCGGTCGAGGCGGCTCGTCATGCCGGCGCGGGACATCATCAGCGTCGCGGACAGCTCGGACGGGATCAGCGTGTAGGGCTTGCCGGACCGGCGCAGCGCGGCCAGGACGTCGAACTCCCCGCGCTGCAGGCCGAACTTGCCGAACACCCGCTCCTGGGCCGGGCCGAGCACCAGCGCCAGCCGGCCCATCCGGCCGGCCACGCCGATGGCGGTCAGGTCGAGGTCGGGGCGTTCGCGGTGCCAGGCCGACACGACGGCGTCGACGGCGTCTTCGTCACTCACCCCGCCCACTCTATTCGACGCCAGCACTATTCGCCGCCTGATAGTTTGACAACGAACTATCAGGCGTGGAACCATCATCGGCATGACGACATTGCTGGTACGCCACGACGAAGCCGAGCAGCTCGGCTCGACCCCCGACACGATGACCCTGCTCGCGGACGTCTCCCAGACCGGCGGGCACCTGAGCACGAACCGCGCGTCGCTGGGCCGCGGACGCGACGGCGCGACGCCGCACTTCCACACCGCGTCGGCCGAGATGTTCTTCATGCTCGACGGCGAGCTGGAGGTGTTGAACGGCGAAGAGGTCGTGACGGTGCGGACGGGCGACATGCTGTTCGTGCCACCGCACAACCACCACGCGTTCGGCGCGACCGAACGATCGGGCGCGGACGTGCTGATCGTGTTCACGCCCGGCGTCGAGCGCTTCGAGTACTTCCGGATGATCGACCGGATCCGGCGCGGCGAGGCGTCGCCGGCGGAGATCCTGGCGTCGCAGGACCGGTTCGACAACCACTTCGTGGACAGCGCGACCTGGCGCGCCGCCCGCGCGGCGGCCTAGATGTCGTAGGTGGCGGTGACCGGCGCGTGGTCGGACCAGCGCTGGTCGTAGGCGGCGGCGCGTTCGACGACGACGTCGACGACCTTCTCGGCGAGGCCCGGGGTCGCGAGCTGGCAGTCGATGCGCCAGCCGGAGTCGTTGTCGAAGGCCTGGCCGCGGTAGGACCACCAGGTGTAGGGGCCGGGGCCTTCGGGGTCGAGGCGGCGCTGGACGTCGGTGTAGCCGGCCTCGGCGTAGACGCGGCCGAGCCACTCGCGTTCTTCGGGGAGGAAGCCGGAGTTCTTGCGGTTGCCGCGCCAGTTCTTCAGGTCGGCGTTGTCGTAGGCGATGTTCCAGTCCCCCACGACGACCACCTCGCGCCCGGCCGCGGCGGCCTTGGCGCGGAGCTCGACGAGGTAGGGCAGGAACGCGGCCATGAAGCGTTCCTTCTCGTCCTGGCGCTCGGTGCCGACGTCCCCGCTGGGCAGGTAGAGGCTCGCGACCACGACGTTCGGCAGGTGGACTTCGAGGTAGCGGCCGCTGTCCTCGAACTCGGGCTCCCCGAAGCCGATCCGGACCTCTTCGGGCTCGGTGCGGCTGTAGACGGCGACGCCGTTGCGTCCCTTCACGGCGGAGGGGGCGTGCACCGCGAACCAGCCCTCGGGTTCGACGACCTCGGCGGGCAGCTGCTCCGCCGTGGCGCGCACCTCCTGGCAGCAGACGACGTCGGCCTTCGTGGCGGCGAGCCACTCGACGAAGCCCTTTTTGGCGGCGGCGCGGAGGCCGTTGACGTTCACGGTGGAGACGGTCAGCACGCACCGCACGCTACCCGGTGGCCGCTCTGCCAGACTGCCGGGCATGGGTGAGCTGACGGTGCTGGGCAGCTGCGGCGGGTTTCCCGAGCCCGGGCGGGCGTGCGCGGGGTTCCTGTTGTCGCACAACGGGTTCCGCGTCGTCCTCGACCTCGGGTACGGCGCGGCGTCGCGCCTGTTCGCGCACGGGCTGCCCGACGCCGTGGTGGTGACGCACGAGCACCCCGACCACTGCGCGGACGTGAGCGCGCTCGGGCGGGCCTGGTACTACACGGTCCAGGCCGGCAGCGGATCGCCGCGGTTGCCGTTGTACTGCACGCCCGGCACGCTCCGGCGCTTGGCGGCGATGGAGCCGCGACCACACCCGTCGGAGCTGTTCGAGGTGCACGACCTCGGCGCACCGGCCGACATCGGACCGTTCCGGCTCACGACCCACGAGCTGCCGCACTACCTGCCGAACTTCGGCGTGCGGCTGACGACGCCCGGGCTCACGGTGGCCTACACCGGGGACACGGGACCGTCGCCGGCGCTGGCGGACCTCGGCCGCGACGCGGACCTGTTCATCTGCGACGCCACCCTCCGCACCCCACCGGCGGAGGGAGAGCCCCGCTTTCTGATGACCGCGGCGGAGGCGGGCCACTGGGCCGAGCGAGCCGGAGCCCGCCGGCTCATGCTGACCCACTTCTGGCCAGGCACCGACCGCGAGGCGGCGGCCGCCGAGGCACGCGCCGAGTTCGGCGGCGAGGTGCTGGTCGCGGACGAGGACCTGACCGTCGCGCTCTGACGGCTGCGCGGGTCGAGGCTGCCCGGGACGGCTTGCGGCCGCTCGGGCACAGCCAGGAGGCCCGCTCACCCAGCCGCTTCGGTCCCGCCGGACCCCGCCTCGCGTGCCGGTGTCGAGCCTGCACGCTGACGAGTGCTGCGATGGCGCCGCCGCCCCACGCCCTGGCCAAGCGCCGACGAGCCCTCACCTCGCACTCGGCAGGCCGGAGGAGTCTCGCCGCCGCGTTCGGACCCCCGTCCGAGCGCGGTCCCCGGGCTCCACTCCTCCAGCCCTCGTGCCCGCGGAACTCCCCCTGGAGACCCCGCGGACACCTCGCCTCAGCCCATGCCGCATTCAGTTGTCGTCCGTCCCCGGACGGTGCCGCACCTCCGTTCACCTGCGTCTTCCAGCTCGGAAAAGTTCTATCAGCCACCACCGACAAAAACCGCGCCTTGACGCCCGAAGCTACGACCATTAGCTTTAAAGCTATGCCAAGTAGCCAACCCGATGTCCCCTAGGGCGGGACTGACCACCGAAGCGGTGGTCACCCTGGCCCTCGAGATCGTCGACGAGTCCGGCGTCGAAGCGCTGACCCTCGCCAAGGTCGCGGAACGCGCTGGAGTAGCCGCGCCCTCGCTCTACAAGCACGTCAAAAACCTCGCCGACCTGCGGCGGCTCATCGACCTCAAAGTCGTCCGGGAAATGGCCGACGCACTGAGAACCGCCGGCACCGGACGCGAAGGCCCGGCGGCGGTGAGCGCCCTCGCCGACGCCTATCGCGCCTACCTGCTGCGCCACCCGCACCGCACCAACGCCCTGACGACCAACCCCGACGCATCGGACACCGAGCTCAGCCGGGCCACCCATGCCGTCGCCGAGGTCGTCTTCGCCGTGCTCAGGCCGTTCGGCTTCGACCACGTCCAGGCCGTCCACGCCACCCGCTGCATCCGCGCCGCCGTGCACGGGTTCGCCGGGCTCGAAGCGTCCGGCGGCTTCGGGCGGCCCGAAGACGTCGGCCGGAGCTTCGAAGTCCTCAAATCCATGCTCGTCCAAGGCCTCACGAACTACGCGGAGAAACCATGAGCTTCATCCTCGCCGTACTCCTCTTCACCGTCGGGCTCGGCGTGCTCGACGCCCGCTTCCCCTGGACGGAGGCCCGCAGATGATCGCCGGGCACTTCGGGCTCGCGGCCGCCGTCAAGGCGGGCCGGCCGGCCATCCCCGTGTGGACGCTCATGCTCGCCACCGCCTGGCTCGACGTCGTCTTCGTGCCGCTCTACCTCAGCGGCATCGAGACGGTCGACGGCGAGGGCTACGGCGGCGGCGTCATCCACGCCGTCTACACGCATTCGCTCGTCGGCGCGCTCGTCCTGGCCGCCCTCTTCGGAGCCGTCGCGGCCCACTGGCTCGGGCGCCAGGCCGGGCTCATCCTCGGCGGTGTCGTCTTCTCGCACTGGCTGCTCGACCTCGTCGTGCACCGCGCCGACCTGCCGATCCTGCCCGGCAACGCCGGCGACCTGCCGACGTTCGGCTTCGGGCTCTGGCGGCTGCCCGCGGTCTCGGCCGTCGTCGAGCTGCTGATGCTGGCCATCGGCATCGGCCTCTACTGGCGGGAGGCCGCGAAGCGCGACCCGAAGCGCGCCCGCACGCTGGGCCTGTCGGCCGCGGCCTTCGGCGTCATCACCCTCACGGCCGACCTGCTCGGCGTCTGAGGAGCGGGCTCAGCAGGCGGACCCGGCGACCGGTTCGGTGAACGCGGCGGCGACCCACTTGTCGTCGGCCACCTTCCGGAAGCCGTTCTGCACGCCCGGCAGCGCGTCGAACTGGGCGTCGCGCAGGTACTTGCCGACGACCTTCGCGTTGCCGTCGGCCGTCTCGCGGGCGTTGAGGACGTCCGCGGTCACGGTCACCTTGCAGCCGGTGGCCGAAGCTCCCGAAGCCTGCTTGTCCGTGTTCATCACGTAGACGATGACGACCAGGACGATGGCGCCCAAGATGAGCAGAGTCTTCTTCGACATGCCTTCCTCCAACCGCGTGCCCCGTCCCCCGCCAAGGGTAGGCAATCCTTTACCCGGACCGACAGCGCCGGACGCAGCAACCACCCGGAGGCGCCAGTGCCCATCCCCCACCGGTAACGCACCGTGTACGAAAAGAGCCCCCTTCCCGGCGAACCGGAAAGGGGGCTCCTTCGGCGGAACTCAGCCCTGGGCGATCTTCTTGGCCAGGTTGTCGTCCAGCGTCGCGAGGAACTCCTCGGTCGTCTGGAACGGCTGGTCCTTGCTGATCAGCAGCGCCAGGTCCTTCGTCATCTGACCGCTCTCGACGGTCTCGACGACGACCTCTTCGAGCTTGTTCGCGAAGCCGATCAGCTCCTGGTTGCCGTCCAGCTTGCCGCGGTGCTCGAGGCCCCGGGTCCAGGCGTAGATCGACGCGATCGGGTTCGTCGAGGTCGGCTTGCCCTGCTGGTGCTGGCGGTAGTGCCGGGTGACCGTGCCATGCGCGGCCTCGGCCTCGACGGTCTTGCCGTCCGGCGTGCGCAGCACCGACGTCATCAGGCCGAGCGAGCCGAAGCCCTGCGCGACCGTGTCGGACTGGACGTCACCGTCGTAGTTCTTGCACGCCCAGACGTAGCCGCCCTCCCACTTCATCGCCGCGGCGACCATGTCGTCGATCAGGCGGTGCTCGTAGGAGATGCCCTTGGCGTCGAAGTCGGCCTTGAACTCGTTCTGGAAGATCTCCTCGAACACGTCCTTGAACTGGCCGTCGTAGGCCTTGAGGATGGTGTTCTTGGTGGAGAGGTAGACCGGCAGGCCGCGGTCGAGGCCGTACTGCAGCGACGCGCGCGCGAAGTCCTCGATCGACTTCTTGAAGTTGTACATCCCCATGGCGACGCCGCCGCCCTCGGGGAACTTCGCGACCTCGAACTCCATCGGCTCGGAGCCGTCTTCCGGCGTGTAGCTGATGGTCAGCGTGCCCGGGCCGGGGACCTTGAAGTTGGTCGCCTTGTACTGGTCGCCGTGGGCGTGGCGGCCGATGATGATCGGCTTCGTCCACGTCGGCACCAGCCGCGGGATGTTCTGGATGACGATCGGCTCGCGGAAGATCACGCCGCCGAGGATGTTGCGGATCGTCCCGTTCGGGGACAGCCACATCTTCTTGAGGCCGAACTCTTCGACGCGGGCCTCGTCCGGGGTGATCGTGGCGCACTTGACGCCCACGCCGTGCCGCTTGATCGCGTTCGCGGAGTCGACCGTGACCTGGTCGTCGGTGCGGTCCCGCTCCTCGATGCCCAGGTCGTAGTAGTCCAGGTTCACGTCCAGGTACGGGTGGATCAGCTTGTCCTTGATGAACTGCCAGATGATGCGGGTCATCTCATCGCCGTCGAGTTCGACGACGGTGCCCTGGACCTTGATCTTGGCCATGAGCAGCGGTGCTCCTTCCGCGGATCTTCGCGTTCTTCTTCAATAAGTCTCGCCGGTAGCGGTACAAGCGTACTGCTTGATAGGGCCGACTGGGTCAAGCAGTGGCCGGTATCAAGTCTCCACCCGCCGAATGTGGTACGGCTCACCGGGCACGACCCGCCGTTCGGCCGATCCGACCGCTCGCCGAGCGAGCGTCGCGCTTCCGGGTGAACCAGGGCACGATGCCATCCGTGAACTCATCATGCGGGAGGTGACGGCCATGTCGACCCATCGGTACGGCGAATACGAAGACGATTACGAGGACTACGACGACACGACGGAAGCGCTCGACGAACGGCCGCGCCGCGGTGTCGCCCACCTGGTCAGCGCGCTGGGCGGGCTGCTGCTCACGCCGGTCGCACTGGGCCTGCTGAGCTGGGGCGGGCTGCGCCAGCAGCAGCTGATCCAGGCGACGCTGAGCACCAACCGCGACCCGCTGGGCATCGCGCTGCTGGCCGGCGGGGCGATCCTGCTGCTCGTCGTCGCGGCGCTCGGCGCGCTGTCGGCGGTCGGCCCGATCCTCGGCGGGCTGATCTACGGCGTGCTGCCCGGCGTCGCGGCGATGGCCGTGCCCGACTGGGGGTTCCGGCTGGTGAACCTCATGCCGAAGAGTGACATCGCGTACGGCGTGATGGACTTCCTCTTCATCGGCGGCTTGCTCGGCGTGGGGTTCCTGCTGGTCGGCAGCGGACTGGCCAACGCGCTGGTGCGGCGGCGCCGGGAGGCCTGAACCGCGCCGGTGGGATCATCGGCCGATGGGTTTGTTCACCGTCGCGGAGGCATGCGACGAACTGGCACGGCTGCGGCCGGTCCTCGACGAACTGGTGCGCGTCCGGGCCGACGCGGCCGAGCTCGCGGCGTCGCTGCGCCCGGGCGGGCGGGAGACCGAGCTGGGCGGGCTGCCCGAGTGGAAGGCCGCGCAGGCCCGGCTCGACGACCTGATGACGACGGTCCAGCGCACCGGCGCCGAGCTCAAGGGGTTCGCGCCGCTGCTGGTCGACTTCCCGGCCGAGCTCGACGGGACCGACGTGCTGCTGTGCTGGCTCGAGGGTGACCGCGAGCTGAGCTGGTACCACCGCGCCGACCTGGGCTTCGCCGGCCGCCGTCCGCTGAAAATCGCTGGTCGGCCCGGCTAGGTTGGGTCCGTGGACCACGACGCGAGGGCAGCCCTCTTCGACAGCACGGCCGAGCACTACGACGAAGACACCTTCCACGCCCGGGTCGCGGACGAGCTGGTCTCGCCGCTGCCACCCGAGCCGGACCTCGTGCTGGACGTCGCGACGGGGACGGGCTTCGCGGCGTACGCGGCGTTGCGGCTGAAGCCGTCTCGCGTGCTGGCTGTCGATCTCTCGCCGGCGATGCTGGCCCAGGCGACGGCGAAGGCGGCCGAGCTGGATCCGTCGGGGCTGATCACGTGGCAGGTCGGGCCGGCGGTGCCGATGCCTTCCCCGGACGGGTCGGCCGACGTCGTGCTGTGCGCGTCCTCGCTGCACTTCCTGGGGGCGGTCGCGTTCGCGGACTGGCGGCGGGTGCTGCGGCCGGGTGGCCGGCTGGCGTTCTCGGTCGTGTCGGGGGCGCGGTTCCGGCCTTCGGGGGCCTTCGCGGAGTTCGTGCCGAAGGACATCACGTTCCCGACCGACGACGCCGAGGCAGCGGCACTGGCCACGTCGGCCGGGTTCGTGGACGTTACGGCGCGGACTTTCACGTACCAGGGCCCGGACCGGGTCCGGAGCACGTTCGTGGTGCACGCGACGGCCCCGTGAACGTGCCGCCAGTGGTGCAGCTCAGGCCGTGAAGTGGACCTCCCCGCGGGTGGCCGGGCCGTCCGGGCTGCCGCAGCGCTGGATGAACGTCGCGTCCACTCCCGTCGCGTCGAGGCGGTCGATCGTGAAGTCCGCGTAGTCGTCGCCACACGCGAGGCCGCCCGTGTAGACGAAGATCCCTGGGGTGCTCAGTGCCGGGTCGCTCTGGCCGCGGAACCGCGCGCCCGTGTACGTCCCCGTGTGCAGGGTCTCGCCCGCCGGTGCGCTCAGCTCGACGTGCAGGTCCTTCAGCCCCGACTGGACGTCGATCTTCAGCACGCCGTTGTACTCCCAGACGGTGATCTCGTCGCCCGGCGCCGCGTAGTGGGCGCTGCCCTGCAGCGGTCCCGCGCCGGCTTCCGAGGTGTAGTCCACCGTCTGCAGCGGATCCGCCGAAGCGACCGGGACCAGCGCCCAGCCCAGCCCGGCCGCCGCCGACAGGACCACGCAGGCACGACGAAGTGAAGTCACGGAACCTCCCCATCCCGAGGCCGCCCGATGCGGCGTCATCGATCATGCTGCCAGCGCGACCGATGCCGGGGACAGGTCTCAACGGTGCAATGAAGCGCCCTTGAGGATCTTGTCCACCGCGTTCTTCGGGCCGTGCACCGCCAGCCCGGCCAGCGTCAGCTTCTCCCCCGGCACCGCGCGGACCGCCGCCCGGTTGTCGACGTCGTTGCCCGTGTGGAACAGCTCGTCGGTGAAAATGGAAATCCGCAGGCCGCGGCCCAGTGCGCGGGTGTGCGCCGCCGTCAGGACGGCCGCGGTGCCCGAGAACACCATCACCGGCTGGCCGAACATCGGCAGGTACTCGGTGTCGTCGGCGTCGCGGTACGGCTCGCCCATCAGCTCCGGCGTCACGTGGGCGATGCCGCTCACCAGGAACGCCGTGACGTTCAGCCGCTGCCAAGACGCCAGGTCGTCGCGGAGCAGGACGGCGATCTTCGTGTCGAAAGAACTCATGCCGGAAAGACTCGCCCGCCGGCCACCCGCGCGTCTTGTACGTTCTTGACATGGCGGACGTCGAAGCTTGGCGGCCGGCGGTCCCGGGGATCGCCGAGGTCTTCCACGCGCGCTTCATCACGCACGCCTACCCGCTGCACACCCACGACACGTGGACGCTGCTGATCGTCGACGACGGCGTCATCCGCTACGACCTCGACCGCCACCACCACGGCGCACTCGGGCCGGCCGTGACGCTGCTGCCGCCGAACGTCGCGCACGACGGGCGCGCCGCGACCAGCCACGGCTTCCGCAAGCGCGTGCTCTACCTGGAGACGTCGGTGCTGGGCGAGGACCTCATCGGCGCCGCGGTCGACCAGCCGAGCGTCGCCGACGGGCTGCTGCGCACCCGCATCCACCAGCTGCACGTGTCGCTGGCCGAGCCGGGCGATGCACTCGAGGCCGAAAGCCGCCTCGCGCTGGTCGCCGAGTGCCTCCACACCCACCTCGGCCGGCCGGCCGTGCACGAGCCGAAGCGCGGCCTCGCCGACGATCTGCGCGACCTCCTCGACGCGAGGCTGCCCGAAGCGCTGACGCTGGCCGAAGCGGCCGAGACGCTCGGCGCGCATCCGGCGCACCTCGTCCGCTGCTTCGGGGCGCGGTTCGGCCTGCCGCCGCACCGCTACCTGACGGGCCGCCGCGTCGACCGGGCGCGCCGGCTGCTGCTCGACGGCTCGCCGGCCGCCGAGGTCGCCGCCGTCGCCGGGTTCACCGACCAGGCCCACCTCACCCGGCACTTCAAGCGGTACCTGGGCACCACACCGTCGAGGTACTCGAAGGCTCGTTGACCTGCCCGCCGGTTGTGTCAAGATGGCCGCATGCTGCGCGAACTGCACCTGACCGGCGACCCGGCCGCCGACAAGCTGCTCAACGAGGACCCGTTCGCCCTGCTCGTCGGGATGCTCCTGGACCAGCAGAAGTCAACACTCTGGAAGTCACACCGTTGAGTGACACCGCCCGCCGCGGCAGTGGCCCGCGGTGCCTCCGTCCCAGGCCACTGGGCGTGACACGGACCCTCTAAGCAATCACGTCTCCTGTCAGGATGCCAACATGCTGCGCGAGCTCCACCTCACCGGCGACCCGGCCGCCGACAAGCTGCTCAACGACGACCCCTTCGCCCTGCTCACGGGCATGCTTCTAGATCAGCAATATCCCATGGAACACGCCTTCGCCGGCCCACGGAAGATCGCCGACCGCATGGACGGCTTCTCCCTCGCCAAGATCGCCGCCACCGACGTCAACACCTTCGTCGAGATGTGCGTCGTACCGCCCGCCATCCACCGCTACGGCGGCTCCATGGCCCGCCGCGTCCACGCACTCGCCCAGCACATCATCGAAAACTACGACGGCCGCACCGAAGGCATCTGGCTCGACGGCCGCCCCAAGCCCGACGGCCCGGAAGTTCTCAAGCGCCTGAAGGCCCTGCCGGGGTTCGGCGAGCAGAAGGCCAAGATCTTCCTCGCCCTGCTCGGCAAGCAACGCGGCGTCACCCCGAAGGGCTGGCGCGAAACCGCCGGCGCGTACGGCGACCGCGGCTCCCGGCGATCCATCGCCGACGTCACCAACAGCGAAACCCTCGCCGAGGTCCGTGTCTTCAAGAAGGCCGCCAAAGCCGCCGCGAAAGCTGACTGAAGTCGGCCAGCTGACGGACGTTCTGGGAAATAACCCGCTGCATGCAACTTCGGCGACAGTAGCCCCTCTACGACTGCGGTCGCTGAGAAGGCTCATCGCCTCCGATGTACTCGCTTGCGCATGGCTGGTGACTGACCGCTCAACAGGATCGGTACAGAAACGCAGCCGCCGTCACGCCGAGCAAGAGGTCGAACACACAGGCGGATATCGGCGAGGTGGCTGGCGGGCCACGTAAAAAGTGTCGGACCCCCAGGCTAAGCTTGCGGACCAAGTAGGAATCCCCGGTGCTCGTGCACACGGGGCGACGAGTACCGGGGTCCGTCCAGATTGGCGTCAGGAACGTACCGCGGGTCCACGAACGGGTGACAGATGGCCGCCCGAATTGTGACCTAGGTCTCTTCGCTGCGTGCGCTTGGGTACTCCACACGCAGCTGAGGGACCAGGTGAAACTGACAAACGCGCCACATCACAAACCGCCGGTCGATCGAAGAGTCGCGCAGGTTCGCCACCGAGCCGGATGTGACGTGCCTCGGCGACAAGAACCAGTCCAGCAAGGCCGCGCCTTTCCGGATTCTCTCCCTGCCCAGCCCGGCCGACAAGTCAGCCGCCTTCGACGAGGTCATCGACTGCTCGACCGGCAAACCCGCGAACGCAGGCGCGAGGCCGGGCGCGAGCAGGCCCCCATCGTCGCCGCGTCCTTCCTCCTCGAGTAGGCGGAAACCGACATGATCGCGGCGCGACTCGGAGCCGGAGTCATCTCCGATCTCGAGCTCACCGTGACCCGCGATTTCTGTCACGACACTCGCTACTGGAACATCCGGTGCAGCGAAAGGTCATGGTCGACCACCTATACAAGCTCGCTCGGCATGAACACAGCCGCGACCGCGGGCCTGGGCGAAGCGAGCACGGTCGCCAGCTTGAGCGCGGAGTTCGAGCTTGATCTCCTGCTCAACTTCGGCCCACGCGAGTCGCCCTACCTGTATCTCGAACAGTCGACCCGGCCCTGATGCGTCCCGACGATAGGAACCTCCGGTGAAGCACACAAACTACTTCGACGAGTTCCTCGCGAACACCGTCAACCTCAGCAAGTTCAACCTCGAAACGTTGGAAGAGCGGGTCGAGTCGATCTATAAGGCACTCAAGGCCGACCCCGACCTCGGCCCGCGGATCGTCAAGAAGATCCCGCAGGGCTCGTGGGCGCAGAAGACGATCATCAGTCCGCAGAACGGCAAGCCGTTTGACGCCGATTTCCTGCTGGAGATGCGAGAGGAAGCGGACTGGGCGGGTGACGTCAAGAAGTACATCTCGACCGTCTACAAGGTGATTCACAACCACTCCATCTACGGCAACATGCCGCACAACAAGAAGTGCCGGTGTGTGTATGTCGAGTACGCGAACAACGCGATGCACGTCGACATCGTCCCGTTCGTGGTCCTCGCCGACGGCACCCAGAACATCGTCAACAGGGACGACAACTGCTGGGAGCGCACCAATCCGGGAGGTTTCACTACGTGGATGCAGGAGAAAGACAAGATCACTGGCAGGAATCTCCGCAAGGTGATCCGCCTGGTGAAGTTCCTGCGTGACCACAAGAACTCCTTCACGGGAACGAAATCGATCCTGATCACCACCCTACTCGGCGAGCGAGTCGAGGAGTGGAAGAAGCTCGGCGATCCCGGCTACTACTCGGATGTGCCCACGGCGCTACTCCACCTCATGTCCGACCTGGACGAGTGGCTCCAAGCTCGCCCCTACAAGCCCTCCATCTCTGATCCCTCCGGATCCGGAGTGACCTTTGACCACAGGTGGTCCCAGGAGACTTACGCCTACTTCCGGGACCGTGTCCACGTTCACGCCGCGGAGATCAAAGAGGCGTACGACGAGACCAACGAGGAGTCGAGTGTCGCCAAGTGGCAGGCGCTCTTCGGCGACAAGTTCCAGGCGCCCGCCGCTTCGTCTTCCAGCAGCAAGTTCGGTGCTGCCGGTGCTGCCGGCGCCGGAGCTGGCGAGGTGTCCTGGTCGTCTGGCCGGTCGGGTCGCGCCGGTTGAACCGCCAGCGAAGGCCGCGGCGTTCCCGCTGGCAGCGGGTCGCGGTTGAGGAACTGCGCAAGGTGAGCTCAGCGCTGCCTGAGGACTTCGCTGTCAGCGGACGCCCTATGCTTCACTGGTCCGGCAATCTCCTCGTGCCGATCAGACTCAGAACATCGAACCTCGTTCACCATCCGGGTGGGCTGAAGCTGAACGACCACGAGGATTTCGTCCTGTGGATTGGGGAGACCGACTTCTCTCCGCCGCTGGTGGAAATCCAGCACGACAGGTTCGTCGGCTTTCCGCACGTGCTGCATGGCCGTCAGCTGTGCATCTACCTTGACACGGCACGAGAGTGGAACCCGCGGCTCGGAGTGAGCAGTGCCGTAGACCGTCTCTACGACTGGTTGAAAGACGCAGCAGCCAACCGCTTCGATCCGAATACGTCACTGTTCCACGCGGTCGGAGGAGTTCCCTATGGCTCCCGCAGACTGCCTACGGTCGTCGTCCGACACGACTGCCCAATGATTCGGGCGCAGTCGGGCTACCTCGTCAAGCGCACCGACCACCGGCTGGACCTCCACCTCGAGCGCACGCAGTCAGAGCAGGTGCAGATACCGGTCATCAGCTTGATGATGCCGCTGCCTCTGGGGATCGGGCACACGTTCACCGAGGTGCTCGCGCGGCTCGACGATCCTTTCGCGGACTCCTGGCTGGGCACCTATGCGAAGCACCCGCCGCAGTCGCCGGTCTTCCTCACCGCGCTCGCGGCCAGTGCATCTCGGATGCCCGAAGGCAGCCCGCAGATGTTCGTGCTCACCGTCCCGCATCCGGCCGGCGGGCCCCCACACGTACTGGTCGGGATGATTCCTGGCGACGCCGCGGACCGGCTGCGGCACCATGTGCGGAGCCGTCGGACGCCTCTGATCGCTGTCAAGAAAAGGACCTTTGACCTCGAGACCCCGGTGGAGTGGTGCCCCGTGTCCGACGAACGAAGCGCTGTCACCACCCGCCGCGACAGCGCTAGTCCCGTGAACGCGTTCCATGGCAAGACGGTGCATGTATGGGGCTGCGGCGGTCTCGGCTCGTGGATCGCCGAGTTCCTCACGCGTGCCGGAGTACAGCGACTCGTACTGTGCGATCCAGGCACGATCACGGGTGGCCTCCTGGTCCGGCAGAACTTCACCGAACTCGACGTCGGCAATGGGAAGGCGGAGGCCCTACGAGAACGCATTCTCACGATCCGCGACGACATCGAGGTGGACGCCCACTCCGGAATCTTCCCCGAAGACTTGCCAGCGACGTTCGCCACCGCTCACGTCGTGATCGATGCGACGGTCTCCCTCCGGATCGGTCAACTCCTCGACCAGATGGCGTCGCCGGCAGCTCGACCGTTGATCGCTCAAGTCGCCACCGACGTCAAAACCGGCACGCTGGGCGTCCTCAGCGTCAGCGCTTCCGGAAGCTCGCTGGGTGCCAACGAAATCGACCGTCGGGTCGGGATGGTAGTCAAAGCGGATGGAGAGCTCGAACCTTTCCACACGTTCTGGACGGAGGTGCGAGACGTCGACGAACTCGTCCCGACCCGCGGCTGCTCCGTGCCAACGTTTCACGGATCGGCGGCAGACATGGCTGCGGTCGCCGCGTCCCTCACGAGTCTGCTGGCGAACCACGTCTCGGCGGCGGTACCAGTCTCGGGGACGCATCTGATCGCCCTCCCGCACTCCCAGGTCGGCCCCTGCCACAGGTTTATCCGGCCCGACTCAACATCGCAGGGACGCGGACTTGCTGACACTTCCATTGAATCAGGTACGGCGAGCTGTGACCGTCGGCCGGTCAAGCTGAGCAGCGTGAGATGCCGCGAAGAAATCTACTATTCAAGGGGAAGGCTGAGATGGCGGTCAACGAAAGCGAGAAGCGCAAACTGTGGGTGCGTGCGGGCGGCAGATGCACGCTGTGCAAGACGTACTTGCTCGAGGGAAGCCTCACCTACAAGGAGGTCTTCGTCGGCGAAGCCGCACACATCGTCGGGCAGAAAGAGTCGACGACTTCCGCCCGCGGCATTGATCCGCTTCCCAGCGAGGATCGCGACCTGGCTGAAAACCTCGCTCTCGCCTGCGCGTCCTGCCACACCGAGATCGACAAACTCCTGGTCGCGGAGCTTATCAATAAAGAGTTTCTCCGGCAGCGCAAACAGGAACACGAAGACGAGATCCGCCACCAGACCTCGCTAACACAGTCCCGACGTACTGTCATCCTCCGGATGGCCGGCGACATTCGTGGCGACCGGATGGAGCTACCGAAGGACACCGCGGTGGAGGCCGTCATCAGGTCCGGAGGTCGATTCCCGGTCTTCCCCGAAGCTTATGATCAGAAGAGCGTCGAGATCGACCTGCGCGGCATCGACGGTGAGGAGGATGCCAGCGGAACGTACTACGAGGCAGCCGCCACAAAGATCAACAACGCTATCGATTGGCGCGTCCACCCAGGGGTCCTGTCCGGGGACATCCAGCACATGAGCGTTCTCGCCATCGCGAGACTGCCGCTACTGGTGTATCTGGGCACGAAGCTCGACGACGGCGTCCCAACTGACGTGTACCAGCGTCAACGCTCCACCCAGAACTGGGTCTGGTCTGACAATGATCCTGGCACGACCTTCGACCTTACCCACCCCCGTGACGGGGCCAGCATCGATGACGCGGTACTCGTCACGAATCTCTCCGGAACCACCCCACTCAACGAACTGCCCTCACGGCTCGACGCGGCAGCGGTCTTCCAAATGGATCCCCACCCTGGCCCAGCCGAAGACCTTTTCGCCCACCCTGCCGTGCTCGCCAGGTTCGAGGCTGCGGTCCGGGACTTCTTCACCTCCCTCGAAAGCACCCACAAGCACCTCAAGCGCGTTCACCTCATCGGCGCGATGCCCGTTTCGCCTGCAGTGGCACTCGGGCGGATCCTCAAGAGCACGGGCCTGCGCCCGGCCGTGGTCACCTACGACCGGACAGCCAACGGCTATGTCCAGGCGCTGGAGGTCTGATGGACTTCGAAGCACACTTCCAAGGGTTCCTAATTTCCGCCGTCAATCTCAAGCCATGGAAGCTTGACCTGCTCGACACGAGGGTTGGCGCGATCACGAACGCGTTCCAGGCTGACGCCGAAGTCGGATCGACGTATAAGGAACACAGCCCACAGGGATCCTGGGCACAACAGACCATCATCAACCCAGTCGATGCCTTCGACGAGTTCGACGCCGACATTCTCCTTCACCTCGAGCAGGACGACGACTGCAACGACAATCCCAAGAAGTACCTGCAGCGAGTTCGAGCGGCATACAAACGCCATACCACTTACAAGTCAATGGTCCTGCGCAAAAACCGGTGCGTCCGCATCGAGTACGCCAACGACTGCCACGTGGACGTTGTCCCCGCCATCACGCTCGCGGACGGCCGGCAGCTGATCATCAACTACGCCGAGAACGCCTTCGAGGAGACGAACCCAGTCGGTTTCGCTGACTGGATGAAGGAACGCGACGACATTACCGGTGGCAACCTGCGCAGGGTCATCCGCCTGTTCAAGTGGTTGCGTGACTACAAGAACACGTTCAGCTGCCCCTCGATCATCCTGACGGTGATGCTCGGCAATCGGGTGCGGTACTGGGACAGCGATACCCGCTACGCCGACATCCCCACCACCTTGGTTCACCTGCTTGAAGACCTCGTTACATGGCTCGACGGACACGTCGCCATGCCACTACTCGACGACCCCAGCTGTCCCGGCACCAACTTCAACCACCGATGGAAAGACCCCGCCAAGTACGAGACGTTCAAGAAGAAGGCCGCAGACTACGCGACTTGGGCACGCGAGGCCTACGAACTGCAGGAGGACGACGACCAAGCCGCCCTAGCTGCGTGGCAGAAGCTGTTCGGGCCCGAGTTCGCAGCAGACGAAGTCAAGAATGCTCGCTCGCAGGTCATTGCCCATAAAGCGCTACTCGCATCTCCCATGCCGCGCGAAGCGTCCAGCAACGTTCAGAGCAGGGACGTGGCTCCGCACGAGGAGTTCATCCAACACAGGTTCAGCTCGGTGACTTTACGTTATGACGCACGGATCGACGCCGTTGTCCTAGGAAGCTATCCCAAGAACTTGCGGCGAATGCGTGTCGTCCCCCGCCATCGCGATCTCCGCTTCCATCTCGTCATGGACGCTCCCGAGCCGTATGAGGTGCTGTGGAAGGTTCGCAACCACGGTGCGGAGGCGTCACGGGTCCCCGGTGAGTTACGCGGTCAGATCCGGCGCGGAGGAAACGAGGGTCGAAACATGCACCGCGAGTCGACACGTTACCGGGGCACTCACTACGTCGAGGCGTACGTGGTGAAAAACGGCGTAGTGGTCGCGAGCGATCATCACGACGTGAAGATCATCTGATTGCAGGTTTCGCCCTTCGATGCACTCGCGCGCGGCCAAGTCGACCGACGCCTCGCCCGCCGGCCGTCACCGACGTCGTGACCCGCAACACGCGCGACGGTCGAAGAACGATGTTGATGTGCTCACTTTTCGCGGAACGTCGAGAACATCGAATCAGTGCGTTGAGGATGATCCACCGGAGTCGGAGCCACCGGCACTTGTGCGGGCGAGATGCTGTCGGGTTCCGGTTCCCGGTCGAAGTACTCCCGGGCGCGGTCGTACTCCTCCTCGAGACCGTGGTCCTCCGTCTCCAGATAGGCCAGGATCTCGTCGAGTGTCTCCTCGTCGATGTCTGCTTCGTGATCCGGATCGGCCCACTTCTGCAGTTCTGCGATGGCCAGTTCGTGCTTCCGGTCTTCGACCTGATGCTCTGCCACTTCCGCCAGTTCGGGGCTCAACTGCAGGAGGTCGTCCAGGATCGCCAGCAGCCGCTGGAGATCCTCCCAGCCGTAGATCTCGGACATCGCGGCCGAGAAGGTCCATTCCGCGAGCTTCCTGGCATGGAGACGCCACTCCGGCACGGATGACGCCGCAACATCGCCCGTCAGCTGGTAGAGCGTGCTCGCGCTGGTGTGCGAGTCGTCCCCGAGCTCCGCGAGGAACACATCACCGATCGACGCGAGCTCGGCGGACTCACCTGTTTTCCCGAGCGCGACGATGAACTCCACTTCGGCCGCTGCGTTGTCGTAGCGGTATTCGCCGAGGAGCGCCCCCGATTCCTGTATCCGGACGATCGCATCATGAAACCGGTGGACCCGGTCGACGACCGCGGTGCGCAGAGCGGGCCGATTCGACCGAGTGGCCGCCGTCCAAACGGTGACGAGCTGGTCCAGGTACACCGCCGAACCGCACAGTGCTTCGATGAGCTCCGGATGCCTGGCCAAATGACCGTGGAGGAAGTCGACGATCGAAGGGTTGCTGAACTCAACCCGGCCGCCCCGCCCTTCCCCGAACTTCGCAATGACAGGTTCGAGACGGCGCAGTGACCGGCGAAACCTGCGGTCGGCGTCGGACGTCGCACTCAGCCCGGCGTGCGCGCGCCAGGCATCGCGCAGCAGGTCGTGGTCCGCAGAGCGGTTGGCCGTGTAGAGCGTGAGCACTAGGGCCAGCGCATCCGCGTCGAGTACGTCTTCGATGAGCCTTTCCCACAGGTGGGCCGGATTCTCGAAGTTCTGCAGAATGGCAGCCGCGACGTTCCCGGATTCATCCGGCGGGAACTCGACGATCTCGGCGATCGCGTGTTCCAGCAGCCGCGGGCTGTAGTTGCGGTGGTGGATGATCGACCTGTACACGGCCTGCTCCGCCAGTTGGGCACGTTGGCCCGGATCCAGGTCGGAGAAATAGACGTGGTTGTAGAAGATCTCCGCCCGGATGTCCGAGGTCAAGGCCGCCGCATCGACGGTGCACTCGTAGGGGTCGAGGCCGCGGGCGTCCAAGCGCTCGTGGTGTTCCCGCGCTTGCTTGACGAGATAGTTCCGACTGGTGAGGACCAGGCGCTTGGTCGGTGAGTTCTTCATCATGCGCAACAGCCGGGGCAGCTCTTGGTTCGCCAGCCGGGCCGCACCTTCGTCCAGCGTCGTCTGGCCGATCAAGTCGTCGACGAAGAAGATCTGCTTTTCGTCGTCGTCCCACATGCGGTGAACGTCGTCCAGCCGGTTGGTGGCTTCGACGATCGTGAAGCCTTCGGCTTGGTGGTCAGCCAGGAGAACGTGGGCCAGCGTGGTCTTGCCTACGCCGGGCGGACCAGCGATGAGACAGCTGTGCTGTTCGTCGAGCAATCGCCGGGCATGGTCCCGGCCGGGATGAGGGGCGAAGCGCCGCAAGCTCTCGTCTATGTCGAGCGCGAGAGCCCGGGATCGGAGCAGGATGTCCCGGTTCAGCAGCGAACCGAGCACGGCGGTGCTGGCGAGCCAGAGCCGGATGTGCCGGCGCACGATCTCAGGGTGTTTCCGAAGCAAGGCCGCGACCTCGGACGCCCCGTAGATGTCCCCGGGAGAACGCACGAAATCCGAAAAGATCTCGGCGATCTCATCCTTCGCGCTGACAGTGAGATCCACGGTCGTGGCGACGAGATAGCGATCCGGCGCGAGGCGTTTGACCTTGGGAAGCTCCGCCTTCCGAAGGTGTCTGATCAGGGCCTTGCTACCGGACTTCATCCAGTGTTTGCACTGAATGACCGTTTTGCGCCCCGAGGCTGGAGCGATGTACCTGAGGTCGATCCCACCATCGCGGCCAGGGGCGAACACTTCGAGTGGGCGATCGAGGACGATCTCGAAGAGGTCCTTACAGAGCTCCTCGAAGTCGAAGTCGGTCAAGCGGCCGAGGTCGTACCCATCCACTCTCGAACTCTACCTGTGTAGTCCAACGGCTCCCGTCGTCTGTTCGGCGACTGGCAAGCGACCTCAGAGAGGGCCGCGGACGCCGAGAACGATTCTGTCGGCGACGCCTACGGGCTTCAGACCAGGATCAAGCACCTGACCGGTCTCGTTCAACGCAAGCGCTCCACCGACGCTGCACCTGCCCGGTCACAGCAAGCCCCACACAAGGCCACCACCGCCAGCTCACGGCACGGCACAGTTCAGCTCTCCAACTACGAAAAGTGGCGGCCTGAAGACTTTAGGTGACATTTCCCCTTCGTCCTCGACCAGCAGTACCCGATGGAGCACGCCTTCGCCGGCCCGCGGAAGATCGCCGACCGGATGGACGGCTTCGCGCTGGCGAAGATCGCCGCGACCGACGTGGAGACGTTCGTCGAGATGTGCGTCGTGCCGCCGGCCATCCACCGCTACGGCGGCTCGATGGCCCGCCGCGTCCACGCGCTCGCCCAGCACATCATCGAGAACTACGACGGCCGGACCGAGGGCATCTGGCTCGACGGCCGCCCGAAGCCCGACGGCCCGGAAGTCCTGAAGCGGCTGCGGGCGCTGCCCGGGTTCGGCGAGCAAAAGGCGAAGATCTTCCTCGCCCTGCTGGGCAAGCAGCGCGGCGTCCAGCCGAAGGGCTGGCGCGAGGCGGCCGGGTCGTACGGCGACCGCGGCTCACGCCGGTCGATCGCCGACGTCACCAGCGCCGAGACGCTCGGCGAGGTCCGCGCGTTCAAGAAGGCCGCCAAGGCCGCGGCCAAGACGGGCTGACGCACCCGGACGTCCACTCGGGACCGTTGTCGATGTCCGAAGTGGACTCGACCTGCTCACAGCAGCCCGGCGAGTTTGTACAGCACCAGACTCCCCGCCACCGCGACGTTCAGGCTCGCACCGGTGCCCACCATCGGGATTTCGACGACGGTGTCGAGCAGGTCGAGCGCCTCGGGCGGGATGCCGGTCTGCTCGTGGCCGAGCACGGCGATCGTGCGCCCGCGGGCGGCGGGGAGATCCGCCAGCCGCACCGATTCCTCCGCCAGTTCGACGCCGACGACCCGCGTGCCCGCCGCGCGCTCGCGGGCCAGCCAGCCCGGTGGGTCGTGCACCCAGTGCACGCATGCCGGGCGCCGCAACGTGTTTCCGCGTCTCAACGCCTCGGGCACCCACGGGAACCGCGGCACCGCCAGGCACGCGCCGACGGCGTCACAGGTGCGCAGGAGCGTGCCGAGATTCGCGCCGTGCAACGGCCAGAGCGGGGCGGCCACCAGGTGACCCCAACAGGAATGTGCGGTGGTGCGCCGGGACTTCCGCAGCTCGCGTGGCGTGCGGACCCGGATCGCGGGGCTCACCGGCGCCGAGGCGCGGCGCCTCCGATTTCGCTGTTCATACCGGGATTCTAACCCGTTCGCCGGGACCGCGGAACGATCCGCGCTCCTACTCTGGACCCGGAGGTGCAGTCATGCACGCAGGAGTGGGAGACGAAATCCAGGTACACGGCCGTACCGTCGGCTCGGCGGAACAGCGCGGCGAAATCCTCGAGGTCCGCGGGCCCGACGGCGCCCCGCCCTACCTGGTGCGGTTCGCCGACGGGCACGAAGCCCTCGTCTACCCGGGCCCGGACTGCGAAGTCCAGGCCCACGCCGACTAGGGCGTGTCCGGTAAGTGATCTGGCCACGGTGATCGCGGGCAAAGCGTATTCGCATCCCTCGGCCCGTCAGGCGATGCGGACCCGGCGGATCACCTTCGTCAGCCCGGAGCGCGATGACCAGGTCGCCCGCCGCAAGGGCAAAGCCCCCGTGGCGGGCGAGCACCGGCCTTCGACACCGAGGTCTACAAGCAGCGCAACGTGGTCGAGCGGTGCTCCAGCCGGCTAAACCGTTTCGTGGACTCGGCTACCCGCAGGACAGCTCCTAGACGGTGACCTCTTCCCGCGGCGCGCGGACGCGGCCCCACGCGGTGCCGACGAGCACCAGTGCCACCAGGGTCAGCGCCGCCGCGACCTCGGGCAGCACCAGTGGCCCGCCGGACGTCAGGACCGCGCCCCCGACCACGCCGGACAGCCCGACGCCGAGGTAGATCGCCGACGCGTTGAGCGAGAGCACCAGGCCCGCGTGGCCCGGGGCCAGCTCGATCAGGCGGTGCTGCACCGGCGGGCTGAACGACCACGTCGCCACGCCCCACAGGAACAGCGCCACGCCGGCCGCGATCGGGGTTGTCGTCGCGACCGGCAGCAGCGCCAGCACGACGGTGATCCCGGCCGTCACGACGAGCAGCGGCGCGCGCGAACCCCAGCGGTCGGCCGCCCGGCCGCCGGCGAAGTTGCCGACCGCGCCGCCGACGCCGTAGCAGAAGAGCAGGATCGTGACGGCCGTGCCGTGGAGGCCCGCGGTCGCGGCCAGCAGCGGGGACACGAACGTGTAGACCATGAACGCGGCGAGGCACCCGAGGACCGTCACGGCCAGCATGACGAGCACGCGCGGGTCGCGGCCGGCGGCGAACCGTTCGGCCAGGGTGACCCGCGGCGGCGCGGCGACCGACGGCAGCGCCATCCGCACGGCCAGCGCGCTCGCCAGCGAGAACGCGGCGACCAGCGCGAACGCCGTCCGGTAGCCGAGGTGCTGCGAGATGAGACTGCCCAGCGGCACGCCGAAGATGAGCGCGACGGTCAGCCCGCCGAACACGAGCGCGATCGCGCGGCCCCGGCGTTCCGGGCTGGTCAGCTGGGCCGCGACGGCACTCGCCGCCGGGGTGAACACCGCGGCGCCGATCGCGGTCACCACCCGGGCCAGCAGGAGCGTGCCGTAGCCGGGCGCGAGCGCGGCGAACAGGTTGCCGGCGGCGGTCACGGCGAGCGCGGCGACCAGCAGCGTCCGGCGCTCCCAGGTGCCGGTGACGGCGGCGAAGATCGGCGAGCCGACCGCGTACGCGATGGCGAAGGCGGTGACGAGCTGCGCCGCGGCGGTGGCCGAGACGTGCAGCTCACCGGTCAGCGCCGGCAGCAGCCCGGCCACGATGTACCCGCTGGTCCCGACGCCGAACGCGCCGAAGGCCAGCACCGAGATCCTCGAGGACGAGGGTGTGGACATGGGTGAGTCCCCCAAGCGGAGCGGGTGATTGGTTCGACGAACGTCGTAGTTCGACCATCACCGTACTACGCCCCTCCGACAATTTCGACCGGCGTCGTACAATGGCCTCATGGCCAAGACCGCCGCGCTGCCGCCGATCGTTCACCCGGAGCTGGACGAGATCACCGTCGAAGGGGTGCTCCGCGCCCTGGCCGACCCGGTGCGGCTGGGCATCGTCCGCCAGCTCGCGGCGGCGGACTGCGAGCTCGCGTGCGGCGCGCTCACCGTCCCGGTGACCAAGTCCACAATCACCCACCACCTGAGCATCCTGCGCCAGGCCGGCGTCGTGGCCGGCCGCCAGGAGGGGACGACCCGGTTCAACTCGTTGCGCCGCAACGATCTCGACGCCCTGTTCCCCGGCCTGCTGAACGGCGTCCTGGCCGCTCCGCGCTGATCATCGCGTTACGGTGTGGATCGTCACCCGCTATCGGGATGACAACGCACCCCTTCCCTTGTTGGACTGTGCGTAGGACAGCCGACGGCGCTGGGGCCGCAGGGCTGTCCTCTTTTGTGTCCACCGACTGAACCGATCCAGTACGCAACCCCGGATCGGCCAAGTAATCGTTTACCCACCTTGGAAGGAGTGCCGTGCCCGTCGCGCTGCTCGCGCTCGCCATCGGAGCCTTCGGCATCGGGACCACCGAGTTCGTCATGATGGGCGTGCTGCCCCAGGCGGCCGCCGACTTCGGCGTCGACATCCCGACCGCCGGCTACCTCATCTCCGCCTACGCCCTCGGCGTCGTCGTCGGCGCCCCGCTGCTCACCGCGGTCGCCGTCCGGCTGCCGCGCAAGACCATGCTGCTGGCCATGATGGGCCTGTTCACCCTGGGCAACGCCCTCTTCGCGCTGTCCCCCAACCAGGAGTTCGGCGTCGCGTTCCGGTTCCTGGCCGGCCTACCCCACGGCGCGTTCTTCGGCGCGGGCGCGGTCGTCGCGTCCAGCCTCGTCGGGCCGGGCCAGCGCGCCAAGGCCGTGTCGCTGATGTTCCTCGGCCTGACCCTGGCGAACGTCATCGGCGTGCCGCTGGGCACGCTGCTGGGCCAGCAGGTCGGCTGGCGCGCCACCTTCGGCGTCGTCGCCGTGATCGGCCTGGTCGCCGCCGCGGCCATCGCGAAGCTGGTGCCCCACCAGGGCCGGCCCGCCGACGCGTCGCTGCGCACCGAGCTCGGCGCGTTCAAGCGGCCGCAGGTGCACCTCGCGCTGGCGATCGTCACGTTCGGACTCGGCGGCGTCTTCGCCTGCCTGTCCTACATCACGCCGATGCTGACCGACGTCGCCGGCTACTCGCCGTCGAACGTCACCCTGCTGCTGTCCCTGGCCGGGGTCGGCATGACGATCGGCAACCTGCTCGGCGGCCGCCTGGCCGACCGCGCGCTGATGCCGGGCCTGTACGCCGCGCTGCTGGCGCTGGCCTGCGTGCTCGGGATCTTCACGATCACCGCGCAGGGCAAGGTCGGCGCGGCGATCACGATCTTCTTCGTCGGCGTCGCCGGGTTCATGATCGGCCCGATGATGCAGGCGCGGATCATGGAGAAGGCGGGCGGCACACCGTCCCTGGTGTCGGCCGCCGTCCAGTCCGCGTTCAACATCGCCAACTCGATCGGGGCCTACCTCGGCGGCCTGGTGATCGCCGGCGGGCTCGGCCTGGTCGCCCCGAACTGGGTCGGCGCGTTGCTGGCCGTCTTCGGACTGTCGCTGGCGATCGTGTCGGGCACTTTGGACCGTCGCGAGGCCAAGGCCGAACGGCGTGAGCTCGCGATGGCTTCCTAGCTCGAACTGAGCGGGCCGCCGATGATCGTCAGGGCCACGTACAGCACCGCCGCCGCGAGGCCGGTGTAGGTCACGATGTCGACGACCTTGCCGCGGATCGCGAGCAGCCCGGCCCGCTCCGTCGGCAGCACCGCCCGCAGCACCCCGGCGAGGAGGAGTGCGGCGCCGATCAGCGCCGCGCCCTCCCGCCAGTGGTACTGGACGATCCGCAGCACCGCGACGGCCACCACCAGCAGCACCACCGCGAACGGCAGCTGGGTGAACCTGGCCCGTCCGCCCCGGCGGTCGTGCACGTCCCGCCGGTCCTCGGTCATCGTCATCGGCCCTGGAGACCTTGGACCGAGCGCTCCGCCGCTTCGACGACGTTGCTCACCAGCATCGCCCGGGTCATCGGCCCGACCCCGCCGGGGTTCGGCGAAATCCAGCCGGCCACCTCGGCCACGTCCGGGTGAACATCACCGGTGAGCTTGCCGTCCACGTGGGACACGCCCACGTCGAGCACCGCGGCGCCCGGCGCGACCATGTCCGGCGTGATGATCCCCGGCACGCCGGCCGCGGCGACCACGATGTCCGCCCGGCGGACCTCGGCGGCGAGGTCGCGGGTGCCGGTGTGGCACAAGGTGACGGTCGAGTTCTCGCTGCGGCGGGTCAGCAGCAGGCCCAGCGTCCGGCCGACGGTGATGCCGCGGCCGACCACGGTGACGCGTGCGCCGTTCAGCTCGACGCCGTGGCGCTTGAGCAGCTCGATGATCCCGTACGGCGTGCACGGCAGCGCGCCCTGCTGGCCGAGCACCAGCCGGCCGAGGCTGACCGGGGCGAGGCCGTCGGCGTCCTTCTCCGGGTCGATGCGCTCGAGCACGCGGTTCGCGTCGAGGTGCTTCGGCAGCGGCAGCTGGACGATGTAGCCGTGGCAGGACGGGTCGGCGTTCAGCTCGTCGACGACGGCTTCGAGCTTCTCCTGGGTGATGTCGGCCGGCAGGTCGCGGCGGATCGAGTTGATCCCGATCTTTCCGCTGTCGGCGTGCTTCATCCGCACGTACGAGTGCGACCCCGGGTCGTCGCCGACCAGGACGGTGCCCAGGCCCGGCGTCACCCCCTTCGCGGCCAGCGCCGCGACGCGCGGCTCGAGCTCCGCGAAAATGGCGTTCTTGGTGGCCTTGCCGTCGAGAATCTTCGCCGTCACGGGGCCCATTCTGGCAAAGCGACCCCCGCGCGTCGCTTCCAGGCGCGCGTGGTCGCAGCCCGTAGAGTGATCGTCACCCCCACACGGTCCACTCGCGACGCTGCCCGCGATCAAGCTGTGATCTACCGCACGTCGCATCGCACGAGGTCAGGCCGGGTGCCGCCGGGTAGCCGAGCGGCAAAACCCACATGCGGGGTGCACTCGCGCGCGCGAACAGTCAAAATGTCCCCGTGGCACAACCGACGACGCAGCTGAACGCGACCGAGCAGGACACCCTGGTCAAGCAGATCGGACTTGCCCTGCTCCGTGCCGCCCCGCGCGACTGGCGCAAGGTCACCGCGGAGTACCGAGCCGTCGGGAGGTACCACGAGCTCGCCGGCCAGATCGTCACCGAGGACGGCACGGTGCACGAGTGGCTCGCCACCCACGACATCGCGACCCTCTTCGGCAGGCTGCGCGGGGGCATGTACCGCGACGGCCGCGGGACGTGGTTCAACGCGCGCTACCAGCTCGACCACCCGTCCAGCTACAACCTCGAGTACAACCGCGACGAGCCGGTGTGGAACCTCGTGCCGCCGCCGCAGGCCTACTCGGACGAGCTGCGGATGTTCCCGCGCACCGAGGACAACGTGCCCGAGTGGCTGATCCGGCGGATGTCCGGGCTCGGCCCGGAGCAGCCGGGGCCGCACTTCCGGATCGCCCGGATCTTCGACACGATCGGCCCCGCCGGCCGTCCGGTGATCAACCGCCCCGACCTCGAGGTCGAGGAGCAGGACCGGCTGCTGGAGTACCTCGACCACGCCCCGCTCGTCGTCACCGAGCGCGGCTACGACATCGACCGGCTGGCCGCGGCGCCCGAGGCCACCGTGCCGGTCGCCTTCCACAGCGACGGCCAGTGGATCTGGCCCGCCGCCGTCAACTTCTACCTGCGCAAGTACGGCGTTTCGCCCGAGTCGGACCTGGTCGAGCACGTCCGCACGGTCGGCTTCAAGCTGCCGCTGGTCGACGAGCCGACGCTGCAGGCCGCCGGCGCGTACCTGACCCGCGGCAACCAGCCGCCCCCGCAGCAGCAGCGCCCGGCCGGGCCGCCGCCCCAGGGACCGCCGCCGCAGGGCCCGCCGCCCCAGCAGCAGGCGCCCGCGGGCCCGCCGCCGACCCTGGTCGCGCCGGCGGTGCCGGTCGCGCCGCCCCAGCAGCACCAGGAGCCGCCCGCGCCGGTGGAACCGGCGGCCCACGCCCCCGAGCCGGAAGCCCCGGCCGAGGAGCACGCCTACGCCGAAGAGACCGCGTTCGCCGAAGAGGGCTACGACGACCAGGAGTTCGACGACCGCTTCGCCGAGGAGGACTCCTACGGCGAGGAGGAGTACGAACACCCCGAGCACGCCGCCGGCTCCAACGGCACTTCGCCGGAGCCGGGCCGGGTGCCCGACCTCGAGGAGACCGCGGAGTACGTCCCCGACCAGCCGATCGGGAGCGAGGACGAGCCGCACGAGGACGAGGGCCGGTTCGACGACGAGCAGGCGGCGGAGCCCACCTCCCACCGCGAGGACGACGCGCACCCCGCGTTCGACCCCGGTCCCCACCGGGACGACGAGCCGGCGCACGCGGCGTTCCAGCCCGATCAGGAGCAGGCCGACGAGCCCGCCCACGCGGCGTTCCAGCCGGATCAGGACGAGCCGGCGCACGCGGCCTTCGCGCCCGCCCAGGACGAGCCGGCGTTCACGCCGGGCCGGTCCCGGCCGGACGAGGCGCCGCGCGGCGGGTTCCAGCCGCCGGAGCGTCCCGATTTCGACCCCGGCCCGCCGACCATGATCACCCAGACCGAGGTGCCCGGCGTGCTGCCGGTGCCGGAGCCGCCGGCACCCGAACCCGAGCCGGCCCCCCGCTCGGGCCGCCGTGCGCTGCGCCGCGAGACCCCGGACCACCCCGTGCTCGCCGGCCTGCAGACCAAGCTGGACGAGCTCGAGGTGCCCGAAAGCGGCTACAAGCTGGGTGAGCCCGCCGAGCACGGGTGGAGCGTCGAGCAGGTCGACGACGGCTGGCGCGTCGGCTGGTACGACGGCAAGCTCAGCAACCCCGCGGTGTTCGGCGACGCCGAGGACGCGGCCGCGTTCATGCTCGGCAAGCTGCTGCTCAACCCGGAGGGCCACGTGCCCGAGGAGCCGCCCGCTCCCGAGCCGGAACCGGAGCCCGAACCCGAGCCGGAACCGGTGCCGCAGCGGGTCGTCGCGACGCTGTCGCCGGAGGTCGCGACCGGCTCGTACCCGGTCCGCAAGCCGGAGCCGGTGCCCGCCCAGGAGCAGACGGCGTTCACGAGCGCCGAGGAGCTGTTCGGCGACCTCGAGGACGACGAGCCGCCGGCCCCGCCGCGCCAGCCCGCGCCGGTCCCGGCCGGGCCACCGCCCGTGGCCCAGCAGCAGGCCGGTCCGCCGCCCGCGCCGCCCCGGCGTGAGCCGCCGTCGGCGCCGACCGTCCTGGCGGCCCCGGTGTCGCCGGGTGCCCCGCCGATGGGCGTTCCGGCCGCACCGCCGGTGCCACCGGCACCGCCCGCACCGCCGCGCCGTGAGGAGCCGGCCCGCCCGGCCGTCAACGGCGGTGGTGGCGGTGGCCAGCAGCAGTGGCCGATCGGCCCGATGTCCGGCGAGCCGCCGCTGACGCTCTTCCGCGGCAAGGAGCTGCGCGAGCTGCCCGCGGGCAGCGAGCTGGACCGCTTCGGCGGCCCGAACGGCAACCTGACGTACGCGGCGGGGACGCCGTTCGCCGAGCGGTCCCTGGTGCCCGAGTGGGTGAACCGGCCGTACCACGTCTACCGCGTGCAGCGGCCGCTCGAGGCGCTGGCCGGCGTCGCGATCCCGTGGTTCAACCAGCCGGGTGGCGGGTCGGCGTACCTGCTGCCGGCGTCGATCGAAGAGCTCGTCGCCGAGGGCGACCTGATCGAGCTCGACCCGGGCGAACCCCCGATCGACTGATCTCCCGCGAAGGCCCCGGCGCTGCCGGGGCCTTCGCGTTTCAGCGGACGACGAGCCCGTGGGCGGCGGCGAAGGCGATGGCCGTCTCGACGTCGACCTCGGCACCGCGCAGATCGGCCTGGACCAAGGCGTTCGCGTCGAGACGCGCACCGCGCAGGTCCGCGCCGTCGAGCTTCGCGGCCTGGAGCCGGGCGCCGGTCAGGTCGCTGCCGCGCAGGTCGGCGCCGGCGAGGTCGGCCTCGGTCAGGTTGGCTTCGCGCAGCCGCAGCCCGGAGAGGCCCAGCTTGCGCAGCCGCGCTTTCGCGAGCGACGCCAGCGAGAGGTCGCACTCGGTGAGGGCGATGCCGGCGAACCCGCACTCGGCGAACGACGAGCCGAGCAGCGAGCACGACGTCCACCGGCTTTCGACGAGCACCGAGCGGTCGAAGGTGCACGAGCGGAACGCGGACGCGTCGTGCCGCGAGCGCGACAGATCGGCCCGGCCGAAATCGCAGTCGTCGAAGGTGCAGCCGCGCGTGCGCAGCCCGCTCAGGTCCGCGCCGGTGAAGTCGCACCCGGTGAACCGGCGCTTTTCCCACCACTGCCCGGACAACACCGCTTCGCGGTAGTCCTCCCCGGTCTCCAGCACGGCCCCAGGGTGCCACACACGCCGGCGGCTAGAGCTGCGCACCCTGGACGTAGTTCATCGCCTCGACGTACTCGGGCAGCTGCGCGCGCCGCGCCATTTCGGCTTCGTCCAGGTTCTCCAGGCGGGTCTGGATCCACCACAGGTTGCCGAAGGGATCGCGCACGCGCCCGACCCGGTCACCGAAGAACAAAACGGTCTGGCGGGTCACCTCGATCGCCCCCGCTTCGATCGCTCGTCGCTGCGTTTCTTCGCTGTCCGGCACGTAAAGCCGGAGGAACGCCGGGGTCGCGGCCCAACCGTCCGGCGAGTCGAACGCCATCACGACCGCGTCGCCGATGCGGGCCTCCGCGTGGCCGATCTTGCCGTCTTCGCCCACGACGCGGCCGAGCTCTTCGGCGCCGAACGCGCGCTTCAGGAAGTCGAGCAGTCCGGCGGTGTCGTGGCCGATGATCCACGGGGTGACCGTCGTGTAGCCGTCGGGAACCATGTTTCCTCCTCAGTCGGGGTGGCCCCGACCGTACGATCGAAATAGGACAGTTCCTGACCGCTGCATACTGGGCCCATGGGAGTTCCGCTGCGGCCGCTCGCGGCGCGGTCGGTCTACCGCGAAGTCGCGCCGCCCGCCGCGCTCGCCGGGGTCCTGGCCTGCGGCTGGCACGGGCGCACCGGCTGGGCGCGGCCGCTGCGCGTGCTCCCCGACGGCTGCGCGGACCTCGTCTGGGACGGCGACGCGCTCACCGTGGTCGTCACCGTCGGCGCTCCCCTGCGGCTGTGGGTGCCGGAGGCAGCGTCCCGCGTCGGCGTGCGGCTGCGGTGCGGGGCCGCGGCCGCCGTGCTCGGCACGTCGATGCCGGAACTGCCGGCCGTGACGCGGCTGAGCGACCTCTGGGGCGCGGACGCCCGGCGCGCCGAGGACCAGCTCGCGTCCTCCGATCCCGTTGCCCAGCGTGGAATCCTCGAGACGCTCGTCGCCCGCCGGAGTGCGACGCCGGACCGGCGGGTGCTGGCAGCCGTGCGAGCCCTCGGCGCGACCGCGCGGACGTCCGACGTCGCCGTGGGGATCAGCGAACGCACGTTGCGGCGGCACTTCGTCCACGCCGTCGGTGCCGGGCCGAAGCAGCTGCACCGCGTCCGGCGGTTCCAGCGGTTCCTGCGCTCCTTGGAGTCGCTTGCGGCCGGCCGGGCGTCGCTGGCCGGTGTCGCCGCCGGGCTCGGGTACGCCGACCAGTCGCACCTCGGCCGCGAATGCCGTCGCCTGTCCGGCTCCTCCCCCGCGGCGCTCGTGCGCGTGGCCGAAAAGTTCCAGACGCCGCCCCGGCCCGCGCGCCACGATCGTCCCCATGTTCCGAGTCACCATCGCGGTGCGCGCTGACGACCTCGACGTCAACGGCCACGTCCGCGGCCCGGCCTACCTCGCCTACGCCGACCACGCGCGCTGGGTGTGCGTGCGGGCGGCGGGCATCGACCCGGCCGAGCTGACCGCGCGCCGGATCGGCCCGGTCAACCTGGAGACGACCGTGCGGTTCCACCGCGAGCTCGTCCCGGGCAGCGAGGTCTCGGTCAGCTGCGCGTTCCAGTGGGGCGAGGGCAAGACTTCCCGCGTGGTGCAGGAGTTCCACGCCCCGGACGGCACGCTCGTCGCTTCGGTGTCTTCGGTCTCGGGTCTGCTGGACCTCGACCGGCGGCGGCTGCTCCCCGACCCCGGCTCGCACTGGCGCTCACTCGCGAAGCACCCCGAACTGCTCGGCCTGGCCCCGAAAACCGCGTGAGCTTTCCCGGGCGGCTCACTACGGTGACGACCGTGCCCGACCACGACTATGTCGATCCTTACCTCGCCTCGCTCTACGACGCCATGAACCCGCGCGAGAGCAGCGGCGACTTCGCGTTCTACCTGCCGATGATCATGGCGGCGGAGTCGGTGCTCGACGTCGGCTGCGGTACCGGTTCCCTGCTGCATTGGGCGCGCGAGTCCGGCCACGAAGGACGGCTCGTCGGCCTCGATCCCGCCGAAGGCATGCTCATCCAGGCCCGCCGCCGGGACGACATCGAGTGGGTGCACGGCGATTTGTCGACCGTGGCTTGGGACAGCGAGTTCGACTTCGCCGTGATGACCGGGCACGCGTTCCAGGTGCTGCTCACCGACGACGAACTGCGCACGGCGTTCTCGGCGATCCGGCGGGCATTGCGCCCCGGCGGCCGGTTCGGCTTCGACACCCGCAACCCGGCGGCCCGCGCCTGGGAGCGCTGGACGCCGTCGAACGTCTGGGAAGCCGGCGAAGTGCGGTCGTGGAACGACGCCGGGCCGTTCGAGAACGGGTACGTCAGCTTCAAGACGACGTACGAGAGTCCGGCATGGGACGCGCCGCAGTACAGCAAGAGCACCTTGCGGTTCCTGGACGTTCCTTCCCTGGGCGAGTTCGTCGCGGAGGCCGGCTTGATCGTCGACGAGCAGTACGGCTACTGGGATCGCACCCCGGTGACCGAGGACAGCCCCGAGATCGTCACGATCGTGCGGCGTCCCCTCACCTGAAGTCCCGCGACTTCGCCTTGATCCGCATCGGCAGCGCCTCGACGCGGTCGGCGAGGACGCTCACGACGCCGTCGGCCTTCTCCACCACCCCGCGGATCAGCAGCGCCGGGCTGGCCCGCGCGACACGGTGGTAGCGCTGCCACAGGCCGAGCGTGCAGATCACGTTGACCATCCCCGTCTCGTCCTCGATGTTGAGGAAGGTGACCCCGCCCGCGGTCGCCGGGCGCTGCCGGTGCGTGACGGCGCCGCCGATCAGCACGCGCGCGCCGTCTTCGAGGTCGGCCAGGCCGTTCGCCGGGACGACGCCGAGCGCGTCGAGGCGGTCGCGGATGAACTCGGTCGGGTAGCTGTCCGGCGAGACCCCGGTCGCCCAGACGTCGGCCGCCGCGAGGTCGAGGCCGTCCATCCCGGGCAGCACCGGGGCCGTCCCGCCGACCAGGCCCGGCAGCTTCTCCGGGCGTTCCCCGGCGACGGCGCCCGCGGTCCACAGCGCCTGCCGGCGGTCGCCGCCGAACCCGGCGAACGCGCCCGCCGTGGCCAGCGCCTCGATCTGCGGGGTCTTCAGCCGCACGCGGCGGGCGACGTCGGCCATGTCGGTGAAGTCGCCGTTCGCTTGTCTTTCGGCCACGATCCCCTTCGCGACGTCCTCGCCGATCATCCGGACGGTGCTCAGCCCGGTGCGCACAGCGTGTCCGTTGTCCGGCAACGGTTCCAGCGTCGCGTGCGGGAGGCTGCGGTTGATGTCCGGGCCGTGCACGGTGACGCCGTGGCGCCGCGCGTCGGCGACCAGTGACTGCGGTGAGTAGAAGCCCATCGGCTGCGCACGCAGCAGGCCCGCCAGGAACGCGTCCGGGTGGTAATACTTGAAGTAGGCGCTGGAAAACACGAGGTGCGCGAAGCTCAGCGCGTGGCTTTCCGGGAAGCCGAAGTTGGCGAAGGCCTTGAGCTTCAGGAAGATCTTCTGCGCCAGCTCGTCTTCGACCCCGTTCGCGGCGGCGCCTTCGAGGAACCGCTGCCGCAGCCGGTCCATCTTCCGGTCCGAGCGCTTCGACCCCATCGCGTGCCGCAGCTGGTCGGCCTCCGCCGCGGTGAAGTTCGCGACGTCGAGCGCGATCTGCATCATCTGCTCCTGGAACAGCGGCACGCCTTTGGTTTTGTGCAGCGCGTTTTCCAGCAGTGGGTGGTCGTACTCCCACTCCTCGATGCCTTGCTTGCGGCGGATGTAGGGGTGCACCGAACCGCCCTGGATCGGGCCGGGCCGGATCAGCGCCACCTCGACCGCGAGGTCGTAGAACTCGGTGGGCCGCAGCCGCGGCAGCGTGGCCAGCTGCGCGCGGCTCTCGACCTGGAACACGCCGATGGCGTCGGCGCGGCGGAGCATGCCGTAGATGTTCTGGTCGGTGAGGTCCAGCTCGGCGAGGTCGATCTTCTCGCCCTTGTACTCCTCGACGAGGTCGAGCATGTAGTGCAGCGCCGAGAGCATGCCGAGACCGAGCAGGTCGAACTTGACGAGCCCGGCGGCCGCGCAGTCCTCCTTCTCCCACTGGATGACGCTGCGATCGGCCATCCGCGCCCACTCGACCGGCACGACCTGGCTCACCGGCTCGTGGCACATGACCATCCCGCCGGAGTGGATGCCCAGGTGACGCGGGAAGTCCTCGAGCGCGAAGGCGAGCTGCACGACGTCGTCCGGGATGTCGTGGTCGTGGTCCTTTTCGGTGCTGCGCAAGGAACCCCAGCGGTCGATCTGCTTGCTCCAGGCGTCCTGCTGGCCCGGCGAGTAGCCCAACGCTCTCGCGGCGTCGCGGACGGCGGACCGGGCGCGGTAGGTGATGACGTTCGCGACCTGGGCGGTTCTCAGGCGGCCGTGCTTCTCGAAGACGTACTGGATGGCCTCCTCGCGGCGGTCGGACTCGATGTCGAGGTCGATGTCGGGGTAGCCGTCGCGGTCCGGGGCGAGGAAGCGTTCGAAGAGCAACTTGTTGGCCACCGAGTCGACCTTCGTGATGCCGAGCGCGTAGCAGACGGCCGAGTTCGCGGCCGAACCCCTGCCCTGGCAAAGGATTTTGTTGTCGTTGCAGAAGCGGACGATGTCCCAGACGATCAGGAAGTACCCCGGGAAGCCGAGGTCTTCGATGATCTCGAGTTCGTGCTCGATCTGGTCGTTCGCCTGCTCTTCGTGTTCTTTGCCGCCGAAGCGCTCCTCTGCGCCTTTTCGGGTGAGTTCGCGCAGGTAGGTCGTCTCGGTGTGGCCTTCGGGGACGTCGAAGGGCGGCAGCTTGGGCGCGATGAGCTTGAGCGGGAACGCGCATTCCATGCCCAGGAGCGCGGAGCGGCGGACGGCGCCGGGGTAGCGCCGGAACAGGACGTCCATTTCGGCACCGCTGCGGAGGAACGCGGTCCCGGCCGCGGGCAGCCAGCCTTCGAGCTCGTCGATGCCGCGGCGGGCGCGGATGGCGGCGAGGGCGTCGGCGAGCGGGGCGCGTTCCGGCCGGGCGTAGTGCGCGGCGGTGGTGGCCACGGTCGGGAGGTGCAGTTCCTCGGCGAGCTTCGTCAGGACGTCGTTGTGGGTACTGTCGAGCGGCTGGCGGTGGTCGGTGAGCTCGACGTAGACGTTGTCCTGGCCGAAGCGGTCTGTCAGTTCTTTCAGTTTCTCCGCGGCGGCCGCCGGGCCGTGCGTGACGAGGGCGGAGCGCACCGCGCCTTTGCGGCAGCCGGTGAGGACGACACACTGCCCGGCGACTTCCTCGGCGACGGCACCGAGGTCGTAGATCGGCTTGCCCTTCTCGGCGTCTTCGTGGATCTGGGCGGCGGTGATGGCGCGGCAGAGGGCCCGGTAGCCCTGGTCACCGCGGGCGAGCAGCAGGAGGTGTTCGCCTTCGGGGTCGGCGACGCCGTTCTGCGGGTTCCGGAGGCCGAAGCTGAGCTCGGTGCCGAAGACGGTGTTGACGCCGAGTTCCCGCGCGGCCTCGGCGAAGCGGACGACGCCGTACATGCCGTCGTGGTCAGTGAGGGCGATGGCATCGAGCTGGAGGCGAGCGGCTTCTTCGACGAGCTCTTCGGGGTGGCTGGCGCCGTCGAGGAAGCTGAAGTTGGAGTGGCAGTGCAGCTCGGCGTAGGGAACGCGGACGGTCTCGCCGCCATCGTCGTTGCGCCGGGTGGGGAGATCACCGGGCCGCTGGTAGGCCTCGCGGCGCCGGCCCCAGGCGGGGCTGTCACCGTGGTCACCGGCCGGCACCCCGCCGGCGAGGGTGCGGGCGAGGTCCTTCCAGCGGACGGGTGGGTTGTTCCAGCCCATCTAGCAACCCCCGGACTCATCCTGCTGCCGGCGGCGACGGTGCCAGCTGCTGGGGTGGTTCCAGCGGCTCCGGGCCTCGGCTTCGGTCAGAGGCCGGGTTTCCGCGGCTTCCTCCGGCCGGCGGCTCCGGGTGTCGGGCTCGGCGGCTGCCTCCCGCAGCCGCCCCGACGGGTGATCCCGGCGGCTCCGGGCCTCGGCCCCGCTGATGCGGCAGCCGTTCTCCTTCGAGGTGCGCGGAACCGGCAGCGTGATCACCGGGCAGACCCACTCCTCCTCGAGTTCGGGTTCGGCGGCGGGCAGCTTCCCGCGAACCGTCCACCTCTCGCCCGAGTCGGGCTGGGGCGCCGGGAGCTGCTCGCCGACCACGGAGCCCTCGTCGGCCGCCGGAGCCCGATCGGCGGCCACCCATCCCCCCTCAGCCGCCGGGGCCGGTACTTCGCGCAGCCACTCGCGCTCTTCCTCAGGCGTTGCTCCCGGTTCGGCGCGCAGCCAGGCTCGGAGCTTGCGTGCGTAGTCCTCGTCCATGCTCAGTCGTACACTCCCTCGACCGTCCACAGTGGATTTTCCGTGCCCGCGCAGTGCACCAGCACCGCATCCGGCGGGTCGTCCGGCTCGCCCGCGACCAGCAGTTGCAGCCGCGCCCGCCGCGGGCCCGGTCTTCGGCGGTCGCCCGCCAGGGGCCACGGCCCCGCCCACCCCACGACCTCCCGGGGCGCGCCGCCGGTGATGCTCAGCCCGCGCGGGACCGCCGTGAGCTGCTCGCGCGCCGTGATGCCCACCGGGCGGCCCTCGGCGTCGAAGACCCGGGCCGGCACCGGGCGGTCGAGAACCGTCGCCGGGGACGGTGCCGGCAGCCGCCCCGGCCACGTCGCGTCCGGCGGCGTCGCCTGCTCGCGCGGGTCGCCCCAGGGCACCAGCCGGACGCGGCCCGCCGGGTCACGGCCACCGTCGAGCAACGGCGTCACTACGCCCTCCGGCCCGAGCAGCCCCTGGACCCGGACGAACGCACGCGCCGCACGTTCGTCGTCCTCGTCGGAACGGCCGTTCTGCCACAGGTCGAGCTGCAGCGACCGGCCTTCGACCGTCTCTTCCGGCTCCAGCCGCAGCCGGACCACACCCGACGTCGGACGCCGGCCCGGCGCCGCGCGCAGCCAGCCTTCGAACTGCCAGCGCACGCGGTCGGCGACCCCGGCGGGCGTCAGCGGTTCCGCGCACCGCCACGCGCGGCCGAGGTGTTCGCCCTCTTCGGTGACCGCGTAGATGCCGAGCCGGGTGCAGGCCAGGCCGTGCCCGGCCAGGCCGGCGCAGAACCGCGTCGCGAGGCCCTTGGCGAGGAACGCGGCGACGTCGACCCGCTCGACGACCGGGTCGAACTCCTCGGTGAGCGTCAGCGCGGGCGGCGGGCGGCGCCGCAGCGGCGGACGTTCGGAGCGGCCCCGCGCCAGCCGGTGGGCGAGGACGCCGGTGGCGCCGAAGCGGTTGACGACGTCGCGCTCCGGGAGGTCCGCGAAGGCGCCGAGCGTCCGCAAGCCGAGCCGCCGCAACAGGTCGACGAGCTCCGCGCGCTCGGCGCCGGGCTGGTCGAGCTCGGTGACGGGCAGCGGGGCGAGGAACTCGGCGACGCGCCCGGGTTCGACGAACTCCCCGCACCGCGCGGCGAGCGTCGCGGCGAAGAGTCCTTCGGCGACGCCGACCTGGCACTCCACGCCGGCCGCGGCGGACACTTCGTCGACGAGCCGCTCGACGAGGGCGTGTTCCCCGCCGAAGTACCCGGCGGCACCGGCGACGGGAACGGCGACGAGCCCCGGCCGCACGACCTCGACCCCGACAACGAGCGCCTCGACAGCCCTCGCGACGGCCTCGAAGAGCCGCGCGTCCCGGCCGTCATCGGCGGCGAAGACGGCCAGGTCCGGGCAGTTCGACTGAGCTTCCCGCCGCCGCATGCCGCGCCGGACACCGTTCCGCCGGGCAACGGCATTGCTGGCGACAACGCGATTAGCGCTGAAAACGGCGGCGGGCGAGGTAACGGCAACACCCCCGACGGCCGCGGCGGCGACTACGGGCCAGTCCGGGCACCAGAGGACGAGCATCCGGGTGGGGAGATCGGAGGAACGCCGCGGCGCGGGGACGGTCATGCCGTCTCCCCGCTCGGGCAGCGAACGTCGGCGGGGCGGGTGTGACGGAGCGGTCGACACGCGTGATCGAAGGGTCGACACGCGTGATTGGAGGGTCGACTCGCGTGATTGCGCGGACGACACGCGGATCCGGATGGACGACACGCGGACCTGGGTGGACGACACGTCGACTTGGGTGGGTGGGCCGTCGGTGGACGGGAATCAAGAGCGGCCGGGGTCCACTTTGGACGGAGGGTCATGCCGTGGCCTCCGCCCGGAGAGCCTGGCCGTGTTCGGCGGAGCCCGCGGAGCGCGCGGAGCCGGCGGAGCCGGCGGAGCTGGGCGGGGCGGGGAGGGACAGCGAAGCTGAGGTTGGGCGGGCCGCCGCGCCGCGGCCGTGGACCCGTACCTCCACCTGGCGCTCACGCAGGTGGCCGTAACCGTCCGCGAGGCCGGACCACGCCGAAAACCGGCACGACAGCTCGACGTCCGCTGCCGGCCACGCGCCGGACGCCAGCAGGACCGCCCCTCGGTGGCGGGCCCGGGCCGACAGCCGCCGCGCCACGGCTGCCTGCACCTTCTCCGCGTTGACCACCACCAGGTCCACGCCGTCGAGCAGCGCCGCGACCACCGCCGGGAGCTCCACGCCCGGATGCCGGACCAGCGCCACCCGGCTGAGGTCGACGCCGTACTCGGCCGCCGCCGCCAGCCCCAGCGACGGCATGCCGACCACAGCCGCCCACGACCCCGCGGCCGTGGCCTCGGCGAGCAGCGCGAACAGCAGCGACGTCCCCCCGTGGACCGCCACCGTGCTCCCGCGCCGGAGCCCGGCGGCGGGCAGCAGCCCGGCGAGCGCCGGGACGACCGGGAGCACCTTCCCCGCCGCCCGCGCACGCTCGGCCTGGGCCGCGACCCGGCTCGCCGTGCTGACCCCGGGCAGGGCCGCCAGCCGGGCCACCGGCGGCTCCACCACAGCGGTCACCGCACGCACCTCCCCACCACGGACTAGGCCGGCGGTCGGGCCTCTCCCAAAACACGACCGACGGCACTGGTTCGCCGCGGGGAAGGCGGCGGTTCCATGTCGAACACCTGTTCGACGTACTCCATAAAACCGCGAACCCCCCGAGGTGTCAAGTCACCCGTCAGTGGGGTACGAACCCTGGAACGCGAGCCGCGAATCGGCCTCCGAAGCGATCCGCGAGAGCTCGTCGTCCAGGGCCATGAACGTCTCCCACGCCGGGCCGCCGAGCCAGGAAACGACCCGCTCCTCCAGCTCCGGCACCCGCTTCGCCTTCCACACCTTGTCGGCCAGGCTGACGAGCAGGTCCTCGCCGGTGACGTCCGGAGCGGACCAAGAACCGTGCGTCCGCGCGAAGCGCGCCAGATCCTCGGAGACCCCGCACGACACCAGCAGCGCGTACCCGGCGGGTTCGTGCGCCGACCCCGGGCCGGACAGCTCCGCCGGGTGCCGGACCTTCCCGATGTCGTGCGTGGCCGCGCCGAACAGCACCGCGGCGGCATCGAACGAAGCGCGCCCCGCCGCCCAGCCGGTCAAGGACAGCGCGACGTCGTGCACCACCCGCAGGTGCGCCCCCAGCCGCGGCGGCGCACCCAGCGCCTCCAGCAGCTCTCGCGCCCGCGAAGGCAGCGGGGCGTATCCGGGGGCGTCCAGGGCGGCACGGAGCAGGTCGGTCACCCCGCCAAGGTAATGAAGTTGCCCGCGCCGAGCTCCGATCGCTAGACAGACGTTCGTGGAGCTCACCGAAGTCCGGCCCGAAGACTGCCCGGAACTGCTCGTCCTGCAACGCTGCTGCTGGGTCCAGGAAGCCGTCCTCAACGACACCCTCGACATCCCCGCGCTGCACGAAACCCTCGAAGACGTCCGCGACTGGACGAAGACCTGGTCGGTGTGGGTCCTGCGGGACGGCCACCGGCTGGTCGGCGCCGTCCGCGCCCGGCTCGAGGGCGACCGCTGGGAGCTCGGCCGGCTGATGGTCGCGCCGGACCTCGCCGGCCGCGGGCTCGGCCGCCGGCTGCTCGAGCACGCCGAGGCGCACGTCCCCGCCGAGGCACGCCGGTTCGCCCTCTTCACCGGGGCCCGCAGCACCCGCAACATCACGCTCTACCAGCGGGCCGGCTACCGGCTCACCGACGCACCCGAAGCCGGCGGGCACATCAGCGGCGCCGTGTACCTGGAGAAAAACGTCACACAGCGCTAAAAACCCGGTCCGCCCGCCTGACGCTGCGGCGTCGGCTAGATTCCCCGGTGGACTTCTGGGGGTGGGCGATGACCAAACGGCCGGTTCTGTGGATCGCCGGGGCGCTGGTGGCCGCGGGTGCGGTGCTGGCCGTCGTGCTCACCGCGGGCGGCGGGGTGCCGGGCGCCAAGGCCGCGGCCCCCGGGCCGACGACGATGGGCGTGGAATGGCGCTCGTTCCGCGCCGACGTCACCGGGATCCGCCCTGGACCGGAGGAAACCAGCCTGTTCGTGCAGGTCGCCCTGCCCGGCAAGGACCCCGGCTGTGTCCGGGAGCCGCGCATCGAGCAGGTCGTGGAGACCAAGACCGACGTCCGCGCCGACGTCGTCTACTCGACCCGGCCCGCGGCGGGCGGCTGCCAGGACAAGGTGCCCGCCGAGCTGCTGCTGGCCACGGCCACCCCGGTCGCCGACCGCACCGTGATCCTCAACGGCGACAACGGCAACGCCTGGCACAAGCTCGGGGCCGGCTGGGGCCACTGCGCGCCCCAGGGCACCTGCGCCCCGCCCGCCGACCACTGCGATCCGGCCTGGATCGGGGCCGCGGTGTCCGCGACGGGCGCCGAGAGCGCGGGCACCACCCGCGTCTGCGACCCGGCCTGGCTGGTCCTCGACCTGCTGGTGCACCAGACCGACCCGCCCGCCCGCGCGGTCTTCCGCTGGAGCGACGCGGGCTGGACGTCGTTCGCGCAGGTCAAGTCGGCCGGCTGCCCGGAGATCCGGGCGGCCGACCCGAAGTTCCCCGTCGCGCTCTGCAAGACGCTGCCCGCGCCCGCGTGACCGTCGCGCTGCGGCCCTTCCTCGAGGAGGACCTGCCGGTCCTGGACCGCTTCGCGACCGACCCGGCGGTCCTGGGCGCCCACCAGTGGACCGGGTTCACGGACCCGCGGGTGCGCCGCCGCCGCTGGGCCGAGGACGGCTACCTCGGCCCGCACGACACGGCGCTGGCCGTGACGGCGGACGACGTGGTCGCCGGCATGGCGAGCTGGGAAGCGGCCGACCGCGGCGGACCCGCGGGTGGCTGCTTCGAGATCGGCCTGACGCTGCTGCCGGAACACCGCGGCCAGGGCGTCGGCCTGGCCGCGCACCGGCTGCTCGTCGCGCACCTCTTCGCGGTCACCCGCGCCCATCGGCTCGAGGCGTTCACCGACGGCGGCAACGTCGCCGAGCAGAAGACGCTGGAACGGGCCGGGTTCCACCGCGAAGGCGTGATGCGCGAGGTCACGTGGCGCGACGGCGGTTGGCGCGACGAAGTGATCTACGCGCTGTTCCGCCCTAACGCAGCTTCTTGACGATCTCGGTGCCGACCGCCTTCACCGCGTCGTCGGTCTCCTGCTGCGGCATCGGCGAGTTCGAAAAGAACCCCTTGTCCCAGCCGGACACCTCGACGATGACGACCGTCGTGCCCTTCATGACGTGCAGTTCGGAACCGCTGAAGGCGCTCTTCGTGACCAGCCGGACCAGCACCGCCTTGTCGCCGACGCCCTTCACGTCGGTCGGCGGGACCGCCGGGGCGACCGGCTCGTACAGGTGGTTCGCCGAGTCCCGCGCGTTGTCCCCGGAGTACCCGGTGATCCGGACGCTCAGGGTGGCGTCGCGGACGTTCTCGTCGGGGCCGGGCTTCCAGCTGCAGTTGACCTGCTTGAGCCCGGGCACGTTCGCGGTGCCCGGGCCGCCCAGTGCGAAGCTCGGGAAACCCGCCTTCTCCAGCGCCTGGGCCGGGACCTGGCACTCGGCGGGCACCGGCGACGACGACGGTGCCGCGCCGGTGCTCGCGAAGTAGTCGCTCGCGAAGATGCCGAGCGGGATGCCCGCGCCCAGCAGCACCACCACCGCGCCGACGATCCCGAGGATCAGCCCGGTCCGCTTCTTCTTCGGCGGCGGCATCGGGCCGCCGTAGCCGGGATACCCCTGCTGCGGGTACCCGGGCGGCGGGTAGCCGGGCTGCTGCTGGGGATACGGCCCCTGCTGCCCATAGCCCGGCTGCCCCGGCTGACCCGGTCCGTACGGCGGTGGTTGCTGCATCGAGCCCTCCCTCTCGAAGCGCGGGTCAGTGCGCGAAGTGGCGCGTCCCCGTCAGGTACATCGTGACGCCCGCCTTCTCCGCGGCCGCGATGACCTCGGCGTCACGGACCGACCCGCCGGGCTGCACGACCGCCCGCACACCCGCCTCGACCAGCACTTCCAGGCCGTCCGGGAACGGGAAGAACGCGTCGGACGCGCCCACCGAACCCTTGGCCCGGTCGCCCGCTCGCGACACCGCGAGCCGCGACGAGTCGACGCGGTTGACCTGGCCCATGCCGACGCCGACGGTCGCGCCGTCCGCGGCCAGCAGGATCGCGTTCGACTTCACCGAGCGCAGCGAGCGCCACGCGAACTCGAGGTCACGCAGGGTCTGCTCGTCCGCCGCGGTGCCGGTGGCCAGCGTCCACGACGCCGGGTCGTCGCCGGGGGCGTCGATCGCGTCGACGGTCTGCACCAGGACGCCGCCGGAGATCTGCCGGAACTCGATCGGCGACGGCGCGATCTCGGGGAGCTTCAGCAGCCGGATGTTCTTCTTGCGCTGCAGGATCTCCAGTGCCTCGGCGTCGAAGTCCGGCGCCAGCACGACCTCGGTGAAGACCTCGGCGATCTGCTCGGCCGCCTCGCGGCTGACGGGGCGGTTCGTCGCGATGACGCCGCCGTAGGCCGAAACCGGGTCGCACGCGTGCGCCTTGCGGTGCGCCTCGGCGATGTCGGTGCCGACCGCGATGCCGCACGGGTTGGCGTGCTTGATGATCGCGACGGCGGGCTCGGCGAAGTCGAACGCGGCGCGGCGGGCGGCGTCGGTGTCGACGTAGTTGTTGTAGGACATGGCCTTGCCGTGCAGCTGCTCGGCGTGCGCCAGGCCGGCCCGGTGTCCCTGGTACAGCGCGGCCTTCTGGTGCGGGTTCTCGCCGTAGCGCAGCACCTCGCCGCGTTCCCAGCTGATGCCGGAGAACTCGGGGAAGCCGGAGTCGTCCGCGGGCGCATACACGTTGGAGAACCACGACGCGACGGCGATGTCGTACGACGCGGTGTGCGCGTACGCCTGGGCCGCGAGCCGCTTGCGGTCGTTCAGGTCGAAGCCACCGTCGGCGACGCGCTCCAGGACCCAGCCGTAGCGGGCCGGGTCGACGACGACCGCGACGCTGCCGTGGTTCTTCGCCGCACCGCGGACCATGGCCGGGCCGCCGATGTCGATGTTCTCGACGCAGTCCTCGGGGCTCGCGCCGGACGCGACGGTCTGCGTGAACGGGTACAGGTTCACGACCAGCAGGTCGAACGCCGCGATGTCCAGCTTGCGCAGCTGCTCGACGTGGTCGGGGTTGCCCTGGTCGGCGAGCAGCCCGGCGTGCACGCGCGGGTGCAGCGTCTTGACGCGGCCGTCGAGCGACTCGGGGAAGCCGGTGACGTCTTCGACCGGCGTGACCGGGACACCCGCCTCGGCGATGACCTTCGCCGTGCCGCCCGTGGAGACGATCTCGACGCCGGCCGCGTGCAGGCCGGTCGCGAGGTCCAGCAGGCCCGCCTTGTCCGAGACGCCGATCAGCGCCCGGCGGACCGGGCGCCGTCCCAGGTCAGTGCTCACGAAATGTCACCTTTCGTCCGTCCACGGTGCAGCCACCGCGGCCGAGTCGCTCGATCGTTTCCACCAGCAGCCTGCGCTCGACGGCCTTGATCCGTTCGTGCAGGACGTTCTCGTCGTCGTCGCTTTCCACGACGACCGCCTCCTGGGCGATGATCGGCCCGGTGTCGACGCCCGCGTCCGCGAAGTGCACGGTCGAGCCGGTGACCTTGACGCCGGCTTCGAGCGCGTCGCGCACCGCGTGCATCCCGGGGAACGACGGGAGCAGCGCCGGGTGCGTGTTGACCACCGTGAAGCGGCCGAGGAACTGCTCGCCGAGGATCTTCATGAACCCGGCGGAGACCACGAGGTCGGGCTCGTACGCCGCGACGGCCTCGGTGAGCGCCTTGTCCCAGGCAGCGCGGTCGGGGTGGTCGGCGACGCGGACCGTGAACGACGGGATGCTCACGCGTTCGGCGCGGGTGAGGGCCTCGATGCCGGTGCGGTCGGCGCCGACGGCCACGACCTTCGCCGGGAAGCCGGACCGCTCGGTGGCGTCCAGCACCGCCTGCAGGAGGGTGCCGGAGCCCGACGCGAGCACGACGAGCTTCACCGGAGTGGGCAGGTCCAACCGTTGAGACAGAGCGGGCTCCTTGCCGCGGGCGGTGCGCAGCCGGGCGCACGGCGCTTCACCAGGTCACGTCAACCCTAACGGTCGGTCTCGGCCGCCTCGACGTCGCCGCAGGTCTCGGTGCCTCCGGTCACAGCCTCGTCGCCTTCGGGGCGGTCTTCGGCCGGTTCTTCGAGGCCGAGTTCGGCGTCGGCTTCGGCTTCGAACTCCGCGTCCTCGTCAGGTTCTTCTTCGGGCTCTTCGGTTTCTTCGTCCTCTTCGGACGCTTCGAGTTCCTCGACGGCCTCGGCTGCTTCGTCGACGTCGACCTCTTCGGCGTCCTCGAACGCTTCGTTGTCTTCGAGCGCTTCGGGCGGCGCCGGCGGCTCGTGCTCGCCCGTGAAGAACGCCGTGAACGAGCCCGGGATGACGATCCAGCAGAACGCGACGACCGACGCGACGCCGACCGGGACGCTCACCGGGTCGAACGGGCCGTCGCCGAGCCGCCCGCCGGACAGCGTGCCCAGCAGGACGCAGCCGAGCGCGACGACCGCACCGGCCACCGCGACGGCGCGGATGCGCTGCGCCGGGTCCGCGTCCACCTTGCGCAGCGACCAGCCGACGAGCACCCCGGCCGCCGCGGGCAGCACCAGCAGCGCCGGCCACCACGCCGCGTGGTGCTCGGGCAGGCCGCCCAGCAGCGGGACGCCGGGGACGGCACCGCCGCGGTAGCCGAACATCCCGACGTTCAGGTCGCCGATCGAGAAGCCCGGCCCGGTGACGAACGACAGCACAGCCGTCACGGTGTTCGGCAGGTACAGCACCGACAGCAGGAACATCCCGAAGCTGCTGCCGAGCGCCGGCTCGTACATGTCGGCGACCGTCCGCCACGACAGCGCGGTCGCGAGGGTGAAGACGGCGGCACCGCAGGCCACCAGCACCGCGAGGCCCAGCGCGCCGGCCCGGAGGCCGCGCAGGGCGAGGGGGTCGAGGCGCTCGGCGACGACGTCCGGCAGCCCGCAGCACCGGACGATGCCCACCGCCGCGGCGGCCGCGGCGAGCAGCCCGGGCACGGCGAAGGCGACCAGCGGGTTCGCCGTCACCGGCGAACCCTGCGCGCAGAGCGCGATGAGAAGACCGAACAGCGCGTGCGCGCCGGCGATCGCGGCGAACACCGGCAGCGCCTCGCGAGGCGACCGGCAGCCGAGGCGCACGGTGGCGCCGGACGCCGTCCGCGCGGCCAGGGCGAGCGCGCCCAGCGTCGGCAGCAGCGGCAGCACGCCGAGGGGGTGGACGCCGAGGTCGAGCCGGACCTGGTGCGCGGCGAGCCAGCCGGGCCCGGCGGCCAGCAGCACGCCGGTGCCGGAGAAGACGGTGCGCGGGGCGGTGAGCGCCACCAGCGTCAGCACGGTCGCGACGGCGGCGTAGCCGGTGACCAGCGGGCCGAGGGCGGCGGCGAGCAACACCCGCACCCGCGCCGCCCGGGAAAGTACGACGTCGGGTTCGAGGTCGCCCACCGGCTCCTCGCGGGAGTCGGTGAGCAAGTCCATGATCCGCACCTTGACATCCCCGCTGGTCCGACCGGGTGAGCCACGCCGCCGCCGGCCGGCGTGGGGAAGCTAACCCACCCGGTCGAGTAACCCTCGAAGTGCAAAACACCCGCTGTGACACAGAGCGTCACAGCGGGTGTTCCGGAGGACTACGTCAGCTCGACTTGCCGAAGCCACCGGGCGGCGTGCCCGGGTTGTCCGACGGCGGCTGCTGGAAGAACGAGCCCTGCTGCGGGGCGTACGTCGTGGCCTGCTGCCCCGGCGGCGGCGTGGTCGAGGGCGGGTTCGGCGAGCCGTACTGGCCCTGCGAGAACGGCGCCGCCGGCTCCCCGGCCTGGGCGACCGGGCCCGGGCCGTGACCCGGCTGCTGCTGGCCGTACTGCTGCCCGGGCTGGCCGTACTGCTGCTGGCCCGGCTGGCCGTACTGGCCGCCGTAGGACGGCGCGGCGGGCTTCGGCGTCGGCGGCTTGATGACGTCGTACTCGAGCAGCAGCGCACCGACCGCGGCGACCATCTGCAGGATCCCCAGGATCAGGATGACGGTGACGATGCCGGGCGACGTCTGCATCCCGACCAGCGCGTCCAGGATGTAGAGCGCGCCGAGAACGCTGAACAGCGCCGCGAAGGGCAGCGTCTTCGGCCCCTTCGGCAGCGCGTGCATCCCGGCGAGCAGGCCACCACCCAGCAGGAACACGCCACCGAGGCCGACGTCGCCGGCGTCGGAGAAGCCGAGGAAGTACTGGACGAGACCGAACAGCGCGACGCCCAGCGCGAGCAGCAGCGGCAGGTTCTGCGTCAGGCTCGCGGCGCCCGAGGACGCCTGGTGCGAGTGCGGCGGCTGCTGCGCCGGGAAGCCGCTGGACGGTGGTCCGGGGGGCTGCTGGCCGCCACCCTGCTGGGGGTAGCCAGGCCCACCGCTGGGGAAGGTCATCGGGAAGCACTCCTGTCGGTTCGACCGGCACTCCGGGGCACGAGGGCACCCGGGGAAGACGAGGCGGCTTGCGTGCGCAGAACGCTAGCGCACTCGCAGGCCACCAGCCCATCAGACGCGTGAATACCTCGGGAGGTTTCATCCTGAAACGCGGAAAGGCCGGGCACCCTGCGGATGCCCGGCCTCACCAGGAGTAATGCGTCAAACCTCAGCCGAGGTTGTTGTACAGCTCACGCGCGAGGACGGCGGTCTCGCTCGGGGTCTTGCCGACCTTGACGCCGGCGGCCTCGAGGGCCTCCTTCTTCGCGGCGGCCGTGCCGGAGGAGCCCGACACGATGGCGCCCGCGTGGCCCATGGTCTTGCCCTCGGGCGCGGTGAAGCCCGCGACGTAACCGACGACCGGCTTCGTCACGTTCTCCTTGATGTAGGCCGCGGCGCGCTCTTCGGCGTCGCCGCCGATCTCGCCGATCATCACGATGACCTTGGTCTCGGGGTCCGCCTCGAACGCCTCGAGGGCGTCGATGTGCGTGGTGCCGATGATGGGGTCACCGCCGATGCCGACCGCGGTGGAGAAGCCGATGTCCCGCAGCTCGTACATCATCTGGTAGGTCAGCGTGCCGGACTTCGACACGAGGCCGATCTGGCCCGGGCCGGAGATGTCGGCCGGGATGATGCCGGCGTTCGACTTGCCGGGGCTGATCACGCCGGGGCAGTTCGGCCCGATGATCCGGGTCGTGTTCCCCTTCGCGACCGCGTGCGCCCAAAAGTAGGCCGAGTCGTGCACCGGGATGCCCTCGGTGATGACGACGGCCAGCGGGATCTCGGCGTCGATCGCCTCGACGACCGCGTCCTTCGCGAACTTCGGCGGCACGAAGATGACCGACACGTCGGCGCCGGTCTCCTTGATGGCCTCTTCGACCGTGCCGAAGACCTTGAGGTCCTTGCCCTCGATGGTGACGGTCTGGCCGGCCTTGCGGGCGTTGACGCCACCCACGATGTTCGTGCCGGACTTCAGCATCTTGGTCGCGTGCTTCATGCCCTCGGAGCCGGTGAGCCCCTGCACGATGACCTTGCTGTTCTCGTTCAGGAAGATCGACATCTCACGCACCTGCCGCGGCGAGCTCGGCAGCCTTGTCGGCCGCGTTGTCCATTGTGTCCACCACGGTGACCAGCGGGTGGTTCGCGTCGGCCAGGATCTGGCGACCCTCGACGACGTTGTTGCCGTCCAGGCGGACGACCAGCGGCTTCGCGGCCTCGTCGCCCAGGATCTTCAGGGCCTCGACGATGCCGTTCGCCACCGCGTCGCAGGCGGTGATGCCGCCGAAGACGTTGACGAAGACGCTCTTCACGTCGGTGTCGTTGAGGATGACGTCCAGCCCGGCCGCCATGACCTCCGCCGACGCGCCGCCGCCGATGTCGAGGAAGTTCGCCGGCTTCACGCCGCCGTGCTTCTCGCCCGCGTACGCCACGACGTCCAAAGTGGACATGACGAGGCCCGCGCCGTTGCCGATGATGCCGACCTGGCCGTCGAGCTTGACGTAGTTGAGGTTCTTGGCCTTGGCCTTCGCCTCGAGCGGGTTCTCCGCGTCCTTGTCCACCAGGGCCTCGTGGCCCGGCTGGCGGAAGTCCGCGTTCTCGTCGAGGGTGACCTTGCCGTCGAGGGCGATGATCTTGTCCTGCGGGTCGCGGACCAGCGGGTTGACCTCGACCAGCGTGGCGTCCTCGGAGACGAAGGTCTCCCAGAGCTTCACGACGACGTCGGCGGCCTCGTCGATGATGTCGGCCGGGAAGTTGCCGGCCTTCAGGATCTCGAGCGCCTTCGCCTTGTCGACGCCGGCGATCGAGTCGACCGGGATCTTGGCGAGCGCCTCGGGGCGCTCGACGGCGAGCTGCTCGATCTCCATGCCGCCCTCGGAGGACGCCATCGCCAGGAAGGTCCGGTTGGACCGGTCCAGCAGGAAGGAGAAGTAGTACTCGGACGAGATGTCCGAGGCTTCGGCCACCAGCACGCGACGCGTGATGTGGCCCTTGATGTCGAGGCCGAGGATGGCTTCCGCCTTCTCCTTCGCCTCGTCGGGGGTCTGGGCCAGCTTGACGCCGCCCGCCTTCCCGCGGCCGCCGACCTTCACCTGCGCCTTGACGACGACCTGGTTACCGATCTGCTCCGCGGCGGCCTTGGCTTCTTCGGGGGTGCTAGCCACCGAGCCCGGCAGAACCGGTACTCCGTGGGCGGCGAAGAGATCCCTCGCCTGGTACTCGTAGAGGTCCACTACTCCAGTCTCCTGACGACACGCCACTGCAGGTGGTCCGCGACCGGACCGCGCTGTCGGACCAGTCGAGGTTAGCGACCTGCGTAGACGCAGGGGACTCCGCACCTGGTGAAGTCGGTCACCGTACGCGGTCAGACGGTGTTCCCGCGGTGTGAGACCGCCCACCGGCCAACAGTTCCACCGCTTCTTCCGGGGATTTCCCGGCGGCCGGGACCACGCGGACGGGGTCGAGCGCCTGTTCGAGGTCCGGCGGCGGCCGCTCGCCGAGCACGGCGACGACGTCCGGGTCCTCCTGCTCGGCGGTCCGGAGGATCTGCTCGGCGGTGTCCAGGCAGCCGGCGTGCACGACCTCCATGCCTGCGTCGCGCAGCACGCGGCCGAGCGCGACGGCGGCCGGGTCGGGGCGGGCGAACTCGACGACGAGCACCCGCGTCCGCTCACGGCTCACCGCGGCTCCCGGCCACCGACATCCCGGCGGCGATGAGCAACGCGGCGACGGCGGCGAGGGCGAGCCAGAAGCCGGTCGACGGGCTCGCGTCGCCGAGCGAGCCGCCGACGAGCGGCAGTTCCGCGGCGTGCAGCGCGGTGAGCAAGGCGGCACCGGCCAGCAGGGCCGCCGCGGGCTTGGGCCGCGACCGCAGCGCCAGCGCGGCCGCGCCGACGACGACCACGACGGTGGTCAGCAGCCCCCACGAAGGCGTGTCGAAGTTCGACCAGAGCCCGGGCGCGACGTAGCCGGGCACGCTGAAGACGGGCAGCCCGAACGCGGCGACGGCCAGCACCCCGCCGGCGACGACGGGGGTGAGCAGGCTGCTGCCCGCCTCGGTGCTTTGGTCGGCGTCCTCGCGTTCGACGACCCCGGTTCCGGCGGCGGCGAGCGCGACGAGGGCGGCGAGCACGAGCGCGGCGAACGTCCAGGCGGCGCCGGCGCCGAGGTCGTAGGTGAAGACGGGGGTGGCGCCGGAGGTGCCGCCGAGGTCCGCGCCCCCGAAGCCGGCGAGGTTGCCGGCCTGGGTGGCGGTCAGGGCGGTGTTGAGGACGGCGGTACCGGCCAGGACGATCCCCGCCCAGGCGAGCCCGAGCACGGGCCGGGCGGTCGCGGCGGTTTTCGGCAGGAGCGTCCCGAGCGCGGGGACGGCGACGACGAGCGCGGCGACGAGCAGGAACCACCGGGCGGGGCTTTCGGCGGCGGCGCTGACCGGGGCGGCGGCACCGGGGTTGAGCGCGGTGACGGCGACCTGCGGCGCAAAGGTGCCGACCAGGGCGGCGGCCGCGGTGGCGAGGCCGAGCACGCCGGTCGTCAGGCGCCACCAGAAGATGCCGGGCACCTTGACGTCGCGTTCGGTGTCTTTCGGCGTTTCGCTGAGGCGGGTGAAGGCGAGGCCGGCGACGACGGCGGTCGCCGCGAGCACCAGGAGGGGGCCCCAGGTGACGTGGAGGTCGTCGCGGAGGAGCCCGGCCAGCACGGGCGGCCCGGCAACCCCGAAGGCGGCGGCGGTGAGGCCGAGCAGGGTGCCTTTCGCGGTGCTTTCGGACGGAGAGGCGAGCGCGAGCACGGCGGCCAGCGGCAGCGCGGCGGCGAGCAGCAGGTAGCCACCGAGGGCGGGCCAGGGCCCTTCGAAGGCGGCACGGGCGAGCAGGAAGCCGTTGTCCGAGCCGACGGGGGCGGTGAGCAGCCCGACGGAGGCGGTGACGGCGAGCAGCGGGACGAGCAGGCGCCAGCGTCGCCGTTCGGGTTCTTCGTAGGTCCGCCCGGCCCGCCAGGCGGCAACCCCGGCAGCCCCGGTGAGCAGTTCCCCGCCGACGAGCAGCCAGAACCCGGCACCGACGGCCGAGCCGCTGACGAAGCGGTCGGCGAGGTAGAGCTCGGGCCGGATGGCGAGAGGTCCGTTGACGGCGAATTGGAGGTCGAGCACCAGCCGGCCGGGGGCGAGGGCGGCCAGGCCGAGGAGGAGGCCTTTGGCGAGGGTGGGTCTTTGGGCGGCGGCGGTCCAGATGGCGGCGATCGCGGGGGCGAGGGCGAGGAGGGCGAGCCACGGCCAGCTGGTGAACCCGGGGGCGGCGGCCGGCGAGATGGGGACGAGGGCGGCGGCGGTGAGGGCGACGGCGCCCAGGGCGGCGAGTGTGAGGGCGATGGTGAGGGGGCGGGAGGGGGTGGTGTCCTCGGCCCAGGCGGGGATGGGGTCGGTGGGCTCGGAACGGGTTTTCACCGAGGTCGAGGACGTGCGCCGGGCGGTTGCCGAGGGGGTGGGCCGGGTCCCGGCTTTCGCCGCGCGGGCAGGCCCGGCTTGCGCGGGATCAGCGGGCTCGGACCGAGCGCTCCGCGCGCGGGCACTCGCAGGCTTGGCCTCGGCTTTTGCCGCACGGTCAGGGCCGGCCTTTGCCGCGCCGGTGGGTTCGCGGGCCGCGCTGGTGGCGTTCGCCGGCCTGGCCTTCGCCGCGTCGGACGGTTCGGGAGTCGCGCGAGTGGCGCCGAGGTCCGCAGCCCCGGCCTTTGCCGCTTCGGTGGGCGGTCGGCCGGCCGCGGCTTCCGCCGATTCGGTGGTTTCGGCGGGCGCTTGCCGGGAAGCCTGTGCGCGAGGGGGCTTCCGCTTGCCGGTGGGAAGGGTGGCCGCGGGGTCCTGCGGGGAGGCCGGGGAGCCGGGGGTGCTCCCGGTCGGAGGCTCTGAGCGTGGGGGCATTGCCCGCGACGCTAGCAAGCCCGGCGGGCGCGGGAGGTCCCAGCGGGCTGCGAGTCGGCGAGCGGCGCTGCTTGATCCAGCAACGCGAGCCTGCGAGGGGCGCCGGGCTTGTCCGGCAGCGCGGTTCGCCAGCGGCATGAGTGGTCGAGCGGTGCGGGGTTTCAGCTGCGCGAGTCGGCGAGGCGCGCGGGATGGCGAGCGGGTTGTCCAGCAGCGCAGGTCGGCGATTGGCGCGGGGTGCCCGGCGAGCAGCGGGTCGCCGAGCGGCTCGGGTCGCCGAGCAGCGGGTTGGCGAGCGGTGCTGCTTGATCCAGCGACGCGAGGTGGCAAGAGGCGCGGGTCGCCCCTACGGCGCGAGTGGTCGAGGGGCGCGGGATGGCGAGCGGCCGGCTTTGGCCGATCTCGGGAGGGTTCGTCGGAAGCCTGCGCTGATGAGTCAGGGGCCGGCGCGGGGGTTCGTCACGCGTGACCCTTGTGATCCGTGCGCGCAAGGCCGAGAAGTCGGGCAAATCCGGCCGCTTGGGGTTGGGGCTCGGCGTCAGTCGGTGAGCGGTTCGCGGGCGTCGATGAACGGTCGACTCATGCCCTCGGCCGCGCCTTTGTCAGGCCGCCGCTTGGAGGCTCTGCGGCCGCCGTCGGGTGTTGCCAGGCGTCGGACATGTCTAAACATCCCCAGGCAAACGCTTATTCCGGGCCCTGAGGCCGCCGACCCCGGTCGTCGGTCGATAACCGGCCGCGAGGGCTGTAAGGCAAGTCACAACCAATGCAGTAAACCCTCTCTAACTTTGCGTAATCTCCACAGGTGGACGCAAGATCCACACCACCCGATCGGCCGCCCGGCGGGGCAGATCTTGCTTACAGCGGTGCCCCTTCGTTACTGTCCCCCGGTCCCCATTACAGTCAGGTCACGAAGTAGGACGACGAGCGAACCACCCCCGAGGTTGGCTCACCGGGTTCCCCCGCCCGCAGTCCTCCGACCCGGCTCCCCGACGATGGAAGGCCCTGTCTTGGCTTCACACCGCTCCCCCGGCGGCCAAGCTCCTTCCCCGGCACTGAAGGACGCACTCGAAGGTGCAGTCGTTCGTGTCCGGGGTGCGCACCGCATCGCCCCGCCCTCCTCGGCCCTTCGTGGCCGGGTCGTGGTCGCCGCGGTCGCTGCCGGTGCGTTCGCTGCCGCCGCTGCGGGCTCGACCCTCAAGACAGTCACCGACTCCGACGCCGCCTACACCCCGCTGGCCAACAGCCACGACGCCAGCGCGTCGCTCACCGCGGGAGGTGCGGGCACCGGGGGCGCCCCGGAGCTCCTGCCGACCGGCCACGCCGTCGACGCCTCCGCCGAGGCCGCCAAGCTTTCCGACAGCGCTTCCATCACGCAGGCCCGTGAGCAGCGTGAAGCCGACGCCGCCAAGAAGGCCGCCGAAGAAGCCGCTCGCCCCAAGACCTGCCTGCCGGCCCACGGCACCTTCACCTCGGGCTTCGGTGCCCGGTGGGGCACGAGCCACCTCGGCATCGACATCGCCAACTCGATCGGCACCCCGATCTACGCCGCCTCCGACGGCACCGTGATCGACGCCGGCCCCGCCAGCGGCTTCGGCCTCTGGGTGCGGGTGCAGCTCGACGACGGCACGATCCAGGTCTACGGCCACATGAACAGCTTCTCCGTCAAGGAGGGGCAGAAGGTCAAGTGCGGCCAGCAGATCGCCGAGATCGGCAACCGCGGCCAGAGCACCGGCCCGCACCTGCACTTCGAGGTGTGGCAGAACGGCACCAAGAAGATCGACCCCCGGCCCTGGCTGGCCGCTCGCGGCATCGTCATCTGATCCGTTCGCTTCACCCCGGTGATCCACGAGCACCGGGAAACCCGGCTGTAGAGCCATGATCCGCGGCTGAGGGCCGAAGGCGCCCCTCACTCGAGCGGACATCCGCTCCGGCCGGGAGACCGCGGCAGTCCGAGCGCGATCGCCTGCCACCGGCAGGAAGCCACGGACCACGGTCTCGAAAACAGACCAAGCGCGGCGGATCCCGCTCGCAGCAGAGCCGTGAACCGCATCGGCGATCGAGAGCCCTCCAGGCTGCTCGACGCCCCTCGGGGCACCCGAGATCACCCTCGGCCCCGCAGAAGCCGCCGGAAAGCGCCTCAGCGCCCGGAAACGGCTAACGCTGCCCGCCCGGCAAGCGCCGGACGAAGTACGCCACCGCGACCTGCCACACCGTGCACAGGTCCGCGGACCTCCGGACCGGCAACCAGCCCCAGGGCACAGCTCCCCCTGCGCCCCCCGCGGAGCGGACACGCGCGGCTCGACGTGTCGTCCAGCGGCGTCCCCGGCCGCAGGTGACACATCGCCCGTCCGCTCCGAGCTCGTGCTGCCTGAGCAGCGCTCGCCAGGCGGCGGCCAGCCGGCACGCCTCCGCTCCCGCATGCGAAGGAATTCCTGAAGCCCCCGAAGGGCCCGGACCCCGATCCGGAACCACCGACCCCAGGACTCCTCGCAGGTATTTTTGTACCCCTTCGGCCAACAGGTGAAACAGCACCGCGTCCACACCGCACTACCCCCTCCGTCGAACTCGTGTTCGACTGCGGGGTCCGTTCTACCGGTGGGGTACGACGATTCCGGCGGCGATCGCTGAGATCGCCGCCGGGTTCACTCGGACGGGTGTTACAGCTTCACCATCGGCACGCTGCCGATCAGCATCAGGCGGACCTTGCCGGCCGCGCCGAAGTCGATCGTCGCCGTGGCGCGCGGGCCGACGCCGTCGCACGAGATCACCGTGCCCAGGCCGTACTTGTCGTGGCTGACGCGGTCGCCGACGTCCAGCTTCAGCGCCACGGTGTCCTTCCAGCCCTTGCCGAACGACGGCGTCCCCGAAGAGGAAGACGGCGAAGAAGACCGCCTGCCACCCCACGTCGTCGCCGCCCGCGGAGTGCCGCCGCCGCGCGAACCGGACCCGAAGCCGAAGCCGGCGCTGGACGGCTCCAGCCGCCGCCAGTCGACGAGGTCGCCCGGCAGCTCGTCGAGGAACCGCGAAGCCGGGTTCATCGACGGCTGGCCCCAAGCCGACCGCGTGATCGCGCGCGAGACGTACAACCGCTTGCGCGCCCGCGTGATCGCGACGTACGCCAGCCGCCGTTCCTCGGCCAGCTCGGTCGGGTCGCCCAAGGCACGCATGTGCGGGAAGACGCCGTCCTCCCAGCCCGTGCAGAACACCACCGGGTACTCCAGGCCCTTCGCGGTGTGGACGGTCATCAGCGTGACCACGCCCGCGCCGCCGTCGCCTTCCTCGCCACCGTCCGGAGAGGGCACCGAGTCGGCGTCCGCCACCAGCGACACGCGTTCGAGGAACGCGGGCAGCGACCCCGGCGCCGGCACCCCGGGCTCCACGACCAGCTCGGCGTTCTCGTCCGCGACGACCTCGGCGGTGATCTCGGTGAACTCCCGCGCCACCGTGACGAGCTCGTCGAGGTTCTCGACGCGCGTGTGGTCCTGCGGGTCGTCCGACTCCTCGAGCTCGATGCGGTAACCGGTCTTGTCCAGCACGGCTTCGAGGACGTCGTGGACCTCGGCGCCGGAAGTGATCAGGTCGCCCAGTTCGTCGAGCAGCCCGACGAACCCGCCGATCGCCTTGACCGAGCGCGGGTTCAGCAGCGGCACCTTGCCCTCGACGGCGTCCCGCAGCGCGGCCGCGAACGAGATCCGCTCGCGCTCGGCGTGCGTCGCCACGACGGCTTCCGCGCGGTCGCCGATGCCGCGCTTGGGCACGTTCAGCACGCGCCGCAGGCTGACCGTGTCCTCCGGGTTCGCCAGCACGCGCAGGTACGCGATCATGTCGCGGACTTCGCGCCGCTCGTAGAACCGCACGCCGCCGACGACCTTGTACGGCAGGCCGAGCCGGATGAAGATCTCTTCGAACACGCGGGACTGGTTGTTGGTGCGGTAGAAGACGGCGACGTCCGAGTAGTCGGCTTCGCCCTTCTCCGCCAGCGCGTCGATCTCGCCCGCGACGAACGCGGCTTCGTCGTGGTCGTTGTCCGCGACGTAGCCGACGATCTTCTCGCCGTCGCCCGAGTCCGTCCACAGCCGCTTCGCACGGCGGTTCGGGTTCCGCTCGATGACGGCGTTGGCCGCGGACAGGATCGTCTGCGTGGAGCGGTAGTTCTGCTCCAGCAGGATGGTGTGCGCGTTCGGGAAGTCCCGCTCGAACTCTTCGATGTTCCGGATCGTCGCGCCGCGGAAGGCGTAGATCGACTGGTCCGCGTCACCGACGACGACCAGCTCGGCCGGCTCGACGCCCGACTCGTTCGGCGTGGTCCCGGCCAGCTCGCGGACCAGGGTGTACTGCGCGTGGTTCGTGTCCTGGTACTCGTCGACCAGCACGTGGCGGAAGCGCCGCCGGTAGTACTCGGCGACGTCCGGGAACGCCTGCAGCAGCGAGACCGTGCGCATGATGAGGTCGTCGAAGTCGAAGGCGTTGGCCTGGTTCAGCCGCCGCTGGTACTCGACGTAGACCTCGGCGACGCGGCGCTCGAGGTCGTTGGCCGCGTTCGCCGACGCCTCGTCGGGATCGACGAGCTCGTTCTTCAGGTTCGAGATGTGGATGGCCAAGGTGCGGGCCGCGTAGCGCTTCGGGTCGATGTCCAGATCCCGCGCCACCAAGGTGATCAGCCGCTTGGTGTCGTCCGAGTCGTAGATCGAGAAGCTCGACGACATGTCCAGCGTCTTGGCTTCCCGGCGCAGGATCCGCACGCACATCGAGTGGAACGTGGACACCCACATCGCGTTCGCGCGGCGGCCGACGAGCGCGGCGACGCGGTCGCGCATCTCGGCGGCAGCCTTGTTCGTGAACGTGATCGCCATGATTTCGCCGGGGTGCACGCGGCGTTGCCCGAGCAGGTAGGCGATCCGGCGGGTCAGCACCCGGGTCTTGCCCGATCCCGCGCCCGCGACCACCAGCAGCGGGCCACCGGCGTGGGTGACGGCTTCGCGCTGGGACGGGTTCAGGTCGTCGAGCAGATCGGCCTGCCCGCCGGAAGCGGGCTTGCGCGCGGGGGTCTCGGCGGGGAGATCGAAGAGGGTGTCCATCGTCTGTCCACGCTACCCCGGGCGGGTGGGCTACCGCGCCAGGCGTAGCCGGAGATGTCGCCTGGCGCCCGACGCGCCGCGGGCCCGCCGCGCGGAGCATCGGTTGGCATGGAAGACAACCGCACCGCCCGCATCCGGGCCGCCGACGCCGATCGCGAACGCGTCGCCACCGCCGTCCAGACCGCCGGCTCCGAAGGCCGGCTCACCCTCGAAGAGGTCGAAGAGCGCCTCACCCACGTCTACGCCGCCCGGTTCACCGACGAACTGGGCACGCTCACCGCCGACCTGCCGCGGCCCGCGCCGGCCCGCCCCGGCTTCCCGTTGACCCGGGCCGCGCTGCGGCGGCACCCCGCGCTGCGCCTGCACCTCGCCGTGGTGGTCGCGATCGCGGTCGTGGCGATCGTCCGCTGGGCGGTGCTGGGCGCCGGCGTCTTCTGGCCGGCCTTCCCGATCTTCTGGCTCGCGGTGAGCCTCTTCGTTCATGCCAGGGTGCGCTCGTTCCGGGAGCGGCCCGGCACGGCTGTGCCATACTGAACCCATGCGGCACGCAGAGCGATTTTTTTACGGGACCCGGACTCCGGCTCCCGTGATCGCGTAGTGCCCGAACCGCCATCACCGCCAGCCCCGGAGTCCACGGACCCGGGGCTGTCGCCGTCCCTGGGGCCGGATCCGGGCTTCAAGGAAGAGGTCCCGATGAACGCACAAGCGACGAACGCCGACGGCCAGCCCGCCGAGGACACCCCGGCCGGGGACGACATCGCGTCGCTCCGGCAGGAGATCGACTGGCTGGACAAGGAGATCCTGCGGCTGGTGAAACGCCGGGTCGAGGTGTCCAAGACGATCGGGGCCGCGCGGATGGCCGCCGGCGGCACGCGCATCGTCTACAACCGCGAGATGGACGTCCTCGCGCGCTACCGCGAACTGGGCCCCGACGGCCGTCAGCTGGCCATGGCGCTGCTGAACCTCGGCCGCGGCAGGCTGGGCCGGTAACGGTTGTCCGAATTCCGGGTCTTCCCTGAGGCACCGGCGCCCCGGCTACGGGCAGACTGTGGTCATGGACTGGCTCGTGAACCTCATCGCCGTCATCGTCGCGCTCGCGAGCGTGCTGGCCGCGCTGGGCCATGTGGGGTATCTGGCGATGCTGAACAACGCGGCGGGTAAGCGGGCCGGTGGCGCGCCGGTCGCGCAGTACGTGCGCGGCCGCTGGGCCGTTGCCGGCGGTACGACCGCGGCTTCGCTGTTCGCCTGGTTGCTCACGGCCGGGGGACCGACGCTCGACATCGTGGCGATTCTCGTCGCGGCGGGTAGCGGCGTGGTGGCGACGAAAGCGCTGCAGTCCACCCGTGACCGTTATCGCACCGGCGGCTGAAACCCGCTGAGCTGGACTGATGGCGCTGGGTGAGATTTCGTAGCGTCACTTTCCCCCTTTCGGTCGCGCCCGACCGAGTGAAACCTCTGCAACTTGCAGGTTTGGGGGCGACTTTCTACGCCGGATGCTCCTAGGGTTGACGCCGTGAGGACCCTTGCGTCTGGGTCGGGCGAAGCCCGGGAGGCGCGCGGGGGCACCGGCCCCGCGCGCCCAGTCTCGCATGCGCGTGCATCTGCGCAGGATTCGGAACGCGAAGCCGCTCGTGAGGGTGCTCCGATCGGGTTCTCCTGCCGCCGGACGGCGTCACGGCGGGTCCGCCAGGTGGTCGAGCCGACATGACCCACGGCACGGAGTTCCACGGACGCGGCAGTGCGCCCGCGCATCCCGGGCGGCACCGGCTCGGCACCACGGACGGCTGGACACCCCCGCTGTCCCAGAACCGCGCCGGGCGGCGCCACGCGGCCGGCCCGCCGCCGGTCGACCCGCCCGTGTCCGGGTCCCTGCCCCTCGCGCACCCGAGGTCCGGGGCAGATCCCCTCGCTCAGGCGGGGTTCGGGGCAGACCCGTTCGCGCAGCACGGCTCCGAGGCCGACCCGTTCGCACAGCCGAGGTCCGGCGCAGGCCCCCTCGCGCACCCGAGGTCCGGAGCAAACCCGCTCGCGCAGCACGGATCCGCGGCGGACCCGCTCCCGCCGATGTCCGGCACGCTCCCGCAGCCGTCGCTGCCCCAGCCCCGCGACCGGCGGCCCGCACCCCCGCTGTTCCCCGCGTCGCACGGCAGCCTCCCCCTGGCCGACGACGTCGAGGACACCTCGCCGTCGCGCCCCGCGTCCCGTGCCGACCTGGCCGCGCGGCGCACCCGCGTCTCGCTGGCCACCCCGCAGCCGCGCCGCACGGACCCGGAGGACGACGACGTCCGCATCTACGCGGCTCCCCCGATCGACGGGCTCGGCGTCGGCGGTTTCACCATCGGGTCGGTGCCCGCGTCCGTGACCCCGCCCAAGACGTGGAAGAAGGCGGCCTGGTTCGCCACCGGCGCGTCCGGCGCCGTGGTCGTCGGGCTGCTCTTCGCCGGGTCCTACCTGGTCGGGAAGCCGCCGGTGGACCAGGCCGTGCAGGGCGCGTGGCCGGGCTACCAGGGCGCGCCGACCCTCATCGACCCGACCGGCGAGGCCGAGCCGCCGTCCCGGCAGGGCGGTTCCGCGCCGGGCCCGGACGACAGCACCCCATCGGTGGACCAGCCGGCCGGCCGGACCAGCGGCGGTGGCGCGGGCCCCGTCGACGGCGTCCCCGCGCCGCCGCGGACCGGCGGCACCACCGACTCGGAGACGTCCGGCACGACCACGCCGAGCGCGCGGCCCCAGAAGCCCCCGGTCACGCCCGCCCAGCGCGAAACCCCGGTCAAGCCGCCCTGGTGGTACTCGTTCCCGCCGGACGCGCAGACCATGGGCGACAACTCGGAGAAGTTCTTCAACACCGTCACCACCGACCCCGCCGCGGCGTCGGCGGTGACCACCGGCGAGCTCCACGACCAGGGCCCGCAGGCCCTCGCCGAGCGGTACGCGGACGTCGCGTACTTCGAGGTCCGGAAGATCAGCATCGACCAGCAGCGCGGCGTCACGGTGAACACCGTCGAGATCACCCACACCGACGGGTCCAAGACGATCGAGGAGCGCACGCTGACGTTCGGGGACGGCGACAAGATCGCAGCTGACGGCCAGTAACCAACCCTGCACGTGCGGTTCGCCCGTTCCGATGCACGTGCGGTGCGCCGAGCGGTTACCCCTGGTCCGGGTGGGTGACATAAGCTGCCGCTCGTCGTATCGCGACGGCATTCCGGCGACAGAGCCTGGTGGTGCCCGTCCGCACAGGGTTACCTGACGACAGCGGATCCGGAACCGGCCACGAGTCGGCCATCCGGACCAACGGAAGCCCGGCCGAACGGCCGAGCGACCGTCCCCGGAACCCCAGAGCGAGGACATTCGTGCTTGATCGGCAGCGCACACGGCGTGAGGTACCCAACGCCGTCCGCGTCGAGGACGTGATCCCGGCCGAGATTCTCGACGGCGTCGGCGATGCCGACCGCGACTATCTCGAGCAGGTCTTCCGCGATCCGCAGAGGTTCCTGCCGCCGCGCCCGGAACCCGTCCGCGAGCCGGCACAGGCCGAAGACACCGACGAACCGGAGAGCCGGTTCGTCCGCCGCGCCAAGCTGGCCGGGCTCGTCGCCGCCGGAGCGCTCGTCGCCGGCGCGGTGGTCGCCGCGCCGATGCTGACCAGCGCGCACCGCGCGGTGTCCGAAGGCGGCCAGTCCACGCCCGCCGGCTTCACCGGTGCCGCGGAGCTCGGCGGCCTCGCCGTCCCGCAGCACCAGGCCGGCGGCGGCGCGCCCGAGCAGCGCAGCGCCCCGACCTCGGGCACGCACTCCGGCGGCGCGCCGTCGGCCGACGAGTCGACCACCGGCGGTCCCCGGACCCAGGCCGCGCCCGCCACCGCGGCGGCGGTGCCGGACACCGCCGCCGACGCGCGCAGCGCGGCCCGGAAGATCCAGGCGGTCAAGGACTTCTACGCCGCCATCGCCCGGGACTCGACGGGCGCGCTCGCGCTGCTGAGCCCGTCGCTGGCCGACGGCGCGGCCGGTGAGCTGGTCCGCACGTGGAGCTCGATGGACGCCATCGACGTCCAGGAGGCCGACACGCAGATCAAGCCGGACGGCTCGATCCTCGCGGTCGCGACCCTCCACCGGCCGGACGGCGCCCTGGTGCGCGTGACCCAGCTGTTCCGGGTCGCCGACACGGGCGGGTTGATCACCGAAGCCGAGCTCGTCTCGGCCCAATACATGTAGCCCTCGGCGATCACGCCTTCACCCGTGGTTCAAGTGCCCGTACCGGATTCGTGTGCGCAGAGTGAGCGCCTAGCCTTGTCACGGGCCGATCTCGGGAGAGTCGGCACACAGCCCACGACATGTGCATACGCTCCAGCGAAGCGGCGTGCGCGTGGCCGCGTCACCAGGCACCGATCCTCACGCCCTGGTGAAGTCGGAGCCCAAAGGGAGGTCGCGTGAGCGACGAGGGTCGCCTGGTCGCCGGTCGGTACCGCATCGCGGGCCGGATCGGCACGGGCGCGATGGGAGCCGTCTGGCAGGCGCAGGACGAGGTCCTGGGCCGCACGGTGGCCATCAAGCAGCTCCTTCTCCAGCCGCACCTGGACGAGCACGACGCGGAGGACGCCCGGCAGCGGACGATGCGCGAGGGCCGGATCGCGGCCCGCCTGCACCACCCGAACGCGATCTCCGTCTTCGACGTCGTCACCGACGACAACGGGCAGCCGTGCCTGATCATGGAGTACCTCAACTCCACCAGCCTGGCCGCCGTGCTGCAGGAACGCCGCACGCTGCCGCCGACCGAGGTGGCGCGCATCGGCGCCCAGGTCGCCGCGGCGCTGCGCGAGGCACACGCGGTCGGCATCGTGCACCGCGACATCAAGCCGGGCAACATCCTGCTCGGCGGCAACGGCGTCGTGAAGATCACCGACTTCGGCATCTCGCGCGCCAAGGACGACGTCACGGTCACCAAGACCGGGATGATCGCCGGCACCCCCGCCTACCTGGCCCCCGAGGTCGCCATCGGGGGTGATCCCGGTCCGGAGTCCGACGTGTTCTCCCTCGGGTCCACGCTCTACGCGGCGTGCGAGGGCCAGCCGCCGTTCGGGCTGTCGGAAAACACGCTGAGCCTGCTGCACGCGGTCGCGGCCGGGCACATCAACCCGCCGCGCCAGTCCGGCCCACTGGCCAGCGTGCTGGCCGTGCTGCTGCACCCGGACATCGAGCACCGGCCGACCGCCGAAGAGTGCGAAGAGCTGCTGGCGGCCGTCGCCCGCGGTGAGCTCCCGCTCGGCGGGCCGGCGGACGAGACCATGCTGGCGCCGTCCGCGGGCGTCCTGGGCGCGGCGGCCCTCGCGGACCCGAACGCGACCCAGATGTTCGACGAGATCCCCGCGGGTCACTCCGGCAGCCTGCTCGACAACCAGGCCCCGACGCAGGCCGTGCCGTACTACGACGAGGACGACTACCCGGAAGGCACGGGCTACCCGGAGGACGACTACGACGGGTACCGGCGCTACCCCGAGGACGACCAGCACTACGCCGGCGGCGTGCCGCCCGGCTTGGCTGCCACCCGCGCGGTGCCGGTGCCCCCGCACGACCAGGGCCCGTACGCGGACGACTACGACGACTACGACGACGAGCCGGCCCCGCCGCCCCCGCCGCGGCGTCCGCAGACCAGCCCGGCCGACGATGACGACGAGAAGCCCGGCGCCTGGAAGCGCCCGGCGATCATCGGCGGCATCGTGGTCGTGGGCCTGGTCGCGCTGGCCGTCTGGCTGCTGAGCCCGAACAACCCGGAGGCGCCGGCGTCGCCGATTTCGAGCAGCAAGCCGACGCCCGCCGCGACGTCGGAATCGCTGCCGTCGACGACCGAGGAGCCGACCGAGACGGCGGACGTGCCGCCGCCGGTCTCGGAGACGACCTCGTCGAAGCGCACGACTTCGCGGCAGACCGAGCCGGAAAAGACCACGACTCCCAAGACGACGCCGTCGAAGCCATCGACTTCGCCGACGAGCAGCGAAGAGCCGCCCACGTCGTCGGCCAACCCGCCGACTTCGACGGCGGGCGGAACCGGCAACTGATCCCCGAGGTTTGTGTTGAGCTCTGAAGGCACCATCGTCGGCGGCCGGTTCCGGCTGGACCAGCCGATCGGCCGCGGCCGCGCGGGCATCGTGTGGCTGGCGTTCGACACGCGGCTCTTCCGCACCGTCGCGATGAAGCGCATGTACCTGCCGGTCGGCGCGGGCGACCGCGCCGAGCAGGCGCGCGCGGGCGCCATGCAGGAGGGCAAGGACGCGGCGCGGATCGAGCACCCCAGCGCGATCAAGGTGTTCGACGTGCTGCCCGACGGCCAGGACGTCTGGCTGGTGATGGAGTACATCCCGTCACGCAGCATGGCGACGTTCCTCGCCGAGCACGGCAGGCTCACCCCCGACCAGGCGGCGCAGCTGGGGATCCAGCTCGGCAACGCGCTCATCGCGATCCACGCGGCCGGGTTCGTGCACCGCACGCTCGAGCCGGGCACGGTGCTGCTGGCCGATGACGGCGGCGTGAAGCTCACCGACATCGGCATCAGCGGCGGCGGGCCGCACGCGGCGTACGTGGCGCCTGAGGTCGCGCGAGGGCTGCCTCCGACGCCGGCCGCGGACGTCTTCTCCCTGGGCGCGACGCTGTACACCTCCGTCGAGGGCGTGCCGCCCTTCGGCGAGGACGGGCAGTCGTCCGAGCGGCCGGCGCAGAACGCGGGCGTGCTGACCGCGGCGCTGCGCAAGATGCTGCGGTCCGACCCGACCACCCGGCCGACGATGGCCGACACGGTTCGTTCGCTGAACGCGATCACCGAAGGGCGTGAGACCGCGTTCATCCCGCCGACCAACCCCGGGATCCCGCCACCTCCGCCGCCGCCGTTCAACCCGGGGCTGGCACCCGCGGCACCGCCGATGCCGCCGTCGGGTCCGCAGTTCCAGCAGCAGCTGCCGGTCTCCGCGCCCGGCTACTCCTCGGCGGAGGAGACGCAGCGGATGCAGCCGGTGGGGCAGCCGACGCAGTACGCGCCGCCGCCCGCCCCGGGAGCCCAGCCGCAGGCCCAGGCGGCGTGGAACCTGCCGGTGTCGAAGAAGACGCTGATCACCGTGGCCGCGATCCTCGCGGCCGTGCTGGTCGGCATCCTCGTCTCGGAGCTGTTCTTCGTCTAGGCCACCTTGGCGGTCGCCGCGCGCATGGCTTCGAGCAGCGTGCGGACGGCCGGGTGGCCCCACGCCCGGGACGCGACGGCCGCGTGGATCGCGCGGACCGGCTCCGGGTTGCGGATCTTGCGGACGACGACGCCCGGGTGCTGCGCCCCGAGCCCCAGCTCCGGGATCAGCCCGACGCCGATGCCGGCGGCGACGAACCCCTGCGCCGTCTGGTAGTCCTCGGACTCGACCACGACGTTCGGCGTGAACCCGGCGGACGCGCACGCACTGTCCAGGATGTCGCGGCAGACGCCCGGCAGGCCGTCGACGCCGACCCACGGCTCCTCGGCGAACTCCGTCAGGTCGAGCACGCGCTTGCGGGCCAGCGGGTGGGTCTTCGGCAGCACGGCCCGGTACGGGTCGTCGAGCAGGTGGACGAGCTCGACGCCCTTGCCGGGCGGCCGCTTGCGCGGGAAGACGGTGATCGCGACGTCGGCGTTGCCCGCTTCGACGTCCATCATCGGGTCGTCCGGCTCGACCAGCTTGAGGTCCAGGCGGACGCCGGGGTGCTCGCGGCGGACCGCGGCGATGGCGGGCGGGACCAGGGACGCGCCGGCCGTCGCGAAGTAGCGGATGGCGACGCGGCCGATGCGGCCCTCCTTGAGCTCGGTCAGCGCCGCTTCGGCCTTCGCGAGCTCGGCGCTGAGCGTCTCGGCGTGCTCGGACAGCAGTGCGCCCGCCGGTGTCGGCCGGACGCCGCGTCCGACGCGTTCGAGCAGCTCGGTGCCGGCTTCGCGTTCCAGCGCGGACAGCTGCTGGCTGATCGCGGACGGCGTGTAGCCGAGGTTGCGAGCCGCGGCGGTGATCGACCCGCTGGTGATCACGGCGCGGAGGACCTGCATGCGGCGGACGTCGAGCATGCCCTTGATCGTACAGCTGAGCTTAACGGTTCATGCAGTTAATTTCGCTTGTCCTTACGTCTTTCCGGGACGAAGCTGGCGCTTGATCAGCGAAGGAGGACCTGGGGTGGGCGAGACGAAGACCCTGCTGCGGATCGGCGCGCTGGCGTTGATGTGGGGCTCGAGCTTCTTCTGGATCAAGCTGGGGCTGGGGATGTTCTCGCCGGTGCAGCTGGTGCTGGCGCGGCTCGTGCTCGGCGCGGCGATGCTGCTGGTGCTGTGCCGGCTGCAGCGGGCCCGGCTGCCGCGCGACCGGCGGGTGTGGGGTCACCTGGCCGTCGCGGCGTTCTTCCACAACGCGCTGCCGTTCCTGCTGTTCGCGATCGGCGAGACGACCGTCGACTCGGGGATCACCGGGGTGCTGAACTCGACGACGCCGCTGTGGGTGCTGCTGGCGGCGCCGATGATGGGGACGTCGTCGCGGATGACCGGCACCCGGCTGGCGGGGCTCATGGTGGGTCTCGGCGGGATCTTGCTGATCTTCGCGCCGTGGCAGGCATCGGGGCTGCTGAGCTGGGGCGCGCTGGCGTGCCTCGCGGCGGCGGCGAGCTACGGCTTCGCGTTCGTCTACGAGGGCAAGTACCTGTCGTCTTCGACGTCTTCGCCGTACGCGATCTCGGCCGGGCAGATGCTGCTGGCCAGCGGGATGCTGGTGCTGGCGCTGCCGGCGGGCGGGTTCACGCCGGTGCACGTGTCCCCCGGGCCGCTGCTGGCCGTCCTGGTGCTGGGCATCGGCTCGACGGGCTTCGCGTTCGCGCTGAACTACCAGCTGCTGGCTTCGGAGGGGGCGGTGGCGGCGTCGGTGGTCGGCTACCTGCTGCCGGTGGTGTCGGTCCTGCTGGGCGCGGTGTTCCTGGGCGAGCAGCTGAACGTGAGGGTGATCGCGGGCATGGTGGTCGTCCTCGGCGGGGTCGCGCTGACCCGCCTCCAGAAGCCGGAGCGAGTGGTCGTGGAAGTGCCGGGTGTCCAGGCGGATGGGCTTGGTGACGACACCACCGGGCGCTCCCCGCGGCCGCTCGCTCCTCTGGCGGACTGAAGCCTCAGACGAGACGGCGGTCGGAGGCCCAGCGAGACAGCTCGTAGCGGTTCGAGAGCTGGGTCTTCCGCAGGACGCTCGACACGTGCGTCTCGACCGTCTTCACCGAGATGAACAGCTCCGACGCGATCTCCTTGTACGCGTACCCGCGCGCCAGGAGCCGCAGGACGTCGCGCTCTCGGGGCGTCAGCAGGTCCAGCTCCGGGTCGTTGATCGGCGCCGAACCCGGGCGGTCGGCGAACGCGTCCAGGACGAAGCCCGCCAGGCGCGGGGAGAACACCGCGTCGCCGTCCGAGACGCGGACCACCGCGCGGACCAGCTCCTTCGACGAGATCGTCTTCGTCACGTAGCCGCGGGCGCCCGCGCGGATGACCGCGATGACGTCCTCCGCCGCGTCCGACACCGACAGCGCCAGGAACACCACGTCCGGCAGCTCGGGGCGGACGCGGCGCAGCACCTCGGCGCCACCGCCGTCGGGCATGTGGACGTCGAGCAGCACCACCTGGGGCTTCGTGCGGGCGATGCCCGCCACCGCCTCGGCCACCGAGCCGGCCTCGCCGACGACGCGGACCTCGTCGGTGATCGAGTCGAGCTCGGTGCGGACCCCCGCGCGGAACAGCGCGTGGTCGTCGACCAGGAACACCTTCACCGGTTCACGCTGGCTGTCAGTCACGAGTTCGAGCATAGCCGCCTCACGCTGCCCCCTTGCCCGCTTTCACCGGCATGGCGAGCTGCACTTCGGTGCCCTCCCCCGGCGCGGTGCGCACCTTGCACGTGCCGCCGTGGCGGGTCATCCGGCCGCGGATCGAGTCGGCGAGCCCGTGGCGGTCGTCCGGGACCAGGTCGGGGTCGAAGCCCTTGCCGCGGTCGCGGACGAACACCGTCACCGACGTCGGCTCGACCTCGGCGAAGACGCTGACCTCCTCGACGCCGGCGTGCTTCGCGGCGTTGACGATCGCTTCGCGCGCGGCCTGGACCAGCGCGACCAGCGAGTCGTCGAGCTCGGCGTCGCCGACGACGACCTGGCCGACGGAGATCGCGAACGTGTCCTCGACCTCGCCGCACGCGGTCGCGAGGGCTTCGGAGAGCTGGCCCGACGCTTCTTCGTCGTTCTCGGTGGGCTTGCCGTAGCCGTTGGGGCCGTAGAGCCAGCCGCGCAGCTCGCGTTCCTGGCTGCGGGCCAGCCGCGCAACCTCGCGCGGCTGCTCGCTCTGCTTCTGGATCAGGGCGAGGGTCTGCAGGACGGAGTCGTGCAGGTGCGCGGCGATCTCGGCGCGTTCGTCGGTGCGGATGCGGGCCTTGCGCTCGTCGGAGAGGTCGCGGACCAGCCGCAGCCAGAAGGGGATGGTGAGGACGGCGACGCCGATGAGCGTCGCGATGACGGCGATCAGCGCGAACTGGACCTGGTCGAGGCTGCCGCTGCGGAGCGCGACGACGCCGATGCCGGTGATCACCAGCGCGACGCCGGCAACGATCCGGATCGCGGCCGACCAGCCACCCCCGCCGAGGAAAGCGCCCGCGAAGCCGTCCTTCGCGCCGACCCGCCAGCGGCGTCGCTGCGATTCGTCGGCTTCGCGCCAGACGACGGCGAGACCGATCATGGCGACGGCGAGCGGCACGGCGACCCAGCCGGAGATGAACCCGGTGAGCGTCCCGCTGGCGACGGCGAGGCCGACGCCGAGCGCGATCAGGCCGAACGCCTGCTGGCGTTCCTTCGAGGTGGGGGCAGTCGCGGTTTCTTCGGTCTGCTGCTGGACGAAGACCCAGAGGAGCCCGTAGGCGAGCAGGCCCGCACCATTGAGGGCGGCGAGCAGCGCGAAGGCCGTCCGCACCCAGACGACGGGCACCCCGAGGTGATCGGCAAGCCCCCCGGCGACCCCGGCGATCGCCCGGCCGGACCGGCGCCGGAACATCTTGGGCTTGTCCGGGACGGCCACCTGGTCGGGGGCTACGTGGTCGAGGGCTTCCTGCACGTGGTCCATGGTCACACGTGGCCGGGCGGGGGTGCATCGGGGAAAATCCCGGACCGCCCGATCAGTGCCAGGGCGCCGGACCGGTCCGGCTCGCCCAGGCGGCGAGACCGTGCACGTCGAACAGGCGGATGCCGTGGTGAGCGGCGTACTGCCGAGCCTGCTTCGTGAACGTCGAGGTGGTGACCACCGCGGCGACGCGGGCGCCATGAACGGTGTAACAAGTGCCGCCGAAGCGCTGGAGGTCCGGGCCGCCGACCTTGTGCGTCCCGCTGAACCGCTTCGCCTGGAGCACGATCTTGCGGCCGTCGGGTGCGTAAGCGACCACGTCCGCGCCGAGGTCGCCGGCACGGCCGGTGACCTGGGCTTGGGAGCACCCGTCCCTCGCGCACAGGAACGCAAGCGCGCGCTCGAACTCGTTCGGCGCCATCGCGTGGTAGCGCGCGATCTCCTGTGAGCGGGCGACGTCGAGCTCCCACGCCTGCCGGGTCTCGCGAGCCCGCCGCTGCTGCCACAGCACGAGCCCGTAGATCGTCACCCCGAGCACAGCGGCGCCGCCGACGAGCGAGATGACCGGGTGTGCCGAGACGAAACTCAAGACCGAGATCGCCGCGGCGCCCACCGCGGCCATCCCCAGCGCGGGCAGGACGCACCCGCCCACGCTCGTTACACCCCGGCCCCGAATCCGTCTCCGGGAAACCTCAGGGACCATCCCGGATGTCCGCCGGCCGCCCGTGCCGCATGCTCTTCGGTATGAGTGGTGCGAGTGAGACACGGGCACCGAAGCCGAGTCCGTTGAACGGCTTCGAGGAGACCGTGAAGGACTTCTGGGTGAGCCGGCCGAGGCGGCCGCATGCCGGGCGGAAAGTGGCCGGTGTTGCCGCCGCCATCGGGTACCGGTATGGGATCGATCCCGTCGTCGTGCGGATCGCCCTGGTCGTCGCGACGATCTTCGGCGGCTTCGGTGTTCCCTTCTACCTGCTGGGGTGGCTCTTCCTGCCGGGCGAGAGCGATGAGGTCTCCGGCTTCGAAAGCCTGATCGGGCGTGGCCGGTCGTCGGTTTCGCCGGCCTTCGCCGTCGTTCTCAGCGTCCTGACCGTCGTCAGCATCGGGGGCAGCTTCAGCGGCTCCTGGTTCGACGGCGGCGCGCTCATCAGCTTCGCGCTCATCACCATCGCGCTCTACCTGCTGCACCGCAACCGCGGCCAGGAAAACCGGCCCGCGCCGGTCGTCGCGCGGTCACAAGCCTTTACCGGGAACGGAGCCTTCACCATGACCGACACCGCGACCGAGGCCGCGGAGACGAAGCCGGGGTGGGACCCGCTCGCCGCCGATCCGGCCGGCTGGGACCTGCCCGAGCCGCCGTCCTCGACGCCGCCGCCTCCCACGCCGCCGACCTACGAGCGCCCGGAACGGCGCCGCAACTCCAAGGTCGGCTCGGTGACCTTCGCGCTCGCCGTGCTGACCGCCGGTGGTGGCGTGCTGGCGAACCTCAACGGCGCGAGCTGGTTCTCCGCGCAGCACATCGTCGGTCTGGTGCTCGGCGTGGTCGGGATCGGCCTGGTCACCGGGGCCTTCGCCCGCGGTGGGCGCGGCCTGATCGGGCTCGCCGTCCCGCTCGCGATCGCCGGCATGGTGCTGACGACCGTGCCGTTCGAGAACTTCGACTTCCGCGGCGGCGCCGGCGACATCAAGGAGACGCCGCACTCGGTGACCGACCTGAAGCCGCTCTACCAGCACGCCGCGGGCAACATCGACCTCGACCTGACCGAACTGCCGGCCGGCTCCGCCCCGATCACCACCAACGTGGTCAACGGCGCGGGCGACACCACGGTCACCGTGCCGGACACCGCGGACGTCACCTTCGACTGCCACACCGGTGCCGGCTCCACGGAGTGCTTCAACCGCTCCACCGACGGCATCAGCCAGGACGCGCTGACCGGGACCGACTACGGCAAGGACGGCCCCGGCGGCCAGAAGATCACCCTGCACGTCAAGAACAGCGTGGGCAACGTGGAGGTGCGCCGTGGCTGACCAGAACCCCTACGCCTACGACAACCCGACGGAAACCCAGCCGCCCGCGAAGCGCGGTGGGCTGGACATCTTCACCCTGATCGTCGGGGTCGCGACGCTGCTCGTGTCGGCCTACGTCCTCTCGGACGGCGCGAGCTGGCTGCCGCAGTTCGACTTCCGCTGGGTGATCGCCGGCGGCGCGGTGTTCGTGGGGCTCATGCTCCTCGGCGCGTCGTTCGGCAAACGCCGCCGCTAGAACCGAACACACCACTCACTCTCGAGGCCCTGGATCCCACGCCAGGGCCTCGAGTCCTGTCCGGGGACCTACTCCCACTCGATGGTGCCCGGCGGCTTGGACGTCACGTCCAGGACCACCCGGTTGACCTCCGCGACCTCGTTGGTGATGCGCGTGGAGATCCGCTCGAGGACGTCGTAGGGCAGGCGCGTCCAGTCCGCGGTCATCGCGTCTTCCGATGACACCGGCCGCAGCACCACCGGGTGCCCGTAGGTCCGGCCGTCGCCCTGGACGCCGACGCTGCGGACGTCCGCGAGCAGCACCACCGGGCACTGCCAGATGCTGCGGTCCAGCCCGGCCGCCGTCAGCTCCTCGCGGGCGATCAGGTCGGCCGCGCGCAGGGTATCGAGCCGCTCCTGGTCGACCGCGCCGATGATGCGGATGCCCAGGCCGGGGCCGGGGAACGGCTGGCGCTGCACGATCGTCTCCGGCAGGCCCAGCTCCGAGCCGACGCGCCGGACCTCGTCCTTGAACAGCAGCCGCAGCGGCTCGACCAGCTCGAACTGCAGGTCGTCCGGCAGGCCGCCGACGTTGTGGTGGCTCTTGATGTTGGCCGTGCCCTCGCCGCCGCCGGATTCGACGACGTCCGGGTAGAGCGTGCCCTGGACGAGGAACCGGTAGTCGCCCTCGGCCTTGAGGTCGCGCTCGGCCTGCTCGAAGACGCGGATGAACTCGCGGCCGATGATCTTGCGCTTCTGCTCCGGGTCGGTGACGCCGGCGAGCGCGTCGAGGAACCGGTCCCGCGCGTCGACGGTGACGAGGTTGACGCCGGTGGCGGCGACGAAGTCGCGCTCGACCTGGGTGCGCTCCCCCGCGCGCAGCAGACCGTGGTCGACGAACACGCAGGTCAGCCGGTCGCCGATGGCGCGCTGGACCAGCGCGGCCGCGACGGCGGAGTCGACACCGCCGGAGAGGCCGCAGATCGCGCGGCCGTCGCCGACCTGGTCGCTGATCCGCTGGACCTGCTCCTCGACGATCGACGACGTCGTCCACTGCGGCTTGATGCCCGCGATCTCGTGCAGGAAGCGGCGCAGCACCTCCTGGCCGTGCGGCGAGTGCGCGACCTCCGGGTGGTACTGGACGCCGGCGAAGCGGCGCTCGACGTCCTCGAAGCCGGCCACCTCGGCGCCGTCGGAGGACGCCGTGACGACCGAGCCCTCCGGGGCCTTGGTGACGCTGTCGTTGTGGCTCATCCAGGCGGGCTGGGTCGCGGGCAGGCCGGCGTGCAGGACACCGCCGTCGCCGGTCACGCGGACCTCGGTGCGGCCGAACTCGCGGACGCCGGTCGGCTCGACGACGCCGCCGAGCGCGCTGGCGAGCAGCTGGTGGCCGTAGCAGATGCCGAAGATCGGGACGCCCGCTTCGGTGAGCTTCGGGTCCATGCCCGGCGCGCCTTCGGCGTACACGCTCGAGGGGCCGCCGGACAGGATGATGGCCGCGGGGTTCTTCGCGAGGATCTCTTCGACGGACGCGCTGTGCGGCACGACTTCCGAGTAGATCTGTGCCTCGCGGACGCGGCGGGCGATCAGCTGCGCGTACTGCGCCCCGAAGTCCACGACGAGAACCGGACCGGTGGGGTTGGGCACCTGAGGACCTCCTGGCAGCGGCGGGATTCCCCACCATCGTCCCAGGTGGGCTGGGTCACCCCGGATTCAGGGCCGCCCCTGTCCGCGATCCGGCCTACGGTGCCCGGTATGGCTGTGAACTGGACGAAGGAACTGACCGACCAGCTGGACTTCCACTGGACCGCGCTGGTGCGGCCGAAGCTCGAAGGCCTCACCGACGACGAGTACTTCCGGGAGCCGGTCGCGGGCTGCTGGACCGTGCGACCGCGCAAGTCCGACGACGAACCCGGCACGGGTCCGTTCACCATCGACTTCGCCTTCCCCGAGCCGACCCCGCCGCCGGTCACGACGATCGCGTGGCGGCTCAACCACATCCTCGTCGGCGTCCTGGGGATGCGGATCGCGTCGCACTTCGACGGCCCCGCGATGACCTACGACGACTACCCGTACCCGGGCACCGCGGCCGAGGCGATCGCCCTGCTGGACGAGTACTACGCCCGGTGGCTCGAAGGGGTGAAATCCCTCGACGACGACGCGCTCGCGAGGCCGTGCGGCCCGGCGGAAGGCCCGTACGCGGCGTACCCGATGGCGACGCTGGTGCTGCACATCCACCGCGAGATGATCCACCACTGCGCCGAAGTGCTCCTGCTGCGCGATCTCCACCGCCACCGGTGATCTGTAACACCGAGTCACCGTCGGGCCGATTCACCAGGCATCGAGGGCGGCTCCGACCGGGGCCGCCGCGCCGAGGGGGATCGCGCATGCTCTACCGACTCCGCCCGCCCGGCCGGCTGACCTGGTGCGACGTGCCCGGGTACGCGGTCTGCCGCGCCGACGACCAGCCCCAGCCCGACTGGGAGCGGCTGTCGTGGGTGCCCGCCGAAACGCGTGCGTTCAGCACCGATCTGCTGCGGATCGCCGTCCGGTGCGGGGTGCGCTCGGGTGGCGGGATCGTCCTCGACGCCCGGCACACCGAGGACCTGGGCCGGGCCGACGAGCTGCGGTGCGACCGGATCGCCGCCGCCCAGGCCCGGGCGGAGCAGCTGGTCGGGGTGGCGGGCTCGAACGCCCGGCGGGAAGAGCAGGAGTGGGACCACACCGAGGAAGCGGCTCGCCGGGCCGAAGCGGACCTCGCCGAGATCCTGGCGCTGCCCGTGCAGCCGCACCTGGTCGCGCACTGGTGCCGGCTCGGCGGCCACTACCCGGACTGAGCGGGACGGACGGGCCGGAGCCACCCCCACGAGGGCTCCGGGCCGTCCGCGGTCACCGGGTCCGCCGCGGGAGCAGCAGGAACCCGAGCACCATCCCCAGCAGGCACGGGAGGCCGTGGTTGTCGTGGACGACCGTGTCGACCACGGCCAGCACCGGCACGGCGAACGCCATGACCCGGAACTGCGCCGGCAGCACCACGCCGTAGCGCCGGGACGCCACGATGACGACCACCGCCAGCGCGCCGATCAGGCCCACCACGCACATCGAGTTGCCCGCGCCGACCGGGTTCAGCCAGAGGTAGCTCATGACCTGGCCGAACAGACCGCAGCCGAAGTAGAGGACCAGCCAGCGCACGCGGCCGAACACGCGCTCGGCGAGCGTGCCGAACACCGCCAGCCAGAGCAGGTTCGAGACCAGGCCGAACGCCCAGCCGTCCTGGAAGAACATCCCGGTGACCAGGCGGTACCACTCGCCGTCGTCGATGCGCGCCGCGTCGCGCACGACCGCGTCGTACAGCGGCCGGTGCGCCAGCTGCGCGATCCCGCACGCCAGCGTCACCAGGAACACTGTCGCGGTGAGGTACGGGCGGCGGGCGCCGGTGGCGAGTGCCCCGAACGGGGTGCGGGATGCGGCGGGCGCGGTCATGGACGAAAATCTAGGCGCGACGACGCCGCCGCACCCCCGACGTTTGTCACGACCTCCACGGGAAAGGCACTGGCATGCGAGCGACAGTCATCTACGGCGCCGGCGATGTCCGGGTCGAGACGGTTCCCGACCCGAAACTGGCCGAGCCCACCGACGTCGTCCTGCGGGTCGTGCGGTCCTGCATCTGCGGCAGCGACCTCTGGCCCTACGCCGACATGCCACCCCGCGAGCACGGCCGCCGGATCGGGCACGAGTTCCTCGGGATCGTCGAGGAGACCGGCGCCGACGTGCGAGGCGTCAAGAAGGGCGACCTCGCCGTCGCGCCGTTCGTCTGGTCCGACAACACCTGCGAGTTCTGCCGCGAAGGCTTGCAGACGTCCTGCCTGCACGGCGGCGGCTGGGGCGCGAAGGGCGTCGACGGCGGCCAGGGCGAGGCCGTGCGCGTCCCGCAGGCCGACGGCACGCTGGTCAAGCTCCCGCACACCGAGGACGACGACCTGCTCGCGTCGATGCTCACGCTGTCGGACGTCTTCTCCACCGGCCACCACGCCGCGGTGAAAGCGCGCGTGCGCGAGGGCCAGAACGTCACGGTCATCGGCGACGGCGCCGTCGGGCTCTCCGCCGTCCTCGCGGCGAAGCGCCTCGGCGCCGACCGGATCGTCCTCATGGGCCGCCACCAGGCCCGGACCGACCTCGGGCGCGAGTTCGGCGCGACCGACGTCGTCGCCGAGCGCGGCGAGGAGGGCGTCGAGAAGGTGCGCGAGCTGACGGACGGCCAGGGCACGCACGCCGTCCTCGAGTGCGTCGGCACGAAGGGCGCCTTCGAGATGGGCGTCGGGGTCGTGCGCGCGGGCGGCGCGGTGAGCCGGGTCGGCCTGCCGCAGTACGAGGACGGGCCGATCGGCGTGGGCGTGTTCCGCCGCAACGTCACGGTGACCGGCGGAGTCGCCCCGGCGCGCCACTACATCCCCGAGCTGCTGCCGGACGTCCTCGACGGCAAGTACCAGCCCGGCAAGGTCTTCGACCGCACCATCGACGTCGAAGGCGTGCCGGACGGCTACCGCGCCATGGCCGAGCGCGAGGCGCTGAAGGTGCTCATCAAGCCGTGACCCGACCGGGTGGGTTCCACGTTCGGGGGTTCCCACCCGGATTACGTTGGTACGCATGGACATGATCACCCCCGAGCCGCGCCCCGCCTGGATCGCCGGCCGCCCGGAGCCGGGCGCCACCACCCTCGTCGTGCACCACCCGTACGACGGCAGTGAGGTCGCCACGGTCGCCGTGCCCGGGCCGGAGCAGGTCGAACGCGCGGTCGCCGCCGCGGTCTCGGTCGCGAAGGAGCTGCGCGCGACCCCCGCGCACGTCCGCGCCGGCGCGCTCGAGCACGTGTCCCGGGTGCTCGCCGCCCGCGCCGAAGAGATCGCCGAAGTCATCACCGCCGAGAACGGCAAGCCGCTCAAGTGGGCCGAAGCCGAGGTCAAGCGCGCGGTGTCGGTGTTCCGCATCGCCGCCGAGGAGGCCCGCCGGTTCAGCGGCGACGTCCAGCGCCTCGACACCGACCCGGCCGGCGAGGCGCGGCTGGCGCTGACCCGCCGCGTGCCGCGCGGGCCGGTGCTCGGCATCGCGCCGTTCAACTTCCCGCTCAACCTGGTGGCGCACAAGGTCGCGCCGTCGCTGGCGATCGGCGCGCCGATCATCGTCAAGCCGGCGCCGCGCACGCCGCTCTCGGCGCTGATCCTCGGCGAGATCCTGGCCGAGACGGACCTGCCCGAGGGCTCGTTTTCCGTGCTGCCGCTGGGAAACGACGAAACCAAGGCGCTCGTCGCCGACCCGCGGCTGCCCGTCGTGTCGTTCACCGGCTCGGGCCCGGTCGGCTGGTCGCTCAAGGACGCCGCGCCGCGCAAGCACGTCGTGCTGGAGCTCGGCGGCAACGCGGCGGCCGTCGTCCTGCGCGACTGGCCCGACCCCGAAGGCGCCGCGCACCGCATCGCCACCTTCGGCAACTACCAGGCCGGGCAGTCCTGCATCGCCGTGCAGCGGGTGATCGTGGACGCCGCCGTCGCGGACGAGTTCGTGCCCGCGCTGGTGGAGGCGGTCGAAGCGCAGCGGACGGGCGACCCGTACGACCGGAACACCGACGTCGGCCCGGTCGTCGACGAAGCCGCCGCCGAGCGGATCGTCGCGTGGGTCAACGACGCTGTCGGCGCGGGCGCGAAGCTGCTCACCGGCGGGACGCGCGAGGGCGCGACCGTGGCGCCGACGCTGCTCACCGACGTCCCGCCGGACACCAAGGCGTGGGCCGAGGAGATCTTCGGCCCGGTGCTCGCCGTGTCCGTTGTGGACGGTGTCGACGAGGCCTTCCGCTCGGTCAACGAATCCGCGTACGGCCTGCAGGCCGGCGTCTTCACCACCGACGTCCAGCTGGCGTTCCACGCGTCGGCGGAGCTGGAGGTCGGCGGCGTGATCATCGGCGACGTCCCGTCCTACCGCGCCGACCAGATGCCCTACGGCGGCGTCAAGGGCTCCGGCGTCGGCCGCGAAGGCGTCCTCGCGGCCATGCACGACCTGACGGAGGAGCGCGTCACGGTCTTCACCGGCATCGACCTCTAGACGACGACGCCCTGCCCGAACCGGAAGACGTTGTAGGGGTCGTACTTCTTCGCGACGTCCCCGAGCCGCTTGGCGTTGTCGCCGTAGTAGGCGGCCTTCCAGTCGGGCAGGGCCGGGTCGATGTAGTTGACGTACCCGCCGCCCGCGCCGGCCGCCGCGAGACCCGCGACGACGTCACCCACCGACTGCGTGACCTTCGCCCGGGTCTTCGCCGTCGCGGGCGCGTAGATCTGGACGCTGGCCAGCGCGTCGCGGTGCCAGAACGCCGTCGCGTCCTTCGCCGGCTCCCCGACCTTCCCGCCGAGGCCGTCGATGAGCAGGTCCATGCCCGTCCGGCCGTCGGCGAGGGCGACGACCTTCGCGGGGTCGACCGGGCTCGTGATGATCCGTGAGGACGCGACGAACGACTGCCGCGCCGAGCTGCCGGAGAAGTAGTTCATGGCGCCGAGGTAGTCGAGGCTCTTCACGGTGCGCTGGGTCGGCCGCGCACCGGCGTTGGTGGTGAGGTTGTTCAGCAGCGTGTTCAGCGCGGGTGCGTTGCCGACGTAGCAGCCGCCGACGCGGCACTGGACCGGCGAGCCCCCGGAGAGCACGATGTTCGCCCACAGCTCCGGCGGCATCGCGGCGATCCACTGCTGCCACGCGCCGAGCACGCCGGCCGCGGAACCGGCCGGGAAGTGCAGCGAGAACACCGTCAGGTTCGGCGCCGGATCGGTGTCGAAGGTGAACTCGGTGACGATGCCGAAGTTGCCGCCGCCCCCGCCGCGCAGTGCCCAGAACAGGTCCGGCTCGGAGCTCGCGGACGCCGTCACCAGTTTGCCGTCGGCCGTGACGACCTGGGCGGAGCTCAGGTGGTCGCAGGTCAGGCCGTACTTGCGGGAGAGCACGCCGATGCCGCCGCCGAGGGTCAGCCCGGCGATCCCGACCGTCGGGCAGGAGCCGGCGGGCAGCGCGCGCCCGGCCCCCGCCAGGCCGGCGTAGACGTCCTTCAGCTTCGCGCCGGCGCCGATGACGGCCTGGGTGCCCCGGATGTCCACTTTGTTCATCGCGGCCACGTCGATGACGAGCCCGCTCTCGGGGACCGAGTACCCGGCGTAGCTGTGGCCGCCGCTGCGCGCGGCGAGCGTCAAGCGCCCGGCGGCGGCCTGGACGCAGGCCTGCACGTCCTCGGCGTTCCGCGCGCTCGCCACGGCGACCGGGTTGTTGCCGTCGAAGAGCGGGTTGAAGGCGCGCTTGGCGGTGCTGTAGCCGTCGCCGCCCGGGCGCACCAGGCCGCCGGCCAGCTTGGTGCGCAGGTCGTCCCAGTTCGGCGGGCCGGTGGGCAGCCGCGTGGCGGGCGGCGCGGACGTCGTCTCCGGCAGCGCGCTCGTCGAATCGGCGGGCGTCGTGGGGGCGCCCGGCCCGCACGCGGCGGCGACGGCGCCGGCCGCCGACACACCCGCGACGCGGAGGAACGCCCTTCTGTCCATGTGGTCGAAGACGTGCGGCCGTCGGCCGGGTTGCCCGGTCACCGGACCGGCCTGCTCACGCTGTCCACATCGGACTCCTCGCTGCCGGGGACGCCCAGTTTAGGGCCGGACCCGGGTATCCGCGCCTCTGATCGGTACACGGAGGACGGTCGCGGTCAGTTCACGGGCACTTCACGACCAGGCGGGGATCCGCGGCACGTCGCCGTCGAGGCTCTCCCCGCCGGAACGCCCGCTCAGCCAGGCCAGCAGCTGCCCGCTCGTGCCGGTGACGGTGGCGCCGGGCGCGGCACCCATCGTCCACTCCGAGTCGCCCGCGACCAGGCGAAGCGCGGGCAGGTGCGCACTCCGGGAGGTGATCGCGTGCTGGACGACGTCGCCGGCGAGCGGGCCGAGCAGCGCCAGGACGCGGTCGAGGTCGTAACCCCGGTCGAGGTCGGCGAGGTGGATGGTCAGCTCGGACACCCGCATCCGCGCGACGACGGCCCCGCTGACGGGCTCGCCCTGCCGGTTGCGGGCCTCCCGCGCCCAGGCGTCGTCCGGCATCCCGGCGGCGTACTCCTCGAAGCGCGCGGCCGACGCGACGAAGTCGGCGAGGATGTCGGCGGCCCCGCGCCGCGCCCCGGCCTCGATGTCGGCTTCGCGGGCCTCGGGACTGGCGTACATCGGCGTCTCGGTACCGGTGTTAGCCCAGGTCAGGAGATTCTTGAGGCCATCGGCGTTGCGCGCGACGTGCGCGAGGACGTGGGCCCGCGACCACCCGGGCAACGCGCTGGGTGCGCGCAGCTCGGGCTCGCCGAGGCCACCGATGGCCCGCGCCCATTCGTCATCGAGCTTCCGTACCCCGTCGAGCAGCGCGTGCGCCTTCTCGGATGCCGTCACGCCCCGAGTCTAGGACCGCCGCAGGGCTGCCGGGGCGTCCGCCGGGACCGCCGGGTTCTTCGGCGCCACCGGCTCCAGCCGGACGTACGACGAGTCCTGGGTCGGCCGCTGGTCTGCCTCGCCCTTGTTCGGCCAGAACGAGAACGCCCGCTCGGCCTGGGCCGTGATCGTCAGCGACGGGTTCACGCCCAGGTTGGCCGTGATCGCCGCGCCGTCGACCACCGACAGGCCCGGGTAGCCGAACACGCGGTGGTACGGGTCGATCACGCCCTCCTCGGCCGTCGCGCCGATCGGGACGCCGCCGATGAAGTGCGCGGTCAGCGGGATGTCGAAGATCTCGCCCCACGTGCCGCCCGCGATGCCGCCGATGCGGTCCGCCGTGCGTTCGTTCGCCTCGTGGCCCGCCGGGATGAAGCTCGGGTTCGGCTCGCCGTGGCCCTGCTTCGACGTGTACTTGCGGCGGCCGAACAGCCCGCGCTTCGTGTACGTCGTGATCGAGTTGTCGAGGCTCTGCATCACCAGCAGGATCACCGTGCGCTCGCTCCAGCGGTAGCCGTTGAGCAGCTTCGCCGTCTGGACGGGGTGCCTGAACATGAAGCTCACCGCTTGACGCCAGCGCGGGACCGGTGACGCGCCGTCGGTCGCGATCGTCTGCAGCAGGCTCATCGCGTTGCTGCCCTTGCCGTACCGCACCGGCTCGATGTGGGTGTTCTCGTCCGGGTGGATCGACGACGTGATCGCGACCCCGCGGCTGAAGTTCCGGCTCTCGTCGACGTCGGTGCGGGCCGCGCCGATGATCGCCTCGGAGTTCGTGCGGGTCAGCTCGCCCAGCCGCCGCGACAGCCCGGGCAGCGTGCCGGTGTCCTTCATGCGGTGCAGCAGGTTCTGCGTGCCCCAGGTGCCGGCGGCGAAGACGACCTTCTCGGCCGTGATGGTCGTCCGGAACCGGCGCGACGTCGTCCCGGTCTTCTTCAGGTCGACCTCGTAACCGCCGTCGACCGGGCGCACGGACGTAACCGTCGTCAGCGGGATGACCTTCGCACCGTCCTGCTCCGCGAGGTAGAGGTAGTTCTTGACCAGCGTGTTCTTCGCGCCGACGCGGCAGCCGGTCATGCAGGCGCCGCACTCGGTGCAGCCGGTGCGCGCGGGCCCGGCACCGCCGAAGTACGGGTCGGCCGCCTTCGCCCCGGGCTTGCCGAAGTACACGCCGACGGGCGTCGGGTGGAAGGAATCGGCGACGCCCATGTCCTTCGCGACGTCGCGCATCACGACGTCCGAGGGTGTGATCGTCGGGTTCGTGACCACGCCGAGCATGCGGCTCGCCTGGTCGTAGTGCGGCGCGAGCTCGGACTCCCAGTCCGTGATGTGCGACCACTGCTGATCGGCGTAGAACGGCTTCAGCGGCCGGTAGAGCGTGTTCGCGTAGACGAGCGACCCGCCGCCGACGCCGGCGCCCGCGAGCACCATGACGTCGTTGAGCATGTGGATGCGCTGGATCCCGTAGCAGCCGACCTGCGGCGCCCACAGGTAGCGCTTGAGGTCCCACGACGTCTTCGCGAACTCGTCGTCGGCGAACCTGCGGCCGGCTTCGACGACGGCTACCCGGTAGCCCTTCTCGGTGAGCCGCAGCGCCGCGACGCTGCCGCCGAACCCCGACCCGACCACGACGACGTCGTAGTCCGGGCCACCTGCACTGGTGGTGGTGTTACTGGCAGTCACACCTTGAGCGTAACCCGGGGTCCCGGTCCTGACCAGAGGTAAGTTACCGGCCAGTCACCCGTCTGCACGATTCTCGGAAAGTGAGTGTGGGTATACAAAGAGTAGCTCGATGTCCACGCAGGCGAGACCCGTCGGCGGGACACGATTTCCGGGAGGGACCGACATGGGCCCCCAGCAGCTCACCGGTTGGCGCAAGTCGAGCCACAGCCACTTCGAGGAGAACGCCTGCGTGGAGATCGGTTCCGCGCCGGGCGCGGTCGGGGTACGGGACACCAAACAGCCGGCGCCCCGCCCGATCCTCGTCTACTCCGAAGAGGCCTTCAGCGCGTTCCTCGCGCACGTCACCAGGCGGTAGTCCGCCCTGCCGGGAGCTGACCGTCAGCTCCCGGCCTTCGCGTTGCCCAGCACCATCGCCGTGACCTGACGCGCAGCCTCGCAGGGATCACCCTTGCCGATGTTCTTTTCCGATCGGTCAACGCTGATGTCGATGGCCTGCGTGTCACTGGTCCCCACGGCGACCATGCACTGCTCCCCCTTGATCTTCGGATCTTCGGGGCCATACGCAGCCAGCGGATACCCGTCGACGGGCTCGAGCGGCTCCACGAAGGCGTAGGCCTTCCCCTTCTCGGCATACACCCTGGTCAAACCACGTTTATCGAGCTTGCCGAAAATAATGCCGACGCCGGCCCTGCCGGGCGCCTCCCAGTTACACACCGGTCCTACATAGGCGTCGGGCTCGGGTTTTGTCTCCACCTCCGAGCCGAGCAGTCCCGCAACCTGTGCCGGCGTCAACGAATCGCATGGTGCGTGTTCAAGCCTCGCGAGATCGATCGGGTCGGCCACCTTCGGCACCCCCGGACCAGGTACCTCGCCGACCGGCGAAGAGGCAGACGGAGCGCTCGGCGCCGACGAAACCGGAACCGGTGTCCCCCCGTTCGTGGAGTCACAAGCACCGAGCAGCACCAACGCAGCACTCATCGGAATGATCACGCGGCGCATCACAGACTTCCTCCGGTCTGATCGATCTCGGTCCGCTGAGTGTCTTCGGTAGCGGCGTACTTACCCAGCGCAGTTCGGAATTTGTCCGCCATCGCCCGGCAGTACTTCTCACGCGAAGCCAGCGTCTCCAGCAACGCTGCACCGGACGCCCGGATCTGCTCGGCATTGCCCAGGCTGGCGTACTCCAGTCCTGGGCCCTGAGCAGCGGAAAGGTAGTACGCCTTTCTGAAGTCTTCCTTGAACTCGTCGGCCAGGTCGTCCCAGTCCTTGGCCAGCTCACGGAGCGTCGCCTCGTCGTAGGCGAACCCGGCCCCCGAACCAGCCGGCACCCCGTACGAACCCGCCACCGGGATACCGTCGGGGCCGGGCAACGACCAGTCCACGTCCGGGTCGTAGACGGAACCCATCGTCGCCCTCCCCGGCCACGCAGCGCTCTACACCAGACACTCTGTGTTGTAGAACACTAGCAAGGTCCGGCCCTCACCGGCGGACGGTGAGCCCCACCCGCTGGAACTCCTTGAGGTCCGAGTAGCCCGTCTTCGCCATCGCGCGGCGGAGCGCGCCGAAGAGGTTCACCACGCCTTCCGCGTCGGACGATGGCCCGAACAGCAGGGTCTTCAGGTCGACCGCGTAGTCGGGCCCCGCAGCCACGCGCGAGCGCGGCAGTGACGGGTGCGCGGCCGCCGCCGTCCAGTACAGGCCCTGGCCGGGTGCGTCCGATGCGGCGGCCAGCGGTGAACCCAGCATCACGGCGTCCGCGCCGCACGCGATGGCCTTTGCGATGTCGCCGGAGACCGTCATGCCGCCGTCCGCCAGGACGTGCACGTAGCGGCCGCCGGTCTCGTCGAGGTAGTCGCGGCGGGCGGCCGCGGCGTCGATGATGGCAGTGGCCATCGGGACGCCGATGCCGAGGACGCGGTCGGTGCTCGTGACGCCCGGCGTGTAGCCGTGGCCGACGATCACGCCGGCCGCGCCGGTGCGCATGAGGTGCATCGCCGTGCGGTAGTCGCTGACGCCGCCGGCGATCACCGGCACGTCGAGCCGGCCGATGAAGTCCTTGAGGTTCAGCGGTTCCGCGTCGCGCACCACGTGCTCGGCGGAGATGATCGTGCCCTGCACGACCAGGATCTCGACCCCGGCCGCGATCAGGTCCGGGGTCAGCTCGGCGGCGTGCTGCGGGCTGACGCGCGCGGCGACCGTGACGCCGGACTCGCGGACGGTCTTGATCGCCTCGGTCAGCAGGTCGAGCCGGATCGGCGCGGCGTGCAGCTCCTGCAGCACGCGGCCGACCGCGGTCGGGTCCTCGAGGTCCTCGGCCGCGCGGACCAGCTGGAAGATGGCGTCCTCGACGTTCGCGTGGCGCGCCCAGAGACCCTCGGCGTTGAGCACGCCCAGGCCGCCCAGCTCGCCGACGGCGACCGCGGTGCCGGGCGAGACGATCGCGTCCGTCGGGTGCGTGACGAGCGGCAGGTCGAAGCGGTAGGCGTCGATCTGCCACGAGGTGGACACCACCGAAGACGACCGGGTCCGCCGCGAAGGCACGATCTCGACGTCGTCGAGGTCATAAGCCCGCCGCGCGGTGCGGCCCATCCCGATCTCGACCAGGTCCCGCACGTGAAGCCTCCTCCGACGACGACAATCTGCCGTGCCCCATTGTCGCTAGTCCGCGTGGGTGACCCGCGCACGGGGGTTAGAACAGCAGCAACGCAGGCGCGACGCCCGCCGCCAGCCCGGCCGCGGTGCTCAGCGCGGCGGGCAGGGCGCGCCGGGTTTCGGCCGCCTTCGCCAGCGCGCCGACCAGCGCTCCGCCGCCGGCCAGCACCGCCCAGAACGCCAAGCTTTCGCCGGCATCCGTCGGCACCCGGCGGCGATAGACGCGCACGGCCTGCACCTCCCGGCCGACGGCCGAGATCTCGATCCCGACGTCGTCCCCCACCCGGACGCCGAGGCCCTTCTCGGACCCCTCGGCCTCGAAGAGCTCGCCGGACGCCGTGCGCAGCACCAGGTGGTAGATGTGCTTCGTGCTCCCCGACGCGTAGTCGTGGCTCACCTCGACGACGGCTTCCGCGCGCTCGACCGGGCCGACGGACTCGAGGATCCCGTACACCGCGAAGGTCAGACCGGCTCCGGCGGCGACGGCCCACGCCGCGGGCGCGACCAAGCCGCCGGGCACGTCACACCCGCACGAACACGATGACCGGCGCGAGCACGGCACCGAGGGCCAGGGCCAGCCAGGTCGCCACCGGTGGATAGATGTTCAGCCGGACCGCGCCGAAGTACATCGCGCCCAGGCCGAGCAGGGCCGCGCCGATCAGCAGCACCGGGCGCACCACTCCCGGGCGCAGGTCGATCACGCCGCCGCCCGCGCGGAGGTAGGCGATGCTGCCGTCCGCCGTCGAGACGTCGAGCGCGACCGGCTGTCCGGTGGGCAGGTCGAGGTCGGGCCCGACGGCCGTGACGCGGTAGAGCCGGTTCCCGGCGTCGACCGCGATGGTGTGGCTGACCGCGTCTTCGTCACCGCCGACGGGGAGCGCTCCCTGCTCGTGGGACACGATGTGCCCGTCGACGCGGTACGTCGGCGCGTCGCGGCCGGCCAGCACCTGGCACATCAGGCAGACGATCCCGCCGAGGAAGAGCGACACGAGCGCGATCGCGGTGAAGAACACCGTGCGCAGCACGCGCGTGAAGCGGGTGACCGTCATGCCGTTCAGTGCACACTACGAAAGCCACGCAAGGCGATAGGCCGATTACCGTAAGCACGCTAGGTTACGGAAACTCAGAAGGAGACCTTCTCCACCGAGTCCGAACGCAGTACCGACTCCTGCTGGAACTGCTTTTCGTAGTCGGCACGCAGGCCTTCGATCTCCCGCTCGGCATCGCGATCGGCGAACGGGTAGAGCAGTACCACCACATGGGTGTGTTCCCGCACGATCACCCCGGAGCCGCCGCGCCACTGCCCGCTGCCGTCGAGCCGGGTGAAACCGTCCGGGAAGGCCGGGGTGATCTCCCGGTCGGAGAAGGCGGCGAACTCCTTGTCGGTCACCTCGGTGCCGTCCGGCTTGCCGGTGCCGAAGAACAGCTCGGTGCGCTTCCAGAGCTCGCCCGGCGACGGCTGGACCTGCGGTGACGCCGGAGCGTCCGCCGCCGAGGCGGCCGCCACGCCACCGCCGAGCCCGAGCACCGCCGCCGCGGCCACCGCCGCCACCATCCTGGTCATGGGCCGAGTTTCGCGGCCCATGACCAGGGAGGGAACGATCGAAAGGGCGGACTAACGCGTCGTGTAGTTCGGGGCCTCGACGGTCATCGTGATGTCGTGCGGGTGGCTCTCCTTGAGGCCGGCCGCGGTGATCCGGACCAGCTGGGCCTCCTGCAGCTCGGCGATCGTGTTCGCGCCCGCGTAGCCCATTCCCGAACGCAGGCCGCCGACGAGCTGGTGCACGACGTTGGCCAGCGGCCCGCGGAACGGGATGCGGCCTTCGATGCCTTCGGGGACCAGCTTGTCCTCGCTCAGCACGTCGTCCTGGGCGTAGCGGTCCTTGGAGTACGACTTCGCCTGGCCGCGCGACTGCATCGCGCCGAGCGAGCCCATGCCGCGGTAGACCTTGAACTGCTTGCCGTTGACCAGGATCAGGTCACCGGGCGACTCGGCGGTGCCGGCCAGCAGGCTGCCCAGCATCACCGTGGACGCGCCGGACGCGATCGCCTTCGCGATGTCACCGGAGTACTGGATGCCGCCGTCACCGATCACCGGGACGCCCGCCGGGCGGCACGCCTGGTCGGCCTCGTAGATCGCGGAGATCTGCGGGACGCCGACACCCGCGACGATCCGGGTGGTGCAGATGGAGCCCGGGCCGACCCCGACCTTGACGCCGTCCGCGCCCGCGTCGACCAGCGCCTGCGCGCCCGCCCGGGTCGCGACGTTGCCGCCGACGATGTCGACCGCGTCGCCGAGCTCCTTCTTCAGCAGCGAGACGGTCTCGACGACCGCGCGGGAGTGCCCGTGCGCCGTGTCGACCATCAGGACGTCGACGCCCGCGTCGGCCAGCGCCATCGCGCGCTTGTGCCCGTCCGGGCCGACGCCGACCGCGGCACCGACGATCAGGCGGCCGTCCGGGTCCTTCGTCGCCTTCGGGTACTGCTCGGTCTTCACGAAGTCCTTGACCGTGATCAGCCCGCGCAGCTTGCCCGCGCCGTCGACGATCGGCAGCTTCTCGATCTTGTGCCGGCGCAGCAGGCCGAGCGCGGCGTCCGCGGACACGCCGACCTGGGCGGTGACCAGCGGCGCCTTGGTCATGACCTCGGACACCGGGCGGCTGTGGTCGACCTCGAAGCGCATGTCGCGGTTGGTGATGATGCCCACCAGCGCGCCGGACGCGTCGGCCACCGGGACCCCGGAGATGCGGAACTTCGCGCACAGGGCGTCGACCTCGGCCAGCGTCGCGTCGGGCGAGCAGGTGACCGGGTCGGTGACCATGCCCGCCTCGGACCGCTTCACGACCTCGACGGCGGCCGCCTGCTCGTCGATCGGGAGGTTGCGCTGGAGCACGCCGATGCCGCCCTGGCGGGCCATGGCGATCGCCATCCGCGCCTCAGTGACGGTGTCCATCGCGGCGGAGACCAGCGGGATGCCGAGGGTGATGTTCCGGCTCAGCCGGGTGCTCGTGTCCACCCCGCTGGGCACGACGTCCGATTCGGCGGGCAGCAGCAGCACGTCGTCGAAGGTCAGGCCGAGCATGGCGAACTTGGCCGGCATGGGGGTGGTGATGCCGTCGCTGGTCATAGCGGGTGAAGGGCCTTCCTGACGCGGGATGAGCGGGGTCGCCGTGGTCAAATCAAGATCAACTGACGACTCGGAGCCTTCCCCTCATGATATCCGCCGCGTGGGCCCGCCCCGGGCGGTGGGCGAGCCGCGGGGACCGCCCGGTACCGTGCAGGCCGTGGCGCATGATGTCCTGCCTCCAGACCCGTTCGCGGACGACCCGGACGACCCGGCCCGGGCGTTCCTCGTCGACGAGGAACGCCTGGACGAGCCGATCAGCGACTCCGAACGCACCGAGCTGCTGGCCGATCTCTCCGATCTGGCCGTCTACCAGGCACTCCTCGAGCCTCGCGGGGTTCGCGGGATCGTCGTCGACTGCGGCGAGTGCGACGAACCGCACTACCACGACTGGCACCTCCTGCGGGCCAGCCTGGAGCAGCTGCTGGCCGACGGGCGGATGCGCCCGCACGAGCCGGCCTACGACCCGAACCCCGGCGACTACGTGAGCTGGGACTACTGCCGGGGCTTCGCCGACGGCGTGACGGCCAACGAAAGCGCCTACTGACCCCACGAAGAAGCCCTGGTGAGCTTGCTCACCAGGGCTTTTCCGTGTCTTGGGTCCTACTGACCTTCGCCGACGCTCTGCTGACCGGCGGACTCGCTGCGTCCCGTGTTCGTGCCGGGGTCGTTGCCGCTCGCGGCCGTGCTGGTCGGCGGCGGCTCGGTGGTCGGCGGCGGCGGCGTGGTGGTCGGCGGCGGGGGCGTCGGGGTAGGCGTCCCGGTGCCCGGCAGGCTGGTCGTGCCGCTGCCGCTGCCCGGGATGGACGTCGCCGAGCCGGCCGGCGGCACCTGCGACGACGTGGCTCCGCCGGGCGGGACCTGCGGCGAAGAAGTCTGGATCGGGCCCTGGACCGGCGCGTCCGGGTTCTGGAGCTGCGCGGCGAGCTGCCGGTGCTGCTCCATCAGCTGGTCGCGGTTGTCCTCGTCGCTGACCTGCGACAACGCGGCCTGGGCGGCGTCGAGGGCTTCGCGGGCGGCGTCGAGGTTGCCGCCGGCGATGGCCAGGTTCGCCTTCTCGAGGTCGAGCTTCGCGTTCGCGGCCGCCTCGACCGAGCGGGTGTGATCGGAGTACAGGACCTTCGCCAGGCCCCACAGGGTGTCGCCGGGTTGCGCGGAGCGCGCGGCCAGCCCGGTGCCGGTGAACGCGATCGCCAGCACGGCGGCGGCGACGGCGACCGGGACGAGCAGCCTGCGGCGGCGTCCGCTCGAAGCGTGCTGCTTCGCGAGGCTCGCGGTGGTGACGGTCCGCACAGCGGTGTCGACGTCGACCAGTTCGGCCAGCGGCTCACTGTCGATGTCTCTTCGCCACGCCACCAGCAACGCGTTGAGCTCCTGGTCGCCGAGACCGTCGGCCAGCGCCGGGTCGGACCCGCCGAGAGCGTCGAGCAGCGCGTCGTCCGCTTGGACCGCCGACAGATCGGCGGCGAACTCCGCCTCCGACGACGACAAGCCACTGGCGAACACGTCGTCGGGCTCGTAGCCCTTCTCGTGACCGGTCACTCAGATCACCTCCTCCGCGGCCAGGACCTTTCTCAGCCGCGCGAGGGCGCGGTGCTGGGCGACGCGGACGGCGCCGGGGGTCGACCCCACGGCGTCCGCGGTCTCTTCCGCCGACAGTCCGACGACCACCCTCAGCACCACGATCTCCCGCTGCTTGTCCGGCAGCACCTGCAACAACTGGGACATCCGCTCGTTCAGTTCACCTTGCAGCGCCCGCTGCTCGGGACCGACCCCGCCTTCGACCTCGTCGGGGATCTCGGCCACCGGCTCGGCCCGGTTGCGCGCCGCCGCGCGGTGCGCGTCGGCCACCTTGTGCTGGGCGATCCCGTAGACGAAGGCCAGGAACGGACGGCCTTGGTCGCGGTACGAGGGCAATGCCGTTAGCACCGCGAGACACACCTCCTGCGCAACGTCGTCCGCCGAAGCGAAGGATCGCTCCTGCCTGCCAACCCGGGCGCGGCAATACCGCACTACCAGTGGACGGATAGCAGCCAGCAACCGCTCCACTGCCTGGGGATCTCCCTCGACAGCAGCGGCGACCGGTTCATCCAGTCCATCCCCCACATTGGCCATCGCAGACAACAGTCCCAGTGTTACGCGTAGGTGTGCAAAGAACCCGGCCCGTGGTCGCCTCCACCTCGAACCGGTGACCGCTACCGTACCTTCGGCCACCTTCGGACCGGCGCGCGCGGTGCTCCCCGGCGCGCCGCACCGCCTGGAGGCGCGGAAATACGGATTATCGTGCTGACCCGCGATCGATATCGTCGATACAACGAGTGAACGACGTCACGGGTACGAGAACCGTCGGAGGGACGGGGTGCCGGGACGGGATTTCGTCCCGGGGCTGCCCGGATGGGCGCCGGAGTGTGATGGGGACCACACAGGTACGGGCCAGGGCGGTGCGCCCTGGCCCGTCGTCACCTGTATTCCGGCCGTCAGGATCGGGGAGATGCCGCGAGAACGGGTCAGCTGACCAGGCCGCGGCGGAAGCCGTGCGCCACGGCCTGCGCGCGGTCGCGCACGCCGAGCTTGCGGAACAGCCGCCGGGCGTGGGTCTTGACCGTGTCCTCGGACAGGTAGAGCTCGCGGCCGATCTGGCCGTTGCTCTTGCCCTGGCTCATCCCGCGGAGCACCTGAAGCTCGCGCTCGGTCAGCTGGACGCCCGGGTCGGACGGCTGACGGGGCGCGGGCACCGAGGTGCTCGCCAGGGTGTGGGCCAGTGCGGCGACCAGCTCCGGCCGGGACGCGTCCCAGCGGAGGTAGCCACGGGCACCGCCGGCGATCGCGGCGGCGATGCTGCCCGCGTCGTCCGGGGCGCCGAAGACGATGACGTTCGCCTGGGGGTTCGCGGAGACGAGCCGTCGAGTGGCTTCGACACCTGTCGGAACCGCGCGTTGCGTTCCGACCAGCACGACGTCGACGGGCTGACGGGAGTACCGGGCCAGCAGCTCGTCACCGTGCGCTACGCAGTCGATGCGACTGACCCCAGGGACCGCGGACATCACTCGGGTGAGCCCTTCACGGACACTGCGTCGGTCGTCGCAGATCAAGACCGTCGTCACGGGGTTTCCTTCCTGCAGCCGGGTGACATTCCACTTCCCCTATCGGACGCTTTAGCCCGAACCTTGACACGATCCGGTGGCTTTTTTTGAAGTTTCTTAGCCCGGATGCCGGAACACCCCATTCCGACGGCTCAACCACCCGGGGCCGGGACCCATGGTGATTCCCCCGCGATCCTCCTCCCGCAAGGATCTGCGCTTCGTAACACTGCGTGCAACACCTCGGCCACTCTGAATCGATACTCCTCGGCGTGTCCTGGGCGCAGATCGGCCATGACCAGGGCTGCGGGCCACAAAAGTGAAAGGAGTTCGCATTCCTCGGCCGTCGCCATTGCCTTTCCGACAAGGCCGTCCGAAATGTTCTGGTGATCGGGCGCCCCGGCGGCGCGCAAGGCCACGGCCAGCACTATCCCGGATTTCACGGTGTGCCGCCGCGCACCGCGGGCCTGGGCCGTTTCGAAAGCGCGCTCGGCGTGCGGCACGGCGGCGGCGCCCTGACCTGCGGCGAGCTCGATCTCGGCGCCGACCCAGCCACCGCGGACCCGGGCCCGCCAGCCGGCGTCCTCGGCCGTTGCACGCTCCGCGAGCCTCCGGGCGGCCCGGAGGCGCCCGAGGGCGAGGTTGTCGGCGGCCAGGCCGAGCAGGGCGTCGGCCCGCGCGCCTGCCGCGTCGAGGCCGTCGGGGTCCGGGTCGCTCGCTCGGCCGGCGGCTTTCGCGAAGGCCTCGCCGTCGAGGGCACGGGCCTGCCGGTGCCCGCCCAGCTGCCGCCGGTGGGCGGCGAGGGTGCTGGCGGCGAGGGAGGCGTGGAGAGGGTCGCCCGCCCGCCTGAGGACGTCCAGGAGCGCCGCGGCGGCCGCGTACCGCCCCTGGGCGCCGAGCACGATCGCGGCCAGCAGCCGCGCCCTGGGGGTACCGGCACCGCGCACGACGGCGGGATCGGGCAGCGGGTCGCTGCCGAACGCGGCGGCCCGGAGGGCGGGTTCGTGCACCCGTCCTTTCTAGCGGTTACCACCGACAAGATCAGGATCCTCGCCGAACTCGCGACCGAGGCGGGCCCCGACCAGGACGTGCTCGATGCGGTCCGCGGCCCCCGGCAGGTCCGCCAGCAGCTCCACCTTGTCGGGCAGCCCCGCCGGGTCCCACCCCGGCCCGCACGCGAACAGCCGGCTCCGCTGCCTCCCCCGCGACACCCGCGCGAACAACCTGGTGTCCGCCACCCCGCGCCGGTGCGCCCAGAGCACCACCGCCGCCGGGGCGCTGCGGCGGACCGCCACCGCCAGCACCTCCGCCGGCAGCGGTACCCCGAACAGCTGCGCCCCGATGCCGCGGCCGGCCAGCGACGCCGCCAGTGCGTACATCGGCATCGAGTCGCGCTCTTCCGGGACGCACCCCAGCAGCACCGGGCGCGTGTTGCGCGGCTCGTCGAGCACCGGGGTCGCCCGGACCAGCGCCGCGAACACGCACTCCGCCAGCAGGTACTCGACCTCCGCGCCGGCACTCGCGCCGCGCCAGCGGGCCCCCAGCGCCGACAGCACCGGCTCGACCACGCCCGTCCACGCCGGGAGGACGCCGAGCTCGGTGATCGTGTCCGCGAGCATGCGCTGGACCGCGCCCACGTCCATCGCGAGCGCCGCCGTGCTCAGCCTGCGGGCCAGGCGGGAACGGACCTCGAGGCCGTCGTCGGCGCCGGACACCCCCGGGGGCTCGTCGGGCTCCTCCGGCTGGGGCGGGCCGGAGCGCGGCATCTGCTCGAGGGCGTAGCGCGCGGCTTCGGCCGTCGACGCCCCGCTCAGGAGAGCGCGCTGCATGAGTTCCAGCCGGCCGATGTCAGAGCTGCCGTAGCGGCGGTGGCGGCCGTCGGTGTGCCGGCTCGGGCCGAGCCCGTAGCGGCGGTCCCAGGTTCGGAGGGTGGACGGCGCGACCCCGAGCCGGCGGGCGACCGAGGCCACCGGCAGGGTGGGTTCTTCGGTACCCGACCCAGCTCCCACGAGCCTCAATATCCAGGCACCCAGCGCGGTCGGCAACCGGAGGCGAAACCCCTGCTCACACATCCGGGGGATGCCTAACGGCTGAATCGAACCGAATCGCTTGAACAACTATTGGCGCGCTTCTAACGTTACCGCCGTTGCACCGAATGGAGTATCGGCACCACAGCAGAGCAGCTAGCGGCATCGACCGATTGACGGAGGCGGTCAGGATGGCAGACACGCGCAGGCTCCCAGGACCCAACGCCGACATGTGGGACTGGCAGCTCGAAGGGTCGTGCCGGGGGATGGACAGCGCGTCCTTCTTTCACCCGGACGGCGAGCGCGGCCCGGCGCGGGCACGGCGGGAGGCCAGGGCTAAGGCGGTCTGCCTGAGCTGCCCCGTCCTGGAGATGTGCCGCAGCCACGCATTGGCGGTGCACGAGCCCTACGGCATCTGGGGCGGGCTCTCGGAGTCCGAACGCGAGCACCTCATCAAGTCCGACAAACGCGCGCTCAGCATGTCCGGCGGCTGAGCGCCCCACAGACATCGGAGGGCGGCACCGGGTGGGGTGCCGCCCTCCGTGCTTTCCAGGCTCCGGACGTGAAGCGGGGCGGCACTCCCGAAGGAGTACCGCCCCGCTTCTCGGTCAAATCAGTGCGAGTGGCCGTGGCCCGCCGCGGCGGGCTCTTCCTCGACCGGCTTCTCGACGACCGACGACTCCGTCGTCAGCACGAGCCGCGCGATCGAAGCGGCGTTCGCCACCGCGGACCGGGTCACCTTGACCGGGTCGACGATGCCGGCGGCCAGCAGGTCGGTCAGCTCGCCGGTGGCGGCGTTGAAGCCGTGGCCCCAGCTCTGCTCCCGGACCTTGTTGACGATGACCGCGCCCTCGTGGCCCGCGTTGGTCGCGATCCAGAACAGCGGGGCCGACAGCGCGTCGCGCACGATGCGGACACCGGTCGCTTCGTCGCCTTCGAGGCCGAGGCCGTCTTCGAGCTCCTTGACCGCGTGCACCAGCGCCGAGCCGCCACCGGGCAGGATGCCCTCCTCGACGGCCGCCTTGGTCGAAGCCACGGCGTCCTCGATGCGGTGCTTGCGCTCGTTGAGCTCGGTCTCGGTGGCCGCACCGACCCGGATCACCGCGACGCCGCCGCCGAGCTTCGCGAGCCGCTCCTGCAGCTTCTCGCGGTCCCAGTCGGAGTCGGTCGTCTCGATCTCCTTGCGGATCTGCGCGACCCGCCCGGCGATGGCGTCCTTGGAGCCGTCACCGTCGACGATCGTGGTGTCGTCCTTGGTGACGACGATGCGGCGGGCCTTGCCCAGCGCGCCGAGGTCGACGTCGGCCAGCTTGCGGCCGATCTCCGCGGAGATGACCTCGCCGCCGGTGACGACCGCGAGGTCGTCCAGGAACGCCTTGCGGCGGTCGCCGAAGAACGGCGCCTTGACCGCGACGGCGGTGATCGTCTTGCGCAGCGAGTTCACCACGAGGGTGGACAGCGCTTCGCCGTCGACGTCCTCGGCGATGATGAGCAGCGGCTTCTTGGCCTCGACGACCTTCTCGAGGACCGGCAGCAGCTCGGCCAGCGACGAGACCTTCTCGCGGACGAGCAGGATGTAGGCGTCCTCGAGGATCGCCTTCTGCTCCTCCGGGTTGGTCGCGAAGTGCGCCGAGAGGAAACCCTTGTCGAACTGGACGCCCTCGGTGATCACCAGCTCGGTCGCCAGGGTCGACGACTCCTCGATGGTGATGACGCCGTCCTCGCCGACCTTCTCGACGGCTTCGCCGAGCAGGGCGCCGATGGTGGCGTCGCGGGAGGTGACGGTGCCGACCTGGGCGATGTTCTCGCGGCCCTTGACCGGGGTGGCCTTGGCCTTGAGGACCTCGATGACCTTCTCCGCGGCGGCCTCGATGCCACGGCCGATCGAAGTCGGGTTGGCGCCGGCCGCGACGTTGCGCAGGCCGACCTTGACCAGCGACTGCGCGAGCACGGTCGCGGTCGTGGTGCCGTCACCGGCGACGTCGTTGGTCTTGGTGGCGACGCTCTTGGCGAGCTGCGCGCCGAGGTTCTCGAACGGGTCGTCGAGCTCGATCTCCCGGGCGACGGTCACGCCGTCGAGGGTGATGGTCGGGCCGCCGAACTTCTTGTCGAGCACGACGTGACGACCGCGCGGGCCGAGGGTGACCTTGACCGCGTCGGCGAGCTTGTTCACCCCGCGCTCCAGCGCGCGACGAGCGTCCTCGTCGAAACTGATCTGCTTGGGCATAGCGTGTTCCGCTTACCTTTCTTTGAACGCAAGAACGCCCCGCTCCCCGGCGTTGTGCGGGGCCCGGGGCGTCATGCGCTGCGAGCGGACGTCAGTTGATGACGGCCAGCACGTCGCGGGCGGACAGGATGAGGTAGTCCTCACCGTTGTACTTGACCTCGGTGCCGCCGTACTTCGAGTAGATGACGACGTCACCGACGTTCACGTCCAGCGGGACGCGGTTGCCCTTGTCGTCGATCCGGCCCGGGCCCACGGCCAGAACCTTGCCCTCCTGGGGCTTCTCCTTGGCGGTGTCGGGGATGACGAGACCGGAAGCGGTCGTCTCCTCGGCCTCACTCGTCTGGACAACGATCTTGTCCTCGAGCGGCTTGATGTTCACGCTCACCGGGTTGACCTCCACGGTCGTCGAAAGCGTCGGCAGGATGTATTACGGCTCATACCACCCCCGCCGTCGCGGGTGCCGGGGCTGTCGGGCCGTGCGATTAGCACTCTAGCCACGTGAGTGCCAGTCGTGCAAGGAGGGTCCACCCGACGTGCGGAAAAGCCTCGCCCGACGACCTGACCGGCAGTTTTGTTCCGCAAGCCCGGCACGCAAGGACAAGCACCGCCCAGACGGCCTGGACCTCCCCCGCCCCTCGTCCCAGCCGCAGTCAGCACCGGAGAGCCGGGGTCAAGGGTGAGCGAAGCTCATCGCGAAGCGACGCCGAAGGCGCCCTTGAGGCCGACTCTCCTGTGCTGAACAATCGAAGACGAGGAGCGGTCACCGCCCTTACCCCCGGCGTGAGTTTCTGGTTAGGTTCTCACCACCTGGCACCAGAACCCTGGGGGTTTATGCCCATGTCAACCCGTCCCCTGACAAGATCCGCGGCGCTCATCACCGCCGCCGGACTGATCACCGCACTGGCCACTCCGGCCCAAGCCGACACCACCAGCGAGCGCCAACGCGACTTCGCGGCCGCGGCGTCCGAGTTCGGCGTCCCGCAGAACGTCCTCCTCGGCGTCTCCTACCTCGAATCCCGCTGGGACTTCAACGCGGGAACGCCCAGCACCTCCGCCGGCTACGGCCCGATGCACCTCACCGACGTGCGCGAGGCCGGGGTGGCGACCAGCCACCACGACGAAGGCACCGAGGACCCGCGCGGCGACGACGCCCGCCCGGCACTGCACCCGCAGGCCGGGCCCGCCGCCCCGCCGCAGGGGCTGCAGACGATCGACGAAGCCGCGCAGCTCACCGGCCAAAACGCCGAGACGCTGCGGACCGACCCCACCCAGAACATCCGGGGCGGCGCAGCTCTCCTCGCGAAGTACCACGCCGGCCAGACCGACTGGTACGACGCGGTCGCCCGGTACAGCGGGTCCACCGGAGACGCCGCGCAGGCCTTCGCCGACGAGGTCTTCGACACCATCAAGACCGGCATGAGCCGCACCACCGACGACGGCCAGCAGGTCACCCTCGCCGCGTCCCCCGACGTGAAGACCCCGCAGCACCCCGGGAACCCGGCGAACGTCGAGTGCCCGCGGACCGTGGCCTGCGAGTCCGTTCCCGCTCCCTACCAGGAGCTGCCGAACGACGACTACGGCAACCACGACCTGGCCAACCGGCCGGTCAGCCAGAAGATCGACCACATCGTCATCCACGACACCGAGGGCTACTGGGACAGCGTCCTCAAGCTCGCGCAGGACCCGACGTACGTCAGCTGGCACTACACCATCCGCTCCAACGACGGCCTGATCGCGCAGCACGTGCCGACCAAGGACGTCGCCTGGCACGCCGGCAACTGGTACGTCAACGCGAAGTCCATCGGCATCGAGCACGAGGGCTTCGCCGCGAAGGGCACCTGGTACACCGAGGCGATGTACCGGTCGAGCTCGAAGCTCGTCGGCTACCTCGCGCGCAAGTACGGCATCCCGCTCGACCGGGCGCACATCATCGGCCACGACAACGTCCCGGGCACGGTCCCGTCGACCATCGCCGGAATGCACTGGGACCCGGGGCCCTACTGGGACTGGTCGCACTACTTCGACCTGCTGGGCGCGCCGCTCGGCGGGTTCGGGCTGCCCGGCTCGTCGCTGGTCACCATCGACCCGGACTTCGCGAAGAACCAGCCGGTCTTCACCGGCTGCGACACCGCCGGAACGCCTTGCGCGCCCAGGGGTTCCGAGGCCGTCGTGCTGCACTCGGAGCCCAGTGAGACGTCACCGCTGCTCGTCGACATCGGCCTGCACCCGAAGGGCACGGCGTCCACGATGGACGTCTCCGACGTCGGCAGCCGCGTCGCGACCGGGCAGCAGTACGCCGTCGCCGAAGTCCGCGGTGACTGGACCGCGATCTGGTACCTCGGGCAGAAGGGCTGGTTCCACAACCCGCGCGGCGCCCGCGTCGCCAAGCCCGCGATCGGCTGGGTCGTGACGCCGAAGCCCGGCCTCGCGACCGTGCCCGTCTACGGCCGCGCCTACCCCGAGCCCGAGGCCTACCCGGCGAACGTCACCGTGCAGGCCATCACGCCGCTGCCGTACACGCTGGCAGCCGGGCAGAAGTACTCCTCGGCCGGCACGGTCGGCTCGGAGTACTACTCGGCGACCACGTTCGACGTGGCCGACCACGTGGTCGTGAAGGGCAAGCTGAGGTACGTCCAGATCCAGTTCGGGCACCGGATCGCGTTCGTCAAGGCGGACGACGTCCGGATCGTCCCGGCGTTCTGACCGGAAGCGGAGGTCGCGCTCACGCGTCGAGCGCGACCTTCGCCCCGGCCGCCTGTTCGGTGTTGCGGCGGGTCTTCGCCCAGCCGTTGCGGCCGCGGACGAGCCGGAACAAGGCCCGCCACGACGTCACGTAGAACGTGTAGATGTACGCCGCGTAGGCGAAGCCCATCCCGATCCCGCGCAGGATGTTCTTGCTGCGCAAGCACTTCAGCTGGTAGATCGGGCCCCAGACGAGGAACGGCAGCAGCCCGAACGAGCCGTAGATGGCGAAGAGGATCCACGCGCCGCCGGTGAACCACGTCCACATCTGCGCCGGATCGCCCGCCGTGCTCGCCACCAGCAGGATGAACGGGATCGGGTACAGCAGCGAGCCGAGCAGCTGCAGCCACGGCTGGGCCAGGTAGTACATCATCTCCGCGGCGCCGAGCGTGCTGACGTGCGGCGAGTCCCAGATCCGCCGCAGGTAGCGCGCGCACTGCATGGTGCCCTGGCCCCACCTCGTGCGCTGCACCAGGAACCGCCGCAGGCTGTACAGACCTTCCTGCGCCACATGGGAATCCGGCGTGAACCCGGTGCGCCAGCCCTCGGTCAGCAGGTGGACGCCGAGCTCGAAGTCCTCCAGCAGCGAGCCGCGCCACGGCTGTTCGTCCGGGCCGGCGATCGAGTCGAGCGCGGTGAGCCGGGTGAACTGGCCGTTGCCGCCCATGGAGATCGTGCCGGTGAAACCACGGGACGTCTGGATCGCCGCGATCGCCGTCCGGAACTCGAGGTCCTGCAGCTGGGCGAGCTTGAGGCCGAACCAGCGCCCGACCGGGTTGCGCGACGGCGGTGGCGTCTCGACGTTGCTCATCCAGACGTCGAGCTGGACCGCGCCGATCTCCGCGTCGCCGAAGAGGTGGTCCGCCGCGCAGACCTCCAGGCAGTTCGGGGCCGGGCGGCCGTCGGCGTCGACCACCACGACCACGACGTCGTCGCGGGCCGCTTCCGGGCCCATCCAGTCGTTCAGGGCCCGGTAGGCCGCGTTGAGCGCGTCCCCCTTGCCGGTGCGGGCCTCGGGCCGGACGCGCGGCACGAGGTGCAGGTACGGGTCGTAGCCGCCGTGCCGCCGCCACAGCATCCGGACGACGCGGGCGGTGCGGTCGTCGGAGTCGTCGTCGACGACCCAGACGTGCGCCTTGCGGAACGTCGTGCGCAGGTAGCGGATGGTCTCGCGGATGACGGACTCTTCGTCGCGGCACGGCACGAAGAAGTGCCACGTGAAGTCCGCCGGGTCGCCCACCGGGGCCGGCTTGCGGCGCAGGTACGGCACGACGATCAGGACGACGTACACCAGGAACGCCACGCTCATCGTCAGCGCGAACGCCTGCGTGATCGCCAGCAGGACCTTGACGCTCATGCCTTCTTCTTCCGCGTGGCCAGCCAGACGAACAGGACGAGCGAGACGGCGCCGCCGAGCACGCTGACCATCGAGCCGAGCAGGGTGTGGCCCCAGTAGTAGCCCTCGTCGGTGCCGAACTCGTGCACCAGCCCGACGATCGTGAGAATGCGCAGCTGATTCACCAGCACGACGACGAGCGCGGAAATGCCGAGGGAAAAGAGGAGCCGCTTCGCATTGGCGGGCCGGAAGTACAGCATCGCCATCGTCACAACGAGCAGTGGCAGCAAAAGGAACGCCGAGGAACATTCCGGCGTCATTCTCAACCCGAACGGAGTAGCGCCACTCAACCCAAAGTAAACGGACTCCCGATCGGGCGCCACATAAACACCCGATGTAGTGATCACGTCGAGGATTGCGCCGGCGAGGCGCACTTCCAGTTCGCGGTAGAACCGCTCGGCCAGCACCAGCGCGGCCCCCGCGGCGGCCAGCGCACCGAGCGCGATGACCAGCGGAAACTTCGCCATGCCTGAGTTCGGAGCGCTCGCTACGGCCACGACGGTCCTCTCGGTGTCGATTCTTCGATCAAGCTGCGGACCCCGGGCGAGCGTAAGTCATGACGGGCCCGCCGTTCCACCCGGAGGTGGGGTTTGAGCGGCCATTCGGCAGTTTCGGCCGCGAACTTGCTAGGCCGTCCGAGTGACGTCGGATTCGACCTGCGAAGACACCCGAAAGCACTACCCGATCCGGTGATCCACCAAATTTTGTGTGCTATTCGCGGCGGTCTTGGCGATAGTCGATTCGCGTGCCGAATCGAGGCAGGCAGGATCGATCCGCGCCCGTGGTCACGCTTTCACCCGGGAAACTCAGCGAATTCGGAGGATCAGTTGATGAAGAGCTCCCTCGTACGCCGTGGCGGGCTGCTCGCCGCGGTCGTGGCGAGCGTCGTGCTCGCCGGCGCGGCCCCCGCTTCGGCCGCCCCCGGCGACGGTTCCGCGTACGGCGTCAAGGTCGACGTGACGCTGCTCGGCCAGCCCGCGGTGAAGGTCGGCCCGCTCGCGGCCGCCAGCACCGCCGGGCCGACGACGAGCACGGTGGCCAGCGCGACCGCGGCCGGCATCCTGACCGCCGGCGTGATCACCGCCGAGGCCAAGCGCGACGACAACTCCGGCGCGGTGACGGCGAAGGCGACCACCGCCGACGTCGGCCTGCCGCTGCTCAAGGCCGCGCTCGGAAACGTCGGCGTGAAGTCCGTCGAAGCCGTCTGCACCGCCACCCAGGAGGGCGTGAAGGGCAGCAGCACGCTGGCCGACGCGAAGCTCGGCAGCATCGGCGCGGTCGACGCCAACCCGGCGCCGAACACCCAGATCAAGGTGGCCATCGGCGTGGTCAACGTCGCGACGATCATCCTCAACGAGCAGATCAAGAACGACGACGGCAGCCTCACCGTCAACGCCCTCCACGTGAAGCTGCTCGGCGGCGTCGTCGGCGCGCTCGGCTCGGGTGACGTGATCGTGTCGTCGGCGACCTGCGGCCCGGCCGCGCCGCCGATGCCGCTGGCGTCCGGCGCGGGGCTGTGGATCGGGCTCGGCCTGCTCGGCGCCATCGCGGTGCCGGTCGGGACGCGCATCCTCCGCCGCCGCTCCGCCCAGGTCTGAGCGAGGCCCGCATGTACAAGATGCCGGGCGCGGGCGTCGGCGTGGCCGGTGGCGGGGTGGGCACCCTCGCCGCCACCGGAGCCGACGTCGGGTGGTGGCTGGCCGTCGGCGTGCTCCTGGTCCTGCTCGGGACCATCGCGCTGATCGCCGTCCACCGCCGCAACCGCCGCCTTTCCCGGGCGCGGGACTGAGAAACGGCCGTCGGCGTGCGCCCCTCGCACGCCGGCGGCCTATCGGTGGAAATTTCCTGGACACTGGACTACGTGGAGAAGGAGCACCGCGGGGTGGATGTGATGTTGCTGGCCGGGACCCGCCCGGAAGCGCTCAAGCTCGCGCCGCTGGCACTGGCCATGGACGCGCACCCGGCCCTGCGGCCGATCCTGGTCCACAGCGGGCAGCACGCGGGCATGGTCGAGCAGGCTCTGTCGCCGTTCGGCCTGGTCGCGGACGCGTGGCTGGACGTGCCGCCGCGCGTGACCGGCGGCCAGGCGGAGCTCGTCGCGGGCCTGCTGCCGGCCCTCGACGACGCGCTGCGCCGGTTCGCCCCGGCCGCGCTCGTCGTGCAGGGCGACACCACGACGACGCTCGCCGGCGCGCTGGCCGCGTTCTGGCTGGGCATCCCGGTGGTGCACCTCGAAGCCGGGCTGCGCACGCACGACCTCACCGCGCCGTTCCCGGAGGAGGGCGCGCGGCAGATGGTGTCCCGCCTGGCGGCGCTGCACCTGGCCCCGACGCTCCGTGCGGCGGCCGAACTGCGCTCGGAAGGCGTTGCGCGGCAACGGATCGCGGTCACGGGCAACACGGTGGTCGACGCGGTGCTGGAGATCGCGGCGCGCGACCTCCCGGCGCGCGACACGGCGCTGGCGTTGCTGGAGATGGAGATCGCGGAGGCGGGCGAGCGGCTGGTGCTCGTGACGTCGCACCGGCGCGAGTCGTGGGGTGAGCCGCTGGAGCGGACGCTGGCCGCGGTGCAGCTGATCGTCGCCGAGCACCCGGACGTGCAGGTGCTGTTCCCGGCGCACCCGAACCCGCAGGTCCGCGGCCAGGTGGAGGCCGCGCTGGAGGGCGTGCCGCGCGTGACCGTGACGGACCCGCTGGAGTACCCGGACCTGGTCCGCGCGCTGCGGCTGGCGTCGCTGGTGCTGACGGATTCGGGCGGCATCCAGGAGGAGGCGCCGACGTTCGGCACACCGGTGCTGGTCCTGCGCGACGTCACCGAGCGGGTCGAGGTCGTGGAGGCGGGGTGCGCGTGGCTGGTGGGCACGGACACGGAACTGATCGCCGACACGGCCGCGCGGTTGCTGAACGGCGAACTACGCCCGGCGCAGGTCGGAAACCCTTACGGCGAAGGCGATGCGGCAGCCTTGGCGGTCGCGGCGATCGAGGAGCTCCTGGGCGTCGGCTCCCCGGCCCACAAGCACGCCGCGGCTTCCTAGGCGCGCCAGCGACATCTGCTCCATTCGAGTGAACCTGAAGAGCCGTGTGAAAATCAGCCTCCTCTCGCGGCTATGAGGTGGAACTGGATGGCGTGGTGACCGGGAGGCCAAGGTGCGGGGAACGACGAGCGACGACAAACATCGGCAGGTGCCACGCGAGACGCGGCCGGCCGGGTCCGCCGAGTCGGAAGCCAAAGCCGAGCCTCACGTCCGGGCGAACGTGCCGCCCGAGACCGCAGCACTGCTCAAGTCGGCCCAACAGGACTATGTGACGCTCTCGGCGCGGTGGCGGCTCGAGCAGCTCATCAGCAGAACACAGGACTTGACTCCGACGCTTCAGCTCCTGACCGACCGGATTTCGAGCTTCGCTCTCAGCCCGGACCACCCACCGGCGCAGCGGACCGCCTTCGAACTCGCCATCCCTGATATGGCTCAGGCTCAGGCACACGTCGTGAAAGCCACGGAGTCGTTCAGAACGGCGGCGATGGAGCTGTCCCAAAGTCTGCGGGAACAGGATCCGGAGATCCTGGTCGGCCGGTACTCACGGGTGCCACCGTGGATCGCGCCGCTGCTGCAGCCCCACCGCACTCGGGCAACTGAAGCACTCCAGCTCGCCGTGACCCGGAGGAGCGCGGCGGCACTCCGGTGCGCTCCCGACTCAACGGACCTGGACGGAAAGCTCCTGTACCGGCTCTTCCTGCTCGCCGCGGAGCGTGCGCGACAGACCTACCTCAACAGCAGTGGTGGCCACTCGGCACTGGCGGACTTCGCTTTCGGCTGGCTGGGCTTCAAGCCACAACCCCAGCTGCGAGCAGCCACCCTGGAAGCGGTCGCCGACGTACTCCTCAAGTACGCGGAGGGAAAACTGCCCCCCATCACCGCCGAAGACTACGACGAAGTGCTAAGGGCCTTCCGCGCCGACGTTTCCACGACCCGAAGTGCGTGGAAAGCCGAGTCGCAGCACGAGATCGGCGGACGGCCGATCTCGAGTCTAGACGAGTTGATCACGTTGGCGGACGGGCGAGTGATCCGTCGCGTCGAAACGCTGACCGGCTTCGCCGGCGTCGAGGAGAGCATCGTCAGCCGCGACACCGTCCGCGGTGTTCGGCAGATTCTCACCCCTCAGCAGCGGCGGATCGTTTGGCGAGTTTCCGAGGGCATGACCTGGACCGAATCGGCCCGGCTCGAGAACTTGAGTGACTCCGAGGCTGCCGCCCTGCTTCGCCGGCTCAAGCGAACCATCCGAACCCAGCAGCGCCGCGACCGGAAGCAGGACGGATGAGCTCCGCCTCAGTTGCCGCGCGGCTGATCATCTACGGCGCCCTGGTGCTACCGCTACTGATCTTCACTCTGGCTCTGGTGCCGGCGTTGACTGTGCTGCCGTTCCTCTCGGCCGACCGCGGCCAGCGGATCGCGGATCTCGTGACCTTGCTCCGGCAGTGGCACGTCGATCTCCTCGACCGCCTGCGGCTGCCGCGGAGCCGAGGGGCAGGTGGCTAGAGCGAAACCACGCTCACCGGGAGGGCCGGGTTCGCGCTGAAGTCCAGCGGCGCCGTCGGGCGTTTGGCTGCCACCACGTGTGCGCCCAGTGCCGCGATCATCGCGCCGTTGTCCGTGCACAGCCGTGGCCGCGGCACGCGCAGCTCGATGCCCGCCGCCGCGCAGCGCTCGGCCGCCAGGGACGACAGCCGCGAGTTCGCCGCCACGCCACCCGAAATCACGATCGTGCCGATCCCCTGCTCCTTGGCCGCTCGGATCGCCTTCATCGTCAGCACGTCCGCGACGGCCTCCTGGAACGACGCCGCGACGTCGTCCACCGGGATCTCCTCGCCGCGCCGCGTCGCGCCTTCGACCCAGCGCGCCACCGACGTCTTCAAGCCGGAGAACGAGAAGTCGTTCTTCGCGTCGCGCGGGCCGGTCATGCCGCGCGGGAAGGCGATCGCGGCCGGGTTGCCGTTCTTCGCCGCCTTGTCGATCGGCGGCCCGCCCGGGTACGGCAGGCCGAGGACCCGCGCCACCTTGTCGTACGCCTCGCCGGCCGCGTCGTCCACAGTGGACCCCAGCTCGGTGATCGACGACGCGATGTCGTCGACGCGCAGCAGCTGCGTGTGCCCACCCGAGACCAGCAGCGCCAGGCACGGCGTCGGCAACGGCCCGTGCTGCAGCGTGTCCACGGCGATGTGCCCGGCCAGGTGGTTGACGCCGTAGAGCGGCACGTCCAGCGCCGTCGCGTACGCCTTCGCCGCGGAGACGCCGACGAGGAGCGCGCCGGCCAGGCCCGGCCCCGCCGTCACCGCGATGGCGTCCACATCGGACAGTTTCAGGCCCGCCTTCTCGAAGGCGCGCGAAGTCGTCGGGACCATCGCTTCGAGGTGCGCCCGGCTCGCGACCTCGGGCACCACGCCGCCGAAGCGGGCGTGCTGCTCGACGCTGGAGGCGACCTCGTCGGCGAGCAGCTCGACCGCGCCGTCGTCGTGCAGGCGGACCAGGCCGACGCCGGTCTCGTCGCACGAGCTCTCGATGCCCATGATGATGCGCGACATCAGCCCGCCACCTCGTCTCGCGTCCGCGCCGGGCGGACCATCGTGTACGCGTCGGCGCCGGAAGGCTGGTAGTAGCGCTTCCGGATGCCGAGCCGTTCGAAGCCGTGGCTCTCGTACAGCGCGAGAGCCGAGTCGTTGTCCGTGCGGACCTCGAGGAACACCGGCGCCTCGAACTCGTCGGCCCGCTCCAGCAGCGCCCGCAGCAGCGCCTTGCCGATGCCCTGGCGCTGGTGCTCGGGCGCGACGCCGATCGTGTGCACGGTCGCCTCGTACTCGCCGCGGCGGCGCCCGACGACGGCCAGCCCGGCGTACCCGAGCAGCTCGTCGGTCTCGTCCGGGCGCGCGGCGAGGTAGAAGTTGCCCATGTCCAGCTCGGAATGGAAGGCGCGCGCGCTCCACGGGTCGTCGCCGGGGAAGAGGATCTGCTCGATCTCGACGCACCGGGCGATGTCCCGGCGGCGCAGCGGCTCGAGTCTCACGGCGCGGTCACCCGTTTCGGCGCGGCGGGCTCGGCGGCGTCGGGACGCCGCAGGTACAGCGGCGTCAGCGGCGCCGGCGTTTCCTTCGCCAGCAACGCGCTCCGCGCGGCCTTCACCAGCCCGGCGGGCGACGGGAAACGCGGCTCGATCGGCTGGACGTCGAGCGCGGCGGTGTACAGCACCGCGCCGTCGCCGGCCGCGACCTTGATGTCCGTTTCCAGGTCGGCGGGACGCTGGACGTGCGGGCCGTCGGTGCGGTTGCCGGCGGCGTCGTAGGCGGCCCAGTAGACCTCGCGGCGGCGGGCGTCGGTGAGGACGAGGAAAGCGCTGTCGCCCGCGGCGACGTCGGCGGCCAGCGCGTCGAGGCTGCAGACCGGGTACACCGGCAGGCCGAGGGCGTGCCCGAGCGCGGCGGCGGTGGCCATCCCGGCACGCAGGCCGGTGAAGGGGCCGGGACCGACGCCGACGACGATCGCGTCGAGGTCCTTGAGCGACAGTCCGGCGGCCTCGGCGGCGGCCAGCGCGTGCGGCATGATCAGCTCGCCGTGGGCGCGGGGGTCCACTGTGACGCGCTCGCCGCGCGTCTCGACCCCGTCGCCGTCCACCGCGACGACGCCCGCGGTCACCGCCGGGGTCGAGGTATCGATCGCCAGTACCAACACGGTGAGCAAGCGTACGACCAGGGTCTTCGACGGCTTGCTGCAGGGGACCGATCAGCACGGTAACGTGCGAGACGCGTCCGACACTGGGAGGTCCCCGCGGTGCCCGACCCGTTGTTCCCCACTCTCACGTCAGGTTCGGGCAAAGAAGCCCTCAGGTTCGGCGAACAAGCCTTGACCTACGAGGAGCTCGCCGCAGTGGCCGGCGGTCTCGCGGCCGAGCTGCCACGCGGCCGGGTCGCGGTCTGGGCGACCCCGACCATCCACACGAGCGTCGCCGTCGTCGCCGCGCTGCTGGCCGGTGTGCCGGCCGTGCCGCTCAACCCGAAGATCGGCGAGCGTGAGCTGGCGCACATCCTCGCCGACAGCGAGCCGCAGCTGGTCCTCGCCGAACCCGGCGTCGAGCTGCCCGCGGGGCTGGCGGACCTCCCCCGGCTCGACATCCCGCTGACCGGCGCGGGTGCGGAACTCGCGCCGGAGCCGGACCCCGAGGCGCCCGCGCTGATCGTCTACACCTCGGGCACCACCGGGCCGCCGAAGGGCGTCGTCCTCCCCCGCCGGTCGATCGCGACGACGCTCGACGCGCTCGAGGACGCCTGGGGCTGGACCGACGGCGACGTCCTGGTGCACGCGCTCCCGCTGTTCCACGTGCACGGCCTGATCCTCGGCATCCTCGGCCCGCTGCGCCGCGGCGGCTCGGTGCACCACCTCGGCCGGTTCTCGACCGAGGGCGTCGCGCGCGAACTGGCGGCCGGCGCGACCATGCTGTTCGGCGTCCCGACGATGTACCACCGGATCGCCGGCGAGGTCGCCACGGACGCAGCCCTGGCGGACGCCCTGAAGGGTGCGCGGCTCCTGGTTTCCGGGTCCGCGGCCCTGCCGGTGCACGACCACCAGCGGATCACCGCGGCGACCGGCCAGCAGGTCGTCGAGCGCTACGGCATGACCGAGACGCTGATGAACACGAGCGTCCGCGCGGACGGCGAGCGCAAGCCCGGCACGGTCGGCGTCCCCCTGCGTGGCGTCGAACTCCGGCTGGTCGGCGACGCCGGGGAGGCGATCGACGACGTCGAGACCGTCGGCGAGATCCAGGTGCGCGGGCCCAACCTGTTCACCGAGTACCTCAACCGCCCGGACGCGACCGAAGCCGCGTTCGACGGCGGCTGGTTCCGCACCGGCGACATGGCCACGCGCGACACCGACGGGTACGTGAAGATCGTCGGGCGCAAGGCGACCGACCTGATCAAGAGCGGCGGCTACAAGATCGGCGCCGGCGAGATCGAGAACGCGCTGCTCGAACACCCCGGCGTCGCGGAGGCGGCCGTCACCGGCGAGCCGGACGACGACCTCGGCGAACGGATCGTCGCGTGGATCGTGCCCTCCGGCGAGCCGCCCGCGGCCGACGAGCTGGCCGACCACGTCGCGAAGCTGCTCGCGCCGCACAAGCGCCCGCGGGTCGTCCGGTACCTGGACGCGTTGCCGCGCAACGACATGGGCAAGGTCATGAAGCGGGCGCTCGGTGACTAGGCAGCCGGCGCGCGAGATCGTCGGCGCGATCGCCAACGACTTCGTGGAATTCCCGACGCCGTTGCGTGACGAGCCGGCCGACGGGCCGATCGGCTGGCCCGGCTACCGCGAAGCACGCTCCGCCGCCGAAGAGCGCACGGGTGAGAAGGAGTCCGTCGTCTGCGGGACGGCGAAGGTCGGTGACGTCGAGGCCGTGCTGGTCGCGTTCGAGTTCGGGTTCCTCGGGGGCTCGCTCGGGCAGCGCACCGGCGACCGGATCGAGGCGGCGTTCGCGCACGCGCGCGATGCGCGGCTGCCGGTGGTTTCGCTGATTTCGACCGGTGGCAGCCGCATGCAGCAGGGCATGCGCGCGTTGATGCAGCTGCAGCGGGTGGCACGGGCGTCGGCGCTGACGCGGGCGTCGGGCATCCCGCAGATCTCGGTGCTGCGCGACCCGACGACCGGCGGCGGCTGGGCGACGCTCGGCGCGAGCGCCGACGTCATCCTCGCACTGCCGGAGGCGCAGGTCGGCTTCGCCGGTTCGCGGGTGCGGCCGGCCGGTTCGCCCGAGGCGTACACGGCGGAGGCCAAGTACGAGTGGGGTCAGGTCGACGCTCTGGTGTCGCCCGACGAACTCGGCGCCGTGCTGGAGCGGTGGTTGCGGCTGCTGACGGCTCGTTCCTCGGCGGCGGCTCCCCCGCCGTCCGCACTGCGCTCGGCTTCGCTGCCGTCGACGGGCTGGGAGGCGGTCGAGGCGGCACGGTCCCCGCGCCGGCCGCGGGCCGTCGAGTACCTCGACGCGTACTTCGACTGGCGCTCGGACGTCAGCGGCGACCGCGCGGGCGGCGTCGACTCCGGGGTGTCGTGCGGCTTCGGCTGGCGCGACGGCCGGACGATCGCGTACGCGGCCCAGTGCGGCACACCGACGTTGCCGGCGGGCTTCCGGACGGCGGCGCGGCTGGTCAAGCTGGCTTCGCGGCTGGGCATCCCGGTGCTGACCCTGGTCGACACGCCGGGCGCGGCCAACGACGCGGCAGCGGAGCAGGCGGGCGCGGGCGGCGCGATCGCGGCGATGTTCGAAGCGGTCGCGACGGCATCGATCCCGGTGACGACACTGGTGATCGGCGAAGGCGGCTCGGGCGGCGCGCTGGCGTTCGCGGCACAAGGGTCGACGTGGGTGGCACCGGACGCGTACTTCTCGGTGACGTCCCCGGAGGCCGCGGCGGCGATCCTGAAGCGGCCGGCTTCGGAGGTCCCGGCCATCGCGAACCAGCTGCACCTGCGGCCCCAGGACCTGGTGGACCTGGGCGTGGCGCGGGCGGTGGTCAGCCCGGCCGGTTAGCGACCAGCTCCTCCAGCCAGCGCACGACCTCGTTTTCGTCGTTCGTCGGGCCGTCGGCACGCAGCTCGCGGATCCGGTGCTGCAGTGCCAAGCCCGGCACCTTCCCGGAGAAGAACAGCACCGGACCGTCGTACCCTTCGCGGCGGAAGCTGCCCAGGTCGTCGATACCCGCGTCGTCGTCGGTGCCCCGCCGGAAGTCCGACAGCAGCGCGTCCGGGCGCCGGCGGTCGAGCGCCTCCCAGGCTTCGGCCCAGCCGACCGCGATGTCGACCTGGACGCCGCTCGAAACGAGGAAGTCGGCCAGGCCGCGGTTGTTCGGCGGCTGGTCGTCGACCCACAGGATCCGAAGGCCGCGCAGGGCCGACCGCGCCGGCTCACCCACCGGGAGGCGGACGCGGCCGGACCGCCGGGACGCCATCGGCCGAACGAGGAGCGGCACCGGTGGCCGGTCGTCCGGCACCTGGGTCACCGCGAGCGGTCGGCGTTGCAGCTGTTCCAGCACGCTCTCGGTGGCCCGGCCGAAGCTTTCCAGCAACGCCACGAAGTCCCGGTCCCCGGCGAGGGCCGGGAACTCGGGCGGCAGCTGCCCCTCCAGCTCGTGCAGCTCGTCCGGTCCGCCTTGGGGCGGCCGCAGCCCCTTCGAGCCGAACAACGCCGCCCAATCGGCGGGGGTCACCGTGCCGCCTTGCTTCACCTCCGTGCGGAAGTCCTTGTACGCCAGGAACTCGGTGACCAGGCCGAGGTGACGGGGGTTGGTCAGCCGGCGGTAGAAGGCCGGGTAGAAGTGCTGGAGCATGATCACCTTGACCAGGTTCTCCAGCCCGATCGCGTCCCAGGAGCGGTTGAGGTGGTACTCCAGCACGAAGCTGTTGATCAGCCGCTTGATCCGGCGCGGGTTGCGACCGGACCGCTCGATGATCAGGTCCTTCAGCGGCTTGTCGAACAACCCGCTCGTCTTCGACCGGTCGAGGTAGCCGTCCACGAGCTTCAGCGCCTGCTCCGGTGACGGCGCCGGGATGCGGTAGCTGATCTGGACGATCTTCTCCAGGTACTCCACCGCCGCCGCGGGATCGCCGACGCCCGCGGACTCCTGGACCGCTCGCCACAGCGCGCTCTGGTCGCACGCCAGCACGAAGACGATGCCCGGCACGTCGAGGTAGAGCTTGATCGCCTCGCACACCTCGACGACGCGTTCACTCGCGCACCGGTCCAGGTCGTCGACGAACACCACCAGCAGCCGCCCGCCCGGCGTGCCGCTCTTCGCCAGCCACGCCCCGAACGCGTCACGCAGGACGCCCTTGATCTGGTTGCGGGCCTGGGCGTCGAGCGACATGCGCTGCCACACCTCGTCGACGACCCGGCCGAGGCCGAAGAAACTGCCCGCCAGCAGCACCAGCCCGCGCACCCCGCCGAGCAGGTGGGCGCGCTTCGCCATCGAGCGCAGGACCCGCCGGATGACGTTGCGGTCGAAGCCCAGCAGCACCGACTTGATCAGGCCTTCCAGCGCGCTGGCCTTGCCGGACGTCCACGCGTTGAACCACACCGTCGACACCGCGGCCTCGGCGGCGAGCGTCGTCTCCAGCCGGTGCAGGAGGCTGCTCTTGCCCATCCCCCACGCCGCGTCGACGGACAGGGTGAACGGCGCCGACTCCCGCGAATCGACGATGAGACCGGCGAGCCCCTGCGCGACCTGGGTGATCTTGAGCAGGTCCTCGTCCGCGCCGTCCCCCAACGGCGCGTCGTTCAGCACGACGAACTGTCGTGCCGGGCTCACGCGCGGATCAGCTCCGGCGTCCGGTCGGCCCACGAGCCGTGCGGTTCGAGCGTCACCTCGCGGACGTCGTCCTCGCGGCGGTCCAGCCGGACCACCAGGTAGTCCGCCGACAGCCGCTCCGCCGAACCCTCGCCCCACTCGACCACGATCGCCGAACGCTCGAGGTCCGTGTCCAGGTCGAGGTCGTCCAGCTGGGACAGGTCGCCGCCCAGGCGGTACGCGTCCACGTGGACCAGCGGCACCCCCGCCGGGCCCGCCGGGTGGACGCGGGCCAGGACGAACGTCGGTGAGCTGACGCGCCCGCCCACGCCGAGGCCGTCCGCGATGCCGCGGGTCAGCGTCGTCTTGCCCGCGCCCAGAGGCCCGGCGAGCAACACCAGGTCACCCGCTCGCAGAGAACGGCCCAGTGACCGCCCGAACTCCATCGTGTCGTCGGGGGTCGGAAAAACGAACGTCAACGCTGCCACCACCAGGTTCGCCGGGACGAGTTTTCGCCGTCCGCACCGGAACAGCGTTGCAGGAGATCGATCAGATGGCTGTTCACCAGCTCGGGCTGCTCGAGCTGGACCATGTGGCCGGCGCCGCGGACGCGCACCAGCTCCGCGTCGGGCAGCTCGGCCGCGATCCGCTCGGCGTGCGAGAACGGCGTGAACCGGTCCGAATCACCGCCGATGACCAGCACTTCCGCGTGCTTCAGCCCGGCCAGCGCAGCGTACCGGTTGTGGCTGCCGAGTGTGTCGACGAAGTTGACGAGCCCGCGGACCGGCGTCACCTCGAGCATTTCGAGCATGAAGTCGACGAGCCGCGGCGCGACGTCGCGGCTGCCGAACGCCAGCCGGCGCACGGCCTGGCGCGTCAGCTGCCCGCCCGCGGCGCGGACGAACTCCACCAGCCCGGGCTGCCAGCCGGCGAGACCGCCGGCGGCGCGCGTCAGCGGGTTGTACTTCGAGAGCAGCGAACGCGGCAACCCGCGTGCGCCCACTTCGCCCGCCGCGGTCGCGATGAAGGCGACGCCCTCGACGCGCTCTTCGAACAGCTCGGGGAACTCGGCGGCCAGCTCCATGATCACCATGCCGCCCATCGAGTGCCCGATCAGCACGATGGGCCCGTCCGGCACCACGGACCGCAGCACGACGTCGAGGTCGCGCGCCAGCTGCTCGATCGTCGAGTTCTCCGCGGACGCCGCACCGGACAGGCCGTGGCCGCGGTGGTCGTAGTAGACCTGACGCACGCGAGGCAGGCGAAGCGTCGCGAGGTCGCGACGCTGGAAGTGCCAGCAGCGCCGCGAAAGCGCGAAGCCGTGCACGCCCACGACAGTCAGTTCAGGCTTGCCGCCGTCCTCCGGGTCGATCTCCTCGACCGAAAGCGGCGTGCCGTCCTCGGCCGCGACCGTGGAAGTGCGGTCCGGCTTCAGCTCCCCCAGCGGCTCGTCCACGTACGGATCCTCACTGTGCCGCCGCTGCTGCGCGGCGACGATTGCGGCGGCGGCAGTCCCGGTGGCGATGGCCCCGACCCCGCCGGCGATGGCCAGCAGTCGACGTGAAGGTGTCACGAGCGCTCTCCCAGATACCGGCGCCGGACCCGCGGGCGGTACATCGAGGTGACGATCTCGTAGTCGATGGTGCCCAGCTTGTCGGCCCATTCCCGGGCGGTCGGCTCGCCGTTCGCCCCCGGGCCGAACAGGACGACCTCGTCGCCGACGGCCGGCTCGAAGTCCCCGCAGTCGACCACCAGCTGGTCCATGCAGACGCGCCCGGCGACCGGCCGCCGCTGCCCGCCCAGCCAGACGTCCATCCGGCCGGACAGCGACCGCGGGACGCCGTCGGCGTACCCGGCCGGCACCAGCGCGAGGTTCGTGTCGCGCGACGCCGTCCAGGTGTGCCCGTAGGACACCGATTCACCGGCTTCGACGCGCTTGACCAGCGCGACCGCGGACCGGAACCTCATGGCCGGGCGCAGGTCTTCGGCCTGCGGCACCGGGTTGAGCCCGTACATCGCGATCCCGGGCCGGACGACGTCGAAGTGCAGGTCCGGCCGGGTGAGCAGGGCCGCGGAGTTCGCGAGGTGCCGCTTCGGGTCGAGCCCGGCCGCGCGGGCGACGTCGTAGGCCTCGGCGAACCGCTTGGCCTGGAGGTCGGTCGCCGGGTGGTCCGGCTCGTCCGCGCACGCGAGGTGGGACCAGATCGCGACGACTTCGACCCGCGGTTCGGCGGCCGCCGCTTCCACCAGCTCGGCCCAGCGGGCGGGCGGGCAGCCGTTGCGCGAGAGCCCGGTGTCGATCTTGAGGTGCACACGAGCTGGGGTACCCGCTGTCGCGGCGGCCGCGATGCGGCGTAGCTCACCCAGCGAACTCGCTGCGAGGTCGACGTTCGCCTCGATCCCCGCGGCGAAGTCGACCTCGGGAACGTCCAGCCAGCTGAACAGGCGGGTCGTGATCCCGGCTTCACGCAGCGCGAGGGCCTCGCCGAGCGAGCAGGTGCCGAGCCAGCCGGCGCCGGCCTCGACCGCGGCGCGCGCCACCGGCAGCGCGCCGTGGCCGTAGGCGTCGGCCTTCACCACGGCCATCACTTCGGAACCGGGCGCGCGGGCGCCCAGCAGGATGAGGTTGTGGCGGATCGCGTCGAGGTCGATGTCGACCTGGGCGCGGGGGCTGCGCTCATGGGGAAAACTGGAGGACATAGCGCCCTCCAGTTTCCCATGACCCGAGGTCAGGGCAGGCGTGCCCCGGACGTGGCGGAGAACACGTGCAGCTCGTCGGGACGAATCCGCAGGTGCAGCGTGTCACCCATGGCCGGCGGCGTGCGCGGGTCGACCCGGACGACGACGTTGGGCCGGGTGTCGTCGGCGTCGGTCTGGGCGAGCTTGCCGTAGACGAAGGCGTCCGAGCCGAGCTCCTCGACCAGGTCCACCTTGATCGGCAGGGTGCCGTCTTCGCCGGTGGCGACCTCGAGGGCCTCCGGCCGGAAGCCGAGGGTCACGGTGTCCCCGTCGGCCGCGGCGATGGTCTCGCGGGTCAGCGGCACGCGCGCGCCACCCACCTCGGCGCCGTCGGCCGTGAGCTTCGCGGTGGCGAGGTTCATCGCCGGCGAGCCGATGAACCCGGCGACGAAAGCGTTTGCGGGCCGGTCGTACAGGGCGCGCGGGGTGTCGCACTGCTGCAGCAGGCCATCGGACAGCACGGCGACGCGGTCACCCATCGTCATGGCCTCGACCTGGTCGTGCGTGACGTACACGGTGGTGACGCCGAGGCGGCGCTGCAGCGCCGCGATCTGCGTACGCGTCGACACGCGCAGCTTCGCGTCGAGGTTCGACAGCGGCTCGTCCATCAGGAAGACCTGCGGCTCGCGCACGATCGCGCGGCCCATCGCGACGCGCTGGCGCTGGCCACCGGAGAGCGCCTTCGGCTTGCGGTCGAGGTAGTCGACGATGTCCAGCAGCTTCGCGGCCTCGTGGACCTTCTGCTTGATCTCGGACGCGGGGCGGCCGGCGATCTTCAGCGCGAAGCCCATGTTCTGCGCGACCGTCATGTGCGGGTACAGCGCGTAGTTCTGGAACACCATGGCGATGTCCCGCGAGCGCGGCGGCAGCTGCGTGACGTCGCGGTCGCCGATCCAGACCGCGCCGTCGTCGATGTCCTCGAGGCCGGCGAGCATGCGCAGGCTGGTCGACTTGCCGCAGCCGGACGGGCCGACCAGCACCAGGAACTCGCCGTCGGCGATCTCCAGGTCCAGCGCGTCGACCGCGGGGCGCTCCGAACCGGCGTAGCGCCGGGTCGCCTTGTCGTAGGTGATGGAAGCCATCGGTCAGTCCTCTCCGAGATTCCGCCGGACCCCGTACGCCGCTTCGCGGGCTTCGAGGTGGCGCTGCTGGATCCGGTGGCCCTCGGCGCGCTGCGCCTCGGTCGGCTCGTCCAGCTCGAGCCGCGCTTTGGTGTTTCCTTGCCAGGACGGGGGTTCCGCACTGGAGGTCAGGGCCCACGCCGCCTGCCGCGCCGCGCCGACGGCGACGTACTCGGCGACTTCGGGCAGCTGCACGGGCACGCCGAACACCAGCGGCGCGACCGCGCGGACGGCGGCCGACTGTGCGCCCCCGCCGATCAGCAGCACGCGGTGGACGTCGAGGCCGTGCGCGCGCACCGCGTCGAGGCCGGCGGCCAGGCCGCAGAGCATGCCTTCGACGGCACTGCGCGCGAGGTTCTCCGGGGTCATGTTCGCCCGGGTCAGGCCGGACAGCGAGCCGGTGGCGTCCGGCAGGTTCGGGGTGCGCTCGCCGTCCAGGTAGGGCAGAAAGGTGAGGCCGCCGGCGCCGGGCTCGGCCCGCAGCGCGAGCCGGTCGAACTCGCCCAGCGTCGCGCCGAGCATGCCGGCCGTCGCGGTCAGGACGCGAGCGGCGTTGAGCGTGCAGGCGAGCGGCAGGAACCGGCCGGTGGCGTCGGCGAACCCGGCCACCTCGCCGGACGCGTCGGCCGCGCCGCTTTCGGCGACGCCGAACACGGTGCCGCTGGTGCCGAGCGAGACGACGACGTCGCCGGGCTGCAGTTCGAGCGCCAGCGCGGCGGCCATGTTGTCGCCGGTGCCGGCCGAGACGAGCACGCCGTCGGGGGTGTGGCCGGCGGTGTCGGCGGGGCCGAGCACGGTGGGCAGCTCCGGCGTCCGGCCACCGAAGGCGTGGGCCAGGACGTCGAGGCGGTAGGCGTTGTCGGACGGCGAGAAGTAGCCGGTGCCGGACGCGTCGCCGCGGTCGGTGACCGGGGTGCCGCCGGTGAGCTTCCAGGTCAGCCAGTCGTGCGGGAGCAGCACGCGGGCGACGCGGTCGGCCAGCTCGGGTTCGTGGTCGGCCAGCCAGCGCAGCTTTGTGACGGTGAAGCTGGCGACCGGCACCGAGCCGACGGACTTCGCCCAGACCGAGGGCCCGCCGAGCTCGTCGACGAGGTCGAGCGCCGACTGCGCGGAGCGGGTGTCGTTCCACAGCAGCGCGGGCCGGACGACCTCGTCGTGCTCGTCGAGGGTGACCATGCCGTGCTGCTGACCGCCGACGCCGATGGCCTTGACGTCGTCGAGCAGGCCCTTCGTTGCTTCGCCGAAGGCGTCCCACCAGGCGGCGGGGTCGACCTCGGTGCCGTCGGGGTGCGGCGCGCGGCCGGTGCGGACGATCTCACCGGTGCTCGCGTCGCACACGACGACCTTGGTCGACTGTGTGGACGAGTCGATGCCGGCGACCAGCTCAGCTGTCATAGGGCTGCCCCTCTGCGACGTGTTCGACGATCTCGATCGCGGTGCCCGCGTTGAGCGCGGCCTCGATCTCCTCGGTGGGCGTGGCTTGGCCGGTGATCAGCAGGTCGTAGTCACCGACGTCGCCGTGCGCGTAGGTCGCGGTGCGGCCGAACTTCGAGTGGTCGACGACCAGGACCGTCTGGTTCGCGACCTTGAGGGCCGCTTTCTTCAGCTCGGCGTAGTCGCGGTCGGGGTGGAAGAGCCGCCCGACGGCGACGGCGGTGACCGAGACGAACGAGACGTCGGCGCGGATGGAGTCGAGCAGCCCGAGGACCTCGGGGCCGGCGCAGGAGTCGTACTCGGGCGAGTACCGGCCGCCCGCCAGCACGACGTCGGTCTTCGGGCCGAGCAGCCGGGCGGCGTGCAGCGAGTTGGTGACGACGGTCAGGGCGTCGATCTCGGCCAGGCGCTTGACCAGCGGCAGAAGGGTGGTGGAGTCGTCGACGAAGACGGTCTGCCCGGGCTGGACGTGGTTTGCGGCGGCCTCGCCGAGGGCTTCTTTCTCGCCGTGGTGGAGGGTGTCGCGGAAGCGGGCAGCGGTCTCGATGGTGAGCGCCGGGTAGGCCTCGACCTTGCCGCGGAGCTTGCGCAGGAGGCGGCGCTCGGCGAGGTCGTCGAGGTCGCGGTGCATGGTCATCAGGCTGACCCGGAACCTCGTGGTCAGGTCGTCGATGCGGGCTTCGCCGTGCTCGATGACGTGGTCGAGGATGTCCTGCCGCCGCTGCTCGACGACAGCATCGGACGGCCGGGTCTTCCGGTCTCCCGATGCTGTGCTGCCGCTCACACGGCATTCTTACCAGATTTGTCGCCCGGAGTTAACAGAGAACTCGATAACTTCTCTCAAGACATGAGGGAGCGGATCGAGCGCAGCGCCTCCGGGATCGCGTGGACCAGCGCCGAGGACGACGTCGGGGCGTTCTGGGCCGCGATCGCGCCCGTCAGGGAGTGCAAGTGGGCCGCCATCGCCGCCGCCAGCCAAGGGTCCAGCCCCGCTGCCAGCAGCGACCCGACCAAGCCCGACAGCACGTCGCCCGAGCCCGGGGTTGCCAGCCAGGCGCCGCGCGGCGTGTTGACCGCCGCACGGCCGTCCGGGGCCGCCACCACCGTCACGTGGCCCTTCAGCAGCACCACCGCGTTGTACTTCTTCGCCGCTTCGCGCACCGCCGTCACGCGGTCCGGGCCCGGCTTGCGGCCCATCAGGCGTTCGTACTCGCCGGCGTGCGGGGTCAGCACCAGCGGCGTGTCCGGGTCGCGGGCGTCGAGGACCTCCGGGGACTTCGCGATGATCGTCGTCGCGTCGGCGTCCGCGCACACCGGGAGGCCCTGGCCGAGGACGTAGCGGACGATGTCGCGGCCTTCGGAGCCGGTGCCGATGCCCGGGCCGACCGCCCACGCCTGCACCCGCCCGGCGTCCGCGACCGTGCCCGTCGCGATGACCTCCGGCCACTGCGCCCGGACGACGTCCGCCGCGTGGCCCGCGTACCGGACCATCCCGGCCGTCGCGCGCACCGCCGCGCCCGCGGTCAGCACCGCCGCGCCCGGGTACGTCGCCGAGCCCGCCGCGACGCCGACGACGCCCTGGCTGTACTTGTCGTCGTCGGGGCCGGGCACCGGCCAGGCCGCGGCGACGTCCACGATGTCGAGCCGGTGCAGGTCGGGGTCGGTCAGCTCGAGGCCGATGTCCACCAGGACGACCTCGCCGCACCACGACGGCGCGAGCGCGTGCACGGGCTTGAGCGCGCCGAACGTCACCGTGCGGGTCGCCCGCACCGCGGGGCCGTCGACCGCGCCGGTGTCCGGGTCGACGCCGCTGGGCAGGTCGACCGCCACGATCGGCGCTTCGACCAGCGAAACCAGCCGGGCCGCGTCCGGTCGCAGCGCGCCCGTGCCCGAGATCCCGACGATGCCGTCCACGACGACGTCGGCCTTGGCGATCCACTGTGGACCGTCCGCGATGGGCACCACGCGGCCGCCGGCGCGCTTCAAGGCCGCCAGCCCGGCTTCGTGCGTGCGCGACCCCAGCAAGACGGCCGTCACGGCGACCCCGCGCTTCCGGAGGAAAGCCCCGGCCCAGAGCGCGTCACCGCCGTTGTCGCCGGAACCGACCAGGAGCACGACCCGGCGGCCGGAGACCGCGCCGGTGTGGTCTTCGAGCAGGTCAGCGATCTGCACCGACAGGCCGAACGACGCCCGCCGCATCAGCTCGCCGTCCGGCGTGACGGCGAACGCCCGCGCCTCCGCCTCGCGAATCCGTTCCGTGGTCCAGATTCCCTGCACGCAGGCGCCTCCCGCTACTCGACGGTCACGGACTTCGCCAGGTTACGCGGCTTGTCGACGTCGTACCCGCGGGTGCGGGCGATCTCCGCGGCCAGCACCTGCAGCGGGACCGTGGAGACCAGCGGCTGCAGCAGCGTCGGCACCGCGGGCACCTCGATGAGCTCGTCCGCGAACGGCCGCACGGTCTCGTCGCCCTCTTCGGCGATCACGATCGTGCGGGCGCCGCGGGCCTGGATCTCGCTGATGTTCGACACGAGCTTCGAGTGCAGCACCGCGCGGCCCTTGGGCGACGGCATCACGACGACGACCGGCAGGCCGTCTTCGATCAGCGCGATCGGGCCGTGCTTGAGCTCGCCGGCCGCGAAGCCCTCGGCGTGCATGTACGCGAGTTCCTTGAGCTTGAGCGCGCCTTCGAGGGCGACCGGGAAGCCGACGTGGCGGCCGAGGAACAGGACGGCCTTCGAGTCCGCGATCCGGCGGCCGAGGTCCCGCACTTGGTCCACAGTGGACAGTACCTTCTGGACGGCCGCGGGCATGGCCTCCAGCTCGGCGAACTCGCGCGCGACCTCGTCCGGGTACTTGGTGCCGCGGGCCTGCGCCAGCGCCAGGCCGACCAGGTAGTTGGCCGCGATCTGGGCGAGGAACGCCTTGGTCGACGCGACGCCGATCTCGGGGCCGGCGTGGGTGTAGAGGACGGCGTCGGACTCACGCGGGATCTGCGCGCCGTTGGTGTTGCAGACGGCCAGCACGCGCGCCTTCTGCTCACGGGCGTGCCGGACGGCTTCGAGCGTGTCCGCCGTCTCGCCGGACTGGGACACGGCGACGACGAGCGTGTCGCGGTCGAGGACCGGGTCGCGGTAGCGGAACTCCGACGCCAGCTCGACCTCGACCGGCAGCCGCGTCCAGTGCTCGATGGCGTACTTGGCGACCAGGCCGGAGTGGTAGGCCGAACCGCACGCGACGACGAAGACCTTGTCGACGTCGCGCAGGTCCTGGTCGGAGATGCGCTGCTCGTCGAGGATGATCCGGCCGGACTCGAAGTGCCCGCGCAGCGTGTTGGCCAGCGCCTCGGGCTGCTCCTCGATCTCCTTGAGCATGAAGTACTCGTGGCCGCCCTTTTCGGCGGCGGACAGGTCCCAGTCGACGGTGAACGGCTTGGCCTGGGCGGCGTCGCCGTGGAAGTCGGTGACCTCGTAGCCCTCGCGGGTGATGACGACGAGCTGGTCCTGGCCCAGCTCGACGGCCTCGCGGGTGTGCTCGATGAAGGCGGCGACGTCGGAGGCGACGAAGTGCTCACCCTCCCCGACCCCGACGACCAGCGGCGACGACCGGCGCGCGGCCACGATGGTGTCCGGCTGGTCGGCGTGCGTCACGACGAGGGTGAAGGCGCCTTCGAGCCGGCGGCAGACGGCGGCGACGCTGGCGGCGAGGTCGCCCTTGGTGTCGCCGTCGGTGTAGGCGCGGGCGACGAGGTGCGCGGCGGTCTCGCTGTCGGTGTCGCTGGCCATCTCGACGCCGTCGGCCTCGAGCTCGGCGCGCAGGGAGGCGAAGTTCTCGATGATGCCGTTGTGCACGACGGCGACGCGCTGCGAGGCATCGCGGTGCGGGTGCGAGTTGCGGTCGATCGGCGCGCCGTGGGTGGCCCAGCGGGTGTGGCCCATGCCGGCGGTGCCGGTGATGCTCTCGCGGCCGACCTTGTCGAGCTCGGCTTCCAGGTTGGCGAGCCGGCCCGCCTTGCGCTCGACGGTCAGCGCACCGGCACCGTCGAGGACCGCGACACCGGCCGAGTCGTACCCGCGGTACTCCATGCGCCGGAGCCCGCCGAGGACGACGTCCAGAGCCGGGCGGTGCCCGACATATCCCACGATTCCACACACGCGCACCAGCCTAACGAGGGATATTCAGCGGGTTGACGGGGTCCGGAAAGGGGCCGCGACCTGCACTTTCCCGGGGCGAGATGGTCCGGACCAATGCGACTTTGGTGCACCCGTGGGTGACCTCGCGGGTCCGCGTCCGGCGCCGGACACGAGCCGACCGTCCAGGCACGCGAGCCGACTGTCTGGGTACGCGAGCCGACCGTCCAGGCACGCTGGGAACGGCTTGCCCGGGGAGCGAACCGGTGCGGCGGGCGAGCCGCCGTGGCGCTCGCACAGTAGGGTTCCGGCCATGGCCAGCAAGCCCAAGCAGCTGCTCGCGGAGCTGACGCACCCGGGTCCGCACGAGGTCCTTCGCGGCAACCTCGCCCTGGTCGGGCTGCCCGGCGTGGTGTTCACGCCGCGCGCCGGGCTCGGGCTGCCGGCCGTTGCCTTCGGGCACGGGTGGCTGCAGCCGCCCGATCGGTACCGGCAGCTGCTGCACCACCTCGCCAGCTGGGGCATCGTCGCCGCCGCGCCCGCGACCCAGCGGGGTCCGCTCCCGTCGCACCGGCTGCTCGCCGCGGACCTGCTGACCACCCTCGACGTCGTCACCACCGTGCGACTCGGACCCGACGGCATCAGCGTCGACCCGGCCAAGCTCGGCCTCGCCGGGCACTCGACCGGCGGTGGCTCCGCCGTCCTCGCCGCGGCTCAGGACGCGCAGGGCGAGCACCCGCGGATCAAGGCCGTCGCGACGATCACCGCCGCCCAGACGCTGCCGCCCGCCACCGAGTCCGCGAAGGCCATCACCGTGCCCGGCCTGCACCTCGCCGCCGAAGAGGACCTCGTCGCCCCGAAGGTCGGGCACGCCGAGGCCATCACGAACGCCTGGGGCGGCGAAGACGTCCAGCTGCGCACCCTCGGCAAGTCGACCCACCTGGGCGTCACCGAGGGCCGGCACTGGTCGCAGCTGATCATGCACGGCAAGCCGCACCGCAAGACGCAGCAGCTCACGCGCGCCCTCTTCACGGCCTTCTTCCTGACGCACCTGACCGGCACCGACAAGTACCGGCCCCTGCTGGAAGCCGACGTCAAGCGCGCCCCCATCGAGCGCGAAGAAGAACCCGCGCACTGACGCGAAAGGGCCCGGCCGAAGCCGGGCCCTTCCGAAGAACCTCAGACCAGCCAGCTCGTGCTGGAGAAGTCGTCCTCGTCCTCCACCTGACGCGCGTGCCGTCCCCGCTTCGGCGGCTCCGGCGCGGCGGGCGCGGGAGGCGCCGGGGGTTCCGGCGGAGGCGCCACCGCAGCCGCAGGCACCGGCGTCCCGTAGCTCGGCGTCGGGTACGGCGTGCGGCCCGTGTCCGCCTCTTCGTCCTCGACGCCGAACTCCATCAGCGACTCGCGGCCCTTGTCGGCCAGCGTCTTCTCCGTCGCCCAGCCGCCCGCGCTCTGCTTGCGCTTGTTGAGCTCGTCCATGTGCTCGGCGTACTTCTGCGCCGCGGCGAGCTCGTTCTTCAGCCCTTCGCGGGCCTGCGTCTCGGCCTCCGCGACCCGGCGTTCGCGCAGCCCCCGCTGCTCGTCCTGCTCCCGCGCCGCGGCGTCCATCGTCGAGATCGCCGCGCGATACCGGTCTTCGGCGCTGGTCATCGGCCCTCCTCAGCCCTGGTCACCGGTCGTACCGGATCGAACGGTCACCCTCGTCGTCCAGCGAGCCGCTGATCCGGCCCTTGGCACCGCTCGTTTCGAAGACGCCGCCCTCGATGCGGTACTGGCTGGGCCCGCGCTGCTGGTCACCGCCACCACCACCCGGCGCGCCGCCCATGCCGCCCATCATGCCCATGCCCCCCATGCCGCTCATCCCGCCGGACGAGCTCGCGGCGGCCTGGTGCATGCCCGGGTCGACCGGGGTCGCGCCGAGCCCGCTGCCGTCGGACATCGGCATCGACGCGTCGCTGCCCGTCTGCGCACCGGGGTCCAGCGACACGGCGCCGGCGAAGTCCGCCGACCCGCCGCCCGTGACGGCGGACCCGAAGTCGCTCGCGCCAGCCGTGGTCGTCGCGTCGCCGCCACCACCGCCGGCCACGCCGGAGTCACCGCCGCCGACGCCCGCGTCGGCCGTGGCCATCGCGGGCTCGGCACCGACGCTGCCGCCGAAGTCGCCGGAGAAGTCCTGGCCGCCCGGGGTGGTGAAGCCGCCCGAAGCCGCCGCGCCCTGCGTGAGGCCCGGGTCCGGGTTGGCCGGCGCGGGGTCCTTCGTCAGCGGCGACTCGGCGTCCTTGTCGTGCTGGACCGCGGAGCTGCTGCCGTCGGTCGACGCGGGGTCGGTCTTGAGGTCGCTCGCCTTGGGGTCGTCCTTCTCGTCGAGCGTGTACGTCGTCGGCTCGCCCTTGCCGTCGTCGACGGTCACGATCGTCGGGCCGTCCGGCCCCTCCGGCCGCTCGGCCGTGATCTCGAGGTTGCCGTCCTTGATGTGGATCTTGCCGTCGGGACCCGGCTTGTAGCTGCCGTCGGCCGAAGGCTGCCCGTCCTTGACGGCCCCCTGCTGCGAACCCTGCGGGCCGAAGCTGCCGTCGCCGTCCTTGGCGCCGTCCTTGCCGTCCTTGCCCGCTTCGGCCTTGTCGTCGTCACCCCAGTCGAGGTGGTAGTCCTTCTTGTGGCCGTGGCCGTCGTCCACGGAGATGTCCTGCTTGCCCTCCTTGTCGGGCTCGGACATCTCGATCGTGTTGTCGCCCTTCTTGACCGAGACCGTGTCGGTGTCGTCGGTGTCCTTGATGGCCTCACCGGTCGTCGGGTCGATCGGGTACGGCTTGCCGGTGTCCGGGTCCATCTCGAGGGGCTTGCCGGTGATCGGGTTCTTGCCGTCCTCGGGCTTCGCCGGGTCCCCGGTCGCGGGCGGCTCGGCCGCCGACGGCGTCGTGGCGCCGCCCCCGCCCGTGCTCCCGCCACCACCGGTGCTGCCGCCCCCGCCGGTGGATCCGCCGCCGCCGTTCGAGCCGCCGCCCGTGTCGCCGCCGTTGCCGTTGTGGGTGTCGCCACCGCCACCGGTGTCCCCGGTGCCCTTGGCCTCGGTGAGCTGGTTGCGGTAGCCGTCCATGAACCGCTCGAGCGCGCCGAACTGCTGGTCGATCGTGTCCTTGGCGGACTTGCAGGAGCCGTTGAAGGCGTTGATCAGGCCCTGGTACTCGGTCGCGAACGCGCCGTCACGCCAGTAGCGGCAGACGTTGCGGCCGTACTCCTTGTTCTCGTCGTTGAAGCCGCAGTCGTCGTTCTGCAGCCGCTCGGCGAGGTTCGTCTGGTTGCCGTTCTTCGCGTTGACCGCGTCGACCCAGCCGGCGACCTTCATGAAGTCGTCGAACTCGTCGGTCTCGCCGTTCGCGATCTTGAGGACGTCTCGCGCCATGTTGATGTCGGCCTGGGCGACCGTCGTGCGGTGCAGCTGCAGGACCTCGTCGACCTTCTTCTTGACGGCGTCGTAGACGTGCGTCACGGTCTGCGGGATCAGCTTCGCGGCGCCGTCGATCTGCTGCGAGAGCTCCTTGGCGTGCGGCTTGATCGTCTCGTCGTACTTGATCTCCGCCGCGTTCGCGCCCTTGCCCTTCCACTCCCCGAAGAGGGTCTGGAGCTCGGTGTCGCTCTTGCCCAGCGAGTCTTCGACGACCTTGTGCGCCTTGGCGAGGTCGTCGGCCTCGGTGAGGAACTTCTGGAACTGGATGCCGCGGTTCTCGTGGAACTTGTCCTTGAGGTCCTTCTGCGAGTCGATGTGGCCGGACCCGCCCTTGATCTTGTTCCAGATCTCGTCGGTCCACTGCACCAGGAAGTCGACCGTGACGTTGCCCTGGTCGAGCATCTCGTCGGAGGTCTTCGCGCCGGCCCCCAGGGTGGGCGTCGCGATTCCGTCGAGGTTCTTCTTCGCGGTGTTCTTGCGGTCGGTCTGGGCCTGCTGTTCCTTGCCCTTGGCCTGAGACTCCTGCTTCGCCCGCGCGACGATTTCGTCGGTGTCGTCGTTTTCGAAGACCCGGTAGTCGCCGCCGTCGTCGGAGTAGTTCTCGATGTACTCCTTGGCGTACTTCTCTTCTTCTTCGTTGAAGTTGAAGGTGTTGCGGTCGTACTCCTCCATGAGCTCCGTCTTCGTCTCCATGGAGACGTTCGGGTCATCGAGGATCTTCTTGACTTCCGCCCAGTCGGCCATTACTTGCTCCCCGCCGCGTTCGCCTGCGCACCGGCGTTCGATTCCTGCGCGGAGTACTTCGAGCCGGCCGTCCCGATGCCGCTGCCGAGGTTCATCAGCGCGTTCGACAGCCCGGTCATGCCCGCGCCGATCTCGTCGATCCCGGATTTGTACTTGGCATAACCATCACCGTGGACACGGCCGAAGTCCGCCTGCGCGATTTCGGTGGGCGCGACCTTCTTGGCCTCGGCGGCCGGGTCGTCCGCGACGTCGTTGAGGCGGATCTGCGCCCGCGTCATCGCCTCGGAACTCGCTTCGTAACCGTCTGGCATGGTCGGCTTTCCCCCTTCGATCCACAGCCCCTGTTCCGGGTGTCAAGACTGTGACGCACCCGGACGTCGTTCGGTGCCGTCGCAGATGCACACAGAGTCTAGCGTTCGGCCGGGCGGCCGACCTGGGCTTTGGCCAACTGCACTCACCCGGTCGGGTCGAGGCTCCGGCGAAGCCGATCGGCCTGCGCGCCCGGCCGGACCCGGTGTCGCGAATGAGTCAGGAAGACCTCTCGGATCCCGGGTGAGTCATTGACGACGTCCGGATTTCGGGAGCGGGCGAGCGGGTCGGGACTCGTTGTCCGCCGACCTGGGCTTTGGCCAACTGCACTCACCCGGTCGGGTGCTGCGCGGCGAGTGCTTCGGAAATGACTTCGGCCACCCCGCGGACGTCCACCAGGCGGTCGAGCTCGTCCAGGTCCACGGACACGCCGTAGTGCACCTCGACCCGGGCGAGCAGCTGGATGCGCTGGCGGGACGTCATGCCGATGTCGTCGAACGGGGTCGTGTCGGTCAGCCGCTCCAGGGGCAGTTCCAAGGCTCGGCAGACGATCGTCCGGATCTCGTCGGCGTGGGCGGCGGCCGGGTCAGTCATGGCGCCCATTCTCGCCCCACCAGCGGTCGCGGGCCGCGGCGCGGGACACCTTGCCGCTCGACGTCCTCGGCACCGCGCCCGGCGGGACCAGCCAGACGGCTCTCAGCGGCAGGTCGTGACCCGCCGACACCGCCCGCCGCACAGCCGGCTCGACGCCGTCGTGGCCGGTGCAGCCGACGACGACCGCCACCCCCTCGCCACCGCCGTCCCGCACCGCGAACGCGGCGACGCGCCCGGCCCGGACGTTCGGGTGCGCGGCTTCGACCGTGGCCTCGATGTCCTGCGGGTGGTGGTTGCGGCCGTCGACGATGATCAGGTCCTTAAGCCGGCCGGTGACGTACAGCAGGCCGTCGCGGACGAAGCCGAGGTCGCCCGTGCGAAGCCAGCCGTCCTCGGCGAAGGCGCCTTCCTGCCCCCAATAACCGTCCGCGACGTTGGGGCCGGACACCCGGATCTCTTTGTCGACAATCCGGATTCGCTGACCGTACGGCCGGCCCACCGAGACCAGCTCACGCCCGTCGAACGTCGTGACCGTCGGGCCCTCGTCGCCCGCGCTGGCCACGAAAACCGTCGCCTCGGCCAGGCCGTAGCACGGCTTGATGGCGGTGCGCGGCAGCCCGAACGGCGCGAAGGCGCGAGCGAACCCCTCGATGGTGGCCGCGCGGATCGGTTCGCTGCCGTTGAGCACGGAGTTGACGTGCGAGAGGTCGACGTCCGCCAGCTCCCCCGCCGCCTCCGCGGCCAGGTCGAAGGCGAAGTTCGGCGCGGCGGTGATCGCGCCGGGGTGCTCGGCGAGCAGCCGGATCCAGCGCAGCGGGTCGCGCACGAACTCCATCGGCGTGAAGAACACCGAGTGCGCGCCGAGGAAGACCGGCGTGCCGACGAGCAGCACGAGCCCCATGTCGTGGAAGAACGGCACCCAGCCGGCGAGGTTGGTCGACGCGTCGGCGTGGTAGCACTCGGTGGTCTGCCAGCAGGCGGCCACGAGCGCCCGGTGCGAGATCACCGCGCCGGCCGGGCGGCGCGTCGAACCCGACGTGTACTGCAGGTACGCCGGGTCGCTCATCGCCACCTCGGCGGGCCGCTCGGCGTCGTCGGGCTCGATGTCCTCGATCGCGAGCACGACCTCCGGCGGTGCCGGGACCTTCTCCCGGAGGTCCCCCGAGGCCAGGCAGGCCGCCGGGGTGGCGTCCGCGAAGGCCGACTCGATCCGCGCGCGCCCGGTCCGGCCTGTCGGCACGGACAGCGGCACCGCGACGCGGCCCGCGTAGAGCGTGCCGAGGAACGCGACGACGTACCCGAGGTCCTGGCGGGCGACGATCGCCACCCGGTCACCCGGCCGCGTGCGCAGCCGCAGCTCCCGCGCGACGCCGCGGACGCGGTCGAGCACCTGCGGCCAGCTCAGGGTGTGGTCGGCGGGCCCCGGAAAGGTGCGGCACGTGAACGCGGGGCGGTCTTCGACGGCGTTGCGGAGCAGGTAGTCCGTGAACGGGGTGGTCAGGACCTCTTCCGGGACGTCTGCGGGCGGCACCGCCTCATCCTGCCCTACCGTGGGCAGGCGATGGACGAGTTCGAGCGGCACGGGATCGGCCTGGTCTCCGGCCGCGAAGCGTGCGTGCACGCCCTGCGCTCCCCCGACTTGACGTCCGATCCCGGCGGCGGCTCCCCGAGCGTGCTGCTGCGTGACGGCGAGGGTCACACGCGGGTGCGCGGGGTGCTGCGGGAGATCATCGCGGGGCTGGAGCCGCTGCCCGGCTCGGTGATCGCGGCGATCGAAGCCGTGGTGGCCGGGCTGGGGACGTCGTTCGACCTCGTGCGCGACTTCGCGCGGCCGGTGGCGGGCGCGGTGACGTCGGCGGTGCTGGGCGTGCCCCTCGACGACGTCTTCCTGGACCACTTGGAGAAGACGACGGCGAACCTCGACGTCTTCGGCGGCGCCGACCGGGCCGGGCAGGCGTCGGCGTTCCGGCTCGCGGTGCAGCTGAGCCGGTCACCGGCCGGGCCGGGTGGCCTGACGGCGTTGCGGGAGGCCCACGCGGCCGGCCGGCTCGACGAGGACGAGCTGATGCTGAACCCGGTGGTGCTGGCGCACGCCGCCTACGAGAACTCACTGAACTTCCTGGCCTGCGCCGGGCTGGAGCTGGCTTCCGCTCCGACGGCGAGGAACGTCCGCGAGCTGGTGACATCGATCTGCCCGGCCCGGTACGTCCTGCGCTTCGGCCCGGACGGCCCGGTGGCGGTGCCCCTGACCGACGGTCTCCCGTTCGGCCTGGGACGCCACGCGTGCCCGGGTTCGGGAGTCGCGCTGGCCGAGGGCGAGGTCGCCCTCGGCGCGTTGGCGAAGCTCCTCGACGGTGGCAGCGAAGTCGGCGACGTCGAGTGGAAGACCCACCCGGTGTTCCACGGCCTGGCGAAGGCCGTGGTCACCCGGTCAGGAAACCGCTGAGACGACGCCCGCCAGGCGGTCGGCCGCGGCCTGGGCCGTGGTCTGCGCCGTGGCCTCCACCATCACGCGGACCAGCTGCTCGGTGCCGGACGGGCGCAGCAGCACCCGGCCCTCCTCGCCCAGCTCGGCCTCGACCTCACCGACGGCGTCGCGGACCTCGCTGGAGTCCGCCACCGCCGCCTTGTCCGCGACCGGGACGTTCACCAGGACCTGCGGCAGCCGGTTCATCACGGACGCCAGGTCTTCGAGGGACTTGCCCGTCTCGGCCATGCGGCTCATCAGGCGCAGCGCCGTGAGCAGGCCGTCGCCGGTGGTGGCGTGGGCCGGCAGCACGACGTGGCCGGACTGCTCGCCGCCGAGGGCGAAGCCGCTCGCGCGCAGCTCCTCGAGGACGTACCGGTCGCCGACCGCCGTCGTGACGACCGCGATGCCGTGGGCCTTCATCGCCAGGTGCAGGCCGAGGTTGCTCATCACGGTCGCGACCAGCGTGTCCTTGACCAGCTCGCCGGACTCGGCGAACGCCAGCGCCAGCACCGCCATGATCTGGTCGCCGTCCACCAGCTCGCCGGCGGAGTCGACGGCCACGCAGCGGTCGGCGTCGCCGTCGTGGGCGATGCCGAGGTCGGCGCCGTGCTTGACGACCGCCTCGCGCAGCTTTTCGGGGTGGTTCGAGCCGCAGTGCTCGTTGATGTTGACGCCGTCCGGCTCCGCGTACAGCGCGACGACCTCGGCGCCGGCGCGGCGGTAGACCTCGGGGGCGGCGGCCGACGACGCGCCGTTCGCGCAGTCGACGACGACCTTCAGCCCGGCGAGCGAGTGCGGCGTGGCGCCGAGCAGGTGGGTGGCGTAGCGGTCGAGGGCGTCGTCGACGTCGTGGACGCGGCCCACGCCGGCGCCGGTCGGGCGGACCTTGCCGTCGGACAGGCCGGCTTCGATCTCGTCCTCGATGCCGTCGGGGAGCTTGTGCCCGCCCGCGGCGAAGAGCTTGATGCCGTTGTCGGGCATCGGGTTGTGCGACGCGGAGATCATCACGCCGAGGTCGGCCTCGAGCGAGCCGACCAGGTAGGCGACGGCCGGCGTCGGCAGCACGCCGACGCGGAGCACGTCGGCCCCCGCGGAGGTGAGGCCCGCGACGACGGCGGCTTCGAGCATCTCGCCGCTGGCGCGCGGGTCGCGGCCGACGACCGCGACCGGCCGGTGCGAGCGGTCGTGCGCGGCGAGCACCCGGGCGGCGCTGGCCGCCACCGCCAGCGCCAGCTCCGGCGTCAGCTCGGCGTTGGCCAGGCCACGGACCCCGTCGGTACCGAACAGGCGTGCCATCGATCGACCTCCTCAGTGTGGTTGCGGCAGCGCAACCGACCACGACAACGTAGCGGCCCTCGCGGGCCGCGCTACCCCTGGATGTCGCTCCGGGTTCCGGAAGTGCGACATCGGCCGAAAAACGCCGAAGCGCCCATCCGATGGACGGATGGGCGCTCCGGTGGGTTGCGCCAGGGGCGCGATCAGCGCTTGCTGTACTGCGGGGCCTTGCGGGCCTTCTTGAGGCCGTACTTCTTCCGCTCCGTGGCGCGCGCGTCACGGGTCAGGAAGCCGGCCTTCTTGAGGGCCGGGCGGTCGTCGGCGTCGACCTCGATGAGCGCACGGGCGATCGCCAGGCGCAGCGCGCCCGCCTGACCCGAGACGCCGCCACCGTGCAGGTTGGCGAAGATGTCGAACGAGTCCGGCTTCTCGACCAGGACCAGCGGCTCGCGGATGAGCTGCTGGTGCACCTTGTTCGGGAAATACTCCTCGAGGGTGCGGCCGTTGAGCTTGAACTCACCGGTGCCCGGGACGACCCGGACGCGGACGACGGCTTCCTTGCGGCGGCCGACGGTCTGCGCGTTGCCACCGGCGGCCCGCGACGGGCGCGGCGCGGCAGCGGACTCGCTGGTCGCGACGGGCGTCTCGCTGGTGGCGACGGGGGTCTCGCTGGTCGCGACGGCGCCGGTCTCGGTCGCCTCGGTGGTGACCTCGGCGGTCTCGGTCTCGGTGCTGGTCACAGACTGTTCCTCACTCACTGCGCGACCTGCGCGATCTTGGTGATCTCGCGCACCTGCGGCTGCTGCGCGGTGTGCGGGTGCTGCGGGCCGGCGTAGACCTTCAGCTTCTTCGCCTGGGCGCGGCCGAGCTTGTTCTTCGGCAGCATGCCCTTGACGACCTTCTCGAGAAGGTGTTCGGGCTTGGTGTCGAGCAGCTCGCCGAACGAGCGCTTCCGCAGACCGCCCGGGTAACCGCTGTGCCGGTACGCGAACTTCTGCTCGCGCTTGTTTCCGGTGAGCGCGACCTTCTCGGCGTTGACGATGATGACGAAGTCACCGGTGTCCACGTGCGGGGCGTAGGTCGGCTTGTGCTTGCCGCGCAGCAGCGTGGCGACCTCGGTCGCGAGCCGGCCGAGCACGACATCCTCGGCGTCGATCACGTGCCAGGCACGAGTGACGTCGCCGGGCTTGGGGCTGTACGTGGGCAAGGGTCTACCTCGTCGTCAACATTGCGTGTGGGTTCTGTGCGGGCCTAGCGCGCTGATGCGCCGCAACGCACAACGACATATGAAGATACCCCCACGTCCGCCGCGGCCACGCATCGGGGGTGGGTCCAGGGGCCGGAACAGTCCCGGCCCGGGGCGACTCTACCCGGTTTTCCCGCCGAAGTGCCTGCACTCGCCGCCCCGACACGCGAGGATGAGACGATCCGGGCGACACAGTGGATGCAGGGGACGGCGATGAGCAAACGACCGACGGTGATCTTCGTCCTGGCGGCCGTCCTGGCCCTGGTCAGCGCCTGCGGCACGGCCAAGGCGGGCACGGCGCTGCCGAAGGGCGACGACGCGGCGGACTACGTCGGCGGCAAGTTCGAGCAGGTCATCGGCAAGCTCGGGGACGCCATCACCGACACGCGCGACGTCACCAACTCGCTGGACGCCTACTTCAAGTTCGACGACAAGTGGATCCACAGCACCGTGACGTCGGCCCGCACCGGCAGCCCGGAGAGCCGGGCGGTGCGGCACCGGTCGCAGAAGAACCCCGACGAGATCATCGACACGTACACGCCGGCCGACGGCGCGGTCGAGTACACCTACCTCGGCCCGATGTACGTCCAGAAGGGCGTCTCGCCGACGGCCTGGGTGTCCATGCCGAAGCCCGAGGCCGGCCTGATCCTGCCGTGCGCGTGGGGCGGGGTGCTGACCCCGTGCCGGATGGCGGACTCGACCGTGGACGCCTACAAGGCGGACAAGCGCGCGGTCCGCGGGGCCAAGAGCCTCGGCGACGGCAAGACCGCGCTGACGGTCAACGTGCCGTTCGAGATCTTCGTCAAGAACAAGGTCGAGATCCTGCCGCAGAGCATCGTCAGCCAGGTCGGGCCCGAGCTGAAGAAGGCCATGGTGCCGACCACGATCACGCTGAACCCCGACGGCAGCCTGGTCTCGTTCGTGATGGACGCCAAGTTCTCCGGCGACGGCCACCAGCTGGAGCTCAAGTACGACTTCCGGTTCACCGGCAAGGCCAGCCTGCAGGACATGCCGAAGCTGCCGGACGCGTCGCAGATCACGGTGCTGCCCGACCGGGCCGCCATGGACGACTTCTACCGCCGGCTCGGCGAAGCGCAGGGCAGCTGAACCGTGGCCACGACCCGAGGTGACCTCCGATGACACCGCCGTCCCAGCCGCCCGACCCGCAGCAGCCGCAGTGGTGGCAGCCGCCGGCGAACCCGCCTCAGCAGCCGGGAGCCTGGCAGCCCGAGCAGCAGGCCACCGGCCCGCACGCCGGGCAGTGGCAGCAGAACGCGGACCCGGGCGCGGCGTCGGGTTCCTACACCGGCCAGTGGAACCAGGCACCCGGCACCAGCGGGTCGTTCTCGGGCCCGTGGCAGCCGGGACAGCCCGCCGCCGGGCCGTGGCAGCCGCCGTCCCAGCCGACGCCGCAGCAGCCGGGCACGCCCGGCGGCGGGTGGCCGGCGCAGTCTTCGCCGTCTTATGGCGGCGGGTTCCAGCCTTCGCAGTACGGCGGGCTCGGCGCGTTCTCTCCCGCGCCGGAGAAGAAGCCGAAGTCGAAGAAGCCGGTGCTGATCGCCGGAGCCGTCGTGCTGGTGCTCGTCGTCGGCGGCGGGGCCGCGTGGCTCCTGGGCGCGTTCCGCGGGAACGTGCTCGAGCAGCAGTCCCTTGAGGACGGTGTGGTCAAGGTCCTCAACGAGAACTACGGCGAGCCGGACGTGAAGAACGCGCAGTGCCCGGCGAACGAAGCCGCCGAGAACGGCACGACGTTCGACTGCACGGTGAAGATCGGCGGGCAGGACAAGAAGGTGACGGTGCGGGTGCTCAACGACCGGCCCGAGTACGAGGTCGGCGCGCCGCACTGAGTTTCCCTTGCCGCACAACGACTCTGTTGCCTGCCAACGACTTTGTTGCCCGCAAACGAAAACGGCGGGCCCCGCACCGGAGTGCGGGCCCGCCGTGGTTTCCGGGACTACCGGCTCAGAACAGGCCTTCGACGGCGCTGTCCGTCGACTGGTAACCGTCGGCGATCTGCGGCAGGGCGGCGGCGATCTGCGCCAGAACCTGCTTCAGGTCCTCGAACTTCTGGTCCCAGGTGCGCTGGGCCTGGTCGTACTGCTCCTTGGCGGAACCGGTCCAGGTGGTGATCAGCGGCTTGAGGTCGTCCTTGAGGCGGTCGAACGCCTGCTGCAGCTCGCCGCCGGTCTGCTGGCAGTCGTCCGCGGCAGCGCGGATGGTGGCGTAATTGACGACAATGCCGGCGTCACTGGGCATGATGCGCTCCTTCTGTGCTGAGAAAGTTCAGGTGGGTGAAAAGAAAAGTTCCGGTGTGACGCTCAGCCGAGCGCGTCGAAGCCGCGGTTGACGGCACCCAGGATCTCCTGCTGCTGCTGCTCGGAACGCTCGTACTTCGAGCCCGCCTCGCGGAGCAGTTCCGCGATCTTCTGGAGGGCCTGGTTCATCTGACGGGCGTCGTCGTCGAAGCGCATCATGACGTGGTCGAACGCCTTCTGGGCGTCGCCCTGCCAGCCGGCGCGGGTGGCCTCGATGCGGTCGCGCAGCGTGGACAGGTTGGCGTCCATGCCCGCGCGAACCTCGGTGACCTTGCCCTCGGCGTCGGTGAACTGGGCAACTGTCCCTGTGAATCCGGATCCAGCCATGGTTGGAACCCCCTTCTGAAGAGTGGTTGTCCGTACGAAGCTCGTTCGTTTGTACGGCCCTACGACGCAGACATTGCCATGCCCGGTTCCCCCTTGTCGTGCTTTGCCCGCAAGTAGTTGCTTGCGTGAACGCTCGTGCCGGGAACCGATCGCCGCGAGTATTCCGCGAGTGCCACGAACCGGCGAAGCGTCACTCGGAAAAGTGTTCTCCACCAGCATGGTTAGCACACGCACAGCGATCGCGGGACACCTTCACCGATCGCGTCCCATGATTCGCATCTGGGAAAAGTCTTCGTCCTCGTCACCCGTTCGAGGGGCACGAGCGGAGGATTGCGAACGCGAAGGAACCGAATCGGCGGGATCCGGAACCACCGGGACCGCCAGACCGCGGGCGCGGCGGAACCGTTCGGCGGCGGCGCGCAGTGCGCCGGGAGTCGGATCGCCGGACTTCGTGCCGCGGCCACTGCGCTTCAGCAGTTCGACGTTTTCGCTGTGGTGGCGCCGGCTGCGCGCCTTCGCGTTCCCGGTGACGCGCCGGGCGTGCGTCACCGCGTCTTCGCCGGTGCGCCGGAAGGCCGACGCGGCGCTTTCGAACTCTTCGGACGGCACGGTGTGCCCTCCCCTCCTCAGAACCTTGTTCAGCCGTCGGCCGGCGCAAGCGTCACCGCAAGCGGTCGGCTGCCGGCCCGTGGCGCCGACCTGACCAGAATAAGGTTCTCAATTGAGGATCTCGACCGTGCGCACGGCCTGCGTGCAGGCGGCGGCGACCCGGTCGCGCAGCTGCGCGGTGGCGTACTGGCAGCCGACGTGGACCCGGATCCGGCCCTTGGCCACGACGTACCAGTCGACCTGGAGGTCGGGCCGGTCCTTCTTGATCTCGTGGTAGCCGATCACGGTCTTGCCCGCGTACGACAGCGCCGGGTTGAACGAGCCGTAGTGGTCGGGATCGCGGTCCGCTTTGCTCTTGAGCTCGTCCGCCAGCTTCTGCGGCTCCGCCGTCGCGTCGTAGTCCATGACGAACTCCTGGGCGACCAGGAGGTCGTTGCCCTCGCGGGACTCCTGCGGGTGGATGACGACCTGGCGCTGGGCGACCCGGTCGTCGGTCTGCACCCAGTCCTCGGGCGAGACGAACTTGAAGTCGTACTGCGACAGCGTCCGGCCGGTCTCGGCCTGGCTCCCGGAGTCGCTGAACACGACGATCCCGGTGACGACGAGCGCGGCCACGACGACCACGGCGCCCGCGACGATCCCCCAGAGCTTCCGGCGATTCTTCTCCGGCGCCGCCGAGGCTCCGCCGGGACGGTTGCCGGGCGGGCCTCCCGGGCCACCCGGCCCGGGAGGCGGGGTCCACGGCGGCCGGGCCACCGGCTGCCCATGGGGTGGTGACGGCGGCGGAGCCGCGCGGTTCGGGAACCCGTTGGACGGCGGGCCGGACGGCGGGCGCGGCGGTGCCGGGCGCTGGCCCGCGTCGCCGGGGTGGGGGGCGACGTCGCCGGGGCGGACGACCTCGGTGCGCTGCGCCGCCGGGTTGAGGGCCCCCCCGGGCACCGCGCCCATCCGCGCCATCGCCTCGCCGGGCAGCGCGCCCGTGCGGTCCGGGTCCACCAGCACCGCCCGCAGCGCGCCGCGCGCGACCACGGTCTCGGGCTGGTCGAGGCTCGTCGGCACGACGCCGGTGCGTTCGTGCACCAGCCGCGAGATCATCGGGATCCGGCTCGACCCGCCGACCAGGAAGATCGCCGTGAGCTGCTTCGGCCGCAGGCCGGCGTCGCCGATCGCCGCCACCGTCAGCTCCACCGCGCGCCCCAGCGGCGCCGTGATGAGCCGTTCGAGGTCTTCGCGCGTCACGTGCGCGTCCGCGAACGGCGGGGGCATCGGCACGTCGGTGTAGGCGTGCCGCGACAGCGTTTCCTTGGCACCCCGCACGTCCTGGCGCAGCACGCGACGGCGGCGCCGGTCGACCAGCTCGCGTCCTTCGACGAGCTGGCGCCACGCGTCCTGGTCCGCCCCGGCCACGAGCGCGCCGACGTGCTCCAGCAGCGCCTGGTCGATGTCCGCGCCGCCGAAGGCCGGGTCGCCCCGGGTGGCCAGCACCTGGAAGCCGCCGCGCTGCGGACGGCCGGCCCGGTCGCGCGCGGTGTCCGGCGGCAGCCGCCGCACGACGCTGACGTCGACCGTGCCGCCGCCGAGGTCCAGCACCGCCAGCGCGTCGCCGGGGCGGCCGCTGAACTCGACGGTGCGGTCGTTCGTCACGTCCTGCGGCGCGAACGTCGCCGCGTGGTAAACCGCCGCCGCGACCGGCTCGGGCACCAGCGCGACCTCGCGCGCCAGCCCGCCGGCCGCCTGCCGCAGCAGCCGGGTGCGGATGGCGCCCCAGTCCGCGGGGTGGGTCAGCACCAGCAGATCGACCTCGGCTTCGCCGGCGAGGCGGCGTGCTTCGGCGACCGCGCGACCCAGCACGGCGTGCACGACGTCGGTGACGCGCAGGACGCTGTCGCCGAGCAGCAGCTCGCCTTCGTCGATCCGGCGCTTGGGGTTCGGCTCGTACCGCGACGGGTCGACGGCCGCCTGCCGCTCGGCCTCCTGGCCGACGAACAGCGTGCCGTCCGCCGCCGCGAACACCGCCGAGGACATCAGTGGCTGGCCGTCGATCACCACGACCTGCGGATCGCGCCCGTTCACCGAGGCGACGACACAGGTGCTCGACGTCCCGAAGTCCACCGCAACCCGGACCGTCACCAGCAGCTCCCGCAGTTTTCGTCGCGTTCCCCCGCGCCCGGCCGACGGGGCGCGCCCTCGCGGAGGAACCTACCCTTCGCCGTCGCGCGCCCCATCGCCGTCCCTAGTCGGGCTGGATCCACGAAACCTGGATGAGCTGCTTGCCCGCCTTGCGGGTCAGCAGGTTGCCCCGGCCCGGCGGCATCGCGCTGGCCTTGATGTTGCCGACCAGCGCACCTTCGTCCCGCGAGCCGTTCATGACCATGCCCGGCGCCGCGATCTCCTTGAGCTTGCCGATGATCGGGTCGTACATCGCCTTGCTGGCACCACCGGTGCGGCGGACGACCACCAGGTGCAGGCCGACGTCCTTGGCCTGCGGCAGGAAGTCCGAGATCTTCCGCAGCGGGTTGTTGCTGGAGGTGGCCACCAGGTCGTAGTCGTCGACCAGGATGAACAGCTCCGGCCCCTTCCACCACGACCGCGTCTTCAGCTGCTCCTGCGTGACGTCCGGGCCCGGCAGGCGCCGCGTCATCGAGTTGAAGACGTCGCCGACCATGCTCTCCAGCTGCGCCGCCGACACCGCGTACCCGAGCAGCGAGTCGCCCTGGACGAACCCGAGCATCGTGCGCCGGTAGTCGACCAGCAGGATCAGCGCTTCCTTCGCGGTGAACCGCTCGGAGATACCGCGGGCGATCTGCCGCAGCAGGTTCGTCTTCCCCGACTCCCCGTCCGCGAACGCGTAGAAGTGCGGCTCCGCGTTGAAGTCCAGGTAGATCGGCTGCAGGTCCTCTTCGTTGACGCCGATCGGGATCAGCTTCGAGTCGCGGTGCGCGTCGAGCTTCAGCACGTCCTCGTAGCTGATCATCTCCGGCAGCAGGCGCACCTGCGGCGCGACCCGGCCGCGCCAGGCGGCCCTGATCTTCGCCACCGCGTCGCTCACGCCGGTCGCGATCGTCTCCGGGTCGCTCGATCCGTCGATCCGCGGCAGGCCGCCGAGCAGGTGCAGCTTCTCCCGCGTCAGGCCGCGGCCCGGCCGCCCGGTCGGGATGTTGACCGCGACCCGGCGGTCGATGTCCGACTCGGTCGGGTCACCGAGGCGCAGCTCGAACCGGGTACCGATCATGTCCTTGATGGCCGGGCGGATGTCCGCCCAGCGGTTGGCGGCGATGATGACGTGCACGCCGTAGGACAGACCCTGGGTCGCGATGCGGGTGATCGTGGTCTCGAGCTCTTCGAAGTCGTCGCGCAGGGCCCGCCAGCCGTCGACGACGAGGAACGCGTCGCCGAACGGGTCCTGGTCCGCGCGGATCTCGCCGCGGCGCTTGCGGTTGCGGAACTCGGTCATCGAGTCGATGCCCATCGCCCCGAACCGGCCTTCCCGCTCGGTGAGCAGGGTGGTCAGCTCGGCCACGATCCGGCGGGCCTTGTCCGGCTCGCGCCGGGCGACCGCGACCCCACCGACGTGCGGGAGGTCGGCCAGCCCGGCCAGGGTGCCGCCACCGAGGTCGAGGCAGTAGAACTGCGCCTCTTCCGGCGTGTGGGTCAGCGCCATCGACATGATCAGGGTGCGGAGCATCGTCGACTTGCCCGACTGCGGGCCGCCGACGATCACGCCGTGGCCGGCCGAACCCGAGAAGTCCGCCCACAGCGGGTCACGCCGCTGCTCGTACGGCCGGTCGACGATGCCCAGCGGCACCTGCAGCCGGCTGTTGCCGAAGAAGCCGACCGGGGACAGGCCGCGGTCGTCGGTCGGGTTCAGGTTGGGCAGCAGCGTGTCGAGCGAGTTCGGGTCCTTCAGCGGCGGCAGCCACACCTCGTGCGCCGGCGGGCCCTGCCCGATCAGCCGCGAGACGATGACGTCCAGCTCGGACGGCTCGACCGCTTCTTCGGACTGCGGCTGCTGCTGCGACACCGGGGCTTCGATCAGCTCCGGCTCCGGTTCCTTCGGCAGCTCGACGAAGTCCGGGACGAACAGCTGCGGCCGCTTGTCGGCGCGGACCACGGTCGCCGCCGGGCCCGCCGCCTGGATGCCGGCCGGGCGGTAGGGGCCCGAGACGTAGGACGCCTTGAACCGCACCAGCGTCGAAGTGTCGAACTTGAGGTACCCGCCACCGGGGACCGAGGGCAGTTCGAACGCGTCCGGCACACCGATCGCGGCGCGGGATTCCGCCGCGGAGAACGTCTTCAGGCCGATCCGGTAGGACAGGTGCGAGTCGAGGCCGCGCAGCTTGCCCTCTTCCAGGCGCTGGGACGCGAGCAGCATGTGCATCTGCAGCGACCGGCCCAGCCGGCCGATCGCGACGAACAGGTCGATGAAGTCCGGCTTCGCCGCCAGGAGCTCGGAGAACTCGTCACAGACGATGAAGAGCGCCGGCAGCGGGTCGAGGTCGGCGCCGTTCTCGCGGGCTTTCTCGTACTCCCAGACGTTCTTGAAGTTACCGCCGTTCTTCAGCGCTTCCTGCCGGCGGTTCATCTCACCGGCCAGCGCGTCCTTCATGCGGTCGACCAGCGTGACCTCGTCCGCGAGGTTGGTGATGACCGCGGAGACGTGCGGGGCCTTGTCCAGGCCGAGGAAGGTCGCGCCACCCTTGAAGTCGACGAGGACGAAGTTGAGCGTGCTCGACGAGTGCGTGGCGAGCATGCCCAGCACCAGCGTGCGCAGGAACTCCGACTTGCCGGAACCGGTCGCGCCGATGCACAGGCCGTGCGGGCCCATCCCTTCCGCGGCGGCTTCCTTGATGTCGAGCTCCACCGGCTGGCCGTATTCGCCGACGCCGAACGGGACGCGGTAGCGGTCGCGGATCGGGCGGGGCCGCCACGCCTGCTGGACGTCGAAGGTCATCGGGTCGCCCGGGATGCCGAGCAGCTCCAGCAGCGACGGGTTGGACAGCAGCGGCTCTTCGTCGCCGACGTCCTGCCCGGCCGCGCCACCGACGCGGTACGGGGAGATCAGGCGGGCCAGCGACTCGGTCTCGACCAGGCTCAAGGTGTCCGGGCGGCCGAACCACTCGACACCGCCGGCACTGCGCGCACCGAGCCGGTCCGCCTCCACGACCAGGCGGAGGCCACGGCGGGCGGCGAGGTTGCCGATCGAGTCGGACAGGTCGACCAGCGTGACGCCGACCAGGCCCTCTTCGAGGATGATCTGCTCTTCGCGGGTGACCTCGGCGTCGTCGATGATGATCACGACGTGCGGCTGGTCCGGCGCCGGCGTGGCGTTGCGGGAGAACCGCTGCCGGTCACGGAGCTCTTCGTCGAGCCAGTTTTCGATCTGGGCCAGGGAACCGGCCATCATCCGCAGCTGGCCGATGCCGTCGGCCAGGGTCGGGTGCTGGGCGTGCGGGAGCCACTTCGCCCACTCCCACTCCTCCTTCGCCCGGCCCGCGGTGGCGACGGCGATCAGCACGTCGTCGGGGCTGTGGAAGGTGACCATCTGCGCGAGCATCGCGCGGGTCAGGCCGCGGGTCAGCGCCCGGTCGCCCTGCATGCTCACCGCGGCGAACCCGCGCAGGGTGATCTGGGTCGGCAGGTCCGGCACGATCGAGTGCGCGCGCACGAACCGGCGCAGCGCGAGGGTGGCGATCGGCTCCAGCTCGTCGACCGGCCCGGTCTGCGGCGGGACCAGCCGCGTCGCGAGGCGGTGCGAGCTGCGCCCGACGCGCAGGTGCAGGAAGTCCTGGTCGTTCTGGCGGCGTTCCCACATGCGGCGGCTGGCGGCCAGCGACCACAGGGACTGCGGATCGGGGTGCACCCACTCGAGCGCGGCGCGCTGGTCGACCATCGCCTCGCGGGCGCGGTCGCGCATCTGGCCCAGGTAGCGCAGGTAGTCCTTGCGGTCCTCGTCCATCTCGGCGCGCTTGGCGCCACCGCCCTTGCCGCCACCGCCGGCCATCATCCCGAGCGTGCCGACGACCATCATGCCGCCCATGGCCATCATCATCGGGTTCCGGTTGCTGGCCTGGAACATGAAGACCATCATCCCGAGCGACGCGACGATCATGACGATCGGCAGCGCCTTCATGACGATGTTGCCGGGGATGACCCGGGGCACCTCGGGCGGCGGCTCGAGGTGCACCTCACCGCCCGGCGGGCGCGGTGCCGCCAGCCGCGGCGACTTCTTGAACTGCAGCGTGCTCATCGAAGGACCCCTCATTCAAACTCGACGATGGCGGCCACCGCTTGGTGCGCGAACAACCTATCGAACGTCCTGATGGAATTCCGGCGGATGCCGTAACCAGCCCGTGAACCCTCGACCATCCTCGCAGCCGAGTGTACGGCCCGGCACCGACAGTGATCCCACCTTCCGGCCCCGACCTGCGGATGACGGTGATTTTCGGACGTTCGATGATGTCGGCACCGGGGTTCGGTATAAGTTCCCCCGGGAGCAGTCTCGACCGAGCGGGGGCAGTGCAGTGGCTACGGGCACGACAGTTTTCAGCAGGGTGACGGTCGTCGCGCCCTCGACGCGGATCGACGTGGCGCTGCCCGCCGACGTCGCGGTGGCCGATCTCCTGCCGATGCTCCTGGACATGGCCAAGGAGTCGTCGCCGGACGGCGGGGCCCGGCACGGTGGCTGGGCGCTCGCCAAGCTCGGGGACGCCCCGCTCGACCCGAGCCGGACCCTGGCCTCGCTCGGCGTCGTCGACGGCGAACTGCTCCAGCTGCGCAAGCGCAACGAGAACCCGCCGCCGCCGTTGTACGACGACGTCGTCGACGCCATCGCGGAGTCCTCCCCCGACAGCTTCCGGCCCTGGACCAAGGAGACGGCGAACCGCTTCGGGCACGTCGCGGGCGGGCTGGCGCTGGTCGCCGCCGCGTTCGCGCTGTTCATGAGCGGCTCGCTCTACGGCGGCAACGCGCTCGGCGCCGCCATCGCCGGCGGCATCGGCGCGATCGCGTGCGTCGCGGTCGGCGCGACGCTCGCCAAGGCCTACAACGCGGAAGCGACCGGGGTGCTGGTCGCCGCGGCCGGCGGCCTGCCCTTGGCGTTCGTCAGCGGCTTCTACATCGTGCCCGGGCTGTCGATGCGGGCGAACCTGCTGCTCGCCGCGGTCCTCGTGATCATCGTCGCGTCGGTCTGCATCATGGTCATCGGCGCGGGCATCACGACCTTCATCGCCGCGGCCACCGCGGGCACCTTCGGCGCGCTGGCGTTCCTGTTCGGCACGCTCGTCGCGCACCCCGCCGCCGGCATCGCGGCCGGCACGGTCGCGGTCGCCCTCGCCTGCATCTCGATCCTGCCGCGCGCCACGATCTGGCTCGCGAAGCTGCCGCTGCCGCACGTCCCCAGCAACGCCGAGGAGCTGAAGGAAGACTCCGGCTTCCCCGACTACCGGGCGATCGAACGCCGCACCGCGGTCGCGCACAACTACATGACCGGCCTGATGATCGGGTGCGGTGCCACGGTCGCGATCTCCGCGGTCATCGCCGCGAGCGCGCCCGGCGCGTTCGGGATCATCCTGGGCGTCGTCGCGAGCCTCGTCCTCCTGCTGCGCGCCCGCGCGTACGCGAACGGCAGCCAGGCGGTCGCCCTGCTTACCACGGGCCTCGTCTCGGCGACCGGGATCGCGGTCGGCTGGCTGTTCGAAGCGAGCGCGCAGAACCGCCTGCTCTACGTCTTCGGCATCCTGATCCTGCTGGCCGCGGGCGCGCTCGTGGTCGGCGTGATCTTCCCGAACCAGCGCTTCTCGCCGCCGCTGCGGCGCACGGTCGAGATCATCGAGGCGCTCTGCATCGCCTCGGTGCTCCCGCTCGCCCTGGGTGTGATGGACCTGTACACGACCCTGCGGCACCTGAACTTCAAGTGACCGGATCGGGTGAATCTCGGATGGCAGTAGGACGGCGTTTCGGCGCCACCCGGCGGACCACGACCGCGGTGCTGACCGGCACGATCGGCTTCCTGTCTTCGGTGGCCGTCGCAGTGCCGGTGTGGGCCCAGCAGGCACCGGCCGACGGCTACTTCGCGACGCCGCCCCCGGTGGACATGAGCAAGCTGCTCCCGGACTCCGGCCAGCCGGACAAGAAGTACAAGCCGAGCAAGGCGTGCGTCCAGCGCAGCACGCTCGGCCAGAACGTCATCCTGAAGAACCGGCCGTGGGGCCAGGAGTACCTGCAGATCTCGAAGGCGCAGGAGATCGTCAAGGCGGCGACGGGCAGTGTCGGCGGCGGCGTCAAGGTGGCCGTGATCGACACCGGCGTGACGCGCCACCCGTGGCTGCGCAACCTCGAGAGCGGCGGCGAGTACGTCGCGACGCCGACGAACGGCCAGCCGAAGGGGCTCGAGGACTGCGACGGCCACGGCACCGAGGTCGCCGGGATCATCGCGGGGAAGCCGGACAACCCGGAGGTCGGGTTCGTCGGCGTGGCCCCGGACGCGACCATCGTGTCCTACCGCCAGCTGAGCGAGAACTACGAGCCCGACACGTCGACTCCGACGCCGCCGGCCAGCAGCAGCGGGACCCCGTCGTCGAGCACCAACCCGCCCACCGGGTCCGGGTCTTCGCTGCCGCCGAGCGGGGGTGGCGGCACCGGATCCGGTGACGGCGACCAGACGTCTCCCGGGCAGACCAACGGCGGACGCCAGCTGGAAAAGGCCGGCACGGCGGGCACGCTGAAGACGCTGGCCGAGATCATCCGCGGCATCGCCGACCGCAAGGACGCCGACGTCATCAACATGTCGGTCGACAACTGCCGCACGGCGACGGGGTCGATCACCGAAGGCGAGCAGCAGGTCCAAGCAGCCGTGCACTACGCGGCGCAGGCGGGCATCGTGATCATCGCGGCCGCCGGCAACGCGACGGACACCTGCCCGCAGAACGACCAGCCGGACGCGAAGAAGCCCAAGACGATCGTGACGCCGCCGTGGTTCGCCGACGATGTGCTGTCGGTCGGGGCGATCGACGAATTCGGCAGCGTGGCGTCGTTCAGCGTGCACGGCCCGTGGGTCGGCGTCGCGGCGCCGGGGACGAAGATCATCTCGCTCGACCCCGCCGAAGGCTCCAACAGCCTGGCGAACCTGACGTTCGAAAGCGGCGACAAGGCCAGCGAAATCCAGGGAACGAGCTTCGCCGCGCCGTACGTCGCGGGCCTCGCGGCCTTGGTCAAGGCCAAGTTCCCGAGCCTCGACGCCAAGGGCATCGTCAACCGGATCAAGGAGACGGCCCAGCACCCCGCCGCTCCGGGCGGCCGCGACAACTTCGTCGGCTACGGCGTCATCGACCCGGTGGCGGCGCTGACGCAGAGCCTGCCGTCCGAGGTGGGGAACCAGGCGCCGATCCCGCCTCCGCAGCTGGCCCAGCTCCCGCCGTCGAACGACCGCAGCTCGACCCCGATGATCGTGGCGCTGGCCGGCACCGGCGGTGGGGTCGTGGCGCTGCTGATCACGCTGTTCGTCATGCGCACGATCCGCCGCAACCGGCCCGCGGAAACCGCTTCCCGCCGCTGACGTTTCCCCGGCCCGCGGGCCGGGGAAACCGCGTCACTTGGTCGGCGGGTTCTTCTTCTGCTGCTGCGGGTTCTCGTCCTCGCCGATCACCGGCGGCGCCACCAAACCAGGATCGCCCAGGAGCTCCGACGGGGTCGTCGTCGGGCGGGTCTTCGACTGGCGACGGCCCTGGCCGCCGCCTCCGCCGAACGCTCCGAAGCCCATCATCGGCATCATCGGGACTCCGCCCGACGTGCTGTTGTGGTTGTCCTGCTCCGGCGGGGCCGGCTGCGGGGCCGCGTCGGCGGGCTGCGCGGCGTCCGGCGTGCCCGCGGCGGTGTGCTTCGGCGCCGCCGGGTCTCCGCTCGCCGACGACGGCGTGGTGACGTCGTCGGCCGAAGCTGCCGACGTCGCCGAGTCGGCGGAAGCCGAGTCCGCGGAAGCCGGTTCCTCGCCCGCGGAAGCGCCGTTCGACGCCTCGTCGTGCAGCTGGAACCGCTCCTCCGGGTACCGGTGCGCGATCTCGATGCTCCGGGCCGTCGCGTCGGGGTCGTCGACGCCGTCGCAAAGCCGGTCGAACGCCTCGAGGACGTCGCGCGCGGTCTCGTACAGCGCCTTCGCCGAATCCTGCGTCTCCCGCAGCTGGACCCGCGCCCGTTTGGTGCCCCCGCTGGGCAACGTCATCGTCTCGGAGATCAGGTCCGCGGCGTCGACCAGCACCTCGACGAGGTCCACGACCACGTGGCGGAGCGTCGTCACCAGCTCGTCGAGCGCGCCGGCGAGGACGGTCATCGCCTCCTGGAGGTCGCCGCCCGCCGCCCCGATCTCGCGCATGTACGCGACGAACGCGTCGGCGTCCCGGCCCTCCCAGCCACCGTCGAGACGGCCGAGGCCTTCGTCCAGCCGCGTGGACACCTCGGCCGCGGCACTCGCCGCCTGGCGCAGCCGCCCGGCCTCGGCGCCGAGGTCGCCCCAGCGGCCGATCAGCGGGCGGAAGTACGTCTCGACCGGATCGATCAGCCCGAGCTGGTGCGAGACATCGGTGAGGTACGCCAGGTACGGCTCGGCCGTCGCGGCGATCTCGTCGCCTTCCGCGTCCGGGGCGAAGGCCACCACGGGCGCGGCGGGCGCCGGGGCGGCCTGCTTGGCCAGCGGGTGCGGGATGGAATCCGTGGCTTCCGGTTCGGCGAACATCATCCGATCTCACCGGCCCGCTTGATCAGCTCCGCGGCTTCGGCGTCCTGCCCGCTGTGGCGGACCGTCACGTGCCGCAGCGCCTCCGCGGCCGACTTCAGGGCGTCGGCGCCGTCGACCAGCTGACGCCGCAGTGCGCCGGCCGCGCGACCGTAGGACTCGCCGAGCCCGATCTGCGCCCCCAGCGGCCCGTAGGACTCGCCGGAGACGCCCTCGCCCCCGACGATCGCCGCCGCCGCGTTCAGGTCGTCAGCGGCCTCCTCGGCCGTCCGGGCGTAGTCGGTGACGACCACGCCGTCCATCCTCATGCCGGCCATGGCACCTCTCCGCTCACCAGAAGATCCGTCGAGCGTGTGACGTCCGGCGCCGCCCGATGGTTCCGCCTCAGCCGCCCGCCTGCGCGGTCGGGAACGAACCGGCGTTCGGGTCGATCGGCACCGAGTCGAACTGCTTGAGCACGTCCTGGGTGTTCAGCGAAGCCCCGGTCGGCAGCAGCCCGATGATCGACTCGGGCGCCGGCTGGCGGTTGCCAAGGCCGATCGCGTCCGCCGTCGTGGCGTCCGGGACGCTGTAGCGGATGCCGCGGTCGGAGATCAGCTGGATCGCGCCCTTGCCGAAGCTGGCCTGGCCGGTCGCGGACTGGACCACCGCGCCGAAGCCGGGCTGGAGGTAGAAGCCGTTGATCGGCACGCGGTTCGGGCCCGGCGTGGTGACCTTGGTCGTCGTGAACTTGGCGCCGCGGCTGTTCTGGCCGGGCAGCTGGGTTTCGATGTAGACCGACGTGTGGCCGTCGCGGTTGGCGCCGTCGCCGACCACCGACCAGCCGAGGCAGGCCACCGCCGAGTTCTTCGTCGCGTCGAGGACCGTCGGGACCGAACGCGGGAACTCGTCGACCGGGATGTAGCCCGCTTCGCCGGGCTGCAGGACGTGGACACCGGACAGCTTGTCGAGACCGAGGGTGCGCAGCTCGCTCGCGCTGCCGTGCTTCGCGACGCGCATGACGTCGGCGACTGCCTGCGACACCCGCTGGATGCCGGTCGTGGTGATGGCCCAGTACTGCGGCTGCTCACCGGTGGGCTGCGTGGAGAAGACGTCGCCGGCGGTCAGGCCGCCGAGGTCGGCGGGGGGCGAGCCGTCCGCGACCTGCGGCGGCGTCAGCGGCGGGACCTCGGGGATCGCGTTGAGCAGCCCCTGCGTGATCTTGCGCGGCTTCTGGTTCAGCTGCAGCGCCGTCGAGACCGCGTTGCGGGTGTCGCTGGCGTCGATCTCGGCGCGGACGGTGTTGGCGTTCGGGCGGTTCTGCGTGCTGGGCAGCCGGTAGACCAGGTAGGTCTTGCCGTTGTCCGCCTTCGCCAGCAGCGCCTCGTTGTCACCCAGCTCGGTGCCGAGGGCGCTCGGGGCGACGCCGCCGAAGACGTAGGTGTTGGTCTGGTTGACGCTGTCCGGCACCGGCAGCGTCGGGTCGAGCTGAACCTGGTCGCACACCGCCCAATTGGGGGAAATCCGCTGGGAATCCGTCGGGATCAGCTGCGGTCCGTCCGGAATTCCGGTCAGTTTCCCGCGGGGAATGTCCTTCAGCTGGTCGTCGGAAACGACAGTGGGATTCTTCACAGCCGCGGGGGTGGCCGCGGCCGGGGTGGCCGCCGGCGCGGCGCCGGGGTTGTTGCCCGTCGGCTGCTTCTGCTGGGCCAGCAGGAGAAGCCGCGCCGACGCGAGGTTGAACGTCGGGACGAGCATCTTCGGGTTGCCCATCACCACGTAGACCGTGCCGGACTGCTCGCCGATCACGATGTTGCCGGCCTCCGGGACCGACGGGGCCGGGCTGAGCAGCCCCCAGACGACGAACACGATCATGCCGAGGGCGCCGAGCACCACCCCCACGATCGTCGCCCTCGTGTGGGTGCGCATCGGGTCGTGCAGCATCACGGCGTCGCGCCGGACCAGCGCCGACTGCATCCGGCGCAGGACGAACTTGTACGCCTGAACCTGAGACTTAGTCGTGGGTGTTGATGGCATTCTCGACCTACAGCTCTCCCCGTCGCGGTACGGTTCCGCAGGATAGCCGTACGGGGACCGTCTGGTGTGGGGTTTCTACCAACTCCGGCTAGGGTCGGATTCCCCGGGACCCGGCTTCCGGGTACGCAGCAAGCACGAGGGGAAGAGAAAGCGCGGATGTCCGTCACCACTCCTCCACGTCCGCCTGGCCCGCCCGGGCCCCCGCCGTCCGGCCGCCCGCCGGGCCCGCCGCCGCGGCCCGGGAGACCCGGTGGTCCCGGCGGTCCGGGAGCTGTGCCGGGCGGCCCCGGTGGACCCGGTGGTGTTCCCGGCGGACCCGGTGGTGGCCCCGGCGGACCGGCCATGCCCCCGCGTGGCCCCGGTGGACCCGGTCCCGGTGGTCCCGGCGGACGTCCCGGTGGTCCCGGTGGCCCGGGTGGCGGCGGTCCCGGTGGCCCAGGTGGACCTGGCGGCCCCGGTGGTCCCGGCGGACCTGGCGGTCCCGGTGGCGGCGGCCCCGGTGGTCCTGGCGGCCCGGGTGGGCCCGGTGGCCCCGGTGGCCCGCAAGGACCCGACGACAGCGGCCCTGCCACTCCCCCGCCCAGCCCGGTGCGGATGGCGCCCCCCGCGCGGCGCCGGTCTTCGGGGGTCAACCTCGGCCCGCTCCCCGTGGCGAACCTCGTCGTGCTCGAGGTCGGGCTCGCGGTCGGGCTCGTGCTGCTCGCCATCAACATGTCGACGAAGTACGTCGCGATCGGCGTGGTCGGCTTCGCCCTGATCGTCGCGCTGCTGCGCTGGCGCGGCCGCTGGTTCACCCAGTGGATCGGGCTGACGATGCGCTATTCCTTCCGCTCGCACGACCGCGTCGCGGAGCCGCTGCCGCCGAGCACGGTCGAGGAGCTGGCCGCCGAAGAGACCGCGGTGACCGGCCCGGACGACGCCCGCGTCAACCTGCTCCGGATCGCCGTGCCGGACCTCGTCGTCGCGCACGGCGTCGACCACGAGCGCCAGCAGGTCGGGCTCGCCTGGAACGACGGCACCTGGACGGCGGTGCTGCTCGTCGAGCCGACGCCGGCGCTGATCACCCAGGCCGGCGGCGCGCCGAGCCTGCCGCTGTCGGCGCTCGCGCCGTGCCTCGAAGACCGCGGGGTGGTCCTCGATTCGATCCAGATGATCTGGCACTGCTACCCGGGCAGCGCGGCGCTGCCGGCGGATTCCCCCGCGCTGAGCTCCTACATGGAGGTGCTCGGGCCGCTGCCCGCGGCGGCGCGGCGGACGACGTGGGTCGCGATCCGGCTCGACCCGAAGCGCTGCCCGGCGGCGATCCGGGAACGCGGCGGCGGCGTCGTCGGCGCCCACCGCGCGCTGATCGGCGCGCTTTCGCGGGTGCGCAACGCACTGGAGTCGCAGGGCGTGCCGACCCGGCCGCTCGACCCGGACGAGCTGCTGCGCGCGAGCATTTCGGCCGCGGAGCTGACGGCCGTCGCCGGTTCGCCCAGCAAGGTGACGCTGCAGGAGCGCTGGTCCGGGGTGACCGCGGCCGGCATCGGCCACGCGAGCTACGCGATCACCGGCTGGCCGAAGGGCAAGATCGCCGGCAGCCTGAACGCGCTGACGAGCGTCCGCGCGCTGTCGTCGACGCTCGCGATGTCGATTTCCCCGGCGTCCGACGAAGGCAAGATCGGGCTGCGCGGCGTGGTCCGGCTGAGCGCGCGCAACCCGCGTGAGCTCGACGCCGCCGACCAGCGGCTGCAGGGACTGTCCGAGCGGCTGGACGTGAACCTGACGCCGCTGCGCGGGCTCCAGGTCTCGGCGTTCGCCGCGACGCTGCCGATCGGAGGAACAGCATGAGCTCCCGTGTTCGTGACGCCGGGCAGAACACCGGTGTGGCGCCGGAGTTCACGGTGGACCCCGCGATGCTCGACGCGGTCAGCCCCTCGGGCGACCGCGGCGGCATCGTGCTCGGCTCGGGCCTCAAGGGCGAGCCCCTGACGATCTCGGCGCTGCGCTCGACGCCGACCCGCATCGTGCTGGTGGGCGGGCTGTACCTGGCCCGCCAGGTGGCGATGCGCGCGATGGCGGTCGGCGCGTGGGTCGTGGTGGCCACCGGCCGCCCGACCGAGTGGCAGGTGCTGTCCCGCGCGGCCGGCAGCCGCGACGGCCGTCCGTCGCCGCTGGTGCAGATCCGCCGGTTGTCGCCGGTCGAGCTGCCGCGGCCGTCGGAGGACGCACCGCTGCTGGTGGTGACCGACGGCGGCCCGACCCCGCAGGACCTGTTCCCGCCGCGGTCGCCGTGGCAGACGACGGTGTACGTGCTGCCGTACCTGCACCCCCAGGCGGGCGTGACGGCGAACGCGGCGGACCTGGTGCTGATGCAGCGCCTCCCGGCCGGCCAGGCCGAGCTGGCGGGCCGCATCTGGAACCTGCCGCCGCAGATGATGCGCCAGCTGACGATGCTGAAGGACGACCAGGTGGTGGCCCTGGGCCGCAACCTGTGGCGGCCCCTGCGCCTGGTGACGACGGGCAAGGAGCAGCAACTCCTGGGCCCGGTCCGCCGCGGCGACTGAGGTTCTCCGGACGAACGGAAGCGGGTGGTTCCCCTCGGGAGCCACCCGCTTCTTCTTGTCCGGCCCGGTCGCGCATGTTGCCGTGTTCGCCGCATCTGCCGCGCTTCTGGCGGCGGGATTCGCCCCGACGGCATCCGCGGCGACGCAGGCCGCTTGCCCGGCGGGCAAGATCTGCCTCAACACCGGCGAGAACGACACCAGCCGGATGGCCTCGTTCGAATGGGGCTCCCCCGACTTGCGCGGGCAGGGCGTCGTCCACGCGATCTGGGTGATCAGCAACCATCCGCGAGGCATGTGCCTCTTCCCAGGCTATGAATGCCCCTCACGGCTTTCGCTAGGCGTCCGGCTGGGACGCGCTGCAGATCCAGTTGCCGGAGGCGTTCTTCAGCAGCCGCGGCGGTGTGTTCACGAAGTACGCGTTGACCTGGCGGTGGTTGCCGTCGTGCCAGAGGGTTTGCTCGTCCCAGGGGCCGTAGCAGTCGGTGTAGTGGTTGCCGTTGTCCCAGTCCACGTGGATCAGGGCGAAGGTGTTGGCGCAGTGCCGGTAGTGCGCGTCCATGCCCTGCGAGCTGTATCCGCACGGGAACGGGAGCGGCGCCGCGGTGGCTGTGGCGGGGAGCACCAGCGCGGCGCCGAAGCCGGCCACGATTCCCGCGGTGATGCGACGAAGGCTTGTCGACATGCCTCGAACATGCCACATCCCGGGCGGCACGTTCGCCGCCTTCACCCGATTTGTTGATCTTGTCAGGGTGACGTGCGGACGTTGCGTGTCTGCTCCGCCCGGGCCGCCAGTTCGGCGTCCGGCGGGTAGTCCACCGCCGTCAACGTGAGGCCGTGCGCGGGTGCCACCGCACTGTCGCGCACGCCGCTGGCCAGCACCTCCGCCGGCCAGTCGCGCCCTCGGCGGCCGTCGCCCACCAGGAGCAGGGCGCCGACCAGGCTGCGGACCATCGAGTGGCAGAACGCGTCCGCCGAGACCGCCACCTCCAGCAGGTGCTCGTCCACCCGCCGCCACTCCAGGCGCTGCAGCTCGCGGATCGTCGTGCCCGTGTCGCGCTGCTTGCAGTACGCCGCGAAGTCCTGCAGGCCCAGCAGGGACGCCGCCGCCTCGTTCATCGCGTCCGTCGACAGTGGACGGTTCCACGCGAGAGTGTCGTTGCGGCGCAACGGGTCCACGCCCCACGGCGCGTCGGACACGCGGTAGCGGTAGTGCCGGCGCACGGCGGAGAACCGCGCGTCGAAACCCTCCGGGGCCACCCGGGCGCCCAGCACCCGGACGTCACCGGGCAGGAGGCGGTTCCAGCGGCCCGCCATGCGGGTCAGGTCCGGGATCCCTTCCGGGGACACCGGAATCCGCCCGGAGGACTCCGTGAGCGGCACGACGTCGACGTGCACCACCTGGCCCGTCGCGTGCACCCCGGCATCCGTGCGGCCCGCGACCACCACGGACTTCGGCACCGAAGCCCCCGGCGGCTGCCGGTGCAACGCCTCTTCCAGGACGCCCTGCACCGTGCGGCGCGACGGCTGGCGAGCCCAGCCCGAGAAGTCCGTGCCGTCGTAGGAGACGTCCAGGCGCAGACGAACGAGCCCGCCTTCCCCAGCGGGGATGGCGGGCTCGTCCGGAACGGCTTCCGTCGTCAGGACTCGTCGTCCTGCTGCGACGGCGGCAGCGAGAAGCCCGCGGCTTCCGCGGCCTCGGCGGTGGCGAACCACACCTCGGCCTTGGTCTGCTCGTAGTACGGGCTGTCCTCGGTGTGGTAGTACTTCGACTCGTCGTTGCCCTTGATCGGGAAGCCCTCGGGCTGCGTCCCGTCCTCGAGCGCGGCGTGGCTGCCCTCGCCGTAGGGAGCCTCCGAAGCGGCTTCCTCGGCGGCCGGGGCCTCGACGGCGGCCGGCTTCTCGTCCTTGGCGAACTTGGTCTTGCGCGCGCGCTCGGCCTCGCTCGTCACGGTCTTCTCGGGCACCAGTTCGATGACCGCCATCTTGGCGTTGTCGCCCTTGCGCGGCATCGTCTTGGTGATCCGGGTGTAGCCACCGTCGCGCTCCGCGAAGTGCGGGCCGATCTCGGCGAACAGCTTGTGGACGACGTCCTTGTCACGGACGACGCGCTGCACCTGACGGCGGTTGTGCAGGTCGCCCCGCTTCGCCTTGGTGATCAGCTTCTCGGCCAGCGGACGGACCCGCTTCGCCTTCGCCTCGGTCGTCGTGATCTTGCCGTGCTCGAACAGCTGCGTGGCCAAGTTGGCCAGGATCAGCCGCTCGTGCGCGGACGACCCGCCGAGCCGGGCTCCCTTGGTAGGGGTGGGCATTGGTTCTCCTACTAGTTCAGCTCGCAGCGTCCAGGCACAGAGCCCTAGAGCTGCTCGGTCTCTGCGTAGTCCTGGCCATCGTCGTGGCCGTCCGAAATCCCGTCGGCGATGCCACCGACACCCTCCGACCAGCCTTCACCGTCGTAGCTGGCGGCAGCCGCGGTCGGGTCGAACCCGGGCGGGCTGTCCTTCAGCGCGAGGCCGAGGCCGACGAGCTTGAGCTTGACCTCGTCAATCGACTTGGCGCCGAAGTTGCGGATGTCGAGCAAGTCCGCCTCGGAGCGCGAGACGAGCTCGCCCACCGTGTGGATGCCCTCGCGCTTGAGGCAGTTGTACGACCGGACGGTGAGGTCCAGGTCCTCGATCGGCATCGCGTAGGCGGCGATGGTGTCCGCCTCCTGCGGCGACGGGCCGATCTCGATGCCCTCGGCGTCGACGTTCAGCTCGCGGGCGAGACCGAACAGCTCCACCAGCGTCTTGCCGGCCGACGCGACCGCGTCGCGCGGCGTGATCGACGGCTTGGTCTCGACGTCCAGGATCAGCTTGTCGAAGTCGGTGCGCTGCTCGACACGGGTGGCCTCGACCTTGTACGTCACCTTGAGCACCGGCGAGTAGATCGAGTCGACCGGGATCCGGCCGATCTCCGCGCCCGCCTGCTTGTTCTGCAGGGCCGGAACGTAACCGCGGCCGCGCTCGACGACGAGCTCGATCTCGAGCTTGCCCTTGCCGTTCAGCGACGCGATGTGCAGATCCGGGTTGTGCACGGTGACACCCGCCGGCGGCACGATGTCGGCCGCCGTGACCTCACCCGGGCCCTGCTTGCGCAGGTACATGGTGACCGGCTCGTCCTCTTCCGAGGACACCACGAGCTCCTTGAGGTTCAGGATGATGTCGGTGACGTCTTCCTTCACCCCCGGAACGGTGGTGAACTCGTGCAGCACGCCGTCGATGCGGATGCTCGTCACGGCCGCGCCCGGGATGGACGACAGCAGCGTACGACGCAGCGAGTTGCCGAGCGTGTAGCCGAAGCCGGGCTCCAGCGGTTCGATGGTGAACCGGGAGCGGGTCTCGTTGACCGTCTCTTCGCCGAGAGCCGGCCGCTGGGAAATCAGCATTCTTCCAAATTCCTTTCCAGACGACGCCCGCCATATGACGTCGAAGGGATGGCGCGGCGGCGGCGCACCTGTCGCGCCGCCGCCTTGTCCGACGGTGCCGGACTACTTCGAGTAGAGCTCGACGATCAGCTGTTCCTGAACCGGAACGTCGATCTGCGCACGCTCCGGCAGCTGGTGGACCAGCACGCGGAGGTTGGACTGGACGACCTGCAGCCACGCCGGGATCGGGCGGTCGCCGTAGGACTCCTTCGCCACGACGAAGGGCAGCATCGCGAACGACTTCGGCCGCACGTCGATGATGTCCCACTTCGAGACCTGGAAGGACGGGACGTTGACCTTGACGCCGTTGACCAGGAAGTGGCCGTGGCTCACCAGCTGACGCGCCTGACGGCGGGTGCGGGCGATGCCGGCGCGGTAGATCACGTTGTCCAGGCGGGACTCGAGGATCTGCAGCAGGTTCTCACCGGTCTTGCCGGGACGCCGGACGGCTTCCTTGTAGTACCGGACGAACTGACGCTCGAGAACGCCGTAGGTGTAGCGAGCCTTCTGCTTCTCCTGCGACTGCAGGAGGTACTCGGACTCCTTGATGCGCCCGCGGCCGTGCTGGCCCGGCGGGTAGGGGCGACGCTCGAAAGCCTGGTCGCCGCCGATGAGGTCAACCTTGAGGCGACGCGAAATACGCGTCGCGGGGCCGGTGTAACGAGCCATTTCTTCTTACTCCTCCCCGTTCCTCAGACCCGGCGCCGCTTGGGCGGGCGGCAGCCGTTGTGAGGCTGCGGGGTCACGTCCTGGATGGTGCCGACCTCGAGGCCGGCCGCCTGCAGCGAGCGGATCGCCGTCTCGCGGCCCGAACCCGGGCCCTTCACGAAGACGTCGACCTTCTTCATGCCGTGCTCGGCGGCCTTGCGGGCAGCGTTCTCGGCGGCCATCTGCGCGGCGAACGGGGTGGACTTACGGGAGCCCTTGAAGCCCACGTGACCACTCGACGCCCACGCGATCACGGCACCGGTCGGGTCCGTGATCGAGACGATGGTGTTGTTGAAGGTGCTCTTGATGTGCGCGTGACCGTGCGCGACATTCTTCTTTTCCTTGCGGCGGACCTTCTTGGCCCCCGCCGCAGTACGAGACTTCGGTGGCATGTTCTGAGGGTTCTCCTGTTAGCGCGCGTTCTCTTGGTGAGCGGCGACCGCTTCGGCCTGGCCGCGCCGGATGATCGATCCGGCGTCGGTGTACAGGTTGCGGAGCGCCATCGGGCGGGCGTAGAGCGCCTTGGGCGAAACGCAAGCCGTGCCGCGGCGGTGGACGCCGCCCATCTGCACGACCTTCTTGCCCTGGACGCTCACTTCTTGCCAGCCTTCTTCTTGCCGGCGACCGTCTTCTTCGGACCCTTGCGGGTACGGGCGTTGGTCTTCGTGCGCTGACCACGGACGGGAAGTCCGCGGCGCCAGCGAAGGCCCTCGTAGCACCCGATCTCGATCTTCCGACGGATGTCGGCGTTCACCTCGCGGCGAAGGTCACCCTCGACCTTGAAGTTCTCTTCGATGTACGTACGCAGCTTCGCGAGGTCGTCATCGCTGAGGTCTTTGACGCGGGTGTCCGCGTTGAGCTCGGCAGCCTTGATGAGCTGCTTCGAGCGGGTACGGCCGATGCCGTAGATGTACGTAAGCGCGATCTCCAACCGCTTTTCGCGGGGGAGGTCTACGCCAGCGAGTCGTGCCATTGGCGTTGATGCTCCTTCATTGAATTCATCTTCAGGTCTGCTCCCCGTCCGGTTCCGGGACCGACTCGCCTGTCGTGCCCTCGGCTTGCGCTTCGGGTGTCCCGGCCCCGGCCTGAAGTCCGGGGGTGAACCAGGCCACTCGCGTGACCCGGCAGGTGCGGGGAGGGTGTGTAGCCGTCAATCCACTCTGGTCGAGTGCGAGTGATCAGCCCTGCCGCTGCTTGTGCCGCAGGTTCTCGCAGATCACCATGATCCGGCCGTGGCGGCGGATCACCTTGCACTTGTCGCAGATCTTCTTGACGCTCGGCTGGACCTTCACGTCTTCTGCTCTCCTAGTAGCTGCTCTTCGTGATCACTTGTAGCGGTAGACGATGCGACCACGAGAGAGGTCGTAGGGCGAGAGCTCCACGACAACCCTGTCCTCGGGCAGGATGCGGATGTAGTGCTGCCGCATCTTGCCGCTGATGTGTGCCAGGACCTTGTGACCGTTCTCCAACTCGACGCGGAACATCGCGTTGGGGAGCGGCTCGACTACGCGGCCTTCGACCTCGATGGCCCCGTCTTTCTTCGCCATGTCCTCCGCATTTCCTTGTCAGCATTGCCTGTCGCCACACCTGATCAACTCGAGCACTAGTGCTGGGTTGGGTGGTGCGTGGCACACTGGGGCCCGGGTCCCAAGATCGTGAGTTCACGAGCGCGCGGATCCGGGCGCGATAAGTGCGCCGACTTGACAGTGTACGCAACCCGTGTCGCGACCCCCAAACCGGGGGTAATCATGCTAGGAGGATGCGCAGGTGCACGTGACGTCGATCACCACGGAAGGGTGAAAGCGCAGGTCAGGAGTCCTCAGGAGCCGTGAGGACCCACGGGCCCTCTTCGGTGATGGCGACGGTGTGCTCCCAGTGGGCCGCGCGGGAGCCGTCGGCCGTGACAACCGTCCAGCCGTCGTCCAGCTCGCGGGTCTCGCCACCGCCGCCGGTCAGCATCGGCTCGATGGCCAGCGCCATGCCCGCCTTCAGCCGCGGGCCCTTGCCCGGCTTGCCGATGTTCGGCAGGAACGGGTCCATGTGCATCTGGCGCCCGATGCCGTGGCCGCCGTACTCGACGATCATCCCGTACTCGATGCCGTCGTCGCGGCCCGCGCGTTCGGCGGCCGACTGGACGGCGTAAGAGATGTCGGTCAACCGGCCGCCGGCGCTGACCGCCTCGATGCCGGCCCACATCGCCGCTTCGGTCGCCGCGGACAGCGCCAGGTCGGCGTCGGAGACGTCGCCGATGGCCAGCGTCACGGCGGAGTCGCCGTGCCAGCCGTCGAGGATCGCCCCGCAGTCGACGGAGATGATGTCGCCGTCGGCCAGCACCTGGGTCTTCGCCGGGATGCCGTGGACGATCTGCTCGTTCACCGACGCGCAGATCGACGCCGGGAAGCCGTGGTAGCCCTTGAAGGACGGCACCGCGCCGGCGTCCCGGATCGTCTGCTCGGCCAGCTCGTCGAGCTCGGCCGTGCTGACGCCCGGTTTGGCCGTGGCGCGGACCGCCGCCAGCGTGCGGGCGACGACGAGCCCGGCGGCCCGCATCGCCTGCAGCTCGTTCGGGGTCTTGACCTCGATCATGCGCCCACGGCGGAGCACTTGCAGAACACGCAATCCTCCGAGATTCACGTGCGGTCGCGCAGCGCTTCCAGCACCCGGCCGGAGATCTCCTCCACGCTGCCGACGCCGTCGACGGTCACCAGGATGCCGGCGTAGTACTCCAGCAGCGGCGCGGTGTCCGACACGTAGATCTGCTGGCGGCGGCGGATGACCTCTTCGGTGTCGTCCGCGCGGCCGCGGGACATGAGGCGCCCGACGACGACGTCCTCCGGCACCTGCAGCTGGATCACGGCGTCGAGCGAGACGTCGGCGTCGCCGAGGATCTCGCCGAGGACCTCGGCCTGCTTGGTGTTGCGGGGGAAGCCGTCGAGCAGGAAGCCGACCTTCGCGTCCGGCTCCGCCAGGCGCTCGCGGACCATCTCGTTCGTCACCGAGTCGGGCACGAGCTCGCCCGAGTCCAGGTAGCGCTTGGCTTCCTGGCCCAGCGGGGTCTCCTGGCCGACGTGCGCGCGGAACAGCTCACCCGTGGAGATGTGCGGGATGCGCAGCTGCTCCGACAGAGCCACCGCCTGCGTACCTTTGCCCGCGCCGGGCGGACCCACGAGAACCAGCCGCGTCACTTCAAGAACCCTTCGTAGTTGCGCTGCATCAGCTGGCTTTCGATCTGCTTCACGGTGTCGAGCCCGACACCGACCATGATCAGCACAGCCGTGCCACCGAACGGGAAGTTCTGGTTGTTCCCGCTACCGGTCACCGACAGGAAGAAGTTCGGAAGGATCGCGATGATACCCAGGTACAGCGAACCCGGAAGGGTGATCCGGCCGAGCACGAAGCTCAGGTACTCCGCCGTCGGGCGGCCCGGGCGGATGCCCGGGATGAACCCGCCGAACTTCTTCATCTCTTCCGCACGCTCGTCCACGTTGAACGTGATCGTGATGTAGAAGTACGTGAAGAAGATGATCAGGGCGAAGTACAGCGCGATGTGCACCCAGCTGGACTGGTTCACGATGTAGTTCTTGATGAAGACCTGCCAGCCGGAGTTGGCGTTCTGGTCGCCGACGAGGCGGCTGATCAGGTCCGGCAGGTACAGCAGGGAAGACGCGAAGATGACCGGGATGACGCCGGCCTGGTTCACCTTGATCGGCAGGTAGGTCGACGTGCCGCCGTACATCCGGCGGCCGATCATGCGCTTGGCGTACTGCACCGGGATCCGGCGCTGCCCCTGCTCGACGAAGATGACGCTCGCGATGATCACGAGGCCGAAGACGCAGATCATCGTCAGCGCGACGCCACCGCCGTTGCTGAGGATGTTGCCGCCCTCGACCGGGATGCGCGCGGCGATGTTCAGGAAGATCAGGACGGACATGCCGTTGCCGACACCGCGTTCGGTGATCAGCTCACCCAGCCACATCATGACGGCGGTGCCCGCGGTCATGGTGATCACGATGATGGCGAGCGAGTAGACGCTGTTGTCCGGGATGATCGGCTGGTCGCAGTCCGGGAAGAGCTGCTTGCGGTCCGCGAGCGCGACCACGCCGGTGGCCTGCAGGATCGCCAGCGCGACCGTCAGGTACCGGGTGTACTGGGTCAGCTTGCCCTGGCCCGACTGGCCTTCCTTCTTCAGCTCCTCGAACCGCGGGATGACCACGGTCAGCAGCTGGATGATGATGCTCGCCGTGATGTACGGCATGATGCCGGTCGAGAAGAGCGACAGCTGCAGCAGCGCACCGCCGCTGAACAGGTTCAGCAGCTGGTAGACGCCTTCCTGCTGCGCCTGGGAACTACAGGCCTGGACCGCCCCGTAGGAGATCCCGGGTGCCGGAATGGTCGCACCGATTCGGTAGACCGCGACGATGGCTAGCGTGAACAGGATCTTCTTGCGTAGATCCGGCGTCGCGAGAGCCGAGCGGAAGGCGCTGAACACGCGGGGGACCTCCTCGGCGTCGTCGGCCGTCCTCAACCGACGATCGGCTTGGCCGGCACGGGTGGCCGGCGGGAACACACAGCACTACTGGCACGCAAGCCAGGAACGCTTCGGGGCACACTCGTCCCGAAGCGTGTCGCCGACTCTAACAGCTTCACAGGGCGTGTCCGCAGTGCGTGTGCGTTTTCCGTACCAAGGTTGCTCCGGCGGGTTGATCCACATCGCCGTCTTGGCCGGATGGCTTGACAGATTGTCGATCAAGCGGTCGACGTCGCGAGCACGCCGGCCAGCCCGACGAGGACCACACCGGTGCCGCGGTCGACGTTGCGCCGGGCCCGCCGCGTGAGCTCGATCGACTTCACCGCCGCGCCGACGCCGACGTACACCGAGCCGGCCAGGAACTCGGCCAGCAGGTAGACCGCGCCCAGCAGTGCGATCTGGGCCGAAAAGGGCCCGTGAGCTGCGTCGATGAACTGCGGGACGAAGGCGGTGAAGATGAGGATCGCCTTCGGGTTGGTGATCGCGACCCCGAACTCCTTGCGCGCGACGCGCCACGCCGACGCCGGTCCGGTGCTCGCCCGGACGGCTTCGGGTTCGTCGCCTTTGCGCCGGATGGTGGACCACAGGATCCGCACGCCGAGGTAGAGGAGGTAGGCCGCGCCGGCCCACTTGATGATCGCGAGGGCGGTCTCGGACGCGGCCAGCAGCTGCCCGAGCCCGGCCGCCACGGCGGTGATCAACAGGGTGAACGCGGCCAGCCGGCCGGCCAGCCCGGCGAGGCCGCGGCGAACACCGTGCGTCATCCCGTGGTGGAGACCGAGCAGGTTGTTCGCCCCTGGCGTAAGCGCGATGAGCACGGACGCCCCGAAGAAGACCAACATGGCTTTCACGGTAGCCGGGATGGCGAGCGGGTTAATCGTGTTTTTCGTCCGGTTCCGGCGGCAGCACGGTGATCGCGACTCCGCTGGGCGGGGTCGGGGTGTCGGCGTAGGCCAAGGCCGGATCGGCCCAGGTGCCCAGGGTGCGCCGCCGAGCGGGCAGGTAGGCGAGCACGGCGGCGACGGCGGCCAGCGCGGTGGCCCCGATCAGCAGCCACATGCCGGCCCCCGTGACGACGTCGAGGTCCAGGCCGTCCGCCATGGAGGCCCACCCGGGCCCGGTCATCCCGGCGGTGCTGACCACGCCGGCGGTGAAGAAGGCCCCGGCGGCGATCAGCCACCGTCCCAGGCCCCGGTCCGGCCGCGAGTAGGCGGTGAAAGCGGCGACGGCCAGCACGAGAACGGCGAAGATCAGCGGAATGCCGACCGGCGGCGCCCCCTGCTCGGTGACCTCCTGCCCGGGAATCTCGGTGCGGCTGGCCCAGGCGGTCTCGGTGACGGTGAGCTGGGCTTCGAAGAACCCTTGCCGGATGTTGATGTGCTGCTGCAGCCGGAAGAGAGGAAGGAAGAGCCCGCCGACGGCCATGAGGGCGGCAACGGCGGTGAGGGCGGGTGCGAGGAAGCGCGGGAGCCCGGAGGGGGCGGCGGCGGCTTCGGTGGCGGGGATCGGTGCGGGGGCGGCTGCCGGGGCCGGTGGCGGGATGGGGGTGACCGCGCCGGGTAGCTCGGCGACTGGGAAGGGCAGCTGCTCGGCCGGGTGGGATGCGGAGGCGGCCTGCTCGGGGAAGGCGAGCGGATCGGCGGGCGCCGCTGCGGCCGGGAAGGCCAGTGGATTCGCCGGCGCCGCTTCCGCCGGGAGCGTCGGTGCGCCGGCGGGAGTTGCGACCTCCGAGGGGAAGGCCAGGGGGTTCGTGGGCTCAACCGGAACAGGCGAACCGCCAGCGGACGAGGTGACCTCCGCGGGGAAGGCGAGCGGACTCGCGGGTTCCGCCGGAACGAGCGGGGTGGCAGCCCCGACCGCAGGCGGGGTGACCTCCGCCGGGAAGGCGAGCGGATTCGCAGGCACGGCGGGCGCCGCGGTGGCTGGGATGGCCAGGGGATTCGCCGCCGCTTCCACCGGAACAGGCGGATCGGCGGGCGCCGCGGTGGCTGGGGAGGCGAGCGGATTCGCAGGCAACCCGGCCTCCCCCGGCACCAGCGGACCGGCAGCCCCCACCGCAGGCGGTGCAAACTCCGCCGGGAACTCGAGCGGCTCCCCCGCGCCCGGCTCCACTCCCGCGAGCTTCGGGGCCTCGACCGGGAAGCTCAGCGGTGACTCCGGCGTTGGGCCTGGCCGCTCGGGTGGGTTCTGCGACGGTCTGTCCACCCTGTGATCCTCCGTCCGGATCCGCGCCACGGCAAGGAAACGGCCCGGAACCTGTCCGGTCAGTCGTCCTCCGGGGGCAGGACCGTGATCACCACGCCCGAGGGCGGTGTCCGGGTGTCCGCGAACGCCACCGCCGGGTCGGCCCACTCCGGGCGGCGCTCCGCGAGCCGGCGGTGGTTCAGCAGTGCTGCCGCCACCGCTGCCAAGACTGCCGCCGTCAGCACCCACATGCCTGCCAGGGCCGTCGTGGTCACCGGGGGTGCGCTGTCGGCGAAAAGCCCGCGCGCGCCCTGCATGCCGATCGTGCCGACCGCTCCCGCCAGGAACGCCGCTCCCGCCAGCGTCGTCCGGCGCGCCGCCGCGGACGGGCGGTGGGTTGCCGCCTGGCGGATGCCCAGGACCGCTGCCACCAGGAGGATCGCGCTCGCCAGCAGCAGCGGGAACCCGAGCGGCACCGAAGGCGCGCTCAACTCGCCCTCACCCGGGAACGAGTAGTCGATCCGCCAGGCCCGCAGGGTCGACCGCGCGACCCCGGACGGTTCCATCCCCAGCGTCTGCTCGGTGCGGAAGAACGGCAGGAACGTCCCGAAGACCGTCAGCGCGAGCGACAGCACCACCAGCACGGGCGCCAGGAAAACCGGGAAGACCGGACCACGGCGAGCCGCCGGCGGGGTGACGTCCATCCCGCCGATCCTTCCGTCGGACCGAGGTCACCACAAGCGAACCCGGGAAACGCCGAAGGCCCGCCTGGCGAACCAGACGGGCCTTCGGACGAGCTACCGCTCAGTTGGTGGTGGCGGAGCCACCGGCCGCTTCGAGCTTCTCCTTGGCGGAGCCGGAGAAACCGTCGGCGGTCACGTCGAGCTTGACGCCGTTGACGTCACCGTTGCCGAGCACCTTGACGAGCTTGCCCTTGCGGACGAGACCCGCGGCGGCGAGCTCTTCGGTGCCGACCGTGCCACCGTCCGGGAAGACGCGGGCGATGTCGCCCACGTTCACCGGCTGGTACTCGGTGCGGAAGCGGTTCTTGAAGCCACGCAGCTTCGGGAGCCGCATGTGGATGGGCATCTGCCCACCCTCGAACCCGGCGGGCACGTTCTTCCGGGCCTTGGTGCCCTTCGTACCGCGACCGGCCGTCTTGCCCTTCGAGCCTTCACCACGACCGACGCGCATCTTCTCGCGCTTCGAGCCCGGAGCCGGGCGCAGGTGGTGGATCTTGATGGCCGTCATGCCTTGACCTCCTCGACCTCCACCAGGTGGCGGACGGTGTGGATCAGGCCGCGCACCTGGGGGGTGTCTTCCCGCACGACGCTCTGGCGGATCTTGCGCAGCCCGAGGGTGCGCAGCGACTCGCGGTGAGCGTGCTTCGTGCCGATCTTGCTCTTGACCTGGGTGACCTTGAGCTCAGCCATGTCAGACCCCCTGGCCCGCGCGCTGGCGCAGCATCCGGGCCGGCGCGACGTCCTCGAGCGGGAGACCGCGGCGGGCCGCGACCTCTTCGGGACGCTGCAGGCCCTTCAGGGCCGCCACGGTCGCGTGCACGATGTTGATCGCGTTGTCGGAGCCGAGCGACTTCGACAGCACGTCGTGGACACCCGCGCACTCCAGCACCGCGCGCACCGGGCCACCGGCGATGACGCCGGTACCGGCGGACGCCGGACGGAGCAGCACGACACCGGCGGCCTCCTCACCCTGGATCGGGTGGGGGATGGTGCCGCCGACGCGGGGAACGCGGAAGAAGTTCTTCTTCGCTTCCTCGACGCCCTTGGCGATCGCCGCGGGAACTTCCTTGGCCTTGCCGTAGCCGACGCCGACCTGACCGTCGCCGTCACCGACGACCACCAGGGCGGTGAAGCTGAAGCGACGACCACCCTTGACGACCTTGGCGACGCGGTTGATCGTCACGACCTTCTCGAGGTGCGGGGTCTTGTCCTGGCCGGCCCCGCCACGGCCGCTGTCGCGCCGGTCCCGGCCGCCACCGCGACGTTCATTGCGGTCGTTGCCGCCCTGCCCGCCGGGTCCGCCCTGTCCGCCGCCGAATTGCCGTGTACGTCCCGGCATCAGGCATTCCTTCCGTTAACAAGCTTCTGCATCGTCAGAACTCCAACCCCGCCTCACGGGCGGCGTCGGCGAGCGCGGCGATGCGGCCGTGGTAGGCGTTGCCACCACGGTCGAACACCACAGCCGAGATCCCGGCGTTCTTGGCCCGCTCCGCGACGAGCGCCCCGACCTTGGCGGCCTTGGCCTTCTTGTCGCCGTCGAACGACCGGAGGTCCGCCTCGAGGGAGGACGCCGACACCAGGGTGTGGCCGACCAGGTCGTCGATGACCTGCACGGCGATGTGCCGCGAGGACCGCTTGACGACCAGGCGCGGACGCTGGTCCGTGCCCGAGACCTTCTTGCGGAGCCGGAAGTGCCGACGGGCCTTCGCGACGCGGCGGCGGGTCGAGATGTCCTTGCCCACCGGCTTGCGCTTCGTAGTCGTGTCGCTCATGATCACTTACCCGTCTTTCCGACCTTGCGGCGGATCTTCTCACCCTCGTACCGCAGGCCCTTGCCCTTGTACGGGTCCGGGCGCCGCAGCTTGCGGATGACGGCCGAGATCTGGCCGACCTTCTGCTTGTCGATACCGGAGACCGAGAACCGGGTCGGGGTCTCCACCTTGAAGGTGATGCCCTCCGGGGCCTCGATCTTCACCGGGTGCGAGTAGCCGAGGGCGAACTCGAGGTCCGAGCCCTTGGCCTGCACGCGGTAACCGACACCGTGGATCTCGAGCTTCTTCTCGTAGCCCGCGGTCACACCCACGACCAGGTTGTTCACCAGGGTACGGGTGAGGCCGTGCAGAGCCTTGCTGGTGCGCTCGTCGTCCGGGCGCTTGACCAGCAGGGTGCCGTCGTCGTCGCGCTCGACCGTGATCGGCTCGGCGATGGTGTGCTCCAGGGTCCCCTTGGGGCCCTTGACGCTGATGTGCTGACCGTCGATGGTCACCTCGACCCCGGAGGGGACGGCGACCGGCAGCTTTCCGATGCGTGACATGTCTGTGCCCCCTTCCTTACCAGACGTAGGCGAGGACTTCGCCGCCCACGCTGTTGCGCTTGGCCTGCCGGTCGGTCTGGAGGCCGCCGGACGTCGAGATGATCGCGACGCCCAGGCCACCGAGAACGGACGGCAGTTCGGTCGATTTTGCGTAGACCCGCAGACCGGGCTTGGAGACGCGCCGGAGGCCGGCGATGCTCCGCTCACGGTTGGGGCCGTACTTGAGAACGACGACGAGGTTCTTGTGCTTCTCGCCCGGCTCGTCGTGGTAGCTCGCGATGTAGCCCTCGCGCTTGAGGATCTCGGCGATGTTCGCCTTGAGCTTCGAGTGCGGGAGCTTGACCTCGTCGTGGTACGCCGAGTTCGCGTTACGCAGACGCGTCAAGAAGTCTGCGATGGGGTCGGTCATCGTCATGGTGACCTGTCAACCTTTCTCGCCTGGTTCCCCGCTGCCCGGAAAACGGACAGCGGGGCCTGTGGCGAAGTGGGAGTTAATGCTCTTACCAGCTGGACTTGCGGACGCCGGGCAGCTCGCCCGCGTGTGCCATCTCGCGAAGGCAGATCCGGCAGAGCCCGAACTTGCGGAACACGGCGTGCGGGCGGCCGCACCGCTGGCAGCGGGTGTAGGCGCGCACGGCGAACTTCGGCTTCTTCGCGGCCTTGTGGACCAGTGCTTTCTTGGCCATCGGCTCAGTTCTCCTTGAACGGGAAGCCGAGCTTGCGCAGCAGCGCCCGGCCCTCGTCGTCGTTCGTGGCGGTCGTGACGACGGTGACGTCCATGCCGCGCGGGCGGTCGATGGAGTCAGGGTCGATCTCGTGGAACATCGACTGCTCGTTGAGACCGAACGTGTAGTTGCCGTGGCCGTCGAACTGCTTCGGCGAAAGCCCGCGGAAGTCGCGGATACGCGGCAGCGCGATGGTCAGCAGCCGGTCGAGGAACTCCCACATCCGGTCGCCGCGCAGCGTGACGCGCGCGCCGATCGGCTGGCCCTCGCGCAGCTTGAACTGCGCGATGGACTTGCGGGCCTTGCGGACCTCGGGCTTCTGGCCGGTGATCAGGGCGAGGTCCTTGACCGCGCCCTCGATCAGCTTGCTGTCACGGGCGGCGTCGCCGACACCCATGTTCACGACGACCTTCGTCACGCCCGGGATCTGGTGGACGTTGGCGAAGGAGAACTCCGCCTGCAGCTGGCCCTTGATCTCTTCGCGGTAGCGCACCTTGAGGCGCGGCGCGACCTTCTCTGCGGTGGTCATCAGATGTCCTTACCGTTCCGGCGCGAGATCCGGACCTTCTTGCCGTCCTCGCCGATGCGGTAACCCACCCGGGACGGCTTGCCGTCCGAGTCGACGACCATCACGTTGGAGACGTGGATCGGGGCCTCCTGCGTGACGATGCCACCGGACTGCGCACCGCGCTGGGTCTGGGTGATCCGCGTGTGCTTCTTGATCCGGTTCACGCCCTCGACCAGCACGCGGTCGCGCTCCGGGTAAGCCTGGATGACCTTGCCCTTGGCGCCCTTGTCCTTGCCGGCGATGACGACGACCGTGTCGCCCTTCTTCACCTTCATCACAGCACCTCCGGCGCGAGCGAAATGATCTTCATGAACTTTCGGTCGCGCAGCTCGCGGCCCACCGGGCCGAAGATGCGGGTGCCCCGGGGCTCGTTGTCGTTCTTGATGAGCACGGCGGCGTTCTCGTCGAACCGGATGTAGGAACCGTCCGGACGACGACGCTCCTTGACCGTGCGGACGATGACGGCCTTGACGACATCGCCCTTCTTCACCCCGGCGGCCGGGATGGCGTCCTTCACGGTGGCGACGATGATGTCACCGATGCCGGCGTAGCGCCGCCCGGAACCACCGAGAACGCGGATGCAGAGGATTTCCTTCGCACCCGTGTTGTCGGCTACCCGAAGCCGCGACTCCTGCTGGATCACGTCAACTCCTGTATGTCGCGCCGGTTCTCGCCCGCTTGTGAGTTCACATTGGCGAGCCTTGCGGAACTAAAGACTCCGAAGAGCCCTGCTTACTTGGCCTTCTCCACGATCTGCACCAGGCGCCACCGCTTCGTCGCCGACAGCGGGCGGGTCTCCATCAGGGTGACCCGGTCGCCCACGCCCGCCTCGTTGTTCTCGTCGTGCACCTTGACCTTGGTGGTGCTGCGGAGAACCTTCGAGTAACGGGGGTGCTTCTTGCGGTCCTCGAGCTCGACCACGATCGTCTTGTTCATCTTGCCCGAGACGACATAGCCCTCGCGGACCTTGCGGTCGTTCCGGGCCGGCGTCTCGGAGGTGGGCTCGCTCATGCGGCACCTTCACTCTCGGAGTCGGGGGCAACGGACAGGCCGAGTTCGCGCTCGCGCATGACCGTGTAGATCCGCGCGATGTCCGTGCGGACGGTGCGCAGACGGCGGTTGTTGTCGAGCTGCCCGGTCGCCATCTGGAAGCGGAGGTTGAAGAGCTCCTCCTTGTATTCCTTCAGACGCAGGACGAGCTCTTCCGCGGTGAGCTCACGCAGCTCCGATGCCAGAGCACCAGCGTTCGCCATCAGAACTCACCACCTTCACGGGTCACGATGCGGCACTTCATGGGCAGCTTGTGGATCGCGCGGCGGAGCGCCTCACGGGCGGTCTCCTCGTTCGGGAACGAGATCTCGAACATCACGCGGCCCGGCTTCACGTTGGCGATCCACCACTCGGGCGAACCCTTACCGGAACCCATGCGGGTTTCGGCCGGCTTCTTGGTCAGCGGGCGGTCCGGGTAGATGGTCGTCCACACCTTGCCACCACGCTTGATGTGACGGGTCATGGCGATACGAGCGGACTCGATCTGCCGGTTCGTCACGTAGCTGTGCTCAAGCGCCTGGATGCCGTACTCGCCGAAGCTGACCTTCGTGCCACCCTTGGCGGCGCCGTGGCGCTTCGGGGAGTGCTGCTTCCGGTGCTTGACCCTGCGCGGGATGAGCACGTCTCAGCCCTCCGTCTTTTCTGCGGTCTCGGTGGCCGGGGCCGCCTCGGTCGTGGCGGCCGCGGCGGCGCGACCGGCTTCGGTCGAGGTGGCCGTCGTGCCCGAAGCGCCGGAACGACGCGGACGGGACGGCCGGTCGCTGCGGTCGCGGTCGCGACGCGGCGCGCGCTCGGCGGCGTCGCGGGCCTCGCGAGCCTTCAGGCCACCGACGAGCTCGCCCTTGTAGATCCACACCTTGACGCCGATGCGACCGAACGTCGTCTTGGCCTCGAAGAAGCCGTAGTCGATGTCGGCGCGCAGCGTGTGCAGCGGGACCCGGCCGTCGCGGTAGTGCTCGGAGCGGGACATCTCGGCACCGCCGAGACGACCGCCGCACTGCACGCGAATGCCCTTGACCTGCGGCGAGCGCATGGAGGTCTGGATCGCCTTCCGCATCGCGCGACGGAACGCCACGCGGTTGGAAAGCTGCTCCGCGACCGCCTGGGCGACCAGCTGGGCGTCGGCCTCGGGGTTCTTGACCTCGAGGATGTTCAGCTGGACCTGCTTCTTGGTCAGCTTCTCCAGCGCGCCGCGGATCCGGTCGGCCTCCGCGCCGCGGCGGCCGATGACGATGCCCGGCCGGGCGGTGTGGATGTCGACGCGGACGCGGTCACGAGTGCGCTCGATCTCGACCTTGGAGATGCCGGCGCGCTCCATGCCCGTCGCCAGCAGCTTGCGGATCTTGACGTCCTCGGCCACGTACTCGGCGTACTGCTTGTCGGCGTACCAGCGCGACTTCCAGTCCGTGGTGATACCCAGGCGGAAACCGTGCGGGTTGATCTTCTGGCCCACTACCGGCCACCTGCCTTCTTCTTGCTCTGAGCCTTCTGCGCGACGGCCGGACGCGACTCCACCTCGACGGTGATGTGGCTGGTCCGCTTGCGGATCCGGTACGCGCGGCCCTGGGCCCGCGGACGGATCCGCTTGAGGGTGGGGCCCTCGTCGGCGTACGCGTTCTTGACCCAGAGCGTCTCCGGGTCCAGCTGAAGGTTGTTCTCGGCGTTGGCCACGGCGCTGGCGAGCACCTTCGCGACCGGCTCGCTGGCCGCCTGCGGGGCGAACCGGAGCACGGCCAAGGCGTCGGCGGCGCTACGTCCCTTGATGAGCTCGATCACCCGGCGCACCTTGGTCGGCGAGTCCCGGACGAAGCGAGCCCGCGCGTACGCCGTAGGCAGTTCAGCCTCGGTCGTCACGTCGTTCTGGGCGTTCATCGCTACTTCCTGTCTGGTTTCGTGCCCGCTCAGCGGCGGCGCGACTTGCGGTCGTCCTTGATGTGACCCTTGAAGGTCCGCGTCGGGGCGAACTCGCCCAGCTTGTGACCCACCATGGCCTCGGTGACGAACACCGGGACGTGCTTGCGGCCGTCGTGCACGGCGATCGTGTGTCCCAGGAAGTCCGGGATGATCGTCGAGCGTCGCGACCAGGTCTTGATGACCGTCTTCTTACCCGATTCGTTCAGCGCGTCCACCTTCTTGAGCAGGTGGTCGTCCACGAACGGGCCCTTCTTGAGGCTACGTGGCATGTTGTTCTACCTCCCTGCTCAGCGCTTGTTCTTGCCGGTACGCCGGCGGCGGACGATGAGGGCGTCGCTCGGCTTGCGCCGGCGCGTGCGACCCTCGGGCTTACCGTTCGGGTTGACGGGGTGACGACCACCGGACGTCTTGCCCTCGCCACCACCGTGCGGGTGGTCGACCGGGTTCATGACGACACCGCGGACCGTGGGGCGCTTGCCGCGCCAGCGGTTGCGGCCGGCCTTGCCCCAGTTGATGTTGGCGTGCTCGGAGTTGCCGACCTCGCCGACCGTGGCGCGGTTGCGCACGTCCACGTTGCGGATCTCGCCCGAGGGGAGACGCAGCTGGGCGTACGGACCGTCCTTGGCGACGAGCTGCACCTTCGCGCCCGCGGACCGCGCCATCTTCGCGCCGCCGCCGGGGCGGAGCTCGATCGCGTGGATCACGGTGCCGACCGGGATGTTGCGCAGCGGCAGGTTGTTGCCCGGCTTGATGTCGGCGCGGGGGCCGTTCTCGACCGTGTCGCCCTGACGCAGCTTCTCCGGCGCGATGATGTAGCGCTTCTCGCCGTCGGCGTAGTGCAGCAGCGCGATGCGAGCGGACCGGTTGGGGTCGTACTCGATGTGCGCGACCTTGGCGGGGATGCCGTCCTTGTCGTTGCGACGGAAGTCGATGACTCGGTACGCGCGCTTGTGGCCGCCACCCTTGTGCCGGGTGGTGATCTTGCCGGACGAGTTGCGACCGCCCGAACCGCTCAGCGGACGAAGCAGCGACTTCTCCGGGGTGGAGCGGGTGATCTCGGCGAAGTCCGAGACGCTCGAACCGCGACGACCCGGGGTCGTCGGCTTGTACTTGCGGATGCCCATTGTCAGCTCAGTCCTTTACGCGGTGGGTCCGCCGAAGATCTCGATCGCCTTGCTCTCGGGCGAAAGAGTCACGATGGCGCGCTTGGTGTCCTTGCGCTTGCCGAAGCCTGCGCGAGTCCGCTTCCGCTTGCCCTGACGGTTGGCCGTGTTGACGCTGACCACCTTGACGCCGAACACCTTCTCGACCGCGATCTTGATCTGGGTCTTGTTGGCGTCCGGGCGGACGATGAACGTGTACTTGTGGTCCTCGAGCAGCCCGTAGGACTTCTCGGAGATGACCGGCGCGAGCAGGATGTCGCGGGGGTCCGGAATGGCGACCGAACTCACTTCTCGTCACTCCCTTCCGTGACCTCGCCCGACCGCGCCGAAGCCTTGACGGTCTTGCCGCGGGCGGGGCCGGCGACGAACACGTCGTACGCGGCCTTGGTGAACACGACGTCGTCGTTGACCAGCACGTCGTAGGTGTTGAGCTGGTCGGCCCAGAGGAGGTGCACCTCGGGCAGGTTCCGCAGGGAGACCCAGCTGTACTCGTCGTCCCGGTGCAGCACCACGAGCACGCGCTTCGCCTGCGTCACCGCGGCGAGCACGGCCTTGGCGGCCTTCGTGGACGGCTTCTCACCCGTCACCAGCTCGGTGACGATGTGGAGCTGGCCGGCGCGGGCCCGGTCGGAGAGGGCGCCACGCAGAGCGGCGGCCTTCATCTTCTTCGGGGTGCGCTGCGAGTAGTCACGCGGCGTGGGGCCGTGGACGACGCCACCGCCGACGAACTGCGGCGCGCGGGTCGAACCCTGGCGGGCACGGCCGGTGCCCTTCTGCCGGTACGGCTTCTTGCCGCCACCGGAGACCTCACCACGGGTCTTCGTGTCGTGCGTGCCCTGGCGGGCGGCGGCCTGCTGGGCCACCACGACCTGGTGCATCAGCGCGACATTGGCCTGCACGTCGAAGATCTCCTCGGGGAGGTCCACGGTGCCGTCGGCTTTACCGGCCGGGGTCTTCAGCTCGACGCTTGTCATTCGGAGTTACCACCCTTCGCGGCGCTGCGCACGAACAGCAGGCCGCCCTTGGGACCGGGCACGGCGCCCTTGATCAGCAGCAGGCCGTCCTCGGCACGCACGGCGTGCACAGTCAGGTTCTGCGTGGTGACCCGGTCGTTGCCCATCCGGCCCGCCATGCGCAGGCCCTTGAAGACGCGGCCGGGGGTGGCGCAGCCACCGATCGAACCCGGCTTGCGGTGCACGGCCTGGGCACCGTGGCTCGCGCCCTGGCCCTTGAAACCGTGGCGCTTCATGACACCCGCGTAGCCCTTGCCCTTGCTGGTACCGGTCACGTCGACCTCGACGCCGGCGGCGAACACCTCGGCGGTGATCTCCTGGCCGACCTCGTAGGTCTCGGCGTCGGTGGTGCGCAGCTCGGCGAGGTACCGGCGCGGCGTCACGCCCGCCTTGTCGTAGTGGCCGGTGCGCGGCTTGTTCACCTTGCGCGGGTCGACCGCGCCGAACGCCAGCTGCACGGCCTTGTAGCCGTCTTTTTCCTGGGTCCGAACCTGGGTCACCACGTTCGGGCCGGCCTTCACGACGGTGACCGGGACAACCCGGTTCTGCTCGTCGAAGACCTGGGTCATGCCGAGCTTCGTGCCCAGGATGCCCTTCATTTGCCTGTCAGACATGAGTCTCTTATCTCCGCCGCTCGCCCAACGCTTACTGGATGTTGACGTCGACGCTCGCCGGCAGGTCGATGCGCATGAGCGCGTCGACCGTCTTCGGCGTCGGGTCGAGGATGTCGATCAGACGCTTGTGCGTGCGCATCTCGAAGTGCTCGCGCGAGTCCTTGTACTTGTGCGGCGAGCGGATGACGCAGTAAACGTTCTTCTCGGTGGGCAGCGGCACCGGCCCGACAACCCGGGCGCCGGTGCGCGTGACCGTCTCCACGATCTTGCGCGCCGAGGTGTCGATCGCCTCGTGGTCGTAGGCCTTGAGCCGGATGCGGATCTTCTGTCCCGCCATGGTGGCTGCTCGTTCCTTGTCGTCTCGTGCCGCTATCTCACAAACCCCGCCGGGTGTTCCCACCCTTGGCCTGGGTTTCCGCAGTTCAACGGCCCTGTCCCCGGTCCACGCGGTCGGGCGTGTCGCGCCCGACGCACAGACCGATCCCGCGGGATCGTCGTCTTGCCTGGTCTTCCTCAACGTGAGGAGGCTATGAGCCGGCTGACCGTCTCACTGCCTTTGCCCGCTCGCCTGCAACCCGAAGGAAGAGCTCGGCGGACCGTGGCCACTCGCACCAGGGCGGCCGGACCCTCTCGAGGAAAACCCCGATGAGGATCGGCCGCCCCAGGACGAGCAACCTGAATAGTGTCGCACACGTGATTTGACGCCCCTGACCCGGGGGTGTATTGCCCCCGGGCTGGGCGCCGAATCACTTGATGATCTTGGTGACCTGACCCGCACCGACGGTGCGGCCACCCTCGCGGATGGCGAACCGCAGGTTCACGTCCATCGCGACCGGCTGGATCAGCGCGACCGAGATGTCGGTGTTGTCGCCCGGCATGACCATCTCGGTGCCCTCGGGGAGGGTCACGACGCCGGTCACGTCGGTGGTGCGGAAGTAGAACTGCGGGCGGTAGTTGTTGAAGAACGGGGTGTGACGGCCACCCTCGTCCTTCGACAGGATGTAGACCCGGCCCTCGAAGTCGGTGTGCGGGGTGGTGGTGCCCGGCTTCACGACGACCTGGCCGCGCTCGACGTCCTCGCGCTTGATGCCGCGGACGAGGAGGCCGACGTTGTCGCCCGCCTGGCCCTGGTCGAGCAGCTTGCGGAACATCTCGACACCGGTGACCGTGGTCTTGGTCGACTTGTCCTTGATGCCGACGATCTCGACCTCTTCGTTCACGTTGACCACGCCACGCTCGACGCGGCCGGTGACGACGGTGCCGCGACCGGTGATCGTGAAGACGTCCTCGATCGGCATGAGGAACGGCTTGTCGAGCTCGCGCACCGGGTCCGGCACGTTGTCGTCGACGGCGGTCATCAGCTCGAGAACGGCCTCGGCCCACTTCTCGTCGCCCTCGAGGGCCTTGAGGCCCGAGACGCGCACGACCGGGGCGTCGTCGCCCGGGAACTCCTGCGAGGACAGCAGCTCGCGGACCTCGAGCTCGACGAGCTCCAGGATCTCCTCGTCGTCGACCATGTCGGCCTTGTTCAGCGCGACCACGATGTAGGGCACGCCGACCTGGCGGGCGAGCAGCACGTGCTCACGGGTCTGCGGCATCGGGCCGTCGGTCGCGGCGACCACCAGGATCGCGCCGTCCATCTGGGCGGCACCGGTGATCATGTTCTTGATGTAGTCCGCGTGACCGGGGGCGTCGACGTGCGCGTAGTGACGCTTCTCGGTCTGGTACTCGACGTGCGAGATGTTGATCGTGATGCCGCGCTGCTTCTCTTCCGGCGCGTTGTCGATCTGGTCGAACGCCCGGGACTCGTTGAGCTCCGGGTACTTGTCGTGCAGAACCTTGGTGATCGCCGCGGTCAGCGTGGTCTTGCCGTGGTCGACGTGACCGATGGTCCCGATGTTGACGTGCGGCTTGCTCCGCTCGAACTTCGCCTTCGCCACTGGAATGTCCTCCTGGACTGATTTCGCTTTGTGCTCGGGGGCCGGCGTGGCTGCCGACCCCCGAATGTTCCTTCGTCGGTGCTAGCGGACGTTCAGGAGAGTCCCTTAATGCCCGCGCGCGGTGAGGGGTTTTACTCCCCCGTCGCCTTCGCGATGATTTCCTTCGCGACGTTCGCGGGAACCTCGGCGTAGGAGTCGAACACCATGGAGTAGTTCGCCCGGCCCTGGGTGCGGGACCGCAGGTCGCCGACGTAGCCGAACATCTCCGACAGCGGGACCAGCGCCTTCACGACGCGGGTACCCGACCGCTCCTCCATGGCCTGGATCTGACCACGGCGGGAGTTGAGGTCACCGATGACGTCACCCATGTAGTCCTCGGGCGTGGTCACCTCGACCGCCATCATCGGCTCCAGGATCACCGGGCCGGCCTTCTTCGCGGCTTCCTTCATCGCCATGGAACCGGCGATCTTGAACGCCATCTCCGAAGAGTCGACCTCGTGGTAAGCACCGTCCAACAGGGTGAACTTCAACCCGACGAGCGGGTAGCCGGCCAGGACGCCGTACTGCATCGCGTCCTGCGCGCCCGCGTCCACCGACGGGATGTACTCCCGCGGCACGCGACCACCGGTCACCTTGTTGTCGAACTCGTAGAGCGCGCCATCGGTGCGCTCGAGCGGCTCCAGCTTCACGATGACCTTCGCGAACTGGCCGGAACCACCGGTCTGCTTCTTGTGGACGTAGTCGAGCTTGTCGACCGTCCGCTTGATCGTCTCGCGGTAGGCGACCTGCGGCTTACCGATGTTCGCCTCGACCTTGTAGTCGGACTTCATGCGGTTCACCAGCACCTCGAGGTGCAGCTCGCCCATGCCCGCGATGATCGTCTGGCCGGTGTCCTCGTCCAGCTTGACCTGGAACGTCGGGTCCTCTTCGGCCAGCTTCTGGATCGCCAGGGACAGCTTCTCCTGGTCGGCCTTCGTCTTCGGCTCGATCGCGACCCGGATGACCGGCTCGGGGAACGTCATCGACTCCAGCACGATCGGGTTCTGCGGGTCCGCCAGGGTGTCACCCGTGGTGGTGTCCTTCAGCCCGATGACCGCGTAGATGTGGCCGACCTGGGCGTCGTCGACCGGGTTCTCCTTGTTGGAGTGCATCTGGAAGATCTTCCCGATGCGCTCCTTGCGCTCCTTGGTCGCGTTGATGACCTGAGCGCCGGCGGCGACCTTGCCCGAGTACACCCGGATGTAGGTCAGCTTGCCGAAGAACGGGTGCGCGGCGATCTTGAACGCGAGCGCGGCGAACGGCTCGTCGACCGAAGCGGTACGCGTGGCCGGGGTCTCCCCGTCGGTCAGCGTGCCCTCGACCGGCGGCATGTCCAGCGGCGACGGCAGGTAGTCGATGACCGCGTCGAGCATGGGCTGGACGCCCTTGTTCTTGAACGCGGAACCGGCCAGCACCGGGAAGACGTCGCGGGTGATGGTGAGCTTGCGGATGCCGGACTTGATCTCGGCCTCCGTCAGCTCCTCGCCCTCGAGGAACTTCTCCATCAGCGCGTCGTCCGCCTCGGCGACGGTCTCGACGAGCTTCTCGCGGTACTCCGCGGCCAGCTCGGCCAGCTCGGCCGGGATGTCCTCGACGGAGTAGTCCTCGCCCTTCTGGACCTCGCCGCGCCAGGTCAGCGCCTTCATGCGGACCAGGTCGACGACGCCTTCGAAGTCGTTCTCGGCGCCGATCGGCAGCTGGATGACCAGCGGGCGGACGCCGAGGCGCTCCACGATGGTCTTCACGGTGTAGTAGAAGTCCGCACCCAGCTTGTCCATCTTGTTGACGAAGCAGATGCGCGGGACGTCGTACTTGTCCGCCTGCCGCCAGACCTGCTCGGACTGCGGCTCGACGCCTTCCTTGCCGTCGAAGACGGCGACCGCACCGTCGAGCACCCGGAGGTTGCGCTCCACCTCGACGGTGAAGTCGACGTGGCCCGGGGTGTCGATGATGTTGATCTGGTGGTCGTCCCAGAAGGTGGTGGTCGCAGCCGAGGTGATGGTGATACCCCGCTTCTGCTCCTCCTCCATCCAGTCCATGGTGGCGGCGCCGTCGTGGACTTCACCGATCTTGTAGTTGACCCCGGTGTAGAACAGGATCCGCTCGGTGGTGGTCGTCTTGCCGGCGTCGATGTGGGCCATGATGCCGATGTTGCGGACCTGTGTCAGGTCGGTCAGCACGTCACGTGCCACGAGAGTGTTCCCCTGTTCTCAAGCTTGGGGCCCGGCATGGCTTGGTCGACAGCCGGGCGGTCATCACCAGCGGTAGTGCGCGAAGGCCCGGTTGGACTCGGCCATCTTGTGCGTGTCCTCGCGACGCTTCACGGAGGCACCGAGGCCGTTGGAAGCGTCCAGGAGCTCGTTCTGCAGGCGCTCGATCATCGTCTTCTCGCGGCGGGCCTGCGAGAAGGAGACCAGCCAGCGCAGGGCCAGCGTGGTGGAGCGGCCCGGCTTGACCTCGATCGGCACCTGGTAGGTGGCGCCACCGACGCGGCGGCTCTTCACCTCGATGGTGGGCTTCACGTTGTCGAGGGCGCGCTTCAGCGTGACGACCGGGTCGGTGCCCGTCTTCTCGCGAGCGCCTTCGAGCGCGCCGTACACGATGCGCTCGGCCAGGGACCGCTTCCCGTCCTTCAGCACCTTGTTCACCAGCTGGGTGACCAGCGGGGAGGCGTAGACGGGGTCGGAGATCAGCGGCCGCTTCGGGGCCGGACCCTTGCGGGGCATTAGCTCTTCTCCTTCTTCGCGCCGTACCGGCTGCGCGCCTGCTTGCGGTTCTTGACACCCTGCGTGTCGAGCGAACCGCGGATGATCTTGTAACGGACACCCGGAAGGTCCTTCACACGACCACCACGCACGAGCACCATCGAGTGCTCCTGCAGGTTGTGGCCCTCACCGGGGATGTAGGCGGTGACCTCGATGCCGCTGGTCAGCTTCACACGCGCGACCTTGCGAAGCGCCGAGTTCGGCTTCTTGGGGGTCGTGGTGTACACGCGAGTGCACACGCCACGCCGCTGCGGGCTCCCCTTGAGGGCCGCGGTCTTCTGCTTGGCAGCCTTGTCCTGGCGGCCCTTGCGGACCAGCTGCTGGATCGTGGGCAATGGACCAGCTTCCTGTCGTGATCTGCTTCTTCGTGTCTTCACCGGCCCCCGCGGTCGGGCGTGTCGGCCCGCGTCACGGTCTCTCGACCGGTAACTTCCCGGAGGGATTTTCCGTCGGAACCCCGACCTGCCGAAGCCGGTGACCGGGTGCCTGAGCACCCCGCCCATGCCGCACGGCACGCGGAGCGGCCCGACGCCTGCCGGGCACGGTCTCCAAAGATACCCGCCCGGGTCCGGGCAGAGCGCGGCGGGGGGTCCGAAGGTCGGCGAACCTCCAGCCTACCTCCGAACAGCACAGCGCCGCGGGATGTTCCGCCAGGCGGTCGTGCCTGGGTACCGGACGCCGTTTCCGGCCCGGCACAGGAGATACGCCCTCCCCAGGCGTTTTCTACAACACTGCCCGCCTCGGGAATGTTCCCAGGCCGGACGGTCGGCTCGCGTACCCGGACAGTCGGCTCGCGTACTCCGACGGTCGGCTCGCGAGCCGACCCTCCAGGTACGCGACCCGACCCTTCGAGTACGCGAGCCGACCCTCCGGGCGGTGGATCAGTCCTCGTCGGGCTTCGCGTGGTCCGGCTTGCCCGGGTTCGGGTCGCGCGAGAGGTCGATGAGCGGGTGCACGTCCGCTCCCTCGGGAGCCGCGTGGCTGCCGGTCGACTTCGGCTCTTCGTCGGGCCGCTCGGCCCCTTCGCTGCTGCTCATCACACACTCCTAGCGACTCTTCCCTGCTTCCCCTTGCGGCCGGAAACCTACCCATTACCCGGTCGGGTGACGCAGTGGGATCGGATCGGGCGTTCCGTGCGTCACACCGTCGCCGAGGGGCCACGATGGGTGGCGAGCACCGGGCGAGCGGGGAGGAACAGAGACATGTCGGCCGAGTTCGACCAGCTGGTGGCGGAGTTCGAGCGGTTCGAATCGAGCATCCGCGACGTCGACGACCGCTTCGCCGGCGTCGGCGCGATGCGGCAGGAACTGACCGAGCTCCGGGCGAGCGCGTCCTCGCCGGACGGCGGCGTGACCGTGGTCACCGGCCCCGGCGGCGCGGTCCTCGACGTCAAGTTCACCGACGCGGCGCTCGCGAAGGGCCCGCAGGCGCTGTCCGCCGCGCTCATGGGCACCCTGCGCGAAGCCGTCGGCGAAGCGGCCCGCCGGCAGGCGGTGCTCGTGCAGGAACACCTGGGCGACCACCTCGGCCTGGTCGACCAGGTCATCGAAACCCAGGCCGTCGCGTTCGGAACCACCGTCGAGGAAATGCGGTCGAAGCTCGCGGAAGGAACGCCGGAGCCGCCGGCCCCCGCCGAGGACTTCTCCGAGGAACGGGTGCTGCGCCAGGCCGACACGCCTCCCCCGCCGCCGCAGGCACCGCCCGCGGCCGGGTCCGCCGGCGACACGTTCCTGCGCAACCTGTTCGACGAGGAGGACTGATGCCCGACGGAGCCGGCGGCTACCAGGTGGAGATCGACGCGCTGCGCCAGTACGTCGGCGTGCTCGGCAAGTACCAGGACCAGGGCGCGAAGTTCACCGAGAAGGTCGGCCAGTCCGACGTCGGCGACAAGTCGTGGGGCGTGGTCGGCCTGTTCACCAAGCACGGGTACGACGAGACGCTGCACGAGCTGCGCGACCTGCTGGCGTCGATGGCCGAGGGCCTGACGTCGGCGCAGGGCAAGTTCACCGACGCGGCGAACGTCTACCAGGGCATCGAAGACGACCACAAGGCCTTCTTCGGGCAGGTCGAGGTCCTGCTCGACGGCCCGAAGCAGCCCTGAGGGGGGCAGCACGATGGCGGAGTTCCAGGACGTCGCGAGCGGCGTCGGCGTGAAGAGCGACGACCCGGCGACCGTGCTCGGGGTGAACGTCGACAACGCGGTCAAGGCGACGCCCTTCGTGGGCAGCGCGGTGACCGTCGGCAAGGACTTCGTCTCGGTGGCGAAGGCCGCGACGGCACCGCACCCGGACGGCGTCGACATCGCCCTCGGGCTCGGCAGCATCGCGACCGACACGACGAGCTTCATCCAGTCGAGCGCGAGCACGATCACCGACATCGCCACCGACCCGCTCGGCTGGCTCGTCGGGCAGGGGCTGAACTTCCTGATCGGCGCCGTCCAGCCGATCCAGGACGCGATCCACTTCGTCAGCGGCGACGGGCCCGCGCTCGGCATCGCGGCGGACAATTTCACCGCCATCGCGACCGGGCTGGACCAGCTGGCGAAGAACTTCGCCGAGGTCGCGGACACGTCGCTGGCGAACTGGAAGGGGAACGCCGGCGACGCGGCGCGCACGTCGCTCGGCGAGTTCGCCCACGGCATCGGCGGGGTCTCCGCGAAGTCCGGTGACCTGGCGCAGATGCTGCAGCTGAGCAGCATGCTGATGAGCTTCATCGAAGACCTGATCAAGGCGATCCTCACCGAGCTGATCACCTGGCTGGTCATGATCTGGATCCCGGCGCTGGCGGCCGCGGTGCCCACCTGCGGGGCGTCGGTCGCCACCGCGGGCACGGCGTCCGAGGTCAAACTCGGCACGACCGCCGCGAAGACGACGCAGAAGGTATCGAAGGTCCGCGAGCTGCTGCAGAAGATCCTCGCCTGGCTGCAGAAGATGAAGGCCAAGCTGGCCGCGACGAAGCTGGGCAAGGTGTTCACCGAAGGCAAGACCGCGGACAAGCTCAAGGAAATCGCCGAAACGAACGCGGGCAAGAGCATGGTGGACAAGCTCAAGGGCGCCGAGGGGATGATCGGCAAGCGGGCCGGCAAGAACGCGCTGTCCGAGATCGCGAAGAAGGGCGGCGAGGCGGCGGCCAAGGGCGTGTTCGGCTTCAACCCGGCCAAGCCCGGCGACAACCCGGCCAAGACGCTGAACGACCACCTCGGCAAGCTCAACAGCCACGTCAAGAACGCCAAGAAGGCGAGCGACTACGGCGAGACGGGCCGCACCCAATCCGACGAAGAAACCCGCGAGGACCTGGACTTCTGATGATCCTGGCACTGGTGATCGTCCTGATCGTGGCCGGTTTCGCGGGCGCGGCCGCGCTCTGGTGGCGATCGCACACGAAGTACGTCGAAGGCCGCAAGGAGCACTGGTTCAAGGCCTTCGCGGCCGAGCGCGGCGGCACGTTCCACAGCGGGGTCGCCGGCGACGCGAACCCGGCGCCGACGTTCGGGGTCATCCACCCGACCGGGCGCCCGCTGGCCGAAAGCGGCCACAAGTCGTGGGTCGAGTTCCGCCACCGCGACCGGCCGGTGATCGCCGTCGACGGGCAGGAGCCGTACCGGCACTTCGACGACCACACGTACTTCCGCGACATCCACGTCACGCAGGTGCAGGTGCCGCCGTCTCCGGAGCTGCGGATCGTGCCGGGGAAGGCGCTCTCGATGCCGACGCTGCCCCCGGATTCGCCGCTCGAAGGCGAGCTCACCCGGTGGCTGGCCGCCAACCCGCGGTTCGCCCAACGGGACGTCGTCGTGGAGCACGGCTCGGCGCGGACCTGGGGTCAGGGGTGCGCGACCCGGCAGAACATCGTCGCCGACGCCGGCTACCTGGCCGACCTGGCCGACGAGCTGCCCGCGGCGTTGTGGAGCGTCAGCGACGGCGCGTCGTGAGGTGCGTCAAGCCCGCCGACAGCGCGAACACCAGGCCCAAGCCGACGATGTAGGGCCCGGCCAGCAGGGCGAACCCCGCGCCGATGTTGGCGTCGGCCTGCTCGTCGGACCGGAAGCCGAGTGCGCCCACCGACAGCAGGATCGCTCCCACCGTGATCAGCAGGACGGCCACCACTGTCAGGCGCTTCGTGATCGTCGTCATACCTTCATGGTGCCCGGGGCCCGGGCAATTCGCTGGACAGCGTCCCCAGGATGAGGACGTGAACTGGAAGATCACCCAGATCGACGTCGCTCACCCGGACGCCGTCGCGATCATGCGCGCGTACATGGACGAAGTCGCTTCGCGCTACTACGGGCGCCCGATCACCGAAGCCGAGCTCACGCACTACGTGGCCGAAGAGCCCGGGACCGACCTGGTGTCCCCCACCGGGGCGTTCCTCGTCGGCTACCGCGACGGCGAAGCCGCGGGCTGTGCCGGGACCCGGGTCGTCGCGCCGGGGGTCAGCGAGCTGACGAAGGTGTTCGTCAAGCCGGCGCACCGCGGCTCGGGGATCGCGCCCCTGCTGGTGGCAGCCGCCGAGGACGCGGCCCGGCGGCTCGGCGCCACCCTCATGCGGCTCGACACCCGAGACGACCTCGTCGAGGCCCGCGCGCTCTACGCGAAGCTCGGCTACGACGAGGTCGAACCCTTCAACGACGGGCAGTTCGCCGAGCACTGGTTCGCGAAGGCCCTCAGCTGACGCAGGCGGCGACTTCGCCGGGCGCCGCCTTGTGCGTCGTCACCACGCGACCGCCGACCGAGACGCGGCACTCCACCGCGCCGCTCCCCTGCCCGAGCAGCTGGACCGACCCGGCCGACGGCCACGAGAGCTCCTTGCGCCACGGCAGGGCGACGTCGAGCTCCTGGTGGACCAGGCCGAGGCCGTTCGAGTCGTAGACGACCGTCGCCGTGCCGGTGCCGGCCAGCTCGTAGGTCACCTGGTAGCCGGACGGCGCCGGCGGGGTCGAGGTGTACGTCGCCGTCGCCATGATCGTGCGCGGCGGCACCGAGGACGGCGACGGCTCCCCCACGACCGCGACCGGCGGCGAGGGTGGCGGCGAACCGTGGTCGCCCAGGATGAAGATGCCGGCGGTGACCGCCGCGATCGCGATCACCGCGATGCCGAGCCTGCCGACGAGCTGCCGGTCCATGGGGACTCCCAGGGGAAACGGCGGCCCCTCGGGTGAGGGGCCGCCGGAGGGTCAGAAGGAGGGCAGGAGCTTGCCGGGGACACCGTTGACCGACTGGATCAGGCCGAGCACCGGGACGCCGAGCGGCGCGAACGTCCAGATGTTGTTCAGGCCACTGGTGTCCGGCTCGTCGACCACGACGACACCGGGGGCGTCGGCGGCCAGCGCCGGCGCCGCCGCGCCGAACAGGGCCGCACCGGTGAGGATCGCGACAGCGAGGGTCTTCTTCATGGTTGCCTGCCTTTCAGGAAACAGCGGTGATCAGGTCGAAGACGGGGGCGAGCAGGCCGACCGGCTGGCCGATCGGCCCGAGCAGGCTGCCGAGGTCGACGCCGGGCACGAGCCAGACGGAGCCGTCGGTCGGGTCGGCACCGGCGACGCCGGCGGCCAGGCCGGTGAACGCCGTCGCCGCGACGAGCGGCAGCAGGACGCGGGCAGCAAGACGCTTCATGCTTTTCCTTTCGCAACAAGGGTTTTTCAGCGCAGAACCGACGTGATCGGCACGATGGTTCCGTCGGGGACCCACTGGCCCGCGTAGTCGCGGTCCATCACCATTCCGGTGGCGTGGGGTTCGGTGGGGTACATCGGCATGGCGTTGACCTGGGCGGCGGCGAAGATCTGGACGTCGCCCGCCGACCGGTCGGCGCCCAGCCAGGTCCGGAAACCGCCCAGCGTCGGGCTTTCGCCGCCGAAGCGGTCGCCGACCGCCACGGCGCACCCGACCGCGGTCGCCTCCCGCGGGTCGAACCGCAGCGGCAGCGACGCACTCGCGACCGCGTTGACGATCGGCCCGTTCAGCAGCCACGGCGCCAGGTAGAGCCCGTACTGGTGGGTGGGTTCGAGGCGTTGCAGCTCGGCGGCCCGCGTCATCGCCGTGTACCCGGCGGACCAGCCTGCGACGACGACGAGCGCGGTGTCCGGTCCGGCGTCCGGCCGCACGGCCAGCCCGGCGCGCGCGGCGGTGTCCCGCACCAGCTTCGCCGCCGCGACACCGCGCGGCGAGTCGTCCTCGGCCAGCGTGATCGCGGCCGGCTTCCGCCCGGCGAGGAACTCGACGAGCTTGACCAGCGCCCCGCTGTCCTCCGGCGTCAGCGTGTCGGACGGGCACGCCGTCAGGACGTCGGAGCGGCCCGCGACCAGGCCACCGAGAGCCGCCGACGCGCATTCCGGCGCGTCGGCCTCGGTGATCGCCGGACCGGGCGCACGGCCCGCGTCGACCTCGACGACCGTAGTCGCGTCACCCCGGTGGATCTCCAGGTCGCTGCGACCGGGTGGCAGGTCGACGTCGGCCCAGGTGCCTTCGGCGCCGGGCCGCGCGACGGCCTTGGTGATGATCCCGCCGCGGACGCCGGCGGCGAGGTCGTCGCCCGCGCTCGGCGGGAAGTGGACGACGTTGTGCCCCGGCCGGTGCGGGCTGACCAGCACCGGGAACCCCGGCGCGTCGGCCAGCAGCGGCACCCCGGGCACCGGCAGCGGCGGCGGCGCGGGGATCGCGCCCAGCGCGCTCCACGCGAGGAACCCGAGCGCGACGCCGGCCGCGCCGAACCGGTAGGCGCGCCCGCGCAGGACCACCGCGAGCCCACTCACCGCCAGTGGGAGGACCACCACGGCGAGCACCGCGAACCCGAAGAGCGTGGTGTAGAGCCGCCGGTCGAACCCGACGCCGGACAGCCCGAACCGCACCGCGCCGGCGAGGACCAAGAGCCCGCCGAGGGTGAGGGCCAGGGGTCCGGGCCGGATCGACGACGCCGGGACCGGCCCGTGCAGGGTGAAGCCGAACCAGACGGCGGCCCCGGCGACGAACACCGAGTCGAGCGCGAACTCGACACCCGTGCCACCCGACGACGTCTCCAGCACGACCAGCACCAGCAGCGCGAGCGACGTCCAGCGCGTGGCCCGCGGGAGGACCGGCACCGCCACCGCGAGCACGACGTGGATCGCCAGCGCGACGACGTTGATGTCGACGGCGAAGGACGACACCACCGCGAGCAGCGCCGAGACCCCGCCGAGGACGTACAGCACGCGGGGCGCCCGGCGGTCCGGCGGCCGCAGGAGACCGCCGCCGGCGAGGAACGCCGTCGACAACAGCAGGGCGAGCCGGAGGACCAGCGCCAGGACGTCCACTGTGGACGAACCGGTCGGCGCGGAGTGGTCGTGTTCCATCAGGGACCTTCCGGGAGAGCGGGCGGGGCCGCGGACGACCCCGCCCGCGGTCGGCTACTTGATGTCCGCGTCCGCGACCACGAACAGCTCGGAGTGCGGCTTGGCGTTGCCGAAGTCCCCGTGCGGCCACGACTTGCGGTTGAAGTTGATGCCGACCTGCCCGGTGAACTCGTCCCGGAAGTTCTGGTCGACCGCGACCTTCCCGTCCGGGCCCAGGTTCAGCAGGTTGACCTTGTGGTCACCGTCCAAACCGGACCGCGCGACGAAGTAGTTCGACACCGCGAGGTGCTGCGGCGACGTGGTTTCGTGGTAGAAACCGTCGCTGCCGAGCGCCCAGTTGTCGTAGGCGCCCCAGTGCGGGCCCGCGCCCGGCGTGCCGGGGTTGATCGGAGCCGCGCCGACGACGGTCGGCAGGTCGCCGCCCCCGCCCTGCTGCGCCTTCGCCTTGGTGTCGACCCGGCCCTGGATGTCCTCGACCCGGTCGCCCGCAGCGAGCAGCTTCCGGATGTCGAGGACGTAGACGCCGCCGGTGGTACCGGGGTCGTCGGCCGAGAGGGTGCCCTTCTGCCGCCCGACGATCGCGCGGTAGAGGTACTTGTCGTCCGGGCTCGTCTGGATCCAGCCGCCGTTGGAGCTGGCGCCGTTGGAGTCGTTGTTCGCGTAGATGGACTTGTTCGCGGCGCCGTCGTCGAACACCTCGATCCAGTGCGGCTCGGCCGCGGTGATGTCCGGCGTGTAGAACACCGCGCCGCCCTGCATGGTCTGGGCGAACGCGCCCTTGTGCCCCGGCAGGTTCGTCACCGTGGTCTCCATGACCGCGCGGCTCTCGGCGTGCAGCGGGTCGGCGGGATCGGCACGCGGGCCGTCCTGCAGGTACGACACCGACTTCAGCTTCGGGTGGTTGCGGTCGGAGATGTCCCAGGTCCGCACGGTCGGCCGGCGTAGGTACGGCGACGGCTGCTTCACCGGGTCGAGGATGATGTTGCGCGGCTCGGCGTAGTCGCTGGTGACGAGCGTGTTCAGGTCCTCGCGGGCCTGGATGCCGTGCGGGTTGGCGCACGTCGGCTTGCCCAGCTGCGGCAGGTTGTCGCAGAGCTTCTGGTTGTCGCCCTGCGGGGTCGCCGCCGGGGACTCCGAGAGGACCTCGGCGTTCTGTCCGAAGTGGACGACCTCGCCGGGGCTGCCCGCGAAGCCGTTGCCGATCTGCGTGGAGCCGTCGGCGTAGGAGTGCGGGCCGGGGACGACCGGGCCGCCCATGTACGTGCCGTACGCGGTGCCGTCCTTGAGCACCCAGTAGGCGTCCGGGACGCTGCCGCCCAGGGTGTTCGTCGGGAGGCTGACGCCCTTGAGCTTCAGCTGCGGCAGCGCGCTGACGTCGAAGGCGTACGTCACCGCGGCGAACAGCGCGCCGGCGTAGATCGTGTCGCCCTGGTGCCACACGTACTGCATGTGGTGCGGCTCGTTCTCGACCAGCGGCCCGACGGTGGCGGTGTTGACGACCTTGCCGTACGTCGGCGACCCCTGCGTCGCGTCGATCACGGCGAGGAAGTCCGGGCCGGGCAAGGCGTTCTTGAGCTTGTTGAGCCCGCCGCCGAGGGTGCCCGGCAGGTTCTTGACGTCCTTGACGAGCGTGTCGGCGATGTTCTCGTCGCCGGCCCAGACGAGCAGCCACTTCTTCGGCGTGCCGCTCGCCGAACGCGCGAGATCCTGGGACACCAGGTGGTTCTGCACCCAGTACTGCTTGCCGTCGGACGCGGTCTTCGCGTCGGTGACGGTCTGGACGTCGGCGTAGGCGCCGGTGGACGAACCGGTGTACGTGACCGCGCCGGCCGCGAGGGCGAGTGCCGCGGCGCCGGTCACCACCTTTCGCCACCGGCCCGGGCGCGACGGAGTTGATCGCATGGTTCTCCCTGTTCGTTCTCACGGATGGAAACCGTTGGGACACAACGGAAAGCTGACGTCAGCCGACCTGGACGGGATAGTCGCGCCAAGCGGGCAAAGGGTCCAGCCGTGATCAAAGAATGAGAACCGACCCGAAAGGGTTAATCTCCCACGAAGTGGGCCGATTTGACGTACGCCGCTGCGCCGAACGGGTGAGCGGACACACTGGACCAACCGGCGGTGTCACGGTTGGTCACAATGGCGCAGCCCCGGCGCCTGAACGCCGGGGCTGCGAGTTACGAATTCGTTATGAAGTGCCGGGAACTCCGGTCAGAGTTTGGAGCCGCAGTCCGAGCAGAACAGCGCGCCGGGCTTGTTGCCCTCGCTCCCGCAGCCGCCGCAGCGGACCTTCAGCGCGAGCGACGTCCCGCACGACGAGCAGAACTTCCCGCCCTCGGCCTTCAGGCCGCAGCCCGGGCAGGTGACCTTCGCCCGGGTGTCGATGTCCAGGTCGGACGTCCAGTCCTTCTCGCGGGCCTTGTCCCAGATCTGGTCGCGCTGGGCCGACGCCTGCGCGCGCGAGATCTCCTCGGCGACACTCGGCGAGCAGCGCAGGCACTGGCCGATCTCCTCGTTCCAGCACTGGTCGTGGCACATCCAGTCGCTGCAGCCACGGCACTGGCGGAAGCTCGGCGTGATCTCCTTGACCGCCGCCGCGAGCGCACGGTCCTTCGCGGGCGAGTTGGTCGCGCGGTCGTAGCGCCACTGGTCGGCCGAGTTGCTCAGGTCCCGCAGCGTCCCGCCGAAGAACGAGCCGACCGTGCGAAGCACGCTTCGCCCGGTTTCCATGGTGTCGCGCTGGAACGCGGAACGGAACCCGTTCCCGCAGCGTTCACAGCGGAACTCGAACTGGTACCCCTGCGTGTTGGAGAGGTCCGAGAAGTTGTCCGTGAAGGGCACAGAGTCAGCCACGGCCCATCTTCGCCAGCGCACCGCGCGTTCGGCGACGAGAGATTTGCCGACAACGACTCGGCTACCGGCCGTCACGGGATACCAGCAGGGCCAACGGAAGCAGCGCCAGCACGCCGCCGACGACCGCGACGAGCGCGTATCCGCCACCCGCAAACAGCTGTCCCGACCCCAAACCGGCCAAAGCGGACGCGGACCAGACCACCGCGTCGACCGTGCCCTGCACCCGGCTGCGCGTCTCCGGCGCGAGGTCACGGCTCAGCTGCGCGCTGCCGCCGACGAACACCAGGTTCCAGCCGTACCCCAGCAGGAACAACGCGACCGGCAGGCCGGACGTGTGCGCGGTCGGCGCGGCGAGCGCGGTCGCCGTCGACAGCGCCAGGACACCGAGCCCCGCGTTGATCGTCACGCGCGGGCCCCAGCGGTCGGCGATCCGGCCGGACAGCGGCGCCAGCGCGAACATGCCGAACAGGTGCGCGCTCAGCACCCAGCCGACGACGTCGAGACCGTGGCCGTGGTTCTCCAGCTGCAGCGGCGTCATGGTCATCACCGCGACCATCGTCAGCTGCGCGGCGACCATCGCGACCAGCGGCCGCGCGACGCCGGCCGGGCGCACTGGGGCAACCGCGGCCACCGGCTTCTCCGGCGGGAGCGGGACGTGCCGCGGGAGGAACGCGGCCGCCAGCGCGGCGCCCGCCGTGGCCAGCACCGCGACCGCGACCGGCCCGGACAGCGACGGCCAGCCGAACCCGGTGACGACGTCCGCCGCCGGAGCCATCAGCGCCGGACCCGCGAGGGCGCCGACGGTTCCGGCCCACACGACGTTCGACAGCGCGCGGCCCCGGTGTTCCTCCGGGTAGAGGTCCGCGGCCAGGTACCGCGACAGCTGCGCGCCGCCGTTGCCGAGCCCGACCAGCAGGATGCCGAGCAGGAGCGGCACGAGCGACGTCGTCAGCGCGCCGGCGAACGCGATCAGCGCACCGGCCGCGGCGATCGCGTAGCCGGCGGCCAGCACGCGACGACGGCCGTGGCCCGGCAGCAGCAGCCCGACGCCGAGCGCGCCGGCGGCGGTGCCGAGCACGCTCGCGACGCTCGGCAGCCCGCTCCAGCCCGGCCCGCTGCCCGCGGCGACGATCAGCGTCGCCGCGGTGCTCAGGCCGACCGTCGCCGTGTTGAGCAGCGCGACGCCGGCGAACAGCGCGCCCATCGACCGAGCCCGGCCGGTCACCGTCAAAGTCCCCATGACCAGCAACTTTAGGAACTCCCGGCGATCTCGCGAAGGGACGATCGACGGCAAATCCGTCGCCACGCCCGCTCTTCGGAAGGAAGATAGGGCCCATGACCTTCCGTTCGGAAAAGCCCCTGGACGACGTCGATTGGCGGCTGCTCGACCTGCTGCAGGCCGACGGGAGGCTGTCGTTCAAGGAGCTGGGCCGCCGCATCAACCTCTCGGCGCCGGCGGTGGCCGAGCGTGTGCGGCGGCTGGAGGAGACCGGCGTGATCACCGGCTACCGCGCGCAGGTCGACGCGCGGCGCGCGGGCCAGCCGCTGCAGGCGTTCGTCGAGATGCGCTGCGCGCTGAGCAGCTGCCTGCTGAAGACGTCGAAGTCCGAGGACTACCCGGAGGTCGTCGAGATCCACCGGCTGTCCGGCGACCACTGCACGATGCTGAAGATCCGTGCAGCCTCGCTCGAGCACTTCGAAGGGCTGCTGGAACGGCTCGGCAAGCACGGCGAGCTGCGGTCGTCGGTGGTGCTGTCGACGCAGTTCGAGGGACGGCCGGTGCAGCCGCCTTCGGACGACTTCCTGCGCGCGACGACGTCGGAAGGCTGGGGTTCACCCTGAGCGGCGGCTGATCGGGGAGCGATTACCTGCTAGATGAGAGGTATGCCGATCTTGACTCGGAGGGTGCGTGCCCTGGCCGTCACCCTCACCACGTTGGCCACCCTCGCCGTCCCCGCCACCGCCCAGGCCGCGCCGCCGGCCGCCCCCGCCGGGTTCGTCGCCCTCTCCGACGTCGCGCCGTCGATCCTGCAGGACATCCGCTACGCCACCCGGCACAACTTCGTCGGCCGGCGCGTCGACGGCTACCTCGAGCCCACCTGCATCCTGACCCGGCAGGCGGCCGAAGGCCTGCGGCAGGCCCAGGCTCGGCTGCGGCAGCAGGGCTACACCCTCAAGGTCTACGACTGCTACCGCCCGCAGCGCGCGGTCGACCACTTCGTGCGGTGGGCCAAGGACCTCGCCGACGAGAAGATGAAGGCCGAGTTCTACCCGAACGTCGCCAAGGACCGGCTGTTCGAAGAGGGGTACATCGCCGAGAAGTCCGGGCACAGCCGGGGCAGCACCATGGACCTGACCATCGTGAAGCTCCCACCGCGGTTCCAGCGCCCGTACTTCCCCGGCGAGCCGCTCGTGCCGTGCTTCGCGCCGCGGAACCAGCGCTTCCCGGACAACATGGTCGACATGGGCACCGGCTACGACTGTTTCGACCCGCTCGCCCACACGGACAACCCGGCGATCACCGGCGTGGCGCGGCAGAACCGCGACCTGCTGCGGGACACGATGATCGCGGCGGGCTTCCACAACTTGCCCGAGGAGTGGTGGCACTTCACCCTCGACGGCGAGCCGTTCCCGGACACGTACTTCGACTTCCCGGTGTCGCACCGCAGCGTGCGCTGAACCGGAAGCGCCCCGGTCCACTGTGGACCGGGGCGCTGCCCGTCAGGGCGTGCAGTCCGCGGGGTTGACCGGCACCTCCGGCTTCGGCGCGCCCCCTTCTTCGGCGGCGATCCGGTACGCGTAGTGGTTCTCCGGCGGGCCCTGGACGTCGATCCCGGTCGGGTTCTCGTACTTCGTCTTCCAGCCCGACGGTGTCAGGAAGTACAGCTGGTAGGCGGGCCCGGGAGCCACGTCCTCGAAGAGGAAGTGCCCGTTCTCGTCGCTGGTGCGCCGGCCGGTGACCGGGCAGTGGCGGTCGGACACCAGCACGACCTCGGTTCCGGCCAGTCCCCGCGTCACCTCGCCCCGGTCGTCGATGACTCCGATGGTGCCCTCGACCACGGCCTTGGCGCCCGGCACGGCGGCTTCGGCGCGCGCGTTCGCGTGGTTGTCGATGTCGACTTCGCTGTACCCGAAGTCGCACGCGGCCACGACCTTGCCACGGTTCAAGGATGCCTGCGGCACCGTCTCGGACACGTCGAACGTCCGGGTCTCCCCGGCGGCGATCGTCACGCCGCGGTTCCACTCGAGATCACCCCAGCCCGGGCCGGTGCCGTTCAGCATGTAGCCGTCACCGATGCGGTTGCACGCGGCCACGATGCCGGTCAGCGGGGTCGAACCCGAGTTGGCCAGCGTCACGGTGAGGTGCGCCAGGTCGCCTGGCTGGTAGCTGTCGTGGGTGAACGCCAGCGACGCGGTCAAGGCGCCGTTCAACGGCGGCGCGCCGCGGACGAGCAGGTCCGGGGTGTCCGGGGCGATGCGGACGGTCTGCCACCGCACCAGCCAGCCGTCGACGACGTCACCGCCCAGGGTGTAGTCCCCCGCCGGGAGGTCGAAGGTGAACTTCCCTTCGGCGTCGCTCGTGGCCGTGTAGTTCCTGGTGCCGGTGACGTACCGCAGGGTGAGCTCGGCGCCGGCGAGCGGTTCGCCGGCGTCGAGGACACCGTCGCCGTTGCGGTCCGCGTAAAAGACGCCCGTCGCGCGACCGGGCACCCGCGTGACCGGCACCCGGGAGTCGAACGAGCCGACCCCGAACCCGGTCTCGTCGAACACGATGCCGCGCAGGGCCGTCGTGGTCTGCTCGGGGTCCCGGACGTGCCCGGAAACCGTCAGCTCGAACGACTGCCCGGACTCGATCGTCAACCCCGGCCGGTTCTGGAGCTCACCCCAGCCGCCGTAGGGAACGGACAGGTCGATCGGGTCGAAGTCCTGGAAAACCGTGAGCCCGGTGGCCCGGCCGGAGCCGTTGTTCGTCAGCTTGACCGTGGCACGAACCTCGTCACCGGTCCCGTAGGACGGTTTGTCGAAGGTGACCGAAACGCCGATCCGGTCCGAGGCCGCTCCCGCCGGAGCCGCGAACGCACTGGTCAACGTCGCCATCGCCGTGACGAGCACGGCGAGTAGAACCGCCGCTCTCCGCCCGGCGGAACGCAGGACAAATCGATTGGTCAAAGCAGTCTCCCCCTGCTACCCGCTGGAACGCGCAAAGCCCCCGAATCGCGCAGAACCACCTCACTGTAGCCACAGCGGGCAAAAGGGGAACAGGCTTTCCGGCCGATTGGCCGGTTCCGGACACAACGGGAAAGGCCCCCGCCGGAAACCCGGCAGGGGCCTTTCTCGTGACTCAGCTTCAGCGGAAGTCGCGGCCGAAGTCGTAGTCGTCCAGCGGCACCGCGGCACCGGTGCCTGTACCGAACACGTCCGGGGTGTAGTAGCCGTCGTCGTAGGACGGGATCGCGTACGCCGCGACCCGGGCCTCTTCCGTCGGCTGCACCTGGATGTTGCGGTACTTGTTGATGCCCGTACCGGCCGGGATCAGCTTACCGATGATCACGTTCTCCTTGAGGCCCACGAGCCGGTCCGAGCGGCCGTTGATGGCCGCGTCGGTCAGGACGCGCGTGGTCTCCTGGAACGACGCCGCCGACAGCCACGAGTCCGTGGTGAGCGACGCCTTCGTGATGCCCATCAGCACCGGACGACCCGAAGCCGGCTCGCCGCCCTCGGCGACCGACGCCCGGTTCGTCGCCTCGAACTTGGTCCGCTCGGGCAGCTCGCCCGGCAGGAAGTCCGTGGCACCGGAGTCGATGATCGTCACCCGGCGCAGCATCTGCCGGACGATGACCTCGATGTGCTTGTCGTGGATCGACACACCCTGCGCCCGGTACACCTTCTGGACCTCGTCCGTCAGGTGCATCTGCGCCTCGCGCGGCCCCATGACCCGCAGGACCTCGTGCGGGTCCGGCGTGCCCTCGAGCAGCTGCTGGCCGACGTTGACGTGGTCGCCGTCGCCCAGCGGGCCGTTCGGGGTGTTCGCGAGCCGCTGACGCTTGGACAGCTTGTCGAAGACGATCTCTTCGCCGCCGTCGTCCGGGATCAGCGTGATCTTCCAGAACCGCTCGCTCTCCTCGATGCGCACGCGGCCATCGACGTCGGCGATCGGCGCCTTGCCCTTCGGGACACGAGCTTCGAAGAGCTCCTGCACACGGGGCAGACCGGTCGTGATGTCGTCACCGGCGACACCACCCTGGTGGAACGTACGCATCGTCAGCTGCGTACCCGGCTCACCGATCGACTGGGCCGCGACGATACCCACGGCCTCGCCGACGTCGACGAGCTGACCGGTCGCCATCGAGCGGCCGTAGCAGGTCGCGCAGATGCCGACGGCCGACTCGCAGGTCAGCACCGAGCGGACCTTGACCTTCGAGATGCCGCTGGAGAGCAGCTTGTCGAGGGCCGGGTCGCCGATGTCGTCGCCCGCGTTCAGCACGACGTTGCCCTTGGCGTCCACCGCGTCCGTCGCGAGGTTCCGCGCGTACACGGAGGTCTCGACGTGCTGGTCGCGCAGCACCTTGCCGTCGCCGATGTCCTCGCCGATCGGCATCATGATGCCGCGGGTCGTGCCGCAGTCGATCTCGCGGACGATGACGTCCTGCGAGACGTCCACCAGACGCCGGGTCAGGTAACCCGAGTCGGCGGTCCGCAGCGCCGTGTCCGCCAGGCCCTTCCGGGCACCGTGCGTCGCGATGAAGTACTCCGCCACCGACAGGCCTTCACGGAAGTTGGCCTTGATCGGACGCGGGATGTACTCACCCTTCGGGTTCGACACCAGGCCACGCATGCCGGCCAGCGACCGGACCTGCGTCATGTTGCCCGCCGCGCCCGACTTCACGATCATGGCGATCGGGTTGTCGTCCGGCAGCGCCGTCTCCATGATCTTGTGGACCTCTTCGGTGGCCTGCGTCCACACCTTGACGAGCTCGTTGTTGCGCTCGGTGTGCGACAGCTGACCACGCTGGTAGCGCTTCTCCACCTGGGAGGCCTTGCCCTCGTACTCGTCGAGGATGGCGGCCTTGCCCACCGGGGTGAGCACGTCCGAGATGGCGACGGTGACACCCGAGCGGGTCGCCCAGTAGAAACCGGCGTCCTTCAGGCGGTCCAGGGTCTGCGCGACCTGGGTCATCGAGTACCGCTCGGCGAGGTCGTTCACGATCGCGGCCTGACGCTTCTTCGGCATCGGCTCGTTGATGAACGGGTAGTCCGCCGGCAGCAGCTCGTTGAACAGCACGCGGCCCAGGGTCGTCTCGGCCAGCCACGCCTTGCCCGGCTCCCAGCCCTTTTCCGCGAGCCGCGCCTCGTCGGCCTTCGCCGGCTGACGGTCGGTGACGCGGATCTTGATCGGGGCGTGCAGGCCCAGCGCCTTGCGGTCGAAGGCCATGATGGCCTCGGCCGGCGACGAGTACGCGTTGCCCGCGCCCTCGGCCTTCTCGTTGAGGCGGGTCAGGTGGAACAGGCCCGTCACCATGTCCAGCCGCGGCATGGCGAGCGGACGGCCCGACGCCGGCGACAGGATGTTGTTCGCCGACAGCATCAGGATCCGGGCCTCGGCCTGCGCCTCGGCCGACAGCGGCAGGTGCACCGCCATCTGGTCACCGTCGAAGTCCGCGTTGAACGCCTCGCAGACCAGCGGGTGCAGCTGGATGGCCTTGCCCTCGACCAGCTGCGGCTCGAAGGCCTGGATGCCGAGGCGGTGCAGCGTCGGCGCGCGGTTCAGCATCACCGGGTGGCCGGTGATGACCTCTTCCAGCACGTCCCACACCTGCGGCCGCGAGCGCTCCACCATCCGCTTGGCGGACTTGATGTTCTGCGCGTGGTTCAGGTCGACCAGCCGCTTCATGACGAACGGCTTGAACAGCTCGAGCGCCATGTCCTTCGGCAGGCCGCACTGGTGCAGCTTCAGCTGCGGGCCGACGATGATGACCGAACGGCCCGAGTAGTCGACGCGCTTGCCGAGCAGGTTCTGGCGGAACCGGCCCTGCTTGCCCTTGAGGAGGTCGGACAGCGACTTCAGCGGCCGGTTGCCCGGGCCGGTGACCGGACGCCCGCGGCGGCCGTTGTCGAACAGCGCGTCGACGGCCTCCTGCAGCATCCGCTTCTCGTTGTTGACGATGATCTCGGGCGCGCCGAGGTCGATCAGCCGCTTGAGGCGGTTGTTCCGGTTGATCACCCGGCGGTACAGGTCGTTCAGGTCGGAGGTCGCGAAGCGGCCACCGTCCAGCTGCACCATCGGGCGCAGGTCCGGCGGGATGACCGGGACGGCGTCGAGCACCATGCCGCGCGGGTCGTTGCCGGTGGCCTGGAACGCCGCGACGACCTTGAGCCGCTTCAGCGCGCGGAGCTTCTTCTGCCCCTTGCCGTTGCGGATCGTGTCGCGCAGGTTGTCGGCCTCGGCCGCGACGTCGAACTCGGTGGCCAGCTTCTGGATGGCCTCCGCGCCCATGCCGCCGGTGAAGTACTCGCCGTAGCGGTCGACGAGCTCGCGGTAGAGCAGCTCGTCGGCGATCAGCTGGCGGGTGTCGAGCTTCGTGAAGGTCGTCCAGACCTCCTCGAGGCGGTCCAGCTCGCGACCGGCACGGTCACGCAGCTGGCGCATCTCGCGCTCGCCGCCTTCCTTGACCTTGCGGCGGACGTCGGACTTGGCGCCCTCCGCCTCCAGCTCGGCCAGGTCGGCTTCCAGCTTCTGCGCGCGGGTCTCGATGTCCGCGTCACGCTTGGTCTCGAGGTTCTTGCGCTCGACGCCGATCTCGTTCTCGAGGGTCGGCAGGTCGTTGTGGCGCAGCTCCGTGTTCACGCCCGTGATGACGTAAGCAGCGAAGTAGATGATCTTCTCGAGGTCCTTCGGCGCCAGGTCCAGCAGGTAGCCCAGGCGGGAGGGAACACCCTTGAAGTACCAGATGTGGGTGACCGGCGCGGCCAGCTCGATGTGGCCCATCCGCTCGCGGCGCACCTTGGCGCGGGTCACCTCGACGCCGCAGCGCTCACAGATGATGCCCTTGAAGCGGACTCGCTTGTACTTGCCGCAGTAGCACTCCCAGTCCCGGGTCGGACCGAAGATCTTCTCGCAGAAGAGGCCGTCCTTCTCGGGCTTGAGCGTCCGGTAGTTGATGGTCTCCGGCTTCTTGACCTCGCCGTACGACCACTGACGGATGTCGTCGGCCGTCGCGAGACCAATGCGGAGCTCATCGAAGAAGTTGACGTCCAGCACGTCTAGATCCCCTTGGGGTTGTTTCGGCTAGAGGGGTTGGCGGGCGAGGCGGGCCCCGCGGGAGGTGGGGCCCGCCTCAGCTCGCGATCAGTGCACGACGTCGTCCACCGAGGGCGACTCGTTGCGGGACAGGTTGATGCCGAGGTTGGCCGCGGCGCGCTCGAGGTCCTCGTCGTCGGAGTCGCGCATCTCGATCGCCGCACCGTCGCTGGAGAGCACCTCGACGTTGAGGCACAGCGACTGGAGCTCCTTGAGGAGCACCTTGAACGACTCCGGGATGCCCGGCTCGGGGATGTTCTCCCCCTTGACGATGGCCTCGTACACCTTGACGCGGCCGACCACGTCGTCCGACTTGATCGTCAGCAGCTCCTGCAGCGTGTAGGCAGCGCCGTACGCCTGCATCGCCCAGCACTCCATCTCACCGAAGCGCTGGCCACCGAACTGCGCCTTACCACCCAGCGGCTGCTGCGTGATCATCGAGTACGGGCCGGTGGAACGGGCGTGGATCTTGTCGTCGACCAGGTGGTGCAGCTTCAGGATGTACATGTAGCCGACCGCGACCGGGTACGGGTACGGCTCGCCGGAGCGGCCGTCCAGCAGGGTCGCCTTGCCGTTCTCCTTGACCATGCGCTCGCCGTCGCGGTTCGGCTTGGTCGCCCCGAGCAGCCCGGTGAGCTCCTCTTCCTTCGCGCCGTCGAACACCGGGGTCGCGGTGTTCGTGTTCGGCGCGACGTCGTAGAGCTCCTGGGACAGGTTCTTCGCCCAGTCCGGGTTGCCTTCGATCGTCCAGCCCTGCGAGGCCAGCCAGCCCAGGTGCAGCTCGAGGATCTGGCCGATGTTCATCCGTCGCGGCACACCGTGCGTGTTCAGGATGATGTCGACCGGGGTGCCGTCCTCCATGAACGGCATGTCCTCGACCGGCAGGATCTTGCCGATGACACCCTTGTTGCCGTGCCGGCCGGCGAGCTTGTCGCCCGGCTGGATCTTGCGCTTCTGGGCCACGTAGACGCGGACCAGCTCGTTGACGCCCGGGGGCAGCTCGTCGTCGTCCTCGCGCGAGAACACGCGGATGCCGATGACCTTGCCGGTCTCGCCGTGCGGCACCTTCAGCGAGGTGTCGCGGACTTCGCGGGCCTTCTCCCCGAAGATCGCGCGGAGCAGGCGCTCTTCCGGCGTCAGCTCGGTCTCGCCCTTCGGCGTGACCTTGCCGACGAGGATGTCGCCGTCGCGGACCTCGGCACCGATCCGGATGATGCCGCGCTCGTCGAGGTCGGCCAGGACCTCTTCGGAGACGTTCGGGATGTCCCGGGTGATCTCCTCGGCGCCCAGCTTGGTGTCGCGGGCGTCGATCTCGTGCTCCTCGATGTGGATCGACGTCAAGACGTCGTCCTGCACCAGGCGCTCCGAGAGGATGATCGCGTCCTCGTAGTTGTGGCCCTCCCACGGCATGACCGCGACGAGCAGGTTCTTGCCGAGCGCCATCTCACCGTTCTCGGTGGACGGGCCGTCGGCGATGACCTGACCCTGCTCGACCCGGTCGCCCTCGTTGACGATCGGGCGGTGGTTGAAGCAGGTGCCGTGGTTCGAGCGGCGGAACTTGTACAGTCCGTAGCTCTTCCGCGTGCCGTCGTCGTGCATGATCGTGATCAGGTCGGCCGAGAGCTCCTCGACGACACCGGACTGCTCGGCGACGAGCACGTCACCGGCGTCGACCGCGGCGCGCAGCTCCACACCCGTGCCCACGTACGGGGCCTGGTTGCGCAGCAGCGGCACGGCCTGGCGCTGCATGTTCGCACCCATCAGGGCGCGGTTCGCGTCGTCGTGCTCGAGGAACGGGATCATCGCCGTCGCGACCGAGACCATCTGCCGCGGCGAGACGTCCATGTAGTCGATGTCGAGCGGGTCGATCAGCTCGACCTCGCCACCCTTGCGGCGGGCCATGACCCGGTCTTCGACGAAGGTGCCGTCGTCCGAGATCGGCGCGTTGGCCTGGGCCTTGACGTACCGGTCCTCTTCGTCCGCGGTCAGGTAGTCGACCTGGTCGGTGACCCGGCCTTCGACGACCTTGCGGTACGGCGTCTCGATGAAGCCGAACGGGTTGACCCGCGCGTAGGAGCAGAGCGAGCCGATCAGGCCGATGTTCGGGCCTTCCGGCGTCTCGATCGGGCACATCCGGCCGTAGTGCGACGGGTGGACGTCCCGGACCTCCATGCCGGCGCGCTCACGGGACAGACCACCCGGGCCGAGGGCCGACAGGCGGCGCTTGTGCGTCAGGCCCGACAGCGGGTTGTTCTGGTCCATGAACTGCGACAGCTGCGAGGTGCCGAAGAACTCCTTGATCGCCGCGCCGATCGGGCGGATGTTGATCAGGGTCTGCGGCGTGATCGCCTCGACGTCCTGCGTCGTCATGCGCTCGCGCACGACGCGCTCGGTGCGGGAGAGGCCGACCCGGATCTGGTTCTGGATCAGCTCGCCGACCGTGCGCAGGCGCCGGTTGCCGAAGTGGTCGATGTCGTCGGTCTCGACCGGGATCTCGGTGCCGTTCTGCGCGTCGAGCTTGTCCTCGCCGGCGTGCAGCCGGACCAGGTACTCGATCGTGGTGACGATGTCCTCTTCGGTCAGCGTCCCCGTGTCGTACGGCGTGTCGAGGCCCAGCTTCTTGTTGACCTTGTACCGGCCGACCTTGGCCAGGTCGTAGCGCTTCGCCTTGAAGAACAGGTTCTCCAGCAGGGTCTGCGCGCTCTCCTTCGTGGGCGGCTCGCCCGGGCGCAGCTTGCGGTAGATGTCGAGCAGCGCCTCGTCGGTGCCGGCCGTGTGGTCCTTCTCGAGGGTCGCCAGCAGCGTCTCCGAGAAGGAGAAGCGCTCGCGGATCGCCTCGGTGGTCCAGCCCAGGGCCTTCAGCAGCACGGTGACCGGCTGGCGGCGCTTGCGGTCGATGCGGACGCCGACGGTGTCGCGCTTGTCGACGTCGAACTCGAGCCACGCGCCGCGGCTCGGGATCACGCGGACGCTGAAGACGTCCTTGTCGGTCGTCTTGTCGACGTCCTTCGAGTAGTAGACGCCCGGCGAGCGGACCAGCTGGGACACGACGACACGCTCGGTGCCGTTGATGATGAACGTGCCCTTGTCGGTCATGACCGGGAAGTCGCCCAGGAAGACCGTCTGGCTCTTGATCTCGCCCGTGTTGTTGTTGACGAACTCGGCCGTGACGAACAGCGGCGCGGCGTACGTCATGTCCTTGTCCTTGCACTCCTCGATCGAGGCCTTGACCTCGTCGAAGCGCGGGGCGGAGAAGGACAGGGACATCGAACCGGAGAAGTCTTCGATCGGGGAGATCTCGTTCAGGACCTCTTCCAGGCCGCCGACCGGGTTTTCTTCACCTTCTTCGACACGGCGTTCGAACCACGCTTCGTCCCCGGTGAACCACTGGAACGACTGGATCTGGACGTCGAGCAGGTTGGGGGTGTTGAGCGGTTCGCGAATCTTTGCGAAGGAAACCCGCTTGGGCGCGCCGGGGATTCCCGTGGACTCCGAGCGAGATTCAGCCGAGGTGGTCGCAGCAGTGGCCTGGTTCGCGGGAGAGACTGCCAAGATGCGTCCTTCCGGGGACAATGAGCGGTGACGGCCGCCATAGCAACAGCTATCAGCGACTGTCAAGGGTGCCGTGTGCCCACTATCCTAACTACCGGCTCCGGGCAGCCTGAAAGAGGGCAGCGCAAAGAGGCAGTCTAGCCCGAACGGCGCGGTCTGTCCAGGGGGCGCTCCCGATGGGGCCCAGCCTGCCTCGCGACGTCTTCAGGTATGCCTCCAGGCGAGCCGGTTGTCCCTCCCGCAAGGGCCGCCGGTTTCGCCGTTCGGGAGTAAGCGTGAACCCACCGGGCCCGAGAGTCAAGATGCCACACGGGGGTCCCGCCGGTTGGCGCAGCGTTGGAGAAGGTCAGCGGAGCGTGAGCGGCCGAATAGTCTTCCAGCTACTGGCTGGTAGCGCCAGTAAGAGGCGTTGGACCTGGGCCTTTTCCTCGTTTCGCACCCGCCCGCACCTGTGTTCCAGGCCACTTCGGACGGCACCGGTTCCGCCGCCGGCGGCGTGTCGCGACGGTTTTCGGTAACCGGCCGGAGGCCCCTCGGGCGGCGTCACAGCTGCCCCACGCACCCCGCCCGCCTCAGCGGCCCGGAGGCGTCCGAGACGCCTCCCGGACCGGTTGCGGACCCGCCTCGCCGCCGCGGCCGCTCAGGACTCGGCGAGCCAGCCGGGAAGGGGCTCACAGGCCGCGCGCCAGCTCTCCGGGACCGGCGTGCCGTCCGCCGCGAGCACGCCGCCCACGATGGCGCCCACCGTGTCGACGTCCTCGGCCACCTGGGCCACCGTCCACAGGGCGTCGACGAAGCTGTCGCCGAAGCGGGCCGCGATCCACAGGGCCAGCGGGACCGTGTCGTGCGCGGCCAGCTCGCGGCCCGTGCCCAGCTTGGCGGCGGCTTCCCGCGCGTCGGAGAACTTCAGGGCCCACGTCAGCCCGTCGCGCACCCGGCCGGGCGGCACGAGCGGGATCACCCCGTCCAGCAGGTCCGCGCCGGCCAGCCCGGGTGACGCGGCCCGCAGCGCGGCCGCCGCCGCGACGGCCACCGCGCCCGCGACCCCGTCGAAGTGCGAGTGCGTGATCACCGCCGACAGCTCGGCCTGCCGCAGCGCCTGCGGCAGGTTGTCGCAGAACCACGCCCCCAGCGGCGCCACGCGCATCGCGCCGCCGTTGCCCCAGGAGCCCCGGCCGTTCCGCTCGGTGACCTCCTGCCACGACCGGCCGGCCTTGATCTGGTTCAGGCGCCACTGCGCCCCGGCGCCGTAGCCGCGGCCGGGGTCGAAGTGCTCGGCGAACGAGGCGGCCAGGACGTCCTGGTCGACGTGGCCGTGCCGCCGCAGGACGTCGACGACCGCGCAGGCCATTTCGGTGTCGTCGGTCCAGCTCCACGGCGCGGCCGGCAGCAGCCGGCCGGCGACGTCCGGGTGGTCTCCGGGCAGGAGGATCTGCGCGCCGAAGGCATCACCGACGACAAGGCCGGCGAGGCTGGCGTACGCCTGTTCGAATCCCATCGGCCCAGCGTAGCCGCGGCACTACCGCCCGCTGCCCCTCAACGGAGCCCCGGCGTCGACGAGCGGCAGCGCCCGTCGCCCGGCGGCACCACTACTTGGACGGGGACGCCGGCGGGGCCGAGGACGCCGGGGCCTGGGTGGCCGCCGGGACCTTGGGCGCGTTGTACGTGTCCATGTCCGTGATCTTCCACTTGTCCCCCTGGAGCTGGGCGTTCAAGTGGAGCTGGGCGGTGCCCGCGGTCGTCTTCTTCGTGTCCGTGCGGGTCGAGGTCTGGTCGACGAAGACCATCACCTTCGCCAGGTCGCCGTTGAGCATGATCACCGCCGCGCGGGTGACCTTGCAGGTCACGACCATCTTCTGCGTCGGCGCGAGGCGCTTCACCTCGCCCATCAGCGAGTTGTACTTGTTCTTGACGTCGTCGTTGGCGAGCAGGTCGTTCGCCGCGTCCTCGGTCTTCTTGATGTTGTTGAAATCGTAGGAGAACAGCGCCTCGGCCGCCTTCGACACGGCGTCCTTGACCTGGGCCGTCTTCGCGACGTCCAGCAGCGCGGTGTTGCTGGTCGCCTGCGACACGTCGACCTCTTCGGACTTGAACCAGAACGCCAGCCCGCCCAGGATCAGCGCGACGAGCACCAGCGCGCCGGCGACCACGTACGGCCGCTGCACCTTCGAGCCCGCGGGCTTCGCCGGCTCGTCCGCGGTGTCCGAAACCGGGACCTCGTCGACGTCGGTCGGCTTCGCGATCCCCGTGTCGCGCTTCTTCCGCCGCGGGGCCGGGCGCGCCGGGGCGTCCTCGACGTCGGGCTCACCCGTGAGGGCGTCGACCTTCGGCTCTTCCTCGGTCCCGACCGCCGCGAACACCGCCGTGTCCTCGGCGGACGGTGCGGTGTCCGCGTCGAGCTGCCCGCTCGCGGCCTCGAACGGCTCCGCGGGCTTGGCGGCCGGGCGCGGCACCGGGCGCGGCGCGGGCCGGGGCCGGGGCTTGCGCGGCTCGGCCGGCACCGCGGGGAGCTGGCCGGTCCGCTCGGCGGCGGACTCGTCCGCCGCGGGCTTGCGCAGGCCGGCCACGCGGGGCCGGCGCGACGGCGGGGTGCTGCTGCTGCGAGGCGGCTGGCGGCGGGAGGGGGGCACTACGAGCTCCTTCTGCGTGACGCGCTACTGGCCGGCCGCGACGAGCGGGACGCTGTCGATGCCGGACAGCTTCCAGTCTTCGCCCACGCGGGTCATCGACACCTCGAGGCGCAGCGGCTTCGCGCTGCTCTTGTCCCCCTGGGTGACGGTCGTGGCGATGGCGGCGAGGAAGCTGGCCTTGCCTTCGTGGTCGTCCAGCTCCTCGACGGCGATGTCCTGGACGTCCGTGGTGACCTTCGTCTTGGCGTCGGCGAGCGCCTTGCGGAACGTCGGCGCCGACTGGTCGATCTGCTGCGACATCTTGTCGTCCGACACCGACTTCTGCCGGGCGAAGAAGCCGTCCAGGTCCGTGTAGTCGACCTCGGTGTAGGCCTTCAGCGCGTTGGTGCCCGCCTTGACCACGGCCTCGCGCGAAGCCGCCAGGTCGGCGTTGTCGTCGTTGGCCGCCACCCACCACTGGACGCCGAAGATCGCCGCCGCGATCAGCGCGGCCAGGGCCAGCGCCGCGGCGCCGAGCACCAGGATCCGCGTGGACGGCTCCGTCGACGGCGTCTCGTCGGCCGCAGGGGCCGCTTCGGGCTCCTTCACCGCCACGTCGGCCGGCTCGTCCGAACTCATAGCACTCCAGGGTAGGTAACGGTCATCAAATCCACGTCAGGCGAGGCCGAGCAGCGAACCCAGGCTGTTCAGGCTGACGCCGGGGCTGCCGACGATGCCCGGGACGCCCCGGCTGTCCCGCTCTTCGGCCAGCTCCTCCGCGGGCCGGTTCGCGTTCGCCGACACGTCGCTCGCCGACGGCGCGACCGGCACCCCGCCGTACGGCGCGTTCTGCGCGCCCCGCACGTTGATCGGGCTGCCCTTCGGTTCGGCACAGTACGCGTCCTCCTTCGCCGCCTTCGGCGAAGTGTCGGCTCCGGTGCGGTACTGCGAGTACGGCAGGTACCCCTTGGTGCACGACGGCGGGTTGAACAGGTTGAGCACCAGGCCGAGGTGCGCGGTGCCGTCGCCGGGTGCCACGCTGCTCGCCGCGCCGGCCAGCGCCGGGTAGGTGACCAGGCCCTGCTCGATGCCGTCGAGCCGGGTCACGGTCAGGTTGGCCGTGGTGAGCAGGTTCGCCGTCAGCGCGCCGAGGCCCGGGCCGGACTCCTGCAGCACCTGGCTGATCTGCGTCGCCACCTGCGGTGTGATGCCGATGAGCTTGCGCAGGTCGCCGTCGGAGTTCTTCAGGGTGCCGGTGAGCTCGTTGAGGCTCTTGCTGAACGACGCGAAGTTCTCGGCCTCGTCGTTCTGCGTGTCCAGCACCTTGCCGCCCTGGTCGAGCAGCTGGATCGTCTGCGGCAGGTACTCCTGCGCGGTCGTGGTGAAGCTGCGCGCGGTGTCCAGGAGCTTCTGCAGGTCGCCACCGGTGCCGCGGAAGGCGTCGTAGGACTCGTCGACGACCGTGCGCAGCGAGTCGACCGGGACCGACGCGGCGAGCGTGTCGAGGTCGCCGATCAGCCGTTCGGTGCTGACCGGGGTGGTCGTCTTCGACGCCGGGATGACCGAGCCGGCCGCCAGGTACGGGCCCTTGTCGGCCTTCGGCTTGAGGTCGACGTACTGCTCGCCGACGGCCGACCGGTTGGCGACGACCGCGTCGAGGTCCGAGGGCACCTGCGGTGCCGACGGGTCGATGTTCAGGTCGGCTTCGAGCCCGGTCGGGGTCAGCCGCATCTCGCCGACCCGGCCGATGTTGTAGCCGCGGTAGGTGACTTCGGCGTTGGTGAAAATGCCGCCCGACTCGTTGAGCTGCAGCTTCACCGTGTAGCCGCTGTTCCCGAACACGGTGCCGAGCCCGGCGAACCGGATCAGCGCGTAGACGATCGCGACGATGGAAATGACCGCGAAGGCGATCAACTGGATCTTCGTCCGGCGAACCAGCATCAGCCCGCACCTCCCGGCAGGAGCCCGAACAGGTTGCCGAGCCCCGGCTTCGACTGCCCGGACTGCGGCTGGCCGCTCTCCCCGGGGATCGGCAGCGGCGGATTGCCCGACGCGCCTTCGGTACCGCCGGTCAGCCCGGCCAGCGGCAGCTGCCCGGACAGGATGTTCTGGCGGCTGTTGCCCAGGTTCTCCACGACGGTCTTCAGGTTCAGGTCCACCTTCGCGAACAGGTTGAAGTAGTCGCCCTTGACGCCGTTGACGGCCTGGTCGCTGAACGGGAACGTCAGCAGGATCTGCAGGGCCTTCGGCAGGTCGTTGCCCGCCTCGCCGAGCTTCTGCAGCGTCGGCGTCAGCGCCTTCAGGTCGGCGACGAGGTCCTTCTGCGACCGGTTGACCGTGTCGGTGGCGACGCCGGAGAGGTTGTCCAGCGCCTGCAGCATCGTGACCAGCTGGCCGCGCTGCTGCTCCAGCACACCGAGGCCGGGCCCGAGGTTGTCGACCGCGCCGACGAGCTTGTCCTTCTGGCCGTTCAGGGTCGAGGACAGCCGGTTCAGCCCGTCGATGGCCCGGGTGATGTTGCGCGACTGCTGGTCGAGGTTCGTCACCAGCTGGTTCGCGTTGTCCAGCAGCGCCTTGATGTCCGGCTCGCGGCCGGACGTGGCGTTGTTGAGCTCCTTGGTGATGGTGTTGAGCTGGTCGACGCCACCACCGTTGAGCAGCAGCGACAGCGCGCCGAGCAGCTCTTCGACCTCGACGCTGCGGTTGGTCCGGGCCAGCGGGATGGTCGCGTTGTCGGCGAGCTTGCCCTGGGCCTGGTCGTCACCGGGCGAGGCCAGCTCGACGTACTTCTCGCCGAGCAGGCTCGACTGCTTCACGTTGGCGATCGCGTTGGCCGGCAGCTTGATGCCGCCGTTGACCTTCAGCGTGACCAGCGCGTGCCAGCCGTCCTTGGTGAGCCCGACGTTCTCGACGCGGCCGACCGGCACCTCGTCGACCTTCACCCCGGCCTGCGGGGTCAGGTCGAGCACGTCCCGGAACTCGACGTTCACCGTGTACGGGTGGTCGCCGAGGTCGGCGCCACCGGGCAGCGGCAGGTCGTAGATGCCGTTGAACGCGCAGCCGGACAGCGTCAGCGCGGACACGGTCGCGAGTGCCCCGACGGACAGGAGCTTCCTCACTGGCCACCTCCGTAGAGCTGCCCGGCGATGGGCAGCGGCAGCGGCGGCAGCTGGCCCGCCTGGAGCGCCTGGACCGTCTGCGCCAGCGACGGCAGCGGCACGATCCCGTCGACGACCTTGGCGATGCCCTCGCAGGCGTTGCCGAGCACGTCCGGGATGCCCTTGCCGGCCTGCTTGAGCAGCCGGCAGATCATCACCAGCGGCGGCTGGGTCAGCTCGTTGAGGTTCGGCCGGGCGTCGAGCGTGCCGGACGAGCCGTTGTACGTGTTGACCAGGTTGCTCAGGCCGACCGGCGCGACGTCGAGGATCTCGGCGAGCGAGCTGCGCTGGTCGACGAGCACCTTCGTGATGCCGGCCAGCTTGTCCACATTGGACTTGAGCCGCTCGTGGTTCTGGTCGATGAACGACTGCACCGCGGTGAGCGTCGTGCCCAGCTGCTGCACGGTCGCGGCCAGGTTGTCCTTCTCGGACGCGAGGTAGCCGCTGACGTCAGCAAGCTGGCTCTCGAAGCCGCGGACCTGCTTGTCGCTGTCGGCCAGCGTCTGCGAGAACTTGCCGAGGTTCTCCACGGTGGAGAACAGGTCGTCCTTGTTGCCCGACAGCGTCCCGGCCGCCTGGCCGAGCTTGGTGATCGTGTCGTGCAGGGCCTGGCCGTTGCCGTCGACGTTGGCCGCCGCGGTGTTCAGCAGGTTCGACAGCGACCCGTTCTTGTTGGCGCCGTTCGGGCCGAGCGTCTCGCTGACCCGGGCCAGGCTGGAGGCCAGCTGGTCGACCTCGAGGGGCACCTCGGTGCGGTCGAGGCCGATGACCGCGCCGTCGGAGATCCGCGGGCCGCCGGTGTAGGCGGGCGCGAGCTGGACGTAGCGGTCGGACACCAGCGACGGCGCCACGATGAGCGCCTTGGCGTCGGCCGGGACGGCGACCGAGCGGTCGTACTCGAACTCGACCTTCACCTGGTTGCCCATCGGCTGGATCTTGGTGACCGTGCCCATGTCGACGCCGAGCATCCGCACGCTGTTGCCCTCGTACAGGCCGACAGCGCCGGCGAAGTACGCGGTCAGGTGGTTGCGGCCGGCGTCCTTGAGGGTCCACCAGATCCCGCCCGCGACGACGAGGGCCAGGACGATCGCGATGGTGAAACCCCGGGTCAGGGCCACTCCGAAGCGGGTGTCACTCATTTCGTGTAGCACCCCTCTTCGTTGATCGGGCCGAACGACGGCAGCACCAGGCCGCAGATGTAGTTGTCGAACCAGCGGCCGTTGCCGATGGTGTTGGTGAAGACGCGGATGAACGGCGCGAACTTCGCGATGCCCTGGGCCAGCGAGTCCTGGTTGCGCTGCAGCATCGACGTCAGCTGGTCCAGGGACGTGAGCACCGGGTCGAGCTGCTTGCCGTTGTCGTCGATCAGGCCCTGCAGCTGCGTCGCCAGCTCGCGGGAGCCGTTCAGCAGCGACGTGATCGCGTCTTCGCGCTTCGAGAGCTCGTCGAGCAGCTTGTTGCCGTCGGTGAGCAGCTTCTGCACCTCGGCGTCGCGGTCGACCAGCGTCTGCGACACCTCACGGGTGTTGGCCAGCAGGTTCGACAGCTGCGTGTCGCGCGAGGCGATCGTGTCCGACAGCTTCGACAGCCCGGACAGCGCGCCCTTCACGTCTTCCGGCGTGTTGGCGAAGGTCTGCGAGATGGTGTCGAAGCTCTGCGCCAGTTGCTTGGTGTCGATGTTGTCGACGGTCTGCGACAGCCCGCGGAACGCGTCGAGCACGTCGTAGGGGGCCATCGTGCGGTCCCGCGGGATCCCGGTGCCCGGGTTCAGCGAGCCCTCGCCCTGCGGGTCCAGCGACAGGTACTTCTGGCCGAGCAGTGTCTTGATCTTGATCGCGGCGCTCGTCCGGTCGCCCAGCCAGGCGTCCTTGACCTTGAACGACACCTTGACCGACGCGCCGTCGAGCTCGATGTCGCTGACCTTGCCGACCTTGACGCCGGCGATCCGGACGTCGTTGTCCTTCTGCAGCCCGGAGGCCTCGCTGAACTCGGCGGAGTACGTCGTGCCGCCGCCGATCACCGGCAGGTCGTCGGAGTTCAGCGCGGCGATGAAACCGAGGGCCAGGACGGCGATGCCGACCAGCGCGATCGGGACGGGGTTGCGCTTCTGGAAGGACTTCATCCCTTGCACCTCTCCCGGTTGGCCGGGATCAGCGGGATCGGCACGTCGTTGATCAGTGGGGGCAAGCTGACGCTCCCGGAGAACTCGCAGGCGTAGAAGTTGAACCAGGAGCCGTAGTCCGCGGTGCGGGTCAGCGTGCTCACCTTGGTCGGCAGGAACTGGATGAAGTGCTCCAGCTCCGGCTCGTTCTTGTTGAGCTGGTCCGTGAGGTTCCCGAGGGCGCTGATGTCGTTCTTCAGCGGCTCCCGGACGTCACCCAGCAGGCCGGACGTCGTCTCGGCCAGGTTGCCGAGGCTCTCGATCGCGTCGCCGATCGGCTTGCGGTCCGCGGCCAGCCCGGACACCAGCTGCTGCAGCTTGACGATCAGGTCGTTGAGCTGCGGGGTGTGCGCGTTGACCGTGTCGAGCACCGAGTTGAGGTTGTCGATGACCTGGCCGATCACCTGGTCCTTGTCCGCGATCGTGGTGGCCAGCGACGCCGTGTGCGACAGCAGGCTCTCCACGGTGCCGCCCTCGCCCTGCAGGACCTGGATGACCTCGTAGGACAGCTTGTTGACGTCGTCCGGATTGAGGGCGGTGAACAGCGGCTTGAAGCCGTTGAACAGCTCGGTCAGGTCCAGCGCCGGCGTCGTCCGCTGCAGCGGGATGGTGCCGCCGGGCTGCAGGGTCTTGCCGGAGGAGTCGTCGCCTTCGCCGAGCGAGACGTAGCGCTGGCCGACCAGGTTGCGGAACTTGATCTGCGCGGTCACCCCGGCGGGCAGCTGCCGGCCGGCGTCGACCTCGAACTCGACCTCGGCCTGGCGCTTGTCGACGATCTTGACGTCCTTGACCTGCCCGACCCGGACGCCGGCGATGCGGACGTCGTCGTTGGGCAGCAGCAGCGTCGCGTCGGTGAAGCGCGCCTTGTAGGCGTTGGTGCTGGTGGTGTTGATGTTGGCGATGCTGATCCCGAGGATCGTCGTGAACAGCACGGTGACGACCACGAAGATGCCGAGCTTGATCAGCGGCGCGAGCAGGCCCCTCACTTCACCGTCACCTCCGCCCCGCGGTAGAGCGGTCCGACGAGCAGCGAGCTCCAGCCCGGGACGTCGGCCGAGTTCATGCCCAGCTGCGGGCCGAGGAGGTCGGCGAGGAAGCCCTGCTCCGCGGTCGAGTAGGCGAGGTCACCCCCGCTGCCGTTGCCACCGGCCGCGTCGGCCTTGAAGTTGGCCGGGTTGAGGCCTTCGCCGACGGTCTTCGGCGCGGTCTGGTGCTTCGTGCCGTCCTGGAACGCGCCGTCCGGCGGCTCCGAGGGGAACGGGTTCGGCAACTTGTCCGCGTCGTAGCACCGCGGGCCGCGCTTGTCCTCGAACCGCGGCTCTTCCTTGCCTGCCTGGTACGGGCCGCGCGGCACGATGATCTCGATCGTCGCGTGCAGGCCGGGCTTGTCGGTGCCCTTGCCCAGCGCCTGGTCGATCAGCGGGACGTTCTTGGCCATCTGGGAGATCACGCAGGGGTACTCCGGCGCGTACTTCGCCAGCAGCTCGGCCGTCGGCCGGGCGGTGTCGGCGAGGGAGATGATGTTTTCCTTGTTGTTCTGCAGGAACGTCTGCAGGTCCACGGAAGCCTGGGTCAGGCTGCCGTAGAGGTTCGACAGGTTCTGCCGCTCGTCGACCACGGTCCGGGTCGTCGTGCTCAGGTTGTCGAGGCTCTGCACCAGGTCGGGTGCGGCGTCCTTGAGGTGGTCGGAGAACTCCGCGAGCGCCTTCAGGTTGTGCTGCAGCTCCGGCTCGTGCGGGTTCAGCTCGCCGATGTAGGTGCCCAGCTGCGTGAGCGTGTCGCCGAGCTGGTCGCCGCGGCCCTGCAGGGCGGTCGAGATCGCGGTGAGCGTCGCCGACAGCTTCTGCGGCTGCACCGCCTGCAGCACCGGCATCAGGTGCTCGAACGCCTGGTCCAGCTCGACGGCGCTCGACGTGCGGTCCTGCGGGATCACGTCGCCGTTGGCCAGGGTCTTGGCCGACGGGTCCTTCGGGATCTCCAGCGAGACGAACCGCTCACCGAAGAGGGTCTTCGGCAGGAACCGCGCCGAGACGTTCTCCGGGATCAGCTTCACCGACTCCGGGTTGAGCGCGAGCGTGAGCTCCGCCCCCTTGTCGGTGGCGACGATGTCCTGGACCGAGCCGACGATCAGCCCGCGCACCTTGACGTCGGACTGCTTGATCAGCTGGTTGCCGATCTTGTCGGCCTGCAGCTTGACCGTGACGACCGGCGTGAAGGCCTTGTCGTAGAGCGCGATGGACAGCGCCACCCCGCCGACCATCACGGCGACGAGCAGCAGGCCGAGCAGCCTGCGTCGGAGCGTCCTCATCCCGCGATCCTTACCGTGACGTCGGTTCCCCAGATGGCGAACCCGATGAAGAAGTTCATGATCGACACCGTGACGATGGACAGGCGCACGGCCTTGCCGACCGCGACGCCGACACCGGCCGGCCCGCCGGTCGCCCGGTACCCGAAGTAGCAGTGCGACAGGATGATCAAGACGCTGAAGAGCAGCACCTTGATGAACGAATAGAGCACGTCCTGCGGTGGTAAGAACAGGTCGAAGTAGTGGTCGTAGGTACCGGCCGACTGGTTGTAGATGTAGATGACGACCAGTCGTGACGCGAGGTACGAGCTCAGCAGGCCGATGATGTAGAGCGGGATCACCGCCACGAACCCGGCGATGATCCGGGTCGTCACCAGGTACGGCAGGCTCGGCACGCCCATGACCTCGAGCGCGTCGATCTCCTCGGAGATCCGCATCGCACCCAGCTGCGCGGTGAAGCCGGCGCCGACGGTGGCGCTCAGGGCGAGGCCGGCGACCAGCGGGGCGATCTCGCGGGTGTTGAAGAACGCCGTCAGGAAGCCGGTGAAGGCCGACGTCCCGATCGAGTTCAGCGCCGAGTAGCCCTGGAGGCCGACGAGGACACCGGTGAACAGCGTCAGGCCGACCATCACCCCGACCGTGCCGCCGATGACCGCGAGCGAGCCGGACCCGAAGCTGACCTCGGCGAGCAGCCGGAGGACTTCCTTCGTGTAGCGGCGCAGCGTCCGCGGCGTCCACAGCAGCGCCCGGCCGTAGAACGACATCTGGTCACCCAGGGTGTCCAGCGTCTGGAGGGGTCGGTTGGCGACGCGTTTCGCGCCCTGGAGGAACGTCATGGCGCTAGTCCAGCTTTCCGGGCACGATCTGCAGGTAGATCAGGGTGATCACGAAGTTCACGACGAACAGCATGAGGAACGTGATGACCACCGACTGGTTCACCGCGTCCCCGACGCCCTTCGGGCCGCCGGAGGGGTTCAGACCCCGGTAGGACGCGACGACGGCGGCGATGAACCCGAAGATCAGCGCCTTGAGCTCACCGACCCAGAGGTCGGGCAGCTGCGCGAGGGCCGAGAAGCTCGCCAGGTAGGCACCCGGCGTCCCGCCCTGCAGCACGACGTTGAAGAAGTAGCCGCCCAGCACGCCGATGACGCTGACCATGCCGTTGAGCAGCAGCGCGACGAGCATCATCGCGAGGGTGCGCGGCACGATCAGCCGCTGCACCGCGGAGACGCCGAGCACCTCCATCGCGGCGATCTCTTCGCGGATGGTCCGCGCCCCGATGTCGGCGCAGACGGCGGAGCCGCCCGCACCCGCCACCAGCAGCGCGGTGACCAGTGGACTGGCCTGCTGCACGGTGGCGAGCACGGAGCCCGCGCCGGTGTAGGACTGCGCGCCCAGCTGGCGGGCGAGCGAACCGAACTGCAGTGAGATGACCGCACCGAACGGGATCGCCACGAGGGCCGTCGGCAGGATCGTCACGCTCGCGATGAACCACGACTGCTGGATGAACTCCCGCAGCTGGAACGGGCGCTGGAACAGGCCTCGGATGATGTCCAGGCCGAGAGCGAACAGGTTCCCGGTTTCGCGGAGCATGCCGATCCCGGGGATCTTCGCCTGTGTTGCGGGAGAACTCACCGGCCACCTGGCCCGTTGTTCGGCGGCGGTGGCGGCATCCGGCGTGCGCCCGGTCTCGGCGGCTGGCCACCGGGGATCCGCGCGACCTGGTCCGCGGGCAGCTGGCCGTGGTGCTGGTTCGGGACGCCGTCACCCTGCCGGGCGCCCGCCGGGACCTGCTGCTGTTGCTGCTGCTGGGCGTGGGCGACCTGCCGCGGGCTGACGCCGTAGTGGCGCTGCTCTTCCGGGTTCAGCGAGGCGATGATGCTCTGCTGGGCGGCGTCCGGTAGCCGGTGCATGATCTCCATGACGCGGTCCTTGCGGCGCACCGCGCCCATCCGCTGCGGCACGCCCGGCGTCGTCTGCATCTGCGGCGGCACGCCCGAGACGTCCTCGACCCCGCCCGCGTGGTGCCCGGCGTCGAACATCGCCTGCTCGGCGGCCATCTGCGCGCTGTCCTTCTCTTCGGACATGCCGATCGGGCCCTGCATCTTGCCGTTGAGGAACTGCTTGACGACCGGCTCTTCGCTGGTCAGGAGCACCTCGCGCGGGCCGAACATGACCAGCTCCTTGCGGAAGAGCATGCCCAGGTTGTCCGGCACCGTGCGGGCCAGGTTGATGTTGTGCGTGACGATCAGGAACGTCGCGTCGATCTGCGCGTTGACGTCGAGGAACAGCTGCGAGATGTAGGTGGTGCGGACCGGGTCGAGGCCCGAGTCCGGCTCGTCGACCAGGATGATCTCCGGGTCCAGCACCAGGGCGCGGGCGAGGCCGGCGCGCTTGCGCATACCGCCGGAGATCTCGCCCGGCAGCTTCTTGTCGGCGCCGTTCAGACCGGTCATGTCGAGCTTCTCGAGGACGATCCGGCGGATTTCCGTCTCGGACTTCTTCGTGTGCTCGCGCAGCGGGAAGGCGACGTTGTCGTAGAGGTTCATCGAGCCGAACAGCGCGCCGTCCTGGAAGAGGACGCCGAAGAGCTTCCGGATCTCGTACAGCTTGTGCTCGGAGCAGGTGACGATGTCCACCCCGTTGATCACACAGCGGCCGCGGTCGGGCTTGAGCAGGCCGATCATCGACTTGAGGAACACCGACTTGCCGGTTCCGGACGGTCCGAGCATCGCCGACACTTCGCCCGGAGGCAGCGTCAGCGTGACGTCCCGCCAGATGGCCTGCTTACCGAAGGACTTGGTCAGACCTTCGATGACCACCTCGGCACCCATCGCACCTCCAGGAGCTGTTCCGCGTCATTGCGCCCGCTGCCACACCCTGTCGGCGGGTGCGGGCCGTGGCGCCCCGAGAACCCGCGTCAACCAGGTGCAACGAGCTGAGTGCGAACAGGTTACTCACCAGTTTTCTTTTCTGGCCAGCCCTCGTTCCATCGTCACCCCGCCGTGATCGGCAACTCGCAGCACGGTAGTCCATTCGGGGCAACGACGCAGATCTTCGCAGCCCCGAATCCGCGATTTAGGGACCCGGGGCTATTCGGACACCACTCCTAGGGGGTCCGGGCGACCAGGCAAAACGGAAGGGGCGGGCATCCGCGTGGATGCCCGCCCCTTCTCGAGGTGGTGCAGAGGCGCTCACGCGCCCCGGATCACTTGATGGAGATCTTGGCGCCCGCGGCCTCGAGCTTCTCCTTGGCGGCCTCGGCGGCCTCCTTGTCGACCTTCTCCAGGAGGGCCTTGGGAGCGGCCTCGACCAGCTCCTTGGCCTCCTTCAGGCCCAGACCGGAGACGACCTCGCGGACGACCTTGATGACCTGGATCTTCTTGTCGCCGGCGCCCTCGAGGACGACGTCGAACTCGTCCTGCTCCTCGACGGCGGCCGGGGCGGCACCGGCGGGGCCGGCGGCGGCAACGGCGACCGGCGCGGCGGCGGTCACGTCGAAGACCTCTTCGAACTCCTTCACGAACTCGGACAGCTCGAGGAGGGTCAGCTCCTTGAAGGCGTCGATCAGCTCGGCGGTGCTCAGCTTCGCCATGATGGCTTCCTCTCAGAAAAACGAACTAGACGTTCGGGGTGGGGTGGTTCAGCTCTCGGCGGGTGCTTCGGCTGCTTCGGTACCGGCGGCGTTGCGCTGCTTCTCCTCCAGCGCGGCAGCCAGGCGGGCGACCTGGGACGCCGGCGCCTGGAACAGCGCGGCGGCCTGGGACAGCTTCGCCTTGAACGCGCCCGCCGCCTTGGCGAGCAGGACCTCACGGCTGTCGAGATCGGCGATCCGGTTGATCTCGTCCACGGACAGCGCTTTGCCGTCCATGTAGCCGCCCTTGATCACAAGCGCGTTGTTGTCCTTCGCGAAGTCGCGAAGCGCCTTGGCGGCGTCGACCGCCTCACCCTCGACGAAGGCGATGGCGGTCGCACCGACGAACAGGTCGTCGAGCCCGGCAACGCCGGCGTCCTCGGCGGCCCGCTTGACGAGGGTGTTCTTCGCGACCCGGTACTTGGCACTGGTGCCGAGAGCGCGGCGCAGCTGGGACAGCTGGGACACGGAGAGGCCGGTGTACTGGGTAACGACGGTGGCCGAGCTGGTGCGGAAGCTCTCCGCGATCTCGGCGACGGCCGCCACCTTGTCGGGCTTCGCCATGGTCGCCTCCTCTCTTGGCTAGTGTTTCCACTGGCACCGAGGGGCCCCCGAAACGACGAAACGCCCTCGCGCATGCAGGCGCGGGGCGTCATCCCGGCACACGTGCCGGGGCCTCGTTCCTCCTGCGCGGGCCGCCCCGGCGAGTGCGGGACCTTCGTTCCCCTTGCGGGGAAAACCAGCGGTCTTCGGTAGAACCATCGAGAAGAATACCTTGTCAAGTCGACATGCCTTCTCCCACCCCCACCTTCGCGGCGCCGTGGGGCATCATGGTCACGTGGCGGAGCAGCGCGATGACGGAAAGCCGGGCTCGGAAATCGAACCGGCGGGCTCGAACGCGCCCACACCGCCCGGCGGGAACGCACGACCGCTGCTTCCCCAGCCTTCCGGCGGCGCACAGCCGCCGGTGGATCCGGCGCAGCTGGAGCAGTTCAGGCAGTTCCAGCAGTTCCAGGACTACTTGAAGTTCACGCAGTCCCAGCAGGGCAACCAGCCGGCGCCCCCACCGGACGCCGGGATGGTCCAGGCCCCGCCTTCCCAGCCGGCCACGCAGTCCTCCGGCCAGCCACCGATGATCCCGCCGGGCTACGAGCTGGTCCCCACCGAGCGCCGTCGGGCGCCGAAGTGGCTGAGCTGGCTGGGCAAGAAGGTGATCGCGTGGGTGCTGGCGATCGTGATCCTGGGCCTGGCGGGAACGTGGCTGTACAACCACTTCTTCCCGAACGACGCCGGCAAGACGTCGGCCCAGCTGGCCCAAGAGGGCGGCGGGACCTACCACACGAACCACGTGTTCTCGACGAACCCGTACGAGGCGGTGCGGTTCGTGTACCACAACATCGCGCAGGGCCGGGTCGCCGACGCCTGCGGCCGCTTCCAGAACGAGGGACAGCGCGACATCCAGACCCAGTTCGCGCAGGACATCGCGCAGACGTTCCGGCAGAACACCGCCCAGACCGACTGCAAGAAGGCCGTCGAGTTCCTCGCCACCCAGGTGACGAACAAGAACGACTACGCGGAATCCCTGCCGTCGAGCGTCTCGGAACCGCTACCCGGCGACACCGTGACGATCGATTCCTGCACCTTCGCCATCAGCGGCGGCCCGGCACTGGGCGTCTTCACGGTTTCGAAGGTGGAGAAGGGCCAGTGGCTCATCACCGGCCACGCCATCGGCCCGGCGAAGTGCAGCGGGGTGCCCACCACCCCGACGCCGACCAGCTGAGTCAACGGGGCTGCGGCGCGGTCAAGAACGTCACCAGCGCCTCCGAGAACGCCGGGGACATCACCGCCGTCATGTGGTCGCCCGGGATGCGGACCAGCCTTGCCCCCGCGATTGCCGCCGCCAGGCGCTCCGGCTCTGCCGCCAGTGGGTCCTGATCTCCCGCCAGCACCAGTGTCGGCACGCCGATCGAAGACAGGTCGAGGTGGCCCTCCTGCGAGGCCAGCGCCACCGCTGCCAGTGCCTGGCGGTCGCCGCCCGTGGCGTCGGCCAGCAGCCTGAACGGGACTCCGGACGGCGGGACCGTCGACGGGTCCTCCGCCAGCAACGCCGAAGCGATCTCCGCCGGCTTCACCACGCGCAGGTCGACGCCGCCGAAGTCGACGATGCCAGAACCCACTCCGCCCGTGGCCAAGCAGCGGATGCGCTTGTCCGCCGCCGTCGCCGCCAGGGCGATGATCGCGCCCATCGAGTAGCCGACCAGGGACACCTCGTCCAAGCCCAGCTCGTCGAGCAGGGCCGAAATGTCGCGGGCCATGCTGTCGCCCGTGTAGCGGCACTCGTCGTGGGGCTTCTCCGAGCGGCCGTGGCCGCGGGCGTCCAGGGAGATCACCGTCAGGCCGGCCGCGCGCAGGGCCGCGACCACGCCCGTCGAGATCCAGTTCGCGTTCGTGTCGGCCGCGAAGCCGTGTTGGAGCAGCACCGGGTGGTGGGCGGCGGTGCCCTCCCACACGGTGTAGTTCAACCGGAGACCGTCGAACGACGCGAAAGTCGGCATGGCCTCCATGAGACACGAAGAAAGGGCGCCCCCGCAGCAAGCGGGGACGCCCTTTCTGGTGATGTCCGACTCAGACGTTCGCGTCCTCGGAAAGGAGGTTGCGGGTCCGCAGCGGGTCGACCGGGATGCCCGGGCCCATCGTCGTGGTGAAGGTGACCTTCTTCAGGTAGCGGCCCTTCGCCGAGGACGGCTTGGCGCGGAGGATCTCGTCCAGCGCGGCGGCGTAGTTCTCGACCAGCTTCTCCGTGTCGAAGGAAGCCTTGCCGATCACCAGGTGCAGGTTGGCCTGCTTGTCGACGCGGAAGTTGATCTTGCCGCCCTTGATGTCCTTCACGGCCTTCTCGACCGCGGGGGTCACCGTGCCGGTCTTCGGGTTCGGCATCAGGCCACGCGGGCCGAGGATGCGGGCGATGCGGCCCACCTTGGCCATCTGGTCCGGCGTCGCGATCGCGGCGTCGAAGTCGAGCCAGCCACCCTGGATGCGCTCGATCAGCTCGTCGGTGCCGACCGCGTCCGCGCCGGCGGCTTCGGCCTCGGCGGCCTTGTCGCCGACCGCGAAGACGATGACGCGAGCGGTCTTACCGGTGCCGTGCGGCAGGTTCACGGTGCCGCGGACCATCTGGTCGGCCTTGCGGGGGTCCACACCGAGACGCATCGCGACCTCGACGGTCGCGTCCATCTTGGTCTTGGAGGTCTCCTTCGCCAGCTTCGCGGCGTCGAGAGGCGCGTACAGCCGCGCCTTGTCGATCAGCTCCGCAGCCTGGCGGTATGCCTTGCTGTGCTTGGTCATGCTTCTGTCCTTAACTTCGAAAACGGATCAGTGTGGTGACGAGCCAGCACTGGCTCTCCCACGGGTAAAGCTGCAGACGTCAGGCGTCGACGACCGTGATGCCCATGGAGCGGGCGGTGCCGGCGATGATCTTCGCCGCCTGGTCGATGTCGTGCGCGTTGAGGTCGGTCTCCTTGGTCTTGGCGATCTCGCGGACCTGGTCCCAGGTGACCTTGGCGACCTTGGTCTTGTGCGGCTCGCCGGAGCCCTTCTCGACACCAGCGGCCTTGAGCAGCAGGCGCGCGGCCGGCGGCGTCTTCAGCTTGAAGTCGAACGACCGGTCCTCGTACACGGAGATCTCGACCGGGACGACGTCCCCACGCTGCGACTCGGTCGCGGCGTTGTAGGCCTTGCAGAACTCCATGATGTTGACGCCGTGCTGACCCAGAGCCGGGCCGACCGGCGGAGCGGGGTTGGCCGCACCCGCCTTGATCTGCAGCTTGATGATCGCCGCAAGCTTCTTCTTCTTGGGTGGCATTTCTTTTCCTGTCCTGTACTACGTTCCCCGCGTACCTGCCGTGGACGTGGGGACTGCGGCCGCGCGGCGGCCGTCAGATCTTGGAGACCTGGTTGAACGACAGCTCGACCGGGGTCTCCCGGCCGAAGATCGACACCAGGACCTTCAGCTTCTGCCCGTCGACGTTGACCTCGGAGATCGTCGCCGGCAGCGTGGCGAACGGGCCGTCCATGACCGTGACCGACTCGCCGATCTCGAAGTCGACCTCGACGGCCGGGCCGCCGAGCGGGGCCGCGGTCGCGGTGGACTCGCCCTTGCCGCCCTTCGCCGGGGCTTCGCTCTCGACCTTCGGGGCGAGGAACTTCAGCACCTCGTCCACGGTCAGCGGCGACGGCCGCGAGGTGGCGCCGACGAACCCGGTCACGCCCGGCGTGTTGCGCACCGCGCTCCACGAGGCGTCGTTCAGGTCCATCCGGACCAGGATGTAGCCGGGCAGCACCTTGCGCTGCACCTGCTTGCGCTGGCCGTTCTTGATCTCGGTGACCTCTTCGGTCGGGACCTCGATCTGGAAGATGTAGTCCTCGACGTCCAGGGTCTGGGTCCGGGTCTCGAGGTTGGTCTTCACCTTGTTCTCGTACCCGGCGTAGGAGTGCACGACGTACCACTCGCCGGGCGCGGCGAGCAGCTCGGAACGCAGCTTCGCGACCGGGTCCTCGTCGTCCGCCTCGGGCTCGGCTTCGTCGGCCTCGGCCACGTCATCGGTGCTTTCCGCGGCGTCATCAACGTCGGAAGCGGCTTCGTCGACCTCGTCGGACACCTCGACGGGCTCGAGGTGCGCGGAGTCCTCGTCACCGAGTGCCGCGTGCACCTGCTCGTCGGAAAGCTCGGTCAGGTCGTGACCGGCTGATGTGCCGTTGTCGGAGGTCACGTTCCGTCCTCTCAGTTGATCATTGCCGGGGTCAGGCCGGGACCTGAGCCCCATCGGCGCGCGCCGAGGCGCGTCAGCCGAAGATCTTGCCGATGCCCCACTTGAATGCCAGATCGAGCACGCTGACAAGGGCCACCATGAACACCACGAAGGCCAGCACGACCGCGGTGTAGGTGACCATCTGCTTGCGGTTCGGCCAGATGACCTTGCGCAGCTCCGCCCACACCTCGCGGATGAAGCGGACCAGCCGCGCGAACACCGACGCCTTCTTCGGCTTCTGGTCCCGCTTGGGAGTCGGAGCGCCCTTCGCGTCGGGGGCGGTCTTCTCCCCCGACTTCCCGGCCGGCCGGGTCTTGTCGTCCGCACGTGCCGCGGACTTACCCGCCGGGCGAGCGGTCGCACGTCGCTCACGCCTGGCAGCGGCTGTGACGGGACGGGACGGGCTCTCGGGCTTCTGCCCGGTGCCGTCCTGCTCCTGCTCGCCGCCGCTGGCGTCGCTGTCGCTCACGACCACTCCTCTGCTCCACCAGTTCCGTTACGCAGGGGTGACAGGACTTGAACCTGCAACCTGCGGTTTTGGAGACCGCTGCTCTGCCAATTGAGCTACACCCCTGTGGAGCCCCGATTGCTCGGAGCCCCGGAGGACGCATTCCATCATCCCCACCATCCAGGCGGGGATGACCGTAGTGCGTTCCAAGTCCCGAAGTCTACGGCAAGCCTCACGAGAGCCCGCAACCGCGCCCCCCGATCGACCGCCGTACCCCGGCCGGCCAGCGGAAAACTCCCCGCCGACCACCCGATCATGCCAGGATGTCCGCCATGACGAGCATCCCGGGCTGTGACAACCGGGGCTTCGCCCCGGGCCGGGGGCGTCGCCACCCGAACCCCCCGAAAAGCGGGCCCGCAAGCGGTCCGCCACGGCCGTCCGTCGGGGACCGGTGAGCGGGATGCGGCTCGGACTGGCCCTCCCGCAGTACGGCTCCCTCGCCGACCCCGCCTCCGTCGCGCGCTTCGCGACCGCCGCGGAGGACCTCGGCTTCGGCTCGCTGTGGGTCGGCGACCGGATCCTGACGCCGCACGCGCCGTCCGATCTGTACCCGGGCGGCGGAACGCCGGAGCACCCGTACCCCCGGGAGTTCGAGACCTTCGCGGACCCGTTCACGACGCTCGCGACCGCGGCCGCCGTGACCCGCACGGCCCGCCTGGGGATGAGCGCGCTGACCGGCCCGGTCTATTCCCCGGTGCTGCTCGCCAGGGCCCTGACCTCGCTCGACCTCGCCAGCGGCGGCCGGCTGGACGTCGGCCTCGGGCTCGGCTGGCTGCGCGAGGAGTACTTCGCGACCGGCGTGCCGTGGGAGCACCGCGGCAGGCGGCTCGACGCGGTGCTCGACGCGCTCGACGCGATCTGGACCGGCGACCCGGTGGCGCACGAGGGCCCGCAGTGGCGGATCGCGCCGTCGACGGTCGGCCTGCGCCCGGCGCAGGACCCGCGGCCGCCGGTGCTGCTCGGCGGGTTTTCGCCGCCGGCGCTGGCCCGCGTCGGGCGGCGCGCGGACGGCTGGCTGGCCGGCTGGATGCCGAAGCAGTACCTGAACGGGCTGTGGTCGGTCGCGCTCGAAGCGGCGGAAAAGGCCGGGCGCGACCCCGGCACCCTGCGTCGCGTGCTGCGGATCAACCCGCGCGCGGGTACCGGGGTCGAGACGGTCGCGGACGTGGCGCCGTGCCTGGACGTGGCCCGCGAAGAGGGCATCACCGAGGTGCTCGTCGACCTGCACTACGTCGCGAAGGACGTCGACCACGCCCTGGAACTGGCCGCCGAACTGGTCTGAAGCGGTCAGCTCTCGCTGTCGGCGAGGGTGGCGAGCGCCCGTGCCTTCGCGGCGTACTTCCAGTTCGCGAGGTCGCGGATCGTCTTGATCTTCAGCTCGGCCAGCAGTTCGTCGTGCTTCGGCGTGAGCCCCTCCAACGCCGACGGCGGGGCGTCGAGCAGCTCCTTGATCGACTTGTCCTCGTATGCCTTGTCGACGAGCTTGTTCAGGTTCAGGCCCATGGCGCTTCCTGCCTTTCTCGGTTCGACTTCGGAACGCGGCCCACCCTCGCCGCCATCCCCGCCTACCGCAACCGCCGGTCCCCCACACAGGGTCGCCCACCCAAAGTCAGTTAGTTCTAGTACAGTTAGAACTATGCTCGTGCGGATCGACCCGGCTTCGACCGTCCCGCTGTTCGAACAGGTGGCGGCGTCGCTGCGGCGCGCCCTCGCGGACGGCAGCCCGGCCGCCGGCGAACAGCTGCCCACCGCCCGCGAACTGGCGGCGTCGCTGGAGATCAACGTCCACACGGTGCTGCGGGCATACGCGGCACTTCGCGACGAAGGCCTCATCGACCTGCGGCGACGCCGGGGTGCCGTCGTGATCGGCGGCGCTTCGGCGCGGGCCCGCCTGGCCGAACTGGCCGGCGAACTGGCCGGCGAGGCCAAGCGCGCGGGCATCGGGTTCGAGGAACTCACCGGGATCCTGAAGGAGAAGTACTCATGACCAAGCTGATCCGGGTCCTGACCGCGACGGCCGTGCTGCCGGGCGCGGTGCTGGCCACCGCCGCGCTCCTCGCGAGCGCCTGGGCCGACCGGCTGCCCGACCCCATCGCGACGCACTGGAACAGCGGGCCGGACAGCTCCACCCCGGTCGCGGTGTTCGTCACCGTGTGCCTGGCGCTCGGCGCGGTGGCGACGGCGGTCCTCACGGCGACGGCCGTCGCCGCGCTGCGCCGCGGGCGGCCGGTGCCGCGCGTCACCGTCGGTGTCGGCGCCGGGTTCGCCGCCCTGGCCCCGGCCACCCTGCTTTCGGTGCTCGTGCCCAACCTGGACGTGCCGGACTGGCACGCGGCGCGCAGCGGCGCCGTCGTCGTGCTGTTCCTGGCGGGCGCGACCGCGCTCGGGGTCGTGGCGGCGTTCGTCGGCGGCCTGCCGGCCCCCGCCGTCGAAAGCAGTCCCGGCCGCCCGAGCGTCGGGCTCCGGCCCGGGCAGCGCGCCTACTGGTCGGGCCGGGCGGCGAACCCGGCGATGCTCTGGGCGCTCGCGCTGGTCCCGGTCGCGATCGCCTTGCTGCCCGCCGGGCTCTCCTGGCCGATGGCCGTCTGGATCGCGCTGGTCGGCACGTTCGTCACGGTGGTGACGTACCGCCTGAAGGCGACGGTGGACGCCAAGGGCGTGACGATCCGCTTCGGCCTCCTGGGCTTCCCGTGGCGGCACATCGGCTTGAGCAGCATCCGCGAAGCCACCGCGCGCGAGCTGACGGCGTTCGGCGACGGCGGCCTCGGCCTGCGCTTCAACCCGGTGACCGGCACGACCGCGTACAAGGTGCGCGGCGGCCCGGCACTGGCGCTGGCCCTCGAAAGCGGCCGGACGGTGCTGGTCAGCGTGGAAGACCCGGAGACGGGCGCGGGCTTGGTGAACGACCTCCTCGCGCAGCGAACCACCCGGATTGACTAGGTTCCCGCCAGTCCTGGTTCGGTAGAAACGAAGGTGTGGCGAAGAACAGCGGGGGCGGCTGCCTCGTCGTGGTGGTCGTGGTCGGGCTTCTGGCATTCGGGTACTACAAGTGGGACCACGGTTCGTCCTCCGCACCGCCGGCGGGCGCGGCCACCGGGGACGGCACCGGTCGCTACGTCGCTCTCGGTGACTCCTACACGGCCTCGCCGCGCACCGGGAAGAACGTCGGTACTCCGCCTGGGTGCGATCGCTCCGACGACAACTACCCGCGGCTCGTCTCGGCGGATCTGAAGCCGGCCGAGTTCGACGACGTCAGCTGCAGTGGTGCGACGACCGCCAACTTGACCGGGGCGCAGAAGACGGGGAACGGATCCAACCCGCCTCAGTTGGACGCCGTGACCGCCAAGACGACGCTCGTGACCCTCGGCATCGGGGGCAATGACATCGGGTTCTTGTCGCTGGCTTCTTCGTGTGCCACCGCGCATCGGTCCGGTTCGCCGTGCAAGGACCGGATGACCGCTGGGGGGCACGACCAGCTGGCCGAGCGGATCGATGCCACTGCGCCGAAGGTGGGGGCCGTGCTGGATCGGATCCACAAGCAGGCTCCGAAGGCGAAGGTCGTCGTTGTCGGGTATCCGTCCGTGCTTCCCGATGGGGATGGGTGCTGGCCCGTGCTTCCCATCGGGGCTGGGGATGTTGCTTACTTCCGGGGGGCTCTGGGGAAGTTGAACAAGATGCTCGAGGACCAGGCTGATGCTCATTCGGCCGGGTATGCCGATACCGCTACGCCCGGTAAGGGGCATGACGTCTGCACTGCTTCGGATACTCGGTGGGTCGAGGGGGCTCTGCCTATCTTGCACGGGACGCCGCTTCATCCCAATGCTCGGGGGGAGCAGGGGATGGCTGATGCTGTTCTTGGTGTCCTGAAGCTGTTTTAGGCCGGCTGCCGGCACCCCGGAGCCTTCATTGTGACTACGGCCGGGGGCGGTCTGGGTTCGCGTTGCCGCTTTCCGCTGCCGTCTTGCTTTTTAGACGCGGATCAGCGCCTGCGGCTTGCCCAGGACCGTCTTTCCGTCGAACTTGACCACCAGGTCCACTCGGGCGATGCCCTCGTCGTTGACGTCTGCCACCTTGCCCGTGATCTCCACCCGTGCGCCTTCCGGTGTGTTCGGGACGACCACTGGGCGGGTGAACCGGGCGCTGAAGTCGACCAGGCGGCCTGGGTCGCCCAGCCAGTCCGTCACCACTCGGCCTGCCACCGCCATCGTGAGCATTCCGTGCGCGATCACGTCGGGGAGGCCGACCTCTTTTGCGAACGTCTCGTTCCAGTGGATCGGGTTGAAGTCCAGGGCCGCGCCCGCGTAGCGGACCAGCTGGTCGCGGGTGATGCGGATCTCGAGGGCGGGCAGCTCTTCTCCGGCGTTCATGCGTCCTCCCCCCGCACCACGAGCTGGGCCTTCGTGGTGGCGATGTGCGCTCCGTCGCCGTCGGTGATCTCGGCTCGCAGATTGATGAAGTCGTTGCCCGCGCGGGCCATGATGCGGTCGATGTGCGTTGTCAGCAGCAGCGTGTCGCCCGCGTGGGCCGGGCGGCTGTACGTGAACTGCTGGTCGCCGTGGACCATGCGTGAGTAGTCCAGACCCAGCTCGGGGTCGGTGACGATCGAGTTGATCGATGCCAGGTTGATGATCGTGAGGAACGTCGGGGGCGCGATCACGTCCGGGTAGCCGGCCGCCTTCGCGGCTTCGGGGTCCCGGTAGAGCGGGTTCTGGTCACCGATCGCGTCGGCGAACTCCCGGATCTTCTCCCGGCTCACTTCGTAGCTGGTCTGCGGCGGGTAAACCCGTCCGGTGAACGACTCGTCCAAGGGCACCGGAGGAGGCTACCAACAGCAAGAAGCCGCCCTGGTGAGCCAGGGCGGCTTCTCGAAAGCTGGTGCGAACGCGCTACGTCAGCGGGTTTCCTTGTGCGTCCGGTGCGTACCGCAGTTCGGGCAGAACTTCTTCATCTCCAGGCGATCCGGGTTGTTGCGCCGGTTCTTCTTGGTGATGTAGTTGCGGTGCTTGCACTCTTCGCACGCCAGCGTGATCTTGGGTCGCACGTCGGTGGCAGCCACAGCGTTTCCTTCTCTCTCAGGTCCCGGGGGCCAGCCCCAGTCGTTACCGCGTAGCGGTGGCCGGACTTGAACCGGCGACACAGCGATTATGAGCCGCTTGCTCTGCCAACTGAGCTACACCGCCCTTACATGACCCAAGCCGCGACACGCAGGCGTGACGCGGCTGAGGTCGTGAGCCCCTTTACGGAATCGAACCGTAGACCTTCTCCTTACCATGGAGACGCTCTGCCGACTGAGCTAAAGGGGCCTGGCCTCTCGCGAGGACTTCGAAAGATTACCAACCCCCGTCACCCCGTCGTGCAACCGGGGTCCCGTTAGAGCAAAACCTCAGGTCAGCAGGGTCAGCACGGTCTCCGAGTGCCGCCCCGGGGAGCGCGCCGTGCGGGCCTGCAGCCACGCCTCCAGGCGGTCCTCCGGCAGCGGGCGCGAGATCAGGTACCCCTGGGCGACGTCACAGCCCATCGCCTCGAGCTGGTCGCGCGCCACGTCTTCCTCGACGCCCTCGGCGACCACCGTCAGCCCGAGCGAGTGCCCCAGCTCGACGATCGAGCGCACCACCGCGAGGTCGCCGAGGTCGGTGCCCATGCCGAGGACGAAGCTCTTGTCGATCTTGACCTGGTCGACCGGCAGCTGCCGCAGGTACGCCAGCGACGAATACCCGGTGCCGAAGTCGTCCACCGCCAGCGTGATGCCCAGCGAGTGCAGCTCGCGCAGGATCGGCAGCGCCTTCTGCGGGTCCGACATCACGCCGGACTCGGTCAGCTCGAACGTCAGCAGCTCCGGCGGGATGCCGACGCGCTCCAGCTCGCGGGCCACCTTGTTCGGGAAGTCCTCGTCGGCCAGGTTGCGCACCGACAGGTTGACCGCCACCGAGATCCGCAGGCCCTCGTCGAGCCACTTGCGGCAGCGCTTGAGCGCCTCCCCGAGCACGAACGACGTCAGCACGCCGATCAGGCCGGCCGCCTCGATGGCCGGGACGAACTCGTCCGGGCCGAGCCGCCCGAACTCCGGGTGCACCCAGCGGACCAGCGCCTCGACGCCGGCCACCTGCCGGTTCGGCAGCGTGATCTTCGGCTGGTAGTGCACGCTGACCTGGCCGTCTTCGAGGGACTGCCGGAACTGCGTGACCATCTGGAAGCGGCGCAGGAAGATCTGGCCCATGCTCGGCACGTACCCGCGGACCTCTTCGCCGCCCTTGGTAGCGCGAACAGCGACATCGGCGCGCTGGAGCAGGCCTTCGATGTCGACGACGTCGCCGGACTCCTCGGGCGTCGTCGTCGCGTAGCCGATCATCGCGTTCGCCTCGACCGAAAGCCGGTCCACCGGGTAGGGCGCGGAAAGCTCTTCGCGCAGCCGTTCCGCCGCGGCGTGGGCGTCCTCGGGCGGGCAGCCGACGAGCAGCGCCGCGAACGACGCGCCTTCCAGGCGGGCGAGCGGGACGTCGGGGCCGAGCGCGTCGCGGATGCGGCGGCCGGCGGCGATCACCATCCGGTCGGCCCAGGCGTAGCCCAGCGCGTCGCTGACCGTCGAGAAGACGTCGAGGTCGATCCGCAGCACCACGGCGTTCGCGAAGTCCCGCAGCGGCTCCTTCGCCACCTGCCGGAAGCCCGGCCGGTTGAGGTGCCCGGTGAGCGGGTCGTGGTAGGCGTCGTGGCGCAGGGTCGCGAGCAGCCGCCGGTTGTCCAGCGACGTCGCGAGGTGGCTGGCCATCGTCCCGAGCAGCTGGACGTCGTACTTGCCGAAGCCGCGCCAGCGGGACAGCCGGTCGTGCGCCTCGACGACGCCGAGCAGCTGGTTCGCGCTGCGCAGCGGGACGACGAGCGCTTCCTGCGCGCCGCGGTCGAGCAGTGCGGCGCGGACGTCGGGGTTGGCTTCGGTGATCCGGAAGTGCCGGACGTGCGCGCCGGGCAGGCGCAGCAGCGGGTCGTCGGCGCCCGGGTCCGCGGCGGGCAGGTCGTCGCCCGCGACGACCACGCGCATGGTGTCCTTCGGCTCCAGCCGCAGCCGCAGCACGACGCGGCCCGCGGCGAGCTGGTCCTTGATGCGCTCGGCGATCGTGGCCCACTCGCGGACGTCGACGCCGCCGACGAGCTCGTCGGCGCGGCTGGCCGGGCGCGCCGCCGCCTGCTGGCCCGAGCGGGCCACCATCAGGCTGACGTCGGAAAGCGCCTCCATGTCCCGCTGCTCGCGCAGCAGGTCGGAGTAGGCCCAGTACAGCGCGGTCAGGCCGAGGAACACGGCGAGCACCAGCGGCCACGCCTTGGGCGTGTTGGAGATGACGAGGTAGCCGGACAGGCCGACGGACGCGTTGACGAACCCGACGACCAGGATCCGCGCGGTGAGCCGGACCGCGGTGCTGACCCGCATCCGGCGGCGCAGGACGCGGACCGCGGCCAGCGCGAGCAGCGTGCTGACGAGCGGCGCGGTCAGCGTGCCGGCGAGCGCGGCGACCCACGGGATCTCGCTGCCCGCTCCGGCGCCGACGGCGACCTTGACCAGCCCGGCGACCGCGAAGGCACCGGTGATCTCGAGCAGGAACGCGCCCGCGTTGTAGAGGACGCGGCCGGCGACCTTGCGCGCGAGCAGCGTCCCGATGCCGGCCACCAGGTGCGCGGCCAGCACGACTTCGAACGGCGCGACGAAGAACCCGATGACGAGCGGGATCTCGGTGAAGGAGATGGTCCACGAGATGCCGCTGCGCACGTCGACGTTGATGCCGAGCTGCTCGGCGAGCAGGAACGCGACCGCGAGCACCGGCCCGATCCACAGCAGCCTGCTGTCCCAGTGGAACGGCAGCCAGGACCCGACGGCGAACGCGGCGACGAGCCCGATGCTCAGGACGGCGAAGGTGTACGCGCGGAACCGGCGCTCGTCGGTGCGGGCTTCGGCGGATACGGGCGGTGTCCCGGAAGCGGCTCCCGGCCCGGGCTGCGCCTGTGCGACGGCGTCGCCGTGGGCGTTGGTGTCCGGCATCCGACCTTCCCTCCCGGCTTGTCCACCGGTGCTGATCCGTGACTTCGGGTGTGGACAAGGGCCATACCGTACCCCGTAGGGCGTACCCGCGTCCCTTTCGAGACAGTAGGAGATCACCCCAGGGTTAACAATGCCTCGATGGCGCTGACCTGCGTGGACCAAGGGGTGAAAGTTCTGGATTCGGAACCAGGGGTGGTTCCGTGCGCACGCCAGTCCGGGTAGCGCTTCAATGTGCCCATGCACAGCGACGTGATTGCCACCGAACACGCGGCCCGGCTCGCGGCGGTGGATCCCCTGCTCCCCGGTTCTCTCCCCTTCGAAGCGGCCGAAAGCGCCGTGGTGCTGGAAGTGGCGACGCCCGACTCGGCCGCGTCCGGCCTCGCCTCGCGCATCCAGGTGGACCACGACGCCCCCAACGCGCCGTGGCGGGCGCTGACCGAGCACCGCCTCGACCTCCAGCTCGCCGGCCCGCAGCCCGCGGCCGTCCTCGACGCCCTCCTCACCCGATGGGATGAACATCTGCGCGCGGTCGCCGAGCGCGGCGACACCGAGACCGCGGCGGTCGTGCCGCGCGCCAGCCGTGACGGCGCGGGCGCGCGGGAAATGCTGCACCACGGGTTCGCCCCGCTGCGGGTGATCGCGGTCCGCCCGTCCGAGCGGATGGTCCCGGCGACGCCGCTCGGCACCCCCGGCGTCAAGATCCGCCGCGGCGAGCCCGGCGACCTCGAGACCGCCGTCGCGCTCGGCATGGAGCTGCACTCCTACGACGCGCAGTACGGCACGGTGAACTGGCGCGAGGGCGTCGAGGACATCCTGTCCAAGGACCTGGCCGAGAAGCTGAACCGGCCGGAGCCCGCGGTGTGGATCGCGGAGCTGTACGGCCGCCCGCTCGGCATGGTGAACGTCCAGCACCCGGGCGAGACCGGCTGGATCAGCGACCGCGTCGCCGCGGACCGCGTCGGCTACCTGTCGTCGCTGGCCGTCGCGAAGGAGGCGCGGTCGTCCGGTGTCGGTACCGCGCTGGCCACCCACGCCCACCACGTCCTCGACGAGGAGGGCGCCGACGTCGTCCTCCTGCACCACGCCGCGGCGAACCCGCTGTCGACGCCGTTCTGGTACGCGCAGGGGTACCGCCCGCTCTGGACGTACTGGCAGCGTCGCCCGGCCGTTCGGTGAACGACTGGCGGATTACCCCTGGTCGTCAGTCCTTATAGGCTGGCTCCCGGAGCAGTGAGGGGAGCCGGACGTGACCGATCAGCGAGATTCCGCGCCGAGAGCACCCGAGGGCGTCGACACCGAGAAGCCGTCCGCGGCCCGGATCTACGACTGGTACCTGGGCGGTACGCAGAACTGGGCCGTGGACCGCGAGTTCGGCAGGCGCATGGAGCAGCAGTGGCCGCTGGTGCGCCCCGGGTCGAAGCAGAACCGCGAGTTCATGAACCGCGCGGTGCGGGCGGCGCTGCGGGCCGGGATCCGGCAGTTCGTCGACCTCGGCTCCGGGGTCCCGACGGCCGGGAACGTGCACGAGGTCGTCGAGGCCGAGCTGCCCGAGGACCACGACGCGACGGTCGTGTACGTCGACTACGAGCCGGTGGCGGTCGCGCACGCGACGCTGATCCTCGAAGAGGAGGCGGCGACGGACTGGGCGGGCATCGTCCAGGCCGACATGCGGGACGCGAAGGCCGTGCTGCGCGCCGAAGAGACGAAGCGGCTGATCGACTTCTCGAAGCCCGTCTGCCTGATGATGATGGCGGTGCTGCACTTCGTCGGCCCGGACGACGACCCGATCGGCCTGCTGAAGGCCTACCGGGACAAGCTCGCGCCCGGGAGCTGGCTGGCGATCTCGCAGATGAGCGAGGGTGACGGAACCGGCGAGACCCTGGCCGGGCTGCGCTGGTTCGTCGAGCAGTACCGCAAGACGAGCAACCCGGTGTGGCTGCGCGACCGCGAGGAGATCGAGCCGTTGTTCGGTGATTGGCCCCTGCTCGAGCCGGGCATCGTGCACCTGCCGGACTGGCGGCCCGACCGGAAGCTCAACGCGCTGGAGGCGGAAGCCCGCCCGTACGCGTGGTGCGGCATCGCGGAGAAACCCGGCGCATGAGCGAAGGAGCCCCCATCGCCCCGGCCGGGGTGGACACCGACAAGCCGTCCGCGGCCCGCGTCTACGACTGGTACCTGGGCGGCGACCACCACTGGGCGGTCGACCGCGAGTTCGGCAGGCGCGTGGAGAAGGTGTGGCCGCTGATCCGGCCGATCTCGCGGCAGAACCGGGCGTTCATGAACCGGGTGGTCTCGGCGGCGATGGACGCCGGTGTCCGCCAGTTCGTCGACCTCGGCTCCGGCGTGCCGACCGCGGGCAACGTGCACGAGATCGTCCGCGACCGGCTGCCCGCCGGCGAACGCGTGTCGGTCGTCTACGTCGACTACGAGCCGGTCGCGGCCGCGCATTCGCGGCTGATCCTGGAGAAGGAAGGCGCGACGGGCTGGGCGGGCCTGGTCGAGCGGGACATCCGGCGGCCTGCCGCGATTTTCGCCGACGACGTGACGACGTCGTTGATCGACTGGTCCCGGCCGGTGTGCCTGCTGATGATCACGGTGATGCACTTCGTCGGGCCGTCCGACGACCCCGAGGGCCTGCTGGCGACGTACCGGTCGAAGCTCGCGCCGGGCAGCTGGCTGGCGCTGACGCACGGCACGTGCCGCGACGACGCCCCACCGGCGCGTGCCGCGGAGGTGAAACGATTCATCGACGCCTACCGCGACACGTCGAACCCCGCGTGGCTACGCTCGGCCGAGGAACTGCTCCCCTGGTTCGGCGGCTGGCCGTTGCTTCCGCCGGGGATGACATCGTTGCCGGACTGGCGTCCCGACGAGCCCCCGAACGTCATCGACCTGGAGACGCGCCCCTTCGCCTGGTGCGCGGTCGCGCGGCGGCCAAGCCTCTGACCGATGGGCGAGCGAGCCTTCCCACGCTGCCCCTCACCGGCCCTGCCGCCCCGACGCCGGACGGGGAATTCGACTCCGGACGGCCGGCTCGCGCGCGCCGGCAAGCGCGGCCGACCGCGTCCATCTCCCGCCTACGACCTCCGGCGGGCAGACCAGTCCACTGACCGGAAACCGCCCGTGATCCACGCGCAAGCCTCTGACCTGCGCATTCACTGATCGCTGTGGGCGAACGCACTCTCGGAAACAAACACACCCATCGGAGAGTTGAGCTAGGCAGACTCAACTACCCGAGGAGTGCACATGTCCGACACCCGCCTCCTGCCCGTGCTCCCGCTCGATGACGACGTCGTGCTGCCGGGCATGGTCGTCCCGCTCGACCTCACCGACACCGAGACGCGGGCCGCGGTGGAGTCCGCCCAGGCCAACACGCCCAGTCAGGCTTCCTTCCCCGGCATCCGGTCGACCGCCGGCACCACCAAGGCCGAGGTCCTGATCGTCCCGCGTGTCCACGGTGAGTACGCCGAGTACGGCACCGTCGCCACGGTCGAGCGCATCGGGCGCGTGCCCGGTGGCAAAGCCGCCGTGCTGCTGCGCGGCACGACCCGCGCGCTCGTCGGCCGGATGGCCGACGGTCCCGGCGCCGCCCGCTGGGTGCACGCCGAGGACGCCACCGAGACCACCGACGACCGGACCGCGCAGCTCGCGGCCGAGTACAAGGCCGTCGTCATCTCCATCCTCCAGCAGCGCGGCGGCTGGCAGCTGATCGACGCCGTCCAGCAGGTCGAGGACGGCTCCGCGATCGCCGACCTGTCCGGCAACGCGCCGTACCTCGACACCGACCAGAAGGTCGAGCTGCTGACCACGCTCGACGTCAGCGCGCGCCTGGAGAAGGCGCTCGAGTGGAGCAAGGAGCACCTGGCCGAGCTCGAGGTCACCGAAACGATCCGCAAGGACGTCTCCGAGGGCATGGAGAAGCAGCAGAAGGAGTTCCTGCTGCGCCGCCAGCTCGAGGCCATCCGCAAGGAGCTCGGCGAGCTCGACGGCACCGCGCAGGACGACGACTACCGCGCCCGCGTCGAAGGCGCCGAGCTGCCCGACGCCGTGAAGAAGGCCGCGCTGGCCGAGGTGGACAAGCTGGACCGCACGTCCGAGCAGTCCCCCGAGGGCGGCTGGATCCGCACCTGGCTCGACACCGTCCTGGAGCTGCCCTGGAACGAGCGCACCGAGGACAGCTACGACATCGCCGCCGCGCGCGCCGTGCTCGACGCGGACCACGCGGGCCTGGACGACGTCAAGGAACGCATCATCGAGTACTTGGCCGTGCGCAAGCGCCGCGCGGAATCGGGTCTCGGCCCGGTCGGCGGACGCCGGTCCGGTGCCGTGCTCGCCCTCGCGGGCCCTCCCGGGGTCGGCAAGACGTCGCTGGGTGAGTCCGTCGCGAAGGCCATGGGCCGCAAGTTCGTCCGCGTCGCCCTCGGCGGCATCCGCGACGAGGCGGAGATCCGCGGCCACCGCCGCACCTACGTCGGCGCGCTGCCCGGCCGGATCGTCCGCGCCATCAAGGAAGCCGGCTCGATGAACCCGGTCGTGCTGCTCGACGAGATCGACAAGGTCGGCGCCGACTACCGCGGCGACCCGACCGCGGCGCTGCTCGAAGTGCTGGACCCGGAGCAGAACCACACGTTCCGCGACCACTACCTCGAGGTCGAGCTGGACCTGTCCGACGTCGTGTTCCTGGCGACGGCCAACGCGCTCGAGACCATCCCCGGCCCGCTGCTGGACCGCATGGAGCTCGTCACGCTGGACGGCTACACCGAGCACGAGAAGGTCACCATCGCCCGCGACCACCTGCTCCCCCGCGAGCTGGAGCGAGCCGGCCTGGGCGCGTCCGACGTGACCCTGACCGACGCCGCGTTCAGCCGGATCGCCGCCGAGTACACCCGCGAGGCGGGCGTGCGCGCCGCGAACCGCACGATCGCGAAGGTGCTGCGCAAGATCGCGACGAAGGTGGCGCTGGACGAGGCCGCCCTGCCGCTGACCGTGGACGACACCGACCTGGAGAAGTACCTCGGCCGGCCGCGTCACCTGCCGGAGTCGTCGCTGCCCGCGTCGACCCAGCGGACCGCGACCCCGGGTGTGGCGACGGGCCTGGCGGTGACCGGGGCCGGCGGTGACGTCCTCTACATCGAGGCGTCGCTGGCGGACCAGGAGTCCGGCGCGTCCGGGCTGCAGCTGACCGGCCAGCTCGGCGACGTGATGAAGGAGTCCGTCCAGATCGCGCTGTCCTACCTGCGGTCGCACGGCGCGGAGCTGGAACTTCCGGTCGGTGACCTGAAGAACCGCGGCATCCACGTCCACGTCCCCGCGGGCGCGGTGCCCAAGGACGGCCCGTCGGCCGGCGTCACGATGACGACGGCCCTGGCCTCGCTGCTCTCGGGCCGCGTGGTCAAGGCGGACGTCGCGATGACCGGCGAGGTGTCCCTGACCGGACGCGTCCTCCCGATCGGCGGCGTCAAGCAGAAGCTGCTGGCGGCCCACCGGGCCGGGATGAAGACGGTGATCATCCCGCAGCGCAACGAGCCGGACCTGGACGACGTCCCGGCCGAGGTGCTGTCCCAGCTGGACGTCCACGCGGTGGCAAACGTGCGCGAGGTCCTCGACCTCGCTCTGACCCCGGCTTCGACGCCGGTTTCCCAGGCGGCGTAGCCCCGAACGCCGCCACCTGAACGGCCGGTTTCCCTCTCCCCCAAGGGAAACCGGCCGTTTCCTATGTCCGGACCGGGGCGGTCGACTCGCGCTCGACGAGCGAGACGTCGATCGTCACCGGCTTCTTCGGGCGTTCGCCCTTCTCGATCGAGTCCATCAGGATCGAGACCGCCGTCGATGCCTTGCGCGCGATGTCCTGGGCGACCGTCGTCAGCTTCGGCGTCACGTAGTTGCACAGGTCGAGGTCGTCGAAGCCGACCACCGAGACGTCCTCCGGGACTCGCGCGCCCGCCTCGGTCAGGCCGTGGACGATGCCGACCGCGAGGATGTCCGCCGTCGCGAACACCGCCGTCAGGTTGTGGCGCTCCCGCAGGACCAGCCCCAGCTCGTGGCCTTCCGCGTACGTCGTGTTGACCGTCTCGACCAAGTCAGGGTGCGGGATCCCGGCGTCCGCGAACGCCTGCCCGAAACCCTCGAAGCGTTCGTGGACCACACCGACGCCGCTGAACGCCGGGCCGGCGAACAGGATCCGACGGTGGCCGAGGTCCAGCAGGTGCCGCGCCGCGAGCCGAGCGCCCGCGAAGTCGTCGGAACGCGTGCCCGTCGTGAGGCGATTCGCCGAGTAGCTGTCGATCGCGACGACGTGGACCGCGCCGATGGTCTTCTTGGTCAGCTTGCCGACCTCTTCGTCGAGGAAGCCCAGCAGGATCGCGCCGTCGAGGCTCCACGAGCGCAGCGCCTCGGCGACCTCGTCCGGGTGGGCGACCCCGCGCAGCAGCAGGTGGTAGCCGTACTTGCGCAGCTCACGCTCGATCAGGCCGACGATCGCCATGGTGTGCGGGCTGATCATCAGGCTGTCCTCGTCGGCGGCCGGCACCAGCAGGCCGACCAGCCGGGACGCCTTCGTCGCGAGGCTGCGGGCCGACGCGCTCGGGACGTAGCCCAGCTCGTCCGCGATGCGCTGGACCTTCTCGATGGTGCTCGGTGAGACCCGCGCGCGGTTGCCGTTCATCACGTTCGACACGGTCATCATGCTCACGCCCGCCTGCTCGGCGACCTCCCGCAGCGTGACGCGCACCCTCGGTCTCCTCTCGCTCACCCGGGCCCCAGGTTACGGGACCGGCCGTTGACAACCGGCCGGGGACGACATTACCGTCTATCGAGGTATAGCGCTAAACCTAATCCCTGCGGACGCCGGTCCGCACCCTTCGCCGCGCTCCGGAAACCGTTGAGCCAGAACGGGAGTCCCGTGACCACAGACCTCTCGACCGACCCGCTGACCGCACCCGCCGAGCAGGCGGCGCCGTGGTGGCGCGGTGCGGTCATCTACCAGATCTACCCGCGCAGTTTCGCCGACGGGAACGGCGACGGCACCGGCGATCTCGCCGGCGTCCGCGCCCGACTGCCCCACCTCAAGAGCCTCGGCGTGGACGCCCTCTGGTTCACGCCCTGGTACTCCTCACCGCTGGCCGACGGCGGGTACGACGTCGCCGACTACCGCGTCATCGACCCGGCTTTCGGCACCCTCGACGAGGCCGAGCAGCTGATCGCCGAGGCGGCCGGGCTGGGCATCAAGACCATTGTGGACATCGTCCCCAACCACGTCTCGGACCAGCACGAGTGGTTCCAGGCCGCCCTGGCCGCCGGGCCGGGATCGCCTGAGCGGCAACGGTTCTGGTTCCGGCCGGGCCGCGGCGAGCACGGCGAGCTGCCGCCGACAGACTGGGAGTCCAGCTTCTCCGGCGGCACCTGGACCCGCGTCACCGACCCGGACGGCACGCCCGGCGACTGGTACCTGCACCTGTTCGCGCCCGAGCAGCCGGACCTCAACTGGAACCACCCGGACGTCCGCGCCGAGCACGAGCGGGTGCTGCGGTTCTGGTTCGACCGGGGCGTCGCGGGCATCCGCATCGACTCGGCGACCATGCCGGTCAAGGACCCCGCGCTGCCCAACGAGGTGACGCCGGACGCGCACCCGTTCGTCGACCGCGACGAGATCCACGACATCTACCGCGGCTGGCGGGCGGTCGCCGACTCCTACGCCGAGCCGCGCGTCCTGGTCGGCGAGGTCTGGCTGGCCGACCCGCACCGCTTCGCCCGCTACCTGCGCACCGACGAGATGCACACGGCGTTCAACTTCGACTTCATGATGCGCCCGTGGGACGCCGACGAGCTGCGCACCGCCATCGTGTCCACTTTGGACGCCCACGGCCCGGTCGGGGCGCCGCCGACGTGGGTGCTGTCCAACCACGACGTCACCCGCGCGGCGACCCGTTACGGCCGTGAGGACAGCTCGTTCGGCTTCGTCGCCCGCGCCTTCGGCATCCCGACGGACCTGGCGAAAGCGCAGCGCCGGGCCCGTGCGGCCGCGCTGCTCTCGGCGGCGCTGCCCGGCTCGCTGTACGTCTACCAGGGCGACGAGCTGGGCCTGCCCGAGGTCGAGGACCTGCCGCTCGACGTCCTGCAGGACCCGATGCACTTCCGCTCCGGCGGCACCGACCCCGGCCGAGACGGCTGCCGCGTCCCGCTGCCCTGGACGTCCGACGCCGGCAGCGCGTTCGGCTTTGGCGGAACCCCCTGGCTGCCTCAACCCGCGAACTGGGGTGACTACTCGGTCGAGCGGCAGGACGGTGATCCCCGGTCGATGCTGACGCTCTACCGCACCATGATCGCGCTGCGCCGGTCCGAACCCGCGCTGCGTGGTGAGGAGTTCGCCTGGGCGGCCGGCGACGGCGACGACGTCCTCGCCTTCCGCCGTGGCGAAGACCTGCTCTGCCTGGTCAACTTCGGCGAAACCGCCGTCGACCTGCCGTCCCACCTCGAAGTCCTGCTCGCCAGCGGCGAGCTGACCGGCTCCCAGTTGCCCACCGACACAGCCGTCTGGCTGCGAGTCTGAAACCCCGCCAGGAGTGACGATGAAGTCCTCGAAGATCGCCGCGGTGTGCCTCTGCGCCGCCGCCGCGCTGACCGCCTGTTCCGGCACCGACGACACCACGACCGCCGATGGCAAGACCGTCGTGAAGGTGTCCATCGAACCGGGCCTCGACCAGGGCGCGGTCGCCGCGTTCAACGCCCGGGTCACGCAGTTCGAGACCGCGAACCCGAAGATCGACCTGGTCCCGCAGGAGTTCAAGTGGGACGCGACGACGTTCACCGCGCAGCTGGCGGGCGGCACGCTGCCGGACGTCCTCACGATGCCGTTCACCGACGGCCGCGGCCTGATCGAACGCCGGCAGATCGCCGACATCAGTGACCTGGTCGCCGGTCTCCCGTACGCGAAGAAGTTCAACCCCGAGGTCGCGAAGGCCGGCTCGGCCGCCGACGGGAAGATGTGGGCCGTCCCGATCGCCGCGCACGGGCAGGCCCTGCACTACAACCGGACGCTCTTCAAGCAAGCCGGCCTCGACCCCGACAAGCCGCCGTCCACTTGGGACGAGATCCGCGCGGACGCGAAGCAGATCGCGCAGAAGACCGGCCAGGCCGGGTACGCCCAGCTGACCACGGACAACACCGGCGGCTGGATCCTCACCACGCTCGACTACGCCTTCGGCGGCCGCACCGAACAGCTCTCCGGCGACAAGGCGACGGCCACGCTGAACACCCCGCAGATGGCCCGCGCACTGCAGACCATCCACACCATGCGCTGGGACGACAACAGCATGGGCGCCAACTTCCTCTACGACTGGAACGGCATCAACCAGGACTTCGCCGCCGGCCGGATCGGGATGTACGTCTCCGGCGGCGGCAACTACGGCTCGCTGAAGGCGCAGAACGCGATCAAGGCGGACGACTACGGCGTCACGGCCCTCCCGCTCGACGGCCCGGACGCCGGTGTCCTCGGCGGTGGCACCCTCGCCGGCGTCAACGCCAAGGCCAACGACGCCGTCAAGGCCGCGGCCGTGAAGTGGATCGACTTCTACTACCTGAGCAAGCAGGCCGACCAGGCCGCCGCGGTCGCCGACGCGAAGACGACGGCCGACTCGGGTGAAGCCGTCGGCTCGCCCGAGCTGCCGGTGTTCGACAAGGCGACCTACGACCAGCGGATGGGCTGGATCGCGCAGTACGTCAACGTGCCGGTGAAGCAGATGACGCCGTACACGGACAAGATGTTCGGCCAGCCGCTGATCCCCGAGCCGACGCGCTCCACCCAGCAGGTCTACGGCCTGCTCGACCCGGTGGCCCAGAAGGTCCTGACCGACCGCGGCGCGGACATCCCCGCCCTGCTGGCCGACGCGCAGACGCAGGCCCAGGCGTTGCTGGACAAGCCGTGACGCTCACGGCGGCCCGGCCGGCGGCGCCCACCCGCCGCCCGGCCCGGGCCCGCCGCCGGCGCACCCCGATGACGTGGGTGCGCGGCGGCGGCCTCGGCACCGTGCTGTTCCTGCTGCCGATGCTGGCGGTGTTCGGGCTGTTCTCGTGGCGGCCGATCGGCCAGGCCGTGGTGATGAGCTTCCAGCAGACGAACCTCGTCTCGGACCCGGTGTTCGTCGGGCTGGACAACTACCGCGCGGTGCTCGGCGATCCGCAGCTGTGGAACGCCGTCGGCAACACGCTGTGGTTCGCCGTGCTCGCGCTGCTGCTCGGCTACCCGATCCCGCTGCTCGCCGCGGTGCTGATGAGCGAGGTCCGCCGGGCGAAGGGCCTCTACAGCGCGCTGGCCTACCTGCCGGTGGTGATCCCGCCGGTGGTGGCCGTGCTGCTGTGGAAGTTCTTCTACGACGCGAGCCCGAACGGGGTGTTCAACACCGTGCTGGGCGCGGTCGGGATCAGCCCGGCGCCGTGGCTGCAGTCGGCGTCGACGGCGATGTTTTCGCTGGTCGCGGAGGCGACGTGGGCCGCGGCCGGCGCCACGATCATCATCTACCTCGCCGCGCTGACCAGCGTCCCGCCCGAGCAGTACGAGGCGGCCGAGATCGACGGCGCGTCGGTCTGGGGCAAGGTCTGGCACGTCACGCTGCCGCACCTGCGCGGGGTCCTGCTGATCACGTTCATCCTGCAGATCGTCGGCACGGCCCAGGTGTTCCTCGAGCCGTTCCTGTTCACCGGCGGCGGCCCGGCGCGCTCGACGACCACGATCCTGCTGCTCGTCTACAACTACGCCTTCGCCGACAGCCTCGGCGGCGACTACGGCGCGGCGACCGCGTTGAGCGTCCTGCTCGCCCTGGTCCTGGGCCTGTTCTCCGCGGTGTACTTCCGCCTCACCCGCTCCTGGAGCAAGTCATGACGCGCGCCCTGCTCTCGCCGTCGGACTGGCGGCGCCCACTTGTCCGGCGTACCACCCGCACGCTGCACGCTTTGCTGCTCGCGGCGTTGTTCCTGGCCGGGCTCGGGCCGATGCTGTGGCTGGCGAAGGCGGCCGTCACGCCGACGCAGGACACGCTGCGCGACCCGCTGGCCCTATGGCCGCACGGGATCGACTTCGCCAACCTCTCGACGGCGTGGACGCGCGTGCAGATCGACAAGTACTTCCTCAACACCGTGTGGGTGGCCGCCGGGTCGTGGCTGGTGCAGCTGATCGTCGCGACGACGGCCGGGTTCGCGCTGTCGGTGCTGCGCCCGCGCTACCGGCGGGTGCTCACCGGAGTCGTCCTGACGACGTTGTTCGTGCCGGCGATCGTGCTGCTGGTGCCGCTTTACCTGTCCATGGTGGACTTCTCGCTGATCAACTCGTTCTGGGCGGTCTGGCTGCCCTCGGGCGCCAGCGCGTTCAACATCCTTCTGGTGCAACGGTTTTTCGACAACCTCCCGCGTGAGGTGTTCGAAGCGGCCCGGGTCGACGGCGCCGGGCCGCTGCGGCTGTTCTGGTCGGTCGTGCTGCCGATGTCCCGCCCGATCCTCGGCGTCGTTTCGGTGTTCGCGATCGTGGCTGCCTGGAAGGACTTCCTGTGGCCGATGCTGGTGCTGCCCGACCCGGAAGTCCAGCCGCTTTCGGTCCGGCTGCCGGCGTTGCAGAAGTTCGTCGAGCTGGACGTCTTCCTCGCCGCTTTGGCTATTTCGACGGTGATCCCCGTCGTGTTGTTCCTCGTGTTCCAGCGGATGTTCCTGCGCGGCAACGCCTTGAGCGGAGCCGTCAAGGGCTGACTCTCTTTGTTGGGAGAAAACAGATGCGCTCATCCCCTGTCCTGGCCGTCGCGGTGCTCGCTTTCACCGCTCTCTTGGGCACGGTCCCGGCTCATGCCGCGACCACCCGGCTGGAAGCCGAATCCGCTGTCCTTTCGGGCGGCGCGGCGGTCGAAACCGACCATCCCGGCTACAGCGGTTCCGGCTTCGTCGGGGGTTTCACCGACGGCCACCGCGGCACCGCCCGGACGACCTTCGCCGTCTCCGCCGCGTCGGCCGGTTCGTACACCCTCGCACTCGGCTACGCGAACGGCACCGGCTCTTCCCGGACCCTCACCCTGACCGTGGATTCCACGGCACAGCAAATTTCCTTGCCCGCTACGGCTTCCTGGGACAGCTGGGGCTCGGCGAGTGTGGCCGTCTCGCTCGGCGCGGGCGCGCACAGCGTGTCGTACACCTTCGGCTCGGGTGACAGCGGGAACGTCAACCTGGACCGCCTCGACGTGACGCCGTCCGCGACCGGGCAAGCGGGTCCGCTGTTCGAGGCCGAGAACGCGACGCTGTCGGGCGGCGCGGTCGTCGCGACCGACCATCCCGGCTACAGCGGGACCGGGTTCGTCGGCGGGTACACCGACGCGAACAAGGGGGCCGCGCGGACGTCGTTCGCGGTCAAGGTGACCACCGCCGGGGCGCAGTCGCTCGCGCTGCGGTACGCGAACGGCACCGGGGTGGCCATGACGCTTTCGCTCTATGTCGACAACGTCCGGCAGCGGCAGGTGTCACTACCGGCGTCGGCGAACTGGGACACCTGGACGTCGGCGACCGAGTCCGTGACGCTGACCGCGGGCGACCACACGGTGGCGTACGCCTTCGACAGCACCGACTCCGGCAACGTGAACCTGGACAGCCTGACCGTGACCGCTTCGGTTCCCGCTGGTCCTGGCGAGGCTGAAGCTGCGTTCCTTTCCGGCGGTGCGACCGTCGGCGCCGCGACCGCGGGCTACACCGGACCCGGCTATGTGACGGGCTTCGCGACGCCGGGTGCGCGTCTGGTGCGCACCTTCGCGATGGCTTCCGCCGGAACCGCCACCGCGACGATCCGGTTCAGTGGCGCGGGCACCCTTGCCGTGGCGGCGAACGGCCGTGACGCCGGGTCCGTCTCGTTGCCGTCGGGCTCCGGCTGGCGTACGGCCACGGTCTCGGTGCCGGTCCGCGCGGGCGTCAACACGCTGCAGCTGGCCGGCACCGGCAGCGACGTGCTGGTCGACAGCGTGGTCGTCGCGAACGAGACGGCGCTGGCCGCGCGGGGCGCGACGACGCCGTACACCGAGTACGAGGCCGAAGCCGGGACGACGACCGGGACCGTGCTCGCGGCGGACCGGACGTTCCACACGGTCCAGGCCGAGTCGAGCGGCCGCCGGGCGGTACGACTGGGCGCGACCGGGCAGTCGGTGAGCATCACGCTGACCAAGCCCGCCAACGCCGTCACCCTGCGGTTCTCGATCCCGGACAGCGCCGACGGCGCCGGGCAGACGGCTCCACTGGCGCTGTACGCGAACGGGACGAAGATCCGCGACCTGTCCCTGACGTCGAACTACAGCTGGGTCTACGGGGCGTACCCGTACACGAACGTGCCGTCGCAGGGCAGCCCGCACCGGTTCTACGACGAGACACGCGCGCTGATCGGCGACTGGCCCGCGGGCACGGTGCTGAAGCTGCAGAAGGACGCGTCGAGCACGGCCGCGTACTACGACGTCGACCTGCTGGACGCCGAGCAGGCACCGCCCGCGGCGACGGCACCGGCGGGTGCGTTGTCCATCACGTCGTACGGCGCGGTGCCGGACAACGGCTCGGACGCGACGTCGGCGATCAACGCCGCCATCGCGGCGGGCGCGTCGCAGAATAAGCCGGTGTGGATCCCGGCCGGGAGGTTCCGGATCACGTCGAAGATCAATGTCGCGAACGTGAAGGTTTACGGCGCCGGGCCGTGGTCGTCGGTGATCCAGGGCACGGGTCCGCGCGGTGGCTTCTTCGGGACGGGCAGCAACGTGACACTGGCCGACTTCGCGATCTTCGGTGACGTCCGGATCCGCGACGACAACGGCTCGGACGGCGCTTTGGACGGGAACTTCGGCTCCGGATCGCTGATCCAGAACCTGTGGATCGAGCACACGAAGGTCGGGCTGTGGGCCGACTCGGGCACGAACGGGCTGTACGTGGTGGGCTTGCGAATCCGCGACACGTTCGCGGACGGCGTCAACATCCACGCCAACGTGGCCAATGTGCGGGTCGACCAGTCCATGGTCCGCAACACCGGCGATGACGGGCTGGCGATGTTCTCCGAAGGTAGCGCCGTGACCGGCAGCGCGTACACGTTCAACACGGTCCAGTCGCCGGCGCTGGCGAACGGCATCGGCATCTTCGGCGGGTCGGGTAACCGCGTCGAGGACAACGTGGTGTCGGACAACGTCGAGGCGGGTTCGGGCATCACGGTCGGCACGCGGTTCAACCCGGTGCCGCTGTCCGGCACGACGTCGGTCCGGCGCAACACGCTCGTGCGGACGGGCAGCTTCGAGCACAACTGGAACTCGGCGATCGGCGGGCTCTGGATCTACGCGGATTCGGCGCCCATCGCGGCCCCGATCGTCGTGGAGGACCTGACGCTGACCGACAGCACGTACCAGGGTGTGCTGCTGAGCTTCCAGAAGTCGATCACGCAGCTGAGCTTCGACCGCGTGACGATCGCGGGGGCGGGCACGTACGGCCTCGAGACGAACGCGACGGGCAGCGCATCGATCGCGCACACCACGGTGACGGGAACCACATCAGGCGGCTTGCTCAACGACGGCGGCTACACGCTGGTGCGGGGAGCGGGCAACTCCGGCTTCTAGACACACTTCAGCCCCGGTGACCTGCTGGTCACCGGGGCTGATGGTGTGGCGGGTGAGGGATTCGAACCCCCGTAGGCGTAAGCCAACTGGTTTACAGCCAGTCCCCTTTGGCCACTCGGGTAACCCGCCCAAGCCGGTCGTACCGGCCGGGAAGAAGCTTACCCAAGCACTCCCGGCGGGGGTCAACCGGGATACCCGGGACTAGGCTGGGTGCCCCTGACAAGCGAGTACGAGGTGTGAGGACACGTGGCGGATCCCTCTTTCGACGTCGTGAGCAAGGTCGACCGCCAGGAGGTGGACAACGCGCTGAACCAGGCAGGCAAGGAGCTCGGCACCCGCTTCGACTTCCGCGGCACGGGCACGACGATCAGCTGGTCCGGCGAGGAGGCGATCACGGTCGAGTCCGAGACCGAGGAACGCGCCCTGGCCGCGGTCGAGGTGTTCAAGGAGAAGCTGATCAAGCGCAGCATCTCGTTGAAGGCGTTCGAGGCAGGCGAGCCGGCCCTGTCGGGCAAGATCTACAAGATCGGCGGCAAGATCCTGCAGGGCATCGCGTCGGACAAGGCGAAGCAGATCGCCAAGTTCATCCGGGACGAGGGGCCCAAGGGGGTTCAGGCTCAGATCCAGGGTGATCAGCTGCGGGTTTCGGGCAAGAAGAAGGACCAGCTGCAGGACGTGATCGCGTTGCTGAAGGGCAAGGACTTCGAGATCGCGTTGCAGTTCACGAATTACCGGTGACTTTATGGCGTTGACCTGCGGGTATCTGAGTTCAGGTGCCCGTGGGTACAACGTCGGTACAACCGAGCGCGGAGTCGACTTCAGCCATGAAGAGCGAGTGGCCGGGCAACTGGGCCGAGCAGATCAGCGGCCGGGCCTGCGAGATGTGCCGGTCGGAGCGCTTGGACGAAGACACCTACGGGATCCGCATCTTCAGCACGGCGGATGTGGACGCCGTGCTCCAGCGAGCCGCCATCCAGCGCGGGTACACGCTCGTCATCTGGCGCGGGCGGCACGTCGTCGAGCCGTTCGAGCTGACCGAGCCCGAAGCGCAGTCGTACTGGAAGGCGACGCTGACCGTGGCGAAGGCGCTGGCCACGTTCTACCGGCCGCTCAAGATGAACTACGAGACGCTGGGGAACAGCGTCCCTCATCTCCACACTCACCTTCTGCCGCGGTTCGTCGAGGATCCCGCTCCGGGGAGGCCGTTCCCACTCCTGCCTCAGAGTCGCGACGAACCCCCGATCGACCCTGTGCAGCTCGCCAGCGACGCCGCAGCGCTTCGGGCTCTCCTCGGTTGAGCCGCTGGCCGTAGGGCAGAGGCTTGGTGAGAACTTTGTCCTCGCCCGGACGGGCAGGTCTCGGAGATGGCGGGGCTTTCGTCCTGCGCTTGGGTTCGTGGATGCCGCGGGCCACCCACTTTGCCTGTCGTTCTCTGCCGCGGCTTTTCAGGACGGTGTCACCGTCCAACTCGCCTCATACCCGTCCACCCGCAGATAGGCCGGCCCGCGGACCTCGCGGTCCACGTCCACATCACCGATCTCGTTCACCAGCAAGTCGCGGTCCTCTTCCGAGTGCACCCACAGACCGATGTTGCCGCGCGTCTTCGCCGTGAACTTCACGTGCCTGATCCCCTCCGGTACGCGCAACACCGTGTCGCCCTTGCCCGACGTCGGTGCGCCCACAGCTACCGACGGCACGCTTCGGTAGTCCGCGATCGTTGCCGTCCAGGCCGCGTTCGCCAGGACCGTCACCTTTCTCGTCGGGCGGTCCGGGTCCGTGTTGAGCCACGTTGTGCCCTTGTACTTGCCGATTGCGTTGACCAGGCCGAACTCGCCGCCGTCCGTGCTGATGATCACGTTCGAGTCGCACTTCGGGCAGTCGAACGTGAAGAAGCCCAGCTGGTCCGCCGGCCATGTCACCGCGAACTGGCCCTCGCCCTTGCCCGTGTGCGTCTCCGTCGGCACGTCGTGCGGCACCGGGGCCGCGGACGACGTAGGCGCGGGCACCTCAGCCGAAGAAGGCGTCGGCGCCCCGACGATCGTGCCGAACCCCGTCGCGGGTGCGCACGCGGACACCAGGACCACCGCCAACAGGCAGGACAGCCGGAGTTTCATCGTTCCCCCTCGGGGCCACCAACCGGCCCCCTGGTGATCTTTCGGCGCCCTTTGCCGGAGCGTTACCGTCGCCGCGCGTCACCGGTCACCCGAAAGCGCACAGCAAACCCCCCGAACGCGGGAATGCCCCGTGTGACTGTCCACGAAGGACCCGGGACGCGTGCTGTAATCGCGCGGTCACCACGTGGAGAGGGTCAAGATGCGCCGCTTGCTCGTCTTCGTGCTGTCACTGACCGTGATCGGCGCGACACTGACCCCTGCGAGCGCCGCCGAGCGCAAGCAACTGCTGCCCGGCCTCGGCTCCTACGCGCGCCTGGTCCGGCTCGACTACTCGATCTTCGGCCGCGGGCACATCATCGCCGCGCTGACCAGCGAAGACGCCGGTGGCAAGTTCACGCCCGTCATGGAGAGCACCGACGAGGGCGAGACGTTCCACCAGATCGGCGCCATCCACGACCCCGACGGCCGGTACGGGATGTGCTGCGGCACGCTCTACGAACTGCCGCAGCGGGTCGGCCGGCTCCGCGCGGGCACCCTGCTCTGGGCCGCCTCCTACCGCCAGGACGCCGGGGCGCAGCGGCGCGTCGGGATCAAGGTCTGGGCCAGCCCGGACGGCGGCCGCTCGTGGCGGTTCCTGTCCGAGGCCGCCCGCTCGCACAACATCGACGGCATCTGGGAGCCCGAGTTCACCGTCGACGCCGGCGGCACGCTCTGGCTCCACTTCGCCGACGAGACGCAGGCACCGAAGTACGCGCAGGTCCTCAACCGCGTCGCCTCCACCGACGGCGTGAACTGGGGCACCAAGCAGCTCACCCTGGCCATCCCGCCGGACCGGGTCCGGCCCGGCATGCCGATCATCCGCAGGCTGCCCGACGGCCGCTACTACTTCGCCTACGAGATCTGCAACTTCCGCGACCGCTACTGCGACCCGTACTTCAAGATCTCCCCCGACGGCGCCAACTGGGGCAGCCCCACCGACCCCGGCACCCGCGTCGACACCGCGAACGGCAACTACTTCCAGCACGCGCAGACGATCACGCTCTTCCCCGGCGGCCCGAACGGCGTGCGGATCGTCATGGTCGGGCAGATCTACACCAACGCGAAGGGCCAGCCGCAGCCCAAGAACGGCCAGGTGCTGCTGGCGAACGACAACTTCGGCAGCGGCAACTGGTACGAGCTGCCCGCCCCGGTGCACATCACCGGCATCTACAACAACTTCTGCCCGAACTACTCCTCGACGCTGCTGCCGGTCGACGACGGCAAGAACGTGCTCGAGATCGCCACCGAGTACAACCTCGGCTGCAAGGCCTACTTCGGCAAGGGACCGGCTTTCTGATCCCGCCCGGCCCGTAGGGTGGGGCCGACGTCGGACTCGAGGAGGCAGTTCATGAAGGGCATCGTGCTGGCCGGAGGCAGCGGGACACGCCTGCACCCGATCACCCAGGCGGTGTCGAAGCAGCTGCTGCCGGTCTACGACAAACCGATGGTCTACTACCCGATCTCGGTGCTGATGCTGGCCGGGATCCGCGAGATCCTCGTCATCTCCACCCCCGCCGACCTGCCGATGTTCCGCAAGCTGCTCGGCAACGGCGACCAGTTCGGCCTCTCGTTCTCCTACGCCGAGCAGCCCAGCCCGAACGGACTGGCCGAGGCCTTCGTGATCGGCGCGGACTTCATCGGCGACGACGACGTCGCGCTCGTGCTCGGCGACAACATCTTCTACGGCCAGGGCTTCTCCGGCCGCCTGCAGGAGGCCGTGCGCGAGCTCGACGGCTGCGTCCTGTTCGGCTACCCGGTGAAGGACCCCGAGCGCTACGGCGTCGGCGAGGTCGACGCGGGCGGCAAGCTGGTGTCCATCGAGGAAAAGCCCGCCAAGCCGCGCTCGAACAAGGCGATCACCGGGCTGTACATCTACGACAACCAGGTCGTCGAGATCGCGCGCGATCTCAAGCCGTCGGCGCGCGGTGAGCTCGAGATCACCGACGTCAACCTCACGTACGTGCGCCAGGACCGGGCGTCGCTGGTCGACCTCGGCCGCGGTTTCGCCTGGCTCGACACCGGCACGCACGACTCGCTGCTCGAAGCCGGCCAGTTCGTCCAGGTGCTGGAACACCGCACCGGCGTGCGCATCGCGTGCCTCGAGGAGATCGCGCTGCGGATGGGCTTCATCGACGCCGACGAGTGCTACGCGCTGGGCGAGAAGCTCGCGAAGTCCGGCTACGGCGACTACGTGAAGGCAGTCGCCGCGGCCGCCGGAGCTTCGGTCTAGAACAGCTGCTCGCGCAGGGTCGGCCCGGCGTACTCGGTCCGGAACACGCCGCGTTCCTGCAGGTGGGGGACGACTTTGTCGACGAACTCGTCGAGCCCGCCCGGCGTCAGGTGCGGCACGAGGACGAACCCGTCGGCCGCGTCGGACTGGACGTAGGTGTTGAGCGTCGAAGCGACGGTCGACGGCGTGCCGACGAACTGCTGGCGCGCGGTGGCCTCGATCACCAGCTCGCGGATGGAGAGCTTCTTCTCCTCCGCGAGCGCCCGCCACTTGCGCGCGAGCGCGAGCTGGTCCTTCTCGTGCCGGACGCGGCCCCAGGTCAGCGGCTCGGCGGCCGGATCGGGGTCGATCTCGGGCAGCGGGCCGTCGACGTCGTAGCCCGAGAGGTCGCGGCTCCAGACCTGCTCGAGGAACTGGATCGCGGTCGCCGGCCGCACCTGCTGGAGCCGGATCTCGCGCGCGTGCTCCTCGGCTTCGGCGTCGGTGTCGCCGAGGACGAACGTCGCCGCCGGCATGATCAGCAGCTCGCCGTACTCGCGGCCGTACGTGGCCAGCCGCCGCTTGACGTCGTGGAAGAACGCCTGGCCGTCCTCGAGGGTGCCGTGCCGGCTGAAGATGACGTCGGCGGCCTTCGCGGCGAACTCGCGGCCTTCGTCGGAGTCGCCGGCCTGGATGACGATCGGCTGGCCCTGCGGGGTCCGCGGCAGCGTGAACTCGCCGTGGATGTCGAACTGGGGTCCGCTGTGGACGAACTTGCCGGGGTCGCGCGCGAAGACGCCGTTTTCCTTGTCGCCCACCAGGGTGCCGGGCTGCCAGCTGTCCCACAGCTCGCGCACGGTCGTCAAGAACTCCTCGGCGCGCGTGTAGCGGTCCTCGCGCTTGAGGAACCCGCCGCGCCGGAAGTTCTGGCCGGTCCACGCGTCCGGCGACGTCACGACGTTCCACGCCGCGCGCCCGCCGGAGAGGTGGTCGATGCTCGCGACCTGGCGGGCCACCTCGTGGGGCTCGTTGAACGTCGAGGACAGCGTCCCGGCCAGGCCGAGGTGCGTGGTGACTCCCGCCAGCGCGGCCAGCACGGTGGTCGTGTTGGGCCGGCCGACAACGTCGGAGTCGAGGATCTTGCCCGCGTGCTCACGCAGCCGCAGGCCCTCGGCGAGGAAGAGGAAGTCGAACTTGCCGCGCTCGGCCGTGCGGGCGAGGTGCTCGAAGGAGGCGAAGTCGATCTGGCTGCCCGAGGTGGGGTCGCTCCACACCGTCGTGTTGTTGACGCCGGGGAAGTGCGCGGCGAGCTTGATCTGCTTGGTCATCTCAGGCTCCCGGGGTGACGGCGTAGGCGTTGACGGCCCGGCCGAGGCCGAGGTGGTCGCGCAGGGTCGCACCGCGGTAGCCGGTCCGGAACGCGCCGGCCGCGCGCAGCGCCGGGACGACTTCGCCGGCGAGCAGGTCGAGGTCGTCGGGCAGGACGGCGGGGCGCAGGTGGAACCCGGCGACGCCGGTCTCGGCGGCCCAGCGGGGCAGCTCGGCGGCCAGCTGGGCGGGCGTGCCGACGAACGCCAGGCCGAGGGGTTCGAACGGGACCAGGGCGTCCAGCTCGTGCTGCCGGTCGCGGGCGCCCTGCTCGGTCTCGGCGAGCACGATCGACACCGTCGCGAGGACCTTGGCGCCGGGGAACCGGGCGGCCGCGGCGCGGACCGCGTCGAGGTGGTCCGCGCGGGTGATGACCAGGTCGGCCCCGACCGCGTGCGGCGAGTCGCCGTAGACCGCGGTCACCGGGTGGCCCTGCGGCGGGCGCGGGGTGATCGACGGGCCCTTCACGCTGAAGAAGCGGCCCTGGAAGTCGACGTAGTGCAGCTTCTCGCGGTCGATGAACCGGCCGGACGCGGCGTCCCGGATGATCGCGTCGTCCTCCCAGCTGTCCCACAGCCGGGAGATGACGTCGAGGACCTCGGCGGTCTCGGCCTCCCCGTCCTGTGCCGAAGGGGCCGAACGGCGGCCGAAGTGCGTGGCCTCGGCGTCGGTCAGGGACGGGACCGCGAGCACGCCGGCGCGGCCGCGGCTCGCGTAGTCCAGGGTCGCCACCGACGTCGAGAGGTGGAACGGCTCGGTGTGCGTGGTGGTGACCGTCGGGACCAGGCCGATCCGGCTGGTCGCCGGGGCGATGGCCGACAGCGTGAGCAGCGCGTCGAGGCGGCCGCGCACGACTCCCTCACCGCCGGACTGCAGCGCCAGCGAGTCGTCGAGGGTGACGAAGTCGAGCGAAGCGGCTTCGGCCAGCTTCGCGTACTTCAGGTAGTGGCCGGAGGTGAACAGCGCGGCGGGCTCGGCCGCGGATACCCGCCAGGCGGCCGGGTGGAACCCGGCCCCGTCGATCGCGACGCCCAGGTGCAGCTCTGCGGAGACCATGCCCTGAGAACCCCGTGCGAGAAGCGCGGATTCCCGCTCCCACCAGGTGGGATCAGAACCCGCGGCGGGCCATTTCCTCGAGGCGCGCGATGCGGTCGGCGATCGGCGGGTGCGTCGAGAACAGCTTGCTCAGGCCCTCACCCGGGCGGAACGGGTTCGCGATCATCAGGTGCGACTGCGACACCAGCTGCGGTTCGGCGACCAGCGGCCGCGCCCGCGTCCCGGCTTCCAGCTTCCGGAGCGCCGAGGCCAGGCCCAGCGGATCGCCGGTCAGCTCCGCGCCGGACGCGTCGGCCTGGTACTCCCGCGAGCGGCTGACGCCCATCCGGATGACCGCCGCCGCGATCGGCCCGACGAAGATCAGCATCAGGCTGACCAGCGGGCTGCCGTCGCGGTTGTTGCCGCCGAAGAACAACGCGATGTTCGCGAGGACGCTGATCACGCTGGCCAGCGCGCCGGCGACGCACGAGATCAGGATGTCGCGGTTGTAGACGTGGGACAGCTCGTGGCCGAGCACGGCCCGCAGCTCGCGCTCGTCCAGCAGGTCGAGGATGCCGGTCGTGCAGCAGACGGCGGCGTGGCGCGGGCTGCGGCCGGTCGCGAACGCGTTGGGCGCGACGGTCGGGCTCAGGTAGAGCTGCGGCATCGGCTGGCGGGCGACGTGGGCGAGCTCGCGCACGATCCGGTACATCGCGGGCTGCTCGACCTCGGAAACCGGCCGGGCGTGCATTGCGCGCAACGCCAGCTTGTCCGAGTTGAAGTACGCGAACGCGTTCATCCCGAGGGCGATGACCAGGCCGATGACCAGGGCGCCCCGGCCGAACAGGCCGCTGATCGCGATGATGATCGCCGACAGCAGACCGAGCAGCATCGCCGTCTTCAGTCCGTTCTGGTGCCCGTGCACGCGCGCTCGCCTCCGTCCGCTCATTCCCCGTGGTTACCCAGTGGAAACAACGCGATCGGGCGACGCGAAGTTCCTTCACGTGATGATCGCGCGGGTTAGGCTCGCTGGGCGAGTTGATCACGAGCGGAGGCGCCGATGCGAGGTCGCCCGATAGGCCGGAGGACCCTGTTAGCCCTGGTCACGGCCAGTGCCGGGGCCCTGGTCCTGCCCGGGGTCGCGCGGGCGGAGGACGTCCGCTCGATCGAGCTCGGCGGGTCGCCCACCGCGGTCGCGGTGAACCCCGTCACGGGGCTCGCATACGTCACGGACCCCGAGGCCGGGACGGTCACGGTCCTCGACCCGCGCACCGCCGCGGCCGGCGCGGTGATCCGCGTCGGCGGCGCCCCCGGGGACGTCGCGGTCGACCCGAAGGCCAACCGGATCTACGTCGCGAACCCGCCCGCCGGCACCGTCGTGGTGCTGGACGGCCGCACCCACGACCTGGTGAGCGTGATCGGCGCGGGTGCCGGCGCGTCCGCGCTGGCCGTGGACGAGCAGGCCAACCGCGTCTACGCGGCCAGCGGCGGCACCGGCACGCTCGCCGTGCTCGACGGCGTCAGCTGCACCCTCGCCGCGCTCGTGCCGGGCCCGAAGCCGAGCCTCGGCGGGATCGCCGTCGACCCCGGCCGCAAGCTGGCCTACTGCGCCAGCACCGGCACGGACTCGCTGGAGGTGTTCTCGATCGACAGCGGGAAGTTCGTCGCCAGCGTGAAGGTCGGGGCGCGGCCGACTGCCGTCGCGGTGCACGCCGAGAGCGGTTCGGTGTACGTGGCCAACTCCGGCATCCACCACATGTCCATTGTGGACGCGGCGACGCACGCCGAGCGCAAGACCGTGCTGCTGCGCAGCGAGTCGTCCGCGCTGGCCGTGCACCAGGGCACGAACACCGTGTACACCAACGGCGGCCAGAACGGCCTGAGCCGGATCGACGGCGCGAGCGGGACGCTGACCGGCGAGCTGTCGCTGGGCGTCAACCCCGGCGACGTCGCGGTCGACGAGCGCACGCGCACGGTGCTCGTCACGGATCCCTTGCACGGCAGGGTTTCCCTCGTCCGGGATTTCTGACCCCGCAGCTGGGGTAACTCCAGGTATACGGTTGAAGACTATGAAACTCGGACTGCAGATCCCCGACTTCACCTGGCCAAACGGGGCGTCCGCGCTGGGCGCCGAACTGGCCGCCGTCGTCCGCACCGCCGACAACGCGGGCTTCGACTCCATCGCCGTGATGGACCACTTCTTCCAGATCGGCGGGGTCGGCCCCGTCGAAAACGACATGCTCGAGGCGTACACGACCCTCGGCTTCATCGCCGCGCACACCGAGCGCGCCAAGCTGCTGACCGTCGTCACCGGCGTCCTGTACCGGCACCCCGGGCTGCTGGCCAAGGCGATCACGACGCTGGACGTCCTGTCCGGCGGCCGCGCGATCCTCGGCATCGGCGCGGGCTGGAACGAGGACGAGTCCCGCGGGCTCGGCTTCCCGTTCCCGCCGGTCGCGGAGCGGTTCGAGCTGCTGGAGGAGAACCTCCAGTACGTGCTGCAGATGTGGGCCGACGGTGACGAGCCGTTCAAGAGCAAGCACTTCGACGCGTCCCGGCTGCTGAACGTGCCGCAGGCGCTGTCGGACCCGCGCCCGCCGATCATGATCGGCGGCGGTGGCGAGAAGAAGACGCTGCGGCTGGTCGCCAAGTACGCCGACCAGTGCAACCTCTTCAACAGCCCGGAGCTGGAGCACAAGCTCGACGTCCTCAAGCAGCACTGCGAGAACGAGGGCCGCGACTACGACTCGATCACCAAGACCGTCTACCACATCCTCGACATCGGCGAGCGCGGTGAGAAGACCGGCGAGCTGCTGAAGGAGCTGGAGCGGCTGCACGGCCTCGGCATCGACGTCGCGCTCGGGATGGTCCCGCACGTCCACAGCCCGGCGGTGCTGGAGAAGTTCGGCACCGACGTCATCCCGGCCGCCGCGAAGATCGGCTGACGACCGCCGGACAAAAGAACAATCAATTCCCCGCGGATCCCCTGATATCGTTTCTTCGATATTTCGGGATCCGCGGGGGTGAAACCATGGAATTGCCTGCCCAGCTGAGCGTTGTCGCGCCGGCCTGTCTCGGCGCCGCCCTTTCGCCGCACGTGTTCCTGCTCGAAAAGCAGGACATCCGGCTGGTGCTGACGGCCGAGCTGACCCGCACCCTGCGGGAACACCGCGGCGCCGTGGCTGCGGTGCCCGCCTTCACCGAAGCGGAAGTATCGGTGATCAGCTCACTCCGGGAGGCCTTTCCCGGCCAAGCGGTGATCGGCGTCGTCGACGACGTCTCCGGAAACCAGACGTACGCCGCGATGCACGCCGGGGCGCACGGGGTGCTCAACGTCCAGCTGCCGCCGTCCCGCGCGGTCACCGTGATCCACCGGCAGGCCGCCCGCCTCGCCCTGGCCGCGCCGGAAAGCCCCGGCGCGGCCCCGGCGTTGAGCGTGAGCGACTTCGCGGTGCTCGAAATGGTGATCGAAGCCCGGTCGACGCGGGAGATGGCGCGGCGGTTCTACTGCTCCGAGCGGACGATGTACCGGCGGCTGAAGGACATCTACGGCCACGTCGGGGTCGACGGCCGCCGCGGGCTCCTCGAACTGCTCGCCACGCGACGGCGGGCGTTCAGCTGAACAGCAGGACGCGGTCCCACGGCGAAGGGCCGCGCACGTCGTAACCCGCGAACGGCAGCAGCACGCAGGCGACCCCGGCCGCGCCCTCGACGAGCCCGGCCGCGTCGACGGGCGAGCCGGACTCGTGGTGCCGGAACAGGAACTCCGCCGTGTCGTCCGCGGCGGCGGCCACGACCAGGGCGACCCGGCCGGCCGCCGCCTGCAGCTCCGGATCGCCGGCCGCCGTGCCGACCACGTGCAGGGCGTGCAGCAGGCCGGCGTAACCGTGGCAGACGGTCGGGCCGTCGAGGTGCCACTCGGCCTCGGGACGCCGGGCGGCGGCTCGCAGCGCCTCGACCGCGAGCCGCTGCCAGGCCGGTTCGCCGAGCACGGTCCCGGCCCGGTGCAGGGCCACGGCGACACCGGGAGTGCCGTAGCACCAAGCACTCTTGGCCGGGACCGCGATTTCCCCGGCCCAGGCCGGGAAGTACGGTCCGGCGGCGTCTTCACCGGCGATGTCGCCCAGCCAGCCGGCGAGGTGGTGCATCACGTCCAGCTGACCGGGCACCAGCCGCCCGTGGTCCGCGGCGAGAGCCAGGAACGCGAGGATCCCGGCGACGCCGTGGGCCATCCCGGCGTCGGCGCCGGGCCGGGTTTCCGTGACCGCCAGCCGGGCCAGCGCGTCCAGGGTCGGTCCGACGTCGGCACCCGCGTCGAGAAGGACGCGGCCGAGCCCGGTGAGGCCGTTGACGACGTCGTAGCCGCCCAGGTGAGCAAGCCGGTGGGCCTGCGCGGCCTCGGCGTACGCGGTCAGCCGCTCCCGCAGCCCGCGGTAGCGGCCGGTGCCGCCCGCGCACGTCTGCGCGGCGGCGAGCACCGCGGCCGGGCCCTCGTAGAGACCGGCGGTCGGCGCGCTGTCCAGGGCGGCCACCGCGGCCGCGAGGTGCCGGTGCGCCACCGGCAGCCAGCGCTCGTCCGCCCGGCCCAGCTCCCCGAACAGCATCGCGACGCCGGGGTGGCCGCGGAACAACGACGTCGGCCGCGCGGTGATCGGCCCGGCGGCCGAGAGCCGCCGTGCGGTCTCGGTCACCAGCGCCGCGAAGTCCGCGGTCACGAGTGCGTCCGGCGGCCGAGGTGGTCCAGCACGGCGGCGCGTGCGTAGCCGTGCACCTTCCGCTCCCGCTCGATGGGCCCGCCGAACAGCCGGTTGCACGTCATGTGCAGCAGGCTCGCCAGGATTCCCGCAATATCGCCCGACTCGCGGACGACGTCGGCGTAGTGGCGCACCGCCTCGTCACGCGGGCCGAGCGCTTCGACGACCGCGCGCCCCTCGGCCGTCGCACGCAGGCCGGGCCAGCCGCCCGCCGGGTCCACAATGGACCGCCACCGCACGCGGTTGCGGGCGTACTCCCGGTCCGGAGCGGCCGCCGGGATCCGGTCCGCCGCACCGAACGCGTGGGCCAGCGCCGCCAGCGACACCGCGGCCAGCTCGTCCAGGGAAAAGCCCGTTCGCCGCTCGAGGTCCAGCAGCTTCACCGCGAGCTCGCTGTCGGCGTGGAACACCGCCTCGGCCACCGGCATCGCCGTCGGGCCGCCGTAGCGCTCCACCTCCGGCTCGTGGCTCGCCACCAGCCAGTCGCCGATCAGCCGCTGGTCCGACCACTCGCCGAGCCGCGCCGCGAGCCGCGGGAACACCAACGGCCACAACGTTTCCGGGTCGCCGTGGAACCGCAGCCGCAGGACCGGGTCCGGCTCGGCATAGCGGACGAAGTACCAGGGCAGGCCGGCTTCGGCGGCCAGCGCCGGGAGCCGGTCGCGGACGACGTCCGGCCGCGGTGAGAAAACCTTGACGTGGAGCCATTCCCCGCCCGGCTGGTACCGGCGGCGGGCCTGCAGCCGGGGAGGCGGCTCGGTCCGCACCGGCGTCCGGCGGCTGAGCCCGACGACCACCTCGGCGGGCCGGCCACCCAGCCAGCCACCCGGCTCGACGGACTCGGTGGCGACCAGGCTCGCGTCCTTCCGCAGTTCGTCGCGCAGGATCGCCAGGTGCCAAAGGTCGGTCAGGTCGAGCGTCAGCCGCTGGTCCCGGCTCCGCACCTCGACCCGCTCCGGCACCCGCCACGCCGCCCGCCAGCGCTCGACCGCGCCGGGCCAGGCGTCGTCCGGCAGCTCGCGCAGGACGTCCAGCCGCCACACCGCCGGGCTCAGCACCGTGCGCCGGTAGCGCACGCGCGGCAGGTACGGCCCGGCCAGCGCGCTCCCCCAGTCCCACGGTTCCCACTGCCGCGTCCCGGCCAGCCCGGCGTCGTGCAGGAACCGGACGACGTTCGGCGCCTGGTCCTCGAGCCGCAGCATGCTGTGGACCACCGGCAGCAGCTCGGTGCCGGTCGGGACGTGCACGACGATCACCCGGCCGTCGGACACGCCGACGGCCAGATCGGCGAGGCTGAGGGTGTCCCCGGGCAGGCCGACCGCGATCCGCTGTCCGGTGTGCGCGGGCGTGTTGACGACGTTCGCGCCGCGGCCCTCGCGCGGCTGGTAGGCCAGCGTCACGGGCACGATCGGGGCCAGCTCGCGGGCCGCCTCGGCCGCCTCGTCGCGCAACGCGGCGTCGAGGTCGGGGAGCAGGCCGGCGAACCGGCTCGCGGTGGCGCCGGGCTGGTAGGACCCGTGGCTCGGCGCGGTGACCAGCCGGAACTCGCCCGCGGCGAGGTCTTCGAGCGACGCCGCGCACAGCTGGAAGCAGTACTCGCCGAACCGCGTGACCTCGGCCGGATCACCGTCGTCGGCCAGTGCATCGACGGTCTCGTCGTCGAGCACGACCTCGCGCGCGCCGTCCCGGACCGCCTCGGCCACCAGCGCGGCCACCCGGCGGTCCCTTGCGGTCCGTTCGGGCGGCGGCTCCGGCGTCCCGGGCCGCGCGGCCGGCCACCGGTAGCCCGCCGGGGCGCCGACCCCGGAGGTCTCGTCGAGGGCCTCCAGCAGCGGCACGAGCGCTCCGGTGCCGTACCGCTCGGTGAACCGGGCCTGCCACTCCGCGAGGACGGCGCGGCGCGGCGCCATCCGCCACATAGCGGTGACCGCGGCCGCGGCCTCGGCGCGGACCTCCTCGGGCAACCGGACGCGCAGGCCTTGGCGCGTGTCGACGTGCACGGGGTTCGCGTGCGGCCGCACGGCGCACGCGAGGGCGACGACGCGGCGCAGTTCTTCGGTGCCTTCGCCGATCGGCCGCGCGTCGTAGGCGTCGCGCGCTTCGGCGACGGCGGCGAGGGCCGCGCGCCACGGCACGGCCGCACCGCGGCGTTCGGCCGTGGCCAGCACAGCGAGCACGTGGGTGAGCGGGTCGCCACCGTCCAGCGACGGCCGCAGCGACGTCAGCAGCAGACCTTGACGCACCAGTTCGGTGATCAGCCTGGTCGCCACGACCTCGGAAACCGGGAACCGGTCTCGCAGATCGGCGACGACGTCCGCGACCGGACGGGCCGTCTGCGTGCCGGCGAGCACGGCTTCGACCGCCGGGGTGCGCCGCACCGAAACGGCCGCCGAAGCCGTCTCGACGTGCAGCCGGTCACCGCGCGCGACGACCAGGCCGTGCGCTTGGACGTCGAGGTGGATCAGCAGGTCAGGCTCGAGTTCGGCCGCTTCGACGACCTCTCGCAGCCAGCCGAGGTCGAGTCGGGTCCGCGTCCGCGCCGGTCCGTCGTCCTCCACCTTCGGCGCGACGTCGAACCGTCCGGCGGACACCCCGGCGAAGAGCCCGAACGGGGTCGGCCGGGTCCGTGCCCGGAGGTCGTACTTGAGCACGGCGAGCGCGGCCCGCCGCAGCTGGGCGGGCTTGCGCGAGGCGAGCCGCCCGGCCCGCGCGTCCGCCAGGACCGCGGCGAGGCTCGGGCTGGCGACCTCGATCGCTTCGGCCAGCTCGGCCCGCTCGGCGGCGGCCCGCAGGACGTCCCGGCACGCCTCGGGGTCCGGGCCGCCGGGTGCGGCCGGGAGCCGCGGGTGAGTCGGGTGCAGTGGGGTGCGTACGACGAAACTGTCGTGTACGCGGAAAATCTCGTCGTCCATTTCCGGCCTCCGGGAAACCGGCGGCGGAAAACCGGAGCCCGTCCGGTTTTCCGCCCGCCGCGGTGCTCAGAAGGACGAGCAGCAGTCGGTGCCGAGGATCCAGACCACGATGTCCGGGTTGAACTCGGCCTGGACGTCGAGGTCGAACTCGTCCGGCACGACCTGCATGTCACCATTTGCGTTCTGCATGATTCCGCTCCTGTCCGTGGGTTTCGGGGTGCTCACCCAGTAAATGGGCGCACCCGCGGCCGGAGCAATCGAATGCGGGCAGGTTGGCAGTGATGGCAGGGCCGGTCAGCCGTCCTTGGCGACGACCCGGGTCAGCGCCGCGACGCCGATGCCGGCCACGGCCAGCACGATCCCCGCGACCACCCAGCCGACCAGCACGAGCACCACTCCGGTGACCGCGAACAGGGCGAACTCCACCAGGAAGCGGCCTGGTTCCGGCAGCCGGCGGCGGGCCCGCGGGGCGATGAACAGGCCCCAGATCGCGGCGGCCACCAGCGGCAGCAGGACCGCGTCGACGATCGCCAGCGCCACCCCGCTGCCGAGCTGGGTGCCCGCCAGGGCCAGGCCGCCCAGGAGGGCCAGCTCCGTCAGGAAGCGGACCGTCAGCACCACGCCTGCGATCCCGCTCAGGCGGGGACCGGTCTCCGAAGTCATCCGGTCAGCCTAGTCCCGCCGCCAAGTCCACTGTGGACGTTACGGATCCAGGCCGGCACCGTCCGTGATCTCTGCCACATTCCCACGATCCATGTTGCGGTTCCGAATCGGTCCACCAGGCCGCCACGCGTCGCTGTAACGACGATCCACCCCTGCTCGACGTGTTAAGCGCATATCGCGACCGCGAGCCAAGGAGCCTGGTAGATGACCACATGTCGACTCTGCGGTTCGACAAACACGGCCAGCGTGGTGGACCTCGGGGCCACTCCCCCGTGTGAGCGATTCCTGACCGCCGAACAGCTCGACGAGCCGGAAGCCACCTTCCCGCTGCACCTCATCGTGTGCACCGACTGCTGGCTCGCCCAGATCCCCCCGCTGATCGACCCGGACGACACCTTCACCGAGTACGCCTACTTCTCGTCGTTCTCGACGTCGTGGGTCGAGCATGCGAAGCGCTACGTCGACAGCTCCGTCGAGCGGCTGGGCCTGGGCGAGAAGTCCTTCGTCGTGGAGGTCGCCAGCAACGACGGCTACCTGCTCAAGCACGTCGTCGGGCACGGCATCCGGTGTCTGGGAGTCGAACCTTCGGTGAACGTCGGGCAGGCGGCGCGCGACGCCGGCGTGCCCACCCTGACGGCCTTCCTCTCCGAGGAGACCGGCCTCCGGGTGCGCGAGGAGCACGGGCCCGCCGACCTCGTCGCCGCGAACAACGTCTACGCGCACATCCCCGACGTGATCGGCTTCACCAAGGGCCTGCGCGCCCTGGTCGCCGACGACGGCTGGGTCTCCATCGAGGTCCAGCACCTGCTCACGCTGATCGAGAAGAACCAGTACGACACGATCTACCACGAGCACTTCCAGTACTACACGGTCGAATCCGCGCGCCGGGCCCTCGCGACCGGCGGCCTGACCGTGGTCGACGTCGAGCTCGTGCCGACGCACGGTGGTTCGATCCGGCTCTGGGCGCGGCCCGACGCGGTCGCGGGCGAGCCCAGCGAGCGGATGACCGACGTCCTGGAGCGCGAAAAGGCCGCCGGGCTGCACGAGCTGTCCGGGTACACCGAGTTCGCCGAGCGCGTCACCCGCGTACGGCTGGACCTGCTGAAGTTCCTCATCGAGGCGCGCAACGACGGCAAGACCGTCGTCGGCTACGGCGCCCCGGGCAAGGGCAACACCCTGCTGAACCACTGCGGCATCCGGACGGACCTGCTGCAGTACACGGTCGATCGCAACCCGTACAAGCACGGCCGGTTCACCCCGGGCACGCGCATCCCGGTGCTGCCCCCGGAGCGGATCGAAGCCGATCGGCCCGACTACGTCCTCGTCCTCCCGTGGAACCTCCGGGAGGAACTGACCGAACAGCTGTCGTTCGTGGGTGCCTGGGGCGGAAAGCTCGTGTTCCCCATCCCCCGCCTGGAAATCGTCGAGGTGTCTTGAAGTGAAGGTCGTTCTCTTCTGCGGTGGCTACGGGATGCGGATGCGCAACGGCGCGGCCGACGACGTCCCGAAGCCGATGGCGATGGTCGGTCCGAGACCGCTCATCTGGCACGTCATGCGCTACTACGCGCATTTCGGCCACACGGAGTTCATCCTGTGCCTGGGCTATGGCGCGGCGCACATCAAGAACTTCTTCCTGAACTACCAGGAAACCATTTCCAACGACTTCGTCCTGCGGGGCGGCAAGGCGGAGCTGCTCTCGACCGACATCGCCGACTGGACGATCACCTTCGTGCAGACCGGCATCGAGTCGCCGATCGGTGAACGCCTGCGCCGCGTGCGCGACTACCTCGACGGCGACGAGATGTTCCTCGCGAACTACGCCGACGTCCTGTCCGACGTCCCGCTGCCCGACATGATCGAGCGGTTCTCGAACACCGACGCCGGCGCGTCGATGATGGTCGTGCCGCCGCAGTCGTCGTTCCACTGCGTGGAGATGGACGAAGGCGGCATGGTCGGCTCGATCACCGCGGTCAGCGAAATGCCACTGTGGGAGAACGGCGGGTACTTCGTGCTGCGCCAGGAGGTCTTCGACCACATCCCGGAGAACGGCGACCTGGTCGCCGACGGCTGCGGCGAGCTGGCCAAGCGCGGGCGTCTCCTGGCCTACCCGTACCGCGGGTTCTGGAAGCCGACCGACACGGTCAAGGAGCGCGCGGCGCTCGACGAGGCGTACACGCACGGCAAGAAGCCCTGGGCGCTCTGGGAGCAGCCCGTCGCGAGCACCGCGTGATCGGGCTCCGGCCGGGACGCCTCGGCAGCGTCGTCGCCCTCGGCGCGCACTGCGACGACATCGCGATCGGCGCCGGCGGCACCCTGCTGACGATGTGCTCGTCGCGGCCGGGGCTGAAGGTCGACGCGCTGGTCCTCTCCGGTGGCGGCACGCCCCGCGAGGACGAGGAGCGGGCGGCGCTCGCGGCGTTCTGCCCGGGCGCACAGGTCGACGTCACGGTGCTGAAGATGCCGGACGGGCGCTTCCCGGCGCACTGGGAAGAGGCCAAGAACGCGCTGGAGGAGCTGCGGCGGCGGACCGACCCGGACGTCATCCTGGCGCCGCGGACCGACGACGCTCACCAGGACCACCGCGGGCTCGCGAAGCTCGTGCCGACGGCGTTCCGCGACCACCTGGCGCTGGGCTACGAGATCGTCAAGTGGGACGGCGACCTCGGCGCGCCTTCGGTGTACCAGCCGCTCGACGACGACGTCGCCGAGGAGAAGGTCCGGCTGCTGCAGGAGCACTACGCGTCGCAGCGGCACCGCGGCTGGTACGACCGCGAGGCGTTCCTCGGCCTGGCGCGGATCCGCGGGATCGAAGCGGCCGCGAAGTACGCCGAAGCGTTTTTCGTCAAGAAACTCACTCTCGACCTGAAGGGCTGATCCGATGCGGGTGTTGCTGACGGGGCACAAGGGCTACCTGGGGACGGTGATGGCCCCGGTGCTCGCGGCCGCCGGTCACGAGGTCGTCGGCCTCGACTCGGGGCTGTTCGAGGACTGCCTGCTCGGTCCGACGCCGGCCGACCCGGCCGGCCAGGTCGTCGACCTGCGCGACGTCACGCTCGAGCACGTCACCGGGTTCGACGCGGTGATCCACCTCGCCGCGCTGTCGAACGACCCGCTCGGGTCGCTCGCGCCGGAGCTGACCTACGACATCAACCACCACGCGTCGGTGAAGCTCGCGAAGCTGGCGAAGGAGGCCGGCGTCGGGCGGTACCTCTACGCGTCGACCTGCTCGGTGTACGGCGCAGGCGGCGACAAGCTGGTCGACGAGGACGCCCCGCTGAAGCCGGTGACGCCGTACGCCGAGTCGAAGGTGCGCGTCGAGGCCGACGTCCACGAGCTCGCCGACGACGACTTCACCCCGGTCTACATGCGCAACGCGACCGCGTTCGGCTACTCGCCCCGGCTGCGCGGCGACATCGTGCTGAACAACCTGACCGCGCACGCGCACCTGTCCGGCGAGGTGCTGGTGCTCTCCGACGGCACGCCGTGGCGGCCGCTGGTGCACGCCCAGGACATCGCGCGGGCGTTCACCGCCGCGCTGACGGCGCCGAAGGAGGCCGTGCACAACAAGGCCTTCAACATCGGCACCGAGGACAACAACGTCACCGTCGCCGAGATCGCCCAGGAGGTCGTCGAGGCCGTGCCGGGCTCGACGCTGAACATCACCGGCGAGGCCGGCTCCGACCCGCGCTCGTACCGGGTCGACTTCTCGCGCTTCCGCTCGGCGATCCCCGGCTTCACCTGCGAGTGGTCGGTCAAGGACGGCGCCGTCGAGCTCATCGAGGCCTACCGCAAGTTCGGGCTGACCCGCGAGTCGTTCGAGAAGCTGTTCACCCGGCTGGCCTGGCTGCGCAGCGAGGGTGAAGCCGGCCGCGTCGACGACACCCTGCGGCGGCGCTAGTGGCGGGCCCGCAGCTGCGGACGGGGGCGGAGCTGCACGCCCTGGTCGAGCGGCTGTACCCGATTTGCCGCAGCATCACCGGCGACGGCGTGCGGCAGACCCTGGACATCATCGGCGAGCACATCGCGCTGGAGCGGCACGAGGTCCCGACCGGCACGGCGGTGCTGGACTGGACGATCCCGCAGGAGTGGAACATCCGGGACGCGTACGTCGCGTCTCCTTCCGGTGAGCGCGTCATCGACTTCCAGGAGTCGAACCTGCACGTCGTCGGGTACAGCGTCCCGGTGAACGAGCGGATGCCGCTGAGCGAACTGCGGGAGCACCTGCACACGCTGCCGGACCAGCCGTCGTGGGTCCCGTACCGGACCAGCTACTACGCGCCGGCCTGGGGTTTCTGCCTCGCGCAGGAGAAGCTCGACGCGCTGCCCGACGGCGAGTACGACGTCGTCATCGACTCGACCCTGGCCGACGGTTCGCTGACCTACGGCGAGCACGTCGTGCCGGGCCGCGTCACCGACGAGGTCATCGTGTCGTGCCACGTGTGCCACCCGTCGCTGGCCAACGACAACCTGGCCGGCATCGCGGTGGCGATTTCGCTGGCGCAGCAGCTGGCTCTCACTCAGCCCCACTACACCTACCGGTTCCTGTTCATGCCGGGGACGATCGGCTCGATCACCTGGCTGGCGCGCAACGCCTCCCGGATCGAGAAGGTGCGTCACGGCCTGGTGCTGGCGTGCGCGGGCGACCCGGGATCGTTGACGTACAAGAAGTCCCGCCGCGACGACGCCGAGATCGACCGCGTCATGCAGCACGTGCTGCGCTCGCGCGAGCACCGCGTCGTCGACTTCTCGCCCTACGGCTACGACGAGCGCCAGTTCTGCTCGCCGGGCTTCAACCTCGGCGTCGGCTCGCTGACGCGGACGCCGTACGCGGGCTACCCCGAGTACCACACCTCGGCGGACAACCCGAGCTTCGTCTCTCCGGCGGCCATGGAGGACACGCTCGGCGCGCTGCGGGATGCCTTCGGCGTCCTGGACCGCAACCGCCGGTACGTCAACCTCAGCCCGTACGGCGAGCCCCAGCTCGGCAAGCGCGGGCTGTACGACTCGCTCGGCGGCCGCAGCGACGCCAAGCAGGCCCAGATGGCCATGCTGTGGGTGCTCAACCTCTCCGACGGCGAGCACTCGTTGCTGGACATCGCCGAGCGGGCCGGGCTGCCCTTCGACATCGTCGACGTCGCCGCCCGCGCCCTGCACGACGCCGGTCTGGTCAAGGAGTGAGCGACGTGGCCAACCATCGCCGGGCCCCGCGCTCGCTGCTCCGGAACGGCGCCGTGCGCGCCATGGCCGGACGGCTGAGCTGGGGCCTCGGCGACCAGGCAGTGTCCAGTCTGACCAACTTCGCCGTCGGGCTGTACGTGGCCCGCGAGCTCGGCACGTTCGCGTTCGGCATCTTCAGCCTCGCCTGGGTCACCTACGGGGTGGTGCTCAACATCTCGCGCGGGCTGGCCACCGACCCGCTGATGGTGCGGTTCAGCGCGGTGCCGGAGGACCGCTGGCGCCTGGGGGTCGCCAGCGCCTCCGGTACCGCGATCGGCGTCGGCTGCGCGACCGGGCTGGTCAGCCTGGTCGCCGGGCTGGCCGCGGGCGGCCCGCTCGGCAACGCGTTCGTCGCGCTCGCCGTCGTCCTGCCGGGCCTGCTCCTGCAGGACGCCTGGCGGTTCGCCTTCTTCGCCCGCGGACAGGGCAAGAAGGCGTTCCTCAACGACGTCGTGTGCGGCGTCGCCCTGATGCCGGCGCTGTTCATCGCCGGCCGGATCGGGACGGTCGTCGCGTTCGTGCTGGCGTGGGGCATCGCGGCCGCGCTCGCCGCGGTCTACGGCTGGTTCCAGACGGGGATCCTCCCGCACCCGCGGGAGCTCGTCGGCTGGCTTCGCTCGCAGCGTGACCTGAGCGTGCGCTACCTGGTCGAGAACGTCAGCAACAGCGGCGCGTCCCAGCTGCGCGCGTACGGTCTCGGCGCCATCGCCGGCATCACCGCCGTCGGCGCGGTCCGCGGCGCCGAGCAGCTGCTCGGCCCGTTCCTGGCCCTGCTCATGGGCCTGTCCCTGGTCACGGTCGCCGAGGGCGCGCGGGTGCTCCAGCGAGCCCCGCACCGGCTCAAGCACTTCTGCATGATCCTCGGCGGCGGCCAGGCCGCCGCCGCGCTGTGCTGGGGCCTCGGCCTGTTCCTCCTGCTCCCCGACTCGGCCGGCCGCTGGGTGATGGGCTCGGTGTGGGACTCGTCGTCCCCGCTGATCCTCCCGGTCACCCTCGCCGTGGTCGGCGCGAGCTTCGCCACCGGCGCGGCTGCCGGGCTCCGCGCACTGGGCGCCGCACCACGGAGCCTGCGTTCGCAGCTGATCGCCTCCCTGTTCTACGTCACGTTCGGCATCACCGGCGCCTTCCTCGGCGGTGCGCCCGGGTCCGCGTGGGGCGTCGCGGCCGCGACCCTCACCGGGTCGATCGTCTGGTGGTGGCAGCTGCGGATCGGGCTGCGCGAGTACGTGCCGCCGACCCCGGACGACGCCGGGGCCAACGAGACCACCATCGTCTTCGCGCCGATCGGGATCAACGAAACCACCGTGGTCTTCGAGCCGATCAAACTGCCGATCAAGGAATGAGGACTCCATGACCACCGTCCCGCGGCTGAGCCTCGGCCTCCCGGTGTACAACGGCGAGGAGTACCTCGCCGAGTCGCTGGACGCCCTGCTCGGCCAGACCTACGAAGACTTCGAGCTGATCATCTCGGACAACGCCTCCACGGACGGCACCGACGAGATCTGCCGCCGCTACGCCGAGAAGGACTCCCGGATCCGCTACGTCCGGCAGCCGAAGAACATCGGGGCGACCCCGAACCACAACTACGTGTTCGACGTGTCCCGCACCGAGCTCTTCAAGTGGGTCTCCCACGACGACCTCTACGCCCGCGACCTGCTCAAACGGTGCATCGAGGCCCTCGACGAGCGCCCGGACATCATGCTCGCCCACTGCGACCAGGCGATCATCGACGGCGACGGCCGCATCGTCCAGCCGCTCGAGTACACGCTGAACACCGCGTCCCCGCACGCCCCGGACCGCTTCCGCAGCGTCCTGTTCGAGCCCGGCGGCGACGACTTCTACGGCGTCATCCGCGCGGACATCCTCCGCCGCGTCAAGCCGCTCGACAGCTACCACCACGCCGACCGGACCTACTCCGCCGAGATGGCCCTGCACGGCGCGTTCCACCAGGTGCCCGAGCTGCTCTACTTCCGCCGCGACCACCCGGGCCGCGCGGAACGGGCCAACCCGACCATCCGGAGCCGGTGCGCGAATCTGGACCCGCGGCGCGCGAACCGGCTCCGGAATCCCACCGTCCGCCTGCTCGGCGAGTACGTCTACGGGTTCGCGGACCTGATCCGCCGCGCGCCGATCTCGGCCGCCGACAAGCGCGAGTGCTTCGGGCACCTCGGCGCCTGGCTGACCAACCGGGCGCGCTCCGGCCACGGCGAGCGCGTCGAGGACCGCGCGCCGACCGCCTCCGACGTCGCCACGGTCAACGAGATCGTCGCCGGCCGCGAAGGCAGGCTCGCGTGAAGCGTGCCCCCCGCGTCGGCGTCTTCGGCCTGCTCGGCTCGGGGAACCTCGGCAACGACGGTTCCCTCGAAGCCGTGCTCGGCTACCTGCGCGCCGAACACCCGGACGCCGTCCTGACCGGCCTGGTGGGCGGCCCGGACATCGTCCGCGAGCGGTACGGCGTCGACACCACGCCCCTGCACTGGAACCAAGCCGAGTACGAGACGGCGTCCGGCCTGCGCTCGATCGTCCTCAAGGGACTCGGCAAGCTGGTCGACATCGGCCGCACGGCCGCCTGGGTCCGGAAGCAGGACGTCGTCATCGTGCCCGGCATGGGCGTCCTCGAAGCGACGCTTCCGCTGCGTCCCTGGGGTTTTCCGTATTCGCTCTTCCTCCTTTCCGCCACCGGGCGGCTCTTCGGCACGAAGGTCGCGCTGGTCAGCGTCGGCGCCAACGAGATCAGCGCGCGGGTCACGCGGACGCTCGTCCGCTGGTCCGGCCGGCTCGCCGCGTACCGCTCCTTCCGCGACGACCTCTCCCGAGACGCCATGCGCGCCATGGGTGTCGACACCAGCCGTGACGAGGTCTACCCCGACCTCGCGTTCTCCCTCCCCACTCCGGCTGCCGGCGGCGAGCCGGGCACCGTCGGCGTCGGCGTGATGGCCTACTACGGCGGCAACGACGACCGCGCCGACAGCGACCGCATCTACCGCCACTACGTGGACACGATGAACCGGTTCGTCGCCTGGCTCGTCGACCAGGGCAGACCCGTCCGGTTGTTCATCGGTGACCAGATCGACCGGCAGGTCGTCGACGAGATCCTCGAGAAGACCGCTTCCCCGCTGGTGACGGCGGCTTCGGCGAAGACCCTGGACGAGCTGATGCACGAGATGGCGGTGGTGGACAGCGTGGTGGCCACGCGCTACCACAACGTGCTCTGCGCCCTGAAAGTCGCGAAGCCGACCGTCGCGATCGGGTACGCGCCGAAGAACGACGTGCTCATGGCGGAGATGGGCCTCGACGGCTTCACCCAGCGGGCGAAGACAGTCGGCTTCGACCGGCTCGTCGAGCAGTTCACCGAACTCGAAAACCGTTCGCCGGAACTGCGCCAGATCCTGGCGGAACGGAACGAGAACAACGTGCAACGACTCAAGGACCAGTTCGCCGCCCTTTCGGCGGCCCTCTTCGGGGGTGCGCGATGAAGGCCATTCCGGTGCCCGAGATCGAGGGCGTGTACCTGTTCGAACCGACCCCGCACGCCGACCAGCGCGGCTTCTTCAGCCGGACGTTCGACCGCGAGGTCGTCGCGTCGGTCGGGATCGACCCGGACGGCTTCGCCCAGGACAGTCTTTCCCGCTCACGCAAGGGAGTCATCCGCGGGATGCATTTGCGCGGCGGGGCCGGCGAGGCGAAGCTGGTGCGCTGCTCGCACGGCGCGATCTTCGACGTCGTCGTGGATCTCCGACCGGATTCGCCGACATTCCGCAATGTCAAAACGTTCGAACTTTCCGGTGATACCCAGGTTTCCGTGTACATCCCGGCGGGGTGCGCGCACGGATTCCAGTCACTCACCGATATCTCGGACGTCTCGTACCGTATCGATCGACCCCACGACCCGTCCGAAGACATCACAATTTCGTACAAAGACCCAGAATTGGACATTTCGTGGCCACTGTCGGTCACAATGGTCAGTGACCGGGATGAGCGCGCGCCGTCTCTCGGAGAGGCGTTGAAACCAACGAGGTGACCCACATGGGAACGAACTTGCCCCGCTCCACGGAGGCGAACGAGCGGCTGCACCGGGTCATCCCGGGTGGTGCGCACACTTACGCCAAGGGCTCGGACCAGTATCCCGAAATGATGGCTCCGGTCATCTCCCACGGCCTCGGCGGCCACGTCTGGGACGTCGACGGCAACGACTACATCGAATACGGCGCCGGGCTGAGAGCGGTCAGCCTGGGCCACGCCCACCCGCGGATCCTGGACGCGGTCCGCGCCGAGCTCGGCAAGGGCAGCAACTTCATCCGCCCGTCGATCATCGAGGCCGAGGCAGCCGAGCGGTTCCTCGAGAACGTGCCGACGGCCGACATGGTGAAGTTCACCAAGAACGGCTCGGACGCCACGACGGCGGCAGTGCGGCTGGCCCGCGCGGCGACCGGGCGCAAGCTCGTCGCCAAGTGCGCCGACCACGCCTTCTTCTCGACCGACGACTGGTTCATCGGCACCACGGCGATGAACGCGGGCATCCCGGACGAGACGACGGACGCGACGGTGTCCTTCCCGTACGGCGACCTGCAGGCCACGGAGGAGCTGCTGCAGCGCCACGAGGGCGAGATCGCGTGCATGATCCTGGAGCCGGCCGCCGCGGTCGGCCCGCCGCCGGGGTACCTGCAGGGCCTGCGGGAGCTCGCCACGCGCCACGGCGTCGTGCTCGTCTTCGACGAGATGATCACCGGGTTCCGCTGGTCCGCGCACGGCGCGCAGGGCCTCTACGGCGTCACCCCGGACCTCTCGACGTTCGGCAAGGCGCTCGGCAACGGCTTCGCCGTCTCGGCGCTGGCCGGCAAGCGGGAGCTGATGGAGATCGGCGGGCTGCACACCGACCGGGAACGGGTGTTCCTGCTCTCGACCACCCACGGCGCCGAGACCCACTCCCTCGCCGCCGCGATCGCGGTCATGGACGTCTACCGCGACGAGGACGTCATCGCCCGGCTGCACGCCCTCGGCGACCGCCTGGCCGCCGGCGTCCGCGAGGTGGCGGCCGGGATCGGGGTCGGGGACCACGTGGTCGTCCGCGGGCGGTCCAGCAACCTCGTCTTCGGCACCCTCGACGAGGAACTCAAGCCGTCCCAGCCGTACCGGACGCTGTTCCTGCGCGAGCTGGTGAGCGGCGGGGTGCTCGGGCCGTCCTTCGTGGTCAGTGCCGGGCTCACCGAGGCGGACATCGACAAGACCATCGACGTGGTCGCCCAGGCCTGCACGGTGTACCGGAAGGCCCTCGACGCGAACGACCCCACGCCGTGGATGGGCGGGCGCCCGGTGCAGCCCGTGTTCCGCAAGTTCGCCTGACCCGGGATCGGTGCCGGTCGGCCGGGGCGAGCGCCCCGGCCGGCCTGCATCCCCCGAAGGCGAGCAGGATTCACCCCTTGGGTCCGATGAGGACACTTGAGGGTGACTGTTTTCCGGCCTGTTCGTGCGTAACTTCCATCCATGGGCAGACCTCGTGCGGTTCTCGTCGCCGCTTGCTCGCTCCTGATCGCCGTGGCGTGCCCGGCGACCGCGCGAACCACCGACGGACCCGGGCCGGTGTGCGACCACCAGCCCGCGGAGCACGAGGAAGCGCCTCCTGGGGCCGTCCCCGTCGATCCGGGCGTCGACGGGGACCTCTCGGCCAAGACGGCGGCGAACCCGCCCGGCACGACGTTCTGGCTCCGCCCCGGCACCCACACGCTCGGCACCGATCAGTTCGGCCAGGTCGCACCGAAGGACGGCGACGTCTACCTCGGCGCGCCGGGCGCGGTCGTCGACGGCCGGGGCGTCAACCAGGCGGCCTTCACCCAGCGGGCCCGCGACGTCGAGCTCCACGGGCTCACGGTCCGCGGGTTCGCCGCGCCGCAGGACCAGGGCGTGGTCAACCACGACTCCGGTGACGGCTGGCTCATCGAGAACACGACCATCGAGGCCAACGCCGGCGCGGGGCTGATGGCCGGGGCACGCCAGGTCGTCCGGCACAGCTGCCTGCGCGACAACGGCCAGTACGGGCTCAACGCTTACCAGGCCGGAGACGGCATCACCGGGCTGGTGCTGGAGGGCAACGAGATCACCGGCAACAACACCGGCGACTGGGAGGCCAAGGTGCCGGGCTGCGGCTGCAGCGGCGGTGCCAAGTTCTGGGCCGTGGACGGCGCGGACGTCAGGGGCAACTGGGTCCACGGCAACCACGGCGCCGGCCTGTGGGCGGACACGAACAACAACGACTTCCTCGTCGAGGACAACCTGTTCGAAGCCAACGACGCCGAGGCGCTGTTCTACGAGACCAGCTACAACCTCGTGCTGCGCGGCAACACGTTCCGCGGCAACACCCTGGTGCAGGGCCGCGCGTTCGCGGCGCGCGGCGACAACTTCCCGGCAGCGACGGTGTACCTGTCGGAGTCGGGCGGCGAGCCCCGTGTTCAGGCGCGGACGTCGGCCGTCGACATCAGCGGGAACACGTTCGAGGACAACTGGGCCGGGATCACGTTGTGGGAGAACGCCGACCGCTTCTGCACCAGCCCGGCGAACACGTCTTCGGGCTACTGCACCAAGGTGGCTTCCCGGTCTTCGTGCACGGCGGGCACGATCGCGAAGCCACCGGCCTACGACGACTGCCGCTGGAAGACCCAGCGCGTGGAGGTTCACGGGAACACCTTCCGGTTCGATCCTGGACGGGTGGGCTGCACAAGCCTCTGCGGGCGGATGGCGCTGCTGTCGAACTACGGGACCTTCCCGGACTGGTCTCCCTACAAGGGAACCGTCGTGGAGGAGGCGATCACCTTCCAGCAGGGCAACCGGTGGCACGACAACTCCTACGCCGGGCCGTGGACCTTCGTCGTGCATGACACCTCCAGGACGGTCGACGCTGCGGGCTGGCGGGCGGGGCCCTACTCGCAGGACGAGTGTTCTTCGTTCGACGGTGGGACCGCCGGCTGCTGATCAGAAGCTTGCCGACGGGGTCCGACACTTTTCGCCGCGGCGTCCGACTTTGACCGCGAATCTCGTTGGCACACAAGGGAAAAGTCGCGAGCGGAGAATTTCGGACAGGGCACATCACCCGTTTCAGCGATGGCGTTCGCACAGGTGTTCGGTACCGTCGGAGACATGTCCGCCATCCCCGCACCCCTCGACCGCGACGCGATCGACATCGTCCTGTTCGATGCGATGGGCGTCCTCTACTCCGCCGCCGACGACGTCGGCGAGCTGCTCGTGCCCTACCTCCGCAGCCACGGCTGCGTGCTGCGCAGGGAAGAAATCGCCCAGCTGCACCAGGAATGCAGCCTCGGCAAGATGTCCTCGGCCGACCTCTGGGCGAACGCCGGCGCATCCGGCGCGTCGGACGAGGAGTACTGCCGGAACCACCGCCTGACCGAAGGGGTGGTCGCGGTCCTCGCGGATCTCGACGCGACCGGAGTGCGGCTCGGCTGCCTGGGCAACGACGTCAGCGAGTGGTCGAAGCTCTTGCGTGAGCGGTTCGGTCTCGGCGAGTACCTGACCGACTGGTTCATCAGCGGCGACACCCGGGTGCGCAAACCGGCGCCCGAAGCCTTCACCGGCGTGTGCCGGCGTCTCGACGTGATCCCGAGCCGGATCCTGCTCATCGACGACCGCGCGGAGAACGTCTCGGCCGCGCGTGCCGCCGGCCTGCAAGCACTGCGCTACGGCGCAGACGCACTGTCCACAATGGAAGAGTTGCGGAAGGAGCTCAGACCGTGGTGAAGCGCGCGCTCGGCTCGCCCCGAAGACGTCCCACCGGCAGACGCCGGTTGCAGAGCACCAGCAGCAGGTCCTGGGCCAGGCCGGTGAGCGGGGTCCCGGTGCCGTACGACCAGTCGAGATCATCGGCACGCAGGCAGACACCGGCCAGATCGGTGCCGAAGTACTTCGCCTGCTTGGGCCGGACGCCGCCGAGCACCACTTCCAGCCGTTCCGCGGGCACGCGGCGATCCAGCCCGAGGGCGGTCGTGATGTCGAGGCCGTGGATGACGTCGTGGCTGAGAGCACCCTCCGGCCCACCGCCGGGCGGCTGCCAGGGGTGGTCGGCGTTGTCCCGCAGCGAGCCGACGAGAGCCTCCCTCGAAAGCTCGGCGGCCTCCTGCCGAGCCACGCGATCGGCCATCCGGTTGAAGCGACCCGCGGACTTCACCAGCTCGCGCACGAACCGCCCGGTCGTGAACCGGAAGGGCATGGTCATATGGGCAACAACCTCGGGAGCCCGCCACCCGGCACACAGGGTGGCCGAGCCCCATTCGGCGGGCGTGAGCTCACCAAGCAAGGCGGCCAGCTCCCGCCGCTCGGCGGCGATCAGGTCTTGGATCATCGGAGTCTCCTTCGCGGGTAGGTCACCCCACCGACGAACGAGCCCCACCCAGACCGACACCCCGCTCGCGCGAGGAAGCCCGCTCGATCTGCCGGCTGCCCCGCCACGACACTGAGCCTGGCTACCCACCCACCGGCGGGCAGCCCCTCACGGGACGCCACTTCGCCGAGGGCACGAACGCCACCGGAAGCCGGCCCCGGGCACCCCAGCACCTCCGGCCACCCGGCCCACCCGGTAGCCCGTGCCGGGGTCGGCATCACAGCCGTTCAGCCACGCAATCCACCGGAAGCCCTGCCGAGGCCCGGCATCAAAGCCGCTCAGCCACCCGACCCACCAGAAGCCCCGCCGTACCCCGGCATCACAGCCGCTCAGCCACCCAGCCCACCAGAAGCCCTGCCGAAACCCGCCATCACAACCGCGGCCACCCAGTCCACCGGAAGCCCGTGCCGGCACCGGCATCACAGCTGGTCAGCCACCCGACCCACCGGGAGCCCCGCCGAACCCCGGCATCACAGCCGCTCAGCCACCCGACCCACCAGAAGCCCCGCCGAACCCCGGCATCACAGCCGCTCAGCCACCCAGCCCACCAGAAGCCCTGCCGAAACCCGCCATCACAACCGCGGCCACCCAGTCCACCGGAAGCCCGTGCCGGCACCGGCATCACAGCTGGTCAGCCACCC
>NZ_BSTD01000005.1:0-329293 GCF_030269325.1 Amycolatopsis sp. NBRC 101858 | reverse complement strand
CCCGACCCACCGGGAGCCCCGCCGAACCCCGGCATCACAGCCGCTCAGCCACCCGACCCACCAGAAGCCCCGCCGAACCCCGGCATCACAGCCGCTCGGCCACCCGGTCCACCAGCCAAGCCGTCGCCGGGACCGCTGCCAGCGCGGCGCAGAACCCACCCACCGCATCCGTCGGGTAGTGCGCCCCCAACGCCACCTCGGCCCATCCCATCGCCACCCCGGCCACCACAGCCAACCCGAGGACCACCACCACCGCCGCGACCCGGCCGAGCCCCAGACGGTCGGCCAGCAGCAAAGCGATCACCAACGCCAGCGCCGTCGCCAATGCCGTGTGGCCACTCGGATACGAAAGGAACTCGCCATGAATCGTGCGGCCGATGGTCGGCTTCAGCAGTGTTGTCACCGCCACCGTGACCACCACGCCGAGCACCGTCAACACCGCCGCGCGGATGCGGTGGACCAGAAAGCACACCACCGCGAGCACCGCGACCAGGATCGTCGACCCCACCGGCTCGCCGCCGAAGTCGAACACCAGCGCCACGTACCGCCAGGGCGGCTGGACCCCGTCGATCGACGGGAGCACCGCCGCGTCGATTCCCGTCAACCCCGAGTCGTGGAAATGGAGGATGCCGAGCGCGATCAGCACCGCCGTCGCCAGGGCGGACGTCATGGCCAAGGGGGCACGCAACGCGGCCGGCAGAGCCGCGGGTGCCGTCCGGACCAGCTGCCTCACCCGCGCGCCTCGATCGCCGCTTCGTACCCGGCGATCAACCGATCGAGCCCGACCGCCGGGGTGAAGTCCTTCTCGTACCGGACCCGGGCCGCGTCGCCCATCTCGTGGTTGCGGTCGCCGACCACCTCCCGCAGCCGGTCCGCCAGCGAGGCCGGGTCGTTCGGTGCGTGCAGGAGGCCGGTGACGCCGTCGTCCACCAGCTCCGGGAACGCGCCGTGGGACGCCGCCACCGTCGGGACCCCCGCGGCCATCGCCTCGACGACCACCAGGCCGAACGCCTCCAGCCACGTCGACGGCGCCACCACCGCCACCGCGTCGGCCGTCATGGCGCGGCACTCCGCCTTGTTCTGCAGGCCCACGTACGACACGTCGGCGCGGCCGGCCGCCCAGGTCGCGACCTCGTCCTGCATCGGGCCGGTGCCCGCGATGACCAGCGGCACGCCCAGGGCTCCGCCGAGGCGGTCCCACGCCCGCATCAGCAGGCCGACCCCCTTCTCCTCGGTGACGCGGCCGAGGAAAAGCACGTGCTTGCCGTCGCCGGTGCGGCGGACGCCGGGGTCGGTGACGAAGTTGTGTTTCACCGCCATCCGTTCGCCGGGCATCCCGGCCGACACCAGGAGGTCACGTTGGGCCGCCGAAATGCAGAAGAACCGGGCGATGCCCGTCCACCACCGGCGCCGGTTCGCGGCCGTGCTCGCCGCCATCGGGAGCGTCGCCACGCGTGAACCGCGGTAGCAGCCGTGCTGCACCGCCGGCAGCGGTGCGCCGCCGACGCACTCGGTGCAGATGTGGCCGTCGCGGTGGAGCGTCCCGGGTGGGCAGACCATCCCGTAGTTGTGCAGCGTCGCGACCGCGGGCACCCCCGCGTCCGCGCACGCCGCGACCACCGACGGCGACAGCAGCGGGAACGTGTTGTGGATGTGCACGACGTCCGGGCGGGACGCGCGCAGCCGGGCGGCGAGTTCCTTCCGCACCGCCGGGTTCCACGGCACCGTCAGCGGCACCAGGGCCTTGCGGGGCGCCGGCATCGACGCGATGTCGTCGCTGCGGCGTTCGAACAGCGACACCTGGTGCCCACCCTCGGAAAGGAGCGTCACCTCGGCGTCGACGACGTTGTTCTCGCCGCTCGGCTGCTCGGACCGGTACCGATTGTGCACCACGAGCACCTTCACGTGCCTATCCCCTTCGCCGGGATGAATGCTTGTTCGTCGGACTGCGGCACCCCGCGGACCAGCAACGACGCGGCCAAGGCCAGGTGCAGCAGGTACGGCGACGCGTCGCCGAGACCGGCTTCGGTGTAGGAGGCCGAAAGGCAGTAGGTGATCAGGAAGATCGCGCACGCGCGAGCCAGCGACGGCGGCCGCAGCACGGCCACCACGACCAACGTGAGGAGGAACCCCGCCACCAGCGCGATCCCGACGAATCCCTGCTCGTGGTAGATCGCGAGCCAGCTGTTGTCGATCGGCAGGCCATCGTAGGACTTGTCCGTCAGCCCGACCCCGAAGATGTACTCCGACGTCGTCCGCGGGGCCTCCAGCAGCGCGTCCCACACCTTCGCGCGGCCGGTCAGGCTGGAGAAGTTGTCGGCGCTCTGCCCGCGGAGGAACCACGCCTGCAGGGCGCCCGCCAGCACCACGCCGGCGACCCCGCCGACGCCGACCGTCCAGGCGAACACCTTCCGCGCGCGGGCGCTGGTCAGCAGCATGGACAGGAACGCCACGGCCAGCCCGGCGACCAGGCCGAGCGTCGCCGTGCGGGTGTGCGTGAGCAACAACAGTCCCGATGCCGGCACCACGATGTACAGCGCGCTGCGCCAACTCGTCCGGCGCCCGAACCAGAGAAGGAGCGTGAGCCCGGAAATGACCGCCGCGTACTGGCCGATCTGCGGCGGGGTCAGCGGCCAAATCGCGCCCGAGAGGCGGCCGCCGTACTCCTCCGGCATCGCGTTGCCGGGCGAGACCACGAGGCCGATCGCCACCGAGACGAGCACGACGGAGTACGTGCGGATGTGGGCCCGGACGAACGTGAACCCGCCGTCCCACCAGCGGGTCAGCAACCAGAGCGTGGAGACGAACACCGTGAGCCGGAAGCACCGGAACAGCGCGCCGGCGCCCTCCTGCAGGTCGGCGCTGGACAGGATGCTCGACACCAGCAGCAGCGTCAGCAGCAGCAGGTACGCGCTCGGCCGGATCCGCAGGTGCTTGTTCAGCACCAGCGCGATCACGAACGCCGTCATCAGCGAGCCCATGGTGACCAGCTGGCTGACCGAGCGCGGCAGCGGGATGACCGTCTTCGCGCCGGTCGAGCCGAGCGTGTTGATGATCAGCAGGGCCCACGCGAGGGCCGCCCACTTCGGGGTCGCCGACGCGGGCTCGGCCGCGGTGTCGCCGCGGATGCCCGCGATGCCGGTGTGTGCCGCCATGTCAGCCTCCGCCCTGTGCGGTGTACGTGCTGCCGGTGTCCTGCGAGTACGGCGAGCCTTCCCACTCGCCGACCTCGAGGATGCGGTCGGTCGTGTAGGCGATGAAGGTCCACGGGCCGGCGTAGCTGTTGTCGTGCCAGCGGTTGTCCTGCTTGTACGTGATCGCCTCTTGGACGACGTTGCCCTTGTACGGCGACCAGTCCGGGTAAGTGCCGAAGTTCGAGAGCAGGCCCATCCGGCCGCACGACGCCTGGCAGCCGACGACGGCCGGGTCCAGGACGAACTTGTTGTCGTGGATGTCGACGTGCTGGGTCTTCCAGCGGCAGTCGCTCAGCAGCGGCCCGCTCGCGATGGCCGGGTCCGCGCACGTCTTGACGTCCGGCACCAGCCGGGTGCAGTCGCCGGAGCTGGTGTTGGCCGGGCTGTTGCAGTAGCGGTCGGCGTTCTCCCACAACGTGATCCCGGACCAGTTGTTCTCCAGGTAGTTGCGGGAGATCTCGAGCTTCGCCGTCCGCGCCTTGATCCGCGGCTCGCCGCCGGACTCGGAGATGTAGATCGCCGGGGTCGGGAAGTTGTCGCCCTTGTCGGCGTACCTGCGGCCGTCGACCCAGTTGTTCTTGCGGATCGTGTTGTCGCGGATGATCGCGTTGTAGCTGATCTCGTAGATCAGCGCGGCGCTGTCGTTGTTCTCGATGAGGTTGCCCTCGATGAGGAAGTCGTTGTTGTTCGTGTCAGCCCACAGCCCGGTGCCGTGGTTGTCGTGCACCCAGTTGCCGCGCACGTCGGCGCCGTTGACGTCCCAGAACTTGACGCCGCCGGTGCAGCCGCAGCCGTCGATCTTCGCTTCCCAGTCGCCGGTGTTGTTGCCGGCGATCTCGTTGCCCTCGACGACCAGCGCGGTGATCGGGGTGCTGCCGGAGAAGGCGTTCATCCCGTACTGGCCGTTGCGGCGCAGGCAGTTGCCGCGCACCTGCTGGCGCGCGCCCGCCATCAGGCCGGCGCCGTCGTTGTCCTGGATGGTCGAGTGCTCGATCACCCAGCCGTCGCCGGAGTCGTGGTTGACCACGCCTTCGTCGCGGGGCGCGGCGAAGCCCTGGACGGTCAGGTAAGTGAGCTTGACGTTCGTCGCGTGGCCGGTGAACGCGTACTGGTTGATCTTCCGGCCGTCGACGACCGCGCCGGGGGCGCCGATGTAGACGTCACCGTCCTTGGGCGACACCTGGTCGTACTTGTCGTCGCCGAGGATGTGCTTGCCCGCCTTGAGCCAGAACGTCGTGCCGGGGCCGGCCGCGCGCGTCTTGGCGGCGAGGTCGCCCGGCACCGCCGGATCGACGGCGACCGCGCCCGCCGGGGCCGTCGCCGGGCCGGCCGGTTCCTTGTCGCAGACCGCCGCGACCGATCCGCTGGGGGCCGGGGTCGCCTGAGCCGGGCCGGTGGAGTCCGGGCTGCTGGAGCACGCCGCGACCGTGAGGAGGACGCCGAGCAGCGGAGCGGCACGGCGGAGTCGGGAACGGCGGGCTGTCACGGGCGGGTCCTAACTGAAGTGGAGCAGGGTGGCGAGGAGTCCGGGAGGGCCGGAGCCGACGAGTGTGGTCGAAGGCTCCTTGCGGCCGAAGCCCGCGGAGTACCAGCCGAGGGGTGGGTCGAGCTCACCGCGATGGGCCGTCCACGACAACGCGGACGGCAGTTCCATGGCGGCGGTGTGCACCGGGGCCACGGACCCGGTGGAATGGCCCGGCCAGCTGAGGTGCGCGACGTTCCCTTCGAGCCGGACGGTGACCGCCGGGCCCAGGTGGAACGCCAGGCGCGCGGCCGGGCGGCCGTCGCCGAGCACCTCGTCGACGATCTTCAGCACGTCGCCGTCGAGCTCGACCGTGCGGCGGTGGACCGCGGGCGCGTAGCCGTCGTGGGCGGCCGTCCAGCGGGAGGGTCCTTCGTCGGGGGTGCGCACTTCGATCACCTTCGTGACCGCGTGGCGCGTCCACAAGAACGGCCCGCCGGACACCGACTGGTCGGTCCCGGCCAGCTCGAGGGTGTTGTGGCCGAGTGTCGACCGGAAGTACGACCGCCACTGCGGCTCGCCGTGGTAGCAGAAGGTGCCCGGGTCGGCCAGGATGTCGACGCCGTCGTGGCGGACCTCCACCGACAGTGCGTCGGCGTGGGCGTGCGCGGCGATCGACAGGAAGCCGTGCGGCCCGCCGTCGCAGCGGGCCCAGATCCGACCGGACCGCAGGATCGTCATGCCCGCGTCCCGCAGGTGCGCGGGACGGCGGGCGGCGCGGACGCCCGAAGCGCGAGGCGTCCGGGACGCCAGCGAAGCGAACAGCGGTGTGCGGACGTCCTCGCCCGGGTTCGGCGGCCACCAGTCGAGCCGGCCGAACAGTGCTTCGCCGGTCGCCAGCAGCGACGCCCAGCGGTCGGTCTCGAGACCGTCGACGATCAGGCCGAAGCCGTCGTCGGCGTCGCCCTGTCGCGGCGGCCGCAGTCGATTGTCCACAATGGACGCCAGGGCGTCGGTCATCCGGAGCAGGACGTCCCAGGTCGAGTCCGGTACCGGCGTGCCCGCCGCGTCGGCCTCCACCGCGGCGGCGAGCCCGAGTTCCAGGACCAGGCCGTGGTACTCGGATGCCAGTTCGGCGTTCAGCCCGGAGTCGAACGTGTTGCGGCCCAGCTGGACGTCCAGCGAGCGCATCGCCTCGGTCCGCCAGCGCGGCGACTCCGGGAACCAGCCGAACGCGCAGGCCGCGGCCAGCAGCCCGGCGTCTTCGGCGATGACGTGGTTGTTCGCCGACGAGCCGTGGCTGCGCAGGGTGGAGAGCCAGTTCTGGTGGTGCCAGAGCTGGAGCTGGAAGTCCGGGTTGTCCTCGAACAGGTCGCCGACGCCGGCCCAGCCGTCGAGCAGGCGGCGCGTCCAGACCCACGACAGCAGCCGGATGCCCAGCTCGATGCCACTCACCCAGTGCGGCCCCCGCAGCGGCGGGTTCCCGGCCCACCACGAACGCAGGTGGGCGGCGACGCGCGCGGCGTAGTCCGAGTTGCCAGTGAGGGCGTAGGCCGCGGCCAGCACGGTGAGGTGCTGGTGGCGCGACGGCTCCCAGATCTGCTTGATGTCACCGACCGTGTCTTCCGACCGGTACGGCACGTCGAAGGCGTAGACGTCGGAAGGTGCGCGCCGGCCGGTCTTCGGGTCGAGGAACCAGTCCGGCGACTCGAAGTCCGTGCGGACGACACCGAAGAACTCGGCGCGGCCGGCCATCAGCTCGTCGGCGGTGGCGAGCAGCCGCTTGACGGCCTCGCCGGGCACCTTGTCCAGGGTCCCCGAGGGCAGGGCGGCGGCGAACCGCGGGTGCGACGGCCAGTCGGGCGGCGTGGGCAGCGCGCTCCGCCACTGCCGCTGAACAACGGCATGCCGAGCACGCCCGACGACCTCCGCCGGCCCCATCCGGGAGAGTCGGCGCAGGTACCAGCCGGGACCCATCATGCCGGGGCACCCGCCTTGCTCGGCAGCTCGATCCGGACCGGCGCCGCGTTCGACACACTGGCCTGCGCCGCCAGCGTGGCCAGCGTCGTCGCGGCCAGTGATGACACCGGGATCGGCATCGGGCCGCCCGTGCGGACCGCCGTCAAGAACGCGTCGACCTCGGCCGCCTGGCCCTTGTCGCGGCCCTTCGGGATCCGGGAGCTCGCCCACTTCTTGCGCGAGTACACCGATGCGCGGACGAAGTCGTCGAACTTCAAGACCTTGCCGTCGGCCGTGAGGTCCAGGGTTTCCTTCGGGAAGCCCGACGAACCCGTCTCCGCGTACGTGATGACCGCCGTCGAACCGTCCGGGTAGCCGAGCGTCACCTGGAGGTCGCCCGTCGCGTACACCGAGACCGGGTCCGCGTCGAGCAGCCAGCTCACCGTGTCGATGAAGTGCCCGCCCTCGCCGGCGAAACGGGAGCCCTCGGTGGCCGTCTGGTTGTACCAGCTGCCGTGGTCGAGGCGGCCCGCGTTGACCAGGTAGCGGACCGTCGCCGGGCCGACTCGCGGGCCGAACTGGCCGCGGGCCTCGTGCAGCAGCGGGGCGAACCGGCGGTTGAAGCCGACCTGCAGGCGGTCGTTGCCGGACTCCTCGATCGCGTCGAGGACCTTCTGCAGCTCCTCGGCGGACAGCGCCAGGGGCTTCTCGACGAACACCGACTTGCCCGCCAGCAACGCCTGACGCGTCAGCTCGGCGTGCGAGCTATGCCGCGTCACAACGAACACCGCGTCGATCGACGAGTCGCCGAGGACGTCGTCGATGTCGGTGGACGCCGCGGCGAAGCCGAACTTGCGCCGCGCGTTGGCACCCGACAGCGCCGAGGTCGTCGAGACGTGCTTGAGCTGCACGTCCGAACGCTCGACCAGGTGCGGCAGCAGCATCGACGACGCGTAGTTGCCCGCGCCGATGAAGCCCAGGCGCACGGGCTGCCCGGCCGGCAGCGGCGCCGCCTTGTGCTCGATCAGCCCGACGCGGGCGGACGTGACCACGGGCTCCGTGCGAGCGACCGCGTCCGGGTAGCGGAACAGCACCGCGACGGCCTTGAGCTCGCCCTCGTTCAGCGACTTGTACGTCGAAACCGCGTCGGAGAAGTCCGAGACGTGCGTGATCAGCGGCTCGACATCAAGACGGTCGCGCGCGATCAGGTCGAGGACGCACTCGAGGTTGCGGCGCTCGGTCCAGCGGACCTGGCCGATCGGGTAGTCGCGGCCTTCGAGCTCGTACGACGGGTCGTAGCGGCCCGGGCCGTACGAGCGGGAGAACCGGACGTCCAGTTCCTTCTCGTAGTACGCGTTCCACGGCAGGTCGAGCTTGCACTTGCCGATGTCGATGACGCGGCCGCGGTCACGCGACAGCTTCGCGGCCAGCTCGACCGGGTCGTTCGTGTTGCCGCCGGCGGCGAGGTAGGTCTGGTCGACGCCCGCGCCGTGGGTCAGCTCGTCCACGGCCGTGTCGACGATGCCGGACGCCGGGTGCGCGCAGGTCAGCGCGCCGAGGCTCTCGGCGAGCTTGCAGCGCTCCGGGTCGGGGTCGACGCCGACGACGCGCACGCCGGACGACGCCAGCAGCTGCACCACGAGCTGCCCGATCAGGCCGAGGCCGATGACCAGGGCGACGTCGCCGATCTGCGGCTCGCCGCGGCGGACACCCTGCATGGCGATCGACCCGACGGTGCCGAACGCCGCGTGCCGCGGGTCGACGCCGGCCGGGACGCGCGAGTAGAGGTTCTTGGGCACCCAGTTCAGCTCGGAGTGCAGTGCGTGCTCGTTGCCCGCGCAGGCCACGAGGTCGCCGACCGCGACGTCGGTGATGCCGTCGCCGACCTGCTCGACGATGCCGCACAGCGAGTAGCCGAGCGGGGTGTAGGAGTCCAGTTTGGACGTCACCTTGCGGTAGGTCGCCGAGAGGCCGTTGGTGGCGACGCTCTGCATGACCTTCGCGACCTGGTCCGGGCGGGCCTTCGCCTTGCCCACCAGGGACAGGCTGGCCTCCGACACCTTCATCATCTCGGTGCCGGTCGAGATCAGCGAGTACACCGTCCGCACCAGCACGCCGCCGGGCTTGCAGGCGGGTTCGGGGACCTCGAGGAGCGCCAGTTCCCCGCTCTTGTAGTTCTGGACTACCTGCTTCACTTCGCTCCCGCTCCAGACATCGCGTTCCGGTACCAATACTCAAGAGTCAAGACGTGCCAGAGGTGCTTGCCGCGGTCCTCCTGGCCGGCGGCGTCCTCGGCGACCATGCGCTGCAACGCCTCCCGCTGCAGGAAACCCGACGAAACGAGCACCCCATCGTTGACGACCTCACGCACCAGCGGCGCCAGGTCGCGGCTCATCCACGCCCGCAGCGGCGCGCTGAACAGGCCCTTCGGCCGGTGCACGATCTCGCTGGGCAGGATGTTCAGCGCCGCGTTCTTCAGCGCGACCTTCCCGGCGCGGCCGACGATCTTCTTGTTGCCGGGGACCCGGAACGCCGCCTTCACGACCTCGACGTCGACGAACGGCGTCCGCACCTCGGTGGACGCCGCCATCGTCGAACGGTCGGTGTAGGTCAGGTTCAGCCCCGGCAGGAACATCCGCGAGTCGGCCAGGCACATGCGGTTGACGAAGTCGTCGAGCGCCTGGTCGTTGTACGTGTCCGCGTGCTCGGTCAGGACGGCGTCGACGTCCGGCGCGAAGTCCGGGTTGACCAGGTCGAGCAGCTCCGCGCGGTCGTACATCGTGTAGCTGCGCCGGAACGCCGTCTCCTCGGGCAGGCCCGCGAAGGACAGGAACCGCTTGGCGAACCGCACCGACCGGTACCCGCGCTTGGCCGAGGCGACCGGCAGCCGGTCCACCAGGGACTCGACGGGACGGCGGACCGCGCCCGGCACCTTGTGGTAGCGCAGGGCGATCAGGTTCGCGAGGTGCTTGCGGTAGCCGGCGAACAGCTCGTCGGCGCCCATCCCGGACAGCATCACCTTGACGCCGGCCTCGCGCGCGGCCGAGCAGATCAGGAACGAGTTGATCGCCGCCGGGTCGCCGATCGGCTCGTCGAGGTGGTGGATCATCTTCGGCAGCAGGTCGAGCACCTGCGGCGCGATCTCGATCTCGTGCAGGTCGACGCCGAACTGCTGCGCCACGATCCGGGCGTACTTGAGGTCGTCCGGCATGGCCTCGAACTTGGCGTCCTCGGCGCGGAACCCGATGGTGTACGCGGAGATCCCGGGCTGCGAGCGCGCGGCCAGCGCCGTCAGGTAGCTGGAGTCCAGCCCGCCCGAAAGGAACGTCGCGACCGGGACGTCGGAGAGCAGGTGCTTGGCGGTCGACTCGGAGATCACCTCGTGCAGGTCGACTTCGCCCTCGTAGGCGGCGCCTTCCTCGGCAACCTCGCGCAGCGACCAGAACCGGCCGCGGTCGAGCTGACCGTCCGGACGGCAGCGCAGCCACGTACCCGGCTGCAGCTTCTCCACGCCCTGGTAGGCGCAGCGGCTGTCCGGCACCCAGTAATAGAGCAGTGACGCGATCAGCGCCGCGTTGTCGACCTGCAGCGACCCGCCCAGCTCACCGGCCAGCGCCTTCAGTTCGGAGGCGAAGGCGACCCCGCCGGCCCGCGGCACGAAGAACAGCGGCTTGATGCCCAGCTGGTCACGGACCAGGAACAGCTCGCCGGTGCCTTCCTCGAACATCGCGAAGGCGAACATCCCGCGCAGCTTCGGCAGGCAGTCCGTGCCCCAGCGCCGCCACGCCTGCAGCAGCACCTCGGTGTCGGACGTCCCCCGGAATCGGACGCCGGCCGCGGAAAGCTCGGCGCGCAGCTCCGGGGCGTTGTACAGCTCGCCGTTGTAGCTGAGCGCGAGGCCGTCGAGGACCATCGGCTGGGCGCCGGTCTCGGACAGGTCGATGATCGACAGCCGCCGGTGCCCCAGGTGGACCGAGCCCGCGCCGACGGCGTGGTCGTAGCGGCCGGAGCCGTCCGGCCCGCGGTGGGCCAGCGTCTTGGTCAGCCGGTCGGTGAGCGGCCCGCCGTCCGGCCAGAGGTAGGTGCCTGCGATGCCGCACATCTCGAGTGGGGTCCCCTTCGTCGCGGCGCGGGGGTCAGGAGACCTCCGCGCTCTTTTCTGGCTCGAGCTCGGCGTTCAGTTCGCCTTTGTGCGTCGGCTCGCCGTGGTCGCGCTTGAACGGCGTCGGCCGCTTCGGCTTGACCGGGGCGAACTTCTTCGTCGGCGCGTCCAAGTGGTCGACGCTGACCTTCCCGGGTTCCGGCAGCGGGGTGGCCGGAGGCTTGGCCGGCGCCGGTGGCGGGCCGACCGGGCGGACCGGCGCGATCCGCCGCGTCGGCGGCTCCGCGACCGCGACGCGCTCGGCGATGCGGGCGGCCAGTTCGTCGATGCGGTCGTGCCCGACGACCGAGGCGCGGTGCTCCGCGGGGGCCGTCTTCGCGCGGCCGCGCAGCGCCGTGTGCAGGCCGTCCCACAGCGTGCCGTCGGACTTGTCGCGCGGGTCCGGGTCGACCAGCACCACGCCGATGATCGGGATCTGCTGGTCGGCGAGCTGCCGCGCCACGGTGTGCAGCCACAGCGTGTTCGCGTGCCCGGCCTTGACGACCAGCACGGTCTCCTGGCCGAGGTGCTCCAGGTCGGTCCACGCCGTGCCCGGTGAAACCGTGCCGACGCCGACCCGGCGCTCGTCCGGCTCGGCGTCCGGGTCGCCGGCCCCGACGACGGTGACCTCGCTGTTCGTTTCGCCGGCCAGCTTGCGGACGTCCTCGTTCGGCAGGTCGTCGAGGACGCTCGCCTTGCCGTCCGCGGCCAGCTCCCCGGCGATGTCGAGGGCCAGCGCGGCGGCGAGCTTCGGTGCGCCGAGCTCCAGCAGCGACACGGCGGGCTTGTCCTTCTTGATCGCGCGCACGAGCGTCGTCGCAACGCGCCGGCGTTCGGTCACCGCCCGGGAGCGCCGCCACAGCCGCGCCGGGCCCCGGCGCTTCGACGGCAGCTGGGCGAGCACGGACGCGCCGAGGTGCGTGGAGATTTCGCGGCGCAGCACCGGCCGGTCGCGCGAGACCGCGCCGATGGCGGCGATCGCGATCCCCAGGGCCAGGCCGAGGGCGAAGCCGATGCCGCCGTTGGTCGCGGTGGTCTTGAGGAACGCCTTCGGCAGCGCGCGGGCCGCGTCGACGACCTGGGTGCCCGCGGCGACCTGCGGGCTGCCGATGCCGGCCTGCTGCGCGCGGGAGTCGAAGTCGGAGATCTGCGACGCGAGCGCCGCGCGGCGGCCGTACATGCCTTCGAGGGTGCTGGCGTTGGCGTTGCGGCCCTTGCCGGTCTCGTCGGCGATCTGCTGGTCGACCGTGGCCAGCTCGTCCTGGGCGTTCTTCCGCTGGTCGAGGATGGCCTTGGACTGCGCGGCCGCGGCGGCCTGGCTGCGCTGGACGTGGTCGGCGATGAAGGTGTCGGCCAGCGCCTTCGCCTGCGCCACGGCCTCTTCGGTGGTCTTCGCCTTGACGGTGATCTGCATGACGTTGTTCGTCAGGCCCAGCCCGGCGTAGTTCTTCATGAACTCTTCGGGCGATTCGGTGCTGTTGATCTTCTTCAGCGCGCCTTCGGCGATCTGGGTCGTCGACAGCACGGCGACGTCGGTGCGCATCAGCGTGCCGCTGTCGGTCGGCGAGTCGTCCTGGTGGACGACGATCACCTTGGTGACGGCGGTCGGCGGCGTCGGCAGCACGATCGCCACCAGCGCCCCGGCGATCAGCCCGAGCAGCCCGGTGGCCAGCCAGAGGCGCTTGCGCCGCCGGATCGCGACGAACAGCCGCTGGAGATCCAGCAGCGGGGCGGCCTGAGTTTCGGAGGTAGTCGTCACGCCGAACCTGCCAGGGCTTTCTCGGGGGCGTCTTCCGCCACGGGTTCGGCTTCCGGCTCGGACGGCCGGACGGGATGGGTGAGGACCGCGCCGACGATCTCCTGGCCCGCGTCGTTGCAGGCCTCGGCGAGCCGGACGAGCTCCCACGCGGTGCGGGAGCCGGCGCTGAGCACCACCAGGACACCGGCGTCGGGGCCGGCGTCCGGCACCGTCGGCCGCCCGGCGGTGAACTCGAAGATCCGCAGCGGCACGGACAGCCGGTCGGCCAGCTCGGCGAGCTGCCCGGCGGCCAGCTTGCCGGTCTCGTCGTCGTCGGCCACGAGCGCCAGGACGTCGGCGGGGCCGGTGGCCAGCCGGGCCAGCACGCGGCGGTAGCGGATGTCGCGGTTGACCTCGTCGGCCGAGGTCGCGATCGGCGGCAGCAGCCACGGCCGGTCGCCGCCGAGCAGCCGCCGCACCTTGCCGTAGAGGCCGGTCGCCGGGAGGCGGTCGCCCTGCGGCGTCGTGACGTCGACGCCGGCCAGGATCGGCGAGCCGAGCGCCGAAGCGATCTCCGGCTCGCCGCGCAGCCGCCGATCGGCGCGCGCGGCGAACAGGTGGCCGAACACGCCGATGAGGAAGAACAGGACCGCGCCCCCGGCGACGAGCTGCACCAGCGTCGGGGCGGCCGGCCCGCTCGGGCGCTCGGACGGCCCGAGCACGACGGTGTTGCCGATGCCGGTCGCGAGGTCGGCCTGGTTGAGGTCGTTGATGGCCTGCTCCAGCGACGTCCGGAGACCTTCGAGCTGCGTGCGGACCTGGACGCTCTCCACGGTCAGGTCGCCGCCGACGGTCTTGGCGAGGTCGCTGATCTTCTGCGTGGTCAGCTGGACTTGCTGGCGCAGCGACTCGCGCTGCTCCTGCGCCAGCTGCACCGACGCGTCCGCGGAGTTGCTGGCCAGCTGGCCGGAGTACTTGACGAACTGCTGCGCGACCTGGTCCGCGAGCTGCTGCGCGTGCTCGGCGGTGTCGGCCGAGACGGTGATCGTCACGACGTTGCCGTTCGCCACCGACGTCGTGACCTGCTTCTTCAGGTCCGCTCCGTTGGGGTGCCACGGGAGCACGGCGGCGGCGCGGTCGAGGACGACCGAGCTGGTCGCGACCTCGGCCTGGGTGAGCAGCTCGTCTGCCTGCCGCGGTCCCTGGAGCAGCACGCTCGACGAGGTCTGGTAGCCGGGCGAGAACAGCACCGACGCGCCGGCGCCGACCGCCGCGCCCAGGACGGCGAGGGCGACCAGCAGCCGCCAGCGCCGTCTGAGGACCTGCCCGATCAAGGCGAGGCGCACCGTGTCGTCAGTCAACGGCGGTATCTCCATTCCTGAGCGGGTACGCCGAACGGGGTCACAAGATCGGCCGGTTACCCGATCCGTCGTCGGACCGGGGACATTGGTTACACGTCCGGTGAGTTCTTGACCTAACGGCGATCAGGACTTCACGGCGTGCTCATACGCGGCGAGAAGGTTCTTCGCCGAGTTCTCCCACGAGAGGGCGCCGGCGACCCTCGCCTGGCCGAGCTTGCCCATCCGGACGCGCTCCTCCGGGTCGTCGAGCAGCTGCGAGACGAGCTTCGCGAACGCCGACTCGTCGTTCGCCGGGGCGTAGACCGCCGCGTCGCCCGCCGAAACGCGCGCTTCGCGCAGTTCGAACGAGACGATCGGCTTGCTCATCGCCATGTACTCCATGACCTTGTTCATCGTGGAGACGTCGTTGAGCGGGTTGAGCGGGTCCGGCGACAGGCAGACGTCGGCGGTGGACAGGTAGCGGACCAGGTCCTCGTCGGGGATCCGGCCGGTGAACTCGACCTGGTTGGCGAGCCCGAGCTTGGCGGAGAGGGCGACCATGTCGTCGAAGGCGTCGCCGGAGCCGACGAACACCGCGTGCCAGTCGGTGCGCCCGATCTCGTCCCGCAGCTTCGCGAGCGCGCGCAGGGCGTAGTCGACGCCGTCCTGCGGGCCCATCACGCCGAGGTAGGCCAGCAGGTGCGGCTTGCCCTTCTTCAGCTCGGGCTCGACGGGGACCTCGTGGAACCGCTCGACGACCGGGGCGCTGCGCACCACGAAGACGTCCTCGGGCTTCTTGCCGCCGCGGATCCGGGCGACCTGCTTGTAGCTCTCGTTCGTCGAGATCACGACGTCGGCGGCGCGGTAGGTGGCGCGTTCGAGCGCGCAGACCCCGCGGTAGAGGAGGTCCTGCCCGCGGTCGAACCGCGAGAGGTACAGCTCGGGGCACAGGTCGTGCTGGTCGAAGATGAACCGCGCGCCCTGCCGCTTGAGGACCTTCGCGACCAGGTAGAGCAGGTCCGGCGGGTTGCAGGCGTGCACGACGTCGACCGGCCCGACCTTGCGCGCCAGCCGCAGCGTGTGCCACAGCGCCGTGCCGTACTCCTGCAGGTAGCCGGCGGGCCCGCCGGTCGCCGCCTTCAGCGGGTACCGGTGGATGTGGACGCCGTCGACGACGGCTTCGGCCTCGGTGTCGCGCTTGGTGCCCTGCGGGCAGATCACGTGGACTTCCCACCCGGCGTCGCGCAGGGTCGTGGATTCCTGCCACACCCGCCGGTCGAAGGGGACGGAGAGGTTTTCGACGAGGATGAGCGCTTTACCAGGCAAGGCCGGCGTATCCCTCTTCAAGGCGACGCGTCTCGGCGTCGGGCAGGCGGACGAGGTCGACGATGATCCGGTCGTGCGGCAGGGCCGCCAGCACGTCCGGGTCCTTGGTGCCGACGAGCAGGACGTCGGCGTGGTCCATGACTTCTTCGACGGACCCGGCGAGCAGCTGGCCGAGGTGCGGCAGCCGGCCCTCGATGTACTCGCGGTTGGCGCCCATCAGCCGCGACAGGCTGACGTTGGCGTCGTAGATCTTGAGGTCGAAGCCCTTGCCGAGCAGCTTCTCGGCCAGCTCGACCAGCGGTGACTCGCGCAGGTCGTCGGTGCCGGGCTTGAACGACAGCCCGAACAGCCCGACCTTGCGCTTGCCGGTGCGCGCGACCAGGTCGAACGCGCGCTGCAGGTGATCGGCGTTGGACGCGAGCACGTGCGACAGGATCGGCACGCTGACGTCGTTGCGGTGCGCCGCGTAGACCAGCCCGCGCAGGTCCTTCGGCAGGCACGAGCCGCCGAACGCGAAGCCGGGCTTGAGGTAGGCCGGGCTGATGTTGAGCTTGGTGTCGGCGAGGAAGACGTCGATCACCTGGTGCGAGTCGAGCCCGAGCGCCCGGCAGACCGCGCCGAGCTCGTTCGCGAACCCGATCTTCAGGCCGTGGAAGGAGTTGTCGGCGTACTTCGTCATCTCCGCCACCGGGATCGGCACGCGGAAGACCGGGCCGGGCAGGCCCTCGTACAGCGCCGCGACGGCGTCACCGCTGGCCGCGTCGATCTCGCCGATCACGGTCTTCGGCGGGTCGAAGAAGTCGCGGACGCTGGTGCCCTCGCGCAGGAACTCGGGGTTCACCGCGACGCCGAAGTCGACGCCGGCCGTGCGGCCCGAGGACTTCTCCAGGATCGGGATCAGCAGGTCCAGGCAGGTGCCCGGCAGCATCGTGCTGCGGAAGACGACGGTGTGCCGCTCGCTCTTGTTCGCGATCGCCTCGCCGATCTCCTCGGCGACGCGCTCGAGGTACACCGTCGAGAGGCTGCCGTTCGGCGCCGACGGCGTGCCGACGCAGACCAGCGAAATCTCGCTGTCCGCGACGGCTTCCGCGACGTCGGTCGTGGCTCTCAGCGCGCCACTCGCGACGACTTCGGCGGTCAGCTCGCCGATCCGCTCCTCGACCACCGGGGCCTTGCCCTGGGTGATGAGGTCGATCTTGACCGGGTTGACGTCCACGCCGACCACCCGGTGCCCCTGCCCCGCCAGGCACGCGGCGGAGACACAACCGACATAACCGAGCCCGAAGACACTGATCCTCACGCCAAAACCTCCGCTATTCCGCGCGACCCTCAAGTTGGTCGCCGCGCTCCCCTGGATCGTTACCGCCGGGGTGGCGAACGGGGTAAAGCGTGAGACGGCCGTTAGGCGTAACGGTTTTCGCGTAAAAATCGGATCTCGAATTGCATCTTGCAGTGGGTGGGCAACGCGGTCGTCGCGGTTCCGGTCAGCGGGTCCCGAGAAGGCGTTTCCGTTCCGGGGTGTAGGTCCACCACGGCCGCGGCGGAGCGCCGTCGGCTTGGTCGACGGCGGACATGAAGGTGTCGAGCACGCAGGGGTCGTGGCGGACGCCGTCGAGCTCACACAGCCGCTCGTACAGTTCGACGGCGTCGCGGCCGGCGAGCTGCGCGGGTTCGGTGATGCCGAGCCGCGCGAAGTCGCGGACCATCGCCGGTCCGATATTGGCGAGTTTCAGCAGTTCCTTGCTCATGCCCCCAGCACAGCAGCCGGGGCCGATCCCGTCTTGAACGGATCGGCCCCGGCGCGCGCGTCGTTCAGTTGTTGTTCACGAAGGTGGTGGCGAGGCCCTCACCCTTGCTCACCGCATTGGCGTGGTTCTCGATCGGGGAGACCGTCGAGTTCTTGAAGCAGATGTACGTCACACCGGAGTCGGTGCCGCCGTTGGACGGGTCGGGGTTGATGCCGAGGTCCTTCGCGGTGGCGTAGGAGGCTTCCCCGATGATCTGCGTCGGGCCGGTGTCGCCGATGACCGCGTACTCGACCTTGCCGTTGTAGATCACCGCGCAGGAGCCGCCGCCCTTCAGCTGCGACGACGAGTACTTCCAGATGCTGCTCGAGCTCGGCACGACGATGTAGGGCAGCTTCGCGGCGTTGAGCGGCTTGCCGTCGGACTGGTGGAACGCCGTGTCGTCCTGGTAGCAGCAGTCGGTGTCCTCGTTGCACTGCGTGGAACGCTGGCCGTCGCAGTCGATGTCCATGTCGGCTTTCCAGAACACGGCACCGTTGGCGTCGCAGACGGCGACCGTCTTGGCCGAGACGTCCTCGTCGGTCTTGTACTTGCCGTTGGAGATCTGCTTGCAGCTGTTCGTCTTGGCGAGCAGCTGGGCCGCGGTCGGGGCGGCCGCGGTGGTGGCCGGCGACGCGGCCGGGGCAGGCGCCGCCGACGCGAGGGCCGAGGGCAGCACGGCCGCGGCGAGCGCCATGGTCGCGAGCAGGATCAGTTTCCGCATTCCTGGTGCTCCCTTTAGTTAGGAAACTTTCCTTACGGCGGCGAGGCGACCAGGATGCACCCGTGACGAAGGCCGGTACAAGACCTGACGGTGCGAGAATTTCCCATCATGCGGGCCCGGTTGACGAAAAGGCTGCTCACCGGTCGCCCGCCCGGGGAAATCGATCCCGGCCCTGTGCCGATGACCGGGACCACACCCGATCCGGCAAAAGCGCTTGCGACGTCAGCGAGCGGGGCGCCGGAACACCCGGCTCACCCAGTTCCCGGCCCGCCGGCGCCCGGCGACGAGCACGTCGTCCAGCCAGGCGCCGTCGAGGTCGTGCCGGAGCTCCGTCCGCGCCTGCAGCCACCCGTCGTGGCTCGCCGCGCCGCCGTCGCTCGTGTACACCCGGGTCGCGCCCGCCTGCCGCAGCCGGGTCAGCACCTGCCGGTCGTACGCGCCGAACGGCAGCGAGAACCGGCGCACCGGACGGCCGCACAGGTCGCCGAGGAGCTTCGGCGCGTCGGTCAGCTCGCGGCGGGCGTGCCGCTCGTCGAGCCTGCGCCAGTCGCGCGGCTCCCATCCGTGCGAGCCGATCTCCATGCCCGCTCGCGCCAGCTCGCGCAGGGCGTCGCGGTCGAGGTAGCCGCGCTGGCCGAGGCGGCCGGCGAGCGGGAAGAACTCCGCCTTCAGGCCGCGGTCGACCAGCCGCGGCAGGACGACCTCGACGTCGGACTCGTTGCCGTCGTCGAAGGTGAGGTGGACGTCGTCGCGTTCGCCGACGGCGTCCAGCACCCGCTCGAACTGCTCGACCGTCACCCAGCGCTCGTCCTCGCCGGGGTCGAGCTGGCGAGCCGGCCGCCCGATCCCGTGCACGGCGAGGTTCACGGTCACCATTCCCCACCGCCTGCCACCGCGAGTAGTCGATTTGTTACCTCGATTAATCGCCATGGCAAACGGGTGAGTTACAGGTTTTCCGGAAAATCAGCCCTTCCGGATTTCCAGGGTGCAGCACTTCGGCCCGCCACCGGCTTTCCGCAGCTCGGAGATGTCGACGTACACCGGCTCGTACCCCCGATCGGCGAGGAGTTCACCCAATCGGGTGGCCTCGACGGGCAGGACGACGTTGCGGCCATCGGACACGCCGTTGAGGCCGAAGCACTCGGCGTCTTCCTTCGTCGCGAGCACGGCGTCCGGGAAGAGCCGCTCGAGCACGCGGCGTGAGCCGGCCGAGAAGGCCTCCGGGTAGTAGACGATCTGCGCGCGCGTCGTGTCCGTCGCTTCGGCGAGCACGAACAGCGCCGTGTCGAGGTGGTAGTAGCGCGGGTCGATCAGGTGCAGCGAGACGACCGGGACGCCGAGGACCTCCTGCGCTTCGGCGTGCGCGGCCGGGTCGGTGCGGAAGCCGGTGCCGGCCAGCAGCAGCGTGCCGGTCCAGGCGAAGTCGCCCTCGGCCTCGTTGATCTTCTCGGGCATGGTGATGTCGCGGTAGCCGTGCTCGACGAACCAGCGGCGGAAGTGCTCGGCTTCGGCGGCGCGCTGCGGCGCGCGGAACCGCGAGCCGAGGACGCGGCCGTCGACGACGGTGCCGGAGTTCGCGGCGAAGACCATGTCGGGCAGGCCGGGCTGGGCGTCGATCTCCTCGACGGTGTGGCCGAGGCGGCGGTAGGTGTCGCGCAGCTCGGTCCACTGCGCGACGGCGACGTCGGCGCTGACCGGCTGGGTCGGGTCCATCCAGGGGTTGATCACGTAGTCCACCGCGAAGTGGCGCGGGGGGCACATCAGGTATCGACGGGTGGTCGGTACGCGCATTGGCGATGATCCCTGCATGATTGCAGGGTAAGGCGCGCCTAAACTCGCAATCAATCGCTGTTCGCTGCGCGTATCTGTGCTAAGTGTTGCGTGTGAACACCATCGACCAGCGAATCGTTTCGTGTCTCGTGGCGAACGCCCGCTCGAGCTACGCGGAGATCGGCAAAGTGGTCGGCCTGTCCGCCCCGGCGGTGAAGCGGCGGGTCGACCGGTTGCTGGAGACGGGCATCCTGCGGGGCTTCACGGCGGTGGTCGACCCGGAGGCGCTGGGCTGGGGCACGGAGGCGTTCGTCGAGGTCACGTGCCAGGGCAACATCACCCCGGCCCGGATCAGGGCCAGGCTGGAGCCGCTCCCGGAGGTGGTGGCGGCGTATACGGTCTCGGGGGCGGCGGACGCGATCGTCCACCTGCGGGCGGCGGACATCCACCACCTGGAGACGGCGCTGGAGCGGCTGCGCGGGCTGGAGATCGTGGACCGGACGGTGTCGACGGTGGTGCTTTCACGGCTGCTGGAGCGGCCGCCGACGCCGGAGGAGTGACGCCTCCGGCCCCCGTTTTCCAGCTTATCGGCGGGCACCGACGATTTCGGGACCTCAGCCCGCGAGGGCCCGCAAGACCAGCGGGGCCTCGTCCGGGTGCAGCCGCAGCTCCGTCCGGCCGCCCGCCGCGTGGAACGTCACCGACTGCTTGTCCACCGCCTGCATCGTCAGCTCGCCCGGGTCGAACGGCACCGGCTCGGAGCCGGGCGTGCGCCACGTCGCCGGGCCCTCGCCCACCGCGATCCAGCCACGCCGTTCGCGACCGGACGTCGCCTCGTCGTCGCGCAGTACGCACGGGAACTCCACCCGCGAGCCGCGGGCGGCGGCCGCGGCCCGGGCGCGGCGACGGCGAGCGCCGAACAGCTCCGACATGTCGATCATCGTCAGCAGGTTGCCGACCAGCACCACCAGCAATTCCCCCATGCACCACTAATACCCTGACCCGATGACCGACAGCATCGTCAGCGAGCACACCGGCGGCGTCGCGCTGCTGACCGTCGACGCGCCCGGCAGCCGCAACGCGCTCACCCTCGACCTCTCCGCCCAGCTCGCGGCCGCCGTCGAAGCCGCCGAACAGGACGAAGACGTCCACGCCGTCGTCATCACCGGCACGCCGCCCGCCTTCTGCGCCGGGGCCGACCTGACCGCGCTGGGCAGCGCCGACGAGACCGGCCTGCGGGCCATCTACGAGGGCTTCCTCGCCGTCGCGCGGTGCACGCTGCCGACCATCGCCGCGGTCGGGGGCGCCGCCGTCGGGGCCGGGCTGAACCTGGCGCTCGCCGCCGACGTCCGGCTCGCCGGGCCGCGCGCGAAGTTCGTCGCCCGGTTCCTCGAGCTCGGGCTGCATCCCGGCGGCGGGATGACCTGGATGACGCAGCGGCTGGCCGGCCCGCAGCAGGCCGCCGCGATGACGTTGTTCGGGCAGCCGCTCGACGCCGACGCCGCCGTGCGCGCCGGCCTGGCGCTCAGAGTGGTCGAAGGCGACCTCGTCGCCGCCGCGAAAGAGCTCGCCGCCCCGGCCGTCGCCGCGCCGCGGGCGGCGCTCCTGGCCACCAAGCGCAGCCTCCGGACGACCGCCTCGCTGGCCGCGCACGCCGACGCCGTCGACGTCGAGATCCAGCCCCAGCTCGCGTCGCTGGCCTCGCCGGAGTTCGCCGACCGGCTCGAGGCCATGCGGGCGCGGATCCGGTCCCATTCCTGATCCCACCAAGTGGACACCCCTACGCGAGACTCGGGTCACAGCGAGGACAGGGGTTTACCCGTTACCATCGGTCACACATATTTGTCGGACCAGCACAGAAGAAGCGGTAGCGCAGTAATGAGGTCGTTCCGGACGGCGGGAGTCTAGGAACATCGTGGTCGGACGCGAGCTAACCTCGTGGTAGGGCCTGGTGATCCGCCTGTCACGACACCGGGCAGGTGACCGATGGCCGCAACGTCGGGAGAGAGGGAATCCCTGACCCATGAGCACGAGTGCGAACGGCAACGGCGCTGGTCACGGCTCGCTCGCCGCGACCAGGCACACCGAGATCAGCAAGCTGGACCGGGTCGTGATCCGGTTCGCGGGCGACTCGGGTGACGGTATGCAGCTGACCGGCGACCGCTTCACTTCCGAGGCTGCCGCGTTCGGCAACGACCTGTCGACGATGCCGAACTTCCCCGCCGAGATCCGGGCTCCGCAGGGCACCATCCCCGGCGTCTCCTCGTTCCAGGTGCACTTCGCCGACTACGACATCCTCACCCCCGGCGACCGCCCGGACGTGCTGGTGGCGATGAACCCGGCCGCGCTCAAGGCGAACCTCGGCGACGTCCCGCACGGCGGGACGATCATCCTCAACACCGACGACTTCATCAAGCGCAACCTGACCAAGGTCGGCTACGCGAACGACCCGCTCGACGACGACACGCTCACGCCCTACCAGGTCCACCGCGTCGCCATGTCGACGCTGACCCAGGGCGCGCTCGCCGACACCGGCCTCGGCAAGAAGGACGCCGAGCGCTGCAAGAACATGTTCGCCCTCGGCCTGCTGTCCTGGATGTACCACCGGCCCACCGACGGCACCGAGCAGTTCCTGCGCGAGAAGTTCGCCAAGAAGCCGGACATCGCCGAGGCCAACATCCTGGCCTTCCGGGCGGGCTGGAACTACGGCGAGACGACCGAGTCGTTCGCGACGACGTTCCAGGTCGCGCCGGCGAAGCTGGCCCAGGGCACCTACCGGCAGATCACCGGCAACACCGCGCTCGCCTACGGGATCGTGGCCGCCGGGCAGCGCTCCGGCCTGCAGATCCTGCTCGGGACCTACCCGATCACGCCGGCGTCGGACATCCTCCACGAGCTGTCCAAGCACAAGAACTTCGGCATCATCACCTTCCAGGCCGAGGACGAGATCGCCGGCATCGGCGCCGCGCTCGGCGCCTCCTACGGCGGCGCGCTCGGCGTCACCTCGACGTCCGGCCCGGGTGTCGCGCTGAAGTCCGAAGCCGTCGGCCTCGGCGTGATGGTGGAGCTGCCGCTGGTCGTCATCGACGTCCAGCGCGGCGGCCCGTCCACCGGCCTGCCGACCAAGACCGAGCAGGCCGACCTGCTGCAGGCGATGTTCGGCCGCAACGGCGAGTCGCCGGTCCCGATCGTCGCGCCGCTGTCCCCCGCGGACTGCTTCGACGCGGCCGTCGAGGCCACCCGGATCGCACTGAAGTACCGCACGCCGGTGCTGCTGCTCTCGGACGGCGCGATCGCCAACGGCTCCGAGCCGTGGCTGATCCCGGACGTCGAGACGCTGCCCGACCTGCACGTCGACTTCGCGTCCGAGCCGAACGCGGACAACGACTCCGGTGAGTTCTGGCCCTACGTGCGTGACCCCGAGACCCTCGCCCGCGCGTGGGCCGTCCCGGGCACGCCCGGGCTGCAGCACCGCATCGGCGGGCTGGAGAAGGCCGACAAGACCGGCCACATCTCCTACGACCCGGCCAACCACGAGAAGATGGTCCGGCTGCGGCAGGCGAAGGTCGACGGCATCGACGTCCCGAACGTCGTGGTCGACGACCCGTCCGGCGGCAAGGCACGCGTGCTGGCGCTGGGCTGGGGCTCGTCCTACGGCCCGATCGGGGCCGCGTGCCGCCGGGTGCGCAAGCTCGGCCTGCCGATCGCGCAGGCGCACCTGCGCCACCTCAACCCGCTGCCGGCCAACCTCGGCGACATCCTGCGCAGCTACGACAAGGTCGTGGTGCCGGAGATGAACCTGGGCCAGCTCGCACTGCTGCTGCGAGCGAAGTACTTGGTCGACGTCCACAGCCACACCAAGGTCGCGGGCATGGCCTTCAAGGCCGAAGAGCTTCAGGACCTGTTCGCGGAGATCATCACTACGGAGGCGGCGAAATGACCGCGATCGACATCGGGCTCCCGACCGTCGGCGGCCTCGACCTTGTGCCGACGACCGACGAGCCGCAGAAAGCCAAGGACTACAAGTCCGACCAGGAAGTCCGCTGGTGCCCCGGCTGCGGCGACTACGTCGTGCTCAACGCGGTGCAGTCCTTCTTGCCCACGCTCGGCCTCAAGCGCGAGAACATCGTCTTCATCTCGGGCATCGGCTGCTCGTCGCGCTTCCCGTACTACCTCAACACCTACGGCATGCACTCGATCCACGGCCGCGCGCCGTCGATCGCGACCGGCCTGGCGACCACGCGCCCGGACCTGTCGGTGTGGGTCGTCACCGGTGACGGCGACGCGCTGTCCATCGGCGGCAACCACCTGATCCACGCGCTGCGCCGCAACGTGAACATCAAGATCCTGCTGTTCAACAACCGGATCTACGGCCTGACCAAGGGCCAGTACTCCCCGACGTCGGGCCAGGGCATGGTCACGAAGTCGACGCCGATGGGGTCGGTGGACACGCCGTTCAACCCGCTCTCGCTGGCGATCGGCGCGGAGGCGTCGTTCGTGGGCCGGGCGATGGACTCCGACCGCAAGGGCCTCACCGAGGTCCTGCAGGCGGCGGCGCAGCACCGCGGGTCGGCGCTGGTGGAGATCTACCAGAACTGCCCGATCTTCAACGACGGCGCGTTCGACGTCCTCAAGGACGCCGACGAGGCCGCCGCCCGGCTGATCCCGCTGCGCGCCGGCGAGCCGATCCGCTTCGGCCCCAACCAGGAGTTCGGCGTCAAGCGCGGTGAATGGGGCGGCCTCGACGTCGCGAAGGTCGCGGACATCGGCGAGGACAACGTCGTGGTGCACGACCCGTCGATCCACGACACGTCGTACGCGTTCGCGCTGTCGCGCCTCGGCGACCAGAGCCTCAACCACGTCCCGACGGGCATCCTCCGCCAGGTCGAGCGCCCGACGTACGACGACGGCGCCCGCGCCCAGGTCGAGCAGGCCCGCGCGGCCCGCACGCCCGACCTGCAGGCGCTCCTGCGCGGCAAGGACACCTGGACGGTCGCGTAGTTCCCGCTCTTCCGAAGGCCGCCACGCCCAGCGCGTGGCGGCCTTCGGCGTTTCGGGGGTTGCCAGAGTTAGGACACGTGTCCTAAGTTTTGGGTCATGCGACCTTTCGTGTTCTTCGACGTCCGGACGTCCGATGCGGACGGCACCAAGCGGTTCTTCGCCGACCTGCTGGGCTGGCAATCGTCCGGCGCCTTGCTGACCGACGACGGTGCGCCGTGGGGCGGCCTGACCGAGCTGGCGCCGGACGACGACCGCGCGCCGCAGTGGCTGCCCTACGCGCCGGTGTCCGATGTGGACACCGCGGCGGCGAAAGCCGTGGAGCTGGGCGGAAAGATCGTGCGGGAGCGCACCGATCTGCCGGTCGGCTCCCTGGTGGTGGTCACCGATCCCGGCGGCGCGGCCATGGTTCTGTTCCAAGCGGCCTGAAACGACGAAGGGCCACCCGGAGGCGGCCCTTCGTCACGGAGAAACTCAGCTGAGCGGCCGGAACCCGACCCGCTCGGCGTCCTCGGCGGTCCGGAACCACACCTCGGCCACCATCTTCGGGAACTGCGCCGATTCCTCGGTGCAGTACCGCAACGCCGTCACGCTCGCCTTCACCTCGAACCCGTCACCGGGCCGCCCGCCACCGGGACGCGGCATCGCCGAGCCGGGGCCGAACGGGCCGGGCGGGACCGCGTCGCCGGCCACCTGCCGCGCGGGCGGCGGTTCCGGTGCGGCCACTGCCGCCTGGTTCGGCTGCACCGACGGCTCGAACAGCGAGCCGCTGTGCGCGCCGGAAACGTCGGTCTCCCGCCGCTCGACGGTGCGCATCGACGGCTGGATCGGTTGCGGCGCCTCGAACCCGCCGCGCAGCGCCTCCCGCGGCTGCCGCTTCGGCAGCACCTGCGTCGCCTCGGCCGGGGTCTCCGGCGGCACGTCCAGCTCGCCGTTGGCCCCGGAGTCATCGCCGGCGAACGCGTACTGCGGCGCCTCTTCCGGCTCGGACTCTTCGGCCTCCTCGACCTTTTCGCCGCCGACCGAGAGGTAGCGCGTGCGCTCCATCGGCTCCTCGAACGCCGACCGCTCGGACGGCGGCTCGTGGTCGAACCAGTCCGGCGCCGGCGCGTGCGACTCCTCGGCCGGGGGCTGGAACAGCGAACCGGCGGCGGGTTCCGCGTCGAGCTGCTGCTCGAGCCGCGAAAGCGCCGGCGTGGCCGGCTCGAGGTCGTCCTCCGGCGCCAGGTATTCGCTCGCGGCCGTGCGGTACGGGTCCTCGTCCTCCGGCTCGGCGACCGGAGCCATGACCTGGGTCTCCGAAGCCCGGTACGAAGCGTCGTCCTCGGGCTCGTGCTCCGGCCGGAAGGCGTCGTCGGGGTCCGGGTGCGCCCCCGGCGGCACCTGCGAATCCAGCTCGGCGAAGTCCGCGTCGATGTCGTCGTGGACGTCGTCGCGGTTGAGCGGCGCCGCGGCGACCAGCGTGCCCGGGTACGACGTCTCCTGCCGCGACGGCGCCGGCTCCGGCCGCGGCTCGGGCCGGCGTTCCGGCCGGGAGAAGACCTCGGTGCCCGGCGCGGCCAGCCCGGCGGCGTTCGCGGGGGTGCGCGCGGCGTCGGCGTGGGCCTGCGCCAGCGAACTCTCCAACTTGCGAACGCTCTTGCGGAGCGGCAGCACCAGCACCAGCCAGGTGAGGAGGACTCCGACGAAGAACGCGGCGAGGCTCCACAGCCAAACCTGTCCGAATATGGACATCTATCCCTGCCCCTGTTTAGTGCGTGCGCGCGACCAGGTAGTCGGCGACCGACTCGCACGCGTCCCGGGCGGGTGACGCGGGCAACGCGGCAAGCTCGGCTCGCGCGCGCTGAGCGTAGTCGGAAAGGGTGACGCGTGCGCGTTCGAGTCCGCTACTCGCCCGCAGCAGCTCCAGCGCCTCCTGGACGACGGCGTCGTCGGCGATCGGGCCCGAAAGCAGCTCGGTGAGCCGCGGATCCGTGTCCGGATCGGCCAGTGCGTACAGCATCGGCAGCGTCCGGACGCCTTCGCGCAGGTCGGTGCCCTGCGCCTTGCCGAGCTCGTCGGACGGCGAGGCGATGTCGATGATGTCGTCGGAGATCTGGAACGCGGTGCCGATGATGTCGCCGAACCGGCGCAGCGCCTGGATGTGCTCCTCGGCGGCGCCGGACATCATCCCGCCGAAGCGGCCGGACGTCGCGATCAGCGAGCCGGTCTTCTGCGCGATCACGGTGAGGTAGTGCGCGACTGCGTCGTCACCCGGTCCGGGGCCGACGGTCTCGCGCATCTGGCCGGTGACCAGCTCGCCGAAGGTCTCGGCGATGATCCGCGCCGCGTCCGTGCCGAGGTCGGCGACCAGGCGCGAGGCGTGGGCGAAGAGGAAGTCGCCGGTGAGGATGGCGATGGTGTTGTCCCAGCGCGCGTTGACGCTCTCGGCGCCGCGGCGCATGTCCGCCTCGTCCATGACGTCGTCGTGGTAGAGCGTGGCGAGGTGCACCAGCTCGACCGCGGCGGCGGCGATCACGACGTGGTCGTCCTGCTTCGGGCCGAACTGCGCCGACAGCAGGGTGAACAGCGGGCGGAAGCGTTTGCCCCCCGCCTCGACCAGGTGCAACGCGGCGTCGTTGACGGCCTGGACGTCGCTGCGGACGACGTCGCGCAGCAGCTTCTCGACGTCGGCCAGCCCGGTGGCGATCGCGCGCAGCAGGGTCTCGTCGGCGATCTGCAGGCCGACCGACGCGCGCAGGTCCTCGAGGGCGCCACCCGGCGCAGCGGGGAGGGATCCCGCCCCGGGGGCTGGGGAAGGCACAGACACGTCGGCTCCGCTCTACTCGTGCACCGGTCGGGTTATGCCTTTGAGCGTAGTGGCTACCCCGCGCGGTCGTTTACCCGCTGTCCTGCGGAAACGGTGACGAACATGACACCTCAGCGGCGCTTGATCCGGATGTCGTCCATGCAGGTCGAGCTGACGGTGAGGTCGCGGTGCGGATAGCCCTCCCGCTCCAGCAGTTCCATGGCCATCAGCTCGGCTTCGTCGTGGGCCCGCTGCGTGGCGTCGTCACCGGGAGCGACGTCGACGGCGACCCGGAAGCTGAAGCCGCCCAGGTGGTGACTGTAGGTGAGCGTGCCTTCCGGGCTGAAGAGCTGCCCGCCGAGGTCGTCTTCTTTGAGGGCGCTCAGCAGCTTCTCGCGAGTGGCCTGGGTGGGCCGGTCGAACTTGCCCCGGACGAGGACGCGGTAGGTCGGCATGCGCGGCAATATACAGAGCTGTATCCGGATACCGCAGGGATTATCCGATGGGTGGTTCATGATCCACGAAGGGGTGATCAGCGGTTTCGGGCGCAACGGACGTCTCCGGCGGGCGGATATTCAGGTTCGAGGAAGAGCGTCGCTCTCCCCGGTCGGCAAGGAGGACGCGACATGCGCAACACGATCGCGAGGCGGGGTGCGCTCGCCGGAACACTGATGTTGGCCGGTCTCGCCGTCACGGCGGCGCCGGCGCAGGCCGCACCGCAGCCGGGCGTGGCCCAGATCGGCTCGGCGGACTTCACGAAGGGTGACGCGGCGGTCAAGGTGCCGGTCCAGGCGAAGTGCTCGATCGACGGCCCGACGAGCGCAACGGCCCCGAAGGTGACGAAGACGGGCATCACGTTCGGCGGCGGCACGTCGTCCTGCACGACAACGGTGACGGACCCGGACACGGACACGACGTCGACGAAGTCCACGGCAACGGGCAAGGCGTTCGAGCTGTCGGCCCTGGTGAGCGCGGGCGGCCCGCGGATCAAGCTGTCGACGTACACGGTGACCTGCGCGGCAACGCAGACGCAGACGAGCGCGAACTGGAGCTACGGCGGGATGTCGGGCATCCCGAACCCGCCGAGCCCGGTCCCGGTGGGGTACACGGCGCCGCTCAAGAAGTCCAACGGGACGGTGCTGGCGAACGCGGTGTTCAACATCCAGAACCTCCCGGGCGACGGCAGCATCGGGTTGACGATGCTGCGGATCGATTTCCTCCCGGCATCGGGAATCAGCGGCCAGGTGGTGCTGGGGCATACGTCCTGTTCACCAACCCCGTAGCGAAGTGGAGGGCCGCGGCCGAGGGGGCCGCGGCCCTCGTTCTTTCCCGGCTTTGGGGGTGTGGGAACCCTGGTAGTGTGTCCGCCGTCGGATACGCAGGGTGCCCGGGGCGGAGCACACTGCAAGCTAGGGGAGAGCTGATGACGACGGGGTTGAGTAATGCCTGAGGGTCCGGTTTACGACCCGCACGGGACCAGGCGGGCACCGCTGAGGCCGGTGACCCACCATGCGGGGTCTTATGGGGGCGAGAGCCCGGCTGGGGCTGGCGGGTTCGAGTACGACGAGGCGACGCTGCACGAACTGGTCAAGGAGTGGCGAGACCTCGCGCGCGAGTTCCGCGCTGACGTAGCACAGGCAGAAACACTAGGGCGAGCGCAGGGGCCCGGCCTGGAATACGCGAGTGCAGGTAACGCCGAACTGGTTCGGGCCTCAGGAAAGGCCTTGACCGAGACTTTGCTACAGCGGGCAAGGTACTGCGAGGCGATGGCCGACAAGTTTGTTGCCGCACTAGGCAAGTACGCGAATGCCGAAGAGTCCCACGCCACCGAAATCGGCAACACCACGAAAGGTACCCTCTAGTGCGCCGCGTCCTGCTTTTGGCTTGCGTTGGGTCGTTGATTCTCTCGGCATGTTCGCCCGAGACGTCAGGTACGGCGTCTCCGGCGAACACGCCGAGTTCGCCCGAGGCCCCAAGCACGGGGCAGGAAGTCCCCGGTCCGGGCGTACCGAAGGTCGAAAACCCGATCGATACAACGCGTTTTGCTTCTGAGCCGTGTTCCGCGTTGACCGATTCTCAGGTCAACGATGTCTTCGGTCGCTCGGTGATTCCCAAACCGGATCTAAAGGCGCCGGCGGGCCCGACCTGCGGATGGGATCCAGCTGACGGTTCCGGGGCCAGCGTCAACGTCATTTTCGCGACGGTCGATGACCTCGGACTGACTGGTGTCTACCGCGCACGCGGGACCAACTACAAGCTGTTCGAGCCGCTGGGACCGATCGAGGGCTATCCCGCGGTCATCTATGGGACCTCAGATTACCGGTCGGAGGGCGTGTGCTCCTTGGCTATCGGAACGAGCGACCGCTCTACGGTCGACCTGACGGTTACGCAGTCTCGCACAAAAATCGGACAGATCGATCCCTGCCAAGCGGCCCAGACTGTCGCATCCAAAGTGATGACTTCTTTGAAGCGGGGAAAATGATGCCTGCAGAAGGACCCTTGACGGCGGCAGAAATATTTCAGCAGATCACCGGCGGTGAAGGTACCGGTTCGCTGGCCGATGCGCACGACAGTGCTACCCAGCTGACCACTCGGATGGTTGAGCGGGCTCAGCGGATCAGCTCCCTCCGTGCCGAGACCATGTCCGGCTGGCAGGGTGGCGCCGGGAACTCTGCCGCTGATGCCACCCTTCCCCTTGTTCAAGCCGCCGCTGATGATGCTGTTCATCTTGAGACTGCTCGGACTGCTGTTGGTGCTCAAATGGATGCCTTTGGGACTGCCAAGAACTCCGTCAAACCCGTTGCCCCTCAGCCTCCCGAGATCACTCCTGTCGATGTTCTTCATGCCATCAATGGGGACGGCCTCGGCTCCTACACCACCAAAGTTGCCGGCTGGCAGGCTGATAGCCAGGCCAATATCGATGCCTTCAGCGCCTATCACTCCGCCAGTGGCACCAATGGTGGGCAGATGCCCGCGCAGTACGCTCAGCTTGCCGGTTCCGGGGCGCCCGTTGGCATGACCACTTCGCGGGATGACGCCGGGCGTAAGGCTGGCCCCACCGATACCGGTGAATGGGCTCGGAAGCCGCAAGTTCCCGCGCAGCAAAGTCGGCAGACTGTGCAACCCGGACAGAGCCAGGTTCAAAACCAGAACCAAACGCAAAACCAGTTCCAGAACCAAAATCAGGTCCAGAACCAGGTTCAACAACCCAGCAACCCGGACAGCACCCACGCCAACAGCTACGTCCCCAAGCCCGTCATGCCTCCCGCCGCTCAAGGTGAGTATCAGTTCGGGCCCACCGGGCAGTTCGGCGGCGAATCCGGCGGGAACGCCTTCGGACCCGGTACCGGGGGCTACTCCGGCGGCGGCTTCGGGCCCGGCACCGGTGGCTACGGAACCAACCCCGGAACAGGCACCGGCTACCGCCCGGGAACAGGAACAGGAACAGGCGCAGGAACAGGCTCAGGAGCAACACCAGGCTCAACCATGCGATCCCCCGGAGTGAGCACCGGCTCCCGCATGCCGGAAGAGCGACTCGGCGGCGCCACCCGTGGCACACCCGGCGCTCGCGGTGCCAACGGTATGCCCATGGGCGCCCCCGCCAACGGCCGTGGTGGCAAAGAAGAAGACAAAGAAAAGAAGTCCGCCGCCTACCTGCGCAACCCCGACCCCGACGAAACCTTCGGCGGGTTCATCGAAAAGCCGATGCCTCCGGTGATCGGCGAGAACCGGCCCAAGAACCAGTGACCATGCTCAACGCCGAACTCACCCTGAACACCCTGCTCACCGCCCTGCGCAACGTCGGCTGCGGCGACCCGCACCCGGTCTTCGCGCAGGGACTCCGGTACATCCCGCCGTCGGCCAAGAACGCCGTCGATCGCGAAGCCTTCGAAGAACTCAGCCACTACGGCTTCACCCAAGGCGACGGCTTCACGCCCGAATTCGAAGACGTCCTGCACCTCATCGACCGCCCGGCGAACGAGTTCTACGCCTACGCCCGCGACACCGAAAGCCAGATCGGCATCCTCGTCGCCGCCCGGAGTCGGACCGCTGTCAGCGTTGTCTGCCGGGGTGAAACGGTCGAACTCGCCGGTGTCTCCCCCGACACCCACCCCGCCGACGCCCTGGTCGCACGGCTGCCACCGTGGCGAAGCGCGCCGATCAAGCCCTTCTCGCTTCCCCAGGATGACTTCAAACCGCAGGAAGAAAGCGACATCTTCGACGACGCCCCCGCCCGCAGCCGGGAAGCGCAGGAGCTCGACGCCCTCTTCCAGCAGCCCCACTTCGGCATCGGGCAGCTCTACGCCGGGACCACGACCGTCAACTACCTGGACGTCGAAGCCGGACGTGTCGGGATCGCCCTCGCCGACGGCTACATCAGCGTCCTGCCCGGTGATCCGAAACAACTCGGCCACAAACTAAAGGCCGCCACCCCCTGACAAAGGGAGTGGCGGCCTGAAGAACCGGACTCAGGAAGCGAAACCGCCCGCGCCGGCCCAGCTCAGCGCGAACGCCGGGACCAGGCCGAGGATCAGCGTCACCGCCGTGCCCAGGAAGATCGCCGCTCCCGTGCCGAAGCCCGGGACCGAGACCGACGGGCCGTCGGCCGCCGGCTCGGAGAAGTACATCAGCACGATCACCCGCAGGTAGAAGAACGCCGCCACCGCGCTGAACACCAGGGCCACCACCACCAGCGGGGCCATCCCGTCCGACAGCGCCGCCGAGAACACCACGAACTTGCCCACGAACCCGGACGTCAACGGGATCCCCGCCAGCGCCAGCAGCAAGAACGTGAAGACCCCGGCCACGAGCGGCGACCGCTTCGCCAGCCCGGCCCACGCCGAGAGGTGCGTTGCCTCACCCGAGGAATCACGCACCAGGCTGATCACGCCGAACGCCGCCAGCGTCGTGAAGCCGTACGCCAGCAGGTAGAACAGCGTGCTGGACAGGCCATCGCGAGTCATCGCGATCGCGCCGATCAGCAGGAAGCCCGCGTGCGCGATCGACGAGTACGCGATCATGCGCTTGACGTCCGTCTGCGTGAGGCCCAGCACCGCGCCGATCACCATCGAGATGATCGCGACGGCCCAGAGGACACCGCGCCACTCCCAGCTCGTCGAGCCGAACGCCACCGACAGCACCCGCAGGATCCCGCCGAACGCCGCGACCTTCGTGCACGCCGCCATGAACGCCGTCACCGGCGTCGGGGCTCCCTGGTACACGTCCGGGGTCCACGTGTGGAACGGGCCGACCGACCCCTTGAACAGCAGGCCCACCACCAGCAGGCCGAGGCCCGCGAACAACAGCGTGTCCGACCGGTCCGAACCCGCCGCCGCGGCCGCGATGTCCGCCAGCTTCACGGAGTTCGCGTAGCCGTACAGCAGCGCGAGTCCATAAAGGAAGAACGCCGAGGAGAACGCGCCCAGCAGGAAGTACTTGACCGCCGCTTCCTGCGACAGGAGCCGGCGACGCCGGGCCAGGCCGCACATCAGGTACAGCGGCAGCGAAAGCACTTCCAGCGCGATGAACATCGTCAGCAGGTCGTTCGACGCGCAGAACGCCATCATGCCGCCGAGCGCGAACAGCGTGAGCGGGAACACCTCGGTCTGCATGACCGTCGCCGTCTGCGCGCGGTCCTGGACCGTGCCCGGGCGGATGCCGGCCTGCGCGACCAGCGCGCCGCCCGGCTCGACCACGCGGTCGGAGATCAGCAGCACCGCGCCGACCGCCAGGGCCAGCAGCGTGCCCCAGAGGAACAGCGCCGGCTTGTCGATCGAGATCGCGCCGCTGAACGTCTTCACGCCGCCCGCGGGCGCGTCACCGGTCGCGTAGAGGAACAGGCTGACGCCGGCCGCGACGATGGCCGCCAGGCTCAGCCCGACCTGCAGGCCGAAGCGCGAGCGCTTCGCGGCGAACGCCTCGACCAGCACGCTGACGCACGCCGCGCCGAAGACGATCAGCATCGGCAGGACGGCCGGGTAGTCGATCGACGGCGTCGCGATCGGCGGCTCCGGCGCCTGGGTCAGGAGGATGTCGAGCACGATTACTTGCCTCCCTGGACCGCGGACAGCGTCTGCTGCACCGTCGGGGTGACTGTGTCGAGCACCGGCTTCGGGTAGAAGCCGAGGAAGAGGACCAGCACGACCAGCGGCGCCAGGATCGCGATCTCACGGCCGCTCAGGTCCCGGATGGCCTTCTTCGCGCCCAGCTCCGGCGCCATCGCGGTGCCGGGGCCGCCGCCGACGCCCACCAGGGCGTCTCCGCGGACCGGCCCCTGCATGACGCGCTGGTAGAGCCACAGGACGTACGCCGCGGCGAGGACCATGCCCACCGTGGCGAGGATCGTGTACACCGGCTGGTCCACGAACGCCCCGATGAGCACCAGGAACTCGGAGACGAACGAGTTGGTGCCCGGCAGCGAAAGCGTGGACAGGCCGGCGAGCAGGAACAGGCCCGCCAGCAGCGGCGTCACCTTCGCCATGCCGCCGTAGTCGGAGATCTTCGAAGACCCGCCGCGCGCGATCACCAGGCCGATCACCACGATCAGCATGCCGGTGGCGATGCTGTGGTTCAGCATGTACGTCGCCGAGCCGACCATCGCCTGCTCGTTGAACGCGAAGATGCCGAGCGAGATGAAGCCGAAGTGCGCGATCGAGACGTAGGCGATGAACCGCTTCATGTCCCGCTGGCCGGCCGCGAGGATCGATCCGTAGAGGACACCGATCACCGAGAGCACCAGCACCAGCGGCGCCAGCGTCTTGCTCGCGTCCGGGAACATCGGCAGGCAGTAGCGCAGGAACCCGAACGTGCCGACCTTGTCCAGCACGCCGACCAGCAGGACGGCGACGCCGATGGGCGCCTCCCCCGCCGCGTCCGGCAGCCAGGTGTGGAACGGCACCAGCGGCGCCTTGATCGCGAACGCCAGGAAGAACCCGAGGAACAGCCAGATCTGCGTGGACAGCGGGGCGTCACGGACGACCGTGACGAGAGTGGCCCAGTCGAACGTGCCCTTGCCTAGCTTGTCCGACGCCAGCGAGTACGCCCCGATCGCCGAGGCCAGCATGATCAGGCCGCCGAGGAACGAGTAGAGGAAGAACTTGACCGCCGCGTACTGCCGGTTCCCGCCGCCGTAGCCGCCGATCAGGAAGTACATCGGGATCAGCATGATCTCGAACAGCACGTAGAACAGGAAGACGTCGGTCGCGGCGAACACGCCGATCGTGAGCGCTTCCTGCAGCAGGATCAGCGAGAGGAACCCGCCCGCGCTGCGGCCCGGCGGCAGCTTGTCCAGCGTGCCGAGCCCGCCGACGACGATCGGCACCAGCAGCGCGATCACCGCGATCATGATCAGCGAGATGCCGTCCGTGCCGAACGCGATGTGCACGCCGAAACTCGGGATCCAGTCGAAGCTCGACGTCTGCTGCAGCCGCGCGCCGGACGGCGAGTAGCTCGCCCAGAACGGGATCACGAGCAGGAACTCGAGGATCGAGAACCCCAGCGCGGCCAGCACCGCGGCGCGGTCGTTCCCCTTGAGGAACGCCAGCACCAGGGAACCGGCGAGCGGCACCAGGATGAGGATGAGCAACCAGGTCATCAGGAGAACCTCACCAGCAGGAGAGCCGCCAGAAGCAGGAACGCGCCGCCCAGCATCGAGAGCGCGTAGGACCGGACGAAGCCGGTCTGGAGCCGCCTCAGCCGGCCGGAGCCGCCGCCGAGGGAGGCGGCCAGGCCGTTGACCGCGCCGTCGACGCCGCGGTTGTCGACGAACACCAGCGCCCGCGAGAGCCAGGTGCCCGGACGGGCGACCAGCGTCTCGTTGAGGACGTTGCCGTAGAGGTCCTTGCGCGCCGCGCGGGTGACGAACGAGACCCGCTGCGGCTGCTCGACCGGGATGTCACGGCGGAAGATCAGGTACGCGATCAGCACGCCCAGCACCGAGAACACGATCGCGGCGACGGAGATCACCCAGGCGTCGAACGGCGCGTGGTGGGCTTCCTCGAGCTTGCCGACCGAGGGAGTCAGCCACTCGGCGAAACGGTCGCCGAGGGCGAAGAACGCACCGGCGCCGACCGAACCGACCGCCAGCACCGCCATCGGGATCCACATGATCGCCTTGGACTCGTGGGGATGGAAGTCCCGGCCGTCGGAGGACTTGATGTCCTTCCAGCGCTCCTTGCCGAAGAACGTCATCACCATCAAGCGCGTCATGTAGAACGCGGTGAGCCCGGCGCCCAGCAGCGCGGCGCCGCCCATCACCCAGCCGCGCCAGCCGCCCTGGCCGAACGCCGCTTCGATGATCGCGTCCTTGGTGAAGAAGCCCGACAGCGGCGGGATGCCGATCAGGGCCAGGTAGCCGAGGCCGAAGGTGATGAAGGTGATCGGCATCTTCTTGCGCAGGCCGCCGAACTTCCGCATGTCGACCTCGTCGTTCATGCCGTGCATGACCGACCCGGCCCCGAGGAACAGCCCGGCCTTGAAGAAGCCGTGCGCGACCAGGTGCATGATGCCCAGCGCGTACGCGATGGGCCCGAGCCCGACCGCCAGCATCATGTAGCCGATCTGGCTGACCGTGGAGTACGCGAGGACCTTCTTGATGTCGTCGTACGCGCAGCCGATGATGCACCCGAGCAGCAGCGTCACCGTGCCGACGAGCGTGACGATCAGCCTGCCGTCCTCGGTGGCGTTGAAGATGTCCTTCGAGCGGGCCACCAGGTAGACACCGGCCGTGACCATCGTTGCCGCGTGGATCAGGGCCGACACCGGGGTCGGGCCCTCCATCGCGTCCGGGAGCCAGGCCTGGAGCGGGAACTGGCCGGACTTACCGCAGGCGCCCAGCAGGAGCAGGATCGCCATCGCGGTGATCGCCGCCGGCGAGAACTTGCCGTCCGCGACCGCCTGGAAGACCTGCGCGTAGCCGGTCGAGCCCGCGTACTTGAACATGATGAAGATCGCCAGCGCGAGCCCGACGTCACCGACGCGGTTCATCAGGAACGCCTTCTTCGCCGCGGTCGCGGCGGACGGGCGGCCCTGGTACCAGCCGATGAGCAGGTAGGACGCGAGACCCACGCCTTCCCAGCCGAGGTACAGCGTCACGAAGCTGTTGCCCAGCACCAGGATCAGCATCGACGCGACGAAGAGGTTCAGGTACGCGAAGAAGCGGTACCGGCCTTCGTCGTCGGCCATGTAGCCGATCGAGTAGTAGTGGATCAGCATGCCGACGCCGGTGATGAGCAGCACGAACGTCAGCGACAGCGCGTCGATCCGCAGCCCGAAGTCCACCTGCAGCTGGCCGACCGGAATCCACGAATAGACCTTGGTGTCGGTCGTGGTGCCCGTGTCGGCGGTGAAGAACAGGATCAGCCCGTAGACGAAGGCGAGGGTGACGGTGGCACAGCCGAGCAGATGCCCCCAGGCCTTCGCGCGCTTGCCCATGAGCAGCAGGACGAGCGCGCCGACGGCAGGGAGGGCCACCAGCAGCCACGATGATGCGGTCACTCGGTGTCTCCTAGTACTTCAGCAGGTTGGTGTCGTCGACCGAAGCCGAGCGCCGGGTGCGGAAGATGGCCATGATGATCGCCAGGCCGACCACGACCTCGGCGGCCGCGACGACCATGACGAAGAACGCCATGATCTGGCCGTCGAGCCCGCCGTTGATCCGGGCGAACGTGACCAGCGACAGGTTCACGGCGTTGAGCATCAGCTCGATGCACATGAACACGACGATCGCGTTGCGCCGCACCAGCACGCCGACCGCGCCGAGCGCGAACAGCAGCGCCGACAGCAGCAGGTAGTACGTCGGGGTCATTCCTTCTCCCCTTCCGAAGCACCCTCGGAGCCGACCAGTGCGTGCGCGTCCGGGTGCTCGACGTCGTCCGACACGAGCTTGCGTTCCTTCGCCAGCTCGATCGCCGAGGTGGACTCGATGATCGCCGAGAGCGACTCCGGGGCGACCGAACCGTCGGGCAGCAGCGCCGGCGTCGCCACCGAGTTGGCGGTGGCGAAGACACCCGGGCCGGGCAGCGGCGAAGGCCGGTCGTGCTCACCGCGGAAGCGGGCGACGACCAGTTCCTTCTGCGTCTGCTTGCCGCCCTTGCCGTGCCGGTCGGTGAAGGCCAGCACCATCGCGCCGACCGCGGCGGTGATGAGCAGCGCCGACGTCAGCTCGAACGGGAACAGGTAGTCGGTGAAGATCAGCTTGCCGAGGCCCTTGGGCCCGCCGCCGGCCGATGTCGTCGAGTCGAGCGGCGTGGCCGGGGTGACGTTCGCCAGCGCCCGGTAGATGCCGGTGGCCAGCAGCGCGGCCATCCCGATGCCGAGCACGGTGGCGGCGAGCCGCTGTCCACGCAGGACCTCGACGACCGAGTCGGAGCTCTCGCGGCCGACCAGCATCAGCACGAACAGGAACAGCATCATGATCGCGCCGGTGTAGACGATGATCTGCGTGAAGCCCAGGAACGGCGCCGACTGGATCATGTACAGCGCGCCCAGGCTCAGCATCGTGAGCACCAGCCACAACGCCGAGTGGACGGCGTTGCGGGAGAAGATCATGCCGAGGCCGCCGAGCAGCGAGAGCGGGCCGAGGATCCAGAACGCGATCGCCTCGCCGGTCGTCACGCCCGCGGCGGCGCCGGTCGGGGCCTGGGCCAGAAGTGCGGAGATCACTTCGGGGCCTCCCCACGCGCCAGCTCCGGACCGTTCACGTAGTAGTCCTGCTCGTTCTCGCCGAGCCGCATCGGGTGCGGCGGCTGCTCCATGCCGGGCAGCAGCGGCGCGAGGAGGTCTTCCTTCGTGTAGATCAGCCGCTGGCGGTCGTCGTCGGCCAGCTCGTAGAAGTTGATCATCGTCAGCGACCGCGTCGGGCACGCCTCGATGCAGAGGCCGCAGCCGATGCAGCGCAGGTAGTTGATCTGGTAGTCCGCGCCGTACCGCTCGCCCGGGGAGTACCGGGCTTCCTCGGTGTTGTCACCGCCCTCGACGAAGATCGCGTCCGCCGGGCACGCCCACGCGCACAGCTCGCAGCCGACGCACTTCTCGAGGCCGTCCGGGTGGCGGTTCAGCTGGTGCCGGCCGTGGTACCGCGGGGCGGCGGGGGCGCCGGCCTCGGGGTACTCCTCGGTGGCGACCTTCTTGAACATCATCCCGAAGGTGACGCCGAAGCCCTTGACGGGATCAAGAAACCCCATCTTGCGCTCCTTCCTTTGCGGTACCGACGGCAGCCGGCTTGCGCCGGGCCGCCTTCGCCTCGGCCTTGGCCAAAGCCTTCTGACGCGGGGTGGTCTGCGGGACCTTGAGGTCCAGCGGCGGGACCGGGAAACCGCCGCCGGTCACCGGGATGGTCTCGCTCTCCTCTTCGCGGCCCGACGCGCGGACGTAGAAGAACAGGGCGATGACGATGAAGAGCGCGACCGCGGCGATGATGATCGACGCGGTGTTCCAGGCGATGACCTTCGCGAAGGTCACCATGATGATCCACACCAGGTTCAGCGGGACCAGGACCTTCCAGCCCAGGCGCATGAACTGGTCGTAGCGCAGGCGGGGCAGCGTGCCGCGCAGCCAGATGAACCCGAACAGCAGGATGAACATCTTCGCGAAGAACCACAGCACCGGCCACCAGCCGGTGTTGAGGACGTTGTTCCCGATCAGCGACAGCGGCCACGGGGCCATCCAACCGCCGAGGAACAGCGTCGTCGCGAACGCCGAGACGATCACCATGTTGACGTACTCGGCGAGGAAGAACATCGCGAACTTCATCGAGCTGTACTCGGTGTGGAAGCCGCCGACCAGCTCCGACTCGGCCTCGGGGAGGTCGAACGGGGCGCGGTTGGTCTCGCCGACCATCGAGATCAGGTAGATCACGAAGCTCGGGACCAGGTAGAGGAACCACGCCTTGTGCTGCGCGCCGACGATGTCGGCCAGGTTCAGCGACCCGGCCTGCAGGATCACCGCGACGATCGAGAGGCCCATCGCGATCTCGTAGGAGATCACCTGCGCCGCGCTGCGCATGCCGCCGAGCAGCGGGTACGGCGAGCCGGACGACCAGCCGGCGAGCACGATGCCGTAGACGCCGATCGAGGAGCAGGCCAGGATCACCAGCGCGCTGACCGGCAGGTCGAGCAGCTGCAGCACGGTCCGCTCGCCGAAGATCGACACCACCGGGCCGAACGGGATGGCCGACAGCGCGATCAGCGAGGGCACCACGCACATGACCGGCGCGAGGAAGTACACCTTGCGGTCGGCGGTGTCCGGGATGATCTGTTCCTTGAACGGCAGCTTGATCGCGTCCGCGAGGGACTGCAGGTAGCCGTTCGGGCCGACCCGGTTGGGGCCGGGCCGGTTCTGCATCCGGCCGACGGCCTTGCGCTCCCAGACGATCAGCAGGATCGTCAGGATCGGGCCGATCAGCAGGACGACCACGCACTTGAGCAGGATCAGCCAGAACGGGTCGTCCGCCAGCAGCGCCGCCCGCGTCGCCGCGTCCGGCACACTGCCCACAGCCGCTTCAGCCAGCAACGGTGTCACTGTTCACCCCCAGCGAGGTTCACCACGGCGCCGTGCCCGGCGCCGAGCGTCTTGAACACGGCGGAGCCGTCGGAGTTGCCCGGCAGCCACACGACGCCGTCCGGCAGGTCCGCGATCTCCACCGGCAGCGTGATCGCGCCGCGTTCGGTGCTCACCTTCACGGTGGCGCCCAGCCCTTCGGCGGTCTTCGCGGACAGCCGCGCGACCGGAGTGCGCTGGGTGCCCTTCAGGTGCGGCTCGCCGTCCTGCAGCGACCCGTTGTCGATCAGCTGACGCCAGCTCGACAGCACCGCCTGGCCGGCACCGGGGGCCGGGGAAGTCACAGTGGCTCCGCCGGTCTCCGCCTCGACGTTGCCCCAGCGCAGTGCCGAGGCCGGGCCGAGCTTCTCGAAGTCGCCGCGGGCGGCAGCCGGCGTCTGCGTGAACAGGTCGGCGTCCATCTCGACGGCGAGGGTGTCGAGCACCCGGCAGTCCGGCAGGGTGCCGACGCCTTCGATGGTGATGTCGAACGGGCGGGTGCGGCCCTCCCAGTTGAGGAAGCTGCCCGCCTTCTCGTCGGTGGCGGCCACCGGGAGCACGACGTCCGCGCGCTCGGTCACCGCGCTGTGGCGGAGTTCGAGGCTGACGACGAAGCCGGCGTTGTCCAGTGCGCGCAGCGCGAGGTCCGGGTCCGGCAGGTCGAACGGGTCGACGCCGCCGACGATCAGGCCGCCCAGCTCACGGCTCGACGCGGCCTGCAGGATGCCGGTGGTGTCGCGGCCCGGCGCGGCCGGGATCGGGACGCCCCAGGCGTTTTCGACGGCGACGCGAGCCGCGTCGTCGCCCACCCGGTGCCCGCCCGGCAGCAGCGTCGGCACGCAGCCGACCTGCAGCGCGCCCCGGTCGCCGGCGCGGCGCGGGATCCACGCGAGCCGGACACCGGTGCGCTCGACCAGGTCGTGCAGCGCGGAGAACAGGCCGGGCACCTGGGCGGCGCGCTCGCCGACCAGGACGACGGCGTGCTCACCGCTCAGGGCCTCGTCGAGGTCCGGCGCGTGCTTGGTGATGCCCTCGATCGCCGCGGCCTCCTGGCCGGGGACGCAGGCGAGCAGCTCACCGAACGTCTTCTGCACCGACGACGTCGTCCACTGTCCCAAGTGGACGACCCGGGTGCGGTTCTTGCGGGCCGCCTTGCGCAGCCGCAGGAACACGATCGGCGCCTCGTCCTCGGGCTCGAACGCCACGCACAGGACCGTGCGGGCCCGCTCGATCTCGGCGAAGGTGACGCCGGACTCCGGCGTCACGCCCACGACGTGCGAGGTGAGGAAGGCCAGCTCCTCGGCCGAGTGCGGCCGGGCGCGGAAGTCGACGTCGTTGGTCCGCAGGGCGACGCGGGCGAACTTCGAGTACGCGTAGGCGTCCTCGACGGTCAGCCGGCCACCGGGCAGGACGCCGACGCCACCGTTGGCGCGGGCCTCGGTGAGACCGGCGGCCGCGGCACGCAGCGCGTCGGTCCAGGACGCCTCTTCCAGCTCACCGGTCTCGCGGTTGCGGACCAGCGGACGCCGGATGCGGTCCTCGGCGCCGGTGTAGCGGAAGGCGAAGCGGCCCTTGTCGCAGATCCACTCCTCGTTGACCTCGGGGTCGTCGCCGGCCAGCTTGCGCTGGACCTTGCCGCGCCGGAAGTCGGTGCGCTCGGCGCAGCCGGACGAGCAGTGCTCGCAGACGCTCGGCGAAGACACCAGGTCGAACGGGCGGGAGCGGAACCGGTAGGCGGCGCTGGTGAGCGCACCGACCGGGCAGATCTGGATGACGTTGCCGGAGAAGTAGCTCTGGAACGGCTGGCCGGACGTCGTCCGCGAGGCCAGGTCCAGGACGTCCGCCGTCTCCGCGGTGCCGATCTGCTGGTGGGCGCCGCGTTCGAGGAGCTCGATGAACGGGTCGCCGGCGATCTCGCGGGAGAACCGGGTGCAGCGCTGGCAGAGCACGCAGCGTTCGCGGTCCAGCAGCACCTGCGTCGAGATCGGCAGCGGCTTCGGGAACGTCCGCTTGGTGTCGACGAACCGCGACTCCGCGCGGCCGTGGGCCAGCGCCTGGTTCTGCAGCGGGCACTCGCCGCCCTTGTCGCAGATCGGGCAGTCCAGCGGGTGGTTGATGAGCAGCAGCTCCATCACACCCTGCTGGGCCTTGTCCGCGACCGGCGACGTCAGCTGCGTCTTGACGACCATGCCGTCGGCGACGGTCATCGTGCAGGACGCCTGCGGCTTCGGCATCGGCCGGCCGCCCATCTCGACCTCGACCAGGCACTGGCGGCAGGCGCCCGCCGGGTCGAGGAGCGGGTGGTCGCAGAACCGCGGGATGACCGTGCCGAGGCGTTCGGCCGTGCGGATCAGCAGCTCGCCCTTGGGGGCGATGACCTCTTCGCCGTCGATGACCAGCTTGACGTGGCCTTCGGGGACCGGCGTTTCCTTGGTCTCGGGCTTGTCGGGCGCGATCGTCATGCCTGCGCTCCCACGAGTTCGGGCTTGGTCTGTTCGTGCCGGTTCTTCTCGCAGAGCGCGAGGAACTCGTCGCGGAAGTACTTGATGCCGCTCTGGATCGGCGACACCGCGCCGTCGCCGAGGGCGCAGAACGACCGGCCGAGGATGTTGTCGCAGACGTCGAGGAGGGTGTCGATGTCCTCTTCGGTGCCGTGGCCCTCGACCATGCGCTCGAGGATCTGCGCCAGCCAGTACGTGCCTTCGCGGCACGGCGTGCACTTGCCGCAGGACTCGTGCTCGTAGAACTGCGTCCACTTCATCACGGCCCAGGGCACCGACACCGTCTCGTTGAAGACCTGGACGGCGGTGGTGCCGAGCATCGAGCCGGCCTCCGCGGCGCCTTCGAAGTCCAGCGGGACGTCGAGGTGCTCGGCGGTGAACATCGGGGTGGACGAGCCGCCCGGGGTCCAGAACTTGAGCGGGATCCCGTCCTTCATGCCGCCCGCCATGTCCAGCAGCTCGCGCAGCGTCGTGCCGAGCGGGCACTCGTACTGGCCGGGCTTCTCGACGTGGCCGGAGATCGAGTAGATCTTCGGGCCGGGCGACTTCTCGCGGCCCATCTCGCGGAACCAGCTGGAGCCGCCGTTGACGATGAACGGCGCGCTCGCGATGGTCTCGACGTTGTTGACCGTGGTCGGCGCGGCGTACAGGCCCGCGGCGGCCGGGAACGGCGGCTTGAGCCGCGGCTGGCCGCGACGGCCTTCCAGCGAGTCGAGCAGCGCCGTCTCTTCACCGCAGATGTACGCGCCGGCGCCGGCGTGCACGGTGATCTTCAGGTCGAAGCCCGAGCCGAGGATGTTCTCGCCCAGGTAGCCCGCCGCTTCGGCTTCGCGCACGGCCGCGTTGAGGCGGCGGATGCAGTGCAGCGCCTCGCCGCGGACGTAGATGAAGCAGTGGTTGGACCGCATCGCGTACGAGGCGATGATGCAGCCCTCGATGAGCGAGTGCGGGTCCGCCATCATCAGCGGGATGTCCTTGCACGTCCCGGGCTCGCCTTCGTCGGCGTTGATCACCAGGTAGTGCGGCTTGTCGAAGTTCGGCGGCATGAACGACCACTTGATGCCGGCCGGGAAGCCCGCGCCGCCGCGGCCGCGCAGGCCCGAGTCCTTGACCAGCTGGACGAGCTGCTCCGGCGTGCCGGCGAGCGCCTTGCGGATGGCCGTGTAGCCCTCCAGCGCCTCGTACGTCCCGATCTGCCAGGAGTTCGGCGACAGCCAGCGCTTCGTGAGGACCGGCGTAATGGGATCAGCCATTACTTCTTCTCCCCCTCTTTATCGGGCAGAGTCGGCAAGGGGACGTCCTGGGCGACCGGGGCGACCCAGCCGCGCTCCTGCGCGATCTGCGCGCCCCGCAGGGTTTCGACGGCCTGCGAAGGACCGTCGACGTCGGTGCGGTACTGGCGCTCGTCCTCCGGGAAGAACCCGGCGAGCTGCAGCTCGGCGCCCTTGAAGCTCGACAGCGGGGCACCGCGCGTCGGGGCCGGCTTCTTGCCGGCCTGCAGCGCGTCGACCAGCGCGACGGCCTTGTCCTCGGTCTGGTTGTCGAAGTACTCGTAGTTGACCTGGATGACCGGCGCGAGGTCGCAGGCCGCGAGGCACTCGGCGTGCTCGAGGGTGATCGAGCCCGGCTCGTTCGGCGTGCCCGCGGTCTCGTTGTGCCCCAGCGGCTTCTCCTCGGAACCGAGGTGCGTCTGGAGCTTCTTGTAGATCGCGTCGCCACCCATGGCCGCGCAGAGCGTGTTGGTGCAGACGCTCACGAGGTGCTCGCCGCACGGCTTGCGCTTGTACATCGTGTAGAACGTCGCGACCGCGCTGACCTCGGCGTCGGACAGCTCGAGCTGCTTCGCGCAGAACGCGATGCCCTCCTGGCTGACGTAGCCCTGCACCGACTGCACCAGGTGCAGCATCGGCAGCAGCGCCGAGCGGGACACCGGGTAGCGCGCGATCAGGTCCTGCGCCCGCGCGACGACGCCTTCGTCGAAGATGTCTTCGAGCGGCGTGTCTTCGATGATCCCGGCGGCGACCTCGGGGTCGGGCGCGATGGCGATCACGTCGACGTCGCCACCTGCGGCAGCGTGCGTCCGGTCGGCCGCGTTCGGCCCGGGTTCGGGCACTGCGGTGGAAGAAGTCATCGGTCCACTCCCCCCATGACGGGGTCGATCGAGGCGATCGCGGCGATCACGTCCGCGACCAGGCCGCCTTCGGCCATGGCGGGCATCGACTGCAGGTTCACGAAGCTCGGTTCGCGCACGTGGACCCGCAGCGGCCGCGTGCCGCCGTCGGACACCAGGTGCGCGCTCAGCTCGCCGCGCGGCGACTCGACCGAGGTGTAGACCTGCCCGGCCGGCACCTTGAAGCCCTCGGTGACCAGCTTGAAGTGGTGGATCAGGGACTCCATCGACTGGCCCATGATCTTCTTGACGTGCTCGAGCGAGTTGCCCATGCCGTCGCTGCCGATCGACAGCTGCGCGGGCCAGGCGACCTTCTTGTCCTCGACCATGACCGGGCCCGGCTCGAGCTTCTCGAGGCACTGCTCGATGATCTTGAGGCTCTCGTGCATCTCGTGCACCCGGATCAGGTAGCGCGACCAGCAGTCGGCGCCGTTGTCCACCGGCACGTCGAAGTCGAACTCGTCGTAGCAGGAGTACGGCTCGGTCTTGCGCAGGTCCCACGGGAGGCCGGCGCTGCGCAGCACCGGGCCCGTGACGCCGAGCGCGAGGCACGCGTCGACCGGCAGGTAGCCCACGCCCTTGAGCCTGTTCCGCCAGATCGGCTGCCCGGTGAACAGCTTGTCGTACAACGGAAGGCGCTGCTTCATCGTCTTGATGAATTCGCTGACCTTCTCGTGGTAGTCCTCGGGCATGTCCTGCGCGAGGCCGCCGGGGCGGATGAACGCGTGGTTCATGCGCAGGCCGGTCAGGTGCTCCAGCAGGTGCAGCACCTCTTCGCGCTCGCGGAAGCCGAGCGTCATCGCGGTGGTCGCGCCGAGCTCCATGCCGCCGGTGGCGATGTAGACGAGGTGCGAGCCGATCCGGTTGATCTCCAGCAGCATCACGCGCAGCAGCTGCGCGCGGCGCGGGGCCTCGATCTGCAGCAGCTTCTCGACGCCGAGGCAGTAGGCCATCTCGGTGGAGAGCGGCGCCAGGTAGTCCATGCGCGTCACGAAGGTGACGCCCTGGGTCCAGGTGCGGTACTCGCAGTTCTTCTCGATGCCGGTGTGGAGGTAGCCGATGACCGACCGCAGCTGCGTGACGGTCTCGCCCTCCATCTCCAGCACGAGCCGGAGCACGCCGTGCGTCGACGGGTGCTGCGGGCCCATGTTGATGACCATGCGCTCGTCGTGCGCCGCGTCGGCGATGACGTCGTCCCAGTCACCGCCGGAGACGCTGTAGACGCGGCCTTCTGTCGTGTCGCGCGAGTCGGCTTCCGGGACTTCCGTCGTGTCGTCGTTGATGGTCACGAGTACGACCTCCGCTGGTCCGGCGGCGGGATCTCCGCGCCCTTGTATTCGACCGGGATCCCGCCGAGCGGGTAGTCCTTGCGCTGGGGGTGGCCGTCCCAGTCGTCCGGCATGAGGATGCGGGTGAGCGCCGGGTGGCCGTCGTAGACGATGCCGAACATGTCCCAGGTCTCCCGCTCCTGCCAGTCGGCGGTCGGGTACAGCCCGACCAGCGACGGCACGTGCGCGTCCTCGATGTCGAGGGTGACCTCGAGCCGGATCCGGCGCCGGTAGGTCAGGGACGTGAAGTGGTACACCGAGTGCAGCCGCTGCGGGACGTCGACGCCGTAGTCCACCCCGGACACCGAGGACAGCAGCTCGAAGCGGAGGCCGCCGTCGTCGCGCAGCACCTTCGCGATCGCGACGAGGTGCTCGCGGGCGACGTAGAAGGTGATCTCGCCGCGGTCGACCGTCGTCTGCAGGATCGCTTCGGCGGGGATCTTGTTGTCCGACAGGGCCGCGTAGAACTCGTCGGCGAACTGGTCGAACCAGCCGCCGTACGGGCGCTCGGCCGGCGCGGGGCTGTAGGCCGGGAGCCGGACGCCGCCGTAGCCGGAGGTGTCGCCGGTGCCGTGGACGCCGAACATGCCCTGGCGTTCGCGGCCGGTGACGACGGACTCGGCGGGGCGGGCGCCGCTCGGCTCGAGGCCGCCCTCCGGACGGTCGGCGCTGGACTGCTCTTCGCCGGGTTGGGGGTTCTCAGTCATCGCTCTACTTCTTCGCGTACTTGATCGACGACGCGACGAGCTCGGTGCGGGCCCCGCTGGCGGCGCGGATGGCGGCGCGGCGGGCGTTGATCGGCTCGTCCTGGATCTTGGCGTGCAGCTTGAGGATCGCGTCCAGCAGCATCTCCGGCCGCGGCGGGCAGCCGGGCAGGTACATGTCGACCGGCACGATGTGGTCGACGCCCTGGACCACGGCGTAGTTGTTGAACATGCCGCCGGAGGAGGCGCAGACGCCCATGGCGAGGACCCACTTGGGCTCGGCCATCTGGTCGTAGATCTGGCGCAGGACCGGGGCCATCTTCTGCGTGACCCGGCCGGCGACGATCATCAGGTCGGCCTGCCGCGGCGTCGCGCTGAAGCGCTCCATGCCGAAGCGGGCGATGTCGTAGCGGGAGCCGCCGACCGTCATCATCTCGATCGCGCAGCAGGCGAGCCCGAAGGTGGCCGGCCACATCGAGTTCTTCCGCGACCAGTTGACGAGACCTTCGAGACTGGCCAGCAGGATGCCGTTGGGGAGTTTCTCTTCGAGGCCCATGGGTCTAGTTCCAATCCAGGCCGCCGCGCCGCCACACGTAGGCGTACGCGAAGCCGACCGTCGCGATGAACAGCAGGATCTCCACCAGGCCGAACGTGCCCAGCGCGTTCGCCTGCACGGCGAACGGGTAGAGGAAGACCATCTCGATGTCGAACAGGATGAACAGCATCGCGGTGATGTAGTAGGCCACCGGCATCCGCCCGGCGCCGACGAGCGGCTGCGGGGACGGCTCGATGCCGCACTCGTACGCCTCGAGCTTCGCCTTGTTGTACCGGCTGGGGCCGACGAGCGGGCCTAGCAGCACCGACAGCACGGCGAAGCCGAGCGCGAGGACGAACAGGATCACGATGGGCAGGTAGGGCTTCAGGCTGGGGGCCTCTTGCGCCAGCTGCACCGTGTCGGTTCGGGTCAGCAACGTCAGCACGGGGTCTTCGCCATCCTTTCCGCGCCGATGCGGTTGTGCTTGTGGTGGGAACCGCTTGGCCTCGTCGGCACCCTAAGGGACCTGGGTCACACCGCCGAGGGTCAGGGTCTCCTTACGGCCCGTGGCCGGGCCGGGTGGGGGAAAACAGAGTGCTTGTGAAATAGTTCACAAGCCACTCGTCGCGGATGTGAAGGGATTCACAAAGCATGGGGGGAGTGTAGGACGCGACTCACATTCTTGTCCCTAGCCCCCCGTGTTATAAGGGTGCCCTAACTTCCGGCGCCAACGTTGTCACGACGAGGCAACGGTGCGCGTTCGACCTGCGCGAAGGCCCCTCAAGATCGCGAAACGGCCGGACAAACAGGGCGCTGACCTGTGACCTATCCCACTGACCGCACGGCCAACTTGTTGGGCCACCCGTGTGTCCGCGCGCGAAAAGGGCGGCACTTCACGGGGAAGTGCCGCCCTTGACCAAGAGTCAGCGCGGGCTGGGAGCGGCCTTCGCGAGAGCCGAGATGAGCCGGTCCACGCCGTCGCCGCCCTTGGCGTCGTAGCAGCCCGAGAGGCCCTTGTAGACCAGCGGCAGGATCTTGTTGATGCGCAGGCCGTACTTGGTGCACGCGTGCATGATCTTCGGCTTGCCGATGATCTTCGCAAAGACGTTGCCCAGCTGGTAGTAGCCGCCCATCAGCTCGCGGACCGCGCGCGGGTACGCCTCCAGCGCCCGCTCGCGCGAAGGCCCTTCACGGCGGGCCAGGGCCTGGACCACGACCTCCGCCGCGATCTGGGCGGACTCCATGGCCGCGGAGATGCCTTCGCCGTTGAACGGGCTGACCATGCCGCCCGCGTCGCCGAGCAGCAGCAGGCCGTCGCGGTAGTGCGGGGTGCGGTTGAAGCCCATCGGGAGACCGGCGCCGCCGACCTTGCCGATCGCGTTCTCCTCGCGGTAGCCCCACTCCTCCGGCGTCCCGTCGAGCCACTGGCGCAGCAGCGCGCGGTAGTCGGTGTTCCGGAACGACGCCGACGTCGAGAGCATGCCGAGGCCGACGTTCACCGTGCCGTCGCCGAGCGGGAACGCCCAGCCGTAGCCCGGCAGCAGCTTCGGGTCACGCGGGTCGGACTTGTCCCACAGCTCGAGGTGCCCCTCGATGAACGGGTCGTCGTGGCGCGGGCTCTTGTAGTACTGGCGCACGGCCACGCCCATCGGGCGCTTCTCGTTCTTCTGGATGCCGACGCTCAGCGCGAGCCGGGCGGACACGCCGTCGCAGGCCAGGACCAGCGGCGCGCGGTACTTCACCGGCGTCCGCTCGGGGCCGACCTTCGCCTCGACGCCGACCACGCGCCCGGTGGCGTCGGTGATGGCGCTGGTGACGGTGGTGCGCTCGTACAGCCGCGCGCCTGCCTTCACCGCGAGCTTCGCGAGCAGGTCGTCGAAGTCGTGCCGGGTGCGGGAAACGCCGTACGGCGGGTAGCTCGTCAGGTCCGGCCAGTCGAGCTCGAGCGTGAGGTCGCCGGTGAGGATCCGCAGGCCGCGGCTGTGCACCCAGCCCGCGTCCTCGCTGGTGTCGATCCCCAGGTCGATGAGCTGCTTGACGCCGCGCGGGGTCAGGCCGTCGCCGCAGACCTTCTCGCGCGGGAACTCGGTCTTCTCCAGCAGCAGGACGTCGACCCCCGACCGGGCGAGGTAGGTCGCGACGGTGGACCCGGCCGGTCCGGCGCCGACGACGATGACTTCGGCGTCCTGGTCAGGGCTACGACGGCTCATAGACGCGAGTTTAGGCAGGCTTGCGCGCGCGGTGGATCGCCACGACGCCGAATGTGAGGTTCAACCACTCCACGTCGGCCCAGCCCGCGCTCGCGATGATCTCGCCGAGCGTGCGCTGGTCCGGCCAGGCCAGCATCGATTCGGCCAGGTAGGAGTAGGCCTCGGGGTTGGACGACGTCCGCTTGCCGACCCACGTGAGCAGCTTCAGCATGAACCGCCGGTGGATGAACCGGATCGGGGCGAACGGCGGCGTCGAGACCTCGCAGATCACCAGGCGGCCGCCCGGCTTGACCACGCGGGCGATCTCGGTCAGCGCCGCCTTCGTGTCGACGAAGTTGCGCAGCGCCAGCGAGATCGTCACGGCGTCGAAGCTCTCGTCGGCGAACGGCAGGTTGAGCGCGTCCGCGGCGACCATCGGGACCTTGCGGTGCAGCCCGGCACGCAGCATGCCGAACGAGAAGTCCGCGGCCAGGCACCAGGCGCCACCGCGGGCGTACTCGACGGTGGACACCCCGGTGCCGGCGGCGAGGTCCAGGACCTTCTCGCCGCGGCGAGCGTCGAGCACGCGGGCGGTGGTGGTGCGCCAGCGCCGGTCGAAGCCGAAGGTCATGAACGAGTTCGCCCGGTCGTACCCGTCCGCGACGCCGTCGAACATCGCGGCGACTTCGTGCGGGTCCTTGTCCAGGCTTGCGCGTGACATGGCTTGAGATTAGTCGCGGGGCTTCAGGAAGGTCGCGAGCACCAGCCAGATGAGGCCGCCGAAGCGTCCTACCGGGATCAGCGGGTAGAGCACGTCGGTCAGCATGCCGAACGCCGAAAGCCCGGCCAGCGCGGCGATGACGTACCCGGTGACGGCCAGCCACTTTCGTTCGGTGCGCGCTACGACCGCGATGAGCAGCGCGAGGGGCACGGCGAACCCGAAGGCACCGCTCGCGAAGGCCAGCGAGGTGAAGGCGCGGGCGAGGTCCGGGTTCTGGGCGGCCGTCCAGGTGGCGAGCCCGCTCAGCACCAGGCTCCCGGACGCGAGGAGGCCGCCGGCGAACCCGAGCTGCGGCGGTCTGGCGGCCGCGGTCCAGGTCGCGAGGGACAGCCCCGCCCCGAAGACGACGAGGGCCAGGAGCTGGACCAGGCCCTGGTGGGTGGCGTCGTAGGCCGCGACTTCGGCGGCGGAGGAGCCCGGACGGGTGCCGGTGGCGCCGAGGACGCCCCCGGCGACGGTGAACAGGCCGTAGGCGGTGATCGCAATTCGTTTCATACCTTAAACGATTACACTGGTGTAATCGATTGTCAACGACTATCGTTCCGGCCATGGAAGCTCCCCGGTTCGGCAGCGCGTTCCTGCTCGCCCAGGTCGGCGCGCACGCGGCGCAGCGGTTCACCGAGCGCATCGGCGAACTGGACCTGACGCCGCCGCAGGTCGGGCTGCTGCGGCTGGTCGCGTCGCGGCCGGGGCAGAGCCAGCAGGCGCTGGCGAAGCAGCTCGGCACGCCCGCGACGCGGCTGGTCCCGCTGGTCGACGGCCTGGAGAAGCGCGGCCTGATCGAACGGCGCCGCAACGCCGAGGACCGGCGGCTCTACGCGCTGGAGCTGAGCCCGTCGGGCCGGGAGCTGATGGGCCGCGTCGCGCAAACGGCGGTGTCCCACGACCGCACGATTACCGCGGTGCTCACCGAGGACGAACGCGCGACGCTCCACGCGCTCCTGACGAAGATCGCCGACGACCAGGGCCTCACCCCCGGCGTCCACCCGGGGTACAGCCGCCTCAAGAGTTCGTGAAAGCGGCCAGCATCCCCGCCACCGAGGCGGGCCAGGTGAACTCCTCGGCCCGCGCCCGGGCGGCCGCGCGGCGCAGGTCCTCCGGGCTCTCGAGCAGGTCCGTCACCGCCGTCGCGAACGCCGGCGCGTGGTCGTCCACCGCCGCGCCGCAGCCCGGCCGGACGATCTCCCGCAGCGCCGACGACGCCGACACCACCACCGGCGTCCCGGACGCCAGCGCCTCCAGGGCGGCGAGCCCGAACGTCTCGTGCGGGCCGGGCGCCAGGGAGACGTCCGCGCTGGCCAGCAGCTTCGCGACGTCGCCGCGGCCGGACAGGAACCCCAGGAACGTCACCGGCAGGCCGCGCGCCCGGCGCTCCAGGGCCCGGCGGCGCGGCCCGTCGCCCGCCACCACCAGCCGGACCCGCGCGCCCGCCTCCGTCAGCTCCGCCACGGTGTCCACACTGCGCTCGACGTGCTTCTCCGGCGACAGGCGTCCACAGTGGACGAGCAGCGCGTCCGCTCCCCCGGCGAGATCCGAGCGCCAGCCGGCGTCGCGCATGGCGGGCCGGAACGTCGCCAGGTCGACGCCGAGCGGCACGCGGTGGACGTTCGGCGCCTCGATCCGGTCGAACTCGGCGCGTGCGAACGCCGTCGTGCAGACGACCGTGTCGTAGCTCGCGGCCATCCGCCGGTTCGCGACGTCGGCGACGCGGCGCGCCACCGGCTCGGGCAGCAGGAACTGCTCCAGCAGCCGGTCGAGGCGCTCGTGCGAGATGACCGTGCTCGGGACGCCGTGGCGCCGCGCCCAGCCACCCATCCCCCGCAGCGTCAGCCGGTCCGACACCTCCAGCCGGTCGGGTTCGAGCCTGCGCAGGACCGCGCGGACCCGGTGCGGGTCGACGGCCCGGTAGCCGCCGGTGCCCGGGATCTTCGGCGCCGGCAGGGAAAACCGGCGCACGCCGGTGGGCAGGACCTCGTCGGCGTACCGCGTGCCGGGCACCACCAGCGTCACCTCGTGCCCGCTCGCGACGTACCCCGCGCCGAGGTGGTGCAGCGCCGTGCGAAGCCCGCCCGAGCGCGGCCCGTAGAAGTTCGCGAGCTGGACGATGTGCATGTCAGGCCGCGCGGGCGGCCCGGCCCTGCACGGCTTCGTAGTGGCCCATCAGCTCGCGGCAGACGGCGGGCCAGGTGCGGCCCAGCACCACCTTGCGCGCCTTCTCGCCGAGCCGCGCCCGCAGCGCGGGATCGCGCAGCGCGCCGACCTTCTCGACGAGCGCCGGGCCGAACGCCTCGCGGTCCGCGGGCAGCAGGTAGCCGGTGCGGCCGGGCAGGACGAGGTCCTTCGGGCCGCCCGCGTCCGGCGCGAGCACCGGCAGGCCGGACGCCATCGCCTCCTGCACCGCCTGGCAGAACGTCTCGTGCGGACCGGTGTGGACGAAGACGTCGAAGCTCGCGTACGCCTTCGAGAGCTCGTCGCCGTACTTCGCGCCGAGGAAGGCCGCGCCGGGCAGCTGCTCCCGGAGGCTTTCGAGCTCGGGCCCGTCGCCGACCACGACCAGGCGGATCCCCGGCATCCCGGCCAGCGCGGCCAGCCGGTCGACCTCCTTCTCGGGCGCCAGCCTGCCGACGAACCCGACGAGCAGCTCGCCGTCGGGTGCCAGCTCGGCCCGCAGCGCCGCGTCGGCGTGCTCCGGCGAGAACCGCTCGATGTCGACGCCCCGCGCCCACCGGTGCACGCGCGGGACGCCGTGCAGCTCGAGCTGCGCGACCGAGTCGCTGGACGGCGCCAGCGTCCGGTCGGCCCGCGAATGCAGCCGCCGCACCCAGCGCCACGCGGCCCGCGCGGCGATGCCGAAGCCGTACGCGGCGGCGAACCCGGCGATGTCGGTCTGGTAGACGGCGATCGACGGGACGCGCAGCCGTCTCGCGGCGGCCAGCCCGCGCGCGCCGACGACGAACGGCGAGGCCAGGTGCACGACGTCCGGGCCGAACGCGGCGAGCGCGGTGAGCACCGTGCGCGTCGGCAGGCCGATCGGCAGGGAGTTGACCCCGGGGAAGTCGAGCGCGGGGATCCGGACGACCGGGGCGCCGCGGTAGGAGTCCGGGCCGGGCCCGGGGGCGATGATCAGCACGTCGTGGGCGCGTTCGCGCAGGTGCTCGACGACCCGCAGGACGGAGTTGGTCACGCCGTTCACCTGGGGCAGGAAACTCTCGGTGACTATGGCGACTCGCACGTTCCGACCATCGCACCCGATCCTGGCGGCCGCGTGACACCGCGGCCAACGCTGCCGGAACAGATCCGCCACGACATGTCATCTCAAGGTCGTGTCCCGGAAACCAGCGGGGCCCAGACTAAGCAGGCATGACCCTCTTGTCCTCCCGGCCGCCGCGGCCCGTCGAGCCCGGCCTGCTGTCGAGGGCGCTCGAAGTGGCCGGACGGCTGGCCAACGACGCCACCGACGTGATCACCGCGACCGCCGGCCGCGGCGCCCACCCGTCGACGCTGGACTCGCCCTTCGACTGGGTCACCGACACTGACCGGATCCTGGAGCGGCACACGCGCCGCGTCCTGACCGCGGAGTTCCCGGGCATCCCGGTGGTCGGCCACGAGTTCGGCGCGGACCACGGCGCGGACGTCGCCGAGTACCGCTGGGTGGTCGACTCGGTGGACGGCACGGCGAACTACGTGGCGGGGGTGCCGTGGTGCGCGTACAGCCTGGCGTTGGTCGACGCGGCGGGGCCGGTGGTGGGCGTGGTGGCGGACCCGTACCGGGCCCAGATCTACGCGGCCGCGCGCGGCCGCGGGGCCCGCGCGAACGGCAAGCCGGTCAAGCTGACGGACCGCTGCGTGACGGCGGGCGCGCTGGTCTGCACGGAGTTCGCCCGCCAGGGACCGTGGCCGGGCATGGGCGGCTTCATCGAGCGCGCGGCGGCAGCACACACGGGGGTGCGGGTGCTGGGCTCGGCGGCGTTGTCGATCGCCCAGGTGGCGCTGGGGCACGCGGCCGCGGCGGTGCTGCACAGCTACCACGAGTGGGACGTGGCCGGCTCGGTGGCGATGGCGATCGAGGCGGGCGCGGTGGTCCTGGACCGCCACGGCGACGACACGGCGTTGCCGACGGACGGCCTGCTGGTCGCGGCGCCGGGCGTGGCGGACGAGGTGCTGGGGTGGTGGCAGGAGACGGCCCACGCGGGCTAATCGGGTTGCGCGCGCTGTGAAGATCGGGGCATGCCCACCCTCCACACGCCGCGGCTCACGCTCGTGCCCCTGGCCGATGAGCACCTCGAGCTGGAGTACGAGCTGGACTCCGATCCCGAGGTCATGCGCTACCTCACCGGCCGGGCCGCGACCCGGGACGAAGTCGCGCAGGCCCACCGTCGGAGGATCGCCGTCGCGCCCGGGTTCGGGTTCTGGATGGGCTTTGCCGGTGACGACTTCGTCGGCTGGTGGATCTTGCGCCCGCCGCACGGCCCCGACCAGCCGGACGTCGAAGGGGAAGCCGAGCTCGGCTACCGGTTGCTGCGCCGGCACTGGCGGCAGGGCTACGCCCGCGAAGGGTCACTCGAGCTCATCCGGTACGGCTTCGAGGTGCTGGGCCTGGACCGCGTCTTCGCCCAGACGATGGCCGTCAACACCCCGTCGCGCGCGACGATGACCTCGGCCGGGCTCACGTTCGCGAGGGCGTTCACCTCGGCCGAGGACTACGACGACCCCATCGACGGGGCCGAGCAGGGCGAAGTCGAGTACGAGATCACGCGGAAGACGTGGCTGGCGCGGTAGCCCGCTTGTCCAGCCGCCGGATCCACCACAGCAGCGGCCCCGCCACCAGCCACGTGAAGAACACGAAGCTCCCCAGCGGCAGCAGCGTCAACGCCGCCGACCGGCCGGCCACCCGGGCCAGCTCCGGATCGGACGCGTCGTACTCGATGCGCACCAGCTGGCCCGCCGCCAGGCCGTCCGGGTAGAGGACGCCGTTGGCCGGGCTGTGGACGATGCCGTCCGGGGTCTCGAAGTGGATGATCGTGCGGTCGAACGCCACCGAGTCCACGGTCGCGTTCGCCGTGCCGAGCTGGGCCGCGATCGCGCCGTCGTTGCGGATCGCCGCGAACAGGAGGCACACGCACATGACGGTGAGGAGCGAGGCGACGCCGAGGGCGGTCCACCACCCGACGCGCCTCACCCGCTCACCTCTCGTGCTCACGCGGCGAGCGTAGCGGTCTCGCTCAGTGCGTGTGTTCCGCGGCGAGATTCCGGTGGTTCGCCTGGATCTGGTCGAACGACTTCGGCTTCGCGACAGACGCCGAACGCGCCGTGAACGCAGCCGGCGCGGCGCCGTTCGGGCCCACCGCCGGCTTGCCCGCCGTGTACAGCCAGGTCTGGAACAGGTCGTACAGCGGCTTGCCCGAGACCTTCTCGGCCAGCGCGATGAACTCCTGGATGCGCCCGTTCGACCCGCCCTTCTGGGCCTGCCACGTCTGCAGGATCTTGAAGAACGCGTCGTCGCCGACGGCCGTCCGCAGCGCCTGCAGCGTCAGCGCGCCGCGGTCGTACACGGCGTTGTCGAACTGGTTGTCCGCGCCCGGGTCGGCCGGGACGAGCTTCCACAGGTCGCCGTCGGCCGGGTTGGAGTCGTAGGTGTACTGCGCGAGCTCGGCGACCGTGCCCTCACCCTCGTGCTCCGACCACAGCCACTCGGCGTAGGACGCGAAGCCCTCGTTCAGCCAGATGTCGCTCCAGCGGCCGAGCGAGACGTTGTCGCCGAACCACTGGTGGGCGTTCTCGTGCGCGATCAGCGTCGTGTTGGAGCCCGCGCGGAAGTTGCGCGCACCGTAGGTCGGCCGGGTCTGGTTCTCCAGCGAGAAGGTGATGCCGCTGGTCACGACGCCGCCCTCGGCCTCGAACGGGAACGGCCCGAACTTCGTCGCCAGGAACGCGTCGATCTCCGGTGTGCGCTCGACGCTGGCCTTGGCCGCGTACAGCGAGTCGCCGAGGTCGGAGCCGTACGCCGTGATGAACGGCTTGCCGTCCGGGGTGGTCGACTGGTTCAGCTCGTACTTGCCGACGATGAACGACGTCAGGTAGGTGGCCTGCGGCTTCGTGCTGCGCCACTGCCAGCGCGTCCAGCCGGCGCGGCTCTTGACCGTCCGGACGAGCGTCCCGTTGGTGACGGCGACGTTGTCGTCCGGGGCCTCGATGGTGACGTCGTAGGTCGCCTTGTCGGTCGGGTGGTCGTTGGCCGGGAACCACCAGGCGGAGCTCTGCGGCTCGTCGACGCCGAGCGCGCCGAAGGAGCCCTTCTTCCACGCGTTGATGCCGTCGACCTTCTCGGTCGACGGGGTGTCCGAGTAGGCGACGACGACGGTCGCGGTCTGGCCCTTGAGCAGCGGCTGCGCCGGCGTGACGACGAGCTCGCCGTTGCCGGTCTGGTTCGTGAACTGCGCGGGCCGGTTGTTCACCAGCACGCTGGACGCCTTGAGCGCGAAGTCCAGGTCGAACCGCGACAGGTCCTGCGTGGCGGTGAGCAGCAGCGTGGTGGTGCCCGCGAGGACGTCGGTCGCGGGCTGGTAGGTCAGGCGGATGTCGTAGTGCAGCACGTCCGTCCCGCCGTTGCCGGCGTTCGGGTAGTACGAGTCACCGACGCCAGGAGCACCGGGCGCCGGGGCCGCACTGGCGGTACCGGCGAGCAGCACCGAGGCGACCCCGGCCGCGAGCACACCGAGGCCGGTGCGAGTTCTTGCACGCATTCGAATCCCTCCAACGGGTGAGGTTCAGCGCGGTCGAACGTAACCAGCCAAGGAGGTGCCAGGTACAGCCAAAGGAAGGTTCTTGCCTACTGGGATCAAGATCGGAAACCGCTTGACGTGGTGGTTTGTCCCGGTCGGCCGACCGGAACCCCAGCCGGTCAGGCCGCCGAGACGGCCGCCCCGACCGCCGCCCGCAGGCGGCCGTGCAGGTCCCGGTGCCGCGACCGGTCCACCCGCACCTCGACCACCCGCAACCCCGGCGCCGGCCGCAGCGCCGCGCGGAACTCCGTCAGCGTCTCCGCCACCACGTGCGGGACCCGGTACCCCGCGCACAACGCGCCCAGGTCCGCGCCGTGCGGTGTCCCGAACACCCGCTCGAAGCTCGCCGAGTGCTCCGGTGCGCCCTGCTCCAGCAGCGAGAAGATCCCGCCGCCGTCGTCGTTGCACACCACGATCGTCAGGTCCGGGCGCTGCTCCGCCGGGCCCGTCAGCAGCCCCGACGCGTCGTGCAGGAACGTCAGGTCACCCAGGAGCGCGTACGACGGCCCGCGGTGGACGTACGCCGCGCCGATCGCCGTCGAGACCGTTCCGTCGATGCCCGCCACCCCGCGGTTGCGGTGCACCAGGACGTCCGGGCGCAGCCGGCCCGCCAGCGCGACGTCGCGCGTCGGGTTGGACGAGCCCACCACCAGCAGCGAGTCGGCCGGCAGCGCGTCCACCAGCTCGGACGCCACCCGCAGCCCCGACGGCCACGGCTCCGCGTCCAGCACCGCCGAAACCGCCGCGGACGCCGCCGCGTCGGCGTGGCGCCAGCTCGCCAGCCACTCCGGGTCGGCCGGCTTGGTCGGCTCGTCGAACCACTGCCCGACCTGCCGGACGTTGTGCGCGGGCGCCGGCCAGTCCGAGTCCGGGCGCACCAGCAGGACCTCGATCGACGGGTCCGAAATCACCTTCTGGATCTGCCGGAACACCGTCGGCCGGCCGAGGCACAGCACCTGCTCGGGCTTGTGCTTCGCGATGAACTCCTCGACGCCCAGCAGCCACGCGCCGGACGAGATCGCCGTGCCGCCGGACAGGCCCAGCCCGCCCGTCTCCGACACCACCGGCCAGCCGTGCTGCTCGGCCCACTCGCTGGCCGCCTGGACGCCGGTGTCGCACGCGATCACCAGGCCGTGGCGCGCCGAAGGCACCACGAACGACGGCAGTGCGCCGAAGTCGGGCAGCTCGGTCCAGCGGGAGCCGTCGGCGCGGCCGTCCAGGGACTCGTACCACTCGCCGTCATCGTCCAAATCGGGCACGAGCGGCTCGCGGAACGGGATGTTCAGGTGCACCGGCCCGCAGCGCCACTCGCCGTAGGCGGCGTTCCACGCCCGGCAGATCTGGCTGCGCCAGTACGAGTTCTGGCCGGCCCGGCGCTCGGCGACGGCCAGCTCGTCGAAGTAGCGGGCGGCGTTGCCGAACAGCCGGTGCTGGTCGATGACCTGCGACGCACCCGCGGCCCGCAGCTCGGGCGGCCGGTCGGCGGTCAGCACGATCAGCGGGACGCCGGCGCGGTCGGCCTCCAGCACGGCCGGGTGGAAGTTCGCGGCCGCGGTGCCGGACGTGCAGAGCACGGCCACCGGGCGGCCGGTGCGCGCGGCGATGCCGAGGGCGAGGAAGGCGGCCCCGCGCTCGTCGATGCGGACGTGCAGCCGGAGTTTCCCGGCGGCGGCCGCGTCATACAGCGCGATCGACAGCGGCGCGTTGCGGGAGCCCGGGCAGAGGACGACGTGCGAAACGGTGTTGCGGACGAGTTCGTCGACGATGACCCTGGCCTGCGCGGTGGAAGGGTTCACCGGCAGGCTCCAGACTGATCGCTTGTGTCCACAGGTTCTATTCTCCCAAACGTGGATGACGCCCGAGTTTCCGAGCTGTTCGACCCCGCCGCGTGGACCGAGGTCGAAGGGTTCGCCTTCACCGACATCACCTACCACCGCTCCGCTGAGAGCCGCGGCGGCAAACGCGTGGTGCGCATCGCGTTCGACCGCCCGGAGGTTCGCAACGCCTTCCGCCCGCACACCGTCGACGAGCTCTACCGGGCCCTCGACCACGCCCGGATGAGCTCCGACGTCGGCTGTGTCCTGCTCACCGGCAACGGCCCCTCGCCCAAGGACGGCGGGTGGGCGTTCTGCTCCGGCGGTGACCAGCGTATTCGCGGACGCTCCGGGTATCAGTACGCGAGCGGCGAGACCTCCGACACGGTGGACCCCGCGCGGGCCGGCCGGCTGCACATCCTCGAGGTCCAGCGGCTGATCCGGTTCCTGCCGAAACCGGTGATCGCGGTCGTGCCGGGCTGGGCCGCGGGCGGCGGGCACTCCCTGCACGTCGTGTGCGATCTCACGCTCGCCTCGGCCGAGCACGCCAAGTTCAAGCAGACCGACGCCGACGTCGGCTCGTTCGACGGCGGCTACGGCTCGGCCTACCTGGCCAAGATGGTCGGCCAGAAGTTCGCCAGGGAGATCTTCTTCCTCGGCAAGGAGTACTCGGCCGAGCAGATGCACCAGATGGGCGCGGTGAACGCGGTCGTCCCGCACGCCGACCTCGAAAAAGAGGCCCTGAGCTGGGCGTGGACGATCGCCGGCAAGTCGCCGACGGCGCAGCGGATGCTGAAGTACGCGTTCAACCTCACCGACGACGGCCTGGTCGGCCAGCAGCTGTTCGCCGGCGAGACCACCCGGCTGGCGTACATGCAGGACGAAGCCGTCGAAGGCCGTGACGCGTTCCTGCAGAAGCGCGACCCCGACTTCAAGGACGTCCCCTATTACTACTGAGCTGCGCCCGATCGAGCTCGACGGCTCTCCGGAGTCGCTCGAAGCCCTGACCAGGGCCGTCGCCGACGCGCTGGGCGGCGGCCCGGCCGTGCTGCCCTTCACCGACCCCGCGCTGCGTGACGCCATGAGGCCTGCCGAGCCCGCCGAAGCGGACACCGCGGTGGTCATCGCCACGTCGGGCTCGACCGGCGCGCCCAAGGGCGTGCTGCTCTCGGCCCGCGCGCTGGGCGCGTCCGCCGAGGCCACGCACGTGCGGCTCGGCGGCCCCGGCCACTGGCTGCTGGCCACCCCGGCGCACTACATCGGCGGCCTGCAGGTGCTGGTCCGGTCGCTGCTGGCCGGCACCACCCCGGCGCTGCTCACCGGCCAGGGCTTCCGGCCGGACGACTTCGCGGCCGCGGCGGCCCAGCTCGAGGGCAGCCCGCGGTACACCGCGCTCGTGCCGACCCAGCTGGTCCGGCTCCTCGACGACGGCGGCGCCGGGCTGGCCGCGGCGAAGGCGTTCGACGCGATCGTGGTCGGCGCGGCCGCGACGTCGGCGGCCCTGCGCGAGCGCGCGGCCGATGCCGGCGTCCGGATCGTGCCCGCGTACGGGATGAGCGAGACGGCCAGCGGCTGCGTCTACGACGGCTTCCCGCTCGACGGTGTCCGCGTCGACGTCGACGGCGGCCGGATCCGCATCGCCGGCGACGTCCTCGCGCACGGCTACCGCCTGCGGCCCGACCTGACCGCGGAGTCGTTCGGCGACGGCTGGTTCACGACGTCCGACCGTGGGGTTCGTCACGACGACGGCCGGATCGAGGTCCTCGGCCGCGCCGACGACATGATCAACACCGGTGGCGTGAAGGTGTCGGCGAACGCGATCGAGCGGTGTCTCGGCGCCCAGCCGGGCGTGCGCGACGCCTGCGTCGTCGGCCTGCCGGACCCGGAGTGGGGCGAGGCCGTGGTGGCGCTGGTCGTCCCGGAGGGTGAACCTCGTGAAGCGGACGAACTGCGCGCCGCCGTCCGGGCGGAGCTGGGCGCGGCGGCCACGCCGAAACGCGTCGAATACGGCGCTGAGCTGCCCCTTCGCGGGCCGGGCAAGATCGACCGCGCGGCGGTGAAGGCGCGACTTCTGTCGGGTTTGGGCGGCTGAATGGCGGCACTTCGTTGACATGCACGGCGTGCACCCGCTTGGCTACTCACCATGACGCGCTGGATGAGAACGGCCCTCGTCGGGACCGCCGTCACACTGGGGCTCCTGCTTCCGGTGGGCGCCGCACTGGCCGATCCGCCCGCCGCGGATCCCAACAGCGGCACGCTCACCTGGCAGCTGCCGACCACGGACTGACTTCGCGGGCTCTCGCCGGGCTTTGATCGACATGGCGTTGAATGACGCCATGGCGAGCTTGAGCGAGTGGATCGAAGGAGCCCGGCCCCGGACGCTGCCGAACGCGGTGGCGCCGGTGGTGGCGGGCGTCGGCGCGGCGATCGCGCTGGACGCGTTCTCGTGGTGGCGCTCGGCTTTGGCACTGCTCGTCTCCCTCTCGCTGATCGTCGGCGTCAACTACGCCAACGACTACTCCGACGGCATCCGCGGCACGGACGAAAACCGCGTCGGGCCGCTGCGGCTGGTCGGGTCCGGGGTCGCGGCGCCGAAGGCCGTGCTGACGGCGGCGCTCGTCGCGCTGGGCCTGGCCGGGGTGCTGGGCCTGCTGCTCGTGGCACTGAGCGGCCAGTGGTGGCTGCTCGCGATGGGCGCGCTGTGCATCCTCGGCGCGTGGTTCTACACGGGCGGCAAGAAGCCGTACGGCTACTACGGTTTCGGCGAGATCGCCGTGTTCGTGTTCTTCGGGCTGGCCGGCGTCCTGGGCACGGTGTACGTCCAGGCCGGGCGGGTCAGCTGGGCGGCGCTGGCGTGCGCGGTCGCGGTCGGCAGCTTCTCGACAGCGGTCCTGACAGCCAACAACCTGCGCGACATCCCGACCGACGTCGAGTCCGGCAAGCGCACGCTGGCGACCCGCCTCGGGGACCGGGGCACCCGCCGCCTGTACCTGATCCTGGTGGCCGTGCCGTTCGTGCTCGCGGTGGTCCTGGGGTTCACCATGCACTCGCTCGCCGCGCTGCCGCTGCTCAGCGTGTCGCTGCTGTTCCAGTCGGTCAGCGCGATCCGCCACAACGCGACCGGCCGCGACCTGATCCCGGCGCTGCGCGACACCGGTCTGGCGATGCTGGCGTGGGCGGTGCTGGCCGCGGTCGGCCTGAACGTCTAGCTCTCCGGGACGAACTTCCCCGTCGTCAGGAACTCCTCGAACAACGCCGTGTGCGGGGCCAGGTCGAGTCCCTGCTGCTCGACCCACTCGTCGTTGTAGTAGGTGTGCGCGTACCGCTCGCCGCCGTCGCACAGCAGCGTCACGACGCTGCCCGCCTGGCCGTCCTCGACCATGCGGGAGATGAGCCGGAACGCGCCGTAGAGGTTCGTGCCCGTCGAGCCGCCCGCCCAGTGCCCGGTGCGCTCGCGCAGCAGCCGGATCGCCGCCAGTGAGCCCGCGTCGGGGATCTGGAACATCTCGTCGATGACGCCCGGCACGAACGACGGCTCGCAGCGCGGCCGGCCGATCCCCTCGATCCGCGACGGCATGCCGGTCGCGTAGTCGAGCGCCCCGGTCTCCCAGGCCCCGAAGAACGACGAGTTCTCCGGGTCGGCCACGCAGATCTTCGTCGTGTGGCGCTTGTAGCGGACGTACCGGCCGAAGGTCGCGCTCGTGCCGCCGGTGCCCGCGCCGACCACGATCCAGGCCGGCACCGGGTGGCGCTCCGAGCGCATCTGCGCGAACACCGACTCGGCGATGTTGTTGTTGCCGCGCCAGTCCGTCGCGCGCTCGGCGTAGGTGAACTGGTCGAGGTAGTGCCCGCCGCACTCGGCCGCGAGCCGCTCCGCCTCGGGGTACATCGCCGGCGCCTGGTCGACGTAGTGGCACTCGCCGCCGTAGAACTCGATGAGCGCGATCTTCTCCTTCGACGTGCGCCGCGGCACGACGGTGATGAAGCGCAAGCCCAGCATGCGGGCGAAGTAGGCCTCGGACACCGCGGTCGAGCCGCTGGAGGCCTCGACGAGGACGGTGTCCGGCCCGATCTGGCCGTTGACGAGCCCGTACAGGAACAGCGACCGCGCGAGCCGGTGCTTCAGCGAGCCGGTCGGGTGGACGGACTCGTCCTTGAGGTACAGGTCGATGCCCCACTCCGGGGGCAGCGGGAAGACGTGCAGGTGGGTGTCGGCACTGCGGTTCGCGTCGGCCTCGATGATCCGGACGGCCTCGCGGACCCAGCTGCGGGCGTGCAGGCGGCTCATTCCGGCCGGCCGGAGACGTCACCGCGCAGCTGCGCACGCAGGTCGGCGCGGGCCCGGGCCCGGTTCTCGTTGCGCTTGGCCAGGCCGGCCGTGACGCGGGCGTTCAGCGGGCGGAACAGCAGGAGGCCCAGCGGCAGCCCGACGACGAGGCCGACGACGAGGGCGACCAGCAGCGGCACGCCGACCAGGGACAGCACCCACGCGATCACCGCGACCAGCACGAACCGCGCCAGCAGGTACAGCGTCAGGTCACGGGCCAGCTGCGGGGCCTTCTCGTCGCTCACACCAAGGCAGGCTACGCGCCGCCCGCCCGGTCCCGCTGCAGGCCCGCGTTGTTCGGGCGCCCCTCGAAGCGGGTCGAAAGCACCACGGTCGTGTTCGTCCGCCCGACGCCGGGGATGCGCCGGAGCCGGCCGAGGCACCGTTCCAGCTCGTCGACGGTCGAGACGCGCACCTTGACGACGAAGGCCTCGTCGCCCGCGACCGCGTAGCAGCTCTCGACCTCGTCGAGCTCGGCGAGCGCGTCGGCGACGTCGTCCTCCGTGGCGGTGTCGGTCGGATGGATGCTGACGAGGGCGGTGACGCCGAGGCCGACCGAGTTCGGGTCGACGACGGCGTGGTAGCCGGTGATCACGCCGGCGGCTTCCAGCTTGCCCACCCGCTCGTGCACCGACGACGCCGAGAGGCCGACCGCCCGCCCGAGATCGGCGTAGGTGGCCCGTCCGTTGATGCGCAACGCTGCGATGATCTTCCGGTCCAACTGATCCACGGGGATCACTCTATGCGGTTGGACAATCCCCCATTGGCACCACGCCTCGCCGCCGTTGACCGGGCCGAATGACATCCGAGCACGTCAGGTCACCGGAAATTAGTTGCACAACGTAAGCAAACTGTCCGTTTTGACCTTTAAGGGCTCTTTACTCTTGGACAACCGTTCGAGTACCCGACGGGTGAAGTGCAACGATTGCCGTGTTGGCTACCCCGGCGGAACGGGCCAGAAGGGCCCGGACGCCTCCGGTATAGCAGTGAGGTCGTTAAGGAGGCGGAAAATGACCGCGACGATGGGCGGACGACTGCTCACCCCTGGTGAGGTGGCAGCCCTGTTCCGGGTGGACCCCAAGACGGTCACCCGGTGGGCGACGGCGGGCCGGATCGGCTCGATCCGGACCCCGGGCGGGCACCGGCGGTTCCGGGAGTCCGAGGTGAACGAGCTCCTCGCGGAGCTGACCACGGACGCCAGCGAACCGGCCCGCAAGGCCTGAACCATCTCGAGCGCCGGGCCGTGTCGGGTACGGGGGACTTTCCCCCGCCCCGCGCGGCCCTTCGTGCTTTGGTGCGCCGCGCGGGTGGGGCGTGGTTCGCTGGCGCTTGCGTGAAAAACCCGCGCCCGCCTGTTTCCCTCGCGGCCGCGCTCGGGTAAAGGCCCGCGCCGCTCCAGCCGACGCCTCAGGGCCGCGCTCGGGTAAAGAACGCAACGCCCGCTTGCAGCCCCACGCCCCGCCGCCGCGCCTGGGTAAAGGCCCGCGCCGCTTCCAGCCGACGCCTCAGGGCCGCCCTCGGTTAGAGAACCGCGCCGCTCCAGCCCACGCCCCAGGGCCGCCCTCGGGTAAAGAACCGCGCCGCTCCAGCCCACGCCCCACGGCGAACCCGCGCCGCCCAGCACCTGAGCCACCCCGGACGGCCGCCGGCTCCAGGTCCGCGCTCGGGTGAAGAACCCGCGCCCGCCTCCAGCCCGGATGGCAGAAGCCGGCGGGGTTCCCCCGAACCGACCGCGCCCCGGATCCGTATCCACCTAAAGGGGAACCACCCCGCCCCGCGCGGCCCTTCGTGTTCTGGTCGTCACCCCGCTCGACGGGGTTCGGGCCGAAACCGGCTCGACGGGTTAACCTCGGGGGACCCACACGGAAGGATCCGGCATGCTCGCTCTGCTCGCGGCGGTCGGCGCGCTGGTCGTCGCCCTGCTCCTGTGGCGGTCGTTCGCCGGTCAGCGGGTCGGGGTCACCTCGCCCCCACGCCGCGCCCTGATCGCCCCGGACGACGACCCCGACTTCCTGCGCCAGCTGTCCGAACAGCAGCGCAAGCGCCGGGACGAAGACGGCTGACGCACTGAAGGCCACCTGCGGGCAGTAGCTCCCCGACGGTGGCCTTCCGCGTCTTCACCTACCGATAGCCCTGCGAAAGCGGGGTCGCGAAGCCGTCGGCCACCGTCGCGGCCAGGTCCAGCAGCGCCAAGCGCGTGTCGCCGGACAGGCGGTCCAGCTCGATCTCCGCGCCCTCCTCCAGGTGCGGGTCGAACGGGACCTTGCACACCGCCCGGACCTTCGCCCCGAAGTGGGCCGACAGCTTGTCGAGGTCGACCGAGCCGCCCTTGGGGCGGACCGAGTTGATCACCGCCACCGAGCGCTTCACCAGCTCGCCGTAGCCGTGGGCCTCGAGCCAGTCGAGCGTCGCCGAGGCGCTGCGGGCGCCGTCGACCGACCCGGACGACACCACGACCAGCGCGTCCGCGACGTCGAGGACGCCCTTCATCGCCGAGTGCATCAGACCGGTGCCGCAGTCGGTGAGCACGATGTTGTAGAAGTGCTCGAGCAGGTTGACCGTGCGCCGGTAGTCGTCCTCGGAGAAGGCCTCGGAAACGGCCGGATCCTGCTCGCTCGCGAGGATTTCCAGCCGGCTGGCCCCCTGGGACGTGTACGACCGGACGTCGCTGTAGCGCGTGATGCGGGCCGCGTCGCGCAGGAGGTGGCGGACCGTCGCCGTCGTCTCCAGCGGGAGCTTCTGCGACAGCGTGCCGCGGTCCGGGTTGGCGTCCACCGCCACCACGCGGTCGCCGCGCAGCGAGGCGAACGTCGCGCCCAGCGTCGTGGTCACCGTCGTCTTGCCGACGCCGCCCTTCAGCGACAGCATCGCGATCTTGTAGCACCCGCGCAGTGGCTGGTTCACGCGCGCGATGAGGTCGCGGCGCTGTGTGTCCGCCGGGCTCTCGCCGGGGTTGATCAGCTTGCCGGACCCGACGTAGACGGCCTTGCGCCAGCCCGACTGCGGGGGCCGCTTGACCTGCTTGACCAGGTGCGCGGTCGACAGGTCGTGCCCGTGGCCCGGCTGCTGCGGCGGCGCCGCGTGCCGGCCGCCCTGGGGCTGCGGAAGCCCCGACGGCTGCTGTCCCGGCTGCTGCGGGTACTGGGCTTGGGCCTGCGCGTACTGCGGCTGCAGCGGCGGGAGGTTCTGGTCGTAGCCGTACTGGGCCTGCGGCACCTGGTGCGGCCCCGAGACGGCCGGGTTCGGCACCTGGTGGGGCCCGGAGACCGCCGGGTTGGGTGGCGGCGTGACCGCCTGCGTCGGCTGCACGTCGAAGGCGCCCGACGTCTCGGGGTGCGGGTGCGAGTCCGTCCGGTCCTCGGCGAACAGGCTGACTTCCGGCTGCTGCGGGGCAGCGGCCGGCTCGGCCTGTTCGGGGTGGCCAGGAGCCGATTCTTCATTGGGTCCGGTCACCGGTGTAAACCTCCGCGCACTCCGCCCGACATCATCCCCCTGAAGACGACGGTAGTCGGAGTACCCGCGGGTTGCTCAGCCCACCCCGGCGTACGAGTGCAAGCCCGCCGTGACGAGGTTCACGAAGAACAGGTTGAAGATCATCGCGGCGAACCCGACGATGTTGATCGCCGCGGCCCGGGCTCCGCGCCAGCCCGCGGTCGCCCGTGAGTGCAGGTAGGCCGCGTAGATCACCCAGGCGATGAACGCGACGGTCTCCTTGGGGTCCCAGCCCCAGAACCGGCCCCAGGCCGACTCGGCCCAGACCGCGCCGCAGAGCACGCCGAAGGTGAAGACCGGGAAGGCGAAGATCGTCGTCCGGTAGGCGATCCGGTCGAGGACGTCGGCCGCGGGCAGCTTCGAGGCGAACCGGGCGAACTTCGTCCCGTCCTTTTCGTACGCCGAGCGGAAGAGGTAGAGCACGCTGGCGACGCCCGGCACGAGGAACACGCCGGAGCCGATGATGGCCGCCGAGACGTGGATGACCAGCCAGTAGGACTGCAGCGCGGGCTGCACCGGCGCCGCGGTCGTGTACAGCAGCGTGCCGTTGATGAACATCAGGATCACGACGGGCAGCAGCAGGAAGCCGGTGAGGTGCCGGACCGGGAACTTCCCCATGACGACGATCCAGGTGACCACCGTGATGAAGGTGACCGCCATGCCGTACTCGTACATGTTGCCCCACGGCGCGCGGTGCACGGCGAGCCCGCGCAGCACGATCGCCGAGAGCTGCAGCAGCGCGCCGAGCACGAGCAGCGACGCGCCCATCTTGCCGATCCGCTCGGGCCGGCCGGCCGTGCGCTGCGCGGCCTGGACCTCCTCGATCGGCGGTCCGCCGGCGCCGACGAGCTCGCGCGCCCGGAGCTTCGCCCGCTCGGTGGCCAGGCGCCCCTTGGCGCCGAAGCCCTGCTCGATCAGCGTCATCATCAGCGCGACCACGTAGATCGCCGCGGCGGTGGTGTAGAGCCAGTCGCTGTACTGCGACAGCGTCTCGTCGATCGGCATTGCCTCAGCCCTTCTGACCACTGATCAGGCGTTCACTGATCCGGTGGAACTCTTCGCCGTACCCGGCCTGGTCGGTGCGGGCCAGTCCGGCGACCTCGATCACCGTACTCGGCTCGTCCTCGGTCCCCGGCTTCACCCGCACCCACAGCCTCCGGCGCTTGACCAGCAGCGACGCGCCGAGGCCGAGGAACATCGAGATGGCGAACCCGAGCACGAAGCCCTGCGTCGGGTCGTGGGAGACCTGCAGGGAAACCCAGTGGTTGACGCCGTCGAAGCGGATCTTCGTGCCGTCGTCGAGCTTGATCTCCTGGCCGACCTTCATGTTCTCGCGGGCGATCTTCTTCAGCCTGCCGTCGTCCACGAGCGACTGGTCGATCTCGAACACCGACTGCCCGCGCCCGGCGTCGAGGCCGAGGTCGCCGCGCATGATGTCGACGGCGACGGCCGGGTCCTTCAGCTCCGGCGCCGACGAGGTCAGGACGTTGCCGTGCAGGAACGACGTCGGCGCGAAGAGCCCGGTGATGGCGAGCTGGCGGGTCCGCCGCTGCACCTCGTCGGTGACGCCGGGCTGGTCGAACTTCGTCGCGCCCTCGGCGAGCATCGTGGTCGGGTCGACCGTGCGCCACTGGGTGTTCTGGGTGCGCTTGTCGCCGTTGGGGAAGGTCACCGTGAACTGCGGCGAGTAGCCCTGGCCGAGCAGGTAGACGCGGTCGCCGGCGGTGCGCAGCGGCGAGTTGACCTCGAGGCCGTACGGGCGCCAGGTGTTCGTGTCGAGGTCTTCGCCGGACTGGTACTGGATGTTCGCGTGGTAGTACTCCGGCTCGCCGGCCGGGGTGTACCGCACGGTGAAGTCGTCGACCTTCACGCAGAACGGGTCGAGGTCGGTGCCGTCGACGCGCAGGCCCGCGTTGAAGGAGTCGTAGTTGTAGATGCCGGAGTTGCAGAAGCTGTCGCCGTCGGCCTGGACGATGACCTGGCCCTCGTAGCCGTAGAGCTTGCCCAGTGCGAAGAACACGATCAGGCCGAGCATGCTGAAGTGGAAGAGCAGGTTGCCGGTCTCGCGCAGGAACCCGCGTTCGGCGGAGATCGTGCGGACGCCGTCGGCCTCTTCGCGCTCCACGCGGCGCCAGCCGGACAGTTGCTTGTGGACGGCCGCGATCTCCGCGCCGACGTCGGACTTGCCGCGCCCGAGCCGGTAGTGCGGCATCCGGGCCAGGTTGCGCGGGGTCAGCACCGGCTTGGCGCGCATCGCCTTGACGTAGTCGAAGCTGCGCGGCGTCAGGCAGCCGACGAGCGAAATCATCAGCAGCAGGTAGATCGCCGAAAACCAGATGCTGGAGTAGACGTCGTAGAACTCGAGCTTGTCGAGCAGGGTGCCCCACCAGCCGTGCGCGGCGATGTACTCGTCGACCTTGGGGGCGTTGAGCTTCCGCTGCGGCAGGAGCGCGCCCGGCAGCGCGGCCAGGGCCAGCAGGAACAGCAGGACGAGCGCGGTGCGCATCGACGTCAGGCCGCGCCAGGTGTTGCGCACGAAGGCGAAGGTGCGCTTGGCGGGAGTGGGCCCCTGCGGTGCCGTGGGAGGCGCCTCGGTGGTCGTCACAGCGGCAGCTCCAAGTTGCCCGCGAGCTCGTTGCGGAGCCAGCCCATCAGGTCTCCCCACACGCCGGTGACCAGCAGGATGCCGACGATCATCAGCAGCACGCCGCCGAAGATCTGCACCTGGCGGCCGTGCCGGCGCACCCAGTCGGTGGCGCGCACGGCCCAGCGGGCGCCGAGCGCGATGAGCAGGAACGGCACCCCGAGGCCGAGGCAGTAGACGGCGATCAGCAGGTAGCCGCGGGCCTCGGCCCCGCCGGTGGCGCTGGCCAGCGTGGTGACGGCGGACAGCGTCGGGCCGATGCAGGGGGTCCAGCCGAGGCCGAAGATCGCGCCGAGCAGCGGGGCACCCCAGACACCGCCGCCGGGGACGCGGTGCGAGCGGACCTCGCGCTGCAGGCCGGGGATCCAGCCGAGGAAGACGAGCGCCATGGCGATGGTCAGGACGCCGCCGATGCGCTGGAGGAGGTCCTGGTTGAGGGTGAGGGTGTCGGCCAGCCAGACGAGGGTGCCCAGCGTGGCGACGAAGACGACGGTGAACCCCAGCACGAAGAGCAGGGCGGCGCCGAGAACGGCCCACCGGCCCTTCTTGCGCTCCTCGTCGGCGCTGACGGCGGGGGCGTCGGCCCCGACGAGCGCGGCGAGGTACGCGAGGTACCCCGGCACCAGCGGCACGACGCACGGCGAGGCGAAGGAGATCGTTCCGGCCAGCAGCGCCACGCCCGCGGCGAGCAGCAGCGGTCCGGAGATCGCCAGCTCGGTCACGGAGTTCACCCCGTTGAGGGTAGGCAGTGAGGTCCTGGTGAGAACTCCGGGGCCGCTTCACAGGACCTCGGTCACAGCAGATCAGGACGTTGGTCCCGCCCGGCCGGACGGCGGCGGTGCCCCCGGACCTCGGGGGCACCGCCGTCACCGGTGGATCAGAAGTGCACCTCGACGCACGGGCGGCCGCGCAGGGCGTGGCCGCCGCCCGTCTGCTCCCAGCCCTCGACGCACAGCACCGAGCCGTTCGGCAGGTCGCGTCCCGGGTAGATCTTGTAGCCGGAGAAGCCCCAGGTCTGCGTCGGGCTGTTGACGTCGATGCCGCCGCCGTAGATGTGGAAGTGGCCGTAGAAGCTGTCCCCCGGGGTGAGGTGGCCCTGGATCATGTCGACCCGGAGCCCGCTCCCGTCCACCTCGATGCAGGTCCGGTCGTTGCAGCCGCCCGCGGACGCGAGCGCGGGTGCCGCCGCCATCGTGGTGGTGGCGGCCGCGATCAGCGCGGCGGCCGCGATCTTCTTCAGCATGGTTCCTCCCCATGGTCGCCCAAAACGATCATGGGAAAACCTAGCCGAACAACCGCGCAAGCCGGTTAAAACCCGGCAAAAGCCCCTCGATCAGGCTTCCTTCTCCAGGCGCTGGGTCACCGGGAGCAGGTCCTGGGCCAGCACCGGCCGCAGGAACACCGCCGCCACGCGGTGCTGCTTGTCGAGGACGATCGTCGACGGGATGATGTTGCGCGGGTAGCCGCTCAGCTTCAGCAGCACCCGGCCGTCCGGGTCGTAGATCGACGGGTACGTCAGCTGCCGGTCGCGCACGAAGTCCTGCGCCACCTCGCGGGCCGGGTCGCGGACGTCGATGCCCACCACCTGCACCCCCGGCGCCTGCTTGGCGAGCGACTCCAGCTCCGGGACCTCCGTGCGGCACGGCCCGCACCACTGGCCCCACAGGTTGAGCACCACGACCTTGCCGGGGAAGTCCGCCAGCGAGAGCTGCTTGCCCTCGTTCATCAGGTCGTCGCCCGCGAGCACCGGGGCCGTCTGGCGCTGGGCGAGGTCGTAGGTGATGTCGACCTTGCCGCCCGGGGACACGAAGCTGAAGCTGCTCCCCTGCACCACCGCGTCCTTGCCGCTGCTGCAGCCGGCCAGCAGACCCAGCGCGAGCAGCCCGGCGACCAGCCGTTTCATGCCCCGGTCACCTTCGGGTCCGTGGTGCCCGCAGGCTCGCTGTAGACGATCTCGCGCAGCTCGTCACCGTCGAAGACCAGCGACGTCAGCGACGCCAGCGAGCACTGGCGGCGACGCGGGTCGTGCCACAGCTTCTTGCCCTCGAGGAACCGCCGGAGCGTCCAGATCGGCAGCTGGTGCGACACGCACAGCGCCTCGTGCCCGACCGCCGCCTCCCGCGCGCGGTGGACCGCGCCGAGCATCCGGTGCGCGATCTCCAGGTACGGCTCGCCCCACGACGGCTTGAACGGGTTGACCAGCTTCGGCCAGTGCTTCGGCTCGCGCAGCGCGCCGTCGCCGACCGCCACGTGCAGGCCCTCGAACTGGTTGCCGGCCTCGATCAGGCTCTCGTCGGTCGCGATGTCGAGCCGGTGCGCCGCGGCGATCGGGCGCGCCGTCTCCTGCGCGCGCTGCAACGGCGACGCGACGACGTGCACGAGGTCGTGCCCGGCGACGGCTTCGGCGACCGTCAGCGCCTGCCGCTGCCCGCGCTCCGAAAGCCGGTAGCCGGGCAGCCGGCCGTAGAGGATCTTCTCGGGGTTGTGCACTTCGCCGTGCCGAAGCAGGTGGACGACGGTGGTCACTTGACCGCCTCCGCCGCCGCGCGAGCCGCCGCGGGCAGCGCCGCTTCGATCACCGAGAACGCGTCGTCGTCCATGGCCGCGTTGACGAACCAGGCCTCGTACGCGCTCGGCGGCCCGTACACGCCCGCGTCGAGCAGCGCGTGGAAGAACGCCGGGTACCGCCACGTCTCGGACGCCTGCGCGCCGGCGTAGTCGCGCACCGGCTGGTCGCCGAAGAACACGCTGACCAGGTTGCCCGCGTACTGGACGTGGTTCTCGACCCCAGCAGCGCTCAGCTCGCGCCGGAAGAGGTCGCCGAGGCGCTTCGCGTTGGCGTCAAGCGTCGCGTACACGGCGTGGTCGGCCGCGCGCAGCGTCGCGAGGCCCGCGGCCACCGCGACGGGGTTCCCGGACAGCGTCCCGGCCTGGTAGACCGGCCCGCCCGGGGCCAGCTTGGCCATCACGTCGGCGCGGCCGCCGAACGCCGCCGCCGGCAGCCCGCCCGACATCACCTTGCCGAACGTGTAGAGGTCGCCGGCCACGCCTTCGAGGCCGAACCAGCCCGCGCTCGAGACGCGGAACCCGGTCATCACCTCGTCCATGACCAGCAGCGCGCCGTTTTCGTGGGCGATCTCGCGCAGGCCGGCGTTGAAGCCTTCGTCCGGCGCGATCGCGCCCATGTTGCCCGCCGCAGCCTCGGTGATCACCGCGGCGATCTCGCCCGGGTTGTCCGCAAAGGACTTCCGGACGGCGTCGAGGTCGTTGTAGGGCAGCACGATCGTGTCCGCGGCCTGGGCGCCGGTGACGCCCGGCGACGTCGGCAGCCCGAGCGTCGCGACGCCGGAGCCGGCCTGGGCGAGCAGCGCGTCGACGTGGCCGTGGTAACACCCGGCGAACTTCACGATCTTCGACCGGCCGGTGAAGCCGCGGGCCAGCCGGATCGCGCTCATCGTCGCCTCGGTGCCCGAGTTGACCAGCCGGACCTGCTCGACGGGCTCGACCCGGCCGATGATCTCCTCGGCCAGCTCGACCTCGCCGATGGTCGGCGTGCCGAAGGACAGCCCGGACGACGCCGCCTCACGCGCCGCCTCGACGACCCGCGGGTGCGCGTGGCCCAGGATCATCGGGCCCCAGGACGACACCAGGTCGACATAGCGGTTCCCGTCGGCGTCCCACAGGTGCGGGCCCTCGCCGCGGACCATGAACCGCGGGGTGCCGCCGACCGAGTTGAACGCCCGGACCGGCGAGTTCACCCCACCCGGGACGGCCGCCTTCGCGCGTTCGAACCATGCCTTGGACTGCTCGGTTCCGTTGCTCACCTGCCCAGTCTCGCAAACCCCCCTAAGATGGCCGGACGCCGCCCGGGAGGGGAACAGCCGGTGACCGAACGTGCGTCACAGCGCAACCCGTGGCTGGTGCTGGCCTGCTTCCTCGGCGTCGTCGCCGTGGTGGCCGTGGTCGGCGCGCTGGCCGCGGCCTCGTCACGTCAGGTCTACGCACGGCTCGAGCTGCCGCCGTGGGCGCCGCCCGGCTCCCTGTTCGGTCCGGTGTGGACGGTGCTGTACGTCCTGATCGCGGTGTCCGGCTGGCTGTACTGGCGCACGGACGGCGAAACCCGCGGGTTCGCCGCGTACGGCATCGGGCTGCTGGCCAACCTGCTGTGGACGCCGCTCTTCTTCGAGGGCGGCGCGGCGACGGCGGCGCTCGTCGACATCGTCGTGCTGGACGTCGTCGTGGTCGTGACGATCGTCCTGTTCGCCCGCCGGTCGAAGCCCGCCGCCGCCCTGCTGGTGCCCTACCTCGCCTGGATCCTCTTCGCGACGGCGCTCAACACCGCGATCATCGCGCTGAACTAGCGCGCCGCCTGCTGGGTGATGGCCTGCGCGGCCACCGTCCCGTCGTCACCCGCCTGCCCCTGAACGACGACCGTCGAGCCCGGCTTGAGGTCCGAGAGCTTGCCCTGCTGGGTCACGCCGACCGTGGTCGAGTCCGAAGTGGACACCTTGACGTCGGTGCCCTGCGCGGTCTTCACGTACACCGTGGTGCCGTCGACGTGGTCGACCGTGCCCGTGGTGCCGCGCCCGCCCGCGCCGCGGAAACCGCCGCCCTGCTGGCCGGTGCCGCCGGTCTGCCCGGTGCCGCCCTGCTGACCGCCTTGCGCACCACCGGTGGGGCGGGTGGGCGTGGCGGAAGACGACGAGCCGAACGCCGCGTGCGTCCAGGCGCCACCGCCGAACGCGATCGCGAGGACGACGAGGCCGGCCAGCACGAGCGTCGTGCGGGAGAACGGCTTCGCGGCGCGCCGCATTTCGGCGTTGAGATCACCCTCGACCGCCGGGCTGGCGACGATCTCCTCCGCCGTCGGCGGGTTCGTGGTGGACGAAGACATGCAAAGGCTCCTTATTCGTGACGCAGGGCGTCGATCGGCCGCAGCTTGGCGGCCCGGTTCGCCGGGAAGCTGCCGAAGAACAGCCCGATCAGGGCGGACACCGCGAAGGCGAGCAGGATCGACGAGGGCACCACGACGGGTTTGATCCCGGAGATGGTGAACCGGCTGCCGATGACCCCGATCGCGACGCCGAGCAGCCCGCCGAAGAGGCTGAGCATGGTCGCTTCGGCGAGGAACTGGCCGAGGATGGCCGCGCGCGGGGCGCCGATCGCCTTGCGGATGCCGATTTCGCGGATCCGCTCGGTGACGGTGACGAGCATGATGTTGGTGACACCGATCCCGCCGACCAGCAGGGAGATCGCCGCGACCGCGGCCAGCAGCACGGTGAACGTCTCGGTCGCCGACGTCCGCGTCGCGAGCAGCTGCTCGGAGTTCTGGATCTGGTAGTCGGCGGTGCCGCCGAGCCGGATGCCGTGGCGGGCGTTGAGGATCGCGGTGATCTCGGACTGCGCCAGCGCGACGGAGTCCGCGCTGGTGGCCTGGACGGCGATCTGGCTGAGGCTGCCGTAGCCGGCCAGGGAGTTCTGCACGGCCGAGATCGGCGCGATCGCGACGTCGTCGGCGTTCTGCAGGCCGGTGCTGCCCTTGGCCTGGAGCACCCCGATCACGGTGAACTGGATGCTGTTGAGCAGCACGTTCTTGCCGACGGCGTCGGTGCTGCTGCCGAAGATCGACTCCGCCGTGGTCGGGCCGAGGACGACGACCTTGCGCGCGGCCGTGACGTCTTCGCTGGTGAACAGCTGCCCCTGGGCGAGGTCGCGGTTGGTCGTCGTGAAGTACGCGGGTTCGGTGCCGGCGACGCTGGAGATGTCGTACGACGTCTGCCCGTAGGTCGCGGTCGCCGTCGTGTTCACCACGGGCGAGGCGGCCTTGACGTCCGGCGCGCCGACGGGGTCGACGAGCGCGTGCGCGTCCTGGACCGTCAGCGGCCGCGCGGACGCGCCCTGCCCGCCGCCGCGCGCCGGGGAGACGTTGACGACGTTGGTGCCGAGGCCCTGGATGCTGGCCGCGATGGCCGCCGACGCGCCGTTGCCGACCGCGACGAGCAGGATCACCGCGGCGACACCGATGGTGATGCCGAGCGTGGTGAGCGCCGAGCGCAGCTTGTTCGCGGTGAGCCCGCGGACGGCGAAGCGCAGGATTTCGAGGAAGTTCACGAGACCGCTCCGACCGCGCGCGTCACTTCGTCCGACACGATGAGCCCGTCGTCGACCCGCACGACGCGGTGCGCGTGCGCGGCGACCTCGTCCTCGTGCGTGATCACGACGATGGTGCGGCCGAGCTGGTTGAGCCGGTCGAACACGCCGAGGACGTCCTCGGTGCTGTGGCGGTCGAGGTTGCCGGTGGGCTCGTCGGCCAGCAGCATCGCCGGGCCGGTGACCAGCGCCCGCGCCACGGCGACGCGCTGGATCTGCCCGCCGGACAGCTCACTGGGCAGGTGCTTGGCCCGGTCGGACAAGCCCACCATCTCGAGCGCCGCGAGCGCGCGCCGTCGGCGTTCGGCCCGGCGCAGTCCACTGTAGACGAGCGGCAGTTCCACATTGGACAGCGCGGACGTCCGCGGCACCAGGTTGAACGACTGGAAGATGAACCCGATCTTCCGGTTGCGCAGCAACGCCAACTGCCGTTCGTTGAGCTTGCCGACGCCGAACCCGTCCAGGAGGTACTGGCCGGACGTCGGGACGTCGAGGCAGCCGAGCATGTTCAGCAGCGTCGACTTGCCCGAGCCCGAGGCACCCATGATGGCGACGTACTCGCCGGGCCACACGGTGAGCTCGACGCCGCGCAGCGCGTGCACGGCCGTCTCCCCGGCGCCGTAGGTCTTGCGCAGCCCGGAGACCGCGATCACCGGGTTCACCCGCGGCCGCCGAAGCCGCCGCCACCGGTGCCCGTGCCGCGCTGGCCGCCGCCGGGGAAGCCGCCGGTCCCGCCGCCCGGGAACCCGCCGGTGCCCCCCGTGCCCCCGGTGCGGCCGTTCCCACCGGTACCGGTCGCGGCCGTCGCGGTGAGCACGACGTTCTCGCCCTCGGTCAGCCCGGAGGTGATCTGCACGGTCGACTCGCCGCGGATGCCGACCTGCACCTGGCGCGGCTCGTTCTGGCCGTTCACCTGCACGGTGACGATGTTGGTGTTGCCGGCCGTCGTCACGGCCGCGGCCGGCACGCTCAGCGCGTTCTCGGCGGACGCGACGGTGATCACGACGCTCGCCGACTGGCCGGGCCGCAGCCCGTCCGGCGGGTCGGTCAGGGCCAGCTGCGCGCCGTAGGACACGACGCTGCCGCTCGTGGTCGGCGTCAGGTTGATGCTCGAAACGGTCGCCTGGACCGGCTTGTCCGGCAGCGCGTTGAGCGTCACGGTGGCCTTCTGGCCCGCCTTGACCTTGCTGACGTCGATCTCGGCGACCGACGTGTTCACGACCAGGCCGGTCATGTTCGTGATGGTGATGAAGCCGCTGCTGCTACTGCTGCTGCTCGACGTCGCGCTGTTCGACGAGCCCTGCCCGCCCTGGCCGCTGCCGCTGCTCGACGTCGACGGGGAGCTGCTGCTCGATGCCGAGCCGCTGGAGGACTGCTGCCCGACCGTGCCGTTGACCGCGGTGACCGTGCCCGCGCCGGGCGCGTAGAGCGTCGTGTTGTCGAGGGTTCCCTGCGCGGTCTGGACGTCGAGCTGAGCCTGGTCCAGCTTCGCCTGCGCCGAGGTGACGTTGTTCGCGGCGGACTGCGCGCTGTTCTGCGAGTTCTGGCTGTTCTGCCCGGTCGCCGGGGTGTCTTCGGCGTCCTCGGCGGAGTCCAGGCTGTCCTGCGCGACCGCGAGGTTCGCCTTCGCGACCTGAAGCTGCTTCGCCGCCTGCGTGCTGTCAATCGTGGCGAGCTTCTGGCCGGCGCTCACGACGTCGCCGACCTTCACGTCGATCGAGGTGACCTTGCCCGCGCTCGAGAAGTTCGCGGCGCCGGTGTAGCTGCTGGCGAGCGTCCCGGCGGCGGAGATGGTCTCGGTGACCGTCGCGCGGCGCACCGGGGTGCTGCGCGTCTGCGCCTGCGCCGTGTTCGGTGCGGGGCTGAATGCCTGATATATCCCGAAAGCCGCTCCGGCCAGCAGTACGACCAGAGCACCGTTGATCACCCATGCCTTCGAGGCACGCACGCGCGTCATGCGGCAACAGTGGTGCCGCCGCTTAGCAATTGACTGTTCGTTCCCTGTGCGGGAGCTGTGTATCAGGCCTTGGGCTTGGGGTGCCGCGCACGGACCGCGAGCGAGAGCTGACGCACCGCGTCGACCAGCAGGATCGCGGCCACCGTCCCGAGCCCGATGGCGGCGGCGAGCATCCCGCCGAAGTACCGGTGCGACTCGAGGACCGCACCGTCGTCGGTGCGCGTGACGACGGTGGCGGACCCGCCGTGCCAGAGCGCGTAGGCGGCCCACCCGGCGGCGACGGCGAGCACGACCTCCACGACGGCGACGAGCGTCCGCCAGGGCTTGTGCAGCCGAGCCTGCGGGCCGGGCTCTTCGGGCGGCCAGAGCTCGGCCCCGGTGGGCTGCGGAAGGTCGATCACGGAAGCGATTTTCTCATGCTTCCTTCGGCGTCGCCCGCACGAGCCGGTCGAGCGCGTCCTGGAGGGCTTCGACGTCCTTCGCCCACGCGAGGACCACCGTGCCGTCCGCCAGCTCCACCGGCAGCGAGTCGTACTTGCGCGGCACCGACCAGCCACCGCCGAGGACCCGCGCGCCGACGGGTGCGCCGACGTCCTTCACCGAGGCCAGCTGGTCCGCCGCGACCTTCTCGCGGCCCTGGCGCAGCTGCTTCGTCGTGACTTCCAGCGAGAGGAACCGGCGCCGCGCGTACACCCACGGCACGGTGATCGCGCACAGCCCGGCGCCGACCATCAGCCAGCCCACGATGTGCACCGGCCCGCCCGTCGCGAGCTCCGCCAAGGCGCCGACCAGTGCGAACACCGGGCCCCACACGATGGCGGCCCAGCTCACGCCGGACTCGGCGTAGAGCCGGTCACTCACGGCTTGCGGCCGGCCTTCGGGAAGTAGCCGGCCACCGACGGCAGGTACATCATCACCAGCGCGATGACGAACAGCAGCACCGCGACCAGCGTCAGGTAGTTGATGATCGGCGCGACGACCATGATCAGCAGCACCATGACGATCGGCAGGATGGTCAGCACGGTCCGGGCCGAGCGCGTGCCTTCGCGGGCCTTGTACGCGAAGAGCAGGAACAGCAGCGTGAAGACGATCGCCCCGCCGAGCAGGTACCAGAGCAGCGCGGTGACGCCGTCCGCGATCATCTGCGGCGTGTACTTCGGGTCCGTCGTGCCCTTGACGTACTGGTCGATGACCGCGGACTTGCTGGTCAGCAGCTGCACGTAGCTGAGAATCAGCACCACGCCGCCGACGAGCCACAGCCAGAACGAGATCGCCACGGGCCGCGGCGGTGTCGCCTTCGGTGCCTTCTGACCCGGCATCAGCGGGTCCGGCGAGCGGCCCTTTTTGCGTCGTTCGTCGTCCGTGAGACCGCTGAGGTCCTCAATGTCGGCTTTTTCGGGGTTGCTGTCCGCCACGCGGGTGAATATAGCTGGTCAGTCCAGCCAGGCAGCGGCCTCGGCGGCCCAGTACGTGAGGATCAGGTCGGCGCCGGCGCGGCGGATCGACGTCAGGACCTCGAGGACCGTGCGCTCGCGGTCCAGCCAGCCGTTCGCCGCGGCGGCCTCGACCATCGCGTACTCGCCCGAGATGTTGTACGCCGCCACCGGGACCGGGGAGATGTCCGCGGCCGCCTTGATGACGTCCAAATAGGACAGCGCGGGCTTGACCATGACCATGTCCGCACCCTCGGCGAGGTCCAGCTCGATCTCGCGCAGCGCCTCGCGGGCGTTGCCCGGATCCTGCTGGTAGGTCTTGCGGTCGCCCTTGAGCTGCGAGTCGACGGCCTCGCGGAACGGGCCGTAGAACGCGCTGGCGTACTTCGCGGAGTACGCGAGGATCGCCTTGTCGTTGTGCCCGACCTCGTCGAGCGCGCGGCGGATGACGCCGATCTGGCCGTCCATCATCCCGGACGGCCCGAGCACGTGCGCCCCGGCTTCGGCCTGCGCGACGGCCATCTCGGCGTAGAGGCGCAGGGTGGCGTCGTTGTCGACCCCGCCGTCGGCGTCGAGGACGCCGCAGTGGCCGTGGTCGGTGAACTCGTCGAGGCAGGTGTCGGCCATCAGCACGGTGGCGTCGCCGAGCTCGTGCCGCAGGTCGCGCAGGGCGACGTTGAGGATGCCGTTCTCGTCGACCGCCCCGGAGCCCTCGGCGTCGCGGTGCTCGGGGACGCCGAAGAGCATGAGCCCGCCGACCCCGGCGTTGACCGCGTCGACGGCGGCCTTCCGCAGCGTGTCACGGGTGTGCTGCACGACGCCCGGCATGCTCGAGATCGCCTTCGGCTGGTCAAGGCCTTCGGCGACGAACATCGGGAGGATCAGCTGGCGTGGCCGCAGCGTCGTCTCACCCACCAGCCTGCGCATGGCCGGGGTGGTGCGGAGCCTGCGGGGACGATGCTCTGGGAACACCCCTCCAAGTTACCCCCGCCCTGCTCGGCGGCGTTCCGCAAGGGTGCTCAGCGGCGCTTTCCGCCCGGTGAATGGCTTGACGCCGTTCGGCCCGGCCGATTCGGTGAAGGGCGTGACCGAGTACGTCGAACGCCTGCCCGTGCCGGAGCTGGCGGACGTCGTGCGGACGGTCTGGTTCCAGCGCACCGGCGCCGCCCCGTACGTCCAGCGGCACCTGCCCACCGGCGGGGTCGAGCTGCACTTCCCGATCGGCGGCCGCCCCCGGCTGCTCGGCCCCTTGACCTCGCCCCTGCTCGAAGTCCTGCCCGCACGCACAGCCCTCGTCGGCGTGCGGTTCCGCCCGGGCGCCGCCCCGCCGCTCCCGGTGCCCCTCGACGCGCTGGCCGGCCGGCACCTCGACCTGGCGGATCTATGGGGGCCCCGGGCCGACCGGCTCGCGGCGGCCGTGAGCCTCGCCGGAACGCCGGAGCGCGCCCTCGCGGTCCTGCAGGCCCGCCTGCCGCGGCAGGCAACGGATCCGCTGGTGGCCGAGGCCGTCGACGCGCTGATGCCGTGGCACCCGGTCGACATCGACTCCCTGGCCGCGCGGCTGGCGCTCTCCCCCAGCCAGCTGCGGCGCCGCTGCCTGCACGCGGTGGGCGTCCCGCCGAAGGTCCTGCAGCGGACGCTGCGGTTCCAGGGTTTCCTCGCGCTGGCCCAGGCCGGGCTCCGGAGCGCGGCCGGGCTCGCCGCCGACGCCGGGTACGCCGACCAGGCCCACCTCAACCGGGAGTGCGTCCGGCTGACCGGCCTCACCCCACGCGGGCTGCTGGGCGGCAGCGTCGAGGAGTGCGCCTGCGGGCACGACCACTCCGCGTCCTACCGGCCGTTCCTGCGCGATTCGTTCAAGAACCCGCTGGAGGGCGTCCCTAGCCTGGCGCGATGATCCTCGTCACCGGCGGCCTCGGCATGATCGGCGCCCACACCGCCCGCGCCCTGCTCGACCTCGGCCACGGGGTAGTCGTCACCGGCCACCGCCGGCTCGACGTCCCGTCGTTCCTCGCGGGCCGGGTCGCGGTGGAGCAGCTCGACGTCACCGACCGGGACGCGTTCCTCGCGCTCGGTTCGCGCCACGACATCAGCGACATCGTCCACCTGGCGGGCAGCATCCCGGGCGAAGACCCGGTGGACTTCTTCCGCACGGATCTGACCGGCCTGGTCAACGCCCTCGACGCGGCCCGCGCCTGGGGTGTCCGCCGGTTCGCCGTGGCGAGCAGCCTCGGGGTGTACGTCGGCCGTCCGGAGATCCCCTGGACCGAGGACCTCTCCCTGCCGACGGCCGCCCTGCCGCACTTGATCATCGCGTTCAAGAAGGCGGTCGAGCCGCTCACGACGCACAGCCTGGCGGGCAGCGGAGTCGAGCCGGTGGTGCTGCGGATCGGCACGATCTGGGGTCCGCTGGTGGATCCGGCGTCGCCGTTCTGCCCGATCCCGTCGCTGGTCAACTCGGCTTCGCCGGCCCCGGACTTGCACGCTGGCGACGGCGGCGACGTCTGCTACGCCCCGGACGCGGGCCGCGCGATCGCCCTGCTGACCACGGCCCCGAAGCTGAACCACGACACGTACAACGTGTCCAGCGGCCGCCCGTTCACGTACGGCGAGTTCGCGGCCGCGCTCGGGATCGACCTCCCGCCGGGCGGCGCGAACGGCCCGTACCTGGACATCTCCCGCCTGACGGCGGACACGGGCTTCAAGCCCCGGTTCGACGTACCGGCCTCGGTCGCCGACTACCGGAAGTGGCGCGAGACCAACCCCCGCTGAACGAGCGAAGGCCGCCCCGGCGGACCGGGGCGGCCTTCGTCACGCAGTGCTTCAGGAGCGGCGGGCCCGCTTAGCCTTCCGCGGCGGCGGCAGCGCGCCCTCCGCGCGGAGCCGGGCAGCGTGCTCGGCCAGCGCGTCCACCAGGTGCGGCACGTCCGCCTTCTCCGGCTGGACGTCGACCCGGAGCCCGAATTCCACCGCGGTCTCCGCGGTCTTCGGGCCGATGCACGCGACCAGCGTGCGGGTGTGCGGCTTGCCGGCGATGCCGACCAGGTTCCGCACGGTCGAAGACGAGGTGAAGCAGACCGCGTCGAACCCGCCGGTCTTGATCATCTCGCGGGTCTCGGCGGGCGGCGGCGCCGCCCGGACGGTCCGGTAGGCCGTCACGTCGTCGATCTCCCAGCCGCGCTCGCGCAGGCCGGCCGACAGCGTCTCGGTGGCGATGTCCGCCCGCGGCAGCAGCACGCGGTCGACCGGGTCGAGCACGTCGTCGTACGGCGGGAACTCGGCCAGCAGGCCTTCCGACGACTGCTCACCGGAGGGCACCAGCTCGGGGATGATGCCGAACGAGCGCACCTTCTCCGCGGTGGCCGCGCCGACGCAGGCGATCTTCACGCCGGAGAACGCACGAGCATCGAGCCCGAACTCCTCGAACTTCTCCCACACCGCGCGGACCGCGTTGGTGGAGGTGAAGACGATCCACTGGTAGCGGCCGTCGACCAGGCCCTTGACCGAACGCTCCATCTGCGCCGGGCTGCGGGGCGGCTCGACCGAAATCGTGGGCACCTCGTGCGACGTCGCGCCGTGGCCGCGCAGGCGCTCGGCCATCTCGCCGGCCTGCTCCTTGGTGCGCGGCACCAGGACCTTCCAGCCGTAGAGCGCGCGCGACTCCCACCACGACAGCTTCGAGCGGTGCCCGGCGGCCTGGCCGATCGTGACGATCAGCGGCCCGACGAGCTCGCCCGCGTCGTTGGCGACCTTCTCGAGCGTGGTGTCGAGGGTGCGCTGGGTGTTGATGGTGCCGTTCGCGGTGACCGCGACCGGGGTCGACGCCGGGACGCCATTGCCGGTCAGGGCCGACGCGGCCTCGGCCAGGTGGGCCGACGTCGCGTGCAGCACCAGCGGGCCCGGCGAAGCCGCCAGGGCCGCCCAGTCGACGTCGCCGCGGACGTCGACCTCGGTGTGCGTGCCGCCCAGCGCGACGCCCGCGTACGCCGGGACGGCCGCGCCCGGCGAGACGCCCGGGATGACGTCGAACACGGCGCTCGTGCGCGCGACCGCCTGCACCTCGGCCACCACGGCCGGGGTGGTCAGCGGGTCGCCCGCGATCAGGCGCAGCACCAGCCGGCCGGCCTTGGCCTCGGCGGTGAGGTCCTTGGCGACCTCGGCGGCCTCGCCGACGGCGGGCCGGACCTCGGCGCCCTCGGCGGCCATGGCCAGCACGGCCTGGGGCACGTCGGGGTCGGTCACCACGACCTCGGCCTTGGCGAGCAGTTCCTGGGCACGGACCGTGAGCAGGCCGGCGTCGCCGGGCCCGGAGCCCACGAACGCTACGCGCCCGGTGGTCTTTCGCGCGGGGGTCATCTGTGCGTTTCTCCTCTTGCGGCGGCCGTGCGGGATCGCACGACCGCAGGTCTCCTACGTCTTCGAAGCGCTCGCGAGAGCGCTACTGAGCGGGACCGGAGAGGGCTCCGGCTCCGAGGTCCAGCAGCTCGGCGGCCAGGTCCTTGCCCAGCTGGGCGGCCTGGTGCTTGTCGGCCAGCGCGATGGCCCGGACCATGTCCACCGCACCTTCCTCGCCCTCGATCGCGGCGGTGCCGCGCAGCGAGATCCGTTCCACGACCTTGCCCTCGGCGTCGAGATCTTCGACGATCTCGGCGAGCGCGCCCACCGGCGCACTGCACCCCGCCTCGAGCGCGGCCAGCAGGGAACGCTCGGCCGTCACCGCGGCCCGCGTGCCCTCGTCGTCCAATGTGGATGCGAGCAGGTGCTCGAGGTCCACGTCGGCGGTCCGGCACTCCACCGCCAGCGCGCCCTGGGCGGGCGCCGGCAGCATCTGGATCGGGTCGAGGGTCTCGGTGATCGCCTCGACCAGTCCGACCCTGGCCAGTCCGGCACGCGCGAGCACCACGGCATCGAGCTCGCCGTCGGTGACCTTGCGCATGCGGGTGTCGATATTGCCGCGAATCGGCACGATTTCCAAACCGAGACCCAGCGCGTTCAGCTGCGCGGTGCGCCGCGCGGCGCCGGTGCCCACCTTCGAACCCGGCGGCAGCTCGCCCAGCGTCAGCCCGTCGCGGGCGATCAGGGCGTCTCGCGGGTCTTCGCGCGGCGGCACGGCGGCGAGCGTGATGCCCGGCTCGGGTGCGGTCGGCAGGTCCTTGTACGAGTGGACGATGACGTCGACCTCGTCGCGCAGCAACGCTTCCCGCAGCGCGGAGGTGAACACGCCGACGCCGATCGTCGCGATGGGCGCCATCGACCTGTCGCCGGGGGTGGTCACCTTGACGATCTCGACCTCGACGCCGGTGGCGCGCAGGGCGTCGGCGACGATCCCGGTCTGGGTGAGCGCGAGCTTCGATCCGCGCGTACCCATGCGAATGACTCTGGTCACTTACTACTTCTTCTCTGGTGGGGGCGTCGGGCTCGCCACCGCGGCGGGTGCCTGCGGGTCGAGGCAGAACAGTTCGCGCAACGCGTTCGCGTAGTCGGTGTCGGCCGTCTCGGCGGCCAGCTGCTTGACCCGCACGGTCGGCGCGTGCAGCAGCTTGTCGACCACCCGGCGGACCGTGCGGCCGACCTCTTCGCGGACGGCGCCGTCGAGGTCGGGCAGCCGGTGGTCCAGCCGCAGCAGCTCGGCGTCGACGACCTCGGCCGCGCGCTTGCGCAGCGCCGTCACGGTCGGGGTGACCTCGGCGCTGCGCTGGCCGGCGAGGTACTCGCGCACCTCGTCGAGCACGATGCCGGTGGCCTTGGCGGTCTGGCGTTCGGTGGTCGGCGTCCCGGCCTCGCGCATGCGGCGCTGGATGGTGGCCAGGTCGACGACGCGCACGGCGGCCAGCTCGCCGACTGCCGGGTCGACGTCGCGGGGCAGGCCGAGGTCGCAGACCACGAGGTCACGGCCGCCGCGCGGGAGCACCTGCGACGGGCCGAAGACGGCGTCCTGCGCGCCGGTGCAGCAGATCACGATGTCGGCGTCGCGCACGGCGTCGGCGACGTGGGACAGCGGGATCGCGCGGGCGGGCACGCCCTGCTCGGTGACGTTCGCGGCGAGCCGGCGGGCGCGGGCGTCGGTGCGGTTGGCCACGGTGATCTCGCCGATCCCGGCCTTGCGCAGCTGCGACGCGCTCAGCGCGCCCATCGAGCCGGCGCCGACGATGACGGCGTGCTTGCCGGTGACGTCCCCGGCCGCGGCGAGCGCTTCGGAGACGACCGACGCGCCGAGCTGGTCGAGGCCGGTCTCGGAGTGCACGCGCTTGCCGACGCGCAGCGTGGTCTGGATCAGCTCGTGCAGCGTGCGGCCGACCGTGCCGGCCTCGCGCGCGGTGGCGTAGGCCGACCGGACCTGGCCGAGGATCTGCGTCTCGCCGACGACCATCGAGTCGAGGCCCGAGGTGACGGAGAAGAGGTGTTCGACGGCCGCACCGGCGTAGTGGACGTACAGGCTGTCGTAGAGGTCCGCCGGCTCCATGCCGGCCTGGCGGGCCAGCACCGCGGAGACGTCGTCGAGGCCGCCGTGGAAGGTCTCGACGACCGCGTAGACCTCGATCCGGTTGCACGTCGAGACGAGCATGACCTCGCTGACGTGCTCGGCCTGCTGCAGCTCGTCGAGGACCTTGCCGACCTCGGGCGCGGGCACCGCGACGCGCTCGAGCGTGCTCAGCTCCGCACTCCGATGCGAGAGGCCGACCGCCAGGACACTCATCCGCGCACCACCATTTCCCGTCCGCCGTCCGGACCCGAACCGTTCCGGCCGCCCTTCCCATTCTCGGACGGCAGGCCCGCACCGGGTAATCCGGAATTGCCCTGATTACCGGCGGCGTCATCCGCGCGGCGGGCCACGTGGAACGAGAGTATCTGCAGCTCCACGGCCAAATCCACTTTGCGGACCTCGATGTGAGCAGGAACTTGCAGCACGACGGGAGCGAAGTTGAGGATGCACTGGACACCGCCCGCGACCAGCCGGTCACAGACCGATTGCGCGGCGGTGGGCGGCGTGGCGATCACGCCGATGGAGATGCCGCGCTCGGCGCACACCCGCGGGATGTCGTCCATGTGCGACACCGGGAGGCCGCCGACCGGCACGCCGATCAGGTCCGCGTCCAGGTCGAACAGGGCTTCGACCGGGAACCCGCGCCCCGGGAAGCCGCCGTAGTTGGCCAGCGCGTGGCCCAGGTTCCCGATCCCGACCACGGCCACTTTGTGCTGCCGGGTCAGGCCGAGGATGCGCTCGATCTGGCTGACCAGGACGCTGACTTCGTAGCCGACGCCACGGGTGCCGTAGGAGCCCAGGTACGAGAGGTCTTTGCGCAATTTCGCGGAATTGACGCCCGCGGCTTGCGAGAGTTCTTCGCTCGAAACGGTCGTCGCGCCCTGCTCGGACATTCCGGACAGCACGCGGAGGTAGACGGCGAGGCGGGCGACCGCCGCCTCGGGGATCTGCTTCGCCCGGACGGCCTCGGGGGCATCCCCGGTGCGGCCGTTGCCGTCGGCGGGTACGGCCGGGATCTCGGCGGTCGGCGCGTTGTCCGCGTCCGGGGTGTCCCGGCGCGACCGGCGCGGCGGCCGGCCCGGGGAGCCCGCTTCGTCGCGCCTCCCCCGCTGTGTCACCACGCCGTCGTCTCCTGCCCGCTGTGCACCCGGCGGCCATCGCCACGGCCGATCCGAACTGTGTCTTGACCCAGGGCGCGGGGTCCGGTTCGATGCGGACCGCCCGGGGGCGATGGTCCTACGGTAGACCACTTGTGAACGCGCGCACAAAGTCACTGGTCGGAGGCGGTTCCCGACGGCTGGGACGGACCGCCGATCATGACACGGCGTCAGAATCCTTGTCCGGCAGGCACTTCCGGGGCTCAGTGGGCGTCGAGGGTCACCGAGTGCCAGCCGGTCGCCCCGTCCGGGACCGGGTCCGCGCGGTTCTCCGTCTGCGTGTAGCCGTCCTGATCGGTCGCCCGGACGAACGCCTGGTGCGTCCCCTTCGGCACGTCCAGCTCGATCCACCACATGCGCCAGGTGTCCTTGCTCACCTCGGCCGAGAGGACCGCCGGCTGCCACGGTCCCTGGTCCAGCCGGACCTCGACCTTCGCGATGCCCGTGTGCTGCGCCCACGCCGTGCCGGCCAGCCGGACCTTGCCCGCGGTCACGCCCGCGAAGCCGGTCGGCGTGTCGATCCGGGACTCCGTCTTGATCGGTGCCTGCTCGGCCCAGCCGCGGCTGAGCCAGTACGCCTGGCGGGCGTCCCACTTCGTGAATTCGAGGGATTCGACCCACTTCGTCGCGGAGACGTAGCCGTAGAGACCCGGGATGACGATCCGCGCCGGGAAGCCGTGCTCGACCGGCAGCGGCTCGCCGTTCATGCCGATCGCCAGCATCGCGCCGCGCTGCGGGTCGAGCGCGACGTTCGCCGGGGTGCCGCACGTCCAGCCGTCGACGCTGGTGGCGAACATCTGCTCGGCGCCCGCCTGCACGCCGGCCTGGTCCAGCAGGTCCACGAGGTCGACGCCGAGCCAGGTCGCGTTCGAGATCAGCGGGCCGCCGACCTCGTTGGAGACGCAGGTGAGCGTGACGCGGCGTTCGACGAGCGGCCGGTTGCGGATGTCGGCGTAGGAGAAGGTGACCTCCTTGTCGACCATGCCGTGGATCTTCAGGCTCCAGTCCTCGGTGCGGATCTGCGGCACGACCAGCGCGGTGTCGATGCGGTAGAAGTCGCCGTTCGGCGTCAGGAACGGCGGCGAGCCGAGCTTCGCGAAGTCGGCGTCCGCGGGCAGCGGTGGCGCGGTCCGCGCGGGGACGAGCGGCCCGACGGCGGCCCGGGAGTCCTCGGCGTTCGAGCTGGTCCCGGCGACCTGGCCGACGACGGCGGCGATCCCCGACCCCGCGGCGACGCCGATCCCGGCGCGCAGGAACTTCCGGCGGTCGAAGCCGCGGTCATGCACCAGGTCAACGGGCAGCGCGAGCCGGTGCAGCTGGGTGAACACGACGAGCCCGGCGACGAGGGCGGCGACCGGCGCGAGCAGCGAGACCTGCCCGAGGTCGCTGCGCGCGTAGACGGCGGCGACCCCGGCGGCCCCGAGCAGGAAGACGAGGATCTGCCCGGCGCGGGGCGTCCGCCGCGAGAGCTGGCCGGCGAGCAGGGCGAGCAGCACGAGCACGACGGCGAGCCCGATCTTGAGGACCGGCTTGTCCCAGGTGCCCAGCGTGCGCTCGGCCCACTTCACGATCCCGGTCGGGCTGTGGTCGACGACGTAGTTGGCGACCGCGATGAACGGCGAAGCGGTGTAGCCGACGAAGCCCGCGACGAGGTGCCCGACCCCGAGGGCGGCGGCCAGCGCGAGGAGCCCGATGAGGGTGGCGACGGGCAGCGAAAGCCGCCTGGGCGCTTCGGGCGGCGCTTCCTGCAGAGTGCTCACGCCTCCATCTTCGGAGCACGCGCTCCGGAAGGCTGCCCGATCCCCCTTACGAGCGTGTTACGGCTTCCGGGTGGCCGGACACATCGGGCGAAAGCGCCCGCGTCAGGCCAGCGCCTTGCGGAAGCGGTCCTCTTCCACCCGCCAGTACCCGTGCTCGGCGCCGTCGACCAGGATCACCGGGACGCGGTCGCCGTACTCCGCGCGCCACTCCGGGTCCGTGTCGACGTCCTCCGTCTTCCACGGCACCGCGAGCTCGCCGCAGATCCGGGCGACGTCCGCCTCCGCGACCTCGCAGAGGTGGCAGCCCACCCGGCTCATGACCGTCACTTCGTGCGTCATGCCGTCCTTACTACCGCAGCCGCATGCGGCGGAGCTTGCCGGTGGCCGAGTGCGGCAGCGACTCGGCGAACTCCACGGCGTGCGGCACCTTGTACCCCGCGAGGTGGGCCGCGCACTGGTCGACGACCTGCTGTTCGGACAGCGACGCCCCGGCGACCGGCACCACGAACGCCTTCACGGCCTCGCCGCTGCGCTCGTCGACGATCCCGACCACCGCCGCCTCCGCGACCTCCGGCAGCAGGGAGATGACCGACTCGACCTCGTTCGGGAAGACGTTGAAGCCGTTGACGATGATCAGGTCGTTGGCCCGGTCGACCAGGTGCAGGTCGCCGTCGACGTCGAGGTAGCCGACGTCGCCGGTGCGGAACCAGCCTTCGTCGTCCGGCCCGTGGCCGCCGTCGGGCCAGTAGCCGGAGAACAGGTTCGCGCCGCGGATCGACACCAGCCCCGTCTCGCCCTCGGCCTCGAAGACGTCGTCGACGTCGTCCGGGTCGAGCGGCACGGCCTGATCGGTGCCGTCGCTGTCGACCAGCCGCAGTTCGACGCCGGGCAGCGGCCGCCCGACCGAACCCGGCTTCGGGTAGCCGGTGACCAGCGTGGACGTCACCACCGGCGCGCACTCGGTGAGCCCGTAGCCCTCGTAGACGTCGAGGCCGGTCGCCTCGCGGATCGCGCCCAGCACCTTCGGGTGCAGCGGCGCGGCGCCCGACGTCATCCGCCGGACGGACGCCAGCCCCCGGCTCAGCTCCTCGGGGCCGAGCGCGGCGAACTCGGAGTACATCGTCGGGACGCCGGTGATCGTCGTGACGCCCTGCTCGGCGCAGTCCTCCAGCGTGCGCTGCGCCTCGAAGCGCTCGGACAGGACCGCCGTCGCGCCGGCCGAGACCGCCTGCAGCAGGCCGGGGCCGAGGCCGTAGACGTGGAAGAGCGGGATGGTGATCAGCACGCGGTCGTCGTGGGTGAGCACGCCCTCGACGCCGCTCAGCTGCGCCAGGTTCGCCAGCAGCGCGCGGTGCGAGAGCATCACGCCGCGCGGCGGGCCGGTGGTGCCCGAGGTGTAGGAGACGACGGCGATGTCCTCGCCGGTGCCCGCCCGGTCGCCGTCGACGAATTCGACTGCTCCATCCGGGTCGGATTCCGGCGTGAGACCCGTCACGCCGGTCGGCAGCACCTCTTCGGCGTCACGCGTGATGACAACCTTGGCACCGCTGTGCTCGAGCAGCTTCTCGAGCTCGGGCCCCGGCGCCTGCGGCGACAGCGGCACGACCACCGCGCCGGCGCGCAGCGCGCCGAAGAACGCGACCACGAAGTCCACCGACGTCGGCAGCCGCAGCGCGACCCGGTCGCCGGGCTCGACCCCGGCGTCCGCGAGCCGCCTGGCCTGCGCCTGCACGACCGCCTCGACCTGGGTGTACGTCAGCCCTCGCCCGGTGCCCGTCTCGCGCACGGCCGGGTGGTCCGGCCACGTGGCCGCGGCCCGCGTGAGCAGCCCGCCGACCCCCGACTGCGTCCCCTCTGGAGCACTCACCCGCGGTCCACCTCTCCTCGCCCGGCCCAAACCGTTGCAAGTCTGTCATTCGGAGCGACGTCATGGGTGCTGACCGCGAGCGTCGCTCCTCTGCAACCCCGGAGCCACTACCTACTTCGCGGTAACTACACGTATGCTGCACTGCGTTGCGGGGTGGTGTTGATCACCGCCGCGACCGGAGAGAGGGAGTCGCCGTGACGAACTTGCCTGCCCACGAGGCCGTGGGGCATGCGAGCCGGCAGGCCCCTGCTCGCCCGGGTTCCGGGGGTACCGTGGCCCAGCACTGGGCCGAAGCCGCCGCCGGAGGTGCCGCCCGATGACCGTGCCGACCGCCGTGAGCCGCGGGCCCGTCTTCATGTTCGCCGAGCGCGTCTTCGGCCGATCGCCGTCCGTGCCGCTGAGCAGGCAGGCGGTCGACGAGGAGCGCGCCGAGGCGGCGAAGGCCGAGGCCTGGGACCTGGTGCGCGCCGCGCAGGACGGCGACTCGTCCGCGTTCGGCCGGCTCTACGACCGCTACGTCGACGTCGTCTACCGGTACGTGCTCTTCCGGCTCGGCGACCGCGACCTCGCCGAGGACGTCACCAGCGAGACGTTCCTGCGCGCCCTGCGCCGGATCACGTCGGTGAGCTACCAGGGACGTGACGTCGGGGCCTGGTTCGTCACCATCGCCCGCAACCTCGTGCTCGACCACGTGAAGTCGAGCCGGTTCCGCCTCGAAGTCGTCACCGACGAGGTGACCGAGCCGGGTTCGGCGCCCTTCAGCGTCGGCGCGAGCGTCCAGGCGGGCCCCGAGCAGGAGGCGATCAGCCGCGCCACCCGCACCGAGCTGCTGCGCTGCGTCGCCGAACTGGGCGATGACCAGCGGGAATGCATCATCCTGCGGTTCCTGCAGGGCCTGTCGGTGGCGGAGACGGCCGCGATCATGAACCGCAACGAGGGCGCGATCAAGGCGCTCCAGCACCGCGCGGTACGCCGTTTGGCACAACTCCTGCCCACCGGATTGCGCTGATCCCGCGAACTTTTCGGCCCATCGACCGAAACCGGTAACCCTCACGCCTTCTTAATCGTTACTCCTGCCAGACCGGTGTCAGGACCGGCCACGGCCCGAGATGGAGCTGCGCAGTGAGGATCGCGCGTGAGCGAGCCGAGATCGACCGGTTCGCGCGTGCCCTGGAGCCGTCCCCGAAGCAGCGGGACGGCGAGTTCGCCGACGAACTGGCCCTCGTCGGCGCCCTGCGCGAGCTCGGTGCGGCCGGGGCCCCGGACCTGGAGACCCGGCAGCGGATCCGCGCGGAGATCGCGGGCCGCTTGGAGACGGCGGCGGCCACCCCGCGTCGGAGGTGGCGGCCGCGGACCGCCGACCTGGTGGCCGCCGCGCTCTTCCTCGTGCTCGTGCTCTCCGGCCTGACCCTGGTGCTCTCGCGCAACGCGTTGCCCGGTGACCCGCTGTACGGCGTCAAGCGGGCCGGCGAGTCGACGGCACTGGGCCTGACCTTCGGCGACCGGGCGAAGGCGCGCAAGCACCTCGAGTTCGCCACCAACCGCGTCACGGAGCTCGGCGAACTGGCCGCGCAAGGCGCGAGCGAAGCGGACTACCGCACCGCGTACGACGACTTCGCGGCCGACCTGCGCGCCGGCGTCGCCCAGATGGCCACCGCGGCGACCAGCGACGGCAGTGGCACGCAGGCGCTGTCCGACGTCCGGCTGTGGGCGCGGAACCAGGCGGCCCGGCTCGCGGCCGACCAGCCGAAGCTCCCGGCGGACGCCGTGCCGGTGTTCGGCGACGTGCGCGACCTGCTCGGCAAGGTCCAGGAGCGCACGAGCGGGCTGGTCGAGCGGATGAACTGCTACCAGATCACCACCGGCACGTCCGACGAGCTCGGCCCGCTCCCGGCGACCGGCGAGTGCACGCAGCGCCCGGCTCCGTCGTCCGGCGGCGAGCCGTCGGCGTCGGTGACCGAGCCGTCGACGTCGGAAAGCACCTCGGTGAGCCCGACGGGCACGCAGCTGCCGCCGTCGGACGCCGCGTCGACGCCCGGCATCCCCGTGCCGACCGGCGGGATCACGCCGCCGCCGGTGTACGGCCAGGACCCGACGACCACGCAGCGGCCCCCGGTGACGTCGACCACGCAGCCGCCACCGCTGGTTTCGATCCCGCCGCTGCTCCCGGGTCTGCCGCCGATCGTGATCGGCTGAGGTCCGGGCCACACCTGCGACACCGCGGTGGGCGGCTCGCTACGCTGTGCGAAGGACCCGGACGTTCGCAGGGACGTGGACAGACGTGGAGGCGGTGTTGCGTGTCAGCGTGGCGTGGCAGGGATAAGAGTCAGGAGCTCGAACGGCTCGCCACGCTCGCGGGCGAAGCGTCGGCCGAGGCCGCCCACGCCCGCGTCGTCGCCGAGCCCCCCGCGCCGCCCGCCCCGCCGGACCTCACGGCGGCCGCGTTCTTCGACGTCGACAACACGATGATGATGGGCGCGTCGATCTTCTACTTCGCCCGCGGGCTCGCGGCGCGGAAGTTCTTCACGTCGTCGGACCTCGCCGGTTTCGTCTGGGGCCAGATCAAGTTCCGCCTCGGCGGCCGCGAGAACAAAGAGGACATCAAGACCCACCGCGAGCGCGCACTGTCCTTTGTGGCCGGCCGCACAGTCGACGAGCTGACCTCGATCAGCGAAGAGATCTACGACGAGCTGATGGCGGACAAGATCTGGTCCGGCACGCGCGCGCTGGCCCAGATGCACCTGGACGCGGGCCAGCGGGTCTGGCTGGTGACGGCGACCCCGATCGAGCTGGCGGCGATCATTTCCCGCCGCCTGGGGCTGACCGGCGCGCTGGGCACGGTGGCGGAGACGCGCGACGGCGTCTACACCGGGCGTCTGGTGGGCGACCTCCTGCACGGCCGCGCGAAGGCGCACGCGGTGCGCGCGCTGGCGTCCCGCGAAGGCCTGAACCTCAAGCGCTGCACGGCTTATTCGGACTCGGCGAACGACATCCCGATGCTGTCCGCGGTGGGCACCGCGGTCGCGGTGAACCCCGACGGCGGCCTCCGGGACGTCGCCCGGGCGCGCGGCTGGGAGATCCGCGACTTCCGGACCGGCCGGAAGGCCGCGAAGATCGGCGTGCCGTCGGTGCTGGGCGCCGGAGCCCTGGCCGGCGCCGTGGCGGCGGGCATGGCCTACCGCCGCCGCTGACCAGCCCGGCCCGGCCCATCACCGTGTCGTCCACCCAAGTACGCGTGTCGTCCCTTAAATCACGCGAGTCGACCCCTCAATCACGCGTGCCGACCCTCTGATCACAGGCGAACCCGCGCCAGCGCGTGTCTGGACGGACGACACGCGTGATCAGGAAGTCGACTCGCGTGATTGGAGCGACGACACGGTGCCGGCTCAGCCGCGGAAGACCGACTTCCGCTGCGAAAGCCGCTGGTACAGCGTCTGCTGGATCGACTCCCGCACCTGGTCCGTCAGCTGGAACACCAGCATCGGGTCGTCCACGGCTTCCGGGCCGTACGAATCCGTCGCGATCGGCTCGCCGAACTCGATGCTCCACTTCGTCGGCAGCGGGATCGCGCCCAGCGCCCCGAACAGCGGGAAGAACGGCGTCACCGGGAAGTACGGCAGCCCGAACATCCGCGCCAGGACCTTGATGTCACCCAGCTTCGGGTAGATCTCCTCCGCGCCGATCACCGACACCGGGATGATCGGGACGCCCGCGCGCAGCGCCGCCGAAACGAAGCCGCCGCGGCCGAAACGCTGGAGCTTGTACCGCGACGAGAACGGCTTGCCGACGCCCTTGAAGCCCTCCGGCCACACGCCGACCAGCTCACCCTTGCCCAGCAGGCGTTCCGCGTCCGCGTTGCAGGCCAGCGTCTGGCCGGACTTGCGGGCGAACGAGCCCACCAGCGGCACCTGGAACACCAGATCCGCGCCGAGGCCGCGCAGGTGCCGGCCGCCCGTCTCGTCGTGGACCGCCACCGCCGTCATCAGCGAGTCGAGCGGCACCGTGCCCGAGTGGTTCGACACCAGCAGCGCGCCGCCTTCCAGCGGCAGGTTCTCGACGCCGAACGTGTCGACGCGGAACCACTTCTTGTACAGCGCGCGCAGCGGCGGCAGGAACACCGCGTCGGTCAGCTCGGCGTCGAACCCGAACTCGTCGACCGTGTAGTCGCCGGTCAGCCGGTCGCGGATGAAGCCGAGCGCCGAGCGCGCGGCGTCCGAAAGAGGTTCCTCGGGGGCCGCCTGGCCCGCGCCCGGGAAGGCGACGACCGGCGCGTCCGCCCGCGCGGCTTCCCCCTCACGGAGGTCGCGGCCGGCTTCCGGCTTCTCCCGGCCCGGTCCGTGCAGGGGGATGACCTGCGCTTCGGCACCGCCCACCGTCTCTGCCTCGCTTCCCGAGTCGTCCAAGTCGTGCGGCCTGCTCATCGGCTCGACTGCCCGGTCGCCGCGGCGACGAGCACCTTGCCGGCCAGGCCCGCCAGCTTGCCGCCGTCGAGCACCGGCCGGAGCCCGCGTCCGACGATGTAGTCGTCGAACGCCTCACGCGTCGTCCACCGCGGGGTGTAGCCGAATTCGCCCTTCAGCTTGGCGATGTCGACGACCCGGCCGAAGTTCAGCAGCCGGACCTGGTCGGCGGAGAAGTCCACGACGCGAGCGCCGCGCAGAACCTTTCCGACCGACGGCACCACGCTCCGCGGCATGGGCAGCTCGACCCGGCCCGCTCGCCGGATCGCCTGCGAAAGGGTGAGTACCCCTTCCGAGCCGACGTTAAAGACGCCGGGGTGGTCGTTCAGGGTCGCGCGCTCCAGCACGGCCAGCGCGTCCGAAGAGTGCAGCAGCTGGATCCGGGCGTCGTAGCCGAAAACGGTCGGCACGACCGGCAAGGCGAAGTAGCGCGAAAGGACGGTGTCCGTCGCCGGCCCGATGATGTTGGCGAAGCGGAACAGCGTCGTGGTGATGTCGGGACGGCGCCGCATCAGCCCGCGCACGTACCCCTCCATCTCGACGGCGTCCTTCGCATACCCGCTGGACGACGTCGGGATCAGCTCGGAGTCCTCGGTGAACACCGCCTGCGAGCGCGCGCCCGCGCCGTACACGGCCGCCGTCGACTTGACGACCAGCTTGCGCACCAGCGGCGAGCGCTGGCACGCGGCCAGCAGCCGCATGGTGCCGATGACGTTGACTTCCTTGATGGCGGTGCGGCGCCCGGGCCCGGCCGGGTGCGCGGTGCACGACGCGTGCACAACGGTGTCCACTTTGGCGGTGCTGATCACCTTGGCGATCAAGGGGTTCCGGATGTCCGCGCGGACGAACTCCGCGTGTCCCATGCGCTGCAGGACCGTCTTGTCCGGAGCGACCGTGTCGACACCGATGACCCGTTCGAAATCGGGGTTGTTGCCCAGCCGGGCGAGGAGTTTCCCGCCCAGTTCGCCGGCTACCCCGGTGACGAGCACGATGTTCGACGGCATGCGACTCCCTGCGGCGTAGGGCGTGGTGGGGGTGGACGATCACCCGAAGTGCGCGGGCCTGCACTCACTGGAAGCATCGCGCGGACACCCTTGAGATGTTACCGCTCTTCAGTGGTAGCTCCGGGTTGTCTTACGTGCTATTAACCGCTACGCCCCGGAAAGCGACGAACGCCTCACTCGAACGGGGGGAACCGGCCCACCACATGGACGTGGCCCGTCCAGAGACTGGACGGGCCACGGCTACGCACGGCTGAGGCTTACTTGCCGGCCTTACGACGCTGCACTCGCGTGCGGCGCAGCAGCTTGCGGTGCTTCTTCTTCGACATGCGCTTGCGGCGCTTCTTGATCACAGAGCCCATGGGCGCTCCTTAGGTCGTCGTCGGTAACGCTGCCCGGCGCAGCGTCCAACGGGTGGAGCGCACAGGCACGAGCGGTCTTCCAGGTTACCCGTCACCCCGCGCGGGCCGGTCAGCGGGCACGTCGTAGGGCGGCGCGCCGCTGGCCGGGGCGTGGATCAGCCCACGTCGTAATAGGCGCCCTGGAGGTACTCGTGCACTGCTTTTTCCGGCACCCGGAACGACTTGCCCACCCTGACGGCAGGCAGCTCACCCGAGTGCACGAGACGGTAGACGGTCATCTTGGAGACCCGCATCAGCGTGGCCACTTCGGCGACCGTCAGGAACTGGACCTGCCCGACAGCCGGCAGATCCTCCTTCTTGTTCGGCGACATGTTTACCGCGTCCTTCGACACGCGTCGCGCCACGAGGCTTCCCCACCTGTGGTACCGACACGCACGTGCTCTATCGAGAGTAGCGGGACTGGTGGGACTAATGCGACGCCTGTCACCGAGATGGGCTCCTACCAGCGCTAACGCACGGGCACTCGCGCGTGCAATACCGCCGGAATCGCCCATTACGGCGAATCCGGGCGCTCGGTACCCGGTTCGAGGGGCAGCCGCAGCGCCCGGACGGTGAACGAGATGGCGTGGCACCAGCCGCAGGCGAGCAGCAGGTCGAGCGCGCCGTCGTCGCCCACGGCGGCCACGAGGTCCGCCGGGGACCAGCAGCCGTCGGCCGGGCTCCCGCCGGCGAGCGAGCGGACCTGCGTCGCGTCGAGGCCGGCTTTGCCCGCGAAGGCGGCGATGTGCACGCCCCATTCGCCGCCGGCGCCGCACAGCGCGATCGTCCGGTCGATGACCAGCTGACGACCGGGCGCCCCGATCATGGCGCTGCTGGGCCGGCGCTGGACGCTGCGGATGATGTGGGAGCTGCGCGACGGCTACGCGCTCACCGAGCAGGGGAAGTCCCTGTTCGAGACGCTCGTGCGGCTCGACGCCTGGGCCGCGGACTGGCGGCCCCGTCAGTCTTCGTGAGCCTTGCCCAGCGCCTCGGACCGGTCTTTCGCCGCCTCGATCGCGTCGAGCAGCGCCGCCCGGACGCCGTGCTTCTCGAGTTCGCGGATGGCGTTGATGGTCGTGCCGGCGGGCGACGTGACGGCCTCGCGCAGCAGCACGGGGTGCTCGTCGGACTCGGCCAGCATCTTCGCCGCGCCGACGGCCGACTGGATGATCAGCTGCCCGGCCAGCGCGCGCGGGAGGCCCAGCAGGATGCCGGCGTCGATCATGGCTTCGACCAGGTAGAAGAAGTAGGCCGGGCCGGAGCCGGACAGGGCGGTGACGGCGTCTTGCTGGCCTTCGGGCACCTCGACGACCTTGCCGACATGCGAGAGCAGATCGCGCACGACGGCGAGGTGCTCGGCGGTGGCGTGCCGCCCGGCCGAGATGGCGCTCATGGCCTCGTTGACCAGCATCGGTGTGTTCGGCATGACCCGAACGACCGGAACGCCCTCGGCCAGCCGCCGCTCGTAAAGCGACGTCGGCAGGCCCGCGCAGAGCGACACGACGAGCGACGACGGGTTCAGCAGCGGCGCAAGCTCATCGAGCACGGGCTCGATGTCCTGCGGCTTGACGGCGACAACCAGGACATCGGCCTGCTTGGCGGCGTCCTCGACCTCAACACCCCGGATGCCGTAGCGCGCGGTGAGTTCTTCGACACGCGCCGGGTACCGCTCGGTGAAGAGCAGATCGCCGGGCTCGTGGCCGCCGTGCAGCAACCCCGAGAGCAACGCCTCACCGATCTTGCCCGCACCCAGCACCGCGATGACCGTCATGCGGTAAAGCGTGCCAAACGCGTGTCAGCCACCCGGTGCCGGGGCGAGGCCCAGCTGCCGGGCCTGGCACACCAGCCGCCCCTGGGAGTCGACCACCGTTGCGTCCGAGTCGAACCACGACTCGTGGACCGACCTCGACTCCACCACCACCCGCAGCCACCCCGGGGCCGGGCGCGTGCGCAGCAGCGCCGTCAGCTGGACCGTCGGGGCCCAGCCGATGCGGCCCAGGTTCATCACCACCGGCGGGTTCACGTCGGACGCCAGCAGCGTGAAGTACGGGTCGACCAGGCCGTGGCGCGGGCGGACCCACAGCCGCATCCGGGGTGGCTCGCCGGTGCGCCCCGAAAGGTAACCCGCCGTTGCCGGGTCGAGGCGGACCTCGCAGCCCTTGGCCAGGTTGAACGGCCCCTCCGTGCTCTCCGCCATCGCGAGCGCGCCCGGTGCCGGCTCGGCGGGCATCGACGGCACGTCCGTCCACTCCGGGCGCCGCATCGGCAGCCGCCCGGTCGTCACGCGTGCCTCGACGCAGCTGCGGCCGCGCTGCTCCAGCCGGACCTCGACGACCGTCGCGCGGCGGCCGACCTTGCGGACGTCCGTGCGCAGCAGCACCGGGCCGAGCGCCGGCGCGTGCAGGAACTCCGCGCTCACGACGAGCGGCTCCGCGTGCGGCTCACCCCGTTCGTGCAGCGCGGCGATCGCCGCCTTGGCCAGCAGGGCCAGCAGGAAACCCCCGTGCGGGTGCGAGCCGATGGCCCACTCCGCACGCAGCACCGCGGTGAAGGTGCCGTCCCCCAGCGACCGCGCCGCACTCGCCGTGTCGAAGGACACGGCGGTGCCGTCCGTTCCGCTCACGAACGCGCCGTGCCAATGGGGGAATCCGGAGAGGTGGCGATCAACGCGCGCGACGGTTTCACAGTCGGAACTTTACGTGTTCGATCCCGGTAAATGGACCCGGGAGTAGTCGTGTCCGCACCGCAAGTGCGCAATTACTGCCCGAGGTGGAATCGCGCGAACAGCAATGCCTCCGCCAGATCCCGGACCCGCTGTGCGCCGGTGCCGGCGTGCCGGGTGTTGATCTCCAGCACGATCTGCCCGGCGAAACCGCTGCTGACCAGCTTCTCCAGGAGTTCGGCGCAGGGCTGATCACCCCGCCCGGGCACCAGGTGTTCGTCCTTCGGGAGGCCGGTGCCGTCCGCCAGATGGACGTGCGAGAGGCCTTCGCCCATCCGCTGCGCCAGCGCGAGGGCGTCCATCCCGGCTGCCGCTGTGTGGGACAGGTCGAGCGTGTAGTGCCGGAAACCGACGTCCGTCGGGTCGATCGAGGGCCGGAACGCGGAGACGCGGGAATTCTTCGAACCGCCCGGTGGGCGCACCTTGAACATGTTCTCGACGGCGATTTCGATCCCGCTGGACTCCTCCAGCTCGTCGACGAGATCACCGAAGGCATCGCCGTAGCGCCGTTGCCACCGGAACGGCGGGTGGACGACGACGGTCCGCGCGCCGAGCTCGGCCGCGGCTTCGACGGACATCCGCAGCCGCACCACCGGATCGGGCGACCAGATCCGCTGGGTGATCAGCAGCGACGGCGAGTGGATCGACAGCACGGGCACCCCGGTCCGGCGCGACCACCGGCGCAGGGCGCTGACGTCCTGGCTGACCGGGTCGGCCCAGACCATGACCTCGACGCCGTCGTACCCGAGCTCGGAGGCGAGCTCGAAGGCGGTGCCGGCCTTGAGGGGCCACACGGACGCCGTGCTGAGCCCGACGGGGACCGGCTTCTCGTCTGTCACGCGCGCCATCCTGCCTCGTCACCGAGGGCGCGGAGCAGGGGCGTGCGCCGAACGGGACGCGGATCTCAGTGCGCCCGCCCGGCAGCCCGTGGGCGTCAGCGGCCGACGAGCAGCAACGCCGCCGGGGACACCGTCACGACCAGGCCGACCAGCACCGCCAGCACCGTGGTCTGCAGGTCTTCGGCCCGGCGGATCTTCCGCACGATCCAGACCAGCGCGACCACCACCAGCAGCGCCGCCACCAGGGCGGCCGCCGGGATGTTCACCCACAGCCAGTTGAAGCCCAGCCACACGGCCGCGCCGCCGACGACACCCATCGCCAGCTGGCCGGCCAGCGCCAGCCACGCCTTGCCGGGCGAGGTCGCGGGCTCCGGCTCCGCGACCGGCTCGGGCGCGTCGTCGTACTCGTCGTCCTCGTAGCCTTCGCCCTGTTCGTAGCCGTAGTCGTCCTGCTCGAAGTCCGGGCCGTCGGCCGGGTAGCCGTCGGCGAACTCGCGCTCGTAGGGCTCGAGGTCGTCCGGGATCGGCGCGCGCGAGGCGCGGTCGCCGGGCGCGAACGGCATCGGCGGCGGGTAGGTGCCGGTCGGCGGCCCCGCGTCGTAGGCGGCCTGGTAGCCGCTGCCCTCCGGCGCGAAGCCCTCGGGCTCGAAGTCGTCTTCGGGGTAGCCGTCGGCCGGGGCGTCGGTGGGCACCACCGGCATGACGCCGATCTCGGTGTCCTCCAGCTGCTCCTTCTGCCGGCGCTTGCGCCAGTTCGCGAGCCCGCCCGGCGACGACGGCGGGGGCGAGTCGGGCTTCTTCTTGCCCGGCGCCGGCGGGAGCAGCGGCTCGCCGGCCACGGCGTCGAACTGCTCGGTGTACGCCTCCTGCTGCGGCTGCGGACGGCGCGCCGGGCCCCGGCGCGGCCGCCCGGGCGCGGCCGACGGCGTCGAGAACGTGCCGCTGGCCATCGGGCCGGGCGGGCCGTCGACGTCGGCGTCCGGGGTGCCGTTGAGGCCGTCGAGCCGGGCCGACAGCGGTCCGCCCGGGGGCGGCGTCGGCAGCTGCTGGGACGGCTGCGGCGGCGGGGTCGGCAGCTGCTGCGAAGGGGGCGGCGGGCGGCGCCGGACCGGCGGGACCGCCCCCCGGGTCTCCTCCGCCGCGGGCGGCGGCGGGGTGGGCAGCTGCTGGGACGGCTGCGGGGGCGGCGGCTGACGCCGGGGCGCGCGCGGCGGCACGGGCAGCTGCGCGGACTCCTGCGGGCTCGCGTACTGCCCGGAGTCCTGCGGCGGCCGCGGCGGCGGGCTCGCGAACTGCCCCGACTCCTGGGGTGGCCGGGCGTACTGGCCCGACTGCTGCGGCGGCGCCGGGGGCCGCTGGTACTGGCTGGACTCGGCGCTACCGGGGGCGGGCCGGGCCGGGGGCGGCGGAACCGGCCGCGGCAGCGGCTGGGAGTCCTGCGGGACCGCGCGGGGCGCGGGCGGCGGCGGGGGTGGCGGCTCGGCGCGGCGTCGTCCGGCGGGCCGGTTCGGCGGCGGGGGCGTGCCTTCGCCCGCGACCCGGTCGATGATCGCCTGCGGGCCGGTGTCGGTCACGCCGGGGCGCCGGTGGGAGCCGGTCGCGCCGGGCGGGGTCTCCGGGGTGGCGGGCTCGTCGTCGTCCTCGGCCGCGCGCCGCCGGCGACGGCGGCTGCCGCCGTCGACCTGGGCACCGTGCTGGGCGAGCAGCTCAGCCACGGTCTTCTGCGGCTGGCCGTCTCCGGTCTGGTCCGTCATACCTGGTAGTCCCCTGCGCGCTCCGGTTCCTCGGCACCTCGCGAGGAGGTACCCGACGGCATCCTGGCCGCGCAGCGCGCGCTGTACGCCGACCTCTGCATGTCCGTCACCTCTCCACCGTGCCCGTTGTCCGTCCGGGAAGTCCAGCCGGGTGCTTTCACCGGTCCTCCTGTGCGCCGAAGCGCGCCACGAGGGCCGCTCCAGTTTCATCCGCGCCGGTGGAATGGTCCAGCCGCCGCAGGATGACACCTTCTCGCAGAGCCCACGGGCAGATCTCGAGTTCCGGCAATCCGAGTGCCCGCATCGTGGCCTGCGCGACGAGCGCGCCCGCCACCAGCTGGTGCGACCGGCTCGAGCTGACGCCCTCGAGCTGCGCGAGGTCGGCCGACGGCATCCGCGAGATGAAGGCCAGGAGCTGGCGCAATGCGGTGTCCGTGAGCGTACGTCGCACGCGCGGGCCCGCCGCCGAGGGGGCGGCGCCGGTCAGCCGGGCGAGGGACCGGAACGTCTTCGACGTTGCCACGACGCGGTCGGGTTCACCCCATTTGGTGACCTTCCGCGCGAGCTCCGTGAGCTGGTCGTCGAGCCACGCCGACGTCGCGACGAGCTCGGAGCGCGTCGGCGGGTCGTGCTTGAACCGGGTGCGCGTGGTGCGGCCCGCGCCCAGGGGCAGCGACTCGGCCAGGACGGGCTCTTCGTCACGGCCCATCGCGATCTCCAGCGAGCCGCCGCCGATGTCGAGCACGAGCAGCTGGCCCGCCGACCAGCCGTACCACCGGCGGACGGCGAGGAAGGTGAGGCGGGCTTCGTCGGTGCCGGAGAGGACCTGCAGGTCGACGCCGGTCCGGTCGGCCACGCGAGCCAGCACCTTCGCGGAGTTCTTCGCTTCGCGGACCGCGGAGGTGGCGAAGGCCATGACCTCTTCGCAGCCGAGCCGCGCGGCGGCGTCCTTGGCGGATTCGACGGCGGTCACGAGGTCGTCGGCGCCGGCCTTGCTGAGCTCGCCACCCGGGGTCAGCTGCTCGGCCAGGCGGAGCACGGACTTTTCGGAATGCATCGGCGTCGGGTGGGCGCCACGGTGGGCGTCGACCACGAGCAGGTGGACGGTGTTGGAACCGACGTCGAGTACCCCTAGGCGCACGGGGGTCCAGGGTACCGGGCCCAGCGCCAGGTCTCGAACTTGTAACCAACAACACTCGGTGCGGTACCGCCCCGGCGCGCCTCCACGCCCGGGCGATACCGCCCAAAGTGGACGAAAGCGCCAGCCGCCCCCCGAAAAGAGAGCGGCTGGTCATCCCGTCGCCTGAGGCCGCAAAAATCACTTTGAGCCAGGCCCGCAACCCACAGCCCGACAGCGGGCCGAGTACGCAACCTTGCGGGCCTGGCTCAAAGTGATAGGCCTCGTTCAGGCGACGGGATGACCAACCGCGACCCAAACGCGAAGGTGAGCCGAAAGCGGCCCCGAGGTCATCCCAGAGCCTGCCCGTCCGGCGAGGACAGTCTTTAAGACAGCAGGCTCACGTCTCGAACTTGTACCCGAGACCGCGGACCGTCACGAGGTGCCGGGGCGAGCCCGGGTCCGGCTCGATCTTCGAGCGCAGCCGCTTCACGTGGACATCCAGCGTCTTCGTGTCGCCGACGTAGTCCGCGCCCCACACCCGGTCGATCAGCTGCCCGCGCGTGAGCACCCGGCCGACGTTGCGGAGCAGGTACTCCAGCAGGTCGAACTCCTTGAGCGGGAGCGAAACCTCGCCGCCGTCCACCGTCACCACGTGCCGCTCGACGTCCATCCGGACCGGGCCCGCCGACAGCACCAGCGGGGCCAGCTCGCCCTCCGAGCCCGGCTCGCCGCCGCGCCGCAGCACCGCCCGCACCCGCGCGATCAGCTCGCGCGCCGAGTACGGCTTCGTCACGTAGTCGTCCGCGCCCAGCTCCAGGCCGACGACCTTGTCGATTTCGCTGTCGCGCGCGGTCACCATGATCACCGGCACGGCCGAGCGCTGGCGCAGCTGCTTGCAGACGTCGGTGCCGCTCATCCCGGGCAGCATCAGGTCGAGCAGCACGATGTCGGCGCCGTTGCGGTCGAACTCCTCCAGCGCGGCCTGGCCGGTGCCGGCCACGGCCGCGGTGAACCCTTCCTTGCGCAGCAGGAAGGCGAGGGGGTCGGCGAACGACTCCTCGTCCTCGACGATGAGAACCCTGGTCACAGGTTTCCTCCATGATCTGGGCTGTCCTGCCCGGTAACCACGAGCCTGGGGGTGCGCTCGGGGGTCTTCTCCTGCCGTGGTGCCGGCGAGGTCTTGGCGGCCCGCGCCGGCTCGGGGGCCGGTTCGGGGCTGACGTGCGCAGGGATGCGCAGGGTGAACGTCGAGCCGGTGCCGGGGCGGCTCCACAGCCCGACCGAGCCGCCGTGGTTGGCCGCGACGTGCTTGACGATGGCCAGGCCGAGCCCGGTGCCGCCGGTGGCGCGCGAGCGGGCCTTGTCGGCGCGGTAGAAGCGCTCGAACACCCGCGTCTGCTCGTCCTCGGGGATGCCGATGCCGCGGTCGGTGACGGCGACCTCGACCATCCCGTCGGCGAGCCGGCGGGAGATCGACACCGGGCTGCCGGCCGGCGAGTACGCGACGGCGTTCTCCAGCAAGTTCGACAGCGCGGTGACCAGCAGCGTCCGGTCGCCCTCGATGAGCAGGCCGCTGGGGGTGTCGGTGGTGATCCGGATGTCGGCCGACTCGGCCGAGAGCGTCGTCCGGCCGAGTGCTTCGCGGACGACCGCGTCGACCTCGACGACGTTGAGGTCCGGCAGCCGCTCGGCGCCCTGCAGCCGCGAAAGCGCGATCAGCTCGGTGACGAGCTGGCCGAGCCGGGTGGACTCGCGCAGGATCTTGCCGCCGAAGCGGCGGACCTCCTCGACGTCCTCGGCGGCGTCGAGCACGGCCTCGGTGAGCAGCGCGATCGCGCCGACCGGGGTCTTGAGCTCGTGGCTGACGTTGGCGACGAAGTCGCGGCGCACGGCCTCCAGCCGGATGGCCTCGGAGTGGTCGACGGCCTCGACGACCGTGAAGCCGTCGCCGAGCGGCCGGACCTGGCCGAGCACCGCCTCCGGCTGGCGGCCGCGCGCTTCGAGCGGCGAAAGGTCGATCTCCATCGGCTCGTCGGTCTCGACGACCTGCTCGGCGGCCTTGCGGGCCCGCGGGTCGGCCTGGTTGACCTTCACCAGGCCCAGCTCGTAGGCGCGCGGGTTGTGCAGCACCATGTCGCCGAACTTGTTGAGCACGACGACGCCGTTGTGGGACGACCGGACCAGCCGTTCGAGGAGCTCCGCGACGGTCGGGCCCGGCGGCCGGGCCTCTTCGCGGCGGGTTCGCGCCCGCGCGACGAGGTAACCGACCACCGCACCGGCCACCAGGGTTCCGATGGCCAGTGCGAGTGAAACAGGCGTGGTCACAGGCCGATCGTAAGCTGAGAAGTGGCCCTTCGGCCTAGCGTTGTCCGCCTTGTCGTGAGCACCGCGACACCTGGGGAGGACATGTTCGCCGCCGCTTCAGCCGGCGTTCACCCGATCGATTCCCCGGCGAGACATTCCGGGTGAATCACGCATCGCCGTCGAGGGTCTTCAGGTCCTCGTCCGTGAGCCGCAACGCCGCCGCCGCGACGTTCTGCTCGAGGTGCGCGACGTCGCCGGTGCCCGGGATGGCGAGCACGTGCGGTCCCTGGTGGAGGGTCCACGCGAGCCGCACCTGGGCCGGGGTGGCGTCGTGCCGGCGCGCGACCTCGGCGACGCGGGCGTCCTCGCCCGTCCCGCTCGCGACGGCGAAGAACGGCACGAAGGCGATCCCGCGCTCGGCGCACATCCGGACGATCTCGTCGTCCTCGCGGCGCGCGGTGAGGCCGTACTGGTTCTGGACGCAGACGACCGGCGCGATCTCGAGCGCCTCGGTCAGGTGGTGCGGCGCGACGTTGGAGATGCCCAGCTCGCGGATCAGGCCCTCCTGCCGCAGCTCGGCGAGCGCGCCGAAGCCGTCGGCGAGCGAGCCTTCCCCGCGGTCGAGGCCCTCGCCGATCCGGTAGTTGGCGACGTCGAGGTGCTCGAGGCCCAGCTCGCGCAGGTTCTCTTCGACCTGGGCCCGCAGCTGGTCCGGCCGGGCGGTGTAGAACGCGCCGGTGAAGTCGCGGCCCGGGCCGACCTTGGTGGTGATCGTCAGGTCGTCGTACGGCGCGAGGGCGCGGTTGATCAGCTCGTTCGCCGAACGGGGGCCGGCGAAGTAGAAGACGGCGGTGTCGATGTGGTTCACGCCGAGCTCGACGGCGCGGCGGAGCACGGCGATCGACGTCTCGCGGTCGCGGATGCCACCGTCCGAAGTGGACATCAGGCGCATGGCGCCGAACCCGAGCCGGTTGACTTCGAAGGAGCCGAGCTTCCAGGTGCCCGCCGCGGCGGCGGGGAGGGTGTTCGTGGTCATGGCTCCAGCTTTGCGGCGCGGGCTCACCACCACCGGTTTTGGCAATTTGCTGCCACACTGGAATGCGTGGAGAGAGTCAGTGACGTCGTCGTGGTGCGCGGCGAAGCGGAGCTTTTCGAGCGCACCAAGCACCTGTTCGCGACCGCGACGGAGGTTTCGTGCGCGGCCCGCGACCTGCACACGTGGTCGGTGGCGCACCCGACGGCGCCCGAGCGGGAGCAGGCGGTGCGTGACACGAACGTCCGCAAGATGTACCTGCCCGGCGTGCTGTTCGACCCGAAGCTGGCCGAGCACCTGCGGTTCATGGCCACGCACGGCGCGCGCATCCGGATCACCGAGCGCGAGGTCAACGAGACGATCCTGCTGGACCGCCGGATCGCGATCGTGGCCGGCGACAACGTCGGCGGCGTCCGCAGCTACACGGTCGTCAGCAGCCCGGAGCTGGTCCAGGGCATCCAGTCGCTGTTCGAGGCGGCCTGGCACGGCGCCACCGACCTGGAGTCCTACCAGGCCCGGTTCACCGAGCTGGGCGCGCGCGAGATCCTCGAGCAGCTGGCGTCCGGCTGCAAGGACGAGACGGCGGCCCGCGCCCTCGGCGTCGGCCTGCGGACCTACCGGCGGCGGGTGGCGGAGCTGATGGACATCCTCGGCGCGTCGTCCCGCTTCCAAGCCGGGGCCCGGGCCCGCGAGGCCGGGCTGCTGTGAAGCGAGCGCTGCCGGCGCTGGTCCTGGTCCTGGCGACGTCGGCGTGCACGTCGGCGGTCTCGGGCACGGCCAAGCCGCTCGACGGCAACCTCGCGGTCGTCAACGGCCCCGGGACGGCGACCGCGCTCGACGCGGTGAAGACGGCGGCCGAGGCGGTGTTCAGCTACGACTCCACGAACCCGGCGGCTTGGGAGAAGGCCGCCGGGGACAACGTCACCGGCGACGCGAAGACGCAGCTCACGACGTTGTTCGAGGACGTACGGAAGAACCCGCGGCCGGTGCGGCTGACCACCCGCGTGCTGCGGTCCGCCGCGCTCGAGCTGGCGGGCGACCGGGTTCAGGCGCTGGCCGCGCTGCAACAGGTCAACGGCGCCACGAAAGCCCTGGCCACGGTAGCCTTCACCGCGGTGCGTGGGGACGGTCACTGGCGGATTTCCGACATCAAGGTGAACCCCGCGCTGCCGCCGCTCACGACCCGGCCGGACGACGGCGGCCCGGTCGGCCTGCGCGACTCCGCGCTGGCCGGCGCGCGAGCGGACGCGACAGCGTTGTTCACGGTGGACCGCGCCGACCCGGAAGGTTCGTACGCACGGGCCGAAGCCGTCATCGCCGAGCCGCTGCTGAGCGATTACCGGGCGAAGAAGGCCGCGTTCCTCCAGGGCGTGCACGACAACGGCACCGGGGTCGCCGTTCCGGCATTGGTGGCGGGTCTCACGACCGTCACCGCCGAGAAGGCGTCCGCGCTCCTCTTCACGACGCTCAAGGTCACCAACGCCACGGGGACGACCGACAAGCCGCTCACGGTCACGCTCGACCTCGTTCGCGAGGGCGGGGTCTGGAAGGCGACCCGCATCGAGGCGGTCACGGCGTCCTGAGAGCCGTGACCGGCACCGCGCGTGCCGGTCACGGCGAACGCGTCAGCGGCCCTGGTTGGCGACCGCGGCGGCGGCTTCCTCGGCGGCCTCGGGGTCGAGGTACTCGCCGCCGGCCTTGACCGGCTTCAGGTCGGCCGTGAGGTCGTAGCGCAGCGGGATGCCGGTGGGGATGTTTAGGCCGGCGATGTCGGCGTCGGAGATCCCGTCGAGGTGCTTGACGAGCGCGCGCAGCGAGTTGCCGTGCGCGGCGACCAGCACGGTCTTGCCCGCGCGCAGGTCCGGCACGATCTCGGACTCCCAGTACGGCAGCAGCCGCTCGACGACGTCCTTGAGGCACTCGGTCAGCGGCGCGGCGTCGCCGAGGTTCGCGTACCGGGCGTCGTCGGCCTGGCTCCACTCGTCCTTCGGGTCGATCGCCGGCGGCGGGGTGTCGTACGAGCGGCGCCAGAGCATGAACTGCTCTTCGCCGAACTCGGCCAGGGTCTGCTTCTTGTCCTTGCCCTGCAGCGCGCCGTAGTGGCGCTCGTTGAGGCGCCAGTCGCGCTTCACCGGGATCCAGTGCCGGTCGGCGGCGTCCAGCGCGATGTTCGCGGTGGAGATCGCCCGCCGCAGCAGCGAGGTGTGCACCACGTCCGGCAGCAGCCCGGCGCCGGACAGCAGCTGCCCGCCCTGGCGGGCTTCGCCCTCGCCCTGTTCCGACAGCGGCACGTCCACCCAGCCGGTGAACAGGTTTTCCGCGTTCCACGTGCTCTGCCCGTGGCGGAGCAGCACCAACGTCCCAATCTCGGCCATGGGGAACAGCCTGCCAGACCGGACCACTCGATCGACCGGTGACCTCGCGTCCTACGCAGAGTGTGTTACCGCGGAGTAACACCTCACCCTTCGACAAGTCCAAGTGCCAACAACGCGCAAAATTCGGGGATCAAACTGCACTCCGTTATCGTCGCGAGCGAAGTTCACCCGAACGGACTAGTGGGTAGTCTTGTGATTACAGGTCGAGATCTGACAGGTTGACTTACGTCCCGAGCGGCCGGATTCCACGCACTCCCCGGCCGGTTTCGGGCTTCGACCGCGGCTCGTCTCCCCCCTGCCGAGCCGCGGCCCGCCGGCCCCGTTGGCATCCCCCTCGTCACCGGGTCCTGATCGGCGGGAACTTCAGCGGGGCGGCTCGAGATCGCGACTCCCCCCTCCCTCGAGCCGTCCCGCCTGTTCCGCTCACCCCTCGGTGTGCACCGGCGCCGGCTTCACCGGACGCCGACGGCGGTTCAGCCGCCAGCCCAGCCACCCCAGCGGCACGACGATCAGCAGGAACGGCGCCACGGCCCCCAGGACCGTCAGCAGCCCGCCGCCGAAGGTCAGGAACGCGTCCCACCCGCCGGCCAGGCCACCGAGGAAGCCGCTGCGGTCCTCCTGCACCGGGGCCGGCGCCGCGACGCTGCGGATGCTCATCGCCACCGTCGCCATCGCGACACTGCCCGCCAGCGAGTTCCGCTGCTGCTCCAACGACTCGAGCGCCGACTCGCGGCTCGTCAGCTCGCTCTCGATCGACGTGATGTCCGACACCGAAGTCGCCTGCGAAAGCAGCGCCCGGATCCGCTCGACCGACTTGCGCTGCGTCGCCAGCCGCGCCTCGACGTCGACGACCTGCTCGGTCACGTCCTGGGTGTTCAGCTCGCGCTTGACCAGCGAAGAGCCCAGGTGCGACAGCTGGTCGAGCACCGGGTCGAGCTTGTCCGCGGGCACCGCGAGCGACAGCGTCGCCGAGTCCTCGCTGGTGGCTTCCTGCCCGGTGTACCCGCCCGCGCCCAGCGCGACCCCGCGGGCCTGCGCGACGACGTCGACGACCTTCGTGGCCGTCAGCTCCAGCCGGGCGCTGCGCGAGAGCTTGCGGTCGGTGGCGCCGGCCTGCGGCGGCGTCACCTTCGAGTTCTGCTCGGCCTTACCGGTGCCCTGCTGTGGCGCGGCAGGCACGCGCCCCGAGCCTGCACTGTCCGCCGTGGACGATGCCCCGTTCTCCGCCGCCGAGCAGCCGGCCAGCGCGAACGCCACCGCGGTGATCGCCAGCGCCGCTCTCCATCGAGTCCGCATCCTGGTCTCCCTCCAGTTTCGACTGGCGGTGAGACGGATGTCCGGTTCAGGGCCGTTGCACGGCTTGGGTCACGAGTCGGTCAAGCCCGGCTCGTGCGGCTGAGCGGGCGCCACGAGGTGCTTGAACGCCGCCAGGTTGGCCAGCGACTCGCCGCGGGAGACGCGCCAGTCCCACTCGCGCTTGATCGACGTCGCGAAGCCGATCTCCAGCAGCGTGTTGAAGTCGCCGTCGGCGGCTTCGAGGACCTGGCCGAGCACCTTGTCGAGCTCGTCGGCCGACATCGTGTCCTTGCCGAACCGGCCGACCAGGTAGATGTCGCCGAGACTGTCCACTGTGTAGTGCACGCCGTAGAGCTTCGCGTTGCGCTGCAACAGGAACCGGTAAACGTCCTCATGGGACTCGTCGGGACGACGGCAGACGAAGGCCTCCACCGAAAACGCGTGGTCGCCGTCGACGAGCCAGGCGTTCGTCTGCAGCTTCTTCGTACCGGGCAGCGTGACGAAGTACTTGCCTGGACCGCGTTTGTCGTACTTCAGCTCCGCTGAGTCCAAAGTAGACTGGATCAGCTCGTCCAGGCTCACACCGCCACCTCCGCGCGCAGGTCCAGCGCGTGCCGGAAAGCGCTGGTGGCCTGAGCATAGATGTCGAGCAGCGCGTCCGTCGTGCGGCGCCAGGAGAACCGGCCCGCGTGCACGACGGCGTTGGCACCGAGCTCGGCACGCCGGTCCGGGCGCAGGGCGACCGCGGCCAGCGCGTCCGCCCACTCCTCCGCGCCGTGCCCGGGAACGAGCAGGCCGGACACGCCGTGCGGCACCGCCACCGGCAGCCCGCCGACCTCGGCCGCGACCACCGGCGTCCCGCAGGCCTGCGCCTCCAGCGCGACCAGCCCGAACGACTCGTTGTAGCTGGGCACCGCGACGACGTCGGCGGCGCGGAACACCCGCGCGAGCGCTTCACCCGGTTGCGGCGGCAGGAACCGGACCTGCCGCTCGATGCCCAGCGAAACCGCCAGCTCGCGCAGGGCCTGCGGCTGCTCCAGCCCGGTGCCGGACGGCCCGCCGACGATCAGCACGACCAGGCGCGGCGCCAGCGAGGGGCGGCGGCGCAGCATGGCGGCCGCGGCGTGCAGCAGCACGTCCGGCGCCTTCAGGGGCTGGATCCGGCCGGCGAAGGCCAGCACGACGTCGTCGTCGGCCAGGCCCAGCTCGGCCCGCGCGACGGCCTGCGAGCCCGGCGTGAAGCGTTCGAGGTCGACGCCCGGCGGCACGGCGTGCACCGCGTGCGGCTCGGCGTCGTAGAGGTCGATGAGCTGCCGCGCCTCGACCGCGGTGTTGGCGACCAGCCGGTCGGCCTCGGCGACCACCTGCTCCTCGCCGATCACGCGGACGCGCGACTCGGGCCGGTCGCCCTCGGCGAGCGCGGCGTTCTTCACCTTCGCCAGCGTGTGCGCGGTGTGCACCAGCGGCACCGACCACCGGTCGCGGGCGAGCCAGCCGACCTGGCCGGAGAGCCAGTAGTGCGAGTGGATGAGGTCGTAGTAACCGGGCTCGTGGAACGCCTCGGTGCGCAGCACGCCGGAGGTGAACGCGCACAGCTGCGCGGGCAGCTCGTCGCGGCTCAGCGGCTCGAACGGGCCCGCCTGCACGTGCCGGACGGTCACGCCCGGCGCGAGCTCGGCCACCGGCGGCTGGTCCGACGCCGTCGCGCGGGTGAACACCTCGACCTCGACCCCCAGGCGGGCCATCTCCGTCGCCGTCTGGCTGACGTAGACGTTCATCCCGCCCGCGTCGCCGGTCCCCGGCTGTTCAAGCGGCGATGTGTGCACGGACAGCACCGCGACCCGGCGCGGCACCGCTGCTTTCGGGGGGTCCAGGGGGGCTCGCCCCCCGGCCGGGGTCTGGGGCTCGGCCCCGGAAAACCCAGCACGGAACCCCCGGACGGAGCTGGTCACCTTGGTCGTCTCCCGCGTTACGTCAGCATTCCTCGGCGAACTGCCGGAGTACCGCGTCGAACTCCTCCGCGGACTCGGCGAAGGGCGCATGCCCCCCGTCAAGGAACCAACGCCCGGTGGCACCCGGAATCTTCCCGATCGTGTGCTCGGCCGTCGAAGGGTCGATCACGCGGTCCTGGGAACCGTGCACGACGAGGGTGGGTTTGTCGACCGCGGCCAGCACTTCGTCACTGCCGATGTCCCGGCGGAACAGGGCCGCGCGGACCGAAGGGGGCACGCTGAGAGAAGCCCCGAGCAGGGCCTGGACCTGCGCTCCGGGCACCGGCCCGCCGGCCAGGTCGCGGCAGAACTCGGTGAGCGCCGGGACCGCGATGTCCGGATCGTCCGAAAGCATCGCCCGCATGTGCTCGCGCATCAGCGGGCCGACGCGCCCGCCCGCGCGGTCGCGGCCGATTTCGGTGATCGCGCCGACGAGCACGATCCCGCGCAGCCGTGCGGTGCCGTGCACCCGGATGTGGTCGGTGAGCACCAGGCCGCCGTAGGACCAGGCGACGACGATCGCGCCGGGTCCGGCGAAGTCGAGCACCGCGGCGAGGTCGTCGGCCCAGACCACCGGGTCGTCGTAGCCCGCGGCCGGGACGTCGGACGCCCCGTGGCCGCGCAGGTCCACCGCGACCAGCCGGAACCGCTCGGTCAGCGCCGGGTCGGCGAGCTGGGCGGCCCAGCAGCCCGCCGACTGCGCCCAGCCGTGCAGGAACACGATCGGCCGGCTGTTCCCGGCGCCTTCGACCCGCAGGCCGAGCCGGGTCCCGCCGTGCCCGACGACTTCGGTGCGCATCGGCTACTTCGCGCCCATGCCCTGCCACGCCGACCAGGAGAAGTTCCAGTCCTTGACGTCGGAGTTCATCGGCGCGCCCAGCTGCGAACCGGTGATCTCGACCGGGTCGCCGACCAGCGCGGAGTCGAAGTAGTCCTTGGCGTCGGCCTCGAGGAGGTTGACGCAGCCGTGGGAGTTGTTGGTCTTCCCGATGTTGGCCGCGTTGTCCTGGTTCTCGTGGATGTACTCGCCGTGGTTGGAGAACCGGCAGGCCCACTTCTTGTTGACGTTCGTGTAGCCGTAGCGGGCGTTGTCGAACACTGCCGTCGGCTCCTTGCTCATGACGATGTAGGTGCCGTTCGGGGTGTTGCGGTCGACCTCGGCGTCCAGCCCGTTCGCGCACGGGTAGCTCTTGACCTGGGCACCGTTGCGGTAGACGTGCATCTGGTGGTCCGGGGTGTTGACCTTGACCACCTGGTTGCGGCCGATCTTGAACTTCGTCGTGACGTCGGCCTTGCCGTACGCGCCGCCGCCCAGCTCGACGCCGTACAGCTTCGCCTCGACGCTCACGGTGATGTTCTGCGGCCAGTACTCCTTCGGCCGGTAGTCGACCTGGCTGTCCGAGAGCCAGCCCCACGCGCCCTCGACGTTCTTGTCCGTCTTCACCGAAAGCGCCTTCTCGACCGCCTTGCGGTCCTTGACCGGCGACTGGAACTTGACGCTGATCGGCATGGCCACGCCGACCTGCTGGTTGTCGGCCGGGTTGAGCGTGGCGCGGATCTGCTTGGCCGGGGTGATCGTGCTGAAGGTGCCGGTGAGCTCGACCGGCTTGCCGTCGGTGCCGGTGGCCTTGGCCGCGTAGGTGTAGGTCTTGCCGTAGCCGAGCGGCTCGGAGCTGGTCCAGGTGAGCCCGTCCGGCGCGGTGTCGCCCTTGAGGGCCTTGCCGCCCTCGGCGGTCACCTTGCACTCGGTGAGCTTGCCGTCGGCGACCTTGATGGTGACCGGCTTGAGGACGGCGGCGTCCTTGGTGTTGACGGCGGGCTCGGCCGTGATCTTCGCCACGGGCTGCGCGCCCTCACCGTCGGCCCCCGCGGCGCCGGTGGGCAGCGCGGTGCCGTCGTTCGTGCTCGAACACGCCGCGGCGACCAGAGCGGCTCCCGCCGCCAGAGCGGCCTTGAAGACCGTACGCCGTTCGATCACCGAAACCTCCCGAGTTCCCCCGCCTGACCAGCGGAGCACACGCTCTTAGCGCTGGTGGCGCGCTCGACGTTACCCGCCGAAAGGTAAAGACCATCCGATCAGGTGGCGCCGCCCTTGTCGACAAAGACGTCTCATACACGTCCAGGTTGCCCGTTTCGGCTCAAATGACGCAGTTGATCAAGAGCGGTTCGGGGTGCAGCCGGACGCCGAACCGCGCGAAAACGCCGTCGCGGACCTCCCTGGCCAGGGCGAGCAGGTCTTCGGTCGTCGCGTCGCCGCGGTTGGTCAGCGCGAGGGTGTGCTTCGTCGACAGCGAGACGCGGTTCCCCGGCCCGGGGTACCCCTTCGCGAAGCCGGCGCGCTCGATCAGCCAGGCCGCGGACAGCTTGACGCCACCGTCGGCCGGGTACTGCGGGGCCGCCGAGCCGACGCTGTCCGTGATGCGCGCGAGCACGGCCTCCGCTTCGGCCGACGGGACGATCGGGTTGGTGAAGAAGGAGCCCGCGCTCCACGTGTCGTGGTCGTCCGGGTCGAGCACCATGCCCTTGCCGCGACGCAGCTTGAGCACCGCTTCGCGCGCTTCGGCCGCCGGGACGCGGGCGCCGATCTCGACGCCGAGGGTGCGGGCCAGCTCGGCGTAGCGGATGGGCGCGGAGAGGCCGTCTTCGCGGATCTCGAAGCGGACCGAGAGGACGACGCCGGTGTCGGTGCCCTTGAGGACGCTCGTGCGGTAGGCGAAGCCGAGCTCGTCGGCCTTGAGCGTGCGCACTTCGCGCGTCCGCCGGTCGTACAGCTCCACCGAGACGATCGACTCGGCGACTTCGCAGCCGTACGCGCCGACGTTCTGGATCGGCGTCGCGCCGACGCTGCCCGGGATGCCGGAAAGGCACTCGAGCCCGCCGAGGCCCGCTTCGACGAGCCCGGCGACGAACGCGTCCCAGTTCTGGCCGGCCTCGACCGCCACGACGTCACCGTCGCGGCGCCAGCCCGTGTTCGCGACCTCGATCAGCGTGCCGTCGAACCCCGCGTCGCCGACCACCAGGTTGGAGCCGCCGCCGAGCAGCAGCACCGGCTCGCCCGCCGCGTCGGCCTCGCGGACCGCCGTGACGAGGTCTTCGCTGGTCACGGCGCTGACGAACCGGCGCGCGGGGCCGCCGAGGCGCAGCGTGGTGTACGCGGCGAGCTTCGGGAGAGCGGGAGTTCGGGCGGTGTTCACGCGTCTGACGGTACTGTCCGGCTCATGGGATCCCGGATCGAGCACCGTGCTGAGTTCTCCGCCGACGTCGCCGCGACGTACGCGGCGGTCGCCGGCGAAGACGCGCTGCGGGCGCGGCTCGAGGAGCTCGGCGGGCACGACGCGGCGCTGCTGTCGTACGAGGTCTCCGGCACGAACCTGCGGTACGAGCTGCGGCAGGGCATCAGCGCGGACAAGCTGCCGCAGGCGGTGCGGACACTGCACAAGGGCGACCTGCTGGTGACCCGCACGCAGACCTGGCGCGTGAGCAACGACGGCACCGGCCGGCAGGGCAACGCGACGGTCGAGGTCGGCGGCGTCCCGGGCGAGATCGCCGCGCGGACGGCGTTGCTGGCCAGTGACGAGAAGACCGTCCTGCGGATCAGCGGCGAGGTCACCGTCCGGATCCCGCTGTTCGGCGGGAAGCTGGAGAGCGTGATCGCCGAGCAGGTCACGAAGCTGCTGGAGCGCGAAGCCGAATTCACGGCGAAGTGGCTCACCGAACCAAACTGAGCCCGGTCGGCGCACCGACCCGCGGCACGACCAACCCGAACCGCCTCCGCCGGGTCGACCGGTGGATCACGTACGCGCCCGCGACGACCCGGCTGCTGCGCGCGGCGGACGCACCCCTGGTCGTCGACCTCGGGTACGGCGCTTCCCCGGTGACGACGGTGGAGCTGGCCCGGTGGCTGCGCCGCGTCCGGCCGGACGTCCGGGTGCTGGGGCTGGAGCTGGATCCCGCGCGGGTTTCGGCGGCCCGGCCCGCCGCGTCGCCGCCGCTGCTGGACTTCCGCCGCGGCGGGTTCGAGCTGGCCGGGACGCGGCCGGTGCTGGTGCGCGCGTTCAACGTGCTGCGGCAGTACGCGGAGGACGAGGTCGCGGGCGCGTGGGGGCTGGTGCTGGACTCGATGGCCCCGGACGGCCTGCTGGTCGAGGGCACGTGCGACGAGATCGGCCGGCTGTCGACGTGGGTGCTGGTGTCTTCGTCCGGCCCGGTTTCCCTGACGCTCTCGATGCGGCTGGCGGGGCTGGACAAGCCGTCGACGATCGCCGAGCGGCTGCCGAAGGCGCTGATCCACCGGAACGTCCCGGGCGAGCGGGTGCACGAGCTGCTGGCGACGCTGGACACCTGCTGGGCGACCGCCGCGCCGCAGCAGGCGTTCGGGGTGAAGTCGCGCTGGCTGGAGACGGTCCGGCTGCTGGTGGCCCGCGGCTGGCCGGTCGCGGACCCGCGGATCCGCCTGGGCGAGCTGACGGTCCCCTGGGCGGCGGTCTCCCCTGCCTGAACGTTCACCGGGGCACCCCCGCTGCGTCACCCCGAAGTGACCTGCGGTGATCACCATTGAGCCGTGGAACTGCTGGCGCATGTCACCGACCTGCTGCGCGACGCCCTGGGCTCGCCGTGGCTGTGGGTGCTCGTCTTCGCCGTGTCCGGGTTGGACGCGCTGCTGCCGTTCATGCCCAGCGAGACGACCGTCGTGACCGTCGCCGTGCTGCTCGGGCCCGATCCGGCGAACCTCACGCTCCTCGCGGCCGTGGCCGCCGGGGGTGCGTGGGCCGGTGACTGCCTCGGGTACGCCGTCGGCCGGGCCGCCGGGCCGCGGGCGATCGCGCGGCTGCAACGCGGGCCCGAAGGGCAACGGCGCTACGCGTGGGCGCAGGACCAGGTGCGGCGCAACGGCGGGCTGCTCATCATCGCCGCGCGCTACCTGCCCGGCGGCCGCGTCGCGAGCGCGCTCGCCAACGGCAGCCTCGGCTACCCCCTGCGCCGGTTCGTGCCGCTGGACCTCGCCGGCGCGGCGATCTGGGCGGTCTACAGCGTGCTGATCGGCCTCGCCGGCGGAGCCGCTTTCGCCGACGAGCCGGTGAAGGGCCTGTTGCTGTCCTTCAGCCTCGGACTCGGTTTGGTGGTCGCGATCGAGGCCGGGCGACGGCTACGGTCGGCCCATGCTGGAAGCGATCGACATCCACGCGGACGCGCTGAAGCGGGCGGCACTGACGGCCGGCCCGGCGGCCCGGGTGCCGAACTGTCCGAAGTGGACTGTTCATGACCTGGTGGCGCACATCGCGCTGGTGCACTGCTTCGCCATCGGGCTGGCGATGAACCGGCCCGCGAAGCCGGCGCCACCACCGGACTGGGAAGACCTGCTCGGGTGGTGGGACGGCCAGCGCCTGGCCCTGCGCGAAGCACTGGGCCAGGACCCCGGATCTCCCGCGTACTCGCCGTACCCGGGCTTCGACGTGACGGTCGGCGACTGGACCCGCCGGATGGCCCACGAGACGGCGATCCACCGCCTCGACGCCGAATCGGCCCTCGAAGAAGCTCCGGAGACACGCTTCTCCCCCGAGTTCGCGAACGACGGCATCGACGAGTTCCTGACCTACCTCGCCCCGCGCCTGGGCCGGAAGACCGACATCCGCGTCACGACGCCGGAGCGCACGTGGAGCCTCGGCGAAGCCCTCGCCGAAGTCGACGGCCCCGCCGACGACGTCTACCGGGCACTCTGGGGCCGTCCGCACCGGGCGTCCGTCACGGGCGACCTCGCACCAGTCGAGGCGCCCTGACCAGCGCGGGGGACAATGCCCGTCGTGACCGCTCCCGAACGCCGCTACGTCATCACCTTCGGCTGTCCCGACCGCACCGGCATCATCGCCCGGATCTCCGGGTTCCTCGCCGAGCACGGCGGCTGGATCGTCGAAGCGGCCTACCACACCGACCCGGACACGGGCTGGTTCTTCACGCGCCAGGTCGTCCGGGCCGGCTCACTGCCCTTCGACGCCGACGAGCTGCGCGCCCGCTTCGGCGAGGTGGCCGCGGACCTGTCGGCGGAGTCGAGCTGGGAGGTCAGCGACACCGGTGAGCGGCGCCGCGCGGTGGTGCTCGTCTCGAAGGCCGGGCACTGCCTGTACGACCTGCTCGGCCGCGTCGCGTCCGGCGAGCTCGACGTCGACATCGCGGCGGTGATCGGCAACCACGAGTCGCTGGCCGACATCACCCGCGCGCACGGGATCCCGTTCCACCACGTGCCGTTCCCGGCCGGGGACAAGGCAGCGGCGTTCGAAGAGGTCCGCAAGCTGGTCGGCGAGCACGACCCGCACGCGGTGGTGCTGGCCCGGTTCATGCAGATCCTGCCCGCGGACCTGTGCCGCGAGTGGGCCGGCCGCGCGATCAACATCCACCACAGCTTCCTGCCGTCGTTCATCGGCGCGAAGCCGTACCACCAGGCGCACACGCGCGGGGTGAAGCTGGTCGGCGCGACGTGCCACTACGTGACGGCGGACCTCGACGCGGGCCCGATCATCGACCAGGACGTGATCCGCGTGGACCACGGCGACTCGGTCGAGGACATGGTCCGCAAGGGCCGGGACATCGAGAAGGTCACCCTCGCCCGCGGCCTGCGCTGGCACCTGGAGAACCGGGTGCTGGTGCACGGCAACCGCACCGTGGTGTTCTGACGCGGTTGCCGTGCTCCCGTGGTCACGCCCCGATGGTCGAGGCGTCGATGACGAAGCGGTAGCGCACGTCGGAGTTCTCGACGCGCTCGTAGGCCTCGTTGACCTTGTCGGCGGAGATCGTCTCGATCTCCGCGCCGATGCCGTGCTCGGCGCAGAAGTCCAGCATCTCCTGCGTCTCGGCGATGCCGCCGATCATCGACCCGGCCAGCACCTTGTTGCCGCCGAGCAGCGAGAAAGCGTTGTACGACAGCGGTTCGCCGGGCGCGCCGACGTTCACCATCGCGCCGCCGACCTTCAGCAGGCCGAGGTAGGCGTCCACCGGCAGCTTGGCCGACACGGTGTTGAGGATGACGTCGAACTTGCCCTTGAGGACGTCGAACGTCGCCTCGTCGCTGGTCGCGTAGTAGTCGGTCGCGCCGAGCTTGAGGCCGTCCTCCTGCTTCTTGAGGCTCTGGCTGAGCACGGTCACCTCGGCGCCCATCGCGGCGGCGATCTTGACGCCCATGTGCCCGAGCCCGCCGAGGCCGATCACGGCGACCTTCTTGCCGGGGCCGGCGCCCCAGTGGTGCAGCGGCGAGTAGGTGGTGATGCCCGCGCACAGCAGCGGCGCGGCGATGTCGAGGCTGATGCCCTCGGGGATGCGGCAGACGAAGGCGTCCTTCACGACGATCTGGTTGCTGTAGCCGCCGTAGGTGTTCTCGCCGTCGAAGCCGACGCCGTTGTACGTCTGGACGTTGCCCTTGACGCAGAACTGCTCGGTGCCGGCCTGGCAGTACTCGCACTCGCCGCAGGAGTCGACCATGCAGCCGACGCCGACGCGGTCGCCGACCTGGTACTTCGTGACGCCGGACCCGACCGCGGCGACGACGCCGGCGATCTCGTGGCCCGGGACCATCGGGAAGATCGCCTGGCCCCAGTCTTCCTTGGCCTGGTGGATGTCGCTGTGGCAGATGCCGGCGTAGGCGATGTCGATGAGGACGTCATCGGCACGCAGGTCGCGGCGCTCGATCGTGGTCGGTGCGAGCGGCGCACCCGGCGCCGGGGCGGCGATGGCGTGCGTGGTGGTGCTCATGGAACCCTCCAGGTTCAAGTACCGTTGGTCCTCGTAAGAGGTCTCTTACATCTCTACGTAAGAGGGGTCTTACATATTTCGAGCGGGAGATGTGATCCAGGTCATGGGCGGCAAGTACCACCACGGCGACCTCCGGGCCGAGCTCGTGCGCGTTTCGCTGGACCTGATCGCCGAGCAGGGCCTCGAGGGCTTCTCGGTCGCGAAGGTCGCGAAGCTGGCGAACGTCAGCCCCGGCGCGCCGTACCGGCACTTCGCGACCCGCGAAAGCCTGCTGGCCGAGGTCGCCTGCCACATCGCGTGCCAGCTGACCGAACGCGTCGCGGCCGCGGCGGCCGAGCACGAAGACCCGGCGGACGCGCTGGCGGCGGCCGCGGGCGCGTACACGCGCTACCTGATCGAGCGCCGGGCCGGGATGAACGTGATCTACGCCGAGGGCCTCCACGGCCCGGAGCACGTGGAGCTGATGGAGCAGACCCGCCGCCTGACGGACGAGTTCCTGATGCGCTGCCTGGCGGTCGCCCCCGACCCGGCGACGGCGCTGGAGCTGATGGAGCAGCTGTTCACCCAGGCCCACGGCTACGGCACGTTCCAGCTCGACGGCGTCTTCGTGAAGCACGGCTACCCGGTGGACCTCGTGGTGCAGAAGTCGACCGAGGCCGCGCGCATCGCGATCGCGGGCCGGACTGTCGGTGGTCCGCGCTAGCTTGGGTCCATGGGCATCACCGGCACGCACATCGACACGCACGAGGCCCTGCGCGAGCTGCTGGGCGAACCGAAGCCGAGGACGAAGCAGAAGGTCCTCGGCCACATCGACGAGCACGCGCGGGACCTGATCGCGCACTCGCCGTTCGTGCTGCTGGCGACGTCGGCACCGGACGGCACGTGTGACGTCTCACCCCGCGGCGACCCGGCGGGCTCGGTCCTGGTGCTCGACGACCGCACGCTGGTGCTGGCCGACCGGCCGGGCAACAAGCTGATCGACAGCTTCCGCAACATCGTCGACAACCCGCACGCGGGGTTGCTGTTCCTGGTGCCGGGGATGAACGAGACGCTGCGGGTCAACGGCCGCGCGCAGCTGCTGTCGGACGCGCCGTTCTTCGACTCGCTGGTGGTGCAGGGGAAGCGGCCGAAGCTCGCGGTGGTCATCGAGGTCGAAGAGCTCTACATGCACTGCGCGAAGGCGTTCCTGCGGTCTTCGCTGTGGGACCCGTCGACGTGGCCGGAGCGCTCGACGCTGCCGACGCTGGGCACGATCCTGCGCGACCAGCTGGCGCTGTCCACCTCGGCGGAAGAACTCGACAAAGATCTCAACGAACGGTCGCTGACCCAGCAATACTGAACCCATGCTCTGCGTCTTCGACGTCAACGAGACCCTGCTCGACCTCGCCGCCATGGACGACCTCGTCGGCGGGCCCGAGCTGCGGCGCGAGTGGTTCGGGCTGGCCATCCACACGGTCCTGACCGTCACGGCCACCGGCGGCTACCGCGACTTCGCCGGCATCGCGGGCGAAGCCGCCACCGAAGTCGCGGCGCGGCACGGGCGCGAAGTGAACCTCGCCGCGATCGGCGAAGGACTCCGTTCGCTTCCCGCCCACCCGGACGTCGAGGAAGGCCTCGCCAAGCTGCGCGAAGCGGGCCACGACGTCGTCGCGCTGACGAACTCGCCGCTCGCCACGGCCGAGGCCCAACTGCAGAACTCCGGCCTGGCCAAGCTCTTCGACCGGATCTTCTCGGCCGAGCAGGTGGGCAGGCTCAAGCCCGCGCCCGAGCCGTACCGGCAAGTCCTGGACGCCTACCCCGGCAAGCCGGCGGTGATGATCGCCGCCCACGACTGGGACATCGCGGGCGCGCAGGCGGCCGGGCTGCGGACGGCGTTGCTCGCCCGTCCCGGCGTCCGCCCGCTGCCCGGCTCACCCGAGCCGACGTACACGATCACGTCCCTGACCGAGCTGGCCGGCGTCCTCTAGTCCGCGATCCGGACCAGCATCTTGCCGGTGTTGGCCCCGGACAGCAGGCCCAGGAAGGCCTCCGGCGCGTTGCGGATGCCGTCGACGAACGTCTCGGAGTACTTGATCCGCCCGGACTTCACCAGCGGCGCGATCTCGCTGACGAACTGCTGCTGCAGGCCCCAGTGGTCGAGCACCAGCAGGCCGCGGATGGTGATCCGCTTGGCGATGATCTGCGTGAGGTTGCGCGGCGCCGGCGTCGGCTCGGTGGCGTTGTACTGCGAAATCATGCCGCAGACGGCGATCCGGCCGTGGAGGTTGATCGAGTTGATCGCCGCTTCCAGGTGCTCGCCGCCGACGTTGTCGAAGTAGACGTCGATGCCTTCCGGCGCGGCTTCCTGGAGCTGCTGGGCGACCGGGCCGTCCTTGTAGTTGAACGCCGCGTCGAAGCCGAGGTCCTCGACCAGGTGGCGCACCTTCTCCGCCGACCCCGCCGAGCCGATGACGCGCTTGGCGCCCTTCAGCTTCGCGAGCTGCCCGACGAGCGAGCCGACCGCACCGGCCGCGCCCGAGACGAACACCGTGTCGCCCGGCTTGAACTCGGCCGACTCCAGCAGGCCCGCGTACGCGGTCAGGCCCGGCATGCCGAGCACGCCGAGGTACGTCGACAGCGGGGCCGCGGCAGCGTCGACCTTCACGTAGCGCTTGGCGTCGAGGACGGCGTGGGTGCGCCAGCCGGCCTGGTGCAGCACGTGGTCACCCGGTTCGACGCCATCGATTTTCGACCCGACGACCTCGCCGACCGCCCCGCCGGACATGACCTCGCCGACCTCGAACGGCGGCGCGTACGACTTGACGTCGCGCATGCGGCCGCGCATGGCCGGGTCGACGCTCATGACCAGGTTGCGCACCAGGATCTGCCCCTCACCAGGAGTGGGGATCTCGGTGTCGACGACGTCGAAGTTGTCGTGCGTCGGGACACCTTCCGGGCGCGAAGCCAGCCGGATTTCCGTCGCCTGTGCGTTCACCGTCGAACTCCTCAAGTCTCTCTCGAAGCGGGGCAGGCGCCCCGGATTCCACCGGGTAGAACCGGCTAACCGGGGCGCGCATTCCGATTGTGACGCGCTACACGATCTCCGCAAGCTTGCCGAGGACGCCGTCGTAGATCTTCTTGAGCCCGCCGGGCGCGAACGTCTTCTCGAAGAAGCCGCCGATGCCGCCGGCGCCGTCCCAGGTGGTCTCGATCTTCACGACACTGCGCTCGCCGGCCTCGGAAACCGTCCAGGTGGTGACCATGCTGGAGTTCGCGTCGGTCTCGACCAGGGTGCCGGGCTTCGGCTCGCTGATGGTGGCCTTGACGTCGCGCACGCGCTTGGACGTCGCCTGCAGCTTCCAGCCGGCGTGGGTCCCGGCGCCGGTGCCGCCCTCGGTCACCTCGTAGTCGCGGTAGTGCTCGGTGAGCAGCTTCGGGCGCGTTTCGGCGTAGTCGGCGACGAGCGCGCGGACCTTGTCGGCCGGGGCGTCGATGGTGCGCTCCGCGGTGGCCGTGACCTTTCCCATTTCGCTCCTTCTCCTTCTGGCGTCGATTGTGGTCCACGATTCCACCACCGGCCCGGCGGCCGTTCACCGCGTTACGCTGACGCGCATGAGTGCCACGACGGACGCCACCGGGCGGCGGCGCGCGACCGTCGCGCTCAAGGAGTCGCTGCGAGACCTGCGCAACCAGCTCTCGCTGCTGAACCACCAGGTCAGCGCCCACTTGGCGCTCAAGGACGTCGACCTCGACTGCCTGGAGCTGATCGGCAGGCACGGGCCGCTGAGCCCGAGCGCGCTGGCGCGGCGCGCCGGGCTGCACCCGGCGACGATGACCGGCATCCTCGACCGGCTCCAGAAGGGCGGCTGGGTCGTCCGCGAACGCGACCCCGAGGCAGCCGACCGCCGCGCGGTCGCGGTGCGCGCGGTCCGCGGCCGCAACGCCGAGCTGTTCCGGCTGTACGCGGGGATGAACACGGCGATGGACGAGCTCTGCGCCGATTACAGCGAGGAGGAGCTGGCCCTGATCGCCGGGTTCCTCCGGCGGGCGACGTCAGCGGGCAACACCGCAACGGGTGATCTGGCTAACGGCTGACCAGCGGTTCTTTGTGCTGTACTCCCACTCATGTGGCAGACGGGCGACGCGTACGAGGCCTACATCGGGCGGTGGAGCCGCCGGATCGCGCCGATCTTCGTGCGGCAGCTGGCCGCCCCGGCGAGCCGCCGCTGGCTCGACGTCGGCTGCGGCACCGGCGCGCTGACGTCGGCCGTGCTGGCCGCGGGCGATCCCGCCGAAGTCGTCGGCGTCGACCCGTCCGAGGGATTCCTGGCGACCGCCCGGGCGAGCGTGACCGATCCACGGGCGTCGTTCGAGGTCGCCGACGCGCGTGAGCTCCCGTTCGAGGACGACAGCTTCGACGTGGTCGTGTCCGGCCTGGTGCTGAACTTCGTGCCCGACCCGGTGCGCGCGGCGGCGGAGATCGCCCGGGTCACGCGGGGTGTGGCCGCCGCGTACCTCTGGGACCTCGCGGAGGGCATGGAGCTGATCCGGCACTTCTGGGAGGCCGCCGCCGAGCTGGACCCGGCGAAGGTGGCCGAGCTGGACGAAGGCCGCCGGTTCACGCTGTGCCGCCCCGAGCCACTGGGCCGGCTGTGGACGGAGGCGGGCTTCTCCGGGGTGTCGGTCGGCGAGATCAAGATCCCGACGGTGTTCGCCGGATTCGACGACTACTGGCAGCCGTTCCTCGGCGCGCAGGGCCCGGCCCCGGCGTACCTCGCGACGCTTCCGGAGGCCCGCCGCGACCAGGTGCGCGAGCTGCTGCGCAGCCGCCTGCCGACGAACCCGGACGGCTCGATCCCGCTCTCGGCCCGCGCCTGGGTGGTCCGCGGAACGGCGTAGGCCGCCCCCGTTCCCGAGGGCGGCCTACGGCTCAGCTCAGAGACCGGCCTGCGCCAGCCAGTCCTTCGCGACGTCGGCGGCCTTCTCGCCGTCCGAGTCGACGCGCTTGTTCAGGTCGCGCATGACGTCCGTGGTCAGCTTCGCGCTCACCGCGTTCACCGCGGTCGCGAAGTCGGCGCCGCGTTCGTCGAGCACCTTCTTGTTCACCGCCGGCACGACGTTCTCCGTCGGCACGATGTTCAGGTCGTCCTTGAGCACCGTGTAGTTCGAGTCGCCGGTCAGCGGGCTGACCGAGTCGACCGGGATCACCGTGACGGCACCCGACTTCAGCTGCTCGACGCGCGGCCCGGCTTCCTGGATGGTCTGGAACGTCGCGTTCGTCAGCTTATAGACGTCCTTGAAGCCCTGGAAGCACGGCAGGCGCTTTTCGCACTCCGGCGGCCCCGCCATGACGACCTTGTCCAGCTTCTTCAGGTCGCTGATGGACGCGATGCCCTTGTCCTTGGCCAGGTCGGACTTGACGATGTAGGTGTTCTTGTCCTCCGCCGCGGCGAAGTTCAGCAGGCCGACGCCGCTGGGCTCGAACAGCTTGGCCAGCTGGTCGTGCTCCTCCTGCGCGGTCTTCCCGGCCTCCTTGCCGAAGCCGGTCGTGATCGCCGCACCCTGGTACTCCGGGATGAACTGCAGCTCACCGGACTTCAGCGACGGGTAGATCAGCTCCCGCGACCCCAGGTTCAGCTTGCGCGTCACCGGGTAGCCCTTCGCCTCCAGCGCCTGCGCGTAGATCTCGGCGAGGATCTGGCTGTCGGTGAAGTTGAAGGACGCGACGACGATCGGCGCCCCACCCTTGCTCTGCGCGGCGGGCTTGTCACCGCTGTCGCTGCCACCCCCACAGGCGGCCAAACCGAGCGTCGCCGCGACGGCCACCGCCACCACGGACGCGTTCCGGAACCAGCGCACGAATCCCCACTCCTTCGTCACTCGAACAGACGAAAGGACCCTAGCCCCGCCCACCGACAAGCGCCCACATATTGGGAGAAAAGCACTCGAATTCCCAGACTTCGGAATGAGTCCCCACCAAACGGGGTAGGGTCGCCAGGTGCACGTGACCGCGGTGACCCCGCTGGCCGCCGATAGCGGGCCCCCGATCTTCCAGTGGAAATGGGTGGACCGCAACGCGGACGACATCGTCCAGCGCCTCGGCGAACACATCTCGCTGACCGCCGCCGCACTCGGCGTCGGGCTGGTCGTCTCGATCGCGCTGGCGGTGCTTTCGCTGCGGTACCGGTGGTCGTACCCGGTCATCCTGGGCACGGCCGGCGCGCTCTACGTGATCCCGAGCCTCGGCGCGTTCGCCGTGCTGGTGCCGTTCTTCGGGCTGACGTTCCTCACCGCGATGATCCCGCTCGCGACGTACACGCTGCTCATCCTGGTCCGCAACATCGTCACGGGCGTCGACCAGGTGCCGAACGAGGTCCGCGAGGCCGCGGTCGGCATGGGCTACACGCGTGGCCGGCTGCTCTGGCAGATCGAGCTGCCGCTCGCGCTGCCGGTGGTGATCGCCGGGCTGCGCGTCGCCGCGGTGACGACGATCGGCCTGGTCACCGTGACGTCGATGCTCGGCCTCGGCGGCCTGGGCTACTTCATCCGCGCAGGCATCCAGACGGCGACGCCCAACCCGACGGAGATCATCGTCGGCGTGGTGCTGTCGGTGGTCCTGGCGGTGGTCGTCGATCTGCTGTTGTGGCTCAGCGAGCGCCTGCTGGCGCCGTGGTCGCGGAAGGTGCGGGCGCGATGAGCTTCCTCGACCAGCTGAACGCGTGGCTCTCGGACCCCAACCGGTGGAGCTGGACGGACAAGGCCGGCATCCCGTACCGGACGCTGGAGCACCTCCGGTTTTCGTTGCTGGCACTGGTGATCGCGGCGGTCCTGACGATCCCGGCGGCGCTGTGGCTGGCCCACTACCGCAAGGGCGCGTTCCTCGCGAGCAGCGCGGTGAACATCGGCCGCGCGATCCCCAGCTTCGGCCTGATCATCCTGTTCTGGTTCCTGGCCAGCCGCTGGGAGTTCGACACGACGTTCTGGCCGTTGCTGCTGGCGCTCGTCGCGCTGGCGATGCCCCCGCTGTTCACGAACACGTACGCGGGCGTGGTGTCCCTGGAGCAGGAGACGGTCGACGCGGCCCGGGGAACGGGCTACCGCGAGTGGCAGATCATGCTGCGCGTCGAGCTGCCGCTGGCGTCCCCGGTGCTCCTGGCGGGTGCCCGGGTGGCGTTCCTCCAGCTGATCGCCACGGTGGCGATCGGCGCGATCGTCAACGACGGCGGCGGCCTCGGCCGCTACATCGTCGACGGCTTCGCACTGGGAGCGTCGGGCTACGGCGAGATCTTCGCGGGCGGTCTGGCCGCGGTGGTCCTGGCGCTGGTGTGCGACGGGCTGTTCGCGCTGATCACCCGCTTGGCCACACCCCGAGGCCTGGCCCTGCAGAACGCCCGGCGCGAGTCGTAGCAAGCTCGCGGCTTCAGAAGGCACCGACCAGGATCAGCACGCCGAGCGCGACGAGCACCACGGGCAGCACGACGTGCCCCCACCGCGCGAGCACCCGCGCGACACCCGGCCGCGTCGCGAGAAACCGCCCGGCACCGCACCACACGGCGACGCCCACGAGGAAGACCACGGCGTAGCCGACGAGCCCGGCCGCCCCGGTCGCGGCGAAGGCGGGCACGTAGACACCGATGTTGTCCCCGCCGTTGGCGAAACACACGAGGGCGATCCCGAACACCCCGGCCGCCGGCGCGGGCTCGTCTTCCTCGGTGCGCCAGGCCTGCCAGGCGGCCCGGATCCCGAGCAGCGCGGGCAGCACGCCCAGCCAGCGGACGGTGCCGTCGGGCAGCAGCCCGGCCCCGAGCGCCCCGGCGACCGACGCGGCGAGGATCGCACCGAACCCGAGGAACTGCCCGGCGACGACCGTGCGCCCGGCGGCCCGCCCGAAGAAGACGGCGAGCAGCACGAGATCGTCGACGTTGGTCACCGCGAACATCGCCGCGGCCCGCCCGATCAGCCCGAGGTCCACTTACGAGCCGGTGAAGCCGCGGCAAGCCGCGATCAGCCGTTCGACCTCCGGCCCCAACGGCCGGTCCTCCTCGACCGGCGGCACCACCGACCGCACCCATTCGTAAGCCGCGCCCAAGGCCGCGACTCCGTCCGCGGCCAGGTACCGCGCCTGCGACCCGGTGATCAGCTCGCACGCCGTGATCGCGAACAGGTGCGTCGCCGCCGCTCGAAGCTGCTCCCCCGCCGCCCACGCAAACGCTTGCACGTCCTCCTGGCCGGCCGATGTGTCCAGGGAACCGATCGTCGCGGGCGTCGCGAGCCGGCGCAGTGCGTGCAGCTCGCCGACCGCCCGCTTGTGCAGCGGCACCAGCCCCGCCCGTGGTCCCGGGTCCGTCGTCAACTGCGCCGGCAACCCGCTGAAGCGCTCGTCCAGCAAGCGGTGCATGCGCTGCACCGAAATCTCGCCGAGGTGGACCAGCGCGGCCGTCACCGCGTCCATCCGCAGGCCCAGGTCCACCGCGTGGTACGCCGTCCCCGGGATGAACTCGCCCTCGACGAACGACGGCGAATCACCCGGCATCGTCGCCCAGCGCCGCCGGGTCTCGGCCAGTTCGTCGTTGACGCGGGACGCGTGGGCCAGGGCCCGCGGCGCGACCCGCACCGACAGCGGCGCCTGCACGACCCCCGCGCGCACCGGGCCCGCGCCCACCATCCCGGTCAGGGCCTGCAGCAGCCGCCGCAGGTGGTCGTCGCCGCCCGCCATGACCGGGGAGAACACCTCGCGCGGTGCGCCGAGGACGTCGATCGCCAGCGCCTCGGTGAGCGTCTGCAGCCGGATGAGCTGCCGCGCTTCGGCCCAGCCCCGCTGCGCGTGCATCACGGCCAGCGGAGAACCCTGAAGCAGCGAAGCACCTTCCTTGGGCCCCAACACATACGGCGCTACGCCACGCTTGGCCAGTGCCTCCGCGGCGGCGGTCTCGACGCCGTCCTCGAGGACCGTGCCGATGCCGAGGAACGTCTGGAAAGCGTGCGACAGCGGGATGATCTCGCCCGAACTGCCGAGACCGGAGCGCGGCACGGCAGGCGTGAAGCCGTCGTTGAGGCGGTCCACGAGGAACTGCACCAGCTCCGCGCTCACCCCCGACCACGGCTGCAGGAAATCCCGCAGCCGTGCGACGAACAGCGCGCGGACGTCCTCCGGCGGCAGCCACGGCGGCCCGCCGACCGCGCGGCCGATCAGCAGGGTGCGCTGGTGTTCCGCCTGCTGCCGCGCGTCGAGCGCGACGCCCGCCAGGCGGCCCATGCCGGTGTTGACGCCGTAGACCGGTTTTTCGCCCTTTTCGAGCGCCGTCAAGAGCTCGTTCCGACGCTGCTGCAACGTCTCCACCAGCGGTTTGGCCAGAACCAACCGTTCACCGTCGGCGAACTCGCTTCCGTCGATGATCATCGGTACGGCAGCATGGTGCCGACGCCGGAAGCCTCGGCACGGGCCAGGATCATGGTCGCCACCGCGACGTCCGTTGTGGACAGTCCGCGGTGCCAGAACAGGATCCGCTCGGCGTCGTGCTCGCGGCCCGGCTTCTTCCCGGCCACGATGTCGCCGATCTCGGCGTGGACCCCGTCCGCGGTGAGGAGGCCGGCGTTGAGCTGCGGGCGCAGGGCGCCGAACCGCGGGTTGCCGGACTGCGATTCGCGCCAGTCGTCGACGACGACCTTGTCGACGTCGTCGAGCAGTGTGAGCTCGAGCGCGCTGATCGTGCCGTAGGGCACCAGGAAGGTGCCCGGCCGGAGGAACTCGCGCCGCACCAGCGGCTCGGGCTCGACCAGCCGGGAGGCCTCGACCTGGATGTCCGCGCCGTCCAGGGTCTCCTCGGCCGTGGCGCAGACGCGGACGTCCTTGCCGAGCCGCTCGGAAAGCCGGCGGCCGAAGTCCTCACGGGACTCCGGGCGCTTGCTGGTCACGCGGATTTCGGCGAAGTCGAACAACGAGTCGAGGAGGACGACGTTCCACCAGGCGGTACCGCGGGCGCCGATGTGCCCGAGCACCCGGGAGTCCGGGCGCGCCAGGTACTTCGCGCCGACGGCGGTCATCGCGCCGGTGCGGGCCTCGGTGATCATCGTGCCGTCGACGATGGCCCGCGGCATGCCCGTGTCCGGGTCGAGCAGCAGGATCAACGCCATTTCGGAAGGGAGGCCCCGTTCGAAGTTCCCCACGAAGTCACCGACGACCTTCACGCCACTGACCTGCTTCGCGGAGAGATGGCCGCGAAGGATGTTGAAGTGGCCTTTGCCGCCGTTGTCCGGCACGAGGTGCGTCCGCGGCTCGAAGACGACCTGGCCGCGGCCGTGGTCGGCGAGCACGTCCTCGACCGCGCCGACGATGTCCGCGTCCGTGACGCCGAGCGAGTCGATGTCGGCACCGGTCAGGTACCGGAGCCAGACGGACGTCACTTGGCGAGGTCCTCGATGACCTCGGCGCCGGGCAGCGAGGCGAGCGCGGTGCCGGAGATCAGCAGCTTGCTGCCGCGGATCCCGCTGCCGATGACGAGCTCGGGCGCGTCGGCGACCCGCTGGTCGATGAGGATCGGCCAGTCGGCGGGCAGGCCGACGGGCGTGATGCCGCCGTACTCCATCCCGGTCAGGGAGACGGCTTCGTCCATCGGCGCGAACGACGCCTTGCGGACGTCGAGGCGGCGCTTGATCACGCCGTTGACGTCGGCGCGGGTCGTCGCGAGCACGAGCGCGGCCGCGAAGCGGACTTCGCCCGCCCGCTTGCCGGCGACGACGACGCAGTTCGCGGACGCTTCGAGCGGCGAACCGTAGGTCTCGCAGAAGGCGGCGGTGTCGGCCAGCGCCGGGTCGATCTCGGCGACGCCGACGGCGTCCGGATCGGCGAGCGCGGCGAGCGCCTTGGCGACGGGATCGGCGAGCAGGTCGGTACGCGTGGGGGCGGGAACCACGGTGAGGCTCCCGGCAATCGTCCAGGTCACCCGGCCAGCGTAGCTACCAGTTGGAGCCGCCGCGCTGGACCTCGATCAGCTTGGGGCGGACGTCCACGATGTAGACCAGGGCCGCGGCCATGGCCGGCACCCAGAAGATCATCCCCGGGCCCATCACGCTGAACAACGCCATCGCGAGCGTCGCGCCGCCGGTGATGAGCATCCAGACGGGCTTGGTCTTGCGATCGGCCGCGGAATAGGCGTCGGCGCGCTGAAGGAGCGCGTGCACGAACGCGAAGAGCCCGACCAGCGCGCTGCCCCAGTGGATGACTTCGAGGATCCAGATGGCAACCAGCACAGCGACAGCTTACGGCAAACCGCCCGAACGACCCCGGCCCCGCCACCGGGATACGGTGGCGGGGCCGGGGTGTTCACGGCGTTTTTACCAATCAGGCCGGTAACGATCGACTCGGTTACTTGTCGGCCTTCGGCGCGGCCGGCTTCTTCGCGGCGGCGCTGGTGGTCGTCCGGCGGGCCGGGGCGGCCGTCTTCGGGGCCGTCTTGTTCGCGACCTTGCGGCTCGCGGACCGGGTCTCGTGGGCGACGTCGTCACCCAGCTCCTCGATGGCTTCGGCAGCCTCACCGGCGACCTCGGTCACCTTGCGGGCGGTCTTCTCGCCGACCGAGCGGGTGCGCTTGGTGAAGGTGCCCAGCACGCCGTCGACGCGCTCGCGGACCTCGGTGGTGACGCCCTCGACCTGACCCTGCGCGGTGGTCAGGGCCTCCTCGAGCTGCTCGATGGCCTTCTTGACCTGCGGCTGGGCGGAGAACTTGTCCCACGCCTGCTCGCCCGACTCGGCCAGCTTGTTGTACAGCTTGAGCGCGGCCTCGGTGTACTCGTCGATGACCTTGCGCAGCTCGGCCGGGTCCAGCTTCTCGCGGAGGCTCTCGACGTCGGTCGGCAGCTCCTGCAGGTTCTTGCGGGCGGTCTCGCTGCCCTTGGTCACGTTCTCCTTGGCCTTCGCCACGGCGTCGGTGACGGCCTGGCCGGCCAGGTTGCCGGCGCCGAGCGCGGCCAGCAGCGGGGTGCGGACCTGGTCGAGAGCGCTGGTCACGGCCTTCTTGACGTCTTCGGTGGTCTTGGGGGTCGTCATGCTGACTCCTTGGTGTCTGCGGCTGGTGTGGTGTCTGGGGTGTCTGTGGCGGGTGACGACTCGGCGGCCGGCCGTGCCGCGGCGTTCTCCCGGCGGAAGGACTCGTAAACGTCGAGCAGGACCTGCTTCTGCCGTTCGGTCAGCTCGGCGTCGGCGCGAATCGCGTCGCCCACCGGACCACCCGTCGGCAGATCGAGGATCCCGGCCTGCACATACAGCGCTTCGGCGGAAATGCGCAGTCCCTTGGCGATCTGCTGCAGGATCTCGGCGCTGGGCTTGCGGACCCCGCGCTCGATCTGGCTCAGGTACGGGTTGGACACTCCGGCGAGCTTCGACAGCTGGCGCAACGAAATCTTCGCGGTGTTGCGCTGCTGGCGGATGTACTCGCCGATGTCGGAAGCGATGTCCGCGACCTTCTCCATGGGACTGCCGGATCCTGACGTCCCACCGGTCTCTGCCATCCGGTCACCTCCTCGCGACACCTTCGACGGTACGCGCGAGTGCTAGCTATTGCAAGCACTCTGCTTGCAACTATCGGGCGTGATCGTGCTCACCCGCTGCTGGGCCGATGGTTAGCGCTCCGACCGCAGTCACGGCCGAATGACCTCGCGGCTCGGGTTACGTACCGCTCGGGGGGCGGCCTACTTGTGGTCGGATCGCTAACGTGGGCCTATGACGCGCTCGGCCCGGCTGCGGCGGCGGCTCGTCGAGCAGCTGCTCGACGAGGACGTCCTGCACGCCCCGGAATGGATCGCCGCTTTCCGCGCGGTACCTCGCCACGTCTTCCTACCGCGGTTCTTCACGCCGGCGGGCGGGCTGTGGGCGGCGGTCGACCGGGACGACCCCGGCTGGCTGGAGACCGTCTACTCGCGCGACGTGCTGGTCACGCAGCTGGACGACGACCCGGACCGCTGGGAGCTCGCGCGGCGCACCGGACCGGTGCCCGGCACGCCGACGAGCTCGTCGAGCATGCCCTCGATCATGGCGATCATGCTCGAGGAGCTGCGGGTGCGGGACGGGCACCGCGTGCTCGAGATCGGCACCGGCACCGGCTACAACGCCGCCCTGCTGAGCCACCGCTGCGGCGCGGGCCAGGTGTCCACTGTGGACATCGACCCGCTGCTCGTCGGCCTGGCGCGCGAACGGCTGGCCGCGGCGGGCTACCGGCCGGCGTGCGAGGTGGGCGACGGTGCGCTCGGCTTCCCGGCCGGCACGCTGTTCGACCGGGTGCTGTGCACCGCCTCGGTTTCCTCGATCCCGCTCGCTTGGCTGACGCAGACCGTGCCGGGCGGGCTGATCGTGACGACGCTGAACCGGCCGATCGGTGCCGGACTGATCCGGCTGGTCGCCGGCGAGGACGGCACCGGGCAGGGCCACGTCCTCGCGCGCGACGGCCGCTTCATGCCGCTTCGCGCGCACCGGCTGGCGCAGGCCGACCCGCTGCCCAGGCCGTCGCGGGACGACTGGGAGCAGACGCGGCTGCCGATGTCGTCGGTGATCCAGCCGCGCAAGCAGTTCGAGTTCTTCGCCGGGTTGGCGATGCCCGGCGCCCGGCCGGTGCGCGACGGCACGGACGACAGCGTCTCGCTGGTCCACCCGGACGGCTCGTGGGTGCGGCACCGCAAGCGCGGCGGCGCGGACGAGGTGGCCCAGGGCGGCCCGCGCGCTCTGTGGGAGCTCGTCGAATCGGCGTACGTCGACTGGTGTGAGCTGGGCAAGCCGGACCGCGACCGGTTCGGGGTGACGGTCACGGAAGACCGCCAGGAGTTCTGGCTCGACGAACCGGGCGGCCGGACCTGGCCCCTCGGCTAAGGCAGCCGGCCCCGAATCCACTTCTCGACGTGATCGGCCGTCGTCTCGGCCGAGGCCTCCGTCGTGTCGAAGAGGTCGACGCCCAGTTCCGACGCCGACTTCTGGAGCCAGTCGTTGAACTCCAGCATCTCCTCGATGCGCGGCTCGTCCCACTCGCGCCAGGCCGGGCGCGCCCGCAAGCGCTTGCGCAGCGACTCCGGGGTGCCGACCAGCGCCAGGTAGTGGATGTCGCTGAAGAACGCGCGCTCCGGCAGCGGCTCGAACTCCGGGGGCGCGACCGTGCCGCACAGCACGACCGGGCGGCCGTTCTGGTGCAGCATCGCCGCCATCCGGAGCCACACCGCGCGGAACGCCGAGACGTCGTCGCGCAGGGCTCCCGTCCAGAGGACGTCCTGCTCCAGCACCACGACCTCGCCGCCGAAGCGGGCCTCCAGGAGGGGGCCGAGCGTCGACTTGCCCGCGCCGCTCGGGCCCGTCAGCGCGAACAGCGGCAGCCGCCGGAACGGCCACCGGTGTCCGCACCGCGCGCACGCCAGCTCCGCCCCGGCGACGACCGGGCGGTCGGCCCGGTCGCCGCACGACGGGCAGATCCGCAGGTCGAGACCCACCTCAGTCGAAGAGGTTCTCGAGGAAGCCGCGCTTGCGGTGGCCGTGCCCGTGCGGCCTCGGCGAGTCCGAGTACCCGCCGCCGCGGTAGCCCTTGGGCGAGTCCGCGTACCCGCCTCCCTGGTAGCCCTTCGGCGAATCCGCGTAGCCGCCGCGGTAGGGGCGCGGCGAGTCGGGACGGCCGTGACCGCCGCCCTGGTAGGGCGGTGGCTGGTGGCCGTAGAACGAACTCTCCGCACCGGAGATCGCTTCGAGCTCACCGCGGTCCAGGAAGATCCCGCGGCAGCCTTCGCACTGGTCGATGTGGACGCCGTTCTTGTCCACGGTCCGCATCTGGTTCTGACACTTCGGACAAATCACACATGCGAGCCTACGCACAAATCGGTCAGCAGGCGCAGAGGCAGAACGGGTGGCCCACCGGATCGGCGTAGACGCGGAAGGTCTCCGGCCCGTCGTCCAGCAGTTTCGCGCCCAGGCCGAGCACGCGCTCGTGCGCCGCTTCCAGGTCCGTGACGTTGAGGTCCAGGTGCAGCTGCTGGGGGTTGGCCGCGGACGGCCACGACGGCGGCCGGTAGTCGGGCACCCGCTGGAAGGCGATGCCCGCGCCGCCCTCGGGGTTGGCCAGCGTGACCCAGTGGCCGTCGTCGGAGACGTCGGGTGCGTCCCACTCCAGCACCGCCCGGTAGAACCCGGCCAGCGCCACCGGGTCGGGGCAGTCCAGGGCCACCACACCCAGCGTCGGTACCGCACTCATGCGTCGCTCCTCTCGATCGCGGATAACCACTGAAAGAAGTATGTGGGTTAGCGCACGCGGGAGCAACCACCGACCGCCGTACACTGGGTTCGTGCACACCGACGCATCCCTCGTCGTGGAGTTCCTCAACACGGTCAACGTCGAAGAGGGCACTGACCTGCTCGAAGATCCCGGGCAGTGGCGAAGGTGGGCGTCCGGGAGAGCGCTGACGGCCAATCCCGCCCCCGAGGCCCGCGCGGCGCGTGACGCGTTGCGCGCGGCGATCGGCGACCCGCGGCTGCCGGGCGGAAGCCTCGACGTCGGCACCCGGATCTCCCTGACCGACGACGGCCCGGCGCTCGTGGCGGACGACGTCGTGGGCGCGGTGTTCGCGGCCTGCGCCCGGCTGGTGGTGCGCGGCGACTGGATCCGGCTGAAGATCTGCCCGGCCGACACGTGCTTGTGGGCGTTCTACGACGAGTCCCGCAACCGCTCGCGCACGTGGTGCTCGATGCGGGTGTGCGGAAACCGCGAGAAGGCGCGTGGCTGGCGGGCCCGGGCAGCGGAGACCGCGGCGGGCTGACGCCGCAACCCGCTCTCATCCGAGCGGCGGACCCTCGAAAGCCTGTGGACAACCCGCCGGCCGAGCACCACATATCCACGCCCCCGGCCGTCCACACCCCCACACGTTGTGGACAGCGATTAGGCCATCACCGTGAAAACCTGTGGATAACCCCGGGGATAACTCAGCTTCCTGTGGACAACTCGTTTGAAGCTCCCCCAGGTGTGGTATACGACTCGGCTCCTCAGAACAGCAGCTCCGCGACCGCGTAGATGACGAGCCCGGCCAGCGCACCCACGACCGTGCCGTTGATGCGGATGAACTGCAGGTCGCGGCCCACCTGGAGCTCGATCTTGCGGGACGTCTCCTCGGCGTCCCAGCGCTCGACCGTGTCCGTGATGATCGTCGTGATCTCGCCCGAGTAGTTCTTCACCAGGTACGCCGCGGCGCCCTCGACCCAGCCGTCGGCCTTCGCGCGCAGCTGGTCGTCCGAGACCAGCCGGGACCCCAGCGACATCAGCCCCGCGCGGACGCGCCGGCGCAGCTCGCTCGACGGGTCCTCCGCCGCCGTCAGGAGCATCTCCTTCGCCGTGCTCCACGCCGAGCCGATCAGGCGCTGGACCTCCTCGTGGTGCACGATCTGGCCCTTCACCTGCTCGGCGCGGGCCATCACGTCCGGGTCGGTCTGCAGGTCCTGGGCGAACTCGCCGAGGAACTTGTCCAGCGCCAGCCGCATCGGGTGGTTGACGTCCGTCTTCACCGCCCACGCGAACGACAGCACCTCGCCGTAGACCTTGTCCGCGAGCATCTCGTCGACGAACTTCGGCGACCAGCTCGGCGCGCGGTCGGACACCACGCGCAGCATCGTCGTGTGGTTGTCCCGAGTCCACTCGTACGCGCGGTCGCACATCAGGTCCACGAGCTTGTGGTGCGCACCATCGGCGAACACGCCCTGCAGGATCTTGCCCAGCGGCGGGCCCCACGGCTTGTCGATGATCCGCCGCGCGACCGCCTGCTCCATGATCGCCTGGACGTCCTCGTCGCGCAGGACGCGGACCGCCGCCCGGACCATGGTGGCCAGCTCGGACGTCACGCGCTCGGCGTTGTCCTCCTGGGCCAGCCACGAACCCAGCCGGCGCGCGATCTCGACGCGCTTCAGCTTGTCGCGGACGACCTCCTCGGAGAGGAAGTTCGACCCGACGAACTCGCCGAGGCTGCTGCCCAGCGCGTCCTTCTTGTTCGGGATGATCGCCGTGTGCGGGATCTTCAGCCCGAGCGGGTGGCGGAACAGCGCCGTGACGGCGAACCAGTCGGCCAGCGCGCCGACCATGCCGGCCTCGGCCGCGGCCCGCACGTAGCCGACCCAGCCCGGCCAGCCTGCCGACTGCGCCCAGCTCGTGAGCAGGAACACGACGGTGGCGCCGATCAGGAACGACAGCGCGACCAGCTTCATCTTGCGCAGCGCGCGCCGCTTTTCCGCTTCACCGGCGGCGCCGCCCGGCGGATCGGCGGGCGTCACCTTGGCGGGGGTCAGTTGCTCCACACCGCCATTGTCCGCGAGGATCGCTGATCGTGCGCGAACCTGCTCTCGTCCCCCGTCTGCGGCCCTTCACGTCGACCATCTTCGCCGAGATGACGGCGCTGGCCGTCCAGCACGACGCGGTCAACCTCGGCCAGGGCTTCCCGGACACCGACGGACCCGCCGGCATGCTCGACGCGGCCAAGAACGCCCTGTTCGGCGGCGCGAACCAGTACCCGCCGGGCCCCGGCCGCCCCGAGCTGCGCGAGGCCATCGCGCGGCACCGGCTGCGCTACGGCACCGAGTACGACCCGGACACGGAGATCCTGGTCACCGCGGGCGCCACCGAAGCCATCACCGCGACGCTGATCGCGCTGACCGAGCCCGGCGACGAGGTCATCGTCATCGAGCCGTACTACGACTCCTACGCCGCCGCGGTCGCGATGGCGGGCGCCGAACGCAAGGTCGTCGGGCTGGTCGAGGGCGAAGACGGGCGGTTCGGCCTCGACGTCGAGGGGCTGCGCGCCGCCGTCACGCCGCGGACGCGGGCGATCCTGGTCAACTCGCCGCACAACCCGACCGGCACCGTGTTCACCCGCGCCGAGCTGGAGGCGCTCGCCACGCTGTGCGTCGACCACGATCTCATCGCGATCTGCGACGAGGTCTACGAGCACCTGGTCTTCGATGACGCCGAGCACATCCCGCTGGTCACGCTGCCCGGGATGCGCCCGCGGACGGTGAGCATCTCGAGCGCCGGGAAGACGTTCAACTGCACCGGCTGGAAGATCGGCTGGGTCTGCTCGACGCCGGAGCTGGTCGCGGCGGTGAAGGCGGCGAAGCAGTTCATCACCTTCGTGTCCGGCGGGCCGCTGCAGCCGGCCGTCGCGTACGCGCTCGACCACGAGCTGCCCTGGGTCGAGGGCCTGCGGTCGAGCCTCCAGGAGAAGCGCGACCGGCTTTCGGCCGGGCTGGCGGACGCCGGGTTCACGGTGCGGCCGACGGCCGGCACGTACTTCGTCTGCGTCGACGTGCGGCCGCTGGGCTTCACCGACGCCGCCGACCTCGCGTGGGAGCTGCCCGGCCGGGTCGGTGTCGCGGCGGTGCCCGTCAAGGTGTTCACCGATCACCCGGAAGAGTGGAAACACCTCCTGCGTTTCGCGTTCTGCAAGCGCAACGACGTCATCGACGAGGGCGTCACCCGATTGCGCAAACTGGTCTGACGACCGCGCCGGCGAGGCGGAAACTTTCCGGCGGTGAATTCGGGAGCGAAAAGCCGACGCACCACCCGGGCGGCTGCCGGACGCGCCGGGCCGCGGCGCGGCACCGGCCGGACGGGGTCGACCGGTTGCCGTAGCCGGCAGTCACGCTCCGCGATCGTGAAGGCGATTTCGCGTCTGCGGCGTCGCCTGGCGAGCGAGGTCCGGACCAGCAGCCCTCCGGCCGTCGATGATCACGGACCGGAGCGGGCCCGAGCGGCGCGGATCCGGCCGGACGGACCACAGTGGACCCATTCGGCCCAGTGCCGTGTCCCACACACCGAGCACCTTCCGACCGTCCGGCCGAACCGGGGTCCCGCGCACCCAAAGCCACTGCCGTGGCACGGAAAGCGACCAGGCCGCCGGAAACATCAGGTCAACGCCCGAATGTGCAAGTTGCAGTACTCGTCCGAATGGCCGCCGAGAAGCACCCGAACGGCACTGAGAGTGATCAACTCGTCGGCCGCAGATACCTTGCCCGGTAGGGCCGTTCCGCCTTACGGGCTGGATAGAACGCGGGAGAGATGAAAGACTCCCGAGCGGTGCTAGAAAGAGTGCAGCCCCGGGGGAACTGCGACCTGGCCGGAGAAAGACCCCAGCAAGAACGAACTCGAGCGGACAACGCGAGGGTTTCAGGCGCGGACGGTGGTGGTGGCGGTGAGCAGCACGGCGAACGCGCGCCGCAGCGCTCCCGCGCAGCCTGCGCTCACAGCGGGTGAAACGCACTGGGTAACCAGCGCACGCCCGAGCGCCTCCGACGCGAGCCACGGCCTTTCCGCGGTCGGCCCCCTTCCCGCCGGGATGCGCCAGGGCCTTTCTGCGGCCAGCACGCTTCCCACCGACGCGAGCCAGGGCCTTTCCGCAGCCAGCACCCTTCCCGCCGGAACGCGCCACGGCCTTTCCGCGGTCAGCACCCTTCCCGCCGACGCGGGCCACGGCCTTTCCGCAGCCCGCACCCTTCCCGCCGGGAAGTCCCGCGCGCGCACGCCGCGGCCCTGGGCGGCCGCGCTGCAGCGGCCCGCCGCCAAGATCCTCGTCGCCGGCGGCCTGACCCTCGCCGGCTGGCTGCTCACCGGCGCACTCTCGGGCAGCACCGCGACCGCGGCCGAAACGGCGAGCTGCCCGGAGGCCCCCGCCGTCTCCACTGTGGACCATTCCGCGAAGCCCTCCTTCGCGCACAGCAGGCACCACAGGAGCCACCGCGAAGCCGCCCCCTCGTGCGCTCGCCAGGCCGACGAAACCGAGACTCCGTCCTCGGACACCGAGACCGCCGCGAAGCAGTCCACGAAGGACACTCAGACCGAAGAACCGGCCACGAAGGCGACCTCCTCCCAAGGTCTTCTCGGCGGGCTGGTCCACAGCGTCACCTCCGCGACCAAACCGCTGACCCAGCCCACGACGAAGGCGACCTCCTCCGGCGACCTGCTCGGCGGGCTCGTCGGCGGCGTCCTCAACGTCGTCGGCGGCACGCTGAACACGGTCACCACGACCGTCGACGGAACGCTGAACACCGTCAGCACCCTCACGAACACGCTGTCCCACACCGTCCTCGCGCCGCTCACCCAGCCGAGCGCGGGCAACCCGGACGCGCCCGTCCTGCTCCCCCTCGACGACATCCTCGACCCGATCCTGGGCGGCAGCTCGAACTCGGGCGGCGTCACGACCACCGTGACCGGCATCGTCGGCGACGTCCTCACCCCGGTGACGACGACCGCCACCACCGCCGCCGCCGAAACCGCCCCCGCCGCGGCGGACGCGACGACCTCGCCGGCCTCCCGGGTCGCGGTCGTGCACCTCGTCGAGGTGCAGAACACGCTGCCCGCCCAGCAGGAGCAGCCGCGCGACTCCGGCGTCCACGCCACCGGCGGTGGCGGCGGCGACAGCACCCCGGGCCTGCCCGGCGGCACCAGCGCCCCGAGCGCGCCGGCGCCCACCGCGGCTCCCGGCCACGACGGCCCCGGTGGCGTCCGCCACCCGTTCGCCGTCCACGCCGACAACGCCACCACCACGCAGCTGAAGCTCATCGGCACCAGCCTCGACCACGAGGTCGACGGCGCAGGCAGGGAAGCCGCCCTGCCCACCACCTCCCCCGACTGACCCCGAACCGGGCAGCCGGGGAGAAGTGCGTCCAAAACAAGATCAACAAGACGCACGCGCGCGCCGCTGAGGCGTGACGATTCCCCTGCTCCAGTACGCGATCCGTGACTCTTTCACGTCTCGTGACGCTCACCCGCGTCCGACGTACCCCAGGGGCGAAAACCCATGCGAAACCACAGTCTTTCCGACCGGCCGACCGCGCCCGGCCGGGTCGGATCCCGGTCCCGGCGTCGCGCTGCCCCCGCGACGCCGGGACCCACACCGGGTGCACTCCGGGAGTTTTCGCTCACCGCGCCGAGCGGAATCTCGCAGTACCGAGAGCGCACCTGAACCGCGGGCTTCCCGGCACGTCGAGGGGCTGTGCCGGGAAGCCAGCGGTTACCCGCGAGCGGGGTCACGTCCGCGAACGGGGGTGTGAACACCGAACCGGTGCGCTGGATGCTCACGAACGCCGCCCATCCCTGGGAGCAGGCTCGCATCCAGCGCACCGGTTCGTTTTTCAGGCGATCGGCGCGTCCAGTGAGGCCGGAGTGCCGCTGACCGACGCCGCCGCGGCGCTCAGCCGCCGGACCGCCTCGTCGATCTTGTCCGGCGGCAGGGAGAACGGCAGCCGGATCCAGCGCTCCAGGCCGCCGTGGACGCCGAAGCGGGACCCGGGCGCCACCTGGACGCCGTGGCTCGCCGCCGCCACCGCCAGCCGCGAGCTCACCGGCTCCGGCATCCGGCACCACAGCGACAGGCCGCCCTTCGGCAGCGTGAACGTCCAGTCCGGCAGGTACCGGTGCACCGCGCCGGCCAGGGCGTCGCGGTAGCCGCGCAGCTCCTCGCGACGGCGGGCCAGCGCGGTTTCGTCGGCCAGCAGCTCGGTGAGCACGATCTGCTCGAACACCGGCGACCCGAGGTCGACCGCGTAGCGCGCCGAAACCAGCCGGCCGAGCAGGTCCTCCGACGCGCGGATCCAGCCGAGCCGCAGCCCGCCCCAGTGCGTCTTCGACGCCGAGCCGACGCAGATCGCCAGGTCGCCGGCGAACGCGGCCAGCGGCGGCGGCCCGTGGAGCGGGTCGCCTTCCAGGTCCAGCTCGACGAGCGTCTCGTCGACGACCACCGGGGTCCGGGCGCGGGTCAGCACGGTGCCGAGCCGGGCGCGGCCTTCGGCGTCCATGCGCAGGCCGGTCGGGTTCTGGAAGTCGACGACGAGGTAGGCGAACCGCGGGTTCGCCTGGCGCAGCGCCGCGTCGACGCCCGCGATGTCCCAGCCGCGCGGCCCGGCCGGGTCGAGCGCCACCGGCACCGGGATCGCGTGCGCGGCGCGGATCGCCTCCAGGGCGTTCGGGTAGGTCGGCTGCTCCACCAGCACGCGGTCGCCGGGGCCCGCGAGCATGCGCAGGACCAGGACGAACGCGTGGTGCGCGCCGTTGGTGACCATCACCTGCGCGGGCGTCGTCGGCAGCCCGCGTTCGGTGTACCGCTGGGCGATCTTCTCCCGCAGGCCGAGCAGGCCGCGTTCCTGGTAGCCGTGGTCTCCGAGGAAGTCGGTGAGCCGGACGCGAGCCGTGTCGACCGCCGCGGCCGTGCCCGGGATGGCCGGCGAAGACGCGTGCGTGAAGTCGATCGAGCCGTCCCCCACCGGCGCGAGCGGTCCACGGCGCCGCCGTCCGGGCGCGGCGATCCACGACCCCGCGCCTCGGCGGCTCGCGACGAACCCGCTCTCCCGCAACCGGTCCAGGGCCGCGCCGATCAGCGTCCGGCTGGCACCGAGCGCGTCGGCCAGCTCGCGCTCGGCGGGCAGCCGGGTGCCGAGTGGGAGCTGGCCGTCCAGCACCTGCAGCTCGATGGCTGCGGCCAGATCGACCGCCCCCTGCCGGGACCCGCCTTGCCGCCACGAGCCCAGCATGACAGCCAATCGAGGGCCGGAGATGCGTCCACCTACCGGGATGACGGGATCCATAAGGCCAATATCCTGGAATTGGCTATGGTTTACAAGGCCACTTCCGGCCGATAGTGGAGCCGTGGCTCAGATCGATCTCCGGCCCGTCCGGATCTCCCGCAACCCCGTCCGCCGCAGCACCCAGCTCCTGGTCGGCCTCGCCCTCTACGGCACCAGCGTCGCCTTCGTGACCCGCGCCGGCCTCGGCCTCGAGCCGTGGAGCGTGCTCGCCGAGGGCGTCATGAAGCACGCGGGGCTGACCTTCGGCACGGTGACCGGGCTGATCTCGGTCGTCGTCCTGCTCCTGTGGATCCCGCTGCGCCAGCGGCCCGGCATCGGCACCATCGCGAACGTCGTCGTCATCTCGGTGGTGGTCGACCTGGTTCGCGCGGTGCTGCCCGACCAGCACGAGCTCGGCTGGCAGATCGCGCTGCTGGCGGGCGGGGTGGCGCTCAACGGCGTCGCGACCGCCACCTACGTCGGCGCCCGGCTCGGCCCGGGGCCCCGCGACGGCCTGATGACCGGGCTCGCGGGACGCACCGGCTGGTCGGTCCGGCTGGTGCGCACCGGCATCGAGGTCACCGTGGTCGCCGTCGGCTTCCTGCTCGGCGGCACCGTCGGGATCGGCACCGTGCTCTACGCACTGGCCATCGGGCCGCTGACCCAGGCACTGCTGCCGCTGACCACCTGGCGCGACCGTGCCGCCGAAGAGCAGGAGCAGCAGCAAGGTCACTAGCCGGCCTTGCGTTGCTGCACCGCCCGCCGCAGCGTCGGGTAGTCGGCGCCGCGGCGGGCGAGCACGTCGTCGGTGTCCCGCTGCTGGGCCAGCGCCAGCAGGATGTGCTCCTGCCCGAGGTGCTTGTCCCCCAGCCGGACGGCTTCCTTGAGGCTCAGCTCCAAGGTCTTCTTCGACTGGGACGTGAACGGGATGTGCCCGCGCTTGGCCGGCCCGAGCCGGCCGGCGAGCGCCCCCTCGCCGTGGGTTTGCTCGATGCGTTCGACGATCTGCTCGACGTCGATGCCGAACTCGGTGAGCGCCTCGGCGTCGGCGTCGCTGACCCCGCCGCGGCGCCGGGTGCGCGCCAGTTCGGCGGCGACCTCTTCCGCGGAGATTCCCAGCTCGGCGAGCAACGGGACGTCCGTCTTGACCAGCCCCGCCAGCAGGTGCACCGGCCGGATTTCGACTGAACCGGACTCCCGCGCCACGATCTGCGCTTCGACGACCGCCATCCGCGCGTCCGCCGTGAACCTCTCGAACATCAGTGCCTCCCGTACTTCTTGTGCACGGCCTGCCGGCTGACCCCCAGCTCGGCGGCGATCTCCTGCCACGACCAGCCGTTGATCCGCGCACTGCGGACCTGCACGGCCTCCAGTTGTTCCACCAGCCGCCGGAGCGCGGCGACCGCACGCAGTCCCACCCGGGGATCGCGGTCGCCGGCCCGGGCGGCCAGGTCCGTCGCTTCCGTCATGCCTGTCAACCTACGTTGACATCTTGGGCTTGTCAACCTGAGTTGACAGCGTCCGATGTGGCACGCGTTGCGGCCGCGGTTCGAAGGTCTTGAATGAGGCGGGCGCCCGACCTCGTCCGCCGGCGAAGCATGGTTGACAGCGTCGGCGCGTAGGTCACGGACCGGCGACGTAGAGTCGGGTGATGCCCGAGATCGTGTTCGCCGAGCGGGCCGGGGTGGGCGCCGACGGTCACCCCCGCCCGACCGAAGACCACGTCGTCGTGCTGGACAACGCCGTGTTCGTCCTCGACGGCGCCACCTCGTCGGACCCCTCGCAACCCCCCGGCGGCTGGTACGCCGAACGGCTGGCCCGCCGCCTCGCCGACGACCTGCGCGCGGCACCCGAAGCCGACCTGACCGACCTCCTGACCGGCGCGATCGCCGTCGTGACGGCGGAGAACGCCCTGCGCCCGCAGCAGTCGCCGTCGAGCACGGTCGCCGGGGTGCGGTGGCTCGATGACCGCGTGGAAGCACTGGTGCTGGCCGACAGCCCGGTGATCGGCTTCGGCGGCTTCGGCGTCGACGTCGTCTCCGACGACCGGCTCGCCCGGCTGCGGCGGCGCGGGATGCTCCAGACCGGCGCGGACGTCCGGCGCCGGCGCAACGCCCACGACGGCTTCTGGGTCGCCGAAGCCGACCCCGGCGCGGCCGCCCACGCCGTCCGCCGCAGCTGGCCGCGGGCCGACGTCGACGCCGTGGTGCTCGCGAGCGACGGCGTCTCCATCGGCGTCGACCAGTACGCACTCTTCGACTGGCGCGAAGTCCTGGCGATCACCCGCGCCGACGGTCCGGACGCCGTGCTGGACGCCGTCCGGACCGCGGAGAAGCAGGACCCGGACGGCGCCCGCTGGCCGCGCCCGAAGTGCCACGACGACCAGGCCCTGGTGCTGATCGACTTCGCATCCGGGGGAATTCAGGGTCTTCCCTGATCACGGCCGTCCGGTTCTTCGAGAACCTGAATGGCATGGGGACGGAACAGGGGAAGCGCACGAGACCGTGGCGGCTCGTGGCGCTGGGCGCACTCGGCTGGGGGCTGTTCACGGCCGTCGTGCTGCACATCGTCAGCTCGCACAACCCGGTGTACGACACGCTGTCGAGCTACACCGTGACCGACCGGGGCGAAGGGATGCTCGCCGCGAGCGTGTTGTCGCTGGCCATCGGTTCGCTGGCGGTGCTCGGCGCGCTGCACGCCGCCGGCGTCCCGCTGTCGCGGACGACCCGGCTGCTGCTCGCGCTCTGGTCGCTCGGGCTGGCCGCGGCCGCGGTGTTCCCGGCGAGCTACCCGGAAGCGCCCGACCCGGTGAGCGGCGAAATCCACCTCTACGCGTGCCTGGTCGCGTTCCTGAGCCTGCCCGGCGCGGCGATCTCGCTGCTGGAACCGTTGCGGGGACGGCCGGAGCGCGTCGCCGTCGTGCGGGCGGTCCGGCTGAGCGCGGTCGCGTTCGGGCTGTTCGCGATCAGCTTCGTGCTGGTTCGCTTGAGCGAGGCCGAAATCGGGCCGTTCCCGGAGATCTCGGACGCGTTCCCGATCGGCGTCATGCAGCGGCTGCTGCTCGCCGACGTCGGCCTGCTCTTCACGCTGCTGTGGGTCGCGACCCGGCTCGAGTCAGCCTTCGACGGCCGCGGCGAATTCGGGCGCGTAGCCGTACAGGCCGGGCATCCCGCCGGTGTGCAGGAACACCACGTGGTCATCGGGGGCGAAGTGGCCGGCCCATTCGACCAGCGCGGCGGCCACCTTGCCGGTGTAAACCGGATCGAGCACAACGCCCTCGGTGCGGCCGAAAAGCCGTAGCGCGTTCCAGACCGCGTCGGTCGGGATGCCGTAGCCGGGGCCGAGGGTCGAGTCGCTCATCTTCGTGTGCGTGAACGACGGCGGTTCGACGCCGAGCAGCTTGGCCGCACCGCCGACGAGGTCGCGGAGGTTCTCCGTGGCCTCGTCGAGCGGGTGGCTGACGCAGGCGATGCCGACGCCGAGGTTCCCGAGGAGCCCGGTGGCCAGCACGACCCCGGCCGCGGTGCCGCCGCTGGCGTGCGGGATGACGAGGTGCGCACGCTCGACCCCGCGTTCTTCGAGCTGCTTCGCGAGTTCGAGCGTCGCGCGGACGTACCCGAGGGCGCCGAGGTCGCTGGAGCCGCCGACCGGGACGGTGGCGACCCTCCGGCCTTCGGCGGCGGCTTCGGCGACGAGACGGTCGTAGGTGCGGCCGGTCTCTTCGCCGTCGGCGCAGACGTGGACGGTCGCGCCGAAGAGCTTGTCGAGCGGGATGTTGCCGGAGCGTTCGTACGCTTCGCCGTCGCGCGGGACCTTCGCGGTGAGGACGAGTTCGCAGCGCAGGCCGAGCTTCGCGCACGCGGCGGCGGTCTGGCGGCCGTGATTGGTCTGGAGCGCACCGAAGGTGATCACGGTGTCCGCGCCGGCTTCGAGCGCGGCGCCGAGGTGGAATTCGAGCTTGCGGAGCTTGTTGCCGCCGGCGCCAAGCGAGTGGACGTCGTCGCGTTTCAGCCAGAGGTTCCGCAGGCCGAGGGCTTCGCCGAGCCGCGGTGCTTCCTGCAGCGGCGTCGGCCAGCCGCCCAGGTCGACGCGGGGGATCGCGGTCAGAGCGGCCTCGGGGAATCCGGCGAAGTCGAACGTCATCACTTCACTCTAGAGCGCCCGGGGAGTAGCCGGAAACCATCGGTATCCGGTAACGTTCGTTCGAACGAACGAGAGCGCCCCGGGAGGTGCCATGACCGCCACGAGCCTGGACTTCACCGGTCTCACCGCGCAGGCCGCGCAGCTCGCCGCCGGCGAAGTCACCTCGGCCGAGCTCACCGCGACCGCGCTCGGGCGCGCGCACGCCAGCCAGCCCGTCCTCAACGCCTTCCGGCACCTGCGCGACGACGCGGCGCTCGCCGAAGCGGCCGAGGCGGACGAACGGCTCCGGGCCGGTGACCGGAAACCCCTGCTCGGCGTGCCCGTCGCGATCAAGGACGACGTCGACATCACCGGCCTGCCCACGTCGTTCGGCTGCGTCGGCGACTTCCCGGCCGCGACGTCCGACGCACCCGCCGTCGCGCTGCTGCGCGAGGCCGGCGCGGTCATCATCGGCAAGACCAACACCCCCGAGCTGGGCCAATGGCCGTTCACCGAGGGCCCGGCCTTCGGCGCGACGCGCAATCCGTGGCACACCGGCCACACCCCCGGGGGTTCTTCAGGCGGGAGCGCGGCCGCGGTGGCGTCGGGGGCCATCGCGGCCGCGCTCGGTTCCGACGGCGCCGGCTCGGTGCGCATCCCGGCCGCGTGGACCGGGCTCGTCGGCATCAAGACCCAGCGCGGCCGGATCCCCACCGACGGCGAGCTGTTCCACGGCCTGACCGTGCTCGGCCCGCTCGCCCGGACCGTCGAAGACGCCGCGCTGCTGCTGGACGTCGCCGCCGCCACCGGCCGCACGTTCCGGACCGCCGCGGCACGCGAACCCGGCCGGCTGCGGATCGGGCTGTCGACGCGGATCCCGTTCACCGCCACCAAAACCCGGCTCGACCCGGTCGTCGAAGCGAACGTGCGGCGCCTCGCGGAGTCGCTCGCCGGGCTGGGCCACGAGATCGTCGAGGTCGAGCCGGACTACGGGCTGATCGGGCTGACGTTCCTGCCGCGCTCGCTCACCGGCGTCCGCGACTGGACGTTGCGCGTGCCCGACCGCGCCGGGCTCGACCCGCGCACGCGCAGCAACGCCGGCCACGGGCGGCTCTTGGCCGGGCCCGCGCTGCGGCTCGCGCGGGCGCTGGAGCCGGGGCTGCACCGGCGGATCGGCTCGGTCTTCGGCCGCGTCGACGTCCTGCTGACCCCGACGACCGCGACCCCGCCGCCGCCGATCGGCACGTTCGACGGGCTGTCCGGCTGGGAGACCGACCAGGCCATGATCGCCGCCTGCCCGTACGCTTGGCCGTGGAACGTGCTGGGCTGGCCGGGGGTCAACGTCCCGGCCGGGCTGACGGACGGCGGGCTGCCGCTGGGCGCGCAGCTGCTCGGCCCCTCGCACTCCGAGGAGCGGCTGGTTTCGCTCGCCGCGCAACTGGAAGAGGTCGAACGGTGGCCGGAGCGGCATCCCGAGACAAGCTGGTAAGCACCCGGGACGCCATCCTGCGCGGCGCGCTGACGGTCGTCGGCGAGCACGGCGTCGGCGGGCTGACGAACCGCCGGATCGTGGCCGCCGCCGGTGTTTCGCTCGGCACGCTCACCTACCACTTCCCCAGCCAGACGGCGTTGCTGCGCGAAGCGATGCTGATGTTCGTCGAGGACGAAACCACGAAGCTCGGCGCGATCGTCGACGGCTACCGCGCGGACGGCCTGAGCGTCGAGCAGGCAGCGTCGGTCGTCGAGCACGTGATCGCGCAGCTGCCGTTCGGCGCCGACGAGCTCGGCGCGCACGAGCTGTACCTCCAGTCCGCCCGCGATCCCGAGCTGCACGAAGCGTCTTCGCGCTGCTTCGCGGCGTACGACGAGCTGGCGGTGACGATCCTCGAAGCGCTCGGTGTGCCGGACGCGCGGCGGCTGGCCGGGCCGGTCGTCGCGCTGATCGCCGGGCTGCAGCTGCGCCGGCTGGCGACCGGCGAGACGGACACGCCGGTGGCCGAGCCGCTGATGATGCTGCTCCGCGGGGCTTGATGGCCCGGCCGATCGTCCGCGGCACGGCGGCGTGGAAGTACTTCGGCGACTTCCGCGACGGACTGCTGGCCGGCCAGGTCCTGGCGCTGCAGGTGGCGCACCCGGTCGTCGCGGCGGGGGTGCGCGATCATTCGGACTACCCGTCGGATCCGTGGACGCGGCTGATGCGGACGGGCGCGTCGCTGTCGATCTACGTCTACGGCGGGGTCGCGGGCGCCCGGGTGGAGGCCGCGCGGTTGCGTGCGTTGCACCGTTCGTTCACGGGTTCCCTGGACGGACGGCGCTACAGCGCGTTGGATCCGGCGGCCTATGCGTGGGTGCACGCGACGCTGGTGAAGGTTCCCGTTGACGCTCAACGGTTCTTCGGCCGCCCACTGTCCACTTCGGACCTTGACGAGTACTACGCGCAGATGTGCGACATCGGTCGGCTGCTCGGGGTCCGCGAGCGCGATTTGCCACCAGACTGGGTCTCGTTCGAGCGCTACTACGACGAGATGGTGGCCGGTTTCGCCGGGAACCCGACGGTAGATCAGCTTTTCGAGACGATCCGCACGGTGGGCAAGCCGGTGCGCTGGCTGCCCGATTCGTGGTGGCGGTGGCACGCCCGGGCCCAGATGTTCCTGCTCCGGGCGACTTTGCCGCCCGGTTTGCGGGAGCGGTTGGGTCTACAGTGGACTCTCCGGGATCAGCGGCGGTTCCTGCGGTTCGCGGCGGCGGTGCGGATCCTCGCGACGCCGATCCCCGCCGGGCTGCGGACGGCGCACATGCGGTGGATCGGCAAGCTGAACGTGTGGTTGCGCGCGCACCCGAAGGTTTACCAGCGTTTGGTGGGCGGCAACGGTCCCGGTGCTACGCCCTGACGGGCTTCGCGCGAATCGCGCCGGCGGTGCAGGGAAGGCTGCGCGCGGCCGACTGCATTTCAGCGTTGGCCACGAGAGCTGACCCGCCTACCCATCTCGGCCACGCGAGCCGACCCACCCACTCGTCTCAGCCACGCGAGCCAACCCACCTACCCGCCTCGGCCACGCGAGCCAACCCACTCGCGTCGGCCGCGAGAACCGACTCACCTACTTGCCTCAGCCACGCGAGCCGACCCACCCACTCGTCTCAGCCACGCGAGCCAACCCACCTACTCGTCCCGGCCGCTGACCCGCGCATAGTGCGCCCGAGCCTTGGCCCGATTCCCGCACCGGGACATCGAGCACCACTGCCGGTTCCGCCTCGGCGAGGCGTCGGAAAACCGCAGCCCGCAGTCGTCCGCTGCGCACACCCTTACCGATGCCTCGCTCGTCGCCAAGTCGATCGCGTCCGCCGCCAACGTCGCGAAGGCCACCGCCACCGGGTCCTTCGGCGCCGGTACCTCGCGCCGCAAACCTCCGTCAGTCAGGACCAACCGCGGTGGGGGCGCCGGCGCTGAAGCCGCCGCGTTGTTCACCAGGCCGATGTCCATCTCCGCCGGTTCGCGCAGCACCCGGTCGATCGCCTCCCGCAGCGCCTTCGCCGCCAGCACGTTGCCCGCCGTCACCCGCACCGGGCCCGTCGTGAACCCCGCGAGCGCGAGCCACTCCGCCAGCGCGCCGGGCCCGGTCAGCAGCTCGACGCCGCCGTCGTGCCGGCTGCGCAGCGTGTTGACCAGGTCGAGGCACGGCCGTCCGCCGTCGAAGACCCACTCCATGCCCGCAGTCTAACCGTTGCGAACGGTTAGACTGGCCGCTACCTTCTAACCGTATGAACAGGTTAGAAAGCACGGCCACGGTCAACGGCATCCGGATGCACTACGTCAGGGCCGGCGACGGCCCGCCCCTGTTCCTCCTCCACGGCTGGCCGCAGACGTCGCACTGCTGGCACCGGGTCCTCGAGCCTCTCGCCGAGACGCACACCGTCATCGCCCCCGACCTGCGCGGTTACGGCCGCACCGACAAGCCCCGGACCGGCTACGACAAGCGCACCATGGCCGCCGACGTCGCCGCGCTCGCCGAGCACCTCGGCTTCCCGCAAACAGCCGTCGCCGGGCACGACCGCGGCGGCCGCGTCGCCCACCGCTGGGCCCTCGACCGCCCGGACCAGGTCGACCGCCTCGCCGTCCTCGACATCGCCCCGACCCGCGCGATGTGGCAGCGCCTCGACACCGGCGTCGCGAAGGCCTACTGGCACTGGCTCTTCCACCTCCAGCCCGACCTCCCCGAGCTGCTCGCCGGCCAGAACATCGCCGCTTACCTCGGCTACTTCTTCGAACGCTGGACCTACCAGCGCCACCACCTCGACCCCGACTCCGTCGCCGAGTACGTCCGCGCCTTCTCCCAGCCCGGCGCCCTGCGCGCCGGTTTCGACGACTACCGCGCCTCCTTCCCGGACGACGCCGAGCTCGACGACGCCGACTTCGCCGCCGGAAAGCGCATCACCCAGCCACTTCTGGCCCTCTGGGGCGCGAACGGCCTGCTCGGCACCCTCCCCACGCTCGAAATCTGGCGGGAGTACGCGAACGACGTCACCGGGGTCGCGCTCGAGGAGTGCGGCCACTTCCTGCCCGAGGAGCAGCCCGCGGAAGTCGTCGCCCACCTGCGGGAATTCCTGCACCCCTGAGACTCCCGGGGGCTCCGGTCCCCCGCACTGGGGACCGGAGTTCCCTCCCCGCCGTGACGCCCGGCACAGTCCGCCGTCGCTAGGTTCGAACCCACGATGGGGACCAAACCAAGAGCCGTACTGCTGATGCTGCTGGCCGTGCTGGGGATCGCACTGGCCGGCGGGACCGCGCACGCCGACGGCGCGCCGTCCGGCACGGACGTCCAGGTCGCGCAGACGCTCGGCGCACGCGAGCTGACCGTGATCATCCGCCGGGTCGACGTCACGCCGTCGCCGCTGCGGGTCGACGTCGTGACCCACCAGGGCACCGCGCCCGGCACGCTGCACCTGGCCGTCGCGGCCGACGGTGTCGTCACTTCGCGCGGTGACGTCGTGCTCGGCGCCGAACCGGGCGTGTACCCGGGAAATCTCCAAGTCGACAAGCCGGGACCGTGGCAGCTGTCGCTGGACGACGGCAGCGGGACCACCGCGACCATCCCGTTCATCGTGCCGGCGCGGGTGGTTCCGCCGTGGGAGAAGGCGACCTACGGCGGGTTCGTCGCCGCAGGCGCGTTCCTGCTGCTCGCGCTGGTCGTCGGCGTCAAGGCGAAGCGAACCGCCTTCGCACTGGTCCCGGCCGGTGGCGCGGTCGCCGCGATCGCCGTCGCCGTCACCGGCGCGCTGCTGTCGGCGAGCACTCCCCCGCCGCCCGCGCCCGGCAGCCAGCTCGATCCGACGTACGACAACGTCACCGACCCGTACGCCAACGCGCAATTGTCCACAATGGACTATTCACGGCCGCCGGTGAACCTGGCCGTCCAGGCCGAACGCGACGAGCTGACCCTGCACCTCACCGACGGCGCCACCGGCCGCCCGGTCGACGACCTGCTGATCCACGACAACGCGCTCGTGCACCTCGTCCTGATATCGCCGTCCGGGCGGATGAGCCACCTGCACCCGGTGCGCGTCGGCCCCGGCGACTACCGCGTCGGCGTGGCCGATCCGGAAGCGGGCACGTACACCGTCGCGGCGGAGCTGGTCCGGCGCGGCGGCGGGGTCCAGCTCGTCCGGTCCACTGTGGACCTGACGGGCACCGCCGCGCCCGCGCCCGAACCGCCCGGCGCCGGCCCGCGGACAGTCGACGGGACGCCGGTGGACCTGACGATCACCCCCGGCACGCCGACCACGATCACCGCGCACTTCAAGACCCAGGACCTCCAGCCGTGGCTGGGCATGCTCGGCCACCTGATCGTCGCCGGGCCGATCACCGGGCAACCGGGCACCGCCGCCGCGAAGGCACCGACGTGGGCGCACGTCCACGCGATGATCCCGCCGGTCGCGGGCCAGCTCGACCGGCCCGACGAGACCGTCGCCGCCTACGGCCCGGACGTCAGCTTCACCTACACCTTCGCCGCGCCCGGCCGGTACCGGATCTGGCTGCAGGCCGAGCGCGGCTACCGCGTGCTGACCATCCCCGCCGTGGTCGACGTCCCGACGACAGGAGCCGGACGATGAAACGCCCCAAGGTGCTGATCGCCGTCGTCGCGCTGGTGGTCGCGGCCGGTGCCGCCTGGCTGCTCTGGCCCGCCGGCGACGCGAAAGCCACCACGCAGCAGGCGGTTTCCGGGCCGTACACGGTCCAGTTCTCCGCGGACCCGCCGCGCATCGGCGGCAACACGTTCGCGGTCGCGGTGACCGGGCCCGCGCCCGACAGCGTCCTGGTCGAACCGGTCATGGCGCAGATGGGCCACGCGTTCGCCCCGGTGCTCGCCGTGGCGGAAAGCTCCGGCCGGTTCCGCGCCACGGGTGTCGCGCTGCCGATGTCCGGGCAGTGGGAGATCACCGTGTCCCTGCGCGGGCCGGGCGGCCCCGCCCAAGTCGTTTTTCCGTTGCTCGTCAAGTAGAAAGGTTCGGGGGAAATGGATCTCACCGCATCCGGCGTGCGCACCACGCCGGTGGCGAAACAAGCGCGAACGGGGTTGCTGCCGGCGAACGTCGCGCTCGGCGGTTCGCTGCTCTCACTGGTCGGGCTGACCTGGGACATCCAGTGGCACGACGACGTCGGGCCGGACACGTTCTTCACGCTGCCGCACCTGTTCCTGTACGCGGGCACCGCGGTCGTCGGCCTGGCGAGCCTCGCCGTCGTGCTGCTGACGACGGCGGCGCGCCGGGCCGGGCGTCCGGTCGACCCGCGGGTCGGCGGGCGCGTGGTCAACGTGTTCGGCAAGACCTTCGCGGCCCCGATCGGCTACCTGGTCTCGGGGGTCGGCGCGGCGACGTTCCTGCTGTACGGCCTGTGGGACCAGTGGTGGCACGGGCTCTACGGCTTCGACGCGGTCATCGACTCGCCGCCGCACATCGGGTTGCTGCTGGCGATCACGGTGTCGCTGATCGGCACGACCGCGGTGTTCGCCGCGGCGCGCGAACACCGCTGGGGACGGATCGGCACGCTCGCGTCGCTGACGGTGCTGCTCACCTTCGGGCCGGTGCTCGCGCTCGGGCTGCAGCAGGTGCCGGGCGACTACTTCAACGCCGTGTCGATCGGCTGCTCGATGATGGCGGTGCTGCTGGTCTCGGTCGGCGCCGGGTTCCTGCGGCGCCCGGGCGGCGCGGCCGGCACCGCGGCGCTGGTCCTGCTCGTGCAAGGGGTCTTCTGGTGGTTCTCGCCGTGGGCCGCGAAGGCCTACGCCGACCTGGTCGACCTTCCCCTGCGCGACGCGGTCACCGGCGTGCCGCAGATGCCGTCGCTGACGCCGCTGGCGTTGCTGCCGGTGGCAGCGCTGATGGAGCTGGGGTACCTGGCCGGGCGACGCCGGGGGTGGCCCGCGGGCCGCGTGTCCCTGGTCACCGGCGGGATCGCCGGGGCGCTGATCGGGCTGAGCCTGCCCTTCCAGCACTTCCTGCTCTTCCCCGGCGCGCACTTGTCGCCGGCCTGGTACCAGATCACGACGGCCGTGCTCAGCGGCCTGTTCGGGCTGCTCGGCGGGTTCGCCGGGTGGCGGTTCGGCGGGATGCTCTGCCTGCTGGCGCCCGCGAAGAAGGGGGAAACCGCTGATGCGTAAGGCACTCCTGGCGCTGGCCGCCGTGGCCGGGCTGCTGTTCGCCACCGCGGCGCCGGCGAACGCCTACGAGCCGGTCAACATCGTGCACACCGAGCACGTGCAGGCCGGGCCGTACGGGATGACGATCGGGTTCAGCACCTGGCCGCTGAAAGCCATGCAGTCGCTGGACTTCACGTTCATCCCCGACGGCGGGATCGCGGACAAGTCCGGCACGCTCACGATGATCAACCCCGAAGGCGGCCAGAACCGCACGCAGCCGCTGGTCCGCCACCCGCGCAAGCTCGACGTGTGGGGTCTCGACGTCCGGTCGATGCCACGGCCGGGTGAGTGGACGTTCCGCTTCGCGGTCAACGGCCCGGCCGGGTCCGGTACCGGCGACCTGCGCGGGCTGCCGGTGCTCGAACAGCCCGGGCCGCCGATGGGCTTGAGCTGGGCGATCAGCACACTGCCGTTGATCGGGCTCGTGGTGCTGGTCGTGGTCGCCTGGCGCCGGACCCGGAGCCGGCTGCGCGGAGGCGAGCTTCCGGCGATCGGGTGAGATTCCCCTCACAATCGGCACCCGGACGTATCCGGGCCGTCGCGAAGGCCTCCTTCACCAGGGACGGGGAAGGGGGCCTTCGCCATTTTTTCGGACGTGACCGGGGACGGATCAGGCGGGCAGGTCGAACTGCCCGGCCTTCACGGCGACCAGGAACGCTTCCCATTCGGCGGTGTCGAACACGAAGACGGGGCTGGTCGCGAGCTTGGTGTCGCGGACCCCGATCAGGCCTTCGCGGCCGAGGTTGACCTCGACGCAGCTCCCACCGTTGGGCTCGCTGGCGAACGACTTCTCCCAGGCGGCCTCTTGGAACAGGGACACGGCCGTGTTCGGATCGTAATCCGCGAACGACGGATAATCCGCCATGGGTCGTACCTCCGTGGATCGATGGGGGGCGCGGCCGGGACCAGGTCAAAAGTACCCGCGTCCGGCTACTCAGTGTCTCAATGGAGTACGCCGCACGGCCAAGCGGGTGATCAACTAGGTCCGGCCTCGACATGAAGATTATTCCAGGAGTAGGATTAATCGCATCGGCCGGGGCGCTGGTGTCGGTGAATGACTGCCTGCATGCGACGGGCGGTCCCCGAACGCAGGCCACTGGTTGACGAACGACCAAACCACCACTGCAGGACCTCATGGGGGAGGATCAGCGTGATCGTCGAGGACAGTGCGCCACCGGGCGTTCTGGTCGTGGGCAGGCTCGCCAGGGGAACCGCAGGCGAGGCCCGCCGGGTGGTCCACGTCTTCGGACTGGACGTCACCGGGAGCACGAGCGAGCTGGTCCGAACCAAGTGCGGGGAAGCGCTTTCCCGTGCCGACGTGGAATGGCTGGCCCCCGGGGCCGGCATGCCGTGTGAACCCTGTCTCGGACTGACCGGCGGCGAACGCGCCCGGTCACCGCGACGAGAGCTGGGGGTGTAGACGAGATGGCCGTCCGGATGAACTCGCTGTTCCGCCGCGAGGAGGAGCACCGTGGCCGCCGCGGAATCGGCAACGAACTGCGGAACCGCTTCGGCTTCAGCCTGATCCAGGCGCCCCTGCGCAAGACCACGACGTGGGCGACGGACCAGGACCTCCCGCTGCAGCGCCACTCCGACGGGGTCCGGACCACCCGGCCCCTCGAGACCGCGATCGACCTGAGCCCGCTCCTGCGCGGCCGGGTGGGGTCGCGCGCCTGACCACCCGAAGCACCGCACCACCACGACGAAGAGCCCCGGTCCCCTGCGCGGACCGGGGCTCTCGCCGTTCCCGGCTACGGTTTCCGCAGCAGCAGCCGTCCTTGGCGGAAGGGGCGTTCCCCGTCGACGGCCTCGCGGTACATCCGGCCCACTTCGACGAGACCCGCCTCGGCCGCGATGCCCGCCAGCTCGCCGAGCGGCCACCGGTACGCCGTGGTGACCTTGTGGTCGAACTCCGAGACCGGGCCGGCCCCGGCCTCGAAGCACCCCAACAGAACGTGACCACCGGGCGCCAACGTCCGGGTGAATTCGGCGAAGTACCCCGGCACCTCCGACGGAGGCGCGTGGATCACCGAATACCACGACAGGATCCCGGCGAGCGACTCGTCGGGCAGGTCCAGGGCCGCCATCGAACCCACTTCGAAGCGCAGGTCCGGCAGCGAAGAACGCGCCAGCGAAACCATCTCCGGCGACACGTCGACGCCGAACGCGTCGAGCCCCAGCGAGCGCAGGTGCGCCGTCAGGTGGCCGGGGCCGCACCCGAGGTCGGCGACCGGGCCGCGGCCGCGCACGTAGTCCGCGAACGCCGCCCACGCGGCCCGGTCCAGCGGGTCGCCGTCCCAGATCCCGCGGACGAACTCCGCGTACTGGACGGCGACCGCGTCGTAAGCCGCTGTCACGGTTTGCGGCCGAGGCCGCAGATGTGGCCGCTGAACGCCGGGTCGTTCGCGAGCTTCTTCGTGGCCCGGGACTCGATCTCCTCCGGGTGCCACTCCGGGAGGTAGACGATGCCCGGCTCGACGAGCTCCAGGCCGTCGAAGAACGTCGTGAACTCCGCCTTGCTGCGCAGGTGCAGCGGGGTGCTCGACTTGTTGTACTGCTCGATGATCGACTCGCGGCTGCCGGCGTCGGACATGCCCTCGATGCCCTCGGTGGTCAGGTGCGAGGACAGGAAGTACGAGCCGGACGGCAGCAGCGACAGGTACTTCTGGATGATCTCGGCCACCGGCTCGTCCTCGCCGAGGAAGTACAGGACGCCGACGATGATCAGGCCGATCGGCCGGTTCGTGTCGAGGACGCCGGTCTCGACCGCGCGCTTCCAGATGTCGGCCGGGTCGCGCAGGTCGCCCTGCAGCACCGCGTGCCGGTCGGCCACGCCCTCCTTCTCGAGGAGGACCTGCGAGTGCGCCACCGCGACCGGCTCGTTGTCGACGTACACGCACCGCGCGTTCGGGTTCACCTCGGCCGCGACCTCGTGGACGTTCCCGACCGTCGGCACACCGGACCCCAGGTCGAGGAACTGGTCGATGCCGTTGCGGGCCAGGTACTGCACGCCGCGGCCGAGGAAGTCGCGGCCGACGCGGGCGACCGTCTTGATCATCGGGAACGTCTTGACCGCCTGTTCGCCGAACTGGCGGTCGATGGCCCAGTTGGCGTCGCCGCCGAGGAACCAGTCGTAGATGCGGGCCGCGTTCGGCCGCTCGAGGTCGACGCCTTCGGGGGCTTCGGGATCCTGCGTCGTCATTTCCGTCCTCCAGGCTTGCGGCCGACACCGCCGACCACGCTCGCGAGGGGGACCGGGGCGGCGCCGGGCTCGGGGCGCCACTCTCCCACAGGCACGATCCCGGGGTCGACGACGTCGAAGTTACCGAAGAACGCGGCGATCTCGTCGAGCGACCGGGAAACCGCCGGCGAGCTCGACCGCTCGGACAGCTGCACGAGCCGCCGGATCTGCGCGAGCTCGTCGCCCTCGACGCCGGACTCGGTCGCGTGCGAGAGGACGTACGCCGACCCGGGAGCGAGCAGCGTCCGGTAGTCGCGGATGGCTTCGCGTACGCCGGTGACGTCCGGCAGGAAGTGCAGCACGGCCACGCTGAGCAGGCAGATCGGCCGCTCGGGGTCGAGCACCCCGGTGGCCAGCGCGGCCTCCCAGACCTCCTCGGCGTCACGCAGGTCGGCGTGCAGCACGGCGTGCCGGGCCGGATCGCCCTCCTCTTCGAGCAGGATCCGGCCGTGCGCGACGGCCACCGGCTCGTTGTCGACGTAGACGCAGCGGCTGTCGTCGGCGTAGTCGTCGGCGACCTCGTGGACGTTGCCGGCCGTGGGGATGCCGGACCCGAGGTCGAGGAACTGCGTGATGCCCTCGGTGACGCAGTGGCGCACGGCCCGGCCGAGGAAGTCGCGGTTGCCGCGCGCCAGGGTCTTCGCCAGCGGAAACGCTTTCACGGCCAGCTCGCCGTACTGCCGGTCGACCGCCCAGTTCGCGGTCCCGCCGAGCGCCCAGTCGTAGATCCTCGCCACGTTCGGCCGCTCGAGGTCGACGGCGTCGGGGAGGAAGTCGGGGTCCACGCTGTCCCCTTCGGGCGGCACTTCCGGTGGATTAGGGCACAACAGAGTCACTCTACCGACAGTTGTTCACCGCCTGGGACCCTTCGCGCGGCCGTTCGCCCTATTGGAGCTGCTGCATCTGGCCGCGGTAACCCTCAGCGAGCTCTTTGAGGAACTGCCGGGTCTCCTGCCGCTCCAGCGCCGCGCCGCGCAGCCGGTCCCACGAGTCGACGAAGATGTTGAAGTCCTTGACGTCGTCGAGGTACAGCCCGCCGGCGGAGTGCTCGATGTAGACGAAGTCCCGGGTGCGGTCCGGGAAGCGCATGATCGTGAAGTCGTTGGGCACCGCGGCCAGCCGGGCCCCGAACGGCAGCACGTGGACGTAGACCCGCGGGTGCCGTTCGAGCGAGAGCAGGTGCTCGACCTGGTCCAGCATCACCGCGGGCGCGTACCCGCCGGGAGCCCGGCGCAGCGCGCCCTCGCTGATGATGAACCGGTAGTACGGCGGCTGCTGCTGCTCGAACACCGCCTTGCGGTCGAGCCGGTTGCGCACCAGCGACGTCACGTCGGTGGCACCGAACTCGGTGAACTGCTTGAGCATGTAGTGCTCGGACTGCAGCGGGCCGGGGATGCGCTCACCGTGCCAGGTGAGGATCTCCGCGGCCGCGGGCTCCAGGTCCGTGAAGGTGCGGAACCAGTGCGGCACCACCGAGCGGTAGCCCGACCAGTGGCCGCGCTGCCCGGCGGCGGCGCGCGCCAGGTTCATCAGCGTGTCGGCTTCTTCGCCGTTGATCCCGAACGCGTTCAGCATCGATCGCACATCCCCGAGCTTCACCCCGACGGCACCGGACTCGATCTTGTTGACCTTGCCCTGGGTGCAGCCGAGGACCTCGGCGACCTGCTGCTGTGTCATCCGCGCCGCGGTGCGGGCATGCCGGAGCTCGTTCCCGAGCTGCTTCCGGCGCGAGGTGACGGTGCTGGCCATCGCCCTGCTCTCCCGGACCACTAAAAGCGACGGCGGCCGCCGGCCGCCGTCTCACGCGAACTATCGAACCCACCCAGGTTAGTGCTTCACCTTGCGGATCTCGATGATGACATCGCGCAGCGTTCCAGGAAACGTCGCGGAACGCCAGTCACCTGTGTCTTCACTCGCCTGGACCAGCGAAATTCCTAATTTTTCCGCCAACCGGCGGAGCCGCGTCTCGGGCAGACTGGCCCGGTGACCGATCGTTCGCCCTCCGCCGCCGCCGTCACCCGCCTGGCCGACCGGGTCCACGGCTACGTCCAGCCCGACGGCTCCTGGTACATCAACAACTGCGGGTTCGCCGACGCCGGCGACCACACCGTGCTGATCGACACGTGCTCGACGGAGCGCCGCACGCGCGCGCTGCTCGAGACGGTCGAAGCCGCCACCGGCAGCCCGGTGACGACGCTGGTGAACACCCACCACCACGGCGACCACACCAACGGCAACTACCTGGTGGGGAGCGCGACGATCATCGGGCACCGCAAGACGCGCGAGCTGATGGTCGCCGAGGGCATCCAGACGTTCGAGGGGATCTTCGTCGGCAGCGACTGGGGCGAGCTGCGGTCGCGGCCGCCGGAGGTCGTGTTCGACGACCGGCTGACCGTGCACGCCGGCGACCTCACCCTGGAGCTGATCCACCCCGGCCACGCCGCGCACACCACCAACGACGTGCTGGTCTGGCTGCCCGAGCAGCGCGTGCTGTTCGCCGGTGACCTGGTGTTCAACGGCGGCCAGCCGTTCGCGCTGATGGGTTCGGTGGCCGGCTGGCGGGCCGGGCTGGACGTGATCCGCGAGCTGGAACCCGAGGTGATCTTGCCCGGGCACGGCGGCCCCTGCGGGCTCGACGTGGTGGACACCGTCGACCGGTACCTGGCCTTCGTCCAGGAGACGGCCGAGCGCGGGAAGGCCGCCGGGCTGTCGCCGCTCGAGGTCGCGAAGGAGACGGACCTGGGCGAGTTCGCCTCGATGACCGAGCAGGAGCGGCTGCCGGGGAACCTGCACCGGGCGTACGCCGAGCTGGACGGCGCCGGGTGGGGCGCGCAGATCGACCTGGTCGCGGCGGTCACGGACATGGTCGCGATCAACCGGGGCCCGATCCGCTGCTTCTCCTGAACTGAGTGAGCCCCGTCTTCGTGCCCTTCCTTGAGGCGTCGATCGGACTAGTGTCTGAATCGAGAGAGTCTTCGGAAGGATGCGGATGAGCAAGAAGGCGAGCATCGGGGTCACCGGCCTGGCGGTCATGGGCCGCAACCTGGCCCGGAACCTGGCGCGGCACGGGCACACGGTGGCCCTGCACAACCGGTCCGAGGAGCGGACCCGCACGCTGGTGGACCAGTTCGGCGACGAGGGCGACTTCATCCCGGCGTACTCGGCGCAGGAGTTCGTCGACGCGCTGGAGCGGCCCCGCCAGGTCGTGATCATGGTCAAGGCGGGTGGCCCGACGGACGCCGTCATCGAGGAGTTCGCGCCGCTGCTCGAAGAGGGCGACGTGATCATCGACGCCGGCAACGCGCACTTCGCCGACACGCGCCGCCGCGAGAAGGCGCTGCGCGAGCGCGGGCTGCACTTCGTCGGCAGCGGCGTCTCCGGCGGCGAGGAAGGCGCGCTGCACGGGCCGAGCATCATGCCCGGCGGCTCGAAGGAGTCCTACGAGTCCCTCGGCCCGCTGTTCGAGGACATCTCGGCCAAGGTCGACGGCGAGCCGTGCTGCACGCACATCGGCGCGGACGGCGCCGGCCACTTCGTCAAGATGGTGCACAACGGCATCGAGTACGCCGACATGCAGCTCATCGCGGAGTCGTTCGACCTGCTGCGCGGCGCGGGTGGGTACTCCCCCGCCGAGATCGCCGACGTGTTCCGGACCTGGAACACCGGCCGGCTCGACTCCTACCTGATCGAGATCACCGCCGAGGTGCTGGCGCACGTCGACAAGTCGTCCGGCAAGCCGTTCGTCGACGTCGTCGCGGACGCCGCCGAGCAGAAGGGCACCGGCCGCTGGACCGTGCAGATCGGCCTCGACCTGGGCGTCCCGATCTCGGGCATCGCCGAAGCCGTCTTCGCGCGTTCGCTGTCCGGCTCGACGTCGCTGCGCGCGGCGGCCCGTGGCCTCGGTGGTCCGTCGCGAGCGCCGCTGACCGGTTCCTCGCTGGAGCGCTTCGCGGACGACGTCGAGCAGGCGCTGTACGCGTCGAAGGTCGTCGCGTACGCGCAGGGCTTCAACCAGATCCAGGCCGGCGCGACGGAGTACGGCTGGGACATCGACCTCGGCAAGGTCGCCTCGATCTGGCGCGGTGGCTGCATCATCCGCGCGAAGTTCCTCAACGACATCACCGCGGCCTACGCCGACGAGCCGGAGCTGCCGACGCTGCTCACCTCGGGCGGCTTCCGCAAGGCCGTCGAGGACGCGCAGGACTCGTGGCGGTCGGTGATCTCGACGGCGGTCAAGCTGGGCATCCCGACGCCGGGCTTCTCGACGGCGCTGGCGTACTACGACGGCCTCCGCGCGGACCGGCTGCCGGCGGCGCTGGTCCAGGGTCAGCGTGACTTCTTCGGGGCGCACACGTACCGCCGCGTGGACCGCGACGGCTCGTTCCACACGGCGTGGGCCGCCGACGGCCGCCCGGAGTCCGACGCCTGACGCCGTGCTCTGACCGGGAAGACCCCCTGGTCCTTCCCGGTCAGAGCAGCGTCACCAGCAGCACCGCGAGCAGCGCGGCCAGCCAGAGCGGTCTCATCCGCGCGCGGCGAGGATTTCCGCGAGGACCGCGACGATCTTCTCCTCGGCCTTGTCCTTCTTGATCCCCAGGCCGTCGAGCACCTCGAAGCCGACGCCCTCGCGCTGCTCCAGCAGCGCCAGCAGGATGTGCTCGGTCCCGATGTAGTTGTGCCCCAGCCGCAGCCCTTCGCGCAGCGTCAGTTCCAGCGTTTTCTTCGCCTCGGCACTGAACGGCGTCGGGCTGGGCACCGCGTCGGCCCGTGCGGGCAGCCGGGCTTCGGCCGCCTCCTGAACGGTCTCCAGCGTGACGCCCTGGGCGAGGATCGCGCCGGCCGCGAGCGCGGCGGGCTCGGTGAGCAGGCCCAGCACGAGGTGCACGGTGTCGATGGCCGGGCTGGCGTTGTCGATGGCCGACTTCTGGGCCGCGACGATCACGTGCCGCGCGCGGTCGGTGTAGCGGCCGTAGACGCGCTCGATCGCGCCGGAGACGTCGCCTCCCGGGTCCACCTTGGGCACGAACCGCTTCTGGGCCGCCTGCTTCGTGACGCCCATGCTCTTGCCGATCTCGGTCCAGGAGGCGCCGGAACGGCGGGCCTGGTCGACGAAGTGGCCGATCAGGTGGTCGGCGAGCTCGCCCAGGTGCTCGCCCATGTAGACGGCGTCGGACAGCTGGGCCAGGGCGTCCTTCTCGTTGTTGCCCTTGATGGCGGAGATGAGGTCGTCGAGCTTGACGTTGATGGGAGGTGTCATGCCGTCAACTGTAGGTTGACGATCCTTGAGCGTCAACCGCGAGTTGACGCTGCCTTGAGGTGCTCCTTCAAGTTGAACTCGCTGGCTTCGAGGTCCGCGTACTTCGGGTGCGGGTCCGCGGTGAACAGGCGGCGCGCGGCGATGTGGTCCGCCGGCCGGTTGACCGACTCGACCGCGATCAGGACGTCGTCGCGGAAGGACAGCACCGAGAACTTGCCCGCCTCGCGGTCACCCGCGACCACCGTCCGGTCGGCGTCCGCCAGGATCCCGGCGATCTGCAGCTTCGCGCCGGACTGGTCGGTCCAGAACCACGGCAGGCTCACGTACGGCTCGGGCGCGCCGGTGATCGCCGCGGCCACGCACCGGGCCTGGTCGACGGCGTTCTGCACGGACTCCAGCCGCGTCGCCGCACCCGCCTGGACGCACGGAAAGTTCGCGCAGTCGCCGATCGCGAAGATCTTTTCGTCGGCCGTCCGCAGGTGCTCGTCGACGACGACGCCGTTGTCCACCGCGAGCCCGGCCGCCGCGGCGAGCGTCGTCTCCGGCACGACACCGACGGCGATGACGACCAGGTCGGCGGGCAGCCGGCTCCCGTCGGACAGCTCGACCTCGCGCACCCGCGAGTCACCGTGCAGCGCCGAGACGCCTTGGCCGAGCAGCACCGTGTGCCCGGCTTCGCGGTGCAGCGCGGCGAAGTAGGCGGAGATCTCCGGCGTCGCGACGCGGTTGAGGAGCCGGTCCTGGGCCTCGACGATCGTCACCGGGCGGCCGGCGTGCGAGGCGAACTCGAGCCCGATGAAGCCACCGCCGACCACGACGACGTTTTCCGCGGCGGTGAGCGAAGCACGCAACCGGTCGGCGTCGTCGCGGGTGCGCAAGGTCAGCACGCCCGGCAGGTCCGCGCCGGGGACGGGCAGCGTCCGGTTGCGCGCGCCGGTGGCCAGGATCAGGTGGTCGTACGCCAGTTCGGTGCCGTCTTCGAGACGCACCAGCGAAGCCTCGCGATCGACCGAAGCGATCCGGCCCGCGACCAGCTCGATGTCCTTGTCGGCGAAGAAGTCTTCACCGCGCAGGTGCAGCTGCTCGAGCCCGGCGGTCCCGGCCAGGTAGGCCTTCGACAGCGGCGGCCGCTGGTACGGCACGCCCGGTTCGTCCCCGACCAGCACGACCCGGCCGGCGAAGCCCCGGTCCCGCAGCGACGCCACGGCCTGGAACCCGCTCTGCCCCGCCCCGGCCACGAGAACGGTGCTCACTCCCTGCTCACCCATGGTTTCATCTGAGCACACCCCGCCCGGATCGTCGAGGAACGAAGGTGATCAGTGGGGTTCTCCACTGGTCCGCAGCGCTCGCGGCGCCCCGAGCACCCGCGAGATCCCCCGCGCCGCGGCCCGCACCGCCGGGACCAGCGTCCGCGGGTCCGTCCCCTCCGCCGGGACGACCACCGAGATCGCCGCGACGACCTCGTCCGTCGAGTCGTGGACCGGGGCCGCCACCGACAGGGAGATCAGCTCGATCTGGCCGTCGCTGATCGCGTAGCCGTCGCGGCGGACGTCGGCCAGTACGCGCCGCAGCTGCGAAGGTGAGCTGATCGTCTTCGCGGTGAACGCCTTCAGCGGCGCGGCCAGGACTTCCTCCTGGGCGTCGGCCGGGGAGTGCGCGAGCAGCACCTGGCCGACTCCGGTCGCGTGCGCGGGCAGCCGCCCGCCGACGCGCGTCAGGACGTTGACGGCACCGCGGCCCGAGATGCGCTCGACGTAGACGACCTCCGCCCCGTCGAGCACGGCGAGCTGCACGTTCTGGTGCGTGGCCTCGTAAAGGTCCTCCAGGAACGGCATCGCGCTCTCCCGCAGCTCGGCACCGTGCGGAGCGAGCGAAGCGACTTCCCACAGCCAAAGCCCGACGCGGTAGACGCCCGCTTCGTCGCGCACGAGCGCACCACGCCGGGTCAGCTCACCGGCCAGCCGGTGCGTGGTCGACAGCGGAAGGCCGACGCGCCGGCTGAGCTCGGACAGCGTCAGCCGCGGCCGTTCGGCCGTGAAGGCCCCCAGCAGATCGAGAACCCGATCCACGACCGACGGCGGCCGCCGCGCGCTGTGCCGCACGTCAGAGGTCGTCGTCCGGCAGGAACGGCCGCATGAACGACCGCCGGTACCGCACCACGCACCCGCTTTCCTCGCGGATCTTGTCGGCCTCGATGAAGTCCGGGTCGACGCCGAACAGCGTCCGGTAGCGCTCGTACGCCGCGAAACTCTCGAAGCTGAACAACGCCCGGGCTTCGTCGCTCGCGCCCTCCGACGGCAGGAAGTAGCCGTGGTGGATCCCGCCTTCGCGCTGCACCAACCGCATCCACGCGGCGGCGAAGCGCTCGAAGTCGGTGATCTTCGCGGGGTCGATGACGTAGTCGACGACGCACGTGATCACTGGCCGCCCCAGACGCGGTCGGCCGTCGCCACGATCAGCTCCAGCTTCCGCAGCTGGTCGTCCGTCGTGAGGTCGTTGCCCTCCTCGGTCGAGGAGAACCCGCACTGCGGCGAAAGGCACAGCTGGTCGATGTCGACGTACTGCGCCGCCTCCTCGATCCGCCGCACCAGGACGTCGGCGTCCTCCAGCTCCGGCCGTTTCGTCGTGACCAGGCCGAGGACGACCTTCTTGTCCTTCGGCACGAACCGCAGCGGCTCGAAGCCGCCGGAGCGTTCGTCGTCGAACTCCAGGAAGAACCCGTCGACGGCCAGCTCGCCGAACAGCGCCTCCGCGACGAACTCGTAGCTCCCCGAAGCCACCCACGACGACCGGAAGTTGCCGCGGCACAGGTGGGTCGTCACGGTCAGGTCCTCGGGCCGGCCGGCCAGCGCCGCGTTCATCGTCGCGATGTTGCGGACGTGCTGGGTGTCCGGGTCGCCGCCCATCCGCGCGACGAGCTCCCGCTGCGCCGGGTCGTTGAGGTAGGCCAGGCTCGTGTCGTCCAGCTGCAGGTACCGGCAGCCGAGCCCGTGCACCGCGGAGACCTGCGCCGCGTACGCCGCGCTCAGGTCGGCGAAGAACTCTTCGAGGTCCGGGTAAACGCTTTCGCTCACGGCCGCCCGGCCGCCGCGGTAGTAGACCATGCTCGGCGACGGGATGGTCAGCTTCGGCGTCACCCCATCGTCCACATGGGACTTGAGAAACTCGAAGTGCGAGGCGAAGATCGGCTCGTCGAGCCGCACCTTGCCGTCGACCTGCAGGCCCGGCGGGCTGAACTCGAGGTCGCCCGCCAGGTTGTGGAACTTGACGTGCAGCCGCTCGTCGCTCTTGGAGATGCCGCCGAGCGCGTAGATGAAGTCCATGTGCCACGACGCGCGCCGGAACTCGCCGTCGGTGGCCGAGCTCAGCCCGGCCACCCGCTGCATCTTGATGACGTCGCGGATCGCGTCGTCCTCGACCGCGCGGAGCTGCTCCGCGCCGATCTCACCGCTTTCGCGCCGCCGTCGCGCGTCGCGCAGCACCGGGGGCCGCAGGAGGCTCCCGACGTGATCGGCGCGAAACGGCGGGCCCACCTGGGAAATACCGCCCGAAGTCATGCACCGATGGTCACACATTCCCGGCCGTCGCGCCGCCCCCTGAAACAAGATCATGACGTCCGGTTCTTGCTACGGTCACGCGCGGAGTGTCGGATGTGCCGCGGAGAGGGGCCAGATCATGACGAAACCCGTGGTGCACCCGGTCGACCAGGGCCTGCCCGCCGGCCGGCTGGCGCTGCTCGGCCTGCAGCACATGTCGATCATGTACGCCGGCGCGGTCGCCGTGCCGCTGATCGTCGGCAGCGCGCTGAAGCTCGACCCGGCGACGATCGGGCTGCTGGTCAACGCCGATCTGCTCGTCGCGGGCATCGCGACGCTGATCCAGTCGATCGGCATCGGGAAGCTCCTCGGCATCCGGCTCCCGGTGGTCGCGGGCGCGACGTTCAGCGTCGTCAACCCGATGATCCTGATCGCGTCCCAGTACGGCCTGACCGCGGTCTACGGCGCGATGCTGGCGTCCGGCGTCTTCGGGCTGATCATCGCCAAGCCGTTCGCGAAGCTGATCCGGTTCTTCCCGCCGCTGGTCACCGGGACGCTGCTGCTCGTCATCGGCGTCTCGCTGCTCGGCCCGGGCGCGGGGCTGATCGCGGGCAACGACCCCACCGCGCCCGACTACGCGGCCCTGTCGCACATCCTGCTGGCGTTCGGCGTCCTCGCGCTGCTGGTGCTGTTCACGCGGGTGCTGCGCGGGTTCGCCAACCAGATCGGGCCACTGCTGGCGCTGGCGATCGGGCTGGTGGCCGCGCTCCCGATGGGACTCGTGCACTGGGACGGGCTCGGCGCGGCGAGCTGGTTCGGGCTCGCGTCGCCGTTCCACTTCGGCGCGCCGACGTTCCCGGTCGCCGCGGTCCTGTCGATGTGCGTGGTCATGCTGGTGACGTTCACGGAGTCGACCGCCGACATGATCGCCGTCGGCGAGATCACCGGGCGCCCGCCGACGGACTCCGACCTCGCGCGCGGCCTGGCGACCGACGGCTTCTCGGCCGTGCTCGGCGGCGTGCTGAACTCCTTCCCCGACACGGCGTTCGCGCAGAACGTCGGCCTGGTGCGGATGACCGGCGTGCGCAGCCGCTGGGTGGTCGCGGTGACCGGCGGGATCCTGGTGCTGATGGGCCTGGTGCCGAAGATCGGCGCGTTCATCGCGGCGATCCCGCAGCCGGTGGTCGGCGGGGTCGCGGTGGTGATGTTCGCGATGGTCGCCGCGGTCGGTGCGCAGAACCTCAAGAAGGTGGAGTTTTCCGGCAACCACAACACTTTCATCGTCGCGGTCGCCCTCGGCGTCGGCCTGCTCCCGGCGTTCGCGCCGAAGATCTTCCAGCACTTCCCGGCCTGGCTGCAGACGATCTGCGGCAGCTCGATCACGGTGGCGGCGGTGCTGGCGTTCGCGCTGAACCTGCTGTTCAACCACCTCGGCCGGCGCGCGGAGCCGGATCTGCTGGAAGCGCCGTGAGCAACCGCTCGACGAGCCGGGCCCCGGTGCCCGGCTCGACCGGGCGCCGGAACAGCACCCGCAGGTAGAGCGGGGCCAGGACGAAGTCCAGCACCTCGTCGACCGTCGGCACGGGTTCGCCGCGCGCCGCGGCCTTGTCGAGGGCGGCCTGCAGGTCGTCCCCGCGAGCCTTGAGGTACTCCACCGGCTCCTGGTCCGGCGCCATGGTCGCGACGAGCGCGCGGAGCAGGATCTGGCCGCGGCGGTCGCGCATCGCGCGTTCGACACCCTCGGCCCAGCCGCGCAGGTCGTCGCGCAGGGAACCGGTGTCCGGGATCGGCGAAGTCGCGCGCAGGCGCGTCACGGCGGCGTCCAGCAGCAGGTGGTCGCGGCTGCCCCAGCGCCGGTAGATGCTGGTCGGGTTCACACCCGCGCGCTCGGCGATCTTCGGGATCGCGGCGTCGATCTCCCCGGCGGCGAGCAGCTCGACGACGGCTTCGTGCACCGCGTCGCGGACGCGGGCGCTGCGGCCACCGGGTCGGGTCATGCCACCACCTTAAAGCAAAGGCACTTGCTTTTGCAGTCCACCCGTGGCTAGCCTTAAGTCAAATCAGATTGCTTTAAGGAGAGCCGAGATGGCCCGCAAGATGACCAAGGACGGGCGCGAAGCGTTCCTCGCCCAGCCGCAGGTCGGCGTGCTGAGCGTGGCGGCCGAGCCCGGCCGGGCGCCGCTGACCACGCCGATCTGGTATCGCTACGAGCCGGGCGGCGACGTCGTCGTGATGACCTCACCAGGCCTGCGCAAGACCCGGCTGATCGAGGAAGCCGGCCGCTTCGCGCTGTGCGTCCAGCAGCAGGACGGCGTCTACAAGTACGTATCGGTCGAGGGCCCGGTCGTGGAGTCGTGGCCGATGACGAAGGCGCAGCGGCACGAGATGGCGGCCCGCTACCTGCCCCCGGGCGTCAGCGAGGCCTACACGGACGCGACCGACGACACCCACGGGAACAACATCGCGATCGTCATGCGCCCGGAGCGCTGGAACACCTCGGACTTCAGCGACCTCGCGGAGAAACTGGCCTGATCACCAGCAGATGATCAGCAGGCACGACGGCGGCGGTGGCGCGGGGGTCGTCGTGGGGTGGTGCCCACCCGGCGGGGTCGAGGTCGGGGTGACCGAGCTGCCCGGGGCGCCACTGGTGGGCGTGGTGGTCGGCGTCGCGGACTCGGTGCTGCTCTCGGTGGTCGTCGTGCGGCCCGGCACCTCGGTGACGGTCTCGCGGGGGACGCCGGCGCCGGGGACGACGTCGCCGCCGCCCGTGCCACCCTCCGGCGGGGAGTCCGTCGCCTGGCCGGCGCCACCGAGCCCGGTGGTGCGCTGCGGGAACGGGATCACCTGGATCTGGTCGACCGGGGACGCGTTCTCGGTGCCCTTGCCGCTGAGGCCGACCAGGACCGCGGCCGCGCCGCAGCCGATGACGACGGCGAGCATCACCGCGAGCACGCGCCAGCGCGACTGCCCCGTCCCCGAACGGTCGCCCCAGCCCTCGCGCACGAGCAGCTCGGCGACCGATACCTCGTCGTTCACCCCGACAGACCTTCCCGAGAGGGCCTTTCGGCCGACGTCGTGATCGTATTTTTACCGCACAAAGCACCCGAACGGGTGAGGTGTAGGCAAAAATTCGTCACGTAACGTTCGAATTGACCGTGAGTGACATTCCACAGCGGATTCACAGCTGCGGTTCGGGAGACTCCCAGCATGACCGGCGAAGCTCGAACCATGCTGCTGAAAGCCGATCGGCCGATCCCCCGGATCGCCGTGCCGCGTCGCAGCCTGACGGCATTCGCCAAGATCATCCCCAATCCGAAGGTAACCCCCTTCACGTTCGGTTACCTCCTTCTCCTGCTCGGCACGACCCTGCTGCTCAAGTTCGCCGACCCGGAGCTGACCAACCGGCTGCTCCAGCTGTCCAGCACCGACGCCCACAACCTGTGGCGGCGGCCGCTTACGTCGCTGCTGACCAGCGCGATCTGGCTGTCCGACGAAGGCTGGCTCGCCTACGTCGTGATCTTCACGATCGCCGTCGCGCCGCTGGAACGCCGCTTCGGCGCCCGCCGCGCGGCGACCGTGTTCTTCTCCGGCCACGTGCTGGCCACGCTCGTCACCGAGCTGCCGGTGATGGCCCTGATCAGCGCCCACGTCCTGCCGAACTCGGCCGGGCACTGGCTCGACATCGGCGTCAGCTACGGCTTCTTCACCACCGCCGGCGCGCTCGTCTTCCTGCTGCGCGGCCGCGCGCGCCTGGCCGCGCTGGCGGTCGTGGAAGCGTTCATCGCGGTGATCTGGCTCGGCGACGACCCGGCGAGCCTCGACTCGATCGTCACGCTGCTCGGTCACGCGGTCGCCGCGCACTTCGGGCTGCTGTTCTGGGGGCCGCGGCTGCGCGGCCCAGCCGCAGGCCGGACCCGGATTCCGGCGGGTAGGCAGGGGCCGGAGTCGGTGGTGTAATCGACCGAGCCACCCGCCGACCGCCAGGGGGACGACGCTCATGGAGGCAGGCTCCCTCGCCGCACTGGTCGAGCTGAGTCCGGACGCAATCTGCGTCCACGAGCACGGCGTCCTGACCTACGCCAACCGCGCGGCCCTCGAGACGTTCGCCGCGCGGTCCGCGGCCGAGGTCGTCGGCCGCCGGTTCACCGACTTCGTCGCCGACGAGTCGCGCGCCGCCCTGGTGGAGAAGCTCGCGCTGCTGACCGAACCGGGGCAGGCGAGCGAGCCGGTCGAAGCGCTGATGTCGCGGCTGGACGGGAGCAAGTTCGCCGTCGAGACGGTGTCGGTGCGCCTCGACGGCCGGCTCGCGTACCAGGTCGTCATGCGGGACATCACGGCGAAGAAGGCGGCCGCGGACGCCCTGCGCTACCAGGCCGCGCTCGTGTCGCACGTCAGCGACGCGCTGATCGCGACCACCGGCGAAGGCGTCGTGACCAGCTGGAACCCGGCCGCCGAAGCGGTTTACGGCTGGACCGCGGCCGAAGCCGTCGGACGGCGGGCGAGCGAGCTGGTCGGCGCGCCGCTGGACCTGTGCGGCGGCGGGGTCACCGAAGCGGTGCACCGGCGGCGGGACGGCGCTCCCCTGGCGGTCCGCGTTTCGGCAGCTGAGATGAACGACGGGTACGTGCTCGTCTGCGCCGATGAGACCGCACGGCGGCGGGCCGAGCAGAACTACCGCACGGTCGTCGCCTCGCTCGACGAAGGCGTGCTGGTGACGGGCCCGGGCGGGCTGATCGAAGCGGCGAACCCGGCGGCCTGCCGGATCATCGGCGTCACCGAAGCCGAGCTGATCGGCGTCCCCTGCCACACGCTCGTGCTGTTCACCGAGTCCGGGCAGTGGATCCCGCCCGACGAGACGCCGTCGGTGCAGACGCGGCGGACCGGCGTCACGCACAACGGCCTGGTCGTGCGCCTGCGCCGGCCCGACGGCCGCGACGTCTGGGTGTCGCTGACCTCGCGGCTGCTCAACCCCGACGACCCGGCGGCGCTGGCCGTGGTCACGTCGTTCACCGACATCACCGAGACCCGCGCGATCAGCGCGCAGCTCGCGCACGACGCGACCCACGACCCGCTCACCCGCCTGGCCAACCGGACCCTGGTGCTCGACCGGCTCGCCGGCACCGGGCGCGGCGCGCTCACCGTGCTGTTCCTCGACCTGGACAAGTTCAAGGTCATCAACGACTCGCTCGGGCACTCCGTCGGCGATCAGGTGCTGCGGATCGTCGGCGAGCGCCTGCGCCGCTGCTCCGGGCGCGACGACCTGGTCGGGCGGCTCGGCGGCGACGAGTTCGTCGTCGTCACCGGCGAGGTCACCGAGCCCGGCGAGGTCCGGGCGCTGGCCGAGCACCTGCGGGCCGCGCTGGCCGAGCCGATCGGCGTGCTCGGCAGGCAGCTGCACCTCGACGCCAGCATCGGGGTGGTGCTGGTGGGCGGCGCCGACCGCCGCAGCGCCGAGGACCTGCTGCGCGACGCGGACGTCGCGATGTACCAGGCCAAGACGCTCGGCCGCGGCCGCCACCACTTCTTCGACGTCGGCCTGCGCGAGCGGATGCAGCGGCGGCTGCGGATGGAACAGGACCTGCGCGACGCGGTGCACGACGGCCAGCTCTGGCCCGCCTACCAGCCGGTCGTCGACCTGCGGACCGGCGAGATGGTCGCGGTCGAGGCGCTGCTGCGCTGGACGCACCCCCGGCACGGCGCGATCTCGCCGGTGGAGTTCATCCCGCTCGCCGAAGAGAGCGACCTGATCAACGTGATCGGCAAGGAGATGCTCCGCGCGACGACGCGCGAGCTGGCCACGCGACGCCGTGATCAGGGCCTGGACCTGACGCTGAAGGTCAACCTCTCCACCCGCCAGCTCGACGACCCGCACCTGGTGCCCGCGGTGCAGGACGCGCTGGCCAACACCGGGCTGCCGCCCGGGGCGCTCTGCCTGGAGGTCACCGAGAGCGCGTTGATGCGCGACCAGGAAGCGGCCGGGCAAGTACTGGCGTCCCTGCGTTCGCTGGGCGTGCTGCTGGCGATCGACGACTTCGGCACCGGGTATTCGTCGCTCGCGCAGCTGCGCCGCCTGACGCTGGACACGCTCAAGATCGACCGTTCGTTCATCACCGGCATCGCCGAATCCCGCGACGCGGCGGCGATCGTCACCAGCATCATCGCGATGGCCCACGCCGTGGACCTGACGGTGATCGCCGAGGGCGTCGAGTCCGCGGAGCAGCTCGACCTGCTGCGCTCACTGGGCTGCGACCAGGCCCAGGGCTACCACCTGGGCCGGCCGGTGCCGGCGGCCGAACTCTTTGGTCAGTAGACCTCTTTGAGCCGGCTCAGTTCGTCGGCGGTCAGTTCGATGCCGAGATCCTTGAGGGTGGCGTCGAGCTCGTCGGGCGCGATGGTGGTGGTTTCGCTGCTGCCGCCGGGCTTTTCGACGGTCAGCTCGCGGCCCAGGAGCTTGCGGCTGACGCCCGGTTCGAGCGTCATGATCACCAGCCTCCCGGTGAACGGCGACTTCGGGTGCGTCGAGGTGTAGTGGTGGTAGACCTCGTAGTCGATCGGGTGCATGCCGTCGAGCCGGAAGTCGAGCAGGTCCTCGTCACCCTTCTTGAGCGTCCACCAGCCGTTGTTCTCGACCAGCCGGTGCGGCCAGCCGGCCTGGTCGGTTTCCCGGCCGTCGACGAGCGGCATCGGGGCGAGGATCCCGGCACCGAACCCGACGTCGGCGTGGAAGCGCTTCCCGTCGGCCTCGGCGACGAGGGTCATGTGGGTGTACGGCCCGGGCCGCCGCGGCTGGACGCGCGCGGCGAGCCGGTGGACGCGGTAGCCGAGCTGCTCGAGGACGGCGGCGAAGAGGCCACTCTGCTCGTAGCAGTAGCCGCCCCGCCGCCGCCCGACGAGTTTCGCGCTCACGACGTCGAGGGAAATCCCTTGGTGCTGCGCGAGAACGACGTCGATGTTCTCGAACGGGATGGCTTGGACGTGGGCGCGCATGAGGTCCTGGAGCGCGTCCTCCGACGGCGGCCGGCGTTCTTGCCCGATCCGCGTCAGGTAGGCGTCCAGGTCGACGGCGTCGATGCCCCATTCGGTGCTCATGGGTCCAGCGTGCACCCTCGACCTTGATCGAGGTCAACCCTCGTGGACGACCTTCCGCACCTCGACGGCGGTGTACTGCGCATCGGGAATCATCGCGGCAAGCTCGACGGCGCGCGCTTCGGTCTCGACGTCGACGACGTAGTAGCCGCAGAGGAAGGCTTCCGACTCGACGAAGGCGCCTTCCTGGATCCGGGCCGCGCCGTCCTGGACGCGGACGGTCTTGGTTTCGGCGGGTTCGGCGAGGGCTTTGGTCTCGACCATCTCGCCGGTTTCGGTGATGTGCTTGATGAAGGCGCCGTGGCCTTCGTAGACGCCGTTCTTCTGGTCGTCGGTGAGGGTGCCCCAGAGGGCCGGGTTCATGTGGAGGGTCAAGAGGAATTTCATGCCCGGTGGTCGGAGCGTGTCCCGGCTTCCGGACACGGCTGGCCAGATGTCACTCGTTCGGCCTAGCGACGAGGAGAAACCGCTGGTCGTCGATGGGCTTGCCCCACCACCTCGGGTCATCGAGCATCCGCAGCTCGACCACGGTTCCCCGCGCTTCGACGAGCTCCCGGCACTCGTCCGCACCGATCCCGGCGCCGGTGAACCACCGTCCCTCGACGAGGATCAGCCGGCCGCCGGGTCCGAGCAGCCCGAACCACCGGGCCACGGTGCCGGCCGGATCGGGCAAGGCCCAGAGAACGTGCCGCACGAGCACGACGTCATAGGTCCGCGTGGTGGGCGGATCGGCGGCGTCGCCTTGCCGGAAGTCGATGTCCAGGCCCGCGGCTTTCTTCCTTGCCACGTCGAGCATGCAGCTCGAGAGGTCGACCCCGCAGACGTCGTGCCCGGCTTCGGCGAGGAGGACGGCGAGACTGCCGGTGCCGCACCCGAGGTCGACGACTTTCGTCCTGGCGGCGGGCATGAGCGGGAGGAGGAGCTCCGCCCAGGCCGCGCGGACGGCGGGGTCCTTGAGGCCGTGGTCGGGCTGGTCGTCGAAGGTCGCGGCTTCCGCGTCCCAGGGGTTCGGCGTCACCCCGGAAATCTTGCCTTGCCCACCGACGAAAAAACCGCCCCGAACACTCGGGGCGGTTTTCGTAGCGGTGGCCAGGGCCGGGGTCGAACCGGCGACCTTCCGCTTTTCAGGCGGACGCTCGTACCAACTGAGCTACCTGGCCGGGAACGCCGGCAAGGAGCCGAACGATCTTGCGACCCTGACGGGACTCGAACCCGCGACCTTCGCCGTGACAGGGCGACGCGCTAACCAACTGCGCCACAGGGCCTTGCGTACTACTGGTGTTACGGTACTGCGTACTCCCAACGGGATTCGAACCCGCGTTGCCGCCTTGAAAGGGCGGAGTCCTAGGCCGCTGGACGATGGGAGCCCGGCCGGTTTCGGGTGACCGACCGACCGCGCTCTCAGGTCCCCCCGGGAGCGATTACAAGCATAGGGCACGCCGCCACCGCTTTGCACGGGGGTTCCCTTAAGCCGCCGGCGATGCCGCGACCTGCGCAAACAGCTCGGCCAGGCGGCTTTCGAGCTCCGCCTGCTCCGGGGGCGTCAGTGCCGACGTCAGAAGCTCGTCGATCCGATCGTCCGTCAAGGACTCCGCGCGCTGCCAGCGGTCGCGCAGATCCGGCTTCCGCGAAGCCGCCGCCACGAGCTCGTCGGCCGCCTCCGCCGGCCACGCCGTGCGCAGCAGCCGCTCGCGGCCGCCCTCCGGGTCCGCGATCACCGCCTCCGGCACCGACAACCCCATCGCCCGCAGCGCCGCGAAGTGCAGGCCGCCGCGCAGCTCGCGGAAGACCATCAGCGCGAACCCGAGCCGTTCGACGTCTCCGGCGGGGCGCGACGCGGTCTTCCAGCCGGCGAACAGCGCCAGCCCGCTCGCGTCCGCGGCGTCGACGACGCGGAACAGCAGCTCCGCCAGACGGCCGGGCTCCGATACGGCCGAAAGGCTGACGCGCGACCACCGAGCCGATGACTCCGCGTAGGCGCGGACGGCGGCGGGTGCGTCCAAGGCCGCCGTCGCCGGCGGCAGGACGAAGTCGAACAGCCAGTGCGGGAAGATCCCGAACAGCTCCGCGGCCACCTTCGGCGGGACGTCCCCGAGCACGGCCGAGCGCCCCCGCACGTACAGCGAACGCGGCGGCAACCCCACTTCCGCCTCGACCGCCGCCAGCTCTGGTGACGTCATGAACCTGCCACCCAGCACCTGGACCACCCCGCGGATCCGGTTCGCCAGTCCCGCCGCGCCTTCGATCGTCGTCATGACCGTCCCCTTTCGACCCAGCAAACGTAACACTGTTACGAAACTCGCGTCAAGAAGCTCGGACACCCTCGCGAATCACTCACCGAAAGCGGTGACAACCAGCACGAACATCACCGGACAGGCCCGGCGGCACCCGCCGGGCCACCCGAACTCAGCGCTGAACAGGCGCCTGCCCGTCGTCATCGAGGTTCAAGCCCAGCATCTCCAGCAGCTGCGCGCAGTCCTCGACCCCCAGCGCACCGTTCGCCACCGCCAGCCGGGCCCGCCGAACCTGATCGTCCGACACCCGCTGCGCATCCGCGGCCCCACTCCGCTGCGCCGGCAACCCCCCGGCGAACGGAGCACTCCCCCCATCGGCACCTTCGTACCGAAGGAGGAACTGCCGCACTTCAACAGACCCGCTCATAGCCCCTCCATACGGCTCACAACAGCTTGGCCGCGAGGCTAACCAGCACCGGCCGCCACACACAGCCCCCCGGAGAGTGAACCTGAGGCCACGCTCCGCTCAACGCAGCGCAATCAGCACGGAGAGAGAAGGGGACCACCCGAACGACGGTCACCTGGCCCGGAAGTGACACGGGGCGCGGAAATTTCCCGCTCTCCACTCGCCCAGAAGGGGAACTCGTGCAACAATCGAAGTGCTGACACACCCCCGGTCAGCGCCTGTGGAGATCCCCTCCGACCCCCGCGTTCCTCCCCCTGGCGCGGGGGTCCTCCATTTTCTGGGGTGCTCGGGCTTCGCCCTTCGCTCCCCAGTTCATTTCGGCGTATTACCCGGGGGGCCGAGCCCCCCGGACCCCCCACGGTGCCTCTGGTTCGGCTTCCAGCGTGGCCGGGTTTTCACTTCGGGCGCTGTGCGCCCTGGCGGCTGTCTCCGGCTCTCGCTCCACGTCCCGCTCTGTGGTCAGCTGGCGGCTCCTGCCTCTCCCGCTGGTCGCTGCCGCCGGCCCCCTTTGCTCGTTCTGCCGCTAGCTGCCTGGCGCTCACGCGCCCCTTCTCCCCGTGCGACCTCCGGCGCTCCTCCGCGTCCGTTCCGTGGTCGGCAGGCGGCTCCAGCTCTGCCTCTCCCGCCGGTCGCCAGCTGCCCCTCCACTCGTTCTTCCGCTAGCTTCCTGGCGCCGGTGTGCCTTTCCCTCCTGTGCAGCCCTCCGTTCTCTTCCGTGCAGCCCTTCGTTCTCTCCCGTGCTCGCCCGTGCAGCCCTCCGTCCTCCTGGCTGCCCCCTTCTTCCTCCTTGCTGCTGCCTACCGCCGCCCCGTGTGCCCCCCCTACCGCGAACGCGCCGCCCTCTGCCTGCGGCCTGCTGCCACCTTCGGCCCCCTCCGTCCGCCCTGGCTGCGCCCCCTTCCCCGCGCAGCCTTCGCCCTCCCGCAGCCCCCTGCCCTCCTGGCCGGCCTTCCTCCGCTGCCGCCCCAGCAGAGCCCCTCTCCTGTCGCGGCAACACCAACTCCTGCTCAGCTCGACTTCGATACAAGCCCCCTAGCCACTTGCCCCTCGCACCGCTTCCAGCTGCCGCCTCCCCACCCTCCGCCCGCCCTGCCGCCCCCTGCTCCCCCCGCCCCGCTCACCGCTCACCGCTCCTGCGGGGCTACGTGCCAACCCCCGGCACCCCGCCCCTCCCGCCCCAGGTGGCCCCCTGCGCGCTGCCGCCGCCCCTGACCCCTACCGACCCTTGGCGCGCCCCCTCCCCTACCCCCTTATGGCCAGCTGCCGCTCCGGCGTTGTCCCCTCCCGTGCCGTTGGCGCTGTCCGCACCGGCGCAAGACCCCTTGCCCCTTTGTGATCGACTCGTTGGGTTAGTGGGGGGTTGCCCTGTGTTCATGGTGGGTTGGGCTGAACGGGTGGTCGTTGGGCTGAATGGGGAAAGTCGGCAGCGTGTCGTGGCTCACAGTGGTTTGCGGGGTGAGACCTAACCGTTATCGTGGCTGGCGTGCCTCTTCCCTCCCTTGGCCGCCTAAGCAGCCGGACGAACCTCAAAGCCGCGTCCTCCGGACGCCATCGTGGTGCCGCTAAGCCTGCGGATGATGGTGTTGTCGAGGACAAGGAACTCACCTCCTACCTTGCCGCCCTGGCTCCCGATGCCGACAACGAAAGCACCGGGACCGGTAAGCGGTTCGGGGAAGCCCAGGTCATTCAGCTGCGGATGAGCCTCATCGCCAACCAGCAGCTCAAGGACATCGCCGCCGATCGGGACATCTCGCCCCAGGCGCTCGCTCAGGAATGGATCCTCGAGCGGCTCAACTGGGAAGGTCAGGCAGCCTCGCTGCAGGACCAGCGACAGAGCGACCTCACCGATCTCACCGACGAGTTCCACTTCCCCGCCGACGCCTTCGACGCGCCGGCCGTCGGACGCCGCTGAACTCGAACACCCCATGAGAAAGGGCCCCCGGCAGCAACCGGGGGCCCTTCACTCAGGCCTTAAGACAACGCTAAAGGGCCTGTCTCAGATCGCGCGGACCTTCTGGGCCTGCGGACCCTTCTGTCCCTGGCCGACCTCGAACTCCACTCGCTGGTTCTCCTCGAGGGTGCGGAAACCGCGGCCCTCGATCTCCGAGTAGTGAACGAACACGTCGCCTTCGCCGCCGTCCTGCGCGATGAAGCCGAAGCCCTTCTCCGCGTTGAACCACTTCACAGTGCCTTGCGCCACCGCTGTACTCCTCGTTACACAGATCCGCTTCGAATGCCACCGAAGCGGCACCCCGACCGTCCCGGGCGGTTCCAACGAGACGAGTCAAGAGCGGTTCGGCTCCATGGCTCGCGTCAGAAGTTCCGCGAGTGTGAAGCCACGAACACGCAAAACGACGGCCTGAGAGCAGACTACCGGGATCTGGCCAAAGTTGAACCCCGTGATCGAGGCGAAAAACGCCTGCCCGGGCCAAGGTCACCGGAACGTCGTAGGGCTCCCGCCACGTTCTGTCGGACCCACCGGTTAGTCTTGCGCAGCACAGCGACACCGTGATCACCGGATACGGCTCGGAGTCACTCGTGCCCCCTCTGTGAAGCAGCGTGGGCAAGCAGTTGTGACCTTCGTCACGCCACTCTTGCTCAACGTCGCAGGTCCGCGGGACGTCTCGATGAGGGGAAGCACCAAAGGGGCAAAGGGGAATGGGTTGACGGTGAGGACTTCCACGCGGCGCCGGGGCGCTGCTGTGGCACTGGGCTTGGTAGCCGTGCTCACGCTGGGGGCGTGCAGCAGTGAACCGACGGTGTCGGCGAGCGGGACGTCGGGCGGGGGCCCGACTTCCGCACCCGCGCCGACCGCGCAGCCGGCGAAGCTGACGGTGACGCCGGCCGGCGGCGCGCAGGACGTGCCGCCCGGCGAACCCGTCGAGGTCAAGGTCGACAGCGGCACGATCGTCTCGGTCACGCTGACCAACCCGGACGGCAAGCAGGTCCAGGGCCAGACGTCGGCGGACAAGAAGAGCTGGAACACCACCGAGCAGCTCGGCTACGGCAAGACCTACACCTGGTCCGGCCAGGCGCAGGGCGCCGACGGCAAGAACGTGCCGATCGGCGGCGCGTTCACCACGGTGAAGCCGAAGCGCCAGACGTCGGCCAGCCTGAACGTCGGCGACGGGCAGACGTACGGCATCGCGATGCCGATCGCGCTGTCCTTCCCGAGCCGCGTCACCGACAAGGCTTCGGTCGAGAAGGCGCTTTCGGTCGAGACCACGCCGAAGACCGAGGGTTCGTGGGGCTGGACCGACGGCGACACCTCGGTGCACTGGCGGCCGAAGGAGTACTACAAGCCGGGCACCACGGTGAAGGTCAACGCCAAGATCTACGGCGTCAAGATCGGCGAAGGCACGTACGGCAAGCAGGACGTGTCGGCCAGCTTCACCATCGGGCGCTCGCAGATCGTCAAGGGCAACACCACGCAGCACACGATGCAGGTGATCCGCGACGGCCAGCAGATCGCCGACTACCCGGTGAGCTACGGCCTCGACTCGGACCCGGGCCGCGTCACCCACAGCGGCACGCACGTCGTGATGGGCAAGCAGGCCACCTACGCGATGAGCAACCCGAAGTACCACTACGAGAACGTCGTGGTGCCGTGGGCGGTCCGGATCTCCAACAACGGCGAGTTCATCCACGGCCTGGCGGCCTCGGTCTGGGCGCAGGGCAAGAAGAACGTCTCGCACGGCTGCCTGAACCTCTCGCCGGCGCGGGCCAAGGAGTACTACGACGGCGTGCTCACCGGCGACCCGGTCGAGATCACCGGAAGCACGCAGACGCTGAGCGCCAAGGACGGCGACTACAGCGACTGGACCTACGACTGGGCGGGCTGGCAGAAGCTGTCGGCACTGGCCGGCTGAGTCCCTTCACGAACACCGGGCGGCCGGGAAGTCCCTCGCGGGCTTCCCGGCCGTTCGTCGTTCCGGGCCACCGAACGCCCCGCCGAACGTCTTCGAGATCGGCCGGAACTCGATGCAACCCCGGTGACCACCCGTCGCATGACTAAGGGCAGAGGCGCGGCGATCGACGGCCGCGCCCGCGAGAAGAGGAGCTGTCTTGCGTATCCGTATCGCCCTTTCCCTCGGCGCTCTCGTGCTCGCCGGTGGTGCCCTGACCGGTGGCATCGCGCTGGCTTCGGAGGCGCAGCCGCCGGCACCGACCGCGACGACCCGGCCCACCGCGCCGCCGTCCGCGATCCCGACCACCAGCCGCAAGCCGACCAAGGCCCCGACCGCCGTGCCCGCGCCGCCGCGTGAGGCGACGAAGGCGCCGTCCGCGCGTCCGCAGCGCGTTCCCGTCGCCGTGCCCGCCGGGCCGACCGGTGACCTGCACCTGCCGGCCATCGGGGTGACCCGGTAACTCGGTGATCTCCCGCTCCCGTCCGTCGACCGGGCCGGGCTCGCCGTGGGACGGCGAGTTCGCCCGGTACTTCGGCGAGCGCGCGCACAGCCTGCGGTCCACCGCCTTCCTGCTCTGCGGCGACTGGCACCAGGCCGAGGACCTCACGCAGGCCGCGCTGCTCAAGCTCTACCTCGCCTGGCCGAGGCTGTCGCGCCACGACGCCTTGGACGCCTATGCCCGCAAGGTCGTGCTGCGCACGTTCCTCGCCGAGCACCGGCGCAGCAGGTGGAAACGGGAGCGGCTCACCGACACCCTGCCCGAGCTCCCGGCCGAACCCGCCGGGAGCGACCAGGACATGCTGGTCCGGCACGCGCTGGCCGTGCTGGCCCCCAAGCAGCGCGCCGTGCTGGTGCTGCGGTACTTCGAGGACCTGAGCGTCGAGGAGACGGCGCAGGCACTCGGCTGCAGCACCGGCACGGTGAAGAGCCAGGCCTCGCGGGGCCTGGCGACGCTGCGCAACCGGCTCGGCCCGCACTACGAAGCGCTGACCTTCAGCGCGACCACGGAGGGGAGGTGACGAACATGGACCCCGAAGACGACGTCCGCGCGTTCCTGACCGGCGCGGCCGGTGGCACCCAGCCGCCGATGCGCCTCGAAGCCACCGACGTGATCGAGCGCGGTGGCCGGGTCCGGCGCCGACGCAAGCGCTGGGCGGTCGCCGGCACCTCGACGGCGACGGCGGTGATCCTCGCGGTGGCCGGTTTCCTGGCCGGTCACCGCGCCGGGCCGCCCGACCCCGTGCAGCCCGCCGATCCGCCGGGGTTGTCCACGGTCGGCACCACCGCTCCCAGCTCGGCACCGCCCACCGAGGTCCCGGCGACCTCGGTCCCGCCGCCGCCCGAGGCCCAGCCGGGCCGGTCGCCGGCGCGCGCGTCGAAGACGACGGTGCCGACCCCGTCCACCCGGAAGGTGGAGCGGCCGACGTCGCCGCCCTCGGCGAACCCGACGGAGACGAGCGCCAAAGCACCCGTGGCGACCACGTCGCGTTAGACGTTTCCGCAGGTCAGGGACGTGGCGTAGATCACCGCCGCGAGGTGGGTTTCCGACGAAATACCGAGCCGGGTCGTGGCGATATGCCGAGTGGTGTTCCGATCGGACGCCGGACAACTGCTCAGCCGGACGCTCAGCCGCCGGCCCGAGAACCCGAGGAGGAAGCACATGGTGTTCGCCGCACTCATCGTCGAAACCGGAATCGCTGTCGTGGTCGCGGGCGCGCTCGCCGCTTGGTCCCGCAAGCGCTTCGCTCCTCGGAGCGACGCCAGCTGACCCGCGACGCACGAGTGCCCCGCCCGGTGATCCGGACGGGGCACTCGTGTTCCCGGCGGAAGCTCAGCGCTGAGCGCCCGCGGAAGTCAGCTTGCCTCCGATGCCTTCGGTCTCGATCTGGTCCATCGGGACCTGCGACGTCTCCGGGATCTTGATGATCGGGAGGATCGCGATCAGCGCCGCGGCCATCAGGTAGTACGCCGGCCAGTCTTCGTTGCCGGTGCTCTTGATCAACGCCGTCACGATGACACCGCAGGTACCACCGAACAGCGACGTCGAGACGTTGTAGCCGATCGCGAACGAGCCGTAGCGCACGCGCGTCGGGAACATCGCCGGGAACGTCGAGCCGATCACCGCGAGCATCAGCACCAGCAGCAGCGCGACGATCAGGAAGCCGACGAACAGCCAGAAGATGCTGCCGGACTGCATCAGCTTGAGCGACGGCCAGCTCAGCACCAGGAACCCGATGGCCGCGGTGAGCAGCAGCGGTTTCCGGCCGATCCGGTCGGACAGCGCCCCGAGCGGGATGATGATCGCCATCTGGATCACTTCGACGGCGATGATGATCAGGGTCGACGTGTTGTCGTTGATCTTCAACGTGTCCGTGAAGTACGTCGGCATGGTCGTCAGCAGCAGGTAGTCCGCGACGTTCAGCAGCAGCACGATGCCGATCAGGTTGAGGATCATCCGCCAGTTGCGGACGAAGATCTCCTTGAGCGGCGCCTTCTGCGGCTTCTCGCCCGCGGCCTCCATCCGGCGGAACTCGGGGGTGTCCTCGAGCTTGTTCCGCAGGTAGAGCCCGATCAGGCCGAGCGGCAGCGCGACGAAGAACGGGATCCGCCAGCCCCACGCGTCGACCTGGTCGGCCGACAGGGAGAGCGTCACGGAGAGCACGACGAGGTTGCCGAGCACGTAGCCGCCCAGCGTGCCCAGCTCCAGGAAGCTGCCGAAGAAGCCCCGGCGTTTCGTCGGCGAGTACTCGGCGATGAACGTCGCCGCGCCGCCGTATTCACCGCCGGTCGAGAAGCCCTGGATGATCCGGAGCAGCAGGATCGCGATCGGTGCCGCGATGCCCATGCTGTAGCCGCCGGAGTACGTCGGCAGGACGCCGACCAGGAACGTGCACCCGGACATCAGCAGGATGGTGACGGCGAGGACCCGCTTGCGGCCGATCTTGTCGCCGAGCGGACCGAAGAACGCCCCGCCGAACGGCCGCACGATGAACCCGACCGCGAGCAGCGCCAGCGACTTGAGCACCGCGTTGCCTTCACCGGGGAAGAACTGCGTGCCGATGCTGACGGCGATCGCGCCCGAGGTGAAGACACCGTAGTCGTACCACTCGGTGGCGTTGCCCATCGCGGACGCCCACACGGCGCGCTTGACGGTTCTCTCGTCCACTGACGGTTTGCCCGTCGTTGCTGCTTCTTCGCTCATGCCGGCGACGACCTCCTCCGTGCAGTGCCCTTAGGGCCGTTCGAGCTCATCCCTTCAGTCTTGCCGGATCGACGCAGGTCGGCAGGCTGAGCCGAGAAATCTCTACGGTGGGGAACTTTCCGGCTACCGAGAGGTATACGTTGCCTGATTACCGCGCGGGCCGGGCGCGCCGGGCGGCTACCGGCGAGTTAACGTCAGCGCATGAGTCGTGTTTCTCAACCCTGGCCGCCGGTGGCCGTGGAGCCCGCGGTCCCGCACCCGAAGGCGCCGGCGCCGGGTACCGAGCTCGGCGTCCACTTCAGCGAGTGCTTCGGCTGCGGCGACGAGGCCGACGCCGGGCTGCACCTGCGCTCGACGGTCGGCGAAGGCCAGGTCGTCCACTCGCGGTTCACCGTGACGGCGGCGCACCAGGGCGCACCCGGGCTGGCCCACGGCGGCCTGCTGGCCTGCGCGTTCGACGAGGCCCTCGGGTCGACGGTCGGCAACCTGATCCGCCGGCCGGCGGTGACGGGCAAGCTCGAGACGGACTTCCGCCGCCCGGTCCCGGTCGGCTCGACGCTGTTCATCGAGGCCCGGCTGGACGGCATCGCGGGCCGCAAGATCTACGTCAGCGCCGACGGCCGCCTCGACGCGGAGGACGGCCCGATCGCGGTGAGCGCGCGGGCGCTGTTCATCGTCGTGGGCTTCGAGCACTTCAGCACGCACGGCGACGCCCAAGCGCTGGAGAAGCTGGCGGCGCAGCACGAGAAGAACCAGCAACGGCAGCGCGAAGAGCGCGACTGGGAGATCAACCCCTGACCCAGGTCAGGTCAGGGTGCGGGGGCGGATGGCGTTCGCCCGGTCCACGAGCTGCACGCGCTCGTCGACCGTGCCCGCCAGCCGCGCCAGCGCGCGGTAGCACCGCTCGAGCCCCAGCCGCAGCTCACGCTCGTCCAGCGAGCACCCCAGCACCCGCACGCCCGGGGTGGGTTTGCCCTGCTTGATCCAGTCGTGCGCGGCTTCGAGCACCCCGGCGGACAGCCGCGTCTGGCGCTCGAGGTCCAGCCGCAGCCGCTCCAGCCGGGCTGACGCGTCCAGCAGGTCGTGCTCGGTCACCGGCGTCTCGCGGCCGTTCGCCTTGGTCGCCGTGGTCTTGATCCGGATGGCCGCGACCTGCGCGTCGACGTAGTGCGTCGAGGACGGCGGGACCGTCTCCAGCACCTCCACCGCGCTGTTGCGCGCGCCCTGCGCGAGGTACACGCGCGCGAGGCCGAACGCCGCGCTGACGTACGTGCGGTCGGTCCGCCAGACCAGCTCGTAGAACCGCGCGGCGGCGAAGTAGTCGCCGACGCCCTCGGCGCTGATCCCCAGCGCGAGCTTCGGCGCGATCTCGCCCGGCAGGTCGTCGTACACGGATTCGAACGCGACCTGCGCGACCCGCGACCGGCCGCCCGCCAGCTCGATCAGGCCGCGGTACCAGTCGATCCGCCAGTCGTGCGGGAAGCCGTTCTTGATCGCCAGGTACTGCCCGGCCTGCAGCTGCCGCTGCGCCTCGGCCAGCTCGCCCAGCTCGATCCGGGCGCGCACGATCCGCAGCCGCACCTCGATCGACTCGCGCGGCGCGCCGGCCAGCGCCTCGATGGCGCCACGCGGCTCGAGCGCGGTGGTCGTGGCGAGCACGCCCGCCGCCGGGTCGTCCGTGTCGACCTGCGGGATCGGCAGGCCGGCGACGACCTCGTCCGCGCCGGGCAGCGGCACGCTCCGGCCGGCCTCCGGCACCACCAGCTGCACGCCGAACGTCCGGCTCTCCGGGCCGAACACCGTCGACGCGCCGGGCCGCGGCTTGCCGGTGCCGAGCGCCATGATCTCGCGCAGCACGCCGGTCAGCTGGTCGCCCATCTCCTCGGCGGAGAGGAACCGCCGGTCCGGGTCGGCGTGCGTCGCGCGCCGCAGGAACCGGTAGTACGAACCGAAGAGCGCGAACAGCGGCACCGTGTCCGGGCCGGGCAGCGTCGTCTTGAACTTGCTGGTGTAGCCGGTGAACTCGAAGCTCAGCACCGCGAGCGTGCGCCCGACGGTGAACAGGTCCGACGCCACCGACGCGCCCTGCTTCGCCAGCTCCGGCGCGCTGTAGCCGGTGGTGAAGAACAGCGGGCTCTCGTAGTCGTCCATCCGCCGGACCGCGCCCAGGTCGATCAGCTTCAGCTGCTCGTTGGTCTGGATCACGTTGTCCGGCTTGAGGTCGCAGTAGAGCAGGTTCTGGCTGTGCAGGTACCCGAGCGCGGGCAGGATCTCCAGCCCGTACGCGATGACCTGGCCGATCGGCAGCGGTTCCGGACGGCGGCTCTCGCGGTGGTGCGCGAGCGCGAGCTGCCGCAGCGACTGGCCGCCGACGTACTCCATGACGATGTAGCCGACGGTCGTCCCGCTGTGGGCGTCCGGGTGCTGCACGAAGTTGTGGATCTTGACGATGTTCGGGTGCTCGACCTCGGCGAGGAACCGCTGCTCGTTGGCCGCGGCCGCCATCGCCGTCTGGTCACCGGTGTCGATCAGTCCTTTGAGGACGACCCAGCGGTCGCTGACGTTGTGGTCCTGCGCCAGGTAGATCCAGCCCAGGCCGCCGTAGGCGAGCGCGCCGAGGACCTCGTACTGGCCGCCGACGAGCTCGTTCGGCCGCAGCTTCGGCACGAACGAGAACGGCGTCCCGCAGTTCTCGCACTTTCCTTCCGCCGCACCGGGTTTCCCGTCCTTGCCCCGGCCGACCTTCGCACTGCACTTGCTGCAGAACCGCTTTTCCTCCGACACCATCGGGTTCGTCAGCACCGCGGACGCCGGGTCGCGCGAGGGGACCGCCGGCACCTCGACGAGCCCGGCGCCGAGGCGGCCGCGGCGGGAGCGGGACGTCCGGGACGACGTCCGCCTGCCGGTACCCGGGAACGCGCCGGAGCCGGAGCCCGAGCCGCTGCCGGTTCCCGAGCCGGTCCCGGTGCCGGTGTGCCGGCCTTCGCTGGTGCGTTCGGGCAGGACGCTTTCGGTGCCCGGGTCGGGCAGCGGCGTGTCCGGGCCGGCGTCCGGCCGCGGCGCCGGCGGCATGATGCTCTGCGTCTCCGGCGCCGGGGCGGCGAGCACGCTCGTCGGCTGCGGCGCGTTCGGGTCCGGGCGGATCGCCTGCGTCGGCTGGACCGGCGGCACGACGGGGTTCATGCTGCCCGGCGGGCGGGTCGGATCGTCCGCGCCCGGGATCGTCCCGCGCACGGACGTCGGCTGGCCGCGCGGCGGCGTCGGCGGACGGCGGACGGGCGCGCGGAAGACGTTCTCCTCGCGGCGGGGCGGCTCACCGTCGTCGAGGCGGCCCGAAATCGACGGCTCGGGCGTCTCCCACCGCACCGGGGGCGGCGGCTGCCAGCTCGGCGGCGCCACCTGCTGCTGCTCGTCGTCCGGTGCGGCGTGCCGAGGACGGCGCGGCTCCTCCGACACTGCTACCTCCCAGATCCCCGGCGACGTACGGAGATCGATCCTAGTCGCGACCGGTTCACTTGTACTGCGGCGACGGCGGCGACGCCGGGCCGAGCGAGGGCTCCACCCAGCGGCGGTAGCTGTTCTGCCACACATCGCTGCTGCGGATCTTGTCCAGCACGGCGTTGACGTACCTGACCATGTCCTCGTTGTCCTTCGGCACGCCGATGCCGTAGTTCTCCTCGGTGAACTGGTCGCCGACCACCTTCAGCGTCGGGTCCTGCGCGGCCATCCCGGCGAGGATCGTGTCGTCGGTCGAGACGGCGTCGACCTGGCCCTGCTGGAGCATCACCAGGCAGTCCGACCAGTTGTCCACCGAGATCGGCACCGGCTTCGACGGGTCCGTCGCGATCTTCGCCGCGGACGTCGACTTCTTCGCCGCGCACACCCGCTTGCCGGTGAGGTCGGCCAGCTTGGTCACCTTCGACTCCTTGGTGACCAGGATCCGCTGCCCCGCCTTGTAGTAGACGGACGAGAACTGGACGTTCTTCTTGCGTGAGCAGGTGATGCTGTAGGTCCGGACCACGATGTCGACCTGGTGTTCTTCCAGGACGTCCTCACGCTGCCCCGACGTGATCGCGCGGAACTGCACGCGCCCCTCCGGCGAGCCGAAGATCGACCGGGCGATCTCGTTGACCATGTCGATGTCGAAGCCCTCGAGGTTGCCCGTCGTGGGGTTGCGGAAGCCGAACAGGTAGGTCGTCTGGTCGACGCCGGCGATCAGCTTGCCGCGTTCCTTGATCTTCGCCATGGTCGAGCCGTCGGGAACATTGGTCCCGTTCGGCGCGAGGCTGACCAGGGGGTCGCAGCTGGTGTCGGTGGCGCCGCCGGCCGACGAGTCGGGGCCGCCGACGTGCGCGGGCTGCGGCCAGGCCGCGTTGCTCACCGGGGCCGGGTCGACCGGCTTGCCGGGGCTCCCGCAGGCCGCCAGCAGCAGCGCGGCGACCGCCAGCGCACCCGCCCGGACCGTGTTCCCCCGCCTGCTCACCGGTACTCCCTCAGTCGCTCCCGGATCCCCATGGTGACACCCGCCGCGGCGACCACGGCGAGCACGGCCAAGCCGGGCGCGAGCAGCGTCAGCGCGGCCTCGCCACCGTGGGTGTCGTCGAGGAACTCCTGCCTGCCGACGTCGATCGCCGCCTGGAGGCTGTCGTCGAGCCGCCGGAAGGCCGGAGCCGAGCCGTCGGTCTTGTCCTCGAGGACCGCGGCGTCGACGGCTTCCTGGTATGCCCCGGCGTTGTCCTGGTCGCGCACCTGCTTGTGCGCCTTCATCCAGTCTTGCGCGGCCTTCGTCGCGTCGGCGACCTTCGCGGCGCCGTCGCCGTCCTGGATCAGGCCGCGGGCTTCGGCGAGCAGGCCGCCCTGGCCGTCCGGGCCGACCAGCTGGGCCGCGTTGGTGCCGAAGTCCTTCTCGTAGGCCGCGCCGTCGCCGCGGGCGACCAGCGTCAGCGTTTCGTCGGCGCGGGCCTGCAGCGCGGCGATCCGGGCGCGGACGAGGACGTCGACGCGGTGCGAGCCGTCGTCCTGGCCGCTGCCGACCAGGCTGCCCTGCACGACCAGCGCGACCGCGCCCCACAGCAGCGACACGACGACGGCGGCCGTCGCGACGACGAGCCCGACGTTGAGCAGCCGGTTCGTACGCCGGGTCAGGTAGACCTGGGCGACGATCAGCGCGGCGAGCAACGCGAGCACGAGGATCGTGGCGAGCCACGGGAAGCCGGTGGCGCTGTCCTGCTCCTCGACCAGCCGCTCGGTGTCGACGCGGTAGAGGTCTTGGGCGGCCGGCAGGATCTTCGCGCGCATCAGCTCGGACGCCTCGCGCAGGTAGGAGGCGCCGACCGGGTAGCCGAGGCGGTTGTTCGCGCGGGCCGTCTCGACGAGCCCCGTGTAGACCGGCAGCGACTGGTTGAGGACGTCGACCGGACCGGCCGCGCCGGCGACGTCGGAGGAGTCGGAAGCGGCCTTCGCGAGTGCGGCGCCGGCTTCGGCGATGTCACGCTCGTAGCGCGAGCGAAGTTCGGGCGGCTCGGTGCCGATCGACAGGAACGCGCTCGCCGCGGTCGCGTCGGCGTCCGAGAGCGACTTGTAGACCTGCTGCGCCGCGGCGGCGAGCGGCTCGCGGTGGTCGATGACGCCGGTGATCGTGTCGTCGCGGTCCTGCACCGACAGCGTCGCGGCCAGCCCGGCGACGAGGGCCAGCAGCACCAGCCCGACGGCGATCACCGTGAGCCGGCCCGGCGTGGTCGCGGCGGACCGGATGATCGCGCGCACCGCCTGGCCCGGCAGGTCCAGCAGGCCGAGGAGGCCACTGCGCCCCCCGGCGCGGTCGCGGCCGTCCGGTGGCGGCGGCGGTGGGGGTCCCGGCGCGGGCGCCGTGGGACCCGGGGCCGTCGCAGTGCTGGTCATCCCCGATTCCTCCCCGTGCCTTCCGGGGCTTCACCCCAGGCCGGGGGCTTCGCCACCCGGACCCCCGAAAAGCTGCTGTTTAGCCGTACCCCGAGAAGGTAGCCGAGTCGCCGTCCGCGCGGGCACGGGCACCGCCCGCTGTCACCAGCACGTGATCTCGGGCGTGCCGGTCAGTGCCGGATTACGGCGAGTACGCGCCAGTAGCCGTCTTCTGGTCCCGATTCCAGCGTGCCACCGGCGAGAGCCAGGCGCTCCCGCATGCCCGCCAAGCCGAAACCTTCACTCGTCCGAGTGAATTCGCCGAGCTTGTTGCGGACGTCGAGCCGGACGGCGCCGGGCTCGTGCTCCAGCCGCACCCGGACGTCCTCGCCGGGCGCGTGCTTGCCCGCGTTCGTCAGGGCTTCCCGCGCGACGCCCACCAGCGCGACGACCGCCGCCGACGGCAGCGGCCGGGCCTCGCCGGCGGTCTCGAACCCGACGTCGACACCGTGGTTGCCGGCGTGCTCGGCGGCCACCGCGGCCAGCGCCCCCGCCAGCGGCGGGACGTCCCGGCGGAGTGCGGCGACGGCGTTGCGCGCTTCGGCCAGCCCGTCGGCGGCCAGGCGCCGCGACCGGCGAACCGACCGCAGTGCACCGTCCACATCGGACCGTTCGGTGAGCAGCGCCTCGGCGAGCTCGAGCTGGACTCCCAGCGCTCCCAACGAATGCGCCAGGACATCGTGGATCTCGCGGGCGATGCGCGTGCGTTCGTCGAGGGCGGCGGCGCGCGCGTGCTCGGCCTGCGCGAGCCGGGTCTGTTCGAGCAGGGCCCCGGACTGGATGGCCTGGACCTCGTACTGGCGGCGGTTGAGCCCGACCAGCACGAGCATCAGCATCACGGCGGCGTCGGCGAGCGCCGCGCCGAGCGAGTGCCCGGCGACCAGGTGCGCCGTCACCGCGAGCGCGACGTCGAGCAGGCCGGTCCCGAGGATCACGCCGACGCTCACCGTGGTGAGCGCCGCGAGCCGGCCGAGCGGGATGACGGACAGCAGGATCGCCGACGAGTCCCCGGCCCGGCCCACGAGGGCCGCCGGCAGCACGCTGGCCGCGGCGAGCAGGGCGGCCGCGGTCTTCGGCAGCCGGGACGCGAACCCGACGAACCCGAGCCAGCAGGCGCTCGCGACGCCGTAGGCGGCCCAGATCCGCGCGTCCGGCTCGCGCGCGGTCACCAGCGTCGCCGCGACGAACAGGGTGCCGAGGACCTGCACCACGAGCCAGCTCGGCGCGATGGTGTCGGGCAGCAGCGGACGTTTCGGCACGTCCCCCATCCTGCCCGGCGGGATCAGCCCCGGATGGCGGGGGCGAGCGAGTGCGGCAGCACCTCTTCGGGGCTCGGCGGGCGCCGGACCAGCACTTCGACGTCGTCGGCGAAGCGGTACGGCTTCGCGCCGAGGATGCCGCCGAAGTGGCGGCGCAGCCGGGACATCTCGGCGCGGACGGTGACCGTGCGGCCCGCGTCGCCGAACAGGTCGGACGACAGCTCGGACGCCGACCGGCCGCCGCGGTGGCTGGCCAGCACGTACAGCATCTCGGCGTGGCGCGGGCTGAGCCGGTGCGTCCAGGTCCCGGCCGCGCCGGCCACGGTCAGCTCGGGTTCGCGCGGCGACCGGACGTCGAGGACGACGCGGGTCGGCGGGGCGGCGTCGTTGTCGGCGGGGCGGATCAGCCAGCCGCCGGGCACGGGCTCGACCGCGCAGTGGCCGTACGCCGGCAACCAGACCCCGCCGGGCGCGAGGTTCGCGGGCAGCGCGATCCGGTCGACCGGCGCGAGCCCGGCGGCCGCGGCGACCCAGCCGTGTTCGTCGGCGACGACGGCCTGCCCGCCGACCTTCGCGAGCACCGGGACGGCGAAGCCGCGCAGCCGTTCCAGCTCGGTGAGGTGGGTGGTGCGCAGCTGGGACTCCGCGAGCCGCGTCACGGCGTCGACCAGCGCCAACGTCGTCGCGTGGACGGTCGAGGCCGGCCCGGAGAGGTCGACGACGCCGAGCAGCCTGCCGTCGCGCGGGTCGTGCAGCGGCGCGGCGGCGCACGTCCAGGAGTGGTGCGCGCGGACGTAGTGCTCGGCGGCGTACATCTGGACCGGGCGGCGCGTGACCAGCGCGGTGCCGATCGCGTTGGTGCCGACGGATTCTTCCTGCCAGTCCACGCCTTCGACGAACCCGAGCCCGTCGGCGCGGCGGCTGACCGCGGCGCTGCCGTCACGCCAGAGGACGTGTCCCCCGGCGTCGACGATCACCATGATGTGCGCGGCCTGCTCGGCCAGGCTGATCAAGCCGCCGCGCAACGTCGGCAGTGCCTCGGCCATCCCGCTCGTGCGGCGGCGCGCTTCCAGCTGTTCGACGCTCAGGACGGGCGCGGCGGACCGGCTGTCGGGGTCGATGCCGAGCCGGCGCATCCGCTGCCAGGACGCGTCGATGACCGGCCGCGGCCGGCTGGGCAGCGCCTTTCCGGCCAGGGCCGCTTCGTGCACCTGCGCGAGGACACGAGCGTGCCGCCGGGGGTCCGCCCCGGCAGGCAACGCTGCCTCGAGGTCTCGCTGCCCCAACCGCCGCTCCTTGCGCTCCGCCTCCTCAGTCTGCCTTTTCGGTCCGCTGATCGGAAGGTGGCGACAATCTCGCCGAAGGACTCTTCGCCGGCGAGGGAGATGCCGGCGAAGAGCCCTTCAGCGTCCTCCGGCGGGGCCAAGAGCCACCGGAGGGCGGGCGGGTCAGCCCGTGATCGCGGTGAGCACGGCTCCCGGGACTTCGAGGTGGACCAGGTGCCCGGCGTTTTCGACGTAGACGTCGGCGTTTCCCGGCGGCAGGACAGCGTCCTGGCCAGCCCAGATCGTCGTGGTCGGTACGTCCACTTCGGATAGCAGTGGAGCTGCGTCGATGGCCTGCGCGTCGCCGTCGAGAAGCGTGTCCAGCAGGGTGCCGCCGACCGGCACCTCCTCGCCGGCCGCGGCGATCACCCGCCGCATCCGGCCGCGCTCCGTCGAAAGGCCCCACTCGGGCATCGTGACCGGCTGGATCATCGCCGGTACTCCACGACCGCCTTCGCCGCGTTGAGGACCTTCTGCGCGTCCGGGATGTAGAGGTCCTCGAGCGCGTCGGAGAACGGGACGGGCGTGTGCGGCGGCGTCACCATCTCGATCGGGGCCCGCAGCGAGCCGAACCCCTCCTTCGCGACGAGCGCGGAGATGTCCGTGGCGAGGTTGCAGCGCGGCGAGGCCTCGTCGACGACGACCAGGCGTCCGGTGTTCCCGACGCTTTCGAGGATCGTTTCGGTGTCGAGCGGGCTGGTGGTGCGCGGGTCGATGATCTCGGCTTCGATCTCGCTGGCGGCCAGTTCTTTCGCCGCTTCTTCGGCCACGGCGACCATGCGGCCGATCGCGACGATGGTGACGTCACCGCCGTCGCGCACGACGTTCGCCTCGCCGAACGGGATCGCGTAGCTGTCCTCCGGGACGTCGCCGCTGGTGTCGTAGAGGGCCTTGTGCTCGCAGAAGATCACCGGGTCGTCGTCGCGGATGGCCTGGATGAGCAGGCCCTTCGCCTCGTACGGGTTCGACGGCACGACGACCTTCAGGCCCGGGATGTGCGTGAAGATCGGGTAGAGGCACTGGGAATGCTGCGCGGCGGCCCGCAGGCCGGCGCCGTACATCGTGCGGATCACCACCGGCGTCCGCGCGTTGCCGCCGAACATGTACCGGAACTTGGCCGCCTGGTTGAAGATCTGGTCGAAGCAGACACCCATGAAGTCGATGAACACCAGTTCCGCGACCGGTCGCTGCCCGCGCGTCGCGGCGCCGATCGCCGCGCCGACGAAAGCGGACTCGGAGATCGGCGTGTCGAGCACGCGGCCGGGGAACTTGTGGAACAGGCCTTTCGTGACGCCGACGACGCCACCCCAGGCGTCGTCGCCGGCGCCGCCCGCGTTGTCCTCACCCATGACGATGACCGACTCGTCGCGTTCCATCTCCTGGGTGAGCGCCTCGTTGATCGCCTCGCGGTAGCTGATCGTCCTGGCCATGACGCGCGCTCCTTAGTACGACACGTAGACGTCGGTCTCGAGGTCTTCCTTCGTGGGTTTCGGCGCGGCCTTCGCCTCGGAGACGGCGGCTTCGATGAGCTTCGCGACTTCGGCGTCGATGTCGTCGAGGACCGGTCCGGGCAGCTCGCCGCTGTCGGTGACGCGTTCCCGGAACCGCTTGAGGCAGTCGAGGTTCTCGCGGGCGTCGGCGGCTTCGCCGGCCCGGTAGGTCTGCTGGACGCCCTCGAAGTGCCCGAAGTAGCGGGTGAACTTGACCTCGATGAGCGTCGGGCCACCGCCGCCGCGAGCGCGTTCGACGGCTTCCCCCGCGGCTTCGTGGACGGCGAAGAAGTCGAACCCGTCGACGATCACGCCCGGCATGCCGAACCCGGCGGCGCGGTCGGCGATGGTGTCGGAGGCGACGGACCAGGTGCTGGAGGTGGCTTCGGCGTAGCCGTTGTCCTCGGCGATGAAGAGGGCGGGCAGGTCCCAGACCGACGCGAGGTTCAGCGCCTCCAGCGTCGTCCCCCGGTTGCCGGCGCCGTCGCCGAAGAAGGCGACGCCGACACCGCCGGTGTTCTGCTGTTTCGCGGCGAGGGCGGTGCCGCAGATGAGCGGCGGGCCGCCGCCGACGATGCCGTTGGCGCCGAGCATGCCCTTCGAGAGGTCGGCGATGTGCATCGAGCCGCCCTTACCGCGACAGGATCCTGTCTTGCGGCCGTAGATCTCGGCCATCATGGCTTTGACGTCGACGCCCTTGGCGATGCAGTGGCCGTGGCCGCGGTGGGTGCTGGCGATGGCGTCACGGTCGTCGAGGTGGGCGCAGACCCCTGCGGCGGAGGCCTCTTCACCGGCGTAGAGGTGCACGAACCCGGGGATTTCGCCCGTCGCGAACTCGTCGTGCACCCGCTCTTCGAACGCTCGGATGGTGCGCATCACGCGATACGCCTCCCGCAGGGTGTCCGTCATCTTCGACGCTCCTTCCCCAGTTCGGTTTCCGTGCGCAACAGCCCTTTCCGTGCCGCTTCCGCCATCGCCGCCCGGACGTCCAAGACCCACGGCCCGTCCGGTTTGAGCTCGACGAACGCGCTTTCGCCGGTCTTCAGTTCGAGTTCGCGCTCCCCGTCGAGCGCGATGACGCCACCCGACGCGGCGAGCTCGACGCGCATCCCGGGTTCGAGCACACCCCACCCCCGCACCCCGACGGGCCGCACGAGCCCGGGCGCGATGGGCGCGTGCACGACGTACGGCGTCTCGTCGACCGGCCCGAGCTGCAGCGCGACGCCGTCCGGGCTCGACCGCGGGCTCGGGCAGAGCTGCCCGGGCACACTCGACATGCCGATGCCGTCGGGTTCGGCGAAGGTGCAGTAGAGCTCGGTGAGCGAGGCCGGATCCCAGAGCGCCCGCGCCCCGATGTGCCGGCTGGTCGAGACACAGACGTCCACGAGCGCGATCTCCCGGCGAGCCTTGGTGACGACTTCGAGAACGCTGACGCGGTGCGTGACGAGATCGGGGTCGATCTGCCCGGAGGCGATCAGCCCGGCGGCCAGCCCGGCGACAGTCGCCTCCCGCATCTGCGGAAAGGCGTTGTTGGTGCCGGTGGAGAGGGCGAGGATGGGAACGTCTTCGCAGGCAGCGGCGGCAACGCGAGCGGTGCCATCCCCACCGAGCACGACGATGACCCCGGCCCCGGCCTCGACCATCCGCCGCACGGCGTTGGTCGTATCGGCGGCGGTGCCGGTGATGGGATCGTCGGCACAGAAGTCGACGGTGGGCCAGGTCCCACCCCGCCCGAGCGCCTTGAGAACCGCGGCGGAGATGCCCCCGAGGTCAGTGGAGACCAGCGCCCGATCAAGCCCGGTCACAGCGAAGGCGGCCAGCAGGCGCTGGACCATGTTCGCCTTTTCCGCGGTGGGGAACACCGAAGCCTGCGCGACCAGCCGGCGGATGTCCCGCCCCGAAGCCGGATTCGCGACGATCCCCGCCACCGTCTCGCCCAACCTGACCTCCCTGTCACGGCCCAACCGCGGCACCGGAGCACAAGCAGACTCCGTAGCCGCCCGAAAGGGAAGGGTTGCAGGCCGTTGCAGTATTCACAGGGACGGTCACGCGCGGTCGAGGAAGTCGGATCGAGCGGCCGTGCAGGGCCGGCCGCGCGCAGGTCAGGCGGGATCGAGCGGCCGCGCAGGGCCGGCCGCGCGCAGGTCAAGCGGGATCGAGCGGCCGCGCCAGGCTCGCCGGCGGCGCGCGCGGCGCCGGCTGAATCGAGCGGCCGCGCAGTCCTCGCAGTCGCTGCGCATTGCCGAACCGAGCGGGCGCGCCGACCGCACCACGCGCTGCGGGCCGGATCGGGCGTGCGTGCCCGGCCGCTACCGGACTGAGCCGGAGGTCACACCGGCGCCGATCTCCAGTGGACTGTCCAACTTGGAGATCAATCCGGCGGAGAAGAACGAACCGGGGTCGACCCCGGGCGAAGAACTACGGGACCAGGCTCGCCGTGCCCTCATAGGAGAAACCGGCCTCATCGACCGCCGCTCGCACGTCGTCCTCGGCCAACGGACCGTCGGCGCGCACGATCACCCGGCCGGTCGCGACGTCGACGTCCACTTCGGTCACTCCCGGCAGGCCGGTGAGTTCTTCGGTGACCGACTGGGCGCAGTGTCCGCAGCTCATCCCGGAGACGGTGTAACCGTGCTCGATCATGGTGCGCAGCATACGAAAAGGGCCGCCACCCCGAACGGGTGACGGCCCTTTCCCAAGATCAAAGTCAGATCACGGTGACCGACGTGGCCTGCGGGCCCTTCTGGCCCTGGCCGATCTCGAACTCGACGCGAGCGTTCTCTTCGAGGCTCTTGAAGCCGTTACCCTGGATCTCGCTGTAGTGAACGAAGACGTCGCCGCCACCGTTGTCGGGGGTGATGAAGCCGAACCCCTTCTCGGAGTTGAACCACTTCACAGTGCCCTGAGTCATCAAAATCTCCATATGCAACCACAAAACAGGAAGCCACTTCGGCGCCCCGGGTCAACACGGGGACGGTTTGCTTCCTCGGCGAGGAGACACTACGCCCGCTGAAATCTGCGAGCGTGACTCAACACGAACACAAAAATCGAGACCATGAGCAGTAAAGCACACCTTGAGCAGGGCGGACAAGCTGTCGTCACCCGGACAGGGTGAGCTATTCGCCACTCGCCGGCCGCAACCCTTCCGCGCTGAACGGCGACCGCCAGGTCGTGTCGCGCTCGGCGGCGACCACGGCGTCGTCGTGGGCCTCGGCGCTGGCGCTGAACAGCACCGGTACGACGCCGGAGGACTTCCGCGCTGCTTCGGATGCGTGCTGGTGATCGGTCACGTCGAAACTCCCCTCGTTCCCTGCCCGCTTCGGCGCGGGTCATGACCGTGATGGTGCCATGCGGCACCGACAGAAACCGGTTGTTTCCCGCCGGGACCCGGCCGGGAAGGTTCAGCGGCGAACCACCACCGGAACAACGCCAGATTACCTGAGCCGCCGCCGTGCTACCACACAACTTCCCCGGCGTTTTCCGAAGCGAAACCCGCGCAAACCCTTACTGGGCGGGCGGTTGCGGACGGGCTTGCCCGAGCAGGGCGGAAAGCCGCACGTCCGGGGTCACGACGTCCGGGTCGGTCCGCACGTCGATGACGCACGGTCGCTGCCGCACCAGCGCACTGGCGATGATCGGCTCGAGTTCCTCGCGATCGTCCACCGTGTACCCGGCCGCGCCGAGTCCACGCGCCCAAGACGCGAAATCCGTCAGCGGGATGGACACCCCGGACAGCCTGCCGTGCGTGCGGGCCTGGTGCATGGCCAGCGCGCCGTGAACGCCGTTCTGGAAGACGACGACCATCACCGGCGCCCGGTACCGCACGGCCGTTTCGATCTCCTGTCCGGTCATCAGCGTCCCGGCGTCGCCGACCATGGCCACGACGGTCCGCCGCGGCTCGGCCAGCTTCGCCGCGACCGCGGCCGGCACGGCGTAGCCCATCGCGGCGTTGCTCGGGCCGAGCTGGCTGCGCGGCGCGGTGAAGCACCAGTACCGGTGCATGAACTGCGCGAAGTTGCCGGCGTCGCTGGTCACGATGGTGTCCTCGGGCGCCAGCTTCCGCAGCGCGCGGACGACGTCGACCGGGTGCACCCGGGTGTTCCCGCTCGTGTCGGGCGGGGTCATGAAGGTGTGGACGGCCGCGTTCGCCGCCGAAGCCCGCCGCGTCCGCGGCGACGCCACCTCGCGCAGCTCCCGCAGGAACGGCTCGACCTCGGAGTCGACGCGGAACGTCAGCCCGCGCCGCCGCGAGCTGACGTCGATGCCGGTGCCGACCAGGATCAGCGTCTGCTGGGCCGTCGGGTAGCGGTAGGCCTGGGTGGTGACCTCGTCGAGCTGGGTCCCGAGCGCGAGCACCAGATCGGCCCGTTCCAGGGCGTCCAGCTGCCGCGCCGGGATGCCGAGCCCGAGGTGGCCGGCGTAGCGAGCGTGGTTCTCCGGGAAGGCGTCCTGCCGCCGGAAGGCGTTGTAGACGGGCAGCGCGAGCTCGTCGGCGACCGCGATCAGCTCGTCGCGCGCCGACCGGGCCCGCCCGCCGACGATGACCACGGGGTACTTCGCCTCGTCCACCAGTTGCGCCACGGCATCCGCCGAACGGCCCAGCGTCCCGGAAGCCGGTGGCCGGACCCGGGCCATCGGCTTCGCCGCGTCGTAGGGCATCCCCCAGACATCACAGGGCACGCCGAGCACGACCGGCCCCGGCCGGCCCTCCTGCGACGTCGTCAGCGCGTGCGCGAGCAGGCTGGGCAAGCTGTCCGGATCGGTGACCCGCAGTGTCGACTTGGCGATCGACTCGAACATCGCCGTCAGGTCCGACGTCGGCAGCTCCCCGGACGACGACGGCACCGGTTCGCTCGCCGGCGTCTCCAGCAGCACGACCATCGGGGTCTCGTCCTGGTACGCCGTCTGGACGCCGATCGCCAGGCTCGCCGCGCTCGGCCCCCGGCTGGCGAGCAGCACCGCGGGCCGCTCGGTGAGCTTGCCCTCCGCCTCCGCCATGAACGCCGCGCCCGCGTCGTGGCGCGCCGAGACCAGCGTGATCTCCCGCTCGCGCTGCAGCGCGTCGAGCAGTTCCAGGAAAGACTCGCCGACCACCGCGTACACGCGGCGGACCCGCGCCTCGGTCAGGATCCGCACGGCCGTCTGGGCGACGGTCGCTCCCAGTTGGTATCTAATGAGGAGAGCTTAGGCGGGCACCGTTCAGTGCAGTCAAGTGATCTTCGCCGAAACCCGGTAAGGATGGACTGAATGTCCGCTTTGACCGACTGCTAGCCGATCAAGGGAGCGAGGACCGCAGTCTTGACCGTGACCGAACATGAAACCGTTTTTACTTATGGCGCACCGGCGTTGAAGTACGGCACCGGCGCCAGCGACGAGATCGGCTACGACCTGACCCAGTACGGCGCGCACCGCGTGCTCGTCGTGACGGATCCGCAGGTCGCCGCCACCGGCTGGCCACGCCGCATCGCCGACGGGATCGCGGGCTACGGCATCGAAGCCGAGGTCTTCGACGGCGTACACGTCGAGCCCACCGATGTCAGCATGCAGAAGGCGGTTGACTTCGCTCGCGGAACCGGTCCGTACGACGCCTTCGTCGCCGTCGGCGGCGGGTCCGCCATCGACACCGCCAAGGCGGCGAACCTGCTCACCAGCAACGACGGCGAGCTGATGGACTACGTCAACGCCCCGGTCGGCGGCGGCCGCGCGCCGGACCGCCCGCTGAAGCCGCTGGTCGCCGTTCCCACGACCACCGGCACCGGCTCGGAAAGCACCACGGTCTGCGTGCTCGACGTGCTGTCCCTGCGCGTCAAGAGCGGGATCAGCCACTTGCGGCTGCGCCCGACCCTCGCCGTCGTCGACCCCCGGCTCACCGTCAGCCAGCCGGCCGGCGTGACCGCCGCCAGCGGCATGGACATCCTCTGCCACGCCGCCGAGAGCTACACCGCGAAGCCGTACACCGAGTTCGAGCGCAAGCGCCCGGAACAGCGCGTGCCGTACTGCGGCTCGAACCCGCTGGCCGACATGTTCGCCGAGCAGTCGCTGCGGCTGCTGTCCTGGGCCCTCCCGGCCGCCGTGCGCGACGGCGACAACCTCAAAGCGCGCGAAGCCATGGCCTTGGCCGCGACGTTCGCCGGGCTCGGCTTCGGCAACGCCGGCGTGCACATCCCCCACGCCAACGCGTACCCGATCGCCGGCCAGGTCAGGGATTTCCACCCGGACGGCTACCCGGGCGAAGAACCCATGGTGCCGCACGGCATGGCCGTGTCACTGACCGCGCCCGCAGCGTTCCGCTTCACCTTCGGCGCGGCGCCGGACCGCCACCTGCGCGTCGCGCGCCTCCTGGCGCCCGACTTCGAGTGGCCCGGCGACTTCGCCGACCACCTGCCCGCGGTGCTGATCGACCTGATGCGGCAGATCGGCATCCCGGACGGCATCGGTGCCGTCGGTTACGCGGAGTCCGATGTGGACTCGCTGGTCGAGGGAACGCTGAAGCAGCAACGACTGCTGGCCACCGCACCCCGTGAGGCGTCCGAGGAGGACCTGGCCGGCATCCTGCGCGAGTCGGTGTCACTGTGGTGAATGAATACCCGCACTGGCAGACGGTTCCGTTGCGCTGGAAGGACAACGACGTCTACGGGCACGTCAACAACGTGGTGCACTACTCGCTGATGGACACCGTGATCAACACGTGGCTGATCGAGCAGGGTGGCCTCGACATCGAAGCCGGGGAGGTGATCGGGCTGTGCGTCGAGTCGCACTGCGGGTACCACTCATCGGTTTCCTTTCCTGGAGCGTTGCGGATCGGTTTGCGCGTGGCGCACCTCGGGAAGTCCAGCGTGCGCTACGAGATCGGCATGTACGCCGCCGACGAGTCCCTGGTCGCGGAAGGGCACTTCGTGCACGTCTTCGTGGACCGCGAGTCCCGCCGGCCGACACCACTCGCCGGCAAGCTGCGTGAGGCATTGGAAGCACTGCAACCCGGATGACGTCGACCGCCGGCGGTTCACCTCCTCTCTGACGGTGCCGGTTCCGGGCCGGGTTCTTCCCGCGCTTCCGATCATGCACGACGGCACCGACAGAACCGGCCCGGCAGCGCGAGTTGTCCACAGGGGGCCCGAAGATCGGCGAGTTGTCCACAGATTCGCCGACGGGGCTTCCGCGGGCCGCCGACGGCGATAATCTGGAACAGCGGGTCGAGCTAGTCCACAGTGGATAGGTGGTCAGCTCGCCCGTGTGGTCCGGGAAACCGGGTGCCGGCGCACCACACCGGCGCCGCCCGGCACCGCGTCGCCCGCCGGCGACGGGACTTCGGTGGCTGCTCCCCCGGCCACCGGCGCCCACGCCTGCATCAGCTCGGCGTACCGGGCTGATCGCGCGAGCAGCTCGGTGTGGCTGCCCAGGGCGGCCTCCCGGCCGTCCATGACCAGCACCCGATGCGCGCGCAGGGCGGACGACAACCGGTGCGCGATCACCACGAGAACACCGTCCCGCGCGGCGAAGGCCCGCTCCGCGCGGGCTTCCGACGACGGGTCCAGATGGGAGGTGGCTTCATCGAGGATCACCACACGCGCTGAAGTCGCGTACACCCGCGCGAGAGCCAGCTGCTGTGCTTCACCCGCGGAGACACCTTCGCCGCCGTGGCCGATCGTGCAGTCCAGCCCGCCGAGCCGGCGGAGCAGGTCGTCGGCGCCGACGGCCGCCGCCGCGGCAAGCAAAGCGGCGTCGGAGGCGCCGGGGGTGAACAGGGCGAGGTTGTCCCGGACCGTGCCGGCGAAGACGTAGGCCTCCTGGGGGATCAGCGCCACCAGCTCGTGCCGGAGCGCCGGGGGTACGTCCCGCACCGGCACCCCGCCGAGCAGTACGGAGCCCTCCTGCGGCGTGAGCAGGCCGGTCACCAGCCCGGCCAGCGTCGACTTGCCGATCCCGCTCGGGCCGACCACGGCCAGGTGGTCACCCGGCCGGAGGTCGAGGTCCAGGTGGCGCAGGATCGGTTCGGCCGCGGCGCCCCAGCCGAAGGTCAGACCGCGCAGCCGGACGTCCGAGCCGCGCGGCCGGGCGTCGCCGTCGTGGACCGCCGGCAGCTGGGCGGTCTCGGCCAGCCGGCGCAAGGCCACGAGGAGGCGGAGGACGACCGTGCTGGCGGTGGCGGCCAGGCCGCGCACCGCGGGCTGCATCGTGGTGGCGAGGTAGACGAGCGCCCCCAGCGCCGCGCCGGCGGTGAGCTCGCCGCGCGCGACCATGCCCGGCGCCAGCAGCAGGGCCAGGAGGAGCGGCACGAACGCGCCGACGGAGATCACCAGCGACCGGAGCGCGCCCGACCGCGCCACCCGGACCGCGGCGGTGGCCTGGGCGTCCACGGCGTCGTACACGGCCAGTGCGGCGATCGGTTCGCCACCGCAGGCGACGACGTCGCGCAGGCCGGACAGCGACGCTCCGGCGGTCGCCGCGAGGTGTTCCTCGGCGATGGCCGCGGCGCGCTGACGGCGGGCCAACGAGGGCAGCAGGCACGCGAACGCGGTCACCGCGAGGACGACCGGGATGGCGACCGGCACGACCAGGCCACCCGCCACGGTCATGAGTCCGGCGAGCGCGCCGATCGTCGTCACGAGCATGCCGCGCGCCTGGACGAGCAGGCCACCGGTGGCGTCGCGGACGACTTCGACGTGCTGGGTGATGCGGGCGACGCCGCTGGCGTCGGGGCGGTTGCGGGGTGGCGACTCGTCGTGGAGCACGCCGCGGACCACCGCGGTCACCAGCTCGTCGCGCAGGGGCTCGACGACCTGGCCGAGCTGGTGCCACACGAGGCGCGAACCCAGCGCGCCGAGCAGGGCGGCGAGGCCGAACAGGCCGAGCCACGCCAGCCCGGTCGCGGGCCGCCCGGCGGCGAACCCGCGGTCGACGGCGAGCTCGACCAGGCGTCCCGAGAAGAATGCGGGCAGGCCTTCGAGGGCCGAGCACAGGAGCAGGACCAAGCCGCCACGCCACTGGCCGGCGAGCGTCGCCCAGTACAGCCGCCGCAGGCTCACGCGCTGTCCTCGGTGAAGACCGCCCGGTAGCCCGGCTCCCGCCACAGCGCCGGGTGGGGGGCCACCGCCCGGATGCGGCCGTCCTCGAGCCAGACGACGAGGTCGGCCCGGGCGGCCGTGCTCACGCGGTGGGTGATGACGACCCGGGTGCGGCCGGGCAGCGCGGTCGCCATCGCCCGCTCGACCGCCGCCTCGGTGATCGTGTCGAGGCTGGCCGTGGCGTCGTCGAAGATGAGCACGCGCGGGTTGTGGACGATCGCGCGGGCGAGCCCCAGCCGTTGCGCCTCGCCGCCGGACAGCGGGGTTTCGGCCAGTGGCGTGCGGTAGCCGTTCGGCAGCCGGATGACGACGTCGTCCACCTGCGCGGTCCGGCAGGCGGCGCGCACGGCGGCGTCGCCCGCCCAGGAGCCGTAGCCGACGGCGTCCGCCACGGTCGTGCCCAGCAGCGCCGGGCGCTCGAACGCGTACCCGACGACCGCGCGCAGCTCCTCCGGGCGCAGCCGGTCGAGTGGCCGGCCGTCGAGCAGGACGCTGCCCTCGTCGGGTGGCACCAGCCCGCCGAGCAGGCCGGCCAGCGCCGACTTCCCCGAGCCGGAGCGGCCGACGACGGCGGCGAACGTCCCGCCCGCCACCGTCAGATCGATGTTCTCGAGGGCACCGGCCACCCGGGCGTGCCGGACGACGAGAGTGCCGTCGCCCGGCAGCAGGCCGAGCCGGCCCGGTTCGGGCACGGGCAGGTCGAGGACCTCGGTCAGGCGTTCGGCGCAGGACCGCGCCTTCGAAACGGCCGTGAGCAGCGGGATCTGGGAGACGAGCCGCATCCCGAGAGCGACGTAACCGAGCGCGGCGAGGACGTCGCCGATGCTGAGCCGGCCTGCCTGCACCCCGAATCCCGCCGCCACCAGCACGGCGAGCTCGACGGCGGGGAAGAGCAGGGCGGCGCGCCAGACCATCCGCGCCTGGGTGCGCCACATACCGCGGCCCGCCCGGCTGAGCCGGGGCAACGGCTGCAGCACCCGGGCGGCCTCGCGGTCCGCGATGCCCGACGCCGCGATCGTGCGCAGGCCGGCGACCGCGTCGAGCATGCGGGCCGCCAGCTCACCCGCGACGCGCTGGTAGGTGAGGACGTCATCGGCGGTGTGGCGGAGGTGGGACCGGGCGATGAGCAGCGCGAACGGGACGCTGACGAGGAAGACGACCGCGAGCCGCCAGTCGAGCAGCGCGAGCAGCACGACCGAGCCGGTGGCGATCAAGAGGATCGCGACGAGCTGGACCACCAGCGTGCCGATCGCGCCGGCGCCGGTGCAGTCGCCGCTGAGCCGGCTGATCGCGTCGCCCTCGGCGAACGGTGAACGCACACCCAGTGCGAAGAGCCGGCCGGAGAGCTTCCGCCGCAGCCAAGCCGTGGCGGCGCTGACCAACCGGACGGTGAGCAGGCTGCCGGCGATGTCGGCCGCGATCTCGGCCGCGCCGACGATGAGGAGCCAGAGGACCGCGCGCAGGACCGGCCGGCCGGAGACGGCCGCGTCGACGGCGGCGGCGAGCGCACCCGGCAGCACCAGTGCGGCCGCGGTGGCGACGAGCGCGGTGATGCCCAGAGCGCAGAGACGGCCTCGGTCCAGCCGCAGCGTCGCGAGGAGCAGCCGATCCGCGGGCGCCGTCATCTCACTCCTTCGAACGAGTTCCCCGATCGAGGTGCGGGGGCGCAGAATGAAGGTGCGGGAGCGGCGCACTTGGCCTGTGCCGCTCCCGCACCTTGCTCACCCGACTACGGGCAGGCGATCACGCTGAGGGTGCTGTTGTGGCAGTTGGCCAGCAGGCTCAGGTTCGACTGGCCGCCGCCACCGCCACCGCCACCCTCGTGACCGTCGAGGGCCTCCAGCGACTGCAGCTCCAGAACGAGTTCCATGATTTTCCCTTCTGTTTTCTTCTTCCGCCCGGTCAGCGACCGGAGGTGTGGGGGGACGGCGTTCCGTCGAGGAAGGGCAGCAACGCCCTGCCGTCCAGTACCGCGGCGAGGCCGAGCAGGATGCCCGCGCCGCCGGTGGTGACGTCCATCGACAACCGCAGGAGCAGGTTGCCGGGGAACGCGAGGCCGTCCTTGTACGGCACGGCGTGCCAGGACAGCCGGGACAAGTGCATGTCGACCGCGGCGCGGACGGCCTCGTCCGGGTCCGGGTCCATGGCCAGCGCGGCCAGCAGGCCCGTCCGGCCGAAGCACAGCCCGGGGAAGACGACGAACTCGCCGCGGCAGGCTTCGCGCAGTCCGGGACGGCTCTTCAGCACCTCGGCGTCCGGCCGGTGCCGGGCGAGCTGCTCGGCGACCATCAGGATCCCGGCGCTGCCGACGCCGACGTAGGGCAACGTCCGGCTTTCGCCGTCGCGGACCTGCAGCGACCCGTCGTCGGTGGTGACGCACTCTTCGAGATCGCGCAGCAGTGCCTGGTCGGCCAGGGACAGCCACAGCTCTTCGTGCGTCTGCTCGTACAGGCGGACGAACAGCAGTGCGGGCCCGGACCAGCCGTTGAGCAGCCCGGCGCGGCCGGCCTTGCCCGGCGGCGTCGCGGTGTCCAGCGCTTCGGCCAGGCGGACCGCGGTGGCGAGCGCCTGCCTGCCGAACTCGTTGTCGCCGCGCCGCGCCGCGAAGTGCAGCTGCGTGAGCGCGATGCCGGACAGCCCGCCTTCCAACGCGTGGTCGGTGGTTTGCGCGACCAGTTGCGCCGACGAGGCCAGCAGCCGGTTCGCGGCGTCGTGGTGCCCGAAGTTCTCCAGCACGTACGCGATGCCGTGCGTGCCGTCGAAGAACCCGGGACGCGGCGGCGGCTCGCGGCGGACCGAGTCGAGCAGCCATCGCTCGTACTCGGGGAACCGGCCCGCGCTGGCCACGTCCAGGGCGTGCAGGACACCCGCCGCGCCGTTCCCGAAGCACGCGCCGCCCACCCGGAACTGGTCGATGTCCCCGGGGAACAGCCGGTCGGTCCGGTGCGGCGTCGCGGACGCCAGGATGGCCGCGGTGACCTGCTTGCGCACCAGCGCCCAGTCCGGCCGCGCGGTGTCCAGCTCGGTGGTGGTGATCGCCGGACTCGCCGGCTCCGTGCGCGGAGCGAGTCCGGCGACGATCGCGTCGGCGTACCCCTCGGGGACGTCGAACGTGCGCTGCACGAAGTCGGCGTAACCGCGCAGCTTCGCCGGTGACAGCTCGAGCAGCGTGGTGAGCGGCAGGAAGAACCACAGCCGGAACGCGGCGAGGGCGTAGTCGTCGACCTCGAGGCCGGACCGGTCGGCCGGCGCGCGGAAGCCCGGCGCGCCCAGCGCGGGACGGGTGCCGCCGTCGGCGTCCGCCGCCAGCTCGAAGTCGATCAGCGAAAGCTCGTCGGTGTCCGGGTCGATCAGGACGTTCTGCGGGTGCAGGTCCCCGAAGACGATCCCGCGCTCGTGCACGGCGGCGAGGATCCGCTCGAGCTTGCCGAGCAGGCCGAGGGCGCGCTCGGTGTAGGCGGTCACGTCGCCTTCGGTGCGGTTGCGGCGCGTCAGCGGGTAGTTCAGCGCGAGCCAGCCGCCGAGCGGCGTGCCCGGCATGTGCTCCATCGCCAGGTAGTGGTGCTCCCAGACGGTGAACCGCTCGAACGTCCGCGGGATGCCGGGGATGCCGCTCAGCCGCTCGAGGACCTCGTGTTCGCGGCGCAGGCGCTCGACCGCGTCGGTGCGCGTCCGGTCGAGGCCGGCGTGCGGGCGGGCCTCCTTGAGGACGACCTCCTCGCCGTCGCTCTTGCGGGTGGCCAGGTAGACGCCGCCGCCGTTGGAGAAGTGCAGCGAGCTCGTCACCCGGTAGGGGAACTGCGCCGGGTCGCCGGCTTTTCGCGCGGCGATACTGCTGGTCAGGCACGCCGGGACCTTCACCCAGTCGGGCACGGAGAACCGGGGTTCCCGATTATCGGGTACGAGCGTTCCGTCCGGTTTGCTGATGGCCAGGACGCGCGTGCCACCGTGCTCCACCCACCGCTCCGCGAATCCGCCGTAACGGACATAGAGGGGGCCGTCGCCGTATCTGAGGTCACTCAGGATATAAGCGCCCTGTTCGCCTTCGAGCCGGACAGCCAGATCTTCGAGAACACGCCCCAGCTCGTCTTCGTCAGCCGGGTAAATGGTGATGAGCTTGGCGCTGCCGTCACGGGGGGCGTATTTCGAATTGCGGGCGAGCAGGATCATCAGCGAGCGGAGGTGCTTGTAGGAGATCCGGTGCTCGACACAGTACTCGTGCACCTGCACGAGCACGCGCCGGGCATTCTCCAGGCCGGCCGAGACGTGGATTTTCCAGCCTTGACCGGGAAGTTCTCGCCCTTCGGGGCGCAGAGCCCGCCAGACACCACGGTCGGCGGTGGTCCAGCCGGTGGCCGGCGCCGTCAGCGCCTGGGCGAAATCGTCAGCCTGCGCACCGATTTCCTGTTGTTCGTCGTAGAACAACGGGTCGGCGAAGCAAAATGCTTCGTAGCGCAGATCCATCGAAGATACCCCTCCGTGCGTTCCCCCAGGCCGTCGCGGCTCCGGGACAAGGAATATTCCCCCATGCCGGACGGCCTCGCGCCTATCCGCCAACCCGGGGGTTCAACTGGGCTATCCGAGGTAGGCAAAAAGGGCACATACCCGCCAGTACCCGAACCCAGCGTGATTCTTGGCCGATTGCCAACCACCCTGTCGGGGTGTAACACGAAGCTTTTTACAACATTCCTGCAGGTCCACACCAGGATAACATGGAATAAACGTCGGAATTGGCACAATGCCATCAAGGCCTTCTGGTGATCAATTAACCCGATGCGGGCACACCTGGTCGCCTCGGGCGAGTCCACAGTGGAACGGCCTGGGTGGTCCACGCCACCCCGCGGCACCTCGGCGAACGGACCCGGCGGTACTACGGAGTACGTTGGCCTCCGGCGGACCGGAAGGAGGAACGGGTGATCTTCGGATTCGCCGTGACGGTCGCCGTGGCGGCCACGCTCGTCGCGCTCTGGAGCTTCGTCCAGTCGGCCCGCAACCGGCTACCGGACCAGCCGCTCCTGATCGGGGTCGCGGTCGTCGAGGTCCTGCTGGTCGTCCAGCTGGTGATCGGGATCGTGCTGCTCGCCGGCGGCGACCGGCCGGGCAGCCTGGCGACCTACCTGGCCTACCTGATCGGCAGCCTGGTCGTGCTGCCCGTCGGCGCCGCCTGGGCGCTGGCCGAGCGGAGCCGGTCGAGCACGGCGGTGCTCGGCATCGCCTGCATAGCCATCCCGGTGATGGTGCTGCGACTGAACGAGGTGTGGAGTGGAGCAACAGCGTAGGACGGCCACCGGCCCCGGACGGGTGCTCGTCGCCGTGTACGCGATCTTCGCGCTGGCCGCGACGTCGCGCGCCGGCGTCCAGATCAGCACCAAGTTCCACGAGGCGCCGCTCGCCTACCTGCTCTCGGCGTTCGCAGCGGTCGTCTACATCGTCGCCACGATCGCGCTGGCCCGCCGCGGTGACGGCTGGTGGCGCGTCGCCCTCGCCGCCTGCTCGATCGAGCTGCTGGGCGTGCTGACCATCGGCACGCTGAGCCTCGTCGACGCGGCCGCGTTCCGGCACCCGACCGTCTGGTCGGTCTACGGCGAGGGCTACCTGTTCATCCCGCTGGTCCTGCCGGTCATCGGCCTGTACTGGCTCCGCCGCACCGCCCCCGCGAAGGTCACTGCCTGACCCCGCAGTCGAACAGCACCCCGGCGCCGGCGGCGTCCGGGCCGATCCGCGCGGGCGGCACCGGACGGCAGTGCTTCGCCTCCCACGCGATGCGCCCGGTCAGCTCGCCCGCGTCCGCCACCGCGGCGGCGGTCCGCTGCTTCGAGGCGCTGCGGCCGATCTCGAGGAACACCTGCGGCAACAGCACGAACCGGAGCTTCCCGGCCGCGACCCACCGCGGCAGGTCGGCGGCGGACGGCGCCGGATCGAAGCCGAGGTAACCACCCAGTGGCGCCACGCGCGCGTCGGTGTTCAGCAGGAACGGGTCCGCGCCGTACGTACCGCCCTCGACGGCCAAGACGACTCCCGTGGACGACGCCTGCGCGTACGCGAGCACTTCCCGCTGACCGGGGCTGAGCCGGTACGCGCCGTCGATGAACCGGACATAGCCGGCCTCGGCGCCGGCGCCGGTGTTGAGGCCGACGACCGTGCGCACCGCGTCCGTCGACGGCGGCCCGGCACCGGGGTCGGCGGTCTCCAGCACGCTGACCGGCCGCACGGCGGTGTCGACGACGAAGGCCGCGGGACCGGCCACGACGGCGGCCAGCCCGATGACGACGGCGACGCGCGAAGCCCGCAGGAGCACCGCGACGACGGCCAGCACCGCCAGCGCGAGCACGGTGTACCGCAGCCACGGCAGCCACTCCGGCGTCCGGCCGAGGAGGACGAACGCGAGCAGCGCCGTCCCCACCACGGCGGCCGGCAGCACGAACCGGACCGATCCCGATGAGCGCTGCCACCGCCAGGCCGTGGCCAGGCCCGCCGCGGAGAGTGCCGCGATCGCCGGGGCGAGCTCGGCGGTGTAGTACGCGTGGAAGATGCCGCCGGTGAACGAGAAAACCGCGGCGCCGACGACCAGCCAGCCACCCCACAACGCCCAGCCCGCCTTCGTGTGCGGCGCGGCGCCACGAGCGCGGCAGGCGGCGACCACCAAGGACACCAGCGCAAGCGGGAGCAGCCAGGCGATCTGCCCGCCGACCTCGGCGTCGAACAGCCGCAGCGGACCCGATCCGCCGCCGAGCGCCGCGCCGACCGTGGCGCCGTAGCCCCCGCCGATCCCGGTCGACCCACCGACCAGCCGCGTCACGCCGTTGTAGCCGAAGGCCAGCTGCCAGACCGAGCCGTCCGTGGTGCTGCCGACGAACGGCTTCACGCCCGGCCACAGCGTGACGACGACGGGCCACGCCAGCGACACGACGAGTGTCACCCCGCCGGCCAGGCCGGCCCAGGCGAGCCGTCGACCACGAGAGCCGGGCGCCGCGACGAAGTACGCCAGCGCCAGGCCGGGCAGCACGATCCACGCGGCGAGCATCTTCGTCATGAACCCCAGTCCGACGAACACCCCCGCCCACACCAGCCACCGCGCGTTCTCGATCGCCCGGGTCACGCAGTAAGCGGCGAGGAGCAGCAGGAGCACCAAAAGCGTGTCCGGGAGGTTGTCGCGGTTGATCGCCGCGGTGATCGGCGTCAGCGCGAACAGCGCCGCGGCGAGCAGGGCGGTCCGGGGGCCGGCCCAGCGGCGCACCACCCGGTGCAGCACGAACACGGCGGCGACGCCTTCGACGACCTGGACCAGCGCGATCGCCCAGGGGTGGAAACCGAACACGGCCACACCGAGGGTCTGGGTCCAGAACGCGAGTGGCGGTTTGTCGACCGTGACGACTCCCGCCGGGTCGAAGCCCGCGAAGAAGAACGCCGCGACGTCGTGGGACATCGAGTGCACCGCGGCGGCGTAGTACGGCTGCAGCGGCCGGCTGCCCAGCGCCCATCCCCACAGCACCGCAGCGACACCCAGCACCGTCCCCACCGCGATCCGCTCGGCCTTCGCCGTCATGTCTCCCCCTCCGGTTCCCCCTTCGCAACGCTAGGGCGGCGCGGCGCCGGCGTCCTCAAGCTCCGGTTTGAAGTGCCTCCACCCGTGGGTTGAGCGCGGAACAGTACGGGAACTGCACGTAGTCCATTCGGCGAGATAAATACGGATACGACCGGACTTTCGTCGGTTCCGGACATTCCCCCGAAACTCGGACACTCTTCTCGTTCGGTCCCCACCGGCTTTCCCGTGCGGTTCTCCGCACGAAAAGGAGTGAGCGTGAAATTCGGCAAGTTCGTGCTGCTGGCCGCGAGTACCGCGCTGGCCGTCGTCGGCCTCGGCGGCCCGGCGGCCGCCCAGACCACCCCGCAGGCCCAGCCGTCGATCATCGGTGGCAGCAACGCGTCGAGCGGCCCGTGGGCGGCCCGGCTGTTCGTGAACGGCCAGCAGAACTGCACCGCGACGATCATCGCGCCGCAGTACATCCTGACCGCGAAGCACTGCGTCAGCAGCTCCGGGACGTACACGTTCCGGATCGGCAGCCTCGACCAGACCAGCGGCGGCACGACGGCGACCGGGTCCACCATCACCAGGAATCCGAACGCCGACCTGGCGATCGTCCGCCTGACGACCTCGGTGAGCGCGACGTACTCCCCGCTCGGCGCCGTCGGCGACGTGGCGGTCGGCCAGAACGTCTCGGTCTACGGCTGGGGCGCGACCAGCCAGTGCGGCTCCGAGATCAACTGCCAGTCGCGGTACCTGAAGGTCGCGACGGTCCGGGTGAACTCGATCGGCTGCAGCGACTACGCGGGCGGCGTCGCGGTGTGCGCGAACCGCGTCAACGGCATCACGGCCGGCGGCGATTCGGGCGGCCCGATGTTCGCCTCCGGCCGCCAGGTCGGCGTGGCGTCGACCAGCGACCGGTCGAACAACACGGCGTACACGAACATCACGCGTTACCGCAGCTGGATTTCCTCGGTCGCGGGAGTCTGATTCTCCGGAAAGGGCCCGGCCGATTTTCCGGCCGGGCCCTTTGCCGTCAATGCCTGCGGGTTCAGTCCCGGGGCCGGAAGAAAGCTTCGAGTCGCGCGGTCGCCAGGTCCGCCCAGGTGCCGGCAGTGGCGAGCACGGCGGCGGCACCGGTCGGGAACTTGGCCTGAACCGGCCGGGTGTCCTCCCCGTAGCCGGCGAGGTGCAGGGTCAGTTCGCTGACCCCGGGCTCGTGCCCGACGAGGGCGAGCGTGGTGACGTCGCGAGGGATCCGCCGCACGGCGTTCAGGAACTCCTCGGGACCGGCACCGTAGAGATCTTCGTCGTACTCAACGGTCGGCTTGCTCGGAAGCGCCCCGCTGACCAGCTCCCAGGTTTCCCGGGTGCGGCGGGCGGTGGAGCAGACGGCGTGCTGGGGGACGTAGCCGTTGCCGCCGAGCCAGCGGCCGAGGTTGGGCGCGTCCCGGAGCCCGCGGGGTCCGAGAGGGCGTTCGCGATCGGGGACGCCGTCCGGCCAGGCCGATTTCGCGTGCCGGAGGACGATGAGCCGCCTGGTCACGTCCATGTTCACCGCCTGTCGCCCCGGTTGACTGCGCCGAGGAATGGTGGGCCGCCTGGGGCTCGAACCCAGAACCTACGGATTAAAAGTCCGCAGCTCTACCAATTGAGCTAACGGCCCGCGCCCCAAGTTTAGCCAGGGGGCCGTCACCCACCTGCACACCGGGGTCCGGCTGAGGGTGCCGGGAAGGTCGAGGCTGGTTCTCGCCCCCGCCCGGCACGCATGGTGCCTGGCTGCTGATCCTCGCCGAGCCGCCCGGGGCCGGGAACTCACCGACGTCGAGCCGCTCACGGGCACGACACCACGGACCGCTCCGTCGGAGACACCGTGGACGCAGTACGGCGCCGAGCACGCTCGGCGCCGTACTTGCTCTGATGTGGACTCAGCAGGTCACGTACAGACCGGTGTAGGCCGTGCACTTCTTCGATGCCGTGTCGTTCGCCGCGGTCGGGTCGGTCGGGGTGCTGGCCGCTCGCTGGGCCGTTGCCGTGAACGGGCCCCATGCGAAGACGCCGCCCTCCGATGTGAACTTCGCCGTGACCGAAGCGCCCGGGGCCAGGGTGCCGATCGTGCAGTTCACGTTGGCACCCGAGCGGGTGCAGCCGGTTGCCGACGTGACCGAGCGGCCCGAGCCGGCGTTGGCCGTCACGCGGACGCCGGTCGCGGTCGCCGGGCCGCTGTTCGACACCGTGATCACGTAGTCGACGCGGGCGACCAGGCCGACGCGCGGGGTGGCGGTCAGCGCGACCTTGACGTCGGCCTTGGGCGCCGCCGTGATCGTGATGGCGGGACCGTCTTCGACGCTGAACGCGTAGTTGTCGCCCGCGAACTGGTGCTGCAGCGTGAACTGGCCGCCGGCGACGTCTTCCTTCACGCGGAGGGTGAACGTCACGGTGCGGCTCTCGCCCGCGCCGAGGTCGCCGACGCCGCCGCGGTAGCTGCTCAGGTACTGGTCGCAGCCGACCGTGCCGGCGCAGGAGACCAGGTCCACCAGCTCGGCGATCGGCGTTTCCTTGGTGTAGAGCGCGGCTTTCGCGCCGGTGACGGTGAAGTCGGTCGGGTTGTACAGCTGCTCGGTGACCGTGAACGTGTCGCCGGCGTGGACCGACGTGTCGCTGACGTCGATCGTGCTGGGAGCCGGCGCGGCGGACGCGACGGCGGGGGCCGCGAAGAGGGCCGCCGCGGTCAACGCGGCCAGCACGGCGGTTCTTCGACCGGTTCGCTCCATGGTCGTGATCTCCTGATTCCGGACGAGGGGTGCCGCTCCAACCGGTGGGGACGGGTGATCGCAGCAGCTGACGAAGATCAGATCGTCGCACCCCGGCATTCGTTACCGGGTTCGCGAAACCGTGTCTGAACTGGGGTTTCCCGCCGTTGCCCGGTCACCGGCCACGCTCGCGACCCGAAATTGTCAGACCCCTGTGGCACGCTCCGCACATGATCGAACACAGGAGCCAGGCGGCCGATCAGGCTGCCGCCGACGCGCGGCGGCGGAACCGGAAGAGGAGGTGTCCCACGACGGGAACGACGATCCAGCAGGCGTAGGCCCAGTGCGTGAAGAAGGCGACCGGGATCGAGACGGCGAAGGCGAGAGCCATCGTGCCGACCCCGCGGAGAATCCCGCCGAAGAGCTCCGGTGGGGTGTCCTCGCGGTAGAGGTGGTGGCGCCGGATCTGCCTGGTCATCAGGAGGAACAGCGCCAGGGCGACGATCTGCACGAGTGCGTAGAAGACGAAGCGGAACTCGAACCCGCCTTCCTCGGCGATCACCTTCGTGGCGAACGGCGTGATCACCTGCATCAGCAGCCAGCCGAAGCTGAGTTGCAGGAGGCCGCCACCCAGCGTGGTGACGTAGTGGAAGAGGCGGTGGTGGGCGCGCCAGTGTCCGCCGATCACGGCGAAACTGATCAGGAAGGAGATGTATTCGTTCTGATGATCCCCGAGTGAACGCAGCAGTTCGGCGCTGGTGGCGCCCTCCGGCAGCGGCAGCTCGAGCGACAGCAGCGTGATCGCGATGGCGACGACGGCGTCCGAGAAGAAGGTGAGCCGCTCGGCGGCGATCCCCCGGGCTTCGGAGCCGGCGGTGTCCTCGTCGGACGTGGCGCTACTCATGGCGGGTGAGCCTGCCAGACGCGGGCTGTGGGAAGGCAGCCGAAACCGGCCGCGTGCGATGCTGGCGCCATGACCGTCGACCCCGATTCCGGACTCCTGTCCCCGGTCCGGGCCGGTACGCCGGCCGAAGCGTCGACCGGTGACGAGGCCTGGTTGCGCGCCATGCTCGACGCCGAGGCGGCCCTTGCCAGAGCGCAGGCGCGGCTGGGGACGGTGCCGGCCTGGGCCGCGGACGCGATCACGGCGGCCGCGAGCGGTGCGCGGATCGACGTCGTCGAGCTGGCGCGCGGGTCGCGGGCGACCGCGAACCCGGTCGTCGGGCTGGTCAAGGCGCTGACGTCGGCCGTCGACGCGAGCGCTGCCGAGTACGTCCACCGCGGCTCGACCAGCCAGGACATCTTCGACACGGCGATGATGCTGGTCGCCGACCGGACGCTGCGGCCGCTCGTCGCCGACCTCGACGCGACGGCCGAGGCGCTGGCCGAGCTGGCGCGCGAGCACCGGGACACGACGATGCCGGGCCGGACGCTGACGGCGCACGCCGTGCCGACGACGTTCGGGCTCAAGGCCGCGGGCTGGCGGCAGCTGGTGCTGGACGCCGCCGTCCGGGTCCGGCGCGTGCTGGACGGCGGGCTGCCGGTCTCACTGGGCGGCGCGGCCGGGACGCTGGCGGCGTACCTCGAGTACGCGCGCCTGGCCGACGACGTCGCGGTGGCCGGACACCCCGGCGGTGGTCGCGACGCCCTCGACGACTACGCGGAACGCCTCACGGCCGCGTTCGCCGAGGAGACCGGGCTGGCCGCGCCGGTGCTGCCGTGGCACGCGCTGCGGACGCCGGTCGCCGACCTCGCGAGCGCGCTCGCGTTCGCCGCGGGGGCGCTGGGGAAGCTGGCGGTCGACGTCGCGACGCTCAGCCGGACCGAGGTCGGCGAGGTCGTCGAGCCGGCGGCCGAGGGGCGGGGTGGCTCGACGGCGATGCCGCACAAGCGGAACCCGGTGCTCGCGACGCTGATCCGGTCGGCCGCGCTGCAGGTGCCGGTGCTGGCCACGGGCGTCACGCAGTCGATGCTGACCGAGGACGAGCGTTCGGCCGGGGTCTGGCACGCCGAGTGGCAGCTGATCCGCGAGTGCCTCCGGCTGACCGGCGGCGCCGCGCGCACGGCTGCCGAGCTCGCGCGCGGGCTCACCGCGCAGCCGGGGCGGATGCGGGCGAACGTGGCGTCGACGCACGGGCTGATCGTGTCCGAGCGGCTCTCCGCCGTGCTCGCGCCGTTGCTCGGGAAGGCGAAGGCCAAGGAGCTGCTCGGCGAGGCGTCACGACGAGCAGTGCGCGAGGACCGGGCGTTGCGGGAGGTGCTGGACGAGCTGCCCGCGATCACCGAGGTCCTCACCCCGGCGGCGCTGGACGGCCTCCTCGACCCGTCCGCCTACACGGGCGCGGCGGCGACGCTGGTCGACCGCGCCCTCGGCGAACCGCCCCGGCCACCGCACCCTTCTGACCAGGCGTGAGCTTCCGCGGAAAATTCTTTGAACCGCCTCCGCCGAGTGTCCGTGTAGTGGGTATCAGGCAGCCGCACCGAGCGGCGGGAAACCCAACGGATACAAGGAGAACTTCCATGCTTCGCACGCGCATCGCCGTCTCCGTCGCCGCTGCGGCAGCCGGGCTGGCAGTGCTCACCGCTTGCTCGGGTGCCGAAACTGCTCAGCCGGTCATCGCCCCTGCGGCGGCGGGCGGCACCGGTGGCGGCCAGATCGCCAACGGGCAGGTCGGCAACGCAGCCCCCGCGTCGAACGAGTCGAAACTGGTCGTCGCGGACGTCGCCAGTGTCGGCCAGGTGCTCACCGACCAGAACGGCATGACCCTCTACCGCTTCGACAAGGACACGGCCAAGCCGCCGAAGTCCAATTGCGACGGTGACTGCGCCAAGGCCTGGCCGCCGATGCTGGCCACCGGGGACGTGCAGGTGCAGGGCGTCGACAAGAACCTCGTCGGGAAGGTGACGCGCTCCGACGGCACCGAGCAGATCACCGTCGGCGGGTGGGCGCTCTACCGCTACGCCAAGGACACCAAGGCCGGCGACGCGACCGGCCAGGGCGTCGGTGGCGCCTGGTACGCCGCCAACGCCAAGGGTGGCAAGGCCGGGCAGGCCGCGAGCGAGGCGGGCGTCGTCAAGCTGAGCGCCAGCAACATCGACGGCCTCGGTGAGGCGATCGTCGACCAGAACGGCATGACCCTCTACCTGTTCCAGAAGGACACCAAGAAGGCCAAGACCTCCGCCTGCAACGGCGACTGCGCCAAGACCTGGCCGCCGGTGCTGTCCAACGGCAAGGTGGAACTGCAGGGCATCGACTCGAAGCTCCTCGGCAGCATCAAGCGTTCCGACGGCACCGAGCAGGTCACCATCGGCGGCTGGCCCGTCTACACCTTCTCGAAGGACCTGAAGCCGGGCGACGCGAACGGCATGGGCGTCAACGGCACCTGGTTCGTCATCGAGCCCAACGGCTGCAAGGTCGGCACCACCCCCAGCTCCACCGCCAACCAGGCTCCGGCTGACAGTGGCGCTGGGAGCAGCAGCAACTCCGGCTCGGGTGGCACCACCTACTGAGCCACCCAGGAACTACCTAGTGGGCGAGGCCCGGCGGACGCTCTTCGCGAGCGACCTCCGGGCCTCGCTCGTCGTGGTGGCGACGCAGGAACGAACGGCGGCGCGGCTCCTCGGCCGGCAGCGTTTCCGTGCGGTCGGTGTCCACGACGCGGTCGGTGCGCTGCTCGACGACGGTCGGCTCGTCGACCGCCTCGTCCTCGGGGACGTGGATGGTGCGGCGGGCGGGCAGCACGGCGATCAGCAGGCCGACCGCGGCGACACCGAGGTGCAGCCAGGTGTCGGCGCGGCCCATGTCCAGCGGGTTGCCGGCGTTGGCGAAGGGGTTGGTCGAAATGAGACCGTCGATCATCAGGCCCCACACGAAGAGGGCGCCGTAGAAGATGAAGAGCAGCCAGCCGAACGTCCGGGCGCGGCCCGAACCGAACGCCAGCAGCAGGCCGACGACGCCGGTCACGACGCGGACCAAGCTCATGAGCGGATTGCCGGAAAACCGCCAAAGCCCGGCGTCGTGGTGGCCGGCGAAGTTCCCGACCCCGGTCCGGGTGAACCCGATGATGCCGACGACGAGGAACGCGATCCCGGCCAGCCCGGCCAGCACCTGCGCCGGCTGCAGGCCGCGAACCCGGATGCGTGCGCCTTTCGCGTGAGTCATGACTCCAGTCCTTCCCAGCGTGTGGTGACGATCGTCACCGCACACAGGTACCCCGTGAACACAGTGCGCGAAACGACGGCGCTTGCCCGCAGCGCTCCGCAGCGTTGCCGGAACCGGGGCGATCCGAGAGCTATCCCACAAAGTCACCCGATCCGGGGAACGCCGGGACGCGTTCCCGGCAATCCGGATCATGCGCAAGCTGAGCAGCATCTTCCTGGTGGGACTGTGCGTGGGGGCGATCGGCGCGGTGGCCGTCACGATCGGTCACGGTGCTGCCGAGCCGCCGAAAGCGATCGCGGTCACAGAAGCGGTGACAACGATGTCGGAATCGCCCGAAGCGTCGAGCCCGGCTCCGACACCCACCTCGTCTCCGGCACCGAAACCGTCGCCCAAGCCCGAGTCCAAGGTGGACGCCAAGATCGATGCCGCCGAGCTGGACCGGCTGGTGCCCGGAGGCGACGTCAGCGTCGTCGTGTTCGACCGGCAGGCCGGCGCGACGATCGTTTCGGTGCACGCGGATCGCGCGTACACGTCGGCGTCGCTCGTGAAGCTGCTGATCGCCTTGGCCGTGCTCGAGCAGGGCGGTCCCGTGGCGCAGGTGCAGAAGATGCTGTCCCACAGCGACGACGACCTCGCGAGCCGCTTCTGGTCGGCGTACGGCGGGCCGGCGATCGTGACGGGCTGGGCCAAGAGGATCGGCCTCACCGGCACGCGCGCGCCCGCGGATCCGGGGCGGTGGGGCGACACGCGGATCACGGCGAAGGACGTGGTGCGGATCTACCAGTACGTCGTGGCGCACGCGCCCGGCGCGATCCTCGCCGCGCTGCGGGCCGCGAGCGAGCGGGGTTCGGACGGGTTCCGCCAGTACTTCGGCATCCCGGACGCCGCCGGCGGCCGGCCGTGGGCGGTGAAGCAGGGCTGGTCCTGCTGCCGGCCGACGCGGATGCTGCACACCTCGGGCCTGGTCGGCGAGGACGACCGCTACATCGTGGCGGTGCTGAGCGAGCACCCGGCTTCGGTCGACTACGCGACCGCCTCGAAGCGGGTGACGGCGGTGGTCAAGGCGCTCCTCGGCTGAGGCCGACGCTGAGACAGAGACGGAGGCAGCGCGGGTCCGGTGCCGGGCAGCGCGGGACCGGTTGCGGCGGCGCGGCCGGCGGCCTTGACCGCGCAGCTGCCCCGCTGCCCGCCCGCGGCCCCGCGGCCCCGCGGCCCCGAAACCCTTGCCGCGCCTACTGATCCGTGTCGGCCAGCGCGCCGTGTGCGCCGGAGCGGGGCAACGGCCACGGCAGCACGCCGCCGGTGGTCTCGACCTGTCGGCCGACCGGGGCCGGGGCCAGCGAGTGCGCTCCGATCCACGTCAGCACGTCCGGGATCTGCGACTTGAACGTGTTCATGTTGTGCCCCGCGTCCGGGATCCGCCACGACGAGAACTGCAGCGGGGGCCGGGCCGCCGCGCGGATCTGGTCGATCGCGAAGCTCTCGTACTTCTCCTTGTCGCCCGAGATCGCCAGGATGTCCACCGGCGACGGGTGCAGCCGCACGTTCAGCCGGACGTTGTTCGCGTCGTTGATGTCCTGGCGGCCGTGGAACAGGTCCTCGGTCTCCGCGTCGACCTGGGCCTTGTCGTAGCCGCTGACGCTGACCGCCTGGCCGTACCACTGGGGGTGGCGCGTCACCAGGTTCATCGCGCAGTAGCCGCCGGAGGACCAGCCCGCCATCGTCCACGCCCGGCGGTTCGGCGAGACGCCGAGCTTCTGCTGGGCCCAGTCGCGCAGGTCGGCCGTCAGGTAGGTGTCGTTCGCCGTGCCGTTGACCTCGTCGACGCATTCGGTGTCGTGGCCGACCTTCGGGACGCCCGTCGGGTCGGGGACGATCACCACTGTCGGGGGCAACGCCTTGCGGGCGATCGCCGTGTCGAGCTGCTGCGGCATGCCGTAGACGGCGAAGACCTCGGGGCCGGACGGGTAGTTCGGGATCCATTCGATCGCCGGGAACCGCAGCTCCTTGTACGCCGCGTCGAAGTACTGCGGGGGCAGGTAGACCGTGACGTCGCGGGTCAGCTTGGTGCGCCGGCCCGTCACCTTCATGTGGACGACCGTCCCCTTGCCCTCCTTCGCGTGCGCCACCCCCGTGTCGCGCAGCTTCTCGAGGTCCTCGCCGTTCTGCGCCGCCTCGGCGTCGGTGCCCTGGCCGGCGTAGACACCGGTGCCGAGCAGCGATCCGACCGTCGGGAAGAACCCGCCGATCATGTTGCCCGCCATGCCGGTCGAGACGACCAGCAACACGACTGCGAGCAGGATCGTGGCGCTGCGCCAGAGCCGCTTGCGCTTCCAGCGGTCCCAGAACCACGGGACCGCGATGATCGCGAGCAGCGTCAGCACGACCACCACGATCATGTTGACCGGCGAATCCAGCCGGATGCTGCTCACGTTCATGGTTCGGGTCCTTCCGGGCGGGCAGTGAATGCGCACCCGGAACCCCCCGGAGTCGCGTATATATCACGTTTGACCGGGCATGCACGTTGCGGCCCTGTGACTTGCGCCATAGGGCCGCAACGCTCGGCGGACTCAGCGATTTCTCAGTTATTTCTCCAAAGCCCGCGTCAGGACGGTGATGGCCTGGGTGATCGCGGCCTCGGCGGCGTGGGTCTCGCGCAGCGCGTTGACCATCACGAAGTCGTGGATGATCCCCTGGTAGCGCACGGCCGTGACGGGCACGCCGGCCTGACGCAGCTTCGCCGCGTACGCCTCGCCTTCGTCGCGGAGCACGTCCGCCTCGCCGGTGATCACCAGCGCCGGCGGCAGCCCGGCCAGCTCCTCGAGCGACGCGCGCAGCGGGGACGCGGTGATCTCCGCTCGCTGCGCGGGATCCGTCGTGTACTGGTCCCAGAACCACTTCATGCCCTCGCGGCCGAGGAAGTAGCCCTCGGCGAACTTCGCGTACGACTCGGTGTCGAAGTTCGCGTCGGTCACCGGGTAGAAGAGCACCTGCTGGCGGAAGGTGACGTCGCCGCGCTGCTTGGCCAGCAACGTCAGCGCCGCGGTCATGTTCCCGCCGACGGAGTCGCCTGCGATCGCGATGCGCGACGTGTCCAGGCCCTTCGAAGCGCCGTGCTCGGCAACCCACTTCGCCACGGCGTAGCTCTGCTCGATGGCGACCGGGTAGCGCGCCTCCGGCGAGCGGTCGTACTCGGGGAACACGACGGCCGCGCCGACGCCGGCGGCCAGTTCGCGCACCAGGCGCTGGTGGGTGTGGAAGTCGCCGAAGACCCAGCCGGCGCCGTGGATGTAGACGATCACCGGCAGCGGCCCCTCGACGCCCTCGGGGCGGACGATCCGGGTCTCGACCTCGCCGGTCGGGCCACCCGGCACCTTCAGGACCTCGATCGAAGCGGCGGCCATGGCGACTTCGCCGTCCTGGACTCCGTCGACGGCCTTGCGCCCCTCCTCCGGCGGCAGCTGGAACAGGTACGGCGGCTGGTCGGTGGCCTCGGCGAACGCCTGCGCGGCCGGTTCCAGGGCGAGGTTGTGCGGGTTGGCGGTCATGTCGTCCTCCTCGGGGGCGGTGAAGCTGACCCGACTGAAGGTAGCTCTCAACTAAGTTGTGCACAACTGAATGACGTCCAATGAGATTAAGAGCACTTAAGTTGCCTCGATCGACCCGCCCGGGAATCATGGAGAGTCACGAGAGAGGAGGACGCCATGGCGTCGCTGCGACTGGACGACCAGCTCTGCTTCGGGCTGTACTCGGCGTCGCGCGCGGTGACCGCGCTCTACCGGGTCGTCCTGGAAGACCTCGACCTGACCTACCCCCAGTACCTGGTCATGCTGGCGCTCTGGGAGCGGGACCACCGGCTCGTGAAGGAACTGGGCGCCGAGCTGAACCTCGACTCGGGCACGCTGTCTCCGCTGCTCAAGCGCCTGCACGCGGCCGGGCTCGTCGAGCGCAACCGGCAGGCCGACGACGAGCGCGCGGTCATGGTCAGCCTCAGCGACGCCGGCAAAGCGTTGCGGGAGAAGGCCGAGGGCATCCCGGACGTCATCGGCACCGCGATGGGCCTCGACGACGCCGGCGTGGCCCGGATGCGCGCCGAGCTGGACCGGCTGACAGAGTCGGTGAACGCCTACCGAGAGGCCCGGTCCCCGGCATGATCAACCACGACGACGCGCTCAAGGCCGTCGAGAGCAGTCTCGACCGGCCGTCGGCGGCGCGGATCTACGACTACTTCATCGGCGGCACCACGAACTACGCGATCGACCGTGACTTCGCCGAGAAGGTGCGCGCCCGGCTGCCGCTCATGGGCGACTACTGCCTGACGAGCCGCCAGTTCCTCGGCCGCGCGGTCCGCGAGTGCGTGCGCGCCGGCATCCGGCAGTTCGTCGACATCGGCTCGGGCCTGCCGACCGCGGGCAACGTCCACGAGGTCGCCGATCAGCACAGCGCGCACCTCGACACGCACGTGCTCTACATCGACAACGAGCCGATCGCCCTCGCGCACTCGACGCTGCTGCTCGCCGACACCGCCGATCCGGAGCGCCACCACGCCATCGCCGCGGACTTCCTGCAGCCGGAGGACCTCTGGGACCGCGTGACGGCGTCGGAGGTGATCGACGTGCGCGAGCCGGTCGCGCTGGTGATCAACGCCGTCATGCATTTCATCAAGGACGAGCAGGATCCCGACGAGCTGCTCGAGTACTACCGCGAGCGCCTGGCCCCCGGCTCGCTGCTGGTGCTCTCGCAGATGACGAACGAGAACCCGGTCAACGAGGACGAGCGGCAGGCGCTGGTCGACCTGCTGGAGTACTACGAGACGACGACGAACCCGGGTTTCCTGCGGCCGATGGCCGAGTTCGAACGCTTTTTCGGCGGCTGGCCGATGCTCGAGCCGGGGCTGGTCTACGCGCCGGCTTGGCACCCCGACGAGCGGACGGTGTTCGCCGGCTCGCCGTCGGAGTCGCGGGTGATCGGCGGCATCGCGCGCAAGCCCTGATCCACCTGGCTTCAACCCGGGGGTTGACGTCCCGGCGGCGCGCGGCGGGGACCGTGGTGGTCGAACGGATCACCAAGGGGGAACGCGTGGACAGCTCGGTCAACATCCTTGTCGGACTCGTCGTGCTGGCGTGGCTGGTGTGGCGGCAGACGCAGCGGCGCCTGGTGCGCGAGGACCGCCGGCCGGTCGTGCTGCTGATCCTGCTGGTGCTCGGGGTCCTGCAGCTGAGCACCTACCTGAAGACCGCCTCGACGTCGGCCATGCTGATCGTCGCCCTCGTGGTCAGCCTGCTGCTCGCGGCGGGCTTCGGCGTCGTGCGGGCCCGGAGCACGCGGCTCTGGCGCAAGGACGGGCAGCTGTGGCGGCAGGGCACCTGGGTCACCGCCGCGCTGTGGGTGGTCGGGCTCGGTGTCCACATCGGACTGGACCTGCTCTTCGACAGCGCCGCGAAGGGGCTCGGCGCCGGGTCGATCCTGCTGTACCTGGCCGTCTCGCTCGGGGTGCAGCGGCTGGTCGTGCAGGCGCGGGCCGATCGGCTAGGAAGCTTCGCGTAGCCCGTCCAGCACGTCGAGGACCGCGCTCTTACCCAGCTCCACGGCCTTGCGCAGCACCTCGGGGTCGCGCTCCAGCACCGCCACGTCCGGCGAGCCGGCCGGTGGGCGGATGCTCAGGATCCGCGGGTCGGACGCCAGGACCTCCTCGTCCTCGACGTCGCGCCGGTAGGTGTCGCGCCACGCGGGGATCGCGCCCGGGGCCTGGCGGCGCAGGAAGCGCGGGACGACGACGTCGTACGCCCGCGGTGGCGGCAGCGGCAGCTCGTCCGCGCGGCGGGTGCGCAGCACGAGGACGTCGGTCGCGTCCTGGGCCAGCGCCGTGCGGTACGGGATCGGCTCGGCGACGCCCGCGTCGACGAACCGGCGGCCGGCCATCGGGATCGGCGGGCCGGCCAGTACCGGCATGCAGGACGACGCCGCGAGCGCGACCTTGATCGCGGCGACGTCGTCGAGAAAGGGGTGGAGGTCGGTCGACTCCCCCGTGTCGGCGTCGGTGGCCAGCGGGTGGAACGTCACCGGGTTGGCCAGGATCGCCGGGAAGTCCATCGGCTCCAGCACCGAATAGACCTGGTGGACGAGGTATTCGAGGTCGATCACCGCGCGGCCGCGCAGGGTGTGCAGCGGGTTGATGATCCGGCGCATGACCACCGGGTTCCACCAGGTCCGCACGCCGGTCGACGACCGGCCGCAGAGCAGCCACGCACCGTTCAGCGCGCCCGCCGACGAGCCGTAGACGGCGTCGAACGCGGGGGTGATGCCCAGTTCGTCCAGGGCCAGGACCATGCCGCTCGAGTACGTGCCGCGGCTGCTGCCGCCTTCGACGGCGAGTGCGAGGCGCCGGCCATCGGTGCGTTCGCCCGGGACACTGCCCGCCGCCATCCGTTCGGAGATCAGTTCGAGTACCGGGTGCACTCCTCCCATCCTCGTCGTTTCGGCCGATCCGTCGACCCGATTTGTGCCACCCAGGGGGGTGAAGTGATGCGCGCCTCGTTGCACTGCAACTCGTTGCATAGGACCCTCGGGCCATGGCACTGGAGCACGCGATCCTCGTCTCGCTGTCCGAGCGCGCCGGCTCGGGCTACGAGCTCACGCGCCGGTTCGAGAAGTCGATCGGGCTGTTCTGGAGCGCCACCCACCAGCAGATCTACCGCGTGCTGAAGCGGATGGAAGAGGCCGGCTGGGTCGCCGTCGACGTCGTCGCGCAGTCGGGCCGGCCGGACAAGAAGGTCTACACGGTCGGCGACGGCGGCCGCGCCGAGCTCGTCCGCTGGCTGGCCGAGCCGGACCCGTCGGCCGGGCCGGTGGAACTCGCCGTGAAGATCCGCGGCGCCACTTTCGGCGACCCCTCAGCCGTCGCCGAGGAAATCGTCCGGCACCGCTCCGCGCACGCCGAGCGGCTCGACGTCTACCGCCAGATCGAGAAGCGCGACTTCCCCGCGCCCGCGGCGCTGACCGGCCAGCACCTGCACCAGTACCTGGTCCTGCGCGGCGGCATCCGCGTCGAAGAGGGCCAGGTCGAGTGGTTCGACGAAGTCCTCGCCGCCCTCCACCACGAGAAGGACGCCTGATGAGCCAGTACCCGAACCTGCTGTCGCCGCTGGACCTCGGCTTCACGACGCTGCGCAACCGCGTCCTGATGGGGTCGATGCACACCGGTCTCGAAGACAAGGCCGCCCACTTCCCCGAGCTGGCCGAGTACTACGCCGAACGCGCCCGCGGTGGCGTCGGGCTGATCGTCACCGGCGGGTTCGCGCCGAACAAGACCGGCTGGCTGCTGCCGCTCGCGTCCAAGCTGACGACGTCCGCCGAGGCCCGGCAGCACCGGCAGCTCACCGCGCCCGTCCACGAGGCCGGCGGCAAGATCGCGCTGCAGGTCCTGCACGCGGGCCGGTACGCCTACCACCCGCTGAGCGTGTCCGCGTCGAGCATCAAGGCGCCGATCAACCCGTTCCGGCCGCGGGCCCTCACGAGTCGAGGCGTCCGCAAGCAGATCGACGCCTTCGCCGAGTGCGCCGCTCTCGCACGCGAAGCGGGCTACGACGGCGTCGAGATCATGGGCTCCGAGGGCTACCTGATCAACCAGTTCCTGGCCGAGCGCACCAACAAGCGCACCGACGCCTGGGGCGGCACGCCGGAGAAGCGCCGCCGGTTCGCCGTCGAAATCGTCAAGCGCACCAGGGAAAAGGTCGGCGACGACTTCATCATCGTCTACCGGCTCTCCATGCTCGACCTCGTCCCGGGCGGTCAGCGCTGGGAGGACGTCGTCGCGCTCGCGAAGGACGTCGAAGCCGCCGGCGCGACGATCATCAACACCGGCATCGGCTGGCACGAAGCCCGCGTGCCGACGATCGTGACGTCGGTGCCGCGCGCCGCGTTCACCTGGGTGACCGGGAAGCTCAAGCCGCACGTCGCGATCCCGGTGGTCACGTCGAACCGGATCAACATGCCGCAGGTCGCCGAAGAAGCCCTCAGCAGCGGCGACGCCGATCTCGTGTCGATGGCCCGGCCGTTCCTCGCCGACCCCGAGTGGATCCGCAAGGCCGAGACCGGCCGCGAGGACGAGATCAACACCTGCATCGCCTGCAACCAGGCCTGCCTCGACCACGCCTTCAAGCGCAAGCTCGTGTCCTGCATGGTGAACCCGCGCGCCGGCCACGAAACGACGTTGACGCTGGCGCCCACCCGGCGCTCGAAGCACGTCGCCGTCGTCGGCGCCGGGCCCGCCGGACTCTCGGCCGCGACCGCGCTGGCCGAACGCGGGCACAGCGTCGAGCTGTTCGAAGCCGACGACGAGATCGGCGGCCAGTTCGGCATCGCGCGGAAGATCCCCGGCAAGGAGGAGTTCGCCGAGACGATCCGCTACTACCAGCGGCGCGTCGAGGTGACCGGTGTGAAGCTGCACCTCGGCACCCGCGTGACCGCGGCCGAGCTCACCGGCTTCGACGAGGTCGTGCTGGCCACCGGCGTCACGCCGCGGGTGCCGTCGCTGCCCGGGATCGACCACCCCAAGGTGCTCTCCTACGTCGACGTCGTGCGGCACGGGAAGCCGGTCGGCGAGCGGGTCGCGGTGATCGGGGCCGGCGGCATCGGCGTCGACGTCAGCGAGTTCCTCACGCACACCGCTTCGCCGGCTCTCGACCGCGACGCGTGGATGGCCGAGTGGGGGGTCACCGATCCGGAGCACGCGCCGGGCGGGCTGACGAAGCCGAAGCCCGAGCCGTCGCCGCGGCAGGTTTACCTGCTGCAGCGCAAGAAGTCCGGGATCGGTTCCGGACTCGGCAAGACGTCGGGCTGGGTGCACCGGGCCGCGCTCAAGGCCAAGCGCGTCGAGCAGCTCACCGGCGTGACGTACGAGCGGATCGACGACGCCGGCCTGCACCTCACCGTCGACGGCGCGCCGCGGCTCCTGGAAGTCGACACGATCGTCGTCTGCGCCGGTCAGGAACCCGTGCGGGATCTCGCGGACGAGCTGCGCGCCGCCGGCCTGCCGGTGCACCTCGTCGGGGGTGCCGACGTCGCCGCGGAACTCGACGCGAAACGGGCGATCGACCAGGGAACGAGGCTCGCCGCTGCGCTGTAGCCCGGGAAGCGTCCGGCACTGGCAGGATGAACCCCGTGCGAGACGTATGCGTGATCGGGCTCGGGCTGATCGGTGGTTCGCTGCTGCGCGCGGCGGCCGCCAGCGGCCGCACGGCGTTCGGCGCCGCGGTTTCCGAAGTGGACGCCGACGCGGCCAGCAGAGCGGGTTACGACGTCACGACGGACGTCGAAGCCGCGCTGCACCGGGCCGCCGCCGAGGACGCGATGGTCGTGCTGGCCGTGCCGCTGCCTGCCGTCGACGACCTGCTGCGCCTGGTCGCCCAGCACGCGTCGCACTGCCTGCTCACCGACGTGACCAGCGTGAAAGCGCCGGTCCTGGACGCCGTCCGCCGTCGCGTGCCGTACACGCGCTACGTCGGCGGGCACCCGATGGCCGGGACGTCGAGCTCCGGCTGGCTGGCCGGGGACGCCGCGTTGTTCCAGGGCGCGGCCTGGGTGGTCGGCGTCGAGGACGACACCGATCTCGAGGCGTGGGCCGAGATCGCCGGGTTCGTGCTGGACGTCGGGGCGCACGTCGTCCCGCTGCCCGCCGAGTCGCACGACGAAGCCGTCGCCCGGATCTCGCACCTGCCGCACCTGCTCGCGGCGATCCTCGCCACGATCGGCGCCGAGGGCGGGCCGCTGGCCATGTCGCTGGCCGCCGGGTCCTACCGCGACGGGACGCGCGTCGCGGGGTCGAACCCGCAGCTCGTGCGCGCGATGACGGAAGGCAACCGGGACGCGCTGCTGCCGATCGTCGACGAAGCCCTCGGCCGGCTCGGCGCCGCGCGCGGTTCGCTGGCCTCGACCGGCGGGCTGGCGGCCACGATCAACGCGGGGTACGAAGGCGCGCAGGCGCTGGCCGCCAGCCTGGACGTCGAACGCGCGGGTGTCCGGATCAGCCTCTCGGCCCCGGACGCGCGCCAAGGCCTGATCGCGCTCGGCGAACGCGGCGGCCGGATCACCGGCCTCGCGGACGGGATCGCGACCGGCGAGGTCCAGTAGGAGCTACTGGGCCGGGGGCGTGTCCGGCTTGTCGTCGAACTTGTCGAGGAAGCTCTTCGCCTTCTCGATGCCGCTGTCGATCTGCTCGTCGTGCCCGGCGAACTTCGACTTCGCGAAGTCACCCGCCTTGTCGAGGCCATCCTCGATCTTGTCGCCGTGCTCGCGCAGGGCCTCTTCGGCCTTGCCCTTCAACGCATCGAAGTCGATTCCCATGAGGGCAATTGAACAGCACGGACGTCACGTGCGCCTGTGGTAGGGCAGGAACCGCCGGACGAGCCGCAGCGGCGTGCGTTCCACCAGGTCAGGACCGCGGACGGCGTCGAACGCCGACTCCAGCTGGTCGACCACCCCGGCCAGTTGCGGGCTGTCCGGCAGCGGCACCGACCGCGGCTCGCGCTGCTCGCGGATCGCCGACGCCAGTTCGTCCAGCGCGGTGGTCAGCAGCTCGACGTCACCCGGGTCCGGCGGCACGACGCCCCGGCCGATCGTCACGCCGACCTCGGTGACGGCGTCCGCGACGCGTTCCTGCGCGGCGATGACCGGCCACCACGCCACCGCCTGCCGTCCGTTCGCGGACGGCTCGACGACGACCTGCTGGAACGCCGTCCGCAGGTCGGCCAGCGCCCGGTAGGCGCCGCGCCGCGCCCGCGACCGCGCGAGCCGTGCGTCCCCGGAAGACGCTTCCACCAGCGCGCACGAGACGTACTTCGCGACCGCGTCCAGCCCGTCGGCCAGCCGGCCGCCGACCTGCGGACGACGGCTGCCCGGCCAGAGCAGGTAGCCGAAGACGAGCACGATCACGCAGCCCAGCACGGTGTCCACCAGCCGTGCCACCACGACGTTCCAGCTGCCGGTGTTCGCCAGGTCCATCTGCAGGATGATCAACGGCGTCACGAACGCGCTGAGGATGCCGTAGTTGCGCACCTTCCCGACCGCGACGCCACCGGCGAAGATCGCGATCAGCGCGACCAGCAGCCAGCCGTGCCCGCCGACGCCGAGCACGATGGCCCCCACCCCGACGCCGACGACCGTGCCGATCCCGCGCAGCACCGCGCGGCCGAAGACCGAGCCGAAGTCGGGTTTGAGCACGATCCCGACGGTCAGGGTGATCCAGTAGGACCGCTCGAACGGCACGAGCAGCCCGACGACCTCGGCGATCGCGACGCACAAGGTCAGCCGCAGCGCGGCGATCCACGTCAGCGGGCCGGACGCCAGCGAGCCCGCCCACGTCCGCAGGCGGCGGTACCAGGGCGTCGGCTCCCGGCGCTTGCGGTCGTCGCCCTTCCCGATCCGGACCAGGCCGGCGTACAACGCGGCGAGCAGCGGGTCGCCTTCGTCCTCCGGCATCGGCGGCGGTTCCGGCAGCGGCTGGCTGGCCAGCACGGACGCCGACAGCGCGACGAAGTGGTCGATGACCTCCGGCGGTGTGCGGCGGCCGGCGTTGACCATCGCCACCGACGCCTCGACCGCGGGCGTCGTCGCCGAAAGCAGGTTGAGCAGGTGCCGGTAGGCGGCGTCCCGGCCGGACAGCCACGAGCGCGCGGTGAGCAGCTGGTCGTAGGCGGTGTTCATCGCCGTGGTCAGCCGGTGGCGGGCGACCCGCGAGACGGCTTCGTCGGTCGCCGAGAGCATCGCAGCCAGCTCGACGTAGACGTGCGCGACGGCGGTGCGTTCGGGGCTGGTCGCCCGGAACGTCCAGCTGGCGAGCGCCACCGACAGGCTCCACACCGCGCCGAGGCAGAAGAAGCCGAGCAGGATCTCGACGCGCACGCCGGTCGCGTGCTGGCCGGTCCCGAGGACGCAGAACACGAACATCTGCAGCCCGGCCACCGAGGCGTTGCTGCCGGCCGCGCTGATCAGCGCGGACACCGCCGCGACCAGGATCACCGCGGGCACGGACAGGGCGGGCGTGCCGCCGGTGAGCAGCCCGACGAGGTACCCGGCCGTCGCCGCCAACGTCGCGCCGCCGAGCCGCCGGGCGCGGTAGCGGTAGGGGCCGGCCGACTCGGACAGCACGGCGGGCAGCGCGCCGGTCGAGATCAGCGCGCCGACGGCGATGTCCCCGGCCGCGTAGGCGACCGCGAGCGGCACGGCCAGCGCGAGGACGGCGCGGGCGACCATGTTCCACGGCACCGGGACCGGCTTGCTGCGCAGGAGCTGGGTCAGCCAGTGCGGCGCGGCGATGTCGGGACGCGGCGTGCTCACGCCCCCATCTTGACCTACGCTGCGCGGAACGCTTAATTATCAATCTGTCAACAACGTGGGAGGTTCCGGTGGGCCGCAAGTTCTCCTTCGAGGTCAACCGCACGAGCACCGCGCCGCCGGCCGCGTTGTTCGCGCTCGAAGCCGACGGGCCGAGCTGGGCGAAGTGGGGAAAGCCACTCATCGTGCAGGCCCGCTGGAAGCGCCAGGGCACCGATGAGCCGGGCGGCGTCGGCGCCGTCCGCGAGGTCGGCCTCTGGCCGGTGCTGATCCGCGAGGAGACGCTCGAGTACGAGCCCGGCCACAAGCACGTCTACACGTTCTTCGGCGCCAACCCGATCAAGGACTACCGCGCCGAGGTGCTGTTCACGCCGACCGACGGCGGCGGCACGCACCTGCGCTGGACCGGGTCGTTCACCGAACCGGTCAAGGGCAGCGGCCCGATCCTGGCCGCCGGACTCGAACGGGTGATCCGGCTGTTCTCCGGCAAGCTGGTCAAGGCGGCCGAAACAGGGCGCTGACCTGGGTGGCCCCGGCCACACAAGATCACCGGACACAACCTCGACCCACTCCCCAACGTCACTCTTTCGTGTAGTTGCGTACTACGCGGAAGGGGGACGTGGGATGAAGCGCGTCGTAGCCGTGGTCGCCGCCGCGGCATTGGCACTGACGGCCTGTTCGGCGAACGAGCCGGCACAGCGGGAGTTCGGCACCAGCCAGCCCAACCCGGCCCCCGGGGGCGGCCCCGGGGCGACGACGCCGGGGCCGTACCCGTTCGGCACGGTCCAGCAGAAGGCGCCGGCGATCGCGAACGGCCAGGTCCCGGTGGTCAAGCGGATCCCCACCGACAAGCCGTACGTCTTCCTCACCATGGACGACGGCGCGGTCAAGGACCCCGGCGCCCTGAAGCTGATGCAGCAGAACGGGACCCACCCGGTGCTGTTCCTGAACGAGAAGTACGTGAAGGGCCACGAGGCCTACTTCAAGCAGATCCTCGACGCCACCGGCGCGACGCTCGGCGACCACACGGTCGACCACCCGAACCTCAAGGGCAAGCCGTACGAGTTCCAGCGCAAGGAGATCTGCGACGACGCGGACGACTTCCAGAAGAGCCTCGGCGTGCGGCCGTCGCTGTTCCGGCCGCCCTTCGGCAACTACGACCAGAACACACTGCGCGCGGCGGCGGCGTGCGGGATGCGCGCGGCGGTGCTGTGGACGGCCGCGGTCAACGACGGGCACGTCCAGTTCCAGGCCGGCGACAAGCTCAAGCCCGGTGACGTCGTGCTGATGCACTTCCGCAAGACGTTCGCCGAGGACTACACGGCGTTCGTGGAGCAGGCCAAGAAGGACGGGCTGACTCCCGTCCCCCTGGCCGACTTCCTGGGCTAAAGCACGACCGTCGGCGTCACGACGGTCCGGCGGCACGACACGTCACCGAGGTGCACGAGGATCTGCGTCGTCCCGCGCGGCACGTTGTCGAGCACGAACCGGCCGCCTTCGTCGGCGGTCGTGGACGACGTCCCGTGCTCGGCGACCCGCACCTCGACGCCGTACTGGCCGGCGGGCACCAGCCACCCGTCGATGCGGTGCAGCTTGCCGATCTTGGTCAGGTTGATCATCACGGTCAGGTCGCTGACGGTGAAGGTGATCGTCCCGGTGCCGCCGCCGCGCACGCCGGCGAGGGTGTCCAGCCGTTCCCACCGCGCGACCTCGACGTCGAGGTCTTCGAGGGCGAGCGCGAACTGGACCCGCTGCACCAGGTCGTCCGGTGGCGGGTCCAGCTCGTCGAGGAAGCGGCCGATGCCGGCCAGGATCATTTCGTCGGAAAAGGCCTCGCCCGGCGCTCCGAGGTCGTTCATCGGGTTCCCCCTTCACTGGCGAGGAGATCGCGCATCTGGTCGAGGCAGCGCCCTCTGGTCGGTCCGACGCTGCCGCGGGGCATGCGCAGTGTCTCGGCGACGAGCTGGTACTCCGCCCGACCCGCGAGCACGGTCAGCCGGAGCAGGTCCTGACAGCGGTGGGGCAACCGGACGAAGGCGCGCCAGACCCGGCGGTCGCGGTCGGCGCGGACGGCTTCGTCTTCGGGTGCCGGTTGCGTGCTCGGCATGGCTTCGGCGACTTCGTCGCTCAGCGGCACGGGCTGCATGCGACGGCCGAAGGGGTGCGTGGCCTCGCGCCGGGTGGTCGTGATCAGCCACGCGGCGAGGGCCTTGGGGTCTCTGAGTTTTCCGAGCTGGCTGAAGAGGGCGAGCCACACGGTCTGGACCACGTCCTCGGCGACCGAGCGGTCGAGGCCGTTGGCCCGGGCGACGTGCCAGACGAGGGGGGTCAGCTCGGCGACGAGGCGGTCCATCGCGCGGCGGTCACCCTCCCGGGCGGCTTGCATGCACGCGGCGTGCAGCTCGGCGCCGGTCAAGCCCTCCCAAGGCGGGTCTACCTCTGTGGTTTGCACGTCGGTCACCGTATCTGCCCCTCTTCGGAAAAGTCTTCGAGTCGGCTTCGGCAGTATCGCGGGTCCTTCGGGGGGAAGGAGCGTGCAGGTGGATCTCGGATACATCAAGGTCACTTACTTCGTCGGTCGCGCTCCGGGCAAGGACAGCTGCGGGAGGTACCGGCCGACGCGAGCGGGTGACCCGCGCCGACCGGTACTCCCCTCCCTCAAGGGGCCCGCTCCCCAACGGGACCCCGCCGGATGTCCCCTCCCCCGAAGGGCACCCGGCCGACGGTGTCCGGAAGCCCCCTCGGCTCCCGGTCACCGCGTATTTCCGAACTCGGCACCCCCTGCCGCGTTCCCATCTCGTGCTTGGCTGCTCCACAGGACGCAATGGCGGGACGGCCAGATACACGAACCGCGAACTTTTTTTGAAGATCGACGCAGTGCGGCTAAGCAATCACCGAACGTGCTTCGGAAAGCGTTTGCGCCCACCGCGCGTAGCCCGCGGGCCCGGGGTGGAAGCGATCGGACGCGAACGCGGCCGGGTCGAGCAGCCGCGGGTCCATCGGGAGGTGCGTGACGCCGGGGATCTTCCCGAGCGTCGCGGCCGCCGCGTCGAGTGCGGCCGAGCGGGCGGCGAGGAAGTCCCGCAGTGGCCGCGGCAGCGCCGGGAAGCGGGACATCGGCGGCACGCCGGCCAGCAGGACGTCCACCGGGCCGAGCCGCCGCCGCAGCTCGACGACCAGTTCCAGCAGGTCACGGCGGTAGCCGGCGGCCGTCCGGAGCTCGATGGTGTCGTTGACGCCGAGCGCGATGACGACCAGATCGGCCGGGCGGACGAGCGGCACCAGCTCGGCGCGGACGGTCCGGGCGTTGGCCCCGGTCCGGCCGACCGCCTGCCAGTGGACCGCCCGGCCGTCGCGGGCGAGCTCGCGGGCCAGGCAGCCGGTGAGCGCTTCCTCGTGGTCCCGCGCACCGACGCCGTCCACTGTGGACTCGCCGAGGACGGCCAGGCGGAAGGGCTCGCCCTCGCCCGGGACTCGCCCCTCGGTCGGACCGGACGCGCCGGGGAGCCGCGGGGTCTTCCGCTTGACGTACAGCGCTTGCGCGAGGATCACCATGGCGGAATTAGAACAGCGGCGCGAAGCGCCTCGGTTGAGGGTGGCGGCGGGGAGGAAGGCGGAGTTAGCCGTGCGCGATGGAAACCTTCGCCCTGATCAGCGTGGGGTCCGCCACGGCGTCGAGCAGGAAGGCGGCGACGTCGGCCCGCCGGATGGTGAACGTGCGGACGTTCCCGTCGAGCCGGCTCGCGACCTTGCCGGTGCGCGGGCCGTCGAGCAGCATCGGCGGGCGGACCACCGTCCAGTCCACCCCGGACGCCGTGACCACGTCCTCCATCGCGAGCATGTCGGCCCAGCCGTGCTTGAGGAAGGTGTTGAGGAGCGGCTTCACGAGCGTGCGGGTGAAGAAGCCGTCCCCCTCGGTGTGCATGCCGCTGGCGCTGACGACCAGCAGGCGCTTCGCCCCGGCCTCGATCGCCGCGCGGGCGCCGTCCGCGCAGACCGTGGTCGGCCCGCGGTCCCGCGAACCCACCGCCGAGATCACCGCGTCGCGGCCTTCGATCGCGGCCGTCAGCTTGGCGTGCTCGTGCAGGCCGGCGACGACGACCCGCGCCGGCAGCTTCAGCCGGGCGGGGTCCCGGACGACGGCCGTGACGTCCCAGCCGCGCTCCAGCGCCTGCCCGACGACCTCGCCGCCGACGCCGCCGGTGGCCCCCAGAACGGTGATCTCCATGGTGGTTCCTCCTCGGTTAGTGAACACTCACCAGGTAAGGTGAGTGTTCACTAACCACGCTGAGAACGCACTCAGGAGCCGTCATGGGAAGCCGTGAGGAGATCGTCGCCGCGGCCGCGAAGGTGATGCGCGAGCAGGGCTACGCCCACGCGACCACCAAGGTCATCGCGCAGACCGCGGGCTACTCGGAAGCGATGCTCTACAAGCACTTCCGCGACAAGACGGACCTGTTCCTCAGCGTCATGGCCGAGGAACTGCCCGCCCTCGGCGCGACCCTGGCGGACCTGACCGCGAACCCCGGCCAGGCGCCGTTGCGGGACAACCTCGTCCGCGTCGCGCGGCTCGGCCTCGCGTTCTACCTCGAAGGGTTCCCGATCGCCGTCTCGGTCTTCTCGTCGCGCGAACTGCTCCGCAACCACCGCGAGCGGATGGGCACGACCGGCCCGCGCATCCCGCTGAAGGGGGTCGCGGACTACCTGCGGGCCGAGCGGGCACTGGGCCGGATCAGCGTGGACACCGACGTCGAGGCGGCCGCGTCCCTGCTGCTCGGCGCGTGCTTCCAGCAGGCGTTCCTGGCCACGTTCGAAGAAAGCGAGCCGGCCGATCCCGCCGGCCGGCTCGTGGACACCCTGCTCGCCGCGCTCTAGGCGTTCTTCTCCGCGCGGAGCTTGTGCCAGCGCTCGTACATGCCGTTGAGCTCCTCCAGCATGAACGACAGGAAGTCCCGCATCTCGGCGAGCCGCTGCCCCGCCGGGGAGTCCTCGCCGAGGGCGTCGATGCCGTCGCCCGCCGCGTCGCGCCACATGATGATCATGCGGTCGCGCTTGAGGAACGTGGCGTACCAAAGGTCGTCGAAGAGGCGGTAGTGGTCACGGCGCTCGCCGGGCTCGCGTTCCTTCGCGACCAGGCCGACCTGCTCGAGGAAGCGCACCGCGCCGGAGATGGCCGCCGGGCTCACCGACAGCTGCGAGGCCAGGTCGGCCGCGGTCAGGCGGGCGTCGTCGGTGGTCATCAGGGCCGCGAAGACCCGCGCGGACATGCGCTGCATCCCGATCTGCGAGAGCACCAGGGCCAGGCTCTCGACGTACCGGCGGACGGCGTCTTCATCTCTTTTCGTGTCAGGCGTCGTCATCGGCCCATCCTCTCGTACCCGCCCACCAAGATCACTCAATCTAGACATTTTCTTAACTTCACAACTTCGTGAAATCAGTGTAGCTTCCGAAGCATGGAAAACGCCATCGCGATCTCCGGCCTCCACAAGTCGTTCGGCCGGACCAAGGCCTTGGACGGCCTCGATCTGCAGGTACCTACTGGGGAAGTACACGGGTTCCTCGGCCCGAACGGCGCCGGGAAGTCGACCACCGTCCGGGTCCTGCTCGGCCTGCTCCACGCGGACTCGGGGGACGTCCGGCTGCTCGGCGGCGACCCTTGGAAGGACGCCGCGAGCCTGCACCGCCGGCTGGCCTACGTGCCCGGCGACGTCAACCTCTGGCCCAACCTCTCCGGCGGCGAGGTGATCGACCTCCTCGGGCGCCTGCGCGGCGGGCTCGACGAGAAGCGCCGCGCCGACCTCGTCGAGCGGTTCGACCTCGACCCGAAGAAGAAGGGGCGGACGTACTCCAAGGGCAACCGGCAGAAGGTCGCCATCGTCGCGGCCCTGGCGTCCCGGGTCGACCTGCTGATCCTCGACGAGCCGACGTCCGGCCTCGACCCGCTGATGGAGGCGACGTTCCAGTACGCCATCCAGGAGGAGCGCGAGCAGGGCCGGACCGTGCTGCTGTCGAGCCACATCCTCGCCGAGGTCGAGGCGCTGTGCGACAAGGTCAGCATCATCCGCAACGGCACGACCGTCGAGTCGGGCACCCTGGCCGAGCTGCGCCACCTCACCCGGACGTCGATCACCGCCGAGCTCGCCGGCCCGCCGAACGGGCTCGCGAAGCTGGAGAACATCCACGACCTCAAGGTCGACGGCAACCGCGTCCGGTTCGACGTCGAAACGCGCTCGCTCGACGAAGCCTTGCGCCAGCTGACCCAGGTCGGCGTCCGCAGCCTGGTCAGCCAGCCGCCGACGCTGGAAGAGCTGTTCCTGCGGCACTACACCACCGAGGCGAGCGCGAAATGACCGCGACCCTCGAGCGGCCCGCCGAGGTCGCGCCGGCGCACGAACTGGCCGGCACCTGGCACCTCACCCGGCTCGCGCTGCGCCGCGACCGCGTCGTCCTGCCGATCTGGATCGTGCTGCTGAGCATCGTCCCGGCCAGCACGGTGAAGACGTTCACGCAGTTCTACCCGACCGTCGCCGACCGGCAGGCACTGCAGGTCGGCGCGAACACCAACCCGTCGTACGCGCTGCTCTACGGGCCGCCGTTCGACCTGACCACCGCCGGCGGGTTCATCTCCTGGCGCTTGTGCGGCTTCCTGGCCCTGCTGACCGGGTTGATGGTGGTCTTCACGGTCACCCGGCACACCCGCGCCGAGGAGGACACGGGCCGCGCGGAGCTGCTCGCGTCCGCGGTCGTCGGCCGGTACGCGGCGCTGACGTCGGCCGTCCTGGTGGCCGGTGGAGCGAGCGTGCTGGTCGGCTTGATCCAGTACGGCAGCATGGTCGGCGCCGGGCTGCCCGCCGCCGGTTCGCTCGCCTTCGGCGCGGCGCAAGCGTTGTCGGGCTTGGTGTTCACCGCGGTGGCGGCGGTCGCCGTCCAGCTCGCCGAGTACTCCCGCACGGCCAACGGGATCGGCACCGCCGTGGTCGGCGCGGCCTTCCTGCTGCGCGGCGCCGGGGACTCCACTGTGGACGCTCGCTGGCTGTCGTGGCTGTCGCCGATCGGCTGGGTGCAGCAGGTCCGCGCGTTCGCCGGGGAACGCTGGTGGGTGCTCGTGCTGCCGGTGGTCTTCGGGCTGGCCGTCGGCGCGGCCGGGTACTGGCTGCTGCCGCGGCGCGACGTCGGCGTCGGCATCCTGCCGCCGCGGCCGGGCCCGGCGCGGGCGGCGGCGAGCCTGCGGACGCCGTTCGCGCTCGCCGTGCGGCTGCACCGCGGCCCGCTGCTCGGCTGGACGATCGGGATGGCCGTGGTCGGCGCGGTGTTCGGCTCGATCGCCAGCGGCATCGGCGGCTTGGTCGGCTCCAGCCCGCAGGCGCAGGAGATCATGGCGCGCCTCGGCGGCAGCGCGGCGCTCACGCAGGCGTTCCTCGCCGCCATGGCCAGCATGTTCGCGATGGTCGCGTCGCTGTACGGGATCCAGGCGGTGCTGCGGATGCGCGGCGAGGAGACCGCGATCCGGCTCGAGCCGGTGCTGGCCACGAGCGTCGGCAAGCTGCGCTGGGCGGCGGGCCACCTGGTGTTCGCGTTCTTCGGCACGGCGGTGCTGCTGCTGGCGGGCGGGCTGTTCATGGGGCTGGCCAACGGGTTGCGCACCGGCGATGTCGGCGGCTCGGTCGGCGACTCCCTCGCCGGGATGCTCGTCCAGCTGCCCGCGGTGTGGGTCGTGGTCGCGCTGGCGGTGACGATCTTCGGGCTGCTGCCGGGCTTTTCGGCCGCGGCCTGGGCGGTCGGCTCGCTGGCGCTGCTGCTGAGCCTGTTCGGCCCGGTCGTCAACCTGCCGCAGGCGGTGCTGGACGTCTCGCCGTTCCAGCACCCGCCGAAGATCCCCGGCCAGGAGCTCGTCGCCACGCCGCTCGTCTGGCTCACGGCGATCGCGGCCGCGGCCCTGGTCGCCGGCCTGGTGGGCTGGCGGCGCCGCGACGTCGGCTAACGCGGTTTGATCTCCCGGTCGGCCCCGGCCACGAGCTGAGCCTGTGGCCCCGCCTTCCCACAGGCGGGGCCGCCCGGTTCGCTGAACGCGGGCGTGACGACCGTGGTGTGCGGCTTGCCGTCGTCGAAGCGGACGGTGACCCGGATCGGCTCGGCCGCCAGGCCGGGGATGTCGGCGAAGCCCTGCAGCTCGCCGGTCGGGACCATCGAGACGCCGCACGAGGCGTCCGGGCCGGTCCCGGTGCAGGTTTGGGTGCCCGCGGCCGTCCCGGGGAAGAGCTCCACCGGGCGCGTGACGCACTGGTCGCCCCAGCACGCTTCGAGCGTCGCGCGGGTGATGCCCGCGGGGTCCGGGACGGTCAGGCCGATGCCGATCCGGGTGCCGATCGCCGGGCACGCGACTTCGGTTCCGGAGCCGGCCTGGCCGCAGCCGGCGGTGACGAGCAGCAGGGCCGCGATCCACGTTCGCATGCCGACCAGACGGAATTCCCGGCGCCGGGGTTGCACGGATCAGTCGCGCCACACGCTGGTCAACGGCAAGGCGGGTGGAGTCGAGGTCGGCGTGGCCGACGTCGGGGTGGACGTCACGGTGACCTCGACGACGCTCGTGGTGGTGCTCGGCGGCGAGGTCTCGACCGACGTGACGGTGGACGGCGGCACCGACGCGGTCACGGTGACCGGCACGGCGGGAACCGTGCTGGTCGGCGGCGGGGCGACGACATCGGCGGGTTTGGGGGTGGGCCGGCCGGCGACGAGCAGCGCGGCCACCAGCAACCCGGTGGCGAATCCCGCCAGCCCGGTCACCGCGGTGGAACCCCAGGTAGGTCGACCAGTCATCCGGGCACCCCCTCGCCACGCGCAGCGCAGGTACGAGGACTAACTCGCGTTGATCTTAGCTCTTGTTACAGACCGTGCACCTTGAGTCTGATTGACTCAACTTTATTGAGCGTGGCACGTTGGGGTCATGGGGGCCTTCGGAAACCGCGAATTCCGCCGGCTGTGGCTGGCCGACCTCGTGAGCCAGCTCGGCAGCCGGCTCGACGTGCTGGCAATCCCCTTGCTCGCGGCCACCGCGCTCGGCGCGTCCGTCTTCGAGGTCTCCCTGCTGCGGACCGCGGAGACTCTCCCCTACCTGGTGCTGGGCCTGCAGGTCGGCGCGTGGTGCGACCGGATGCGCCACCGCCCGGCGCTGATCGCCGCCGACCTCGGGCGCGCGGCGCTGATCGGGTCGATCCCGGTCGCGGCGTTGTTCGGGGTGCTCGGGCTGGGGCACCTGCTGGCCGTCGTCCTCGGGGTCGGGCTGCTCGGCGTGTTCTTCGACATCGCGCACCAGACCTACGTCCCCCGCCTGGTGACGCGGGAGCAGCTGCCGGAAGCGAACGCCCGGCTCCAGACGAACCTGTCGATGGCGGCCTTCACCCGGTCCGCGGCACCTGTTGCGCGAGATCGGCGACGGCCTGCGCGCGGTCCGCGGCGATCGCGTCCTGCTGGCGGTCAGCGTCCACGGCGCCGTGTCGAGCTTCTTCCAGTCGGTGCACCTGGCGATCGTGATCGTCTTCCTCGCGCGCGACGTCGGGCTCTCGCCGTGGGCGATCGGGCTGCTCGGCACGTCGACGCTGACCGGCGCCCTCACGGCCGGGCTCACCGCGCGGCGCATCGGCGACCGGATCGGCGGCGCGCGGGCGCTGTGGGGCGCGGCGGTGCTGTACGGCCTGGCCTACCAGCTCCACCCGTTCACCGGCCGCGGCTGGGCGCTCGCCTGCTACGTCGTCGCCGGGTTCTTCGCGAGCTTCGGCGTCATCGTGCTGAACGTGTTCGGCATGAGCTTCCAGCAGTCCGCCGCGGCGCCGGAGCTGCTGGGCCGGGTCAACTCGATCACGCACACGCTGGTGTTCGGCGCGATCCCGCTCGGCAGCCTCGCCGGCGGCGCGCTGGCCAGTGCGTTCGGGATGCGGGTGACGCTGCACATCGCGGCGGCGGGCGTGCTCGCCTCGGCCGCGATCCTGGTGTGCTCGCCGCTGCGGAAGCTGCGCGACCTAGTTCCCGGCTGACGCCCGAAGCCCGTCGACGACCACGCGGACCAGGTGTTCGCTGCCCGGCGCGTACCGCTCGACGGCGAGGCAGCCGACGATGAGCGCACGCAGGTCGTCGGCGTCGATGTCCTTCCGGATGGCACCGGCGGCCTGGGCCCGGCGCAACAGTTCGCCGTGGGCGGCGCGGAAGTCGTCGCCCGCGCCGGCCTTGAAGGCGTGCCCGCTGGTCTCGGCCAGCGCGTCGCAGATGGCGCGGTTGAGCGACGCCTGCTTGATGACGCGGACGAAGTAGTCGAGGAAGGCTTCGCCGGGGTTGTCGGCCGCGGCGAGGGCGCGGGCCTCTTCGGCGAACTGCTCGATGCGTTCGAGGACGACGGCCTGGAAGAGCGCTTCCTTGCTGGGGAAGTGCCGGTAGACGGTCCCGGCGCCGACCCCGGCCAGCCGCGCGATGTCGTCGAGCGGCACGGCGAGCCCATCGGCGGCGAACGCCTCTTCGGCGGCAGCCAGGACCTTGGCCCGGTTGCGCCGCGCGTCCGCACGCATCTTCTCCATGTCTTCTCCTCGTTGACAACCGGAACGCACGCTCCGTATCGTCCTAAGCGGGTGCACCGTTCCGATTCAACGTCCAGTCTTCCAGGAGAATTCCGATGCCACGCACCGTGCCCGAAATAGCCGCCTTGGTGAGCGAGGGGATGTCCACGTTGGACACGACGCCGTTCGCGGACCTCTTCGCCGCCGACGCGGTGTACGAACTGCCCTTCCTCGGCCAGCGTGCTGAAGGCCGGGAAGCGATCTTGGCGCGCCTGGCCGCGGGCGGTACGCGAGCCCGTGCGATCGGCGTCGAGAAGGTGCAGGTCAAGACGACCCCGGCGGAGTCCGGGTTCGTGGTGGAACTGACGGTTTCCGGTCCCGCCTTCAGCTTTCCGTCGTCCGTGGGGATCCTGACGGTGGCCGACGGCTTGATCACGTCGTACCGCGACTACCCGAACGTGGCCGGCGCATCCGCCGGAGCGCGGGCGGTGTTCGACGCGTTCCTGGCCGCCTCGGTGGATAACCGCTGGGACGACCTCGCCGATCTCTACGCCGAGGACGTCGTGCTCGAGATGCCGTTCACCCCCGCCGGCGTCCCCCGCGAAACGAAGGGCCGTGAAGAACTCCGCCGCCGTTTCCGCGCGGCGGGACCGCTCCGGCGGATCGTGGGCGCGGACAACGTCGTGGTCCACGAGACGAAGGACCCGTCGGTGCTGGTGGCGGAGTTCGACCTGCGCCAGGAACTCGGCGGCGAGACCTTCGTGGCGTCCTACGTCATGGTGATGACCATCAAGGACGGCTTGATCACGCACTCCCGCGACTACGCGGACACCGCCGCGTCGGCCGAGCGGATCAAGCGGTTCACGGAGTCGTCGCCTGCTGGCTCGCCGGCGGGATGAACAGCCGCTCGACCGTGTTCACCGACCAGTCCCAGACACCCGGGACCAGCAGCACGCCGAGCACCACGAACACCGGGAAGACCAGCCGCTTCTCGACCTTCTTCCCGGTCTTGAACCGGAGGGCTTTCGGGGGCCCGATCTCGTACCACGTCTCGCCCGCGATCGGGATCGGGAAGAGGAACGGGCAGCCCGACTCGGTCAGGGCGTCGCCCAGGCAGTGGGTCAGGCAGCCCGCCGCCACCGCGATACCCAGCCAGCCCGTGATCGACTCCAGCTCACCCGCCCGGTCGGGCGGTGCCGTGAAGAACCACCAGGCCACCGCGGCGCCGCTCACCGGCAGGAGCCAGTCGCCCAGTGCGCCTTCCGCCAGCATCAACCCGAAGACCACGACGCCGACGACCGCCCACGGGCCGCCGGCTTCCGTGCCCCACGACGTCAAAGCTCCGACGCCCGCCGCGAACAGCACCGTGTGGGAGAGGTGGCGGTGCTGGCCCGTCACCTTCTCGTCGCGCGGGCCCTTCGTCAGCGCGTAGAACGCCGCCGACACGCGGCGCAGCAGCCACGACAAAGCACCCGTCAGCCAACCGAGCAGACGGGACGCGCTCGCTCCGGGGTGGTCAAGATCGGGCAGCAGGGCGAACCCCGCCGTCGTGGCGGCGAAAACCACCGCCTGGTGCACCGAACCGGCCCCGACCGCGGGCGCCAGGGCCAAGCCCGCGCACCAGCCGGTCAGGGCGTGCGTCCGCCCCATCATCGTGCCGCCCCCAAGGTCCACGCACAGAAATCAGTCCGCGGAACCGTAGCGGGCGGTCAGGCTTGGGGGTCTTCCGACACGCTCAGGTGTTCGGCCACGCCGGTGAGCTCGATCACGCGGCTCACCGCGGGGCTCGGGACGACCTCGAGTTCGACGTCCTGCTCGCCGGCCTGGCGTTGTGCGCGGAGCACCACGTTCAGCGCGGAGGAATCGAAGAAGGTCACCCCGGTCAGATCGGCCACGACCCGCTGCGCTCGCTTGTCCGCGATCAGCCCCGCCAGGGCTTCCTGCAGCTGCGGACTGGTCAGCAGATCGAGCTCGCCGGTGACCACCACCCGGGGCTCCGTCGCGTCGGTGTCCAGCGTGATGCCGAACCCGGGCGGGGTGGCGTTCTGGTCGGCTGCGGGCATGCAGTTTCTCCTCGTCAGGCGCTGCTCCTGCGCCGGGTACGCGCCTGTTGTCTCAAGCGGCAACCGTGTCACCGTGCCTTTCCAGAAGCTCGCGGCGGCACGGTCAAGGCAACTCCGGGGCCAACCCTAACCCAGGAAGCGGCCGAGCCCGCCACGGCCGCCGCCCTTTCGCGCTGACTGCTCACGTGCGATCGAATCCTGCCTGGTCAGTGCGCACTCATCACCTTCCGGGCCGCCCTGCGCTGCCGCAGAAAGAGCTGTCGCCGCTCGATCTCCCCGAGGCCGCCCCAGATGCCGTAGGGCTCCTGTACCGTCATCGCGTGCGTGCGGCACTGGGCCAGGACCGGGCAGGTCTGGCAGATGGCCTTGGCCCGCGACTCGCGCCGCTCCCGCGCCGAACCCCGCTCGTTGTCCGTGTGGAAGAAGAGACTGCTGTCGGCGCCGCGGCAAGAACCGCGCAGCTGCCATTCCCACTCTTCAGCAACCACGTTGGGCAGTCGGCTGACGTCAGCCATGTCGTCCCTGCCTTTCCCAGGATGAGCATGTCGATCGCTACATGCCCGCCGGTGGAGCGGATCAAACCCGGGTTTGGTTTGCTCACCCCACGGGCATCTCGCGACCGGGCGTGAAGAGGACACCGCCGAACCCTGGAGCGCGAGCCGGAGAAAGGAACAAACGTGGAGGACAACGCCCCGCTCGTCCCGGAAGGCGCGCAGGTCATCGAGGTGCGGACGGCCGCGATCCCGCACGTCGTGCCGACGCTGCGCACGATCGTGGCGGACATCGCCATGCGCCAGGACTTCGACCTCGACGCCGTCGAGGACCTCCGGATGGCGGTGGACGAAGCGTGCTCGCTGCTCCTCCCCGCCAGCTCGGACGGCCGCCTCACCTGCGTCTTCTCGTGGAGCGGGCCGCGCATCGAGGTTTCGGTGTCGGTGCTTTCGGACACCCCCGACCACGAAGACGACTCCGGCCTGTCGTGGCAGCTGCTCACCGCGCTCGCGACGTCGGCCCAGCGCACCGTGACCCCCGAGGACGGGCGCTACCTGTCCCGGGTCGACCTCGTCCGGGAGAGCCAGGCGGCGGACTCGTGAGCGATCCCGCCGGGAACAGCGGGAGCGACCTCGACGTCGGCGCGCTGTTCACCCGCCTCGCCGCGCTGACGGCGGGCTCCGCGGAGTGGGAGCGCGTCCGCGACACCCTGGTGCGCGGCCACCTGGAGCTCGCGCGCAACCTGGCCCGGAAGTTCCGCAACCGCGACGAGGCGATGGAGGACCTGGTCCAGATCGCCACGGTCGGGCTCATCCACGCCGTCGACCGGTTCGACCCCGAGCAGGGGACGGACTTCCTGGCCTTCGCCGTCCCCACCATCTCCGGGGAGCTGCGGCACCACTTCCGGGACAACAGCTGGTCGGTGCGGGTGCCGCGGCGGCTCAAGGAGCTGAACGCGAACATCTCCGCCGCGCGCGAAGAGCTCACCGTGCAGCTCTCGCGCGCGCCGAAGCCCAGTGAGATCGCGTCCCGGCTCGGCGTGCCGATCGAGGACGTCTACGAGGGCCTTCGCGCTGGTCAAGGCCGTTACGGCGCGTCGCTGGACCACCTGCTGGAGAACGCGGCGCACACACGGTTCGGGGCGCCGGACGCCGAGCTGGGCCAGGCCGAGCTGCGCGAGGCGCTGCGCCCGATGCTGGACAGCCTGCCGGAGCGGGAGCGCAAGATCGTCGCGCTGCGGTTCGGCTCCGGGATGAGCCAGTCGGACATCGCGCGCCGCGTCGGGGTCTCCCAGATGCAGGTGTCGCGGTTGCTGGCCGCGACCTTGAAGAAGCTGCGTTCGGGCCTGGACGAATCCGAGCTCGCCGACGGCACCTGATTAGCCGCTGACGGCCTTGGGTACCTCGCGGACGGTACCGGAACTCACTGGGAGGAGGACCGATGACGACGAACATCCCGCAGCGCACCACCGTGCCGGTCGCGCCGCTGACGGTGCTGCTCCCGGACGACGTCACCGCCCCGGCTCGCGCGCGGCACGAGGTGCGCTCGATGCTGCTCGGCTTCGGCCTGGACGAAGCGCAGCTGGACGACGTCCTGCTGGCCGTGTCCGAGCTGGTCACGAACGCCTTCGAGCACGGTGAGAGCCCGCAGCGGCTCGAGCTCGCCTACTTCGAGGGACAGCTGACGCTGCAGGTGCACGACACCGGCCGCCGGCTGCCCCAGCTGCGGGCGCCGGCCCCGGCCGAGGCGCGCAGCCGCGGGCTGGTCCTGGTCCAGGCGCTGTCGGAAGACTGGGGCTTCGAGGTCTGCCCCGGCGGCAAGTTCGTCTGGGCCGTCTTCCGCATCCCCGGCGCTTGATCAGGGCTCCAGCAGCTCCCGCGCCGCGCCGGTCTCGCCGATCCGCTGCCGGAACGGCTTCCGCTCCAGCGCTTCGACAATCGCCGCCAGCACCCCGCGCAGCGGGTACGGCAGCTCCGCCTCCAGCGCTTCCGACGCCTCGGTCGTCGCCGTCCACTCCGCCTCGATCAGCGGCAGGAGTTCGCGCGTCTTCGCGGTGAGCGACACGATGCGCTGCCGGGCGTCCGCGCCCGGTTCGAGGCCGACGAGCCCGGCGCGGTTCATCTGCGCGACGGTCTGGCTGGCCGCCGAGTGCGTCACGCCCATCTCCGCGGCGAGGTCGCGGATGGCCAGCGGGCCGCGCGCGAGCAGTGCCCGCACGACCGGCGAGTACCGCGGGCGGTAGTCGTCGAGGCCGATGTCGGCGAGGAACTTCGCGACGTCGCCCTCGAGGATCTCGAGGACGTGCCGCATCCGGGTCCCGAGTCCGTCCGGACCCGACGTCATGGCCATGACGGCCGATCATAGGCGGGGCGGTGTGCTTGGATCGCGGCATGGAGAACCGGAAGATCACCCGGCTGGGCCGCGAGGTGTCCGTCGTCGGGCTCGGCTGCTGGCAGCTCGGCGCCGACTGGGGCGAGGTCGACGAGAACGACGCCCTGGCGGTGCTGCACGCGGCGGCCGACGCCGGCGTCACCTTCTTCGACACGGCCGACGTCTACGGCGACGGGCGCAGCGAGCGGCTGGTCGGCCGGTTCCTCGCCGAGCGCGGCGACGTCTTCGTGGCGACCAAGATGGGCCGCCGGGTCGAGCAGCTGCCGGAGAACTACGTCCGCGAGAACTTCCGCGAGTGGAACGACCGGTCGCGCCGCAACCTCGGCGTCGAGACGCTCGACCTGGTCCAGCTGCACTGCCCGCCGACCCCGGTGTACTCGTCCGACGCCGTGTACGACGCCCTGGACGAGATGGTGGCCGAGGGCCGAATCAAGGCGTACGGCGTGAGCGTCGAGACGGTCTCGGAAGCCCTGACCGCGTTGGCGCGGCCGCACGTGGCCTCCGTCCAGATCATCCTGAACTGCCTGCGGCTCAAGCCCCTGGAGCGCGTCCTGCCGGCGGCGGCGGAGGCGGGCGCGGGGATCATCGCGCGGGTGCCGCTGGCGTCCGGCCTGCTGTCCGGGCGCTACACGGCTTCGACGACGTTCGCGGAGAACGACCACCGGAACTTCAACCGCCACGGCGAGGCGTTCGACGTCGGCGAGACGTTCGCGGGTGTGCCGTTCGAGGCCGGCCTGGAGGCCGTCGAACGGCTGCGCGGGCTGGTGCCGGGGGGTCAGACGCTGGCGCAGTTCGCGCTGCGGTGGATCATCGACCAGCCCGGCGTGAGCACGGTGATCCCGGGCGCGCGCAACGCTTCGCAGGCCACGGCGAACACGGCGGCGGCCGCGCTCCCGCCGTTGTCCGAGGAAGCTCTGGCCGGTGTCCGCGAAACGTACGACGAGCTGATCCGGCCGCTGGTGCACGATCGCTGGTAGGCCCGGCATGATGGGCCGATGATGACGCCCGAAGAGCTCCTGACGACCACCAGGACCGTCCGCAAGCGGCTGGACTTCGACCGGCCGGTGCCGCTCGAACTGGTGAAACACTGCGTGCAGGTGGCCCTGCAGGCGCCGAGCGGTTCGAACACCCAGCGGTGGCAGTGGCTGGTCGTGACGGACGCGGACCAGCGGGCCGCGCTCGGGCGGATCTACAGCCGGGCGTGCCACGAGTACCTGGCGTCGCCGAACGCGGCGGGCAAGCAGTTCGCGGACGACCCTTCGCGGGCACCGGTGCAGAAGCGGGTCGGCGACAGCGTCGCGTACCTGGCCGACCGGATGGGCGACGTCCCGGTGCTGGTGGTGCCGTGCCTGGAGACGGCGTCCGCGGAGCTGCCGGCCGGCAACCAGGCGGGGATGTGGGCGTCCCTGCTGCCGGCGGTGTGGAGCTACATGCTGGCGGCGCGGTCGGTGACGCTGGGGACGGCGTGGACGACGCTGCACCTGAAGTACGAGCAGGAGGCGGCGGAGGTGCTGGAGCTGCCGAAGAACGTCCACCAGGCGGCGTTGATCCCGACGGCGTTCTACACGGGCGACACGTTCAAGCCGGCGGCCCGCCAGCCCCTCGACGACGTGCTGCACCTCGACCGCTGGTAGGCGCCGTGAAGGCCTCCTTGCCGGGGCATAGGGGACGTCGGCAAGGAGGCCGTCACGGCCTTTCGGCCGTCAGGGGGACCGTCAGCGCACCGTCAGGGTCAGCCGCTGGATGCCCCAGGCGTCGGCCTGGGAGCCGGGCAGCCAGACGTCGACGATGTCGTCCTTGATCCAGCTGCCGATGTCCGCCGCGTAGCACTCGCCGTAGCCCGGTACCGAGAACCTGGTGCCCCACGGGATGTTCCGGGCGTCGACCGCGCAGAAGCCCGGCCCCGCGCTGTAGCCCAGCGCCGTCTGCGCGACGTCGTTGTAGGACGTGACGCGGTAGTTGAGCGTGGTGCCGGCCGGGATGCGGTAGGTCGCGAGGTGGTTGCCGCTGTCGAGGCGGTACGCGGTGGAGATCTGGCCGAGCGAGCCGGGCGAGTTGTCCTCGGCCGTCATCGCGTAGAGCTGGTAGTTCGCGTTCTGGCAGGGGCTCGCGTCGGTGACGGTGAGCGTCGGCTGGCCCCAGTCGCTGATCCACTGCAGGGCTTGACCGTTGCGGAACGCGCGGTAGGCCTTCGCGCCGGAGACGCGGGCGAAGGTGAACGTGACCTTCCCGTCGGCACCCAGTCCGCCGGCGACCGAGCCGGGCGCGGGCAGGCGGTTGCCCACGTTCACGGCGCCGACGAGCGTGCCGGGACCGTGGCCGCCGGTGACCGGGCGGTCCGGGATGGTGCCGGTGTAGAAGTGCTGGCAGGCGGGCAGGGTGGCCGCGGACGCGGTGGCCGGCGCGACGAGCACGCTGCCGGCGGCGAAGGCCGCGAGCGCGAAGATCCTGGCGAAGCGCATGACGGAGAGACCTCCATGGTGGGGACCGGGGTGGAGGTGACGCAGGTGGGGAGGTGCGGGTTCGCCGCGAAAAAGACGTTAAGTGGCCTGGACCATGCAGTCAATAGGTCTAGACCTTTAAGTTTCCCGGCGCGTGCCGCGATGGCGGCTCAGCGGGCTTCGCTCGCGGATCACCGAACGCGTGCTGTTCGCCGTCGCCGGTACGTCGGCGCTGACCAAGACCGGCCGGCTGTACTCGGGCAGATCCACCGGTCGACGATCGAGCACCTCGCCCTGGAAGGCCAGGCGGTCGAGAAAGATGAACCACGCCGACCGGGTGGTCCGGTGCCGACTGCTCGATCGGGCCACGCCGGAGGAGCTCCCCGAGCGCGTCGGCTCGCGGAGCTGACGAGGACGCCGATCCGGACGCTGGGCACGGTGTGCGCGTTGAGCGGCCGAGGCACGGACGGCGAACCGGGTATGGGGGTCAACGTCGGCACCGCCGAGCCGCTGTGGGTGAAACGGCAGCGGCCTGGTCGGTCGGAGGCGTCGTCGAGGTCTTGTCGAGCAGGGAGGATGCCGAGACACCGGTGACCGCGCGGTCACCACGGCAACTCGCCATGGCCGTTTGGCCGGATCAGGTCCGGGGAGCCGCGGTGCGACAGCGGACCGGCTCCGCCGACTGCGGGACGATCCCGGCGGTGGAGATCATCGACGCCGGGGCCGGACCATCGGTGGCGACCTCGCCGAGCACGCTCCAGGTCCGCCGAACGGACTACCGGAAGCTCACCAGCAGGTCGGCGATCTCGGCCGGGTGACTCAACGGCGCGCAGTGCGGGCCGTCGACCTCGGCCGGCTCGATGCCCAGCCGTTCGCGCGCGACGCGACGCTGGAAGTCCGGTGTGAAGAACCGGTCGTCGCGGCACAGCACCACGCGGGTCGGGACGTCCGGGTGGGCCGGCAGCGGCCACGGCTCGTCCCACTCCTTGCTCACCTGCTCGCGGCCGTGCGCCATGCCCGCCTCGGCCAGTGGCAGCGGGACGCCGTTGAAGTACGTCTCGATGTCGCTCAGGCCCTTCGGCGCCTCGAAGCCCGTGTTGCCCCACCACTGCCCCGGCGGCTCCCCCGGCGCCGGGATCATCCCGGCCAGGTACACCAGCACCCGCGCCCGCACCTTCGCGGCGACCAGCGGTGCCGTGAACCCGCCGTACGAATGGCCGACGACGGCGACGTCCGAAGCGTCGCCCAGCGCGGCCAGCACCGTGTCGGTGAAGTCGGCCAGTCCGGCCGAGGAGTCCGTGATCGGCAGGTCGGGTGCGATCGCGTCGTGGCCGCGCGCGGCCAGCTCCGGCACCAGCCGGTGGAAGTCCCACCCGCTGCCGCCACCCCCGTGGATCAGCGCGAACGTCGTCATGCCGGCCAGCTCAGCAGCGCCGCAGCATGTCCGTCAAGGCGGTCTTCTCCCCGTCGGTGACGGTCAGCCCGTAGTAGTGCTTCACCACGATCCAGTCGGTCGCGTAGGTGCACCAGAACGCGACCAGCGGCGGCTTCCACTGGTCCGGGGCCTTGTCGCTCTTCTGCTGGTTCAGGTTGTCGGTGACGGCGAACAGCTGCGGCCGCGTGAGGTCGTTGGCGAACTGCTCGCGCTTCTCGGTCGTCCACGTCTTGGCGCCGCTGGCCCAGGCCTGCCCGAGCGGGACCATGTGGTCGATGTCGAGGTCGGTCGCCTTGGTCCAGGTCTCGTCGTCGTAGACGCTCTTCCACGTCCCGGACGTCGCCTTGCAGTCCTTGTCCGTCTTCACGTCCGTGCCGGCGCGCTTCAGCACGACTTCGCGGGTGTCACACCCTGACCCCTGGCTGTCCCAGTGCGGGAACTTCTCACGCGAGTAGCCGTCCATGGACGTCCGCGCCGCGACCTTCAGCTCGCCGAGCTGCTTCTGCGCGTCCGCCGCACTCACCGGAACCGGTGCCGGGGACGACGACGGCGGCGGGGTCGCCCCGGAGCTTCTGCTCGTCGCCCAGTACCCGAAGAGGGCAACCGCGAGGATCGCGACTACCAGCAGAGATCGCTGCGTCACGCTGAGCCGAAAGCCGCGGGCCGCCAAGATTTTCTCCTCTCGAATTCACCTGAGCGCGGCGTAGTCTCACCCCTGCCGGCCTGGGAAAACCGCGCCGACACGACGACCCGGCGCGAATGTGACCTCGCCCACCCACGGCGGAGGTGTCACACCGAGCCGATCATCTGCGACTACCGGAGCAGGACCCATCCGGAGGGAGCAGCCGATGCCCGGCCGGCTCAAGAAGTTCGACGAGTTCTTCCAGCGCAAAGCCGCCGAGGGCGGCAACGTCGTCGCCATGGCCCGCATGGGGTCGGCGATGCGCGAGCGCGGGGACCTCGCCGAGGCCGAGACGTGGTTCCGCCAGGCCGCCATGGGCGGCGACCGCGTCTCGATGACCTCGCTCGCCCACCTGCTGGCCGAACGCGGCGCGCACGACGAGGCCGAGCGCTGGTACCACGAGGCCGCCCTGGCCGGCGAGCCGCACGGGATGCTGAACCTCGCCAAGTCCTACGAGCGGCGCGGCAAGCGCGAAGACGCCCAGCACTGGTACGGCGAGGCGGCCCGCACCGGCGACCTGCCCTCGATCGCCGCGCTCGGGCACCTGCTGCGCGAGCAGGGCCGGGTCGAAGAGGCCGAGTCGTGGCTGCGGCAGGCCGCCGACGCCGGGTACACCACCGCGATGATCGACCTGGGCATCGTCCTCCGCGACCGCGGCCAGGCCGCCGAAGCCGCCCGCTGGTGGCGCTCGGCCGTGCTGGCCGGCGACCTCGCGGCCACCTGCCAGCTGGGCAGGCAGGCCGAACGGCTCGGCAGGCCCGGCGACGCGGAGTCGTGGTACCGCCAGGGCGCGACCGGCGGGCACGTCGAGGCGATCGTCCGGCTCGGGCTGCTGCTGCACCGCCGCGGTGACCTCGAAGAGGCCGAGAACTGGTACCTCGACGCCGCCGAGCGCGGCGACCCCGCGGCGATGACCAACCTCGGCGTGCTCGCCCGCAACCGCGGCGACGAGGGCGAGGCCGCCGCCTGGTACCGCAAGGCCGCCGAGCACGGCAGCGTCCCGGCCCTGACCAACCTCGGGCACCTCGCCGAGCACGGGGAGGACTTCGCCGAGGCCGAGCGGTGGTTCCGCCGCGCCGCCGAGACGGGCGACGTCCAGGGCATGCTCAGCCTGGCCCGGATGCTGCGGTCACGCGGGTCCGGCCATGAGGCGGAACAGTGGCTCGCCCGGGCGGAGCACGTCCAGGACGACCGCGAGCACCAGGTCTGAGCGGCCGATCCGACCCGGTTGGCGGAGCGGAGACCACGTTCGATCTATTGTGTGATCCAACTCACAGCTCTAGCCTGAATGGGCTCCCACCACCGAGCAGCAGCCCCCGAGGAAGTGCCGCGATGTCGTGGTCACCGAATCACCCGGACTCCGTCGACGCCCTTTTCGAGCGGCGCAAGGCGCCCGTGCTCGCCCTGGCCGACGACGCCAGGACCGTGGCCGAGGCGTGCCACGGCATGGCCCGCCGCTTCCACCGCGGCGGCAAGCTCGTGGTGTTCGGCAACGGCGGCCCCAGCACCGACGCCCAGCACGTCGCGGTCGAGTTCGTCCACCCGGTGATCGTCGGCAAGCGCGCGCTGCCGGCGCTCTCGCTGACCGCCGACGTCGCGACGGTCACCGGCGTCGCCAACCGCGTCGGACTGGACGACGTCTTCGCGCACCAGCTGCGGATCATCGGCGAACCCGCCGACATCGCGCTGGGCATCTCCACCGACGGCGACTGCGCGAACGTCCGCCGCGCCCTCGAGACGGCCCGTGACCTCGGCATGCTCACCGTCGCGCTGACCGGTGGTAACGGCGGCGCGATTGCCGCGACTACTGGGCTGAATCACGTCTTCACCGCCCGCTCGACCGACCCGCGGATCGTCAAGGAGGTCCACGTGACCACCTACCACGTGCTGTGGGAGCTGGTGCACGTCTTCTTCGAACAACCCGGCCTGCTGACCCCGGAGGTGGCGTCGTGAGCGCCCGTGACGCCGACAGAGACGTCGGCCCCGTCTGCCATGACGGGGTGTGCATCACCTGCTCCGACACCGCGGTCGAAGTGACCGTAGTCGAACTCCTGGACCTCGGGTTCGCCGTCGTGGATACCGGCTCGGGCCGGGAAGAGGTGAGCGTGGCGCTGGTCTCGGCCGGCGTCGGCGACCGAATCCTGGTGCACGCCGGGGAAGCCATCGCCCGTCTGGAGAATCCCTAGCCAAGGGAGTTGACGCGCCATGACGCGGGAGCACACCCCCGTGGGCGCGGACGGTCTCGAAGCGCTGTACCCGTTCCTCTACGCGGGTTCCGGCGATCTCGACGCCGTCCTCAGCCAGGTCGAACACTCCACTGTGGACAAGGTGCGCGAGATCGTCGCCCTCCGCGGCGACGTGCTCGCGGCCGACCGCGACCGGTTGTTCGCGTGCGCGCAGGACCTCGCGCGCGCGTTCCGCGGCGGCGGCAGGCTGCTCGCGTTCGGCAACGGCGGGAGCTCGACCGACGCACAGGACCTCGCCAGCCTGTTCCTCAGCCCGGCGGGCGACGCGAAGCCGTTGCCCGCCTTCGGGCTGACGAACGACATCGCCGTGGTGACCGCGCTGTCCAACGACGTCGGGTTCGACGTCGTGTTCGCCCGGCAGATCGGCGCCTTCGGGCGGGCCGGCGACATCGCGGTGGGCCTGTCCACCAGCGGGAGCTCCGCGAACCTGCTGCGCGCCTTCGACGAAGCCGCCCGGCGCGGCATGGTGACCGTCGGCATCGCCGGCTACGACGGGGGGAAGATGGCCGAGCTGGACAGCATCGACCACCTCTTCGTCGTCCCGTCACCTTCCGTGCACCGCATCCAGGAAGCCCAGACGACCCTCTACCACGCGCTGTGGGAGCTGACCCTCGGCGCGCTCGACGACCTCGCCAAGGGTGATCAGCCGTGACGCATGCCGCAGAGCAAACCGAAGAGCAGCCCATCCACATCCTCTGGATCAACGCCGGCCTCTCGTGCGACGGCGACTCCGTCGCACTGACCGCCGCCACGCAACCGAGCATCGAGGAAATCGTCCTCGGCGCCTTGCCCGGCCTGCCCAAGATCGCGGTCCACTGGCCGTTGATCGACTTCGAATGCGGCCCCGACAAGGGGGCCGACACGTTCATCGAGTGGTTCTACAAAGCGGACCGCGGTGAGCTGGAGCCGTTCGTGCTGGTCGTCGAGGGCTCGATCCCGAACGAGGCGATCAAGGACGAGGGCTACTGGTGCGGCTTCGGGAACAACCCCGAGACCGGCCAGCCGATGACGACCAGCGAGTGGCTGGACCGCCTGGCTCCCAAGGCACTGGCGGTCATGGCCGTCGGGACCTGCGCCACCTACGGCGGCATCCACGCGATGGAGGGCAACCCGACCGGCGCCATGGGCGTGCCCGACTACCTGGGCTGGAACTGGAAGTCCGGGGCCGGCATCCCGATCGTCTGCGTGCCCGGCTGCCCGACCCACCCGGACAACCTCTCGGAGACCATCGTCTACCTGCTCTACCAGGCCGCCGGGCAGGCGCCGATGATCCCGCTCGACGACCAGCTGCGGCCCCAGTGGCTCTTCGGCGCGACCGTGCACGAGGGCTGCGACCGCGGCGGCTACTACGAGCAGGGCCAGTTCGCCACCGAGTACGGCTCCCCGAAGTGCCTGGTGAAGCTGGGCTGCTGGGGTCCGGTCGTGAAGTGCAACGTGCCGAAGCGCGGCTGGATCAACGGCGTCGGCGGCTGCCCGAACGTCGGCGGCATCTGCATCGGCTGCACCATGCCGGGCTTCCCGGACAAGTTCATGCCGTTCATGGACGAGCCGCCGGGCGCGAACGTGTCCTCGTTCGCCAGCGGCGCGTACGGATCGGTGATCCGGCGCCTGCGGAAGATCACCGAACGCAAGGCGGACAAGGAGCCCAAGTGGCGGCACACCGGCAAGACGCTCGACACCGGCTACCAGTCCTCGTGGCGCTGAAAGGGGTCGGAAGATGACGGACAAGGGCGTCAGCACCAAGGGCCGGACCGACCTGGTCGAGATGGCGTGGGACCCGATCACCCGGATCGTCGGCAGCCTCGGCATCTACACGAAGATCGACTGGGCGGCCAAGCGCGTCGTCGAGTGCCACAGCACGTCGTCGGTCTTCCGCGGCTACAGCATCTTCATGAAGGGCAAGGACCCGCGCGACGCGCACTTCATCACCAGCCGGATCTGCGGGATCTGCGGCGACAACCACGCGACGTGCTCGGTGTACGCGCAGAACATGGCCTACGGCGTCCGCCCGCCGCACCTGGGCGAGTGGATCCTCAACCTCGGCGAGGCCGCCGAGTACATGTTCGACCACAACATCTTCCAGGAGAACCTGGTCGGGGTCGACTACTGCGAGAAGATGGTCGCCGAGACCAACCCCGGCGTCCTGGAGCTGGCCAACCGCACCGAGGCACCGCACGCGGGCGACCACGGCTACAAGACCATCGGCGACATCATGCGGTCGCTGAACCCACTGGAAGGCGAGTTCTACCGCGAGGCCCTGCAGGTTTCCCGCAGCACGCGTGAGATGTTCTGCCTGATGGAGGGCAGGCACGTCCATCCGTCCACTTTGTACCCGGGCGGCGTGGGCACGGTCGCCACCGTGCAGCTGTTCACCGACTACCTGACCCGGCTCATGCGCTACGTCGAGTTCATGAAGCGCTGCCTGCCGATGCACGACGACCTGTTCGACTTCTTCTACGAAGCCCTGCCCGGCTACGAAGAGGTCGGGCGGCGGCGCGTCCTGCTCGGCTGCTGGGGCAGCCTGAACAACCCGGAGTACTGCGACTTCAGCTACGAGAACATGGAGTCCTGGGGCCGGAAGATGTACGTGACACCCGGCGTGGTCGTCGACGGCAAGCTCGTCACCACCAGCTTGCTCGACATCAACCTCGGCATCCGGATCCTGCTCGGCAGCTCGTTCTACGAGGACTGGGCCGACCAGCCGATGTTCGTCACCCACGACCCGCTGGGCAACCCGGTCGACCAGCGCCACCCGTGGAACCAGCACACCATCCCGCGCCCGGCCAAGCGCGACTTCGACGGCAAGTACTCGTGGACGATGTCGCCGCGCTGGTTCGACGGCAAGGACCACCTCGCCCTCGACACCGGCGGCGGCCCGATCGCCCGGCTGTGGGTGACGGCGCTCGCCGGGCTCGTCGACACGCCGTACGTCAAGTCGACCGGGCACAGCGTGACGATCACCCTGCCGCGCACGGCGACGAAACCCGAGGTCGCCTTCGAGTGGAAGATCCCGCAGTGGAGCAACGCGCTCGAGCGCAACCGCGCCCGGACGTACTTCCAGGCGTACTCGGCGGCGATGGCCCTGCACTTCGCCGAGCAGGCACTGGGTGAGGTCCGCAAGGGCAACACCAAGACGTGGGAGCCGTTCAAGGTCCCCGACGAAGGGGTCAGCTGCGGGTTCACCGAGGCGGTCCGCGGGGTGCTCTCGCACCACATGGTGATCAAGGGCGGCAAGATCGCGAACTACCACCCGTACCCGCCGACGCCGTGGAACGGCAGCGTGCGCGACAGCTTCGGCACGCCGGGGCCGTACGAGGACGCCGTGCAGAACACGCCGATCTTCGAGGAGAACACGCAGGAGAACTTCAAGGGCATCGACATCATGCGCGCGGTCCGCAGCTTCGACCCGTGCCTGCCCTGCGGCGTCCACATGTACACCGGCAAGGGCAAGGTGATCGAACGGCTGCACACCCCGCACGCGTTCGGCGGGGAGCTCGGCTGATGACGGAGGTCGACCGGGTCGGCGAGCGCATCGAGCAGCTGCTGGGCGAGTTCTCCGGCCCGGACGCCGAGCTCGCCGAGGATCTCGTCCACACGCTGCTCGAGTTCTACGGCGCCGGCCTGGCCCGGATCGTCGAGGTCGTCGATCGTCCCCTGCTGGACCGGCTCGCGGAGGACGACCACATCCGCGGCCTGCTCGTCCTGCACGACCTGCACCCCCGGTCGACCCACGAGCGGGTCACCGAGGCGCTCGACAAGGTCCGGCCGTACCTCGGTTCGCACGCCGGCGACGTCGAGCTCGTCGGGATCGACGACGGTGTCCTGCGGCTGCGGCTGCAGGGCACCTGCGACGGCTGCCCGTCGTCGACGGTCACCGCGAAGTACGCCATCGAGCGCGTGGTCCGGGAAGCGGCGCCGGAGATCGCCGACGTCGTCGTCGAAGGGGTCGTGCCCGAGGAGACCGGACCGGGCGGACGCCCGCTGCTGCCGCTGGTCCCGTGTCCCGTGGAGGTCCCGTGACGGGCGGCCTGCGCAGGTTCCGCACGCCCGCCCCGCGCGCCGCGCCGGGCGAGAAGTGCGAGATGTGCGCGGAACCGATCGGCGCCGAGCACGGCCACGTCATCGACCTCGAGTCCCGGACGATCCTGTGCACCTGCCGGGGCTGCTACCTGCTCTTCACCCACCGCGGGTCGGGCGGGAAGCGGCACCGCGCGGTGCCGGACCGGTTCCGGCACGCACCGCGGTTCGGGCCGGGGACGGCGCTGTGGGAGACGGCGGGCATCCCGGTGAAGACGGCGTTCCTGTTCCGCAACTCGGTGCAGGACCGCCCGGTCGCGTTCTACCCGAGCCCGGCCGGGGCGACCGAGTCGCTGCTGCCGCTCGGAACCTGGGACGAGCTGCTGGCGGGCACGCCGGCGTTCGCCGACATCGCCGACGACGTCGAAGCCCTGCTGCTGAACCAGCTCGACCTGGGTTTCGAGTGCTTCCTGGTGCCGATCGACGTCTGCTACGAGCTGGTCGGGCTCGTCCGGACGACGTGGCGCGGCTTCGACGGCGGCACCGAAGCGCACGAGGCCATCGGCGGGTTCTTCGCTCGCCTGCGGGAGCGCAGCGAGGTCGTGACCGATGGCTGAGCTGACCTTCGACTGCATCGACGTCCGGCCGCTGAAGTACGCCGCGTCCCCGACGCTGGCGTTCAAGCTGCGGATCTCCGAGCTGACCGGGCAGCCCGTCCACGCGATGGTGCTGCGCGTCCAGATCCGCATCGAGCCGCAGCGGCGCCGGTACGCCGACGACGAGTCGGAGCTGCTCACCCACCTCTTCGGCGAACGATCCCGGTGGGGCGAGACGCTGAAGCCGTTCCAGTTCACGACGGTCTCGGTGGCCGTGCCGGGGTTCACCGGCGCCACCGAGATCGACGCCGAGGTGCCGTGCACCTACGACCTCGAAGTCGCGGCGGGCAAGTACTTCCACGCGCTGTCCGAGGGTGTCGTGCCGATGGTGCTGCTGTTCAGCGGGACCGTGTTCGGCAAGGGCGGGCCGGGGTTCTGGGTCGAGCAGGTGCCGTGGCACACCCAGGCCGAGTGCCGGATGCCGGTGGCCGTCTGGGACGAGCTGATGTCCCGCTACTTCCCGAACGTCGCGTGGATCAAGCTGCCGCGGGAGACGGTGGACGCGCTGCTCAAGTACAAGGCGCAGCACGCGATCCCGACCTGGGAAGCCGCGATCGAGCAGCTGCTGGCCGGTGGGCCGTGAACGTTCTCGACCAGGCCCGCGCCATCGGCGACGCCGTCCTCTACGAGGGTTATCTGCTCTACCCGTACCGCGCTTCGGCCGGGAAGAACAAGGTGCGCTGGCAGTGGGGGGTGCTGGTGCCGCCGTCGTACGCGTCGGCCGAGATCGGCGAGCACGCGTCGGCGCGGGCCGAATGCCTGCTGGAACCGCTGGAACGCACGATCCTGCACGTCAAGGTGCGGTTCCTGCAGACGCGGACGCGGCTCACGTGGGACGAGGCCATCGAGCACGAGATCGACTTCGAGCTGCCGCTTTCCGAACTCCCGGCCGAGACGCCGTTCTCCGTGCCCGGCGCAGAAGGGGCCCACCCGCTGTCCGGCGTCCTCACCGCGCGCGTCGACCCGCTCGACGGGCCGTTCGGCGGCGCCCGGCTGCGGCTCGACCTGCACAACACGACGTCGTGGCCCTCCGACGGCGTCCGCGAGCACGCTCTCCGGCATTCGCTGCTGGCCGCGCACCTCGTGCTCAGCGTCGACACCGGGCACTTCCTGTCCATGCTGGACCCGCCGGAGTGGGCCAAGCCGGCCGTGGACGCCTGCCGGCAGGAACGGCTCTGGCCGGTCCTGATCGGCGACACCTCCCGCAGCACGGTCATGCTCGCGTCGCCGATCATCCTCTACGACAACCCGTCGATCGCCGAGGAAAGCCCCGGGGACCTCTTCGACGGCACCGAGATCGACGAAATCCTCACCCTGCGCACGATGACGCTGACCGACGAGGAGAAGCGCGAGGCCCGGGCCACCGACCCGCGCGCGGCGGCCATCGTCGACCGCGTCGACTCGATGCCGCCCGAACTGCTGGAGCGGCTGCACGGCGCCGTTCGGTCCCTCCGGCCGGTCGAGCCTTCGGTGACCGTCGCCGGGGTGCGCGTCGCCGCGGGGTCGCAGGTGCGGCTGCGGCCGAACCTGCGCGGGGCCGACGCGCAGGACATGTTCCTCACCGGCAAGACCGCGACCGTGCGCGTCATCCTGTCCGATGTGGACGGTGCGACGCACGTCGCCGTGACGCTCGACGACGACCCCGGCGCCGACCTGCAGCACGCCCACGGCCGGTACCGGTACTTCTCCCCCGACGAAATCGAACCCTTGGAGGTCGCGGAATGAGGCCACGAGTCCTGGTCGCGGGCATCGGCAACATCTTCCTGAGCGACGACGGTTTCGGCGTGGAGGTCATCAAGGAGCTGGAGGGCACCGACCTGCCGCCCTGGGTGCAGATCGCCGACTACGGCATCGCCGGCATGCACCTCGCCTACGACCTGCTGGGCGGCTACGACACGACGATCCTGCTCGACGCGACCCCGCACGGCCGGCCACCCGGCACGCTCTCGCTCATCGAGGCCGACACCGAGGACCTGACGAGCGCGTCGATCGACGCGCACGGCATGCAGCCCGAGGCCGTCTTCCGGCTGTTGCGGCTGCTCGGCGGCGACGCCGGGCGGGTGCTGATCGTCGGGTGCGAGCCGGCCTGCCTCGACGAGGGGATGGGCCTGTCCCCGCAGGTCACAGCGGCCATTCCGGCCGCGGTCCGCGCCGTCACCGAACTCGCGTGGGGCACCAGCCCCGAGCTGCCGGTCAAGGAAAAGACGGAGGTCTGAGCCATGTGCCTCGGCATCCCGGGCGAGATCATCGAGATCAGCGAGGAGCGGCCGGACCTCGCGAAGGTCTCGGTCAGCGGCGTCAAGCGGCTCATCAACATCGGCCTGCTCGACGACGACCCGCCGAAGCCCGGCGAGTGGATCCTCATCCACGTCGGCTTCGCACTGTCCAAAATAGACGAGGCGGAAGCGGCGGCCGCGCTGGACTTCCTCGAAAGCATCGGCAAGGCCTACGAAGACGAAATGGCCGCGTTGCTCGAGTCTCAGATCGAATAGGAGTGACCATGCGTTTCGTCGACGAGTTCCGCGACGCGGAGAAGGCGCGGGCGCTGTCCGCGAAGATCACGTCGCTGTGCGAGCCGGGCCGCCACTACAAGTTCATGGAGGTCTGCGGCGGGCACACGCACACCATCTACAAGCACGGCCTCGAGGACTACCTGCCCGAGAGCATCACGCTGGTGCACGGGCCGGGCTGCCCGGTGTGCGTCATCCCGATGGGCCGCATCGACGACGCCATCCACATCGCCCGGCAGCCCGGCGTGCTCATGACGTCGTTCGGCGACATGATGCGCGTGCCCGGCTCCGGCGGAAACTTCTTCGACTCCAACGCCGAAGGCACGAACATCCGGATGGTCTATTCGCCGCTCGACTCGCTGAAGATCGCGCGGCAGAACCCGGACCTGCGCGTGGTGTTCATGGCCATCGGGTTCGAGACGACCACACCGTCCACCGCGATGACGCTGCTGCGCGCGGCTTCCGAAGGCATCGAGAACTTCTCGGTGTTCGGCAACCACGTCACGATCATCCCGGCGATCAAGGCCATCCTCGACTCCCCCGACCTGCGGCTCGACGGCTTCATCGGCCCGGGGCACGTCTCCACGGTGATCGGCTGCCGGCCGTACGAGTTCATCGCCCGCGACTACGGCAAGCCCGTGGTCGTCGCCGGGTTCGAGCCGCTCGACATCCTGCAGTCGATCTACCTGCTGATGCTCCAGCTGTCCTCGGGCCGGTCCGAGGTCGAGAACCAGTACTCCCGGGTCGTGCCGTGGAACGGGAACATGGTCGCGCTGAAGGCCATCAACGAGGTCATGGAGTTGCGGCCGTACTTCGAGTGGCGCGGCCTCGGGTTCATCACGCACTCGGCGATGGCGATCCGCGAGAAGTACGCGAAGTTCGACGCCGAGCGCATCTTCGAGATCCCCGGCCTGCGCGTCGCCGACCCGAAGGCGTGCCAGTGCGGTGAGGTGCTCAAGGGCGTGCTGAAACCGTGGGAGTGCAAGGTGTTCGGCACCGCGTGCACCCCGGAGACGCCGATCGGGACGTGCATGGTCTCGCCCGAAGGCGCCTGCGCGGCGTACTACAACTTCGGCCGGTTCAGCCGCCAGCGCGTCCGGGAGGCGAGCCGCGCATGACGACCACCGAGCGCGAGCAGCAGGTCCTCGACCGCATCGAGCGGGCGCGGCGCCGGCGCGCGAAGGTGCGTGAAGAGCGCATCACGCTGTCGCACGGCGCGGGCGGCAAGTCGACGCACACGCTGATCGAGGCCGTGTTCCTCGACGCGTTCCGCAACCCGCTGCTGGAACCCCTGGAGGACTCGGCGTCGCTCACCATCGGCGACGCCCGGCTGGCGCTGACCACGGATTCCTACGTCGTCTCGCCGCTGTTCTTCCCCGGCGGGAACATCGGCGACCTGGCGGTCAACGGCACGGTGAACGACCTCGCCGTGTCCGGCGCGCGGCCGCTGTACCTGACCGCCGGGTTCATCCTCGAAGAAGGCTTCCCCGTCGAAGACCTGCTGAAGATCGTCGACTCGATGAAGACGGCCGCGCTCGCGGCCGGCGTCCAGATCGTCACGGGCGACACGAAAGTCGTCCAGCGCGGCAAGGCCGACGGCGTGTACGTCAACACGGCCGGGGTCGGGGTGCTCACCCGCACGGGCCTCGGCGTGGCCGCCGTGAAGCCCGGAGACGCCGTCCTCGTCTCCGGGCCGATCGGTGACCACGGCGTCACGATCATGCTGGCCCGCGGTGAGCTCGACATCGACGCCGACCTCGAGTCCGACACCGCGCCGGTGCACGAGCTGGTGGCCGGGCTGCTGGCCGCGGTGCCCGGCGTGCGCGCGATGCGGGACGCGACCCGCGGCGGCGTCGCGACGATCCTCAACGAGATCGCGAAGGCCGCGGAGGTCGCCGTGGTCGTCGACGAGAAGGCCGTCCCGGTGCGCGAGGAGGTCCGCGGCGCGTCGGAGCTGCTGGGCATCGACCCGCTGTACGTCGCGTGCGAAGGCCGGATCGTGGTCGTCGTCGACGGCTCGCAGGCTTCGGACGCGCTGGCCGCGTTGCGCGCGCACCCGCTCGGCGCGGACGCAGCGGTGATCGGCCGGATCGCCGACGACCCGCCCGGGATCGTGCTGCTGAACACCGCGTTCGGCGGCACCCGGATCGTGGACCTGCTGGTCGGGGACCCGCTGCCGAGGATCTGCTGAATGCACGAAATGGCGGTCACGCAGTCGGTCGTCGACGCGATCGTCGCCAAGCTGGGCGACGCGACGGTGACGAGCGTCCGGCTGGAGATCGGGAGGCTGTCCGGCGTGGTGCCGGACAGCGTCCGGTTCTGCTTCGACGTCCTCTGCACCGGGACCTCGCTGGAAGGCGCCCGGCTGGACATCGCGGAGCCGTCCGGGCGGGCACGCTGCCGCGACTGCGGCGACGAGTTCACCCTCGACGACTTCATCCTGCTGTGCCCCTGCGGCAGCGCCGACGTCGCGGTGCTCGCGGGGCGCGAACTGCGCATCACCTCGGTGGAGGTCGGACATGTGTGACACCTGCGGCTGCTCGGACGGCGACGTCCGGATCACCGACCACACGCACACGGTGGTCATGGAGCAGGACATCCTGGCGAAGAACGACGAACTCGCGTCGCACAACCGCGCGCACCTCCGCGACTCGGACGTCTTCGCCCTGAATGTGATGAGCTCACCCGGCGCGGGGAAGACGACCCTGCTGGAGCGGACGATCCGCGTCCTGGACACGCCGTGCGCGGTGATCGAGGGCGACCAGGAGACGCTGCTCGACGCCGAGCGCATCAAGGCCACCGGCGCACCGGTCGTGCAGATCAACACCGGCGCCGGCTGTCACCTGGACGCGTCCATGCTGCACCGGGCGCTGCACTCTCTCTCGCCGGTCCCGGGCTCGACGTTGTTCGTCGAGAACGTCGGCAACCTGGTCTGCCCGGCGTTGTTCGACCTCGGCGAGGCGGCGCGGGTGGTGATCCTGTCGGTGACCGAGGGGCCCGGGAAGCCGTTGAAGTACCCGCACATGTTCGCCGCGACGGACCTCGTGCTGCTGAACAAGGTCGACCTGCTGCCGTACGTCGACTTCGACGTCGCCGAGTTCGAGCGGGACTTCCGCCGCGTGAACCCGTCGGCGGCCATGCTCCAGGTCAGCGCGACGCGCGGCGACGGCCTCACCGAGTGGTACGACTGGCTACGGCGACCTGCCCGAAGCTGATCCCGCCGTCGTTGGTCGGCACGTTCCGGTGGGTCAGGACGCGGAAGCCGTCCTGCTCCAGGGCGTCGACGGTCCGGTCGAGCAGCAGGACGTTCTGGAACACGCCGCCCGACAGCGCCACGGTGTCGCTGTGGTCCCTCAGCCGGTCGCAGGTCCTGGCGATCGCGTCGGCGACTCCGTTGTGGAATCGCGCGGCTCTCTTTTCTGCGGTGCTCGGATCGTCCAGGAGGGCGGCGATGAGGTCTTCGCCGTGGACGACGTCGTCGATGCGGGCCCGGTAGGCGGTCGTTTCGGTGGGGTCGGCCAGCTGCTCCAGCTCGATCGCGGCCTGGCCCTCGTAGGTGATGGTGTCCCGGACGCCGAGCACTGCGGCGGCGGCGTCGAAAAGGCGACCCGCGCTGGACGTCAGGGGTGAGTTGAGACCGCTGCGCTTGAGCTTGACGATGTCTTCGCGCGCCGGCCGCCCGAGTTCGTCCACATAGGACGCGGCCATCCGCCAGGGCTGCTTGATGGCCATGACCCCGCCGGGCATGCGGACGGCTTTGAGATGGCTGAGCCGCCGGTAGCCCGTCAGGTCGGCGAGGAGGAACTCACCGCCCCAGACGGTGCCGTCGGGGCCGAAGCCGGTGCCGTCGAAGGCGACGCCGAGGACCGGGTCCTGGTGGTCGTTGTCGGCCAGGCACGCGGCGATGTGGGCGTGGTGGTGCTGCACGCCGAGCAGGTCGACGTCCAGGTCGAGCGCGTATTTCGTGGACAGGTACTCGGGGTGCAGATCGTGCGCGACGAGCACCGGGTCGACGTCGAAGAGGTGCTTGAAGTGCTCGATGCCCTCGGTGAACGCCTTGAGCGTCTCGTAGTTCTCGAGGTCGCCGATGTGGTGCGAGACGAACGCGTGGCGGCCCTTGGCGAGGCAGAAGGTGTTCTTGAGTTCGGCGCCGCAGCCGAGGAGGTGCTGTCTTGCCGGTCTGGGGAGTGTCACGGGCTCGGGTGCGTAGCCGCGGGAACGCCGTTGGAGCTGGGGTTTCGTCCCGACGATGCGCACGACGGAGTCGTCGGTCCGGACGTGGATCGGCCGGTCGTGGGTGAGGTGGGCGTCGGCGATGTCCTTGAGGCGGCCGAGGTCTTCGTCGCGGTGGACGATGGGCTCGTCGGAGACGTTGGCGCTGGTCAGCACGATCGGGCCGGTGTGTTCCAGCAGCAGGTGGTGCACCGGGGTGTAGGGCAGCATGAGCCCGATCCGCCGGTTCCCGGGCGCGACGGCGTCCGCGAGGTCGATTTTCTTGGGCAGCAGCACGATGGGCCGTCGCCGGCTGCTCAGCGCTTCTTCGGCCGCTTCGCTGACTTCGGCGAGCTCCCGGGCTTGCCGGAGGTCGGCGACCATGACGGCGAAGGGCTTGTCCTCACGGTGCTTCCTGGTCCGCAGGCTTTTCGCGGCTTCTTCGTGCCGCGCACCGACGGCGAGGTGATAGCCACCGAGTCCCTTGATGGCGACGATTTTCCCCTCGCGCAGTGCCGCGACGGTCGCTTGGATCGGCTCCCCACCACCGGGCTCGAAGCGGAGCGTGGGCCCGCAGGCGGGACAGCAGACGGGCTGGGCGTGGAACCGCCGGTCGCCCGGGTCTTCGTACTCCCGCTTGCACTCGCCGCACATCGCGAAGCCGGCCATGGTGGTGAGCGGCCGGTCGTAGGGCACGCCCCGGACGATGGTGAACCGCGGCCCGCAGTTGGTGCAGTTGACGAAGGGGTACCGGAACCGCCGGTCAGCGGGGTCGCGCAGCTCGCGCAGGCAGTCGTCACAGGTGGCGGAATCGGCGGAGATCAGCGTGTCGGCAACACCACCGACCGGACTGGCGACGATGACGAACCCGGCGTCCCCGACCGGGGGAATCTCGCGGACGTCCACGTGCCCGACAACCGCCAGCGGCGGCACTTCGGTCTGCAGGGCACCGACAAAGGCTTCCACCTGCGCTGGCGTGCCTTCAGCCTCGACGAAGACGCCGTGGACATCGTTCCCGACAAAGCCGCAGACCCCGAACCGGCGCGCGAGCTGGTGGACGAAGGGCCGAAACCCGACGCCCTGGACGACTCCGGTGACCCTGACCGCCACCCGCACCCGGTCAGTCTGCGCCCTTGGTCCGCCAACGTCGAGGACTCCCGGACCGTCCCGTGAACGCCACCCTTTCCGGTGACCCTGCGGTGGAGACCCCCGTTTTTGTCAGCCCTCGGCCCTACTGTCGTACACGTGTTCGATTGCAGCGGCTACCGCGGCGACAGCGTCGTCAAGAGGCAGGTGTTCCCAGATGCGCACAACGCGCCATCCCGCTTGCACCAGGGCTTCGTTGGCGACCTCATCGCGCTCGACGTTCCGGCGCAGCTTGGGTGTCCAGTACCACTCGTTCGACGTCGGCTGCCTGCCATGTTGAGGGCAGACGTGCCAGAAGCATCCATCCACGAAGACGGCGACCTTCTTGGCCGTGAAGACAACGTCAGGCCGGACTCGCACGCCGTCCGGCAGGTCGAGTCGGAAGTCCTTGCGATAGCGGTAACCGAGCCGATGCAGAGCGCTACGCAATGCCACTTCCGGCTTCGTGTCAGCCCGCCGATTTGCTCGCATGTTCCGCGAGCGTCCCTCGCTCGAAGGTGCCGGGTAAAGGCCCTTCGCATGCGCACGCTCCCGGGCATCTCCGCTGCCACGTGACGACACGCTCACCACTCACACGACCCAATCAAGCCGAGCCACCAGTCCGTGAGGGAAGATACCGGACGAGGACTGCGCGCGAGCTCGCTCCACCTGGAAGGCACCACACATGAAGTACAACGTCATCGAGATCTGCGCCGGAGCTGGCGGCCAGGCTCTCGGGCTTCATCGCGCTGGCTTCAAACACAAACTGGCCATTGAGCTCGACGCAACGGCCGCCAAGACGCTCGAGACGAACTTCAGCACGAAGCTCGAGATCGACGCCAAAGTCGCGGTCGGCGACGTTGCGGATCCCAGCGTGTGGGAACCACGGCACTACGCTGGCGAGGTCGATCTCTTGGCGGGCGGCGTTCCGTGCCCGCCTTTCACCATCGCAGGCAAGCAACTCGGAGCCAACGACGAGCGAGACCTCTTCGCCTGGGCGATCAAGCAAGTCGAGGTCATCAAACCGCGAGCGGTCCTCCTGGAGAACGTCCGAGGGCTGAGCCTGCCAAGGTTTGCCGGCTACCGGCAGCATGTTCTGGACGAGCTGGCCGAGTATGGCTACGTCGGGGAGTGGCGCCTGCTTCAGGCGTCCGACTTCGGGGTTCCTCAACTGCGCCCACGCTTTGTCCTGGTTGCTCTCAGGCCAGAGGATGCTGCCTACTTCCGCTGGCCGCAGCCGCAAGAGGACGCGCCGACCGTCGGTACGACGCTGCGTGACCTCATGGCTTCCAGGAAATGGAAGTACGCAGACGAGTGGGCAGCTGCAGCCAACAAGATCGCCCCCACCATCGTGGGGGGATCAAAGAAGCACGGCGGTGCCGACCTTGGTCCCACGCGAGCGAAGCGCGCGTGGGCGCAGCTGGGAGTGGACGCTCTGGGGGTGGCCAACGAACCCCCGGGCGTCGACGACGAGTTCGACGTCGGCCCAAAGCTGACCACGGAGATGGTTGCCCTCATCCAAGGCTTCCCCGGCGAGGGAGAATGGGATTTCGAAGGAAAGAAGACTTCCCGCTACCGGCAGATCGGTAACGCCTTCCCGCCGCCCGTGGCGGAGGCCGTGGGAAGATCCATCTACGCCGCCCTCGAACACGACGGCACTCCAGAAGCACGCGAAACTGTCGAGCACGACCCCGTGTACAAGGCCTTGAAGAACGCCAACGGGTCGATTCGCGCAGATCGAATTTTGAACGCCAAGGGCGAACCTCTCGATCTCGGCGAGGTCGAGAAGCGGATCACAATGCTCAGTGCGGACTTCGAAATCAAGATTGAAGTCAAGAACAACATACCCCGGTACGAGCTCGGCGAATTCAAAGCTTTCACCGGCCAAGACGACCATGGCCGTCACGAAGTGTTCCTCAAAAACCGCGCCAGAATCAGCTGATCACCACCGGTGGTCTGGATTCAGCACTTCGTCCAGGCCACCGGAAGCATCAATCAATCCCTCCCCGTTTCTGGATAGCTACAGGCTTTCGGGGAACGACGGGGGCGGCAACGATCGGATCGGATTCCTTCGCGCAACGCCAACGTTTTCCACTGATCTCAGCAGCAGGCTGGACGCCTGACTCCGCGGGCACTACGCGCGTAACGACGAACTGACCCTTCTTGGGCTGAGGCAAACCGAGGGCAGCTATAACCGCGGGATCGTTGTCCTGATGCCCGAGCACAAGCAAACCCTCGTCTCGGAGCGCATCGCGAGCCCCACCATTGCTCCGCATTCGCTTCAGCGGATCATCAAGGCCCCAGCCAACTGTCTCAACCGTCGCTCGCGTAATCACCTTGTCGTGCCACTCCCGGCACAACTGGAACAACCGCGCTTGCCCGTGACGGTCACCCCGCTGGGCCCGCGCGTTCATTATCCTCTCGCGCTTGCCCGGCTCCATGTGAAGCAGAACGTTCGACGGCAGGCGATCCGCCTCCTTCCACAACCACCGGACCTTTTCCCGGCCCAGCTGATTCAATGTCCTCTTGGCATCTCTATTCATGCCAGCCCGAAGCCTATCTTGGGTCATTCGAACCAAACCCGCGCGCCACTCACCCTTGAGGTCGTCGGCCCAGAGGACCAGGCATATCTTTCCGACGAGCTCGGGGCCAACCTCCCAGCCTCCAACTCGCTGGGAGAATTTGCAGTCAACCTCGACTCCAGCGATCTTGTAATCAGTCGCATCCCCGTCATCGAAGTCGAACTCGCGATGAAGATTGATCTCAACCAGCGTGCCCATGTGAATTTTTTCGGTCTTGCGCAGGTCACGGTAGTCCCACCTCCCGCTGCGTCGGCCGTCGAGGAGCTGATCGTAGGTGTCCCGCAGGACCGCACCGACTCGCGCGCCCGCCGGATCGAGCCGGACCAGATGATCTTCCACTGTGTCCAGCTCGTCATCTTCACCCCTGGCCGGAGGTCCGGCGATCAGAAGAAGGCCATCGCCGCCCTCGTCACTCATGACCAGCACCCTTTCCTTTGCGACCAGCGCTAATCATGAGTCAGCCAGCCCCCTTCTCGAGATCGTCGATCATTCCTATTTGTTCAGTGGCCGATAGGCGGCGTATATCCGCGTACAGCAAATCCAGGTTGCTCCGGGCTCGTTCTCCAGCATGAAGCCAGTTCAACAGTGTTCGCTTGTCTGCCCGCGGCAGCTTCCGGATCCGCGGGAGGATTTCCGGCAGCGTTATCGGGTTCGGCAGCTCATCGCGCACTGTCTCATTGCAGCGGGCACATTCGGTCTGCAGCTCATCGACCGAAGCGCCGCGATGAAGTCGCTTGCCAGGCACACGGTGACCGAGAGTCACACGCGCTCGCCTCTCCGGCCGGTCGTCGTAGCATTCCCCCGCGGCGATGCCGCAGACGACGCAGGTCCGCCCATCCCTCTCGAAGACTTGACGGCGAATGCTATCGGAAGGAGTTTCGAGCTTCGGCCTGGGCTTTCCTGAGCCTGGGTGCCAGCCCTTGGCATCGAGGCGATACTCGTCGTGACCGAGCGAGCCGTCATCTCTCGCCGACGGGATCTCCCAGCCGTCGCGCTGCCTGAGGACTCGCAAGCGTCGGTTCAGATGCTCCGCCGCGTTCGGACGGTCCTCCTCGCCGAGGGCGACACGAAGCTGCCGCATCGTGATGGTGTCACCCAGCTCACAGTTGAACGCGAGCCATGCGGCCAGTTTCTGCTCGTCACCGAACGGCTGCTTGCTTCCGGGCTTGAACTTCAGCTGCCACCAAAGACATCCATCTGAGGCGTAGGCCGTGGACGGATAGGAACGTTGACTCCCCTGCACTCATAGAGATCTACCAGCAATCCCGTCAGCCGACACGATTGATTACCCTACGAGATCGCATTTGTACGGAATGCAGTCATCGCCAGGACTCAACGCTCTGCGCCGCTATCGACCCACGGGGCCAGTGCCGGGAGGTCCGGTGGCTGCCGCAGGGCGTCGAGGACCACGTTCACCCCCGCGCGCAACGGTGTTCCGCTCCGGACCACCGCCGCGATCGTGCGGGTCACCGGGGAGGCCAGCTCGCGCGTCGACACGCGGTACCTCCGGTCCACCGCCAGCTCCGGCAGCAACGCGATCGACAACCCCGCCTCGACGTGCTGCAACGTCATCAAGTAATTGCTGAACCGGCACACCACCCGCGGCTCGAAACCCGACTCGCGGCACAGGCGCAGCGTCAGGTTCGCCATGTACGAGCGCGGCACGTCCAGCGCCCACGGTGAGTCCGCGAAGGCGGACAGCGAAACCGGCCCGCGGGGGCCCTCCGCGGACGTCACCAGCACGATCGGGTCCGTCGCCAGCGGGACGATGTCGAGGTCCGGGCCCAGCGGCAGCTGCACGAAGTCCGTCGTCGTGATGATCACGTCCGCGTCGCCGCCGCGCAGGGCCGGGATGCTCTCGTGGGGCTCCAGCTCCAGCAGCTCGACCTCCAGGTGCGGGTACGCGCCCGCCAGCCGGGTCACCGCCGGGACGGCCATCGTGTGGATCGCGCTCTGGAACGCGCCCAGTCGGACCTGGCCGACCGGCTCCTCGCCGAGGGTGCGCAGCTCCGCCTCGACCGTGTCCATGTGGTCGAGGATCGCCCGCGCGCGCCGGGCCAGCATCAGGCCCGCCGGCGTCAGGCGGACTCGGCGACCCGTGCGTTCCAGCAGCTGGGTGCGGGTTTCCGCTTCGAGCACGGCCAGCTGCTGCGACACGCTCGACGCACTGAGGTTCGCGTCCTGCGCCACCGCGCGGACCGTCCCCAGGGTGTCGAGCCGGCTCAGCAGCCGCAGGCGCCACGGGTTCAGCATCGCCCCATTCTTGTACGGAAAATCCGAACAGGACAGCCGGAATCGTGAGCTGGACGTGTCGCTCGAACCGGACTTACCGTCGAAGGCATGGCTGCTCCGACTTCCGAGACCACCTCCGCAGACGTCTTCTGGGCCGACGCCGACAAGCACCTGGTGCGCTACGGCGGCGCCTTCACCCACGAGATCATCGACCGCGCCGAAGGCAGCTTCGTCTTCACCGAAGACGGCCGCCGCATCCTCGACTTCACCTCCGGCCAGATGAGCGCGATCCTGGGGCACTCGCACCCGGAGATCGTCGACACCGTCCGGCGGCAAGCCGCGAAGCTCGACCACCTGTTCAGCGGCATGCTGAGCCGCCCGGTCGTCGACCTCGCGCGGCGCCTCGCCGAGACGCTCCCGGCGCCGCTGGAGAAGGCGCTCCTCCTGACCACCGGCGCGGAGTCCAACGAAGCCGCCCTCCGGATGGCGAAGCTCGTCACCGGCAAGCACGAGATCGTCTCGTTCGCGCGGTCGTGGCACGGCATGACGCAGGCCGCGGCGAACGCCACCTACAGCGCCGGCCGCAAGGGGTACGGGCCCGCCGCGCCCGGCAACTTCGCCATCCCCGCGCCGAACGCGTACCGGCCGGACTTCACCGACGCCGCCGGTAACCTCGACTGGCGGCGCCAGCTCGACTTCGGGTTCGAGATGATCGACGCGCAGTCGGTCGGGAGCCTCGCCGCGTGCATCGTCGAGCCGATCCTCAGCTCCGGCGGCATCATCGAGCCGCCCGTCGGCTACTTCGCCGCGTTGCAGGAGAAGTGCCGGGAACGCGGCATGCTGCTGATCCTCGACGAGGCCCAGACCGGGCTCTGCCGCACCGGGAACTGGTACGCGTTCGAGCGCGACGGCGTCGTCCCGGACATCCTGACGCTGTCGAAGACGCTCGGCGCCGGGCTGCCCCTCGCGGCGGTGCTGACGAGCGCCGAAATCGAGGAAGAGGCGCACCAGCGCGGGTTCCTGTTCTTCACCACGCACGTCGCGGACCCGCTCCCGGCGGCGGTCGGCAACACGGTCCTGGACGTCCTGACCCGCGACCACCTCGACGAGCGCGCGCTCCAGCTGGGTTCGTTGCTGCGCCACGGCCTCGAGCGGATCTCCCACCGGCACGAGGTCGTCGGCGACATCCGCGGCCGCGGCCTGCTGGCCGGGCTGGAACTGGTCGTCGACCGGGAAACCAAGCGCAGTTCGGACGAGCTGGGCGCCCGCGTCACGGCGCGCTGCCTCGAGCTCGGGCTGCACATGAACATCGTGCAGCTGCCCGGAATGGGCGGGGTCTTCCGGATCGCACCACCGCTGACGGCGACCGAAGAGGAACTGGAGCTGGGCCTGGCGATCCTCGACGAGGCGATCGGGGACGCCGTCAAGACGCTCTGAACCGGAATCCCCTGGCCAGGCGCGACGTTTTTTGTTAGCAATGACAAGGACCTGTCGCGAAGGAGCTTCCCATGGCTCTCGGCCTTCCCAGTCGCTCGCTCACCGTCGACCTGCCGGTCATCGCGCTCACCCTCGCGGCGATCGCGCACTGGATCCGGGGCGCCCCCGCGGACGCGCTGATCTTCCTGGCGGTCACGCTGGTCCTCCTGATCACCGAACGGCCGCACCCGGAGATCGCGGAACTCGGGCAGCCGTTCCGGGTACCGGGGTTCGCGGTGGTCGCGGCGGGGTTGCTGGTGCTGGCGTTCGGCCGCGACAGCGTCCCGGTGGCGGTCGCGATCTCGGCGATCGGCCTGGTCGCGCTGGCCGAGGAGTGGCGCGACCCGTCGCTGCCGGCCGACCGGCCGGTGCCGCACCGGGCGTGGCTGTGGTCCGCGGTGGCCTTGAGCTGGTGCGCGTGGGAGCTGCTGTCGTTCGTCTACGAGCAGGCGGCGGGCGGGCTGTCGGAGACCCACCCGACGATGAGCGACCTGGTCGACCCGCTGCTGACCAGCCGGATCGTCCAGGCGCTGGCGATCACGGGCTGGCTGGCGGCGGGCCTGGCGATGCTGCGCGCGGCGGCCACGGCGAGGCGGTCTTGAGTACCCGGATCATCACGGAGCTGGGCTTCGGCCTGATCGTCCTGGCGGCGATCGGGCTGGGCATCGCGAGCCACGTGTGGCCGAAGCGGGTCCCCAAGCTGACCAGCGTGCTGGCCGTGGTGATGCGCCGGCGGAGCGCGCGGATCGCCTTCGTGCTGGCCTGGTGGTGGGTGGGCTGGCACTTCTTCGTGGGGAAGTGAACGAAAAGGCCTCCTTGCCGGCCCGGGGAGCCGGCAAGGAGGCCGTCATTCACGACGACGTCAGAAGCCCGCCGTCACCTTGGTGAAGTCCCAGTCGTTCTGGGCGATCCCGCTGCAGGCCGACTGCACGCCGCCGTCGGGGCAGCCACGGTCGCGGTTGACCGACCAGAACGCCAGGCGGCCGATCTTGTTCGACTTGGCCCAGTTCGTGATCTGGGTCCAGGTCGACAGGTCGGTCAGCTCCTGCTGGTCGGACAGGCCGTTCATGCCCGAGATGCCCAGGTGGCTGTACGCCGTGGCGTCGTTCCACCCGAACGTCGACTTCAGCTTGTCGCGCAAGCCGTTCGCCGCGCTCGTCGTGCTGGCGTACATGTTCGAGCCGCCGCCGAAGTCGAACGGCATGATCGTGTACACGTCCACGTTCGCGCCGAGGGCCTTCGACTGGTCGATGAGCCGGTTGCCGTAGTAGTTCGGGCCGGTCGTCGACGTGCCGAACGTCAGGATCGTCTGCACGCCCGGGTTGTTCTGCTTGACGATCTTCAGCGCGTTCAGGATGCGGTCCTGCACGGCCTCGTTCTCGAACTCGTCGGAGTTCTCGATGTCGATGTCGATCGCCTTCAGCCCGTAGGCGTTGATCACCTGCTGGTACGCACCCGCCAACGCCTGGGGCGTCGAGCAGTTCGGGCCCAGCTTGTTGCCGCTCCAGCCGCCGAACGACGGGACGACCTGGCCGCCCGCCGCCTTGATCTGCGAGATCGCGGTGGCGTCGGCACTGCCCGAGAGCGGACGGCTGCTGTCCCACGCCGGGTTGCAGCCACCGGAGGCGTTGATGAACGCCATGGTGAACCACTTGACGCCGGTCGCGCTCATCACCGTCTGCGGGTTCGGCGGGCTGCCCCAGCCCATGTACAGGTACGGCGCGCCCTTGCCACCGGTGCCCGGCGGCGGGGTGGTCGTGGGCGGGGGCGTCGTCGTAGGCGGCGGTGTCGTGGTGGGGGGTGTCCCCCCGGCCGCACACGACCCGCCGTTGAGCTTGCAGTTCGACGGCGCGACGTACGAACCCGAGTACGCCACGTTGAAACCGAAGCTCGCGCTACCGCCGTTGCCGACGTTGCCGTTCCACGAGTTCTTCACCGTGACGTGCTGGCCGGACGCCGTGTAGCTGCCGTCCCACAGCGAGGAGATCTTCGCACCCGACGGCAGGTCGAACTCGACGGTCCACGTCGCGAGCGTCGAGCCCGAGCCGTTGGCGATCGTGTACTTGCCCTCGTACCCGGTGCCCCAGTCGGAGCCCTTCGAGAAGGTCGCGGACACGCCGCCCGCCGCGTTCGCCGGCGCGATCACGAACACCGCGCCGATCGTGGCGGCCGCGGCCGCCAGCCCCAGTGCGGGCAACCACCGGCGCCTCACGACAGGCCGTTCTTCATCGCGGTGATGAGCTCGCCGCCGGTGGTGTCACCGGACAGCTCCCAGAAGAAGGCGCCACCGAGGCCCTGCTGCTTGGAGTAGCTCATCTTGCCGCCGATGGTCGCCGGGGTGTCGTAGCTCCACCAGTTGCTGCCGCACTTCGCGTACGCGGTGCCGGCGATCGTGCCGGTCGACGGGCAGGTGTTCTTGAGGACCTTGTAGTCCTCGATGCCCGGCTCGTACGTGGCCGCCGCCGGCCCGGTCGCCGTGCCGCCCGGCGTGCTCTGCGTGACGCCGGTCCAGCCGCGGCCGTAGAAGCCGATGCCCAGCAGCAGCTTGCTCGACGGAACGCCTTTGCTCTTGAGCTTCTGGATCGCGGCGTCGGAGTAGAAGCCCGGCGTCGGGATGCCCGAGTACGACGTCAGCGGCGAGTGCGGGGCGGTCGGGCCCTGCGGGGCGAAGGCGCCGAAGTAGTCGTAGGTCATGACGTTGAACCAGTCGACGGACGACGCGGCGCCCGCGTAGTCGGCGACGTCGAGCTTGCCGCCGTTGGTGCCGTCCGCCGAGATGGCCGAGGTGACCAGGAACGACGAACCGAACTTCGACCGCAGCGCGGACATCAGGTTCTTGTAGGCCGCGGCACCGCTGGTGTCACAGCTCAGGCCGCACGCGTTCGGGTACTCCCAGTCGATGTCGATGCCGTCCCAGATGTCGGCCCAGCGGGGGTCCTTCAGCAGGTTGTAGCAGGACTGCGCGAACGCGGCGGCGTTCTGCGCGGCCTGGCCGAAGCCGCCGGAGTAGGTCCAGCCGCCGAACGACCAGATCACCTTGAGCCCGGGGTGCAGCTTCTTCAGCTTGCGCAGCTGGTTGAAGTTGCCGGCCACCGGCTGGTCCCAGGTGTCGGCGACACCGTCGACGCTCGTCGAGGCGTCGTAGGTCTTCTGGTAGTCGGCGTACGGGTCGTCGTTCGCCGTGCACTGGCCGTTCTTCACGTTGCCGAACGCGTAGTTGATGTGCGTCAGCTTGCTCGCCGAGCCCGACGTCTCGATGTTCTTGACGTGGTAGTTGCGCCCGTAGACGCCCCACTGCACGAAGTAGCCGACGTTCTTCAGGCCACCCGGCGGGGGCGGCGTGGTGGTCGTCGGGGGCGTGGTCGGCGTCGTGGGGGTGGTGGTCGGCTGCGTCGGGGTCGTCGGCGTGGTGGTCGGGGTGCCACCGCCGGCGTCACAGGAACCGCCGTTGAGCTTGCAGTTCGACGGCGCCGAGTAGGTGCCGGAGTAGCTGACGTTGAAGCCGAAGCTCGCGGTCGAGCCGTTGCCGACGTTGCCGTTCCAGCTGTTCTTGACGGTGACGTGCTGGCCGGACGCGGTGTAGCTGCCGTCCCAGAGGGAGCCGATCTTCGCGCCGGACGGGAGGTCGAACTCGACCGTCCAAGCGGCCAGCGTCGAGCCGGAGCCGTTGCTGATCGTGTACTTGCCTTCGTAGCCGGTGCCCCAGTCGGAGCCCTTCGTGAAGCTGGCGCTGACACCGCCGGCGGCGTTCGCCGGCACGGTCACGAGACCTATCGCGATCGCGCCGACCGCGGTGAACAAACCGAGGAGGTGCCATCTCTTTCTGGACATCGCTCTCCCTTGAACCAGGTGCGGGGGACGGCGGTACCACCAGGCGGGGACCGGGGTGGTGTTTTTGCGCCGTTTGCGAAGACGTTACGTGGTCCAGACCAATTAGGGAAGCACGACCACGGAGAGTGGTGAACGGTGGGTGACCAGCTGAGACGTTGGCGTGTTCACTGGTCCAGTCCAGTTACGCAAAGCAGCCGAACGCGGTCACGGCAGGGCGAACCCGGCCCCGCCGCCGTGCCACCATTTCCGGTAGAACGGCGCCGCCTCGACCAGGGCGAGGTACTCACGGCGGACGTCGGCGCAGAGCTCGTCGACCAGGGTGGCCAGTGGCGAGTCCGTGCGCCACGCGAGGACGAGCTCGCGGTGCAGCGGGGTGCCGGCCAGCGACAGCATCGCGAGGCCGTCGCGGGCCGTGCCGATCGGGTAGAGCAGGCAGATGCCGCGGTCCTCCGCGGTGAGCGCGAAGGCGACGTGCGCCTCGTTCGTCAGGTGCGCGATGCGCTGGTCGAAGCCCGCCGACGCGCAGACGCGGGCGAAGTACTCGTTCATCCCGCTGTCGTCCGGATCGGGCATGACCCACTTCTCGTCCGCGAGATCGGCGAGGTCGACACGCCCGCGGTCGGCCAGGGCGTGCCGCCGGGAGACGCCGATGAAGAACGGCTCCCGCAGCAGCAACCGGTGCTCCACGCCTTCGGGCGGTGTCAGCGGGAAGCCCGGGAACGCCCGCATGACAGCGATGTCAAGCTCGCCGGAAGCGAGCAGCGCGGTGAGCGTGCCGGTCTCGCGGATCGTCCGGCTGGTGACCTCGCGCCGGGGCAGCCTCGCCGTCAGCGCGTTGACCAGGAGGCTGAACTGCTGCGCCGGGATCCCGCCGACCTTGACCGGCGCACCGGCTTCGCGTTGGGCGTTGGCGCGGGCCGTGCGCTGCAGCGCGGCGAACTGCCGCACCAGGTTGCGCGCGTCGCGGACCAGTTCGGTGCCGGTGTGCGTGGGGACGACGCCGTCGGCGGAGCGGATGAACAGCGCGCCCCCGACGAACTCTTCGATGCGCTTGAGCTGCGTCGTCACGGCGGGCTGGCTCAGGTGCAGCCGCGCGGCGGCCCGGCGCAGGCTGCCCGCCTCGGCGATCTCGACGACGAGCTCGAGGTGCCGGATCTCCAGGCGCATCCCGGAACGTTATCGCCCGTTGCAATAGGGCCGATGGTCGTGTGGACCATGGTCGTCGCGCGCGGTGGCCATTACGTTCCTCCGCGTGACAGTCCTGGATTCGCCGGCGCTGCCGGTGTTGTTCTCCGACGAGGTGCTGCGCCGGTTCCTGGACGCGGCCGCCGCCGAATACGCGTTCATCACGCCGGAAGCGCCGAGACCGTGCTTCGGCGTCCTCACCGGGACCATCGCCGACGACGCGGTGCTGGTGTCGGAGATCGCGTTCGGCCGCAACGCCCGCACGACCGACCCGAGCGCACGCGAGGAGTTCGCGCGCACGATCGTGCCGCGGTTCGGCTCGGCGTACGAAAACGCGGTCCGCGCCTGGTGGCTCGCCCCCGACGACCTCCTGCGCATCACGAGGGAGGCGGCCGGCCGCGGCTTGGACGTCCTCGGGTCGATCCACCTGCACCCGGACTGGCACCGGCTCGGGCCGGAGTGCGAGCGCGGCCGGCCGCTGAGCGACCGGCCGACGCCGATGGACGAGTACGTGTTCCGCAGCGCGGGCTGGCCGCTGAACGTCGTGTGCTACCTGGAAAAGCAGCACGGCGGCTTCTACTACTCACTGGCGGCGTGGGACGGCGACTGCGCACCGCTTTCCCTGCGCGTCCACGCCTCGGCGGGGCTGGTGAGCGCGTGACCGCCATCCCGCAGCTGTGGCAGACGATGACGGCCGGCTGGGCCGCGGGCGACGCGGCGCTCTTCGCATCGGTGTTCGCGGCCGACGTCGACTTCGTGAACGTCCGCGGCGAAGCCCTTTCCGGACGCGACGCGGTCGAAGCGAGCCACGCGAAGCTGTTCACGACGGCCTACCGCGGCACGGCGCTGTCGGCGTCGGTGACGTTGATCCGCCCGCTGGCACCGGAACTCGCCCTGGTGCACGCAACGTCCGAGATCGCCCCGGCGGGCGTGCTGACCCACGCCCAGGCAATCGTCCGCGACGGCGAGATCGTCGCGTTCCACAACATGATCCCGAAAGGACCTGCCGCATGACCCGCCCCCGGCTGCGCCACCTGGCGTTCGTCGTCCAGAACGCCCAGCAGATGGCCGAGTTCTACTGCACGCAGTTCGAGATGGAGCTGTTCCACACCGACCCCGACGGCAGCCACTTCGTGACCGACGGCTACCTCAACCTGGCCCTGATCCAGCAAAACCTCGACGGAGACGTCCCGGCGGGCTTCAACCACTTCGGCTTCCAGGTCCCGGACATCCCGGCGGTGGCTTCCCGCTTGGCGGAGGCGGGAGTCCCCCGCCCGGCGTTGCGCGGCGGCGACCGCCCGTTCGCCGAGTACCGCGCGATCGACCCGGAGGGGAACTGGTTCGACCTTTCCGAACACGGATTCCTGCCACCCGGCGTGGAAGCATGAGAAAGGCCCCTCCGGCGAACCGGAGGGGCCTTTGCTGTCTCAACCAGACGTGCGCCCGAAGGGATTCGAACCCCTGACCTTCTGATCCGTAGTCAGATGCTCTATCCAGCTGAGCTACGGGCGCGTGTTCAGTTGTTCTCTAACCTAGCACCCGGCGAACCGGGTACCAGCGGAGGCTCCGGGATTTGAACCCGGGAGGGGGGGTTACCCCCAACCGCATTAGCAGTGCGGCGCCATAGACCAGACTAGGCGAAGCCTCCTGGGCCCAACGACCACTGCTCAGATAGGTTACACACCCCCCGATCACCCTCCGACAGCACCCCCCTCACGCCCGCCGCAGCAGTCTGAGCAGGCGTGGAGAGCGGCCGCCGAGGCCCTCCGCCTCGAACGTCGCGATGCCGACGCGGGGCAGTTCGCGCACTCCCGGGTACACCAGATACCGCGGCACCCAGCGCGGCTGGAACTTCGCGTTGAACTTGAACAGCGTCTCGATCTGGATCCAGCGCGAAAAGAAGTGGAGCACCTTCGCCGCCGTCTTGGCGACCGGGCCGGCGCCGATGCGCTGGCCCTGTTCCATCAACGCCCGGAACGCCGCGAAGTTGAGCGACACCTGCTCGATGCCGTGCCTCTCCGCCGCCAGCAGGAGCTCCGAAATCATCAGCTCGTTGACGCCGTTGTCGGCCGTGCGGTCGCGGCGCATGACGTCCAGCGAAAGGCCCGTCGAGCCCCACGGCACGAACTGGAGCACGCCGCGCACGCGGCCGCCCTGCTCGGCCGTCACCAGCACCGAACCCGCGTCGCCCATGCGGCCCAGCGCCATCGAAAACCCGCGCTCGGTGTCCGTGCCGCGCCAGTTCGCGGCGAGGACCTCCAGCTCAGCCAGCTCACCGGGACGCAGGTCCTCGGCCCGGCGCACGAGCACCTTGTAGCCCGCGCGCTTCGTGCGGGCCGCGGCCTGGCGGACGCCGCGCATGACGCGTCCGTCCAAGGTGAACCCTTCGACGTCGACGACCGCTTCGTCGCCGATCTCCAGGACCTCCAGGCCGAAGCGGGCCCAGACCGTCGCGCCGAGCTCCGAGACGCCCATCGCCGCCGGGACCCAGCCGTTGCGCCGGCAGACCTCCAGGTACTCCTCGATCGCGCCCGGCCACGCCTCGTGGTCGCCGAGCGGGTCGGCCGAGCACAGCGCCACCCCGGCGATCACGCGGTAGGTGACCGCGGCCTTGCCGGTCCGCGAAAACACCGCGAACTTGTCCCGCCGCAGCGCGAAGTAGCCGAGGGAGTCCCGTTCGCCGTGGTCGTCCAAGAGCTTGCGCAAGCGGGCGACCTCGTCGTCGGACAGCCGGGGCGCCGGCTCGGCCGAGCGCAGCAGGAAGTACGCCGAGACCAGGATCGCGGCGAGCCCGAACAGCAGGCCGACGGCCGCGGTCAGGTCCTCCAGCCACATCTGGTGGAACACGGCGGGCCCGCTCGCCCCGACCAGCGCCAGCGCGGACTCGGCCAGCCGGTCCGGGAAGCTCATCGGCTCCAGGACCGCGCGCGACGCCACCGACAGCAGGATGACGTTGATCGCGAACCCGGCCAGCGCCAGCTGCAGGAACACGCGCACCGCGCGCCAGCGGCCGACCACCGGGTCCGGCTTCGCGACGAAGTAGCGCCGGCTCGCGATCAGGCCGACCAGCAGCACGACCGACACCATCCCGGCGCCGAAAACGTGCCGGAGCCCGATGTGCGACACCGTGAGCAGCACCGTCGCGCCGACCGCCAGCTGCCAGGCCCGGCGCTTGCGGCGGCGCAGGCCCGCGGCCAGCAGCACCAGCAGCACGCCCGTGACCAGCGCGACGGTCGCCGCCGCGACCGTCGCCTCCTGCGGCAGCTCCAGCCACTCCGACAGGTGCCCGCGCAGGTTCCGGCGCCCGGCGGGCACCAGGACCGACACGAGCGTCATCAGTCCCGCCAGCCGGGTCACCCAGGTGATCACCCCCACGGTGGTGGCTCCCGCCACCCGCCAGGTGGTCTGCGCGCGGGTCCCCGTCACCACCTGTGCAACCCGTTGTGGACGATCATGCTTCCCCCATCTACCCCCCGGCGAGCTCCACGAACGGCGTCAACGCCGCCGGGTTCGCCAGCGCGTCACGGCTGACGGCCCGGTCGGGAGCCACACCGGCGAGAATCTTCTTCACCGGTACCTCACACTTCTTACCGTTCAAGGTACGAGGAATCTCCTGAACCACTACGAACCGATCGGGTACATGCCGCGGTGACAGCGCGCTACGGAGCTCCTTCTTCAGCCGGGGCTCGACGTCGCCGAGCTCGACGCCGTCGGCGAGCACCAGGAAACAGATCAGCTGCCCGTCGTCGTTCCCGGCCGCCGAAGTGTCCACGACCAGGGAATCCGCGACCTCGTCGTAGCCCTCGACGACCCGGTAGAACTCCGCCGTGCCCATCCGGACGCCGCCGCGGTTGAGCGTCGAGTCGCTGCGGCCGTAGATCACCGCCGAGCCGCGGCCGGTGACGCGGATCCAGTCGCCGTGGCGCCACAACCCCGGGTACATCTCGAAGTACGCCTCACGCAGGCGTGAGCCGTCCGGGTCGTTCCAGAAGAACACCGGCATCGACGGCATCGGCTTCGTGATGACCAGCTCGCCGACCTGCTCGACGACGGCGTTGCCGGCCTCGTCGAACGCGTTGACCGCGGCGCCCAGCGCCGGGCAGGACAGCTCCCCCAGCCACACCGGCACGTCGGGCGCCGACGCGACGAACGCCGCACAGAGGTCGGTGCCGCCGGAGACCGAGCAGATCTGCACCTTCTTGCCGACCTCGTTCACGATCCACCGGAAGCCCTCGACGCTCAGCGGCGCCCCGGTGGAGCCGAGCGCGCGCAACGCCGTCAGGTCGTAGCGCTCGGCGGGCTTGATGCCGGCCTTCAGGCAGCTCTGGATGAACGGCGCCGACGTGCCGAAGTACGTCACGCGGTGCTGCTCGGCCAGGTGCCAGAGCGCGTTGAGGTCCGGGTACCCGGGGCTGCCGTCGTAGAGCACGATCGTCGTGCCGACCAGCAGGCCGGAGATGAGGAAGTTCCACATCATCCAGCCGGTGGTGCTGAACCAGAAGAAGCGGTCGCCCGGCCCGAGGTCGGTCTGCAGCGCGAGGGCCTTGAGGTGCTCCAGCGTGATGCCGCCGTGGCCGTGCACGATGCCCTTCGGCAGGCCGGTGGTGCCGGAGGAGTAGAGCACCCACAGCGGGTGCGCGAACTCGACCGGCTCGAACAGCAGCGGCGAGCCCTCGTGCTTCGCGAGCAGCTCCGCCCAGTCGAGCGCGCCGTCCATCCGGCCTTCGCCGACGTACTGGACGAGCACGGTCGCGGCCAGCGACGGCAGCTTCGCCTGCAGGTCGGCGACCGTCGTCCGGATGTCGAACCGGCGGCCGTTGTACGCGTAGGCGTTGACCGCGAAGAGCACCTTCGGCTCGATCTGCACGAAGCGGTCCGCGACCGCGCGGACGCCGAAGTCCGGCGAGCACGACGACCAGATCGCCCCGATGCTCGCCGCGGCGAGGAACGCGACCAGCGTCTGCGGGCAGTTCGGGGCCAGCGCGACGACGCGGTCGCCCTTGCCGACACCGAGTTCGAGCAGGCCCGCCCGCGCCGCGGCGACCTGGGCGCGGAGCTCGCCGTACGTCAGGTGGTCCGCGAAGCCATCTTCGCGGTGGAAGATCACCGCCGTCTCGTCGTCACCCTTCGCGGCACCGGCGACACCGGGGGTGAGCGCGTGCTCGGCGTAGTTCAGCGTGGCGCCTTCGAACCACACCGCGTCCGGCATCTCACCCGAGAGCACCTCGCCCGGCTGGTCGTGCCAGCGGACGCCGAGGAAGTCCGCGACCGCCGTCCAGAAGTCCGGACCGCGCTCGACCGAGAACTCCCAGAGCGAGCGGTAGTCGTCCACCTCGACGCCGCGTTCGGCACGCAGCCACTGGCGGAAGGCTTCGATCTTGGTGTCGGCAACGTGGCTCGGCTCAGGGCGCCAGAGCACTTCGGGGGCGTCGGCGGTGTGCGTCACGTCACGAGCGTAATCCCGCCTAGCGCAGGTGCGCGTCGAACCAATTCAGGGTGCGCTGCCAGGCCTCCGCGGCCGCGCCCGGGTCGGCGTCGAAGCGGTGGTTCGCGCCCGGGTAGTGGACGACGTTCGTGGCGACCTTCGCCGACGCCGCGGCATCGCGCAGGCGCTCGACCTCGACGCCGCCGGCCTCGTCACCCTCGTCGCCGTACATGCCGAGCCACGGGCTGGTGAGCTTCCCGGCGATCTCGACCAGCGCGGGCAGTTCGGCGGCCTGCTGCCCGCCGACGCTGACGGCGGCCCCCAGCCGGCGGTGCGAGGCGACGACGAGCGCCGCGGTGCCGCCCAGGTCGAAACCCATGACGCCGAGCAGGTCGGCCTGGACGCCGCGGTCGACGAGCCAGGCGAGTGTGATGTCCGTCGCGTCGAGCAGGTCCCGCTGGGTCAGCTCCGCGTTTTCGAGGTGCGGGGTGACGGTCAGCCAGCCTTCGAGGGCGAGGCTGGCGAGCAGCATCTTGACGCCGTCGGTGACCCCGTCCGCCTCGTGCAGGACCACCAAACCGCCGCGTAGCGCGCCCTCGGGTTCCGAGAAGGTCAGGCGGAGGGCTCGGCCGTCGGTGCGCTGGTAGTCCACGGTGCTGGTCGACGTCATACGTCACTCAATCACTTGGAGGTGAACGGCGGGAAGCCATTCTGGCAGCCCGGCCGGTCACATACCGCCTGAAGGGAGTCGCGGGGCGGCGCACGGAAAAGATACGGTGGCCGGGTCGTCCCGTTCAATCCGAGGAGCGCCGAAGATGTCGTCCGTGTCCCCGCGTGCCGATCTCGAATCGTTGCCGAAATACATTCCCGGCCGGACGATCGAAGGCGCCATCAAGCTGGCGAGCAACGAGGTGCCCGGCGGCGCCCTGCCGAGCGTGGCGCAGGCGATCGCCGAGGCCGCGGCGGGCATCAACCGCTACCCGGACACCGGCTCGCAGGCGCTGCGCGAGCGGCTGGCCCGCGAGCTGGACGTGCCGGTGGAGCGCGTCGCCATCGGCTGCGGCTCGGTCTCCCTGTGCCAGCAGACGATCCAGGCGGTCTGCGCCCCCGGCGACGAGGTGATCTTCGCCTGGCGCTCGTTCGAGGCCTACCCGATCGTCACGCAGGTGGCGAACGCCGTGTCCGTGAAGGTCCCGATCACCGAGGGCCAGGAGCTCGACCTCGACGCGATGCTCGCGGCGATCACCGACCGGACGCGCGTGGTCTTCGTCTGCAACCCCAACAACCCGACCGGCACGGCGATCCGCCGCGCCGAGCTCGAACGCTTCCTCGACGCGGTCCCGCAGCGCGTGCTGGTGGTGCTGGACGAGGCGTACAAGGAGTTCGTCACCGACGCCGAGGTGCCCGACGGCGTCGAGTACACGCGGACGCGCTCGAACGTCATGGTGCTGCGCACGTTCTCGAAGGCGTACGGCCTCGCGGGGCTTCGCGTGGGTTACGCCGTCGCGCCCGAGGCCATCGCCGACGCGCTTCGCCAGGTGTACGTCGCCTTCTCGGTGAACATGCTGGCCCAGGTCGCGGCGCTGGCGTCGCTCGACGCGGCCGACGAGCTGCTGGAGCGCTGCAAGGAGATCGTCGCCGAGCGCGGGCGGGTGCGGGACGCGCTCCTCGAGGCCGGTTACCGGGTGCCCGAGACGCAGGCGAACTTCGTCTGGCTGCCCCTGGGTGACCAGGCGGTGCCGTTCGCCGAGCACGCGCTGGACCGCAAGCTGGTGGTGCGCCCGTTCGCCGGCGACGGCGTGCGCGTGACCATCGGGACCCGCGAGGAGAACGACCTCTTCCTGGCCGCGGCGCGCGACTTCAGCCGCTGAACTGCTTGACCACCAGCTGGATCACGGCGGCGACGCCGATCACGACGATCACGCCGCGCAGCACCGCCGGCGGCAGCTTCCGGCCGATCTTCGCGCCGAGGAAGCCGCCGGCGGTCGACCCGACGGCCAGCCAGAGAACGACGGGCCAGCTGATCGGCGCGACGAACGCGTAGATCACCCCGGCGACGACGTTGACGACGGCGGCGAGGACGTTCTTGACGCCGTTGAGCTTCTGCAGCGGTTCGGACAGCAGCATCCCCATGACGGCCATCAGCATCACGCCCTGCGCGGCGGTGAAGTACCCGCCGTAGATGCCGATGAGGAAGATGAAGAACATCAGCAGCGGGCCGGCTTTGTGCTCTTCGCCGTTGCCTTCGCGGCGCTTCGCGACCCACTTCGACACCTTGGGCTGCACGATCACGAGGATCACGGCGAGCCCGACGAGCACCGGGACGACGGCTTCGAAGGCGTCCTTCGGCAGGGAGAGCAGCAAGATCGTGCCGCCGATCGCGCCGAGGAACGACGCGACGGCGAACTGGGCGACCTGCCGCCAGTAGCCGGTGAGCTCGTGCCGGTAGCCCCAGGCACCGCTGAGGGTGCCGGGCGCGAGGCCGATCGCGTTGGACGTCGTCGCCGTAACGGGCGGATAGCCCAGCGCGACGAGAACGGGGAAGGTGACGAGCGTCCCCGACCCGACGACGGCGTTGATGGTCCCCGCCCAGATACCGGCGACCACGATGATCGCCGCATGCCACCACGTCATGAAGCACTCACGTGCTGACCCTAAGCATCGTGGGCCGCTCCCGCGACGCGGATGTGTCTGGGCAGACACTCACCGCGGCGTGAAGACGCAGAACTCGTTGCCTTCCGGGTCCGCCATCACCTCCCAGTCGATGTCGGCGTCGCGGGTGCGGATCAGCGTTGCGCCCAGTTCCGCCAGCTCTGCCGGGTCGCCGAAGACGTCCAGGTGCATGCGGTTCTTGACCGTCTTCCGCTCCGGGACGGGGTTGAGCCAGATCAGCGGGCCGTTGCCGTCGGGGTCGACGATCGGGACGGGCCAGTCGTCCGGCCGCGTGTCGCCGGTGAGCGAGTCCCGGCGAACGTAGCCCATGGCGCGGCACCACCAGTCCGCCAGGGCTTGGTGGTCGGTCGCGTCGAGCGCGAGGTCCTTGAACCGTGCGGTCATTCCGTTCCTTCCGGTACGTGGGCGGGCACCACTTCGGACACCACCCGCCAGCCGAGCGACGCGTACAGCCCGCGCCCGGCCTCCGAAGCCAGCAGGACGCTCGACTCCGCACCGGCCGCGGCGCCCAGCCGGTGCATCACCACGCGGCCCAGGCCGCGGCGGCGGTGCTCGGGCTCCGTGACGATCCGGTCGAACACCGCGACCCCCGAGTCCACCGCGACCCAGCCGCGCGCCGCCGGTGCGCCCGACGCGGTCACCGCCGCCTCCCACAGCGGGCCCTCGCCGGTCAGCGTCACCTCGTAAGGCGCCGGGACCTCAGCCCGCGGTACGGCGCCGTCGAACGCCATCAGGTACTCCGTCGCCCCCACCTCCCATTCCGTCGTCAAGCCCGCGAGCACCTCGGCCCGCGAGCCGCACGTCTTCAGCCACGTGCCCGGCGCCGCCACCGTCCGGGCCCGCGCGGCCACCGCCGACGGTGACCGCAGCAGGTAGCGGACGCGGTGCCAGGGCAAGCCGACGTCGACGCGGTAGCCGTCCGGCTCCGTGACCGGCGGCGGCACCGCGCGCGACACCGCCCAGCCGCGCACCCACGCCCCCAGGATGTCCATGCCGGTGATCATGACAGCCACCCCCGACAGTTTCCGGAGCTGAGAGGATGGGCGCCGTGGACACCGAGCAGGTCTGGAGCGCGACCGTCGACCGGCTGCGGTCGCTGATCGACTCCGGGAAGCTGCCGCCGGGCTCCCGGCTGCCCGCCGAACGCGTCCTGTGCGAGGACCTCGGCATCAGCCGCGGGTCGCTGCGGCAGGCGCTGCGCGTGCTCGACTCCATCGGCTACGTCCGGATCCGCGCCGGCTCCGGCACCTACGTCCGCGAGCAGCAGGAACAGCCGCTGCGCACCTGGTTCACCGAGCACGACCAGCTCGTCGAAAAGCTCTTCGACCTGCGCGCGACCGTCGAGCCGACCCTCGCCGAACGGCTCGCGCGGCACGCGACCGCGAAGACCGTGAGCCGGCTCGAGGACAACGTCGCCGAAATGGCGCAGGCCGCCGAAGACGGCGACATGCTGCACGTCATCGCCGCCGACGCCGAGTTCCACCGGGTGATCGCGCAGAACGCCGGCAACGACGACGTCGCCGGGCTGCTGCGGTCCGTGCTCGCCCTGGTCGGCGAGGAGCGGCGGGCGGCGCTGCGGCTGCCCGGCCAGATCCGCAAAGCCGTCGACGACCACCGCGCCATCCTCGACGCCATCCGCCGGTCCGACCCCGCCGCGGCCCGCGAGCTGACCCTGAAACACCTGGTGGACGCCAAGATCTACGCGCACGACTTCGCCGCCCACCCCGAAGAGCGCTAAACTTTTCACAACATTGTGAAACTTTTGGGGGTCGTGATGGAGAAGGTGCACTTCACCGAAGAGAAAGCCACCATGCTGGCCACGCTGTACGGCCGCGCACTCGACAGCCGCGAGGCCGACCCGGTGCTCGGCGACCACGCCGCCGACGAAGCCGTCCGGCAGATCGACTACGACTTCGCCAAGCTGGGGATCACCCGCGACAGCGCGGTGAGCGTCGTCCTGCGCGCGAAGCCGATCGACGAATGGGCCGCCGACTACCTGCGGCAGCACCCCGACGCGATCGTCCTGCACCTCGGCTGCGGCATGGACACGCGCTTCCAGCGCCTCGCCCCGCCGGAGACCGTCCACTGGTACGACGTCGACTACCCCGAGGTCGTCGAGCTGCGCGAGAAGCTCTACGCGGCGGCGCCGAACCACACGAACATCGGCACGTCGGTGACCGACTTCGTCTGGCTGGACGAGGTGCCATCGGACCGCCCGGCGCTGATCGTCGCCGAGGGCCTGACCATGTACCTGACCCCGGAGGACGGCACCGAGCTCGTCCGCCGGCTGGTCGCGAAGGTCCCGTCCGGCGAACTGATCTGCGACGTCTTCAGCAAGTTCGGCATCAAGGCGCAGAAGCTCAACACCCCGGTCCGGCGCGCGAAGGCGACCCTGAAGTGGGGCATCGACGACCCGCACGAGCTGGAGCGCTACGGCCTCGACTTGATGTCCTCTTTGGACGCCGCGCACTGGTCGCAGCCCGAGGTGATGGCCCGGCTGCGGCCGTTCACCCGGTTCCAGCTGCGGCTGCTGAAGTACTTCCCGGCGATGGCCCGGATGGCGCACATCGTGCGGTACCGCTTCTAACGCGACTCCAGCACCCGCGCGACGAACTTGTGCAGCTTCTCCTCCAGCCGCGCGAGGCGTTCCTCCAGCGTGAGCGTCTCGTACGGCTGGGGCACGTCGGACTTCAGCTCGCCACGCACGTACTGGCAGCAGGCCAGGTTCCCGCAGGCGTAGGTGCCCAGCGTGTTGCCCTCGCGGCCGGCCTTTCCCGCGCGCTTGCCGGAGAACAGCGTGATGTCGGCGAGCCCGTGGGTCGTGGTGCAGAAGCCGCAGATGTTGCTGCGCAGCCGGGACTTCGGCGGCGCGGCCGCACGCAGGGCGAGCCCGACCACCTCACCGCCGTACGGCAGCACGAGGTAGGCGCGCCCCGGTGCCTTCGGGTCGCGCCAGCCGAGGAACTCCCGCTTGTCCCACGGGATTTCCTCGGGCCGGGCGGGCAGCGTCACGCCCTTGGCCTCGCCGCGGGTGCAGTTGACGAACGAGGCCCGGATCTCCTCCTGGCCGAGTGGCTCCATGATCCGCACGGTAACCAGCGGCCACCGGCGGTGGCCACGCATTTTCGGCCGTACGATCACCACCGTGCGCAAGATCGCCGTGAAGAACTTCCGGGTGGTGTTGCGGACCAGCCTGGGCTTCGCCGGGCTGGGCATCGGGTCCAGTGTGGCCGGGTCCGGGGTCGTCGCGCTGCTCCTCCTGCTGCAGGGGCTGCCGAACGACGTCGGGGACCGGGGGTGGGTGCTCGGGCTGACCGCGGCCGGGATCGTCGCCGTCTCGCTGCTCGCCGGGACCGCCTGGACGGCCTGGCTGCAGCGGCGGACCGCGATCTGGTTCGTGCTCGGGCGGCCGCCGTCGGAAAGCGAAGCCCGGCGTGCGCTGCGGCTGCCCGTCGACATGGCCGTCGTCAGCGGGACCCTCTGGCTGATCGGCACCGCCGTCCTGAGCGTGCTGGCCGGTGTCCTCGGCTCCGGCGAGGACGCCCTCGGGATGGCCACGGTCATCGGGCTCGGCGGCCTGACCACCGTGGGGCTCACCTACCTCGCCGCCGAGTGGGTGGCGCGGCCGGTGATGACGATCGCGCTGGGGATCCTGCCGCCGCGCGGGTCGCTGCCGGTCACCGTGCTCACCCGGCTCGTCGTCACCTGGGCGCTGGCCAGCGGCGTCCCGTTCGTCGGCGTCCTGCTCGTCGCGACGCCGCCGGACGTCGGCTCGGGCAACCACACCGCCAGCCTGATCATGCTGTCGGTGATCGGCCTCGGCGTCGGCGCGATCGGCACCGCCCTGCTGGCCCGGGCCGTCGCGGCGCCCCTGCACCGGCTGCGCGTCGCCCTCGACCGGATCGCCCGCGGCGACAACGACGTCACCGTCGACGTCGACGACTCCAGCGAGATCGGCCTGCTCCAGACGTCGGTGAACCAGCTCGCCGCGGGCCTGCGCGAGCAGGCGCGGATGCGGGACCTCTTCGGCAGGCACGTCGGCGCCGACGTCGCCCGGCACGCGCTGGAGTTCGGCGCGTCGCTGTCCGGTGACGTCCGCGAGGTCACGGCGTTGTTCGTCGACGTCGTCGACTCGACCGCGCTCGCCTACCGCACCCCGCCGGAAGAGCTCGTCGAGAAGCTGAACCGGCTGTTCGCCGCGGTCGTCTCCGCGGTCGGCGCGCGTGGCGGGCTGGTCAACAAGTTCCAGGGCGACGCCGCGTTGTGCATCTTCGGCGCCCCGACGCGGCTCGCGGACGCGCCGACGGCCGCGCTGGCCGCGGCCCGCGCGATCCGGGACGCGGTGTGCGCGAACGGCGAGCTCGACCTCGGCATCGGCGTCTCGAGCGGCCCGGTGTTCGCCGGGCAGCTCGGCACCAGCAGCCGGCTCGAGTACACCGTGATCGGCGACGCCGTCAACGAGGCCGCACGGCTGACCGAGCTGGCCAAGGCGGTGCCGTCACGGATCCTCGCCAGCGACGCCGTCGTCTCGGCTGCGCTGCCGAGCGAAGGCGCGTACTGGGAGAAGCACGGCGAGCTGGAGCTGCGCGGCCGTCAGGAGCCGACGCCGACTTGGACAGCCGGCCCGGAACCTCAGGACAGCTGACCCAGCTCCGGCCAGCTCAGCACCGTCGAACCCCACGTCAGGCCCGCGCCGAACGCGCTGAGCAGCACGCGGTGCCCGGCGACGAGGCTGCCGTCGGCGTGGGCGTCGGCCAGGGCGAGCGGGATGGACGCGGCACTCGTGTTGCCGACGCGGTCGATGTTGGCGACGACGGCGTCGGCCGGCATGCCGAGTTGCTTCGCCGTGGCCTGGAGGATCCGGATGTTGGCCTGGTGGCCGACGAAGCGGTCGACGTCGCCGACCATCCAGCCCGCGCGCTCCAGCACGGTCCGCGACGACTCCGCCATCCGCGCGCAAGCGTGCCGGAACACCGCGGTGCCCTGCATCGCGAGGAAGCGGTCGCTCGGCTGGTCGGACAGCCGCCGCCGCGCGCCGCCGGCTTCGACCCACAGCAGGTCGGCGAGCTCGCCTTCGCTGTGCAGGTCGAACGGCCCGAACGCGCCGGGTTCGCAGGGCTCGCCGGCTCGCAGCAGGACCGCGCCCGCGCCGTCGCCGAAGATCGGGACGGTCGTGCGGTCTTCGGGGTCGATGAGCGTGGTGAAGGTGTCGGCGCCGATCACGAGCACGCGCTCGGCGAGGCCGCCCGCGATGAACCCGGCCGCGGTGGCCAGCGCGTAGACGAACCCGCTGCAGACGGCGTTGACGTCGAAGGCCGCGGCCGTGCCGAGCCCGAGCCGGGCGGCGACCTGCGGTGCGCTGGCCGGGCAGGGCTGGTCGGGGGTCGACGTGGCGAGGACGACGACGTCGGCGGAACCACCCGCGAGGGCTTCGCGGCCGGCGCCCACCGCGAGGTCCACAGTGGACTCGTCCGGCCCGGCGACGCGGCGCTCCCGGATGCCGGTGCGGGTCCGGATCCACTCGTCCGTGGTGTCGAGCCGGGCGGCGATCTCGTGGTTTCCCAGGACTGTCGTCGGCAACCACGAACCGATTCCGGTCAGCACGGCGGCAGGTGCGGGCACGGGAAAGCCTCCCCACGCCGGCGGGTTGGCGGGCAGACCGGCTGGTCTTCCACTTCTATGGGCTACCCCCTGGTAGACCGGTGAGTTGTGTTCCAGGTCACTGGAAAAGTTGTTTCACTTTCTCCTCGAACGGAGTAGTGAGCGACGTCACGGTGGGGTGAGCCCGGAGCGAACTCCCGGCAAATCGTCGGGGGTGCCGGTTAGCCTGCTGGAGTGCACACTCCCGACCTCGACCAGCTGGACATCGCCATCCTCGCCTGCCTCCAGGAGGACGCCCGCACCATCGCCGAGACGATCGGGGCGAAGGTCGGCCTCTCGGCCGCGGCGGTGCAACGGCGGATCAAGCGGCTGCGCGAGGCGGGCGTCATCGAGCGCGAGGTCGCGGTGCTGTCGCCGCAGGCGCTCGGGCTGAGCATGACGTTCGTGGTCATGGTCGAGATGGAGCGCGAGAACCTGGCGGTCCTGGACGCGTTCCGCCGCCAGGTCCTCGCCGACGACTGCGTCCAGCAGTGCTACTACGTCACCGGCAACGCGGACTTCGTGCTGGTCGTGACGTGCCCGGACATGGCGGGCTTCGAGGCGTTCACCCGGCGGATGTTCTTCGACAACCCGAACGTCCGGCACTTCACCACGAGCGTGGCGATGGACCGGGTGAAGGTCGGGCTCAGCCTGCCACTGGGCCCGTAGGCGGGGTCCACGACCACGGCGTGACGTCGTCAGGGCCATCGTGCCCTTCTGGCGGGCCATCCGCGCGATGCCGTGGGTCCGCGTGAGCCGGGCCTGGTCGTAGCCCTCGAGGCCGACGGCCGCGAGCGTCACCGCGTCCTCGATCGCCTGGCACGCGCCCTGGCCCAGGTCCGGGGTCATCGCGTGGGCCGCGTCGCCGAGCAGCGCCACCCGGCCGCGGACGTACGACGGCAAGTCCGTGACGTCGTTGTGCAGCACCTTCGGCGTGGCGTCGAGGAACGGCTCGACGTGCCAGCCGCGCACCCGGCGCCGGACTTCGGCCAGGTCGTCGTAGCGGATGCCCGGGCGGCGTTCGTGCACCGCCAGCGCCCAGTACACCCGGTCGCCACCGATCGAGGCGGCGCGCTCGGCTCCCGGTTCGAACAGCGCCAGGCCGTCGTCGGCGATGTCCACGAGGCGAGCGTCGCGATGCGCTCCCGGACCACGCGCGGCCGGCGATCGGCGGGATGCCGTACTGCTCGGCATGGTCTGAAGCGATATTCTGGAGCGCTGTCCATTTGGGGGAAGCATGCTTCGAGATCGCCGGATCTTCTTGGTCGCGACTCTGATCGACGCGCTCGGCAGCGGGCTGTGGGTGCCGTTCGCGCTGCTGTTCCTGGTGCACGGCCAGGGCATGGGCCTGCTCGACGCGGGGACGTCGCTGAGCACCGGCGCGCTGCTGGCCCTCGTCAGCGGCCCGGCGACCGGCGCCGCCATGGACCGGTTCGGGCCGCGGGCGCTGCTCGTCGCCGGGAACCTCGTGCGGCTCGCGGCCTTCTGCGCCTACCCACTGGTCCACACCAGCTGGCAGGTGATCGCGGTGTCGGTGGTCGCCGGCTTCGGCGACCGGCTGTTCTGGACGTGCAACGCGCCGATGGTCGCGCGGCTCACGTCCGGGAGCGAAACCGACCGCATGCTGGCGACGCAGACCGTGGGGCGTTTCGCGGGCGCGGGAATCGGGGCGGCGGCGACCGCGGCGCTGCCGACGATCACGAGCCCGTGGGCGTTCCACCTGCTCGCGTACGTGAACGCGGCGAGCTTCGCGGTGGCGGCGGTGCTGATGGGATTGCTGCCGCGGGCCGAAGCTCGCACGCACGCGCCGTCCGGGAGCTGGCGGACGGTGCTCACCAACCGGCCCTTCACCGGGTTCTGCCTCACCCACACGGCTTTCACGCTCGCCAGCGCGAGCAAGTTCGCCGTGCTGCCCATCGTCGTGCGCGATCTCCTGCACGGTCCACAGTGGATCGCCGGGACCGCGATCACGCTCGGCACCGTGGTCGTCGTGACCGCGCAGCGCCCGATCGTCACCCTGCTCGCCGGGCGCAGCCGGACCGCGGCGCTGATCGGCGCCGCGTCGCTGTTCGCGGTTTCCTTCGCCCTGCTGATCCCGTTGGAAATGGTCTCCCTCCACGTTGCGACCGGGCTGATCCTCGTGACGAGCCTCGGGTTCTCCGTCGCGGAGGCAATGTTCGGCCCCACCGGCACCGCGACGGCCGCCGCGGCCGCACCCGCCGGCGCCGAAGGCCGGGCCAGCTCGATCTTCCAGCTCTCCTGGGGGCTGCCCGTCGCGCTCGCGCCCGGCTTGCTGGCCGTCCTGCTCAGCGTCGGCAACGCGCTGACGTGGTCGGTACTGGCCCTGACCTGCACGGCGGCGATCCCGGCGTTGCTCGTGCTGCGGAAGAAGCTCCCCGGAGCCCTGCGCGAGCCGTCACCGGCAGTTGCGGGCTGAACGCAAGGGGTATGTGCCGGACGTTACACCACAATGGACGGATGCAACCGATCAAGTGAACGTGAGAGTTTCTCCGTCATGGCGCAAGGCCCCCGCCATCTCCTCCTCGAACAGTTCGCGCCGCGCGAACCGCCACCCGGACTCCAGGAGGGGCCATGCAGACCGACGCAGTTCACCAGAGCCAGTTCGTGGTGCTGAACGAGAGCACCACGCCCGTCCTGTCCCGCCTCTCCTACCACGCCGACGAGCCGTTCGCGGTCACCGTCGCGTTCCGGACCGAGCGCGGCCGGTGGATCGAATGGACCTTCGCGCGTGACCTCCTCGTGGCCGGCCTCGACGAGCCGGCCGGTCTCGGTGACGTCCGGGTCCGCCCGGACCTGTCCGAGGACGAGGACTTCCTCACCCTGGAAATCGAGTCACCGGACGGCTATGCGTCGTTCGAGCTCGAGGTCGAAGACGTCCGGACGTTCCTGGACGCTTCCTACGAACTGGTGCCGCTGGGCGAAGAGAGCGCGCACTTCGACGTCGACGGGCTGATCGAGGAGATCAGCAACGTCTGACCCCTGAACCTCCCATTCCCGCGGCGAGGACGAGGGCGGGTTTCGAGTGCGCTGGAGGCACTCGAAACCCGCCCTTCGCTGTTTCCGAGGTCAGCTGGTCTTCAGCGTGGTGCCGGTGCCCGAAAGCGCGCCGGCGATCGGGTAGAAGTACGTCACGGACGTGTTGCCGCCGGACAGGATGCCCTGCGCCGAGTTGCCGCTGATGAAGCCGCCGCCCGAGTCACCGGCCGCCGAGCGGACGTTGGTCGCGGTCATGCCGTTGACCGTGCCCTCGGCGTAGCGGACGCTCTGGTTCTTGGCGCCGATGGTGCCGCAGGTCCAGCCGGTGGTCGAGCCGGCCTTGCAGACCGACGTGCCGGTCGCCGCGTTCGACGAACCCCGCACCGCGGTCCCGTTGTTCATCTGCGCGACCGGGGTCCAGCTGCTGTTGGTCCGGACCGCCGCGTAGTCGCTGCCCGGGAACCGGTAGGTGATCCAGCTGCCGAGCGCCGCGCCGTTCGAGCCGGTCAGCGAGCCGCCGCCGGTGAGCGCGCCGCAGTGGCCGGCGGTGACGAACCCGGTGGTGGTCGCGAAGCCGACCGAACAACGCGACGAGCCGCCGATGTAGTAGGCGTCACCACCGCGGATGTTGGCGTGCAGCGTCGGCTTCGAAGCCGCTTCGAGGATCGTGATCGACGACTTGTCCACACCGGACTGCGTGAGGAAGGCGTCGGCCGCGCCGCGCTGGCCCTGCAGCACCGTGACCGTCACGCGGTTGGTGGCGGAATCCACGCCCCAGCCGGTGATCGCGTACGGGGCCGCGTTGTCGCGGGCGTTCAGGGTGTCCACAGTGGAGTCGAGCTGGCGGGCGCTGAACTTCACGACCTCCGCCTCAGCCCCGGACGCCTGGATCTTGGCGACCTCGGCGGCCTTCGTGGTCTGGATGTGCGCCTTGCCCGTGGCGGCGTTGTAGGTGGCGCCGCCGAACGCGTCGCCGAGCGTCGCGCTGACGGCCTCGGTGACCTTGTTCGCGACGTCTTCGCTCTTCAGCCGCGTCAGCACCTGGTCGTGGGTCAGGCCCAGGTCGCGCTGCATGGCGGGCACGATGTCCGGGTTCAGCAGGTCCTGGCCCGACGCGGGGACGGCGAGCGTGACGAGCGCGCCCGTCGTCATCACCGCGGCGGCAGCGGCACCGAAGAGTCTGGCGATCTTCATGCTTCTCCCTAGGTGGTTACGCGCGGCGCTGAACCGGCCACGCAGTGGTACTCCCCCGGGTGAGGGTCCCCGCAGTGGGCGTTACGGTGCAATCCGGGCACCCGGCGAATGGGTATACGCATTCACTCCGGACGAATCCCCTGCTCCAAGCGGTCCGGACCGCGGGTTGTCACCCGGTCGGACAGGTCCTTAAGTAGGGTTTCCGTGAACTACTTTCGGTAGCCGCCACCCCTCCCGGAACGCGTTACGTGCGGCCGAAACGGGGTAGGTGCCGATGTTTCGCACGCACGGTGACCCAGGACCGGCGAATCCCGCGGCAAACCGGTGACAGCCGGTAGGCGGACGGGTCGTGGCGGTACTGACCACCTATTCGGTTAATGGTTTACGGACGGATCAGCGCTGCTTAGGCTCCCGCGCACAGCCCCGGAGTGCGTCGAGGAGGTCCGTATGTGGTTGACGGCTCCCCGCCCCACGTCGGTGAGCGTCCGGTCGGGACCCGCCCGGCTGACCGGCCGCGACACCGAGCTCGACGCCATCGTCGACGTGCTCCGGCGGCGCCCGGCCGCCGTCCTGATCGAGGGCGAGCCCGGCATGGGCCGGACCCGGCTGCTCGCCGAGATCGGGCGCCGCAAGGAGTTCGAGGGCGGCCGCGTGCTCACCGGCGCCTGCCAGCCGCTGCGGGAACCGTTCCCCTACGGGCCCGTCCTGGAAGCGCTCCGCTCGGTGGGCGACACGCCGCTCGGGCCGATGAGCCCGGTCGCCGGCGTGCTGCGGCCGCTGCTGCCGGAACTCGCGGAAGCGCTTCCTCCCCGGCCCGAGCCCCTCGCCGACCCGGTGGCCGAACGCCACCGCGTCTTCCGCGCGGTGCGGGAGCTGCTGCACGCGTGCGGGCCGGCGCTCGTGCTGATCGACGACCTGCAGTGGGCCGACGAGGACACCCGCGACCTCATGCGGTTCCTCGCCGGCGCGATGCCGCCCGAGCTGGCGGTGGTCGCCACCTTCCGGTCGGCGACCGACGTCCGTCCCGGACCGCTCGGCGCGCCCTTCCGCACCGATGCCGCGGTGCACTCCGCGCGCGTCGCGCTGGGCGCGCTCGACGTCACGGCGGTGCGCAAGCTGGCGGCCGAAATCCTCGACCTGCCCCGCGTCACCGACGAGTTCGCGGCGAAACTGCACGAGTGCACCGCCGGGATCCCGTTCGTGGTCGAGGAAACGCTGCGGGCCCTGCGCGAAGCGGCCGAGCGGCTGCCGGTCGGCGAAGTCCTCTCCGACCGGATGCTGGAGAACCTCGAAGTCCCGGTGCTGCTGCGCGAAGCCGTCACCGAACGGCTTTCCACGCTGCCCGACCACGCGGTCCGGCTGGCCGGCGCGGCCGCGGTGCTCGGCGTCGGCGCCGAAGCCGCCGTGCTCGGCGAGCTGGCCGGGCTCCCGGACGACGTACTCCGCACCGCGCTGCTCGCCGCGTTGTCCGGCGGGGTGCTCGGCGAAGTCGGCGACAGCAAGTACGGCTTCCGGCACCCGTTGGCGCGCAAGGCGGTCTACGACACGGTGAGCGGGCCCGAGCGCGCGCTGCTGCACGCGCAGGCGATCCGGGTGCTCGCCGCGCAGCCCGCCCCGCCGCTGACGCTGCTGGCCCGGCACTCCCGCGCGGCCGGCCGCGTCGACCAGTGGCGTCACTACGCCGAAGCCGCCGCGGACGAGGCCGTCACCCGCGGCGAGACGTCCCGCGCGATCGACCTCCTGCAGTCGGTGCTGGCCGAGCCCGGCCCGGCGCAGTCCGACATCGGGCGCGTGGCCGGCAAGCTGAGCCAGGTCGCGCTGCGCGGGTTCCGCCCCGACGTGATCGGCACGCTCGAACGCGTCCTCGAAGAGGTGACGCTGCCGCCGTCGGTGCGCGGCTCGATCCGGCTGAGCCTCGGCATGCTGCAGGTCCGGACCATCGGCGGGCTCGGCCGCGGCCGCCTGGAGGTCGAGCGCGCGATCGGCGAGCTGACCGACCGGCCCGACCTCGCCGCCCGCGGGATCACCCTGCTCGCGCAGCCGATCGACGGGCTGACGCCGTTGTCGTGGCACGAATCCTGGCGCGCCCGAGCGGGCGAGGTGTACGAGCGGCTCGACGACCCGGAGCTGCGGCTCGCGCTGACCGCCGACCGCATCGCGGCCGCGTCACACGTCGGCGACGGCTCGGCGTGGGCGGAGTTCGAGGCGCTGTCGGACACCGTGGGCACGGTCGCCGAGCGCGTCCAGCTGGCCCGGCTGTGGTGCAACCTCGCCGACGGCCAGTCGTGGGCCGGTCACCTCGACCGGGCGGACCGGCTGGTGACCGAAGGCGTCCGGCGGGCGACCGACGCGGGCGCGTTGTACGCGATCGGGCTGATCCAGGGCACCCGCGTCCGGCTCGACTGGGTGCGCGGGCGCTGGAGCGGGCTCGCCGAAGCGGCCGAGCAGCTGCGCGACAGCTACCCGGAGCTCGGCCCGATCGTCATGGAGTCGTCGCTGGTGCTCGGCGGGCTCGCGGCCGTGCGCGGCGAGTTCGCCGCCGCGCAACGGCACCTGGCCGCGGCGAGCGTGCACGCGCCGGACCGCGGGCCGATCCCGGTGGTGCTTTCGGCAGCCGGGGTGCTGATCTCGGTGCTGCTGGCGACCGACGACGTCGACGGCGCGTGCGCGGCGGCCGACACGGCGGTGGCCGCGGCCGGGCGCAAGGGAGTGTGGATCTGGGCGGCGGCGCTGGTCCCGGCGGCGGCCCAGGCGTACGCGCGGGCCGGGCGCTGGCCGGAGGCCGACAACGTGGTGGAGGCGTTCGCCCGCGGCATCGAGGACCGGGACGCCCCGGTCGCGACGGCGGCGCTCATCGCCGGCCGCGCGGTGTTGCTGGAGGCGCGGGCAAAGCACCTGGCCGCGGCGGCGCTGTTCGACGAAGCGGCATCGGGCTACGCGGCGCTGCCGATGCCGTACCCGGCAACGGCGATGCGTGAGCGGGCGGCGATGTGCCGGCTGGCGGCGGGCAACCGCGACGCGGTCGAGGAACTGACGGCGGCGGCCGAGGCGTACGAACAGCTGGGTGCGACGCGGGATGCGGGGCGGTGCCGCCACCAGTTGCGCGAGCACGGCGCTTGGGCACCTTCGCAACGCGGGCGCCGCGGGTACGGGAGTGAGTTGTCGCCACGGGAACGCGAAGTGGCGCGGATGCTGGCGGAGGGCCGGACGAACCGCGAGATCGCGGACGGGCTGTTCCTGTCGCCGCGGACGGTGGAGCAGCACGTGGCGAAGGTGCTGCGGAAGCTGGGTGCGCGGTCCCGGACGGACGTCGCGCGCAAGCTCCCCGGCGAAGTGACGACGGCTCCGGCGGGCTGACCAGCGCCGCGCGGGCCCGGCTCGCGCTGCCGCCCACCAGCACCCCGACGTGGCGTGCGCGCCCGGCTCGCATTGCGGCTGCCCGCCGGCAACCCAACGCGGCGTTCGGCGCACGCCCGGCTCGCACAGCGGCCACCCGCCGGCGCCCCGTGGCGTGGCGCGCTCCCGGGTGAGCGTTGGCGGGGCGGGGGCCGCCGTCCTACCGTGGGCCGGTGACTGAAGCTGCTCTTCCCGCGTGGCGCCGGCGGACCTCCGGGGAGACCCGGTGGCCCGCCATGGGCGTTGTCGTCGCCACCCTGGTGCTGCAGGTTGCCCTGCCCGATGACATGGCGCTGCACCCCCGGTGGCTGCTGCCCGCCGTCTCCGGGCTGCTCGTCGTCGCCCTGCTGCTGGTCAACCCCGGCCGGATGACCGAGTTCAGCGCCGTCGAACGGGTCATCTCGCTGCTGCTGGTCGCGGCCGTCACCACGGTGAACGTCGCCTCCGCGGTGCAGCTGGTCTACGGCATCGTCACCAGCTCCATCGGCGACCGCGCCGGGGCCGTGCTGGTCACCGGCGGGATCGTCTACTGGACGAACATCGTGGCCTTCTCCCTCTGGTACTGGGAGTTCGACCGCGGCGGCCCGGGCCGGCGGGCCGCAGGCCGGGCCGAGTTCCCCGACCTGCAGTTCCCGCAGATGGCCGACCCGGACCTGGCGCACCAGGACTGGGAACCGTCCTACCTGGACTACCTCTACTTCTCGTTCACCAACGCGGCCGCCTTCAGCCCCACCGACGTCATGCCCCTGCGGATCTGGGCGAAGATGACGATGATGCTGCAGGCCGTCGTCTCGCTGGTGCTCGCGGTGATGGTGGTCGCCTGGGCGATCAACAACTTGAAATGACTCAGTGCCGCGAGATCGTGAAGCTCTGGCCGTCCGAGCCGATCGCGCCCGGGATCCAGGTGTTCGTGCCGCGGTCGTCGGCGTTCAGCGCGGACGGGCTGGTCGAGGCCAGGTTCGTCCCGTTGAACTTGACGCCGGTGAACTTGATGCCGCCCGAAATGGTCGGGTAAGAGTCGGTCGGCGACTCGATGATCGCCTCGGCCGACGCGTGCTTGGACGTCAGCGACTTCGTCGTCGTCTTGGTCCAGCCCTTGGTCGTGTCGGACAGGTCGAGCCGGTAGGTGTTGGTGGCGGTGCGCGTCACCGTCGCGGTGATGTGGTCGCCCGCGCCGACCGACACGTTGTAGTACACCGGCGCGGCCGGGTACATCTCGTACCAGGCCGAGTACACCGGACGCCCGCTGGAGCAGTCCGTCTCGACGCCGGTCTGTTCCACTGTGGACGATCCGTCGCCGTCGATGCCGACCCACGGCGCGAAGAGGTCGTTGCTCGACCGGCACGTCACCGTCGGTTCGGTCCAGCTCGCCGTCGCCGTCGTGAAGCTGCCGAAGCTGACGTAGCCGCCCCAGTTGCCGCCCGAGAACTGGTGGCCGTGACGGTGCTCATTAAAAGAGTGCGAACCGTATTCGACCGCGGCGTGGGCGGTGCCCGAGACAGCCAAGCCGGCGGCGGCCGCGGCGACCGCCGTGAGGACGCGGGCAGCGCGCGACGAAAGGATTTTGGACATGCGGAGACTCCGTTCACCGATGGGGACCGGGAAAGCCGTGTCCTCAAGTGTTGGATCCGCACCGAAAAGAAGGTAGCTACTTTAGAATGGTCTTCCCATTGTCCGAAAAGACCCGTAAAGGCCTCCGCGGGGGAAAGAGGCCTTTACGGGTCGATATCGCTCACCTACCGCCCGGTCAGGTGAGCGGGGCTACTGCTGGGCCTGCGCCTTCGCCGCGTCCACGAACTTCGTGGTGTAGGTCTGCGACAGGTCGATCTTGTCCTTCTTCGGCTTCACGTTGCTGGACGACTCGCCCAGCACCTTCAGCACGTTCTGCGCGCCCGCCGGGTCCATCCGGCCGTCCTTGGTGAACATCGGCAGGCTGTCCTTCAGCGACTTCACGTACAGCGCCTTGTCCCCGCCGGCGAACGACGGCGGCATGATGTCGGCGACCTGTTCCGGTGTGTGCGTGGAAATCCACTTCAGGCTTTCGACGTACGCATTGGCCAGTTTCTGCACGATGTCCGGATACCGCTTCACGATTTCGCAGCCCATGTACAGCGAACTGGCCGGGTACAAACCGCCCAAAGCGGCTTTCGTACCTTCGACCGTGCGCATGTCGTAGAGCACCTTCGCCTGGCCGGTGTTCGTCAGCTGCGCGATGGTCGGGTCGGTGGTCATCCCGGCGTCGATCGAACCCTGGTTCAGCGCCGAGATGAACGTCTGCCCGGCGCCGACCTTCACCGGCGTGTACTCCTTCGAGCTGACCCCGCCACGCGAGGCGAGCGCCTTCGTCAGGAAGTCCGTCGACGAACCCAGCGACGTGACGCCGAGGTTGCGGCCCTTGAAGTCCTTGCCGGAGCGGATCTCGCCCGCCTTGCCGGTGGCGACCATCTCGGCCTCGCCCGGCACGTTCGCGAACTGCACGACGCTCTGGATGCACTGCTCCTTGGCCTGCAGGTCGATCGTGTGGTCGTAGAACCCGACGACCCCCTGCACCTCGCCGGCCAGCAGCGACGTCTCGGCGTTGGCCCCCGACGGCTGGTCGAAGAGCTCGACGTCGAGCCCCTGCCGCTTGTACGCGCCGATCTGCTGCGCCAGCTGCCCGGGCAGGTAGATGACCTTCGAGATGCCACCGATCATGATCTTGATGTGCGGCTGGCCGGTGGTGCCGAGCGCGATCTCCCGCGAGTCGCGGCACGCCGTGACCCCGGCCATGGCGACCGCGAGCGCGGCCACCACGCCGACTGTCCTCTTGAGGCGCATGTCAGATCCCCGGCCCCGCGTCGGCCGCCCGCGGCCGCCAGCGCAGCAACCTGCGCTCGGCCGTGGCGATGCCCCATTCGGCCAGCAGCGCGACGACGGTGATGATCAGCATCCCGGCGTACACCCCGGCGGTGTCGAACGTGCCCTGCGCGTTGGCGATCAGGAAGCCCATGCCCGCCTTCGCGCCGGTGTACTCGCCGACGACCGCGCCGATCAGCGCGAAGCCGAACGCGACGTGCAGCGACGACAGGATCCACGACGTCGCGCTGGGCAGCACGATCGACTTCAGCACCTGGCCACGGGTCGCGCCGAGGATGCGGGCGTTGTCGATCACGTTGCGGTCCACCTCGCGGGCGCCGGTGAAGGCGTTGAAGAACACCGCGAAGAACACGAGCACGACGACCGTCGCGACCTTCGACGACAGCCCGAGCCCGAACCAGATCACGAACAGCGCGGCGAGCACGATGCGCGGCAACGCGTTGGCGGCCTTGATGAACGGCGCGAGCACGTCCGCGAGGTAGGCGCTGCGGCCGAGGACCACCCCGAGCACGACCCCGGCGATGGCGCCGATGACGAAGCCGATCGCGGCCTCCTCGACGGTCACCAGGATCTGGTACCAGATCGAGCCGAAGTCCGTGCCGGCGCTGAACCACTCGACGAGCCGTTCCCAGATCTTCGACGGCTTCGAGTAGAAGAACGGGTCGATCCAGTACGTCGCGGTCAGCTCCCAGCTGCCGAGCCACACGACGACGATGGCCAGGCGCAGCAGCCAGATGTTGCGCCGGCGGGCGGACGACTTCCGCTTCTGCTGCGCGATGATGCTCGCTTCGGTCTCGATGACCGGGTTCGGGTTCGCGGTCGGAAGCATGTCAAGCGACACTGGTCGCTCCCTTCTCACGGGCCTTGTCGACCTCGCTGCGCAGCGATTCCCAGATGTCGGCGTAGAGCTTGCGGAACTCCTCGGTGAGCCGCAGCTCCTCGACCTTCCGCGGCCGCTCCAGGGGGATCTCGAAGGTGTCCTTCACGGTGGCCGGCGAGGACGTCAGCACGACGACCTTGTCCGCCAGCGCGATCGCCTCGTCGAGGTCGTGCGTCACGAAGATCACCGCGGCCCCCGAACCGGACCACAGGCGCAGCAGCTCGTCCTGCATCAGCGCGCGGGTCTGCACGTCCAGCGCCGAGAACGGCTCGTCCATCAGCATGATCTTCGGCTTGGTGACGAGCGTCTGGGCCAGCGCGACGCGCTTGCGCATGCCGCCGGAGAGCTGGTGCGGGTAGTACTTCTCGAACCCGGCGAGCCCGACGCGGGCGATCCAGTCGACGGCCTGCGCGCGGGCCTCGGCCTTCGACGCGCCGCGGAAGCGCGGGCCGGAGGCGACGTTGTCCAGCACCGAGCGCCACGGCATCACGGCGTCGGTCTGGAACATGTACCCGACGCCGTCGGGGATGGACTTCACGTCTTCGCCGTTCACCTGCACCCGGCCCGCGGACGGCGGCTGCAGCCCCGAGACCAGCGAGAGCGTCGTCGACTTGCCGCAGCCGGTGGGGCCCACGACGGCGACGAACTCGCCGGGCTGGACGGTCATGGTCAGGTCGCGGACGGCCGTGTGCACGGAACCGGACCCGCTCGGGAACCGCTTGGTGGCTCCGGTGAGTTCGATCAGTGGGGGAACCATGGGGAGGTGACTCCTTCGTCACGTGGTGCCTGTCACGTTGGGAAGGGACGTTAAGTACGGGTGGCGGCCACGTGAAGCTTGTCGACGTTCTGCGTGCGAGCCGCGCGTTCTGAATGTTTTGCTCGTTTAGCGCACGGCCGTGAGCTGGGGGTATGTTCCGACCCATGCCAAAGTGGGCGCTCTTCCCGCGGATGCGGTTCAGCAGGCAGGTGCTGCTGCTGCAGATCGGCGTGGTCGTCCTCGTCGTCGGGATCGGCGTCGCGCTGATCAGCGTCCTCCTGTCCCGCACCCTCACCGAGCAGTACGGCCAGCGGGCGCTGGCCATCGCGAAGTCGGTGGCGGCGGACCCGGTGGTGGTCGCGAACGCCGGCGCGAAGGTGCCGGGCGGCGCGCTCGAGGAGCGGGCGCTGGCCGTGACCGCGGCCAACGACGCGCTCTTCGTGGTGATCACCGACGACCAGGGCATCCGGCTCGCGCACCCGACCGAGAGCCTGATCGGCCAGAAGGTCAGCACTCCCGCGGACCGGGCGCTGGCCGGCGAGGACGAGGTCAGCGCGGTCCAGAGCGGCACCCTCGGGCTGTCCGTCCGCAGCAAGACGCCGATCTGGACGCCGGACCACCGGCGGGTGGTCGGCGAGGTGAGCGTCGGCTTCGACGTGGCCGACCCGACCGGGGCGTTCAACCAGCTCCTGGCGCTCACGCTGGTGTTCGCCGGTGGCGCGCTGCTGCTCGGCGCGGGCGCGTCGGCACTGCTGAACCGGCGGCTGCGGCGCGTCACGCACGGCCTCGAACCGCACGAGCTCACCGAACTGCTCTACGAACGCGAAGCGGTGCTGCACGGCATCGGCGAAGGCGTTCTCGCGGTCGACGAAGCGAACCGCGTCTCGGTGCGCAACGGCGAAGCCGAACGCCTCCTCGGCACCGAGCTCCCGATCGGCGCCTCCATGGCGGAGCTGGAGCTCAGCCCGCGGGTGCACAAGGCCGTCGCCGAAGGACGGCCGGTCGACAACCTCCTGGCGGTGGCCGGGAACCGGGTGCTCGTCATCAACTCGCGCGCGGTCCGGCTGGACGAGCGGGACATCGGCACCGTGCTGACCTTCCGCGACCGCACCGACCTCGACACGCTCACCCGCGAGCTCGACGGCATCCGCGTGCTGTCCGACGGCCTGCGCGCGCAGCGGCACGAGTTCGCGAACCGGCTGCACACGCTCTACGGGCTGCTCCAGCTCGGCCACCACACCGAAGCCGTCGAGTACCTGCAGACGCTGACGGATTCGAGCTCGGCCCGGCCGAGCGAGCTGGGTGACGCCGTCGCCGATCCGTACCTGCAGGCGCTGCTCGTGGCGAAAACCGAGCAGGCGCAGGAAAAGGGGCTCACGCTCAAGCTCGCCGACGACACCTGGGTGCCGACGACCGTGACGGACCCGATCGCCGCGAACACCGTGATCGGCAACCTCGTCGACAACGCGCTGCACGCGGCCCGGATGGGCCCGCGACGGCCGGCGACCGTCGAGATCAGCCTGCTCGCGGAAGACGGCACGCTGCACCTGTCCGTTGTGGACAGTGGGCCCGGCGTGCCCGAAGACCTGCGCCGGACGTTGTTCGACGAAGGCGTGTCGACGAAGATCGCGCCCGGCCACGGACTCGGGCTGGCGCTCGCCCGCCAAGCCGCCCGCGCCCGCGGTGGTGACGTCTGGCTGGCCGGCCCCGGCGACGGCGAGACGGGTGCCCTGTTCGTCGCGAAACTGCCCGGAATGCTGACGGAGGACGGATGATCCGCACGCTCATCGTCGACGACGACTTCCGGGTCGCCGGGGTGCACGCCGGGTTCGTCGAGGAGGTCGACGGCTTCGCGGTGGTCGGCACCGCGCACACCGCGGCCGAAGCCCGCGCCCGCGTCCGGGAACTCGCGCCGGACCTGATCCTGCTCGACGTCTACCTGCCCGACGAGTCCGGCCTCGCGGTGCTCCCGGAGCTGCAGACCGACACGATCGTGCTGTCCGCGGCGACCGACACCGCGTCGGTGGCCGCGGCGATCCGGGCCGGCGCGCTGAACTACCTGATCAAGCCGTTCACCACGCGCCAGCTCGCCGAGCGGCTGACGTCGTACGCGCGCTTCCGCGGCCTGCTCGCCGAAGACCGCGCGATGGGCCAGGACGACGTCGACCGCGCGTACCGGGTGCTGCACGACCAGGACCGCACGTCCGCGCCGAAGGGCCAGTCGACGGCGACGTCCCGGCTCGTCTCGGAGCAGCTGCGCCGGGCGGGGCGCCCGCTGTCGGCCGCGGAAGTGGCCGGTGAGCTGGGCATGGCGCGGGCGACGGCGCAGCGGTACCTCACGGCGCTGGCCGAGTCGGGGACGGTCCGGATGCGGCTGCGCTACGGCGCCACCGGGCGCCCGGAGCACGAGTACCGCTGGTCCGGCGCCTGAGTCAGCGGCGGGTGGTGGTCGTCTCCGCGCGGTACTGGTACTGCTGCATCATGCTTTCGGCCACGTCCACCCAGGACCGGACCGGGTCGGGCGCCGACGACGTCGGCGACGGCAGGTCGACCCGCGCCTGGTCTTCCGCGGAGGCGGTCTTCTTCCCCTGCGGTTTCGCCTGCGCCTGAACGTGTTTCGGGGCCGGCTTGGCGGGCACCGGGACGAACACGGTCGTCGGGGCCGGCGTGGCCACCGGCGCCTGCGGGGCCTGGGGAGCCTGCGGCGCCGGCGCCTCGGCGACGGCCGGGCGCGCGTCCAGCTGGGCCACGTCGTCGGGCGGCGCCGAACCGAACAGGCCACCGGAGAGCATGCCGCCGCCCAGCCACCCGACGGCGACGAGCAGCACCGCGGCGCCACTGCCGAGCCACGTGCGGGCGCGCCGCCGGATCACCACCGACTTCGGCCGCAGGTCCTGGTCGCACACCGGCGGCCGGGTGTAGATCGGCTCGAGCTCGGGCAGGTCGTCGTCGGTGCGACGGCGCTGCGGCAGGCTCGCCGCGATGATGCCGGTGCGATCCAGCAACTCCACCGCGGTGTCGCCGGCCGGACGGGTCGCACTGCGCGGTGCGGTGCGAAGCATCAGGGACCTCCGGTACGGGGCTCGTGGACCTCACGCATTCTGGACCATTTCGGACGGCCCTGTCAGAAACGCAACTCCATTGAGTGAAGCCGTGAGCCGAGGACAACCCGGAAGTCGCAACCGGAAATTCAGCTTTCCATTTTCTTGAGTCCCATGCGCGCGAGGATCGCGAGCGGCCGCTGGTAGGCCGAGCCGAGCACGCGCGGGATGGCGTCGATGACGTAGGCGTCCGGTCCGATGAGGATCCGCGCCGACTTCCGCTCGATCCCGCGCAGGATCGTCTGCGCCGCCTTCTCCGGCGTGGTCTTCGCGATCCGCTCGAAGCCCTGGGCGGCCTTCTCCTGGTCGTCGGCGCCGCTTCGCGAGTTGCGCACGATGTTGGTCTTGATCCCGCCCGGGTGCACGCAGCTGACCCCGACCGGGTGCCGCGCGATCAGCATTTCTTCGCGCAGGGCTTCGGTGAATCCGCGGACCGCGAACTTCGCCGCGTTGTACGCGCTCTGCGTCGGCACGCCGACGAAGCCGAAGACGCTGGAAATGTTCACGACGTGCCCGTCGCCGGAAGCGATCAGGTGCGGCAGGAAGGCCTTCGTGCCGTTGACGACGCCGCCGAGGTTGATGCCCATCAGCCAGTCGTAGTCCTCGAACGTCATCTCTTCGACGGTCGCGCCGAGCGCGACGCCGGCGTTGTTCACGACGACGTTGACGCGGCCGAACTCCCCGGCGACCTCGTCGGCGTGGGCGAGCACGGCAGCGCGGTCGGCGACGTCGAGGACGTACGGGCGGGCGTTGTCGCCGGCCAGCTTCGCCGTCTCCTCGGCGTTCGCGGCGTTGACGTCGGAGAGCGCGACGCGCGCCCCGCGCCGGGCGAACTCGAGCGCCAGCGCCCGCCCGATCCCCGAGCCCGCCCCGGTGACCACCACGACCTTGTCCGCGAACTGCTTCATCGGCCCTCCCTGGAGGTTACTGGTTGGTAACGGATGGTAGCGGCTGTGAGCTTGCTGTGGGTGTGCCGATCGTCTCGCTCCGGCACCTTAAGGTGATGGGGACGAAGACCGGGGGCGACGACGAGGAGGCGATGCACGTGCGGCGGCCCGCCGTCCTGCTGCTCTCCCTCGCCGCGGTCCTGCTGCTCGGCGCGGCCTTCGTGGTCTTCGCGAACCGGGAGCCGCGGTCCGCGAACGCGTCGGCCCCGGACACCGCCGAGGCCGTGCCCGCGTCGACGCCGGACCTGCCCGCGGAGTCCAGCCCGGCGGTCGGCGCGCTGTTCCTCGACGGTGCGCACTACTGCACGGCCAGCGTCGTCCACAGTGACCAGGGCGACGTGCTGCTGACCGCGGCCCACTGCATCCACGACGGCGAGGGCGGCGACTACCTCGCCGGCGTCACGTTCGCGCCCGCCTACCACGACGGCGTCGCGCCGTTCGGCTTCTGGACGGTCTCCGACGAGCTCGTCGCGCCCGGCTGGAGCACGTCGTCGGACCCGGACCTCGACGTCGGCTTCGCCACCGCGCACCAGGCCGGGGCCACCAAACCGCTGGAAAGCCTGGTCGGCGCGAACACCCTCGCGACGGGAACAGACTTCGAGCAGGCCATCACGCTCACCGGCTACCCGGACGACTCCGAAGTCCCGGCCGTCTGCCGGAACACCACGACCCGCCAGGACACCTACCAGCTGAAAGTGGACTGCGCGGGCTTCCCGACGGGCACCAGCGGCGGCCCGTGGGTGACCGCGCCGGACCCGAAGACCCGCCTCGGCACGGTCATCGGCGTCATCGGCGGTTTCGAGTACGGCGGCGACGACCCGGACACGTCGTACTCGAGCTACTTCGACACGGACGTCCAGGCCCTCTACCGGCAGACGGCCGCCCGGGCATGATGCGCGTATGAGTGATCCCGTCGACGTACCCATCACCGGCGAGCCGATCCGGCTCGGCCAGTTCCTCAAGCTGGCCGGCCTCGCCGAAGACGGCTCCCACGCGAAGGACCTGATCGACGCGGAGGAGGTCACCGTCAACGGCGAGGTCGAGACCCGCCGCGGCCGCCAGCTGACCGACGGCGACGTCGTGGCGGTCGGCGCGGACCGCGGCAAGGTCGTGCTGGTCCACTAACCCACGCTGGTCAGCGGCGGCAGGCCGATCGACGCCGCCAGTGCGTCCAGCTCGCGGCGCACCGGGCCGGACAGGGGCACCCCCAGCGCGCGGCACTGCTCCAGGTGCTGGGCCTCGCGCCAGCCGGGGTAGCGGATCGGCGCCCCGCCCTCCCAGCCGAGCATGCTGCCGAAGAGCGCGCTGGCCGCGCGGTAGAAGCCGTCGGCGCTGCGCAGCGTCGTCGGCGCGATCGCCAGCACCAGCAGGCCGGTGTCGTGCTCGTGGTCGGCCACGCCGGACAGCACCCCGGCGAGGACCTCGACCAGCAGCGTCAGCCCGGCGCCTTCCGAGCCGGAGCGGTCCATGTCGAAGACGAACTCGGGGTACGCGCCCCCGGGCGCGGCCATGCCCAGCGGGTTCATCGGCTGGCCTGGCTCGCCGCCCGCGGCGAGCACCAGCCCGATCATCGCGTGCGGCAGGGCCCGCGCGGCGTGGTGCCCGGCCCGGCCGAACGGCCCGATTCCGCGCAGTGAGACGAGCCCGACGCCGAAGCGGCCGGCCCGCGTCACCGCCCGGTCCATCGCGTCGCCGACCGCCCAGAGCCCGGGCGCGCGGCGGTAGTCGAGCAGCGCGGCGGCCCCGCGGTCAGCGATCATCAGTGGCTCGGCGTGCGGCACGACGTGCCCGGTCTTCAGCATCGGCAGGTGGATGCGGGTCAGGTCGGCGACACCGGTGTCCGGGGAACCGGTCAGGTCGCCGTGGCAGAGGGCTTCCGCCGCCATGCGGGCGCGGGTTTCGGGGAAGCCGTGAGCGGCGAAGACGTGTGCCACGAGGGTGACCAGCTCGTCGGCCCGCACGCGCGGCCAGGCCTGTTCCGGGATCGGGGTTTCCGGGGTTTCTTCTTCGAGGGTGCGCGGTTCGGGACGGGCGGAGCGGAAGGGACGCGGTCTGAGAGGCACTTCCCCGACACTGCCCAACTGCGGGATCCGGCGTCAACGAGGTGGGGCCGGGCCTACCCGACCGTGTGATCGAGGCGTCCGAAGCGTCGTACCCTGGGCGGCATGTGCCGAAACATCACCACCCTCCGAGGGCTCCAGCCGGCCGCGACGGGCGAGGAGATCGAGGCCGCGGCCCGCCAGTACGTCCGCAAGGTGACCGGCGTGCAGTCGCTTTCGGACGCCACGCGCGAGCCGTTCGAAGCGGCGGTCGCCGAGATCACGGAGATCACCACGCGGCTGCTGGAGCAGCTGCCCGAACGCCGTCAGCCGCCGGCGACCATCCCGCCGCTGCGCCGTCCCGAGGTGCAGGCGCGGATCGCGGCCAAGGCGCTGAAGCAGGCCTGAAAACTGTCGTACCCCGTCGATAGGCTGGCCGCATGAGCGGACAGGGCTTGGTGCTGGGCGGCGGCGGAGTCGCCGGCGTCGCGTGGACGACGGGGTTGCTGACCGGGCTGGCCGAGAGCGGCCAGGACCTGACGGGCGCGGACCTGCTCGTCGGGACGTCGGCGGGCTCGGTGGTCGCGGCGCAGGTGACGAGCGGGACTCCGCTCCCCGAGCTGTTCGCGCGCCAGGCGGACCCGGCGCGCCAGACCCCGGAGATCCCGGCCGAGATCGACTTCGAGAAGTTCGCGGCCGACTTCGGCGGCGCGGTCACCGGCTCGACGTCACCGGCCGAGATCCGGCGCGCGGTGGGCCGGCTCGCGCTGGCGGCCGAAACGGTGCCCGAAGCGGACCGCCGCGTGGTGATCGAAGCGCGACTGCCGGTGCACGAGTGGCCGGAGCAGCGCCTGGTGATCGTGGCGGTGGACGCCGAGACCGGCGAGCCGCGCCGCTTCGACCGCGCGTCCGGGGTGTCCCTGGTCGACGCGGTGGCGGCCAGCTGCGCGGTCCCGGGCGTCTGGCCGGCGGTGACGATCGGCGGCAGGCGGTACGTGGACGGCGGCGTCCGCTCGGCCGAGAACGCCGACTACGCGACGGGCTGCACCCGCGTCACGGTGGTGTCGCCGCTGGGGGTGGACGCACCGCTGCCGATGGAGAAACCGCTGCTCGCAGTGCTGGACGACCTGCGCGCGGCGGGCGCGGAGGTCGCCCTGATCACCCCGGACGAGGCTTCGGTGGCGGCGATCGGCGAGAACCCGCTGGACCCGGCGACCCGGACCCCGGCGGCGGAAGCGGGGCGAGCCCAGGGCGCGGCCCTCACGCTCGCCTGGACCTGAGCCGCCCGAGCCAGGCCTTCAGCGCGAACCCGCCGATCACGAGGAGAACGGTGCCGAACGTCACGAGCGCCACCAGCGGCGGCTCGTGCACGGTGTCGACCGCGACGTGCTCGCCGTCCGGCCAGTACCGGACCCCGATCCGGGTGCCGGCGGCGTACTCGCGGGTGTTGCCGTTGGCGATCCGCACCTCGCGGACCCGGCTGCCACCCGGCTCGTCGACGCGGACGGACGCCGTGCTCCAGCCGGTGATCCGCTCCACGGTCCCGGCCGAAGTGGCCGACCCCGAGTAGTAGGAGATCGCGCTCCCGGCGCCGAAGACGGCGGCGAGCACCCCGAAGATCACCAGCAGGGGGCGGATCCCGTCGGTCCACGGTTTCCGGTCTGCCTCACCCATGCCCGGAGCACGTCCCAGGCCGGGCGAAGGTTGCCTCGGAGGCCGTCGGCTACCCTCGTGGAGCGAGGTAGCGTGTCCGAGCGGCCGAAGGAACATGTCTTGAAAACATGCGAGGGGGCAACCTCTCCGTGGGTTCGAATCCCACCGCTACCGCTCCAGGCCCCGGGCGCGGAGTAGCCGCGCCCGGGTCAGCCGTCCACCTCGGACAGGTGGCCCAGGACCCGGTCGAACGCCGCGGCGATCGTCGCCTGCTCCGCGGGGCTCAGCAGGTCGATGAGGTGCTCTCGCACCCCTTCCAGGTGGGTCGGCGCCGCCTTCGCCAGCAGGGCCAGGCCCTCGTCGGTCAGCTCCGTGATGACCCCGCGCTTGTCTTCCGGGTCGCGGACCCGGAGGACGAGCCCCGCGTCTTCGAGCCGGCCGACCTGGTGCGACAGCCTGCTCTTCGTCGATCCCATCAGCAGGGCCAGTTCGGACATCCGCATCCGGTGCCCGGCCTGCATCTCCAGGCACACGAGCACTTCGTAGTCGGTCAACGACACGTCGTGCTGCACGGCCAGCTCGCGGTGGAGCACCTGTCGCAGCTTCAGGGTCGCCACGATGTAGGAGCGCCACGCCGCCATCTCGGCTTCGTTCAACCAACGCACAGGCCGCTCCTCGGTCATAAGGCAGCCTAGAACGCTGATCAAGGGACCGCGCGGTCCGAGTCCGAACTGCGTGCGGGTAAAAATGCCGTCGCAACATCGCCCGAAGGTGGGGTTACGAAAAGGTTGAGACTCGGCCGGAAAAGGCGCATTCTGCTTGTGGCGGAAGGTCGGCCAGGGTATGGCGCGGCGACGATGACGTGCCGGCCCGGCTCCCCGCCGGGAGAGGTCAGGTGGTTGCGTGACGGGTGATCCTCGCGGTTGACCGCCTGCTGTGTCCCCGCGACCGGAACGGTTCACGAACGGGCCGGGCGCGACTGCGAACAGCACCGAAGCGCGGGTCTTCCATGCGTTCACGCATACGGCGTCGATCGGGCCTGTATCGGGTCACGACCTCGGCAGTCGTGACGACAGAGCCTGAACGCCGGCCCGGTCGCGGCCAACCGCCGACCAAAGACACAACCTCGGTACAGAGCCTGGGTGTGGCCGCCAGCGCGACGGCCGCACCCAGGCTCGTTACGTACGGTCGGCTTGGTAACGAACGGCACAGTACGATCTGCGGGTGAGATTCGACGACGATGCCGGCCTGGATGCCTCCGAAGTCCAGGACCTGCGCGGAAGCGGTGGAGGCGGCGGCGGGATCGGCGGCCGCGTTGCGCTCGGCGGTGGCGGACTCGGCGTCGTCGGGGTGATCATCTACTTCGTGCTCTCCCAGCTCGGCGGGGTGAGCACCGGCGGCAGCGGCCTGACCGGCGGGCTCGGCAGCGTCGGCTCCGGCCAGCAGGTCGACAACTCGAAGCTGTCCAGCGAGTGCAAGACCGGCGCGGACGCCAACAAGAACCACGACTGCGCGATCGTCGCGATCGTCAACTCCGTCCAGGACTACTGGACGCAGCAGTTCTCGCGCTCCGGCTCGACCTACCGGAAGGCGCCGACGAACTTCTTCAACGGCGGCGTGCGCACCGGCTGCGGCAGCGCCACCTCCGACACCGGGCCGTTCTACTGCCCGGCCGACTCCGAGGTCTACATCGACCTCTCCTTCTTCGACGAGCTGAAGACCCGCTTCGGCGCGCAGGGCGGCCTCTTCACCGAGGCGTACGTCCTCGCGCACGAGTACGGGCACCACGTGCAGAACCTGCTCGGCACGTCCAAGAAGGGCACGGGCACCGGCCCGACGTCCGGTTCGGTGCGCCTGGAACTGCAGGCCGACTGCTACGCCGGCGTCTGGGCCAACCACGCCTCGACGACGCCGACCGAGAGCGGCAAGCCGCTGATCACCGACGTCACGCAGGACGACATCGCCTCCGCACTGGACACCGCGTCCCGCATCGGCGACGACTACATCCAGCAGAACCTCGGCGGCGGCCAGGTCGACCGCTCGAAGTTCACCCACGGCACGTCCGCGCAGCGCAAGAAGTGGTTCACCACCGGCTTCCAGACCGGCGACCCGGCCCGCTGCGACACCTTCGGCACGAACAACCTGGGCTGAGACACGACAGAAGGGGCCGTCCCAAGCATGGGACGGCCCCTTCTTCGTTCGTCAGGCGGTCAGCGCGTGCGGGTCACCGGCGACGGCGCGGGCGGAGAAGTTCCGCTGGGCACCGCGGTCGGCGGCCTTTTGCTTGGCCGTCTTGCTCTTGCCCGGCTTCACGCCGTTGACGCTCTCGGTGCTCGTCGCGTAGACGCCAAGGGCCCAGGCGACGCCGTCCGCGTTGCGGTCCAGCGCGACCCGGTCGATGTTGCCCAGGTTGTCGCAGGCCTGGTGGTAGCACGGGTCGAACGCGATGCCGGCCGTGCCGCCCCACTTCGCCGCCTGCGCCGGAGTCTTGATGACCTCGGCGCCGGTGTCCAGGCCACCGGCCGGGATGCCGACGGCGATGAACTCGCCGTAGTCCGAACGCCCGGTGAAGTCGGTGCCCTCGAGGGACACCCCGCGCGCGGCCTGCAGGTAGTCGACGAAGGTCTTCTCGATCTGCGCCGAGCCGTACGGGCCGGGGCCCGCGCCGACGCCGTCGGAGTTGTCACCGTCGTAGGCGAAGTACCCGGCGTTCGGCGAGCCGATCATGTCGAAGTTCAGGTACAGCGCGATGTCGAGCTGCTGCTCGAAGCTCAGCGAGTCGACGTAGTAGGTCGAGCCGATCAGGCCGAACTCCTCCGCGCTCCAGAAGCCGAAGCGGACGCCGTTGTTGACCTTCGGGCTGCTCCCCAGCTGCAGCGCCGTCTCGAGCAGGGTCGCCGAGCCGGAGCCGTTGTCGTTGATGCCCGGGCCGGCCGGGACGCTGTCGAGGTGCGACCCCAGCATCACGACGTTGTCCTTGCGGCCGGTCTTGGTCTCGGCGATGACGTTGTAGCTGGTCCGCGCCTCCTGGAAGGCGCGCAGCTCCAGGGTCACCGGCTGCCCGGCGAGGGTGGCCAGCTGCGCACCCGCGGCCGCGGTCACGCCCCCGGTCGGGATCTTCGCGACGGCCGGGTCCCCCAGGGTCCCGTTCAGGTCGCCGTCGGTGTTGTTGTAGACGACGGCGCCGATCGCGCCCGCGGCCGCGGCGGTCTCCTGCTTCTGCGCGAACGAGCAGCCGCCGCGCTTGATCAGCGCGATCTTGCCGGCGACGTCGGCGGTGTAGTCGGTGGCCTCGCAGCCACTGGTGTCGTCGACCGCGACCACGGCGAGCGGCGCGGTGATGCCGCCGACGGGCGTCGAGACGGTGTACTCCATCGCGATGACCGGGACGTTCCGGCCGCCCGCGGTCAGCTTCTCGGCCAGGGTTTCCGAGTAGGTGAACGGGAACTCCTGGCGGGTCACCTGGAAGCCGGCCGCCTCGAGCTTGGTCGCGATGTACTCGGCGGACTTCTTGTGGCCGTCGGTGCTCGCCGCGCGCGTGCCGCCGTTGGTGTCGGCGATGCGCTGCAGGGCGATGAGGTGCCGGTTGACGCCGTTGACGTCGACCTTCTTGACGAGCTGCTTGGCCAGCGCGGGACCGTCGGGGACCGTGGTCGCGGCGGCGGCCGGGGTCAGGCCGAGCACCAGCGTCGCGCCGGCGGCCAGGGCCATCGGCGGGAGGAATCTCTTTCTGAAGGGTGACATGGTTGCTCACCTTTGTTCCGAATGAGTAGTACGTCAATGCGTCATTCGGCGGGAACTTCGTTCGCCGGTATACAGTCGACACATGTTTGCGATCACCATCCGTGAGCCAGGTGACCCGGACGTTCTCGAGTGGTCGGAGGTCGCGGATCCGCGACCCGGCCCCGGCGAAGTGCTGCTGGACGTGGCCGCGAGCGCGGTGAACCGGGCGGACCTCCTGCAGCGCCAGGGCCACTACCCGCCGCCGCCCGGCGCCAGCGAAACGATCGGCCTGGAGTGCTCCGGCACGATCGCCGAACTCGGCGAGGGCGTCACAGGCTGGAACGTCGGCGACGAAGTCTGCGCGCTGCTCGCGGGCGGCGGCTACGCGGAGAAGGCCGTCGTCCCGGCCGGGCAGCTGCTGCCGGTGCCGGCCGAGCTCGACCTGATCACCGCGGCCGGGCTGCCCGAGGTGGCGTGCACGGTGTGGGCGAACGTCGTGATGCACGCGAAGCTCGCCGAGGACGAGGTGCTGCTGGTCCACGGCGGCGCCGGCGGCATCGGCACGCACGCGATCCAGGTCGGCAAGGCACTGGGCGCGTACGTCGTCGTCACCGCGGGTTCGGAAGACCGGCTCGACCGCTGCCGCCAGCTCGGCGCCGACCTGGCGATCAACTACAAGGAGAAGGACTTCGTCGAGGTCGTCAAGAAGGAGTTCGGCGGCGCGGACGTCATCCTCGACAACATGGGCGCGTCCTACCTGGGCCGCAACGTCGACGCGCTGCGCCAGGACGGCCGGCTCGTCATCATCGGCATGCAGGGCGGGGTGAACGGCGAACTGAACGTCGGCGCGCTGCTCGGCAAGCGGGCGTCGGTGTTCGCGGCGGGCCTGCGTTTCCGGCCGCTGGACCAGAAGGCGGCGATCGTCGCCGACGTCCGCGAACGGCTGTGGCCGCTGGTTTCCGAGGGTCTCGTCAAGCCGGTGATCGGCCAGGTCGTGCCGATGGCCGAGGCTTCGACCGCGCACCGCGCTCTGGAAGAGGGCAGCGTGTTCGGCAAGATCCTGCTGGCGGCGAAGTCCTAGCGGAGTTCTTCCAGCACGCGCACGAGCTGGTTGATCTCGAAGACGTTGGAGTAGTGGGCGAGCCCGATCCGCACGGCGCCGCCCACTTCTCCGACGCCGAGTGACGCGAAGACGCCGGCCGCGCCGTCGTCGGCGAAGGCGCACAACCCCTGCGAAGCCAGGTACTCGGCGACCTCGGGGGCTTTCTTGCCGGCGACCGCGAACGCGAGCGCGGGGATGCGGCGCATGGCGTTGCCGATGACCATGATGTGCCGCAGCGACAGCAGTTCCGTCGACAGCTGCGCGAGCAGGCCGGCGTGGTACGACTTCGCCGAGCCGAGCGAGGTGACCAGGCGCTCGCGGCGCGATCCGGACGCGGCGTCGTCGAGGCCGGCGAGGTAGTCGATCGACGCGATCAGCCCGGCCAGCAGCGGGTAGGCGTGCGGGCCGAGCTCGAGGCGGGCAGCGCCGCGCGCCATCGGGTCGAGCGAGACCGACGCGATCCGCTCGATCAGCTCGGGGTCGCGGAAGACGAGCGCCCCCACCGAAGGGCCGCCCCAGGCCTGCGCCGAGACGACCATGACGTCGGCGCCGAGGGCGTTGATGTCCAGCGGCAGGAACGGCGCGGCATAAGTCGCGTCGACGACGACGAGCGCGCCGACCCGCTTGGCGAACTCGATGATCGTCGGGACGTCCGGCCGCGTGCCGACGGACCCGGACGCGAGCGTGACCGCGACGGCCTTCGTGCGCGCCGACACGAGCTGCTCGTACTGCCACGCGGGCAGTTCACACGTTTCAATGTCGATCTCGCCCCAGCGCACGACCGCGCCGACGCGCTTGGCGGCACGCTGCCACGGCGCGAGGTTGGCTTGTTCGTCGAGCCTCGAGACGACGACTTCGTCGCCGATGGTCCAGCGCTCGGCGAGCGCGTCGCAGAGGCGGCGCAGCATCACCGGCGAGCTGGGCCCGAGCACGACGGCGGCCGGGTCGGCCCCGACCAGGTCGGCCACGGCCCGGCGGGCCGCGGTCACGATGCTTTCCGCGCGTTGTGAGGCCGGAAACGCTCCACCCGGCCCCGACACCGGGGCGCGCATCGCCGTCGAAACGGCCGAAGCGACCTGTTCCGGGACCAGCATTCCGGCGGCGCCGTCGAAGTGAATCCAGCCGTCACCCAGCGCGGGAAAGAGCCCACGGATACGAGCGACGTCGAACGCCATGTGGACACCGTACGGACGTGCGGTTTCGCCGTGCGTCCGGGGTTGGGTGGAGAGCCACCGCGAACCCCGATAGCCGCTACGCTCGGAGACGAACACCCCGCAGGTGTCGCGGAGCGTGTTGAACGCGAGCCAGGATGGAGCACATGACCGAGCCGAACTTCACAGCGGGTGACCCCGGCCAGGAATCTTCACCCCACGTGGTGGTAGTCGGACAGGACGGCTCCCCTCTCGAGGGTGCGGAGCAAGCCGAAGCGATGGGCGAGCTCATCGAAGAGCCGGCCAAGGTGATGCGCATCGGCACGATGATCAAGCAGCTCCTGGAGGAGGTCCGCGCGGCTCCGCTGGACGACGCGTCCCGCACGCGGGTGCGCGAGATCCACCAGACCTCGGTGAAGGAGCTGGCGGCTTCGCTGGCACCGGAGCTCCAGGAGGAGCTGGAGCGGCTCGTGCGGCCGTTCACGGACGACTCGACGCCGTCGGACGCGGAGCTGCGGATCGCGCAGGCTCAGCTGGTCGGGTGGCTGGAGGGGTTGTTCAGCGGAATCCAGACGGCGCTGTTCGCCCAGCAGATGGCGGCCCGGGTCCAGCTGGAGCAGATGCGACGCGGGTTGCCGGCGGGTCCTTCGGCGGCCGGCCACGGGCATGAGGGCCACGGGCCTGGCGGGATTTCGGGGACGGGTCAGTACCTCTGACGGTTGGCCACGGGGTTGTCCACAGACCGAAGGGATTGTGGACAACCCCTGTGGACAACTACAGGGTGTTGAAGAACGTCCGGATGTCGCCGATCAGGGCGTCCGGTTCCTCCAGTGCCGGGAAGTGGCCACCTCGCGGGAACTCCGTCCAGTGGACGATCTTGTCCGTTCGCTCCGCCAGCGTCCGGATCGGCAGGCCGATGTCGTCCGGGAAGACCGCCACGCCCGTCGGGACCACGTTCGACGCCGGCGGTGCCCCCCAGCCTCCGGTCAACGCCGCGTACAACCGCGCTGACGAGTTGGCCGTCTCCGTGAACCAGTAGATCGACACGTCCGCCAAGAGGTCGTCGCGGTCGATCAGGTCCGCCGAAGTGTTCGAGAACGAGCGGAACTTCTCCGCGATCCAGGCCAGCTGCCCCGCCGGGGAGTCGTGCAGGCCGTACGCAAGCGTTTGCGGCTTGGTCGCCTGGATGATCGCGTAGCCCGTTCCCGAAGCCGAGAACGCCTGGCCCTTCTCCAGGGAACGCCGGCCGAGCTCCTGGTCCGGCAGGCCCTCGAGGTCCGCCGGAGTCCGCGCCACCGCCGAGGCCAGCATCGTCACGTGGATCCCCAGCACCCGCGACGGGAACTGGACCGCCAGCTCGCGCGAGATGATCGCGCCCCAGTCGCCGCCGTGGGCTCCGAACCGCTCGTAGCCCAAGTCCGTCATCAGCGTGGCGAACGCGCGCGCGATGCGGTCCGGGCCCCAGTCCGGCGTCGGCGTCGGGCCGGAGAACCCGTAACCCGGGATCGAGGGCACCACCACCGTCAGCGCCGAAGCGGGGTCGCCGCCGTACGCGCGCGGGTCCGTCAGGGGCCCGATCACGTCCAGGAACTCGACGATCGAGCCCGGCCAGCCGTGCGTCAGCAGCACCGGCGTCGCGGACGGCTCCGGGGAGACCACGTGCAGGAAGTGCACCTTCGTGCCGTCGATCGTCGTCGTGAACTGCGGGAAGCCGTTGATGCGCTCCTCCTGCGCCCGCCAGTCGAAGCCCGAGCGCCAGTATTCGGCCAGCTCACGCACGTAGTCGACGGGCGCCCCGAGCCGCCAGCCGGCGTCGGCGGGCTGGTCGGGCCAGCGCGTGTTCGCCAGGCGTGCGCGGAGATCGTCGAGGGCGGCCTGCGGGACGTCGATGCGGAACGGAGTGATCGTCATGCCTCAACGATAGGAAGCACCGCGGACAGATCCGGTCCTCGATTCCACCTGATCCAGCACCCGATCCACCCCGCGACCATCCACAGTGGACGACGCCGTCGCCGACAGCCGCTGCCGGAGAGCCGGGTCGGACAGCAGCGAGCGCAAGACGCCCGTCACCTCGGGCAGGCGTCCGGCGAGGGTCGAAGCGGCCCCCAGCCCCGCCGCCAGGCCGAGCTCCACCGCGGCCCGGTAGCCGGGTTCCTGGTTGTCCACCAACTGCACCGCCGCCGTCGGGACGCCGAGGCAGCACAGCTCCACGAACGTCACCCCGGCCGCGCTCACCGCGACGTCCGTCGTCGCGAACAGGTCCAGCAGCGCGGGACTCGGCGCCGCGACCCGGATCGACTGGTCCGGCCGCAAGTCCGGCAACGGCGGTTCGCCGCGCACCAGCACGTCCGCCGCGAAGGGCAGTTCAGTGTCGCGAAGAGCGTGAAGCAGCAACCCGACCGTCGGCGCCCACTGGTCGCCGCCGCCGAGGGCCACCGTGACGTGCGGCGGCGGCCCGGACGGCGCCCGGCGCGTACCCCGCACGACGTCCCGGAGCGGTGCGTACTCGATCCCCCGCAGCACGACGTCCGAGCCGTCGTCGGGCCGCAGTGAAGGCGCGAAGCCGGAATCCACGACGATGTCCGCGGGCCGGCGCCCGAACACGTCGTCCTCGATCGAGACGAGCAGCGCGCCCGCCGCGTTGACCTCCGCGCGCAGGTCACCGAGGCCGTAGTGGTCGACGACCACCGCGTCGAACCCGGAAGCGTCGAAAGGCACGCGCGAGACGCCCAGCTCGTCGAAGCGGGAAGCGAGCCACTCCGCGTTGTCGACGCGGCCCGCGAACGCGACCGGAAAGCCCCGCGCCACCGCCCGCTCGGCGTAGGCAACCATCCGCGCGACGTGCCCGGCGCCGATCGACGCCGACGCGTCCGCGCGCAGGAGCAGCTTCACGAACCGACCTTCTTCTGCTCGACGTGCGCGTTCAGCGCCGCCAGCTCCGGCCGCGAGCGCAGCAGCGCGACCACCGCCCGCCAGTCGCCGACGCCGTCGCCGAGTTCGCCCACCACGGCGGAAAGCAGCTCCCAGTCCTCCGCGGTGTCCAACGTCACCCGCAGGTCGTCGGCCGCCGGGCTCACCACGATCCCCGTGCACGAATAGCGCGAAGGGTCCGCGTAGATGCCCGACGTGACGTGCTCGCGATGCGCGCCGGCCGCCGTCGAGACCTGCTCGAGAAGCACCTCGGCCCGCACCAGCTCGGCGTCGAAGCCGCGCGGCAGCGTCCGGACCAGCGTGGTGCTCACGTAGTCCAGCGACGGCTGGGCCCGCCACAGCGTCGCGAGCTGGCCGATCAGCGCCGGGTCCAGCAGCGGGCAGTCGGCGGTGAGCCTGATCACGGCGTCGGCGGGGTGCTCGGCCAGCGCCCGCCCGAAGCGGTCGAGGACGTCGTCGAGCGGGCCCCGGACCACCGCGGCGCCGCACCGGGCCGCCTCGAGCGCGACGTCGTCGTCCGAAGCGTCCGAAGACGTCGCGACGACCACCTGGTCGACGCCGGATGCGGCCGCCGCGGCCCGGACGACCCAGCCCAGCACGCTGCGGCCGGCGAGCGGGCGCAGCACCTTGCCGGGGAGCCTGGTCGACGACGAGCGGGCCTGGATGACGGCGTTGACCACGGGCGCAGCACGCATGGGTGACATGATGGCCGACGGCCACAGTCACCGAAACGCGGAGGTCAACGATGTCCGAGCTGGATGGCTCCAGCATCCTGCTCACCGGCGGGACCGGTTCCTTCGGCAAGGCGTTCATCGCGCACGCGCTCGCCGAACTGAACCCGAGCCGGCTGGTCGTGCTCTCCCGCGACGAGCTCAAGCAGTACGAAGCCCGGCAGCTGTTCAACGACGACCCGCGCTTGCGCTGGTTCATCGGCGACATCCGCGACCGGCGCCGGCTCGAACGCGCCATGCAGGGCGTCGACTACGTCGTGCACGCCGCCGCGCTCAAGCAGGTCGACACCGGCGAGTACAACCCGTTCGAGTTCGTCCAGACCAACGTCATGGGCTCGCAGAACGTGATCGAGGCCGCGATCGACACCGGCGTCAAGAAGGTCGTCGCGCTGTCGACGGACAAGGCGTCCAGCCCGATCAACCTCTACGGCGCCACCAAGCTGTGCGCCGACCGGATGTTCATCAGCGGCAACCACTACGCGGCCGCCCACGTGACGCGGTTCTCCGTGGTGCGCTACGGCAACGTGATGGGCTCGCGGGGCAGCGTCATCCCGTTCTTCCGCAAGCTGGCCGGGCAGGGCGAGTCGCTGCCGATCACGCACAAGGACATGACCCGGTTCTGGATCACGCTCCCGCAGGCCGTGCGGTTCGTCGTCGACTCGTTCGACCAGATGCACGGCGGCGAGCTGTACGTGCCGCGGATCCCGAGCATGCGGCTGGTCGACCTGGCCCAGGCGATCGCGCCGGGCAGCGAGATGCACGAGGTCGGCATCCGCCCGGGCGAGAAGCTGCACGAGGAGATGATCGCCCCCGACGACGCGCGCCGGACGGTCCAGCTCAAGGACCGCTACGTCGTGCAGCCGCACCTCGCCGGCTGGGGCTTCCAGCCGCCGGCGGACGGCACGCCGATGCCGGAGGGCTTCGCCTACCGCTCGGACACCAACGACCTCTGGCTGAACGGCGAGGAGCTGCGCGAACTGGTCGAGCAGCATGCCTGAGTCTGATGCCGCCTCCGCGGGAAAGAGTGCGTCGGCGGGCTTCCTCCCCTACGGCCGCCAGTCCATCAGCGAAGAGGACATCCAGGCCGTCGTCGACGTCCTGCGCGGCGACTGGCTGACCACCGGGCCCGCGGTCCAGCAGTTCGAGACCGACCTCGCGGCGCACACCGGCGGGACGCCCGCGGTGGCCGTCACCTCGGGCACGGCCGCCCTGCACGTCGCCTACGCGGCCGCCGGGATCAAGCCGGGTGACGAGGTCGTCGCCTCGCCGATGACGTTCGTCGCCACCGCCGCGGCCGCCGCCCTCCACGGCGCCAAGGTGGTCTTCGCCGACGTCGAAGCGGACACCGGAAACCTTTCGGTCGAAGCAGCGAAAGCCGCGGTGACCGAGCGGACGAAGGTCGTCGCGGCCGTCGACTACGCCGGGCACCCGGCCGAGCTGGACGCGCTCGGCGAAATCGCGCACAAGGCGGGCGCGCTGCTCCTGGAGGACGCGGCGCACTCCGTCGGCGGCTCCTGGCAGGGCCGCGCGGTGGGCTCGATCGCCGACCTGACGACGTTCTCGTTCTTCCCGACGAAGAACCTCACGACGGCCGAAGGCGGCGCTGTCGTCACGCCCGATGAGAACCTCCTGGACCGCGCGCGGAAGTTCCGGAACCACGGCCTGGTCCGCGACCGCGCCGAGCAGCGCTACCCGGACGAGGGCGGCTGGCACCAGGAGGTGCACGAGTTCGGCCTGAACTACCGCCTGCCGGACGTCCTCTGCGCACTCGGCAGCAGCCAGCTCACCCGGCTCGCGGAGTTCAAGAAGCGCCGCGCCGAGATCCACGAGCGGTACACCACGGCGCTGGCCGACCTCGACGGCGTCGCGACCCCGCCGAGCCGCCCGGGTGCCGACCCGGTGTGGCACCTCTACCCGCTGCGGGTCCTCGAAGGCCGCCGGAAGGCGCTGTTCGAGCACCTGCGCGGCGTCGGCATCGGCGTCCAGGTCAACTACATCCCGGCGTACTGGCACCCCGTGTTCGAGGACCTCGGCTACCGGCGCGGGCTCTGCCCGAACGCCGAGGCGTACTACGAGCAGGAGCTCTCGCTGCCGCTGTTCCCGTCGCTGGCGGACGCCGACGTCGACCGCGTCGTCGACGCCGTGCGCGCGTTCTTCTAGATCAGGTCCCAGGTCAGGGGCGTGCCCTTCGCGGCGTCGACGCGGAAGGTGCGCCCCACGACCTTGGTGATCTCCGCCGGGGCCAGGCCGCCGGCGGGCCGGATCGACCGGACGTTCGCCGCGGTGACCTCGTCGCCCGCGCGAACGTCCTCGACGACGTAGAGGGACCGGCGCAGCCGCAGGCCCTCCTTCTCGCTCTCCCGCGGCCCCAGCACCGGCTGCCCCAGCGCTTCCCACGCCCGGTGCGTCTCGGTGACCAGGGCGGCCAGCTCCGACGGCTCCAGCGAGAACTCCGAGTCGACGCCGCCGTCCGCGCGAGCCAGCGTCACGTGCTTCTCGATGGCCACCGCGCCCAGCGCGACGGCCGCGACCGGCGCCCCGATGCCCGGGGTGTGGTCCGACAGGCCCACCAGCGTCTGCGTCAGGCCGGCCAGCAGCGGCAGCCCGCGCAGGTTGCTCTCGGACGGCGAAGCCGGGTAGCTCGCCGTGCAGCCGAGCACGATCAGCTGGTCGTTGCCCGCTTCACGCGCCGTGCGCACGGCGGCGTCGATCTCCGCGACGTTCGCCATGCCGGTCGAGATGACCAGCGGCTTGCCGGTGCGAGCGCACAGCTCGACCAGCGGCAGGTCGACGATCTCCGACGACGCGATCTTGTACGCCGGCGCGCCGAGCGACTCCAGCAGCTCGACCGCGGTCGGGTCGAACGGGCTGGAGAAGATTTCCAGCCCGCGAGCACGGGCGCGTTCGAAGAGCGGCTCGTGCCAGTCCCAGGGCGTGTGCGCCTTTTCGTACAGTTTGTACAGGTTTTCCCCGCCCCACAGCTCGTGGGTTTCCCCGATCCGGAACGCCGGGGTGTCGACGTCGATGGTGATCGTGTCGGGGCGGTAGGTCTGCAGCTTGACCGCCTGCGCGCCGGTTTCGGCGATGGCGTCGATGATCTGCAGCGCCCGGTCGAGGTCGCCGTTGTGGTTGCCGGACATCTCGGCGATGACGAACGGCGCGTGGCCCGGACCGATCAGGTGCGCGCCGAACCGGATGTCGTGCATGGTGCCTCCCCGGGGTGGACTGCGGGTCAGCTCAGAGTCTTGCGCAGCTGCCGGAAGCCGTTGACGGCAGGCGCGGCTTCGGCGTAGCCGGCGTGGTCGAACAGCTTCGCCGAAGCGGCGTTGTCCTGGTGGACGGCGGCCAGCACGACCCGCACGCCGAGCCGTTCCCGCGCCACCCGCTCCCCCTCGGCGAGCACCGCGCCGGAGAGGCCACGGCCGCGCTGCTCCGGCGCGAGGGTGATGCTGATCTCCCAGCCGTCGCCGTCCCGGCGGTCGAACCGGACGGTGCCCGCCGGCACGTCCTCGTGGTCCACGACGAGGAGCAGCCGTTCGGGGTCCGCCAGCACCCCGCGCAGCCACGCGAGGTGCTCGGCCAGGGAGACCACCGCCGTCGACCGCGACGACTGCCGCGTCCGCGGGTCGTTGCGCCAGCCCAGCAGCAGCTCGGCGTCCGCTTCGGTGGCCTCCCGGGCGTGCAAGCTACGGCGCGACGGGCTGCTCGGCCCGGTCCTCGAGGCGCCGGAGCCGGTCCTCGTAGCGGGAGATGCCGGCCAGCCGGACGCGGATCTGGGCGTGCTGGCGCTGGATCTCCTCGATCAGCGTGCGGGCCTCGGCGGTCTGGGCGCTGTCGGTGTTCGGGACCAGCGACAGCGACTCGCGCAGCGTCTCCAGGCGGCCTTCCTGCGCGGCCACGTGCGGGATCAGGCGGTCGAGCTCGGCGCGGGCCCAGCGCAGGTCGCCGCGGGCCTGCTCGAGGTTGTGCTCGGCGTTGTCCAGCCGGCGCCGGTGGTCGGCGGTGGCGTGCTCGAGGTTGTTGACGCGCTCGGCCAGGCCGCGCGTGCGGTCGTCGACCCGGAAGTCGATGAGCCGGGCGATCCGGCCGACGAGGCCTCTGCCGAGCTTCTGCATTGCCATGGGTGGTCCTTACGTGGGTGGGGACGCGCGGCTAGCGCAGGAGGGTGGTGTCACCGGTCTTGGTCCAGGAGTCCAGCAGCCGCCCTTCGGCGGCGATCTGGTGCTCCGGGCCGACGATGCAGGAGTCGCCCGCGGCGTGCTCCCACGACGTCTGGTCCGGGTTGTCGATGAACGAGAACCCGGTGAGCACGAGCTGGGCGGTCGGGAACGACGTCCGCGCGATCCAGGCCGCCAGCGTGCCGGTGGTCGACCACGTCGGCTCGTCGCGCGTCGGCAGGCCCAGCGCGTCCGACAGCGGCAGCACGACCTCGCGGTTCGACACCGGGACGGCGCCGAGGTCGGCGGGCCACCAGCCCGGCACGTCCTCCGGCTCCCAGTGCATCCGCCCGGGCTCGACCAGCAGGTAGAGCCGCTTCCGGTAGTCCTGGAAGACGTACGGGGTGGCCCGGATCGCCCGGTTGAACACCACGACGTGCGTCCGGGAGCCGACGACCTCCTCGCCCGGCTTGTCGACGACGAAGCCGTTGACGCGGATCACGAGATCGCACGCGTCGACCGCCTTCGCCCGCTGGGGGTCGGGTGGGAGCGGCTGGTTTCCGACGACGGCCACGGAACGGGGCTCCGGCCGGTCGGCGTACGCCGCGAGCAGGTTGACCATCAAGCTCGCCGCGCCGAGAGCAGCAGTCATAAGCCGAGAAAGTACCAGCACGCAGGACCCGCCCCACCGCGTAGCGGTCCCTAACCTCTACCACACGGGCGGGGTGGCCCGGACGCCGCTCATCCCATCGGTACCCTCGTCCACGTGCATGCCACCAGCACGGTTCAGGCCGCGAACTCACCCGTAGCGGCGTCGGCGCCCCCGACGTCGGACAGCAAGACGTTCGCGCGTGCCTTCGCCGACATCAAGGCCGGTTTCTCCGCCCGCGAGCTGTGGGGTCACCTCGGCTGGCAGGACATCAAGCAGCGGTACCGCCGCTCGGTGATCGGGCCGTTCTGGATCACCATCAGCCAGGCGGTCCTCGCGATCGGGCTCGGGCTGCTCTACTCGCAGCTGTTCAAGCTGCCGGTCGAGGTCTTCCTGCCCTACATCTCCACCGGCTTCATCATCTGGGGCTTCATCAGCGGCTGCCTGTCCGAAGGCATGGAGACGTTCATAACGAACGAGGGGCTGATCAAGCAGCTCCCGGCGCCGCTCAGCGTCTACATGCTGCGCACGGTCTGGCGGCAGACGCTGATGCTGGCCCACAACATGATCGTCTACGTGGCGGTGCTGGCGATCTTCTTCGGCGCCCTCAGCAAGCAGTACTCGCTGCTGGGCGACGGCCTGTGCATCCCCGACCACATCTGCCACCCCGGCCTCAGCTGGAACATCCTGCTGGCCATCCCCGGGTTCTTCCTGCTGGCGCTCAACGCCGGCTGGGTGACGCTGCTGTTCGGCATCATCTCGACCCGCTTCCGCGACATCCCGCAGGTCGTCAACTCGCTGATCCAGCTGCTGTTCTACGGCACGCCGATCGTCTGGCCGGTGGACCAGCTGATGAGCGGCGGGTCCCGGGAAGGCGTTTCGTGGATCCTGCCGATCGTCAAGGCGAACCCGCTCTACCACTTCATGCAGGTGGTCCGCGCGCCGTTGCTCGGCCAGGAGTTCTCCGTGGAGAACTGGATCGTGGTCGGCGCCATCACCGTCGTCGGGTGGGCGCTCGCGCTCGTCGCGATGCGCAACTACCGTGCCCGCGTCTCCTATTGGGTGTGACACATGGTTTCCATTGACGTTCACAACGCGTTCGTCGACTTCCCGATCTTCGACGCGAAGACGCGCTCGATGAAGAAGAAGGTCCTCGGCAAGGTCGGCGGCAAGATCGGCACCGACACCAAGGTGCCGATCATCGAAGCCCTGCACGACGTGACCCTCAACCTGCGTGAAGGCGACCGCGTCGGCCTGGTCGGGCACAACGGCGCCGGCAAGTCGACGCTGCTGCGGCTGCTGGCCGGCATCTACGAGCCGACTCGCGGGTCCTCGCGGATCCAGGGCAAGATCGCGCCGGTCTTCGACCTCGGCATCGGCATGGACCCGGAGATCTCCGGCGTCGAGAACATCATCATCCGCGGCCTCTTCCTCGGCATGACGGCCAAGGAGATGGAGAAGCGGGTCGACGACATCGCGGAGTTCACCGAGCTCGGCGACTACCTGCAGATGCCGCTGCGCACGTACTCCACGGGCATGCGCGTGCGGCTCGCGCTGGGCGTCGTCACGTCGATCGACCCGGAGATCCTGATCCTCGACGAAGGCATCGGCGCGGTCGACGCGGCGTTCCTCAACAAGGCGCGCGACCGCCTCAAGGACCTGGTCAAGCGCTCGGGCATCCTGGTGTTCGCCAGCCACTCGGACGAGTTCCTGTTCGAGCTGTGCGACTCGGCCCTCTGGATGGACGAGGGTCACGTCAAGCAACAGGGTTCGCTGCGGGACGTCCTCACTTCGTACAAGGGGCGCGACCCCTTCGAGAACATGAGCAAGGAAACTCTGGAGCGCTTCGGCATCGAGCCGGTGGCGACGACGAACGGCGGGGAATGATGACCAGCGAGACCCGGCAGCTGCCCGACGGCGCGGTCGTCGGCGTGGTCGTCACGCGGCACCGGCGGGAGCTGCTCTCGGACTCGCTGAAAATCATCGCGGCGCAGACGCGGCCGGTCGACCACCTGGTCGTGGTGGACAACGGGCCGGACGACTCGGCCCGTGAGGTCGTCGAGAACTACCCGCTGCCGCACACGTACCTGCCTTCGCACCGCAACCTCGGTGGCGCGGGCGGGTTCGCGCTGGGCATGCTGCACGCGCTGTCGCTGGGCGCGGACTGGGTCTGGCTGGCCGACGACGACGGGCGCCCGGCCGACGAGAACGTGCTCGCGATCCTGCTGGCGGAGGCGGAAAAGCGGAACCTGGCGGAGATTTCGCCGGTGGTGTCCAACATCGACGCCCCGGAGAAGCTGGCGTTCCCGCTCCGCCGCGGTCTGACGTGGAAGCGGTCGCAGTCCGAGCTGGGCGTGGACTTCCTGCCCGGCATCGCGTCCCTGATGAACGGCGCGCTGTTCCGCGCGTCCACTTTGGACGTCGTCGGCGTGCCGGACCTGCGCCTGTTCTTCCGCGGCGACGAGGTCGAGCTGCACCGCCGGCTGGTGCGTTCGGGGCTGCCGTTCGGCACGTCGCTGAAGACGAAGTACCTGCACCCGGACGGCTCGGACGAGTTCAAGCCCATGCTCGGTGGCAAGTTCCACGCGCAGGACCCGGAGAACGAGGTCAAGCGGTACTACACGTACCGCAACCGCGGATACCTGTTGTCCCAGCCGGGAATGCGCAAGATCGGCGCGCTGGAGATCGTCCGGTTCGGACTGTACTTCGTGGGCGTGAAGCGGGATCCGAAGGCGTTCCTGCAGTGGCTGAAGCTGGTGCGGCAGGGCCGCGCGGAGAAGTTCTACCGCTACTGAGTTCACGAGAAAGGGCCCCCGCCGCGGCGGGGGCCCTTTCCGTTTGCCGTTATTCGCCGATGACCGGCGGGGCGGTGCGCAGGTCGGTGCCGAAGACCTCGTCGGGGTCGCCCTCGACCAGGTACGTCGGGCGCGAGTGCTCGGTGTCCTCGTCACCCTCGCCCTTCTGGCCGCGGCCCAGGCCGCCGCCACCCATGCCGCCACGGCCGGCCGCGCCGCTGCCCGAGCCCAGGCCGCCCATCCCGCGTCCGGCGGCCGCTTCCGCCGCGCCGATGCCACCCGGCCGGGCCGCACCCGAGGCCGAACCCGCGCCCGTCGAGCTGCCGGCGCCGCCCGAGCCACCGGGGCCGAAGCCACCGCCGCCCCCGCGGCCGGCGCCGCCGCCGACCTTGGAGTTGTAGGCCTCGTCGCCGCCGAAGTTCATGCCGCCGCCCATCGGCATCGGGCTCATCGGCGGCATGCCACCGAACGACTGGTTCGGGTTCGGCGCCGACCCACCGGGGATCGACCCCGGCGTGAAGCCGGACGGCGTGGTGGTGCCGGCCGGGATGAGGCCCGCGCCGGTCGTCGAGCCCGGGCCCGAGAAGTGCGGCGTGCCGGTGGTGCCGGGGATGTTCCCGGTGGTGAAGTTGTTGCTGCCACCGCCCGGGGTGTTCACCGAGCCGGAGCCCGGCGTGTTCACCCCGGACGGGGTGTTGATGCCGCCCTTGTCGTCGCCACCGTTGGGATCCCCGGTGCCGCCACCGGTGCTGAAGCTGGGCGGCGGCGCGAAGGCGGGCTGCTTCGACGCGGCTTCGTAGAGGTTCTTGTCGTAGGTCGACATGACGCCCGCGGCCTGGTCGTGTGCCGCCTGGCTGTCCTTCTGCTTCTGGATGGACTTGTCGACGTTGTCCGGCAGGCTGAACGGGTTCGACGTCGCCCAGGACTTGAACTCGTCACCCCAGGAGAACGGGATGGGGGCCGGCATGGAGTTCTTGGCCGTGGAGGCGGCTTGGCCCTGGTCGTAGATGGTTTCGGAGGCGAGCTTCGCGTTCTGCGAGTTCGCGTCGGACCACGTACCGAGGCTGGTGAAGTACTGCTGCGCGTTGGTCGCCGCGGTGCCTTCCCAGGTGCCCTTGGAGGCGTTGACCGCGGTGTTCATCGACGTGGCGAACTTGTCGAACGTCTTGTGCACTTCGTGGTAAGCGGTCGAAACCTCGGAGACCTGGTCGACGTTCAGGTTGCTGTTGAGGTACGCCTGGAGCTGCGCGTGGTCGGTGCCCTTGTAGTCGGCGTTCGACGCGTTCAGGCCCTGGACGTACTCGACGTCACGGCCCTTGGTGGCGTCCGCGACGTTCTTGTCGCCGAGCTCCTGGGACTGGTTCTTGGCCTTCTGCTGGGCCATCCACTGCTGCAACGGCCCGAAGAGCCAGTTGCCCGGGTCGACACCTTCGTCGGCCTTCTGCTGCAGGTAGGCATCACGCTCGGCCGGCGCCATGTCCTGCACTTCTTGCGGCGTCTTGTCCGGGGTCTTCGGCGGCGGTCCCTGTCGCGTCGTCATCTGGGTTCCCCTATCCCTTCGGCAGCCGCGGTTCGACGGCGGCCTTGGCCACCGCTTCGGCGATTTGGCAAGCCTGGTCCGCCGAGTCGGCGCCGAGCACCGCGACGTCCACCCTCGACGAATCGCCCACCGGCAGGGCGAGCGTGCACCCCGGGACGGATGCGCCGCCGGACGCCTCTTTTGCCTGCCGGCCGTTGATGTCCTTGTCGACCACTCCGCCGCCCGTGTCGTTCACCTGCGCGACCGACGCGGTGTCGCGGATGTTCGCGCCGATCACCTTCTGGTCATCACTGGCCGAGGCGATCTTCTGCTGGTAACTGCAGGACCGGGCGCCACCGAGCGTCTGCTTGCGCGGTTCCATGAACTCGCCGTAGCTGCTCAGGTCGCTCATCTCGAGGAGCGAGCAGGGGTCCGTGATCGACTGCGTTCCACCGCCGCCCGCGGACGACGAAGAAGTCTCCGGGGCGCCGGACTCGCTGGCCGACGGCGACTGCGCCGGCGACGCCGTCCCCCCTTGGGTGCTGGTGCACCCGGCCAGCAGTGCCCCGCCGGCGACGAGCGGAAGAACGACGCGAATGAGAAGTTTGGTCATTACCTCAGGCCTATTTGGTCTGGAGCGCGGAGAAAGCCTGGCTCTCGGTTTCCTTGTAGAGGCCCGCGGCCCGGGCGAGCGCTTCGTCGGCCTGCTTCGCGACCTGCTTGAGCTGCTCCAGGACCGCGGTCGCCGAACCTTCGGATTCCGAGGCACTCTTCTGGTCGTGCTTCGCGACGGTGTGCGCGTACGGGTGGTCACCGAGCTGCGGGGCCTGATCGAGCATGGAGCTTTGGTACTGGAGGGCCCCGAGGTCGGTGACCAGCTCGGTCAGCGCGTCCCGGATCGGCTTGACGCCCTCCGGCGTGATCTTGAAGCCGCCGCCCTTGGCCGCGTCGACCAGCTTCTGCGTCTCCGCAGTGACGCTCTGGACCGCCGCGCTCATCCCGGCGGAAGAAAGCGGGTTGACGATGTCCGACATCGAGCCGCCGCCGCCGTCAGCAATCAGCATCGCTGTTCCACCCCGAATCACTTCGCCTGACCGTCTGCACCCGGAAGTCTACTAGCCGGGCACCCTGCGCCACCGCCGTTCACCGATCTTCACCTGTGACGCGGGGGCGCGCTGAGTGGTTCCCTCAGAACTGGCCTTCGAGCTGCGCGTACAGCTGCTGGGCCAGGCGGGCGTTGTCGGCCGGGGCGTAGGTCACCCAGCGCTGGCCGTCCGCGGCTGCTCGCGAGGACATCAGCCAGCGGCCGGACGGGGTGTCGAACCAGGCCAGGGGCGGGAACGCGCCGCCGCGGGTCTGGGCCGTGAACTGGCCCACCCGCTTCTTCGGCTCCTGGAACACGCGCTCGATCATGCGGAGCTGGGGGCCGCCGCCGCTGCTGCTCTGCGAGCGCGGGCCGCTCACGCCCGCGAACGGGTCGTACGCGTCGTCGCGGCGCTGGTGGCGGGGCTGCTCGGCCGGGCGGGCGATGGTGACCGACTGGCCGGGTGCCGCCGGGGTCAGCGGGAGGAGGTCGACGATCGCCGGGACGATGCCCGTCGGGCGGACCTCCTCGAAGACGATGAGGTTCTCCTCCTGGCGGGCGAGCACCGCGAACTGGCCGTCGGACGCGACGCGCGCGAAGAGGTGCCGGTCGCCCAGCTCGGCGGCCGCGTTGATCACCACGCTCCCGCGGACGAACGTGGCCAGCGCCAGCTCGGCGTCCGCGTCGAGGCGGCCGCGGCTCCACATCCCGCGGCCGGACAGGTCGCGGACGACGGCGTCGCGGATCATCGCGCGCTGCTCGACGGTCGTGCCGACGTGCGGGACCTCGAACGGCGTCGGCGCGCGGCCGAATCCCAGGTGCTCCAGCAGGATGTCCACCGCTGCCAGTGACAGCGAGAACGAGTGCGGCATCGCTTCCATCCCCCCGCGGGTTCTTCCGGACTTGGGGAAACGGTAGTCCATCCGCTCTCGGCGAACCCGCTTGCCCGAGCGAGATCGCCGCTGGTCCGATGGACGCATGGCCGACCCGAAACCCGCACTCGTGCTGCACCTCGCCACCGGCGGGGAACCGCTTCTGTTCGCACTGAAGGCCGAAGGATCCGCCGAGCTGGCGGGCAAGCTCGCCCAGCTCGTGCGGACCGGCGCCGTCGAAACGGTGACCACCAAGGACCACTCGGAGGTCGCGATCAACTTCGCCCACGTGGCCGCCGCGTACGTCGACGACCTCACCCGCAAGACCACGGTGTTCGGCATGCACGGCTGACAAAGCGAAGGCCGCCTCACGGCGAGCGTGAGACGGCCTTCGTCGAGCCTGTCGTCAGAGCTTGTACAGGCGCTGCCAGTTCTCGCGCGAGGTGAGCTCCGGCATGGCGCGCTTGTACTGCTCCTGCACCGCCGCGCCTTCCTTGCGCAGCCGCTGGACCACCTTCGCGCCGCGCTTGGCCAGGTCGAACATCTTGACCTTGTCGTACGAGCGGACGCGGACGCCTTCCTGGTTCGCGTCCGTCACGACCGCCGTGTCGAACAGGGCGATGTGCCACCAGTTCGCCTCGTCGATCGGCACCGCGCCGAGCCCGAAGCGGCTGCGGCCGAGGACCCGGTCGAGCACGCGCTTGATCAGCACCAAGCGCTGCATGCTGGGCCGCGGCGCGCTGTTGATGATGCCGATGTCGTTGGACGCGATGCCCGGGACGTCGGTGGCCTTGTGGCGCTTGGTCTCCGGGTACTGGTCGCGGATCCGGCGGATCTCCTTCATCGCCTCCACACCACCGTCACGCAGCACCTCCGGCCCTTCGAGGAAGTCCT
>NZ_BSTD01000004.1:732924-1090457 GCF_030269325.1 Amycolatopsis sp. NBRC 101858 | reverse complement strand
AGGACTTCCTCGAAGGGCCGGAGGTGCTGCGTGACGGTGGTGTGGAGGCGATGAAGGAGATCCGCCGGATCCGCGACCAGTACCCGGAGACCAAGCGCCACAAGGCCACCGACGTCCCGGGCATCGCCTCCAACGACATCGGCATCATCAACAGCGCGCCGCCGCCCAGCCGGACCGTCGTCGTCCTGATCAAGCGGCTGCTCGACCAGACCAGGGGCCGCCACCGGTTCGGTCTCGGCGCCGTCCCCGCGGACGAAGCCCACTGGTGGCACACCTCGCTGTTCACCACCGTCGTGGTCACCGACGCGAACCAGGAAGGCGTCCGCGTCCGGTCCTACGACCGGGCCAAGACGCTGGACCTGGCCAAACGCGGCATCCGGGTGATCCAGCGGCTGCGCAAGGAGGGCGCATCGGTGCAGGAGCGGTACCACCGCGCCCTGCCGGAGCTGACCTCGCGCGAGAACTGGACGCGGCTCTACGACCTCTGATCCCCGCTCATCCGAGCGACCGGGGAATTCGCCTGGACGCCAGACTGCGCCGGAGGCCGGAAAGGCCATAGGGTTCGGTCATGAAGGTCGGCCTGCTCACCCGGGAGTACCCGCCGGAGGTCTACGGCGGAGCCGGGGTTCACGTGGAGTTCCTCGCCCGGGAGTTGCGGCCGCTGGTCGATCTCGACGTGCACTGCTGGGGCGCGGACCGCCCCGACGCGACCGGGCACACCGATCCGCACGGTTACCGCCAGCCGGCGTTCACGACCATGGACATCGCCGTGTCGATGGCGAACGCCCTGGAGGGCCACGACCTCGCGCACAGCCACACCTGGTACGCCAACCTGGCCGGGCACCTGGCCAAGATGACGCACGGCATCCCGCACGTCGTCACGGCGCACTCGCTGGAACCGCTGCGGCCGTGGAAGGCCGAGCAGCTCGGCGGCGGCTACCGCGTCTCGTCGTGGATCGAGCGCGAGGCCTACGAAGGCGCGGACGCGATCGTCGCGGTCAGCGGCGGCATGCGCCGCGACGTCCTGGCCGCGTACCCGGCGGTGCCGCCCGAGCGGGTGCACGTGATCCACAACGGCATCGACACCACCCTGTACCGCCCGGACCCCGGCACCGGCGCGCTGGCGAAGCACGGCATCGACCCCGGCCGGCCCTACGTGCTGTTCGTCGGCCGGATCACCCGCCAGAAGGGCGTCCCGCACCTGGTCCGCGCGGCCGCGTCGCTCGACCCCGGCACCCAGCTGGTGCTGTGCGCGGGTGGCGCGGACACCCCCGAGCTCGACGCCGAGTTCCGCGGGCTGGTCGCCGAGCTGGAGAAGACGCGCACCGGCGTCCGCTGGATCCCGGAGATGCTGCCGCGCCCCGAGGTCGTGCAGCTGCTGACCCACGCCACGGTGTTCGCCTGCCCGTCGGTCTACGAGCCGCTCGGCATCGTGAACCTGGAGGCGATGGCGTGCGGCACGCCGGTGGTGGCCAGTGACGTCGGGGGTATCCCGGAGGTGGTCGACGACGGCCGGACCGGGCTGCTCGTGCACTACGACGACCAAGACGCGCCCGGGTTCGAAGCGGGCCTGGCCGCTGCGCTGAACGAGGTGGTCGGGTCCCCGGACCGGGCCGCCGCGATGGGTAGCGCCGGCCGCGAACGTGCGGTCGGCGAGTTCGGCTGGAAGGCGATCGCCGAGCGGACGGTCGCCCTCTACGAAGCGTGCGGGAGGTCGTCGTGAACACTGGAGCCGACGTGCTGGGCATCGTGCTCGCGGGCGGCGAGGGCAAACGGCTGATGCCGCTCACCGCGGACCGCGCGAAACCCGCCGTGCCCTTCGGGGGCGTGCACCGGCTGGTCGACTTCGTGCTGTCGAACCTGGTGCACGGCGGGTTCCGGCGGTTGTGCGTGCTGACGCAGTACAAGTCGCACTCGCTCGACCGGCACATCTCGACGACGTGGCGCCTCTCGGCGCTGACCGGCGAGTACGTCACGCCGGTGCCGGCGCAGCAGCGGCTGGGCCCGCGCTGGTACCAGGGCAGCGCCGACGCCATCCACCAGAGCCTCAACCTGGTCTACGACGAGGATCCCGAGTACATCGCGGTGTTCGGCGCGGACAACATCTACCGGATGGACCCCCGGCAGATGCTGGACGCCCACATCGCCTCGGGCGCCGGGGTCACCGTGGCCGGGATCCGCGTCCCGCGGGCGGAGGCGAGCTCGTTCGGCGTCATCCGGACCACCGACGGCCTGATGATCGACGCGTTCATGGAGAAGCCCGCCGACCCGCCGGGCCTGCCGGACTCCCCCGAGGAGTCGTACGTGTCGATGGGCAATTACATCTTCACGACGAAGGTGATGCTGGAAGCGCTGCACGCGGACGCCGAGAACGCGGCGTCGCACCACGACATGGGCCGCGACATCATCCCGGCGCTGGTCAAGTCGGGCGAAGCGGCGGTGTACAACTTCAACGGCAACGTCGTGCCCGGCGAGACCGAGCGCGACCACGGCTACTGGCGCGACGTCGGGACGATCGACAGCTACTACGAGGCGCACACCGACCTGATCTCGACGCACCCGATCTTCAACCTCTACAACCGGAAGTGGCCGATCCTGGCCCACCCGGGCCAGCGCGCGGCGGCGAAGTTCGTCGAGGGCGGCTCGGCCAACCAGTCGATCGTCAGCAACGGCTGCATCATCTCGGGTGCGCAGGTCGTGGACTCGGTGCTCTCCCCGGACGTGCTGGTGGAGCAGGGCGCGGTCGTGCAGGGCTCGGTGCTGCTGGACGGGGCCCGGGTGGGCCGCGGCGCGGTGGTGCGGCGGGCGATCCTCGACAAGAACGTCGTGGTGCCGCCGGGTGCGCACATCGGGGTCGACCTGGCCCGCGACCGCGGGCACTACCACGTCAGCGAAGGCGGGATCGTCGTGCTCGGCAAGGGCGAACGCGCGATCTGAAGGCGGCTCTCAGGAGTGGGAATCGACCAGCGCCAGGCGCTCGACCACCTGGCGCGGGTCGATGCCCCAGCGCTCGGCGAGCTCCGAGATCGTGGCACCCGCCGCGTGCTCGGCGGCGATCATGCTGTTCACCACGCTCGCCACGGTCCACTCCTCGTCTGCAGATGCACGTGCAGGCAACATGCTACATGTTCACTGCGAACGTCCAGCAAACTGCCTCAGGTCAGCGGGCGGCGAACCCGCACGCGATCGCCGCCGCCAGGAACAGCGCCGCCAGGGCCGCCGCCCAGACCACGCCCATCGCCGCCGCGAGGTAGGCCTGGACCGCCGAGACCGCCGCGTACGTCACGGCCAAGCCGCGCCACGCCCGCCCCTCGCGCACGCCGGTTCCTCCCCCGCCGCCGAAAGCGATTCAGCGTCCCGATTTCTCCGGCTCCCCCGGCGGATTCTTCGTAGTGGCCCGCGCGCGCGTGGCGCTGAACACCGCGTCGAAGATCGGCGTCGGTTCCCCGTCGTCACGCTTCGGCCGCTCGTCCCCCGGACTGCGCTTTTCCTCTCCCACGCGCCCAGTTTCTGCGACGGCGGCCGATTTCGCTCGGGCAGCACGGAAAATCGCCCGGCCGGGGGATCACCCGCGTGGCGCTCTTTTTCCGCTCTCCGGCGGGGAAAAGCACCGCGGTTTCATTTCCGGGCGGCGGGAATAACCCGGGGGTGCCGCGGGATTGCACCCGGCATGAAAGCAGTCGTCTACCGCCGCCACGGCGGACCCGAGGTGCTGTCGCTGTCGGAGCGGGCCGTCGCGGAACCCGGGCCCGGCGAGGTCCGCGTCCGGATCGTCGTGTCCGCGGTCAACCCGACCGACTGGAAGGCCCGGCTCGGCCGCGGCGTGGCCGCCGGGACCGAAACGCCCGACACCGTCCCCAACCAGGACGGGGCCGGCGTCGTCGACGCGGTCGGCCCGGACGTCACCGGGCTCGCGCCCGGCGACCGCGTGTGGCTGATCCTCGCGGGCACCCACGGCCCGGTGGCCGGCACCGCGCAGGAGTACACCGTGCTCCCCGCGGAGAAGGTCGTCTCCCTGCCCGATGGCGCCGGCTTCGACGAAGGCGCCGGGTTCGGCGTCCCGGGGCTGACCGCGCACCGGGCGCTGACCGTCGCCGAAGACGGGCCCGCGCGGCTCGCCCCCGGCGCGCTCGAGGGCAAGACGGTGCTGGTCAGCGGCGGCGCCGGCGCGGTCGGCAACGCCACGATCCAGCTCGGCCGCTGGGCCGGGGCCACGGTGATCGCGACCGTCAGCAGCGACGAGAAGGCCGCGCTCGCCCGCGCGGCCGGTGCCCAGCACGTGCTGCGCTACCCCGACCCGGAGCTGGCCGCCCGGATCCGCGAGGTCGCCCCGGACGGCGTCGACCTGGTCGTCGAGGTCGCGGCCGGCGTCAACGCCCCGCTGCACACCGAGGTCCTGCGCCCGCGCGGCACGGTCGCGGTCTACGGCGACGACCGCGGCACCGGGAAGCTCACCCTCGACTTCGGCGCGAACCTGTGGCTGAACACGCGGTACCAGTTCCTGGTGCTCTACACGGTGGGGGCGGACAAGCTCCGCGCCGGCGCCGAAGACGTCAGCGCGGCGCTGGCCGACGGCGCGCTGCGGCTCGGCGAGGACCGCGGCGTGCCCGTCCACCGGTTCCCGCTCGAGGAGACCGCGAAGGCCCACATCGCGTCCGAGGAGGGCGCGACCGGGAAGGTCCTGATCGACGTCACCCCGGCCGGGTGACCAGCGCCTGAAGGAGGTCGAGCACCGTGACGCCGTCGTCGTCGCGGTGCTCGCGCCACCGGCCGAACAGCTCCTGCGCGGCGGTCACGAACGCGGGCGAGAGCCCGGCGTCGGCGCACGCTCCGGCGATCTCGGCCATTTCGCCTTCCCACCGCCAGGCCCGCTGCCCGGCGGAGGCGATCCCGCCGGGCGCGCCCAGCGGGGTGTGCGGCAGGACGTCGGCGGCGAGCTCACGCAGCTCGCCGCCGACGCCGTGGCGCTCCGCGAGGGCATGGGACTGCGCGGCCAGGGCGAAGGTGAGCTTGTTGTAGGAGGCGAAGGCGAGCTTGAGCGCCGACGCTTTCCCGATGGGCCCGTCCAGCGCGACCGGCCGGAGGTCGCTGCCGGCGAACAGGCCTTCCACCAGCGTGACCGCGGCCGCGGGCCCGGACAGGTAGAGCCGGGTGGTCCCGGCCTGCCGCGGTGGCGGGCCGACGATCCCCCCGTCGACGACGGTCGCCCCGGCCAGGATCCGCGCGACTTCGGTGGCGTGCCCGGGACTGATGGCGTTGGCGTCGACGTAGACCCCGGTGAACCCGGCGACGCTGCGGGCGACGTCCAGCGCGGCGGCGGGCGGGCAGACGCTGAGGATGACGTCGCACCCGGCGAGGTCCTGGGCCTCGGTCAGCCGGGCGTCTTCGGCACGGCGTCGCGTCGCGGGGCCGCGTCCGGCCGGAAGCCAGGAGACGGGCGTGCCGCGCGAGGTGAGGACCGCCCCGACGGCGGCGCCCATGGCACCGGGGTGCAGCACCCCGACGGAAGTGTTCATGCCTCCTTCCTACCCGTGGGCACCGGTCGGCGGATCAGGGCATTCCGGGCCATCGCCCGTGCGGCACGCTCTACGATCACCCGCGGAGGTGGGTGTGGAGCCGTTGGGGCGGGGTGAGCCGGCGCAGGTCGGGCGGTACCGGCTGCTCGCCGCCGTCGGCGAAGGCGCGATGGGCCGCGTGCTGCTCGGGGTCGCCCCCGACGGTCGGCTGGCCGCCGTCAAGCGGGTGCACCGGGGGTTCGCGCACGATCCCGGCTTCCGCGAACGGTTCCGGCGGGAGGTCGAGGTCTCGCGGCTCGTCTCCGGCGCCTACACCGCCGCCGTGATGGACGCCGATCCCCACGCCGAAACGCCGTGGCTCGCCTCCGTGTTCGTCGCCGGGCCCTCGCTGCAGGAAGCCGTCGACACGACCGGGCCGCTGCCGCCGGCCGCGGTCCGGCACCTCGCCGCCGGGCTGGCGTCGGCCCTGACCGGCATCCACCGGGCCGGGCTCGTGCACCGGGACCTCAAGCCCGCCAACGTCCTGCTCGCCGACGACGGGCCGCGTGTCATCGACTTCGGCATCGCCCGCGCCGCCGAGGGCGGCACCGACCTCACCCACACCGGCGTCATCCTCGGCTCGCCCGCCTTCATGTCGCCGGAGCAGGCCGAAGGGCGGCCGCTGACCCCGGCGAGCGACGTCTTCTCCCTGGGCGCCCTGCTGGTGCTGGCCGCCACCGGGCACAGCCCCTTCGCCGGGACCTCGGGCCCGCAGTCGCTCTACAACGTCGTCCACACGCACCCGGACCTGCGCTTCCTGCCGCCCGAGGTCCAGGCCGTCGCCGAGCCGTGCCTCGCCAAGGACCCGGCACGACGGCCGACACCCGCTCAGGTCCTGGAGCTGCTCGGTCCGCTGCCGCCGGTCCAGCGTCCGTGGCCGCCTGCCGTGCACGCGCTGATCGCGAGGCGGCAGGCCGAAGTGACGGCCGTCCTGACCAAGAAGCCCGCGCGACGAGGCCGCCGGATCGCGCTCGCCGCCACCGCGGCCGCCGTCGTCGTGGCCGCTGCGATCACCGCGATCACCCTCACCCGGGGCGACGACGGCGCGACCGCCGCCCCGGCGACGACCGTCCCGCCTCCGGTCACCACCACGTCCGCGCCGAACCCGGACCCGCTCGGCCCGGACAAGCTGCGCGCCGCCGACCTGTGCCAGGTGCTGCCGTCGGTGCCCGGCACCGGGAAGCTCACCCCCAAGATCGACGTGCACTTCTTCGAGTGCGTCTACGAGACGCCGCAGGGCCAGTGGCTGGGACTGACCGTCGGCGGCCCGGTGACCGCCAAGGGCACGGCCGCCGGGGAGCTCGACGGCCTCCCGCTCACCATCGACGACAAGACGGGCGGCTGCACCGCGTCCGTGCCGATCGTCGACCGGCCGGACGCGACGATCGGCGTCGAAGCCAGCCAGGCGGCCAAGCCGTTCGCCCAGCCGTGCGACTCGGCGAAGGCCGCGCTCACCGAAGCCGTCAACCGCCTCCGCGCGGGCTCGCCCGCCGCGCCGGGAGGACTCGCCCCGGTCGATCCGTGCGGCCTGGTCGACACCGCCACCGCGCAGCGGATCGTCGGCCCGGTCACCAAGGTGGTGCCCGCCGGGCTGCACGAATGCCATTGGCAGGTCGGCGGCGAGGTCGTCGTGTCGCTCGAACGCGGCACCCGGCCCGTGCAGTCGAAGGACTCGTACTACGACTCGGCCGGGACCGTCGACCTCGGCGGGGTCACCGCGTACTTCACCACCAAACGGTCCAACCCCGCGTCCGGGTTCTGCAGCCTGACCTGGCAGCACCGCCCGCTCGAAGAAGACTTCTCGGAGAACGTCGTCGTCGGCTACCGCACCTCCGCCAGCACGCTGCCCGACGCCGAGATCTGCCGCCAGGCGCAGGACTTCGCCAAGGCGATCCGGCCCGGATTGCCAAAACCGTGAAGCCCCTCGAAGCCGGCGACGCCCGGCACGCCGGGAAGTACCGCCTGGTCGCCGCGCTCGGCGAGGGCGGGATGGGCCGCGTCCTGCTCGGCGTCGCGCCGGACGGCAGGCTCGTCGCGCTCAAGCAGGTCCACCCCGAGCTCGCGCACAACGACCGCTTCCGGACCCGGTTCCGGCAGGAAGTCCAGGCTTCGCAACGGGTTTCGGGAGCGTTCACCGCCGCGGTGATGGACGCCGACCCCGACGCCGAAACCCCGTGGCTGGCTTCGGTGTTCGTCACCGGGCCGTCGCTCAAGGAGGCCGTCGAAGCCACCGGGCCGCTGCCGGTCGACGCGGTGCGCCAGCTCGCCGTCGGGCTCGCGACCGCGTTGATCGAGATCCACCGCGTCGGCCTGATCCACCGCGACCTCAAGCCCGGCAACGTGTTGCTGACCGGCGACGGCCCGCGGGTGATCGACTTCGGCATCGCGCGCGCCACCGAAGGCGGCCCGGATCTCACCGGCACCGGCGGCATCGTCGGCTCCCCCGCGTTCATGTCGCCGGAACAGGCCGAAAGCCGCCCGCTGACCCCGGCGAGCGACGTCTTCTCCCTCGGCGGCCTGCTGGTGATGGCGGCGACCGGGCATCCCCCGTTCCCCGGCTCGACGACCGCGCAGCTGCTCTACGACGTCGTCCACGCCACCCCCGACCTGACGGCGGTGCCGCCCGAAATCCGCGCGCTCGTCGAGCCGTGCCTGGCCAAGGACCCGGCCCGGCGGCCGACACCGCAGCGGATCCTCGACTTCCTCGGCCCGGTCCCGCCCGGCACCCGGCCCTGGCCGCCCGCGGTGCACGACCTCATCGCGGCCCAGGACGCCGCCGTCCGCACCGCGCTGTCCTGGCCGGTTCCACCCCCGCCACCGGCACCGCCGAAACGCCGTCGCTGGCTGCCGGTCGTCACCGCGCTCGCCGCCGCCTGCGCGCTGGCCGCGGGCAGCCTGATCGCCGTGGCCGCGTTCAAAGTGGGCGCGGACCCCGCGTCACCCGGCGCGAACCTCGACCCGACGAGCCTCGACACCTTGCGCCGCGCCGATCCGTGCCGGGTGCTCGACGACATCACCGTCCCGGACGCGGGCAAGCTCCGGGCCGACCCGGACACCGCTCAGCTCGACCGCTGCACGTACCAGTCCCGCTCGGGCGGGAAGATCTCGGTCGAGCTCGGCGACCAGATCTACGTCGAAGGCGGGCGCCCCACCGAAGACCTGAACGGCAGGCAGGTGCTGTTCACCGAGATCAGCGGCAGCACCTGCGACGCGAGCGTCCAGATCCCCGCACAGCCGGAGCTCGGCGTGACCGCGCTCGCCGAGACGTGCGCCCTGGCGAAGGCCACCCTGGGCAAGCTCCTGGACCGGCTCCACGGCGGCGGCAACGGCTACGCGCTGGCGCCCGGGACGCTCGTCGCGCTCGACCCGTGCGCCGTGCTCGCCAAGGCCGCGGTCGTGCAGGCGCTCGGGCCGGTCCGCGAGACCAAGCTGAACCGCGTCCGCGAGTGCGAGTGGACCGCGACGACGTCCCTGCGGCTGACCTTCGAGAAGATGCCGACCGGCGTGCCGGACGAGGGCTCCCCGGTCGACCTCGGCGGGGTGACCGGCACCCGCCGCGAACTCGAGGGCAGCTGCGTGCTGTCGTGGAACCACCGCCCGCTCGACGAGAAGGAGTCCGAGCACGTCCGGATCTTCGCGTCGAAGACGGGCGGCGGCGCCTGCGAAGCGGCCGTCGCGTTCGGGAAAGCCCTGGTGACGGCGCTTCCCCGCTAGCCCAGCCGCAACCCGCGGCGCAGGGCGTCGACCTCGTCGGCGAACATCCGGCGGGAGATCTCCGCCGTCTCCACCATGCTCGACCCGTGGAACGTGCCCGGGTAGTGCCGCAGCTCGGTCGCCACGCCCGCGTGCGCGAGGCGTTGCGCGTACTGGATTCCCTCGTCCCGCAACGGGTCGAACTGGCACGTCGTGACGAACGCGGGCGGCAACCCGGCCAGGTCCGCGGCCCGGGCCGGTGCGGCGTACGGCGAGACGTCTGCGCCGCCGGGCTCCGCGCCGAGGTAGCTGGTCCAGCTGTACACCGCGTTCGGCTGGTTCCACACCGGCGTGTCGGTGTAGGCGCGCATCGACAGCGTCTCCAGGCGGTCGTCCAGCTCCGGGATCCCGAGGTACTGGAAGCACAGCGCCGGGCCGCCGCGGTCGCGGGCCAGCAGCGCCACCGCCGCCGAGAGGCCGCCGCCCGCGCTTTCGCCGCCGACCGCGAGCCGGGCCGGGTCGATGCCCAGCTCCGCCGCCTTGGCCTCGACCCACTGCAGGGCCGCGTAGCAGTCTTCGACCGGCGCCGGGAACGGGTGCTCGGGCGCCAGCCGGTAGTCCACCGACACGATCACGATGCCGAGCTCGTCGACCAGGCGGAGCAGCGACGCGTGGAACATGTCGAGGTCGCCGAGGACGAACCCGCCGCCGTGGATGTAGAGCAGGCCGGGCACCGCGCCGGTGCGGTTCGCCGGCGAGTAGACGCGCACCGGGACCTCGGGTGCGTCCGACGGCCCGGGCACGGTCGTGTCGCGGACGTCGATCGGGTTCGCCGGCTCGTAGGCCGGCAGGACCTCGCCCAGCTGCCCCATCGAGGAGCGCGCGGCGACCAGGGAGTCGTAGTCGGAGAGGGTCACGGCCGGGAGCATGTCCAGCCAGGGCACCAGCTCGGGATCGATCGCGTAGGTCATGACCCCGATCTTGGGCCGCGGGAGGCGCTCCGGGCCACCGCCACGCGGCGGGCGTTGCCGCGCCGGAGGTCGCCATCCGGCGGCGGGCGCGCCTATCGTGGCGGCATGAAGGGGCTGCTGCTGCGGCTGTCCGGGCTCGACGCCGACGCCGAGAACGCCGTGCGGGTGATCGGGTTCTTCGACCGCCTGATCACCGGCCGCGCCGGCCTGGACGCGCTGGTGCGCAGCACGGCCGAGCTCGCCGGCTGCCGGGTCGGCGTGCACGCGCCCGGCCAGGGGCTGTCACTGCGGGCGGAACCGGGCGAAGACGTCGTCACGCCCGGGGCGGCGCCCGCGGGAGCGGCCGTCCGCCGCCTCGAGGGCGGCGTCGACGTGTGGGTGGCCCGCGGCGGGGCACCGCTCCCGCTCGACGACATGCTGCTGGAACGGTTCGCGATCGCCACGGCGATCCTGCTGGAGCAGAGCGGTGTGCCCCGGCCCGAGCTCGGCGACCCCGCGCTGGTCGAACTGGTGCTGTCCGAGGACGCCGGCACGGCCGAGCGGTCGCGGGCCCTGCACTTGCTGGGGATCGCCCCGGCGGCGCGGCTGCGCGTGCTGGCGGGCACCGGCGTCGACGGGCTCGCGGGGCGATCGGCCCAGCTGGGCGGGGTGCGCGCGATCTTCGTGGACACCGTGCCCGCGCTGCCGGACGGCGGCCGGGCGGGCGTCGGCCCGGAGCTGCCTGCCATCGACGCGGCCCGGTCCTGGGCCGCCGCCCGGACGGCGCTGCGCTTCACCGCGGACGCCGAGCCGGTGGTGTGGTGGGACCGGCTCGGCAGCCTCACCGCGTTGGCCGGCCGGCTCGACGGGCCGGATCTCGCCGAGCTGCCGGACATCCGCGCTCTGGACCGGCTCGCGGCCGAAACCCACGGGGACGACACGCTGGCCGCGCTCGACGCGCTGTGCGCGACGGGCTCGGCCCGCAAGGCCGCGGCGGTGCTGCACCGCCACCACAGCACGATGCCGGCCCGCCTGGCCCGTGCGGAAGCGGTCCTCGGCTTCGAGGTCGACTCCCCCGCGGGCCGGTTCCGGCTGCATCTCGCGCTGATGCTGCGGAGACTGCGGGACAACAGCGGACTCGGATGACCGGCCGGACCACACCCGCGGACCCGTTCCGGCACCTGCCGCACGTCGGCGAGCCCGCGAACCCGGCCGGCCGGACCTCACGCTCAGCCCGCGAAAACCCCCGGCTCAGCCGACCGTCCTCAGTGGACGCCTGAGCAGATCCTCGGCCGCCGCCGGCCACTCGGGGTGGTCGAAGGCGAACCCCGCGTCGAGCAGCCGGCCCGGTACCACGCGGCGGCTCTTCAGCAGCAGCTCCGTGTCGCTCCGGAGCGCGAACGCCCCGAGCTCCGCCATCCACCTCGTCGCCGGCAGTCCGAACGGGACGCCCGCCGCCGTCCGCAGCGCACGCAGGAAGTCCTTGTAGGGTAACGGTTCCGGGGCCGCGAGGTTCACCGGCCCGCGCAGGTCGTCGCGCCCGGCGAGGAAGTCGATCGCCCGGACCAGGTCGTCCTCGTGGATCCAGGACAGGTACTGCGCCCCGCCCGCGACCGGGCCGCCCAGGCCCAGCCGGGTGAGCCGCAGCAGCATCTCGAACGCGCCGCCGGGCTCGGGGCTCATCACCATCGCCGTCCGCAGCGCCACCTTGCGGGTGCGCGGGGTGGCCGCCACCTCCTGCTCGCGCTCCCACGCCCGGGCGAGGTCGACGCTGTAGGCCCAGTAGGCGGGCACTCCCGGCTCGCCGCCGCCGAGCACGCCGGTGGTTTCGTCGTTCGGGGCGTCGTACCGGTGCGCGTAGATCGTCGCCGTGCTCATCTGCAGCCAGACCCGCGGCGGCCGCCCGGCGTGCTCGATCGCGCCTCCGACGACCCGCGCCGAGTCGATGCGCGAGTTCCACATCTCCCGCAGGTTCGCCCGGGTGTACCGGCAGTTCACCGACCGGCCGGCCAGGTTGAGCACGACGTCGCTGCCGTCGACCTCCGCCGTCCACGGCCCCGCGGCCCGCCCGTCCCAGCGGACGTGGCGCACCCCCGGTTCCGCCGGGGCGTCGCGCCGGGTGAGCACGACGACCTCGTCCCCGCGTCCGGCGAGCCGGCGACTCAGTACCCGCCCCAGGTGCCCGGTGCCCCCGGGTATCACGACCTTCACGAAGTTCCCCCTTCACGGTCCGCCGGAACCCACGGTACCGAAAGAGTTGAACGTGTTCAAATATCGGTGACGCCGGCCATGAGGTCGAGCAGCGTCCGGAGCGCGCGGCTCGGCGGCTTCGCGCCCGACGTGACGACGTTGAGCGGCCAGTCCAGGCCGGCGCCGGCCAGAGGCCGCACGACGACGTCCGGCTCGCCGGGCACGGGCGTGTCCGGGACGACCGCGACGCCCAGCCCGGCCGCGATGTAGCCCGCCACCGTGCGGAGGTCGGCGACCTCGACGGTGACCCGCCGCGGCGCCCCGAGCGCGTCGAAGGCCCGGTCCATCGCGACGCGGTTGCCGAACCCGCGCGGCGTGTCGATGAAGGACTCGCCGGCGAGGTCCGCGAGCCGCACGGCCCGGCGCGCCGCCAGCGGGTGATCGGCCGGCAGCAGCACGACGAACGGCCGCGTGTCGACCCGCAGGACCGCCAGCCCGGCGAGGTCGGACTCGGGCAGGCCGACGATCGCGACGTCGAGCCGCCCCTGGCGGACCTCTTCGGCCAGCCCGGTGGACCCGGTGATCGACACCGTCACGTGGATGTCCACCCGCGGGTGCCGCCGGTGGAACGCCCCGAGCAGCTCGGGCAGGTTCACGCCGCCGATCGACGTCAGCGTGCCGATCCGCAGGCTGCCGCGCAGGCCTTCCGATGCTTCCTGGACGGTCGCGCGGGCGCGTTCGAGGGCTTCGATCGCGCTCTTCGCCTCGGGCAGGAACGCGGCACCGGCCGCCGACAGCGCGACCCGGCGGGTGGACCGGTCGAACAGCCGGGTGCCGAGCTCGGTCTCGAGCGCGCGGACGGCGGCGGACACGGTGGACTGGACCGCGAACATCCGCTGGGCGGCCCGGGTGAAGCTCAGTTCCTCGGCCACCGCGACGAAGTACTCGAGCTGACGCGTCTCCATTCATCGATGGTAGCGATAACTCGGACCAGGACTTTTCGTTGGACTTGCTGAGTCGCCGGGGACATCGTGGAGTGCGGAAGGTCCCCTTGGCGTCCTGGAAGGTCCCGATGTCCGTCACCCTTGCCCCCGCCCGGCTCCGGATGAGCCGCGGCCTGGGGTTCCGCGTCGTCGCGGTCGCGTTCGCGACGGCGCTCGCGTTCTCCACCGTCCCGACCCCGCTGTACGCGCTTTACCAGCAGCGGGACGGGTTCCCGGCGTTCCTCGTCACCGTGGTGTTCGCCGCGTACGCGGTCGGGGTGATGCTGAGCCTGTACCTGGCGGGGCACGTCAGTGACTGGCTGGGGCGCCGTCGCGTGCTCGTCGCGGGGCTGCTCGCCGAGGCCCTCTCGGCGGCGGTGTTCCTGCTCTGGCCGGAGGTGCCCGGCTTGATCGTCGCGCGGCTGGTCAGCGGTGCGGGCATCGGCGCGATCACCGCGACGGCCACCGCGCACCTGTCCGAGCTGCGCACGCAGGCGCGTCCCGGCCTGGCCGCGACGGTGGTCAACGCGGGCGGCCTGGCACTGGGACCGCTGGCGGGCGGGTTGTTCGCGCGGTTCGCCGGCGAGCCGTTGCACACGCCGTTCGCGGTCTTCCTGGTCGTGCTGCTCCTGGAGGCGGCCGCGGTGAGCCTGGTGCCGGAGACGGTCGAACGTCGCGAGGAGCGCCCGGCGTACCGGCCGCAACGGCTGTCCCTGCCATCGGCGGCCCGGTCCGAGTTCACCGGCGCGGCGATCGGCGCGTTCGCGGCGTTCGCGCTCAGCGGCCTGTTCATGGCGCTGGCCCCGACGCTGCTGGCCCACGAGCTGCACGAGCCGTCGCGGCTGCTGGCCGGGCTCGCACCGTTCACGATGCTCGGCACCGCGGCCCTCGCCCAGATCGGCCTGGCCCGCCTCGCCACGCGCACGCAGCTGCGGTCGGGGTACGCGCTGATGGGCATTGGCCTGGTGGCGCTGGCGGCATCGGCGTTCGCGGGATCACTCCTGCTGTTTTTTGGGGGCGAGCGTACTGGCGGGGGCAGGGTTCGGGCTGGGCTTCCGCGCAGCGGTAGGCACGGTGGCGGCCCTGGCGGACGACCTGACGCGCGGCGAAGTCCTGGCCGCGTTGTTCCTGGCTGCGTACGCGGGGTTGGTGCTGCCGGTGCTGCTGATCGGGCTGGCGATGCTGGTGGCATCCGGGGCGGTGGTGCTGGCCGGGTTCGCGGCGCTGGAGCTGACACTGCTCGGCTGGTCGGCCCGCCGGACGCTTGGTTAGGCCGGTCGGATCGGCCGGACCGGGTCAGGTCGGCCGGCTCGGCCGGCAGGTCGGATCGGGTCGGGTCAGTCGGCTCAGCCGGGCAGGTCGGCCGGGTCGGCCGAGTCGGGTCGGGTCGGGATCGGCTCGGCCGGGTCGGGTCCGGCCAAGCCTGGCCAGGCCAGGTCGGGCCTGTCTGCCTAGCCAGGCCGGGTCGGGCAGAGTCGGCCAAGTCGGTTCGGTCGGCCGAGCCAGCCGGTCGTCCCCGCAGCAGCGGCGGTACCGGCGCGGATCCGCCGCGCGAGAACCAGCCCTGCCCGACCCGCCACTCCCCGGCCCGCCGCCACCCCGCCGACCCGGCGGGCCCGGATCCACCCTGCCGCCACCCCGCCGACCCCGCACTGACCGCCGCCCCTAGTGCGTCTCCTAGCGCCGGGCCCGAAGCGCTCCTCCGCACCCTCAGGCGGGCATAGAGTCGGCGGATGACCGCTGCAGCCGCGCCGCCGATCGTCACCGGGGTGGACGGGTCGGCCGAGTCCTTGGACGCCGTTCGCTGGGCCGCTCGGACCGCCGGTCTGCGGGACGCGCCCCTCGAGATCGTGCATGCCCTCGATGTCCCCGCCCTGCTCGCCGGTGGGGTCGTGCCGCCGCCCGAGGAGATGGTCGACGCTCTTCGCGCGCGTGGGCGGCGGGCGCTGCGGACCGCGCGGGAACTTGCTGCCGCGCAAGGGATTCCGGGTGCCTCGACCCGGCTCGATCCTGACCGTGCCGCGCAGGCGCTGATCGAAGCCTCGCGGCACGCCGCGCTGCTCGTCGTCGGCTCCGCCGGGCACGGGCGGCTCACCAGCCTGCTCGCCGGGTCGGTCGCCGCGGCCGTCGGGACGCACGGGCGCTGCGACACCGTCGTCGTCCGCGGGGACAGCTGGGACGAGCCCGGCGCCGGTGACCGCCCGGTCGTCACCGGCATCGACGGCAGCGAAGCCGGCACGCGCGTGCTCGCGGCGGCGCTCGCCGAAGCCCGCCTCCGCCGCGCTCCCCTCGTCGTGCTGCACGCGTGGACCGATGCCCCGCCGCCGCGGCCGGACCCGCGGTGCGTCACCGAGGCCGGGCGCCGGCTGCTCGGCGAACGGCTCGACGACCACGACCTCGGCGACGTCGCGGTCGAGCAGGTCGTCGTCCACGCCCACCCGCGCCGCGAGCTGATCGACCGCAGCGGGACCGCCCAGCTGGTCGTTCTCGGCGATCGCGGCCGCGGTGGCTTCCCCGGGCTGCTGCTCGGGTCGACCGGGCAGGCACTGCTGCACCACGCAGCGTGCCCGGTGCTGCTCGTGCGTACGGCCGTTTGAGGGAAGCGGGACGGAAGCGCGACCCGGCAAGATGGCGGGGACCGAGAGCGAGGGACAGATGAAGACAGTGGTGCGAGCCGGATTCGTCGCGATGCTGGCCACGGCGGCGCTGGCGGCTCCGGCCGGGGCGGCGCCCGTCAAGCAGGTCACGAGCACCTGCCACGCCGGGCAGTTCAGCGGGATGTTCACCCTGCGGTACGAGACGTCCGGCGGCTTCCACCGCCCGCTCGGCGCCATCACGACGGCGGGACCGTACATCGGTGACGTGGGCACCCGGTCGCTGAAGATCAGCTACACCGACGGGCTGGGCACGCACGCGGTCTACGCCAACGTCAGCCCGGCCTCGAACGGCACCTACACCGAGACGCTGCCGTCGGGGCTCGCCATCCCGGCCACCGCGCGGGGCACGGCGTCGACGACGTTCGGCAACGGCGCGCAGTCCTGCGTCGCCACGGTGCCGATCACGTAGTCGCCGGCCGCCGTCGCGCCGGGCATTCCGGCGCGACGGCGGTTCACCGCGGGTCGAGCGCGGCCCGCAGGATCGCCCGGGCCGAGGCCGCGAGCACTTCGGCCGCCCGGTCGCGGTCGAGCCCGCCGATGTCGGTCAGCCACACCAGGGACTCGATTCCCGTCGCCGAGCGGATGGCCACCGCCAAACCGTGCACGTCGACGTCCGGGTGCGTCGCGGCGATCGGCGCCAGCGCCTCCTCGATCCACCGGATCGCCCGGCCGCCCCGCAGCACCGGCTGCTCCGCGCCGGGTTCCAGCGAAAGCCGCAGCTGGGCCCGCAGCTGCGGCTCCCAGCGCACGGTGAACCGGATGAACTCGCGCATCACCAGGTCCAGGCGCGCCTCCGGGCCGGCGGGCGCGCCGGCGGGGAGCAGGCCCGCGCCGTCCTCGATCTCGGGGTACGCCGCCAGCAGGAGGGCGCGCTGGTTGGGGAAGTACCGGTACGCCGTGGTGCGGGAAATCCCGGCCTCCGCGGCGGCTTCTTCCACCGTCGGCGCCCCTCCCCGCGCCAGCAGTGCGTGGGCGGCTTCGACCAGCGCGGCCCGCGTCCGCCCCTTCTGCCGGCTGCGGCCCGTGGACTCATATGGCACTTCCATGCCATCATGGTACTCAGGTCCCACGAAGGAGGCGGCCATGAGCGGTGATCCGGCGGAAACGAATCCCGAGCTCTACCGGGTGGTCCTCGAAAACGAGCGGGTCCGCGTCCTCGAGTACCGGGACCGGCCCGGCGACCGGACCGCGCCGCACCGGCACCCCGACACCGTGATGGTCACGCTCGGCGCGTTCAGCCGGCGCATCTCCGCCGGCGGCCGCGAGGTGCACGTCGACCTGGCCGCCGGCGAGGCGCGCTGGGTCGCGGCGCAGGAACATTCCGGCGAGAACGTCGGCACCACGCCCACCCACGCGTTGTTCGTCGAATTGAAGGAGCCCGGCAACGAAACGGGGGAAGCTGCCCTCGGCCCCGGCGAACCGTGACCCCACGCGGCCTGCCGCCGAATCCCCGGAGTGCGGCTCGGCCACCATCGACGATTCGGTGACGGAGCTTTTCCTTCCTGTCGACGTATCTCGCCCGGCCCGGTCCGCTCCTGTAGGCCTGAACGCGGACGTGTCCGCGGCGGAGGGGCGGGGATGGTCGGGAACACCACCGGCGGGGTGGACTTCGGAGTGCTGGGACCGTTCGAGGTCCGGATCGGCGGAGCGCCGCGGGACGTGGGCGGTCCGCGGATCCGGACCCTGCTCGCCGTGCTGGCCGCGGAGGCGGGCCGCGTGGTCAGCGTCCCCGCCCTCGGCCACGCGCTGTGGGGCGAGTGGCTGCCCGAGCACGCGGACCGGACCGTGCGGACGTACCTTTCGCGGCTGCGCGGCTCGATGGACTCGCACCTGATCCTGACGCGCTCGCCGGGGTACGTGCTGCACGTCGCTCCGGAGGCCCTCGACGCGGCGCGCTTCGAACAGCTCGCCGTCGAAGGGCGGCGCGCGCTCGCGGCCGACGAACCCGGCGCCGCGCGGACGCACCTGGCCGCCGCTTTGGCGCTGTGGCGGGGAAACGCCTACGAGGAGTTCGCCGGCGTGGAAACCCTGCAGGCCGAAGGGATGCGGCTGGAACGGCTGCGCCACAACGCCGTCCAGGACCGGATCGACGCCGACCTGGCCACCGGCGAGGACGTCGGCCTGATCGCCGAACTGGAGTCGCTGACCGCCGCCTTCCCCGGCCACGAACGGCTGTGGGCGCAGCTGATGACCGCGCTCTACCGCGCCGGGCGCCAGGGCGACGCGCTGGAAGCGTTCCGCCGGGCCCGGCACGGGCTGATCACCGCCTCCGGCGTCGAGCCGTCGCCGGTGCTGGCCCAGGTGCACCGGCAGGTGCTCGCCCACGACCCGAGCCTGCTCCCGGCCCGCGCCGTGGTGACCATCCCGGACGACGCGCTGGCCGCCGGCGAACACGCCCTCCTGGAGGACGGCGACCTGCGGACCAGCCGCGAGCACTTCGAAACCGCGTACCGCCGCGCCGACCAGGCCGGGGACGCCGACGCGCTCGCCCGCGCCGCGCTCGGCCTGGGTGGGGTGTGGGTGCACGAACACCGGACGGCCGCCGCGTCGGAGCAGCTGCTGACGCGGCTGCGGCACGCGCTCGCCGAGCTCGACCCGGCCTCCGCGCTCGCCCGCCGGCTGCGGACGCGGCTCGCCGGCGAGGAGGACTACCAGGCCGTGACGCACGACCGGATCCTGGCCGTGGCCGAGGAAACCCGGGCCGCCGGCGACCCGGTCGCGCACGCCGAGGCGCTGAGCCTGGCCCACCACTGCCTGCTCGGACCGGACCACACGGCCCGGCGGCACGCGCTGGCCACCGAGCTCGTCGGGGTCAGCGGGCGGTCCGGGCGGCGCACCGACCTCGTGATGGGCGTGCTGTGGGACACCGTCGACCTGTTCCTGGCCGGCGACCCGCACGCCCAGCGGCGGCTCGGCGAGCTCGACGACCTCCTGGCCGCGCGCAAGCACCTGGCCGCGGGGTTCGTCGCCGACGCGGTCAAGGTCATGCTCGCCATCCGCGCGGGCCGGTTCCGCGAGGCCGAGCAGGGCGCCCAGGCGTGCGCGGAGCTCGGCCAGGCGGCCGGCGACCTGGACGCGCTCGGCTGGTACGGCGCGCAGCTGGTGGCGATCCGGTGGTTCCAGGGCCGGCTCGGCGAGCTGGTGCCGGTGCTGGACGGGCTGATGCACTCCCCCACGCTCAGCCCGATCGACAATTCGTACTACGCGGCGCTGGCGGTCGCGGCGGCCTCCTCCGGCGACCGGCGGACGGCCGCGGGTGCCCTGGCGCGCCTGTGCGGCGGCGACCTGGGCGTGCTGCCGCGGTCGAGCACGTGGCTGATTTCCCTGTGCGGCGCCGCGGAAACCGCTTACCTGCTGGGCGACACCGAGACGGCGACCCGGGTTTCCGAGCTGCTCCGCCCGTTCGGTCACCTGCCGGCGATGGCGAGCCTGGCGATCGCGTGCTTCGGCTCGATCCACTACCCGCTGGGCACGGCGGCCCTGACGACCGGCGACCTCGACCGGGCGGTCGCGCACCTGCGGGCGGCGGTCCAGCACAACCTGGCGCTGGCGCACTGGCCGGCCGTGGTGTTCTCCCGTCGTCGCCACGCCGAAGCACTGGTCCGGCGCGGCGCGCCCGGGGACGCGGTGGCCGCGGCGAGTGAGCTGGCCGCGGCCGAGGAGGAAGCGCGGACGTTCGGCGAACCACCACAGGCCCTTCCTTCGCCCTTCTCCGGCTGAAAGGCTCGGCGGCGACGGGAAGGAGCGACGATGCCCGGACTTCTGCTTCGCAACGGCCGCCTCTGGAGAACCGGCGCGGCCGACGTCCTCGTCCGCGACGGCGTCCTCGTCGAGATCGGGCGCGGGCTCGATCCGGGCGACGCCGAGGTGCTCGACCTCGGCGGCCGGCTCGTCCTGCCGGGACTGGTGGAAGCCCACTGCCACCTCGACAAGACGCTCTTCGGCGGGCCGTGGCGGCCGCACTCGGCCGGGCCAGCGCTCGCCGACCGCATCGCCGACGAACGCGTCCGCCGCGCCGAGCTCGGCCTCCCGGACCCGGCCCACGTGACCGCGCTGCTGGAAACCATGGCCGTCGCGGGGACGACGCACGTCCGCACCCACACCGACGTCTGCACCGGCACCGGGCTCACCGGCGTCGAGGTCGTGCGCGACGTCGCCGCGCGGCTGGCCGGCCGGATCACCGTCGAGCAGGTCGCGTTCCCGCAGAGCGGCATCCTCACCGACCCGGGCACGGCCGGGCTGCTGGAGCGGGCGATCGGCCTGGGCGTGACCGCGGTCGGCGGCATCGACCCGGCCGGGCTGGACCGCGACCCGGTCCGCCACCTCGACGTCGTGTTCGGCCTGGCCGCGCGCCACGGCGTCCGGATCGACCTGCACCTGCACGACCCCGGCTCGCTCGGCGTGTTCGAGCTGGAGCTGATCATCGAGCGGACGCGGGCGACCGGACTGGCCGGGCGCGTGACGGTCAGCCACGCCTACGCCCTCGCCCAGGCGGACGCGGCGACGCAGGACCGGCTGGCGGCCGGGCTCGCGGACGCGGGCATCACGATCACGACGGCGGCGATCTTCGACTTCCCGGTCCCGCCGCTCAAGCGGCTGCGCGAGGCCGGCGTGACCGTCGCGTGCGGGCACGACGACATCCGCGACCTGTGGAGCCCATTCGGCAGCGGCGACCTCCTCGAGCGGGCGATGCACCTGGCCTACCGCAGCACGTTCCGCCGTGACGAGGACATCGAGCTGGCCTTGGAGGCGGTCACCTTCGGCGGCGCCCGCACGCTGGGCCTCGACGGCTACGGTCTCGTCGAAGGCACGTCCGCGGACCTCGTCGTGGTCGACGCCGAGACGCCGGCCCACGCCGTCGTGACCCGGCCGCCGCGGGACCTCGTCCTGAAGGCGGGCCGGGTCGTGCACCGCGGAACCGTCCTCAGAGGACGGGGTTCCAGCCGTCCGCGCCCGCCAGGTACCGCTGCGCCGTGAAGGTCGCGGCCTGGGCGGCGGTCAGCTGCGGCCGGTCGGTGCCGGTGCCCGCGCCCGGCCCGGTGTTGCGGTACTCGAAGAACCGGGCGTCCTTCCAGGAGAAGCCGGACATGTCCGTCCACGGCGTCGCCTTGATCGCCGCGGGCAGGACGGTCTCCCGGACGACGACCTGCGCGATCGCGTCGACGTCCCCGCCGGGGTGCCACGGCCGGCCCAGGTAGAAGCTCGCGTTCGCCGCCGCGCTGACCACCTTGCTGCCGACGACCAGGAACCCGTACGTGTTCGCCCGGCGCGTGCTCGCCGCGGTCAGGTAGCCGTTGGGATTCGACCCGCGGTCGAGCGCGGTGATCGTCGCCCGGTCGAACACCGCCGTGGCCCGGCCGAACAGGAAGTCGACGTCGCCGCTGATCGCGCAATTCCGGTAGTACTGGCGGCCGGTCGTGCCCACCGTCGCGGTGTCGGCGTAGAGCGTATCCTGGTGGCCGAGGAACGTGACGTTGTCGAAGACCATCCGGTCGCCGGTCGCCTTCACCGCGACGGCCTGGGTCGCGGTGATCTCCGGGTGGGCGTGGCGGTCGAAGGAGTTGCGGAAGGTCAGCGCCGTCGCGGTGAAGCCGTTCGCGGCGATCGTCGCGGTCGCGCTGCCCGTGGTGCCGTACGTCGTGCCGTCGGGCTTCTTCGTGCCGCTGGCGTTGTCGTAGTCGATGACGACGTCCGCCGCCCGGCCGGTGGTGCCGCGCAAGGTGATCCCGGTCTTGCTCGCGGGCACGGTGATCACCTCGCGGTACGTGCCGGGCATCAGCGAGACCGTGCCGCCGGCGGGGACGGCGTCGATCGCCGCCTGGACCGTCGCGAAGCTGCCCGAGCCGTCCGCGGCCACCACGAGGTGCGTGCACGCGGGCGCGGTAAGCGACGCGCCGGCGAGAACCGAAGCGAGGAGCAGGGTGATCATGACGCCTCCGAAAAGGACGCCGGGGGTACCGGACGGCGGCCGGCACCCCCGGCGAGCCGATCACTGGTAGGTGATGTTCGCGGTGGTGTAGAGGCAGTTCGTCGAGTCGGGCCCGCTGCCGATCTTCGTCGGCTCGCCGCTGGTGACGCCCTTGTACTTCTCGCAGGGCACGATCTTGCGGCTCGAGTCGCCGACGATGGTGATCCGGGTCAGCTTCGCCGTGTCGCCGTAGTTCGTGTTTATGCCGACCAGGGTCTTGCCCGGCACGGTGGCGGTGACGTTGTCGACGACGACGTTGCGCTTGTACTGCGTCTTGCAGTTGCCGCAGGAGCGGTACAGCTTGCCGAAGTCGTCGACCTGGAAGTTCCGGATGTACATGGTGCCGGGGCCGTTGTGCTGGAAGACCTTGTCCGACGCCTTGCGCGCGCCGCCGCCGTCGATGGTCATGGTCTGCGAGGCGGAGGTGCCCTTGAAGGTCGCGGCGTCCTCGCCGACGTCCTCCCACCAGACGTTGAGCAGCGTGCAGGTGCCGAGGCAGTGCACGCCATCGGCGGCCGGGTTGCCGAGGACGACGTTCTTCAGCGTGGTGCCGTTGGCGAGCTCGAAGATCGGGCCCTGGTCTTCGTCCTGGCCGCCGGTGCCGAGGTCACCGGTGCCGTAGAACCGCTTGAGGCCGCCGTCGTAGGTGCCGCCGGTGACCTTGATGGTCTGGCTCACCGCCTGGCTGCTGGTGGGGTTCGGCCACGAGGCCGCGGTCGCGGGGGTGCCGCCGACGATCACGGCGGAGACCGCGAGCGCGGCGACGGCCGCGGTCCGGCTCACCCGGGAGATCGGGAACATGCTCATCACTCCTTGGGTCATCCCTGGTCGGGAATTGTCCTGGCGAGTGCTGAAAGCGCTTTCTCAGTCTCGGGTGCCCGGCGTTTCGAAGTCAATGTCACCGGGCGACGAGCCGTCCCGGTCGCCCGGATGGCCGTCGTGGCAGCGGGTTTTCAGAAAACGGGACCCGCGCCCGCCGGCACGCGCGCCGGCACCGCCCACGCCGGATCCATGCGGTCCACCAACGTCGGCGTCCACCCGACGTCCGGCCCCAGGTCCGGGTCGTTCGCCGCGTTGTACTCGGCCAGCAGGTCCACCGGACGCGGCCGCTGCGAACCGGCCGAGACCAGCGTCCCCGTCGCGTGCAGCACCGTTCCCTTCCAGTATTCGACCAGCGCGCCCAGCGGCACCGACGCCGGGATCCGGAAGAAGTTGTTCTCCGCGTAGATCCGCGACTCGACCCCGACGCCCAGCGAGTACGTGTAAGCGGCCGGATCCCGCACCACGTAAAGGTTGTCGTACACGTGCACCTGCCCGTACCGCACCCGCGGCGCGCGCTGCCCGATCTCCGAAAACACGTTGTGGTGGACGGTGACGTGCAGCTTCCCGACGTCGTAGGTCGGCTTGTCGGTGTTGCCGATCAGCATCGTCTTGTCGTGGTCGTGGAGCCGGTTGTCCGACACCGTCACGAAGTCCGAGCCGTTCACGATGTCCAAAAGTCCGTCGTGGACTTCGTACTTGCGCCCGAAGTACGACGGCTGCGAGTCGTTCCCGCCGTCGCTGAACTCGTCGTGGTTCACCCAGACGTGCGTCGCCCCGACGAGGTCGACGTTGTCGTACTCGGAGTTCCAGTTCCCGTCGGCGCCGTCGAGGGGATCCCACTGGGGGAAGCAGTCGTGCGCGTCGGAGAACCGCAGGTTCCGCAGGATCACGTTGTCGCCGGTGACGCGCAGGGTCAGCCCGTGCAGCGTGGCGCCGCCGAGGCCGTAGATCGTCGTGTCCGGCCCGACGTCGACCACCACCTGCGCGGCCTGGTTGGCCTGCGACCGGGCCCGCGCCTCCTCCAGCGGCCCCGACGGCTCGACCTTCCCCCAGGTCGCCGGGTCGTACGCCGCCAGGTACGCGGGCAGGGTGTAGCCCGGGTCCGCGAAACCGGCGCAGCTCACCGGCCGGTCGCGGGCGTCCACGTTGCCCTCGATCGTGCCGCGGACGTAGACGATCTTCGGCGCACCGGGGTGCGACGCCAGCGCGGCGACCAGCTCCGAACGCTTCGACACCGTGTGGACGTCGGCGGGTGCGGCGGCCGCTCCCCCGGTCGTCCCGGTGGTCGCCGCGCCCCAGCCGTCGTGCGCGCCGAGCACGACGCGGCCCGGGTCGTGGCCGTGGGCTTCCGCCGGGCCGGCGGTGAGGGTGAGTCCGAGCAGGGCGAGGCACCCCGCGAAGGCCTTCCAGCGCATGTCGGCTCCTTCTACTCGGCCGCCCGGGCCGCGAGCTCGGCCAGCCGGGCGGGGTCCGGATCGCCGTCGAGGACGACGACGTGGTGGGTCAGCGTCAGTTCTTCGCCCGGTTCGAACACCCATGGCCGGTGGTAGGTCGCGGCGAAGCTGACCACCGGGAACGGCTCGGCGCGCACGTACCAGGCCGTGGGGAAACCGGGGTTGGCCGGGCTGTCGGCGAACAGCAGGGTCGAGGTCCGGAGGCTCTCGTCGTGCCGTCCGGTGAACGCGAGCCACGGCGCGCGGTGGCCCATCGCGTCGCCGGCGGGCCGGCCGTCGGACGTCCGGACCGTGCCGCCGGTGAACGAACGCGGCCCGCGCCAGAACAACCCGCCGTACCCGGCGGTGTCGCGTCCCTCGGTGACCGGGCTCCCCCACCGCAGTTCCCGGTTGCTCGTGTTGCGCAGCCGGCTCGTCCAGGTGAGGGTCCAGCTCCCGGCCGAGACGTCGCCGAAGCGCAGCGTGCGGTTCTCGGTCAGCCACCGCCGGCCGGCCGCGGTGCGCCAGGCCAGTTCGTGCCGCAGCTCGCAGTGGTCCGCCGAGCTTTCGATGCTCTCCCAGCGGACGTGGCCGACGCTGCCGTTGTTGTCGAGCGGCGTGTACCCGCGGCCGCGCACGTAGGTCCGGCCGCCCCAGAAGTTCTCCCCCGACAGGTGGGCCATCGTGAACTGCAGGCCGTTGTGCCAGGTGTGGTCGTGCGGCCGGACCGCGGTCACGGTCTCGCCCGCGGTGGTGCGCAGCGGGTGCAGGTACGGCTTCGGCGAGTCCCCGGCCGGGGTCGGCGGCGCCACGACGTACTCCGCCAGCACCAAGTCGCCGAGGTGCACGCGCACCCGGCCGTCGTCCTCGGCCAGCTCCAGCGTCCCGTCCACCGCCGCCCGGCTCACGCCGGTTCCCCGATTTCGGCAAGCAGCTCGTCCACGGTGACCGGCGCCCCCGTGGCCAGCGACCGGTTGGCGGCCAGCCCGGTGAGCAGTGCCTGCAAGCCGGAATCGTGGTCGGCGGCGCAGCCGAGCTCGTCCGGCTCGGCATCACCGAGCAGTTCGGCCAGCATCCGCTCGTCCCCGCCGCCGTGGCCTTCGCCCAAAGGCTCGTTCAAGACGACTTCCGGCGGTTCCCACTGCCGTTGCCAGGTCAGCTTGGCCCGGCCGGGTTCGCCGGAGTCCGTGGCGAACTCGTTTTCCCGGACGTCCAGCTCGAGCCGTCCCGAGCTGCCCGAGAATACGACGCGATAGCCCTCCCGCGGCGAATACGCGTGCAGGTGGTAGTTCAGCACCACCCCGCCGCGGTGCCGGACGAGCACCGACACGTCGTCCTCGATCGTGACGCCGGGCGCGAACACGTCCTGGTTGCGGATGTAGCCGTCTTCGTGCTCGGCGTCGCGGTAGAGCGCGCGCAGCTCGGGCGAGGCCTCGAGGTCCAACGCGAAACGGTCATCGGTGTGGCCGTCGTTTTCGTCGCCGTAGAAGAACAAGCGGCCGAAGGCGAACACCGTCTCGGGTCCCCGGCCGAGCCACCAGTTGACCAGGTCGAAGTGGTGCCCGGACTTGTGCACGAGCAGCCCGCCGGAGTTCGCCTTGTCGCGGTGCCAGCGCCGGAAGTAGTCGGCGCCGTGCGCGGTGTCGAGCAGCCAGCTGAACTCGACCGAGCCGATCTCCCCGATCGCGCCCGCGGCGAGCAGCTCGCGCACGCGCCGGTGCACCGGGTTGTACCGGTAGTTGAAGGCGACCCGCACCGAGCCCCCGGTCTCGCGGCGCGCGGCCAGGATGCGCCGCGCGCCGGCGAGGTCGGTCGTCATGGGCTTTTCGGTGACGACGTCGCAACCCGCGTGCAGCGCGGCGACGACGTAGTCCGCGTGCGTGTGGTCCGGGGTGCACACCACGACGACGTCGACGCGCTCCTTCGTCAGCATCGCCGTGAAGTCCGCCGGCCGGTAGCCCGGCACCGCGGCGCCGATCCAGCCGGTGTGGACGCGCATGCGGGTTTCGTTGTGGTCGCAGAAGGCCACGAGCTCGGCCCGCGGCGAGCCGGCCAGCGCGCGGGTGAACAGCTGGGCCCGGGAGCCCAGGCCGACGATCGCGTAGCGGCGCACCACCATCACGTCTCCTCTCGAGCGAGGGTCCAGGGCAAGGCGAGTTCGGAGAAGAGCGCGAGCCGCTCGGCCGCGGCGTCGACGGCCTGGTCGACGCCCGGCACGACGAACCGGCGCTCCGACCCGGTGCCGACGGCACGTGCCTGGGGCAGCCGCCTCGGCTCGGGTGCGTCGCGGACCGCCTCGACCAGCGCGGTGAACGCGCGGGTCGCGGCCAGCGGGGCGAGCAGCGGCACGCCGTCGCGGAGGTGGCCGACGAGGTTGGTGAGCAGGTCTTCCGGCGGGCCGACCGGGACCGGCTCGTCACCGATGAGGACGAGGTCGGTCTTGTAGTGCCACCGGATCCGGCCTTCGGTGCCGTGGATCAGCACGTAGGGCTCGTGGTCGGCTTCGGCGGCGAGCGTCGCGGCGGCGACCACGTCCGGGGCGCCGGCGAAGCACAGGCGGGCGCACGCGGTGTCGTCCGACTCGATGTCGCGGGCGCGGTACAGCTCGACGGCCGTGCGCTCGGGCAGGGCCCCGGCCGTCCCGTTGAGCAGCAGGGCGGTCGCGACGGCGTGGGCGAACGGGTTCGTCAGGGCGCCGTCCACGACCGCCCGCCCTTCGAGCCGGCGACGGCCCGCCCAGGCGGACCGCGCGAAGTAGCGATCACGCCGGATCCACGCACCCGCCGCGGCGATCCCGGTGACCGTGCCGATCGCGCCCCGGGCCAGCGCGGCCCGGATCGCGGGGACCGCGGGCGAGCCGAAACTCTGGAAGCCGACCTGGCACGCCCGGCCCCGGGCCCGCTCCGTCAGCTCGTCGAACGCCAGGAGATCGAGCACCGGCGGCTTCTCCACGAGGACGTGGCAGCCCGCGGCGAGCGCGAGGCGGGCCAGGGGCAGGTGCGTGTGCGGCGGGGTGGCCACCACGGCGATGTCGGCCGGCACGCGGGCCAGCAGCTCGGCCGGGTCGCGGGTGAACACCGGCACCAGCTCGCCGGCGTCGTCCGGCGGCTCGCGGATGTCGCACGCGCCGGCCAGGACGATCTCGCCCCGGTCGTGCAGGGCCCGGGCCCGGCGCAGGTGCGTGCGCGCGTAGCCGGCCGTGCCGAACACGACCACTCTCGGGATCATCGGCGGCCACCGGTCGCCACGGCGGCCAGGGCGAGCGGCCCGGCCACCAGCAGGGCCAGGATCGGCAGCATCCACACGAGCACCACCGCGAGGCCGGCCGCCCCGGCCAGGAGCAGGGCGTTCCCGGGCGCCGCCGCCGTCTCGCGGACGGCCGTCACCACCGCTCGGCGCCACGACGGCTCTCCGCTCGCGACGACTTCGCACGTCCGCAGGGCGACAACGGCGGCCACGGCAGCCAGCACCCACAGCGCCGGCCCCAGCACCCCGGCGCCCGGCATCGAACGCACGACTTCGAGGTCGACCGCGAACAGCACCACCGCGGCGAGGCATCCGAGCGCGAAGAGCAGCCCACCCCGGGCGGACTGGCGGAAGTCGGCCCAGAACGTCGTCCACAGTGGACACCCGATGCCGTGGCGCGTCCGGTCGAGGACCCGGCAGCCCGCCGCGAGCGCCGGGGCCGCGGTCACCACCGGCACCGACGCGAGCGCGACCAGCAGGCCCGTCAGCAGGCAGTCCGAGAAGTCCTCCAGTCCCGTTCTCCACTGGGTTCGCATCGTCGTCACCCCTTCAGGCCGCTGGTGCTGACGCCTTCGACCAGCAGGCGCTGGAAGGCGAGGAAGAAGAGCACGATCGGGACGAGCGCGAGCGCCGACATCGCGAACATCGCACCGAAGTTCGACTCGCTGCTCGTGTCGACGAACAGCCGCAGGCCGAGCGGGACGGTGAACTTCTCCGTGTCGTTCAGGTACACCATCTGCGTGAAGAAGTCGTTCCACGTCCAGATGAACGTGAAGATCGACGTCGTGACCAGCGCCGGTTTCGACAGCGGCAGCACGACGTGCCAGAACGTCCGGTAGACCGAGCAGCCGTCGATGGTCGCGGCCTCGTCGAGCTCGCGCGGGATCCCGCGCATGAACTGGACGATCAGGAACACGAAGAACGCCTCGGTGGCCAGCAGCTTCGGCAGGATCAGCGGGACGAACGTGTTGACCAGCCCGGCCTGCTGGAAGATCACGTACTGCGGGATGAGCGTGACGTGGTAGGGCAGCATCAGCGTCGTGATCATGAACGCGAACAGCGCGCCGCGGAACCGGAAGTTCAGCCGGGCGAAGGCGTACGCGGCCAGCGAGCACGACAGGACGTTCGCCGCCACCGACAGCCCGGCGACGAGGAAGGAGTTGAGGAAGAAGCGGCCGAACCCGACGTCCGCCGCGCCTTCCCAGCCCTTCGTGTAGCCGTCGAAGACGAACCGCGTCGGCAGCAGCGCCAGCCGGGACAGGATCTCGTCCGGCGGCTTGACCGACGCGAACGCCAGCCACACCAGCGGGTACAGCACCACGGCGACGATCACGAGGCACAGCCCGTGCCGGCCGGCCGCACGCGCCGAACGCGGGAGCACGGTCATCGGCGCTCCTCGGCATCGTCGTAGAACACCCACAGCTTCGCGGTCCGGAACACGATCGCCGTCACGATCGCGATCACCGCCAGCAGCACCCACGCCATTGCGGACGCGTAACCCATGCGGAAGTCCTGGAAACCGACCTCGAACAGGTAGAGCGTGTAGAACAGGTCCGCGTCGGCCGGCCCGCCGCGGCCGCCGCCGATGACGAACGCCGGGGTGAACGCCTGGAACGCGTGGATGGCCTCCATCACCAGGTTGAAGAAGATCACCGGCGAGAGCATCGGCAGGGTGATGTGCCGGAACCGGCGGAACGCGCCGGCGCCGTCGATCGCGGCCGCCTCGTGCAGCTCGGCCGGGATCTGCTTGAGCCCGGCCAGGAAGATCACCATCGGCGCGCCGAACTGCCAGACCCCGAGCAGCACGATCGACGCGAGGCTGAACTGCGGGTCGTCGACCCAGCTCGGCGTGTGCCAGCCGAAGAACGCCAGGACCTCGTTCACCGGGCCGCCGCCCATGAACAGCGCCCGCCACACCAGCGCCGCCGCGACACTCGCGCCGAGCAGCGACGGCGCGTAGAACGCGGCCCGGTAGAAGCCGCTTCCGCCGCGGCGGGTGTTGAGCAGCATGGCCACCAGCAGCGACACCGTGAGCTTCAGCGGCACCGAGACCAGGACGTAGATCAGCGTCACCTTCACCGACTGCAGGTAGCGGTCGTCGTCGGTGAACATGTGCGCGAAGTTGCCGAAGCCGACCCACTTCGGCGAGGTGAAGAGGTCGTAGTCGGTGAAGGACAGGTAGAGCGAGACGACCATCGGGCCGACGGTCAGCGCCACCGCGCCGAGCAGCCACGGCGTCAGGAACGCGAAGGCCTCCGGCTGGGTCTTGCGGCGGCGCCCGGGCGGCCGGCCTCGCCGCCGGGCCCGCGCTGGAGTGTCCCAGGCGACCGGCGGGTCCGGGGTGCGCACGGTCGTCATCGGCTACTGGAGTCCCTTCTCGGCTTCCGACATGAACCGGCTGACGGCGTCGTCGAGGCTCATCCGCCCGAACGCGACCTCCTCGTAGGTGCGCTGGAGGAGCTTCTGGATCGCGCCGGCGCCCTTGGGCGGCACCGGCGGCGCGGCACCGAGCTTCGGTTCGAGGGCGGCTTCGTAGTCGTAGAGCGTCTTGTCGGCGCCCTTCGCCGAGCCCGAGAGCTGGGCGCGGACCTTGAGGTTCGGCGCGAGCCCGCGGTCGGTGCCGACGATCTTGCCCACCTCGGCGTCGTTGACCAGGAAGTCGACGAGTTTCGCCGCCGCCTCCTGCTGCGGGCTGCGCGCGGAGACCGCCAGGAACATCGACGGCCGCCGGTACTGCCCGGTGTTCCCGCTCGCGTCCGTCGGGTACGGCGCCACGTTCAACGGCTTGCCGTTCGCCTTCTGGTACGCGGGCAGGAGGTTGTCGTAGGCGAACTCGGAACTGGTCTGCTTCTTGCCGAGCGGCGACTGCTCGGGCGAGGTGTTGTAGGACGCCGTGACGTCGGCCGGGGACGCGCCCTTCGCGTCCCGGAACCGGCCCGCGAGCTGCCAGTACCGGCGCAGGTCGTCGGCGGTGAAGCCGAGCTTGCCTTCCGGGGTGTAGAACTGCTTGCCCTGCTGGCGCAGCCAGATCTCCAGCGTCGTGTCGAGGATGCCGAAGTCGGTGGCCCCGCGTGCCGCGAACCCGCTGGCGGCGCTGACCTTCTGCGTCGCGTCGGCGAACTGGTCCCAGGTCAGGCCCTTCGCCGGATCGGCGCCCGCGGCGGTGAACGCGGCCGGGTCGTACAGCATCGCCGGTGTGTTCTGCGCCCACGGCACGGCGTACCGCTTGCCCTGGTACACGCCGGTCGCCGCCAGTTCGGGGTTGATGTCGGCCAGCGAGATCGCCTTGCCCGCGCCCTCGTTCAGGTCGGCCAGGACGCCCCGGCCGCCGTACTCGGCCAGGTAGCGCGTGTCGACGTTGAGCACGTCCGGCGGCTTGCCGCCCGCCGTCTGCGTCGCCAGCTTCTCCCAATAGGCCGCGTACGCCGAGAACGACGTCTGCACCTTGATCTTCGGGTTCTTCTGCTGGAACAGCTCGACGGCCTTCTTCGTGAGGTTCGCCCGGCCGTCGCTGCCCCACCAGACGAACGTGATGGTCACGTCCCCGCCGTCGCCGCCCGAGCCCGAGCCGCACGCGGCGACCCCGGTCAGCAGCAGCGGGACCACCGCGGCCAGCGCGACGAGCGTTCGCCGCTCTCTTGTCCGACGCATCGAGCTCTCCGTTCTCAGCCGGTCAGCACTTTTCTGAAAACGCTGTCAGCGCGCTCACGGTAGGCAGTGCGCGCGACTCGTGTCAACGGGCGAAACGGGGCAATAACCCTTGTGCAGCAACGTATCTGACGTTCGATGGGCAGCTTGAGAAAGCGCTTACAGCAACCGGGTGAAGGTGGGCTGTCAGCGCGAGGGCACCGGGTGAGGGCGTTACCCGGTGCGTTCCGCGGCCGGCCCGCTCCGGCCGGCACTCGCCCACGGGACGCCGATCTCGGAGAACAACGCCAGCCGGTCCGCGGCCACGGCAACCTCCTCGCCGATCCCGCGGACCACGGGGTGCCGGCTCGCCCCTTCGCCCGCCGTGCGGATCCAGCCCGCCGGGATCCGGGCCGGCGACGGCGCGTCCCGCACCGCCTCGACCACCGACGCGAACGCGCGGGTGGCCGGCAGCGGTGCGAGCAGCGGAACGCCCTCGGGGTCGAGGCGGTGGGCGACCAGGTTCCGCAGCAGGTCCACGGGCTCGCCGAGGTGCACCCGCTCGTCGTCGAGCTCCAGCCGGTGGCTCTTGTACCAGAACTTCGCGCGCCCCTTCGAGCCGTGCACCACCACGTACGGCTCGTGGTCCTGTTCGGCGCACAGCGACGCGGCGACGACGATCTCGGGACCGCGCTCGAAGCGGATGCGCAGGCACGCCGTGTCGTCGGCTTCGATGTCGCGCGTGCCGTACAGCTCGAGGGCGATCTCCGCCGGGTCGCGCCCGCCGACCCCGCCCACGAGCAGCGCGGTGGCCACGGCGTGGGAGAACGGGTTGGTCAGGGCGCCGTCGACCACGGCTTCGCCGTCCAGCCACCGGCGGCCCGCCCAGGGGTTGCGGCGGTAGTAGGCGTCGGTGCGGATCCACGCCCCGGCCGCGCCGACGCCGACCACCTCGCCGAGCTTCCCGGCCGCGATCGCCGCCCGCAGCACCGGCAGGGCCGGGGACCCGAAGCTCTGGAAACCGGTCTGGCACGCCGAGCCGTTCTCCGCGGCGAGCCGGGACAGCGTCCGGAACCCGGCCAGGTCGAGCACCGGCGGGGTTTCCAGGAGCAGATCACCGCCCGCCCGCAGCACGGCGCCGCCGACCCGCACGTGCGCGTGCGGCGGCGTCGCGACCACGGTGATGTCCGGACGGCAGCGGCGGAGCAGGTCGTCGACCCCGACGTGCGCGGTGGCGCCCTCGGGCAGCAGCGCGATCGCGGCGGCCGAGGGCACCCGGACGTCGGCCATGCCGGCGAACCGCACCAGGCCTTCATCGTGCAGGATGCGGGCGCGGTGCAGGTAGCTGAACGCGTAGCCGGACGTGCCGACCACGGCCAGCCTCGGCGGGTCCGCGACGGTGCGGCGCCTGCTCCCCGACATGGGTCTCCGATCGGCGCGACCGGTTCCGGCCGCGCGGGAACTGACGAATGGGCAGTTCGGGAGAAACTTCCGGACGTCACGGTAGGGCGTTCGCGACAAGTGTGTCAATGTTCGGAACACTCTTTCGAATTCGTCGAAGGCCGGATACTCCGAACGGCGGTGGCCGGTTCGAGTAAGCGCTTACTCGAACCGGCCGCGCACGCTCCCGCCGTCAGATCCGGCCGACGCCGGCGCCCGCGGTGACGCTGGCCTTGACCGTCGAAACCGGTTCCAGCGTGAAGGAATACGGCGCCTTCGTCATGCTCCCGGTGCGGGTGATCTTGTTCGTGCAGCCACCGAAGGAGTTGCCCGACTCGTTGAGGTAACCGTCGACGTCGCTGTCGCCGGTCGTTTCGAGGCACACCTTCGTGGATTCGAAGACGTTGTTCTGGGCGAGGAACTGCGCGTTCATCCGCGAATGCACGGCGGAATCGGTGACCGCGTGGAAATAGTTGTCGTAGGCGTGCCCGGTGCCGAACCGCAGGCTGGGCATCCGCGAGTTGACGTTCTCGAACCAGTTGTGACTGTAGGTCACGTGCAGCTTGCCGGTGTCCTCGGACGCGTTGCTGTCGCTGTGCCCGACCAGGGAGACCTTGTAGTGGTCGTGGAACTTGTTCCAGGACACCGTGATCCCGTCGGCGGCGTGGCTGATGTCGAGCAGGCCGTCGTAGTAGTCCTTGCCGTGGTCGAGGTCGGAGGACAGGTCGTTGTGGTCGACCCACACGCGCGTGGCGCCGCGCTGGATCTGGATCGCGTCGGTGCCGACGGCCTTCGAGATGGCCAGGTTGCGGATGATCACGTTCGACGACTTGTCCACGGCGAGCCCGCCGCCGGTGAAGCCGGACCCGGACCCGACGCCCAGCACGGTCTTGTTCGACCCGATCTTCACCAGCGTCTTGCTGGCCAGGGTGATCTTCCCGCTCACCCGGACCGTGCGTGCCGTCGAGTCCGCGACCGCGCTGGTGAAGGCCGACGCCGTCGTGACGGTCACGGTCTCGCCGCCCGCGCCGCCGGTCGTGCCGGCGCCGTAGCCGACGGGCGAACTCTCGTAAGCGGCGTGCGCGATTCCGGCCGGGACCACCGCCGCGGCGAACGCGGCCGTGGCGAAAACGCGCAGGCAGAACTGGGCTTTCCTGGTCATCAGGCACCTCGAAGGGGGTGGGGACCCGCGCCCCGGGAACGGGGAACACGGCGGAGACTCCGTTCTACGATTTGCAGCAAAACCCGGTCAATGATTTGCAGGGTTTTCATCCCAAGCCCAGCCGAATGGCCCTGCGACGGCCGGATCCCCGCTGCCGCAAGGCGATCCGTTGTTGACAACCCTGCCGGGCGTTTCCATGATGTTGCGCAGAGCCTGCCGAGGAGTAGCCGTGAGCGTGACCATTCACGACGTCGCCCGCCGGGCCAACGTGTCGATCTCGACCGTGTCGCGCGCGTTCACGTCCCCGGACCTGGTCCGCCACCAGACCCGCAGCCGGGTGCTGGCCGCGGCGAGCGAGCTCGGGTATCACGCGGTCGGCGCCCCGCAACCCGTCGCCCGCACCGGGCACATCGGCATCGTCGTGTCGGACCTCGGCAACCCGTTCTTCACCGGCGTGCTCGACGGCGTCCAGGCCCGCGCGCGCCAGGACGACGTCGCCGTGCTGTTCGCGAGCAGCGACCAGGACCCGGCGACCGAGCAGAACCTGGTCCGCCGGATGGCCCGGCAGGTCGACGGCGTGGTGCTGGGTAGCCCGAGCATGACCGACGACCAGCTGCGCGCGCTCGCCGGCCAGACGACGCTGGTGCTGCTGAACCGCGAGGTGCCGGGGATCCCGTCGATCGTGATGGACGCGGCCGACGGGATGCGCCAGGCGATCGAGCACCTGGCCGCGCTGGGCCACCGCCGCTGCGCCTACCTCGGCGGGCCCCGGATGTCGTGGGCGAACCGCGCCCGCCGCGCGGGCCTGGCGGAGGCGGCCGAGCGCCACGGCACGGAGGTGGTCGAGTTCGGCCCGTTCCCGCCGGTGTTCGAGGGCGGCCTCCAGGGCGCGGACCTGGCACTGGCGGCGGACGTGACGGCGATCGTGGCCTACAACGACCTGGTCGCCTTCGGGGCCCTCGCGCGGCTGAACGCCCGAGGGGTGCCGGTACCCGACGAGATCAGCCTGGTCGGCTTCGACGACCTGGTCTTCGCGGCGATCTCGGCACCGCCGCTGACGACGATCGCGATGCCGACGGAGGCAGCGGGCCGTGCGGCGGTCACCATGCTGCTGGACCTGCTCGACGGCGCCGCCGACGAGCACGCGACCCAGGTGCTCGACACGTACCTGATCGTCCGTGCGACGACGGCCCCGCCGGCGGGCTAGCCCTCCCGGCCGAACACGTGCCGGTCCAGGAACGGGTTCCGGAACTTGCCCGCCGGGTCCAGCTCCGCGGCCAGCGTCCGGAAGTCGGCCAGCCGCGGGTAGGGCCCGGTGGTGTGGAAGAGCTTGCCCCAGTGGGCCCGGGCACCGAACGGCGCCAAGCGCTCCTCCAGCAGCGGCAGCACCGCCTCGACCTCCGGCTGCCGCGGCTGCCACGTGAAGTGGAACGCGACCCGGTCGCCCCCGTGGCACGGGCTCAGCCACAGGTCGTCGCCCGCGATCGCGCGGATCTCCGACACCAGCAGCAACGGCGCCAGCACGGCACCGATCTCCCGGACCGCCCGGACCGCGGCCACCGCGTCCGCGTACGGCACGAAGTACTCCGACTGCAGCTCGTCCCCCACACTCGGGGTGAACGCCGGCGCGAAGTGCGGCAGCCGGTCGTGCCACGGGCCCGGCGCCCCCAGCTGAGGGGTGCCGTTTTCGGCGGAGATCCCCGCCGCGTGCGCCGGGTGCCGGGGCCCGTCGGCGGGGACCGCGCCGAACAGGTCCGTCCGCGGCGTGAACGCGTCGACGCGGCTCTTGATCCACACCTGGTCGATCGTGTCGTTCGCCCAGTTCGTGAACAGGCTGACGCTGTAGCCGGCGTCCTCGATCTCGTCGAAGTGCCGGTCCGCGGCCTCCCACGGCAGGCCGTCGAAGACGTCCTGGCGCACGTCGAACGCCGGCACCACGTCGAGCGTCAGCCGGGTGACGACGCCGAGCGCGCCGAGGCCGACGACCAGCCTGGGGAACTCCGCGTGGGCGCGGGTGAACGTCCGCAGCTCGCCGTTGGCGGTGACCAGCTCGACCGCCGACACCGCCGCGGCGAGTCCCGGCTGACGGCGCCCGGATCCGTGGGTGCCGGTCGCGACGCTGCCGGCCACCGTGATGTGCGGGAGCGACGCGAGGTTCGCCAGCGCGAACCCGGCGGCGTGCAGCTGCTCGGCGAAGTCGCCGTAGCGGGCGGACCCGCCGACGGTCACCGTCCCGTCGCCCAGCTCCACCGGGACGTCGAGGGCGCGCAGGTCCAGCAGGACGCCGCCGGGTGAGTCCGCGATGTCGTTGAAGCAGTGGCGGCTGCCCAGCGCCTTGACGCGCGACGCGGCCACGACGGCTTCCCGCACCTCGTCGACCGTGCGCGGCGTCGCCACCGCGTCCGCGGCGTAGGCATGGTTCCCGGCCCAGTTCGACTCGCCCACCTGACTGTCCTTCCACCGTGCCGGATCCCCGCGTCCGACCCTACGCGGCCGGGATGATCGCCTGGTGGGTGCCGCCGAGGCCGTGCGGGCTGAGCAGGCGGCCCATCCGCTTCGGCATCCGCAGGGTGATCGCGCGGTCGAGGACGCGGGCGCCCGGGGCCGCGGCCGCCAGCCGCGTCTCGTAGGCCGGGCAGCCGGCCGGCTCCCGCAGCCAAGCCGACACCACCAGGTTGCCCTCCCCCACCACCGCGGCCGAGAGCCGCGTTTCCGGCAGCTGCGCGATCGCCGTCCCGGCGCGGTCGAGGTCGCCGGCCGCGACGTCGAGGCGGTAGCCCGCGATCACCGGCCAGCCCGCCGGGACGTGCGCGAGGTCGCAGCGGAAGTCGAGCTCGTGGTTGCGCAGCATCCGGGCGAGCGTCCGGCGCACGGCCGACTCGCTCATCCGGCAGTCGCGGGCCAGCTCGGCGTAGCTGCGCCGGCCGTCCTCGCCGAGGGACTCGACGAGCGCGCGCAGGTCCCGGTCGTCCCACTGCTGCGGGACGACCAGCCGGGCCTGCACGGCCGTCTCGTCGAGCACCGCGCGCTGTTCCGGGGCCAGCGCGTTCACCAGCCAGCCGCTGCCCTCGCGGTAGACGCGCGTGGCGACGGCGAACCGGACCTCGCGCACGCCGGGCAGCGCGCCGAGGCGGCCGGTCACGAGCCCGTCCAGCGCGTCGAGGTCGCGCGCGGCCAGGGAGAGGAACAGCGAGAACCGGCTGGTCGTGCGTTCGACGCTGAACACCGACGGCCAGCCGCACAGCTCCCGGGTCAGCCCGGCCAGGGCATCCGGCCGGCAGGCGACGTCGACGTACCCGACGGTGGTGGTCGGCGCGGTGACGTAGGCGGTAAGCCAGGCCAGCCCGGCCGCCTGCAAGCGGTCCCACCGCCGGGCGGCGGTCGTGGCATCGGTCCCGACGGCGGCGGCGATCCGCGTCCACGGCGCCCGCGGGTCACGCTGCAGCGCCTCGACCAGCGCGAGGTCCGGACCACTCGGCCGCACCGGCTCCGGCTGGGCGGCCGGGGAAACGGGCATGGCGCATTCTGACCTGATCATGATCACCTGCCAAGGGGCCGCCAGGCGAGCCGGCGGCCCCGGCCGTCCTACCGCCGCCGCAGCCGCGGCATCACGACCCCGCCGGCCACCAGCACCAGAACCCCGCCGAGCACGAACGGCAGCACCGGCACGTCGCCGGGGTCCGCCGCCGGGACCGCGCGCTCGCGGCCGCCGTAGCCGCCGCCCGCGCCGTCGCGGTCGTATGCCGAGCCCGGCAGCTTGTCCGCGTACCGCTCGTGCAGCGCCGCGCGGTAGTCGCGCACGCTCAGCGTCGTGCCCGCGGCCAGCCCGGTGACCGAGCCGTCCAGCACCGTGACCGCGTCGCCGTGCACCGCGTACCACGCGTTGACCTGCGGCTCGTGCAACAGGTAACCACCGGCCGCGGCCGCGGCGTACTTCTTCTCGTAGTCACCCGACGCGACGTTCACGACGGTCCAGGCCGCGCCCTGCCGCTCCGCCCAGACCGTCGCCGTCGTGCCGTCGCCGGTTCGCGCCGGCACCGCGACGTAGGCGAGCGCGGCCGGGACGTCCGAAGTCCCCGCGACGAACGCCGCCGTCGGCTCGTAGACCGCGACCTGGGTGCTCGGGTCGGCCTTCGCCGCCGGTGCCGCCGCCGCGTGGGCGCCGGGGAACTTCGTCGTCGCGAGCCGGTCGAGGGTGGCCTTGCCGCCGGTGACCTGGCCGATCGCGGCGGTGTCGGCCGCCGTCGGGGTGCCGGCCGGTCCGGTCGCCGCGCCCGCGGCGCCGGCCGTGGTGAGCATCGCGGCGCCGGCCAGCACGGCCGCGCCCATCGCCTTCTTCAGCACGCTCATCCCTCGATCCCGTACAGCGTGTGCGTCCACTGGAACTGGTTGTTCGACCGGTAGGTGTCGTAGTTCATCGAGTTGTACCGGCTGTTGTCCGGCCACGGATCGCCGTATTCCACCCTCGTCGCGCCACTCGAATTGTCATAGCCGTAAAGGACGTGCATGTGGCCGCCGCCGGACCGCCAGCCGATGCGCGTGCCGATCGGCTGCCCCGCGTCGATCTGGTTCTTGATGGTGGCGAAGGAAAGGACCTGCCCGTTCGAGTTGTAGGACCCGACATTCGCGAATCCCAGGGAGCGGAACACCCGCTGCTGATCGGACAGGTATCCCTGGTTGTTCGCGCAGTCGCTGCCGGATTCGTTGTGCGCGATCTGGCAGAACCGCGTCTGGGAAAGCGAATGTCCCCAGTAGTCGGCGATGGTGTTGCCGCTGGCGTCCCAGCACCACTGGTCCTTCTGCTGGGCCTGCATGGTGATGCCGAGATCGGTCCGCGCGGCGGCCGCGGCGGCGGGTGCCTGCAGCGCGACGACGGCGGCCGCCGCGGCCGAGACCGCCGCGAGTCCACGCAGGACTCCTGATGTGGTTTTCACGAAGTGGTCCTCCAGCCGGTGACGATTCGACGTGGTGGCACGGAATACTCCGCGCCCGGCCGGGGAACCGGTACCTACTAAGGGAGGATCACGTTGGGAGGGAACGGTTCCGGCGGATCCCGGCAGTTCCCGGGTGCCGGATTCCGGCATCCGCCGCGGCCCGCCGGGTGGATTCCGGCGGGCCGCGGCGGCGGGTCAGCCGACCGTCGTGGTGCCGAGGGTGGCGTCCTGGTCCGGCGGGTCGAGCGTCAGGTCGACGTCGAACTCGCCGAGGCTGCTGTCGGTGACGACGTGGGTGGTCGCCGCGGAGTCGACGCTGCTGGTCGCCTCCCCCGCCGGGGTGCCGGCCGGGATGGTGAAGTCGACCTGGCCCTGCGCGGTGAACTTCAGGCTGCCTTCGGCGGGGACCGGCGTCTCCGGGATCGGCAGGTCGATCGGGATGGCCACCGACTGCCCGCCGATCGCGACGTTCACCTTCGACGCGATCGTGCCGGAGACTTTGGTGGCACCGACGAGGCGCAGGCCGTCACCGGCGGCCTGACCGGCGTCGACGTCGAGGCTGAACGGCACCGAGACCGGGGTGCCCGCCGTCGCGGTCGCGGGGATGTCCGCCTTGACCACCACGGTGACCTGCTGGTCGCCGATCAGGGGGAAACCGCCTTTGTAGGTGAGCGACTTCTCGGCCGCCGCGGCCGGTCCCGCGGAAAGCACCGCCACCGCGCCCGCGAGCAGCGTGGCCAGCCCCATTCCCAGGAACCGATTTTTCCGCACGAGGGTTTCCGTCATCGCTGGGTCCTTTCGTCGTCGAACGGCGTTTCGGATGCTAGGCGGAAACTTCCCAACCGGCCATTACGCATTTTTTGTGGCCCGGAAATTTGTCACGCGTATCGGCGGCGCGGACATTGTTTTTTGTGAAGTGCGTGAGAGCGCGGGTGTAGTGGCCGTGTAGGGGCCGCGCGCAGGGTCGTCCCGGTCGCAACCCCGTCCACTGAGGGAGATCCACCCATGCGCAGCATCTACCCGGCGGCGGCGCTCTCGGCCGCCCTGCTCTTCGGCGGCGCGACCGTCGCCACGGCCGCCCCCGCGCCGGCCGACGTCTACGCGGAGGTGACGGCCGCCGACATCGCCGACCCGGCCGCGGTGATCGTCGACTCGCCCGCCGAACTGGCCGCCGCCCGGACCGCGACGCAGGCGATCGCGTGGTACTCGAGCCGCAACGGCAGCACGGCGTACCAGGGCTACTGCGAGAAGGCCGCGCGCCTGGCGTGGAACCGCACGACGCACCACGCGAGCGCGATCGAGCACTGGCGGTCCTCCGACGGCGCCCGCCACACGACGGGCACCCCGCCGAAGGGCGCGTTCGTGTTCTGGAACATCTCGGCGTACGGCCACGTGGGCATCGCGGACGGCAGCGGCGGCGTCTGGGCGACGAGCGTCAACGGCGCGATCGGACACGCGAAGCAGAGCTACTTCGGCAGCTACCTGGGCTGGAAGCCGGGCAACAGCAACTGATCCGCCGCACTGGGGGTGCGGTGGCCGGGCGCGGGGCAGCGTCCCCCCGGCCACCGCCCCGGCCTAGCTCCGCGCGGCCGAGGGGGTCCGTCGCCGCTGCACCTGCTCCAGCAGTTCCAGCCCGGTCGTTTCCCCTTGCCGGTTCCCGGTTTCCCGGAACACCCGCAACGCGCGGTCGCACACCCCGCGGGCCTGGACCGGCTCGCCCGCCGCCAGCAACGTCTGCCCGATGCCCAGCAACGCGTACGCGCTGCACCGCTCGTCGGTCAGCTCCTCGAGGATGCTCAACGCCAGCCGCAAGCACGTCAACGACTCCGGCAGCGCTCCCGTGTCCCGGTGGAGCGTGCCGAGCTCGGTGAGGACCTTCGCCTCGCGGTGCGGGTCGTCGATCTCCCGGGCCAGCTCACGCGCCTGGCGCAGCCACGAACCCGCCTCCGCGAACGAACCCAGCGACGCGTACGTCGTCCCCAGGGAATTCCGCACCTGCGCGACACCCCGGCGGTCGCCGGCCCGCTCCAGGCCGGCGAGGGCCCGGCGGTAGAAGCCGAGCGCCTCCTGCGGCCGGTCGCGGACCCGCGCCACCGTGCCGAGCCCCGCCACCGCGAGCGCTTCCCCGCGCACGTCGCCGAGCGAGGCGAACAGCGAAGCCGAACGCTCCATGTCCGTCACCGCCGCCGCGTAGTCGTCGTGGTACAGCCGCACCTGGCCGAGGCCCCGGTGCAGGACCGCCGCCCCCGCGACGTTGCCCGCCGCCTCGGCCGCCGCCAGCGCCGTCAGATGGCTGCGGCGCCAGTCGTCGTACGCGCCGCGCAGGTCGTAGAACGGGACGGCCGTCGCGGTCAGCTGCCAGGCCAGTTCGTCCAGGCCGGCGTCCGCGGCCAGCTGGACCGCGGCCGCCAGCAGCTTGCGTTCCGCGGTGAACCAGCCCAGCGGGTCGGCGCCCGGCCCGGCCGTGGCGACCGGCTCGCCGACCGCCGGCCCGGTCATCGCGCCGAACGCCGGGGGCAGGCCCGCCGCGGCCGTCTTCGCCATGGCCAGCAACACCGTCAGCACCCGGGCGAGGGTCTCGCGCCGCGCCGATGAAGGCTCCGCCGCCAGCAGTTCCGCCGCGTAGCACCGCAGCAGGTCGTGCAGCCGGTACCGGGGAGCGCCGCTGGAATCCCGTCCCGCCAACGCGACGAGGTTCGCGTCGACGAGCACGTCGAGCACCTCGTGCGCGCCGTCGCGGTCCAGCAGCGCGTCGACCACCCAGCTCGGGAAATCCTGCGCGCCCAGCACCGCCGCGCGGCAGAACGCCGTCCGCGCGTCGGCCGGCAGCTGCCGCAGGCTCAGCTCGAAACTCGGCCGGACGCCGAGGTCGCCGACGCGCAGTTCGCTCAGCCGGCCGGCTTCGTCGGCCAGCCGGTCGTGCAGCGTGCGCAGGCTCCACGCCTGGCGCCCGGCCAGCCGCGCGCCGGCGATGCGGATCGCCAGCGGCAGGTACCCGCAGCAGCGGACGATGGCCGCCGCCTCGGCCGGCTCGCCGACGACCCGGTCGACGCCCGCGACCCCGGCCAGCAACCGCGAAGCCTCGTGCTCGCCGAACACCGTCAGCTCGACGTGCTTCGCGCCCGCCAGCTCGGGCAGCCGCCCACGGGTCGTCGCGAGCACCGCGCACCCGGCGTCCCCGGGCAGCAGCGGGCGGACCTGCGCGGCGGTCGCGGCGTCGTCGAGCACCAGCAGCACCCGCCGGCCGGCCAGTCGCGAACGGAACAACGCGGCCCGCTGGCCGAGGCCCGCGGGGACGGTGTTCCCGGTGACGCCCAAGGCGTGCAGGAAGTCGGCGAGCACCTCGGCCGGGTCGCGCGGCGTGCCGGTGCCGGCGAGGTCGACGTACAGCTGCCCGTCGGGGAACCGGTCCGCGACGCGGTGGGCGACGTGCATGGCCAGCGCCGTCTTGCCGGTCCCGGGTGCCCCGGTCAGGACGACCGGCGCCGGGCCCAGCGCGGTTTCCAGCTCCCGGACGTACTCCGCGCGGCCGGTGAAGTCGGGCAGGTCCGCGGGGAGCTGCCGCGGTGGCGGCGGAACCGCCGGCGGCGCCGCAACCGGTTCGCCCGCGAGGATCGCGGCCTGCACCGCCCTCAGCTCCGGCCCTGGCTCGACGCCCAGCTCCGTGACCAGGCGTTCCCGGGCGGTCGTGTACGCCTGCAGCGCTTCGGCCCGCCGGCCCGCGCCGGTGAGCGCGAGCAGGTACTGCTGCCAGAGCCGTTCCCGGTACGGGTGTTCGGCCAGCAGCACGGTGAGCTCGGCGATCGCCGGGTCGTGCCGCCCCAGCCGCACCTGCAGCGAAAGCCGTTCCTCGACGGCGGCCAGCCGGTTCTCGGCGAGCCGCCCGAGCTCGGCGTCCCAGGCGGGCGTGCCCGGCAGGTCCGCGAGCGGGTCGCCGCGCCACAGCGACTCCGCTTCGGCGAGCAGCTTCAGCGCCGTCTCCGGGGTGGCGGCCCGCGCGGCGTCGGCGACGAGCCGGGTGAACCGGTGGGCGTCGACCACGCCGGGGTCGACGACGAGCGAGTAGCCGGGCCCCTGCGTGCGCAGGATGGGCCCCTCCGGCAGCAGCCGGCGCAGCCGCCACACGTAGGTCTGCAGGTTGGCGGTCGCGGACGTCGGCGGGTCGCCCGGCCAGATCGTGTCGACCAGCTGCCCGGGCGGGACCGTCCGGTTCGCGTTGAGCAGCAGGTGGGCCAGCAGGACCCGCTGCTTCGCCCCGCCGAGCGGCACCGGCCTCCCGTCGACCGTCACGACCAGCGGTCCGAGCAGGTGGAACCGCACTTCAGGACCCATCGAGCACCCCGTTCCCGCGGCCGCCCCCAGGCGGAACCAAGCAGCGGGACTGTAGCCGGGCGAGGCCGCGGCCCGTGAGCGGTTCGCGCACATTCGAGACAGCGAGCCAGAACATGGCGCCCGGTACGCCGGACAGCTCACGACGAAAGTCGCGTTTTGGATCAACCGACTATCGGCGGGTTCCGGAGATTCACCCACAGCAGTGACGGTAGGTGCGTCCTTCACTACACGTCACCGCGAGACCCCGGTCCGCGGCAGGAGGTTGATCCTAAAGTGCGTATCGCGCGAACCGGCGTAGTCGTCTCCGGTGTTTTGCTCTCGGCACTCGCGGCCGCAGCACCGTCCCTGGCCGCCCAGCCGGCCATCATCGACGGCAGCAATGCCGACTCGCTCCACTCGGCGGCCCGGATGTTCGCCGGTGGCCAGGAGATCTGCTCGGCGACGATCATCGCGCCGGACTGGGTCCTCACCGCCCGCCACTGCACGCAGGGCGCGAACGGCCAGGCGATCAGCTTCCACGTCGGCGACCTGGACCAGACGAAGGGCACCACGGTCAACGCCACCTCCGTGCACGAGGCACCGGACTCGGACATCGCACTGGTGCAGATCGACCAGCAGGTGCAGACCGAGTACGCGCCGCTGGGCAGCGAGGGCGACGTGAAGGTGGGCGACCAGGCCGAGGTCTACGGCTGGGGCGCGACCTGCACGGACAAGCCCGAGATCGAGTGCCAGTCGCAGCTGCTGAAGGTCGCGAAGGTCAGCGTCACGTCGATCGACTGCCCGGACGGCGCGGCGGGCGTCTCGGTGTGCGCGAACCGCGGCGACGGCATCACGGCAGGCGGCGACTCGGGCGGCCCGATGTACGCGAACGGCAAGCAGGTCGGCGTCGCCTCGACGAGCGACCGCCAGTCGTACACGGCGTACATCAACATCACGAAGTACCGCGACTGGATCTCCCAGACCGCGGGGGTCTGAGCCGTTCGGCCCGCGCCCGCCGCGTCCACTGTGGACCCGGCGGGCGCGGTCGTGGCTAGGGTTCACGGCGTGGTGAGTGGCGAGATGAGCGTCGGATCCGGTGGCTCGCTGGAGGGCCGGGTCGCGGTGGTGACCGGAGTCAGCCGCCGCGCGGGCATCGGTTTCGCGGTGGCCAGGGAGATGCTGGCAGCGGGCGCCTCGGTGCTCGTGCATTCGTGGTCCCCGCACGACGCGGAACAGCCATGGGGAACCGACCCTGCCGGCGATGCCGGAATCGTGGAACTGCTCGGCGGTGAGGGGCACCGGCTGCGGCACATCGCGGCCGACTTCGCCGACCCGCAGGCGCCCGGGCTGGTGGTGGGCGCCGCCGCGGAGGCGTTCGGCGCGGTCGATGTGGTGGTCGCCAACCACGCTCGAAGCTCAAACCAGAGCCTCACCGACGTCACCGCCGCCGAGCTGGACCTGACCTGGGCGGTGAACGCCCGCGCGAGCGTGCTGCTGACCCAGGCCTTCGCCGCCGCTCACGACGACGAGCGCTCCGGCGGGCGGATCATCTTGTTCACCTCCGGTCAGCACCTGGCGCCGATGAGCCAGGAGCTGCCGTACGCGATCAGCAAGGGCGCGATCCACCAGATGACCCTCAGCCTGTCCGACGCACTGGCCGACCGGGGGATCACGGTCAACACGCTCAACCCCGGACCGGTCGACACCGGATGGGCGGAGCCGGATCTCACCGAACGCGTCGGGCGTGCCCTGCCCGCGGGACGGTGGGGCAGCCCGGCCGAAGTGGCCCGGCTCGTCCGGTGGCTGGCCTCCGACGACAGCCAGTGGATCACCGGTCAGGTCATCAATGCCGAGGGCGGCTTCCGGCGCTGGGTCACGTGACCCGCGCTTGCCTCGCCGGCAAGAGTGAGTGTACAGTCACTCACATGACGAAACGCGGTGCCACGCTCTCCACCTCCGACGCCCGGCGGGACGTCGTCGTCGACGCCGCCATCGCCGAATTCGCCAAAAGCGGGTACCACAGCACGCCGATCAGTGCCGTGGCCGCGAAGGCCGACATCTCCCCCGCCTACGTCTTCAAGTTGTTCCCCGGCAAGGTTTCCCTCTTCGTCGCCGCGCTCGATCGGTGCTACGAGCTCGTCGCGCACGCGCTGTCGAACGGGGCCGCACGCGCCGATGGCGAAGACCCCGACAAGATCCTCTACGCGATGGGTGGCGCCTACGCCGAGCTCATCGCCGACCGGAACCTGCTCATGCTGCAGGTGCACGCCCAGTCGGCCGCCGACACGCCCGAGATCGCCGACGCCCTGCGGCGCGGCCTGGCGAAGGTCACCGAACTCGCCCTCGAACGCTCCGGCGCCGATGGCGAACAGGTCCAGCGCTTCATCGCCTACGGCCAGCTCTGCCACCTCATCGCCACCCTCGACCTCGACGAGCGCACCGGCGACTGGGCTGCCGTGCTCGCCGCCGGCATCCGCCACCCCGGCAAAAACTGACCCCGACCAGCAAGTCCTTTTGCACGCTCATCGAGTGATTGACCAGTCACTCACACCTCGGAAGGAAAGCACCATGACCACCACCACCGAAATCGTCCTCCCCGGCCTCGTCGAGCCGGACGGCCTGCGCGTCGAGCACCGCGAGCTGCCGCGGCCCGGCGCCGGCGAAGCCCTCGTCCGCGTCGAGGCGAGCGGGATCTCCTTCGCCGAACAGCAGATGCGCCGCGGGAAGTACTACGACCAGCCGCCGTTCCCGTTCGTGCCCGGGTACGACGTCGTCGGCACCGTCCTCGAAGCCGAGGACCCGGCGCTGGTCGGGCGGCGCGTGGCCGCCATGACCAAGATCGGCGGCTGGAGCAGCCACCTCGTCGTCCCCGCCGCCGACCTGGTCCCGGTGCCGGCCGGGCTGGACGCCGCCGAGGCCGAGACGTTCGTGGTCAACGGCATCACGGCGTACCAGATGCTCCACCGGATCGCGAAAGTCAAGGCCGGCGGCCGGATCCTCGTCCACGGCGCGAGCGGCGGCGTCGGCACCACGCTCGTCCAGCTCGCCCGGGCCGCCGGGATCGAGGTGATCGGGACCGCCTCGGCCCGCAACCTCGACGTCGTCAGCGCGCTCGGCGCGACCGCCATCGACTACCGCGGCGACGTCCCGGCCCAGGTCCGCGAGCTCGCGCCGGGCGGGGTCGACGCCGTCTTCGACCACGTCGGCGGCCCCGGCATCGTCGACTCCTTCCGGCTGCTGGCTCCCGGCGGGACGCTGGTCGCCTACGGCAGCGCGTCCACGAAGGACACCGGGGGCAACCCGAAGCCGGCGGTGCTGAAGCTGGTCGCCCGGCTGCTGTGGTGGCAGGCGCTGCCGAACCGGCGCCGGACGCACTTCTACAACGTCTGGGGCGGCAAGCGGAACCTCACCCGGTTCCGCGCGCGCCTGGCCGAGGACCTGACGGCCGTCTTCGACTTGGCGGCGAAGGGACAGCTCGAGGCGCAGGTCGCGGCGCGGATCCCGCTGGCCGAAGCCGCGAAAGCGCTGACCCTGGCCGAATCCGGCACCGTCACCGGCAAGGTCGTGCTCGTCCCCTGAACACACCGAAGGCCACCACGGTGAGCGTGGTGGCCTTCGGGAAACGCGAAATCAGTCCGTGCCGAACTCCATCGCGGCGCTGTCGAGCAACTCGTCGTCGTCGGTCTTGCCGCGGGACGCGATCACCTGGGCGCCGCCCTCGGGCATCGCGCCGATCAGGCCGGTCGAGGCCGCCTGGGCGGCGCCGATCAGCTTCGGGTGCGAGTTCCCGCCGACCATGCCGATGCTCGCGTACTGCTCGAGCTTGGCCCGCGAGTCCGCGATGTCGAGGTTGCGCATGGTCAGCTGGCCGATCCGGTCGACCGGGCCGAACGCCGAGTCCTCGGTCCGCTCCATCGACAGCTTGTCCGGGTGGTAGCTGAACGCCGGGCCGGTGGTGTCCAAGATGGAGTAGTCCTCGCCGCGGCGCAGCCGCAGCGTGACCTCGCCGGTGATCGCGGTGCCGACCCAGCGCTGCAGCGACTCGCGCAGCATCATCGCCTGCGGGTCCAGCCAGCGGCCTTCGTACATCAGCCGGCCGAGCTGCCGCCCGTGGTTGTGGTAGCTGGCGAGGGTGTCCTCGTTGTGGATGGCGTTGACGAGCCGCTCGTAGGCCGCGTGCAGCAGCGCCATGCCCGGCGCCTCGTAGATGCCGCGGCTCTTGGCCTCGATGATCCGGTTCTCGATCTGGTCGGACATGCCCAGGCCGTGGCGGCCGCCGATGGCGTTGGCCTCCAGCACCAGGTCCACGGCGGAGGCGAACTCCTTGCCGTTGAGCGTCACCGGCCGGCCCTGCTCGAACCCGACGGTCACGTCTTCGGCGGCGATCTCGACCTCGGGGTCCCAGAACGCCACGCCCATGATGGGCTTGACGATCTCGATGCCGGTGTCCAGGTGCTCCAGCGACTTCGCCTCGTGCGTGGCGCCCCAGATGTTGGCGTCGGTCGAGTAGGCCTTCTCGGTGCTGTCGCGGTAGGGCAGGTCGTGGGCCAGCAGCCACTCCGACATTTCCTTGCGGCCGCCGAGCTCGGTGACGAAGTCCGCGTCGAGCCACGGCTTGTAGACGCGCAGGGAGGGGTTGGCCAGCAGGCCGTAGCGGTAGAACCGCTCGATGTCGTTGCCCTTGTAGGTGGAGCCGTCGCCCCAGATCTGGACGTCGTCCTCGAGCATGGCGCGCACCAGCAGCGTGCCGGTGACCGCGCGGCCGAGCGGGGTGGTGTTGAAGTAGCTGCGGCCACCGGTGCGGATGTGGAACGCCCCGCAGGTCAGCGCCGCGAGCCCTTCTTCGACGAGGGCTTCCTTGCAGTCGACCAGCCGCGCGATCTCGGCGCCGTACTGCCCGGCCCGCCCGGGCACCGAGTCGATGTCGGGCTCGTCGTACTGGCCGATGTCGGCGGTGTAGGTGCAGGGGACCGCGCCTTTGTCGCGCATCCACGCGACCGCTACGGAAGTGTCGAGGCCACCGGAGAAGGCGATACCGACACGCTCGCCGACGGGCAGGGAAGTGAGCACCTTGGACATGCGAATGATTATGCACGGCCATGCATCGTCGTGCAATCCGGGGTGCCCGGGGTCACGGAAACCGCGTTGACGTGCGTGGTTCGGTGGATCCATGCGGATGCACGCCGGCGAGCACGCCATCGACACGGCGCTGGTCAGGCGGCTGCTGCGGGCCCAGTACCCGCGCTGGGCGGACCTCCCGATCACGCCCCTCGCCTCCGACGGCACGGTCAACGCCGTGTACCGCCTGGGCGACGACCTGACGGTCCGGCTCCCGCTCACGGCGGGCGGCGCCGGCGATGTGACGAAGGAACACCGCATCCTGAGCGCGCTCCACGGGCTGCCGGTGGCGGTCCCCTCCGTCGAGGCGGTCGGCGAACCCGCCGAGGGTTATCCGTGGCCGTGGGCGGTGCACCGCTGGCTCGACGGCTCACCCGCGCTCGAGGGCAGCCCAATCCGGCCCGAAGACCTCGCGGAGTTCGTGCTCGCGCTGCGGACGACGACAGCCGCCGGTCCCCTGGCCTACCGCGGCGGCTCCCTGACCGCACTCGACCGCGCGACCCGGGCCGCGATCGGAGAACTGAGCCGCACCGACGAGCCCTTCGACCCGGACACCGCTCTCGCGGTCTGGAGCGAGGCGCTGGAAGCACCCACCGGCGCGGAGTGCTGGGTCCACGGGGACCTCATGCCGAGCAACCTGCTGCTCCACAATGGACGCCTGACGGCGGTGCTCGACTGGGCCACCGCGGGCCCCGGCGACCCGGCCTGCGATCTCATCCCGGCGTGGAACCTGCTGACCGCGCCGGCCCGCGAGGTCTTCCGCGACGTCCTCGGCGCAGACGACGCGGCCTGGTCCCGCGGCCGCGGCCGGGCGTTGTCCATGGCCGTGATCCAGCTGCCGTACTACCGGCACACGAACCCGGTCATCTCGGCCAACGCCCGGTACGTCCTCACCGAACTCGGCTGCCGCTCATAGCTCAGCTCGGCAGCAGCGCCGGGGCCGCGAGGCGAGTGGCGTTGGCGGCCTCGTCGTCCGGGGCCTCCTGCGCCGACCGCTCGGCCTCGACCCGGGCGAGGTAGTTCGCCACCTCGCGGTCGACCCGGTGCGCATCCCAGCCCAGCAGCGGGGCGATCAGCCCGGCGACCACCGGGGCCGCCGCCACGCCGCGGTCGCGTTCCTCGATCGAGATGCGCGTCCGCCGGGTCAGGACGTCCTCGAGGTGCAGCGCGCCCTCGTGCGACACCGCGTAAACCGCTTCCACACGAAGGTATTCCGACGTGTCCGTGATCGGCGCGGCCAGCGAAGGCTCCTTCTCGATCAGCTCGACGAGGTTCCAGATCCGCGTGCCGTAGCGCTGCAGCAGGTGCTCGACGCGCGGCAGCGGCAGCCCCGTCTTCGCAGCGACCGAAACGCGGTCGGCCCACAGCTCGTGGTACCCCTCGGCGCCGGCGATCGGCAGCCGGTCGGTCCACGACGGCGGGGCCGGGCGGCCCAGCTCCTCGACCACGACGTCGACCGCGTCCGCGGCCATCACCCGGTACGTCGTGTACTTGCCGCCGGCCACGATCACCAGGCCCGGCACCGGGTGCGCCACCGCGTGCTCCCGCGACAGCTTCGTCGTCGCGGCCGCCTTCGCCGCGAGCAGCGGGCGCAGTCCCGCGTAGACGCCCTCGATGTCGTCGTGCGTCACCGGCGTCCGGAGCACGGCGTTGAGGTGCTCCAGCACGTAGTCGACGTCCGCGCGGCTCGCCGCCGGGTGCTCGCGGTCGAGGTCCCACTCCGTGTCGGTGGTGCCGACGAGCCAGTGCTTGCCCCACGGGATGACGAACAGCACGCTCTTCTCGGTGCGCAGGATCAGCCCGGTGTCCAGGTCGATCTTCTCGCGCGGCACCACCAGGTGGATGCCCTTCGACGCGCGCACGGTGAACGGCGCGGGGATCCCGGCCGCCTCCGCCATGTCGTCGCTCCAGACGCCGGTCGCCGCCACCACGGTGCGAGCGCGCACCTCGATTTCGGCGCCGCTCTCGCGGTCCACGACCTTCGCCCCGACGACGCGCTCGCCGTCGCGCAGCAGCGACGTCACGCGAGCCCGCGTCAGCACCGAAGCGCCCTGCTCGGCGGCCGTCCGCGCGATCGTCATCGTGTGGCGGGCGTCGTCGACCTGGGCGTCGTAGTACTGGATCGCGCCGATCAGCGCGTCGTCGGCCAGGCCGGGCGCCACCTTGGCGGCCCCGCGCTTGGACAGGTGCCGGTGCCGCGGCAGCGCCCGGGCTCCGCCGAGCGTGTCGTACAGCGTGACGCCGGCGCCGATGTAGCCGCGCTCCCACACCCGGTGCTTCAGCGGCACCAGGAACTTGACCGGCCGCACCAGGTGCGGGGCCAGCGTCTGCAGCAGCAGCCCGCGTTCCTTGAGCGCTTCGCGCACCAGCTTGAAGTCCAGCTGCTCCAGGTAACGCAGGCCGCCGTGGATCAGCTTGGACGACCGGCTGGACGTGCCGGCGGCGAAGTCGCGGGCCTCGACCAGCGCGACGGACAACCCGCGCGACGCCGCGTCGAGCGCGACCCCGGCGCCGGTCACTCCCCCGCCGACGACCAGGACGTCGACCTCTTCGCGCACCAGTTTCCGCAGTGCGTCCGCGCGGTACTGCGGGGAAAGTGCTGTCACGGTGTTCCTCCTCATCATCACTCCACGGCCCTCATTCGACGTCCACCCAGTCGAGCGTCCGGCCGACGGCCTTCTGCCAGCCCGCGTAGCCCTCGGCACGCTGTTCTTCCGTCCACGACGGCTGCCAGCGCTTGTCCTCGTTCCAGTTCCGCTCGAGCTCGTCGGTCGACCGCCAGAAGCCGACGGCCAGCCCGGCCGCGTAGGCGGCGCCGAGCGCGGTGGTCTCGGCGACGACCGGCTTCGACACCGGGACGCCGAGGATGTCCGCCTGCAGCTGCATGCACAGCTCGTTCGCGGTGACGCCGCCGTCCACGCGCAGCACGTCGAGGGTGACGCCCGAGTCGTTCTGCATGGCTTCGACGACGTCGCGGGTCTGGTAGCAGATCGCTTCCAGGGTCGCCCGCGCCAGATGAGCGTTGGTCGTGGCGCGGGTGAGCCCGACGATCGCGCCGCGGGCGTCCGAGCGCCAGTACGGCGCGAACAGTCCCGAGAACGCCGGGACGAAGTAGATGCCGCCGTTGTCCTCGACCTGGCGGGCCAGGCTTTCGCTCTGCGACGCGCCGCTGATGATGCCGAGCTGGTCGCGCAGCCACTGCACGGCCGACCCGGTGACGGCGATCGACCCTTCCAGCGCGTACACCGGCTTGTCGTCGCCGAACTGGTAGCACAGGGTGGTGAGCAGGCCGTGCTTCGAGCGAACCAGCTCGTGGCCGGTGTTGAGCAGCAGGAAGTTGCCGGTGCCGTAGGTGTTCTTGGCCTCGCCGGGCCGGAAGCAGACCTGCCCGACGGTCGCCGCCTGCTGGTCGCCGAGGACGCCGGTGATCGGCACCTCGCCGCCGAGCGGGCCGTCCGCGCGGGTGGTGCCGAAGAAGCCGGGGTCCGACGACGGCCGGATCTTCGGCAGCATCTGCCGCGGGACGCCGAAGAACGACAGCAGCTCGTCGTCCCAGTCGAGGGTTTCGAGGTCCATCAGCATGGTGCGCGACGCGTTGGTCGGGTCGGTGACGTGGACGCCGCCGTCCGGGCCGCCGGTGAGGTTCCAGATGAGCCACGAGTCGGTGGTGCCGAAGAGGGCGTCACCCAGCTCGGCGTCTTCGCGCACGCCGTCGACGTTTTCGAGGATCCACTGCAGCTTGCCGCCGGAGAAGTACGTCGCGGGCGGGAGGCCGGCCTTGCGGCGGATGACGTCGCCCTTGCCCTCGCGCTCCAATGCGGAGGCGATCCGGTCGGTGCGGGTGTCCTGCCAGACGATCGCGTTGTGGTACGGGCGGCCGGTGCGGCGGTTCCACACGACGGTGGTCTCGCGCTGGTTGGTGATGCCGAGCGCGGCGAGGTCACCCGCGGTCAGGTTGGCCTTGTTCAGCGCGGTCGCGATGACCGAGCGGGTGCGTTCCCAGATCTCGGTGGCGTCGTGCTCGACCCAGCCCGGCTTGGGCAGGATCTGCTCGTGCTCGAGCTGGTGGCGGGCGATCTCGTTACCGCCGTGGTCGAAGATCATGAAGCGGGTGCTGGTGGTGCCCTGGTCGACGGCACCGACGAAGTCCGGCATGGTCGTGCTCCTTCTCAGGCGGCGGTCTCGAAGTCCTTGGCGGGCATGGCGTCCAGCGGGTCCCCGGCGGGCAGGTGGCGCTCGATGAGGAACTTGTAGATCCCGCCGCCGATCACCGCCCCGACGACGGGCGCCACGATCGGGATCCACCAGTAGGGGAAGCCGTACTGGTCGGACCACGCCGTGTCGTAGCCGGTCAGCCAGGAGGCCAGGCGCGGGCCGAAGTCGCGGGCCGGGTTGATCGCGTAGCCGGCGTTGGTGCCCCAGGCCATGCCGATCGCGACGACGAGGAAGCCGACGACGACCGGGGCCAGGTTCGCGCCCGGCGAGGTGTTGCGGAGGTCGGTGATGGCGAAGATCACCAGGACGAGGATCGCGGTGCCGATGATCTGGTCGCGGAAGGCGCCCCAGTCACCCACCGGGAGCGTGCCGTTACCCGGGAGGGTGGAGAACACGCCCTGGGTCTTGATCGTGAGACCGGGGTCCTTGGCATTGAGCACTTCGGTGTAGTTCCAGCGCACGAGCAGCGCGGCGAGGAACGCGCCGGCGGTCTGGGCCAGGGCGTAGGGGGCGACCTTGCGCCATTCGAAGCCCTTGAAGACCGCGAGGGCGACGGTCACGGCCGGGTTCAGGTGCGCGCCGCTGATCCGCGAAGCGACGTAGACACCGAGCGTGACACCGAGGCCCCAGGCCCAGGCGATGCTGTCGTGGTCCCCGATGCCCGCGGCGGCGACCTGCGCCACCACCCCGCACCCGAACAGGATGAGGATCATCGTCCCCACGAACTCGGCGGCCATCTCGCCGGCGAGTCCGTGGGCCTTGAGGTTTCGCACCATTGCTTCCTCCACAAAGGACCATTCATTCCCCCTGGTGAGTGAAAGTTAAGTTCGCGAAAACACCCGGTCAACGCGGCCGGGTCGGCATTGTCGAACGCGCGGGGACGATGTTCGACATTGTCGAATCGGAGCCGGTCGGGCTAGGGTCACCGGCGTGCCGGGTCCGATCCAGTCCATCGAGCGCGCCGCCGCGATCCTCAAGCTGCTGGCGCGCGGCTCGGGTCGCCTGGGGGTCGGCGAGATCGCCGAATCCCTCGAACTGGCCAAGGGGACGGCCCACGGCATCCTGCGGACGCTGCAGGGCGTCGGGTTCGTCGAGCAGGACCGCGACACGGGCAAGTACCAGCTCGGGGCCACGCTGCTGCACCTGGGAACGAGCTACCTGGACGTCAACGAGCTGCGGTCCCGCGCGATCAACTGGGCCGACGCGCTGGCGTCCCGCAGCGGCGAGGCGGTCCGGATCGGCGCGCCGCTGGAGGGCCGGGTGCTGGTCGTGCACCACGTGTTCCGCCCGGACGACAGCCTGCAGACCCTGGACGTCGGTACCCTGCTGCCCCTGCACGCGACGGCGCTGGGCAAGGTCCTGCTGGCCTACGACACGACGTTGAAGGCGACGCCGGAGCCGTACACGCGCCGCACGCTGGTCACCCAGACGGCGATCAAGCGCGCGTGTGCGAAGGTACGCGAGGCGGGCTGGGCGGAGGAGAACGGCGAGATGATCTCCGGCGAGGCGGGCATCGCGGCCCCGATCCGCGGCCACGGCGGCATCGTGGTCGGCGCGATCGGCGTGTCGGGAGCGGTCGAGCGCATCTGCGAGCACGACGGCAGCCCCAACCCCCGGCTGCTGGGCCACGTCCGCGACGCGGCGCGCGCGGTTTCGCGGGACCTGGGCGCGTCCCGATGGTGAGGGAGGGACCCGGCATGAACCCACGACGCCCCGGGGCCTTGCGGCGAGCCGGTCGCGGCACCGTGGTCACCGGCCGCCCCGCGTGCGGCACCTCCGGCCCAGCTACACGCGAGCCCGCCGGCAGTGCCCTCGGAGCCGGCAGCACCGCACCCGAACGCCGCCCGGCACCCGCCCACCGCGCGGTCCGGGCCGGCGGCGCCACGCCCGCTCGCAGCCGGGCGGTTGCCGGCCCGGTCGGGCGACCCGGCTGCACCACGCACGACGGCTCCGGCCGCGCCTGCCGCACCGCGCCCCTGCCCGATCCCGCGCCGGCGGCCCCGGGCAAGCCCGATCCGAAGGAGGTGGGCACGTGGTCCAGCGGTACGTGATGTCCGTCGACCAGGGCACCACCTCCACCCGGTGCATCCTGTTCGACGCGCGCGGCCGGCTCGTCTCCGTCGTGCAGCGGGAACACCAGCAGCACTTCCCGCGCCCCGGCTGGGTCGAGCACGACGCCGTCGAGATCTGGCGGAACCTCTCGCGGATCGTCCCCCAGGCCCTGGCCGACGCCGGCGCCACCGCGGAACAGGTCGTCGGCCTCGGGATCGCCAACCAGCGGGAGACCACCGTCCTCTGGGACCGGCACACCGGCAACCCGATCGGGCGGGCCATCGTCTGGCAGGACACCCGCACCGACGCCATGCTCGAACAGCTGGCCCGCGAACCCGGCGCCGACCGCGTCCGGCAGCTGTGCGGCCTCCCGCTGGCGACCTACTTCTCCGCGCCGCGGATCCGCTGGCTGCTCGAACGCACGCCCGGCCTGCGCGAACGCGCCGAACGCGGCGACGTCCTCTTCGGCACCATCGAGAGCTGGCTGATCTGGAACCTCACCGGCGGCGCCGAGGGCGGCGTGCACATCACCGACGTCACCAACGCCTCGCGCACCATGCTGATGAACCTGCGCACCCTCAACTGGGACGACGAGCTCCTCGACTTCTTCGACGTCCCGCGCGCGATGCTCCCGGAGATCCGCTCCTCCACCGAGGTCTACGGGACCACGTCCCGGGTCGTGCCCGGCATCCGGATCGCGGCGGCGCTCGGCGACCAGCAGGCCGCGTTGTTCGGCCAGACCTGCTTCGCGCCCGGCGAGGCGAAGTGCACGTACGGCACCGGCAGCTTCCTGCTGCTCAACACCGGCTCGACGCCCGTCCTCTCCACCCACGGCATGCTCACCACCGTCGGCTTCAAGATCGGCGACGAGCCGGCGGTGTACGCCCTCGAAGGGTCGATCGCCGTCACCGGGTCGCTGGTCCAGTGGTTCCGCGACGGCCTCGAACTGATCGGCAGCGCCCCCGAGATCGAGACGCTCGCCCGGACGGTCGAGGACAACGGCGGCTGCTACATCGTCCCCGCGTTCTCCGGGCTGTTCGCGCCGCACTGGCACAGCGAGGCCCGCGGGGTGATCGCCGGGCTGACGTCGTACATCACCAAGGGCCACCTGGCACGGGCGGTGCTGGAGGCGACCGGCTGGCAGACCCGCGAGGTCGTCGACGCGATGAACGCCGACTCGGGCCTGGCCCTGAAGACGCTCAAGGTCGACGGCGGGATGACCGCGGACAACCTGCTGATGCAGTGCATCGCGGACGTCCTCGACGTGCCGGTGGTCCGCCCGATGGTGGCCGAGACGGTGTCGCTCGGCGCGGCGTACGCGGCCGGGCTGTCGGTCGGGTACTGGCCGGACCTGGAGGGGCTGCGGCGCAACTGGCACCGGGCCGGGCAGTGGCTGCCCGCGATGGACCCGGCCCGCCGCGACTCCGAATACGCGCACTGGCGCCAGGCGGTCGAGCTGACGTTCGGGTGGATGCGCCCGGGCCCGGCCGCGGCCCCGCCCGGGTCCGATCTGGTCGAGGTGCTGCTGGCCGACCACCGCCGGTTCGAGCAGCTGTTCCGGGACCTGCGCAACACCGAGGCCGACCGCCCGGCCCTGGTCGCGGAGCTGGCCGCCCTGCTGGTCGCCCACGCGACGGCGACCGAGCGGATCGTCCGCCCGGACTCCCCCGGCGTCCCGTTCGCCGGCGACCTCCTGGCGGTCCTCGAAGAAAGCGACTTCGACAAGACGTTGCTGCGCCTGGAGAACATCGTGGACGCGCACGTCCGCGGCGAGGAACGCGGGCTGCTCAACGACCTGCGCCGCACGATGTCCACATCGGACCGCACGGGCCTGGGCCGCGCGTTCGTGGCGGAGCGCCGCCGCCAGCTCGACCTCGGCTGCGGCAACGCCGACCACATCCGCGCCCTCGGCGACCGCCTGACGCTCTAGAGGTAGCCGGGGAAGGGTTGCGCGCCCAGGAAGACCGCGCCCGCGGCGTCGTACATGCCTTCCGTCAGGAACGCGTGCTGCGGGACCACCGCCGCGTCGCGCAGGTGGCGCTGCAGCGGGTGGTCCGCCTCGATCGCCGACGTGCCGCCCAGCGTGTACGCCGCGCGCACCACGTCGAAGCCGACGCGGGCCGCGTGCGCCGCCGCCAGGCGCAGCAGGCTCACCTGCTCCGGGGCCGGTGTTCCCGCCGACGCCGCTTCCCAGGCCTCCTCGGTGGCCTCGTAGAAGAACGCGCGCACCGAACGGAGGTCCGCTTCGGCCTTCGCGAGCGCGATCCGGGCGTACGCGCGGTCGGCGAGCACCGGGCCGCCGGTCAGCCCGGTGCGGCCCGCGCCGAACGCCGTCACGTGGTTCAGCGCCGCCCGCGCGATGCCGAGGTTGACCACCGCGAGCACCTGCGACGCGTACGCGAGCACCGGGTAACGGTAGAGCGGCTCGTCGATCGTGCTGCCGCCGCCGCGGACGAACGTCCACTCCGCCGGCACGACGACGTCGTCCACCCGCAGGTCGTGGCTGCCGGTGCCGCGCATCCCCACCGCGTCCCAGGTTTCGACCACCTCGGCCCGCGCCGCCGGCAGGACCGCGGTGCGCGGCCGGCCCGCGCCGCCCGTCCCGATGCCGACGCCGAGGTAGTCGGCGGCGAGGCAGCCGCTGGCCAGGCGCCACTGCCCGCGGACGCGGAACCCGCCCGGCACCTCCTCGGCCGGCTGCACGGGGAAGAGCGCGCCGGCGAAGACGAGGTCCGGGCCGTCGGCGTAGAGGCGCTCCTGCGTCTCCGGGGGCAGCGCCGCGAGGTAGACGCCCGACGAGCCGAAGCTCGCGACCCAGCCGGCGGATCCGTCCACTTCGGACATCCGCTCGACCATCCGGAGGAACTCCGCGGGCGGCCGGGCGTCACCGCCGAAGCGTTTCGGGGTGCTCGCGCGGTAGAAGCCGGCGAGGCGGAACTTGTCGACGACGTCCCGCGGCACGTGCCGCCGCCGGGTGAACTCCCCGGCCCGGCGCGCCACCTCCGCCAGCGCTGCGTCGAAGGCCGGCGAAGTCCCCCAGGTTGGCGCCATCCGGCCAGGGTAGCCGGTCAGGACACCGACGGACGGCTGCTTTCCCGCACCACCAGCTCGGCCTCGACCGTCGTGCGCGGCAGCGGCACCACCCCGTCGATCGCGGCGGTGAGCACCACCAGCGTCTGCCGGCCGGCCGCGAGGAAGTCCTGGCGGATCGTCGTCAGCGGGGGCGCGAAGTAGGCCGCCTCGGGGACGTCGTCGAAGCCGACGACGTGGGCGTCGCGCGGGACCCGCACCCCGGCTTCGGCGAACGCCGCGAGCAGCCCGAGGGCCATGTGGTCGTTGGCGGTGAACACCGCGCACATCCGGACTTCGACCGCGAGCGACTGCCCGGCCCGGTAGCCGGACCGCGCCGACCAGTCGCCGCGGACCACCGGCGGCACGTCCGCGCCGTGCCGCTCCAGGGTCTCGCGCCAGCCGCGCTCGCGGGCGCGTGCGATCGGCGCGTCCTCCGGGCCGCCGACGTGCCAGACGGTCGAATGGCCCATTTCGAGGAGGTGCTCGGTGGCCCGCCTCGCGCCGTCGTACTGGTCCGCGGCCGCCGCCGGGACGAGCGGGACGCCGACGACCGGCGGGTGCTCGGCGAACAGGTGCGGGTCGAGCAGGACGATGCCCACCACGCCCTGCAGCCGCAGGCCGGCCACCGCGGCCGGTACGGCGGAGCGGCCGCGCCCCGGCACGCTGAAGACGACGAGGGCGTACCCGACTTCCCGGGCGGCGGCGCGCAATCCGTTGAGGACCGGCCCCGACGCGGCGGTTCCCGTGGCGATCACCCCGAGCGTGCCCTGCCGGACCGGGGTGCGGAGGGGACCTGCGTCGTCCACGGGCATGGCGCCGATGTTAACGATCACACGGGCAGACGTGAACTTCCTTCACTTTCCATAAATAACGAAACGGTAACGCGAGTAGGACGCGGTGAACCGGCCTCGAACCGGAGCCGTTTCAGCCAATGCCGGAACCAGTGACACCAGGCGCGGTTCCCCGATTCCCGCGCCCCGCGGTGGCACTCCCCCGGGTTCCGCGCGCCTCCCCATCGGGCACGCAGATGCACTCCGTCGTGCCCGGAAAACCGAAGAAGGTGACCATGCCCCGGAAAACCTCCCCCGCCACGGGCAGACATCGCATCAGCCGCCGCACCAAGATCGCGACCGGCGGTCTCGCCCTCGCGCTCGCGGTCGGCGGCATCGTCGTCGCGACCACGGCCGGCCGCACCGGCGAGGCCAGCGCGGATCCCGCCGACGCGTCGTTCTTCCTCGACATCGCGAAGGTGCCAGCCGGTGTTAACGTGAACAAGGCGCTGCAGGGCAAGGGTGCGCGCGGCACGTTCACCGTGGACTGCGGGCGCAACGAAAACCAGCACTTCAACCCCGACAACTTCATCGCCCAGCCCGGCATCAAGAACGGCGCCCAGCACCTGCACGACTACGTCGGCAACCTTTCGACGAACGCCGACTCGAACAACAAGAGCCTGGCGAAAGCCGGTACCACCTGCAAGAACGGCGACAAGTCCGCCTACTTCTGGCCCGTCGTCCGCATCGACACCGGCGAAGAGGAAGAGCAGAACCCGCCCGCCACGCAGCCGGACCGCGCCGGGAGCGCGAGCGACAAGGCGAGCAGCCAGGTCGACTGCCCGGACGTCGCGAGCAAGCTCCCCGACGTCCCGGACCAGGCCATGGACGAGGTGAACCGCAACCTCGACCTGCTCGACAAGCAGATCGACGAGGCCAACGCGCGGATCGCCAAGGGTGACCTGAAGACCCCGCAGGACATCCAGAACGCCGTGGTGGGCCCGCTGAAGGACAAGCGCGCCGCGACGATCGACCGGATCGCCATCGCGATCGGCCGCCGGGCGGCCAAGCCGACGAACCTCGGCGGGCTCGCGGCGTGCGTGCTCAAGCAGAACGGCCAGGGCGGTCTCGACAACGGCGGGCAGAACAGCACCGGCCAGCCGGCCGAACTGCCCGGCGTCAACGACCAGAACGAGGTGGCCGGCAACGACGGCGAGATCCAGCGCGTCCGCTCGGCGACGATCACGTTCACCAGCGGCGGCGCGAACAAGGTCGTCGCGATGCCGCAGTTCCTCCGGATCCTCTACGGCGACGCCAAGCAGAGCACCAACGGCCCGGCCAACGCCCGCCCCAGCTGGACCTGCACCGGCTTCGAGGACCGGCTGACCGACCACTACCCGATCTGCCCCCAGGGCAGCCGGGTCGAGCGCATCCACGCCTTCCCGAACTGCTGGGACGGCAAGAACATCGACAGCGCGAACCACCGCACGCACATCGTGTTCGCCGACCAGCAGGGCAAGTGCCCGCAGGGGTTCAAGAACGTGCCGCAGCTGGTGATGAAGCTGGTCTACGACATCCCGCACGACATCCAGGTCAAGGGCCAGTACAAAGTGGACGCCTTCCCGCAGGAGAGCCACAACCCGCGCTCGGACCACGACGACTTCGCGAACGTCATGGGCCAGCGGCTGATGAACCAGGTCGTCAAGTGCATCAACAGCGGTCAGCGCTGCAAGCAGTGACCCGTAGTCGTGAGGGGAACCGGGCGGGCACCCGGTTCCCCTCACGACCGGCAGGGTTCAGGAAGCCGCGCGGCGTTTGGTCCAGATGTCGTACGCCACCGCCGCCAGCAGGACCACGCCCTTCACCAGCATCACCCGCTCGCTCGGCGCGCCGATCAGCGACATCCCGTTGTTGATCACCGCCATGATCAGCCCGCCCGTGATCGCGCCGACCACCTTGCCGACGCCGCCCTGGACCGCCGCGCCGCCGATGAACGCCGCCGCGATCGCGTCCAGCTCGAAGTTCACGCCTGCCGTCGGACCCGCCTGGTTCAGGCGGCCCGCGAAGATGATCCCCGCCAACGCCGCCAGCACGCCCATGTTGACGAAGATCCAGAACGTCACCGACTTGACCTTGACGCCCGAAAGCGTCGCGGCCTGCAGGTTGCCGCCCACGGCGTAGATGTGGCGGCCGAACACCGACTTGCCCGCCACCAGCGAGTAACCCAGCACCAGCGCCGCCAGCAGGATCAGCACCCACGGCAGGTTCTTGAACCGCGCCAGCTGCACCACCAGGGCCAGCACCAGCACCGCGATCCCGGCGATCTTCAGCACGAACACCGCGAACGGGTCGACGTCCTGGCCGTAGCCCAGCCGCGCCGAACGCTTGCGCCACTGGGTGAACGCGATGCCGGCCACCGCGGCCACGCCGGCCAGCAGCGACACCAGGTCGGCGCCACCCAGCGGCCCGAGGCCGATGTTGCCCAGGTAGCCGTCGGTGAAGCCGTTCGACAGCGTGCGGATCGCGTCCGGGAACGGGCCGATGCCCTGGTTGCCCAGCACGGTCAGGGTCAGGGCCCGGAACGCCAGCATCCCGGCCAGCGTCACGATGAACGCCGGGATGCCGAAGTAGGCGACCCAATACCCCTGCCACGCGCCGATCACCGCGCCGACGACGAGGGTGACCAGCACCGCCCAGAACCACGGCAGGTGCCAGTTCACCATCAGCACCGCCGACACCGCGCCGGTCATCGCGACGACCGAGCCGGCGGACAGGTCGATGTGCCCGGAGATGATCACCAGGATCATCCCGATCGCGAGGATCAGCACGTAGCTGTTCTGCACGATGATGTTGGAGATGTTCTGCGGTTCCAGCAGTGCGCCGCCGGTGAGCACCTCGAACAGGACCACGATCAGCGCGAACGCGACGTAGATGCCGCTCTGGCGCGGGTTGATCGAGATCCGCCGGGCGGAGCGCTCGGCCGGGGGCGCGTCGGGCCGCGCTTCGGTCGTGGTCATGGCCGTTCCTTGGTCATGTACTGCATGAGCAGTTCCTGGGTGGCTTGTTCGCGGGTCGCCTCGCCGGTGATGCGGCCCGCCGACAGCGCGTAGATCCGGTCGCACAGCCCGAGCAGCTCCGGCAGCTCGGAGGAGATGACCAGGACGGCCTTCCCCTGCGCGGCGAGGGAGTTGATGATCGTGTAGATCTCGAACTTCGCGCCGACGTCGATGCCGCGGGTCGGCTCGTCGAGGATCAGCACGTCCGGGTCGGTGAAGATCCACTTGGCCAGCACGACCTTCTGCTGGTTGCCGCCGGAGAGCTTCCCGGTCACGCTGCGCACGGTCGGTGCCTTGATCCGCAGGTCGCGGCGGAACCCGACGGCCGTGTCGTGCTCGGCGTGCTCGTTGACCCAGCCGCGCTTGGCCAGCTTGCCGAGCCCCGCCGCGGACACGTTGCGCTGGATGTCCTCGATCAGGTTGAGCCCGTAGCGCTTCCGGTCTTCGGTGGCGTACGCGATGCCGTGGCGGACGGCGTCGCGCACCGACCGGACGTCGATCTCCCTCCCGTGCTTGAGGATCCGCCCGGAGATGTCCTTGCCGTAGGACCGGCCGAACACGCTCATCGCGAGCTCGGTGCGGCCCGCGCCCATCAGCCCGGCGAGGCCGACGATCTCCCCGCGCCGCAACGAAAGCGACGCGTTGTCGACGACGACCCGGCCGGCCTGGGTGGGGCTGTGCACGGTCCAGTCTTCGATCCGCAGCACCTCTTCGCCGATGTCCGGTTCCCGGGGCGGGAACCGGTGCTCGAGGTCGCGGCCGACCATCCCGGTGATGATGCGTTCTTCGGTCAGGCCGGCCGCGTCGAGGGTGTCGATGGTGCGGCCGTCGCGCAGGATCGTGACGGTGTCGGCGATCGCGGTCACCTCGCCGAGCTTGTGCGAGATGATCACGCACGTCACGCCGTCGGACCGCAGCTCGCGCAGCAGCTCCAGCAGGTGGGCCGAGTCCTCGTCGTTGAGCGCCGCGGTGGGCTCGTCGAGGATCAGCAGCCGGACCTCCTTGGACAGCGCCTTGGCGATCTCGACCAGCTGCTGCTTGCCGACCCCGAGGTCCCGCACCGGGGTCACCGGGTTTTCGGCGAGGCCGACGCGCCGCAGGAGCGCGCCGGCCTCGTGGTTGGTGCGGTTCCAGTCGATCCAGCCCCGCTTGCCGCGTTCGTTGCCGAGGAAGATGTTCTCGGCTATCGAGAGCTGCCCGCACAGCGCGAGCTCCTGGTGGATGATGACGATTCCGTGCCGCTCGCTGTCGCGGACCGAACCGAACTCACACCGCTGCCCGTCGAAGTGGATCTCACCGTCGTACGTCCCGTGCGGGTAGACGCCGGAGAGCACCTTCATCAAGGTGGACTTCCCGGCGCCGTTCTCCCCGCAGATCGCGTGGATCTCGCCGCTGTTCACGGAAAGGGTGACGTCCGACAGCGCCTTGACCCCGGGGAAGGTCTTGGTGATCCCGCGCATGCCGAGCAGTTCGGTCATTTCAGCTGACCTGCCGTGTAGTAGCCCGAGTCGACGAGTTCCTTCTGGTAGTTGGCCTTGTCGACGGTGACCGGCTGCAGGAGGTACGACGGGACGACCTTCTTGCCGTTGTCGTAGTCCTTGGTGTTGTTGACCTCGGGCTTGCCGCCCTTGAGCACGGCGTCGGCCATCTTCACCGTGGTGTCGGCGAGGATGCGGGTGTCCTTGAAGATCGTCGAGTACTGCTCACCGGCGATGATGGACTTGACCGAGGCGACCTCGGCGTCCTGCCCGGTGACGATCGGGTACGGCTGGCCGGCGGTGCCGTAGCCGTTGCTCTTCAGCGCCGAGAGGATGCCGATCGACAGGCCGTCGTACGGCGAAAGCACACCCGCGACCTTGGCCCCACCGGTGTAGGTCTTGGTGAGCAGGTCCTCCATGCGCCGCTGCGCGGTGGCCGGGTCCCAGCGCAGGATCGCCGCGCGGGCAAAGTCCGTCTGGGTGCTCTTGACCACCAGCTTGCCGCTGTCCATCAGGGGCTTGAGCACGGACATCGCGCCGTTGAAGAAGAACGTCGCGTTGTTGTCGTCGGGCGACCCGGCGAACAGCTCGATGTTGAACGGTCCGGCGCCGTCGCCCAGCCCCTTGACCAGCGAGTTCGCCTGCTCGACGCCGACCTTGAAGTTGTCGAAGGTGGCGTAGTAGTCGACGTTGGGCGAGTTGCGGATCAGCCGGTCGTAGGCGATGACCGGGATCTTGCGGTCGGCCGCCTCCTGCAGCTGGGTGGTGATGGCGGTGCCGTCGATCGAGGCGATGACCAGCAGCTTCGCGCCCTTGGTGATCTGGTTCTCGATCTGGTTGACCTGCGTCGGGATGTCGTTCTCGGCGTACTGCAGGTCGACCTTGTAGCCGAGCTTCTCCAGCGCCGACTTGATGTTGTCGCCGTCGTGGATCCACCGTTCCGACGACTTCGTCGGCATGGTGACGCCGACCAGGCCGCCCGCCGCGCTCGCGGCGCCGGGTGCCGCCGTCTGGTCGGCGGTCTTCTGGCTCGAGCCGCACGCGGACAACGTCAGCACGAGCCCCGCGGCGGCGATCCCCGCCATTGTTCTGGTGAACTTCATTGTTCCTTCTTCCTTTCTCAGAAGCCTGGGTCAGAAACCGGCGGCCAGGCGGTAGTACGCCTGGTTCCAGCGGATGCGGTCGGCGAAGCCGTGCGGCGTGGTGTCCTTGTCGATCACCAGCAGCTCGACACCGAGCAGGTTCGCGAAGTCGCGAAGGGTTTCGGTGCCCACGGCCTGGGTGAGCACGGTGTGGTGCGGCCCGCCCGCGGTGATCCACGACTCGGCGGACGTCGACAGCGACGGCGCCGGCTCCCACACCGCCCGCGCCACGGGCAGGTTGGGCAGCGGCTCGTCCGGCGCGACGACCTCGATCTCGTTGGCGACCAGGCGGAACCGGTCGCCGAGGTCGACCAGGCCGAGGGTGACGCCGGGCCCGGGCCGGGCGTCGAACACGAGCCGCACCGGGTCCTCGCGGTCGCCGATGCCGAGCGGGTGGATCTCGCAGGACGGCTTCGCGGCGGCGATGCTGGGACAGACCTCGAGCATGTGGGCGCCGAGGATCTTCGGCGTGCCCGGCCCGAAGTGGTAGGTGTAGTCCTCCATGAACGAGGTGCCCCAGCCGATGCCGACACCCATCGCCTTGACCGCCGCGAGCAGCGCGGACGTCTTCCAGTCGCCTTCGCCGCCGAAGCCGTAGCCGTCGGCCATCAGCCGCTGCACGGCGAGCCCGGGCAGCTGGCGCAGGCCGCCGAGGTCCTCGAAGTTCGTGGTGAACGCGCCGAACCCGCCGTCGGTGAGGAACTTCCGCAGCCCGGCCTCGATCTTCGCCGCGTACCGCAGCGACTCGTGCCGAGCTCCCCCGGCCGCCAGCTCCGGGACGAGGTCGTAGTCCTGGGCGTACTGCTCGACGAGCGAATCCACTGTGTCCTTTTCGGACACCGCGTCGACCAGCTCGACGAGGTCGTTGACGCCGTAGGTGTTGACCGAGACGCCGAACCGCAGTTCGGCCTCGACCTTGTCCCCTTCGGTGACGGCGACGTCGCGCATGTTGTCGCCGAACCGGGCCAGCCGGAGGTTGCGCAGGTGGTCGGCGCCGATCGCGGCCCGCGCCCACGCGTCGATCCGCGCGACGACGACCGGGTCGGAGACGTGCCCGGCGACGGTCTTGCGGGGGACGCCGAGCCGCGTCTGGACGAACCCGAACTCGCGGTCGCCGTGCGCGGCCTGGTTGAGGTTCATGAAGTCCATGTCGATGGTGGACCACGGCAGGGCTTCGTTGAGCTGGGTGTGCAGGTGCAGCAGCGGCTTGCGCAGCGCGTCCAGCCCGGTGATCCACATCTTCGCGGGCGAGAAGGTGTGCATCCACGCGATGACGCCGACGCAGGCGGCGTCCGCGTTGGCCTCCTGCAGGACCCGGCGGATCGAGGAGGCCTCGGTCAGCACCGGCTTGCCGACGATCTCGGCCGGCAGCCCGCCGGAAGCGGCCAGGAGCTGCTGGATGCGCAGGGACTGGCCGGCGACCTGTTCGAGGGTCTCCTCGCCGTAGAGGGCCTGGCTGCCGGTGAGGAACCAGAGCTGGGGTTTCGACGCGCGGGTCATCGTTTCTCCTGGAAGCGGTTCAGTGCTGGCCGTAGACGTTCTGGTACCGGGCGTAGAGCCGGTCGACGTCCTCGGGTGGGAGGGGTTCGGGCGTGCCGAGCTCGAAGGCCTTGTGCACGGTGCGGGCGACGTCCTCGACCATCACCGCGGCCTTGACGGCGTCGCGGGCGGTGCGGCCGACGGTGAACGGGCCGTGGTTGCGCATCAGCACGGCCTTGGAGCGGCTCGTGCGCAGCGTCTCGACGAGGCCGCGGCCGATGGAGTCGTCCCCGATCAGGGCGAACGGCCCGACCGGGACGTCCCCGCCGAACTCGTCGGCGATCATCGTGAGCACGCACGGGATCGGCTCGCCCCGGGCGGCCCACGCCGTGGCGTAGGTCGAGTGCGTGTGGACGACGCCGCCGATCTCGGGCATGTGCCGGTAGACGTAGGCGTGCGCGGCGGTGTCCGAGGACGGCGCGAGCTCGCCGTGGACCAGTTCGCCGTGCAGGTCGGTGACGACCATGGTGTCGGCGGACAGGTCGTCGTAGGAGACGCCCGAGGGCTTGATCACCATCAGCTCGCGGCCGGGGACGCGGGCCGAGACGTTGCCCGCGGTCCAGATGACCAGCGCGTTGCGGGTCAGCTCGCCGTGCAGGTTCGCCACGGTCTCCCGGAGTTCGGCGATGGTGTCGAGGACTTCGTCGGTCAGGGACATCAGGACCGCCCTTTCGCGACCGCGCGGCGCCGGGCCGCCAGCCGGTGCATGACATCGTTGGCGCCACGGCCGAAGTAGTCGTGCAGCGTCGTGTATTCGGCGTACAGCTCGTCGTAGGCCGCGACGTTCGCGGGCACCGGCCGGTACACGTCGCGCTCGACCGAGCCCATCGCGGCGGCGGCGGCCCGGATGTCCGGGTGGGCCCCGGCGGCGACGGCCGCGTGGATGGCCGAGCCGAGCGCGGGGCCCTGCGCGGAGCCGATGACCGACAGCGGGAGGTTCGTGACGTCGGCGTAGATCTGCATGAGCAGTGCGTTCTTCATCAGCCCGCCGGCGATGATCAGCTCGGTGACCGGCACGCCGGCCTCGCCGAACGTCTCGACGATCTTGCGGGTGCCGAACGCCGTGGCTTCGAGGAGCGCGCGGTAGACGTCTTCGGCGCGGGTGGCCAGGGTCTGGCCGACGATGACGCCGGACAGCTCGTGGTCGACGAGGACCGACCGGTTGCCGCTCTGCCAGTCCAACGCCACGAGCCCGTGTTCGCCGATCTCCTGCCCGGCGGCCCGGCGGGTGAGTTCCTCGTGCCCGTCCCGGGCGAAGTGCTCGACGAACCAGCCGAAGATGTCGCCGACGCCGCTCTGCCCGGCTTCGTAGCCCCAGAGCCCGGGGACGATCCCGCCGTCGACGACTCCGCACATGCCGGGGACCTCGTGCAGTTCGGCGCCGTTCATCACGTGGCACGTCGAGGTGCCCATGATCGCGACCATCTGGCCGGGCTCGACGGCGTTCGCCGCCGGCGCGGTGACGTGGGCGTCGACGTTGCCGACGGCGACCGCGATGCCTTCGGGCAGCCCGGTCCAGGCGGCGGCCTCCGCGGTGAGCCCGCCGGCGCGGGAACCCAGCGCGCCCAGGGGGTGTTCGAGCTTGTCGGCCACGAAGGACTCGAAACCGGGCGCGAGCTCGCGGAGGAAGTCGCGGCTCGGGTACTGGCCGTCCTGCAGGATGCCCTTGTACCCGGCCGTGCACGCGTTGCGGACGTACACCCCGCTCAGCTGCCAGACGATCCAGTCGGCCGCCTCGACCCAGTGCCGCATCGCCGCGTAGACGTCCGGAGCCTCTTCGAACACCTCGAGGCCCTTGGCGAACTCCCACTCCGACGAGATCAGGCCGCCGTAGCGCGGCAGCCACTTCTCGCCGCGGGTGCGGGCCAGCTCGTTGATCCGGTCGGCCTGCGGCTGGGCCGAGTGGTGCTTCCACAGCTTGACGTAGGCGTGCGGCTCGGCTTCGAACTCGGGCAGCTCGCACAGCGGCGTGCCGTCGGCGGTCGTCGGGACCATGGTGCACGCGGTGAAGTCGGTCGCGATGCCGACGACGGCCGCCGGGTCCGCCCCCGCGTCGGCGAGCGCGGCGGGGACGGCGGCGCGGAGCACGCCGACGTAGTCCGCGGGCACCTGCAGCGCCCAGTCCGGCGGCAGCGCGCGGCCGGACGCGGGCAGCGTCTCGTCGAGCACGCCGTGCGGGTACTCGAAGACCGCGCTGCCCAGCTCGGCGCCGTCGGCCACGCGCACGACCACCGCACGTCCCGAGAGCGTGCCGAAGTCGACGCCCACGACGAGAGGGTCTGCTGACACTTCTGGTTCCTTTCCGGTACGGCTCAACGGCCGGTCATCACGAGTGTCGTCACGGAGTTCGCGGGCAACGTCAGCTTCGACGTCGCCGCCAGCCCGGTGATCTCCCTGGTCTGCGGCACGATGGCGGTCGGCGCGGCGAGGCTGTTGCGTCCCGCCGGGTCGCCGGTGAGCGTGGTGAGCGTCCCGGTGCCGTCGACCGCCGTGACGCCGGTGAGCGCCAGCCGCGCGGTCTGTACCTGCCCGGTCGGGTTGACGAGCTTGACCGTGAACGTCTTCCGGCCCGCCTTGGTGGTCACGTTCACCACCTGCCGCAGCGGGCTGCCCTGGCTGAGGCGGCTGGTGACGATCTGCTTGCCGAGCGTGCTGGAGAACATCTGCTGCACCCAGTACGAGGGCGAGCCGTAGCTGCTCCCGGCGTCGAGGCCGATCAGGTTGACCGGCCAGTCGGCCTGGTTTTCGTGCACCAGCACCGGCGCGTACATCGAGCCGATGACGATGTCGCTGTTGCGTTCCAGTCCGGTGAGGAACGCGGCCTCGCCGATCGCGGCGGCCAGGGTGCCGGTGGGCCGGCCGTCCTGGGCGCCGTACTCGCCGACGAGGATCTCCGGGCCGCTGCGGTCCGCGGTGTCGTAGCGGGTCGAGTTGTCCGTGAACCACTGCGGCGACTGGTAGTAGTGGTCGTCCGCGGCGTCCGGGCGCACCCCGGTCGGCGTGCTCGACGCGGCCCCGCCCTGCAGGCCGCCGGTCGTCGCGATGACCGTCAGCTGCGGGTACTTCGCCTTGATCGCGTTGTCCATGTCGGTGAAGCGCCAGGCGTAGCTGCCCGAGCCGTCGAACCAGTCCTCGTTGCCGACCTCGACGTAGTGCAGGTCGAACGCGGCCGGGTGCCCGTCGGCGACCCGCTTCGCGCCCCACGTCGTGGACGCGTCGCCGATGGCGTACTCGATCTCGTCGAGCGCTTCCTGGACGTACTGCGGGTAGTCGGCCTGGCTGACGTGCCGGCCGTCGAGGGTGTAGCCGGCGAACAGCGCGAGCAGCGGCTGGGCGCCGATGTCCTCGGCCAGCTTGAGGTAGTCGAGGATGCCGAAGCCGTCGGTGGACCAGTAGCCCCACGCGGTGTTCTGGTGGCCGGGCCGCGCTTCCGGCTTACCGATGGTGTTCTTCCACGCGAACCGCGTGTCGACGGTGCTGCCTTCGAGGTAGTTGCCGCCCGGGACGCGGAAGAGGCCGAGTTTCATGGCGGCGAGCTTCTGCCCGAGGTCGAGGCGGACGCCGTGGTTCTTGAACGTCGGCGGGAACAGGGACACCTGCTGGAACCATGCCTCCCCGGCAAGTGCCTTCTTCCCCTTGTTCACCAGCGACACGACGATCCGGTTGTCGGTGGACGTCGTGATGGTGGACGGCGTGGTGAAGCTGTACGTCTGCTGCGCCCACGCCGCGCCGGGAGGCTGGAGGTCCTTGCTCGCCAGCACGGTGCCGTCCGGCTTCTCCAGGCTGACGCGGACCGCACCGGTCCACGTGCCCTTCGCGAAGAAGCTGCCGGTGTACTTCGTGGACGGCTTGGCGGCGCTGCCGTAGTAGCCCACGTTGGCGGCGGCCACGCGCCCACCGGCCGGGACGGCGTCGGCGTGCAGCTTCAGCGACCGGTCGAGGGCGGGGTTCAGCGGGGTCGCGGTGTCGATCGCGTACGTCCCGGTCGCGCCGGCGGAGGTGAGCAGGGACCAGTACGGGACCGGGGTGTCGCCCGCGCCGCTGCCGCGCTGGTAGGCCTCCTTGAAGGTGCGGTTGCGGACGAGTTCGGCGTACAGCCCGCCTTCGACGGAGTGGCTGATGTCCTCGAGGATCGAGCCGTAGGTGGTCGCGCGGGTGTTGGCGCGGACGACGTTGGCGTCGACCGCCAGCTGGTTCGCTCCGGCGAGGGTGCCGACCTGGGCCGCGGTGAGCGGGAAGCGGCGCAGCTCGACCTCGTCGACCGCGCCGGTGAACCCGGCGCCGACGGTGAAGGCCGCCGCGCTGTTCCCGGACGCCGGGCAGGCGGAGACGTCCAGGGTCGTGCCTGTCGGCGTGCCGCAGGTGCTGGTGACCGCGGCCGCGTCGCCGTCGGCGTGGACGGTGAGCCGCTGGGAAGCGCGATCGAGGACGAGGGCGGCGTGGTGCCAGTTGCCGTCGGCGAGGCCGCCACCGCTGGTGGTCACCTGGATCGTGCCGATCCGCGCGGTGAGCTTGCCGCCGGACACGCCGAGGGCATAGCCGTCGCCGTGATCGACCAGGGTGCCGTCCCCGGTGGTGCGGAACCACGCTGCCAGGGAGAGCGAGCCGGTCCCGGTGTCGAACGCGGGCGAGGTGCCCATGTCCACAGTGGACTTGCCGTCGAGCTGGACGGCCTTGCCCGCCGCGCCCGCGGTCCAGGTCGCTCCGCGGAGCGTGCCGTCGGCAGCGTTCGCGCTCGAGTCCCGGGCGACCGGGCCCGTGCCCTCGTCGAAGTGCCACGACCCGCTCGCGGCCAGGGCGGCGACGGCGGACGCGGTCAGCGGCGTCGGGTACGCGCGGACGTCGTCCACTCCCCCGGCGAACCAGTCGGCCGGGCTGCCGGCCCACTTCCCGCGTCCGATGACGAGGTGCCCACCGGCGGTCCACGGCGTGGTGAACGGGACGCTCTGCTGCAGGGTTCCGTTGACGTACAGGGAAAGCGTGCCGGCCGCCCGGTTGTGGACGCCGACGAGGTGCTGCCACTGGTCGGCCTGGGCGGGCAGGGTGGACACCGCCGCGGACGACGCCGTGTCGCCGTCGGAAGCGCGGCGGGTGAAGGCGAACCGGCCGTCGGCGGTGCGCTGGAGGTAGAAGCCGCTGATCGTCGAGCCGTCGACGCTGACGGCAGTCCGGAAACCGGTGGCCGCGGTCGGCTTCACCCACGCGGACACCGAGAAGCTCTGTGCGGTGTCGACGACCGGGGCCGGGGCTTCGACGGCGGCGTCGGTGCCGTTGAAGGCGGCGCCGTGCGGGCCGACGACGCCGTCACCCCACGCGGCGCCGCCGGTGAGGGTCGCGGTGCGCGCGTCGAGGGAGTCGTCGGCCGCGGTGGTGCCGGTGCCCTCGTCGAGGGTCCAGTGCCCGGCGATGGCCAGGCGGGCGGCGTCGGCCGCGGTCAGCGCGCCGGAGTAGGCGCGGACGTCGTCGATCGTGCCGTCGACGTAGTCCACCGGGTTGCCGCCGTACTTGCCGCGGCCGATCACCAGGTGGCCGGTGCCGGCCCAGCCGGCGGGCGCGGACACCGCGGCCTGCCGGGTGCCGTCCACGTACAACGACAGCGTTGACACCGCCGCGTCGAACACCCCGGTGAGCTGGTACCACTGGCCGACGACCGGGTCGAAGTTCGCCGAGGCGACGACACCGTCGGCGGGCGCGTCCCCGGCGAGGCGGGTGAAGGCGAAGCGACGCGAGTCGTCGCGGAACTGCAGGAAGAAGGTGCTGACCTGGTTCCCGTCGATGCTCACGAACGTCTGGTAGCCGGAGATCTTGTCGAGCTTGACCCAGCTGCTGACGGAGAAGCTCTTCGTGGTGTCCAGCACGGGAGCGCCGGCGTCGGCGAACCCACTCGCGCCGTCGGTCGTCAGGGCGCCGCCGCGGATGCCCGGGCCCCAGCCCGCGCCGGAGTTCAGGGTGGCGGGGTGCTCCCCCGCGGTGTCGGCCGCGGTCGTGCCGCTGCCTTCGTCGAACGTCCAGTGCCCGGCCAGGGCCGGGTCAGGGTCGGCCGCGGCGGCCGTGACGGGCAGGGCGGCGAACAAGGTCAGGGCCGCGAGCACGGCCAGGAGGCGCCGGAAACCCGGGGTCATCGGTGGCTCCCCCGCGTCACGAGGCGTTGCAGGACGATGAAGACGAACAGGAGGGCGCCGGTGATGATCGAGGTCCACCAGGAGTTGAGGGTGCCGTCGAAGGTGATCAGCGTCTGGATGATGCCCAGCACCATGATCCCGAGCACGGTGCCCAGCACGTAGCCGGAGCCGCCGGTGAGGATGGTGCCGCCGATGACCACCGCGGCGATCGCGGTCAGCTCGAGGCCGACGCCGTTGAGCGGGTCGCCGGAGGACTTGTACAGCACCAAAAGCAGCCCGCCGAGGGCCGAGCAGAAGCCGCTGATCGTGTACACGGCGATCTTCGTCCGGCCGGTCTTGAGGCCCATCAGCATCGCGGACTGCGCGTTGCCGCCGATCGAGTAGACCGTGCGCCCGAACCGCGTGAAGGCCAGCACGTACACCGCGACGGCGACGACGACCAGCGCGACGACCACGCTGATCGAGATGTGCAGCTCGCCGCCCAGCGGGATCTGCGTCTGGGCGAGGGTGGCGATCGTCGGGTTGTCGATCGAGTACGCCTCGGTGCTGATCGTGTAGCAGAGCCCGCGGGCGAAGAACATCCCGATCAGCGTCGCGATGAACGGCTGGATCTCGAAGAAGTGGATGAGCGCGCCCATCCCGGCGCCGAGCAGCGCGCCGACCACCAGCACCACCGCGATCGCCGCGTACGCGGGCCAGCCGTGCTTCTGCAGCAGGTCCCCGGAGATCACTGTGGACAGTGCGACCACCGACCCGACGGACAGGTCGATGCCGCCGGTGAGGATCACGAACGTCATCCCGACCGCGACCACGAGCAGGAAGGCGTTGTTGATGAACAGGTCGAGCACGACCTGCCCGGACCCGAACGCCTCGTAGCTGGCCGCGCCGAAGATGTAGGCCCCGACGAGCAGCGCCATCGTGGCGAGGATCGGGAGGTGCCGCTGCCGCGGCCGGTAACCGCGGACGCGCGCGAGGGTGGTCATGCCGTGACCTCGACCTTCTCGGGAGCGGACGCGGGTGCCGGGTCCCCGGCCCGCGGAGTCCGGCGCCGCCGGAGCTTGCGGCGGAACGCGGGCGACTGCAGCAGGCAGACCGCCAGCACGACCACGGCCTTGAACAGCATGATCGCCTCGGGCGGGATGCCGAGGGCGTAGACGGTGGTGGTCAGCGTCTGGATGAGCAGTGCGCCGATCACCGCGCCGCCGACCGAGAACCGGCCGCCGGTCAGCTGCGTGCCACCGACGACGACAGCGAGGATCGCGTCGAGCTCGATGAACAGCCCGGCGTGGTTGGCGTCGGCGCTGTGCACGTTCGCGCTGATCATCAGCCCGGCGATGCCCGCGCACAGCGCGCAGAAGACGTAGACGAGCCAGGTCAGCCGGGCCGCCCGCAGGCCGGCCAGCCGGCTGGCCTCGGGGTTGCCGCCGACGGCCTCGACGAGCAGGCCGAGGGCGGAGCGGCGGACCAGCAGCGAAGCGAGCACGAACACGGCCAGCGCGATGAGGATCGCGCTCGGCAGGGTCAGCACGAACCCGCTGCCGATCCATTCGTAGGGGGCCGAGTTGATCGTGATGATCTGCCCGCCGGAGATCAGCTGCGCGATCCCGCGCCCGGCGACCATCAGGATGAGCGTGGCGATGATCGGCTGGATGCCCAGCGCGGCGACCAGCCAGCCGTTCCACACCCCGAGCACCAGCGACAGGCCCAGCGCCAGCCCGACCGCGACCAGCGTCGCGCCCACGCCGTCGGGGTGGTCGGCGATCCACAGGCACGCCAGCGATCCGCTGATCGCGACGACCGCACCCACCGAGAGGTCGATGCCACGGGTGGCGATGACGAGCGTCATGCCGATCGCGATGAGGATCAGCGGGGCGCCGTTCTTCAGGATGTCGACGAGGTTCCCGTAGAGGTGACCGTCGCGCAGCTCGATCGAGAAGAACGCCGGGCTCGCGATGAGGTCGCCCACCAGCAGCGCCAGCAACGCCACCACGGGCCAGAACAACCGGTGCTTGGTCATGAGACGGCTCCCTCGGCCATCGTGGCCATGATGTCGTCGGCGGTGAGCGCCTGGTTCGCCAGCTGGGCCACCACTTTCCGGTCGCGCAGCACCACGACGCGGTGGCTCAGCCGGAGCACCTCCTCCAGCTCGGCGGAGATGTACACGACGGCCATCCCCTCGGCCGAGAGCTGGGTGACCAGCCGCTGGATCTCGGTCTTGGCGCCGATGTCGATGCCGCGGGTCGGCTCGTCGAGGATGAGCAGCCGCGGCTCGGTGATCAGCCAGCGCGCCAGCAGCACCTTCTGCTGGTTGCCGCCGGAGAGGTTGCCGACCAGGGCCTCGGGGTCGGCGGGGCGGATGTCGAGCGTCTCGATGTACTTGCGCGCGATCTCGTCCTGGCGGCGCCGGGTCAGCGGCCGCGCCCAGCCGCGGGAGGCCTGCAGCGCCAGGACGATGTTCTCCCGGACGGTCAGTTCCTCGACCAGGCCTTCGGTCTTGCGGTTCTCCGAGCAGAACGCGATCCGGTGGTCGAGCCCGGCGCGCGGGGTGCGCAGGTTCGCGGCCTCCCCGTCGACCCGGACGGATCCGGTGTCGGCGTGGTCGGCGCCGAAGAGCAGCCGGGCGAGCTCGGTGCGCCCGGAGCCGAGCAGCCCGGCCAGCCCGACGACCTCCCCGGCGTGGATGTCGAGGGTGAACGGCTCGACGCCACCCTTGCGACCGAGGTCTTCCGCGGACAGGAGCACCGGCGCGTCCGCGACCTCGGCCCGCGTGGGCCCGGAGTCCTCGAGCGTTTCCAGGACGCGCAGTTCCTTGCCGATCATCTTGGTGACCAGCTCGACCGGCGTGATCTCCGCCGTGCGGTACTCGCCGATCAGCTTTCCGTTGCGCAGCACGGTCATCCGGTCGGCGACGGCGAAGACCTGGTCGATGAAGTGGGAGACGAAGAGGATCGCCAGCCCCTGCTCACGCAGAGACCGGACGACCTCGAGCAGCTGCTCGACCTCGCCGGTGTCCAAACTGGACGTCGGCTCGTCGAGCACCAGGACCCGCGCCTCGACGTCGAGGGCGCGGGCGATCGCGACCAGCTGCTGGACGGCGATCGAGCAGGTGCCGAGCTCGGCCGAGACGTCCACGTGGACGTCCAGCCGGGCCAGCAGCTCCTCCGCCCGCCGCCGCATCGGGCCCCACTGGATGCGGCCGAAGCGGCGGGGTTCCCGGCCGAGGCAGACGTTCTCCGCCACGGACAGGTTCGGGCAGAGGTTGACCTCCTGGTAGACCGTGCTGACGCCGGCCTGTTGCGCCTCGCCGGGCCCGCCGAAGGCGACGGCGGTCCCGGCGAGGGTGATCGTGCCCGCGTCCACTCCGTACACCCCGGTCAGCACTTTGATCAGGGTGGACTTGCCGGCGCCGTTCTCCCCCATCAGCGCGTGGACCTCGCCCGGGAACAGGCGGAAGTCGACGCCGTCGAGGGCGAGGACGCCGGGGAACTCCTTGCGGATCCCGGTCATGGTGAGCAGTTCGGCGGACACGGGGACCTCTCAGTACTGGCGCTGCGGCAGGGCGGCCTTCGCCGACGCCTGGTCGAACTCGGTCTCCTGGGTCTCGATGCGCTCGGGCACCGACTCACCGGCGGCGACCTTCTTCACCAGGTCCATCAGCTGCGGGCCGAGCAGCGGGTTGCACTCGACGACGTGGTTGATCTTGCCGTCGGCCAGTGCCTGCAGCGCGTCCTTCACGCCGTCCACCGAGACGATCTTGATGTCCTTGCCCGGCACCTTGCCCGCGGCTTCGATCGCTTCGATGGCACCGAGCGCCATGTCGTCGTTGTGCGCGTAGAGGACGTCGATCTTCGGCTGGGACTTGAGGAAGGCCTCCATGACCTCCTTGCCCTTGGCGCGCGTGAACTCACCGGTCTGCGAGGCGACGATCTTGTACTTCGGGTCCGCCGAGATGACGTCCGCGAAACCCTTCTTGCGGTCGTTCGCCGGGGCCGAGCCCGTGGTGCCCTGCAGCTCGACGATGTTGACCTGGCCGGTGGCGCTGCCGAACTCCTTGGTCAGCCACTGCCCGGCCTTCTTGCCCTCGGCGATGAAGTCCGAGCCGAGGAAGGTCTTGTAGAGCGTCTTGTCCGGCGAGTCGATCGCCCGGTCGGTGAGGATGACCGGGATGTTGGCCGTCTTGGCCTCCTTGAGCACGGTCTCCCAGCCCGACTCCACCACCGGCGAGAAGGCGATGACCTTGACCTTCTGCTGGATGTAGGAGCGGATGGCGGAGATCTGGTTTTCCTGCTTCTGCTGCGCGTCGGAGAACTTGAGCTCGATGCCGGCCGTCTTCGCCGAGTCCTGGATCGACTTGGTGTTGGCCGTCCGCCACCCGCTCTCGGCGCCCACCTGGGCGAACCCGAGCGTGATCGCCCCGCCGGAACCGCCGGAGGAACCACCACTCCCGCAGGCGGTGAGCAGCACGAGTCCGGCCGCCGCGGCCGCCGCGGCGGCCCATCGCTTCTTCAGCACGTTCACTCCTCGATCGACGGTGATCATTTCTGTTAGCGTTAACATTCGGAGCTGGACATCTTCGGTTCGGCGCGTGCGGGGCGCTAACGCGGCCCGGTGCTCTCGCGGACGATCAGCTCGGGCACGACGAGGGCGCGCGCGTGCCGGTCGCCCCCTTCCATCCGCTGCGTGAGCAGGCCGAACGTGCGTCGGCCGACTTCGATGAAGTCCTGGCGCACCGTGGTCAGCGGCGGCGTGAAGTACGCCGCCTCGGGGACGTCGTCGAAGCCCGCGACGCGCACGTCCCGCGGCACCGAGACGCCGGCCTCGGCGAACGCGCGGAGCAGGCCGAGCGCCATCTGGTCGTTGCCGGCGAAGACGGCGTCGAGGTCGCCCTCCTTGGCGAGGGATCGCCCCGCCTCGTAGCCCGAGCGCGAGCTCCAGTCGCCGCGGATCACCCGGGGCGCGTCCACGCCGTGGCGTTCCAGGGTTTCCCGCCAGCCGAGCTCGCGGTCGCGGGCCTCCAGCCAGTCCTCCGGACCGGCGACGTGCCAGACCGTGCGGTGGCCCAGGGCCAGCAGGTGCTCGGTGGCGCGGCGGGCGCCGTCGCGCTGGTCGACGGAGATCACCGGGACCGGCGCGGCCTCCCCGCCGCCGACGGCGACGACCGGGAAGTCCGCGGGCGCGGCTTCCAGGGCGCGGCCCGCGGTGACGTGCGGGGCGATGACGATGATGCCTTCGACGGCCTGGCGGCGGAGGTTCTCCACCGCGTCGGTGATCGACGACCGGCCGGGACGGCTGACACTGGAGATCGTGATCGCGTACCCCGCTTCCCGGGCGGCGTTCTCGATGCCGTAGAGCGTGCTGGCCGGACCGTACAGATTGGACTCGAGCGCGACGACGCCGAGCGTGCCGGTGCGTCCGGTGACGAGCGCGCGGGCCGCGGAGTTCGGGCGGTAGCCCAGTTCTTCGATGGCGGCGAGCACCCGGGCGCGGGTTTCGGGGCGCACCGGGCCGGTCCCGTTGATGACCCGGGAGACGGTCATGTGCGACACGCCCGCCACGCCCGCGACGTCGGTGAGACTGGGCTGCCGCGTACCGGCCGCGGTCACCTTGACGGGGCCGCCGGAGCGGGGTCGTTCGGCCACCGGCGTCCCCTTCCGTCCGCGTCGACGTGGTCCCCGTCACCCGATCCGGTGACGGCGAGGAGTCAGTGTTAGCGATAACACCAGTGCGGTCAAGACCGGGGTGCGTAACGGTCTCGTCACGTGCGCCGGAGGGGTACCGGCTCGTGGCTCGGCGGCTGGACCTGCGGGAAAGGATGTTGCTTGATCACCGGATACCGGCGACCACGGTGTTCAAGGGTCATGTTCGCCGACGTCAGAGGGCCAGCGAGGCCGCCACCGGGAGGTGGTCGCTGCCGGTCGCGGGCAACGTCCACGCCGCCACCGGCCGCACCCCCGTCACGAAGACCTGGTCGATCCGCGCCATCGGCAGCCCGGCGGGCCAGCTGAACCCGAACCCGTCCCCCGCGTCGTCCTGCGCGGACCGCATCCGCGCCGTGATGGGCGCCAGGGCCCGGTCGTCGGCCGTGCCGTTGAAGTCGCCGACCACGACCGTGCGCGGCGAGGACTCCGCGGCCACCGCGTCGGCGAGGAGGCCGATCGCTTCGTCGCGGCCGTTGGCGGTGAAGCCCGAGTCGATCCGGACCCGCACCGACGGCAGGTGCGCGACGAAGACCGCCACCGGGCCCTTCGGAGTGTCCACTGTGGTCCGCAGCGCACGGGTCCACGGCATGATCGCGACCGGCCGGGTGTCGCGCAGCGGCAAGGTGCTCCAGATCCCGACCGTGCCCTGCACCGAGTGGTGCGGGTACGCGGCCGCGAGCGCGTCTTCGTACTTCGGGATCTCGGACTTCTTCAGCTCCTCCAACGCGATCACCTGCGCGCCCGAGGCCGCCAGGGCGCGCGCGGTACCGGCCGGGTCCGGGTTCTCGTCGTTGACGTTGTGCGAGACGATCGTCAGGTCGCCGCCGGCTTCCGTTTTGTCGAACAGCCTGCCGCCGAAGAACCCGCCCCAGACCAGCGCCGGCAGCAGGAGCGACACGAGCGCGAGCGCGGAACGCCGGACGAGCGCCGCCACGAGCAGCGGCAGCACGAGCAGGCCCGTCCACGGCAGGAACGTCTCCAGCAGGCTGCCGGCGTTGCCCACCCAGTTGGGCACGAGCGAGTGCGCGAGCAGCAGCAGTGCTGTCAGCGCGGAGAAGACGGCGATCACCCGGCCGCGGCGCCGGGTTCGCCGCTCGGGCGCGGCCTCGAGCACCGCGGTCATCGAGTGGCCGCCGGCAGTGCGCGCTGGATCGCCGCGATGAGCGTCCGGCTGTTCTCGAGCGCGGCCTGAAGCCCCTGCGCCGGGCTCCCACCCGGATTCTGGTGCAGGACGACGCCGAGGACGAGCACCCCGCCGGGGCCCTTCGCCGCCCACATCAGCGCCCCGCCGGCGGCGGTCGACGAACCGGTCTTCAGCCCGATCACGCCGTCCCGGCCGAGGAGGGTGTTGGTGTTGACCACGCCGGGCACGCCGTCGACGCGGAGGTTCGTCGTCGCGACGATTTCGCGGATCACCGCGTTGCGCATCACTTCGCGGGCCAGGCGCAGCTGGTCGGTGGCGGTGCTCGTGGTCGAGTCCTCGACCCCGCTGGCGCCGGTGTAGGTGGTGCCGGTCATCCCGAGCGCGGCGGCCTCGCGGTTCATCTTCGCGACGAAGGCGTCCTGGCTGCCGGCGTCCCAGCGGGCGAGCAGCCGGGCGGCGTTGTTGCCGGACGGCACGAGCATCAACGCCAGCAGGTCCCGCTCACTGACCTGCCGCCCGGCCCGCAAGGCGACGGTCGACTCGTCCCGGGACGTCGATTCGGCGTCGGCCTGGTCGTCGACGGTGATCATCGGGCCCGCTTCGCCGGGGGCGAGCGGGTGGTGCTTGAGCACGACGTAGGCGGTCATCACCTTGGTGACGCTGGCGATCGGCACCGGCTCCTGCTCCCCATGGCTGCCCAGCGAGCCCAGGCCCTGCACCTCGGCGCTGGCCTGTCCCCCGGCCGGCCACGGCAGCGGCAGTTCGACGGCGGGCCGGGCGGGGCTCGCGGCACCGTCGACGGTGGGCGGGAAGAGCACCCAGCAGGCCGTGGCAAGAGCCACCGCAACGGCAGCGGCGAGCCCGCCGGCGACGGGTGGGATGCGGGTACGGGCCATGGGTCTCCTCCGGGTGCGGGGGCGCTCCTCGAGCGCACACCGTCACTTTGTCCGGGGAAGATCGCCGGGCCGTCGGGGTTGTTCGACAGGTCTGAACCAGAAATGTCCCGATTCTGTACCAGAGCGGCGGACAGGCCGGGAATCGGCGCGGGCCGCGGAGGCTCCACGGTGCGCGGCCCGCCACGCCACCCGGGTGAGCCGGACATGGCGCGGGACCGGCCCCCCTCCGCCGCGCGCGGTGGGAAGCCGGTCCCGCTGGTCTGGACCCCTCAGCTCACGTGGACGTAGTCGACCACGAGCTGCTGCGGGAACTGGGTGCTGCCGTCCGGGTCGCCCGGCCAGTAGCCGCCCACCGCGAGGTTCAAGATCACGAAGAAGTCGTGGTTGAACACCCACTGGTTGCCGCCGACGTCGGCCGGCGTGCGGGTCTGGTAGGCGTTGCCGTCCACGGACCAGACGATGCGATCGGCGGACCAGTCGATCGCGTACGTGTGGAAGTCGTCGGAGAAGTTCGGGCCGTTGTACGCCGCGCCGATGCCGCCCGAACCCGAATACCCCGGGCCGTGGATGGTGCCGTGCACGGTGTTCGGCTCGAAGCCGACGTTCTCCATGATGTCGATCTCGCCGCACTGCGGCCAGCCGACGTTGCCGATGTCCGAACCCAGCATCCAGAACGCGGGCCACATGCCCTGCCCGCGCGGCAGCTTCATCCGGGCTTCGATGTGCCCGGAGGACGCGGTGAACTTGCCGGACGTGTTGAGCCGCGCCGACGTGTACTCGCAGGCGCCGTACCAGCAGTTGTTCCCGCTGTTCTCCTTCTTGGCCGTGATCACGAGGTGGCCCTGGCCGTCGAGCGCCGCGTTGGCGGTGCCGTCGGTGTACCACTGCCGCTCGTGGTTGTTCACGTTGTCGCCGGTCTCGTGGACCCACTTCCCGCCGTCGACCCCGCTGCCCGCCGGGCCGTCGAAGTCGTCGGTGAAGGAGGCCAGGACCGACGCGGGCGCGGCCTGGACCTGCGGTGCGGCCACCAAGGCGCCGGCCACGAGCAGGGCCGCGGGTGCCACCAGCAGGCGGCTCGTCCGCCGCCATCGGGCGGAGTTCCTGGTCGACATCGTCGTCGCCCCTTCCGTTCCGCGGGCGACGGCTGGCGGCTCACCGGCGCCCTATTTGTTGTCGGACGCAACAAAGTATGAACGGGTCACTGGCGAAGAACAAGGTTAACCGGTCGGACATTTTCCGACGAGTACCCGATGGTCCGGACCACCGGGTACTTTCGGGCAACTTCAGCGCTGGATGCAGTCGAGCCCGAGCCCGACACCGGTGGCGACGTACTGGCAGACGTGCGACGCGTGCGCCTCGTCGGTCTCCGTGCAGCCCAGCGGCACCCCGAGCAGGTCGACCGCGCAATAGGCGTAGAACTGGTTCGGGTTGCCCGGGACCGGGTCGGCCGACGCCGGGGTCGCCGTGGCGACGGCGGCGATGACGGTGAGCGCGGCCGCGAGTGCGGCGATACGGGTCTTCATGGTGCTCTCCTCCCGGAAGCCCCTGTGCGCCAGGGGTTTGTGCTGGAAGAGGTTCCCCGCGCCGCCCGGGTTCACCTCCGGGTCACCGGAAAGTGTCACGCGGCCGGGCCGCGAACCGAACAGCTCGTGAACTTCGTTCTGCGTGATTCCGTCCGAACGTCGGTGTTTACGAACAGCTTCGATCACCTACGCTGGCCCAGCCCTGCCGAGGTCCCCCTGGAGGTTCCCCGTGATGGCCGACCCGCACGAGTTCACCCGCCGCAGCTTCCTCGGCGGGGTCGCCGCCGCCGGCGCCCTCGGCGCCCTGCCGCCCGGCATGGCCGAAGCCATCGCCGAGCCCCGGGTCTCCGGCAGCCTGTCCGACGTCGAGCACGTCGTGATCCTGATGCAGGAGAACCGCTCGTTCGACCACTACTACGGCACGATGAAGGGCGTCCGCGGCTTCGGCGACCGCTCGGCGATCGTGCGGCCGAACGGCCAGGACGTCTTCCACCAGCCCGATTCCGGGCGCAGCGACGGCAAGTACCTCCTGCCGTTCCGCGTGGACACGTCCAAAGTAGATGGTCAGGACCTCGGCGACCTCGGGCACGGCTGGGCCGACCAGCACCAGGCGATCGCCGGCGGCGCGAACGACGCGTGGGTCGCCGCCAAGGGTGAAATGACCATGGGCTACTTCGGCCAGGGCGACATCCCGTTCCACCGCGCGCTGGCCGACGCGTTCACCCTGTGCGACCACTACTTCTGCTCGGTGCAGGGCCCGACCACCCCCAACCGGCTCTACCTCTTCACGGGCACCATCGACGCGGACGGCAAGGCCGGCGGCCCGGCCAACTACAACCCGTCCGACTACAAGCCCGTCTTCAGCTGGACGACCTACCCGGAACGCCTGCAGCAGCACGGCGTTTCGTGGAAGGTCTACGCGAACAAGGAAGTCGGTGACGCGGGCGGCTCGTTCGTCGGCGACTACGGCGACAACCCGCTGTGGCTGTTCAAGGCCTACCACCAGGACTACGCGAGCGATCTGTCCAAACGGGCCAGTGTCTTCAAGACCTGGGGCCCGGATTCCGGGAAGGGCAAGGACGTCAACCACGTCCTGGCCGAGTTCACCGCCGACTGCGCGAGCGGGTCCCTGCCGAAGGTGTCGTGGATCGTCGCACCCTACGGCTACTGCGAGCACCCCGAAGCCCGCCCGGTCGACGGTGCCGCGTACACCCAGACCGTGCTGAACGCGCTGTGGGCGAACCCGAAGCTCTGGGAGTCCACGGTGGTCCTCATCGACTACGACGAGAACGACGGCTTCTTCGACCACGTCGCCCCGCCGATCGCGCCGCCGGGGACGGCCGGCGAGTACATCGGCGGCAAGCCGATCGGGCTCGGCGCGCGGGTGCCGATGACGGTGATCTCGCCGTGGAGCCGCGGCGGCTGGATCAGCTCCGAGGTCACCGACCACACGTCGGTCATCCGGTTCCTCGAACGCTGGACCGGCGTGGCCGAGCCGAACATCAGCGCGTGGCGCCGCGCGCTCTGCGGCGACCTGATGACGTGCTTCGACTTCGGCACCCCGAACGTGCAGATCCCGCTGCTGCCGGACACGGCCGCGCTGCGAAAGCAGGCCGACGACACCCAGAAGAAGCTGCCGAAACCCACGCCGCCCGCGACCGGCAAGCAGCAGGTCCCGGTGCAGGAAGCCGGCACCCGCCCGGCCCGCGCGCTCCCCTACCGCCCGCTGGTGACGACGTCGCTGAGCGCGGACCACCAGATCCTCACCACGACGTTCGCCAACCAGGGCACCGCGGCCGTCCAGCTGATGGCCCACCGCAACGACGGCCAGGCCGACGGCCCGTGGCCCTACGACGTCGCGCCCGGCGCGCAGGTGAGCGACACCTGGCGGATCCAGCTCTACGGCGGCGGGAAGTACGGCGTCGCGGTGCACGGGCCCAACCGGTTCCGCTGGGTGTTCGCCGGGGACGCGAACAGCGCCGGCGCGGGCGTCGACGTCCTCGGGAGCTACACCGCCGAGAACAAGCTGCGGCTGACCATGCGCAACAGCGGCACGACGGCCGTGAAGGTCACCATCACCGCCAACCACTACCGCACCGACGGCCCGTGGACGTACCCGCTGGCCGCCGGGCAGACCGTGACCGATGACTGGAACCCCGTCGCCTACGGGTCCGGCTGGTACGACCTGTCCGCGACGCTCGACGCCGACCCGAAGTTCCTCCGCCGGTTCAGCGGGCACGTCGAGACGGGCGCACCGAGCGTCACCGGCTGATCGTTCACATCCGTGACCATCGTTCAGCTCATTGACGCACGTCACATCCGTGACCTATAAAGGGAAAGTCCGGGTGTACGCCGCAACACCTCCGCTGTCCCCCTTTCCCGGAGGTCCTTGGTGTCCCCACGAAGCCGGCGTGCCGTTCTCCTCGGCGCCGCCACGATCTCGGCCGCGCTCGCGCTGACGGGCGCCGTCACCGCGCAGGCCGCGGCGGCGAACCTGTCCGCCACGTTCGCGAAGACCTCGGTCTGGACCGGGGGCTACGGCGGCGGGTACACGATCGCCAACCGCGGCGACGCGCCCGCCTCCGGCTGGACCGTCGAGTTCGACCTGCCCGCCGGCACGTCGGTGAGCAGTTCGTGGAGCTCGGTGAAGACGCAGGCCGGTCAGCACTACAAGTTCACGAACGCGAGCTTCAACGGCACGGTCAAGCCCGGCGCCACCGCGAACTTCGGCTTCAACGTCGCGGGGTCCGGACTGCCGTCGGGCTGCACGGTGAACGGCCTTCCGTGCGAGGGCAGCGGCCCGGTCACGACTACGCCGACCACGCCGACGACCACCACCACGACTCCGACTCCGACGACGACCACGACTCCCCCGCCCGCCGGGGACACGGTGAACGTCTCGACGGCCGCCCAATTGCAGGCCGCCCTGGCGAACGCCGCGCCGGGACAGGCGATCAAGCTCGCCGCCGGGACCTACCGCGGCTCGTTCGTCACGACGAAGGCCGGCACCGCGACGAAGCCCATCACCCTGTCGGGCCCGGCGAACGCGGTCCTGATCAACGACGGCCCGTCGGGTGACGCGCCGGACTGCCCCACGCCGACCGCGGGCTGGGACTCGGGCTACGGCCTGTGGCTCTCGGGTGCGCCGTACTGGAACCTCGCCGGCTTCACGGTGCAGGAGTCCAAGAAGGGCATCGTCGTCGACAACTCCCCGCACACGACGATCGACGGCGTCGACGTCAACCACGTCGACGAGGAGGCGGTCCACTTCCGCCGCTCGTCGGCCGACAGCGTGCTGAAGAACTCGACGATCACCTACACCGGGCTGGTGCAGCCGGGGTACGGCGAAGGCGTCTACCTCGGCTCGGCCAACTCGAACTGGGCCTGCCACGGCAACTCCGGCGGCGTCGACCGCGGCGACCGGATCCAGGTCCTGGACAACCACATCGGCCCGTTCATCGCGGCCGAGCCGATCGACGTCAAGGAAGGCACCTTCAACGGTGTGATCCGCGGCAACACCTTCGACGGCCGCGGCATCTCCGGCGAGAACTCGGCGGACTCCTGGATCGACGTCAAGGGCATCGGCTACACGATCGAGAACAACACCGGCACGTTCTCCTCGCCGGGCACGTTCGCCAACGGCTACGAGAACCACAACACGAGCACGTCGCCGTCGTTCGACAACGGCTGCGGCAACGTGTGGCGCAACAACAAGTCCGACCTCGGCGGGGTCGGCGCCTACGCGATCAAGATCAGCTCGGTGTCGAAGTGCGCGGCCGACCCGAACGTGGTGTACGCGTCCAACACGGTCACGAACGCGACGGCGGGCCTGACGAACATCCCCGTCACGCCGTAGTCAGAGGTGCATGGCCAGCCACAGGGCCACCCACGCGGTGGCGGCGAGCACTGCGCCCGCCGCCGCCGCGAGGAGGACCCGCCGCAGGCCTCGGGCGGGTTTCACCGGTGTCTCGATGTGGTCCATGAAGTCGATCATGAACCACGCGGGCCGATCCGGACAGTCCGCGCGCTCGTCCGGGCGACCCCTGCGCGGGGTACCCCGAACGGTGGCGACGCACGTCACCCCCGGCCGCGGAACACCGGACGGCCTCGGACGTTGTATCGGGTGTCGGTACGGCGGTGCCCCCGGGCCTCACCCCTTGCCTTCACGGAATACCGGTAACGCAGGAGCCGTGTCGTGCCTTCCGCCGCGAGGCGGCCCCCGTACCGACCCCAAGCCCCCGTTCCCTCCCGGGCCTCCCCCGTGCGCCCGGGCGGGAGCGGGCCTACGGCACGATCGAGTCGACGTACCCGCCGTCGACGCGCACGGCCGCGCCCGTCGTCGCCGAGGCGAACGGGGAACTCAGGTACACCACCAGGTTCGCGATCTCTTCGGGCTCGATCAGGCGCTGCAGCAGGGACTGCGGCCGGTGCTCCTTCATGAACTCCCGCTGCGCCTCGTCCCACGGCAGGTCCTTGTCCACCAGCTCGTAGACGAAGTCCTCGACGCCGCCGGTGTGCGTCGGGCCCGCGATCACCGCGTTCACCGTGACCCCGGTACCGGCCGCGTGCTTGGCGAACCCGCGCGAGACGCCCAGCAGCGCCGTCTTCGACACTCCATAGTGGATCATCTCGGCGGGGATCACGATCGCCGAATCGCTGGCGATGTACTGGATCCGGCCCCAGCCGCGGCCGGTCATGCCGGGCAGGTAGGCACGGGTGAGCCGCACCGCGGCCAGGACGTTGACCTCGAAGTACCGCCGCCAGTCGGCGTCGGTGATGTCGAGCGGCTCCTGGGCGCCGAAGATGCCGAGGTTGTTGACGAGGATGTCGGCGTCGGGCACCTCCTCGACGACCTGCGCCGCGCCGGCTTCCTCCGAGACGTCACCCGGCGCCGGCACCAGGTCGGCGTCCGGCAGGTCTTCCTTCAGGCGCGCGATCGCCTTCAAGACCCCGGTTTCGCTCCGGCCGTTGACCGCGACCCGCGCGCCCGCGGCCGCGAGCCCCGCCGCGATCGCCGAGCCGATGCCCTGGGTGGACCCGGTGACCAGTGCCGTCTTCCCGCTGAGGTCGACCCGCATGGTGAAATCCCCTTCTCGCGTCGGCCCCTCCCTCCGGGGCGATTCAAGCACAGGTGCCCGGTGCGCACCGGCTGGGAAATCCGGTTGCCGCACCGGACCCGGCGGCGACACCATCTGCGCATGACCTCCTCTCGCACCCCGCTCCTGCCGACCGTCGCCGCGACCACCGCGCCGGTCCAGCAGCAGCCGGGCCGTCCGCGGGGGTCGATCACCCCGGCGCCGTGACGGGCGCGCTGGTCGCCGGCCTGCTGGCCGGCTACGGCATCGCGATCCCGGTCGGCGCCGTCGCGACCTACCTCGTCGCGCTCACCGCCCGCACGTCACTGCGCACCGGCCTGGCCGCGGCCCTCGGCGTCGCCACGGCCGACGGCGCGTACGCGCTGGTGGCGGTGCTCGGCGGCGCCGCGGTCGCGGGACTCGTGACGCCCATCGCCGGGCCGTTGCGGCTGGTCTCGGCCGGGATCCTGGTCGCGCTGGCGATCCGCGGGGCCGTTTCGGCGCTGCGATCCCACCGCGACGCCACCACCCGGCCGGTGACGCCGCTCGCGCCCGGCCGCGCCTACGTCAGCCTGCTCGGCATCACGCTGGTGAACCCGACGACGGTCGTCTACTTCACCGCCCTGGTCGTCGGCGACCGCGCCGGCAGCGCGGTGTCCGTGCCCGAGCAGGTCGGGTTCGTGCTGGCCGCGTTCGCCGCCTCGGCGAGCTGGCAAGCGCTCCTGGCCGGCGGCGGGGCCCTGCTCGGCCGGGTCCTCACCGGACCGCGGGGCCGGTTGGCGACGGCGCTGGTGTCGAGTGCGGTGATCACCGCACTCGCCGTCCGACTTGTCCTCGCCTGACCGGGAAACCGTTGTGGTGTAACGGTTTGTCCAGTTCCCGGGCGCACAGCGGAAGACGTTGCCTGCGGTCGGTTCCCGTTAGGCTCGGGCGTCGACGACGGGAGACGCCATGACCATGCCGATGGGGACGATGTCCGGCTGGGACGTCGCGGGGGCGACGCTGCTGGTGCTCTGGGCGCTGGCCATGTGGGCGGCGGTCGGGGTGCTGGCGTACGCGAACCGCGGGCCGGTGCGGCCGTGGGTGTACCGCGGCTCGGTCGCGGTGATCGGCGTCGGCGTGCTCGGGCAGCTCGGCCACGTCCAGGAGCACATCGCGCAGGTCGGTTACTGGCTCGGGCACCCGAACTCCCCGGCGTGGATGACGCCGTGGGGCACCGGGCTCGCGAACGGCCTGCAGATGCTGCTGCCGGACCGCAAGACGTTCGGGATGGAGCTGCTGCACCTCACCGGCAACTTCATCTTCCTGGCCGGGCTGGCCGGGGTCATGGTGATCACGCGGCGGGCGCTCGGCACCCGCGCCCGCCGCTGGGCGAAGATGGGCGTCTGGATGCAGGGCCTGCACGGGCTCGAGCACCTGGTCCTCACGCTGTCGATCGGCTTCGGCGCACCCCGGGCGATCGGGCTGTCGACGTTCTTCGGCCTCGTGGACCCGGGCATCGGGCTGACGACCTACCGCGTGTGGTGGCACTTCATCGCCAACGTGATCGGCTCGATCATCTTCGGCCTGGCGCTGTACCACCTGTGGCGCGAACGTCGCGAAGTCCGCGCCACCTTCTTCCTCCGGCCGGTTCCGGAGATCACCCGGCAGGCGGCGTAGCGCAGGTGAGCGTCGGGAGCGCCCAGTCCGCGTGGTCGTTGCCGTTGCCGTCGCCGCCGTCGCTCACCAGCAGGTCCAGGACCTGGGCACCGGTGACGTCGACGTCGATCGGGACCGCCGCCTGGCCGCCGCGCACCACCGGCGTCGTCACCCGGGTCACGCCGTCCACCGAGACGCTGAAGCTCACGCTGCCGCCGGTGCCCGTTTCGCCGTCCACGCCGACCGACGCCGTGAGCCGCGTGCAGGTGCCGGCCAGGTAGAGCTGGACGTCGCTCGCCGCGTGCGCGCCGAGGCCCTTCGCGTACGCCACCCCGCCGATGGTCATCGGCTTGCCGTCGCCCGCGTCCGCTTCGCCGTTGCTCGTGTCGCGCTCGACCGGGCCCCAGCCGTTCGTCGCCGTCAGGAACGGCAGCGAGCTCACGGCCACCTCGCCCGCGGGTGGCGCCGGGGGCACCGCGCCGACGATCCGCTCGCCGGACACCGAACCCGGCCGCCCGGCCTGCCGGTAGGCCACCGCCACCTTCAGCGCGGCCGTGTCCACTGTGGAGGGAGCGGTGACGGGCCAGGTGAAGGTCGCCGCCTTGCCGCCGTCGATCTTCGCCACCGAAGGTGGAGATGCCGCGCCGACCGTCCACCCGGCCGGCGCGGTCAGCACCGGCTTGACGTCGAACGCCAGCGGCGCCCCCGCGGGCACCCGCACCGTTGCCGAAGCGGTGAACCGCTGCCCACCCGACACCGTGTCCGGCGCGGTCAGCGACACCGCCGCGGTCGGCGCCGCGGGCATCGCGTACCGCCCGGGGTCGAAGCCGGGCGACGCGTTCTGCTTGACGGCCAGCGGCGAGCGGTAGCTGCCGTAGTTCGTCCACGCGATCGTGCCCAGGCCGCCGGTGCTGCCGTCGAGGTTCCACACGGCGACCGCGATCGTGTTGTGGCCGTTGGGGTTCAGGACGCCGTTCGGGATCGGGAAGCTGTGCTGCGGCCCGAGGTAGTTGACGTACTGCCCGAGCTGCCAGCCGTTGACGAAGAGCAGCGCCCGGTACTGGCGGGCGGGATCGTCGGTGATCGTCAGGCCGAGCGAGGTGTCCTGGCCGCGTGGCAGGTCGAGGTCCGCGGTCGTCCGGTACCACGACACGCCCGGCGTGGTGTCCTTCGCCGGCAGGGACGCCGACGTCCAGCGAGCGTCGGGGAAGCCGGGCAGCGACCAGCCCGCGCGCTCGCCGTACAGGCCGCCGGTGTTGAGCGGGCCGCGGACCGGGTCGAGTCCCGTTTCGCCGCCGCGGACGCCCTGCAGGCGCCAGGTCACCGACGTCAGCGGCGCCCCGGTCAGCCGGGCGGAGGTGAGGCCGCGCGCGGCCTTGTTGCCGTTGTTCGCGCCGTAGTCCTCCTCGTGGCCCATGTTCACGGTCAGCACGGAGATCTCGTTCTCGCCCGCGCGCAAGGTCCCGGCCGGGAAGGGGAACGTGTGCTGCGGATCCTTGGAGCTGCCGAGGAAGACACCGTTGAGCCACGCCGAGAACGCGCCCGCCGGCCCGCCGCTCTGGCTCGCCAGCGTGATCCCGGTCTGCTTGCCGTCGCCGGTGAAGCGGCCGCGGTACCAGGTGTTGCCGGTGTGGAAGCCGTAGTCGTCGGCGAAGAGGACCGGTTTCGTGCCGAGCGCCGTCGAACTGTTGGAGGTGTCCTTGTCGGCCACCGGCCAGGCCGAGTCGTCGAAGCCGGGCTGGCTCTCCGGGGACTCCTGCTGGTGCTTCCAGCCGGTCAACGCGGGCAGCGTCACGGCCTTCGCCGTCGGCGCGGCGGCGGTGAGGCTGCCGCTGGACGTCGGCTGGGTCGCGACCCGGGATCCGTTCCACGACAACGACTTCTCGGAGGCGAAGACCTCGAACGTGCCGTCGGTGCCGGTGTCGCCGGTCAGGTTCAGGGTGCCGTGGTCGTCGGCCGCGGTCCGCACCAGGTGCGTGCCGCGGACCAGCACCGGGCCCGCCGCGGTGTCCTGGCGCCAGAAGGTCGCCGCCGTCGCCTTGTCGGCGAGCAGCAGGAGCAGCGGGCGCTGCCCGGGTGCGGTGACGAGCACGCGCGCCAGGCCGTCGTGGGTGTAGTTCAGTCGCAGATCGCCGCGGGCGGGGTCCCAAGTGGACGTCGCGTTGCCGCCGAGGACCTGCACTGACGGCTGCTGCGCGAACCGCAGGACGGTTTCGCCGGGCCCGCCCTTGTCGCCGTAGAGCACGGCGACGTCCCGGCCGCCGATGGCCGCGCTCGTCATGATCTCCGACGTCGAGTACTGCATCCGCGTCCGCCCGAGGTCGTACCCGGCGACGACGATCTTCGACTGGCGGCCGTTCAGCGTGACGCCGGTGCCGGGCTGCTGCGGGACGACCGGGTAGTAGTCGGCGCTGCCCGACAGCAGGTCGACGGCGTCCACCACGACGAACGCCCCGGCGGCGTTCGCGTTCTGCTGCCCGGTGACGACGATCTTGAGCGTGTGCGCGCCGGCGGGCAGGCCGCGCACCTCGTAGCCGGTGACCTGGTTCTGCTTGCTCGCCGCGTAGAGGTCGACGGTGCTGACCTTCGCGTCGTCGAGGTAGACGTCGGCGATGCCGTGGTTGCCGTCCTTCGACGTCACCCAGCGGACCCCGGTGCCGGTGAAGGGGATGCTGACGCTGTCGCCGGTGACCTCCGAGAACGACTCGGTGTGCTGGTAGTCGCCGCCGGTGTAGTTCACCTCCGGCCCGACGTGGCTCCAGGTCCCGGTGTAGCCGACCTCGGCGGCGCGGTCGTCGTAGGTGTAGCCGGCGTGCGCGGCGAGGTCGAGCGCGAGGCTCGTGGTGTTCGTGGCGGTGGACGTCGAATCGGTGTGGCGCAGGGTGTGGAACTGCGTGCGGGTGTCCGGGTTGATCCGGGCGGTGTCGGTGAGGGCCGGGTCGGTGAGCGGCGCGCTCGCCAGCCCGTCGGTCTTGGTCAGCGGGGCGACCGACTGGGTGAAGTAGCCGATCAGCTTGTCTTCGTTGTACTTCGGGTCGAACTGGCGGCCTTCGGTGATCGCGGCGCCGTAGTCGTAGGAGGTGTAGTTCTGCGGGATCGCGCTCCAGCCCCACGACGTGCCGCCGTGCAGCATGTAGAAGCTCTGGCCGGTGGCGCCGACCGCGATGTTCTGCTCGTAGAAGACGTTCGCGAACTGGTCGTTGATCAGCTGCGCGCACTTCTCGTAGCCCGGGCCGCCCCACGGGTCGAAGGCGCCGCCCTGGAACTCGGCGGTGATCAGCGGCTTGCCGGGGACGTGGTCGTAGCTGATGTCGGGGACGCCGTTCCACCGCGTCGGGTTGGAGCAGTCGAAGCCCTGCGGGTAGGAGTCGGCGGCATCGACGTCGAGGGCGGCCTCACCGGCGTTGAAGGTGCCGTTGTTGTTGCCCACCAGCGGAACCGTGATGCCGTCGGCGCGGGCCTTGTCCTCGAGGTGCTGCATGTAGGCGCGGCCGTCGGCGTTGCCGTTGTAGTACTCGTTCTCGACCTGGTAGGCCAGCACGCTGCCGGTTCCGTTGGTGAGCTGGTGGCGCGCGATGATCCGGTCGATCTGCGTCTGCCACTCGTCGGAGTACTTCAGGTAGACCGGGTCGGCGCTGCGGGTGTGGCCGGGGGTGGTGGACAGCCACGTCGGGAAGCCACCGCCGTCGACCTCGGCGTTGATGTAGGGCCCGGGCCGCGCGATGACGTAGAGGCCGGCCTGCTGGGCCATGTCGAGGAGCTTGTCGAGGTCCCGGACGCCGGTGAAGTCGTAGACCCCCTGGCGCGGCGAGTGGTAGCCCCAGTCGAAGTAGAGCGACGTCGAGTTGAAGCCGGCCGCCTTCATCTTCTGGAAGATGTCGAGCCAGAGGTCGGGGCTCGGGAGGCGGTAGGAGTGGAACTCCCCCGACCACAGGTAGGTGCGGGTGCCGTCGACCAGGAAGGAGTAGCCGTCGTAGGTGACGGTGTGGGCCGCTTTCGGTGGAGCCGCGGCGGCCTGCGGAACGACCACGCCGACCAGAGCGAGCAGGGCGACGAGCAGGGCCCGGAACGAAGCACGCATGCGGCGACCTCCTGGAACGACACTGAACCGCACACGATCCTTTGGCAACCGCACAGAAGCGGTCAAGATACAACACCGAGATGGATCAGTGCCGAGGTAGTGTTAGCGTTAACTGTCCTGGTCGGCTGTCTCGAACGAGCCAAGCACGGGACATCAGCGCGGGCCGGTGGTCGCGCCGCTCAAGCGATCGAGTGGGAACTGAACACGATCTTCGGCATCAGCCCGTTCTGGTCGGATCTTTTCGGCGATCTTGGCCGATCTTGCCCCGAGGAACAGCCGCGGCAGTGGTCCGCGACGACCCGGTGTCTCGATGTGAACCTGCGCTGACCGAAAATTCGCCGGCAGCCACGGGACATCAGCGCGGGCCGGTGCTCTCCCGGACGATCAGCTCGGCCGGCACGAGGTGCCGCGCCCCGATGTCGCCGCCCGCCATCCGGTCCTCCAGGAGCCCGAACGTCTTGCGGCCGACCTCGATGAAGTCCTGGCGGACCGTCGTCAGGGGCGGGGTGAAGTACGCCGCCTCGGGGACGTCGTCGAAGCCCGCGACGTGGACGTCCTCCGGGACGCGGATGCCCGCCTCGGTGAACGCGCGCAGCACGCCCAGCGCCATCTGGTCGTTGGCCGAGAACACCGCCTTCAGCCCGCGCTTGCCGACCAGCGCCCGGCCCGCCTCGTAGCCCGACCGCGGGCTCCAGTCGCCGCGCACGACCGCCGGCACCCGCAGGCCGCGCCGCTCGAGGGTCTCGCGCCAGCCGCGCTCGCGGTCGCGGGCCTCCAGCCAGTCCTCCGGGCCGGCCACGTGCCAGACCGTGCGGTGGCCGAGGGCGAGGAGGTGCTCGGTGGCGCGGCGGGCGCCGTCGTACTGGTCGACCGAGATCACCGGCACCGGCGCCGACTCGCCGCCGCCGACCGCGACCACCGGGATGTCGCCCGGCACCGCGGCCAGCGCCCGCCCGGCCGTCACGTGCGGCGCGATGACGACGATCCCCTCGACGGCCTGGCGCCGCAGGCTCTCCACCGCGTCGCCGATCGACGTCCGGCCCGGCCGGGTGACGCTGCAGATCGCGACGCCGTACCCGGCTTCGCGAGCCGCGTTCTCGATGCCGTAAAGAGTGCTCGCGGGCCCGTACAGGTTGGACTCCAGCGCGACCACGCCGAGCGTGCCCGACCGGCCGGTGACCAGCGTCCGGGCGGCCGTGTTGGGCCGGTACCCGAGCTTGTGCACGGCGGCGAGGACCCGTTCGCGGGTCTCCGGGCGCACCGGCCCGCTCTCGTTCACCACACGCGAAACGGTCATGTGCGACACCCCGGCCATGCCGGCGACGTCGGCCAGGCTGGGCTGCCGCGGCCCCGGGGCCGACGTCCTGGTCTGCTCCCCCGCCTTTGCCCGGTCCACCACTCTGGCCCCCTCCACCTCGCGCCGTGTCACCACCCAGGAGACCGTACCGCCGAACGCGCCGTCACCGGCGGACGCCGGGCGCGTCAGGACCAGCCGAGCGGCTTCGAAAGCGCTTTCACGACCGCCGTGACGTTCTGCGACGCCTTCGCCCAGGACGTGGCGGCGGGCTGGGCGCTCAGCACGACGACGATGTAGCGGCGCCCGCTGACGAGCCCGCTGGTGTGCAGGTTGCGGCCGGGGTCGCAGCAGGACCAGCCCTGTTTCACCGCCCAGTCGGCGGCGGTGACCGCGCCCGGGATGCCGAAGTACTGGTCGAAGCCGTCCGCGCCGTGTTCGGTGGCGCCGTCGAGAGCGCGCAGGACGACCTGCCGCGTGCCGGCGGGCGCCTGGTCCATGAGGTACCGGTAGGTGCGGACGAGATCGGCGGCGGTGACGAGGGTGCTGCCCCAGTGCCCGGCGTCGGCGGGCGGGGTCGTCGACCTCAGGCCGATCCGCGCCGCCCACGACGTGACGATCTCCGGCCCGCCCAGCCGCATCCAGAGCCGGCTCGCGACGTCGTCGTCGCTGCGCGACAGCATCTCGGCCACTTCGTCGGCGGGCTCGCCCTGCCGCAGGGCCTCGAAGGCGATGAAGAGCTTGACCAGCGACGCGGACGTGTAGGTGGCGTCCGGGCGGTAGGAGACGACGTCGCGGTCGTTCTTGCGGTCGTGGACGAGCACGCTGACCTTCCCGGGCACGAGCTTCGCCAGCGAGGCGCCGTCGGGTACCGGCGGCGCCTTCGCCGAGGTCTCCGGCGGCGCCGAGGTCGCCGTCGTGGCGACGCTCGTCGTGTACGACGGCGCGGTCGCGAGCGCCGGTCCGGCCGCCGCGTGGGGTACCGGCGGCCGGACCGCCGCGGCCACGACGAGCATCGCCACCACCGCGCCGGCGCACGCCCCGGCCAGCAGCACCGCGTTTCCCCTGTGCATACCGGCTCTTGTCCGCACCACCCGGAACTGTTCGGCCGGGAGGTCCCGAATGTGGCCTGCGTCTCATCCGGGCGGGCGATCGGGGACGCGGGCGGCGGGTCGCGACAACCAGTAGCGTGACCGGAATCGTGGATCGGCTCGAGCGGCCCGACCTCGCCGCGAAGGATCCGAAAGAGGTCTTCTCACGGCTCTTCGACGAGTACGCCCATCCCCTGCGCGGGTACCTCGCGGGCCGGGTGGGCGTGCACGCCGCCGACGACCTCGTGGCGGAGACGTTCGTCGTCGCGCTCCGAAGACGCGCCAGCTACGACCCCGAGAAGGCGCCGATCCGCGGCTGGCTCTACGGGATCGCGACCAACCTGCTGCGCAACCACGTGCGCCAGGAGGTCCGCGGCTTCCAGCTGACGGCGAAGGCCGGCGCCGAAGAGCGCCCGGAAGAGAACCACGACACCGCGGTGGCCGGCCGGGTCGACGCGGCCGCGCGCCTGCGCGTCCTCGCCGGCGAGCTCGCCGCGCTGTCCGAACAGGACCGTGACGTCCTGCTGCTCACGTCCTGGGCCGGGCTCGAACCGGCCGAGGTCGCCGAAGCGCTCGGCGTGCCCGCCAGCACGGTCCGGTCCCGCTTGCACCGCGTCCGCCACCGCCTCCAGGCGTTGCTCGTCCCCACCGAGGAGAACCCCCATGCATGAGCTCGACGAAACCCTCGAGCTGCTCCACCGCGACGCCCGGACGGCGCCCGCCGACCTCGCCGCGGCCCGCGCGAAGCTGATGGCCGAGCTGGACGCCGGCTCGACCGTCGTCCCGCTGCGGGCCCGGCGGGCGCGCCGGTTCGCGCTGCCGGTCGCCGCCGCCGTCGCCGGGGTGGTCGCGGCGACGATCGTCGTCGTGCAGGCGGACCCGTCCGGGCCCGCGCCCACGGCCGCGCTGCCCGCGCCGAGCGCCAACCCGACTGCGAACCCGACCGCGAACTGGCCGGACATCAAGCTGATGTCGGCGGTGCAGGTGCTGAACCGGGCGGCCGACCTCAGTGTCGGCGCGGTCGACCAGCCCGTCGGCCCCGGGCAGTTCCGGTACGTCGCCGAGCACACGTGGGTCGGGCGCGGCGTCCAGAGCAGCGACACGACCGGGTACACGTACCTGTGGGAGCAGCAGATCGACCGCTGGATCCCGGCCGACGCCCACGACGTCTGGCAGGAGAACCGCAAGATCGTGCACACCGGGAAGTTCCTCGGCGGTTCGCAGCCGCAGTCCCAGTCGCCCGAGCCGGAGATCACGGACACCGACCAGGGCCAGTGGCAGGGCCGCTGCGGCGACTTCTTCCCGAAGGCCAAGCCGGCGAAGAAGTGCGACGACCCGGCCGACTGGGACAGCCCGGCGTTCTACGCGACGCTGCCGCACGACCCGGCGGCGCTGTACGCGAAGCTGCAGGCGATGACCAAGGGCCGCGGCTCGACGCCGACGGTGATGTTCCACTTCGGCATCGAGATCCTGCGGGCCGGGCTGATGCCGGCCGAGCTGCGCGCGCAGTGGTACCGGGCGCTGGCGCGGATCCCGGGCATCACGGTGCTGGCGGCGGAGGCGAACCTCGACGGCCGCACCGGCGTCGCCCTCGGCCTCGACGACCGCCACGAGATCCGGCAGCTGATCATCGACCCGGTGACGGGCCAGTTCATCGGCGAGCGCCAGATCGCGGGCGCGGAGCCGGACGAGGCCTGGATCAAGCCGGGCACGGAGATCGGGGCGAGCGCGATCACGACGGCGGTCGCGGACCGGCTGGGCGAGGTCCCGGCCAAGTAGCGCCGCGGGGTGGCGTCGGGTGCGCCCGGGACCCGACGCCACACCCCGCACCGGCTACGGTCGGCTCATGGAGACCAGGACGTGGTTCGGCTCGTGCTAGCCGTCCTGCTGCTGGCGGTGCCGGTCGGCGTCTTCATCGGGGCGATCGGCATCGGCGGTGTCCTCCTCCCGCCCGCGCTCACCTGGCTCGCCGACCTCGACGTCCACGCCGCCGCCGGTACCAGCAGCTGGGCCTTCCTCTTCACCGGCGTCGTCGGCACGGTCGCCTATGCACGCCACCAGGCGATGCCCTGGCGCTTCGGCGGTTGGCTCACCCTCGGCGCGGCGCCGGCCGCGGCGGCCGGCGCTCTCGTCAACGGCGTCGTCCCGGCGACCGTCCTCTGGCTGTTCCTGGCCGTGGTGACCGCCGGCTCCGGCGCCTTCAACCTCTGGGCACGGCCCCGCGAGGCACGCGAACTGTGCGCGCCCGCCGCCGTCGCGGTCGGGGCGGCCGTCGGGTTCGGCTCGGCGCTCACCGGCACGGGCGGGCCGGTGCTGCTCGTCCCGGTGCTGCTGGCGCTCGGCGTGCCCGCGTTGACGACGATCGCGGCCGGGCAGCTGATCCAGCTCCCGCTCGTCGGCTTCGCGACGCTCGGCTACGCGGCGCAGGGCTCCGTCCACTTCGGACTCGGCAGCATCCTGGGCGTGCTGGCCGGCGCCGGCACCCTGCTCGGCACGCGGCTGGCCCGGAAACTGCGCGGCCGCAGCCTCCACCGCGTCGCCTCGGGCGCCCTCGTCGGCTTCGGTGCGTTCCTCTTCGTCCTCGCGTTCCTCCCGCGCTAGGCCGGCGCGAGGCGCACGCAGCAGAAACCGGGCTGCGGGTCCAGCCGGGCGCGCAGGCGGTCCTCGCCCGTGCCGGCGAGCATGCCTTCGACCAGCCCCAGGTTCATCTCGCAGACCAGCCGCGGGTGCTTCCGGGCCAGCCGGTGAAACGGGCAGTTGGCGAGCAGCACCCCGTCGCCCTCGACGCGAGGCTCGAACCCGTGCTCCTCGAGGACGGCGACGACGTCCGGGGCCCCGGCGGCCAGTTCGGCCCCGTGACCGCGGGCGCGCCGCCCGAGGATCTCGCGCGCCGAGCCGGTCTCACCGGCCTCCTCGATCGCGGCCGCGAGGAGCTCGCCGGCCAGCTCGTAGTGCCGCTCGGGCACCGAGACGCTCACCTGCCGGTCGGACCGGCGGTAGACCTTGGCCGGGCGGCCCGCGCCCGGCCCGGTGCGGCCGCTGCGGCGCTCGTACTCGACCGCCAGGAGCTGCTCCTCCACCAGGCGGTCCAGGTGGAAGGCGACGGTCGCCCGGGGCACGCCGAGGGCCGACGCGACGTCGTCGCGGCTCACCGGCGCCGGGCGCCGGACGACGTACTCGTACAGCCGCCGGCGCGTCGGCTCGTCGAGCGTCGCGACCGCCGCCAGCGCGCCGGCCTGGGACTTGTGCATCTGAGCACTCTAAAACAAACAACCGTTGACGAAAACCCCGGCGGGCTTCTACCGTCGGCTCGTCCTGGTTCAGAAGGAGGCCTCAGTGACCGTCGATCCCGTCCGTGAACCGGTGCCGCTGCGGCACCTGGGCGTCGTCCCCGACCGCGACGCCATGGACCTGCGCGCGGCGGAACGCGCGGTCGCCGACCTGCTGCGCGCGCTGGGGAAGGACCCGGTGTCCGAGCACCTCGCCGACACGCCGAGGCGGGTGGCCAACGCCTACGCGGAGATGCTGCGCCCGCGCGACTTCAAGCTGACGACGTTCCCGAACGACGAGGGCTACGACGAGCTCGTGCTGGCGAAGAGCATCCCGGTGCAGTCGCTGTGCGAGCACCACCTGCTGCCCTTCCGCGGCGTCGCGCACGTGGGCTACCTGCCCGGCGAGCGGATCCTCGGCCTGTCGAAGCTCGCCCGCGTCGTCGAGATGTTCGCGCGCGACCTGCAGGTGCAGGAACGGCTGACCAAGCAGGTCGCGGACTGGCTGCAGGAACACCTCGCGCCCAAGGGCGTCGGCGTCGTGATCGAGGCCGAGCACCTGTGCATGTCGCTGCGCGGCGTGCGGGCGGCCGGCGCGCTCACCGTGACGTCGGCCCTGCACGGCCTGCTGCGGGAGGAACCCAAGTCGCGGCAGGAGTTCTTCGCGCTGACCGGAGTCAGCGCCTAGGAAGACCGCGGGCGGGGACCGGTGTCCCCGCCCGCGGCCGCTCCACGAAGGTCCTCAGTTGTCCCGGCGGTGCCGTCCGCCCCGCGACGCCCCGGCGATCGCGCGCAGCCGCAGCGCCAAGTCGTTCCGGCGGGCGCGCTGGGCGTACTCCAGCAACGCTTCCACCTGCTCCTGCGGCAGCCAGCCTTGATCCGCCCCGGCTTCCAGCCGCAGCAGGTGCGTCACCAGCTCCCGCGAATCCTCGTCGTGCTCACCGGCCAGCTCCGCGAACCGGCAGGCCGCCTCCGCTTCGCCGTCGCACCACGCCGTCATCGCCAGGAGCGTCGCCGTCGCCGTCAGGATGTCGCCGCGGTGGACGCCTCCTTCCGCCGCCAAGTGCTCCGCCAGCTGGAAGCTGCGCGTGCCGACACCGCCGGCACCTTCCCGGCGCACGGCTCTGGCCAGCGCCTTGATCTGCTGCGTGACATAGTCCCCGCTCGACAACCCCGACATGCCGTCCCCTCTTGCCGCGCACGACGATCCGTGCGTCACCCGACAGGTGTATCGCATCGCGGGCCAGATACGTCGGATGCGCCACGGGTTTCCGCCGAGTGGGCGTGTGATCAGGACGAACGGCCGCCCTCGGCGCGTCGCTGCGACACGTACACCGCCGCCGAGGTGCGCCGCTCGACCCCGAGCTTGTGCAGCACCGACGACACGTAGTTCTTCACCGTCTTCTCGGCCAGGAACAGCCGCTCGGCGATCTGCCGGTTGGTCAGGCCTTCGGCCACCAGGTCCAGCACCCGGCGCTCCTGCGGGCTGAGCTGCTCGTACCGCGGGTCCGGGGCGGCCACGTCCTCACCGCGCAGCTTGTTCATCACCGAGGCGGTCAGCGTGGCGTCCAGCAGCGAGCCGCCGACGGCGACCGTGCGGACGGCGTCGACCAGCGACCGGCCGGAGACCTGCTTGAGCATGTATCCGGCCGCGCCCGCCATGATCGCGCCGAAGAGCGCGTCGTCGTCCGAATAGGACGTCAGCATCAGGCAGGCCGGCGCCGGCTCGACGGTCGAGCGGATCTCGCGGCACACCTCGACGCCCTGGCCGTCGGGCAGCCGCACGTCGAGGATCGCCACGTCCGGGCGGGCCTGCGGGATCCGGACCAGCGCCTCGGCCGCCGTCCCCGCCTCGCCCACCACCTCGATGTCCTCTTCGGACTCGAAGACGGTCTTCAGGCCGGTGCGGACCAGCTCGTGGTCGTCCAGCAGGAACACCGAGATCGTCATCGTCCACTCCCCTGCTCGCCGGCCCGGGCCGGCAGCTCCACGGTCCATTCCAGCCGGGAGCCGCCGCCCTCGGCGGCCACCAGCTCGCAGTTCCCGCTCCACCGTGCCGCACGCGCGGACAGGTTGGCGAGCCCGCTGCGCCGGTCGGATTCCGGCGGCGGGCCGGTCCCGTCGTCGCGCACCACCAGGCTCAGCCAGCGGCCGCCCCGGTCCACGGTGACTTCGACCGACGACGACGTCGCCCCGGCGTGGCGCGCCACGTTCGTCAGCGCCTCGCGCAGCGACGCGATCAGGTCGGACCGGACGGCGTCCGGCACGGACGCGTCGAGCGGCCCGTCGAAGCCGACGCGCGGCTCGAAGCCCAGCGTGTCCCGCGCGTCGACGGCCACCCGCAGCAGCTCGGCGCGCAGGCTTCCCTGCGCCTGCGCGGGCGCCTGCAGCGAGAAGATGCTGTTGCGGATCTCGCGGATCGTGCCGTCGAGGTCCTGGGCGAACCCGGCGACGCGCGCGCCGACGGCCGGATCGGCGATCAGCCTGCTGACGCCCTCGAGCCCGAGCCCGGTCGCGAACAGCCGCTGGATGACCAGGTCGTGGAGGTCGCGGGCGATCCGGTCGCGGTCGGAGAACACCGCCAGCTGCTGGCGCACCTCCTGCATCCGGGAGAACTCGACGGCCAGCGCCGCGTGCCCGGCGAACGTTTCGGCCAGCTGGACGTCGGAGTCGGTGAACGGCGACTTGTCGCGGAACTTCGCGACGAGCAGGACGCCGAGGGTCTCGTCGCCGACGATCAGCGGCACCGAGATCGCCGAGTCGAGGTCCTTGATCATCGCGGGCATCGGCCCGGCGCGGTCGCGCTGCTCGTTCTGGACGTGTTCGCCGTAGTCGCGCACGACCACCGGGCGCCGGGTGGTGAAGGCGATGCCGGTGGCGGTCCCCTCGGTCGGGACGGTCAGCCCGGTGAGCCGCTCGGAGTCCTCCCCCGGCGGCTCGACGACGTCGAACACCAGCCGGTCGGGCCCGTCGGGCAGGGCGATCGCGCCCCCGGTGCCCCCCGCGACCACGCGGGCGCGCTCGGCGATCAGCCGGAGCGTGGAACGCAGGTCCTGCACGCCGAGCAGGGCCCGCGTGACGTCGTAGGAAGCCTCCAGCCAGCGTTCGCGGCGGCGCATCCCGTCGACCAGCACGGCCTTTTCGACGGCCATCCCGGTCGCCGCGGCCAGTGCGCCCAGCACCTCGTACTCGCGGCGGCCGAACGCCCCGTGGGCGGGCTCGACGGTGAGGAGACCGAACACGCGCTCGCCGGCGCCGACCGGCAGCTCGGCCGCGGTCCCGCCGCCCGGCCGGCCGTGCTCGGCGGCCACCTCGCCGTCGGGGCCCGTCACGTCGATCCGGCCGTGGCGCGCGCCGACCAGCTCGCACACGGTCTTCACGGCGCGGTCCAGCAACGCCGGCATCTCCAGCTCCCGCGCGATCCCGGCCACCGCGGCCAGGATCGCCGGCACGCCGATTTCGTCCGCCACTTCCCGCCGACCCCACATCAGCCCGATCCCGGGGGTCTCCCCGGGCCGTCAAGGGTCCCACAAGCGACTGCCCGTGTCGGCCCAATCCGGTTCGTCCATCCGGTGGGTCGATCGGCGGAGCAGGTTTGTTACTCGGCGTGGCAGGCCATGCGGTGACCGGTGATGGTCTCCACCGGGATCCGGAGAAAACGGCGGCCGGCCAGCTCCGGGCACGGGCACAGGCAGGCGATCCGGGCGTCGTCCGCCGGGGTCTCGGTGGCGCGCCCCAGCACGCTGACGTACCAGCCGGCGCCGAAGTCGGTGGCGAAGTCGTCGGCTTCGAACGCGACGACGGCGTCACGCGCGCCCGCGTACAGAGGACTGCTGGTCGGGACGGCGAACACGACGGCCTCGTCGACGACGGTGAAGCGCACCGGCCGGACGGCAGGCATCGCTCGGTGGGTGAAGATCACCCGGCCCAGGCTGGCCGTCCGGAGCAGCGCCAGGCACTGCTGCCGATCGAGCAGCAGCCCGAAGCCCACGTCGTCCACCATCGCGTCCCTGCGTTTCTCCCTGTGAAAAATCCCCGGTCGTCAGCGTGATCGGTGGGCCGAGGGGCCCGGTAGGGCCGTTCGGCCCGGCCCCGCCGGGGCGGCCGGGCAGGCAGGCAGCGGTCCCACGCCACGCACGCCGCGCCGTCCCGCGCCAGGGCCGGAAGACCCGGGCCGCGGCGGCCGCCCGGCCGGTGTGGTGGCCACGCGGTGTGACCTAGCGTCGTGACCGTCCGTCGCCGAGGAAAGGTGAGACTCGATGCCGCCGCAGTCCGCCGCGGGCGAACCCGCTCCCACGGCGACCTTCAGTCTCGATCCGGAGCTGGTCCGGTCCGCGATCGCCGGCAACCGCGCCGGGATCGCGGGTGTGCTGCGCGCGCTGCGGCCGATGGTGTTCCGCTACTGCCTCGGCCGGCTCGGCACGTGGCAGGACGGCTCGTCGGACGCCGAGGACTGCGCGCAGGACGTGCTCCTGGCGGTCGTCGGCGCGCTGCCGGGGTACCGCTACGAGGCCGACGGGTTCCTGCCGTTCGTGTTCGGCATCGCGGCGCACAAGGTGTCCGACGTCCACCGCAAGCGGGCGCGCGACCGCACGAGCCCGGTGGCCGAGCCCCCGGCCGAACGCTGGACGGGCGGCGACCCGACGGGCGAAGAAGTCGAGCGCTCGGCCGGGCTGGACTGGTCGGCGGGACTGCTCGACACGCTTCCGGCGCGCCAGCGCGAGATCCTGGTGCTGCGCATCATCCTGGGCCTGTCGGCCGAGGAGACGGCGGCGGCGGTGGGGTTGCGCAGCGCGGGCGCGGTCCGCGTGGCTCAGCACCGGGCGTTGACGGCCCTGCGGCGCGGCCTGCTGGCCCAGAAGCGGGCCGCCTCCTGAGCAGCGGGAGGGCCGTATCGAAGGACTTGGCCTCCTCCGATGCGGTGCTCCCGCCGTGCGATCATGCGCCGGTGCCTCCCCTGCTGATCGTCGTCGGTGGGCTGCCCGCCACCGGGAAGACCACCGTCGCCGCGGAACTGGCGCGCCGGACCGGTTTCTCCTTCCTGCGGGTCGACACCATCGAACAGGCCATCCTCGCTTCCACTCCCCTCGCGCAGCCGCTCGGACCGGTCGGCTACGTCGTCGCGCGGAAGGTGGCGGCCGATCTCCTGCGCACCGGGGTCAGCGTGATCGCCGAGTGCGTCAACCCCCTCGCCGTCACCCGGGATGCCTGGCGGGACACCGGTCTCGGCCACGGCGCGCGCGTGCTCGAAGCCGAGATCGTCTGCTCCGATCCCGCCGAACACCGGCGCCGCGCGGAAACCCGGGACACCGGCATCCCCGGGCACGTCCCGCCCACCTGGGCGGCGATCGCCGGCCGCGAGTACGAGCCGTGGACCCGTGACCGCCTCGTCGTCGACACCGCCCGGCTGCCGGTCGGCGAGGCGGTCGCGGTCATCGAAGCGGCTGCGCGGCCTCGTCGTTGACGTTCTCCAGCCGGCGGCCGGTCGTGCGCGGGCCGAGCACCGCGATGTCCACCGCGACCACCACCAGCGCCCCGGCCACGACCAGGAACAGCGTCGTCGGGCCGCTCGAGTTCAGCAGCGGCACCAGCACGAACGGCATCGCGCCGCTCGCCAGCCGCGACAGCGAGTAGGTGCCGCTCGACGCCGTCGAGCGCAGCGCCGTCGGGAAGATCTCCGCCTGGTAGATGTGGTACGCGTTCGAGAACACGTTGCTGGTCGCGGTGTAGAGGAAGCCGAACACGAGGATCAGCGCCATCGAACCCGAGTAGCCGAACGCGATGCCGAACACCGCCATCGCCAGCACCGAGCCGACCACGAGGTACTTCCGCTCGACGCGTTCCACGAGCGGCAGCGACAGCGCCGAGCCGACCGGGTAGCCGAGGTAGGTCAGCGCGGCGAACAGCAGCGACTGCGAAACCGCGTACCCCTTGGCGGCCAGCACCAGCGGCACCAGCGTGCCGAAGCCGTAGTAGCCGAGCGTCTGCAGGATCTGGAAGACGACCATCATCCAGGTGCGGCGGCGCAGCGCCGGCCCGAACAGCTCGCGCACCGGCGCGGCGGCGCGCTTGCGGGTGGTGCCACGGGCCGGGGCGGGGTTTTCGTTGACGGCGCCGCGTGCCTCGGCTTCGAGCCCGGCCACCAAGTGCTCGGCCTCTTCGGTGCGGCCGACCGACTCCAGCCACCGCGGCGACTCGGGCAGGCCGCGCCGCAGCAGGAACACCGCGCCCGCGCCGAGTGCGCCGAGCACGAACAGCCAGCGCCAGCCGGCGACGCCGAGGATCTCGTGCTCGGTCAGGCCGCGGGCCAGGAAGCCGACGACCGGGAAGCCGCAGAACGCGAGCGTGTACGCCCAGGCGATGAACCGGCCGCGCTTGCGCGCCGGGAGCAGGTCGGTCAGATAGGTGTCGGCGAGCGGCGGTTCCGCGCCCAGGCCGATGCCCGCGAAGAACCGCGTCACCAGCAGCATCAGCGCGCTGCCGCTGAACGCGCCGAGCAGCGAGAAGAGCGAGTAGAGCCCCAGGTTCAGCAGGAACGCGCCGCGGCGGCCGAACCGGTCCGCGAGCCGGCCGAGCAGGAGGGCGCCGAAGAACATGCCGACGAACGTCGACGCCAGCAGCGGCGGCAGCTCCGCCTTCGTGAGGGAGAACTCCTCGACGAGCACGGAGCTGAGCACGCCGGTCAGGAAGACCTCGTAGAAGTCGAAGAACAGGCCGAGCCCGACGGCGACGGTGGCCCGGCGGTGCGTGCGGGTGATGGGCAGCCGGTCGAGCCGGCCCGCGATCGTGCCGGTGTCCGGCACGGCGGCGTCGGGCATGTTCGCCATCCGTCGTCTCCTTTGACTTCTCCACCATGTGGTTGGCCGACCCATAATGTGACGGACGACGAGCGGAGTCAAGGACACGCGGGCCACGACGAGCATCGGTGAACGGGCAACAGACCGCAGCCCGGGAGGAATCGGGCGCCGGGAGTCAGAGAGCGGCGACCCGCTCGACACCCGGCCGGTACCCGAGCCGCTCCGAAGCGCGCCGCCCGGCCTCCACCACGGTCGGCGCCAGCCGCGGCACGTCGGCCGCGGTCATGCGCTGGGTCGGCGCGCCGATCCCGATCGCCGCGCTGACCTCGCCGTTCAGGCCGAACACCGGGGCACTCAGCGACGCCGCACCGAGGTCGCGTTCCTCGAAGCTCACCGCGTACCCCGCCTCGCGGATCTGCCCGAGCTGCTCGGTGAGCAGGTCGATGTCGACGGTCGTGCGCGGGGTGAAGCGCGCCAGGCCGTGGCCGATCGCGTCTTTGACCGCCAGCTTGTCCCAGGCCAGGAACACCTTCCCGGCCGAGCCGGCGTGCAGCGGCATCACCATGCCGACCACGAACAGCCGGACCACCGGGTGCCGGGACTCCGCCAGCGAAATCACCGTCCGGTACGCGCCGTCGCGGACGTACAGGCAGGCCGTCTCGCCCGTTTCGTCGCGCAGCTGCTGCAGCACCGGCCGGGTCAGCCGGACCAGGTCGAGGCCGAACGTGCCCGGCGCCGCCCAGCGGACCAGGCCGAGCCCGACGCGGTAGGTGTCGTCGTAGCGGTCGAGGAAGCCTTCGCGCACCAGGTTGTGCACCAGCCGCTGGCAGGTGCTCGCCGGCAACCCGGTCGAGCGGGTGATCTGCTGCAGCGTCAGCTCGGGGTCGTCGATGGTGAACGACTCGAGGATCTGCTTGAACTTGCGCAGCACCAGCACCGGCGTCGTGCCGCTGCGTTCTTCCTCTGCCATCGCCCCGCCCCGTGCCCGTGGTGTGCCGCACAGTCTATCCACGCTCGACGCTGTTGACTCCGCGACACTCGCCCGTATTCTGGGTTTACAACTCACATCGTGGTTTGGAGTCGGGCATGAGTCAGCAAACCGGACCCTTGGCGGGCATCCGGGTGGTCGAACTGGGGAACTTCATCGCCGCGCCGACCGCCGGCCGGCTCCTGGCCGACTTCGGCGCCGACGTCGTCAAGGTCGAACGCCCGGGCACCGGGGACGAGCTCCGGCGCTGGCGGCTGTACGACGGCGACACGTCGCTGCTGTTCCGCACCCTCGGCCGCAACAAGCGCTCGATGACCGTCGACCTGCGCCGCCCCGAAGGCCAGGAGCTCGTCCGCGCGCTCGCCGCCCGCAGCGACGTCCTGCTGGAGAACTTCCGGCCCGGCACCCTCGAACGCTGGGGGCTCGGACCCGGCGAGCTGCGCGCGCTCAACCCGCGGCTGGTCGTCGTCCGCGTCTCCGGGTACGGCCAGACCGGCCCCTACCGCGACCGCCCCGGCTTCGGCGGCGTCGCCGAGGCGATCGGCGGCCTGCGCGCGCTCACCGGCTACCCCGGCCGGCCGCCCACGCGCGTCGGGGTCAGCCTTGCCGACTCGGTCGCCGGGCTCTACGCGGTGATCGGCGCGCTGATGGGCCTGCTCAGGCGCGACCGCGAGCCGGGTGCCGCCCCGGGTGAAGTCGTCGACGTCGCGTTGTACGAAGCCGTCTATTCGCTGATGGAGTCGCTGCTGCCGGACTTCGAGGCGTTCGGCGTCGTGCGCGGCCCGGCCGGCTCCGCGCTGCCCGGAGTCGCGCCGTCCAACACCTACCGCTGCGCCGACGGCAAGTACATCGTGGTCAGCGGCAACGGCGACGCCATCTTCCGCCGGCTCATGCACGCCATCGGGCGCGACGACCTCGCCGTCGACCCCCGGCTCGCGGACAACGCGGGCCGGGTCGAGCACGCCGGGCTGCTCGACGACGCGATCGGCGCGTGGACCGCAGCGCTCACCCAGGAAGCCGCCGAAGCCGTGCTGCGCGGCGCGTCCGTCCCGTGTGGACCGATCCTGACCGCCGCGGACATCGCCAAGGACCCGCACTTCGAGGCCCGCGGCATGCACGAGCGGCACCGGGTGCGCGGCCACGACGGCGAAATCACGTTCCCCGGCATCGTGCCGACGCTGACCGAGCGGCCCGGCCGGACCCGCTCGCTCGGCCCGGAGCTGGGCGAACACACCGAAGCCGTGCTCGCCGAGCTCGGCGTCACCGGCGAGGCGGTCACCCGCCTGCGTGAGAACGGAGTGATCTGACCATGACCGAAGTACTCCTCACCGAGGTCGTGCTGCGTGACGGCCTGCAGGACGAGGCCGTCACCGTCCCGACGCACGAGAAGGTCCGGCTCGCTCGCGGTCTCGTCGACGCGGGCGTGCGATCCCTGGAGGTCGGGTCGTTCGTCTCGGCGCGCCGGGTGCCGCAGATGGCCGACACGGGCGAGGTGCTGAAGACGCTGCTCGACGCACCGGCGGCGCTGCACTCCCTCGTCTTCACCGAACGCGGGGCACAGCAGGCGATCGACGCCGGCGCGAAGTCGGTGCGGCTGGTCGTGTCGGCGAGCGACGGGCACAGCGTCGCCAACGCGGGCGTGCCGACGGCCGCGGCGCTCGACCGGCTGGCCGGGTGCGCCGCGCTGCTGACCGCGGCCGGGGTGGCCGTGGAGGCGTCGGTCGCGACGGCGTTCGTGTGCCCGTTCGACGGCGACACGGACCCGGACCGGACGGCCGACGTGGCCGCGCGGCTGGGCGCGATGGGCGCACGCGTGGTCCACCTCGCCGACACGATCGGCGCCGCCCGGCCGAGCCAGCTGCGGACGATCGTGTCGGCGGTCCGCGACGAGCTGCCGGACGTCCCGCTCGGCCTGCACCTGCACAACACCTACGGGCTGGCGCTGGCGAACGCGTGGGAAGGGTTCGGCCTGGGGATCCGCCGGTTCGACGCGGCGCTGGGCGGCCTCGGCGGCTGCCCGTTCGCCCCGGGCGCGTCGGGCAACGTCGCGACGGACGACCTGGTCGACTTCTTCCACCGCGAAGGCATCGCGACAGGCATCGACGTGGCCAAGCTGACCGAGCTGCGCGACCAGATCGGCCTCGCGGTCGGCCACCGCCTGGGCTCGGCACTGGCCGCGATCCCCGCGGTCCCGGCCACCCTCCGCTGACCCGGACGGTCGGCTCACGTACCCAGACAGTCGGCTCACGTACCCAGGCAGTCGGCTCACGTACCCAGGCAGTCGGTTCGCGTACCTGGAGGGTCGGCTCACTGTCCGACCGTCCAGGTACGCGAGCCGACCGTTCCGGTACGCGAGCCGACCCTCCGGGTACGCGGTCACTCCGGGCGGCGGTCCGGGCGGTCGGCCAGCAACGGGAGTGTCGGGTCCCAGGTCGTGCCGTCCGCGGCGTCGCGGCGGCGGCGGGCGATGCCCGACAGCGCCTCCAGGACCACGCGGTTCGCCAGGAACGACGTGATCTCCGCCTGGTCGTACGGCGGGGACACCTCGACGACGTCGATCCCCGCCACCGGCAGCTCGTACGCTATCCGCCGGACCGAGTCCAGCAGCTGGCGGGCCGTCAGCCCGCCCGGTTCCGGCGTGCCCGTGCCCGGCGCGTGGCCCGGGTCGCAGACGTCGATGTCCACCGACAGGAACACGCCGTCGCACTCGTCGAGCGCGATCCCGAACGCCTCGGTGAGGCACTCGTCGAGCCCGCGCGCGACGACTTCGGTCATCTCGTACGACCGCATCCGCTGCGACGCCATCCAGTCCAGCGTCGCCGGTTCGGGCCAGTAGCCGCGCAGGCCGATCTGGAGGAACCGGTCGCCGCGGACCGCGCCGGACTCGATCAGGCGGCGCATCGGCTGGCCGTGCCCGACCAGGGAGCCGAACGCGATGTCACCGGTGTCGGCGTGCGCGTCGAAGTGGATCATCGACACCCGCCCCTGCCCCACGTGCTGGGCGACGCCGGCGGCGTCCGGCCAGGCGATCGTGTGGTCGCCGCCGAGGACGAGCGGGATCGCGCCGTTCGCGGTGACCGCGTGCACGGCCTCCTGCAGCGAACGCACCGAGCGCTCGGCGTCGCCCGAGTACATCTCGACGTCGCCGGCGTCGTAGACCGCCAGGTCCTTGAGCCCGTCGACGCGCATCGCCAGCGACGGGCGCGAGCCGTCGTGCGGGAGGTAGCAGCTCTGGCGGATGTACTGCGGGCCGAACCGGGTCCCCGGGCGGTGGGAGGTCCCGCCGTCGAACGGGGCGCCGAGAATGACGACGTCGGCGTCGCGATAAGTGGCGGCGTCCGCCCAATCGCACCGCTCGACGCCCAGGAATGTGATGTCCGGGCCGAACTGGGTTCCGTACCGTGCCATGGGCACGGATTCTGCCGCGCCGCGCGACATTCGGCCAGCGGGCATTCGGCGGGTCTCACCCAGGTATACGGATGCGGGTTCAGGTCGGTTCAAAGTTTTTCGCCACACCCTCCGGAGCTGGACAACGCCCCGGTCAGCGGCCCAGGATGACCGCACACCCGAGTACGCCGGAGAGGGACACGCGCGGCACCCCAGCGTGATCCAGTTGCGGGCCGTCATGCCCGCTTTTTTCGCGTACGCCATTCTTGGTCGATTCCTGACGCCTTTTCGCGACCACCCGCGACTACGCAAACGGAACCCCGGACTGACGGTTGGTAATTGCCGGAAATCTCTTCTTGCCCGGTGTCAAACCCCGGTGTAGCTTCCATCACGGAACGATAACCAGCCGGTTGACGGCGCGGCCACGGGCAGGTGGCGGCGCATCCACCGATGTCGGGTCGGTGGACCAGCCGGGGATCGTTCCGTCCCGCCGACGCTGCTTCTGAATGTCTCAGTCTGGTGGGCACGAGCCTGGGCTCGGCCCGCCAGTGTCGCGCATTCCCGCCAGCCCGACACCCCCGGAGGATCCATCCATGTCCCGCACCCAAGGGCGCCATCGCATCTCCCGCAGAACGAAGATCGCGACCGGCGGCCTCGCCCTCGCGCTCGCGGTCGGCGGCATCGTCGTCGCGACGACCACCGGCAACACCGGTGAAGCGAGCGCCGACGAGGCCAACCCCGCCTTCTTCGTCGACATCCTCAAGGTCCAGCCGAACCAGTTCGACCCGCGCCCGGTGTACGGCGCGTCGACCGGCACCTTCACCGTCGACTGCGGCCGCAACGAGAACGGCCACTTCAACCCCGACAACTTCATCGCCCAGCCCGGCGTCCGCAACGGCGCCCAGCACCTGCACGACTACGTCGGCAACCTTTCGACGAACGCCGACTCGAACAACAAGAGCCTCGTCAAGGCCGGCACCACCTGCCGCAACGGCGACAAGTCCGCCTACTTCTGGCCCGTCGTGCGCATCGACACCGGCGAAGAAGAGAAGAACGAGCCCGCGAAGAAGCCGGACGGCGACCGCGTGCAGGCCGACCAGGAGGCCAAGACCGTCCAGGTCGCGTGCCCGGACGTCGCGAGCAAGCTCACCGACGTCCCGGACCAGGCCATGGCCGAGGTCGACAGCAACCTCGACCAGCTCGACACGCAGACCGACGAGGCCAACCAGCGCGTCGCGCAGACGCAGGGCCAGGGCGGCGCGAACTTCGTGCAGAACTCCATCCTCGGCCCGCTGAAGGACCGGCGCGCCGCGATCCTCGAGCGGATCGCCACCATCATCGCCCGGTTCGCGCCGAAGCCGCAGGACCTCGGCGGCCTCGCGCCGTGCGCACCGAAGCCGGGCAAGGACACCGGGACGCCCACCCCGCCGCCGAGCAGCACCGCGGGCGGCGCGCTGCCCGGGCAGGACGAGAACAACGAGCTGCCGGGCAACGACGGCAAGATCCTGCGCCCGCAGAAGGTCCAGATCACCTTCCGCGGCAGCCCGGTCGGCAAGGTCGTGGCGATGCCCAAGTTCCTGCGCGTGCTCTACGGCGACGCGAAGCAGTCGACCAACGGGCCGGCCAACGCCCGCGCGAGCTGGACGTGCTCCGGGTTCGAGAACCGCGTCACGGACAAGTACCCGATCTGCCCGCCGAACAGCAAGGTCAAGCGGATCCACACGTTCCCGAGCTGCTGGGACGGGAAGAACACCGACAGCGCCAACCACCGCACGCACATCGTGTTCCCGGACCAGTTCGGCCGGTGCGCCAAGGGGTTCAAGGCCGTCCCGCAGCTGCAGATCTCGCTGACCTACGACATCCCGCACGACATCCAGGTCAAGAAGCAGTACAAAGTGGACGCTTTCCCGCAGGAGAAGCACAACCCGTTGTCCGACCACGACGACTTCGCCAACGTGATGTCGCAGCGGATCATGAACGGGCTGGTCAACTGCGTGAACCGCGGTAAGACCTGCCGGGCCTGAGTTCCCGCGCAAGAGCCGGCGGCGCACTCGCGCCGCCGGCTTTTGCGGCAGGATGGACACCATGGTCACCGGTGACGAGGTCCGCGCGTTCGCCCTGACGCTCCCCCGCGCCTACGAGGCGTTCGTGCGTGACCGGGCCAAGTTCCGCGTCGGGCAGATCGTGTTCGCCGCGCTGTCGCGGGACGAGACCGAGCTGGGCTTCGGGTTTCCCCGTGACCAACGGGAAGCGCTGGTCGCGGGCGAACCGGAGAAGTTCCTCATGCCCGAGCCTTCGGACCTGCGCTACCAGTGGGTGCGCTGCCGCCTCGCCGCGATCGACGCCGACGAGATGCGCGAACTCGTCCTGGACGCGTGGCGGATGTGCGTGCCGAAGAAGGTCTGGACGGCCTACGCGGAGACGCACCCGCTCTGATCGCGCTCGGCCGCCACGAGCGCGTCTTCGGTGACGACGAGCAGGCCCGCGAGCACCGCGAAGGCCAGGACCGCCATGACCACGAACACCGCGTGCAGCCCCAGGCCCTGCGCGATCGCACCGCCCGCGAGGGCACCCAGGGACTTCGTCCCCCACGCGACGAGCCGGTAGCTGCTGTTGAGCCGGCCCAGGAGCCGGTCCGGGGTCAGCCGCTGGCGCAGCGACACCATCACGACGTTCGACATCATGACGCCCGCGCCGCCGACGAAGAACCCGGCACCGACGGCGTACGGGTTCGCGGTCACCGCGAGCGTGCCGACCGAGAGCCCGCCGGTGAGCCAGGAGATCCACAGGGCGCGGACGCGGCCGAGCCGGCGCTCCACCACTTCGGCGACCAGCGACCCGGTGAGCCCGCCCGCGGCGCTCGTGGCCATCAGCAGCCCGAACGCCGGTGCGGACAGGCCCATCGCCGATCTGGGACCCACCGCGTAGAGGACGATGACGGCGAAGGTCGCGCCGGTGGCGAAGTTGAACGTGCCGACCATGACCGAGAACGTCCGCAACACCTTGTGGCGCACCAGGAACCGCAGCCCTTCGGCGATGTCCGCGCGCAGGGTGGTGGGCTTTTCGCGCGGGATCCGGTACTCCCCGCGCACGAGCAGCAGGGCCGCGACCGCGACGGCCCACAGCGCCACCGGCGTGACGAGCGCGGCGAGGACGCCGGCCGCGGCCAGCACCCCGGCGAGGGGCGGGCCGGCGAACTCGTTGGCCGTCTGCTCGGCGGCGAACATCCGGCCGTTGGCGCGGGCCAGCTGCGCCCGCCCGACGACCTGCGGGACGATCGACTGAGCGGCGGTGTCGTAGATCGTCTCGGCGCACCCGACGCCCACGGCGGCGACGTACAGCGCCCAGATCGATCCCCCGCCGAACACGGTCAGCAGCGTGACGCCGGCGAGCAGCCCGCCGCGCACGAGGTTGGCGGCGAGCATCGCGCGGCGGCGGTCGAGCCGGTCGACCAGCGCGCCGGCGGGCAGCGCGAACAGCAGCCACGGCAGGCTGAAGGCGAACGCGAGGCCGGCGATGAGCGCGGGCTCGCGGGTGTAGCCGACCGCGACCAGCGGTAACGCGACCTTGAGGACGCCGTCGGCGAGGCTGGACAGGCCGGCGGCGGACCACAGCCGCCAGAACACGGGGTTCATGGGATGGAGGATCGCACATCGATGGGTTTTTCTCCATCGATGTGACCGGATTCCATCGATGGACTACGCTCCGCTCATGACGGAACCCCGCCGCCGGCGCCCGGCGACGCCGGAGGAGGCCAAGGCCCTCGGCCACCCGCTGCGCCTGCGCATCATGCGGATGTGCCTGGTGGAGGAGCTGACGAACAAGCAGCTGGCCGACCGCCTCGACCGCGACCCCGGCACGGTCCTGCACCACGTGCGCCAGCTGGTGTCGGCGGGCCTGCTGGAACCGGCGCCGGTCCGCACCGGGGCCAGTGGCGCGCTGGAGAAGCCGTACAAGTCCAACAACGAGACGTGGTGGCTCGACGGTCCCCTGGCCGACGCCGACGCCGAGACGCGGTTCGCGCCGATCGAGATCTTCCAGGAGGAGATCCGGGCGGCGGGGCCGGAGTCGGTGGCGGTGCACGAGAAGTTCCTGCTGCACCTGTCCCCCGACGAGGTCGAAGAGCTGGACCGCCGGATCCTGGCGGTGCTCGACGAATACGTCGCGACCGACCACGAAAGGCTCGACCGCCCGGCACTCGGCGGGATCTTCGTGCTGCACCACGTCACCGGCCCGAAACGTCGATGAATCTCGACTCCTTGCCGTTTTCCGATTTCGATTAACGACGCCGGAATCGTTACGGGAACACCCATTCTTCCGATGGATCGAGCAGGACAATCCGCTCGGAGGTGGCCCTGGATGGATCCGATCAGCCTGATCGTGGGCGCGCTGGTGCAAGGCCTGCTGGAAGGCGTCAAGGATTCGGCGCGCGACGCCGTGGCCGACGGCAGCCGGGCGCTGCGGGAGTCGATCACCCGGCGCTACGGGGGCCAGGTCGCGCGCAGCGTCGAACTGCTGCAGCAGCACCCGGAGTCGCCGCAGTGCCGCGCGGCCGTCGCCCGGGAGCTGCGCGACGCCGGCGCGGACCGCGACCCCCACCTCGTCGCCCTCGCCGAACAGCTGCGCGCGCTCGTCGAAGCCCCCGGCCGGGCCGGGCCCGCCGAGGACCCGGTCGAGCGGGTCCAGCGGTCGAGCGCGCTGGGCACCATCCGGCAGATGCTGGACGGGCACATCACCCAGGTGCTCGCGGTCCGCGCCCGGCACAGCGTCGAGGTGACCGACCTGCTGAGCGCCAACATCGGCCGCAACCCCGCGATCGACCAGCAGGTGCGTGCCGACGTGGCCGGGCTGCACGCCCGGATCAGGGCCGTCATCGAGCAGGTCGCCGAGCACATCGAGCACCAGCGCTACCAGGACGTCGAGGCCGCGGTCCGGGTCCTGCCGGCGGGCTACGCCGAACGCGAGTGGGCGTACCGGCTCGTGCAGACGGAGAAGCGGATGCACGTCTCCTACGAGTCCCTGCGGCTGACCGTGGAGTTCCTCAGCGCGCTCAACCAGAGCATCCTCGGCCGGATCGAGCGCGAGTCCTCGGCGCAGCGGCTGTCGGACATGATGTTCGGCAACGCGATCGTCATCTACGAGCTGACCGACTTCGTGATCGGGTACGTCGCCGGGTTCGCCATCGGCGGCGACCTCGACCAGCTGCACCGCGAGGCGAAGGACCGGGTCGAGCAGACCCGCGCGGAACAGCGGGCGCTCGAAGAACGGCTGCGCGCGGAAAACGTCCCGCCCGCCATGCGCGACCAGGTGCTGGAGGACATCCGCAACCGCGAAGCCGCTTTCCGCGAAATCGATCGGGAATGGGACAAGTACCTCGGCGAAGTGCGGGAAATGCGCGAAAAGGCCGAAGGAACGCGGGCCATCCTGCCCGCACTGGAAATCTTCCGCGACAACGCCCGCATCCAGATCATGACTCTCCAGCTGGTGGCGATGCTGCGGGTGCTGAAGCAGAACTCGGCATCGCTGCGCAGCACCGTCGACACCCTGCAGGGCTTCCGGCTGGCCCCGCTGTCGCCGACCCGCGTGCACCGGCTGCTGGGCATGGAGGCGGACCGGTGACCGAGGACCACAGGCGCACGCCGTTGGCAGAGCTGGAGGCCCAGCTGCGCGGCGGCGACCTCCCACCCGAGCGCCGGGAGGCGATCGAGGCCGAGCTCGGCCGCCGGTACGCGGAGAAGTGGCGCGGTTCCGCCGGGCCTGCGGCGCAACCAGGCCAGCCGGGGCTTGGGCCGCAGGGGCTGGGCCAGCACGGGGCGGGTTCGCCGGGGCTTGGGCCGCAGGGACCCGGCCAGGCCTGGCCGGGTTCGCCGGGCTATGGCTCGCCAAGACCAGACTTGCAGGGGCTTGGCTCGCCAGGACTGGGCTCCTCAGGGCCGGGCTCGCCAGGGCCCGGCTCGCCGGGGTATGGCCAGCCGGGGCTCGGACCAAGTGGGCGCAGTTCGCCAGAGCTGGGTTCGCCAGGTCCGCACCCAGGCGGGCCATCCTCGGCGGGGCCCTCTCAGGCCGGGTCGTTCCCGGCGAGCCCGCCGCCGGGAAGGCGTCCGCCGGTCTCCGCGCCGGCCAGGACTTCCGGCTTCGCCAAGCCGCTCGGCTGCCTCGCCGCGTTCCTCGTCGCGGCCCTAGCGGCCGTGGTGGTGGCCGTCCTCGCCGACGGTGGCAGCTCACCGCCGCCCCGGTCCGGCACCGTGTGCGTGACCCAGCTCGGTACCTGCCCGATGGTGGAGTCCCTGCCCGTCGGCGCGTCGTGCGTGTGCCGGACCCCCGACGGCGAGATCGGCGGCGTCGTCGATTGACGCCGCGCGGCCCCTGCCCGGGGGAGGTGGGCAGGGGCCGCGTGGTTCGCTCAGCGCGTCAGTGGTTCACCTTGAACCACGGCTGCGACCAGCCGAGGTAGGTCTGGCCCCACTTCTGCTTGATCTGGGCGATCGTCGTCTCGGTGTAGCTGCCGTAGCCGTTGATGTCGTTCGACAGGAACTTGCCGTCGCCGATCGAGATCATCGTGTGCCCGGCGCCGCTGCTCTTGAAGAAGGCGAGCCCGCCGGCCGGGACCTGGGTGTCGCCCGGGTGCTTGAACGAGGCCGGGATCTGGGTCCAGTGGACGTAGGCCGTCTCCGAGCCCGACGCGGTCCAGCCGTAGTTCTGCGCGTTGATCCGGTCGCACCAGCCCTCGTAGGAGTCGAGGTCGTTGGTGTGGATGCGGGTCTTGGCGTAGGCGACCGCCTGCGCGCAGGTCTTCGGGTTGCCGGTGCCCGCGGTGGTGCAGGTCAGGGTCGAGCCCGCGCAGTCCGGGGCAACCCGGCCGTCCGAGCCGGTGTAGACGTAGGCGTCGCTGATGTAGCCGTCGCCCACCTTGTCCCAGATGTCCGAGGTGCCGTACTTGCCGTCGACGGTCGATCCGTTGGTCTGGCAGGAGATGGTGACGGCGGTGCCGTCGGCGACGGTGCCGACCGGGCTCCCGCTGGTGCTCGGGGTGGCCCGCACGGTCAGCGCGATGCCCGAGTCGGTGTGCACCGTGCCCGAGGCCGCCAGGGCCGGGGTGGCGCCGGCGAGCACGATCGCCGCGGCGATGCCGGCCACGCCGGCCACCCGCTTCCCGATCCGAATTCTCATGGTCTGTCCCTCCAGGATGTGTGTGGGGACAGCATGGAGACCGCCGGTACAAGGCCCGTACAAAAGCGCGAACGCGCCCTGAAGATGCGGCAAACAGGACGAAGCCCCGCCGGGATCACCGGCGGGGCTTCGCAAAACGGGCTCAGGCCAGGTACTCGGCCACCGCGCGCAGGCTGACGTAGGAGCCGCTGAACGTGTCGATCCGCGGGCCGTCCCCGTCCGCGGGACCCGGCACGCCGGTCTCCACCCGGATGAAGTCCACAGTGGACAACGCGGCCAGCAGCTCGCGCACCCGCGGGTGCCGATGCGCCTCCCGGGTCACCACGACGACGCTGCGGAAGTCCCGGGCCGCTTCGAGGACCGCGTCCGCGTCATCGGGGGTCGCCGTGATCGCCCGCGTGCCCGGCACCAGCTCGGCCAGGTGCGCGCCGAGGCCCCACGGCATCGGGCCGGCCGCGATGGTCGGCTCGGTCTGGACGTCGACGACCAGTGGCGGGCCGTCCAGCCGCACGTCACCGCGGATGCGCAACGCCTTGCGGGCCGCCTCCAGGCCGAGCCGCCGGTCGACCGGGCCCACCTGCGCCGGCGCCGGGTCGGTGCCCAGCGCCGCCGTCCGGGCAGCCGCCTCCTCGAGCCGGTCCAGGGGCAGCTCCCCCGCCGCGACCGCGGCCACGATCGCCGCGACGCACGCGTCCAGGTGCTCGGCCTCGAACGCCGCGCCGCCGAGGCAGAGCGCGTCCGCGCCCGCGGCCAGCGCCCGCACGGCCGAGCGGCCGAGACCGTCGTGCTTTCCGTACGCGCCGGACACCGCCCCCATCTCCAGCGCGTCGGTGATGACCGCGCCGGTGAAGCCGAGCTCGCCGCGCAGGACGTCGGTGAGCGCGACGCGGTTGAGCGTCGCGGGCTCCTCACCCCAAGCCTGCACGACCAGGTGGCCCGACATCACCGAGCGCACGCCGGCCCGGATCGCCGCGGCGAACGGGACCAGCTCGATCTCGCGCAGCTCCTCGACGGTCCGCGGCAGCACCGGCAGCGCGACGTGCGAATCCTCGGTCGCCGCGCCGTGGCCCGGGAAGTGCTTCGCACACGCCGCGACGCCGTACTTCTGCAGGCCGGTCACGTACGCCGCGACGTGCGGTGACGCCTTCGCCGGGTCGGACCCGAACGCCCGGACGCCGATGATCGGATCCTCGGCCGCCAGGGTCAGGTCCGCGCACGGCGCCAGGTTGAGCGTGACGCCGCAGGCCGCCAGCCGTTCGCCGAGCGCGGCGGCGACCGCCGTGGTCAGCTCCGGGTCGTCGGCCGCGCCGAGCGCCAGCGGGCCCGGCACGAACGACCCGGTGTTGACGTCGAGGCGGGTGACGTCGCCGCCCTCCTCGTCGATCCCGACCACCACGCCGTCCCGCTCGCCGCGCAGCTGCGCGGTGAGCGTGGCGACCTGCTCGTCGTCGACGACGTTGCGGCCGAACAGCACCACCCCGCCCAGCCCGCCGGCGACGCGCCGGCGCAGCCAGTCGGGCGCGGTGGTCCCGGCGAACCCGGGCAGGAGGACGGCTTCCGCGAGCTTCTCCGGAGAAGACAACAGCTACCCCTTCACGGCGCCGGCGGTCGCGCCGGACACGAGCTTGCGTTGCACGAGCAGGAAGAACACCAGGGCCGGGATCGCGTAGATGACCGACGCGGCCATGACGCCGCCCCAGTCGGTGGCGAACGCCGTGCGGAAGGAGGCCAGCCACACCGGCAGCGTCTCCTTCGGCTTGTCCTGGATGAACACCAGCGCGAACAGGTACTCGTTCCACGCGGTGATGAAGCTGAACACCGACGTCGTGACCAGGCCCGGGCCGAGCAGCGGCAGCGTCACCCGGCGGAACGCGCCGGTCTGGCTGCAGCCGTCGATCATCGCGGCCTCTTCCAGCTCGTACGGGATCCCGTTGACGAACCCGTAGAGCATCCAGACCGTGAACGGCAGCGTGGTCGCGAAGTAGATCAGCAGCAGCGACGGCAGCGTGTTGAGCAGGCCCGCGTCCCGCATGAGCAGGAACAGCGGGATGAACAGCGCCGACACCGGGGCCAGCTGCGCGACCATGACCAGCACCAGGAAGCCCTTGCGGCCGGTGAAGCGCAGCCGCGACAGCGGGATCGCCGCCAGGGTCCCGGCGACGAGCGCGCACAGCACCGACCCGACCGTGACGATCAGGCTGTTGAGCAGGTAGGTCGGGAAGTTGTCCTTGCCGAGCGCGGTGGCGAAGTTGCCGAACGAGATCGACGTCGGGATCAGGTCGTACTTGGGCGAGAGGATCTCGCCGGGCGTGCGCAGCGACGTGACGAACATCCAGTACGTCGGGAACACGATCGCCAGCGCCACGAGCACGCCGACGACCGAGAGCACGATCCGCTGCGAGAGCGACTTCTTCACGACAGATCACCTTCCCGGGTCCGGGTGAGCAGCTGGATGTACCGGCCCGTGATGAGCGCGAGCACGATGAGCATCAGCGTCGCGATGGCGCCCGCCGCACCGAAGTGGTTGCCCGCGATGCCCTTGAGGTAGAGCACGACGGCCAGGGTGGTGCTCTCGCCGTCGGGGCCGCCCTCGCGGATCGCCCAGATCTGGGCGAACGCGTTGAAGTCCCACAGCACGGACAGGAACGTGACCATGGTGGTGATCGGCTTGATGGCGGGCCAGGTGACCGCGCGGAACGTCTGCCACGCGCTGGCGCCGTCGATGCCGGCGGCCTCGTACTGCTCGCGCGAGACGCCGATGATGCCCGCGTACAGCGAGAACGTCACGAACGGCACGGCCTGCCACACGATGAGCAGCCCGATCACCGACAGCGTGCTGGCGCCGCTGGAGAACCACGAGAACCCGATGAAGCCGTGGAAGCCCAGCCGGTCGAGGGTCTTGTTGAGGATGCCGTACTGCTCGTCGAAGATCCACTGGAACACGGTGGTCGTCGCGATGACCGGCGTCGCCCAGGCCAGCACCAGCGTGACCTGCACGATGATCCGCACGACCGGGCCGAGGTGGCGCATGAGCACCGCCAGCAGCAGGCCGCCGAGGATGGTGGCGGCCACGATGGCGGCGGTGAAGACCAGGGTCCGGAAGGTGACCGTCCAGAACTCCGGGTCGGAAAGCGTGTTCGTGTAGTTGTCGAACCCGATCCAGACGGTCTTGCCGGAGACCAGCTGGCCGATGTCGAGCTTGCGGAAGCTGATCGCGAGCACCTGGACCAGCGGCCAGGCGAGCAGGACCAGGATCGCCGCGAGCGCGGGAAGCAGCAGCAGGTACGGGAGCACCCGGTCGCCGAACCGGCCCCGCCTGCGCTTCTTGGCCCGCGTGTCGCGCGGCGATGCCGGCGGGGTCGCCCCCGCCGGCATCGTCACATTGGCGGTCGCTGTCATCCGCCGATGAGCTTGTTCAGCGCTGCGTTGGCGTCGGCGGTCGCCTGGTCGAGCGTCTTCTTGCCGGTCAGGTACGCGGTCAGCATGTCCTTGACCGGGTTCTGGCCGGACTCCACGTCACCCCACTTCGGGCTGGCCGGCACGGCCTTGCCGTTGGTGGAGGCCTTCGCCATCACGCTGCCCAGCGGGTCCTTGTCCAGGCCGGTGAGGTCGGTCGACGTGCCGGGCACGACGCCGGCGGCGGCGAGCTGGCCCTGGTACTTCGCGCTGGAGAGCAGCTTGATGTACTCCTTGGCGGCGGCCACGTTCTTGCTGTTGGCCGGGATCGCCAGGTTCGAGCCACCCAGGAAGACCGGGGCGCTCTGGCCGGCGGTCTTGCTCGGGATCGCGAACGCGCCGGTCTTGGCGGTCAGGCTCGGGTCCGTCTTGGCGGCCGTCGGCAGCTCCCACGGGAGACCGATCATCATGGCCACCTTGCCGGCACCGTAGACGGTCGCCTGCTGCGGCTTGGCTTCGTCGGCGTCCTTCGGCGCCTTGGTGCCGGAGGTGTCGACGAGCTTCTTGTAGAACTCGAGGCCCGCCTTCGCGCCGGCGCTGTCCAGCGTCGCCTTGTAGTTCTTGCCGTCGGCCTGGGCGATGTCACCACCGTTGTCCCAGATGAACGAGAGCAGCGCGTACCAGTTCTGGCCCGGCATGTACAGGGGCTGGAAGTCGGGGTCGGACCCGAACTTCGTCTTCAGCTTGGTGATCGCGTCGATCCACTCGTCGTTCGACGTCGGCGGCTTGGCGATGCCCGCCTGCTCGAACATGTCCTTGCGGTAGATGACCTCACGGTTGGCCGCGTAGAACGGGACGCCGTAGGTCTTGCCTTCGTAGGTGCCGGAGTCGGCGAGGCCCTTCAGCCACTGCGCGCCGTTGAAGCTGTCCTTGTCGGCGGTCAGGTCGGTCAGCACGCCGTCCTGCGACGCGAAGGCCGCGGTCTGCGTGTTGCCGATCTCGATCACGTCGGGCGGGGTGCCGCCGGCCAGCGCGGTGGTCAGCTTCTGCTGGATGCCGTCCCACTGCTGGATCTCGTACTTGACCTTGACGCCCGGGTGGGCGGCCTCGAACTCCTTGTTGAGCGCGTCGGTCAGGGTGCTGGGCGCGGAGCCCGTCATCAGCCAGACCGTGACGTCGCCGGTGATCTGCGCGGGAGCACCACTCGACGACGCGGCGGTGTCCGTGCCGCTGGAACCCGCGCAGCCCGCGGTCGCGAGGGTGAGTGCGGCGGCGCCCGCCGCCAGCTTGAGCCAGCGTTTCACTCGATGCCGTCCTTTCCATGCCCGGCCACCGTGGCCAGGCGCCCCAAATGGTGTAGACCAATGTTGGGGTTAGAGTGGTACGTACCACAGGCCCTGTCAAGGCGGTTGCCGGAACGTTGTAAACGCACCGGGGAGTCTGACGGGGCGTAGTCGGGCGGTCACCGGCAACGCCGCGACCTGCGGGGGAAGTCGTCCGAATAGGAGGGTGTCCGGAACGTTTTTCACCGGTGGCCACGCGGGATTCACCGCACGGCCACCCGGTCGGCGCAACGAAAACCGCCCTCGGGAGACGGCTCCCCGGGGCGGTGGGTTCCCGCGCGGATTCACCTGCCGCCGAAGCGGCGTGGCCGCGCCTTCCGCCGGCGCGCGAACGCGAGGCCGAGCACGGTCACCAGCAGGCCCGCCGCCAGCAGGGCGAGCCCGAGCTCGGGTCCGGCGCCGAAGTGCCGCAGCACCCGCACCGCCCCGAGCGCGAACCCGGTGACGACCAGGACGGGCCCGGCCACCAGCGCGACGGTGCCGGTCCGCTCGGCGGGGACCACGGCGAACACCGGCTGCTCGTCGCCGATCGCGCCGACGTCCGAGAAGACGGTGGTGATCGGCCCGAAGGACACCCGGTCGCCGTCGCGCAGCAACCGTGCCTGCCTCGGCGCCAGCGCCTCCCCGTTGACGAGCGTGCCGGCGCGCGAGCCGGCGTCGGCCACCCAGGTACCGCGCGCGTCCCGCCGGAGCCACGCGTGCCGCGGGCTCACCCGGTCCGAATACAGCTTCAGGTCCGCTTCGGGGACACGGCCGACCAGCCACGAGCCCCGCCGCACCTCCAGCCGCGCGACCGCGCCGCCGAGCGTCTCGATCGTCGCCTGCTCCCGCTGCCCCATCGCCCCTCCCACCCGGTCCTGACTCCGGACAGAGCAGCGGCGCGCTGAAAAGATGCGCGCGATCGGGTGAACAGGTCGGCGTTCGGGCGACGATCATCGTCCCTCGGCCGACTGGGTGCGTAAGCCAGTTCGGGTCCAGGGAACCGGGAGAACGATGAAGTCAGCATGGCAGGTCCGCGCGGGCCGGCAAGGCGAGCGCGACCAGGAGGCCCTCGCCGAAGGTCTCGCGATCGTCGGCTGGGGTGGCGTCCCCGCGCTCGGCGGGTTCGGCAGCAAGGACGCGCTCGAGGCCGGCCTCCGGGAGTGCTACCCGCAGCGGTCGAACTACGTGGTCGGGAACTGGGCCGGGCAGCTGTGGCGCTTCTACCGGGAGATGAGCGAAGGCGACCTCGTCGTCATGCCGCTCAAGAACGTGCGGCAGTTCGCCATCGGGGAGATCACCGGGTCCTACCACTACCGCCCCGACGCGGCGCCGGACTGCCGGCACGCCCGGCCCGTCCGGTGGCTCCGGACCGGCATCGCCCCCGGCGAGTTCGAACCCGACCTGCGCGGCAGCCTCGGTTCCCTGCTCACGGTCTGCCGGCTGAGCCGGCACGAGGCCGCCCGGCGGATCGGGGAAGTCGCGGCCGGCCGGGCGGACCCGGGCTGGCAGCACGCCGCGGCGAGCCTCGATCCCGATGCCACCCAGGCCGACCTGTGGGAAGCCGTCGAGACCGGTGCGGCACCCGTGAAGCTGACCGTCCGGGACCTGCTGGCCCTGTGGAGCTACCGGCGGCGCACCGCGACGTCGCTGGTGACCGTGCAGTCCGAGCTGGCCGAGCACGGCGTCACGACCAAGCCGCCGTTCACCACGGCCCGGATGGACGCCGTCGTCGAACTCGTCCCGATCGCCGACGAACCGGGCACGGCCGACTCCGCGGCGGACCCACCCGAGGTCGACGCGCTGGACGACCTGCCGACGAAGTGGACGGTGCGCGCGGTCCTGCCGGAGAAGCCCGCCATCGAGGCGGTCACGGCCGGGAAGCCGCTCGCCACCGCCGTGACGCTCATGCTGGCCAAGAACTACTCCCAGCTGGCGGTCGTCGACGAGGACGGGTTCTACGTCGGCGCGGTCAGCTGGGAGTCGATCGGCAAGGCCCGGCTGACGAACCCCGAGCCGACCCTGCGGGACGCCACCACCCAGGTCCGGGTCATCGACTTCGACGACGAGCTCTTCGCGCAGATCGACGAGATCTACCGCCGCGGCTACGTCTTCGTCCGGGGCGAAGACCGCCGGCGGCTCATCGGCGTCGTGACCGCCAACGACCTCGCCCGCCAGTTCGGCACGCTCGCCCGGCCGTTCTCCCTGCTGGAGGAAGCGGAACTGCGCATCCGCCGGCACACCCGGCGCTGCCTGCCCGAGGAAGTGATCGAGCGGGCGACACCGAAGTGGGCGAGCAACCCGACCTTCGGCAGCTACGTCCGCATGCTCGAGCTCCCGGAGCGGTTCGAGCTGCTGAACTGGCCGCTCGACCACGAGACCTTCCTCGACCTCCTCACGAAGGCGAAGAACATCCGCAACGAGCTGATGCACTTCTCCGGCGAGGAGGTCCCGGAGCAGGACCTCGCCGCCATCGAAGGGTTCTGCGCGACGATCAAAGCCGTCGACCAGTGAGCGTCAGGGCTTGGGTGCGACCTCCGGCGCCTTGACCCGTTCCAGCAGCAGCTGGGCCACATCGCGGACGTCGACGTTCTCGGCCTTCTGCTCGCTCTGCCGCTGCACCAGCCCGTCGGTCAGCATCACCCGGCAGAACGGGCAGCCCGTCACGATCGTCTCCGCGTCGGTCGCGATCGCTTCGTCCACGCGCTCCAGGTTGATGCGCTTGCCGATCTGCTCCTCCATCCACATGCGGGCGCCGCCCGCGCCGCAGCACAGGGCGCGGTCCGCGTGGCGGGGCATCTCCTCGAGCGTCGCGCCCGTCGCCCCGACCAGCTCGCGGGGCGGCGTGTAGACCTTGTTGTGGCGCCCGAGGTAGCACGGGTCGTGGTAGGTGACCTTGGGGCCGTCCTCGACCGCCTTGACCGGCGTCAGCTGGCCGCCGCGCACCAGGCGGTTGAGCAGCTGCGTGTGGTGCACGACCTCGTAGTGCCCGTCCAGGTCCGGGTACTCGCGGCTCAGCGTGTTGAGGCAGTGCGGGCACGTCGTGACGATCTTGCGCAGCCGCGGCTCGCGGCCCTCGAACACCGCGTTGAGCGTTTCCGCCGTCTGCTGCGCCATCATCTGGAACAGGAACTCGTTGCCCGCGCGCCGCGCCGGGTCGCCCGTGCAGGACTCCTCCTTGCCGAGCACCGTGTACTTCACGCCGGCGATGTGCAGCAGCTCGGCCGTGGCGCGGACGGTCTTGCGGGCGTTGTCGTCGAACGCGCCGGCGCAGCCGACCCAGTAGACGTACTCGACGTCGTCGGCGAGTTCGCCATCGAACACCGGGACGTCGAAGCCGAGGTCCTTCGTCCAGGCCAGCCGCTCCGAGTTGTTCTGGCCCCAAGGGTTGCCCTTGGTCTCCAGGTTCTTGAACAGCCCGCCCAGCTCGGTCGGGAACGCCGACTCGATCATCACCTGGTAGCGGCGCATGTCGACGATGTGGTCGACGTGCTCGATGTCCACCGGGCACTGCTCGACGCACGCGCCGCAGGTGGTGCACGACCAGAGGACGTCCGGATCGATGACGCCGTTGTCGGCCTCCGTCCCGACGAGCGGGCGCGCCTCCTCGTGCTCGGTGCCGGCGAGGATGTAGGGCGCCTCCTCGAAGAGGTTGTCGCGCAGGCTCATGATGAGCAGCTTGGGCGACAACGGCTTCCCGGTGTTCCACGCCGGGCACTGCGACTGGCAGCGGCCGCATTCGGTGCACGTCGAGAAGTCGAGCATGCCCTTCCACGTGAAGTCGCCGATCTTGCCGCGGCCGAACGTGTCGTCCTCGCCCGGGTCCTCGAAGTCGATCGGCTTGCCGCCGGACTCCATCGGCAGCAGCGGGCCGAGCCCGTCCGGCAGCCGCTTCGCCGAGACGTTGATCGGCGCCACGAAGATGTGCAGGTGCTTGGAGTAGAGCACGATCGACAGGAACACCAGCATGACGCCGATGTGCAGCAGCAGGCCGACCGTCTCGAGCACCTCGGTCGTCGAGTGCCCGAGCGGCTCGAGCAGGTTCCCGACACCGAGCGAGACGTACGCGCCGTTGTCGTACGGGAAGTTGCCGGACGCCGAAGACGCGCCGCGGAAGAAGAACATCGTCCAGACGACGTTGAAGATCATGAGCAGGATCAGCCACGCGCCGCCGGTGTGCGAGCCGTAGAACCGGGACGCGCGCTCCTTGCGCTCGGGCGCCTGCCGGATCCGGATCACCGCGAACACGCCCAGCGAGACGGCGACCATGACGGCGATGAAGTCCTGTAGGAAGCCGAGCACCGCCCAGTGGCCGATCCACGGGATCGCGAACTTCTCGTCGAAGAGCGCGCCGTACGCCTCGAGGTACACCGAAGCGAGGATCACGAAGCCCCAGAACGTGAAGAAGTGCGCCAGCCCGGGCACGGACCACTTCAGGAGCTTGCGCTGGCCGAACACCTCGCGCACCTGCGCGAAGACGCGGGCGCCCAGGTCGTCCGACCGCTTGGTGTCGGGCTGGCCGGCCTTGATCAGCCGGTAGAGGAACGCGACCCGCCTGCCGGCGACGGCGAGGCCGACGACCGTCATGAGCAGGCCGAGGATGAGACGAACGAGCACGGGTCCTCCGGTCGTACTTCGAGGAAGGGCTCAGTGCGAGCCGGTGTAGTAGCGGCACGCCTTGCACGCGTACCGCATCTTCGCGACCCGCCAGTGTTTCCGGTACAGATCGAGATCGGGCGACCGGCGGACGCCGAGGCGCTGGTAGCGCCCGGGACGGCGGCCGGTTTCGTACTGCTCGGTCGCGCGGCCGAGGTGGGCGCGCCGCAGCACGCACCCCCGCGTCCCGCAGCGGCCGAGCGCGCCGCGGCAGAACCGGTGCAGCAGCACCAGTTCCCCGGTGACTTCTTCGACCACGCCGTACCCGGGGTGCGCGCCCGGTCCGGTGAGCCGCACCGGCAGCCCGCAGTACCCGCACTTGAGGGTGCAGGACAGGCAGCCGGCGATGTGCCTGAGCCGCAGTTCGCGCCGGTCTTCGGAGCCGGGTCCTCGGACGCGCGACGCCATGGGGCCTCCTCCGGCGACTGTGATCGGCACCACTGACTACTGGAGGGTAATGAGGAGGTCACTTCATGCGACAGGACCAATCGGCCTAGTTGAGTTGCACCGTTCGGCGTAAAAATCCAGGCAAGGATCACCTTACTGTCCGTATAGCGGACGCCCATGCTTCGGGAATCGCACGTTCGGCCCTGATGGCGCAGCGGTGTTCCCCGCCACAATCCGGGCATGACGTATCGCCCCGTCCCGTACCGGCCGGCCCGCGTGCCCGCCGCCGAAGCCGTCGCCGAGGCCGCCGCCCTGCGGCAGCGGATGGAAGCGCGGCGCTCGGTCCGGATGTTCTCCCCCGACCCGGTCCCCGAGCGCGCGGTGCTCGACGCGATCGCGGTGGCCTCCACGGCCCCCAGCGGCGCGCACCAGCAGCCGTGGACGTTCGTCCTCGTCACCGATCCCTCGGTGCGCCGGACGATCCGCTCGGCGGCGGAGGCCGAGGAACGGATCTCTTATGACGGTCGCCTCGGCGACGAGTGGCTCGACGCGTTGCGGCCTTTGGGCACCGACGCGGTGAAGCCCCACCTGACCGACGCGCCGTACCTGATCGTCGTGTTCCAGCAACGCTTCGCCCTCGACGACGGCGGCGGCGTCCACAAGCACTACTACGTCGACGAGTCGGTGGGCATCGCGGTCGGCATGCTGCTGACGGCGTTGCAGGTGGCCGGTCTGGCGGCGTTGACGCACACGCCGTCACCGATGCGCTTCCTGGGCGAACTGCTCGGCCGACCCCGCAACGAACGCGCATTCGCGGTGATCCCGGTCGGCTACCCGGCCGACGACTGCGTGGTCCCGGACCTGCGGCGCAAGTCCCTCGACGAGGTGCTGGTGCGGATCTGACCGATCAGCAGGCGAGCAGCCCACCCGGCAGCGTCCGGTACAACGGCCCGCAAGCCACATCGGCGCCGCGCTCCGGTGGCCGGGGCCGGCGGTGCTGACACACGTCGCCACCGATGCGATTCCTCGGCCGCCCCCGCCTTCCCAATCAGCTACCCGGCCGACGACTGGTCGTGCCGGTGCGGATCTGACCGATCAGCAGGCGGGCAAGCCACCCGGCAGCGCCGTGTACAACGGCCCGCAAGCCACGTCCGCGCCGCGCTCCTGCCACCACTCCGCCTGGGCCTCGTCGTCCACGCCCGTCACCGATACCACCGCGCCGGCCTCGTGGGCCGCGTCGATCAGGGCTGCCAGGGAGCCTGCCACCAGCGGGTGGTTGCGGTGGGCCAGTACGTCGGCCGCCAAGCGGACCGTGCGCGTGGGCATGTCGACCAGGCACGTCACGTCGGCCGCCGCGCCGAACTCGTGGATCTCCGCGCCCACGCCGATCTCCGCCAGCACCTTCAGGTTGTCCGCCGCATCGCCGGAGTCCGCGAGCAGGGTCGCGGCCGGGAAGCCGGGCCGCAGGCGCTCCGGCGCCAGGCCGCTCGACTCCAGCACGCCCCGGATTTCGCCGACCAGCTCCGGGTCAGCGGCCTGGTGCGCCGTCAGCTCGACGGTCAGCGGCACGGCCACGCCGGCCGCGGCGATCTGCTCGACCGCCGTGCGCAGGAGCCACGTGCCCAGCGGCAGCGCCAGCCCCGTCTCCCCCGCCAGCCGGACGCAGGTTTCGTGCGCCAGCACGCCTTCCACCGGGTGGTTCCAGCGCAGCCGCGCCTCGACGCCCAGGACCGCGCCGCCCACCACGGCCACCAGCGGCCGGTAGCCGACCTCGATCTCGCCGGTCTCCCACGCGCCCGCCATCGCCGCGGCCAGGCCGAATTCGTGGCGGTCGCGGCGGTCCAGCTCGCGGTCGAACAGGCCCCACTGCGCCCCGGCCCGCTGCACGCGGCGCAGCGTCAGGTCCGACGCGCGCAGCAGCTCGGCCGGCGTGATGTCGCGGGGCGGCCGGTGCACGACGCCGATGCTGGCCGACACCGCGACCCCGCGGTGCCCGTCCACGTACTCCGGCTCCGCGAGCTCGTGGGTGATCCGGCGGACGAGCGTCAGGACGCCCGGCGTGTCCGCGGTGTTCTGGACCAGCACGCCGAACTCGTCGCCGCCGAGCCGCGCGATGAGCGCCTTCTCGCCGTCGAAGACCGTCTTCAGCTTCGCGGCGACCCCGCGCAGCACCCGGTCGCCGAGGTCCTGGCCGAGCCCGCCGGTGATCTGCGAGAAGCCGTCGAGGTCGAGGTGGAAGAGCGTGACACCGCGCGACGCGTCGGCTTCGCGCAGCAGGTTCTCCAGGCGGGTGCTGAAGAACTGCCGGTTCGGCAGCGCGGTGAGCACGTCGTGCAGGGCTTGGTGGGACAAGCGCCGCTGCAGCAGCGACACCTCGGTGTCGTCGTCGACGATGGTGATCAGCTGCCGGGGCGCGCCGACCGCATCGCGGATCACCGACGCGGCGAAGGTGGCCCACATCGGCTCGCCGTCCCGGCCGACCAGCCGGCGTCCGACGCGCAGCCGGTGCAGCCGGCCGGCGACCAGCTCGCCGTAGGCCTCCCGCAGCTCGCCGACCTCCTCCGGGTGCACCAGGTCGAACAGCGTCATCGCGGCGATCTCGGCCGGCGTGCGCTGGAGCGTCTTGGCCAGCGCGGCGTTGGCACGCAGCACGCGGCCGTCCAGCTCGGTGAGGGCGACGCCGCTGGCGGAGCCGGAGAACACCTCTTCGAACTGAGCGCGCGTGATGACCTGCTTCTGCCGCGTCTCCTGCTCGACCTTCAGCAGGGCCCGGCTCAGGGCTTCCTGGCGCTTCTGGATGTCTTCGCGCAGCGTCTCGCCGTAGCCCGAACTGAGCGCGCCGAGCACCAGTACGACCCGCTCGGCCAGCCCGTCGACCCGGCGCAGCTCCGGCTCGCGCAGCAGGGCCTTGCCGAGCACCTCGAGGCTGCGGCGCAGGCTGTCCGCGCCGACGCAGCGCAGCTCGACGAGCCGGGCACCCACCGCCGCCGCTTCCTCCAGCTCCGGCGGGTCGCTCACGACCGCCTCGAACAGCCGTGCGACGAGCACCGCCAGCTCGCGCTCGATCTCTTCGGGCGTGTGCGGCAGGTACGCGGTCGTGCTGATCAGGTAGCCCCACTTGCGTGCCAGGGTGCCGAGCCGTCTCGCCGCACGTTCGGCGGACGGCTTCTGCCGCGGGTCGTCACCGCGGGGATGGGGAACAGTCACCTCAGCCTGTCCTGGGGATCAGTCACACTCCGGTTCGGGTAGCCGATATATCTTGGCGCGAAATGGTGTCCGGCGCACGAAACAGCATTCATCCAATCGAGTGGTAACCCTGCGGAGCGATCGCCAGCCGGTCCCGCAGCCACGACCGGGTGGCGTCGCGGTAATCCGCCGCGTTCTCGTGCAACGCAACGGAATGACCGGCACCCCGGAGGACGAACATCGACAGTTTCGACGGATCGGCGTAGTACGGCGCTTCCTGCGCTCGGAGCACCCCGGCGTCCGAACAGTCACGCAGCGCCAGGAGCCCGCAGAAAAGAACGTCCTTTTCCCCCACCACCTGGAAAACCGGTACGGTAATTCCCCTCGTGGCCGGTAGCACGATCCCGAACAACGCGACCGTGCCCATCCCGGGTACCGAGACCTGGTCCTTGGTCGCTTCGTCGGCGGCGACCACGCCGGGGTCGGCATCGCCCGCGGCGTAGAACAGCCCGGCCCGCGCGCCCGGCCTCGTGGTGAAGTACAGCGGATCACTGCCCAGGCGCCCGAGCTGGCCGTCGAGCAGCGCCGGCTGCAGGCCGAGCGCCGCACCGAGGGCCAGCACCGGCAGCGCGGGCAGGTGCGTGATGCCGGTGAGGACCACGCCGTCGACGTCGTGGTAGGTCGACGCCTCCACGGCGACGACCCCGGACCCGACCGAGTGCCCGACGATGACCACCTTCGCGAACCGCACGCCGCCGACGTGCCCGGCGCGCAGGTGCCCGACCACCTCGTGCGTCGACTCGGCGGCCGCCCAGACCGACAGCGGCAGGCTCAGCGGGCGGCTGCTGCGCCCGGCGCCGAGCTGGTCGGCGGCGAAGGTCGCGTAGCCGTGCGCGGCCATGTCGCGCTGGTAGGAGTAGCGCTCCGGCTGGTACGGCAGGTCCCAGTACGCGCTGTTGTACGTGCCGCCGTGCACGAGCAGCTGGACGGTGTCCGGCGCCTCGCCGGCGGGCAGGCACAGCCGGCCGTGCATCGTCGCGGGCGCGCCCGGCACCAGCGGCGGCAGACCCGGGCCGCCGACCGGCAGATCCGTGTCGGTGCAGGAGATCGCGGCGGCCTCGGCGGGCATCGCGGCGGTCATGGAAGCGAGCAGGACACCGCAGGCGAACAAGGCTGACGTCACCTTGACGGGCAGCTTCACGCTGTTCTCCCTCGGGACTCGGACAGGTGAAGGAACTCCGGAACACTACACCCGGTAGCCGAACGGGTACCGTCAGGTCCGGGCCACCACGGTCATCGGCAGCCGGTTCGGCTGCATGGTGGCCTTGAGCTGGGCCTGGACCTTCTTGCCCGGCACGGGAACCAGCCGCCAGCGCGCCCCGATCGTGGCGGCGATGATGCCGATCTCCGTCGGCGCGAAGACGTGCCCCGGGCACAGCCGCGCACCGGCACCGAACGGGATGTACGCGCCCTTCGGCAGTTCCGCGGTGTGACCGGGCGTCCAGCGGTCCGGGTCGAAGCGCTCAGGACGGGGGAACCAGCGGGGATCCCGGTGCAGGGTGTGCTGGCTGACCGCGACCTCGCTGCCGGCCCGGATGGTGACCCCGCCGAGCTCGACGTCTTCGCGGGCGCGGCGCATGAGGATCAGCGGCGGCGTGCGGCGCACGATCTCGTTGACGATCTGGTGCGTGTACCCCAGGTCCGGCAGGTCCTCGAACCGCGCGGCCCGGCCGCCGAGGACGTCGTCGACCTCCGCGTGGAACCGGCGTTCGACCTCCGGGTGCTGCCCGAGCTCGTGGAAGAACCAGGCCAGCGCAACGGCGGTGGTTTCGGCCCCGGTGGTGAGGATCGTGATGACCTCGTCGTGCACCTGGCGGTCGGACATGCCCTCGCCGGTGTCCTCGTCGCGGGCCATGAGCAGCATCGACAGCAGGTCGCCGTGGTCGGCGCCCTGCTCCCGGGCGGCGACGACGGTTTCGCCGATGACGTCGCGCAGGCGCGCGGCGGCGGCGTCGAACTTCCGGTTCGGCGGAATCGGCAGTTTCTCCACGAATTTCGGAGAGAACGCCCGGATCAGCACGTATTTCAGCATGATCGGGATCGAGCGCTGGATTTCCGCCAGGGCTTCGTCGCCGAGTGCCGTGGAGAAGAGCGTCTGCCCGGCGACGGTCAGCACGAGGTCCTGCATCCGCCGGTCGAACTCCACGACTTCGCCGGGCTGCCACGAACTCGTGAGCTCGTCCGCCAGCTTCGTCATCGTGGTCTCGGCGTAGCCCGCGATCCGGGTCCGGCCGAAGGCGGGCATCACCAGGCGGCGCTGGCGGCGGTTGAGCTCGCCGTTCGACGTGGCCAGGCCGTCGCCGAAGAGCGGGCGCATCTTGTCGAAGACCAGGCCCTTGTCGAACTTGTCGGCGTCGGTGGCCAGCACCTGCCAGGACAGTTCCGGGGTGGTGACCACGTGCACCGGCAGCGGCCCGAGGCGGAGTTCGACGACATCTCCGTGTGCCGGAAGGGAAGTGAAGAGCTTCAGCGGGTCGCGCAGCAGGGGCACCGTGTGCCCGAGCACGGGCCACCGGCCGGGCACGGGGCGCGCGTCGGTCATGTCGCGTCACCCTAACGGGGCGGCCGGCGCGTCGAGCGCGGGTCCACACGAACGGGTGAGGGCGCTAGACTGCGACACTTCACAAGCGGCTTCCTAGGGCGCTCGAGGGTGGGAGGTCCCGTGACCGGGGAACTGAGCTGGGTACCGCCGGAGATCGACACCACGGTGCCGAACCCGGCGCGGGTGTACGACTTCTGGCTCGACGGAGACCACAACTTCGCCGCCGACCGCGCGCTCGGGGAGCAGATCCTCAAGATCATGCCGGGCGTGCGCGACGCGGCCCGCCTCAACCGCGCGTTCCTGCGGCGTGCGGCGAAGTTCATGGTCGACTCCGGCGTCCGGCAGTTCCTCGACATCGGCTCCGGCATCCCGACCGTGGGGAACCTGCACGAGATCGTCCAGCAGGCCGACCCGTCGTGCCGCGTGGTCTACGTCGACCGGGAGTCCGTCGCGGTGGCGCACAGCGAGCTGCTGCTGCAGGACAACGACGACTGCCTCGTGCTGCAGGCCGACCTGCGCGACGTCAACGACATCTTCGCCGGTGCGGGCAAGCTGCTGGACCTCGACCAGCCGGTCGGGGTGTTCATGTTGCTGCTGCTGCACTTCGTGCCGGACTCGTGGGAGCCGGCCGACATCCTGGCCCGCTACCGCGACCGGCTGGCCCCGGGCAGCTTCCTGGCCGTCACCCACGTCGCGGCGGACTCCGAGGCGGGCCGGCTCGACGAGGCCGTCGAGGTCTACAAGAGCAACCAGAACCAGCAGAACCAGCCGGTCCCCCGCACGCACGACGAGGTCCTCGCCTTCTTCGACGGCTTCGAGATGGTCGAGCCGGGCGTGGTCGGCTGCGCGATGTGGAAGCCGGAGGGCGCCGGCGACATGTCCGACGACCCGTCGATCAACGCCCTCCCGTACGCCGGGGTCGGCCGGAAACCCTAGTCACCGCAAGGAGAACGTCGCCAGGTTCACCGGCCCGTCGAAGGTGAGGTACACGTCGTGACGGCCGGTCGCCCTGGCCAGTGCTGCCGTCACCGTCGTGTAGGCGTACCGGTCCCCCGTGGACGGCACCGGAGCCGTGCCCAGGATCCGGCCGGTCGGCGAGTCCAGCCGGACCGTGACGTGCGACGGCTCCACTGTGGACACCGATGCGGACAGCCGCGCGGGGCCGTTCAGTGCGACGTGGTGGTAAGCCAGCCAGCTCCCGGCCACGGTGGACACCGAGGTGCCCGCCGTTTTCGCCGTGTCGGTCAACGTCGTCCCGGCGTAGTCGTCGAAGTTCTGCGCCTGCGTGGGACGGCTCAGGTCACGCGGCGGGACCCGCTCCCCCGGCACGAAGACCGGCTGCGCCGCGGAGAGGTCGGAAGCGTTGCGGCCCACCGAGAAGTCGTAGGACCCCTGCTCGACGACGGACCGGTCGAGCGAGACGCTCCACGAGGCCAGGTCGGCGACCGGCACCGAGAACCGCACCGCGCGCGTTTCGTGCGGCTTCAGCGTCACGCGGGTGAAGTCCCGCAACCGCTGCACGCCGGACTTCGCCGAGTAGAGCTGGACGACGTCGGTCCCCGGGCGGGCACCCGTGTTGGTCACGTCGACGCTCACCTGCACCGCGTCACCGGCCCGGAAAGCCCGCACGCCGCTGTACCGGAAGCTCGTGTAGCTCAGCCCGTACCCGAAGGGGTACAACGGCTTCCCGCGGTAGTACTGGTACGTCATCCCGGTCTTCGCGATGTCGTAGTCCAGGATGCCCGGCAGCCCGGCGTCGGAGGCGTACCAGGTCTGCGTGAGCCGCCCGCCCGGGTCGTGGTCGCCGAAGAGGACGTCGGCGACCGCGTGCCCGGTCTCCTGCCCCGCGTGGCTCGTCCACACGATCCCCGGCACCGGCAGCGTGTCCCAGCCGGTCGTCGGATAGCTGTTCTCCACCACCACGACGGTGTGCGGGTTCGCCTTCCGCACGGCTTCGATCAGCGCGCGCTGGGCCGGGGCGAGCTCCGTGCTCGTCCGGTCGTTCGCCTCCCGGCCGTTGATGAACGGCATGCTGCCGACCACCACGACCGCGGTGTCGGCCCCTCGCGCCGCGGCGACCGCGTCGGCGACGCCGCTGCGCAGCACTTCGCGGCCGAACTTCGTCGCGTGCGCCGCGTCGGGCGCCGAGATCGTGAGGACCCCGTCGGCGCCGACGACGGCGAAGCGGTTCGGGCCGAACCAGGGCTCGGTCACCTCGTTGCCCGCGTACTCGAGCACGTAGGTGCCGTCGGGCTGCGGGTCGAGCTTGAGCTGCTGCTGCACGAACCACCCGGCGGGCTGGTCGGCGTCGTTGACCAGCCCGCCGCCGGAGAAGCTCAGGTACTTGCCGTTCGCCGCCGCGCGCAGGGTGTTCTTGCCCGCACCCCAGTCGAAGACGTCGAAGGACTCCGCGGTGCCCGCGACGGACCCGCCCGCCGTCACCTTGCCGGGCGAAGACGGCGCCGTCAGGTACCGGCCGGTCGAAAGGTCCTTGAGCGCGATCCGGTCGACGCCTTCGGAAGACGCCACCGAGGTGCCGAGGCGTTCGGCGATGCCCTGCTTCGGCGTGACGCGGTAGGGCATCGACCCGCTGTACCAGTCCTCGTAGAGGGTGTCCGACAGCGGACCGACAACCGCGATTTTCCGATTCTTCGCCGCGTCCAAGGGAAGCGCGTTCGCGGTGTTGCGCAGCAGGACGGCCTGCTCGTCGGCGACCTTGCGCGCGAGCGCCCGGTGTCCGGGCGAGTCGATCACGGCCGGGGTGATCTTCGCGTACGGGTTGCGGCCCGGCGGGTCGAACTCGCCGAGCCGGAAGCGCAGCGACAGCAGGTGCCGGTCGGCTTTCTCGACGTCGGCCATCGTCAGCAGCCCGCGTGCCAGCGCTTCCTTGACGGCTTCGACGGTGATCGAGCCGTTCGTGTCGTTGTCGGTGAAGCTGTCGAGCCCGGCCTTGATGGCCGCCGCGTCCGCCTCCGCCTTGGTGGCGTAGTACTTCTCGGAGTTGACCAGGTTGGACGGCGCGCCGGCGTCGCTGACGACGGCGATGTCCTGGGGCGCCCACTTCCGCAGCAGGCCGCCGAGGTCGGGGCTCACGGTGTTCGGCCGCCCGTTGACCAGGTTGTACGACGGCATGACGCCGTTGGCCGCGCCGGCCTGCAGCGGGATCTTGAACGCCTGTTCGTCGTAGTCGTGCAGGATCTTCGGCGGCACGGAGGAGTTGCTGGTGTCGCGAATGACCTCGTTGTTGTAGGCGAGGTAGTGCTTCAACGTCGGTGCGGCCTGCAGGTACCGCGGGTCGTCGCCCTGGATGCCGCGGCCGTACGCCGTCGCGAGCTCACCGGTGAGGTACGGGTCCTCGGAATAGCCCTCCTCGTTGCGGCCCCAGCGCGGGTCGCGCAACAGGTTCACCACCGGCGCCCACAGGTTCAGGCCCCACAGCGTCGGGTTGCGCGCGTTGAAACCGCGCGCTTCCTGCCCGACGGCCGCGCCGACCTGCTTCACCAGCGCCGGATCCCACGTCGACGCGAGACCGATGGCCTGCGGGAAGACCGTGCCGTCGGCTTTCACGACCGCACCGTTGTTGTCGTAGTCCGTCGACCAGGCGACGCCGTGGAGTGCCTCGGTGCCGGTCTTGAACACGCCGATGCCCAGGCGCGGGATGGCGGGCTCGTACTGGTGCAGCAGCGAGATCTTCTCGTCGGCCGTCAGCCGCGACAGCAGGTCGTCGATCCGGGTCGCGAGCGGCAACGCCGGGTCGCGGAAGGGCATCGGGGGTGCCGCGAGCGCCGGCGCGGGCGCCAGCAGCAGGGTGGCGGCCACCACCGGGACGAGGGCACGGCGGAGCGGGGACTGGCGCACGGACGGCCTCCCGGATTCGTCGAATCGTTTCGACAGTGCGGCGCGGAACATTCGTGCCGAAGGTGAGGATAGTGACGACTATTACAGTCGTGTGAGCACGAGGTCAAGACTTCCTGGGAGCGCACCCAGGAACTCCGGCCGGCTCCGAAAACTTGGCCTTGAGCTGGGCGAAGATCTCCTATCAGCGATGTTCGACAGATTCGACGCGAGCGGTGATCGTCGAATGCGAATCGAATTTCTTCCGACGGCGAATCCTGCTTGTGTTTCGGCCGGGTGTCCCTTACCTTCGTGCCATTGTCGATGCGCTTCGACTCTCACTGCGCTCCACCACGTCTCCAGGAGGCCGCCCGTGGTCACGATCAACGACGTCGCCAGCGCCGCGGGGGTGGCCCCCAGCACGGTGTCGTACGTGATCAGCGGAAAGCGTTCGATCTCCCCGAAGACCCGCCGCTTGGTCGAGGAGAGTATCCGCAAGCTCGGTTACCACCCGCACGCCGGGGCCCGTGCGCTCGCCAGCAGCAAGACCAACGTGCTCGCCCTCGTCGTGCCGCTGCGCACGGACCTCAACGTCGCCGTGGTGATGGAGTTCGTCGCCTCGGCCGTCACCGCGGCCCGCGCGCACGACCACGACCTGCTGCTGCTCACCAAGGACGAAGGCCCCGCCGCGCTGCAGCGGGTGGCGTCGTCGGCGATCGCCGACGCGCTGATGGTGATGGACGTCGAAGCCGCCGACCCGCGGGTGCCGATGCTCATCGCGCTCGACCTGCCGGTGGTGCTCATCGGCGTGCCCGACCACCCGGCCGGGCTGAGCTGCGTGGACCTGGACTTCACCGCCGCCGGCTCGGCGTGCCTCGCGCACCTGGCCGACCTCGGCCACCGCTCGGTCGCGCTGATCGGCCCCTCCCCCGCGGTCTACCGCCGCGGCACGAGCTACGCGACGCGGTTCCTGCGCGGGTTCGACGACGCCGCGAAGGCCCGCGACGTGCGGGCGACGAACCGGCCGTGCGCGCACTCCTACGAAGCGGTGAGCGCCTGCCTCGACGACCTGCTCGCCGCCGACCCGGACCTGACCGGCCTGGTCGTGCACAACGAGGCCGTGCTCCCCGGGCTGCTTTCGGACCTGCGCCACCGTGGCCTGCGGGTGCCCGAGGACATCTCCGTCGTCGCCGTCTGCCCGGACAGCATGGCCGAGCAGCACGCGGTCGCGCTGACCACGGTCGCCATCCCGGCCGAAGAGGTCGGGACCCAGGCCGTCGAGATGACCATGCGCCGGCTCGCCGGCCACACCACCCCCGAGGTCCGGCTGCTCGGGCCCCGCCTCACCCCGCGCGACAGCACCGCCGCGCCGCGCGCGTAATCCGGTTCTGCTCCAGCGTCGAAGGAGGATCACCATGTCCCTACCCCGTCGCGCCCTGATCCTAGCCGCGAGCGCCACCTTGCTGGCCGCCTGCAGCCCCAGCCCCACTCCCCCGGCCTCGAGCGACGCGAACACCCCGGCCGCCTCGTCCATCACCGAACTCGACTACTACGCCGACGAGCAGGGTTCCGCGGCGTGGCAGAAGATCCTCGACGCGTGCGCGTCCCAGACCGGGATCAAGATCGAACGCCAGACCGTGCCGACCGCGCAGATGCTGCCGAAGGTCCTGCAGGGTGCGAGCTCGAAGACGCTGCCGGACCTGCTCTTCACCGACAACCCGACGCTGCAGCAGGTCGCCGCGACCGGCGCGCTGACCCCGCTGGACGGCTACGGCATCACCACCGGCGGCTACTACGACAGCATCGTCAAGGCCGGGACCTACCAGGGCAAGGTGTACGGCGTCGCCCCGGGCGTCAACGGCCTCGCCCTCATCTACAACAAGGACCTGCTCACCGCGGCCGGGGTCGAGCCGCCGAAGACCTGGGACGAGCTGACGGCCGCCGCGGCGAAGCTCACCAAGGACGGCAAGTACGGCCTAGCCTTCTCCGCGATCCCGTCCGAGGAAGGCACCTGGCAGTTCCTCCCGTTCTTCTGGAGCAACGGCGCCGAACTGTCCCAGCTGGACTCCGCGCAGTCCGTGAAAGCGCTTCAATTCGTCACCGGCCTGGTGACCTCCGGCTCGGCGTCGAAGTCCGTGGTGACGTGGAACCAGAACGACGTCGCCGACCAGTTCGTCGCGGGCAACGCGGCGATGATGGTCAACGGCTCGTGGAACCTGGCCCGCCTCGACGAGCAGAAGTCCCTGCACTACGGCGTCGTGCCGATCCCGGTGCCGCAGGCGGGCGCGAAGCCGGTGGTCGCGCTAGGCGGCGAGGTCGGCGCCGTGCCGGTCACCGGCGGGCCCACCCAGCAGGCCGCCGGCAAGGTGCTTTCCTGCATCCTCTCCGAGCCGACGATGCTCGAGTGGAGCAAGGCACACGCCTACATCCCGTCGAAGACGGCCACCGCGGCCAAGTTCGGCGCTGAGCAGCCGGCGATGCAGGCGTTCGTCGACGAGGTCGGCACCGCCCGCTCCCGCACCGCCGAACTCGGCGAGAAGTACCCGAAGGTCTCCCAGGCGCTGGCCGACGCGATCCAGGCGGCGCTGACCGGGAAGCAGCCGGCCGACCAGGCGTTGAAGGCCGCCCAGCAAGCGAGCGGGTCGTGACCTTGGTCGCCCCGGCCGTCGTGGTACCTCCCCGCGCCGGCCGGAAACCCCGGCGGGACAACCGGTTCGCCGCGTGGCTGTTCCTGCTGCCGGCCTTGGTCTACGTCGGGGTGTTCTTCGGCTACCCGCTCGCCGCGAACGTCGTGATGAGCACCCAGGACTACACGGTGAAGTCGTTCTACACCGGCGAAGCGCCCTTCGTCGGTTTCGCCAACTACGCCGCCGTGTTCGGCAATCAGCTGTTCTCGACAGCGGTCCTCAACACCGTGCTGTTCACCGCCGGGTCGCTCGTCTTCCAGTTCGGCATCGGCCTGGCGCTGGCGGTCTTCTTCAGCGGGCGCTTCCTCGGCAGCGCGCTGCTGCGGTCGCTGCTCCTGCTGCCCTGGCTGCTGCCGCTGGTGGTCAGCGGCGCGGTCTGGCGGTGGATGTTCGACCAGGACCACGGCGTGCTGAACGCGGCACTGCGATTCGTGGGCCTCGACGCGGTGCCGTGGCTGAGCAGCACCGGCTGGGCGCTGCCCGCGGTGATCCTCACCAACATCTGGATCGGCATCCCGTTCAACCTGGTGATCCTGCACGGCGGGCTGCGCGCGATCCCGGCGTCGCTGTACGAAGCCGCAGCACTCGACGGCGCGGGCGCGTGGCAGCGGTTCCGGCACGTCACCTGGCCGCTGCTGCGGCCGGTCACCGGGATCGTGCTCATGCTCGGGCTGGTCTACACGATCAAGGTGTTCGACGTGATCATGGTCGTCACCGGCGGCGGGCCCGCCAACGCGACGCAGACGCTCACGACGTGGTCCTACCGGCTGTCCTTCCAGGACTTCGCGTTCGGGCAGGGCGCCGCGGTCGGGAACGTCCTCATCCTGGTGGCGACCGTGTTCGGGCTGCTGTACCTGCGCTCGGCGAGGGCGACCCTGGCCGAGGCCGCGGCATGAAAGCCCGGACGGTCCTCGGCGTCCTGATCGTCGCGGTCCTGCTTTTCCCGTTGTACTGGATGGTCAACGCCTCCCTGCAGCCGAGCGGCGCGCTGCTACGCCCGGACCCGGCGTTCTTCCCGGTCGGCGGCACCCTGGACGGCTATCGCAAGGCGCTGTCCTCCCAGGGACCGCACCTGCTCTCCAGCGTCGTCGTCGCGCTCGGCACCGTGCTCGTGTCGCTGGCGATCGCCGCACCCGCGTCGTACGCGCTGGCCCAGCTGAAGGTCCGCGGCGGGCCGGCGCTGGTGTTCGTGCTGCTCATCGTGCAGATGATCCCGGGCATCGTGATGGCCAACGCCCTCTACACGGTGTTCAGCAACCTCGGCCTGATCGACAACTACCTCGGGCTGGTGCTGGCGGACTCGACCGCGACCATCCCGTTCGCCGTGCTCCTGCTGCGGGCGTTCATGATCTCCGTGCCGAAGGAGCTGACCGAAGCGTCCCGGGTGGACGGTGCCGGGTACTGGCGGACGTTCCGCTCGATCATCCTCCCGGTCAGCCGCAACGCGCTCGTCACCGCCGGGCTGTTCTCGTTCCTGTTCGCCTGGGCCGACTTCCTCTTCGCCGTCACCCTGACCACCGGACAGTCGTTCGAGCCCATCACGGTCGGCATCTACCGGTTCGTCGGCAACCAGTCCGCCGACTGGAACGGGATCATGGCCACCGCCGTCCTCGCCGCGGTCCCCGCGGCCGTCCTGCTCGTCGTGGCCCAGCGGTACGTCGTCGCCGGGCTGACCAGCGGCGCCGTCAAAGACTAAGGAGACCGCGTGATCACTTCCGAAGACGGCCGCTCGCTGGAAGTCACCGTGCGGCACGAGGTTCTGCGCGTCGAACCCTGGGGCGACGGCAGCCTGCGCGTGCGTGCCGGCCGGCACCGCATCCTCGACGACGTGCCGGGGGCGCTGCTGCCCGCGAAGCCGTCGGCCGCCACCGCCTCGGTCGAGGAGCGCTGCGGCAAGGTCGTCAACGGCCCGCTCACCGCGATCGTCGAGATCGCCGACACCGACACCGGGATCGACGCGCAGCTCAAGTTCGTCCGGACGGGCACCGGCGAGGAACTGCTTTCCGAGCAGCGCGCGCACTTCTGGTGGCCCGGCGCGCGGCTGTTCATGCCCTCGCGCAACGGGTACGGCCGCCTCGAACAGCGGTTCACCGCCTACGACGACGAGCGGATCTACGGCCTCGGCCAGCACACGCACGGCCGGCTCGACCAGAAGGGCCTCGTGCTCGACCTGGTGCAGCGCAACGCCGAGGTGTCGGTGCCGTTCCTGCTGTCCAGCCGCGGCTACGGGTTCCTCTGGAACAACCCCGCGGTCGGGCGGGTGGAGCTGGCCGCCAACGGCACCCGCTGGGTCGCCGACGACGCCCGCCAGCTCGACTACTGGGTCACCACCGGCGACGGCCCGCGGGAGATCCTCGGCAACTACGCCGACGCGACCGGGTACGCGCCGATGCTGCCCGAATGGGCGGCCGGGTTCTGGCAGTCGAAACTGCGCTACCGCACCCAGGACGAGCTCCTGTCCGTGGCGCGCGAGTACCACGCGCGCGGGTTGCCGCTGTCGGTGATCGTGGCGGACTTCTTCCACTGGACGCACCTCGGCGACTGGACGTTCGACCCGGCCGAGTGGCCCGACCCGGCCGGCTTGGTGCGGGAGCTGGAGTCGCTCGGGGTGAAGCTGATGGTGTCGGTGTGGCCGTCGGTCAGCCCGCTGTCGGAGAACTACCGGGAGCTGCACGAGCGGGGACTGCTGGTGGCCGCCGAGAGCGGGGTCCCGGCGCACGCGCCGTGGAAGGACAAGGGGTTCGGCACCGAGATGCCGGTGGCGTTCTACGACGCGACCAACCCGGCGGCGCGGCGGTTCGTCTGGGGCAAGGTCAAGGAGAACTACTACGACCTGGGCGTCCGCGCGTGGTGGCTCGACGGCGACGAGCCGGAGATCCAGCCCGGCCACCCGCACAACCTCGGCTTCCACGCGGGCCCCGGCGCGGAGGTGTTCAACCTCTACCCGCAGGCGAACGCGCAGACGTTCCACGACGGCATCCGCGCCGAGGGCGACGACGAGGTGGTGCTGCTGTCCCGCTCGGCGTGGGCGGGCAGCCAGCGGTTCGGGGCGGCGCTGTGGTCGGGCGACGTCCCGGCGACCTGGGCGTCGCTGCGGACACAGGTCCGGGCCGGGCTGAACGTGGCGCTGGCCGGGATCCCCTGGTGGACCACGGACATCGGCGGCTTCCACGGCGGTGACCCGGCGTCGCCCGAGTACCGCGAGCTGCTGGTCCGCTGGTTCCAGTACGGGGTGTTCTGCCCGCTGTTCCGCCTGCACGGCTTCCGCGACCCGCGCCCGCCGTTCGGCCCGGAGATGACCGGCGGGCCGAACGAAGCCTGGTCCTTCGGCGATCCCGCGTACACGGCGATTTCGGCGTCACTGCGGCTGCGGGAGCGGCTGCGGCCGTACCTGATGGCCCAGATGCGGGTGGCCCACGAGCAGGGCGTGCCGCCGATGCGGCCCTTGTTCGTCGACTTCCCCGGCGACGCGCCGTCCTGGGACGTTTCCGATCAGTTCCTGCTCGGCCCCGACGTCCTGGTCGCCCCGGTGCTCTCGCCGGGGGCCACCTCCCGGCCGGTGTACTTGCCCGCGGGTGCCGAGTGGACGGACGCGGTGACCGGCGCGCGCCACGAAGGCGGGGTCACGGTCGAGGCGCCGGCCCCGGCGGACCGCATCCCGGTGTTCCTCCGCGACGACACCGTGCTGCCGATCACCGCGTTCTAACCGGGTTTCCCACTCACGACCTCGGCCCACTGTCCCGGCTTGAGCGGCCGCGGCGGCCCGAGGACCCAGCCCGCCGGCCAGGTGCGGCGCACGTGCACGTCCGTGCGGGCCCGCGCCCCGGGGAAGCGGAACCGCTCGGCCGACGTCCCGGTGAAGTCGGCGTGGCCGCCGAACCGCGCGCCGCCGAAGAAAGCGTCGGCGAAGCGGGCGTCGCGGAACGAGGTCCGGCCCGCGAAGCCCGTGTTCGCGAACGACGTGTCGGCGAACCGGGCGCCGGTGAACTCGGTGCGGGCCGAGAACCGGGCCTCGTCGAACCACGTCTCCGCCGCCGAGGTCGCCCCGGCGAACTCCGCCGTTCCGCTGAAGGTGGTGTTCCCGAAGTCGGCGCCCGTCTCGAACCGCGCGTCGCCGAAGTGCGCGTGCCGGGCGAAGCTCGAATCCTCGAAGCTCACCAGGCCGGTGAAGACCGTGCCGTCGAAGCGGGCGTCGCCGTGGAAGCGCACTTCGTGGAAGATCGCGTTGCGGACTTCGCAGCCCCGCAGGTCGACGCCGGGCAGCACCGCCGAGTCCCCGCGGAGGTCGATCCCGGGCCAGAACCGCGGTGACCCGGGACGCAGGTGCCGCAGCAGCACCGGCCAGACCTCGTCCCCGGTGTCGCGCCACCCGCAGCCCAGCCGGGCGAGGAACCGGTCGACGAAGTCCTGGCGGCGCGCCGGATCGACGTCGGCCAGCTCGGCGAGGTGCGCCAGCTCCGCGACCCGGGCCGAGTGGTCGGCCGTCGGCCGCACGATGACCTCGGGCACCGGCGGCGTGAGCACCTGCACCGGTGGGCTCCGGCGGAGGATCAGCCACGCCGTGACTCCGCCGGACACGGCGCCGATCAGCGCCAGGACCGCGAACGGGGTGACGGTGGACATGCCGGAATCGTCCCGTCCGGGCCGGGACCGCGAAAGCGATTTAAAGTGGACCCGTGAGTCCACGGCTGACCCCGAAGGGCGCCGCGACGCGGCAGCGGATCATCGAAGGCGCCGCGGCGGAGATCCGCGAGCGCGGCGTCGCCGTCACGACGCTCGACGACGTCCGGGCGCGGACGGGCACCAGCAAGAGCCAGCTCTTCCACTACTTCCCCGACGGGAAGGAAGGGCTCCTGCTGGCGGTGGCGCAGTTCGAAGCGGACCAGGTCCTGGCGGTCCAGCAGCCACAGCTCGGCGAGCTGACGTCGTGGGCGGGCTGGCGGCGCTGGCGCGACACGGTCGTCTCACACTACGACAGCCGGGGCCGGCACTGCCCGCTCAACGTGCTGATCTCCCAGCTGGGCCGGGCGACGCCGGGGGCACAGGCGGTGGTGAGCAAACTGCTGCGGCGCTGGCAGGACGAGATCGAGGCGGGCATCCGCCACCTGCAGAAAGCCGGCGAGGTGGGCGCGGAAGTGGACGCCGGACGCACGGCGGCCGCCCTGCTGGCCGGCATCCAGGGCGGCGTGGTGGTGATGCTCTCGACCGGGGACATCGGCCACCTCGAGGCGGCGCTCGACGTCGGGATCGAGAACCTGCAGGCGAGCGGGAACCGGCGCTGAGGCCGGTTCCCGCTCGGCGAAGTCAGGCGTTCTTGATCGCGGAGATCTCGAACTCGAGGGTGACCTTGTCGCTCACCAGGACGCCGCCGGTCTCCAGCGCCGCGTTCCAGGTGATGCCGTAGTCCTTGCGGCTGATCGTGGTGGAGCCCTCGAAGCCGATCCGGTCGTTGCCGAACGGGTCCTTGGCGGAGCCCTCGAACTCGAACGGGATGGTCACCGAACGGGTGACGTCCTTGATCGTCAGGTCACCGGTCACCTCGAAGGAGGTCTCGCCGGCCTGCTTGATCTCGGTGGTGGTGAAGGTGATCGTGGGGTACTCGTCCATCGACAGGAAGTCGTTGCTCTTCAGGTGCCCGTCGCGGTCCGCGTTGCGGGTGTCGATGCTGTGCGCCTGGATGGTCACCTGGGCGGACGACTTCTCCGGCGCGTCGCCGTCGATCGTCGCGGTGCCGGTGAAGTCGTTGAAGCTGCCGCGCACCTTGGTCACCATCGCGTGGCGGGCGACGAACCCGATCCGCGAGTGGGCGGCGTCCAGGGTGTACTCGCCGGTCAGCTGGGGGTAGGTGGTCGCGCTGGTCATCTCTTCTTCTCTCCTCGTGGTGGCGCCCCCCAGTGATTGAGGGCTCAACAACACTGTACTCAGTTTGACTGGTTGCGCAAGCAAGCTTTCGATAGACTGCCGATATGGGTGACTTGGCCGTGCTCGACGAGGGGGAATCCGCCTTCTGGCGGTCGCTGATCCGCATCACCACCGTGCTGCCGCGCGCGCTCGAAGACCAGTTCCTCCCCGAGACCGGGCTCACGACCAGCGACTACGGCGTGCTCGTCGCGCTGTCCGAGGCGCCGGACCACCTGCTGCGCATCTCGGCGCTGGCCGCGACGACCGCGTTGTCGCTCAGCCGGATCAGCCGGGTGGTCGACGACCTCACGCGGCGCGGGCTCGTGGAGAAGCGGCGGTGCGCCGAGGACGGCCGCGCGTCCAATGCCGTGCTGACCGCGGCGGGACTGGCCAAACTGGAGGCGGCCTACCCGAGTCACCTCGCGCGCGTGCGGGCTTCGGTGTTCGATCACCTGGACGCCGAGGACCTCCGCACGGCGGGGCCCGTGCTGGCCCGGCTGGCCGCGGCGCTGGACACCACTCCCCCGACCGACGACTGCTGAGGAGCCCGATGACCGACGGCGAGTTCAAGCGCGACCTGAACTACATCCCGGACCGCATCACCGCCGACGGGCGCGACGGCTGGCCGGTCGAACCCGGCCGCTACCGGCTGGTCGTCGCGCGGGCCTGCCCGTGGGCCAACCGCGCGGTGATCGTGCGGCGCCTGCTCGGCCTCGAGCCGGTGCTGTCGATGGGCATGGCCGGGCCGGTGCACGACGAGCGGAGCTGGAGCTTCGACCTCGACCCCGGCGGCAAGGACCCGGTGCTCGGCATCGAGCGGCTGCAGGAGGCGTTCTTCAAGCGCGACCCGGAGTACCCGCGCGGCATCACGGTGCCGGCGTTCGTCGACGTCCCGAGCGGCCAGGTCGTCACGAACGACTTCGCGCAGATGACGCTGGACATGTCCACCGAGTGGACCGCCTACCACCGTTCGGGCGCGCCGGAGCTGTACCCGGAGAAGCTGCGCGACGAGATCGACGACGTCGCGCAGAAGGTGTTCACCGACGTCAACAACGCGGTCTACCAGTGCGGCTTCGCCCGGTCCCAGGAGGCGTACGAGCACTCGTACACCAAGCTGTTCACGCGGCTGGACTGGCTTTCGGAGCGGCTGGCGGACCAGCGCTACCTCGTCGGCGACACGATCACCGAGGCCGACGTCCGGCTGTTCACCACGCTCGTCCGGTTCGACGCGGTCTACCACGGCCACTTCAAGTGCAACCGGCAGAAGCTCACCGAGCTGCCGGTGCTGTGGGCCTACACGCGCGACCTGTTCCAGACGCCCGGCTTCGGCGACACGATCGACTTCGCGCAGACCAAGGAGCACTACTACGTGGTGCACAAGAACGTGAACCCGAGCGGGATCGTGCCGCTCGGGCCGGACGTCTCCGGCTGGCTCACACCGCACGGCCGCGAGCAGCTGGGCGGCCGCCCGTTCGGTGACGGCACCCCGCCGGGCCCGCCGCTCGCCGACGAGCAGGTGCCCGCGCTCTGACTTCTTGGCTACGGTGATCGCCATGGAACGCCTGCGCGATCGCCGAGTCCTCGTCACCGGTGCCGGCTCCGGCATCGGCCGCGCCACCACCTTCCGCCTGATGGCGGAGGGGGCGCAGGTCATCGGCACCGACGTCTCCGAAGAAGGGCTGATCGAAACCCAGAAGGCCGCCCCCATGGGTGGCCTGACGACGTACGTCATGGACGTCGCCGACGAAGATTCGGTGGCTTTCGGGGTGCAGGCGGCGGTCAACGCGCTGGGCGGGCTCGACGTGCTGGTCAACGCGGCGGGCATCCTGCTGGCGTCGCACACGCACGAGACGTCGCTGGAGCTGTGGAACCGGGTGCTGGCGGTGAACCTGACGGGCACGTTCCTGGTGACGCGGGCGGCCCTGCCGACCCTGCTCGAGTCCGAGCACGGCGTGGTGGTCAACTTCAGTTCGACGTCGGCCTCGTTCGCCCACCCGTACATGGCGGCGTACTGCGCGAGCAAGGGCGGCATCCAGGCGTTCACGCATTCGCTGGCGCTGGAGTACAGCAAGCGGGGCCTGCGCGCGGTGAGCATCGCCCCGGGCAGCGTGAAGAGCGGCATCACGGACTCGGCTTTGAGCTGGCTCCCGCAGGACATCGACGTGTCCCTGTTCGGCCGGCTGCTGCCGATCCTCCCGACGGACCACACGACGGAGGTGGGCAACCCGGTGGCGGGCCCGGAGACGGTGGCGGGAGTGGTGGCAATGCTGGCCTCGGACGACGGCAAGTTCATCACGGGCACCGAAATCCGCATCGACGGCGGCACGCACACCTAGGCGCATCGAGGACCCAACCTGTCCTCTACCCACGGCAGGCTGGCCCCATGGATCCCTTCCGCATCGACGTCCCGCAGGCCGACCTCGACGAGCTGCGCCACAGGCTCGCCCGCACCCGCTGGCCCGGCGAACTGCCCGGCGCCGGCTGGGACTACGGCGTCAGCGAGCCCTACCTCGCCGAGCTCGTCGAGTACTGGCAAACCGGCTTCGACTGGCGGGCCCAGGAAGTCCGGCTCAACGCGTTCCCGCAGTTCACCACCACCATCGATGGCCAACTCGTGCACTTCCTGCACGTCCGCTCCCCCGAACCGGACGCCACGCCGCTCATCCTGACCCACGGCTGGCCGAGCACGGTCGCGGACTTCCTCGGCGTCCTCGGCCCGCTCACCGACCCGCGCGCCCACGGGGGCGACCCGGCAGACGCCTTCCACGTCGTCGCCCCTTCGGTGCCCGGCTTCGCCTTCTCCGGACCGACGAACGATCGCGGCTGGAACACCCGCCGGACGGCCCGGGCGTGGGCCGAGCTCATGCGGCGGCTGGGTTACGAGCGCTACGGCGCCCAGGGCGGTGACTTCGGCAGCATCGTCTCGCCCGAACTGGGCCGGACCGCGCCCGGGTCGGTGCTCGGCGTGCACGTCAACGCCGTTGCCAACGCCGGGGTCCCGACCGCGCCCGGCGATCTCGAGCGACTGTCCGAAGAGGATGCGAAGCAGGCAACGGAAAACCAAGCCTGGTGGTACGGCCATTCCGGCTACGCCACGCAGATGTCCACGCGGCCGCAGACGCTCGCCTACGCGCTCAACGACTCCCCCGCCGGCCAGCTCGCGTGGAACCTCGAATGGTTCGTGGACTGGGATCCCACCGCGACGAACCAGACCACAGTGGACCGTGACGCGATCCTGACGAACGTGACGATCTTCTGGCTCACCGGCACCGCGGGCTCGGCTGCGCGCCTCTACCTGGAGGCGGGCCAGGACGGCTGGGGCGAGCGGCCGGAACCGTCCGGCGTGCCGACGGCGGTCGCGAACTTCCGCGGCGACCACGCGATCCGCGGCCTGGCCGCCCTGTCCAACACGATCACGCGCTGGACGACGTACGACACGGGCGGCCACTTCGCGTCCCTGCAGGCGCCCGAAGTCCTGGTCGACGACATCCGCGAGTTCTTCCGCGGCCTCTAAGCGACTACGGCACCGTCGAGCAACGGACGCAGTTCCGCGACCACGGTGTCCAGCGGCGCGACGTCCTGGTGCGCCCGCGCCAGGATGATCGCGCCCTCCAGGGCGCTGAGCATCAGCACCGCCAACGACGTACTCCGGGCCGCGGGCACGCCCAGCTCCGCCAGGGTCTCCGCCACCGGGCGCTGCCAGCCGTCGAACGCCTTGCCGACCGCTGCCCGCAGGTCGTCGCTGGTGGCTGCCGTGTCGGCGACCGTCGCGACCAGCGGGCAGCCCGCGTCGAAACCCTGCGCCGTGAACTCGTCGCGCCACTGGGCGGCCATCGCCTCGAAGAGCTTGCCGGGCGTCGGGTTCCCGATCTTGGCCGCGATCCGCGCGACGCGCCGGGCCGCGTACCCGCCCGCCCACGCGACCGCTTCGGCGATCAGCTGGTCCTTACCGCCCGGGAAGTAGTGCTGCAGGGACCCCCGCGGCGCTTCGGCGTGGGCGACCACGTCCCGCATGCCGGTCGCCCCGACACCGTGGATCCGCACCAGCTGCGCGGCGCTGAGCACCATCCGCTCGCGCGGTGTCCTCGTCATCGGCTGCCTCCTTCATGACGTCTGTCATGGTAGCCCAGTCCGGCACGACCAGGGCGAAGTCCCGTTCGCCGCGTTCGTAGCCGGGCACCGGCCGGAAACCCTGGCGCAGCAACAGCGCTTCGGCACCTTTGTTGCCCGCCCACACGGTCCCGCGCACCGTCCAGCCCGGGAACTTCCCCGACGCCCAGAGCCACCGGGCCAGCGCGCTCCCGATCCCCTTCCGCTGCCAGCGATCGGCGACGAGGATCCCGAGCTCGGCCTCGCCCGGGGTCACCGCGACGAAGTTGAGCAGCCCCACCGGAACGCCGCCGCGGGTGGCCAGCAGGGCGGGCGAGCCGGCGAGCAGGAACCGGCCGTAGCGCCGGAAGACATCGGCCGGTTCGGCCGGGCCGCCCATCATGAAGCGCCGCCGGAGGCTGTCCGGCGAGCAGGCCGCGACCAGTGCGGCCACGCACTCCCGGTCCGCCCGGCGGTCGCCCAGCTCCCGGACTTCTATGACAGCTGTCATGACCCCATGAGACCACACTGCGACGCGAACCACACTATGACAGCCGTCATAGATCGACGGCGGCACACAAGTCTGCGACGATGCGGGATGAGCTGGAGCTGGGAAGACGTCCCGAAACCGGCGGGAGGAATGACCACTCCCCTCCGTAACTAATGTATAGCGCACCCCTGGGCTTGCGGCAAGACCCCCGTAGTGCCGCACAATTCTCGGCCGAAGCCACAACCTGCGGAAACGCGGGGATTTTCAAGGGGGTCTCTTGACTGACGTGATCATCGCCGGCGGCGGGCCGACCGGCGTGATGCTGGCCGCCGAGCTGCGGCTGCACGACGTCGACGTGCTGGTGCTCGAACGGGACGCGGAGCCGACGAAGGTCGTCCGCTCGCTCGGCCTGCACGCGCGCAGCATCGAAGTGATGGACCAGCGGGGGCTGCTGGAGCGGTTCCTGGAACTGGGCACGAAGTACCCGGTCGGGGGTTTCTTCGCGGGAATTCCGAAGCCGTCGCCGGAGCGGCTGGACACCGCGCACGGCTACACGCTCGGCATCCACCAGCCCGTCATCGACCGGCTCCTGACCGAGCACGCGCTCGAAGCCGGCGCCGAAATCCGGCGCGGGTGCGAGGTGACCGGGCTCGAGCAGGACGAAGAGGGCGTCACGGTCGAACTCGCCGACGGCGAACGGCTGCGGGCGCGCTACCTCGTCGGCTGCGACGGCGGCCGCAGCACCGTGCGCAAGCTGCTCGGCGTCGCCTTCCCCGGCGAGCCCAGCCGGATCGAGACGCTGCTGGCCGAGGTGGAGGTGACCGCTTCGCGGGAGGAGATCGACACCGCGAACATCGAGGTCCGCAAGACCCAGAAGCGGTTCGGCTTCATGCCGGTGGAAGGCGGCACCTACCGCGTCGGGGTTCCCGCCGAAGGCGTCGCCGAGGACCGGCGCACCCCGCCGACGCTGGACGAGCTCAAGGAGCAGCTGCGCAAGACCGCCGGGACCGACTACGGCGTGCACTCGCCGCGGTGGCTCTCCCGGTTCGGCGACGCCACCCGGCAGGCCGAGCACTACCGGGTGGGCCGGGTGCTGCTCGCCGGCGACGCGGCACACGTCCACCCGCCGGTCGGCGGGCAGGGACTCAACCTCGGCGTCCAGGACGCGTTCAACCTGGGCTGGAAGCTGGCCGCCGAGGTGAACGGCTGGGCGCCGGACGGGCTGCTGGACAGCTACGAGGCCGAGCGGCACCCGGTGGCCGAAGAGGTGCTGAACAACACCCGCGCGCAGATGGAGCTGATGCAGCTCGAGCCGGGCCCGCAGGCGGCGCGGCGGCTGCTCGCGGACCTGATGGACTTCGACGAGGTGAACCGGTACCTCACCGAGAAGATCATCGCGATCGGGATCCGCTACGACTTCGGCGAGGGCCACCCCTTGCTGGGCCGGCGCCTGCGGGACGTCGCGCTCAAGCAGGGGCACCTCTACGGGCTGCTGCACGAGGGCCGCGGCCTGCTGCTCGACCGGACCGGCTCGCTTTCGGCCGCGGGCTGGGCGGACCGGGTCGACCACGTCGTCGACGTCAGCGAGGAACTGGACGCGCCCGCGGTGCTGCTGCGCCCGGACGGGCACGTCGTCTGGGCCGGGGAAGACGGCGCGGACCTGCCCGGTGCGCTGCGGAAGTGGTTCGGCGCGCCCACCGCCTGAAACGCCGTCGTCGGAAAACGAAGAGGGAATCTTGTCTCAGGGGTACGAAGAAGAACTGCGGTCCGAACGCGACCACGTCGCCGGGCTGTACGCGCGGCTCGACGCCGAGCGCGCGCGGGTGAAGGGCGAGTACGAGGCGGCGCTCGGCGGCAAGGGCGTGGGCGCCATGGAACGGGACGTCGGCGTGCGCCAGCTCGGCCGGCAGGTGAAGCGGCTGGACGTCGTCGACAACGGGCTGTGCTTCGGACGGCTGGACGCCGTCTCCGGGGAGCAGTCCTACATCGGGCGCATCGGCCTGTTCGAGGAGGACGACGACTACCGGCCGGTGCTGCTCGACTGGCGGGCGCCCGCCGCGCGCCCGTTCTACACGGCCACCGGCGCGAACCCGGAGGACATGCACCGGCGCCGCCAGTTCCACACGCGCGGGCGGCAGGTGCTCGGGTTCACCGACGAGGACCTCGGCCGTCCCGGCGGGGATGCGCAGGGGGACGCGGCGCTGCTCGCCGCCGTCAACGCGCCGCGCGGTGAAGGTATGCGCGACATCGTCGCGACGATCCAGGCCGAGCAGGACGAGATCATCCGGCTCGACCACCCGGGCGTGCTCGTCATCGAGGGCGGGCCGGGCACCGGGAAGACGGTCGTGGCGCTGCACCGCGTCGCCTACCTGCTCTACACCCAGCGCGAGCGGATGGAACGCCACGGCGCGCTCGTGGTCGGGCCGAACCCGGCGTTCCTGAACCACATCGGGCGCGTCCTGCCGTCGCTGGGCGAGACCGACGTCGTGTTCACGACCACCGGCGACCTCGTGCCCGGCCTGCACGTGACCGCCGAGGACACGCCGGAAGCCGCGCGGCTCAAGGGATCGCTGAAGATCCTCGACGTGCTGGCGGCGGCGGTCGCCGACCGGCAGCGGCTGCCGGCCGAGCCGGTGGCGATCGCGCTGAAGGACGTCACCGTGCGGATCGACGCCGCGACCGCGGAGTGGGCCCGGCAGGAGGCGCGCGACAGCGGGCTGCCGCACAACGAGGCACGGGCAGTGTTCACCGAAATCGTCACGTACGTGCTCACCGAACGCGCGATCGGCCGGATCGGCAAGGGCTGGCTGAGCCGGGACGACCGCGACGAGTGGGAGAGCATGCGGAAGGGCCTGATCGAGGACCTCGCCGGTGACGAGAAGTTCACCACCGCACTGGACGAGCTGTGGCCGATCCTGACGCCGGAGGGGCTGCTGTCGTCGCTGTACACGTCGGCCCCGCCGGAGTCGGAGCTGTTCCGGGCGGAGGGTGCCGCGTGGACGGTGTCGGACGTGCCGCTGCTCGACGAGCTGGTCGACCTGCTGGGCCGCGACAAGACGGCCGAGAAGGCGGCGGAAGCCGCGGCCGCGCGGGCGCGGAAGGCCGAGGCCGACTACGCCGAAGGCGTCTTCCAGGCGATGAAGCTGGACCGGGAGGAGATGGACGAGGACGTCATGCTGTCCGCCGAAAACCTCCTCTACGCCGAAGACCTGGCGGACCGCTTCGTCGAGGTCGACACGCGCACGCTCGTCGAACGCGCGTCGGCCGACCGGGACTGGACCTACCGGCACGTCGTCGTCGACGAGGCCCAGGAACTGTCCGAAATGGACTGGCGGGTGCTGATGCGGCGGTGCCCGGGCCGGTCGTTCACGGTGGTGGGCGACCTCGCCCAGCGCCGGTCGGCGGCCGGGGCGCGGGCGTGGGGCGCGATGCTGGCGCCGTACGTCGCCGACCGCTGGGTCTACCGGTCGTTGACGGTCAACTACCGCACACCGGCGGAGATCATGGCCGTCGCGGCGGCGGTCCTGGCCGGGTTCGCACCGGAGGTCAAGCCGCCCGAGTCGGTGCGCGCGTGCGGTGTCCTGCCGTGGTCCCGGCAGGTCACCGGGGACGAGCGGGCGGCGGCGATCGAGGAGTTCGTCCGCGACGAGGCCGGGCGGGAAGGCACCAGCGTGGTGATCGGGCCGCCGGGGGTGCCGGGCGCGGTGCCGGCCTCGGAGACGAAGGGGCTGGAGTTCGACGCGGTCCTGGTGGTGGAGCCGGCGGCGATCCTCGCCGACAGCGCGGCCGACCTCTACGTGGCGCTCACCCGCGCGACGCAGCGGCTCGGCGTCCTGCACGAGGGACCGTTGCCGGCCGAGCTGAGCGGGCTCGCGGAGGTCGTCCGGAGCTAGCCGGGGTTCGCCGGTGGGAAGCGCGGGTACGTAGCTCAACGCCCGCGCTCCCCACCGCGAAAGGCGTCCCGATGCAGCTCTACGCCGAACGGCCGATCCGCCGCACCGCCCAGCTCGTCAGCGACCTGCTCGCGCTGCTGCTCGTCATCATCGCGGTGTGGCTGGGGACGTCGGTGTACGACCAGGTGATGAAGCTGCGCGCACCCGGCGACGGGCTCGTCGACGCGGGAACGGGGTTGCGCGGGACGTTCGACTCGGCGGCGGACTCGGCCGGCGGCATCCCGCTGATCGGCGACGGGCTGGCGAAGGCGCTGCACGGCGGGTCGGACGTCGGCACCAAGCTCGTGGACTCCGGCCGGTGGCAGATCGAGGCGGTGGAGAACCTGGCGTGGTGGATGGCGGCGATCATCATCGCGCTGCCGGTGCTGGCGCTGGTGGTGACGTGGTTGCCGCTGCGCTGGAAGTTCACCCGCCGGGCGTCCGCGGCCGCGCGGTTGCGGGCGATGGGCGACGAGGGTCTGGACGTGCTGGCCCTGCGCGCACTCGCGACCCAGCCCCTGCGGCGGCTGGCTTCCGACGGCAAGGTCGCGACCGGCTGGCGGGAGCGGGACCGCGACGTCATCGAGAAACTGGCCGGCCGTGAACTGGCGAGCCACGGCCTGGTCCCCTGAGCGCGAGCCTCAGCGCGGGCCCTGACGCCGGCCCACCGAACGGCCGATGAAGAACCCCAGCAGCAGCCCGACGATCAGGCCGATCGCGATGAAGAAGATCACCGTCGCCGCGGCGATCTTGCCCACCGTGCCCAGGAAGCCCTTCGCCTCGAACTCGGTCACCGTCGCCAGCGTCTGGGCCATCACGTAGTGCGTCATGATCACCAGCCTGGCACCGACGCCGGACCTCCGCAGCACGGGAAGGTCCCTTCACCGGCGCTCAGGACGCCGGCGAAGGGACCTCCGATCTCCGTGGGCTGGCGGACGAAGGCTCAGCCGACGGAGGGGCCCATCCCGAGGGACTGCGGCGTGCTCGCGTCGGGCGAGGGCTGGTGGAGCCCCTCGTCCAGCGGACCGAACTCGGTCATCAGGGCCGCGCTGCCGCCCCACGGGGTCTGCTCCTCGGCGATCAGCGAGTTCGTCGTCAGCAGCAGCCCCGCCACCGACGCCCCGTTCTGGATCGCCGACCGGCACACCCGCAGCGGGTCGACCACGCCCATCGCCACCATGTCGCCGTAGCGGTCGTGCAGGGCGTCGAAGCCCTCGTCGTCGCCCAGTTCGCGGGTGCGCGCGACGATCTCGTGCGCCGGGTGCCCCGCGTTGTGCGCGATGAGGAACGCCGGCTCGGCCAGCGCCCGCCGCACGATCTCGACGCCGATCGCCTGGTCTCCTTCCAGACCCAGGCCTTCCAGCGCCTTCTCGGAGTGCAGCAGCGCCGCTCCCCCGCCGGCCACGATGCCCTCGGCCATCGCCGCCCGGGTCGCCGACAGGGCGTCCTCGACCCGGTGCTGCAGTTCCTTGAGCTCGGCCGGCGTGGCCGCGCCGACGCGCACGACCGCGACCTTGCCGGTCAGGGCGCCGATCCGTTCGGTCAGCACGTCCTCGTCGACGCCGAACTGCGCGCGCTCCAGCTCCGCCCGCAGCTGCCCGACCCGGAACTCGACGGCGTCGGACGTGCCGGCGCCGCCGACGATGGTCGTGTTGTTCTCGGTGACCCGGACCTGCTTGGCCCGGCCGAGGTGCTCCAGGCCCATCGTCTCCATGCTGAACCCGGACGTCTTCGACAGCACCGCGCCGCCGACGATCGCGGCGAGGTCCTCCAGCTTGTGCAGCCGCCGGTCGCCGAACCCCGGCGCGCGGACGGCCACCGACTGGAACGTGCCGTTGACGTGGTTGTGCACCAGCATCGACAGCGCCGTGCCCTCGATCGACTCCGCGATCACCACCAACGGCCGGGGAGCCCGCATCACCTTGTCCAGCAACGGCATCAGCTGCTGCACCTTGGTGATCTTTTCCGAGCACATCAGGATGTACGGGTCGTCGAGCACCGCCTCCAGCCGGCCCGGGTCGGTGACCAGGTACGGCGAGAGGTAACCGTTGTCGAACTCGAAGCCTTCGACGAAGTCGACGCTCATGCCGATCGTCGGCGACTCCTCGACCGTCACGACACCGCCGTCGCCGACGGTGTGCAGGGCCTTCGCGATGACGGCGCCGACCGTGTCGTCGTCGTTGGCGGAGATCGCCGCGACCCGCGCGTAGTCCTGTTCGGACACCACCGGGTGCGCCTGCTTTTCCAGGTGCGCCACCAGCAGCCCGACGGCGTGGTCGATGCCGCGCTTGACGAGCACCGGGTTGCCGCCGCCCGCGATCGCCCGCATGCCTTCGTGCACGATGGCCTGGGCCAGGACGGTGGCCGTGGTGGTGCCGTCGCCGACGACGTCGTTGGTCTTGATCGCCGCTTCCTTGACCAGCTGCGCGCCCATGTTCTCGAACTGGTTCTTCAGGTGGATCTCGCGCGCGATGGTGACGCCGTCGTTCGTGACCACCGGCGAACCGGTGATCTTCTCGATGATCACGTTGCGGCCCTTGGGGCCGAGGGTGGACTTGACCGCTTCGGCCAGCTTGTCGACGCCCGCCAGCAGCAGGTCGCGGGCGTCCGAGCCGAACCGCAGTTCCTTCGCCATGTTTCCTGCTCCTAGGGTGTGAGGATGGCCCGACCGCGCACGCGTCCGGCATCGAGGTCGGCGAGTGCGTCGAGAGCCGCGTCCAGCGGGTACTTCTTCGTGTGGAGCGTGACCTTCCCGGCCTGGGCGAGCACCATCAGCTCGGCCAGGTCGTTGTACGTGCCGACCAGGTTGCCGATGACGTTGCGCTCGGTGGAGATGATGTCGATGGTCGGGATGTCGATGTTGCTGCCGTAGCCGATCACGAAGTGCGACCCGGCCCGCCGGGTCATCGCGAACGCGTCCTGCTGGGCGCCCTGCTCGGCGACGAAGTCGAGCACGACCTCGGCGCCGTTGCCGCCGGTCAGGTCGAGCACCGCGTCGACCTGCTTGCCGTCGCCCAGCACCGTCTCGTCGGCACCCAGTTCGGCCGCCAGCTTCAGCGCGTCGGCGTTGCGGTCGACCACGATCACGCGGGCCGCGGTCAGCGCCTTGAGCGACTGGATACCGATGTGCCCCAGGCCGCCGGCGCCGTTGACGACGCACGTGGTGCCCGGGTACAGCTGCGGGACGGCCTTGCGCACCGCGTGGTAGGCGGTGATGCCCGCGTCCGCCAGCGCGGCGACGTCCTCCGGCTGGGTCGACGGATCGAGCTTGATGCACGCCCGCGCCGACGTCAGCAGGTACTCGGCCATGCCGCCGTCGCTGTCGATACCCGGGAAGCTCCCGTTCGGGCAGTGCATGTCGTCGCCCGCACGGCAAGCGTGGCAGAGCCCGCACGTCGGCGTCGGGTGCAGGATGACCGTGTCCCCGACCTCCACATTGGACACCGCGGGACCGACTTCGTGCACCCAGCCGGCGTTCTCGTGGCCGATCGTGTACGGCAGCGCGACGCCCGACTTCTCGGCCCACTGCTCCTCGATGATGTGCAGGTCGGTGCGGCACACGCCAGCACCGCCGATCTTGACCACGACGTCGAAGGGCCCGGTGGCGCGCGGCTCCGGCACTTCTTCGATCACCGGGTGCTGGTGGTACTTCTGCAGCCGCACGGCCTTCATCCCGTGCCCTCCTCTTCGCTGGTCAGGGCGTACCGCGCACGCAACATGCCGCGGCACACCCCGGAGTTGGCCTCCATGCTCGTGCGGGTCAGCCGCGCGAAGGCGAGGTGCCGTTTCGCGTCGGCGGGAGCCACCGCCTGCCCGGTGGCCGGGTCGAGCAGCAGCGGGTCGCCGTCCTCGGCGGGCAGGCCCAGCTCACGGCGCCGGGCGCGCAGCCGCTCGACGTCCGGCCCCGGCGGGACCTCACCGAGCGTCAGGGACGCCGGGTCGAGCCCGGTGCCGGCCAGCGACCGGCAGACGCGGTCGGTGCCGGCCAGCACGGCCTTGCGGACGAAGTCGTAGCGCAGGCTGTCGAGCTCGTCGACGGCCTCGCCCTCGAACGACGCGACGAACCCCCGCCGCGCCGCCACGCCCCGGTTGATGACGTCGGAGGCGAAGTGGTCGTCGAGCCGGATGTCGAGCCCGGTCAGGCCCGGCACGCCGGCGACGGCGTCGTAGGCGTCCGCGACCATCAGGAACGCGAAGTTGGGCGCGCAGAAGTAGGTCGGCAGCCGCAGGCGGATGACGGCGTGGCCCGCCGCGCTCACCTCGCAGCGGGCCACGAAACCCAGGTCGGTGAGGGGTTCGTCCAGTTCGGGATCCCGGACGGTGCCCAGCGCCGACCACACGGCGGTGTGGTCGGCGCGGACGATCCGGTCGTCGAGTGCCGTCATGAGTTCGGCACGCCGACGGGTTCGACCGACTCCGGTGCCGCGAGCTGCAGCTCCTTCGGGACGTCGATGTCGTAGAGCCGGGCGGCGTTCAGCCCGAGGATCTTCTTCTTCTGGTCGACGGTCAGCGGCGCGAAGTCCGACAGCTCGTCGTCACCCGGCATGTTCCAGTCGACGAAGCCTTCGACCTGCCACTTGGGTTCCCAGATCGCGTAGTCCGCGCCGAAGATCAGCTTGTCCTCGCCGATCCAGAACATCAGCTCGCCCATGACCTTCGCGAAGAACTTCGGCCGGGCGTGCATCAGGCCGCCGACGACCACGGCGAGCCCCGCGTAGACGTTGCGCTCCTGGGTGGCCATGAAGCAGAAGTCCTCGATGCGCGGCAGGCCGACGTGCTCGACGATGAAGTTGAGGCCCTGGAAGTTCGTCGCCACGTGGTCCACATCGGACACGTCGAAGGCGTCCTTGTCCAGCGGCCAGATCGTCGGGCCCTTGTGGATGTGGACGTTCTTGACGCCCAGTTCCTCGCACTTCTCGAGGTAGCGGGCCGCTTCCGGGTCCTTGAGGCTCCAGCCGCGGGAGTCGCCGCGCCACTCGGCCGTGTAGAGCTTGACGCCCTTGCAGCCGTACTTCTTGACGCGTTCCTCGAACGCCTTCATGCCCTCGTCGCCTTCACGCGGGTCGAAGGTGGTGTTGACGAGGAACTTGCCCGGGTGCCGTTCGGCCATCGCGCCGTCGGCCTCGGTCGTGTTGAACCCGTTCGTGTACCACTGCCGCAGGTTCGTCGGCTGGAAGATGGCCGTGTCGACGTGCCCGACCTCGAACAGGTCGTGCATCATCAGTTCTTCGGAGTACTTCTGGAACCGGTCGATCGGCCAGTGCGTCTCCTTCGGGCCGAGGCCCTGGTAGGCGTGGAAGCACTCGATCCAGCCCTTGGCGTATTCCTCCTGCCCCTTGACCCAGTTGTCCGGGCTCGCGTCCCAGAAGTGGGTGTGGGCGTCCACCACGAAATACTTTTCGCCGTCTTTTTCGTACATCGGTGATCCTTCCTGAGCGGATCGAGTGCTTCCTGCTGGTTACTTGGAGATGACCTTGAGGTCGAAGTCGAGGTACTCGGCCGCGTCCTCGGGGTTGGCGAACATGATCGTGCGGTCGTCCTCGTGGATCATCCGCCCGTAGTGGGTGGACATGCTCTCCTCGAACTCGGCCGCGTTGAACCAGCCCTCTTCCTCGCCGGCGGCCTCGTCGACCTCGGCGTAGACCAGGTCGGTCCGGCCCTGCGCGTCGACGCGGATCATCGACGGCAGCGGCGTCACGGTCACGTTGTCCTTGCCGGCCATGACTTCCGCGATGATCGCGCCGACCTGGTTGTTCATCAGGGTGAAGCCGCACATGTTCGAGGCGGTGTTGTTGACCTTGTACGGGCTTTCCGAGGTCTTGAAGACGGTCACTGGCCCAGCTCCTCCGGTGCTTTGAGACCCAATTCGGACAGGATTCCGGCGAACCGGCTCTTCGCCCGGTCGAGACCGTCCTCGAACCGGATCGGCTTGGCGTCGGGCTGCGACCACAGCGGCTGCAGGGCCCGGGCGGCGGCGATGCTCTTCGGCACCCAGTCTTCGAGCCACTTCTGCAGCAGCGCCTGGTTGTGCCCGGCGAACTCCTTGTCGTTGATCAGGAGGTGGAACATCGCCTTCGTGTAGCGGAGGTCGCATTCGGAGAAGTCGAACTCCTCGGCGCCGATCAGCGTCGGGGTGACGAAGTCGCCGTTCGCGGGCGCGGCCTGCTGCACCAGGTTGCTGCGGAACAGCTCGCCGACGAGGGGCTCGAAGACGATGTTCGCGGCGAAGATCGCCTCGCACCAGTCCCAGATCCCGGTCAGCTGCTCGGCGGTCTCCCGCACGCCCTGCCAGGCCGGGTCCTCGGCCCACGTCGTCAGGTGCGCGCTGCCGTCGAAGCCGTCGACCTCTTCGGTCAGCGTCAGGTTGTACAGCGCCAGGTCCTGCGCCGCGCGGATCCGGTGCATGCTGTTCACCGAGATCGCGTTGTTGTGCATGTTCGTCGGCGCGCGCCGGTTGGCGTTGGCGTACAGGTACAAGCCGAGCCCGTGGTCGACATGCATCCACGCGCCGACGTGCTTGGCGACGAACTCGACCCAGTTGCGATTCCACTGCTCGAACGCCTTGGCCTGGCGCGCGGCGTCGATGTTCTGGTTGAGCTGGCGCACGACGTTCGCGTTGTAGCGGTAGAGGGTGAGCTCCCACTCCTCGTTGGGGTCGCGGAACTCGTGCCAGCCGAGCGCCGGCCAGTCGTAGCCCTTGCCACCGGACCCCGGGCTGCGCTCGGGAACCGGCCGGTCCGAGCCCCAGGCCTTGAGCGCGGTCCACTCGAGCGGGTAACCGCCCTTGCCGTCGGCGAAGGCGTAGAGCCAGCCCTGGGCGAGGTAGTGCCGCGGGTCGGGCTGGACTTCGACGGTGACGTCTTCGTAGTGGCTCTGCTTGCGCTTGGCCGGGGTGAAGTAGTTGTACTGGCGGGCGGTGGAGTCCGGGAAGACCTTGGCGCCCGCTTCGGCGTCGGTGAACGTCGGCTTGGGCACGCTGCGTTCGGAGGTGGCTGTCATGGGTTTTACCCTTCGCCCGTGGTGGTGAACTTGTCGTAGAAGACGCGCTTGTCGGCGACGCCGAGCGCGGGCAGCAGTTCCAGCGCGGCTTCCACCATCGGCGGCGGCCCGCAGACGTAGGCGTCGGCACCGGTCAGGTCGAGGCCGGCCCGGCGCAGGACGTCGGTGATCAGGCCGGTCTCGCCGTGCCAGGAGTCGTCACCCGGTTCGGAAAGCGCTGGGACGTAACGGAAGTTCGGCAGTTTCTCCTCGAGCTCCCGCAGTTCGGCGTGGAAGCACAGGTCCGCCTCGCGGCGGGCGCCGTAGTAGTAGGTCGCCTTCCGGTCGATGCCACGCTCGGCCATCGAGCGCAGCAGCGACAGGATCGGCGCCATCCCGGCCCCGCCGCCGACGAAGACCAGGTCCTTGCCCGGGTTGTCCCGGAGGGTGAACACCCCGAACGGGCCGGTCACCCGGAGCCGGTCGCCGACCGCGACATCGGTGTCCAGGAACCGGGAGAACAGCCCGTCGGGGTAGATCTTGATGACGAACTCCAGGAGCCCGTCACGCGCCGAGGTGTTGGCCATCGAGAACGACCGGGTCTCCTCGGAGTCCGGGATCGCGAAGTCCAGGTACTGCCCGGGAAAGAACTTCAGCGACTGGTCCGGGTCGGTGAGCTTGACGACGAGGTGACGCAGGTCGTGGGTGACGTGGTCGTTCGACACGACCTCCACTTCGGCCTCCTGGATCGGCAGGCCGGACTGGATCATTTCCTCGTCGTAGTTCAGCAGCTCGATCGTCAGGTCTTCGTAGGCGTGAGCCCGGCAGAGCAGTGTGAAACCCTCCTCCTTTTCGTAGTCGGGAAGCGCGAAGGTCGAGTAGCGGTCGTGTTCGACGTCTTCGCCGTCGAGGATGAACGACTTGCAGGCCGCGCACTGTCCTTCCTTGCAGCCGTGCATGAGCATGACGCCCTGCTCGGCGGCGGCGCGCAGGATCGTGGTGTCCTCGGCGACGTCGATCTCGATCCCGACCGGTTCGAACCGGACGCGGTGCTTCTCTGCCATGCCGGGCCTCTCCTCGCGGTCAGGCCTGCTGCGGCGCCGGCCGTCCGGCCGGGCCCTGGCGGTTGTAGTCGGCCACGAACGCGGCGCGTTCGGCGTCGGTCATCTGGTTCAGCAGCACGTTCGGCGACTGCACCTCGGGCATCCGGCGCAGGTGGTCGAGCGTCCACATCTTCTTCGGGTCGAGGTCCAGGTGCGGCTGCGCGACCATGGTCTTGCCGTCGTCGCGCACGAAGCCCATGTCGGAGACGACGTCGGCCCAGTTCCAGCCGTGGTAGAGCGTCTCCCACTCGCGGGCGCCGACCAGCTTGCCCATGTTCGGGGTGTTGCGGCCCTGGTAGGTGGGCCGGAACGCCTCGGCGTCGGTCCAGCGGCACGTCTCCGAGCAGTACGTCCGGTGCTGGCCGTCGACCTCGTCGACCACCATGTCCTCACGGATGAGGCACGGCACCATGCACGTCCAGCAGCGGTGCGGGTACACGTAGTTCACGTCTTCGGCGACGATCGGGTGGTGCCCGTTCGGCGTCGCCAGGCGGCTGTAGTTCTCCCACCAGGCGCCGTACTTGTCGTACCAGCCCGGGTACTTGTACTCGAACCACTCGAAGTCCTCGTCCGTCATCGGGTCGATGCGCCAGTAGTTGGCGAGCCACCCGGTGGCGAAGAACTGCGCGACCTCGTGCACGTAGCCCTTGTTCCAGATCCGGTTCCACGCCTCTTCGATGAGGTCGTGCGGGATCACGAGCCCGTACTTCTCGAGCGGGACCAGGTACGAGCGGTAGTAGTCGTCGTAGATCCAGCGGCGCCACATCTCCGCGTAGCTTTCGCGGTCCTTGCGGCGGTCCTTGGTGCCGTACTCGATGAACGTGCCGATCGCGGCGTCGACCACGGCGTGGTTGTTCCACCACGCGTACCGCAGGTCGCGTTCGAGCAGCTGGTGGTTGCTCTCGTCCGACAACGCCATCAGCAGGGTCGCGTAGCCGTTGCTGATGTGGCGGGACTCGTCGGACTGCACCGAGTGGAACACCGTGGGCAGCAGGTAGTCGCCGTTGGCGGCGGCTTCCGCCGGCATGGCGACGAACAGCGTGTTCGTGAACGCCGTCTCCGCCACGATGGTGAGGTAGATGCTCGCCGCGGTGATGGCGTCACCGGTGATGAAGCCTTCGGCGAACTGGCGGCCGATGGTGCCGCAGTAGTCGTTCTGGAAGTTGCGCAGGCTCGAGTTGAAGCCCGCCGGGTCGATGTAGTTCTGCATGTACAGGCGCTTGAGGTTCTGCTGGATCGTCGAGTGCCGGACCTCGTCGATCATCTGGATCGCCTGGCCGTTGTGCAGTTCCGGGTTGGGCACCGTGCGGAACAGCAGCGGCATCGCCCGCGCGGCCGAGATCTCCGGCAGCGGGATGATCGACAGGAACAGCTTCTGCCATTCCAGCCACCGTTCCTGCACCTGGCGGAACATGTTGCCGCGGATCGCGCCGTCTTCGGCGCCGTAGACCCGGTGGTCCTTTTCCTCCTGCATCGGGAAGTACGAGCGGAGGACCTGCTTCAACGGGTCCTTCTTCTTGGCCTTCTGGAACGTGTAGTCGGTCCCGTAGTGCGAAACCGGGGTGTGGTACGCCGGCTCCCACGACAGTTCCTGGATCTTTTGGTGGGCTTTCGCCACACTCTGGCGACTCATGGAGACTCCTTGTCCGTCGCTCGCCGTCGGGGCGGACGTCCTGCGTTCACCATTCAAGGGGCGGCCACGAGTGACGCGAGTCTCAATCTGAGACAGAACCGCTGCTCAGGGCGTTTCGTCCGCGCCGAGCATCCGCGCCCGCAACTCGGCGAGCTCGTTCTGCACACCGTTGCGCACGCGCGCGTCGCCTTCGACGGTCGGGGTGATGCCGAGCGCGCGCAGCAGCGCCGCGGCCGGTTCGCCCGGATGCCCCTCCCCGCCGAACACCGGGTGCAGGCCCTGTTCCGCCAGATGCGTGAAAACCAGGTTGACGATCGTCCACGGGTTGTAGGTCTCCGCGGCATCGGTGGCCATGGGCACTCCTCCTGGTCAGCGGTCTCTTCCCGATCCATCGGACCGCCGCCCGCGGGTCCCGGCCGTCTCAATTTGAGACACCACGCGGCGCGCGCCGGATCTAGGCTGAACGGGCGGCACAACGGGTGTGCCCGCACCCACGTGGGCCGCGGGAAGCTGGAGGTCACGTGGACGAGAACGCGCCCGGAACCCTGCTCGCCGACGACGAGCTCGCCCGCACCCGGGTGCGATTCCTGACGGCCGAACCCGTGCCACCCGGCACGGTCCGCCAGACGATCCTGGCCTCCTGGCGGCGCTCGCAGGAGTTCCAGGTCGAGGCCGACCGCATCGACCCGCTCTTCCACGGCGACCAGAACCTCGACATCCCGCTCATGCGCGGCGCCGAGCCGGTGCTGCACAAGCTGGGCGAGCAGTTCGACGGCCAGCCGATCAGCCTGATCCTCACCGACGCCAGCGGCGTCGTGCTCACCCAGCGGACCGGCGACGCGGACCTGAAGCGGCACCTCGAACGCGTCGAGCTCGTGCCCGGGTTCAGCTACGGCGAGCAGTCCGTCGGGACCAACGGCATCGGCACCGCGCTCGAGGACGGCCGCGCGACCACGGTGTTCGGCCACGAGCACTACGCCGAGCACCTGGAAAACCTGGCCTGTGCGGGCGTGCCGATCCACCACCCGATCTCCGGCAAGAAGATCGGCGCCGTCGACCTCACCTGCTGGTACAAGGACGCCGGCGGCCTGCTCATCGCGCTCGCCCGCTCGACGGCCGAGCAGATCCGGCAGGCGCTGCTGCGGCACAGCGACCTGCGGGAGATGATCCTCTTCCAGGCCTACCTGCAGACCTGCCGCCGGTGGACCGGCATCGTGCTGGCGTTCAACGACGACATCGTGATGATGAACGACCGGGCGCGGCAGCTGCTCGACCCGGTCGACCAGTCGGTGCTGCTGAGCCACGCCACCGAGGCGCTGGCCGACGGGCGCCGGACGTCGGCGACGCTCGCGCTGTCCAGCGGCCTGCGCGTCCGCGTGTTCTGCCGCCGCGTCCCAGGCCAGCGGGAAACCGACACGGCGGGTGGCGTGCTGTCGGTGAAGCTGATCGAGGCCGAGGAAACCCTCGCGGTCCCCTCGACGCCGATGCTGCCGATGTACCTGCCGGGCGTGGTCGGCTCGGCACCGCTGTGGCTGCGCTGCGGGCACGAGCTCGACACCGGCCACCAGCGCGGGGAATGGGTCGCGCTGGAAGGCGAGGCGGGCACCGGCAAGCTGACCCTGGCGAAGGGCCTGCACCAGCGCCACCACCCGGCGGCCCGGCTGCTGAGCGTCGACGCGGGCGTCGCGTCCGGCACCGAGTGGGCGGCCGAGCTGCTGCGCGAACACGCCGACGCCCCGATCCGCACCCTGGTGATCCGCCACGCCGACCGGCTGACGGCACCGGCGGCCAACGCGCTGGCGACGGCGTTGCGGGAGCTGCGCGAGCGGGCCGACGCGCCGTGGGTCGTGGTCACGCTCGTGCCGGAGGCCGAGACGAAGCCGGTGCTGGCCGAGCTGCTGAAGTCGTTCCCGCGGACGGTGCGGGTGCCGCCGCTGCGCCACCACGTCGAGGACCTGGCGGAGCTGGTTCCGCTGGTGCTGAGCAAGCTCGGTTACGGCGGCCGGCTCACCTGCTCGGCGGCGGCGCTGCACCTGCTGATGCGGGCGGAGTGGCCGGGCAACACCGGCCAGCTCTACCAGGTGCTGCGGAAGGTGGCCCAGCGCCGGCGGGCGGGGGCCATCCGCCCGGGCGACCTCCCGGCGGAGTTCCACACCGTCGCGCGGCGGCCGCTGAACCGGTTCGAGTCGATCGAGCGGGACGCCATCGTGCGCTGCCTCGAGGACGCCGACGGCAACAAGGTCCGGGCGGCGAAGCTGCTGGGCATCTCGCGGGCGACGATCTACCGCAAGATCCACGAATACGGCATCGTCCCGCCCACCCGCTGACCGGTCAGCGGGCGTTCAGCTCGGCCAGCTGGTACGCCAGCTTCTCGCGCGCCTGCGGGAGGGAGAACACGGTCTTCAGCACGGTGTTGCGCAGCAGCCGCGCCGGGCGGGGGCGCAGCGTCGCCATCCGCGTCATCCGGTCGGTGAACGCCACCACCTCCGTCGCGATCGGGCGCCGGGTCGTCTCGTAGGTGTCCAGCAGCGCGTCCGGTTCGCCGGCGGCCACCCGGGCCAGCAGGCGGCCGAGCGCGACGGCGTCCTGGATCCCGGTGTTCATGCCCTGGCCGCCGGCCGGGCTGTGCACGTGGGCCGCGTCGCCCGCGATGAGGATCCGGCCCGCGCGGTAGTGGTCGGCCACCCGGTGGTGCACGCGGAACCGGGAGCTCCAGACGACCTCGGTGACCCGCGACCGCGCGCCTTCCGGGCCGCGCGCGTCCACAATGGACTGGATGTCGGCGATGCCCGGGTGTTCGGGGGCTTCGGCGACCGTCGCGACCACCCGGTAGTGGTCGTCGCCGCCGGGCAGCGGCGCGACCACCGTCACCCCTTCCGGCGACAGGTGCAGGCTGACCTCCTCGCGGTCCAGCGGCCAGCTCATCCGGACGTCGGCCAGCACGAACGACTCGCCGTAGGTGGCGCCGGTGAACCCGATGCCGGCCTGCTCGCGCACGGTGCTGTGCATGCCGTCGGCGCCGACCAGGTACTTCGCGCGCACGGTGCCGCCGGTCGCCGTGACCGTGACGCCCGTGTCGTCGCCGGCGACGGCGGTGACCTCGTACGGGCGGTGCACGTCGCCGCCCACCTCGCGAAGCCGCGCCAGCAGCACGGCTTCGGTCTGGTCCTGCGGCACCATGAGCGTGTACGGGTAGGCGGTGGGCAGCCCGCCGAAGGGCACCCGGGCCAGCACCGTGGCGCCGTCGCGGACGGTGAACGTCGGGACGACGACGCCCAGCTCCCGCAGCCGCTCGGTGACGCCGAGCTCGGCCAGCACCTCCAGGGTCCGGGCGTGCACCACGCAGGCCCGGGAGGTGTTCGCGCCCTCGGCCTGGCGATCGAGCAGCACGAAGTCGACGCCGGCTTCGGCGAGGACGATCGCCGTGGCCAGGCCGGCGGGGCCGGCTCCGGCGATCAGGACGTCGGTGCGGGTGGGCAGGTTCATGACGGGCCTCCGAGTTTGCCAACAACTGTTGGCATCCACGTTAGGCACGGTCGCGCTGGCTTGTCAACAAGTGTTGGCCTACACTTGTTGACATGACTGAGCCACCCCGCCGATCCGACGCCACCCGGGCGACCATCCTGGACGCGGCCCGCCGCCGGTTCGCCGCGGACGGCTTCCGGCGCGCGACGATCCGCTCGATCGCCGCCGACGCGGACATCGACCCGTCGATGGTGATGCGCTACTACGGCAGCAAGGACGGCCTGTTCGCCGCGGCCGTGGACGTCGAGCTGGACCTGCCGGACCTGGCCGCGGCCGACCCCGGCACGGTCGGCGAGCTGCTGACCCGGCAGTTCCTGGTGCTGTGGGAGCAGCCGCCGACCGACGAGATCCTGCTGACGCTGCTGCGCTCGGCGGTCGCCGACGACGCCGTGGTCGAGAAGATGCGGCAGGTGTTCGCCGGCCAGGTCACCCCCGCGGTCCTGCGGTTCGGCGACCCGGCCGACGCCCCGCGCCGCGCGGGGCTGGTGGTGAGCCAGCTGCTCGGCCTGGCGCTGACCCGCTACGTCCTGCGCCTGCCCCCGGTGGTCGCGCTGACCTCGGCGGAGGTCGTCGCCGAGGTCGGCCCGACGGTGCAGCGCTACCTGGCGGGCAGCACGCTCACTTAGGGTTCACGGTGTTCGCGACGTCCTGCAGGGTCGCCGCGTCGACCAGGCCGGTGTCCTCCAGGACGTTCATGTGGTCGAGGACGGTCTGGTTCGCCTGCGTCGCGTGCCGCCGGATGACGTCGTTCTGCGTGCCGGCGCGGACTTCGGCGATGGTCGCGAAGATCTTGCCGTGCGACGCGCGCAGCAGGTTCACGAACAGCTTGTCGAACTCGAGCCCCTGCGCGGCGGTCAACTGGCGAACCCAGCCCTGCTGCTCGGCGCCGGCCTGGTCGGGCAGCGTGACGCCGAGCATCTTCGCGTCCTCGCGGACGAGCTGGTCGAGGTGCGAGTGCCCGTCCAGCAGGTGCAGCCCGGCACGCTTCACGGCGTCACTGCTGGCGTGCGTCTGCGCGAGGTCGCCGGCGGGCATCTCCCAGAGCCCGGCCTGGCGGACCTTGACCAGGAACGTCTTGTCGAGCGCGGTGACCGGCCCGGCGCCGGCCACGTTCGCCTCCCCGGCCGAGCTCACCTGCATGCCCGCCATGTCGTGCCCGTACGCCGGGACCTGCGCCTGCGTCGACCCGGGCGCGGTCTGGGCACCGGCTTTCAGCACCAGGACCGAGCCCACGGCGAGCACGGCGAGCGTGGCCACGACGACCAGCGCGGTCCGGGCTTTGGCCTTGGCCGTCATGCCACGGTGATCCGGCATCGTTTGCTCCTTCTGTCGACGGGGGCCTGCACGGGGTACTACGGCGCCCGTCACGGAACGGTTCAAGCGATCCGGAATATTTTTCTTGTGTGCCAACGGTTTCCCACAGTCCATTGTGGAGACGCCAGGGCAGCACGGCCGGCCCGGCGAGTGCCGGGGTCACCCATCTTGACCGATGCTCTTGCGGTTGGCAAGTATTGCTTCATGCAAACCCTCGAAGACGCAGCTCCGGGTGCCGACCCGGACGTGGTGGCCCTGGACAACCTCACCCTGGTCCTGGTCGGGATCGCGTGGGAGTGCGCGCACGCCGCGCCGCCCGAGGTCACCTTCCCCCAGACGCGCCTGCTGCTGATCCTCGACCGCCTCGGCCGGGTGCCCAGCTCGCGGCTGGCGGCGGCGATGGACGTCAACGCGTCGTCGGTGACCCGGCTGGCCGACCGGCTGGAGGCACTGGGGTACGTGGCGCGCGGCCGCGACCCGCGCAACCGCAGCGTGGTGACCCTGGAGGTCACCGCGACCGGCCACGACCTGGTGGCGCGCGTCCTCGACCGGCGGCACGCGGCGCTGGGCGCGCTGCTGGACCGGTTGCCGCCCGCCCAGCGCAAGACCGCGGCCGCGGCGGCCCGGCGGCTGGTGACCGCGGCCGCCACCATCCCCGCGCTCGGCCCGGCCCCGCTGTGAGTGCCATCCTGGACGGCATGGCGACCCGCTGGACGTGCCCGCGCTGCGACCGCGAGTTCGCGCGCACCGGCCAGGGCCACACGTGCGTCCCGGGCTGCACGGTGGACGACACGTTCACCGGCCGCGACCCGCGGTTGCGCGCGATCTACGACGCGGTGCTCGGCCACGTCCGGACCCTGGGCGACGTCCACGAAGACGCCGTCAAGGTCGGGGTGTTCCTCAAGCGGGACCGGAAGCTGGCCGAGCTGCGGCCGCGGTCCCGGGACGTCCTGGTGTACCTGTTCCTGCCCCACCCGATCGAGACGGCCCGGATCGCCCCGGCGCGGTGGGCGAGCGGACCCCGCGTCGGGCACCAGCTCAAGTTGCGCGAAGTGTCCGATGTGGACGACGAAGTCCGCGGCTGGTTCACGATCGCCTACGACTTCTCCTGACCCGGTCAGCTCGCGGGGCCGGTCCAGCCCTCGGGCACGTGGCCGAGGCGCACCCGCTGCGGATGGTCGCCGACCGGCACCGAGACGAGCTTCCGGCCCGTCGCGAAGTCGATCGCGGTGACCTGGTCCGCACCGGCCTCGGAGATCACGCACGCGCTGCCGTCGCCGCTCACCGTCGCCCAGTACGGCTTCACGGCGGGCACGAGGGTGCCCTGCTGGAGGGTCGCGCGGTCGACGACCGTGGCGTAGTCGTCCATCGTGCCGGCGATGCAGAGCTTGGTGCCCGCCGGGTTCATCGACATGCCGTGGTGGCGCGAGTCGTTGACGAACGTGGTGCGGTCGTCGCTCGTCGCCGGGTTCTTCGGCAGCTCCTTGAGCCGGGTGATCCGGTCGCTCGCGACGTCGTACTCCAGGAAGCCGTTGAAGAACGACACCTGGAAGTACAGGGTGGACTCGTCCGGGGTGAACGCGACGGGCCGCACGGCGTCCGAGAGGTCCCGGCGCCCGAAGGCGTCGAGCCGCTGCCGCATGTCGATCACCTTGACCTGGCGGAAGGTCGACGCGTCGACGACCGTGATGTGCCGGTCCCCCTTGGTGAAGTCCCAGCCGGGATCGTCGAGGTCCGTGTTGACCTCGCCGATCGACATGTTCCACAGAGTCCGGCCGCCGTCGGTGAACACGTTCTCGTGCGGCTTGTCCCCCGTGGCGAACGAGCCGACCTGCTGCCCGGTACCGATGTCCAGCACGTGCACGGTGTTCGACGTCGAGGCGGACACGGCCACTCGACGGCCGTCCGGCGAGACCGCCATGTGGTCGGCGCGGAACCCCGAAACCGGGAAGCGCCAAGTGATCCGGCCGGTGGCGAGGCTGATCGACACGACGTCGGCGAAGCTCGGCCGCGACGCTACGACCGACGTCCCGTCCGGCGTGGTGTACATGTCGTCGACGAACTGGTCGTGCCCTTCGCCGGGGCCGTTGCGGATGCCGAGGAAGAACGCCAGCTTGATCGGGTTCAGGTAGATCTCCCGCAGCCGCTCGTCCTTGTCCGGGATGATGTTCACGCGCCCGATCTTCGCGAAGGAGCCGCGGGACTGGATGACGTCGGCCGTCCCTTCCCAGTTGTTGCCGACGAACATCACCTCCCGCAGGGCCACGGGCGCGGCGGCCGCCGGCACCGCCGCACCGGTCGTCACCAGGACTACGGCGGAAGCCAGGCACGAAAGGTACGACCGCCGTCGGCGGGTGCTCGGGGAAGTGCGCACGGAAGACACCTTTCGACGCTGAAGAGGTGCGGCGGTGGCCTTTGCGCGGACCAGGGGTTACTGTGCCGTTTGTTGCTGATCCGACCACAGTCACGGCCGGATGGCTTTCGTGGCAATGTCACGTACCGCTCGAGGGCCGGCCTACTTTTGGTCGGATCAGCAACTGTCCGGTATGCCACGATAACCGGCCCCGGGAGCCCCTCCGGTAGGGCCGGTCACCCAACGTCGCGGGTGGCGGGTTGTAGCTGTGCCACAACGGGTCCGGGAGGTGCCGGTGACGCCGCTGCTCCGGCGGATCCTCGACGAGCTGGCCGCGGACGAGACCGTGCTGGACGAGCTGGTCGAGGTGGCGCGCCGCCAGTCGCCCGAGGTCGCGCGGCTCCCGGCGGCCGAGAACCGGCGGCACATCCAGGTCCTGCTCTCGGCCGCGCTGCGGGCCACGGCGAGCCCCGACGGACCCGGCCGCGAGGACTACACCACCGCGGAGGCGCTGGGTGCCGACCGCGCCGCCCAGGGTGTCCCGCTCACCGACCTCCTGCGCGGGGTCCAGGCGGGCCGCACGCACGCGGCGCGCGTCGCCGTCGAACGGGCCCGGGCCGCCGGGGTGCCCGACGCCGTCATCCTCGAGACCGTCCTCGACGCCGACCGCTACACCGGCGCGCTGGAGCACCACATCGTCAAGGGATACCACGCCGCCGAGCTCCAGCTTTCCCGCACGGTGCGCGACGCGCGGACCCAGCTGCTGCGGACGCTGCTGCTCGCCGGGCACCCGCCTGCGCCCGAGGAGCTCCGGCGGGCGGGACTGCATCCCGACGTCCGGTACTTCTGCGTGGTGTCCGACGTCAGCGACCCGGCGCGGGCCCGCGCGCTGGAGCAGGCGCTGCTCGAGTTCGGCGGGGTCTACGGCCTGGTCGAGGGCAGGCTCACCGGCTTGGCGGCGCGGTCCCCCGCGGGGGTCTCGCCGGCCGGCGATGTGCTGCTGGTCGTGGCGCCCGCGACGGCTTTGCCCGCGCTGCCGGAGGTGTACCGCCTCTGCACGGCGGCGGCGCGCCTCGCCGGAAGCGGCTACCACGACCTGACTGCGCTGGCGGGCGAGATCGCCCTGACGGCGCAGCCGGTGCTCGGCGACCTGCTCACCACGGCCCTGCTCGGCTCGCTCGACCCGGCGAACCCGTTCCACCGCGAGCTGGCGGGGACGGCGCTGGCGTACCTCGACCACGGCCAGCGGCTGCGCTCGACGGCCGAAGCACTGCACCTGCACCCGAACACGGTCCGCTACCGGCTCGACCGGCTGGCCGAGCTGACCCCGTTGGCCCTGGCGGAAAACAGCGGCGGCCGAGTCCTCGACACCGTGCGCTCGTGGTGGGCGCTGCACCACTGGCTCGCCACGCCGTGCTGATCCCCGGCGACGGCGGCTTCCCGGTTCACCGCGCCGGACTGATCCCCCGCACCGCCAACGCCAGCAACCGCTGCGCCTCCCCCGCCGGGTCGCGGTGGCGCTCGATCGCCCACGACCCCGCATCCCGCCCCACTTTCACGCCGACACCGGACTGATCCCCCGCACCGCCAACGCCAGCAGCCGCTGCGCCTCCCCCGCCGGGTCGCGGTGGTGCTCGGTTGCGAGCACGATCCCCGTCACCACCGCGATCAGGTCTTCGGCCGTGATGTCCGGGCCGACCGCGCCCGCCTCCGCCGCCCGCCGCACCAGCGGGACGCCCGCCTCCGTCATCGTCGCCGAGCACGCGTGGGCCGGGGACTGCTCGTCGCGGACCAGCGCCGTGGCCAGGCCGCGGGCCGTCGCCGCGTAGGTCGTCAGCGCGCTCAGCCAGTCGAGCAGGGCCGCGCGCGCGTCCGGGGCCTCCGCCAGCTCGCGGGCGCGCCCGGCCAGCGCGTCGACCTGCTGCCGGAACACCGCTTCCAGCAGCTCGCGCCGGGTCGGGAAGTGGCGGCGCACCGTCGCCGAGCCGACGCCGGCGGTGCGGGCGATCTGCTCCAGGGACGCGTCGGCGCCGTGCGCCGCGACCTCCTCCTCGGCGACGGCGAGGATGCGCGCGTAGTTGCGGCGGGCGTCGGACCGCGGCACGGACCACCTCCGGAACAGGAAGTGGCGGGGGCCGCCACTTAGTCGCTAGTGTAGCGACCACGAAGTGGCGGACCCCGCCACTTATCGGCCCGAGGAGTCCCCATGTCCCCCGTCCTGGTCACCGGCGCCACCGGCAAGCAAGGCGGCGCCACCGCCCGAGCCCTCCTGAAGGCCGGCGTGCCCGTCCGCGCGCTGGTCCGAAATCCCGGGCGAGCCGAAGCCCTCCGCGAGCTGGGCGCCGAAGTCGTCGTCGGCGACCTCTACGACCCCGCCTCGCTCGCCCCCGCGATGAAGGACGTGCGCGGCGTGTTTTCCGTCCAGATGCCCGACATGGCGAACCTGGAAGGCGACTCCGAGTGGGTCCAGGGCCGCAACCTGGTCGACGCGGCCGCGGCGGCCGGCGTGCCGCAGTTCGTGCACACGTCGGTCTCCGGCGCCGGCCGACACCGGTCCGTGCCCGGCTGGGCGGAGGGCCGCTGGGCGTCGATGGAGCACTACCTGGAGACCAAGACGGCGATCCAGGACCGCGTCCGCGGAGCCGGGTTCACGCACTGGACGCTGCTCAAGCCGGGCTTCTTCATGGAGAACTTCCTGCCACCGTCGTTCCTGCTCCCCCACGGCCGCCTCGTGACGACGATCAAGCCCGCCACCGAACTGGCCCTGATCGCGGTGGCCGACATCGGCGCGGCGGCCGCGGCGGCTTTCGCGGACCCGGAGCGTTTCCACGGGGTCGAGCTGGAGCTGGCGAGCGAGCGGATGACGATGACCCGGGTCGCCGAGACGTTGTCGCACGCGCTCGGCACCGAGCTGACGGCACCGGACATGACGGCCGAGGAAGCGATGGCCGCCGGAGCACCCGCGTTCGCCGTCCGGCACGAGTGGCAGAACGAAGTGGGCCACCCCGCACGCCCGGAGTTCGCCCGGGCGCTCGGCATTCCGCTGACGTCGTTCGCCGAGTGGACGGCAAAGCACCTGACACCGGCGTGATCGTCCCGCTACGGTCGGTGCCATGCGCCCGCACCTCCCCGCGACCACCCCCGGCGGCGAATGCGTCTTCTGCGCCATCCCGCCGGCCACGCCCCGGCGGCGTTCGTCCACGAGGACGACGACATGGTCGCAATCGTCGACCTGCGCCCGGTGACGACCGGCCACCTGCTGGTGCTCCCCCGCCACCCCGCCGACGGCTTCGTCCTGGACGCGGACTGGCGGGTGCGCGAGCGCGAAGAGCTGGCCGAGGTGGCGGCAAAGGTCCGCGCGGCGATCGTTCACGCGACCAGCGCGTAGTCCTTCAGCACCAAAGCGTTCGCCGCTTCGCGGATCGGGCGGGCCATCTGCTCCAGGACGCGGTTGCGGCCCGGGAGGTACGGCATCAGCTTGATCATCCGGGTGTTGAACCACGCGAACGCCCGCGACGACGGGATGATCCCGCGCAGCGCCGTCTTCGCCAGTGCCTGGTTCTTCTCGATGTACGGGCGCATTTCGCTCTCGTAGCGGGAAAGCGCCACCGCCTGATCGTCCGAAGTGGCCAGTTCCCCCGCCAGGACGTACGCGCCCACCAAGGCCAGGCTCGTGCCCTGGCCCGATGCCGGCGACGCGCAGTAACCCGCGTCCCCGAGCAGCGTCACCCGGCCCGTCGACAGGTGGTCCATGACGATCTGGCACACCGGGTCGAAGTAGAAGTCGTCGGCCGCCCGCATCGCCGAAAGGAGCTCCGGGATCTCCCAGCCCAGTCCGGCGAACTGGTCCGCGACCAGGTCCTTCTGGCCGTCGACGTCCCGGCGGTCGTACGTCAGCGGCGGCGCGCTGAACCAGAACGCCGCCTTCGCGTCGTCCGCGCGGGCCGTGCTGTAGACGTTCACCATCTTGCCCGCGGCCGCCGAGTGCAGCAGCTCCCAGCGGTCGAGTTCGAACGTGTTCGGCACCGTCGAGATCGAGATGTACGCGTCGAACCGGCGCAGGAAGTCCTCCTCCGGGCCGAACGCCAGCGCGCGGACGCCGGAGTGCAGGCCGTCGGCGCCGACCACCAGGTCGAACCGGCGCGGCGCTCCGCAGGCGAACGTCACGTACACGCCGTCCGGGCGCTCGTCCAGGCCGGTGATCCAGTCGCCGAAGACGTACTCGGTGTCGTCGCGGGTCGCGTCGTAGAGGATCTTCGCGAGGTCGCCGCGCAGGATCTCGGTGTCGTCGCCGTGGCGGAAGCCGAACGTGTCGGCGTCGAGCGTCGCGAGCTCCTTGCCGCGCTTGCTCACGAACGCCGCGCCGCGCATGTCGGTGCTCGCCGCATGCACCTCCTCCAGCAGGCCCATCCGGCGGACGACGGCGACGGCGACCCCGCGGATGTCGACCTTGTAGCCGCCTTCGCGCAGGCTCGGGGCGCGCTCGACGACAGTGGTCTCGAAGCCGTGGCGGTGCAGCCAGAAGGCGAGGGCGGGGCCGGCGATGCCGGCGCCGGAGATCAGGATGCTCTTCGTCATGCCCCGAACTCTGGGCGCGGCCGCTGACCGCTCACGAACCGAGCGCGAACCGCCGCTGACCGAACTCGCTCAACGCCTGCTCAGGGGGCATTTCGCGACCGCGCTCGAACGCTTGCGCGTAAGCCTCGGCGCCGATCCGGGCCCGCACGCGGCCGGTCACCGAAGCGACGTCCGCGTCCCCGGTGACCGGCGCCCCGCGCAGCCCGACGGCGACGCCGAGCAGGAACGCGGCCCGCTCGTCTTCGGCCCGGGCGGCGAGGACGCCCGCCAGGCCTTCGACCGCCTGGGCCGCGCCCGGCAGGTTCGCGTGTTCGAGGGCCGTGGCCAGCGCCTCCTGGTGCAGGCCGGTCGCCTCGTCGAGGTGCCCTTCGGCGGCGGCCGTCCAGCCGAAGCCGGTGTGCAGCCGGATCCGCGTCTCGCCGCCGGTGACCGGGTCGACGGCGAGGCCCACGGCCGCGGTGTACCAGCGCCGGGCCGCCGCCAGGTCGCCCGCGCGCCGCGCGATCTCGCCCAGCCCGCCGCGGGCCCGCGCGAGCGTCAGGGGCGTGCCGGTTGCGCGGGCCTTCTCGGCCGCGGTTTCGTAGTCGGCGCGGGCGGTCTCGGCGTCCCCGGCCCGCAGCACGCCGTCGGCGCGGCGGCAGAGCAGCTCCGCGGCGTCCTCGACGGCGCCGAGCTCGCCGGCCAGCCGCACGGACTCGTCCATCAGCTCCCGGAACCGCGCGTGGTCGCCGCGCCAGTCCGCGAACTCCGCGAGCTTCTCCAGCGCGCTGGCTTCGCCCCAGCGGTCGCCGAGCGCGCGGAATCCGTCCAGCGACGCCGAAAAGTGCGTCTCGGCTTCCGCGATCCGGCCGCGGTACTGCGCGCCGAGGCCGTCGCCGATCCCCGTGAACGCCCGCGACCACGCGTCGTCGCCGACCAGTGCGGCCAGCCGCTCGCCGTCGCGCACCTTGGTGTGCGGGGAGAACGCCCACAGCAGGAAGAGGTACGGGTGGCGCAGCGGCCCCTCCAGCCCCTGCACGATCGGCTCGATCTCGACGCCGGTGCCCGACGCGTGGATCAGGCAGAGGACGTACTCCTCGGCCAGTCCCGGCGGCGGCTCGGCCCCGAAAGCGGCGACAACGGCGTCCGCGAACGGTGTCGCCTCACTGCGCAGGCCGCGTAGCCACCAGTACCAGGTCAGGGCCGCGATGAGCCGCACCGCGGTTTCCGGTTCTTCGGAAGCGCTCCAGCGCAGTGCCGCGTGCAGCTCGGCGTGTTCGGCGGTCAGCTCCGCCAGCGCGGCCAGCTGGTCCGCGCCCCGCAGCTTCGGCTCGGCCGCGCGGGCGAGGCCGAGGAAGTACTTCGCGTGCTCGGACCGGCGGTCGTCGCCGTGCTCGGCGCAGAACGCGCGGATCGTCTCCAGCATCCGGTACCGGCCGCCGTCGAACTCGACGAAGGACTTCTCGACCAGGCCGGTGAGCACGCCGTCGGCGTCGGGTTCGGCGCAGACCTTTTCGGCCGCGCCGAGCCGCGCGCCGCCGGCGAACACCGCGAACCGGCCCGCGAGCCGCTGTTCGTCCGGTGCGAGGAGGTCCCAGCTCCACTCGACGACGCCGCGCAGCGTCCGGTGCCGCGGCTCGGCGGTCCGGTCGCCGCGCGACAGCAGCCGGAAGCGGTCGCCGAGCCGGGCCGCGACGTCGTCGGCCGACAGCGACCGCAAGCGGGCGGCGGCGAGCTCGATCGCCAGCGGGAGGCCGTCGAGGGCCGCGCAGATCCGGGCCACCGCGCCCGGGTCGGGCACGCTGCCCGGCGCCACCGCCGCGGCCCGCTCGGTGAACAGCTCCGCCGCGGCACCCGCGGGCAGGGCGCCTACCGGCACCAGTTTCTCGCCGGTCAGGCCCAGGGGCTCGCGGCTGGTGGCGAGCACGCACAGGCCCGGGCACTCGGCGAGCAGCCGCCGGACCAGCCGCGCGGTGCCGGCGACGACGTGTTCGCAGTTGTCGAGCACCAGCAGCAGCGGCCGGTCGGCGAGCGCGGCGGCCAGGCGCCCGGCCGGCTCCTCCGCCGCACCCGGCGCGAGCACACCTTGCTCGCGCAGCCCCAGCGCGGCGAGGACCGCGCGTGCCACATCGGTCGTCGTCGCCAGTTCGACGAAGCACGCTTCGCCGGCCGCGGCTTCGATGGCGAGCCGCGTCTTGCCGGCGCCGCCCGGCCCGGTGAGCGTGACGAGCCGGGCGTCCTCCAGGGCTTTCCCGAGGTCGCCGAGCTCGGTCCGGCCGACGAACCCGGTCAGCGGCACCGGAACCCGCCGGGCGGGCGCGGGGGCGGCGGCCCGCAGGACGGCGGCGTGCGCGTCCGCCAGCTCCGGCGACGGGTCCGCGCCCAGCTCGTCGGCGAGCCGTTCGCGGATCTCGGCGAAGGCGGTCAGGGCCTCGGCGGACCGGCCGCCGCCGTGCAGCGCACGCACGAGCTGGGCGGCGAGCCGTTCGCGCAGCGGGTGTTCGCCGGTGAGTTCGCGGAGCTCGGCGACGAGCTGTTCGTGGTGACCGAGCACGAGATCGGCTTCGACGCGGTCCTCGATCGCGGCCAGGCGCAGCTCGGCCAGCCGGGCCGCGCGCGGCGGATCGGCGAGGCCGTCAAGCGCGGGTCCTCGCCACAGCGCCAGCGCTTCGGCGAACAGCGCCCGTTTCGCGGCCGGGTCGGGGTTCGCCCGTGCCTCGGCGGTGAGCCGTTCGAAACGGTGGACGTCGACGTCTTGGGGATCGACGGCCAGCCGGTACCCGGCGGGCGTGAACTCGACGAGACCGTCCGGCGCACCACCGTCGCGCAGGCGCCGCCGCAGCCGCGAGACCTGCGACTGGAGGGCTTCGGCGGCGCCGTCGGGCGGGCGGTCGCCGTGCAGGCCGTCGATCAGCCGGTCCGCGCCGATCACGCGGCCGGCGTCGAGGGCGAGCAGGGCCAGCAGCCCCCGGAGCTGGGGACCGCCGAGCGGCACCGGGGTCCCGTCGGGACGGCGGGCTTCGACCGGCCCGAGGATCGCGAACTGCACGCCGCCGATTCTGGCCCACGGTGGCGGTCCGGCGACGCGATTTCCGCGAGCCGGCCGCCGCGGGCTCCGCATCCGCCGGGCCGCCGGGCATGGGCAGCGCGAGCCAACGGCACACGTTCACCGATCAGAGCGAGCCGAAGCCGAGCCCGCTCCCCTGCCCGACGGCCGTCACGCCCGCAGCTTCCGGAAGAACGCGCGGATGTCGGCCACGAGCAGCTTCGGCTCCTCCATCGCCGCGAAGTGGCCGCCCTCGGCGAACTCCGACCAGTGCTCGATCTTCTCCTCCGGGTCCATGATCCGCCGCACCACCGGTGAGGAGTTGAACACCGCCCAGCCCGCCGGCACCGACGACGGCGCCAGCCAGCCGTGGCCGGAGTGCGCCGCCTCGTAGAGGAACCGGGCCGCCGTCGCGCCGCTGCGCGTGAACCAGTACAGGCTGACCGTCGTCAGGAGCCGGTCGCGGGCGATGCCGCCACCCGGGTTGGTCCACGCCTCGAACTTCTCGGCGAGCCAGGCCAGCTGCCCGACCGGCGAGTCGGTGAGCGCGGCCGCGATCGTCTCCGGCTTGTGCGACTGCAGGTCGAGGTACCCGCGGCCGGCCTGCCAGGCCTCGCGGGCCGCGTCCAGTTCGGACTGTTCGGCGTCGGTCAGGTTCTCCGGCAACGGAAGCTGCTCGCCCGCCAGTGCGATCGTGCCGCGGTCGCTGTTGACGTGCGTACCCAGCACGCGGTCCGGGTACAGCGCGGCGAGCCGTCCGGTGACGCCCGCGCCGATGTCGCCGCCTTGCGCGGCGAAGCGGTCGTAGCCGAGGCGCGTCATCAGCTCGGCGAACGCGCCCGTCGTCCGGGCCAGCTCCCAGCCGGGGCCGCTCAGCGGCGTCGAGAACCCGAAGCCGGGCAGCGACGGCACGACGACGTGGAACGCGTCCGGGCCGGGCTCGGTCAGCGGCCCGATGACGTCGAGGAATTCGGCGAAGGTGCTCGGGTAGCCGTGGATGAGCAGCAGCGGGACCGCGTCCGGGTCGGCCGAGCGGACGTGCAGGTAGTGGATCCGCTGGCCGTCGATCTCGCTCGTGAACTGCGGGAACGCGTTGAGCGCCGCCTCCTGGGCCCGCCAGTCGAAGCCGTCGCGCCAGTACTCCGCCAGCTCGCGCACGACGGCGGTGGGGATGCCGCGGGACCAGTCCGGCTCGTCGCCGGGCACGGGGTCGGCGAACCGGGCCTCGGTCAGGCGGCGGTGCAGGTCGTCGAGGTCGGTCTGCGGGATTTCGATCCGGAAGGAGTTCGTCATGAGCAGCACGCTAGGAACGATTGCGGAAGACTTCCTTCCGCAATCCGTGCGATCCTCGGAAAATGTTGCAGACCTCCGCCCGTCTCCTAAGGCTGCTGTCGCTGCTCGAGACGCGCCGCGACTGGACCGGCGCCGACCTGGCCGACCGGCTGGGCGTCACCGCGCGCACCGTCCGCAGCGACGTCGGGAAGCTGCGCGACCTCGGCTACCCGGTCGAGGCCTCCCCCGGCGTCCAGGGCGGCTACCGGCTCGGCGCGGGCGCGCAGCTGCCCCCGTTGCTGCTCGACGACGACGAAGCGGTGGCCGTCGCGGTGGGGCTGCGGACGGCCACCGGCGTCGCCGGGATCGGCGAGACCTCCGTGCGCGCACTCGCGAAGCTGGAGCAGGTACTGCCTTCACGGCTGCGCCACCGGGTGCAGGCCCTGCAGGCCGCCACGGTCTCGGTGCCGGGCCCCGGCCCCGTCGTGGACGCCGACGTGCTGACCGCGATCGCGTCGGCGATCCGGGCCGGCGAGCGGCTGCGGTTCGACTACACCAGCCACGACCGCGCGGCGAGCCGCCGTGACGTCGAGCCGCACCGGCTGGTCGGCCTGAACCGGCGCTGGTACCTCGTCGCGTGGGACACCGGGCGGGCCGACTGGCGCACCTTCCGCGTCGACCGGATGACGCCGAAGGTGCCGAACGGGCCGCGCTTCACCCCGCGCGAGCCGCCGAAAGGCGACGTCGCGCAGTTCGTCCAGCGCAACATCGGCGCGGCGACCTGGCGCTACCACGCGAAAGTGCGCCTCCACGCGCCGGCCGGGTACGTGCGCGCCCGGCTGCCGGTCGCGGTCGAGGTGACGCCCGAAGGGCCGGACCGCTGCGTCGCCGAGGTCGGCTCGGACAACGCGGCCATGCTCGCGCTGTACCTCGGGCTCCTCGAAGTGGACTTCGAAGTGCTCGACGCCCCGGAGCTGGCCGCCGAGCTGGCCAAGACGGGCGACCGCTTCCTGCGCGCTAGCGCAGGGAGTTCGCGAGCTCCTCGATGAGGTTCATCTGCTCCTGCATCCCGACTTCCATGCCGGACTCGAGGATCATGTCCCGCACCGCCTTGCTCGTCGTCTGCGTCAGCAGGTGCACGACCGCCCGGTCGCCTTCGAGGGCGGTGAACGTGACGGTGTCGACCGGCACGTCGGCGTCCGGCAGCGGGTCCGCACCTTCGAACACCTCGGTGAAGACGAGCTTCTCGTCCGGCACGATTTCACGGTACTCGCCGTGGAACGCGACCTCGAAGCCCGCGTTCGCTTTGATCACGTATCGCCAGCGACCTCCGGGCCGCAGGTCCATCTCGACTTCGGTGGTCGTCCCACGGTGCCCGGCCCACCATCGCTTCACCAGCTCGGGCGTGGTCCACGCACGGTAGACCAGGTGCTTCGGCGCGTTGAACTCGCGCGTGATCAGGATCTGTTCGTCCGTGGGCAGGGTGATCTTCGCGCTGCTCGCCGTCTCCACCATGTCACTGCTCCTGTTCCTTGAGTTCCTCGAGCACATCGTCCAGCAGCTCGAAGCGTTCCGACCACGTCTGTTCGTAGCGCTTGACCCAGTCGTGGATGGGCTTGAGCGCGGCGCCGTTGAGCCGGTAGACGCGCTGGCGGCCTTCGTCGCGCACGTCCACCGCGCCCACCTCCCGCAGGACGCGCAGGTGCTTCGACACCTGCGGCTGGGCGAGGCCGAGCACGTCGACGAGGTCGCCGACGGACCGTTCGCCGGCCATCAGGGCGTCGAGGATCTGCCGCCGCCGGGGTTCGGCGACGGCGTTGAAGGTGTCGGCCGTTGTCGCTGCTCGTGCCACGGGACCATCATATGCCCATATGGGTATGCGTCAAGAGCCCGCATCCTGGGCACGCTGGGCTCCCGCTCCCGCGTCTGCCACCATCAGGCCATGACGGCGGCGGCCGATGGTCCACAGAGGACGGACGCGCGCGGCGCCCGGCGGAGTGCCAGCGCGAGCGCCGTCCTGCGGGCGATCCTCGACGACGGCCCGATCGCGCGCAGCACCGTCGCGCGGCGGACCGGGCTCTCCGCCGCCGCCGTGACCGGGCACACCGCCGAGCTCGTGCAGCGGGGGCTGCTGCGCGAACTCCCCGAAGCCGAGCCACGCCGGAGCGTCGGCCGGCCGCACGTGCCCGTCGACCTCGACACCGGGCGCCACGTCGCCGGCGCGCTGCACCTGGCCGTGCACCACGCCACCGTCGCGCTGCTCGACCTGCGCGGGAACGTCCTGGTGCAGCACGAAGAACCGCACGACGGCCTGGCCGCCGAAGACCTGCTCGCGCGCGCCGCGGAGATCCTCGACGACCTGCTGCTCGGGCACGCCCCGGACCGGGAGCCGCTCGGGCTCGGCGTCGCCACCGGGGGCTGGGTCGACCGCGAATCCGGCACCGTCGTCGAACACCCGCTGCTGGGCTGGAAGAACGTGCCGATGCGCGACCTGCTCGCCGAGAGCACCGGGCTGGCCGTCGAGGTCGACGGCCACGCGCGCGCCCTCGTGCACGCCGAACGCCTCTTCGGTCACCCCAAAGCACGCGAGAGCGTCGTGCAGCTGTTCGCCGGCAACGTCGTCGACGCCGCGTTCGCCACCGGCGCCACCGTGCACCACGGGCCGCGCTCGGCCGCGGGCGCCGTCGCGCACCTGCCGGTGGACGACAGCGCCGAGCCGTGCCGCTGCGGGCGCACCGGCTGCCTCGAAGCCACCGTTTCGGAAGCGACGCTCGCGCGCAAGGCGGGCCTACCTTTTCCGGACCTGCTCGCGCTCGCGGCGGCCGGGGAAACCGCGGCGGTGCGGATGTTCCACGACCGCGCCCGGCTGATCGGGCAGGCCGCGGCCTTGCTGCTCGACGTCCTGAACCCGGCCGTGCTCGTCGTGGTGGACCGGAGTGTAGCCCAGGTGCCCGGCTGCCTTCCCGCCATCCGGGACGAGGTCCGCGAACGCTCGCGCGGATGCGCCGATCCGGTGGAAACCGTTGTGCCGACGAGCTTTCCGGGTACCGAGCTGGCGACCGCCGGCGGCGCGGTGCTGCTCGAGGTCCTCTACGACGACCCGCTCGGACCATTGTTGGCCGGCTTGTCGCACGCCTCGTGAATCAGCGGAGTTATTTCACGAACTCGCAAAATTGACCGCCCGTCCGGCCGCCCCGAACAATCGAGGCATCCCCGCCGACTCCCGGAACGGACGAAACCACCGTGAAGAAAACCTTGCCCCTCTTGGCCGCCGCCGCGGTGCTGCTCGCCGGGTGCGCGTCGGCCACGGCGACCGGAACCCCCGGGCAGCCGGAAAAACTGGAACTGCGCTACCAGGGCAGCGCGAACTCCGTGACCCTGCCCGAGCTCGCCGAAGACCTGGGCTACTTCGGCCCGGTCAAGCTGAAGTGGGTCGGCAACACGATCAGCGGCCCGCAGGACATCCAGTCCGCCGCCACCGACCAGACCGACTTCGGCGGCGCCTTCACCGGCGCGGTCGTCAAGCTCGCCGAAGCCGGCGCGCCGATCAAGGCCGTCGTCAACTACTACGGTTCCGACGACAAGGCGTTCATCGGCTACTACGCCAAAGAGGACAGTCCGATCCGGACCGCCCGCGACCTGATCGGCAAGAAGGTCGGCGTCAACACGGCCGGCGCCAACCTGGAGGCCGCGCTCGACACCTGGCTGAAGAAGCAGGGGCTCTCCGACGACGAGATCAAGCAGGTCCAGCTCGTCGTCATCCCGCCGGTGAACGCCGAGCAGGCCCTGCGCAACGGCCAGCTCGACGTCGTCGCGCTGCAGGGCATCCTGCAGGACCACGCCGTCGCGGCCGGCGGCATCCGGTCGCTGTTCAGCGACGTGCAGGCCTTCGGCCCCTACAACGGCGGCCCGTACGTGCTGCGCACCGACTTCATCAAGAAGTACCCGGAGACCACGAAGATCTTCGTTTCCGCCGTGGCCAGGGCGATCGAGTGGGAACGCACCACTCCGCGCGAGGAGGTGATCGCCCGCTTCACCAAGATCATCCAGGCCCGCGGCCGCAACGAGAACACCGGCACGCTCAAGTACTGGAAGAGCGTCGGCATCACCCGCGGCGGGCTCATCGCCGACCAGGACTACACGCTCTGGGAACCGTGGCTCAAGCAGCAGGGCTACATCAAGGGCGACCGGATCGACACCTCGAAGCTCTACACCAACGAGTTCAACCCCTACCGCGCCGGCGCGCCGGCGGTGACCAAGTGACCGCCAAGATCGGCATCCGGTCCGTCACCAAGACGTTCGGCGCGCTCACCGCCCTCGACGACGTCTCCCTCGACGTCGCCGACGGCACGTTCCTCTCGCTGGTCGGGCCGAGCGGCTCCGGCAAGTCGACGCTGCTCGACCTGCTCGGCGGGCTCACCACCCCGACGTCCGGTGAGGTGCTCATCGACGGTGAGCCGGTGCGCGGCCCCGGGCTCGACCGCGGGGTCGTCTTCCAGCAGTACGCGCTGTTCCCGTGGCGCACCGCCCGCGCCAACGTCGAGTTCGGCCTCGAAGGCGGCGCGCTCGGCAAGCGGCAGCGGGCCGAGCGGGCGCGCGAATACCTCGACCTGGTCGGGCTTTCCGGGTTCGAGGACCGGTATCCGCACGAGCTGTCCGGCGGGATGAAGCAGCGGGTCGCGATCGCCCGCAGCCTCGCCTACGACCCAGCTGTGCTGCTGATGGACGAGCCCTTCGCCGCCCTCGACGCGCAGACCCGCGAGCAGCTGCAGGACGAGCTGCTGCGGATCTGGCGCCGCACCGGCAAGACGATCGTGTTCATCACCCACGGCATCGACGAGGCCGTCTACCTCGGGCAGCGCGTGGCCGTGCTGACGTCGCGGCCCGGGCGGCTCAAGGCCGTCGTGGACATCGACCTCGGCGACCGCACCGGGGACGTCCGCTCCGACCCGGCGTTCGGGCGGCAGCGCCACCGGCTCTGGGAGCTGCTGCACGACGAGGTCCGCAAGGCGGCCGAACACGAACGGAGCGTCCTCGGATGACCACGACCCTGGACGCGCCCACCGTCCACATCGGACCCACGAGCCCGCCGGTGAAGCCCCGGCGGTGGCGGACGAGGCTCACCCGGGCGGTCCACGCGTCCGCCGCGGTCGTGCTGTTCGTGCTGCTCTGGGAGTTCATCCCCCGGTTCGTCCTCGACGAGAGCACGCGGACGTTCCTGCCGCCGCTGTCCGAAGACCTGCAGGCCCTCTGGGAGCTCGTGCTCGACGGCCAGCTCGCCGACCACCTGCTGGCCAGCGTCGGGCGCTCGGCCGCCGGGTTCGCCGTCGCCGTGGCCGTCGCGGTGCCGCTCGGGCTGCTGATCGGCTGGTACCGGCCGGTCGCGCGGTTCCTGCAGCCGCTGCTGGAGCTGGCCCGCAACACCGCCGCGCTGGCCCTGCTGCCGGTGTTCACGCTGCTGCTGGGCATCGGCGAGCTGTCGAAGGTCACCCTGGTCGTCTACGCGTGCGTCTGGCCGGTGCTGCTCAACACGATCGCCGGGGTCAACACGGTGGACCCGCTGCTGGTCAAGGCGGCCCGGTCGCTGGGCCTGTCCAGCCCGCGGCTGTTCCGGAAGGTGATCCTGCCCTCGGCGGTGCCGACGGTGTTCACCGGCATCCGGATGGCGGCGTCCTACTCGATCCTGGTGCTGGTGGCCGCCGAGATGGTCGGTGCGAAGGCCGGGCTCGGCTACCTGATCAACACCAGCCAGGTGAACTTCCAGATCCAGCAGATGTACGCCGGGATCATCGCGGTCTCGGTGCTCGGAGTGCTCGTCAACCAGGGTTTCGTCGTCCTCGAGCGGCGGTTTTCCACCTGGCGTCCCAAGGAGAAGCCATGATGCACCTCAACGCGTTCGTGATGCCGAACGGCCACCACGAAGCCGCGTGGCGGCACCCGTCGACCGACCCGCACCGGGCGCGGACGCTGCAGCACTACGCCGACATCGCCCGGACCGCCGAGCGCGGCAAGCTCGACTCGCTGTTCCTCGCCGACGGCGTCGCCCTGTGGGGCAACGTGAAGCACAACTCCCACAGCCACTTCGAGCCGTTGACGCTGCTCTCGGCGCTCGCCGCCTCGACGGTCCACATCGGACTCATCGCCACGGCGTCGACGACCTACAACGAGCCCTACCACCTGGCCCGCAAGTTCGCCTCGCTCGACCACCTCTCCGGCGGCCGCGCGGGCTGGAACATCGTCACCTCGGCGGGCATCGACGAGGCCCGCAACTTCAACCTGGCCAAGCGGCCGTCGCACGCCTCCCGCTACGAGCGCGCGGACGAGTTCGTCGAGGTCGTCAAGAAGCTGTGGGACAGCTGGGACGACGACGCCGCGCTCGTCGACCGCGAGACCGGCGTCTACGCCGACACCGAGCGCATCCGGCCGATCGCGCACGACGGCGAGCACTTCCAGGTCCGCGGGCCGCTCAACATCGAACGCCCGCCCCAGGGCCACCCGCTGCTCGTGCAGGCGGGCTCGTCCGAAACCGGCAAGGAGTACGCGGCCCGGCACGCCGAAGCCGTCTTCACCGCCCAGCAGACCTTCGCCGAAGGCAAAGCGTTCTACGACGACGTCAAGGGGCGCCTCGCCAAGTACGGCCGGACACCCGACGAGATCAAGATCCTCCCCGGCATCTCGCCGATCCTGGGCCGTACCGAAGCCGAGGCCCGCGAGCGCGAGGCCGAGCTGAACGCGCTCATCACGCCGGACTACGGGCTGCGGCAGCTGTCGAAGATGCTCGACCACGACGTCACCGGCTACCCGCTGGACGGCCCGCTGCCCGACGTCGGCAGCTTCACCGAAGGCGGTCAGAGCCGGTTCGAGCTGGTCGTCGGCCTGGCCCGGCGCGAGGACCTGACCATCCGGCAGCTGCTCGAACGCCTGGCGGGCGGCCGCGGGCACCGCGTCTTCGCCGGGACGCCCGTCCAGGTCGCCGACGAGCTGGAGGCCTGGTTCACCGGCGGCGCCGCGGACGGCTTCAACGTCATGCCGCCCACCCTGCCCGGCGGGCTCGACGACTTCGTCGACCTCGTCGTCCCGGAACTGCAGCGGCGCGGCCTGTTCCGCACCGAGTACTCCGGCACCACCCTGCGCGAGCACTACGGCCTCGCGCGTCCCGTCGACCGCACCCGAGTGAAGGAGCCCGCATGACCGCGATCAGCACCGACGTCCGCAAGATCACCGGCAGGATCGGCGCCGAGATCATCGGCCTCGACCCGGCCGGCGACCTCGACGCGTCCCAGGTGGCCTTCCTGGCCGACGCCCTGCACGAGCACAAGGCCCTCGTCTTCCGGAACACCGAGCTCGACGACGAGGGCCAGCAGCGGTTCGCCGCGCGCTTCGGCGAGCTGACCAAGGCGCACCCGACGGTGCCCGCCGTCGACGGCGCGCCGGCGATCCTGCCGGTCGACAGCGAGCTGGGCCGGGCCAACCACTGGCACACCGACGTCACGTTCGTGCTCAACCCGCCGAAGGCCAGCACGCTGCGCAGCCTCGTGGTGCCGCCCTACGGCGGGGAGACGCTGATCGCGAACGCCGCCGCGGCCTACCGGGACCTGCCCGAACCGCTGCGGGCGTTCGCCGACACGCTGCGGGCGGTGCACACCAACGACTACGACTACGTCCGGCCGCCGGAGACGGTGGACGACCAGGAGCAGGCACGGCGGGCCCAGTTCGTCTCGCGCAAGTACCGGACCCTGCACCCGGTGGTGCGCGTGCACCCGGTGACCGGCGAGCGCGGCCTGTTCCTCGGCGGGTTCGCGCAGCGGATCGAAGGCCTGTCGGTGAGCGAGTCGCGGGACCTGCTGCGGCTGCTGCAGTCGTACGTGACGCGGCCGGAGAACATCGTGCGCGTGGCGTGGGAGCCGAACCAGCTCGTGCTGTTCGACAACCGGATCACCCAGCACTACGCGATCGACAACTACGACGGCCTCCCGCGGCGCCTGAACCGGGTGACGGTGGCCGGCGACGTCCCGGCCGGCATCGACGGACGGCCGAGCGAGTCGCTGGAGGGCGACGCGTCGCACTACACCCCGGTGGCGTGAGCCGGGAGCGGAACGGACGCCGGGTTCAGTGCCCGTTCCGCTCCTGCGAGCGGAAGTAGTCCCAGGCCCGGCTGACCAGCGCGGGGTGCGTCCGCAGGTCGATCGCCGTGCGGGCCAGGGCCGCCGCCGAGGCCAGCATCACCGACCGGCCGCGCGGGCTCGCCGACGCGGCCGCGAACTCTTCGGTGTGCACCGCGTACTCCGCCGCCGTGATCGCCACGAACGGGTGGATCGCCGGGACGCGGGCGCTGACGTCGCCGATGTCGGACGAACCGGGGTAGACGCCCGGCTCCGGCGGCGTCGCGTGGATCCCGCACGCCGCGAGGTGTTCGGTGAACCGTTCGGAAAGCACCGGGTTGTCGCGGAAATGCGCGAACCCGCGCCCGAGCCGTTCGACGTCGACCTTCGCGCCGGTCGCGAGCGCCGCACCCTGCGCGCACGCCCCGACGTCCTCGGCGAGGCGGTCGAGGGCCTCGGTCGTCAGCGCGCGGAGCCCGAAGCGGCCTTCGGCGCGGTCGGGGACGATGTTCGTCGCCTCGCCGCCGTGGGTGATGATCCCTTGGACGTGGGAGCTCGCGGGCAGCCGCTGCCGCAGCACCGAGACCGCGCCGAACGCCTGGAGCAGCGCGGACAGGGCGTCGACACCCTGTTCGGGATCACCGGTGGGGTGGGCGGCGCGGCCGTGGAAGGTCACCTTCAGCTCGACCTGCGCGGTCAGCGGGGCCCAGGACCACGAGTGGACGCCCGGGTGGATCGTGAGCGCCGCGTCGACGTCGTCGAAGACGCCCGCCTCGGCCAGTGCCACCTTGCCGCCGCCGCGTTCCTCGGCCGGGCACCCGACGGCGAGCAGCGATCCCGGGCTGCCGGCCAGCACCTCGCGCGCCGCCAGCGCGGCACCGAGGCCGGCCGCGGCGATCAGGTTGTGGCCGCACGCGTGGCCCAGCCCGGGCAGCGCGTCGTACTCCAGCAGGAGCGCGACGCACGGCCGTCCGGTGCCCGCCCGCGCGACGAACGCCGTGGACAGTCCGGCAACCCCGGTTTCCACTTCGAAGCCGTCCGCGGCCAGTTCGCCGGTCAGCCGCTCGGCGGCCGCGTGTTCCTCATAGGACAGTTCCGGCCGTTCGTGCAGCGCGGTCGCGACCGCCCACAGCCGGTCGTCGAGCTGCCCGATCCGCTCGTCGGCCCGCTCGTGCAGCTCTTCGTGCCATTCCATGCTCACTGGAATACCCCCACCACGCACGGTCACACCACCGTGAGTCTTTCACACGAGTCCGGGCCGCGACCCGCTCGCCGCCGGGAGACGCCGTTTGCGCACCCCTGTCCTCCGGGTATCCGGGAGCTCCCCCACCCCAGGAGCGCACCGGTGAACCCAGACGTGCTGACGTTCGGCATCGAAGAAGAGTTCTTCGTCGTCGACCGACGTGGCCAGCTCTCGCAGGCCGGCGACGACGTCGTGGATGCCGCGGAAGCGGCCGGGGAGGGCCAGGGCGAGCTGCAGCACGAGCTGAACCGCTCGCAGGCCGAGACCGCCACCGGCGTCTGCCGCACGCACGAAGAAGCCCTGCGCCAGCTGAGCGGGCTGCGCCGGGACCTGAGCGAAGCCGCCCGTGCCCGCGGCTACCGGCTGCTGGCGGCCGGCGCGCCGCCGGTGTCCCAAGTGGACCCGCCGCGCATCACGCCGAACCCGCGCTACCAGCGGATGGCCGAACACTTCGGGGCCACCGCCTGGACTTCGCTCACCTGCGGCTGTCACGTCCACGTCGCGATCCCCGACAAGGAGAGCGGGATCCGGGTCCTCGGCAGCGTCCGGCCGTGGCTGCCCGCGCTGCTCACCGTCACCGCGAACTCGGCCATTTCGGACGGCTACGACACCGGCTACGCCAGCTGGCGCTACCACCAGTGGAGCCGCTGGCCCTCGGCCGGGCCGCCGCCGCGGTTCGCGTCGCTCGACGAGTACGAGAGCATCGTCGACGGCTGGCTGCGCTCGGGCGCGATCCTGGACCGCGGGATGATCTACTGGGACGTCCGGCTGTCGGAGAAGCAGCCGACGCTCGAGTTCCGCATCTCCGACGTCGCCGCCACCCCCGTGGAGGCCGTGCTGCTGGGGGTGCTGGCCCGGGGTCTCGTCGTGACGGCGCTGGCCGAGGGTGCTCCCCCGCCGAAGCTGTCGAACGAGGTTCTGCGCGGCCGGCTCTGGCGCGCTTCGAGGGAAGGCGTGACCGGCTGCTGCCCGAACCCCCGGACGGGCGACCTGGAGCCGGCGAAGACGGTGCTCGACGCCCTGGTCGAGCTCACCGCGCCCGCTCTCGAAGCGGCGGGAGACCTGGAGTTCGCGCGCGACGGCATCGCCCGGCTGGTGGCCGAGGGCGGCGGCGCCGACCGGCAGCGCCGGGCCTTCGCGGAGGGAAACCGGGCGGAGTCCGTCGTCGACCTCCTGACCGGCGGCTAGCACCCGCCGGGACTGCTCACGGTCTCCTCGGCCGCCGGCCCGATCTCCTCCATCATCAGCAACGCGCCCACGCTCTGGCCGTCCCGGCCTTGCAGGGCGCTGCACAGCAACCGCACTTCGACGGCGCGCCCCCGGCGGTTGACGGCGTCCAGGGTCTGCTCCGCCCGGGACCCGGCGTCGGCCAGCGCGTCGCGGACCACCGGGCGCAGCTCGGCGATCGGCAGGCCGATGTCCAGGTTGAGCAGGTGGGTTCCGGTCGCCTCTTCGCGGCGGACGCCCCAGAGGTTCTCCGCGCCGCGGTTCCAGGCCTTGATCCGCATCTCGGTGTCGATCACCACGATCCCGGCCTGGACCGCGGTCAGCACCGACTCCAGGAAGTCGTTCAGCTCGTCGAGCTCGAGGCCGCGGTCCCGGAGCGCGTCGTTGATCGTCTGCAGCTCGTCGTTGGTGGAGTGCAGCTCTTCGTTCATCGTTTCGAGCTCTTCGTTGGTGGACTGGAGCTCCTCGTTGGTCGTCTCCAGCTCCTCCACCGTGGACTGGAGCTCCTCGTTCGTCGTCTCCAGTTCCTCGTTGGTCGACTGCAGCTCTTCGTAAGCCGACTTGAGCCGCCCGTTCGTGTACTCGAGCTCGCCGAGCAGCGAGCGCGCCCAGCTCACGTCGTGGAACACCACCGACACGCCGAGCAGGCTCTTTTCCTTGCCCAGCAGCGGATTCACGTGCACCTCGTACCAGACGACGTCGCCGCCCCGGCGCCACTCGACGTCCTTGACCCGCAGCGCCCGGCGTTCGAGGCGGGCCTGCTCGACGTAGGGCCGCAGCGTGATCGGGCGGTAGGAGACGTCGAGGTCCCACAGCTTCCGCCCGACGTCCCGTTCGGACAGCCCGAACGAGGTCTCGGCCTGCCGGTTCACCAGCGCGACGACCTCCTCGCCGGTCACCACGATCTGGGCGACGGGACTCGTGGCGAACGCGTGTTCGCGCAGCTGGTCCAGGCCGGTGGCGTCGGCCGGGCGCCGCCCCGCGTAGCCGGCGGCACCGAAGTGCTGGTGGCCGGCCGCGGCCCCGGCGCTCTTGCGGAAGATCCGCTGCTTGAGGTCGAGCGGTTCGAAGAGGCGGGTGTGGCTGAGCAGCATCTCCGCCTTGCCCAGGAACATCATCCCCCGGGGCGCCAGCGCGAAGTGGAACCGCTCGAGGATCTTCGTCTGGGTGTCGGCGTTGAAGTACATCAGGGTGTTGCGGCACACCAGCAGGTCGATCCGGGAGATCGGGGCGTCCTGCACGAGGTCGTTGCGCCCGAAGATGACCGAGCGGCGGAGGTCCTTGCGGAAGACGTACCGGCTGCCCTGCTGCTCGAAGTACTCCGCGAGCTTGGCTTCGGGCAGGCCTTCGAGCTCGTCCGGGGTGTAGGCCGCGTGCCGGGCCTGGGCGAGGGCTTCTTCGTCGACGTCGGTGGCGTAGATCTTGACGCGCTGGCGGAAGGCGTCCGTGCCGAGCGCGTCGGCGAGCGCGATGGCGATGCTGTAGGCCTCCTGGCCGGCCGCGCACCCCGCGCTCCACACGCGGATCGCCTCCTCGGGGCTGCGTTCGGCCAGCACGGCGGGGATCACCTCCTCGCGCAGGTACGCCCAGGCTTCCGGGTCGCGGAAGAACCCGGTGACGTTGATCAGGATGGTGTTGAACAACGCGACGAACTCGTCGGCGTTCACCTGCAGCTGGTCCACGTAGTCCGCGTAGCTCTCGGCGCCGACCTGGCTCATGCGCCGCTGCACCCGCCGCATCAGGCTGGTCCGCTTGTACCCGGTGAAGTCGAAGCCGCGGGACTCCTTGAGGTAGCCGAGCACGGCTTCGAATTCGTCGTCGGCTTCCGGCCGGGGCTCCGTCACCGGGGACACGCTACCTGCCTCCCGCGCGCGGCCTCCCGCGCCGGACCAGCACCGCCCAGACGACCTTGCCGCCCGCCCAGGACCTGCTGCACCCCCACACCCGGGCGATCTGCGCGACCATCTGCAGCCCGAGGCCCCAGTCGGCGCTGTCGACCCGCTCGTGCAGCACGGCCGGGCGCGGATCGTCGTCGCCGACGGCGACGGTGAATACACCCCGCCGCAGCTCGAGCCGCAGGCGCGGGGCCGAGGCGGTGTGCCGGATCGTGTTCTCGACCAGCTCCGTCGCGACGAGCAGCGCGTCCTCGGTGTGTTCCGGCACCCCCCACTCGGCGCAGACGCGGGCGACGAACTGCCGCGCCAGTGCCGACGCTCCGGCCGACGGCACCAGCAGCTGCACCGCCCGGCGCCGGGGCGGGCGGTCGCGTTCCCGCTCGGCCTCGGCGATCCCGGCGTGGACCGGCACGAAGCGGTCGATCGTCTGCGACTTCAGCACCGCGGCGTGCTCCGGCCGGGACGAGACGAGCGCGAACGGGACACCCGGCCAGTCGCTGATCCGCATGGCGACCGTCGCGAAGACGCCGGCCAGCTTGTCCTCCTCGATGGTGAGCCCGCCGATGTCGGCGATCAGGCTGTCCGGGGCGTCCGTGGCGATCTTGAGCAGGCCGTCGCGCAGGTCGGAATAGGTCGTGAGGCTGAGGTTCCCGCTCACGTCCACCACCGTGACCCCGTCCCGGACGTCCGGGACCAGGCGCACGTCCGCACCCTCACCCCGCATGTCCACGACCGTTCTCGGTGTCCTGCGCGAGCAGGAACCGCCGGAGCGTCCCGGCAGCCGCCACGCACTCGCGCACGGTGGTTTCGTACCGCCCACCGGCCAGCCCGGACCGGCCGGCGCCGTTCTCCTGCATCCGCCGGGCCAGCGCGGCCTTCTCGTCGAGGGAGCGCAGCGCCGTCCACAGTGCCCGCTCGAACTCGAGGTCGTGGGCCCCCAGCAGGGCCTCGGCCGACCAGGCGTGCCCGATGCGGCACCGGTAGTACCCGTTCCGGGCGCCGATCTCGACGAGCACGCCGCCGCAGTCCGGGCAGCTGTGGCCCGACGGCGGGCTCAGGGTGTCCGGGTCGACCGCGTCGAGCCGGATCCCGTCCCGCGCGATCCGGTCCTCCAGGAGAAGAGCGGGCGAGGGCGGCGCCGGCCCGGCCGCCGGCACCGGCGTGCGGACCAGCTCGTCCAGCACCCCGCCCAGCACCCCGACCGGGTAGACGTGCTCGGTCGGCGTGCGCGCGAGCGCGCTCTCGGGCATGCCGGGGTAGAGCGCGTCCGCCGGGTCCTGCACCATCGCGAGGCCGCCTCGTTCGACGATCGAGCAGAGCCCGAGCGCGCCGTCGTCGAGGGCGCCGGAGAGCACGACCCCGATCGCCGCCGGTCCCGCCGCGACGGCGGCGGACCGGAAGGTGGCGTTGACCGCCGGGCGGTGCCCGCTCTCGGTCGGGCCGTGGCTGAGGAACTGCACCCCGTCTTCGATGAGCAGGTGCCGATCGGGCGGAGCGACGTGGATCGTGCCCGCGGCCAGCGGGCGGCCGTGCGCCGCCGCGACCGCCGGGAGCTTGCCGGCCCGGTCGAGGATCTGCGGCAGCGCGCTCGTCGCCCCGGGTGCCAGGTGCATGACCACGAGGATCGCCGCCGGGAAGTCGGCGGGCAGGACCCCGACCAGCTGGCGGAGGGCTTCCACCCCGCCCGCGGAGGCACCGAGCACCACCACGTCACGCCGGACGGGCACGGCGACCACCTCCTCACCTGGTCACGGTAGTCGCCTCACCCTCCCGGGTAACCTCCGGGCGCGCACCGAAATGCGGTCGTCACCCTTCGTGGAACCCGAGAGCGGACGCCTGATGCGCCCGGATCACGTCGTGCCCGGCGCGCCGCGACGAACCACCGACCGTGCCGGAACCGGTCTCGGGGGCTCGGCACCACCTCACCGGCGTGCCGATCGTCCTTTGTGGACGCGGAGTGGGCCGAATCCGACCGCGCGTGATTGAACATCACCCGGGCGGGGAACCCGGCCAGCACTTCGTGGCCGGGACAGAACAGGAGACACGGTGAGTGAGCGTCGATCCACCCGTCCGTGTACTGGCCCGCCGACCCGCCAGTCCGGGAACCTGGGACCGATGAATCCCGATGCTTCCCCCGTGCGCTGGCGCGCGTCGATCGGCCTCACGGTCGGCGGCGACGGGCCGGTGTCGAGCATCGTCGAGTCCGACCACGGGAGTGAAGGCTCGGCCCGGGAGTGGATCGAACGGAAGCTGCCGGGCACGAGGTTCCCGGCGTGGATCCCGGCGGCCCGGCGCGCGGACGGGGTGGAACTGTTCGGCCGGGTGGCCCGCGGGCGCGTGGTGACCGGACGGCTGCTGCCGACCTGGGAGTCCGAGGGGACACCGGTGTGGCACGCGGACCGGGCCGGGGATCGGGTGCAGTGGCGCCGCTGTGCGGACGAGAACCGTGTGGTCGAGAACGAAGAGCACTGACGGCTGACCGGTCGGGTGCGTGACAGGCAAGGGTCGTTCACGCACGCCGGCAGCCAACCCGAGCCTCGGGATCACCGTGTCCGGCACGCTGAAAGCGCCGGTCACCGCCTCGCGTCAGGCACCGACGTCCTTGCGCAGCAAGCAGAACTCGTTCCCTTCCGGGTCCTGCAGCACCTCCCAGGACTCACTGCCGTCCTGACCGACGTCGGCCGGACGCGCGCCCAGCGCCAGCAACCGCGCCAGCTCCGTCTCCTGGTCGCTGCCCGCCGGGCTCACGTCCAGGTGCAGCGGCAGCTTGCCGCGACGGGGGTTTTCCGTCCTGGCCAGCACCAGCGTCGGCGGCCCCTCGCCGAACCGGCCGCCGGGCGGGCCCAGCTCGAGACCGTCCGGCTCGTGGCCGATCACCTCGTAGCCGAGGGCCGCGCACCAGAACTCCGCGAGCCGGTCGGGGTCCCGGCAGTCCAGCACGAGCTCGGTGATCCGGCAGGCCATCCGCTCAGCTCCGTTCGATTTCCGGCAGCGCCACGACGTTCGGGATCCACCACCCTACAAGCGGCATACCCCGGCCGCGACGGGGTACTCCCGGCCCGTCCCGACGAGCAGGAGGAAGCCGTGACCGAGGTCAGCCGCGTGATCGAAGCGCCACCCGAAGCCGTGTTCGAGGTCCTCGCCGACGGCTGGCTCTACGCCGGCTGGGTGGTCGGGAGCTCACACATCCGCGACGTCGATCCCGGCTGGCCGGACGTGGGTTCGCGGATCCACCACAGCGTGGGCCCGTGGCCGGTGCACGTCCAGGACGAGACGGTGGTCACGGCGGTCGAACCGGGACTGTCGCTGGCGTTGGAAGCCCGAGCCTGGCCCGTCGGTTCGGCGGCGGTCGGGCTCACGCTCGTGCCGCACAGGCAAGGGACCCTGGTCCGGATGACCGAGCACGTCGTCCGCGGGCCCGGCAAGGTGCTGCCGGGCGCGCTGCAGGCGCTGCTGCTGAAGCCGCGCAACACGGAGTCCCTGGCCCGGTTGGCGGACCTGGCCACGGGGAAGCACGCTCGCACGAAGAGCTCGCGCCCGTAGCCGTCCGCGTGCCTCAGCCGTAGATCGCGCGGTGGGCGGCCCGGATCACCGCCGCGTACCCGCCGCCGAGCCGGCCGGCCCGTGCCAGTGCCGCCCGGGCCGCGTTCGCCCCCGGGCCGCCGTGCACCGCACCACCGGGGTGCGCCGACGCGCCGGCCAGGAACAGCCGGTCCACCGGGGTGTCCGCGCGGCCCGTCCCCGGGACCGGGCGGAAGAACAGCTGCTGGTGGATCGCCGTCGTCCCGGCGTTGATCGCGCCGCCCACCAGCCCCGGGTTGTGGTTCGCCAGCTCGGCCGGCCCTTGCACGTAGCGGGCCTTGATGAGGCCGGTGAACCCCGGCGCGTTCGCCTCGACCGTCTCCTCGATGCGTTTCGCGCGCCGCTCCAAGGCCGCGCGGCTCTCCATCGTGCCGCGCGGCACGTGCGTGTACGCCCACGCCGCCTCCGTGCCCGCGGGCGAGCGCGCCGGGTCGGTCGTGGTCATCTGCCCGAGCAGCAGGAACGGGCGGCGTGGGGTCCGGCCGCGGGAGAGCTCGCCGCCGAACGCCGACAGCCCGTCGAGGTCCGTGCCGAGGTGGACCGTGCCGGCGCCGCGCGCGCCGTCCGCCGTCCACGGGATCGGGCCGGACAGCGCCCAGTCCACTTTCACCGTCGCACTGTCCCATTCGAACTTGCCGAGGTCCTCGACCAGCCGCGGCGGGAGCCACTCCTCCCCCACCAGCTCGCGGTACAGCAACGGCGCGGGGACGTCGGCGAGCACGGCCTTGCGCGCCCGGACCGGGTCGCCGTGGCTGTCGCGCACGCCCAGCGCCCGGCCGCCGCCGACGAGGACCTCCCGCACCGGACGTCCACAGTGGACCTTCCCGCCGCGGGACTCCAGCCGGCGCACCAACGCCGAGATCAGTTCGCCGGCCCCGCCTTCGGGCACCGGGAAGCCTTCGTCCTGCCCGACCATCGCGAGCAGCCAGCCGAACACCGCGCTGCCCGCGTTGTCCACGGACAGGTCGCTGTGCGCGGCGTTCCCGGCCACCAGCAGCCGGGCACCTTCGCCGGCGAACAGCTCGTCGCCGAACCGGCGGGCCGGCAGGGTCAGCATGCGCGCGAGCCGCAGCGCGTCGGCCGTCCCGGTGCGGCGCAGCAGCTTCAGCGCCGGGCGGACCGGCGGGAACGGCGTGAACAACGTGTTCAGCAGCGGCTCGCGGACTTCCCGCCACTGCTCGAACAGCCGCCGCCACGCGTCGCCGTCGCCGGGCGCGAACTCGTCGACCGAGGCCGCCGTGCGGTCGAGGTCCCGGGACAGCACTGCGCACCGGTCGTCGGGCAGCACGTGGGCGAGGACGTCGGGCGCGTGCCGCCAGCGCAGGCCGTGCTCCGCCAGCCCCAGGCTCCGGATCACCGGCGACACCGCCGTCAGCGGGTAGAAGGCGCTGAACAAGTCGTTGCGGAAGCCCGGTTCGGTGACCTCGGCGGTCCGCACCGCGCCGCCCGGGTGTTCGGTGGCCTCCAGCACGAGGACCGACCAGCCCGCGTCCGCCAGGATGTTCGCCGCCACCAGGCCGTTGTGGCCGGCGCCGATGACGACGGCGTCGGCGGCTTCGGTGCTCACTGGCGACCTCCCGGAGATCAGGTCGTACCGAGATTGCCAGCCCGGCGCGATCTCCGCCAGGGCCCGGCTCAGGTGAGCGCGTCGGCCACCAGGTACACCGCCGCCGCGACGGCCGCCGCGGCCGGGAACGTCAGGACCCAGCCCAGGACGATGTCCCGCGCGATCCCCCAGCGCACCGCCGAAAGCCGCCGCGTCGCGCCGACCCCCATGATCGCCGCCGTGATCACGTGGGTCGTCGAGATCGGGGCCTTGACCGCGAACGCCGTCACGTACAGCACCGACGACGCGACCGACTCCGCGACGAACCCGTGCGGCGGGTCCAGGGGGAACACCCGCCGCCCCAGGGTCCGCATGATCCGGAGACCGCCGGAGTAGGTGCCCAGCGACAAGGCGGCCGCGCACAGCAGGGTCACCCACAGCGGCACCGAAAACGTCGTCTGCTCCCCCGCCGCCACCAGCGCCAGGACGATCACGCCCATGCCCTTCTGCGCGTCCTGGAGACCGTGGCCGAGGGCGAGCGCCGAGGCCGAGAGGATCTGGAACCGGCGGAACACCCGGCCGCTGCGGTGCGGGTTGGCGCGGCGCAGCAGCCACAGCGCCGCGACCATGGCGAAGTACCCGAGCCCCAGCCCGAGCAGCGGCGACGCGACCATCGGGATCAGCACCTTCTCGCCGATCCCGGCCCAGTGCACGGTGCTCGCGGCGGCCAGCGCGGCGCCGACCATCCCGCCGATCAGCGAGTGCGAGGACGACGACGGGAGCCCGAAGTACCAGGTGGTCAGGTTCCAGGTGATCGCCCCGGCGAGCGCGGCGAACACCACCGTGAGCGCGTCCGGCCCGGCCGGGACGTCGATGATGCCCTTGGCGACCGTCGCGGCGATGCCGGTGGACAGCAGCGCACCCGCCAGGTTCATCACCGCCGCCAGCAGCAGCGCCGCGCGCAGGGTCAGCGCCCGCGTCGACACGGCGCTCGCGATCGCGTTCGCCGCGTCGTGGAACCCGTTGGTGTAGTCGAAGAAGAGCGTCAGGACGATCACGACGACCAGGGCGGCGGTGCCCGTCACTCAGGACTCCTTGACGGCGATGGTCTGCACCACGTCGGCGACGTGCTCGAACGCGTCGGCCGCGAGCTCGAACTGCTCGACGACCTCCTTGGTCTTCAGCACCTCGAGGGCGTCCCCGCCGGGCTCGAACAGGTGGGCCAGGATCCGCCGGTAGATCCGGTCGGCCTCGTTCTCCAGCTCGTTGATCTCGATCCAGTACGGCTCGAGGTCCCCCACCTTGGCCAGGCCGGGCATCGACGCCGCGGTGAGTTCGGCGCAGCGGCCGAGCACCCGGACCAGCACGTCGGTACCCGGCGGGAACGCCTCGATCCGGTACAGCACGGCGAGGTCCGCCGCGGTGTCCATGAAGTCGAGCGCGTCGTCGATCTTCCCGGCGAGCGCCTGGATGTCCTCGCGGTCGAACGGGGTCACGAACGAGCTGTTCAGCTCCACCATGATCGTGTGCATCAGCTCGTCGCCCTGGTGCTCGACCTCGTGCAGCCGCTTGGCGAGGGGCTCGCGGTCGGCGGGTTCGGCGGCGATCAGGTCGCGCAGCACCGCGGTGGCGGTCACCAGGTTTCTCGCCGCGTCCGTGAGCAGGTCGAAGAACCGGGTACCCCGTGGGGTGAACCGCATCGATGTCCGTCCCTTCGTCGACGCAACCGCCGTGGGCCAGGTACCCCGGATGGCGGAAGGTTTAACGGACGGTATCCGGGAACCCAACGGGCCGCGACGGAGGCACGCCGAAGCGGTCCGTGCGGAGGTCAGGGGCGTGGGCGGGGCCGGTCGTGCCCGTGCCCGCCCGAAGCTTCGAGGCCACCAGGTTTAGCCCCTCGAAGCGGTGGTAGCCACCGGAAGAGCCGCCCCGGAGACCAGGGGCCCGCGTCCGGCTGCAGGGACCGGCGCGCGCCCCGGCCGTGGGCCGGACGGCGGACCCCCCAGCCTCGCCGTCCGGCCCCTTCCCTCCGCCCGTTTCCCGCACGCGACGCCGGGTATCCGGACTTGACGGCCGAAGGAGACTCCCCCGGCGCCGAAGGGCGGCAGCGCATGACAGACAGCGAAGCGGCGGTCGTCGTGCGCCACCGGCTGCACGCGGACTTCGCCGTCCGGTTCCCGTGGCTGCGCCGCGCGCTGGGCGCCCGCAGCGGGCTCGACCTGGACGCCGGTGGCCTGCGCGTCCGGCTCGGGCCGTGGTTCCTCGCGACTCCGCTGAGCAACCTCGCCGGCGCCGAAGTCAGCGGCCCGTACCACGCACTTCGCGGTCTCGGCGTGCGGTTGTCGCTCGCCGACCGCGGTCTGACCTTCGGGACGACGACCGAAGGCGGGGTCTGCCTGCGGTTCCGCGAACCGGTGCCGGGCATCGACCCGTGGGGGCTGATCCGCCACCCGGGCCTGACGGTCACGGTCGCCGAGCCGGATCTCGTCGCCGAAGCGATCAACCGGGTGGCGACGCGGGTGTGAGCAGGCTCGCGCCGCCGCACTGATTCAGGCTTGGCCCTCGGGCAGGCAGACGTCGTCGCCCGCGTACGCGGCGAGGCGGGCGTCGAAGCCGTCCGGGGCCCCGGGTCTCCGGAAGTCCGGCGGGGCCGGCTGGCCGGGATAGCCGTCGCCGTAGAGACCGCGGACGAACGCCACGACCGCGTCCGGCGCCGGCAACACGTCTTCGCCCAGGTACGCGAGCACCACCACGTCCTCGCCCGTCGCCGACTCCACCGCCGCCGCCCAGCCATCGCGCTCGTCCCACAGCAGTGCCGTCTCGTGGTCCGGGAACCGCGCGAGCCGCTGCTCCAGCGCGATGTACGCCGTGGCGGGCGCGTCCACCTCGCAGAACCACGCGGGCGCGTCCAGCTCGGCCGCGACGGCCAGCAAGTACTGTCTCAGCCCGCGCGCCGCCGCGCCGAGCCCGTCCCGTTCGATCGTCACGCGCCTGCCTTCCGGTCGATACCCCCGCCGGGTGGTACCCCGGCGCCCACCCGGTCAATCCCGGCACTCCCCCAGGTGGAGCAGCAGGTCAAGGACATCTTCGTCACTCGTCTGGCGGAAATCCGCGTACCACTGGCCGACCGCGCGAAAGTCCGGCGGTTCGGTCACGCAGACGACGTCGTCGGCTTCGCCTCGCAACCCCGCCGCCGCGCCCGGGGCGCCGACCGGCGCCGCGAACACGACGGACCGCGGGTTCCCGGCCCGGACGTCACGCAGTGCCGCGGTCGCGGTGACGCCGGTGGCGAGCCCGTCGTCGACGAGGATGACGTCGCGGCCGGCGAGACCGGCGGCGGGCCGGCCGCGACGGTAGCGCTCGAGCCGGCGGCGGGCCTCCGCGCGTTCCCGTCGCTCCGCCCGCGCCATCCGGGCCGCGGTCAGCTTCAGCCCGCGCAGGATCGCTTCGTCGTAGATCGCCGGGCCGTCCGGGGTCACCGCGCCGACGCCGAACTCGCGCCGGCCGGGCGCGCCGATCTTGCGCGCCACCGCGACGTCCAGCTCGGCGCCGAGCCGCCGCGCGACGACGGCGGCCACCGGCACCCCGCCGCGGGCGAGGCCGAGCACGAGCGGGCCGGACCACGGGCGCCGGCTCAGCTCTTCGGCCAGCCGCCGGCCGCCGTCCTCGCGATCGGCGAAGATCCGCTGGCCGTCCATGCCGGCTCCCTCCGCATCGGTCGTCAGGGTAAACCCGCGCGCCGGGCGGCGTGCGTGAATTCCTGTCCGAAACCTGTCTCGGTGAGGACTGGACCAATATTATTAGCTCCCGAAAATAGGAAGCATCTCCCTTCGGCGCGGAAGGTGACAGATGAGCTTCCTGGTCCCCCTGCTGACCGTGGTCCTGGCGGCCACCCCCACCCCGGCTCCTTCCCCCTCGCCCGCCGCACCCCTCGCGGCGATCTGCGACAAGTACTGCGACGCCAGGGATCCCGCCCTTTCCCCCGGCGACCGCGAAGGCGCGACGGCGTCCATCAGCGGCCGCCGGCTCTCCCTGCACCTCGACGACGGCGACGACATGGGCTGGGCGGCGATCACCGGCGGTGCGGCCGGCGACCACGTCTGGCTGGACCGCTCGTTCGACGCCGGGCGCAGCTGGGCGTCGGGCAGCAAGCTCGGCGACACCGCGACGCCGTCGGGGTCGACCGGCTGGCGGACCCTGATGTACAACGCCGACGACTGGAACAACCGCGGTGTCGGCCTGCTGCGGGCGTGCGGGCAACCGGCGGGTTCGGGGAGCATCGCCTGCACCGGCTGGGCGCGCCCGACGTGGAACGCCTGGGACCGGCGCACCGCGGCCGCCACGGCGCTGATGGAGCGCTACAACCAGAGCACGGGTCTCTTCGACACGACCGGCTGGTGGAACTCGGCCAACGCGCTGACCGCGATCATCGACAACGCCCGCATCAGCGGCATGGGCAGCTACCGCTACGCGATCGACACGACGTACACGAAGAACCTCTCGGCGCAGGGCGGCCAGTTCCGGAACGACTACATCGACGACACCGGGTGGTGGGGCCTGGCGTGGGTGGACGCGTACGACCTGACCGGCGACAGCCGCTACCTGAACACCGCCCGCGCCGACGCGGACCACATGTTCGCCTATTGGGACGGCGTCTGCGGCGGCGGGGTCTGGTGGAGCACGAGCCGCACCTACAAGAACGCGATCCCGAACTCGTTGTACGTCCAGCTGAACGCGGCCCTGCACAACCGGATCTCCGGGGACACGACGTACTTGGCACGCGCCCGCGCGGGCTGGACGTGGTTCGCCGGCAGCGGAATGATCAACGGCTCGAACCTGATCAACGACGGCCTGACCACGTCGTGCGCCAACAACGGCCAGGCGGTCTGGAGCTACAACCAGGGCGTGCCGCTGGCGGCGCTGACCGAGCTGAACCGCGCGACGGGGGACGCGAGCCTGCTGACGAAGGCCCGCACGCTGGCGAACGCGTCGACGTCCAACGCGTCCTTGAACCCGGGCGGCATCCTCCGCGACCCGGGCGAGTCAGCCGGAGGCGGTGGCGGCGACGGGCCGACGTTCAAGGGCGTGTACGCCCGCGATCTGGCGGCGCTGAACGCGGCGTTGTCGGACCGCCCGTACACCGGTTACCTGCAACGCCAGGCGAACTCGGCGTACGCGAACGACCGGAACAGCGCGGACGCCTACGGGCTGCTGTGGGCGGGCCCGTTCGACCAGGCCGACGCGGCGCGCCAGCAAACTGCCCTGGACTTGATGAACGCGGCACCCTGACGGTCCGGGCGGGTGCGACCCGCCCGGACCCGCCGCTCAGAGGGTTTTCTCCAGGCGGCTGGCCAGGAGCTTGATGAAGCGGGCCGGGTCGCCCAGCTCGCCGCCTTCGGCCAGCAGGGCCATGCCGTACAGCAGCTCGGCCGTCTCGGTCAGGCCCTCGTCCTCCGGGCGGGCCGCGTGTGCCTCGCGCAGGCCCGTCACCAGGCCGTGCTCGGGGTTCAGCTCGAGGATGCGCTTGATCGGCGGCAGCTCCTGGCCCATCGCGCGGTACATCTTCTCCAGCGTCGGCGACAGGTCGTGCGTGTCCCCGACGATGCACGCCGGCGACGTCGTCAGCCGCGACGAGAGCCGGACCTCCTTGACGTCCTCGCCCAGCGCCGTGCCCATCCACGACAGCAGGCCCTCGAAGTCCTTGTTCTGCTGTTCGCGCGCGACCTCGGTGGCCTTCTTGTCCTCGTCCGACTCGAGGTCGACCTGGCCCTTGGCGATCGACTGGAACTGCTTTCCGTCGAAGCCCGGCACCGCGTCGACCCACATCTCGTCGATCGGGTCGGTCAGCACCAGCACTTCGTAGCCCTTGGCGCGGAACGCCTCCATGTGCGGCGAGTTCTCGATCGCGGACCGCGACTCGCCGGTCATGAAGTAGATGTGCTCCTGGCCCTCCTTCATCCGCTCGGCGTACTCGCGCAGCGAAGTCGGCTTCTCCGCGTCGTGCGTCGAAGCGAACGACGAGATCTCGAGGATGGCCTCGCGGTTCTCGAAGTCGTCGAGCAGGCCTTCCTTGACCGCGCGGCCGAACTCGCGCCAGAACGTCGCGTACTTCTCGGCGTCGGCGGTCATCATCGACTTGACCGTCGAGAGGACCTTCTTGACCAGGCGACGGCGGATCAGCTGGATCTGCCGGTCCTGCTGCAGGATCTCCCGCGAGACGTTCAGCGAGAGGTCCTGCGCGTCGACGACGCCCTTGACGAACCGCAGGTACTCGGGGACGAGCGACTCGCAGTCGTCCATGATGAAGACGCGCTTCACGTACAGCTGGACGCCGCGCTTGCGCTCCCGCAGGAACAGGTCCATCGGCGCCTGCGACGGCAGGAACAGCAGCGCCTGGTACTCGAACGTCCCCTCGGCCTGCAGCCGGATCGTCTCCAGGGGGTCCTGCCAGTCGTGGCTGACGTGCTTGTAGAACTCGTGGTACTCGGCCTCGGTGACCTCGCTCGACGAGCGCGCCCACAGCGCCTTCATCGAGTTGACCGTCTCGGTCTTCGGCTCTTCGCCCTCGGCGGCCTCACCGGCCATCCGGATCGGCCAGGTGATGAAGTCGGAGTACTTCTTCACGATCTCCCGGATCTTCGCCGGGGACGTGTAGTCGTAGAGGTGGTCCTCGGCGTCCTCGGGCTTGAGGTGCAGCGTGACCGCGGTGCCCTGGGGCGCGTCTTCGACCGGCTCGATCGTGTAGGTGCCTTCGCCGGAGGACTCCCAGCGGACGCCCTCGGTGGTGCCCGCCTTGCGCGTCACCAGCGTGACCTTGTCCGCGACCATGAAGCTCGCGTAGAACCCGACGCCGAACTGGCCGATGAGGTCCTGCGACGCCGCGGCGTCCTTGGCCTCCTTCAGCTTGCTCAGGAAGTCCGCCGTGCCGGACTTGGCGATCGTGCCGATGAGGGCGACGACCTCGTCGCGCGTCATGCCGATGCCGTTGTCCCGCACCGTCAGGGTCCGCTCCGCGGCGTCCGTCTCGAGCGCGATGTGCAGGTCGGAGGTGTCCGCGCCGAGGTCCTTGTCGCGGTACGACTCCAGCCGCAGCTTGTCGAGGGCGTCGGAGGCGTTGGACACGAGCTCCCGCAGGAACGTGTCCTTGTTCGAATAGATCGAATGGATCATCAGCTGGAGCAGCTGACGCGCTTCCGACTGGAACTCGAGCGTCTCGATCGGGGTGGTCACTTCCGGTCCTTTCCGGGGCGGGGTGCCGAGCGGGCCGATCCTACCCAGCCGGTCCGACATTCCCGGTGCTCACCCGGTCGTGCACTTTATGAACGCAATGTAGGTGGGTCCCGCCTCGCGGGGTGATGCTGGCCACGCCCCGCTGCCGATCAAGGAGGATCGAGTGCCCGGACCCCTGCCCCGGTGGGCGGCCGCGTTCGCCGCGGCCTGCGCCCTGACCACCGCCTTCGCCGCTCCCGCCGCCGCTTCGGGCGGCATCGTCGACCACCCCGTGCGCACCACCGGCTGCGGCCGCGCCGCCCCCGTGCCGTCCGGCGTGACGACCACCCGGCACGTCGTCTCCGGCGGGCTCGAGCGCGAGTACACCGTGCACCTGCCGGCGCACTACAACCCGCGCCGGGCGTACCCGCTGGTCCTGTCGTTCCACGGGCACAAGCGCACGTCGCAGTACCAGGAGGAGCTGTCCGGCTTCTCGGCGCTCGACGCGATCTCGGTCTACCCGCAGGGCCTGATCGGCACCGACGGCGAGTCGGCCTGGACCGGCGCGCCCTACTCGGCGGCCGCCGACGACGTCCTGTTCACCAGCGACCTGCTGAACTCGCTGCAGCGCGACCTGTGCGTCGACAACGACCGGATCTTCGCGGCCGGCAAGTCCAACGGCGGCGGGTTCGTCGGCGTGCTGGCGTGCCGGCTGCCCGGCCGGATCGCCGCGTTCGCCCCGGTGTCGGGCGCGTTCTACCCGCAGGGCGGCGCCTGCCGGCCCAGCAGGCCGGCCCCGATCCTCGACTTCCACGGCACCGCCGACACGACCATCCCCTACACCGGCAACCCGGACAAGGGCCTGCCGTCGATCCCCGACTGGCTGGCCGGATGGTCCACAAGGGACGGTTGCTTCCCGAAGCCCGTGTCGTGGCAGCCGGTCAAGGGTGTGGTCGCGCAGAAGTGGCTCGGCTGCGACCGGCGGAGCACGCTGGAGCACTACCGCGTCGAAGGCGCCGGGCACGTCTGGCCGAGCACGAAGCCGAACAACGACTCGGCCACGCCGACGGTGATCGACGCGACGCCGGTCATCTGGCGGTTCTTCCGCACGCATCCGCTGCGGTGAAACACGATTGACGCACCTCTTTCCCCTCGGCGACGATTTTCGCCGAGAGGAAAGAGGTGCATCATGAAGGTGCTCGTCCTGAACGCCGGCTACGAGCCGCTGCAGACGGTGTCGGTGCCGCACGCGATCCGCATGCTGGTGCGGCACGTCGCCGAGATCCACGAGGCCGAAGACGGTCTCGCCTACGGGCTGTTCCCGCGCCCGAAGATCGTGCGGTTGCTGCGGTACGTCGTCATGAAGTGGCGATATACGCAGCCGCCCCGCTGGTCCCGACGCGGCGTGCTCACGCGCGACGGCCACCGCTGCGCGTACTGCGGCGCCCGTGCCACGACGATCGACCACGTGCTCCCGCTGAGCCGGGGCGGCGAGCGGACGTCGTGGCTGAACACGGTCGCGGCGTGCGGCGGCGCGTCCCGCAGCTGCAACGCGCGGAAGGCGGACAAGCTGCCGGCCGAGGCGGGGATGACGCTGCGGTTCACGCCGTACGTCCCGACGTGGGACCAGCTGCACGCGCCCGGCGCGTGAGGACGCACCCGCCCGGCGCTCGTCGGCGGCCGGGCGGGCGGGTCGTTAAGCTCGAACCGATCGTCCCCCGCATCCGTGTGTTCCGGGGAAGGCCGGGAGGTCGTCGTGACCGACGCAGGACAGCTGATCGCCGGGCGCTACCGGCTGGTCGACCGGATCGGCCAGGGCGCCATGGGCGTCGTCTGGCGTGCCCGCGACGAGCGGCTCGACCGCGTCGTCGCGGTGAAGCAGCTGGGCTACGACCCCTCCGGCGGCGGCCAGGGCGGACCGCGGGCGCTGCGGGAGGCGCGGCTCACCGCGCGGCTGCGGCACCCGCACGCGATCACGGTGCACGACGTCGTCGAGCACGACGGCGCTCCGTACCTGGTCATGGAGTACCTGCCGTCGCAGAGCCTGGCCGACGTCCTGCTGGAGCGGGAAAGCCTGCCTGCCGACCAGGTCGCCCGCATCGGCGAACAGGTCGCTTCGGCGCTCGCCGCCGCGCACGCCGAAGGGATCGTCCACCGCGACGTCACCCCCGGCAACGTCCTCATCACGCCTGATGGCGTCACGAAGATCGCCGATTTCGGCATCTCCCGCGCCACCGGCGAAGGGACCGTGACGGGCGGCGGGTTCATCGCGGGCACCCCCGCCTACCTGGCACCCGAAGTCGCCGGAGGAGCCGAAGCCGGGTTCCCCGCGGACGTCTTCTCCCTCGGCGCGACGCTCTACCGCGCGCTGGAGGGCATCCCGCCGTTCGGCACCGACGACAACACGATCGTCCTGCTGAAGCGGATCGCCCGGGACGAGGTCACCCCGCCGAAGCACACGGGCCCGCTGGCCGAGGTGCTCGGCCGGCTCCTGCAGCGCGACCCGGCCCAGCGCCCGGCGATGGCGGAGGTCCAGGAGCTGTTCGAGGCGGTCACCGGCGGCCGTCCATTGCCCCCGCCGCGTCCCCGGCCCCGCACCGAGACCCGCATGCTGCGCGTCCCCCGCCGCCCACGCCGCCGCGCGGTGCTGGCGTCCGCGGGCGGAGCCGTGCTGCTGGCCCTGGGGGTGGTGATCGGGACGGCGCTCGTACCGGACGCCACCACACCGATCGCGGCGCCGGTGTCGTCCACACCCCCGGCCACGCCGCCCCCGACGACCACCACCCCCGCCGCCGACCTGGGCTGCTCGGCCAGCTACGCGCTGACGACCTCCTGGCCGGGCGGCTACCAGGTCCAGGTGACGATCCGCAACGACCACGGCACCGGCCTGCGCGGCTGGAGCGTCCGCTGGTCCCTCCCCGCCGGGCACCACATCGCGGGCCTGTGGAACGGGACGTTCACGGTCGACGGCACAACGGTGACGGTGGACAACGCGGACTGGAACGCAAAGCTGGACGCAGGCGGCTCGACGACGTTCGGCTTCAACGCGGTCACCGGCAACGGCAGTTCCGCCGCCCGACCGCAGCTCACCTGCCGGACGGTCTAAAGCGTCCGGACGGCCTCTTTTCGCGGCCGTCAGCCTCTGCGATAGTCGCGCTGAGGACGGGAGGTCCTGTGAAACCCATCAGATCCCGGCGACGATCCCTGCGCTTCGACGGCAACGCGGTCACCCTGAGCATCGCGACCAAGACCTGGGCAGTGGTCCCGGACGACCAGAGGAACCAGTTCCCGCTCTCGAAGATCACCTCCATCCGCCACACACCCGCGACCGCGTGGAAGCCGGGGAAGATCGAGTTCGTGGTCCCGGGCGGGCCGAGCGCGATCGTCGACAACGTGCCGATGTTCGCCGACAAGCTGGCCGGTAACACGTTCCAGTACGACTACGGCAAGCGCGACGAGGTCGCGGTCTTCCTGGCCGCTGTCGAAAAGGCGCGCGGGACGACGTAGAGCTACCGGCTCGGCGAGGTTCCCACCTGGGTGGACGCCGCCGGCGGTGCGCTCAGCATCGCCGGCGTCGTCCTCATCTCCCTCAGCCGTGGATCCGGTCGAACGGCAGCCGCAGCACCTGGCCCGCCGGAACCGGTGCGTTCCGGAGCCGGATCGCGTCGAGCTCCGGTGCCGTGAGGGCCCGGCGGTAGAAGCGGACCTCGTCGAACGAGCCGTTCCAGCGGTACTGGTTGTCCAGCCGCTGCCCCAGCTGCAGCTGGAACGACACCGTCCGGCTCACCGAACCCGCGGCCGCGGCACCCGAGGCGACCTGGACGCCGTCCACCCACAGCAGCAGCCGACCGCCGGTGCGTTCGAGCGCCACGTGGTGCCAGGCCTGGTCGTCGTACGCCTGGGACGATGTGATCGACGCGCTCCCGGCCGCCGTGGTCATCATCGCGATCAGCCGGTGGTTCGCCGGCTCTCCGCGCAACCACAGCTGGGGCGCGGTGGTGCCCATCCCGCCCAGCCAGAACAGCACCTGGTTGCCCTTCGTGGCGCCGTAGCGGAACCAGCCCGTCCACGTGAGGTCACCTTCACCCGGGGGCTGCGCCGGGTCGTACGGCACCCGGACGTAGTCGTCGACGCCGTCCAGCGTCACCGCTCCGCCGAAGCGCCCGGCCGCGAGGGAAGCACCGCCGAGCACCCGGGCGTCGGCGTGGCCCGAAACGTCCGGTGTGGACGGTCCCGCCGAGTTGTGCCACCCCAGGTAGTCCTCGGTGAAGCGCGCGAAGCGGATCTCGTCGCGCGCGTCGACGGCGCCACCTTCGTACATCAGCCCGATCTCCGGGCCGCCGATCTGCACCAGGTCCGAGTAGCCGGACCAGTCGGTGGTGATCCGCGTGCCCTGCTCGGCGTTCTCCCACGTCCGGCCGTTGTCGTACGACGACCGGATCATCATCCAGCGGCGCCGGTCGGTGTCCGACGGCGACGAGAACAGGAGACGGTTCCCGACGCGCAGGATCGCTCCCTGCACCATCGGCGTCACCAGGTCGGGGATGGTGGTGAAGGACCTGGTGAACGTCTCACCGCCGTCACGGCTGATCGCGTAGTCACGGTTGCCGATGTCGGTGCCGCCCTGCTCGCGCCCGCCGGCGTAGATCGACCCGTCGGGCAACTCGACCACGGTCACCTCGGACGGCTTCTGCGGGTACGTCCCGCCGACCGGGTGCGGGTACGAGTCCACCGCGCCGACGTGCCAGCTGCGCCCGCCGTCGTCGCTGTAGACGAGCCCCGCGTGGTTCTCGACCGAGTTCGTGCCGTCGCTGGTTTCCGCGTTGAACCCGAACACCAGCCGCCCGGCGTGGCGGCCGTGAGCCAGCTGGATCCCGTGCACGGGGCCGGACGCGTACCACGAGTCCCAGTTCGGCAGCTTCGCCTGCGCGCTGATGTCGACCGGCGCCGACCAGGTCAGGCCGTCGTCGTCGCTGTACTGCGAGTGCGGGGTGCGCGGGCACGGGACGTCGCACGCCTTGTCGTCGTCGCGGCCCTTGTTGTACGTCGTGATCAGGACGATCCGGCCGGTGCGGCTGTCCACGATGGGCACCGGGTTGCCGTGGGTGTCCCCGCCGCCGCGGTTGACGACCTGCAGCGGCGACCACGTCTTCCCGCCGTCCGTGGACCGCTTGAGGACGAGGTCGATGTCGCCGGTGTCGCCGCAGTTGTCGATGCGGCCTTCGGCGAACGCGAGCAGCGTGCCGTGGGTGGACTTCACGATCGCCGGGATCCGGAAGCAGCTGTACCCGGGGTCCTGCGACGCCTTGAACAGCACCTGCTGGTCGAACTGCGGCGCGGCCTGCGCCGAGCTCACGGCGAGCAGCGAACTCGCCACCAGGGCCACCAAGGCGGCCCATCTCCCCAGTGTTCTCATTCTCATCCCTTCAGGACGGCGACACCTCGCGGGGCGAGCCGGACCTCGCGGACCGGCCGCGACGGGCCGGTCAGCAGGTCCGGCGCGGCGTGCGGCAGGTCGACGGTGACCGGCTCGGTGCCGTGGTTGAGCAGGATCAGGTAAGCGCTTTCCCCGCCGTGCCGGACGACCGCTTGGACCCCGGGCGGCGTGGCGAGCACCGGCGTCACCCCGGCTTCGGCCGTGACGCGGCCGAGCAGCGGAGCCAGGTCGGGCCGCGTCCCGGCGTACCAGGCGACGCCGTCGCCGAACGCGTGCCGGGTGATCGCGGGCCGCCCGGCCAGCTCACCCGAGGCGAACGACGCGACGACGTCGGCGCCTTCGAGCTCGATCCATTCGGACCAGATCGCCCCGGAATCCGTTGTCCCGTCGGCGAAGCGCAGGTCCACGGGCGAGTCGAGGGGCCAGAACTCGTCGACGCGCAGCCCGAGGACGTCCCGTAGCGGCGCGGGATGCCCGCCCAGGTAGGCGCGGTCGCAACCGTCCACGATGCCCGAGAAGTACGACACCACGAGGTGCCCGCCACCCGCGACGTACGCGCGCAGGTTGTCCGCGGAAGCCTGCTCCAGCAGGTACAGGTTCGGGACGACGACGAGCCTGTAGCCCGTGAGATCCCGCAGGGGGTGGACGACGTCGCAGGTGATGTTGGCGTCGAACAACGGCGCGTAGTGCGCGAGGTGCGTCTCGAGCTGGTCCAGCCGAGCCGGGTGCGAGTCGAGTTCGAGGCCCCACCAGCTCGGCCAGTCGTGCAGCAGGGCGACGTCGGCCCGCACGCGCGTCCCGGCCAGCTCCGGCACCCGGGCCAGCTCTTGCCCCAGTGCGGCCGTTTCGCGGAACGTCCGGGTGTCGCGGCCGCCGTGCGGGACCATCGCCGAGTGGAACTTCTCCGCGCCACCGCTGGTCTGCCGCCACTGGAAGAACAGCACCGCGTCGGCGCCCTGGGCGATGGCCTGCCAGCTGCCGAGCCGCATCGCGCCCGGCGGCTTGGGGCTGTTGCGGGGCCGCCAGTTCACCGCGCTCGGCGCCTGTTCGAGCAGCATCCACGGCTGGTCCTTCACGGACCGGACCAGGTCGTAGGCGAACCCGGCTTCGACGTGCGCGCGCGGGTCGTAGGGGTCCGGGTAGGAATCGAGGCTGACGACGTCTTCGTGCGGCGTCCACGTGTGCCAGTCGAGGGCCTTCTGCACCCGGCCGACGAAGTTGGTCGTGATCGGCGTGTCCGGGGTGATCCGGCGCAGCACGCGCTGCTCGGTGAGGAAGCAGCCGAGCGAGGCGTCGGAGGAGAACCGCTGGAAGTCCAGCTGCTGCGCGGGATTCGGGAACGTCGGCGCGACACGCGGCGGCAGGATTTCGTCCCACGCGGAGTAGCGCTGGGACCAGAACGTCGTCGTCCAGGCCGCGTTCAGCTCGTCGAGGGAGCCGTAGCGCTCCCGCAGCCAGCGCCGGAAGTCCGACGCCGACTCGGCGCAGTAGCAGGCCCGGATGTGGCAGCCGTACTCGTTGCCGATGTGCCACATCGCCAGCGCGGGGTGTCCCGCATAACGCGTCGCCAGTTCCGCGACCAGGCGTTCGGCGTGTGCCCGGTAGATCGGACTGGACGGGCAGAACTGCTGCCGCGCACCGGGCGACAGCCGGACGCCATCGGCGCGAACCGGCAGGATCTCCGGGTGCGCGTGGGACAGCCACGCCGGCGGCGACGCGGTCATCGTCGCCAGGCACACCCCGACGCCCGCGCCCGCGAGGCCGGCCAGGACGTCGTCGAACCAGCCGAAGTCGTACTCCCCCGGCCGCGGTTCGACGGCCGCCCACGAGTAGATCCCGGCGGTCACCATCGTGACGCCCGCTTCGGCCATCAGCTTCAGGTCTTCGCGGCGGACCTCTTCGGGCCAGTGCTCCGGGTTGTAGTCGGCGCCGTAGTGGAGCATCAGAGCAGACCGGCTTCGGCGAGCTTCTCCTTGATCCGCAGCAGTTCCTCGTCGTCCAGCGGAAGCTGCGGCGGCGCCATGACAGCGTTGTCGATGAACCCGCGCATCTTCATCGCGGCCTTGAAGGCGCCGAGCCCGGCCGAGCCGCGGCCCATCCGGCTCGGCGGCGCCACGGACGTGATCGAGAACAGCTTCAGCAGCCGTTCCTGCTCGCGGCGGGCGGCGGCGAGGTTGCCGGACTTGAAGTGGTCGTGGATGAGCACGTACCCGACCGGGTCGACGTTGCCGAGGCCCGGGACGGCGCCGTCGGCCCCCATCGCCAGCGCCGCGTCCACGACCAGCTCGGACCCGGTGAACACGGCGAAGGTGTCGAGACCGCGGTCGCGCTTGCCCAGCAGCACGGCCCGGAACGCGGCTTCGTCGCCGCTGGAGTCCTTGAGCCCGGCGAGGACGCCGTCGGCGGCCAGGTCGAGGACCATCCCGCCGTCGAGCTTCGTGTGCACCGCGACCGGGATGTCGTAGGCGACGATCGGCAGCGCCGTGCGTTCGTGCAGCAGGCGGAAGTGCCGGTCGACCTCGGCGACGTGCGTGCGGGTGTAGTACGGCGCGGTGACGACGACGGCGTCGGCCCCGGCGGCTTCGGCCGTCTTGACGTGCTCGGCGACCCGCAATGTCGTCATGTCGATACAACCGGCGAGCACCGGCACGCGCCCGGCGACCTGGTCGACCGTCGTTTCGACGACGACGCGGCGCTGGGCGTCGGGCAGGAAGGCGACCTCGCTGGAGGAACCGAGGACGAAGACGCCGTGCACACCGGCGTCGAGCTGGACCTCGACGTGGCGGCGCAGCGAGTCGGTGTCCACGCTGAAGTCGTCGTTGAACGGCGTGCACAGCGGCGGGACGATTCCGGCGAACTTCGGCATCAGGCGCTCACTCCGGTCGGGATCTCGGGATGGATGCAGCGGTAGGTGTGGCCCCCGCCGGCCGCGGCCGGTGGCGGCAGTTCGGCCGCGCACTCGCCGGTCGCCTTGGGGCAACGGGTGCGGAACGAGCAGCCGCTCGGCGGGTGCGTCGCCGACGGCACGGGCCCGGTGAGCACGATCGGCTCGACCGGGTTCAGCAGGCTGGGCGTCGCCGAGAAGAGGGCCCGCGTGTACGGGTGCCGGGCGTCGTCCGGCAAGGCCGTGGCCGGAGCCTCTTCGACGATCCGGCCTAGGTACATCGTGACGATCCGGTCGCTCATCTTCTTGACGGTCTGGATGTCGTGGGAGACGAAGACCATCGCCAGGTCCAGCTGTTCGCGCAGGTCGAGCAGCAGGTTGAGGATCTGGGCGCGGACCGAGACGTCGAGGGCGGACGTCGGCTCGTCGGCGACCAGCAGCGCCGGCCGCAGGGCCAGGGCCCGCGCGATGGCGACGCGCTGGCGCTGGCCGCCGGAGAGCTGGCCCGGCACTGCGTCGGCGGCGCTGGCGGGCAGGCCGACCAGCGACATCAGCTCGCGGACGCGGTCGTCACGCTCGGCCGGCGTCCCCACCCGGTGCACGTCGAGCGGGTCGCGGATGATCTTGGCGACGGCGAGCCGGCGGTTCAGCGCGGTCGTGGGGTCCTGGAAGACCATCCCGACCTCGCGCCCGGACCCCTCGTCCAGTGACTTCCCGCGGAACCGGACCGTGCCCGCGGTCGGGCGCTGCAGGCCGACGATCACCTTGGCCAGGGTCGACTTCCCGCAGCCGGACTCCCCGACGACGCCGATCGTCTCGCCCGGGTTGACGACCAGGTGGGCGTCGGTGAGGGCGTAGACGCTGTCGTGGCCGAAGAGGCCGCGGCCACGGATCTTGTGCACGACGTGGACGCCGTCGAGCTCCAGGAGGTTCACGCCGTCACCTCCTTCTCGCGGGCGATGTCGACCGCCGGGAAGTGGCAGGCGACGAGGTGGTCGACCGGCTCGCCGAAGCGGACCGGCGTCTCGTCGTGGCACTTGGCGCGGGCGGCCGGGCAGCGGTCGGCGAAGCGGCAGCCCGCCGGGAACTCGGCCGGGGCCGGGACGACACCCTTGATCTGCGTGAGCCGGGCCTCGTTCTCCTCCAGCGACAGCACCGCGCTGAGCAGGCCGCGCGTGTAGTGGTGCCGCGGCGAGCCGACGACTTCGGCGGTGCTGCCCAGCTCGGCGACCTGCCCGCCGTACATGACGACGACGCGGTCGGCGATCTCGGACACCAGCGCGAGGTCGTGCGAGACGAGGATGAGCGCGAAGCCCAGCTCCTCCTGCAACCGCAGCAGCAGAGCCATGATCTGGGCCTGCACCGTGACGTCGAGTGCCGTCGTCGGCTCGTCGGCGACGATCAGCTTCGGGTCCCGCGAGAGCGCCATCGCGATCAGCACGCGCTGGCGCTGGCCGCCGGACAGCTCGTGCGGGTAGGCGCGCAGCGTCCGGTCCGGGTCGAGGTTGACCAGCTCCAGCAGCTCGGCCGGGGTGCGGGTGCCGCCGCGGCGGGTGAACTGCTTGAGCTGGGCGCGGATCGTCATCGCCGGGTTGAGCGAGCTGAGCGCGTCCTGGTAGATCATCGCGATGTCGTGGCCGAGGTGGCGGCGGCGTTCGCCGGGGCGCAGGGCGAGCAGGTCGCGCTGGGCGAACCGGATCTGGCCGGACACCTGCGCCGTGGCCGGCTGGAGGCCGAGGATCGACAACGCCGTGAGCGTCTTGCCGCAGCCGGATTCGCCGATCAGGCCGAGGACTTCCCCGGCGCGGACGCTGAAGGACACGCCGTCCACGACGTCGACGCCCTCGTGGCGGCCGGGAAAGGCGATCGCCAGCCGGTCGACTTCCAGGACCGTGTCCCGGTGGTCGAGCGACCGGGCCGTGCGGGCCAGCCGCTCCCCCGCTTCCCGCAGGCCGGCGATCGGCAGGACGGGCGCGGTGTCGGCGTCTTCGCGCTTGGCCACGGCCTTCGCGACTTCGGCCGCCTTGACCGCGCGGGCCGACGGCGCGGCCCAGGCGTCCGAGATCCGCTCGGACAGGATGTTCAGCGCGAGCACCGTCACGAGGATCAGCAGGCCGGGGAACAGCGTCGCCCACCAGCCGCCGGTCAGCACGAGGTCCTTGCCGTCGGCGAGCACCGAGCCCCAGGACGGGTCCGGCGGCTGGATGCCGGCGCCGATGAACGACAGCGACGCCTCGAACACGATCGCGTCGGCCACCGTGACCGTGCAGTACACCAGCACCGGGGCGGCGCAGTTGATCGCGACGTGCCGGGTCAGCACGAAGAACCGCCTCGCGCCGATGACGCGTTCGGCCGCGACGTAGTCCTCGCCGTACTGGGCCAGGACGTTCGCCCGGATCACCCGCGCCACCGGGGGCATGTTGAGGAACCCGATGGCCAGGATCAGCACGACGATGCCGTGCCCGAACACGGCCACGAGCACCGCGGCCAGCGCGATGCCGGGGAACGCCATGATGACGTCCAGCACGCGCATGACCACGGCGTCCACCCGGCGGTGCGACGTGGCGGCGAACGCCCCGATCACCGCCCCCGACACGAGCGCGAGCGCCACCGCCCCCAGGCCGATGGCGAGCGACCAGCGCGTGCCGGCGACGAGCCGGGAGAAGATGTCCCGGCCCGACGTGTCCGTCCCGAACCAGTGGGCACCGCTGGGCCCGCCGGTGTCGGTGCTCAGCGCGTCCGGGTTGTGCGTCGCGACGAGCGTGCCGAGCACGGCGACCAGGAGCAGGACGCCGAGGATCGCGAGCGCGGGCCAGGCCGCGCGCAGGCGCTTCACGCGTGGCTCCGCAGGCGCGGGTTCGCGATCAGGTACAGGACGTCGACGACCAGGTTGACCAGCACGAACCCGATCGCGATGGTGATGACGAAGCCCTGCACCTTGGCGGTGTCGCCGTCGGTGACGGCCTGGATCATGTTCTGCCCCATCCCCGGCAGCGCGAACATCGTCTCGATGACGACGGCGCCGCCCAGCAGGTAGCCGACCCGCAGGCCGAGCACGGTCAGCGGCGTGACCAGCGCGTTGCGCAGCACGTTGCGCCCGACCACGACCACCGGTGGCAGGCCGCCGCCGCGCGCGGTCCGGACGTAGTCCTTGTCCAGCTCTTCGACCATCGACGTCCGGATCACCCGGGTCAGCTGCGCGGCCACCGGCAGCGCCAGGGAGACCGCGGGCAGCGTCAGCGAGTTCAGCCAGCCGCCGAAGGAGTCGGCCGGGCTGACGTAGCCGCTGGTCGGGAACAGGCCCTGGCCGACCGCCAGCCACTGGACCAGCAGCAGCGCCACCCAGAACGCCGGCGCGGCGACCCCAGCCAGGGTGACCACGCGGATCACCTTGTCCGGCCAGCGGTCGCGGTAGAGCGCCGACGTCACGCCCAGCACCAGCGCCGTCACGAGCGCGATGACCAGGCCGAGCAGGGTCAGCTGGACGGTCAGCGGCAGCGCCGTCGCGATCGTGTCGCCGACCGGCTGCTTGGTGATCACGCTGGTGCCGAAGTCCCCCTGGACCAGGTGCCAGACGAAGTGGACGTACTGCAACGGCAGCGGGTCCAGCAGCCCGTTCTCGAGCCGGAACTGCTGCAGCTGCTCGGCGGTGGCGTTCGCGCCGTCGAACGCGGCCAGCGCCGGGTCGACCGGCGCGAACCGCATCACGATGAACACGAACAGGATCACGCCGAGCAGCAGCGGGATCAGGGCGAGGATGCGGCTGAGCAGCATCCGCACGACGACGGCCACGGGTGTTCTCCTCTTAGACCGGCTTCGCCTGGTTCAGGTAGATGCCCGGGTAGCCCTGGGCGCGCACGCCGGAGATCGCCTTCGGGTCCCACGCCGTGCCGAGCTGGGTGAACACGACCGGGTAGATGACGGCCTGCTCGGAGATCAGGTCCAGCAGCTGCTTGTTCAGCGTCGTCCGCTTGGCCTCGTCCGTTTCGGCCGCGGCCTGGTCCTGCAGGGCGAGCAGGGACTGGGCGTCGGGGCCGGTGAACCGGGCGTACTTGCTGGTGAGGATGGACTTGGCGTCGTAGTAGTAGCGGATCATCAGGTCGGGGTCGTTGCCGAACTGCAGCGGGTTGTTGGTCGTGGCGACGACCTGGAAGTCGGTGCCGGCGTCCAGCTTGGAGAACAGCGCCTTGGTGTCCTGGGAGTCCAAAGTGGTCTGGACGCCGATCGCGTCCCAGCCCTCCTTGATCACCTTGACGCAGTCGGCGACCAGCGAGGTGTTCGTCGTGGACAGGGTGACCTTGAGGCCGCTGACGCCGGCCTGCTGCAGCAGCTGCTTGGCCTTGTCGGGGTTGTAGGCGAAGTCCTGCGACGCGGGCTGCGAGGACGGGAGCTTCGGGTTGATGAACGACGTCCCGGGTGAGCCGGCGCCCTTCAGCCCGATGTCGATCATCTTCTTCTTGTCGATGGCGTAGTGCAGCGCCTGGCGCACGAGGTTCTTGTCGAACGGCGCGTGCGCGGTGTTGAAGAGCAGGAAGAGGTTGTTGCCGCCGTCGGCGAACTCGACCGTGCGGCCGGCCTTGCGCAGCTGGTCGGCGTTGGCGGCCGGGATGTTCTCGGCGATCTGCGCGTCCGGCTTGGCGCCGGAGATCGCGGCGACGCGCGGGGCGGAGTCCACGATGGACTTCCACAGCATCTTGTCGTAGGCCGCCGGGCGCGGGCCGTTGTAGTCGGCGAACTTCTCGAAGCTCGTGTGGCTCAGCGCCGCCTGCTCGACGACCTTGTACGGACCGGAGCCGACGACCTTGCCGCCCTTGGCGTCGTCCCACTTGCCGTCGTAGACGTGCTTCGGGACGATCTTGCAGCACTGGATCCGCTGCAGCGCGTACGGGAACGGGAACTTGAGGACGAACTCGACCGCGCGGTCGCCGGTCTTGCGGACCTCTTGGAGCCAGTGCGAGAAGAAGCTGTGGATCAGCACGTTCTCCTTCTCGTCGAGCGCGCGGGCGTAGGTGAAGACGACATCGTCGGCGGTGACCGGCTGGCCGTCGTGCCACTTCGCGCCGTCGCGCAGCTCGAACTTCAGGCTGGTGCCGCTGACGTCGGCGGGCAGCGCCTTCGCCAGGCCCGGGAAGGGGGCGCGGGTGATCGGGTCACCCTCCACGAGGGACTCGTAGCAGTGCAGGATCGCGGCCATCGAGAACGCGGACGCGGTCTGCAGCGGGTCCCACGTCTGGTTGTTGCCGTAGCCGATGACGGCGGTCAGCGAGCCCGCCGAGCTGCCGGTCTTGTTGGTGGACGCCGGCCCGCCGCACGCGGCGAGCACGGTCGGGAACGCCATGGCCGCCCCGGCGAAGGTGGTGTAGCGCAGCAACTGGCGGCGGCTGAGCGACGGGCTCTGGGACATCGGTGTCTCCGGCTGGCCTCGAACGGTAGGACATGGGACGTCCTATGACCGGCGTGAGCCTAGGATGGGTTCGCGTGCCGGTCAACCCTTCTGGACGTATGACGTAGGATGTCCTCTCACGACGCATCCGGGGAGGACAGCAGTGGCCCGTCCGCAGCGCAGCGAAGAGATCACCAAGCGCATCATCGACCTGATCGTCGAGCGGGAGCTCCCGCCGGGCGCACCCATGCCCACCGAGCTGAGCCTGATGGAGGACATCGGCGTCAGCCGCAACTCCATCCGCGAGGCGATCAAGGCCCTGCAGGCCCTCGGCATCGTCGAGATCCGCCACGGCTACGGCACGTTCGTCGGCTCCGCCGGGTCGGAGTCGCTGCAGACCTGGCTGCTCTTCCGGACCCGCGCCCGCGGCGCCACCGACGTCGGGCGGCTGCGCGACCTCCTGGAGGTGCGGGAGATGCTCGAGACCGAGCTGACCCGCCGGGTCGCCACCGACCACCGGCCCGGGCTGGTCGAGGAGCTGCAGGCCTGCGTCGCGCGGATGAAGCGCAAGGGCCCGGACGCCGCGGAAGCCGACCGCGAGTTCCACGACCTCATCTGCGCCGAGGCCGGGTTCGACCTCGCGCGCGAGCTCACCGGGCTGTTCTGGGACGTCTACCGGATCGCCGAAAGCGAACTGGGCGGGCCGGCGTCGTCGCCGACGGCCACCGCGAAACGGCACCAGGCCATCGTCGACGCGCTCCTGCTGCGCGACGCCGATGCCGCCGCCGAAGCCGTGCACCGGCACTTCGACGAGGTCCGCAAGCGCGCGAAAGCCGGTCCGTACGGCGGTTTCGGCGTCGCGCGGCCGGTGCCCGCTGACTCTCAGTCGTTGACCCGATCGAGGTAACTTCGGGAAGATCGAGAACCGGCCTCAACGGTCCGGGCGTCTGGCTCGTCGGTAGTGGTGATCAACCACCACACGGAGGTGCCAGTGCGAAGAAGACTTTCGGTGTTCGCGGTTCTGCTCGCCGGTTCGGCGGGGTTGGCCGGGCTCGCCCCGCCGTCCGCGGTGGCGGCGGTATCGGCGGCGGCGCCGGCGACAGCCACGCTGCCCACCGGTGACCGGGTCACCGTCCGGACCACCGCGGACGGCCGTTCCCTGTTCGACATCCGGCCGGTCGCCGAGAAGGGCATGGCGCGGGCGCTGGTGCACCTGCGGCTCGGCGACCGCGACTACGAGGTCCCCGGCACCGCGCTCCCCTACCTGGGGCGCGGGCTGGACCTGAGCCTGTTCGACGTCAAGGCGCTGCTCGCCGGCGCTTCGGCCCCGGTCGACCCGGCGGCGTTCGGCGCCGCCTTGGCGAAGCAGTACAAGGAAGACAACGCGAGGGGCCACTTCGGGGGTCGGGGTCTCTTCGCCGGCGGAAAGACGTTCGCGCTCTCGGGGGCGCCGGTGCGGCGGGCTGTCCAGCCCCGCTCGGTGCTGCGCACGGTTTCGGTCGACGCCAACGACATCGCGGGCAAGCCGGCCGACACCGGCGTCGCGTTCCTCTACAACACCGACGACGGGAACCTCCTCGACCCGAACGAGAACCTCAACTACTTCTCGGGTGGCACCGCGAAGTTCAGCGCGCCGGACGGGAACTACAGCGCACTCGGCCTGTTCTGGACGGCCGACGCCGACGGCAACCCGACCGAGGTGCGGTTCAGCGCGCAGCCGGAGTTCGCGGTGAAGGCGGACAAGACCGTCCGCGTGGACGCTTCGCGCGCGTCCAGCAAGGTGACCTGGGTGACGCCGCGGCCCGCCTTGCTCGACGACACCGGGTTCTTCTTCCGGCGGGCCGCCAAGACCGGGCCCGCATTGCTCGTCGACTTCGACGCCGGGCCCGGCGTGCCGATCTCGGTGTCGCCGGTGGCGGTCCCGGTCCGGACCGGCGCGGTGCAGACGTACCCATACAGCAGGCTCGTGTCGCCGCCGGGGCCGGGCGTGCCGTACGAATACGTGCTGCAGAAAGCGAGCGTCGGCACGATTCCGCAGCAGCGGTACGTGATCACGGCGCAGGACGTCGCCGCGGTGGACGCGACCTACTTCAGCGAGTACTCGTCGCTCGGCCTGCGGCAGCGCAGCGGGATGTTCTCCTTCGAGGACAGCAGCGGCCGCGTGTCGCACCCGATCCAGCTGCCGCGCAAGCAGACCGAGTACGTCTCGGCGGCACCGGATCTGGCGTGGTTCGGCGGGTTCTCGAAGTACGTGCTGCCCGGGCCGTTCCCCGGCTGGGCCGGCGGGCAGTACGAGGCGTTCCACCGCTACCAGGGCGGTTCCTCGGTGACCGAGGATTGGAACAAGTTCCCGCTGCACCCGGCGGGTGCGGTGGCGCTGCTGCCGCTGGGCGACGCCGCGGCGTTCACGCAGCCGGGCGCGACCCGCGCCGGTGACCTGGTGCGGTTCGCGATCACGCCGTTCAGCGACAACCAGCCCGGCCACACCGGCTTCGGCTACTACGGCGAGTCGCGGGACACCATCACCGGGTCCTACCGCTTCACCCAGGACGGCACGACCCTGGCGGAGGGCAGTCCGTCGGGTGGCTTCGCGGTCGGCTTCGACCAGGAGGTCGCCGCCGGGCCGGCCACCCTCGGGCTGACGATCGACGCGGGCCGCACCGGGCCGATGTACCACCAGAGCACCGCGAGCCACACCGAGTGGACCTGGAAGTCGCAGCACGTCGAGGGCGCGACGCTGCCGACGGCGTTGTACTGCGCGCGCGGGGACAACGGGCCCGACCGGTCGTGCGCGGTCGAACCGCTGCTGTCGCTCGGCTACGCCGTCGGCGGGCTCCGGCCGGACGGGTCCACCGCGAGCGGTCCGCAGGGCCTCGACCTCACGGTCGGGCACCTGCAGCAGAGCGCCTCGTCGCCGGTGACGGCCGCGACGGTGCAGTACTCGACCGACGGCACGACCTGGCAGGACGCGACGGTGACGGCCCGCGGCGACGGCGTCTTCCACGCGGGTTTCGCCGCGACCACGGACACGTTCCGCGGCATCGACGTCTCCTTGCGCGTCACGGCTTCCGACGCGGCCGGGGCGACCATCGCCGAGACGATCACCGCCGCCTACCACGTCTACGCGTCCTGAGGGGAAGGTCCACTGTGCACAGGAGAATCATCGGCGTGCTGAGCGCCGTGGTGGTCGCCTTCGGGGTCTTCGCCCCGGTTGCGTCCGCCGCACCGGTACCGCGGGCGGCGTGCCCGGACCCGGGTCCGGGTCTGCTGCGGTGCCTGACCACGTACACCCCGGTCCACGCGTTGGCCGACGGCCCGGTCGGCTGGGGTGCGGACGACCTGGCGTCGGCCTACGGGCTGCCGTCGGGCGGCGGGCCGGACACCGTCGTCGGCATCTCGATCGCCTACGACGCCCCGAACCTGGAGGCCGACCTCGCGGCGTACCGGGCGCAGTACGGCCTGCCGCCGTGCACGACGGCGAACGGCTGCTTCCGCAAGGTGAACCAGCAAGGGCTTTCCGCGCCCCTGCCCGAAGCCGACTTCGGCTGGGCAATGGAGTCCACTTTGGACGTCTCGATGGTGTCGGCGGCGTGCCCGTCGTGCCGGTTCCTGGTCGTCGAGGGGAACACGCCCGGGTTCGCCGACCTGGCGGAGACGGAGGACACCGCGGTCCGGCTGGGCGCGAAGGTGGTGTCGAACAGCTACGGTGCCAGGGAAAGCGGCGCGCCACTGGCGTTCGCGAGCCACTACCGGCATCCGGGCGTGACGGTGGTGGCGTCTTCGGGCGACGCGGGCTTCACGGCGGCGAGCTACCCGGCGGTCCTGCCCACGACGATCGCGGTCGGCGGGACATCCCTGGCCCGCGACCCGGCGTCGGCCCGCGGCTGGGCGGAATCGGCGTGGCAGTACGGCGGCAGCGGCTGTTCGGCGTACCTCGCGAAGCCGTCGTGGCAGCAGGACCCGAACTGCGGAAAGCGAACGGTGGCGGACATCGCGGCGGCGGCCGAGGACATCGCGATCCACTACACGGACGCGGGCGGCTGGCTCCCGGCGAACGGAACCAGCGCATCGGCGCCGTACGTCGCGGGCTTGATCGGCCGGTCGGGGCAGGCGGGAGTGACCCAGCCATCGACGCTGTACGCGAAGGCAGGCATGTTCACGGACATCACGACGGGCACCAACGACCCGGTGGGCGGCGGCAAGAAGTGCGCTGACGACTACCTGTGCGTAGCGGCAGCGGGCTACGACGCCCCGACGGGCGTGGGGGTCCCCCACGGCCTGACCGGCTTCTGACGATCGGACGGCGGGCTGCTTCGCCGGGTTCTCCACCCAGCGGAGCAGCCCGCGGGCCGGGCACGGGCCCGATCACCGGCGGCGCGGGTCACGGCCACCCCTATCCGGCCGAACCACCGCCGCGAGCCACCCACGCCCGCGAGATCCCCGCCCATCCCTCAGCCCGGCCGGCACAACCCCCGCTCATAAGCCAGCAACCCCGCCTCGGTCCGGTGCGCGCACCCCAGCTTCCGCACCACCTGAGCCACCAGATCCCGCACCTCCGGCTCCGCCACACCCAGCCGGCCGGCGATCTCGGCGTTCGTCAGCGCGGACCCGATCCCGATCAGCACCTCGCGCTCCCGGGCGGACAACCGGTCCACCCCCGCCAGCCGCTCGTCCCGCGGCCCTGACAACCGCGTAGCCGCCGACACCAACCGGCGGGATGCGTCCGGGGACAGCACCACGTGGCCGTCCGCTGCCAGGCGGACCACCTTGATCAGCTCGTTGCGCCGAGCCGACCTCAGCAAATACCCCGATGCCCCGTCGCGCAGGGCGCGCAGGATTCCCGCGTCGGAGTCGAACGTCACCAGGGCCAGCACCGCCGGGCGGCGGAACACCGGCCCCAACGGGCCCAGCCGCAGGTCCAGCAGCACCACGTCCGGCAGGTGACGGCGGAGAGCCGCCCGGGCCGCCGAAGCGTCGGATGCCGAGCCGATCACCTCGATGCCGTCGGTCTCGGCCAGCACCTCGCCCAAGCGGGTCCGTACCGCCGGGTCGCGTTCGGCCACCAGGACCCGGACCGGCGGCGGTGGCAGCACCGGTCAGTCCTTGGGCCGCAGGCGGATCAGCGGCAGGTCGGTCCGCGACGCGCCCACCAGGTCACGCCCGCCCGGGCCGCGCAGCCGCAGCTCACGGAACCGCACCGAAGACAGCTGCGCCGCTTCGATCGGGTACACGTCGCCGTAGCGCTTGATCTTCTCGACCAGTTCCTTGCCCAGCAGTTCCACCAGGCCCGTGTGCCGGTTCGCGCCGCCGCCGAGGGGGACGTCCAGCTGCCTGCGGACCTCGGGAAACCGCTGGTCCAGCTCGACGGCCAGCTGGTGGATCGTGACGTAGGCCGGACCGAACTCGGACGCGTCCGGCCCCGGCGGGATCTCGCCCAGCACCTTGATGAGCTTGTCGTCCATCCCGAGTTTGTCCCACAGGGTCACGTTTTCCTCCTGTCGTGGCCGCCGCAGGTCTACCAGAGGACCGGCACGCGGTCCACTCCCCCGGTGACCCGGTTCGTCCGGACCTCCAGCTCCCCGACCGGGACCGCGAGCCGCAGTCCCGGGAACCGGCGGAACAGCGAGCCGAACACGACGCGCAGTTCCGTGCGGGCGAGACTCGCGCCGATGCAGAACCAGCCGCCATAAGCGAACGCCACGTGCGAGTTGGGCTTGCGCGCGGGGTCGAATTCCGCGGCGGCCGGGAACACCGACGAGTCCCGGTTCGCCGCCGCCAGCGACAGGACGACCGCGTCGCCCCGGGCCACGGTCACCCCGCCCAGCGAGACGTCGTCGTGCGCGTACCGCAGCACCCCGAGCCCGCCCGGGGCCGACAGCCGCAGGATCTCCTCGACGACGCCGTGCGTCCGGCCCTCGGGGTCGGCGGCCAGCGCGTCGCGCCGCGCGAGGTCGGTGAGCAGGTACAACACGCCGAGGTCGATCCGGTTGGACGTCGTCTCGTGGCCGGCGAACAGCAGGCCGGCGGCCAGCCGGGCGAGGTCGCCGTCGGTGAACGCGGGGTCCTCGGCCTGCGCGCGCACCATGTCCGAGACGACGTCCTGACCGGGCGAGCGCCGCTTGGCCTCCGCCAGCCGGCCCATGTACGTCGCGAACTCGTCGAGGGCCGCATCGGCGCCGGAGCCGATGTCCATCCGGCCCATCCGCTCGGACAGCACGCGGAACGTGTCGCGGTCTTCGTACGGGACGCCGAGCAGCTCGCAGATCACCAGCACCGGGAGCGGGAACGACAGGTGCTCGTGCAGGTCGACCGGATCGTCCGCTTTCCGGGCGCGCTCCATGGCGGCGAAGCAGCCGTCGGCCAGCTCCTGGACGTGGCCGGCGAGCCGCCGGATCCGGTTGGCGGAGAACGCCGGCACGAGCATTTTCCGCATCCGCGCGTGCTCCACGTGCTCGGTTTCGTGGTCACCCTGCGGCCGGCTGAGGATGGCCGCCTCCGACAGCGCCGACGCGGTTTCCGGCGCCGGGTGCGAGCGGCCGAAGCGCGGGTCGGTGAACACCGCGCGGACCTCCTCGAACCCGGTGACCAGCCACGCCGGGTCGCCGGTCGGGGTGGTCACCGGCACGACCGGGCCCTGCCGGCGCAGCACCTCGAAGAGCGGGGCGATCTCCAGGACGTTCGGCCGCTCGAACGGCAGGCGCGGGGTGCCCGTGGTCGCGGTCATCGGGGTCTCCTCCCGGGTGCGCGGCCGGTCGGCGCGGACGCGGGCGGGCCGGTCACCGGCCGCTCCCCCGGTCCCCCGCGTCCCACGGTACCCAGAAACCCGCACGAGAGCGCGGTTTCCGCCCCATCGGGCCAACGCGTCGATTTTTCGCGGTGGGGATGGCTAGGGTCGGGAGCATGGCTGACGCAGTCGTGATTCCCGGTGGCGGGTTCGGGCCGGCGGCCGGGCTGCTGATGTACGCCGGGGTGGTGGCGGAGCGACGCGGCGTGACGGTGCACCGGCATTGGTGGTCACACCCGCCGTCGCACCTGTTCGAGCCGCAGAGCGAAAGCTGGGTGTGCGACGAGATCAGGCCCCTGCTCGACCGCCTCGGCGGGAACACCCTGCTGATCGGGAAGTCACTCGGGACGAACGCTGCCACGCTGGCCGCCGAGCGGAGCCTGCCGGCGGTGTGGCTGACGCCGATTCTCACCGTGCCGTGGGTGGTCGCCGCTTTGGAGCGGGCAACCGCACCCGTCCTGCTGGTGGGCGGCACGGGCGATGCGATGTGGGACGGCGCCGAGGCTCGTCGGCTGTCGCCGTACGTGCTGGAGGTCGGCGACGCCGACCACGGCATGCAGGTCCCCGGCCCGGTCGGCGAGTCGGTTGCCGTGCTCGGCCGCGTGCTCACCGCGATCGAGGAGTTCCTCGACGCGATCGCCTGGCCACCCTGAGGTCCGCCGGCAGCCGGCGGACCTCGGCACGTCCCCTACAGCAGTTTCCAAGCCTGGGTCAGGGTCTCCCGCAGGATCTGCTCCATCTCGTCGAACTGCGCCTGGTCGCAGATCAGCGGCGGGGACAGCTGCACCACCGGCTCGGCCCGGTCGTCGGCCCGGCAGTACAACCCGGCGTCGAACAACGCGTCCGACAGGAACCCGCGCAGCACCCGCTCGGATTCCGCGGCGCTGAACGTCTCCTTCGTCACCTTGTCCTTCACCAGCTCGATCCCGTAGAAGAACCCGGCACCCCGGACGTCGCCGACGATCGGCAGGTCGGTCAGCTTGTCCAAAGTGGACCGGAACGCGTCCTCGCGGGAGAGCACGTGGTCGTAGAGCCCTTCCCGCGCGATCAGGTCGAGGTTCGCCAGCGCCACCGCGCACGAAACCGGGTGCCCGCCGTAGGTCGAGCCGTGCATGAACGTCGTCTCGCCGCGGGTGAACGGTTCCATCAGGCGTTCCGAAGCCAGCACCGCGCCCAGCGGCGCGTACCCGGACGTCAGGCCCTTCGCCGTGGTGATGATGTCGGGCTGGTAGCCGTAGCGCTTGGCGGCGAAGTCGTACCCGACGCGGCCGAACGCGCAGATCACCTCGTCCGACACCAAAAGCACATCGTGCTTGTCGCAGATTTCCCGCACCCGCGCGAAGTAGCCGGGCGGCGGCACGAAACAGCCCCCGGTGTTCTGCACGGGTTCGAGGAACACCGCGGCGACGGTGTCCGCGCCTTCGAATTCGATGGCCTGCTCGATCTGGTCGGCGGCCCAGCGCCCGTAGGCCTCGTAGTCGTCGGCGTGCTCGGGCGCGCGGTAGAAGTTCGTGTTCGGCACGCGCAGGGTGCTCGGCACCAGCGGCTCGAAGTCGGCCTTCGCGCCGGGGATGCCGGTGATCGACAACGCGCCCTGCGACGTCCCGTGGTAGGCCAGCGCGCGGCTGATCACCTTGTGCTTGGTCGGTTTCCCGACGAGCTTGAAGTACTGCTTGGCGAGCTTCCACGCCGTTTCGACCGACTCGCCGCCGCTCACGGTGAAGAACACGCGGTTCAGGTCGCCGGGCGACGCCTCGGCCAGCCGCGAGGCCAGCTCGATGGCCGTCGGGTGCGCGTGGCCCCACAGCGGGAAGTACGCGAGCTGCTTCGTCTGCCGCGCGGCGGCTTCGGCCAGCTCCTCGCGCCCGTGGCCGACCTGGACCGCGAACAGGCCGGCGAGCCCGTCGAGGTAGCGCTTCCCGCGGGCGTCCCAGATGTAGGCGCCTTCGCCGCGCACGATCACCGGGACGTCGGTCTCGTCGTAGGCGGAGTGGCGGGTGAAGTGCATCCAGAGGTTGCTGCGGGCGGCCTGGGCGAGGCTCGAAGCGTCGGTCATGGCTCGGTTATCGCATGCCCGGACCCGCTGACGCAAGCGATTCAGTCGTCCAGCCGAATCGCCTCGACTAATTCATGGTCATTTAGGGTGGCTGTACTTCGGATTTAGTCGTCACCGTCAGCGAGAGCCCCACTGGTAGGTCTGTTTCCGCAGCTTGAGGTAGACCATCGCTTCCGCGTGCCGGACGCCCGGCAGCGCGCGGATCCGCGTCGAGATGAGCTGGAGCAGTGCCTCATCGTCCTTGCAGACGGCCTCGCAGAGCAGGTCGTAGCGCCCGGCGCAGAGGATCACGTACGCGATTTCGTCCATTTCGGCCAGTGCGTCCCCGACCGGCTCCAGTGGCCCCTCGACGGTGATCGCGATCATCGCCTGCCGGAACAGCCCGACCTGCAAGGGATCCGAGACGGCGACGATCTGGATGACGCCGGAGTCGGACAGCCGCTGCACCCGCTGCCGGACGGCGGCCTCCGACAGGCCGACCGCCTTGCCGATCGTCGCGTACGCGCGCCGGCCGTCTTCCTGGAGCTGCGCGATGATCTGCCGCGAGATGTCGTCGAGCACCGGCGGCGCGGGCCGGTTGGGGGTGTCCTGGCTGCTCACGCCCCGGATCATCCCCGACCCGGGCAACGCAGGGCAAACGCTACGCCCTGGTGACGATGAGTGACTAAATCCGAAGAGCGTCAGCCGACCAGACAACGAAATCGGTCGTCTTCGTGGCGTTGACAAGCCCGAATCGGTGCTGTTCCATCCGTCGCACCTTGCCCCGGCCGGAGGGAACGCCCATGCCCCGCACTCCCGCCCCGCCCGACACCGACACCGCCACCCCGGCCACCGGACCCCGCGCGCTGACGCGGTCCATCGGCGTCGGCGGCGGCACCCTGCTCACGCTCAGCTGCGTGACGCCGGCGTCCTCGCTGTTCGTCCTCGTGCCCCCGCTCTTCGCCGACCTCGGCACCGGCACCGCGCTCGCCATCGCGCTCGCGGTGCTGCTCTGCGTCGGGATCGCCTTCTGCTACTCCGAACTCGGCACGCTGGTGCCGAGCGCCGGCGGGGAGTACGCGATGGTGACGACGGTGGCCAACCGGTTCGCCGGCTGGCTGACCTTCATGCTGTCGTTCATCGTCATCCTCGTCGTGCCGCCGATCATCGCGATCGGCGTCGCCGACTACGTCGCCGCGGTCGCGGACATCAACCCGTCGGTCGCCGGGGCGCTGGTGATGCTCGCGTCCACCGTGATGGGCCTGCTGAACCTGCGCTCCAACGCCTGGATCACCGGGATCTTCCTGGTCATCGAGATCGTCGCGATCTTCGTGGTGTCCCTGCTCGGGTTCACCCACACCACGCAGAGCGCGGCCGTGCTCGTCAAGCCGTCGCTCGGCACGAGCGGGATCGGCCTGATCGCCGTCGTCGCCGGGCTCGCGGTCGCGTTGTTCGTCGTGCAGGGCTTCAGCACCGCCGTCTACCTCGCCGAGGAGATGCGCGAGCCGCGCAAGACGGTCGCCCGGACGGTGTTCTGGACGCTCGGGATCAGCGCGCTGGTCATCCTCGTGCCGGTCGTCGCGATCACCCTCGCGGTGCCGGACGCCGCCGCGCTCGCCGGCGTCGACCTCACCGCGCTCGTCACCGGCTGGAGCAACTCGGCGGTCGGCGCCGCGATCAGCCTGTGCATCGCGGCGGCGATCGTGAACGCGGTGATCGTCATGGTCATCCAGAACTCGCGCGTGCTCTACGCCTCGGCGCGCGACCAGGCGTGGCCGGCGCCGGTGAACCGCGCGATGGGCGTGGTGAGCGAGCGGTTCGGCGCGCCGTGGGTCGCGACGCTCGTGGTCGGGCTGTCCGAAGCCGTCCTCTGCTTCGTCCCGGTGGACACGCTGAGCGGCGTCACCGGGGTCGCCGTCGTCGCGCTGTACCTCAGCGTCGCGGCCGCCGCGCTGTTCGCCCGCCGGGCGGCGCACCGGAAGCCGCACGTGTGGCGCATGCCGGCCTGGCCGGTGGTGCCGGTGCTCGCCGTCGCGGTGCTGGCCTACGTCCTGGTGGAGCAGAGCGCGCTGGACCTCGGCATCACCGCCGGGGTGCTGGTGGTGTCGGCGCTGTACTGGTGGGGCTACCTGCGCCGGCGGCCCGAGCGGTGGGTCGTGGCGGTTCCGCGGGACGAGTAGCTCAGTCCTTCCCGCGGCCCTTCAGCTGGCGCAGGCCGACGACGATCACCGCGAGCAGCCCGACGACCCCGACCACGACCCAGATCCAGCCGGGGACACCGCTGGTGTCCACGGCGGTCGGGGCGCTGGGTGCCTGGGCCTGCGCGGACGACGTCGGCGCCGGGGCGGCGGAGGTCGGCGCCGGGCTCGAGGCCGCGGCCGCGAGGCTGAAGTGCACGGTGCCGGTCAGGTTGTCGCCGTCGTCCGCGATGACCTTCCAGGTCAGGGTGTAGGCCTGGGCCGGGCCGGCCGGGGTCACCGGCGCGGTCACGACGGCGCCGGACACGGCCGGCGTGCCGACCGTCCAGGCGGTGCCGTCGCGGCCGGTGACCTTGACGGCCTCCGGCGGCAGCGTCACGGGCTCGCCGAAGGTCAGCCGGACCTCCGTCGGCGCGGCCGCGAGCGTGGCGCCTTCGGCGGGTGAGCTGGACTCCAGCTCGGTGTGGGCCGAGGCCGGCCCGGCGAGCACGACGAGCCCGATGAGGGCGGTGAGAACGGCTCCGAACGCACGACGCGGGATCATCCGGACATCCTGCCCTATCCGGCCGTGCAGTCTTCGTGTCCACCCGTGCACCCGGGTGGGGGTCTCTTCTCATCACAGCGCGCATTGGTCAGGATGGACGCCTGGGTGGCAAGGGAAGGACCTCCATGGCGACTGTGCGCGACGAGGCCGACGCGCGGCGGCAGCTGCGTGCCGAGCAGCAGCGGGTGACCGACGGACCGAGGGAACGAGCCTCGGGCGTCGCGGAACCGCAGGGCAGCGGCGCGGCCGCGCTGGTCGCCGACGGCACCGACGTCCTCGAGCTGGACTACGCCGAGATCGACGCCGCGAAGAACGCCCTCGACGCACGGCACCAGGAGCTGTCCTGCTACCTCGAAAGCGCCCGCGAGCTGGGCACGCCACTGGCCGACGGCAAGGGGCCGGTCTCGCACTGGATGCGCCGCTCGTTCGGGCTGCGCGGCGGCGCCGAGGCCGGCGGCGTGCAGGCCGCGCTCGAGTCGTACCTCGGTGAGCTGGCTTCGCTGCGGCAGGCGCTCGAGACCGTCGCGGCGGCACACCGGAGCAACGACGAGGAGGCGGCCGCGGCGCTGCGGGCGGGTGAGCGCGATGCCTGAGTTCCACTCCACGCACCACGGGCCGACCGCGCGCGAGAAGGCGAAGGCGCGCCGGGTGCGTCGCGAGAAGGCCGTGAACAACCGCGAGGACAGCTTCGGCAAGATCAACTGGGACAGCTACGACCACCGCGAGCTGTGGGACATGGTGCAGTCGGCCGACCCGCCGCGGCTCGGCGAGCAGGCCCACCGGTGGGCCGAGCTCGCCCGGGGCGTCGACACGGCCACCGGCGACGTCCACACGCTGGTGCAGAAGCTGCTGCTGTCGTGGCGCGGGCCGTCGGCGGCGCAGGCGGCGGACTCGATCCAGCGCCTGACCGGCTGGGCGAGCACGGCGGGCGAGAACGCCCGGCACATCGGCGACGGCCTCGACAGCTACACGTCGGCGATCGGCGAAGCCCGGCGGAAGATGCCGGAGCCGGTGCACTACTGGGCCGAGCGGTGGTTCAAGGAGGGGTACGCGGTCAAGCGGCTCGACGGGCCCGAGGGCGCGTACATGCTGGACGAGCTGCTCGACGACAAGCTGCCGACGAAGAAGCAGGCGGACGACGCCAAGGCCGAGGCGGTCCGCGTGATGGAGCAGTACGAGAGCGCGAGCCACGACGTCCGGCACCGCCTGCCGCCGGCGTTCGACACGGCGCCGCAGGTGAGCGCGGCGGGTTCGGACGCGGTGGTGCCGCGGGTGCCGCACGCGCCGATCGTCGAGGCTCCGCCTTTGGACCGGGAGCCGGACCGGACGCCGGATCGGGTGCCGGACCGGGTGCCGGACGACTCGACGTCGACCGCGTCCGCGTTGCCGCCGGCGTTCACCGGCGCGGGGGTGCTGCCCGCCGCGGGCCTGGACGGGGTGATCGGCGCCGGTGGGCCGGGGACCGCTGCCGGGCCGGGTTACGCCGGCTTCGTCGGCTCGGGTCCGGCCGGCCCGGGCGCGCTCGGCGAAGGCGGACGGGCCGGTGCCGGGCGCTTCGGGACGGCGGCCTCGGGCTTCGGACCGGGATCGGCGGGCGGCCGCGGCGCGGGAACGGGGTACGGCATGTACCCGCCGGGCCAGGGCGCGCGCCGCGAGGAGGACACCGAGCACCGCGACCGGTACGCGGACGGCTACGACCTCCTCGACGACCTGCCCCCGGCGTACCCCCCGGTGTTCGGCGAATGACCGGCGGCTTCCACGCGGACCCGGCGGCGCTGGACGCCTTGGCGCTCCGGCTCGAGGACACGGCAGAGGAGTACGGAGCGGCGGCGAGCCAGGTCGAGACGGCGGCTTCGGGCGACCTCGGCCCGACATCGGTATCGGCCGCGCTCGCCGTGCTGGTCGGCGAGTGGTCGGGCAGGATACGAGCGGTGGAAACGGACTTCACGACGGCGGCGGACAGCGTCCGGGCGGCGGCGAAGGCCTACCGGACAGCGGATGCGGCGGCGGCCGAGGAGCTGGGCCGAGCCGATGGGTGACCACATCGCGGCCGCCGCCTCTGAACCGGGCCGAGCCGATGGCTGACCACATCGCGGCCGCCGCCTCTGAACCGGGCCGAGCCGATGGGTGACCACATCGCCGTCGCCCCCGAACCGGGCCGAGCCGATGGCTGCTGAGTTCCGCGGCCTCGGCTTCGACCCGGTCCCCGGCCGTCCCGATGCCGTCTCCGAAGCGGCGCGCCACTACGCCGCCGCGGCCGCACAGCTCGGCGAAACACCTTCCCCCGGCGAAATCCCCGAGTGGGCAGGCCGATCCGCGCAAGCCCTCGCGGACCGCGCCGCCCGGGCCGCGACCGGCCTCGCCGCCGTCCCCGAAGCCCTGCGCTCGGCCGCCGCGATCCTCGATGACTGGGCCGGCACCCTCGTCGCGCATCACCGGCGCGCCGAAGACCTCGACCGCCGGGCCACCGCCACGCGCCGCGCCCTCACCGCCGCCCAGGACGACGTCGGCCAAGCCGAAACCGAAGTGCAGTTCTCCCCCGCCGCCCAGCCGAACCTCACCGCGGCGCGCACCCGCCTCGCGGCGAGACAGGACGACCTCGACCGCGTCCTCGCCGAAGCCCGCGAGCTGGAACGCGCCCACGCCGCCGAAGCCGCCCGCGTCGCCGACCGGCTCCGAGCCCTCGGCGACGGTGCTCCCCTGCCGAGCACCCCGGATTTCGCCGGCGTCACCACGCATCTGGAGACGTTCTCGGCCGCCGGGCGCGAGCTGGGCGTGAACGTCGCGAAGACCCCCGTCGTGCCGGTGACGCCGCCGCCCGGCGCGGTCGGTGCGTTCGCCGCGGCCCTGGGTGGCCGGTGAAACTGCCCGCCGTTCCGGGGATCACCCCGGTGAACCTGGACTCGGTCGAGCGCACCACCGCCGAGCTGCACGCGCTGATGGCCCGCCTGCGCGGGCCCGACGCCGCCCGCGATCTCGGCTTGGAGGCCGCCGCCGTCCAGTGCGCGGAGATCGCGCACGACCAGCGCGCCGGCCTGCTCGCCCTCGTCGAACACCGCGACGCCGACCCGGCGGTGCTCATCGCCGGGGTCGTCCCGATCGACGGCACCCTCGACGACGCCGCCGACCTCGGCCACTTCGTCGCCGACACCACCCCCGGCATCCGCGAGGTCAGCCACGCGCGGACCGGCCGCGGCTACCCGGTGGTGATCGTCGAGCGGATCGGCCTGTCCGGCGCGCAGCTGCAGGCCGTCGTCCTCGACCCGGATCGCCCGCGCGCGGCCGTGTTCACCCTGCACTCCCCCGGCGGCCGCGGCTGGCTGGAGGTCGCCGGCCTGGCCGGGACGCTCGTCGCCGGCGTCGACCTCACCCCCGCAGCGCCCGCTCCCGGAACTCGCGCGGGGTCCGGCCGGTCGCTTGGCGGAACGTCCGCGAGAAGTGCGGGGCGCTGGTGAACCCGCAGTCACGCGCGATCTCCGCGATCCCCCGCGCCGCCTTGGCCGGGTCCGCCAGCAACGCCTTCGCGCGCTCGACCCGCAGGCCCTTCAGCCGTTCGGACACGCCCTGTCCGTCGTCGAAGAGCTGGTACAGCCGCCGGCGCGAGATGTACAGCGCTTCGGCGATCTTGTCCGCGCTGAGCGACTGCTCACCGAGGTGCGCGCGCATGTACTCCAGGGCTTCACGCCTTCGCGCCGCCAACGCGTCCACCCGGTCGAGCTCGACGCGCAGCGCGCTGCGCAGCACCAGCTCGGCCAAGCCGAGGAGGTGGTGGGCCAGCCCGTGCGGGTCGAGCCGCGGGCCGGCTGCCAGGACGTGGGCCACCGCGCCGGCGAACAGCGACCGCAGCGGCGCGTCCACCTCGACCGGCCGGAACATCAGCGGCCGCAGCTCGGCGAACGAGATCGACAGCTTCGCCGCGGCGACGGTCAGCAGCACGACGCCGGACGGCAGCAGGTGCAGCGTCGCGTCGGCGTACGTGAGCTTCGCGCCGGACTCGGCCACCGCGCGCGGGACCGGGCAGCGCAGCAGCAGCTGGATGCCCTCGGGATCGCTGCTGCCGCCGAGGATCGCGGCGCGCGCGGCCGCGGCACCGGAAGCGCGGACGACGAGGTACCCGCTCGCGGGGACGTCCATCGGGGGCGGTTCGGCCATCGGCACCATCGTGCCTGATGGCGGCCGCCCGGCACGGGAAGGGGGACCATGGCGCGGCGCACCGCGACGGCGGCCGGAGTGATCCTGTCGCATCTGGAATTCGATCTCCTCTGGGCGGACCTGGGGCCGGGCGGGCCGCCGCCGTACCCGTTCGACGTGCCGGCGCACGGTGCGACCCACGCCGAGCGCGACGACCTGGGGGTGCGCGTCTTCGCCGGGCTGGCGGAAGCCGGTCTCACCGACGGCGACGACGTCGACCCGGCGCTGGCGGACCTGGTCGTGCTGCTGGGTGCGCCGTCGCTGAGCGTCGACGCGCTGGTGCTGGGCGAAGCGCCGTGGCGGCTGCTCGCGGCGGTGCGGGACGCGGCGGGGGTGCTCGCGGTGCTGGACGAGCGCGACCTGGTGCTGGAGCCGCTGCGCCCGGCCGACCTGGTCCCCGCGGTGGCCCGGATGCTCGGCGACGTCGCCGCGGGCCCGGGCGACCAGCTCCGGCTCCCCCGCGCGACGTACTCGGCGGCGATGGACGCGTACGCGCGCAGCGGGTACGACGCGTTCGAGCGAGCACTCGGCGCGGCCGGGATCACCGGCCGCGCGGTCCGCCCGCTGGCGACGCTGGTGACGGCGGAGAGGTACGCGGCAGGCCAGCTGGCGGCAACCGGCCCGGCGGGCCGGTCACCGGTCCTGGCCTGGTTCGACACGGCGGCGGGACGGTACGCGCTGACACCGGAGGACGTGGCCGGCGAGCCGTGGGTGATGGTGACGCCTGCCGACGGAGCTTGGCTGGCCGACCGCCTGACCCGGATGGTCGACGACGCCTGCTGAGGCAGTCTGCCGCGCGAGGCAGCCGCTCAAGTCGCCCAGGTCGCCGGGAGGAACTCGCCCGCTCCGGGAACCCGCCGCCGCCGAACCGCCGGACCGCGCGAAGCAGCCGCTCAAGTCGCCGGGAGGAACTCGCCCGCTCCAGGATCCCGCCGCACGATCGCCGGCCCGCGCAAGGCAGCCGCTCAAGTCGCGGGAAGAACTCGTCGGCACCGCGGTCCCGCCGCGACCGGACCGCGCGAGGTAGCCGCTCAAGTCGCCCAAGTCGCAGGCAGGAACTCGTCCGCTCCGGGATCCCGCCGCGGCCGGATCGCCGGTCCGCCCGTCGCGCCGGAATTCTCGGGCCGCGCTCCGATCCGCGGGCCTTCCGCGCCGCCCGCGACCTCGTCCGGCAGCAGCTCCCCCAGCAACTCACGTCCCTGCCGCAGGGCATCCTCGCCCGCCTCCGAAGCCAGCCGCCGGATCATCCCCGCCAACTCGCCCGGCGGCCGGTTCAGCGCCCAGCGGTCGAACCGCAGGTCCACGAGCGCCCCGTGCAGGTCGACCACCACCGACACCCCATCGGCCGCCGCCGACGCGCGGATCGCCGCCAGCCGTCCCCCGTAGCCCGGATCCGGCGTCGCGAAAGCGTCGTCGGCCAGCTCCAGGGCCGCCCGCTCGGCGCTCACTGGGCCCGCCAGCTGTCCGGCGTGGTCTTTTCCGCGGCCTCATCCGCCGTGGGCAGGCCGAGCGCGTCCACCCCATCTCGGTTGTGCCACAGCGAAGCCGTGGCCCGCGCCGACGCGGCCGCCGCCAGCACCAGGATCCGGCGCGCCAGCTCGTCCGGCTCCAGCCTCAGCGCCGACGCCTCCAGCGTCAGCTCCTGCAACGCCCCTCCCGGCGCGACCTCGACGGCGACCGTCCGGTCGGCGGCTTTTCCGGTGATCACGGGTGGACCCCTCCGTAGAACGTCGACGCCGAGAGCGTGTGCGTGTTCCGGCGGACGGCGTCCCCGGAGTTGCCCTCGATCATCGTGACCTTGTTCCCCTCGACCTTCTCGACGATGCCGATGTGCGTGCTCGTCGAGGTGTTCTGCGGGCCGGTGCCGAAGATCAGCACGTCACCCGGCTTCGCTTCGTGCAGCGAATGCTTGCCGTACGCGTGCCCGTTCTCCTGGCCCCAGTGGTAGACGTCGCCGCTGAAGGGCAGCACCGGGATCTTCACCCCGGCCTTGCGCCACATCGCCGTCGCGAACGACGAACACCACGCTGCGGTCGGCCCGTACGGGTTCCGGTTGCTCCCCGGCGGGTTCTCGCGGACGCCCAGCTGCGTGCGCGCCGCGTGGACGATGTCCTTGCCCCGTCCCGAAGCCTTGCTCGGATGCGTCGCCTTCGCCTGGTGCACGGTCTTGTCCGCGACCCCGTCGTGGGTCAGGTCCTTCCGCAGCTCGTGCAGTTTCTTCGCCGCCGCCTTGAGTTCCGCGTCGACGTGCCGCAGCGTCGACGCCGACTGCCGCGTGTACTGCGGCGCCAGGTCGGCGGCGTGCCCGACCGCGCGCATCAGCGCGGCCTGCGTCCCGGCCGCGACCCCCGCGTCGAGAACCTGCTTCGCCTTCGCGGTGTACTCGTCGACGAGCCGTTGCACGGCCGTGTGCCCGGAGTCCACTGTGGACGCCACGTGCGCGACGACCTTCTCGGCCGCCGCCCCGGCCGCGCCGGTGACGCGAAGCTCCTTCGTCAGCTTCGCGCTGTTGTGGCGGAAGCCGTCGGCGCCGTGGCCGTGCCAGTGGTCGAGGACTGTGGCGCTTTCCTTGTGGTAGGCGTCGTGCTGGGCGTCCAGGGCGCCGGCCACCTGGTGCAGGGCGTATTCGGCGCGGACGGCGTCTTCGGCCTTACCGGCGAGCTTGGCGCGGTGCGCGATCAGGTCCTTCGCGAAGGAGTGCGCGAGCGCGGTGGTGTCCATGTCAGCTCCGTCGGGCGTGGTCGTTCAGGGCGGCGGCAGTGGCCGTCTCGTGGTCGCGGTAGGTCTTGGCGGCCTTCTGCGCGGCCGTGGCCAGTCCGTCGGCGTGCGTGCCGACGCCCTTGACCTGCCGTTGCAGGGCCAGCCCGAAGCCGGTCAGCGCGTCAGCGAAGCCCGACTCCTTCCCGATCTTGCCGAAGCTCTCGTGGCCGATCTCCCGGACGTCGCGCAGCTGCCCGGTCGCGGTGCCGAGCGCGTCGGCGACGTGCCGGGTCCGGCTGACGTAGGAGTGCAGCACGGTGTCGTCCACCCGGAGCGGGCTGCCGCTCGCGCGCTGGGTCTCGGCGGGCTTCCCGTGGTGCTTCGTGACGTCCTGGGCGGCCTTCCGAGCGGCGGTGAGGTGGTGCTTGTAGGCCCCGTTCGTGTACGTCGACCAGGGCGTGAAGTCGTGCCCGTCGCCCGAGATGCTGTTCGCGACCTTGGCGTTCGTGTCCGGGTCGAACAGCTGGTCGTTCGACTTCAGGTGGTACTGGTGGCGCCGCTCGGGGCCGAGTGCGCCCAGCATGTTGATCTGCCACAGGCCGTAGGAGTTGTCCGGCGGGGTGGCGTTGTGCGCGGTCGTCCGGCCGCCGGACTCGGCCAGCGCGACGGCGACCGCGGTGGTCAGGCCCTGGCCGCGGAACCCGGCCGCGTAGGCGTGCCGGGCGATCTGCTCGGCGCTCAGCTTCGTCATGGTTCGACCTTGACCGCCCGGGTACTCCCGGCGGTAGCCGCGGTGCACGCAGGGACAACCCGGGTGCACGCCCGGCTCAACCTCCGGGGCCGCTCACCCGTACTGGTCTGCGGAGAGGTCCTGCGAGAAGGGGAACGGATGCGCAGAACCGGGGTGCTGACCCTGCTGGGGTTGACGCTGGTCACGGCGTCGTGCGCGGCACCGCGCACGACCACGCCGAGCCCGATCGCCGAGCCCGCGCCGCTGGTCCGGACGACCACGCCGGCTCCGCCCACCACCACGGCACCGCCGCCCGCGCCGCCGTGCACGGTGACCACCGGCGCGTGCGTGAGCCTGGCGCAGCGCCTGGCCTGGCTGCTGCGGGACGGCCAGGTCGTGCGCGGGCCGGTCCCGGCCGGCTTCGGGCCGCCGGACCAGGCGACGCCGGCCGGGTCGTTCCACGTCGTCTGGAAGGACCGCGAGCACACCAGCAGCGTCTACGGCACGGACATGCCCAACTCGGTGTTCTTCGCCGCCGGTGGCATCGCCTTCCACGCCGGGCCCCTCGACGCGCCGTCACACGGCTGCGTCCACCTCACCGACGCCGACTCGGCGGCGTTCTTCGACGGCCTGAACGTCGGGGACCTGGTGCAGGTCCGGTAGCGTTCGTTCCTTGTTGGACACTTCGACTGTCGTTGCGCGGCTGCGCGCCGCGGGCTGCGTGTTCGCCGAGGACGAGGCGGACCTGCTGATCGCCGCCGCCACGACGCCCGCCGAGCTCGACTCCCTGGTCGAGCGCCGCGTCGCCGGGCTGCCGCTGGAGCACCTGCTCGGCTGGGCGGAGTTCCACGGCCTGCGGATCTCCTTGCGGCCCGGGGTGTTCGTGCCGCGCCACCGCACCGAGTTCCTGGTCGACGTCGCCGTCTCGCTCGCGCCGCCGCAGCCGGTGGTGCTCGATCTGTGCTGCGGGTCCGGTGCGCTGGGTGCCGCGTTCAGTGCTGTGGTGGCCCCCCGTGAGCTGCACGCGGCCGACGTCGAGCCCGCAGCCGTCTCCTGCGCCCGGGTGAACCTTCCGGGTGCTGGTGTTCACCAGGGTGACCTCTACGACGCGCTGCCGTCGTCGCTTGGCGGCCGGGTCGACGTACTCATGGCGAACGTGCCGTACGTGCCTTCGGACGCCGTCGCGACCATGCCGCCGGAAGCGCGGCTGCACGAACCCCGCGTCGCGCTCGACGGCGGTGCGGACGGCCTCGACCTCGCCCGCCGGGTCGCCGCGGGCGCGTACCGGTGGCTCGCGCCGGGCGGGTCGCTGCTGGTCGAATCGAGCGAGCGGCAGGCGCCGGTCTTGAGCGGGATCTTCACCGCGGCCGGGCTGACCCCGCGCGTCCACGAGTCCGAAGAGCTGGGTGCGACGGTCGTCACCGGCACCGCGATCCCGTGACAAACTCGATCTCACGTTCCGGCGTCCGCGGACGTCTACAGGGTGTGATCGTGAAACCGTTCGAGCAGATCGTGGCCGAGCACGGGCCGATGGTCCTCCGCGTCTGCCGGGCCGTGCTCGGCCCAGCCGACGCCGAAGACGCCTGGTCGGAGACCTTCCTGGCCGCCCTCAAGGCGTACCCCGAGCTGCCCGCCGACGCGAACGTCCAGGCGTGGCTCGTCACGATCGCGCACCGCAAGGCCATCGACGTCACCCGCGCCCAGGCACGCCGGCCGCTGCCGGTCGGCGACATCCCGGACCGGCCGGGCCGCACGGACACGTGGTCCGGCGACCTGTGGGACGCGCTCGCGCGGCTGCCGGACAAGCAGCGCACGGCCGTCGCCTATCACTACCTGGCCGGGCTGCCCTACCGCGAAATCGCGGAGATCACCGGAGGCACCGCGGACGCCGCCCGCCGCGCGGCCGCCGACGGCGTCAAGACCTTGCGGGCCACCTACCCCTTGGAAGGAGCGCACTCATGATCGACGTCATCCCGTCGCTTCCGGTGGCCTACGAACTCCTGCCGGACCGCCTGCACGAGCGGCTGACGGCCGCCGCGGAGCAGGAGGGCCTGCTGGACGTCGCCTACCGCACGCTCGACACCCCGGTCGGCTCCCTGCTGCTGGCGGCGACCGCCCAGGGCCTGGTCAAGGTGGCGTTCGACCGCCAGGACCACGACGCGGTCCTGGCGGCCCTCGCCTCGGCGATCAGCCCCCGGATCCTCTACGCCCCGGCCCGCCTCGACCCGGTGGTCCGCCAGCTGGACGAGTACTTCACGGGCGGCCGCCGCTCGTTCGACGTCCCGCTGGACTTCCGCCTGGCCCGCGGGTTCCGCTTGTCGGTGCTGGAGCACCTCCCGGAGATCGAGTACGGCCACACGGAGAGCTATTCCCAGGTAGCGACGGCGGCGGGCAGCCCGAAGGCGGTCCGCGCGGTCGGCACGGCTTGTGCGCTCAACCCGCTGCCGGTGGTGGTGCCGTGTCATCGGGTGGTGCGGTCGGATGGGTCGTATGGGCAGTATGCGGGCGGGGAGGAGGCTAAGCGGGTGCTGTTGACGATGGAAGCGGCTTAGGTTCTGGTTCGGTCCTCCCGGGCGGGCCGGGGCAGCTGGGGGCGGGGGCAGCTGGGGGCAGGCCGGTTGGGCTGGGCCGAGCTGGCCACCCGAGGGGCGGCGGGTCGGGCCGGAGAGCCGAGCCAGCTGGGCCGGGCCCGACCGGGGCGGGCCACGCCGGCCGGGCGGGCCTGCCCTGGTCCGGACCGGTGGCCCGCGAAGCCGGCTCTGCCGCACGCCGCGCTCAGTGAGCCGAAGGGTGCCGGCCGCGCTCGCGCCCCGCCGGCCGCACTGCCCTCGCCGTTGGCTGCGCCCAAGCACGCCAGCGCCCCTCGCCAGCCGTGCCACCGCCCCGCCGACCGGCCGCGGAATTTCTCGCTCGGCCCATCTCACGTTTCACCCCGCCGGAACGTCTACTGGGTATGAGCACATTCGAAAAGCGCGTCGCCGCAGCCGATTGGGAAGCGGTGGCTGCGGAGGTCGATGACTACGGCTGTGCGCTCCTGCCGCAGCTGCTCACCCCGGCCGAGTGCCAGACGCTCGTCGCTCTCTGGGACGAGCAGGAACACTTTCGGGCGACCGTCAACCTGCGCCGTCACCGCTTCGGCGACCACGGTGACTACCACTACTTCGCCGAACCCTTCCCCGAACCCGTGCAGCGGCTGCGGCAAGCGCTCTACCCGCGGCTGCTGCCGATCGCCCAGGACTGGTACGCCCGGCTCGGCCGGGAGCCGGACTGGCCGTCCACATTGGACGAATGGCTGGCCGTCTGCCACGAAGCCGGTCAGAAGCGGCCGACCCCTATCCTGCTGCGGTACGACACCGGCGGCTGGAACGCCCTGCACCGCGACCTCTACGGCGACAAAGTGTTCCCGCTGCAGGTCGTGATCAACCTCAACGACCCCGGCACCGACCACACCGGCGGCGAGTTCCTGCTCGTCGAGCAACGGCCGCGCGCGCAGTCGCGTGGCACCGCGACCCTCATCCCCCAAGGCCACGGCCTCGTGTTCACCACCCGCGACCGGCCGGTCCGCTCGGCCCGCGGCTGGTCGGCGGCGCCGGTCCGCCACGGCGTCTCGGCCGTCCGTTCCGGCCGGCGGCACACCCTGGGCCTCGTCTTCCACGACGCGACATGACCGACGCGGAGCTGGAGGCCCTCCTGCAGCTGATCGGCGAGGCCCGCCACGTCGTGATCGGCACCGCGGCCGACGCCGCCTCGCGAGCCGACGGCGCTCGGATCGCCGAAACCTGGGGCGGCCCGGTCCTGGCGACGGTGACCTGGCCGGAGACGGCGGCGTCGTGGTTGCGCCAGGCCCGGCGGTTCGCGGCGCCGGAGCCGGACGTCTGGGTCGTGGCCGCCACCCCGGCCGGCTGGGCGGGCCTGACGCGCCGGCTGCAATCGACGGCTTGGAGTCCTCACAGGACAGTCGTCACGGCCGCATTGACCGATTTCCGCCTGCCCGGCCTTCGCGGCGCCCGGGCGGACGGCACTACTTGGGAGAACTGATGAAACACACGATCATCGACTCGCCGATCGGCGAGCTCACCCTGGTCGGCGACGGCGACGTCGTGACCGGCCTCTACTTCCCGCACCACTGGACCCGCCCGGACCGGACCACGTTCGGCCCGCGCGACGACGCGGCTTTCCCCACGGCAGTCGAGCAACTGAAGGAATACTTCGCCGGACAGCGCCAGGAGTTCGACGTACCCACCCGGGCTGACGGCACCGACTTCCAGCGCGCCGTGTGGGCCGAGATCGCGAAGATCCCCTACGGCTCGACGGCGACGTACGGCGACCTGGCGAAGGCGGCCGGCAGGCTGCCGCACGAGGTCGGGGCGGCGGTCGGGCAGAACCCGCTGAGCATCCTGGTGGCGTGCCACCGCGTCGTCGGCAAGAACGGGAAGCTCACCGGCTACGCGGGCGGGCTCAAGCGCAAGCAGTTCCTGCTGGAGCTCGAACGCCCACCGGCAGCGGAACTCGGCCAGCTCTGGTGAATCACACATGGCTCAGCAGCATCGTCGCGCCGAGCCCGGTCATGGTCACGGCGATGACGACGTCCAGAACGCGCCAAGCGGCCGGCCGGGCGAACACGCCGGCCAGCTTCTTCGCGCCGAAGCCGAGCGCGCTGAACCACACCGCGCTGGCGATCCCGGCACCCAGCCCGAAGAGCCAGCGACCATCGCCGTGCGCGACGGCCACCGAGCCGAGCAGGAGGACCGTGTCCAGGTAGACGTGCGGGTTGAGCCACGTGAAGGCAACGCAGGCGAGCACGGCCTTCCGCAACGGCGTCCGGTCTTCGCCGACGGTCATCACCGAGCGCCGGAACGCCCGCCGCGCGGCGAGCGCGCCGTAGCCGAGCAGGAAGAGCCCGCCGCCGACGGCGATCACCCCGATCGCGGTCGGCCACCGCTCGATGACGGCCCCGATTCCGCTGACCCCGAGCCCGATCAGCACGAGATCCGACACCGCGCAGATGACGACGAGCGGCGTGACGACACCGCCCCGCAGCCCTTGCTGCAGGAGGAAGGCGTTCTGTGAGCCGATGGCGACGATGAGGGACAAGCCGGTCCCGAACCCGGCGAGGAGCAGTGGAAGCACCCGCCCACGGTACGACCGTCCCGCTGAGTTACTCCAGCTAAAGATTCTTACGTAACATTAGCGCTCGTGATGTCCGATCTCCCGCTCGACCAGGTCAGAACCCTCTTGGCCGTAGTCGACGAGCAAAGCTTCGACGCCGCGGCGGCGGTCCTGCACGTGACGCCGTCAGCGGTCAGCCAGCGCATCAAAGCCCTGGAGCAACGCACGGGCCGGGTCCTGCTCCTGCGCACGAAACCCATTTCCCTGACCGAATCCGGCCAGGTCCTGGTCCGGTTCGCCCGCTCGCTGGCCCAGCTGGAGCAGGACGCGCTGGCCGAGCTGGGCCTGGACTCCTCGACGCGCACCATCACCATCGCGGTCAACGCGGACTCGCTGGCCACGTGGTTCCTCCCCGCGCTGGCCCGCCTCCCCGAGTCCCCCGCGATCGCCTTCGACCTCCAACGCGAGGACCAGGACCACACGGCGGCCCTCCTGCGCGAGGGCCTGGTCATGGCGGCGGTGACGGCGGCACCCCAGCCGGTCCAGGGCTGCACATCCGTCCGCCTGGGCCGCATGCGCTACCGGGCGATGGCCTCCCCCGCGTTCCTCGAGAAGTGGCTGCCGGGCCCGCTGACGTCGGCACTCCCCGCGGCCCCGGTGATCATGTTCGACCGCAAGGACGACCTCCAGGACCGCTTCCTGCGCGGCCTGACCCGCCGCCGGAACTTCACCCTGGTGCGCCACCACATCCCGGCCTCGGAGTCCTTTGTGGACGCCGTGGCGGCCGGCCTCGGCTGGGGCATGGTCCCGGAGATCCAGGCGGCCTCCCGCGGCGACGCGCTCATCGACCTGGCCCCGGACCGGCCCCTGGACGTCCCGCTGCACTGGCAGCAGTGGAAGCTGGACTCACCCGCCCTGGCCGCCGTGGCGAAAGCGGTGGCCGAGGGCGCGAAGGAAGCACTGCGCTGAACGACGGGCGGTCACAGCGGTTTGTCGAGGACCGCCTTCAGGTTGCTGAACGTGTCGATCGAGTACTTCCCGTGGTAGCGCCCCATCCCGCTCTCGCCGACCCCGCCGAACGGGAGGTCCGGTGCCGTCAGGTGGGCCACCGGGAGGCCGAACCCCACCGCGCCCGACGACGTCTCCGCGAGGATCCGCCGTTTCGTCTCCGCCGAACCCGTGAACGCGTACAACGCCAGCGGCTTGTCCCGGCCGGTGATGAACGTCAGCGCCTCGTCCAGGGAGGCGACCCGCAGGACCGGCAGGATCGGCCCGAAGATCTCCTCGGCCATCACCGGCGAGTCCGGCGGGACGTCCGCGAGCACGGTCGGCGCGATGTACTTCGCGTCCCGGTCGGTCTGGCCGCCCGTGACCAGCCGCCCGCTGCCGAGCAGGCCCGCCAGGCGGTCGAAGTGCCGGGCGTTGACGATCCGCCCGTACACCGGGCTCTCCGCCGGGTCGTCGCCGAAACGCTCGCGCAGCACGTCCGCCAGGTGCTTCTCCAGCCGCTCCCCCGTGTCGCCGACGGCCAGCACGTAGTCCGGCGCCACGCACGTCTGGCCCGCGTTCATGAACTTGCCGTAGACGATCCGCTCGGCCACGACCCGCAGGTCGACGTCGGTGTCGACGACGACCGGGCTCTTGCCGCCCAGCTCGAGGGCCACCGGGGTGAGGTGCTTCGCCGCCGCGGTCATCACGATGCGCCCGACCGCGCCGTTGCCCGTGTAGAAGATGTGGTCGAACCGCTGTTCCAGCAGCTCGGTGGTCTCCGGGATCGCGCCCTCCACGACCGCGACGGCCGAGGTGTCCAAATAGGACGGGACGTGCCGCGCGATCGAGGCCGACACCGTGGGCGACAGCTCGCTCGGCTTGACGACGGCGGCGTTGCCCGCGGCCAGCACCCCGACCAGCGGCGCCAGCACGAGGTGCAGCGGGTAGTTCCACGGCCCGATCACGAGCGCGACGCCGAGCGGCTCCCGCACTACGCTGCCCGCGCCGGGCAGCAGGTACTGCGGCAGCGGCGCCGTCTCGGGCGCGACCCACGCGTCGAGGTGCGCCAGGGTGTGGTCGATTTCGTTGGTGACGAACGTGATCTCCGCGCTGCGTGCTTCGGCCGCGTTCTTGCCGAGGTCGGCGTGCAGGGCCGCGAGGAAGTCGTCGGCCTGCTCCTCCAGCATCGCCTTCAGCGCGGTCAGCTGAGCGCGCCGCCACTCCAGGGGCTTGGTGACGCCGGACGAAAACGTCGTGCGCAGGCGGGAAACGACGTCGGCAATGGGGCTCATCGGTGGCCTCCGGGCAGCCATTCGGGGCGGCCGGAGCCGCGGGGAACGAGGATCGTCGCGTACGAACCGGGCGTCTCGGACATCCGCACCTGGTCGGTGACGCCCTGGTAGAGACCCAGCGGGGTCGGAGCGGTGAACGTCTCGGGGTCGAGGTACGCGTGCCGCTCGCCGGTGCCGGCGACCGAGCGCGCGTACTCCTTGTCGAACACGCCGAGGCTGATGATCCAGAGCGCGATGCGCGTCAGCGAGATGTGGACGCGGTAGCTGCCGCCTTCGGTGGCGCGGCGCATCAGCGCGCCGCAGATCCCCGCCGTGGCCAGCCACGGGACGAGGTAGTCGTTCACCACGCCGATGTGCGGCAGCACGGGCTGGTCGGGCGAGCCTTCCAGGGTCATCATCCCGGCGACGCAGCCGGCGGTCTGGTCGAACCCGACCCGCGTCGCCCACGGGCCGTGCTCGCCGTGCAGCGAGACGGTCGTGTGGATGATGCCCGGCCGGATCTCCGCCGCCCGCTGCGGCGAAAGTCCCAGCCCGGCCACGAACCCGGGGCGCCGGTTCGCGTAGAAGACGTCGGCGCCGCGCAGCAGCTCCCGGGCGACGCCCGAACGCTGGTAGTCCACGGTGGCCGAGCGGACGCCGACGTTCGCCGTCGAGTAGACGACGGGGTTCTCCCATTCGGACGGCCGCCACAGGTTCAGTGCGTCGGCGCCGTGCAGGGCCAGCGACCGCCCGATCGCCGCGCCCGCGATGACGTGGCCCATGCCGAGCGCGCGGATCCCGTCGAGCGGCTGGGCGGCGCCCGCCGGCAACGGCTCCGGGGCCGAGTCGCCGATCTTCTCGATCTCGATCAGCGGCAGCCCGGCCAGCACGTCGCGGTACTGCCGGGTCTGCAGGAACTCCTCGGTGCTGCGGACCATCGGCATGACGATGCCCGCGTCGGCACCGGCCTCCTCCAGCTCGGCCGCATCCCAGCGGGCGATGGCGGCGGCGAGCGCGGTGGCGTCGTCGTAGGTGCGCAGCAGCTTGAGGGTCTTGGACTTCAGCTTCGGGTAGATGTTCAGCGGCATGACCCAGCGGCCGTCGCCGGCGCGGTAGAACTTCAGCGACAGCGGGCTGGCCGGGTCGGCGGTGTTGGTCGGCGGGAGGCCGTTGAGCAGCTCCCACTTCTTGTCGTAGAACGGGCACAGCCGGTGCGGCGCGGTCCGCAGGTCCATGCTGATGTCCTGGCCGGGTCCGCCGCGGTGGCGCCACAACGCGGCCAGCGCCACGGACTTCGCGACCAGTCCGATCGCCGGTGCCGCGCCCAGCCGGACCGCGCTCGGCACGATCGGGTCGGCGCCGGTGAACTCCACCCGGCCGCCGGAGTCCTGTTCGGACAGGCCGACGTCGGAAAGGACCTCGTTCAGCGCCGCGTGGATGTCGAAGTCGTCCTGCTCGTCCGCGGAGATCGGGTTCGCCAGCGCGGCGCGGATCCGGTCGGTGACGGTCATCGGCCCAGTGCCTTCATCAGGGCGATCTGCGCGGTGTCCCGGGCTTTCGCGAGTTCCGCGACGTTGCCGCCGAAGTCGCCCGCCTGTTCGCTGAGCAGCCGCACGGTCTCCTCGTCGAGGTCCGGGGTGCCGAGCTGGCCCCAGCGCTTGCGCAGGCCCGGCCCGAGGTGCTCGAGGAAGTGCGGCAGCCCGCCCGGTCCACCGCCGAGGTGGAAGCTGAGGAACGGCCCGCTCACGGCCCACCGCTGGCCCAGCGAGGACGTCACGACCTCGTCGAGCTGCTGCTCGGTGACCACGCCCTCGGCGACCAGGTGCACGCATTCGCGGAAGATCGCGGCCTGCAGGCGGTTCGCGACGAACCCGGGTACCTCCTTGGCCAGCACGATCGGCTTCTTGCCCAGGCCGCGGTAGAACTCGACGGCCCGCTCGACCGCCTCGGGCGACGTCTTCTCGCCGGGCACGACCTCGACCAGCGGGATGAGGTGCGGCGGGTTGAACGGATGTCCCACGACGAGCCGTTCCGGCCGCTCGAGTGCCGTGGCGATCTCGGTGGCCGGAATGCCGGAGGTGGACGTGAGGAACAGCGCGTCCGCCGGTGCGTTCTCCTCGATGGTCGTCCAGATCCGGTGCTTGAGGTCCAGCCGTTCGGGACCGTTCTCCTGCACGACGCCGGCGTCGGCGACCGCCTCGGCGAGATCCGCCTGGAACGTGACGCGGCCGTCGGCAGGCAGCCCCAGTTCGCGCAGGGCGGGGGTCAGCTCGGCGAGCCCGGCCCGCACCGCGTCTTCGATGCCGGGCGCGGGGTCGCTGACGACGACGTCCAGTCCGTGCGCGGCCATCAGGCCCGCCCAGGAGACGCCGATGACGCCGCCGCCGACGATGGTCGCTTTCATGCCTGCTCCCCCGCGAGGTAGTCGTGCACGGCCGCGGCCCGGCCGAGCGTGAGGTCGGTCAGGAGGTGGCTCGCGGACACGATCTCCAGCACCGGCAGGTCGGCGAGCGGGGCCAGGGCGTGCGGCACGAGGTGCAGCCGCGCCGGCCCGGTCCACGCGCCCTTGATCGTCAGGTCGCTGATGCGGCTGCGCGCGAGCTCGCAGATCCGCGGCCGGCCGTCGTAGCCGGGGACGATCTTGAGCATGTACGTCGGGGCGGTCAGTTCGGCGCGGGCGGCGGATTCGTCCAGTTCGCGGTGCTTGTAGCCCATCGTCGCGAGCGCGACGCGGATCGAGCCGTAGTCCAACGTGCCGACCAGCGTGTCGGAGTCGACGGACAGCCGGGGTTTCCCGAGCTTCTTGGGGTAGGCGGCCACCTCGCGCCCGCTGGCGATGGCGGGGTGGCTGTCGACGTACATCCCGAGGGTGAACTCCCCGGGTTCCCCGCCGTGGGTGACCATCGCGACCTGCCCGGACTCGGTGTAGTCGCCGAGCCCGGTGACGTCCGGCATCCGCATCACCTCGAACCGCACGAGCGGTTCGGGGACTTCGAGCGGCTCGGGCACGAGCGCCCGCAGCGCCGCCGGATCGGTCCGGTAGGTGATGTTCAGGTACTCGCGATCGGTGAACCGGTAAGGCCCGCGGGGGAAGGCCGGCGCGGACAGCGGCGTGGTGACGTGGCGGAGCACCTCGTCCTCACGCATGGGCGGCGTCCAAGATCACGATCGCAACCTACCTCCGGACCCCGGCGGCCGCATCAGCTCAGCCCGGGAACTCACCCACCCCGTGTTCCGCCAGGTCGAAGGCCTGGTCGATCACGGCGACCTGCTCCCGCCGGACCACCTCGACATCGTCGCCGGCCAGGATCCGCCTCATGGCGTGCGAAAACACCGACGTGATCGCCGTGGTCAGCAGCCCCGCCGCCATCCGGGAGCGGAACGCGTCCCCGGTCTCCTCGGCGAACACCTCGGCGAACGCGTCCGCGATCTCCCGCTCCTGCTCGTACCACCGGGCCATCAGCGCCGGGCTCGACGTCAGCACCCACCAGAACCCGGGCCCCCCGGCGATGGCACCCGAAAGGGGGTGCCCGGAAGCCAGCAGCGAGTGCTGGTGCGCCCGCAGGGCAGCGGCGGCCGACACGCCGGCGGGACGAGACCGCAGCAGCTCCACCAGCTCGGCCAGCCGATCGGCGTGCCGGTCGAGGAAGAGATCTTCCTTGCGCGGGAAGTAGTTGAACACCGTCATCTTCGACACGCCCGCGGCTTCGGCGATCTCGGCCACCGTCACCTCCTCGAAGCCGCGCTGGATGAACAGGCCCGAGGCCACGTTCGAAATCAGCTGGCGCGTCGCCCGCTTCTTCCGCTCGCGCAGTCCTTGATCCGCCATGGTCGGAGTATAGACCGAGCCAAAAGTTTGACTCGGTAAAAGTTTCGCGGCATCATCGGTGCCATGAACTGGGATGTGGTGATCTCCGGGGGCGGACCGGTCGGGTTGATGCTGGCCTGCGAACTCCGGCTCAAGGACGTGAACGTGCTCGTCGTCGAACGGCTCGCCGAGCCGGACCCGACGATCAAGGCCGGGTCGGTCAACCTGACGACCGCCGAGGCCTTCTACCGCCGTGGCCTGCTGCCCGCGGTGGAAGCCGTCGTGCAGCAGAACTTCGCGAAGATCCAGGAGTTCCTGAAATCCAGGGGCGGGGGCGGCGACGGGCCCAAGCCGGCGATCCCCGTCGGGCACTTCGCCGGGATCATGGTCGCCTCGAACGGCGTCCACTTCGACGATCCGGACTTCCGCGACGTCGGGCCCGCGTCGAACGTCGTCGTCATCCAGCAGCAGGCCGTCGAGGCCGTCCTCGCCGAACGCGCCGCCGAACTGGGCGTCGAGATCCGGCGGGGTGCCGAGGTGACCGGGTTCGATGCCGACGACGACGGCGTCACCGTGCGGCTCGGCGAAGAGACCGTCCGCGCCGGCTGGCTCGTCGGGGCCGACGGCGGCCGCAGCTTCGTCCGCAAGCACGCCGGGTTCGAGTTCCCCGGCACCGACCCCGCGGTCACCGGGTGGCAGGCCCTCACCGAGATCACCGGGACCGAAGCCCTGCCCGGTGGCTGGCAGCACGGCACCGGCGGGCTCTACGTCCACGGCCCGATGCCCGGCCGGATCCTCACCGTCGAGTTCGACGGGCCGCCCGCGGACCGCGACGCCCCGGTCACCGCGCAGGAGCTCGAAGACAGCTTCCGGCGGGTGTCCGGCGCCGACGTCCGGATCACGAAGGTGCACAGCGCGACGCGCTTCACCGACAACGCCCGCCAGGCGACCACCTACCGCCAGGGCCGGGTGCTCCTCGCCGGCGACGCCGCGCACGTCCACTCGCCCTTCGGCGGGCAGGGGCTCAACCTCGGCATCGGCGACGCCGTCAACCTCGGCTGGAAGCTCGCGGCGACCATCCACGGCTGGGCGCCGGACGGCCTCCTCGACACCTACACGACCGAACGCCACCCGATCGGCGAGTGGGTCCTCGAGTGGACCCGGGCCCAGGTCGCGCTGATGCGCAGCGATGTCCGGACCCGGGCGCTGCGCCAGGTCGTCACCGACCTGCTGCTCACCGACGACGGCGCGACGTACCTGGCGAAGAAGCTTTCCGGCGTCCTGCACCGGTACCCGATCGAGGGCGAGCACGACCTCACCGGCCGCGGTGCGCCCGACTTCGCGTTCGCCGACGGCACCCGGCTCGGCGAGCACCTCCAGGACGGCCGGGCGCTCCTGCTCGACCTCGCCGACAGCGCCGGGCTGCGCGAAACCGCGAGCGGCTGGGCGGGCCGCGTCACCACGCTGACGGCCAAGTGCGACAGCGAGCCGTCGCTCACCGGCGTGCTGGTCCGGCCGGACGGGCACATCGCCTGGGCCCGCGAGGACGGGGCGACGACCGGCCTGGAAGCCGCGCTGCACCGGTGGTTCGGCGAACCCGCCTGACCCGCGAGAGGGGCGCGCCGGGAAGCCTGCGCGCCCCTCGACCTCAGTACGCGACCGCGAAGGCGTGGCTCATCGCGTCGTAGTGCTTCACCGTCGAACCGGTCGCGTCGGGCAGGCCGCCCGACGCCATCTGGACGGCGCCCGTCGAGCCGCTCACCCAGTCGGTCTTGACGTAGAAGTTGAACTTCGGCACGCAGCCGTTGCCCGTCGCCGCCGTGAAGCGGGTGTTCAGCGGGACCACGTAGTGGTGGACGTCGCGGCGCACCAGCGCCGTCACGCTCGACGAGGCGTCCGACTTGCACAGCGTGCCGTCGGCCTTCCACTGGTTGACGAACAGCGTCACCCGGGCGGTCATGCTGTTCACCGGGCAGCCGTCCTTCGGCTCGGGGTAGCACGCCATCAGTTCCATGTCGCCGAACACGCTGAGCCCGGTCACCGGCGCCGCCATCTCGAAGGTGTCCGAGGCCGGCTCGCGGACCGTCGGGGCGGCCGAGCTGAGGCCGATGACGCGGCCGGGAGGCGTGTCACCGTCGTCGGCCTGCGGCGGCGTGCCGGCGGTCGTGTTCGCGACGCTGGTGTCCGCGAACTTCAGCTCGCCACTGACCAGGCTCACGGTCGAGTTGCCCAGCCCGAGGTTCGCGCTCCGCAGATACGTCGTGCACGTGACGGTGCCCGCCGCGCCCGGGTGGACCAGGAACCGCGTCGTCACGCTGATGTCCCGCAGCGACGCCGGGGCGCCGGTGGCGCTCGCGATGAGGACGTTCTGCCCGAGCACCTCGTTCTTCGTCCAGCCGCTCGTGCTCGAACAGCGGACCTCGTTGTCGATCAGCGTCGTGTTCGACGCGTTGTTCGCGCGCAGCGTCGAGTAGACGTACGCGGTCTGGCCGGCCGTCATCGACAGCTGCACCGAACCGAGCGCGCCGACGTACTGGGTCTCGTGCGGCGAGGTCACCGTGCGCGGGGTGAACGTCACCGCCGTCGCCGCCTGGGCCGCCGGAGCGGCGCCGAGCAGCCCCGCGAACGTGGCCGCACAGGCGACCGCCGCGGCGAAGATCCTGCGTTTCATCGAAATCCCCTCGGAAGAAGTGGCTCCGGTCCGGCATGATCACCGGCCGGAACCGAGTCTGGCGGGCTTCCGGCGCGGCCGGACCGGTCTGTTCCGGACATTGACCGAAGGTGGACACGCGCGATGCCCGAGATGTACCCGATGACCGAGCCCCACGACCAAGGCCTGCTCGACGTCGGCGACGGGCACCACGTCCACTGGGAGACCTCCGGCAACCCCGAGGGCAAGCCCGCGGTCGTGCTGCACGGCGGCCCCGGCCAGGGCAGCGCGCCGGGCATGCGGCGGATGTTCGACCCCGCCCGCTACCGGATCGTGCTCCTCGACCAGCGCGGCTGCGGCCGGAGCGTGCCGCACGGGACGACGTCCTTGCGCGACAACACGACCGAGCACCTCGTCGCCGACCTCGAACGGCTGCGCGAGCACCTCCGCATCGAGCGCTGGCTGGTGACCGGCGGTTCGTGGGGCACGACCCTGGCGCTGGTGTACGCCGAACGCTTCCCCGAACGGGTGACAGAACTGGTGCTCAGCGCGATCAGCACCACGCGCCGGTCGGAGATCGACTGGCTCTACCGCGGGGTGGGCCGGTTCTTCCCCGAGGAATGGGCGCGGTTCAGCTTGGGCGCCGACGACGACGTCGCCGCGTACGCGCGGCTGATGGCCGATCCGGACCCGGCCGTGCGCGACCGGGCGGTCGCCGCGTGGTGCCGGTGGGAGGACGTCGTGCTGTCGCTCGAACCCGGCGCGTCCCCGGTCCGGGACATGCCGGTCGACGACGCCGCGCGCGCCTTCGCCGTACTCACCGCGCACTACTACGCGCACGCCGGCTGGCTGGAGGAAGGCGCGGTGATCCGCGACGCCGGGCGGCTCGCCGGCATCCCGGGCGTGCTGATCCACGGGCGGCTCGACCTCAGCTGCCCGGTGACGACCGCGTGGGAGCTGGCCGCAGCCTGGCCCGGTGCGGAGCTGCTGGTCGACGACCACTCCGGGCACCGGGCCAGTGACGTCAAGCGGGCGTGGAAGCTCGCGGCGCTCGACCGGTTCGCACGCTAGCCCTTCTGCTCCGCGGCCAGCGTCACCGCGACGTCGATGATCATGTCTTCCTGGCCGCCCACGAGCGCGAGCTCCCCGCAGCGGCGGAGGATCGCCTGCGCCGGAACGCCGTAGCGCTCCGCCGCGCGCTCGGCGTGCAGCAGGAAGCTCGAATACACCCCGGCCCAGCCCTGCACGATCGCGTTGCGGTCCATCTTCGGCCAGCGGTTCAGGTACGGGCGGACGACCTCCTCGGCCCCGTCGAGCAGGGCGCCGACGTCGAGTCCCGTGTCGATGCCCAGACGGTCGAACACCGCCGCGAGCACCTCCGTCGGCGAGTTGCCCGCGCCCGCGCCGAGCGCGCAGAGCGACCCGTCGATGTAGCGGACCCCGGCTTCGTACGCCAGCACGGAGTTCGCGACGCCGAGCGAGAGGTTCTGGTGGCCGTGGTAGCCGACCCACGCCGTGTCGCCGACTTCGGCGACCAGTGCTTCGAACCGGTCACGGGCCTCGTGCATCAGGAGCGCACCGGCCGAGTCCGTCACGTAGGCCGCCTGGCAGCCCGCGTCGACCATGATCCGCGCCTGCTTCGCGAGGTCCTCCGGCGGCGTCCGGTGCGCCATCATGAGGAACCCGGCGGTCTCCATCCCGAGCTCGCGCGCCAGCCCGAAGTGCTGCGGCGAGACGTCGGCCTCGGTGCAGTGCGTCGCCACCCGGACCATCTCCGCGCCCGCGTCGAACGCGCGCTGGAGGTCTTCCGCGGTGCCGATGCCCGGCACGAGCAGCACGGCGATCTTCGCCTGCTTCGCCTCTTCGCGCGCCGCGGCGATCAGCTTGAGCTCGTCGACGGCGGAGAAGCCGTAGGTGAACGACGAGCCGCCGAGGCCGTCGCCGTGGGTCACCTCGATCACCTCGACGCCGGCGCGGTCCAGCGCGCGCACGGTGTCGCGCACCTGCTGTTCGGTGAAGCGGTGGGCCATCGCGTGGCTGCCGTCGCGCAGCGTCGTGTCGACGATCCGGACGTCGTGCTTCAGCTCCGGACGAGTCATGCGGGCACCTCCTGCTTCGCGCGGGCCATGAGTTCCCCGACGCGGGCGGCCGCGGCCGTCATGATGTCGAGGTTGCCGGCGTACTCCGGCAGGTAGTCGCCGTTGCCGCGGACCTCGAGGAAGATCCCGACCCGCGCGTTGCCGTCCCACTCCTCGCGCGCGTCGTCGAACTGCGGGTCGGCGCGCAGCGTGTAGCCGGGGACGTACTTGCGGACTTCGTCGACCATCTCGTGGATCGACTCGGTGATCGCGTCGCGGTCGGCGTCGAGCCCGATCGCGCAGAAGACGGTGTCCCGCATGATCATCGGCGGCTCGACCGGGTTGAGGATGATGATCGCCTTGCCGCGCCCGGCGCCCCCGATCTCGGCGACCGCCTGCGACGTGGTGCGCGTGAACTCGTCGATGTTGGCGCGCGTCCCGGGGCCCGCACCGCGCGAGGCCACCGAGGCGACGATCTCCGCGTACGGCACCGGCGTCACGCGGGAAACGGCGTGCACCATCGGGATCGTGGCCTGGCCGCCACAGGTGATCATGGAGACGTTCGGCGCGTCGAGGTGCGCGCCGAGGTTCACCGGCGGGCACACCATCGGGCCGAGGTGCGCCGGGGTGAGGTCGATCGCCTGGATGCCGGCCGCTTCGTAGCGGGGGGCGTTGGCGGCGTGCGCCTTGGCCGACGTCGCCTCGAACACGATCTCCGGCAGGGGGTCCTGCCGCAGCAGCCAGTCGACGCCCTCGGCGGACGCCGCGATCCCCTGCGCGCGGGCGCGCTCGAGCCCGTCGGACTCGACCACGCCGACCACGTAACCGATTTCGAGAACTTCACTGCGTCGCAGCTTCGCCAGCAAATCGGTACCGATGTTGCCGGGGCCGACGATCGCCGCCATCACGGGAGCCATGGTTCAGACGGTCGCACCACGCGGCCCCGGGCGGACAGTCCCGTGTTCCGGCGAGCGGAACGTGGGGCGGGTTTGATCGACACCCGTTCGGGGCAGATCCGGGGAGAGATCCCGACCGAGGAGGTCCGATGGCCGAGCGGCGTTGGCACGTCATCCCGAGCACGGCTCCGCTGTGCTGGCTGAACCTGGGCGTGGGGGCGGTGTTGCTGTTGTCGAGCGTGCTCACGTTGGCGCGGACGGACGCGCAGGCCCCGGTGCTGTCGGTGATCGCGGGAGTGGCGGCGGTGGCGTTGATCGTCCTCGCGACCGTCGGCTTGGCCCGGCCTGGACTGCGCGGCCGCTGAGGTCAGGGACGCTTGCAGCGGTCGGTTGCCGTGTCCCAGGTTCCGCCGCTGTCCAGGCACTCGGTGAACTCGCGCTGCCCGTCGACCCAGGCTTTGTGGCCGGCGCAGACCTCGTACTTCGTTTCGTCGCCGTCCCGGCACTGGTAGCCGAACTGCGGCGGCTTCCGGGTCGGCGTCCTGCGGACCGGCGCCTTGCTCGCGGCGGAGGGCGCGGAAACGGTGGAGGTCGGCGGCACGGTGACCGTCACGGTCGGCGTCGGCTCGATGGTCAGCACCGTTTCGGTGGTGGTGGGCCCGGCCGGGGCGCGTGCCGGCGTCGGTGACGCGCCGCACGCCGCGGTCGCCAAGCCCACGGCGAGCAGCGTTCCCCACAACCACGTTTTCATCGACATGCCTTCGACGACGGCAACCGGACGATGGTTCAGTCGCCTTGCCCGCGGCGGTGGTTACCGCGGCCGGGCCGTTGTCGCCGGATCGCAATGCGCGGTCCCGGGTGACCGCCCGGGCTCAGCGCGGGCGGCGCCGGGTCGTGGTGCGGTGCGGGGTCGTCGGCTTCTTCGTCGTGGCCGTCGGCGGGTGAGTTCGCGTCGGCGTAGTCGTAGTCGCCGCCGGGGTTTCGGTCGTCGTCGGGGGCTCCGTTGTTGCCGGGAAGTCCGTTGTGGACGGCGGGATCACCCGGACGCCCCGCGCGAAACGGGCGAAACGTGAAACACCGGCCGGGCCCCGCGGCGGCGCCGGGGCCCGGCCGGACGACTCCCCTACAGCTCCTGGTGGTCCGCGTGCTCCACCCGGGCCTCCTCCACCGGGCGGCCGTCGCTCACCCGGAAGTCGTCCACGTCGTCCAGGACGAACGTCGGTTTCCCCGCCTCCGCGCGGCAATGGTGGACGTCGAGATCCGCCACGTCCCGCACCACGAACGCCGGGCGGGTGTCCGGCGCTCCGCATCGGACGTCCACATTGTCCAGACTGATCCCCCGCGCGTGGCGGATGAAAAACCCGTACGCCGGCAGCGTGCCGAACATCGACGGCTCCGGGTACGCCGTCTCCAGCTCCGGTGGGTTCTGGACCGCGTCGCCCGGGGTGAGGCCGCCTGCCAGGTGGTGGCGGATGTTGCTCAGCTTCACGTCCTCGATCGGATGGCCCGGGATTCCCGCCAGGCACGACGGATACCGCGGGTCGGCGTCGAACGTCGTCACGTCGCTGATGCTCACCCGGCGCAGGAACCCGACCGGGATGCCCGCCGGACCGCGCATGCGCGCACCCAGACGGAGGAACAGCGGCATCTGGACCTTGCGCATCGTCAGGTTGCTGATCGTCACGTCCTCCAGCCACCCGCCGTCGACCGTCTCCAGCGCCAGGCCGCGGCAGTACTCGAAGACCACGTTCGAAATCGCGATGTTGCGGAACCCGCCGTTGGCCTCGGTACCGAACTTGACGCGGCCGGTGCGGCCGTACGACGACGTCTTGTACGTGCCGTCGACCAGCGTGCCCAGGTCGTAGCCGCTGACGAAACAGTTGTCGATCGTCACGTTTTCCGTGTCCCGCACCCGGTTCAGCGCGTACGAGCTCTTCAGCACGATCGCGTCGTCGTTCGGTGAGTTCACCGTGGTGTTGGCGATGCGGACGTTCTTGCAGCAGTCGATGTTGATGCCGTCGCGGTTGGTGTCGATCACCAGCCCGTCGATGCGGAAGTTGTCGACGCCGGTCGGCAGGATGCCGAAGTGCCCGCCGTTGACGATCGTGATGTCGCGGATCGCGACGTTCCTGCACAGCTTCAGCGCGATCGCCTTGTTGCCGTTGAGCGGTGCGGACTCCGCGCTGCCGCCGGCGACGAGGCCCTTGCCGTCGATCTTGCCCGGCCCCTCGATGGTGACGTTCTCCAGGTTCTCGCCCCAGATCAGGCTGTTGTGCCAGTGGCTGTGCCCGAAGTCCTGGTACGGGTTGCCCGCGCCCGGCTCGGCCGGGTCGTAGCCCTTGCCACCCGCCGGGGCGGCCGCGAGGATCGTCGCGTTCGCCCCCAGGTACAGCGCCACGTTGCTCTTGAGGTGGATCGAATAGCTCGCGTACGTCCCGGCCGGGAAGTACACCGTCCCGCCCCGGGCCGCGGCCGTGTCGATCGCGCGGTTGATCGCGGCGGTGTCGATCGTGCGGCCGTCGCCCTTCGCGCCGAACTTCGTGACGTCGAAGAACGAGCCTGCCGCGCCGTCTTCAGCCGCGACGGCCGGAGATCCGATGAATGGCAACGCGGCACCGGCCGCCGCTCCCCAGGTGACCGCTCGACGGCGGCTGAACGCTTCGCCCACGAAAGCTCCCTTTCCTGGCAACGACGAAAACACCACGCGGTGTTTCCGACGGCGGATCGGGATTGCGCGAGCTCAGGCTAGGAGCAAATGATCGGATGAGTCAAGCGTGGCCCCCGCCGAAGCAGGGGCCACGCCCTTCAGTCCAGCACCTCGCGGACGGTGCCCGCGGCCACCGTCAGGCGGCCTTCGCGCATGGCGAACCCGAGGCCCGGGCTCATCGCGACCGGCTGGCCGAGCTCCACCGTCAGCGAAGCCGCCTCACCCGGCCGGACCACCGTCACGCCGTCGGCGAGGGCGACCACCCCGACGACGTCGCTGGTGCGGAAGTGGAACTGCGGCCGGTAGTTCGCCGCGAACGGCGTCCGCCGGCCCCCCTCGGCGGCCGACAGCACGTGGACGTCCGCACGGAACCGCGTGTGCGGCCGGACGCTGCCCGGCAGGCAGACGACCTGCCCGCGCCGGACCTCGCCGCGCTTCACCCCGCGCAGCAGCACCGCGGCGTTGTCCCCCGCCTCGGCGCGCTCCATCGGCTTGCCGAACGTCTCGAGCCCGGTCGCCACGCTCGCGACGGCCGGCCCGAGCCCGATCACCTCGACCGCGTCGCCGACCGCGAGGGTGCCCTGCTCCACCGCGCCGGTCACGACGGTGCCGCGGCCGGTGATGGTCAGGACGTTCTCGATCGGCATGAGGAACGGCAGGTCGAGCCGCCGCGGCGGGATCGGCACGTGCTCGTCGACGGCCTCGAGCAGGTCGAGGATCCGCTGCGTCCACAGCGGGTCGCCGTCGAGCGCGCGCAGCCCGGACACGCGGACGACCGGCACGGCGTCGCCGTCGAACCCGTAGCGGGTCAGCAGCTCGCGGACCTCGAGCTCGACCAGGTCGAGCAGGTCCTCGTCGTCGGCGAGGTCGGCCTTGTTGAGCGCGACCACGAGGTGCTCGACGCCGATCCGGCGCGCCAGCACGACGTGCTCGCGCGTCTGCGGCATCGCGCCGTCCTGGGCCGAGACCACGAGCACGGCGCCGTCGAGCTGGGCCGCGCCGGTGATCATGTTCTTGACGTAGTCGGCGTGACCCGGCATGTCGACGTGCGCGTAGTGCCGCGTCGGCGTCTCGTACTCGACGTGCGCGATGTTGATGGTGATGCCGCGCTCGACCTCCTCCGGCGCGCGGTCGATGCGGTCGAAGGCGACGTAGCGATTGCTGCCGCCGCGCTCGGCCAGCACTTTGGTGATGGCCGCGGTGAGGGTGGTCTTGCCGTGGTCGACGTGCCCCATCGTGCCGATGTTGAGGTGCGGCTTGGTGCGCACGTACTGCTGCTTGCTCATGGGATTTCCCTGTACTGAGAACGGAAGGCGCGCGGAACCGGGTGAGCGCGTCGACCCTCCCCCGGCGGTTCCGCGGCAGAACAGGGGAAATCGGGGAAGGGTCAGCTTCGAGCGCCGCTGTTCAGGGCCGGGACCGGCCGTGCCGAAAGGGCGCTCGGCAGGGACAAGCCTGCGAGCGTCGCGCTATCGGACACGGGGAACATGATCCGCAGGGTGCCACGGGAAAGGCGGCGGTGTCACCCGGTTTTAGCGGCCGCCGTAACAACCCCGTCGTCATCGCCGACCTCAGGACGGGATCATCGGCCTGGCCTGGAGGGGGACGCCATGGACCACCGGAACCTCGCGGACGCGGCCGTCCGCGCCATCGCCGACCACTTCGGCGCCGTCCGCTCGGGCGCTCCCGTTTCGGAGGCGGCGGCGCAGACCGTGGCCGGGATCGTCTCGGTGGTCCGGTCGGTGTGCGGCGTCGGCTCACCCGTCCTCGAGGACCTGCGGCGGAACCCGGCGAGCTGCGGTGTCCGCACCCACGCGGCGGCGCTGCTGTGGCGGGCGCTCGACGAGGACGGGAGCGCCGGGCCGGCACTCGGCGAAGCACTCGGCCGCAGCGACGTCGCCTACTGAACCCGGCCCGCGCGCGAGCGCATCACGAGCGCCGCGACGTGGTACTCGCACGGCTCGTCACCGCGGTTCGCGTACGAATGCGTTGCGTCCGCGGGAAAGTAGACCGAGTCCCCGGCCGTCAGCACGTACTCCGCCGAGCCGACGCCCAGCCACAACGTGCCCGCCTCCACCGCGACGAACTCGTGCGAACCCGGCGCGTACGCGGGGAACTCGCCGGCGTCACACCGGGGCGGCAGCGTCGTGCGGATCCACTCGAAGTTGACGCCCGGCACGACCGGCGTCAGGACCGTGCGGTGCCAGCCGCCCGGCTCGGCGACGTGGTCCTGCTCGGCCGCGCGGCGGACGACCACCCGGTCGGTCTCCAGGCCGGCCAGCAGCCGCGACAGCGACAACCCCAAGCCGTCGGCGATGCGGGACAGGACCACCACCGTCGGGGTCTTCTCGCCGCGCTCGACGGCCGACAGCATGCTCACGCTCACCCCGGCGTCCCGGGCCAGCGCGCTCAGCGCCAGGCCGCGGTCGGTCCGCAGGGCGTGCAGGCGGCGGCCCAGGCTCGCCGGATCGATCATTCCTCTATGATAGCTACTGTGTCCACTATAGCGGAATCAGGCCGGCCACCGAGGCCGACGCCGAAGGCATCGCGGCCGTCTTCGCGCCGTACGTCACCGGCTCGGTCGTCACCTTCGAGACCACCCCGCCGACCGCGGACCAGTGGCGTGCGAAGATCCGCGAGAGCGCCCTGCCGTTCCTCGTCCTGGCCGGACCGGAAGTCCTGGGCTACGCGCTCGCCGCGCCGTGGCGGCCGAAGCCCGCCTACCGGCACACCGTCGAGACGACCATCTACCTCGCGCCCGAAGCCGCCGGCCGCGGCCACGGGCGGCGGCTGCTGGACGAGCTGCTCGAGCGGTGCGCCACGGCGGGCGCCGCGCAGGCGATCGCCGTCGTCGTCGACTCCGGCAGCCCCGCGTCGCGGAAGCTGCACAGCGCCGCCGGGTTCGCCGACGCGGGCGTGCTGCGGCGCGTCGGGTTCAAGCACGGCCGGTGGCTCGACACGCTCCTGATGCAGCGCGAGCTCGGCTGAGCGTCGGGCAGGATGCGGGCATGGACACCGAAGCCGAGCTCCTCGAAGCGGCCCGGCGCGAGGACCGCGGCGCGTTCGACCGGCTGGTGCGGCCCTACCAGAGCGAGCTGCGGACCCACTGCTACCGGATGCTCGGCGCCCTGCACGACGCCGAAGACGCGCTGCAGGAGGCGCTGCTCGGCGCGTGGCGCGGGCTGGCCGGGTTCGAGGGCCGCAGTTCGGTGCGCGCGTGGCTCTACCGGATCGCCACGAACGCCTGCCTGCGGCTGATCAAGCAGCGCCCGCAACGCCTGATGCCGCGCGACCACCACCCCGCGGCGAACCCCGGCGACGCGCTCGCCGACCCGGTCGACGGCGAGGCGTACGTCGAGCCCTACCCCGAGGACGACTGGGACCCGCAACGCCGCTTCGAACTCCGCGAGAGCGTCGAGCTGGCCTTCATCGCCGCGTTGCAGCACCTGCCCGGCACCCAGCGCGCCGTGCTGATCCTGCGGGAGGTGCTCGCGTTCTCCGCCGCGGAAGTCGCCGACGCGCTCGGCACGTCGGTCGCTTCGGTGAACAGCGCGCTGCAACGGGCCCGCAAGACCCTCGACGAGCGGACGCCGGCGCAGAGCCAGCAGGCGACGCTGCGCAGCCTCGGCGAAGACGCCGAACGCGCGCTGGTGGCGGACTTCGTCGCGGCGTGGGAACGCGCGGACGTCCCGGCGCTGCTCGCCCTGCTCGCCGAGGACGCCCGCTTCACGATGCCGCCGCTGCCCGCGTGGTTCGACGGCCGCGACGACGTCGCCCGCTTCCTGTCCGGCAGCGTGTTCGCCACGCCGTGGCGGCTGGTGCCGGTCCGGGCCGCCGGCCAGCTCGCGTTCGCGTGCTACCAGCGTCACCCGGACGGCGTGTTCCGCATCGGCTGCGTGAACGTGCTGACGCTGCGCGGCGACCGGATCGCGGAGATCATCGGCTTCCTCGACCCGGCGATGTACGCGGGCTTCGGGCTGCCGGTGGAACTCCCCTAGTCCGTCCAGCGCCGGAGTTTCTCGGGGTTGCGGACGACCCAGATGTGCTTGATCCGGTCGCCGGTGACGTCGAACGCGAACACCGTCACGACCACCCCGTCCTGCCGGGCGACCAGCCCGGGGCGGCCGTTGACCGTGCGTTCCGCGAACGTCATGCCGGCCGGCTTCCGGCTCGCCAGCTCGATCCAGGCGTGCGCGATCCGCTCGCCGCCCTCGATGGGGTGCGTGAACGCGAGGGCGAGTCCGCCGCCGTCGGCGGTCGCGGTGGCGCCCGGGTCGAGCAGGCCGATCAGGGCGTCGATGTCCTTCGCTTCCCACGCCCGCTTGAAGTCCCGGACGACTCCGGCCTGCCGGGCCACCGGAGGCGCGGGCTCGTGCGACGCGCGGATGCGGCGCCGGGCCGAGGAGGCCAGCTGGCGGCACGCGGCCGGCGTGCGCCCGACGATCTCGGCCACTTCGGCGAAGGAGTGGCAGAAGACGTCGTGCAGGATGAACGCGACGCGCTCGGCCGGGGTCATCGCCTCGAGCACGACCAGGAAGGCCATGCTGACCGACTCGTCCAGGGTGACCCGGTCGGCCGGATCGCCGCCCGGGGTCTCGGGCACCGGCTCGGGGATCCAGTCCCCCACGTAGGTTTCGCGGCGGGCCCGCGCCGACCCGAGCAGGGTGAGGCAGATGCGGCCGGTGACCGTCGTCAGCCAGGCGCCCGGGGATTCGATGGCGTCCTGCTGCGGCTTCGGCAGCGCGCACCAGCGGGCGTAGGCCTCCTGGACCGCGTCCTCGGCCTCGGCCAGGGAGCCCAGGAGCCGGTAGGCGAGGTTGAGCAGCCGGCGCCGCTCGCTCATGAGCACGTCCATCGCACTCCCTTCGTCGTCACCCCTTACGACGAGACAGCGGCCGCGGATGTGAGGCCTGACGTTTCGGGTGGCTGCGTGGTCGTACCGGGGAAACCGATCCGACCACGCGAGGAGCCACCATGACCACCCAGTTGCCGGTCACCCCGTTCGCCGACGCCGCGCCCGCCGAGCGCTTGGAGCGAGCGGCCGCGGCACTGACCGCCCACGGTTTCGCCGTGGAGATCCTCGACGACGCCGCGGCGGCGCGGACGCGCGTCTTTGACTTGATCCCCGAGGGAGCCAGCGTGTTCACCGGGGCGAGTGAGACGTTACGCCTGTCGGGCATCGACGCGGACATCAACGCGGGCTCGCGCTATCAGGCGATGAAGCCCCTGGTCCTGGCGATCGACCGGGCAACGGGCGCCGACGAGATCCGGCGGCTGCTCGCGAGCCCCGACGTCGTGGTGGGCAGCGTCGCGGCGGTGACCGAAACCGGGTCCCTGGTGGCGGCGTCGGGCAGCGGGAGTCAGCTGCCTGCGTACGCGGGCGGCGCCGGCCGCGCGATCTGGGTGGTGGGGGCGCAGAAGGTGGTGCCCGACGTGGAGACGGCGCTGCGGCGCATCGAGGAGCACTGCCTGCCGTTGGAAAGCGTGCGGACGCAGGAGGTGCACGGGTGGCCGAGTGCGGTCAACCGGGTCCTGGTGCTCAACGGAGAGCCCAGGCCGGGGCGGGCGACGGTGTTGCTGCTGCGGGAAGCGATCGGTTTCTAGCTGGTGTGGAGGTTCGTCCCGGACGAAGGTGAGCCGGTGACCGACCCCACCACGATCCTGCTCGCGGAGTACGCGGCGCTCCGCAGCGAAACGGAGCGCCGTTCGACCCTCCAGTGGAACGTCGTCGCACTTCAGCTCGCCTCGGCCGGCGCGATCATCAGCCTGGCGATCGCGCCGGCGGCGAACGTCGCCTTGCTCTCAAGCTGATCCACGAGTACCTACGGACTCCTTGCCCCGGTTGTCCGGGTCACTTGCGATGCGAAGGTTGGCGGGACCGCGAGCTGGACCGGGAAACGGCCCCCGGGCAGTGGTTCATCGCCGCGCTGGCTCTCGCCGGGGCCTTGGTCGCCGGCGTCTTCCTGTGGGTCACCCGGTCACCCGGCTGGTCCGCGATCACGGCGTTCGGCCTGGGCTGGGTGGTGGGCGCGCTGGCCATCGTGCGCCTGCAGCGGATCTTTGCCGGTGCCCGCGTTCGGCGGGCGGCTAGCGGGACTTCGCCCTCAGGTGGAGCCGCTCCCCCTGTTTCCCGAACAGGCTGAGGATCTCCGCCGGCCTCCCCACCGCGCCGAACCAATGCGGCAGCCGCGTGTCGAACTCCGCCGCCTCGCCCGGGCCCAGTGTCATGTCGCGGTCCGCCAGCACCAGCCGCAACCGGCCCGACAGGACGTACAACCACTCGTACCCCTCGTGGACCTGGGGGTCCGGCTCGCCCGTCTCCGGCTCGAGGATCATCTTGAACGCCTGGGGCGCGCCCGGCTGGCGGGTCAGGGGCAGGACCGTCATCGTCGCTCCGTTGGACCGCGGGAGGCGGCGGGCCGTCAGCCGGACCCGGGGGTCGCCCACCTCGGGCGCGCCGACCAGCTCGTCCAGGGGCACCTGGTGGGCCTGGGCGATCGGCAGCAGCAGCTCGAGGCTCGGCTTGCGCTGACCGGACTCCAGCCGCGAGAGCGTGCTCTTCGAGATGCCCGTCGCCGTCGAGAGGTCGGCCAGCGTGACGCGCCGCTGGGTGCGGACCCGCTTGAGGCGGGGGCCGACCTCGGCCAGTGCGTGGGTGATCGCGTCCGTCATCGCTCCAGGAAACGCGCTTGTCCCGAAAATGGCAACATTTGTTGTCGGATCCGCGACACCGGGCGCAGGGTGGCGGCATGACCGAAAACAGCTATGACGTCCTGGTGGTGGGAGGCGGCGCCGCGGGCCTGAACGCCGCACTGATGCTGGGCCGCGCGCGGCGGCGCGTCGTGGTCGTCGACGGCGGCTCGCCCCGCAACGCCCCCGCCGAGCACATGCACGGCTTCCTCTCCCGCGACGGCCTGCCCCCGTCCGAACTGCTCAAGATCGGCCGCGAAGAGCTCGCCGGCTACGGCGTCGAGGTCCTCGAAGACCAGGTGAGCGCGCTCGAACCCGGCTTCACCGCGCGGCTCGCGAGCGGCCGGGAGCTGACCGCCCGGCGCGTCCTGCTCGCGACCGGCGTCCACGACGACCTGCCGGACATCCCGGGCCTGCGCGAAAGCTGGGGCACCGACGCGGTGACCTGCCCGTATTGCCACGGCTACGAGGTCCGCGACCGGCCGCTCGGCGTGCTCGGCACCGAACCCGCGAGCGTCGAGCACGCGCTGCTGGTGCGCCAGTGGTCGCCGGACGTCGTCTACTTCGCCCACACCGCGCCACCGTCCGAAGAGGACCGCGAACGGCTCGGCGCGCGGGGCATCGAGGTCGTCGACGGGACCGTCACGGCCCTGCGGCGCGAAGCCGGCCATCTCACCGGGCTCGAGGTCGGCGCGCGGTTCGTGCCGCGGGTGGCGCTGTTCCTCCGGACGCAGACCGTCCCGCACGACGAGCTCGTCCGCGGGCTCGGCTACGAAGAGACCGACGCGATGGGCAAGACGAACGTGCCGGGCGTGTGGGCGGCCGGGAACGTCGTCGACGCGCGGGCGACCGTCATCGTCGCCGCGGCCCAGGGTGCGGCCGCCGGCGGTGCGCTGAACCACGACCTGGTGACCGAGGACGTCCGGCGGGCGGTCGACGCGTTCGGCGGCTTCACCCCGCAAGCCGAGCGCGCGGCCGCGGCGGCGCGCTGACGTCCTGGCGTTCGGCGCCCGGCCGTGCCAGGCTCGGCGGATGCGCCCGACGCTGTACGAATTCGCCGGCGGCGACCCCGCGTTCCGCGCGCTGGCCGCCGCCCACCACGAGCGCTGCCTGGCCGACCCCGAGCTGAACCACCCGTTCTCGCACCCGGGGCAGCACCCGCAGCACGTCGACCGGCTGGCCCGGTACTGGGCCGAGGTGCTGGGCGGGCCGCCGCGGTTCTCCGAGGAGTGCAGCGACCACTCGGCGATGCTGCGCATGCACGCGGGCAACGGTGACATGAGCGACCTCGGCCGCCGGTTCGTCGAGTGCTTCGTGCGCGCCGCCGACGACGCCGGCCTGCCCGCCGATCCGGAGTTCCGCGCGGCGCTGCGGTCCTACATGGAATGGGCGGTGGCCGAGGTGCTCACCTACCCGGGTCCGGCCACCGACGTGCCCGGCGGGCTGGCGATGCCGCGCTGGTCGTGGACGGGTTTGCAGTCGGTGTAACGACGGGCGCGGCCGCCGCGTCTTGTGAACAACGACCGGCTGTGGAGGTCCGTCGCAGAGCCGGTCCGGGCTCGTTTCCCCCAACCTGCCCGGGCCGGCTCGTCCACGGTGTCCGAAACCCGCCTGCGCCGCACCGCGGGCCGGGCCACAGTGGACGCCATGCCCCTCGACCGCTTCCTGCTCGCGAGCAACGGCTTCGAGCACCACCTGCGCGCGGTACCGCCCGACGGCTGGCACGCCCCGACCCCGTGCACCGAATGGGACATCCGGGCGCTGGTGAACCACATGACCCGCGGCAACCTCAACTACGTCGGGCTCCTGCGCGGCGCCACCCGCGAGGAGTTCCTGGCCGCCCGCGACGACGACGCCCTCGGCGACGACCCGGTGGCGGCGTTCACCGCGTCGGTCCGGGCCTGCGCGGCGGCCTTCGCCGAGACAGGCGCGCTGGACCGCGTCGTCGACTACCCGCTGGGCAAGCTGACCGGACGGCGCGCGCTGGCCGTCCGCACCGCCGACAGCACCGTGCACACCTGGGACCTCGCCCGAGCTCTCGGCGCCGACGACGCCCTCGATCCCGGGCTCGTCGCGTGGATCGACGAGAGCTACGACGACATCTTCGCGGGACTGGCCCTGAACCCGCGTGTGTTCGCCGACGCGCCGCCGACCGCTCCGGGCGCGTCGCGGCAGGACCGGCTGCTCACGCGCTTCGGCCGCGATCCTCGCTGACGGCGCAGCCCAGGCGCTCGGCCAGTTCGGTCAGCGCTCGCCCGAGGGGCAGGTCGACGCGCACGGCGGCGTACCGGTCGCCGCGGGTCTCGCCGTGGTTGACGATCACCACCGGCTTGCCCGCGGCCGCCGCGTGGCGGACGAAGCGCAGGCCCGACATCACCGTCAGGGACGACCCCAGCACCAGCAGCGCGGCGGCCTCGTCGACCAGGCGGTAGCACTGCTCGACGCGGGGCCGCGGCACGTTCTCGCCGAAGAACACGACGTCCGGCTTGAGCACGCCGGCGCAGTCCGCGCACGGCACCGGGGTGAACCGGCGCACGACGTCCTCGGGCAGCTCGACGTCGCCGTCCGGGTTGATCCGGGTGGCCGCGCCCTCGAAGTCCGGGTTGGCCGCGCGCAGCCGCCGGTCCAGCTCGGCGCGCGGGCCGGTGCGGCGGCAGTCCAGGCAGATCACGCGGTCGAGGCTGCCGTGCAGCTCGACGGCGTCCGCGGTACCGGCCGCCTGGTGCAGGCCGTCGACGTTCTGCGTGATGACGCCGGCGAGGTACCCGCCGTCGCGCAGGGCGGTGACCGCGCGGTGGCCGTCGTTGGGGTCGGCGCGGGCGATGGTGCGCCACCCGAGGTGACTGCGCGCCCAGTACCGCTGCCGGCCCTCGGCGCTGGTGACGAACTCGTCGTAGGTCATCGGCGTGTGCCGGCGCAGGCTGCCGGTTTCGCCGCGGTAGTCGGGGATCCCGGACTCGGTCGAGAGCCCGGCCCCGCTGAGCACGGCGACGCGCCCACGCGCGACGACGCTCGCGAGCTCGTCGAGGCTCGCCGTCCGGGGCAGCGGCGCGTCCGGGGACGTCCAGGTCAGGGTGGGGCGGGTCCGCACCAGATCAGGGTACGCACATGAGCCTGCACGTGCCGCGACAGCGCGTTCGCGGCCATTCCCGGAAATCTCCACTTCCGGTGCCGAAAACGCGATTCCCGGTGAATCGACGTCCTCGGGCACACCCTCCGTACCAGCTGTTTCGCTCACTCAGGCAAGTTTCACCACCCGGCACCCGTGCCATTTTCGAATGTCGGAGAAAACGCTCCTCGAGGAGGTCGTGATGTTGCTCGAAATCGCCGCCGTGCTGACGCTGCTCGCGCCGGTCCCCGCCGCCGGCGGGGCCGCGGGGTCCTACCCCGCGCAGGTCCTGCAGCTCACCAACGTGCAGCGCGTCCAGAACGGCTGCGGGCCGCTCGCCGCCAGCACGCAGCTCGCCGACGCGGCCGACGCGCACACCAGCGAAATGGCGCGCTACCGGTACTTCAGCCATACCGGGCGGGCCGGCGAGGACCCCTCGGCCCGGATTTCCGCGGCCGGGTACCGGTGGCAGCGCTGGGCGGAGAACATCGCCGCCGGGCAGCGCACGCCCGAGGCCGTCGTCGACGCGTGGATGCACAGCCCGGTGCACAAGGCGAACATCCTCGACTGCCGGCTGACCGAGCTGGGCGTCGGCTACACCGTCGACTCGGCGCGGAAGGCCTACTGGACCCAGGACTTCGGCACCCCGCGGTAGCGGCCGTTCACCGGGTGGGGAGCCGCTTCTCGAACCAGTGCTCGTCGTTGAAGGGCGTGATCTCGCGGGACCCCGCCGCGCGGTACAGGCCGATCGCTTCGCCGAGCGCGCGGTTCGTCTCCAGCTTCAGCGCGGGGACGCCCAGGCCGGCCGCGTGCGCCTCCAGCTCGGCCAGCAGCCGGCGGCCCAGCCCGAGACCGCGCGCCGAGGGCGCCACCCACATCCGCTTGACCTCGGCGGGCGCGGTGCCGTGGAACTTCAGCGCGCCGCAGCCGACCGGCTCGCCGTGCAGCGTCGCCACCAGCAGGACCCCGGCGGGCGAGGTCATTTCGGCGTCTCCCGCGGAGGTGCTGAGCCCGGGGCCGAACCCGCCGTCAACCGCCGGGCCGGCTCGGTGAAGTAGGCGCGCAGGCAGAACCGGGCGGGCACGGCGCGACGTCGACCGCCGACGCCGTCAGGAGCCGCTCGACCTCGGCCGTCGCGGTGACGAGCCGGGGCGCTGCCCACCCGACAGCGGGGCGAGGAGCTCGGCGGCCGCGGCGTCGGAGAGCTGGCCGAGCTCGGCGCGTTCGGCCTGCCCGGCCGCCGTCAGCCGGGCGGTGCGGACGCGGCCGTCCGCGGCGCTCGGCTCGACGCGCACCAGGCCGTCGCGTTCCGGCCCGCGCAGCAGCCGGCTCAGGTAGCCGGAGTCGAGGTCGAGCCGTTCCCGCAGCTCACGGACGTCGCGCCCGGTCGCACTGATCCGCTGCGTAACGCCACGCTGGATGAGGCAGACTTCCCGGTGTCGGCGGAGGGATGAGCGTGAGCTGGCAGTTCGGGCCGTACCGGATCGAGTCACTGATCGCGCGTGGCGGCATGGGCGAGGTCCACCGCGCCTACGACACGCGCCACGACCGCGTGGTGGCGCTGAAGCTGCTGTCGCCGGACTTCGCGGCCGACCACGAGTTCCAGGAACGGTTCCGCCGGGAGGCCCACGCGGTGGCGCGGCTGCGCGAGCCGCACGTGATCCCGATCCACGCCTACGGCGAGATCGACGGGCGGCTCTACCTCGACATGCGCCTGGTCGACGGCGACGACCTCGGCTCCCGACTGTCCGCCGGTGGGGCGCTGGCCGCGACCCAGGCGGTCGACGTCGTCGGCCAGGTCGCCCAGGCCCTGGCCGCCGCGCACGCCGAGGGGCTGGTGCACCGGGACGTCAAGCCGTCGAACGTGCTGGTCGGCGCCACCGGGTTCGCCTACCTGGTGGACTTCGGCATCGCCCGCGCGGCCGGGCCCAGCACCGGGCTCACGGCCACCGGCGGCGCCGTCGGGACGCTCGACTACATGGCACCCGAGCGCTTCACCGACGCGCCGGTGGACCACCGCGTCGACGTCTATTCGCTGGCCTGCGTGCTGCACCAGTGCCTGACCGGCAGCAAGCCGTTCCCGGCGACGACGGCCGCGTCGCTGATCGGCGCGCACCTGCACCAGCCGCCGCCGCGCCCGAGCACGCTGCGGCCCGGGCTGCCCGCCGCGTTCGACGCCGTGATCGCGCGGGGCATGGCCAAGAACCCCGACGAGCGCTTCGGCAGCGTCACCGAGCTGACGGACGCCGCCCGGGCGGCGCTCGGCGGCACCAGCCCGGTCCACCCCGCCGCTCCCCCGACCCGGCAGGCCACCCGCGTGGCCCCGGCCGTCACCGAGGTGCCCCGCCGGCCGTCGAAGGCGCCGTGGCTGGTCGCCGGCGTGGCGCTGCTCGCGCTGCTCGGTGTCATCGGGTGGTTCACGATCTTGAAGCCCTCGACGCGGGCCCAGCCGACACCGACGGCTTCGACCTCTTCGTCCGCCGCCGCGCCACCGGTGACGGCCCCGCCGGTGACCGCGCCGCCGGTCACGACGACGCAGGTGAGCGTCCGGACGACCGTGGCGAGCAGCGCCGACCTCGGCTTGACGACCCCGATGAGCACGCCGGCGTGCGACGGCTCGTACGTCGTCGTGCTCGGCTCGTCCATCACGCCGGCCCGGTACCGCACGGAGGTCCAGGGGTTCCTGACCGCCCACCCGGGCGCGCGGTACCTGCACACGCCGACCACCGGCTGCGGCTCGCTGCGGCAGCAGGTGAACGGCGCCGACGTGTACGCGGTCTACGACGGGCCGTTCGCCGCCAAGGAGTCCGCGTGTGCGCGGCGCAGCGGGAGCGCGTACGTCAAGCGGCTGGACAACACGACGTCACCGGCGCAGGTCGTCAGCTGCTGAGCCCGTTCCAGACGGAGTCCTTGTCCACAAAGGACTCCAGCAGGGCGGTGAGCCGGGGGTCGCCGCGTCCGTTCAGCGCGTCCGAGGCGATCCGGCGGGCGACGCCGGCGAGGAAGTCGGCGACCTGCACGCGGGCGTCGGAGCGCGAGTCGACGAACCGGACGCCGGCCAGCCGGTGCCCGAGGGTGACCTTGAGCTGGAGCACGCGCTCGCCGGTGAGCGCGAGCTGTTCGTCGTGGACCAGGGCGACCGGGGTGCCGTCCGCGCTGAAGTGCCGGACGGTGTGGATCACCGCGGGCACCAGCGGGTCGAGCACCGGGACGAGACCGGGGTCGCTCGCCAGCCGCGCGCGGTAGGCGGCCACGCGGTCGGCGCCTTCGCTCAGCTGCCGCACGATCCTGCCGGCCTCGCTGTCGCTCGCGAGTTGTCCGGCCAGGGCGAAGAACTCCTCCGGCGACGTCGTCACGCCGCGCCGGGGCTTCAGGCGCAGGACGCTGGTGAACGCGGCGAGGAAGTAGGCCCAGCGGTCCGGCCCGAAGGCGGCGGGGCCGGTGCGGTGGAGGGTGCGCGCCATGGCGTCGGTGCCGTGCTCGGCCAGCAGCGTGACCGCGGCGCGCACGGCGAAGAAGGTCTTGTCGGTCAGGTGCACGTGCCCGCGGCCGGCGAGCGGCCCGGCGGGGTCGAGCAGCCACTCGAGGACGGCGCGGTGCTTGCCGCGCAGCAGGTGGTTGGCCTTGTACTCCTCGGCGGGCGAGCCGATCCGGGCGCGGATCTCCTGGACGCAGCCGCGCGCCTCCCCGGGCGTCAGCCGGACCCCGGCGTGGGCGAAGACATCGGTTTCGCCGCCGACGAGGTTTTCGCCCTCGGAGCCCGACTCGTCGCAGGCGATCTCGACCGGGCGCACGGCACCGATGGTGCCAGACGGGCGCACGGGCGGCGACCGATTACCGAGCGCGGCGTCCGTCCACGGTGAACCGGCGGAGCAGCGGCGGCGTGACCGCCGGTACTCAGCCGCCAGACGAAGCCCGGGGCGGCTTCGGCGAGCCGCGCGACGGCGTCGAAGGCGTTCTCGAAGCCGGCCATGGCGGGATCGGCCGGCGGCGCTCGCGGCACCGCGACGGTCACCTGAGCCAGCTCGGCCACCTCGCCAGCCTAAGCTCGGCCGTCACGGTTGGGCCACGATGGCTAACGACCACGACTTGCCCGGTGACTAGCGAGAGTAAGTGTTCTGGGAGGCTTCGATGGCCACGAACGACCGGCCCGCCCGGCTCGCGCTCGCGGCGGCCGTGCTCGTCCTGCTGCTGGGCGGCGCCGGAGTCCTGGTGCAGCAGCGGTTCGCGGGCGGTCCGGGTGGGACGGTCACCGTTGCCGGGATCGAGGTCGATGCTCCCGCCGGCACTCGGGTCTCCGTCGGGCCCGCGCCGGAACCCGGGGTCGCCGCCGCCTTCACCCGGCGGGTCGGCGGTGGGGCCGAGCTGAGCTTCGACGGCGGCTCGACGCTGCGGGTGCGGATCCCCGTCCCCGCCGCGCCGCCGGCCGGGTTCGCGCCCGTCGTCGTCACCGCCACCCGGCTCGTCCCGGCCGCCTACGACGCCGGGGCCCGGAGCATCGTCGCGGACCTGACCCGGCCGGGCGCCTTCTGGGGCGGGCTCTTCGACTTCGCCGCGCTCGGCCGCGACGTCGTGCCGGACCCGGCCCCGCGACCCGCCTGCGCCGGGCGGGCGGCCAGCTCCGGCGGCACCACCGTCGGGCTCGCCGTGCCCGATCCGGCGACGCCCCTCTCCCCCTGCGTCACCGCCGGCAACGGTCGCGCGGGCCTCACCCTGACGTCCAGCGCGCGCGTCCCCTACCGGCTCGCCCCGCCGCCCGGCTGGCCCGAACCCACCGCCCGGACCGCCGCGGCGAGCACGTCCGCCGTGCAGCTGTTCGGCCGCCCGCGCCAGCGCGACCTGGTCTGGCCCGGCTCCGGCGTGACCTACGACGTCCCGTTCGGCCAGCTGCCGTCGACGGTCAAGGGCCAGGCCGAGCCCGGCCCCGGGCTCGGCACGACACTGGCACTGGCCGCGCACCGCGTCGCCGCGCTGTTCGGGATGCCCGGCGCCCCCGAGCCGGCGCCCGGCGTGCTGACCTGCGCCGCGGACGCCGGCGCCGCGCACTACACCGCGGACCGGCCGGTCGCCGAAGTGGCGACCGCCGTGTGGGCGGCGCTCACCCCCTGCCACCCGGACGGCGGCGACGTCGTGCGCCGGTTCCTCGGCTCCGGGGTCGGAGCGGTGACCAGCGGGCTCGCCCCGGCGAACCCCGCCTTCGAGGTCGCGATCACCACGAGCCGCTCGCAGCGGTTCACCCAGACCGTCGCGTACCGCGCGCGGACCGGCGCCACGACGAGCCGGGCGACCGGCACCTGCGGCTCGGTCTCGGCGGTGTCCGGCCGCCACGACGCCTACCGCTGCACGAGCGGCGCCACCACGTACGACCCGTGCTTCGCCGTCACCGGAAACCGGGTCGTCTGCCCGGCCACCGCGACGAAGGCCGTGCTGCTGACCTACGCCGGCGCCCTGCCGTCCCCGCCGCAGCCCGGCGGGACGGCCGACCCGTTCCTGCTCACGCTGGAGGGTGGCCTGCAGTGCGCCGCCATCGCGGACGACGCGGTCCCGGACCCGCGGTTCGCCTGCACGGACGGCACCGTCCTGCCCGGGCCGCCCGACGCGTCCAGTCCTCTGTGGACGGTCAACGGGCGGACCGTGGCGAAGGCCTACACCTAGGGCGCGTCCGACAAACTTCCCGGTTGGTTGCCGGGATGCTGCCGTTCGTGGGCGTTGATCGAGGACCTGCTTCCGGCCCGCACCGGTAAGCGGGTCGTCCGTTTTCCGATGCCCGGGCGATGGTCGAGGGGATCGTCTACCTGGGACACCGTCCTGCACCGCCTGCTCGCCGAAGCGGACACGGCCGGTCAGGTGGATTGGTCGGTGTCGGTGGGTTCCACGATCGCGCGGGCGCAGCAGCACGCCACCGACATCACCCGCTCCACCGGGGGCTGGGTCGAACCACACGGATCCGCTGATCGAGCCGCCTGATCACGCGATCGGCCGCTCCCGCGGCGGCTGGAGCACCAAAGTGCACCACCTCGTCGACGGGAACGGCCGGCCGCCGGTGACGTTGGTCGGTCCCGGACAGGCCGGGGACGCCCCGATGTTCCCGCACCTCATGCGGCACCTGGCGATCCGTCGGGCCGGGCGCGGTCGAGCCCGGACCCCACCCGACCGGGTCCGTGGCGACAAGGCTTACTCCTCGAGGGCGATCCGCGGACATCTGCATGCCGTGATCACATGGACCAAGGCATTGTCAGACACTCCCTAGGCCAGCGTGATCTTCCCGTTCGCGACCGTGACGTTCTTCTTCTCCAGCGCCCGCGACGCGGGGCCGTTCGCGACCGAGCCGTCGGCGATCTTGAACTTGCTGCCGTGGCACGGGCAGTTGATGGTGCCGTCGGCGACGGCGTCGACCGCGCAGCCCTGGTGCGTGCAGATCGCCGAGAACGCCGCGAACGTCCCCGCCGCCGGCTGGGTCACCACCACCTGCTTGTCCGCGAACACCTTGCCGCCGCCGACCGGGATGTCGCCGCTCGCGCCCAGCTCGGTCCCGGCCGCCGGTGGCGGCGCCGCGGCCGGAGTCGCGGTGCCGGAACCGCCGCCGTAGGTGCTGCAGCCCGCCACCAGCCCGGCGCTCGCCGCGGCGAGCGCCGTCCGCCGGGTGACCGTCGGATCCGTGTCGTCCTCGCGCACGATCGTCCCCCGCCTAGAAGGTCAAGCCCGATTGGGTGAAGAACCACAGCGACGCGCTCAGCCAGAGCCCGACGAGCCCGGTGAACACGAGGCCGCCGAAGACCGGGAGCGCCCAGCCGGGCGCGCCGTCCTTGCGCAGCAACAGCATCTTCGCGACGAACGCGCCGTAGAAGAAGCAGCCCAGCAGCGAGTGCAGGAGCACGCGGGTGTCGAACGACTGGAACCCGAGCGCGTAGAGGCAGTGCAGCGCCACCGGGATCGACACGAGGAACGCCAGCCGGCCCGACCAGCGGTGCACCGGCGACACCCACGCCGGGACGGTCCGGCCGAGCTTGCCGTACATCGCCAGCGCCGACAGCAGCTGGACGATCGCCAGCACGACGACGACCGTCGCGAGCCACGCCTTCACCGACATCGGGCTGGAGAAGCCGGCGACGTTCACCGCGACGCCGGTCGGCGTGTGCAGGCTGCCGTAGACGCCGAGCACCACCGAGACGACGGCGCCGGCGACGAGCGGCACGAGGAGCGCGACCCCGGCGCGGTTGCCCGCCGTGGTCATCAGAAGTCACCTTGCCCGGCCAGGCCGCTGATCGGCTCGGCGGTCACGCGCGCGCCGTCGACGACCGCGCCGGCCCCGTCCCCGAAGCCGAGCGCCGGGGCGGACGCCGAGTCCTCGTCCGTGGTGAGGATGCCGACCTGGCTGCCGTCGGACTGCACGATCCAGCCGACCTTCGCCGTCTTGCCCTTCACCTTCGGCGCCGCGCGGTAGAGCCCCGCGGGCTTCTTCGCGGTCGGCGCGGCGAACTGCCACGTCTTGCCGGCCGCCGTCACCGTCCCGGTGACCGACGCGGCGTCGAAGCTGCCGGTCAGGCTGGTGTTCTTGGCACCCCGGAGGTCCAGCTTCCCGCCGACCGTCACGCCCTGCAACCAGGCTTCGACCTTCTTGCCGTCGCAGAGGTAGGCGATCGCGTGGCCGTCACGCACCGATACCGCCACGGACGCGCCGCCGCCGGTGACGCGCCCGGCGTAGTCCGCCCGGGCTGGCGCATCCGCCTTCGGCGCCTCGGGTTTCGGCGCCGCCGACGAAGACGTCGTCGGTGGCGAAGAGCTCGCGACGCTCGCCGCGTTGGCGGCGCCGGCGACCGGTGCGACACCGGTCCCGGTCGCCAGGTTGACGATCCCGATCCCGCCGGCGAGCGCGACACCGGCGAGCAATGTGAACAACGGCCCCGGATGTTTCATCGTTCTTCCCCGCATTCCCCTGACCCACCACCGTGCCCATAACACGGAGGTCGGGGCGGAACGGCTCAACGCTACCCGCGGAAAAGAGGTATCGCTTAGCCCGTGCAACCGGTTGAGCCGTGGTTGACTGGCGGCATGCTGCCCTGGGACGGCGACCTCGCCGGCCGGCTCGACCGGCACACCGTGGAATCCGCGCTGCTGCGGGACAACCCGCTCGGCGACCCGCACGAGCGACCGCTGTGGGTGTACGTCCCCCCGGGCTACGACGACGGCGCCGAACGGTACCCGGTCGTGTACGTCATCCAGGGCTACACCGGGCACCTGTCGATGTGGGCCAACCGGACGCCGTTCCGGCAGCCGTTCGTCGAGACGGCGGACGCGGTGTTCGCCGGCGGCGCGCCGGGCTGCGTCGTGGTGTACGTCGACGCGTGGACCGCGTACGGCGGCTCGCAGTTCGTCGACTCGCCGGGCACGGGCCGCTACCACTCGTACCTGTGCGACGAGATCGTGCCGTGGGTCGACGCGCACTACCGGACGATCCCCGACCGCGAGTCCCGCGCGATCGCGGGCAAGTCGTCGGGCGGGTTCGGCGCGATGATCACGCCGATGCTGCGGCCCGACCTGTTCGGCGCCCTGGCCACGCACGCGGGCGATTCGCTGTACGAGCTGTGCTACGTCCCGGACTTCGGCAAGGCGGTCCGGGCCCTGCGCGGCTACGACCGCGACATCCAGGCGTGGTGGGCGGACTTCCGCGCGCGGCCGGCGTTCACCCGGCCGGAGGACGCGACGCTGCTGCAGCTGATCGGGGTGTCGGCGTGCTTCTCGGCAGGTCCGGACGGGACGCCGGAGCTGCCGTTCGACCCGGCGACCGGCGTCCTGCGGCCGGAGGTGTGGCAGCGCTGGCTGGACTGGGACCCGGTCCGCATGGTCCCCGATCACGTCCCGGCGGTGAGTTCGTGGCGAGCGGTGTGGATCGACGCGGGCACGAGCGACGAGTACTTCCTCGACGTCGGCGCGGAGGCGTTCCGGGCGGAGGTCCTCAAGGCGGGGCTGGCGGAGGACCGGATCCACTTCGAGCTGTTCGAGGCCGGCCACGCCGCGATCGACTACCGGTACCCGCTGTCGCTGGCCTGGCTGGCGGAACGCCTGGCCCGCTGAGCCTCACGAGCCGGCGGCGAGCGCCTCGATGACCTGCGGGCGCTCCGCGAGCTTCCGCGAGTGGATCGGGACCTCGTCCGGCGCGGCCTTGCCCTGCTGGCGGAGGTACCGGGCGAACCGGTTGAAGTTGGCCGGGTCGTAGTCCGCCGAACGCGGGTTGGCGGTGAACTCGCGGAAGAACCCCGGCTTCTGCCCGTTCCCGTCGGTCAGCCGGGGGTCGCTGCAGGTCAAGTGGATCGACTGGGACTTCTCGTCGTACCAGACGGTGAAGGGGTACCGGTCTTCCCCCAAGGTCGCGTGGTTCCCGGTCGTCATGGCGGCTCTCCTCGTGGTCGTGTCGTGGTTCTCCGACGATCGGAACCGGCCTTTTGTTACAGCGGCTAGGCTCGCCGCATGGTGATCGAGACCGACCTCGTCCTGCCGGACGGGCGCACCCTGCACGTCTACGACACCGGCGGCCCCGCGCGGCTCACCGTCTTCTGGCACCACGGCACGCCCAACCTCGGTGCGCCGCCCGGACCGCTGCTGCCGCTCGCCGAAAGCCTCGGCGTCCGCTGGGTTTCCCACGACCGGCCCGGTTACGGCGGCTCCACCCCCCTGCCGGACCGGACCGTCGGGAACGCCGCCGAGTGCGTGGCCGCCGTCGCCGACGCCCTCGGGATCGAGCACTTCGCCGTCATGGGGCACTCGGGCGGCAGTTCGCACGCCCTCGCGACCGCGGCCCTGCTGCCCGGCCGGGTCAAAGCCGTCGCCGGTCTCGCCGCCGTCGCGCCCTTCGGGGCCGAGGGGTAGTTCGACGGCATGGCCGCCGCCAGTGCCGCTTCCCTGCGCGCCGCCGCCGAAGGCCGGGCCGCCAAGGAAAAGCACGAGGCCGCCGCCGAGTTCGATCCCGGCGTCTTCACCAAGGCCGACTTCGCCGCCCTCGCCGGATCGCAGTCCTGGCTCGACGACGTGGTCCGGCCCGCCCTCGGCGCCGTCGGCCTGGTCGACGACGACCTCGCCTACGTCACGCCCTGGGGCGGCGACCCCGCGGCCATCACCGCGCCGACGCTGCTGGTGCACGGCGCCGACGACCGGATGATCCCCGCCACGCACAGCGAGTGGCTCGCCGCGCGGATCCCGGGCGCCGACCTGCGGATCACCCCCGGCGACGGCCACATCTCCGTGCTGGAGCACGCGGCCGACGCGCTCACCTGGCTCGCCGGTCAGGACAGCAGCGCCAGCGAAGCGACCACCGGGGCCATGTAGAGCACCGGAAACGCCAAGTGCCCATACGAGTGGGCGCGGGCCACGGTGACGACGGCGCCGAGGAAGTACAGCACCAGCCCGATCGCCGCGGCGACGCCGATGGGCGGCACGAACAACCCCACGACCAGGCCGATCGCCCCGGCGGCCTTGGCCGCGCCCAGCCACGGCCACCACGCCTCCGGCACGCCGTAGGAGGTGATCGGCTCGACGACCCACTTCGCGCGGGCGAAGACCGAGACGGCCGAGAAGCCGACGAAGGCGGCGGCGAAGAGGGTGACGATGAGGTACGCGGTGGACATCGGAGCTCCTCCGGGAGAGCGCGGGCCCCGGGGTTCCGGGTCCGTCACCCCCACGACTCCGCCTGCCGGACCGATGTGACCGGCCGTGACGGCGATCACAACCCCGCCGTGGCGGCCGATGTCCCCTCCCGCCCGCACCCGCGCGCGTGATCGGCTGGCCCGATGATCGTGCTGCGGATCATCGGGACCGTGCTGTGGTTCGCGATCCCCGCGGGCATGCTCACGTTCGCCGTCCACGACCTGGGCGTGCGCGACGCCCCGACGTACGACATCGAAGGCACGGTCGTCGCGCACCGGCAGGTGTACCACCCGGCGGAATCGGACTCGCCCGCGTGGACGACGTACTTCATCACCGTCCGCAGCGCCGGCGAACCGGACTGGGAGTTCGGCGACCCCCAGCAGGCGCTGGACACCGAGCCGGGCACGCCGGTGGTCGTCCAGGTCTCGAAGGTGACCGACTGGGCGCTCTTCGTGCGCAAGGGCGGCACGGTCGTCGACCTGCGCACGGCGCTCGGCACGGACGTCTGGCTGCTCGTGCTGGGCGGCCTGGGCGCGCTCATCGCGCTCGCGCGCGAATCCCTGCTCGAGGACCGGCACGTGGCCGGGTTCGTCCTCGGCGCACTCGCCGCGGGTGGCGGCGTGTACCTCGGCCTGCAGCTGGGCAGCTAGCTCACAGCGCCAGCCGCAGCACGGTCTCGCCGTCGTCGATCTCCCCGGTCGGGACGAACCCGAACCTGCGGTAGAAGGCGCCCGGGCCGTCGTCGCCGGGCTGGTGACTCGTGAGCAGTGCGGTCGCGCCGTCGGCCCGGATCAGCGCGACGACCTCCGCCAGCACCGCGCGGCCGATCCCACGGCCCTGGTGGCGCCCGTCGACGAGCAGCCGCCACAGGAAGTACGGCCCGAGGATGCCCGGGCGGCCCGGCGGGACGTCCCAGCTGAGCATCACGAAGCCGACCGGCTCGCCGCCCGCGTAGACGGCGCGGTACCAGGGCTCGGCTTCGGGCGTCGTCGCGGCGTCCTCCAGGGACTTCGCCACCGACGCGACGAACCGCTCCTGGCCGGGCTGCACGCGTAACGCGCACACCGCGTCCCGGTTTTCGCCGGTGATCTCGACCAGGCACACGGCGGGGGTCACGACGCTCCCGTCGGTTTCGGCACCCGCACCTCGCCGGGTGTCCGGTCCGGACGCAGGCCGCGCCAGGAAGTGTGGCGCAGCCGCAGATCCGGCGTGACGCGGCGGTGGACGACCTCGCCGACCAGGTCGGGCTCGACCCAATGCGCGCCGCGGGCGCGTTCGCGCGGCACCTCGGTGGCGAACGGGGACTCCGGGCGCGCCAGCGGGGCGAGGACGTCGCGGAGGCGGTCGAGCGCGTCGTCGGTGAACCCGGTGCCGACGTCGCCGATGTACACCAGCGAGCCGTCGTCGTCGTAACCGCCGAGCAGCAGCGCGCCGAGTGTGCCCGCGCGGCGGCCGGCGCCGGTCCGCCAGCCGCCGACGACCACTTCGCGCGTCTGGGTCAGCGCGCGCTTCGTCCACAGCGGCGACCGGGCGCCGGGCAGGTACGGCGCGTCCAGCCGCTTCGCCACGACGCCCTCGATGCCGTGCTGGGCCGCCGTCGCCAGCAGCTGGTCCGGCGTGATGTCGGCGCGGGTGTACCAGGGCGGCACGACGAGCCGGCCGTCGGCAGGCCGGACCAGCTCCGCGAGCAGCTCCCGGCGCTGCTCGTACGGCCGGTCCAGCAGCGACTCCGACCCGATCCGCAGCAGGTCGAAGGCGAAGTAGACGACCGGGACCTCGGCCCGCAGCTTCGCCGTCGGCTCGTGCATCGCGCGGCGCTGCATCAGCTCGAACTCCGGGCGGCCGGCCGCGTTCAGCGCGACGACCTCGCCGTCGAGCACCGCCGCGTGCCCGCCGAGCGCGGGCGCGAAGATCTCCTGCAGCTCGGGGTAGCGGTGGGTGTGGTCGCTGCCGCTGCGGCTGGTGATCCGGGCCTCGCCGGTATCGGCGATCCGGGCGCAGCCCCGGAAGCCGTCCCACTTCCACTCGTAGCCGTGCTGGTCGTCGTCCGGGAGGGACCCGTCGACGGCCAGCATCGGCACCACCGCGTCCGGCACCGTCCCCATCGCTCCAGTGTGGAGGATCGGCCGGGGCCGCGTCACCCCGCCGGCAGCAACGGCAGGAGATCCTGGTGGCTCCCGGCGCGGCGCAGCACGGGCGAACCCGGCCCGTCCGGCTCCAGGTCCCCGGCCCGCAACGCGGCCAGGAACCGCACGATCGCGCGCGACGGCGGCAGGATGTCGGCGCCGCCGAGGTAGGCCAGCACGATCATCTCCTCCCCGCACGCCGCCTCGACCGCGACGGCCCAGCCGTGCACCTCGTCCCACAGCAGCGCCACGTCGCGGTCGGGGAACCGGCGCAGCCGCCAGTCCACCGCGAGGTAGGCCGACACCGGGACGTCCACGTCCACGGTGCAGGACTCGAGGCCGAAGCCGAGCGCCCCGGCCACCTCCCCGAGGTACGCGCGCAAGCCGCGCTGGAACCAGAACTCGAGATCGGTGTCGATCAGGCCGGACACCCGTTTCCTTTCGTCGCCGAGCCCGGCCGCGCACCCTGCGCGGCCGGTCGAGCGGATCAGCCGACCGCCGCCAGCGCGTCGGCCCGATCCCGGTAGCAGGAGAAGCCGGCGACGCCGGTCCCCCGCAGCTGCCGCCACAGCGACGGCGTGCGCACCACCCAGGCCAGCGGGACGGCCCGTTCGTCGGCACACCCCTGCACGTGCCGCAGCGCGCGGAGGCCGACGCCGGAGCAGAACGTCACCCCGCCGAGGTCGACGACGAGCGGGCCGCCGGCGTTCAGCGCGGTTTCCGCGCATTCGACAAGAATGGCGACAGTCGCGAGATCAATGTCGCCCACCACCGTGAGAAGTGTGCTCCGAGCACCGGGGAACGACGTCGTGACCGAGAACGGCTCGCACAACGCGCCCGGCGAAGAACGGCCGAAGGCCCGCGAAAGCCGCGGCGGTTTCTGGATCTTCATGACCGGCTCCGACGGCTCAAGATGGTGGTTTACGCGTAGACCGTACCCAGTTCGTCCAGCTTGGTGCACAACGGAATCGTCCCGACCGCCGGTGCCGTGCACCGACACGGCCGTCTGCACGTGCAGCGGTCCACAAGGGACGATCGAAATCGCCTGGTCGGACCCGTCGTCGCGCAATTGCGTCCACAGTGGCATCCGGCACCTCCGGAACCGGTCCGGTTTCCCCGCGGAATTGCGAATTCCGAAATTCAGCCGAACGCAGGAATCGGGACGCGCGTCCGGTCCAGTTCGGCGAAGAGGTCACCGAGGTCCCCGACGCGGTCGAGGACCTCGTCGGCCGTGAACCGCAGGTGCGAAACATGCCGGCAGGCCCGCACCTCGTCCCACGTGACCGGAGTGGACACGGTCGGCTCGTCGCGCCCGCGCAGCGAGTACGGCGCGACCGTCGTCTTGAACGGGTTGTTCTGGCTCCAGTCGATGAAGACCTTGCCCGGCCGCAGCGTCTTCGTCATCCGCGCGACGACGAGGTCCGGCGTCTCGGCGGCGAGCCGCTCGGCGAGCGCCTTCGCGTACTGCGACGTCTCGCCGCCGTCCGTCGTCACGACGCCCGCGTAGAGCTGCATGCCCTTGGAGCCGCTGGTCTTCGCGACCGGGGTGAGCCCGTCGGCGGTGAGCACGTCGTGCAGGCGCTCGGCGACGCGGCAGCAGTCCACGACCGTCGCGCCCGGTCCGGGGTCGAGGTCGAACACGAGCCGGTCCGGCGTGCTGCGCTCGTCGCCGTCGTCGACCGTCCACTGATGGACGTGCAGCTCGAGCGCGGCGAGGTTGGCCGCCCAGACGAGCTCGGGCAGGTCGTTGATCAGCGGGTAGGCGATGATCTCGGGATCCTTGCCGCGGCCGCCGACGGTGAGCCGGGCGGTGCGGACCCAGTCGGGGGCGTGCCGCGAGACGTCCTTCTCGAAGAAGGAGCCACCGGCGACGCCGTCGGGGAAGCGCACGAACGTCATCGCCCGGTCGCGGATGTGCGGCAGCAGCAGCGGCGCGATGCGCGTGTAGTAGTCGAGCACCTCGCCCTTGGTGAAGCCGTGGCGCGGGTAGAGCACCTTTTCGAGGTTCGAGAGCGTCAGCTGCCGCTCGCCCACCTGCACCGTGATCCGGCTCCCCGCCACGCCGCAACGCTATCACCCATGGTTATGATACGGCCGTATCATCAACGAAGGGGGACATCGTGAAGTTCGACGTGCTGCAGATCCTGGGGGCGGTCCTGACGGTCCTGGGCGCCCAGGGCGCGATCCGGCTGCTGGTCGACCACGCGAACACCGGGCTGCTGGCGTGGCTGGGGGCGGGGTTCACCGGGACCCTGGTCGGCTACCTGGTGGTCACGGCACTGGGCGTCGTGCTCGCCGGCTGGGCGCACGACCGGGCGAAGGCGCTCGGACGCCGGAAGTAGCCGCGGCCGGCCGGCGGCGGATCGGCGGCGGACCGTGCCTCGCGGCGGCGGCCGGCGCCGCGAGGATCCCGGCGGCCGCGGCGTTCGGCGGCGCGCCCCCGGGTCAGCGCGGTGGTGACTCTCCCGGATTTCCGAGCACGTCCAGCCGGTGCCGCACTTGCTCGGCTTCGTCCGGTCGATCCTGGCGCCGGTAAAGCTCGTGGGCCTCGCTCCAGGCCGCGCGGGCCCGCTCGACGTCGCCGAGGGCCGCGTACGGGTGGCCGATGTTGTCGAGGGTGTTGGCGATCTCGTAGGTGTAGCCGAGCTCGCGCAGCACCCGCACGGCCTGCTCGTAGTACTCGACGGCTTCGCGGTGGTGGCCGAGGTGGTCGTGGATGTAGCCGAGGCTGTCGAGGGTCGCCGCCTCGCCGGACGGGTCGTGGTTGCCGCGGAACAGGTCCAGGCCGGCCAGGCACAGCGTCAGGGCCGTGTCGTGGTCGCCGAGGCGGGCGGTGTACCACCCCAGGGCGTTGAGCGCCTCGGCCTCCCACACCGGCCGGCCGAGGCCGCGGAACAGGTCGAGCGCGTCGGCGGCGTGCGTCGAGGCGAGCTTGTCGTCCCCCTGCCGGGCCCACGTCCAGGCGAGCACCCGGTGGGCGTAGGCGTGCGCGATGTCGTCGTGGTGTTCGGCGGCGAGGGCGAGCGCTCTCTCGAGGTGCCGGATGGCCTCCTCGAAGCGACCGAGCTCGGCGTAGGCGCCGCCGAGGAGCCGCTGCACGAGGCTGCCGGTGGCACCGCCGGGCCGGGACGCGATGGGCTCGGCGGCGAGCTGCCACACGGCGAGGTGGTCTTCGCGGCGCCCGGCCCGGTGCTGGAAGGTCGTCAGGGCCCAGGCCAATTGCCAGGCCGTCGTCTGCCTCTCCTGCGCGACGGCGGTGTGCTGGGCGGCGAGCAGCGTGGCGTACTCATCCTCGAACCACGCCATGGCGGCCGCGTCGTCGTGCGGCCGGCCGGGGTCGACGCCGGCGGCCGCGGGCTCGAGCTCGATCGGATGGCGGTGGGGCGCCAGCCGGCGGTCGGCGATGAAGGCGGTGTGGCAGTAGAAGTCGAGCACCCGGCGCAAAGCTTCCCGCCGCGCGCCTTCGGGCAGTTCGCGGGCGATGTCGGTCGCGTACCGGCGGGTGAGGTCGTGCATCCGGTAGCGGCCGCGGGCGTCCTGGGAGATCAGCGAAGACTGCTCCAGGACGCGCAGCGTCGTCCGGCACGCCTCGGGCGGGCGGCCGACGAGCGCCGCGGCGGCGGGCAAGCCGATGTCGGGCCCCGGCGCGATGCCGAGGAGGGTGAACGCGGTGGCCTGGTCCTCGGTGAGCGCGTGCAACGACCACGACAGCACGGCGGGCAGGCCGCTGGTGGGCTCGACGCCTTCGAGTGCGCGCAGGCCGGACTCCCGCAGTTCGGAGACGAGGCCGGCGAGCGACGCGTGCGGCCGGGTGGCGGCCCGGCCCGCGACGATGCCCAGCGCCAGCGGGAAGCCGCCGCAGAACCCGGCCAGCCGGTCCACCGCGGCTTGCTCGGCGCGGGTGCGCGCGTGGCCGAGCCGGTCGGCGAGCAGCGCGGTGGCCTCGTCGCCGGACAGGACATCCAGGGGCAGGTGCTGGGCACCGTGTCCGGTGATCAGGCCGGGCAGCTGCGTGCGGCTGGTGACCACCACCGTGCAGGACCCGCTGCCCGGCAGCAGGGGCACGACCTGCGCGGTGTCGACGGCGTTGTCCAGCACCAGCAGCATCCGCTTGCCCGCCACCAGGCTGCGGAACAACGCCGCCTGGGCCTGGGTGGCGGCGGGGATCCGGGCCGGTTCGACGCCGAGGGCGCCGAGGAACCCGCGCATGGCCTCCGCCGGGTCCATCGGCTGCCCCGCGGGGCTGAACCCGCGCAGGTCCACGAACAGCTGCCCGTCCGCGAACCGGTCCAGCCGGCGCCGGATCCAGTGCAGCGCCAGCCACGTCTTGCCGATCCCGCCGGCACCGGCGATGGCCAGCACGACCACCCGCCCTCGCTTCGCGTTGTCCAGGGCGGCATCGAGGAACCCGAGTTCGGCGTCACGCCCGACGAACGAAGCGGGTGCCGCGGGCAGCTGGCGGGGCCGCACGACCGGCGCGGCCGCGGAACGCGCGTCGAGCGCGGGATCGGCGGCCAGGATCCGCCGGTGCACGTCCCGCAGCGCGGCGCCGGGCTCGGTGCCGAGTTCGGCGACCAGCCGTTCCCGCAGCCGCCGGTAGTACGCCAGCGCGTCGGCCGTCCGGCCCGCGCGGTGCAGGGCGAGCAGGTAGTGCGCGGCGGCGCGCTCGTCCCACGGGTGTTCGGCGGTGCGGGCGGCGAGGCCGGTGACGAGGTCCTCCCCGTGCCCCAGCGCCAGCAGCGCCTCGGTCAGATCGTGCTCGGCGTCCAGGCGTTCCCGGTGCAGCCGTTCGCGTTCGGCGGTGACCCAGTCTCCGGTCAGGCCGGCCACCGCGTCGCCGTGCCACAGGCCCAGCGCTTCTTCCAGCAACGCCGCGGCGTGGCGCGAGCCGCCTTGGCGAGCCCGTGCGCAGAGGCGGCGGAACCGGTGCACGTCGATCTCCGCCGGGTCCAGCCGCAGGGAGTAGCCGCCCGGGTGCCGCCGGATGACCGCGTCCGCCGGGGCCAAGGCGTGCCGCAACCGGGTGAGGTAGTTCAGCAACGTCTTGCGGGCTCGCAGCGGCGGATCGTCGCCCCAGACCCGGTCGACGAGCCGGTCCACGGACACCACCCCCGGGGCGTCGACCGCCAGCGCGGCCAGCACGCACTGCTGCCGGACCGGCCCCAGTTCGACCACGGTGCCGTCCACGACGGCGACCACGGCTCCCAGCAGACGGAACTCCACCGGCCGCCCCCTCCCCCTCGCCCGGACTATACGTACCGCCCCTGAGCAGCGGATTGTGCCGATTCGCGGACCGTTCACACGAACGGCCGTCCAGGCTGGCCCCACGGCGGCCCGGAACGGACGGGCCCGGCGAACGCGAACCAGGAGGACTGCGATGCAGCGGAAGATCTTGCTCGGTGCGGCAGGCGTCATCGTGCTGGGCGGCATGGCGGCCGGCGTACCGGCGAGCGCCGGACAGCCGGCGAAGGACCCGATCGCCGCGCCGGCGGCGGCGACCGAGTGGTTGGCCAACAACGTGACCAGGACACCGACCTGGATCTGGCAGTGCCCGGCGACCAACTGCAACCGCGGCGAGAACGTCGTTCCCGGCGACGTGCTGCTCGACTTCTGCTACGTGTCGAGCGGTCCGGTCGAAGGCAACCAGTACTGGGACCTCGTCTACGTGCGCACCGAAAGCAAGCGCTACGCGGGGTTCATCCCGGAGGCGTACCTGGCGGACCGGAGCCAGGATTTGCACTGCTGACCAGAAATGCGGTCAGATCCCGCAGGAGGACGCCGACCAGAACTGGCTCGATCGGTGTGCCACGTGGGTGTGGTCGCTGTGCCCCGGGTAGCCCGGCCCGAGGATCTCGCTGAAGCCGTGGTTGCGGGCCTGCAGCGCCAGTCCGCAGAACCCCTGCGCGCCCGCGCCGAGGTCGACCGCGTCTCCGTAGAGGTGGCGGCTGGCGGCCGCCCCGCCGACCGCGTTGTTGCAGGCGACGCTGCGGAAACCGCCGTTGACCACGATCGGGCGGTCACCCATCGCGTGCCGCAGCGCCTGCAGCTTCCACATCGACACCAGCGCGTTGGCCTTCGCAGTCGCGGCGGGCACATTGCCGCCCGACCAGTCCGAGTTGCACCTGTTCAGCTCGGCGTAGGTGAAGTTGACCGGTGTGCAGTCGTCGTCCTGCAGCTGGTGGATCTTCGCGAACGTCGCGGGTCCGGCGATGCCGTCCGCGCCGAGCCCGTAGGCCTGCTGGAACCGGGTGACCGCGGCCTTGGTCCCGGCGCCGAACCGGCCGTCGATGGCCAGGACACCGCCGTACCCCGGATAGCCGGCGACCCGGATCTGCAGCTGCCGGACGTCGTCACCGGATGTCCCTTGGGACAGCGTGCGTCCCCAGGAGTAGCAGGCGTCGGCGGCGGCCTCGGCCGTCACCGGCCCCGGATCGGCGGCCACCGGAGCGGCCACCGCCGAGCCGATCCCGGCCAGCACGGCGAGCATGGGCAGGACAAGACGAATACGCATGACAGGAACACCTTTCGAGCGGGGAAGGTGCCGCGGCCGGTCGGCGATTCACTGTCCGGCACGGTAATGCGGTTCCGGGCACCGCACTGTGGGCCGTTCACACCACAGGGCCGCGAGCACCCCGCACCACCACGCCGACCACCCGCTCCCGCGGCACGAACCCGTAGTGCCGGGAGTCCCAGCTGGAGGGCCGGTTGTCGCCCAGGACGACGGCGCAGCCGGCGGGCACCACGGTGCCGCCGAGACCGTGCACGTCCGGGTCGGCCCACTCGGACGGCAGGCGGTCGCCTGCCACCGCCACGACGCGTTTGAGCAGCAGCTGCTCCCCCGCCGGCGCTCCGCTCGGCAACGGCGGGTAGCGCAGCAGGGCCACCCGACCGCGCCGTGGGCGGCGGGTCCGGCGCACCAGGACCCGGTCGCCGGACCGCAGGGCCGGTGCCATGCTCGAACCGTCCACTGTGGTCAGGATCAGCAGGCGGCGGGCGGCGAAGGCGGCCAGCAGACCGGCGAGGACCAGGACTCTCACGGCACGGCCTGGTAGCCGTCGGCCTGCAGGCGGAACAGGCGCGCGTAACCACGGCCGTCGGCGAGCAGGGTGTCGTGCGTGCCCAGCTCGCCGATCCGGCCGTCCTCGAGCACGGCGATGCGGTCGGCGTCGCGCACCGCGCTCAGCCGGTGCGAGATGAGCAGGCTCGTGCGGCCCTGCCGGTGCTCGCGGATGCGGGCGTGCACCTCGTGCTCGGCCTCCGGGTCGAGACCGGAGCTCGGCTCGTCGAGGATCATCAGGTCCCGTCCCTCCCGGACGAGCGAGCGGGCCAGCGCCAGCCGCTGCCACTGCCCGCCGGAGAGCACCACCCCGGTCGAGGTGTCCTCGCCGATCTCGAAGATCCGGGTCAACGGCGTGTCGTACCCGCGCGGCAGGGCGGCGATCCGGTCGTGCGCGCCCGCGCGGGTCGCGGCCGCCACCACCCGGGCCCGGTCGTCCATCGCGGAAAGTTCGCCGAGGCCGATGTTCTCGGCCGCGGTCATGTCGTAGTTCATGTGGTCCTGGAACACGGCGCTGATCCGCTCGCGCAGCGACGAGGGCGGGATGTCGCGCAGGTCCACACCGTCCCAGAGGATGCGCCCGCGCGTCGGGTCGTACATGCGGCACAACAACTTCACGAGCGTGCTCTTGCCCGCGCCGTTGAGGCCGACGAGGGCGACTGCCGAACCGTGCGGGATGGTGAGGTCCACCCCGCGCAGCACCCACGGGTGGTCGTCGCTGTAGCGGAACCACACGTCGCGCAGCTCGAGCCCCTGCCGCAACGCGGGTGCCGTGCCGTTGGATCCGCTCGGCAGGTCGGGTTCCGCGCGGACCACGGCGACGTAGTGCGCGAACGACAGCAGCCGGGCCTGGCCGTTGGCGATCGCCGACGCGAGCGTGCCGAGCGCGGCCTGCACCCCGGCGACGGCGGCCACGAACATCGAGACGTCGCCGGCGCTGAGCGAGCCGTCCCGCGCCGACGTGATCGCCCACCAGAGCCCGGCTCCGGCGACCGCCGCGCTCAGCGCGGTCAGCCCGCCCATGGTCCACAGCTCCCGTTCGTCCATGCGGCGCTGGGCGTCGTTGGCGCTGCGGCGCTCGTCCATCATCCGGGCGCGCAGGAACGCACCGATGCCGAACAGCCGGATCTCGGTCGCGGCGGCGACGCCGGTGAGCAGCTGGCTGTAGAAGAACTCGCGCCGGGCGAACCGTTCGATGCGCCATTCCACCGCGGCGCGGCGCCGCGCCAGCAGCAGTTCGGCCAGCAACGCGGGGACCGCGGCGGCCAGCACGACCCCGGTCATCGCCGGGCTCAGCAGGAGCAGCGAGCCGAGGAACCCGGCCAGGGACAGCGTTCCGCTCAGCGTGCCGCCGACGCCGTCGACGATCTCCGGCACCCGGCCGCAGCTCTCCTGGGCCAGCCGCAACCGGTCCTGGTAGGCGGGGTCCTCGAACGTGCGCAGCCCGACCTGACGGCCCAGCGCGTCGAACAGCCGGTCGGTGGCGACCGTGCTCGCCGCGCGGCCGATCTGCGCACGGACGTAGTGGACCACCACCGGCAGCGCGGCGACGGCCAGCCCGGCGAGCACCAGCGCCAGGGCGAGGCCGCCGACCGCGCCGGTGCGCGTGACGAGCCGGTCGAGGACGAGCTTGGTCAGCCAGGCGGTGGCGATCGGTGCGGTGGCGGCGGCCGCCGTCATGACCAGGAGCCCGGCCAGCCGCGCCCGGCCGGACCGCCACAGCAGGACGGCGGCGGCCGCGGCCGCCGCCCGCACCTGGTCCGCGCCGATCCGCCGGTCCGGTTCGCGCACCGCCTCAGCGCCCGGCGGGCACGGGCAGCTCGGGCACCCGGCCCGCGGTCGCGACCACCCGCCCGTCGGCCACCACGTACAGCGCGGGGGTCCAGGTGTTGCGGAACGCGGCGGCCACCGGCCCGCCGTCGAGGTCCGCCGGCACGACCCGCGCGACCTCGGCGAGCGCGCGCACGGTGTCGGGTTCGTCGCCGCCGAAGACCGCGAAGACGTTGTCGCGGCCCTGATCGCGGGCGTAGGCGAGGAAGTCCGGCAGGGCGTCGTGGCAGGCGGCGCAGCCGGCGGAGAAGAACGCGACCGTGCCGTTCAGCGTCGCGGTGGTCACCGGCTCGCCCTCGGTCGTGGTGGCGGCGAACTCGCCGACGGCCGAACCGGGGCGCAACGCGAAGAGCGACCCGGAGCCCGTGGTGCTCTGTGCCCGCATCCGGCGCAGGATCCCGACGGTCAGGAGCAGGTTCAGCAGGCACAGCAGGCCGAGCAGCACCAGGGCGGCGACGACGAAGGGCATCAGGAACTCCTTGCGAACACGACGGCGATGTCATCCATCGCGATGACGAGCACGGCCACCACCACGCCCGCTGCGACCGCGACGGCGGCCCCGGCGACGGGCGGCAGGTGGTCCGGCGCGAGGGCGCCGAGAACGGCGAAGCAGGCCAGCACGGTGTTGCGGGCCAGGTGGCGCGGGCCGACCGGGGTGTCGGCCGCGCCGAAGCAGCGGCACGATGTGCGCTGCCCGCGGCGTAGCGAAGCGGCGATGGCGACGGTGAAAGCCGCCAGCAACCCCGAAGCGAGGACGAACCCCGCCGTCGCGGTGGCGGGCACGACCACGAGGACCGCGCTGCTCCCCTCGGCGCCCACGACGGCCACCGACACGGGCGGGACCCAGCTCGCGGGCATCGGCACCAGCACGGGCACCGAGCGCGCGAACCCGCGGAAGTCCCGCAGCTTGGACAGCGACGAGACGGCGAACACCACGGCGATCAGCGCCGCACCGGCCGCCCGGAGGTATTCCATGTGACTCCTTCGATGCCGGGTGGTGTCCGCGGGGAAGGCGGCGGACACCACCCGGCAAGCCCGGGACCGGTGCTCAGCAGCTGCTGCGGACCTTGGTCCATTCGCAGCCGTCCTGCGGGCAGCAGAACCGGTACCAGTAGCCGGGGTGGCCGGCCGCGTTGCAGAAGTAGCCGCCACTGCAGGCGGAGGCCTCGGCCGTGGGCACGATCCGGGCGAGCACGCGGTCGATCAGGCGCCCCATGGTTTCTCCCTTCGACGGTGGGTGTCCGAGGCGTGGGAAGAGTTCCCCCATCCCGCGCCGGCTGCGAGCATCGCGGTGCCACCACGCCCCGGGCAGCAATCCCGGACGAACCCGGACGCCGCCGGCGCAGAGGGAGCGGCCGAGAGGGATCCGGCCGACCCGCGCCCGGCTCGCGGCGAACCCGGGCACCCCCACCCGCCGCCGGCTGATCGCGAACCCCCGAGGGGAACCCAGCCGACCCGGCGCCCGGCAAACCCGGACACCCCCACCCGCCACCAGCCGATCGCGAACCCCGAGGGGAACCCAGCCGACCCGGCGCCCGGCAAACCCGGACACCCCCACCCGCCACCAGCCGATCGCGAACCCCCGAACAGGACCCGGCGCCCGACAAACCCGCGCCCGTCACCAGCTCGTCGCGAACCCCATGAACAAGCCCGCGCGACCCCACGCCCCTCACCCGCCGGCTGCCACCGAACAGTCCGTGGCCGCCGTGATCTCCGCCGGTTCCGGCAGGCCCAGCTCGCGGTGGTGGTCGCGGGCCGCGAGCCAGTGGTGGCGGGCGCGCGCCGGGTTGCCCAGGATCGTCAAAGCCCGGGCCAGGCCGGTGTGTGCGCGGGCCGCCTGGTGGAGGCTGCCCAGGTCCACCGCCATCGCGAGCGCGCACTCGTGCGTCGTGCGGGCGTGGCCGGTGCGGCCGAGCTCCAGGGACGCGTCCGCCAGGCACAGCAACGCTTCCACGTGCAGGTCCCGGTCGCCCGCCTGCTCGGCGATCGCCGTCGCGCGGCGGAAGTACCCGCACGCCTCCGCGTGCCTGCCTGCCCGCAGGTGCGTGTCGCCGATGTTGAGCAGGGTGCGGCCCGTGTCGCACAGGTCGCCGATCTGCTGGTCGATGGCGAGCGCCTTCGCCTGGATCTCCAGCGCCTCGGCGTACCAGCCCAGCCGGCCGTAGACATAACCCAGGTTGGTCAGCGCGGTGCGTTCGCCCGACCGGTCGCCGACCTCGCGGGCCAGGGTCAGCGCCTCCCGCAGGAACCCCGCGGACCGCGCGAAGTCGGCGTTCCAGGAGGCGATCGCGCCCAGGGTGCCCAGCGCGCGGCACTCCCCGGAACGGTCCGCGGCACCGCGGAAGCAGTCCAGCGCCGCCTCGGCGCACCGCGTCGCCACCTCGTAGTGGCCGACCTGGCTGTGCGTGGCCGCGAGGCTCACCAGTGCGTGCCCGCGGGCGACCGGGTCCGCCGACCCGGTCGCGCTCGTGTGCAGGGCCAGCGCCTCCCCGATGTAGCCGCCGGTCTGCAGGTACCGGAACAGGATCCGCGACAGCAGTCCCGCGTGACCCGACCGCACGCCGTTGAGGCCGGCACTGACCAGGTTGGCCCGTTCGGCGTCCAGCCACGCGGCCGCCGGCCCGCGCTCGGTGAGCGGCGGGATCGGCAGGCCGGGGTCGGGAACGTGCGGCCGGTGGCCACGCACGCGCGGCGCGTAGTGGTCCATCGCGGTGGCGGCGGCGAACGTGTAGTAGTCGAGCAGCCCGGCCAGCGCGGCCCGACGGCCGGCGGAGACGTCTTCGTCCTGCGCCCGCGCCATCCCGAACGCGCGGACGAGGTCGTGCAGCTCGAACCGGTTCGCCTCGCTGCGCCGCACCAGGCTCGCGGCGGCGAGCCCGTCCGAGGTCCGGGTCGCCTCGTCCAGGCCGGTGCCGGTGAGCGCGGCGATGCCGTAGGCGTCCAGGTCCGCACCCGGGTGCAGGGCGAGCAGCCGCAGGGCCCGCCGTTCCGGCTCGCCGAGCTGGTCGTAGGACAGGCTGATCGAGGCGTCCACGGCGTTGTCGAGGCGCAGGTGCGCGCGCCGCTGCTCGAGCCGCTCCAGGTGGTCGGCCAGCAGCCACGACCGGTGGGCCGGCGCGGAGATCCACAACCCGGCGAGGCTCAGCGCGAGCGGCAGGTGCCCGAGTTCGGCGGTGATCCGGCGGGCCACGGCAGGCGCCTCGTCGACCCGCTCCGCGCCGACGGTGCGCCGCAGGTAGGCCAGCGCCTCGTCCGGGCTCAGCACGTCCAGCCGGACGTGCGCCGCACCGGGCAGCCCGGGCAGTGCCAGACGGCTGGTGACGAGCACCGGCCCGCCGGGCAGCAGGGGCCGGACCTGGTCCTCGCTGCCCGCGTTGTCGAGGACGACGAGCAGGCGCCGTCCCGCCGACCGCTCCCGGTACATCCGCGTCTTGCCCCGCAGGTCGGCGGGGACGGCGTGCCCGGGCACCCCGAGCAAGCGGAGGAAGGAGTCGAGCACCGCCGCCGGGTCCACCGGCGGCAGGCCGGGGTCGGGGTGGAAACCACGCAGGTTCACGAAGAGCGCGTTGTCGAACCGGCCCGTGCCCAGGAGCTCGCGGCCGACGTGCACGGCCAGCCCGGTCTTGCCGACCCCGGCCATGCCCGCGATCACCGGCACCTGCCCGCTCGCGGCGTCGCCGAGCACCGCGCGCAGCCGCGTGAGTTCCGCCCGGCGCCCGGTGAAGTGCGGGACCGCCTCGGGCAGGCCGAGCTGAGCCTGCACGAAGGTCGCCGCCTCGGCGCGGCTGCGGACGACCCGCAGCATGTCCTGCCACTGGGCGACGTACCCCGGGTCCGGGTGCAGCACCTCGACGACCGCCAGCACCAGATCGGTGTTGGGCCGGGCGCGGCCGGTCTTGAAGCAGTCGGCGACCGTGGTGCGGGCGGTGCCTTCGGCGGCCGGGCGCCCGGCCGCCGTCCAGAGCCGGTTCACCCGCTCGGTGATCTGCGCGTACGACGGGCCGCCCGCCCACGCCTTGAGCAGCCGCAGCTGCGCGATCAGCTCGGCCAGGGTGCGCGCGTGGCCGGGATCAGGGGGTTCGGTGTACGCCATGGCGCCATGGTGGCCGCGGTTCCGAGGCTGGCTCCGTCCAAAACGGACAAGAGCTTTGGCCGGCCCGGGGAGCGGCCTGATGTTTCGAGCCAGCACGAAACGTTTTCGGTCTGGTTGACGGTGCTCGCGCGCCGCTGGCAGCGTCGGCCGCGGCGAGAGTGGCTTCACCGGGCCGGGGAAGGCGGCGGTGACGAGCCGGCCACTTCCGTCACTGGGGCTGATCTTTTACCGGGGAAGGCCGACGCCCGCACGACGACGGGCCGGCCGCGGATCCCTCGTCCGGGAGCTGTCGCGAACCCGGGTACCTCATCGAATTCCGGCCGACGGCGGCGTGCCGCGTCGCGGCGTCGAGCGCCGGCGACGGGCGCCGCCCCACGATCTTGAAGGGTACGGATTGCTGGAAGCCACTGTCCTCGGCCCCGTCGGTGCGCGGGTCCACGGGACACCGGTGCCGGTCAAGGGGCGGCTGGGGCGCACGGTGCTCGCCGCATTGGCGCTCGCCTGCCGGCAGCCGGTGTCGGTGGAACGGCTGATCGACGCCCTGTGGGGCGAGCTGCCGCCGGCCACCGCGCGGACCCAGGTGCACATCCAGGTGTCCAAGCTCCGCGCGGCGCTCGACCGGGCCGGCGCGGCCGGAGCCGTGGTCACCGTGTCGAGCGGGTACCTGCTGGACTGCCTAGCCGACGTCGACGGGGTGCGGCAGCTGCTGGTCACGGCGCGCGCGGCCGGGGACCCGGCGGACACGGCCGGCCTGCTGCGGTCCGCGCTCGACCGCTGGACCGGGACGCCGCTGGGCGGGGTGACCGCGCACCTGGCCGGCGCGGAGCTGCCCCGGCTGGAGGAGCTGCGGATCGGCCTGGCCGAGGAGTGGATCGACGCGGAGATCGCGTGCGGGCGGGCCGCGCGGCTGCTGCCCGAGCTGACCGCGCTCGTGCAGGCCCATCCCCTGCGCGAAGGCCTGCACCACCGGCGGATGCTGGCGCTGCACCGCGCCGGGCGGCGGGCCGACGCGCTGGCGGCGTTCCGGGAAGCCCGGCGTGTGCTGCGCGACGAGCTGGGCATGGATCCCTCCCGGGAGCTGCTCGCGCTGGAGGCGGAGATCCTCTCCGTCGAGACGCCGCCGGCGGTGACTGTGGTGCCCGCCCAGCTGCCGCCGCGGACCTCCGGGTTCGCCGGGCGCGACGCGGAGTCGTCCACGATCAGGGCCGCGGTGGCGCGCCGGGCCGACGCGCCACCGCTGGTGCTGATCACCGGGATGCCCGGGATCGGCAAGACGGCGCTGGCCCTGCACGCGGGCGCGGCGTCGGCGCACGCCTACCCCGACGGGCAGCTCTACGCCGACCTGCGGGGCGCCGACACACGGCCGGCCGCCCCGCCCGAGATCCTCGCCGGTTTCCTCCGTGCGCTCGGTGTGCCGGCGCGGTCGATGCCGGCGACCGTCGAGGAGCGCACGGCCGAGTTCCGCAGCCGCACGGCGGGCAAGCGGGTGCTCGTGGTGCTGGACAACGCCGCCACCGCCGCGCAGATCGAGCCGCTCCTGGCCGCCGATCCGGGCTGCGCCACGATCGTGACCAGCAGGTCCGTGCTTCCCGAGGTCGAGCCGGCGGTCCGGGTGCCGCTCGCGCCGCTGCCCGACCGGGTGGCCGGGGCAGTGCTGGCGAACGCGGCGGGCGCGGCCCGGCTGGGCGAGGACGAGGGCACGGTCGCCACGGTGCTCGACGCGTGCGGGGGTGTGCCGCTCGCGTTGCGGATCGCCGGGGCCCAGCTGGCCGCGTACCCGAAGCTCAGCGTGGCGGAGCTGGCCGCGCGGCTGTCCGACGAGTCGAGGCGGATGCGGGAGCTGACGGTCGGGCAGCGCAGCGTGCGGGACAGCCTCGACGCCAGCTTCCGGTTGCTGGACCGGGAAGCGCGGGCCGCGATGCTGGCGCTGGCGGCGATCGGGGCGCCGACGTTCACCGGCTGGCCGCTCGCCCCCGTGCTCGACGTGCCCCTCCCCCGCACCGGCGAGGTGCTGGCCCACCTGTGCGCGATGAACCTGCTCGACCAGGCCGGGCCGGGGCGCGACGGCGTGCCTCGCTACCGGATGCACGACCTCGTCCGGGCCTACTGCCGCACGGTCGGCCCGCCGCTCGGCCCGCCCGCCCTGGACCGGCTGGCCGGGTGGGCGGTCGCGCTGACCCGGCACGCCCACGAGGGCATCCTGGGCACGCGGGTCGGGTACACGGTGCTCGCCGAGACCGCCGCGCCCCTCGGCCGGGACGTGGTGGGGCACGTGGTGCAGGAGCCGCTGCCGTGGGTGGGCGCGGACGTCGACGTCCTGCTCGCCGTGTTCGGCCTGGCCGTGCGCGGCGGCCTGCTCCGCCACGCGGCGGCGCTGCTGCTGGTGCTGCGCGCGCCGCTCGTGCGGCTCGACTTGTCCGACCACGGCGCCCGGGCGGCCGCGCGGCTGACGAACGTCGCCGGCCCGGACCCGGTGGTGCGGGTGACCGCGGCGCTGGTCGCGGCGACGGCGCGGATGCACCGCAGCCGGTACGCCGACGTGGTCGCCATCCTGAACGAGGTGCCGCTGGCCGACGTCGACCTCGCGCTGCGGGCGGAGGTGCTGACCAAGCTGGGCGACGCGTACGAGCGCTGCCGGGACTGGCACCGCGCGATCACCGCCGTGCGCGAGGCCGTCGTCTGCTTCCGGAAGTCCGGCAACCTGGCGGGCATGTCGGGCTGCCACGGCACGCTGGCCGCCCTGTACCGGGACCACCTCGGCGACCTCCGTGCGGCGACGGCACACGGCGCGAAGGCCCTGCGCCTGGCCGACGCCGCGGGCGACTGGAAGACCCGCGCCCAGGTGCGGCTCGTGGTCGTGCGCACCGCCTTGGCCTGCGGCGACGCGGCGCGCGCGGCCGAGCTCGCCGACCAGGCCCGCTGCCTGTCGGAGCAGAACGACGACCCGATCGGCCAGACCTGGTGCCTCACCGCCGAAGCCGACGCCCACCGCGCGAACGGCGACCTGGCCGCCGCCCGGAGATCCGCGGACCGCGCACTGGGCCTGGCCCGCCGCACCCGCCGCCCGGACGCCGAGTCCGCTGCACTGCTCGCCCTGGCCACGATCGAACTGGCCGCCGGCGACCGGGCCGCCGCCCGCCGCATCGCCCACGCGGCCCTGCGCCTGCAGGACCGGTTCGACAGCCCGGTCGAACGGGTCGGGGTGCAGAAAGTGCTGGCGGAGATCGATTGTCAGCTTCCCTCCGGCGCGGGGCGGTGAGGGACCGCCCCGGCGACGCCGGCCAGCGCGATGTAGCCGAGCTGGCGGGAATCCTGGCTGTGGCCGGTGTTGTCGCCGACCACCACCACCCGGCCGGCCGGGACGACCGGGTCGTCCGTCTCCAGCCAGGCGGGGACCGGGTCGCCGGCGACCGCGGCGATCCGCTTGATGCGCCACGCGACGTCAGTGACCCCGGTTCGCGGGCGGAAGACGATCACGTCGCCGACGCGGTAGTGCCGTCGCCGGGTCGCGACCACCCGCTCGCCGTCGTGGAAGGTCGGGGACATGCTGTGGCCGCGGACGCGGGCCACCACGTACCGGCGGCGCAGCAGCACGACCAGCGCGACCAGCACCACCACGACCACCGCGAGCCCGGCCATCACGCCTCCGCCATCGCGTATCCCTTGGCCTGCAACGAGAACAGCCGGGCGTACTCGCCACCCGCGGTGAGCAGCTCGTCGTGGGTGCCCTCTTCGATCACCCGGCCGCCGCCCAGCACGACGATCCGGTCCGCGCCGCGCAGGGCGGACAGGCGGTGGGAGATCAGCACGCTCGTGCGGCCGGCCCGGTGGGCGCGCAGTGCCTCGTGGGTCCTGGTCTCGGCGTCGGCGTCCATGCCGGAGCTGGGTTCGTCGAGGATGAGCAGGTCGGCTTCGGCGCGCATGAGCGACCGGGCCAGCGCCACCCGCTGCCACTGGCCGCCGGACAGCGCCGCCCCGGCCTTGTCGTCGACGTCCAGGAACGCCCGGGACAGCAGGGTTTCGTACCCTCGCGGCAACGCCGAGAGCGCCGGATCGATCTCGGCCAGGCGGGCCGCCGCGCGGACGCGGCCGAGATCGCCGAGGCGGGCGACGTCGCCGATGCCGATGTTGTCGGCCGCGGTCAGGTCGTAGCTGGTGAAGTCCTGGAACGTGGCGCCGATGCGGGCCCGCAGCCCGGCCGGGTCGCAGGAGCGGATGTCGACGCCGTCCCACAGGATCCGGCCGCGGTCCGGGTCGTAGAAGCGGCACAGCAGCTTCACGAGCGTCGACTTGCCCGCGCCGTTCACCCCGACCAGCCCGACCGCCGCGCCGCTCGGAATCTTCAGGTCGACCCCGCGCAGCACCCACGGGCCGGTCTCGTCGTAGCGGAACCACACGTCACGCAGTTCGATGCCGGTCTTCAGCTCGGGCACGGCGTCCGTCCCGGAGGTCAGGTCGGGTGCGGTCGTCACCACGTCGAGGTAGTGCTTGAACAACCCGAGCGAGCCGCCGGCCCGGCCGAGCTGGCCCAGCAGCGAGCCCACCGGCGACTGGATGCCGGCCACGGCGGCGGTGAAGAGCGTCACGTCGCCGATGGACAACGCGCCCCGGGCGGCGCCGGTCGCGGCGACCACGAGGGCGATGCCGGCCACCACGGCCGACACGATCGCGGCGGAGATCCCGGCGACCGCGATCCGGCGCTGCATCGCGCACTCGCTCGCCGTGGCCGCACGGACCGCGGCCACCATGCGGGAGCGGAACAGGTCCGCGAGGCCGAAGAGCCGGATCTCCTTGGCCGCGCGGATGTCCGAGCACAGCGAGCGGAACAGGAACCGCTCGCGGTGGGTGGCCATCATCGCCTCGACCTCCCGCGCGCGCAGGCGGGACAGCGTCAGCTGGGAGATCGCCGCGGCCGCCAGCGACGCGCCGAGCAGCCCGGCCATCGGCGGCCACACGAGCAGGACCGCGCCGCCGAACGCGAGCACGGCGACCACGGTGCGCACCGACTCGACGATCAGGGCCAGCACCGCCGGCGCCGCCTCCTGCGCGCCCTGTTCGGCCAGCCGCACCCGGTCCAGGAACGCCGGGTCCTCGAGCCGGCGCAGCCCCGGCAGCGCACCGACCGCGCCGACCAGGCGGTCTTCCGCCTCGATCGCGGACTTGGCCCGCACGATCGAGGTGCAGTACGAGGCGACCGCCGTGATCGCGGTCGCGACGGCGAGGCCGGCCGCCGAGCCGATGGCCAGCAGCACGATCAGGCCGCTGTCCCGGCCGCCGGTCAGCTCGTCGAACATCAGCTTCCCGAGCCAGGCCGACACCGCCGGCAGGGCCGAGGCGAGCACCGCCAGCGCGATCGTGCCGCCGGTGGCCACCCGCGACGCACGCCAGGCGACCCCGAACGCGGGGCCCGCCGCCCGGAACAGGCTCACCGGGCGTGCTGCGGACGCACGGCGTCGAGGTCGTGGCCGGCGGCGGCGATCCGCTTGTCCCGCACGCGGATCAGGGTCGGGGTGACGTCGCCCGCGGCGAAGGCGGCCGACACCGGGCTGCGGTCGCCGACGAAGGCGACGCGCACGGAGGGGCCCAGGCCGGCCGCGTACTCGACGGCCTTGGCGCGGTCACCGCCGTCGAGCACGAACGCGACGGTCGGCTCGGTGAGCCGGCCGGCGATGCGCTGGCAGGGCCCGCAGGTCGGCGAGAGGAACGCGACGAGCGCGTCGTCCAGCTCGCCGTCGGTGATGGTCGCGCCGGCGGCGTCGGTCACCTCGAACGAGCCGATCTCGGTGCCCACCGCCGGCAGCGCGGGCGCCGCCGGCCGCCGCTGGTCGTTCAGCAGCCTGATGATCGCCGACGACAGCAGGAGGTTGAGCACCGTCAGCACGGCCAGAACCGCGACCACGGCAACCAGGAACGACATGACGAACCTCTTTCTGTGTTTCGCTCAGCGGCCGGCGGTGCCGGTCGTGCGGACCAGGCCGGCCAGGCTGTCCCAGCTGATCGCGACGACCGCGGCACACGCGCCGACGAGTGCGGCGGCCGCCCCGGTGTCGAGGCCGAGCGCCGGTCCCGGCGGGACGGCGAGGGCCGCGGCGGCCCACGCGGCGAGCAGCGCGTTGCGGACGAGGTGGGCCCGCCCGAGCACCGCCCCGGCGCGGCCGAAGCAGCGGCAGGTGACGCGGCGGCCCAGCTGTACCGACCGGGCGATCGCGGCGCAGAACACGAGCAGCACCGCCGTCGCCAGCCCGAGCCCGAGCCGGGCGGTGGCGGGGAAGACGACGAGCCCGGCAACGGCCAGCTCGGCGACGGCGGTCGCGGCGGCGACCGGCAGCCAGCCCACCGGCGACCGGCCGAGCGGCTCGAGCGACGCGGCGAACTCCGCCAGCCGCACCCGCCCGGCGAGCTTGCCGACGGCCGCGACCGCGAACACGAGTCCGGTCAGGACCCGGGCGGCGAGCACGAACTGGGCGCCGATCATCGGTGACCTCCTTTGCCGGGCAACGCCTTTCCCGCCACGGTCGCCGTGGCGGGAAAGGCACGGGCGCCGCAGTTACTTGCAGCTGCCGTAGCAGTCGTAGTGGAACGTCTTGCAGACCTGGCCGTGCTCGGCGACGCAGGCGCCGGCCTTGACCTCGCGCAGGAACAGCCCCAGCAACCGGTCACCCAGGGTGTTGATCATGCGAGCCATGATCACTTCCTCTCACTAGCGGGAATCGACCGGGAGATCGTGGCTCAGCCTCGCTATCCGTTCGCTATCGAGGACAGCGCCGCCGCCGGCCTACGGCTGCCGGCGGAAGGACTCGATCAGCTGCCGGGTCGGTGAGCCGAGACCGGTGACCGTGTCGTAGCCGGGGGCGTAGGTCAGGCTCGCGTCCGCGTACTGCCCCGGCGTGATCAGGTCGACGAACCCGTGGCTCACGACCGCGAACGCCACCGTGTCCGGTGTCCCGGCGGGGTTGTCGGCGATCGCGTGGTACGCCGAGCGGGGCCGGGCGTACAACGCCGGGTTCGCGAGACCGAGGGGACCGTGCTCCTGCACCAGGAGCGCCTCGACTCCGGCGAACGCCGGCGAAGACAGGCTCGTGCCGCCTCCGTTGCCCACCTTGTAGCTCAGGCTGCCGTCGAGGTTGTAGTCGGTTTCGCCGACGAGCAGGCACAGATCGGGATCCGCCAAGGCGGCGACGTCCGGGACCGTCCGCATCGGCGGAGCACCCGCGAACGCCGTGGGGACCACGCCACGCTGGTAGAACGGCTGCGGGAACACGGTGCTGGTGCCGCCGCCGGAAGCCTTTCCCTGATAACCGGGCGGTGCCGGATCCCACGACGTCCCGTCCGCGGACAGCGAGGTTTCGTCGGTCGCCCAGCCGATCTCCCACCGGTGGGAGTTCCCGGGCCCGATCGCCAGCGTGGTGCCGCCCACCGCGGTCACCCACGGGCTCGACGCCGGGTACTCGACGGTGCGGACGCCGTCTCCGAGGTCGCCGCCACCGGAGTCGCCGCTGGCGAAGGTGAACGTGATGCCCTCGACCGCGCCTTCCTGGAACGCGCGTTCGTACGCGACGAGGGCGTCCGGCGCGTAGCCCGGGGTGAAACCGACGATGATCGACCCCGACACGACGTCGGCCAGGTGCCGGTCGACGATCTGCGCGACCGAGTCCAGGACGGCGTCACCGTAGGGAGCACGCGAACCCACCACGAAGGCGATGTTCGCCTGCGGCGCGATCGCGTGCGCGGCCTGGACGTCCATCGCGAACTCGCCGCTGCCTTCCTCGGGGGCGGCGTCGGCCGGAACGTAGGCGGTGAACCGGCCCGGGGCGAACACGGGCTCACCGTGCTCGGCCGCGAACCGGTTGGCGTCGGGCAGGGCGTTGACCTCGTTGCCGATGCTGATGATCCCGACGGTCACCCCCTTCCCCGTGAGGCCGGTTCCGGTGATCCCGTACGCGTCGCGCACCTGCCGTGGCGTGTAGCCACACGGCGCCCACTGCACGGGATGGCCGTAGGCGGAAGGCAGGTCGGCGGCCGGCGTGTCGCCGTAGTGGTCCGGGCAGGGGCCGGCGGGTGTGCCGGCCCGCGCGGCGGTGCGGGACGTGGTCGGGGCCGGCCCGGGCGGTTGCCAGGTGCCGGTCGCGACGGTGAGCCCGGTGACGGTCAGGATGTCGGGCCCGAACTCGGCGGGCACGGTCGGGTCCAGCGCCGCCCGGAACGGGATCTCCTGGTAGGTGTAGTTCTCGAAGCGGGTGCCGAACGCCTCCGCCGCCTGGGCGACCGTGCCGCGGGCGACGACGGCACGCGGGCCGGCGCCGACGATCGACAGGCCGGTGCCGCGCAGCCAGCCGCTGACGGCGTCGATCCGCTGCTGCGCCGGCCCGAAGCGGGCGCGGACCTGCCCGGGCGTCAGGAAGTGGCCGTAGCGGAGATCTCGCGGGTCCGACACGGCGCGGGCGTAGCCGGCCAGCCGCCGGGAGTCCCCGGCCAGGAACACCTGCGCGGTGACCTGCGCGGCCGGATCGGCAGGTCCGGTGCGGGTGCCCTCGCGGATCACGCGCGAAGAATTGGTGCCCTCCGAACCGCCGACCGGTACCCGCGCCGGCCCGTTCGCGGACGCGGTGGCGGGCATGAGCACGGTCGCGGTCAGGAGGCTTCCGAGCAAGACCAGAAGATGTCGTCGTCTCCGCACTGGCTGTCCCTTCGTCGGCGGACGGTCCCCCCTCCTTCTGATGCTCGTTCGGGTGCATCCTGCTGCACGTCCTGCCCTCGGATCGGTGAACGGCGTGGTCAGCCGCAGGCCTTCCCGTCGACCGTGAACAACGCCGGGTTGTCGTTGGCTGCCGGGTAGCTGCCGTTGAAGCCGATCGCGACGGACTGTCCCGGGGCCACCGAAGCGTTCCAGGACAGCGCCGTGGCGGTCACGTCCGCGCCGGACTGCACCCACGTCGCCGACCAGCCCTGCGTCACCTTCTGGTTGCTGGGGAACGAAAACCCGAGTTTCCACCCGGTCCACGCCGTCGTGCCGGTGTTCTTCACCGTGACGGCGGCCGTGAAGCCGCCGTTCCACGTGTTCGCCGCGTACGTCACCGCACAGCCGCCCGCCGGAGTGGCCGGCCGGGTGGTGAACTGCGCCGCGGCCGAATCCCGGCTCGTCAGGCCCGCGCCGTTGCGGGCCACCACGACCACCGAGTACGCGGTCGACGGCGAGAGTCCCGTCAGGGTGGCGGTCGTGCCGGTGACGGTGGTGAGGACCGTGCGGGCCGAGCCGGTCACGCGGACCACGTCGTAGTTCTTCACCCCGCTCTCCGGATCCGCGGCCGCCGTCCAGGTCAGGGTCGCGCCGCCGCTGGACACCGCGGACACGGCCGGGGTGCCCGGCGCGCCCGGCGCCGTCGTGTCCACAGTGGACGACGACTTCTCCGCGGTCCAGTTCGCCAGCCAGGCCAGCGCCGAGTTCCAGTTGATCGCGACCTCGTTCACCGAGTACGCCTGGATGTCGTCGACGAAGCAGCGCTGCGGGGCGCAGCCGGCGAGCAGCCGGGCCGCGGTCGGGTCCTGCAGGCCGCTGTTGGGCCCGCCCGACAACGCACCGGGCGGCGCGGTCGGCAGGGACGCGTCCAGCTGGTGCGCCCAGAACCGGTGGTGCACGTTGCGCACCGGCTGGTCGCCGTGGCCGGCGACGTAGGAGTAGTTCGCCGGGTTGCGGCCCAGCAGGTAGTCCAGCGCGGCGAACGCGCCGTCGCGGTACTTGTCCTGCTTGGTGAAGTCGTAGGCCAGGGCGAGCACCACGCCGTTGTTCGCCACCAGGCCGTTGGATCCCCATTCGTACGAGCCGTCGGCCGTGCGGTAGGGCGCCGGGTAGCCCATGGCCGCCATCTGCGCCAGGTGGCTGTCGGCGGTCGTGGTGATCGCCGACCGGATCGCGGTGACGTCCGCCGCCGGCAGGTCGGTGGGGACCACCGCGAGCGTGATGTCCCCGAGCGCGCCCGTCGAGGCCCAGTCGAAGCCGTGGGTGGTGAAGCTCTTCCCGCGGTAGAGCGCAGAGCCGGTGACGTCGGTGCGGTAGGCGCTCTTGCCCGTGGTCGTGAACAGCTCCGCGGCCGCCCAGTAGAACTCGTCGGTGACGGTGCTGTCGCTGTAGGTCCCGCCGCCGGTGCCGTCGTCCGGATCGGCGAGCCGGCCCGGGTTCGCCTTGGCCGCGGCGTACGCCTTTTCGGCTGCGGCCAGCAGCTTCGCCGAGTACGCCGGATCGATGGCCCGCCACAGCCGGGACGCCTGCGCCGCGACTGCCGCCGTGTTCAGCGTCGCCGCGGTGCTCGGCGGCGACAGCCGGCGCGGCTGGCTGTCCTGGTCGGGCCGGGTGGGCAGCGACGTCCACTGCGCGTCGTGGATCTTGTGGTGCACCAGGCCCGCGTCCGGCTTGCCGTCCGGCACCTGCATGGAGAGGAGGAAGTCGACCTCCCAGCGGGCTTCGTCGAGGATGTCGGGCACGCCGTTGGCCCGCTCCGGGATGGCCAGCTTGCCGTCGCCCAGCGCGCTCGCGTCGCCCAGGCGCAGCGCGCGCTCGTACTCGTCGAGCAGCTCCCACGCCGCGATGCCGCCGTTGACGACGTACTTGCCGTGGTCGCCCGCGTCGTACCAGCCGCCGCGCACGTCGAGGGTGTAGCCGCAGTTCAGGTCGGCTCGGCAGGGAACGGCGTCGTCGCCCTGGTTCGGGGCCACGTTCACGTGCCCGGCGGGCCGCGCGTAGGCACTGCCGACGTAGGCGGCGTCGATCGCGATGCCGCTGCGCTGGTGGTAGAAGAACGCCAGCGAGTCGTACCGCAGCTTCTGCGGCCCGGCGGCGGAGATGTCGAACGGGAAGCTGGTCTCGGAGCCGACGCTCAGCGTGTACCCGGTCCCCGCGGTGTCGTAGGCGGAGAAGTCGATCTCGTGCACGTTCTCGCCGGAAGCCGCGTCCGCGCCCCGCGGCGTCGTCCGGCCGGTGGCCACGGCGGTCCCCGCGGAGTTCTTCAGCGTCCAGGTCTGCGCGGCGGCCGAATCGCTGATCAGCGTGGCCCGCTTGGGCAGCCCCGGGGTGTAACTTTCCTGGTTCACCCGGATGCCGCTCGTCGGTGGCAGGCCGCCGGGCGGGACGACCCCGCCGACGAGGGAGATGTTGTCCAAGCAGACGGTGTTGGCGGCGGACTGCCCGCCGAACCAGAACGCCAGCTGACCGTTCCCGGCGGCCGGGAAGTCCAAAGTGGACGTGAAGGTGACCGTGAAGTGCTGTGTGGACGGCGTCACCGTCAGGTCGGTGCGCGAGATCTGCCGGTAGGGCGACACGGCTTCGCCCGCGACGGCGGAGATCTGCTGAGCGGTGCTCGCGTGCGCGTCGAAGGTCAGCGTGTACTGCTGCCCCGCCTCGAACGGCACCCCGTTCTGGCCGGACAGCGCGTCGTACCCGTTGGCCGTGCCGCCGGGGACGTCGGTGCAGAACTCCCCGCCGGTGACGTGGCCGGTCGTGCCCGACCCGGCCCACCAGGGGTCGAGGGTGCCGCCGGAGAAGGTGCCGTTGAGCAGGCGCTCGTAGTCCGCGGCGGACGCGGGCGCGGCGGCCCCGGCCAGCCCGAGCGCCACCGCGACCAGCAGGGCCGGACCGGCCCGCAGCTTCCTTGCCCGCATTCGCCATCTCCTCGTCTTCGTCGGCGTGCCGATGGTGATCCGGACTGAGAGCGCTCCCAGGTGACGGTAACCGCTCCCGCGCTCCCTTGGCAATCACCGGCGAAACTTTCGAAGGGTACCCGGAAAATTGATCACGGCCGGGGGCTTTGCTCCCCGGCTCCCTTGTGCTTTCATCGGAACGACCCGGGACTGAGAGCGCTCCCAGCAGGTTCCGCACACGACGAGGTGGAGGCGGCACGTGAAACTGAAGCACGCTCTTTCGGCAGTGGTACTGGCCCTGGCGGGGCTCGTGGTCCCGGCACCGGCCGCCCACGCGGACACGCTCATCTGCGACCAGTACGGGACGACCACGATCGGCGGCCGGTACGTGGTCATGAACAACCGCTGGGGCAGCAGCGCGACGCAGTGCATCAGCGTCACCGGCAGCGGGTTCCGCATCCAGACCCAGCAGGGTTCGACCAGCGGCGGCGCGCCCCTGTCCTACCCGGCCGTCTACGCCGGGTGCCACTACGGGAACTGCTCCCCCGCCACGAACCTGCCCCGGCAGCTGAGCCGGATCGGCAGCGTGTCGTCGTCGATCTCCTACACCTACGCCGGCGGCACCTTCGACGCCTCCTACGACATCTGGATGGACCCGACCGCCAAGACCACCGGGGTCAACCAGATGGAGCTGATGATCTGGTTCAACCGGACCGGCGGGGTGCAGCCGGTCGGCGGCCGGGTCGGCACCACGACCCTCGGCGGGCGGAGCTGGGAAGTCTGGCAGGGCAACAACGGCGGCAACGACGTCGTCTCCTACGTCGCCCAGTCGACGATCTCGAGCTGGTCGTTCAGCGTCCTGGACTTCGTCAACGACGTCGACGCCCGCACCCGCGTGGACCGCTCGTGGTACTTGACCAGCATCCAGGCCGGCTTCGAGCCGTGGAGCGGCGGCGTCGGCCTCGCGGTCAACTCGTTCTCGGCCACCGTCAGCTGACCGTCCCGGAAAGGCCTGCCATGAAACCGACCTCGCGATCTCTATCTCGCGCGGCGCTCGCTTCGACGCTGCTGGCGGCGTCGATCGGGGCTTCGCTGCTGCTCGCCACCACCTCCGCCGGCGCGGCCACCACGCTCGGCGCGTCGGCCGCCCAGACGGGCCGCTACTTCGGCACCGCCGTCTCGGCCGGGAAGCTCGGGGATACGACGTATGTCGGCATCCTCAACCGTGAATTCAGCATGGTCACCCCCGAAAACGAGATGAAGTGGGACGCCACCGAACCGAACCAGGGGCAGTTCAGCTTCACCAACGGGGACCGGATCCTCAACCAGGCGGTGAGCAACGGCAAGCGGGTGCGCGGGCACGCGCTGCTGTGGCACCAGCAGCAGCCGGGCTGGGCGCAGGGGCTCAGCGGCTCCGCCCTGCGTCAGGCCGCACTCAACCACGTCACCCAGGTCGCCACCCACTACCAGGGCAAGATCTACGCCTGGGACGTCGTCAACGAAGCGTTCGCGGACGGCGGCAGCGGCGGCCGGCGGGACTCCAACCTCCAGCGCACCGGCAACGACTGGATCGAGGCCGCCTTCCGCGCCGCGCGGGCCGCCGACCCCGGCGCGAAACTCTGCTACAACGACTACAACACCGACGGCGTCAACGCGAAGAGCACGGGCATCTACAACATGGTGCGCGACTTCAAGTCCCGCGGTGTCCCGATCGACTGCGTCGGCTTCCAGTCCCACCTGAGCAACTCGGCGCCGAGCGACTACCAGGCCAACCTCCAGCGGTTCGCCGACCTCGGCGTCGAGGTCCAGATCACCGAGCTGGACATCTCCGGCTCCAACCAGGCGAACGTCTACGGCACGGTCACCCGCGCCTGCCTGGCCGTCGCCCGCTGCGCCGGCCTCACGGTCTGGGGCATCCGCGACAGCGATTCGTGGCGCACCGGCGAAAACCCGCTCCTGTTCGACGGCAACGGGAACAAGAAGGCGGCTTACACGAGCGTCCTCGACGCCCTGAACGCCGGCGGCACGACCACGACGCCGACCACCCCGACGACGCCCACCACACCCACGACCCCGACCACGCCGTCGAACTCGGGCTGCACCAGCTCGGTCTCCCTCGACTCGTGGAACGGCGGTTTCGTGGCCACCGTGCGGGTCACGGCCGGCTCCACCGCCCTTTCCGGCTGGTCGGTGACGACGAACCTGCCGTCCGGCGCCACGGTGACCAGCGGCTGGAACGCCGGCCAGAGCGGCACCACCGGCAGCGTCAAGTGGACGAACGTCGGCTACAACGGCAACGTCGCCGCCGGGCAGTCGACGCAGTTCGGCTTCCAGGGCACCGGCAGCGCCGACGGCATCACCTCGTCCTGCACGGCCGGCTGATCCCCGCCGGCCCGGTCTCAGAGAGGAGTTCCTGGCCTCGCACCATGAATTCGCGACGCGCGATGCCGTGGTGCGAGGCATCCGGTTGCGCAACATTCTCCGCAAACTCCCCGCGCCGCCGGAAAGCCCTGCCCGGCGGCATCGTCCGGAGACACGTGGTCCGCCCGTGGGTGCACCGGTCGAAACTCGACCGAAACTCTTTGCCCGGCAACGAAGTTCCGTGTTCTCCTGCTCGCAGCAAGTGAACATCATCGGATCGTCCAGGTCACCGGCGACTTGGTTCCCGGCTCCCGCCGGGACTCGTCCTCGGGTGGCTACTCCTGGGCGTGCGCCCGGAAGGAGACCACGGATGGCAAGAAGTTCGTCGAGCCCGAGCGGCAAGCGGTGGTGGCGGTCACCGGCCGGCCGCGTGGTGGCGGCAGCGGCCACCGTTGCCGCGACCGCCGCCGTCCTCGTGACCGCCCCCGGCGCCGATGCCGCGGCCAGCACGCTGGGCGCCGCGGCCGCGCAGTCCGGCCGGTACTTCGGCACCGCGATCGCCGCCGGCAAGCTGAGCAACTCCGCCTACACCACGATCGCCGCGCGTGAGTTCAACATGGTCACGCCGGAAAACGAGATGAAGCCCGACGCGACCGAACCGAACCAGAACCAGTTCAACTTCTCTTCGGGCGACCAGATCTACAACTGGGCGGTCAGCCACGGCGCCAAGGTCCGCGGCCACACACTGGCCTGGCACGCCCAGCAGCCCGGCTGGATGCAGAACATGGGCGGCAGCTCGCTGCGCAACGCGATGATCAACCACATCCAGAAGGTGATGGCGCACTACCAAGGCAAGCTCGCGTACTGGGACGTCGTCAACGAAGCCTTCAACGAAGACGGCAGCCGCCGGTCGTCGAACCTGCAGAGCACCGGCAACGACTGGATCGAGGTCGCGTTCAAGACCGCGCGCGCCGCCGACTCGTCGACCAAGCTCTGCTACAACGACTACAACATCGACAACTGGAACTACGGCAAGACCCAGGGCGTGTACAACATGGTGCGGGACTTCAAGTCCCGCGGCGTCCCGATCGACTGCGTCGGCCTGCAGGCCCACTTCACCGGCGGCAGCTCGGTCCCGAGCAGCCTCCAGACGACGATCTCCAGCTTCGCGGCGCTCGGCGTCGACGTGGCGCTGACGGAGGTCGACGTCACGAACGCGTCCACCTCGCAGTACTCGGCGCTGACCCAGGCGTGCATGAACGTCGCGCGCTGCGTCGGCATCACGGTGTGGGGCGTGCGGGACAGCGATTCCTGGCGCTCCGGCGAGAGTCCGCTCCTGTTCGACGGCAACGGCAACAAGAAGTCCGCCTACAACTCGGTGCTGAACGTCCTCAACTCCGGCGGGGGCACGACCACCACACCGACGACGACCCCGACGGGCACCACCACGCCGACCACCCCGACCACGACACCGGGCGGCGGCAGTTGCACGGCCTCGCTTTCGGCGGGACAGTCCTGGAGTGACCGGTACAACCTCAACGTCTCGGTCAGCGGCGCCAGCTCCTGGACGGTCACGATGACCGTGCCGAGTCCCGCGAGGATCAGCGCCACCTGGAACATCAACGCCACCTGGCCCAGCAGCCAGGTCCTCGTCGCGACCCCCAACGGCAACGGCAACAACTGGGGCGTCACGATCCAGCACAACGGGAACTGGAACTGGCCCAGCGTCAGCTGCAGCACCTCCTGAAGCAGGACAACGCAAGCCGGCCCGCCCGCGAACCGGCAGCTTCGCGGGCGGGCCGGTGGTGTCCTTGACTCTCAAGCCACTCGAGACCGCATAGTGGTCGGCATGGAAGAGCTCTACCCCATCGGGGACGTCGCCCGCCGCACCGGCCTGAGCGTGAGCGCGATCAGGTTCTACGCCGACGAAGGCATCGTCGCGCCCACGGCCCTCACCGCGGGCGGCTTCCGGCAGTACGACGTGCAGGCCATCTCGCGGCTCGAGCTCGTGCACACCCTGCGCGAACTGGGCGCGGGCCTCGACGACATCCGTCGTGTGCTGGCCGAAGAGACCGCCCTGCCCGACCTGGCCCGCACGCACCTGCGGCTGGTCGAGGACCAGCTGCGGCAGTTCCGGGCCCGCCGCGCCGTGCTGCGGACCATCGTGCGGCAGCGGAGCACGGCGGACCAGGTGAACCTGCTGCACAAGCTCGTCTCCCTGTCCGACGACGAGCGGGACCGGCTCGTCGCCGCGTTCTGGGAGTTCGTGACCGAGGGGCTCGACGTCCACCCCGAGTACGTCGAACGGCTGCGCGGCCGGCGGCCGAACCTGCCCGAGGACCCGTCCACCGAGCAGCTCGAAGCGTGGATCGAGCTGGCCGACCTCGTGCAGGACGACGACTTCCGGACGTCGGTGCGCGAGTTCTACCACCGCACCTTCGCCACCGAGCGGGGCAAGCTGATGACCACGCCGGACATGCTGGCCCGCACCGAGAAGCACCGGAAGCTCCTCCTCGAAGCGCGGGCGGCCCAGCAAGCGGGGGTGGCCGCGGACTCCCCGCAGGCCCGGGACCTCGCCGAACGCGCGGCCGCCGGCTCGGCCGACCTCGTCGCCGCCATGACCGGGCAGCACGACCCCGAAAAGGCCCGGCGCAGCATGGCCGAGCCCGATCGCGACGGCAAAGCCGCGCACTGGCTCGCCAAGTCGGCCGGCCTGCAGCTGCTGATCCGGTTCGAGGCCCTGGTCGCGAAGATCAACGGCACGCCCGTGCCGGACGCGGATCCGGAAAAGGCGGCGGCACTCCGCGCGTGGATCGCCGCCGCGCTGAAGTGAAAACAGGCCGGAACATCACATGTTCCGGTGACCAAAAGCCACTTCTCCCGCGGCAATCCGTCGAATCCGGCGAAGGCGCCCGCACTTGCGCGACATTCATCATATGACTGATAGGGTCGGGGGCAGTTCACTGCCCGAGGAGCACCATGGCGAGGTCCCTGACCGACGAAGCGATCGACCGGATCCGGGAGTTCGTCCGGTCCGGGCGGTTCCCCGCGGGTTCCCGGCTGCCGCCCGAGCACGAGCTGGCCACCGAGCTGGGGATTTCCCGCAGTCCCACGCGGGAAGCCGTGAAGGCGCTGGAGCTGGCCCGGGTGCTCGAAGTCCGCCGCGGCGACGGCACCTACGTCACGAGCCTCGCGCCCGGCCTGCTGCTGGAAGGCCTGGGCAACGCGGTCTCGCTGATGCGGGACGGCTCCGTGCTCGAACTGACCGAGGTGCGGCGGCTCCTGGAGCCGGCCGCCACCGGGCTCGCCGCGACCCGGATCACCGATGACGGGCTGCGCACCGTGGCCGAACTGCTCGACGCGATGCAGGAAGCGGTCGAGGACGTCGAACGCCTGACGGTGCTCGACGCCGCCTTCCACCGCGAGGTCGTCGCCGCGGCGGGCAACGAAACCCTCACCGCGCTGCTGGACGGCATCTCCTCGCGCACGCTGCGGGCGAGGATCTGGCGCGGCACCGTCGACCGGGGCGTCACCCACCTGACCCTGGCCCAGCACAAGGCCATCTACGACGCCCTGGCCGGCCGCGACCCCGCCGTGGCCACCGCGGCCGCGCTGATGCACGTGGACACCTCCGAGCGCTGGCTGCGCGACCACCTGGCCGACCTGCGGACCCTCGGCGAGCAGTAGCGGCTCAGCTCTGCCGCTTGCCGCTGGTGATCCGGGACATCACCAGCGCGACCAGGATGATCGTGCCGTTGAGCGCCCCGATCCACTGCGCGGGCACCCCGGCCAGGGTGAGCACGTTCTGGATCATGTACAGCAGCAGGATCCCGGTGAACGCCCCGAACAGCGTGCCGCGGCCGCCGTTCAGGCTGACCCCGCCGATCACCGCAGCGGCGAAGACGGTGAAGATGTAGCCGTTTCCCTGGGCCGCGGCCACGGAAGCCAGCCGGCCCGACAGCAGCAGCCCGCCGAGCGCGGCCAGCACGCTCGCTCCGATGAGGACGATCCACACGATCCGGTCGGTCCGGATGCCCGCCGCCTTCGCCGCGTCTTCGTTGCCGCCGATCGCGTAGAGGCTGCGGCCGAAGCGGGTGTGGCCGAGCAGGACGATGCCCGCGGCGAACAGCAGCACGCAGACCCAGATGGACGCCGGGATCCCGGCCCACAGCGTGGTGCCGAGGTAGAGCATCGAATCGGGCATGCCGAAGAACGTCTGGCCGCCGGAGATCCCGGTCAGCAGGCCGCGCAGCACGATCAGCATGCCGAGGGTGACCACGAACCCGCTCAGCCCGAACCGGACGATCAGCAGGGCGTTGAGCGCGCCCACCAGCACCCCGACCGCGAGCACCAGCGGCACCGCCGTCCACGCGGGCAGGAGGCCGAGCGAGTGGCCGCCCTCGATCGTCAGCCAGGCCGCGACCCCCGGGGCCAGGCCGAACGTGGACTCCAGTGACAGGTCCATCTTGCCGACGACCAGGACCAGCGTCTGGGCCAGCACCAGCAGGGCGATCTCCGACATGGTCTGCAGGATGTTGATCACGTTGTCGTACTGGAGGAACACGGGGTTCACCAGCTGGCCGACCACGGCGATCGCGACGATCCCCGGTACCAGCGCGAAGTCGCGCACGCGGGCGAGGGCGATCCGCCGCGGCGGCCGGGCGGCAGCGGGCTCGGTCCGTGCCTCGGCACGCACGGCGGCAGGGCTATCCGGCATCGAGGTCGACTCCTTCCATGGCGGCCACGACCTCGCGGTCCGGCCAGCCGGCGGGGATTTCGGCGGCGAGCCGTCCGTGCACCAGCACGAGCACGCGGTCGCAGAGGCGCAGGTCGTCCAGCTCGTCCGAGGCGATCAGCACCGCGGTGCCCCCGGCGGCGGCCTCGGCCACCTTGCCGAGGAGGAACTCCTTCGACCGCACGTCCACGCCCGCGGTCGGGGTGATCAGCACGAGCACGCGGGGATCTCCGGCCAGCGCCCGGGCCATGACGACCTTCTGCTGGTTGCCGCCGGACAGGGCCGACACCGCGAGCTCCGGGCCGGGCGTCTTCACCTCCAGCCGGTCGATCATCGTCCCGGCCAGCCGGTCCCGGAGGCCGGACCGGACGAAGATGCCCGGGCCGAGCCGGTCCATCACGGACAGGGTGGTGTTGTCCGCGACCGACATGTCGGGCACGAGCCCCTGCCGGTGGCGGTCTTCCGGGACGAAGCCGATCCCGGCGGCGAGTGCCGCCGGGACGTCGCCGGGACGAGGACGGTGGCCGCCGACGAGGATGGTGCCCGACCCGGCCGCCCGCAGCCCGGTCAGCGTTTCGGCGACCTCGGTCTTGCCGCTGCCGCCGGCCCCGGCCAGGCCGACGATCTCCCCCGGCGCGACGTCGAAGGAGACGTCCTCGTACGTGGGGGCGAGACTCAGGCCGAGCACCTGGAGGACGGGAGCGACGCCGAGCCGGGCCGAGGACGGGCGTTCGTCGGCCACGAGGGCGTTCTCCCCGGTCATCGCCGCGACGAGGTCGGGCTTCGGCAGCTCGGCGACCGGCGCGGTCAGGACGTGCCGGGCGTCGCGGAAGACCGTGACCGTGTCGCAGATCTCGTAGACCTCCTGCAGGTGGTGGCTGATGAACAGGAACGTCACGCCTTGCCGTTGCAGGTCGGCGATGTGGCCGAACAGGCGGGTGATCGCGCCGCCGTCCAGCTGCGCGGTCGGCTCGTCGAGGATGACGAACCGCGCGCCGAAGGACAGCGCCCGCGCGATCTCGACGAACTGCCGCTGCTCGACCCCGAGCTCCCCCGCGGGCCGGCGGACGTCGACGTCCACCGACCAGCGTTCGAGCAGCGCGGCGGCGGCCCGGCGCACCGCAGACCAGCGGACGAAGCCGCGCACGGTCTCCTGCCGGTTCAGGAACAGGTTCTCCGCCACCGACAGGTCCGGGATGATCGTCGAGCGCTGGTACACGCAGGCGACCAGCGACCGCCAGGCGTCCCGATCGGACAGTCCCGGGGCGGGTTCGCCGTTCAGCAGGAGCGATCCGGAATCCGGCCCGGTCAGGCCGGTGAGCACGGAGACGAGCGTCGACTTCCCGGCGCCGTTGCGGCCGACGAGCGCGTGCGTCTGTCCCGGCAGGACGGTGAGGTCGGCGTGGTCCAGCGCGACGGTGGCGCCGTAGCGCTTGACCACCTGCCGCGCTTCGACGACCGGCACGGTGCTCATCTCCACCTCCTTTCCGAAGCCGGTCAGCTCTTGCTGTTGCCCCACAAGGACTGGTCGTCGACCTTGACGCTCGCGACCGGGCCGAAGGTGGCACCGTCCGCGGTGACCAGCGGCGCGGCCAGCTGGTCCTCCATCAGGCCGTCGCGGACCGCCACGATCGTGCTGTCGTGGTCGGTCTTGCCCGGCGCCGGTGTCTTGCCCGCGATGGCGTCCTTGAGGTACTGCAACGCGTACTTGGCGAACAGGTCCGCGGGCTGCGAGACGGTCGCGTCCATCTCGCCGGCGCGGATCTTCTCGAGCTCCTCGGGGATCCCGTCGTTGGACACGATGAACACGTGCTTCGGGTCGGCCGCCGGCACGAGCAGGCCCCGTTGCTTCAGCAGCTGCAGGGTCCCCGAAAGGGCGAAGCTGGACTGCATGTAGACGCCCTTGATGTCCGGGTTCGCGGTCAGCCGGGTCTGGAGCTTCTGGGCCGCGGTATTGGCGTCCCAGTTGGTCGCCTCACCGAACACCGTGATGCCGGGGAAGTTCTGCTTCATGCAGTCGTTGAAGGCTTCGGTGCGGTCCCGCCCGTTGATCGACGCGAGGTCGCCCTGCAGCATCACGACCTTCCCCTTGCCGCCGAGCTTCGTGCCGAGGAACCGGCACGCCTTTTCGCCGTAGGCACGGTTGTCGGCCCGCACGACCATGTAGACGTTGCCCTGGTCGGGGCGGGTGTCGACGGACACGACCGGGATCTTCTTCGTGGCCAGCTGCTGCAGCGTCGGGATGATCGCCGCGGTGTCCTGCGGTGCCATGACGACGCCCTTGACGCCCTGGCTGATCATCGTCTGCACGTTGGCGGTCAGGGTGGCGACGTCGTTCTGCGAGTTCGTGGTCTTGAGCTCGAAGCCGTCCTGGCCGGCGAACTGGGGCACGTACTTGATGTAGGCGTTCCAGAAGTCGGTGTCCGAGCGGGGGTAGTCGACGCCGACGACGGTTCCGCCGGACGCGGCGGTGCCCCCGCCGCTGCAGCCGGCGAGCACGCCGGCCGCGACGACCGCGGCCGAGCACAGGTAGCGGATCTTCATGACCTCTCCTCGTTGACAGGCTGCCGAAGGACTCGCGGGCCGGTGGTCACGCGACCACCGGCGCTTCCGCGCGCCAGGCCGGACCGTCGGGATACCGGAAGCGCGCGATGGATTCGGGGTGCAGGCGGGCGCCGAGGCCCGGCCGGTCCGGGGCCAGGTACCTCCCCCGCTCGACCCGGGCCGGGTCGACGAAGTGCTCGTGCAGGTGGTCCACGTACTCGATGACCCGGTCCCGGCGGGTTCCGCTCACCGCGACGAAGTCGAACATCGCCAGGTGCTGCACCATCTCGCAGAGCCCGACCCCGCCCGCGTGCGGGCACACCGGGACGCCGAACTTCGCGGCCAGCAACAGGATCGCGATGTTCTCGGTGACGCCGGCGACCCGGCTCGCGTCGAGCTGGAGGATGTCGATCGCCTCCGCCTGCAGCAGCTGCTTGAACATCACCGCGTTGTGCGTGTGCTCCCCGGTGGCCACCTTGATCGGCGCCACCGCCCGGCGGATCGCGGCGTGGCCGAGCACGTCGTCGGGCGAGGTCGGCTCCTCGATCCAGTACGGGTCGAACTCCGCCAGCGGCCGCAGCCAGGCGATGGCCTGCCCGACACCCCACACCTGGTTGGCGTCGATGGCGATCCGCACGTCCGGGCCGACGACCTCGCGCGCCAGCCGCAGCCGCCGGATGTCGTCGTCGAGGTCGGCCCCGACCTTGAGCTTGATCTGGGTGAAGCCTTCGTCGACCGCCGCCGACGCGAGCGTCGCCAGCTTCTCCGGCGAATAGCCGAGCCAGCCGGGAGTGGTGGTGTAGGCGGGATAGCCCGACGCGAGCAGCTCGGCCTGGCGGCCCGCCCGGCCCGGTTCGGCGGCCCGCAGGATGCTCAGGGCTTCGTCGCGGGTAAGCGCTTCCTCGAGGTACCGGAAGTCGATCAGGTCGACCAGGTCCGCCGGCGGCAGTTCGGCGAGCAGCCGCCAGACCGGCTTGCCTTCGCGGCGCGCCCGCAGGTCCCACACGGCGTTGACGATCGCCGCCGCGGCCATGTGGATCGCCCCCTTGTCCGGGCCCAGCCACCGGAGCTGGCTGTCCCCGGTCAGCCGGCGCGAGAAGCCCCCGAGATCGGCGAGTGCGTCGTCCACCGGCATGCCGGCGACCAGCGGCACCAGCGCCCGGACGGCGGCGACCTGGACGTCGTTCCCGCGTCCGACGGTGAACGCGAGGCCGTACCCCTCCTCCCCCGCGCTCGTGCGGATGGTGACGTACGCGGCGGAGTAGTCGGGTTCCGGGTTCATCGCGTCGGACCCGTCCAGGTTCAGCGACGTCGGGAAACGCACGTCCACGGCTTCGATCGCGCTGATCACCTCGGGCAAGGCCGTCACCTCTCACGCGAACACCAGGGCCAGACAACATACGTATAGGTACGCCTCGCCCGGCCGATTGTCCAGAAGTCCGGCGATCACGCGAAGAAGCTGGTCGAGACATCATACGTCTGCTACCGTCGATGCCAGTTCCGCTCCGGTCCGCCGAGACGAACGCGGGGACATGATGACCGCTGAAACAGGCACCACCTCCCGAAGAACCGCACTGAAGTACCTGGGCATGGGCGGCGGGACGGTGGCCGCGAGCGCACTGCTCGCGGCGTGCACCGGCGTCCAGGAGGCGCAGAACGGCGGCAAGTCCGGGCCGTTCCCGAGCACACCGCAGTGGCGGTTCGTGTTCGTCAACCACGTCACCACCAACTCCTTCTTCGTCCCGACCCGGACCGGGCTCGCCGACGCCGCGGCGTTGCTCGGGGTGCCCGAGCCGCAGTGGACCGGCTCGGAGAACGGCAACGTCGCCCAGATGGCCAGTGCGATGGAAACCGCGATCACCGGCAAGGCCGACGGGATCGCCGTCGCGCTGACCGACGACAACGCGTTCGTCGACCTCACCAAGCGCGCGCTGGCCGCGGGCATCCCGGTGATCGCGTACAACGCCAGTGCCGCGGGCAACTACCCGCTCACCTACGTCGGACAGGACCTGTACTTGTCCGGGTTCCGGATGGGGCAGCGCATCGCGCAGAAGGTCACCTTCGGCGACATCCTGGTCGGGATCTCCCAGCCGGGCGGCAACAACGTCCAGCCGCGGCTCGACGGCATCACCGACGCGCTCAAGCAGGCCGCGCCCGGCGTGCGCGTCCAGTCGGTGAACACCGGGGCCGAGCAGGCCGGCGAGCTCAACGCGATGACCGCCGCGTACACCGGGAACGCCGCGGCGAAAGGGATCTACGCGGTCGACGCCGGCAGCACCGCCGCGTGCGCGAAGCTGATCGCCGACCGCAAGCTGTCCGGCAAGCTCGGCAGCGGCGGGTTCGACCTGCTCGACGACACGGTCACCGGGGTCAAGGACGGCGCGCTCGACTTCACCATCGACCAGTCCCCCTACCTGCAGGGCTTCCTGTCGGTGCTCTACCTGTACCTGTTCCGGCTGTCCGGGACGCTGGTCGCGCCACCGGTCACCGACACCGGTCTCACGTTCGTCACCAAGGAGAACGTCGGCCCGTACGCCACGGCCCGCAGCCGGTTCGAAGGCGGCGACAACAAGGACGTCCTCGCGATGCCGGGCTCGATCCCCCTGCCGCCCGCGTCGGTGCCGAGCCGGTAGGCGCGCCGATGTCGTCGAAGCCGGTGCTGCTCGGCGTGCTGCAGGTCAAGGAGCTGAGCATCCTGCTGGTCACGATCGCCGCGGGGATCTACTTCACGGTGACGAGCGGAGCGTTCAACTCCCCGGACAACTACCAGACGATCGCCCAGTACGTGGCACCGTGGTCGATCATCGCGGCGGGGCAGGTGATGCTGCTGATCTGCGGGGAGATCGACCTGTCGGCCGGTTTCGTGTTCACCCTCGCCCCGTTCACGATGATGCAGTTCTTCGTCAACGGGTGGCCGCTGTGGCTCGCGCTGCTCGGCGCGATCGCGGTGAGCACGCTGGTCGGTCTCGCGAACGGGATGATCCGGACCGTGCTGGGGATCCCGTCGTTCATCACCACACTCGGCATGGCTTTCCTGTTGCAGGGCCTGGTCCTGATCATCTCGAACGCCCGCCCGGTCGCCGCACCCAAGGGCAGCGGGGTGCTCGAGGTGTTCGGCGGGGCGCGGTGGACGGAGTTCCTGTGGGCGGTGGGCGTGGTCGTCGTCATGCAGGTGGTGCTCTCGGCGACCCGGTTCGGCATCCACACCCAGGCCACCGGCGGGAACCCGGTCGGCGCCGCGGAGTCCGGCATCCCGGTCAACCGGGTGAAGGTGGTCAACTTCGCGATCACCAGCACCGTGGCCGGCCTCGCCGGCATCCTGCAGGGCACCCGGGTCGGCTCCTACGACCCGACCAACGGCGGGTTCACCACGATGTTCTTCGCCGTGGCGGCGGCCGTGATCGGCGGCACGGCGCTGCTCGGCGGGTCCGGCACGGTGGCCGGGGCGTTCCTCGGCGCGCTGCTGCTGGGGATCGTGTTCGACGGGTTCAACCTGACCGGGGTCAGCGCGAACGCGTTCAACGTGGTGCTCGGCGCCGCCATCCTGGGCGCGATGGTGCTGAACGTGACGCTGATCGTGGTGCGCAAGCGCGCCGGATCCCGGGAGCGGACATGACCGGCGAGATCATCCGGGTCGAGGGCATCAGCAAGAAGTTCGGTTCCGTCACCGCGCTCGCCGACATCGGCCTGCACGTCCGGCGGGGCGAGATCCTCGGGCTCATCGGGGACAACGGCGCCGGCAAGTCGACGCTGATCAAGATCCTCACCGGCTACCACCAGCCGGACGGCGGGAGCATCGCGTTCGAGGGCGAGCCGACGACGCTGAAGTCCGTGGTGCACGCCCGGTCACTGGGCATCGAGACGGTGTTCCAGGACCTGGCGATGATCAACGACCTGCCCGTGTACCTGAACCTGCACCTGAACCGCGAGCTGACCCACCGCCCGCTGCCGTTCCTGCGGCGCCGCGAGATGAAGCGCCGCGCCCGCGAGGCCCTGGACTCGATCGGGATCGGCATCCCCTCGGTGACCGCCGAAGTGGGCATGCTCTCCGGCGGCCAGCGGCAGGCGATCGCGGTCGCCCGGTCGGTGTATTCGAAGGCGAAGCTCCTGCTGCTCGACGAGCCCCTCGCCGCGATGGGCGCCAAGGAGAGCACGGTGATCCTGCGCCTGCTGCAGGAATTGAAGAACCGCGGCGACATCGCGATCATCCTCATCGCGCACAACTACGGTCAGGTGATCGACGTCTGCGACCGGGTGAACCTGCTGCAGCACGGAGAAATCACCTTCGACCGGCCGGTCGGGGAAACGTCGGTGGCCGAGCTCCTCGAGCTGGTGCACGCGGAATACCGCCTCGAAGGCGGGCACCGGCCGCCTTCCGGAATTCCCCCTGCCCGCCCTTGATCCTCCACAGTGGACATCCTCGGCTCAGTGCGCCGTAGCCGCGTTGAACACCGGTTTCGGAACCGACACCTGGTTGAGCCCCCAGCGGGACATGATCCCGACGTACGTGCCGTTCTCGAACAGCTCCTCGAAGACCTGCTGCAGCACCGGGCCCAGCTTCGAGGACTTGGGGACGTACAACGCCAGGTCGTCCTTGGTCGCCCCCTGCGCTTCGGTCTGGGTGACGTACTTGGTGCCGCCCTGCTTCTGCGTCACGTCGATCGCCGCGGCCTCGGTCATCCCCGCCGCGTCCGCACGCCCCGAGCGGGTGGCCAGCAGCGTGCCGTTCGTGTCGTCCAGGCCGACGGTCTGCGTGGCCGCGCGTTTGTTCTGCGTGCAGAACCGGGACAGCTTGTTCAGCTGCTCCTCCACGACACTGGCGGCCACCACCGCGATGCGCTTCCCGCAGAGGTCTTCGACCCGCGTGATCCCCGCCGTCGAATCGGTGGGGAACACGTAGGCCGTGCGGGTGGTCATCCAGGTGATCGTGTCGAACTGCTTCTCGCGTTCGGCGGTGGCCTTGACCGGGCCGTTGAACGCGTCGTACCGGTTGCTCAGCATGCCCTGCAGCGCGGCCGGCAGCCCGGTGACGACGCTGGTCTGCGTCTTGACCCCGAGCACCTGGCCGATCGCGGCCTGGAAGTCGGCGTCGATCCCGGTGATCGTGCCGTCCTGCGCGACCGTGCGATAAGGCGGGTGGGAGTCACCGGCGAACCGGATCACCCCGGAGTCCTTGATCGCCTGCGGCAGCGCGTCGTGCAACGACTGCACCACCGCGAGGTTCGTCGCGGTCGCCAGGCCCGGGGAACTGCTTCCCACCGTGCACCCGGTGGCGGCCAGCCCGAAAGCGGCGGTCATGAAGATCATGCTTCGGCATCGACGACGAAGGGGGGATCGCATAGTGCTTTTTCTTCCTTGGCCGAGGTCAGTCCCGCGAAGAATAGGTTCCTAAGACGGCGGCGATCGTTGCACAAACTGTCGCCTTGTTCAACCCACTTTGTTTCGGTCTTCTTCGGACGTACCGGCACGCCTTGATGTCATATCTTGACCGCGAGCACAAATGGTGGCTATCTGTCCGCCGATCGCACTTCGAAGTGCGTCCGGGATCAGCCGGCCGGGACCGCCGCGGTGCCGGGAACCGGCTTGCCGAGCATGGCGCACACCGCGGCGTTCACCAGCTCCCGGTTGGCCGCGCCGGCCTTCGGGACGGCCAAGCCGAAGATCGTGGTGGTGAGGACGGAAGCGGTGCGCTTGCCCGTGTCGTCGGTGTAAGCCTCGCCGGAGTACCCGGCGACCTGGCCGTTGTGCCCCCAGACGGTGCCGCAGGGCGTGGTCACCTGCTCGAGACCGAGCCCGTAGCGGCGGTCCGGGAACTCCGGCTCCTCGGCGCGGGTGGTCTGCATTTCCTTGAGCAGGGCGGGCGGCAGCAGCTCGCCGGACACGAGCGCGCGGTCGAACCGGGCCCAGTCCGGCGCGCTCGACACCATGCCGCCGGCGGCCCACTGCGTGCTGGCGTTCACGAACGTGGTGTCGACGTACCCGGCGGGCCGGGCCGGGCCGGCGAACGCGGTCCCGGCAGGCGTGCCCGCGGGAAGCAGCGGGGCGATGTGGGCGGCGTCGGGTTCGTAGCCGTGCGCGAGTGTCGACGTGTCTCCTTCGACCAGATACGTCTTCGTCAGGTGCAGCGGCGCGACGATCCGCTCCCGGACCAGGTCGCCCAGGGTCCGCCCGGTCGCCTTCTCGGCGACGAGCCCGAGCGCGACGTAGTTGGTGTTGCTGTAGGCGTAGTCCGTCCCGGGCGCGAACAGCGGGTCGTGCCGGACGGCGGCGGCGAGCAGCTCCCGGGGTGTCCAGACCCGGGTGTCCTGGCCGGTGAACGCCCGCAGCACGGCGGGATCGTTGCGGTAGTTGAACAAGCCGCTCGTGTGGCCGAGCAGCATCCGCACGGTGATCGCGTCCCCGTTCGGCACGAGGCCGGGCAGCCACTTCCCGACCGGGTCGGTCAGCCGCAGCCGCTGCTCGGCGACCAGCTGGAGGGCGACGGTGGCGACCATCGTCTTGGTGTTGGAGCCCATCCGGAACGCGTCGCTCGCGCTCAGGACGTGGTCGGCCGTCGTCCACGGCGCCTGCCGGGCGAGCTCGACCACCCGGCCGCTGCCGTCGTCGACCCGGACGATCACCCCGGGTGCTCCGGCGTCGACGTCCCGCTGGGCGAGCTCGGCCAGGCCGACGCCGGCGGGGCCGGGCGTCTCGTCGCAGGCGGTGAGCACACCGCTCAGGGCGACGGCCACCAGCAGGGCCAGTCCCGCCCGGCGGCGGTGGCGGGGGAACAACGGGTTCGCGGTCATGGGCAGGGCCTCCTGGCTCGTCGGTCGCCGGTCGTCCGGCCGGCAACATCAGCTTCTCCGGACGACGGACCGGGAACACTGGTGCCGGCTCCCACGGAAGGTGGAGCCAGCCCTACCGCGCGAACCCCCCTTCTCCGGTCATCATCGACATCCGATCCGTCGACGCCGGGAGGGAACCGTGCCGACCGCACTGCGTTCGCGGCTGACCCTGCTGGGCTGGTCCGCGCTGCTCCTGACGGGCTCGGTCGCGGGTGCCGCACTGGCCACGCTCTGGATCACGGCGGTGCCGCTCGTCGCGCTGGGCGCCGGAATCCCGCTGACGCTGCTTTCCACCGCGCTGGTCCGGTGGCTGGCCGGCCTGCACCGGCAGTGGGCCGGGCGGCGGCTCGGCGACCCGGTGGACCGGCCCTACCTCCCGGCACCGGACGCCGGCTGGGCGGCACGGCTGTGGACGGTCCTGCGCGACCCGGCGAGCTGGCGGGACTGGGCGTGGCTGGGCGTCAACGCGGTCACCGGCTGGCTCACCTCCGGGCTGTCCCTGCTGTTGTTCGCCGGTGGCTTCTTCTACCTGCTCTATCCCGTGGTCTACCTGCTGACGCCGCCCGAGGTGTTCCGCACCCCGCTGGGCGGGGCCTTCCGGCTGCACAGCGTCGCCCAGACGTTCGTGCTGCTCCCGCTCGGCCTGGTCAGCTTCGGGCTCTGGTACGCCACCGCCACCCCGCTGGCGGACCTCAACGCCCGGGTGATCCGCCTGCTGTTGGGCCCGGCCGAGCAGGTCCGGCTGCGGGCCCGGGTCCGGCAGCTGGCGGCCTCGCGGGCCGAGACCGTCGACACCCAGGCCGGCGAGCTGCGCCGGATCGAACGCGACCTGCACGACGGCGCCCAGGCCCGGTTGGTGTCGCTGGGCATGAGCCTGGGCCTGGCCGAACAGGTGCTGGCCGAGGACCCGCGGGCCGCCCGGCGGCTGCTGGCCGAGGCCCGCGACGCGACCTCCACCGCCCTGGCCGAACTGCGCGACCTGGTCCGCGGCATCCACCCGCCGGTGCTGGCGGACCGCGGCCTGGACGGCGCCCTGCAGGCCTTGGCCCTGGTCAACCCGATCGCGACCACGGTGACGACCCGCCTGCCGGGCCGGCTGGCGGCCCCGGTGGAGTCCGCGGCCTACTTCGCCGTTTCCGAAGCCCTGTCGAACGCCATCAAGCACGCTCAGGCCCGGCACATCCGGATCACCGTGGAGTTCGCGCCCCACCCCGGAAGCGGCCTGACGATGCGGGTGGCCGACGACGGCCGCGGCGGTGCCTCGCTCGAGGGCGGCACCGGCCTGCGCGGCATCGCCCGCCGGCTGGCGGCCTTCGACGGCACGCTGGCCGTCGACAGCCCGCCGGGCGGCCCGACCGAGATCAGGATGACACTGCCGTGCGCGTCGTCGTAGCCGAAGACCTCGTCCTGCTCCGCGAAGGCCTGGTCAGGATCCTGGAGACGACCGGCTTCGAGGTGGTGGCAGCCGTCGACAATGGACCGTCGCTGGTCCGGGCGCTCACGACGCACCGCCCCGACGTCGCCATCGTCGACGTCCGGCTGCCCCCGGCCTACGCCGACGAAGGCCTGCGTGCCGCGATCGCCGTCCGCAAGCAGATCCCCGGGCTGCCCGTCGTGGTGCTCTCGCAGTACGTCGAGCAGCTCTACGCCCGGGAACTCGTGGAGGACCGCGCGGGAGCCGTGGGGTACCTCCTCAAGGACCGGGTGCTGGACGTCGGCCGGTTCGTCGCCGACGTCCGGCAGGTCGCCGCGGGCAGCACGGTGCTGGATCCGGACGTCGTCCGCGCCCTGCTCACCCACCGCGCGACCGATCCGGTGCTGCGGAAGCTGAGCCCGCGCGAGCACGAGGTCCTGGCGTTGATGGCCGAGGGCCGCTCCAACGCCGCGATCGCCGCCCGGATGTTCGTCACGGAGAAGACGGTGAGCAAGCACATCGCGACCGTCTTCACCAAGCTCGGACTCGGGCTGTCGGAGCACCACCACCGGCGGATCCTCGCGGTCCTCGCCTACCTGGAGCGGCCCGTCGAAGCCTGACGCACACGCTGGTTGGCCTCGCCGGCGGCGGCGGTGATGCGGGCCAGGAACCCGGTGACCACCCGCAGCTCGTCCGGGTCCGCGGTCCGCAGGGTGGCCGCGATCTCGGCACCCGCGAAGGCGAGGAACTCGCGGGCGCGTTCGCGCGCGGCCGGGGACGGCCGCAGCGTGACCCGGCGGCGGTCGGCGCTCTCGCGGCTGCGGTGGACGTGGCCGGCGGCCTCGAGCCGGTTCAGCAGCACGGTCGTCGCCCCGGTGGTCAGGCCGATCCGCCGCGCCAGCTGCACCGGCGAGAGCGGCGCGTCCGTCTCGGCGGCCCAGGTGATCTGGCCGAGGGCGTTGGCGTCCGAGCCGGGCAGGTCCAGCCAGGTGGCGAGGTGCTGGTTCAGCTCGGTGAAGCCGACCGCCCAGTCCCGCAGCGCGTGCATCACCGCCACCTGGGCCGGCGCCCATTCGGCGGTCAGCGGGTCCGTCATGCAGACTCCTTCATCACATAGTAGCTTCACTATAAAGCTACTTGGACGGAGCAACGATGAGCACACGACACGCGGTGATCTCCGGGGCGAGCATCGCCGGCCTCTCGGCCGCCTTCTGGCTGCGGCGGACCGGGTGGGACGTGACCGTGCTGGAACGGGCGGACGCCTTCCGCGACGGTGGCCAGAACGTCGACGTCCGCGGCGTCGCCCGGGAAGTCCTGACGCGGATGGGACTGACGGAGGCGGTGCGCGCGCAGAACACCACCGAAACCGGCACGGTCTTCGTCGACGGCGCGGGCCGGGTGCTCGCGCGGCTGCCGTCCGGCGGCCCCGACGGCGGCGCGACCGCCGAGCTCGAAATCCTGCGCGGCGACTTCGCCCGCACGATCCTCGAGCACCTGCCCGACGGCGTCGAAGTCGGTTACGGCGAAACGATTTCCGCGGTCGAGGAAGGCGAAGCCGAGGTCACCGTGACCACGACGGCCGGCCGCACGCTGCCCGCCGATCTGCTGGTCATCGCCGAAGGCGTGCGGTCCGCGACCCGCGACCGGCTCTTCGGGGACCTCGTCGACCGCCGTGAGCTCGGCATCGCGATGGTGTTCGGCACGATCCCCCGCACGGCCGGCGACGACGACCGGTGGCGGTGGTACACCACCGTCGGGGGCCGGCAGGTCCACCTGCGGCCGGACCAGCACGGCACCACCCGCGCCATCCTCACCTACGCCCGGGCGGAGGACCTCACGCGGCTCGACCGCGCCGAAGCCCTGCGCCGGGTCCGCGAGCTGTTCGGCGACGTCGGCTGGGAGGCACCGCGCGTCCTGGACGCCTTCGACACCGCCGACGACGTCTACCTCGACCACCTCACCCAGATCCGGCTGCCGTCCTGGCACCGCGGGCGCGTCTGCCTGGCCGGCGACGCGGCGTGGTGCGTGACCCCGATGGGCGGGGGCGGCGCGTCGCTCGCGCTCACCAGCGGGTACGTCCTCGCCGCCTGCCTGTCCACCGCCGAGCCCGAAGAGGCGCTCGCGGCCTACGAAGAGTGGATGCGCCCGCTCGTCGACGACGTCCAGCAGCTGCCGCGCTGGATCGTGCCGATCGCCTACCCGCGCACCGCGTTCGGCCTGCGGCTGCGGCGGCTGGCCGACAAGGTGCTCACGTCGCGGTTGTTCGCGCCGGTCGCCGCGAAGTTCACCACCGTCGCCGCGACCGAACGGCCGCTGCCGCCGCTCGCGGTGCCCCGCCCGTGATGTAACTTTCACTCCTCCGTCGTCCTTTGTGGACTTACGGCGGTGGCCGTGAAGTGGCCGGGCCGCCAAGGCCCGGCTTTCGGGCCTTGGCGGCGGATTGACATTTCTTCTCCCGGAAGCCCAGGGTGACGCACCGCATGTTAGCGATAACACTCGTCTCGCTCGCCGGGAGAAGGTCGTCATGAACAGAGGAAGTACCAGCCGCCGGATCCGCACCCTGATCGGGGTGCTCACCGCCGCGGCCACCGTGGCACTGGCGGTGACGCTGGGGGCAGGCGCGGCCTCGGCCGACGTCACCGGTGCCCTGCGCGGTGCCGGTTCGGGCCGGTGCCTGGACGTCTCGAACACCAGCCAGGCCGACGGTGCCCTCCTGCAGATCTACGACTGCTCGGGCGGGGCCAACCAGCAGTGGACGTCGACGTCGAGCGGCCAGCTGACGGTGTACGGCAGCAAGTGCCTCGACGTGCCCGGCAGCGCGACCACCGCCGGGACCCGGGTGCAGATCTGGACCTGTCACGGCGGGGCCAACCAGCAGTGGCGGGTGAACTCCGACGGCACGATCGCCGGGGTGCAGTCGGGGCTCTGCCTGGACGTCACCGGCGCCGCGACGGCCAACGGCACCGCGGTGCAGCTCTGGACGTGCAACGGCGGCAGCAACCAGAAGTGGACGGGCTTGTCGTCGACGCCGACCACGACCACCACGACGACCGGCGGCGGCACCGGCTGCTCCCTGCCGTCGTCGTACCGCTGGAGCTCGAGCGGGGTGCTGGCGACGCCGAAGAACGGGTGGGTCTCGCTCAAGGACTTCACGAACGTCGTCTACAACGGCAAGCACCTCGTCTACGCGTCGAACGTCTCGGGATCGTCCTACGGCTCGATGGCCTTCAGTCCCTTCACGAACTGGTCCGACATGGCCTCGGCCGGCCAGAACGGGATGAGCTCGGCCGCGGTGGCGCCCACGCTGTTCTACTTCGCGCCGAAGAACATCTGGGTGCTGGCCTATCAATGGGGTGCCTGGCCGTTCATCTACCGCACGTCGAGCGACCCCAGCAACCCCAACGGCTGGTCCTCGCCGCAGCCGCTGTTCACCGGCAGCATCTCCGGCTCCGGCACGGGTCCGATCGACCAGACGCTGATCGCCGACGGCTCGAACATGTACCTGTTCTTTGCCGGGGACAACGGCAAGATCTACCGGGCGAGCATGCCGATCGGGAACTTCCCGGGCAGCTTCGGCTCGTCGTACACGACCGTCCTGAGCGACTCGACGAACAACCTTTTCGAGGCCGTGCAGGTCTACAAGGTCCAGGGCCAGAACCAGTACCTGATGATCGTCGAGGCGATCGGCGCGAACGGGCGCTACTTCCGCTCGTTCACGGCGAGCAGCCTGAGCGGTTCGTGGACCCCGCAGGCCGCCGGTGAAAGCAACCCCTTCGCGGGCAAGGCCAACAGCGGGGCGAGCTGGACCAACGACATCAGCCACGGTGACCTGGTCCGCAGCAACCCGGACCAGACCATGACCGTCGACCCCTGCAACCTGCAGCTGCTCTACCAGGGCAAGTCCCCCAGTGCGAGCGGTCCGTACGACCAGCTGCCGTGGCGGCCGGGCGTCCTGACGCTGCAGCGTTAACGGTCTCGGGGAGGAACCCGGCCGGGTTCCTCCCCGATGCCCAGCAACGCGGCCTCGAGCGCGATCAGGATCTCCGCGGTCGCCTTCGGGTCGCCGAGCGAACGGCCGGTGGCCGCCTCGATCCGGCGCAGCCGGTGGCGGACCGTGTTGGGGTGGCAGAACAACGCTCCCGCGGCGGCCGAGGCCGATCCCCCGCTGTCGCGCCACGCGGCCAGCGTCTCCAGGAGCATCTTGCTCTGCTCGGGCGGCAACGCGAAGATCGGCCCGAGCACGGCTTGGCGGACCCGCTGCATGGCGTCGGGTGCGCTGACCGCCGCGACGGCGAGGGGGAAGTCGTCGAACATCGTCACGTGCGGGGTGCCGGCGACGGTGCTCGCCAAGGCGATGCGCGCGAACCGCAGCACGGCCGCCGTCTCCGTCAGGGCCAGGTACGGCGGGCTGACGCCGATCCGGCTGCGGGCCGACGCCGTCAGGGTCGCCGTGAGCGGCTGCAGGTCGGCGTCGTGCTCGAAGCGCACGATCCCGATCTGGGCGTCCGGCAGCAGCCGCCAGGCCGACCCGATGCGGCGGGCCCGCAAGCGGTTCTCGATGCCGGGCAGCGCTTCCTGGGCCAGGTGCACCGATTCGGCCGCGACGACGACGAACGGCCCACGCCGGGGCAGGCGGAGCACGTCCGCCACGTCCCAGACGGACGTCTCGTGCAGCGGCCGTCCCTCCAGGAGGGCGCCGACCAGCGCCGAGCGCTCGCCCTCGTTGCGCAGCAGCAGCGTCATCGTCGCCTCGCGGTGCGCGGCGGCCATCTCCTCGGCGAAGGTGTCGTGGGCGGCCCAGAGGTCGGAGGCCGCGTCCACGAGTGCTTGCTCGGAGACCCGTTCCTGCGCCCGGGCGTGCAGCACGAGGCTGTGCCAGATCCGGCTGAACAGCACGCGGAACGCGGCCATGACGACCGACAGCGGCACCCCTTGCTCGGCCCGCAGGGCACCGGTCGTCCGGGCGGCCGCGACGTCGGCGTAGCTGTCCTCGCGCAACGACTTGAGGACGTACTCGAGGTTCCCTCGCACGGACCGCCGCAGGTCATCGGCCGGCACGACGCTGTGCCCGCCGTAGAACTCGACGCGAGCCTCGATCGCGGACGCGATGTCGTCCGCGAACTCGTCGATGGTGTCGAGCAACCGGCCGGCGAGTGCCACGAGCTCCGGATCCGGCCCGCCCGTGGCCTCGCGTCGCGTCACCGGATCAGCCTAGGGAGTTGTCCGGTAGGCGGTCGAGCTGGGCATCCGGTAGGACTGGGCGGTGTCCTGTAAGTCATCGGAGCCAAAGAACGATCGCGGCGATGGTGAGTTTCTTCCTGGTAGTAGGCGACCCGTTTGGCATAGCGGGTAGCCGGACCGCGGAACTGCTTTAGCCGGGTGAAGCACCGCTCCACCACATTGCGCTGCTTGTAGATCTCGGCATCGAAGGCAGGTGGTCGCCCGCCGCGAGAGCCCTTGCCCTTGCGGCGGGGCGATTGGGTCCTCGCGCTCCGGACTGACAAACCTGATCTGACGGCCCCGCATCGCTGCGGGTTGTCTCCCGCTCGGCCCGCAGTGAGCAGGAACCGCATCGGCAGGCCACGCCCGTCGACGGCAAGGTGGATTTTCGTGCTCAGCCCGCCGCGGGACCGGCCGAGTCCTTCTCCTTCGACGACGCTGGCTTCGACTTCGTCGCTGAATCTCGAATCCACCGAAACAACCCACTCCAGATCACCGACGGCGTCGTCTTTGACGATCACTCGGTCGAGGCTCCGATCCCAGGTTCCGTCCTTGGTCCACAATCGCAGCGGTCGTGCGCGGTTTTCCAAGGTCCGTAACGTTCAGGCAGGTCACGCCACAGAGCACCGGTGCGCAGTTTCCGCAGGATCGCGTTGATCACCTGACGGTGATCGCGCCACCACCAGCCACCACCCTGCTGCGGTGGCAGCAGCGGCTCGAGCACTACAACACTCAACGCCGCCACAGCGCACTCGGAGGTCACCCACCCATCAGCCGGCTGCAACCAACCTGATGGCCAAATACACCTAGGCCGGTCCCGCGGCGGAGTGAGCACCAAGATCGACGTCGCCCGGCTCGGGCCGGGACGTCCGCGGTGCGGGCCGGAGACCGTGCTCGCGGACAAGGCGTATTCGCACCCCTCGACCCGCGCGGCGATGCGAGACCGCCGGATCGAGGACACTCCCCCCTGGTCCCGGTCACCCGGCCGCGGCGGCGGCGATCAGCTCGATCGTCTCGGCCGGCTTGCTGATCATCGCGACGTGCGAGGCGGCGACCTCCACCGTGTGCGCTCCGGCCCGCTTCGCCATGGCCCGCTCCGCTTCCGGCGGGATCGTGGCGTCGTCGGCCGCCACGAGGTACCAGCTCGGGATGGCCCGCCAGCCGGGCACACCCGACGGCGTGGACAGGCAGGACAGCGCGAACCCGCGCTGGGCGGCACCCATGAAGGCGGCGAGGTCGGCGTCCAGGTCGGCGCAGAACAGCCGGTGGAAGTGCGCCAGGTCGAGGTAGCCGTCGGCGTCACCGTCGGGCGCACCCGGGTAGGGGCGCTGGACCAGCCGCTCCCCGAGCTCCGTCTTCCCGCCGCCCAGCGCGATGGACTCGAGCAGCGTCTCGCCCTCGTCCGGTGCGAACGCGGCGATGTAGACCAGCGCCCGCACGTTCGGGGCGCCCGTGCTCGCGTTCGTGATGACGCAGCCGCCGTAGGAGTGGCCGACGAGCACGACGTCGCCTTCGAGCGTCGAGACGAAGTCCCGGATGTACGCGGCGTCGCCCGCGACGCTGCGCAGCGGATTGGCCGGGGCCAGGACCTGGTACCCGCGCTGACGCAGGCCGTCGGCCACCGCCTGCCAGCCGGAAGCGTCGGCGAACGCGCCGTGGACCAGGACGACGGTGGGAAGTGCGGAAGCGGTCATGCCGGACCTCGGTTCTGTGCGGGTGAAGGGGGTGCTGCCTCACGGTGCCGCACGGCAGGTGGTCACGCGATGTTCCCGCTCACCCGGAACGAGCCCGTCCGTTGTCCGTGCGCACAACCGGCCTAGCCCAGCGTCCACTGCTGGTTGCTGCCGCCGTTGCAGGTCCACAGCTCGACCAGCGCTCCATTGGCCGTGGACGCGCCGGTCACGTCCAGGCACAGGCCGGACTGCCCGCCGGTGACCGTGCCGCCGGAGGTGACGGTCCACTGCTGGTTGGCCCCGCCGTTGCAGGACCAGGTCACCACCTTCGTCCCGGCCGTGGTCCCGTTGCCCGAGGCGTCCAGGCAGAGTGTCTGCCCGCCGACGGTGGCCGTCAGCTGGTTCGACGACGTGCGCGTCCAGGTCTGGTTCGCCTGGCCGCTGCAGCTGTAGATCTGCAGCTGGGTGCCGGGGGTCGTGGTGGAGCCCGGGACGTCGAGGCACTTGCCGGCGCCCACCGCGTGCAGCGGCCCGGTGGTGGTGCCGCTGCCGCCGCTGCCGTAGCCGGCCGCGGTGATGTTGGCCTGCACGGCGTTCTCGGTGGCGTCCGACGGGTAGCCGGACGTCATCACGCCTTCGTAGAACGTGCCCGCGGAGCCGATGCTGTTGTCGCCCCCGGTGCCGAGGATGATCGCGCCTTCCTTGCGCATCGGGTTGTACCCCGAGACGTTGGGGCGGGCGCCGTCGTAGAAGGTGGACAGGCCGCCGGACTGCGCGTTGCCGCCGCGGATGGCCCAGTGGTTCGACTGGCCCTTGATGATCGCGGTCAGGTAGCGGTGGCCGATCGTCGGGTCGTTGGCGTTGTAGCGCTGGTTGATGCCGGAGAACAGGCCGTTCTCGAGGTCGGCCATGATCCACGGGCCGTTCCCCGCGCCGTAGCCCCAGACCTTGATGTTGCCGAAGTAGATGGCTTCCATGGTGCCGTTGCCGTTGTCGCGGCTGTTGCGTTCGGCGTTGCCGTAGTCGAAGCAGCAGCCGCCGTTGTAGTGCGTGCCGTCGAAGATCGCGTACATGCCCTCCGGCTGGTCGCCGGTCGCGGTGCCGGAGGCGTTGTTGTTGCGGTAGCCGGTTCCGGGGGCCACGAACACGCCGTAGGCCTTCTGCCCGCCGACGGTGATCGGGGCGGCCGCCGCGTTGGCGAGGTTGTCGTACCCGCCCGCGGCCGGTCCCGAGAACCCGCCGGGCGGCGCCTGGGTCAGGTGGTTGCCACGGCCGGACTGGTCGTAGATGACCGTGATCAGGCACGTCGTGCCCGCGCAGAACGCGTCCTGGGTCGCGGCGTTCGCGACACCACCGGCGCTCAGGACGCCGACGTCCCGCGTCGCGTTGTCGGAGGACCGCCGGACTTGGTACAGGGCACCGTTGTACGAGCCGTACAGGGCGCGGGTGGTGGAATGCGCGGCCACGCACGGGGTGCCGCCCGCGGAGTAGAGGTCGCACGGCCCTTGCGTGGCGGCCTGCGCCGGCGCGGCCAGCGCACCCGCGGTGAGGACCACCGCCGCGCCCGTGGTCTGAAGCAGCCTTCGTGCGGTCATGAACGAGCTCCTTCGTCCGGTCGGGGTTGCGGCTGGCTCCGGGTCCACTTCTGGGCGCTGCTGCCCGTGCAGGCCTGCAGGGTCACCGGTGCGCTGTTCCCGGTGCCGCTCGGGCCGAGGCACAGTCCTGATGGGACGCCCGTGATCGTGCCGTCGGTGTTGGCGTTCCACTGCTGGTTGGTGCCGCCCGTGCAGTCCCAGATGATCGCCCGCGTGCCCGCTGCCGTGCTCGCGCCCTCGGCGTCGAGGCACTTGGCGCCGTACACCTGGAGCTGCTTGCCGGAGGTGAGCGTCCACTGCTGGTTGCCGCCGCCGTTGCAGTCCCACAACGTCACCTGGGTGCCGTTCGCCTGCGACACGTTGGGGACGTCGAGGCACCGGCTCGAGCCGGTGTTGCGCAGCACCGACGTCGACCCGCCGCCCGAGCCCGTCACGGCGAGGTTGTCGAACTGCGCGGTCTCCCCCTGGCTGGTCCCGATGCCGACCTGGCCGGCCGGGAACGTCGTGTCGGTGACGGTCCCGAGCGTGGTGCCGTCCACCGCGGCGGTGATGGTGCCGCCGGAGAAGCCCAGCGACAGCTTGTGCCAGCGGTTGGTGCCGAGCGCGGTCGTCGTGCCGCTGCGCAGGGTCGTGACCTGCTGGCTGGTGTTGTTGCGCAGGATCGACCACGCGCCCGTGTCGCTGACGCGCAGGTAGTAGGCGTTCACCGCGCCCTGGTTGCCGGTGTCCTGCGAGCCGACCCGGCCGAGCAGCTGGACGTACCCGGACTTCTCCAGCAGCACGTCCGCGTTGACCGTGTAGGTGCTCCAAGCGACGCTGCCCAGCAACGCGTAGGGATCGGTCGTCTTCTTCCAGGGGATCGCCTTCTGCGGGGCGGCCTGGCGCACGCAGGTACCCGAACGCCCGGCGCCGCAGGAGGACGTCTCGAAGGCACCTTCCATGTCCATCAGGTACTTGGCTTCCTTGCCCGTCGCGTACCCGTCGAAGTCGTCGCTGTAGGGCAGGTTCAGCGACCCCTGCGACGGGCCCGCCGCGGTGCCTTTGCCCTGCCCGGTCGTGGTCGTGACGGTGTACAGGTAGCCGGGTTGGACGGTCAGGGAGAACGCGCCGCCGGACGGTGTGACGTCGGCCGGGTGCGTGAAGAAGTCCGCGGAGTTGTTCGAGTTCAGGTTGGTCGCCCACACGTGCACCCGGCCGGTGGACAGCCCACCGGTGACGTTCAGGTTCAGCGTCTGGGCCGAAGTGGCGTCCATGGTCTCGATGATCGTGCTGTAGTCGCCGGTGCCCGGGGACCGCAGCGAGACGTAGCTGCCGTTGGCGCGGTTGCCGCCGAGGTAGCCGCTGGACGCGTCGAGGTACTTCCAGCCGGGCGCGGTGAACTGCGTCGTGTGCGCCAGCGCCCAGGCGTCCTTCCCGACCGAGTAGTAGCCCGACCACGGCTGGTTGGCCAGCACGAGCCCGACGGTCGGCCAGGGGATGTTCGGCGTGGTCGCGGCGATGAGGTCCCAGTTGAGGTACGCGGTCATCTTGCCGTCGAGGTAGACGCGGTTGATGCCGCGGGCCAGCGGCTTCGCGCCGTCGTTGTAGTCCTGGGAGCCGTTCTCGCTGGACCACAGCGTCTTGCCGGTGCCGGTGACGCTGGACGGGACACTGCACGACGTCTGCGCGCTGAGGTAGCCGCACGTGTAGTGGGCGCTGAGCACGTCGGTGGCGGTGCGGTAGGCCGCGTTGGTCGAGATCGCGCTTGCGGGTCCCCAGTCCCCCGGCCACGAGTCACCGGAGATGAGCTTGACGGCGCTGTACCCGTTGGCGTTGAGCGCGTTGCGGATCGTGACGGTCCAGTCGGCGCTCCACTGCTTCTCGTTCTGGACGGTCGTGAGGTAGTCGATCGTCAGCCCGTGCTGCCGGGCACACCCGAGCCACGAAAGGTAGTAGCCGGTCAGGTCGTCGGAGAAGAAGGTGCCGTTGCCGATCCAGCCCGGCGCGCCCCAGGGCAGGCCCACGAGCTTGATGCCGGGGTTGCGCGCCTTGGCCTGCTCCATGATCCACCACTCGTACCCGCGGTTGCAGTCGAGATCGCCGCGGAAATGGGCGTGACTGGGCTCGGCACCGCTGGTGGAGTTGGTGTCCCCGCCCATCTCCACCTTGAGGATCTGCAGCGCGGCGCCGTAGCCGGGCTTGAAGAGGTAGTCGAGGATCTGGCCGCGCTGGGGTTCGGGGTAGTCGATCAGCAGACGGCTGTTGCCCCCGCCGCCGCTGACCGCGCCGACGCCGTCGAAGGTGCGCCCGGCCGAGCCGCCGTCGATCGTGATCGAGGTGGCGGCCTCGGCCGGCGCGGCCGTGGCCACCAGAACGCCGGCCAGGACGACGACGGCGGCCATCGCGGCTCGCACCCTCCGGAGCAGGGTTGGCATGACAGTGCTCGCTTCCGACGAAGGGGTCAGACGGCCGTGACGGTCCACTGGTTGTTGGTGCTGCCGTTCGGGGCCCACAGGACCACCGGGGAGCCGGTCGCGGTGCTGCCCGCGCCGTCGAGCGCGGTGCCGGTGCCCCGGTTGACGACCTGGTAGCGGCCGTTGCCGAGCGCGGCCAGCCGCCATTGCTGGTTGACGCTGCCGGTCCAGGACGCCTGCACAGCGGTGACGCCGTTGCCCGTCCGGGCGCCGCTGTCGGCGACGAAACCGTTGGTGCGGTTGACGATCCGGTAGTAGCCGCTGCCGACGTCGACCAGCTGCCACTGCAGGTTGGCCGAGCCGTCGTAGGACCACTGCTTGAGCACCGACCCGGCCGCGACGGTCCCGCCGCTGTCGAGCACGAGACCGGTGGTGACGTTCGCGATCCGCACCCAGCTCGTCGGCACCGGGCCGGCGCCCAGGGCCGGGATCTGGCCGGAGAAGGTCAGCTTCACCACGTACGCCGGGGCGCTGAACGGCGTCGACGGCAGCCGGACGTGCAGCCCGGAGCCGTCCTGGGTACGGTCGGGCAGGTCGGTGTACGACCCGGCGGTGGCACCGAGCAGCTGCACGGACCTCAGCGAACCGAGGTCGATCCGGCCCGACCCGAGCGTCGTGATGTCCAGCGTGCCGCCCGGCCAGCCCAGCACCGTGGCGTACAGGACGGTGTTGTCCTTGCTGCGGGTGAACCGGATGTCGCGGCTGGTGCCCTCGCGGGGTGTCGTGAAGGAGCCGCCCCCCATCTGCGTCGGGCCCTCGCCGAAGGACGACCACGCACGGGTCGCGTAGATCGACTCCCCGAAGCGGGCGAGGTAGTCGCCGATGCCGAGCAGGATCGTCCGCTGTCCCGACGGGATGGTGCCGTCGGCCATCGGTGCGATGTTCAGCAGCATGGTGCCGTTCTTGCTGACGCGGTCGATCAGCGCGTGCAGCATCGCCTTCATCGAGTAGTAGCCGATTCCCGTCGTGTAGCACCAGCTGGAGCTGGAGATGCTGTCGTCGGTCAGCCAGTACGGCGTCTGGATGTCCCCCGGTCCGCCGCGCTCGAAGTCGAAGACCTCTCCCTTGTTGTCGAAGCCGTCCTTGTAGGTCGCGACGACGTACTTGTTCCCCGCGACGGCCTTGTTGTAGTAGTACGCCAGGAAATCCAGCCGCCGGGACTCGTCGACGCGGGGCAGGTTGAAGTCCTGCCAGAGCAGGTCCGGCTGGTAGCCGTCGACGACTTCGGCCAGCTTGGCGTACCAGAGCTGGTTCTCCGCCGTCGAACCCAGCTGCCCGTAGAGCTTGCGCAGGCCGGCATCCGACTGCGCGGGCACGTGGTCGTAGAAGCCGGTGAAGTGGTAGGCGTGGTGCAGCGACACCATGAACTTCAGGCCTCGCGCGCGGATCGCATCGGCGTGTAGCCGCACCAGGTCCAGCCGCGGCCCCTTGACGGCCGAGTTCCACTCGTTGACGGTGCTGTTCCACATCGAGAAGCCGTCGTGGTGCTCGGCGACGGGCCCGGCGAACTTCGCGCCGGCGTCGGCGAACAGCTGCGCCCACTCCGCCGGGTCGAAGTTCCCGCCCGCGGACTTGAGCTTCGGCGCGAACTGCACCCAGGTGCCCGCTTTGTCCCGGGCTCCGGTGATGAAGTTGTGGTACGGCCACGCCGAGGGGTCGCCGTACACGGCCTGGTGGTGGTTGTTCTCCGCCGAGCCCCCGACGTACATGTTCCGCGGGTACCACTCGTTGCCGAACGCGGGGACGCTGAAGACGCCCCAGTGGAAGTAGATGCCGAACTTGGCGTCCTGGAACCAGTCCGCCGCGGGCGGGTGCTGGTCGACCGACGACCAGCTGGCGGTGTAGCTGCCCGGCCCGGCGGTGGCCGAGGCGGTTCCGCCGCGCAGGAGACCGGCCGTCGCCGCGCCGCTCACGGTGATCAAACCCAGCATCGAGCGACGGCTGAACTCGGGCATGGCGAAAAGCCTCCTCGGCTCCGAAAGCGAGTTAGCGCTAACACACTCTGTTTAGGCTCAGTGCCTGCCGGTGGTCAAGACTCACGAGGAGGTAACCGGTTGCAGCACGGTGAAATCGCAGCGTGAGCCGCCGGACCGGGGTGTAACTTTCACGCGCCGCCGCGCATTCTTGTGAGCGTGAACATCGCCGTGCCACACTGCTTCTCGCCTGGCCTCGGAGCGCGAGCAACGGTGACCACAACCGAAGGAGCACCCGTGAAAGCCGCTTCGACGATCGTCCGGCGCGCCCTCACCCTGGCCGTCGCGCTGCTGTGCGCGCCGGGCCTGGTTTCGGCCGTCGCCCGGGCGGACAACCCGATCGTCCAGACCATCTACACCGCGGATCCCGCACCGCTGGTGTACAACGGCCGTGTCTACCTCTACACCGGGCACGACGAAGACGGCTCGACGTACTTCACCATGAAGGAATGGCGGGTCTGGTCGTCGGCGGACATGGTGAACTGGACCGACCACGGCTCCCCCTTGAACCTCGCCAGTTTCACCTGGGCGAGCGCCAACGCCTGGGCGGGCCAGGCCGTCTACCACAACGGCAAGTTCTACTGGTACGTCCCGATGACGGTCCGGGCGACCGGCGCGATGGCGATCGGTGTGGCCGTGTCGGACAGCCCGACCGGGCCGTTCCGCGACGCGCTCGGGCACCCGCTCGTCGGCAACGGCGAGATCGACCCGACGGTGTTCGTCGACGACGACGGGCAGGCGTACCTGTACTGGGGCAACCCGCACCTGTGGTACGTCAAGCTCAACGCCGACATGATCTCCTACTCGAGCGGACCGACCCAGATCCCGCTCACCACGGCCGGGTTCGGCACGCGCACGGGCAACACCAGCCGCCCGACGCTGTTCGAGGAAGGCCCGTGGGTCTACAAGCGCAACGGCCTGTACTACAACGTCTTCGCGGCGAAGTGCTGCTCGGAGTTCATCGGCTATTCGACCGCGCCCGGCCCCACCGGGCCGTGGACCTACCGCGGGACGGTCATGCCCACCCAGGGGTCCAGCTTCACCAACCACCCCGGCGTGATCGACTTCGCCGGGAACTCCTACTTCTTCTACCACAACGGCGCGTTGCCGGGCGGCGGTGGCTACACGCGGTCGGTCGCCGTCGAGAAGTTCACCTACAACGCCGACGGGTCCATCCCCACGATCGGCATGAGCACCGCGGGCGCGCCGCAGGTCGGCACGCTGAACCCGTACACGCGGCAGGAAGCGGAAACGATCGCCGGGGAGTCCGGCGTCGAGACCGAGCCGTCCGGTGAGGGCGGGATGAACGTCGGCTACCTCGAGAACGGCGACTGGATCAAGGTCAAGGGTGCCGCGTTCGGGTCCGGTGCCCGGTCCTTCACCGCGCGGGTCGCCTCCGCGGCCGCCGGTGGCCGGATCGAGCTCCGGCTGGACAGCACCGGCGGCACGGTGGTGGGCACCTGCACGGTGCCCGCGACGGGCGGCTGGCAGACGTGGACGAGCGTGTCCTGCCCGGTGACCGGGGCGACCGGGACGCACGACCTGTACCTGCGGTTCACCGGGGGCAGCGGCTACCTGTTCAACGTCACCTGGTGGCAGTTCGCCGCCTGACCGTCGCCACCTCCACGCACGGAAAGGGGCGACCATGCCCATTCGACCGCTTCACCTGCTCGCCGCACTGGCCTTGGTCACCGTGACACCGGCCGCCGCGGCCACGCCCGGCAGCCCGGCCCTCACCCCGCCCCTGGGGTGGAACAGCTGGAACAGCTTCGGCTGCGGCGTCACCGAGACCGCGATCCGCCAGGCGGCCGACGCGCTGGTCTCGTCCGGGATGAAGGACGCGGGCTACCAGTACGTCGTCGTCGACGACTGCTGGTTCGACCCGCAACGCGACTCCCAGGGCGCCCTGCGCGCCAACGCGTCGAAGTTCCCCAGCGGCATGAAGGCCCTGGGCGACTACATCCACGGCCGCGGCCTGAAGTTCGGCCTCTACCAGGTGCCGACCGACCGCACCTGCGCCCAGCGGACCGGCACCTACCCCGGGTCCACCGGCAGTGCGGGGCACGAGGCCCAGGACGCGGCGACCTTCGCGTCCTGGGGCGTGGACTACCTCAAGTACGACTGGTGCTCCCCCGCCGGCACGCGGGACGAGCAGGTCACGCGATTCACGATCATGCGGGACGCCGTGCGCGCCACCGGGCGTCCGATCGTCTACAGCATCAACCCCAACAGCTACCACGCCATCACCGGCGACAAGTACGACTGGGGTCAGGTCGCGGACCTCTGGCGCACCACCGAGGACCTGCTGGACATCTGGCAGAACGGCAACACCAACAGCTACCCGATGGGGGTCGGCAACGTCCTCGACGTCACCGCTCCGCTGGCCGCCCAGGCCGGCCCGGGGCACTGGAACGACCCGGACATGCTCGTGGTCGGCCGGCCCGGGCTGTCGCTGACCGAGTCCCGCGCGCACTTCGCGCTGTGGGCGCTGATGGCCGCGCCGCTGATGGCGGGCAACGACGTCCGCACGATGTCGGCCGACATCAGCGCGGTGCTGCGGAACCCGCGGCTGCTGGCGGTCGACCAGGACCGCCTCGGCGCCGGCGGCCGCCGGGTGCGCGACGACGGCAACGCCGAGGTCTTCGCCAAGCCGCTGGCCGACGGGTCGGTCGCGGTCGGGCTGCTCAACCGCGGGAGTGGGACGGCCACGGTCAGCACGACCGCCGCGCAGGTCGGCCTCTCCGGCTCGGCGTTCACCTCGACCGACCTCTGGACCGGTGCGACCTCGACGACCGGCGGGACGATCAGCGCGAGCGTGCCCGCGCACGGCGTCGCGGCGTACCGGGTGTCGGGTGGTTCCCCGCGGGCCGCGACGACGTCACGGCTGCGCGGCGCGGGCTCCGGCCGGTGCCTCGACGTCGACAACGCCTCGACGGCCGCCGGGGCGGGCACGCTGCTCTGGGACTGCCAGACCGCGGCGAACCAGCTCTGGACCACCTGGGACGACGGCGAGATCCGCGTGTTCGGCGACAAGTGCCTCGACGCCGACCACCAGGGCACGACCAACGGTACCCGGGTGCTCAGCTGGCCGTGCAGCGGTCAGGACAACCAGAGGTGGACGTTCGGCTCGGACGGCTCGATCCGCAACGTCCACTCCGGACTGTGCCTGGACGCCGAGGGCGCGGCGACCGCCAACGGAACCCACGCGATCCTGTGGAGCTGCAACGGACAGCCGAACCAGCGGTGGGCCCGCGTCTGAGCGCTCCGACCCGAAGGCGGAAAGCCGAACGCCCGAGCCGGTCCCTGGCGGCTCGGGCGTCCGGTTCTCCCCGGGTGGAAGCTCAGCGATAACCGGCCGCGACGACGTTGGCCTGCACCGCGTTCTCGGTCGCGTCGGACGGATACCCCGCGACCATCGCCCCTTCGTAGAACGTCCCCGCGCTCAGGTTGGCGCCGCCGCCGGGCTTGCAGCAGTCGCCGCCGCTGCCCAGGACGATCGCGCCCTGCTTCTTCATCGGGCTGTACCCGCTCGGGAGGCCGCCGTCCCACAGCGTCGTCAGGCCGCCGGACTGGGCGTCGCTGCCCTTGATCGCGAAGCGGGACGTCCCGTTGTTCTTCAGCACCGCCGTGACGAACTTGCCGGTGAACGCCCGCTGGTTCGGGTTCCACGTCTGGCTGCCGCCGGGGTACAGCCCCCATTCGAGGTCGGCCTGCACCCACGGGCCGGTGCCGGAGCACCCGCCGAACCAGCACTGCTTGCCGAAGTTGAGCGCGTCCATCGCGCCGGCCGCGTCGGCCTTCCGGGTCGTCTCGCTGTTGCCGTAGTCGAAGCAGCAGCCGCTGTTGACGTGCGTTCCGCTGGTCACCAGGTACATACCCTCGGGAGCGCTGCCGGTGGGCACGCCGGTCAGGTGGCCGTCGCGCCAGTAGCTGTTGCCCGGGTTGATGTACAGCGAATACGCCTTCCGGCCGCCGACCGTGAGCGACTCCGTCGTCGCCTTCGCCGGACTGCTCTGGCTCGACCCGGGCACCACGCTCGATCCCTGGTACCACAGGTCGTTCCCGTGCCCGGACTGGTCGTAGATCACCGTGATGACGCAGGAAGTGCCGGCGCAGAACGAATCCACGACCCCCGCGTCCGTGCCGATGTTCCGGGTGGCGTTGTCCGACGCGCGCCGGACCTGGTAGAGACTTCCGTTGTAGGACCCGTACAACGCGCGAACCGTGCTGTGCGCGGCGATGCACGGCGTGCCGCCCGACGCGTAGAGGTCGCACGGGCCCGTCCCGGACGGCTGGGTGCCGGTGGTGGTCCACCGCTGGTTGCCCTGGCCGTGGCAGGTCCACAGGATGACCGCGGTGCCGTTGGCGGTCCCGGCCCCGGTCACGTCGAGGCACAGCCCCGACTGGACGCCGGTGATCGTCCCGTCGGAGTTCTGGCGCCACTGCTGGTTCGCCCCGCCGGTGCAGGACCAGATGATCACCGCCGTCCCGGGCGCGGTCCGGTTGCCGTAGGCGTCCACGCACCGCGTCCCGCTCATGGCCCGCAGTTCCCCGGCCGAGCCGAACTCGAAGGCCTGGCTCGCCTGGCCGCCGCAGTCGCGGATCTCCAGCGCCGTCCCCGGGGTGTCGGCGCCGCCCGCCACGGTCAGGCACCGTCCCGACGCCACGCTCGTGAACGACGCCGGCGCCGCGGCCGCCGGCACCGCACCGGCCGGCGCGGCCACCAGCAGCACCGCCAGGACCAGGACGGCCCGCACCGGGTTGACTCGAGTGGTCACGAATCCTCCTTCGGGCGCCGGAGCACCATTGTTAGCGCTAACACCTCGCGTTCGCTCAGCCCGATATACGTGCGACGAGTTCGGTGTCCAGCACCGCGCAGCGGGGCCCGGCGGAGCCGCCGAGCATCGCGAGCAGCTCGCCCGTCATCCGGGCCCCCATCTCTTCGATCGGCTGGCGGACGGTGGTGAGCGGCGGATCCGTGCGACGGCCGATCGGCAGGTCGTCGAACCCGATGACCGCCACGTCCCCGGGGACCCGGCGGCCCGCGCGGCGCAGGGCCCGCATCGCGCCGACCGCCATCATGTCGGAGGCGGCGAAGATGGCGTCGACGTTCGGCCGCCGGTCCAGCAGCCGGGCGGTGGCGTGCTCGCCGGAGGCCTGGCCGAAGTCCCCGAACACCACCAGCCCCCGGTCGCCGTGGCCCGCGCCCGCCACCGCCTGCCGGTAGCCGAGCAGCCGGTCCACCCCGGCGGTCATGTCCTGGGGTCCGGCGATGGTCGCCACCGTGCGCCGGCCCGCGTCGAGGAACCGCTGGGTCGCCCGCTGGGCACCGCCGCGGTTGTCCACGTCGACGTAGCAGGAGCGGCCGGGTTCCCGCGCGCAGACCGGGCGGCCGCCGAAGACCACCGGGATGCCGAGCCAGCCCAGGTCGAGCGGACGGCGGCCGTGCATCCCGACGACGAGGGCGCCGTCGACGTGGCCGCCGTCGAGGTAGCGCACCACCGGGGCCTGGTAGTTCTCCGTCGCGGGCACGGTGAGCAGGACCAGCTGCAGGCCCGCCTCGGTCAGCTCCCGGCCGGCACCGGCGGAGATGCGGGCGAAGTAGGGGTCGGCGAACAACCTCAGCACCTCCTCGCACACGACCAGCGCGACCGACCCGGTGCGCCCCGCCGTCGCCCGGGCGGCTCTCTGCCGGGCGTAGCCGAGCGCCGACATCGCGGACTCGACCTGGTTGCGGGTTTTCGGCCGGACCCGGGGGAAGCCGTTGAGCACGCGGGACGCGGTGGCGGTCGACACCCCGGCCGCCCGGGCGACGTCGGCCAGGGTCGGGCGGAGTTCGGGTGACTCGGCGATGGACACGTTTCGCTCTCCCAAGACGTCGTTGTCTTTTCTGGGCTCGCTCGAGGATATCGCCCGGATCCGGGTACCTCAGGCGCGCTGGAGCCGGAACCGCTGGTTGGCGCCACCGGTGGCCGTCCACTGCGAGACCCGCGCGCCGTCGGCGGCCGAGGCTCCCCAGACGTCCATCGTCAGGCCGCTCAGCCGGTTGACCAGGCCGACGACGCCGCTGCCCAGGTCGGTCACCCGCCACTGCTGGGCGGCGGCGCCGGTGTCGGCCTGCTGGCTGACGTCCGCACCGGTGGCCGAACCGGCCACCTGCAGCACCAGGCCGCTGTGCCGGGCCCGGACGCGGTAGTAGCCGTCGCCGGAGTCGAGGAAGTCGAACTGCTGGTTCGGCCCGCCGGTGGCCGTCCACTGCTGCAGCAGCGCGCCGGCCGCGGTCGAAACACCACTAATGTCCAGGGCCTTGCCGCTGTGCTCGGCCACCAGGGTGTAGTTCACGCCGGCCTGCACCGGCGCCCCGGACGGCGGGGTGGACGAGCCGAACTGCGTGAGGAACTTCCACACCTCGCCCGACGTCCAGGTCTGCCAGCCGCTGCAGGTGCACCCGTCGCGCGGGCCGGGGTCGTGACCGCCGTCGAACGCGGCCCACACCACCGGGTACCCGGTCCGGCAGCCGGAGTAGGCGGTGACGACGTGCGTCCGGCTGCCGCTCGAGGGCTCCGGTGGGTTCTGCGCGGTGCAGCCGTTGGTGCGGACGAACTGGTCGCGCAGCGACCGTCCGGACGCGATGGGCAGGACGGTGTCGCCGATGCCGTGCAGGCCGATGTAGGCGACCGGCTGGGTACCGCCGTTGCACCCGCTGAGGTTCGCCCCGGAGTAGACGGCGACCGCGCGGAAGACCGTGGGCCGGGCGCAGGCGAGCGCGTAGCTCATGGCGCCGCCGTAGCTGAACCCGCCGGCGAAGACCTGCGAGGGGTCGACGCACAGCGCCGCCTCGAGCTGCTTCAGCAGGTCGTCGCCGAAGGCGACGTCCTGGCCGCCGGGGTTGGCCCAGCCGTTGCCGTTGCCTTGGGGCGCCACGAAGATCGTGCCGTTGCCGGCGTTGTCGGCCAGCCGCCGGAGCCCGTAGTAGGACCAGTTGTAGCCGTCGGTCCCGCCCGAGTCGACGTCGTCGGCCGTGCCGCCGCGCCAGTGCAGCCCGACGAACAGCCGGTACGGGTGGGTGGTGTCGTAGTTCGCCGGGATCCGCAGGAGGTAGCTGCGGTTCTGGCCGCCGCTGGAGATCGTGTGGCTGCCGCTCGCCAGCCCGGGCGCGCTTCCGCAGCCCGCGGTCCCCGAGGCGGTCGCCGTATCGGCGGAAGCGGGGCCGGCCCCGGCCATCGCCACCAGCGCGCCGATCGCGAAGGACGTGAACAGGCTTCTGAACTTCACCATCGCGCGGCTCCCTCTGGTCGTCGAACCGGCTGAGGTCAAGATAGAAGTCGGCGACGGCGAAGGTCAATGCGCGATGAAACTTACCCGCCGCAACGGATCGCGCCGGTTCGCACGGTCCACAAAGGAGTGAGCACGGGCGTGCTCACCGGGTGAAGAGCCGCCGCTGGATCTCGCGCCGGTAGTCCTCCAGGGTGTTGTCGAGGTGCACGGCGGCCGCCCGCGCCGCTTCCTCCGGGTCGCCGTCCCGGATCGCCCGGTAGATCGCCGCGTGCTCTTCGATCGCGTCCGCCGCGTGCCCGCCGACCGCGCCGGACATCCCGATGATGTTCGTCTGGCGTTGCAGGCGGCGGGCTTCGCGCACGGCCGCGACGAGGAACTGGTTGTGGGACGCGGTCGCGACGCAGAGGTGGAAGTCGTCGTCGCCGCGGTCGAACAGCACGCTCTGCCCGGTCAGGTGGCCCTGCCGGCAGGTTTCGGCGGCGGTCTCGATCGCGCGCAGTTCGGCCGGGGTGGCGTTGGTCGCCGCCAGCCGGCCGGCCGCGGTTTCCTGGACCCGGCGGAACTCGAAGAGCATGTAGACGTGGTCGAGGTCGGCGGGCAGGAAGAAGCCGCCCCAGCGGGATGCGCCGAGCATGCCCTCGTCGTCGGAGACATACAGCCCACGTCCCTTGTGCGCGCGTACCCGGCCGATCGCCGAGAGGATCTTGACGGCCTCCCGCACCACGGTCCGGCTGGTTCCCATCCGCGCCGCCAGCTCGACCTCGGTCGGCATCCGGTCGCCGGGCCGCAGGTCCAGCTCGGCGATCAGGTGCAGGATCTGCTCGGCCACCACTTCGTAGCCGGGCCGGTACGGCGCGGGCGGTGCGGCTTCCTCGTCACGGGTCACCCGATGAGTATGACTCAGTGGGCGCCGGCCAGTGACGATACCTCGCGGCCCGGCGGTCCGGTCAACAACGCCGCGGCGCGGAATGAAACTTACATGCGTTCCCCCAGGTGAAAACAGCGAATGGCGACGCTGCCTCCGTTCGTCTCTTGACGCGGACCCGATCTTGGCTTCGTATGAGTCGTACACATCGATTCCCGGTTGTCCGGTCCACTGTGGACTCCCGGGCACCCGAGGTCCCCGCTCCCGGAGAGGTACCCGCCATGCCGCCGCGCACCGGATCCGTGGCCGCCGCGCTCGTCACCGCCCTCGTGGTGAGCGCGGTGGCCGCGCCGCCCGTCCACGCCGCGACCGTCACCATCGCCGTGGCCCCGAACGGCGACGACGCCAACCCCGGCACGCCCGGCCGGCCCGTCGCCACCCCGGCCAGGGCGCAGCAGCTGGCCCGCGCGCAGTCGGCCGCCACCGACGTCGTGGTGCAGCTCGCGGGCGGCACCTACCGGCTGTCCGCCCCGCTCACGTTCACCAGCGCCGATTCCGGGCAGAACGGCCACACCGTGACCTGGCAGGCCGCTTCGGGCCAGACGCCGATCCTGTCCGGCGGCACGCAAGTCACCGGCTGGGCGGTCCAGGACGCCAGCCAGAACATCTGGGCGGCGTCCGTACCGCAGGGCGCCGACTCGCGGCAGCTGTTCGTGGACGGGGCGCTGGCGCCACGCGCGTCCATCCCGATCTCGCGCAACGACGTGCAGATCACGACGTCCGGGATGACGATCGTCAACTCCGCGCTGAACTACCTCGCCACGCTGCCGCGGCAGAGCCGGATCGAGGTGGAGAGCCAGAACTCCTTCACCGACCGCTACTCCCCCGTCGACCACGTCAGCGGCACGTCGATCGTCATGCAGCAACCGGCGTGGAACAACAACAACTGGGGCTACGACACCCTCGCCAAGCCCTTCGGCGGCGGCCAGCTGTTCCTCGAAAACTCGTACTCGTTCCTCAAGAACACCGGCCAGTGGTACCTCGACCCGCAAGCCGGGAAGCTCTACTACAAGGCGCCGAGCGGCTGGGTGCCCGGCAGCCACGACGTCGAGTTACCGCGGCTGACGTCACTGCTGCGGATCAGCGGCAGCTACGACAACCCGGTGCGCGGCCTCACCTTCAGCGGCCTGCACTTCGAGCACACGACCTGGCTCACGCCGGGGACCTCGGTCGGCTACGCGAACCAGCAGAGCGGCACGTTCCTCCCGGCCGCGGTGTCGATGCCGGGTGACTTCCTGAGCTCGTGCCAGTCGGGCTGCCCGTTGTTCGAGGGCGCTCGCAACGGCTGGGCGCAGGCGCCGGCCGCCGTCCAGGTCTCGGCCGCCACCGGGATCACGTTCAGCGGCAACACCTTCACTCACCTGGGGCAGGTGGCACTGGGCATCGGCAACGACGCGAACGCGCACGCGTCCGGGGTCGGCCTCGGCGCGTCGTCGATCACGGTGGACCGCAACACCTTCACCGAGGACTCGGGCGCGGGCATCGTCGTCGGCGGCGTGCGGCCGGACGCCCACCACCCGTCGAACGCGGCGATGACCAACCGCGACATCACGCTGTCGAACAACACGGTGAGCCGGGTCGCCCTCGACTACCGCGAGATGGCCGGCATCCTGTCGACCTACGTGACGCACGCGGTGATCACGCACAACGACGTGGCGAACCTGACCTACGACGGCATCGACGTCGGGTGGGGCTGGGGCGCGAACGACCCGGGCGGCAGCCAGGACTACCGCAACCGCGGCCTGTACAACTACCAGCCGGTGTACACCACCGCGACGACGCTGCGGGACACCGTCGTCAGCTACAACCGGGTGCACGGCACGAAGAAGCTCATGCACGACGGCGGGAGCATCTACAACCTCTCCGCGAACCCGGGCAGCTCCATCGACCACAACCACGTGTACGACAACAACCGCACGGTCGGGCTGTACCTGGACGAAGGCTCGCGCTACGTTTCCCTGTCGGCCAACGTGATCCAGGACTCCGGGGTCTGGGCCTTCACCAACGCCAGCGGCACCAACAACACCAACGACAGCACCTTCAGCGGCAACTGGTACAACGGCGGCGCGACGAACGTGGCCACCGGGTCCCCGCACAACAACGTCCTGAGCGGGAACGTCCTGGTGAGCGGCACCGCCTGGCCGTCGGGTGCCCAGCAGGTCATCGCCGCCGCGGGCCCGGCGGGCACCGGCCCGGCCGCGACCCCGGTGCGCGCGGCCGGCGCGGGCAAGTGCCTGGACGTCAACGGCGTCAGCACCACCCCCGGCGCCCAGGTGCAGATCTGGGACTGCACCGGCGGCACCAACCAGTCCTGGACCCGCACGAGCGCGGGAGAACTGACCGTCTACACCGGCGACAGCACCCGGTGCCTGGACGCGTCCGGGCAGGGCACCACGCCGGGCACCAAGATCGTCAGCTGGACCTGCAACGGCGGGGCGAACCAGCGCTGGCAGGTCACCTCGGCCGGCGCCGTCACCGGCGGCCAATCCGGACTGTGCCTGGACGTGACCGGCAGCGGCACGGCCAACGGCACGCCCGTCCGGCTGTGGACGTGCACCGGGCAAGCCAACCAGCAGTGGACCTTCGGCTGAACGATCGAGGAGAGCCATGAGAATCCGACTCGTCGCGGCCGCGACGGCCCTGTTCGTGAGCGCGTTCCTCCCGGGCACCCCGGCGGCCGCGGACTCCAACGGCGGGGTCCGGGTCATGCCGCTGGGCGACTCCATCACCGAAGGCACGCAGGTCCCCGGCGGGTACCGGATCGGGCTGTGGCAGCGCCTGAGCGCGGGCGGCTACCAGGTCGACTTCACCGGCTCGCAGTACAACGGCCCGGCCGCCCTCGGCGACCACGACCACGAGGGCCACCCGGGCTGGCGCATCGACCAGATCGACGCGAATGTCGTCACCTGGCTGCGGAACACCGGCTCGCACACCGTCCTGCTGCACATCGGCACCAACGACGTCCTGCAGAACTACGACGTCGGCCGCGCGCCCGCCCGGCTGTCCGGGCTGATCGACCACATCACCGCGACGGCGCCGGACGCCGAGGTCTTCGTCGCGATGATCACCCCGCTCGCCAACTCCGGGCAGGAGTCCGCCGTCCGCACGTTCAACTCCGCGATCCCCGGAATCGTGCAGAGCAACCAGAACGCCGGCAAGCACGTGCACCTAGTCGACATGCACTCCGCGGTGAGCACCGGCGACCTGATCGACGGCATCCACCCCACGGCCACCGGGTACGACAAGATGGCCGCCACCTGGTTCGCCGCGCTGCAGTCGGTGTCCGGGAGCATCGGCACCCCGGGGACGTCCACGGCGCGGCAGATCGTCGGCGCGCAGTCGGGCCGGTGCGTCGACGCCGCGAGCGCCGCCAACGGCACCCAGGTGCGGCTGCAGGACTGCGGTGGGCAGGCCGGCCAGGCGTGGACCCGGGCCGGTCAGACGCTGACCGTCGGCGGGACCAAGTGCCTCGACGCCTCCGGCCACGGCACGGCCAACGGCACCCCGGTGATCGTCTGGGACTGCCACGGCCAGGCCAACCAGCAGTGGACGATCAACGCCGACGGCACGGTCACCGGCGTCCAGTCGGGTCGTTGCCTCGACGCGTCCGGGCAGGGCACCGCCAACGGCACCCAGCTGATCCTGTGGTCGTGCAGCGGGCAGGCGAACCAGCGGTGGACGCTGCGGTAGTCGATCCGAGTCCGCAGCCTTCGAGCTCAGCCGAACACGCGCCGCTGGATCTCGCGGCGGTAGTCCTCGAGGGTGTTGTCCAGGTGGACCGCCGCGGCCTGCGCCGCCGCTTCCGGGTCGCCGTCGCGGATCGCCTGGTAGATCGCCGTGTGCTCCTCGACCGCCTCCGCCGCGTGGCCGCCGACCGTGCCGTGCAGGCCGATCGTGCTGGACTGGTGCTGCAGCCGCCGCACCTCGCGCACTGCGGCCAGGAGGAACTGGTTGTGGGACGCGGCCGCGATGCCCAGGTGGAACTCGTCGTCGCCGCGGTCGAACAACGCCGCCTCGCCGGTCAGGTGGCCTTGGCGGCAGGTCTCCGCCGCCGCCTCGATCGACCGCAGCTCGCCCGGGGTGGCCCGGGTCGCCGCCAGCCGGCCGGCGGTCATCTCCTGGACCCGGCGGAACTCGAACAGCATGTAGATGTGCTCGAGGTCCGTCGGCAGGAACAGGCTGCCCCAGTGCGCCGAGCCGAGCATCCCCTCGTCGTCGGCGACGTACAGGCCGCGCCCCTTCTGCGCACGCACCCTCCCGATCGCCGAAAGGATCTTCACCGCCTCGCGCACCATCGTGCGTGAGCTCCCCAGCCGCCTCGCCAGCTCGACCTCGGTGGGCATGCGGTCACCCGGCCGCAACCCCAGCTCGGTAATGAGCCGGAGGATCTGCTCGGCGACGAGCTCGTAGCCGGGCCGGTAGGACGTCACCACTCTTCCTCCACCTCGCCGTGAGCATGAAGCATACATTCGACTAGCGCCTGTGAGAATAAGTCGTACTCATTTTCCGGCAGGCATCCTCTTGACTCCGGAGATCCGACGGACTCTCATAGACGACACGCCCCAGCAACGCGAGATGTGTCGGACACATAGCCGAAGGCCGTTGCCTGATCAGGTAGACCTGCGGGCACCACGATGGAGTGGAGTAGCTCATGACAGCCCCAGCCCCCGGAGCCGGAAGACCAGCCCAGCGCCGCCGACGGTCCGCAGGACTGGTGCTCGGCGTCGCGGCCGTCCTCGCCGCGGTCACGGCGTGCGGGAACGGCGGCAGCGGCACCGGCGCCCAGACCGGGTTCCAGCCCGTCCAGCAGACCGGCGGACCGCTCACCGTGTGGGTCGACTCGACGCGGCTGCCCGCGGCGCAGCTGTACCAGAAGCAGCACCCGGCGGTGAAGCTGGACATCGTCACCTACGACGGCGACGCCAACGGCTCCAACTACCTGCAGACCAAGGTGAGCCTGTTCAACCGCACCCGCAGCGGCTGGCCGGACGTCGTGTTCAGCACCCAGAACAACGAGACGTCCTGGGCGGTGCAGGCCGGCTTCACCGCGCCGCTGAACAAGGGGCAGATCCCCGACGCGACGCTGAGCGGCTGGGCCCCCGGCGCGAACGACCCGTGCACCGTGGACGGCACGCTCTACTGCCTGCGCAACGACCTCGCCCAGACCGTCCTCTGGTACGACGCTTCGCTGATGCAGCAATGGAACTACCAGGTGCCCAAGACCTGGGAGGAGTACCAGGCGCTGGGTCAGCGGGTCGCCACCGAGCACCCCGGCTACCTGGTGGGCACGGCCGGCGACAGCTTCACCCCGGAGATCTACCTGTGGGCGGGCAAGTGCGGCGCCAACGAGATCACCGGCCCCAAGGCGGTCAAGGTCAACACCACCAGCCCGGCCTGCACCAAGATGGCCGCACTGCTCGACACCCTGGTCAAGAACCGCACGATGTCCACCAGCAGCGTGTTCAGCTCGGACTTCGACAAGAACTCCGGCGACAAGATCCTCATGCTGCCGGGGCCGTCCTGGTTCGGCGGATCGATCTTCCAGGAGTCCTTGAAGACGCCCAAGGGCCGGATCGGCGTCGCGCCGATGCCCCAGTGGGCCGGCGAAACCGCCCCGTCGGTCGGCAACGTCGGCGGGGGCACCTGGCTGCTGTCCGCCCACAGCGCCAACCTCAAGGACGCCACCGACTTCCTCACCTGGGTGACGACCGCACCCGACTACCAGGGCCAGGTCGCGCCGGGCTACCCGGCGAACACGACCGCGGCCAAGGCCTGGCTGGCGAAGCAGACGGCCGGCGGGTACTACGCCGGCGACATCACCGCGACGATGCAGACGGCCGCCGCGCAGGTGTGGCCGGGCTGGGGCTACGGGCAGTTCAGCCAGGAGGCGATCTGGGCCGCGACCGTCACCCCCGGCCAGACCGCCGGCAAGACGATCGTCTCCCTGCTGCCGGACTGGCAGAAGGCGATCACCGACTACGCGAAGTCCAACGGGTACGAGGTCAGCCAGTGAGCACGGCCGCCCGGCCGGCCGGCGCACCGTCCCGGCGGCGGACGCGCTGGCCGGGCCGGGCCGGCCACCTCTTCGTCGCCGCCTACGTCGTCCTGCTGGTCGCGTTCGGGGTGGTGCCCACGGTGTACGCGATCTACTTCGCGTTCACCGACGCGGGCGACCGCTTCGCCGGTCTGGCGAACTTCGTCGACGCCGCCGCCGACTTCCGGTACTTCTCCGCCGTCGGGCACGTGGCGCTCTACCTGCTGTTCTGGCTGGTGTCGCTGGTGGTGTTCGTCGTCGGGCTGGCCCTGCTGCTGCACCGCCTGACCTCCCGGGCGGCCGGCACCACCCTGCGCTTCCTCTACTACATCCCCGGGGCGCTGGCCGGCGCGGCCAGCGTCATGGTCTGGCTGTTCATGCTGGACCCGTCGGTGAGCCCGCTGAGCTTCCTGTTGCGGGCCTTCGGTTTCGACACCTTCGGCGAGGTCGTCGCGCCCGGGCACCTGCCGGTCCTGTTCACCATGATCGCCTTCTGGACCGGGGCGGGCGGCTGGATCGTCGTGCTGTACGGCGCGCTGAACACCATCTCCCCCGACCTGCTGGAAGCGGCGCGGATCGACGGCGCGGGCGCGTGGCAGACCGCGTGGCGCATCCAGCTCCCCCTGCTGCGCAAGTGGATCGTCTACATGGTGATCCTCGCCTTCGCCGGCGGGACCCAGCTGTTCGTCGAACCGCAGCTGCTCTCGCAGGCGAGCGTCGGGGTCGCCGGCCGCGACTACTCGCTCAACCAGCTCTCCTACGACTTCGCCTTCCAGAACAACAACGTGAACACCGCCGCCGCCATCTCGGTGGAGCTGCTGGTGATCGGGGTGGTCGTCGCCGGCGTGTTCGTCGCCCGATCGGGGTTCTTCGATGCCGACTAGGCCCCGCCGGAAGCTGCCGAACCCGCTGTCGGTGCTGGTGCTCGCACTGTTCGTGATCTTCTTCGTGCTGCCGGTGCTGTGGCTGCTGCTGGCCGCGACCAAGACCGACGACGAGCTCGTGCACGGCAACCCGCTGTCGTTCGGCTCGTGGGGCGCGCTCGGGGACAACTGGACCGCGCTGACCAGGTTCGGCGACAACGCGATCTTCCGGTGGCTGGGCAACTCGGCGCTGTACTCGTTCATCGCGCTCGCGATCACGCTGTGCGTGGCGATCCCGGCCGGCTACGCCCTCGCCATGACCGAGTTCCGCGGCCGGCGCACGCTGCTCGTCGCGACGCTGGTGGTCATGCTGATGCCGAACGCGACGCTGGTGGTCCCGCTGTTCCTCGAAGTCAACGCCGTCCAGCTGATCGGCTCGATGTGGTCGATCATCCTGCCGTACTCGTTCTACCCGTTCGGCGTGTACCTGACCTACATCTACTTCTCCACCGCGCTCCCCCGCGACCTGATCGACGCGGCGAAGCTCGACGGCTGCTCGCCGTTCGGCGTGTTCCGCCACATCGCCCTGCCCCTGGCCGCCCCGGTCGTCGCCCTCGTCGGGTTCTTCAGCTTCGTCGCCAACTGGACCAACTACTTCCTGCCGTACGTCCTGCTCCCGGCGAGCGACCAGTTCCCCGTCCAGGTCGGCCTGGGCACCCTGCTCGACGCCGTCCCGCAGTTCAACCCGACCGTCGGCACCGCGGCGGTCCAGCGCCCGGAACTCGCGCTGGCCACGCTGCTCGCGATCACCCCGGTACTCGTCGTCTTCCTCTTCTCCCAACGTTTCCTGGTCGCCGGGATGCTCGCCGGCGCGACCAAGGAGTGACCACCATGGAGAACTTTGATGCATCCCGTCATCACGGCCTCGGTACCCCTGCTCGAACCGCCGGGCTGGGCGATCGCGCAGCGGGAGCTGTTCGCCTTGCTCGACCGGGCCTGGCGCCGGTTTGCCGATGACTTCACCGGCCCGGACGGACGGCTGCGCTACGAGGGCGAGCTCACCACCCGCGACGGCGTGGACGACTTCTACGAAACGTTCTTCAACTGGCCGCAGCTCTACCTGCTGGGCGGCGCCGACGACCTGCTCACCGAGTCCGAGCACCACTGGGAAGGCGTCACCCGGCAGCTGGCCGAGCTGGGCATGCTGCACGACGAGTACGAACGCGGCTACGACTGGTTCCACCAAGGCGAAAGCCTGCTGCTGCTGTACTTCCTGTGCATGGCCGCGCCCGCGCGGTGGCGGGACCGGGCGCTGCGGTTCGCCGAGCTCTACGTCGATCCCGTGCACGGCAACTACGATCCCGTCCACCGCATCATCCGGCGCCCCCACAACGGCAGCGATCCGGCGCGCGAAGGGCTCTTCGACGGCAGTACCTACCCGTGGCTGCCCCGGGAGGCCATGACGTACGGCTTCCCGCTGGAGTGGCTGCCGCCGGACGACTCCGCGCTGGGCGAGCAGATGCACCGGCGGATGGGGACCGGCGACACCGCCGTCAACCTGGCGGCGTCCGGGCTGGTCCTCAACGCCCTGCTGCTGTCGGGTGACGGGCGCTACCGCGACTGGCTCGCCGAGTACGTGGGCGCGTGGCGCGAGCGCGCGGCCGCCAACGGCGGCATCCTGCCCGACAACGTCGCGCCCGACGGCACCGTGGGCGGGCTGCTGGAGGGGCGCTGGTACGGCGGGCACTACGGCTGGTCGTGGCCGCACGGCTGGTACAGCGTCGGGCACGCCGCCGTCGTCGGCGCGCTCTCGGCCGCACTCGCCACGGGCGACGACACGTTCACCGACCTGGTGCGCCCGGCCCTGGACGAGATCATCGCCCAGGGCAAGGTGATGGCCTTCACCGAAGCGGACTCCAGCCTCGACTCCAAGTGGTCGGTCCAGCTGCGCGAGGACGTGCACACGCCCACGCTGCACGTGCCCTTCCGCCACGACGACCGGGGCTGGTTCGACTACAACCCGATGCTGATGGGCGTCCCGGTCGCGCTGTGGCACCACTCCGCATCGGCGGCGGATCGGAACCGCCTCGACCGGCTGCGGGCCGCGAGCGGCTACGCCTGGCAGACCGTGCGGCCCTTCCGCAGCAAGGAAGAGGCCGGCCACGAAGAGCCCTGGCTCGTCTACCTCGCCGGCGACGACCCCGGCTACCCGGAGCGGATCCTGGCCGCGGCGCAGGCCCAGGTCCGCCACCGGCTGACCCGGATGGAGCGCTACCGCGACCGGGACGTCCCGGAAGCCGACATCCACCTGTGGCAGCAGTCGAATCCAGTGGTCACCGAGGCACTGGTCCAGCTCACCTGGGGAGCCCCGCAGGTCGTCTACAACGGCGGCCTGCAGCAGGCCCGCGTCCGCTACTACGACGCGCAGGCGCGGCGCCCGGGCTTGCCGCCGTCGGTGTCGGCGCTGGTTTCGAGCATCGACCCGGAGGAGACCGTGCTCGACCTGGTCAACCTCGACCCGGAGGAGCGGCGGTCGGTGATCGTGCAGGCGGGGGCGTTCGCCGAGCACCACATCCGCACCGCGCGCTACAGCGTCTGCGACGACCCGTCGTGGATCGGCGACCTCTACGACTACGGCCACGGCGAGCCGGCGGTGACGTCGGCGGCGATCAGCGTCGGCGGTCCGTGGCTCCAGGTCGAGCTGCCGCGCTCCACCCGCATCCGCCTGACGCTGCGGCTCGCCCCGCGAGCACGCCCGCCTTCGTACGCCACGCCGTTCGACGAACCCGCCGCCGGTGCCGCATGACCGGGCTCCTCGACGCGCACGTGCACTTCTGGGACCCGCGACGGTTGCGCTACCCCTGGCTCGACGGCATCGCGGACCTCGACCGGCCGTTCACCCCCGGCAACTTCCCGGGACGCCCCCGCAGCGACGTCATCGTCGTCGAGGCGGGCCGAGTGCCCGCGGAGGCCGCCGGCGAGATCGCGTGGCTGCGGGAGGAAGCGCGGCGGCAGCCCTGGATCCGCGGCGTCGTCGCGCACGTCGACGTCGAACGCCCGGCGGCGACGAGCCGGTTCGTGACCGGGTACGGCGGTGACCCGTTCGTGGCCGGGGTCCGGCGCAACGTGCAGGACGAAGCGCCCGGTTTCCTCCGCGGCACGGGGTTCCGGGCGGGTGTGCGGCTGCTGGGCGAGGCGGGGCTGCCGTTCGACGCGTGCGTCCGCGCCCACCAGCTGCCCGAGCTGACCGAACTGGCGGCCGCCTGCCCGCGGACCACGATCGTCCTGGACCACCTCGGCAAGCCGGCGCCGGGCGGCCCCGGGTACGAGCGGTGGCGCCGGGACCTGCGCCGGCTGGCCCGGCACGCCAACGTCCTCGCCAAGCTGTCCGGCCTGGCCACCGAGACCACCCCGGGCACACCCCGCTCGCTCGTGGTCGACGCGGTGCGCGAAGCCCTGGACGTGTTCGGCCCCGAGCGGTGCCTGTTCGGCAGCGACTGGCCCGTCATGACCCTGGCCACGGACTACGAGGCGTGGTTGGACGTCGTCCACGACGCGCTCGCCACCCACCCCGCCACGGCCGCCGAAGCCGTCCTCCACGACAACGCCGTCCGGACCTACCGGACGAGGAGCCGCGGCAACGCCGCTTTGTCCCGTCATGGCAGTGGATAGTGCACGCCGGTGAGCTGTTCGCACCGCTCCCACAGCAGCGCACCCGCCGCTTCGTCGCGGGCGGCTGTGGACGCCTCGACCCGTTCCGGCCGGCCTTTGACGCCGTGCACCCCGCGGGGACCGTACAAGTCCCCACCGCGTGCCTCGGGATCGACGGCCGCCCGGAGCGTGGGCAAGGCGCCGTCGGCGGCGGTGTTGACGAGCGGAGCCAGCAGCCACCGCAGTGGTGGTGCCGACAGCACCCGCATGAAGCCGCCGCTGTTGCGGCCGAATTCGGTGGCCGCGGCGCCGGGGTGCGCGGCCACCGCGATCGCCGGTGTTCCCGCGGCTGCCAGCCGCCGCTGGAGTTCGGCCGTGAACACGAGGTTGGCCAGCTTCGTCTGGGTGTAGGCGGGCCAGCGGCGGTAGCGCCGGGCGGCGAAGGCCAGGTCGTCGAGGTCCAGCCGTCCCAGCTCGTGACCACCGCTGGTCACCGTGACGACCCGCCCGGCGGGCGCCGCCAGCACCTGCGGCATCAGCAGGCCGGTGAAGGCGAACGGCCCCAGCTGGTTGGTGACGAACGTCCGGTCCGTCCCGTCGATCAGGGTCAGCGTCCCGAACGCGGCACCGGCGTTGTTGACCAGGAGGTCGATCCGGTCGAATCCGCCGCCGATCGCCGCGGCCGCTTCCCGGACGGACGCCGCGTCCGCGAGGTCCAGCCGGACCGGGTGGAGGTCGGCATCCGGTACAGCCGCGCGGATAGCGTCACACGCCAGGGCGGCTTTGCCGGGGTTCCGGCACGCCAGGACCACGCGCGCGCCCTTCTCCGCGAGCATCCGCGCGGTTTCGAAACCGATACCGGAGTTCGCGCCGGTCACCACCGCCGTGTGCCCACGCCGGTCGGGCACGTCGGCGGCGGTCCATCCCGGGGTCGACCTGGTCACGTTCTCTCCTTGGCACGAGGCGAATGACGCGGAAGGCTAGCGGGAGGCGGTGCGCACGCGAGTCCCCCTCGAGAGGACAAAACCACCGGTGCGACGAGACGGACGGGCAGTGATCGCGCCCGGTTGTGTCCCGTTCTCGCGGACCTGTTCGAACACGTCAGTGGCTTCCGGTACCGTGCTCGCGTCTGCCGGAGCCCTCGCAAGGAACGCAAGGATGGTTGTGTAGTGGCAAATCCGCTGGTCGCGGAGACCAAGGACTCGACCAAGGCGTATTCGGGGATTTCGCTGCTGGAGTCGGCGAACGACCTGAAGTCCGCGATCGAGAGCGGCGACTGGGCGTCGGTGGCGATGGGTGCCGTCGGGACCGCGCTGGACGCCCTCTCGATGGCGATGGACCCGTTCGGCGCGATCCTCGCCGCCGGCGTCGGCTGGCTGATCGAGCACGTCGGCCCGCTCAAGGAAGCGCTTAACGGGTTGACCGGCAACGCCGATGAGATCGCGGCTCAGTCGGAGACCTGGAAGAACGTCGCCACCGAACTCGGCAGCATCGGCCAGGATCTGACCGGCATGGTGAAGACGGACGTCTCGTCGTGGACCGGGAACGCCGGCGACATGTACCGCCAGCTCGCACAAGACACGGTCACCCTGCTGGAAACCGCCCAAAAAGGGTGCGAGGGCGCGTCCAGTGGCGTGAAGACCGCGGGTGAGGTTGTCGCCGCGGTGCGGGCGCTGGTGCGCGACATCATCGCCGAACTGGTCGGTCACCTCATCAGCTGGGCGCTGCAAGTGGTCTTCACCTTGGGCATCGGCATGACGTGGGTGGTGCCGCAGGTGATCAACGCGGTCGCGAAGACCGCGTCGAAGATCGCGGACCTGGTGAAGCGGCTGGTCAAGGCGCTCAAGGCGTTGGTTCCGCTGCTCAAGCGCGCCGGTGACCTGTTCGGTGACGCGGCGAAGGCACTCAAGAAGATCAAGCCGGGCAAGGGTGCGCCGCCGCCGAAGCACGCGGACATCAACGGCAACCCCAAGGGGCTCGACGGCCCCAAGGGCAAGGGTGGCCCGGACGCACCGCCGCCGAAGACCGACCCGCCCCCGAAGGGCGGCGACGGCACCACTCCCTCGGGCGCGAAGGGCGACGGCACCACGCCGTCCGGCAGCAAAGGCGGGCCCGACGCCCCGCCCAAGGGCGATCCGCCCCCGGCGTCCAAGGGACCCGACGACACGCCCTCGCCCAACGGCAACACCACCCCGTCCGGCGGCGGCAAGGGCCCGGGCGGCACCCCCAAGGACGGCGGCGGCAAGCCGAAGGACGGCGGGCTGTCCAACGACAACAAGGCGCCCAAGGAGAACTCGACCCCGGCCGACTGCCGGCCGGGCAGCGGCGACCCGATCGACATGACCACCGGCCGGATGATGCTCGCCCAGACCGACGTCGAGATCGACGGCGTGCTGGCGCTCGTGCTGGACCGCAGTCACTTCTCCGGCTACCGCAGCGGTGCCCACTTCGGACGGTCCTGGGCCTCGACCGCCGACCAGCGCCTGGAGATCGGCGACGGCCGCGTCGACTTCGCCGCCGAAGACGGCACCCTGCTGGTCTTCCCGGTCCCCGGCGCGAGCGGTGTCACGCCGGTGGAAGGCCCCCGGTGGCCGCTGCGCCGGCTCGGCGACGAATACCTGCTGGACCAGCCCGATCGCCGCCGCACCCTGCACTTCGCCACCGGCGGCGTGGTGCGCCCGCTGACCGCGATCTCCGATGCCGACGGCAACCACATCGACTTCGACCGCGACGAGGACGGCGTCCTGCGCGAGGTCCGGCACTCGGCCGGGCACCGGATCGCCGTCACCACTGTGGAAGGCCGCATCACCGAGCTCGCCTCGGCCGGCGTCACCCTCGCCCGGTTCGGCTACGACGACCAGGCGCACCTGGTCGAGGTCGTCAACTCTTCGGGGCGGCCCTACCGGTTCGCCTACGACGAGCTCGACCGCATCACGAGCTGGCAGGACCGCAACGGCTGGGGCTACGGCTTCACCTACGACGAGCTCGACCGCTGCGTGCGCGGTACCGGCCCGCGCGGATTCCTCAGCTACACCTTCGCCTACGACAAGGAAAACCGCGTCAACCGCGCCACCGACTCCCTCGGCCACACGACGACCTACGAGCTGAACGAAGAGTTCCAGCTCGTCCGCGAGACCGACCCACTCGGCGGCGTCACCGGTTACGCGTGGGACCGCCACGACCGGCTGCTCGCCTACACCGACGCGCTGGGCCGCGTCACCCGCTACGGCTATGACGAGCAGGGCCTCCGCACGTCGGAAACGCGCCCGGACGGGACCGTCCGCAGCGTTCGCCACGACGGGCGGGGCCGGCCGGCGACCGCGATCGAACCCGACGGCGCGACCTGGTCCTACAGCTACGACACCGACGGCCGGCTCGTCGCGACCACCGACCCGGCGGGCGGTGTCCGCCGCTACGGCTACGGCCGGCGCGGCGAGCTCACGACGTTCACCGACGAAGAAGGCCGCACCACCGGCATCGAGTGCGACGCGCTCGGCAAGCCGTTGACCGTCCTCGACCCGGCCGGCGGCCGCACGGCATACGCCTACGACCCGCTGGGCCGCGTCGTGTCGATCACCGACCCGACCGGGAACACGACGAACCTCGCTTGGACGGTCGAAGGCGAACTGTGGAAGCGCGTCGCCCCGGACGGATCCGTGGAGCGCTTCACCTACGACGGCGAAATCAACGCCGTGGAGCGCACGGACGCGACGGGCGCGGTGACGCGGACCGACTTCGGGCCGTTCGACCTGCCGGTGTGCGAGATCGCCCCGGACGGCAGCCGGACCCGGTTCGCCTACGACACCGAGCTGCGGCTGATCTCGGTCACCAACGCGAGCGGTGCGCAGTGGCGGATCGACTACGACGCGGCCGGGCGGGTGGTGCGGGAAACGGACTTCGACGGCCGGGTCGTCACCTACCGCCGCGACGCCGCCGGGCAGCTGCTCGAGAGCCGCAAGGGCAGCGACGAACCCACCACCTACACGTGGGACGAGCTGGGCCGGCTCACCGGCAAGCGGCGCGGTGACGCCGTCACGGCCTACACCTACGACGCCGCGGGCCGGCTGGTGCGCGCGGTGACCGCCGACGCCGACCTGACCCTGACCTACGACGCGCTCGGCCGGGTCGTCGCCGAGTCCTGCGACGGTCGCGAAGTCCGGTCGGGCTACGACCGCAGCGGGCTGCGGACCACTCGCCGCACCGCGACGGGCGTCGAAAGCTCGTGGAGCTACGACGCGGCGAGCGCACCGACCGCGCTGGTCACCGCCGGCCGCTCGATCCGGTTCACCCACGACCCCGCCGGGCGCGAGATCGGCCGCCTCTTCGGGCGCGCGGCGCTGTCCCAGGCGTGGGACGCCAACGACCGGCTCGTCGAACAGGTGCTCACGGCCGAAACCGGCCAGGTGCTGCAGCGGCGCGGCTACGAGCACCGGGCCGACGACGTGCTCGCCGGCCTCGACGACCTGCTCGCCGGGCGGACCGAGTTCGACCTCGACCGGCTGGGCCGGATCACCGGCGTGCGCCGGCCGGGCGGCACCGAGCGCTACACCTACGACCAGGCCGGCAACATCACCGCCGCGGAGTGGGGCACGCACCCGTCCGCCGGTGCCCGCGAGTACACCGGAACGCTGCTGCGGCGCGCCGGTGAAGTCGGCTACCGGTACGACGAGCACGGCCGGCTGGTCTGGCGCGGGCAGTCCGGTTCCGAGGCGGGCTGGACGTTCGGCTGGACCAGCGACGACCGGCTCGAGCAGGTCCGGACCCCGGACGGGCAGGTGTGGCGCTACGCCTACGACGCGTTCGGGCGCCGGGTCGCCAAGCGCCGCCTCGGCCCCGACGGCTCGACGGCCGCCGAGACCCTGTTCGTCTGGGACGGTGTCCTGCCGGCCGAGGAGATCGTCACGGTCGCCGGGGTGCCGTCCCGGACCACGACGTGGGAGTGGGAGCAGGACCGGCCGGCTCCGGTGAGCGTGCTGGACCGGCACCACGGCCCGGACGGCTCGGTCGCGGAGCAGTTCCACGCCGTCGTCGCCGACCTCGTCGGCAGCCCGGCCGAGCTGGTCGACGAGTCCGGCCGGATCGCCCGGCACCCGGGGCAGTCGCTGTGGGGCGTCGAGACGGCGAGCGCGTCCCCGACCCCGCTGCGGTTCCCCGGGCAGTACTTCGACGCCGAGACGGGCCTGCACTACAACGTGAACCGGCACTACGAGCCGGAAACCGGGCGGTACATCAGCCCGGACCCGATCGGGCTGGGCGGCGGCACCAACCCGCACGCCTACGTGCGCAACCCGACCGGCTGGCTCGACCCGGTCGGCCTCAAGGGCGGCAAGTGCAAGGGCGGCAAGGCGAACAACCCGGTGCTGGCCAACAACCGGCCGGGCCAGCCGGTGTTCCACGGCAACGCCAACGTCCCGGTCACCGAGATCAGCGACAAGAAGTTCGTGGGCATCCTGCAGGACCTCGCCAAGGGGCGCGGAGAGGGTTCACGCCGGGCGAAGGAACTGCTCAGGCAGATGGAGGAAGGCCGCGGCTGGCAGCAGACGGCGGGCATCCACCAGGGTGGCCTGGGCGGCGCGGCCGGCGGCGCCGACCCGCGCCCGCACATCACGGTGAACGTCGGCGGCCGGGGTTACCACGTCCACGTCGGTGGCAAGAACGGAAACCTGTTCGCCCAGGACATCACCCCGAACCCGATCCGCTGACGCGAAGCGGGCGCTGGCCACCGGCGCCCGCTTCGCGACCCGGGCCCGGCCCGGACTCG
>NZ_BSTD01000004.1:40557-732827 GCF_030269325.1 Amycolatopsis sp. NBRC 101858 | reverse complement strand
CGGGCTCGGCTCGGCTCGGCTCGGCTCGGCTCGGCTCGGCTCGGCTCGGCTCGGCTCGGCTCGGCTCGGCTCGGCTCGGCTCGGCTCGGCTCGGCTCGGCTCGGCTCGGCTCGGCTCGGCTCGGCTCGGCTCGGAGATGCTGTCGGACAACGGGTCGGCTTGCCGGTCCCAGGTCTGGCGCGGCACCTGCGCCGAGCCGCGCTGCCTGGATGGCTACCCTTCTACGATCACCGCCGACCCCACAGCTCAACCGGCGGCAAGCCACCGGTCGCGCAGCTGACCGACCTCCCCGGACATCACACCTGGTTCGCTGCCGGCAACGGAGGCAGCACGACGTCGCAGAGGCGCCGGATCCGGTCGAGGTCGACCTCCGCCGCCAAGCGGGCCTCCTCCGGCAGCTCGTCCACGGAAGGGTCGATGCCGCACAACAATCGGGGCAGCGCCGGGTGGATGACAAGGCCGATCAGCTCGTTCGCCGCCGTCTCGGCCTCGTCGGTCGCCAGGCCCCACGCCGCTGACAAGTGCGCCGCGAGTTCGCGGGCCGTGGTCCCGAACAGGACGTCGTGGAGGCCGGCTGCCAGGTCCGGCAGCCGGTCGGCTTCGGCGATGCCGAGCCGGAGCATCCTCGTGGTCGAGGACCAGCGCAGCAGCTGGAGGAAGCGCCCGCAGTACCGCACGACCGCCTCCCCCGGCTGGGCGGCGTAGTCGGCGGGCGTGCGCATCCGCTCGCCGAACAGGGTGCGGGTGCGCTCGACGACCGCGAGGAACAACGCGTCCTTCGTCGGGAAATGCGCGTACAGGGAACGCTTCGACGTTTCCGCGCGCGCCGCGATCGCATCCATCGAGGTCCGCTCGAAGCCGTCCTCCAGGAACGCGAGCTTCGCCGTGTCGAGGATGTGCTCGCGCAGCGCTTCGCCGCGTCGGGCCATGGCGTCCACCTTAAAGTATACGGTACAGTGTAGTTTACTTCCGCTTCCCGTTCGTCAGGAGTCATCATCCATGATCGTGATCACCGCCCCCACCGGGCAGATCGGCAGCAAGCTCGTCACCACACTGCTCCGGCGGGACGAGCCGGTCCGCCTCGTCGTCCGGGACGCCGGCAAGCTGCCCGCCGACGTGCGGGAACGAGCCGAGATCGTCGTCGGCTCGCACCGCGAGCGCGACGTCCTGGACCGCGCCCTCGACGGCGCCGACGCCCTGTTCTGGCTCATGCCGGCGGCCGCGACCGCGAGCAGTCCCTACGAGGCGTACGTCACCGCCTCGATCCCCGGCGCCGACGCCGTCGTCCGTCACGCGGTACCGCGCGTCGTGATCGTCTCCGCGCTCGGGCGCGGATCGCAGATCTACGCCGGCCACATCTCCGCCTCGCACGCGATGGAGGACCTCTTCCGCAGCACCGGCGCGCACGTGCGCGCACTGGGCCTGCCCGGCTTCATGGACAACATCCTGCGGCAGGTGGCCACGATCCGGAACGGCGTCGTCTCAGGCACCGTCCCGGCCGACTTCGCGATGCCCTGGATCGCGACGAAGGACATCGCGGCACTCGCCGCCGGGTACCTCCTCGACCGCACCTGGACCGGGCAGGACCCGGTCGAGGTGCTCGGCGGCGAGGACCTCTCGTACCGGGCCATCGCCGCGATCCTCACCGAGGTCCTCGGCACGCCCGTCCGTTACGAGCACGGCGACCGCGCCGCCGTCGAACCGTTCCTCGTCAGCCGTGGGTTCTCCGAGGCGATGGCCCGGTCCGTGGTGGACATGGACCTCGCCGGCGAGCGCGGCGTCACCAACGCCGTTCCCCGCACCGCCGCGAACACCACGCCCACCACGTTCCGAGAGTTCGCCGAAGAAACCGTCCGGCCGGCGGTGAACGGTCAGCGGTGAACCTGCCACTGGTCGTTGGCGTGCACCACGGTGCGAGACAGGTTCGGGCACAGGAAGTTCGCGGTCGAGGAATTGGAGATCACCGAAGTGTTGCCGGTGCTCGCGGCCTGCCACGAACCGTTCAGCTTGATCTTGTAGCTGCTGCTTTCGATGTTCCGGGTGCCCAGCGCGGTGCAGTAGGCCGCCGTGGTGTTGCCGCTGGCGTAGATCTCGAAGATGTTCCAGCTGCGGTTGTCCCGGGACTGGTCGGTGCCCGATTGCGTGTAGAGGGTGTCCCACCGGTTGGCCCGGTAGTTGAACAGTGACGCGGTCCAGGTGTTCCTGGCCGCGTCGGTCTGCTCCACCTTGCCGTGGTACGAGTCGTGGCCGTTCACCGAAGTCACGTAGCTGGTGCGGAAATTGGCGTCGATGTTCACCGACTTGGCCACGGTCACCCCGACGCACCAGTCCCAGGCCCAGACCTGCTTGGCCCCGCCGTTGTAGGCGGTCACCAGCTCCACGCAGGACCCCGGGGCCTTCATCGTCGGGGCGTAGAGGGTGTCGCCGGAGACGGTGAGATCGCTGTAGGCCGCCTGGATGGCGTCCTGCCCGGTGACCGCGGTGCCACCGGTGTAGACGCCCCAGTCGTCGTGGATGCTGGTGGCCTGCGTGCGGTGACCGGCCTGCCCGGTCCGGATCTCCCGGAACCGGTCGGCCGCGGCAACCTGGGTGGTGCCGTCGACGGCACCGGCCACGACGGTGCCCGCCGGGGCCGGCGCCGCGATCGAGGTGGCCGGCACGCTGAGGAACACCGCGGCGGACAGCACGATGAGGGTTTTTCGCATCAGAACTCCTTGTCTGAAAGCGCATCGCTCGGCACCGGTCCGGTGCATGAGCGGAATCCGCCGGGGCGGGTGACCCCGAGCGGGAATCAGGAAGTGACCGGCTTCAGGCCGCACTCGCACAGGATCCCGTTGACCGGCACCAGTTCCCGCACAGCTCGGAGTACTGCCGGCACACCGGACGGCCTGTTCCCCGTTCGCGAACCGGCCGGATCGTGCGCACTCGAGATCAAGGCGAAACCGAAGTGGCGGGCGTCAGGCGGCACCTCCGGGGACGGGGAGATATTCACCCACCAGTGTGAGAAGGGGTCACCCCCGTGGTCCAGACTTTCCGCCCAACCTGTCTGATTCCTGTCTGCACCGCGGAATCCGGCGCAGGACGAGCGGAGCCCTTCGCCGTGGGCGCGCTCGGAACCCGAGCGCGGACGCACCCGGGCACGGCGGCCACTCACTGTCCGCTTAGGACGGTCTCAGGTCGCGCGGTAGGGACGCTCGTAGTCGGTCCGGTCGTGGAACTTGGTGATGTCGCCCTTGCCGTCCTGCTTGAGCCGCGGGTACTCGGTCACGTCGAACACGTTGTCCGGGCGCCGGTACGGGTAGACGTCGTGACCCTTGCCCGGGTGGCTGGGGAAGACCACGTGCGTCTTGCCGGCCTCGGAGTTCTTGGCGAAGGTCTCGGAGACGTAGTCCCACTTCTCCTGGACCAGCGGCCGCCTCGGGTCGTTGGGGTCCTTGATCCACCCGGGCATCTTCACGTTGTTGTCCTTGAGGGTGCCTTCGAGCGTGTTGCCGCCGTGTTTCTTGGCGATCTCGGTGGCCTTGTCCTCCATCGACCCGAGGTACTTGTCCGGGTTGTTCTTCCCGGGCACCCGCTCCATGAGCCCGCCGGACCAGAAGAAGTGCTTGTCGGCCTTGAGCATCTTGTCGAGCTCCGGCTTGAACTTCTCGAACTCTTCCTTGGTCATGTTGTCGACGCGGATGGGCTGCTTCCGCGGGCTCTTCCGCGTCGCCGGCTGGGCCGCCTGCTTCCGCTTGTTCCGGTCGCGCAGCCGCTTCGCGCGGTCCTTCACCTTCCCCTTGAAGCACCGCTGCGGCGCGAGACCGAGCGGGTCGCTGTCGAGCAGCGGCTGGTCGACGTAGCCGACGGGGTTGGGCGCCGCGGCGAGACCCAGCGGGTCCTGGCTGAGGTAGCGCGTGGTCCGGGGGTCGTAGTACCGGAAGACGTTGTAGTGCAGCCCGGTCTCCTCGTCGCGGGACTGGCCGGGGAACGCCAGCGGCATCGCCGCGGTGTCGGCGCCGGCCAGCGGCACGCCCCAGAAGCTGCTGCGGTCCTGCCAGACCAGCGTCCCGCGCTCGTCGAGCAGCTCGGTCGGCGTCCCGGCGGGCGAGGTGATCACCACCCGGAACCGGGCCTCCTCGACGACACCGGCGTGCTCGACCTGCACGACGGGGCGATCGTCGTCGAAGCGCTCCCACGTGAGGAACCGGTAGGACCCGTCCGCCGGGCGGTGCTCCACCTGTTCGACGAGGTTCAGCTCGCTCCACAGGAACCGGACGTCCAGGGTGAGCTCGGGCTCCCCCTCCGGGCCGCTCACCCAGCAGCGCTTGGCGAACCGCCGCCCGATCGGGTCGTAGTGGTAGGTCCAGAGCGCACCGTCGGGCGTGCGCGCGGAGCGCAGCCGGTCGAGGTGGTCCCACTCGTAGCCGCACGACCGGTCGGCGTGGCGCCAGCCGGTGACGCGGCCCTGCTCGTCGCCTTCGAAGTGGATGTCCCCGATGCGGGCGAGCCGGTTGCGCTCGTAGCCGCGCGAGCCCGCCGGCGACGGGGCCGTCGCCGAGGTGATGTTGCCCGCGGCGTCACGGGTGAACCGTTCCGACACCCCGGGCCCGTGCGCCTCGCTGACCCGGCCGGCCGCGTCGTAGGAGAGCTGCCACGGCCGGATCGTGTCGTCGACGCCGGCGAGCCTGCCGTCCGGGCGGTAGCGGTAGGTGCGCCGCCCGACCCCGGCGACGTCCTCCTCGGCGAGCCGGTCCTCCTCGTCGAACCGCCGCCGGAGCACCACCTCGCCGTCGACGCTGCGGACGACCTCCCGCTCGGCGTCGTCGTAGGCGAATTCGACGTCGTGGCCGGCGATCCGCAGCGATCGGCGAAGCCCGGACTCCGTGAAGCGCCACTCACTGTCCACACCGGACGAAGTCCGCCGGATGACCGCGTCGCCCTCGTCGCGCCAGCACACGCCGAGCCCGTTGATCGTGTCGGCGATGACCCGGTCCCCGCCGTCGCGGCGGATCTCGACCCGCGACTCGGCGTTCTCGGCGACGACCAGCCGGCCGAGCGCGTCGTACACGTAGCTCGTGACGTCGTCGGGGGTCCGCCGCGCCACGACGTTGCCCTCGAGGTCGTAGTCGTACTCGACCACCTGGTCCGCGCCGGTGGTCATGCGCCGCAGCTGTCCCGCCGCGTCGTGGGCGTAGGTGGTCCGCCGTCCGTCGAAGTCGGTCTCTTCGACGAGCCGTCCGGCGGCGTCGCGGACGTAGTGCCAGGTGAGGCCGGCCGGGTTGGTCACCGAGGTGAGCCGCAGCTCCCCGTCGTAGGTGAACAGCGTGCGCGCGCCCGCGGCGTCGGTCTCCTCCAGCACCAGGCCGAACGGGCCGTGCTTGCGGCGCCGCGGCGCACCCGCCGCGTCGCGGTATTCGACGACGTTGCCTTCCGCGTCGTGCACCCACGTCTCGCGGCCGCCGTGCGGGCCGAGCCGCCAGGCGCGGCGGCCGTCGGCGGTCCAGCCGAGCCGCGCGGCCGCGCCGGACGCCGTGTGCGCGAGGCGCGGGCGGCCGTACAGGTCGCGGTCGCCGGGACGGGCCGCCCGGTCGGTCACGGGGGCGTCCTCGAACGGGTCGGGCGACTCGAGGACGTCCACCGGCAGCCCGTTGCCGAGCAGGGTGGTGACCGGGTCGAACTCGAACACCAGGCGCTCGATCTCGTCGTCGCCTTCGCCGGCCCGCAGCCACACCGCGCCGTCTTCGGCCGGGCTCAGCCGCACGGCGGGCGCTTCGGGGCGGTGGACGGCCACCAGCCCGTCGTCGTCGTAGTCGTAACGGGTTTCGCGGCCCAGTTCGTCCACTTGGGACAGCAGTTCGTCGCGCCGGTTCCATTCGTAGCGCCGGGAGTTGCCGAGCGGGTCGATGCGCTCGATCAGCTGGTTTGCCGCGTTCAGGCGGTAGGTCCAGGTGTGGCCGACGGCGTCGGTGTGCCGGGTCGCGCCGGGTTCGTAGGCGAAAGCCGCGTTGTAGTAGCCGTTCGCGCCCACCGCGCGGACACAGCGGCCCGCGTCGTCGTAGACGTAGCGGTACCAGGTGCCGACCCGGTCCTGCCAGCCGACGAGCCGGTGGTCGAAGTCGTAGTCGAGCGCCATCGAACGGCCCGCGAAGTCCGTCACCGTGCTCAGCTGGGCGTGCCGGTTGTACGAGAACCGCACCACCGGCGGCTGCCCCGGCGCACCGAGCGCGACGATCCGCCCCCGCTCGGTGCCGACCACGATCTCGACGCCGCCGGGACGGCGGAGCACCGTGGGCGAACCGTCGGCGGCGTACTCGATTTCGGTGCGCTCGCCGTCCTGCTCGATGGCCGTGACCGGCAGAACGCCGCCGGTGCCGGCGAAATGCAGCTCGCGATCGCCGAGCGAGAGCCGGAAACCCTGCGGCACGCGGCGGAGCCGGTGCCGCGGCCCCTGCACCGGCAGCACGGGCTCGTCGCCCGGGACGGGGTAGTCCAGCACCATGCCGTCTTCGGAGTGGAACCGGACGCGGTGCGCGTCGAGCTCCAGCCGCTGGTCCCAGGTGGACGTCCACGACGGGCCGAACCACCGGCCGGCCCGGTAGGAGGACAGGTGCGTGCGGGAGAGCTCCAGATCCGCGACCGCACCGGGCAGGGTGACGTCGACCTGGGTCATCACGACCTCACCCGTCGCGACGTCGATCGGGTCACCGCAGTAGTTCTTCGACTTGTCGGCCGTCGAACGGTCGGGGTTGTCCTTGGCCTTGGTGTCGTTGCCGCCGCCCTTGCCGCCCTTGTCCCCCTTGCCGCCGCCGCTTCCGGCGCCGCTGGTGCTCGTCTGGTCGCCGTCGTTCTTGGGGCCGCCGCCCTTGTCCCCGCCGCCGTCACCGCTCTTGTGGCCGTCGCCGCCCTTGCCGTCGCCGTGGCCCGCGCTCGAGGTGGACGTGCTGTCGTCGTCGTGCGGTTTGTCCTTCTTGCCGCCGGGGCCGTCGGGGCTGCCCTTCTCCTTGATCTTGGGCGGCGGGTCGACCTTGCCGGTCTTGCCGGGCTTGATCTTGCGCAGCGCCTTGGCGGCGTCGTCGAACAGCGTCCCGGCCTTCTTGAGCAGCGGGACGAGGGCCTTGAGCGCCTTGACGAGCTTCTTGGTGATGTCGGCGATCTTCGACGCGGTCTTGGCGACCGCCGCCACGACCTGCGGCACCACCCAGGTCAGTCCGATGCCGAGGGTGAACACCACCTGCAGCGCCCAGCTGATGAGGTGGCCGACGAGCTCGGCGATGATGTCGCGGACCAGCATCCGGACGGCGGCGACGACCTCACCGGCCGTCTTGACCCCGCTGGAGGCCCCTTCGCAGCCCTTCTGGGCGGCGGTGAGGAGGTCGACCGTGTCGGCGGCCCGCCGGCGGTACTGGTCGGAGGCGTTCCCGCTCCACGACTGCAGGTCGGCCTTGACCAGGTCGGCCAGCTCCTCGCCGACGGCCCCGAGTTCCTTGGCGACGTTGGCCCACGTCTGGGACTGGGCCTTGATCTGGTCGGCGTCCCCGGTCAGGGCGTCCAGCGCGGCGGAAAGCGGGCCGACGTGCTCGATCAGCCAGCCGACGCCGGCGGCGAGGATCGACCCGAAGGGATCCATGGCCATGGACAGCGCGTCGAGCGCGACCCCGACGGCGCCCATCGCGACCGAGGCCCAGTCGCCGCTCTCGATCCCCTGCTTGAGATCGTTCGCGGACTCCAGCAGCGGCAGCCCGGAAATGGCCGTGGTGGAATCTTCGCGCTGAGCTACCAGCGGGTTCGCCATGGCGTCGGTTCCTTCTCGCGGTTCATTCGCACTCGATGACGGCCGCAACCCCCCGCTTCCGCCGTGACGACGTCGCGCACCCCGGTGCCGCTGACGACTCCGGTGACCGGGCAGCGTCGATCCCCCACCGACGTGACCTTAGCCAGACTTCGCCACCAACCGGGGGTTAACGGCGCGGAAACTGCACGGGAGTCCCGCCGGAAGAGCCCGTTCGCACCTGCGGTTCGCGGCCACGGCCGCACCGGTGCGACGGGGACTGCGGGGCGGCGCGTGTCCTTCGGCTACCGTGCCGCGGGTGGTGGCAGCCGCGGCACGTCAGCCGAACCGATCGATCCGGGGACGGTTCTCGGCCGGCGGCGGTCGTCCGCGCTGGGAGTCACCGCCGGTGCTGGGCGTGGCCTGCGGGCTGGTCGCCCTCGGCTTGCTGCTGGCGGCGACGTTCTCGGTGTCGGCCGACCCGGCCGTGACCGGCCTCCCGCACCTCGGCGACGGAGCTTGGTGGCTGACGGCGGCGGTTCTCGGCCTGCAAGCGGCCTGCCTGGTGCCGGTGGACCGGCTTCCGGCGCTGTGGCTGACGATCCTCGCCACCGCCCCGCTCGTGCTGGCCCTGGTCGTCCCGAACGGCGCGGTCAGCCTGACCACGCTCGCCGTGGTGGTCGGCGGCTACCTCGCGATCTCCGGGAAGCTGTTCCGTCCGGTGTGGCTCGCGCTCCCGATCGCCGGGCTGCCGGTGATCGCGACCCAGTTCGCCAACGAAGTCAGCCTCGGCCCGCTCGCGGCCCCGGCCGCCTTCGGTGGCGCGGTGCTGCAGGGCCTGGTCGTGGTCGGACTGGGCCTGCTGCCCGGGATGGCGGTGGTGGCGCAGCGTGACCTGCGTGAAGCCCGGCACCGGGAAACGCTGGCGCAGCACCGCGAGCAGGAGGCGCTGCTGAAGGCCGCGGTGGAGCACCAGCGCGCGGCGATGTCGCGGGAACTGCACGACATCGCCGCGCACCACATGTCCGGCATCGCGCTCGTCGCGGGCACCATCGGCCGGCAGATCGACACCGACCCGGCGGCCGCGAAAGAACTGGCGCGGCACGTGCGCGAGCAGAGCAGCGGAGTTCTGGACGACCTGCGGCGGCTGGTCGGGCTGCTGCGCGAGGACACCGGCGAGGCCCCGGCGATCGAGTCGCTCGACGCCGTGCCGGGACTCGTCGCGGCGCGGCGGGCGGCGGGAATGGACATCGACCTCGTCGTCCCCGGCGGCCCGGAGGACGTGGGTGCCGGTGTCGGGCCGCTGGCCCAGGTCGTCGGGTACCGGATGGTCCAGGAGTCCCTGGCCAACGCCGCGGTCCACGCCCCCGGCGCGCCCTGCGTGGTCGAATTCGGCCGGCGGAGCGGGCACGGGCTCACCGTCGTCGTGCGCAACGCCGCCGGCCGGGAGCCGGATCCGGGACCCGGCGGCGGTTTCGGCCTGGTCGGCATGACCGAGCGGGCGCAGCTGGTCGGCGGCGGGATCCAGTACGGCGCGATCCCCGGCGGCGGCTGGGAAGTCCGCCTGACCCTCCCGGTGGGGGACACCGGCAGGACCGCACCGGCACACCCTCAGGAGGAGTCCGGATGATCCGCGTGCTCATCGGCGACGACCAGCACCTGGTGCGCGCCGGGATGTCCGCGTTGCTGGGCGCCGAACCCGACCTGGACGTGGTGGGCGTCGCCCGGGACGGCACCGAGGCGTTGACGATGGCTCGGGAGCTGGTTCCCGACATCGCCTGCCTCGACATCCGGATGCCCGGCCGCAGCGGGATCGAAGTGGCGGGCGAGCTCTGCGGCCCGGACGCCGATCCGGTGGTCCCGGTCCTCGTGCTGACCACCTTCGACGTCGACGAATACGTCTTCGGCGCCCTGGAAGCCGGGGCATCGGGTTTCCTGCTCAAGGACACCGAACCGGAGGCGATCGTCCGGGCCGTCCGCCAGGTGGCGGCCGGGCAGGGCACGCTCGACCAGACGCTGACGCGCCGGATCATGCGGGAGTTCGTCCAGCGCCGGCGCCTGCAGCCGGTGACCGCCGAGCGGGCCGGTCACCTGCTGACCCCGCGGGAGCACGAGATCCTGCTCCTGCTCGCGCAGGGGATGTCGAACGAGGAGATCGCGAAGTCGCTCGTCGTCGAGGTGTCGACGGTCAAGTCCCACTTGGCGCGGATGCTGCCCAAGCTCGGGGTGCGGTCGCGGCTGCAGGCGGTCGTCTGGGCCTATCAGAACCGGGTGGTCGCCGTGCCCGGGCCGGGGACCGCGACCGCGTCGACCGGCCGTTCGGGGTAGCCGAGCCGGCCCCGCGTCACGACCACGAGGACACCGGCGGCGACGACCGCGGCCGCCGCCATGGCCACCACCGCGCGGTTCGGGTCGATCGTCGGGAAGACCTCCGACCACACGACCGAAGCGAAGTTGTTGACGCTCACGTGGGCCAGCATCGCCAGGGGCAGGCTTTCGCCGGTGCGGTTGAAGATCCAGGTCATGACGATGTTGAACGCGACGCAGAACACGGTGAACGCCACCGGACGGCTCCAGTCCGCCTCCGGCCAGCCGCCCCACTCGGTGAAGAACAGCGGGAAGTGCCAGACCGCCCAGATCGGGCCGAGCAGCATCGAGCCGCGCAGCGGGCCGAACCGGCGCTGCACGCGAGGCAGCGCGAAGTCGCGCCAGCCGGGCTCTTCCGCGAGCCCGGTCGTGATCATCTGGGTGATCAGGCCCGGGATGTAGGCGGCGAGCACCATCATCGACGGGGCGCTGACCTGGTCGTCGGAGAAGACGATGCCGGCGGCGAACATCGCCGCGGGGACGCCGAGCAGGGAAATTGCGTACCAGCGGGGTTTCGCCCGCCAGCGCCACATCCGGGCGCCCCACTTCCGCAGCCCGGCGCGGCCTTCCGCCACCGCGGTGACCAGGAAGGCCGAGCCGATCGGCCCGAGGTAGGCCCCGGGCAGCACGCCGGCGAGCTGGCCCGAGCCGAGCACCTCCGGGAACTTGAAGCTCCAGACGCCGAGACCGTCCTGGGAAAGGATGTACGGCAGCCACGCGAGCCAGCTCAACGCGTTGGCGAGCAGGAAGAAACTCGGCAACGGGCGACGCCGGATGGCGCCCGGAACACCGCGGCCGCGCGCCGCGGGTGAGCCCGCGGCGGGCGGGTGCTGCGGTGGGTTCCAGCTCGAATTCGTCATGGCGCGGAGCGTAGGAAGGCCCCCGGTCACGCCACGAGCGGCAAAAGATCGAACTCGCTCGATGCCATCGAAAGGTGCAAGCCGGAGTGGCTCGCCCCCAAGGGCGTGGGCAGTCGGCCCTCGAGATACCGACATTCGGCGGTATCGAGGAGTCCGATTTATCTGTTTGGATCCCTCGGAGAGCGTTTTACAACGTTGTAAAAATGAAGGGTCGCCGATGAGAAGAGCTGGTTCCGTCCTCCTCGCCCTGCTCGTGGCGCTGGGCGTGGCGTCGGGAACGCCGCCCGCAGGTGCCGCCGAGCCCGTGCACGGCCTGAAGGCCGAGTACTTCACGCCGTCGACACCGGACGCGCACGACTTCGCCAACCTGGCCGGTACCGCCCTCGACTCGGAGGTCAACCACCCCGACCTGACCTCGGTCTTCGGGCTGGTCGCCGGGCGCACGGAACACACGACCGCCCGGTGGAGCGGGCAGCTCGCCGTGCCGCAGACCGGCGACTACACGTTCTACGCCATCGGCGACAACGGGTTCCGGCTGTTCCTCGACGGCGCACCGGTGATCGACCACTGGGTCGGCGACTGGGACACCGAGCAGACCAGCGCACCGGTCACGCTGACCGCCGGCAAGCAGTACGACTTCAAGCTGGAGATGTTCCAGGACACCGGCGGCGCCAACATGTTCCTGCGCTGGTCGAGCCCGGCCATCGCGAAGCAGATCGTGCCGCTCTCGGCGTTCACGCCGCCGGCCGACTTCGCCGTCGTGCCGCGCACGGCGGACGTGTCCCAGGACGGTCGCACGCTCACGGCCGGCTTCGACGGCCGCGTCTCGGGTACCGGCGACCTGGCCGACCACCTGCTGATCGAGGTCGACGCGACGCCGATGCCGATCTCGTCCATCACGACGAGCCGCGACCGCGCGACGATCCGGCTGGCCGAGCGGGTCCTGAAGGGCCAGCGCGTCACCGTCTACTACGACGGCGCGGGTGCGCTCGCGGTGAACGGCACGAAGATCGGCAAGACCGGACGCACCGTCGCGAACGCGTCGACAGAACGGCTCCGGACGCCGTGGGGCGAGCACGTCGACCCGCGCCACCCGCTGCCGGAGTACCCGCGGCCGCAGCTCGAACGCGACAAGTGGGTCAACCTCAACGGCCCGTGGGAGTTCTCGGCCGCCAAGGAGGGCCAGCAGCCCACGTTCGGCAAGAAGCTGCCCGAAAAGGTGGTCGTCCCCTACCCGATCGAGTCGCAGCTCTCCGGGCTCGAACGGCACGAGGACCACATGTTCTACCGCCGCACGATCACCGTCCCGCGCGACTGGAAGATCGGCGGCGGGCAGCGCCTCAAGCTCAACTTCGGCGCGGTCGACTACCAGGCCAAGGTCTGGGTGAACGGCAAGGTCGTCGCCGAGCACACCGGCGGGTACACGGCGTTCAGCGCCGACATCACCGACGCGCTCAAGCGCGGTGACGAGCAGGAGATCGTCGTCGCCGTCACCGACACGACCGGCCCGTACCAGCCCAAGGGCAAGCAGTCCCCCAACCCCGGCGGCATCTTCTACACGCCGTCGTCGGGCATCTGGCAGACCGTGTGGCTGGAACCGGTGGCGGACAAGGGCATCGACGAGATCAAGACGACCCCCGACCTCACCACGAACACGCTGGCGCTGACCGTCAAGTCCGCGGGCACCGCCACCGTCACGGCGGTCGCCAAGGACGCACGCGGCCGGCAGGTCGGCACGGTGACCGGGCCGGCGAACGCGAACCTGAAGCTGCCGGTGCCGAACCCGCACCTGTGGACGCCGGACGACCCGTACCTGTACCAGCTGGAGATCAAGCTGGGCGGGGACAAGGTCAAGAGCTACTTCGGCATGCGGTCCACCGGCATCACCACTGTCAACGGCGTCCCGAAGCTGACGCTCAACGGCAAGCCGTTCTTCTCCCTGATGCAGCTGGACCAGGGCTTCTACCCGGACGGCCTGAACACCGCGCCGAGCGACGACGCCCTCGTCTTCGACCTGAAGGCGCAGAAGGACCTCGGCTTCAACGCCGTCCGCAAGCACATCAAGGTCGAGCCCGCCCGCTGGTACTACCACGCGGACCAGCTCGGGCTGCTGGTGTGGCAGGACTTCGTGTCCCTCGACGACGGCAACAACGCCGGGGCGCAGCAGGCGTGGCTCAGCCAGGGCCTGGAAGAGATGCACCAGCTGCAGAACTACCCGTCCGTCTACGCCTGGATCGTGTTCAACGAGGGCTGGGGCGAGTGGGACAAGGCGGCCACCGGCCGGATCGCCGACCAGGTCAAGGCCGCCGACCCGAGCCGGATCGTCAACGCCCACAGCGGGGTGAACTGCTGTGCGTCCAAGGGCGACTCGGGCCGCGGTGACGTCATCGACCACCACGACTACAACAACACCGACCCGGCCGCCTCGGACGGCAGGCGCGTCGCGATGGACGGCGAGCACGGCGGCTTCACGCTGCGCACGCCGGGTCACCAGTGGCCGGGTGCGCCGATCGCGATCTACAGCGGCGTGGCGGACAAGGCGGCGCTGACGGCGAAGTACGTCGACAACACCCGCACGTTCTACCTCGGGCAGGCTCGGGCCGAGCTGTCGGCGTCGGTCTACACGCAGGTCACCGACCTGGAAGGCGAGCTCAACGGGCTTTGGACGTACGACCGCAAGCGCATCAAGGTCGACCCGGGTCCGGTCCGCGAGATCAACCGGCGCGTGATCGCGGCCGGTGCCGACGCGGGGAAGCCGTACCCCTACGCGGGCAAGGGCGCGTGGAAGCTCGACGAGCGTGGCGGAACGACCGCGAAGGACTCGAGCGGCGGCAAGAACCCGTTGACGCTCACCCCGACCGGGGCGGCGTTCAAGGACGGCGCGCTGCAGTTCACCGGCGGCTCCGCCGACACGCTCGGCCCGGTCGTCGACACGACCGGTGACTACACCGTGTCCGCGAAGGTGCGGCTCGACCAGCTGCCCGGCAACTACGCGACCGCGGTGAGCCAGGACGGCCGGGAGCGGGAGAGCCCGTTCTACCTGCAGTACGGGCAGGGCGCGTTCGCGTTCAGCACGCCCGGCGGCAACCGCGCCCGGTACGAGGTCGTGCCGGAAATCGGCCGCTGGTACCAGCTGACGGGGGTCCGGGCCGGCACCGAGATCCGGCTCTACGTGGACGGCGTGAAGGTCGCGACGGCACCGGCCGGACCGGCGCTCGCGGGCACCGGCGCGTTCACGGTCGGGCGGGCCAAGTACGACGGCCGCAACGTCGACTTCTGGAGCGGCGCGGTCGACGACGTCGCCGTGGTCGGCAAGGCGTTGACGGATGCGGAGGTCGCCGGGCTCTCCTGACGCCCACCCGGCACGCTGTCGGCGCGGGTGCCGGTCTCCGGCACCCGCGCCGCACCGGCGTTGCTCCTCACGCGATCGATCGGCGGTTCTCCCCCTGCGCCGGCATGTCGACGACCGTCACCCGCACCCCCACCGCGCGCAACGCCGCCACGCTGCCCGGGTCGGCCGATGAGTCCGTGATCAGCTCGTCGACCTCGGTGATGTCCCCGATCCGCGCCAGCGTCCGCTTGCCGAGCTTGCTGCCGTCCGCGACGACGACCACCCGTTGCGCACGGCCGAGCATCGCGCGGTTCGTCCTCGCCTCGTTTTCGTCGTGGGTGGTGATGCCACCCGCCGCGTCGATGCCGTCGACCCCGAGGAAGGCCGTGCCGATGGTGATCGACGCCAGCACCTGCTCCGCCCACGGGCCGACGAGCTCGTAGGACCGCGGCCGGGAGACGCCGCCGACGACGACGAGCTTCACCCGGGGCCGCAGCACGATCTCCATGGCCGTGTTCAGCGCGTTGGTCACCACCGTGAGATCCGCGCGGTCGGGCAGCTCCTTCGCCAGCTCGCGCGTGGTCGTCCCGCCGGTCAGCGCGATCACGTGCGGACCCGGGGGCAGCCGGCGCACCGCCTGCCGGGCGATCGCCCGCTTCGCGTCCCGCGACCGGCCTTCCCGGTACCGGACCGGCAGCTCGCAGGCCACCCCCTGGGCCAGCGCGCCGCCGTGGGTCCGGGTCAGCAGCCGCTGCTCCTCCAACGCGGTCAGGTCGCGTCGCAGCGTGGCGTCGGAGACGCCGAACCGGCGCGCGAGCTCCCCGACTCGCAGGCGGCCCGTTTCGCCCAGTTCGCGCACCATCTCCGCCATCCGCTCGGACCGGGGCGCGCGAGTGCGGGGCCGCTCTTCTCCCGGTGGATCGACGACATCGAGAAGGCTCATACGTGCGCACTATACGACGGTTTCGAGCACTTTCGTGCATCGATCCGTCGACTCATCCGTGGTGTCACCTCGGTTCGCCGGGTCCGATCGCGCAAACGCACATCCGCGATGCTCGTTTGGACGCCAACCCTTGCCCGCCGGACGCGGCACGACGTACCAAGAGCACGCCGCCGACGGCAGGCGACCTGCCTGGCGGAGCCGGCCGAGTTCCGGCGCACCCAGTCCAGGTGGCAGCCGCCGACCCGAGAGGTGATGTGGGTGTCGATCCACCAGACGCAGCCGGACGAAAGCCGCACCGCCGGCGAGATCCGGCAGCAACCCGGCACGTGGCCCGAGGTGGCGCGGACCGTCGCCGCCGCGCGGGCCGACATCGACCGCCTGCTCGGCGACGCGCTCGTCGATCCGCGGACCCGGATCGTCCTGACCGGCGCGGGGACCTCGGCCTTCATCGGGGAGGTCGTGGCCCCCGACCTCGCCCGGCACCTCGCCCGGCCGGTCGAACCGATCGCGACGACCGACATCGTCGCCGACCCGCGCTCCGTCGTCGTCGACGACCGGCCGGTGCTGCTGGTGTCGTTCGCCCGCAGCGGCGACAGCCCCGAGTCGGCGGCCGCGGCCGAACTCCTGCACCGGCTCACCCCCGCGCTGCACCACATCGTGATCACCTGCAACCCTGCCGGCGCGCTCGCCCGCCGCTGGGCCGACGCCAAGAACGCCGTCGTGCTGGCGCTTCCCGGCCGGCTGAACGACCGCGGCTTCGCCATGACGTCCTCGTTCACCGGGATGACCTTGGCCGCCCTGCTCGCCCTGGGCCCCGAAGTCGACGTGGCGGCCGCGGCCCGGGCGGCGGCCGCCGTCCTGGCCACCGCGGCCAGCCGGGCGGAAGCGGTCGCCGCCGCCGATCCGGCCCGGCTGGTCTACCTCGGCTCCGGCGCGTTCCGGGGGCTGGCCCGCGAAGCCGCGCTGAAGTGCCTCGAACTCACCGCCGGCGCGGTCGTCGGGATCGCCGACACCCCGCTGGGCTTCCGGCACGGCCCCAAGTCGGTCCTCGACGAACGGACCGTCGCGATCGTCTTCCGGTCCGGCGATCCGTACACCCGCCGCTACGACGACGACATCACGCGCGAGCTCGTGGAGTCCCTGGGGGCCGGCCGAGTGCTGGTGATCGGCTCCGACGCGGACGGCGACGCCCCGGCCGGCGCCGGCGAGTGGCCGATCCCGGGGATCGCGCACCTGCCCGGCGCACTGCGAGCCATCGTGGCGGCCGTTCCGGCGCAGTCGATCGCCCTGGCGTGTTCGCTCGCGCAGGGCCGGTCCCCCGACAACCCGTTCCCCGGCGGTGAAGTCAACCGCGTGGTCCGAGGGGTCGTCATCCACGAGTTCCCGAATCCGGCGGAGGGTTGAGCCATGTTCCTCGGTGTGGACGGCGGCGGGACGAAAACCGCCTTCAGCCTGATCGACGAGCGAGGACGCGTCGTCGCGGAAGCCCGCACGGCCGGCCTCTACTACCTGCAGCAGGGCATCGACATCGTCGAACCACTGCTGCGCCGGGGAATCGGCGAGGTGTGCGCCACCGCGGGCGTCGACGTCGCCGACCTGTCCTACGCCTTCTTCGGCATCCCTTGCTACGGCGAGATTTCCGCCGACGTGCCCGTGCTCGACGCGCTCCCCCGCCGCATCCTGGGCGAAGTCGGGTACGCGTGCGGCAACGACATGATCTGCGGCTGGGCGGCCTCCCTCGGCGGCGCGGACGGCATCAACGTCGTCGCGGGCACCGGGTCCATCGCCTACGGGGAACACCGGGGACGGCACTGGCGGGCCGGCGGCTGGAGCGAGCTCTTCGGCGACGAAGGTTCCGGCTACTGGGTGGCGGTCCAGGGGCTCGGCGCGTTCTCCCGGATGAGCGACGGGCGCCAGCCGCCGAGCGCGCTGGCCGAAGAGATGCGCCGGACCCTCGGCGTCACCACCGACCTCGACGCCATCGACATCGTCATGAACCGGTGGCACGGGGACCGCGGGAAGATCGCGGACCTCAGCAAGGTCGTCACCCGCGCCGCGGAGGCCGGTGACCCCACCGCGGCGGTGATCCTCGGCCGCGCCGGGCGGGAGCTCGCCCTCCACGTCGAAGCCGGTGCCGCCGCGCTGGGGTTCGCGCCGGAGCAGACGGTGCCGGTCTCCTACTCCGGCGGCATGTTCGGCTCGGCCCACCTCCTGGGTTCCTTCCGCGAAGCGCTCCAGCACGGCAGCCACGGCTACGAACTGCGAGAGCCCCTGCTGCCTCCGCACGTCGGCGCGGCGGTCTACGCCGCCCGGCTGGCGGGCCACGCCATCCCGCTCGACCGGATTTCCGCCGTCCCCACCCTGGAGGGGTTGTCATGAGCGCATCGAAGCGGCGCGCCGCCTGGATTCCCTACGCCGGCCTGCTGGTCCTGTTCTGGGGTGTCTGGGGCGCGTTCTCCAGCCTGCCCACCTCCCGCTACGGCTACCCCGACCCGATGGTCTACGTCATCTGGTCGATCACCATGCTCATCCCTGCGTACTTCTCCCTGCGCGGGCAGAAGATCGACCGCCGCCCGATCGCCGCGGTCTACGGCCTGCTGATCGGCCTGACCGGCGCGGGCGGGCAGCTGGTGCTGTTCAAGGCGCTCACCATCGGCCCGGCCTACATCATCTTCCCGATCGTGGCGCTCTCCCCGGCGATCACCGTCTTGATGGCGTTCGCGGCCCTGCGTGAACGGCTCACCGCGCTCAGCTGGATCGGCACCGCCCTCGCTTTGGTAGCCATCGTCCTGTTCTCGGTGTCTTCGGGCGACTCGCAGGAGACCGGCATGACCTACCTGTGGCTCGCGATCCTGGTCTGCGTCGCCTGGGGTGTCCAGGCGTACTTCATGCGCAAGGCCGCCGTCGTCGGGGTCAACGACGCGACGACGTTCGGCTGGATGACCGTCAGCGGGCTCCTGCTGATCCCGGTCGCGATCGTCATGATGGGCGGCCTCCCGCTGTCGTTCCCGTGGCAGGCTCCCGCGTTGACGGCGATCACGCAGCTGCTCAACGCCGTGGGCGCGCTGTTCCTCGTGATGGCCATGAGCCGCGGCAAGGCCACGATCGTCGCCCCGATCACCAACGCGCTGGCGCCGGTGCTGACCATCGTGCTCTCGCTGGCCGTGTTCCAGACCCTGCCGACCGGTTTCCAGGTAGCGGGCATCGTGCTCGCCCTGGTGGGCTCGTCGCTCATGGTGTACAGCACGGAAAAGAGCGGCGAAGAGCCGGCCGAAGCCGCACCGATCGATCGGCGGGAAGCCGCGTCGTGACCGCCGAGCGCAATGGCTGTGCCGCGCGGCCGGCGGACGACACCGCTGTCCCGGCCGGGGGGCGGGGTTGCCGGGGCCTTCCCAGCGCACCTCGAGGTCGTCACGCCGGCCGAACCGTTCCAGGTCCGCGGTGAGAACGTCCTGAAGCCGCGTCAACCGGTCGAGGTCGTCCGCCTCGATGCCCACCACCAAGGTGTCCGAAGTGGACCGCAAGGTGCAGGCACCCCAGCCGAAGGTGATCTTTCCTTCGTTCCCGGCGTGCTCCACCTGCACCACCTCGGGACGCGCCTGCCCGTTCCCGCCGTGCAGGTGCGCCGCCTTCCCGCCCATGGCTTCGGCGTGCCGGCACAGCTGGGCGAGGAACCGTTCGGCGCGTGAGGTGACGACGTGCGCTTCGGCGACCGGCATCGTTCAGCTCCTCCTCAGCGCGGCGGACCGGGCCGCGCGGGTGTGGGGTGTGGAGGTCATTAGCTCGAGAGCGTGCCGAAGCTGTGGAACGACACGATCGAGGCGCACCGGGAGGCGGTGCACGACGCGACCCTGGACGCGACTGCGGACCTGGTGGCCGAGCACGGGCTGACAAGTACTTCCCCGACGTTGAGGCGATCCTGTCCGCCTGGCACGACCGCCACGTCCGCGCCCACCTGGCCCGGCTGACCGAAATCCGCGACCGGGACGGCACGGCCTGCGAACGGCTCGACAAGGTGCTCGACGCCTACGCGGTGATCCAGTACGAGCGGGGCCGGCAGCACCACGGCACCGAACTGGCGGCGCTGCTGCACCGCGGCGAGCACGTCGCGCAAGCCCAGCACCACCTGCTCGCGGAAGCGGCGAAGTCCGGGGACGTCCGCGACGACGTGGCGGCCGACGAGCTGGCGGCCTACTGCCTCCACGCCTTGACCGCGGCCGGCACACTGCCGTCGAACGCCGCGGCCCACCGCCTGGCCACCGTCACGTCAGCCGCCCCGGCTGAGCTACTCCGCCGGCCCGGTGAGCGCCTGCCTGCGGAACTCGGCGGGCGTCAGGCCGGTCTCCCGTTTGAAGACCTGCCCGAAGTGGGACGCGCCGGAAAATCCGCAGCGGGCGCCGATGGCGGACGCCGGAACGTGGGTGAGCGCGGGGTCGGCCAGGTCGAGCCGGCAGCGTTCGACGCGCCGCTCACGGATGCGGCGGGACACCGTCGTGCCGGTCCGTTCGAACAGGGCGTGCAGCGACCGGGGCGACACGAAGTGCGCGGCCGCGATCCGGGTGGGGCCGAGATCGGCGTCGGCCAGGTTCACGTCGATGTAGCCGAGGATCCGCTCGAGCAGATCCTCGTGCGGGGACCGCGCGGGAACGGCGTGGCCGAGCTCGCCGCGCAGCATCGCGCCGACGAGGGTCATCAGTGAGCGCACGGCCGTGGGCCCGTGCACGCCGAGCGACTCGAGGTTGCGGTTGACGCTGAGCACCGTGCTCCACACCGTGTCGGTGAGGCCCGGCGCGCACTCGAACGGCCGCGCGGTGATCTCGCCCAGCGGATCGTCCGGCCGGGGTGTGATCGCGGTCTTGGGGAACCGGATGCAGGTGGAGCGGTAGTCGTCGCCGACGGTGAGCGTGGCCGGCTTGCCCGAGTCGTAGAGCGCGAACAAACCGGGCGTGAGCACGGCGACGCGGCCGTCCTGCGCGATGCGGATGTCCCCGGAGAGCTGCAGGGTGAGCACGTAGAACCCGGCGTCGGCGGCGCGGATCGTGCTGTGGTCGCGGTGGGCGGCGTGCCGTCCGGAGGCCATGTCGACGAAGCTGACCCCGTGCAGGTGCCGGTCGCGGACCCGGCCGGTGAACCGGTCCGGCCGGTCGCAGTCGAACTCGAAGCTCAGCACACTGCGCCGGACGGCGTCCGCCCAGGAAGCGAACGCGATCGGCCGTGGCGCCACCCCGGCGTACTGCTCCGTCAGCGCTGCGAATGACGTCATCGTCATCTCCACGGTCGTTCAGGCCACGGTACCCAGCCGGCGCGCCGCGGGCCACGCGCGCGCTGGTTCGACATCGTCGTGCGCTCTCGCGCCACACGCCGGCCCGCGGCGTCCCTACAGTTCGGCCCGGCGGACATCTCACTGTCGAGGAGTCACCCATGACCTACGTGCAAGGTTCGCACCACGTGACGCTCTCGGTGGCGAACGCCCAGGAAGACGTCGACTTCCACGTCAAGATCCTCGGGATGCGCTTCATCAAGCGCACCGTCCTGTTCGACGGTTCCCTGCCGATCTACCACCTGTACTACTCCAACGCCGCGGGCGACCCGTCGAGCGTCGTCACGACCTTTCCCTGGGCGCAGGCCGGGTTCTTCGGCAAGCGCGGCACCAACCAGGCGCGCGAGGTCCTGCTGTCGGTCCCGGACCACTCGCTGGACTTCTGGCACGACCGGCTGACCGGGCACGACATCGAGGTCACCGACGTCGAACAGTTCGGCCGGCGCCGGCTCGCGTTCCGGCACCCGTCCGGCATCGAGTACCTGTTCGTCGGCAACGACGGCGACGAGCGGGTGGGCCACCCCGGCCACGGCGTGCCGCAGGAGCACGCGATCCACGGCATCCACGGCGTCGGCGTGCACATGGCCACCCCCGACCGCATGGTCGAGTTCGCCGGCGAGTCGTTCTTCGCCCAGGACGCCCTCGCCGAAGAGGGCGACGTCATCGGGCTGCGGATCGGCGACGCCAAGCACGGCAACCACCTCGAGATCACCGTCGACCGCACCGGCGACCAGGGCACCTGGAGCTACGGCGCCGGCACCTACCACCACTTCGCGTGGAACGTCGCCACCCTGGAGAACCAGGACGCGGTGAAGTTCGAGATCGAGGGGCGCGGCTACACCGACATCTCCGAGCTGAAAGACCGCAAGTACTTCAAGAGCGTCTACGTGCGCACCCCGAGCGGCGCGCTGTTCGAGCTCGCCGTGACCCACGCCGACGGCGGCTGGACCTGCGACGAGTCGCCGCACGAGCTGGGCACCCGGTTCCAGCTGCCGGAGCAGTTCGAACACCGCCGCGACGAGATCCTGGGCCGGCTGGAACCGATCGACGTCTGAGGGTGGCCGGCGTGGCGGCACCGCACGTGGCCGGCGGGTACGAGATCACCGTCCGGCGTGGCCGGTTCTGGGTGTCCGGCGAGCGGGTGCGCACGGACCACGGGACCGTCCAGCGGGCGCCGCTGTTCGTGCAGTGGGAAGCGCCGCCGGGTGCCGCGCACCCCGTCCCGCTCGTGCTCGTGCACGGCGGTGGCGGGCAGGGCACCGACTGGACCGGCACCCCCGACGGCAGGCCGGGCTGGGCGACCCGGTTCGTCGAGGCGGGTTTCGCGGTCTACGTCGTCGACCGCTGCGGGCACGGACGCTCGCCCTACCACCCCGACGTGGTCGCCCCGATGGGCGCGCCGTTCCCCTACGAAGCGGCGCAGGCGCTCTTCCTGCCCGCCGGGGAGCGCGACGCGCAGACGCAGTGGACGTACGGACGGGAGATCGGTTCGGCCGACCTCGACCAGCTGCTCTGCCCGATGGGCCCGCTGCCCGCCGACCTGGCCGAGTCGCAGCGCCTCGACGCGGACCGGCTGGGCAGGCTGCTCGACATCGTGGGCGACGCCGTGCTGGTGACCCATTCGGCGGGTGGCCCGGTCGGCTGGCTGACCGCGGCCGCGCGGCCGGACCGGGTCGTGGCGATCGCCGCGGTCGAGCCGATGGGCCCGCCGTTCGCGGAGTTCCCCGGCCTCGGCGCGCTGACGTGGGGGCTGACCAGCGCGGAGCTCACCTGCGACCCGCCGGCCGGTGACCCGTCCGAGGTCCCCGGGCGGCGCATCCCGGCGCTCGCGGGCAAGCCGGTCGCGGTCGTGACGGGCGGGGCCTCGGCGTTCGCCGGCTTCGCTCCGGAGGTCGTGGCGTTCCTGAACGCGGCCGGGGCCGACGGCCGGCACCTGCACCTGCCGGACTTCGGCGTCGCCGGCAACGGGCACGGGCTGATCTTCGAGGCGAACTCGGACGAAACCGTGAAACCCGTCATCGACTGGATCCTGGCCACCACCCGAGGACGGACATCATGAACCAGCTGAACGTCAGCGACGAGTTCGACGCGCTCATGGCCCGGCTCGACGCGATCACGCCGCTGCTGGAAGAAACCGCCGAAGAGGGCGAGTCACTCGGTCGCGTGCCCGACAACGCCGCCAAGGCCCTGCACGAAACCGGCGTGTTCAAGGTCGGCATCCCCCGGGAGCTCGGCGGCTACGAGTTCTCGCCCCGCCAGGTGATCGACACGATCGCGAAGCTGTCCTACGCGGACGCTTCCGTCGGCTGGGCCTTCATGGCCGTGCAGATGGTCACCGGCACGACGGCCGCCTACCTCGGCCCGGACGCCGTCGCGCAGCTGTACCCGGACGTCGGCAACGGCGGCCACGCGCTCATCGCCGGCCAGGGCACCAAGCTCGGCACGGCCGTGCGGGTGGACGGCGGCTACCGCATCAGCGGGCACTGGCACTTCGCGTCCGGGATCTCGATGGCGACCCACGTCCACACCGCCGCGCTCTGCCCGGAGACCGGCGAGGCGCTGGTCTTCACCCTGCCCAAGGACCAGGCGAGGATGATCGACAACTGGGACGTCATGGGCCTGCGGGCGACCAGCAGCCACGACTACGTGTGCGAGGACCTGTTCGTGCCGGAGAGCCACGTGTACGGCATCGCGACGACCGACGTCCGGCACGGCGGCGCGATCTACCGCATGGGACTGGCGAACATGGCCGGGATCTGCCACACCGGGTGGGCGCTCGGGGTCGGCCGCCGGATGCTCGACGAGCTGAAGACGCTCGCGGCCAAGAAGACGGGCAGCCCGAACGCGTCGGTGGACACGCAGCAGTTCTACGCCGAGTACGCCCAGGCCGAGGCGAAGCTGCGCGCGGCGCGGGCCTGGGCGATGGAGGTCTGGGCGGACAGCGAAGCCACTTTGGACCGCGGCGAGCCGCTGGACACCGAGCAGGAGACGCTGACGCGCCTGATGCTCAACAACACCACGTGGTCGGTGCACGCCGTGGGCCAGACCGTCTACAAGTGGGCGGCGACGGCGGCCCTGCGGCGCGGTGTCCTGCAGCGGTTCTTCCGCGACCTGCACGCCGGCACGCAGCACATCACGTCCAGCCCGGTCGTGCTGCAGAACTGCGGCAAGCTGCTCAGCGGCCTGGCCCCCGGTGCGCACTGGGTGTTCCTGGACCTCCAGGAGGCGCGATGAGGCCGGCCGGCGCCCGGCACCCGTGGCGGGCGGGATGACCCCGTCACTCGTCGAATGGGGCACCCCGGCGGAGCAGGCCGAGCTGGCGGTGCTCGCCGTGCACGGCCGCGGCCAGGACCCGGCCTTCATGCGGGAGACGGCACGCCGGTTCGGTTCGGCGCCGGTGCGGTTCTTCGCGCCGGAAGCCGAGGGCGCCACGTGGTACCCGCTGTCGTTCCTGGAGCCGGTCGAGCGCAACCAGCCCGCGCTGGACCGGTCGTCGCGGACCGTGGCCGCCTGCGTCGACCGGCTCGCCCAGGCCGGTTTCGACCGACGGCGGGTGGTGCTGTGGGGCTTCTCGCAGGGCGCCTGCCTGCTGTCCCACGTGATCCTCACCGACCCGCGGCCGGTGGCCGGGCTGGTGTTGTTCACCGGCGGCTACGTCGGCACGACGCCCCCGCCGGCGCCGGGCGACCGGGCCCTGCACGGAGTACCCGCCGTGGTCCGGAGCATCGAAGACGACCCGTGGGTGCCCCGGCACCGGGTGGAAGACACGGCCGCGCTGCTGCGGCAGGCCGGGGCGCAGGTCGACCTGCGCATCGACCCGGGCACCGAGCACGTCATCACCGACGAGGCCTGCGCGGCGGCAACCGGTCTGCTCGACGCGGCGGCGCGCCAAGCCGGCTGACAACGTTTCGGGCCTGCGCGAAACTTCCCCGGCCGGTCACGTCCGCCCTGACCGGGAAGCGCCCGCACCCCGGCCACTTCCTGGGGCCGGCACCGGGATCGGAACGGCCGCCGGGCAATCCGGAGCGAAGCCGGACGGAAGCCGGACCGAAGCACGGGCGTCCTATCGTCCGCGCATGCCAGAACCCTCTCGGTCCTCAGTGGACTTTTCGTTCGCGCCCGGCGTCGCGGTGACCTTGTCACGGCCGAGCGTCGGCCCGCCGATTTCCGGTGGTGCTTCTCCGTCGCACAACGCCTGAACCGTCTCTCGCGTACTCCCTCGGTCACGAGGAGGACCTCCCCCTTGCCTGTCAGATTCCGGTTGCTCGGAGACATCGAAGCGCACGTCGACGGCCGGCCCGTCGACCTCGGGCACGTGCGGCAGCGCGGCGTCCTGGCCGCCTTGCTCGCCGACGTCAACCACCCGGTGTCGGTCGACCAGCTCGCCGATCGGGTGTGGGCCGGCCGGCCACCGCCTCGGGCGCGCCGATCCCTCGCCAGCTACCTGTCCCGGCTCCGGCGCGTCCTCGCCGGCGCCGAGGACGTCGTCATCGAGCACGGGCCGGGCGGGTACGTCGTCCGCGTCGCGCCGGAGGCGATCGATCTGCACCGGTTCCGGACGCTGGTGGCCGAAGCCCGGGAGAACCAGGAACTGGCGCGGTTCGACGAAGCGCTGCGGCTCTGGCACGGCGACGCGTTCGCGGGTGTGGACACACCGTGGACCGAGGCGATGCGGCAGACGCTCGCGGCCGAGCGCGAGGCGATCGAGCTCGACCGCACCGACCTCACGCTGCGCCTCGGGAAGCACAACGCGGTGCTGGCCGAGATCTCCGCGCGGGTCGCGGCGAACCCGCTGAACGAACGTGCCGCCGGCCAGCTGGTGCTCGCGCTCTACCGCGGCGGGCGGCAGGCGGATGCGCTCGACCACTACGAGCGGACCCGGCGGCGGCTCGCCGAGGAGCTCGGCGCCGACCCCGGTCCCGCCCTGCGGGAGCTGCACCGCAAGATCCTCACCGCCGACCCCGAGCTCGATCCGCCGTCCGCGGCCGCCGTGCCCCGGCAGCTGCCGGCCGCACCGGGGTGGCTCGTCGGCCGGGACGCCGAACTGGCCGTGCTCACCCGGGTCGTGGCCGCCGGCGGCACCGTGCCCGTCTGCGCGATCGGCGGCCCGGCGGGGGTCGGCAAGACGGCGCTCGCGCTGAGGTGGGCGCACGACCACCTCGCGCGCTTTCCGGACGGGCAGCTGCACCTCGACCTCCGCGGCTTCGACCCGTCCGGCGCGCCGATGGCACCGAAGACGGCGGTGCGGCGGCTGCTCGGCGCGCTGGGTGCCGACCCGGCGACACTGCCACTGGACGAGGACGAGCTGGTCGCGCGCTACCGCAGCCTGGTGGCCGGGAAGCGGCTGCTGGTCGTGCTGGACAACGCGCGGGACGCGGCCCAGGTGGAGCCGCTGCTGCCGGGGAGCGAGACCTGCGCCGTGCTCGTGACCAGCCGCCACCGGCTGACCGGTCTCGGCGTGCGCGGCGCCCGGCTGGTCGACCTGGATCTGCTGTCCGAGGCGGACGCGCGAGACCTGCTGGCCCGGCACATCGGCCCCGGCCCGGTCGCCGACGAGGCCGGTGCCGCCGCCGACCTGGTGCGGTGGTGCGCCGGGCTGCCGCTCGCGGTCGGCATCGTGGCGGCCCGCGCCACGGCGCGCCCCGGCTTCCCCCTGGACGTCCTGGTCAAGGAATGCCGGGACGCGTCCGCGCGGCTGGACGCGCTCGACGCCGGCGACCTGACGTCGAACCTGCGCGCGGTGTTCTCCTGGTCGTACACGGCCCTGGACCCGGCGGAGGCCGAGGTGTTCCGGCTGCTGGGCGTCGCACCCGGCCCGGACATCGCGCTGCCCGCCGCGGCGGCACTCACCGGTCTCGACGGCCGGCGGGTCCGTTCGGTCTTGCGGAGCCTGGTGGGTGCGCACCTGCTGCAGGAGCACGTCCCCGGCCGGTACCGGATGCACGACCTGATCCGGCTGTACGCCGCCGAACTGGCCGGCGACGAAGCCCGCGGCGCGGCCCTGGACCGCTTGACGGACGTCCAGTTGCACACCGCGCGCTCGGCGGCCTGCTTGCTGCGCCCGGAACACCCGGTCATCGAGCTGGCGACGGCGGCCGGGGGCGCCCCACCCGAGTTCGAGCACCGCGCGGCGGCGTTGGCCTGGTTCGAGGCCGAGCACGCCGGCCTGCTCGCGCTCCGCAGGGCGGCCGCGGCGCACGGCAGGCACCGGGCGGTGGGGCAACTGGCGTGGTTGCTGAGCGCCTACCACACCAGCCGCGGCCTGACGGCCTGACGGGCGGGCACCCCGGGGCGTCACCAGCCGATTGCACCGGTGCTCAACAGTCCCGCAGCTTCCGGTCCCTACGGTCCGATCGCCCAACTTGATCGAATCCCCGCGAGGGGATGGCGAGGAGAAATCGTGCGAAAGATCATTTCGGTGGCCATGACCGTCGCGGCAGTGGGTACCGGGCTCGTGGTCGCGGCGTCGCCCGCGCTGGCGGTGGGCAGCTGCGCCAGCGGCAACTTCTGCCTGTTCGAGAACAACGACTTCAACAAGGGGAACACCAACCACTGGCTCGACCTGCGGAAGGACGACTTCGACCTGCGCGACAACTACTGGTACGACGGCAACGGCAACCAGACCGACGACAGCATCGACAACGAAACCAGCTCGGTGAAGAACCGCATCGGCTGCAACGTGATGCTGTGGCAGGACGTCGGCGGCTCCGGCGCCTCCACGAAGTCGATCAGCGGTACCGACGACGGCTTCCTCGAGAACAACAAGATCGGCGACAACCGTCTCAGCGCCGTGGACATCTGCACCACGGCCTGACGCTCGCTCCGCCGGTGGTGCCCGCCCCCCGCCGGGCACCACCGGCGTTCCCGGAGGTCGCCATGCTCACCAAGGTTTTCGCCACCGTCCTGGTGCTCCTCACGCTCACCGCGTGCGGCGCCGAGCCGGTCGCGCCCGCGCTCCCCGCCGAGCGGCTCGCCCTGCCGTTCGACCGCTACCGGCCGGGCTTCGCCGAAGAGACGGAGATCGGGTGGGCCCGCGCCACGCTGGTCCGCGCCTGCCTGCGCGACCGCGGTGTCGAGCTCGCCGTGCCGGACGACGACCGGGTCCCCGGTGCGCTGGACCGCTCGCCGAACCTCCGCCGGTACGGCGTGATCGACGAAGCCTCCGCCACGAACTTCGGCTACCACTTCCCGAAGACGCCGGAGGAGCGGCAACGGCAGAGCAAGCAGCGCCGGTGGGTGGCCGGTCTCACCGAGGCCCAGCGCACGACGCTGTTCGGTGAGCACGGCTGCACCGAACAGGCGGAAACCGAGCTGACGGCCGTCGACGACGGATTCCTCACCGACGCGGACTTCCGGTCGTTGCGCAGTTCGGAGACGGACCCGCGCGTCGGCGCGGCCATCGCGGACTGGCGCACGTGCATGGCGGGCCGGGGCTACGACTACGCCGATTCGCGAGCGGCGATCTCGGACCCGCGCTGGCACCTCGACGCCGAACCGATCCCCGACGAGGAGAAGGGCACTGCCCTGGCCGACGTCCAGTGCAAGGCGACGGCCCACCTGGTCGAGGTGTGGCACGACGTAGAGGCGGCCGCGCAGGAGCAGACCATCCGCCACGACGCGGCCCGCTTCGACGGGCTGGCCACCGCCCGCCAAGACCGGCTGGCCGCCGCCCGGCGCGTCCTCGGCTCATCCTGATCGATGCCTCCGGCTGCGGAGTCGCGAGGCGCTGCTTTCGAGAGCGGCGGAGGATCGTCTCCCGGTCCAGTCCCACCACCCTCTTCCGGGAAGGATTTCCTCTCCCTTAAGGAGGCAATCGCCCGGCTCGGGTATCGATCCGGGCGTCGGCGGACGACAATCGGCCGAACAGCGCAATGCCCGTCCCCACACGAGCGAGGAGACGGCTGTGGACGACGACGTCGACGAGCTGGTGCGGCGGTCCCGCGCGGTGTTCCGCACCGCGGCCGGGCTCACCGGCGAGGCCGGCCAGGGACCGCGGGATCTGCGGTCGGCCGAAACAGTGCTCGCCCGGGCGGAACAAACGCTCGTCCGGGCGCTCACCGAAACCGGCGACCACACCGGACGGGCCCGGTTGGCGGTCGCGCTGTCCCAGGTGAGCGGCACGCTTGTGCAGGTGAAGGAAGCCCGGATCGCCGCGCGCTCGGCCGGCCTGGACGAGCTGCGGCGGAGCCTGAACCGGCTCCGCTCCGCGATCTCGGTCGCCGAGCTCGTCGACCGGGTGCCCGTGGAGATCAACCACCTCGGGTACCGGCGCGCGCTGTTCTCCCGCCTGTCCGGCCCCGACTGGAGCGCCCGGTCCGCGTTCGCCTACGCCGATCCCCAGCTGGCGCGCGACCTCGTCGAGATCGGCACGGCGATCCCCGGACGGCTGGGCCGCGAGCTCCCGGAGACCGAAGTGGTGCGCACGCGCACCCCGATCCTCGTCGAGGACGCGCAGCACAACCCGCACGTGCACCACCGGCTGATCACCCTGGCCCGGACTCGCGACTACGTCGTCGCGCCGCTGATCGGGCGCGGCGAGGTGATCGGGCTCGTCCACGCCGACCAGCACGTCGACACCGACCGGGTGGACGCCTTCGACCAGCGGCTGCTCGGCCTCTTCGCCGAGGGGCTGGGCTGCATCTTCGAGCGGGTCGTGCTCGCCGACCGGCTGGGCCGCCTCCGTGACCAGCTCATCGACCAGGCCGGCTCGGTCGACGAGCTGCTCGGCGGCGTGGACCGGGTCGATGCGCCCGAGCCCGCGGCCGACCCGCTCGCCCGGCTCGAAGGCCCGTTCTCGGAGCTGACCCGCCGCGAGGTCGACGTCCTCCGGCACCTGGTGCAGGGGCGGACGAACAGCCAGATCGCCGCCGAGCTGTTCGTCTCCCCCGGCACGGTCAAGACCCACGTCAAGAACCTGCTGCACAAGCTCGGGGCGGCCAACCGCGCCGAAGCCACCGCTCGCTACCACGCGCTGACCCGCCGGTAGCTACCCCACCGGGAGAAATCGCGGGAGAGAAACCTCTTCCCGCGGGGTGATGCACGACACGTCTCTTGGCCCAAAGATTGGACCAATACGTGCACCGTCGCCGTCTCCCGGAGGAATCCCGATGACCACCACGCCCGAGGTCACCACCCGCCCGATCCCGGACGAGATCGCCCGGCAGGTCGTGCTGCCGGAAGGCCACCGCTACGACGTCCCGCTGTTCGAGGCCTACCGGTGGCTGCGGGAGAACCACCCGCTCGGCCAGGCCGACGTCGAGGGCTACGACCGGGTCTGGCTGGTCAGCAAGCACGCCGACATCATGGAGATCGAGCGGCAGCCGCACGTGTTCACCAGCGGCGGCGGGGACGAGCCCGGTTCGCACAACCCGATCCTGCAGAACCAGGCCGGTGACACGTTCACCAAGCAGCTCACCGGCGGCAGCCTGCGCATCCTCGAGACCCTGACCTACCTCGACCCGCCCGAGCACACGGCGGTCAAGGACATCGCGAACGACTGGTTCCGGCCGGCCAACCTCAAGAAGTGGGAGGACCGGATCCGGACGCTGGCGCAGGAAGCCATCGCGAAGTACCTGCGCAGCGGCACCAACGAGCTCGACTTCGTCCAGGACTTCGCCCTCCACTACCCGCTGCACGTGATCATGAGCCTGTTCGGCGTCCCCGAAGCGGACGAGCCGCGGATGATGGCCCTGACGCAGGAGTTCTTCGGCACGGCCGACCCGGACGCCCAGCGCGCCGACGTCGAGCCGCTCACGCCGGAAGCCGCCGCGCAGCAGTGGTCCGCCGCGATCAACGACTTCTACGCCTACTTCGACAAGCTCGTCGAAGACCGCCGCGCGGACCCGAAGGACGACCTCGCCACCATCATCGCCGGCGCCCGCAAGCCGGAGGGTGAGTACTACCCGAAGGAGGTCGCCTACGGCTGGTTCATCGCCATCGCGACGGCCGGGCACGACACGACGTCGAGCACCATGTCCGGCGCGATCGAAGCGCTCGCGCAGTTCCCCGACCAGCTGGCGAAGGTGAAGGCAAATCCGGCCCTCATCCCGGACCTGGTCAACGAGAGCCTGCGCTGGGTCTCGCCCGTCAAGCAGTTCACCCGCCAGGCCACCCAGGACTACGTGCTGCGCGGACAGCAGATCCGCACGGGCGACCGGTTCATGCTGCTGTACCAGTCCGCCAACCGCGACACCGACGTGTTCGACGCGCCCGGCGAGTTCCGGCTGGACCGCAAGCCCAACCGGCACATCGCCTTCGGTTACGGCCCGCACATGTGCATCGGCCAGCACCTGGCCAAGCTCGAGCTGCGGATCATGTTCGAGGAACTGCTGCCGCTGATCGAGAGCGTCGAGATCGCCGGCGAGCGCAAGGCGGTGATGACGAACTTCGTCGGCGGGCTGCGGAAGCTGCCCGTCCGGCTGGAGCTGAAGTGAGCCGGGTCCTGATCGTCGGAGCCGGGCACGCCGGGGCCACGCTGGCCGGCCTGCTGCGGCAGGCCGGCCACCGGGGCCCGGTCGAGCTGTTCGGGGACGAGGTGGACCTGCCCTACCACCGGCCGCCGTTGTCGAAGAAGTTCGCGCAGGGTGAGCTGGAGCAGTGGCTGCGCCCGGCGGAGTTCTACCGGGAGCAGGACATCACGCTGCGCCTCGGCGAGCACGTCGTCGCGCTCGACACCGCCGGGCGCCGCGTGCACACGGCGTCGGGCGACGCCCACGACTACGACCACCTCGTCCTGGCCACCGGAGCGGCACCACGCCGGCTGGCCTTGCCGGGAACCGACTTGGCCGGAGTCGTGTCGCTGCGAACGCTGGCCGACGCCCGGATCCTGCGCAAGTGCGTCGTCGAGCGCCGCGCCCTGGTCATCGTCGGCGGCGGCTACATCGGCCTCGAAGTGGCCGCCGTCGCGCGAGCCAACGGCGTCAACGTCACCGTGCTGGAACGCGAAGAGCGGGTGCTCGCCCGCGTCGCCAGCCCCCGGCTCTCGGAGATCCTCGCCGGCCACCACCGCGGCCGCGGCACGCGGATCGTCACCGGCGTGCGGCTCACCGGACTCACCGGGCGCGATGGCCGGGTCTCGGGAGCCGTGCTCGAAGACGGTACGGAGATTCCCTGCGAGGCGGTGCTCATCGGCGTCGGCGCGGAACCCCGGGACGAGCTGGCCGCGGCCGCGGGCCTGCACTGCGACCACGGCGTCGTCGTCGACGGGCACGCGCGGACCAGCGACCCGCACGTGCTGGCGATCGGCGACGTCACCCGCCGCCCCGGGTTCGTCCGGCTCGAAAGCATCCCCAGCGCCACCGAACAGGCCCGCCAAGCCGTCGCCACCATCACCGGCGGGGCGCCGAACCCGGCCGAGGTGCCGTGGTTCTGGTCCGACCAGTTCGACCTCAAGCTCAAGATCGCCGGGCTCGTCCCGGCCGAGCCGGCCACCGTCGTCCGCGGCGACCCCGCGTCCGGCCGGTTCGCCCTGTTCCACCTCGACGGCGGTGCGCTGACCGCCGTCGAGTCGGCCAACAGCCCCGCCGAGTTCATGGCGGGCAAGAAGTTCCTCGCGTCGGGCACGCGGCTCGACCCGGTCCGGCTGGCGGACCCGGCGACCCCGTTGCGCGACGCCGTCGCCTGATCATCCGGAGGACACCGTGCCCAGCGTCACCTACGAACTGCCCGACGGATCCGTCCACCAGCTCGACGTCCCTTGTGGACAGAGCGTGATGGACGGCTCGGTCCGCAACAACCTGCCGGGCATCGTCGCGGAATGCGGTGGCAGCTGCTCCTGCGCCACCTGCCACGTCTTCGTCGAAGAAGGACAGTCCACTTTCGACGAACCGACCGGCGAAGAGCTCGAGCTGCTCGAATACGCCGACGGCGCGCGGCCGAACTCGCGGCTGTCCTGCCAGCTCATTCTCACCGACGGCTGCCCCCAGGTACGGGTGACCGTGCCGGACACCAACGGCTGATCCTCTTCCCCACCGGACAAAGGAGTTCACATGGACATCACGGCCGCAGTGGCCACCGAGCCGGGTGGCGACTTCACGCTCCAGCGCCTCACGCTCGACGATCCCGGCCCAGGCGAGGTCGTCGTCGAGATCGCCGGGGTCGGGCTCTGCCACACCGACCTCGCCGCCAAGGATGGTCATCTGCCATTTCCCCTGCCCGGCGTCTTCGGGCACGAAGGCAGCGGAGTCGTCACCGCGGTCGGCGAATCGGTCACGAAGGTCGGTGTCGGCGACAAGGTGGTGCTGAGCTTCAACAGCTGCGGCGACTGCCGCGAGTGCCGGCGCGGCGAACCCGCGTACTGCCACGAGTTCATGGCGTACAACTTCGGTGGCGCGCGCCAGGACGGGCGCAGCACCCTGCACCGCGACGGGCAGCCGCTGGGCTCGGAGTTCTTCGGGCAGTCGTCGTTCGCCACGCACGCGATCGCGCACGAGCGCAACGTCGTCAAGGTGCCCGACGACGCGCCGCTCGCCGTGCTCGGTCCGCTGGGCTGCGGCGTGCAGACCGGTGCCGGTGCGGTCATGAACTCGATGGACTGCCAACCGGGTTCCGCGCTGCTGGTGCTGGGCGGCGGGTCCGTCGGCCTGTCCGCCGTCCTGGCCGGCGCGGTGCGCGAGCTGGCGCACATCATCGTCGTCGAGCCGCACGCCGGACGCCGTGACCTGGCGCTGGCGCTCGGCGCCACGCACGTGCTCGACCCCGCCGCCGGACCGCTCGCCGAGCAGGTGCGCACGGTCGTACCGGACGGTGCCGACTACGCGATCGACACCACCGGCATCGCCGACGTGCTGCAGCAGGCCATGCAGGCGCTGGCGCACCGCGCGACCGTCGGCATCATCGGCGTACCCGCCGATCCCGAAGCGGCGCTGGCGCTGAACCTCATCCAGGCGCAGGTCCTCGGCGTCCGGGTGATCGGGATCGTCGAAGGCGACAGCGATCCCGACGTCTTCATCCCGCAGCTGCTCGAACTGCACCGGACCGGCCGGTTCCCGTTCGACAAACTCGTCACCACCATGCCGTTCGCGCGGATCAACGAAGCCGTGGCCGCCCAGCACCGGGGTGACGCCGTCAAGATCGTGCTCGTGCACGAAGGAACCCAGGAGCAGTCATGACGATCGACTACGACCACCTGTACGTCGGCGGTCGCTGGGCCGCCCCGGCCACCGGGCGGCGGATCTCCGTGCACGCGGCGGCCACCGAGGAACTCCTCGGCAGCGTCCCGGAAGGCGCCGAGGCCGACATCGACGACGCCGTCGCCGCGGCCCGGCGCGCTTTCGACGACCCGGCAGGCTGGCCCCGCTGGGAGCCGGCACGGCGGGTCGAGGCGCTCGAACGCTTCGCCGTCGCACTCGAGCAGCGCGCCGCCGAGACCTCGCGGCGGGTCAGTGCCCAGAACGGCATGCCGATCGGGCTGGCCCAGCAGTTCGAAGGCGGCTTCCCGCCGGTGCTGCTGCGTTACTTCGCGGGTCTCGTCACCGGTTCCCCGCAGGAGGAGACCCGGCCCGGGATGTTGGGCGGCAGCTCGCGGGTGATCCGCGAACCCGTGGGCGTCGTCGGGGCGATCGTGCCGTGGAACGTGCCGCAGGCGATCACCTTCCTCAAGCTCGCCCCGGCGCTGGCCGCGGGCTGCACGGTCGTGCTCAAGCCCGCACCGGAGACGGTGCTCGACGCGCTGCTGATGTGCGAGGCCGCCGCGGAAGCCGGGCTGCCCGACGGCGTGCTCAGCGTCGTCCCCGGCGGTCGTGATCTGGGCGCGTACCTCGTGGCGCACCCGGGCGTCGACAAGGTGTCGTTCACCGGCTCGACGACGGCGGGCCGGACGATCGCCGAGACGTGCGGACGGCTCCTGCGGCCGGTGACCCTCGAGCTGGGCGGGAAGTCGGCGGCGATCGTCCTGGACGACGCCGACCTGGCCTCCACCATCGAGAGCTTCTTCGCCGCGACCCTGCTCAACAACGGCCAGATCTGCTGGCTCGGCACCCGCGTCCTCGCCCCGCGGTCCCGCTACGGCGAGATCGTCGACACGGTGACCGACCTCGCGAAGTCGCTGCGCATCGGCGATCCCCTGGACGAGACCACCCAGCTCGGCCCGCTCGTGTCGGCGCGGCAACGGGACCGCGTCGAGTCCTACATCGCGAAAGGCCTGGGCGACGGGGCCCGGTTGACCGCGGGTGGCGGGCGCCCGGCGGACCTGGACCAGGGCTGGTTCGTCGAGCCGACGGTGTTCGCCGACGTCGACAACGGGCACACGATCGCGCAGGAGGAGATCTTCGGGCCGGTCCTGTCGGTCATCCCGTATTCCTCGGAGGACGAGGCCGTCGCGATCGCCAACGCGTCCGAGTACGGCCTGGGCGGCACCGTGTGGACCACCGACGCGGACCGCGGCGAGGCGGTGGCGCGCCGGGTGGCTTCGGGCACGATCGGGGTCAACGCCTACGTCAACGACCCGACGGCGCCCTTCGGCGGGATCAAGTCCAGCGGGATCGGCCGCGAGCTCGGGCCCGAGGGCCTGCACTCGTACCAGGTCTTCAAGACCGTCTACCTCGACCCCGGAAAGGGGTAGGCGGGCTCTCTCCTAAGGGGGAAATACCCGGCCCCCGGCGGCGGCATCCTTGATAACGATCGTTCACAGACCTAGATTCGGGTCACGGGCGGTCGCGAGGGTGCCGCTCGCTGTTCTTCCGACGACGAAAGGACCACTCGCCGATGGACGAGTTCACCGACGTGACGTACAAGGTCGACAACGGCCTCGCGTGGATCACGATCAACCGGCCCGAGCGGTACAACTCCTTCCGCGCCCGTACCGTCGACGAGCTCGTCAAGGCGTTCAAGAAGGCCTGGAACAGCGGCGAAGTCGGGGTGATCTGCCTGACCGGCGCCGGCGACAAGGCGTTCTGCACCGGCGGCGACCAGAAGCAGCGGGCCGAGACCGGGGACTACGGCCCGTCGGACTCCGGGCTGTTCGAGATCGACGCGCTGCACCACGTCATCCGGGACGTGCCCAAGCCGGTCATCGCCGCGGTCAACGGCTTCGCCATCGGCGGCGGGCATGTGCTGCACGTGCTGTGCGACCTCACCATCGCCGCGGACACCGCGAAGTTCGGCCAGAACGGCCCGCGCGTCGGGTCCTTCGACGCCGGCTTCGGCACCGGCTACCTCGCCCGCATCCTCGGCGAGAAGCGCGCCCGCGAGGTGTGGTTCCTGTGCCGGCGCTACACCGCGGCCCAGATGGAGAACTGGGGCCTGGTCAACCAGGTCGTGCCCGCCGCGGAGCTGCACGAGGAGGTGCGCCGGTGGGCCGACGAGATCCTCGCCCTCTCCCCCACCGCGCTCAAGGTGCTCAAGCAGTCGTTCAACACCGACACCGAGCAGTTCGCCGGTGTCGGGCAGCTGGCGTACTCGCACCTGAAGCTGTTCGGCGAGTCGGCCGAGGCGCAGGAGGGCATCACGGCCTTCGGCGAGAAGCGCGCGCCGGACTTCTCCGCGTTCCGCGGCCACTGATAACGGTCGTTCACGATGCGGTTCACCGAAGAGCAGCGGGCGTTCGCCACCGCCGTGCGCGAGTTCTGCGCGCGGGAGTGCGGGACGCCCGGGCAACGGGACGCGCTCACCGGCGGCGGCACGCTGGACACCAGCCGGGAGCTCCTGGACCGGCTGGCCGGACACGGCTGGCTCGGCGTCTCCGTACCCGAGGAGTACGGCGGAGCGGGCGCCGGGATGGTCGAAGAATGCGTGTTCCTCGAAGAGACGGCTCGCGGCCTCGCCCCGATCCACGCCTACGGGACCGGCCTCACCGCGGCGCAGACCTACCTGCGCTACGGCACCGAGGAGCAGAAGAAGGAAGTCGTCGGCGGCCTGTGCCGGGGCCGGATCGAAGCCATCGCGCTGTCCGAACCGGGCGCGGGCTCCGACCTGGGCTCGGCGCGGCTGAAGGCGGTCGCCGACGGCGGCGACTACGTCATCACGGGCCAGAAAACCTGGACGACGGCAGCGCACCTGGCCGACCACGTCCTGGTGCTCACCCGCACGGCCACCGGCGCCAAGAAGCACGACGGGTTGACGCTGCTGGTGGTGCCGCTGGACGCCGGCGGCCTGACGGTGCGGCCGATCCCGACCATGTCCACCCACACGGTCAACGACCTGTACTTCACCGACGTCCGCGTGCCGGCGGCGAACGTCGTCGGCGAGGTGGGCCAGGCGTGGCGGCACCTCATGCGCGGGCTCAGCGTCGAGCGGCTGATCATCGCGGCCATGTCGCTGGGCGCGGCGGAACGGGCGCTCGACGACGTCGTCGCGTACGTCTCGCAGCGGGAGCAGTTCGGGCGGACGATCGGCAGCTTCCAGGCCGTCCGGCACCGGATCGCCGACCTCGCGACCGAGATCGCGTGCAGCCGGTCCTTCGTCTACGAGGTCGCCGAGCGCATCGACGCCGGCGAGGAGGACCAGCTGGCCCGCGAAGGGGCGATGGCCAAGCTCAAGTGCACCGAGGTCGCCAAGCTCGTCACCCTGGAGGCGATGCAGCTGATGGGCGGCGCGGGGTACGCGAGCGAGTACGGCATGGAGGGCCAGGTGCGGAAGGCCCTCGCGCCGCCGATCTACGGCGGGGCCAACGAAATCCAGCGCGAGATCATCGGCAAGAGCTTCGGGCTCTGATCGGGAAGGTGGCAGATGAAGCCGATCTTCGCCCCGGACGTCCTGTCCGGCCAGCGGATCCTCATCACCGGCGGCGGCACGGGACTCGGCCGCGGCGTCGCGCGGCACCTGACCGCGCACGGCGCCGAGGTCCACCTGTGGGGCCGCCGCGAGTCGGTGCTCTCCGAAGCGGCCGCCGAAGCGGGTGCTCACTTCCAGGCGGTCGACGTCCGCAAGGGGGACCTGGTGGACGCGGCGATGGCGGAGATCTGGGACCGCCACGGGCCGCTCACGGGCGTGCTGAACAACGCGGCGGCGAACTTCATCGCCCCGACAGCGGGCCTGAGCACGCGGGCGTTCGAGGCGGTGAGCGGGACGGTGATGAACGGCTCGTTCAACACCACGCACGCGGCGGGCAAGCGGTGGATCGCTTCCGGGTTGCCCGGCGTGGTGCTGTCGACCCTGACGACGTGGGTGTGGTCGGGCTCGGCATTCGTGGTGCCGTCGGCGATGGCCAAGGCGGCGGTGCACGCGATGACGATGTCCTTGGCGGTGGAGTGGGCCCGCTACGGGATCCGGCTCAACGCGCTGGCGCCGGGCCCGATCCCGACGGACTACGCATGGGAGATGCTGAACCCGACGGAGAGCAGCGCGGTGGGAGCAACCCAGACGGACCAGATCCCGATGGGCCGCGCGGGCACGATCGAGGAACTGGCGAACTTGACGGTGTTCCTGTTCTCGGACGGCTGCAACTACCTGACGGGCGAGACGATCGCCATGGACGGCGGGCAGCGGCTGGCGGGCCCGGCGACCTTCGCGGGCTTGACGTCACTGTCCGATGAGGACTGGCGAGAGGTCCGCGAACGGAGCCAGGCTGCTAGTGCGGCGGCGAAGTCGCAGCGGTCGGTCTAGAAGCCACGAAGAGAGGGCCCGTGACGAACCCGGGCCCTCTCTTCGTATCAAGGGCTACGCCGCTTCGTCGCGTCGCTGCTTGGCCGTGTCTCGCGCCGCGGTGCCGGTGACCGAGTGGGGCGCGAACTCGCTCGCCGGCACGTCCACCACGAGAACCGTTTTCTGCTCGTCGGGCGTCTTCAGTTCCAGGTAGTCAACGCCGCCGAGGAAGGGCCGGACATGGTTGCGCAGCCACTGCCCGTACATCCGAACGTCAACGGATGCCAGGTCGACACCTCGCAGCTCCAGCTTGTCACTGACGCCGTAGATCAGCAGGCCACCACGAGTGTTCGCCATCGCCGCGACATCCTTCGCGAACTCGTTCCAGGCACCGTCGCGAGGTGGCTGTGGCAGAGGCTCTTTCCAGTCGAGGATGTCCGCTTCGGCCAAGCCGGTTCGAGCGGCGTCCGCGACGTTCTCGAAGGTCAGCGGCCCGGGTCGAAGCCCGAGGTGCTCGTGGATGCGGGTCCAGCTACTGGCCATCGGGCCACTTTAGGCCGCATCGCCGTGGTCAGCATCCGGCGGCGCGCTGGGCAGCATCCAGGAACGACTTCACCTTCACCGGGTCCGCGTAGTAGTCGTCACCGACACCGTCGACAGCTCGGCGACGCCCGTACTCGTACAGCACTGCCAACTTCCACAACGCCAGCGTCGTGTACCAGTCCAGTGTGGACAAATCACGCCCAGTCTGCGAGGCGTACCGCGAGGCCAGCTCGGCTCGAGTCGGATAGCCCGGCTCCAGCGCTGCGATCCCCAGCTCCTCCGTCGGTGTGAGAGGTGCGTCCGGCGACGGCCACGACGCCAGGAAATACCCGACGTCGAAGAGCGGGTCGCCCAGGGTGGCCAGCTCCCAGTCCAACACCGCCGCGATACGACCCGGGGTTGCCAAGACCACGTTGCCCAGCCGGTAGTCGTTGTGGACGATCGTCGCGCCTGACTCCGGTGGGACGTTTGCCGCCAGCCACGCTTGGACCTCGGCGAACTCCGGTGGTGCGTTGCCGTCCGCGTCCGCCACCAGACGGGCCATCCGGTGGAAGTGCCGTGCGTTGAAGCCCTCCGGCCGACCCAAGTCCGCGAGACCGAGGGCACGCCAGTCGACCGCGTGCAGGGCCGCCAGGGTGTCCACCAGCGCGTGACCGATCTGCCGTCGCGACGAAGGGGTGTCCAGCGGTGCCGGTGTCCGGTCGGTGACCACCGGGCCGTCGACGTAGCTCATCACGTAGAACGGGACGTCCAGCACCGCCGGAGCCACCGCCAGCACAGAGGCCACCGGCACGTCCGTCCCGGCCAAAGCGCCGATCAGCCGGGCCTCTCGCAGCATGTCGTGGGCACCCGGCGGGATCGGGGGTGGCGGTGGACGGCGGACGACCACCTGCCGCGAGCCGTCCGATACCAGGAACGTCAGGTTCGAGTGGCCGTCGCCGATGCGGCGGGTCGTCACCGGGCCGGAGCACAGGCCATGCGCGGCCAAGAAGCCGGAAAGCGCAGCCCGGGAGGAGGCGTCCCAGTCCCAGGTCACCGGTTGCTCTCGATCAAGTGCTGGAGGTACTGGCCCGGCCAGTGCGTCTCGAACTGCCCGGCGCCCTCCTCGCCGTCGATGGTCGCCGTGCACGCGGCTTCGGTGATGACCGTGCCCATCGGATCGCGGGTCGGCAGCTTCACCACGCCGAACGCGTCCATGACCAGGTGGGTCGTCTCGCCGGTGATGTCGACGACGTCCGCCTCCAGGCGCTTCTGCGTCATGTCGTCGTGGTACTCGGCGTGGTGGCGGATGTGCGACACCGGGATCGTGACGCCGTCCTTGACGACGTACCCGGCGAAACCCCACTCCCCGCGGGCGATCCAGATCCAGCCGTTCACCACGCGACCGCTTTCAGTGTAGGCGATGAACCACTTCCAGTGGTGCGGCACGCCCCAGTTGCGGACACCCCAGGAGTGGTCGCGATGCCCCTTGCGGTCCCACGCGATGCGCCGGCCCGCGACCTCGAGGAAGCCGGTCACGTGCCCGGTCTGCTCCAGGCGGTTCTCCGCGAACCACGCGGGCAGCCCGTCCGGGTTGGACCGGTAGCTGAACGCGTCGTGCAGCGCCGTGAAGTCGTACTCCAGCTTGACGTCGTCGCTCGTGTAGGAGACCGAAGCGGTGCGCCGCAGCTCCGGCTGCTTGACGCTCAGGCCCTCGAAGTGGAAGTTGTCGAGGTCCACGTCGTCGCCGACGACGCCCTGCTCGAGCTTCAGCGCGACCGGTTCGGCGTCCGGCCCCCACACCGACACGTTGTAGCCGGTCTTGCCGCGGTCGGTGAGGTACAGGTAGATCTGCACGCCCAGCTGTTCTTCGGGCATGATCAGTTCCCAGAACAGGCTGTCGCGCATCCGGCCGCCCGGCGCGGGCCGGTGCCGGAGGTCGTCGGCGGGCCCGAATCCGGGGTCGATGTCTCCGAGCGTCGTCATGAAACCCTTACCTTCCGGTGAACTGCGGCCGGCGCTTGTCCTTGAACGCGGCCAGCGCTTCGGTCATGTCTTCGCCGCGGGTCAGCAACGCCTGCCCGCGGTTCTCCAGCTCCAGCGCCCCGGCGTACGAGGTGATCTCCTGGTTGCGCTGCAGGGCCTGCTTCGACAGCTTCACGCCGCCCGGCGAGTTCCCCGCGATCTGCCGCGTCAGCTCGAGCGCTTCGTCGAGCAGCCGCTCGCTCGGCACGACCCGGTTCACCAGGCCGATCCGGAGCGCCTCCTCGGCCTCGACGATCCTTGCGGTGTAAGCGATCTCGGCCGCCCGGCCGGGACCGACCAGGCGGGTCAGCTGCCACGACGTGCCCAGCTCCCCCGCCGACAGGCCGACCTTGACGAAGGCGGCGTTGAACTTGGCCGTCGGCGCGGCGAGCCGGATGTCGGCGCTCAGCGAAAGCGACAGCCCGCCACCGGACGCGGCACCGTGGATCGCGGCGATCACCGGGAACGGCAGCTGCCGCAGCGCGGCGAGCCCGCCGGTGGCCAGCTCCTGGAACTTGAGGAACTCCCGCACGCCCATGCGGGTGATGACCTCGATCTCGGCGAGGTCGAACCCGGCGCAGAACGCGCGTTCGCCGGCCCCGGTGAGGATGAGCGCGCGGGCGCCGCTGTCGCGCAGCGCCCGGGCGGCGGTGCGGAGCTCGCCGAACATCTCGACCGTCATGGAGTTCATGCGGTCCGGCCGGTTCAGCTTCAGGACGAGGACACCGGGTTCGGGCTCCTCGACCAGGAGCGTCCGGAAGTCGGGCACGGCGGTCTCCTAACGTCCGGTGAAGTGCGGGGCGCGCTTCTCCTTGAAGGCGGCGAGCGCTTCGGGCATGTCCTCGCCGCGCGTGAGCAGGGCCTGGCCGCGGTTCTCCAGTTCGAGCGCGGCGGCGTAGGAGCCGATCTCCATGTTCGCCTGCAGCGCCCGCTTCGACAGCTGGACGCCGCCGGGAGAGTTCGCGCAGATCAGCCCGGCCATCGCCAGGGCTTCGTCCAGCAGGCGGTCGTCGTCGACGGTCTTGTTCACCAGCCCGATCCGCTCGGCCTCGTCGGCCAGCACGAACCGGCCGGTGTAGGCGATCTCGGCGGCGAGCGCGGGCCCGATCGTCCGGGACAGCAGCCACGACGCGCCGAGGTCGCCGGCCGACAGTCCGATGCGGACGAACGCCGCGTTGAACTTCGCCGAGCGCCCCGCGAGCCGGATGTCCGCGGCCAGCGCCAACGAAAGCCCGCCACCGGCAGCGGCGCCGTTCACCGCGGCGATCACCGGGACACGCAACGCACGCAACCCCGACAAGCCCCGCGCTGCCCGCTCCTGGCGGTCGAGCATGCCCAGCGCGGTGAGGCCGGCCAGCTCGTCGGCGTCGTCGAGGTCGTAGCCCGCGCAGAACGCTTTCCCCGCGCCGGTCAGCACGACCGCGCGGACGTCGTCGTCCTCGCCGAGGTCGAACGCCAGCTGCTCCAGCTCGGCGAACATCGTCACGGTCATGGCGTTGTACCGGTCGGGGCGGTTGAGCGTCGCCAGCACGACTCCGTCGGCGGGCCGGGTCAGGTCGATGGTCTCCATCAGCGCATCCCTTCGAGAACCGCGAGCGTCGCCGCTTCCGCTTCTTCCGGTTTCAGGCCCCACGGCGGGACGACGAGGTTCAGGTGGTCGTAGTCGCGGGCGTGCCCGGCCACCCGCGCCCGCAGATCCGCGGGACGGCAGGCCACTCCGACGGCATCGATCACGTCATCCGGGACGGCGGCGACCACGGCCGCTTCGTCGCGGGCGCGAACGGCTTCGCGGATCCGCTCCTGCGCGGAAGACCAGCCGTGCAGCGCGAAGAGCCGGTCGTAGACGCGGGACGCGGCGTACTGCGCCACCGCGAAGGCGAGCCGGCGGCGTGCGGCCTGTTCGTCCTCGTCGACCGCGCACATGAGAATCCCCATCAAGGTGATGTCGGCGGGGTCCCGGCCCGCTTCGGCCGCCCCGGCATCGAGCCCGGGCCGCACCACCTCGGCGATGTAGCGGGCGGTGTACATCGGGTGCCCGACGAGGCCGTCGGCGACCCGGCCCGCGACGCGGACCATCAGGCGGTTCACGCCCGCCGTCCAGATCGGCAGCCGCTCCTGGATCGGCGGGGCGGTGTCGGCGGTCGGGCGCAGGTGGACGCGGTAGAACCGGCCGTCGTGCTCGACCGGGCCCTCGTGCAACCGCCACAGCTTCCGCAGGACGGTGACCAGCTCTTCCATCCGCTCAGCGGGTGCCTCACCGCTGACGCCGTGCCAGTCCGCCATCATCCGCGGCGTGCCGTTGCCCAGGCCGAGCACCAGCCGGCCGCCGGACAGCTCGTCGAGGTCGCGGGCTTCGGCGGCCCAGACCAGCGGGGTGCGGCCGACGCCGTAGGCGATGTTGCAGCCGATCCGGACACGCTCGGTGGCCTGGGCCAGCACGGCCATCGGGACGGTGGCCGAGCGGTTGTACAGCTCGCCGGTCCAGACGGCGTCGAAGCCCGCCTCCTCGGCCCGGACGGCCAGGTCCGCGGCGCGCCGGAACCGCTCCGGCCCGGAGCCCGCGCTGAAGATCGTCAGTCCGTACACGACTCCCCCTCAGGCGAATTTCGGCGGGCGCTTTTCGAGGAACGCGGCGAGGCCTTCCCGCGCCTCACCGGTCTCGAAGAGCTGCTGGACCTGCTCGACCTCGTACCGGAACCCCTGCTCGAGCGGCAGGTCGAACGCCGCGTCGACGGTGCGGACCACCGCGCTCAGCGCGGGCCGGGACAGCGTGACGAGCTTCTCGGCCAGTTCCAGCGCGGCTGCCTCGGCCTTGCCCGCGTCGACGAGCCGGTCGGCCAGGCCGATGGCGCAGGCTTCGGCCGCGGGGACCTGCCGGGCGGTGAGCATGATGTCCAGGGCCCGGCCGCGGCCGACCAGGCGCGGCAGCCGTTGCGTGCCGCCCGCGCCGGGAATGAGGCCCAGCTTCACTTCCGGCAAGCCGAACCGGGCGTCGGCGCCGGCCACCCGCAGGGTGCAGGCCATCGCCAGCTCCAGGCCACCGCCGAGCGCGAGCCCGTCGACCGCGGCGATGGTGATGCGCTCGGGTGCGGCCAGCCGGTCGAGCACCCCGCGCAGCCGGTCGCCGTACGCGGTGAACGACTCGGTGTCGATACCGGACATGTGCTTGATGTCGGCGCCGGCGGCGAAGAACCCGGGTACCTCGGAGGCGATCACGATGACCTTGGCGTCCCCGGCAGCGTCGAGGGCCGCGTTCAGCCCGTCGATGATCGGCAGGCCGAGGGCGTTGGCCGGCGGGCGGGCCAGGGTGAGCACGCGGATGCCGGGACCGGCTTCGCGAGTGCTGACGGCGTCGTCAGTCATCGTCTTCCTCCACAGTGGACGGTTCAGGCACGGCGCGGGAAGCGCGCGAAGTCGGGGGCGCGTTTCTCCTTGAACGCTTCGCGGCCTTCCTGGGCCTCTTCCGAGGCGTAGAAGAGCAGGTTGGCGTCGTGGGCGAGCTGCTGGATCCCGGCGAGCCCGTCTTCGGCGGCGTGGAAACTGGCTTTGAGCAGCCGCAACGCGAACGGCGACAGTTCCAGCATCTCCCGGCACCACGCGACGGTCTCGGCTTCCAGGTCGGCCAAGGGGACGACGGTGTTCACCAACCCCATCTCGAGGGCCTGCCGGGCGTCGTACTGGCGGCAGAGGAACCAGATCTCCTTGGCTTTGCGCGACCCCACGAGCTGGGTGAGCAGGCCGGCTCCGAAGCCCCCGTCGAACGAGCCGACGCGGGGGCCGGTCTGGCCGAAGCGGGCGTTGTCGGCCGCGATCGCGAGGTCGCACACGAGCTGCAGGACCTGTCCCCCGCCGATCGCGTAGCCCGCGACCATGGCCACCACGGGCTTGGGCAGCCGCCGGATCTGGACGTGCAGGTCGGTGACGTGGAACCGGCCCGGGCGGCCGGGCTCGGACACATACCCGGTGTCGCCGCGCACGCGCTGGTCGCCGCCCGAGCAGAACGCCAGGTCGCCCTCGCCGGTCAAGATGATCACGCCGATCGATGTGTCCTCGCGGGCGGCGTCGAGCGCGTCGGAGATCTCGACCAGGGTCTGCGGCCGGAAGGCGTTGCGCACCTCCGGGCGGCAGATCGTGATCTTGGCGATCCCGTCGCCGCTGTGCTCGAGGCGGATGTCCTCGTAGGCACCCGCCTCCTTCCAGTCCACGCTCATGCCATGGTCAACCCGCCGCTGACCGACAGCGTCTGCCCGGTGATGTACCCGGCCGCGTCGGAGGCGAAGAACGCGACGGCGGCGGCGATGTCCTCGGGCTGGGCGAGCCGCTTCATCGGGACCGCGCGGACCATGCCGCCGAGCACCTTGTCGGCGTCTTGGCCGGAGCTGTCGGCGAATTTGCGCAGCGCCGGGGTGTCGGTCGGGCCGGGGCAGACGGTGTTGGCGGTGACGCCCTTGGTCGCGACTTCGCGGGCGAGGGTCTTGGTGAAGGCGATGATCCCGCCCTTGGCCCCCGAGTAGACGGCTTCCAGCGACGAGCCGACCCGGCCGGCGTCGGAGCCGATGTTGATCACCCGGCCGTAGCCGCGCTCGATCATGCCCGGGACGACGGTCCGGATCACCCGCAGCGCGCCCTTGAAGTTGATGTCGAGGATGCGGTCCCAGAAGTCCTCGTCGGTGTCGAGGAACTTCATGAAGTCGTCCCAGCCGGCGTTGTTGACGACGATCTCGACCGGCCCGAGCTCATCGGTGACCGTCTTGACGGCCGCTTGGACGGACGCGGTGTCGGTGATGTCGGCCTGCACCGCGAGCGCGCTGCCGCCGGCCGCGGTGATCTTCTCGGCGGTCGCCTGCGCGGCCTCGAGGTTGAGGTCGGCGATGGCGACGCGGTGCCCGTGCTCGCCGAGGGCCAGCGCGATGCCCTGCCCGATGCCCTGCGCACCACCGGTGACGAGGGCGACGCGGTTGCTCATGTTCTCTCCTTTACGCGTGAGCCCACTCGATGGGGCCGGCGACGATCGAATGGCTGGTCAGCTTGCGGCCGAGGACGTCCTGGACGTCGCGGGCGGCGTCGATGAGGGCGGGCAGCGAGATCCCGGTGGCGACGCCCATCTCGTGGACCATGCTCACCAGGTCTTCGGTGGCGATGTTGCCGGTCGAGCCGGGCGGGACCGGGCAGCCGCCCAGCTCGCCGAAGCTCGACTCGAAGCTGGTGCAGCCCGCTTCGAGCGCGGCGAAGGCGTTGGCCAGCCCCTGGCCGCGGGTGTTGTGGAAGTGCGCGGTGACCTCGACGCCCGGCAGCCGGTCCAGGGCGGCGGCGAAGAACTCCGAGACGTACGCGGGGTTCGCCATGCCGGTCGTGTCGCCGAACCCGACCTCGGTCGCGCCCGCCTCGGCGAAGCGCTCGGCGAGGCCGAGGACCGTGTCCAGCGGGACCTTGCCCTCGTAGGGGCAGCCGAACGACGTCGCGATGACCGCGGCGCAGCCGAGCCCGGCGTCGGTGATCCGGCGGGCCATGACGTCGTTGTCCGCCATGGTCTCGGCGATCGCGCGGTTGACGTTCTTCTTGTTGTGGGTCTCCGACGCGCTGACGAAGATGGCGGCCTCGTGGAACTTCTCGCGGGCCTTCAGGGCGTTGTCGAGGCCCTTGCTGTTCGGGACGAGCACCATGAGCCGGACGTCTCCGGGGACGTCGATCCGGTCGAGCACTTCGGCGCCGTCGGACAGCTGCGGGATGACGTCGGCGCGGACGAAGCTCGCCACCTCGATGCGCTTGAGGCCGGTGCGGCTCAAGGCGTTGATCAGCCGCACCTTCTCGTCGGTCGGGATGCGCTCGGGCTCGTTCTGGAACCCGTCGCGCGGCCCGACCTCGCGGACGTGGACTCGCTCCGGCCTCATTTCGTTCCCTTCAGCAGCTCTTCGCGGAACTCGGGCGCCGCGATCGCGGCCAGGCGGCGAGCCCGTTCGGTCAGGTCGCAGCCACGCAGGTGCGCGACGCCGTGCTCGGTGACGACGTGGTCCACATCGGACCGTCCGGTGGTGACCGGGCCGTGCAGGCGCGGGACGATCGTGGAGTGCGCGCCCGAGCGGGCGCGCACGGTGATGATCGAGCGGGCTCCGGTCAGCGCGGCGGCGCGGGAGAAGTCGGCCTGCCCGCCGATCGCTCCGATGTGGACACCGCGACGCAGCTCGGCGCCCACCTGGCCGGTCAGGTCGACCTCGATGGCCGAGTTGACCGAGACGAACCGGCTCAGGCGCGCCAGCACCTGCGGCGCGTGGGTGTAGCTCGCGGGCCGGAACTCGACCGGCAGTTCGGGCAGCCGGTCGTACAGCTCGGTGCTGCCCAGCGCCGCGCCGGTGACGATCAGCCCGCGGTCGATCTCCTTGCGGGCGCCGGTGAGGACGCCCTTCTCGACGAGCCGGAGCACGCCGTCGGAGATCATCCCGGAGTGGACGCCGAGGTCCTGGTGCCCGGCCAGCGCGTCGAGCACCGCGGTCGGCAGTGACCCGACGCCGAGCTGCAGGGTGTCGCCGTCCTCGACCAGGTCGGCGACGTGCCGGGCGATGGCCAGCTCGATGTCGTCGGCCGCGCGGACCGGGGCTTCGGCCAGGGGCCGGTCGGTCTCGACGACCGCGGCGAACCGGCTCAGCGGGATGCGCGGGGTCCCGGTGGTCGCGGGCATCCGCCGGTTGACCTCGGCGATCAGCACCGGCGTGTGCGCGAGGGCGTCGGCGATGTAGTCGACACCCACGCCGAGCGAGCACGTGCCGTCGGCGTCCGGGGGCGAGACCTGCACGAAGCCGACGTCGGACGGCAGGGCGCCCTCGGCGAACAGGCGCGGCAGTGCCGAGTAGTGGCACGGGACGATGGCGAGCCGGTCGAGCCGCCGCAGCTCGCCGAGCGCGCCGTAGGACGACAGCGCGACGCTCTCCGGCAGGTGCCGCGTCAGGCGTTCGTCCCAGCTGAGACCGCAGAACGCGCGCACCGGGCCGAAAGCGTCGGCCTGGTCGAGCAGGGCGTGCACGAGCGGCGTCGGCTCGGCGCTGGCCTGGCTCCACCAGACACCGTCGCCGGGCTTGACGAAGGCGCTCAGGTCGATCATGCGCCGAGCCGCTGGATCAGCGTCGCGGTACCGAGCCCGCCCCCGCAGCACATCGTGACCAGGCCGAACTCGGCGTCCCGGCGCTCCAATTCGGCGACGATGGTCGCCATCAAGCGGGCGCCGGTCGCGCCGACCGCGTGGCCGAGCGCGATGGCACCGCCGTTGACGTTGACGCGGTCCAGGTCCGGCTTCAGCTCGCGCTCCCAGGCCAGGACGACCGAGCTGAACGCCTCGTTGACCTCGAACAGATCGATGTCGGCCACGGTCATGCCGTTGCGGTCCAGCAGTTTGCGGGTGGCCGGGATCGGCCCGGTCAGCATGATGATCGGGTCCACGCCGACGGTGAGCTGGTCTACGATCCGGGCCCGTGCGCGCAGTCCGTGCTCTTCCACGGCCTCGGGGGACGCGAGCAGGACCGCGGCGGCGCCGTCCGAGATCGGCGACGAGCTGCCCGCGGTGATCCGGCCGTTCTCCTTGCGGAACGCGGGTTTCAGCCCGGCAAGGGTCTCGACGCTGGCGCCGGGGCGGATGCTCTGGTCGCTGCGGCGGGTCTCCCCCGCCAGGTCCAGGGGGATCATCTCGGCGTCGAAGCGGCCCGCGTCCCGGGCTTCGGTGGCGAGCCGATGCGAGCGGGCGGCGAACTCGTCCATTTCGGACCGGCCGATGTCCCAGCGATCCGCGATCAGCTCGGCGCTCTCGCCCTGGTGCACGAAGGAGTACTGCTCGCGCAGCTCCGCCGGCCACGGGTCGCCGTACAGCTCCTGGATCTTCACCGGCGAGTCGATGGGCACGTGACCCATGTGCTCGACGCCGCCCGCGATGACGACGTCGTGCGTCCCGGTGCCGACCAGGCCGGCCGCCATCTCGATCGCGGTCTGCGCGGAGCCACACCGCCGGTCGAGGGTCACGGCGGGAACTTCGGGCGGGTAGCCGGCCTGCAGCCATGCGTTGCGGCCGATGTTGCGCGACTGCTCGCCGAACGGCGCGGTGCAGCCGATCACGAGGTCCTCGACGACGTCCGGCGCGATCCCGCCGCGGGTCAGCAGCTCGGTGTAGCACGCTGCGAGGATCGCGTTCGGGTGCGTGTCGCGGTACCAGCCGCGCTCCGGGTGGGACTTCCCGATCGGGGTCCGCACGGCTTCCGCGATGAGCACTTCGCGTCCGTGGCGCATCAGATCACCGTCCCGCCGTCGACGGGCAGCACCTGGCCGGTGATGTACCCGGCGGCGTCGGAGGCGAAGAAGACGAAGCTGCCGGCGATCTCGCCGGGCTCGGCCCAGCGGCCGAGCGGGATCCGGGCGAGGGTCTTCGCGGCGAGCTTTTCGTTGCCGCGGATGTTTTCCGTCATCGCCGTCGCGGCCAGCGGGGCGAGCGCGTTCACGGTCACGTTGCGGCGGGCCAGTTCCTTGGCCAGCGACTTGGTGAAGCCGATGATCCCGGCCTTCGCGGCGCCGTAGTTGGCCTGGCCGATGGTGCCGGTCAGACCGGCGGCCGACGTCACGTTGATGACCCGGCCCGTCCCGTCGTCGGGCAGGTACGGCAGGACGGCCTTGCTGCAGACGAAACTCCCGACGACGTGGATGTCGAGGACCCGCCGGAAGGCCTCTTCGGTGAGGTCGGGGAACATCGCCGGGGCGATCGCGCCCGCGTTGTTGACCAGGATGTGCAGCGTGCCCCCGGCGAGCGCGGCCGCTTGACGTGCCGCTTCGGCCGCGGCCGCGGCGTCCCGGACGTCGAGCACGCAGTACTCCGCGCCGATGGCCTCGGCGGTGGTCTTCGCCGCCTGTTCGTCTATGTCGGTCACGAGGACTTTCGCGCCGGCGTCGGCGAACGCTTTCGCCACCGCCGCGCCGATTCCGCCGCCGGCCCCGGTGACCAGGGCGGCGCGGCCGTCGAGTCGGAACATCAGTAACTCCTGGGGAGGCCGAGGACGTGCGAGCCGAGGTAGTTGAGGACCATCTCCTGGCTCAGCGGGGCGATCTTGAGCAGCCGGGCTTCGCGGAAGTACCGCGCGACGTGGTACTCCTCCGAGTAGCCCATGCCGCCGTGGGTCTGCAAGGCGCGGTCGGCGGCCTGGAACCCGGCGTCGGCGCAGAGGTACTTGGCCGTGTTCGCCTCGCGGCCGCACGGCTTGCCGTTGTCGTAGAGCCAGGTCGCCTTGCGCAGCGCCAGTTCCGCGGCGTCAAGCCGGGCGAGCGAGTCTGCAAGCGGGAACTGCAGGCCCTGGTTCATCCCGATCGGCCGGCCGAACACCTCGCGTTCGTTGCCGTAGCGGACGGCGCGTTTCAGCGCGACCCGGCCGAGGCCGAGCGCTTCGGCGGCGACGAGCATCCGTTCGGGGTTGAGGCCGTCGAGGATGTACTTGAAGCCTTGGCCTTCTTCGCCGACGCGGTCTTCGACGGGCACGCGCAGGTCGTCGATGAACAGCTCGTTCGACGTCACGGCGTTGCGGCCCATCTTGCGGATCGGCCGGATGTCGACGTGCGCGCGGTCGAGGTCGGTGAGGAACAGCGTGAGCCCGTCGGTCTTCTTCTCGACGTCCTCGATTTTCGTGGTCCGGGTCAGCAGCAGGACCTTCTCGGACTCCACGGCCTTGGAGATCCACACCTTGCGGCCGTTGACGACGTAGTGGCCGCCGTCGCGGCGGGCGAACGTCGTGATCCGCGTGGTGTCGAGGCCGGCGCCGGGTTCCGTGACGCCGAAGCAGACGTGCAGGTCACCGGTGACGATCCGCGGTAGCGTCCGGCGTTTCAGCTCCTCGGAGCCGTGCTTGATCACCGGGTGCATGCCGAAGATGGACAGGTGCATCGAGCTCGCGGCGTTCATCCCGCCACCCGACGCGGAGACTTCTTCCAGCAGCAGCGCGGCTTCGGTGATGCCGAAGCCGTGACCGCCGTACTCCTCCGGCGTGGTGATCCCGAGCCAGCCGCCCTGGGCGAACGCGTCGTAGAACTCGGCCGGGAACTCGTGGGCCTCGTCCTTGGCGAGCCAGTAGTCGTCGTCGAACTTGCCCGCCAGCTCGGCCACGGCCGCCCGGATCGTGGCCTGGTCTTCGGTCAGCTCAAAGTCCACAGCAAGTCTCCCGCTACTCCATGTATGGACTGACTATACAAAAGGACTGACCAAATAGCTAGGCCACGGGAACCAGCGGGAGCGCGGCAGCGAGACGCTCGTTCCAGACACTGGGGCCACCGAAGAGCCGGTTGTTCAGCTTGGCGCGCTTGTAGAACAGCTGCAGGTCGTGCTCCCAGGTGTAGCCGATCGCGCCGTGGACGGTGAGCGCGCTGTCGGCGACCCGCTCCCCCGCCGCGCAGACCTGCGCCTTGGCCGCGGCCGCGTGCAGGACCGCGTCCTCGTGGCCGGCCTCGACCGACGCGGCCGCGTAGTAGACGAGTGAGCGCGCCGCTTCGACGTCGACCAGCATGGTGGCGGCCGCGTGCTTGACGGCCTGGAACGACCCAATGGGGACGCCGAACTGGTGACGCTGCTTGCTGTACTCGACGGCGAGGCCGAGCATCCGTTCCGCGGCACCGAGACTGTCGGCGGCGACGAGCACCGCGGCCCGCAACGCCGCCTGCCGCCGCAACACCTGTCCGCCCTCGGACAGCACGACCTCCCCGGGTTCCACCACGAGGTCGGCGACCGACCGGCTGCGGTCCAGGAGCTTGCGCGGCACGGCGGAAGCCTCGGCGAGCAGGACGCGATCACCGTCCGGAACGAGGAACCGCCGGGCCCGATCGCCGGCGAGCACGTACTCCCCCGTCTGCCCGTCGGCATCCAGTGGACGATCGGCACTCAGCGCGAGAACGGCGAATTCACCGTCCTCCAGAGAACTGGCCGCCAATTCGGGCTTTCCGGACAGGAATGGGGCCGCCAGCACCGCCGCCAGCCACGCGGAAGACGGCGCCACGGCACGGCCGAGTTCTTCGGCGGCCAGCGTCAATTCGACCAACCCGCCGCCTTGACCACCGTTTTCCTCGGCCGTGCCGACGGTGAACCAGCCTTCTTCGACGAACCGGCGTTCGAACGGGGTGGGATCGCCGGCCTCGAGCCAGCTCCGCACCCGGTCCGCCGGCGCGAACCGCTCCAGCCAGCCTTTGAAGGATTCCTGGAACAGTTCCTGGTCTTCGGTCAGGGTCCACCGCATGCCCGCGCCTCCCGGATTCCGGTGCCGACTACTGCTTCAATGCATCGCGGACGATACTGCGAAAATGGTAACTTAGGTCAGACCGTTAGACCACTTGTTGGGAGAACCACATGACGGGCGCTCGCGCGCAGGAGCCCAAGACCGTCCGATCGCCGGTCCGGCTCAGTCCGATGGAGGTGCCGAAGGCCTCCGACGTGCTCGCGAACGACCTTCGCGAGCGCATCCTGACCGGCGAGTTCCCCGAGGGCACCGCGCTGCCGCCGGAACGCGAACTGGTCACCCAGACGGCGATGAGCCGCACGACCGTACGTGAAGCGCTGCGCATCCTCGAGGTCCAAGGCCTGGTGCGGATCAAGACCGGCCGGGCGGGCGGCGCGTTCGTGCAGCGCCCCGGCCAGGAGGCGGTGGCGTCGTCGGTCGGCCTGCTCATCCGCGGTCAGCAGATCCGGCTGGCCGCCCTGCTCGAGACGCGTGAAGCGATCGAGCCGTTCTGCGCCCGGCTGGCGGCCCGCAACCGCACGGACGCCGACTTGGCCCGGCTGGACGCGGCGAACAAGGCGATCGCCGACACCGACGGCACGCTGGCCCAGTTCCTGCAGGCCAATGTGGACTGGCACGTCGGCGTCGCGACGGCGAGCCACAACGAGCTGCTCACCGGCATGATGACGGCGCTGTCCCGCGCGATCTACACGGCGACCGAGAACGAGGACTTCGTCGACGCCGAGGTCCGCAAGACGACGGTCCGCGCCCACCGCTCGATCACCGACGCGATCCGCGCCCAGGATCCCGATGCGGCCGTCCGCCGGATGAGCCGTCACGTCCACGCGTACGCCGAAGCGGTACTTCAGGTGGACGAGCGCACGGACATCCTCGTCGAGGACTCGTAACCGGCGTCACGCATCGGCCACGGCCGCGCGGATGTCGTCGAGCGCGTCGGGGTTTTCCGCACCGGACAGGTCCCCCGGGTCCTGGCCGAGCGCGGCCGCCCGGACCGCGCGGCGCAGGATCTTCGCCGAGCGCGTCTTGGGCAGCTGCGTCACCCGCCGGACGACACTCGGCGCGAAGGGCTTGCCGACCTCGGTCGCGACCAGGTCCCGCAGCTCCGCCGAGACGTCGTCGGAAGCACCGGCACGCGGGACCCAGAACGCCCAAACCGTCTCGCCCTTCTTCGGGTCCGGGACCCCGACCGCGGCGGCTTCGGCGACCGCCGGGTGCGCGGTGAGCACGGCTTCCACCTCGGCCGGGGCCAGCCGCTTGCCCGCGATGTTCATGACGTCGTCGGAGCGGCCGCGCAGGTACCACTGGCCGTCGGCGTCGACGATCGCGTGGTCGCCGTGGCGCCATATCCCGGGGAACGTCGACCAGTACGCCTCCCGGTAGCGCTCGTCGTCCTTCCACACCCCGCGCGTCATCGCCGGCCACGGCTGGCGGCACACCAGCTCGCCGACCTCGCCGCGCACCGGGCGCCCGGCGTCGTCGACGACGTCGACGTCCATGCCCAGCGACGGACCGCCGAGCGAGCAGCTGCGGATCGGCTCGACCGGGTACGGCGCGAGGAACGAGCCGCCCACCTCGGTGCCGCCGGAGAAGTTGATGATCGGGACCCGGCCACCGAAGACGTCGACCGCGAGCCATTCGTAGGAGTCCGGGTCCCACGGCTCGCCGGTCGAGCCCAGCGTGTGCACCGAGGACAGGTCGAAGGACGCCGGCGACGACGTGCGCAGCGTCCGGATCAGCGTCGGCGACACCCCGAGCATCGTGACGCGGTGCCGTTCGGCGAGGCGCCACAACCGGTTCAGGTCCGGTACGTCCGGAGATCCTTCGTACAGCACCAGGGTCGCGCCGTTGGCGTGCGTGCCGAAGATCGACAGCGGGCCCATGATCCAGCCCATGTCGGTGATCCAGCAGAAGACGCCGCCCTCGCCGACGTCGAAGGAGTACGCGACCTCGCTGGCCGTCTTGACGAGGAACCCGGCGTGGGTGTGCACCGCCCCCTTGGGTTTCCCGGTGGTGCCGGAGGTGTAGGCGAGCAAGAGCGTGTCCGTCGCGGCCATCGGTTCCGCCGCGACCGGCTCGCCGTCCGGCAGTCCCGTCCACCCGGACTCCCCGGCCACGACGACGTGCTCCACGGCCGGGCACGACCGCAAAGCCTCGTCCAGCAACGGTTTCATGGCGACTTCGCGACGCCGGCGCACGGTCCCGTCCGCGACGATCACCGCCTTCGTGTCGGCGTCCCGCAGCCGGGCGGCGATGGCCCCGGGCGCGAACCCGGAGAACAGGGGCACGAGGACCGCTCCGAGCCGCGCCACGGCGTAGCAGGCGATCACGGCTTCCGGGGTCATCGGCAGGAACAACCCGACGGCGTCACCGCGGCCGATGCCCAACGCGCGAAGCCCGGCCGCCACGCGAGCGGCTTCCGCGCCGAGTTCGGCGAAGGTCAGCGACCGGACCGTGCCGTCCTCGGCCTCGTGCACGACGGCCGTCCGGTCGGGCACGGCAGCCACCCAACGGTCCAGGCAGGCTTGCGCGATGTTCAGCTCCCCGCCGACGAACCAGTCCGGGTATTCGATCCCGCGCGAAAGGTCGACGACCTGGTCGTAGGGCTTGCCGAACGGCAGTCCGAGGTCCTGCACGACGGCGTCCCAGTACCAGCCGATGTCGGCCACCGAAGCCTTGCGCAGTTCGGCGATCGAGCCGAGACCGTGCGCCCGGGCGAGCCGGGTGACGTGGGCGTGCTCGACGTACTCCTCGGTCGGGGTCCAGGTGTACACGTCAGCTCCTCGGCAGGCCGAGCATCCGCTCGGCGACGATGTTGCGCTGGATGAAGGTCGAGCCGCCGGCGATCGCCGTGCCGCGGGCCTGGTAGGCCAGCCGCAGCCAGCGCGCGTCCGGCTCTTCGTCGAGGCCGAGCTGGCCACCCAGCGGGTCGAGCGAGAGCCGGAAGTCGGCCAGGTCCTCGACCAGCGGGCAGAAGTACAGCTTCCCGATCGACGTCACCGGGCCCGGTGGCTCGCCTTCGCTGGCCTGCGTCACGACCCGCTGGCCGATCAGGTAATGCGTGAGTGCGCGCCCGTACAGGTCCGCGACGCGCTGGCGGATCAGCGGGTCCGTCCCGAGGGGACGGCCGTCCGGCCCGGTCCGGGCGGCGATGTCGGCGATGATGTCCTCGACCGCGCGCTTGGTGTTGACGCGGCCCGTGGCGATGGCGACGCGCTCGTACCCCAGCGTGCCCATGGCGACGCGCCAGCCGCCGTCCACCTCCCCCACGACCAGGTCGTCCGGCACGAAGACGTCGTCCAGGAAGACCTCGTTGAACTCGGCCTCGCCGAGCATGTGGGCGAGCGGCCGGACGGTGACGCCGGGGCTGTCCATCGGGAGCAGGAAGTACGTGATGCCCTTGTGGCGCGGGCCGCCGCCGGTGCGGGCCAGGAGGATCGCGTGCGCGGCCAGCTGGGCGCGGCTCGTCCAGATCTTCTGGCCCTGGATCATCCAGCCGCCGTCGACCTTCGTGGCCTTCGTGCGCAGCGACGCGAGGTCCGAGCCGGCCTCGGGTTCGGAGAAGAGCTGGCACCAGATCTCGGCACCGGTGAGGATCGGCCGCAGGAAGCGTTCCTTCTGCGTCTCCGTGCCGAAGCCGGCGATCGTCGGGCCGGCGAAGTCCTCGCCGATGATGTTGAGCCGTTCCGGGGCGCCGGCGCGGTCGGTCTCCTCGGTGAAGATCGCGCGCAGCTTCTCGCCGGCACCTTGGCCGCCGTACTCCTTCGGCCACGACAGGCCTGCGTACCCGGCATCGAACAGGAGGGCCTGCCACTGCCGCCAGAACGGCAGCTTGCCTTCCAGGTCCGGCGGCTCCGGCCAGGGCAGGTTCGGCAGCGTGTCCGCGAGCCACTTCCTGAGCTCGGCCCGGAACCGGGCCTCCTCCGGCGAGTCCGCGAGATCCATCAGCACTCCTTCGTGATGCTACGGTCCGATGTTAATATAGGTCTGACCAAAACGGGAGGGCTTGTGACAGCGGACTTCGTCGACGAGGTCACTTTCGACGTCGAGCGGGGCAAGATCCTGGAGTTCGCGCGCGCGACCTTCGCCGAGGATCCGGTCCACACGAGCGAGGCCTCGGCACGAGCCGCGGGGTTCGCCCGGCTCCCGGCGACACCGACGCACGTCGTGGTCGCCGGGCACCACCGCGACCAGCGCCGTTTCGTCGAGAAGCTCGGCTTGGCGTTCGACCGCGTCGTGGTCGGGTCGGTCAAGTGGACCTACGTTCGCCCCTTGCTCGCCGGTGACCGCGTGCACGGCGTCCGCCGCGTCGTCGACGATCGGCGCAAGGGTGCGCTGCGGATCGTGACCCTGGAGACCGACTACGTCGACACGGCGGGCGAGAGCGTCGTGGTGGTGCGGGAAACCCTGATCGAGCGAGGAGCGCAAGCATGAGGACCCCGGTTCAGGTCATCGCCGGCGACCAGGTGCCGGCCCGCGAAATCGGCCCGGTGACCCAGACCGACGTCGTCCGGTTCGCGGGCGCGGGCGGCGACTTCAACCCCTTGCACCACGACCCCGCCTTCGCCGAGGCCGCGGGGTTCCCCGGCGTGCTCGCGATGGGCCAGCTGCACGCCGGCATGCTCGCGGCGTGGCTGAGCGATTGGGCGGGCGTGGAGCACCTGCGCGAACTGGAGGTCCGGTTCGTGGCGCCGGTGTTCCTGGGCGACGTCCTCCGGTTCAGCGGCGAAGTGACCACTGTGGACGGTGACCGCGCCGCGCTGGAGCTGGCCGCGAACCGCGGCGGCGAGCCCGTGATCCGGGCTCGCGCCGCGATCACACGGCGATCTTGAGCTTCTCCGCAATGTCGGCGCGCAGCACGTGCTTCTGGATCTTGCCGGTCGCCGTCATCGGGAGCTGCTCGACGACTTCGAGGCGCTCCGGGAGCTTCTGGATCGCCAAGTCCCGACCCAGTAGGAACTCCTTGATCTCGTCCAGCGTGACCGCGCGGCCCGGCTGCGGGACCACGTAGCAGCAGATCCGCTCCCCCAGGCGCACGTCCGGCATGCCCACGACCGCGACCGCCGCGACGGCCGGGTGCTCGGTCAGCAGGTCCTCGATCTGCCGGACGCTGATGTTCATCCCGCCCCGGATCACGATGTCCTTGAGCCGCCCGGTGACGCGCACGTACCCCTCGTCGTCCATCACGCCGAGGTCGCCCGAGCGGGAGTAGCCGCCGGGCGTGTCCAGCGCCGCGGTCTCGGCGGGGTTGCCGAGGTAGCCCAGCATGTGCGACGGACCGCGGTAGGCGATGTCGCCTTCGGTCCCGCGGGGCACTTCCGCGCCCAGGTCGTCGACGATCTTCACCGAGCTGCCCGGCAGTGCCCGGCCGTCGGACGTCACCGATCGCGCGGGGTCGTCGTCGACCGTGCACGTCGTCGTGGTCAGGTTCTCGGACCGGCCGTAGAGGCTGAGGATCCGGCAGTCCGGCAGCAACCGCCTCGCCCGCTCCACGAAACTGCCGGGGATCGGCGCGCCGGCGGCCACCCAGAGCCGCATGCTGCCGGCGTCGTGCTCGGCCGGGTCGTAGACGTCCATGAGCATCTGCAGGAACGTCGTCGCGGTGACCGCGGCGGTGCAGCCGAACCGGCGGATGTGCTCCGCGCCGCTGCGCGGTTCCCACGCGGCCATGAGGTGCGAGCCGGCGCCGTGCATCAGCGGCAGGAAGACGCTGGTGACCAGGCCGGTCGTGTGCGTGATCGGTGACGGCCCGAACTGGACGTCGTCGGCGGTGTAGCCGAACGCCGTCGCCAGCAGCCGGGAACCGCAGGCCATGGTGTTGAACGTGTGGACGCAGCCCTTGGGGCGTGACGTCGTCCCGGAGCTGTAGACGATGACGAAGGGATCGTCAGGGTCCGCGGCCGGGCCGAGTTCGGCCGCCGCCTCGTCCGGGTCGACGTCGGCGAACAGCGACTCGAACGGCGTCCCGGCCGACCCGCGCACCACGACCACCTGCTCGAGGCCGAGCGAGCGGTACATGCCGGCGTAGTCGAAGGCTTTGAACGTCTCGGCCGTGATCACCAGGCGCGCGCCGGCGTTCTGCGCGATGAAACCGACTTCGTCGCGCCGGTAGATCGGCATGATCGGCACCATGATCGCGCCGAGCCGCGACAACGCCGCCGCGGCCTGCACGAGTTCCACCCAGTTCGGCAGCTGGACGCAGACCCGGTCCCCCGTGCGGACGCCCCGGCGTCGCAGGCCGATCGCGAGCCGCAGCACGCTGTCGCGCAACCCCTTGAACGTCAGGGATTCGGTGTCGTCGGTCAGGAAGACCTTGTCCGGGCGTTCGATGGCCTGGGCGTCCAGCAGGTCGGCGAGGGTTTCCCGGCGCCAGCGGCCGGTCGCGTAGTACTGCCGGATTTCTTCGGCGGAGTAGCGGTCGTGGACCGTCATCATCGGCGATCATCCTCGATCTCGGCGATTCTGGTTCGACGGTAATATGGTTAGACCAAAACGTCAACGCCGCTGCCACACCGGTTCGCGCTTCTCCCGGAACGCCCGCACGCCCTCGACCAGGTCTTCCGTCGTGAACGCGAGCGCCAGCTGCGCTTGCAGCACATCCAGGGCCTGGCCGAGGTCGAGGTCCCGGGTCGAGTCCAGTGCGTCCTTGCCCAGCTTCATCAGCAGCGGCGACTTCCCGGCGACGCGATGCGCCCACACCCGCACGGTCTCGTCGAACTCGGCATCGGGGACGACCTTGTTGACGACGCCGAGCGCCGCGGCTTCGGCGGCGGACACCGTGTCCCCCAGCATCATCAGCTCGTTCGCCTTGAGCCGGCCGACGTTGCGGAAGATGAGCGCGGAGATCATGAACGGGAAGGCACCCACGTTGATCTCCGGGCAGCCGAACCGCGCGGACTCCTTGGCCACCACGAGATCGCAGGCGAGCGCCAGCCCGAACGCCCCGGCGAGGACGTCACCGCCCGCCGCGCAGAGCACCGGCTTGCCGAGGGCGGCGATGAGCTTGAACAGCCGCGGGAACCGGTCGAGCCCGGCGTACTTGGCGATCGGCGGCCGGTCGTCGGCGAACGCCTTCAGGTTGCCGCCCGAGGAGAAGATCCGCTCGTGCGACGACTCCAGCACGACGACCCGCACCCCGTCGTCGGCCCGCGCGGCCTCCAACGCGGCCAGGAGCTCGTCGAGGAGTTCGTCGCCCAGCGCGTTCCGGGTCTTCGGATCGTCGAGCGTCACCCAGGCGGCGCCGTGGTCGTCGACCCGGTAGCGCACCAGTTCCGGCATGCGTGCTCCTTCAGTGCGTCAGGACGACTTTGCCGAAGCCGTCACCGCTTTCGAGGTACTCGTGCGCGGCCGCCGCCTCGTCGAGCGGGAACGTCCGGTCGAGCACCGGCGGCGGAACGTCGTGCTCGGCCAGGAATCCCAGCAGCGCCGCGAAGTCGCGGGGGCTGCCCATGGTCGTGCCGAGCAGGCTGAACTGGCCGAAGTAGAACGACCGCACGTCGAGCGGCACCTGTTCGGCGCGCGACGCCCCGAGCACGACCAGCCGCCCGCCGGGTTTCAGCGCCCGCAGCGAGTCTTGCCAGGCCCCGACGGGATCGAGGACGACGTCGAACCCCTCGCCGCCCGGCGCGAGCGCCCGAGCGGCGGCAGCCCAGTCCGGCTCGGTGTACCGGACTCCCGCGGCGGCGCCGATTTCCCGCGCTCGTTCGATCTTCGCCTCCGACGACGACGTCACGCAGACGGTCGCTCCGGCCGCCGAGCCCAGCAGCACCGCGGTCGTGGCGACGCCGCCGCCCGCGCCGAGCACCAGCAGGGACTCACCCCTCCGCAACCCGGCTCGCGAGAACAAGGCGCGGAACGCCGTCACGCCGACCAACGGCAGCGCGGCCGCTTGCGCCCAGCTGTACCCGGCGGGCTTGGCGACGACGTTCTCCGCCGGCACCGAGACCGCCTCGGCGTACGTCCCGGGCCGGTGGTCGCCGAGGATCTCGAAGCCGGACGCCGGCGCGGCCTCGCCGGCACCCCACCCCAGCGACGGCAGGATCACGACTTCCTCGCCGGTGTCCAGCACTCCCGCGCCGTCGGCGCCGGGGACGTGCGGCAGCGGCGAACCGTACCGGCCCTGCCGCACCAGGACGTCGTGCCAGTTCAGCGCGCTCGCCCGCAACCGGACGACCACGTCACCCGGGCGCCCGGCCGGTGAGGGAACCTCCTCCGGCCGCAAGCATCCCGCCGCTCCGAACTCCCGCAGGACGATCGCCCGCACACTTGCCTCCTCATTAAGGTCGTACCATTAGACCCTAACCCGGAGGAGCGCTCAAGAGGGATCGGCCATGGCCAGCCGGAGGTACTGCGAGATCGCCTCCGCCCGGTTCTCCGCGCCCAGCTTGCGGAGGATGCGCTTGACGTGGGACTTGACCGTCCCGCTGGTGATGACGAGCTCGTCGGCGATGCGGTTGTTGGTCGCGCCGGTCGCCATCAGCGCGAGCACCTCGCGCTCGCGGCCGGTGAGCAGCTTCTCGAGCGCGGCCGACGAGTGCGGCCGCGTCCGCGACGGCCGCAGTTCGGCGACGGCGGCGTGCCGGGTCAGGTCGATCTCCGCGGAGGCCAGGTCGTCCAGAACGGCTTCGACGGTGCGCATCGCGACCCGCACCTGCTCGCGTTGCTCCCGCAGCCGCGTCAGGAGCACGGCCCGTTCGAAGAGCCGGCCGAAGCCGAGCGCAAAAGCCCACAGCAGGTCCCGGTCGAGCGCGGTCACCGGGCCGTCGACGTGGTCGGCGTGCAGGAACCCGATGACGCGCCCGGTCGGCAGCAGCGGCGCCGCGACGTACGACGTGAGCGCCGACGCCCGCAGGAGCGGCCGGTACACCCGCGGGTCGTGCGCCGGGTCGGTGACCAGGGCCGGCTGCCGCTTGCGGACCATCTCGGTCTCCAGCAGCAGGTGGTCGAGCCGGATCTCCGGGATCGCGGTGATCCACTCGCGGAACGTCCGTTCCGCCTCCCGGTCGCCGACCGCGTAGGACTTCCACGGCCGCCACAGCGAACCGTCGACCCGCGAGAGCATCACCCGGCCGAACCCGCAGCCCCCGACGACCGCCTCGCACGCCCGGTCCAGCAGCTCGTCGGAATCCGTCACCGCGCCGAGCCGGACCAGGCTCGCGTCGAGCGCTGCCCGCCGCCGCGCCCGCTCACCTTCGCGGAGCTCGCCCAGCTCGTGCCGCAGGGCGTAGACCTCCGCCAGCACCGCGCCGGTCCGGGCCGGATCCGCCGTTCCCACCGTCAGCCGCTCGCCGAGCTCGCCCGCGGCGGCGGTCAGGGCCACCTCGGCGGACTCCGGATCGCTCGCTCCGGCCGACGGCATCCCGGCCCGCTCGAGGGCCGAGCGCACCTGGGTGAGCAGCTCGGACGTCCGGCCACCGGTGGTCACGGCCGCGGGCCCGGCAGGAATGCGCGCACGTCGTCGTGCCCCTCTCGTCGCGATCGGGAGTCGCCGCCGATGGTAGCCCGACAATAACGATCGTTCACAGTCCTGTGTTAGGTTCGGCGGGTGGACAGGGAGCGCAAGATCCTGGATACGGCCGCCGCCGTCTTCTTCGAGAAGGGCTTCCACGGCGTCGGGGTCGACGAGCTCGGCAAGCGGGCCGGGCTCAGCGGCCCCGCGCTCTACCGGCACTTCTCCGGCAAGGACGAAATCCTCGCTTCGCTGTTCAACGAGGCGCTCGACGAGCTGCTCAGCGCCACCGCGCCGGTGCACGACGACCCGGCCGAGGACCTGGACCGGCTGATCCGCCACCACGTCGGGTTCACCCTCTCCCACCGGCACCTGGTGAACGTCTACCAGCGCGAGGACCGGTCACTGGTCGAACCGTGGAAGCGCCAGTTCGACCGCCGGCGCCGCCAGTACCTCGCCCGCTGGGAAGCCGCGGTGGCCCGCCGCTTCCCCGGCGCGGGCCCCGCCGAGGTCGCGGCCGGCACGCAGGCCTGCCTCGGCGTCATCTTCTCGGTCGCCTACTGGCCCACCGCGCTGGCGAGCACGCCGTCGCTGGCCGACCTGATCACCGGGTACGCGACGACCGGACTGTCTACTTTGGAGTGAGCTTCCGGCGGACGTCGTCGCGCAGCACGTGCTTGCGCACCTTTCCGGTCGCGGTCATCGGCAGCTCGTCCAGCACCTCGAGCCGTTCGGGCAGCTTCGGCGTAGCGACGTCCTTCTCCCGGAGGTAGCCCGTCAAGTCGGCGAGCGACGGCGGCTCACCGGCCGGGACGACGTAAGCGCAGACCCGTTCCCCGAGCCGTTCGTCGGGCATCCCGACCACGGCGACGGCGGCGACCCGCGGGTGCTCGACGAGCAGCTCCTCCAGCTCCCGGGCGCTGATGTTGAGCCCGCCGCGGATGACGATGTCCTTGAGCCGCCCGGTGACGCGCACGTAGCCGTCGGCGTCCATCACGCCGAGGTCGCCGGAGCGCGACCGGCCGTCGGCGGTGAACAGCGCGGCCGTCTGCTCCGGATCCCGGTAGTACTCCAGCATGTGGCTCGGACCGCGGTAGGTGATGTCGCCCTGGGTGCCTCGCGGCACCTCCTCGCCGAGCTCGTCGACGATCTTCACCGACGCCCCGGCGATCGCGGAGCCGTCCGACGTCGCCGACCGGTCCGGGGCGTCGTCGAGCGTGCACATGGTGGTGAGGAAGTTTTCCGAGCGGCCGTAGAGGCTCAGGACCCGGCACCCGGCGAACTGCTCCCCCGCGCGCCGCACGACCGAACCCGGGATCGGCGAGCCCGCGCAGACCCACAGGCGCAGGCTCGCCGCGTCGTGCCGGTCCGGGTCGTAGGCGCCCATGAGCATCTGCAGGAACGGCGTCGCGGTGACCGCGGCGGTGCAGCCGAACTTCGCGATCCGCTGCCACGCCTCGGCCGGGTCCCACGCCTCCATCAGGTGCGAGGCCGCGCCGGTCAGCAGCGGCAGCAGGAAGCTGGTGGCGAGCCCGGTGCTGTGGGTGACCGGGGACGGTCCGAACTGCACGTCGGCCTCGCCGTAGCCGACGCTGCGCGCGATCGCGGCGGCGCTGGCGCGCACGGTGTTCAGCGTGTGGAAACAGCCTTTCGGCCGCGCGGTCGTGCCGGAGGTGTAGACGATGAGGAAGCCGTCGTCGGGCGACGGCGCCGGACCGAGCTCCACCCCGGGCCGGTGGAGGTCGTCGAGCCGGACGTCGCCGTCACCGCGGACCGCGACGACGGCCGTCAGGTCCGGGCAGCTCCCCCGCAGCGCGGTGAACATCGCGAGGTAGTCGAACCCCTTGAACTCGCGGCAGGTGACCGCCACCTTCGCGCCGGAGTGCCGCAGGACGTAGCCGACCTCTTCGGCCCGGTAGATCGGCATGATCGGCACGAGCACCGCCCCGAGGCGGTTGACCGCCGCGGCGACGACGAAGAACTCGGTCCAGTTGGGCAGCTGCACCGCGACCCGGTCGCCGTGGCCGACGCCGAGCCCGGCCAGCCCGCCGGCCACGGCAAGAGCCTGGTCGCGAAGATCCGCGTAGGTGAGCTCACTGGTGCCGTCGGAGACGAACACCTTGCCGCCGCGAGCCTCGGCCTGCCCGTCCAGCAGGGCGGAAAGCCCCTCCGGGCGCCAGAATCCGGCCTCGTAGAAGGCCTTGATGTCGGCCTCGGCGTACCGGTCGTGAACGGAGATCGTGTGCGTCATCGGCAGCCCTTCCGACCATCAGTGATCCACACCACACTGAACTGGTCGAACGATATAATGGACTGACCATTACGAGCAAGGGTCAGCCGACCCGGACTTCGCTCAGGAATTCGTAGGCTGCCAGCCGGCTGCTCAGCAGGTCAGCGAATCCCCGACCGCCTTCCGGCAGCGAAACGACCACCCTCGGCCGGGGGCCGGAGTCTTCGACGTGCACACCGTGCTCGTGCCCGGCGTCCGACAGCTCGGCGACCAGCGCCCGGATCTCCCGGCGCAGCGCGTCCTGGCGCAGCGCGGGCTTGGCGACCTTGCCGACCGGGGTCACCGGCAGCCGGTCCAGCACGACGACCTCGGCCGGCACCGCGGCCCGTTCCTGGACGTGCTCCCGGCAGAAGGCCAGCAGCGCCTCCGGTCGCGTCGCCGTCCCGGCCTTCAGCTCGACGTAGGCCACGGGCAGCTCTCCCTTGCCCGCCGTGGGCCTGCCGACCGCGGCCGCCATGCTCACGTCGGGGTGGCGGGACAGCGCCTCCTCGATCTGCCCGGGGTCGATGTTGTGCCCGCCTCGGATGATGAGATCCTTGGCACGGCCGGAGATCCAGACGTAGCCGTCCTCGTCGACGGTGCCGAGATCCCCGGTGTCGGCCCAGCGGGTGCCCTCGTCCCGGACGTGGAGCGCGGCGTCCTGCGTGGCGTCGAGGTATCCCTCGGTCACCGACGGCCCGCCGATGACCAGCGCACCACGCTCGCCGGGCGCGCATTCGCGGACGACTCCCCCGGCCCCGTCGAGCTCGACCGCGCGGACGCGGAAGTGCGGCAGCGCCCGGCCCGCGGACCCGATCCGCGGGCGGCTGCCGTCGTTGTAGTGCCCGGTGATCGTGCCGTGCAGCTCGGTCATGCCCCAGTTTTCCCGCAGCCACACGCCGAAGCGCTCGTGGAACTCCGTCGCGAGCGCGACCGGCAGCTGGCTGCCGCCGACGTGGAAGTCCGCCAGGCAGTGGCCTTCGGCGTCGCCGCCGGCGGTGAGGATGGCCCGCGCCGTCGTCGGCGTGGCCAGCAGGGACGTCATGCGGTAGTGGCGGGCGATGTCCCAGAAGGACGCCACTACCTCGCGCGAACGGAACCCCGACGTGGTGAGCGTGAGCAGGGTCTGGCCGAAGAGCATCGCCCGCAGTCCCAGGGACAGCGACCCGCCACAGTGGAAGTTCGGCATCCCGTGCCCGACGACGCCGTCGCGTTCGGAGCCCATCAGGGCGCCGACGTTCCACGCCACGGTGAGCTGCCCGCGCTGGGTCATCCGGACGAGTTTCGGGGTGCCGGTCGTGCCGCCGGTCGGCATCGCCATGACCGTCCGGTCGGGATCGGGGTCGAAGACCCGGACGTCGTCCTCGTGCGCCTGGACGGCGGCGGCGAAGTCGTCGCCGACGGAGAACACGTGCCGCAGGCTCGGCACGTGTGCGCGTGGATCGTCCTTCCCGTCCAGGATCTCCCGGGTCGTGACCAGAGCCGTCGCGCCGACCTCGGTCAGGATCCGGTACAGCGACGCGGGTTCGAGGAACGGGTTGAGCGGCACGGCGACGCCCGCCGTCGCGGCACCCCACAGCGCGGTCAGGCCTTCGGGCACCATGGGCAGCAGCAACGCCGTGACACCGCCACTGGCGCCGAACAGGCGAGCCGACAGCTCGACCTCGCGCACCAGCTCGCGATACGTCACGATCCGCGCCGGGGCCAGGAAATCCGGCGGTTCGACCAGCACGATGGCCGGCTTCTCCGGGTCCAGCGCGGCCGCCGCGGACAGGCAGCCGAGGATCGTGTCGGCGGGACGCAGGTCCTCCGGTGGGCACGCTTCGACGTCCGCCACGTCCGCGGGCGACGTCACGCGGCGCCGCACCGGTTCGGGCCTGCGGTTCACGACTCCACCGCGACGGGCATCGGCACGGCCGCCGGCAGTGCCGGCCGCGACCGGTACAACGCGAGGGCCGCGCCTGCCCCGGCGAGGCACAGCGCCAGGCAGGCCGCGGTGATCGTCCAGATCCCGAACACGGAGTCTTCGAGGGCGACCGCGGTGAGCGGCGCGAAGCCGGCGATCACCCCGGCGACCTGCATGCCGAGGGATCCCGCGGTGTAGCGGACCTCGGTCGGCAGGCAGTCCACGATGAACGCCGGGAAGATCCCGTTGGCGGCCGCGTGGCCGAGGCCGGCGACCGCGAGCAGCGCACCGAAGATGAACGGCACGCTGCGGCTGTCCAGCGCCACGAAGTAGACGGCCAGCAGGAGGCCTTCCACAAGCAGCCCGGCGGCCAGCAGACGGCCGCGGTGCACGCGGTCCGACAGTGCGCCCCACACCGGGTTCATGACGACGACGAGGAACGTCGCCACGGTGATGACCCACAGCATCGTGGTGCGGTCGACGCCGGCGGTGTTCACCGCGTAGCTGAGGCTGTAGATCGTGAGGACGTACCAGATCGACATCATGCCGGCCATCACGAGGACGATGCCGAGGATGGCGCGCGGGTACCGCGTGAGCGCGGTGCGGATCGGCTTGGAGCGCGCGCCGGATGCGACGAAGTCGGGCGTCTCTTCCAGGCCGTAACGCAGCAGCAGGCCGACCAGGACGATCAAGGCGCTGCCCAGGAACGGCACGCGCCAGCCCCAGGATTCGAGCTGGGCCTGGGGAAGCAGCGTGACGAGCGCGAACACCGCGGTCGCCAGCACGGTGCCCGCCTGGGCACCGGCGGTCGAGAAGCTGCCGTAGAAGCCGCGTTTCCCCTCGGGGGCGTGCTCGACCGAGATGAGCACGGCTCCCCCGAGCTCACCGCCGACGGCCAGGCCCTGCCCGAGCCTGAGCACCACCAGCAGCACCGGGGCCAGTGGACCGATCGCTTCGTAGCCGGGCAGCAGGCCGACGAGGACCGTCGCGACGCCCATCAGCACGATCGTCAGGAGCACCGCCGTGCGCCGGCCGCGGCGGTCGCCGATGTAGCCGAAGAGCAGGCCACCGAGCGGGCGCACGAGGTAGCCGCTGGCGAACGTCGCCAGGGACAGCACGAGCGCCACCTGCGGGCCGACGCCGTGGAAGAACAGCTTGCCGAACACCAGCGCCGCAGCGGTGCCGTAGATGACGAGGTCGTAGTACTCCACGACGGAGCCGAGGAACGCGGCCGAGGCCGCCCGGCGGGGACTGTGTGCTGCCATGTCAACTCCACTCGAACCGGGGTCAGCGGGTGGTCGCGGTCGTCGACCGGACGACGTCGAAGGTGAGCGAGCCCTGCTCGGCGCGCTCGCGGAGGACGAACTTCCGGATCTTGCCGCTGGGTGTCGCCGGCAGCTCGTCGACGAACGCCCAGAAGACCGGAGTCTTGTGCGGGGCGAGCTGGGATCGCAGGAACCCGGTCAGCTCTTCCACCGACGGGCGTTCGAACCCGGCCCGCAGCTGGAGCACCGCGCCGATCTGCTCGCCCCACGTCGCGTCCGGGACGCCGATCGCCGCGGCGTATTCGATCGCGGGGTGCTCCTGGAGCGTGCCTTCGATCTCGGCGGGGTAGATGTTCATCCCGCCGCGGATGATCATGTCCTTGCTCCGGCCGCGGATCTTGAGGAAGCCGCGCTCGTCCAGGGCACCGATGTCCCCCATGTGCAGCCAGCCGTCCGCGTCGATCGCCGCCGCCGTTTCCTCGGGCATGCCGTGGTACCCCAGCATGTTCTGGTAGCCGCGGCAGCAGATCTCGCCGCTCTCGTGCAGCGGCACCGGAGCGCCGGTCAGCGGGTCGGCGATCTTGACCTCGAGCTGCGGGAGCGGCTGCCCGACGGTCTCCGCCTGGTCCTCCGGGCTGTCGGTGACGCGGGTCTGGCTGACGACCCCGTGGGCTTCCGTCTGTCCGAAGAGGATGCTGAACTGGCAGCCGAGCGCGGCCTGCGTCTTGCGCACGAGGGCCGCGGGCACCGCCGAGGCGCCGCTCATGATCGTCTGCAGGCTCGACAGGTCGCGGGTCACGAGATCGGGGTGGTCGAGCAGCGCGATCAGCATGGTCGGCACCACCAGGGTGTGCGTGCCGCGGTAGGTCTCGAACGCCTCCAGCAGCAGCCCGGGGTCGAACCCCGGCAGGATGACGAACGTGCCGCGCTTGGCCCACGCCCCGAGGGAGGTCACCGCGCCGCCGCCGATGTGGTACATCGGCATCGCGTTGACGTACACGCCGCCGTCGGCCATCCCGGCGCGCTCGGCCACGTGCCTGGCCTCGTTCACGAGTCCTTTGTGGTGCAGCATGGCCCCTTTCGGGAAGCCGGTGGTGCCCGAGGTGTACTGGATCTGGAGCACGTCCCCCGGCCGCACGACCGGCAGTGCGCGGGCCGGGTCGCCGCTCGCGACGAACGCGTCCCAGTCGTCGAACGTGACGATCTCCCGCAGGTCCGGGGTCTCGCCGCGGATGTCGTCGAGCATGCCGCGCATGTCGAACCCGCGGTGCCCGGCGGGGCAGAACACGCCGACGGCCCCGGACTGGCGGAGCACGAACCCGACTTCCCGGGCCCGGTAGGCGGGGTTGAGCGCCACGAGCACCATGCCCGCCAGTGCCACCCCCTGCTGCAGCACGATCCACGCCGCGCTGTTCGGGGCCCAGACGGCGATCCGGTCGCCGGGCGAGAACTTTTCCAGCAGCGCCCGCGCGACCCGCTCGGCGTCGGCGAGGAACCCGGCGTAGGTCCACGACTTCCGCGCACCGGGATCCGGCGCGCAGTCGACCAGCGCCACCCGGTCCGGGACGGTCGCCGCGGCGTGGCGCAGGGTGTCGCACACCGTGACGTCGTGCACCTCGCCCGGCTCGGCCGGCCAGTAGGACGTTTCGAGAACCCGCACGCCGCCCATCCCCAACTCCCTTGTCCGTGATGTGACCGGGGCCACCGGACCCTACCTCGACGGTCCGACAATAGGAATGGTCTGACCGGAATTTGTATGACAGACTCGGCGATGAGGTTGCATCATGCGTAGTCGATCAGCAAGCCATCCGGAGGTACCCGTGCCGCTCGTCCGCGACTACCCCGACTCCGCCGTCGTCATCGCCGGCGGCACCTCCGGCGTGGGCCTGGCCACCGCACTGGCCTTCGCGGATGCCGGCGTCCGGCGCATCGCCCTGCTCGCGCGCGGCACCGAACGCGGGAAGCTCGCCCGCGAGCGCGTCCTCGACCGGCACCCGGGCGCCGAGGTGGTGTTCATCCCCACCGACGCCGAAGACCTCAGCCAGGTCACCGCTTCCGTCGCCGAGGCGCACCGGGCGCTGGCGGGCATCGACGTGCTCGTGAACTCGACGACCGCCACCTACCGGCCGGAGCTGCTGCACCTGACCCCGCAGGCCGACGTCGAAGGGATCCTGACCCGGCAAGCCCTCCCGCCGATGCACCTGACCCGGGCGGTCCTGCCGCTGATGCGGGAGCAGGGCGGAGGCAGCATCGTGAACATCGCCTCCGACGCCGCGAAGGTGGCCACTCCCGGCGAAGCGGTGCTGGGTGCCGCGATGGCGGCGATCGTGATGTTCTCGCGCGTCACCGCCATCGAAGCCAAGCGCGACGGGGTGCGCGTCAACGCCGTGACGCCGTCACTGATCTCGGGCACGCCGACCGCCGACAACGTCCTGCGCGACGGGTTCAGCAAGAAGCTGTTCGAGAAGGCCGCGAGCCAGGCCCACCTGGGCGTCGCCGAGCCGGACGACCTCGCCGCGCTGATCGTCTTCCTGGGCGGCCCCGCGGCCGCGAAGCTCACCGGCCAGGCCATCAGCGTGAACGGCGGGATCTCCGCCGCCTGAGTCCTTCGCCATACATGGTCGTGGATCCGGTCGCAAGGCCTGTAGAATCTCCGGTCATGCCGACCCCAGGAGCTCTCGAGACGTCGTCGACCGACTCGGCGCTGGCACCCGGAAGCGCGCGGTCACTGCTGATCACGATCCTCGGCGAGCTGGTGTGGCCCACCGGCGAGCCCGTCTGGACCGCGACACTGGTGCACATCCTCAAAGGGGCGGGCTTCGAGGAGCAGACCGCCCGGCAGGCCATCGCCCGCGCGTCCGGTTCCGAGTGGATCGTCCCGGAGCGCCACGGCCGCGAAGTCCGGTGGACGCTGAGCGACAAGCTGATCCACATCTTCGAGACCGGGTCCGGCCGCGTCTACTCGCTGAGCGACCCCTTCAGCAGCTGGGACGGCACCTGGCTCGCGTTGTGGACCAGCATCCCGCAGTCCCTGCGCGGTGCACGGCGCCCGCTGTACGCCGGGCTCACCTGGGCCGGGTTCGGGAACCCCGTGCCCGGGCTGTGGCTGACCCCGCACGTCGAACGCGCCGCGGAGGTCGGCCGCCTCCTCGACGAGCTGGACCTCCGGCAGCACACCGTCGCCTTCACCGGCAACCTCGACGCGGTCGGGCTCCCCCGCGAGGAGATCGTGGCGCGGGGCTGGGACCTCGACGCGCTGCGGACCCGGTACGAGGAGGTCTGGGCGGCCATGAACGACCTGCGCCCGGCCGGCGACGACGAGATCCTGACCGCGCACATCCGGCTGGTCAGCGAGTGGCAGGAGTTCCCGCGGGTGGATCCGCAGCTCCCGGAGGCGCTGCTGCCCGACTGGGTCGGCCGGCGGGTGGCCCGCCGGATCGAAGCCTTCCGCGCGGAGTGGACGCCGATCGTGCGACGCCGCTTCGGCGAGCTGAATGCCGTCTGACCCGCTCACGACCACCAGGGGACCCTCGTTGAACCCACCAGCCGCACAACCCGTCGTCGTGGGCGGCGGCCCCGAAGCCCTGTTCGCGGTCACGGTCTTCGAAGACGGCGTCCGCGCCGAGATGACCACCGGGCCGTGGTCGGACAGCGCGGGTTCGCTGGGCGTGCTGGCGGACAACGTCCTCGGCTACGCCCTGATCGAGGGCGCGCCCGCGGGGCTCTGGTCGGTGAGTGCCGAGATCTCCCTCGACTTCTTCCGGCTGCCACCCGTCGACGGGACGACCCTGCGTGCCGAAGGACGGACACTGCACGCGACCTCGGCGACCGGCCTCGCCGAGGGATCGATCGTCGACGCGCAGGGCAGGTTGGTGTCCCGCTGCCGGCAGTGGGGGCGCTACGTAGCGCTTTCCGGCCCGGCACCCGAGGGCCGGCCCACCACCACACCGACCGTGGGACTCCTCGCCAAGATCCGGGAGCAGGTGTCCGCCGCGGACGGACGCGCCGAACTGCGCATCGACGTCGGCGACGACCTGGTCAACCCGATCGGCACACTGCACGGCGGGATTTCGTTGTGGCTGGCGGAACTCACGGCCAGTGCGGCGCTCGCGCGGCCGGACTTCGTCCCGGCGTCGTTGACGGCCACCTACCCACGCCCGTTTCCGCACGGGGAGGTCGCCACCTTCCGGGCCGAAGTCGTCACCGCCGGCCGGCGCATGGCCGTCACCCGGGTGATCGGCGCCAACCGGGCGGGCAAACCGTGCGTCGTCGCCACGGTGCACCACCACATCCCGGGCTGACCCCGGCCACGACGCCGGCTCGGTGTCGCCTTCGGTCCGGGCACGCTGCATCGACTCGTTCCTCCACCGCGTCAGCCGGGGGGTGCGGCACGTCTCCAATACTCTACGGCGATTGTGATCGAGTTACGTGACGCGTAGAGTCTCCCGTATCGCCCACGAGAGGAACCACGCTGATGACCGACGCGGCAGCCATGACCCGACTGGTGGCGGCGGCACGCGACCCGCGTGCGTACCTCGCGCGGTGGCGGTCCAAGCACCCGGGCGCGGCGGTGCTGGGCGTGCTGCCGATGAACTTCCCGCGCGAGCTCGGGCACGCGGCGGGCGCGCTGCCGGTGATCGTCCCGGACGACCAGCAGCCGATCACCGAAGGCCGGGCGCTGCTGGCGGAGTTCTACTGCGGCTACACCCGCAACCTCGCCGACCAGGCGGCGACCGGCCGGCTCGCCGTCTACGACGGGATCTTCACCGCGGACCACTGCATCCAGCTGATCGGCGCCGCCGACATCGTGCGCGCGGTGCAGCCGGACACGACCGTCTTCCTGGGCATGCTCAACTCGTCCATGAACGACCCGTGGGCGGCGGCGAAGATCGCCGACACGATGCAGCGGATCCGGGCGGAAATCGAGAGCTTCACGGGAAATCCGGTCGAACCCGAAGCACTCCGGGCGAGCATCAGGGCGTACAACCGCGACCGCAGGCTGATGCGGCGGCTGCTCGACGAGCGCAGCGCGGGCAATGCCGCGTTCAGCCCGGTCGAGCTCCAGGACATCATCGCGGCGAGCATGGTCATGGACCCCGGCGAACACCACGCGCTCCTCGCCGAGGTGCTGGCGGAACCCCGGGCCGCCGAACGGGACGACCGGGTGCGGGTGCACCTGTCCGGGCACCTCTGCCACGCGCCGCGCCGCGAGCTGCTCGAAGTCATCGAGGACAGCGGTGCGCTCGTCGTCGACGACGACCTCTACTACGGCCGGCGCTACCTTTCCACGGACGTGGCCGAGGACGGCGATCCGGTGCAGGCCCTGGGCGAGTGGTACGCGCGGCGCAACGTCACGATCCCCTGCCCGACCCGCGTCCAGCAGGACGTCGACTGGGACACCTACCTCGTCGACGCCGTCCAGCACAACGGGGCCGAGGCCGTCATCCACCTCATGCCCAAGTTCTGCGAACCGCACATGCTGTATTACCCCGAACTCCGGAAGAGTCTCGAAGCCGCCGGTATTCCCCAGCTCCAGCTGGAAACCGAGCACGAAGGCATGCCGTTGGAGACCTTCCGCACCCGGATCGAAGCCGTCGTCGAACGCGCCCGGCGGCGCCGTCCGGTCCGGGTCTGAGACCATCGATCCCAGGAGGACGAATGTTGGGCAGCATCGAAAAGCCCGTCGAGGACAAGAGCAACCGGCTGGGCGTCACCCGCCGGGGCGGCCGGATGATCACCGATTACTGGGAAGACCTCTTCACCGCACGGGAGCGGGGAAAGCAGATCGTCTGGTACAACGGCGGCGCGCTGAACCCGATCTTCCAGGCCGCCGGCCTGGCGTGGTGCCACGGCGAGGCGTTCGCCGCCCGGCTGGCCGCGCAACGGCTGGAGGGCCCGGCGCAGCTGGCCGGCGCGGAGTACGGCTACAACTCGGAACTCTGCTCGTACTCGCGGACGCACCTCGGCTGTTCCGTGCTCACCCTGCAGGGCACCGAAGGCGACCAGACGGGCGTGGTCGGCGTGCACGACCAGGAGGTGCTCGCCGCGAAGCTGCCGGCGCCGGACTTCTTCGTCAACAACTACGCCGGCTGCAGCACCGGGCAGCAGTGGGACGGCATCTCCTACCGGATCTTCGGCAAGGAACTGCCGATCTTCACCATCTCCCACCCCTACCTCTGGGGGAACCAGCCCGACGCCGGTTATCTGCGGGGCGAGGAGTGGGAAACCGCTTCCACGTTCGTCACCGACCAGCTGCGCGAGCTGATCGGCTTCCTCGAACACCAGACCGGCCGCCCCTTCGACTACGACGCGCTGTCGGAAAGCATGACCCACATCAAGCGTGCGGCCGAGCTGCGCCGGGAAGGGCTGGACCTGTGCAAGACCACGCCCGCCCCGGCGACGTTCTGGGACTGGATCGCGAGCGTCGCCCCGATCAACTTCCTGCCCGGCAACCAAGACCTCGTGGACTACTTCGCGGCCGTGCGCGACGAAATCCAGGACCGGGTCGACAACGGCGTCTCCGCGGTGCAGGACGAGAAGTACCGCCTGTACTTCGACGGCATCATGAACTGGAACAAACTCGGCTTCCTGTCACGGAAGTTCGCCGAGTACGGCGCCGCGGTGCTGGCCGGGCGCTACATCCAGAACGCGTTCTGGCAGGAGCCGCACCTCATCGACACCGAGGACCCGTTGCGCGGCATGGCGCAGCACTACCTGCTGTGCCCGACGAACCACGGCGCGAAGACCCTGGACCACCTGACCCTGCGCGACTGCCGCGACTACGGCCTCGACGGGATCGTGTTCCACTCGACCCGCACCTGCCGCGCCTTCACCGGGCCGCAGCGGTTGCTGGCGAAGTCCGCGCGGGACAACCTGGGCATCCCTTCCATCTTCTTCGAGGGTGACGTCGCGGACGCCTCCTTCTACAAGGACGGGGTGCTGGAGAGCCGGCTGGTGGCCATGCTGGAGGCGATCGACGTCCGCCGTGAGCGTGGCGCGCTGCCGGAGGACTACTCGGCCGTCTCATGACCCACTACCTGGGCGTCGACCTCGGGTCGACCACCGCCAAAGCCGTCGTCGTGGACGAGCACGGTTCCCTTGCGGGCCAAAGCGTCGTCCAGATGGGCGCGGTGAGCCGGCAGGGCATGCAAAAGGCCGTCGACGCCGCACTGACCGAGGCCGGCATCCCGGAGAACGGCGTCGCGGCCACGGTGTCGACCGGGTACGGGCGCAAGCTCGTGCCCGGAGCGCACCGGACGTTCACCGAGATCACGTGCCACGCCCGCGGAGCCGCGGCGATGCGCCCGGGTGTCAAGCTGATCATCGACATCGGCGGCCAGGACAGCAAGGCCATCAAGGTCGACGCCGACGGCCTGGTGGACGACTTCGCGATGAACGACCGCTGCGCCAGCGGCACCGGCCGCTTCTACGAAGTGCTCGCCCGCGCCATCGAGTGCGACATCGGGGAGCTGGGCGAGCTGGCGCTGACGGGCAGCGAGAGCCTCGAGGTCAGCAGCATGTGCGCCACGTTCGCCGAAACCGAGATCATCTCGATGCTCGCGGAAGGCCACTCGACGGCCGACATCGCGGCATCGGTGCACCGCGCGGTCGCGGGCCGGACCCTGGCGCTGGTGGCCCAGGTAGGCCGGCACGCCCCGGTCGTGATGACCGGCGGCGTCGCCCGGAACCCGGCGGCGGTGCGGTTCCTGGAGCAGGCGCTCCGCCTCGACGTCGAGGTGCCCGAGCACCCGCAGATCACAGGTGCCTACGGCGCGGCCCTGCTGGCGATGGAGTCGTCCGCGGAGCGCGGCGCGCCCGCGGACGGCGACGCCGACGCCGACACGAGTGAACGGCTGTTCCCGCGGACGCCGTCCGGCCATTCCTGCGCCGGGTGCGAGGGACACGCCGGCGGCGCCGTCCACTTGGGAGCGTCGATCAAGCTGCACCCGCTCAGCGAGGCGGGCCCACGATGACGTCCCCGAAGGGGAATTCCGGTCAGCGTGGTTTGCCGAACCACGTGCACAAGGCTTCGCGGAGCGACGTCGGATCGGGGGCGCCGTCCGTCGCCCAGGCGATGTAGCCGTCCGGGCGGAGCAGCAGCGCGGTCACCCCGGGCGTCTCGGGTAGCCGGCGCACGTCGACCCGGTCGGTCCAGCCGGCCGCGACGGCCCGCATCTCGGCCGAGCCGGTCAGATCGGCCAGGACCGGCCGCGGGCCTTCGGCCAGGCCGGGAACGTCGGGCAGGTACCGCCCGGTCAGCGAGTGGGTCCAAGGGCCTACGTCGTAACGGATGTCGAGGCCCTGCAGCCGGGCTCCCAAGATGTCGGTCAGGGTCACGTCGGCCTCGAGCAGCTGGGCGAACAGCGCGCGCATCGCGCGGCTGTGCGGATCCGGGCGCATGATCGCGATCTGGGCACGGGTGTTCTCCAGCACCCGCTCGGCCACCGGGTGCCGTTCGGCGGTGTAGCTGTCCAGCAAGCCGTCGGGCGCCCAGCCCCGGACGGCCGCGGCCAGCTTCCACCCCAGGTTGGCGGCGTCCTGCAGGCCGGTGTTCAAACCCTGGCCGCCGAAGGGCGGGTGCACGTGCGCCGCGTCGCCGGCCAGCAGCACCCGGCCCAGCCGGTACGTCGCCGCCTGGCGGGTGTTGTCGGTGAACCGGGCCGCCGACTCGACCGCGGTGACGACCACGTCGGTGTCGCCGACCCGGCGCAGGGCGTCCTGCAGCTCGGCCCGGGTGACCGGAGCGTCGCGGTCGGCGGGCGGTCCGGCGAACTCCACGCTGAGGACCCGGCCGGGTTTCGGCCCGTGTGCGTACAAGCCGCGGTCGGTGACGTGCCATCCGGTGGGCAGCGGCACGGCGGGGTCCAGGGTGAGCGTCGCCTGGTAGCCCGTGGTCAGCGGGTCCGTGCCGGGGAACGCGAATCCCGCCAGCTTGCGGACGGTGCTGCGGCCGCCGTCGCAGCCGACGAGATACGCGCACCGGATGGTCTTCGCGCCGCTGCCGGTGCGTACCTGCACGGTCACGTCGTCGGCGTTCCGGGTGAGGCCGGTGACCTCGTGGCCGGTCAGCACCGGCACGCCGAGCTCGGCCACCCACGCGCCGAGCAGCCGCTCGAGGGCTTGCTGCGGCAGGACTGTGGGCGGCGGGATCTCGAGGGACGACTCGGCGTTCAGCAGCAGGCCCGCGAAGTGCCCGCCGAACCGGGCCTGCCGACCGTCGGCAGCGGTGCGCTCGCGGGCGAACGACGCGAACCCCTCACCGTGCTTCGCGCTCTCCTCGGCGATCCGGTCCGCAAGCCCGCGCCGGGCGAGCAGCTGGGTGCTGCGCCCGCTGATCCCGCCGGCCTTGAGGGCTTGGTTCTGTTCGGTCAGGCGCTCGAGCACGGCCACGGAGACACCGGCAAGGCTCAGCTCGGCCGCGAGCAGCAGCCCCACCGGGCCGGCGCCGACAACCACAACGTCAGAGTTCATGAAATCTAGGATCGTCCTAAGTTTGTGACGGTGTCAAGTTTGACTCTGGTATAACTTCGGCCATGCACGAAGGACTGCGGGAACGCAAGAAGCGGGAGGCCCGGCAGCACATCTCCGATGTCGCGACGCGCCTGTTCGCCAAGCGTGGGTTCGAGGCCGTCACGGTCGTGGAGATCGCCGAGGCGGCCGGGGTCGCCAAGGCCACGGTCACCAACTACTTCCCGCGCAAGGAGGACCTGCTCCTGGATCTGCAGGCGGAGGCCGAGCGTCTGCTCGTCGACGCCCTCCGAGAGCGTCCGCCCGGCCAGCCCGCCGTCGAAGCGGTCCGGGCCTTGATGCACCGGTTGCTGGCCCAGCGGCACGTGCTGTCCACTGCCGCGCCGGGCATGGCGCGATTCGGTCGCCTGATCGCGGAGAGCCCCGCGTTGCTCTCGCGAGCCCGGGAACAACGCGAATACCTGGAATCGGCGGTGGCCCGCCGGCTGACCGAGGAAACCGGCGACGCGGTCCGCGCCGACCTGGTCGCCCGCCTGCTCCTGGCCACGGCGACCACCGTCGTGGTCACCCCGATCCGGCGGCTCGTCGCCGGTGAACCGGCCACGACGGTCACCAAGGAGCAGAACCAGGTGATCGACGAGGCCTTCGACCTGCTGGCCGCCGGGATCGGCACCTTCGGCAGCTGACCACTTCCCCGGCACCAGGCCGGACAGCGACTACCTAACGCTTTCCCACGGCTGCGCCCGCTTTCGCCCAATTGGCGCGCAGGTCCGTCAGATAGGTCCGGGCCTGCGCGCCGGGCTCGGTGCCGCGCGCGAACGCTTTCATGTTGCCGGGCCCGGCGTTGTAGCCCAAAGCGAGCAGTTCGTCGGCGGTGTACCGGGTGCCGTGCTTCGCGGGCAGCTGGGCAGCCAGGTCGTGCAGGTACCAGGCTTCGGCCTGGATGGCGAGGTCCGGATCGTCGGGCAGCTCCTGCCACTGCCGGGCCGCGAACGGCCGCCCGCGGCGGGTCTGGTCGTAGGTGGCGCGGTGCATGTTCGCCACCCCGAAAGCCGCGTCCGGCTTGAGGTTCTGCCACGCGCGCTCGAGCTGCGGATCGTGCGGTTTGTACGACTCGTTGTAGAGGATGGCCAGCACCAGCTGCGGATCGACGCCCGCTTCCCGAGCCCGGGCGATGACCTGCGAAGCGAACTTCGCCGGGTCGGGGTTCACCGCGGAGTCCTGAGTGGACGGACTCGTGGCGGGCGAAGCCGGGCCGGTCGACGTCGCGGGAGCACCGCCCACCGGGGCCGGGGAGCATCCGGCGATGGCCAGCGCCAGAGCGACCGCGAGAACTCGGTACGGTCGCATGCTTCCCGCCTTTCGTCGGCCTTCTGCCCACTCTAGGCCGTCAGCCGACGCCGGGGTGACACCGCACCAGAGCCCAGGTTAACGAACCTTTGCGTCCGGCGAACCCGGCGCTGACCACCGCGGTCATACCCTCGGCTCGGTGTCGTCCACATCGCCGCCGGGAAGGCCCGCCGTCCTCGGCACCCGGAAACCCTGCATCGCGGCCGCAGCCGGCCTCGTGGTGTTCCTGGCGCTCCTCGTCTCGGCCGGCGATCTGCTCCCCTGGGCCGGCGGATTCGACCTCGCCGTCCACCGCTGGTCCGCGACGGACCGCAGCGCCGGCCTGACGTCGTTCGCCGCCGGGGTCACGTCGACCGCCTCCTCGGCCTTCACCGCCCCGCTCGTCTTCGTGGTCGCGGTGGCTCTGACGCCGGGACCGGTGCGGGCCAAGCTGAACCGGGCCGTGCTCGTTCTCCTGCTGATGCTGCTCGGAGTGCTCACCCGGTACGCGATCTCCGAACTGATCGCCCGCCCCAGGCCACCGGCCTCGGATTGGGCCGTCGACGCCGGCGGCCTGTCCTTCCCCTCGGGTCACACCTCCGACGCGGCGCTCGCCGCGGGGTTGATCGCCTGGCTCGTCGTCCGCCGCTTCGCCCGCGCCCCACGGTGGCTCGTCTGGCTCATCGCGGTGGCCTACGCGCTCACGATCGCGTGGACCCGCGTCTACCTCGGCGTGCACTGGCCCACCGACGTCCTCGGCAGCCTCGCCTTCGTCACCACCTGGCTGTCCGCCGCACTGGTCCTGCAACGCATCGACGAACGCGAGGCGAACGACCGTCCGGGACACGCGGTCCCGGACCGCTCCGATCTCACGCGCTGAGCACGCCGGTCCCCAGCAAACCCAAGAGCACAGCGCCGACGACCACCCGGTAGACGACGAACGCCGTGAAAGTGTGGCCCGCGACGAACTTCAGCAGCCACGCGATGGCTCCGTAAGCCACGGCGAACGACACCACCGTCCCGACGAGCAGCGGCACCACGTCGAGACCGCCACCCAGTGCGTCCTTCAGCTCGTACAACCCGGCTCCCGTCAACGCCGGGATCGACAGGAAGAACGACAGCCGCGTCGCCGCTACCCGGTCCAGGCCGCGCAGCAAGCCGGTCGAGATCGTTGCGCCGGAGCGGGAGAAGCCCGGGAACAGCAGCGCGAGGATCTGGGACGACCCGACGAGCATCGCGTCCGTCAGCGTCGTGTCGGCTTCGGTGCGCTTGCCGGAGCCGAACCGGTCGGCCGCCCACATGATGGCGCTGCCGATGATCAGCGACGCCGCCACGACCCACAGCGAAGCCAGCGGTCCCTTGACCAAGGACTGGAACAGCAAGCCGGCCGCGACGATCGGCACCGTCGCGAAGATGACCCACCAGGCGAACTTGTAGTCGAACTCCTGCCTGGCTTCCCGGTGGACGATGCCCCGCCCCCACGCGCCGACGATGCGGACGATGTCGCGGAAGAAGTAGACGAGCACGGCCGCGATGGCACCGACCTGGATCACCGCGGTGAACCCGACGACGGACTGGTCGTCGACGGGGATGCCCATCAGGCCTTCGGCGATCTTCAGGTGGCCGGTCGAGGAGACCGGCAGGAATTCGGTCAGCCCTTCGACGATGCCGAGGATCACGGACTGGCCGAGGTCGATCACGCTCAAGAAAGGTTCCTTCACAAGAAGATGGCAAGCACCCGGGGCGGGGGTGGGGGGGGGGGACCCCGGATGCCTGCCAAGTCTGGTTCGACCGGTGGCCGGCCGGCCACCGCTGGTTCAGCCTCGATCGACGCCGTGGTGGTCGAATCCGTCGTCTCCGAAGCCGTGGAGCGCGGCAACGACCAGCGCGGCGAAGACGAGCAAGGCCGCCACTGCCGCGATCAGTATGACCAGGCGCCGGTTGCCGCCGACCGCCGCCTCACCGCGGCCGAGGAGAGTAGCGACGTCCGCACCGAGCTGTCGCTTGGCCGAGCCGAAGACCGGAGCCCAGCCGGCGGACGAACTCGCCGAGGCCGTCCGCGGGGGCAGGTCCGCGGCGGTCCCGGCGAGCTCGTCCCGGTACCGGGCCGCGGCGACCCGGGTCAGGCGCTCTTCCACTTCGTCGACCGTGAGCCTGCCTTCGCCCGCGGCCTCGGCCAGGTGCTGCCGAGCCTCTTCCCGTTCGGCGTCCGAGCACCGGATCCCGCTCGGATCGCTCTCATCGCTGCGCATATCCACCGCCAAGCTATCGGGTTTCGCGTTCATCACCGGCTAGGACCGGGTTAACGCCCGGCAAGAACCATCAGGGAGCGGGCAGTTCGAGGCGGTACCCGTAGCCGCGCACCGTCGTGATCGTGGGAGCGGGCGCCGAACTCGTCGCCGCGCCGGCGAGTTTCCGGCGCAGCGTCACGATGTGGACGTCCAACGTCTTGGTCGAGCCCCGCCAGTGGGTGTCCCACACGTCGGCCATCAGCGTGTCCCGGCTGATGGCCGCGCCGGGCTCCTGCGCCAGGCGGTGCAGCAAGTCGAACTCCTTGGGCCGCAACGCGATCTCGTCCCCCGACAGGGTCACCCGCCGGGCGGCCACCTGGACGACCATCTCCCCCACGCGCAACGGCACCACGCTGGACGTCCCGCGGCGCAGGTGCGCGTGCAGCCGGGCGAGCAGTTCACGCAACCGGAGCGGTTTGGTCAGGTAGTCGTCCGCGCCCACCTCGAGTCCGACGACGACGTCCATCTCCTGCGTCCGCGCCGTGATCATGATGATCAGGGCGTCGGGGGTGATCCCCCGCGCCCGCCGGCACACCTCGATGCCGTCGAGATCCGGCAGCCCCAGGTCGAGGAGGACGATGTCGTATTCGTCGATCTGCATCCGGCGCAGTGCGTCACCACCCGTGCGCGACCACATCACGTCGTAGTCGTGCATGCGGAGCGCGGATTCGAGCAGGCTCCCGATGGTTTCATCGTCTTCGACGAGAAGAACAGCGGCCATGACGAATTCTATCCGGTTTCCGATCACGAATACCGGATTTAGCAGAACGCTAACCTTCGCCGGGTGAAAAGCGCGTTCCACCGGGCAGACTGAGGACATGCGCAGACGCATCATCCTGCTCGCCGTCGCCGCCGCACTGCTGGCCACCACGCTGTTCGGAGCACCGCTGGCCGTCGGCGTCGCGAGCTATTTCGCGCAGGATGAACGCACGGAGCTCGAGCGCACCGCCGACGCGGCTGCCCTGTCGATCGCCGACGACGTCCTCACCCACGTCGGCCTGCCGCAGTTCCCGGGGTCCGAAGAGGACACGACCGGCTTGTACACCCCCGGCGGAACGCTGCTCACGGGTCACGGTCCGGCCGACGGCGACGCAATCGTGCGGCAGGCGCAGGGAGGCGAGGTCGCGACCGGGGACGTCGGCGCGGACCTGGTGGTCGCGGTGCCGATCCTGCACGACTCCCGGTTGCAGGGCATCGTGCGCGCGTCGACCCCGCACACCGAGTGGTACCAGAAGGTCGCGGTCTCCTGGCTGGCGATGGCCGGGCTCGCCGCCGCCGCCCTCGGGTTGACCTGGCTGCTGGCTTCGCGGCTCGCCGCCCGCGTCGCCGGGCCCCTCGAACACCTGTCCGGCGCGGCCGCCCGGCTCGGCGGGGGCGACTTCACCGTCCGCGCCCCGGTCAGCGGCATCGGCGAGATCGACCAGCTCGCCGAGGCACTGGATCAGGCCGCGGTCCGGATCGGGGACGCACTGGACCGGCAGCGCGCGCTGGCCGCGGACGCGTCACACCAGTTGCGGACTCCCCTGGCCGGGCTGCGCCTGCAGCTCGAATCCGCCCTCGACCCGCCGGGCCAGGACGTGGCAGCCGCGGTGGAAGCCGCGCTCACCACGGTGGACCGGCTGGAGACGACGATCGACGACCTGGTCACGCTGGCCGGCCGGCCACCGGAGGATCGCGGGGTGATCGACCCCGAGGGCCTGCTGCGCGATGTCGTGGCCGGCTGGAGCGGGCTGCTCGCCGGCCAAGGCCGTCGCCTGCGGATCGACCGCCAGGCGTCGGGGCGACCGCGAGCGGCCGAAGCCGCGGTGCGGCAGATCCTCGGCGTCCTGCTCGACAACGCCGTCGTCCACGGCCGGGGGACGGTGACGATCACGACGAGGGAAAGCGGAGACGCTTTCGTCATCGACGTCGCCGACGAAGGACGGGACGCCGCCGACGTGGTGAACATGTTCACCCGCGGCCACAGCGGCGCCGGCGGCTCGGGCATCGGCCTCGCCCTGGCCCGGGACCTGGCCGAGGCCGAAGGGGGCCGCCTGCGGCTCGGCGGCCCGGACCCCACGACGTTCACCCTGCTGCTGCCTTCGGCCCGGTCAGCGCGCCCGCTCGGGCGGTGACCGCGAAGAAGTCGCGCTGGTCGGCCGACAGGTAGCGGTCCGGCGGGGTCGGCATGTCCCCGGTCAGCGTCTTCGGGGACGAACCGGCGAGGTCCGGCCGGAACAGGTTCGCGCTGACCATCCCGCCGTGGATGTCCAGCTCCATGCCGCGCACCACACCCGCGGTCGACAACGCGTCCGCGAGCGCGGTCAGCGTGAGCTGGTCTCCGGCGACGTAGATCAGCCTGCCCTGCGCGTCGACGCCGATCCCGGAGCGCCAGGTGAACTGGAACTGGTTCTTCGCGCTGCCCCACTGCCCCGCCGGGTTGCCGGACAACCCGGGCACCGGCTTCCCGCCGTCTACGACCAGCTCCAGGTTCTGGCGCACCGCCGCGACATCCGGGGTCATGCCGGCATCCCGGCCCCACACACCGACGTCCGCCACGCCGGACTTGTCGATGACCAGGGAGGCCATGCCGTTCTTGAGCGGGAGGGCGGTCTGGCCGTCGGCGTAGAAGCCGCCTGGGGTGTCGCGGAACTTGAACCCCGAGTTGAAGGTCGCCAGCAACGACGCCCGCAGGGTGCCGGGCACCTGCGCGCCCTCGGGCCAGTGCCCGCCCGGCTCCTTGGTCCCGGCGATCAGGTGCAGGTTCGTCCACTTCTGGTCGAAGGCCACCACCGCGGCCACCACGCTGGCGTGGGCGGGATCGGGGCGGACGAACGTCGTGTAGTCGGCAGGCCGGCCACCGGCCATCCGGGCACCCGGCACCCACACGCCCTCGCCCCGCAGCGCTCCGGGCAGGGCCGGCAGCGCGGCGGGCGCGTTCGCCGGGTTGGCGGACGTCGCCGGCGGCGCCACGGGCACGGGGAGCGCGTTCACGTCGGGGGCGCCGTCGGCCGGCGGATGCCGGGTGTAGTACCAGTTCTCCAGCGCGTTCACGAGCGGCCCGGCACCCATCTGCCGCGCCCAGTCGGCCGTCCGCGCGGTGAAGGTCGCCGCACCCGGCGCCGTGAGGGCCTGGACGTAGGTGACCGCCGGATAGAGGAGCAGCACCACAATCACGACCAGCGCGCGGCGCAATCGCTTTTTACGGCGTTTGACCGGCGGCCGGGAAAAGGACGGATTTCCGGTTTGACTGACTACATCGACCATAGGTCACGGTAACGATCCCGCGGTTCGAGCCAGTCCATCGAATTGCTAGCGAATGGTTAAGCGCGATCGCCGGTCTCGCTGCGCCGCTTCCGGCTGCGGAGCAATTCCAGTGCGAGCGGGATGAGCGAGACGATGACGACGAGCGCGACGATCGGCAGCAGGTACTGGTCGATTCCGGGGATACTGGAGCCGAGAACGTAACCAGCGAGCGTGACGCCGACCGCCCACAGGAGCCCGCCGAGGACCTGCCAGATCGTGAACGTCCGCGCGGGCACGGCGAGGATGCCGGCGAGCGGGTTCAGCACGGTCCGCACGACCGGGACGAACCGCGCGAGGACGATCGCTTTGGCGTGCCCGTACCTGCCGAAGAGCTCCTCCGCCCGTGCCATGCCGCGATGCAGGTGAGGGTTTCGCGACTTGGCCAGCAGCGCTCGTCCGCCGCGCCGCCCCAGGAGGAAACCGGTTTGCGCGCCCGCCAGCGCTCCGGCGACGGACGCGACCAGCACCGCCGGCAGGGAGAGGTGCACCGTCGCCGTCGCGCTGGTCGTGCAGAACAAGCCTGCGGTGAACAGCAGCGAGTCACCGGGCAGGAAGAACCCGATCAACAAGCCGGTCTCGGCGAACAGCACGAGGAAGACCCCCGCCGTGCCGAGGCTGGACAACCACGACGTCGCGCTCAACGGGTTCATCGGCCACCTCCTCTTCGACATCTATGTAGTAGTTCTACACCTATGTCGTTTTTGGCTGCCACCCGCCCCGCGCAGCAGGTAGACGCCACCGAGCACGACCAGCACGACACCCTCCCCGACGAGCCCGCCGAGGATCGCCGTGGTGAACGCCTCGGCACCCCTGAGCGGCGGAGCCGCTTGCCCGCCACGCGATGCCGAGCCGGCCGGAACCGGGATGCCCGGGCGGACCGTCGCGACCGACACGACGACGAGCAGGCTCAGCACGAGCAGGAGAAAGACTTCGAGCCGGCCAGTTCCCCGCGCGGACCGCACGAAGATCGGCCTCAGCAGCCAGATGCGCCGCGCGACGGCGCCCGGCCTCCGCAAGGTGCACATGACACCAGCGTGCGCCGCCTACCGCAGCCGCCACAGCGTTGTCAACCGCGCGCTTGCCGGGCGCTGGAAGATGCTTGCCGACGACCGCCGCCCATCAGCACGATCCGCGCCGATGCCTGTTTTGCCCGTTCCTAAAGTTGGGCTAACTTCCCGGCAACCCCCTGGATCTGAAGGTGAGCCTTACCTAATGCTGGCGGAGTTCAGCTCGTCACCGGAGCACCAGGGAGTCGCGCGTTGCTGTTTTCCAGCCTGCTGATCGGCCTGCGGGAAGGGATCGAGGCCGCGCTCGTCGTGAGCATCCTCGTCGCCTTCCTCGTCAAGACCGACCGGAGATCGGCACTGCGCTGGGTGTGGCCGGGAGTCGCCGCCGCCGTCGCCCTGTCGATCGCCGTCGGCGCGATCCTCACCTACACCACGGCCCACCTGACCTTCGAGCACCAGGAACTGGTCGGCGGCGTGCTGTCCGTCGTCGCGGTCGCCTTCGTGACGGCGATGATCTTCTGGATGCGCACGGCCGCCCGGCACATCTCCGCCGAGCTGCGCGGGAAGCTGGAGAACGCGCTGAAGCTCGGCCCGCTGGCGATCGCGCTCGTGTCGTTCCTGTCCGTCGGCCGCGAAGGCCTCGAGACGTCCGTCTTCTTCTACGCCTCCGTCCAGACCGCCCGAGGCGAGACCGCACTCCCCCTGCTCGGCTTCACCATCGGAATTCTCATCGCCGTCGCGCTGACCTGGCTGCTCTACCGCGGCGCGCTGCGGTTCGACCTCGGGAAGTTCTTCCGGATCACCGGCGTGCTGCTGGTGTTCGTCGCCGCCGGCGTGCTCGGCTACGGCCTGCACGACCTGCAGGAAGGCGGTTTCCTCCCCGGTCTGTCCACTTTGGCCTTCGACGCTTCCGGTGTCCTGCCGGAAGCCTCGTGGTACGGCACGCTGCTCAAGGGCATCTTCAACTACTCCCAGCAGACCACCGCGCTCCAGGCGATCGCTTGGGTCGCCTACGTCGCGATCGTGCTCCCGCTGTTCCTGCGCCCGGCGCGAGCCGAGGCGACCGTTTCCCCGGCCGCGGCCGGACCGAAGGAGTGACCATGCCGACCGCATCGCGGACCGGTGCCGCAGTGACCGCTCTCGCCCTCCTCACGGCGTGCGACGCCCAGCCCCAGGCCGCCGCGCCCGGCGGGCCGATTTCGGTCACCGCCACGGACACGGCCTGCCAGGTGTCGGCGAGCACCGCGCCGGCCGGGAACATCACGTTCCAGATCTCCAACCAGGGCAGCAAAGTCACCGAGTTCTACCTCTACGGCGAAGGCGACCGGATCATGGGCGAGGTCGAGAACATCGCCCCCGGCCTGAACCGGCGCCTCATCGTCGAAGTCGCCACCGGTGGCACCTACCAGACCGCCTGCAAACCGGGCATGGCCGGCACCGGGATCCGCGGCACGTTCACCGTCACCGGCGGCGCGGCCAAGGGCACCGACGCCAACGCCGAGCTGGCCGGCGCCGCCCACGGCTACGCCCGCTACGTGACCAGCCAGACCGGCGCCTTCGCCGATGAGACGAAGAAGTTCGCCGCGACGATCAAGGCCGGGGACGTCGCCGCCGCCAAGGCCCAGTACGCCCGGACCCGCGTCTACTACGAACGCATCGAGCCGGTCGCGGCCAAGTTCGGCGACCTCGACCCGGCGATCGACGTCCGCGAAGCCGACCTGCAGCCGGGCCGGAAGTTCACCGGCTTCCACCGCCTCGAAAAGGACCTGTGGGTCACCGGCCTGCAACCGGACACGGCGGCCGTCGCCGACCAGCTGGCGAACGACGTCACCACGCTCGGCCGGAAAGCGGCCGCGCTGCAGCTGAGCGCGCTCGACCTGGCCAACGGCGCCAAGAGCCTGCTCGACGAAGTCGCCACCGGCAAGATCACCGGCGAGGAGGAAGCCTTCTCCCACAATGACCTCTCCGATTTCCAGGCCAATGTGGACGGTTCGAAAGCCGCGATCCAGGCGTTGCGCCCGGTGCTGACCCAGCGCGACCGCGCGCTGGTGTCCGCGATCGACAGCCGGTTCGCCGACGTCCAGAAGCTGCTCGACGCCCAGCGCACCGGCGACACCTTCAAGCTCTACACCGAGCTGCCGAAAGACCGGATCAAGGAGTTCGCCTCCGCGGTCGACGCCCTGTCCGAACCGCTGAGCAAGGTCGCCGAGGCCGTGGCCGAGTAGGCCGACTTCTACAGTCAGGTAGTATTTCTACATCACCGTAGTAATACCCCTGGGAAGGCGCTGTGCTGGACTACTTCGAAGCGATCGTCGTCGGCGCCTTCCAGGGCGTCACCGAGCTGTTCCCGGTGTCCAGCCTCGGCCACTCGGTGCTGATCCCGGCCGTGGTCGGCGGGCGGTGGGCCCAGGACCTGAGCGTGTCGGCCCCCGAGTCGCCGTACCTGGCGTTCATCGTGGGCCTGCACGTCGCGACCGCCGCCGCGCTGCTGCTGTTCTTCCGCCGGGACTGGGTCCGGATCATCGGCGGGTTCTTCAGCTCGATCCGGCACCGCCGGGTGCGCACCTCCGGTGAGCGGCTCGCGTGGCTGATCGTCCTCGCGACCATCCCGGTCGGGGTGAGCGGCCTGCTGCTGGAGCACCTGTTCCGCACCGCGCTCGGCAAGCCGATCCCGGCCGCGACCTTCCTGATCGCCAACGGCGTCGTGCTCTACGGCGGCGAACTCCTGCGGCGCCGGGCGAACGCGACCGCGACGCCGGTCCCGGCCGACTCACCCGGTGCCGCCGCGGACGCCGACATCGCGGCAGACGAACGCCTGTCGCGCATGTCCTTCGGCCGCGGCGTCCTGATCGGCAGCGCCCAGGTGCTCGCTTTGCTCCCCGGGATCAGCCGGTCCGGCGTGACGATGGTGGCCGGGTTGCTGCGCGGCCTGTCCCACGAGGACGCCGCCCGCTTCTCCTTCCTCCTCGCGACCCCGGTGATCCTGGCTGCCGGCGTGCTCAAGATCCCCGACCTCTTCGGCCCGCTCGGCGCCGGCATCCACGGCCAGGTCCTGGTCGGCAGCCTCGCCTCGTTCGTCAGCGCCTACCTCGCCGTGCGGTTCCTCACCCGCTACTTCCGCACCCGCACGCTGACGCCGTTCGCCGTCTACTGCGTGCTCGCCGGGGCGGGCGCGCTGGCCGTGCTGACCCTCCGCTGATACGACAGCCGTGTAGATTCGAAGGATGCGGAAGGAACCGGCACGACGCGCCCCGGGAGCCCTCGAAGCCGAGGTGCTGAACGTGCTGTGGAGCGCCGGCGAACCGCTCTCCCCCACCGACGTGCAGGCCCGCCTCGAAGACGAGCTGGCCTACACGACGGTCGTGACGATCCTCACCCGGCTGCACGACAAGGCCATCGTGACCCGGGAGAAGCACGGACGCGCGTTCCACTACGCCGCGACCGACGACGAAGCCGGGCTGGCCGCGCGGAAGATGACGAAGGTCCTCGACAGCGAACCCGACCGCAGCAGCGTCCTGGCGCGGTTCGTCACGCAGCTGTCGGACTCCGACGAAGCCGTCCTGCGAGACCTCCTGCGCGGCTCGAAGTGAGCACCGACCTGCTGATCCCACTCTTGCTACCTCTGCTGGCATGGCCCGCCGCGCGCTTGGTCGCGCCGCGGCTGGCACCGCAACCGGCGAGCTGGCTGCTCACCGCGGGCAGCCTGGTGCTCGCGGCGGGCAGCACCGCGGCGCTGACGCTGCTGGCGTTCTCCGGGCTGTCGCTGATCCCGGTCGTCGCCGCCCTCGGGCACTGGTCGCCGGAAGCGGTGCGCACGCTGAACGGCGTGGACGTGCCGCTGTCGATCGCCGCCGGCGGTGTATTAGGCGTGCTCGCGGTCCTGCTGACCCGCACCACCATTCGGTACATCCGGTGGGCCCGGCGCCTGTCGCGCGAGCTGGACCAGCACGGCCGCGACGGGATCGTGGTCCTGCCGGGCGAGGCCGCGGTGGCGTTCGCGGTCCCCGGGCGCGGCGGGCGGATCGCGGTCTCCAGCGGCATGCTGGCGGCACTGAACCCGCGGGAGCGCTCGGCGTTGCTGGCCCACGAGCGTGCCCACCTGGCCTCACGCCACCACCTGTTCCTGATCGCGTTGACGCTGTCCTCGACGCTGAACCCGTTGCTGCGGCCGCTGTGCTCGGCGGCGGGCTTCGCACTGGAGCGCTGGGCCGACGAAGCGGCCGCGCGCCGCGTCGGTGACCGCACGGTCGTCGCGCACGCGGTCGCGAAGGCCGCGCTCGCCGGCCGTCCGCACCCCGGCTTCGCCCTCGCCGCGACCGGTGGCCCGGTCCCGCAGCGGGTGTCAGCGCTGCTGACGCCGGCACCGCGGGTTCGCAGCCGGGTCCCGGCGGTAGTGCTGAGCGCACTGGTCATCGCCGTCGCGGGCCTGTCGGCCGAAACCGCCCTCGACAGCGCGGCCGACCTGCACGACGGGATCGAAGTCGCACAGGCCGACCACGCAGGCGGTTAGCCGAGCCCGGGCGCACCCGCGTCCCCCTTCACGTACTGCCCTCAGCGACCGAGGATCCAGGCCTAGCAGGCGCAAGATCGTCGGCGCGATCCGAGTCGTGGCCCCGAGCGGCACCGCGCGGTCGTAACGCGCCGCATCGGCACCCGCGTACACCGCCGGGGCCGGAGCGGGTGAACGGCTTGGCCGCGCCGGCGTGGTCGGTGCCGGTTCCGTTCTGCGCCAGCAGGTACCGCTTCGTGAACTCGGTGGTGGCCGGCGAGCGATCGGTCAGCCACAACAGCATCGCGTCGTCGTCGGTCGAGTGGGCGACGAGGTCGCTCACTCCCGGGCGGGTGGCCTTCCACTCGGCGTTGAGGCCATCCAGCAGCTTGCCGTCGTCGATGCGGATCAGCGCGTCCGGACCGGTGGGCGACTGGCCGTGCCGACGTCAGCACCGGTCCGGGGTCATGCCGCCCGGTAGGTAGCCGCCGGGTTGCCCGCCGGAGGCCGGGAGCTTCTCAGCGCTGGACTGGAACACGCCGAGAGCCGCGACACCACTCGCCCATTTCGGACGAATACCCCGCTCGACGACCCGTGACCATGGACCGATAACCGAACCTTAATCTACGGTCGTGTAGAACTTCTACTTAGTTGTCGTAGATGGGAGCGGGTCATGGCGCGCATCGTGATCGTCTCGGCGCGCGTGGGCGCCGGGCACGACGGAGCGGCTTACGCCCTGGCCGACCGGCTGACCGGCCACGACGTCGAGGTAGCCGACTACCTGGACCTCCTGCCCGGGTCGCTCGGGCCGCGCGTGTGCGCCTTCTACCACCGCCAGCTCGAGGTCGTCCCTCGCAGCTGGGACTGGACGCTGAGCGCGCTCGGGACCACTTGGGGAGCCGCGCTGGCCGCCCGGGCCGCCACCCTCGCGCAACCGCGCCTGTCCACGCTCGTCCGTGGTGCCGACCTGCTCGTCTCGACCTACCCCCTGGCCACCCAGGCGCTGGGCGCCCTGCGCACCAGAGGCGTCCTGACCGCACCGGTGGGCGTCTACCTGACCGATCCCGCGGTGCACCGGCTGGCCGTGCACCCCGGAGCCGACTTGTACCTCGCCCCGAACCGCCCGGCAGCGGACCAGGCACGGACGCTCGGAGCCATGGACACGGCCGTCACCGCCCCCGTGGTCCGCTCCGGCTTCCACCCGGCGAGCGCGGACGAACGACACCGGGCCAGGCGCGCCTTCCGGCTGCCCGGCCACGGCCGCCTGGCCCTCGTCGTCGCCGGTTCCTGGGGTGTGGGCCAGGTCCGCGAGACCGCGGCCGACGTCGCGGCCACCGGCGCGGCGATCCCGATCGTCGTGTGCGGCCGCAACACCGCGCTGCGCGCGCAGCTGCTCGCCGCCGGACACCGGCACGTCCTCGGCTGGGTCGACGACATGCCCCGGCTCCTGCACGCCGTCGACGTCGTCGTCCAGAACGCGGGCGGCTTGACGACGTCCGAAGCACTCGCCACCGGGCTGCCCGTCCTCGCCTACCGCTGCCTGCCCGGCCACGGCCGCGCCAACGCCGCCGTGCTCGATCGGATCGGGCTGGTCCCCTGGATCCGCGCCCGCCACGAACTCGGGGCGCTCCTCACCGCGGCGCGTCCCCACGATCGGCTCCTCGCCGCCCAAGACGCCGTGACACTGCTGGAAAAACTGATGGAGCCCACGTGAAAGCCGCTGCCGCGCTCGCCACTTTGGCCCTCGCCGCCCACGCCGCGCCGGCCGCGGCGTTCCTGCCCGGTCCCCGGCGCGCGCTCCTGCCGCGCCTGGCGGGCGCGACCACACCCGGGCAGGTCGCGCTGACCTTCGACGACGGCCCCTCCGCCGCCTCGACGCCCCGGTTCCTGAGGGTGCTGGCCGACCACGACGTCCGCGCCACGTTCTTCCTGCTCGGCGTCCAGGCACAGCGGGCCCCGGACGTCGTCCGGGCCATCACCGCCGCCGGCCACGACGTCGGCGTGCACGGCTGGGACCACCGCTGCCTGCTGCGCCGATCGCCTCGGGCAACCCACCGCGACCTGCGCGCGACCCGCGACCTGCTCCACCGCCTGACCGGCTCGCGACCGTGCTGGTTCCGCCCGCCTTACGGCGTCTTCAGCACGGCATCCTTGATCTCGGCGCGGCGCCTGGGTCTCACGCCGATCCTCTGGAGCACCTGGGGTTTCGACTGGACCGAGAGCTGCACACCCGGCTCGATCCGCCGCCGCGTCACGGGCCACCTCGGGAACGGCGGCACGATCCTCCTGCACGACAGCGACGTCACCACCGGCAACGGCGCCTGGCGAGCCACTCTCGGCGCACTCCCCGGCCTCATCGAAGACTGCCGCCGCCGCGGCTTGGCCGTCGGGCCGCTGCCGCGTCCGGAAGCGGCCGTGGAGGCCCACCCAGGAGTCGAACCCGGACCGTCCGGCTTTGCAGGCCGGCGCACGACCGTCGTGAAGTGGGCCGGTGAAGACCGAGTACCCCCACCAGGATTCGAACCTGGACTGAACGCGTTCTGAGCGCGTTGCCTCTTCCGTTGGGCTACAGGGGCGAAACAAAAGCACCGGCGGGACTCAAATAAATCCCCGGCACGCCAAATAAAGAAACAACGAAAAAGCCGCCCGGTTCGGTTTCCCGAGGGGCGGCTCCCTGACCTGACGGTTTCCCGTCACGGCGGGGAGCTTGCACCACCCAGCAGGCAGGCGAGTCGCGCACACGGCAGACATGCGAGGTTTCCCGCCGCCCGCGTGCTCGTGCTCGTCATGACTTGCTCCCGCCGAAATTCCCGAGGTGATGTCCATTCATCATGCACCCGCCCGGCTCCGCCGTCAATCATTTATCTCCGGCGCATTCACCGCCGGAAACCACCGCTCAGCCTGCCGCGTTCTGCATCCCTGAGGCCAACAGCTCCCGCAGCGCGTCCGACAGCGACGCGAACATCGGGAGCACCGCCGCCAGTCCCGTGATCCGGAACAGCCGCGCCAGGGTGCGGCTGTTCGCCACCACGACCAGCCGCCCGCCCTCCTGGCCCGCGAGCTCCGCGGCCGCCGCCAGGGCGCGGGCACCGGCCAGGCCGACGAACGCCACCTTCGACAGGTTCACCACCGTCGTGCCCGGTGGGGACTCCACCAGCTCGCGCTGCAGGATCGGCAGGGTCAGGGTGTCGATCTCGCCGGCGAAGGTCAGCACCAGCAGACCGGGGCGGTACTCCGTCCGGCGCGCCACGAGGGGCGCGGACCGGGTGGGGACCGGGAACGTGGGGGACACGGTTTCGGCAGGCCTTCCGCGCCGGCGCGGGGCCGGCGTCGCAGCGAGGTGATCAACGTCGGGATCTTGGTACCCAAACCGCCGGAACGGAAACGCCCTCTTTCGCCGTGGACGCCCGCCGATCGTGTCCGCAGACGACCCGAACGGGCGGTTTGCCGCCCGCCCGGGCCCGGGTAGCCGATATTCGCCAACCGAGGAGGCGCCATGGACCGGCGGTACCCGTGATGTTCAGCGAAGTCGTGGTGGTCGGGCAGATCGCCCGTGACCTGGTGCTCGAGGCCCCGGACGACCCGGCGGAGCTGCTCGGCGGGCAGGGCGCCAACCAGGCCCTGGCGCTGAGCCAGCTCGGTGTGACGGTCTCGCTGGTCGGCGTCGTCGGGCAGGACGCCGCCGGCGACGCGCTGCGTGCCCGCGCCCGGGCCGACCGGATCGGCACCACGCACGTGGTCCGCCGGCCGGGTACCGAGACGGCGGTGATCGTCGACGTCGTCGACGACGACGGCCGCCGCCGGTACCTCGAGCACATCCCGGACGCGACCCTGGTGACCGAGACCGACGTGGTCGCCGCGGCCGCCCCGATCTCGGCCGCCGGATCCCTCATCGTCCAGCTGCGCCAGCCCGCCCCGACGGCCCTGCTGGCGGCCCGGCTCGCGCGCACGGCGGGCACGCGGGTCGTCCTGGACGGCGCTCCCGGCCGCGACGCCGCCGGCCTGCTCGCGCTCGCCGACGTCGTGCGGGCCGACGGGCACGAGGCCGAGCTGCTCACCGGAGAGGCGGCCGACGACGTCGCCGGTGCGGCCCGCGCCGCGGCCGATCTGCGGCGGCGCGGGCCGTCGGTGGTCGTGCTCGAAGTGGCCGGGCAGGGGCACCTGTTCGCCGGGCCGGGCCAGGCGTGGTTCGTGCCGCACGTCGAGACCGAGGTGGTCGACCCGGCCGGGGCCGGGGACGCGCTGGTCGCGACCCTGACCGCGGCGCTGACCCGCCGCCGGCCGCTGGAGACGGCGGCCTGCCTGGCGGTCGCGGCCGCCGCGGCGACGACCGAGCACGCGGGCGGGCGGCCGCACCTGTCGCGTCCGGTCCTGGACCGGCTGCAGCCCCGGCGGCTCGAGACCGTCGACGCCTGAGCGGGGCCGCCGGGTTACTCGTGCCGGTTCGCCGTCGCGAGCCACAGGACGCCGGCGGCGGTCAGCGCGATGCCCACGACCGCCCACCAGGACCACCAGCCGAAGAACGCGACGACCAGCCCGACGGCGAGCAGCACGCCCCCGCCGGTGTCGGCGTTGCCGGCCCGCGAGAATCCCCCGGCGAGGGCCATCAACCCACCCTCCGGTCGACGGCGGCCACGACCAGCGCGGCGCAGTTCCGCACCGCCAGGCCGCGCTCCTGCGCCATCGAGATCAGCGCGGCCTGCGCGGCCGCGCCCGTCATACCCTGGGCCACCAGGACTTTCAGCGCCATGGCCACGACGTCGGTGGCGGGCGGGCGCGGGGTGCGGACGGGCATCGGACGACCTCCGGCTCGGGCAGAGCGGCAACGAACGCGACCGGATACCCCGCCGCTCCCGGTTTCACACCGCTTCACTCAACCCGCCCGGGTGATATTCGCTCAACTCCCGGCGAGCCCTCCCGCGGCCCTTCAGTCGCGGACGAGCCACACCGCCGCGTCCACCGGCACCCGGCCGCCCTCGATCGGCACGCTCGACAGCAGCACCCGCGAGCTCTCCGGCAGCTCGCACGGCTCCGCCGACAGGTTCACCACGCAGCCGAACCCCGGCTCCCGCGCGAAGGACAGCACCCCAGGAGCCGACGGTGACCACGTCAACGTCCCGTCCCCGAGCGCCGGGTGCGCCCGGCGGGCGGCGAGGGCCGCGCGGTACAGCCGGAGCATCGAACCCGGATCGACCGCCTGGGCCTCGGCCGTCGCCGCCCGCCACTGGGCCGGCTGCGGCAGCCACGGGCGGGTCCCCTCGGCCGTGAACCCGAACGGCGGCGCCGTCCCCGACCACGGCAGCGGCACCCGGCAGCCGTCGCGACCGCGGCGCGTGTGGCCGGAACGCTCCCACGTCGGGTCGGCGAGCACGGCTTCGGGCAGGTCCTCGACCTCCTCCAGGCCCAGCTCCTCGCCCTGGTAGAGGTACGCGCCGCCGGGCAGGGCGAGCATCAGCAGCAGCGCCGCCCGGGCCCGGCGCCGGCCCAGCGCGAGGTCGCCGCCGGGCGCGAACCGCGTCACGTGCCGGACGACGTCGTGGTTGGACAGCACCCACGTCGCGGGCGCGCCGACCGCTTCCAGCGCTTCGAGCGTCCGGTCGATCACCTCGCGCAACGCGGCCGCGTCCCAGTCGCAGCGGAGGAAGTCGAAGTTGAACGCCGTGTGCAGCTCGTCCGGGCGCATGTACCGCGCGAGGCGGTCCGGCCGGTCGACCCACGCCTCCGCGACGAACACCCGGTCCGGGCCGAACTCCCCCGCGATCTTGCGCCAGGACCGGTAGATCTCGTGCACGCCGTCGAGGTCCCAGTGCGGGTGCGAGCTGCGGTCGGGCGGCCGCGCGATCTCCTCGTCCTCGACGCCGAGGTCGGGGAACGCCGGGTCCTTGAGCAGGCCGTGGGCGACGTCGATGCGCACGCCGTCGACGCCGCGGGCGAACCAGAACCGCAGCAGGTCCTCGAACTCCGCGCGGACCGCGGCGTCGTCCCAGTTGAGGTCGGGCTGTTCGGGGGCGAACAGGTGCAGGTACCACTCGCCGTCGGCCACCCGCGTCCACGCCGGCCCGCCGAAGACGCTGCGCCAGTCGGTGGGCGGCAGCTCGCCGTCCGCGCCGCGCCCCGGCCGGAAGTGGTACCGCGCGCGTTCGGGCCCGCCGTCGAGCGCGGCGCGGAACCACGGGTGGCGGTCGGAGGTGTGGTTCGGCACGACGTCGACGAGCAGCCGCAGGCCGGCCCGGTGGGCCTCGGCGACCAGGTCGAGCACGTCGGAGTCGGTGCCGAACAGCGGATCGGGGGTCCGGTGGTCCTCGACGTCGTAGCCGCCGTCGACCATCGGCGAGCGGTACCACGGCGTGGTCCACACCGCGTCGACGCCGAGGTCGGCCAGGTGGCCCAGGCGCGAGCGCAGGCCCGCGAGATCCCCGGTGCCGTCCCCGTCCGCGTCGGCGAAGCTGCGTACGTAGACCTCGTAGACGACGGCGTCGCGCCACCAGTTCGCGGAGTCCATGACACCCGAGTATCTACGCTGGAGCCGTGAGCGACGCGTGGAAGTGGGATCCGTCCCTCTATTCGGGCAGTGCGGGCTACTACGCGCGGGGCCGCGCCGGCTATCCCCCGGAGCTCGCCGCGGCCTTCGCGGCCGAGCTGGAGCTCGACCGGTCCGGCCGCCTGCTGGACGTCGGCTGTGGGCCCGGCTCGCTCACGCTGCTGCTGGCCGGCTCGTTCGAAGAAGCGGTCGGGCTCGACGCCGACGCGGACATGCTCGGCGAAGCGGACCGGCTGGCCACCGAGGCGGGGATCGGGAACTGCCGCTGGGTGCACCGGCGCGCGGAGGAGCTGCCCGCCGGGCTCGGCCGGTTCCGGCTGGTCACCTTCGCGCAGTCGTTCCACTGGCTCGACCGGGAGCGGGTCGCCGCCGCGGTGCGCGGCATGCTGGCGCCCGGCGGCGCCTGCGCCCACGTGCACGCGACGACGCACGAAGGCGTCGAGGGATCGGTGCCGCGCGCGGAGATCACCGAGCTGGTGCGGGCGTACCTCGGGTCGGTGCGGCGCGCCGGGCAAGGCACGCTCCCGGACGGCACCGCCGGCGGCGAGACGGAGATCTACCGCACCGCGGGGTTCCGCGGGCCGCGGCGGTTCGAGGTCGCGGGCCGGGACGTCACCCGCACCGCCGACGAGGTCGTCGCCGGTGTCTTCTCGCTGTCCAGCGCGGCGCCGCACCTGTTCGGCGACCGCCGCGCGGAGTTCGAGGCCGACCTGCGCGCGGTGCTGCACCGGGCGAGCCCGGCCGGCACGTTCACCGAGCGGCTGCGCGAGATCGCGGTCGACCTCTGGCAGCCGTGACGTCCACTGTGGACGGTTACCAGGGGTTGTTGTCGTAGCCGTCGTCGTCGGCCTCGGCCGCGCGCGACCGGCGGGCGCGGCGAGGGGCGTCGTCCCGGGCCGCGTGCCGCGGCTCCGCCGACGGCGCGAACGGCGACCCCGCCCCGGGCTCGTCGCCGAAGGCGTCCGCGGCGAAGGCCGAGGGCGGTTCCGTGGTGCCCCGGTCGGTGCTCCAGCCCGACTTCGTCTTGCGCTGCGCCATTTCGCGCACGTGCTGGACGTACCGTTCGGCCGCCTGCACCTGCTTGGTCATGTACTCCTGGGACTGGGCCTTGATCTCCTCGCCCCGCTGCTCGCGCAGGACGCGCCGCTCGGACTGTTCGCGGACGAGGCCGTCCAGCTCGGCCTTCATCGCGTCGATCTCGCTCATGCGTGCTCCTACCAGGTCCGGGCGGACGGCGGGTCATCGTCGTCGTTGAGGGAGCCGATGATCCGGCGGCCGGGCTCGCCGAGGTTGTCGAAGACGGCACCTTCGATCCGGTAGGCCGGCGACCGGCGTTCGGTGTCCCCGCCCCCGGCGCCGCCGTGGGCACCGCCCATCGCGCCCATTCCGCCCATCCCGGTCATCCCCGACTGGCCGCTGGAGCCGGCCGACGCGCCGGCCGGGGCGAACGCCGCGGCGGGCTGGGCCTGGGTGGCACCGACGCCGCTGTGGACGCCGCCGGACATCGGCGTCTCGCCGAGCCCGGACGCGCCGCCCGCGCCGCCGGGGTCGAGACCGGCCGCCGAGAGGCCGGCGCCGCCGTGGGAGCCACCGCCGATGCCGGCCGGCGCACCACCGCCGTGACCACCGCCGTCGTGACCACCGCCGCTGCCGCCGTCGTGCGCCCCGGGGCCGTCACTGCCGTGCGAGGTGAGGTCGTCGAGGGTGCCGCGGTGGGTGGGCAGTTCGTCGATCTTCTTGTCGGGGGTGTCGCCGAGGACGTCGGAGGGCTTGTCGTCCTCGCCGAGGGTGTAGGTCGTCGGGGTGCCGCTGCCGTCGTCGACGGTGACGACGGTCGGGCCGTCCGGGCCGTCGGGCCGCTCGGCGGTGATCTTGAGGTCGCCGTCCTCGATGTGGATCTTGCCGTCGGGGCCCGGGCAGTACGTGTCGTCGGTCCCTTGTGGACCGTCGGCGTCCTTCGACCAGTCGAGCTTGAAGTCCTTGGCGGCGTCGGACCCGTCGCCGACCTTGATGTCCATCTTCCCGTCGGAGTCGGGTTCGGTCATCTCGAAGGTCTTGTCGCCCTGCTTGACCTTGAGGGTGTCGGGGGTGTCGTCGCCGAGCTTGTCCGGCTTGCCGTCGCCGTCCTTGTCGTCGCCGAGCAGGCCGTCGGGCTTGCCGTCACCGTCCTTGTCCTCGCCGAGCGGGTGGTCCGGCTTGCCGTCGCCGTCCTTGTCCTCGCCGAGCAGGCTGTCCGGTTTACCGTCGCCGTCCTTGTCGGCGCCCAGCGGGTTGTCGGGCTTGCCGTCGCCGTCCTTGTCCGCGCCGGGCTCGCCGGAGCCGGTGTCACCGAGACCCGCGCCGTCGCCGGAGTCCGTCTTGATCCCTTCGCCGCTGAACTCCTTCAGCGCGTCGGCCGCCTTCTGCTTCGCTTCTTCCGCGGCCTGTTCGGCCGCGGCCTTGCCGTCGTCGGCGCCGCCGGAACCACCCGAACCCGAGCCGGAACCGCCGCCCGAACCGGACCCGGAACCGCCGCCGGTGCCGGACCCGCCGCCGAGACCTTCACCACCGAGGCCTTCGCCGCTGCCGGAACCGCTGCCGCCGCCGAGACCGCCTGCGCCCTCGCCGGAGTCCGTCTTGATGCCTTCGCCGCTGAACTCCTTCAGCGCGTCGGCTGCCTTCTGCTTGGCCGCTTCGGCGGCCGCGGCCGCCTGCGCCTTGCCGTCGTCGGACGCCGACGGCGAAGTGTCGTCGGAACCAGAACCGGAACCGGACCCCGAACCGGAACCGGAGCCCGAACCGCCACCCGACCCGAGGCCGGAACCGCCGCCGGAGGAAGTGTCCAGATCCGGGATCGGCGGCATCGAACCACCGCCGCCGCTGCCGGAGCCCGAACCCGAGCCACTGCCCGAGCCGGACCCGCCACCGCCGGAGACGTCGGGGATCGACGGGATCGGGCCACCGCCACCACCCGCGCCGGAGCCACTGCCCGAACCACTGCCGGAGCCGCCACCCGCACCGCTGGGCAGGTCGGTACCCGAACCCCCGGAGCCCGCGCCACCGCCGGGCGCGCCGGAACCGGAGCCGCCCTCGGGAATCGGCGGCACCTGGCCGCCACCCCCGCCGGCCCCCGAGCCGCCGGAACCCGAACCCGAACCGGAGCCGGAACCCGAGCCGGACCCACCGGTACCCGATCCGCTGCCCGAGCCCGAGCCGCCGGGGCCACCGCCCGCGCCCCCGGTGGTGCCGGGGCCACCGGGCGCACCCGTGCCGGATCCGCCCGGCATGCTCACGCCCTCGAACTCGTTCTTGACCTTGCCCATGACCTTGTCGAGCGCGTCGTACGCCTGGTCGACGAGCTCCTTGGTGTCCTTGCAGGTCTTCTCGAAGCCCTTGTAGAGCCGGTCCCACATGTCGGGGTTGAACTGGTTCTGGATCCACTGCTTGGCCAGGTCCTGGCCGTGCTTCTTGATCTCGTCGCCGTCGCAGCAGCCCTGGTCGTTGAGCGTCTTGACCAGGTTGGTGCCGAAGTTGAGGTCCATCCAGCCCGCGATCTGGGCGAGGTCCTGCTCGTTGCCGTGCTCTCCGCTGGCGACCGCGATGACCTTCTGCGCCATCGTGTAGTCGGCCTTGCCGACCAGGTCGGTGTACATGCCGATGACGGCGTCGGCCTTGCCCTTGCACAGCTGGAACACCGTGGTCGCGGTGGTCTTCGTCGCTTCGCTCACGTCGCCGAGCGTCTGCGACAGCTTCGCCGCTTTGGGCTGGATCTTGTCGTTGTAGGTGTCGGACGCGGCGTCCGCGCCGGCGCCGCTCCACGTCTTGTACAGGCTGCCGAGCTGGGAACCGGTGTCGTCCAGGGTGCGGTCCACCGTCTCGGAGCCGGTCTTGAAGTGCGCGGCGTCCTGGACGAAGTTCGCGAAGCTGATCCCGCGCTGCTCGTCGAACGGGACGCGGATGTCCTTGTCGAGGTCGATCGCGCGCGTGTTGCCGCGGCAGTCGGCCGGGACCTTCGCCAGCAGCGACCCGAAGGTCTCGAACAGCTTCAGCGCGGGCGCGGCGGCGTCGAAGATCTCGTCGGACGTCTTCGTGCCGGTGGCGTCACCGCCGTTCTCGCCGGCCGCGGGCGGCTTCGTGTCGTTGAGCTTGGTCTTGCCGTCGTCGACGGCCTTCTTCTCCTGGTCTTCGTTGTAGGAGTTCTGGTCGCCGCTCGACTTGGCCTTGTCGTAGGCCTCGTCGACCGACTGCCCGGCGAAGAGCGGGTTGGCGTTGTAGGCGCCGGCGTACTTCTCGGCTTCCTGCCGCTTCTGCTTGATGTCGTCCGGTTCCTGGTCGGCCAGGAACGGCGGTGGTGGCGGGTTCTCGCGCATCCAGCTGCTGATCAGCGCGCTCTTCTGCCCGGCGGGGACGCTCGGGTCGTCGAGGATCGCCTTGACGTCGGACCACTTCTTCTTCTCGGCCATCAGAGCGAGCCCCCGGCGTTGGTGATGGCGCCGGACTGGTTGTCCTCGTTGGCGCTGTAGCTCGACCCGGCGGTGCCGAGGTTGGTGCCGAAGGAACCGAGCGTGGTGCTGTAGCCGGACACCGCGGCCCACAGCGCCTGCGCGCCGGCGGTGTACTTCGCGGCGTGGGCGTTGTGCGCCCGGCCGAAGCCCTCCGCGGTCACCTGCGGGGTCTCCAGGTCCGGATTGTCGTCCAGCAGGTGCTCCGCCAGGTCCCCGATGGTCTTGGACGCCGTCGACAACGCTTCCGTCGTCGCGGTGTACCCCCCGCCGCTCATTTCAGCGCCTCTCCTCAGATCCTGCAGTTCCCAGAGCTTCCGCGAGCACGTCCGCCACGGACCCCACGTCGGTGAACCGGTCGAGCTGGTCCAGATCGATCGTCACGCCGTAATAGACCTCCAGCGCCGCCAGGAGCTTGATCCGGCCCTTCGAGTCGATGCCCAGCTCTTCCAGGGGAGCGTCGGGCTCGACGAGGGCCGGGTCGAGCCGGAAGGTGTCGGAGACGACCTTCGTGACCTCGGCGCGGTGATCACCCACGGACGTCACCATAACGTGCCTTGGCCGCCGACCGGGCGACCTTGCCACTCGATGTGCGCGGAAGTCCGCCGGAAGGGACCAGATGTACCGCACGGAGGGTGAGATCGTGCTCGCGTGACACCGCGCGCAGCACCGCGCGGGTCACCTCTTTGAGGTCCGCGTCAGCGTCGCGCACCCACTCCGCCACCACCATCGCGCCCTCGCCGTCCTCGTCGGCGACCCCGAACGCGGCGACGCGGTCGCGGCGGACCGCGGGGTGGGCCTCGCCCGCCGCCGCCTCGATGTCCTGCGGGTGGAAGTTGCGGCCGTCGACGACGATGAGGTCCTTGAGCCGGCCGGTGACGTACAGGTCGCCGCGGTGCACGACGCCGAGGTCGCCGGTGCGCAGCCAGCCGCCGAGCCCGTCGAGCGTCGCGTCGAACGCGGCCGAGTCGCCCCGGCTCCAGTACCCGGTCGCGACGTTCGGGCCGTGGATCCAGATCTCGCCGACGGCGTCCTCGGGCTGCTCGTGTCCCTCGTGGACGATCCGGACGAGCTGCCCGACCGGACGGCCGACGGACACGAGTTCCGGTCCATCGACGGTTTCGACGGCCTGGCCCTGCGCAAGGGCTTCGCGGTCGAACTTCGCGCCGCGCGGTCCTTCTTCCCCCGCGCTCGCGACGTAGACGGTGGCTTCGGCGAGCCCGTACGACGGCCGGTACGCCTCGCGCCGGAAGCCGTGCGGCCCGAAGACCTCGAGGAAGCGTTCGACCGTGCGCGGGCGGACGGGTTCGGCGCCGTTGAGCGCGACCCGGACGTCCGAGAGGTCCAGCTCGTCGTCGCCGGGGCCGGCGTCGGCCGCGAGGTCGTAGGCGAAGTTCGGGGCGGCGGTGAACACCGCGGGGTAGTCCGCCATCTGCCGCAGCCAGCGCCGCGGCCGGTGCACGAACTCGGCCGGGGCCATGAACACCGCGCGGCCGCCGGAGAAGACCGGCAGGCACAGCAGCTGGATGAGGCCCATGTCGTGGAAGAACGGGATCCAGCCCGCGCAGGTCGTGCCTTCGTCGACGCGGTAGGCCTGGCTGCCCTGCCAGCACGCGGCGACGATGGCCCGGTGCGGGATCACCGCACCGGCCGGCTCCCGCGTCGACCCGGACGTGTACTGCAGGTACGCCGGGCTTTCCGGCGCGACCGGCACCGGGTCGGCGCCGGGCCCGGTCAGCTCGTCGGCCACGAGCAGCTCGCCGGGCGCCCCGAACTCGCGGACCCGCGCCGCCGCGGCCGAGGACGTCAGCCACACCCGCGCGCCGGAGTCGGCCAGGACCCCGCCGAGTCGCTCGGCCTGCGCGCGGCTGCCCGGCGGCATCAGCGGGACGGCGATCATGCCGGCCGCCAGGACGCCGAAGAACGCGAGCGGGTAGGCCAGCTCCTGCCCGGCGAGGACGGCGACCCGCTCCCCCGGTTCCGCGACCCGCCGCAGGCCACCCGCGACCACGCGGACGCGGGCGGCGAACTCCGCCCACGTCAGCGTGTGCTCGGCGGCGTGCGTGTGGTCCTGGTGGGTGAACAACGGGCGCGCGTCGTCCGCGCGGGCGAACAGCCGGTCCACGATCGAGGCGCGCAGCACCTCGCCGGGCACGGTCTCGGGCGGACGGGGCACGCAGCGCAACCTACTGGACGGCCCAGAGACCGCTCAGCTCGGCCACGTCCACGACGGTGGCGGTGCGGGGGAACAGCGAGCCGGTCAGGAAGTCGTGCGTCTCCTGTTCGCGGTCGGCGCACGCGTCGCGCAGGACGACGATCCGGTAGTCGCGGTCCATCGCCTCGCGGACGGTGCTCAGCACGACACCGCTGGTGCTGATCCCGGCGAGGACCAGCGTCGTGATCCCGCGCTTCTCCAGCTGCTGTTCGAGGTCCGTGGTGGTGAACGCGCCGACGCGGATCTTGCGCACGAGGACGTCGTCGGGCCGCGGCGCGAGCCGGGAGTGGATCCGCGTCCCCGGGGCGTCGGCGCGCATCGCCGCCCGGACCTGGTCGGAGGCCGCGAACGCGGCGAACATGCTCGTCTCGGGGATCGCGGCGAACTCGGCGTCTTCGAACGCGACGCGCACCCAGCCGACGTGGCCGCCGCGGGCGCGGACGTCGTCGACCACGCCGGCGACGCGGTCGAGCAGCGGGCCGGTGTCGGGCAGCTGCCCGACGATCCCCTCCTGGTAGTCCATCACGAGCAGCGCCGTGCGGTTCGGGTCCAGGGTGGTGTTCTGGTCAGGCATCGGTCTCGTCTTTCTCGGGTCGGGTGGTGCTTCGGGACAGGGAACGGTCGAACACGGTGAAGAGCAGGAACACGACGCCGATGCCGAGGAGCACCAGCGCGAGGGCGTGCAGCCCGCCGGTGTCGGCGACCGGGCCGTAGAGGGCGCCCTGCAGGGCGGAGGAAACGATCGCGCCGAGGTAGCCGAACGTGCGCAGCAGCCCGGCCGACGCGCCGATGTCGTCGGGATTCGCCTGGCGGTACACGGAGTTCTGCAGCGCGAGGCTGTTCAGCCCCTGCGGCACCCCGGCCACGAGCGCGACCACGACGAGCAGCCAGACGGCGGCCGAGGAGTCCAGGGTCAGCAGCAGCGCGCACCCGGCGAGCTGCCCGAGCGCGGCGACAGCCAGCTTGCCGCGCACCGCTTCGCGGCGCCCGGTGAGCAGCGACACGAGGATCCCGGTCGCGAACAGCGGCAGGGTGGCCAGGCCGGCTTCGCTCGCCGACAGGCCGCGGCCGTGTTCGAGCCATTGCGTGTAGCCGTAAAGGAAGCTGTACGCGACGACGTAGGCCAGCAGCGCACGGCCGTAGGTGCGCAGCAGCGGGCCGTTGCGGCCGAGCAGCCGCAGGTCGATGAACGGGTTGCCGTGCGTCAGCTCGCGCGCGGCGAAGCCCGCGGCACCCGCGACGGCGATCGCGAGCAGGTACCAGTCCCCCGCACCCGGGTGCATCAGGAACAGCAGCAGCGAGACGAGCGTGCCGGCGAACAGCGCCATGCCGGGGAAGTCGAGGTCGAACGAGCCCCGGGACTCCGGCTTCGCCGTCTTGGGGAACCGCTGGGCGCCGAGAACGAAGGCAGCCAGCGCGATGGGGATGTTGAGGGCGAAGGTCGCGCGCCAGCCGCCGACGCCGATGAGCAGGCCGCCCAGCGCCGGGCCGACCACGGAGATCGTCTGGGTCGAGATCGCCAGCACCGTGAGCACGGACGCGGGACTGTCCCGCCCGGTCCGGTCGCTCTCGTCGCGGATCAGCCGCATCGCCGCGGGGTAGCCGGCGCACGTGCCGAAGCCGAGGACGACCCGCGCGACGATCAGCCAGGCCAGGTTCGGCGCGAGGGTGCCGAGCACCCCCGCGAGCCCGACCAGCGCCGTCGCCGGGAGGAACACGCGCCGCGGGCCGTACCGGTCGATCAGCCGCCCGGCCACCGGCTGCCCGACCGCGGTGGCCAGGTACAGCGCGGAGATCAGCCACGCGGTCGCCGACGCCGGCTGCCCGAACGCGACGCCGATCGGCACCAGCGCGACCGCGATGATCGTCGAGTTGACCGGGTTGAGCACCGCGCCCGAAATCAGCGGCGCGAACAGCTTCCGGTCGAACCCGTCCCGCGTCCGCTCCCGGGTCGTCATTCTTCGACGACGCGGCCGAGCAGGGCCAGCGCCTCGTTGACCACGGCCAGCTCGTCCTCGGTGAGCCGCTGCGCGAGCGCCCCGGCCAGCCACTCCTGCCGCGAGGCGCGGGCACCCTGGCCGTACGCGCGGCCCTCGGGTGTGAAGAAGATCAGCTGACGGCGGCCGTCTTCCGGGTCGTCCTCGCGGCGGACCAGGCCGAGCTTCTCCAGCGCGGCCACCGTCGCCGCCATCGACTGCGGGCGCACCCGCTCCGCGCCGGCCAGCACGCTCGCCGTGGCCGGCTCCATCTTCGCGAGCCGGGCGAGCGCCGAGGCCTGGGCGGAGGTCAGGTCACCGACCGCCGTCGCGTCCATCATCTGCCGCCGCAGCCGGCCGACGAGCACGCGCAACGTCTGCGCGGCCGTGACCGCCGCGGCGGGAACCGTTTTCGAGGCCATATCGACAGCCTAGACTTATCAGTTGACCCTGTCGAGTTTTCGAGGCGGGCACGCGGAGTTCCGGATAGGATTCGCAGCCATGGCCTCTCCGGAAGCGCTGGTCTCCGCCCTCGCGGATCCCGCCCGTCTGCAGTTGTTCGCCCGGATCTGCGCCGGGCTCCCGGTCGACGGCGCCAAGCTCGTGAAACGGCTGGTCGACGCGGGGCTCGTCACCGTGGACGGCGACACCTACCGGGCCGTGCCCGAGGTGTTCCGCGAGGCGCTCGCCAAGGCCCCGGCCGACCCGCTCGACGGGCTGTTCCGCCACGGCAGGCTCGTCACCATCCCGCATTCGGGCCGGCGGCGGCAGCTGCTGCTCGCCCACCTCGCGGAGCGGTTCGAGCCGGGCCGGCTCTACACCGAGCAGGACGTCCGCGAGAAGCTGTCGATGGTCCACGACGACCACGCGACGCTGCGCCGCTACCTCGTCGACGAAGGCCTGCTGCAGCGCAGCAACGACGGCGGCGCCTACGGCCGCCCGTCGGAGGCCCGCGCCGCCGGCTGAGTCGCGGGCAGGTCGAACAGCGCCAGGACGGCCGGATCGGCGAACACCACGTTGTGCGCCACGCGGGCCCGGTCCACGGTGAACACCTGCAGGGTGTGCAACCGGTGGACGCCGGCGTCGTCGCGGCAGTAGGCGACGAGGGCGGGCTGGCCGTTGGCGGAGGTGCGCGTCATCCGCCAGTCGGGGCCGCGCATCGCGAAGAGCCGCTCGAGGAACCGGCCGTAGCCGTCGCGGCCGAGGAACCAGAGCGGCACCGGCGGCATCTCCAGCACGACGTCGTCGGTCAGGAGCTCGACGAGGCCCGCGACGTCGGCGGATTCGAACGCCCGGACGTACCGGTCGAGGACCGCTTCGACCGCTTTGTCGTCCGGTTCGGGAACTTCGTCCGCCGCCAGGCCGCCGAGACCCGCGCGGGCGCGTTGCAGGGCGCTGTTGACCGCGGCGGGCGTCGTCTCCAGGAAGCCGGCCACCTCCGCCGCGCTGAACTCGAGGACGTCCCGCAGGATCAGCACCGCGCGCTGCTTGGGCGGCAGGGTCTGCATCGCCGCGAGCAGCGCCAGCCGCAGCGTGCCCCGGCGGGCCAGGCGCAGGCCCGGGTCGTCGAGGCGCGCGTCCGGGAAGGGCTGCAGCCACGGGACTTCGAACGACGGCGTCAGCGGCGCGCCCGGGTCTTCGCCCGGGCGGCCGAGGCCCGAGGGCAGCGGCCGCCGGGCCCGGCCGTCCAGCGCGGTGAGGCAGGCGTTGGTCGCGATCCGGTAGAGCCAGGTGCGCACGGACGCGCGGGCCGGGTCGTAGCCGTCCCACGCCTTCCAGGCGCGGACCAGCGTCTCCTGCACCAGGTCCTCGGCCTCGTGGACCGAGCCGAGCATGCGGTAGCAGTGCACCAGCAGCTCACGCCGGTGCGGCTCGGTGCTCGTCGCGAAGTCCGGCATCGCTCTCCCGTCGCCGCCGTACGGGAGATGATTCCCTACAGGTCGTCGAAGTCCTCGGGCCGGAGGCCGTCGAGCTCCGCGCGGAAGCGGGCGACCTCGGCCTCGGTGTCCAGCACGTCGGCGGCGGGGCTTTCGGCCTCCTGCTCGACCTCCAGCTGCACCGACGCGACGTCGAGCACCTCTTCGGCGACGCTGATCGGCGCACCCTGGCGCAGGCCGAGCGCGACGGCGTCACTCGGGCGGGCCGACACGCGGGTGCCGTCCGCCAGCACCAGGTCGGCGTAGAAGATCCCGTCGCGCACCTCGGTGAGCTCGACCGCGGAGACGCCCTGGCCGAACGCGGCGAGCACGTCCCCGAGCAGCTCGATGGTGCCCGGCCGCGGCTGCGCGATCTGCTCGCGCGCCCGCACGAGGGCCTCGGCCTCGCCGTACCCGATCATGATGGCCAGCCAGCGGCGGGCGCCGTCGGGTTCCCGGAGCAGCATCAACGGCGCCTCACCGGGCACCGGGACGGCCATTCCCACCACCTCGATCGGGATCACGCTGACCACCGCACCCTCCGTGTAGGTACTCCTCCGCCCGCGAGGTACCCAGAACCACCGCGTTTCCAACGTGGTCGGGCGAGGGAGTTTTTCACCCGGCTCTCCTGGACTGCGGACTGCCCCCGGAATCCTTGCCCGGCCTGGGGCGGCGCTGTCACCGTCGTGGCGTGGAACCGACGATTTCGCGCACCATCGACATCCCGGCCGACCCGGGCACGGTGTGGTCGTGGGTCACCGACCTGCCCCGGATGGGTGAACTGAGCCCGGAGAACATCGGCGGCCACTGGCTCGACGCCACCGGCCCGGCACTGGGGGCCCGCTTCCGCGGCCGCAACGTGAACGGCGCCCTGCGCTGGTGGACCCGGGTGAAGGTGGTGCGGTTCGAGGAGGGGCACCGCTTCGCGTTCGACGTGCGGACACCGCTGGGTTCGCGGGTGTCGCGGTGGGAGTACGTGCTCGCGCCGAGCGCGGTGGGATGCCGGGTGACGGAGAACTGGTACCGCAGCGGCAGCTGGGTGGTGCGGAAGTTCATGGGACCGAAGGTGACCGGCCGGGCCGATCGGCCGGGGTACAACGTGCGGTCGATCGAGCACACGCTGGCCGCGTTGAAGGCCCGGGCAGAGGACCAGGCCGCGGCGGCTTGAGCCGAACCGCGGCGGGGCTCGGCGGGGGGGCTGGTGCGCGGCCGGCTCCACGCGCGGCGGACCCGGCGACCGCCCGGCCTCCACCAGGCCGAGCGCCGGGATCCGCGGACAAGCCCGCCGCCGGCCGAGCTTCTCCGGACCGAGGCGTGGCAGCCGCGGGCAAATCCACCGCCGGCCGGACTCCACCGCGCCGAGCGCGAGGCAGCCCGCCAACCCACCGCCAGCCGGACTCCACCGGGCCGAGCGCCAGCCAGCCCACCACCTCCCGAACTCCACCGCACCACCGCACTCCCCCACGTGACATACATCGCGCCGAACTGGTCAGTCTCTTGTTGAGACCCACCTCCTCCGGCTAGGTTGCTTTTTCAAACCTAGGAGGGCCATGACCGACACCGCGCCGAAGCCCGGCCTCGTGCTGCTGGTCGTCTCGACCGCGGCGTTCCTCGCCAGCCTCGACACCTTCATCGTCACCATCGCGTTCCCCGGCATCCGGGCCGCCTTCCCCGGCGACGATCTGGCCACCCTCTCGTGGGTGCTCAACGGCTACACCGTCCTGTTCGCCGCCTGCCTCGCCCCCGCCGGGCGGCTGGCCGACCGCTACGGCCGGAAGCGCCTGTTCCTCCTCGGCGTCGCCGTCTTCACCCTCGCCTCGGCCGCGTGCGCCGCCGCTCCGTCGATCCCGGTGCTCGTCGCCTTCCGCGCGGTGCAGGCGATCGGTGCCGCGCTCGTCATGCCGACGTCGCTCGCCCTCCTGCTGACCGCCTTCCCCGCGCACCGGCGGCCGATGGCCGTCGGCGTCTGGGCCTCCGTGGGCGCCGCGGCCGCCGCGCTCGGGCCGCCCGTCGGCGGGCTGCTCGTCGAAGCCTCCTGGCGCTGGGTTTTCCTGGTGAACCTGCCGATCTGCGCCCTCACCCTGCTGGCCGGGCCGCGCGTGCTGCGCGAGTCGCGGGACACCACCACCGGCGTCCCGGACCTCTTCGGCGCCGCCGGCCTGCTCGTCGGCGTCGGCGCACTCGCCTATGCGCTGGTCGAAGCGCCCGACCACGGCTGGAGCTCGGGGCCGGTGCTACTCGCGTTCGCGGTCGCCATCGCCGCCCTGGCGTGGGTGCCGCTGCGGTCGGCGCGCCACGCCGTGCCGGTGCTGGACCTGCCGGCGCTGCGCGTCCCGACGCTGTGGCTGGCGTGCGTCACGACCGGCGTGTTCGCGGCCGGGTTCGCGGCGATGCTGTTCGGCAACGTCCTGTTCCTGACGTCGGTCTGGCACGACTCGATCCTGGTGGCCGGCCTGTCCCTGGCCCCGGGCCCGCTGATGGTGGTCCCGGTGTCGATCCTCGGCGGCCGGTTCGTGCACCGCTTCGGCCCGGGCCCGATCGTCGCCCTCGGCGGCGTCTCGTTCGGGGCGGGCGTGCTGATCTGGGTGCTGCGCATGGATTCGACACCCGACTACGCGACGTCGATGCTGCCCGGCCAGCTCCTGACGGGCATCGGCGTCGGGCTGATCCTGCCGAGCCTCTCGGGCGTGGTGGGCACGGTCCTGCCCCCGGCCCGGTGGGGCGCGGGCTCGTCGATGGTCAACACGACGCGCCAGATCGGCACGGTCCTGGGCACGGCGGTGCTGATCGCGGTCTTCGCGGGCCCACCCGACCTGACGGACTTCCGGCACGGCTGGCTCCTGATCCTGGCCACCGCGGCGGCGACGTCGGCGGGCGGGCTGCTGATCGCCGCCCGCCGCCGCACGGATCACTACGTCGAGCCCCAGGCCTTGTCCAGCGCCGCGAGCCCGTCGTCGATCCTCTCCACCGGGATCGAGCCGTAGCCCAGCACCAGCCCCGGTGCCGGGAATCCGCCGCACAGATCGGACAGCGTCTGCACCGCCACTCCCGCGGCCGCCGCCCGCGCGGCGATCGGCTCCAGGTCGACGTCGGCCAGCGTGCACAGGTGCAACCCGGCCGCCGAGGGAACCACCCGAAGCCGCCCGGTGAACATCCGGTCCACAGTGGACACCAGACGCTCGTGCCGCTGCGCGTACACCTTCGTCGCGCGGCGGATGTGGCGGGCGAACAGCCCCTCGTCGACGAACCGGGCCAGTGCCGCCTGGGCCGGGACGTCGCCGTGCCAGTCCGACAGCCGGCGGGCGTGGCGCAGGGCGTCCTGCAACGACGGCGGCGCGACCAGGAAACCCAGGCGCAGCATGGGAAGCAGTGTCTTCGAGAACGACCCGACGTAAGCCACGCGCCCGCCGCGGTCCAGGCTCTGCAGCGGCTCCAGGGGCCGGTCGGAGAACCGGAACTCGCTGTCGTAGTCGTCCTCGACGACGACCGCGTCGGCGCGCCCGGCCCACGCCAGCAGCGCCGTGCGGCGGGCCAGGGACATCGGCGTCCCGAGCGGGAACTGGTGCGACGGCGTCACGTACACCAGCTTCGTCCGTGACGGCAACGCCGCCACATCGAGACCTTCGCCGTCCACCGGAACACCGACGACCTCGGCACCGTGGGACGCGAAGAGCAGCTTCGCCTGCCGGTAGCCGGGTTCTTCGACGGCCACGCGGTCACCCGGGGACAGCAGCACCCGGCACAGCAGGTCGAGGGCCTGCTGCGCGCCCTGCGTCACGAGCACGTCGTCCGCGTCGGCGCGCACCGAACGCGACACGCCGACGTGCCGGGCGATCGCCGCGCGCAGGCCCGGGTGCCCGCCGGGGTCGACGTAGTGCACGAACCCCGCCGCCTCCCGCAGTTCTCGCGCGAGCAGCCGCCGCCACGTTTCGAGCGGGAACAGCGCGGCGTCGGGGATGCCGACGCGGAAGTCGTACTCCGGCGCCTCCGCCACCGCGGCGGCCGGCGACGGCAGCGAACGCCAGATCGCCTTCGGCTGCGGCCCGCGCGCCGACGGGGCTTTACGCGGCTTCGGCGCGGGCAGCGAACCGCTCACGTACGTCCCGGCGCCGACGCGGCCGGTGAGGAACCCGTCGGCGGTCAGCCGGTCGTAGGCGACCGCGACGGTGTTGCGCGAAACGGCCAGGCGCCGCGCCAGTTCCCGCGTCGGCGGCAGCCGCTCGCCCGCCCGCAGCCGGCCGTCCAGCACGGCGTCGCGCAGCTGCCGGTAGATCCGGACCGACAGGTCGCCGCGCCCGGCCAGGCTGACGTGGAAGTCCATCCGGCGAGCCTACATTGGCCCAATCCGATTCGCGGGAATTGGATCTGGGATCGGGCCAAGTACCGATCTAGCGTTACCGGCATGACGCTGACCCTGGACCGCCCCGCGCCCCCGCGTTCCGGCCGCCTGCTCGCCGCCGCCCAACTGGCCGGCTCGCTCGGCGACGGCGCGTTCCTGACGTGCTCGGTGCTGTTCTTCACGCGGATCGTCGGGCTCTCCCCGGCACAGGTCGGGCTGGGTCTCACGCTCGGCTGGGCGGTGGGTTCGGTCGCGGGCGTGCCGCTCGGCCACCTCGCCGACCGCCACGGCGCCCGCGGCTCCGCGGTGCTGCTGGCCCTGTCGACGAGCGCGTCGATCCTGACGTTCCTGCTGGTCCGCACGCCGCTGCTGTTCGTCCTCGCCGCGTGCCTCTACGGCAGTTGCCAGACCGGCCTGTCCGCCGTCCGCCAGGCGCTGCTCGCGGCGCTCGCCGATCCGGAACGGCGGACGCGCATCCGGGCGCAGCTGCAGTCGGCGGGCAACGCGGGGCTCGCCGTCGGCGCCGGGCTGGGCGGGCTCGCGCTGTCGGCGGACACCGCAACGGCGTACCTGACGGTCTTCGTCCTGGACGCGCTGAGTTTCGTCGTCACCGCGGCGCTCATGCTGGCACTCCCCTCCGTGACGACGTCGGCCCCGCGCGCCGGGGAGCCGAAGCTGGCGGTGCTGCGCGACCGGCCGTACGCGGTGGTGACGCTGCTGAACGCGGTCCTGCTGCTGCGCATGCCGCTGCTGAGCGTCGCGATCCCGCTGTGGATCGTCGAGCGGACGGCCGCCCCGGGCTGGACGGTGTCCGCGCTGTTCGTGCTCAACACGGTCGTGGTGGTGCTGCTCCAGGTCCGCGTGGCCGGGCGGCTGGCGAGCATCGGCGCGGCGGCGCGGATGGTGCGGCGGTCCGGGGTGCTGCTGCTCGCGTCGTGCGTGGCGTTCGCGCTGTCGGCGTCCGGGACGTCGCCGTGGGTCGCGTTCGCGGTGCTGGTGGTGGGCGCGCTGGTGCAGGTGTTCGGCGAGATGCTGCAGTCGGCGGGCACGTGGGAGATCGGCTTCGCCCTGGCGCCGGCGGACAAGCAGGGGCAGTACCAGGGGTTCTTCGGAACGGGCGTGTCGGTGGCGCGCGCGGTGGGGCCGGTGCTGCTGAGCACGGTGGTGATCGGCTGGGGCCTGCCGGGCTGGCTGCTGCTGGGCGCGGTGTTCGTGGCGGCGGGCTGGGCGATGGGACCCGCGGTCCGCTGGGCCCAAGCCACGCGCTGATCGGCCCCTAGGACTTCAGCTGCCGCGCGTTCAGCCCGTACTGCGCCATCTTCCGGTACAGCGTCGCCCGGCCCATGCCGAGCTTCCCGGCCGCGTGCACCACCGTCGCCCCGGGCTCGGACAGGCACCGCACGATCTCGTCGCGTTCCATCGCCTGCAGCCGGCTCAACCGGTGCCCCACCCCGCTGAACACCTCCGCCGGCAGGTGCGCCGTATCGACCACGTCCGACCGCGAAGCCGCTTCGCGCACAACCCGCCGTAGCTGCTTCGCGTTCTCCGGCCAGTCGTAGGCCGTCAACGCCCGGGACGCCGCCGACGTGAACGTGACGTCCCGGCCGCGGTCGCGCCGGGCGAAGTGGTGGGCCAGCGGGAGGATGTCGTCCGGGCGGAACCGCAGCGCCGGCAGCTCGACCACCCGGTCCACCAGCGGCCGCAGCGCCACCGGCACCGCGCCCGCGTCCGGCGCGGTGAGCACGAACGGCGGTGGCCCGTCGCCCCGCACCTCGGCGAACTGCCGCGCCAGCTCCTCCGCCGCCCACGCCGGCAACGCCTCCACGCCCGACACGATCACGCACGTGCCGTCCTTGGCCAGTTCGGGCGTCCACAGCGTCAGCCACGTGTCGACGTCGTCGGGTGCCGGCGGCCGGGCGTTCAGCAGTCTCTCGCGGGACCACAGCGCCCGCCGCGCCACCGCGGCCAATGCCGTCTTACCCGCACCCGGCTCGCCGACGACCGCGACGACCCGGCCCGCCTCGAACGCCGTCCGCGCCGAATCGACCGCGGTCGTCCAGGCCGGCGACAACCGCGTGACGTCCCCCGGGGCGACGCGGTCGGCGTAGACCCGGAAGACCTCGCCGCGCGGGGTCGGCCGGGCGATGCGCCCGGACGCGCGCGCCAGCATCAGCGCCGCCGTGTTCCCGGCCGCCGCCTGGGCGAGCGCCAGCAGCAGCTCCGACGACTGCTCCGACCAGGTCGTGAGGTTGACGCTGCCGGCGAGCGCCCCGGTCAGCGGGTCGAGCACCGGCACCGCCGCGCAGGTGTAGCCGCGCAGGTCGGTGCAGTAGTGCTCGCCGGCCCGGACCAGCGACGGCGCCCGGTCGGCGAGCGCCAGGCCGAGCCCGTTGGTCCCCGCGTTGCTCTCCGCGAAGTAGAACCCCGGCGCCAGGTGCACGCGGTCGAGCGAGCGGTTGATGGAGGCGTCCGTGCACAGCCGGCTCAGCACCAGGCCTTCGCTGTCGGTGATCATCAGGCTGATCGGCTCGTTGGCCAGCGTCGCCTGCAGGCCGCGCAGCACCTCGGTGCCGCATTCGTAGAGCAGCGAACCGGTGTCGACCGCACCCGAGAACACCGGCATGACCTCGTCCTCGGGGACGCCGTACCGCTCGCTGCGCTGCCACGACGCCCGCAGCCGGGCCGCGTCGAACGACCGCGTGACGTGCACGTGCGGGTTTCCCACCTCGGCCTCCCGGAACGCGCCGTTGCGATCGGACTCCCCCACCCTACGTCCGCCGTCCGGGCGACGGCGGCCCGAGCTGTCTCATATCGAGACACCCGACGGGTCCCTGACCAGCCCCGACGTCCCTAGCGTCGCCTGCACTGCACCAACCGTGGAGGAACGCATGTACAGCAAGGACGGCGAGACGTACTTCATCGTGGATGCCCACGTGGCGCTCTGGGACGCGCGCCCGGAGAACCAGCGCAACATCCACGGAAAGCAGTTCATCGACTGCTTCTACGACTACCACCGCAACCTCAGCCCCGAGTCCGAGGTCTGGCCCTACGAGGACTACCTCTACCAGGGCGGCGAGCGGCTCGTGCGCGACCTGTTCGAGAACGGCTACGTCGACCACGCGATCTTCCAGCCCGCGCACCTCGGCGCGTTTTACAACAACGGGTTCGGGCAGACCGAAGAAGCCTTCGCGCTGACGCAGAAGCATCCGGGCAAGCTGACGTACAACCACAACTTCGACCCGCGGCTCGAACAGGCCGGGCTGGACCAGCTCAGGCGCGACGCCGAGCGCTTCGGCCTCAAGGGCGTGAAGCTCTACACCGCCGAGTGGCAGGGCGACTCCCGCGGCTACAAGCTCGACGAAAAGTGGACGTACAAGTACCTGGAAGCCTGCCAGGAACTGGGCATCAAGAACATCCACGTCCACAAGGGACCGACGATCCGGCCGCTGGACCGCGACGCCTTCGACGTCGCCGACGTCGACCACGTGGCCACCGACTTCACCGAGCTGAACTTCATCGTGGAGCACTGCGGGCTGCCGCGGCTGGAGGACTTCTGCTGGATCGCGACGCAGGAGCCGAACGTCCACGCGGGACTCGCCGTCGCGATGCCGTTCATCCACACCCGGCCGAAGTACTTCGCGCAGATCATCGGCGAACTGCTGTACTGGCTCGACGAGGACCGCATCCAGTTCTCCAGCGACTACGCGATCTGGACGCCGAAGTGGCTGGTCGAGCGGTTCGTCGACTTCCAGATCCCCGAGGACCTGCCGGAGTACGCGCCGCTGACCGTGAACCAGAAGAAGAAGATCCTCGGCCTGAACGCGGCGGCGATGTACGACATCCCGGTGCCCGCCGAGCTGCAACTGGCGCCAGTCGAGCCGCAGGCCGTGTCGGTGGCCTGAGGTGGACGCCTACACCGCGCTGGACGCGGTCCTCGACCCGGAGCTCGACGAGCCCATCACCGACCTCGGCTTCGTCAAGTCGCTCACCGTGGACGGCACCCGCGTGACCGTCCACTTGCGACTGCCGACGTCGTTCTGCGCGCCGAACTTCGCCTACCTCATGGCGTCGGACGCGAAGGACGTGCTGACCGCGCTGCCGTGGACGTCGGAGGTCGTGGTGGAGCTCGACGACCACCACGACTCGGACCTCATCAACCGCGGGCTCGCGGCTGACGCGGGCTACCGCGGCACGTTCGGTCACGAGGCCGACGAAGACCTCGAGGAGCTGCGGCTGACGTTCCGGCGCAAGGCGCACGAGGCGGCGATGGAACGCGCGCTGACGGTGCTCCTGCGGGCCGACGAGCACGTCGACCTGCACGGCGTGGTGATCGGCGACCTGCCGGACGTGCCCGCGTCGCACGCGCTGCTGCGGCGTCGCGAGGCGCTCGGGTTGCCGTCCGACGCGTCGGCGCCGGTGCTGGTCGACCACGACGGAACTCCCTTCCCCCGCGAGGAAATCCCCCTGCGGCTGCGGTTCGCGCGCTCGGTCCGGATCTCCATCGAGGGCAACTCCCACTTCTGCCGCGGGCTGCTGCACACCCGTTATCCCGAATCCACAGTGGAGGCTTCATGAAGGCGGTCCAGGTCGTCGGCTACCACGAGCCGTTGCGGCTCACCGAGGTGCCCGAACCGGAGGCGAGCGGCCCGTTCGACGTGGTCGTGCGGATCGGCGGCGCCGGCGTCTGCCGCACCGACCTGCACATCCTCGAAGGGCAGTGGCAGGAGAAGTCCGGCGTCGCGCTGCCCTACACGATCGGGCACGAGAACGCGGGCTGGGTGCACGCGGTGGGCAGCGCGGTCACGAACGTCGCCGAGGGCGACAAGGTGATCGTGCACCCGCTGATCACGTGCGGGCTCTGCCGGGCCTGCCGCTTCGGCGACGACGTCCACTGCACGCAGTCGCAGTTCCCAGGCATCGACACCGCGGGCGGCTACGCGGAGTACCTCAAGACATCCGCGCGCAGCGTCGTGAAGATCGACGACTCGCTGGAGCCGGCGGATGTCGCGGCATTGGCCGACGCCGGGCTGACGGCCTACCACGCGGCGGCGAAGGCGGCACGGCGCCTGCGTCCGGGCGACCGGTGCGTCGTCATCGGCGCGGGCGGGCTCGGGCACATCGGCATCCAGGTGCTCAAGGCCATCTCGGCGGCCGAGCTGATCGTGGTCGACCGCAACCCGGACGCGGTGAAGCTGGCGGTGTCGATCGGCGCGGACCACGGCGTCGTCGGCGACGGCTCGCAGGTTTCGCAGGTCCTCGACCTGACCGGCGGCGACGGCGCCGAGACGGTGATCGACTTCGTCGGCGAGGGTGGCGCGACGGCCGACGGGATCGCGATGCTGCGGCGGGCGGGCGACTACCACGTGGTCGGCTACGGCGAGAACATCGACGTCCCGACGATCGACATCATCTCGACGGAGATCAACCTCATCGGCAACCTGGTGGGGTCGTACAACGACCTGTGCGAGCTGATGGTGCTGGCGGCGCAGGGCCGCGTGAAGCTCCACACGGCGCGCTACTCGCTGGAGGACTTCCAGGACGCACTGGACGACCTCGACGCGGGCCGCATCCGCGGCCGCGCGATCCTGGTGCCGTAACGGCCGTGCGCCGAGGGGCATCACGCGTGATCAGCCAGGCATCACGCGTGACTGGGCGGGCATCATGCGTGACTGGGCGGGCATCACCGCGATGCCCCGCCCATCACGGGTGATGCCCCCGCAATCACGGGTGATGCCCCTCCAGTCACGCGTGATGCCTCTCCAGTCACACGTGATGCCCCTCCAATCACGGGTGATGCCCGCCGGGTCACTGGCTCGGCGGGGCCGCCGGGGCCTGGTGCACGGAAAGATCCGGACCGGCGGCGGAGTCCGGGGCCCAGGCTCCGGAGTCCGCCGTCCACGTCTGGCCGGCGAAGCTCACCTTGTCCACCCCCAGGGCTTCCGCGCGGCCGACCAGCCAGCTCGCGTACGTCCACCCCTGGGCCGCCGGGTGGGCTCCGCTCAACCGCGCCGTGCCCAGCTCGTCGGTGGCCGCCGAAGCCAGGTCGCCGGGCGCGGCCAACGTCAGGTTGCGGCAGGTCAGCGCGGCCGGGAACTGGCCGTTGAAGGCCGCCGCCATCGCGCGGGACTGCGGCTCCCACTGCGCGTACGCGTCCGGGACTCCGGAACGCTGGATCTCCTGGGCCGCCTCGGTGATCGGCAGCGTCTCCCAGCCCGGCAGCTTCTCGAGCTTCTCGTAGAACGCCGTCGCCGCGTAGACCGGGTCGCGCAGCTGGGCCACTGTGCCCCAGCCCTGGCTCGGCCGCTGCTGGAACAGCCCGACCGAGTCGCGGTCACCGCCTTCGAGGTTGCGCAGCTTCGACTCCTGCAACGCCGTGGCCAGCGCGACCGTCGCCGCGTGCGGCGGCAGCCCGAGCTTGGTCCCGACGGCCGAGATCCGCGCGGCGTTGTCCATCTGCTCCGGGGTGAACGTGTACCCGTCCTGCTGCCCGGGCACCGCCACCGTGCAGCCCGGCGTCTTGACCGGGCTGCGCGCCAGCACCGCCACCACGACGACCCCCGCGGTCAGCACCACGACCGCACCCAAGAAGAGGGCCACCTTCAGGCCACACCCGCGCACCCTGCCTCGCCTTCACCCGTTCGCCCCAGTCTGTCAAAGGCAGGACGCGGCGCACCGGGCGGAGGTTCAGTCGGAAGCGCCGAGGAAGATCGGGTTCGACATCGCGACCATCGCGTTCGGCTGGCTGGTGTTCGGGCCCCCGGACGGGCGACGCACCTCGACGCGGACCCACCGGGAGTACCGCGGGTAGGTCGTCCACGTCACCGTGGCCGCTCCCGAGTCGCCGACGGTCTCGGTGTGCTCCGGCCCCAGCTGGTCGAGGAACGTCACCGTCGTCCCCGGCACGCCGCCGACCACCGCGCTCACCGTCACCGGCGTCCCGGTGCCCGCGGGCAGCCGTGAGCCGATCCCCACCGTGCGACCGCCGCCGGACACCGTGAAGTCCAGCTGGACCGCCGACGACTCCGCCAGCCACGACCGGCCCGCCTTCAACCCGGCCAGGAGCTCCTTGCGGCGCAACCGGTCGGCGAGGACCACGGTGTGCGGGAGCGCGACGCGCTGGTCCGGGTTGTGCGCGTCGGAGTCGCCGATGGCCGGGATGAACCGGCCGCCGCGCAGCAGGCCGTCCCAGTGGATGACGCTCGCCTCGTCGTCCTGGGTCCACGGCCCGTTCCACACCTCGACGAGGTCGGCGATCTCGTACGCGAACTCGTAGGTGCAGCCGAAGCAGTTGGCGAACGGGTGCGCCGCGGTGACCAGCCCGCCCGCGCGGTGCACCTGGTCGGTGAAGCGGCGGAAGTCCGCCGCGTCGGCCGCCCGGTAGCGCCAGTCGATCCACGTGCCGGCCGGCAGGCCGATCGCGGGCCAGTGCCCGGACCGCGTCGTCACCTCTTCGCCGTTGAGGATCAGCAGGTCGTCGGTGGCGTACTGGCCCCACACCAGCTGCGAGCTGGACGTGTTGTGGTCGGTGGACACGATGAAGTCCAGCCCGGCGGCGCGGGCGTCGGCGACCAGCTGGTCCGGGGTGCGGCGGCCGTCGGAGTGGACGGTGTGCAGGTGGCCGTCGCCGCGGTACCAGGCGCGGCCGCGCTCGCGGGCCGGCGCGGACTCCGGCGCCGGATCCGGCTTGAACGGCGCGGCGTCCGGCCCGAAGGTGAGCGTGATGTCCACTTTGTAGTTCAAGCCCTGCGGCGCGACGGTGTACGGCCCGAGGATGACGTGCCAGCGGCCGGGCCGGATCGGGCCGGCGAGGTAGCCCGGCGTCGCTTCGGACGCGCTGATCGAGAACCGGTCGCGGAAGCCGCCGGACCAGCCGCGGAAGCCACGGGCGTTGCCCAGTTCGTGGCCTTCCGGGCCGAACATGCCGATGTCGCAGGCGTTCCCGCGGGTGCCGGCGGGCACCGACGGCTTGTCGTAGGAGTAGACGACGTCGATCTGCCGCACCCCGCGCGGGACGTCGACCGGCAGGTAGTACCAGTCCGGGACGTCCGGTTTCAGGGTGCCGGTGACGGTCCGGGTCTGGCTGCCGGTGCCGCCGGGCTGGTCGGCGAACGCGACGCCGGGCAGCATCCCCATGGCCGCCCCGGCCGCCGCCACACCACTCGCACGCAGCAGCGCGCGCCGGCTGAAGTCCCCAGAACTCATGCGTACCTCCGCATCGAAAGACGCCCCGACGCTAGGCCGTGAACGAGAACGCCGGCGAGAACCCGCGGTGAACTTACGGCGTCAGGACCTGGCGCGCCGCGAAAGGATCTTGGCCAGCGCGACGACCGTGACGGCGGCGGCGAGCCCCAACCGGGTGCGATCGACGGCGGGCACCCAGGCCACCGCGCCCTCGCGGACGACGAAGGCACCGGCGGGCCGGGCGAACACCCCGAACCCGGCACCTTCGCGGACGGGCAGCGGGGCCGTGTCGCCGGCGCCCCCGCCGCCACCGCCGAAGACCGCCGCGGCCGGGATCACGATCGTCCCGTCGCGCTCGACCGGATCGCCGTAGACGAGCTTCGCGGTGAACAGGTCCCGCGCGGTCGATGCCAGCTGCCCCAGTTGCATCCCGCCATCATGGCCGACTTTTCCCGCGGATCGGGTGTGAACCGGTTGTATCCGGGGCATTAACGCGTGACACCTGTCCTGCACGGGGAGTGCACGATCCGAGGGGAGACCGCGATGACCTTCGACTTCGTCGGCCGGTGGCTGGGCAGGCACCGTGACCGGCCCGGGATCACGGTGGACCTCGCCTGCGGCGGCCGGGTGACCCTGCGCGAGATCGACGGGCGGCCGGTGCTGGCGATCACGACGGCCCCGGGCCCGGACGGCCGGTGCAGCGTCGCCGCCGTGCCGCTGTCGGAGGCGGAGCGGCGGGAGCTGGGCCAGGTGCTGGAGTCGGACGTCCTCCTCGCCTCCTAACCCACCCCTTATCTCCGCGCCACCGGATGTTTCCCTACTGGTTCGCGCCGTAAGCTGCGCACCGTGCTTTGTGGCAGTCCTCGCGAGAAAAGCGTCCGTGGCAGTGTGGCCCCGGTCGCTTTTTGTGGGGTTCCCACAACGCAACCGCCTTGGCATGCGCCATCGCGGACATTGGTCTACCCGGCGGTAATCCAGCAGGGTGTAGACAGGTGCAGGCGACGCCCCAGGACAGGTGCGTCGCCTTCTGTGCGTGGGTACTTGGGAGGCTCAGCCGGTGTTCAATCGTGTCGCCATCGTCAACCGCGGAGAGGCCGCGATGCGGCTCATCCACGCCGTCCGGGATCTGTCGGCGGAAACCGGTACGAAGATCGAGACGGTCGCCCTCTACACCGATGCGGACCGCACCGCCACCTTCGTCCGTGAGGCCGATCTGGCCTACGACCTCGGTCCGGCATCGGCCCGCCCGTACCTCGACCTGGCCAAGCTCGAACAGGCCCTCGTCGAGACGAAGGCCGACGCCGCGTGGGTCGGCTGGGGCTTCGTCGCCGAGGACCCGGCCTTCGCCGAGCTGTGCGAGAAGGTCGGCATCACCTTCGTCGGGCCGAGCGCCGACGCGATGCGCAAGCTCGGCGACAAGATCGGCGCGAAGCTGATCGCCGAGGAGGTCGGCGTCCCGGTCGCGCCGTGGAGCCGCGGCGAGGTCGCCACGCTCGAAGACGCGCTGAAGGCCGGCGACCGGATCGGCTACCCGCTGATGCTCAAGGCCACCGCGGGCGGCGGCGGGCGCGGCATCCGCATGGTCGCCTCCGGCGAAGACCTCGCCGACGCCTACGAGCGCACCAGCCAGGAAGCCCTGCGCGCGTTCGGTTCCGGCGTCGTGTTCCTCGAGCGCCTGGTCACCGGCGCCCGGCACGTCGAGGTCCAGGTGATCTCCGACGGCGCGACGGCGTGGGCGCTCGGCGTCCGCGACTGCTCGGTGCAGCGGCGCAACCAGAAGATCATCGAGGAGTCGGCCTCCCCCGTCCTCGCCCCGGCGCAGACCGCCGAGCTGAAGACGTCGGCCGAGCGCCTCGCGGTCGCCGTCGGCTATCGCGGCGCGTGCACCGTCGAGTTCCTCTACCACCCCGGCGAGAAGCTGTTCGCCTTCCTGGAGGTCAACACCCGCCTGCAGGTCGAGCACCCGATCACCGAGATCACCACCGGCACCGACCTGGTCAAGCTGCAGCTGCACGTCGCCGGCGGCGGCAAGCTCGAAGGCGACCAGCCCGCCGAGCTCGGCCACGCCGTCGAAGCCCGGCTCAACGCCGAGGACCCCGACCGCGACTTCGCCCCCTCCCCCGGCCGCATCGCGCGCCTGGCGCTGCCCGCCGGGCCCGGCATCCGCGTCGACACCGGCGTCAGCGAGGGCGACACCATCCCCGCCGACTTCGACTCGATGATCGCCAAGATCATCGCCTACGGCCGCGACCGCGACGAGGCGCTCGGCCGCCTGCGCCGCGCGATGGCCGAGACCACCGTCATCATCGAGGGCGGCGCGACCAACAAGAGCTTCGTGCTCGAGCTGCTCGACCAGCCCGAGGTGATCGACGCGAGCGCCGACACCGGCTGGATCGACCGCGTCCGCGCCGAAGGCCGCCTGGTCACCCACCGGCATTCCGCCGTCGCGCTCGCCGCGGCCGCCATCGAGGCCTACGAGGACGAGGAAGAGGTCTCCGTCCAGCGGCTGCTCGCCACCGCGCACGGCGGCCGCCCGCAGGTCCAGCACGAGACCGGCCGCCCGCTCGACCTCAAGCTCCGCGGCGTCGGCTACCGCGTCGCCGTCGCGCGCATCGGCCAGAAGCGCTTCCGCGTCGGCATCTCCGCCGGGACGTCTGACGTGCACCACGCCGACGTCGAGATCGACCGCTTCGACGCCCACAGCGGCCAGATCCGCGTCAACGGACAGCGGTTCCGCCTGGTCGCGGCCACGCACGGCCCGATCCACCTCGTCGAGGTCGACGGCGTCACCCACCGCGTCAGCCGCGACGAAGGCGGCGTCGTCCGCTCCCCCGCGCCCGCGCTGGTGGTCGCGACGCCGCTGTCCGTCGGCGACGAGGTCGAGGCGAACGCGCCGATCCTCGTGCTGGAGAGCATGAAGATGGAGACGGTGCTGCGCGCGCCGTTCCGCGCCCGCGTCCGCGAGTGCCCGGTGTCGGTCGGCAGCCAGGTCGAGACCGGTGCCCCGCTGATGCGCCTGGAGCCGCTGGCCGACGGCGCCGAGGACGAGGTCGCCGAGGAGGCCGAGACCGTCGAGATCGACCTGCCGGCCGAGGCGGCGGACGTCTCCGCGGCCGACCGCGTCGAGCTCGGCCTGCAGGACCTGCGCAGCCTGCTGCTCGGGTTCGACGTCGACCCGTCGGAGCGCAAGCGCGTCCTGGCGGCCTACGTCGCCGCGCGGGCCGAGCTGGGCGGCCGGCCGGTCGAAGGCGAGCTGGAGCTGCTCACCGTCTTCGCCGACCTGTCCGAGCTGAGCCGCAACACCCCGGGCGGCGAGCTCGACACCGTGCCCAACGGCGCGGTGCACAGCCCGCGCGAGTTCTTCCACAGCTACCTGCAGAGCCTCGACGTCGAGCGCGCGGGCGTCACCGAAGGCTTCCAGGCCAAGCTGACCAAGGTCCTCGCCCACTACGGCGTCGCCGACCTGGAGCGCACGCCGGAGCTGGAGTCCGCGGTCTTCCGGATCTTCCTGGCGCAGCAACGGACTTCGGCCGACGTCGCCGTCGTCTCGGAGCTGCTGCGGCTGTGGCTGGCCGGGGCCCAGCCGGCGGAGTCGCTGAGCGACCGCGCCGGGCTGACCCTGGAGCACCTCGTCGAAGCCACGCAGGTGCGCTTCCCCGCGGTGTCCGACCTGGCCCGCGGCGTGGTGTTCCGCTGGTTCGCCCAGCCGCTGCTGCGCCGCCACCGCGCCGAGGTCTACGCCGCCGTCCGCACCGAGCTGCGCTACCTCGACCAGCACCCGGACGCCGCCGACCGCGCCGAGCGGATCCAGGCCATGATCACCGGCTCGCAGCCGCTCGTCCGGCTGATCGGGCAGCGGATCGGCCGGCCCGGCCGCGACCACGCGCCGCTGCTGGAAGTGCTGACCCGCCGCTACTACGGCAACCGCAGGCTGGCGGGTGTCGCCGTGCGCGACGTCGCCGGCTGCCGGCTGCTGACCGCCGAGCTGAACACCCCGGACGGCGTGCTGCCGCTGGTCACCACCGCCGTCGACCTCACCGCCCTGCCCGACGCCGTCCGCGCGATCGGCGAGGTGGCCACCGAAGGCGTCGTCGCCGACGTCTACCTGCGCTGGGAGGACCAGCCGGACGTCGACGCGACCGCGGAACGGCTCGGCGCGCTGCTGGCCGAGCACCCGCTGCCGGCGAGCGTGCAGCACGTCGTGCTGACCGTGGCCGGCACCGGCGGCGCGGTGATGCACCACCACTTCACGTTCCGGCGCGACGGCGCGGGCTTCACCGAAGACCGGCTGATCCGGGGGCTGCACCCGCAGATCGCGCAGCGCCTGCAGCTGCAGCGGCTGCACGAGTTCGACCTCACCCGGCTGCCGTCGGCGGACGAGGAGATCTACCTCTTCAAGGCCGTCGCCAAGAGCAACCCGGCCGACGAGCGGCTGATCGCGATGGGCCAGGTCCGCGACCTGACCCCGCTGCGCGAAGCCGACGGCCGCCTGGTCGCCCTGCCCGCGCTCGAGGATGCGGTCACCGCGTGTCTCGACGCGATCCGCAACATCCAGGCGCAGCGGCCGCAGAACAAGCGGTTCGACACCAACCGGATCATGATGTACGTCTGGCCGCAGACGGACCTGACCACCGACGAGCTGAACACGCTCGTCCAGCGCATCCTGCCGACGTCGGTGGGCGCCGGCCTGGAGGAGGTCCAGTTCCTGGCCCGCCGGCGCACCGACGCGGGCAAGCTGGCCGAACTGGCCGTCCGGATCACCTTCGACCCCGGTCACGGCGCGCGGCTGCACGTCGGGCCGGCCTCGACCGAGCCGGTCAAGCCCCTCGACGACTACCGCCTGAAGGTGCTGCGCGCGGCGCGGCGCGGCAACGTCTACCCGTACGAGCTGACCACGCTGCTCGCCGGGCCGGACGGCACGTTCACCGAGCACGACCTCGAAGGCGGCGCGCTGGTGCCGGTCAACCGGCCGAAGGGCGGGAACACCGCGGCGATCGTGGCGGGAGTCGTGACGACCCCGTCCGAGCGCCACCCCGAGGGCGTCACCCGCGTCGTGCTGCTCGGCGACCCGACGAAGTCCCTCGGCGCCCTGTCGGAGCCGGAGTGCTCGCGCGTCATCGCCGCGCTCGACCTGGCCGAGCGCCTGCAGGTGCCGCTGGAGTGGTTCGCGCTCTCGTCGGGGGCGCGGATCTCGATGTCCTCGGGCACCGAGAACATGGACTGGGTCGCCGCGGCGCTCAAGCGGATCGTCACGTTCACCCAGGACGGCGGCGAGATCAACATCGTGGTCAACGGGATCAACGTCGGCGCCCAGCCGTACTGGAACGCCGAAGCCACGATGCTCATGCACACCAAGGGCATCCTGGTGATGACGCCGGACTCGGCGATGGTGCTCACCGGCAAGCAGGCGCTCGACTTCTCGGGTGGCGTGTCGGCCGAGGACAACTTCGGCATCGGCGGCTACGACCGCGTCATGGGCCCCAACGGCCAGGCGCAGTACTGGGCGCCGAACCTGCCCGCCGCCCGCGAAGTGCTGATGTCGCACTACGACCACACCTACGTCGTCCCGGGCGAGGCCGGGCCGCGGAAGGTCGGCACGAACGACCCGGTCGACCGCGACGTCTCGCCGTTCCCGCACGCGATCGTCGACAGCGACTTCCGGACCGTCGGGGAGATCTTCTCGGCCGAGCACAACCCGGACCGCAAGAAGCCGTTCGACATCCGCACGGTGATGCGCGCGCTGTCGGACCAGGACCACCCGGTGCTGGAACGCTGGGCGGGCATGGCCGACGCCGACACGGCCGCGGTGCAGGACGTGCACATCGGCGGCCGGCCGGTCTGCCTGGTCGGCATCGAGTCGCGTTCGGTCCCCCGCCGCGGCTTCCCGCCCACCGACGGCCCGGACACCTACACCGCGGGCACGCTGTTCCCGCGGTCGTCGAAGAAGACGGCGCGGGCGATCAACGCGGCGTCGGGCAACCGGCCGCTGGTCGTGCTGGCGAACCTCTCCGGGTTCGACGGGTCGCCGGAGTCGCTGCGCAAGCTGCAGCTGGAGTACGGCGCGGAGATCGGCCGGGCGATCGTCAACTTCGAGGGCCCGATCGTGTTCACCGTGATCTCGCGGTACCACGGCGGCGCGTTCGTCGTGTTCTCCAAGGCGCTCAACCCGAACATGACGGTGCTGGCCCTGGAAGGCTCGTTCGCCTCGGTGCTGGGCGGCGCCCCGGCGGCGGCGGTCGTGTTCGCCGGCGAGGTGGCCAAGCGCACGGCCAACGACCCGCGGGTGACCGAGCTCCAGACCCAGGTCGCGGCGGCCGGCGCCGCCGAGCGGGCCGCGCTCAGCGCCAAGCTCGCGGAGACCCAGTCGTCGGTCCGCGCGGAGAAGGTCAGCGAGATCGCGGCGGAGTTCGACAAGGTGCACAGCATCCAGCGCGCCGTCGAGGTCGGCTCGGTGGACGCGATCATCAGCACGGCCGAGCTGCGGCCGCGGATCATCGAGGCCATCGAGCACGGTCTGAAGCAGTAGCGGCCCGGGGCCGGTCACCGAGGTGGCCGGCCCCGGCTCGTCACGGCACCAGGTAGCGGGTCAGCAGGCTCGCGCCGTCGGTCAGGACGGTGGCCAGCTCCAGCTCGAGCGGGTCGAACGCGCCGCCCACCGCGGCGCGGTCCGCCGTCCCGGCCACCAGGTAGGGCGCGACGGTCAGCCGGAACTCGTCGACCAGGCCCGCCTCGGCCAGCGACGCGAACAGCCTCGGCCCGCCTTCGCAGTCGATCCGCCGGTGGCCGCGCTCGGTGAGGGCGGCCACGGCGACGTCGAGCGCCACCGCGTCCTCGCCCGCGACGACCACGTCGGCTCCCGCGGCCGCCCAGGCGTCACGCAGGTCGACCGGGGCTCGCTCGCAGGTGAGGACGATCGTCGGCACCGCGGCCCGGGTGAGCACCGGCGCGTCCGGCGGCAGGCTGCTGCCGGTCGTCACGACGGCGATCGGCGGGATCGGCCGGAGTCCGTGCCTGCGGCGGCGGTCCGCGGTCTCCGGATCCGGGTGGACGCCGTCGAACTCCTCGATCACCGCGGTCCCCGCCCCGAGCAGGACGACGTCGGCCAGGTCGCTGCCCAGCTTGAAGACGACCCGGTCGGGCGCGGTGGACAGCGGCTGGGACCGCCCGCCCACGGTGATCGCGCCGTCGGTGCTCGACACGAAGTTGACGACCAGCCACTTCGCGACGTCGGGGAAGCGGTAGAGGGCTTCGAGGTCGTCCGGCCCGATCTCGCGGGTCTGCTCCGGCGGCCAGATCTGCCGGATCACAGCCACCGCACCGCGTTCTTGGGCGGGCGGGTGCCCACGATGCTCGCGATCATCTCGGTCACGTGCCGCGTCTCGCGGACCTGGTGCGCCCGGAACATCGCGGCGCCCTGCGCGGCCGCGTGCGCGGTGGCCGCGAGGGTGCCGGTGACCCGGTCGTCCATGCCGACGTCGAGCGTCTCGCCGACCACGCCCTTGTTGGACAGCGCCATCAGCACCGGCCAGCCGGTGGCGACCAGCTTGTCGACGTTCCGCAGGATCTCCAGGGACTGGTAGGTGTTCTTCGAGAAGTCGATGCAGGGGTCGATCATCACGCCCTCGCGGGGCACGCCTTTGGCGACCGCCCGTTCGGCGAGCTCGGCGGTGTCCTTGACGACCGCGGCGACGACGTCGTCGTACTGCGGTTTCACCGGGTCGGTGCGCGGGTCGAGGCCGTCGACGTGCGCGCAGATGTACCCGGCGCCGTGCTCCGCGGCGACGTCGAGGATCTCCGGCTCGTAGGCCGCCCAGTTGTCGTTGATCAGGTCCGCGCCGGCCCGGCACACCGCGTCGGCGACCTCGGCGCGGTAGGTGTCGACGCTGATCACGACGTCCGGGAAGTGCTCGTGGGCCCACGCCACGGTCGGCACCACGCGGGCGATCTCCTCCGCGACCGTGACCTCGGGCCCCGGGCTGGCCGGCACGCCGCCGATGTCGATCACCGCCGCGCCGTCCTCGATCGCCTGGCCGATGGCCGCCTGCGCGCGCTCCTCCAGGTACGTCACCCCGTTGTCGTAGAACGAGTCCGGGGTGCGGTTGACGATCGCCATCACCAGCGCGTGATCGCTGGTGAGGCGTTTGCCCCGGAAGACGAGTTCGTGGATCGGCAAGCGGCACCCCCGGTCGAAGAGCGGATCTGACCACTCCGAGCATAGTGAGCGCGGCGCCGTGGGGCGGGGTGCGACCGGTTTCGCGACTTTCGGGGGTATGGCGGGTTTGTCCCGGACCGACACACTGTGCGTGCCGGTCCGGTGACCGAGAGCCCCGGGCCGGGAACCCATCCGTGCGGCCGTGAGGAGATCCCCCGATGGCGTCAAGGTCCCTGTCCCGGCTCGCCATGGCGGCGACCGGGGTCGTGCTGTCCGCGCTGCTCGGCGGCACCGCGGCCGCGCAGCCCGCCGCCGACACCCCCGTGTTCTGGCGCGTCCCGGCGACCGCCGCCCAGGCGCACGCCCTCGAAAACGCCGGGTTCGACGTCGAGGAAGGGGACGCCGGAGCCGTGTACGTCGTCGGCGGCCAAGCCGTCGCCGCGCGGTTGCAGGGGCTGGGCTATCGGCCCACCTTCCACGACACCGTCTACAAGGAACTCCCGGCGCAGGCGAACTCCCTGGCCGCGGACACCTTCTACGGCGGGTACCGCACCGTCACCGCGCACGAGAACCACCTCACCGCGGTCGCCGCCGCGCACCCCGACCTGGCCACGAAGTACACGATCGGCCAGTCGTGGAAGAAGACCAAGGGCCAGGGCGGCCACGACATCCAGGCCATCTGCCTCACCAAGAAGCAGACCGGCGACTGCACGCTCTCGACGTCGTCACCGAAGCCGAAGTTCTTCATCATGGCCCAGATCCACGCGCGCGAGCTCTCGACCGGCGAGCTGGCCTGGCGCTGGATCGACTACCTCGCCGACGGCTACGCCACCGACGCCACCGCGAAGTCCATTTTGGACACCACCGAGGTGTGGGTGGTGCCGATCTCGAACCCGGACGGCGTCGACATCGTCGCCTCGGGCGGCAACTCGCCGAAGCTGCAGCGCAAGAACGCGGACAACAGCCGCGGCAGCTGCACCGGCACGAACATCGGCATCGACCTCAACCGCAACTCGACGTTCAAGTGGGGCGGCGACTCCAATTCGGCGTGCTCGGAGACCTACCAAGGCGTGAGCGCCGGGTCCGAGCCCGAGACGCAGGCGCTGGAGAAGCTGGCCCGCGCGATCTTCCCGGACCAGCGCGGCACCGGGAACAACGACCCGGCGCCGGCGACGGCCAAGGGCACGATGATCACGTTGCACAGCTACGGCAACGACATCATCATCCCGTGGGGCTTCACCCAGGCCACCTCGCCGAACGACGCGCAGTACCGCAAGCTCGGCGCGAAGTACGCGGCGTCGAACGGCTACCTCGTCGGCACCAACGAAGAAACGGTCGGCTACGACACGAGCGGCACCACCGACGACTTCACCTACGGTGAGCTCGGCGTCGCCAGCGTGACGTTCGAGGTCGGCGGTTCGAGCGGCACATGCGGCGGTTTCCTGCCCCGCTACACCTGCGTCGACAGCACGTTCTGGCCGAAGAACAAGGGCGCGTTCATCACCGCCGCCAAGGCCGCGGCGGCACCGTACCAGCAGTGAGTCACGGCCGGCAGGCGTAGATGCAGTTCTGCGGACGCGGGGAGTCGAGCACGTCGACGTGCCGGAACCCCGCGTCCGCGAGCATTTCCCGGGCGGTTTCGGTGCCCCACATCGCACCGAGCGCGGCGCCGCCCTCGGCCAGCGACGTCGTCGTGCAGTACATGAGGCTGATCGAGTAGCAGAGCGCGGCCAGCGGGTTGCCCACGTTCTTCGCCACGTCGCTGGAGAAGTTCGTGTCCACCATGAAGAACAGGCCGTCATCGGGCAGCGCGCCCCGGATCCGGCGCAGGACGACGTCCGGCCGGTCCTGGTCGTGGACGGCGTCGAAGGCGGTGATGACGTCGAACTCCCCGGCCAGCTCGGCGGCATCCCCGACGGCGAACTCGGCGTTCGGCAGCCCCTTGGCAGTCTCCCGCGCCTGCTCGACGACGTTCGCGTTGATGTCGAGCCCGGTGAACGTCGAGGCGGGGAAAGCCCGGGCGGCGACGGCGACGGCGTTCCCGGTGCCACAGCCGAGGTCGAGCACACGCGCGCCGGCGGTCAGTCTTTGTTTCAGCCCCGGGACCGCGCCGAAGAAGCCGTCGACGAGGTGTTCGCGGTAGACGTGCTTCCAGCTGTCGCCGGTTTTGGCGCCGAGGGTTTCGAGGTAGGGCCCGTACGCCGACCGCGGGACGCCGCCGCCTTCGGCGAAGCTGCGTTCGAGGTCGGGCAGGATGCCGGTGAAGGCGCTGAGCGTCAGCAGCGACGGCATGAGGTTCGCGGACGTCTCGCCGAGCAGGAACTTCGCGTGCTCGGGCGGGAGGGTGTAAGCGCCCGCATCGAGGGTGAAGATGCCCCCGGTGACCATGGCCCCGAGCCATTCCCGGACATACCGTTCACGCAGCCCGGCCCGGTCGGCGAGTTCACTGCTGGTGGCGGGCCCCTCGGCCGCGGCTTCGAAGAGCCCGGTGCGATGGCCGACGCCGATGAGCATGGTGAGCGCACTGCCGGTCATGGTCGCGGTGAGGTGCGCCGCAAAGTCCTTTTCCTCCATGCGGCCCGAGCTTACCCCGTGGGGCGGACCGTCCGAAGTGGACGGTCTCGCCGGCAGCCGACGCGAGGCGGCGGGCGAGGCGGGCCATGCCGGGGCCGGGCGGGCGATGCCGGCGCGGGGCCTGGCCGGGCGTCGGGGGTGGGGCGGCATTCCGCGCCGCGGGTGGCTGTCGCCCCGCGCCGGCGCCGCGAATGGCTCACTCGCGGCGCCGGCGTGGGTCAGTCCTCGTCTTCCAGGCCGGCGTCCGCGAGCACCGCGTAGACCCTGCGGCGGGCGTCGGCGAGGATCTTCTTCACCTCGGCCACCTGGGCTTCGGTACCGCTGTAGCCGACCTGGGCTGCGGCGCCGGACAGCTCGCCGAGCGCGTGCCAAAGCGCCGCGAAACGGTCGGCGCCCGGCTCGTCCTCAGGGGTGCCGTCGTCCCAGAGGGCGGCGAACTCGGCCTCCCGCCCGGCGACGTGCTCCCGACCCGCGTCGGTGAGCTCGGCAACGCGGCGGCCGCCCGTCTCGGCCGTGCGGACCAGGCCTTCGTCCTCGAGCTGCTGCAGGATCGGGTAGACCGAGCCGGGGCTGGGCCGCCACCGCTCGTTCGTGCGGCGCCGGATCTCCTGCATCAGCTGGTAGCCGTGCATGGGCTCTTCGGCGAGCAGCGCCAGCACGGCCGGCCGCACCGGCCGCGCCTGCGCCCGCCCGCGGAACTCCCGCACGCGCTGGAACGGCCCGGCCCCGCCGCCCCAGCCACCCGGCCCGCCGAAGGAACCGGGGCCACCGGGGAAGCCCGGGCCACCGGGGAAGCCGGGAAAACCGGGCCCGCCCGGCGCACCGGGCGGCTGAGGTGGGTGCGGCGGGTGGGGCGGGAACCCGCCACGCGCCAGCTCGGGCCCGGCGTCCCAGTCCTCGTGGCCGGGGTGATCGCCTGGCTCGTGGCTCGAGTGGCCGCCGAAGCCGCCCGGAAAACCGTGGCCAGGGTGCCCGAAGCCGCCGTGTCCGAGTGGCCCGGGGTGCCCCGGACCGCCGTGACCACCACCCGGGCCCTCCCCGTAGCCGGAGTACCCCGGGTGGCCCGGACCACCGTGACCACCCAGGCCGTCCCCGTGCCCGGAGTGCCCCGGCAGACCGTCCCCCGGACCGCCGTGACCACCCGAGTCTTCCCCGTGGTCGGGATGGCCAAGCCCCTCCCCCCGGCCCGGACGACCGAGCCCCGGCTGCCCGAAACCACCGTGGACGTGGTGGGCACCGAACCCGAAACCGCCGAACATGCGTCCCGCTCCCGCGCTCATCTCCATGACCGTCTCCTCCACTCGTCGTATCGCCGACACTATGACGATATATCGCCGTCCGATCGACGGCAACCCGCGGCAGCGAACCGAGGAAGCCTCAAGCCGTCCCGGACTTGACCGCCAGCGTCAGCAGCTCCGCCGCCGGGCCCGACAACCGGCGCCCCGCCGGCCACACCGCCCGCAGCACCCGGCCGAGCTCGATGCCGGCCACCGCGACCGGGACCAGCCGGCGGCCCGCCACCTCGCGCACCACGTCCAGCTCGCTGATCACCGCCGGCCCCGCGCCGGCGATCACCGCGTTGCGCACCGCCGACGCCGATCCCAGCTCCAGCAACGGTTTCACCACCGACGCCCCGGCCCGGCGCAACGCCGCCTCGACCGTCTCGCGCGTCCCCGACCCCGGCTCCCGCACCACCAGCGGCGTCGCCGCCAGCTCGGCCGCCGTCAGCGGACGACGGCGGCGGGCCCACGGGTGCCCGGCCGGGACCACCACGACGAGCCGGTCCGTCGCGACCCGCCGGGTGGACAGGCCCGGCCACGGCCCCGGCGACTCGACGAACCCGAGGTCCACCCGGCCGCCCTTGACCAGGTCGGCCACGTGCTCGGAGTTCACCACCTCGAGCCCGACGTAGGTGTCCGGCCCGGTCCGCTTCACCTCGCCGATCCACGCGGGCACGAAGTGCTCGGCCAGCGTCATGCTCGCCGCGACCCGCAGTTTCGCGCCGCGCTGGGTCCGCAGCGCCTCCGCGCCCGTGCGCAGTCCGTCCACTTCGGCCAGCACGCGGTGCGCCCAGCCCGCGATCACCCGGCCGTCCGGGGTCAGCGCCGAGCCGCGCCGGGTCCGGTCCACGAGGGACAGTCCCACTTGTCTCTCCAAAGTGGACAAGCGCTTGCTCGCCGACGGCTGGGCGATGCCGAGTGCCCCGGCCGCCTGGCCGATGCTGCCGAGGTCGTCGACGAGCACCAGCAGGCGCAGTGAGTCCAGATCCGGTCCGGTCATAGCCCCAGTCTATGACCTCCTCGCGAACCGGCGGCTACCCGAACGTCCCGGCAGGAGCGACGCTGGACGCATGGCACTGACGGCAGCGAAAACCTCCGGCCTCGCGATCACCGGGGTCGGCGTCGCCGCGGCGTACGCGCTGAGCTCGGTGTGGCCGGTGGCGGGCGCGCTGACCGTCGCCGTCGTGCTGGGCATCGCCATCGGAAGCACCCCACTGCTCACCGAAGAACACCGGAAAGCCGTCGCCCGGATCACGAAACGCCTGCTGCGCGCCGGTGTCGTCCTGCTCGGCCTGCAGCTCGCCATCCCGACCGTCCTCGCCCTCGGCCCCGGCACGCTCGCCGCGGTGGTGCTGACGGTCGCCGTCACCTTCCTCGGCACGCTCGGCCTCGGCAAGCTCACCGGGGTGCCGCGTGGCCTCGCCCTGCTGGTCGCCACCGGCTTCTCCATCTGCGGCGCCTCGGCGATCGCTGCCATGGAGGGCGTGGTCGAGCGCGACGACGAAGACGTCGCGACGGCCGTCGCGCTCGTCACCTGCTACGGCAGCCTCGCCCTCGGTGTGCTCCCCCTGCTGGCCCACGCCCTCGGCCTGGACGCGACCAGGACCGGCACCTGGGCCGGGATCTCGGTGCACGAGGTCGCGCAGGTCGTCGCGGCGGCCGGGCCGGCGGGCGCCGCCGCGGTCGCGGTCGCGATCGTGGTCAAGCTGAGCCGGGTCGTCCTGCTGGCGCCGGTGGTCGCGATCGTCGGCGCCACCGAACGCACCCGCCGCGGCGGGCACGCGCCGCTCGTGCCGCTGTTCGTCCTCGGCTTCCTCGCGATGGTCGCGGTCCGCAGCACCGGGCTCGTCCCGGCGTTCGCGCTCGACGTCGCGAAGACCGCGTCGACGCTCCTGCTCGCCGGCGCGCTGTTCGGCCTCGGCTGCGCCGTCCGGCTCGGACCGCTGCTGCGCGGCGGCGGCCGGGCGCTGCTGCTGGGTCTCCTGTCCACGCTTCTCGTGCTGGCGACCGGGTTCGGCGCGCTGGCCGCGTTCACCTGACATTTCCCTCCCGGCAAGGTGTACGTCGTTATACGCCGGGTTGTACGGGTCTTGTACGGGCCGCGTCGACGCTACCGCCGAGACGTAGGACGTAGAACGAATCCGTAGGAGAACCCGTGAAGATCACCCGGATCGCCAGAGGCCTGCTGGCCGGGCTGCTGGGGTGCGCCGCCTTCGCCGTCCCGGCCGTCGTCGGCACCGCCACCGCGCACGCCGATGTCGCCAGCACGCTGGTGTTCAGCAAGAACACCGAGGGCCACGACTGCTACCGCATCCCCACCGTCGTCAAGGCCAACGACGGCGCGCTGCTCGCGTTCGCCGAGGGCCGCAACGGCGGCGCCACCGTCTGCAACGACCTCGGCGCCATCGACCTCGTCATGAAGCGCTCCACCGACGGCGGCAAGACCTGGAGCGCGCTGCAGACGGTCATCAAGGCGAACGGCGACACGAAGGGGAACCCGGCGCCGATCGTCATCCCGGGCAGCAACCGGGTCGTGCTGCTGTCGACCATGCAGTGCTACACCAACCCCGGCTGCGGCCGGGTCCCACGCGTGTCGATCAGCGAGGACAACGGGAAGACGTGGGGCGCGCCGAAGGTGCTGACCACGGAGCTGGGCTTCGCGTCCGCGCCGAGCTGGCTGGCCACCGGGCCGTCGCACGGGATCGTGCTGACCCGCGGCGCCCACCAGGGCCGGCTGGTCGCCGGCATGAGCTACTCGAACATCGGCGCGCTGGTCTACAGCGACGACAACGGCACCACCTGGCACCTCGGTGCCACCGACAAGCCGGCCGCGAGCACGATGAACCCGCAGGAGATCAGCGTCACCGAGCTCAACGACGGCCGGATCTACGCCGCCGCGCGCAACCAGGCGAACGACGGCGACAAGTGCCTGCTGGACGGCACGCACAACCGGGCCTTCGCGATCAGCTCGGACGGCGGCGCGACCTTCAGCTCGAAGTTCGCCTTCGCCACCGACCTCGTCGCCCCGACCGTGGAGGGGTCGACGGCCCGGATGAGCGCCACCGACGCCGGCGGCAAGTACAACCGGATCCTGTTCGCCGCACCGTCCACTTGCGACCGTCGCAAGGAGCTGCGGGTGCACTCGTCGTTCGACGAGGGCGCCAACTGGACGGGCACCGCGGGCAGCCTGCTCGTGTGGGGCCAGGACGCCGCGTACTCCGACATGGTGCAGCTGTCCCAGTCCTCGGCCGGTGTGCTGTTCGAGGCGGGACCGGAGTTCCACGCCAACGACACGATCCGCTACGCCACGATCACCGACACCGCGCTCGGCGCCCCCGCCTGCGGTGGCGGCTACAGCGTGATCGACTCGAAGCCGCTCGGCACGGCCGGCACGGTCTACCTGTCCTACAACGCGGCCAACGGCCAGAACTGCGTCGCGACGATGAAGAGCGCGGCCGCCGGGACGGCCACGGCGACCTCGGCCTACCTGGAGGTCAAGGGCTCGGCGCGGCAGACCGACTCCGGCTCGTTCTCCTGGTTCGCCGGCCCGGTCAAGGCGGGCGCGGCGGACAAGTGCGTGAAGTGGGGCGGCGCCACCGGCGGCGCGTCCTTCGACAGCGAGTTCGAGCACTGCGGCTGACCCCCGTGGGTGGGACCCGCCCCCTGGCCGGGTCCCACCCACCTCCCTCCCCCTCCGGCGGCGTGGCCGTCAGAAGCCCGTGCAACTGGCCACCGCGAACTCCCCGGTCGCGGTGGCCGTCTTGACCTCTTTGCCGTCCACGACGACCTTGCAGGTCACCGAGCCGCCGTCTTCGCCGGTGGTCACGGTGAACGCGCCGACGAACAAGCCGGTGGCTTCGACGGTCTTCGTCCACGGCACCGCCGCGCCGGTCTCGCTCTCGACCGAACCCGCCCGGTCGAAGGTGCTGTAGTCGACGTCGGCGGTCTTCGAGTCCCCGGTCACCGAGTAGGTGATGGTGTGGTGCTGGGTGGCCTGGTCGTTGACGTCGCTGATGGCCTTGCCGATCACCACCACCCACAGGATGCTCACCACCAGGCCGAGGATCGACACGAAGACGCCGGCGATCGAAAGCCCTTTGTTCGTGGCCTTCCCGGCACGCACCCGGGCGACGCCGACCGCGGAGAGGATCAACCCCAGCACCACCAGTGGCCAGGCGACCACGCCGACGAACGGGATCGGCGAGAACACCAGCCCGACCAGGCCGAGCACGAAACCCGCCGTGCCGAGGCCGTTGCGCGGCGGCGCGGCCTGCGGAGCCGGGTACTGCTGGATCGGGGTGTAGTCGGTCATCGGGGATTTCCTTTCGCCTTTGCTTGACGGCGAGCAGGAAACCAGCGCCGCGGCCGTCCGCGCGTCGTCCGCGGGCCTCGACCCCGTACGACGAAAGTCGTCACCGCCGTCCCCGCGAACCGGCGCAACGGCTGAGGCCGCCGCCCGTACTCTTTCCCCATGGGACGGTCCGTGCTGGGCGTGGTGTGCACCGTGCTCGCGGTCGCCGCGAGCCTGGTGAGCGGGATCGGGAACCTCGCGCTGGAGATCAGCGTGGCCGGCAGCGACGACCTCGACCCGACCGTGGGGGCGCTCCTGGGCTGGTTCCTCGGGGTCGGCGCGGCGATCCTGCTCGTCTGGCGGCACCAGTGGCCCCTGGTCGTCACCGGGATCGCGATCGTGCCCCCGCTCCTGCTGCGCGCGGATTCGCTGGCCGCGCTGATCGCCCTCGCCGCGCTCACGACGTACTTCACCGGCTGGTGGCGCTGGAGCGCGGCGACGCTCGTGTTCGCCGCGACCGGGCTGGCGGTGTGGCGCGACGTCGGCCGGGACGCGCAGCTGTCCCTCTCCGAAGCCTGGATCTCGACGGAAACGACCGGTGCGATGCTGACCGGCGTCATCCTCACCGCGGCCGTGTACACCGCGATCCCACTGACCGTGGGGATCGTCCGGCACAGCCGGGCCGAGGCACGGCGGCGGAGCGTGGAGCAGGCGGCCCTGCGCGACCAGGTGGCGCGCCGGGAGGAGCAGGCGCGGATCGCTCGCGAGATGCACGACGTCCTGGGGCACCGGTTGTCGCTGCTCTCGCTGCAGGCGGGCGCGCTGGAGGTCACCAGCGGCACCACCCCGGACGCGACGGAGGCGGCCAAGACCGTGCGGACCACCGCCCGGCAGTCGCTCGACGACCTGCGCCAGGTGATCGGCGTGCTGCGCGGCCCGGGGTTCGCCGACCGGCCGTCCGGCGGGCCCGCGGAGCCACCCCAGCCGACGCTGGCCGACATCCCCGGCCTGGTCACCGGCGCCCGGCAGGCCGGGCTCGCCGTCAACCTCACCGTCCTGCTCGACCAGGCGGCCACGGCACCGCCCCCGCTCGGCACGGCCGCCTACCGGATCCTCCAGGAGGCGCTCACCAACGTCCTGCGGCACGCGCCGGGAGCGCCCGCGGAGGTGTCGGTGCGCGGCGCCCCGGGTGCCGGGCTGCTGATCGAGGTCGTCAACGCGCTGCCGCCGCAGCCGGTCCCCTCGCCCGGTTCCGGCACCGGGCTCACGGGCGTCAACGAGCGGATCTCGCTGCTCGGCGGCACTCTCGCGGCGGCCCGGCCGACGAGCGGACGTTCGTGCTGCGGGCCTCGCTCCCGTGGGTGGTGGCCGCGCCCTAGGCTGGCCGGGTGAGCGTGCGCGTACTGCTCGTCGACGACGACCCGCTGGTCCGCACCGGGCTGTCCATGATCCTCGGCAGCACCCCCGACCTCGAAGTGGTGGCGCAGGCCGGTGACGGCGACGAAGCCGTCCAGCAGGTCGCCCGGCACGCTCCGGACGTCGTGATCATGGACATCCGGATGCGTCGGATGAACGGGCTCGCCGCGACGGCGGCGGTGCTCGCCCAGCCGCGGGCGCCGAAGGTGCTGATCCTGACGACGTTCGACCTCGACGAGTACGTCTTCGAGGCGCTCGCCGCCGGCGCGAGCGGGTTCCTGCTCAAGGAAGGCTCGCCGCAGGAGATCATCGAGGCCGTCCGGGTGGTGGCCAACGGCGACGCGATGCTGTCGCCGCGCACGACGAAGCAGCTGATCGGCCAGTTCGTGGCGGCGCGGGCCAACCCGCGGCGGACGCGGGCCCAGGCGAAGCTGGAGCTGCTCAGCAACCGCGAACGCGAGATCGTCACGGCCGTCGCCCAGGGCAAGCCGAACGCGGACATCGCGGCGGAGCTGTTCCTGAGCGAGGCGACGGTGAAGACGCACATCACCCGCAGTTTCGCGAAGCTCGACGTGAGCAACCGGGTCCAGTTGACGATCTTCGCCTACGAAGCGGAACTCGTCACACCCTGAACCGCACTGTTGCGCCCGGGGCCCCGCGAGCGATGTAACCAGTATGGTCTGGCCCGAAGACGACGCACGGCACCGCGAGGTGCGGGCGGCGCTGCACGCATGGGCCCGCGAAATCGACGCCGCACCGTACCCGCCCGGCCTGGACATCGACGCGCTGCTGGCCCGCCACTACGCAAGCCTCCACGAAGAGCCCGAGATGGCGCTGGTGGTCACGACGACCGCCGAGGTCAGCGTCCTGGCCGTCCGCGGCGAGCTCGACCTCACCGGGAGCAGGCGGTTGCGATCCCGGCTTGCCGACGAGGTCGGCCTGGGACCGCGGGCCCTGGTCCTGGACCTGACCGGCGCGGCTCACTGTTCGGCACGAGGCCTGGCACTGCTCCTCGAAGCGACCGGGGAAGCGCGTGCCGCGGGCGTCCCGTTCGCGATCGCCGGGTGCGTGCGGGTGGTGCGCCGGGCGATCGACGCGCTGGGGATGGACCAGGCGCTGCAGCTGCACGCCACGACGGCCGAGGCGATCGAGTGGCTCGGGCTCGTGGAACGGATGAAAGCACTACGCTGACTCCGTGCCGGCCGAAGTGATCATCCTCAACGGCGGCTCCAGTTCCGGGAAGACCACGCTCGCCCGCGCGCTGCAGGCGGTCCTGCCCGGCGCGTGGCTCACGTTCGGCACCGACACCCTGGTCGACGCGATGCCCGGGGCCGGGGCGGGCATCGACTTCGGCACCGACGGCGAAGTGACTGTCGGCGAGGCGTTCCGGACCCTCGAAGCGGCGTGGATCGCCGGGCTCGCGGCCATGGTCCGCGCCGGCGCGCGGCTCGTCGTCGACGAGGTCTTCCTCGGCGCCGCCGCGTCCCAGGGGCGGTGGCTCACCGCGTTCGACGGTCTCGACGTGCTCTGGGTCGGCGTCCGGTGCGACGCCACGGTCGCCGAGGCGCGCGAACGCGCCCCGCGGCGACCGGATCATCGGGATGGCCGCGCGCCAGGCGGACCTCGTGCACCGGGGCGTGCGGTACGACCTCGAAGTCGACACGACGCACGACGAGCCGATGACGTGCGCGGAGGTCGTCGCCGCCCGCGTCCGGTGAGCTACTTCGAGCCGGCCGGCGCCGTCGCCACCGCCGACTCGCCGAACCGGATCCCCTTGGCCTCCTTGCCGATCGCGGTGAGCACGGCGACCGCGATCAGGCCGGGCACGACCGTCCACAAGAGAGCGGAGGTGTACCCGTGGGACTCCGCGATCGCTTGCTGGATCGGCAGGTTCAGCGCCGCCAGCAGGTTGCCGAGCTGGTAGGTCACGCCCGGGTAGAAGCCGCGGATCGCGTCCGGCGACATCTCCGTGAGGTGCGCCGGGATCACGCCCCACGCGCCCTGCACCATGATCTGCATCAGGAACGAGCCCAGCGCCAGCATTCCGGCGCCGTGGTCGAACGCGAAGATCGGGATCACCGGCAGGCCCAGCACCGCGGCCGTCACGATGGTCCGGCGCCTGCCCAGGCGTTCCGACAGCGTGCCGAACGTCAGGCCGCCGATGATCGCGCCGGCGTTGTACAGCACCGCGATCCACGTGCTCGCCGTCGCACTGAGGCCGGCCCCGCCGTTGTCGTGGGCCTTGAGGAAGCTCGGGTAGACGTCCTGGGTGCCGTGGCTCATCCAGTTGAACGCCGTCATCAGCAGGATCAGGTAGCCGAACCGGCGGATCACCTTCGGGTTGAGCAGGACGTCCTTGACCGACGTCCGCGTCACCTTCAGCTTCTCCCGCGTGGCCTCCCAGACCTCGGACTCGCGCACCCGCGCGCGGATCAGCAGCGTGATCAGCGCCGGGAAGATGCTGAGCACGAAGATCCAGCGCCACTCGAGTTCCAGAGCCGAGTGGAACAGCAGGTACGCGAGCGCGGCGAGCAGGTACCCGATCGAATAGCCGACCTGCAGCAGGCCGGAGAAGAACCCGCGTCGCGCGACCGGGATCTTCTCCATCGCCAGCGCCGCGCCCAGGCCCCATTCGCCGCCCATGCCGACGCCGTAGACGAACCGCAGGATCAGCAGCACGGTGAAGTTCGGGGCGAACGCGCACAGCAGGCCGGCCACCGAGTACAGCAGGACGTCGGCGATCAGCGGGATCCGCCGGCCGACCCTGTCGGCCCACAGGCCGAACAGCAGGGCGCCGACCGGGCGCATCACCAGGGTCGCCGTGGTGATGAACGCCAGCTGCGTCGCCGTCGCGCCGAACGACTTGTCCTTCGCGATGTCCGCCAGGACGAACACGACGAGGAAGTAGTCGAAGGAGTCCATGCTCCAGCCGAGCAGCGCCGCGAGGAACGCGTTGCGCTGGTCGGATGTAAGCGCTTTCTTGCCTGCTTCGGGTTCCGCCTGCCGATCCGTCACGTTTGCCCCGTCCCGTCGGTTCTCCACCGGAAGACCTCAGGGCTGGTCTAGCACTCACCGCCCCGCGTGGGCAAGGGTTTCAGAGCGGGACGCGCGTGCGGACGCGGCGGCCGACGTCGCGGGCCCACGCCTTGATCCGGTCCCAGTCGCGGAAGTCGCCCGCGCGCTGCCCCGACGCCATCAGCCGCGGGATCAGGCCGCGCACGCACGCCGGGTCGAGCCGGCCGCCGAAGGTGGCGGTGCGCTCCGCGTCGATGCGCGCGGCGAGCAGCGCCACGTTCGCCGGCAGGCTGACCTGCTGACCGGCCGCGCCCGGGCCGCACGGTCCGCTGTGGAACAGCCACACCGGACGCTCGGCGAGCGCCTGAGCGTTGCGTTCCAGCAACCGGACGGCCTCGGGCCGCCACCGGTGGTAGTACAGGGCGCTGCCGACGATGACCGCGGCGTAGTGGCCGACGTGCGCGACGTCGGCGGCGTCGCGCACGTCCACGCTCAGGCCGGCTTCGCCGAGCTCCGCGGCGATGACCTCGGCGATCTGCCGGGTTCCGCCGTGGCGCCCGGCGTAGGCGACGAGGACTGCGGTCATGCGTCCCATTGTCGGCCTTGGCGCGCCGCACTGCGGCGTGGGCCGGGCACGATCCGCCGAACGGGCGCTTTCACGTTGCTCTCCGTGGTTCCCGGCTTACCCGGCCTACTCAGTCCGGGGACAGGAAGGCCGGTCGCTGCTCGGGATCCGGTGGGTCGTAGTAGCGGTGGAAGACGGGAGTCTGGCCACCGGACAGCGGCGGGACGATCCAGCTCCAGTCGGCCGGGCAGCGGCGGCCGGACTGCTCCTCGCGGTCGAGGTGGGTCAGGAACCGCCGTGACTCGGTGTGGTGGTCGGCCATCGTCACGCCGGCCGCGTCGAACGAGTGCTGCACCGCGAGCGTCAGCTCGACCAGCGCCCGGTCGCGCCAGAGCGTGCGTTCGGACGCGATGTCCAGGCCCATCAGCTCGGCGATGACCGGCAGCAGGTCGTACCGCTGCTCGTCGGCGAGGTTCCGGGCGCCGATCTCGGAGCCGACGTACCAGCCGTTGAACGGCGCGGCCGGGTAGGTGACGCCGCCGATCTCCAGGGGCATGTTGCTGATGGCCGGCACGGCGTGCCAGCGCAGCCCGAGCCCGGCGAACCAGCGGTGGTCGGGATGGGTCAGCGGCACCTCCAGGACGGCGTCCGCCGGCAGCGTGAACAGCTGCGGATCGCCGGGGGACGCCTCGACCAGCAGCGGGAGGACGTCGAAGGACCCTCTCCGCTCCGGCGGCCGCCACCCGAGTCTTCGCACCTGCTCGGTGAACTCGGCGTAGCGCGGGTCGCCGAGGACCGAACCGTCCTCGAAGCGGTACCCGGCGTACCGGATCAGCTGCTCGTTGTGGATGCGCGGCCCGGGCGCGGCGGGCGTGTCCGGGGCGAACACCGTGATCGTCGGCCGGATCCGGCCGCCGCGGGTGGCCTGGCGCAGGTGGGCGACGCACTCGCCGGCGATCGCGGCCGGGTCGGTGACCCGGCGCCGGTCGCGGATCCGGAGACTGTGCCAGTACAACCGGCCGATGCAGCGAGCCGAGTTGCGCCACGCGACGCGCGCGCCGTAGGCCAGCTCGGCCGCGGTGTGCCGGTAGGTGCCCGTTTCGGCGATTTCCGCGCGGACCTCCGCCAGCCGCGTCTCGAAGCGATCACCTTCTTCGGCGGCGCCTTCGGCGAACATCCGGTCCAGGAATTCCTCCGCTTCCGCGGAATTGACGTTCTGCTCTTCCGAGACGCGCTGGTAGATCGGCAGCGTGGGCGTCACCCGCTCGGGTGTAACCGTCACGACGGCACCCCACTCTCCGAAATCGCGATCTGCATCCCGACCGAAAGGTTCACCGTTCCTCCGATGGTCGCCGACAACGGGACCGGCCGGAAGTCGCCGCGACAGCAGCACCTCCGGCCAGGCCGGGGAGAGTACCCCACGTTCTCGCGGACGCAATCCACCGGACGTGAACAACGCCCCGAGCACTCCGCAATTTACGCTCCCGCCAGCGGAAACGCCGCGAAAATAACTGCTACCAAGCGTTATCCGGACATGTCTCTGCGCATTTTCCGTCAATCGATCACAATGGACAGTGCGCCCGCCGTGATCCTTTCTCGCCGGATCTTGTTCGTCTTTTCGAGGGTATTCGGCGAACGGACTAGTGCGTCGGTACTCCCCCGTGTATCAGCACGCCCGCGCGCGACGTAGAGTCGTTTCGTGCGCAAGATCCCCGTGGTCCTCGTCGCCGGGTTCCTCGGCGCGGGCAAGACGACGCTGCTCAACCACCTGCTCGCCAACCGCGAGGGCGCCCGCGTCGGCGTCGTGGTCAACGACTTCGGCAGCGTCAACGTCGACGCACTGGCCGTCGCCGGCCAGGTCGACACGATGGTCTCGCTCGGCAACGGCTGCCTGTGCTGCGCGGTCGACGCGAGCGGTCTCGACGCCATGCTCGGGCGGCTTTCCTCGGCCGAGGCGGGGATCGACGTCATCGTCGTCGAGGCCAGCGGCATCGCCGAGCCGCGCGACCTGATCCGGCTGATGATCGCCAGCGAGAACCCGGACATCCGCTACGGCGGGCTGGCGGAGGTCGTGGACGCCGCCGAGTTCGAAGCCGCGCGGGAGCGTCACCCCGAGCTGGCCGACCACCTGCGGCTGGCCGACCTGGTGGTGCTGAACAAGGCCGACCGGGTGGCCGCCGAGGCGCTGGCCAAGGTCACCGCGACGGTCGAGGAGCTGGCGCCGGGCCGTCCGCTGCTGGTCACCTCGCAGGGGCGCGTCGACCCGAAGCTGTTCTTCGACCCGGAGCCCCGCGGCGAGCGCGTCGGCCAGCTGTCCTTCGACGACCTGCGCGAAGAGCACGACCACTCGCAGCACCTGCACGCGCGGTACGAGACGGTGACGTTCACCGCCGGGACGCCGCTGGCGCCCAAGGCGTTCGTCGACTTCCTCGAGCGGCGGCCGGCCGGGCTCTACCGGATGAAGGGCCAGGCGGACTTCGCCGCAGCCGACCGCTTCCACCTGCACACCGTCGGCGGGTTCGTGCAGCTCGAGCGATCGGCGTGGCCGTCGGGCGCGCCCCGGCGCACAGAGCTGGTACTGATCGGCGTGGGCCTCGACACCGACGCGGTGCTGGCGGACCTGCGTGCCTGCGTGGCACCGGACCCGTCGGCGATCGACGAGCGCGGGCTGATGTACATCACCCGGTACCTGCCGGCCTGACGGCGAGCCGCCACGCCGAAGGCCGGCAAATGCGCCGGGGTCCTGCGGGTCCCGACGGAGACTGGCGGCCATGACGACCACCGCGGTGAGCGCACCACGCTGGTACCTGGTCGGCGTGCTGCCCGAAGAAGTGCCGTTGGCCCACCTGATGACCCGCTCCGGCGACCTCCGCTACCGCCGTTCGGCGTGCGGCTCGAAGGAGTCCCGCAGCTGGAAGCCGGTGGACCTGACGACGTCGGAGGTGGCGCCCTGCCCGGAGTGCGTGGCAACCCTGCCCGCACCACCGGCGGGCCTGCGCGTCACCCCCGGCGGCGACCTCGGGCAGCTCTCGCTCGACCTGGAGCTTTAGCCGAGGGCCGGCGTCACGCCGTCGAACCAGTTGTCCCCGACTTCGCCTTCGCGCTCGCCGCTGACCGGGAGCGCGTCGAGGCGGGCGATGTCCTGCGCGGTGAGGGTCAGCGCGACGGCGCCGGCGTTCTCCTCGAGCCGTGACGCGTGCAGCGTGCCCGGGATCGGGACGACGTCGGGTGCCTTGGCCAGCAGCCACGCCAGGGCGACCTGTCCCGCGGCCGCGGCGTGCGCTTCGGCGATCTCGCGGACGGTCCGCACGGCGGCCAGGTTCGCTTCGAACGCCTCCTGGGCGAACCGCGGCATCTTGCGGCGGTAGTCGTCGGCGGGCAGGTCGTCGACGGAGGTGAGCCGGCCGGTGAGCATGCCGCGGCCGAGCGGGCTGTAGGGCACCACGCCGATGCCGAGTTCGCGGCACAGCGGGAAGATCTCCCGTTCGATGTCCCGCGACCACAGTGACCATTCGGTCTCCAGCGCGCTGATCGGGTGCACGGCGTGGGCGCGCCGGATCGTGTCCGGGCCGGCTTCGCTCAGGCCGAGGTACCGGACCTTGCCCGCGGTCACGAGGTCGGCCATCGCGCCGACGGTCTCCTCGATCGGGACGCCCGGGTCGATCCGGTGCTGGTAGTACAGGTCGATGTGGTCGGTGCCGAGGCGCTTGAGCGAACGTTCGGCGCTTTCACGGACGTACTCGGGCCTGCCGTTCATCGACGGCCCGTCCGCCTGGTGCACGATGCCGAACTTGGTGGCGAGGACCACGTCGTCGCGCCGGCCGGCGATCGCCTTGCCGATGATCTCCTCGCTCTCGCCGTAGACGTCGGCGGTGTCCACGAGCGTGACGCCGAGCTCCAGGGCGCGGCCGATCAGGCCGCTCGCGGTGTCGTCGTTCGCGTGCTCGGCGCTCTGGCCGTAGAACCGCCCGAAGCTCATCGCGCCGTAGCCGACGGCGCCCACGACGGGACCGCTCGTGCCGAGCCTGCGCTGGGGGATGGACATGGTGGTGACCTCTGGGTTCGTTCGCGGCGGGCCTGATGTCCGCACTCGTGGACATAGTAAGTCCACACTCGTGGACATGGCAACCGGCGCGTGGTGGCGCGGACCTCGTACGCTGTCGGCCATGGGCCGGGAAGAGCACACCGCGACCGCCGTCCGCCGCCGGGACTCGGCGGCCACCAAGGCGGCGATCCTGAACGCGGCCCGCGAAGCGTTCACCGAGCACGGTTACGACGGCGCCGGGGTGCGCGACATCGCGCGGGCGGCCGAAGTGGACGCCCGGCTGATCGGCCGCTACTTCGGTTCGAAGGAGGGCCTGTTCGCCGCGGTGGTCGACGTAGTGTTCGAGAAGTCGATCATGATGACCCCGGCGGGCAACGCCGACGCGGCGCGCGACCTGCTGACGGGAACGGGCAGCGTCCCGACGGCGGGCCTGCTGCTGACGCTGCGTTCGGCGCCCAACCCGCGCGCGGCGGAGATCATGCGCGAGAACATCGAAGGCAACTACGCACGCCGGTTGGCGGGCGCGCTCGACGGCCCGGACGCGGAAGGCCGGGCGGGGCTGCTGGTGGCGATCTGTTCGGGGGTGCTGCTGAGCCGCCTGGTCCTCGGCCACACGGCCTTCACCGGCCCGGACGTCGAGCGGCTGGTCCCGTACCTGCACGCGGCTTTGGACGCGGTGGCGAAGGACCCCACCGCCGAAGGCTCAGCCGACTAGCGCGACGCCGTCAGCGGGCATCGGCGTTCGGCCGCGGCCAAGCCAGATCCTTCTCGTAACAGACCGACTCGGGATCCGCTTCATGCGGCGGGAAGTTGGGCACCCGCCGGTACCCCGCCCGCTCGTAGAGCCGGATCGCCGCAGGCTGGCGCACCCCCGTCTCCAACCTCAGCCGCACCCCGCCGACGCCGCGGGCCAGCCGCTCGGACTCCGCCACCAGCTCGGCCGACACGCCGGTGCCACGAGCGTCCGGTGCCACGAACATCCGTTTCAGCTCGAACACTCCCGGTGACACCGGCTCCACCGCGCAACACCCGATCGCCCGGGCGCCGTCGCGGGCGAGCAGGTAGCGGCTCGCCGGGTCCAGTGGCCGCGGGCGCGCGTCCGAGGGCAGGTTGTAGACCACCACCAGCTCGGCCGTCATCGCCGTCATCAGCGCGAGCAGGAACCCGTCGTCGGCCGGGCACTCGGCGACCGTCGTCACCTCACGCCTTCTTCGCCCGGCTCGGCGCGACCCGGGGCGGCTCGTTCGGCATCTTCGGGTACACCGGCGGCCACGGCGCGTCCATCAGCCCGTTCGCCATATCCGCCTCGGACATCTCGAGCAGCGGCTCGATCGACTGCGGCCGCTCCCCTGCCCCGGCCCACGGGTCGCCGCGCTCGGCGACCCGGGCCGGCACCGTGCTCAGCGTGAACGCGTCGGGCTCGACGCCGTCCAGCTCGTCCCACCCGATCGGCGTGGACACCTGCCCGCCCACTCGCGGCCGCACGCACCACGTGCCGAACACGGTCTTGTGCGGTGCGTTCTGGTTGAAGTCGACGAACACGCGCGAGCCGCGTTCTTCCTTCCACCACTGCGCCGTGATCTTCGCCGGGTGCCGCCGTTCCAGGGCCCGCGCCAGCGCGACCGCCGCGGCCCGCACCTGGAAGCCGTCCCAGCGCGGCTCGAGCATCACGTACAGGTGCAGCCCCCGCGAACCGGACGTCTTCAGGTGGCCTTCGATGCCGTGCTCGGCCAGGAACTCCCTGGTCAGCACGGCGGCCTCGCGCAGCTCGTCGAACCCGATCCCCGGCGACGGGTCGAGGTCGACGCGCAGCTCGTCGGTCACCTCCGGCGCGTCGGCCAGGTACGGCCAGACGTGGAAGCCGAGGCAGCCCAGGTTCACCGCCCACAGGATGTGGGCCAGGTCCTTCGCGACCAGCGCGTCACTCGTCGTGCCGTTCGGCGTCGAGACGACCGTGGTGCTCAGCCACGACGGCGCGCCCTTCGGCACGCGCTTTTGGAACCAGTTCTTGCCGCCGGCGCCGTCCGGGTAGCGTTCCAGCAGCAGCGGGCGGCCGCCGAGCCGCGCCAGCAGCGGCCCGGAGATCGCCCGGTAGTACTCGACGAGCTCGAGCTTCGTCTCCCCGTGCTCGGGGAAGTAGACCTTGTCCGGGCTGCTGATCTTGACCTCGACGCCGTCGACGTCGAGCAGCATCGCCTCGCTCATCTCGCCTCCCCGAACAGCTTCGCGAGCTCGGCGGGCGGCGCCTCGTCGAGCTGGGCGTACGTGCACGACTCCGGGGTGCGGTCCGGCCGGAACCGGACCAGCCGCCCGCCGTGGCGGAACCGGCCGCCCTGCAGGTGCTCGTAGCGCACCTCCGCCACCCATTCGGTTCGCAAGGGCTCCCAGGTCAGCTCCTTCTGCGGCGCCCACCGGCTGTTCGCGCCCGGGCGGCGCCCCGGCTCCGGCTCGTACTCGGCCCAGGACCGCCACGGGTGGTTCTCGAGCGCGTTCTCGCGCAGCGGCGCCAGCTCCTCGACCAGCTCGGCCCGCCGCGCCTTCGTGAAGCTGCTGGCGACGCCGACGTGGTGCAGCACGCCTTCGTCGTCGAACAGGCCCAGCAGCAGCGACCCGACCCCCACGCCGTCCTTGTGCCAGCGGAACCCGGTGACGACGCAGTCGGCCGTGCGCTCGTGCTTGACCTTGAGCATGACGCGCTTGTCCTGCTCGTACGGCAGGTCGGCCGGCTTGGCCATGACGCCGTCGAAGCCCGCGCCCTCGAACCGGGTGAACCAGTCCTCGGCCTGGGCCGGGTCCTCGCTCAGCGGGGTCAGGTGGACGCGCTGCAGCCCCTCGGCCGCGGTCGAGAGCACGCTCTCCAGCTGCTTGCGCCGCTCGCGGAACGGCTCCCCGGTGAGGTCGGTGTCGCCGAGGGCGAGCAGGTCGAAGGCGATGAAGCTGGCCGGCGTCTCCTCGGCGAGCTTGCGCACGCGCGAGGCCGCCGGGTGCAGCCGCAGCTGCAGCACCTCGAAGTCGAGCCCCTGGGGCGTGACCAGCACGATCTCGCCGTCCACGACGCAGCGCGGCGGCAGCGCGGCGGCCAGCAGCTCCACCAGCTCCGGGAAGTACCGGGTCAGCGGGCGGTCGTTGCGGGAGCCGAGCTCGATCTCGTCGCCGTCGCGGAACACGATGCAGCGGAAGCCGTCCCACTTGGGCTCGAAGAGCAGCCCCGGGTCACGAGGCACCTCGTGCACGGCTTTCGCGAGCATCGGCCGCACGGGCGGCATCACGGGCAGGTCCACGCCGGCGAGCTTAATTGACTCCACCGACATTCTCGGGCGTGATACACACTGTCGGTGACCACCGAACGTCCCGAACCACCGCTGGTCGGGGGCGAGCGCGAAATGCTGCGCACGTTCCTCGACTTCCACCGCGCCACCCTCGCCATGAAGTGCGACGGACTGTCCGACGAGGACCTGCGCCGCGCGTCGAGCCCGCCGTCCACGCTTTCGCTGCTCGGCCTGGTCCGGCACATGGCCGAGGTCGAGCGCACCTGGTTCCGGCGGGTGATCGACGCCGAAGACGTCCCGCTGCGCTGGTCGGCCGAGGGCGACTTCCAGGCGGCCTACGACGCGAGCACGTCGACGCGCGCGGAGGCGTTCGAGGCGTGGCAGACCGAGGTCGAGCACTCGCGCAAGATCGAGGAGGCGGCCGAGTCCCTGGACGTCACCGGGCACCAGGCACGCTGGGGCGAGGACGTCTCGCTGCGGCTGGTGATGCTGCACATGATCCACGAGTACGCGCGGCACAACGGTCACGCCGACTTCCTGCGCGAAGCCATCGACGGCGTCACGGGGGCCTGATGGACGTGCTCGCCTGGCTGCGTGACTCCGACCCGGCCCTGCGCTGGCAGGTCGAGCGCGACCTCGCGGGCGAGCCGCCCGAGGTCTGGGAGGCGACCCGGGCGCGGGTGGCCACGGAAGGGTTCGGCGCCCGGCTGCTGGCGCTGCAGGACCCCGACGGCCAGTGGGCGGGTGGCGCATTCTTCCCGGCGGGCTTCAAGGGCGGCGAAGCCCAGCCCTGGACGGCGACGACGTGGACGTTGAACTCGTTGCGCGAGTGGGGCCTGGACGCCTCGGCGCTGCGGGGGACGGCCGCGTTGCTGGCCGAGAACAGCCGGTGGGAGTACGAGAACCTGCCCTACTGGGACGGCGAAGTCGACTGCTGCATCAACGCCTGGACCCTGGCCAACGGCGTGTGGCTGGGCGCGGACGTCGCGGGGCTCGCCGAGTGGTTCGTGACGCACCGCCTGCCCGACGGCGGCTGGAACTGCGAGTGGGCCGAGGGGGCGACGCGCTCGTCGGTCCACTCGACACTCAACTCCTTGAAGGGCCTGCTCGCGTTCGAGTCCGCAACGGGCGGCACCGGCGCGGCGCACGAGGCCCGCCTCGCCGGCGAGGAGTACCTGCTGGAGCGCGGGCTGGTCCGGCGGCTTTCGACGGGTGCGCCGATCGCGCCGTGGGTGGGCGAGTTCGCGTACCCGATCCGCTGGCACTACGACGTGCTCAACGCGGCGTCCTACTTCCGCGACGCGGACCGGCCGGACCCGCGCCTGGCGGAGGCGATCGAGCTGATCCGCGCGGCGCGGCAGCCGGACGGCACGTGGCTGCAGGCCGAGCGGCACACCGGCCGGGTGTGGTTCGAGGTGGACGCCCCGCCGGGCGAGCCGTCCAAGTGGCTGACGCTGTTCGCCACCCGGGTGCTGACCTGGTGGGACGCCGCCCGCTAGAGCTCCGCCAGCACGAGCCCGCTGCGCGGCTTCGGCGTGAAGTAGGTGGCCTTCCGCGGCATCCGGCGCCCGGCCGCGTGCACCGCGAGGACATCCGCGTACCGCACCGGCGCGAGCAGGACCACCGCGTCCGCGTCGGGCGGCGCGGGGCGGCCGGCGGGCAGCGGCTGCACGCACGGCCCGTCCGGATCCACCCCGAGCGCCTCGGCGAACAGCACCCGCTCGACGATCTCGTGGTCGATCACCGGCGCCGGCTCCGGCAGCTCCGGGAGCGGGACCCGCAGCACCGCCGAGCCGGCGCGGACCACCACCTCGCCTGTGACGGGCACCGCGTGCTCGTCGTACCGGACGTCCAGGCCGGCCGCGGACCACCGCGACACCAGGTCCTCGGGGCCGAGCCCGGTGCCCGTCAGGACCCGGTTGATCGCGCCGATCCGCAGCTGCGGGCCCGCCGTGACCAGGGCCAGCAGCGCGTCGTGGCCGGCCGCCGACGCCGCGGCCACCCGGTGGTTGCCGTCGGCGACCAGCAGTTCGGTGGCGGCGACCGCGGCCAGCAGCCGGCTCTGCAGCGGGCCCGCCGGCACCACCCACAGCTCGTGCCGCCGCCCGGCCGCGTCCGAAGTGGACAGATCGGGCAGGCCGAGGCCGGCGCAGGCCCGTTCGACCTGCTCGGTCAGCAGGTCGCCGCCGGACGCCGGGACGAGCATCGCCGCGCTCGTCGCGCAGCCCAAGCCCGCCAGCACGGCCGCGCGCTCGGCGACGACCTCGGCGTAGACGTCCTCGGTGTGCCGGACGCGCGCGGCGCCGTCGTCGGTCACCGCGGCCGGGTCGACCAGGCACAGCAACCCGAGCGCGGCGCCGTCCGGCCCGTCGATCCGGTACGGCGCGACGAACTCGCGCACCGGCCGGTAGAACCGCTTGCGGAGCCGCTCGAGCACGGCCCGCGCGACCGGGACCGCCGCAGTCAGGTCGAGCCCGCGCGCCAGCGCCGCGGGCGTGCGGGCCGGGTGCTGCACGGCCAGCAGGCTGTCCACGGCGCCGGGCGCGGCCAGCGCCGCGACGACGCGGTCGGGTTCGGCGAACTCGTCGACGTCGGGCCCGGGCACCGCGTCGCGGACCACCCACCCCTGATCGATCGGCCTGATCCAGTCGCTCATCGCACCCATCTTCCGCGCATCGCACGGTGACGGAAATTCACTGGGGTACTCGACCCTCGGATGGAATGCTTAGGATTGCAAAGTAGTTGATCCCCTTCATGACCGCCCCGAGGAGCAGCCCGCCGATGACGACCCCCGCCGCCACCAGCGCGAAAGGGGTCGGTTTCCGGTCGGACCGCGGCCCGGTGCTGATCGCGGTCATGCTGAGCACCGCCCTGGTCGCCCTGGACAGCACGATCATCGCGACCGCCGTCCCGTCGGTGGTGCGCGACCTCGGCGGGTTTTCGCAGTTCCCGTGGCTGTTCTCGGTCTACCTGCTCACCCAGGCGGTCACCGTCCCGCTCTACGGCAAGTTCGCCGACGTGCTCGGCCGACGTCCGGTGATGTTCTTCGGGATCGCGGCGTTCCTGGTCGGCTCGGTGCTGTGCGGCGCCGCGTGGAGCATGCCGGTGCTGATCGCGGCGCGCGCGGTGCAGGGCATCGGTGCCGGCGCGATCCAGCCGATGTCGATGACGGTGATCGGCGACCTCTACACGGTGGAGGAACGCGCCCGCGTGCAGGGCTACGTCGCGAGCGTGTGGGGCATGGCGTCGGTGGTCGGCCCGACGCTCGGCGGCGTGTTCGCGGAGTACCTCGACTGGCGCTGGATCTTCTTCATCAACCTGCCGCTGGGTGCGATCGCCGCGCTGATGCTGTTCCGCAATTTCACCGAGCGCGTGGAGCGCAAGCCCCACAAGGTCGACTACACGGGCGCGGCGCTGCTGACGGTCGGGTGTTCGCTGGTGATCCTGGGCCTGCTCGAAGGTGGCGTGGCGTGGGCGTGGGGCTCGGTGCCGAGCGTGGCGATCTTCGTCGCGGGCGCGGTGCTGCTGGTGGCGTTCGTGCTGGTGGAGAAGCGCGCCGCCGAGCCGGTGCTGCCGCTGTGGGTGTTCACCCGCCGCATCCTGGTGGGCGGCAACCTCCTGGCGGTGGTGGTCGGCGCGATCCTGATGGGGCTGACGTCGTACCTGCCGACGTACGCACAGGGCGTGCTCGGCGCGGGAGCGCTGGTGGCCGGGTTCGCGGTGGCGGCCCTGACGGTCGGCTGGCCGATCTCGGCATCCCTGGCGGGCAAGATCTACCTGAAGATCGGCTTCCGCGACACATCGTTGATCGGCACGGTGTTCGTGGTCGGCGGCGCGGTACTGGTGGCCCTGCTGGACGCGACGTCGTCGATCTGGTCGGCAGCGCTGGCGGCGTTCGTCCTGGGGCTGGGTCTCGGGTTGACGTCGAGCCCGACTTTGGTGGCGGTCCAGTCGGTGGTGGGCTGGGACCGCCGAGGCGTGGTGACGGCGACGAACCTGTTCAGCAGGTCATTGGGCAGCGCGGTGGGAGCAGCGGTCTTCGGCGCGATCGCGAACGCGACGTTGGCCTCGCGGTTCGCTTCACCACCGGCCGAGGTGGCGGGCAAGCTACCGCCGTCCGTGGACGCGACATCGTTGGTGCTGGGCGGGCATTCGGACTCCCCGGTGGCGACGTTCGTCAGGGGCGCCCTGGCGGAGGCTACGCACTACGTGTTCGTCGGATTGCTGGTAGTCGCGGCGGTTTCCGTCGTGGCGCTGCTACTCATGCCGCGGAAAGCCGAACAACTCGAGTTCTAGACCGCGGCTTCGGCACTTCTCACCGGGTTTCTTTCGCGACCGGAATTCGTGGCCACTCCGCAGCGGAACTCCGGATTCCCCAGGCAGCGCGGGTTGGTTCACCCCAGCTCGGACACACCGGATCGAGCACTCAGTTGCACGGAATTGTGCACGTGCACATCGACTACGAACGTCCCGGAAATGTCATGGATTTGACCCGCAATCGCTCCACAACAAACCTGTGGACCATGAGTTATCCTTCTCTCGGCGGTGCCGAACCGTCACGTTCCGCAGTTATGATCCGAACATTCGCACGCGATGCTCCGGCCCGACGCCGCCCGGCTGGCCGGTAACGCGCCTTTCGAGAACCGGAGGACGCACGTGACCGAGCAGGTCGGGCAGGCTTCACCCAGGACCGATCCCCTCGGCTTGACGTGGGTCAAGAGTTCGGCGAGCGGTAGCGGCAACGACGAGAACTGCGTCGAGACCGCCACCACGCCCGAACGGGTGTTTCTGCGCGACTCGAAGTTCCCCCGGCCGTTGCTGTCCTTCACGCACGAAGCGTGGAAAGCGTTCCTCGACTCACACTCCTAGCGACCTCAGCCACCTCTAAGCCCTGGTCAGCCCGCTCCACGGCCTGGCCAGGGCTTAGTTGCGTCGGCTGCAGGTCGGATCGCTGGACGGCCGACGTCTTGATAGCGTCTATACCAGTATCAGACTGACGCAAGCCCTAAAGACTGACGCCGATGTGCTATATGTCATACTGATGGGCGTCACATCCCGAGCGATAGGAGTGAATCGATCATGACTAGGGCACACTCGCCAGTGGCCTCCCAGCGGCGTGTGTTGGCTGAGATCAGGGAGGCACGGGAGGCTCTGCAGCTCACCCAGAAGGACGTCGCCGACGCGCTCGACTGGTCTCTGTCCAAATTTGTCCGCATCGAGGGCGGGCAGGTAGGGCTGTCGATCACCGATCTGAAAGCCCTGCTGCTGCACTACGGCATCACCGACCGGGATCGCGTGGAGACCTACGTGCAGATGGCCAAGGCCGGCAAGCAACCGGGCTGGTGGGACGCTTACAAACGCACCAACAGCCCGGAGTTCGTCAAGTTCCTGGGCCTCGAATCGGCTGCTGTCATCCTTCGCCAGTACCAGCTGCACTTGGTACCGGGACTGCTCCAGGTTCCCGAGTACACCCGGTCACTGGCGCAGAAATCCTCCGGCGACCCGGCCTTCATCGAGCGGAAAGCGAAGCTGCGCGCCGAACGACAGAGGCGACTGGAGGACGGCGACCTGCAGCATTTCTTCATCCTCGACGAGTCGGTGCTGCACCGGCGCATCACCGATGTCGACGGTTGGCGGCTGCAGCTGCACCACCTCCGGGCGGTTGCCCAGCAGGACAACGTGACACTGCGAATCCTGCCGTACCAGGCAGGCTGGGTCGACGGGATGCAGAGCTCCTTCGAGCTGCTCCAGCTGTCCGAGCAGCCCAACGACCTGTTCCTCAACCTGGAACGACCCGACGGTGACCAGTTCTTCGACGATGTCACCGGTGTCGTCAAGGCCGCCGAGTTCATCCGAATCTTCTTCGGACTCGAGGACGCCGCACTGTCTGCCGAAGAAACACCCGCGTTGATCGACCGGACATTGGAAAGGCTGGACGAGTGATGAGACCAGCGTAAAGAAGCGGCCCCCGGCTGCAACCAGGGACCGCTCCTGAAAGGCAATAACCGCCGACCCACCATGACGCGAGCGCGGACTTACTGCCGAGGCGACAGCATACGACTCTCCGACCGGAGCGTGGTGCCGCCGTCCGGCTAGAGACCCAAGAGCAACTTCCCGGGGAATGAAAACCACCCTATCGGTGATTCCGAGCCACCCCCCGGCCGAGCAAACGGGCCACGAACCCGCCAGCCGACCTCCGAGTGCCTCTCCCAAGGACAGGGTTGTCCGCGCCACACCGCCGGCTTGAGCCGATGCCGAGCCGGCCGGTGTACCTCGACCGCGCCGACGCGCGGCCGTCGACCCATGTCCGAGCCGCCGGCAATGCCCGCCGACGCCGCTTCAGGAGGCACTCGTGAAAGTCGAAGTCCCCGCCGACCGCAGATCCCAGCTCTCGCCCGTCACCCCGGACCGCGCCCGCGCGCTGCGCTACGCGTCAAGCTGTCCGGGGTGGCCACGATGAGCGACGACGGAGTACCCGACGGAGACGAGCACTGGACGACCCTGATCGGGGAATCCGTGCTGATCCTCGCCCCGCACATCGTCGCGCTGGCCCGGCTCGAAGACCTCGTCCCGCTCATCGAGGCCGACTACCGGATCCAGCACATCACCACCGTGCCGGACGACGGGGAAGATCGTCCTGACGCCGGCGAATTCGTCCGCGCTCGCGGCGGGATCCTCCTTCCCCCGCGGCAGGCCCGCCGGACCAGGCACGGACTCGTTCTCGCCGCGAGCACTCGCGGCCTCGAGGAAATGCGGGGACCAGTACTGCTGGTTCCGCACGGTGGCGGCCTCGGGCAGTTCCGCCCTTGGCGCACCGCGGCCGAGGGCGAACTCGTGACCGGCCTGGACTCGACTCAATTGCTGGACGACGACCGGGTCCGCGCCGACCGGATCGCCCTCACCCATGACCGCGAACTGGACCTCCTCTCCGAGATCTGCCCGCAGGCCGTTCCCCACGCCGTTGTCGCCGGAGACATCGCCTTCGACCGCCTCGTCGCGAGCGGTCCCTATCGCGATGTGTACCGGCGGGCGCTCGGCGTCGTGGACAATCGGAAAATCATCCTGGTCACGGTCACCTGGTCCCCCCGGTCGGGCTTCGGCAGCAACCCGGCGATCTTCCGGGAGATCACCGAGGCGGCGCGGTGCGAAGACTCACTGGTGGTTGCGTCGCTGCACCCGCAGATCTGGTCGCAGCACGGCATCAGGCAAGTACGCGGCTGGCTTTCGGACGCCATCGAAGCCGGGCTCGTGGTGCTGGCCCCGCACACCGACTGGCGCGGCGCGGTGGCCGCCGCCGACTACGTGATGGCCGATTACACCTCGGTCAGTGCGTTCGCCGCCGGGATCGGCATTCCCGTCCTACGGATTCCGCACGGCCGTCAGCCGTTGTTGCCGGGCACCCCGGTCGCGGTGCTGGCCGAGCACGCCCCGCTGTGGCAGCCGACGCGACCGCTCCTCCCCCAGCTGCACGCGGCTGCCGACGTGCAGGGCCGCGGGCTCGGCGCCCGCATCGCCGATCTGCTGACCTCGCGTCCAGGACAAGCGGGCGCAATCCTCCGAAAAGAGATGTACGACCTGCTCGGCCTCAGTGAACCGGCGCGAGCCGTGCCACTCTCTCCGGCACCGCTGCCCCGGCTCCTGCCGCGGCCGGGAACGTGGCCGACCGGGTGACGATCCCGCCGCTGCTCTGGAGCTACACGCTCGCTTCCGGCGCGCAGGGCAGCTTCACCAGCGCCGGGCACGACCAGTGCCCGGCGCTGGCGGACGTCCTCATCCACCCGGAAACACGTGTGTTCGCCGACGCACGTGCGCTGATCGCCCGGTCATTCACCGAGTTGCCCGGGCTGTCCGTCGCCGCCGCCGGTCTGGCGGGGCGCGGCTGGGTCGTCGGCGACCGTTCCGGGGGCCTCGGCGTCGTGAGCGGTGAGCTCGCGGCCGTCGCCGGCTACGTCTGGGTTCTCGGTGGCCGGCGGCTCGGCGATCTCGGCGTCGTAGCTCCTCAGCCGAGCCCGGATCCGGTCCTCCTGCGGCCCGCCGACCTGCTCGTACAACTGCAGTGCCTCGGCGAGGTAGCCGCGAGCTGCCGCCGGGTCGTCGTCGTACTCCGCCAAGTCGGCGAAGCCGACCAGCACGTCCGCGTGGTAGAACGTTGATCCCGACTCCGCCAGCACTTTTCGTGCCCGGTCCAGGCGCCGGGCCGCCGAACGGACGTTGCCGGCGCGAGCATCCAAGCGGGCGAGGCCCACCAGGACTTTCGCCTCGTCCTTCTCGTCTCCCAGGTCGGCGAACATCCCGCGAGCGAGTTCGAGGTGGTCGGCCGCTTCGCCGTCGCGAGCCACCTTCGCCAGCGTTTCGCCGATTCGGCGATGCCGTTGCGCGACGCCCCGTTCTATGCCCAACTCCATTTCGATAGCCAGGCTCGCGGTGTAGAACGCGATCGCCGCTGTGACGTCCCCTCGTCCCTGCGCCGCGGTGCCCAGCTGGTCCAGCGCCACCGATTCGTTGTGCCGGCTCCCCGCGCCACGCGCCAGCTCCAGCGCATGGCCGCATTCCCGGTCGGCCGCCTCGAACCGGCCGAGGTCCAGGTAGGCGCGACCCAGCTGGCACCGCAGCCGCGACTCCGCGACGACGTTGCCGCAGCGCTGAGCCGCGGCGATCCCCGTCTCATGCGAGCGCAGCCACTCCGGGAAGTGCTTGCGGTGCAGGAACAGCTCCCACAACGCCTCGCACAGCTGCCACGCCACCTCGTCGTGCCGCTGCGCGTACGCTTCCTCGAGGACCGCCATGGCGTTAGGCAACTGCTCGTCGAGCCAGTCGAGGGCGGCCCGCCCCGAGCCGAACGCCGGCGGCGCGTTCCGGTACTGCTCGCAGACCGGGCTGACCCTCCAGCGGATCGGGATGGCGACCATGTTCGCCCGCGTCATCGCGTGCAGGTACCAGCTCGCTACTCGCGGCACGACCTCGGCTCGGTCGCCGTCGTGCTGGGCGTGGGCGTGCAGCCGGACGAGATCGTGGAAGCGATAGCGGAACTCGTCGACCTCTTCCAGGAGGCTTGCGTCGACCAGGACCTGCAAACCTTCGGCGGGTTCGGCCAGGTCGGCCGCTGCCGCCGCCACGTCGATGCCGAACGAAGCACCCGGGAACTCACTCAGCAGCCGGTACAGTTTCGCGGGCGTCTCCGGCAGCGCCCGGTAGGACCAGTCGAACATCGCCGCTACCGAGGCGTCACCTTCCGATGACAGCCGCTTCAGCCGCGATCGCTCGTCGCCGAGTTCGGCCACCACCCGCGCCACCTGCCATCGGGGTCGCGATGCCAACCGAGCGGCCGCGACGCGCAGCGCCATCGGCAGCCGCCCGCACAACGAGGCCAGCTCGGCGACCTTGTCGAGTTCGCCGACGACCCGGGTCCGGCCCAGGACGCGAACCACCAGCTCCGCGGCGTTCGACGGGGAAAGCGGGGCCACGTCGAGGAACCGCGCGCCTTCGGAGACCAACCCGTCCAGTCGCAGGCGGCTGGTCACCAGCACCGTACAGCCGGCGGACGCGGGGATCAGCGGCCGTACCTGAGCCGCAGAAAATGCATTGTCCAGCACGACCAGCAGCCGCCGACCCGCGGTCATCGTCCGGAACAGACCAGCCTGTTCGGCCAGGTCCGGCGGCACTCGCTCGGACGCGACGCCCAATGCGCGAAGGAACGCACCGAGCGCATCCTGTGGAAGGACCGTGGTCCCGGGTGAGAACCCCCGCAGATCGGCGTAGAGCTGGCCGTCCGGGTAGCGGTCGGCGCACCGACCGCCCCAGATGACGGCGAGGGCGGTCTTGCCCACCCCACCTGGCCCGATCAGCACGGCGAGTGCGGGCTGCCCGTCGGCTTCTTGAGCGGCGATCTCGTCCAACGCCGCCAACTCGTCGGATCGGCTCGTGAAGTGCGACGGTGCCGAAGGCAGCTGCCGGGGTACCGGTTCCGGCGACCGCGGACCGGCGATCACCACGTTGCCGGTGATCGTCCCGGCCTGCAGCACCGCCCCGGCCGCACCGCCGTCGATGTGGTTGTGCACTTCGGATGGTGATGCGGCCCCGCTCCGAGAACTCATCCGAGAACTCCTGCCCAGACTCGAACTTATCTGTCTACCTGCAGCCGGCACGGCGCCGCACCGAATGTCGCGGTTTTTACCCCGAACGTACGAAAAATCGCGGTGCTTGCCTCCGCCGGTCCGTCAGAAGCAAATGATCGCCATCGACCAGGAAGGCACGACTGTGTCCGTCGACGACGTGCTCGCCGAACTCCCGCCCTACCGCGCCCTGCTGGTGGTCGACACCAAGGGTTTCGGCAGCAATCCCGACGCCACCCAGGCAATGATGTCCGCCGCGATCCCGGACGTGCTGTCCCAGGCGTTCGCCGGCGCCGGGCTGGGCGAAATCTGGGAAACGGCGCTGTTTCCCCACGGAACCGGCGACGGCTACGGGCTCGGCTTCGACCCGCGGTTCCTGCCCGCGGTGGTGACCCGCTTCTTCGATGAGCTCCAAACCGTGCTCGCCGCACGGGACGCGCGCCTGCGATCGGCCGCGCGGTCGGTCCGCCTGAGGATGCGGGCCAGCCTGAACGTCGGCCCGATCCTCGCACCCGCGCCGGGCACGACCTCGGCGGCCGCCATCGGCAGTGCCGCGATCACCACCCACCGCCTGCTCGACGCCGCCCCGGTGCGCGCCGTCCTGGAGCGTTCGGACCCCGACCAGACGTTTCTCGCGGTGGCGCTGTCCCAGCGGGTCTTCGAAGACGTCCTGGCCAGCGAATACGCGAAACTACCCGCGACGAAAGTCGTCCCGGCGGACGTCAGCGTCAAGGAATACTGCGGCACGATCTACCTTTACATCCCGAACCCGAGCGGTGACCTCCTGCGCTACGGCTACGGTGCCGGCGGCTATGCCGAGGACCTGGCCGTGGCCAAGGCCAAGATCGAGCCGCCGCCTCCGGGCAGCACAACGAACGTCATCAGCGGAACGCAGAACGGCACCGCGATCCAGGTCGGCCACGTGCACGGCGATCTGCGCCACCGGTGAGCCTAGTTCTGCAGCGGCACCAGCTCTTCCTGGAACTTCTCCAGAAACCCGTCGAAATCCCCATGCCCCGGCCGGATCACGAACTTCGACAGCCCCGCCTCGATGTACTGCTCCACCAACCGCCGCGCCTCCGGCCAGCTGGTCGCCACGAGATCCGCCAGCGGGGCGCCGGGACTCCGCCGGGCCGCCATCGCCGCCAGCTCGGGCGGCACGCCACGGTCCGCCACCAGCAGGCTCAGCCCGAAGTGGTCCTCCTCGATCTCCCGCCCCGCCTCGGCCGCGGCAGCCTGGATCGCCACCCGGGCCTCACGCGCCTGTGACGGCGTGTGGAAGCTCCCCAGCCACCCGTCGGCCAGCCGGCCCGTGCGGCGCAACGCCGCCGGTGCCGAACCGCCGAGCCACACGTCCAAGCGCTTCGCCGGACGTGGCCCCAGCGACACGTCGGCGACCTCGAAAAACGAGCCGGAGAACGACACCGAGTCCTCCTCCAGCAGCCGCCGCAGCAGCACGAGCGACTCGTCGAACACCGCCGCGCGCTTGCCGGCCGGTACCGGGAACAGGTCGTGCTCGTTCGCACGCGCCGGGCGCAGCCCGAACACCGGCAGCACCCGCTTCGGCGCCAGGCCGGCCAGCGTCAGCAGCTGCTTGGCCACCAGCACCGGGTGCCGTCCCGGCAGGATCGCGACGCCGGTGCCGACCTTGAGCTTCGACGTCCTCGCCAGTGCGTGCGCCATGCCGATCATCGGGTCGACCTCGGGCGAGTAGACCAGCTCGGACAGCCACAGCGAGTCGACGCCGGCGCTCTCGAGCCGTTCCGCGAGCCCGGCGAACTCCGCCGGCCCGGTCCCCGCCGCCGGTGCGACGCCCAGCCTGATCTTCAGCACACCGTGGTCAACCCGGCCCGGCGGCAGAGCATTCCTCAGGCCGTCGCCGCGATGACCCGGGACAGCACACTGTGGAGGGCCTCCAGCTCGGAGACCTCCATCCCCAGCTTCTCCACGACGCGATACGGGATCTTCTCGGCCTCGGCCCGCAACGCCCGCCCGGACTCCGCCAGCTCGACGATCAGCTGACGCTCGTCCGACCGGCTCCGGCTGCGCGTGACGTAACCGAGCGCCTCCAGCCGCTTGAGCAGCGGGGACAGCGTCGCCGGCTCGTGCCGCAGCGACGCACCCAGGTCCTTCACCGACCTCGGCGACCGCTCCCACAGCGCGAGCATCACCAGGTACTGCGGATGGGTCAGGCCGTACGGCTCCAGCAGCGGCCGGTAGATCGCGATCACGCTGCGCGAAGCCACCGACAGTGCGAAACACACCTGCCGGTCGAGCTTCAGCGGGTCCTCACCGAGGTCGATCATGGCGCGATCCTAACGTGGTCCACGAGACAGTTAGTACACTAACTATTAGTGTACTCTGGACCTCATGGAACGACCTGGTGTGCTCCGCTGGTTCGGTTACGCCGTCGGCGTCAAACTGCCGGACCGCTTCAAGGACTGGGCCCTGCACGACGCGACGTCCAAGCACTGGCGCGCCCGGTACGTGCTGCAGCGCTCGGTCGGCATCGTGCCGCTCTGCGCGGTGTGGCTGCTGCTGCCCGGCTCGATCTGGCTGCGCCTTTCGCTGGTCCTCATGGCGGCGCTCGTCGCGTACTTCTACTCCTGCGCCTACATGGAGGAGAGCATCGAGCACCGGCTCGGCCGGCAGGGCTTCCCGCACCACACCGGCCGCCGCGTCCGCGCCGAAGCGGCCGAGGCGAAGAACGCCGAAGCGACGGCCCGCTACATCGCGCGCTACCGGACGCCGTCGGAGGGTTAGCTACAGTCGGGGGACGATGAGACGCAAGCTCCGGCCCCCGATCCCGCCCCGCCACGGGCTGGAGCCCGCCCGGCTGAAACTGCCCGACGGCGAGTGGCCGACCCTGCTGGCGCACCTCGTCGAGCGCCTTCCGCGCGTGACGCCGGACCGGATCGAGCAGATGCTGCGCGAGGAGCGCATCCACGGCATGGACGGCCCGCTCGGCGTCGACGAGCCGTACGCGCCCGGGTCGTTCATCTGGTTCCACCGCGACCTGCCGGACGAGGTGCCGGTGCCGTTCGAAATCCGCGTCGTGCACCGCGACGAGCACCTGCTGGTCGTCGACAAGCCGCACTTCCTGGCGACCATCCCGCGCGGGCAGCACATCCTCGAGACGGCGCTCGTGCGGCTGCGCCGCGACCTCGACCTGCCGCACCTCTCCCCCGCGCACCGCCTCGACCGGGTCACCGCCGGGCTGGTGATGTTCGTGATCACCCCGGAGCTGCGCGGGAAGTACCAGACGCTCTTCCGCGACCGGCTGGTCCACAAGGAGTACGAGGCGATCGCGCCGTACGACCCGGCACTGGAGCTGCCCCGGACCGTGCGCAGCCGGATCGTCAAGGAGCGCGGGGTGCTGGCCGCGCAGGAGGTCCCGGGTGAGCCGAACGCCGAGACGTACGTCGAGCTGGCCGAGCACCGCGACGGCCTCGGCCGCTACCGGCTGACCCCCTCGACCGGGCGGACGCACCAGCTGCGCGTGCACCTCAGCGGCCTCGGCATCCCGATCCTCGGCGACGACTTCTACCCCGAACTGCGGGAGAAACCCCTCGGCGACTTCACGAAACCCCTGCAGCTGCTGTCCCGGGTCCTCGCCTTCGACGACCCGGTCACCGGAACGCCCCGCCGGTTCACCAGCGGCCTGCGGCTGGCGGCCCGCGACGGCCTCGACGCGTGGGCGGCGCCGCCGGCGTGACACCGGGGACGCCGCCGACGGCGTCACTGGTGCCAGAACTTGACCCCACTCCACGTCACCGTGATCGGTCCCGCGCCGCTGGCGGTGCGGTAGCTGCCGAACTTGTCGTAGTAGCTGCCGCTCGGGCTGGAGATGGTCTGCTTCAGCGAGCCGTTGATGTACACCTTGTGCGAGCTGCCGACCTGGTTGATCGTGTTGACCCGCACCGATGTGCCGACGGTCGCGCCGCTGCCCAGCGTCGCCCCGCCTTCCACGGCGTACATCCGGCCGCCCTTCTCCACGGCCAGCAGGAAGTACGGCCCGGCGCTCGAGCCGTCCCGGAACGTCTGCTTGAGGCTGATCCGGGAGCCGGTCATGCTGGTGATCTTGAAGGAGCCCTCGAACTGGTGGGTGCCGCCGGTGTAGGTGGCGTACCGGCGTTCCGCCCGCTGTTCACCGCTCGCGGTCGAGCAGGTGAGCTTGAAGGTGAGGCCGGACAGGCTGCCGCACCCCTTCTCCTGAGTATTGAAGCTCGGAGAATCCGAAATCCAGGACCCGCCGCCGACCTGGGCGTCCGCGTTCGGGACCAGGACCGCGAGCCCCGTCACGACCGCCGCGAGCACGCCCGCGCCGCGAAGTCTGCGCACCGTCAACCTCCTGTGTCACTCGAGGCGGCGGTGACCGGAAACAGGTTCAGACCTTTGTCCGGCGTGGAAGTGACTGTACGAGCCCGCGCGACCGCGGACAAGACCCACTTCGGCGCCCGGGAGTGTGTCGGAAGTTTTCTCGCGCGGCGCTGTCGAATCCGGCCGAGGCCGTTCGACACACTGGTGAACGCACCCAAGATCGACCTAGGAGCACCGCATGCGCACCCTGATCTCCACCTCGTTCGTCTCCCTCGACGGCGTCGTCGAAGGACCCGGCGGAGAGCCCGGCTACCGGAACTCCGGCTGGACCTTCAAGGACATCGAGTTCGACCCCGCCGCCTACGCCATGAAGGGCACCGAGCAGGAAGAGGCGACGGCACTGCTGCTGGGCCGGGTCAGCTACGAGGCGTTCGCGCCGGTGTGGCCGGGCATGACGGTCGAGTTCGCGGGCTACAACGCGATGCCGAAGTACGTCGTGTCGACCACGCTGCAGGAGTCCGACCTGGTGACGAACTGGGGCGAGACGACCATTCTCCGCTCCCTCGACGACGTCGCCGCGCTCAAGGAGACCGAAGGCGGGCCGATCATCATCAACGGCAGCGCGGCGCTGAACCGCGCGCTGGCCGACGCCCGCCTGGTCGACCGCTACCACCTGCTGGTGTTCCCGGTCCTGCTCGGCGCGGGCAAGCGGCTGTTCGGCGAGACCAACAAGGACAAGCAGGCCCTCAAGCTCGTCGAGAGCGAGTCCTACGGCAACGGGATCCAGAAGCTCGTCTACGACGTGATTCACTAGAACAGGTGTTCGATCTTGGTGTAGACTGGGGACCATGAACGCGGGTCTCCAGTCTTCCCTGTTCGGCACCGAAGGCGCGATCGCGCTGCGTCCGCTCGCGCCCGAGCGGACCGACCTCGGCTCCGGCGCGTGGGTCGACATCCAGCCAGGCTGGCTCGAGGGTGCCGACGAGCTGTTCGCGGCGCTGGTCGAGGGCGTGCCGTGGCAGGCGGAGAAGCGGAAGATGTACGACCGGGTGGTCGCCGTGCCGCGGCTGCTGAGTTATTACCGTGAGAACGTGGCGCTCCCCCACCTCGCGCTGGTCGCGGCGCGGGACGCGCTGAGCAAGCACTACCTGCGAGAGCTGCGCGAGCCGTTCCGCACGGCGGGCCTGTGTTACTACCGCGACGGCCGCGACAGCGTGGCCTGGCACGGCGACCGCATCGGCCGGGGCGCTCGCGAAGACACGATGATCGCGATCCTGTCGGTCGGCGCCGCACGCACTCTGGCGCTGCGCCCGCGGGGCGGCGGCGGGAAGACGCTGGCACGGCCGCTGGGGCACGGGGATTTGCTGGTGATGGGCGGGAGCTGCCAGCGGACCTGGGAGCATTCGGTCCCCAAGACGGCCAAGCCGGTCGGGCCGCGGATCAGCATCCAGTTCCGGCCGCGCGGAGTGAACTGAGCCCGGCCGGGGCCGGGGCCGGGGCCGGGGCCGGGGCCGGGGCCGGGGCCGGGGCCGGGGCCGGGGCCGGGGAGCGAATCGTGCGTCGGGCGTGGCGGTCTAGGGCTGATCGGATGGTTTCGGTTTCGGGCGCGCCGGTCTCGGCGTGGTCGCGCGAGTTCCGGCCTCAAGCTCGCCGATCCCGGCACCAGTCCGGCTAGTCCTCGCCCCTGGCGATCCGAGCGCACCACGGCGAGCGGCGGCCGCGGCGGCCCATCCCGCGCCGAACCTCAGTCCACCAGTACCGGCAGCTCGTCCAGACCGTACACAATGGACACCTTGCGGAACGCAAGCTCCTCCGCCGGCACCGCCAGCCGCAAGTTCGGGAAACGGCGGACCAGTGCCGGGTAGGCCGTGCGCAGCTCCATGCGGGCCAGCTCCGCGCCGATGCAGCGGTGGATTCCGTAGCTGAACGCCAGGTGCGACGTCGGCTCGCGGGCCGCGTCGAACTGCTCCATGTCCGTGCCCAGCTTCGGGTCGCGGTCCGCGGCCGACAGGGACACCAGCACGATGTCGCCCTCGGTGATCCGCACGCCGCCGATCTCCATGTCCTCCTTGGCGAACCGCGGGAACGCCATCTGCACCACCGTCAGGTAGCGCAGCAGCTCCTCGACGAACCGGTGCACGGACTGCTCGTCGCCGCGGACCGCGTCGAACGCCTTCTCGTCGCGCAGCAGCACCAATGCGCCGAGCGCGAGCATGCTGGCCGTGGTCTCCAGGCCGCCGGTGAGCACGCCGTCGGCGAGGCCGGCCAGCTCGCGGTCGGAGATCTCGTCGCCGTGTTCCTTGATCAGCATGCCGAGCAGGCCGTCGCCGGGCTCTTCGCGCTGCTTCTTCACGATGTCGAGCAAGTAGGTCAGCGACTCCGACATCGCGCCGAGCGACGCGCTCGCGCCGCCGAAGAGGTCGAAGCGCGCGGTGCCCAGCCGCTGGAAGTCCTCGCGGTCCTCGTAGGACACGCCGAGCAGCTCGCAGATGGTCAGCGACGGGATCGGCAGCGCGAACGCCTGCCACAGGTCGACCGGGCCCTCGGTCTTGGCCATCGCGTCGAGCTGCTCGGTGACGATCTCGTCGATGCGCGGGATCAGCCGGTTGAGCCGCCGCATGGTGAACTCCGGCGTGAGCAGCTTGCGCAGCCGGGTGTGCACGGGCGGGTCCGCGAAGCCCAGGCCGCCCGGGTTCTGGTCCTCGGTCACCCCGGCGTTGCCCACCAGGTTGGTGAAGTCGGTGGAGAACTCCGTCACCTTGCCGAGCACGGCCTTCGCCTCGTCGTAACCGGTGACCAGCCAGGCGTTCATCCCGAACGGCAGGTCGAGCTTGCTGATCGGCGCCTCGGCCCGGATCGCGCCGATCTCGGCGACCGGGTCGAGACTGTCGCGCCTCAGCGGCATCAGCGCCGACTCCGGCAGGAACGACGACATCTTCTCGAGGTCGAAGCCCTTTTTCGACTGACGCGCGAGATACCGACGCCCGACCCAGCCCAGGACCCGTGAGCGGAGACTCCCCATGTACCCGACAGTACCGCACTAGCCCGATCGGGTGAGGCGCACCGAGAGCTGTTTCACCTCCGCGGCGGGAGCTCCCGGTTCGCGGTGATCCGCCCGTGCTCGCTCGCGACGTAGTGGAAGTACGGTCGGCCGAGGTCGTCGGACCCGGCGAACGACGTGCGCGAGCGGCCGTCGGCCTCGGTGTTGACGCCGTTCGTGCGGGCCAGCACGCCGGACGAGCTCAGCCACTCCGTCGACCCGCGGACCGGCCACCAGCGCCGGCCGTCGCCCGCGAGGTCGGCCAAGGTCTGCGTCATCTCGGCCGAGCCGGAGATCCGCAGGTTCTGGTCGTCGGTGATGTTCGCGGTCGCGTCGGTGGTCAGCGGGTAGGACCACGTGTGCCGGGCCGCCGAGCGCACCCGTCCGTCCACAGTGGACGTCGACGTCTGCTGTCCCGAGTCGCCCTGCACGACGTGCTGGGTGAAACCGCCGCCGGTGACGTCGTCGGTGTTGCGGTAGTCGCGGGTGCGCTCGACGCGGGTGTACACGCGGCCCGCCGAGGTGTCGACGTAGCCCGCGGTCACGTCGTGACGCTTCGCCGTCACCGTCACGTTCACCCCATCGGGGATGTCTTTCACCGCAGTCTGCCTGGTCGGCGCCGCCGCGACGTCGTGCTGGGTCAGGGCGCCGGACGTCTGCGCGGCTTTTTTGTCGGTGTAGAGCAGTAGCGTCGGCACGACGGTGAATTCACCGCCGATGTCCGGGAAGGAGAAGGAGAGATCATGCGCACCGCCGTCCACGAGCCGGCCCGCGAACGGCGTGATGTCGTAGGTTTCGGCGTGCAGGCTGAAGGTGTCGATCGCGACGATCGGCCGCCACAGCTGCGGCACGATCCCGCCGGAGTAGATGTGCGGGAAGGTGAACGCGCTGCCGGCGGGCGTCCCGTCGAGCGCGAAGTTCGCTTCGCGGTACGGACCCTTGCCGCAGAGCCCGGCCGCCGGGTACTTCGCCGACACTGCATCCGGGACGTCGTCGAACCACTGCTCGTCGCAGGCGTGGCCTTCCAGCGTGACCTCGAGGTAGGCGCGGGTGATGTTGCGCGGCAGGTCCTTCGCGGTGAAGTGCACGGTGGGCGCGGCGGGTGTCGCGTCGACGTGCCCGAAGCCGGCGACGTGGTCGGCGGTCTCGGGCGCGGGGTGCTTGCGGTCGGCCTGGTAGTAGGTGAGCGTCACGGTCTGGGCGTAGACACCGGTGTAGACCGGCGAGTTGTAGTTCTCGATACCGCCGTGGAAGGGCTGCGGCGTGCGCAGCAGCGCGGCGTACGGCGTCAGGTCCTTGTCGAAGTGGTAGGTGATCGGGCGGTTGCCCTCGCCGCTGGGCTCCTCCGTGGTCCCCCACCAGACCTCGGTCGCGCCGATCCGGAGGTCGCCGATCCGGTCGTACTGGCGGCCGGAAACGGTGACGGTCTGGTCCATCACGACCTTCGCCCACGGCCCGGCGCAGGCCTTGGGCGGCGCGAGCGTGCCCTCGTAGAACTGCGGGGTGCCGTCGGCGGCGTTGGAGCGGAAGGCGTCGGCGAGCGTGACGGTGCAGTGCGGGGTGTCCGGCCGCGTCACCGCGGGCGCGGCCGCCACCGGGTCGTCGGTGTCGTGTTCGAGCACGGGATCGGCCGAGGCGACCGCCCCGGAGAGCACCCACGTCAGCACCAGTGACAGGACGATCGTGAAGATCCGCACCCGGACTCCTCCCAGTGGCAGGCACACCGCTGCGCAGCCTAGTGCGGCAACGGTGCGACGAACGGCGGGAAACCGTGAGCGGCTCGGCACCCGAATCAGGAGGAACCGGACACGATAGCCGCGTTCATCGGGCGGGCGCACCCCGCCGCCACGCTGCGAGCCAAGCTCGGCTCCGTGGCGGGCAAGGTCCGCACCGCCGGGAGGTCGGCCTCGGCGAGTTCCACGGGGTCGAGGTCCGTCGTCGCCGTGAACCGCCCGCCGACGCGTCCGCAGGCCCGGCCCTTCGCGCGCGTCGCCGATCAGCGCCATCACCCGCAGCGGCCCACCGTCCATTCCGGCCACCTCCCGTTCGCCGCCCCAACATCGGCTGAAACGTTTCATCCGCGTGGTAGGCTCACGCTTTCTCTGCGAGGGGGTGCTTTGGTCGGCATCAAGGACGTCGCCAAGCGGGCCGGCGTCTCGATCGGCACGGTGTCCAATGTGGTCAACCGGCCGCACGTGGTCGCGGTGGCCACCCGGAACCGGGTGCTGTCGGTGATCGAAGAGCTCGGCTACGTCCGCGACGAGTCGGCGCGGCAGCTGCGGGCCGGCCGCAGCCGGATCATGGGGCTGCTCGTGCTCGACCTCGGCAACCCGTTCTTCGTCGACGTCGCCCGCGGCGCCGAGCAGGCCGCGCACGCCGAGGGCCTCAACATCATCACCTGCAACAGCGGGCAGCGCTCCGACCTCGAGGCGTCCTACCTCGCGATGTTCGCCGAGCAGCGGGTCCGCGGTGTGCTGCTGAGCCCGGTCGCGACGTCCGGCGAGGCCCTGCGCGCGTTCCGCCGCAGCGGCACGCCGTACGTGTTCGTCGACCGCAAGGCGCCGACGTCGGAGGCGAGTTCGGTCGCGGTGGACGACATCGCCGGCGGGGCGCTCGCGGCCCGCCACCTCCTGGAGACCGGCCACCGGCACATCGCGTTCGTCAACGGTCCCGCGATCCTCGCCCAGTGCCGCGACCGCGAGCAGGGCGTCCGCACCGCACTGCAAGGGTCGGCGGCGGAACTGACGGTCCTCGAGGCGATCGGCCTCGATGTCTCCTCGGGCCGGGACGCGGGTGCCCGCCTCTTGGGCATGAGTCCCCGCCCCACGGCGGTGTTCTGCGCGAACGACCTGCTGGCCCTGGGCGTGCTGCAGGCGATGGTCGGCGCGGGCGTGCGCATCCCGGAGGAGATGGCGATCGTGGGCTACGACGACATCGAGTTCGCGGGCGCGGCGGCGGTCCCGCTGACCTCGGTCCGCCAGCCGGCCCAGCGCCTCGGCCGCACGGCCGCGGAACTCCTCCTGACGGAGACGGCGGACACGACGGCGGAGCACCAGGCGGTCGTGTTCACCCCGGAGCTGGTCGTCCGCGAGTCGACCCGGGTGCGTCGCTGAGCGTGATCGAAGCAGCCGGAAAATAGTTTGGCTTGCTTACGACTTTTCGGCACACTGCCGATCATGGGGCTTCACGCGTGACGAACAGGTGGGTGCGGCTGCAGGCCGTCGCGGTGTCCGGGTCCTCCGCCGAAGGGCTGATGCTCGCCGCGCTTCCGCTGCTCGCCGTTTCCATCACCACCGATCCGCGCGAGATCTCGCTGGTGAACATCGCCGGGCAGGCGCCGTGGCTGTTGCTGTCCCTCTTCGCCGGGGTGCTCATCGACCGCGTGCGGCGGACCGCCGTGCTCGCCTGGGCCTACGCCGTGCAGGTCGGGGCCGCGCTCGTGCTCGCCGCCGTCGCCTCCGCCGGGCTGCTCAGCCTGCCGGTCCTGCTGGTCGTCGCCTTCGTCGTCACCTCCGCGCAGGTGCTCGGGGACGGCGCCAGCGGGGCGCTCGTGCCCGAGCTCGTCGAGCCCGATCGGCTCGCCCACGCCAACGCGCGCCTCACCGTGATCGACCGGGGTGTCGTGCAGTTCGTGGTGCCGCCGCTGACCGGGTTCCTCGTCGCCGTCAGCGCCGGGGCGCCCGCGTGGCTGGCCGCCGCGTGCGCGTTGCTCGCCCTGCTCCTGACGCGGCGCATCCCGTCGGCGTCGGTGGTGGCCGCGCGCACCCATCCGCTGCGGGACCTGTCGGCCGGGCTCACGCACCTGGTCCGGACGCCGCTGCTGCGCTCGATCACGATCAACGTCGCGCTGGGCTCGTTCGCCGCCAGCGCCGGGAACTCGATGTTCGTGCTGTACGCGACGCAGATCCTGCACGTGGGTTCGGTCGGCTACGGCCTGCTGCTCGCGTGCCTCGCGATCGGCTGGGTGGCGTCGTCGTTCGTGGTGCAGAAGATCGTCGACCGGCTCGGGTATTCGTGGTCGATGCGGTGGGCGCAGAGCCTCGGTGCGGTGGCGCCGCTGCTGCTGGCCGTACTGCCGCCGTGGCCGCCGCTGATCGGCGTGGTGCTGGTCTTCCTGACCTCGACGGTGCTGGTCTGGAACGTCTGCTCGCAGTCCAGCCGCCAGCGCTTCACGCCGGCGCCGCTGCTCGGCCGGGTGCTGACCAGCCACCGCGCGCTGGCCTGGGGCCTGACCCCACTCGGCGCGCTGACCGGCGGCCTGGTCGCGGCGCACTGGAGCCTCCGGGGCGTCTGGCTGGTGGTCGCGGCGATCCAGGCGCTCAGCGCGGTGCTGGTGTGGTTCCAGCTTTCCCCGGAAGCCTTCCGCCGCACCGAACTCGCGACGGCCGAAGCCGCGAGCTGACGCGTCCCTCGCACGCCGCCGCTTCGCATTCGGGAAAGGCCCGGCGTGAAACCGGGTGGCGCACCGGGTCGGGGCACCGGCACGCCACCCGGAGGCCTACTCCCCCAGCGCCAGCGCCACCGCGCCCAGCAGTGCGGCGTCCTGGTCGAAGCGGGCCGACACCAGCTCCGGCGGGAACGGCACCGCGTGTGCCAGCCGGTCCGCGAGCGCCGGGAGCAGTACGTCCGCCGAACGCACCAGCCCGCCGCCGACCGCGATGCGTTGGGGGTCCAGCATGATCGCCAGGTTCGCCACGTGCATCGACAGTTCGTCGAGCGCCGCCGTCACCAGCTCCTTGGCCTCGACGTTCTCCTTGGCCAGGGCGAACAGCTCGCCCGCGGTGACCGGGCGGCCGAGCAGATCACTCGCCCGGCCGCCCAGCCCACGCCCACCGACGGCTTCCTCAAGCGGCGCCGCTCCGCTTGCGAAACCCTCGGTGTCCTGCGGCGAGAGCAGGTTGTACCCGATCTCGCCCGCAGCTCCGTTGGCGCCGGTCAGCAACCGGCCGCCGACCAGCACCGCCGCCGCGATGCCGGTGCCCAGCGAGAGGAACACCGCCGGGTCCGCCCCGGCCAGCGCACCCCAGCGCCATTCCGCCAGTGCCGCCGCCTTCGCGTCCGTCCCCACCGAAATCGGGACGTCCGGGAACTCGGCCGCCACCAGCTCGGCCAGGTGCAGCTCCTCCCAGCCCGGGACGTTCGGCGCGAGCAGGATCCGGTCCGGCAGCACGATCCCCGGGCTGACGACACCGATCGCGCAGGGGGTCGCGCCCTCGTCCGCCAGGAGCCGACGAGCCCCGGCGAGCGCCCGCACCACCACCTGCTCGGCCCCCGCCTGCGCGTCGGTGTCCAGCCGGCGCGTGGCCAGCAAGGTCCCGTCGTGGTCGGCGAGCCCCAGCGCCACCTTCGTGCCGCCGAAGTCGATCCCGAGAATCCGTTTCCCGCTCACTCCCTGAACCCCTCGATCTGCGGCGCGACCGCCGCGTCCCCGTGGTGGCCGTACCCGCCGGCCGCCTTGACCACGATCCGGCCGGTGTTGAACCCGTCGACGCTGATCACCGGCACCGCGCCCCGCAGGTCGGACGCCTGGTAGGTCACGGCCAGCGTCTGCGACTGGCCCGGCCACAGCGTGATGTCGTTGTCGTCCCAGGTCGCGTTCGCGAGCTGGTTGTCCCCCGGCGCCTCACGCCCGTCCGGCGTGCCGCGGCGGACGTCGGCCCGCAGGAAGAACGCCGCCCCCGGCGTCTTCGACGTGTTGGTCACGGTCACCGTGGTGACGTTCGCGCCCCCGGTCGAGCGCGTCGAAGCGACCGCGCTGACCTGCGACTTCGGCAGGTTCTGCAGGGCCTGCAGGTTGCTGTACTGCGACAGCGTCGCCTGCGGGTTACCGAGCGTCTTGCCCCAGTCGACGACGTCCTTCTGCGTCGAGAGCCAGTAGACGTTCCGGTCGACGACCTTCCCGCCCTGCTTGACCTGCAGCTCGACGAAGTAGACCTGGGCGGGTGCCGGCGCCTTCGTCTCGGCGGGCACCTTCGGCTTGAGAACGCCGGTCTTCACACCCTGCGAACCCAGCGAGAGGCCGGAAGCCGTCTGGTCGTCCAGGACCTTGCCCGCGGTGTCGAGCACGCGGGCCTGCACCGAAAGCCCGGACTGCGTCGTCGCCCCGAGGTTGTCCAGGGTCACGGAACCGTTGTCGTAGCCGTAGATCGCGTGCAGCGGCTTGTTCGCCTTCTTGGCGCCGAAGAACGCGCCCGCCTGGTCGCCGTCGTCGTTGTAGAGCGACCACAGCAGCGTCGGCCAGCCCTTGTTGAGCTGCCAGTAGACGACGCCGGTCGACGGGTTCGCCTTGTCGGTCGAGTGGTGCAGGAACGCCTCGAACTGCGAGCGCGTGTTCTCGTAGTTCGCGATGTTCGCGAGGTCCACATAGGACTTCAGTGAGTTCCACTTCCCGTACCGCTGCGTGATCGACTGGTCCAGCGTGTACAGCGTGCCGAACGCGTAGCCGCCGTGGTCCGGCTCGAAGTTGGCGTGGTACTGGTTGTACGCCGGGTCCTGCCACAGCTTCGCCTGCTCGGCCGGCGAAAGGAACCGCTTGATCGAGTCGAGCGTCGGCACGGTGTGCCCGGCGCTCTGCTCGCTCGCGAAGCCCCACGACCCGCCGGCGTTGGTCCGCGAGGAGTCGTCCGCGTCGAAGTGCGAGGTGTCGTACCAGTAGGACGGCGGGACCCAGTCGTACGGGCCTTCCTTCTCCCCCGACTGCCCGAGCGTCGGCGTGCTCTTGTACTCCGCCGAAGCGATCACCGGGACCTGGAAGTCCTCCTGCGCGAACGCGGTCAGGACGACGTTCTCCTGGTTGGCGAACGGCTCGTTGTCGCTCCAGCCGTAGTTGAACACGCTGGGGTGGTTGCGTTCGCGCTGCGCGATGCTGACCGACGAGTCGTGGATGATCCGCAGGTCCCGCTCGCCGAGCTGCTCGGCGGTGTCCGGCTGCCAGGCGTCACAGCACAGGAACCCGCCGATCACGAGCAGCCCGGCGCGGTCGGCCTGGTCGTAGAAGTCCTGCGGCATGTCGTGGCCCTCGAGCCGGACGCCGGAGAGACCCATGTTCTTGATCAGCGCGATCTGGTGCGCGGTGTCGGCGGAGTCGTAGCGCAGGAAGAGATCCGGCGCGAAGCCGCCGCCGCGGAACACGAAGTCCTTGCCGTTGATGGTGAACTGCCGTGCGCCCTCGGGCAGCGGCGCGGACTTCCCGACCAGGCGCGAGGTCACCGTGCGGATGCCGAAGGTGCCCTTGGACGACGTCGAGAGCACGCCGTCCTGCGAGACCGCGGTGCTCAGCGTGTACAGCGGCTGGTCACCCATCGAGTACGGCCACCAGACCCGTGGCTTGCTGATCTTCACCGGGGCGAACGTCACCGTCTGCTTGGTGTTCCCCGGGATCGTCACGCGCTGGTGGACGACGATCGGCGCGCCCGACGGCGGCGCGATGGTCGCGGCGACGTCGCCGGTCTGCGGGTTCGCCGCGTCGTTGGTGACGTCGACCTTGACCGTCAGCTTCGAACTGGACAGGTCGGCGGCGTTGTCCTGCACGACGTGCGCGTTGTCGCCGGTGAGCGCGTCGCTCACCTGCAGGGTCGGCGGGAACTGGATGCCGGTGTCGTTGTCCGGCGGGATCTGGCCCCAGTCGACCTGGTCGAGCGTGTACATCTTGAGCGGGTTGTTGGGGTAGACCTTGATCGCCAGGGTGTTCTTGCCCGGCTTGACCAGCTTCGAGACGTCGAACGTGTGCCCGGCGAACGCGCCGCTCACGATGTCCTTCGTGGCGACGAGCTTGCCGTTCACCCAGACGTCGCCCTCGCCGACGATGCCCGGGATGGTCAGCTTCGCGTGCTGGCCGTCCTTGAAGTCCGGGGTGAAGTCGGTGCGGTACCACCACGGGTCGGAGAACGGCTTGGTGACGACGGGGCCGAGCTTGTCGACGTACCCGAAGCACTTGCGCATGTTGTCGGAGTAGAAGACGTCGGGGCACTTGCCGTTCTGCACCAGCGCGTTGATCTCGGTGCCCGGCGCGCCCGCGTCGTCCGGCTTGACCGGCAGCCAGCCGCGGGTGGCGTACCCGGGCGTCGAAACCTTCTCGCCGCCGTCCTTGACGCTGGCCGTCGTGAGCACCTGCCAGCCCTGCGCGCCGATCGTGCTCAGGCCGTGCGGCCGCGTGGCCGTCTGGGTCTCCTGCGCCGACGCCGGCGCGGCCACGCTCAGCACCCCCGGCACCAGGAGCAGCGCGGCCAGCGCCGCGAGCTTCTTCGTCATGCCTGAGCCCCTTCGGTCTCGGTGGAGGCGAAGGCCTCCTTGATCTCCTTGGGTCCGAACGGCCAGGTGTTCTCGGCCTTGGCGTAGACCAGGTACGCGATCGCGCCGACGGCGATCCAGCCCAGCGACAGCCCGATCGAGAGCGGCGTCGCGGAGACGTAGATGTAGACCCAGCCGACCAGCGCGAGCAGCGTCGGCACGGGGTAGAGCCACTGCCGGTAGGGCCGCTTCAGCTCCGGCTGGCGGCGGCGCAGCGTCCAGATCGCCGCGACCTGGGCCAGCGACTGGATGATGACCAGGGTGGCGACGGCCGCGTTGATGACGTCGGTCAGCGTGAACAGCGAGCCGATGATGGTGATCGCGCCCATGGTGAGCACGCCGGCGGTCGGCAGGTTCAGCTTCGGGTGCAGCTTGCCGAACATCGACAGGAACACCTTGTCCCGCGCGGCTTCGAACGGCACGCGCGAGCCGCCGAGCAGGCCGGCGAACACCGAGCCGATCGCCGCGACGACGATGAAGACGGTGACGATCTTCGCCGTCACGGTGCCCCACGCCTGCTCCAGCACGGTGGAGGCGACCGAGGTGGCGGTCTTCAGCTCCTCCAGGGGAACCGAGCCGAGCACGCCGACCTGCAGCAGGAAGTAGAGGCTCATGATGCCGACGATCGAGAAGAGGATCGACCGCGGGATCGTGCGGCCGGGGTTGCGGACCTCGCCGCCGAGGTAGGCCGTCGTGTTGTAGCCGAGGTAGTCGTAGATCGCGATGATCAGGCCGGCGCCGAGGCCGCCCCAGAACGTGCCGGTGCCGGCCGAGCTGAACGCACCCGGGGTGAAGGCGAACGCCTGCGCGCCGCTGAAGTGCGAGAACGCCGCGACGATCGTGGTGAGCACCGCGATCAGCATGACCACGAACAGCACGGTCGTGAGCTTGCCGATCTGGCCGATCTTGCGGAACAGCGCGGCCACGATGACGAGCGTGATGCCGACGCCGATGATCTTGCCCAGTGGGGTCGTGCCCGCGTCGTCGGTGACGCCGGGGATCAGGTAGCCGAGGTACTGGACGAGGCCGATGATGCCGGTGGACATGATCAGCGGGATGAACAGCACCGCGCTCCAGACGAACAGGAACGGCATCAGCCGTCCGGTGCGGTACTGGAACGCCTCGCGCAGGTACAGGTAGGTGCCGCCGGCGCCCGGCATCGCGGCGCCGAGCTCGGCCCAGATGAGCCCGTCGGCCAGCGCGACGATCGCCCCGATGATCCAGCCGAACATCGCCTGCGGGCCGCCCATCGTGGCGACCATGGCGGGAATCGTGACGAACGGGCCGATACCGCACATCTGGGTCATGTTGATCGCGGTGGCCTGCACCGGGCCGATCTTGCGCTCAAGGGCGGGTTGCGGCTCCCCTGGGCGAGTGGGTGAACTCACGACGTGCCTCCGTCTAGTAGTTAGTAAAGTTTCTTAACATAGAACGTGCGGAGCCGGAAGAGTTCCGTCGATAAACTTGCCGCAACGCGGATCGGAGATGGGGACGTCGTGGGGCGAATCGGGCCGCAGGTGGGAACCCCGGCGAGCATGCGGGCGCTGAACCAGCGCCTGGTGCTGGAGCGGCTGCGCGGACGGGGCGAGGCGACGCGACCGCAGATCGCGGCGGCGACGGGCCTGTCGAAACCCACGGTGGGACAGGCGCTCCTCGATCTCGAGCAGCACGGACTGGTCCGGACCACTGGCCGCAGCATGGCCGGCCCGGGCCGCGCGGCGGTCGTCTACCGGGCGGCGCCGGACGCGGGCCACGTCGTCGGCGTCGACATCGGACGGCGGGCGATCCGGATCGCCGTGGCCGACCTGGAAGGCAGCATCGTCGCACGGCTCGACGAGCCCAACCGGTGCCGCTCGGCGAGCGCTTTGGTGCGCACGGTAGGCGAATCCGTCGAACGGGCGGTGGTGTCGGCCGGCCTGGCGCCGGACGACGTCGTCTCGACGGTGGTCGGCACCCCGGGCGTCCCCGACCCGGCGACCGGGACGGTCCACCGCGCGCCGAACCTCCCGGGCTGGGAGCGGCGCGGGCTGCTGCACGAGCTCGTCGCGGCGCTGGCCGGCGCGGGTTCGGACGTCGTGGTGGAGAACGACGCGAACCTGTGCGCGGTGGGCGAGCACGCCCTCGGGGCGGCGCTGGGGGTGGACGTGCTGGTGTGCCTGACGGTCGGCACGGGGATCGGCATGGGGCTGCTGGTGGACGGTCGCGTGTTCCGCGGAGCGCACGGCGCGGCGGGCGAGATCGCGGACTTGCCGTTCGGTCCGCTCCCGACGGCGGCGGGCGCACGACGGCCGGGCCCGATGGAGACGGCGGCCGCGGGGCAGGCGGTGGTTTCGGCGGCCCGTGCGCTGGGAGTGGCGGCGCGGTCGGCGAAGGACGTGTTCCGGTTGGCCCGGGGTGGTGATCCGTTGGCGCTGCGGGTGGTTGCGGAGGAAGCCGAGAAGCTGGCTTATGTGGTCGCGGCGGTCACTGCGGTGCTGGATCCGCGGTTGATCGTGCTCGGTGGCGGGATCGGGGGCAACGCGGACTTGCTGGCGGCGCCGATGCGGGAGGCGTTGGCCGCGACGGTGCCGGTGGTCCCGGAGATCGTGGCGGGGCAGCTGGGCGAGGACGCGGTCCTGGCGGGCGCCATCGCGACGGCCCTGGGGACGGCGAGGGAGCTGGTGTTCGACCGGCGTGGGTTACGCCGCGCGGCCGGCGACGGTTAGCGAGAACGACCGGTCACCCGCTGTCGCACTGCCGGAAGCCGCTGCAGGCCGGAAGAACGATCGGTCACTCCACGGGGAGAACGACCGGTCACTCCGGCCGGTGACCTACTGATCAGCCGACACAAGCCGCGACCCGCCCGTCCCACGAGAGCCACCGGCGACCGCACCGGCCTGGCAAAGCAGTGCCGCTAGTCCGAGGGACCGCGCAGCGTGAGCACCACCCGCAGCACGTGCTCGACCGCCGCCGGGAACGGCGCTGCCCGCAGCTCCCCCCGCTCCGCCAAGTTCTCCGAAGCGAACTCCAGCACCCGCTCCGGCCCACCCCGCCGCACCACGAGCGCCGCCAGGTCCTCCAGGTCCAGGTCCGGGTGGTCCAAGCGCGTCAAGGCGAACTCGATCATCAGCTCCTCCGACGTCATGTCCACCTCCTCCCCTCCATCCTAAGCACGTCGGGCTAACACTTGACCGAACGGAGATCGAGCCCCGATGTGGTGATGTCCACGTCGGCCCCGGACACCCACCGCACACACGATTGGGCCGTTCGACGGAGATTTCGGGCGATCGTGTACGGAACGCGAATACCCGGTAACCCGGACGAGCCGGTCAGTGCATGATGCAGGACCACCCGCCGGCGGATCGGAGGCGACCATGGCCCTGCATCGCCAGCGCACGCGAGCCGGGGTCCGGCGTCCGCGGCACGCCCTCCCCGCCCGCTGGTGGCCGCCCGTTCTCGTGGCCGCCTCGGTCGCCGCCGTGGTTCCCGGGGACACCGTCGGCGGCCTGCTCGTCGGGACCAGCGTGCTCGTCGCCCTCACCGCGCTCGCCGCCACCAGGCGGGTCCTGGGGCACGCCGCCGTGCACGTCAACCTGATCCTGGCCGAAGAGCTCGCCGGCGGCGAGCGCACCCAGTCCGGCTGAGCCACACCCCAACCCGAGGACTGTGACCTGTCTCGCCGCGTTACTGTACCGTCCAGACGGTATAGTAAGAGTCATGACGACGACCCTGACCCCCGCCACCGAGCCGTTGAGCCACCGGCGCCGCTGGGCGGCCCTCGGCGTGCTCGTCGGCGCGGTGCTGCTGCTCGCCGTCGACGGGACCGTGCTCTACCTCGCCGTGCCGTCGCTGACCCGGGAGCTCGCGCCGACGGCCACCGAGATCCTCTGGATCGGCGACGTCTACTCCCTCGCGCTGGCCGGCCTGCTGGTCACCGCCGGCAACCTCGCCGATCGCTTCGGCCGCAAGAAGGTCCTGCTGCTCGGCACCGCCGCGTTCGGGCTGGCCTCCGCGCTGGCCGCCTTCTCCCCCACCGCCGGCGTGCTCATCCTCGCCCGGCTGCTGCTCGGGATCGCCGCCGCGACGATCATGCCGTCGACGCTCTCGCTCATCCGCGGCCTGTTCACCGACCCCCGCGAGCGCACCCGCGCCATCGCGATCTGGTCGGCGGGCTCCGGCGGCGGCATCGCGCTCGGCCCGCTCGTCGGCGGGGCGCTCCTGGAGCACTTCTGGTGGGGCTCGGTGTTCCTGATCAACGTGCCGATCGTCGCCGTCTTCCTGATCGCCGGCGCCGTGCTGCTGCCCGAGTCGAAGAACCCGCGCCCCGGACGCTTCGACCTGCTCTCGGCCGGCCTCTCGATGGCCGCGATCGTCCCGCTCGTCTACGCCGTGAAGCACGCCGTCGGCTCGGGATTCGACGGTCAGGTGGCGCTCGCGGCCGGGATCGGCCTGACCGCGGGGACGGCGTTCGTCCGGCGGCAGCGGCGGGTGGCCGACCCGCTGATCGACGTCGCCCTGTTCCGCAACCCCGCGTTCAGCGGCGCCGTCCTCGCGGACTTCGTGTCGGTCTTCGCGCTGACCGGGTTGCTGTTCTTCTTTTCCCAGTACCTGCAACTGGTCCGCGGCTTCGGCCCGCTGGAGGCGGGGCTGGCGGAGATGCCCGCGACGCTGGCGTCGATCGTGGTCGTCGCCGCGGTGGGCGTGATCGTCGCGCGGCTCGGCCGGGGACGCGCGGTCGCGGCGGCCCTCGGCGTCGCCGCGCTCGGGCTGGCGCTGGTTTCCGTGGCGGAACGAGCGTCGCACTACGGCTGGCTCGCGCTGGCCCTGCTGCCGGTCGGGCTCGGCGTCGGCCTGGCGCTGACCCTGACCGTGGACTCGGTGCTGTCCGCCGTGCCGAGGGACAAGGCCGGCTCGGCGTCGGCGATTTCCGAGACCGCGTACGAACTCGGTGCCGCGCTCGGCATCGCGCTCCTCGGCTCGCTGGTCACCGTGGTCTACCGCGCGTTCCTGCCGGCAGACGCCCCCAGCGCGGCGCAGGACTCCCTCGCCGGCGCGGTGGCCGTGCTCGATCCGGCGTCCGGGCCGGCGCAGGCCGCCCGCGAGGCGTTCACCGGCGCGATGCAGGTAACGTCCGTCGCGGCCGCCGTCATCACCGCGATCGCGGCCGTGATCGCCTGGCGCACCATTCCGTCCGGAAAGGACTGAGCATGCCTCGCAAAGCCGGGCGCAGCCCGGAAGAAACGCGCCGGGCGCTGCTCGACGCCGCCGGGTCGGTGATCCGCACCCGCGGGATCTCGGCGTCCCTCGACGACATCGCCAAGGCGGCCGGGGTGTCCAAAGGCGGGCTGCTGTACCACTTCCCGGCCAAGGACGCCCTGGTGCGCGCGCTCGCGCAGGACATCCTGGACACCTACCGCGCCGAGGTGCAGGCGGCGCTGGACCCCGCGGACACGGCGCCGGGACGGCTGACCCGCGCGTACGTCCGCGCGTCGCTGGACACGTCCTACGACGAGATCGCCATCCGCGAGAACATCGCCCTGGTCGCCCAGCTGATCTCGATCCCCGAGATAGCGGAGCTCGCCCGCGCGGACGCCGAGCGGTGGAACGAGGAACTGAGCGAGGACGGCCTCCCCGACCACGTGGTCACCCTGGTCATCGCGGCGGCCGACGGCGCGAGCACGGCGCCGTTGTGGGGCGTCGGCCTCGAAGTGACGGCCGCACGCAAGCTGGAGCAGCAGCTCATCGAGCTGACGCTGAACGCCTGAGACCTCGCCGTCCGGCGTTTGTCAACCCGCAGTCAGTACTGGTAAATCACCACTCGCACCGCCCTACGGAAGTCGGCTCCGGGAATGGGAAACAACCGGTAAATTTTCGACAGCGCGCGCAAATCCGGCAAATCCCCGTCCCCCACGAGGAGTCTTCCGATGTCGAGGAAGTTCGCCCTGGCCGGCGCTGTCGCGCTGGCCCTGGCCGTGACGCCGATCGCCGCGGGCACCGCGTCCGCCGCTCCGGCAGGCACCCAGCAGGAAGCCGCCGTCACGACCGTTTACTACAGCACGGCCAGCGCACCGTCGTTCCGCTCGGTGATCAACGCCGGTGCCGCCAACTGGAACCGCAGCGTGACCAACGTCAGACTGGTCGAGCGCAACTCCGGCGCCAGCCTGCGCTACACCGAGGGCAACGACCCGCGGGGCTCCTACGCCTCGACCAACGGGCACGGCAGCGGCACCATCTTCATCGACTACACCCAGGCCCGCCAGTACAACCCGACCCGCATCGCGGCGCACGAGACCGGGCACGCCCTCGGGCTGCCCGACCACTACTCGGGCCCGTGCTCGGAACTGATGTCGGGCGGCGGCCCCGGCCCGTCCTGCACCAACGCGGTGCCGAACTCGGCCGAGCGCAGCCGGGTGAACTCGCTGTGGGCCAACGGTCTCGCGGCGACGAACCAGCAGCAGGTCTTCGAAACGATCTACGGCTTCTGATCGGTCCGCGCGCCGGTGGCCCCCTGGTCACCGGCGCGCTCCGGCACGTCTTCGGCCAGCTGCCACCCGCCCCGGCGACGCAGCACCACCCCGTAATACCCCGCCGCCAGAAGCACGATCGCCGCCGTGACGATCAGGCTCGGCCGGCCCACCGCCGGGTCCAATACGTTCTGGTACACCACGAACACCAGCACCGCCAACGCCAGCACCGGCGCCACCGGGAACCACGGCATCCGGTACTGCGCGTGCGCCGTCGATCCCGTGCGGCGGCCGTTGAGCGCTCCCAGGCACAGGGCCGCGTACACCGCCACGATCGACGTGCTCGTCACCACCAGCAGCAGCTTCGGGTCGGCGAAACACAGCAGCGCCGCCACCACTCCCGTCGCGACCGTTGCCACCCACGGCGTCCCGAAGCGGGGGTGGACCGCCGCCACCGCGCGGTTGATCGCGCCCGGCCAAGCTCGGTCGCGGCCGCTGCTGAACACCAGCCGGGAACTGATCAGGACGATCGCCAGCACCGCGTTCACGATCGCCAGCGCGACCGCCAGGCTGAGCACCGTGTCGAGCGTGCCGCCGCCGCGTGCGGAAATGAACTCCGACACCATGTTCTCCGCGCCGAACAGCCGGCCGAGGTCCGGCGCGCCCAGCAGCACCGCCGTCACCGGGACGAGCTCGGCGACCACCGTGATGCCGAGCGCCAGCAGGATCGCGCGGGCGATGCCGCGCGAGGCGTCCTGGGTCTCCTCGCCGAAGTAGACCGCCGAGCCGTAACCGTTGTAGGCGAACATCGCCACGGCCGTCGCGATCGCGATGGCGCCGACGGTCGCCGGGCTCCCGTCGGCCGCCACCGGGTGGGCGAGCAGGTCGGTGAACGCCCGCGCCGGGTGCAGCAGGCCGAGCGCACTGACCACGACCAGCGCGAGGATTTCGATGGCCAGGAAGATCCCGGTGACCCACGCGTTCAGCTTGATGTCGAACACGCCGACGACGGCGGCCAGCACGCACGTCGCGGCGGCGACCGCCGGACCGGGCAGGCCGGGCCACAGCACACCCAGGTAGGTGCCGACACCGAGCGCGATCACCGCGACGATCAGCACCTGCGTGATGATCATCAGGCCCAGCACGGCGAACCCCGGCAGCCGGCCGAGCGTGCGCGCGACGATCGCGTACTCGCCGCCGGCCAGCGGGAACGCCGACGCGAGCTCCGCGTAGACGAACGCCATGAACACGCCGACGACGGCCGCGGCCGCGAAGCTCAGGAACGCGCCGGTGCCGGCGCCGGTCAGCACCCCCGGCGCGATGATGAACACCGAGGACGCGGGGCTGATCGCCGAGAGCGTGATGAGCAGGGTGCCGAGGGTGCGCAGCCCTCGGCGAAGCGCAGGGGTGGTCACGACCGGGCCTCCAGTTCTTTGAAGCTCCTTCGATAAACCAGGTGACCACGGATCAAAGGCGCTCACGACCAGCTAGTCAAGGTCTTGCTTCTTTCGAAGATCCTTCGAAGAATGACCCGCATGGCACGACCGAGCAGGGCTCCCGAGCGGCGGGCCGAGCTGATCGCGGTGGCGCGGCGCGCCGTCGTCGAACGCGGAGTCCTCAACCTGCGGCTGCGCGACATCGCCGACGGCGCCGGCCTGTCGTCCGGCTCGGTGCTCTACTACTTCCCCACCCTGGCCGACCTGCTGCAGGAGGTGCAGCACGAGGCCGTCGAACGGTTCTGCACCCAGCGCGAACAGGCCTCCGCACCCGGCACCCCGAGCGAACGCCTGCTCGCGACGATCCGCGGTGGCCTGCCGACCGGCCCGGACGACGAACTGTGCGTGCTGCTCTACGAACTCGGCACGATCGCCCGCCGCGACCCGGCGTACGCCGCCCGGCACGTCGCGCTCTACGAGCGGCAGGTGCAGATCTACACCGGCATCCTCGAGGCCGGCGCCGCGACCGGCGAATTCACCCTGACCGACGCCGCGGTGGCGATCGCGCGCAACCTCGTCGCCCTCGAAGACGGCTACGGCCTGCACCTCACGCAGGCCGTGCCGACGCTGGAGCGAGCCACCGCCGAAGCGATGCTCCTGTCCTACGCCCGCACCGCCTGCGCCCTGGAGGAACCGTCATGACCCGTGCCCGCGACCTGGGCATCACGCTGCCCGGCCGGCCGGGCACGCACAACGCGCTCACCGACGTCCCCGGCGTCGAAGTCGGCTACACGACGCTGGTCGAGGGCGACTCGGTGCGCACCGGCGTCACCGCGGTCCTCCCCCGCGGCCGCGACGGGTTCGCCGTGCCGTGCGCCGCGGGCACGTCCTCGCTCAACGGCAACGGCGAGATGACCGGCACCGCGTGGCTCGCCGAGACCGGTTCGCTCACCCTGCCGGTGCTGATCACCAACACCCACGCCGTCGGCGCGTGCCACCGCGGCGTGATCGACTGGGTGGTGCGTGAACACCCCGACGGCGCGGCTGAGTGGCTGCTCCCGGTGGTCGCCGAGACGTGGGACGGCTACCTCAACGACATCAACGCCCCGACCGTCCACAGTGGACACGCGGTCGCGGCGATCAACGCGGCCCGCCCGGGTGCGGTCGAGGAGGGCTCGGTCGGCGGCGGCACCGGGATGACCTGCTACGGCTTCAAGGGCGGCACCGGCACGGCGTCCCGGATCGTCGCCCACGGCGCGGACGAGTACACGGTGGGTGCGCTGGTGCAGGCCAACTTCGGCAGCCGCCGCGAACTCACCGTCGCCGGTGCGGCGATGGGTACGCGACTGTCGGCCGACAACCCGATGGAAGAGTGGGCGGCCCCGGCCGGCGCGGGTTCGGTGATCGTCGTGGTGGGGACGGACGCGCCCTTGCTGCCGGGCCAGTGCACGGCGCTCGCGCGGCGCGTCCCGCTCGGGCTGGCCCGCACGGGCACGACGGGCTCGCACTTCTCCGGCGACCTCTTCCTCGCCTTCAGCACGGCCAACCCGGGCGCGCTGACCAGCACGTTCCCGCGCACGGCGGAGGCCGAGTACGAAAGCCTCCGGTTCGTGCCGTGGGGCCGGATCGACCCGTTCTTCGAAGCGGTGGTACAGGTAGTCGAGGAAGCGGTGCTCAACGCGCTGGTGGCGAACCGGGAGATGACCGGCCACCGCGGCCGCCGGGTGCCCGCCCTGCCCACCGCACCCTGGCTCGGCTGACCCTGTCCGGGACGAAATCGGTGATCATCCCGACGGCGCAGCGAAGGTCGCGTCCGACGGCGCCGACCTCGACGGCAGCATGGCCTGCTCCCAGTCCGCCCGTGACTTCGGCCGCGTCGCCGACGAGGGACTCGACCGGCCGTTCCTGTTGCTGAGCGCGGGCGACCCCCGAGGTGAGGCCTCAGGTGAGCTGGAGGTAGTCGAGCTCGGCGTACCCGGTGCCGCCGGCGAAGAACGGTGCGCCCTTGGCCAGCCGGATCACGTTGTAGCCCGCGTGCAGGCTCACGGACGTCGAAACCGTCCCGAACTGCCCCCAGCCGGCGGTCGGCGGGTAGCTCACCGCCGACCAGCCGCCGCCGTTGTACGCCAGCCCCTGGGTCGAGGTCGTCCCGGTGCCGTTCGCGTAGCCGATCGTCATCGTGTAGGCGCGGGCGGTCGGGACGTTCACCACGAAGTCGACGTAGCTGTCGCTGCGTGGGTCACCGGAGTTGTCGATGCGGCCGACGTAACCGCCGTTGGACGCGCTCCCGCTCGACAGCCGCTGCGCGCGGAACACCGACGCGTTCTCGGCCTCGTACCGCTGCTGGTACGCGGGCACACCACTGGTCGGCTCGACGACCAGGTGGTACGCGCTCGTCGCGGACATGTTCGGCACCGGCACGGTGATCTGCCCGTTCGCGACGGTGTAGGTCGACGTCGAGATCGCGGTCGGCGCGGGCACCGCCGTGAACCGTCCCGACGACGGTGTCGACTCCAGGGTGACGCGGACGGTGCCGCTGAGCCCGGTCACCCGCACCGAGTTGGTGCCCGACTCGTCACCGAAGACGACGTCGACCCGCTTGCGCGCGGAGTCGTAGGACGCGAACCCGTCCAGGCCGGTCTGCGCGGGCGGGGTCGTGCTCACCATCGAGCCGGCCATGTCGCCGTACCACTTGTAGAGCCACCACGTCCCGGTCGGCTGGGTGGTGTTCACGACCAGGCCGTTCACCGTCCCGTACTCGTACCAGAACGCCCGGTCGGCGCCCGCCACCCCGGCGCGTTCCAGCTTGGCGACGTAGTTCGCCACCCGCCCGGGGACGTCGACCTCGTCGGTCCACGCGTACTCGTTGATGAAGATCTGCCGCGGGCTGATGCCGAGCGACGACTCCAGCGACCGGTACGCCGCGACGTCGGCCGCGATCGCCGCGCTGCTGTGGTTCAGCTCGTGCCAGACCACCAGGTCCGGCACCGTGTTCGTGTTCTTCGCGTTCGTCAGGAACGCCCGCATCCGGGTGGCGTCCCAGCCCGAATACCCCGGGCCGGCGACCGGCGTGAGCGTGTCGCGGGTCCGGATCCGCTGCACCGTCCGCGTCCACCCGGCGGTGAAGTCGCCCGCCGCCGCGGTGTTCCAGGTCCAGTCGGGCTCGTTCCAGATCTCCCACGCGGCCACGTTGCTCACCGAAGTGGCCGCGAGCCGCTTCGAAACCATGGTGTCCACTTTGGCCAGCCAGTCGTCCCAGCTCACCCACTTGTAGGGGAAGTCCGGGTAGATGTCCGGCATCCGGATCACCTGCGCGGCACCGGCGCGGTCGGCCTGTGGCGCCACCTTCAGCGCGTCCCCGCCGGCCGGCTGGCCGTTCGGCTTCTGCCCGACGTCCGGCGGCGGCTGGGTGAGGGTGTTCAGCTTGAGCGGCAGCAGCGTCGAGTCCGCCGGGCGGCTGTTCTCGGCCAGTGCGTAGAGGCCGCCCGCGGCGGCGTGCGTGACGGGCCGGAACGGCGCCGCGGCGTTCACCACCAGGGTGTGCCCGGCGGCTTGGGCCGGAGTCACCACCGTGACGGCGGTGAGAACGGCGGCAGCGAGCGCGAGAGTACGTCGTGACATCGGTTCCTCGATCCTGACGGGGACGGGGTCACTCGGTGGTGGCGACCGGGATCCAGACCCGCATCGGGCCGGGAGTCCGGTTGCCCCAGAGGAAATACGGGATCGCGGTCAGCTCGACCGGTTCGCCGGGAGCACGGGCACCGGCGCCGTACAGCTCGTCCGACGCGGGCGGCTCGACGGAGCCCCGCGCGGTGAGGGTCACCGGCACGTCCGGCAGCCGTCCCTCGGCGAACCGTGCGGCCGGGTCGATCCGGACGTCTTCCAGCGTGACGCCCTCGGGCAAATCGGCCTGCTCCAGGCAGTACACGAGCGGCCCGCGCGTCACGGCGACACAGCCGCGCACGGCGTCGATCCGCGGGTGCGGCCGGACGATGCGGGCGGGCATCGGCAGGTCCAGCGTCACCGTGACGCCGGCCGACCAGTCGCGGCGCACCTCGGCGTAGCCGTCGCGGACGTCGGCGGGCTCACCGTCGACCAGTGCGCCGGAGGCCCAGCCCGGGATGCGCAGGGCCAGCACCAGCGCGGCGTCCGTCGTCACGGTCAGCTCGATCCGGCCGTCCCACGGGTATTCGGTGCGGGTGACGAGGTGGACGTCGGCACCGTCCACAGTGGTCCGCAGCGTCCCGGCGGTGTACAGGTGCACCTGCAGGCCGCCCTGGTCGGTGGTCGCCACGTACCCGGACAGCGACGCGACCAGCCGGGCGAAGTTGGGCGGGCAGCAGGCGCAGGAGTACCACGGCAGCCGCTGGGACGGCGCGTCCTCGTGCGAACCGTCGTGACCCGTGCGCAGGTGCAGCGGGTTGGAGTAGAAGAAGTGCGTGCCGTCGAGCGCGGTCGAGCCGGCGATCACGTTGTACAGCGCGCGTTCCATCTCGTCGGCGTACTTGCGCTCGCCGGTGGCCAGCAGCAGCCGCCAGTTCGCCTGGAAGCTCGCGATCGCGGCGCACGTTTCGCCGTACGCGCGGTCGGGCGGCAGTTCGTGCGGGTCGCCGAACGCCTCGTCGCGGTGGCGTGAGCCCTGCGCGCCGGTGAGGTAGGTCTTCGTGCCGAACGCGTCGGCCCAGACGCGGCGGGCCGCGTCCAAGAGCTGTTCGTCGCGGGTCTCGACGGCGACGTCCACGACGCCGGCGAGCAGGTAGAGCTGGCGCACGACGTGCCCGGCGACCTCGTCCGCGTCCCGCACCGGGACGTGGTCCTGCAGGTACCGCGGGCCGAACCGCTCGCCGTCGATCAGGCCGCGGCCGCGCAGGTCGAGGAACCGCCGCGCCAGCTCCAGGTACGGCCGGTGCCCGGTCACCCGGTACAGCTCGGCCAGCGCCGTCTCGATCTCCGGGTGCCCGTCGACGTCGTCGACGGTGGAAAACCGCTCCACGATCAGGTCCGCGAACCGGCGGGCCACGGTGACGAGCTGGGCGCCCACCCCGGCCCGCGCGGCGGCGACGGCGGCCTGGATGAGATGACCAGCACAGTACAGCTCGTGGCTCCAGTGCAGCTCCCGCCACCGCAGCTCGGGCTTGTCGACGGCGAAGTACGAGTTCAGGTAGCCGTCCTCCCCCTGCGCCTTCGCCACCAGCGCGGCGGTGGTGTCCAGGAACGCGCGCAGCTCGGCGTCGTCCGGCGTCCGGCCGAGCTGCCAGGCGGCCGCTTCGAGGGTCTTGTAGACGTCGGAGTCGGCGAACCACATGTTCCGGCGCGCGGCCTCGACCTCGCCGGTGACGCGCCGGAGGTTGTCCAGGGCGCCCGCGGCGTCGAGCTGGTCGACGCAGTGCGGCAGGGTCCGGGTGGCGTTGCGGTCCTGCCAGCCGCCGAGCAGGCTGTCCGGCGTGAAGGTGACGGCGCCGAGGAACAGCGGCCGCAGGATGGCCGTCGCGGCGGACGTGGGGTGGGCGGGGCCGAGGATGCGTTCGGTCATCGAGTGCTCCTGTGTCAGCCCTTGAGGGCTCCCGAGGTGAAGCCGCGGACGTAGTACCGCTGCAGGACGAGGAAGACCGCCACGCACGGCAGGGCGGAGACCACCACTCCCGCTTGCAGGGCCCCGAAGTCGACCGAGCCGAGGCTGCCGGACTGCAGGTTGAACAGGGCTACCGGCAGCGTGAACTTCTCGCCGTCGGTGAGGAAGATCAGCGGCGCGACGAACTCGTTCCACGCCGCCAGGAACGAGAACAGCGCGATGGTGACGACGCCGGGGAGCACCCCGCGCAGCAGGACCCGGCGCAGCGCACCGCCGACGGAGCAGCCGTCGATCAGCGCCGCTTCCTCGAGCTCGATCGGCAGCGCCTCGAAGGAGTTGCGCATCATGAACAGGCCGAACGGCAGCTGGAGCACGGCCATCACCAGCCCCAGCCCGATCAGCGAGTTCTGCAGGCCGAGCCAGCCGAGCAGGATGTAGAGCGGCACCAGGATCGTCGTGTAGGGCACCATCAGGATGGCCAGCGTGACCAGGAACAGCAGGTTGCGGCCGGGGAAGGCGAGCCGGGCCATGGCGTAGCCGCCGAGCGTGGTCGTCACCACGGTGACGCTCACCGCGACCAGCGCGACGACGGTCGTGTTGAGCAGGTAGGTGCCGAGGCCGGTGCCGTACTCGGCGAGCCGCCGGTAGTTGTCGGTCCCGGAGTCGCCGGCCTCGCGCCCGGTGAGCGACGAGTAGAGCGTCCAGAGCAGCGGCAGCAGGAACAACACGGCCAGCGCCGCGCTCGTGACGTACCGGCCCGCGCCGCGGATCACCGGCCCTCCCGGCGGATCAACCGCAGCTGGGCGACGTTGAGGACGATGAGCACGGCGAGCGTCGCGACCGAGATCGCGGCGGCCCGGCCCAGGTCCTGCGAGAGGAACGCCTCGCGGTAGATGTCGATGACGACCGTGGCGGTGTCGTGCCGGCCGCCGGTGAGGATGAAGAACTGGTCGAACGCCAGCAGCGAGCCGGTCAGCGACAACACCGCCGCGAGGGCGAGCGTCGGGCGCAGCAGCGGCAGCGTCACCCGCCAGAGGATCTGCCACCGGGTCGCGCCGTCGATGCGCGCGGCCTCGTAGAGCGCCGGGTCGATGCTCTGCAGGCCGGTCAGCAGGATGAGCATGTAGAACCCGGCGAACCGCCAGGTGATCATCCCGACCGTCGAGCCGAGCGCGCCGCCACCCGAGCCGAGCCAGTCCACGCGGCCGAAGCCGAGGAAGTCCACCAGGTGGTTGAGCGCGGAAGAGTCCGTGTTGAACAGCCCGTAGAACAGCAGGCTGGTCGACGCGAGCCCGACCGCGCTGGGCAGGAAGAACACCGTGCGGACCACGCCGGTGCCGGGCCGGTCGTGCTGGACGAGCAGCGCCAGCCCGAAGGCGACGACGCCGAGCACGACGGTCGTGACCAGCGTGTACTTCACGGTGAACCAGACCGCGCGCAGGAACAGCGGGTCGCCGAGCGCGTCGTAGTTCTCGACCCCGTTGGGTGCCGAGACGCCGACCAGTGGCCAATGGTTGACCGACATCCACAGCATCAGCCCGAGCGGGATGACGAAGAAGACGGCGACCAGCACGGCCATCGGCGTGGCGTAGGCGATGCCCAGCCGGCGCCTGCTCCGGGCGATCGAGCGGCGGCGGGGCGCCGGTGCCGGGGTCTCCGGCGCCGACACCCGCGAAGGCAGCAGCGACACCATCGTCAGCTGCCGGCGAGGGACTCGGTGACGGCCGCGTTGTGCTGCTTCAGGATCGAGCCCACGTCACCACCGCCGAACACCGCGTCGATCACCGTCGCGGTCCAGGGACCGTTGGTGTCGTTGAACGTCTTGCCGAAGTTGACCGAGATCGGGGTCTGGCCCTGGCCGGCGAGCCGGTTGAACACACCGAGCCGCGGGTCCTGCTTGGCGTAGGTGTTGTCGGCGAGGTCGGAGCGGACGGTGATGTTCTTGCTCTTCGCCACGACGTCGACCTGGGCCTGATCCGACAGCGTCCAGGCGATGAAGTCCCACGCGGCCGCGGCGTGGGCGCTGTTGCTGCCGATCCCGACGACGTCCCCGCCGACGAACGACGAGCTCCCGCCGGTCAGGCCGGGGATCGGCGCGACGCCGACCTGCAGCCCGGGTCCTTCCTTGATGCCCTGCAACGCGGTCGCGCCCATCGGCTGGATGCCGATCTTGCCGTCGAGGAACGGCTGGGTCCACGTCGGCCCGGACTCGTTCTTCGCCGACTGCGGCACGACGCCGTCGGTGTAGAGCTGCCGCAGCAGCGAATAGACCTGGGCGGCCTGCGGGCTGTCGAGCGTGGCGGCGGTCCCCTGGTCGTTGAGCACCGTGCCGCCGGAGGCCCAGATCATCGGCCAGCTGGTGAACAGCTGGCACCCCGGGCAGGCGCCGCCGAAGAAGTAGCCCTTGACGTCCCCGCCGAGCGCGGCGATCTTGCGCGCGGCCGCGGCCAGTTCGTCCAGCGTGGCCGGTGGCTTCGCGGGATCCAGGCCGGCGCGGGTGAACAGGACCTTGTTGTAGAAGACCGCGGACAGGTCGATGTCGTGCGGCACCGCGTAGTGCTTGCCCTCGAAGGTCGCCGCCTTCATGTGCGCCGGGGCGAGGGAACCCTTGAACGCCAGCTGGTTCACGCGGCCGGTCAGGTCCAGGAACAGGCCCTTGGCCGCGTAGTTCGGTGCGTAGACGACGTCGGCGGCCAGCAGGTCGGGCAGCTGCCGCGCGCCCGCGGCGGTGCCGACCTTCTGCTGGTAGGAGTCGGCGGGGAAGACGGTCAGCTTGACCTTGTTCTTGTGGCTCGCGTTGTAGGCGTCGATCAGCGTCTGGCTGAAGGTGGCCGTCGGCGACCGGGTCCACATGGTGATCGTGGTGCCGTCGTCCACGCCGGCGGTGTCGCCTGCCGCCGCCCCGGAGGGCCCGCTCTGGCAGGCCGCGAGGAAGAGCACGCCGGCGAGGGCGGCCACGACCCGCCCGGTCCTGGTTCGGATGTGCGAAGTCATCGACTCTCCTAACGGGAGGCCGCCGCCGGTGAACGTCGAGGAGGAAACTTCGGAAACCGGTTGCCGAATCAAGTTAGGCTCCTCCTCGCGGGTGCGTCAAGCGCCATTTGCACCACTTCGTCGGCGTTGCTGGTGGTCGTCGATCGAGGCCGGAGGTACTGTGCCACCATGCCCCCGAGGAAACTTTCGGAAACTCCCGGAAACGTCGCCAAGCCGGCCACGATCAGCGAGGTCGCGCTGCTGGCCGGCGTCTCGGTCGGCACGGCGTCGAAGGCGCTCAACGGCCGTGGATCGCTCCGCGCCGAGACCCGGCAGCGCGTGCTGTCCGCCGCCGAGCAGCTGGGCTTCCAGGCCAACCGGGCGGCCGTCACGCTCAACTCGGGCCGCACCTACACCGTCGGCATGATCACCACCGACACGATCGGCCGGTTCAGCATCCCGCTGATGATGGGCGCGGAAGACGCGCTGGGCGCCGGCGAGATGTCGGTCTTCCTCTGCGACGCCCGCGACGACCCGATCCGCGAGCAGTACTACCTGCGCACGCTGCTGTCGCGCCGCGTCGACGGCATCATCGTCACCGGCCGCCGGACCCAGGCCCGGCCGCCGATCGGCGACGCCCTGCCCATCCCCGTGGTGTACGCGTTCATCAGCTCGGCCGACCCGCACGACTGCTCCGTGGTGCCGGACGAAGCGGGCGGCGCTCGCAAGGCCGTCGAACACCTCCTGGCCACCGGACGGCGCCGCATCGCCCACGTCACCGGCCCCGAGCACCACCATTCGGCGACGGTCCGCGCCACGGCCGCCACCGAGCGGCTGGGGGAAGCCGGGCTCGAGCTCGTCGGCGCGCCGATGTTCGGCGAGTGGAGCGAGGCGTGGGGTCGCCAGGCGGTGCGGATGCTGCTCGGCGCGGGCACCGAGTTCGACGCGGTGTTCTGCGGCAGCGACCAGATCGCCCGTGGTGTCGCCGACGCGGTGCAGGCGGCCGGGCGGCGCGTGCCCGGCGACGTCGCGCTGGTCGGCTTCGACAACTGGGACGTCATGGCGCTGGCCTGCCAGCCACCGCTGACGAGCGTCGACATGGAACTGGAGGCGCTCGGGCGGACCGCCGCGGACCTGCTGCTGGCGGCGATCAACGGCGCACCTTCTCCCGGCCGGCACACGCGGCCGTGCCGGCTGGTGATCCGGGATTCGACCGCGTAGGTCACCGCCGGGTCCACTGCTGGTTGGCCCCACCGCCGCAGGTCCAGAGGATGATCTTCGTGGCGTTCGCGGTGCCGGCGCCGCTCGCGTCCAGGCACAGCCCGGACAGCGCGTTGGTGATGGTGCCGCCGGTGTTCAGGGTCCATTGCTGGTTGCGCTGGCCGTTGCAGTCCCAGATGACGACCGCGGTGCCGTTGGACGTCCCGTTGTCGTAGGCGTCCAGGCATTTGGTGCCGTTGACGACGAGCTGCCCGCGGGCCGGCGTCCAGGTCTGGTTGGGTCCCGCGGCGCAGTCCCACAGCTGGGCCTGGACGCCGTTGGCGATGCTGTTGTCGTCGACGTCGAGGCAGCGGCCCGACTGCGTGCCGACCACCTGGACCCCGGCGGTGCCCGGCAGCGGCAGGATCGCGACGTCGGTGACCGGCGGCGAGGTGCCGGCGAACGTCAGGGAGTTCGCCCCCTTGCCCAGTGAGACCACGGCGGAGACGGTCTTGGCCGTGCCTCCGGTGGCCGGGAACGCGACGACGGTCGGCTGCTGGCCGTTGACCGCGAGAGTCGGAGTCTGGGTGGTGGCGGAGCTGTAGGTGAAGGTCGCGACGGCCAGACCTGTTGCGGGCGCGGTGAAACTCGAGCCGTGGTACGCCGGGGCGTCGGACCCTTGGACGGTCAGGAGCACCGAGTCGCCGGCCGGGACGCTCACGCTGTACCCGGTGGCGAAGCTGCCGTTGTCCTGGGCGGCCCAGAGGTTCCGCACGTTCGCCGGCGCGGTGGTCAGGCCGAGGTCGGCCCAGCGCAAGGTCATCGTGGCCGCCTTGGACGTCCGGTTGAGCAGCAGCGCGGCGCGCTTCCCTTCGCCGGCGAGGACTTTGCCGTAGACCTGCAGCCCGGCGGCGTCCTCGGCGATCTTCACACCCTGTAGCCCCCGCGGATCCTGGTCGACGGCGACGACTTCCCGGTTCTTCAGGATCGACGCGGTTTCCGCACTCATCGTCGCGAGGTTGTTGCCCGCCAGCAGAGGCGCGCCGGAGATCGCCCACATGCCCAGTTCGGTCCGGCCCTGCGCGGCGGAGAGCCCGGGCATGCCGACGGTGAGCATGTCCGGGTCGTTGACGTACCCGGTGTGCTGCGACACGGGGTGCTGCGCCTGGTCGAAGTTGGTCAATGCCTGCCGGAGGGTCGCAGTCTGGCCGTAGTAGATGATGTCCGTGCTCGTGCGCCACATCGGGGCGGTGCCGGGGCCCCAGTTCCACGGGTTCTTCTTGCCCCAGTCGCAGACGGACAGGGTGAGCGCGCGGCCGGTTTGCGCGGTGGCGGCGCGATTGGCGTCGCTGATGGCCCGGTAGGTGCTCGCCGGGTCGAGGCCCTCGGCGTCGCCGCCGCACCAGTCGACCTTGACGAAGTCGAAGCCCCAGCGCTGGAATTGCAGCATGTCCTGGAGGTAGTGACCTTCACTGCCGGACCCGGGTGCCGCGGGGCGGCCGGTCGGGAAGTAGTAGCCGCAGCCGTCGCGCCCGGCGTCGGTGTAGATGCCGGCTTTCAACCCTTTGGCGTGCAGGTAGTCCGCGATCGCCGTCATCCCGCCGGGCCATTCGGTGGGGTCGACGGTGATGTTGCCCGCGCTGTCGCGGGTGCCCTGCCACCAGCCTTCGTCGATGTTGACGTGGGTGTAGCCGGCGTCCTTCAGGCCGGTCGAGACCAGCGCGTCGGCTTGTGTCTTTATGACGTTGTAGTCGATCTTGGCGGCGAAGGAGTTCCAGGAGGCCCAGCCCATGACGGGCGGTGGAACCTGCTGTTCCGTGGCGGCTTTTGCGGTGGCCGGTGCCAGGAGCGTTCCGGCCAGCAGCAGGAGCGTGGTCACCGTGGTGCGCAGCTTCATTGCTTCGCTCCGATATGTTAGCGTTAACATTCCTTGGTACGGGTGAATTGTTGACCTTTGGTGGCTGCTACGTCAAGTGGCGGATGTCGTGGGGCTGGGTTTCCAAGATGCGGCTTCGCCGGGGCGTGGGGAATCGGCGCTTCGTGTGGTTGCTTGCTGCTCGGCGCGGGAGCGCCGATTCCCCACGCAACGGTGTCCCTGCCGCTGTACGGCTTTCAGCTGATCGAGTGATGAACTTGCGTTCGACTGGCGGTAATCTTGTTGTGTGGACAGCGAAGTGGCGTGGCAAGCGGATGCGGTGGCCCTGGCCGACCGTATCTCCGCGCTGCTCACTTCCGTGCGTTCCTTGGAGGCCGAGATCGGCTCGCTGCTCGTCGAAATCGAGTCCCGTGGTGTCCTGGAGCTCTTCGGATACCGTTCTGCTGCAAGGCTCTTCGAGCATCTCGCCGACATCCCCAAGTCCGCCGCCGAGACCGTGGTCAAACGAGCCCGCGCCCTCAATCCTGGCCGCACCCTCGACGGCACCCCGATCCCCGCCGTCGCCCCCGCCACCGGCCTTGCCGCCTCGGACGGCCGGTTGAGCACCCCGATGATCGACACGATCGTCGGCGTGATGAGCCAGATCCCACCGGAGCACCGCGACGAAGCCGAGCATCACCTGCTGACGTTCGCCTCCGAGGCCGGCCACAGACAGGTCGCCGCTCTCGGAGCGCGCATCGTGGCCCACCTGGACCCCGACGGAGCCGAACCCGACGAGACCGAACCGGCCACCCCCAGCCGCGAACTGTCGTTGCGCCGCAAGAGAACCGGGTTCTGGGAACTGAACGGCCGTTTCGACGACGAAACCGGCACCCGAGCCAGCGTCCTACTGGACGCCCTGTCGCAACGCCGCACAACCGACGAGGGCCCAGACTTGCGTTCGCCGTCAGAGCGCTACGGCGACGCATTCTCCGACGCGATCGACCTGGCATTCAACTCCCCAGACTTACCGATGCAGGCCGGCGAGCGAGCGCACGTGATGGTGGCGGTGTCGTTGGCGGACCTGAGGTCTGGCCTCGCCACAGAAATCCTCGCCGACACCGGCGCCACGCCCACCACCGGCCTGACCGCCTTCACGAGCACCGACACCACACCCAAGACCGCTGGCGACCAGCCCGCCTTCGCCAGCACCATGCCAAAGCACGCCGCCGACCGTGCCACGCTCGGCAACACCGCGACCACACCCAAGCCCATTGCCGGACAGACCACCTTCGGCGACACTGCGACCAGGCCCCAGCCTGGTTCCGGCCAGGCCGTCTCCGGCAACTCCGGCACCACACCCAAGCCCGGCGCCGGCCGAGCGATCCTCGGCGACCACGGCACCATCTCCGCCGCCGAAGCCCGGATCCACGCCTGCGACTGCAGGCTCATCCCCGCCGTCCTCGGCACCACCAGCGACCCCCTCGACCTCGGCCGCCAACGACGCCTCATCTCCACCCCACTCCGCCGCGCCCTCTACCTACGCGACCGCGGCTGCGCATTCCCCGGCTGCCACCGCCCACCCCGCCACTGCCAAGGCCACCACATCCGCCACTGGGCCGACGGCGGCCCGACCGAGCTGGGCAACCTGGTCCTGATGTGCGCCCACCACCACCGGCTGCTGCACCGCTCCGGCTGGCAAGTCCGCATCGCCGCCGACGGACTGCCCGAATTCCTCCCACCGGCATTCCTCGACAGGCGCCGAAAACCCAGGCGCAACAACCTCCACCAACCCCTGCCATTCGCGGCATAAACGGGAAAGGCCCGCAGCCAACCGGCTACGGGCCTACACCCACGCCCAAGAAACAGCATCCCGAGCCGGGCCAAGCCACCGCCTCCCCGCAGCTACGGCTCGCCGCGGCCCAGAAAGCGCCGACCTCAGCCCCAGGTCAAGAACCGGTAGTGCAACCCCGTCGACGACTCCTGCCACTCCCCCACCGAATCCGGTGCACGCCCCACCTCAGGCGCCCGCGTGTCGCCCTCGAAACTCTCCCGGATCTCCGTCACCATGATCCGGTCCGCGAACGGCAACGCCGCCCGGTACACCGCCGCGCCGCCGATCACCCACCCGTCCCCCGACACCTCCGCGAGCGCCGGTTCCAAGGAGGAGAACGTCTCCACCCCCTCCTGCCGCGCACGCGACAACACCAAATTGCGCCGCCCCGGCAACGGCCGGAACCGCGGCGGCAGCGACTCCCACGTACGGCGTCCCATCAGGACAGTCGCCCCCGCCGTCAGCGTGCGGAAGTGCTTCAAATCCTCCGGCAAATGCCACGGCAACTCCCCGTCGCGGCCGATCACTCCGTTGGCCGACTGGGCCCAGATCAGGCCGATCACACCGCCACCGGGGCCTTGATGCCCGGATGCGGGTCGTAACCGTCGAGGGCGATGTGCTCGTACGTGTAGTCGAACAGGCTGTCCGCGGGCTTCAAGCTCAGCGTCGGGAACGGCCGCGCGTCGCGGGCCAGCTGCCTGCGGACCTGGTCCTCGTGGTTGTCGTAGATGTGGCAGTCGCCGCCGGTCCAGATGAAGTCGCCGACGCCGAGGCCCACCTGCTCGGCGATCATGTGCGTCAGCAGCGCGTAGCTCGCGATGTTGAACGGCACGCCGAGGAACAGGTCCGCGCTGCGCTGGTACAGCTGGCAGGACAGCTCGCCGTCGGCGACGTAGAACTGGAAGAACGCGTGGCACGGCGGCAACGCCATCCGCGGGATGTCCGCGACGTTCCACGCCGACACGATGATCCGCCGCGAGTCCGGGTTCTCGCGCAGCGTGCGCAGCACCTCGGCGATCTGGTCGATGTGCCCGCCGTCCGGGGTCGGCCACGATCGCCACTGGACGCCGTACACCGGGCCGAGGTCGCCGTCCGGGGCGGCCCACTCGTCCCAGATCGTGACGCCGTTCTCCTGGAGCCACTCGACGTTGCCGTCGCCCCGCAGGAACCACAGCAGCTCGTACGCGACCGACCGGAAGTGGACCTTCTTGGTCGTGACCAGCGGGAAGCCGTCGGCCAGGCGGTAGCGCAGCTGGTGCCCGAAGATCGACCGCGTGCCCGTGCCGGTGCGGTCCGCCTTGCGGGCTCCCGTGTCGAGGACGTGGCGGAGGAGGTCTTCGTACTGCGTATCGGGCATGCCCGGGAGCCTAGACGAGCCGCTCCAGGTAGGCCCGAAGCATGGCTTTCAGCGAGTCGAGCAGCCCGGCGGCGCCGTCGGGATCGGCGCGGAACGCCTCCTGGATGACGGCGTCCGCGGCCAGGAACGCGGTGCGGCACGCCATCGCGGCCTCGGCGTCGTCGCGGAGCAGGCGCTGGGCGACGAGCACGCGGTGCACGCCGGTGGCCATCACGCGCTTGTGGGCGACGTCGGCCTCCCGCGTCGCCTCCGTCAGCCCGCGGCCCAGCCAGAGGGCACGGAACCCGGGTTCGGCGCGGTAGAGCGCGGCGAACGCGTCGACGAGCAGGCCGACGGGGTCGTCCCAGGTCTCCTTCGCCGCCTGGTCGGCGAAGGACGTCATGAGCTCTTCGAGCCGGGCGAGGTAGCTGTCCGCCAGGGCTTCGGTGATGGCGTCGCGGTCCGGCAGGTACTGGTACAACGTGCCCACGGAGACGCCTGCCGCCGCGGCGACCCGGGTCGTCGTCAGGGCCTCGACGCCCTCCTCGGCGAGCAACCGGTCGGCCGCTTCCAGGACCCGGGCCAGCTTCTCCCGGGCCCGGGCCTGACGCGGGACTCGCTGCATGCCGCTCCAAACCTGAACGTGACTTTGTTTCGCATTTATTCTAGCCTCGGGCCCATGGCAGTGGGAAGTTCCGTACTCGACGACGCGCGCCGGGCGGTCGCCCGCGCGAGCAACGGCCTCGCCGGCGAGGGCCTGCTGATCGGCACCGCGGGCAACGTGAGCGTCCGGGCCGGCGACCACGTGGCGGTGACCGCGACCGGGATCGTGCTGGGCGCGGCCACGCCCGACGACGTGACCGTCGTCGACCTCGACGGGACGATCGTCGCCGGGGAGCTGACGCCGACCTCGGAACTGGAGCTGCACCTGGGGATCTACCGGCGCTACGACGCCGGCGCGGTGGTGCACACGCACTCGCCGCAGGCCACCGCGGTGTCACTGGTGCTCGACGAGCTCCCCTGCGTCCACTACCAGCAGCTCGCGCTGGGCGGCGCGGTGCGGGTGGCGCCGTTCGCCGTGTTCGGCTCCGCGGAGCTGGCCGCCGGCACCCTCGCGGCGCTCGACGGCAAGACGGCGGCGCTGCTGGCCAACCACGGCGCGATCGCCCACGGCCCGACGCTCGAGGCGGCGATGGACAACGCGCTGCTGCTGGAGTGGGCGTGCGGGCTGTACGTCCGGGCCGCCGCGCTCGGCGCACCCCGGGCGCTGGACGACCTGCAGCAGGAAGCGGTCGTGACCGCGGCCGTGCGAAGTGGGTACGGCCGGCCCCGGCGGATCGAGGACTGATGACGCAGACCGTCGTGACGCTGGGCGCGCACGTGTTCGACGTGCAGGTCCGGCCGGTCGAGGCCATCCCGGAGGGCCAGGGCGCGGCGCTGGTCGAGCAGATCCGGTTCGGCCCGGCGGGGACGGCCGCGGGCACGGCGGTGACGCTCGCGAAGCTCGGCGCCTGGGTCCGGTCGGCCGGCGCGGTCGGCGACGACCCCATCGGCGACCTGCTCCTGTCGATGCTCGCCCAGTACGGCATCGACACGTCGCTGGTGCTGCGCCGCGCGGGCGTGCAGACGTCGGCATCGGTGCTCCCGATCCGCCCCGACGGCAGCCGGCCCGCGTTCCACGTGCCGGGGGCCAACCTGGGTTACGAGCCGTCGGAGGCTCCCCTGGCGGCGCTGACCCGCGCGACTCACCTGCACCTGGGCGGGCCGGAGCTGATGGGCGGCGCGGCGGCCGCGTCGATTCTGGCGCCGGTGCGGGCCGCGGGTGTGGTGACGTCGGCCGACCTGCTGGCGCCGGGCGACCCCGGGGTGCTGGCCTGGATCGCGCCGGCGTTGTCCTCTTTGGACTACCTGCTGCCGAACGAGGAGCAGGTGCTGGGCTTGACCGGCGCGGCGGCACTGGAGGACGGCGCCCGGACGCTGCTCGATCAGGGCGTCGGGTGCGTGGCGGTCACGCGCGGTGCGCGCGGAGCACTGGTGGTGACAGCCGAGGAGACCATCGCGGTCCCGGCGTTCGCGGTCCCGGTGGTCGACACGACGGGCTGCGGCGACGCGTTCTCGGCGGGCTTCCTGCGAGGCGTCGGTCTCGGCCGCTCACTGCGGGAAGCGGCCGTGCTCGGGTGCGCGGCGGCCGGGTTGGTGGCCCAGGGACTGGGCAGCGACCACGGCGAATTCGACCTGGCGGCGGCCGACGCCTTCGCGGCGGCCACGCCGGTACTCCCGACGGAGTGACCCACCGAACCAGGGCACGGGTGCATCTTTCCAGCACCGCCACCCCTTGACTTGACGTTTTCCTGCACGCAGGATGCCCCTTGTGCAGAACGAAGGCAAAGCGACCGAACTGGACCGCCGCATCGTCGCGGCCCTCCAGCTCAACGGCCGGGCGTCCTGGGGTGCCATCGCCCGGCACGTCGGGGCCAGTGAGTCCACCGTCCTCCGGCGGGCCGAAAAGCTCACCGAGAGCCGCCGCCTGCGGGTCATCGGGGTCGTCGACGTGCTCCGGTGCGGGCTCGGCGTCCCGGTCATCGCCCGGCTGAAGTGCCGACCCGGCGCTGCCGCCGCCGTTGCCGAAGCGCTCGCCGCCCGGCCGGATGTCCGGTACGCCACCGTGCTCGCCGGGAGCGCCGACTGCTCCGCCGAGTTCGTGCTCCCGTCCTACGCCGACATCGCGAGCCTGCAGGAAGACGGCTTCCCCGCCGCCGAGGCCATCCGGGACGCCGAGACGTTCGCCGTCATGCGGACCTTCACCTCCAACCACGACTGGGACTCCGGCGAGCTCACCCCCGAGGCGGCGAAAGCGCTGCGCGGCGGCGACGTGCGGCCGTTCGAGGAGCAGCACTGGGAACGCCCGCCCGAGCAGCTCGACGAGCTCGACCTCGCGATCTGCGCCGCGCTCGGCGAAGACGGCCGGCTGCCGTTCAAAGAAGTGTCCAAACAGGTCGGTACCAGCGAGTCCACGGTGGCCCGCCGCGTCGATTCGCTGGTGCGCCGGGGCTGCCTGCGGTTCCGGACGCTCGCCGAACCCGCCATGTTCGGCTACGCGCTCGAGTTCATGCTCTGGCTCTCGGTCGTCCCCGGCGAGCTCGACCGGGCCGGGCAGCAGCTCGCCGCCCACCCCGGCACGAAGTACCTGAGCGCCACCACCGGCCGCTTCAACCTCGTCGGCCAGATCGTGCTGCGCCACTACGGGGAGCTCTACCGCCACACCACCGACGTCGTCGGCGCGCTGCCCGGGCTCCGGGAGGCCGACGTGACCCTGCAGGTTTCGACGCTCAAGCGCGCGTGGGCCCCGACGCCCGCGGCCAGCTTGGAGGACGCATGACGGAACAACCGTGGCAGTGGGACGAACAGACGTGGCGCGGGCACGTCGAGCACGTCCGCGCCGGACGCGCGCTGCGCCCGGCATCGTGGCCCGGTGGCGCGAAGGTCGCCGTCGCGCTGTCCTTCGACTCCGACCACGAGACGCCCGCCCTGCGCGACGGCGACGTCCTGCCCGGCAAGATGGCGCAAGGCGAATACGGCGCCCGCGTCGGCGTGCCGCGCATCCTGAAACTCCTGCGACAGCACAGCGCGCCCGCGTCCTTCTTCATGCCCGCCGTGTCGGCGCTGCTGCACGACGGCGAAGTCAAGTCCTATGTGGACGCCGGACACGAGGTGGCGCTGCACGGCTGGATCCACGAACGCAACACCGCGCTCACCGAGACCGAAGAGCGCGACCTGGCCTTCCGCGCCGCCGACGTCCTCGAACGCCTCGCCGGCACCCGGCCGGTCGGCATCCGGACGCCGTCCTGGGACTTCTCCGCGCACACCCTCGCCATCACGCGCGAGCTGGGCCTGAAGTACGACTCGTCGCTGATGGCCGACGACGACTGCTACGAGCTGATCGAGCGCGGCGAACCCACCGGCGTCGTCGAGCTGCCGGTGGAGTGGATCCGCGACGACGCGCCGTACTTCATGATGGACCGCTTCGCCTCGCTGCGGCCCTACACCCCGCCGCGCGGCGTGCTTTCCATCTGGCGCGACGAGTTCGACGCCGCCTACGCCGACGGCGGCATCTTCCAGCTCACCATGCACCCGCACATCATCGGCCACCGCTCGCGGATCGCGATCCTGGCCGAGCTCCTCGACCACATCACCGGTCACGACGGCGTCTGGTTCGCCACGCACGCGCAGATCGTCGACCACGTCCTGCAGGAGCGGTCATGACCACTGTGGACACCACCGTCGTCTCGCACCGGCTGACGGCGCAGCAGCGCAAGGCGATCGTCGCCGGCGCCGTCGGCAACACCGTCGAATGGGTCGACTGGGCCGTCTACGCGACGTTCGCCCCGGTCTTCGCCGGTCAGTTCTTCGCCGGTGGCAACGAAACCGCGGCCCTGCTGTCCACTTTGGCCGTGTTCGCCGTCGGGTTCGTCATGCGGCCGATCGGCGGCGCCGTGCTCGGCGCGTACGCCGACCGGAAGGGCCGCAAGAAAGGTCTCACGCTCACCATCTCGCTGATGGCCGGCGCGTCGATCGTCATCGCGCTGTGCCCGACGTACGCGAGCATCGGCGTACTGGCCCCGATAATCCTGCTCCTGGCGCGGCTCGTGCAGGGCTTCTCCGCGGGCGGCGAGTTCGGCTCCTCGTCGGCGTTCCTGATCGAATCGGCCGCGCCCGGACGCCGGGCGTTCGCCGGGTCGTGGCAGCAGGTCTCGGTCGGTCTCGGCTCGCTGCTGGCCGCGCTGATGGGCACGATCCTCAACGCGACGCTGTCGGACGCCGATCTGCACGGCTGGGGCTGGCGGCTCGCGTTCGGCCTCGCCGGGCTGCTCGGCCTGGTCGGCCTCTGGCTGCGGGTGTCGGTGCACGAAACCGAAGCGTTCAGCAAGATCTCCGCGAAGCCCCGGCGCAACCCGGTCGTCGCGATGCTGCGGGACCACCCGAAAGCCGCGCTGCGCGTGGCCGGCGTGACCATCGCCGGCACGCTGATCTACTACGTGTGGGTCTCCTACATGCCCGCCTACGCCCAGCTGGCCACCGGCATCCCGCTCAAGACGGCGCTGCTGGCGAACACCCTCGCCATGGTCGTGTTCATCGCGCTGCTGCCCTTCGGCGGCCTGCTGTCCGACCGGATCGGGCGCAAGGCGACGATGACCGCGTTCGCCGCCGGGTTCGTGGTGTTCGCCTGGCCCGCGTTCCACTTCCTCGGCAACAGCTTTTGGAGCGTGTTCGTCATCGAGCTGATCGGGCTGGTCCTGATCGTCGGCTACTCGGCGAACTGCGCGGTGATCATGGCCGAGCAGTTCCCGCCGGAGGTCCGCACCACCGGCATCGGCCTGCCGTACGCGCTCGCCGTCGCGATCTTCGGCGGGACCGCGCCGTACGTCACGACCTGGCTGAACGCGAACCACCTCGGCAACCTCGTGTGGGTCTACGTCGCGGCGGCCGCGCTCATCGGCGTCGCGGTCTACCTCACCATGCCCGAGACGAAGGGGAAGGAGCTGTAGTGCGGACCGTGCTCGTCACCGGGGCCGGCGGCGGCATCGGCGCCGCGATCGCGGCCCGGTTCGCCGCCGCGGGCGACCGCCTCGTCCTGTCCGACCTCCGCGCGGCGGAACTGTCCACAGTGGCGGCTGGTCTGTCCACTGAGGTCGTGCAACTGCCCGGGGACCTCGCCGAGGCGGAATTCGCCGAGGGGCTCGTCGAGCGAGCCGGGCCGGTCGACGTCCTCGTCAACGCCGCCGGGATCTACCCCGCCACTCCCCTGCTCGACATGACCGCGGCGATCTGGGACCGGGTGCAGGACGTGAACGTCCGGGCCGCGCTCCTGACCACCGTCGCGTTCGGCCGGGCGGGCAGGCCCGGCGCGGTCGTCAACATCTCCTCCGGCGCGGCCACCCGGGCGCGTCCCGGCGCCGCGCACTACGCGACGTCGAAGGCCGCGCTCGAGATGGTGACCAAGGCCTGCGCGGTCGAGCTGGGCCCGCACGGCATCCGCGTGAACGCCGTGAGCCCGGGGTTCGTCACCGTCGACAGCGACGCGAACCCGGTCACCGAGGCGTACGCGGCCGCGGTGTCGGTCAACCCGCTCGGCCGGCGCGGCGAGCCACGGGAGATCGCCGACGCGGTGTTCTGGCTCGCCGGGCCCGAGGCGGGCTGGATCACCGGCGCGGTCCTGCGGGTCGACGGCGGTTCGACCGCGGGTGCGGCCGGGCTGCCGCTGCACTGGGCCGGGGAGACACCCGTGCAACAAGGAGAGGAAGCGCATGTCTGACCGGCGCTCGTACACCGTGGTCGGCGGCGGCGCGATCGGCGGGACGCTCGCCTTCCACCTCGCGCGGGCCGGGCACCCGGTGTCCATCGTGGACACCGACGCGGGCCACGTGGCCGCCATCGCGGACCGCGGCCTCACCCTGCGCCGCCCGGACGGCGACGAGACCGTCGAGCTGCCCGCGTTCCTCCCGGACGAGGCGCCCCCGGTGTTCGGCCGGGCGCTGCTGGCCGTCAAGGCCCAGGCCACCGAGGCGGTGCTGCCGTGGCTGGCCCCGCGGCTGGCGCCCGACGGCTTCGTCGTCTCGCTGCAGAACGGGCTCAACGAAGAGCTGATCGCATCGCACGTCGGTCCGGAAAGGACGGTCGGGGCGTTCGTGAACCTCTTCGCCGACGTCGTCGAGCCCGGCGTCGTGCGGGACGGCGGTCTGGGTGCCCTGGTCGTCGGCGAGCCCGACGGCCGGATCACCGACCGCGTCGAGGAGATCGTCGCGGACCTGCAGGCGTGGGGCCCGGCGAAGGCGACCGCCAACGTCGAGGGCTACCTGTGGGCGAAGCTCGGCTTCGGCGCGATGCTCACCACGACGGCGCTGGCCGACGCCCCGATGGCCGACCTGATCGACCGGCACCGGCCGCTCATGCACGCGCTCACCGCGGAGGTGTTCGCGGCGGCCGGCGACCGCGCCCTGGAGCCGTTCGACCAGTTCGACCCGGCGGCCTACCTGCCCGGCGCGACCGGGCGCGAGGCCGCCACCGACCGGCTGGTCGCGTGGCTGCGGACCCAGCCCAAGGACCGCAGCGGCATCTGGCGCGACATCGCCGTCCGGCACCGCCCGGTCGAGGTGCACCACCACTACGCGCCCGTGCTCGCCGCGGCGGACGTCCCCCTGCTGCGGGCGATGCTGGCCCGGCTGCGCGACGTCGAGACCGGCGCCGCCGAGATGTCCGAAGACCACCTGACCGAACTGGAGCGAGCGCTGTGATCCGCGAACTGCACGAGTGGGTGCGCACGCACCGCGACGACCTCCTGGCCGACGTCGCGACCTACGTCGGCATCGAGACGCCCAGCGACGACAAGTCCGCTTTGGACCGCGGACTGTCCTGGGTGGACGGCTGGCTGCGCGAACGCTTGGGTTCCCCGGAGAACGTCCGCGACGTCGACGGCGGGCAGTACGGCGACATCAAGGTCTACGACTTCCCCGGCGCCGGCGAGCCGGTGCTCCTCCTGTGCCACTACGACACGGTGTGGCCGCTGGGGACGCTCGAGGCCTGGCCGTTCACCGTGGACGGTGACCGCGCCACCGGACCCGGGATCTTCGACATGAAGTCCGGCCTGGTGCACGCGGTGTGGGCGCTGCGCGCGCTCGACGCGGCCGGGCTGCCACGCCCGGCCGTGCGGCTGGTCCTCAACGGCGACGAGGAGATCGGCAGCCCGGCGTCCCGCCCGGTGATCGAGGAGGCCGCCGCGGGAACGCGCGCGACCCTGGTGTTCGAGGCGAGCGCCGACGGCGCGGTGAAGACCGCACGCAAGGGTGTCGGCCTGTTCCAGGTGCACACGACAGGTGTCGAGGCGCACGCCGGGCTCGACCCGACCAAGGGCGCGAGCGCGATCGACGAGCTGGCGCGGGCGGTACTCGCCCTGCACGGGCTGTCCGACCCGGACGCCGGGACCACGGTGAACGTCGGCGTGATCACCGGCGGCACCCGGCAGAACGTGATCGCGGGCGCGGCATCCGGCGAGATCGACGTCCGCGTGTCCAGCGCGGCCGAGGCTGCACGCATCGATGCGGGCCTCGCGGCGCTGAAGGCGCACGACCCGCGCGCGAAGGTCGAGGTGACCGGCGGCTGGAACCGGCCGGTGATGGAACGTTCGGAAGCCATCACGCGGCTGTACGAGCTGGCCCGCGAGGAGGCCGCGGACCTGGGCGTCACGCTGCGGGAATGCTCGGTCGGCGGCGCCAGCGACGGCAACTTCGTGGCGGCACTGGGCCACCCGGTCCTGGACGGCTTCGGCGCGGTCGGCGACGGCGCGCACGCCCGGCACGAGCACATCAGCGTCGAGGGGATGCTGGAACGCACGGCGCTGGCCGCCGCCGTCCTCCACCGGCTCGCCGGATAAACCGCTCTCGGTTTAGCACCAGTCCCCGCCGGGTACTACTGCTCTCGTAACGCAACCAGTTTTTGAGTAAGCACAGCGAGGTGGGAGCAGTGCGGGAAGCGCGGTCGAGGTGTCCGATCAACCTGTCGCTCGAGATCTTCGGCGACCGGTGGACGCTGCTCGTCCTGCGTGACGTCGTCTTCGGCGGGGCCCGGCACTTCCGGGAGCTGCTCGGCGGCGAAGAGCGGATTTCGTCGAACGTGCTGGCCGACCGGCTGGCCGTGCTCGTCGAGCACGGGCTGCTGACCCGGGCCGGCGACCCGTCGCACAAGCAGAAGGTCACCTACAGCCTCACCGAGCGGGCGATCGACCTGGTGCCGGTGCTCGTGCAGCTCAGCGCGTGGGGTGTCCGGCACCTGCCCGTCGCCGACGAGTACGCGGCCCGCGCCGAGGTGCTCACCGCCGGCGGTCCGCCGCTGTGGGAGGCCTTCATGGACGAACTGCGCGAAACCCACCTCGGAACCCGCCGCGGAACGGCGCCGGACGGCCCGACGGTCGCCGAGCGCCTCGAGGCCGCGGCTTCCTTCCGCGACCGACGAACGGAGTGACCATGGAAACCCGGCTCGACGAACGGTTCAGCGACCCCGGCACCGAGGCCACCGGCTGGGCCGAAACCGTGAAAGCCCTGGAAGCGGCCCAGATCAGCTGGCTCACGACAGTCCGCGCCGACGGACGTCCGCACGTGACCCCGCTGGTCGCGATCTGGCTCGACGGCGCCCTGCACTTCGGCACCGGCGAGACCGAGCAGAAGTACCTCAACCTGACCGCGAACCCGAACGTCGTGCTGACCACGGGCCGCAACGCGTGGGACGACGCCCTGGACGTGGTGGTCGAAGGGGTCGCCCGGCGCGTGACCGGACGCGACCGGCTGGAACGGCTCGCCGAGGCGTGGCTGGCCAAGTGGGACGGCAGCTGGGTCTACGAGGCGACCGAAGAAGGGTTCCGGCAGGGCGGGCACGACGTCGTGGTGTTCGCGGTCGAGCCGATGAAGGTGCTGGCCTTCGGCCGCAAGCGCTCGAGGACGGACGAGTCGATGCTGTCCACTGTGGAGTTCACCCACACCAGCCACCGGCCCTGAGTTCAGGCGCGGCGGAGCAGCCCGCGCCGACGGGTCCGGAGCCGGCCGGCGACCGCGTCCTCCAACAACGCTCCCACCGTCTCGCGGGCGCACGCCTTGTTCGCGCCGATGCCGCCCGACGGGCCGCGCTTGATCCACCCGGCCACATAGGTGCCCGGTTCGACGCGGCCGGCCGTGTTCGGGACCGTCCCGGTGGCTTCGTCGAACGGCAGGCCCGGCACCGGGGCACCCCGGAACCCGGCCGCCCGCACGACGCGACCGGCGACGATCTCGACGTCGCCGGTCACGCGGACGCCGCGGACCTCGGTGTCGCCGGTGAACTCCAGCGGCGACGAATGGAAGCGCAGGACGACCCGGCGCCCGCCGTCCGGGGGCGGCGAAGACCAGTCGACCTCTTCGCGCGGAACGCCCCGCAGCAAACCGGCCTTGCCTTCGCCGGCGTCGATCTCCGCGGCGACGCGCGGATCGTGCGCGTCCACCACGAGATCGCCGCGGGCCGCCAAGGCGAGCAGTTCCGATCGCGTGTACGCGGCGTCCGCCGGGCCGCGCCGGGCGAGCAGCACGACCTCGCGGACCTTGCTCGACTTCAGCCGGGCCAGCGCGGCCGGCGCGATGCTCGTGCCGGCCAGCGATTCCGGCGAAGCGGTGAGGATGCGCGCGATGTCGAGCGCGACGTTGCCGCTCCCCACCACGACCACCCGCTCGGCCGAGAGGTCGACCGCGCCGGGCGCGATCTCGGGGTGGCCGTTGTACCAGCCCACCACCGTCGCGGCCGGCAGGCTGCCACGCAGATCCTCGCCCGGGACGCCGAGGCGCCGTGCCTCCGTCGCCCCCACCGCGTAGATGACCGCGTCGTGCCGTTCGGCCAGCTCGGGCCCGGCCTCGACGCCGAGCCGCAGCCGCAGGCGGGGGTGGTCGTGGAACCGCGCGAACGTCTCGCCGATCTTCTTCGTCGACGGGTGGTCGGGGGCGACGCCGTAGCGGATCAGGCCGCCGGCCGTCGCCAGCCGGTCGATCAGCGTGACGCGGGAATTGGTGTGCAGCAGCAGATCCTCGACCGCGTACATGCCGGCCGGGCCGGTGCCGACGACCGCGACGTCCAAGGCCGCGAAGTCGCTGGGCAGGACGCGGCCGAACGCCGGCGGCGACCAGCGGTGGAAGTTCGGGGCGACCGTGGCCTCGGCGAGGACGTCCCGGCCCGTGTAGAACTCGGCGTTGATCTCCTCGTAGACCTGCAGCGGCCCGGTCAGGTCGCCGGCCGGGAAGATCGCGTCGACCGGGCAGGCGTCGGCGCAGGCGCCGCAGTCGATGCAGGTCGCCGGGTCGACGTAGAGCATGTCGGTCGTCCCGAAGTCCGGCTCGTCCGGCGTCGGGTGGATGCAGTTGACCGGGCAGACCGACACGCAGGACGCGTCGGCGCAGCAGGTCTGGGTGATCGCGAACGCCATGTCAGATCAGGTTCGCCCGCTTGTAGAACCACAGCGACGGCTTGGTGAGCAGCCCCGCGGAGTGCAGGAACTCCATCAGCCCGGAGCAGCTCGAGCGCAGCATCGACTTGTGGTGCTCGTTGGCCTTCGCCTCGCGCCGCGCGCGCTTGCCGTCGAGACCGGCGTTCTCGTACACCTTGGCGTTCCACATGCTGCCGACGATGACGTAGGACGCGATCGCGACGACCAGCGCGTTGACCTGCCGCCGCACCCAGCCGGCGCCCTCGAGCCGCTGCCGGGTCTCCTCGCGCGCGAACTTCATGTGGCGCGACTCTTCGACGACGTGGATGTTGTTGATGGTGCGCACGAACGGGACGACGCGCTCGTCGCGCATCCAGTCGCGCTGCATGACGTCGAGGACCTCTTCGGCCACGAGGATCGCCGCGTAGGCCGCTTCGCCGCTCGCGGTCGCCTTGAAGATCCGGCCGGCCTCGACGACGAACCGGCGCGGCCGGTAGGCGGGCGCGCGCAGCTTGGCGGCGCCGCGGGCGAACATGATCGAGTGCCGGCACTCGTCGGCGATCTCGGTCAGTGCCCACTGGAACGCGGGGTCGGTCGGGTCCTTCGCGTAGAAGTCCCGCAGGATCATCTGCTGCAGGATCATCTCGAACCAGATGCCGGTGCTGGCCACCGACGCCGCCTCCTGGCGGGTCAGCTCGCGCTGCTGCTCCGGCGTCATGTCCGCCCAGTAGGACGTGCCGTAGAGCGTGCTCCACTCGGGGCTCGCGCCGTGGTAGCCCGTGTCCAGCGGCGTCTCCCAGTCGACCTCCTTGACGGGGTCGTAGGAAAGCTGCTCCGACGAGTCCAGCAGCCGGCGCGCGGTCGTCTCGCGGTCCGAAGGCCCCACAGCCCCCGCTTCGCGTTCGCTGATGCTGGTCATCGCCGACCTCCTCGTCAGGTGTTACCCGAGTTCACTGTTACCAACCGTAACACATACCCGGTCCAGTGCACACCCGTCGGCTCAGTCACCGCGGAACGCGCTGGGCGGGACGCCGAGCAGGCGGTGGAACATCGTCGTGAACGCACCGGGCCCGGCGTACCCGAGGGCGGCCGCGACCTCGGCCACCGGGGTACCCGCCGCCAGCAGCGGCAACGCGTGCAGCACGCAGGCCCGGCGCCGCCACGGCGCGAGCGCGAGACCGGTCTCGGCGCGGAACCGCCGGTGCAGCGTCCGCTCGGCGACGTGCAGCCGCGCGGCCCACGCGGCCGGCCGGACGTCGATCCGCGGCTCGGCCAGGAAGCCGGTGCACAGCCGGCGCAGCGCCGGGTCGGCCGGCAACGGCAGGTCGAGCGGCAGCGGCGCGGCCCGGCGCAGCTCGTGCAGGGCCAGCTGCAGCACCGCCGCGTCCCGCCCGCGCGGTGCGTACCGCGGTTCGACGTCGACGGCTTCGCGGAGCAGCTCACGCAGCAGCGGGGTCACCTCGACGACCCGGCAGCGGGCCGGCAACCACGGCACCGCACGGGGTTCGACGTAGAGGCTGCGCGTGCTGACCCCGTCCATCCGCACGGCGTGCGGCACCCCGGCGGGGATCAGCACCGCCCGCTGCGGCGGAACGGTCCACGCCCCGTCGGCCGTGTCGACCCGCATCGACCCGGTGACGCCGTAGAGCACCTGGGCCCGCCGGTGCCGGTGCTCGGCCAGGACGTGGCCGGGCGGGTAGTCGGTGCCGATGGCCACGACGTCGCGGTCGAGGTCGTCGACGGTGTCGAGGGGGACGTTGCGCACGACCCGAGCCTAGGTGGCCGGCATTCGGAAGAAGGTGGCCGATCGGCGAATGCCTGCCACCGGCGCGCGCGGTAGCGTCGAGCCACGTGCCGATCACCTTCATCGTCCTTTTCGGACTCGGGATCCTCTCCGGCGTGACGACCGCGCTCTTCGGTTTCGGCGGCGGATTCGTGACCGTGCCGGTGGTCTACGCCGTCACGGGCGCGATGCACGTCGCGGTCGGGACGTCCACCGCGGTGATGCTGGTCAACGCGCTCGGCGCGACGGTCACCGTGGTGCGCGCGGGCCGCCTGCGCCGCGCGTACGTCTGGCCGCTGACCGGGTTCATCGCCCTCGGCGCGGGCATCGGCGCGCTGGCCGCGACGGGCGTGCCGGACGGGCTGCTGCACGCGCTGTTCACGGCGTACCTCGCGCTGACCATCGTGGACAGCGTGCTGCGGCGGGGGTTCCTCTCCGGCGGGGAACCGCGTCCGCTGGGCCGCGTCACGGCGTCCGCCGGCGGAGTCGGGATCGGCGCGGTCGCGGCGTTCCTCGGGGTCGGGGGCAGCGTGCTGACCGTGCCGCTGCTGCGCCGCCGCGGCCTGCCGATGCGCGACGCGACCGCGCTCGCCAACCCGCTGAGCCTGCCGGTCGCGGTGGTGGCGACGGCCGTCTACCTGCTCGCTCCGGGCCCGGCGGCCCTCGACCCGGTGGCGGCGGGCCTGCTGCTCGCGGGGTCCCTGCCGACGATCGCGGTCCTGCGGCGGTGGCCGCCGGCCATCCCGGACCGGGCCCACGCCATCGCGTATCTCGGCCTCCTGGGCGCGGCGCTCGTCACGGTCTCGGCGTGAACCACTCGTCGGCGTGAACCGGCTCGCCCGACCTCGGCGCTTCGGTGTACATTCGTTCACTCAACTGCGTCGAACGGCAGGATCCGGTGCACTCACGAAGCGACATCCCCGCCCGGTCCGGGCCGTTCGGCTCCGGGCTGCTCGGGCCCCTCGACCAGGACGTGACCGTACTGCGCCGCCGCGTCCAGCGCCTGCTGACCGCGACCCTGATCGCCACGAACGTCATCGGCGCGCTGGTGGTCGTCGGGCTCGCGGCGCTGCTCATGCCCGCCCCGGGCATGTCCGGTGACCTCGTGCGGCTCATGGCGGTCGCCGTGCCGGTCTACGTCGTCTCGGCGGTCGTCGTCGGCACGCTCTGGGGCACCCGCGGGGCGCTGCGGACCCTGCGCTGGGCCGCCGAAGGACGACGTCCGACCGACGCCGAGCGCATCGCCAGCCTGCGCGTCCCCCTGCGGCTCACGCTCATGCAGGCCGTCCTGTGGGGCGTGGCGACGGTGGTGTTCGCCGCGCTGGCCGTGCTCGGGCAACCCGCCGTCGCGCTGACGGTGTTCCTCGTCGTCGCGTTCGCGAGCGTCGTCGTGTGCGCGATCGCCTACCTCTTCGGCGAGTTCGCCCTGCGCCCGTACGCGGCGCGGGCCCTCGACGGCACCGCGCCGCCGCGTCCGCTCAGCGGCGGCGTCAACCTGCGGATGCTGCTGTTCTGGTGCCTGGGCACCGGAGTGCCGGTGGCCGGGCTGGTCGTCACGGCGGTGCTGGCCTGGGTGCGCGGCGACGTCTCGACGACGAAGCTCGCGGTGTCGGTCATCGCGCTCGGCCTGGTCGTGCTCTGCTTCGGCCTGCTGGTCACCGTGTTCACCGCCCGCGCGGTCGTCAACCCGATCACGTCGGTCCGCGACGCGCTGGGCCGTGTCCGGGCCGGCGAGTTCGACGTGGCCATCCCGGTCTACGACGGCACCGAACTGGGCCTGCTGCAGGCCGGGTTCAACGACATGACGGCCGGGCTGGCCGAGCGGGAGCGGATGCGCGACCTGTTCGGCAGGCACGTCGGTCACGAGGTCGCCGTCGAGGCCATGCGCACGTCCGGAACCAGCACCGAGCTGGGCGGCTCGGTGCGCACGGTGTCGGTGCTGTTCGTCGACCTGGTCGGGTCGACGGCGCTGGCCGCGAGCCGCCCGCCCGAAGAGGTCGTCGGCCTGCTCAACCGGTTCTTCACGGTGGTGGTCGACGAGGTCGACCGCCACCACGGGCTGGTCAACAAGTTCGTCGGCGACGCCGCGCTGGCGGTCTTCGGGGCGCCGGCGCCGCTCGCGGACCACGCGACGTGCGCCCTGGCCGCCGGCCGCGCCATCGCCCGCCGGCTGGCGCTCGAGGTGCCGGACGGCCCGGCGGGCATCGGCGTGGCGACCGGCGACGCGGTCGCGGGCAACGTCGGCGACCCGCGCCGGTTCGAGTACACGGTGATCGGCGACCCGGTCAACGAAGCGGCCCGGCTGACCGAGCTGGCCAAGAACGCGCCGGACCGCCTGCTGGCGTCGTGGACGGCGGTCGAAGCGGCGGCCGAGGCGGAAGCGGCGCGCTGGCGGGCCACCGAGGACGTCACCCTGCGCGGGCGCAGCCGGCCGACGACCCTGGCGTCGCCCCGCTAAAGCCGCGGGTCTACGTGGATCTTCGGGCCCGCCGGGTACTCCCCCGCGAGCACGGCACCGACCTCGCCGAGCCCGACGGTCGCGCCGACGAGCGGGCGCGGGTCGACGTCGCCGCCGGCGTAGGCCGCGATCGTGTCGGCCAGCCCCGGTGAGGCGGAGAGGACGCCGACGGCCGTGACGTCCTTCAGCACCAGCGTGCGGGTGTCGAGCGTGCTGGGCCGGCCGGACAGTCCGATGTAGACGACCCGGCCGGCCGGTTCGACGAGGTCCACGGCCAGCGCGGGCAGGTCCGCGGCGCCGGTGGCGTCCACGACCGCGTCGAAGGGCAGGTCCGGGAGCGTCGCGCGGGTCCAGACGTGCTCGAAGCCGAGGCCGCGCGCGAAGGCGCCGTCGTCCACGCCCAGCAGGTGCACCTCGGCGCCCGCGGCCCGCAGGAACATCGCCGTCAGCAGCCCGATCGTGCCCGGGCCGAGCACGAGGGCCCGGTCCCCGGCGCCGGCACCCGCGGCCCGCGCCGCGCGCAGGGCGTTGCCACCCGGTTCGACGAGCGCGCCGAGCACGGCATCGACCTCGCCGGGCAGCGCGTGCAGCGACCACGCGGGGACGGCGAGCCGTTCGGCCAGCGCACCGGGCCGGCCGCCGCGGATCCCGACCTCCTGCCGGTTCTCGCAGGTGTGCTGGTGGCCCCGCAGGCAGCGGCGGCAGGTCCGGTCGCCGAGCATGGTGTCCCCCATGACCCGCCGTCCGAGCCAGCCGTCGTCGACGCCCTCCCCGACGGCGGACACCGTCCCGGCCCATTCGTGGCCCAGCCGCATCGGGTAGGCGGAGTGGCCTTGGTGCAGGTAGGTCATCTCACCGGTGAAGAACTCGACGTCGGTACCGCAGACCCCGGCCCGTTCGACGTCGACGACGACCTCGCCCGGTTCGGCCCGCGGGACGGGGACCTCGTGGACGGCTCCTTGCCGCGGCCCGGTGAGGACGAAGGCCCGCATGGTCGAAGACATGCCTGCATGCTCGCATCCCCGGGGTACGCGACGATCACCGCGCCCCGGCTCGTCGCGGGTGTTATTCGCCGACCCGCCGCGAGAGCGGGAAATAACGCGAACCGGCGGGAAAAGAATTCCTTTCCGCACCAAAGGATTCCTGTAACGAGGCCGGTTCCGGTCCGACTAACGGGTGTTTCGCCCGAAAAGCCGGGGAGGCGTCGTGGACGTGATGACGGATCGCCAGTCCGAACAGGAGCGAGCCACGGCCGCGCGCGCCGCCGAGCGGGCCGGGCAGCGGCGGGCGAAGATCGCCTTGCTGCGCACGCCCGGCGGGATCGCCGAGGCCGACGAGCCCAGCCGCGTCGCCACCCGGATCGACCGGCTCGGCCGCTACTACCCCGACGTGCGGCCGGTGAACCCGGTGGCGCTCGCGGCCGGCGACCCGAAGGCCATGGCGGACGCCGGGGTGATCCTCGAACGGATCGTGCTCACCGACGACCTGCTCGGCGTGGGCTACCTCGAGGGCGGCGTCACGGCGTCGGCCGCGATCGGCCGGGTGAACATCCGCGACGGCCGCGGCCGGCTCACCGGGTACGGCACCGGGTCGATGATCTCCCCGGAACTGCTGCTCACCAACCACCACGTGCTGCCGGACGCGGCCACGGCCCGGTCGAGCATCATCGAGTTCGACTACCAGGACGGCGTCGACGGCCTGCCCCGGCCGGTGCGGGCGTTCGGGCTCGATCCGGACCGGTTCTTCGTCGCCGACGAGGATCTCGACTTCGCGCTCGTCGCCGTCAAGGCGTCCGCCGACGAGCTGCGGCCGTACGGGTTCAACCGGCTGATCGGCAGCGAGGGCAAGGCGATCGTCGGCGACTTCGTCACGATCATCCAGCACCCGCGCGGCGGCAAGAAACAGGTGGCGCTGCGGGAAAACCGGATCGTCGACGTCCTGGAGCGGTTCCTGCACTACGAAACCGACACCGAACCCGGGTCGTCGGGTTCGCCGGTCTTCAACGACCAGTGGGAGGTCGTGGCGCTGCACCACGCCAGCGTCCCGGCCGAGGGCCACGCGGAGTACGGCGGGTTCCTCAACGAGGGAATCCGGGTCAGCCGGCTGCTGGAGTTCCTGCGCGGACAGCGGTTCACCCCGGCGCGCCAAGCCCTGCTCGACCGGCTTTCCACCCGGCCCGAACGGGACACCGCGGCCCGGCCCGGCGGTGCTCCGCAGGTGCTGACGCTGACGATGCCCGTCGACATCCGGCTGCGCGCCGAACCGCCCGCGGCGCCGGAGAGCATCCGGATCGACCCGGACTACTCGAACCGCGAGGGCTACGACCCGGACTTCCTGCCCGGGCACACCGTGCCGCTGCCGGGCCTGTCCGACACGCTCGCCGCGCTGGCGGCCACCAACCGGCAGGCGGCGGGCGAGCCGTCCTACGTCCTGCCGTACCACCACTTCAGCGTCGTCATGAACAAGGTGCGGCGCCTGGCGTTCTTCACGGCCGTCAACATCGACGGGCGCACGAGTCAGCCGTTGCGGCGCGAGGCGGACCGCTGGTCGCTCGACCCGCGCGTCGACGCGGGCGAGCAGGCCGGCGAGGAGATCTACCGGGCCAACCCGCTCGACCGCGGGCACCTGGTCCGCCGCCTCGACCCGGCGTGGGGCGCGACGGCCGCGATCGCGCAGCTCGGCAACGACGACACGTTCCACTTCACGAACTGCTCGCCGCAGCACGAGGACTTCAACCAGAACAAGACGACGTGGGCCGGGCTCGAGGACTACGTGCTGAACAACGCCGACAACGCGGATCTGCGGGTCAGCGTGGTGACGGGACCGGTGCTCGCCGAGGACGACGACCCGTACCGCGGTGTCCGGCTGCCGCGCCAGTTCTGGAAGGTCGTCGCGATGGCGAAGGCCGACGGCACCCTCTCGGCGACGGCGTACCTGCTGAGCCAGGAGGAGCTGATCCACGGCCTGGAGCTGGCGGGCGAGTTCAGCTACGGCGCGTACCGCACGTACCAGGTGCCGGTGCGCCGGATCGCCGGCTTGACCGGGCTGTCGTTCGGCGCCCTCCCCGACGCCGACCCGCTGGAACGCCTGGAGTCGACCGGCGAGGTGCGGGAGATCGGCGTCCTCGACGACCTGGTGCTATGACCACGGCGTGACCGGCCGAGGCAGCCGCTCGCCGTCCAGGACGACGTCGACGCGTTCGGTGAGGAAGGCGATGTGGCCGGCGATGTCGCGCACGTCGGACAGCGGCTCGTCGTAGGTCCAGGCGAGATCGCGGTGCGTGCCCACCGACCAGTAGGTCGCGTGTCCCTTGTAGGCGCAGGTGGTGCGCGTGTCCGACGGCGTGAGCAGGTCCATCCGGACGTCTTCGCGCGGCAGGTAGTACCGGGCGGTGATGCCGGTTTCGAACAGCAGCCGGGGCGCGGTCGAGTCGGCCACGACGACCCCGTCGACCTCGATCCGCACCCGGCTGTCGCTGCGCCGGACGTCGATGCGCGAGAACGGGTCCCGCGGGTGGCCGACGATCGCTTCGGCCTCCTCGAGCCACTCGTCGAACGCGGCGAAATCAAGGACGACGTGCTGCCCGAGGTCGTCGTCCGCGGGCCGAAAGCCCGCACCCGGCAGGGTCACGCCGTCGCCGTCCAGGGTCAGCGGCTCCCCCGCGCAGGTGTGGACGGCGAAAGCGGTCCGCGGGTCGAGGACCGGCGGACCGCCCTCGGCCAGCTGCACCGGGTGCTCGGGCGCCGGGGTGGCGTCCGCCGGGGTGAGGGTCGCGCGGAGGTCCGCAAGGGGGAACGCGTAGGACGGCACCACCCGCTTCGGTTCCCAGACGAGCACCGCGCGCCGCGAGTCGGCGAAGGTCCGTCCACTCGCGACGGCGCGGACCCGCTTGGCCACCGGTTCGTACCGCAGCTCGGCCAGGTCCCCGGTGAACCGCGCGCCCATGCGTGTCGCCATGGGGTCAACCATCCGCGCCGGCGCGGGCCGCCGTCAACACCCTGGCGGACCGTCTCCCCGGTTGTCGGAAACCGACGCTCCCTACCCGGCCGGGCCGAGCCAGGTCGTCATCGCCTCGCGAAGGGCCTTCTCCGCCAGCTCGCCGACCGAGGCCCACGCCAGGTACCCGTCCGGGCGGGCCAGTGCCGCCAGCTGCTGGTCCGGGAATGCCAGGGGCCGCGCCGTCACCACGCGGACCCGGCTCCCCCACTCCGCCGCCACCCGGGCCGCTTCCGCCTCCGCGGCCAGGAGCACCGCGCCGCCGGTGCGGAAGCGGGTTGCCAGTGTCGTTCCGTCGTCCAGGGCCAGGTCGGGCACCCGGTGGCCGATCAGGGGGAAGTCGCCCGGGATGTCGTAGTGCTGCCAGCCGCCGCCGATGGCCGTGATCACGTGGGTCGCGCCGTCCGGGGTGTCGAGCAGGTCGGCCACCACCCCGCGCAACGCCTCCGCCCGGGGCCCGCGCGGTGCGCTCAGCGCCGTCTGCGCCAGGCTCCAGCGCTGCACCCACTCGCCGATCGGGTGCCGCTCCGGCGTGTAGGTGTCCACAAGGGACTCCGGGGCGAGCCCGCGCGCGACGAGCGCGAGTTTCCACCCCAGGTTGACCGCGTCGCCGATCCCCAGGTTGAGGCCCTGCCCGCCGGCCGGCGAATGCACGTGGGCGGCGTCGCCGCACAGCAGCACCCGGCCGCGCCGGTAGGTCGTCGCCTGCCGGGTCGTGTCCGCGTAGCGCGTGCCGACGTGCACGCGCGTCACCGCGACGTCGGTGCCGCTGACCCGCCACAGGCTGGCCTGCATTTCCTCCGCCGTCACGGGTGCGTCGCGGTCCTCGCCCACCTCGTACTCGACGGTGTGCACGCGCGGCGGCCCGTCGCCGTCGGCCCAGCCGCCGAGCACGTACGAACCGTTCTCCCCGTGCTGCCAGCCTCCCGCGACGAGCTTCTCCGGCGCGTCGAGGTCGACGATCGCCTGCCGGCCGGTGAAGACGGGGTCCACGCCCGGGAAGTCGAACCCGGCCAGGCGGCGCACGGTGCTGCGCCCGCCGTCGGCACCCACCAGCCGGCCCGCCCGGATCGCGCCCTGTCCGGTGTGGACGGTCACGCCGTCGTCGTCCGCGTCGAACCCGGTCAGCGCGACGCCGCGCCGCACCTCGGCACCCGCCCACGCACCGAGGATCTCCTCCAGGTCGGCTTGGCTGATCACGCCCGCGCCGAGGAATTCGTCGCCGGGGCCGGGCGGCCGCAGCCGGTCGGCCCGGATCCCGATCCCCGCGAAGTGCCCGACGAAGCTGTCGCCCGCCGGGGCTCCGGGTGGCGGCAGCGTGGCCGGGCCGACCCACATCGCGGCGGCCCGTTCGACCTCGGGCAGCAGGCCACGCAGGTGCAGCGCGTGCACCGACGGGGTGTTGAGCGCCCGCGCACCCATCGAGCCGAAGCGCGCCCGCGGAGTCTCCGTCTCGCGCTCCAGGACCAGCACCCGGGCACCGCCCAGCCGGAGCTCGCCCGCCAGCAGCAGCCCCACCGGGCCGCCGCCGGCCACCACCACGTCGAAGTCCATCTTCCCCACCCCAGAAACCCGGAACGATGTGCTCGGAACCACGGTAGCGAACCGGGCACGGCACCTGCCGGCGTGCTCAAGACCGCCCGGTGAGGATGTCGAACGCGTGCTGCCGGTGCGTCGCGAACAGCTCGAGTGCCGCCTCCCGGTCACCGGCCCGCAGCGCGTCCGCGAGCTGCCGGTGTTCGGCGGGGATGCCCGCCAGGTAGCCGTCGGTGTCGACGCCGATGCGGGTCAGCAGGAACAGGTGCACCTGCGACCGGATCGCCTGCCACGCCTCGCTCAGCCGCCGGTGCCCGGCAGCCTGGTAGACCGCGTCGTGGAAGTCGAGGTCGCAGCGGACCAGCTCGTGCGCGTCGGCCGCCCGTTCCATGCGGGCCACGGCGGCGTCGACCGCTGCCAGGCCGGGTGCGCGGTCGATCACCAGCCCGACGGCGAGCTGCTCCAGCGCGGCCCGCAGGCTGTCCAGCTCGGCGACGTCCACTTCGGACAGTGACGTCACGGTCGTGCCCCGGTGCCATTCGCCGCGGACGAGCCCTTCGCGGTCCAGCTTGAGCAGCGCCTCGCGCACCGGCCCGCGGCTGACACCCAGCGCCTCCGCCAGCTCCACCTCGCGCAGCTGGCTTCCCGGCGCGTACGTCCCGTCGAAGATCGCGTCGCGGATGCGGTCGGCGACCTCGTCGGCCAGCCCGCGCCGGCGTGCGGGAGCCACTTGAGCACTCATGTCCTGATGTTAACATTCAGACATGACGATCCCCCGCTTCCACCTCGCCATGCCGGTCGACGACCTGGCCGCCGCCCGCCGCTTCTACGGCGAGGTCCTCGGCCTCGCCCAGGGCCGCAGCGCCGAGACGTGGGTCGACTGGAACCTGCACGGCCACCAGTTCGTGACGCACCTGGCGCCGGAGCGGCCGCAGCGCGTCCACAACCCGGTCGACGGCCACGACGTGCCGGTGCCGCACTTCGGCCTGATCCTCGAGGTCGAGCAGTTCAAGGCGCTCGCCGAGCGGCTGCGGGCGGCGGGGACGCAGTTCGTGATCGAGCCCTACGTCCGCTTCGAAGGCCAGGCCGGCGAGCAGTGGACGATGTTCCTGCTCGACCCCGCCGGGAACGCGCTGGAGTTCAAGGCTTTCGCGGACGACTCACAGGTCTTCGCGGTCTGACGAGCCCCGCAGCGAACCCGGGTGCGCCTTCGCGGCCGGGTCGCGCCGGGTCTTGACCAGGCTGGCGACCGTCACGACGACCAGGACGCCGATGATCACCGCCAGGCTCACCGGCGTGGCGATCTCCGGGACGCGCGGGTCCAGATCGACGTGCGCCCAGTGCAGGATCAGCTTCACCCCGATGAACGCGAGGATCACCGCGAGCCCGGCCGAGAGGTACACGAGCCGGTCGAGCAGGCCCTTCACCAAGAAGTACAGGGCCCGCAGGCCGAGCAGCGCGAACGCGTTCGCGGCGAACACGATGTACGGCTCTTCGGTGACGCCGAAGACCGCCGGGATCGAGTCGAGGGCGAACAGCAGGTCGACGCCGCCGATCGCGACCAGGACGACCACCAGCGGCGTCACCATCCGGCGCCCGCCGGCGCGGGTGAGCAGCCGGCCGCCGTCGTAGGCGTCGGAGACCGGCAGGATCCGCCGGGCCGTCCGGACGACGACGTTGTGCTCGATGTCGGGATCGGCGTCGCGGTGCCGGAACAGCTGCACGCCGGTGTAGATCAGCAGCAGCCCGAAGAGCAGGAACATGAACGAGAACAGCGCGAGCAGCGTCGCGCCGAGGACGATGAAGATCCCCCGCATGACGAGCGCGAGGATGATCCCGAACGTGAGCACCTTGTGCTGGTGCTCCTCCGGGACGGCGAACGTCGTCATGATGATCACGAACACGAACAGGTTGTCGACCGACAGGCTCTTCTCGACGATGTAGCCGGCGAAGTACTCGGTGCCGAACTCGCCGCCGTGGGCCAGCGTCAGCCAGACGCCGAACACGACCGCGACCAGGATGTAGCCCACCGACCACGCGACGGCTTCGGCGAACCGGACCCGGTGCGGCCGGACCGCGGCCAGCACGAGGTCGACCGCGAGCAGCGCCAGCACGACGCCGATGGTGACCAGCCAGGTGCCGACGCCCATCGCTCCCCCGCTCCCCGTGGTTGCGGCGATCGTAAGGGCCGTCCCGCGACCGCGCACCCGGAGTCCACAGTGGACACCTCAGGCGAGGTTGGCCGCCGCCAGCTCGGTGTGCGGGTCGAGCTCGAGGCCGCCGGCGCGCAGGGTGTCGTCGACGATCCGCCAGACCCAGCGGGCCAGGAGCGCGGCCAGCTCGGCGCGGTCGACGCCGCGCGGGTTCTCCAGCCAGCGCGAGGTGCTGGACTCCACCAGGCCGACCAGCCCGAAGGCGACCGCTTCGCAGACGCGGGTGTCCACTCCGAACAGCCCGAGGTAGTGCTCGAACACCACGGTCAGCTGCCGTGCGATGGCGGTCTTGCCGTCGGCGAAGACGTCGGGGGCGCCGTCCACCGCGTGCCGGGTCAGGTAGCGGTAGAGCGAGCCGTGCTCGGCCAGCCAGCGGGTGTGCGCGCCGATCGCCGAGTGGATCAGCTCCATCGGCGTGCCGCTCGGGTTCCACAGGGGCGCGAACTCCGCGGTGATCAGCTCCGCGATCCGGGCGGCGATCGCGTGCTGCAGGTCGGCGGCGCCGTCGAAGTGCCGGTAGAGGCGCGTGCGGGCGACGCCGGCTTCGTCGGCGATCTGCTCGGTGGACACCTCGGGCCCGTGCCGGGCGATCGCACGCAGCCCCGCCTCGACGAATTCGCGGCGGCGGCGGTCGCGCTGGCCGGCCCACCGCGCGGCCCGGCCATCGGGAGGCCGCGGCCTGTCCGTCGATGTCATCGGCACGGAGTGTACCGGCGCGGCACTATGGCGTACGATGCCGTACCTCTTACTTTGGGTGCCAGATGGTCGCGGAGAGTGACAATGAGGAACGTCGACGAGGAGCCGCCGGACGCCGTGCTGCTCGCCGCCCTCCGCGCGGGTGACTTCGACGCCGCCGGCGCCCTGTTCCGCCGGCACGCCGAGCCGCTGCGCCGGACCGCGGCGGCGTGGGCGGTGCAGCCCGCGGAACGCGACGACCTGGTGGCCGAGACGTTCGTCCGGGTGCTGGCCGTCGTGCACGCGGGCGGCGGCCCGGACGGCGACCTGCGGCCGTACCTGGTGGTGACGCTGCGGAACCTGGTGTCGCGGTGGGGCCGGCAGCGCAGCCGGGTCGAGCTGTGCGAAACGGTCCCCGAGACGTCATCGAGCGGCGCCGACGAGCTGGCCCTGCACCGGTCGCACGAGAAGCTCGTGTGGTCGGCGTACTGCACGCTGCCGGGCCGGTGGCGCACGGTGCTCTGGCGGACCGAGGCCGAAGGCGACACGCCGACGGAGGTGGCGCCGCTGCTGGGCCTGACGCCGAACAGCGTGTCGGCGCTGGCGATGCGGGCGCGCGAGGGGTTGCGCCAGGCGTACCTGCAGGTCCAGGTCCCCGACGCCGAGAAGCCGGTCTGCCGGGAGCCCCGCCGTCGCATGGGCGCGTGGGTCCGGGGAGCGTTGTCCCCGCGCCGGGCGAGCGTGGTCGCCGACCACATCGCGGGCTGCGGCTCGTGCCGCACGGTGGCCACCGGCCTGGACGAAGCGAACCGCGAGCTCCCGGGCTCGGCCGCCCGCCTCACCGGCTGACCACCTCACGTACCTGGAGGGTCGGCTCGCGTACCTGCACAGTCGGCTTGCGTACCTGGAGGGTCGGCTCACCCGAGCCGTGAGCCGACCCTCTGGGTACGCGAACCGACCGTCTGGATACGCGAGCCGACCCTCTGGGTCCACCGGAGGTTGCGCCGGGGTTGCCTCGACCCCGCTTGCGCGGGTTACCGTGAAGCCCGGCCCTGGAGGTGGCGGTGGACGACGAAGTCTGCGCGGTCCGGCCCGGTACCGACGTCGCCGGGCACGCCCGGCTGCTCGCCGGGATCCACGACGCCGTCCTGGCCGGGCGGGCGCCCCGGACCGCGCCGCGCCGGCTCGTCGAACGCTCGTGGCGCCGCGTTGCCGCGCAGGGTGTCGATCCCGACCGGCCGCCCGCGCCCGATCCCGTCGGCGCCGCCGAGGTCGAACGGCGGCGCACCGCCTCCCGGCTCGGCGAAGTCCTCCCCGAACTCCGCGGCGCCCTGACGTCGGTCGCCGAAGACGCGCACCACCTGATGGTCGTCACCGACGCCGACGGCGTCGTCCTCTGGCGCGAGGGTGCCCGCGGCGTCCGGCACCGCGCCGACTCGCTCGGCTTCACCGAAGGCGCCACCTGGTCCGAGCCCGCCATCGGCAGCAACGCGATCGGGACGGCGCTGGCCGAGGCCGCCCCGGTGCAGATGTTCGCCGCCGAGCACTTCGTGCGCTCCCACCACTCGTGGGCCTGCACCGCCTACCCCGTGCACGACCCGCGGACCGGCGACCTGCTCGGGATCGTCGACGTCAGCGGGCCGGCCGAAACCGTCCACCCGATGACCGTCGCGCTGGTCGGGACGTCGGTGCGGCTGGCCGAGGCCGTCCTGCGGCAGCGGCACGAGGCCCGGCTCGAAGGTCTCCGTCAGCTGTCCGGGCACGTCCTCGCGGGCGGGCCCGGACTCGTCGTCGACGACCACGGCTGGGTCGCGGCCCGCAGCGGCGTCTTCGGGATCGACCGCGTCGCCGCGCCCCGCCACGGCGTCCCGGTCGCGGTCCGCGGCGTCGGGGCGTGCGAACCCGAGCCGGTGCCCGGCGGCTGGCTGCTGCGGCCGAGCCACCACCGCGAAACCCTCAAGCTCACCCTCGAATTCGACCCGCCGCGCGCGATCGTCGAAGGCTCGGCGCGGTGGACGCACTTGCTGGGCCGGCGGCAGGCGGACCTGCTGCGGCTGATCGCGACCGCGGGCCCGGCCGGAGTGTCGGCCGCGCAGCTGTCGGAGACGGTCTACGGCGACCGGACGCACCTGGTGACCGTCCGCGCGGAGCTGTCGCGGCTGCGCAAGCTGGTCGGCGGCCTGCTGCTCGCCCGCCCGTACCGGGTCGCGCCCGGCGTCGAAGTCGTGCTGATGCAACCCTAGGGCAACCCTTTCGCGGACCCGGTCAGCCGGGGTTGGCTGCTCGGACGCGCCGCCGACGAAGACGGTGCCCGAGACGGGGAGGTCCGCTCATGACCCAGACCCTCGAACCGGCCGCGGCCGTCGATGCCCGGCAGCGCGTCGAAGGCTGGCTCGCCGGCTTCGAGGCCGCGCTCGCGGCCCGGGACGCCGACCGGGCCGCCGCCCTGTTCGCGACGACGTCGTTCTGGCGCGACCTGATCGCGTTCACCTGGAACCTCAAGACCGTCGAGAACCGTGACGGCGTGAAGGACCTCCTCCTCACCACGATGGACACCGCCGACGCGAGCGGCTTCCACGTCACCGAGGAGCCGACCGAGGCCGACGGTGTCGTGGACGCGTGGATCGGCTTCGAGACGGCGGCCGGACGCGGCCGCGGGCACCTGCGGCTCACCGCCGAAGGCGCGTTCACCTTCCTCACGACGTTGCACGAGCTCAAGGGCCACGAAGAGCCGCTCGGCACGACCCGGCCGAAGGGCGCCGAGCACGGCGTCAACCGCGACCGCGTGACGTGGTCCGAGGCGCGGCAGGCGGAAGCGGACGAACTGGGCACCACGCGGCAGCCGTACGTCGTCGTCATCGGCGGCGGGCAGGGCGGGATCGCGCTCGGCGCCCGGCTGCGCCAGCTCGGCGTGGACCACGTCGTCGTCGACCGGTACGCGCGGCCGGGCGACCAGTGGCGCGGCCGCTACAAGTCCCTGTGCCTGCACGACCCCGTCTGGTACGACCACCTGCCCTACCTCGACTTCCCGCGCACCTGGCCGGTCTTCGCGCCGAAGGACAAGATCGCCGACTGGCTCGAGATGTACACGAAGGTCATGGAGGTCAACTACTGGTCGTCGACGACCTGCAAGAGCGCCTCCTACGACGAAGAAGCGAAGGAGTGGACGGTCGTCCTCGATCGCGACGGCGAAGAGGTCGTCCTCAAGCCGAAGCAGCTGGTGCTCGCGACCGGCATGTCCGGCAAGCCGAACGTTCCCCAGCTGCCGGGGCAAGATCGATTCCGCGGGGAGCAGCACCACAGCTCGCAGCACCCGGGCCCGGACGCCTACCGCGGCAAGAAGGCCGTGATCGTCGGGTCCAACAACTCGGCGTTCGACATCTGCGGCGCGCTGTGGGAAGCCGGCGCCGACGTGACGATGATCCAGCGCAGCACGACGCACATCGTGAAGTCGGACTCGCTGATGGACCTCGGCCTGGGCGACCTCTACTCGGAACGCGCGCTCGCGGCAGGCATGACGACGCAGAAGGCGGACCTGACCTTCGCGTCCCTCCCCTACCGGATCATGCACACGTTCCAGCAACCGGTGTACGCCGCGATCAAGGACCGCGACCAGGAGTTCTACGACCGGCTCGAAAAGGCGGGCTTCCGGCACGACTGGGGCGACGACGACTCCGGCCTCTTCATGAAGTACCTGCGCCGCGGCTCGGGCTACTACATCGACGTCGGCGCGGCCGACCTCGTGGCCGACGGTGACGTCAAGCTCGCGCACGGCCAGGTCGTCGAGCTGACGGAGAACTCCGTGAAGCTCGAAGACGGCACCGAGCTGGAGGCCGACCTGGTCGTCTACGCGACGGGCTACGGCTCGATGAACGGCTGGGCGGCGGACCTGATCAGCCAGGAGGTCGCGGACAAGGTCGGCAAGGTGTGGGGCCTGGGCTCGGACACGACGAAGGACCCGGGCCCGTGGGAGGGCGAGCAGCGCAACATGTGGAAGCCCACCCAGCAGGAAGGGCTGTGGTTCCACGGCGGCAACCTGCACCAGTCCCGGCATTACTCGCTTTACCTGGCCCTGCAGCTGAAGGCCCGCGCGGAGGGCATCCCGACGCCGGTCTACGGGCTGCAGGAACGGCACCACCTGTCCTAGGCCGAAAGCGCGCTCACGGGGTCGCCGAACAGGAGGGCGGTCCCGTGGGCGCGCTTGAAGTACAGGTGCGCGTCGTGCTCCCAGGTGATCGCGATACCGCCGTGCAGCTGGACCATTTCCGCCGCCGCGTGGGAGAACGCTTCACTGCACACGACTTTCGCGGTCGTCACGGCTTCGGCGTCCCCGTCCACCAGGGCCGCGTACAGCGCCGAGCGGGCTGCTTCGACGTGGACGTGCACGTCGGCCATCCGGTGCTTCAGTGCCTGGAACGACCCGATCGCGCGGCCGAACTGACGCCGTTGCTTGGTGTACTCCACCGTCAGTTCCAGCGCACGGGCGGCCGCACCGACCTGCTCGGAGGCGACGGCGACGACCGCGGTGTCAAGCAGCTTCCGCAGGCCGAACCCGTCGGCGTCGAGACGTCGTGCCGGGGTTGAAGCGAAGTCCACGACAGCCAGCCGGCGGGTCGGGTCCAGCGTGGTCACGCGCTCCCGGCGAACGCCGTCGAGCGGGACTTCGAACAAGCCGATGCCCTCGGCCGTCCGGGCCACGGCCAAGAGGACGTCGGCGAGGTCGCCGTCGAGGACGTAGTGGGCGCGGCCGTCGAGCCCGGTTTCCGACGCGGTCAAGCCCGGCGCCCAGTCCTCGTCCGACCACGCCAGCGCGGCGAGGGTCGTGCCCGAGGCGATCCCCGGCAGCAGCAGTTCGCAGGCTTCGTCGTTCCCGGTGCGCAACAATGCTTCGCCGCACAGCACCGCGGAGCCGAGCATCGGCGCGGGGGTGAGCGTGCGGCCGAGTTCTTGCAGGACCACGCACGCCTCGGCCAGGCCGGCGCCCGCGCCGCCGTAGTGCTCGGGGATCGTGAGGGCGGCGACGCCGATCTGCTCGCACAGCGTCGACCAGAGCTTGTCGTCGTACCCGAGCGGCGACTCCATCGCCGCCCGGACCGCTTCCGGCCCCGACCGGCGGGCCAGCAGCGAGCGCACGGCATCCCGCAGGGCGGCGGACTCTTCCGACTCGAACGGATCCGTCATCGCAGCCCCGCCAGGACGCGCGCCCGGTGGAACGAGCCGGTTCCCCAGGCCCCGGCCAGGGCCCGCACCTTGGTCAGCCGCAGGCCGAGGTCGTGTTCGGCGGTGTAGCCGATGGCGCCGTGCACCTGGAGGGCCGTGCGCGCGGCGAGGTACGCGGCGTCGCCCGCCATGACCTTCGCCGCCGAGACGTCCCGGGCGAAGGTGTCCCTGGCGACGGCCGCGCCGTACAGGAGCGGCCGGGCGAGCTCGAGCTGCGTCACGACGTCGGCGAGCAGGTGCTTGACCGCCTGGTACTCGCCGATCGCCCGGCCGTACTGGCTGCGCTGCTTGGCGTAGGCGACCGAGGCGTCGAGGAGCCACTGGCCCGCGCCGAGGAGCTGGGCGGAGACGGCCAGGACGCCCCGGTCGAACGCGACCGGGTCGGCGGCGGTCGTCCGGGTGGTCCCGGTGATCCGGAACAGCCGCCGGGCCGGGTCGATCGACGGGACCAGCTCGGTCCGGACGCCGGAGACTTCGCCTTCGTTGAGGTCGAGGACCACTCCGACGACATCGGCGTCCAGGGCGAGCGGGACTTCCGGCGGCGCGACGACCGTGGCCAGCAGGTCACCGCCGGCGAGTGCGGCGAGCCGGTCGCCGGTCAGCACCGAGGGTGCCACGGCGGCGGTTTCGACCAGCGGGCCGGGCACGGCGTGGTAGCCGAGCGCTTCGAAGGCGACCACCAGGTCGACCGCGGAACCGCCGAGGCCGCCGTGGTCTTCGTCGACCAGCAGCGCGGGGACACCGAGGTCGGCGAGCGCTCGCAGCAGTTTCAGGCCGCGTTCCGGCGAACCAGCGGCCCAGGCCCGCGCGACCGCGGCGGTGTCCGCCCCGCCCAGCAGGTCGTGCAGCGACGCGGAGAACTGGCGCTGTTCCGGCGACAGCTGGAACTTCATCGGCGCGCCTCCCTCGGCAGTTTCAGCAGCCGTTCGGCGATCGTGTTGCGCTGGATCTGGTCGGTGCCGCCGTAGATGGGCCCGGCGAGGGAGAACAGGTAGCCGTCCACCCAGTCCCGCTCGGTCTCGGCGGCCGGGCCGAGCACGTCCAGGGCCGTCTCGTGCAGCTCGACGTCCAGGTGCGACCAGAACAGCTTGTTCACGCTGGACTCCGGGCCCAGCTCGCCGCCGTCGGCGAGGCGGCTCACCGTGCCGAACGTGTAGAGCTGGTAGGCGCGGGCCCCGATCCAGGCGTCGGCGACGCGGTCCTGTGTGGACGGTGGTGATTCCTGTGAGCGCCAGAGGTCCACGAGCCGGTCGGCGGCGGCGAGGAACCGGCCCGGGCTGCGCAGTGACAGCCCGCGTTCGTTGTTCGCGGTCGTCATCGCGACCCGCCAGCCCTGCCCGACCTCGCCGATCACGTCCTCGTCGGGCACGAAGACGTCGTCGAAGAAGATCTCCGCGAAGCCGGGTTCGCCGTCCAGCTGCGGGATCGGCCGGACCGTGACGCCGCCGGCGCGCAGGTCGGCCATGAAGTAGGTCAGGCCGTGGTGGCGCTGCGCGTCGGGATCCGTGCGGAACAGGCCGAACGCGCGGTCCGCGAAGGACGCCCGCGAACTCCAGGTCTTCTGCCCGGAAAGCCGCCAGCCGCCGTCGGTCCGGACCGCCGTGCTGCGCAACGCCGCGATGTCGCTGCCCGCCTCGGGTTCCGACCACGCCTGCGCCCAGACCTCGTCGCCGCGGGCCATCGCGGGCAGGATGCGGTCACGCTGCTCCTGCGTGCCGTGCGCGAACAGCGTCGGGCCCAGCATGAAGATCCCGTTCTGGCCCACCCGGCCCGGCGCGCCGGACGCGTAGTACTCCTCCTCGAACAGCAGCCACTGCAGCATCGAGGCGTCGCGGCCGTGGTACTCGCGCGGCCACGACACGACCGACCACCGCGCCTCGGCGAGTTCGGCCTCCCACTCGCGGTGCGCCGCGAAGCCTTCGGCGGTGTCCATCGACGGCAGCGTCCGCACGTGCGCGTCGAGCCAGTCCCGTGCTTCGTCGCGGAAAGCCGCGGACGCCTCGTCGATGTCGAGGTCCATCAAGCCCCCTTGTTCGCGTCACGCATGGACCGCGCGGACTGCCCGCCGAGCGAGTCTTCCGACGTCTCCGCGTTGTGGGCGTGCGCCAAGTGGTGCAGCCCGAACACGGAGTCCATTCCGGACCGCAGTCCCATCAGGTCTTCGGCCTGGTTGACGGCCTTCTTCGCCAGTGCGAGGCCGAACGGCGGCATCGCGCCGATCTTCTCCGCCAGCTCCAGGGTGTGCTGTTCCAGCTCCGCACGCGGGACGATCCGGGTGACCATCCCCCATTCCTTGGCCTGCTGGACGGTGAAGCGCTCGCCGGTGAACAGGACTTCCTTCGCCGCCCGTGGACCGAGCACCCACGGGTGCGCGAAGTACTCGACACCCGGAATCCCCATGCGCACCACCGGATCGGCGAAGAACGCGTCGTCGGCCGCCACGATCAGGTCACACACCCAGGCGAGCATCAGCCCGCCCGCGATGCAGGCGCCCTGGACGCTCGCGATCATCGGCTTCGGGATCTCCCGCCAGCGCCGGCACATGCCCAGGTAGACCTCGGACTCGCGGGCGAACCGCTGGTCGCCGCCGACGCGGTCGGTGTGGTCCCACCACAGCACCGCGCGCCGGTCGAACGACTGGTCGGCGTCGCGGCCCGGGCTGCCGATGTCGTGGCCGGCCGAGAAGTGCTTTCCTTCGCCCGCCAGCACGATCACCTTGACTTCGGCGTCGTTCACCGCGCGGGCGAAGGCGTCGTCGAGGGCGTAGGTCATCGCCGAGTTCTGGGCGTTGCGGTAGTCGGGCCGGTTCATGGTGACCACGGCGACCGGCCCGCGGCGCTCGTAGCGGACGACGTCTTCGCTCATTTCGTCTCCTCGGTGAGCAGCCGCTTCAGCACCTTGCCGGAAGCGTTGCGGGGCAGCGCGTCCAGGAACGCGACCGACCGCGGGGTCTTGTAGTTGGCGAGCCGTTCGCGGCCGAACGCGAGGACGTCGGCCTCGGTCAGGCCGCTGCCGACGACGAAGGCCTTGCCGACCTCGCCGAGCCGCTCGTCCGGGACACCGATGACGGCGACGTCGCGGACGCCGGCCAGCTCGGTGAGCGCCTGCTCGACCTCGGCCGGGTAGACGTTGAAGCCGCCGCAGATGTACATGTCCTTGAGCCGGCCGGTGAGCGTGAGATTCCCGGCGTCGTCGAGTTCGCCGACGTCGCCGGTGTGCAGCCAGCCGTCCTCGTCGACGGCCTTCGCGGTGGCCTCGGGGTCGTCGAGGTAGCCGAGCATCACGTTCGGTCCCCGCAGGACCACTTCGCCGGGCGAGCCCTGGATCGCGACCTCGAACCCGGCGGTCGCGCGACCGGACGTCCTCGCGACCAGCTCCGCGTCGTCGCCCGGACGGCACATCGTCACCACCACGGCTTCCGTGAGGCCGTACGCGGTGAGGACGATGTCGAAGCCCAGCTCGGCGCGCATGCGCCGGACGAGTGACGCCGGCACGTCCGCGGCGCCGGTGACCGCGAGCCGCAGCGAGGACAGGTCGCCGCGTTCCGGCTCGTTCAGCAGGGACTGGAAGATCGTCGGCGCGCCCGGCAGCACCGAGATCCGCTCCCGGTCGATCACCGCCAGCGCGGCCTTCACGTCGAACACCGCCTGCGGCACGATCGTCGCGCCGGTCAGCAGGCACACGACGATCCCGGCCTTGTAGCCGAAGCTGTGGAAGAACGGGTTGATCACCAGGTACCGGTCCTCGGCGGTGACGCGGCCGCACTCCGCCCAGGCCGCGGCGACGCCGACGACCTGGCGGTGGGCCGACAGCACGCCCTTCGAGCGGCCGGTGGTCCCCGAGGTGAAGAGGATGTCACTCACGTCGTCCGGCTGGACCGCGTCCGCGCGTGCCTCGGCTTCGGCGAGGGGCACTTCGTCCGCCAGCGCGAGGAACTCGTCCCAGCCGAGCGCGTCCCCGACCGGCCGGTGCGGCTGCTCCAGGGCGACCCGGACGACGGTGCCGAGGTCGGGCAGGTCCGTGCCGGTCGCGACGATCGCGGCGTGCCGGTCGGTACCGAGGAAGTCGGCCGCCACGACCAGCGCTTTCGCCCGGCTGCGGACCAGCAGGTCCACGGTCTCGGCGGCGGTGAACCGGGTATTGACCGGCACGAGCGACGCGCCCGCGTAGAGCGCGCCGAGCGCCGCCAGGACCCAGTGGTGGGTGTTGGGGAGGGTGATCGCGACGCGGTCGCCGGGCTGGACACCGCGGGCCACGAACGCCCGTGCGACCGACTGAACACGTTCCAGAAGGTCGTCGAACCCGAGCCGCAGGGAGCCGTCGACCAGTGCCTCCGCCGAGCCGAACTTCGCGGCGGCATCGCGGACGACGGCCGGGATCGTGGTCTGTCCCACCACACCCTCCTCTGGACCGACAAACTAGAACGTGTTCTCATTACCCTAGGTCCCGGACCGGCCCGGCAGCAAGGAGGCGAGCGTGGAACCGACGCGATTCCGCCGCGAGGTCGCGGGCTGGCTCGCGGACAACCTGACCGGCGAGTTCGCCGAGCTGCGTGGCCTCGGCGGCCCGGGACGCGAGCACGAGGCGTTCGACCTGCGCCTGGCCTGGGAACGCCACCTCGCCGCGGCGGGCTGGACGTGCGTCGGCTGGCCGGTCGAACACGGCGGGCGCGGCCTGTCCCTCGGCGAGCAGGTCGCCTTCCACGAGGAGTACGCGGCGTCCGGTGCGCCCGCGCGCGTCAACCACATCGGCGAGCAGCTGCTCGGCCCGACGCTCATCGCGTTCGGCACGCCTGAGCAGCAAAAACGGTTCCTGCCGAAGATCGTCGCCGTCGAAGAGCTGTGGTGCCAGGGCTACTCCGAGCCCGGCGCCGGGTCCGATCTGGCCGCCGTCTCGACGTCGGCGGTCCGGCGCGACGGCGAGTGGGTGGTCAACGGCCAGAAGATCTGGACGTCGCTGGCGCACGTGGCCGACTGGTGCTTCGTCGTGGCCCGCACCGAACCCGGATCGCAGCGCCACCACGGCCTGTCGTACCTCCTGGTGCCGCTGCGCCAGGACGGCGTCACCGTGCGGCCGATCCAGCAGCTGACCGGGACGTCCGAGTTCAACGAAGTCTTCTTCGACGACGCCCGCACGCCGGCCGAGCTGGTCGTCGGCGAGCCCGGCGACGGCTGGAAGATCGCGATGGCCACCCTCGGCTTCGAACGCGGCGTCTCCACGCTCGGCCAGCAGATCGGCTTCCGCCGCGAACTCGACGACATCGTCGCCGAAGCCAAGCGGACCGGCACCTACGACGACCCGCTGCTGCGCACCGACCTCGCGCGCGCCCGGATCGGCCTGCGCGTCCTGCGCGCGCACGCGTTGCGGACGCTCGGCCGGCCCGCCGGGCCGGAGGTCGCCGTCGGGAAGCTGCTGTGGGCCCAGTGGCACCGCGGGCTCGGCGAGCTGGCGATGCGTGCCCGCGGCGCGCGGTCCCTGGTCGCCGCCGGTGCCGAGCTGGACGACGCCCAGCGGCTCTACCTGTTCACCCGCGCGGACACGATCTACGGCGGGTCGGACGAGATCGAGCGGAACATCATCGCCGAGCGCGTGCTCGGCCTGCCGAGGGAGGCACGCCCGTGATCCCGCAGTACCCACCGGGCCACGACTTGCTGGCCGGCAAGGTCGTCGTGGTCACCGCGGCGGCCGGCACTGGCATCGGGTCCGCCGTGGCCAAGCGGTGCCTGGAGGAGGGCGCGAGCGTCGTCATCTCCGACTGGCACGAACGGCGGCTCGGCGAGAAGGCGGCCGAGCTGGCTTCGCTCGGCAAGGTGCACGCGATTCCCTGCGACGTCACGGCCGAGGATCAGGTCCAGGCGCTCGTCGACGGCGCGGTGGATCACTTCGGACGCCTCGACGTCATGGTCAACAACGCCGGGCTGGGCGGGACGAAGTCCGTGCTGGACATGGCCGACGACGAATGGTCCCGCGTGCTGGACATCACGCTCACCGGGACTTTCCGGTGCACGCGCGCGGCGCTCAGGCAGTTCGTCGCCCAGGGCGGCGGCGGGGCGATCGTCAACAACGCGTCGGTGATCGGCTGGCGGGCCCAGGCCGGGCAGGCGCACTACGCCGCCGCGAAGGCCGGGGTGATGGCGCTGACGCGGTGTTCGGCGCTCGACGCCGCCGAGCACGGCGTCCGGATCAACGCCGTCGCGCCGAGCCTCGCCATGCATCCCTTCCTCGCCAAGGTGACCAGCGACGAGCTGCTGGAAGACCTGACCAAACGCGAAGCGTTCGGCCGCGCCGCCGAGCCGTGGGAGGTCGCCAACGTCATGGTCTTCCTCGCCAGCGACTACGCGAGCTACCTCACCGGCGAAGTCGTCTCCGTCAGCAGCCAGCACCCCTAGGAGCTCCCGTGCCCGAAGCCTTCCTCCTCGACGCGGTCCGCACGCCCGTGGGCCGGCGCGGCGGCGCGCTGTCCGGGTGGCACTCCGCCGACCTCGGCGCGCACGTCATCCGGGCGGTCGTCGAGCGCGCGGGCGTCGACCCGGACCTGGTCGACGACGTCATCCTCGGCTGCACGGACACCCTGGGCCCGCAGTCGGGCAACATCGCGCGCACGGCGTGGCTGGCGGCCGGGTTCCCGGACCACGTGCCCGGCGTGACGATCGACCGGCAGTGCGGGTCGAGCCAGCAGGCCGTGCACTTCGCGGCGCAGGCCGTCATGTCCGGCACGCAGGACCTGGTGCTGGCCGGCGGCGTGCAGAACATGAGCCGCATCCCGATCAGCGCGGCGATGCTGGCCGGGCGCGAGTACGGCTTCGACGACCCGTTCTCCGGCTCGAAGGGCTGGCAGGAGCGCTACGGCAGTGTCGAGGTGTCGCAGTTCCGCAGCGCCGACATGATCGCCGCGCACTGGGACCTCAGCCGCGAGGCGATGGAGGAATACGCCTTCCGCAGCCATCAGCGAGCCCTCGCCGCCATCGATTCCGGGTTTTTCGACGCCGAGATCGCGCCCGTCGACGGCTTCGAGCAGGACGAGGGCCCGCGCCGGGACACGTCGCTGGAGCGGATGCGCGGGTTGAAGCCGCTCGCTCCGGAGTCCCGCCTGACGGCGGCCGTGGCCAGCCAGATCTCCGACGGCGCCAGCGCGGCTCTGGTCGCTTCCGAAGCGTTCGTGAAGGAGCACGGCCTGACGCCCCGGGCGCGCATCCACCACCTGTCGGTCCGCGCGGCCGACCCGGTCTGGATGCTGACCGGCCCGATCCCCGCGACGTCCTACGCGCTCCGGAAAACCGGGCTCGCGATCGACGACATCGACCTGTTCGAGGTCAACGAGGCGTTCGCCAGCGTGGTGCTGGCATGGCTGGACGAAACGGGCGCCGACCCGTCACGCGTCAACGTGAACGGCGGCGGCATCGCCCTCGGTCACCCCATCGGGGCGACCGGGACGAAGCTCCTCGCGACGCTCCTGCACGAGCTGGAGCGCCGCGGCGGCCGCTACGGCCTGCAGACGATGTGCGAAGGCGGTGGCACCGCCAACGTCACCATCATCGAACGGCTGTGACATCGAACGGCTGTGACTCAGCCGAGGGCGCGCAGCTTCGGCAGCACGTCCTCGGAGAACTGGGTCAGGAACCGCTCCTGGTCGTGGCCCGGGCCGTGGAAGACGAGGTGGTTGAGGCCCGCGTCCAGGTACGGCTTGATCTGGGCCACCGCCTCGTCCGGGTCGGACGCGACGATCCAGCGCTTGGCGACCTGCTCGATCGGCAGCTCGTCGGCCAGCCGCTCCATCTCGTCGGCCGAGGTGACGCTGTGCTTCTGCTCCGCCGACAGCGACAGCGGCGCCCAGAAGCGGGTGTTCTCCAGCGCCTTCTCGTGGTCGCGGTCGTACGACATCTTGATCTCGATGGTCCGGTCGATGTCGTCGACGGTCTTCTCGGCCGCCTCGGCGCCTTCCTTGACCGCGGGCATCAGCTTCTCCGTGTACAGGTCCATGCCCTTGCCGGACGTGCAGATGAACCCGTCGCCGGACCGGCCCGCGTACTTGGCCACCACCGGGCCGCCTGCGGCGATGTACACCGGCACCGGCTGCTCCGGCCGGTCGTAGATGCGTGCGTCGACCAGCTTGTAGTACTCGCCGTCGAAGTTCACGTTGTCGCTGGTCCACAGCTCGCGGATCAGCTTGACCGACTCGCGCAGCCGGGCGAAGCGCTCCTTGAACTCCGGCCACTCGCGCCCCGACACGGCGATCTCGTTCAGCGCCTCGCCGGACCCCACGCCGAGGATCACGCGGCCGCCGGACAGCAGCGACATCGTCGCGAACGCCTGCGCGATCACGGCCGGGTTGTACCGGAACGTCGGGGTCAGCACGCTCGTGCCGATCTGCACCCGCTTCGTGCGCTCGGCGACCGCCGGCATCCACGCCAGCGCCCACGGCGCGTGCCCACCCTCGTGGCGCCACGGCAGGAAGTGATCCGACACCCAGACCGAGTCGAGGCCGACCTCTTCGGCACGCACCGCGTACTCGACCAGGTCCCGCGGTCCGAACTGCTCCGCCGACGCCTTGTAACCGACCTTGAGCGCCACGCTCACCCTCCCGTTTCCCGGCCGAGTCTCCGCAGGATCTCACCTGCCTCGGCCACTGTGCCCTCGACGATCCCGGCCACCGTGGGCAGGTCGTGGATCATGCCCACCACCTGTCCCGACGCTAGCACTCCGGCGTCCGTCCGGCCGTCGACCAGCCCCGCCCGCAACAGCATCGGGGTGTTGGCCGCCATGACCAGCTGACTCCAGGTCAGATCGTTGCCGTGCTTCATCGCAAGGCCTTCTTTGACCATCGCAACCGGGGACAGTCCGGTGATATTCCGGAAGCGGAGGGCATTTCTCGCGGCCTGGGCGAGCCCGCGAAGCCGGCCGGTGCGTTCGAGCTTCTCGACGAGGTCGGTGCGCAGCACCCGGTGCGGCAGGCCGTCGACGCGCCGGGTGACGACCGTCCCGGTGAGACCCTGCTCGAGGTAGACGCGCTTGACCTCGTCGGGGACCGTGCTCTCCTTGCTCAGCAGGAACCGGGTGCCCATCGCGACGCCCGCCGCGCCGTACGCGAGGGCCGCGGCGAGACCGCGTCCGTCGAAGAACCCGCCGGCGGCCACGACCGGGATGTCGACGGCGTCCAGCACCGACGGCAGCAGCAGCGTGGTCGCCACTCCCCCGGTGTGGCCGCCGCCTTCGCCGCCCTGGACGATGACGGCGTCGGCGCCCCAGGCGGCGACCTTCTCGGCGTGGCGTGCGGCGCCGATGGACGGGATGACGACGATCCCGTGGTCCCGCAGCTTGGCGATCATCTCCTTGCGCGGCGCGAGCGCGAACGACGCCACCTTGACGCCCTCGCGGATCAGCAGGTCGACGCGGTCGCCGGCGTCGGCCGCGTCGGCGCGCAGGTTGACGCCGAACGGTTTCTCCGTGCGCTTCTTGACTTCCGCGATCGCGTTTTCCAGTTCGGGGTAGGTCATCGTGGCCGAGGCCAGGATGCCGAGCGCACCCGCTTCGGCCGTCGCCGAGACGAGCCGCGGGCCGGCGACCCAGCCCATCCCGGTCTGCACGACCGGGTGCTCGATGCCGACGAGCTCCGTCAGCGCCGTCTTCACGCCGGGACTTCCTTGTCGCGCAGGCTCTTCGGGTCCACGACCTCGCGGATGAGCCGCAGTTCTTCGTCGCTCGGCTCGCGGCTGGTCACGACGCTGCCGAAGTCGATCTCGAACGTCGTCGCCGCCGCGACCTCGTCCTGTGTGACGCCCGGGTGCAGCGACACCGCCCGCATCGAGTGGTCGGGCGTGGCGAAGTCGAACACGCCGAGGTTGGTGACGACCCGGTGGACGTCGTGGAACTTCTCGGCCGACGGGCCCGCCTTGGCCGCGTTGTCGTAGCCCACGCCGGAAACGACGTCCACGGTGTCCACGAAGACCCGCGAGGAGTGCCGGGGAACCCAGTAGCTGGTGCGGTGGTTGACGGTGTTGCCCGGCGCGCCCCGCACCCCCAGCAGCTGCTTCTTCGGCCGCGCGTGGTCGCCGATCGCGGAGATGTTCTGGTTGCCGTACCGGTCGACCTGGTTCGCGCCCATGACGACGTGGCGCCGCCCGTGCGGGACGATCGTGTCGAGCATCTTGCGGAACGGCTGCCAGCCCTCGACGACGCCGTCGGTGGTGACCAGGTACGCCTCGCCGTCGGACATCAGCAGGTCGGGTTCGAAGGTCAGCCGCGCGAGCTTCGCGCCGAGCTGCGGGATCAGGCCCATCGGGCTGACGACGATCTCGCCGTCGCCGCGGAACAGCTCGGCCACCGCCACGACGGCGATCTCGGCCCGGGTCGCGCTCATGCCGCCTCCGCCTCGAACTTGTCCACTTCGGACAGGTACTGCGCGTCGCCGCCGGAGAGGAACCGGTCCACGAACCCCGGCCACGCCTCGGGATCCTTGGCGCAAGCGGCGTAGTGGCGCTGGAAGCGTTCATCGCGGCCGTAGTCCGGGACCGCCGTGGTGAAGTGGGCGCCGCGCGGGGCCTCGACGACGCCGTCGACCGCGCCCCGGTTGAGCAGCAGCGACTGCACCGGCCCGCCCGCCAGCAGCTCGGGCGTGTCGACGACCTTCTCGACCGACACGAACCGCTTGGCCGCCGCCAGGCAGAACAGGTCGTCGAAGTACGGGTCCGGGCCGAGGTACTGGGCGTTGCCGCGAGCGTCGGCGCGGTTGAGGTGCACGAGCGCGACGTCGAGGTGCTGGGCCGGGACCGCGACCAGCTCCTCGCCGTCGGCGTAGGGCGAGCGCACGGTCCGCAGGTCCGGGTTGGCGCGCATCACTTCCGAGCCGAGCCCGGCGCGCATCGGGAGGAACGGAAGCCGTTGCGCCGCCGCGGAAAGCGCGGCGCCGAACATGCCCTCGTCGTACTCGGTGACGGCGATCGCGCCGGTCTCGCGGGCGCGGCCGAACCACGGGTCGAACGGGATGGAGTCGAGCGTGACGAACCCGAACACCACGCGCTTCACCTTGCCGGCCGCGCACAGCAGGCCGACGTCGGGGCCGCCGTAGGACACCACGGTCAGGTCCTTCACGGGCGTGCGGAGGATCGCGCGGACCAGCGCCATCGGCTTGCGCCGGGAGCCCCAGCCGCCGATGCCGATGGTCATGCCGTCGCGGAGCTCCGCCGCGACGTCGTCGGCGGTCGTGCGCTTATCGGCCATTCAAGAACTCCTCGCGGGCTTCGTCGGACGCACCGAGCAGGTTGAGTTCGAAGGTGAAACCCTGCTCGAACCGGTAGCTGCGGTGCACCTGCTGGGTGTCGATGCCGTTCAGGGCCTCTTTCGCCGCCCGGATCACCCGCGGGTCCTTCTTCGCGATGTCGCGGGCGATGGCCAGGGCGGCGTCGTCCAGCTCGGCGCGCGGCACGACCTGGTAGACCGAGCCGTGCGTGTGCAGCTCGGCGGCGGTGATGGTGCGCGCGGTGAAGTAAAGCGTGCGCATGAGGTGCTGCGGCACCAGCCGGGCCAGGTGCGTCGCGGCACCCAAAGCTCCCCGCTCGACCTCGGGGACGCCGAAGGTGGCGTCGTCGGAGGCGATGACGACGTCGGAGTTGCCGGCGAGGCCGATGCCGCCGCCGAGGCAGAAGCCGTGCACCGCGGTGACGACCGGCACCGCGCAGTCGTAGACCGCGCCGAAAGCCGCGTAACAGCCCCGGTTCGCGCCGACGAGCGCGTCGTACCCGGCGCTGCGCTGGATCTCCTTGATGTCGACACCCGCGTTGAAGCCCCGGCCTTCCGCGCGGAGCACGACCACGTGGACGTCAGAGTCCTCGCCGGCCTTCTTGAGCGCGTCCGCGAGGTCGAACCAGCCCTGCACGGGCAGCGCGTTCACCGGCGGGTAGTCGACGGTGATCACCTCGACGTGGCCGTCGCGCTTGGTCAGGATGCCCATCAGCTCGCTCCGTAGACGGGTTCGGGCTCGGGCGCTTGCTCGAGCAGGTCCTTCACCACCGGGCCGAGCTCGGCCGGCTCCCAGCGGGCGCCCTTGTCCACGACCGGGCCGTGCCGCCACGCCTGCGCGAGAGACACCTTGCCGCCCTCGACCTCGAACACCCGTCCGGTCACCGGCGCGGACTCCTCGCTGCCCAGCCAGACCACCAGCGGCGAGACGTTCTCCGGTGCCATCGCGTCGAAGCCTTCGTCCGGGCGCGCCATCGACGCGAACACGGCCTCGGTCATCCGGGTCCGCGCGGCCGGCGCGATCGCGTTCACCGTCACCCCGTAGCGCGCCAGCTCGGCCGCCGCCACGACGGTCAGCCCGGCGATGCCGGCCTTCGCCGCCGAATAGTTGCCCTGGCCGACGCTGCCCAGCAACCCGGCACCGGAACTCGTGTTGATCACCCGGGCGCTCGGCACCCGCCCGGCCTTCGCCTCCGCCCGCCAATGGTCCGCGGCGTGCCGCAGGGGCGCGAAGTGTCCCTTCAGGTGGACGCGGACGACCGCGTCCCACTCGTCCTCGCCGAGGTTGACCAGCATCCGGTCGCGGACGAAGCCCGCGTTGTTGACCAGGACGTCGAGGCGGCCGAAGTGCTCCAGCGCCGTGTCGACAAGGTGCTTCGCCCCGGCCCAGTCGGCGATGTCGTCGGTGTTGGCGACGGCCTTGCCGCCCAGCGCCCCGATCTCGGCGACGACTCCGGCGGTCGCGTCCGCGTCCACGTCGTTCACCACCACCAGCGCGCCCTCGGCGGCGAAGGCGAGCGCGTGCGCCCGCCCGATGCCGCGGCCGGCGCCGGTCACGACGACCGCCCGGTCCTGGCACAACCTGCTCACGAATCCTCCCGTTGGTTGACGTCGGCCGCGGCGAGGAACGCCGGGACCTCACCCCCGCCGTGGACGCGCAGGGTCGCGCCGGAGACGTAGGAAGCCAGGCCGGAGGCGAGGAACGCGGCGCAGGCGCCCACCTCCTCGGGCTCGGCGAGCCGGCCGAGCGGCACGGTCTTGCCGACCGCCTCGACCGCGGCCTCGCTGCCGTAGTGCAGGTGGGACTGTTCGGTCCGCACCATGCCGACGTCCAGCGCGTTGACCCGCACCTTGGGCGCCCACTCGACGGCGAGGCTGGCGGTGAGGTTGTCGAGCCCCGCCTTCGCGGCGCCGTAGGCGGCGGTCCCGGGTGACGCGCGGGTGCCGCTGACGCTGGAGATCATCACGATGGAGCCGCCGCCGTCCTGGCGTTGCATGACGGCGTTGGCTTTCTGGGAGACCAGCAGCGGGGCCAGCAGGTTCAACTGGACGATCTTGTCGTGCAGCCGCGGCGAGGCGTCGGCGGCCGGCGCGTAGGGGGCGCCGCCGGCGTTGTTGACGACGACGTCGAGACGGCCGTGCTCGGCGACGATCCCGTCGATCAGGGCGGCGACCTGGGCTTCGTCACGGACATCGCACGAGACGAACTCGGCTTTCGTGGCGGTTTCCCGCCGGGCGCAGGTGACGACGTGGGCGCCGTGGGCGAGGAACACGTCGGTGATGCCCCGGCCCACCCCGCGGACACCGCCGGTGACGAGCACGACGGCGCCGGACAGGCCCAGATCGGTCTTCACGTCCCCAAAACTAGAACACGTTCCAACTTTGGGCAAGGTCGGCGAGCCGGGGCGCATGGACAAGCAAGGCGAGGTCGAGCCGAATCGCCCTCGGAGGCATCGACCTCGAAGCCACGAAGATCACGACGGGCGGCGGACCGGGCCACGCCGAGCACCCTGGCCCCTGGCACTGCTGAACGACCCCGAACTCGAAGCGACACGGCTCCCCGAGCCAGACTAGAACGCGTTACGGCTAGCGCTTCGCGGCGTCGTACTCCGCGTTGGCTTCCATGACCTCCGGCATCTGCCCCTCGACGTCCTCGATCAGCGCCAGCAGCAGCGCCGCCGTCCGGCGGCCGCGTGGCGTCAAGCTGTACTCGACCTTCGGCGGGATCGTCGGCTGCGCCTCTCGATGCACGAAGCCGTCGCGCTCGAGGGCCTGCAGGGTCTGGGCCAGCATCTTCTCGCTCACGCCGGACACCCGGCGGCGCAACGCGTTGAACCGGAGCGTGCCGTCGTGGAGCGCGGCCATCGCGAGGATCCCCCACCGGCCGGTGATGTGCTCGAGCGTCGCCCGGGAGGTGCACGCCTGCGCGAACACGTCGAACACCACCTGCCCGTGCTCGTCCAGCCACTCCGGCGCCTCGCTCATGCCGTCAACGGTACCTCGCCGGCCGCGGAAACCCAGGTGAGGATGCTCACCAAGAGTTTGCACTTTCTCAAAGTTAGTACACTCTGTCGGTAAGCAGTCCAGCAGCGAGGAGAAGCAGATGATCGTGGTCACCGGTGCCACCGGCCAGCTCGGCCGCCTGGTCGTGGAAGGCCTCTTGAAGAAGGTGCCGCCCGCCGAGGTCGTCGCGGCCGTGCGTGATCCGGAGAAGGCCGCCGAGTTCGCGGCGCGCGGTGTCCAGGTGCGCCGGGCGGACTACGACGACCCGGCGAGCCTCGCCGCGGCCTTCGCCGGCGCGGACAAGGTGCTGCTGATCTCCAGCAGCACCCCCGGCCAGCGGCTGGCCCAGCACGAAGCGGTCGTCACGGCCGCTCGCGAAGCCGGCGTCGGCCACCTCGCCTACACGAGCGTCCTGTCCGCCGACACGACGAAGCTGTTCGTCGCGCCGGACCACAAGGCCACCGAGGCGGTCATCCGCGCGTCGGGCCTGCCGTTCACGTTCCTGCGCAACGGCTGGTACACCGAGAACTACGCGCAGACGATCGGCCAGGCGCTGGCGGTCGGCTCGTTCGCGGGCGCGGCGGGCGAGGGCAGGCTGGGCGCCGTCCCGCGGATCGACTTCGCCGAGGCGGCCGTCGAGGTCCTGACCGGCGAAGGCCACGAAGGCAAGGCGTACGAACTGGCGGGCGACGAGGCGTTCAGCTACACCGACCTCGCCGCCGCGGTCACGGCCGCGTCGGGCAAGGAGGTCACGTACCAGGACCTGCCGGTCGAGCAGTACCGGAAGGTGCTCGTCGGCGCCGGCCTGCCGGAGCCGGTGGCGGCCATGCTGGCCGACGCCGACCGCGGCATCGCCGACGGCGAGCTGGCTTCGACGTCCGGCGACCTGAGCCGCCTCATCGGCCGCCCGACGACGCCACTGGCCGAAGCCGTCACCGCGTTGGTCAAGAACTGAAGGGAAGGCCCTCCTCCCCAGTTCGGCGAGGAGGGCCTTCGCGGTTTCGCGGACGCCGTCCGCCGTGCATCTCCAGGCTGTGCCGGGTGGAGCCGCTGACCGCGATCACGATGATCGCCGCGAAGTACGGAGTTTCCGGCGTGATCGGCGCCCTCACCGGCAACCAGGAGCTCGGCAGCCTGTCCGCCGAGCTGGTCGGTGCCCTCTCGGCCAGCGAAGACCGGCTCGCCGAGAAACTCGCCGGGATCGAAGGCCGGCTCGACCAGGTGCTGGAGCAACGGTATTCGGCCGCGGTCGGCGCCGGTCTGCGCACTCTGCTCGACGCGGGTGCGACCACCGGCCCGCGCGCCCGGGCCGACGAGCCGGGCCGGGCGCGGGACCTGTTCCGGGACGCCGGCGCCTCGGCGCGGTCCCCGTTGCAGGTCGCGGTGGCCGAACGGTACCTGGTGCTGTGCGCCCTCGCCCTCGGCCGCCCCGAGGTGGCCCGCACGGCCTTGGGCCTGCTGCACAAATCCGCGTTCGAGGCGCTGGTCGCCGCGATGCCCTTGGTGGGCCCCGAAGTCTACGAACGCGCGCGAGAGCGGCTCGCGCAGTCGGGCCGGCGAGTCCCCCGGTCCCGGCGCGAGGAGCGGCTCACCGAGCTGTCGGAAGAAATCCTGGACGCGGCGTCGGAGGTGTCCGACCTCGCTCTCGGCCTGCTCGCCGAGGCCCGTGACCTCGCCGAAGCCCTCGGTGCCGGCCGCGTTCCCGAGCCGGTCGTGGACTTCCTGGAACCCGAAGAGGCCGGCGCCGAAGATCGCCTGGTCACCACCGGCCGGCTGGAGATCCGCCCGTCCGGGCCCGGACCGATCCGGTTCGGGCCGCTGTCGGTGTCCTGGGCGGGAGTGCCGTCCCCTCGGCCCGGCACCCACGACCTGACGGTGACGGTGCGAGCCGAACCCGTCCTGTCCGTGCCCCTTCACCTGACCCTGCTCGCACCGGGCGCGCCGGAACCGGCCTCATGGGACGGCCACACCCTGGCAGCCGGGGCGCCGGGAATCCGGCTCACGCGAGCACTGACCACCGGCTCACCGGCCGCGGGCACGCTGAGCGTGAACGGCCTGCTGCTCTTCCGGTCGGCTTGACGGTCAGGCACCACGGGAACGCAGCACGGACGCGCGCAACGCCGCCTGCATCGCGAACCGCGCCTCGGGATCGTCCAGCCGGTCGCCGAACGCCTGCTTCAGCTGGCGCACGCGGTAGCGCACCGTCTGCGGGTGCACCGACAGGTCGATCGCGATCTTCTCCGAGTTGCCGCCGTTTTCCAGCCACGACAGCAAAGTCTCGCCGAGCCGCCGCCGGGTGCGGTCCGGGAACCCGTCCAGCGGGGCGAGTTCCTGCCGGGCCACCTGGTCGGTCAGCGGCGAGTCGGAGAGCAGCCACAGCGTCGTCAGGTGCTGCGCGCACCACGTCACCGGCGCGTCCGGCAGGGCGCCGTCGCCCACCAGGCGCAGCGTCGTCCGGGCCCAGCGCAGGGAATGCGCCGCGGCCGTCGGGGAGACCGGCGGGCCCACCGCGGCCCGGACGCCGAGCGCGGCGAAGAACCGCGCGTCCACCGGGGCCGGCACCAGCAGGTACGGCTGCGGCGCCTCGAGGTCCGCCAGGACGTCGAGCTCCCAGCACGGCGCGACCGCGGACTCCAGCACCACCGCCGCCACCTCGCCGGGGACCGGCCAGCCGGCCGCCACCGCGAGCTCGGCGAGGACCACGTCCGTCACCGCCACCGGACCGGTCACCAGCCGCAGCAGGCGACGGCGCAGGCCCGCCCGCGTGCCGTCGAGCTCCGCCTGCGCCTCGCGGTGCCCGCGGATCGACATCCGCGCCAGCTCGTCCGCGTAGCCGAACAGCATCTCCGCCAGGCTCGCCATCACCGCCGACGGCAGCCGGTGCCGCCGGCCCAGGCGCATGATCCAGCGCCAGCCCGCGCGCGTGCCGACCCGGTACGCCACCTGGAGGTCGTCGAGCGTCCGGCCCTCGTGCGCCTCGCCCGCGCCGAGGCGGCGGCACGTCTCGTACAGCCGGTCCCGGGGCGCGAGCGGATCCTCGACCAGGTCGACGAAGAGCGCCACCGCGCACTCGACGCCGTGGCGGGTCACGCTGCCGTGCCGGGCGTACACCGGGACCTCGCGCCACACCTCCCGGACGATCCAGTCCACCAGCGCCGGGACCGCCGGACGCATGAGGGTGGCGAGTTCCGTCCGTCCGAGCACTTCTCGCGTCACCGGGACTTGCTGCCGAGCACCGTCGCCGGACACCAGGTTCCCTCCACGGGGGCGGGTGAGCTTTACCGAGCGGTAAAGCAGCGAGACCGTACAGTACACCGCTATGAGCCGGCCGCGTTTCCCTGATCGATCCAGCACCCGCCGGAGCCCGGCCGCCCGGCCCACCGACGACGAGCTGCTCGACGCCGCCCGCGCGGTGTTCGCCGAACGCGGGTACGCCCAGGCCACCATGGGCCTGATCGCCGAGCGCGCCGACTCCACCAAACCGACGCTGTACGCGCATTTCGGCGACAAGGCGGCCCTGTTCCGCGCCACCGTGACGCGCGAGGTCGCCGCGGTGCGCACCTGGGTGCTCACCGCGTACGAAACGAAGAGCACGAGCCCCCTCGAAGAACGCGTCCGGCTCGCCGTGATGGCCATGTTCAGCTACGCGGGCGCCCACCCGGCCGGCTTCCGGATGCTGTTCGACTCCGCCGTCGACGAGATGTCGGACGAGCGCCGCGCCCTCGCCGACACCGTCACCACGCACGTCGTCGACCGGATCCGGGAGCACCTGCTCGCCCACGGCCGCACCCCGGGCCCCGGCGCGGACCTGCTCGCCGCGATGATGGTCGGCCTCGTCGGCCGGGCGGCGATGCACGTCTCCCACTCCCCCGGCGTCGACCCGATCGCGGCCGGCGAGCTGGCCACCGGGTTCGTCATGGCCGCCCTGCGCAACCTCGACCCCGCGCTGCTGGACCACGTCGAGGCCGGGCAGAGCGTCACCTGAGCGTCCACATCGGACTGATTGTCACCGGCTGAACAATTATTCACACCGGCGGAAAACCGCTCTTGCCTTTGCCCGCAATTCGAGAAAGCGTTTGCGGACATTCCGGTTTCCCAGCAGAGGTGTGATCAGCCATGAGTCGTCTGCTTTCTTCCGCCATCACGGTCGGCCTCGCCGCGGCCGGGCTCGCCGTGGCCACCGCGCCGGTCGCGTCGGCCGCGCCCTGCACCGACATCGACGTGCCGATCGCCCGCGGCACGTTCGAGCCCGGCACCTACGGCCTCATCGTCGGCGACCCCGTCTACCAAGCGCTACAGAACTCGCTGCGGCCCCGCTCGCTGAGCGGCTATCCCGTGAACTACCCGGCCGACCTGGGCGAGCCCGCGTCGGTGCAGAAGGGCAACACCGACCTGGTGAACCACGTCAAAGCGCAGGCCGCGGCCTGCCCGCAGCAGCGGTTCGTGCTGGTCGGCTACTCGCAGGGCGCCAACGTCGTCGACAACTCGATCGGCGTCAGCAGCGACGGCGCGCTGGTCGGCGGCCCGATCGTCGCGACCATCCCGGCGGAGCTGGCCCCGCGGATCGCGGCGATCCTGCTGTTCGGCAACCCGATCCGCGCGATCGGCAGGCAGGTGACCGGGCCGTACCAGAGCCGGACCAAGGACTACTGCGCCGACGGCGACCCGGTCTGCCAGTCCGGCGGCGCGAACATCCTGGCCCACTTGAGCTATGGCGGCGACGCCTCCGACGCCGCCGCCTTCGCCGCGAGCAAGGTCTGACACTCAGCAGTTGGACGGGGCCTGCTCACCGGTGAAGCGCTTCACGATCCACTGGTGGGCATCCCCGTTCCCGGCCAGGATTCCCGTGGCGTGGTCGGAAATGTACGTCTGCCACTGTTCACGGACACCCGCCGCGCAGTACGCCCGGTGCAGCGCCTCGGCCTGCGGCGTGTTGACGATCTCGTCGGTGCTCGCGTGGTACTGGAACACCGGCACCCGGGGCGGGTTCGCGCCCAGCTTGTTCTGCGCCAGCCGAGCCTGCCACTGCGGCGTGCTCAACGGGTTCGTCGTCGTGTAGTCGCTGATCTTCTTGAACGAATAATCGAGCAGCAGTTCCGCGACGCAGGCGTTCTTCTTGGCGTCACCCAATTGCTGGCGCCCGGTGGCGTTGAGGAAGGAATCGAGCTTCAGATCCGGGTAGGCGGCATCGAGCCCGACCGCGGCGAACGCCAGGAACCCGAACCCGATGTAGCCGTCGAGTCCCTTGGCGACCTCGGTCAGGTCGGCGGGCACGCCGCCCGCGACGACACCCACCACGTTCAGCTCCGGCGCGTAGGCGGGCTGCTTCTCCCCCGCCCACATCGATCCGCCGCCGCCCTGCGAGTACCCCTGGAAGATCACCTTCGCCGATTTCGCCAGCCGCGCCGACGGCAGGTTCTGCGCCGCCCGCACCGAATCGATGACGGCCGGGCCCATGGACTGCCCGGTGATGTACGTCGGCACGGTCGTCGGCGAGTAGCCCTCGTAGTCGGTCACCGCGACGGCGTAGCCGCTGGACAGTGAGTCGTTGATGGCGGGCTGGTCGTACAGCGTCCCGCGTTCCATCGCCTTGGACGCCGTGCACTTGAACGCCGGGCCCTGCGTGCCGACCGCGTAGCCGACGATCGGCGCCCGCGCCGGGTCCTTGCCCTTCGGCACCAGGACGGTCCCGGTGACCGCGTCCGGCCGGCCCTGGGCGTTGGTCGAGAGGTACATGACCTGCCAGGCGTCGGCGTTGGCGGCGTTCAGCAGCGGCACTGTCGGCCGCCAGCGCAGGACGTCACCGGGCTTCCCGGCCGGCAGCGGCGACGGCGGCGTGTAGAACGAGTCGTCGAACGGGCCGGGCAGGATCGGCGCCGCGACCGCGCCGGCGGGCGGGCTCGCGGCGACGACTCCCAGCGCCGCCAGGGAGACGCCGACGAGCGCGGACAGCACGCGTCGCAACGGGACAGACTTCACCACAACCTCCATCGGGGAAAGGGAATGCGCTCAGGCCGGGAGGCCGAGCGCGCCGGCGAGCACCGGCCACGAGTTGTGCAGGGCCCGCTGCCAGTACGGCCAGCTGTGCGTGCCCGGGCCGTAGTAGTCGACGGTCGCCGGGATGCCGGCCTGCCGCAGCTTGTCGGTGAAGCTCTGCGACGACAGCAGCGCCGACGGTTCCAGCACGTCGGACTGCCCCGGTGGGTCGAGCGGCCCGGTCTGCCCGTTGCCGCAGGAAAGGTAGAGCGCCACGCCGCGCAGGTCCTGGACGTGGTCGTAGGGGTTGTGCGCCGACCAGATCGGCTGCATCCCGAAGGAGTCGCCCCAGAGGTTGAGGTAGTTGAAGATCCCGGCGCGGGCCAGGATGCCGATGATCCAGACCGGGATCCCGGGGTAGAGCGTGTTCGGCACGCCGCTGTAGGACGCCGCCGCGGCGAACATCCCCTTGTGCTGGAACGCGTATGCGAACGCGCCGTAGCCGCCGATCGACAGCCCGGCGATCGCCCGGCGCGTGCCGCCGTGGTACCCGCGTTCGACGATCTGGCGGACCTCCGCGGTGTGGAAGGTGTCCCAGTCGGGCTTGCTCGACAACCCGAAGTTCCACCACTTCGTGTACATCCCGGCCGGGCCGTCCGTCGGCATCACGACGAGCGCGTCCTTGTTCGCGGTGAACGCCTTCACATCGGTGAACTGGTCCCACGACTTGTAGTCGACGGGCTCGCAGCAACCGTGCAGCAGGAACAGCACCGGCCACGTCCGCGTCGGCTGCGCGGCCCACCCGGTCGGCACGATCAGCCGGACCATCCCGGTGGTGCCCAGGGCCGGTGAGTCGATCTTCAGGTCGACGGTCCGGGCGTCGAGCCAGGTCTCCTGGACGACCTTCGCGCCGTCGTCGGCCACGGCGGGACTCGCCTGGGCGGCGGTGACACCACTGGCGAGCAGGACCACGACGGCCAGCATCAGCAGGGTGGCTCTCATCGAAGTCTCCTTCACAGGGGGATGTTTCCGTGTTTCTTCGCCGGCAGGGTCTGGCGTTTGGTGCGCAGCGTCCGCAGGGCCCGCGCGACCTGTAGCCGGGTCTGCGACGGCGCCACGACCTGGTCGACGTAGCCGCGCTCGGCGGCCAGGTACGGGCCGGTGTGGCGCTTGCGGTACTCCTCGGTGAGCCGTCGTCGCGCCGCGGCCCGCCGCTCCGGCGGGAGCTCGGCCAGCTCGCGGCGGTAGAGCACCTGCACCGCGCCCTCCGCGCCCATCACGGCGATCTCCGCGGTCGGCCAGGCCAGGCACACGTCGGCGCCGAGGTGCTTGGAGCCCATCACCGCGTAGCCGCCGCCGTAGGCCTTGCGGACGACCACGGTCACCTTCGGCACGGTGGCTTCGGAGTAGGCGTAGATCAGCTTGGCGCCGCGGCGGATGATACCGCCTCGTTCCTGGTCGCTGCCCGGCAGGTAGCCGGGGACGTCGGCCAAGGTCAGCAGCGGGATCGAGAAGGCGTCGCAGAAGCGCACGAACCGCGCGGCCTTCTCCGACGCGTCGATGTCGAGCACGCCGGCCTGGTGGCGTGGCTGGTTGGCCACGATGCCGACCGTACGGCCCTCGACCCGGCCGAACGCGCAGATCATGTTGGCCGCGAAGGCGCTGTGCACCTCGGTGAACTCGCCGTCGTCGACCAGTGCGGTGATCAGCTCGGCCATGTCGTAGGTCTGGTTCGGCGAGTCGGGCACCAGCCGGTCGAGCTCCAGGTCGGCCGGGGTGACGACGGCGCTGGTGTCGTCGGCGTACTCCGGGACGGGGTCGAGGTTGTTGGCGGGCAGGTAGGCGAGCAGCGTCTGCACCCATTCGATGGCGTCCTGCTCGTCGGCGGCCCGGTGGTGGGCGTTGCCGGCGACCTCGCTCTGCACGGCCGCGCCGCCCAGTTCCTGCGCCGTGACCCGCTCGCCGGTGACGGCGTGCACGACGTCCGGCCCGGTGACGAACATGTGCGAGGTCTCGTCGACCATCACAGTGAAGTCGGTGATGGCCGGCGCGTAGACGGCCCCGCCGGCGCACGGGCCCATGATCATCGAGATCTGCGGGACCACCCCGGAGGCGTGGGCGTTGCGCCGGCCGAGCTCGGCGTAGTACGCCAGCGAGACGACGCCTTCCTGGATGCGCGCGCCGCCGGAGTCGTTGATCCCGACGACCGGGCAGCCGAGTGACAGGGCCAGGTCCATCACCTTGAGGACCTTCTCGCCGGAGACCTCGCCCATGCTGCCGCCGAAGACGGTGAAGTCCTGGGAGAAGACGCAGATCTGCCGGCCGTCGACGGTCCCGTGCCCGGTGACGACGCCGTCGCCGTAGGGCCGGTTGGCGTCCATCCCGAACTCGCCGCACCGGTGCCGCGCGAACTGGTCGAGCTCGACGAAGGAACCGGGGTCGAGCAGCAGCCCGATCCGCTCGCGGGCGGTGAGCTTCCCCTTGGCGTGCTGCCGGTCGACAGCGCGCTTCTCGGCGATCCGGACGGCTTCGTCCTGCCTGGCCGCGAGGTCGGCGATCCGGAACGCCGTCGTCGGCGTGAGCTCGTCCATCACCGCACCCCCACGCCGAGCCGGGCCGCCAGTTCCGCCGCCAGCGCGCTCACGTGCGGCGGGTCGATCATCGACACGTGGTCGCCCGGGACGCGGGCCACTTCGAGGGCGGAGCAGTACTCGTCCCAGCCCAGGGTGTCGTCGGTGCGCAGGTACCGCGGGTCCAAAGTGGTCGTCAGCGGATGCGGATCCTGCGCCCGCAGCAACAGGACGCGCCCGTCGTACCGCTCCGGTGTGTAGCGTTCGGCCACCCGGGCGTCCACATAGGACTCGTACTGGTGGCGCAGGACGCCGGCGCCGAGGTCGGGCACCTGCTCGGTCAGCCGGTCGAGGACCCGGCGGATCTGGGCGTCTTCGTCCAATCCGGCCAGCTCGTCGCGCGGGATCGCGAACGGGACGCCGTAGGTCTTCGACACGTGCTCGGCGAAGCGGTCGAAGCGGTCCAGCAGCAGGTCGGCCGGCTTCCCGGGCGCGGGCAGCGGCAGGATCGTGTCGATCAGGACGACGAGGTCGACCGGCCCGTCGAGCCGCCGCGCCGTCTCGTACGCCAGGCAGCCGCCGAACGACCAGCCGCCCAGGCGGTACGGGCCCTGCGGCTGGATCTCCCGGATCAGCTCGACGTAGCACGCGGCCTTGGCCTCGACCGTGTCCTCGTCGTCAATCCGCTCGAACCCGTACACCGGGTGCCCCTCCGGCAGCAGCCGGACCAGCTCGCGGTACACGCTCGTCGGGCCGCCGGCCGGGTGGAACAGGAACACCGGGTCGCCGACGCCGTCACGCAGCAGCCGCACCGGGCCGCCGCCGTGGCCTTCCAGCTCCGCGCGCAGCAGGTCGGCCATCGCCGCGACCGTCGGCGTCGCGAACAGCCGTTCCACCGCGGGCACCGCGCCCAGCTGCTCCGCGAACACCGCCCGCAGCCGCCGGGCGCGTTCGGGATCGCCGCCCACGGCGAAGAAGTCGTCGTGCACGCCGGGTTCCGGGCCGCCCAGCTCGGCCCGCCAGTGGCGGGCGACCCACCGCTCGGCGGGATCGCGCGGCCCGGCGGTGACCGGCCCGGCTTTCGCCGGTCCGAAGCCGGCCTGCTCGGCGAGGTGACCGGCGAGCTCGGCCAGGCTGGCGCCGCGCAGGAGCAGCGGGATCGGCAGCGGCAGGCCGAAGTCGCGTTCCACCGCACCCCGCGCGCGCATCGCCGACAGCGAATCGAGCCCGAGCCGGGTGAGCGGCACGTCCCGGCCGACCTCGGCGTAGCCCAGCAGGCCCGCGACGAGCCCGGCCAGGTGGTCGGCGATCGCTTTTCGCGCGTTTTCGGGTGTTCCGGCCCGAAGGGCGCTCATACCGTCCCAAGTGGACGGTCCGGTGCGCGGCGCGAACAACCCGAAGAACGGCCGGTCGGCCAGCCGCGGGAACAGCTCCAGCACGGTTTCGGCGCTGACGCGGGCCACGCCGGTCGCAGCACGATCTCGGGCGAGGACGACGTCCAATGCCGACAGCGCTTCCTCGGTGCCGAGCGGCTCGAGCACCGGGTTGCGCGACCCGGCCGCGGCGCCGACCTCGCCCCAGGCGCCCCACTCGATCGTCGCCGCCGGGAGGCCCTGGGCCCGGCGCCACGTGACCAGGGCGTCGGCCCACGCATTCGCTGTCGCGTAGGCGGCTTGGCCGGGCGAGCCGAACAGCGCGGCGGCCGACGAATACACGAGCCACCAGTCGAGGTCGTGCCCGGCGGTCGCCTGGTGCAGCCGCCAGGCACCCAGCGCCTTCGGCCGCCAGACGGCGTCGAGGGCATCGGCGTCCAGGCCGATCGCGGCGCCGTCGGCCAGGACGCCGGCGGCGTGCAGCACCCCGCGCAGCGGCACGCCGCCGTCGACGGCCGCCGCCACCAGGGCCTCGGCCGTGCCGGGCTGGGCGATGTCGCCGGCGACGACGCGGACGTCGATCCCCAGGTCCGGTACCGGGCTCGCGTGGCGGCTGTTCAACACCACCCGCGTCGCGCCGCGTCCGGCCAGCCACCGCGCCGCGACCAGGCCGAGGCCGCCGAGCCCGCCGGTGATGACGTAGGCGCCGTCGCGGACCGGCTCACGCACCGCATCGCCGGGCTCGGGCCGGACCAGCCGCCGCACGTGCCGGACGCCTTCGCGCCAGGCGACCTCGTCGTCCGGCCCGTCGGCGTGGACCTCGTCGCGCAGCTGGCCGACCCACAGCCGGGCCGGGTCCGGGCCGGCGTCGAAGTCGACCGCGCTCACCCGCAGTTCCGGGTGTTCGAAGGCGAGCACGCGGACGAATCCGCGCAGCGCGGCCAGGTCGGGGTCGCCGTGCTCACCGGGCTCGACGCTCTGCGCCCCGGCCGTGACCAGCCACAACCGCGGCGGCACCGTCATCTCGGCCAGTTCGGCGACGACCCCGGACAGGGTCCCGACCAGCCGCGCGGCCCGCTCGGGGTCTGGGGTGGCTTCCCCGGCCGGAAGGACCACGACCGCGGTCGCGCCGCCCTCGCGCAGAAGCTTCGTGAGGGCGCTTCGGTCGCCGAGCCGGGCGGTGGCGAGGTCGTCGTCCACTTCGGACAGCACGATCCAGCGGCCGTCCCGTTCCCCGGCGGGCAGGTCGGCGGGTTGCCAGGCGGCTTCGTAGAGCAGCCGGTTCAGGGCCGCGTCGCGGAACCGGCGGCAGTAGACGTCGCGGAACTCGACCAGGACGACGTCGTCGGCGTCGACGAGCTGGACGCTGCCGAGCAAGCCGTCACCGGACGGGTCCTTCGAGGTCAGGACGGCGTCCACGCGCACGCCGTTTCGTGGTTCACCGGCGAGCACCACCTCGCCGATCGTGAGCGGCAGGTAGAGGGCGTCCGCGTCCCCGACGGCCGCCGCGAGCGCGTGCAGGCAGGCGTCGGCGAGGGCGGGGTGCAGCAGGTAGGCGCGGTGGTCGGCGTCGGGCGGGGCGATCGACGCCGAGGCTTTTCCTTCGGCGGTACGGACGCGACGCAGGCCGCGGAAGGCCGGGCCGTAGTCCTGGCCCAGCTCGGTCAGGACGCGGTACAGGTCCAAGGGCTCGCCGTCGACCTCGCCGAACGGCGCCGACGGTGTGCCGCCGGTCTCGATCCGGGCCGTGGCGTGGCGCACCCAGTCGCCTTGCGCGGACTTCGCGTGGACGCCGAACTCGGTGCCGGTGAGGCTGGTCGTCACCTCGGTGTGCGCGTCGAGGGTGAGGACTTCCCGCAGTTCGAGGTCGCGGATCCGCCCGGTGCGCGCGGCGGCGAGCGCCAGTTCGAGGAAGCCGGTGGCGGGGAACACGGGCGTCCCCCGGACGGTGTGATCGGCGAGCCAGGGCAGGGTCTCCGTGCCGACGTCGCCGCGCCAGAGGTGGCCTTCCGGGTGGTCGATGTGGACACCCAGCAGCGGGTGGCCGCCGTGGACCTGGGCCCGGCGCTTCGGCCAGAACCGCTCGTGCCGCCAGACCGGGCCGGGCAGGTCGACCGGGGTCGTCCGCGGCCGGGCGGCCAGCGCGCCGGGGCGGCCGCCGACGTGCAGCCGGGCGAGGCTGGTGAGGAACGCCGTCCGTTCGTCGATCCGCCGGCTCGCCGACGGCAGGGCCTGGGCACCGGTTGTCTGCTCGACGGCGGCGAGGGCGACCGGGTGCGGCGACACTTCGACGAACACGGTGTGCCCGTTCTTCGCGGCGGCGGCGAGGGCTTGGCTGAACCGCACCGGACGGCGCAGGTTCGCGGCCCAGTAGTCGACGTCGAAGGCCGGTGTCTCTTCGGGATCGTCGAGAACGGTGGTGTAGCAGGGTATTTCCGGCTCTCCGGGCTGGAGTTCGAGGTCGGCCCGGAAGCGGCCGAGCACGGCATCGACGGCGGCGGAGTGCCCGGCCCCGCCGACGGGGAGCCGCCGGGCGAGCCGCCCCAGGCGTTCGGCGTGCTCGACGAGGGCGTCGACCTGGTCCGCGGCGCCGCTGACGGTGCACTGGGTGGGCGAGGCATACACGGCGACGGTGACCTCGGGGAACTCGGCCAGTTCCTGCGGCGAAAGTTCGACGACGGCCATGGCGCCGTCCCCGCTCCGGTCGAGTTCGGCGAGCAGCCGCGCCCGGGTGGCCATGACCCGCAGGCCGTCGCCGACATCGAGCGCCCCGGCAACGACGGCCGCGGTGACCTCGCCCATGGAGTGGCCGAGGACGGCGGCGGGGGTGACGCCGTGGGCCCGCCAGAGCCCGGCCAGCGCGAGCTGCATGCCGAAGAGAGCGAGCTGGGTGGCGGCGAGATCCTCGGGTTCGCGGTCGAGGAGGTCGCGCAGGGACGACCCGGTCTCGGCCCGGAAGACGGGATCGAGCGCATCGACCTCGGCGCGGAAGGCGGGTTCGGAGCGCAGGAACCGGCGGCCCATGCCGGACCACTGGGAGCCGTACCCGGAGAAGACGAACACCACGCCGGGACCGGCAGCCATCTCACCCGTGATGCCGCGGCCCTCGCCGTGACCGGCTACCGACTCGACGGCCCCGCGAGCACCGCCCGTGAGGCCGCAATCGGACACCGACCCACCAACTCCACGAGTACCGCCCACGCCCGCGCCCCGAACATCGCCCGTCAGACCGCGGCCCGCGGCCAGCTCGCGCAACCCCGCCACCACCTCGGCGCGGCTCTCCCCCACCACCGCGCCGCGCACCGGCAAGTGCTCGCGTCCGTGGGCCAGCGTCGAGGCCACCGCGCTCAGCGGCACCTCCGACCCCTCGACCCACTCCGCCAGCTCACCCGCCCGCGCCCGCAGCACTTCCTCCGACCGGGCCGAAAGCGCGAACACTTCCGGTCCCGCAACCTCGGCCGCCCGCACCGGGAACGACGCCGCCGGCCACTCCTCGAGCACCACGTGTGCGTTCGTCCCGCCGAAGCCGAAGGCCGATACCCCCGCTCGCGCCGTCCCCGGATAACGCGGCCACTCCGTGCTCGCGCTCACCACCTGCAGCCCCGTGAAGTCGATGTGCGGGTTCGGCTCGCGGAAGTGCAGGCTCGGCGGGAGCCGCCGGTGCGTCATCGCCAGCACCACCTTCAGCAGCCCCGCGATGCCCGCCGCCCCTTCGAGGTGGCCCAAGTTGCTCTTCACCGATCCCAGCAGCAGCGGACGGTCCGGTTCGCGCCCGAGCACCGCCGCCAGCGCGCCGGCCTCCAGCGGATCCCCCAACGGCGTGCCCGTCCCGTGCGCCTCGACGTAGTCCACACTGGACGGATCGACGCCCGAAAACGCGTACGCCGAGCGCAGTAAGTCGGCCTGCGCCAGCGGGTTGGGTGCCGTCATGCCGTTGGACCGGCCGTCGGAGTTCACCGCGCTGCCGCGCAGCACCGCCAGCACCCGGTCACCCGCGCGACGAGCCGCCCGCAGCGGCTTCAGCACGACCACTCCGCACCCCTCGCCGCGGGCGATGCCGTCGGCACCCGCGTCGAACGGCTTGCAGTGCCCGTCCGCGGCCAGCACCCCGGCGCGGTGGAAGCCCGCGGTGATGCCGGGCGACAGCAGCACGTTCACCCCGGCGGCCAGCGCGAGCTCACTCTCGCCGCGGCGGAGGCTCTGCATCGCCTGGTGCACCGCGACCAGCGACGACGAACACGCCGTGTCGAGCGTGAGACTCGGCCCGCGCAGGTCGAGCAGGTACGACAGCCGGTTGGCCGCGATGCTCGCCGCCGCGCCCGTGCCCGACCAGACGTCGACACCCGCGACGTCGGTCATCGTCAGCGAGCCGTATTCGGTGGCCGACAGCCCGACGAACACGCCGGTCCGGCTGCCGCGCAGCCCGGACGGCGGGATCCCGGCGTGCTCCAGCGCCGCCCAGGCCACCTCCAGGAGGATCCGCTGCTGCGGGTCCATCGCTTCGGCCTCGCGCGGGGTGATGCCGAAGAACTCCGCGTCGAACCCGGCGACGTCGTCGAGGAACCCGCCCCGCATCGGCAGCCCCGCGAGATCCGCCTCGGGCGCGAACGTCTCCCAGCGGCCCTCCGGGACCTCGCCGATACCGTCACCGCCGGCGTCGAGGAAGCGCCAGAACGCCTCCGGCGAGTCGATCCCGCCCGGCAGCCGGCACCCGAGGCCGATGACCGCGATCGGTTCCTCCACGTGCGGGGTCGGCACCGTGGCCACGGAAGAGTCCCCTGTGGACAGATGCGCGGACAGCGCGGTGACCGTCGGGTACTGCCAGACGAGCGTCACGTCCAGGGGACGGCCGACGAACCGCCCGAGATCGGCCGCGAGGACCGTCGCGTCCCGTGAGGACAGTCCCGTCTCCTGCAACGGCCGGTCGGGGTCCACCGGGCCGAGCCGGGCGAGGAGCCACGCGCGCACCGCGTCCGTCGTGGTCATCCGAGCCGCCGCCCGTCGAGCGATCCGGCCGAGTAGGACAGCCGGGAGTGCGCCCGGCTGATCTTGCCGCTGGAGGTCCGCGGCACCTCCCCGGGCGCCAGGACGACGACGTCGTGCAGGCGCAGGCCGTGCCCGGCGGACACGGCCGCTCGCACCGCGGCCGTCACCTCGGCGGCGCCGAGGTCGGATTTCTTGGCGCGTTCCAGTGCGACGACCGCGGCTTCCCCGTCGTCGGTGCCGATCGCGAAGACGGCGGCCGAGTGCGGCCGGACGCCCGCCTGCTGCTCGACCGTCTGCTCGATGTCCTGCGGGTAGTGGTTGCGGCCGTCGACGACGACCAGGTCCTTCAGCCGGCCGGTGACGTACAGCTCGCCCTCGAAGACCACACCGAGGTCCCCGGTCGCCAGCCAGCCTTCGCCGGTGTCCGGGTCGAGCGGCGGCAGGCCGAAAGTCCCGGACGACTCCCGGCCCCAATAGCCGCGGCCGACGTTCGGGCCGCTCACCCGGATCTCGCCGACCGCACCGGGTTCGAGAGCTTCGCCGGTGCCGGGGTCGGCGATCCGCACCCGCTGCCCGGCCGGGTGGCCGCACGAAACAAGCGTCGAACCGGATGTGGCCGGCACCGCGAAGCCGGCGGCCAGCCGGTCCCGGTCGAACGTGACCTGCCGGGCCGGTTCTCCGGCGCCGGACACGGAGACGAACACGGTGGCCTCGGCCAGGCCGTAGGCCGACCGGTGGACCTCCGGCCGCAGCCCGCACTCGGCGAACGCGTCTTCGAACTTCGCGATCGTCGCCGGCAGCACCGGTTCGCTGCCGTTGGCCAGCGAGACGACCCGGCTCAGCTCCAGGTAGCTCTTTTCGGCCTCGGACACCCGGGAAGCGCAGTACGCGTAGGCGAAGTTGGGCGCCGCGCTGATCGCGCCGGGGCTGGCCGAGAGCGCGCGCAGCCACCGGGACGGCCGTTCGAGGAAGGCCAGCGGGTCCATCAGCACCGACGCCATGCCGGCGACCATCGGCGCGGCGATGCCGAGGACCAGCCCCATGTCGTGGAAGAGCGGAAGCCAGCTGACCGTCGAGGTGGTCCGGCTTTCCGCGCCGTAGGCGGTGCACGCCTGACGGGCGTTGGCCAGCACGTTGCCGTGGGTCAGCACAACCCCGGCGGGCGAGCGGGTGGAGCCCGACGTGTATTGCAGGTACGCCGTGGCACCGGGATCCGGTGCCGGCCATTCCCGCGGTTCGGCCGGTGCCAGGGAATCGACGGCGACCACCGCCGGCCGCGTCCCCGAATCGGCGAGAAACGTCTCGACCGCCTCGATTTCCCCGGTCGTGGTGAGCACGACCCGCGGGGCGCAGTCGGCGAACGTCGCGGCCAGCCGGCCCGCGTGGCCGGGCAGGCCGGGTGCGAACAGCGGCACGGCGACCAGCCCCGCCCGGATCGCGCCGAGGAACGCGACGACGTAGTCCACGGACTGCCCGGCGAGCACCGCCGCCCGGTCCCCCGCAACCGCGATTCCGCTCAACCGTGCGGCAACCGCGCCGACCCGCTCGTCGAGCTGCCGCCAGGTGAGCGTGACGGCGCGGCCGTCCGCCGCGGCGCGGTGGTCCAGGTGGGTCACGGCGATCTCGTCGCCGAGCACCCGCGCCCACCGGGCCAGCAGGGTCGCCAGCGAGGCGCGGTCGTCGGTGGTTTCCCCGGTGACGGGAACCGGCTGGGAAATGGTTTCCATGGCTCCTCGCAGATAGCGTTTACCGGCGCAGTGAATAGCTGCTCCCGGGCGGTTGTCAATCAAGCGAATTCCGATGCTCACCGGCACGCGCATTACGGCACCGCGCGTTTGTCACGCGGCGACGAGGTCACGGCGGACCGGCTCCGCAGCACGCGCACGGACAGCAGCGCACCGGCGAACGTCAGGCCGGCCGCGACGAGGAGGCCGGCGGTGTACCCGGCGGCCAGCGCCGAGCCCGCCGTCACGCCCACGTCGAGCCGCACTGTCCGTACCGCCGTCAGGACAGCGCCGATCAGCGCGACGCCCAGCGCACTCGACAGCTCCCGGGACGCCGTGAGCAGCCCGGACGCCGTGCCGGACCGCCGTTCGGCGACGACGTCCAGCGCGTGCGACGTCAACGGTGTCGTGAACGCCGAGCCGGCCCCGATGAGCACCAGCCCGGGCAGCCGCGGAAGAACGGCCGGGACGTGGTTCACGGCGGCGAGCGCGAGCAACCCGCAGGCCACCACGGCGAGCCCGGCCGCGACCGTCCGATGAGGACCGAACCGGGCCACCGCCCACGGGACCGGCGGCGTCGCGGCCACCACCGCGACCGCGACCAGCGCCAGCGGCAACCCCGCCCGGACCGGGTCGAGACCGAGGAACTCCTGGTGCAGCAGGGGCGTGAAGAAGACGATGCCCGAGATCCCGAGTCCCCACAGCACTTGCACGGCGAGCGAACCGGCGAACACCCGGTTTCCGGTCAGGTCGGCCGGCACCAGCCGTTCCCGCGCCCGGCGTTCCCGGAGCACGAACCCCGCACCGAGCGCGGCACCGGAGATCAGCAGTGCGGCGCCGGCGCGGGGGTCGTCGCCCCACGAGACGAGCGCCGCGGTGAGCAGGACCAGGCTCGCCGTCACGACGACCATCGCCCCGACGGCCGGCCGCGGACCGGGTGGCTCGCGCCCCGCCGGCACGGTCCCCGGCAGCAGGACGAGCATCGCTGCCACGAACGGGAGGTTGACGAAGAAGATCCAGGCCCAGCCCAGGTATTCGCTCAGCAGCCCGCCGAGTGCCGGGCCCAGCGCGAGCGCGGCGGCCAGGCACGCGGTCCACACGGCGGCGCCGAGCGTCCGGCCGCGCGCGTCGAGGTTCGACCGCAGCAGGCTCAGCAGGCCGGGCACGAGGAACGCGGCGGCCGCGCCTTGCAGCACCCGGGCGGCGACGAGCAGGCCCACCGAGCCGGCCAGACCGCCGGCGGCCGCGCCGAGCCCGAACGCGAGCAGCCCCGCCGGCAGCGTCGCACGGCGGCCCCAGCGGTCGATGAGGGTGCCCGCCACCAGCAGCAGGCCGGCGAACGGGAGCATGTAGCCGAGGGCGACCCACTGCAGCGTCCCGAGGTCCAGCCCGAGGTCGCGGGCGATCGAGGGTGCGCCGGCCGCGACGATGGTGTTGTCGAGGGTCGTGACGAACGCGCCGAGCGCGATCAGCACCAGCGTCCGCCGCGTCACCGCGCGCTCCCCACCAGTTCGCGGGCGGCCGGGGCGCGCCGCGGGAACCACCAGTTGGCTTCGCCGAGCCACGCCATCACGGCCGGGACGAGGACGCACCGGACGACGACCGCGTCGAGGAGCACGGCGACGGTCAGCCCGGCTCCGGCTTCCCGCACGACGCGGGCGTCCACGAAGGCGAACGCCACGAACACCAGCGCCATGATCAGCGCGGCCGCGGTGATGGTCCGGCCGGTCGCCGCGATGCCGTCGACGATCGCGGCCCGGGTGTCGCGGCGGCGGCGCCACGCCTCCTGGATGCGCGCGATGAGGAAGACCTCGTAGTCCATCGACAGGCCGAACAGCCCGGCGAACAGGAACACCGGCAGGTACGGCTCGATCGGGCCGCCGAAGGCGACCACGACCGCGCCCGTCGTCGCGGCCGCGGTCAGCAGGTTCATCACCGCCGCCGTCAGCGGGATCAGCACGCTGCGGAACACCCAGGCGAGCAGCAGCACCGAGATGCCGACGACGCTGAAGAGGAACAGCGGCAACCGCGTGGTGATGGCCGCGGAGAAGTCGGCCCGGGCCGCGACCGGCCCGCCGACGTGCGTGTCCGGGCCGCCGACGGTCGTGGCCATCGTCCGGGTCCACGTCAGCAGCTCGCCGGTCGCCGGGTCGTCGGGTGCGGTGCGCGGGACGACCGTCAGCACCCAGCGGCCGCCGGGGAGGGTGGTCGGCGGGCCGACGTCGGCCCGGGCGAGCAGCGCCTCGCGGAGCGTGCCCAGCGACGGGTCGCCCGAGCCCACGACCAGCAGCGGAGCGCCGGCGCCCGGGCCGAAGGCGTCGTGGGAGAGCTCGGCGGCGGTCCGCGTGATACTGCCGGGCGGGTCGAGGGCGGCGTCCGGGACGCCGAGCCGGAGCCCGGTCATCGGCAGCGCGAGCACGGCCACGACCAGCAGCGCGGCGAGCGTCCACGGGCCCGGCCGCCCGGTCACCGCCCGCGCGAGGCGGGCCCAGCGGCGGCCGCTCCCCTCCGCCGGGATCCGCATCCGCGTGGCCACCGGCCGCAGCAGCGCGGGCAGCAGGGTCAGCGCGGCGGCCGCGGTGAGCAGCACGGAAACCGCGGCGGCGACGGCGATCCCGTCGAGGAACGGCAGGCCGACGGTCAGCATTCCGGCCAGCGAGACGCACACGGTGAGGCCGGCGAAGACGACGCTGCGGCCCGACGTAGCCGCCGCGACGGCCAGCGCAGCCGCGGGTTCCGCGCCTTCGCGGCGGCCCTGCCGGTAGCGCGTGAGCACGAACAGCGCGTAGTCCACGCCGACCCCGAGGCCCAGCAGGGCGGCGATCTCGGTGCTGATCTTCGGGAGGGTCATTACGTGCGACACCAGTGTCACGACGGCGAGCGCGCAGCCGACCGACACCGACGCGGTGAGGACCGGGAGCAGGACGCACGCCGCCGAGCGGAACGTCACCAGCAGCACCAGGGCCGCGGCGAGCAGGCCGATCGCGGCGTTGCCCAGGTCCGGCGCGGCGGCCGTCATCGCGGCCAGCTCCCCCGACGCCCCGGCGGTGAGGTCGCCGGCGTCCCGGACGACGGCCGCGAAGGCGTCCGCGGTGTCCTGGCCGAGGTCGGCGGCCGGCGCGTCGAACCGGACGGGCAGGACCGCCGTCCGGTGGTCGTCCGACACCCGGCCGGGCGGCGGTCCGACGGCCACGACGTGCGGGAGCGCCGCCAGCCGGGCGGCGAACGCGTCGAGCCGGGCGCGGCCGGTGCCGGTGTCGACCGGGCTGTTGGGCGCGCGGACGACGACGCGTTCTTCGGTGCCGGTGGCCTGCAGCAGCCGGGCCGCGGCGGTGCTGTCCGCGGCGGGCAGGTCGACCGTGTCGCGGAAGTCCGCCCCGGTGTGCAGCACGGCGGCGACGAGCCCGGCCAGCGCCGTCAGCCACACCGCGGCGACCACGCCGGAGTAGCGGAAGCACCACGAAACGACGCCCGTCATGCTGATCACGCTAACTACGGAATGGGCCGCGAAGATACGGGCCGGGCGCACAAATCGCATTCCGGAAACCCTTGCGGCCGTGAGTGTTCCGCCGCTTGTCGGACGGGTGACAAAATCGCGCGCGCCCGTTGGTCCCCGCGTGACAGAACCCGGTCCGGGCGGTTGCCAATCTCGTTTTCGTGTGCGTACATGACCTTCGCGACGATGCGGAAAAGGGGTGGCCATGACCCGGACGATCAGCGTCCCGCACCCCCGTGGCACCGGCCGGGCGCACCAGCTGTGGTGCTCGCTGCCGACCGAGCTGGCGCGGCGGTTCCGGCCGCACGCCGATCCCCTGTCCCGGCGGATCCTCGAAGAGATCCAGCGGGCCGTGCCCGAGTACGCCAAGCCCCTCGAAGGCGAGTTCGGCAAGATGATCGTGCTGGCGATCGAGCGGGCCGTGCTCAGCTGCATCGACAGCATCGACGCGCTACCGTCCACAGAGGACGACTGGCCGAAGTTGTTCCGGGAGGTCGGAAAACGCGTTCACCACGACGGCGGCAGCCTGAACTCGCTGCAGGCCGCCTACCGCGCGGGCGGGCGCGCGGCGTGGCGCTACTTCGCCGAGCTGGGCCAGGCCCACCGCTTCCCGTCGGCCGTGCTGTGCGTCGGCGCCGAGGCGATTTTCGCTTACGTGGAAGAGATTTCGTCGTACTCGGTCGAGGGGTACACGCTGGCGCAGGCGATGGCGACCGGCACGCTCGAACGCCGTCGCCGCCGGCTGCTCGAACTCCTCCTGGCCAGCCCGCCGTCGTCCCCGGCGACGATCGCCACGATGGCCGAGGCCGCGAAGTGGACCATGCCGGAGTGGGTCACGGTCGTCGCGCTCGACCCGCGCAGCGACCAGCACCTGACGCCGGCCCCGCAGGTCGCCGACGACGTCCTGCTCGACCTCGAAGGCACCGAGCCCTGCCTGCTGACCCCGAACCCGGACCGCGACCTGCGCGGTCTCGAAGGCCGGCTGCCGGGCTGGCGCGCGGCCGTCGGCCCGCGGGTCCGGCCGGCCGACGCGGCGACGTCGGCGCTGTGGGCGCGCCGCACGCTCGACCTGGTCCGCCGCGGGCTGGTCGGCGACCACGCGGTGACGCACACGGCCGACCACCTGGCGACGCACTGGCTGCTGCTGGACCGGTTCCTGCTCGACCAGCTGTCGGCGAAGACCCTGGCGCCGTTCGCGGGCCTGACGGTGAAGCAGCAGGTCCGGCTGGCGGAGACGTTGCTGAGCTGGCTGGAGCACAACGGGAACACGCCGGACATCGCGCAGGCGCTGGGCGTGCACCCGCAGACGGTCCGCTACCGCGTGAGCCAGCTGAGCGACCTCTTCGGCGACCGGCTGGCGGATCCGGCGCAGCGGCTGGAGATCCAGCTGGCCCTGCGGGCGCACCAGCTGCTGGGCACGCCGCCGCCGGGCGAGCACTGACCCTTGACCGCGCGGCGCCGTCTCCCGCATCCTGTTAGCGCTAACAGGGAGGCTCGCCGATGACGCGCACCGAACTCACCCGGGAGCTGTTCGGGCGCGCCGGCGGCACCGACGTCCACCGGTACACGCTGTCCCGGCCCGGCGGGCTCACCGTCCGGGTGCTCGACTACGGCGGCGTCATCCAGTCGGTGGAAGCCCCGGACCGTTCCGGGCGGCGGGCCGACGTCGTCCTGGGGTACCCCGACCTCGACGGGTACGTCGCGAACAACCGGCCCGGCGCCCCGCGGGTCTTCCTCGGCGCGGTGATCGGCCGGTTCGCCAACCGGATCGCCGGCGGCGCGTTCACCCTCGACGGCGTCCTGCACCGGGTGCCGGTGAACGACGGGAAGAACAGCCTGCACGGCGGCCCGGAGGGGTTCGACACGCGGGTGTGGTCGGCAACCCCGGTCCGCGACGGCGTCCGGCTCAAGCTGGTCAGCCCGGACGGCGACCAGGGCTACCCCGGCCGGCTCACGGCGGAGGTGACGTACCGCCTCGACTCGCGGCTGCACATCACGTACCGCGCGACCACGGACGCGCCGACGGTGGTCAACCTGACCAACCACACGTACTGGAACCTGGCGGGCGGCGGCACGGTGCACGACCACACGCTGTCGATCGCCGGCAGTTCTTACTGCCCGACCGACGAGGACCTGATCCCGGCGGGCGACCCGGCGCCGGTCGAGGGGACACCGTTCGACTTCCGCGTCCCGACCCCGATCGGCGCCCGCGTGTCGGCTCCTGACCCCCAGCTGGCGATCGGTGGCGGTTACGACCACAACTGGGTCCTCGACGAGGGAGCACCGTTCGCGGCCCGGGCATGGGAGCCGACGTCCGGCCGGCTGCTGACGATGTGGACGACCGAGCCGGGGCTGCAGTTCTATTCGGGCAACTACCTGGGTAGTCCCGGCGCGGGGTTCGCGCTGGAGGCCCAGCATTTCCCGGACTCGCCGAACCGCCCGGACTTCCCGAGCACGGTGCTCCGCCCGGGCGAGGTGTACCACCAGGAGACGGTCTTCGAGCTGACGACGGCGGAGGAGCTGCCGACCGTGTGAGCGGTTCGCCCGCGCCGGCGGCCTTGGGCAAGACTCGCCCGGCCGGAGCGAGCGACATCGCGCGGCCAGCAACGTCAGCGGCATCCACCCCGCGGCACCACCCCGCCGGTGGTGTGGGCGACATTTGGCCTGCTCTCGGGGGTGCTCGGCGTTACCCTCGCCGCTCATGGGAGATCTTTCCGCTGACCTCGCGCCCACCGGTGTGCTGCGTGCCGCCATCAACCTCGGGAATCCCGTGCTTGCCCACGGGACCGCGGCCGCGCCCGGTGGGGTCACCGTCGACCTCGCTCGCGAGGTGGCCGGGAGGCTCGGCGTGCCCGTGGAGTTCGTCTGCTTCGATGCCGCCAGGAAGTCGTTCGAAGCGCTGACCTCGGATGCCGCCGACCTCTGTTTCCTCGCGATCGAGCCCGCTCGCGAGGCCTCGGTGGCCTTCACCGCGCCGTACGTCGTCATCGAAGGCGTGTACGTCGTTCCCGAGGGTTCGCCGTTGCGCTCGCCCGCGGACGTCGACCGGCCGGGCGTCCGGATCGGCGTGAAGCAGGGTTCGGCCTATGACCTGTTCCTCACGCGGACCCTTGCGCACGCGACGGTCGTGCGCGGTCCCGACGGGGTCGTCGCGTTCGAGGACCAAGGGCTCGAGGTGGCCGCCGGGATCCGGCAGCCGATGACCTCCTATGTGGCCGAGCACCCCGGGACGCGGGTGATCCCGGAGCGGTTCATGCAGATCCAGCAGGCGGTCGGAACGACGCCGGATCGCCGTCCGGAGACAGTGGCGTTCCTGCGCGAACTGGTCGAGGAACTGAAGGCGAACGGGTTCGTCGCCGACGCGCTGCGCCGCGCGAACCAGCCGGACGCCACGGTCGCGCCGCCCGCGGAGTAACTCTGCGCGTTCCCTGGTCGACGGAGGGGTATCGCTTTCTCGTCGCTGCCGTCAGGAGTGCGGCATAGCGTCTTCTCGACGGTCGCAACGAGTGCTACGTTTCCTACGGTCCAGGTCGAACCGAGGAGCTGCGATGAGGCTTTCTCCCAGCGCTCACACCGACTCGTTCTGCCGCGACCGGCTGCCGCCCGGAGACCAGTGGCCGCGGCTCGTCTTCGACCTCCCCGAACTCGGCTACCCCGACCGGCTCAACGCCGCCACCGCCCTGCTCGACGGTGCCGTCGACCGCTTCGGCGCCGACCGGCCGTGCCTGCGTTCGCTCGACGAGACGTGGACCTACGGCGAAGTGCTCGCGCGCGCCAACCGGATCGCGCACGTCCTCACCGCCGACCTCGGGGTCGTCCCCGGGAACCGCGTGCTGCTGCGCGGCGCCAACACGCCGTGGCTGGCGGCCTGCTGGCTCGGCGTCCTCAAAGCCGGCGCCGTCGCCGTCTCGACAATGCCGATGCTGCGCCGCCACGAACTCGACAAGATCGTCGACCGAGCACGGCCTGCCGTCGCCCTGTGCGACGAGCGCCTGCTCGACGAACTACCGCCCGGACTGCCCGTCGTCGCCTACGGCACCGACCTCGCCGGACACTGCGCGCGGCACCCGGCGACCTTCGACGACGTGCCGACCGCCGCCGACGACGTCGCGCTGCTCGCCTTCACCTCCGGCACCACCGGGACACCCAAGGCGACGATGCACTTCCACCGCGACCTGCTCGCCATCGCCGACACGTTCTCCCGGCACGTCGTCCGCCCCACCGCGGACGACCTCTTCTGCGGCACCCCTCCCCTCGCGTTCACCTTCGGCCTCGGCGGCCTCCTCGTCTTCCCGCTGCACGCCGGCGCGTCCACGCTGCTCCTGGAACGCGCCACACCCCACGAGCTGGCCTCGATCGTCGCCGAGCGATCGGTGACCGTGCTGTTCACGGCACCGACCGCCTACCGCGCGATCCTCGGCTCCGGCGACGGGCCCCTTCTCAAGGGCGTGCGCCGTGCCGTCTCCGCCGGCGAAGCCCTGCCGGCGGCCGTGGCCGAGCAGTACCGCGGCCTCGTCGGCCGCCCGCTCATCGACGGCATCGGCAGCACGGAGATGCTGCACGTCTTCATCTCCGCGGCCGACGACGCCGCCCGCCCCGGCACCACCGGCACCGTCGTACCCGGGTTCCGCGCGGCCGTCCTGGACCTCGACGGCGCACCCGTGCCCGACGGCACGCCCGGGCTGCTCGCCGTGCAGGGCCCCACCGGCTGCCGCTACCTCGAGGACCCGCGGCAGGCCGACTACGTCCGTGACGGCTGGAACATCACCGGCGACACCTACGTCCGCGAACCCGACGGCTACTTCCGGTTCGTGGCGCGCAGCGACGACATGATCGTCTCCTCCGGTTACAACATCGCCGCTCCCGAGGTCGAAGAAGTGCTGCTGAGCCACCCGGACGTCGACGAGTGCGCGGTCGTCGGCACGCCCGATCCGGACCGGGGCGCGGTCGTGACCGCCTTCGTCGTGCCGCGGCCCGGCGCCACGCCGGGCCCGGACCTCGTGCACGCCCTGCAGGAGCACGCCAAAGCCGTTGCGGCGCCGTACAAGTACCCGCGCCGGGTGCGGTTCGTCGACGCGCTGCCGCGCAACGCGAGCGGGAAGCTGCAGCGCTTCCTGCTGCGCGAGCGGTGACGGGGGTGACGGGCCCGCTGCCGAGGTGGGGTGGCGGTGGGCCCGTCACGTCTGGGGAGTGCCGGGGGCATGCCTCCATCGTAGCCGCGGATTCGAACACCTGTTCCCGTCCCTTCGGGTGAATTGCGACTACGGAAAGTCGCCATCACCCGAGCAATTCTCGCCGTTACAACACTTCCGAGTGACATTAAGTCCTCAATGGACACTCGCGGACCACGGCAAACACGCCGGAAACCCGATCGGGACACCCGCCACGCGGCAGGCCGAAGCCGGGTGGATCACGCGGGCGATCGTCCCGCCGTCACCGGCAGAACTCCTGACACCGCACTGACCTGCGCCGGAGGACCATCACCCCGACGTGCCGCCGAGGCGGTGGCCGGCCCGGAAACCGGGTCCCATAAAGTCTTCGCGCAGCCATCCGGAGGTGAACGCCCGCGTGCCCGACGTCGACTACTACGAGGTGCTCGGCATCCGCCGGGACGCCACGGCGGCCGACGTCAAGACGGCCTACCGCCGGCTGGCGAAGACCATGCACCCGGACGGCGGCGGCACCGTCGGCACGTTCCGGCTGCTCCGCGAGGCCTACGACGTCCTGAGCGACCCCGTCGCCCGCACGCGGTACGACTCCGGCGGCGCGACCGTGGTGGCCGTCCCGGTCCGGCCGCGGCCCCGGCGGCGCTTCGGCGACGAGCCCGGGTTCGTCCCCGACCTGCCCGACCTCGACGCCGAAGACCTCGGCTGGTGGCACTTCGCCGGGCAGGACACCCGGATGCGCCACGGCCGCCGCCGCGGGCCCGGGCACACGCCGGTCGTCGCCGCGGTGGGCGGGATGGTGCTCGTGCTGCTGCCGCTGGTCACCGGGGTGGGGTTCAGCACGCCGGTGCTCATCGTCTGGCTGCTGCTGACCGCCGGTACCGCGCTGCTCGTCCAGCGCCTGGCCCGCGGCTACCTGCGGGCGAACAAGGCGCGCGAGGCGTACGCGGAGGAGTTCGGCGGCCGCACCGTGTTCGGCGCCCCCGGCACCGAGCGCGACGAGCTCGCCGAGCGTCTCACCGCCGACCTGCTCGAGGGCTACCTGACCCGGCTGCCGGGCGCGCGGATCTTCCACGGGCTCGCGTGGCCGGGCTCGGTGTTCGCCGACGTCGACCACGCGGTGCTGTGCGGCAAGCGGCTGGTGCTGATCGAGTCGAAGCTGTGGCTGCCCGGCCATTACGAGACGGCCGAGGACGGCAGGCTGCTGCGCAACGGCCGGCCGTTCCGCGGCGGCGGCAGCAGGCTGGCCGAGAGCCTCGCGGCGTACCGCGACCTGCTGCCCGGCGTGGCGTTGCGCGGCGTGATGATCGTGTACCCGAGCCGCAGCGGCGACCTGACCACGGCCGACCCGGGTGACCTGCCGGCGGCGCCGATGACGCCCGAGGAGTTCCTGCACGAGATCGGCGAGTGGCTGGCCGCGGACTCGTCCACTGTGGACCATCAGGCACTGCGGACGATGCGCGACCAGGTCGTGGGCGGCGGCGGCCGGGCGGCTTGATCCCGGCCGGGGTGAGCTTTCGCTGCACCGGCACGAGCCGAAGGTCGGCTCGCATACCTGGAGGGTCGGCTCGCGTACCTGGAGAGTCGGCCCGCGTGCCTGGAGAGTCGGCTCGCGCACCCAGAAGGTCGGCTCGTGGGGCTGGGAGTCGGCTTGTGGGCTGGAGGGGCGGGGCGTTGTGCGGAGGCGTGCGAGGGTGGGTGCGTGAATCCCGCCGCCACGTTGGGGACCGTGCTGCTGGCCTACCTTCCCGCGGCCGTCTCGCCCGGCCCGAACTTCGTGCTCATCGCGCACACCGCCGCGGCCGGTAGCCGGCGGGCAGCCGTGGCCGTCGCGCTCGGGGTGGTTGCCGCGGGTGGGGTGCTGGCCGCCGTTGCCGTCTTCGGGCTGGGTGGGGTGCTCGCCCGGCTGCCTTGGCTGGCCGCCGCCCTGCGGGTGGTCTGCGGCGGCTATCTCGCCTGGCTCGGTGTGCGGTTGTGGCTGCGAGCCCGCAAGCCGAAAGCCCCGGAAGCACCGGATGGGGCGGCCGACCGCGGCGGCGAAGCCACCCTGCGCACCTCCGGCGCCGGCGAGGCCACACCGACCCGACCCGGCAAAGCCCCGCCGGGCCGCGGGCAGCCGCACCACTTCCGCCGAGGCGTCCTCAGCAACCTGACCAACCCCAAAGCCGCCGCGTTCTTCGGCAGCGTCCTCACCGCGACGCTCCCCCCGGCCGAACCCACCGCCGTCAAAGCCGCAGCCGTCGCGCTGATCCTCCTCACCTCGGCCGCCTGGCACCTGAGCGTCGCCCTGCTGTTCTCCGCCCCCGCCACCCAGCGCTGGTACGCCCACGCCGAACCCACCCTCAACCGCGTCGTCGGCACGATCCTCGTGGTCCTCGGCGTCGCCCTCGCCGCAACGCCGTGAGGGCCTCCCCGCCCGAAAGCGAAGAGGCCCCACGATGCGAAACGAACCTACCGGACCCCACCCGAAGCACGCTGCTTCTGCGCGTGCGCGGAGCGGGTGCAGACCTCGCCGACGTCGACCGTCTGGCCGCGGTCGGCGTACACGTCCGCCACGCCCACGAGCTGGCCCTTCGGCGACGTGCACGTCAGCTGGTAGGCCTCCTTGGGCCCGTACGTCGGCGGGATCGGCGACGCGAACGACACGTCCCCGCTCCAGTCGTCGACCGTGGCCGGGTCGGCCTGGTCGTAGTTGACCACCACGGCGCGGTAGTCGCCGGCCGGCGGGTCGAACAGCACGGCGTGCTCGGACGTCGTGCCGCCGTTCGCCGACGAGCTGACCAGGTTGCCCGCCGCGTCGTAGATGAACAGGTCCCAGTCCGTCGCGGTGCTGGCCCAGTTGATGTTCACGCTGAACTTCCCGTTGTCGACCTGGGGCAGGCCGTTGACGTGGAAGGTGAACGAGTCACCCGCCGGGTCCGCCGGGTAGTTCTGGTTGATCGGCGGCACCCCGGCCGGGTTGGTCACCGGGATCCCCTGCTGCGCCGGGCCCTGCGGGTCACGCCCGTAGCGGCCGGCGACGTAGGGCCGCGTCGACGGGTTGACCGACCACGCGAACCGCCCACCGGTCGTGGTGAACTTCGAGTTCAGGTCGTCGGTGACGTAGATCGGCGGCTTGGTGGAGCCGTCCGGCTGGATCACCGGCGACGTCGGCGTCTGGAACGTCTTGTGCAGCTTGAGCTGGTAGCCCTTCGGCGCCGAACCGATCAGCGTCGAGTGCTGCTGCGGGTCGGCCGCGCTGCCCAGCTGGTCCAGGAACGCCTGCCGGTTGCCGCCCTTGCCGGCGCCGGCCGCGGGGGCCAGGCCCTCGTACTCGGCGACGACGCTGTCGGCGTAGGGACCGTGGAAGCCGTTGCCGCCCACCTCGATGGTGAAGCCCCAGCCGCCGGTGGCCCAGTACGACCAGTCCTCGGTGCTGCCGGTGGTGTCGTACAGCGCCCAGCTCGGCTGGCTGGTGTAGCCGTTGCGCGACGCCATCTTGTCGCCGAGGGCCTTGTAGGCCGGCTCCTCCAGCGGCGGCCGGACGTCGGCCACGCCCGGCGGGCGCAGCACCAGCGCGGCGACCGTGTGCATCGTCATCAGGTTGGTCACCTGGCGCGAGGACACGATCGAGCGAATGTTGCGCACCTCGGGCTCACTGAACGGCGCGGACCCGCGGAAGGTGTCACCGCTCCAGGCGAGCTCGGCGCCGGCGCCGCCCCAGAAGCCCGCGTAGTTGCGGTTCGGGTCGGTGCCGCGGACGCGGCCGCCGGGGTTGGCCTTGCAGACGCCGGTGGCGTACTGCGGCGGCGAGTCGTTGACGTTGCAGTTCTTGCGCTTCATCTCGTAGTCGAACCGGGTGAAGTCACCCTTCGGCTCGGCCTCGCGGGAGATCTCGAAGCCGTCCGGGTTGACGATCGGCACGATGATGTTGCGGGTCTTGCCGACGAGGCTGCGGATCGAGGCGTCGCGGGAGTACCCGTTGATCAGCTCGTACGCCCACTCGATGACGTGCTCGGCGGCCGGCCACTCCCGGGCGTGGTGCACGCCCATGGTGAAGTTCACCGGCTTGCCGTCGGTGATGTTCTTGACGTCGGACGCGATCTCGATGCCGACGACGTCACGGCCTTCCCAGGTCGACTCCGGCATGGTGAACGCCGACACGAGGCCCGGGTTCTTGCGGGCCAGTTCCTTCAGCTCGTAGTTGTAGTCGTAGAGGTGCCGGTAGGTCGTGCGCCCGGACGGCAGCGCCGAAGCGGCGGTCTTCGCGGCGTACTGGCGGTCGGTCTTCGCGTCCTGGACCGACTTGGCCGAGAGGTCGGCTTCGATCACCTTCGACTTGAAGCCGCTGTTCTTGAGCACCTGGCGGTCGGCGTCGTCGGCGAGGACGACCTCGATCCCGGTCGCGTCACCCTTCTCCGTGACGTCGAGGCCGAGGGTGTTCAGCTTGTTCTTGTCGGCGCGGGTCGGCGTCTCGACCCGGACCAGCTCCGCCTTCTGCGCGGTGGTCGGCGTGCCCTGCGGCGTGAGCGCGAGGAAGTCGACGCCGAGCTGGGCCTGGCCGGCCGAGCCGCCGTAGCGGCAGCCCTGGACGACGAGCTGCTGGCCCTTCTTCACGAAGCTTTCGGCGAGTTCGTGGGTGCGCAACGCCGTGGAAGCGGCGACCACCGCACCGGTCGTCTTGTCGAACACGGCGACGTCCCAGTCGCCTTCGGCGCCCGAAGTCGGCTTCAGCCGGGCCTGGACGAGTCCATCCACTGTGGACGTCAGCTCGCGGCGATCGGTGCCCGCGGTGCCCTTGGGCTGCACTTTCGCGAAGCACGAGCGTGGTACCGACTTGTCGGCACGCAGGATGTTCTGGGCCGCGCCGGCGGTACCGGCCGGTAACGTGACGAACGCCGCCGCCAGCGCCACGACCGAAGCCGCCAGCACCAGTCTTCTTGGTGAATTCCCCACAGGCAAAGGACCTCCTCGACGAGACCGGCACAGCACGGACGTACCGGTAGCGAGTGACCGTAATGGACGAAAACCGGCTACGGTAACCGCCGTAAGTCGTACAGCCTTGACCCTGTTTTCACACCAAGGTTCGCCCGAAAGGACATTTCACCGGGAGTTCAACCACCGGTCGGCTACTGTCGGTTCATGGTCACGGTCCCTGCGCGACGGACGTCGCTCGCGGTCTCGCTGAGCGGAATCGCCGCCCTCGTGCTCGGTGCCGCGCTGGTGCTGCTGCTCCAGGTCATCCCGCCGACCGACGAGATCAGCGCGACCCGCCGCACGATCAGCGAATACGGGCTGTCGGACCACAAATGGGTGTTCGACCTCGCGGTGATCCTGGTGGCGCTGGGCTCGGCGGCCGGGCTCGCCGTGCTGCACAGCCAGCGCCGGCTGCCCGTGCCCGCGGCCGTCCTGGGTACATTGTGGACGGTCGGCTTGCTGGTCATCGTGGCCTTCCCGAAGCCGGACTGGGCCACGGTCTCGCGCTCCGACTTCGGCGGCACGCTGCACCGGATCGCCAGCGTCGTGGCCTTCGTGGCGCTCCCGCTGACGGTGCTGGTCGCGGCGCGCACGGCGTTCCCGGGCTCCCCCGGCCGCCGGTGGCTGGCCCGCGTCCTGGCGATCGCGTCACTGGGCTGGTTCGCGGTGATCCTCGGCGCCGTGGTGGTGGCCGCGGTGGACGGCGGCCGCTGGTGGACGCTCATCCCGCTCGGCCTCGTCGAACGCGGGATGGCGCTGACGGAGCTGGTCGCGTTGGGCGTCTTGCTCGCTCCAGCGCGTGCTCAGGAGCGGTAGAGCTCCGTCAGGAGGGCGGCGGCCAGGTGCGTCGCCGGGTGCGCGTCGTGGTGGCGCCAGATCAGCCGGACCGGGACGCGGTCCGCGGCGCGCAGCGGCCGGTAGCGGATGCCGTCGCGCCGGTACTGCGCCGCGGTCGCCTCGGGCGTGACGCCGACGCAGCGCCCGGTCGCGATCGCCGCCAGCCAGTCGTCGATGTCGTGCGTGTACTCCACCGCGGGCCGGGCGCCTTCGGGCCACAGGTCCAGGGTCGTGGTGCCGGTGCGCCGGTCGACGACGAGCGTGCGGTCGCCGAGCTCGGCGAACCCGATCACGCGGCGCCGCGCCCACGGGTCGTCGGACGCGAGGGCGACGACCCGGCGTTCGTGCCCGATGAGCACGTGGGAGTACCGGCGCGTGTCGACGGCCGTGCGGACGACGGCCAGGTCGCAGCGCCCCTCGGCCAGGCCGCCGGTCGCCGTGTTGGTCCGCACCAGCTGCAGTTCGACGTCCGCGTAGCGGTCCTGCCAGCGCCGTTGGAACTCCGCGGTGTGGCGGCCCACCGCCGACCACGCGTGCCCGAGCCGGAGCCGGGTGTGGCCGGTCGTGACCTCGTGCACCAGCGTTTCCGCGTCGGCCAGCAGGACCCGTGCCCGGGCGAGGACGGTGACGCCGGCCGTGGTGGGCTCGACGGTCCGGCTGGTGCGGTGCAGCAGCCGGACGCCGAGGATCCGCTCCAGCGCGAGCAGCGTCCGCGACACCGTCGCCTGCGAGACGCCGAGTTCGAGCGCGGCGTCGGTGAAGCTCCCGGTGTCCACGACCGCGACGAGGTGCCGCAAGTGACGCAGCTCCAGCGAGGCATCCATGCGCCCAGCGTATAGCTGCCGTGTCGGATGCATTTTGCGTATGCGGCACCGGCGCTGATAGTCGGGGCATGACAAGCGAAGGACGCCGGCGCGGGGCCGCGCTGATGCTGGGCAGCGGACTGTCCAACCAGGTCGGGGCGTCGGTCGCGGCCCTGGCCTTCCCGCAGCTCGGGCCGGCCGGCGTGGTGGCCGTCCGCCAGTGGGTGGCGGCCGCGGTGCTGCTCGCGACCGCCCGGCCGCGGCTGCGCGCGTTCACCGCCGCCCAGTGGCGGCCCGTCCTGGCCCTGGCGCTGGTCTTCGGGACGATGAACCTCTCGCTCTACAGCGCGGTCGACCGCATCGGCCTCGGCTTGGCCGTCACGCTCGAGTTCCTCGGCCCGCTGGCCGTCGCCCTCGCCGGGTCACGACGGCGGGGTGACCTGCTGGGTGCGCTGGTCGCGGCGGCGGCGGTCGTCGTCCTGGTCCGGCCGAGGCCGAGCACCGACTACCTGGGCATCGGCCTGGCGCTGCTCGCGGCCGCGTGCTGGGCGGCCTACATCCTGCTCAACCGCGCGGTGGGGGCGCGCATCCCCGGCGTCGCGGGCTCGGCGGCGGCCGCGGGCGCGTCCGGGCTGGCGTACGTGCCGGTCGGTGTCTGGGCGATGATCGCGCACCGGCCGGGCCTCGGCGCCGTCCTCGCCGCGGTGACCGCCGGCGTCCTGTCGTCGGCCGTGCCGATGCTGGCCGACCTGCTGACGCTGCGCCAGGTCCCCGCATCGGTGTTCGGCACGGTGATGAGCGTGAACCCGGTCCTGGCGGCACTGGTCGGCCGGGTGGTCCTCGGCCAGCGCCTCGACGCGCTCTCGTGGGCGGCGATCGGCGTGATCGTCGCGGTCAACGTCGTCGTGGTGGTCAGGCCTGCAGCACCGGTTCCGTCGTCTCCGTCAGCCGAGGGTCCGGCTTCGCCCCCGACATCGCCAGGAAGCCCCGTGCCACCCGGAGCAGCAGCGGCCAGTTCTTCGGGTTCTTCTTGTCCACCCCGCCGATCAGCTGCTTGAGCATCGAGAGCGTGTCGAAGTAGATGCGCTCGCACACCAGCTTTTCCTCGGCGTCGAACACGAAGTAGGCCGTCATGCGGACGCGGAAGCGGGACCCGGTCGCCGGGATCGCGCCGAACGGGCCGAGGTGCGTGCCCAGCAGCCAGAACTCGACGACGACGGCGTCGGCGCTGTGCCGCAGCGCGATCAGCTCGTGGTGCTGGTCGGGGAACGCGGTGCGGGTGTCGTGGTAGTAGCCGCGGACGGCGCCGTCGCCGTCGTGGACCGTCATCGTCGCGATCACTTCGTAGTGCGGGTGCGGGAACGTCGAGAGCGTGGCGTCCCAGTCCTGGGCGACCTCGTCGCGGAAGTGGTCGAGCACCAGCTTCTGCCGGGCCGCGAGGACTTCGGGTGCGGGGATGTCGAACTCGGTCATCGACGCTCCTTCGATCTACAGTGTAGGTAATCGACGATAACCTACACTGTAGGCACGCTGAAGGAAGGGGACGTCGTGACGGTGCTCGACGCAGCTCTGGCCCGGGCGAAGCCCGCCATCCGGTGGAGCCTCGGCCACGCGCTCCCCCGGACGGTGCTGCGCCGCGAAGCCCGGAAGGGCGACCTCCAGGGCCGGATGGTCGTCGCCGCGGCCGAGGGGCACGACCTCACCGGGCTGTTCGAGGAGATCCGCGCGGCCGGCCCGCTCGCGCGCACCCGCTTCGGCTGGATGACCACCACGCATGCCGCGGTCCGGGAGGTCCTCTCCAGCGACGACTTCCGCGTCGGCGTCATCGGCTCCGACGGCTCGCCGCTCGGCAGGCTGGTCGAATGGTCGGCCGGCGAGCACCTGCACCCGGTGCGGCCGCCGTCGCTGCTCGCCGTCAACCCGCCCGAGCACACGCGCTACCGCAAGCTGGTCACCGGCGTCTTCACCGTGCGCGCGGTCGAGCAGTTGCGCGGGCGCGTCCAGGAGATCGCCGACGGCCTGCTCGACGGGCTCGACCCCGGCCGGCCGCTCGACCTCGTCGAGTCCTACTGCGGCCTGCTGCCGGTGACGGTCATCAGCGAGATCCTCGGCGTGCCGCCGTCCGACCTGGGCAAGGTGCTGTCACTGGGTGCGGCGGCCGCGCCCAGCCTCGACCTGGGCCTGGGCTGGCGCACGTTCCGCGACGTCGAGACCGCGCTGGGCGAGTTCGACACCTGGCTCGGCGAGCACCTCGACCACCTGCGCAGGCACCCCGGAAAAGACCTGTTCAGCAAGCTCGTCGCGGCCCGCGACGACGGCGTCGGCCTCACCGAGACGGAGCTGAAGTCCACGGCTGGCCTGGTGCTCGCGGCCGGCTTCGAGACGACCGTCAACCTGCTCGGCAGCGGGATCGCCCTGCTCGCGGCCGACCCGGAGCAGCTCGCCGTGCTGCGCGAGCGGCCGGAGCTGTGGGGCAACGCCGTCGAGGAGGTCCTGCGGTACGACCCGCCGGTGCTGCTGACCGGCCGGCTCGCGACGCGCGCCACCGAGGTCGCCGGGGTGCCCCTGCCGCGCGGGGCACTGGTGACCACGGTGCTGGCCGGCGCGAACCGCGACCCCGGGGTGTTCACCGACCCGGGCACCTTCGACGTCACGCGGGACGGCGCGCGCGACCACGTGGCGTTCGGCGCCGGGCGCCACCACTGCCTGGGCGCTTCGCTGGCGCGCATGGAGGGCGAGATCGGGCTGCGGACGATCTTCGACCGGTTCCCCGGCCTGCGCGTGCTGCCCGGCGGCCGCCGGCGGGAGACGCGGATCCTGCGCGGCTACGAAAGCCTGCCCGCGGTGCTCTCGTCGTGACGACCCGGCGGGGCCGTCCGCCCAAGGACGCGGACGTGTTGTCGCGCGCGCGGATCCTCGAGGAGGCGCTCGCGCTCGTCGACGAAGAAGGCTTGGCCGCGGTGAGCATGCGGAAGCTCGCGCGCCGGCTCGGCGTCGACCCGATGAGCCTGTACAACCACGTCGACGGCAAGGACGCCCTGCTCGACGGCGTCGCCGAGGTCCTGCTGGCCGCGATCCCGGCGCCCGTGGCGGGAACGGGCCTGCGGGAGACGATGTCCGCGCTGGCGCACGGGTTCCGGGCCGCGATGCTCGGCCACCCGCGTGCGGCGCCGCTCGTGCTGACCCGCCGGCTCGCGTCGATGACGGCGCTCGCCCCGGTGGAGGCCGTCCTCGGTCCCCTGCTCGCGGCCGGTTACCCGCCGGACCGCGCGGTGCACGGGCTGCGCGCGGTCCTGGCGTTCCTGATCGGGACGCTGATGCGGGAGGTCGACGCGGCGCCGACGTTCAGCGGTACCGGCGACCGGGCTCGGCTCGCCGATCTCTCGGCGTCCGGGCTGCCCGCCGTCGCCGCGGCGGCGCCGTACCTCGCGGTGTGCGACCACGAAGCGGAGTTCGAGTTCGGGCTGGGCATCCTGCTGGACGCGCTGGCGCCGTGACTCAGCGGATGCGTTCGTGCAGGGCGGCCATGCGGGCGTCGAGGTCCGCGGCCGTCCGGGCCGCGGCGGCCAGCTCGCCGGCGAAGTCGTCCGGGACGCTGTCGGCGTACTTGTAGGACAGCTTGTGCTCGACCGCGGCCCAGAAGTCCATCGCGATGGTGCGCAGCTGCACCTCGACCTTGACCTTCTCGACCCGGTCGGACAGGAACACCGGGATCCGCACGATCAGGTGCAGGCTGCGGTAGCCGTTCGCCTTCGGCTTCGCGATGTAGTCCTTGGTGCGCAGCAGCTCGACGTCGTCCTGGGCGGTGAGCATGCGCGCGACCTGGTGGACGTCGGAGACGAACGGGCAGACGACGCGGATGCCGGCGATGTCGTCGAGCACGTGGGCGGCGGCGATCCAGTCGTCACCGAGGCCGCGGCGGTGGACCTTCTCCTTGATCGCCTCCGGCCGCTTCACCCGGCTCGTGATGTGCTCGATCGGGTCGTGCTGGTGGACGAAGTCGAACTCCTCGCTGAGGATCCGCAGTTTCGTCATCAGCTCTTCGATGGCGAACTTGTACATCAGCAGGAATCGCGGGAGCTGCCCGGCGACGGCGAGCTCGTCGGCCGCCTCCCGCAGGTCCTCGGCCGCCGGATCGGTGGTCACTGAAGCCTCGTGCTGTCGTCGGTCGGTTGGGCACTCCAGGTTACTGCGCTCCCCCGGATCAACGAGCACCGGCGGGCCGGAGTTCCCGCCGGTCACCGGATCGGGTCAGGGAAGCCGGCGGGCAGCTCGGCCGGTCTTGCGGGTTCGGTTCGGCCGGGTCGGTGAAGAGCTGCAGGTGCCGGGCGTGTTCCGTGCGGATCGCTTCGAGTGCCGCGGCCGGTCAGGGTGGTGATCCGCGCCCCCGGTTTCGTGCTGGTGGTTCGTGTTGTCGGAGGGTGTGCACTGGCCCGCCGCCGGTGCACACCCTCCTGGTCTCACTTGCCTTCGGTGGCGGTTTCGGTGGGGCTGTCGGTTGCGCTCGCGGTGCCGGTTGCGGTCGCGTTGTCGGCCGAGGCGGCCACGCACTTCTCCGCTACCGCGGCCGCCGCTGCCTGCTCGGCCGCGTTGTCGGCGTTCTTGTTCTTGCCCTTGGCTTTCTGCTGGCCGTCGCCCTTCTGCTCGGCGGCCATGCCCTGCTGGTCCGCGGCCGCGCCGGCGTCGGCGGTGGCTTGGGTGACGCAGTCGAGGATGGCGGTGCAGTCCTGCGCCGAGACGGCGTTCTGAGCCGCGGCTTCGCCCTGCGCTGCCATGCCCTGCTGGTCGGCCATGCCGTTCTCGTTGGCCATACCATTCTGGTCGGCCATACCGTTGCCGTTGGCCATACCGTTCTGGTCGGCCATGCCGTTCTCGTTGGCCATGCCGTTCTGGTCGGCCGCGCCGTTCTGGTCGGCCATACCGTTCTCGTTGGCCATGCCATTCTGGTCGGCCATACCGTTGCCGTTGGCCATACCGTTCTGCTTGGCCATGCCGTTCTGCTTGGCCGCACCCTTGTCCTCGGCCATGCCGTTCTCGGCGGCCATGCCGTTGGCGTCGGCGGCGCCCGCTGCCTGGGCCACGCACTGCTGGACCACGTCGCAAGCCTGGACCGCCGCCGCGTCCTGAGCAGCGGCGTCGGCCGCGTCCTGCTGGCCGGCCATGGCGTTCTCGTCGGCGGCGCCGTTCTCCGCCGCCTTGCCCTTCTGCTTCGCCGCCTTGCCCTGGCCGGCGGCTTCCTGCTGGTCGGCCATGCCGTTGGCGTCGGCCATGCCGTTCTCGGCGGCCGCGCCGTCACCGGCGGCCATGCCGTTGCCGTGGGCCATGCCGTTGCCGTCGGCCTTGCCGTTCTGCTGGGCGGCCTTGCCGTTCTTGGCCTTGCCCTTGGCCATGCCGTTCTCGTCGGCCTGCGCGGCCGCGTCCTGCCCGGCCGCGTCGGCGATCGCCGCGCACTGGGTTGCCACCGCGTTCGCCGCGACCTCTCCCCCGCAGCCGGCCGCCGCGCGGCGCTGCTGGATCTGGTCGACCACCGCCTGGCGGTTGGCGATGCGGGCCGCCGACTGGGCGTCCGGGGCCGCCTGCTGGCCCGCGATGAACGTGAGGTTGTTCTGCAGCGCCGTGTCCAGGCCGCCGCAGCTCTCGGTCGCCGCGTTGCTCGCCGGGCTGCTGAGGGCGATCGCCGTCGCCGTCGCCCCCGCGACTCCCAGCAGCGCCGCCAGCCCGATCGTGGCCTGTTTGCGGTGTCGTCCGGTACTGCGTGCGTGGGGCATCAGCCCCTCCTCTCTGGTCGCCACCTCACCACGGCACACGGCGCGTCGCCGCGAACGGTTCACCGCAAAGGGAAAACGACTTCAGAGAGTCCACTGTGGACGAAGAGGGCAGGAGACACCCGGAACCGGCGGCCCGCCGGTTCGCCCCCTGACTACCAGAGCCGAGGTAACCGGGAAGTAAACCCGCGGGCCGGAGGCCTTGCCTACCCGAGCTCGGCCAGCTGCGGCACGGCCGGCGCCATGCCCTCGATCCACGCGGCCGGCGAGCCCGTGGTCGGCGTGATGATCGCCGTCTGCACGCCGAGCTTCGCGTAGTCCGCCATGGCCCGGACGAAGTCGTCGCGGGTCTCCGGCGTCGGGCGCGGGTTGTTGGCCAGGACCGTCTTGCGGATCTCGTCGTAGTCGCGGCCGACCTCGTCGCAGTGGCCGCGCAGCACGTCCAGCTTGTGCGCGACGTCCTCGGGCGAAGACGCGAAGAGGTTGCACGCGTCGCCGTACTGCGCGACGAGCCGCAGCGTCTTGCGCTCCCCGCCGCCGCCGATCAGCACCTTCGGCCGGTGGATCGGCTGGGGCGAGCACAGCGTCTCGGCGAGCTGGTAGTGCTTGCCCTCGAACGGGCCGTTGTTCTCCGGGTCCCACATCTGCCCGCAGATGCGCAGCGTCTCCTCCAGCCGCTCGAACCGCTCGGCGATCGGCGGGAACGGCACGCCCATCCCGCGGTGCTCGCGCTCGAACCAGGCCGCGCCGGCCCCCAGCACGGCCCGGCCGCCCGAGAGGACGTCGAGGGTGGTGACGATCTTCGCGAGCAGGCCGGGGTGCCGGTAGGTCACGCCGGTGACGAGCAGGCCGAGCTCGATCCGGGACGTGTGCGCGGCGAGGAAGCCGAGGGTGGTGTAGCCCTCCAGCATGTTCGACTCGGCGGGCAGGCCGGTCGGCTCGATCTGGAAGTAGTGGTCCATGAAGGACAGCCAGGTCGCCCCGGCCTCCTCCGCGGCGCTGCCCACCCGGGCGAGCTCACCGGCGATGGCGGTGGTCCCGCCGTCGATGTCGAAGATGGGGAGGTGGAAACCGAGCTCCATGAAACGTTCTCCTGACGTGCGGTCGGCGTGCCCCTCACGCTAGAGCCTGGAGCGCGCTCCAGGTCAAGCGAGCAGCCGTGCCACCAGGTCGGTGGCTATCCGGTGCTCCAGCGGTGGCGGGACCGGCTGGACCTCGGCGGCCAGCCCGCCCGCGGCCACCGCCGCCAGGCTGCGGACCTGCAGCGTCAGCCCCAGGTCCATGGCCTGGATCGAGTTCCCGTTCGCCGCCGTCAGGTTGAGCATCCGGCCCTGGTCGAGGATGACGATCTCGCGGCCGTCGGCCTGCACGTGCCCGACCCGGCGGCCCGGTTCGCCGTAGTCGACCGTGCGGACGGTTGCCGCCCGGAGAGCGGCCGCGTCGATCTCCCACGCGAAGTGCCCGACTCCGGCGATCAGGGCGCCGTCGGGCAGGGCCGCCAGCTCCGCGGCGCCGACGACGCCCGGGGCGCCCGTCGCGGTGAAGACCGCCTGCGCGCCGGACAGGACCTCGGCCGGGGAGCCGACCCGGTGACCGTCCAAAATGGCCTGGAGCGCGCGCATCGGGTCGGTGTCGCACACCGCGACCCGCGCGCCGAGGCGCGCCAGGGTGTCCGCGACGCCCTTGCCGCACGGCCCGTAGCCGAGCACCGTCGCGCGCAGGCCCGGCACCATCAGGTTGGTGGCGTTGAGGAATCCCTGCACGACGCTCTGGCCGACCCCGAACTCGTTCTCCACCAGCAGCTTCAGCCGCGAGTCGTTGATGACGACGACCGGGTGGCGCACGCGCGCCTCGCGCAGCCGCAGGCCGCCGGTGGTCGTCTCCTCGGTGCCGCCGAGGTAGCCCGCGGGCGTGCCGGATCGCAGCAGCGACAGCGTGAGGTCGGCGCCGTTGTCGAGCGTGAGGTCCGGCTCGCACTCGAGGACCTTCGCGACGTTCCGGGCGTGCGCGGCGTCGTCGTCGGCGCGGCGGGTGTGCACCCGCACGTCGAGCGCCCGCAGCGCGTCGGCGACGTCGTCGTGGGTGGTGCCGGGCGAGCCGGTCAGCGTGATCTCGACACCGGCACCGGCCAGCAGGGTGACCAGGGCCGCCGTCTTGGGCTCGACGTGCAGGCACATCGCCAGGCGCCGGCCGGCGAGCACCGGCGCGGTCTCCTCGACGGCGGCCGCGGTCAGCGGCATGTGCTTGAGCGCCCAGCTGGTTCCGGCGTGGAGGGATGAAGACATGACTTTCCTTACGGTTGAAGAAAAAAGGACCCGGAGCGGGATCGGTCAACCGTAGAAGTCGCAGCGGTAGGAGTGGTCGCCGAAGATCGGCGCCACGAGTGCCTGTCCGCTCATGCTGCCAAGCTACCGCACGGGCGGGGTCAGGTGCGGTAGTCCTCGAACGGCCGGTCGAAGCAGTCGACGACGACGTAGTGGCGGCCCGAGACGGGGCCGGTCCGGTCTACCGGGACGTACGACTCCGGTTCGATGTCGGGGGTCAGCAGCCACCGGATCTTGGCGCGGGCCGGGCCGTTCGTCGTCATGATCGCAGGGTGGCAGCCAGGAAGCCGGCCGGATCGCCGCCGGTCGTCACCGGGATGCCCGCCGTGCGCAGGTGGTCCGCCAGCTCCGCCGACTTGCGGCCGCCCTCGAGCAGGAACGGGGGTGCGCCCGTCCCCGCGTACGCCAGCGGGCTCGCCGCGCGCAGCGTTGCCGGGTCGCGGCCCAGTGCCAGCAGGATCGATGCCCGGGTGAGCGGGTCCTGGCCCGTGAAGGCGAACTCGGCAGGCGCGTCCAGGGCCGCCACCGCGCGGACCGCGCTGTCCGGCTCCCCGGCCACGCCGAGCAGCGACGCCAGCGTGCCGCCGGTGCCCGTCCCCACGGCCGCGATGCGCGCCGGGTCGACGTTCAGCGCCGTCGCGTTGGCCTTCAGGAAGCGGACCGCGCACCTCGCGTCGGCCAGGGGCGCCGGCCAGCGCGCCGCGGGTGCGAGGCGGTAGTCGATCGAGGCGACGGCGAATCCGCGCGCCGTCAGGGCGTCGCGCAGCGGTGCGAGCCGCGACCCGGCGAGCAGCGCGCCCGGGCCGGCCGGCTTGCGGTTGCCGGAGACGAGCCCGCCGCCGTGCAGGAAGAGCGCCACCGGGGCGCCCCGGGCGTCCGGACGCGGGCGCGTGAGGTCCATGAGCAGCGGGACGCCGTCCGGGCGGCAGTATTCGACCGTGCTGCCGTCGAGCAGCGTCGAAGCCGTCGTGCCGGAGACGTTGTCGCCGGCCGCGACCGTGCCCGCCGCGCCGGTCGCGAGCACCAGCAGCAGCACCGGGAACAGCACGATCCACGCCGACACGCGCCGCGCCGTCGACGGCCGCGGGTGCGCTCGCCGCCGCGCCACGACCAGGAAGCCGAAGACGGCGATGACCTGCAGCGCGGCCGCGGCGTAGTCGGTGAAGCCGACGACGGTGTCCGCCGGCTGCCAGGGATCGAACCGCCTGAGCAGCCCCAGCGGCCGGCTCGCCACCCACAGCGCGAGGCTCGCGGCCGCGACGAACGCCCCGGCCCGGGCGGTCTTGCGGGTCGGCCACCCGAGCACGGCGACGAACGCGACGAACTCGACCGCGGCGAACAGGCCGAACAACATGGCGTAGAACTGCCAGACCCGCCAGAGCGCGGCCAGCGAGGCAGCCGGGATCAGGGCGCCGCCGAGCGCGGCGAAAGCGGCCGTGACCAGCACCGGACCGCGTCGCAGCGGGGGTGGCGCGTCGTAGCGCGCGGTCGTCGACGGGTGGCGTGTGCCGTAGTACCCGTCGACGACCTTCATGGCGCCAGTGTCACCCCGGCAGCGGGTCCACCGCCACGAAACAGGCGAACCCGGCGAACGGGCGTACTCCGATCGGGGCGTGGATCGGCTACTTGCGCGCGGCCGTGTAGTTCCGGAACAGCAGGTAGGTGTCCAGGATGTCGGACGACGCGCTCTGGACCGAGCGGTAGATCCCCCACTTCGGGCGGACGTAGTCGCCCTGGTCGGGGATGTTCACGCTCGACATGCTGCCCTGCGCGGCGACCGGCGCGCCGGAACCGGTGCCGTTGCGGATGACGCACGACGCCTTGCCCTTCGAGCCCGGCGTGAAGGTCCATTCGATGGTGATCCACTTGTCCCGCAGGGGCGAGAGGTCGGTGGCCGCGATGCTCGGCGACCCCGAGTTGGCGTACGCGCGGGCGTTGAGCATCTCCTTGCTGCCACTGCGGGTCAGGTCCAACGTCACCCACGGGCCGCCGTTGGTGGACGGGGTCTTGGTCTGGAAGATGTGGGTGAACTTGCTGGTGCCGTGCAGCGTGCCCGGGATGTACATCTCGTAGGAGAGCGTCCAGGTCTCGCCGTCGTGCATCTTGAGCGCCGTGCCGCCCTGGACCATGCCCTTGGACTCGGTGCGCTGGCGGTCGCCGCCGCCGGTGGTGTCGCGGTCGTCCTTCCAGATGTTGAAGCGGTAGTGGTCGCCCTCGACCACGACGTACTTGCGGTCCGGGTGGTGGTTGCCGCGGTCGGCTTCGATGCCCTCGAAGGCCTTGAGGCCGTCGGTGGCGGGGTCGGGGTGCCACAGCGGAGCCGCTTGGGCGGGCAGCGCGGTGCACAGCATGAGCGGGACGGCGAGCACGAGGGCCATCCGGCGGGAGATTTTCGGCATCGTCGGTGTGTCCTTTCCTGACGATCAGTTCGGCAGGGGGTGCACATCGGTCGGCGGACGGACCCGGCGATTCGGGCTGGACATCCGATGTCTGGCAGGACGAAGTTAGCGCTTTCCGGGGCCGATTGGCAAGATGTCCCCCTAATTGGTCGGTGATTCATCTGATGGTTAAGCTGGCCCCATGCCGCATTTCCGGAGTCACGACGGCTGGGACCTCGCCTATCGCGAGGTCGGCGAGGGCCGGCCGCTGGTGCTGTTCCACGGCTTCACCGGCACCGGCCGCGACTGGCTCGGCCCGGCGGCTTCCCTCGCCGCCCACGGGCACCGGGTGATCCTCCCGGACCTGCGCGGCCACGGCGAGAGCGCCCGTCCCCACGACCCGGCGGCCTACCCTCCCGACGTCCTCGCCGACGACGGTCTCGCGTTGCTCGCCCACCTCGGCCTCGACGACTACGACCTCGGCGGCTATTCGTACGGCGGCCGGGTGGTCCTGCGCCTCCTGGCCCGCGGCGCCCGTCCGGGCCGCGCGGTCGTGGCGGGCCAGGGCCTGGACGCCGTGCAGCGGGCGACGCCCCGCACGAGCGGCTACCACCGCGCGCTGACGGCCCTGATCGACGGCGAGCCCGTGGAGCCCGGGTCGCCGGCGTACTGGCTCCGGCAGGCCGGCGGCGACCCGGTCGCGCTGCGGCACGTGCTCGGCACGCACGTCCCGACCGACGGCCTGGACCGGATCCCCACACCGACTTTGGTGCTCGTCGGCACCGAAGACGACGGCCACGCGACGGCGGACGCGCTGGCCGCCGCCCTGCCGGACGGCCGCTTCGAGCGGGTCCCGGGCACCCACTTCACGGCGATGTCGAGCCCGGAACTGACCGCGGCGATGGTGGCGTTCCTGGCTCAGGCGTAGCAGTCCGCCAGGGCGCCGAACGCCGCCTTCGGTTCCCAGGGCACGTCCCCGTACGTCTCCCCCGGACCGTCTTCCAGCACCTTCACCACGCCCCAGCTCGCCATGTCCAGGTCCGCCCGCGGGTCGGCCCGGTGCACCAGCCCGTAGCAAACGAACGTGCACGCGAAAGCCGCGTCGACGCCCTCCGTCGTGAAGATCTCCAGCAGCTCGCGGAAGTACCGTGCCTGCTCCTCCTCGTCGCGGACGTACTCGCCCTTCAGCCGCACCGGAATCTCGTCTTCGTACTCCACGATTTCGCCGCAGCGGGCCCCCAGATCGGCCGCACCTCGATACGGCGTCACGCCGAACTCCGTGATCGCCACCGGCTTGCCCGACGCCACCAGCGTGCGGACGCCCTCGCGGTAGATGTGCGCGACCTCCTTCGAGCGGTGCGCGTCCACCGAGATGATGTCGAACGGCTCCCAGTCCACCCGCTCCAGCGGAATCGCCGCGTACGTCACGCGGCCGCCGAACCGCTCGCGGACCGCCGCGACCGCCCGCGCCAGGAATGCGTTGACCTGCTTCGACAACCCGGAAATGAGCTCCCGGGACGCCAGCAGCCCGGCGAGCCGTTCCTCGATCCCGTCCCCCGGCAGGAAACCGTGGTTGAACAGGCTCAGCTCGGCGCCGGTCACGAACACGATCTCGGCACCCGCCTGCCGGAGCCGTTCGGCTCGCGACGCGCCGTCGGCGAGCAGCGCGAGGATCTCCTCCTGGGTGCGATCCCAGGGGAACGGCGAGAACCACACCTCCAGCCCGAGCGCGGCCGCCTCCCGGGCCGCGTGCTCGAGCCGGTCGAGGTCGGTGCCGATCAGCCGCACCGCCGTGCAGTGCAGGTCGTCGCGGATGATCGTCAGCTCGCGGCGGACCAGGTCCGGGTCGAACGGGCGGTTGAACCGCCCGTCGCGCTCCAAGCCGGTGTCGTAGCCGATGCCCTTGGCTCGCACGGTTCCTCCGGAATTTAGGGTACGGTCCGTACCGTACCCTAAAGCGGTACACTGCGGCACATGCCCGAGAAGACCCGCCGCCGCGGTGCCGAGCTGGAAGACGCGATCCTGCGCGCCGCCGCGGAGGAGCTCGCCGAGACCGGCTACCCCGGCCTCACCATGGAACGGGTCGCGCAGCGGGCCGGCACCAACAAGAACGCGATCTACCGCCGCTGGCCGAACCGCGCCGCGCTCGGCGTCGCCGCCTACCGCCACCTGGCCGAGGACACCCGCAAGCCACCCGACACCAGCGACCTCCGCGAAGACGCGCTGGCCGCGTTGCGCGCGATCAACTGCGGCCAGTCCTCCCCCGCCGCCCGGATCCTGCGCGGCCTCCTGACCGGCGTCGGTGACGAGCCGGAGCTGCGGGAGCAGTTGTACGAACAGGCCGCCGAGGGGGGCGCGAAGATCTGGCTCGAGATCGTCGAGCGGGCCGTCGCACGCGGCGAGGCGCGGCCCGGAGCCCGGCACCCGCGCGTCGCCACCGTGGCGCTCGTGCTGCTGCGCAACGAACTGCTCACGCGCGGACTGACCACAGTGGACGACGCCGTGCTCGTGGAGATCGTCGACGAGGTCTACTTGCCGCTGGTGGGCGCGTAGATCGTCAGGCGCAGCTCCGGGTCTTCGACGGCCTGGAAGGTCGCGTAGTCGAACTCCACCGGCCCCGGCCGGAACAACGTCTTCCGGCCGGGGCCGTTCCGGCCGACGTCGTGCCGGTCCCACCACGTCGCGAACTCCGGGCAGCCCGACCGCAGCCGCGCCGCCAGCCCGGTGAACGCCGGGTCGCCGGCCCACAGGTCGTGCGCGGCGCGGAACTGCGCCACCGCGTGCTCGGCCTGCGCGGCCCAGCCCGCGCCGAACAGCCGCCGGCCGCCCTCGCCGAGCAGCAGGAAGACCAGGACGTTCCGGTCCGCTTCCGGCACCGCGGCGAAGTCGGTGAAGAGCTCGGCCGCCGCGCGGTTCCAGGCCAGCACGTCCCAGCGGCGGCCCGTCACGTACGCGGGCTCGCTCAGGCCCTCGACGAGCCGGCGGGTGGCTTCGGGCACGCGCTCACGGCCGAACGGGGTCCGCGCCGGGTTCCGGGCCAGGGCCCGCAGGTGGGCGCGCTCGGCGTCGTCCAGCCGCAGGGCGCCCGCGAGCGCCTCGACCGTCGCGGACGACGGGCTGACCGTGCGGCCCTGCTCGAGCCGGACGTACCAGTCGACGCCGATGCCGGCCAGCTCGGCGACCTCTTCGCGACGCAGGCCCGGCGTCCGGCGCCGGCGGCGGTCCGGGAGCCCGAGCGCCGCCGGGCTCAGCCGCTCGCGCCGCGACCGCAGGAACTCCCCCAGCCCGGCACGGGCCGCTTCGGGCATGACGACCTCCGGGTGGCACTCGGTAGTCCCAGGATGATACCAGGCCTGGATGCCATCCCCGATCTTCCCGACGATGGGGACATGAAAGCCGCTGTCCTCGAAGAATTCGGCAAACCACTGGCCGTGCACGAAATCCCCGCGCCGACGCTCGGCACCGGCGAAGTGCTGGTCGACGTCGTCGCCGCGCCCGTGCTGCCCTACGCGGCGGAGGTGTTCCGCGGCGAGCGGAACTACCAGCTGACGCTGCCGGTCGTCCCCGGCGCCGGCGCGATCGGCCGGGTGCGCGAAACCGGCCCGGACGCGACTCGCCTGGCCCCCGGCGACTGGGTGCTGTGCGATCCGGTGATCCGTTCGCGCGACGACGCCCGCACCCCGGACATCACGCTGCAAGGGCTGAGCGGGCGGGGCGAAGGCGGTCTGTTCCTCCAGCGCCACTTCGGCCACGGCGCGTACGCCGAACAGCTCCGCATCCCGACCGAGAACGCGATCCCGCTCGGGCCGCTCGACCCGGCCGACGCCGGCCGGTGGACCGCGCTCACGCTGTGTCTCGTGCCCTACGGCGGCCTGCTCGCGGCCGAGCTGCGCCCCGGCGAGACCGTGCTGGTCAGCGGCGCCACCGGGAACTTCGGCAGCGCCGGGGTCGCGGTCGCGCTCGCCATGGGCGCGGCGTGCGTCGTGGCGCCGGGCCGGAACGAGGCGGCGCTGGACGACCTCGAGCGGCGGTTCGGCAGCCGGGTCCGCACGGTGCGGCTCACCGGCGACGGCGACACCGTCCGGCTGCGGGAAGCGGCCGGCGCGCCGATCGACGTCGTCCTCGACCTGCTGCCGCCGTCGGCGAGCACCGCGCCCGTGCGCGCCGCGGCGATGGCGGTCCGCGAGTACGGCCGGATCGTGCTGATGGGCGGGGTCGGCATGCTCGGCGGCGACGACCTCGCGCTGCCCTACCCGTGGCTCATGCGCAACAGCGTCACGGTGCGCGGCCAGTGGATGCAGCCGCGGACGGCGAACGCGAGCATGATCGCCCTCGCCCGGTCCGGGTTGCTGGACCTCGATCAGTTCACCGTGACGGAGTTCGGTCTCGACGACATCGCCGGCGCGCTCGACCACGCGGCGAGCGGCCGGCCGCGGTTCGCGCTCACGGTGGTCCGCCCGTGAGCGTCGCTCAGCAGCCGGAGCGCGCCGGCTTGCCCGCGAACCGGTCACCCCGGCCGCGCAGTACTCGCGCCGCAGCGCCTGTGCCGGCGACAGCGGGATGATCTCGTCGAGGCTGCCGTGGAACAGGAAGATCGGCGCCTTCGGCGGGCGGGTGTCCAGCTCGTTCTCCGCCAACCGGGCCTGCCACCGCGGGGTGGTCAGCGGGTTCGCCGTCGTTTAGTCGGCGATCGCGACGGCCCAGCTGCGGCTCAGCATCGCGTCGACGAACAGCGGCTTTTCGTAGTCGGGCCGGAACTTCGACGGCGCGCAGCGGTCGCCGATGCCGCGGGTGCCGCCGGCCACCGAGACGATCGGACGGGGTCCGGCGCCGGTCCACGGCGCAGTCGGCACCAGCCGTCGGGGCCGCGCGGTGGAGCAGGACTGTCCACAAGCGACGCATGAGAACTCCCCCTCGAGTCCGGACCTCAGAAAACCGTGCCGACGTCTTCGGCGATCAGGTGGTCCAAGGCCCGCTCCGCGACGGCGGCGATGGTCATCGACGGGTTGCAGGCCGCCGTCGTCCCGGGCATCAGGGCGCCGTCGAGCACGTAGAGGCCGCGGTGGCCGAGCACGCGACCCTCGAGGTCGCACACCGACCCCATCGCGGCGCCGCCGAGCGGGTGCCACGTGCTGGGCGCCACGGCGGTCGTGTCGAGCAGCACGCCGAGCGGGCCCGCGATGCGGGAGATGCGTTCGTGGATGCGGGCGCTGAGCTTCGCGTCGGCGTTCGAAGGCCAATGCAGGATGGCGTCGTCCTTCGCGGCGTCGTAGACGAACCGGCCGCGGCCGGCGCTGACGCCGTACCCGACGAGCATCGTGGTCCGCAGGTCCGGCAGCGGCGGCAGCGACGCCTGGATGACGGTGTTGGCCGTCGCGGGGTCGTCCCATTCCTTGCTGCCGTAGACGACCGGGCCGCCCTGCGGTGCGCCGAAGTCGTCGGCGAGGTTCGTCCAGGTGTAGATGCGGTCGCCGTTGGTGCCCCAGCCGGCGCCGAGCGCGTCGGGCAGATCGGGGATGTCGCCCTTCGCGCCCGCGCGCATCAGCAGCCGCGTGGTGTTCGCCGTGCCGGCCGCCATGACCAGCGCGTTCGCGGTGAGGATCTGCTTCTCCAGCACGGTTCCCGAGGTGTCGATGCGGTCGACGCGGATCTCCCAGCGGCCGTCGGCTGCGAGCGCGACGTCGGTGACGTGGTGGAGGGTCGCGACGGTGCAGCGGCCGGTGGCTTCGGCGGCCGCGAGGTAGGTGACGTCGACCGAGTGCTTGCCGCCGTTGTTGACCCCGAGCGCGCAGTCGCCGTTGGTGTAGGACGGTTTCAGCTCGCCGTCGAGCTCGCGCAGGGCGTAGTCCCAGTCGATCGGCATCGGGATCTTCTCGACGGCGTAGCCCGCGTCGCGCGCGTTGCGGGCGAAGATCCGCGAGGCCCGGTACGGCTTGCTCTCGACGAGAGCGTCCGGCGCGGTGGCGATGCCGAGCATGGCGGCGACGCGCGGGTAGTACTCGGCGTCCAGCCGCGCGTAGTCGAGCTGCTCGGGGAAGCAGGCGTGGAAGAGCTCGGCCGTCGGCTGCAGCGTCATGCCCTGGTAGACCAGCGAGCCGCCGCCGACGCCGGCCGCGCACATCATGCTCATGCCCTGGCCGGTGACCTGTTCGAGCAGGCCGGTGTAGCGCTCGAACGGCGGCAGCGACGGCAGGCCGGGCAGCGAGGGCGCCGAGCCGAGCCAGAAGATCCGCTTGTCGGGTGCCGACGTCGGGTGCGGGAACGTCTCGGCGTCCGGCCCGGTCGGCCAGCGGCGGCCGCGTTCGAGCACCAGCACCGGTACGCCGGCCTGCGCGAGCCGCAGCGCCGTGACCCCGCCGCCGAACCCCGAGCCGATGACCACGACCCGGTGCTCCTCCCGCGTGATCCGCACGCGGCCCGCGCCGAGGGCCGCGACGCCCGCCACGGCGGCCGCGCCTTGCAGGACAGTGCGGCGGTTCAGGCTGCGCATGCGCGGCTCCTTCGACGTCGGCGGTGACCGACGGTGAATCTACGAATCCGAACCGAGAGATGGAACGGATTGCCGGTCTCACTACTCGCGAGTAATGTCCTCGGCCATGCGCGCTGTGCGACCGTCCGCGGCCGTGCCCCGGCGCGTCGACGCCCGCCGCAACCGCGAGGCGATCCTGCGCGCGGCCGACGAAGCCTTCAGCGAAGAAGCCGACGTGGTGCTGGACGAGGTGGCCCGCCGCGCCGGCCTCGGCCGGGCGACGGTCTACCGGCACTTCCCCGACCGCACGGCGCTCGCGCTCGCCGTCGCGACCCACCACCTGGCGGCGTTCAAGAACCGGGTGCGGGGCAAGGAGTCCTTCCGCGAGCTGCTGCGGGCGGTGCTGGCGATGCAGGCCCGGCGGCGCCCGCTCGTCCGGCTGTTCCGCGAGCTGCCGGAGCGCAGCCAGCGGCAGTACACCCACGCCCTGGTTTCCTTGCTGCGCCCGGCTTTCGAGCAGGCTCAGCGCGAAGGCAGCGTGCGCGCGGACCTCGAGCCCGCGGATCTGGGGCTGCTCTTCGAGATGCACGAGGCGGCGCTCGTGTCCGGGCTGACGCCCCGGGAACCGGTGGAACCGGCGGAGCGCCTGGTGCGGGTGTTCCTCGACGGCCTCGCTTGCTCCGAACGCGTGAACGCGCTTTCCCGGACCGAAGATCCGCAGGTCGGGCGCCGGAAAAGTGATTGACCGCCGGAACGCCTGGGTACTTCCGGAGCACGGCACCGGCGCCCGGATCCAGGTCTTCTCCGCACCGGGCCGCACCTTCCGCCCGTGACCGGGTCCACCCCCGGCACGGCACCGTCACGCACCTTCGCCCGTCCACCGGAGAACGCCATGACCAACGACTCAGGAGCCTGGCACGCCAAACTGCAGCGCGAACAGGAAGCGATCCAGCGCAAGCGGGCCCAGCAGGCCTCGCGAACGCCGGCCGGGACGTCCGCCACGCCCCGCTGACCCGACTGTCCACAAAGGATGCCGCGGTGCCCGCTCGAGGCTCCGCGGCATCTGTCATTCCGGCCGGGTCAGCAGGGCCTCCGCGCATTTGCGGAACGCCGCGACGAGCCGGTTGCGCTCGCCCGCCCGCGTCGCCACCGCCACCTGGGCCGGCTCGACGTCCGCCAGCGGGACGGTCGTCAGGTCCGGGCGGAAGCCGGTGACGTTCCCCGGTGGCGCCGGGATGATCGCCACCGCCTGCCCGCTCGCCACGAGCTCGATCTTGTCTTCGATCGCGTCGATGAGCGGGCCACCGGGCGCCGGGCGGCCGTCCGGACGCGGGTCGACGCGCCAGAACGCGTCCCACTCCGGGTCGAGGGCGCGGGGCAGCGGCTCGTCGGCGATGTCGTCGAGCGTCACGGATTCCTTGCCCGCCAACCGGTGGTCGCTCGGCAGCAGGAGCACGCGGGGCTCGTCGTAGAGGACCGTGACGTGCAGTCCCGCCGCCCGCAGCGGCAGCCGGACGACCGCCACGTCGGCGCGGTGCTCCAGCAGCGCCGCGCGGGCGTCGTCCCAGGCGAGGTGCTGGGTGCGTACCTCGGCGCCGGGGTGGCGGCGGCGCAGGTCGCGCACGGCCGGGGTGACGATCAGGTTCCCGGTGTAGCCGACGGTGATCCGGCTGGGCCGCGCGACCGCCCGCGCGTGGGCTGTCGCGTTCGCGGCCTTCTGCAGCAGATCCGCGGCGAGCGGGAGGAACGCCTCACCGGCCTCGGTGAGCCGCGTGCCCTGCGGGGTGCGGTCCAGCAGGCGCGCACCGACCTGCTGCTCCAGCCGCACGATCTGGCGGCTCAGCGACGACTGCGTGAGGTGCAGTTCGGCGGCGGCACGCCCGAAGTGCCGGTGCTCCGCGACGACGGTGAAGCCGCGCACCAGCTGCAGATCGAGGTCGGCCATGGTCTCAGCTTAGCGCCATGAACTGCGGTGATGCACGAATCGCATCGCGTCTCGCGAAACAATCATTGGACCCGGCGTGCCCCGCGCGGCCACGGTGGAAGGACCACACCGTCTGAGAGGGAGTTCCATGGCGACCTTGGGGCCCGTCGGCGTCTACCTGCCGATTTCGTTCACCCGCACGCCCCCGGCCGAGAGCCAGCGCGAGGCGGTGCGACGGCTGGAGCGCGCCGGGTACCGGACCGTCTGGACCAACGAGGTCGTCGGCGGCAAGGACGCACTCGTCCAGCTGGCCGTGCTGCTGGCCGCGAGCGAGCGGCTGACGTTCGGCACCGGCATCGCGAACATCTGGGCCCGCGAACCGCAGACCCTGCACGCCGCGGCGGCGTTCCTCGCCGACGCCTACCCGGACCGGCTGGCGCTCGGCATCGGCGTCGGCTACCCGCAGCAGGCCGAGGCCGCCGGCCGGGACTTCGGCAGCCCGCTGGCCACGCTGCGCGACTACGTCGGGCGGATGGACGCGGAGACCTGGCCGCCGGCACCGGCGGCGAAGTACCCGCGGATCCTCGGCGCGAACGGCCCGAAGATGCTCGCCCTCGCAGGCGAGATCGCGGACGGCGCGTACCCGGCCAACCTGCCGCCGGCCTTCACCGCCGAGGCCCGGTCGGTGCTCGGCCCGGACAAGCTGCTGGTCGTCGGCCTGGCCGTGGTCCCCGATTCCGACGCCGACCGCGCGAAGGCGGCGGCGATCGAGAAGGTCTCGACGACGGTGAACCTCCCGACGTTCTCGAACGCTTTGCGCCGCTTGGGTTTCGCCCTGGACGATCTCGCCGGGATCGCGGACGCGGTCGTGGCCCACGGCGGCCCGGACGCCATCGCGGCCAAGGTCCGCGAACACCTCGCCGCGGGCGCGGACCACGTCCTGCTCATGCCCCCGACGACGGACGACTTCGCCGCCGACGTCGCGGTACTGGAACGGCTCGCGCCGGTGCTCGACGGCCTCGGCTGACCGGCGCCGGTCTCTTGACCAGCGGACACGCCGGCCTCTATGGTCAGCGTGCCCCGCTTGATGTTAACGCTAACATCACATCTGGTCCCCGACGCGCCCCGAAGGATCGACAACGATGAAGTTGTTCTCCCCGCGCCGTTTCGGCGTCGTGGCGGCCGTCGTGGCCGCACTCGTCCCCCTGGGCACCGCCGGTGCCGGCGCCGCTCCCCCACCCGGCACCACGCGCGCCGCCGCGAGTGCCCTGTCCGTGCCCGGCATCGACGACGTCCGCGGCAACCTCACGCTCCCGACGGCGGGCGCGGGCGGCACGAGCGTGGCCTGGACGTCGTCCGCTCCCGCCGTCATCACCCCGACCGGGGAAGTCACCCGCCCGGCGACCGGCGCCCAGCCCGCGAACGTCGTCCTGACCGCGAAGGTCAGCCTCGGCCGCGAAAGCACCACGCGCCGGTTCACCGCCACCGTCGTCCCGAAACCGGTCCAGGAACCCTTGGCGGGCTACAGCTTCTTCTACTTCACCGGCGAAGGCACATCCGACGGCGAGCAGATCTACTCGGCGTTGAGCAAGGGCAACGACCCGCTGAACTGGACCGAGCTGAACCACGGGCGGCCGGTGCTCAAGTCGAGCCTCGGCGAGCTGGGCGTGCGCGACCCGTTCATCCTGCGCTCGCCCGACGGCGACAAGTTCTACCTGCTGGCCACCGACCTGCGGATCTACGCCGGGCGCGGCTGGGACGCCGCCCAGCGCTCCGGCAGCCGGTCGATCATGGTCTGGGAGTCCACCGACCTGGCGCACTGGTCGCGCCAGCGCAGCGTCCAGGTGTCCCCGCCGACCGCGGGTAACACGTGGGCCCCGGAAGCCTCCTGGGACGCCCAGCGCGGGACCTACGTCGTCTACTGGGCCTCGAAGCTGTACGCGGAGAACGATCCGAACCACACCGGCGACAGCTACAACCGGATGATGTCCGCGACCACGCGCGACTTCGTCACCTTCAGCGCGCCGCAGGTGTGGAACGACCCGGGTTATTCGGTGATCGACTCGACGATCATCAAGAACCAGGACACCTACTACCGCTTCACGAAGGACGAACGCAACAACACGTCCTCCACGCCGTGCAGCAAGTTCATCACCGAGGAGAAGTCCGCCGACCTGCTCGACCCGCACTACGGCTTCGTCGCCGACTGCATCGGCAAGGCGACGGCGACCGGTCCCGGTCTCTCCGCCGGCGAAGGCCCGACCGGGTTCAAGTCCAACACCGAGGACAAGTGGTACCTGTTCATCGACGAGTTCGGCGGCCGCGGCTACGTCCCGTTCGAGTCCACCGACCTGAACTCGGGCCAGTGGACCATGTCCACCGGCGCGCACCTGCCCGCGTCACCGCGGCACGGCACCGTCCTGCCGGTCACGCAGGCGGAAATGGCCCGGCTGAGCGCTCCCCCGGCGCCTGTGCGGGCCGACGCGAACGGCCTCGTCGCGCACTGGCCGCTGGACGCGAAGTCGGGGCCGGTCGCGGCCGACACCACCGGTCACGGCTACGACGGTGCCCTCGCCGGCGACGTCTCCTGGGCCGGTGGCTCGCTGGACTTCGGCGGTACGAACGGGCACGTCCAGCTGCCGGACAACCTGCTGACCGGCGCCGCGGCGGCGACCGTGTCCGCTGACGTCCTGGTCGACCCGGCCCAGCAGACGCCGTACTTCCTGTGGGGCTTCGGCAATACCGCGCCTTCGGGAGCGGGCGACGGCTACCTGTTCACCACCGGCGGCACCGCGAGCGGCGGCCTGCGCGGCGCGATCGCGACCGGGAACTGGACGACCGAGCAGCAGGTGGCCTCGAGTGGCGGGCTGCCCCGCGGGGTCTGGAAGAACCTGACGCTGACCGTCGGCGACGGGGTGGCGGTGCTGTACCTCGACGGCGTAGAGGTCGGACGCAACGCGAACACGACGATCAAGCCGTCGGACCTCGGCGGCGGCGTCACGGCGGCCAACTACCTCGGCCGTTCGCTGTACGCGAGCGACAAGTACTTCCACGGCAAGATGAAGGACGTCCGGCTCTACAACCGGGCGCTCACGGGGCTCCAAGTGGCCACGCTGCCGTCGAACAGCACGACGATCCGGTCGGTCGAGCTGCCTTCGCTGAAGACACCGGCCGTCATCGACTACGGCGCGTCGACCGTCGTGCTCCCTGTGAAGCCGGGGACCGACCTGCGCCGGCTGTCGCCGGAGTTCTGGCTCGCGCCGGGAGCCACGATCAAGCCGGACACGCGCACGGTGGACCTGAGCCGGCCGCGGCGGTTCACGGTCACCGGCGCCGGCGGCGACCGTCGCGTGTGGACGGTCGAAGCGCACGAGACGCGCAGCCCGGTCCTGCCGGGCTACCAGGCCGACCCGAACATCGTCGCGTTCGGTGACACGTACTACCTGTACCCGACCACGGACGGCTTCGACGGCTGGAGCGGCACGAAGTTCTCGGCGTGGTCGTCGAAGAACCTCGTGGACTGGACGGACCGGGGTGTCATCCTCGACCTCGGGCCGGACGTGAGCTGGGCGGACAAGAACGCCTGGGCACCGACGATCGCGCAGCGCAACGGGAAGTACTACTTCTACTTCTGCGCGGAGGCCAAGATCGGCGTGGCGGTGAGCGACTCGCCGACCGGCCCGTTCACCGACTCGGGCAAGCCGCTGATCGCGACGAACCCGGACGGCGGCCAGGCGATCGACCCGGCGGTGTTCGTCGACCACACCGGGCAGCCGTACCTGTACTGGGGCAACGGCAACGCCTACGTCGTCCCGCTGAACGAGGACATGGTCTCGTTCGACCCGGCGAAGATCACCCGCCTGACCGGGCTGGACGGCTTCCGCGAAGGCCTGTTCATGGCGGAACGGACGGGCACGTACTACCTGAGCTGGTCGATCGACGACACCCGCAGCGAGGACTACCGCGTCGGCTACGCGACCGCGCCGTCGCCGACCGGGCCGTTCACGAACCACGGCCTGATCTTGAGCAAGGACGCCCACCTGGGCGTCCTCGGCACCGGCCACAGCTCGATGCTGCAGGTCCCGGGCACGGACGACTGGTACCTCGCCTACCACCGCTTCGGCATCCCGGGCGGCGACGGCACCCACCGCGAGACGACGATCGACCGGCTGACCTTCCGCCGCGACGGCACGATCCTCCCGGTGACGCCGACGCTGGAGAGCGTGCGGCCGGAGCCGGTCCCCCAGTGCCGGGGAAAGGTCCGCTACAGCTGAACCCGGTGGTCCCGGGCTTCGCCGTGGAGGTCGCACGGCTGCCCGGGATCCCGGGGGCACAGGACCCACCGCTCCGCCGCGACCATCGCGTACATCCGGTAGGGCGACGCCCCGGACACGTCCTCGAGCGTCACCTCCGAAGCGCCGTCGCCGTCACCCCGGGGATAGCTCGCCAAGGCGCGGTCAAGAGCCTCGCCCGACAGCTCCCGCGCCTCGCCCACCGCGTACACGGCCCGCCCGTGGTACGGCGCGACCGTGGAGTCGAAGACGACCAGGCTCACCCGCGGGCGCGCGGCGAGGTTGCGCGAGTGGCGGGCACCGGACTCCGAGACCCACACGAACGTGTGATCGTCTTCCGGGGCGAAGTAGACCGGGCACGTCCAGGGCGCGCCGTCCGCGTCGGTCGTGCTCAGGGTGAGGTAGGCGTTCTCCGAGATCAGGGCGCGGGCGTGGGCCGCGAGGTCGTCGTCTGTCATCAGGCTCACAATTCTGTCACCCGATCGGCGAGATGGAGATCACGGGCGCGCGCGTTTACCCACGGTGAGGCGGGGTAACCGACCGCCGACCAGGATCTTCAGCTTCTTCCGTGCAGGAGTCGTTCGATGACCAGCGTTCTCGAGAACGCCCACCCCGTTCCCGTCCCGCGCCGCCGGCCGGTCGCGCCGGACGCGCTCGCCGAGCTCACCCGGCTCGCCGCGCTGGCGGAGCTCGCCCGGACCTCGTCCCCGTCGCTCATGCACCGAGCGATCCTCGCCGGCACAGGTGCTGCGACGGTGTCCGCCGCGGCCGACATCGACGTCGCCGAGGCGCACGTCCGGTGGCACGCCTGGGCGGAGACCGCGGTGGGCCTGGACGAGTACCTCCGCGTCCACACCGCCTTCGCCGAAGCCCTCATCGCCCGTCACGAAGCCTTCGAGGACCAGCTGTGAAAACCGAAGAGACGACCCTGGCCGACCTGGAGGCGCTCGGCGACGCGGCGTCCGAACTGCTGGCGGAGATCACCGAGCAGCTGGCCACCGTCGGGTCACGACGCTGAAGAGGGCCACCGCCGCCAGACCGCGACGTGGAGGATCACCGCGAGGCTGAGCGCGTTCAACGTCGTGTGCGTCGCCCACCCCGCGACCAGCCGCTCCGGCACCGCGGCCCAGTGCGCGACTTGCGGCAACGCTGCCGACAGGGCTGCCGTCAGCAGGGCCACCAGCACCAGTACCAGGCTGCGGCCCGGCAGCGGGGTCAGCCGGATGGCCGGCCACGCCTCGAACAGCATCGCCACCACGAGCACCGACGCGATGGCCGCGCCGGCGACCTCCGCGATCCACTCCGGTTGCCACGCGAGCCGGACCACCGCGTAGGTGGCGAACCCGCAGGCGAGGACCGCGCCGTGCGCCGTCGCCAGCCGGACCGCGCGCCGCCGGATCCGGGCGAACGGCCAGCCGCGCAGCGCCACGTACCAGGCCATCTGCCAGGCACCCAGCACGGCGAACCACGCGCCGTAGTCCTCGCCCGGCACCAGCCCGGTCCGGACGAGGCCGAGGTACACCGCCAGCCCCGCGGCCCAGCACACCGCCAGGGCCGCGACACCTGGCCAGCGTTCACCACGGCCTCGCAGCGGCCAGCCCTCTCCGACCAGGGTGAGCTGCAGCGTCAGCGTGAAGATGCTCGCGGCCAGCGGCACCGCCGCCGTCCCGGTGACGGCCCGGCCGAGCAGCGTCAGCGCCGCTCCCCCGGCCACGACGAGCGCCGTGTCGGACAGCCCGGACCAGCCGCCGCGCAGCAGGCTGCCCGGCCAGTCCTCCCACCAGAACGCGATCATCGCGACGATCGGCAGTGCGAACGTCACCGGCGGCCCGAGCACCTCCAGCGTGCGGGCGGGGCCGCCCGCGCCGGCCGCGAGCAGGGCGGTCACCGGCAGGACGAACACCAGCCCGGCCAGCGCCCGCCGCGGCTGGTTCCGGCGCGCGTCGGCCAGCGCTTCGGGTGTGAGCGCATCCGGCCTGCACACCGCCGGACGATCGGCCACGAGCTGGTCAGAGGACGTCATCGAGGCGGATCGGCAGTCGGTGGTGGCGCTTGCCGGTGGCGTGGTGGACGGCGTTCGCCACGGCCGCCGCGACCCCGACCATCGCGACCTCACCGAGCCCCTTCACCCCGACCGGATTGAACAGCAGGTCCGGCTCGTCCACGAACGCGACGTCGATGCGGTGGACGTCGGCGTTGACCATGATCGGGTACTCCTCGAGCGTGGCGTTGAGGAAGCCGCCGAACCGGTCGTCGGCCAGGCTCTCTTCGCGCAGCGCCCCGCCGATGCCCCACACCACGCCGCCGCGGACCTGGCTCGCCGCGGTCACCGGGCTCGCCACCCGGCCGCAGTCGACGACGCTGACCACGCGCGGCACGCGGATCCGGCACGTCGTCGGCTCCACGCGGACCTCGACGAAGTGGGCGACCCAGCTGAACGTGCTGAACTCGGGGAACACCGGCCCGGCGATGGCCAGGTGCCCGGACCTCGCCTGGTCGAGCGCCTCGGGCGGCTGGCCGGGCCCGAGCGCGCTCGCCTCGGCCTCGACCGGGTGCCCGGCCCGCTCGACAGCCGCGGCGACGTCGACCTCGCCGGTGTCGGCGACGTTCAGGTGCCTGCGCAGCTCCCGCAGTCCGGAATGGACGGCCGGCAGCGCGCTCGCCGTCCCCCACGAACCCGCGGTGAGGTGCTGCGCCGCGAACCGGGTGTCGCCGACGCGCACTTCGACGTCACCCGCCGGGATGCCGAGGTCCCCGGCCACGAGCAGCGCGATCGCCGAGCGGATGCCCTGGCCCATTTCGTGGCCGTCGACGCCGACGGTGACGCGCCCGTCGGCCTCGGCGGTCAGGTGCGCGACGGCGGGCACGATGCTGCCCGGGTAGGTGCCCGCCGCGACGCCCCAGCCGATGAGCGAGCCGTCGTCGGCGCGCATCGAGCGGGGCTCCGGGTTCCGCGCCGCCCAGCCGAACTCCTCGGCGCCGCGCCGGAGGCATTCGGCGAGGAACCGGGTGGAGAACGGCCGTCCGGTCACCGGGTCGGTCATCGTGTCGTTGGCCAGCCGCAGCGCCACCGGGTCCTGGCCGGTGGCGTGGGCCAGCTCGTCGACGGCCGACTCGAAGGCGAACGTCGCGGAGCTCTCGAACGGCGCCCGCATGTAGCCCGGCGTCTGCACGTCGGTCTGGACGAGGCGGTGCCGGCCGCGGAACGCCGGGAAACCGTAGAGCCGCGACGTGATCTCGGTGTGCATCGCCGGGAACAGGTCGTGCCGGGACGTCTGCTGGTCGACCTCGTGGACGGCGGCGAGGATCTTGCCGGTCTCGTCCGCGCCGAGGCGGACGCGGTGGCGCGTGGCCGGGCGGAAGCTCCCGTTGTGGAACGTCTGGGTGCGGGCCAGCACGAGCTTGACCGGCCGGCCGAGCCGCCGCGCCACCAGGGCGAGCGGGCCGAGGTGCGGCTGGAGCGAGTTCTTCTGGCCGAAGCCGCCGCCGACGTAAGGCGAGCGCACCTCGATGTCCGCGGCGTCGAGGCCGAGTTGCTGGGCGAGCCCGTGCCGCAGGGCCGCCGCGTTCTGGGTGCCTTCGTGCACGACGAGCGTGTCACCCCGCCACTCGACGACGGCGCCGTTCAGCTCCATCGGGACGGCGTGCTGCGCCGCGTATTCGTAGGCGCTGTCGATCCTCACCGGGCTCGCGTCGACCGCCGCGTCGGCGTCACCGACCTTGATGTCGGCGAGGAACGGCAGCGGGATGGCCTCCTCCTGGACGAGAGTGGTCGCGCCCTCGGCGTCGAGGTGGACGGCGAAGGGCTCGGTCTCGTACTCGGCGGTGACGAGCTCGGCCGCCTCGGTCGCGGCGACCAGGGTCTCCGCGACGACCAGGGCGATCGGCTGGCCGCGGTAGGCGATGTGGTCGTCCAGCAGCGGCTGCAGGCTCTGGAAGGAGAAGCCGCCGCCCATGATGAACCCGGCGCCGCGCAGTTCTTCGGCGTCGAAGCGGGTGACGACGAGCAGGACACCGGGCACGGCGGCGGCCGCGGTCGTGTCCACATGGGACACCCGGCCACGGCCGATCCTGGCCGGGGCGAGGGTCGCGTAGGCGACGCCCTCGGGAACGCGGTCGGTCCCGTAGGCGGCCTTGCCGGTGACCTTGGCGTAGGCGTCCACACGGCGGGTGTCGGTCATCGGGCAGCCCTCTCCGCGGCGATGCGCACCGCGTCGGCGACGGTGCGGATGCCCAGTTCGACCCGGAATCCGTTGGCGGTGCCGGGACGCGCGCCGACGAACGCGACTTCCCCGGCGTGGCGGGCGGCCTCGGGGGTCAGCGGCGCTCCTCGCAGGGTCCGTTCGGCGTCTTCGGCGCGCCACGGGCGGGTGGCGACGCCACCGAGCGCGATCCGGCAGTCCCCGATCACCCCGTCTTCGACGGTGAGGGCGACGGCCGCCGAGGCGAGGGCGAAGGCGTAGGACTCGCGGTCGCGGATCTTCAGGTAGGTGGAGCCGCGGCCGGAAGGCGTCGCGGGGACCCGGATGCGCAGGATCAGCTCGCCGGGGTCCAAGGTGTGCTCGCGCGTGGGATCGGCACCCGGTTCGACGTGCAGCTCCGCCAGGGGAACCGTGCGTTCGCCGCGCGGGCCGACGACGTCGACGACCGCGTCGAAGGCGAGCAGCGCGATGGCCCAGTCACCGGGGTAGGTCGCGATGCAGGCGTCACTGGCGCCCAGCAGCGCGTGGGTGCGGTCGTGACCGCCGATCGCCGCGCAGCCACTGCCGGGTTCGCGCTTGTTGCAGGGGAACTCCGGGCCGCCGCGGAAGTAGCCGCAGCGGGTGCGCTGCAACAGGTTCCCGCCGACGCTCGCCATGTTCCGCAGCTGCTGCGACGCGGCCCGCCACAGCGACTCGGCCAGGGCGGGGTACTCGTCGCGGACGACCGGGTGGCCGGCGACGTCGGCCATCCGGGCACCGGCGCCGAAGACCAGCTCGTGGTCGCGGGTCTCGATGGTGTCCAGCTCGGGCAGCCGGTGCACGTCGACGACGGCGGGCGGGGTCTCGATGCCGAGCTTCATGAGGTCGTAGAGCGTCGTGCCGCCGGCGAGCACCTTGGTGCCGGGGGCGGCGTCGCGGAGGGCGTCGACGGCGTCGGCGAGGCTGGCGGGCGCGACGTAGGCGAAGGGACGCATCAGCCTTCCTTCGCTTCGGCGGCTTGCCGGACGGCGGCGACGATGCCGGCGTAGGCCCCGCAGCGGCAGAGGTTGCCGCTGAGGTACTCGCGGATCTGGTCGTCGTCGGCCGTGTGGCCCTCGGCGATGCAGGCGAGGCCGGACATGATCTGGCCGGGCGTGCAGTAGCCGCACTGCAGCGCGTCGTGGTCGACGAAGGCCTGCTGCAGCGGGTGCAGCGCGCCGCCGGGGCCGGCGACGCCCTCGATGGTGGTGACGTCCTGCCCGGCGGCCTGCACGGCCGGGGTCAGGCAGGAGACCACGCGCCGCCCGCCGAGGTGCACGGTGCAGGCACCGCAGTGGCCCTGGTCGCAGCCCTTCTTGGTGCCGGTCAGGCCGAGCCGTTCCCGCAGCACGTCGAGCAGCGACTCGCGGGGATCCAGCGCGAGCCGGACGGCCTCGCCGTTCACGGTCGCTTCGACGGTGGTTTCTGAAGTGGACACGCGGCGACGCTAGCCCCGCGCGGGGTGGGGGCGCTTTCCCGTGGTTGCTGCCGGGGACGTCGTTTATTGCTGGTGCCGCACCGCGGTCCGGTATCCGGAAGGCGAGAGCCCGATTTGGGTCCGGAACGCCGAAGCGAAGCGCGACGGCGTCGCGAATCCGCACGCCTGCGCGATTTCCGTGACGGAAAGGTCGCCGCGTTCCAGGTGCCGGCAGGCGCGTTCGACCCGGACGCGGGTCAGGAACCGGTACGGCGTCTGCCCGGTCGCGGCCTTGAAGACGCGCAGGAAGTGGAACGGGCTCAGCTCCGCCGCGGCCGCCATTTCCCCGAGCGTCAGCGGGAGGTGGTGGTTCTCCCGGATGAACCGCACCGCCCGGCGCGTCCGCAGCTCGTCGCGCCCGGGCTCGCGCGGTCTCGGTGCTTCGGCGTGCCGCGTCAGCAGGTGGACGGCGAGGAAGGTCGCGGCCGATTCGGCGTAGAGCTCGTCGGCACCGGCGAGGGCGGCGGCTTTGAGCGCGTCCACGACGGACGCGAGCACCGGGTCTTCGACGGCGAGCGCGTCCGGCCGGCCGAGCCGGCTCGCGTCCCGGCCCCAGAGGTCGAGCGCGGTGCGGTCGATCAGGGCACCGGGAAGGTGCACGTGCGTCGTCTGCAGCCGATCCGTTCCGCACCAGCGGATCCGCGTCGGGTTCCCGGGCGCGGTCAGGCCGATCGAGCCCGGGCGGTAGCCGGCCCGCCGCCAGTGCTTGCCGTGCCTGGATTCGATCGTCGTGGTTCCCCGGCTCACGAGCACGACGGTCTGGTCGCCGACGGGCGGCAGGTCGAGTTCGGCTTCCTCGGCGTTGTCCAGCACCCGCACGAGCACGGACGACCAGCCGTTGTCCCGGCGGCTGCACAACCGCACGCGGGCAGCGGCCCCGGGATCGAAGGTCAACGCCTCGGACACACGACTCCACGGTGGGTTCCGGCCGAATACCGACGTGTCGACACTAACACCGCTTCTTCGGCGCCCCGGCACTCCTGGGAGTGACAGGACCAGGTAACCGTGCCCCCGGCGATCTACAGTCGAAAGCATGACCGACGAGCCGAACCTCCTGGGCGATCACCTCCGCGCCCGCCGTGAGCTGCTCACCCCGGCCCAAGCCGGCCTGCCGGTCACCGGTGTCCGGCGCGTCCCCGGCTTGCGCCGGGAAGAGGTCGCGATGCTCGCCGGCATCAGTGCCGACTACTACCTGCGCCTGGAACAGGGCCGCGACCGCAACCCGTCGCGCTCGGTCCTCGAATCCCTCGCCCGCGTTCTGCAGCTCGACGACGACACCACCGCCTACCTCATCGGCCTCGCCGACGTGAAACCCCGCCGTGCGCGGCGGCGACGGCGCAAGGAGACCGTTCCGCCCAGCACCGTCAAGTTCCTGGCCGCGCTGGCGCTGCCCGCCTTCGTCGAGGGCCGCTACCTCGACGTGCTGGCGGCCAACCCGCTCGCCGCCGCGATCTCGCCCCGGCTCGTGCCCGGCGCGAACCGGCTGCGGGACGTCTTCCTCGACCCCGCCGAGCGAGAGCTCTTCCCGGACTGGGAACTCGCCACGCGAGGACTGGTCGCCGGCTTCCGGCAGTCCGTCGGGACCGAGACCGACGATCCCCGGTTCATCGAGCTCGTCGGCGAGCTTTCGCTGGCCAGTCCCCGGTTCCGGGAGCTGTGGGCCCGCCACGACGTCGCGAACCGGCGGGGCGCGACCGTGCGGTTCGACCACCCGGTGGTCGGCGAACTGGTGCTGAACCGGGAAAAGCTCCTCGTCAGCGAGGCGCCGGGGCTCGTGCTCGCCGTCTACCACCCCGATCCCGGCACGGACGCCGCCGACAAACTCGCCCTCCTGGGCTCCGCGGCCCTGCCCCCGGCCCCCGCCCGCACCACTACCGAACAGGACAACCACGCATGAGCAAGCTCGCCCTCGTCACCGGCGCCACCTCGGGCATCGGGCGGGCGTTCGCCGAACGCCTCGCCGCCGACGGCCACGACCTGGTGATCGTCGGCCGGCGCCAAGAGCGCCTCGACGCATTCGCCGCCGCCCACACCGAAGTCAAGGTCCGTGTCGTGGCCGCCGATCTCGCCACCGACGAAGGCATCGACGCCGTCGCGGAGATCGCCGCCACCGAACCGCTGGACCTGCTGGTGAACAACGCGGGCGTCGCGCACTACATGCCGCTGGCCGACCTGCCCGCCGCCCAGGCCCGCGAACTGGTCAAGGTCAAGGTGCTGGCCCCGACGATGCTCGCCCGCGCGGCCGTCGCGGGCATGCGGGAACGCGGCCGCGGCACCATCGTCAACGTGGCCGGCATGATCGCGTTCAGCGGTCCGGCGCCCCACTCGCAGATGCCGCGGCGCGCCGTCTACGCGGGTTCGCTCGCCCACCTGGTCACGCTTTCGCAGACACTGAGTGCCGAGCTCGAAGGCACCGGTGTCCGGGTCCAGGTCGTGTGCCCCGGCGTGGTCGCGACGGAGTTCCACGAGCGCCAGGGCCTGGACCTGAGCGCGATCCCCCGGATGAGCGCGGCCGACGTCGTGTCCGCCTCGCTGCGCGGCCTGGAGCTCGGCGAAGTCGTCTGCGCTCCCGGGGTCGAGGACGCAAGCCTGCTGGACGCCGTGTTCCGGACCGAGCTGGCCGCTTTCGGGGGCCAGAGCCCGGAACTCGCCGGACGGTACCGGGACGGTCAGATCTCGTAGGTGACCATCGCGAGCCCGACGTTGACGCTCTTGACCCGGATCTCCAGGAGCGACAACGTGTTCGCGGGCCAGCTCACCCGTCCGGTGGTGCCCTTGCCGCACCCGAGGGACTCCCACGGGCGAGGCTGGCGCACGCTGGCCATCCGGCCGTCGACGCAGCCGCGCTGCTGCGTGCCCGCCTCCACGAACCACGTGACCTCGAGGTAGCCGCGCCACTGGGGCGGGCTGGTGAAGCTGCACGGCTTGGACACGGCTCCCCACTTCGCGGGGAAGCCCACCGCGTTGCCCCGGCAGAAGACGTCCGAACGGGTCGACGCGGCGGCCGGAACCGACGACGACGCGAGCGCGAGCAAGGCGACGACCAGGACTGCCCAAGATCGTTTCATGCTCCGAGGCTAGCGCCGGCGCCCGGCTTTCCCTGTCACTCGAACGGTTCTTTCTGGGTCAGGGAACGACCAGCACCGGCCAGTGCCCCGCCCTGATGAGCTTCGTCGCCACCGAGCCCGCGAAGCGGTGGCCCGCCTTCTGGGACGCGCCGACCACCACCGTGTCGGCCTGGCAGCGGTCGGCCGTGTCGCGCAGGGCCGTGTACGGGTCGCCGTACGTCTTGACCAGCATCACCGGCACCCGCAGTTCTTCGGCCGCTTCGCGCATCTGTTCGCGCAGCTCGGCGTACAGGTGCGTTGCCGTGTCGTGTTCCAGCACCGTGGCGACCGCCGGGCGGAGCGGGGCCAGCGGGGCCGGGCACGCCACGAAGACGACGATGAGCCTGCTGCCCTGACGCCGGGCCATGCCGAACGCGAACGCCGCCGCGCGCATGGCCGTGTCCGTGCCGTCGATCCCGGCCAGGATGGCCCGCGCCGCGCCGTCGCGGCGCGGGCCGAACCGCTCCACAGTGGACTCGAAGGCACCGGGCCCGTCCATCGCCGGCTCCCCTACCCCACCACCGCGTCCGAAGCCCGCTCGTCCTTCTCCGCGACGTCGATGGTGGTGCGCAACGTGATCGGCTTGAGCAGCAGCGCCGCGAGCACGCCGACCACGGCCACCGCCGCGGAGATCAGGAAGATGTGCGCGGTCGCGTCGCCGTAGACAGTGTGCACGACGGCCTGCACCTGCGGCGGCAGTGCCTTGAGGTTCAGCGCGCTGACCCCGCCCGTCGATGCCTGCCCCGCCGGGACGTGCAGCGCCGCGGCCAGGTCGGCCGAGACGCGGTTCGCCAGGACCGCCCCGAGCACCGAGACGCCGATGGTGCCGCCGAGCGACCGGAAGAACGTCACCGACGCGCTCGCCGCGCCGAGGTCCCGCAGGGGCACGTCGTTCTGGACCGCGAGCACGAGGTTCTGCATCGTCATGCCGACCCCGATGCCGACGACGGCCATCGCGACCCCGACGATCCACAGTGGAGTGGCGTGGTCGACCGTGCCGAGCCCGAGGAAGCCGAGCACCAGGACCACCGCGCCGGACACGATGTACGGCTTGATCCGGCCGGTGCGGCTGATCAGCCGTCCGGACACCGTCGAGGACACCAGCACGCCCGCCATCAGCGGCATGGTCAGCAGGCCGGCTTCGGTGGGGGTGTAGCCGCGGCCGATCTGGAAGTACTGGCCGAGGAACACCGCGCCGCCGAACATCGCCATGCCCACCGCGAGGCTCGCGATGATCGCCAGCGCGGGCGTGCGCTGGACGACGATCTGCAGCGGTACCACCGGTTCGCGGACCTTCTTCTCCACCACCACGGCCAGGGCCAGCAGCACGAGCCCGGCCGCCACCATGACGGCGGTCGGCCACGACAGCCAGTCGAAGGAGTTGCCGACGAACGACACCCAGATCAGCAGCACGCTCACGCCGGCGGCGATGAGCCCGGCGCCGAGGTAGTCGACCCGGACGTTCTCGCGGCGCACGGTCTCCAGCTTGAGGGTGCGCTGCAGCACGACGAACGCGAGCACCGCGATCGGCACGCCGACGAAGAAGCACCAGCGCCAGCCGAGCCACGGCACGTCCACGATCAGGCCGCCCAGCAGCGGGCCGCCGACGGTCGCCACGGCCATGACGGCGCCGAGGTAGCCGTTGTAGCGGCCGCGTTCGCGCGGCGGGATGATCGCGGCGATCACGACCTGGACCAGCGCCTGCAGGCCGCCGACGCCGATGCCCTGGAACGCCCGCGCGGCGATCAGCTGGCCGGTGTCCTGGCTGAACCCGCTGATCATCGAGCCGGCCACGAAGATCACGATCGCGATCTGGACCAGCGTCTTCTTGTTGAACAGGTCGGCGAGCTTGCCCCAGATCGGGGTGGTGGCCGTGGCAGCCAGCAGCGTGGCCGTGACGACCCAGGTGTACTGCGTCTGGGTGCCGTTCAGCGAACCGATGATCAGCGGCAGCGACGTCGAGACGACGGTCGAGCTGATCATGGCCACGAACAGCGCGAGCAGCAGCCCGGACAGGGACTCGAGCACCTCGCGGTGCCGCATCGACCCGGACGAGCCGGTGGTTTCGGACTTCATGGGATCCCTTCGCACGTTCCGGACCATCATTGCGCAATGAGCAAACTTGCACAATGAGCAATTACACTCCGCCGCTACGCTGACCCCATGGACACCCTCGACACGCTCCGCACCCGCAAGAAGGCGGCGACGCGGCAGTCGTTGCACGAGGCCGCGCTGCGCCTGGCGATGGAGCGCGGGCTGGACGGCGTGACGGTCGAGGACATCGCCGACGCGGTGGGCGTGTCCCGCCGGACGTTCTCCAACTACTTCACGAACAAGGAAGACGCGATCCTGCACGCCGACCGCGAGCGGACGGGTGTGCTCGTGTCGCTGGTTTCCCGCCGGCCGGCCGAAGAGAAGCCGTGGCAGGCGCTGCGCACGGCCAGCCGCGAGCTGTACCACGGGCGGGCGGTCCCGGACCGCGAGTGGGTGGCGCAGCTGCGCCTGCTGCGGCGGCACCCGTCGCTGCTCGCGCAGCAGGCCGGCGACCAGATCACCCTGGAGCGCGACCTGGCCGCAGTGCTGGTCGCCCGGGGCCACGACCTCGACGAACCGGTGGCACGCCTGATGACGGCGACGTTCCTCGCTGCAGTGCGGACCGCGAGCGTGCTGTGGCTGGAGGACTCGGCGGAACGCTCACTGCCCGACGTCGTCGACGAACTGCTGGGCCGGGTCAGCTTCGGCTAGGGGCGGAACGCCTTCAGCGTCGCCGTCACCAGGGCGTCCGCGTAGCTTTCGGTCAGCGGGCCGGTGCGCAGCAGCCAGCGCTGGTACAGCGGCGCGTAGAGCACCTCCAGCACCAAGTCCAAGTCCGCGTCGAGTGCCAGCTGGCCTGCTCGCTGGCCACTGCGCAGCCGGTCCTTCTTGGCCTCGTCCACCGGGGCGGCCAGCCGCTCGCGGTAGAGCGCGGCCAGGGCCGGATCGTTCGCGATCTCCGTGGTGAGCGCGCGGATCGGCGCCTCGTACACCGGGTCGGCGAACTCGGCGACCGTCGCGCGCATGACCACGCGCAGGTCGGCTTCCAGGTCGCCGGTGTCGGGCAGGGCGGCCACCTCGCCGGACGGATCGGCGCTCAGCTCCAGGACCGAGTCGAACACCACCGCGCCCTTGGCCGGCCACCAGCGGTAGATCGTCTGCTTGCCGACGCCGGCGCGGGCGGCGATCGCGTCGATCGACACCTTCGCGTAGCCCAGCTCGACGATCAGCTCGCGGGTCGCCGCGAGGATCGCCTGGCGGGACCGTTCGCTGCGGCGAGCCGCGTCGGGCTTCTTGGTGACCATGGCGACAGCCTAGCGGCGAGACGAACCGTTTCGTCTTGACACGTCGAGGACCGGCAGGCAAAGTCGACGCGAGACGAGACGAATCGTCTCGTTCACGACCGAAGGGGGTTCAGCCATGTCCGAAGGTCAGGTCTGGTTCGTCACCGGGGCTTCGCGCGGCCTGGGCCGGGCCATCGCCGAAGCCGCGCTGAACGCCGGGCACCGCGTGGTCACCGCGTCCCGCACCGAAAGCACGCTCGGAGACAGCCGGCTCGTCCACATCCCGCTGGACGTCACCGATCGCGGCGCCGTGTTCGACGCGGTAGAGCGCGCGGCCGGCGTCTTCGGCGGTCTGGACGTCGTCGTCAACAACGCCGGGGTGATGCTCTACGGGATGGTCGAAGAGGCCACCGAAGCGCAGGTCCGAGCGCACTTCGACGTCAACTTCTTCGGCGCGCTCTGGGTCGCCCAGGCCGTGCTGCCGCACCTGAAGGGCGGCGGCAGGCTGCTGCAGGTCACGTCCATGGGCAGCGGCGGCGGGATGGCGTCCGTCGGGTTCTACGGTGCCGGCAAGGCGGCGCTCGACGCGTTGACCGACGCGCTGGCGATGGAGGTGGAACGGTTCGGCGTGCACGTGACGAACCTGCAGATGGGCGGCTACGCCACCGGCCTCTTCACGACCGGCACGACGCTCACCACCCCCGACCCCGCCTACCGGGAGCTGCGCAAGGAGCTCGAGGAGATGTGGGGTGACGACGCCGGCCCCGCGCCCGAGACGGCGGCGCCGGTCGTGCTGCGCGTGGCTGCCATGGACGAGCCGCCACGACGCCTCGTCGTCGGCAGCGCGTCGTTCGACATGGTGCAGGAGCTCGCGCGGATGCGAGCCGAGCAGTACGCGCGGTGGGAGGGCCTCAGCCGTCAAGCGCCCGGCTGAGGCTCCCCCGGTGTCAGACCAGGCCCTGCTGCGACAGCCAGTCCTTCGCCACGTCCGCGGCCTTCTCGCCGTCGGAGTCGACGCGCTTGTTCAGGTCGCGCATCCCTTCCGTCGTGAGCTTCGCGCTCACCGCGTTGACGGCGGCGGTGAAGTCCGCGCCGCGCTCGTCGAGGACCTTCTTGGTCACCGCCGGGACGACGTTCTCGGTCGGCACCATGGACAGGTCGTCCTTCAGCGCGACGTACTTCGAGTCGCCGGCCTGCGGGCTGACCGAGTCGACCGGGATGACCGTGACGGCCCCGGAGTCGAGCTGCTGCACCCGCGGCCCGAGCTCCTGGACGGTCTGGAACGTCGCGTTCGTCAGCTTGTAGACGTCCGTGAGGCCCTTGAAGCACGTCAGCCGCTTCTCGCACTCCGGGCCGCCGGCCAGGACGACCTTGTCGAGCTTCTTCAGGTCGCTGATGGTCGCGAGGCCCTTCGACTGCGCCAGGTCGGCCTTGACGATGTAGGTGTTCTTGTCCTCCGCCGCCGCGTAGTCCAGCAAGGACACCCCGCTGGGCTCGAGCAGCTTGGCCAGCTGCTCGTGCTCGCCCTTGGCGTCCTTCACCGGGTCCGCGCCGAACCCGGCGGCGATCGCCGAGCCCTGGTACTCCGGGATGAACTGCAGCTCACCGGACTTCAGCGACGGGTAGATCAGCTCCCGCGACCCCAGGTTCAGCTTGCGCGTCACCGGGTAGCCCTTGGCTTCCAGGGCCTGCGCGTAGATCTCCGCCAGGATCTGGCTGTCGGTGAAGTTGAAGGACGCGACGACGATCGGCGCCCCGCCCTTGCCCGCCGCGGCGGGCTTGTCGTCCCCGCCGCCGCACGCCGTCAGGCCCAGAGCGGCCACCGCCACCAGTGCGGCCACTCGGATGTTCCGGGTCCAGCCCACGTCCCACACTCCTCAGTCAAAAACGGACGGTCAGGACCCTAACCAGCCCCACCGACAGAAACCACATGCTGGGATTCACGGGGCGAGGTGTTCACGCAGCGTCGAGCCGGCGTACTCGGTGCGGTACCGGCCCTTGCGCTGCAGGATCGGGACGACGTGGTCGACGAACGCGGTCAGCTCGTAGGGCAGCGTCGAGCCCATGATGGTGAACCCGTCGACGGCACCGGCGTCTTGCCAGGTGAGCACGTGGTCGGCCAGCTGCTCCGGCGTGCCCACGAAGTGGACCTGCCCCGCTCCCCCGGTGATCGCCGCGGCGATCTCGCGCAGCGGGGCTTCCGGACGCTCCCGCGCGGCCGCGGCCAGCTGCTGCAGGCGGCTCGAACCGCCCTCGGCCGTCAGCTCCGCGGGCAGCGGGGCGTCCGGGTCGAACGCGTCCGGGTCGAGCCCGGCGGTGTACAGCGCGTTCTGCCAGCGGAACTCCGGGCTGGCCAGGTCTTCGAGCCGCTGCGCCCGGGCCTTCGCCTCGGCCTCGGTGCCGCCGAGGGTCACCATCAGCGCGGGCAGGACGCGCACGTGCTTCGGGTCCCGGCCCGCCGCGACGACCTGGGCGTCCAGCTCGGCGCGGAACCTCACCGCCGCCTCCAGCGACGGCGGCCCGGAGAACACCAGCTCGGCGTACCGGGCGGCGAGCCCGATCCCGGCGGCCGACTGGCCCGCCTGGACGAGCACCGGGCGCCCCTGCGGCGACCGCGGGAACGGCAGCACGCCTTCGGCGTCGTAGAACCGGCCGTGGAACCGCGGCGCGTGCAGCTTGGCGCGGTCGGCCCACACGCCGTGCTCGCGGTCGCCGACGATCGCGTCCTCGTCCCAGCTGTCCCACGCGCGGGTGACGACGTCGACGAACTCGTGCGCGCGCTCGTAGCGGTCCGCGTGGTCGGGGTGGGCCTTCTCGCCGAAGTTCGCCGCCGCCAGCGGGGTGATGGTGGTGACGATGTTCCACCCCGCCCGGCCGCCGCTGAGGTGGTCCAGCGTGGCGAACCGGCGCGCGAGCTCCCACGGCTTGTTGTAGGTCGTCGACCCGGTGCCGATCAGGCCGATCTTCTCGGTGACCGCGGCCAGCGCCGACAGCACCGAGATCGGGTCGAACTGCGTCTGCGGCAGGTGGGTGACGCGGTATTCGGCGATGGCGATGTTGTCGGCGAGGAAGATCGAGTCCATCAGGCCGCGTTCGGCGGTGCGCGCGATGTTCGCGTAGTACGGCAGCCCGAGCACCCCGCGGACGTCGTCGTCGACGACCCGCCACGCGGACTCGTGGTAGCCGTTCGGCCAGATGAAGGCGTTGAAGTGCAGGGAATCTCCGGTCACAGCGCGGCTCCTTCGATGGTGCCCGCCGCGTCGGCGGCGGTGCGGCCGTGGACGGCGGGGCGGCCGCCGTACGGGTCCTGGTCGGTCCAGAGTGCCGTGGGCGCGGCCGCGCGCACCACGGGCACGACTTCGGCGGCGAAGCGTTCGAGCATGGCGAGCTGCTGCTCGTGCGGGATCATCGTGGGCAGGCTGAAGGACTGCAGGTCGTGCCCGAACGCCTCGTGCCACCAGAGGATCTTCTCGGCGATCTGCTGCGGGCTGCCGACCAGCACCGGCCCGCGCGCGATCGCGTCGTCGATGGTCGGGAACTCCATCGCGTTGCCCGGCGTGTGGTTACCAGGCCGGTTGAAGAACTCGACGATCTTCTCGTAGGTCGGGCCGAACGCCTCCCGCGCCTCCTGCGTCGTGTCGGCCAGGTACAGGAAGCCCGCCCCGGCGCCGACGAACGCGAACCGCGGGTCGTGGCCGTGCTCGGCGTACTGCTTGCGGTAGTGCTCGATCAGCACGGTGTAGTTGTCGCGTGGCTGGATCGCGTTGGCCGAGAAGAGCGGGTCACCCCACCGAGCCGCCAGCTCGGCCGAGGTCAGCGTGGTCGCCGAGCCGTGCCAGATCCGCGGGGCGCCGGCGAACGGGCGCGGCAGGCTGGTCACCGCGTCCAGCGGGCCGCGGAACCGTCCCTCCCAGGTGACGTCCTCCTCCCGCCAGAGCCGGCGCAGCAGCTCGTACTTCTCGGCGAGCGCGTCCCACTGGTCGCCGTTGGTGATGCCGAACATCGGGAGCTGGCGCAGCTCGTTGCCCTTGCCGATGACCAGCTCCAGCCGGCCGCGCGAGAGCTGGTCGACCGTGGCGTAGTCCTCGGCCACCCGGAGCGGGTCGTGGACGGACAGGACGGCGACGCCGGTCTGGATCCGGACCCGGCTGGTCGTCGCGGCGATCGCGCCGAGCAGCACGGTGACGCCGCTGCTCAGGAAGTGGCCGGCGTGGCGTTCCCCGAGCGCGACGGCGTCGAACCCGAACTCCTCCGCGTAGCGCGCCGAGGTCAGGGCCTGCGCGAAGCGCTCGTCGGTGCGGACCCGGCGACCGGTCACCGGGTTGGTCAGGTGGGGCAGGATGTCCAGAACCTGGAATCTCATGGGGTGGCTCCGTGCTGTCCGGGCTCGCGCGTGGTCCGTACCTGGTCAACCGGATCTTCGCGGAGCTATTCCCGTACGTGGGCACGTTCCACATGGTGAGCGCCCCGCCGTCCTCCCACCCGGTGCGGAGGACGGCGAGGCGGTCGTCAGCTCACGTTCTTCAGGAACAGCGACTTCGCCGTGCTGGTCTTCGACGCGTCCACGCCGTGCCCGCCGGTGTAGTCCCGCTGCTCGTTGTGCGCCCAGTCCGTGATCGGCGTGCCGCCGACGTCGAGGTGGTGGAAGGCGGAGCCGTCCCAGCCGAACTGGTAGATCCTGGTGTGGTCCGGGTAGTACGGCGTGTACGCCGCACCGGCGGTGACCTGCTTGGTCATCGTGTTGTCGAAGAAGACGTTGCGCGGCCCCGAAGAGCCGGACCACTTGACCGCCTTCTGCCCGGTCGACCAGTAGATCGGGAACCACGACGAGTCGTCCGGGGCGTCGCCGCCTTCGTCACCGCAGTGGGCCGTGCAGTTGCCCGAGCGGTGGGCGAAGGAGACCCGGTTCGTGTTCAGCTCGAACAGGTTGTTGCGTTCGTAGCCGCCGTGGATGTTGAAGTCCGAGTCGATGTCGTTGCCGATCACCACGTTGCCCGAGGCCGACCACTGGAAGGTGAAGTGCCGCAGGTCGCGGGTCGTGTTGCCGGCGTAGAGCGAGTCCCACACCCGCGAGCCGCGGAAGTAGCCGTTGCCGCCCTTGCCCTTGTTCCACGAGCCGTCCAGCTCGTTGTTCACGATCTGCAGGTTCTTGGCTTCCTCCGTCACGATCGGGTGCGAGCCGGTCATCATCGAATGGATGCCGCGGACCCAGGAGTTCGCCGCCCACTTGAACACGATGCCCTGCATGGCCAGCGACGGCGCGAGGTTGCCGTAGTTGTCCTTCGCCTGCTCCTCGGTGACCCCGGGCGGGGCCGCCTGGGTGAAGGAGAAGTCCTCGAAGCCGACGCCCACGATCGGGTCCACGATCGGCGACGCCTTCGACGCGTAGGTCGTGCCGTCGATCGGCGCCGAACCGTCCGAAGTGGAGTCGACGGGCACGTCGTACTCGAGCGGCTTGTCGACCGACACCGTGTGGTTCTTGGTGTCGATCGCGGTGATGGTGAACCACTGCTGGCGCATGTGCAGGTTCTGCAGCGGCCAGGTCGTGGGCACGGCGTTCATCGACTGGTAGAACTTCATGGTGTTGGCGGCCCGGATGTTGATGAAACCGCCGACCTTCATGTTCGTGGTCTTGGCGCTGGTGGCCAGGTACACGGTCTTGTCACCGGCGCGCGCCGCGAAACCCTTGTCACCGGGCTTCTCCCGCAGCTTCGCGCCCGCCTTCCAGTGCACGTTGATCGTGCCTTCGAAGATGTCCTTGCGGTTGGCCGGGGCACTCTTGTACTGACTGGCGTAGCTGGGGTCGACACCGCGCGACTGCACGCGGAACAGGCCACGGCCCGGCCACAGCCAGCCGCCGGAACCGTCTTCGTAGTTCATCTCGTGCTGGTCCCACTGGTCGCCGTCCGGGGTCACGACGTCGTACTCGGTGTTCTTGTCCGGCTTGTAGACGAACTTCGTCTTGTCCGTGCCGGCACCGCGCAGGATCAGGTAGTTCGCGTCGACGTGGATCTCGTGGGTGACGTTCAGCGTGCCGGCCGGGAAGGTGATCAGGCTCAGCTTGGTGTAACTCGCCGAGGGCGAGCACGACGTGTGGATCTTGTCGATGGCCGACTGGATGCCGGCGGTGTCGTCGACGCCGTCGTCCGGCTTGACCTGGTAGGTGCCGGCGAGCTGCGCCGCGGTGATCGTGCAGCTCGGGTTGACCGCGTCGGCGCCGGGCAGGTTCTGCCCGCCGCGGAAGCCGGCCTTGCTCCAGTCGTAGAGCCCGGGGATCGGGGCCGCGCGGTTGCCCGCCGACGTGTCGAGCGTGGTGAGGGCGCCGGGGCCGGGTGCCGCGGCCGACGGGCTCAGGCCGCCGAAGCCGGCCGCGGCGCACGCGGCGACGGCCACGATCGCGACGGTTGTCTTGCGTGACAAGGAAACCTCCGGAAAAGGGGTCGGTGAAACGCCGGGCCGTGGTCGGCTCGGGCGTACCAGGACGGGTCCGGCGGGCGCGGCAGGCCGCCGGCGTGACGGTCCGGCGGGACTACGGCCGGACGCGGGCCGGGAATGCGGGAATGCTAGACGGCGCCGGGAAAGGCGATTGCCGGTCTGATCAAGAGCTCCTCCGTAGCTGACTGGTTTTCACCAGGACTGCTTGAAGGCGGCGGTCAGACGAACATACAACGCGACCGCCACTTAGTAAAGTAACCTTCCGAATACCGGGCGCATACCCGGCCATCGTGACCTGGGTCACTTTCCCCGCTCTCCCCGGAACCCGTTCCCGCGCCGGCGAGAACAGCAGATGACACTCTGCGCAGCGAGAGGCGGGCGATGACCCCGGAAGACACCGAAGCCGACGACGACGCGAGCGTGATCGCGCGGTCGCGGCAGGAGCCGAGCCTGTTCGCGGTCATCTTCGACCGCCACGCCCGGCACATCCACCGCTACCTGGCCCGGCGGCTGGGCCCGACCGCGGCGGACGACGTCCTCGCGGACACCTTCCTCATCGCGTTCGGCAAGCGCGCGAAGTTCGACCCGGCGCGGCCGGACGCCCGGCCCTGGCTCTACGGCATCGCCACCAACCTCGTCTCGCGCCGGTGGCGGGCCGAAGTGCGCGAACTCAAGCTCCGCCTGGCCGTCGGGCCGCCCGCCGTGGACGACGGCCACGCCGACCGGGTCGCCGACCGGGTCAGTGCCCAGGCGCTGGGGCCGGACCTCGACCGGGCGCTGGCCGCGCTGCGCCCGCGCGAGCGGGACGTCCTGCTGCTCGTCGCCGCGGAGGGGCTGGGCTACCAGGAGGTCGCCGAAGCGCTGGGCATCCCCGTCGGCACCGTGAAGTCGCGGCTGAACCGCGCCCGCACCCACGTCCGCGCCGAACTCGGCGCCCTCGACCTCACGAAGGAGACCTTCAGCCATGGATGAGCTCGACCTGATCCGAGACCGCGCGGAGGCCATCGGCTTCGCGTCGTCGGAGCACCTCGCCCCGGCGCGGGAGCGACTGCTGGCCGCGGCGCGCGGGGAACGGCCGCACCGGTCCCGGCGCTGGTTCTGGGCCGCCGGCGCCTCGATCGGCCTGGCCGCGGCGATCACCGCGGTCGTGGCACTCGGCCCGGCCGAGCAGGTGGGCATCGGCCCCGGCGTCGCGCACGCCGACCCGGTCAAGGTGCTGACCGAAGCGGCGAGCACCGCCCTGAAGGAGCCGGCCAAGCCGCCGCGCCCGGACCAGTTCCTGTACGTGAAGACCGGGTACGCCGTTCCCCCCGACCGCGAGGTCTGGCTCTCGGTCGACGGCACCCGGGACAGCCTGATCGGCAGCACCAAGGAAGGTGGCTGCCGCAACGGCAAGGCGCCGATGTACGGCACGAACGACCCGCGCGCGGAAGGGACGCTCCAGGACTGCGCACCCAAGTCGGTCTACCGGACGGACCTGCCGACGACGGCCGACGCGATGCTGGCCTACCTCTACGGAAAGGAGGCCGATCGCGACGGCCGGGCCACCTACATCGGCAAGGCCGTCTACACCCTCGCCTACGAGCAGGTCCTCCAGCCCGCGTCCTACGCGGCGCTGTTCGAGGCGGCGGCGAAGGTGCCGGGCCTGACGGCCCTGGACCACGTCACCGACGGCGCCGGCCGTCCGGGTGTCGGGATCAGGTTCCCGGTGCCCCCGGGCTCCTCGCCGAAGGCGCAGCCGATCGTGCTGGTCTTCGACGCCACGACCTACCAGTTCCTGGGTACCCAGGACAGCGCCGTGCTGGTGAAGACCTACGTCGACGAGGTGGGGCAACGCCCCTGAGCTCAGCCCGGGTCCCGGAGGCCGTCGTGGAAGGTCGCGAACGACGACACCGGCTCGCGCGTCGTGCGGTGGCCGCTCAGCCGGTGGCTTTCGTCGGCGTACCCGAGCGCGACCCCGCAGACGATCACGTGGTCGCCGGGCACGTCGACGTGGCGGCGCAGGACCGGGTGGTAGTCGATCAGCGACGCCTGCGCGCACGTGTGCAGCCCGGCTCCGCGCGCCGCCAGCATCAGCGCCTGCAGGAACAGGCCCGCGTCGATCAGCGCACCTTGCAGGGGCAGTCGGCTGACCGTCAGGACCATGCCGACCGGTGCGCCGAAGAAGTCGTAGTTGCGCCGGTGGTGGCCGAGGCGGCCGGCCGGGTCGCCGGGCTCGATGCCGAGCGCGTCCCGGTAGAGCCCTTCGCCGAAGCGGCGGCGGCGCGAGCGGAACGGCTCGCGCCACTCGTCCGCGCCGGGCTGGTACGCGAACTCCCCCGCCGAGCGGCGGCCTTCGTCGTGCGCACCCAGCAGGTCCGCGCTGAGCGCCCGTTTCGCCGCCCCGGTCAGCACGTGCACCCGCCACGGCTGGCAGTTGGAGTTGCTGGCCGACCGGGCCGCCAGGGCCAGCAGCCGCTCGACGTCGGCGCGCGGCACCGGATCCGGCCGGAACGCCCGGCAGCTGCGCCGCGTCAGCAGCGCCTCCTCGACGGTGGTGCTCACTCGGCCGGCGGGGTGATGTCGTAGGAGATCCGGCCCGCCGGCAGGTAGAAGAGGGCGATCAGCGCGCCGCCCTTGACCTCCGGGTAGTGGTGGCTGCCCGGGCCTGGCGCGGTCCAGCCCGGGCCGCTCCAGCCGCGCGGGCCCCTCAGCGTCGCGCCGGGGTCGAGGGGCACCACCAGGTTGAGCTCGCCGTACGGGTGCTGGTGGTACTGCCCGCGGTAGGGCTCGACGCTGTCCATGTAGACGGCGGTGACGCTGAAGTAGTTGAGGACGTCCTGGGGGTCGGAGATCCGGCTGCGGCGGTACTTCGGGCCGTCGACCTCGATGTTCGCGGCCCAGCCGGCGCGGACGCCGTCGGTGATCATGCGCGCGAGGTCGTCGTACAGCGGGCTGCCGGGCCCGTGGTGCTCGTTGAGCCAGGTCTCCAGCTCCCCGCCCGCGGTCCGGTTCTTGACGGCGTCGAGGAACGGGACGCTGCGGTCGATCAGCTGCTGGGCGGTGGTCATCGTGGGCTCCTTCCGTCCGATGATCCGAAGGTAAGCCAGTGTTTCGTTACAGTCAAGTATCGTAACTTAACAGCGATTGGCCGTAACGTATCCGCTAGGCTCGGGCGATGACCTCGGAGGAGACCGCGCCCCGGCCCGGCGGCCGTCCCCGCGACGCCGCGCTCGACGAGGCGATCATCCTGGCCACGCGCGATCGCCTGGTCCGCGACGGCTACTCGCTCATGACGATCGGCGACATCGCCACCGACGCGAAGGTCAGCCGCCCGACGCTCTACCGGCGGTGGAGCACCAAGTTCGAGCTGGTCGTCGACGCGCTGGACTACGGCTTCCGCAAGCAGCGGGACAGCTATGCCGTCGACCTGAGCGGCCTGGCGCCGCGCGAGGCGTTCGTCGAAGCCGTCCGGCGACTGGACCCCGCCTACTTCAACCCGGACGCCATGGTCCTCATGGGCAACTTCGCCGGCGAGGCGATCCGGACGCCGGAGCTGCTCGGGATCCTGCGCGAACACGCGGTCGAGCCGCGGGTCACGCTGGTCGAGAACGTGCTGACCGAGCTGCAGGAACGCGGCGCGGTCCAGGACGGCATCGACCGGCACACCATCGCGACGATGTGCTTCGGCAGCTACTTCGCCGCCTTCTACCGGGGGGAAAGCCGGGACGAAATCCCCGAAGCGGTCGTTTCGGTGCTGTGGCCGGCGATCGCGACAGCGAAGGCGTCCCGCAAACGGCCGTGACATGTCCGACTCCGCACAACCAAACCGGGCTCTCATCCGTGCATTAAGAGTGTGAGGACGATTTCGGATCGACGGCGGCGCTTCCGCGCGCGTGCCGTGGCCGTCGCGGTGCTGGTGGGGGCCGGTATCGCGTTCGCCAACGCCGCCATCGGCGCGCCGGCCGGGCCCGCGCTGGCCGCCGCGCTCGGCGGCCACAGCCTGCCCGACATCACCGCTTTGGGCCGTGACCCGGCGCCCGCGCCACCGGCTTCGACGAAGCCCGCGCCGAGCCCGATCCTGCCGTTCAACGCGAAACTGACGTCGGACGACATCCCGGTCGAGGGCGGCGGCGTTCGCGACGGCGCCTGCAGCGGCTCGCTGGTGGCGCCGCAGTGGGTCGTCACGGCCGGGCACTGCTTCCACGACATCAAGGACGCGCGGATCGGCGGCCGGCCGCCGTACACGATGACCGTCACGATCGGCAGGCTCAAGGACAGCGACCCGGGCGGGCACACGGCGGTGGTCGTCGACGTCCGCCAGTCGCCGGTCAACGACCTGGCGGTGGCGAAGCTCAGCGCGCCGGTGGACGACATCGCCCCGGTGGAGCTGGCCACGAAGCGCCCGTCGGTCGGTCAGGAACTGCAGTTCGCGGGCTGGGGCTCGCACTCCGCGACCGTGCTCGGCCCGTCCGACCACCTCAAGCGCGGGCGGTTCCGGGTTTCGGGCATCGCCTCCTCGACCCTGGAGGCCCTGCCGATCGGCACGCGCACGGTCGACAACGGCCCGTGCCCGGAGGACTCGGGCGGGCCGTTCTTCGTCTCGGACGACAACGACCGCACCGCGCGCCTGATCGCCATCGTGAACACGGGGCCGCCGTGCCCCCAGCCGGGCGCGGAGACGATCGCCCGCGTCGACGTGGTCGCCGCCTGGATCCGCGAGCAGACCGGCTGACCGGGGTCACGACGCCAGCGGGATCTCCGCCCACACGGTCTTGCCGCCGTCGCGGCGGTGGAAGTGCCCGCGCCGGTCGGAACACGCGGCCACCAGGGTGAGCCCGGTGCCCGCCGGCGCGGCGTCGGGCACGACCGGGTCGAACCACGCGGACCCGCCGGCGTCCTCGACCCCGATCCACACCGCGGCGTCCGAGCAGATCAACAGGACGCGCAGGGGGCCGCCGGCGTGCCGGACGGCGTTCGTCGCCAGCTCGCCGGTGATCAGCACGACGTCCGCCGCCACCTCGGCCGGCACGTCACTCGCGGCCAGCTGCTCGCGCACCCAGGACCGCACCAGCCTGATCTGCGCCGGATCCGCCTCGAACTCGAAACTTTCCCGCGTCATGTCTTCGGCACCTCCCCCAGAACGATTTCCCCCCGCGACCTCGGGATGACCGGGCCGGGAGATCGTTACACCCGGATTAGCGCGAACGGACGTACCCGTTCGCCACCCGGCTGCCATTGGCCGGGTCATTCCTGCCGTTTACCGCACGCGGGGGCCGGGCTGTTACAGATCACGGCCGGAACGCGACACCACCGTCGAGCATCACAGGGGAGAGCGGGGGTCGATGACGGGCGAACGACAGGTGCGGCTGCGGTTGGGCACCCGCGCGGTCTCGGTCCCCGCCGGGCACGGCCGCGAAGTGCTGGAATACGCCGGGGTGACCGTGGTGCGCGTCGAAGACGGCGAACCGGTCGAGCAGGCGTGGGTCCCGGTCGGGACCTGCCCGAGCTACGCCGACGACGAGGCGCTGATCGCCGCCTGGCACGCGGCCCTGCAGTGGACGAAGTCCCCGACCGGCGCGTGAGCTGAACCACAGCCCGGCACCGTGCAGGTGTGTCACAGGGCCCGGCCACCCGGTGTCTTCATGCCGAACCCGGCATCGAAGGAGACACCATGAGCGAGCCCACCGAGGTCGTCGTGATCGGCGGCGGCTACGCCGGCGTCATGGCGGCCAACCGCCTGACCCGGCGCGACGGCGTCGCCGTCACCCTGGTCAACCCGCGTCCGCACTTCGTCGAGCGGATCCGGCTGCACCAGCTCGCCGCCGGCTCCGGCGACGCCGCGGTGGCCTACCGCGACGTCCTGGCCGAGCGCGTCCGGCTGGTCGTGGACAGCGTGACCGGGATCGACGCGGCCGCGCGCCACGTGACACTGGCCGGCGGGGGCCCCCTCGGCTACGACTACCTGATCTACGCCGTCGGCAGCGCCGGCGCGAACGTCCCCGAATTCGCCCACCCCGTCACGACTTTCGAGGAGGCCCGGCAGCTGCGGCCGGTCCTCGGCGCCGCGTCCGCGGTGACGGTCGTCGGTGCCGGCCCGGCCGGGATCGAGACCGCGGCCGAGCTGGCGGAAGCCGGGCGCGCGGTGACGCTGGTCTGCGGCGGTGAGCTCGGGCCGTACCTGCACCCGAAGGGCCGGCACGCGGTGGCCGCGCGGCTGACGAAGCTGGGCGTGACCGTGCTCGCCGACGCCGTGGTGAGCGAAGTGACCCGCGACGCCGTGCGACTGGCCGACGGCCGTGAGCTGCCCAGCGCGGTGACCGTGTGGACCGCCGGCTTCGGCGTGCCGGACCTGGCCGCGCGCAGCGGGTTGAGCACCGACGCCCTGGGCCGCCTGCGCACCGACGAGACGCTGACCAGCGTGGACGACGACCGGATCGTGGCGGCCGGTGACGCGGCGGCGCCGTCGGACCTGCCGTACCGGATGGGCTGCCAGTCGGCGGTCCAGCTCGGCCCGCAGGCGGCCGAGACGGTGCTCAGCCGGCTCGCGGGCACGCTTCCGGCCCCGGCCACCGTCGGGTTCGCCGGCCAGTGCCTGAGCCTCGGCCGCCGCGCCGGGATCTTCCAGTTCTCCCGCCGCGACGACACGGCGATCCGGCTCCACCTCGGCGGCCGGCTGGGGGCGAAGGTCAAGGAGCTCGTCTGCGCCAGCACCGTCAAGCAGCTGGCGTACGAGGCCCGCAAGCCCGGGGCCCGCAAGTGGTGGGTCACCGACAAGCGGCGCCGGGAACTGCTGCGGGAGCACCTGGTCGACGCGTGAGGAGAGGGGGTGCCTCGCGGCACCCCCTCCTGTCAGTTCCCGTTACGCCGTCCCGCGGCGACTGAAGCCCCAGCGATCGGGGCGCCGTTGATCACGAACTGCGACCCCGGCTGGATGACGACGTCGCCCTTCGCCGAGCCGGAGATCGTCACGTTCGTCAGCGTCGCGCTGCCGCGGGCGCCGCTCATCGCGAGGATCCCGGCGCCGTTGGTCGACTGGTCGATCTTGACGTTCGTGACCGCCGCCGTCACCACCCCTCCCCCGGTCTTGAACTGGATGCCGTCGTAGGTCGAGTCGTGGATCTCGGTGTCCCGCAGCGTCACCCCCGGGATATCCTTGCCCTGCGCGAAGAACGTGATCGCGCCGAACTGCTGCTGCTCGCCCCAGAAGACGCCGCCGCAGCGGTAGAGGGCGTTGTTGGCGATCGTCGTCTGCCCGGAGAACGGCAGCGGGTCGTGGTCGGTCGCCAGCATGATGCCCGGGTAGTTCATCGTGTCGTAAACGAGGTTGTTCTCGATCCGGTTCCCGTAGCCGCCGTACACCGCGATCCCGTTGGCGCGCCAGGGAAGCTGGATCGTGTTGTTGGTGAACACGTTGTCGTGCCCGATGTCGACGGACGGGTCCTTCACGTACTGGTTGGCCCACACCGCGAGCGAGTCGTCCCCGGTGGTGCGGAAGGACGAGTTGAACACCCGCGAGTTGCGCGTGCCGTTGGTGAAGTTGATGCCGTCGGCGTAGGTGTCCCGGATCCGCATGCCGCTGAACTCCAGGCCGTCGGCCGGGCCCCACAGCTCGGGCTTGTTGCTGTAGTCGCGGCCGACCCACACGCCGACGTTGGCGTGCTCGATCCAGACGTTGGAGATCTTCGTGCCGGTGCCGAACCGGCCGTTGAGCCCGACGCCGCCTTCGGCGTTCCCGTCCCCGCCGCGGATCCGGCCGGAGCCGAAGATGGCGATGTCCGAGAGCTGGACGTTCTTGTCGATGTCGAACCCGAAGTTGCCTTCGTGCGGGTGGTTGATGGTGCCCGCGTCCTGCGGCTGGATCAGGGAGTACAGCTGCGACCGCCACATGCCGGCACCCTTGATCGTCACGTTGGAGATGCCGATCTGGTTGTACTGGCCGCCGCCGTTGGGCACGGTCGGGTCGTCGGTCAGGATCTTGGACTCCTGCCGCCACTGGCCTTCCGGGATCCAGACGCAGGGGATGACGCCGTTCTGGTCGTCGGTCACCGCGCGCTGGATCGCCGGGGCGTCGTCGACGCCGTCGTTCGGCACCGCGCCGTACGCGGTGATCGACGTGCACTCGGCCGGCTTCGGCAGCGCGGGCGCCACCTGCTCCAGGTCGACCAGGTCGATCACGTAGTACGCCGCGTTGTCGCCGTTGTCCCGCTGCAGCTTGAACTTCGTGCCCGGCGGGTACGACTGGGCCAGCAGCGCGTGCGACTCGTCGAACAGCCGCCGCGCGTCTCCCCCGGGCCGGTTGGTGAGGCCCTCGGGGTCGTCGGTGGTGCCGTAGAGCCAGCTGTGCGTCGAGGACAGCGTCAGCTTCTGCGCGAACGTGCCGTTGACGTACAGGCTGAGCGTGTAGTCCTGCCCGCCGCCGGCCGCGGCGTCGGGCACCGAGTTGCGCACCACGATCGAGTTCGCCTGGTTCGTGGACGTGACCTCGACGTACTGGCCCTGGCTCGCCAGCCGGACGGACTGGCGGCCCGAGGACTCGGTCGCGAAGTTCGTGTGGCCGAACGTGCGCAGCGGGTCGGTCTGCAGCAGTTGTCCTTGGTACTGCGCCGATTCCGCTTCGTACTCGGTGTAGGGCACGGCCGCGCCGCGGCCCACCACGATCGCCCGCGACAGCTCGTTGTTGGACTCGTTGGTCTCGGCGACCGTGTTCGTCGAGTCGGCCGTTGCGGTCAGGGTCGCGCCGCCGGTGGTGGCGGTCCACGTGCCGGAGATCGCGACGTTCGCCGTCGCCCCGGCCGCGATCGCACCCGTGGCGCCGGTGAGCGTGGTGGCGCCGGCGGTCAGCCGGGTCACCGAGGTGCCCGAAGCGCTCGTGCCGCGGTTGTGCACCGCGACGGTGAACGACACCGCCGTGCCGGCCGCCGGGTTCGGCGGGTTCGACGTGATGCCGGTGACCTCGAGGTCCGGGCCCGGCGCCTGCGCGATCACCAGCTGGGTGGGCGAAGTGAACGTGTTGTTCGTGTCGTCCTGCTCGACGACCGTGTTGGCCGGGTCGACCGTGGCCGCCACGCTGTAGGTGCCCTGCGGCCGGGTGCCCGCGTTCACGGTCACCGTCGTGGACGCGCCCGCGGCGAGGGCGCCGACGGCCGCGGTGCCGACGACCGTGCCGCCCAGGCTGACGTTGACGGTCGTCGCGCCCGAGGCCGCGGTGCCCGCGTTGCGCACGGTCGCGGAGACGGCCAGCTGGCTCGTCTCCGTCGGGTTCGCCGGGGTCCAGGTGGTGCCGGTGACGACGAGGTCCGGGTTCGGCGCCGGGGTGCCGAACGCCTGGAACTCCGCGACCTGCGCGCCGGGCGCGCCGGAGTTGGCGGAGAACTGCAGCCGGACGTCGGCTGCCCGCCCGCTGACCGGGATGGTCACCGCGTTCTGGTTGGCCGCGGGGTCGAAGCGGTAGTCGGCGCCGGCTTTGAGCGAGGTGAACGCGGTGGCGCCCTGGTCGCGCCCGAGGACCTCGAAGTTCTGCGTCCGCGCGCCCCAGACCGGGTCCGGGTTGAGCTTCACGACGACCTGGTCGAGGTCGGCGTTCGACCCCAGCTTGACGGTCAGCGTGCTCGACTGGCCCGAAGCTTCCCAGTAGGTGCCGGTGTTGTTGTCGTTCGCGTTGGCGGCGACGAAGGAGAAGACACTCGACGACGCCTCGATCGGCTTGCCCGCGGCGAGGTTCTGGCCGGCCTGGGTGCCCTGGCGCACGACGTGGTTGCTGTCGGCGGACTCGTGCCCGGCGGCGTCCTTGGCCCGCACGAAGTACTCGACGCGGGTGCCGGCGGGCCGGGTCTCGGTGAAGGTGGTGGCGGTGACCGTGGTGACGGGCGTGCCGTCGCGGTAGACGGTGTAGCCGGTGACGCCGACGTCGTCGGTCGAGGCCGACCACGTCAGCTTGACCTGGCCGGACGCGGGCTCGGTCAGCGCGAGGTTCGCCGGGGCGGTCGGCGGCTGCGTGTCGCCGGTGTCGGGCCCGTAGAGCTCGAATTCCGAGAGCTGCGCGGCCGGCCACTGGGTGTTCGCGGTGACGTTCAGCCGGACGTACCGGGTCGAGGCCGCCACCGGGATGGTCACGGTGTTGGTGCTCGGCGCGAAGGCGTACCCGCTCGACGCGGCGAGGTCGGTGAAGCTCGTGCCGTCGGTGCTGCCGCGCACGGCGAGGGTCTGGGTGCGGGCCTCCCAGCCGGTGGGCAGCTTCAGCACGATCCGCGAGAGCGACTTGGTGGAGCCGAGGTCGGCCTGGATCCACTGCGGGAAGGCGTTGTTCGCGGACTCCCAGTAGGTGGCCTGGTTCCCGTCGACGGCGTTGGCGACGGGATAGCCGGGCAGCGCGCTGCTCGCCGACACCGTCCTGGTCAAGGGCACTTCCGCCGCGGCCGCCGCGGTCTGGGGTGTGCCGGGTGGGCCGCTCGCCGCGGAGGCGAGGGAGAGCCCGGCGACGGACAGCCCCACGGCGAGGAAACCGGCGACGAGCCGGGACAGGCGCGTACGAGTCATGGCGTCTTCTCTTCTTCGAGACGGCGGGGGACGGGAGCCTGAGCCACCCGAGCATGCAACAAGTGAGCGCCGTCACGCAAGAAGTAGACATCGATCAGAAAATTTACGACTCCTTCGCTGTCACCCGACTGGCGTAACCGGACGAACCAGGGCGAACCGCTCCGCGAAGGCCGCCATCTCCTCCCGCCGGCCGTCCGGGTCGGCGCTCGCGGGGCTGACGACGACCCGGGTCACGCCTTCCCGCGCGAGGTTCTCGGCGTCCACTTCGGACATTCCGATCGACCCCCATCGCGTGTACTGCACGGCATCCGGGTCCCGGCCGGCTTCGCTCGCAGCCGCCCGGGCAAGCTCGAACCGGCGGCGGCGTTCGTCCGGGGCGAGCAGGCCGCCGGGGAAGAAGCCGTCCCCGCGCCGCCCGGCCCGCCGCGCGGCGGCCGCGCTCGAACCCCCGACGTGGATCGGCAGGCCGCCGCCGACCGGCTTCGGGAAGCTGCAGACGGCGTCGAGCGTGAAGAACTCCCCCGCGTGGCTGACGCCGTGCGCGTCCCCGGCCCAGAGCAGCCGCAGGACGTCCATCGCCTCGTCGGCCCGGCGGCCACGGGTGGCGAAGTCGACCCCGGTGGCCGCGGCCTCACCGGGCAGCGCGCCGACGCCGATGGTGAGCAGCCGCAGCCGCCCGCCGGACAGCAGGTCGAGCGTCGCCAGCCGCTTGGCGAGCACCACGGGGTGGTGGTAGGGCAGCAGCAGGACGCCGGTGCCGAGCAGGATGTGCCGCGTGCCGGCGGCGGCGAACGTCAAGCACTCGAGCGGATCGCCGTAGGGCAGCGACGGGTCCAGCTCCATCGCCCCGATCTTCGCGCCGGGCTGGAGGGCGACGTGCTCAGGGACGTAGAGCGACTCGAAGCCGAGGTCTTCGGCGTCCTTCGCGAACCGCATGAGCGCGTCCGGGTCGACGCCGAAGTGGGGCGTGCTGTAGCTGATTCCGAACTTCACACCGGGCGACGCTAAACAGTGACGTCCGCGTCAAGGCAAGGGTCAACGGAGCGCGAACACCATCCCGATGTCGGCGGCTTCCTGGACCGGGTCCTGCACGGCCTCGACCGTGAACCCGCGCGTGGCGAACACTTCGCGGACGCGGTCGCGGTTCTCCGCCCACCCCTCGACCTCGACGACCGCCTGCCGGACCAGCGGCCAATGCCGCTCTTCGATCCCCCGCAGCACCTCGTGCTCGGCGCCCTCGACGTCGACCTTGAGCAGGTCGATGCGGTCGATCCCCTCCTCGTCGAGCACCGGGGACAGGGGCCGGACGCGGACGCGGTGCGTCTCGAGGTCGCGCATCACCTTCAGCTGGCGGCCGACCAGGCCACGCAGGATCGGCGCCGGCACGCGGCGGGCGGCCGGGCCCATGCCGCCCTGCCGGATCATGGCGACGATGCTGGCGGTGACCCGCTTGCGCTCCGCCTCGACGTTGCCCTCGTCCCGCCACGACGACGAGAAGATCGTCGCGCCCGGGAAGTAGCTGAAGTCGAGCTCGTCCTCGCCGGCCGCGAGCCCGAAGGGCAGCGCTTTCAGCCGCCCCGCGAAGAAGTCCCGGCCGTTGTGCGCCAGCTTCTCGTACAGCGGCGGCAACGGCTCGAACGCGAAGATCCGCACGTCACCGCCGAGCCGTTCGTAGACCGTCGCGGAGAAGACGCCGACGTTGGCCCCGACGTCGAGGACGGTCGCGCCGGGGGCGAGCTCGACGCCGTGGGCGAAGTAGCCGCCGACTTCCTCGCGGAGGAACGACACTTCCCACGGGTTGATGCTGTGCAGGTCCATCGTCACGCGCAGAGGCTTATCAGGCTCGGCGCCCATGAGCCAGCCCCATAGGTAGGTCACCCGTTCGTGGGCGAGGACATGGGCCACACTGGGAGCATGTCGGCGACGCTGCTCATCACCCGCCAGCTCGAGGTGCACGACCACGTCCTGGCGCGCGGCTGGCGGCTCGACGGGGACACCGGCCCCGCCGACGTCAAGTTCCTCGACGACGCCACGGCGGGCTGGTCGTACCCGCCCAGCTTCGGCGGCGAGCGGACCAACCCGGTCTCCGACACGACCCCGGCCGTCCTGCAGTGCCACTTCACCTTCGGCGACGAGGGCGACGTCGTGTTCGCGGTCGTCCCGGCGGGCAACCTGCGCGGCAGCGGGTGCGCGAAGCACGACACGCGTGAGCGGCAGTTCCCGCTCACCGGCGACGGCCGGGTCGACCTGGCCACGCTCACGGCGATGCTCGACGAGCTGGAGCCCCTTGCCCGGGCGCACGACGTCCACGCGCTCGTCGAGTGCCTGTACTTCGGGCCGTGCGCTAGCCGACCTTGAGCCGGCACTCGGTGCCGAGCGTGAACGCCATGACGTACCGGTGGCGGGACAGGAGGTCCGTGGCCGTCGCCTGCGGCAACGGCCCGCTCGACCGTTCGAACAAGGCACCGGCGGACGGCCATTCGCCGAACCGTCCCGACAGCTCGTTCGACCGCTCCACCCAGGATTCGCCGATGTAGCCCGGTGAAGTGCAGCCGGTCGTGCCGGGCGCCGGCGCCGGCACGAGATAGCTCACCGCGGGCACGGTCCCGGCGTCGACCTTGCCGGCCTGGGCCTCGGTGATCCGGTAGTACTCGACTGAGCTCCGGAGAACGCTGCCACCCTCGAGCCAGCCCAAGGCCCGGCCCGCAGCGTCGGCTTCGCCGATGCGCGTCAGGAAATCGCCGTCGAAGCCCGCCGTCCGGCTGTAGGTCATCCGGCAGGTGATCGTGCCGGGGTTCCGCGCACCGAATTCGGTGGCGTAATCGACTTCGCACACTTCACGCGTCCGTGGTTCGGCCCACTCGGCCCACGGCAACTGTGGTGGCAGGTCAGTCAGCGGCTTCGCCGCCCAGCGGTCGTTGATCTCCCGGTTCGCCCGGGCGGCCGCGGAATCGACGGCCGCCCGGTAGTCGTCGTGCGACAACGACGTACCGGCTTCCACCCACACCACGCACCCCACGACCACGGCAAGAGCCGTCACCCGCCATCCCCACCCCATGTCCCCAGCATGGCCCAGGCGGGTGCGCGGCCGCCAGGTTCCCCACCGCGTGCCCATCCGGGCACCCAGCGTGCTCCTTGACGGACGCGGCCGGGCTCCTTAAGTTGTCGGGACATAGGACGTCAGACATCCCATGTCCTACCTCAACGAGGAGGTCGAACCGGTGGTTCGCAGGTTCAGCACGATCCTTCTGGCGGCGACGGCGACCGCACTGTCCCTCACCCCCGCGGCCACGGCCGGCCCGGCGCACGGCTGCGCGTCGTCGGTGGCCTTCACCTCCGGCACCGAGGGCTACGACACCTTCCGCATCCCCGCGGTGGTCCGGGCCGCGAACGGCGCGCTCGTCGCGTTCGCCGAAGGACGGCGGGACTCGGCCGGGGACTCCGGCGCCATCCAGACGGTGTCGCGCACCTCGCGTGACGGCGGCTGCACCTGGGGCCCGCTGTCCGTCGTGGACAGCAACGGCGACGCCACCGCCGGCAACCCGACGCCGGTGCTCGCCCGCGACGGCGACCTGGTCCTGCTGACCGTCCACAACGGACTCGTCTCGGAGAAGCAGATCATGTCCGGGCAGGCGTCCGCGCAGGACACCCGCCGCGTCTTCGTGCTGCGCAGCCGCGACAACGGCCGCACCTGGTCCCCCGCGCGGGACATCACCGCCGACGCGAAGGCGCCGGGCTGGCGCTGGTACGCCACCGGCCCCGGGCACGCCACGCTGCTGCGGCACGGCCCGCACGCCGGCCGGATCGTGGTGCCCGCCAACCACTCCAGCTCCCCGCCCGCGGGTTCTTCCGACGTCGGCACCGAGGCGAAGTACTACGGCGGCCACGACCTCTACAGCGACGACGACGGCCGGACCTGGCACATCGGCTTCACCGACGACCGCACCGACGGCGTCGTCGCCGCGAACGAAACGTCGGCGACCGAGCTGCCCGACGGCACGCTCTACTTCTCCAGCCGCAACCAGGGCTCCGCCGCCGAGCACCGCGTCGACGGCTACAGCGTGGACGGCGGCAAGACCCTGGTCCGGCCGTACCGGGTGCAGCCGTCGGTGTCCGGGACGAAGGTCGAGGGCAGCGTCCTGCAGACGACGATCCCGTGGCTGATGCTGTACTCGGGCCCGGCCGACCCCGCGACGCGCGCGGCGATGCAGCTGCGGCTGAGCACCGACCGCGGGCACACGTGGCAGGCGGGCCGCACGCTGACCACCGGGCCGGCGGCCTACTCCGACCTGGTGCAGGCCGACCCGGCCACCATCGGCGTCCTGTACGAGACGGGCACGGCCGGCCCGTACGAGAAGATCGTGTTCGAGCGGGTGGGTTTGGCTCCGGGACAGCTCGGGAACGCCCCCGCGAGGAGGTGATCGACGTGGCCGAGCTGCTGGCTCCGCGCGTCCCGGGTCCGGCGCGGCTGCGCGAGCTGCTGGCCGGCGAGGATCTCGTCGTCGCACCGGGGGCGTACGACGCGCTGAGCGCCCGGCTGGTCGAGGCGGCCGGGTTCCCGGCGGTCTACATGACCGGCTTCGGCACGACGGCGTCGCTGCTGGGCCGTCCCGACGTCGGTCTCCTGACCATGACGGAGATGGTCCAGGCGGCGGGCCGCATCCGGTCGGTGGTGGAGGTCCCGGTGATCGCCGACGCGGACACCGGCTACGGCAACGCGCTGAACGTGATCCGCACGGTCCGCGAGTACGAGGCGGCCGGCGTGGCGGCGATCCACCTGGAGGACCAGGTGGCCCCGAAGCGCTGCGGGCACCTCGAAGGCAAGCGCGTGGTCCCGGCGGCGACCATGGTGGACCGGGTCCGGGCCGCGGTCGCCGCCCGGTCGGACCCGGACTTCGTGCTGATCGCCCGCACGGACGCCCGGGCGGTGGAAGGCCTCGACGCGGCGATCGACCGGGCCCGCCGCTACCGGGACGCCGGCGCGGACGTGCTGTTCGTGGAGGCGTTGCAGTCCGAAGCCGAGATCGAGCGGGTGGCGGGCACGTTCCGCGACGTGCCGCTGCTGTTCAACTGGGCGGAGGGCGGCAAGACTCCGCCGCTGGGGCGCGAGCGGTTGCGCGAGCTCGGGTTCCGGCTGGTGATCTGCCCGATCTCGACGCTGCTGGCGGCGACCGAGGCGATGCGCTCGGTGCTGGCGCGGATCGCGCGCGACGGGACGCCGGTCGAGGCCGTGCGCGAGCTGCCGGGGTTGACGGACTTCGCCGACCTCGTGGGCCTGCCGGAGATCGAGGAGATCGGCGACCGGTTCGGCGACGGCTGAGCAGGATTCCGCACGCAGCGAGATGCGCGCGGAACCGCTGTGCCCCACCGGACCCGCGTCGCGCGGAGCCGCCCGGACGAGCGACCCCGAAGTAGCGGAACTGTCGGACCCGACCGGTAACGTCCTCCCCGTGGAAGCTCGGGAGCGCATACAGGAACTGGCCGACCGCATCGTGGTCCTCCGCGACGCGTACTACCGGGGTTCGCCGTTGGTGGCGGACGCCGAGTACGACGCGGTCGAAGACGAGCTGCGCGGGCTCATCGAGGCGAACCCGGACCTGGCGCCGGACCCGAACCCCCTCGACCAGGTGGGCGCGCCCGCGGTGCTGCACGCCCCGATCCGGCACTCGCGGCCCATGCTCTCGCTCGAGAAGGCCACGAAACCCGAGCAGGTCGAGGCCTTCTTCGACCGCTTCCCGGGCCAGCCCGTCGTCGTCATGCCCAAACTGGACGGTCTCTCCCTCGCCGTCGTCTACGAGGACGGGCGGCTGCTGAGAGCCGTCACCCGGGGCGACGGCACGACCGGAGACGACGTCACCGTGCTCGTCCGGGCCCTGACCGACGGGATCCCGGACCGGGTCAAAGCCCCGGGCCGGGTCGAGGTGCGGGGCGAGGCCGTCATGCTGCGCTCCACCTTCGCCGCCTACAACGTCGCGCACCCCGACAAGCCGCTGATCAACCCGCGCAACGCCGCCGCGGGCACGCTGCGGGCCAAGGACCCCGCCACCGTCGCCGAGCGGCGGCTGCGCTTCTTCGCCTTCGACCTCGACACCGACCCCGACAGCGCCGACACCGACCTCGGCAGCGCCCTCAACACGCTCGGGTTCACCGCCGCCGACATGCGCCGCTGCGCCGACGCGGCCGCCGCGCAGGCCGTCATCGGCGAGATCGAACAGCAGCGCAACGAGCTGGACTACGACCTCGACGGCGCCGTCCTGCGGCTCGCCGACCGCACCGCCTACGCCGCCGCCGGCACCCGGTCGAGCTCGCCGCGCGGGGCGCTCGCCTTCAAGTTCGCGGCCGAGGAGAAGACCACCGTCCTGGCCGACGTCGTCTGGGACGTCGGCAAGACCGGCAAGATCGCCCCGGTCGCCTGGCTGGAGCCCGTGTTCGTCGGCGGCACCACCGTCACCCGCGCGACGCTGGCCAACCAGGAGGTGATCAAGGCCCGCGGCATCAAGATCGGCGACACCGTCCTGGTCCGCCGGGCCGGGGACGTCATCCCGTTCGTGGCCGGCGTGCTCGACGCGTCGAAGCGCACCGGCGAGGAGCGGGAGATCGTTCCGCCGTCCGTCTGCCCGTCGTGCGGGCAGCCGCTGACCGAGCAGGGCAACAGCCGGGAACTGTTCTGCACCAACGTCGCCTGCCCCGCCCAGACCGTGCGGCGGCTGATCCACTGGGCGTCGCGCGCCGCGGCGGACATCGACGCCATCGGCGGCGTCTGGATCGAACGGCTCGCCGAGTCCGGCGACCTCGAGCACCCTTCGGACTTCTACCGGCTGACCAAGGAACGGCTGCTGGAGTTCGACCGCATCGGCGAGGTCTCGGCCACCCGCATGATCGAGTCGATCGACGGGAGCCGGTCGGTCGGGCTGCGCCGGGCGCTGATCGGGCTCGCCATCCCGATGGCATCCGAAGGCACCGCGGCGCGCCTCTGCCGGGCGGGGTTCGGTTCCCTGGAGGACGTCGCGGCGGCGGGTGTCGACGGGCTGGTCGCCGTCGAGGACATCGGGCCGAAGGTCGCCGCGTCGCTGATCGAGCACCTCGCGCGGCTGCAGCCCGAGCTGGAACGGCTGCGGGAGCGGGGCGTGTCACTCGACGTCCGCGACGAGGACCTGCCCCCGGTCGTCGCGGCCGGGGCTCCGCTGGCCGGGAAGACGGTGGTCGTCACCGGCTCCATCAGCGATCCGCGCTCGGGGGAGAAAGTCCCCCGGCCGACGTTCCAGCGGCTCTGCGAGAAGGCCGGCGCCACCATCGCGTCGTCGGTCTCGGCGAGCACGGACCTGCTCATCACCGGCGCCGACGTCGGAGCCGCCAAACTCACGAAGGCGGAGAAGCACGGCGTGACCGTCGCGGACCAGAGCGAAATCTGGCCGCAGCTGATCGAAGCCGGAATCATCTGACGCAGGGGCTCGTGAGATGCTGCGACGGCGCAGCAGGCCCGAGGGAGAGGCGGAGCGGGTGACCACCTGGACCGATGTGATCAACTTTGTCCGGACGCGGTACGAGGTCTTGGAGGACACCGACGGCTGGCTCCGGTTCCGCCTGGAAGGCCCGGACGGCCGGACCCAGCAGGTGACGGCGCACCACGTGGAGGAGCTGCACGGCGGCGCGTGGGTCGAGATCTCGTCCCCGGTCGGCTGGGCCGACAAGATCGACCTGCGGCGCCTGCTCGACCTGGCCGGCTCGTCGGCGGTCGGCGGCGCGGCCGTGGTCGACGGGGTCGCGCTGCTCAAGCACACCGTGCCGCTGGAGGACCTCAGCATCGAGCACGAGTTCGAGCGCCCGCTCAAGGCGGTCGTCGCGCGGGCGGACGCGCTGGAGCACGACCTGACGAAGTCGGACGAGTTCTAGCTCCTACAGGTGCATCGCGAGCCACAACGCCATCCAGGCGAGGCACGCCAGCGCGCCGCCCACTCCGAACGCCAGCAGCACGCGGCGCAATCCCGCGACGACCCCGGCCCGGCCCGTCATTTCGGTGATCCCTGCATCAGCCATGCCGGAGGTTTGCCACCCACCGGGTCCGGCAAACCTCCGGTTCAGGATTCACCCATCACGAGTCCCTCGATGGTGTGCTTCTGGGTGATCGGTTCCAGGGTGCCGACGACCGGGCAGTGCAGGTGCGCCCGCACGGACTCCGGCAGTGACGCCAGGAAGCCTTGTGTCACAGCGATGTCGTGGCGTTCGTCGTTGCCCGCGCCCGGCGCGTCGAGGCCCAGCACCAGCACCGGCCGGGACTTCGCCGAGTGGTTCGCGGTGCCGCGGTGGACGGTCAGCGCCGAGCGGATCGAGATGTCGCCCCTCCGCGGGAACTTGCGCACCGCGAGGGAGCGGTAGCGCGGGTAGGTCGAACGCGGCGGGAACATGCCGTGCTCGAACGCGGCACCGTCGTCCCGGTGGGTGCCGGGGGCGATCTCGAACGGGCCCATGTCCGGCTCGGTGTCGACGGCGGTCACGTTGACGGCGAGCGAAGTCAGCCTGCGGTGGCGGGCGGTCTCTTCGGGCATCGGGAAGTCGCGGTGCCACGGCTGGTCGACCGCGCCGGCGAGCGGGACGTCGAACCCGACCTCGACGATCCGGTAGTCCGGCCCCAGCACGGCCTCCGCGACCGCGGTGATCCACGGGTGCCCGGCCAGGTCGGCGAACCCCCGCAGCTGTTCGGGGTGGATCTCGACGTAGTAGCGGTTCGGGCCGCGGCCGACGGCGCCGTCCGGCCGGGCGCGGGCCTCGGCGAACGCCGCGTCGATGTCCTCGCCGAGCCGGCGCACCCAGTCGCGCGGGAACGCCCCGGGCAGGCCGATGATGCCGTCCTCGGACAGCCGGGCGGTCAGGGACTCGACGTCGATGGCGGTCAGGTTCGTGGTCATCGGAGCCTCCGAGGGGTCACGACGGCGTGGCGACTTCAGTTTGCAACGTGGCATGCCACGTTGCAAGAGGTAGGCTGCCGTCGTGAACCCGAAGTTGCGGGACGTGGCCGAGCACGCCGGGGTGTCGGTGCGGACGGTGTCCAACGTGGTCAACGGCTTCCGCTACGTGGCCCCGGCGACCCGGGAGCGGGTGCAGGCGAGCATCGACGCGCTGGGCTACCGGCCGAACATGGCCGCCCGGACGCTGCGGCGCGGGCGGACCGGCCTGGTGGCCCTGGTCGTCCCGGAGATCGACTCACCGTACTTCGCCGAGCTCGCCGCGCGGACCGTCCGCATCGCCGGGCTCCGCGGCCTGACCGTGCTCATCGACCAGACCGACGGCGACGCCGAGCGGGAGAAGGAGCTGCTGCACGGCCGCCGCAGCCAGCTCGTCGACGGCGTCGTGTTCAGCCCGTGGGCGGTGGCCCCGGCGGAGCTGGCCGCGCGCACCGACAGCGTCCCGCTGGTGCTGCTCGGCGAGCACGACGGCCCGGCCGGGGTCGACCACGTCGCGATCGACAACGTCGCCGCCGCGCGCGAGGCCACCGGGCACCTGCTGGCGACCGGCCGACGGCGCATCGCCGCGGTGGGCATCCAGCCGCGCTCCCTCAACGCGACCGCCCGCCAGCGGCTCGCCGGCTACCGCGAAGCACTCGGGGACCTGCCCCGGCTGGAGGTCCCGGTCCAGCGCCTGCACCGGGCCGACGGCCACCGCGCGATGCTGGAGCTGCTGGACCACGCCGAGCCCCCGGACGCGGTCTTCTGCTTCACCGACGAGCTCGCGCTGGGTGCGCTGCGCGCCGCCGCCGACCGCGGCCTGGCCGTGCCGGGCGACCTGGCGCTGGTGGGGTTCGACGACATCGAGGACGGCCGGTTCAGCGTCCCGGCGCTGACGACGGTGTCCCCGGACAAGGACCGGATCGCCGAACTCGCCCTGGACTGCCTGGCCGCCGAACCCGGGCCGCCGCGCTCGATCGTCGCCCCGCACCGGCTCGTGGTGCGCGGCACCAGCTGACGCTCACGCGTCCCGGTTCACCACGCGCAGGATGAGCCACTGGTCGAACCACGCGCCGGCCGTCGTCACGACCAGCATGACCAGGCCGAGGATCAGGTGCGTGTAACTGTGCAGCGGCGCCGCGCTGTCGGTCAGCTTGGCCAGCCCGAATTGCAGGCCCAGCCGCAGCGCGAAGAGCACGGCGACGAGCGCGAGCGCCTGCTTGCTGCGCCACACCGCGCGCAGGTACTTGCGGCGCCGGGACAGCAGCGTGAACCACAGCGCCAGGTGCACCGCGACGAGCGCGAGCGGCAGGTACCCCACCCACGAGTACCGGTCGCTGAACTGCAGGCTGAAGTCGTTGCTCGCCACCAGGAGCCCGACGAGCACGAAGTACCAGCCCGGCAGGCCCTCGATCTTCCCCTGCCGGGTCGTGGGTTCGGCCTCCCGCATGAGAAATTCTCCGTTCCGGTTCATGCTCCGAGCCTTCCGTTAACCGCGGCGCGGGCGATCAACCGGCGGTACGAGATTCCGCCGCCGTCTCCTACCCAGGTACGAACTCTCGCCGCGGAGGGAGCGTGGGGACGCCGGGTGGGGCACGATCGGCAGATGACCTTCGCCCGCCACCCGGGGATCCCGTGGACCGGCCGCCGCGGCCCGCTGGTGGCCGAAGCGGTCGTCCTCGGCGTGCTGGTGGTGCTCGACATGGTCCTCGCGGCCCGGGCCATGCCCGGTCAGGGTCAGCTCGTCACCATCGCCGCCCAGTTCGCGCCGGGCGTCGGGCCGGTCGTGGCGCTGCTGGCCGTGCTGCGCCGCCGGTTCCCCGACCACATCGCCGGTCTCGCCACCGCCGTCTCCGGGCTTTCGCTGCTGGGCTCGGCGATCGCGACCCTGATCGCGGTGGCCGGGACGCGGCTCCCGCCGCAGCCCGGCGCGTCCGAGACCTTCGCGATCGCGCTGGTGGTCGGCGCCTGCTGCCACCGGCTTTCGCCCCGGGCGGCCACCGTCCAGGCCGTGCTCGGCGGCGCCGCCGCCACGCTCGCCCCGCTCCTGCGCTACGGCACCGGCTCCCCCGCCGCGCTCTACGCCGCCGCGGCCGCGGTGGTCTGGGGCGGCGCGCTGGCCGGCGGGCTGGTCCTGCGCGACGCCGAGGTCCGCCACCGCGTGGACGTCCTCGAGCTCCGGTCCGCCGAACGGCTCCGGCTGGCCCGCGAGCTGCACGACCTCGTCGCCCACCAGATCACCGGGATCGTCGTGCGCGTGCAGGCCGCGCACCGCGTCGCCGAGCGCACCGGCGGCGACACCGCGACCTTCGCCGAGCTCGAAACCGCGGGCGCCACAGCGCTTTCCGCGATGCGGCGGCTCGTCGGCGCGCTGCGGACCGGCGACGAAGACCTCTTCGTGCCGCCCGCCGACCTCGCCACCGCCGTGGACCGCGCGGTCCCCGACGACGACCGGATCCACCTCGACGTCAGCCCGGATCTGGCCACCCTGGCCGTCGCGCCCGAGGTCGTCACCACCGCGCACCGGCTGCTCACCGAGTCCCTCACGAACGTCCGCCGGCACGCGCCGGACGCCGCCGAAGTCCGGGTGCTCGTCCACCACGAACCCCGCGGCGAGCTGCGCGTCGAGGTGGTCAACGACGGCGCCGCCCGGCCCGCCCGCCGGGGCGGCTACGGCCTGCTCGGGATGGCGGAGCGGGTCGCGGCGGTGGGCGGTACGGTGCAGGCCGGACCGGCGGAGGGCCGGCGCTGGCGCGTGCTCGCGCGGCTGCCGCTCGAACCCGGCTGAGGCGAGGGAGACGGGATTGCCGACGCGAGTGCTGATCGCCGACGACCAGGCGATGGTCCGCGCGGGGTTCCGGCTGATCCTCGAAGGCGAACCGGACATCGAGGTCGTCGGCGAGGCCGCCGACGGCGACCAGGCCGTGCGGCTGGCGCGGGAACTGCGCCCCGACGTCACGCTGATGGACATCCGGATGCCCGGCGTGGACGGGCTGCGCGCCACGGAACTGCTGGCCGGCGCGGGCGTCCCGGACCCGCTGCACGTCGTGATGGTCACGACGTTCGGGCTGGACGAGAACGTGCACGCGGCCCTGCGCGCCGGCGCCTGCGGGTTCCTGCTCAAGGACGCCGGGCCGAACCTGCTCATCGAAGCCGTGCACGCGGCCGCGCACGGCGAAGCCCTCGTCTCCCCCGCGATCACCACGCGGCTGCTGGCGCACTACGCGCGCCGCGATCCCCGGACCGTCTCGGCGCCCGAAAGCCCGCTCACCCCGCGCGAGCTCGACGTCGTGAAAGCCGTGGCCCGCGGGGAGACGAACGACGAGATCTGCCGCTCGCTGGTGGTTTCACTGCCGACGGTCAAGACCCACATCGGCTCGGTCAAGCGCAAGCTGGGCGCCCGCAACCGCACCGAGATCGCCATCTGGGCTTGGGAGAGCGGCCTGACCCGCTGACTCTTTGCTCGAACACCGTGGGACGCGGACGACGACCGTGCGCGCCACGACGTCGCCGAACCGCTGGCGGCGGCGCGTCACCAGCATCACCACGATGCCCGCGATGCCCCACGCGAAGCCGTCGACGAGCATCAGCAGGTCGCGGACGACGAACGCACCCAGCGTCGGGTGCCCGCCTTCGAGGGTTTGCACGCGCAGGCGCAGCCAGCGCATCGCCGGGGTCTGGCCGCCGTGGCGGTAGGGCCACCACACCATGACGAACACGAGGCCCACGAAGTCCAGCGCGAGCATCGTGAAGACGACGACCTCGAGGAACGTGAGCAGCCCCGGGCCGTGCGGGTGGAAGAACCAGATCACCGCGATCGCGAGCAGCAGCATGGGGACGAAGACGAGCAGCTCGTCCAGCAGGAACTGCACCAGGCGGCGCCCGACGATGCCGAGTCCCGGACGGGTCATGAGCCCATGATCTCGGTCCCGGCGCCCGGGCGCGCGCTGAGCCGTGCTCTTGCCCCGGGTGACGGCCCGCCGGCGTCTGTCCAAACGCGACTCGCCGGGCCGGTGGTCAGCGCGAAGCGCGTTCGGTCGCCGGGACCAGGAACGGCCCGCCGCCGGGGCCCTCGCGGAACAGGACGCTCAGGTTCGGGCCGTACCCGGCGACCCAGGCGGGCCGGCGCGGCCGGTCGCCCAGCGCCGCGACCCCGAAGGCGTGGGCTCCGCGGGCGGTGGCGGTGGTGCCGTCGTCGTAGCGGATCTCGAGGTCCGGCGCGTGGTGGTTCTTGGCGGCGAGACGCCGGTCCGGGACGACGGTGACGACGGCCGGGCACCACCCGGTGCGGCGGGCCGCGGCCAGCCGTTTCGCCCACCGGATCCGGCGCAGGACGGCGATCGGCAGCGTGACACCCCCGACGACGAGCAGCGCGACGGCGGCGGCGAGGACGCGCGGGTCCTCGTTCGGCTCCTCGACCGTCCGCACCCGCGCCGGCCGGGCCGGATCCACGACGACGGTGACGTGGTCACCTGCCGCATAACGGCCCGAGTTCGCCTGGATGGTCGTCGTCCGCGACCGGCCGGCGAGCGGGTAGCGGATGTCGAGCAGGGAACCGTTGCGGAGCTCGTGGACGGCCTCGATGGTCCCGTCCGCCCGCGCACCGGTGCGCAGGAGCTCGTCGGCGGCCCGGTCGACGAGCACCGCGAGCGCGACTCCCCCGACGACCATCGCAACGGCGACGAAGAGCGCAAAGGTCCACCGCCACCCGCCGGCCCGGAGCCGGCGCACGCCCGGCGCCGCCGGGTCCTCGGCCTGCTCCCGGAGCCCGACCTTCCCCATGGGCCGATCGTAGACCCGCGGAGGTCGACCCGGATCTCGGTAGCGCGTCGCATGGCTTGCGGTGGCCGAACGGCGAGTCCCGAGCCCATGATCTCGGTCCCGGCGCGCTGAGCCGTCTCATACCCGGGGCCGAGGCGCGGGCCGCGACTTCGTCCCCCGGGTTGATCACCGGCCGCCGCGACCGGGCCAGGCTCGGGCGCACCCCACCCGGCGACGGAAGGAACCCCGGTGCGCATCTCCCGGACAGGACTGGCGGCCGCGACGGCCGCCCTCTTCGCGGCCTCGGTGCCCGCCGCGGCGGCGGACCCGCTCACGCCGTACACGGCGCAGCAGCTCCAGTGGGGCGACTGCCCGTTCAAGCCGGCCACCGGCGACGCGCCCGTGCAGTGCGCGGTCGTCACCGTGCCACGGGACTGGGCGAACCCGGCCGCGGGCACCGATCTCCAGGTGTCGATCAGCCGCGCGGCCGCGACGGGTGAGCGGCAGGGCGCGCTCCTGCTGAACCCGGGCGGGCCGGGCGGCCAGGGCACGCCGCTCGCCGGGTCGCTCGCCGCGCTCGAACCGTCGGTGCACCAGCTCTACGACTTCGTCGGCATGGACCCGCGCGGCACCGGCCACGCGGGCACGGCCGACCAGGGCTTCCAGTGCCAGGTCCCGGTCAGCCGCCTGCCGCAGGGACCCCTCGACGCGCGTGACCGGTCGGCGGCGAGCGTCGCGGCGCACCAGCAGGTGCCGCGGGCCACCGCCGAGGCGTGCCAGAGCGACGCGCTCGCGCCGTACGTCACGACGTGGCAGACCGCGCACGACATGGACCTCGTGCGTTCGCTGCTGGGCGACGAGAAGCTGAACTACCTCGGCTATTCCTACGGCACGTGGCTCGGCGCGAAGTACGCGTCGCTGTTCCCGGAGCACACCGGCAAGACCGTGCTCGACTCCAGCGTGAACTTCGAAGGCCGGCTGCAGGCCGACTTCGAGGCGTTCCCGGTGATCGACCAGCGGCAGTTCGACGACGTCTACGTGCCGTGGCTGGCCCGGAACTTCGCGGCGCAGCTGGGCGGGACGGCGGCGGAGGTGCAGGCGAAGTGGGAGCGCGTCCGCGCCTACTACGGCACTCACGGCGTCTCCCCCGACACCTTCGACGGCATCTTCGTCGGCAACGGCAGTGAAATCCAGTGGCTGCTCGGCGCTCTGGTCTTCCTCCAGGGCGCCGCGGCGCTCGACGGGACGTCCGCCACTCCCCCGCCGGCGCTGGCGGAGTCGATGGATGCCGCGTCGCGCAAGGCGTTCGGCGTCCCGGCCGCGTCGCTGACGCCGGAGCGGGTGGCCGCCGCGGCACCGGACTACACGCAGCGTCCCGGCACCCGGTTCGCCGTCGCGTGCGGTGACCAGCCGACGCGCTCGGCGTCCTGGTACGAGCGGCTCAGCGACCGGCAAGGGCCGCAATACCCGTTGTTCGGCTGGGCCTACGGTCTCGGGGAGACGTGTGGTTTCTGGTCCGACAAGCCACAGCACGAACTGCCTTCGCTGCCGGCTTCGGCGGCAGCGAACATCCTGGTGGTGCAGGGCGAATTCGATCCGCAGACGGGCTACGAGCAGGCGTCGGCGGCGGCGCGGTCGGCCGGGGTCCCGCTGGTGTCGGTCGACGATTCGCCGTTCCACGGCCAGTACGCCCTGGCGGGCAACCCGTGCGTCGACGGGCTCGTGAACGTGTTCCTCACCAAGAACTCCCGGCCGCACAGCACGACGTGCCCGGGTGTCCCGCTGATCGGCGAGGACCAGGTGTACCCGGTCGCCGGGCCGGTGCGGAGCACGGCGCCGTCCGTCCAAACGCGACTGTCATCGGACAGTGCTTCGCGCACGCGGGTCCGGGACGAGGTCAGCGCGATGAACCGCTGACGGTTCGTTCGGCCGCGCGGGTCCGGGCGAGCACGATCGCCGCCACCAGCGTCCACACCATCGACAGCACCCGGCCCACCGGCAGCAGCGCACTCGCGTAGTAGAAGGCCAGTGACAGCACCGAAAGCGTCGCCAGACCGCCCGCGATGTACCCGAACCAGCGGGCGAGCCCCTTCGCGGTCATGAGCACGAAGACGCCCAGGGTGACGACGTTGACGACCCCGCCGGCGTAGAAGCTGCCCAGCCGCAACGCCTGGACGGTGTCCAGCGACGCGGAGCCGGCGACGATCGTCAGGACGACGGTGAGCGCACTCGAAACCACCATGGCCAGCACGGAAACGGCGGCGACCACCATCGCCGGCCTCCGCGCGACGGCCCGGGCGAAGACGGCGAATCCGACGACGGACACGACCTGAAGCCCGGCGACGACGAGCGCGGCGGCGGGGTTGGCGCTGTAGTAGGCCGCGACGTCGGCGGCGGGGGCGTCGGGCAGGGGCAGGCTGCGGTCGGCGAGCGCACCGGCGAAGGTCACCGAGAGGAAGGCGACCAGGAAGACGGCGGCCCCCGTGATCGCGCGAGGTGTGGACATGGACGCTCCTGGCAGATCGGACGGTCGGGATGACCGCACGACCTTCCCGCAGCGACCCCCCGGACCGCGTCGGCGCGGAAGCGGCTTCGCGACTACGTAACCGGACGTACGGTCAACGCCGGCGGCGCACGAGGTGCGTAGCCGCCGCCCGCGCCGGATCTCCGTACCGCTTCTCCGTACTCGCCCCGACGTGCCGGTCCCCGAAACCGGTGATCGTGGCCCCATGACCAAACAGCTTGTGATCACCGAGCGGCGCAGGCTCACCGCCGTGCGCGCGGCTCGGTTGTTCGATGGTGCCGGATCCTCGTTTGTTGCCGATCCGCTGGTGGTGCTCGATGGGGCCACCATCCTGGGCGTCGAGTCCGGGGGAACCGCGCCCGAGGGGGCCGATGTCGTGGACCTCGGCGGGACGACCTTGCTGCCCGGGCTGATCGACACGCACGTCCACCTCGCCTTCGACGCCAGTACCGAGCCCGTCGCCCGGCTGGCCGCGCGGGATGACGCGCAGGCGCTCGCCGCCATGGCCGAAGCCGGGCGGGCGTCGCTGCGGGCCGGGGTCACCACCGTGCGGGACCTCGGGGACCGCCGCTACCTCTCGCTGGCCCTCAAGGACCGTGCCGACCAGCCGACGCTCGTCGCCGCCGGGCCGCCGATCACCAGTCCCGGCGGGCACTGCCACTTCCTCGGCGGGGTCGCCGACGCGAGTGAGGCCGGGGTACGGGCGGCGGTGCGGGAGCACGTCGAGCGCGGGACCGACGTCGTCAAGATCATGGCCAGCGGCGGGACGATGACGCCGGGCACGCGCCAGGAATGCGCGCAGTTCGACCGGGACGTCCTGCGCGCCGCCGTCGACGAGGCGCACCGGCACGGGCTGCCGGTCACCGCGCACGCGCACGGCACCTCGGCCATCGCCGACGCCCTCGCCGCCGGCGTGGACGGCATGGAACACGTGACGTTCTGGTCCGCCACCGGCGTCGACCACTCCGAGGACCTGCTGCGCGCCGTCGTCGACCAGGGCGTGGCCGTCGGGGCGACGGTCGGCATGGTGCCGGTCGAAGGGCTGGCGCCGCCCGCGGAGATCGCCCAGCGCATGCCGGGCGTCGTCGCGAACTACCGGCGGCTCGTCGAGCTCGGTGCGCGGGTCGTCGCCGGCACCGACGCCGGGATCGCCCCGGTCAAGCCGCACGGCGTGCTGCCGTGGGCGCCGCTGATGCTGCGCCAGGTCGGCCTGTCGCCGGCCGACACGCTGAGGGCGATCACCTCGGTCGCGGCGGGCGTGTGCGGGCTCGCGCACCGCAAGGGCCGCGTCGCGCCGGGGTTCGACGCCGACCTGCTGGCCGTCGACGGTGATCCGCTGGCCGACCCGCGGGCGCTGCTGCGGGTCCGTGCGGTGTGCGCGCGAGGGAGGTGGATCGCATGAAGAAGTTCTGGAAGGCCCTTGTCGCGGGCCTGGCGCGGGCCGCGTGGTTCCCGGCGCCGATCTGGCCGGCGGGACCGAAGTTCCGCTGGCCCGGCGAACCCCGCTGAACCGGCCGGGGCGCCGTATCGTTGCTGCGCATGGAGCGGGGCTTCGTCGGCCGGACGGGCGAACTGGACCTGCTGCGCACCCGCCTCGAGGAGGCGCGGGCCGGGCGCGGCGGGCTCGTGCTCGTCGTCGGCGAGCCGGGCATCGGCAAGACCAGCCTGGCCCGTGAGCTGACCCGGGACGCCGAGGAGGCGGGCGTCCCGGTCGGCTGGGGACGCGCGAGCGACGACGAGGGCAGCCCGCCCTACTGGGTCTTCCGGCAGCTGGCCCGCTCGCTGGGCCGGCCGTTCCCGACCGGGGACACCGGCGGCTCGGCGGAGGCGCGGTTCGCCGCGTTCGAAGCCTTCTCCGACGGCCTGCGCGAAGCTGCCGCGCCACACGGCCTGGTCGCGGTGCTCGACGACGTGCAGTGGGCCGACGCGGCGTCGCTCGCCCTGCTCGTCCACCTGGCCCGCGACCTCGACCGGGCGCCGGTGCTGCTCGTGGCGACCTACCGCGACACCGAGACGACCGGCCGCGAGGCCCTCACCGCGGCGCTCGCGGCACTGGCCCGCGAACCGGTCCTGACCCGGGTCCGGCTGGCCGGGCTGACCGAGGCCGAGGTCGTCGAGCAGCTCGGCCGCGGCGGCGTCTCCCCCGAGCTCGCGACGCTGGTCAGCCGCCGGTCGGGCGGCAACCCGTTCTTCGTGACCGAGCTGGCCCGGCTGGCCGGCACCGCCGGGGACGCGCTGCCGGACGGCGTCGTGGACACCGTCCGCGCGCGGTTGGCCCGGCTGGGCGAGCCGTGCCGCGCGCTCGTCGCGACCGCCGCCGTGCTCGGCCGCGACGTCGACCCGGCCGCGCTCGCCGACGTCACCGGCCGGCCGGCGGCCGACGTCCTGACCGACCTCGACGAGGCCGCGGACGCCGGCATCGTGATCGCCGGGAGCTTCAAGCACGACCTGATCCGCGAATCCGCGGCGATCGGGCTGCCGACGGCGGCGCGGCTGACCGCGCACGCCCGGATGGCGGCGTGGCTCGAACGGCGTGACCCGGCCCGGACCTCGGAGATCGCCCACCACTGGCTGGAGTCGCTGCCCGTCGGCGACGCGGCGCGCGCCGCGCTCTGGGCCGAGCGGGCCGGCGACCAGGCACTGGCCCAGCTCGCCTGGGAACGCGCGGCCGAGCTCTACCGGCGCGCGCTCGAAGCGGCACCCGCCTCCGCCGCCGAGCGGGCGCGGCTGCGCCTGCGGGAAGGGGTCGCTCACCTGCGCGGCGGTGAGATCGAGCGTGGCTCCCGGGTCCTGGAAACCGCCGCCGACGCGGCCCGGGAAGCCGGCGACCCGGCCGTGCTGGGTGAGACGGCGCTGGCCATGGAAGGCCTGTCCGACCCGTGGGGCAGCTTCAACGGCGGCAAGATCGCGCGGGAGGCGCTCGCGGGGCTCCCGCCCGGCGACGATCCGCTCCGCGCCCGGCTGCTCGCGCTGCACGCGGGGGAAGCCGGGTTCCTCGGGGGCGCCGAGGCCGAAACGGCGTCCGCCGAGGCGCTGGCGATCGCCGAGCGGCTCGGCGACCCGGACGTGCTCCGCTCGGCCTTGCGCGCCCGGCAGATGGTGCGTTCGGCGCCCGAGGGCGTGCACGAACGGCTCTCCCTCGCCCACCGGATGATCGCGCTCGGCGAGGACCGCGACGACGCCGACGTCGAGCTGTGGGGCCGGTTGTGGCGGTTCGACGCGCTGCTCATGCTCGGCCGGCTCGGGGAGGCCGAGCAGGAGCTGGGGGCGCTGCGGCCGCTCGCCGACCGCCTCCGCCGTCCGCTGGCGCGGTGGCACCACCTGCGCAGTTCCGCCACGCTCGCCATCGCGCGCGGGCAGTTCGACGACGCCGTCGAAGCGATCCGGCAGAGCTTCGCGCTTGTCGCCGACCGGGCGCACATGTCACTGCAGGGCGTGCCGATCTCCGTGCTCGCCGCCATTGCCGGGCTCACCGGCCGGACCAGCCTGGTGACGCCTGCGATGGAGCGCATCTTCGCCGAGCACGCCCCGCCGTTCGTCGGGCTGCTGCACGCCGCGTGGCCGCTGCAGGCCGGCGACCGCGACCGGGCGGGCGAGCTCTACCGCCGGGTTTCCGTGCCCGCATCGGCGCCGGTGCCCGCGACGCTGCCCGTCGCCGCGGCCGCCGTGGAGCTGGGTGCGGAGTTCGGCCCGCCGGAAGCCGTCGAACGGGCCGCCGCGGTCCTGCGGCCGCACGCCGGGCTGTTCGTGACCGGCGGCGCGGGCTCGGTCCTCGTCAGCGGCTCGGTCCGCCAGTACCTCGGGCTCGCGGCCGCGTCCGCCGGGCGGCTCGACGAAGCGGTCCGGGAGTTCAAGCTCGCGATCGCGGCCGACGACGAGGCCGGGACGCCGCCCTACGCCGCGTTGGCGCGCTTCGGGCTGGCCAAGGTGCTCGCGCGGCGCGCTCGCCCGGGCGACGTCGACGAGGCTCTCGGTCTCACGGCGTCGGTGTCGGCCGCGGCCGACCGGCTCGGGATGGCCCCGCTGCGCCGAGAGGCCGACGCGCTGGCGGCCGCGCTGCGCGGCGACGCGCCGGGCCCGCTGACCCGGCGCGAGCGGGAGGTCGCCACGCACGTCGCCGATGGACTGACGAACAAGCAGATCGCCGCCCTGCTGCACATTTCCGAGCGGACGGCGGAAAGCCACGTGCAGCACATCCTCACCAAGCTCGGCTTCACCACCCGCACCCGGATCGCGACCTGGGTGACGGCGAACGGGTCAGCGCGGGACCAGCGACCGCACCGCGTCGAGTAGTTCGGGACCTTCGAGCAGCACGGGATCGTTGTGGTCGGCGTCCGGGATCTCCACCAGCCGCGCGGACGCCGCGGCGGCGACCTCCCGGCTCTGGGCCGGCGGGACGATCGAGTCCCGGCCGCCCAGGACCACGACGGTGGGGACGCGCAGGCGGGCGACCTCGTCCCGGACCGGGAACCGGTCGCGCAGCAGCAGCCGCACCGGCAGGTACGGGTAGATCTCGGCACCGACGGCGGCGAGGTCCACGAACGGTGACCGCAGGAGCAGCCCGGCCGGCGGGTGTTCGAGAGCGAGTTCGGCGACGACGGCGCAGCCGAGGCTTTCCCCGTAGAAGAGGATCCGCTCCGGCGGCACGCGCCGGTCCTCGACGAGGAAGCGGTAGGCCGCGCGGACGTCGAGCGCCAGGCCGGCCTCGTCGGGGTCACCGGGGTTACCGCCGTAGCCCCGGTAGTCGAACGTCAGCACGGCCAGCCCGGCCTGCGCGAGCTTCGCGGCCAGCGGCGCCCGGCCGGCCCGGTTGCCGCCGTTGCCGTTGGCGACGAGGACGGTCGCTTCGGGTGCCTGGGCAGGCCGGACGAACGACGCGTCCAGCTCCAGGCCGTCGGCGGTGCGGAGCCGGACGTCTTCGGTCCCGGGCAGGGCGGGCACCGGCGTGGCGTCCGGTCGGTAGATCAGGCGGCGCTGGAAGATCCACACGAGCGCCAGGACCAGGACGGCGACCAGCACCAGCCCGAGCAGCACCTGCACGGTCCTGGTCACGGGCACCCACCCCCGGGAGACAACGGCGGGGTTCGTGCGTTGTACGAGTCGATGACCACTCTCCGATTCTCCGTCCTCGGCGACTCCCTGGCGGCCGGCGTAGGTGCCGCACGCCCCGAGGACACGCTCGGGCAGCGCCTCGCCGGGCGGTTGCGCGCGGCGGGCCACACCGTCGACCTGCACGGCTTCGGGGTGCCCCGCGCCCGCTCCGACGACTTGGAGCGCCAGGTCGGCGCCGCGCTCCGCACCGGCGTGGACCTCGCGCTGATCGTGATCGGGACGAACGACCTCGCGAGGTTCGTCCCCCCGGCGATCGCGGCGGGCCAGCTGCACGAGGCGGTGGCCCGGCTGGTCCGCGCCGGCGCGCGGGCCCTCGTGGTCCCGGCGCCCGACCTGGGGATCGTCTCGTGGGTACCGGCGCAGTACCGGCAGCTGGTCACCGCGGCGAGCGGCCAGTACGCCCAAGCCCAGGCCGACGCGGTCATCCGGGCAGGCGGCGCGGTGGCGGCCCCGGGCCCGGAACTCGGCGCACGGTTCGCCACCGACCCCGCGCTGTTCTCCGCAGACCGGTTCCACCCGTCGTCGGCCGGGTACGAGGTGATCGCGGACGCCCTGGCGCCCCACCTCCTGGCCGTGGCAGCCGACCTCGCCGCGTAGCCCCGTTAGGGTTCGCCCATGACCGCGCTACCGGGCATCCCGGTCCTCGTCCGCACCTGGTTCGGCGACGACGAAGCCTGGGCCGCCCTGGCCGAGGAAGTCCGGACGCCCAGCGAGGACGGCTTCCTGGCCAACGTCACGCCGGTGGACGACCCGGCCTTCGAGGGCCTGACCGCGGACGCGCTGCGGGAGCAGCAAACCGATGGGCCGATCGTCTCGTTCCTCGCCGACGAGACGACCCTCACCAGCGCCGAGCACCCGGTCCTGGCCGTCTGGGTGCTCCCCCACCGGGACGGCGAGCAGCGCGACCTCGCGCCGTTCCGGGTGGTGCCCGCCGAGCTGTGGAGCGTGGAGAACAACATCAACCTGGCGAACCTGGACTGGGCGGACTTCACCCGCTCGGCCGGCCCGGACGGCGTCTTCCGCGGCTTCTGAGGCGTCAGTACACCGAACCCAGCAGCTCGGCCACCTCCGCCGCCGACGGCAGCCGCGGCGCGTTCTTGGTGACCGCGTCGGCCACCGCGTCCGCCGCGATCGCCGGGAGGGCGTCCCGGGTGACGCCGAGTTCGCGCAGCGGGCGCTTGATCTCGATCGCCCCCGAAATCTCGCGGACCGCCTCGATCGCCGCTCCCGTCCAGTCCGGCGACGGGGGCAAACCCAGCGCGCGAGCCGTCGCTTCGTACGCCGGAGCCGCGGCCGGGGCGCTGAACGCCATCACCTCCTCCAGCACCGCCGCCAGGGCGACGCCGTGCGGAGTTCCCGTGTGCGCCGTCAGCGCGTGGCCGATCCCGTGGACCAGCCCGAGCCCCGACAATGTCAGCGCGTGCCCGGCCAGGTGCGCGCCGAGCATCAGCCCGGAGCGCGCCTCCAGGTCGGCGCCGTCGCGGTAGGCCGCCGGGAGCCAGCGCCCGACCAGGCTCACCGCCTGCGTCGCGTAGGCCGCCGAGAACGGCGTCGACCCCAGCGACGCCAGGGATTCGATGCCGTGCACCAAGGCGTCCAGGCCCGTGGCGGCCGTGACGCGGGCGGGCAGGCCGAGCGTCAGTTCCGGGTCCAGGACGGCGATCCGCGGCTTCACCGACGAGTGTCCGATGTAGACCTTCCGGCGCGCGCACCGGTCCTCGGTGACGCCGAACCCGTTGGTCTCGGCGCCGGTGCCGGCCGTCGTGGGCACCGCGATCAGGGGCAGGCCGTCGCCCGCGTCCCACAGCCGGTCCGCGTCCGCCGCGGCCGCGTCCGGGTTGCCGGCCAGCAGGGAGATGCCCTTCGCCGCGTCGAGGGCCGATCCGCCGCCGAGCGCGAGCACGGTCGCGGCGCCGAACTCGCGCAGGCGGGCGGCCCCGCGGTCGAGCTCCGCCGTCGACGGGTTCGGGCCGACGTCCTCGTGCACGGCGTGCTCGAGCCCGGCCGCCGCCAGGATCTTCTCCGCGCGCTCGACGATCCCGGTCGCCCGCAGGCCGCGGTCGGTCACCACGAAAACCCTGGTGTGGCCCAGGGACTCGACGAAACCGGGCAGCTCGGCCAGCACGCCGGGGCCGTACTCGGTGCGGCCGGTCGGTTCCACGGACAGGCGCATGCGATCTCTCCTTCAGAGCGCCGGGAGGTTGAGCCAGGTCGTCTTGAGGGCGGTGTAGGCGTCGAGGGCGTGCAGTGACTTGTCCCGGCCCGCACCGGTCGCCTTGAAGCCGCCGAACGGGGTGATCACGTCGGACGCGTCGAAGGTGTTGATCCACACCGTGCCGGCGCGCAGCCGCCGCGCGACGCGGTGGGCCGTCGTGACGTCGCGGGTCCAGACCGACGCGACCAGGCCGTAGTCGGTGCCGTTGGCCAGCCGGAGGCCTTCCTCGGGTGAGCCGTCGTAGGTGAGCACCGCCAGCACCGGCCCGAAGACCTCTTCGCGCTCGATGGTCGTGCCGGGCCGGACACCGTCCACAATGGTCGGTTCCATGGTCAGCCCGGCGTGCCCGCCGCCGTGCACGACCGTCCCGCCTTCGGCGCGCGCGGTGTCGAGGTAGCCGAGGACGCGGTCGAGCTGGACGTCGTCGACCAGCGGGCCGAGCACGGTCGCCGGGTCGAGCGGGTCGCCGGACCGGAACGTCTGCCCGGTGATCTTGACGACCTCGGCGAGCAGCTCGTCCTTGAGCGCGGCCGGCACGATCACCCGGGAGCCGGCGTTGCACGTCTGGCCGGCGTTGTAGAAGATGCCCCACGCGACGGCGGACGCCGCGGAGGAGAGGTCGGCGTCGGGCAGGACCAGCTGCGGCGACTTGCCGCCGGCCTCCACCGCGACCTGCTTGCCGTTGGACTCCCCCGCGTAGACCTGGAACAGCCGCGCGACCTCGGCCGAGCCGGTGAAGGCGATCTTGTCCACCTCCGGGTGTCGGCCGAGGGCCTGCCCGGCGACTTCGCCGCGGCCCGGGACGACGTTCAGCACGCCGTCCGGCAGGCCGGCTTCGGTCGCCAGCCGCGCCAGCAGCAGCGTCGCCAGTGACGTCTGCTCGGCCGGCTTGAGCACCACGGAGTTGCCGGTGGCCAGCGCCGGGCCGAGCTTCCACGACGCGATGAGCAGGGCGTAGTTCCACGGCACGACCGCGCCGACCACGCCGAGCGGCTCGCGGGTGATCCAGGCGAGCGCGTCGCCCGGCGCGGGCGCGACCTCGTCGTAGGTCTTGTCGATCGTCTCGGCGTACCAGGCGATCGTCTCGGCGGTCTTGGCGACGTCGACGCGCTGCGACTCGCTGATCGGCTTGCCCATTTCGAGCGTGTCGAGCAGGGCCAGCTCCCGGGTGTGCTCGACGACGAGCTCGGCCCAGCGCAGCAGGATCCGCTTGCGCTCGCGCGGCGGCAGGTCGCGCCAGCGTCCGTCCTCGAAGGACTCGCGGGCCGCCCGCACCGCCCGGTCGACGTCTTCCGCGCTGCCCGCGGGGATGTCCGCGAGCACCCCGCCGTCGCGCGGCGACACGCTCGGGAACGTCGCGTCCGAAGTGGACTCGACGAACCTCCCGCCGATGAACGGCCGGGTCTCGGGCGCACATTGTTCAACCGCCGCGAGCCAGTCCTGGTGGGTCAGATCCGCCACCGGTCCACCGCCTCCTCGTCCAGTTCGATGCCCAGGCCGGGCCGGGCCGGGACGGCCAGCTCGCCGGCCGGGGTGATCATCACGGGTTCGGCCAGCATGAAGTCACGGCGTTCGGGCGTCCAGCCGGGCGGGTCCCACGGGAACTCGAAGTACGGGCCGCCGCCGACGCCGGCCGAGACGTGCAGGTTGGCCAGCACGCCGATGCCGTTGGTCCAGCTGTGCGGGGTGAACGCGCGGTGCTTGAGCTGCGCGAGCTCGGCCAGCGTCCGGGCGCGGTGCATGCCGACCGCGAGCACGACGTCCATCTGGTAGACGTCGAGGACGTCTTCTTCGAGGTAGCGCAGCAGCTCCGGCACCGAGTGGTGCATCTCCCCCGCCGCGATCCGCACGCCCGGGTTCTCCGCCCGGAGCGTCTTGAAGCCGTCGATGTCGTGGTAGGGCAGGGGTTCCTCGACCCAGAAGACGTCCAGCTCGGCCAGCAGGCGCACCAGCTTCCGCGTCCGGGCCAGGTCGGTCGCGGGACTCGTGTCGCCCGCCATCCGCCAGGACTGGTTGAGGTCGACCATGATCTCGAAGTCCGGGCCGAGCGCGTCGCGGACGGCGGCCACCGCGGCGACGCCGTCGGCCACGTGGCCGCGGTCGATGCGGATCTTCATGGCGCGGAACCCGGCTTCCCGGGCCGCGAAGGCCGTCTCGACACGCTCTTCGGGTGACTTCAGCTCGGCCGAGGAGGCGTACGCGGGCAGCGAGCGGGCCGCGTTGCCGAACAGGGTCGCGACCGGCAGGCCCGCGACCTGGCCGATGATGTCCCAGAGGGCGACCTCGAGGGGCCAGAAGCAGCCGCCGTGGAAGTCGGCCGTCTCGATGGCCTTGACGTGCCGGACGATGTCGAGGGGGTCCTCGCCGAGGAACAGGTGCTCGACGGCCTCGAAGCCGGCCATGGTGTCGCCGGAGCCGATGCCGGTGACGCCGTCGTCGGTGCGGACGCGCACGATCGTGGCGTCGAAGTGGCGCCGCGGGTCCGGGTCCCAGGCCGCCCGCAGCGGCGGGTCCAGGTCCAGCCGCAGCCGGTCGAGGGTGATCGCGGTGATCTTCATCGGTCACCACGCTAGGAGCGCCCGGAACCGCGGGCAAGCGACGCCGGGACATCGCAACCCGGGTTGCGACGGTGCCAACCGCGGGCGGCCGTCGCTGTTAGCTTTCCCGCATGGCACTCGCGGACGGCACCCGGCGCCCGGGACACGGTCTCCGCCGCGACCTCGACCTGCTGGAAGCACTCGCCTCGCCCGAAGCGCAGCGCGCCGGCGAGCTGGGCGTCGTGCGGCTCGCGCAGCTCACCGGGCGGGAGAAGAGCCAGGTCTCGCGGGCGCTCAAGGCGCTCGCCGAGGAGGGCGTCGTCGAGCGCGATCCCGACACGCTCGGCTACCGGCTCGGCCGGCGGCTGTTCTCCCTCGTCGCCCGGACCGCCGAGGACCGCCTCGTCCGGGCCGCCGAGCCGGTGATGCGAGATCTGTCCGCCGAGCTCGAAGAGACCGTCCACCTCTGCGTCCTGCACGAGGAGGAGGTGCTGACCCTGCTGTCGGTGTCCGGGCACTCCTTCCGCGTGCACGGCTGGGAAGGCCGCGGCGTCCCGGCGCACTGCACGTCGGCGGGGCGCGTGCTGCTGCTCGACGCCTCCCCGGACGACCTCTACGTCCGGTTCCCCGAACCGCCGGCGCACGCCCTGCCGGAACTGTGGGCGAAGATCCAGCGGGCCCGCCGCGACGGCTACGCCCGCGTCCGCGAGGAGTTCGAGGCGGGCCTAGTCGGGGTGTCGGCCCCGATCCGGGACTTCCGCGGCCGGGTCGCCGCCGCGCTGAACGTCTCCGCGCCCGCCGGACGGCTCGGGGAGCGGCTCGACGCCGCGGGCCGCGTCACCGCGGAAGCCGCGGCGCGGGTCTCCGCGCAGCTCGGCTGGGACGAGCACCCGAAACCGCCGTCCACCGCCCGGCTCACCTGACGGGCCTCCACAGTGGAGGGTCGGCGGCTCCCTCCCGGGAGGGGGCGGCTGCTACCTCGGCGGGAGGTCCCGGTGCCTACGCCCCGGACAGACTCGGCGCATGACCGCACCACGCACCGGCTCCCCCGCCGTCCGCCACCCGCCGCGGTGGGCCGTCTTCGCCGCCCACGCCGTTCCGCTGGTCACCCTGCCGTCCGGGGTCTGGCGGCTCTTCCTCGCGGCCGGCGTCGACCTCGGGCTGCGGCCGTACCACGCGATCGGGTTCGGCGAAGCCGGCTACATCGTCGGGCTGAGCGTCGTGTCCGAAGCGCTGGCCCTGCTCACGCTCGGCCTCGTCCGGCCGTGGGGCGAGCGCGTCCCGCGGTGGATCCCCGTGCTCGGCGGGCGCCGGGTCGCACCGTACGCGGCCATCGTCCCGGCGGCCGCCGGCGCGGTGGCGCTGGCGCTGATCTGGGCGTACGCCTTCCGCGACTTCCCCGGGCTGGGCGCGGTGACGTTCGCGGGGCCGGGCTGGCACGTCCTGCTCGTCGCCTGCTACCTGCCGCTGCTGCTCTGGGCGCCGCTGCTGGGCGCGGTCACGTGGGCGTACTGGCGTCGGCGGTGCCGTGCTGTTCGCGCCGCCGGAATCGACCCCGAGAAAACGGCCGACATCACGTTTTGACGCCGGGAACGTCCGTTCATTCAGCGGCCCATCCGGAAGCGTGCTATTTGATCTCCATGACCGAATCACCGAACTACCCGAATTATCCCGAGTCCGCCGCCTCCGGTCAGCCGGCCGCGGCTCCCGCTCGGCCCAGCACGGTCGAAGGCGCTTTCTGGGCGTTCATCGCCTCGACCGTCATCGGGCTCATCGGGGGATTGCTCATCTTCGGAAATCGTGACGCGATCGCCGATGCGTTGCGCAATTCGAACAGACAAAACGGCGGCGGCCTGACCGACACCCAGATCGACCAGGCCGTGAACATCGCGATGATCACCGCGGTCGTGATCGCCGTGATCATCGCCGCGCTGTACCTGCTGTTCGCGTTCAAGCTGCGCGCCGGCCGGAACTGGGCGCGGATCGTGCTCACGGTGCTCACGGCCCTGTCGCTGCTCTCGCTGCTGGTCGGGCAGAGCACGATCGTCGGCTACGTCGGCGTGCTCGCCGCGGTCGCCGGCGTGGTGCTGTCGTTCATGACGCCGTCGAACGCCTACTTCGCGGCGGCCAAGACGATCCGCTAGGAAGGGACCCGGGCCCGCGTCACCACCGGCGGGCCCGGTTCGTCTTCGTGCCGACGAGGTGCGGGGCTACCGGCCCGTGGAGCCGTCGATCAGCTCGCGCAGGATGTCGGCGTGGCCGGCGTGGCGGCCCGTCTCCTCGATCATGTGGACCAGCGCCCAGCGCATCGACGGCGGCGTCCCGGTGCGGCGGGCGACCGGCTCGGTCAGGTCGGAGCACGCGTCGATGACGGCGTTGGCCTCCTCGACCGCCGCGCGGTAGCCGGCCAGCAGCGCGGCGGCCGTCTCCTCGGGACGCGGCCGGAACGTGCCGGGCCAGTCGGCCGTGCGCTCGCCCAGGAACGTGAAGCGCTCGACGTGGGTCAGGTGCCGCACGAGGCCCAGCAGCGACGTGCCCGACGGCACGCCGGGTGTCCGGGCCTGCGGTTCCGGCACGCCCTCGGCCTTGGCGGCCACCGCGGCGCGCAGCTGGTCGAGGAACGCGCGCAGCACCTCCTTTTCGCCGGGGCCGGTCCGCGGGGGCGGGGTGTCGCGTCGGCGGGGCACGGTCAGTTCTCCTCGGACGGTCGCTGCGTGCGGCGGATCAGCAGCAGGTGGTCGACGACGTCGGCGACCTGCCCGCCGGGCCCGGTGGCGCGGCGGGACAGGGCGTCGGCCCGCTCGACCGCCCATTCGCCGGCGTCGAGCTCCAGCGAGCGCGCCACCTCCGCCGCGGAGGCGAACCGCGCCTCCTGGTCCCACGACCACGGCGCGACCGACCCGTGGTCGACGACCAGCAGCCGCCCGCCCGGGGACAGTGCGTGCGCGGCCCGCCGCAGGACACGAGCGCGCGGCAGGGCGAAGGGCGTGTGCAGGTAGTGCGCCGAGACGAGGTCGAAGCAGCCGGCGGGAAAGGTCTCGGCCAGGTCGTGCCGCTCCGCCGTGACCCGGTCGCCGAGCCCGAGTTCCCGGGAAAGTCCGGCCAGGCGGGCGATCGCGACGCCGGAGACGTCGGCCGCGGTCACGCGCCAGCCGCGGCGGGCGAGCCACAGCGTGTCACCGCAGGCGCCGCTCCCCAGGTCGAGCGCGGTGCCCGGGGCGAGATCGGCCGCGACCTCGGTGAGCCGGACGTTCGCCCGGGGGTCGGCTCGCGGCGTCGCGTAGTGGGTGTCCCAGAACGTGGTCATGGGCCCACCGTGCCCGGCCCGTGCCGAAGTGGCACGGTTTCTTGCGGTTTCGGCAAGATGGCCGGGTGACCGACGACTTCGAGGACATCCTGCACGCCGTCGGCCCCCGGCTGCGGGCGCTGCGCCGCCACCGCGGGCTGACGCTGGCCGAGGTCGCCGGCACCACCGGGGTGTCGGAGAGCACGCTGTCCCGGCTGGAGAGCGGGCAGCGGCGGGCCAGCCTGGAACTGCTGCTGCCGCTGGCCCGGGCCTACCGCGTCCCGCTCGACGACCTCGTCGGCGCGCCCCGCACCGGCGACCCGCGCGTCCACCTCGCCCCGATCCACCGCTACGGCATGACGTTCGTGCCGCTGTCACGGCGCCCGGGCGGCATGCAGGCGTACAAGATGCTCATCCCCGGCAGCGACCACCCGCCCGAGCCGGAGCACCAGACCCACGACGGCCACGAGTGGCTCTACGTGCTCCACGGCCGGCTGCGGCTGGTCCTCGGCGAGCACGATCTCGTGCTGCCGGCGGGCGAGGCCGCGGAGTTCGACACGACGCTGCCCCACTGGCTCGGGAGCGCCGACGGGAAGGCCGTCGAGCTGCTCATCCTCTTCGGGCAGCACGGCGAACGGGCCCACCTGCGCGCCCGCGCCGCCCGTGACTGAGCGGGTGTCCGGGCGGTGTCAGGCCGGTGTCAGGTCCCCCGGCGAAGGTGGTCCCAACGCACCAGAGGGACCACACGACAAGGGGAACACCATGACCGTCTTCACCACGCCGGAACCCATCACCGCCACGCTCACCACCGCCGGCGCCCGCGTGCGGATCGCCGCGAGCGAGCGGCCGGACACGGTGGTGCGGGTCGAGCCCGTGAACCGCGCGAGCAAGTCGGACGTCAAGGTCGCCGAGCAGACCGAAGTCGCCTTCGCCGGCGGTGAGCTCACGATCAAGACCACCAAGCCCGGCGCCAAGAACGGGTCGGTCGCCATCACCGTCGAGCTGCCGGCCGGGTCGGCGCTGGTCCTGGAGACCGCCTGGACGGACGTGCACGCCGACGGCCGGCTCGGCACCTGCTCGCTGGACATCGCGTCCGGCCGGGTGCAGCTCGCCCACGCCGGCGCCCTGCAAGGCCGGCTCTCCTCCGGTGAGGTCGAGGTCGGCCACGTCGCCGGGACCGCCGACCTCGACGGCGGCACGGCCGATGTGCGGATCGGCGAGGCCGGGGGCACGCTCCGGTACGTCGGTGCGAGCGGCCGGGTGTGGCTCGGCCGGGGGCACGCCGACGTCGACTTCACCGGTTCCGGCGGCAGCTTCACCGTCGACCACGCCGACGGCAGTGTCTTCGCCAAGGCGGCGCACTGCCCGATCCGGATCGGCCGCATGACGAGCGGCCAGGCGGACCTGACCAACGCCGCGGGCGGCATCGAGGTCGGCGTCGCCGCGGGAACCACCGCGTCGGTCGACGCGGACAGCACCAAGGGCGCGGTGCGCAACTCCCTGCCGGAGAACGCGGCCGAAGCCGCGGACCACGCCAAGATCCACGCCCGCACGCGCCTCGGCGACATCGTCATCCACCGCGCGGACGCCTGACCCGGGCTCGATTTCCGGAGAACGCCGCGGCCGGACCCCCGTCCGGCCGCGGATCTCCCAGGGTTCTCCCAGAACCTCCCAGGAACCGGCCAGGCGGGCGGGCCACGCTCGCCGCCATGACCACCATCGAAGTACGCGGCCTGACCAAGCGGTACGGCCCCGACACCGTCGTGGACGACCTGTCGTTCACCGTGGCACCCGGGCAGGTCACCGGGTTCCTCGGGCCGAACGGGGCCGGCAAGTCCACGACCATGAAGATGATCCTGGGCCTCGCCGCCCCGACGCGGGGGTCCGTCAGCGTCGGCGGGCGCCGCTACCGCGACCTCCCCGTGCCCCTGACCGAAGTCGGCGCGCTGCTCGACGCGGGCGCCGTCCACGGTGGCCGGAAGGCGGCCGATCACCTGCTCGCGCTCGCGGTGAGCAACGGGCTCCCCCGCCGCCGCGTCGGCGAGGTGCTCGCCCGGACCGGCCTGGACGGCGTGGGCGGGAAGCGGGCCGGCGGGTTCTCCCTCGGCATGCGCCAGCGCCTCGGCATCGCGGCGGCGCTGCTCGGCGACCCGCGCGTGCTGATCTTCGACGAGCCGGTGAACGGGCTCGATCCCGAAGGCATCCGGTGGATCCGCGACTTCATGCGCTCGCTCGCCCGTGAAGGCCGCGCGGTGCTCGTGTCGAGCCACCTCATGAGCGAGATGGCCCAGACCGCCGACCACCTCGTCGTCATCGGCCGGGGCCGGCTCGTCGCCGACACCGCCGTGAGCGAGCTCGTCCGCGGCGAAGGCACCGTGCTCGTCCGCACGCCGGACACCGGTTTCGGGCGGCTGCTCGTCACCGCCGGGGCCAGTGTGCGCGAAGGCGTCGAAGCCTCGCTCGTCGTCTCCGGCCTGACGAGCGGGGAGATCGGCAAGCTCGCGGCCTACCACGGCGTCGCGCTCGCCGAGCTCACGCCGCAGCGCGTCTCGCTCGAAGACGCCTTCATGGAGCTCACCAAGGACAGCGTCGAGTACGAAGGAGCGAGCGCGTGACCTTCGCCCAGTCGGTCCACGCCGAGTGGATCAAGCTCCGCAGCCTGCGCTCGACCTGGTACACCGTGGCGTGCCTCTTCGCGGTGGGGCTCGGCATCACGGCGCTGGCCATGAACGCCGCCGCGAAGACCTACGCCGAGGACCCGCGGGCCTGGGACCCCACCGACCGCAGCCTGACGTCGTACATCGTCGCGCAGCTGATCATCGGCGTGCTCGGCATCCTGGTCGTCACCGCCGAGCACGCGACCGGGCTCATGCAGACGTCCCTGATCGCGACACCCCGCCGGAGCCGGCTGCTGGCGGCCAAGGTCGTCGTGGCCGTCGGCGTCGCCGTGGTGGCGGGCCAGGTGCTGATGTCCGGCGCCTTCTTCCTCGGCCAGGCCGTCCTGGCCGCCCAGGACCTGCCGCACGCGCGGTTCGGCGACCCCGGCGTGCTCTCCGCTGTGACGGGCGGCGGGCTCTACCTGGCCGCGATCGCGCTGCTCGCGGTCGGGCTCGGCACGCTCATGCGCGCCACCGCGGGCGCACTCGCCACCCTCGTCGGGATCGTCTTCCTGGTGCCGGCCCTCGCGGGGCTCTTCCCGGCGTGGCTGCGCGGGATGTTCTTCTACTGGCCCACACTCGGCGCTTCGGCGGTCTTCAAGACGGTCCCCGACCCGGACTTCCCGCACCCCTGGCTGAACCTGGCCGGGATGTGCGCGGGAGTCGCGGTGGTGCTGGCCGTCGCGTTCGCCGTGTTCCGGCGCCGGGACGTCTGATGCGGGAGGTGTCCCGGGGCCTGGCCGCCGCCGTCGCCGCGCTGCTCGCCATGGCGGGGGTCGCGGCGGCCGGCCTGGCCCTGCTCGGCGCCGGCCGGTTCACCCCGGCGGTCGTCGCCCTGGCAGTGGGCGCTCCGGTGGACGTCGAGGCGGTGCCGGCGGCCGGGCTTCCCGTCGCCTTGCACGGCGACCTGCACGGGATCCCGCTCGGGGTTTCCCTTGTGGGCGCGGTGGTTCTGGGGTTGCTGCTGCATCGTCGTGACGGCGAGTTGCTCGTCCGTGGTGCCGTGGCCGCAGCGGCGTTCTCCGCGGGAATGGCGGTGATCGCCTTACTGGCCAAGGGAAATCTCGCTCTTCCGGAGGGTACCGGCGGGCTGCGAGGCTGTGTCTCCACCGGGCCGCGGATTCCGTTGCCCGGCCGGTTGGACGCCGGGTTCTCCGTCGCGGTCGGGCCCGCGGTGCTGGGCGCGGCGATCTTGGCGCTCGCCGTGGTCGGCGTGTGCTGGCTCATGACGCGGTTTCCCTCGGTGGCAACGGGTTTTCGCGCGCTGCGGTGGCCCGCCGCGGGGCTCGCGGTGGTGTGCTTCGTCGCGGCCTGGGCGTTCGGGGGCGCGGCGGCCGCCGGTGGGGTGCTGCTCGTCCTCCCCCAGCTGGTGACCGGCGCCGTGCTGCTGGGGCTCGGCGTGCCGTGGATGGTGGACCCCGCGCTCCCCTGCGTGCCGGCTTTCGGGTCCTTCACGCCCGGGCTCTGGGTGTCCGGCGCGCTTCTGCTGGTGTCCGTCATCGTCCTCGTCGTCCGCCGCGGCCGCCCGCTGCGCCGGGCGGCGGCCGTGAGCGCGGTGGCGGGTGGCGTGGCCGTCGTCATGACGCTGCTCTCGCGCGTTTCGGCCGAGGTCTCGGTGTCCGCGTTCGGCTTCTCCGTGCCGGTCCTGGACGTGCGCCTCACCGCGAACCCGCTGCTCGCGCTCGCGGCCGGCGCGCTCGCCGGGTTCGCGGGCAGCCTGGTTCTCAGCGCGCTCTCCGTATCCTCGCCGGCATGGAAGCGATGAGTGCGCAGCGGCTGCTGGTGGTCGACGACGAAGCCACCGTCCGCGAGCTGCTGTCGGCCGCGCTCCGGTTCGCCGGCTTCCGGGTGACGTCCGCGGCGACGGCGGGGGAAGCCGTCGCCGCGGCCACCGCCGAACCACCGGACCTGGTGCTGCTCGACGTCATGCTGCCGGATCTGGACGGCTTCGAGGTGGTCCGGCGGCTGCGCGAGCGGCGCATGCCGGTCCCGGTCCTGTTCCTCACCGCGCGGGACGGGCAGGCCGACAAGGTGACCGGCTTGTCCCTCGGGGCCGACGACTACGTGACGAAGCCGTTCGACCTGGCGGAGCTGATCGCGCGGATCCGCGCGATCCTCCGCCGGACCGCCGGGCACCCGGCCGACGTCGTGGCGGTCGGCACCCTCGCCCTCGACGCCGGCGGCCACCAGGTCACGCGCGCGGGAAAGCCGGTGCGCGTGTCCGCCACGGAGTTCCGGCTGCTGCGCTACCTGATGGAGAACGCCGGTCGTGTGGTGTCCAAGGCGCAGATCCTCGACCGCGTGTGGCGCGACGACTTCGGCGGCGACGCCAGCATCGTCGACACCTACATCTCTTACCTCCGCCGGAAAGTGGACACCGAGGAGCCCAAGCTGATCCACACCGTGCACGGCGTCGGCTACGTGCTGCGGGAGCCCCGGCGGTGAAGCGGCTGTCCCTGCGGGCCCGGCTGCTCCTGCTCACCGCGGGCCTGCTGCTGGCCGGCCTGACCCTCGTCAGCACGCTGGTCTCGGACCAGCTGGAGCACTTCCAGCTCGACCGGCTCGACGGCCAGCTGCGCTCGATGACCGAGCTCATCTCCCGCGCCGCGGGCCCGCCGCCCGCCGAGAGCCCCGCCGTGCGGCCCGACCTGGTCGGGCCCGCGCTCGACCTGTTCGGCACCCCGTACGTCGTCTACCTGGACGCGAGCGGCGCGGTGGCGGGCGGCCTGCACTCCGCGCGGGTCGACGGCGCGACGCTGCCGCCGTTCGACGCGCTGCGCACGGTGCCCACCGACGGGACCGCCGTGGACCTGAACGCGGCCGACGGATCGGAGCGCTGGCGGGCCGTCGCGCGCCCGGCCGTCCGCTGGGGCGGCACGGTGGTGTCGGCCGCGCCGCTCGCCGACACCGATGCCACGCTCACCCAGCTGCGGGTGAGCAGCCTGATCACCGGCGCCGGGCTGCTCGTGGTGCTGACCGCGGCCGGCTGGTTCGCCCTCGGCCGGGGCCTGCGGCCGCTGCGCCGGATCGAGCACACGGCGGCCGCGATCGCCGGCGGTGACCTCACCCGCCGCGTCCCCGTCCTCGCGCCGCCCGGAACGGAGATCGGGCACCTTTCGGCGTCGCTCAACACCATGCTCGGCCAGCTGGAAGGGGCCTTCGCCGACCGGGCGGCGTCCGAGGCGCGGATGCGCACCTTCGTCGCGGACGTCAGCCACGAGCTGCGCACGCCGCTGTTCGGCATCAAGGGGTCGACGGAGCTCTACCGGATGGGTGCGCTGCCGGAAGCGTCCGATGTGGACGACGCGATGCACCGCATCGACCGCGAGGCGACCCGGCTCACGGCGCTCACCGAGGACCTGCTGCTGCTCGCCCAGCTCGACGAAGCCCCCGAGGACCAGCTCGACCGCGCACCGATGGACCTGCGCACCCTCGCCGTCGACGCCCGGCACGACCTGCGAACCCTCGATCCGTCGCGCACGGTCTCCCTGACCGGACCGGGCGGACTGGGGCCGCCGGGCCCGGCCCCGGTCGACGGCGACGAAGCCCGGCTGCGGCAGGTGGTCACGAACCTGGTGGGCAACGCGGCCGCCCACACCCCACCGGGCACGCCGGTGCGCATCGGCGTCGGCACGGCGGACGGGCGCGCGGTGCTGGAGGTGGCGGACGACGGCCCGGGGATGACGGCCGAGCAGGCGGACAAGGTGTTCAACCGCTTCTACCGGGCCGACCGGTCCCGGACCCGCACCGGTGGCGCGGACGCGGGCCTGGGGCTGTCGATCGCGCGATCGCTGGCCCGCGCGCACGGCGGCGACGTCGAGCTGGCGACCGTCCTCGGGGAAGGCGCCCGCTTCCGGCTCGCGCTGCCCCTCCTCTAGACGTCGATGTGGGAGCCCATGATCACCGTGCGGTCCCGGGGCAGGCCGAAGTACTCCGCGGCGTCCGCGGTGATGTAGGACGTCGCGATGAACAGCCGCTTGCGCCAGCCCGCCATCGTCGGCTCCGGGCCGCGCTGGAGCTCGATCTTGGACAGGAAGTACGACGCCTCGTCCAGCCGCAGCCGCCCTTCGGTCTGCGCCGGGTCGAGCAGGGCGAGCGCGCCCGGGACGTCCGGGGTCTCCATGTAGCCGTAGCGCGCGGTGACGAACACAATCCCGTCGTCGGTGTGGCCCAGGTCCTCGACGCTCACCCGGTTCTCGGCCGGCACTCGCGGGACCGGCTCGGTCTCCAGCGAGAGGATCACGACCTGCTCGTGCCGCACGTGGTTGTGCACGGCATTGGCGCGCAGGGCCAGCGGTGCCGTGCGGCCGCCGCGGTTGAGGAACACGGCCGTGCCGGGGACCCGCTGCGTCGGCGTCTCCCGGTCGCTCAGCTCGTCGATGAACTCGCGCAGCGGCCCCTCCTGGCGTTCGCGCTCGGCGGTGACGATCCGGCGTCCGCGCTGCCACGTCGTCATGATCGTGAACGCCGTGAGGCCGATCAGCAGCGGGAGCCACGCGCCGTGCACCAGCTTGGTCAGGTTGGCCGCGACGAACAGCAGGTCCACGGTCAGCAGGACGGCCGCGCCGGCGCCGAGCAGCCAGCGCGGCGTCCCCCACCGCGACCGGGCGATGAAGAAGAACAACAGGGTCGTGATGGTGATCGTGCCGGTCACCGCCATGCCGAACGCGAACGCCAGCGCCGTCGAGCTGCGGAACGCGAAGACCAGCGTCAGCACCGAAACCATGAGCAGCCAGTTGATCCACGGGACGTAGATCTGGCCCCGCTCGGTCTCCGACGTGTGCGCGATCCGCAGCCGCGGCAGGTAGCCGAGCTGGGCGGCCTGCGCGGCGACCGAGTACGCGCCGGTGATCACCGCCTGGGAGGCGATCACCGTCGCCGCCGTCGCCAGCACCACCATCGGCAGCCGGCCCCAGCTCGGCACGAGCAGGAAGAACGGGCTGCTGATGTTCGCCCCGTCCTCGAGGATCAGCGCGCCCTGCCCGAGGTAGCTGAGCACGCACGCGGGCAGGACGAGGAACAACCAGCCCCGGGTGATCGCCTTCCGGCCGAAGTGGCCCATGTCGGCGTACAGCGCTTCGGCGCCGGTGACCGCCAGCACGACCGCGGCCAGCGTGAAGAACGCGATGTCGAAGTGCCCGGCCATGAAGCCGATCGCGTACGTCGGCGAGAGCGCCTTGAGGATCTCCGGGTGCCCGGCGATCCCGGCCACGCCGCACGCGCCGATCACCCCGAACCAGGCGATCATCACGGGCCCGAACACCCGGCCGACCGCGGCGGTGCCCCGCCGCTGCACCAGGAACAGCCCGATGATGATCACGGCGGTGATCGGCACGATCCAGGCGTCGAGGCCGTCCGAGACGACCTTGAGGCCCTCGACCGCGGACAGCACCGAGATCGCCGGGGTGATCATGCTGTCGCCGAAGAACAGGGCGGCGCCGAAGATCCCGAGCCCGGCCAGCACCAGTGCGGTCCGGCCGGTCCGCGACCCGCGCCGCAGCTGGGTGATGAGGGCCATGATGCCGCCCTCGCCGTCGTTGTCGGCGCGCATGGCCAGCAGCACGTAGGTGACGGTCACGATGACCAGCACCGACCAGAAGATCAGCGAGACCACGCCGAAGACGTTGTCCGCGCTCACCGGGACCGGGTGCGGGTCGCTCGGGCTGAAGACGGTCTGCAGCGTGTAGATCGGGCTGGTGCCGATGTCCCCGAACACGACGCCGAGCGCGCCGACCACCAGCGCCGGGCGCACAGTCTCCTGGTTCACGGGACCGGACCCTACTGGTCCCCTTCGGCCGGGCGCGGCCTTCCGCGCCGCGCCGGGGAGGGGTTCCCCCGATATTTACGGTTTCTTAGCGCCGGTTCACCCGCCGGGGAAGTCCGGCGCCATGGGTCGCCCCGGCGCGTTACGGTGGCCGGGGAGGTCGGGATGAGCGGGTTGAACGGGCAGACGGTCGTGCTGGTCGGCGGCAGCGCGGGGATCGGTTTGGAGACGGCGCGGCTGGCCCGCGCCGAGGGCGCCGAGGTCGTGCTCACCGGCCGCGACCCCGGCAAGCTCGCGCAGGCGGCGGACGCCGTGGGGGCGCGGAGCACGGCTGCGTTCGACGCCACCGACCCGGCCGCGGTGGCGAGCTTCTTCGCGGACCTGCCCGGGACGGTCGACCACGTCCTGGTCACCGCGGGCGGCCCGCACTACGGGCCGCTGCTGGAGATGACCGCCGACGACGTGCGCACGGCGGTCGGCGGCCACATCTCGGTCGCGCTCGAGGTCGCCCGCCACGCGGCCCCGAAGATGCGCCCCGGCGGCTCGCTGCTGCTGATGGGCGGCACCGGCGGCCGCCGCATCGGGCACGGGCTCGGCATCGTCTCGGCCGCGACCGCCGCAATGCCACCGTTCACCGCGGCCCTCGCGCTGGAACTGGCGCCGGTGCGCGTCAACCTGATCGCCGCGGGGTTCGTCGACACGCCGTTGTCGGCGACGCTGCTCGGCGACAAGCTGGAGGAGCGCCGGGCCGAGCTGCGGGCGACGCTCCCGATCGGCCGCGTCGTAGGCCCCGCGGACGTCGCCGCGCTGGCGGTCCACCTCATGACGAACACGGCCCTCACCGGCGCGACCTACGACATCGACGGCGGTCAGCAGTTCGTCTGGTGACGCTCGGGCCCGAGGGCCTCGACCAGCTCGGCCACCCGGTGGTGCGCCTCGAGCGGGTGACGCAGGCGGCTTTCGGGGTGGATCGTGTAGTGGTTGCGCCGGCCCACGCGCTCGCGTTCGACGTACCCGTCCGCGATCAGGTCCGCGAGGATCAGCTGCACGCCCCGTTCGGTGATGCCGACGCGCTCGGCGATGTCGTGCAGCCGGTGGTCCGGGTTCTCCGCCAGGCACAGCAGAACGTGCGCGTGGTTGCTCAGGAACGTCCACGTGGCCATCGTCGCAGCATAGCCGTCCACACTTGACAGACGAAGCGCAGTTCGTCATTCTGGAGGAGACGGAGGGGAGTACCCGCTCGGTCCGGCATCGTCAATACGGCTGCCTCTGCGCAGACCCGGTGCCGGCGCCACCTTCTGGGTGGTCGGGAAGACCTCCGGTTCGCCACCGAACCGGAGGAGTGTGCCGTGACCGTCCCCATCTGGGCCTGGGCCGCCGTGCTGGGCGTCATCCTGCTGATGCTCGCGGTCGACCTGTTCGCCCACCGCAAGGCGCACGTCGTCGGCGTCCGCGAAGCGCTCACGTGGTCCGCGGTGTGGGTCGCGCTGGGCGTCGCGTTCGGCGCGGTCGTCTGGTGGGTCTGGGGCGGGGAGCTCGCCGGCCAGTACTTCGCCGGCTACGTGATCGAGAAATCCCTGGCCGTCGACAACGTCTTCGTGTTCGCGATCATCTTCGGCTACTTCGCCGTGCCTCGCGAACACCAGCACCGCATCCTGTTCTACGGCGTCATCGGCGCCCTGGTCTTCCGGGCGGTGTTCATCGCCGCCGGCTCGGCGCTGCTCGCGAGCTTCGCCTGGATCCTCTACGTGTTCGGCGCTTTCCTCGTCCTCACCGGCATCCGGATGGGGCTGCACCGCTCGGAGACGGTGGACTACGACCAGAACGTCGTCCTGCGCGTCTTCCGCAGGCTCGTCCCGTCGACGGATGTCCACCACGGCAAGAAGTTCCTCGTCCGCGAGGCGGGCCGCTGGGTGGCGACGCCGCTGCTCGCGGTGCTGGTGCTGATCGAGGTCACCGACGTCGTCTTCGCGGTCGACTCGATCCCCGCGATCTTCGCCGTGACGCAGGAACCGTTCCTGGTGTTCACGTCGAACGCGTTCGCCATCCTCGGCCTGCGCGCCCTGTACTTCCTGCTCGCCGACCTCATGCACCGGTTCGTCTACCTCAAGTTCGGCCTGGCGATGGTGCTCGTCTGGGTCGGCGTGAAGATGCTGCTGCTGGAGATCTGGAAGATCCCGACGGCGCTTTCGCTCGGCGTGGTCGGCCTCATCCTCGCGACGGCGGTCGCCGCCAGCCTCCTCAAGACGCGCAACGTTCCGGTCGAAGGGAAAACCCGATGAAACGACTCACGACGGCAGCCATCGCCGGCGGTCTCCTGCTGGCTCTCGCGGGCTGCGGCCAGGCCTCCGAAACCGCCGGCCGCGTCGGCGACGCCGCCACGACGGTCAGCGTCTGCACCGAAGCGGTCCGGATCGCCACCGCCACTCCCGACCTCGCCGACCCGCAAGCCGCGGCGGACCGCGCGCACGAGGCCGGCCGGGAGCTGACGGCCCTCGCGGAACGGGCCGCCGGCACGACCGCCGGCGAGGCGATCGGCTCCCTGGCGACCACGCTGCGCGAGACCACGGTCGACGACCTGGTCACCGGCCCGGCGGACTGGGTGCGGCGCAAGTCCGAGCAGGTCGCCGCGCTGACCAAGGCGTGCGGCCTCTGAGCGGACCCGTGTCCCGAAAGGCAGCACGCGTGATCCGGCGGGCATCACGCGTGACTGGCGGGGCATCACAGCACGGCCAGCCGGTCCAGGAGCCGCTCGGCCTGCTTGATCTCCGCGCTGAGCGGGTGGTCCTCCGGGATGTGCGGGAGGCCGCCGTCGGCGAGGCGGAACGCCTCCCGCAGCGGCGTGTCCGGTAGCCGGACCCCGGACAGCCGCAGCGCGCGGATCGCGGCGAGCAGCTCGCACGCCAGCACCGTCCGGTACGCGGCGGTGGCGGCGACGGTGCTGCGGACGGCGTGCGTCGAGAAGCTCGCGTGGTCCTCCAGCCCGCGGGAGATCACCGCGGTCCCGAGCGTGACCGGCGAGGCCGCGTGCCGCAGCGTGCCCAGCGCGTCGTGGGCGACGTACTCGAGGATCATGATCCCCGAGCTGCCCGCCGGCCCCTCGGCGAGGAACGGCGGCAGCCCGCTCAGGTCCGGCTCCACCAGGTCGCCCAGCCGCGCGGTGGACAGCTCCGCGACGTGGTGCAGCGCCGCGCGCAGCTGGTCGAACGCCAGCGCCACGTGCGCGGTCGAGAACTGGCCGTGGTGGTAGGCCTGCTCGGTCTCGACGTCGATCAGCGGGTTCTCCGCGGCGGCGTTGATGTCGATGGCCAGCACGCTTTCGACGGCCGCCACGGCGTCCAGCGCCGGGGCCTGCACCTGCGGGAACGCCCGTAGCCCGAACGGATCCTGCAGCCGCCGCCCTTCGGCGGCACCGGTGAGCAGGCGGCGCATTTCGGCAGCACAGTGGACGGCGCCCGGGTGCGGCCGCGCGGCGTGGACGCGCTCCGAGTACGCCTCGGCCGAGCCGCCGAGCGCGCAGAACGTCAGCGCCGTGACGACGTGGCTCGCGGCGAGCAGCCGGCTCAGGTCGTGCCAGGCCAGGACGGCCTCAGCGAGGGTGGCGGCGTTGCTGGAGATGAACGCCAGCGCGTCGCCCGGGCTGATCGCGACCGGGTCGAGGTCGCCCGCCGCCCACGGCAGCTCCCCCGCGAGCGTCAGGGCGATCTCCGCGAGCTGGGCGAGGTCACCGGTGCCGATGGCGCCGCGCGAGTGGACGTGCGGGAGCGCCCCGACGCGCAACGCCGTCTGCAGCACCTCCAGCAGCCGCGGGTGCACGCCGCTCCCGCCGGCGGCGAGCTGGTTGAGGCGGATGGCCATCACCGCGCGCACGGCGTCGTCCGGCAGCGGGTCGCCGGTCCCGCCCGCGTGGCTGCGCAGCAGGCGCAGGCCGTGGTGGTCGGCCGACTCCGGGTCGACGACGGTGTGCCGGTTCGCGCCGACCCCGGTCGTGCGGCCGTAGACCGCGCGCTTCGCGCCCAGCTCGACGGCCAGCTGATAGCTCGACTCCGCCCTCTTCAGCGCGTCGGCGCCGAGCTCCGTCGACGCGCTGCGCCGGGCCACGCGCACCACGTCGGCGCACCGGAGGCCGGTCCCGCTGATCTCGATGCGGTTGGTGTCGGTCATCGCCACCTTCCTTAACAAGCGCTCTTGACAAGTTTTCATTCATTCTTAAGGTGACATGAAACTACTCATTCACACAAGGACGGAGACCCGGTGCCCCGGTCGCTGCACGAGCTGCTCACCGCCCACCGGCTGACCCCGGCGCAGCGGCGCATCGCCAGCTACCTCGCCGACCACGCGGCCGAGGCCGTGGCGCTCACCAGCGCCGAGCTCGCCGAGTACGCGCAGGTCAGCCAGCCGTCGGTCACCCGGTTCGTCGCGTTGCTCGGGTTCGACGGCTATGCCGGGTTCCGCCGCTACCTGCGGGAAGCGGCGGCCGAGCCCGAGCCGGAGTGCGGCGGCAACAAGTTCCAGGACGCGATCGACGCCGACGTCCGGAACCTGGGCGCACTGCGGGCGCAGCTGGCCGACGACACCCGCCTGCGGACGCTCGCGGCGGGGCTCATGGAATCCGTCCCGCTCGTCGTGGCGGGCTACCGCGTCTCCGCGGCCCAAGCGGCCGCTTTCGCTTACCTGGCCACGAAGATCCACCCGGACGTCCGGCTGCTGACCGACTCCGGCAGCGTCTTCGGCGACTCCCTGCGCCACGCCCACCGGTGCGGCGCGCGAACGCTGGTCCTGGTCGCGCTCCCCCGCTACCCGCGGGAAAGCGCCGCCGCGCTCGAGCAGGCCCGCGCGCTGGGCCTGCGCACCCTCCTGATCACGGACCGGCCCGTCACGGCGCTGACCCCCCTCGCCGACGACGTGCTCAGCGCGGGCGTCGCGTCGGAGTTCGTGTTCGACTCCCACGCCGCGGTCGTCTCGCTGACCGTGGCGCTGGTCGAGGCGATGGCCGACGCGGCCGGCGCCACGGCCCGGCAACGACTGGAAGGCTTCGAAGACTATGCCGCAGAGCAAGACCTCTTCCTCCCCGAGTGAGGCGGTCACAGCTTTCGACGACGTCCCCCTCAACCGGTTCCACCTGCGCATCACGGCGCTGACGTTCTGCGCCAACTACTCCGACGGCTACGAGCTGGGCATCATCAGCATCGCCCTGCCGGTGATCGCGTCCTCGCTCGGGTTCGGCGCGGTGTGGGAGGGCCTGCTCGGCGCGTCGGCGCTGATCGGGATCTTCCTCGGCAGCGTGCTGGTCGGCTGGGCGGCGGACAAGATCGGCCGCCAGCGACTGTACACTGTGGACTTCCTGCTGATCGCCGTCGCGTCGGCCGCGGAGTTCTTCGTGCAGGATCCCGTGCAGCTGTTCATCCTGCGGCTCTTGATCGGGATAGGCATCGGTGCCGACTACGCACTGGGGCCGACCCTCGTCGCGGAGTTCGTCCCCCGCAAGTACCGCGGCGGGCTGCTGGCGTCGTTGACGGTGCTGTGGACCGTGGGCTACGTCGCGGCGTTCTTCCTGGGCAACTACCTGGTCTCCCTGGGCGGCGACTCGTGGCGCTGGCTGCTGGCGACGAGCTGTGTCCCGGCGATCGCCGTGGTGCTGCTGCGCATCGGCGTCCCCGAGTCCCCGCGCTGGCTGCTGACGCAGGGCCGCCTCGACCAGGCCCGCGCGGTGGTGCGCCGGCTGCGCGGCGACGCAGCGGCGTTCGAGCAGCTGGTGGCCACCCACCGCCCGGAGCGGCGGGCGCGGTACCGCGAGCTGTTCGGCAAGCAGTACCGGCGCGCCACCGCGTTCGGCGCGATCTTCTACAACGCGCAGGTCATCCCGTACTTCGCGATCTACACGTTCCTGCCGCTGGTGCTGCTCAAGATCGGCATCGGCGAGGAGGACACGACCAGCGACGGCATCCTGAACCTGTTCCTGCTGCTGGGCAGCTTCGGCGGCCTGTGGCTGGTGGCGAAGATGACCCGCCGCGGCCTGACGATCTGGTCGTTCGTGGTGCTGATCGTGACGATGGCCCCGATGGCGGTCTGGCCGGACGCCCCGACGGCGCTGCTGTTCCCGCTGTTCCTGGTCTTCACGTTCACCATGTCGGCGGCGGTCAACCTCGACCAGGTGTACCCGCCGGAGCTGTTCCCGACGGACCTGCGCAGCTCGGGCGTCGGGCTCCTGAACGGACTGAGCCGCGTGGGCTCGGCGATCGGCACGTTCCTGCTGCCGCTGGCCCTGGACGGAATCGGCTATTCGCCGACGATGCTGATCCTGACGCTGGTCCTGGTGGTCGGGCTCGTGGTGTCGGTGAAGTGGGCCCCGGAGACGAAGAACTCCATGCTGGACTGACCGGGTCGTCAGCCGAGCTTGGCGCGCAGCGCCGCCGCGATCTCGCCCGCCGCCGTGATCTGCTCCGGGGTCAGCGCGTCCACGAACAGCTCGCGGACCGCCGTCAAGTGCGGCACCGTCGCACCCCGGAACGCCGCCGAGCCCTCCGTCGTCAGCACCACCTCGGCCCCCCGGTTGTCCGTCCGGCACTCCTCGCGGCGGATCAGGCCACGCTTCTCCATCCGGCCGAGGTGGTGGGACAGGCGGCTGCGCTCCCAGCCGATGTCGTCGGCCAGCTGTGACGACCGCAGCCGCTGCCCCTCGGCCTCGCTGAGCGCGAGCAGCACCGCGTAGTCCCCCGGTGAGAGCCCGCACTCCGCTTGCAGCCGCGCACCCAGCTCGGCACGCACGGCTTCGGTCGTCTCGATGAACCCGCGCCAGACGCGCAGCTCCTCCGTGGTCGGCAGCACGCGCCGCCGTGTCGTCCGGGTCACCTTGCCTCCTAGTTGACACGTCAATCATATCGGGCGGATGATTGACGTGTCAATCAAAGGAGGCACCATGATCGAGCTGGGCCTGAACTCGTTCGGCGAGGTCGCCACCGACGACGGCCGCGAGCTGAGCGACGCGGAGACCGTCCGGCTGCTCGTCGAGGAAGCGCGGCTGGCCGAATCGGCGGGGCTGGACGTCTTCAGCGTCGGCGAGCACTACCGCGAAGGGCACACCGACAGCGCGGCGCCCGTGCTGCTGGCGGCGATCGCCACGGCGACCGAGCGCCTCCAGCTCGGCACCTCCGTGACCGTGCTGAGCACGAACGACCCGGTGCGGCTCTACCAGGAGTTCTCCACCCTGGACGCCGTCTCGGCCGGACGCGCCCAGCTGGTGCTGGGCCGGGCGTCGGCGACGGAGTCGTTCCCGCTGTTCGGCTACGACCTCGCCGACTACGAGCACCTCTTCGAGGAGAAGCTCGACCTCTTCGTGCGCCTGCAGCGCGAGGAGAGCGTCACCTGGTCCGGGACGGTGCGGGCGCCGTTGACCGACGAGACGCTGCACCCCCGGATGCGCCCGGGCGGGATCCCCACCTGGATCGGCGTGGGCGGCAGCCCGGACTCCGTCGTGCGCGCGGCCCGCTACGGCCTGCCGCTCATGCTGGCGATCATCGGCGGGCACCCGCAGCGCTTCGCCGGTCACGTGGAGCTGTACCACCGCGCGCTCGAGCAGTTCGGGCAACCCGTTCAGCCGGTCGGCCAGCACTCGCTCGGCCTGGTCGCCGACACCGACGAAGAAGCCGTCGAGACGTGGTGGCGGTACTGGGAACCGGTCGTGACGCGGATCGCCGCCGAGCGCGGCTTCTACGAACCGGACCGGCGGCGCTACCTGTCCGAAGTGGACACCGGCGCTCTGTTCGTCGGCTCCCCGGAGACCGTCGCCCGCAAGATCGCGACCGTGGCACGGGACCTGCGCCTGAGCCGCTTCGACCTCAAGTACGACATCATGCACCTGCCGCGGGCCGCGCGTGCGCGGACGATCGAGCTGCTCGGCCGCGAGGTCGCGCCGCGGGTGCGCGAACTGCTCGCGAAGGAGCCCTCCCGTGTCTGATCTCCAGTTCGGCCTCGACACCTTCGGCGACGTCCCCGAGGACGACGCCGGCCGGCCGCTCTCCCACGCCGCCGCCATCCGGCAGGTGGTGGCCGAAGCCGTCCTCGCCGACGAGACCGGCGTCGACGTGCTCGCCCTCGGCGAGCACCACCGTCCCGAGTACTCGATCTCCACGCCCGAAACCGTGCTGGCCGGCATCGCGACCCGCACGTCGCGCATCCGGCTGTCGTCCGGTGTCACGGTGCTGAGCTCGGACGACCCGGTCCGGGTGTTCCAGCGCTTCGCGACGGTCGACGCGCTCTCGGCCGGGCGCGCCGAGGTGATCCTCGGCCGGGGTTCGTTCACCGAGTCGTTCCCGCTGTTCGGCTACGACCTGAGCGACTACGACGCACTGTTCGAAGAGAAGCTCGACCTGTTCGTGCGGCTGCTCGACGAGAAACCCGTGAGCTGGCAGGGAAAGCTGCGGCCGGCCCTGGAGAACGCCGACGTCTACCCGAAGACCGACTCCGGCCGGCTGACGACGTGGGTCGGTGTCGGCGGCTCGCCCCAGTCGGTGATCCGGACCGCGCACCACGGCCTCCCGCTCATGCTGGCGATCATCGGCGGGCCGCCCGGGCGGTTCGCGCCCTACCTCGACCTGTACCGCCGGGCGGCCGCGCAGTTCGGCACCACCGCCCACCCGGTCGGCATGCACTCCCCCGGGTTCGTCGCCGACACCGACGAGCAGGCGCGCGAGGTGTTCTGGCCGCGCTACCGCGTGATCCGCGACCGGATCGGCGCACTGCGGGGCTGGGCGCCGATCAAGCGCGAAGAGTACGACCACGAGATCGAGCACGGTTCGCTGTACATCGGCTCGCCCGAAACCGTCGCCCGCAAGATCGCCGGCGCGGTCGCGGAGCTGGGCGTCGGCCGCTTCGACCTGATCTACAGCTCCGGGTCGCAGCCGGCGAGCGCCCGTCTGCGGGCCGTCGAACTCTACGGCACCCGAGTGATCCCGATGGTGCGTGACCTGCTTTCGGAGACGAAATGATCATCGGCATCCTCGGCGCGGGCAAGGTGGGCACGGTCCTGGCCCGGCTCGCGCTCGCCGCCGGGCACGACGTGCTCGTGGCCGGCTCGGGCACGCCGGAGAAGATCGCGCTGACCGTCGACGTCCTCACGCCCGGCGCGATCGCGGCGACCGCCGAGGACGCAGCGGCGAAGGCGGACGTCGTGGTTCTCGCGCTGCCGCTGGGCAAGTACCGCACCATCCCGGCGGCGGCGCTGGCCGGCAAGCTCGTCATCGACGCGATGAACTACTGGTGGGAGGTCGACGGCCACCGCGACGACTTGCGCGTATCGACCAGCGAGACGGTCCAGTCCTTTTTGGACGGCGCGCACATCGTGAAGGCGTTCAACCACATGGGTTACCACGACCTGGAGGACGAGGCACGCCCGGCGGGGAGCCCGGGCCGCAAGGCGATCGCGATCGCCGGCGACGACCCGGCCGACGTGGCCCGCGTGGCGGAGCTGGTCGACGCGTTCGGCTTCGACCCGCTGCTCGCCGGTCCGCTGGCCGAGGGCGTCCGCCTGGAGCCGGGCGCCGAAGCCTTCGGCGCGAACGTCGGCGCCGCCGAACTGCGCGCCATGCTCGACCGGTTCGGCTAGACCGGGAGCACCGCCGCGGCCCGCTTCGCCCGGACCGTCAACGCCGCGATCGCCGCGGCACCGACCAGGGACACCGCGATGCCCACGAGGACCGCGGTGTTCCAGCCCGCGGTCAGGGAGGCCGGCGTCGGCGCTGCGTGGACCGCCAGGACGCTGACCACCGTGACGCCGAGCGCCGCGCCGACGTACCGGCTCGTGTTGTTGATGCCGCTGCCCATGCCGGCGCGGTGCGGCGGCACGCTCGCCACGGCTTCGCGCCCCAGCGACGCGTTCACCACGCCGGTGCCGAGTCCCGCCACCAGCAGGCCCGGGAGCAGGGACGCCGGGTTCGAGCCCGGGGTGACGAACGCGAGCGGGACGAGTCCCGCGGCCACCACGACCAGGCCGCCGCTCAGCCGCGTACCGCCGGAGAGGGTGACCGGGAGCCGGCGCGTCAGCAGGGCCGAAAGCACGCTCGTCGCCGACCAGGCCAGCACCACCAGCGCCGCCACCAAGGGGCTGAGCGCGAGGCCGTTCTCGAGCATCGTGCAGAGGAACGCCATCAGCGCGGTGACCCCGGCGCCCGCCACGAACGCGCCCGCCGTGGCCGACACCAGCGCGGGGCGGCGGAAGAGCGTGAGGTCGAGCATCCCGCCGCCGGACGAGTTCTGGTGGGCGAAGAACGCGATGAGCAGCACGACCGCCGCCGCGATCAGCGCCAGTTCGAAGGGGCTCGTCCAGCCCTGCCTGCCTTCGGTCAGCGCCGCCAGCAGTGCCGCGAGCCCGCCGCCCAGCAGCAGCGCGCCGGGCAGGTCGATCGTCCGCGCCCGCCCCGAAACGGACTCCTCCAGCAAGACCCGCCCGAGCACCGCGACGCCGAGCGACAGCGCCGTGATCACGAAGTAGAGCACTCGCCAGTCGTCGTCGAGGGCCGCGCCGGCCAGCGGGCCGATCGCGATGCCCGCGCCGAGGCAGGCACCCCACAGGCCGGTCGCCCGGGCCCGGCCGGCGGCGTCCGGGAACGCGGGCCCGAGCACCGCGAGCCCGCACGCGATCAGCGCGGCGCCGCCGAGGCCTTCGACGACGCGGCCGGCGATGAACGTCAGCGGCCCGGGCGCGACCGCGCACAACACGGACCCCACGGCCGTCACGAGGGCGCCGGCGACGAAGACGCGCCGCCGGCCGAAGTCGTCGCCGACCGCGCCGGCCGGCAGCAGCGCGACGGCCAGGCCGAGGCTCATCGAGCTGAGGATCCACGACGTCGCGACCGCGCCGGCCCCGAGGCCGCCGGCCACGGCCGGGACGATCGAGAGCGGCGCGGTGAAGACGAAGAGCGCGAGCAGGGTCGCGCCGCCGGAGGCGACGAGGACGGCTCCCGGGCGGCTGGCCATGCGGACTCCCTTTGATTCGGTCACCGAACTCTTCCGCCGGAAGGCTAGCACGGTTGGTTCGATGAACGAACTCTTTTGTGGCAGACTGGCACGCATGGCACTCCCCCGCGAATACACGAACCAGGCCTGCTCGATGGTCCGCGCCCTGGAAATCGTCGGAGAGCGCTGGACGCTGCTGATCGTCCGCGACGCCGTGTTCGGCGTCCGCCGCTTCAGCGACTTCGTCGAGCACCTGGGCATCCCGCGCGCGGTCCTGACCGAACGGCTGGAGTTCCTGATCGGCGAAGGCGTGCTGGCGCGGGTGCCGGGGCCCGGCAAGCGCAGCGAGTACGAACTGACGGCCAAGGGCCGCGGGCTCTGGCCGGTCGTCCGCGCCCTGTCGGCCTGGGGCGACGAGCACTACGCACCGGGCGGACGGCGGCGGGTGTTCGTCCACGCGGGCTGCGACGGCGAAGTGCCGCAGTCGGGCACGTGCCTGCGCTGCGGCGCCGAGGTCACGCTCGCCGAGACGGTGATGACGCCAGGCCCGGGGCTGACTCCGCCGTCGCCGGAAGAGGGCCAGGTCAGCGCCGTTCTCGCGCGGCCGCGTCCGCTGCTCCAGCCGGTGCACTGAGGGACGCCTCTGGCGTCTGTACCTACTGGTATGTACAGTGCTCGGCGTGGACACCAGGGACCAGCTCGTCGCCAGCACCCGGGCGCTGCTGTGGGAACGCGGCTACGTGGGCACCAGCCCCAAGGCCATCCAGCAGCACGCCGGCGCCGGGCAGGGCAGCATGTACCACCACTTCTCCGGCAAGCGGGAGCTGGCGCTGGAGGCCGTGCGGCGCAGCGCGGACGAGCTGCTGGCCGCCGCCGAGGCCCAGCTGAACCGGCCCGGGACCGCCGTCGAGCGGATCACCGCGTACCTGCGTCGTGAGCGCGAAGTGCTCAAGGGCTGCCCCATCGGCCGGCTCACGCAGGACCCCGAAGTCGTCGCCGACCCGGAGCTGCGCGCCCCGGTCGACGAGACCCTGACGCGGCTGCGCGCCCGGTTGGCCGAAGTCCTCGACGAAGGCAAGGCGGCGGGCGAGCTGCCCGCCGGGGTGGACACCACCGCCCTGGCCGCCACCGTCGTCGCCGTCCTGCAGGGCGGCTACGTCCTGGCTCGCGCCGCGAACGCGCCCGAACCGTTCGACCAGGCCGTCTCCGGCGTCCTGGCCCTGCTCACCCGCTGAGGAGTCCTTCGTGCACGTCCTTCCCGCTCCCCCGGCAAGCACCGCCGCCCCGGCCGAAGCGATCACCGGCAGCGCGTGGGTCACGGCGCTCGCCGAGCCTGACGGCCCGTCGCGCACCCGGGTCGACCGCGTGCAGTTCGCGCCGGGGGCCCGCACGCGCTGGCACCGGCACCCGCTGGGCCAGGTCCTCGTGGTCACCGACGGCACCGGCTACGTCCAGCGCCGCGGCGGCCCGGCCCAGCTGGTCCGGCCGGGCGACACGGTCCGCGTCGCCGCCGGCGAATGGCATTGGCACGGCGCGACGGACACCAGCGCGATGACGCACCTGGCAATCGAAGAAATCCCCGAAGACGGCACGTCGACAGAGATCGGCGACCCGGTGGGCGGCGCCGACCCCGCACCGGTCCCCGCCGCGCCGGTCACGCGGACGCTGGTGCTGGAGCAGCAGCTCCCGGCTCCGCGGGTGGTCGACCACGTCGAGATCCGGCGGATCACCATCGCTCCCGGGTACGGTTCGGGGTTGCATGTCCACAATGGACCGGTGTTCGGCAGCATCGAGGCGGGGTCGGCGATCTACCAGATCGAAGGCGAACCCGAGACGCTGCTGCGCCCCGGAGACGTGTTCTACGAGCCGGAAGCGGCGCGGATCGCCCGCTTCGACGCCCAGGACGACGGCGTCACCTTCATCGCCCACTTCCCCGCGGGGCCGGGCGAAACCCCGCGTCTCGACCCCCTGGACAGCTAGGCGAAGTAGTCGCCGGTTTCCAGGTCTTCCAGCAGGCCCGGATGCGTCGGCTCCCAGCCGAGCAGTCGCGTTCCGGCGCTGGAAACCGGCCCGTCGAAGGCGAAGACCCGGGCCATGAACGGACTCGGGAAGTGCGTCGCGGCCTCCTCCGGCGTCAGGGCAACCGTGGGCACGCCCAGCTTGCGGCCGATCGTCTCCGCGATGCTCTTGAACGGCACGTTCTCCGCCACGCCGTGCAGCACGCTCCCGGCGGGAGCCCCTTCCAGCGCCAGGCGGAACAAGACAGCCGCGTCGCGCCGGTGGACTGCGGGCCAGCGGTTGGCGCCGTCGCCGACGTACGCCGACACGCCGGACTGGCGCGCCGTGGTGATGAGCATCGGGACGAACCCGTGGTCCTCGGGACCGTGGACAGTGGGCGCGAGCCGGACGACCGTGCCGCCGAAGTCCAGGCACAGCCGTTCGCCCGGGATGCGGAAGCCCGCGATGCCCTGTGCGTCGGGCTCGTCCCGCTCGGTGCATTCCCGGCCGCCCGGCAGGACGAGCGTCCCCGATGTGCTGACGAACCGCTTGCCCACGCGGCCGAGTGCCTCGATCGCGGCCGTGTCGCGGCGGGTCAGGTCGTCCGGGTCGGCGAAGTCGCCGCCGAAGGCCATGTGCAGGACGCCGTCGGCGGCTTCGGCGCCGCCGCGCAGGCTGCCGAGGTCTTCCAGCGAGCCGCGGAGTGCGGTGGCGCCCAACGATTCCAGCCGGGCGGCGGCCGCGTCCGAGCGCGCGAGGCCGGTGACGGTGTGGCCGGCCGCGAGAAGCCCGGCGACGACGGTGGGACCGGTCTGGCCGGACCCGCCGGTGACGAAGACATGCATGCGAACACTCCCGTTAGCGCCAGTGACTGACACTACCGACCCTACGCGTAGCGCCAGTCACTGACGCAACGTGACGCCAGTCACTGACGGAATGCGGTAGCCTCGGCTCGTGCCACGAAGCGGAGCGGAAGCGCGCCGCCGCCTCCAGCAGGCGGCGCTCGAGCTGTACGGGGAACGCGGGTTCGACCGGACCACCACGGCGGAGATCGCCGCGCGGGCCGGCCTCAACGAGCGCACGTACTTCCGGCACTTCCCGGACAAGCGCGAAGTGCTCTTCGACGGCGAAGCCGACCTGCGCGACACGATGACCCGGGAAATCGCCGAAGCCCCCGACGGCCTCACGCCGTTCGAGATCCTGCTGCGCGCGTTCCGGAAGGCCGCGCGGATCCTCGAAGCCAACCGCCCGTTCTCCGAGCCCCGGCTGGCGATCATCGCCGCGACCCCGGCGCTGCGCGAACGCGAACTGGCCAAGCACGCGTCCCTCACCGACGCACTCGCGGAGGCGCTGCGCCGGCACGGCGTCCCCGGCGGGCCGGCGGGGCTGGCCGCACAGACCGGCTGGGCGACCTTCCACCACGCGGCCCAGTCCTGGATCGACAACCCGTCGCAGACCCTGGATGTCCATCTCTCGCAGGCTTTCGACGACCTGCGTGCCCTGTCCGCCACCCCGGGAGCCGACCGATGACCGACCGGAAATGCGTGCTGGTGACCGGCGGGTCGCGCGGCATCGGCCGGGCCACCGCCGTGGCCTTCGCCGCGCGCGGCTACCGCGTCGCGGTCCACTACGCGACCCAGCGCGATGACGCGGAGACGACGGTGCACGAGCTGACCGGCTCCGGGCACACCTGCCTCGGCGGCGACCTGGGCGATCCGGCCGTGGCGCGCCGGGTCGTCGACGAGGCGGTCGCGGCGCTCGGCCGCCTCGACGTGCTGGTCAACAACGCCGCCCAGGCCCCGACCGAGCAGAACCGCCACGCCGTCGCCGAAGTCGGTTACGACGAATGGCTGGCCGCCTGGCGGCGCATGATCGACGTCAACCTCCTCGGCAACGCGAATGTCAGCTGGGCGGTGGCCCGGCACCTGATCGAGCACGGCCGCCCGGTCAGCGTCGTCAACGTCGGTTCGCGCGGCGCGTTCCGCGGCGAGCCCGAGTACCCGGCCTACAGCGCGAGCAAGGCGGCGCTGCACGCGTTCGGCCAGTCGATGGCGATCGCCTTGGCACCGCACGGGATTTCGGTGACGTCGGTGGCCCCGGGGTTCGTCGCGACCGCGCGCCAGGAGGCCAAGCTCGCCGGTCCGGGCGGCGACGCGCTGCGCGACCAGAGCCCGTTCGGCCGCGTGGGAACGGCCGAGGAGGTCGCCGCGGCGATCGTCCACCTCGCCTCCCCGGAGGCGGCGTGGAGCTCCGGCGCGATCCTCGACGTCAACGGCGCCTCGTACCTGCGCTGACGCCGGTCACGCCCCGGCCGGCGGGACCAGCACCTCCACCATCCCCCCGGCTTCCCGCACCACCAGGTGCGGCAGCGGCGGCGGCGTCACCGGCAGCTGGTGCATGAGGACCGCGCCGTCCACCGCGAACGACGTCCGGTGGCACGGGCAGTTCAGCCGCCGCGCCGGGGCGTCCAGGTTCAGCCGGCAGCCCAGGTGCGTGCAGGTCGCCGAAACCCCGCGGACCTCCCCGCCCGTGCGCTGGACGAACCCCGCCACCGCACCGAAGTCGAACGGCAGCACCCCGCCTTCGGGCAGGTCGTGCGCCGCGACGACGGCCCGCCATTCGCCGTTCTCCGGCCGCAGCGTCTCTTCCGGCGCCGCCGCCGGCTCGGCGCCGGACGTCACCAGGTACTCGACGCCCGCGCCCGCCGCGGCCGCCACCGCCGCGGCCGAGGACACCTGGATGAACCGGCGGCGGTTGCCGCCCCGCGCGGGTGCCGGTTCCCCGAGCTCCTGGGCCAGCCGCCGGTGCAGCCCGGCGACGAACTCTTCGCTCGCCGCCCCGGCTCCCGGCCGGGCCGCGCGCAGCAGCACCGCGGTCCGCAGCTCGGCTTCGTCGCCCGGACCGGCCTCGAACGCGCGCGGCCGGCGCCGGCGCAGGAGGTCCTTGACGTACCGGCGGACGCCTCGAGTGGTCACGTGTCCGTCCCTTCCGCCAGCTGGGCCGCCTGCCGCAACGCCCGGTGCTGCAACACCTTCGCGTTGCCGACGGTGATGCCGAGCTCCGCCGCCGCTTCCTTGAGCGAGCACGCCTGCAGGAACCGCAGCCGCAGGATGCGGCCGTACCGTTCGGGCAGCCGCGCCAGGATCGCCTCGGCGCGGGCCGGCGTCCGCGGGTCGATCGCGTCGGCTTCGAAGGCCGCGATGTCGCGTTCCTCGTCCAGGGTGGTGATCTCCCGGCCGAGCGTGCGCCGCCAGTGCCCGGCCAGCACCGTGCGCGCGGTGGCCAGCAGGTAGGCCCGGACCTCGCCCACGCTCGCCGAGACGCGCAGCGGCCGCAACGCCGTCAGGAAGACCTCCGTGGTCAAGTCTTCCGCGTCGGGCCGGTTGCCCACCTTCGAGAACATCAGCCGGTACAGGCGGTCGACGTTGTCGCGGTAGACCGCCTCCCAGTCCGGGTAGACGTCCGCGCCGACCACGTGCAGCCGTGCGGGCGGCGCCGCGCCCGGATCGTCCTCTTCGGCGCGTCTGCGCCGGAATCGCTGTGCCACCGGCACCGCCCGCCTTCTCCCCTGCCGATTCTTGCCGCCACCCGAGGGATACGCGACCGGGTTACGCGTAACCGGCGGCCGTATCGGCAAGCGGACCATCCGCCGAACCCGGGGAGAGAAATGACCACATCGATGTCGCGCCGCCACCTGTTCGCCGCCGGCGGGGCGGCGGCCGCCGTGCTCGCCACCACCGGCCTGCCCACACCGGCCACGGCGGCCCCGGCCCCGGTTCGGCGGAGCGGCGCGGACCTCGTCCTCGCCTGGAACCGTGAGCTGCTGACCACCGTGCGCACGGCCGGTCTCCAGCCGGCGACGGTGCACCCGACCCGCAGCTTCGCCCTGCTGCACGCGGCGGTGCACGACGCCGTCGTCGCGACGGCCGGGATCGGGCGGCCGTACCTGTTCACGGTCGACGTCGCGGGCGCGGCGGCCCCGGAAGCGGCGGCCGCGCAGGCGGCGCACGACGTCCTGGCCGCGCTCTACCCCACCCGGGCCGGTGAGTACGGGACTCTGCTGGCGGGCCAGCTCGCCGCGATGACCCCGGCCGGGCGGGACGCCGGCGTGCGCGCCGGGCGGCTGGTCGCCCGGCTGCTCCTGGGCCTGCGGGCCGACGACGGCTCGGCCGCGGTGCCGCCGGTCCTGGCACCGGGGACGGCGCCGGGGCAGTACCGGCCGACGCCGCCCGCGTTCGCGCCCGCCGCGTTCACCCACTGGGCCGCGGTGACGCCGTTCGTGCTCGACCGGGCGAGCCGGTTCCGGCCCGCGCCCTACCCCGCGCTCGGCAGCGCCCGCTACGCCCAGGCGCTCGGCGACGTCGCGGCGGCCGGGCGCGACACCAGCACCACCCGCACCGCCGACGAGACGGTCCGGGCGCGGTTCTGGGCGGCGCCGATCTGGAACTACTGGAACGAGATCGCGCAGTCCGTCGTCGGCGGTTCGCGCAGCAGCCTGCCGGTGGCGGCCCGGGTGTTCGCGCGGCTGAACCTGGCGTTCGCGGACGCGGTGATCGCGTTCTACGAAGCGAAGTACCACTACCGGATCTGGCGGCCGATCACCGCGATCCGGCTGGCCGGCACCGACGGGAACCCGGCGACGGACGGCATTCCGGACTGGTCGAGCCTCGCCACCACCCCGGCGGATCCGGCCTACCCGGGCGCGCACAGCATCATCTCGCAGGCGGGCGCCCTCGTGCTGCGGCAGGAGTACGGGCCGCGGTGGCAGCTCGCCGTGACGTCCGAGGCGCTGCCGGGCACGGTCCGGCGGTTCGCGACGTTCCAGGACGTGGCCGACGAGGCCGGCCTGAGCCGCATCGTCGCCGGCGTCCACACCCGCCTCGACCACGAAGCCGGGCGGCAGCTGGGCCACGACGTCGCGGGGTTCGTCCTCCGGTCGTGACGTGGCCGAAGGCCTGGCCGGCGCCGGTCAGGCCTTCGGCCGCTTGAGAACCTCGGTGGGCAGCCCCAGGTTCTCGACGATCCGCTCGACGGCCTCGCCGAGCCGCACGAAGTCGTCACCGAGCGGGTCGACCACCAGCCGCCGCACGTTCGCCACGTGCGCGGGCGACGCGGCCGCCAGGTGCTCGCGGCCGGCGTCGGTGAGGGTCGCGATCGTGAAGCGCCGCCCCTGACCCGTGCAGACCTTCCGGGTCACCCACCCGCGATCCTCCAGCCGGGCCACCGCGTGGGAAATCCGCGGCAGGGACCCGTTGGCCATCTCGGCGATCTCGCTCATCCGCAGGTTCTCCCCCGGCACCACCGAAAGCCGCGCCAGGATCATGTAGCCCAGCAACGTCAGGTCGGCGTCGCGCAGCAGCTGGCTCTCCAGTGCTCCCGGCAGGGTGAGCAGGACCTTCGCCAGGTTGATCCACACACGCCGTTCCTCTTTGCCGAGCCGCTCGAACGGCTCCTCTGCCTGCTCGTCCACCACTTGACTTTAACACGCAACTCAATCTACTTTGGGTTTAACACGCAACCCAAGGAGGAGCGATGACCACCACCGCCACCCGGACGTCCGCTACGGCTCTCCGCCTGGGGGTCGCCGTCGTGGCGGCCGCCGCCGTCAACACCGTCATCGCCTTGACGGCGTCCTCGCTCGACGACGGCGGGATCGGGATGGGCCTCAACGCCGCGTCCTACCTGCCGGCGACCGTGGTCGGGCTGCTGCTCGGCACCGCGGGCTGGATCCTGATCGCCCGCCGGGCCCCGCAGGCGCTGCGCGTGGTCGTGCCCGCGGTCCTCGTCCTGACCTGGGTCCCGGACCTGCTGATCCTGAACATGGGCGCCACCGCGGCCAACGTCGTGGGGCTGATGATCATGCACCTGGTGGTCACGACGGCGGTCGTCCTCGCGCTGCGCCCGACCCTGCGGGGCTCAGCCGCGGTGCCAGTCGCGGAAGGCGTCCAGGAGGTCCGCGCGCACCGCGGGTGAGAGGGAATCCGGGGGCAGCTCGCCCAGTTCCGCGATCGTGGCGCGGAACTGGGCGAGGTAGCGTTCGCACCCGTCGCAGCGGGACAGGTGCTCGACGAACCGGTCCTCCGTCGCCGGGTCGAGCGCGTCGTCGAGGAACGCCGTGACCAGCTCGACGAACTCGTCGCAGGTCATCCCGCCGCCCCCAGGTAGCCGGCCAGGCGTTCCCGGACGACCGCGCGGGCGCGGTGCAGCAGCACCCGCTGGTTCGCCGCGGTGATCTGCAGGATCTCGCAGACCTCCTCGGCGGTGTGGTCGGCGACGTCGCGCAGGCTGATCACGGCGCGCTGCCGCGCGGGCAGCTCGGCCAGCGCGCCGGTGATCACCTCGCGGACTTCCAGTGCCAGTGCGGTCTTCTCCGGCGACGCCCACGCTTCGGGGACTTCCCGCCACTGCCCGGCGCCGCCCGGCCCCCGGACCAAGCCGGGATCCACCGTCGGGCCGTGGTCCTCGTCGCCGGGCAGCAGGCTCGTCCACGGGACGCTGCGCTTCTCGCGCGCCCCGCGTTTCTTGGCCGTGTTGACCAGGATCCGGTACACCCACGTCTTCACCGACGACCGCCCTTCGAAGGCGCCCAGGCCTTGCACGACGGCGAGCCAGGTGTCCTGGACGACCTCCTCGGCGGTCGCGTGCGTCGAGACGAACGACCGGGCCAGCCGCAGCATCGACGACGACCAGGCGTCGAGCACGTCCGCGAACGCCGCGCCGTCGCCGGCCCGCAGCGCCGCGACGAGCTCGTCGTCCGGGGGCAATTCGGTCACGACCCGAGCGTATCCCTTGCGGGGGCGGGAAAAGATGACCGGCATCTTACGGCCACCCGGTCCGGCACACCGCGTCGCTCAGCGGTATTCGGGGTTGACGAAGTCGAACCGGCAGCCCGCGTCCCACTCGCTGCGCTGGTTGCCGTGCGCCGGGATGCCGCCCGCGTCCTTCAGCATCCTCGCCAGGTGCAGCAGGTTCCACGTCATGAACGTGGTGTTGCGGTTGGTGAAGTCGTTCTCCGGGCCGCCGGAGCCGGGGTCCAGGTAGGACGGTCCCGGGCCCGCTTCGCCGATCCAGCCCGAGTCCGCCTGGGGCGGGATCACGTAACCGAGGTGCTGCAGGCTGTAGAGGACGTTCATCGCGCAGTGCTTGACGCCGTCCTCGTTGCCGGTGATCAGGCAGCCGCCGACCCGGCCGTAGTAGGCGTACTGCCCGGCGTCGTTGAGCAGGTGCGAGCAGGCGTAGAGCCGCTCGATGACCAGCTTGGTGACGGAGCTGTTGTCCCCCAGCCAGATCGGTCCCGCGACCACCAGGATGTCCGCCGCGAGCACCTTCTCGTAGATCGACGGCCACTCGTCGCTCGCCCAGCCGTGCTCGGTCATGTCCGGCCAGACGCCGGTGGCGATGTCGTGGTCGATGGCGCGCAGCACGTCGACGCCGACGCCGTTCTTCTCCATGATCCGGCGGCTGACGTCGATCAGGCCTTCGGTGTTGCTGCGCTCGGGCGAGCGCTTGAGCGTGCAGTTCACGAACAGGGCACGCAGGTCGTCGTAGCGGGGCATGGTCGTCCTTTCAGAGGAGTTCGGCGTCCTGCTCGACGCAGAGCAGGGTGGGTCCTTCGGCGGCGAACAGCGCGGCCATGGCCTCGTCCAGCTGTTCGCGCCCGGTGACGGCGATCCCGGTGGCGCCGCAGAGCTCGGCGTAGGCGGCCCAGTCCGGGTTGACCAGGGACGTCTGCCACACCGGGTAGTCCCCGGCGAGCTGCTCCTTGCTGATCTTGCCGAGCGCGTTGTTGTTCAGCAGCACGTGCTTGACCGGGATGCCGTACTTGACGGCGGTGGTCAGCTCGGTCGCGTACTGCCCGAACCCGCCGTCCCCGGTGACCGCCACGACGGGACGGCCCGGGGCGGCCGCCCACGCGCCGAGCGCCGCCGGGTAGCCGAACCCGATCGAGCCGAGGTAGCCCGACATCAGCACCGGCTGGCCCTTCGACTCCAGGTAGCGGCCCAGCGAGTAGGCGTGGTTGCCGACATCCACGGTGACCACGGCGTCGGCGGGCAGGTGCCGGGACAGCGCGTCGAACACCGCCGCGGCCGACACGCCCCGCCCGCGGTCGTCGGCGACCCGGCGGGCCTTCTCGGCGCGCCAGATCGCCCAGCGGGCGGCGACGTCGGCGCGCTGGTCCTCGGCCTTCGGCTCCCCCAGTTCGGCGGCGAGGGCGGCGAGGGCGAGCCGCGCGTCGCCGAGCAGCGACGTCGTGACCGCGTCGAACCGGCCGATCGCGGCCGGGTCGTCGTCGATCTGCAGGATCGGCTTGGAGGCGGCGATCCCGGTGTGGTTGCTGAACGACGCGCCGACGGCGATCAGCACGTCGGCTTCGTTCATCAGCCAGCTGGCCACCGGCGTCCCGCTGCGGCCGAGCACGCCCGCACCGAGCGGGTGGGTGTCGGGCACCAGGCCCTTGGCCTTGAACGTGGTGAGGACCGGGGCGCCGAGACGCTCGGCCAGCGCGGTGACCTCGGCGGCGGCGTCGCGGGCGCCGTGCCCTGCCACGAGCACCGGGCGCCGGGCACCGCGGACGAGCGCGGCCGCCGCGGTGACGGCGGCGGCACCGGGCGGCCCGGCCCGGCCCGCGCGCCGGCCGTCCGGTGTGGCCGGTCCGGCACCGCTGGGCTGCACCTGCACCTCGTCCGGCAGGACCAGGTGGGCGACGCCGCGCCGGTCGAGGGCGTGCTTGACGGCCAGCGCCGCGAGCTCGCCGTGGTCGCTTCCGCTGTGGACGGTCGTGGTGGACACGGCGACGTCGCGGAACACCGCGGAGAGGTCGACGTCCTGGAACGCGCCGCGGCCGAGCACCTTCGACGGCACCTGCCCGGAGATCGCGAGCACCGGCGCCCCGTCGAGCTTGGCGTCGTAGAGCCCGGTCAGCAGGTTCGTCGAACCCGGCCCGGCGATCGCGAAGCACGCGGCCGGCCGCCCGGTGAGCTTGCCGTACGCGCTCGCCGCGAACGCCGCCGCGCCCTCGTGGCGGATCCCGAAGTACGTCAGCTCGCCGCGGGCCTCGGCCCGCCGCAGTGCCTCGGCGAACCCGAGGTTCGAGTGCCCGACCATGCCGAAGACGTGCCGCACGCCCCAGGCGACGAGCGTCTCGACCAGGACGTCGGCGACCGTCCGCACCGGCGGCGCCGGGTCCGGCAGGCGGACGAACACCCCGTCCGCGCGTTCCTCGACCGGGTAGGTGGTGACGGCGTCCCCGAACCCCTCGGGCGGCTGCCCGGTCACCGGGTCGTAGTCGTAGCCGTGCCACGGGCAGCGCAGCCAGCCCTTCTCGATCGAGCCTTCGCCGAGCGGCCCGCCCTGGTGCGGGCAGTGGTTTTCCAGCGCGCCGAGCCGCGCGCCGCAGCGCGACAGGGCGATGCCGCGGCCGTCCACGGTGACGCTGCGGACCCGGCCGTCCGCGGGCACGTCCGCCGGGTCGACCCGGTGCCAGCCGTTCTCCGCCATGTAACGCCTCCAGGGTTCGGGGACACTGCTTCGACGGCAGGCTCAGTGCCCGGAACCCTCCCGGGCGTTACACGAGGAGTTCGGATGGACTGGAAACCGACCAGGCGATCACTGCACGGCGTCGCGGAGTTGCTGCTGGCGGGCCCGCAGCACCGCGCGACCGGGCACATCGAGCTCCGGGTGGTCGAGGGCGGATTCGCGACCGTGACCGGGCCCGCCCTGCGCGTCGAAGGTGCCGAACTAGTGACGGACTCCGCCCGGGTGCCGCTGGCCGGGCGGACCTACGCCGACGTCGCGGCGGAGGCCGGGCTCGAGGCGGGCGAACCCGTGGGTGTCTACTCCGGCGGTCCGGGCGTCCGGCCCGGCGAGACGATCACGTTCGCCGCGGACGCACTGAACGGCCTGCTGACCGCCTTCGCCGACGGCCACCGGGCGCTGCTCGAGTTCGCCCCGGCCGTCACGTCGGTGCTGTGGCCCGAGCACTTCGACGTCGCGATCACCCTCGACGAGGTCAACTACGGCGTCTCCCCCGGCGACGGCTACCTGGGCGAGCCGTATGCCTACGTCGGCCCGTTCGAGCCGCGGGAGGGCGAGTTCTGGAACGCGCCGTTCGGGGCCGCCCGCCCGGTGCGCGAACTCGGCGGCGAGATCACGGCGTTCTTCCGCACCGGCCGCGAACGGCTCTAGTGTCCGCGGTGGTGGTTGTAGGTGTGCCGACACCCGGAGGCCCTCCCGCACACCAAGATCATCCGATCACGCGTCGCACCCTCCCCGGACAGAACACCTAGGCCGCGGGCGACAGCCGGGGGAACAGGCGGGCGCCGTTGCGGGTGGTGAGCTCCCGCCACGTCGTCCCCGCCGGTTGTGCGGCCGCGTCGATGCTCGCCAGCTGCGCGTCGACCGCCGCCGGTGGGGTCCAGCAGAAGTCGCTGCCGTACAGCAGCCGGTCGGTGCCGAACGCACGCCCGGCCGCCGGGACCTGCTGCGGGAACGGCGTTCCCGCGATGTCGAACCACAGCTCGCCGATCTGCTCGGGGACCGTCGGCCCGCCGGCGTCCCCGGTGAACGCGGTGCGGAACAGCTCCAGGCGATCGGCCAGCAGCGGCAGCACTCCGCCGCCGTGGGTGAAGATCCACGGGATGCCCGGGTACCGCCGCAGAGTCCCGGTGAAGACCAGGTCGCTCACGGCCCGGCCGGTGTCGAAGAGGAACTCCAGCATCGGCCGCGGCCGGCCGAGCGCGATCGCCTCGGCGTGCGGCGGGGACGTCGGGTGGACGAACACCGGGGTCCGGCGGCGGGCCAGCTCCGTCCACAGGGGAGCGAACGCCGGATCGCCGGGGTAGCGGCCGCCGGCGTTGGTCTCGATCGTCACGCCGTCGCAGCCCAGCTCGTCGACCGCGTACGCCAGCTCGGCGAGCGCACCGTCCACATCGGGCAGGGGCACCGACGCGAAGTGCCCGAACCGGCCCGGGTGCGCCCGGCGGACCTCGGCACCGGCGTCGTTGACGTGCCGCGCGAGCCGTCGCGCGGCGGCGTCGTCGCCGAAGTGGACACCCGGCGAAGAGATCGACAGCAGCGAGACCTCGACGCCCCAGCGGTCCATCAGCTCGAGGTGCGCGGCGGCGTCCCACGCCGGCCACCCCGGCATGCCGTCCGGCGAGCCGTGCCCGGCCGCGATCGCGGCCTCGACGTAGCCCGGGGTGAGGAAGTGCGCGTGGACGTCGACGAGCCCGCTCACGCGACCACCTCTCCGGCGGCCCAGACCCGCCGGATCTTGGCGGTCGCCGTGATGTCCCGGGTCGGGTCGCCGTCGACGAGCACGAGGTCCGCCCGCAGTCCTTCGCGCACGGCACCGCGGTCGGGCAAGCCGAAGTACCGGGCGGGCAGGTCGGTCGCGGCGCGCAGAACGTCCGTTTCGGACAGTCCCGCCTCGACGAGCAGCGCCAGTTCCTCGTGCAGGCTCGCCCCCTGGACGACCGGGAAGGGCAGCATCGGTGCGGAGAACGCGTCGGTGCCCGCGAGGATCGGCACACCGGCCGCGTGCAGCGCGGTGACGGAGTCCCGGCTGTACGCGTAGCCGTCGGCGCCGAGCTTGGTGGTGAGCGCGGCCATCATGGTCAGCGTGGGCACGGCGACCTGCCCCTGCCCGGCCATCGCCGCCACGGTTTCGGCGTCGAGGACGCCGTCGCGCGGGACGTGCGTGATCACGTCCGCGCCCGCCCGCACCGCGCGCCGGAAGGCGTCGACCGAGGACGCGTGGGCGACGGTCAGCTTGCCGTGCGCCTCGGCCGCCGCGACGACCGCGTCGATGGTGGCCTGGTCGAGCAGGTCGCCTTCGATGACGACCTTGACGTAGTCGGCCCCCTCGGCCACGCGGCGGGCGACGAACTCCGCGGCCTGGCCGGGCGCGGTGAGGATCGCCTCCTCGGGCATCCCGGGCATCTTCGCGTGGTTGCCCCCGGGCCCGATGGCCGGAACGCCCGCGCTGCGGATGTCCGGCACCCGACCGCGGAAGGAGTCGACGCGCTCGCGCGGCCAGCAGGCCATGTCGAGCGCAGTGGTGACGCCGTGGGCGGCGAGGGCCCGCAGGTCGTCCGGGGTCAGCAGGTGGACGTGGGCGTCGAAGAGCCCGGGCAGCAGGGTGGCGCCGGCTGCCTCGACGACCTCCGCGCCGGCCGGGTCGCCCCCGATCAGCGTGCCGTCGATGACGACGGTGGTGGGTTCGGACAGGCCGGTGCCGTCGAAGACGCGGACACCGGTCAGGGCGGTCTTGGTCATGATGCCTTTCCGGGCAGCCAGGTGAAGAGGGAGTCGTAGAGCCCGGCGACCTCGGCGGGGCGGTCGTCGCCGTAGAGGTCGTCGGCGATCGGGTACCCGCGCCGGCCGAACACGTGCGCCAGGAAGCGGTAGGAGGGGCGCAGTCCCGCCAGCGAAGGCAGCGGCACCGGGGTTCCGGGCAGCACGGGCGCGAGGACGTCGCGTTCGTAGACCGGATCCATGGAGGTGATCAGCCACCGTCCACTCCGGACTTCGGCCCGGTAGAGCAGCCGCGTGTAGGACGTGAGGTCGACTTCGACGCCGTCGAGCACGGTCCGCAGCTCGATCGCCGCGGACATCTCGGCGATCGCGCGGTCCCCGTCGAGGTCCACGACGGGCGGCCCGAGCCGGTGGCGGGTGACGTCGCCGCGCCCGGCCATCTCCCGCGAGCGGGCGACGAACTCCTCGCCGCTGCCCCGGAACCAGCTCAGCCGCACGGCCGAATCCGGTGCGTAACAGGCCCCCATCCGGTCCCACCAGCCGCGGTCCCGGCCCTGCCGTTCGCGCAGGACCAGCTGGGCGACGTCGGCCGCCGTCACGATGCCGGTTCCGCGCTGAAGCTGGACTCCATCAGGATCTCCTTGGTGCGGTTGACGTGCGCCTCGAACCGGGCGACGGCCAGGTCGGCGTCGTGCGCCAGCGCGGCCTCCACCAGGCCCTGGTGCTCGCCGGCGACGTCGCGGTGGCGCTCCTCGCCGCCGGGACCGGACCAGGCGCGGTAGAGCTCGGCCGCGTCGGACAGGCGGGTGCAGATGTCGAGCAGCACGACGTTGCCGCACGCCTTGATCAGCGTGTGGTGGAACTCCAGGTGCGCGCGGGCCCACTCCTCGTTGCGCCGCATCGGCGGCCCGGGCAGGATCATCGGCTGCCCGGCGAGCCGGTGGTGCGCGGCCAGCACCTCCGACTCCCACGTGACGCCGCCGCGCCGCACCGACAGCCGCAGCGCGGAGCCCTCGTTGATCGCGCGGGCCTCGGTCAGGTCCGTCAGCGCCTGCAGCGACAGCGGCGTGACCCGGAACCCGCGGTTGCGGTCCACCTGCACGAGGTCCTGGGCGGCGAGCAGCCCCAGCGCCTCGCGCACCACACTGAGGCTGACCTCGAACTCGGCACTCAGCTCGGCGGGCTTGATCCGCTCGCCCGGGGCCAGTTCCGCATTGAGGATCGCCGAGCGCAGCCGGTGGTACACCGACACGGCCAGGCTCTCGCCACCCGCTCTCTTCGCCATGCCGAGACGATAACACACTCTTCGCGCAAGAATCGATTCTTGTCTTGACAGTCGGATATCGCACGCAGAGTATGGGCTGACCGACGCAACCCCGGTACTCGACCGGAGCGGATCACGGCGTCGGAGCTCCTCGACCGAAAGGCCTCTCGATGCGGATCGCCAACCTCGCCGGCCGGCTTGTCCTGCTCACCTCCGGCGGCGCCGTCGACGTCGAGCGCGCCGGCGGGCAGCGCTTCTCCGCCGACCCCCACGCCGTCTACGCCCGCTGGGACGAGTTCACCGCCTGGGCAGCCGATGTCTCGACCGCCGACGCCGAGGCGTTCGACGAAACCGATCTCCGGGCGCCCTCCCCCACTCCGGGCCAGGTCTTCGGCGTCGGGCTCAACTACCGCGACCACGCCGCCGAGTCCGGCCTCGGCCTGCCCGATTCGCCCGCCGTGTTCACGAAGTTCCCCAGCTGCCTGACCGGCCCGCACGGCGACGTCGCGCTTACCGGGTCCACTGTGGACTGGGAGGTCGAGCTGGTCGCCGTCATCGGCCGCGAGGCGCGCACCGTCTCCGCCGAGCACGGCTGGGACCACGTCGCCGGGCTGACCGCAGGCCAGGACCTCTCGGACCGGACGGTGCAGCTGGCCGGCCCGGCTCCGCAGTTCAGCCTCGGCAAGTCCGCGCCCGGCTTCGGGCCCACCGGGCCGTGGCTGGTCACGCCGGACGAGTTCGCCGACCGCGACAACCTGGAGCTGGGCTGCTCGGTCAACGGCGAGTCCGTGCAGAAGGGCCGCACCAGCGACCTGATCTTCTCCGTGCCCGAGATCGTCGCGCGGCTCTCGGCGATCCTGCCCCTGCGGCCCGGCGACGTGATCTTCACCGGCACGCCCTCCGGGGTCGGCATGGCCCGCTCCCCGCAGCGGTTCCTCAGCCCGGGAGACGAGCTCGTCACCACGATCGAGGGCATCGGCACGATGCGCCACCGGTTCACGGAGCCGGCATGACCACTGTGGACGGACACCGGCTCCGCGCGGTGCTGGCCGCGGTCTGCGCCCCGGTCACGGTCGTCACCACCAGCGACGCCACCGGCCGCCCGCACGGCGCGACGGTCAGCTCGTTCACCTCGCTCTCGCTCGACCCGCCGCTGGTGAGCGTCGCCTTCGACCGGCGCTCGGCGCTGCTGGCCGAGGTCCTCGCCGCGCAGCGGTTCGGCGTGAACCTGCTCGGCCAGGGCCAGGACGACCTCGCCGTCCGGTTCGCCACCCGCGGCGCCGACCGCTTCGGCGGCGAGACGGCGTGGTTCGCCGACCGCGGGCTGCCGCGGCTGCGCGACGCCGCCGGCTGGGTGGCCTGCACCCTCGACCGCGTCGTCGAGGCCGGCGACCACCTCCTGCTGTTCGGCCTGGTCACCGACCTCGGCCGGACCGACCTGCCGCCGCTCGTCTACGCCCACCGCACGTTCGGCACCCACTCCCGCTTCGCCGAGCGGCCGCGCCCGCTCATCACCGACCAGATCGCCGCCTGCGCTCGTTGACCCGCCTGGAAAGGACACCGCCGTCATGACCCTCGCGACCGAACAGCCCGCGCCCACCCTCGAGCAGATCCTCGCCCGCATCAGCGACATCCGGCCGCTGCTGGAGCAGAACGCCGCCCAGGGCGAAGCCGACCGGCGGGTCGCCGAAGAGAGCATCGCCGCGCTGACCGACGTCGGCGCGTTCAAGGTCGCCCAGCCCCGCCGCTACGGCGGGTACGGGCTGCCGGTGCGCGCGATGCTCGACGTCTCGGCCGCGGTCGGGGAAGCCGACGGCGGCACGGCCTGGGTCGTCGCGCTGAGCAACGTCTGCGCGTGGCTCGCGGGCCTGTTCAGCGTCCAGGCCCAGGACGACATCTGGGGCGCGACCCCGGACGCGAAGGTGTCCGGCGTGCTCGCCCCGACCGCCGAAACGACCAAAGTGGACGGTGGCTACCGCGTCACCGGCCGCTGGTACTACAACTCCGGCTCGTGGCACGCCGACTGGGCGGGCCTGGGCATCCCGCTGACCGACGAGCGCGGCGAGGTCGTGGACCAGGGCATGGCCCTGCTCCCCCGCACCGACCTCGGCTTCGAGGACACCTGGTTCGTCGCCGGGATGCGCTCGTCGGGCTCGAACTGCCTGATCGCCGACGACGTGTTCGTGCCCGAGCACCGGGTGATGTCCGTGCCGCCGGCCATCGGCGGGCAGTACGCGAACGGCGAGCCCGAGGAAGACCTCTTCCGCGCCGCACTGGTCCCGGTGCTGACGCTGGTCCTGGCCGGGCCGCAGCTGGGTCTCGGCCGCAAGGCGCTGCAGCTGGTCAAGGAGAAGGCGGCCCGCAAGCCGGTTTCCTACACGACTTACGCGACGCAAGCCGACTCCGTCGCCTTCCAGCTCCAGCTGGCCGAAGCCGCGATGCGGATCGACACCGCCCACCTGCACGCCTACCGCGCGGCCGACGACATCGACACGGCGTCGGCGACGGGCACGTACCCCGGCGTCGAAGCCCGCGCCCGGACCCGCGCCGACACCGGCTGGGCCGTCGAGAACATCACCCGCGCGATCGACGTCCTGCTCTCGGCGCACGGCGCGGGCAGCTTCGCCGAAGTCAACCCGCTGCAGCGGATCTGGCGCGACTCCGCGGTGGCCGCCCGGCACGCGATCGTGCTCCCCGCGGTCAACTACGAGATCTACGGCAAGGCGCTGCTCGGGCGCGAAGACCAGATCACCCCGCTCGTCTGACCGGAGGGAACCCGTCATGAGCCTGCACCGCCTGACCAAGATCGCCATCGGCGTCCCGGACGTCGACGAGACCGCCAAGTACTACACCGAGTTCGGCCTCACGCCGACCGCGTCCGGGTTCGCCACCGCCGACGGCGGTGAGCAGCTCGAGCTGCGGCAGACCCCGCACCGCCGGCTGCTCACCCTCGGCATCGGCGCCGACGACCCGGACGACCTCGGCCGGATCACCGCGTCGCTGGCCCGCCTCGAGGTCGAGAGCCGCATCGACGGCGACGCGCTGCACACGAAGGACCCGGTCACCGGGCTCGACGTCGTCGTGTCGGTCGCGCCGCGGATCCGCCAGGAACCACCGGAACCGGTGGCCTACAACGGACCCGGTGCGGTGGCGCGGGCGAACACCCGCGCGCCCGGCATCGACCGCGAGGCCGCGGTCCGGCCCCGCAAGCTCGGCCACGTCGTGTTCGGCTCCACCGACCAGGCAGCGACCCAGCGGTTCTTCACCGAGGGGCTGGGGTTCAAGGTCAGCGACGAAGCCCCGGGCTTCGCCTCCTTCATGCGCTGCTCCACCGACCACCACAACGTGCTGGTGCAGCAGGCGCCGGTGAGCTTCCTGCACCACACGTCGTGGGAGGTCGACGACGTCGACGAGGTCGGCCGCGGCGCCACCGCGATGCTCGAAGGCCACCCGGAGCGCCACACCTGGGGTCTGGGCCGGCACTACATCGGCTCGAACTTCTTCTGGTACCTGCGCGACCCCGCGGGCAACTTCTCCGAGTACTACTCCGACATCGACTGCATCCTCGAAGACCAGCTCTGGGAACCCCGCGTCGTCGCCGGGGAGAAGAGCCTCTACGCGTGGGGCCCGCCGCCCCCGCCGTCGTTCCTGGCGCCGGAGGACCTGGCGGACCTGATGACCGACGCCCACGACGGCGCCTGACCCCGGTCACTCCCCCCGGAACAGCGCGACCAGGCCGTGCGGGGTGTCGTCGCCGAAGAGCAGTTCGTGGAGCTCGTTGCCGTCGGCGGCCGCCTCGGCGGCCCTGGCGAACATCGTCTGCTCGAACTCGGCGAGGGCGGCCTCGACGTCGTCGTGCCCGGCCAGGGCCCGGCCGAGTTCGGCGCCGTCGAGCATCGCGAGGTTGGCGCCCTCGCCGTTCGGGGCCGCCAGGTGGGCGGCGTCACCGACGAGCGTCACGCCCGGCACGCGGTCCCACCGGTGGTCGACCGGCAGGCTGTAGAGCGGGCGGAGCACCGGCGGGGTGTCGCCGTCGGTGATCAGGGCGGTGAGCTCCGGGGCCCAGCCTTCGAACTCCCGCGCGGTCCGCTCGATCGCGGCGGCCGCGTCGGTGAAGTCGCCGAACCACTCCACCGGCTCGGTCAGCGCGACGTAGGTGTGCAGGGTGCCGGCCTTTTCGCGGTGGGCCTGGATCCCCTTGCCCGGCGCGAGGGCCAGCAGGGCCCCACCGCCGACCGCCTTCGCGGCGGCCGGGTGCCGGGTGTCGCCGTCGTACAGGAAGGTCTCGACGTACGAGCGGCCGATGTACTCGGGGACGGCGGCGGAGAGCAGCGGCCGGACCTTCGACCAGGCGCCGTCCGCCCCGACCAGCAGCCCGGCGGTGACGGTCGTGCCGCCGGCGAAGGTCACCTCGTGGCGGCCCTTGCCCAGCGCACGGACGCCGGTGACCTTGTGCCCCCAGCGGACCGTGCCGTCCGGGAGCGAGTCGAGCAGGAGCTGCCGCAGCTCGCCGCGGGGCACTTCGGGCCGGCCTCCGGTGCCGTCGTCGGGCTCGTCGTGGATGACCGTGCCGTCGCGGTCGAGGACCCGGGTGGCTTCGTGCCCCTCCAGGACGAGTGCCCGGAACTCGTCGGTCAGGCCGGCCGCCTCGAGGGCGACCTGACCGGTGCGGGTGTGGATGTCGAGCAGGCCGCCCTGCTTGCGGGCGGCCGGGGACGGCTCGGCCTCGTAGACGGTGACCGGGACGCCGTGGACGTGCAGGACGCGAGCGAGGACGAGGCCGCCGAGCCCGGCGCCGATGATCGTGACGTTCATGATGACTCCTTCGTGGTCTGGAATGTCATTCCATGTTGGAACAACGTTCCAGGTATGTCAAGATGGGGCATGCCACCCCGCACCCGCCGCCGCACCGAGGCCCTCAGCCGCGAACGCATCGTCGAAGCCGCGATCGAGCTGCTCGACACGAGCGGCGAGGCCGGGCTGACGTTCCGGACGCTGACCGAACGCCTCGCCACCGGCGCCGGGGCGATCTACTGGCACGTGGCGAACAAGGGCGAGCTGCTCGACGCCGCCACCGACGGCGTCCTGGCCACCGTGCTGACGACCGGCGCCACCGGTTCCCCGCGCGACGACGTCCGCGCGGTCGCGCTCGGGCTGTTCGACGCGATCGACCGGCACCCCTGGCTGGCCACGCAGCTGGCGTTGCAGCTCTCACGCGGCTCGGTGACCCCGCGGATCTTCGAAGCCGTCGGCCGTCCGGTCCACGCGCTGGGCGTCCCCGAAGGCCACCGGTTCACGACGACGTCGGCGCTGGTGACCTACATCCTCGGCGCGGCCGGGCAGAACGCGGCGAACGCCCGGATCGCGATACCCCAGGCGAGCCGCACCGAGTTCCTCGACGCGGTGGCGAGCGCATGGGAGGACCTGGACCCGGAGGAGTACCCGTTCACCCGGTCGGTGGCAGCCGAACTGCGTGAGCACGACGACCGCGAGCAGTTCCTCGCCGGGGTGGACCTCATCCTCGCCGGCATCACCGCCGTCCACCCGCCGCGGGCCGGGTGAGCTATCCACGAAAAGCGGCGTGATCGTAAAATTCCTCGCTGAATTTCTTCCGGTCCGCCACGGGAAAACCGGTCGTAGACTGTCGGGATGGGCGATCAGGAACAGCGGGCACTCGATTCCCTCTACGAGATCGACAATGTGCTCACGATCGATATCACGCTGCCGCAGGCCGGCTGGGACGCGGTGCGCACCGAGCAGCCGGCGGGCGGCGTGTGCAACTTCGACTGGGCCGGCGGCAGCCGCTACACCTGGCGGAAAGCGGCGTCGGTCGAGATATCCGGGACGAAGTTCCCCGCCCGCACGACCTTTTCCGACGTGGGAATCAAGAAGAAGTCGTTCTGCGGGTCGATCAACAGCGACAAACCGTGCCTGCACATCGACTTCGCGAAGTTCCTCGACGCCAACAAGGCACCGATCACCCGGCTGATCGGCTCGCGGTACCTGACGCTCAACAATTCGGTCCAGGACGCCTCCTACGTCCGGCAGCTGCTGGGCTACCAGCTCTTCGCGCTCGCCGGGCTGCCCCGTTCCCGCGGCAACTTCGCCCGAGTGCTCGTGAACGGCACCCCGATCGGCCAAGGGGTCGCCGGCGTCACCGCCCCGGGTGTCTTCGTGAACGTCGAGCCGATCATGCCGCGCTACATCGAGCGCAATTTCGGCAACCCGGACGGCAACCTGTACGAGCTCGAGCACAATGACGACTTCGTCGACAAGCGGTTCGGTTTCATCGGCGTGGAATCGCTGTCGAAGTTCGAGGACAAGGCCGACCTGCGGCTCGCCATCGACCACATCGCCGCGCACGGCCTGGCCGGCGCGAGCCAGGTGTTCGACCTCGACCAGTTCGTCAAGATCTACGCGATGGAGTTCTTCCTCAAACACTGGGACGGCTATTCCCGGAACACCAACAACACCTATGTCTACAACGACGTGAAGGCCGTCGCCGCGCCCGGCGTCGACGACGTCAAGTTCAAGATGATCCCGTGGGGCCTGGACCAGACCTTGCAGCCCGCCCGGCACTTCCGGCTCGACACGGCCGGGCTGCTCGCCCGGCTGGTGCGCGACGACCCGGGCCGCCGCGCGCAGCTGATCGGGCAGATCGGCACCTACCGCGACAGCGTGTTCGGCCACCGGACCCAGGAGACGGTGCTCAAGCCGCTGCTCGAGCGGATGGCGGCGCTGCTGACCGGACTCGGGGTGCCCGACGTGCCCGCGCAGGTCACCACGGTCCGCAAGCAGCTCCGGCTCGCCGCCTCCGCCGGCTACCTCTGCGGTGGCCTGCCCGGCGCCGAAGGCGCGTACGTCCGCGAAGACGTCACGAACGAGTGCATGCACGCCAGCCGCACCGAACCCGTCGCGGCGGACCCGGGGAGTTTCGAAGTCATCCACCGGCTTCGGCCCGCCGACGTCGACGAAGCGGATCTGTGGTGCTTCGACGCTCTCGGCACCGGGAAGTCACTCGCCAGCAAGGCGTCGGGGAGGGTGCTCCACGCGAGCACGACGGCGTCGCCCCAGGGCCACCAGCTGCTCGGCACGCGCGCGGCGGACGACGCCGACCACGCCGAGGAGTTCTCGGTGACCCCGGTGGATCCGCCCGGCGATCCCTTCGCCTACAGCGGCTACTTCACGCTGACGAGCGTCCGGACCGGCGCCGGTGCGGCCTTCGCCGCCGATCCCACTGCCACCGGCCGGCCTCGGGTCGTCCAGGACCCCGTCGCGTCGAAACTGTACTTCTCCTGAGTCAGAGGACCGCGTAGCCGCCACCGTCGTCGACGATGAGGAGCCCGCGCTCGAACGTCGTCACGCCTTCCGGCTTCGCGGTCCGGTGGAAGGTGACGTCGAGCAGCTCGACGGGGTCGTCGCCGCGGGTCCAGGTGCCGAGCCGGAACGGCGCGTCGCCGTCGCTGGCCGAGCGGCCGATCAGGAGCAGGAGGCGGCCGGTCCGCGCGTCCCAGCAGAGGTCGCGGACGCCTTGCCCCCCGGTCGATCGTGGGACCCGGGCGGACCGCAGGGTGGGTGTCCCCAGCGAGGCCGTCGTCCACTCTCCGCCGATTTCGGCCGGGACTTCCACGAGGGTGATGCCGCCGGGGACGGCCGGTCCTCGCAAGCCGAACAGCAGTGCGCCCGCCCGGGCGTCCCAGGCGAGGCCTTCGACGTTCAGCCCGCCCGCGTCCGGCTCCAGCCGGCCGGCGGCGGCCAGGCTCGGCACGTGCGCGAGCAGCCACTCGCGGAACCCGGCCATCGGCTCGGCGGCCAGGTCGCCGTCGGGGCGGTACCGGACGCGCACCAGGCCGTCGTTGATCCGGCCGCCGTTGCGGGCGACCGAGAGCGACGACGAAACGATGAGAAAGGTTTCCCCGTCGACGTCGGCCCGCGTGAGGCCTTCGGGATCGCCCGGCCCGCCCGCGCCGGCCAGCCGGCGCCGGTGGATCCGTTCCACCGTGTCCAGGTGGGCGTCGAACGTCATTTCGAACAACGCGGTGGGGTCTTTGTTGTCGACGAAGGTGAATCGCCGGGAGCCCGTCCGCACCACACCGGAAGCGTTGAACGGGTGGTCGCCGTTTCTTTCGCGGAACGGCGTCGGCTTGACGTTCTTCCCCTTCGCCATGGCCTCAGTGTAAACAGCGCGGGCGAAACAGTGGCACTCAGTGTCACTCAGCTGCGCAGGACCTCGCCGACCCGGGCGACGACCTCGCGCAGGGGCGTCGCCGTGGTCAGCACCGCGACCACCGTGGCTTCGTCGCCGCCCGGGGCCCGGAACGCGTCGACGACCAGTGCGAACGCCTCGGCCGCGGTGGCCTTGATGTCGCCGGTGCCGCCGGTGCGCAGCCAGCGCCGGAGGACGTGGTTGTTGGCGGCCGCGATCGCCGCCGCGGCGACGGCCGCGCGCAGGCTCGCCGTCCCGTCGCCCTGCTCCTCGTAGCGCGCCTGCAGGTAGCGCGCGAGCACCCGCTGGTAGCGGTCGACGGTCGCGACCTCCTTGTCCCGCAACGAAGGGACCGTGCGGGTCAGGGCGAACCGCTTGAGCGACACGTCGAGGTCGGTGGCGTAGGAGTCGAGCACCAGGCCGACCGCGGCGCACGCCACCTCGACCGGGTCGCGGCCCGGGTCGGCGGCGGCGAAGGCCTCCTCCATCTCCGCGACGATCTCGTCGTGGTTGGCGAAGAGCACGTCGTCCTTGGCGTCGAAGTACCGGAAGAACGTGCGGCGCCCGACACCGGCGGCGGCCGCGATGTCGTCCACCGTGGTGGCCTCGTAGCCGTTGGCCGCGAACAGGTCCACGGCCGCCGAGGCGAGGGCGCGGCGCAGCTGCCGCCGGCCCGCGGGGGTCGCCCCGACCCGGGTGGCCGGCGCGCGGCGCGGCGAATCCGTCATGGCCGGACGGTAGCAGCCGCACTTGCTAGCGGCACTCAGTGCCGTTACGCTGGCGGGATCACCCACCCCGTGGAAAGGCGCCGACGATGTCGCTCGACCAGCAGGTGCCGACGAGCACCGCCACGCCCGTCGACCGGGTCGACGCCTACTACGGCCGCCTGTTCGGCTGGCCGGTGAAGTGGCGCGGTGTCCACCCGTTCCTGGCGCTGGAGAACGGGATCTGCGCGGTGACGCTGCCCAAGCTCAGCGCCGGCCCGGTCCTGACCCGCCTGGCGGCGACGGGCTGCCAGGGCCCGGCCATGCACCTCCCCACCCAGCAAGGCCCCCGGGTGGCCCTCCTCGCGGAGACCGACGGCCTGATCCCGCCGCGCTCGGCACTGCCCCGGAACGTCGACGTGCTCGCTTGGGGCACGCTGCTCCCGTTGCCGGTCGGCGCGCACCGGGTGGACGTGGCGACGGAGTGGCTCTCGGCACCGGACCCGCAGCAACGCTGGCTCCCGAGCCTCGGCGCGGTCCTCGCGGGCATCCCCGAACGCCGGTAGCCCCGCCGGAAAACGGTTCGACGGCATCCCGGGGTCCTGACACAGTGACCGATCATGGGGACCGTCGAACTGCTGACCGCCGGGGACGTCGAGCTCATGCAGCGCCTGGCGCAGCGCATCACCGCCACCCGGCCCGACCTCGTCAACGGCGACGCGTCGTACGGCGAGCTCGCCTGGAACTGGGGCCGCGGGCACGCCGACCACAACGCGAGCTGGCCCCGCCGGCTGTGGTTTTCCGGCGGCGAGCTGGTGGCGTGGGGCTGGGCCCAGCTCCCGCGCCGGGTGCGGCGCAACGACGGTTCGGTGAAGGACGTCACCGGCGCGTCGCTGGTGCACCAGGTCCACCCCGGCCACGCCGGGCTGATCGACGACGTGATCAGCTGGTTCGACGCGACGGCCGGTGACGTCGAGCGCGCGGTGCTGCCGGGCGCGGCCGACGGGTTCGCGCTGGAGCGCTGGGCGGCGCGCGGCTACGAGACCGACCCGGGGTCCCTCGGCGACCAGGGGTCCTGGACCCAGCTCAACGAACGCGACCTCGCCGAGCTCGAGGAACCGGTGCTGCCGGCGGGATTCCGCTTCCGCACCGCCGAGGAAGCCGGGCCGGAAGCCGCGGTCGAGGCCCACCTCGCCGGCTGGACTCCCTCGGCGTACACGCTCGCGAGCTACGAAGGAGTCCGGCAGACCTCCGCCTATCGCGGCGATCTGCACGTACTGGTGGAAGCACCGGACGGGACGATGGCGGCCTCGGCGATCCTGTGGCTCGACGAGGTGAACAAGACCGTCGAGTTCGAGCCGGTCGGCACGCACCCGGACCACCGGCGCCGCGGGCTGGGCCGGGCGATGATGCTGCACGGGATGCACCGGGCCCGGGACGCGGGCGCGGTGCACGCGACGGTCGCCTGCCTCGGCGCGCCGGGCCACCCTCGCGCCCGCGGGCTGTACTTCGGCGTCGGCTTCCGGGAGCTGTCCCGGGACGCGCCGCTGATCAAGACCGCCGGCTGACCCGCGTCCGCGGGTCCACAGTGGACACAGGCGCGGCCGCACCCGGCGTTTGACGACGCCGCCGGTGGGGTATTCCCCAACCCCGCGAATCCACGCAGCCCCGTCGCCGCCCGTCCGGGCCACGGCCCGTGGTCGCCTGGGCCCGGGCGGTGAGAAGCGATGACCCGTGAAGGCACCGCCGGAACGATCCGGCTCGAAGCACCCGGTCTCGGCGCGAAGGTCTCCCGGCCGCCGTGGACGGCGTTCGCCCTGGTCCTGGTCATCGTCGCGGACCAGGTGACCAAAGCGTGGGCCTGGCGCGAAGTGCCCCGGGCGCACATCAACTTCGGCGGCAACCCGCTGGTCGGGCCGGTCGTCGGCGCCTGGTACGCCGGTCCGGTGACGGGCGCGGTGCTCGACCTCGCCGGGAGCGCGACGCTGACCGCCGCCACGCTGCTCCTCCTGCGGCGCCGGCACCCGGTGCTCCTGCGGGCTCCGGCCGCGCTCGCGATCGGCGGCTGGACCAGCAACCTGCTCGACCGCCTCGGGCTGCACCACCTCACCGCGCCGGGCAGCGTCCGCGGCGCCATCGACTTCGTCCCGGTCGGGAAGTACACGTTCAACGTCGCGGACTTCTTCATCATCGGGGCGACCCTGGTGTTCGCCCTCGCGCAGGGTTACCGGTGGGCCACGGCGAAGCTGTCCCACACCGGCGCCGACATCCCGCGCCCGCGGCCGCGGTTGCGCACCCCGGCGCGCATCCTGACCGTCACCGGCGCCGCCGTGCTCGTCGCCGCCGTGACGCTCGGGGCCACCCACTACGGCGGGGCCACGCATCCGCCCCGCCCCCACCGGGTCTCCGCGAACCGGTGAGCCGGGGGTTCAGTCCGCCGCGCGGCGGAGCCAGGCGTTCCCCATGGTGAGACGGGCGGTGAAGCCCGTCTCGTCGCGGTGGAGGGTCACCTGGCCGCAGACCTGGTGCGCGATCCACAGCCCGCGGCCGCCGATGTGGCGGCCGGCCGGGAGCAGGCCGGCGAACGGGTCGCCGGGGCCTTCGCCGGTGTCGTGCACGGTCACGACCACGTGGTCGGCGTCCGCCCAGATCCGCAGCTCGACCGGCGGCCGGCCGTGGCGCAACGCGTTGTCGACGATCTCGCTGACCGCCAGCACGAGGTCGTCGATCTCGGCGGCGGGCAGGTCGGTCTTGGCGAGGTCGAGGACCGCGCGCCGGGCCGCCGACGGCTGCGGGTCGACGAGCTCGGCGAGCGGGGCGGTGTGCTGGATCGGGTGCGGCGTCATCGGCCGCGAGCCGGCCAGGAAGGCGCGCGGGTCGACGAAACCGTCGTTGCCGAGGCGCCCGCCGCCGGGCGAGGCGAGGAACGGGTGCGTGCGGGCGACGTCGTCGAGCACGTGGCGCGGGGTGGTCCGCGTGTCGTAGGCGCAGATGCTGCGCAACGGGAAGTCGTCGTAGGCGTGGTTGACCGCGGCTTCGTAGCGGGCCCACCAGTCCCACGACGTGTCGATCTCGACGCGCGGAAGCTCGCCCAGCGCGCGGATCTCCCGGGCACCCTCGGCGACGAACCCGGCCATCAGCTCGCGGTAGGACCTGATCGTGGCGGCGGGCCGCGCGTAGACGTCGCCGGGCGCGAGGTACTGCACCTCCGCCGACGGCGGCAGGGCCCGTCGCACCAGCTCGGTCCGGTCCGGGTCGAGGGAGACGAGGGTCGGCTGCCCCGCGGCCAGGCCGGCTTCGAGGAACGGGACGGCGACGGCGACCAGTTCGGCGTCGGAGCCGTAGCGGACGGCGGCGTGGTCGTGGCCCCCGCGGGCGGTCACCGGGTCGGCGGTCATGACCCGCGCTCCGCGGCCGGCCGCCGGCATCCGTGACCGCGAACGGGCTCGCTGTCGCGCCGTGTCGGCATCTGCACGGTCCGAGAGTACGCCGCCCGCGGGTCACGAGCTCCGGCGCAACCGCGTCCGCGATGGCGGCGGGGTGCGCGGTGCTCGCCACCGTGCCACGCCGGCACCCCGGTCGAGCTCACCAGCGGCGCGCTCGTGCTCGTCGGCACCGGGCCCCTCGGTGAAGCGCCGCTTTGGGGCTAGATTGGCGAAATGGGGAGATCCGGGGCCGCGCTCGCGGCCGTTCTGGCACTGACCTGCACCGCCTGCACGCCCCTCGCGCCGCCGCTGCCGGCCACCTCGAAGACGCCGACGACCACCCGGCCGGTCACGACCGCGGTGACCACTCCGAAGCCGTCCACGCCGGCGTTCACGCCGCCGGCATCGCCCGCGAAGGTCACCGCGGCCTGCCCGTTCCTCGGTACCGCGGAGCTGCAGCGGGTGCTCGGAACGAGCGAGGACATCATCATGACCGAGAAGCCGCCGGACCCGACCTTCGTACCCGGCACCCAGTTCCAGTGCCGCTACGAAGGCAAGTACGTGTCCCCGTGGCTGCTCGATCTGTGGATCATCGCCTCGCCCCGCTCCACCCCGGCCAAGACGATGGCGAACTCCAAGAAGGACTGCACCGGGCCGGTGACGCCGCTCCCCGGAATCGGCGACGGCGCGTTCTTCTGCGCCGTGACCACCGGCGACGCCCTCGTCATGACCGGCAAGCGGAGCCACGGCCAGAACCGGACCGTGTACCTCTACCTGCGCAAGCACCGCGACGACGTCTACGCCACCCTGGCGCAGACGCTCGCCGACCGCCTCTAGCGGAGGATGTCGCGGGTCAGCTCGAGCTGGCCGTGGTGCTGCGCCAGCTCTTCGTAGACGTGCTGCAGCGCGCCCCCTTGCGAGCGGCCCGCCGGGGTGTCCGCGTACTTGGCGGGCGCCGGTGCGCGCAGCGGTGCGGCGGGTTCGGCCGCCTTCAGGTCGGCGTGCAGCTGTTCCCGGGCGACGGCGACCCGCTCGATCAGCTCCCGCACAGGGCCCGACGCCGTGAACTCGGCGTCGCGGTCGCGGTGCACCACGCGGCCGGCGACGAGCGAGCCGGCCCAGAACTCGAGCACGCCGAGGCAGTGCGTGACGATGGCGTAGGGCGTGTTCGCCCCGGGCAGGGGTGGCCGCCGGTTGGCCCGCTCGTCGCCGAGCTCCGCGAGGATCGCCGCCATCCCGTCCAGGGCCCGGCCGGCGAACCACAGGTAGTCCTCGTCGCTGATCCGCATCCGTTCCCCCGTCACCCGTCGAAGCCGGTGGCGCCGTCGACCTGCTCGCGGAGGATGTCCGCGTGCCCGGCGTGCCGCGCGGTCTCCTCGATGAGGTGGACGTAGATCCACCGCAGCGACACGCGGCCGAGCCGGGGCATCGGCACAGTGCCGTCGAGCGCGAACCGCGCGGCCACACGCCGGGACTCCGCACAGGCGCGTTCGTAGTCCGCGACGAGGGTCTCGACGTCGGTCACGTCGTCGACGTTCCAGCCGTCGCCCGCCGCGCCGGCCACGGGCCGCTCGGCCAGGACCCCGCCGAACCACTCCCGCTCGACCGACGCCAGGTGCCGCACGAGCCCGGCGAGCGTCGTCGACGACGGCACCAGCCGCCGGCGCGCCGCTTCCGCGGGCAGGCCCGACACCTTGCGGACGACGATGGCCCGGTACAGGTCCAGGAACGTCTCCAGCACCTCGCGTTCGCCGCCGGCGGCGACCTGCTCGTCCGGGGCGAGTGGTGGATCGGGAGAAGGCGTCACGACGACGACCTTACGGCCTCGCCCGCCGGCCGGGGTGGCTGTGGATCGGCTTAAGAAACGCCCGCCCGCCCACCGCGGCGACGCCGCGCGCCGCAGGATCGGGGGCATGGTCCTCTCCGAACGCGCGGCCGTCCGGCGGCTGCACGACCGGCTCGGCTTCGGGCCCCGGCCCGGGGAACTCGACCGGGGCTTCGCCGAGACCCGCGACCGGCTGCTCGGCACCGGCCCCGACGCCGGGGCGGAAGCGACGCCGATGCCCGACCTCGGCCCGCCGCCGGACAAGCCCGGCAAGAACGCCGACCAGGCCGCGAAGCAGCAGGCGAGGAAGCAGGTGCAGGCCCAGGCGACGCAGGCCGCCGGCTGGTGGCTGGACCGGATGGCCGCCGCCGACGTCGCGTCGGTGGAACGGCTCACCTGGTTCTGGCACGGGCACTTCGCCACCAGTGAACAGAAGGTCCGCAGCCCGCGGCTGATGCTCGCGCAGAACCGGACCCAGCGCGAGCACGCCCTCGGCAGCTTCACCGACCTGGCCCGCGCGATGGTGGTCGACCCGGCGATGCTCCTGTGGCTCGACGGCAACAGCAACAAGGCGGGCAAGCCCAACGAGAACCTCGCCCGCGAGTTCATGGAGCTGTTCACCCTCGGCGTCGGGCACTACACCGAGGACGACGTCCGGGAAGCCGCGCGGGCGCTCACCGGCTGGTCCGCGAAGCGCGACGCCGACGGCGCGCAACTGGTCGCCAAGCGCCACGACGACGGCGTCAAGAAGATCCTCGGCGCGAGCGGCGACTTCGACGCGGAGTCGTTCACCGACCTCGTGCTCGGCCGGCCCGACTCGGCGCGGTTCGTCGTGGGCCGCGTGTGGTTCCGGCTCGTGTCCGCGACCCCGCCGTCCGCGGACGCCCTCAACCGGCTCGTCGCCGCCTACGGGAGCCGTCGCGACCTCCGGGCGCTGCTGCGCGCGGTCACCGACGAACCGGCGTTCCACGACAGCGCGACGTCGCTGGTCAAGCAGCCGGTCGAGTGGCTGGCCGGGCTGCTGCGCGCGCTCGGTGTCCGTCCGGCGAAGCTCGACGACAAGACCCGCGCGCAGCTGCTGACCGGGCTGCGCGGGATGGGCCAGGTGCCGTTCCAGCCACCCAGCGTCGGGGGCTGGGCGGCGGGCGGCGCCTGGCTGACGACGTCCGCCGGAGTCGCGCGGCTGCACCTCGCGCAGCAGGTCACCGCGCACGCCGACCTCGGCGCGGTGACGAAGGCGCGCGACAAGGTCGCCGCGATCGGGGACCTCCTCGGCGTCGACGCCTGGTCCGACCGGACCCGCGCCGCGCTCGCGGGGGTCGCCGGCAACCCGCGTCAACTGTCCACAGTGGCCGCTTGTGCCCCCGAATACGCAGTGAGCGGGTGACGATCGTGCAGCAGGTGAACCGACGCCGGTTCCTCACGGCGACCGGCGTGACGGCCGCGGCGGCGCTCGCCGCCGGGGCCACCCAGGTCGACTGGGGCCACCTCATGTCGGCGGCCGGGGAGAACCCGCTCGACCCGGACGCGGGCGTGCTCGTCGTCGTCACGCTCTACGGCGGCAACGACGGGCTCAACACGGTCGTCCCGGCGAGCGACTCCGCCTACATCAACGCCCGGTCCGAGCTGGCGTACAAACCCGAAGAGGTGCTCGACCTCGGCGAAGGCCTCGGCCTCAACCCGGGTATGAAGGGCTTCAAGAGCCTCTGGGACGGCGGGCAGCTGGCCGTGCTGCGCGGGGTCGGCTACCCGAAGCCGGACCACAGCCACTTCCGGTCGATGGCGATCTGGCAGACCGCGTCGCCGGAGACGTCGGTGCCGACCGGCTGGCTCGGCCGCTGGCTGGACGCCACCGGCGACGACCCGCTGCGCGCGGTGTCGGTCGACCCGGTGCTGCCGCCGATGCTGGCCGGGGAGCGGACCGCCGCCGCGTCGCTGCCGGTCGGCGGGCTGAAGCTGCCGGAAGGCGCGCTGGGCAAGGCGTTCGAGGGGCTGGGCACCGCGCAGGCCGGCGAGGGGTTCTGGCAGGCGCGCGCGGCGCGGTCGGTGAACGACCTGCACCGGGCGGTCGCCACCCTGGGCGGGTCCACAAAGGACAAGGGGAAGACCCAGCCCCGCAAGGGAGAGCTGGCGGCGCAGCTCGACGTCGTGGCCGGGCTGATCGAAGCGGGCGTGCCGTCGCGGGTGTATTCGGTGTCGCTGGGCGGGTTCGACACGCACGCCGACGAACGCGGCACCCAGCAGCGCCTGCTGACCGAGCTGGACGGCGCGCTGACCCCGTTCGCCCAGCGGCTGGCGAAGACCGACCGCGGCAAGCAGGCGACGGTGCTGGTGTATTCGGAGTTCGGCCGCCGGGTGACGGCCAACGCGAGCCAGGGCACCGACCACGGCACGGCGGGCCCGGTGTTCGTCCTGGGGCCGCGCGTGAAGGGCGGTTTCCACGGCGCGGAGCCGAGCTTGACCGACCTCGACGACGGCGACCTGAAGCTGACCACGGACTTCCGGGACGTCTACGCGAGCCTGGTCGAGGAGGTGCTGGCGACGGACGCGGGCAAGGTGCTGCCGGGCCACAGCGGACGCATGGCCGGCCTGTTCGCCTGACGAGCCCGGCCGCTCACGCGGCCGGCGGTAACCCGGCCAGCCGGATGCCGATCTGCTCGCCCAACCAGCCCGGCGACTCACACGGCCGGCAGCAGCCCGGCCAGCCGCATGCCGGCTTGCTCGCCTGACCAGCCCGGCCACTCACACGGCCGGCGGCAACCCCGCCAGCCGGAACCGCGCTCCCCCGCCCGGCGCGGCCTCGCACCACAGGTCGCCGCCGTGGGCTCGGGCGAAGCCGCGGGCGATCGGCAACCCCAGGCCGGACCCGCCCGCACCGCCGCGGGCCGCGTCGAGGCGGACCAGGCGGTCGAAGATCCGCTCCCGGTCCGGCCCCGGCACGCCCGGGCCCGTGTCGGTCACCGTGATCCCGTCCGCGGTGACCTCGACGGTGAGCGTCCCCCGGCCGTCCATCGCGCGCACCGCGTTGCCCGTCAGGTTCGCCACGATCTGCGTGAGCCGCGCGCGGTCGCCGAGCACCCGTGTGTCCGGCCCGGAGACCTCGACCACGACGTCCGGGGCGGTCAGCCGCACCTGCTCGGCCTGCGTGCGCACCAGCTCGAGCAGCGGCACCGGGGCCCGCTCGAGCTCCGCGCCCGCGTCGAGCCGGGCCAGGTCCAGCAGGTCGGCGACCAGCTTGCCGGCCCGCTGCGACTCCCGGACCACCAGCAGCTGCAGCCGCTCCCGCTGGTCCGCGGGCGTGTCGGCCGGCTGCTGCAGCAACGCCTCGGCCGCCGCCTGCACCCCGGCCAGCGGCGTCCGCAGCTCGTGGGCCGCGTCCGCGACGAACCGCCGTGTGCGCTCCTCCGACGCCCGCGCGGCCCGCTCGGCGCCTTCGAGGGCGTCGAGCGCGGAGTCGAACGCGGCCGCCGCCCGGCCCAGCTCGGTGCCGGTCCGCTCCGGCGCGAGCCGGCCCCCGCGCCCGCCGGAGACGATCGTGCGCGCCAGCCGCGTCATCGCGTCCAGTGGCGCGAGCGCGAACCGCACGGCCAGCAGCAACGCGACCGCGGCGACGAGCAGCGCGCCCAGCCCGGTGCCGAGCAGGACCCACCGCAGGCTCTGCTCGGCCGCCGCCACCAGCGACTCGTCGGCGGTGAGCGTCAGCTTCGCGCCGTCGATCCGCGCCGGACCGGACAACGTCGCCCGCACCTGCCGGATCCGGGCGTCCGGCGGCAGGTCGGCCGCGCCGAGGAACGTCCCGTCCGGCAACGCCAGCGAGGCCCGCACCCCACGCGTTTCCAAGCGCCGCAGCAGGTTCTGCGGCGCCACGTTCTGCTTCGCCAGCTGCTGGGCCAGCTGCACCCGCGCGGTGAGGACGGCACTGACGTCCCGCTCGGCCTGCGCGCGGAACACCGTGTCGACGACGATCCCGACGGCGACCAGCACGACCGCCAGGACGACCAGCACGGTGACGGTGACCCGGCGGCGCAGCGACGTCGTCCGCAGGCCCGTCACGGGTCCCCGCGCAGGACGTACCCCTGGCCGCGGACCGTGTGCAGCACGCGCGGGCCGTGCGCTTCGAGCTTGCGGCGCAACGCGCTCACGTTGACCTCGACGAGGTTGGCCGCGTAGTCGCCGTAGCCCCACACGGCGGTCAGGACCTGGGTCTTGGAGACCACCCGGTCGCGGTGCTCGGCGAGGTGCACGAGCAGCTTCCACTCGGTCGAGGTCAGCTCGACGTCGGCGGCGCCGTAGCGGACCCGGCCGCCCTCGACGTCGACCACCAGGTCACCGATCTCGATGGTGGGCCGCGTGCGGCCGGTCCGGCGCAGCACCGCGGTCACCCGCGCGACGAGCTCGGCGAGCACGAACGGCTTCACGACGTAGTCGTCGGCGCCTTCGCCCAGGCCGCGCAGCCGGTCTTCGACGCCGTCGCGGGCGGTCAGCATCACCACCCCGGCGGCCGAGTGCCGCCGGACGACGCGCAGCAGCTCGAAGCCGTCGCGGCCGGGCAGCATGACGTCCAGCACGACGAGGTCGGGCCGCGCGCGGGCCAGCTCGGCTTCGAGCCCGGCGCCGTCGGCGCACGCCCGCACCGAGAACCCGGCGGTGGTCAGCGCCGCCTCGACCGGCACGCGGATCGCTTCGGCGTCCTCGATCACGAGGATGCGCGGGGCGGTCGGCTCGTCCACCCGTTCAGCCTAGTCGGCGCCCCCGCACAACGGCCGTGCTCGCCGCTGGATCTCCGCGAACAGCTCGCCGACGCGGGCGCGCATCTCCGGCCCGCCGTCCGGCCCCGACCAGGACCGGCGGACCGCGCCCACCAGGCGGTAGCACGCGTCGACCGGGACGAGGAAGCACTCCGTGATCCGGTCCGTCCCCCGGAACACGATCGCCTCGACCTCCGGCTCCGCCGCCGCCAGCAGGGGGTGGCCCGCCGTGAGGTCCGCCCAGAGGTCGAGGGGCAGGACGGTCTCGACGGCGCCGGCCGGGCCGGGCTGGAACGCCGTGACGCGCGTGCCGCGGTGCAGGACGAACGCGAACCCGGCCGGGACGTCGAGCCGGCGCCAGTCGAGGCAGGCGACCGGGTGCCCGGGGTCCCACAGGTAGCGCTCCGGCACCGCGCGGTAGCGCGCTTCCCCGCTCACGCACCGGGTGAACAGCAGGAAGCACGCCCGGCAGGAACACAGCAGGCCGCGGCGGCCGGTGTCGACCACGTGACCGTGGCGGGCGGCCACCGGCGTCCCGCACAGCTCACACCGCTCCGGCCGGACCGCGCCCCGGGGCCGCACGGCCGGGAAGAATCCACTGTGGACGCTCATGAGGCCCGCCCGGCCGGCGGTCCGACGCCGATCTCGTAGAGCGCGGTGACGAACTCGACGCCGGCGAGCTCCGGCGCGGCGTCCCGGACGGCGGCTTCGACGGTCGCCCGGGGCACCGACGAGCACCCGCCGCCGAGCCACACGCGCACGACCCCGTCGTCGAGGCCGAGGTACCCGACGTCGCCGCCGACCCGGGCCAGGGCCCGGCGGACCCGGGTGGCCGCGTCGAGGGGATGCAGGTCGTGCAGCGCGAGCAGGTCCGTGACGGCGTCGTCGGCGGCGATCGCGCCGAGCAGGTCCGGAGCCTGCTCGCGCAGGATCGCGACGACGCGGGCCAGTCCGTCGCCGTAGAGGTCCGTCAGCTGCCGGACGAGCTCCTCGGCGGGCCGCCGGTGCTCCCCGGAAAGCAGGACGCCCAGAAGTGTCCCGAGCCGGGCCCGGACGGCCGCGGTCACCGCTCCCCCGCCGTGCGGATCTCGCGCAGGATGCGGATCGCGGACCCGGCCACGCTGGTCGTCGCCGTCGGCACGCCGGCGTCGGCCGGGTCCTCCATGAACGGCATGAACTTGTCGGGGAACCCGGGCATGGTGCAGCCGATGCAGATGCCGCCGACGTTCGGGCAGCCGCCCACGCCGTTGATCCAGCCCCGCTTGGGCACGTTGCACCGGACCACCTGGCCCCAGCACCCCAGCTTCACCAGGCAGCGCGGCGAGTCGTGCCGGTCGGCGAACTCGTCCTGCTCGTAGTAGCCGGCCCGGTCGCAGCCTTCGTGCACGGTGTTCCGGAACAGCCACTTCGGCCGCAGCGCCTCGTCGACGTCGATCTCCGGCGCGCTGCCGGACGCCTGGAAGAGCAGGTGCAGGATGGTCTCGGAGAGGTTGTCCGGCTGGACCGGGCAGCCCGGCACGCACACGATCGGCAGCCCGGCCCGCGACCGCCAGTCGCGCCCGAGGTATTCGGGCACGCCCATGGCGCCGGTGGGGTTGCCCGCCATCGCGTGGATCCCGCCGTAGCTGGCGCAGGTGCCGACGGCCAGGATCGCCATCGCCTTGGGGGCCAGCCGGTCGAGCCATTCGCTCGCCGTCACGGGCTGGCCGGTGGCGGGATCGGTGCCGAACCCGCACCAGAAACCTTCGGCCTTGTTCGTCTCGTCGGCGATCGAACCCTCGACGATCAGGATGAACGGGTCGAGCTCCCCGCGGGCCGCGCGGTGCCACCATTCGATGAAGCTGTCCGCACCGCCGTCGGGCCCGCTCTGGAAATCGAGGAATGGCCAGTGCATCGCGATCTCCGGGAGCCCGGGAAGCCCGCCGAGAACGATCTCTTCGATACTGGGCTGGGTGGCCGCGGTCAGCGCCACCGATTCACCGTCGCAGCTCAGCCCGCCATTCATCCACAGAATATGGACGACGGGTGGTGGATTTCCGGAGCCGGCCTCCGTGGCGCTGACCATCGTTGACCCCTTCACCGCGGGCGCGAGAAGACGCCACCGTAGCCCCGTCCGGCAGGTGCGGCAAGACCGCCGGACACTCCTGATCGCCCCCGGCGGGACAAAACCGGGCGTTCCACGCTTCGCGTTTCCGCGACTACACTGAACACCTCGGCGGAAGGACTTTGATCGAAATGGAATCGGCCGGCCGGTCGCAGGGGACATCGATCGAGGTAGTGGCGGTCGAAATCGTCACGAAGATCTTTCCGGCCCGCCCGTCGGCGGTTCCGCGAATCCGCGAATTCGTCCAGGAGTGCCTCGGGGAGGCCCCGCTCGCCGACGCGGAAGACCGCGAAATCGGCAACACGATCCTCCGGGCCCTGCTGACCGCCGCCGGACCGTCCGGGGTGCTGGAGGTCTCCTGCCGGAAATACCCCGGGCGCGTCGAGTTCGACGTGCTGCCCTCCCGCGTCCCGCCGGCGAGCCCCGTGAGCACGCGACCGGAGCCGGCCGCCAGCTTCGCCGAGTGGCTGGCCGAGGCGCTGCGCAGCCGCGGGATCACGAAGGAGAGCGCCGCCGAGCAGCTGGACGTGTCCCCCAAGACGCTGACCCGCTGGCTCGGCGGGCAGACCGAGCCCCGGCTGCGCGATCTGCGCCGGATCGAAGACCGGTTCGGCGACGTGCGGCTGCGGCGCGGGACAGAAGTGACCTAAGCGCCGTCCTGGCCCCCGGCGGGCATCGCCAGCTCGATGGTGCAGCCCGCGGCGTCGGAGCTGACGTCGAGCCATTCGCAGATCCGGTCGGTCATCCACAGGCCGGTGCCGGCGGGCCGGAGGCCGTAGAAGGCCGGGCCGTCGACCGGCCGGTCGCTGTGCAGCGTGCACACCACCCGGCCGGCCGCCGGCCGCACCCAGACGGCCGCCCGGTCGATACCGTGCTCGAGCAGGTAGGCGATCGCTTCACCGACGGCGACCCCGAACAACGTCGCCGTGTTCTCCGACCGGAGCAGAGCGCTCGCCCGGTCCAGCACGTGCCGCCGGACGGCGACCAGGTCGCCCTCGAAGCGGAAGAGATCGCCGGCGGACCCCGGCGGCGCCGGGATGCCGGAACACTCGGCTTCCCCGGGCGCGGTGAACTCGGCGGACGGCCGGATCTCCCCGCCCACGGCGTACTCGGGGTGGGCGCGCCGGGCGTGCTCGACCGCGCCGGGGTCGAGGGTGCGGGTGTCGTACGGGCAGATCATCCAGATGCGGGTGCTCGCCAGGGACACGTTGAACTCCGCCTCGGCGCGCTGCCACGCGGCCTCGTCACGAGGGCTGCCGGTCCGCGCGGGCTCGGCGAGGACGCGGACCGCGCCGGTCGGCGCGGTGGACCGGTGCCGGTTCCAGTAGCGGTGCAGCGCGCCGGCCAGTTTCCCCGGCCGGCGGCCGATATAGGCCGATTCGGCGACGGCGATCCGGTCGGCGTCGGCGCCCATCGCGGCGTCCAGCAGCTCCAGGTTGGCCGCGGTCGTGGTGACCAGCACCGGTTCGCCCCGGCGGAGGCCGTCCTGCGCGAACGGCACGGCCATCGCGAGGAACTCGGCGTCGCTGCCGTAGAGGCACCCCTGGTGCCGGAAGCCGGCCTCCGGCACCCGTCCCGGCGCGGACCCGGCGGCCGGAGTCGTCCTGTGCTGCACGAAGCCTCCTGAAGCCGTCGCCGGACGTTCGTCATGATCGTGGTTTCCCCGGAATTCCCGCAGATCGCCGGTAGCGTACTCGACGGCGCCGGATCCGGCTATTACCAGATGAATTGATTGCACCCGTTCGGAGCAATTGCCACCACCCGGCCCCCGACGTCGCACCGCCGGGGTCGAAGGAGCTGGAACCACCGTGTTACGGCAGGTTACGGCCAGATGTGTCTTACCGGTACCGGTGGCGGACACTACTGTCCACCCGCCATCGGGAAAGCGCCGGGAAACGATTGTGTCCAGGTGTTCGAAGAACAATAACCACCGTTCCGGACGGATCGGCGGAATTGTTTCGGCCCGTGCACTCGGGAAAGTTCGCGCCGGAACGGGCGCCGTGCCTCGCACGATACGGTTTCACGACCACCGGCGGAAAGTGCCATCCGGCCCTGGTGGTGGGGAAAAATCGCGCGCCGGCCGGGCGCGCCGAGGATCCGGCCGGGGCCTCGCGCGGAAAACACGGCAGCGGGCCCGGCCGGTCAGGACGAGATTTCCATCTCCAGCCCCATGATCCGGACGGTGCGCCGGCGGCGGAGCCAGCCGCGGGCGGGCGCACCGTCCGGGAGCTCGTCGAGGATCGCCTTGCGCTGCGCCGACGTCGTCGAGCGCCAGCGCATCGCGAGCACCGGGCGGACCGGTGCGATGAACGGGCGCACCCGTTCGTGCGCTCCGGCCAGCCGGATCTCGTAGTCGCGGTCCGGCCGGTACGCGAGATCCAGGTCGATCAGCGGCTCGGCGCCGCCCGCGCGGTGGTGGCAGCGCGAGAGCACGCGGGCGAGCTCGTCCAGCGCGACCTGCAGGGTGCAGGGCATCTGGTCCTGCCAGCGGCCGAGGCGCGGGGCGTTCACCGCCGCGGCCGTGACGTCGGCCGAGAGCACGACCAACGCCCGGACCGGCGACCCCGCGAGCTCGACGCGGATCCGCCTGCCGTCCGCGTCGACGGCGAAGCGCAGCACGCGGTCGGCCACGACGGCACCCGACCGCAGCCGCACCCACTCCTCGACCGCGTCGGGCGAAGGGCAGGACGACACGAAGGTGAACGCCAGCTCTTCGCCGGCGAGGTTCATCGCGACCGGGAACAACGAACCGAGGTCGTGCATCAACGCCGTGCCGATGACGAGTGCGGCGCGGGAGCCGCCTCCGGTCATCCCCCTCTCCTCCCCCGAACTACACCTGCAGGTCGGCTTCGATGCGCTTGAGGTAGTGGCGGGCCAGCGCGAGGTTCGCCCGCTCCCGGTCCAGCACCAGGTACAGGAACAGCGAGTTCCGCGAGGTGTTGATCAGCCGGATCAGGTGGTACTGGCGGTGCAACGTGATCAGGATGTCCTCGATGCTGTCGTTGAGCGCGAGCGAGGACATCACCCGCAGCTTCGCCCGCACGACCTCGGTGTTGCCGGCGGCGGCGACCTCCAGGTCCAGCCACTCACCACCCCCGCTGGTGCCGAGCGACATGCCGCTCTCGTAGTCGACCAGGGCGACGCCGACGGCGCCGGTGATCGACATGGCTTCCTTGAGTGCGGTGTCGATGTTCATCATCATGCTGTTCCTTCCGTTGAACTGCCTTGCTACGCGGCCAAGATCGTGCCGATCCGCTCGATGACGGGCCGGGACTCGAAGAGGAGGCGCCCGACGTTCAGGCCCTTGTCCCCCAGGACGACCATCAACGCCAGCCGGCCCACCGCGTAGACGGCCATGTAGCCGTCGCTGCCGAACACGACGGTCTGGCTGAGCGTCCCCTTGCCGGTCATCTCGGCTGCCTGCCGCGCGATCCCGAGATCGGCCGCGGCGAGCGCGGAGATCTTCGCCGGGTCGATGTAGTCGTCCGCGTCGGCGATGATCGGAATCCCGTCGACCGCGGCGAGCACCGTGCCGGTCACCCCCGCCACGCTGTCCCGGAGATTTCGCAGCTCGGCGGCCAGTGCGTCGAAGTCCAATTCTCTCTTTCCTTCGTAAACCGGCAGCCGAAAAGATGATCAACCGTTCGGGTTTCCCTGCCGCCGGGACCCTACAGCCATCATCACTCCCCGCCTATCCACGGCGGTTACTCCCCCGAAGCCTTTACACGATCGGGTGAAGCACCGTCGTTGGCGTAACCGAAATAAATTCACCGGCCGCACGGATGTCCATTGATCACACCGCAGGTGGCACCGGTGTTCCGGATTTTCGGCAGGGGCCTTGAAATGCGCTTATGCTTCCGGGAGTGCTCGATCACGATTGTATCTCTGCGTAATCGGCAGTTCACTTTCGCCCATTCGCCGATACCCTCAAGCCGCTTGGTAACCGGCGGCCAACTCCGCGTGCAGGCGTTCGCGGTCGACGGCTTTCTCCCACTTGCCCACCACGAGGGTCGCGACGCAGTTGCCGGCGATGTTGGTGAACACGAACGCCGCCGAGAGGACGCTGTGCACGCCTAGGACCAGCGCGATGCTGCTGACCGGGATCGTGTGGGTCGCGGACAGCGTCAGCGCCAGGACCGCGATCGCCGAGCCGGAGACCCCCGCGCCGCCCTTCGAGGCCAGCAGCAGTACCAGGAGCAGGCCCAGCTGCGCCTGCCAGCCCAGGTCGGTGCCGGTGGCCTGGGCCAGGAACACGCTCACCGCCGCGAAGTACAGGCACGTGCCGTCGTGGTTGAAGCTGTACGCCGTGGGCAGCACCAGGCCGACGACCGGCTCGTCGACGCCGAGCTTCTTCAGCTTCGCGGTCAGCTGCGGGAACACGCTCTCCGACGAACTGGTGCCCAGCACCAGGATCAGCTCGGCGCGGAAGTAGCGCAGCACCTTCAGGAGGCTGAAGCCGCCGTAGCGCGAAACCGGCCACAGGACCAGCACGAAGAACAGCACGCAGATCAGGTAGAACACGCCGATCAGCCGGCCGAGCGGGAGCAGCGTGCCCAGGCCGTAGCGCGACACGGTGTAGGCGATCGCCCCGAAGGCCGCGATCGGGGCGATCCGCATGACCTTGCGGATGATCCAGAACAGCGCCTGCTGGACGTTTCCGACGAAGTCCAGCACCGGCTGCGCCTTCTCCCCCAGCGACGCCAGCCCGCAGGCGAACAGCACCGAGAACACCAGCACCTGCAGGATCTCGCCCTCGGCGAAGGCCTGCACCGCCGACGTCGGGACGAGGCTGACCAGGAAGGCGTCGAACCCCTCCGACTTGGCCGGCGCGGTGGCCGACCCGCTCGCGTGCAGCGTCGCCGGGTCGACGTGCATGCCGCTGCCGGGCTTGAGCACGTTCACCACGACCAGGCCGATCACCAGCGCGATCGTGGTGATCACCTCGAAGTACACCAGCGCCTTGACCGCGATGCGCCCGACCTTGCCGAGATCGCGGACGCTGGTGATGCCGTGCGTGACGGTGCAGAAGATGATGAGGCCGACCACCATCTGGATCAGGTGGATGAAGATGTCGCCGAGGAACTGCACGTGGTGCCCGACCGAGGGCGCGAGCGCCCCGACGAGCACCCCCGCGGCGACCCCGACGAGGACCTGGAACGCGAGGTCGCGGTAGAAGGGCTTGCGGACGCGGGTGGGGAGGGTTGGGCTCTTCGTCATCCGGTTTCTCCGTTGAATGTCCGGTTCGGGTTCAGTCCGCGGCGCGGCCCAGCACTTCCCGGGCGGGCGCGAACACCTCGTCCACGTCGAGCTCGCGCGGCAGCAGGCCCTGCTCGAGGCAGGCGGCGATGATGATCTCCAGCGGGCGGCGCAGGCGGTCGAAGCCGAAGAGCGTCGGGCTCGGGGTACCGGCCGGCCGCGTCACGGTGGCGTCCGCCCGGCGCAGCAGGTCGTAGGCCTCGCGGACGGCACCGGGGTCACGGCCGGCCACGGACTTCCCTGCGACGACCATGTGGTTGACCGGCAGGAAGCCGTTGCGCTGCCACCATTCGGTGTCGCGCGCGACGGCGTCGGGGACGACCGGGACGAACTCGTCGCCTTCGGGCAGGTCGTTGCCCAGGACGGTGGCGTCGATCCGGCCTTCGCGCAGCAGGTCCACCAGGGCGGCGTCACCGATGCCGTGCTCGACGTGGTCCGGGTCCTGGTACTCGCGCACGTGCGCGCCGTCGCGGGTGATCCAGTGGACGTCGCGCGGTGCCAGCCCGAAGTCTTCGGCCAGATGGGCACGAACCCACATGCCGGTGGTCTGGGTGTAGGCGCGCACCCCGACGCGCCGGCCGGCCAGCTCGTCCGGCGCCACCGGCCGAGAAGCGTGCGCGATCAGGCAGCCGCGCTGGAACCGCGAGGCGACGACGACCGGCAGCAGCACCACGGGGCGGCCGTAGGCGATCGCCTGCAGAGCCGTGACGACGGCCAGTTCGGACAGGTCGTAGGCCTCGTCCCGCACCATCGGCGCGAAGGCTTTGTGCACGGGCTCGACGGGGTGGAAATCGAGCCGCACCGAGGGGCTGACGACGTCCCCGTCCTTCAGGGGCGTGGTGTGCGGGTAGTCGGCGAGGACGGTGCGAAGGTCAGCCACGGCGGGCCACCGCCGGGTAGAACTTCGCGGCGGTGCCGCCGAAGACCAGGTCCTGGTCCACTTCGGACAGGCCGGCCACGGCTTCCCGCGCGTCCGCCAGGATGCTCGCCGGAGTTCCTTCCGCGGCGGGGAAGTTCGAGCCCCAGGCGATCCGGTCGGCACCGTAGGAACCGACGAGTTCGCCGAGGAAGTCCGCGGGGGTCGACGCTCCTTGCGCCGACGCGGCCAGCGCGCGGTGGGTGAGCTTGAGGTGGACGCCGGGGAACTCGGCCAGGTCGAACAAGGCCCGCGCGGCGTGGAAGGGCTTGCCGTCGGCGAGATCGGGGCGGGCGCAGTGATCCAGCAGCACCCGGACGTCGGGGAAGCGTTCGAGCAGGCGCCGCAGGGCGGGCAGGCCTTGGCCGGTCATCTGCAGGCAGACGGGGATGTCCTGCTGTTCGGCGTAGGCCCAGGCCGGGCGGGAATCTTCGTGGCCGAGCCAGCCGGCCTGGCCGGGCATGGTCGTGCCGGTGGTGAACAGGCGGAAACCGGACAGCCCTTGGTCCTGCCAGTACCGGATCCGCTCGACGGCATCGGCCGCGAGCGCATCGACCGAGTAGACGCCGACGAACCGATCGGGATGCGCGCGCACGGCTTCGACGACGTAACGGTTGTCGTGTCCGTACACAGTGGACGCTTGCACGACGACGGCCTTGGCGATACCGGCCTGGTCGAGTGCGGTGACGAGGCCATCGATGTCGACGGGGTGGGCAAGCGACCACTCGGACCGGCGGCCCCCGATCGGATCGGGCGGGTAGCGCGTGGCATCCGGCGAGATGACGTGGGTGTGCGTATCGATGACGTCCATGGCTACTCCTGGGCTTCGGCCGCGCGCCGGCGGGACGCGGGGAAGCCTACCCGATCGTTAACAATTTTGTTCTCGATAATCGGGACAATCGTGAGTGTGATCCACGTCGCTCGGGGGGCAATTCGGTCCATCGGGGACCAAGCGGGCGAAACCCTTTTGACAGCCCGCGTCCGGAGCCTCGGCCGAAAGGACGAGGCCCCCGGTACCTTCGGCCGAGGCGACCGGCCACTCCGCTCCCCTAGCTTGATCGACGAACCCGGAGCGAGGGGAACCCATGAAGCTGCGCACCAAAAGGGCCGGTGTCATCGCCGTCGCGGCCGGAGCCGCGGTGGTGGCCGTCGGGGCGACCGTGATGGCCACCGCCGCCGATCCTGTCGCGCCGGAGGTCGTCAGCGCGACTCCGGCCGAAGCCGGGCACGAGAACGAAGGCAAGTACACCGCCGGCGACTACGTCCTGAACGTGCACGAACTGAACGACGACGGCGAAGGCACCGGCACCACGATCGGCCCGCACACCGCCTACTACTCGAAAACCCTGCACGGCACCGGAACCTGGACACCGACCGTCCTCAAGTTCTCCGTCGGCGGGGACAGCGACGCGCCGACCGTCTTCGCCTACCCCGTTCCCGGCCCCGGGAAGGGCGTCGACTGCGTTGCCTCCGGTACCGAGGCCGCGCCGCTCGTGCGGTGTGAGACCAAAATCAGTAGCCGACCGTGAAGTGCCGGTCCGTTCCGATGGTCTCGAGCTCGTCCACGACCGCCGCGGCGAGGTCTTCGGCCGAGATGCGGGACGTTCCGTCCGGGCGCGTGATGAGCGTCGTCGTGCCACGGCGGTAGCTCCCCGTCCGCGCACCGGGCTCCAGCACCGCCGGCGGGCTCAGGTAAACCCAGTCGGCCGGGTGCGTGCGGCACACGTCGAGCTGGGCGGCGCTGGCCCCGGCGATCGCGCGGTACTCCGGCGGGACGTACCTCGGGTCGTCGAGCACCAGGCCGCCGCCGGGGACCCGAAGCGGGGCCGCGCCACCGACCACGAGGATGCGCGTGCCCGCCTCCGCCGCCGCGTCGAGCAACGCCGTCGTCGTGCCGGTGACGGTGTACTCCTCCCCGGGTGCGGGGCGCGTCGCGGCCACGACCGCGTCGGTGCCGGCGAAGAGCGTCGCCATCCGGCCCGAATCGGCCACGACCACCGGGACATCGGCGACACCGGGGCGTCGCCCCCGCACGATCGCGAGGAGGTCGTGGCCGCGCCCGGCGGCTTCGGTGAGGACGCGGGAGCCGACCATGCCGGCCGCGCCGACGACGGCGATCTTCACGGGAGTTTTCCTTTCCGGGGAGCGGGGAGCTGGCCGGCGACGAGCGCCGCCAGCGCGAGCGCGAACCCGGCGAGCTGGACCGGGCCGAGCGTCTGGTGCAGGACGACCGCGCCGAGGACGGCCGCGACCAGCGGGGAAAGCAGCGCCAGCACGGCCACCGACGCGACCGGCAGCGTGGTGACGCCGCGGAACCACAGGGCGTAGGCGAGCAGCCCGCCCACCAGGCCGAGCCAGGCGTAGCCGAGCACGGCGCCGCCGTCGATCGACGGCGGCGCGCCTTCGAAGACGGCCGTGAGCGGCAGCAGGAACAGGCCGCCCGCGGTGAGCTGCCACCCGGCGAACGCGGCCGGGCCGACCCCGGCCGGCCGTCCCCAGCGCTTCGTCAGGGTCACCCCGAGCGCCATCGTCACCGCGCCGCCCAGGCCCGCCGCGACACCGACGCCGTCGAACGCCGCGGCCGGCCCGATCACCACCAGGCCGACGCCCGCCATTCCCACGACGCCCCAGCCCAGCCGCCACCCCGACAGGCGTTCACAGAGCACGCCCACCGACAGCACGGCGACCACGAGCGGCTGCGCGGCGGCCAGGGTCGCGGCCACCCCGCCGGGCAGGCGCTGGGCGGCGACGAACAGCAGCGGCAGGAAGAGGCCGATGTTGAGCACGCCGAGCGCGGCGGCCTTCCCCCACCACGCGCCGCGCGGCAGCGTCCGGGTCAGCACGAGCGCGAGGAGGCCGGCCGGCAGGGCCCGGAGCAGGCCGGCGAACAGCGGGTGGCCGGCGGGGAGGAACTCGGTGGTGACGACGTAGGTGGTGCCCCACACCGCCGGCGCGAACGCCGTGAGCGCGATGCGCGGCAGGTCGACGTGGCGGGTTTCGCGCACGAGCTGACTGGTCATACCGAAATCTCACCGGAGTGCGATCGATGAGTCCAATACATGTTCGTCACCGCAGCGATCGTGATCCAAGATGGACGCGTGGAACTCCAGCAGCTGCGGTACGTCGTCGCGATCGCCGAAACGGCCAGCTTCACCCGCGCCGCCGAGCGGTGCCTGGTCGTCCAGTCGGCGCTGAGCCACCAGGTCGCGCGGCTGGAGCGGGAGCTCGGCGCGCGGCTGTTCGACCGGACCAGCCGCCGCGTGCGGCTGACGCCGGCGGGCGAGGCGTTCCTGCCGGCCGCGCGCCAGTGTCTCGACGCGGCGGAGCGGGCGGCGGCCGAGGTCGCGGCCGCGGTGGGCGAGGTCCGCGGGCGGCTCGCCGTCGGCCTGATCCCCACGGTCACCGCGGCCGACGTCCCGGCCGCGCTGCGCGAGTTCCACGACCGGTTCCCGCCGGTGCGCATCAGCCTCCGGGTGGGCGCGAGCGACGACCTGATCGAGCAGGTCCGTGACGGCTCCCTCGACGTGGCGTTCCTCGGCCTGCCCACGACGGCCCGCCCGAGCGGTGTCGCGGTCCACGAGCTGGCCCGCGGTCACCTGATCGCGGTGGTCGCCCCGGACCACCCGCTGGCCGGCGAAGCGACGGTCGGCCTGCGGCGGCTGGCCACGGAGGTGTTCGTCGACCTCCCGGCGGGCACGGCCGGCCGCGCGCAGTCCGACCAGGCGTTCGCGGCGGCGGGCCTGGACCGCGAGGTCGCCTACGAGGTGACGAGCGCGGACTACATCGCGCGCCTGGTCGGCCCGGGGCTGGGGGTGGCGATGCTGCCGTCCGGGTACGCGCCGCAGCTGACGGGCGTGGTGACGATCGAGATCACCGACGCCCCGGCCCGCGTCGAGTACGTCATCTGGGCGGCGGCGAACCCGACCCCGGCGGCGAGTGCTTTCGTTGCCCTGCTGGGCATCGACGCCGGGGCGGTCAGCGGCTCCCGGTGAGCGTGATCGAAGGGTCGACACGCGTGATTGAGGAGTCGACTCACGTGTTTGGCGGGTCGACACGGCACTGCCGCCGTGTCGACCCTCCAAACACGCGTGTCGACCTCCGGATCACCCGTGTCGACTCCTCGATCACGGGCGTCCGGAGGTGTCACATCTTCGCCGCGCCCGCCTTCACCGCTTCGCGGATCCGGGCGTACGTCCCGCAGCGGCAGATGTTGCGGATCTCGTCCAGGTCGGCGTCGGTGATCTCCCGGCCCGCCGCCGTGGCCTGACGGACCTTCGCCACCGCCGCCATGATCTGGCCCGGCTGGCAGTAGCCGCACTGGGCGACGTCCATCTCCAGCCACGCCTCCTGCATCGGGTGCAGGTCCTTGCCCACCGTCGCCGGCAGGCCTTCGATCGTCGTGATCTCGTCCGTTTCCTTGATGTCGGCCACGCGCACGGAGCACGGGTTGAACGCCTTGCCGTTGATGTGGCTGGTGCACGCCTTGCAGACGTCGAGCCCGCAGCCGTACTTCGGGCCGTTGATGCCCAGCAGGTCGCGCAGGACCCACAGCAGCCGGAGGTCGTCGTCGGCGTCGACGGTGACCACCTGGCCGTTGACCTTGAGGGTGTGGTGCGGCACGGCGAGCTCCTAGAAGGCGTGGTCGAGGCCGTCGGTGGGCGACGGCGGAGTGGACGGCTGGACGGGCAGCGGCTCGAAGGAGAGCGTCCCGTGGTTGATCGGGAAGGAGGTCGGCATCTTGCCGACCGCGCGGGCGTAGGCGCACGCGACGGCGGCGAACGACGGCGCCACCGCGAGCTCGCCCGCGCCGCTCGGGCTGGCCGACGTGTTCGGCATGATCACGACCTGCGTCTCGGGCGGGGTGTTCCACTCGCGCGTGTAGAAGTAGTTGTCCCAGCTGCCTTCCAGCGGGAGCCCGTCCTTGATGTGGATGCTCGAGGTGAGGCACATCGCGATGCCGTCGTTGAGGCCGCCGATCATCTGCGCCTCGAGGCCGCGCGGGTTGATCGCGAAACCCGGGTCGACGACCACGAGCGCCTTGGTCACCCGCGGGCCGGTGACGCCGTCGCGGATGGGCCGGTTGACCGTCTCCGGCCGGCAGTCGATCTCCACCAGCACCGCGACCGCGCCGCGGTATTCGGCGTGCAGCGCGATGCCCTGCGCGGTCCCGGCGGGCATCGAGCGGCCCCAGTTGCCGACCTGGACGGCCTTGTCCAGCACCGCGCGCAGCCGGTCGTCCTTGAGGAACTCGCGGCGGAACGCCACCGGGTCCTTGCCGAACTTCTTCGCCAGCTGGTCGACGACGAGCTCCTCGGCGGTGACGACGTTGGGCGAGTAGATGTTGCGCATGCTGCCGGTGTTGAACTTCAGCGGGATCTCGTTGAGCAGCTGGGTCGTGACGCCGAAGTTGTACGGCGAGGACTGGCTCAGCAGGAAGATCGACTCGGCGAAGCTGAGGTTGCCGGCGATCGGGAGCTTCGCCGCGGTCGCGGTGATCATCTCGCCGAGCCCGTGGCTGAACTCGGTCTGCACGCTCGTGTGCCGCTGCTCGAAGCTGATCACGTTGCCGAGCAGGTAGGTCGCCCGCACCCGCGACACGCACATCGGGTGGATGCGCCCCTGCCGGAAGTCGTCGGTGCGCGACCACATCAGCTTGACCGGCTTGCCCATCTTCTGCGACGCCTCCGCCGCTTCGGCGGCCGCGTCGTGGAACAGGTGCCGGCCGAACGACCCGCCGCCCTGCGTGACGTGCACCGTGACCGCGTCCTGCGGCAGCCCCAGCAGCTTGGCGATCTCCTCCTGGGCGACGATCGGCACCTTCAGGCACGACCAGATCTCCGCGCGGTCCGGGCGGACGTCGGCGATCGCGGCGCCGGTCTCCAGCGGGCTGTTGCTGGCGGCGGCGAAGGTGAACTCCGCGTCGAGGTACTGGTCGAGCAGTCCGGGCACGGCCATCGGCAGCTGCGCGGCCTTGAGCTTCTTGAGCACCGTCGCGTCGGACTCGCCGTCGACGGTGCCCGCGCCCCAGGTCACCTTCAGCGCCCGGATCGCGTCGATGCACTGGCCGAACGTGCGGCCGCGGACCGCGACGCCGTGCGAGATCGCGGCGACGTCGGTGATCCCGGGCATCGCCTTGACCTCGGCCGCGTTGAGGATCGCGCGCGGCGTGCCGTTGATCGTGGGCGGCCGGGCGACCATGGTCGGGAGCGCGCCCGGGACGTCGAGGTCGAGGGTGAACTGCTTGCGGCCGGTGACCGCGGCGTGGGCGTCCAGGCGGTTCTGCGGCGTGCCGAGCACCTTGAACTGCGACTGCGGTTTGAGCGTCGCCGCAACGCTGATCGTGGTGGCGGACGCGGCGGCCTTCGCGAGGGAGCCGTAGCTCGCCGTGCGGCCGCCGGAGCCGCGCACGACCCCGCCGGACGTCGTCAGCTGCGACGCCGGCACGCCCCACTTCGCGGCGGCCGCGGCGACCAGCCGCTGCCGGGCGATCGCCGAGGCCGTCCGGACCGGCGTGTAGATGCTGCGCATCGAGTTGGAGCCGCCGGTCAGCTGGTTCATCAGCAGCTCGGGCCGCGCGTCGGCCAGCGTGACGTCGATCTTGCTCAGCGGGAGGTCGAGCTCCTCGGCGATCATCATCGCGACGGCGGTGGTCATCCCCTGGCCGACCTCGGCGCGCGGCACGGCGAACGCGGCCCGGCCGTCGGCCCCGATCTGCACGCTGATCAGGCCGGACGTCGGCAGCGCGGCGAGGTTCTGCAGGTCGCCGAGGTCGAAGATGTCCTCGGGCTGGGGCAGCGACGGGATCGCCGCGTCGGCCCGGCCGGGAGCCAGCTCCGCGGCCCCGACCTGCGCGGCGACGGCGAGCGTCGGCGCGGCGAGCACGAAACCGAGGAAGCGGCGGCGGGCCATGGAGCGCGGCTCGGACCCGGGTGGGGGAACTGCGGGGTCGTGTTCGGGCATGAGCGGCTGGGACCTCTCGAACGACGGTGTGGGAGAAGCGCGGGCCGGAGCACCGCCGGGCGGAGTGTTACACACATCACGCCGCCGAATGAAGCATCTGAGTGCCTACATTTGGCCTAGTGTCGTTGTGCAGTGTGCACAGCGGGTGCCGGTCAGGGCACGCGCGGTGGCGGCAGGAAGGGCAGCGCGCGGACGACCAGCGCGAGCTCCAGGGCCAGGTCACCGCCGGTCAGCGACCGGCCGGTCAGCTCTTCGATCCGGTGGATCCGGTTGAGCACGGTGTTGCGGTGGCAGTGCAGCGCCTGCGCCGAGCGGGTCGCCGAACCACCGGTCCGCACCCACGTCGCGAGGGTCTCCAGCAGCGGGCCGCGCTCGACCGCCCGCAGGTCCAGCAGGCCGCCCAGCCAGTTCTGCTGCAGCGACTCGGTCAGTTCGGGCGAGCTGAGCAGCAGTGCTTCGGGCAGCCGTTCGGCCAGGCACACGACGTCGGCCCGGCCCGGCGGCACCGTCCGCATCGCCAGCACCGCCTGCCGGTAGGCCGTGTGCACGGCGGCCAGCCCGTCGACGACCAGGGACACCCCGGCCGGCACGGTCAGCACGGACCCGATCGCCTCGACGGCGTCCGCCACCTCGCGGCGCGGCAGCGAAACCAGGCCGACCAGCACGTCGGCCCGGGACTGCCAGGCCGACGCGGAGCCGAGGTCCTCCAGTGCGGAGCCGAGCGGCTCGGCGAAGGCGGCGTCACCGGGACCCGCGGCCGCGACGACGACGTACGGCCCCGAAATCGGCAGCCTCAGCGCCCGGCCCGCCTCGTAGGCGAACCCCGCGTCGGCCGCCCGGCCCTGCAGCAGCCCTTCCCAGAGCGACGCCCGCCGCTGCTCGTCGGCGCGGACGAAACTCCGCTCGGCCGCGTGGTAGGCCAGCGCCACCTGGGCCGACGTGGCGTCGACGACCTCCCACACGCGGGTCGCGAGGTCGAGCATCGCCTCGTTGTTGACGTACCCGGTCGCCCGGGCCTTCGCGGTCAGGGCCTGCCAGACCAGCCGGCCGCCGATCCGGAACGAGCGCAGCACGTCGTCGAGCGGCAGCTGCTGTTCCGCCCGGCGCCGTCCGGTCGCCTTCGCCGCGTCGTAGAGGTCGTCGGCGGTTTCGGCGCCCCGGCCGATCAGCTGCAGAACCCGGCGGAGGTTGTCGTGGCAGGAGCGCCACAAGTCATCGTCGGGCACGACGTCGATCACCCGGTAGCCGGGGTTCTGCTCGACGATGACGGCGACCAGGGCGCCGGTGAGCTCGTCGAGCTCGTCCAGCACCCTGGCCGCGAGCGACCACGCGGTGTCCCGGGCTTCCGCCCTCGCCTCGCCCATTCGCACCTGCCACCGTCGCGCTCTCGCCGGCGCGTCAGCCTACGTCGCCACCTCCGGTTCCGCTCACTTCGCCAGCGCGAAGCTCGGGTGCGGCGGCTGGTTGTAGGCGGTGTTCTGCCACGCCACCGCCTCCCGGTACTGGCGGTCCTGCATCAGCGAGACGTGCGAGATGCTCGTCGGGTCCGTCGTCGAGTAGATCCGCAGCGCCCGGTTGTCCGACGTCGGCCAGACGACCTCCTCCCGCCAGTCGCCGAACAGGTCCGCCTGCAGTGACGGCGTGCTCTTCGTGCCGTTGTTCGCGTGCACCCCGGACGCGGTGAGCAGCCGCGTGTCGGCGCTGGTGCCGTACTTGTCGATGTGGGTGCCGTCCAGCAGTTCGCGCTGGGCGTCGCCGTCCCACCAGAGCACGAAGTTCGTCGACGACGGCTTGCGCCCGATGGTCTGCCCGCTGGTGTTCAGCAGCCCGGGCACCGCGGACGACCACGACTCGGCGCCGGGACTGCCCGCGTAGACGTCGTCCGAGACCCCGCGTCCGTTGTCGCAGGAGCACGACGCGTTCTGCCAGAGGATCTGCCCGGTCTTCGCGTCGGCCATCCACGCGGCCGGTTTCGAGGTGTCTTCGTCCACTTTGAACTCTTCCAGCCCGGCCCGGCTCGGGATCAGGTCGCCGACGTGCATGGCGTCGCCGTGGCCGAGCCGGGTGTTCCACAGTGGACTGCCGTTGTCGTCGATGGCCATGGCGCCGAAGACGATCTCGTCGCGGCCGTCGCCGTCGGTGTCGGCGATGGCCAGCTGGTGGTCACCCTGGCCGGTGTACTGCGACCCGGCCGCGTTCGAGTCGAACTTCCACCGCTCGGTCAGCGCGCCGCCCCGGAAGTCCCAGGCCGCGATCACGGTCCGGGTGTAGTAGCCCCGGGACATGATCAGGCTCGGGTGCGAACCGTCCAGGTACGCGGTGCCGGCCAGGAACCGGTCCACCCGGTTGCCGTAGCTGTCACCCCACGAGGAGACGGTGCCGCGCGGCGGGTCGTAGTTCACGGTGGACATCGCTGCGCCGGTCTGGCCGTTGAACACCGTCAGGTATTCCGGGCCGGACAGGACGTACCCGCTCGAGTTGCGGTAGTCCGCGCTCGCGCTGCCGATGACCTGCCCGGTGCCGGACCGGGTGCCGTCGGCGGTCTTCATGGCGACCTCGGCCCGCCCGTCGCCGTCGTAGTCGAAGACCTGGAACTGCGTGTAGTGCGCGCCGGCGCGGATGTTGCGGCCCAGGTCGATCCGCCAGAGCCGGGTGCCGTCCAGCCGGTAGGCGTCGACGTAGACGTTCCCGGTGTAGCCGGACTGCGAATTGTCCTTGGCGTTGCCCGGATCCCACTTCAGCACCAGCTCGTACTGGCCGTCGCCGTCGAGGTCGCCGACGCTCGCGTCGTTCGCGCTGTAGGTGTAGCTCTCCCCGGAGGGCGTCGTGCCGCCCGGCGGGAGCTGGATCGGCACGTCCCGGGTGCTCGCCGCGGCCGTGCTGTCGAGCGTCAGCGATTCCTCGGCAGCGAAGGCCGACATCCGTTCGACGCCGCCGACGACGGCGCGAACGGTGTACTTCGCTCCGGCCGGAGCACCGGCGTCCAGGAAGTCCGTCGGCCCGCCAGCGGGGGTTTCGGTCACTCTCGTGCCGTCGCGGTAGACCGCGAACGTCACGCCCGCAGGGTCGTCGGCGAGCAGCCGCCAGCCGACCTGGTTCCCCGCCGCGGTGTGGACGCTGACCACCCCGCGGTTCAGCTTGTCGAACAGTGGCGCGAGCTCCCCCGCCGCGACGCCCGGGAGCAACCCGGCCACCAGGACGCCCACGAGCAGGCTGCGACTCGAAGTGAACATGCTCTTCTCTCCTGTCTGCTGTGGACGGAATCAGCCGGCCGTGCAGGTGCTGCCGTTGAGGGTGAACGAAGCCGGTGCCGGGTTGGACCCGCTGAACGTGCCGTTGAAGCCGATGCCGGTCGACGCGTTCGGGGCCAGCGTGCCGTTCCAGGCCAGGTTGGTCGCGGTGACCGCGGCGCCGGTCTGCGCGAAGTCGGCGCCCCAGCCGGGCAGGGTCACGCGCTGGCCGGCGGGGTAGCTGAAGGCGAGGGTCCAGCCGGTGATCGTGCTCGGGCCCGTGTTGGTGATGGTCACCGACGCGGTGAAGCCGTTACCGCCGCCCCAGGCGGGCGCGGAGTAGCCGATCTTGCACGTCCCCGTGCCGCCCGCGCCGGTCGTCACCGTGGCGGCCGCGGAGTTCGCCGAGACGTTCCCCGCCGCGTCACGGGCCCGCACCTGGTACCGGTAGGTCGTCGACGCCGTCAGGCCGCTGTCGGTGAAGGTGGTCGAGCCGGTCGTGCCGACCAGAGCGAACGAGCCGCTGCCGGTGGCCCGGAGGACGTCGTAGCCGGTGACGCCGACGTTGTCGGTCGAGGCGGTCCAGGTCAGCGTGGCGCCGGTGGCCGTCACCCCCGAGGCGACCGGCGTGCCGGGCGTGGTCGGTGCCACGGTGTCCGCGCTGCCCCCGCCGTAGATCGTGGCTTCCTTCGAGGTCTGGCGGACGCCGTTCGCGCCGTTGAGAAAGCGCTCTCCCCACGCGGTCAAACTGGCCGGGTCGAAGCCGTTGACCAGGTCGAGGTAGGCGACGTCACTGCTGTTGCCGCTCCACGACCAGCCGAGGTAGCCGAGGCCGCGGGCCTGCGCCTGGGCCATGATCGTGTCCTCGTCGGGGTTGCCGTCGGTGTGCATGTTCCCGAACTCGCCCACCACCAGCGGCAGGCCGGCCGTGCGGAAGGCGTCGAAGTACGCGGTGATCTCGGCCGCGGTGTCGTAGACGCCGTACATGTGGATCGAGAACACCGTGTTGTGCTGCGGGTCGGCGGCGAGCACCGAAGCGGCGTTGTCGCGCATGATGTTCTGCCAGTCCTGACCCCACATCGGCGCGTCGGCCATCAGCAGGTGCGCCAGGCCCGCGCCGCGCAGCCGGGTGATCGCACTGCTCGTGGCGCTCGCCCAGGTCGCGCTCACCTGCTGGTTGTTGCCGAACGGCTCGTTGCCCAGGTTGATGACGACGTAGTTCTCCTGGCCCTTGAGGGCACTGGCGACGCTGATCCAGTAGCTCGCGGCCTGGTCCAGGCTCGCGGCCGCGCTCTCCTCGCCGTAGCCGGTGGTGTCGTGGGCCTCCAGCACGCAGATCAGCCGGGACTGCTTGCACAGCGAGACGACGTTCGTGACCTCGGCCGCGGAAGTCGGTCCCCACCGCTGGCCGCTGCCGAGCACGACGCGCACGGTGTTGGCGCCGAAGGACTTGATGTCCGCGAACGCGCGGGTCTGGCCGGGGTACCAGGCGTACGGGTGGTTCACGCCGCGCATCACGAAGGCCGCGCCGTTCGCTTCGGCGACCTGGGTGCCGCTGACGTGCAGGCCCGCCGCCGTGGCGGTGGGCAGGGCCGCGACCAGCGCCGGGTACCAGCGGCTTTCCATCTTCTGGATGCCGGTGGTGCTGTTCGGGTGCACGCCGTCGGTGGTGTCGGCCGCGGTGTCGAACCCGGTCCACTGGTCGGCGACGGTGATCGGCGACGCGGCGGTGCTGTGCGCTTGGACCCAGCCGGGGATGGCGGCGTTCAAGTCGACCGCCCGCTGGGCGCAAGCCGCGCAGTTGGCGGGGTTCATCGGGATGATCTTGGCGACGACCAGTTTCGTCGCCGGGTTGCTCGCGCGCATCTGGCCGAGCAGCGTCGTGTAGGCGTCGAGGATCGTGCTCGCCGGGATGGCGTTCCAGACGTCGTTGGTGCCCAGGTGCATCAGGACGATGTCCGGGCGGGTGGCCGAGAGCCAGCCGGGCAGCTGGTTGTCCCGCACGATGCCGGTGGCGAGGAACCCGCCGTGGCCTTCGTTTTCGCCGTCGTAGGTGAAGCCACAGCCCTGGGCGGGGAGGGTGCCGACGAAGTCGACATCGGTGTGGCCGGTGTCCTGCAGGTGCTTCCACAGCAGCGCGCGCCAGCACCCGGGCGAACCGGTGATGGAGTCGCCCAGCGCCATGATCCGCGTGGGCGCGGCGGCTGCGGTGCTTCTGGCTTGGGGCAGGGCGACGAAGCAGGCGGCGAAGAGCAAGCCGACCACGAGCGCCCGGAGAACACGCCGGGTCATACCGACCTCCTGGAGGAATACGACAGGGACAGTCGACCTGGGAGCGCTCCCAGCACGGGAGTGTAACGGCTCGGCCACCCCGAGCGAAAGCACCGGGCGATTCGACCACGTCGTCGAAAGCGCTTTCAGTCCACAGTGGATGGTTTGGCTGCCGGTACGCCGACGGTCGCGAAGCCGGCCATCGCCGCGCCGCGGACCGTGATCGACGGCGGCGGCTTCGACCGCACCGGGCCCGCACCGTTGCGGCTCGACCGGGTGATCGTTCGCGCTCGAAGCGGCGAGTCGGCGACCCCCGGGAGCAAAGGCCGCATCGAAGCCGGCGGCGAGCCGGCCTGACCGAAGCACTCGAGCCGGGACACGTCCGCGCGTCAGCGCATGATCGTGGTGAGCACGTCGACGCCGAGCTGCATCAGCCGCGGGAGGTCCAGGCGGTGCTGGATCATCCGGCCGTCGCGGCGGGAGACCAGCAGGCCCGCTTCGCGCAGGCGGCCCAGGTGGCGGGAGACCTGCGGCACCGCCATCCCGGTGCGGGCGGCCAGGTCGGACGTCGTGATCGGCTCGTTGACCAGGTGGCGGCACAGGGACAGCCGGGCCGGGTCGGCGAGGATCGCCAGGCGCAGGCGGACCTGGGCCAGGGTGTCGCGGGCGCCGTCGCCCTCGACCGGGAAGTGGACCACCACCGGGAACCCCGGGTCGATCTTGACGATCAGGTGCGGCCGGGCATGCACCGACGGCACCAGCAGGCAGCGGCGGCCGCGCAGGTCGGCGTGCAACGACTGCAGCTTGTCGAACACCACCGACGGCGGGTCCTGCCGCGCCGCCGCGTTCGGGCTGAGCGAGGCCAGCGCCTCGGCGACCGGCAGCGCGCTGACCCGCGCCCGCACGGTCGCGCACTCGCTCTCCAGCCGGTGCGCCACACGTGCCCACTCGTCGGCGAAGAACTCCTCCGCGCACGCGCGCAGCACGTCCAGCAGGTCCGCGCGGAACGCCTCCGGGTCGCCGACGAGGTGCCGGGCCAGCTCGCCGCGGGCGAACGACCGCCGCTCGCACGCCACGACGTACGCCTCCCTCGCCGCCGCGTCGCCCAGCAGGTCGCCGATCTCCACGAAGCCACCGTGGATCGCCTCGGCCGCGGTCGCGGCGAAGGTGCCCACCGGGAGCTGCTCGATCCGGCCCAGCTCCTCCTCGAACGTCCGGCCCAGCGGCAGCTCGAACGGCAGCAGCAGCCGGCAGCGGCGGCGCGCCCACAGGGGCGCGTACGTCTTCAGCCGGCTGTGCAGGGCGGCCGAGGTGTCCGCGCGGACCCGGGTGAGCCACGGCCGCACCTCGAAGTGGTGCTCCGGCTCGGCGATCGAATGCAGGCACGCGAGCAGCTCGGCCAGCGGCGAGACCCCTGCGACGAGGTCGGCCGCCCGGGCCCCTTGCACGGTCAGCACCACCGACATGCGCCCAGCTTAGGCCCCATGCTTACCGCGGTCGCGGTAAGCGTCGGCAGCGGTGCGGGGAATCGGACCTAGCCTTCCGTGATCCGGCCGCCACCGCGACACGAGAGGCCAGGTCATGCTCGACTTCCTGCGCACCTTCTTCGACCTGCACGAGATCCTGGACGTCCTGCCCGCGCTGCTCACCGAAGGGCTGCGCAACACCCTGCTGATCGCCGCGCTGGCGATCGTCTTCGGCGTCGTCGCCGGGGTGCTGCTGGCGATGCTGCTGCTGTCCCGGCGGCGGCTGGTCCGGCTGCCCGCCCGGATCTACGTCGACGTCTTCCGCGGGCTGCCGGCGATCGTCACCGTCAGCCTGGTCGGCGTCGGCCTGCCGGCGGCCGGCCTGCGCCCGTTCGGCCGCGAGCCGCTCGGGTACGCCGTGCTCGCCATCGCCCTGATCTCCGCCGCCTACTCGGCCGAGATCTTCCGCTCCGGCATCCAGGCCGTCCCCGCCGGGCAGCTGCACGCCGCGCGCAGCCTCGGCATGCCCTACCTCACGGCCATGCGGGTGGTCGTCGTCCCGCAGGGCGTGCGCAACGTGCTGCCCGCGCTGGCCGGCCAGTTCATCATCGACGTCAAGGAGAGCGCACTGGTGTACCTGCTCGGACTCGGCTTCGGCCAGCGGGAGCTCTACTTCATCGCCCAGGAACGGCAGGCGGCGACCTACAACTCGTCGGCGCTGGTCGCCGCGGGCCTCTGCTACCTGCTGCTGACCATCCCGCTCACCTACGCGGTGAACAAGCTCGACAAGCGCATGCGCGAAGGCCGCCGCTTCACCGCGGTCCCGGCGGCGGTCGCGCCCGCCCCGGCGAAGGCGGCCGTCTGATGACCGCGGTGTCCGTGCGCGGCCTGCACAAGAACTACGGCCCGATCGAAGTGCTCCGCGACGTCGACCTCGACGTCGCCGCCGGCGAGACCGTCTGCGTGATCGGGCGGTCCGGCTCCGGCAAGTCGACCCTGCTCAAGTGCCTCAACCTGCTGGAGGAGCCGACGTCCGGGGAGATCCGGATCGGCGGCACCGAGATCACCGGGGCCGGGGTGGACGTCGACGCCGTCCGCGCCCGCGTCGGCATGGTGTTCCAGCACTTCAACCTGTTCCCGCACATGAGCGTGCTGAAGAACGTCACGGCCGCGCTGCGCCACGTCCGGGGCCTCGGCAAGGACGCCGCCGAAGCCTCGGCCATGACCCAGCTCGAGCGGCTCGGCCTGGCGCACCTGGCGCAGCAGCGGCCCGGGCGCCTGTCCGGCGGGCAGCAGCAGCGGGTCGCGATCGCCCGGGCCCTCGCGGTCGAACCCGAGGTGATGCTCTTCGACGAGGCCACCTCCGCGCTCGATCCCGAGCTGGTCAAGGACGTCCTCGACGTCATGCGCACCCTCGCCGGCTCGGGCATGACCATGCTCGCGGTGACCCACGAAATCGGCTTCGCCCGCGAGGTCGCCGACCGCGTGGTGTTCATGGACGACGGCCGCATCGCCGAAGCCGGTCCCGCCCGCGCCACCCTCGACGACCCGGAAACCCCGCGGCTGCGCGACTTCCTCGCCCGCGTCCTGTAACCGCCTCCCGAAAGTCCGGAAAGGACAGTCATGTTCCGCACCGCTGTCGCCGCGTTCGCCGGCGCCCTCCTGCTCGCCGGCTGCGGCAGCACCTCGTCCGCCGACGACCCGTACGGCCTGCTCGAACCCGGCACCCTCCGCGCGGCCACGGATTCCAGCCAGCCGCCGTTCGCCTACGGGGACCCGAGTGGCAAGCCCGTCGGCTTCATCGTCGACCTCACCGACGAAGCCGCCAAGCGGCTCGGGCTGAAGGTCGACTACAAGTCCACCACGGTGACGGCGTCGCTGGCCGGGCTGACCAGCCACCAGTACGACCTCGCCGCGTCCGGGCTCGGCGTCACCGAAGCCCGCCAGAAGAGCGTCGCGTTCACGAAACCGCTGTTCTGGAGCACCACCGCCGTCCTCACCGGGGCGAAGAACCCCGCCTCGAAGCTCACCGACTTCGCCGGCCGGAAGATCGGCGCGGTCACCGGGTCGACCCAGGAACCGTTCGTGCCGGCCAAGATGCCCGGCGCGGTCCCGATCGGCTTCCCCAACGCCAGTGCGGCGGTGAGCCAGCTGCTCAACGGCACCCTCGACGCGTTCGTCGTCGGCGGGCCGGACGCCGAGCAGTTCCTCAAGCAGTACCCCGCGCTGCGGCGGGCCGCCTCGGCCCCGGTGGAGCACCCGACGTCGATGGCCGTGCCCAAGGACCACGGGGCGCTGCTGACCGCGCTCGACCAGCAGATCGGCGCGATGGTCGCCGACGGCACCTACGCGCGGCTCTACCGCAAGTACTTCACCACCGCGCCGCTGCCCCAGCTCGTCGCCGCCTGGCCCGCGCTCGGCGCGCAGTTCGCGGGCGGGCTCTGATGGGCGGCTGGGAACGGCTGGACCTCCCCGGCGGCCGGGACTGCTGGCGGCTCGTGCTCGACGTGCCCGCCCGCGACGGCGTCGTCCTGGTCGCCGACCTCTACGCCGACCGGCCCGATCCCCCGCCCGGACCGGTGCTGCTCGAGCGCACCCCGTACGGCCGCCGGCTGTCCCGGCCGTCCGACGGCGTCCTCGGCCCCGACGACCCGCCGGCACCCGAGGTGGCCGCGCAGCGGTTCGTCGAGGGCGGGTACCTGGTCGTGCGCCAGGACTGCCGGGGCCGCGGCGACTCGGGCGGCACGTTCACCAAGTACCTCAACGAAGCCGAAGACGGCTACGACACCGTCGAGTGGATCGCGGCGCGGGACTGGTGCGACGGCCGGGTCGCGACGATGGGCGTCTCCTACTCGGCCCACGCGCAGGCCGCGCTGGCGTCCCTGGGCGCGCCCCACCTGGCGGCGATGTTCCTCGACTCCGGCGGCTTCGCCAGCGCCTACGAAGCCGGCACCCGGATGGGCGGCGCGTTCGAGCTGAAGCAGGTGACCTGGGCGTTCCACCGCGCCCGCACCAGCGCGAAGGTGCTCGCCGACCCGGTGCTGCGGGCCACCCTGGAGGCCGAGGACCTGCGGGCGTGGTTCACCCGGATGCCGTGGCGGCGGGGCGCGACGCCGTTGCGGTTCGTCCCGGACTACGAGGACTACCTGCTGGAGCAGTGGGAGCACGGGGTGTTCGACGAGTACTGGCGCCGGCCCGGCATCTTCGCCCGCGGCTTCTACGACCGGTTCCCGGACGTGCCCAGCCTGCACATCTCCAGCTGGTACGACCCCTACATCCGCACCGCCACCGAGAACTTCCGCGAGCTGGGCCGCAAGAAGCACAGCCCCGCCTACCTCGTGCTCGGGCCGTGGACCCACGGCGCCCGCAGCGCGCGGCACGCCGGCGACGTCGACTTCGGCCCCGAAGCACCGCTCGACGGGAACCTCGACGACGACTACGTGACGATGCGGCTGCGCTGGTTCGACGCGCACCTCGCCGGGTCCGGCGAGACCCCGCCGCCGGTGCGCTACTTCCTGATGGGCGGCGGCTCCGGGCGCCGGACCCCCGAGGGACGGCTCGACCACGGCGGCCGGTGGCGCACGGCGGCCGCGTGGCCCCCGGAAACCGCCGAGGACCAGGTGTTCCACCTGGGCGCCGACGGCAGCCTCGCGCGCACGCCGTCGCCTTCGGACCCGCCGTACCTGGAGTACGACTTCGACCCGGCCGACCCGGTGCCCACCCTCGGCGGCCAGGTCACCTCCGGCGAGCCGGTGATGAGCGGCGGCGCGTTCCACCAGCACCCCGACGAGCGCTTCTTCGGCGCGTCACCGCCGTTCCTGCCGCTGGAAAGCCGCCCGGACGTGCTGGTGTTCCAGACCCCGCCGCTGACGCGGGACGTCGCGGTCGCCGGGCCGGTCACGGTGCGGCTGGCCGTGTCGTCCACGGCGATCGACACGGACTTCACGGTGAAGCTGATCGACGTCCACCCGCCCAGCGCGGACTATCCGCAGGGCTTCGCGATGAACCTGACCGACGGCATCCTGCGCTGCCGCTACCGCGACTCGTTCGCCGAACCGGCGCCGATGGTCCCGGGCGAGGTGTACGACATCACGGTCGAGGCCCCGGACACGGCGAACCTGTTCCGGGCCGGCCACCGCATCCGGCTCGACGTGAGCTCGAGCAACTTCCCCCGCTTCGACGTCAACACGAACACCGGTGCCCGGGAGGTCGGTGACCGCCGCAAGGTGGTGGCGGCCAACCGGGTCCACGTGGGCGGGCGGTCGTGGCTGACGCTGGCCGTGCTGCCGGACGACGCCGGTGCGTGAGCCGTCGCCGATTACTCCGAGTGCACCAATACCCGGCCTCCCCTTCACCGGTTCGTGTGATTCAGGACGGCTTTGGGTATGTGGGCTCCATGGCTGTCAGAGCACCGGAGAGACCCGCGGCTACGCCCGTCGTGTCCACGCCCCGGCGGATCAACCAGTTCGCCCACTGCGTTCCGCTGTTCGACGAGCACAGCCGGCTGGCGGCCGAGGACCCCCGCCGGACCGGCCTGCGCGACCGGCTGATCACCGAGCACCTCGAGCTCGCGGAGAACATCGCCAAGCGCTTCGGCGGCCGTGGCGAGTCCTTCGACGACCTCGTGCAGGTCGCGCGGACCGGCCTGATCCACGCCGTCGACCGCTTCGACCCCGGCAAGGGCCGGGACTTCCTGTCCTTCGCCGTGCCGACGATCATGGGCGAGGTCCGCCGCCACTTCCGCGACACCGCCTGGTCGATGCGCGTGCCCCGCGGGCTCAAGGAGCTGCAGCAGACCCTCGCCCGGGCGACCGGCGAGCTGGCCCACGACCTCGGCCGTTCCCCCACCCCGAGCGAGCTCGCGGCGCACCTCGACATCGACGTCGAGACCGTCCGGGAAGGACTGCTCGCCGCGGAGGCCTACAAGCCGGCGTCGCTCGACGCCCCCACCCGCGGCGGCGACCACGGCACGGTCGCCGACCAGCTCGCCGACCGCGAATCCCCGTACGCCAAGGCCGACGACCACCTGACGTTGCAGGCCGCGATGGCGGTCCTCCCGCCCCGCGAACGCGCCATCATCGAGATGCGGTTCGTCGAGGAGCTCACGCAGAGCCAGATCGCCGAGCGGGTCGGCGTTTCGCAGATGCAGGTTTCCCGGCTGCTGACGAAGACGCTCCAGCAGCTGCGCGGCCGCATCGTCGAGGAGTAGCGCCGCCCGGAGGACCGGATTCGCAGGATGGCGGACACGTCCCCGCCGCTCCGGCCGCGGTCGCGCCATGCTTCCGGAAGTCCCGGGTCGCCGTGATCTCGACGGCGGCCCGCGAACCCGTAGGCACATCAAGGAATCGGAGCACGGGCGTGCACTTTCGGCAGCGTGGTTTCTCCGTGGCACCACCGGTACCGGGGCTCTCCTTCGGCGACTTCGCCACCGGACGGCAGGTCGTTCTCGTGGACCGCGATCCCCGTTTCAGGAACGCTCCTCCTTGAGGTAGCGGGCCAGCTCGGTCACGGTGGGCCGGTCGAAGACGACGGTCGCCGGCAGGTCCCGGCCCGACCGCGCGGCGAGGCGCGTGCGCAGCTCGATCACCGTCAACGAGTCGAAACCCAGCTCCGGGAACGGCTGGTCGTCGGCGATCACCGCCGCGTCCGGGTGGCCGAGCACCGCCGCGACCTCCACGCGCACCAGCTCGCGCAGGTCCGGCTCGGCCGGGTTCGCCGGCCAGGCGGGCGGCGGTGCGGCCGCGCGCGAACCGGCGGCCGGCGGGGCCATCGCCGCCGACGGGTCGAACCGGGCCGGCACCAGCACCGGTTCGGCCGAGCCGAGCGCCGCGTCGAACAGCGCCAGGCCCTGCTCCGCCGTGAGGCCGCCGACGCCGGACGCGTGGATCCGCCGCCGGGCCGCGGCCGAGATCCGGTCACCGAGGCCGGTGCCCAGCTCCCACAGCCCCCACGCCAGGGACAACGCGGGGAGCCCCGCGGCGCGGCGGCGGCACGCCAGCGCGTCCAGGGCCCGGTTGGCGGCCGCGTAGTTGGCCTGCCCCGCCTTGCCGAACACGCCGGCGATCGACGAGAACAGGACGAACGCGGTCAGCGGCAGGTGCCGGGTCAGCTCGTCGAGCACCAGCGCCGCGTCGACCTTCGGGCGCAGCACCGTGTCCAGGCGCTCCGGCGTCTGCGCGGCCAGGACGCCGTCGTCCACCACGGCCGCGCTGTGCACGACGGCCGTCAGCGGCGGGTCGCAGCTCTCGACCAGCGCCGCCATCGTGGCCCGGTCCGCGACGTCGGCGGCGACGATCCGCACCTGCGCGCCCAGCTCGGCCCGCAACTCTGCCGCGCCGGGGGCCGCCGGTCCGCTCCGGCTCACCAGCAGCAGGTGCCGGACGCCGTGCTCGGTCACCAGGTGCCGGGCCAGCACCCGGCCGAGCGCGCCGGTCCCGCCGGTGACCAGCACCGTCCCTTCCGGACCGAACGGCCGTCCGTCCGACGGCGCCGCCCGCCCGATCCTCAGCACGTGCGGAATCCCCGCGCGGACGGCGATCTGCGGCTCCGCGCTGCCGCCGGTGAGCCCGGCCACCCGTTCCACCGGGAAGCCGGGCTCCAGGTCGGCCAGGGTGATCCGGCCGGGGTACTCCGCCGCCGCGGCACACCCGAAGCCCCAGGCCGCCGCGGCGGCGAGGTCCGGATCCGGCCCGGTCGCGTTCCTGGTGACGAGGACGAGCCGGTCGCCGCGCTCCTGCCAGTCGTGCAGGACGGCGAGTGCCCGGCCGGTCGCCGTCCGGACGTCGCCGGGTTCGATTTCCACCACCCGGACCGGTTCCCGGGCCGCGACCGGCGTCGTCGGAATCCACTGTGGACGGTGGAGCATCGTGTCCCGCGGCGCCATCGGCCGGGTCAGCAGGGATTCCACGCGAGCGACCGGATGGCCGTCTTCGCCGTACAGCTCGACGCGGACGGCGCCGGGGCCGAGGCGGACGCCGTGCACCCGCGCCCGCCGCGCACCGGGGGCGTAGACCTCGACGCCGCTCCACAGGAACGGCACCCTCGGCTCGGCCCCCGGTCCCTCGGCGAGCGCCGTCGCGTGCACGGCCGCGTCCAGCAGGACGGGGTGCAGCTCGAACCGCCCGCCGACGTCCGGCGCGAGTTCCACCTCGGCGAAGAACTCCTCGCCACGCGTCCACAACCGGTGCACGGCCTGGAAAGCGGGCCCGTAGGCGTGCGCGCGGTAGGCCTCGGCGACGTCGACGTCCACCGCGCCCGGCGGCGGCCATTCGCCGGTCCGGCCGTCGGGAAGGGCGCCACGCGGGCGCAGCTTCCCGGAGGCGTGCTTCTGCCAGCGCTCCTCCGCCGGACGCCGGGCGTACACGTCGATGCGCGGCCCGTCCACGACGACCTGGACGTGGACGTCCTCGGTCGCGTCGAGCCGCAGCGGCGCTTCGATCGTCAGCTCGTCGACGGCCGCTCCGCCGGCGTGCAGGGCCAGGTCGACGAACGCCGTGCCGGGCGCCAGGACCGCTCCCCCGACGACGTGGCCGGCGAGCCACCGCTGCCGGCGGACGCCGAGCGAACCGCCGTGCACGACCCGCGGCGAGTCGGGCGCGACCAGGGCCGGGCCGAGGACCGCGTGCTCCCCGCCGGCCGGCTCGAGCGACGGTGACGGCGGATCGAGCCAGTACCGGGTGCGCTTGAACGGATACGTCGGCAACGGCGTGATCTGCGCACCGCTTCGGGCGAACACCGCGGTCCAGTCGACGGAGACTCCCGCGGTGTGGACCGCGCCCACGGCCGTCAGCACTCCGGCGCCGGACATCGTCGCCGCGGTCACCGGCAGCGCGTCGGCCGCCGAGCGGCCGAGCACGGGCGCCGGACCGATCTCGAGGCCGATGACCGGGCCGGATGCGGCGATCGTCGCGAGCGCGTCGGCGAACCGCACGGCCGAGCGGGCGTGCCGCCGCCAGTGACCGGGCTCGAGCTCGTCGACGAGCAGCCCGGTCAGGCCCGATACCAGCGGGATCGATGGCCGGTGGTGCTTCAGCCCGGTGGCGATGTCGTGGAACTCGTCGAGCATCGGTTCCACAAGCGGCGAATGGAACGCGTGGCTGACGCGCAGCCGCGTCCCGCCGCCGAAGCGTGCGGCCAGAGCTGTGGTCGCCGCGTCCGCGCCGGAAAGGACGATCGCGCGCGGGCCGTTGACCGCGGCGATCGCGAGGCCGTCACCCAGCAGCGGCGCCACTTCCGCCTCGGCTGCTTCGACGGCGATCATCACGCCGCCTTCCGGCAGCGCCGCCATGAGCCGGCCGCGCGCGGCCACCAGCGTCGCGGCGTCCGTGAGGGACAGCACTCCGGCGACGTGCGCGGCGGCGATCTCGCCGATCGAGTGCCCCGCCAGCACGTCCGGACGCAGCCCCCAGGACTCGAAGAGCCGGTACTGGGCGACTTCGAAGGCGAACAACGCGGCTTGGGCGTGGTCGGTGCGGTCCAGCGCCTCGCCACCGGCCTCCGCGATCTCGCGCACCGGGCCGCCGACCGCGTCGCACGCCTCGCCGAACGCGCCGGCGAACACCGGGAACAGCGCGGAAAGTTCCCGTCCCATCCCGGCGCGCTGCGCGCCCTGCCCGCTGAACAGCAGGGCCAGCCGGGTCCCGCCGCGCACGGTCCGGCCGGGCACCCGGCCTGCGGCGACCGCGCGCAGGGCTTCCGGGTTCCCGGCGGGCACCAGCACGCGGTGCGCGAGCGGCGTCCGGCGGGCCAGGGTGAAGGCGACGTCCACGGTGTCGGGGGTGTCGGCCAGGTTCGCGGCAACCTGCCGCAGCCCCGCGTCGTCGGCCGCGCTGAGCAGCCAGGGCGCCGCCGGAAACGCTTGCGGTGCGGGGACTTCCGGTGCCGGCGCCTCTTCGACGAGCACGTGCGCGTTGGTGCCGCCGATCCCGAAAGCGGACACCCCGGCGCGGCGGACCCGGTCCGCGCGCGGCCACGGCCGTGCTGCCGCCAGCAGCGCCACCCCGCCGCCGGCCCAGTCGACGTGCGGGCTCGGCTCGTCCGCGTAGAGCGACGGCGGCAGCTGCTCGTGCTGCAGGGCCGCCACCACCTTGATCACGCCGGCGACCCCGGCGGCGGCCTGGGTGTGGCCGATGTTCGACTTCACCGAGCCGAGCCACAGCGGGTCGCCGCCCCGGCCTCGCCCGTACGCGGCGATCACCGCCTCGGCCTCGATCGGGTCGCCCAGGGACGTGCCCGTCCCGTGGCCTTCGACGGCGTCGACGTCGGCCGCGGCCAGCCCCGCGTCCGCGAGCGCCGAAGCGATGAGGGCCTGCTGCGCGCGCCCGTTCGGCGCGGTCAGCCCGTTCGACGCGCCGTCGGCGTTCACGGCCGAGCCGCGCAGGAGCGCGAGCACCGGGTGCCCGTTCCGGCGCGCGTCGGACAGCCGCTCGAGCAGGAGCACGCCGGCGCCCTCGGCCCAGGCCGTGCCGTCCGCCCCGGCCGCGTACGACCGGCACCGCCCGTCCGGGGACAGGCCGCGCTGGCGGCTGAACGCCAGGAACGTCCGCGGGGTCGCCATCACCGTCGCGCCGCCCGCGACCGCGAGCGAACACTCCCCCGCGCGCAACGCCTTCGCCGCGAGGTGGAGGGCGACCAGCGACGACGAGCAGGCCGTGTCGACGGTGAGCGCCGGGCCGGTCAGCCCGAAGGTGTAGGAGATCCGGCCGGAAGCCACCGCGTGCGACGACCCGATGCCCAGCCACGCCTCGAGCTCGTGGGGCGTGGTGAACCGGCTCGCGTAGTCCTCGTTCATCACCCCGACGAACACGCCGGTGTCGCTGCCGCGCAGCGTCCCGGCGTCGATGCCGGCCCGCTCGAACGCCTCCCACGACGTCTCGAGCAGCAGCCGCTGCTGCGGGTCGGTCGCGAGCGCCTCCCGCGGCGAGATGCCGAACAGGCCCGCGTCGAAGTCGCCCGCGTCGTCGAGGAACCCGCCGCGGCGCGTCACCGAGCGGCCGATCCGGTCCGGGTCCGGGTCGTAGAGCTCGCCGGTGTCCCAGCCGCGGTCGGCCGGGAACTCCCCCGTCGCGTCGACCTGGTCCACCACGAGCCGCCAGAGGTCTTCCGGCGAGCGCACGCCGCCGGGGTACCGGCACGCCATCGCCACGATGGCGATCGGCTCGGCGGCGGGCGCCGGCGGCGCCGGTGCGGGCGTGCTCGCCGTGCCCGAGGCGAGCCGGGCCAGCTCGGCGATGACCTCGCCGGGCGTCGGGAAGTCGTAGATCAGCGAGTGGCTGACGGGCACGCCGGTGAGCGCGGTGATCCGGTGGCGGAATTGCACCCCGGCCAGCGACGACAGCCCGAGGTCGGTGAAGGGCCGGTCCCGCCAGCCGTCGCCGCCGTCGTGGCCGCACAGCGCGATCAGCTCGGCCCGTACCACCGCGGCGAGGTCCGGCAGCGGCTCCGGCGTGCTCGTCAGGACGTTCCGCCGTGGCTTGCCCGACGGCGTCCGCGGGACCTCGTCGACCTCGATGTAGGCGACCGGCACCTTGTACAGCGACAGCCGGCTCAGGCACAGCTGCCGCAGCTCTTCGGCGTCGAAACCGCCCGGCCCGGGCACGACGAACGCGACCGGCACCGCCCCGACGACGTCGTCCGGCCGCCCGGCGACCAGGACGTCCCGCACCGACGGCGACTCCTCCAGCACGGCCTCGATCTCGGTCGGGTACACCTTCTGGCCGCCGCAGACGATGACGTCGTCCACCCGGCCGTCGAGCAGCAGCCGGCCGCCTTCGAGCCGCCCCGCGTCGCCGGTGGGGTACCAGCCGTCACGCACCGGCGAGGCCTGGCCGTGGTAGCCGAGCATCAGGCCCGGGCCGCGGACGAGGACCTCGCCGTCGTCGATCCGGATCTCCATGCCTGCCACGGGTGCGAGCCCGGTCGCGCCGGGCGTCTCCACGGCGATCTTGCCGCCCGTCTCGGTGCTCCCGTAGCCGTTGCGCACGTCGGTGCCGAACAGCTCCCGGACCGCGGCCCGGGTCGCCGGCGTGCACGGCGCGCCGGACGTCAGGCACAGCCTCGGCGTGCCCAGCGGACCGTCGTGCTCCTGGCGCAGGCGCAGGTAGGTGGCCGGGACGCCGGCCAGCACGCAGCCGGGGTGGGCGGCGAGCAGGTCCGGGGTGAGGCCGTCGGCGAACCGCGTGTGGCAGCCGACCGCGATGGTCGCGACGAAGGCCAGCGACAGGGCGTAGGCGTGATGCGTAGGCAACGGCCACAGGAGCGTGTCGTCCGTGGTGAGCCCGTACATCGGGACGTAGCAGGCGGCGGTCGACCACAGCATCGCGCGCTGGGAAAGCAGGACGCCCTTGGGACGGCCCGTGGTGCCGGAGGTGTAGAGCAGCCAGGCCGGTTCGTCGAGACCGAGGTCGTCTCGCGGTGGCCGGGCTCCGGGCTCCGGCGGGTCCTCGACGAAGAGGACGCGCAGGCCGAGGCGGTGCGCGAGGTCGGCGTGGCGTGCCTCGGTGATGAGCAGGGTCGCGCCGGAATCGTCGGCGATGTGGGCGAGCTCGGCTTCGGTCGCCCGCGTGCTGACCGGAACCGCGACGGCCGAGGCCCGCAGCACGGCCAGGAGAAATTCGGCGTACTCGACCCGGCTGCCGACGTGGACGAGCACCCGGTCGCCGCGCTCCACGCCGAGCGCGCCGGCGTACTCCGCGCTGCGGGCGGCGAGCTGTCCGAAGGTGATGGTCCGCGTGCCGTCCGAGTAGGCCGGCCGGTCACCGGGGTGGGCGGACAACGCGGCGGTGAGCGGCCGGACGAGCCCGGCCCGGATTTCTTCCACTGCTCCGGGTATACCGCAGTTTTCGCTTCGACGGCCACGGGGACGTTTCCGCGACGCCCGGGTGACGGCCGACTGCGACGCTGTCCAGGGTTCCCGTCGCGGGAGGAGAGCCGTCCCATGCCGCCGCCACCGAGGGCACGCGCGAAGCTCCCCGCGCTGACGGTGGACGCGGCGCCGGCGGTCGTCAAGGAGCGCCCGCCGCGGCCGAAACCGGCCCCGCTGCCGCCGTCGAACGCGGCGGCGCTGGCCGCGCTGCGGGCCGGTGACAAGAAGCCGCTCGCGGACCCGTCGCGGAAGGAGTCGCAGGACAAGGTCGGCAACGGCGCGGTGGCGGCGGGCCTGGCCAGGAGTCCGGGTGCCGATCCGAAGTTCGCGGTGCTGAAGAAGGACGTCGCGCACAAGAAGCACACGGTCGCGAAGTCCCATCCCCCGGCGAACAAGGAAGCGACCTCGGCGCAGGCCGCCTCGGTGCCGCCCAAGGACGACGAGGTCGCGCAGGGCAAGACGGCCAACGCCGAGAAGATGAACGAGGCCAAGCCGAAGGACTTCGACAAGGAAGCGTTCGTCAAGGCCGTCGAGAAGGCCATCGCCGAGAAGGCGCCGAAGAACCTCGAGGAGGCCGACGAGTTCTCCGAGTCCGGCAAGCCGGCCGAGGTCAAGGCCGAAGTGGCCGACAAGGTCGGCGAGGGCAAGAACGACTCGGCCGAGCAGATCGCCGACACGACCGCGGCGCCCCCGGACACCTCGGCCGCGGAGGTCAAGCAGGTCGTGCCGATGACGGGCGACCGCCCGCCGGGCACCCCGGCCACACCCGACCCGGCGAAGGCGACGCCGGACAAGCTGCCGCCGTCGGCGACCGACATGTCCGCGGGCCCGGCCGCCGTCGACAAGCAGCTGGCCGAGAACCAGGTCACCGAAAAGCAGCTGTCGACGGATCCGGCGTTCAGCCCGGCTTTGAAGGACAAGAAGGCCGCGGAGAAGCATTCCGAGGCGACGCCACCGGAGCTGCGCAAGAACGAGTCCCAGCAGCTGCACCAGACCACGGCGCAGGCCAAGCACTTCGGCGCGTCCGCGATGGGCGCGATCACCGCCCGGCGGGCGGGCGCCGGCCGGCTGGTCGACCGCGGGAAGGAGGCCACCAAGAGCGACGACCAGGACAAGCGCGCCAAGGTGACGGCCATCCTGCAGAAGGTCTTCGACACGATGAAGACCGACGTCGAAGGCATTCTCACGGGTCTCGACAAGCTCGTCGACGACCAGTTCACGAAGGGCGAGAAGGAAGCCCGCGACGCGTTCACCGCCGAGCACCGGCGCAAGATGGACGAGTACAAGGACCGGCGCTACAGCGGTGGCTGGGGCCTGGTCAAGTGGGGCCACGACAAGCTGTTCGGGCTGCCGGAGGAAGCAAACCGGATCTTCGTCGAGGCCCGCGACCACTACGTCAAGGCGATGCGCACGGTCATCTCGGGCGTCGCGGACACGATCGGCCGCGAGCTGACGCGGGCCAAGCAGCGCATCGCGACGGGTCGCACGGAGCTGCAGAAGGCCGTCGACAGCCTGCCGAAGGACCTGAAGGCACTCGGCAAGGAGGCGGCGGCCGGGTTCGCCGACAAGTTCGACGAGCTGACCCAGTCGGTCGACGACAAGAGCACCGAGCTGGTCGACACGCTCGCCACGAAGTACACCGACGCGGTGAAAGCGGTCGACGCCGAGATCGCCGAGGAGAAGGAGAAGAACAAGGGGCTGGTCGACAAGGCTCTGGACGCGGTCAAGGGCGTCATCAAGACGATCCTCGAGCTGAAGGACATGCTGCTGGGGGTGCTCGCGAAGGCCGCGCACGCGGTGATGGGCATCCTCCGCGATCCGATCGGCTTCCTGGGCAACCTGGTCTCGGCGGTCGGCGGCGGGCTGAAGCAGTTCAAGAACAACGCGGTGACGCACCTGCAGCAGGGGGTGTTGTCGTGGCTCCTGGGCACGGCGGCAACGGCGGGCATCGAGCTGCCGAAGAGCTTCGACGCAGCGAGCATCCTCCTGATGATCGCCAGCCTGCTCGGCTTGAGCTGGGCCAACCTCCGAGCGCGCATCGCCCGCAAGGTCCCCAAGGAGGCCATGGCGGCGATCGAGGCGGGCGAGCACGCGCTTCCCATCGTGTTGGAGGTCCGAAAACGCGGAATCCGCGCTCTGTGGGACGACCTACGCGATCGCGTCGGCGACTTGAAGAAGACGTTGATCGACAACCTGGTGTCGTATCTGCTACCGACGATCATCATGGCCGGGATCACGTGGATCATTTCCCTGTTCAACCCGGCGTCGGCGTTCATCCGCGCGTGCAAGATGATCATCGACATCATCAAGTTCATCGTGACCAACGGTCGTCAGATCATCGAGTTCGTGAACACGGTGCTGGACGCGGTGATCGCAATCGCCAAGGGCGGGGCCGGCGGGGTGGCCGGGCTCGTGGAGAAGGCTTTGGCTCGGTCGATCCCGGTGTTGATCGGGGCGTTGGCGGCTTTGCTGGGGATCGGCGGGATCGCGGGGAAGGTCAAGGAGATCTTCCAGAAGCTCGCTCGGCCGGTGAACAAGGCTATTGACTGGGTGATCGGGAAGATCGTCGGGTTGGCCAAGAAGGTTTGGGCCAAGCTGAAGGCTCTCGGCAAGAAGGTCAAGGACAAGTTCAGCAAGAAGCCCGAAAAAACGCCATCGAAGGACGAGCCGCGCCCGGACAGCAAGCGGCCGACGGTCAAGGTTCCATTCGCCATGGCGGGCGAGTCTCACACGCTGACCTTGGCGCCGCACGGGGACGACGTCCAGGTGACGATGGCGTCAACCCAACCCCACGACCTGGAAACGATGTTCAGCCGGGCGCACAGCCGGCTCATCTTCTTCAAGCACTATATCGAGTCGATCAAGGATCCCGGTATCAAGCAGAGGTATGAGGAGCACATACTCCCCAGCATCGACTCGTTCGTTCAAGAGCACGTGATGACCTACCGCGCGATCTACAAGAAGTGGTACCCGGGGCCCAGCGCACGCCCACAACGCGAGCCGGATGCCCTCGCCGCCATCCGCGACATGACCGACGCCGCGCAGCTCCGACTGCAGAACTTGAACAAATGGGCAGCGAAGACAGGCATAGCCGACCTGTCTCCCGAGCGGATAGACGAGACGATAAACACCAAGGGCTGGGAAATCTGGGAACAAGAGTGGCTGAGCAAGAAAAAGCGCATCGCGGATATCGTCGGCGGTTTCAAGTACAACAGCAACCCGATATCCTACCGAGGTAGCGTCCTTACCGGTTTCCGTGGTCGACAAAAAGGGCTCACCGCGTTCAACGTCAGGAACTTCGACGTGGATATGTATGTGGTCGACGCCGCCGACTTCAACCGCATCGTGACGAGCATGGGTGGCAGAGCCCGGCGCAGCTGGATCGCCGGCGACGCGGTGCACGCGCCGGAACTGCTGCGGCTCAGCACCCGGGTCTCGGCCGCATTGGGCGGTGAATTCCCCGAAGTCGAGGGGATCGGGGACTCCAAGGTCGTGCTCCGGCGAACCGAACCCGGCTGATGATCAGCGTGCGACCACGGCAACGACCTAGCGTAGACTGCCCGACCGGGATGACCACGATACCGAGCCCGGAGGTTTGATGCCCAAGGTACTCGAGTTCTCGGTGCGAACGAGAGCATCCGACTCACTCGACGACGTGAGAAAGTCGATCGAAGGCGCGTTCAACATCAAGTTCGCCGAGGGTGAATACGAGTTCGCCCCCGCCTACGTCTCGAACCTGCTCGGCATGATTGTCGGCTTGTTCCAATGGGGCGAGGACTACTTGCTGGAAACCAGAATCGAAGACATCCGATTCCTCGAGGCAGCCGAAAAAAGGCGGTTGGAGCCGGTGCGAGTGAGTGAACCGGTGGCCAACATGCTCACCATCATCGGGCCGTACAAGTGGCGGATCGCTACACCGGAGGATGAGGCAAAGGACCGCGCGATCGGCGAAGAGCTCGACCGTCAGCAGCTCGACGACGAAGCACCGCCCACGTGGGGTGACCGACTTTGACCCAGCCCCGGTGGACATGGCACATGTCGCATCGGCTCTCGAACACCCGTCAACAGCCGGAGCAGGTGTCCTTCTTCGGTACAGCCATCGGGACCACCCGCATCGCCGCCCCGGCGATCGCCGCATTCCCCACTCGGTCCTGCCCAGCCGCCATCGTGGACGCCAAATGCGACGGCACCGTCTTGGACGACCCATCCATCGCCGTCTTCGCAGCCTGCGCATTCCCGACCACCGCCGGCACCAGGACGAGCTTCTGGTGGCCGCGATCGGAAGCAGAGGCAGTCCGCAACTCCTGCGCCGTCACCGGGGCCGCCGGCTTCGTCTGCGGGGGTACCAGCTCAGGCATGGGAACTCCCCTCGGTCAGAAGCCCAGCATACCGGCCCAGCTCGGCCGGGCGGAACAACCGAGCCTCCCGCTGGAACTGCCGCGATACCCCGAGGACCACGTGCCGCATCAAGATCGACTCGCAAGCTGAGTCAGCCGCAGCAAGAGCCGCCGTGCGGGCCGCCGACGTGATGCCCGCTCCCGTCATGTCCAAGCGGCACAACGCCTCCAGGTCGACCTCCGGGGCCAACGGCGCCTCCGGGGGGAATGCCAGCTGCCACAAGCGACGGCGCTCCGCCAGCCCCGGCCGGGGAAAGTGGACCACGAAGTGGAACCGGCGGGTGAACGCCGCGTCGATATTCTCCTTGAGGTTGCTCGTCAAGATGATCAGGCCGTCGCTCGCTTCGAGGCGCTGCAACAGGTAGCCGACCTCCAGGTTGGCGTAACGGTCCGTCCCCTGCTTGACCTCGCCGCGCTTGCCGAACAGCGCGTCGGCCTCGTCGAACAGCAGGACCGCGTGGCTGTCCTCCGCCTGGCGGAACACCTCCTCCATGTTCTTCTCCGTCTCGCCCACCCACTTCGACACCACCTGCGCCAGATCCACCTTCAGCAGCTCGAGCCCCAGCATCCCGGTGACGACCTCCGCTGACATCGTCTTGCCCGTGCCCGGTTCGCCGGTGAACAGCGCCTTCACCCCGCCGGTCGACGCGCGCCGGGCGAAACCCCACGACTCCGCGATGCGCGGCCACGCGCGGAACGCCGATGCGATCTCGCCGATCTGGCCCAGCTGGGCCTCCGGCAGCACCAGGTCGTCCGGCGTGCGGCGCGGGGTGATCGCCTGCACGACCCCGCTCGTGCGCCCCCGGGTCACCGTCGCGATCGCCGGCTCCACGTGCTCGCTGCCCGGGCGGCCGTTGCCGGCCAGGCGCGCGCCGGCGTCCGCGACCGCCGCCACCGCGCGAAGCTCGCCGCCGCTCATGCGGTAGCGGGCGGCCAGGTCCGTCAGCACCTCCGGATCCAGCACCGGGAACGCCGACGACCACATCTCGCGGCGCTCCGGGAAGTCCGGCGCCGGGATCGTCAGCTCCGCGTACGTGCGGGAAGCCAGCAACCCGGGCGGGCGCCACGGGTTCGTGCCCGTCAGGCACAGCGGCACGCTCGAGCGCACCAGCGCCTCGTCGTACGCGCGGTCCGTCGGCAGCCACAGGATCGCGTCCAGGGCGGCCGCGGTCCGCAGGTCCTGCGCCACGTCGGCGGTCACGCGCCTCAGCGGCTTCCCGGCCGCGGCCGCCAGCGCCTGCGCCGCGTCGATCTGGCTGTCGGCCGGGCACCCCCACAGGCCGACCACGTCGACGTCGCCCGCGGCCAGCGCGCGGCCGAGGGTGCCCAGCCGCTCCGAGCGGAGGTACGGGGACGCCACCTGCCGCTCCGGTCCGGTCACCTCGCCGGGGTCGTGGCCGAGGATCCCGACGTCACCGCCCCAGCCCATCAGGTACTCGAACACGCCGCCGCCGAGGGCCAGCTCCCGGGCCGGCTCGCTCGGCGCTTCGCCGTACGCCTGCAGCAGGCCGTAGCGGCGCAACCGGCCCGCGGAGCCCAGCGCCCGGCGCGCGGCCAGGCGGTCCGCCGGAGTCTCCGCGACGACCGTGACCAGCAGCTCCACGCACGGCGCCCGCCGGTTCAGGTTGTCCACGACGTACGCGTAGACGCGCTCGTAGCCCGGGTCCAGCTCCGGCGCGGCCACCAGCAGCAGCGCGTCCTGCTCGACCCGGGACAGGCCGTAGCGGGTCGCGAGGGCGTCCAGCGGCAGCGTCACCCCGCGGGCCGCGGCCAGGCGGCGCAGGTGCTGCTCGGACTCCGGGTCCGGGCTCGGCCCGGAGGGCGGCTCGGTCATCGCCTCGGTGAAGGCGTCCACGCGGTCCAGCAGCGCGTCGACCTGCTCGTCCGTCACGCAGAACGGCGTCAGGTCCGGGCGCGTCAGCAGCGCCGCGGCCTCCGCCTGGCGGGCGACGGCGACCCGCAGCGCCTGGTGCAGCTCCGCCAGGCGCACCCGGAGGTGCTCGACCGCCAGTCCGCTCATCTCAGCCGCCGGAGAAGGTCAGGGTCCGGCCACCCAGCCAGACCACGTTCGGCACGTCGGCGAGGGCGCCACCCCGCCACAGGTCCGCGTGGCGGCGCCCCAGGGGGATCTTGACGCGCACCGCGTCCCGCTCGAACCGCACCGTGGCCTCCAGGTCGGCGAACCGGGTCAGCGTCAGGACCGGCGTGTCCCCGCCCCACAGCTGCCCGGCGATCACGCCCAGCGCCAGGGACGCGGCGAGCGCGGTGCTGTGGTCGAGCGCGTGGTCCCCGGCCAGGGGCAGCGCCCGGTGGCCGGCGAACAGGGTGCGGGTCAGCTCGTCCAGCTGCTCGGCGGGCAATCCCGCCGCCAGCCGGGGTTCGACCCCGCCGGTCGTCCACAGTGGAGTCCGCGACCGCAGCCGGGTCAGCGGGTCGTCGCGCAGCGGGCGCGCGTCCGTCAGGAACCGGACGCCCGCCGCCGCCAGCTCCCGCAGGCACGCCGGCGGCAGCGGGCCGTCCCGGACCAGGACGGGTGGCCGGCCGCACGCCGCCCAGTGCGGCAGCAGACCCTCCACTGTGGACACCCAGGCCATCGGGTAGAGGCCGGGGGTGTCGACCAGCAGCAGGCCGTCGTCGACGCCGGCGACCAGCAGCGGAGCGCCGGGTTCGTGGCCGCGGCACAGGGACAGCGCCAGCACGCCGTCCAGCACCGGCAGTGCGGGGCCGGCCCGCCGGGCGAAGGTGGTCAGGTCCGGTACCGACTCGAGGCCCGCGAACGTCGCGGCCGCGAGGTCGTCCTCGGGCGTCCGCCGCCAGCCCCGCTGCGGCTCCCCCAGGACCTGGTACGCCAGTGCGGCGGCGAACAGCGGGGCGTCGCCGGGCAGGTCCACTCCGGACAGTGCCGGGCCGATCACGTCCAGGTAGCCGGTCCGCGCCAGCGGGCCCGCGAGGAGGAACGGCAGCACCGAGCCGACCCTCGTCTCCCCCGCCGGTCTCGGGACGGCGGTCACCCCACTGGACGCGCTCTCGCCGACCGCAGCGGCGGAACCGGTTTGCTCGCCGGTTTCCCCGCGCGGCGAACCCAGCAGCTCGAGGAGTTCCGCGCGCGTCACGGGCGGCCCGGGGAGAGCCAGCCGACGGGCAAGTTCCGCCACCGGTCCCGGAGTGCCCGGATCGGCCGGCTCGCCGGCGTCCTCGGCGAGCAGCGCGGCCAGGTACCGTCGCACCGTCTCCTCGGGGAGCAGGGCGAGCAACGCGGTCAGCTCGTCCCGTGCGGTGAGTTCCTCGAACAACGCGGCCACCGTCGGGGCCGGCACGTCCGCGGCGAGGACGGGCAGCTCGGTCGCGGGGTCCGTTGTGGACGGTTCGACGGATGGCCCGGCCGGCCCCGGCGCCGGCACGGGTACCGGCGTCGGGACCGGAGCGGACAGCGGGTCCGCGCTCGCTGCCCGGTCGAGGACGAGATTCGCCGGCACCAGCGCCCCGCCCCCGCGTGCGGCCAGCCGGACGGACAGGCGCACCGGCTCGGTGATCTCCAGGTCCGGGCCGTCGCCGGTGAGGTGCTCGCCGAACTCCGCGGCCAGCAGGTCCGGCAGCGCGTCGAGCACGCGCTGGACGAGCCCCCGCGGGTCGGGTCCCCAGCTCCACCCACCGCGCCGGACCACGCGCACCGCGCAGCGGTGCACGGTGATCTCGCCGCCGGTGGGGGCGCTCACTGCTTCTCGACCTCGTCCAGCCGGCCCGCCCGGCCCGCCACCAGCAGCAGCACGGCGTGCGTGCCCGCGCTCACCGTGACCGGGATCGTCACGTGGCCGGTGTCCTTCGTGATGGTCCCGGTGATCGGCAGCGTCCCCTGCCCTTCGGAGACCAGCGCGAACACCGCGGTGTCCTGGGCCGCGTCCCCCGGCAGCGCGACGAGCAGCCCGGCGCCGTCGAACGTGGGCGGGTCGAGCGCCGGCAGTTTCGCCAGCGCGGGCTTGGGCGGCTGGCCCGGCGGCCGGACGACCCCGTACGCGAGGGGGTCGACGAACACCTCCGGCTGGTCGTCCGCCTCGTGCACGGCCAGTTCCCGGCCCGGCAGCGACAAGGTGGCCGCGCCCGCGCGGACCGGCAGCGCGGTACCGACCAGCGCGTCCACCGCCGGCACCGGGACGTCGATCGCCTTGACCGCACCCACCACGACTCCGGTGCTCGACTCGTACACCGCGAAAACACTCACCCTCAGCCACCCCCACTCGTCGCCGCGACCGTCGCCAGGACCAGGAAGTCGACCGAACCCGGCCGTTCGGTGACCGCCGGGCCGGTGCCGGGGTCGTAGGACCGCAGCAGGCACCGGACCCGCCGGTCACCGTCCACAGTGGCCTCCGCCGGCACCGTGAGCCCCGCGCCGGACGGCGGGATGCGCGGGGTCACGTACACGTGCAGCGACACCCGGCCGTCGGCGACCTCCTCCGGCGTCACCCCGGCCGGCAGGGGCAGCACCATGCCGTCGGTCGCGCTGCCGGAGGTCGCCAGCACGCTGCCCGCGGAGATCCGGCCGGAGAAGCTCCCGGCGATGGTCAGGTTCCCGTTGGACTCCACCGTCATCAGCGGGTCGACTTGGCCGGTTCCCCGGTACAGGCCGTAGACCAGCGCCGGGGTGTCCGATCCGGACAGCACCAGCGCCGGCTCGCCCTCGCCGGCCAGCGGCCGGGTCCGCAGGGACAGCGAGCCGGACCGGGCCGCCACGGTGTCCGCGCGCACCCCGGCGAACCGCGGGCCGACGTCGCGGGCTTCCGGGACCGCCGCCGTGAAGTGACCGGCGGTCCACTGGACGAAGCCCAGCAGCACCAGCCACGGGACGGGCGGGGCGGCCGGAGCGGCGTTCACCGCGGGCGGCTGCTGGTCGGCGACCAGCCGCTCGTCGCCGAGCCGCTTGAAGAGGATCTGGTACGACTCTTCGACGCGCGACGGCCCGGCGGATCCGGCGCACGACGCGGGCCCGGTCGCCGGCCGGGCGCGGTCCGCGGCGGTGAGGAACACCGGGTACGGCTCGGACGTCGGCCCGTCGGCGCCGTTGACGGCTTCGAAGTCCGCCTCCGACAGCACGACCGGTGCCGGCACCACGATCTCCCGGCCGGTCCCGTCGACCGCGAGCCCGGCCTGCACGCTCACCTCGACGAAGCGGGCGCCGGTCGCCGGGTCGGTCCGGTTCTCGGTCGTCAGGGCGAGCCCGTCGGCGATGCCCCACTCGTGCGCCAGGCGCGCGTGCCGGACGGCCGCGGCGCGGGCGTAGCTGACGGTCGCCGCCAGGTCCGCGGCCGCGAGCACCTGCCCTTCGTGGAACTCCGGGCGCAGCGGACCGGTCACGACGTCTCACCCGACCGCGGCTTGCGGGCGGCCCCGCCGCTCCGGCTCGACGACGACCGGGTCCGCCGCGGCGGCGGTTTCGGCTTCACCGTCTGCTCCTCGTCGTCCGCCGGCTCCGGCTCCGACCCGGGTTCGGCGGTGGGGACGCTCTCCAGTTCCGACAGCCGGTCGGACAGCCGGTCCGGCAGTTCCTCCCGCACCTTCGACACCTGCTCCCGCGCGGTGTCCAGCTGTCCCCGCAACGCCTCCACGGTCGCGATCAGGTCGCTCACCTGCCCCCGCAGCGCGGTCATCTCCTGCAGGCTGTCGGTCACCTCGGCGGGCACCGTGTACACCTGGTCGCGCACGGGCTTGGGCACGGTCTCCCCCGGCGCCGGGGTCACCAGCAGGTCCCACATCTGCTCCAGCGGGCCTCGCTGCCGCCACGGTTCGAGCAGTCCTGGCACGTACGGCCGCGGGATCGGGCCCGACGCCGGCACACCCGGCGGCTCGTACACCGGCGTCGGCTGACAGCACACCTGCTCGGCGAGGTGGCGCAGCTGGTAGAGCTTCGGCAGCCACTCGCCGTACGCCGAGCCGCCCGGCAGCACCTGCTCGCGCGTCGCCGAGCACACGCGCACGACGTCGCAGCCGTCGAGCTCCAGGTGCGCGAGCAGCACGTCGTCGTCGGCGCAGTCCACGCACGGCGGGTTCAGCGTCGAGCAGGCCGCGTCGGTGACGAACCGGCGCACGCAGGTGGTCAGCTTCCCGGCCGCGTCCGCGAGCAGCCCCAGGCCGGCGAGCCCCAGCCGCTGCGCGGGGTCCGGCTCCGGGATGGGCAGCGGCTGCGGGACGGCGACCTTGCGCACGTCGTCGTGCAGCCCGCAGTCCGCGACCCCGGCCACCCGGTCCAGCCGGCCGAGCAGCCACTCCCGGATCCGCACGAGATCGCCCCGGAACTCCGCTTCCAGCACGTTGTCCAGCGGCGTGCCCTGGGCCAGCAGGCGGACCTCGAGCGGCGCGTCCGGGTCGGCGGTCGCCACCCGGTTCCTCGCCTCGGCCACGACGGCCAGCGCGACCGCCCGGTGCGCCGGCTCCGGCCACACCTCCTCCGGGTTCGCCCCCGCCAGCCGGTCGCACGCCGCGCCCAGCACCTGGCGGGCCGTGTCGATCTCCCCGAGGTCGTGCTTGGCCTGCAGGTCCTGCTGCCCCGCCGCGTCATAGGTGTCGTACCGGGCGATGGCACTCGCCAGGGCCCGCACGTACTCGGTCTGCTGCCGCGCCACGGGCGGCTGCGGGACCCCTTCGCCGCCGTCGCGCAGCAGCCGGAGGTTGTCGGCGTACCGGACGGCGTCGGCGTCGTCGAACCGGATCGTCCGGGTCGAGGACGAGCCCGCGACCGACATCGGGTCGAGGTAGCGCTCGAGCCGCCGGCTCAGCAGCCGCACGCGCTCGTAGCCGTCCTTGTCCCCGATCTGCGCCAGCAGCTTGGTGGCCGGGTTGTACCGGTGGTCGTCGGCGGTGTCGCACTTGACGACGAACCGGAAGCCCTCCTGGACCCGCGAGGGCACGCAGCCCGGCGCCGGGCACGGCTCCTCGGTCGCGAACGGCGAGACGGGGTCGGCCATGCTCTCCTCGTACCGCACGAAGAGCCCGTAGTGGCGCTGGTCGTCGTCGCACGGGTCGCCGCACGAGACGCCCGGCGAGGACACCCGCAGCTCCCGCACGAGCGCCTGCACGTCGACCTTTTCCTTGCAGGACAGGACGATGTCGTTGCCGCAGCAGTCGAGAGCGTGCCCGGGGTGGACGGAGACCGTCCCGCCGGCGCACGAGTCGCACGTGACCTCGAGCCCGCACACGACACCCGGGCCGGACAGCATCCGGTTGTGCAGCCGGTCCTTCCCGGCCACGTAGTCGGTCAGCAGGCTCAGGTCGTCCTCGGTGAGCAGCTGGCCGGCGAAGAACCGCGGCCGGACGAACGCGGCCGGGAAGGCGGGCGACCCACCGCACCCGCACCCGCAGTCAGGCTTGCTCATGAACGCTCCTCGGTGACGAAGAACCAGCTCTCGAAGACGTCCCCGCCCGCACCGGTGCCGGACGTCCACGGCCCGATGCCGGTCGGCGGAACCAGGCAGCCGGTCGGTTCGGGCTCGGGCTTCGGGTCGTGGCCGTGGTCGGTCTCGGTCTCGGCGTCGGCCTTCACCCGGCCGATGAAGGGCACCCGGCCGCCGACGTTGGTGCCGTCGACCGGGCGGCAGCAGTGGTCGAGGATGAACGCCGCCCGGACGGTGATCAGCACGCGGTCGCCGTCCTGCAGCGTCTCGCGGGTCGTCTGCCGGTAGCGGAAGTGGTCGGTGAACTCGCCGTCCTTGCCGGTGGGCTCCTCGAACTGGCCGCCCATGTACCAGGTGTCGGCGTTGCGGCCGGCCCCGCCCTCGATCACCTGGATCTCCACCACACCGCGGCGCAGGCTGTCGACGCGGACGCCGTCGGAGAACCGCACGACCAGGCCGCCCGAGTTCTTCTGCGTGCCGAGCAGCTCCTTCGCCTCGTTCACCGAGTAGGTGTGGCCGTGCCGCCAGTTGACGCCGGTGATCACGGTCGGCACGCGGCGGCCGAAGAAGCGCCGGACGTCCAGGTGGATCTGCTCCTCGCGGACCGGCTTGCCGAAGTCGACGTCGTCGATCCGGGCCAGCCACAGGACCTTGTGCTCGCACGGGGTGCAGCAGGTCTCGCAGCGGTCGTCCTTCGGCGGCGTCTTGGTGGTGACCCGGACGCAGTAGGTCTCTTCGGTGTAGCCGAAGTCGCAGTCCGAAGTGTCCGCGCACGCGGAGTTGAAGACGGTCCGCGTCGGCTCGACCGCGCGTTCGCTGTACTCGACGCCGATCCACACCGTCGTGGTGCCGGTGCGCTCGTCCTCGTGCAGCGCGTCCCACAGGTCGATCGCGCAGCCGCCCGGCACGACCACCTCGTTGCCGTCGCAGTCGACGCCGAGCCCGGCGGTGATGCGCACCTTCGCCTGGTGTTCGGTCTTCTCCTTCGGGTCCCCCGGCGGAGCGGGTTCCACGAAGAGCCCGCACACCACGCCGTAGCCGAGCAGGCAGCGCATCCGCAGCTTCAGTTTCTCGCGGAAGTACTCCTGTTCGCGCTGGAAGTCGCGCGCGGTGAGCAGCTGGCCGTGGAAGTACCGCAGCCGGCGGAAGGGCTGTTCCTGTGTCGTTGCCTCGGTCATCTCTTCTGTCCTCTCAAGACACTCGCGTGTGGACCCCGACCGCGGACACCACGCCGACGCTCACGCCCTGGCGTGCGCCGTGGGACCCGGGTCTCAGTACTCCGTCGTGGTTCAGGCGCGCCGCCCCGACCACCGGTGGCGGCAGCGGGACGAACGCGGTGTCCACCCCGACCGCCGACCGCGTCCCGACCACGAACCCCGTCCCGCCGGCGCGCACCGATCCCCTCGTGTGCGCGGGCGCCTGCCGGGCCACCAGGCGCCGCACCGCGTCCTCGTCCGCGGAAGCGGCCGGCAGCAGGACCCGGAACCGGTGGGCGTGCTCGGTGAGGGGATCGGTGTCCGGGTCGCCGAACGCCCGCAGCGGCGTCGCGCCCAGCGTCGAGGTGCCCAGCCGCAGGCGTGACGACGAGCGGCCGAACAGCCGCACCGAGCCGAGACCGCGGGCGGTCGCCGGTCCCGCGGTCGCGCGCACCTGCGCCCAGTGGCGGTCGCCGGCCAGCTCGTCGATCACCGGGGTGACGCCGAAGACGATCTTGATCGCCTTCTTCAGCGCGCGTGGTGTGCCGCGCCGCCGGTACAGCTCGGGCGCGGCGGCGATCAGCTTCCGGCGGGTGACCGCGTCCCAGCCGGCCTCGAACGACAGGCCGAGCAGGCCGGCCAGCCACGGCAGCGCGGCGTCCGGCACGCCGGTCGCGTCGAGCAGCGCCGGGTAGCGCTCGACGACCCGGTCGATTTCGGCGACGCTCGCGTCGAACAGCGCCAGGAACCGCTCGGTGAAGTCGTCCGCGGCCGGGTCCTGCCGGAACGCGGCGGGCAGCAGGTCCGCGCTGGTGGAGCGCGGGAAGTCGAGCCGGATCCGGTGCAGGACCGGGGTCGCGGCGGAGTCGCCGGACAGGCGGGCGCGCAGCGTGAGGTGGCGGCCGGGCGGCTGGTCGACGAGGAAGTCGGTGACGCCGGCGGGTGCGGTCTGCCAGTCGCTCTCGGCGAACCGGTCGTCCTCGGACACGACGACCGACACGGTCACCGCCGTGCCGGCCGGCACGTCCGCCTCGACCCGCACCCGGTGCCAGCGGCAGCGCGAGATGCCGCTGTCGATCCGGTGGGTGGTGAACTCGCCTTCGTCCACGAACCGGCCGACGGTGGCGGCCGGCGTCTCGCGGGGTCGGCCCGTCCAGTCGTAGCAGGAGGTCACGTCGCCCTCCGGCCCCTTCTCCCGCAGGCAGAAGCCGTCCTCGTCCGCGGCGGCGAGCGCGCTCGGCGGCAGCGCGGCGGCCAGCTCGTCCACTGTGGACTCGTGGAACCGGTGGTGGTCACGGCGGTGGATCCGGACCCGGCCGGCTTCTTCGGTGAGCAGCCAGATCGTGGGGCCGGGTCCGGTGCGGACCCCGATGATCTCGCCGCCGACGTGGGGCCGGATGACCTCGCACGGCGTTCCGTCGGGGCCGTACCGCCGGAGCCGGTCGCTGCCTGCGCTCGCCACGAGCACCTGCTCGTCCGGCGCGAGCGCGACGACGGTGGCGTGGCGGTGGTGGATCACCGCGGTGAGGTGGTCGCCTTCGTTGCGCCAGACGAAGACGCGGCCGGAGTCGGCCACGGCGATCCGGTGCCCGCGCGCGGCCACGACGGCCGGTGCGCGCAGCAGCCGGGGGTCGCAGTGGCGGGCCCAGACGGGCAGCCACCCGCCGGCACAGGTGTCCCGGCGCAGCAACCGCTCGCCGGAGAGCAGGTACCAGCCGCACGGCCGGCAGCCCGGCGCCAGGCGCGGGTCGGGGAACCACGGCAGCAGCTGGGCCCGGGTCGGGCCCGCCGGGGACGAGCCCGTGTAGGCCAGCCGCACGCCGGCCTCGTCGGTGAACCCGACGACGCCGGTCACGGCGGCTTCGTCCCACCCGACGACATCGTCGAGGAGCCGGAAGGTGACGGCGGTCGGCGCGCAGGTCATGACTCCTCCACCGGGATCAGCAGCGGGCGGTCCGGCCAGACGAGGTCGTTCGGCGGGATCGCGTGGTCGGTGCACGGCGGCAGCCGCAGGCCGTCGGCGGTGAGCGAAAGCCCCGACACGGCGAGGACGCCGTCCACGGCCAGGAGACGGCGCACGAGCGGGGTGTGCCGGACCGCGCCGCCGAAGGGCCAGCCGCCACCGTTTTCCCCACCGCGCAGCGGGTCCAGGTAGGTCGTCACCGCGTCGGCGGCCCGGGCCAGGACCGCGGCCCGGTCCTGGTCGGCGTCGAGCACCACCCGGGCCTCCACGGCGATCCGGCGGAACGCCACCGGGCCGGTGACCACCGTGACGCCGGCGGGCGCGACCTCGCGGGTCAGGAAGTCCGCCACCGCGCGCAGGGTGGCGGCGGTGGGCACGGGCGGCTCGGCGTCGCCCGGGTCGATCGGCGGCACCACGAGAACGCCGACGACGCCGGGAATGGGCGTCCCGGCGAAGTCCGGGTGCAAGCCCGGTACGCCGTTCGCGCGGGCGATCGAGGCACCCGGCGCCCGCAGCGCCAGCAGGCCGTAGTCGGCGGGCGCGACGGCCCGGCCGCGGGAGCGCAGCTCCCCCACCCCGCGCCGCACCACGTCCGCGTCCGGCTCGGCGTCGGCACCACCGGTGGCGGGGAACGGGTTGTTCACGCCGGTCACGAACGGCCGCGCGGTGACGACGCCGTTGACCGCACCGGCCGCCACGGCACCCGCTGTGCCGCCGCCGACCCGGTACCGCAGGGCCCGGACGTTGCGGAAGCCCGGCGGCACGGGCGCGCCGTTGACGCCGTCGCCGAAGGTGACCACGCCGGTGTCGTAGTCGACGACGAACACCGGGTCATCCGGGCCGTAGGCGGCCAGGCTCGGGACTTCCTGCCAGCGCGACGCGTTCTCCTCGGCCGTCCCGAACAGGTCGGCCCCGGGGTCGTCGTCGACTTCGAGCACGACGGTGCCGGCGAGGATCGGGACCTGGCTCAACCGCAGCTGCCGCCGCTCGGCGGGCGCCGCGGGGTCCTGGATCGGTTCCAGGGGCTCGTCGAAGATCGTGTGGGCGGCCGTGGCGGCGACGGTGTTCAGCCGCAACCCCGACACCAGTGGCGGCGCGACGGTGAAGAGGCCGTGCGCGACCTGCAGCCGCAGCCACCGCAGCGCCGGGCCGGGCCGGGTGGCCGGCGGGCGCCCCGGTGCCCACGTCCGCGGCAGCCTCAGCTCGATGGTGCCGCTCGCGCGCAGCCCCTGGGTTTCGTCGCGGACGACTTCGGCGGGGACGAACCGGCCGCCGTCGAGCACGTCCCAGCGCAGCAACGGCCGGGGTTCCAGCGGCAGCGGGGCAAGGCCGCCGGCGGCCGCGGGCACGGGCGGCGCGGCCGCGATCACGAAGCCCAGCGACAGCGAGGGGAACGGGCTCGCGGTGCCGTCGAGGCCCAGCCACAGCGCGTTGCCGGGCCGGGGCTCGGTGCCGAACGGCGCGAAGGGCCGGCCGGGCCCGCTCGGCCCCAGCGGGACCGGTTCGAGCGGGCCGCCGCGCTGCACGGCGAGCACGCCCAGGGTGGCCGGAGTGGCGTAGAGGTCCTGGTCGGTCTCGTAGACGAGGTCGCCGCCGGTACCGGACGCGGCCGCCTGGAAACCGGCCGGGACGAGCACCGACCCGCCGTCCGGCGGGGCCACGGTGAACTCCAGCAACGCGGCGGCCGCGGTGGCTGGCCGTCGGCGCACGCCCGCAGTGTTCAGGTGCTCGGCGAGGATCTTCCCGGGCAGCCGGTTGACCCTCGCGAGCACGGGTTCGGCCTGGGCGCCGAAGAGGCGCACGAGCGCGACCCCGGCGTCCTGCCGGTCGGGGTTGGTCCAGTCCGGGGTGTAGCCGGGAACGCGGTCGCGCACGGCGGCGCGCACGGCCTCCCTGGTGGCGTCGACCAGTTCGGGCTGTTCCCCGGACGGCCCGGGGCCGGGGACGATGCGGGCTTCCCCGGTGGGCTCGCCCCACCAGACGTCGTCGGTCACAGCAGTCCCTCCCCCGCCTCGACGACGGCCACCACGTGCGTGCGGACCTCCCGCACCACCGGCAGTTCGCCGGCCCGCAGGGGAACGTCGTCGCAGGTCTCCGCCGGTTCCGTGCCGTCGATGCCGATCGCGACCGCGGTCACGTCCGCCAGGTCGCCGAGTGCCTGCTGCGCGGCCCGCAGCAACGCCGACGGCCGCAGCGCTTCGCCGAACGGCCAGCCCGTCCCGTCGTCCCCGCCGGCCAGGGGGTCGAGGAACCGGCGCAGCGCGTCACCGACCACAGTGGACACCCGGGCGCGGTCGGCCGGGGTGCCGGCCAGGTCGGCACGCAGCCGGACGTCGCGGTACGCCGGGGCGCGCACGAACACCTCGGCCGTCAGCAGCCGGGCTTCCGCCAGCCGGCCCGCGACCGCGCACAGCATCCCCGGATCCGGCTCGGGTGCGGACCCCGGCGGCACCGACGGGACGACGTGGACGGTCACCGCGCCGGGCACCCGCGCGCACGGGAAGCCCGGGTGCTCGCCGACCGCCGCGTAGGCCCGGCCGACCGCCACGCCGGGGGTCGTCACGGCCAGGGTGACGAAGTCCTCGGCGGTGACGGCCCTGGTCACCTCGCCCAGCGCGCCCGCGGCCCGGTCCCGCGCCCGCGCGACCGTTTCCGGGTCCTCGCCGCCCTCGGCCTGGACCAGGTTCGCCGCGCGCACCGGCTCGGTGGCCGAGACGGGCAGCCAGTTGCCGGTGACTCCGCCGTTGCCGTCGCGCCCGCCGCCGATCGTGTACTCGACCACCGCGTCGCCGCCCGGCCGCGGGATCCGGCCGGTCAGCCCGTCGCCGAACACGAGCGCGCCGTCGTGGCGGTCCAGCAGGAAGATCCGGTCCCGGGAGGTGCCGAAGGCGAAGTCCGGCACCGATTCCCACCGCTCACCGGCCAGCTCCAGGCACGCGGTGAGCAGGCGGTCGGCGGCGTCCGGGAGCACGAGCCGCCGGCCGGGCAGCTTCAGCCAGTCGTCGGTCTGGTCGGCGAGATCGGTCACCGTGCGGGTCTCGACGTGGCGGGCGCCCGACACGTTGACCGCCAGCCGCAGCAGCCGCGGCGGCGACGCGTAGGTCGCGGCCGGCGTCGACACCAGCAGCCCGTTGTGCATCGTGGTCCAGCCGGCCGGGGGCCGCAGGCGCACCACGCCGGAGCGCCGCAGCCCGCCGGTGCCGTCCTGGACCTCCTCGAACGCCCCGGACGCATCGCCGCTGGGCCGGAACCACGACCAGGTCAGCTCGGCGGGCGGCCGCACGCCGGACACGGCGAGCCGCGACCAGGACGGCGGCACCGGCGAGTCGAGCTCGACCAGCAGCGACAGCCAGCCGGACGTGGTGTGGGCGCCGGCGAGCGGCAGGGTGAAGCGGGCCGAAGCGGCCGAGCCGTCGGCGGGCAGCAACGGAACCCCTCGGCGGGCGAGCAGGTCCGCGGTGCGGTCGCGGTCGGTCTCCACCGTCACCTCGCCCGACACGGGGAAGACGGTCACGTCCTCGTCGAGGGTGAACCGGATCGCGGCCGCCGGGTCGCGGGCGAAGACGGTCCCGGCCGGCACCTGCGCCGGCTCCGGCGACTCGGCGGTGAGCGCCAGGACCGTGGCCGCGGGCCGCGCGGGCCGGGGCGGCTCGAGGCCCAGGAGCTTCAGGATCGCGACGACGAGCTCGTCCGGCGCCTGGTCCAGCCAGTAGAGCCGCTGCTCCAGCAGGTACGCGAACAGCTCCAGCAGGGTGATCCCGGGGTCGACGGGCGCGTGCAGCGTCCACGCGCCGTCCGACTCCGCCGGGATGCGGCGGGTGACGGCCGACATCAGGTCGGCCCAGGTCAGGTCGTCGAGCTTCGGCACCGGCAAGGTCATGGCGTCGTCCCCGTCAGTCCGGTCAGCCCGAGGTAGAACGGGAAGACCAGGTTGGCCTTGGTGTTGGTGCGGCGGACCCGGTACTCGATCGACACCGTCACGTGGGACTCGTCGCCCGGGTCGGCTTCGGCGAGGACGTCGGAGAGCTCCACCCGCGGCTCGAAGTCGCGGACCGCGTCGGCGATCGACCGCTCCAGTTCGCGCAGGTTCGGCACGCTGCCGGGGGCGAACACCGAATCCTGGGCCTTGGTCCCGAGGTCCGGGCGCATCACGCGCTCGCCGGTCGCGGTGAGCAGCAGCGCGCGCAGGCAGTGCTCGATGCTCGTCTCGCCGACGGCGTAGGAGAGCCGGCCGGCCTCGTCGGGCAGGATCGGGAACCGCCAGCCGGTACCGAGGAAGGGTTCGGTCACGTCGCCTTCACCTTCTTCGCGAGCACGGACGGCGGCAGCGGCGTCGCGGGACCGGTCGCGCCGCCCGGCGCCGGGTGGGTGTGCTGGACGAACGCCTGCAGGAGCGCGTTGCCGAGGACGACGGGCTCGGTCGAGCCGCCGCCGAGGTCGACGTCGCTCGCCTTCACGGTCACCTTCGACGCCTCGAGGGTGATCTCGCCGCTGTCCTTCAAGACCACCTTCGCGCCGGCCGCGGTGTTGATGGTGATCTCCTTTTCCTTGTCGTCGAAGAGGATCTGGTGCCCGGCCCGGGTGCGGATGATCTTCTGGTCGCGGCCGTCCCGGTGCGCCACCGGCGGCTTCTTCTTGCCGTTGTAGAGCCCGCCGAGGACGTACGGCTGCCGCATGTCGCCCTGGAAGAACGCGACCAGCACCTCGTCGCCCACCTCGGGCACGAACACCGAGCCGTAGCCGGCGCCCGCGTACAGCTGGCTGACCCGGATCCAGGGACTGATCGACGCGCCGCCGTCCAGCCAGTAGTACTTGACCTTGACGCGGCCCTCGTCGTCCCCGTCGTTCTGGACGACCTCGGCGGGCGCGACGCCGTAGTAGCGCTGATCGCTCGCCATGGCGCGTGGCATCGCCGTCATCGCTTGTCCCCCTGGAAGATCTTCCGGCCGGTGAACGTGGTGAAGAAGCCGCTCGAGTTGAGGGCGTGCTCGACGCGCTTGACGAAGTAGGTGCCGGAGAAGCGCTTGCCGAGGCCGAAGATCTCGAGGTTGTCCCCCGGCCGCAGCTCCGGCAGCCCCGCCACGCGGCCGGTCGCGGTGATGAACTCGTACGCCCGCTCCCGCAGCAGCGCGATGGCCAGTTCCCTGGCCTCCTCCTGGCTGAGCACCGGAGCGTCGACGACCACTTCCTGCCGGCCGCCGGCCGCGCTCTCCGCCGCTTCCGGCCCGCTCTGCCCGTCGGCCTGGTTCTGCCCGCCGGGCAGGTCGTTCGCGGTCGCGACGTACTCGATCGGCTGCGCCTTGACCGGGTCCCAGCCGTGCACGGTGAGCTTGCTGACCTGGTTGGACACGGTCATGGTCGGGGTGAAGTCGATGAGGTTGGGCACCAGGCCCGCCGGCTGCCCGCTGGGCCCGGTGGCCAGGCCGGGTGCGTAGGCGAGGCGGAACAGCCGGATCGGCCGGCTGTCGCGGCCGTCGGTGGGCTTGATGAAGTAGAGCGTCTGCTCACCGGTCCGCGGGTCCGGCAGGATGTAGCAGTCGAAGTCGATCCGCTTCGCCCGTTCCATCAGGAACTGCGCGTCGGACTGGTTCTTCTGCACCACCAGGTCGTGCCGCGGGCCTTCGTGGGTCGTCGTGAACGCCAGCTTGTTGCGCCGCGCGATCTGTTCGGCGATCTCCCAGTCGGTCTTCCCGACGAAGTTCTTGTCCTCTTCCTTGGTGGGCTTGCGGTCCTTGAGCGCGAGCATCCCGTCCACGCAGGTGATCGAGACGGTCGGCGACGCGCCGTCGGGGAACTTGGGCGCGAGCGAGCTGATCGTCCCGGTGCCGACGGTCAGCAGCTTGTCCGCGTAGCCGAGCCGGACGGAGACGCGCGTGCCGATCTGCAGCTTGTCCGAGTCGCTGTGCTTGAACTTCAGCGTGACGTCGTCCCAGTTGTTCAGCTCGAGGTCGAAGCCGGACATCTCGTCGAGGTCGCGGTGCACCTTGACGTCGAGGATGTCGTTCTTGGTCGTCGGGTCGGCCTGGAGGCCGTCGACGACCACCTCGAACCCGGGGGCGTAGCGGTCCGGGTCGGCGATCTCGGGCTGGGTGCCCGCGGGCGCGGTCATCGCACACCTCCTCTCACGGCAGCCGGGGCACGGTCAGCACCAGCCCCGGCTTCAGGTCGCGGGGATCGGAAATCCCGTTGGCGCGCGCCAGTTCCCGCCACGCGTCCGGGCGCCGGTAGACGGCGGCGGAGATGCGGTCCCAGGTGTCGCCGCGGCGCACCACGTAGCTCTTCTCCACCGTCGGCGACGACCGCGGCGGGTCGTTGGCCTGCTCCTTCGCCGGCCGGTACTCCTTCAGCGTGAGGTCGAGCTGGGCCCGCAGCGGCACGCCGTTCTTGGCGAACAGCACGTAGTTCACGTCCAGCTTCTCCAGCACGCCCCGGAACACCGTCTTGTCCCAGACGAACTTGACGATCGGTGGCGCGTGCAGGGTCTCCTGGGGCCGCATCAGCTTGCGAATGTTGTCCACATAGGACTTCCGGACGTCGTCGAGCGTGTCGGAGGTGTCGACCAGCGCCTGCACCGACAGCGACTCGCTGCCGCCGCGGATGTACTGGATCGGCGGGGTTTCGAGACCGGGGATGGTGATCTCGGCGAAGGTGTTGCTCTTGCTCAGCTTGTACTCGGTCGGGTTGAACTTCAGCGGGATCCGCTTCGGCACGTTCTGCGGGTTCTCGGGCTGCTCGATCTCCAGGTGCGCGTCGGCGCCCTGGCTCACGAGGGAGAACGGGGTGACGCTCACCGCCGGCCTCCCGGATCCCCGAGCTTGCGGTCGTTGTCGCTGCGCTCGGCGCGGGCGCACTCGTCTTCGTACAGCCGTGCCCACGCCTGGATGTGCTTGGTGAACAGGCGCGTGAACAGGGCCCCGTCGTCGCCGTCCACCTGGAAGCGCACCTCGAGGTTGTGGATGATCAGGTTCTTCGGCACGCTGTGTCTCCTCAAGCGCCGCTCTCCTAGAGGACGGCCGTCAGGCCCTCGTGGGCGATTTCCAGTGACTCGATCGCGACCGCGTTCTGCTCGCCGTGCAGGTCCGGGCCGGTCCACTTGGCGGCCAGCCCGCCGTGGAAGATCCACGACTTCGCGGGCACGCCGGCCTGGTCGAGCATGATCACGGCACCGTCGCGGCGGGCGCCGAGCGAGTCGTGCAGGCCGGTTTCGTACCAGGACCACAGGAGCCGGTCGCGGACCACGCCGCGCTTGAGCGTGATCGGGTTCCACGAGTGGCGCAGCGGCAGCCGGTGCACGGAGTCGTTGCGGCCGCCCTCCGCGTAGGTCACCACCTCCAGCTGCGCCCCCATCCCGGTCACCTCCTGGAACGCGCCCGCCGCGACCGCCTGCAGCAGCAGGGCCTGCGCCGGTGGCAGGTACACGTCCGCCGGCGCGAGCGTCACGAGGAAGCGGAACTTGGTCAGCGGCTCGTTCGGCGCGAGCAGCCGGCCGGCCGGTGTCGTCACTGCTCGATCACCTCCAGGCCGCGGTCCTGGCCCAGCACCAGCCGCAGCGCGATGAACTCCATGGGCACGGCCGGCGCGACGCCGATCTCGCACACGACCTGGCCGGGGTCCTGGTCCGGTGGGTTGTTCGTCTCGTCGCACACCACGCGGAACGCGTCCTCCGGCCGGCTGCCGGCGAGGGCGCCGGTGCGGAACGCCTCCAGCAGCACCGAGGTGATCGCGCGGACCAGCGACAGCCGCAGCTCCGGCGAGTTCACGTCGAACACCAGCGGCGCGGCGGCCCGCCGGATGGCCCGCACCAGCAGGTGCAGCAGCCGCCGGTGCGCGATGTACACCCGCCGCGGGTCGCCCGACAGCGTCCGCCCGCCCCACACCACAAGACCCCGGCCGCGCAGGCACCGCACCAGGTCGACACCTCCCTCGAACAGCCGGACCTGCTGCGCCTCCGGGTACTCGACCGCCAGGTCCACGGCGTCCAGCAGGGTCGCGTTCGCCGGGGTGCCGGCGGGGCCCCGCTCGGCGTCGAGCCGGGCGATCAGCCCGGCGACGTGCCCGGACGCCGGCACGGTCCGCAGGCCGGTCCCGTCGGGCGACGGCGCCCGCAGCGGCGGGTGGTACACCGCCGCCGCGGCGAGCAGCGCCTCGTCGCCGAACCCCGCCAGCTCGCCTGCCCAGGCCACCACCGCGTCCACTGTGGACACCGACGGCGGCACGTCCAGCAGCACCAGCCGGTCCAGCAGCGGCGCCACGGCCGCCAGCAGGTCCAGCACCAGGCTCGTGTGCTCGGCGCCGCCCAGGTCGGCGCCGAGGTCCGGCAGGGCCACCAGCGCCGGCTCCGGCAGCTCGGCCTGCGTCACCACCGCGGACGCGTAGTCGGCGCGCTCCGGCGGGCTGTCCGTGCCGCCGGTGAGCGTCAGGTCCCAGGACCGCGAGATCGGCCCGTCCGCCGGGATCGGGCTCCCCGCACCCGCCGGGACCACCCGGATGAGGCGGGACGCGGCGATCCGGCCGACGACCTCGCCGGGCGCCATGCCGGCGAAGATCTCCGCCGGCTCGCCCGGCACCAGCACCCGCACGGTGACCACCGGCGGGCCCGCGACGCTGCTCGCCCGGTACCGCACGCTGACCCGGCCGCCGTTCGCCCACGCGCCGGGACTCGCGGCCACCACGCGGAAGCCGTCCGTCCACAGCGCGCTCGCGGGCTCGGCCGGCCCGGCGACCCGCAGGACCCAGGCCGTCCGGCCCTGGTTCTCGAAGAACCCGCGCAGCGCGTACGGCGTCGCCGAAGTGCCGTCCGGCGGGCCGAACGCGCCGACGACGTCGTTCCAGCTTTCGACGCGCACGGGCCGGCCGACCGGGCCGCGCCGGGTGCGGCCGAGGAACACGGCCACGTCCGTGCGCAACGGCTCGTCGCCGGTGGCCGCACGCTCGAAGGTCAGGGAGACGCCGGGAAGCGCCGTGCTGGTCATGTCCGCCCGCTCACGCGTCGATCACGAAGCTCTCGACGGCCAGCACGAGCGTCTCCATGGCGATCTCGTTCTTGGTCGCGTTGAACGACGGTCCGGTGTACTTGGTCGGCCAGGCCCGGTCGAAGTTCCAGCGCATGACTTCCTGGCGGTTCTCGTCGAGCATCACGATCGAGCCCGCCGTGCGCCGCACGCGGCCGTCGAGGGCTTCCTTCACCCAGTTCCAGAAGCCGACGTGGCCGGTGACCCCGCGCTTGAACGTCAGCGCGCTCGGAGCCTTCTTCAGCCCGACGAGCTTGCGGACCGTGATGTCCTCGCTGCCGGTGCGGTACTCGATCACCGGCAGTTCCACGTCGAGCCCGCTGGCCTCGGTGAACGAGCCGCTCACCGAGATGCCGTCGTCGCTGACGTTGGTCACGATGACCAGGAAGTTATACGCGGCATACGGGTCGTCCCGCGTCACAGGTGGCATTTGCCTTGCCTTTCAGTGGTCAGACGAGCTGGGGCTCGCGGGTCTTCTGCTGGATCCGGAAGATCACGAACTCCGCCGGGAACACGGGCGCCACCCCGATCACGCAGATGAGCCGTCCGTTGGCGATGTCGTCGTCGGTCATCGTGGAGCGGTCGCAGTGGACGAAGAACGCCTCGTCGGCGGTCGTGCCGGCGAGCGCGCCGGTGCGCCACACGGTGGTCAGGAAGTTCGCGACCGTCTGGCGCACCAGCGCCCACAGCGGCTCGTCGTTCGGCTCGAACACGACCCACTGCGTGCCCTCGTCGATCGACTCCTCCAGGAACAGGAAGAGCCGGCGCACGTTGACGTACTTCCACGAGGTGTCCGACGACAGCGTGCGCGCGCCCCACACCCGCTGGCCGAGGCCGGGGAAGAACCGCAGCGCGTTGATCCCCCGGGGGTTCAGGAGGTCCTGGTGCCGCTTCGTGACGTCCTGGGCGATGCCGTCGGTCAGCCGGATGCCGCGGATGACCGCGTTGGCCGGCGCCTTGTGCACGCCGCGCTCGGTGTCGGTGCGGGCGTAGATCCCGATGACGTGCCCGGACGGCGGCGCCTCGACGAACTGGCCGGTCGAGGGGTCGTTGACCACCAGCCACGGGTAGTACAGCGCCGCGTACTTGGTGTCGAACGGCTCGCGGAACGCCTGGATGCCCTCGATGTCGAGGCCGTCCTGCGGGTCCAGGACGGCGAAGCGGTCCTTCAGCTGCTCGCAGTGGGTCACCAGCGCCGACTCGACCGTGCCGGCCCACACGCCGGGCACCGCGCAGATCGCGATCTCGTCGATGTCCTCGAGGGCGACGATGCCGGTGCGCTTGCCGCTCCCGCCGTCCGTGCCGACGAAGTCCGCGACGGTGAGCCCCTCGAACGCGTCCGAACCGTCGTCGGCCAGTGTCAGCCAGGAGCCGGTCCCGGGCGTCGGGAACTTGGCGGGATCGGTGCTGAGGCCGGCGAGCCCGGCGGCCCGCACCAGCCGCGACTGGCTCGCCAGCGTGCCCGCGACGGTGCCGGGTGCGTCGCCCGCCAGGCGCAGGTTGCGGAAGGTCTCGGTGACCGAGCCGCCGCCGGGGTCGGCGAACCGCGTGTCCACTGTGGACTCGATCAGCCGGACCCTGGCGGTCTCGAAGACCAGCTCGGGGGTGTCGGCGTCGAACGTGACGACGTCGTCGGGCCCGATCGAAACGACGGTGAGGCCGCTCAGCTGATCCCCGGTGTCGAGCTGCGCGACCGCTCCCTCGTACAGCCGGGAGGAGCCGCTGACCCGCAGTTCGGGACCGGCACCGGCGCTCGCCCGGCGCACTCGGCGCACGGTCAGGCCGGTCTGCCACGGCGCGTGCGTGGTGGTGCCGGTGAGCGTGAGCGTCACCCGGCCGTCGGCGGGCGCCCCGACGGTGACCTGGAACCGCCGGTTGTTGATCAGGATCCAGACGTCGTCCGGCAGGGGGCCGGGGTCGAGCCCGGGCACGGCGTTCACGTCGATCGTCGCGGAGTCCTTGGCGGCGTCGGCGGCGAGCGCGGTGACGAACAGCGCGCCCTCGTTCGGCTCGGGCAGCACCGGCAGCGAAGCGCTGACCGACGGGGAGATCCGGACCTGGACCGCCTTGCCCCAGGAGCCGGGGCTCGACGCGGAGAACCGCACGCTCGGCGTGGCGTCGCGCGGGCCCTTCTGCACGTAGTCGCCGCGGGCCGCCTTCACCTCGGCGGTCAGCCCGGCGGCGAGCGTGACCCGCCCGGTGGCGGCGTTGTACGCGGTGATCGTCGCCTGGCCGATCTCGACGTCGTCGCTGCCGCGGACGACGGTGACGTCGTCTGTGCCGGTGAAGCCGGCCAGGTGGGCCAGCTGCAGGCTGGTGGCGCCGGCCGCGGCGTCCTGGGTGACCGCGCTGACCAGGCCCGCGCCGACCGTGCCGGACGCGGCCTCGGCGTCGCCGCTGACGACCCGCTTGACGTAGAGGCGCTGGCCGCCGTTGTCGAAGAAACCCTTGACCGCCAGGGGAAACAGCCACCAGCGGCCACCTTCGGCCGGGTTTTCGGCCCAGGCGTCCCGGAGCGCCGGGTCCGGCTCGGGCAGGAACCCGCCGAAAGTCGTCTGGTACTCCAGGAAGTTCGTGACCAGCTTCGGTTTCCCGGTGGTCGGGCCGCGCTGGGTGACCCCGACCATGCCCGCCGTGCTGGTGCTCACCCCCGCGATCGGCCGGGGCCCCGCGTCGACCTCCTCGACGTAGACGCCGGGGCTCAGGTACTCGGGCATGGCTTGGCTCCTTCTCTGCTGCCGCTACTGCTGGACGATTTCGATGACGTGCCGGCGGTCCCGCTCGGCGGGCAGCCGGACGTCCAGCGCCCCGGCCCGGCCCGGCCGCTCGGTGGCCGTGACGTGGAAGATCTGCACGGGCGGCGGCCCGGTGACCGGCTCGCCCTCCCAGCGCAGGGCGAGCCGGAAAGCGCCGTCCGGATTGGTCAGGGTCCGCTCGTGCCACGCGATCCCGTCCCGGATGGTGGTGCCGCGCGCCTCGACCAGTGCGTTCGCCACCGGCGCCCGGGTGACCGCGTCGACGACGACGCCGTACACGGTGCGCACGCCCGGCCCGTACGGGAACGCGGTGCCCGGCAGCAGCCGGACCAGCCTCGGCTCGCCGCCGACGGCGGGCGGGTGCGCGTCGTCGTACGGGTACGCGGTGAACTCGACTCCCGCCACGGCCGCGTCGAAGTCCACGCCGTCCGCCGGGTACAGCGGTGCGAGCCCGATGCCGGCGAACCGGACGCGGAACCGCTCCGGCCCGGCACCCGGTGCCCGGCGGCGGCCGAGCTCCGGGTAGGCGATCGCACCGCTCGGCGTCCGGATCGCCGTCGTGTCCTGCGGCACCCAGCCGTTCCGGTCCGGGTCGAAGAAGTCCAGCTCCGTGGCCACGTCGGCGGCGCGCACGCGCTGGGCGAACTCGTCGAACGGCACGAACCACGCCGGGCTGTGCAGGACGGAGGTTTCGACGGGGTAGAAGCGCGTCATGGGAGCGTCGCCCCGCTGATCGTGCGGCTGCGCACGAGCCGGAGCTCGGCGACGTCGAGCGAGTCGAGGTTGACGACCCGGACCTCGTAGTTGAGGGAGAGCCGGTACGGCTTCTGGATCGCGTACCAGATCCACGACTTCTGGTCGAGCGTCAGCGGGGTCAGCGTGAACTGCAGTGCCTCCGTGGTGCCCGCCATGCTGCCGGTCAGCTCCCCGCCCGACCAGATCGCGTCGTCGTAGAAGACCTGCAGTGCCCGGCCGATCATCTGGTGCTGGGTTTCCTGGTTGCCGCCCCACGGGGTGATCAGGTAGCGCAGCAGGAGCGCCATCGGCGGCTTGCGGCTGGTGGGCGCGTCGGGCGGGAGCGACCGGACCGGCGGCCGGTTGCGCGAGGTCGGGTCCTCCGCGATCTCGTACAGGAAGACCGTGAGCGTGGCCCGGCTCGGCCGGTCCTCGAGGTCACTCAGCACCGCCGTCGGCGGGTCGTTCGGATCCAGGCCGCGCAGCGCCTCGGTGAGCCGGTCCACGATGATCGTCGAAACATCGGCGACGACGCCGAAATCCCCCATGCCAGTCCTCCCCGGTGGCCCGCCGGGAGGTGGCTCCGGCGTACCGGGGCGCAGCATCGCAGGGGTGGCGTGGCAGGACCGCGTTCCGCGCGTCGCACCGGCGTCACGACGGCGTTGCCCGGACGGGCGTTGACGTGCCCGCGACGCGGTGGTGACACACCGGCGCGCATCCTGCGGTGGTGGAGGCACCCGAAGAGCGTTCCGGCAGCATGGTTCTCCGTGCGTGGCTGGAAGGCGGCGAACCCGACGCCCTCCGGGTCCGCATCCTCTCCACGATCGGCACCACCGAAGCCAGGCAACTGGCCGTGACGTCGCCGGAGGCGGTGCTCGAGGCCGTGCGGAACTGGCTGGAAGACCTCGGATCAGGCCCGATGACGTTTTCGTGACGCCCTGTTGACGCCGTGCGCGCGATGATTCCGGTAACGTTTCGCACCGGGGTCGCGAATTGCTCAAGGGTGGGGTCGATCCGATCGGTGCCGGGCATAGGTTGGGGAGCCGATGCGCACTGGAGAAACGCAGATCGTGACACTGCGGCTGTTGAAGGGTTTCGCGCTGCTCGTGGACGACGACCGGGTGGCGCTGTCGTCGAGCGCGCAGCGATTGCTCGCCTTCCTGGCGCTGCAGGACCGGCCGCGGACTCGAACGTACGTGGCGAGAACGCTGTGGCCCGAGGCGCCGACGCCCCGCGCGAACGCGAACCTGCGCTCGTCGCTGTGGCGCGCGTCGCGCACCGGGTACCGGGTGATCGAGGCGTCGGTGCAGGAGATGGCGCTGGCGGGCAACATCACCGTCGACATCCACGACGCGGTCGCGAGTGCGCACCGCCTGCTCGACCGGACCTGCGGGTGCGACGACATCCTGGACCGGCGCACCCGCGACGACCTTTCCGCCGACCTGCTGCCCGAGTGGTCGGACAACGAGTGGGTGCTGCTGGAGCAGGAGCAGTACCACCAGCTGCGACTGTATGCGTTGGAGGCCATGGCGAAACGCCTCACGACGGCCGGCCGCCACGGCGAGGCGGTGGCGGCGGGTCTGGCCGCGGTCCGCGCCGAGCCGCTGCGGGAGAGCGCGCACCGCGTCCTGATCGACGCGCACCTAGCCGCCGGCAACCGGGCATCGGCCCAGCACCAGTACGACCAGTGCCGCCGCACCTTGCGCGAAGAACTGGGCCTCGAGCCGTCGGACGCCCTCCGCGGCCTCCTGCCGCACTAGTCGCGCTATTTCCGGAATTGCGGACGGTGATCACCACCGGAATGGCAAATGGCCGGAAGGTCGCGGATTTCCCGCACGCATCCGGCGGCCGCGACGAATCCGGCGCGAAACGAGCGACCGCCGACGAGATCCGCACGGCTTCGGCCGGGTGGGAGCGCGCGAGCCCCGGCCGGCGGCCGATTGCACGTTCACGAAACGAGCGGCCGCCGACAAGATCCGCACACCTCACCCGGCCGCGTGGTCGCGCGCGAGCCTCGGCCGACGCCCCGATTGCACGCTCACGTAACGAACGACTCGTTCACCCGCGGCGGTCCGCCGGTGCGCACCTCGGCTTCGCCGGGATCCGCGTGGCCCGCACGACCTGAACAACTGCCGGACCCGACCGGGACGAGCGGGGATGCCTTCCGGACATTGCCGGAGCCCTGTCGTGAGGCTGGGTGAACGAGTCGACCATGGCACCGCGGCGCCTTGCGGGACCCGGCCGGATCCGCATGCTTCAGCTGGCCGGGCGGTAGCGCGAGCCCCGGCTGGCGGCCGATTGCACGCTCACGTGGCGAGCGGCCCGCCGCCGGTGCGCACCCGGCTTCACCGGGATCCGCACGGCTCGGCCCGGACGGGTGGTCGCGCACGAGCCCCTGCGTGGCTCAGCCCGCCGGGAGGATCCTCCCCCGGACCTCGCCGAAGCCGATCCGCGAGCCGTCCGCGCCCGGGGCTGTGCCGGTGATCACCACTTCGTCGCCGTCGAGGAGGAAGCTGCGCTCCTCGCCCTTGACCGTCAGCGGCTCCTGGCCGCCCCAGCTCAGCTCGAGGAACGCGCCGCGCTGGTGCTTCTCCGGACCTGAGATCGTCCCCGAGCCGTACAGGTCTCCCGTGCGCGATGACGCGCCGTTGATCGTCAAATGGGCCAGCATCTGGGCCGGCGACCAGTACATCTCGCGGTACGGCGGGCGGCTGACCTCCTCGCCGTTCCACTCCACGACCAGCTCGACGTCCAGCCCCCACGGCCGGCTCTCCCGCAGGTACGGCAGCGGCTCCGGGTCCTGCCCCGGCAGCGGGATCCGCGCCGCCTCCAGCGCGAGGATCGGGACGACCCACGCCGAGACCGACGTCGCGAAGCTCTTGCCCAGGTTCGGGCCCAGCGGTACGTACTCCCACGCCTGGATGTCGCGCGCGGACCAGTCGTTGAGCAGCACCGCGCCGAACACGTGCCGCGCGAAGTCGTCCGGGGCGATCGGGGTGTTCAGCGGTGTGCCCGTGCCGATGACGAACCCCAGCTCCGCCTCGATGTCCAGGCGGGTGCTCGGGCCGAACACCGGCGCCGGGTCGCCCTTGCGCTGGCCGCTCGGGCGGACGATGTCCGTGCCCGACACCAGGATCGTCCCCGCGCGGCCGTGGTAGCCGACCGGCAGGTGCTTCCAGTTGGGCAGCAGCGGTTCCGCGTCCGGCCGGAACAGCCGCCCGACGTTGGACGCGTGGTGCTCGGACGCGTAGAAGTCGACGTAGTCGGCGACCTCGAACGGCAGGTGCAGCGTGACGCCGTCGACCGCGTGCACGGCGTCGTCCGGGACCTCCCCCGCGACGAGCGAAGTGATCCGCGCGCGGACCTCGACCCAGCGGTCGTACCCCTGCGCCATGAACGGGTTCAGCGTCGGCGCGGCGAAGACGTCGTCGCCGAGCGCGCGAGCGAGGTCGAGCACGGAGTCGCCGACGCGGACGCCGACGCGCGAGGCGTCGCCGCCGGCGGAGAACACGCCGTAGGGCAGGTTGGCGGTCCCGAACGGGGAGCCTTCGGGGATGTCGATCGTGGTCATGCCTCTCCTCGGGGCAGCAGGCCGAGGGCGGCCAGCTCGGTCAGCGGGTCGGTGATGCTGCAGGTGCCGAACGACGTGAACCGCGCGCGGACGTCCGGCGCGAGCTCCCGCACGTGCGCCGCGACGACCGTGCCGTCGCGCTCGGCGAGCCGGGCTTCACCGCGGTCCGGGTCGGCGGCCGCGAGCAGCAGGTTGAGGAAGCCGTGCTGCTCGAACCCCGTCTCCGGGTCGGTGTTGCGCACCGCGTGGTGCAGCCCGGCGGTGGCCTTGAACGGGACCCCGGCCTCGACGGCGGCCCGGATCGACGCGGCCAGCTCGGCCTCGCCGGGGTACAGGTCCGCGCGGACGCCGCCGGTGCGGAACTTCGCGCGGTGGCCCGTTCCCGCCAGCGCCCGCAGCAGCGGCCCGCGGCGGTCGTCGCGCGGGATCTCGACGTACACCGGCGCGGTGGCGGCGGCGAGCGCGTCGAGCAGCTCGGCCGGCCCCAGGCCGTCCGGCACGGCGATCTCCAGGGCCCGCAGGTCCACCGGCAGCGTCTTGACGGCGTCGAGCACGGCCGGCAGCCGATCGGGGCCGCCGGGCAGCGTCACCGCGACCGGCAACGGCGTCTCGCGCGGCCCGAGCAGGTCGCCCAGCGCGTCGAGGGCCGGGGCGGCGAGCACCAGCGGGCCGACGAGGTCGGCGTACCAGGCCTGCTCGTACGCGTCGTGCGCGGCGATCGCGTCCGGCAGGGGCGCCAGGCCGGGCGGGAACACCGCGGCGTCGTCGCAGAGCCCCGCGAAGAGCGCGGGGATCACGCGACCGGCCCGCGTCCGGCCCAGGTCCACGCGTAGCCGGGGTCTTCGCTCGCCAGGCCACCCTCGCCGAGTTCGAGCGGGCGGAAGGTGTCGACCATGACGGCCAGCTCGTCGAAGAACTCCGCGCCGAGCGACCGCTCGACCGCGCCGGGCTGCGGGCCGTGGCTGTGCCCGCCCGGGTGCAGGCTGATCGAGCCCTGCGTGATGCCGGATCCCTTGCGGGCCTCGTAGTTCCCGCCGCAGTAGAACATCACCTCGTCGGAGTCCACATTGGAGTGGTAGTACGGCACCGGCACGGCCAGCGGGTGGTAGTCGACCTTGCGCGGCACGAAGTTGCAGATGACGAAGTTGTTCCCCTCGAACACCTGGTGCACGGGCGGCGGCTGGTGCACGCGGCCGGTGATGGGCTCGAAGTCGGCGATGTTGAACGTGTACGGGTAGAGGAACCCGTCCCAGCCGACGACGTCGAAGGGGTGCGTCGGGTAGACGTAGCGCGTGCCGGTGATGCCGCGCGAGCCGCGGTGCTTGACCAGCACCTCGACGTCCTCGCCCTCGGCCAGGAACGGCTCTTCGGGCCCGTGCAGGTCGCGCTCGCAGTAGGGCGCGTGCTCCAGCAGCTGGCCGAAGCGGGACAGGTACCGCTTCGGCGGCGTGATGTGCGAGTTCGCTTCGATGACGTACGCGCGCAGCGGCTCGCCACCGGCCGGCACCCAGCGGTGCGTGGTGGCGCGCGGCAGGATCACGTAGTCGCCCGGACGCGCCTCGAGCACGCCGAACACCGTCTCGACCCGCGCCTCACCGGACTCGACGTACACGCACTCGTCGCCGACGGCGTTGCGGTAGAGCGGCGACGCCTCCCCCGCGGCGACGTACGAGATCCGGACGTCGCCGTTGCCGAGGACCAGGCGCCGGCCGGTGACGACGTCGGCGCTCTTCCAGTCCTGGCCCGTGAACAGCTCGTGCAGCTTCAGGTGACGCGGCACCAGCGGGCGGTTCTCGGTGAGCGTCTGGTCCGGCAGCTCCCACGGCGTCGCACCGACGATCGCCGACGGCACCCCGCGGTGGTAGAGCAGCGACGAGTCCGACGAGAAGCCTTCCTCGCCCATCAGCTCCTCCGAGTACAGCCCGCCCTCGGGGGTGCGGTGCTGGGTGTGCCGCTTCGGCGGGATGGTCCCCGCTCGGCGGTAGTACGCCATGGTTCGCCTCCTGACAGATCCGGCCAATGTAGTTCACGCTTTTACTATCTTCAGTCCAGACTAGCCCCCGGCTCGCGCCGCGGGAAGGGTCCGCGCCCCGGCGAAGCCGCGGTGTCACGCGCGGCACCCTCGGCCCCGCAGACGCTCGCCCACGCCCGCCGGCCGGCCCGCTGCCGCAGACGTCTTGAATGAGTCATTCAAGACACCGGCCCGGTTCGGCCGCACCACCGGCGACTTCCCGCCTTGGCTCGGCGCGAGCGTCGCGAATGACTCATTCGCGACGCCGGACGTCGCCGAGTGAGTCGTTCAAGACACCGGCCCGGGTGGGGGCTAGCGGCGGCTGCGGGTGTCGGCCGCCGTGCGGCCGGTGATCAGCTTGCCCAGCAGCATCACCAGGATCCGTTGCTCTTCCTCGGTGAGGGCGTCGGTCCAGCCGAACTCGCGCTCGTTGTGCTCGCGGAACACCGAAACCATCTCGGCGCGGCCGGCCTCGGTCAGCGACAGCTGGACCGACCGGCCGTCTCGCTCGTCCGGGACGCGATCGAGCAGGCCGTCCGCGACCAGCGGTTTCATCAGGTTCGACACCGCCGCCCGGCTCATCCCGGTGAGCCGGGCGGCACTCTTCGGTTCCAACGGACCCGCCAGCCAGACCACGAACAGCAGCCGGAACGCCGACCACGACCGGCCGCGCGGCCGGTGCACCGCGGCCTCCAGGTCGTAGGTGACCAGGTCCGACGCCCGGTTGAGGGTCAGCAGCACCTCGGTGGCCAGCTGGTGGCGGAAGCCGTACTCCGTCGCGAGCCGGCGGTTGGCCAGCTCGACGAACGACCAGAAGTCCAGCTCCTCTTCCATCGGAGCACCCTAACAAACAGTCAACATCACAACTGGTTTCGTTCGCGCGGCACCTTCAGGAACGCGAGCATGATCGCCGAGAGCAGCAGGCAGCCGATCGGGAAGTACAACCCGACCGTGACGTCGGTGTCGGTGGCCGCCAGCCCGATCGCGTACGGCCCGAAGAACCCGCCCAGCGCCGCGATCGAGTTGATGGCGGCCAGTCCGACGGCCGTGTGCTCCTTCGACAGCACCTTCGACGCCATCGCCCAGTACGGCGCCAGGTAGCCGAGCACGCCGATCGCCGCCAGCGAGAGGCTGACCAGCGACAGCACCGGCACGGACTTGAACTGGATGGCGCCGAAGAAGCCCAGCGCCGCGACCAGCACCAGGGCGATCACGTGCCCCTTGCGCTCCCCGGTCCGGTCGGAGTTGCGCGCGAGCAGCAGCATGCCGACCGCGCCCACGACGTACGGGATCGCGCCGAGCAGCCCGATGTTGGTCGAGGAGTACTTCGGGTCGAGCTGCTTGACGATCAGCGGCAGGAAGAACGTCAGCCCGTAGAGGCCGCAGGCGATGAACAGGTTCGAGAACGCCAGGTGCAGCACCTTGCCGTTGCGCACCGCCCGCAGCTGGCCGAGGAAGGTCTCCTTCTCCTCCGGCACGTACTCCTTGTCGATCTCGGTCTGCAGCCACTCGCGTTCGCCCGCGGTGAGGAACTTCGCGTCCGCGGGCTTGTCGGGCAGCCACAGGAACGTGACGACGCCGATCAGCACGGCCGGCGCGCCCTGCAGCACGAACACCCACTGCCAGCTGCTCATCCCGAGCCAGTGCGCGTGGTCGAGGATCCAGCCGCCGGTGAGGCTGCCGAGGATCAGCGCGATCGGCTGGGCCAGGGCGAGCGTCGCGATCGCGCGGCCGCGTTCCTTCCCGCGGAACCACAGCGTCAGGTACAGCAGCAGGCCCGGGAAGAGCCCGGCTTCGGCGATGCCGAGCACGATCCGCGCGATGATCAGGTGCGTGGTGCTCGCCACGAACCCGGTCACCACCGTGACGATGCCCCAGCTGACCGCGATCCGGCTCAGCCACAGCCGGGCGCCGACCTTCTTCATGATCATGTTGCTGGGGACCTCGAACACGACGTAGGCGAGGAAGAAGATCGCCGACGCGGCCCCGAACGTCGCGGCGTCGATCGCCAGCTCTTTGCCCATCCCGAGCTGGGCGTAGCCGATGTTCGCGCGGTCCATGTAGTTGAAGATGTAGAGCAGGCCGACGATCGGCATGATCCGCACGGCGACCTTGCGGACGGTGCGTTTCCCGACCGCGCTCGGCGCGGATCCGGTGTGGACGGTCATGGGGTGCTCCTCGACGGTGGGTGAGTGGCGGTGCGGCCGGCGACCCGGCCCATGGTGATGGCGTTGGCGACGGCGTTCCCGCCGCCGACGTACCGCGGCCCGAGCACACCGGCTCCGGCCTCCCCCGCGGCGAACAGGCCGGGCACGCGCTCCCCGCGCGCGTCGAGGACGGCGGCGGTGCCGTCGATCTCGAGTCCGGCGTGGGTGCAGACGAGCTCGGCGGGCAGCGTGCGCGCCGCGTGGAACGGCGGCTTCCCGATCGGCTCGGGCGGCTCGGTGCGGCCCTTGGCGGCCAGGGTTTCGTGCCGCAGGAAGTCCGGGTCCTCGCCGTGCGGCAGGGTGGCGTTCCAGCGGTCGATGCTCGCCCGCAGCGCGCCGGCGGGCACGCCGAGCTTCCCGGCCAGCTCCTCGACGCTGTCGGCGCGCACGGTGCGGCCGGCCTCGGCTTCGGCCAGGACGTGGTCGGCGTCCCAGTGCACGTAGCCGGCGGGCAGGGTCTCGCGGGCCCGCTCGTCGAAAACCGTCCACACGGGACCGTTCTGGAGGTCGATGATCCCGCCGGACACGGCGTAGGAGGCGTCCTCGTCCATGAACCGGCGGCCGTGGACGTTGACCATGATCCGCGACACCGGCGGGAAGCCGGACTGCCAGTGGTGCAGCCGCTGGAAGTACGCGGTGGGCAGCAGCAGGCCCCAGCCGTCGCCGGCGATCGCGGCGTCGACCTGCGCGCCGAAGCCGAGGTGGTCGCCCCGGGAACCGGGCGCCGCGACGACGAACAGGTCCTCGCCCGCGGCGTCGGCGGCCGGGTAGTGGCGGCTGACCAGCGCCGGGTCCTGGGCGAACCCGCCGGTCGTGACGACCACGGCCGCGGCGGGAACCTCGATGCCGTCGGCGACCACGCCGGTGACGCGCCCGCCGTCGACGAGCAGCCGCTCGACCCGCGTGTTCAGCACGGCTTCGACGCCGGCCCGGCGTCGGGCGCGATCGAGGACCTGGACGAGGCCGTAGCCCTGGTCCTTCGGGACGTGCGCGCGCCAGACGTCCTCGACGCCGGCCCGGGTGAGGCCCGGCGAGTGCGCGTTGTGCGACACCTTCGCCGGGATCTCGGCGCCCAGCCCGATCAGCCACTCGAGCGCCGGCCCGGCCTCTTCGCAGAACGCGCGGACCAGCCCGGGCTTGAGCTGCCACTGGTTGAGGTCCATGTAGTGCTGGAAGAACCTCTCCGGCGAGTCCTCGATGCCCAGTCCCTTTTGGACACTGGTGCCGGCGGCGGTGAACATCCCCGCCGACAGCTGCGTCGAGCCGCCGAGTTCCTTCTCGGCTTCGAACAGCAGGACGGAAGCGCCGCGCTCGGCGGCGGACACGGCGGCCGCGAGCCCCGCTCCCCCGCCGCCCACGACGACCACGTCGTACTCCTCGGTGCTCATCCGAGGTCACCTCCCGACTCCGCGACGATGCGGTGGTAGAGCCCGTTGGAGACGAGGCCGCCGTCGACGGTGACCTCGCTGCCGGTCATGTACGTGGACCGGTTCGACAACAGGAACAGCACGGCGTCCGTGATCTCCTCCGGCCGCGCCATCCGGCCGGCGGGCACACTGTCCACAGCGGACTTGACGAAGGCGTCGGCGCCGCTCAGCAACGCCGTGCCGACGAGCCCGGGGTGCACGGAGTTGACCCGGATGCCCCAGCGCGCGAAGTTCCCGGCGGCCGACTTCGACAGCCCGGTCAGGCCCCACTTGCTCGCGGAGTACGCGGGCGAGAAGTAGCCGATCTGGCCGGAGATCGACGAGATGTTGACGATCGAGCCGCCGCCGGAGTCGCGCATCAGCGGGGCGGCCGCGCGCATCCCGTGGAACGGCCCGCTCAGGTTGACCGCGACGACCTGGTCCCAGACTTCGGCGGTGGTGTCCAGGAACTCCAGGTGCCGCGAGATGCCGGCGTTGTTGACCAGGCCACCGAGCCTCCCTTGCCGCACCCGGATTTCACCGATGACGGCGTCCCACTGAGCGGCGTCGGTGACGTCGAGGTGGTGGGCCGTCGCCGAACCGCCGGCGGCGACGATCTTCTCGGTGGTTTCGGAAGGATCGGCGACGTCGGCGACGCAGACGTGCACGCCGAGGGCACCGAGCGCGCGGGCGTGGGACGCGCCCATGCCGCCGGCCGCGCCGGTGACCAGGACGACGGCCGGGTACTCAGACATGCCGGGACCCGCCGTCGACGGCGATGCTGTGCCCGGTCACGTACCGGGCGCTGTCCGAGAGCAGGAACAGCAGCACGCCGGCGACCTCCTCGGGCGAGCCGATCCGGTGCAGCGGGACGGCGTCGAGGGCCTTGGCCAGCGCCGGGGCGTCGTCCTGGATCCAGCGCGTCATCTCGGTGTCGATGTAGCCGGGCGCGATGGCGTTGACGCGCAGGCCCTGGTCGCCGAGCTCGACGGCGAGCGACTCGGTGAGGTGCGCGACGGCGGCCTTGGAGCTGCAGTAGGCGCCGCGGCCCTTGCGCACGCGCACGGCCGACACCGAGGACATGTTGACGATCGCGCCGCCGGGCTTCATGTGCTTCGCCGCGGCCTGGGCGCCGAACAGCACGCCCTCGACGTTCACCGACAGCGTCGCGCGGATCTGCTCCGGCGTGATCTCGGCGACCTCCGCGAAGGGGAAGATGCCGGCGTTGTTGACCCAGAAGTCGATCCGGCCGAACTCGTCGACCGCCCGCTGCGCGAGGGCGAGGTGATCTTCGGCCTTGGTGACGTCGAGGGTCGCGGGCACGATCCGGCCGGGCTTGGCTTCCAGCGAGTTCTCGGCGAGCGAGGCGGTCAGCTCGGCGGCGGTGGCGACCATGGCGTCGCCGTCGAGGTCGCCACCGACGACGTCGACCCCGCGCGTGGCGAGGGCGGCGGTGAAGCGGGCACCCATCCCGCGGGCGGCGCCGGTGACCACGGCGACCTTGCCGGGGAACTCGGGGTACAGGGTGGTGACCGGCTGGTGCAGGACCCGCCCGGGACCGGTGGGCTCGTGGGTCGTCATGGTGTTCTTCTCTCTTTCGTGGATCAGGAATCGCGGTGGACGACGCGCCGCCGGACGCGCCAGCCGTCGCCGGTGCGGGCCAGTTCGTCTTCGAGAACGGTCAGCCGCACGAGGTGCGTACTGGCGACGATCTGCAGGTAGGCATCGGCGCGCAGGGTGTCCGGGGTGTCGCCGGGGCGGACGTGGACGGTGCTGATCACGTGCCTGAGCTTCTCTCCGGTCGCGGCGAAGCGCTCGGCGAAGGCGGTCAGTTCGGCGGTACCGGCGGCGGGCTCGGGATAGGTCGGCGAGTGGAACTCACCGTCCGGGGTGAAGGTGGCGGCCCAGTCGGCGGCGCGGCCGGAGTCGATGGCATGACTCTGGCGGCCGTAGAGCTGCTGCACGGCCACGACGTCTTCGGTCGCCACCCGCATCGGAACCTCCGTTGTCCCCGTTGACTGAACGTGCTATATTCGCACGCAGTGTGCGAATATGTGTAGGACAGTAGGTCGCCACTTTCGTGTCGTCAAGGGAGCCGTGAAGTGGAATCGACGCTGCCCGCGTCCGGGACATCGAAGACGTTGCACCACGGGCTGCAGGTGCTGGAGCTGCTGGTCCAGCACCCGGCGGGCCTGACCCTGACCGAGATCGCGGACGGCATCGGAGTCCACCGCACGGTCGCGCACCGCCTGGTCCGGACCCTGGAGGCGCACTATTTGTGCCGCCGCGACCGTTTCAAGCGCATCTCGCTGGGAACGGGCCTGGTCCGCCTGGCAGAGCCGGTGGAGCAGGACCTGCGCACCCTGGCCCGCCCGGTACTGGAGGAGCTGACGGACTCGGCCCAGGCATCAGCACACTTGGTGGTGCGCGAGAACGCAGAGCAGGTCCGCATGCTGATGATCGTGGAGCCGAGAAGGGCGGCGATGCACGTGGCATTCAGATCAGGCCAGCTGGACCCGATCAGCCGAGGTTCGGCAGGCTTGGCAATCTTGGCGGCCGGCCCCTACATCCCAGGCGAGCGCAAAGAGGTGACCTCGGCGCGCGAGCGAGGTTTCGCGGTATCGAAGGGCGAGATAGCACCGGGCATTACAGGAATTTCGGCAATGGTCCCAGCAGGCCGCGACCGCCCGGAGACAAGCATAGGCCTGTCGTTGTTCGAGGCCCCAGACCCAGACGAGCTAGGACGCCTGGTAACAGCAGCAGCCCAGCGCCTGGCCGCGTTACTGGGCTGAGCGCCCACCTACGGAACCCAGGCCCCCCCGCAACCCCGATCCGAAGCCAGAACACGGCCGGCGGCGCCGGGTCAAGGCATCTTTCCCGCCTTGACGCGGTGCCGCCGGCCGTAGTCACAATCGGGCGTCGGGGTTAAGGAGAGAGAAACCCTCACCCCCGACCAAGCTTCTCCGACAACACATGAGCCTCCCGCAACAACAAAGCCCCCAACTGCGGAATCCGCTCACCCCCAAACCGATGAGCAACCCCGGTCAAAGTAAGCGCCCACCGCGGCGCCCCACCCTGATCGAAAACGGCAGCAGCCAACCCCCAACTCCCCTCCACAACAAGACCGGGATTCACCGCATAGCCATTCATCCGAGTCGCCGCAATATGCCGCCGAACCTCGGCGACGTCATGTTGCGGCCCGAAGCTCGAAAGATCCACCCGCCCGAGATACTCCTCGACCTCCCGGTCCGGCAAATGAGCAAGCACCACCATCCCGGCCGACACAACACCCAGCGGAAACCGAGCCCCCTCGAAGAGAACATGGCTCCGAAGAGGAAACGCCCCATCCTCCCGGATCAGGCAGATCGTCTCCTCCCCCCGCCGAGCCGAGAAGAACGCACTCTCCCCGGTAGCCAGCGCCAACCGCCGAACCACCGGCAACGCCGCCTCCGTGACGTCGTACCGCCGAGCCGCCGCCACACCGAGGAAGTACAGCTCCGGCCCCAGAACCCACCGGTCGCTCTCCCGCTCCACCAACCCGACACCCTGCAGCGACATCAGCAACCGGTGCACGGTCGGCCGGGGCAGCCCGGCCTCCCGGGCCACGGCCGTCGTCGTCGCACCACCCGGCTCATGAACCGCGACCGCCCGCAACGCGCGGTGGGTCCGTCCGACGAGGTCTGCAGGAGCGTCCACTCAGTGAACACTACCCCACCCAAACCGACCGCGAGACGAACAATCCGCTGGTGGAACGCGTTCACTGGTTGACCACCCCGGAGCCGTCCAGTCTGATGTCGGCCATGGACAAGGTGATCGTGTCGGCCACGGAGGCCGTCGCCGACATCCCCGACGGCGCCACCCTCGCGGTGGGCGGCTTCGGGATGTGCGGCGTGCCCGCCGTTCTCGTCCAAGCGCTGTTCGAAGCCGGGACGACGAACCTCGAAGTGGTCTCGAACAACGCCGGCGTCGACGGCTGGGGCCTGGGGATCCTGCTCGGTGCCGGCCGCCTGCGCCGGGTCGTCGCCTCCTACGTCGGGGAGAACAAGGAGTTCGCGCGCCAGTACCTCGGCGGCGAGCTGGAGGTCGAGCTGACCCCGCAGGGCACGCTCGCCGAGCGGCTGCGCGCCGGCGGCTCCGGCATCCCCGCGTTCTTCACCGCCACCGGGGCCGGCACCCAGGTCGCCGACGGCGGCCTGCCGTGGAAGTACGACGCCGCGGGCGCCGTCGAGAAGGCGAGCCCGCCGAAGCAGAAGCAGAGCTTCGACGGCAAGGAGTACGTCCTCGAGCGCGCGATCGTCGCCGACTACGGGCTGGTCCGCGCCTGGCGCGGCGACCGGCACGGCAACCTCGTCTTCAAGGACGCGGCCCGCAACTTCAACCCGCTGGCCGCGATGTCCGGCCGCGTCACGATCGCCGAGGTCGAGCAGCTGGTCGAGCCCGGCGAGCTCGACCCGAACGACGTCCACCTGCCCGGCGCGTACGTCCACCGCGTCGTGGCGCTGACGCCGGAGCAGGCCGCGGACAAGCCGATCGAGAAGCGCACCGTGCGCACCGGAACGGAGGCCGGCTGACATGGCGTGGAACCGCAACGAGATGGCCGCCCGCGCCGCCGGCGAGCTGCGCGACGGCGACTACGTCAACCTCGGGATCGGCCTGCCGACCCTGGTGCCCAACTACGTGCCCGACGACGTCGAACTGGTTCTGCAGTCGGAGAACGGCATCCTCGGCGTGGGGCCGTACCCGGAGGAAGACGCCGTCGACCCGGACCTGATCAACGCGGGCAAGGAGACGGTCACCGTCCGGAAGGGAGCGTCGTTCTTCGACTCGGCGTTGTCCTTCGGCATGATCCGCGGCGGCAAGATCGACGCGGCGATCCTCGGCGCGATGCAGGTCTCCGCAGCGGGCGACCTCGCGAACTGGATGATCCCCGGCAAGATGGTCAAGGGCATGGGCGGCGCGATGGACCTGGTCCACGGCGCGAAGAAGGTCATCGTCCTGATGGAGCACGTCGCCCGCGACGGCTCACCCAAGATCGTCGACGAGTGCACGCTGCCGTACACGGGCCGTGGCGTGGTCCAGCGGATCATCACCGACCTGTGCGTCCTCGATGTGACACCGGACGGGCTGTCACTCGTCGAGCTGGCGCCGGGCGTCGAGTTCGAGCAGGTGCAGAAGCAGACGGAACCGCGGATCCGCGTCTCCTGACCCGGAAGCTGCCCGAAGGTCCGTTCCGCGGCCGCGAGTCCGGGGAACCCCTTCGGGGCAGACCGCCCGGTCAGAGGGTGCCCTGGTGCTCCCCGCCGGTGTCGAAATGGCGGTCCAGGTACTCCTCCGGCGGCACCGGGCTGTCGCGCAGCAGCGAGAACACCTCGGTGCCGGGCTCGAGGACCTTCTCCCCCGTCGCGTACCCCTGGGCGAGCCCGAGGTAGGTCACCCCGGTGTCCGCCGCGTACTCCACGGCCTCCGATTCCGCTTGCGCCACGGCGGCTTCGAAGCCGGCCGCGCGCCACACCGTGATCCGCTCTTCGTACGGCTGCCCCTCGGCTGCGGTCCACCGGAAGACGCAGCGCACCGCGTACCACTCGTCCGTCATGACGCCATCTTCCCGGGCGATCGGGGACTCAACCCCGACCGGGTGTCGCGCGTGTGAACGACGGATTCCGCCAGTCGAGTGTTGATTGTCTGGTGGTTTCTGAGTTATTCCGTTTGCCCGTGTTACCTGTTATGTTCGGTTTTCGAGCCCGCGGTAGTGCTTGAGGAGTCCGATGCGCCGTCTCGCCGTCCTGGTTCTCGCGCTGCTTTGCACGATCTCCCTGGCGCCCGTGGCGGACGCCGCCGTCGCGCCCAAGCCGCCGCCGCTGTCCACGCCGTGGACCTCGCAGGTGAGCACCACCGATCCGCTGCCCGAGTACCCGCGGCCGCAGATGACGCGGCCCGACTGGCAGTCCCTCAACGGGGAATGGGAGTTCCTCAACCCCGCCACCGGCGCCGGCGGCAGCGTCGACCGGTACGCCGCACCACCCCTCGGCCAGACGCTGCCCGAGCGCATCCTCGTGCCCTACCCCGTCGAGTCGGCGCTGTCGGGCATCATGCGCAACGACAACCGCGACCTGATGTTCTACCGCCGCACCTTCACCGTGCCGCAGGCGTGGTCCGGCCGGAACGTGCAGCTGCACTTCGGCGCCGTCGACTACGAAGCCACCGTCTGGGTCAACGGCGTCCAGGTCGCGACGCACAAGGGCGGGTACGACCGGTTCGAGGCCGACATCACCGCCCGCCTCACCGGCGGCGCCAACGAAATCGTCGTCCGCGTCTACGACCCGACCGACGGCCGCGGCGAGAAGCAGCCCGTCGGCAAGCAGGCCACCACGCAGTCGAGCATCTTCTACACGCCGTCTTCCGGGATCTGGCAGACGGTCTGGCTCGAACCGACCGCGCCGTCGTCGATCTACTCCGTCGACATCTACCCGAACCTGGCGACCAACACCGCGCGCGTGCGGGTCTTCGGCCGCGGCAACGTCAGCGGGTACTCCGTGCTCGCCGAGTCGATGACCGGCGGCACCGTCGTCGGCAGCGCCACCGGCGGCTTCACCGAGTTCTCCGTGCCCGTGCCGAACGCGCGGCGGTGGTCACCCGACGACCCGTTCCTCTACGACCTGCGCGTGTCGCTGCGCAACGCCGCGGGCACGCCGGTCGACCAGGTCGTCAGCTACTTCGGCATGCGCGAAGTAGGCACGAAGAACGTCAACGGCGTGCTGCGGCCGACCCTCAACGGCGAGTTCGTCTTCCAGATCGGCACCCTGGACCAGGGCTTCTGGCCCGACGGCCTGTACACCGCACCGACCGACGCGGCGTTGGCGTCGGACCTGCAGAAGCACAAGGAACTCGGCTTCAACATGGTCCGCAAGCACATCAAGGTGGAGCCGGCGCGCTGGTATTACTGGGCCGACCGGCTCGGACTGCTGGTGTGGCAGGACATCCCGTCGACACCGACGGCCGACGCGAACCGCACGCCGGCGCAGATCGCCGAGTTCGAGACCGAAGCCCGCGAGATCGTCGACGAGCACCGCTTCTCCCCCGCCGTCGTGACGTACGTGCCGTTCAACGAGGGCTGGGGCGAGTGGAACCTCGACGAGACCAAGCGCGTCACGACCAGTCTCAAGAACTACGACCCGACCCGCCTGGTGAACGCCCACAGCGGGTTCAACTGCTGCGCCTCCAAAGGTGACCCCGGCACCGGCGACATCATCGACTGGCACGTCTACACCGGGCCGGACGCGCCCCGGCCGTCCGCGACCCGGGTGTCGGTGCTCGGCGAGTTCGGCGGGCTCGGCCTGCGCAACCCCGGCCACGAGTACAGCCCGACCGGCGGCTTCTTCGCCTACGAGCAGATGGCGAGCGCGGCGCAGCTGAACGACCGCTACACCGGCATGGTCCGCGACGCGAAGCAGCTGATGACCGCCAAGGGCCTGTCGGCGTCGGTCTACACCGAGATCACCGACGTCGAAGGCGAGTACAACGGCCTGCTCACCTACGACCGGCGGGTGCAGAAGGTCGACACCGCCCGCGTCCGCGCGGCGCACGCCGACCTGATCGCCGCGTCGAAGAACCTCAACGCCGCCGTGCCGCTGACGCTCGGACACGTCCGGTCGTTCCGGGTGACCACGCCCGGGTTCACCGACCGGTACCTGCGGCACGCGGATTCCCTGGCCCGCACCGACGTCCTGACCACGGGCAGCGCGGACGGACCGCGGCAGGACGCCTCGTTCCGGACCGTCGCGGGGCTCGCGGACCCGCGGTGCTTCTCGTTCGAGTCCGTCAATTTCCCGGGCAAGTACCTGCGCCACGCCGACGGCCGGGTCCGCATCGACAGCGACACCGGCGGCACGTTCGCCGCCGACGCCACCTGGTGCTCCCGGCCCGGGCTCGCCGCCGGGGGGACGTCGTTCGAGTCGCTGAACCTGCCCGGCCGGTACCTGCGGCACTACAACGACAACGTCCACCTCGCCCTCAGCGGCGGCCCGAACCCGTGGGACACCGCGACGAGCTTCGCTGCCGACGCGACGTGGGACGTCTCGGCGCCGGCGCTGTGGCGCAGCTCGGTGCCCCTCGCCGTCACCGCGCGGCAGTCGCTGCGGGTGACGACCTGGGGGTACACCGACCGGTACCTGCGGCACGCCGGCGGCCTCGCCTACACCGAGGTGGTGACCAGCGGCAGCAGCGCGCTGCTCAAGCAGGACGCCACCTACACCGTGCGGCGCGGGCTCGCGGAGTCGTCGTGCTACTCCTTCGAGTCGGTGAACTACCCCGGGCAGTTCCTGCGCCACCAGGACGGCCGTGTCCGCAATTCCCCGGACGACGGCTCGGCCCTGATGCGCGCGGACGCGACGTTCTGCACCCGGCCCGGCCTCGGCGGCACGGGCGTGACGTTCGAGTCGCTGAACATTCCGGGCGCGTTCCTGCGGCACTTCGACTCGCAGGTCTACATCGCCTCGGGCGGCGGTACGGGCTCCGACCGGCCCCAGACCGTGACGGCCGACAGCAGCTGGACTGTGGCGGCGCCCTGGGCTCCCTGAGTCCGCGGCCGGATCCGCGGTATTTCCGGACCGCCTCGCGACTCCGTCTCCCCGAAGGAAGGGGAGGCAACCGTGAGCCTCGTGCTGATCGTCCTGGTCGTGGTGCTGGTCTTCGTGCTGCTCGCCCGCCGGCGCCGCCGCAAGCGCACCGCGGCGGCGCTGACCGGACCGCCCGGCGGCGTCCCGGCGTTCCGGATCGTGACGCTGGGGCTGCAGGGCTCGGGCAAGACCCTGCTGCTGACCGGGATCTACCGCCGCCTGCAGACCCCGGGTGACCGCGGCTTCTACCTGCGCGTGCCGCACGAGCAGCTGATCGAGCTGAACCGGTGGTACCGCAAGGCGGCCGACGTCCAGGAGGAGTGGCCGCGCGGCACGACCCGCGGCGAGCTGCGCGAGTTCGAGTTCAGCGTGATGACCGACGTCGGCGGGGCCACCGAACCCGTGGTCAAGCTGGGCTACCTCGAGTACCCGGGCGAGCTGCTGACCGATCCGGACGCACCGGGGTCGTCCGCCCAGGCGACGCTGCTGCAGGCGATCGCCGGGGCCGACGCGCTCGTCGGCATCATCGACGGGTTCCGCCTGCTGCAGGCCGACCAGGGCGACCAGCGCGGTGCGCTGATGCTCGAAGCGTCCCTCGACGCGATGATCAACGCGATGCTGCCGGTGCGCAGCCCGATCGTCTTCGTGATCACCAAGTGGGACCTGCTCGACCACCTGCACCCGGACGAGAACGAGCGGCTGCGGATCGTGCGCGACCGGCTGATGGCGACGCCGGGGTTCGCCGACCTGGTCAAGGTGCACAGCGCCCGGCGGATCGTCCGGCTGATCCCGGTGACCGCGGTCGGGCACGACTTCGCCGTCTTCGCCGACGGCGCGGTCCGCAAGAAGCCCGACGGCCGGTTCCGGCCGGGCAACGTCGAGGCCGCGTTGTCGGTGGTGGTGCCGGACATCCTGCGCCAGACCGAGCTCGCGCTCGACCGCGCCACCCGCGCGGAGCTGCTCGCGGCCGCGCAACGGCGGATGCGGATGGGCCCGGCCGAGGCGCTGCGGACGCTCGGCGCCCATTTCACGGCGCACGCCGCGCGGGTGCTGGCGTCAGCCCTCGGCGCGGGCCTGGTCGCCGAGTCCGGCCTGATGCTGCTGCTCGACACGCTGGGTCCGTACGACGACCCGGCCGAGCGCGCCGGGCGGATGGCGAGGCTCGGCGAGGCCGACCGGATGGCGGAGCACTACGTCCAGGCGCGGCGCCGGGTGGTCGGCGAGCTGCAGCGGCAGGTGGCGGTGCTCGAGGCGAAACTGCCGGTGTCCCGCCTGGGCGGCGACCGCTGGGGCGACTGGTGACGGGCCGGGCGTGGCCGTTCCTGATCGCCCGCGGCCGGCGGCGCGGCTATTCCACGCTGCTGGTCCCGGGTTTCCTGCGGGAGCACGGGTTCCTGGAGGCGACGGCAACCCCGCTGGACGAGGTGCCTTCACGCACGGCGGCGACCCCGCACGGCGTGCTGGTCTGGGCCGAGCACCCGGTGACGACGGCGGAGGCCGGCGGCGAACCCCGCGACGAGTACGGCCGTCCGCTGGTGCTGCTGCACGGTTTCCTGTGCCCGGACGGCGATCCGGTGGCGGCACCGGCCGCGCTGCCCCGGACGGAGGCGGCCGCTTTGTCGGTTTACCAACGGTTTCTTGCCGATGAGGAGGGCTTCCGGGCGGAGCGTTCGGAGTCGTTCGCGATCGAGGTCGCCGAGCTGGCCCGGCCCCGGGTTTCGCCGCCTGCCGAGCCGGCCCGCCCGGCCCGCGGCCTGGTGTGGGCCGGAGCCGGGGTGCTGGTGGTGGCCGGCGCGGTGATCGCGGTGGTGGGCTTCGCCTCGGCGGGCGGTGACGAGGTACCACCGCCGCCGGAGTGCGGCCCCGCTGTGGTCGAGCTGACGATCACACCGACGGTCTCGCCGGCGACGTGCCTCCGCGACGGGAGGACGGTGCAGTACTCGCTCCCGCCGACCCCTCGTCCGTAGCCGGGCGGACCTCGGTCCGGCTGGGGGTCTTGCACCACCTCGCCGCCGGCCGAGCCCGCGCCGGCCGACCCGACGGCCGCGGCGCGTGCCCACGCCCACCAACCCCAGCCCGGCGGATCCCGGTCCGGCCGCAGGTCTCACAACACCTCCCGCCACCGGCCGAGCCCACCCGCCCGACCCGGCGACCGCCGTGCACACTCAGACCCCACAACCACAGCCCGACGGACCCCGGTCCAGCCGCGGGCCTCACAACACCTCCCGCCACCGACCGAGCCCACCCGCCCGACACGATGGCCGCGGCGCGTACCCACGCCCACCAACCCCACAACCACAGCCCAGCCGACCCCGACCGGGCCGCAGGCTCCGTAACACCTACCGCCCCCCGGCAGACCGCGCCGGCCGGTCAGTTCTCCGGCAGCCGGCGGCGTTCGCGGAGGCGGGCCAAGTCCTCGCGCATCTCCGTCGGGAGCAGCTCGGCCATCTGCTCCGGGCGCAACGGCAGGTCGAGCAGGCTGAGCTTGACCCGGCTGCGCCGCGCGTGCCGCCCGGGATCCAGGCGCACCACCTGCGCCGCGTCCGGGCGCAGGGTCGCCGTCAACGGCGTCGCGGGATCCAGCGGCCGCCACGCGTTGCCGTCGACGCGGACCGTCGGCGGGGCGCTGCGGGCTGCCGCGCGCAGGGTGACCACGTCGCGGGCCGGCAACACGATCGAGCGGCTGACGCCCGACATCGACGCCACCGGCGTCACCGCCAGCACCTCCGCCGCCGGGGAGATCACCGGCCCGCCGGCCGCGTAGTTGTACGCCGTGGAGCCCGTCGGGGTGCTCAGGATCAGCGCGTCGCAACGGTAGTAGCCGAACTGCGCCCCGTCGACCAGCAGGTCCACCTCCACGGTCGCGCCCGGCTCGGCCCCGCCGACGACGACGTCGTTGAACGCGACCGCGGCCGCCTCGCCCTCCGCCAGCGCGATGCAGCTGTGCGGCTCGATCTCGAAGTCGCCCGTGTGCACCCGCTCGAGCGCCTCGGCGAGCTCGGACGGCGCGATCTCGACCAGGAACCCGACGTTGCCGTAGTTCACCCCGAGCACCGGCACAGGCCGCTCGACGGCCAGCCGCATCGCGCCGAGCATCGTCCCGTCACCCCCGAGGCTGACGACGGCGTCCACCCCGGCCGCGAACCCGGCGTCGGACACCACCGGCACGCCCGCGCCGACCTGCGCCGCGTCGGTGCCCCGCACCACCAGCTCGACTCCGTGGCGCGCGGCGTACGAGACGAGCACCTCGACCGAGTCGTGCACCGGCTTCCGCGGGTGCGCCACCACCCCGACGCGCGTGATCTCCGAACCTGCCATGCGGTCCATTGTGGCCGTCCGGCGATCGGCCCGCTCAGCCGAGAACGCCCAAGGCCTCGGGCGTGAAGGGGACGACGTCGTCCTCGCGGCCGTCGAGGACCTTCGCCGTCCACTCCGGGTCGGCGAGCAGCGAGCGGCCCACGGCGACGACGTCGAACTCGTCGGCCTCCAGGCGGTCCAGCAGGCCGTCGATCCCGGTGCGGCCCGCGCCGGCTCCGGCCAGGCTCGCGGTGAACTCCGTGTCCAGGCCGACCGAGCCCACCGTGATCGCCGGCTTCCCGGTCAGCTTCTTGGCCCAGCCCGCGAGGTTCAGGTCGGCGCCGTCGAACGCGGGCTCCCAGTAGCGGCGGGTGGAGGCGTGGAAGGCGTCCGCACCCGCGTCGACCAGCTCGCCGAGGATGACGCCGAACTCTTCGGGGGTGTCCGCGAGCCGGGCCGCGTAGTCGGACTGCTTCCACTGCGAGAGCCGCACGACCACCGGGAAGCCGGGTGCGACCCGGGCCCGGACGGCGGCGACGGCTTCGGCCGCGAACCGGGCCCGCGCCCGCACGCCGCCGCCGTGGCGATCGGTCCGGTGGTTGGTCTCCGACCACAGGAACTGGTCGATCAGGTAGCCGTGGGCCCCGTGCAGCTCGACGCCGTCGAACCCCGCGCGGTGCGCTTCGAAGGCCGCCTGGCCGAACGCCGAGAGCACGGCGTCGATGTCGGCCTGCGTCATGGTGTGGCCCGGGTCCTCGCCGACGAGCGGCACGCCCGACGGGCCGATCGCGGGCGCGTCCGGGTACGGCGGCTCCCCGGCCTTGCGCGCCATCCCGACGTGCTGCAGCTGCGCGAAGATCCGCCCGCCGGCGTCGTGCACGGCCTTCGTGACGCGCGCCCAGCCGGCCAGCGCTTCGTCGCCGTACATGTGCGAAACCAGGCCGTGCTGCCCGGCGGACGGGTGGTCGACGTAGGTGCCTTCGGTGATCACGAGCCCGGTCCCGCCGGCTGCCCGGCGGGCGTAGTACGCGGCGACGTCCGCCCCGGGCACGCCGCCGGGCGAGAACCCGCGCGTCATCGGCGCCATGGCGACGCGGTTGGGCAGGGTCAGGCCGCCGATGGTGATCGGACGGGAAAGCAGTTGTGCGGCACGGGTTTCCACGGTTTCCAGCTCCTCCTGATCGGGTTGACACCCAGGCTAGAATCTGACGTGGACGTGAGGTTCAAGTTGTTGTGCGGCAGATCACGCCGGGAGGCCCCATGCGCATCGGAGAGCTCGCCGAAAAGACCGGTGTCAGCGTGCGCGCGCTGCGCTACTACGAAGAAAAAGGGATGCTCGTACCGGAACGCAGCGCCGGCGGGCACCGCACGTACGCGGACACCGGCATCGGGATGGTGTGGCTGATCCAGCAGTTCTACGCGGCGGGCCTGTCGAGCAAGTCGATCCAGGCGATCCTGCCTTCGGTCCGGGCCGGGAAGGCGACCCCGGAGGTGCTCGACCTGCTGGTCGCCGAACGCGACCGGATCGACAAGCTGGCCCGCGAACTGGCCGACGCGCGGGAAAGGCTGGACACCATCATCGCGACCGCGGGCTCCGATGCCTGCGCGGCACCATCCGGCCAAAGTCCCCCGGAATCCTTTCGGCCGCACTAAAGTCGGGGCATGAGGCTGCTGCCCGCGCTCGTCGCGACCGTCCTGCTCACCGGCTGCACGACCGGCACCGGCGGCACGCCGTCACCCGCGCCGGCGACGCCGGAATCCAGCACTCCCGCCGCCCCGCCGCACAAGCTCGAGATCAAGATCGAGGGGACGGCGGTCCTCACCACGCTGACCTACACCATCGACGGCGAAACGATGGAAGAGAAGAACGTCAAGCTGCCGTGGAGCCACACGTTCGACTTCGCGCCCCACAGCGGCAAGCACGTCTACAACATCGTCATGCGCTCCGGCGGCGGCGATGTGAACGCGACGGCCACAGTGGACGGACAGCCCTGGGGCCAGAGCCGCGGCAGCGGGGACGGCGAGTCGACCCAGTCGCTCAACGGCGACTTCAGCGACTGAACCGACGGGAGCGAACCTCCGCCGCCGTCATCCGGGGAACAGCGGCCGGTCGGGGAGTTCGAGCCACTCCAGGTCCATCGGCGCCAGTGTCGTCGACAGCACCAGCTCGCGCAGCAGGTTCACGGTCAGGGTCAGCCCCACCGGCTCCCCCACCTCCTCCCGCCGCAGGCCGTGCACCCCGGAGTCGGAAAGCCGTTGCCGGACCCGGGAAACGAGGTGTTCGACGCGCTTGGCCGTCCAGTTCTCGCGCGGGCGCCGCTCGGCGAGCTCGGCCGCCGCCTGCTGCCGGGACAGCGGCAGCGGCTGCGGGTCGTAGCCGAGGTAGCGCTGCCCGAGCACCGCCAGCACGAGGTGTTCCTCCGGCGAGAGCCGCCAGCGCTTCGGCGGCGCGGTCGGCTGCGTCGGGCGGCGCGTGGCGACTTCGGCGTCGCCGTCGGAGACGAGCAGCTCCAGCACGTGCTCGCGCGTGCCGCGCAGGAACACCGCGGTGTAGCCCTCGGCCAGCGGCAGCGGTTCGCTGTCGCGGTGCAGCAGGACGCTGTCGGAGAGCCGGATCGGCGAGCGGCCGGTGTTGCTGAGCCACCAGCGGTCCCGCTCGCGCACGAGCTGCCCGTGGACCCGGCTGATCCGCACGTCTTCCTCGCCGACGCAGACGTCGACCTCCAGCCGGTTGCGCCCGAACGTCACCCGGCTCCCGGGCGACGGCGGCACCGCGACGCCGCCGGTGACGGTGAGCGCGCTCAGCGTGCCCGGCACGGTGCCGGCGACGCCGTGACGCAGGCTGCGCTGGCGGTGCGGGTCGAGGCGTCCGGTGGTCACGGCTGGTTCCGTTCGTAGGCGCCGATGTCGAAGCCCGCTCCGGCGGGCCGGGCGACGCCGTCGAGGTCGAACGCGGGCGCCTGGTCGGGGCGGCCGGCGTCGATCGCGGCCGAGCCCGCGGCGAGGTGGTAGTCGCCGCGGGCCGGGCCGGCGAAGCCCGGGTCACCGGCGAGGTTGTGGTCGGTGGCGAACGGCCCGGCGTCGACCGGTCCGTCGCCGAACACGTTGTTGCGCAGGGTGTTCGTCCCGGCGAACCGGTCGGCGTCGACGAGCACCGAGCCGCGGTGGTTTCCGGCGAAGGTGTTGTTGACGATCTCCAGGTTCCGCATGGTCCCGGCCGACTCGGCCCAGAGGCTCAGCCCGGCCTGCGCGTTGCCGGTGGACAGGTTGTCGAAGACCCGGACGTCGGAGAGCAGCCGGCTTTCCGAGTAGTCCTCGACCGCGAGCCCGATCCCGGCCTTGGTGGCCTCGCGGGTCCCGCTCACGACGTTGGCGTAGACGTCCACAGTGGACGAAGAGTCGACGTAGATGTTCGGGCCCCGGTTGCCGGTCACGACGTTGTGGTGGATCTTCACGCGGGCCTCGTCGTCGTACTTGACGTCGATGCCTTCCTCGCCGTTGTCGTGCACGCGGCAGCCGGACACCTCGACGTCGGACGAGCCCGAGGCGATGCTCAGCGCTTCGTGGTCGGCCGAGGTGCCGCGGGAGTTGGTGCCGCGGATGTCGCAGTCCGCGACGCGCACCCGCCGGGTGCCCACGAGCACGAGCCCGCCGTCGCGGGAGCCGTCGACGCCGAAGCGGGTGAACACGAGGTCGTGCGCGCCCTCGGCGTACCCGCCGAAGCGGGTCGAGCCGGCCACGGTCACGTCGGTGAACTCCAGCCAGGCGTGCCCGCCGATGGCCAGGCCGCCGGCGCCGGTCAGCACCGCGGTCCCGCCGGTGCCGGTGAACCGGATCGGGCGGCCGGGGGCGCCGTCGTGGCGGATGGTCAGCCCGCCGGGGTAGGTGCCGGCGTCGACCGCGACCGTGTCACCCGGGAGGGCCGCGTCGGCCGCGGCTTGAACGGTGGCGTACTCCCCGTGCGGGCCGACGTGCCGGGTCCGCGGCACCGGTCCGGCGGCCCCCTCGGCCGTCGGACCGGCCACGGCCACCACCAGCAGCGCCACCCCGGCCAGCACCCGCATCGCCACTTCTCGTCCCGTCCCTCCCCGCGCTCCCGACGTGTCCTGTCTAGCCGAGACCGCCGGGGACCGGTCCCCGGTTCACGGCAGCCGCCGGACGAGCTCCTCCGCCAGCGAGCGCGTGGTCGCGCACAGCGCGTTGCCGTCGGCCGCCGCGGCGTCCTGGACGGACACCGTGACGACCTCCTCGCGGTGCGGGTCGGTGCCCTTCAGCACCGGCAGCGCCGGGGTGTAGAAGCGGTGCACGACCTCGACGGCGCACTCCGGCTTCCCACCCGGCACCGGCGCCACGACGGCGTTGCGGTTGCCCACGCGGATCCGGTCGCCGGGTACGTCGGAGTCCGCCTCGATCGGCCATTCCCGGCTGTACTCCACGGTGATCGTGCGCGGGTCGTGCTCCCAGGTGCAGCCCCAGCCGCCGAACTCGCGGTCCGGCGTCTTGGCCTGGCCCAGCACCCCCGACGTGGCGGCGAGGTCGAGCAGGCCGCAGGCGTCGACGTGGGCCAGTGACCACTCCGGGAACGGCCGATCGCGCCCGGGCAGGGGCCCGTTGGCGAGCTTGGCCAGCACGCCGGACAGCACCGCCTCCGAGAAGGCGCACAGCGGCGCGTCCCGGGCGCGGTCGGTCGGGTGCGAGGTGACGACGATCCGGTTGGCGTCGGCCAGCGAGATGGCCCGCTCGCACTTGCCGTCGTGCGCCTCGGGACGTTCGATTTCGCCCACCTTGCCGGGCACCGGTGGCCGGGTCGGGTACCGCTGCGGGCCGGTCAGCGCGAGGACGGTCTGCACTTGGCCGGAGTCGTCGGACAACGTGGTCGTGACCACGCAGGTGCCGAAGTCCAGCACTTCGGGGTCCACGAACGGCTGCCCGAACGGGACGAGCGCGTCGGTCGAGATCGCCGCGCACGGGTCGGTCGCGGCCGGATCCGCGCCGAGGGTGTTCGGCCCGGCCGCGGCCGGGGTCGCCGGGGACGACCGGATCAGGAGGAACCCGGCCACCAGCGCGGCCGCCACCACCACCGCGGCGCCGGCGAGCACCCGGCGGTGCAGGCGCCGTCGTGGCCGCCGCGGCACCGGCGCGTCCGCCGTCAGCAAGGTGACCGCTTCGGCGGCGCTCGGCCGGTCGGCGGGGTGCCGGGCCATCAGTGCCGTGAGCACCGGCGCGAACGGTCCCGCGCGCTCGGCCGGCGCCGGCCGTCCACCGGCGGCGCGGCGCATCTGCGCGAACGGGCCGTCTTCGCCCGAGCCCCACGGCGACCGGCCTTCGACCGCCGCGTAGAGCGTGGCGCCCAGGGAGAAGACGTCCGAGGCGGGACCGGCCTCGCCGCCGTCGGCCACCTCCGGCGCGACGTACCCGAGGGTGCCGGTGAGCTGGGCGCCGCCGGTGCGGGTGACCTCGGTCCAGCGCGCGATGCCCAGGTCGGTCAGCTTGGCGACATCGTCCGCGGTGACCAGGACGTTGCCCGGCTTGACGTCGCGGTGGACGATGCCGCGGGCGTGCATTTCGGCGAGCGCCGCGGCGAGCTGCGCGCCGATCCGCCGGACCCGGTCCGCGGGCAGCGGCCCGCCGTCGTCGACGAGCTCTTCGAGGCTCCGGGCGGCCAGGTATTCGGTGACCAGCCACTGCGCGTCCCCGTCGACGACCGTGTCGAACACCGTGACGACGTTCGAGTGCAGCAGCCCGGCCCCGATCCGCGCCTCGCGCCGGATCTGCCCCGCGTCTTCGCCCAGGGAGCGCTTGAGGGTCACCGGGCGGCCGAGCTCGAGGTCGGCCGCCCGCCAGACGACGCCCATGCCACCCCGGCCGAGCTCCTCTTCCAGCCGGTAGCGGCCGGCCACGACGCGCCCCTTGCCCACGCGGGCAGTCTACGAAACGCCGTGACAGCCCGCTGGCCCCGCGTCACCCCGGCGGCGGGCCGAACCGGTTCTCCCCCGGCGTGCCCCGCTCGCTCCAGAAGACGAGCAGCAGGATCCAGCCGATCCTGCTTCGCCTCGCGGTGGCCGGCGCACGCTCGAACTGCATGCGCCGAGGGTGGGCGGGGCTGCCTGGGACCGGTCCCGGATCAGCGCGCGGTACCGCCGACGCACCCGGACGGGTAAGCCGAGATTCTCCTCGCCCGGCGGGCTGTATTCCGTTCGCGGCGTGTGGTGAGCCCGCCGTCTGCCGCGTCGCGAATGGCATGCCGTGGGCGTCCCCCCATGGGCGCTCTTCCGGCGAGGCCGCCAAGCCCGGGTCCGGTCCCGGGAGTCAGACCTCGCGGACCGACTCCGTCTCGAACCCGGCCAGCACGACTCGCGCCGAGCAGCGGCTGTGGCCCGAGGCGATCGACGGCAGCCGGCGGACGACGACCTCGTACCGCCGGGCGCCCCCGGTGACCAGCACCTTCCGGACGTCGCCGCCGGGTTCCTCTTCGGTGGCCAGCACCGCGTCGAGCGCGCGCAGGCCGGTGCGGCCGCGGATCTCGATCTCGGCGAACTGCGACCACGGGCTCTCCGCGGACGTCCGGCCGCGGAGGTGTTCCAGGCGGACGTTGCCGCACAGCGCTTCCTTGGCCACGAGCTCGGCCTCGGTCACCGCGAGACTGCCGTGGAGGTAGCCGTCGGGCACTGTCAGCAGGTTGCCGGCCCAGCGGTCGCCACCGACGTGGCTGACCTCCCAGACCTGGCCGGGGTGGTTCTGCGCCAGCCCGGTCACCAGCGGGCGCCCGAAGACCGCGCAGCACATGTCCTTGCTGCCGTGCGTGCAGACGAGGAAGAGCGGGCCGGACACCGGCTCGCCGTGCCCGCGGCGGCCCGCGGCGACGGCTTCGAGATCGATCTGCGCGAGTTCGCCGAGGTCGGCGATGTCGAGCCGTTCGAGCCAGCGGTGTCCCGGCCGGCCGCTGGCGACGTAGACCGCGCGCGGCGCGCCCGGGACCCGCGCGTGGCGGCCGGGCTTGCGGATGAGCAGGGGCCGGAGGCCGGCGTCGCGAGCGGCGTCGAGGCTCGCGGCGGGCAGCGCTTCGGCCAGCACGTCTTCGAGTGCGTCCGGACCCCAGGAACCCGGCTGCTCGATGAGCAGCCACGACGTCATGCGCGCGGCGGTCCCGGCGGGCTCGCCGCCGAGGTCACGGGTCAGCGCGGCGCACGCGGGCACCGCGGTCCGGCCGGGAGAGCAGATTCCCGCCTCAGCCATGAACTCTGACTTAGGCATGCCTAAGCGTACCCGAATATCCGCGCGCCAACCCCCCTGATGTGACCGGCTCGGCGACCACCGCACCCGATCGAGCGGTGAGCGGTCACCGAGCGGACTGGGGTTGACGTCAGGCTCTCGCCACGAGCCCCTGGGTGACCAGCTCGCCCAGCAGCGCCCGGACGGTGGCCCGGTCGACACCCGGTGCGGCGTCGGCCAGCACCTTGAACGGCTGCGGACCGCCGCCGAGCAACGCGGCCAGCACCGGCCGCGCGGGAGCCGCGAAGACCAGGCGTTTCCCGGCGGCGACCAGGGCCACGGTGCCGTCTCCGTCCACCAGCGCGGCGCGCGGGGCGAGCAGCCGGACCTCGAAGTCGTCGTCCGGCGGCAGCAGCTCCGCCGTCGCCGCCCACGGCAGGCCGACGCGGGTCTGCGCGGGCGCCTGGGCGTCGCGGTCGGCCAGGAACCGGTCGACGACGTCCCCGGCGGCCAGCTCGGCGAGCCGCCGCCGCAGCGCCTCGGCCCGCTCGGCCCGCACCTCGGGCCCGGCGAACCGGGGCAGGTCCTCCCGGAACAGCTCGTCGGCCCGCAGCTGGTCGGCCAGCCACGCCACCAGGTCGACGCCGGTGGCGGCGTTGAACCCGATCGTCAGGTGCAGCGACTCCTCACCGACGGCGGACACGTCGTGCCAGTGCCCGCGCGGCAGGTAGAGGACATCGCCGTCTTCCAGCAGGAAGTCTTCGTACGGCTCCCCCTCGGGACGTTCCGGCAGCTCGACGTCCCGCTGCAGCGGTGAGCGCCGGGTGACGCCGTGCAGGCGCCAGCGCTTGCGGCCGGAGAGCTGGATGATGAACGCGTCGTGGTCGTCCCAGTGCACGTCGAAGCCGTGCGTGGTGCCCCAGCCCGCGTACAGGTTGACCTGGATCCGCTCGCGCAGGTCGTGCTCCAGCCGGCTCGCCAGCTCCCCGACCCCGTCGACCAGCTCGTTGACCGAGTCGACGACGAGCGTCGCCCCGGCGCGCAGGTGTTCGGCGAAGGGCGCCGACAGCACGCGGGGCACGAGGCCGTTGCGCCGGGTCGACACCATCTCGGTGTAGGTGTGCGCGGGCACGACGTCGCCGTCGAGCGCGAGGCGCAGCCGGGGGAACTCCAGGCGGTGCTGCCGCAGCACCCGGTCCAGCTCCGGCCACGGGAGCAGGCCGGCGAACCGGCCCTGCTCCCCCGGGAAGCGCCGCGGCGCCTTCCCCAGGACGTCTTCGAAGAACTGGCCGGCCTCGAGCGGAGCAACGAGGCCGGCCAGTCCGGGAATCTCCGTCACGGAGTCGGGGCGACGGCTAGTCGTTGCCGTCGTTGTCGGCCACCGCGCCGTTGGCCTTGCCCCGGTCCACCGCGGCCGTCAGCGTCTCCACGCCGAGCAGCAGTCCACTGGCGGGCATCTCGTTGGGGGTTGCGGCGTTTTCCATCCGGACCTCGCAAACGTCGACGACAGGGATTCCCACGCTACGTGAGAATCCGTGGATCGGGCATAGGTCATTTAGGTTGTCTCGGAGCCTGGGCGGCGAAGTGGTCCGCCACCGCCGCGACGTCGCCCGCATCGGAGATCAGCCCGACGAAGCCGTCGGGGCGGATCAGCACGAGCGTGCTGCCGGACGCGCCGTAGGCGCCGGCGAGGTGACCGTGGGTGTCGGCGATTTCGCCCGGGTCGCACGGGTGCGCGACGACGCGGAACGTCCTGAGCCCCGCCGGATACGTCCCCGGGCCGCCGCCGAAGTCCAGCAGGGTGAAGCGCCCGCCGCGGGTCAGGTCGAACAGCCGGCGTTCGCCGTCCACCGTGGTCAGCCCGGTCGCGTCGGGGGCGCGGTCGCCGGCGCGCAGCGGCGCGGTCTCGGCGCGGTCGTCGCGCGCCAGGACGGACCCGCGGTAGCCGATGCCCAGCTGCCGGGTGGCCGCGTCGCCGCGGACCGGGATGCCCTTGCGCTCCATCGCCTCCTTGAGGCGCGCGTCCGAAAGCGCGAGCACGCCCGCCGCGACCGGCCGCCGCTCGGCTTCGTAGGTGTCGAGCAGGGCCGGCGAGGCGCCGTTCGCCACCGCCGCGAGCTTCCAGCCGAGGTTGTGCGCGTCCTGGATGCCGGTGTTCATGCCCTGGCCGCCGGCGGGCGAGTGGATGTGCGCCGCGTCGCCGGCGAGGAAGACGTGGCCCTCGCGGTAGCGCTCGGCGAGGCGGACGTTGGCGCGCCACAGCGACGACCACTCCGGCTCGCGGAGGCGGATGTCGGTGCGGCCGCTGCGCCGGTCGAGGAGCGCCTGCAGGTTCGCGAGCCCGAGGCCGGCGTCCTGGCCCGGCGCGACGCTGGCCTGGAACTGGAAGACGCCGGTCGAGGGCAGCGGGCAGAGGGTGACCATGCCGTCCTCGTGGCGCCACATGTGCCAGGCGGTGCGGTCGAGGCCGTCGACCTCGACGTCGGCGACGATCATCCGCAGCTCGTCCCGCGTCTCGCCCTCGAACGCGATCCCGGCTCCCTTGCGGACGACGCTGTGGCCGCCGTCGCAGCCGACCAGCCAGCGGGCGGTCACCGGCTCGGCCTCGCCGTCCTTGACGACGACGGCGGACACGCCCTCGGCAGACTGCTCGAAGCTCTCGAGCGCGGTGCCGAACTCGACCGCGCCGCCGAGTTCGGCCAGCCGCAGCCGCAGTGCTTCCTCGACGCGCCATTCGGGCGTGATCAGGCTGGCCGCGTAGGGAACGTCGGGGCGCGGTTCCGCCGGTCCGGCACCGCCGAGCGTCACCTGGCCGTCCGGCGCGGTCGACCGGATCGGCATCGCCATCCGGCCGTGGGCGAGCACGCGCTCGACGATGCCGAGATCGTCGAACACCTCGAGGGTGCGCGGCTGGACGCCCTTGCCGCGGGAGCCGGGCCGCGGCCCCGGGGCGGCCTCGACCAGGCGGAACGGGACGCCGGCGCGGGCGAGCTCGCAGGCCAGCGTGAGGCCGGTCGGGCCGGCGCCGGCGATCAGCACGGTGGTCGTCATCAGTCCCCCACGTAAGAAAGGAATCACTTTCTAACCACGGTAGCCGCGGTTGCCAAGAAAGTAAAACCTTTCTATCGTGAGCCGGTGACCGCTGAACCCGCCGAACCCGTCCGCCGACGGCGGAACGGCAAGCAGCTGGAGGCCGAGCTGCTCACCGCCGGCTGGGACGAGCTGGTCGAAGCCGGGTACGGCCGCCTGACGATGGAGTCGATCGCCGTGCGCGCCCGCACCAGCGAGGCCGTGCTCTACCGCCGCTGGGCCAACAAGGACGCGCTCGTGCTGGCCGCGATCGAGCACTACCGGACCGTCCACCCGGTTGCGGACGCCGACACCGGCACCCTGCGCGGCGACCTGATCGCCCGGCTGACGGCCGTGAGCCGGGCCCGCGCCCCGTTCTTCGCCATCTCCGCGGCAACCGCCTTCTCGGGACTGTCGGCCGGCACCGGCCAGACTCCCGCCCAGGTCCGCGCCAAGGTCATGGGCGACGAGGCGCGTCCGCACAGCCGGGCGCTCTACCTGCGCGCCCACGACCGCGGCGACCTCGACCTGGACCGCGTGCCCGCCGCGGTGCTCGAGCTGCCGTTCGACCTCGTGCGCCACGACCTGCTCATGGAGCTGGAACCCCCGAAACCGGCCCGTATCCGCGAAATCGTCGACGAGCTCTTCCTGCCGCTCCTGCGGAACCACCGGGCGGTACGGACGTCTCTGGACTGATCGCTTTCGTTCGGACGGAAGGACCTCGGGATGTCCCTCTCGACGTGCCTCGAGCCGGCCGAGGCGGTCCCGGACAAGCCGGCGGACCAGCGGCGATGGCTGTTCGCGCTCGTCGTGGTCGCGCTGCTCGCCGAGATGGCGATCGCGATGCTCACGACGGCCGTCGAGCAGTCCCCGACGATCGACGAGCCGGTCTACGTCGGCACCGCGGTGGTCTACCTGGAGCAGCACAGCCTGCGGTACAACCCGGAGCACCCGCCGCTGGGCAAGCTGATCATCGCGGCCGGACTGGCCTTTTCCGGCGCGCACCTCGACCCCGCCTTCACCGGCGACCAGACGCAGCTCGGCCGCCGCGTGCTGTACGAGTCGGGCGACGACCCGGGACGGCTCCTGCTGGCGGCACGGCTGCCGGTGATCGTGCTGACGCTCTTGTTCGGGCTGGTCGTCTTCGCGTTCGCCCGCGATCTGACCGGCCGGGCCGGCGGGGTGACGGCCCTGGCCCTGTGCACGTTCTCCCCCGACCTCATCGCGCACGGATCACTGGCGACGCTCGACGTGCCGGTGGCCGGGTTCCTGCTGACGTCGGCCTGGCTGCTGTGGCGGGCCCGCCGTCGTCCCCGCTTGTACCTTCCCCTCGCGGGGCTCGCGCTCGGTGCGGCCGTGGCCACGAAGATGAGTGCGCTGGCCGCGGTTCCGGTGCTGCTGCTCCTGGTCGCACTGTCCACTTGGCACTCGCGGTCAGGGCCACGGCGGATCGTCCTCGGCGTGGCCGCCGTCGCCCTGATCGCGGTCGCCGTCGTGTGGGCGTCCTACCTCGCCGTGGATCCGCGGCTGCACTGGACGCCGCCGCCGGACCTGCCGGCCGTCCACGGCCTGCGCGCGCTCGCCGACCGGCTGCCGCTGCCCCGGCCGTACCTCGACGGGATGCGCGTCCAGTTCGCCTTCGAAGACCGGACGTGGAGCACGTTCCTGCTCGGCACCTACCACCCCGGTTCGGTGTGGTACTACCTGCCGGCCGCGCTGCTGGTGAAGTCACCGCTGGGGGCGCTGGCCCTCGGGCTGGCCGGCGCGGTCGCGATGGTGGCGGTCCCCCGGCTGCGCCCGGCGGCGCCGTACGTCCTGGTCCCGGCGGCCGTGCTGCTGGCGGCGGCCATGACCAGTACCCGCGACCTCGGCGTCCGGTACGCGATCTTCGTCCCGATGTTCCTGGCGATCGCGGCGGCGAGCCTCGTCGCCGTCCGCGTGCGGTGGGTGCGGGTGGCGGTGGCGGTCCTGGTCGCCTTCACGGCGGTGAGCTCGCTGCGGACGTTCCCGTACTACCTGCCGTACTCCAACGAGGCGTTCGGCGGCCCGGCCGAGACCCACCTGCGCCTGCACGACTCGAACGTCGACTGGGGCCAGGACCTCGGCAGGCTGGCGGACCGCCTGGCGGGCGAGCGGGTCTGGCTGGTCTACAAGGGAAGCGGGCTGCCGTCGGCGTACGGCCTCGACGCGGCCGACCCGCTCGCGGTGCCCGCGGACGAGGTGCACGGGCTGCTCGCGGTGTCGGATTCGGCGATCGCCAAGGCGGACGACCGCTTGACGGCGCTGATCGCCGGCAGCACCCCGGTCGACGAGGTCGGCCACTCCATCACGATCTACCGCCGCCCCTGATGCAGCAGCGCGTGGGCCAGTGAGTCGACCACGAAGCTTTCCCAGCGCTCGGCCGTCCACCCGCGGTCGGCCAGCACCAGGTACATCTCCAGTCCCGACAACGCGCACAGCACGTCCACCGCTTCGTCCACCGGCACGCGCAGCGCGGACAACCCCGCCAGCTGCTCGGCCAGCACCCCGAACGCCGTCGCCGTCTCGGCCATGTTCGCCGACCACTGGGCGGCCATGTCCGGGTCGACGACCGCCGCGTCGCGGACGACTCGCATGATCGGGGCTATTCGCGTCAGGATGCCGCGTCCGTAGGCCGTCCACAGCTCGAGAACGCGACGCGGGTCGCGCTCGGCCGCGGCCTCCTCCAGCCACGGGCGGCCGAGGATGCCGACCGGGTCGTCGTCGCCGACCACCGCGAGGTCGACCGCCTCCTTGAGCAGGGTCCGCTTGTTGCCGAAGTGGAAGTACACCGTCTGGACGGCCACCCCGGCCCGGGCCGCGATCTGCTCGAGCGTGGTGGCCGTGTAGCCGTCGGCGACGAACAGGGCGCCGGCCGCTTCCACGATGCGCCGGCGGGTCGCCCGGGTGCGGGCCGCGCGGGGCTTGACGTTCTCGGTCACACGTTGCACTCTAACTCTAGAGTTGGACTACAACGAAACGGGGTCGGCATGGAGATCGCCGGAATCCACCACGTCAAGCTGCCCGTCAGCGACCTCGCCCGCAGCCGCGCCTGGTACGAGCGGGTCCTCGGCTTCGAGGTGGCCATCGAGTTCACCGAAGACGGCGAGGTCCGCGGCGTGGCCCTGCGCCACGACGGGTGCTCGCCCCAGCTCGCGCTGCGCCACGACCCCGTGCGCGCCAAGGCCCTCTCCGGCTTCGACGCCCTGGCGCTGCTCGTGCCGGCCCGCGCCGACGTCGAGGCCTGGAAGTCCGCCCTGGACGAGGCCGGCGAACCCCACGGCGGCCTCGTCACCGGCCACGGCGGCGGAAAAGTGCTGGTCGGACTGCACGACCCCGACGGCATCGAGATCCGGCTCTACGCGGACTGAAAGGACGAACCATGAACACCACGAAGATCGACGGCGTCACCATCGGCTGGACGGACACCGGAGCCGGCGACGCGACCCTGCTCGTGCACGCCGGCGTGTTCGGGGCGTGGTTCGAGCCGCTGGCCACCCGCCTGCCCGGCCGGGTGATCCGGATGCTGCGCGCCGGCTACACCGGCGGCGAGGTCCCGCGCGAACCCCTCGACCTCACCGGGCACGCGGCCCACGCCGCGGCGCTGCTCGACCGGCTCGGCACCGGACCGGCCACCGTCGTCAGCCACTCCTCCGGCTGCGCGATCGCGCTGCAGCTCGCGCTCGACCGGCCGGATCTCGTGGCACGCCTGGTGCTGTCCGAGCCGCCGCTGGTCGACGAGCTCGTCGACCCGGCCGACCTCCCCGAAGTGGGCGCCACCGTCGGCGCGGCACTGGGCGGGGCCATGGCCGCGGCGGCGCGCGGCGACATCCCGGCGGCCTTCGACGCGTTCAACGCCGCCGTCTGCGGCCGCGACTACCGCACTGTGCTCACCGACGTGCTCGGCGAGGACGGACTCGCGCGCGCCGAACGCGACGCGGAGTTCTTCTTCACCAACGAGGTCCCCGCCATCGGCCGGTGGACCCCGCCCGACCCGGCCCGGGTCACCGCACCGGCGCTCCTCGTCCAGGGCGCGGCCAGCCCCGGTCCGACCCACCGGCTGGTCGCCCGCCTCGCGGCCGCGTTGCCGGACGCCCGTGTCGCGACGATCGAGGGGGCGAACCACCTGCTGCCGCTCACTCATCCCACCGAACTCGCGCACGCTATTTGCGATCTGCAAATTGCAGATTCGGATTACGCGCTCATGTGAGCGCTATTCGGGAAAATGAATTCCGAAACATATTGCACGACCCGCGAACAAGTCACGAGCTGAAATGAAAGTTGCTCCGAACGGCCGTACGTGAAACTGCCGCCGACACATAACGTCACATGCCTGCGCGATCGGCCCGCCGGATGGACCAAGCCGAGTCCCCGACCGGTCGATTGCGGACATAGCACGTGGTTCACTCACTGGAGGATGGCTTTCATGACGATCGACCTGGCGTTGAAAGAAGCGATGAACATTCCGGGCGCCGTCGGCGCGACCCTGGTCGACTACGACAGCGGAATGTCCCTCGGTTCCCTGGGCGGTGGCGACTGGCTCGACCTGGATATCGCGGCGGCCGGAAACACCGAGGTCGTGCGGGCGAAACTGCGCGTCATGTCCTCTCTCGGGCTCGACGACAGCATCGAGGACATCCTCATCACGCTCCACCGCCAGTACCACGTGATCCGGCCGCTGTCGGCCCGGGGCAACTCCACCCTGTTCCTCTACCTCGTGCTGGACCGCGAACGCGCGAACCTCGCGCTCGCGCGGCACAGCCTCAGGCGCATCGAGACCAGCCTGTCCGTATGACGAGTGCCGACACCCACAGCCAGTCCTCACGCATGCCCCTGCCGGTCCGCACGCCGGCGCCGGAAAGCCCCGGCGCACCGCGGGGCCGGGCGATGAAGCGCCCGCCCCTCGACTCCGGGCGGATGCTCGACGCGTTGCGCACGGTCCAGGGCCAGGTCGACCAGGTGGCCGGGCTGCTCGTGGCCACCCACGACGGCCTGGTCCTGGCCGACGACACGATGTCGGTCGAGGCGGACAGCGTCGCCGCCATGTCGGCGGCGGCCATCGGCCTGGCCGCGCAGTTCACCGCGCAGGCCAGGATCGGCGAATCCCGCAGCGCGATGTTCGAAGGCAGCTCCGGCTACGTCTGCGTCTTCCCCGTCGAGGGATCGCTGCTCCTCGTCGTGTTCGGCCAGCCGGACATCACGATGGGGCTGTTCACCCTCGCCGCCAAGCAGGCGTTGACGCTGCTCAGGCACCAGCTCCCGGCGTTGGGAGCGGCGCACCGGACGCGGCCCTCGCCGGAGTGAGCCGGCGCCGGGTCAGCCGGGAGGCGGCCCGGCGCTGAAGCGGGTCACCAGCTCGCCGAGTCCCTCGACCCGGCTGGTGAGCACGTCGCCGGCGGTGAGGTAGCGCGGCGGCGTCCGGCGGTTGCCGACCCCGGCCGGGGTACCGGTGAAGATCAGGTCCCCCGGCAGGAGCCGGCACACCGCCGAGAGCCGGGCGACCAGCTCCGGGACGCCGAAGATCAGGTCCGCCAGCGACGCCTTCTGCACCACTTCGTCGTTGAGCAGGCAGGTGATCGAGGCCTCGGGGTCGAGCTCGGTGACCAGGTGCGGTCCGGTCGGGCCGAACCCGGGGAACGACTTGGCCAGCGAGAACTGCGGTGGCTTCCCGAGCGACTGGACCCGCCGCTCCGACAGGTCCTGGCCGACGGTGAACCCGGCGACGTGCCCGAGGGCGTGCTCTTCGGCGATCCGGTGCCCGCCCCGGCCGAGCACGGCGACCAGCTCGACTTCCCAGTCGACGCGGTCGCCGGGCAGCTCGACCGTCTCTTGTGGACCCGCGATGCAGGTCGGGAACTTGGTGAACACCAGCGGGTCGGCCGGGGGCTCGTACCCGGCTTCGGCCGCGTGCGGCGGGTAGTTGAGCGCCACGGCGAACACCTGCCGGGGCCGCGGCACGGGCGGCCCCAGCAGCGCCGGGTCGTACGGGCTCCCGGCCGGCGCCACCGAAGCCGCCCACGCGGAGAACGCCGTCCAGTTCTCCAGGACGTCCATCGGGTCGGGGCCGAAGCCGCCGGCGTCGAAGACGTCCAGCGCGCGATCACCGAAGATCAGCGCGGCCCGGCCGTCGAGGTTGGCCAGGCGCATCACGCGCGGCCGGCCGGCGGCGGAGTCCCGTAGGCGTCTTCCCACGAGACGACCCGGTTGCGGAGCACGCCGAGCTTCTCGATCTGGGCTTCGACCACGTCCCCGGGCTTCAGGTAGTTGGCGAACGGGTCGTCGGTGCTGGCCGCGACCCCGGCGACCGTGCCCGTCGTGATGAGGTCGCCCGCGCTGTAGACCTGCGGCGAGTGGTAGGCGACGAGCTCCGGGATCGTCAGCGACATCCGGCCGGTGTTCGACTTCTGCCGCACCTGGCCGTTCACCCGCAGCTCCATGTCCAGGTCGTGCGGGTCGCCGACCTCGTCGGCGGTGACGATGTACGGGCCGATCGGGCAGAACGTGTCGATGGCCTTGGAGAACGAGAACACCCCGGACTCCATCTCGCGCCGCTGGATGTCGCGGGCGGTGATGTCGTTGAAGACGAGGTACCCGGCGATGTGCTCGGCCGCCTGCTCGGCGGTGAAGAACTTGCCGGGCTTGCCGATCACGACGGCCATCTCGAGCTCGTAGTCGAGCTCGTTCGTCAGGTGCGACGGGTACACGACCGCGTCGCCGGGGCCGATGATCGCGTCGACGTTCTGGAAGAACACGATGCCCTTGTTGACCGGGTGCGACCAGTTCACGCGGGCGAGGTCGTCGTGGTGCTCGCGGAAGTTCCCCGCCGTGTGGAAGAACTTCTTCGGCACGATCGGCGCCCGCAGGCGCACCTCCGACGCGCGGAAGCGGCGCCCGGTCTCGGGCACGCTCCCGCCGCGTTCGAAGAACTCGCGCGTCGAGGCGGTGTCGAGTTCCAGGACCAGGTCGTCGGCGAGACGGCCGACCAGGCCGTCGTCGAAGGTCACGAGCTTCACGGGCGCTCCACGGGGACGGTGACTCGGAAGACGCGCAGCTGAAGGGCCAGCGTCGCGTAGTAGCCCACCAGCGTGGTCAGCTCGACGGCCACGCGGTTGCCAATGATTGGCACGCACTCGGCGTAGGTCACGTCGTCGACGTCGTCGTCCAGCAGCGCCAGCACGAACCGCAGCGCGGCCGTTTCACCGTCGTCGAGGCCCTCCGGCAGGGCGCCCGCGGCAATGGCGGTGAGCTGGGCGTCGGTGGCCCCGGCCGCTCGGGCGGCGGGCTCGTGCGCGTACTGCTCGAAGGCGCAGTCCCACCGGGCCGCCACCGCGAGGATCGCCAGCTCCCGGACGCGATCGCCGATCGTCGTCTCGTACCGCACGGCCGCGCCCAGCCGCTGCAGCGCCTGCCCGGCCGGCGGCGCGAACAGCATGGCGTTGAACGGCCCGGTCAGCGCGCCCGCGGCGTCGGTGAGCGGGAACGGCCCGCCCGCCCGGGGACCGCCGGCGATGGCTTCGCGGAGCGCGCGCTGGTCGTCGTCCAGGTCGGCCGGGGACAGCCGGGGCAGTCTCGTCATGCCCCGATCCCAGCAGCACCCCCGGCGAGCGGTCGACGGGCTGCCATTGAATGGCACATCCGTTCCGCGCCGGCCGACCGCGCGCCTAGCGTCGCCGCCAGGTCGGGAGCGAGGAGCGGAAGTGGACTGGCTGGGTCTGCGGGGCAAGGGCGCGCTGGTCGCCGGCGCGGGCGGGATCGGCGGCGCGGCCGGTCTCGCCCTCGCCGACGCGGGTGCCGACGTGGTCGTCGCCGACGTCGACGAAGAGCGCCTCGACGACCTGGCCGCCAAGGGGATCCGCACCCTGCGTGCCGACCTCACCGACGCGGAGAGTGCCCGGGCCTGCGTCGCCCGCGCCGACGCGCTGCTGGGCCGGCTCGACGTGTTCGTCCACGCGGTCGGCGTCAACGACCGGCGGCCGGTGCTGGAAACCCCCGACGACGTCTGGCGCCGCATCACCGCGGTCAACCTCGACAGCGCGTTCTGGACCGGCCGGGCGGCGGGCGAGCTGATGGTCGCCCGCGGCTACGGCCGGATCGTCTACCTCTCCTCGGTGTCCGGTCTGCTCGCCCACCCGCACCACGCGCCGTACGCGGCCACCAAAGGCGCGGTCAACCAGCTCGCCCGGGTGATGGCCCGCGAGTGGGCGGCCTCGGGCGTCACGGTCAACGCCGTCGCGCCCGGCTACACCGAGACCGCGCTGACCCACGACCACCTCGAAAAGCCCGGCGTCCGCGACGGCCTCACCGGGCTCGTCCCGGCCGGGCGGCTGGGCACCACCGAAGACCTGACCGGCCCGATCCTGTTCCTCTGTTCCGACCACGCCGCCTTCGTCACGGGACACGTCCTGTACGCCGACGGCGGCCGCACCCTCGTCTGAAGGAGTCCTTTCGTGCGTTTCACCGGCAAGACCGTCCTCGTCACCGGCGCCGGCACCGGGTTCGGTGCCGAGATCGCCGTCAAGGCCGCGAGCGAAGGTGCCGACGTCGCCGTGCACTACCGCGGCTCGCGCGCCGGTGCCGAGCGCACCGCGGCGCGCGTCGAAGAGCTGGGCCGCAAGGCTTTCCTCGTCCAGGCCGACATCTCCGAGCACGCGCAGATCAAGCGGATGGCCGACGAGGTGTGGAGCCACTTCGGCCGGGTCGACGTGGCGGTCAACAACGTCGGCGACGTCGCCCGCGAGCAGATGTCGTGGCGGGACCTCACCGAGGAGTCCGTCGACCACGTGCTCGCCGTCGACATCAAGGGCACGCTGCTGTGCACGCACGAGTTCGGCGACCGGATGCTCGCCCAGGGCGGCGGCGCGATCGTGAACATCGGCTCGACCGTCGTCGCGCGCGGCAGCGCCCGCGCCCCGCAGTACGCGGCGGCGAAGGCCGGGATCATCGGCCTGACCAAGTCCTACGCCCACGCCTTCGCGCCCACCGTGCGGGTGAACGTGTTCGCCCCCGGCTTCATCGAAACCGAAGCCACGCTCGGCCGCGAGGACTGGAAGACGGGCCGCGCGGAGAAGCTGCGCGACGCGACCCCGATGGGCCGCATCCCCAAGCCCGAGGAGCTGGCCGGCGCGGCGCTGTTCCTCGCCACCGAGGAAGCCGCGCACATCACCGGCGGCTTCCTGGTCGCCGACGGCGGCTACACGATGCTCGGCGCGTGATCCCGGCATGATTTCGGCGAGGAGGCCGCAGATGGGACCCAGAGTCGTGTTCACCGGCGGGCGTGTCTTCGACGGCAGCGGCTCCCCCGCCGTCCCCGGCGACGTCGTCGTCCGCGGCGACCGGATCGAGAGCGTGCGCCCCGGCGGCGGCACCGAGCCGGAGCCGGACGACCACGTCGTCGACTGCCGCGGCGCCACCGTCCTGCCCGGCCTGGTGGAGTCGCACTGCCACCTGACGTTCCCGTCCGCGCTCGGGCACGTCGACCCGTCGTTCAACCCGCCGATCGACGTGAGTTTCTTCCACCGCATGCCGAGCCCGGACGAGCACCTGGCGATCGCCGAACGCAACGCCCGGATCCTGCTCGACCACGGGTTCACCAGCGCCTACTCCGCCGGCTCGCTGACGCCGGTGCCCACCGAGGTGCGGCTGCGCGACCGGATCGCCGCCGGCCTGGCCGCCGGGCCGCGGATGCGGGCGGCGTCGTTCGAGCGGGACAACAACCCGGTCCGGATGGGCCCGGACGGGCCTGCCCCGCAGGAAACCGGCCCGGACGCCGTGCGCGCCTTCGTCCGCGAGCAGGCCGAGCTCGGCTTCGACAGCGTGAAGCTGCTGATGAGCAACGACGACGTCTTCTTCGAAGGCGGCTCGATGGTCACCCAGTACAGCGCCGAAGAGGCGGCCGCGGCCGGTGAGCAGGCGCGCGAGTCCGGGGTGTGGCTCAACTGCCACGCCCAGGCCCCCGAGGCGATCAAGCGGGCGGTGCGGGCCGGGTTCCGCTCGATCTACCACTGCTCCTACGCCGATCCCGAAGCGATCGACCTCCTGGAAGCGCACAAGGACTCGATCTTCCTCTCCCCCGCCGTCGGCATCATGTGGGCCAACGTCCACGAAGGCGCCGAGTTCGGCATCGACACGGCGATGGCGGAGAAGATGGGGTCGGTGAAGTCCCTCGAAGCGATGGAGCGGCTGTACCCGGAGCTGCGCAAGCGCGGCCTGCGCGTGCTGCCCGGCGGCGACTACGGGTTCCCGAACAACCCCATCGGCCGCAACGCCCGCGACCTCGAGCTGTTCGTCCGGCTCTTCGGCTACTCCCCCGCCGAAGCGCTGCGGGCGACCACCTTCCACGGCGGCCAGGTGATGGACCTGCCGGTCGGGCTGCTCACCGAGGACTACTTCGCCGACGTGCTCGTCGTCCGCGGCGACCCGGTTTCGGACGTCACGCTGCTGCAGGACCCGGCCAACCTCGAGGTGATCATGCAGGGCGGCCGCTTCCACAAGCAGGCCGCGTGATCTACCGCGAGGTGCCCGGGTTCCGGCCCCTGGAGCTGGACCTGACCGAGCCGGCCGACGCGGTCGCGACGATCGTGTACCTGCACGGCGGCGGCTGGCGGCGCGGCTCCCGGCTCACGCCGCTGCCGGGCTTCGAGCACCTGGCCGCCGAGCTGGCGGCGCAGGGGTTCCGGGTCGCCATGGCCGATTACCGGCTCAGTGGCGAGGCGAGTTTCCCCGCACCGCTGGACGACGTGCGCGCGGCCGTCGAGTTCGTCCGCGACGGGAACCCGGTGTTCCTCTGGGGCGAGTCGGCGGGTGCGCACCTGGCGCTGCTCGCGGCGCTCGGCGGGTCCGAAGTGGACGGTGTGGTCGCCTGGTTCCCGCCGACCGACCTGCTCGGGGTGCCCGCGGCACCGGACGGCGTGTCCCGTGAAGCACTCCTGCTGGGCGCACCCCCGGAGTCGGTGCCGGATCTCGCGCGCGAGGCCAGCCCGCTGTCGTACGCCCACGCCGGCGCGCCGCCGGTCCTGCTGATGCACGGCGAGGACGACGACCTCGTGCCCGCCACGCAGAGCGTCCGGCTGGCCGAGGCGCTGGAGGCCGTGGGCGCGCCGGTCGAGCTGCACCTGGTGCCCGGCGCCCGCCACCGCTGGACGGGCGCCGATCCCGCGGCCGTGGTGGCCACGTCCGTCAAGTTCCTGCGGGCCGCACTGCCTCGATGATCAGGTCCACCGCCCGCCCCACCTCGGCCAAGGTGGGCGGGAGGTTCAGGAACCCGTGCAGCATCGACGGCACCACGACGTGCCGGACGTCCACGCCGGCCTCGGCCAGCTGCCCGGCGAAGACCTGACCGGAGACCCGCAGGTCGTCGTACTCGGCGGTGAGCACCAGCGTCGGGCAGAGCCCGTCCAGGACGGCCAGGCCCGGCATCGCGTAGCCGTCGGCGCGGCTCACCGGCCCGCCCAGGTAGTTCTCCGTCGTCGCGCGCACCTCGGCGGGCGGGAAGTGCAGGATCGCGGGCACCTCGGCCATCCTGGCGACCAGCGACGCCGGCGCCGGCGGCAGCAGCGGGTGCAGCACCGGGTAGACGAGCGCGAGCACCTCGGGCTGCCAGCCGTCCTCGTCACGCAGGCGCAGGGCCGCGCCCGCCGCCAGGTTGCCGCCCGCACTCGCCCCGCCCGCGCAGACGCGGTCGACGCCCAGCTCGTCGCGAGCCCACCGCAGGACCGCGACGACGTCGTCGTGCGGCGCCGGGTACGCGACCCCGCCCACCGCGAGCCGGTAGTCGACGCTGACCACCACGATCCCGGCCCGGTGCGCGAGTTCCCGGGCCACCCGGTCGGCTTCGGGCATGTCCAGGTCGCCCATCCGGAACGCGCCGCCGTGCAGCCAGACCAGGCACGTGGAGCCGGTTCCGTAGATCCGCACCGGAACATCGCCGACCCTGTCGGCCACTGTGGACACATCCGGGACGTCGTCGGGCACCGGCGGGCGCTCGAACTCCGCGCGCCGCTCGGCGAACGCCGGGTCGGTGATCAGCGCGCCGAACGACGGAACGCCGTCCAGCAGCGGGAACTTCGCGGCCATCGCGGGGTGGACGGGCATCAGGCCTGCCTTTCGGGGACGCGGGCGGTGTGCCCGAGCGGGAACAGCGGGTTCGCGGTGCCGCCCGGCCGGTCCTCCGGGTGGGCTTCGACGGCGGCCATGGACGACGGCAGCTCGATCGGCAGCCGGCCCTCGGCGGTGGCGTGGCCGAAGACGACGTCGAGGACGGCGTCGTCGGCCGCGCCGAAGTCGGCCAGCAGGGCGGCGGCGTGCTCGGCGAGTTCGGGGATGACGGCGGCCCGGTCGAGGAAGACGTCGACGACGGTCGGCACGGTGGCCATCAGGGTGCGCAAGTGGTCGAGGTCGTCCGCCGGCAGGTCCAGCCGGCCCTGGTGGAAGAAGGCCTCCGGGAGCCGCGCTCTCGGCTCGTACGGCGTGCCGATCCGCACCACCGCCGCGTCCGCTTCGGCCGGTGTGTCCACTAGGGACCCGTAGCGGGCCGCCACCGCGGGGTCGATCCCTTCCACGTACAGCCGGATTCCCGTTTCCAGCGGCAGCCTCCCGGCGAGCAGCACCATCGACCGGCGTTGCGCGTCGGCTCCGGCGGCCGTGAAGTCGGCCCGCCCGACGGTGGCGGCCGCGTGTGCCTCGTCGACGTACGGGTTTTCGAACAACCCGAGCCGCATCATCAGCGTCAGGACGCGCCCGGCGGACTCGTCGACCCGCGTCTCCGCCAGCCGGCCCGCTTCGACCAGGCCGGCGACGACGTCCGGGCACCACTCGCCGCCGAACTGGTCGACACCCGCGTCGAGCAGCCGCAGCACACGCCCGGCGACGTCGAGGTGCTCGGCGCCCCAGGCCCGCGCGGGCCACACCGACCCGTCCGGCAGCGTCGTGTCGGTGAGCAGCCCGAAGTCGGTGCACACCAGGCGGTCGAAGCCTTCGTCGCGGCGCAGCTGCCCGGCGATCACCTCGCGGTCGAAGGCGAACCCGACGCCGTCGAGGCCCGGCACGCCGACCGGGCGGCCGTAGTACGGCATCACCGCCGCCGCCCCGGCCCGCAGCGCCGGGCGGAAGACGTTTCGGTGCTCCTCGTAGCGCCCGTCGGGGTAGACCTGGTCCTTGCCGGACGCGAAGTGCGCGTCCTCGCCGCCGGCCTGCGGGCCCGCGCCCGGCCAGTGCTTGACCATCGCCGCCACCGAACCCGGCCCCAGGTCCGCGCCCTGCAGACCTTCGACGTAGGCGGCGGCCAGCCGGGCGACCACGTGCGGGTCGGCGCCGAACGTGCCCGAGGTGCGGCACCACCGCGGTTCGGTCGCCAGGTCGGCCATCGGGTGCAGGGCCAGCCGGATCCCGGCCGCCGCGTATTCGGCCCGGACGACTTCGGCGAACGCGCGCACCGCACCGGGGTCGGCCAGCGCACCGAACCCGAGTGGTTCGGGCCAGCGCGAGCAGCCACCGGAAGGCACCGACGTCAGCGGGTTCTCGTTCGCCGAGTGCCGCGGGTCGGACGAGACGAGCACCGGGATGCCCAGCCGGCTCCCGGCCGCCATCCGCTGGACTTCGTTGTGCCAGCGGGAAAGGGGCCCGGCCGAGACCGGCGCCATCAGCGCCAGGCAGCGGACGTGCCGGTCCCGCACCACTTCCGTCGTCGGCGCGGTCGGCAGCGGGCCGGCCGGCCGCTCGACGAAACCACCCTCGGCGGTGACCGCCACCGGGGCGTGGAACAGCAGCCCGGCCTTCTCCGGCAGGGTCATCCGGCCGAGCAGGTCACGGACGCGCTCCTCGGTGGGCCGCGCGGGATCCTGGTACGGGAGCATGCGGCCGAGCATGGCCGCCCGCTCCGGGCGGTGCCCATCGGCGTGCCATTCAATGGCACGCCCGGCTAGACCTCGAAGACGCCGCTGACGTAACGCAGCTCGCCCATGCGCAGGTCGTCGTCCGTCAGGGGCGGAAGGCCCTGGGCGGCCAGCAGGTCCCGGGTGGTGACGGCGGTCAGCGTCCAGCCGAGGCCGGTCAGGTACGGGGCCGCTTCGGTGCGCTCGCCGAAGTACCGCAGCTTCGTCATGTCGGTGTCGAAACCGTGTTCGCGCCAGAGCTCGGAGATGCCGTCCAGCCGCCGCTTGGTCCTGCTCTCCGCGCCCGGCCGCGGGTTCGGCCGGCTTTCGGTGGCCACCCGGCTCCCCGGTGCGCTGAGCTCGGTGACGCTGTCCAGCAGGCGGTCCTGCGCCTCGGGTGGCAGGTAGCCGAGCAGGCCTTCGGCGCTCCACGCGCTCGGCCGCGCCGGGTCGAACCCGGCCGTACGCAGTGCGGTCGGCCAGTCCTCGCGCAGATCGACGGGGACGACCCTCCGGTCGGCCGTGGGCTCGGCACCCAGCCCGGCCAGCGTCCGGGTCTTGAACTCCACGACCCGCGGCCGGTCGAGCTCGTAGACCACGGTCCCGGCCGGCCAGGGCAGCCGGTACGCCCGCGAATCCAGCCCCGAAGCCAGGATCACCACCTGGGTGACGCCCGCGTTCGTCGCCTCCAGGAAGAACTCGTCGTAGAACCGGGTCCGCACCTTGGCCCCGTCGATCGCCGTCCGGTCGACCAGGTCACCGGGCGGCAGTTCGCCGGTGGCCAGCCGGGTGAGGAGGTCGATGCCGACCGCCCGGACGAGCGGTGCGGCGAAGGGGTCGTCGATGAGCGTGTCGGTGCGGGTCGCGATCGCGCGGGCCATCGCGGCCATGGTCGCGGTCGCGCCGACACCGGACGCCGGGTCCCAGTCTGAAGTCATCGGCGGACCGTAGTGGACGCTCGCGACCGCCTGGCTAAAGTGAGAGCGGTGACCGCCCGTTTGCCTCGCCGGCCTTCCGTGGCCCGGATCCTCGACGCGGCGCGCGCGGTGTTCGTCACCGAGGGCCTGGACGTGCCGGTCCGGGAGATCGCCCGGCGCGCCGGCGTCGGGCCCGCGACCGTCTACCGCCACTTCCCGGCCAAGGAAACGCTCGTCGCCGCGGTGTTCACCGAGCGGGTCTCGGCCTGGCAGTCCGCTGTGGACGGAGGACTCGCCGACCCCGATCCCTGGCGTGGCTTCCGCGAAGCGGTCGGGAAGCTCTGTGCGCTGCAAGCGAGCGACCACGGCTTCACGACGGCCTTCAAGTCCGCCTTCCCCCGCGCGGTGGACCTGACCGCGATGCGGACGGCCTCGCTGACGTCCGCGGCCCGTCTGCTCGACCGCGCCAAGGAGTCCGGCCACCTGCGCCCCGACGTCGGCCTGGCCGACCTGAACCTCGTGCTCAGGGCCGACATCGGCCTGCACGCGCGCACCCCGGCGGCCCGGCGGCGGTTCGCCGCGCTCCTGGTCCGCGGGTTCGAAGCCCGCCGGTCACCCGTCGGCGAGGCGCTGGATCACTGAGGCCAGCCAGGCCTGGAGTTCGGCGGGGTCACCGAGTTCCGAGCGCAGTACCCGGCGGCGGGTCGAGACCCCGAGCACGAAGGCGTCGATCGCGGCGGCGCGACGGCGGGCCTCGGCGTCGTCCAGGCCGCTGTCGCGCAGGTAGCGGTGCAGCGGCTCCAGGGAGTTCGTGTCGAGGAAGGCGGCGAGGGCATCCGCGGCCTCCGGGCGTTCACCGGATGCGCGTTGCAGCACCAGCAGCGGGTCCTCCCCCGGGTCGCCGGACCAGCGCCGGACGATGCTGGCCGCGAGCCGCGCACCCAGCTCGGACCGGCTGCCGTCGAAGGAGCCCTCGACCGGGATCTCCACCCGGGTCGCCGCGAGGAACAGGCCTTCCTTGCCCCCGAAGTAGCGCGTGATGAGGTTGGGTGACACGCCGGCCGCGTCGGCCACGCCCTTCACCGTGATCGCGGTGTAGCCCTGCCGGGCGAACTGGCGCCGCGCCTGCTCGAGGATCCGCTGCCGGGTGGCCGCCGCGTCGCGAGAAGTCATGTGTACGAGCATACACATCATGTGTATCGTCGTACACATGGACGAACTGAGAGACCGGCTCCGGCGGACCCGGCGGGTCACCACTCCCTGGACCGCCGACCAGACACGCGGCATCACCGGCACCCGGCTCGACGAGTTGCTCGCGCGCTGGGCCGGCGGCTACGACTGGGACGCGCACGAGCGCCGCATCCGTGCACTCCCCTGGGTCACGGTCGGCACCGGCCTGCGGGTGATCCACCAGCGGGCCGCGGATCCCGGCGCCCCGGTCGTCGTGCTGCTGCACGGCTGGCCGGATTCGGTGCTGCGGTTCGAACGCGTGCTGCCGCTGCTCACGGACGTGCACGTAGTGGTCCCCGCGCTGCCGGGCTTCCCGTTCGCGGCCCCGCTCACCGCGCCCGGCATGTCGGCCGGCCGGATCGCCGAGGTCGTCGCGGCCGGGCTCGCCGAACTCGGGTACCCGCGCTACACGCTGTCGGGCGGCGACGTGGGTGGCACCGTCGCGGAAGTCCTCGCGGGCGAGCACCCGGACCGGGTGGCGGCCCTGCACCTCACGAACGTCGCTCCGCAACGGGCGTTGACGGCGGACCCGGCGAAGCTCGCGCCCGGCGCGGCCGCCTACCTCGGCCGGGCGGCACGGTGGTTCCGGAGCGAGGGCGGCTACATCGCCGAGCAGTCGACGCGGCCGAACACCCTCGCCGTCGCCCTCGGCGACTCACCCGCCGGCCTCGCGGCGTGGCTCGCCGAGAAGCTGGAGGCCTGGTCCGGCGCCTCGGCCTTCACGCTCGACGACCTGCTGACGTGGATCACGGCGTACTGGGTCACCGGCACGATCGGCACCTCGTTCACGACGTACACCGAACCGGTCGCCCTCCCGGACCGGATCGGGACGCCGACGGTGCTGTCGATCTTCCCGGACGACATCAAGCCGGAGCCGCGAAGCTACGCCGAAGCGTTCTTGAACGTGCGTGAGTACGTGGAGCATTCGGCCGGCGGCCACTTCGCCGCGTGGGAACAGCCCGAGGCCTACGTCCGCGACCTGCGCCGCGCGGTGGAGCTGGGCGGCTAGTCTTCGTACCGGGCGGCGATCGCCGCGGCACGGTCACGCAACGCGGCGCGCAACGACTGCGGCGCCAAGGCTTCCGCGTCCGTGCCGAGCTGCCACAGCGCCCACTCGGCGTGCCACGCGTCCTGGAACGTCGCCTCCAGCCGCAGCCAGCCGGCCGGGTCGGGTTCGGCCGCGCGGACCGCCACCGCGGTGCTCAGCACTTCCTCCCGCCGCTTCGGATCCACCCGCAGCAGCACGGCGATGTGCCCGCCGGAAAGGAACTGCGCGCAGCGCTCCCGCCAGACCCGGTCCAGGTCGACCCGGTCCGGCCGCTGCGCCGGTTCGGGCAGCCTCTCGGCGGCCTGCACCCGCGACAGCCGGTAGGTGCGGTCCGCGCCGGCTCTCGTGGCCAGCAGGTAACCCCGGTCGCGGACGGTCACCAGGCCGATCGGGTCCACCGTGCGCCACCGCGGCTCCTGGTCGGCCGCTGCGTAGTGGATGCGCAGCTTGTGCCCGGAAAGGACCGCGCGCCGGATCTCGATCATCGCCGGGCCGGGGACCTCCTCGGTCACCGGGCGACGGGACAGCAGGTCGGTCTCCGGCTCGACCAGGAACCGGCGGGCCGCGTCGCTCGCCGCCGCCCGGTGGCTCTCGGGCAGCGCGTCGACCACCTTGCGCCGGGCCGAAGCGAGCGCCGGGCCGAGGCCGAGGCCCGGGCCGGTGGCGAGCAGGGCCAGCGCCTCGTCGTGGTTCAGCCCGGTCAGCTCGGTCCGGAACCCCGGCAGCAGCGAGAACCCGCCGTGCCGGCCGCGGTCGGCGTAGACCGGGACACCGGCCGTGGACAACGCCTCGATGTCGCGCAGCACGGTCCGGGTGGACACGTCCAGCTCGCGGGCGAGGGCGTCCGCGGTCAGCCGGCCGCGCTGGCGCAGCAGCAGGACCAGCGAAACCAGCCGGTCGGCACGCATGCGGAAACCCTAGCGAATACCCGACAGAGGATGTCGTGATTTGCCGGAAAGGTCCCGGGTACCGAAGTCGAAGCGAACGGAGCTGATGTGGCAGTGGAACGAACGGCGGTCAACCCGACGACGTGGTCGGCGGAGATGGGGTTCAACCAGGGCGAGCTCGTCTCCGGGGCCACCCGGACCCTGTACTGCTCCGGGCAGACCGCGATGAGCGCCGAGGGCAAGCCCGAGCACGACGGTGACGTGGCCGCGCAGCTGGCGCTGAGCCTCGACAACCTCGAGGCCGTGCTCGGCGAGGCCGGCATGACGCTGGCGAACCTCGTCCGGCTGAACGTCTACACGACCGACGTCGACGGGCTCTTCCCGCACTACGGCGTGCTGGCGGCGCGGCTGGGCGCGGCCGGGGTGGCCCCGGCGACGACGATGCTCGGCGTCACCCGGCTGGCGATCCCCGGCCAGCTGGTCGAGCTGGAAGGGACGGCGGTCGCGTAACGACGTATCGCTGGCCGGAACGGTTCACCTTAGGCAAGGCCCCAAAGTGCTATGCTTCGCGTCGAACCGTTCCTGTCAGCGAAACGAACCGAGGACGACGAGCTTGGCCGTCAACAGTACCGCCGGGCGCAAGCCCGCCGCGTCGGACAACACCGGCACCGAGGCCGCCGCCCGGGTCGCCGACGTGCTCCTGCTCTTCACCGGCGGCCCCCGGTACCTGGGCGTCAGCACGATCAGCCGGGAGCTCGACCTGTCGAAGGCGGTCGTCTACCGGATCCTGCAGTCGCTCGTCTCGCGCGAGATGCTGGCCACCGACCCCGGCGTCGCCGGCTACCGGCTCGGCCCCGCGGCCGTCGCCCTCGGGGCGAGCGCCCTGCGCCGGTTCGACGCCCGCGTCGCGGCCACCCCCGTCCTGCGGCGGCTGCGGGACGAGACCGGCGAGACGACCACGCTCTCCGGCCTGGTCGGCGACGAACGCGTGTACCTCGACCAGTTCGAGAGCCCGCGTGAGATCAAGATGACCGTGGAGCTCGGCAAGCGGTTCCCGCTGCACGCCGGCTCCTCCGGGAAGGTGATCCTCGCGTCCCTGCCCGAGGAGCGCCGGGAGGCCTTGCTGCACCGGGAGCTCCCCGCGCTGACCGAGCACACGATCACCGCCGCCGAGCAGTTGCGCGAGGTCCTCGCCGAGGTGGCCCGCGACGGCGTCGCCGTCTCGCTCGGGGAACGGCAGCCCGGCGCGGGGTCCGTCGCCGCTCCCCTGTTCGGCCCGGACGGCGAGGTCCACGGTTCGGTCAGCATCTGCGGTCCGCAGTACCGCTTCACGCCCGACGCCGTCGGCCGCTACCGCGACCTCGTGCGCGAAGCGGCGGCGGAGATCCGGCAGAGCTGGGCCTGGCTGCAGGAGCCGGGCGGCCGGTAGGGACACCCACCGGCCGCCCCGGATCACCGGCCGCGCTTGAGGTAGCGGCCCACCGGGTCGCCCACGATCTTGCCGTCGGCGAACACGTGGTTCCCGCGCACGAACGTGTCGGTCACCTTCGCGGTCATGTCGAAGCCCTCGAACGGCGTGTACTCCTGCGTCGACTCGGACTCCGCCGCGCGCACGGTCCACCGGACGTCCGGGTCCACGAGCGCGAAGTCGGCGTCGAAGCCCTCGGCGATCGTGCCCTTCTTCAGCAAGCCGTAGCGGCGTGCCGGGTTCTGCGACGTCAGCTGAGCGATCCGCTGCAGCGAAAGGCCGCGCTTGGTGCCTTCGCCGACCAGACCGGGCAGGAGGTACTCGGCTCCGCCGAAGCCGGACTTCGCGAGGAAGACGTCGTCGCGGTCCTCGCCGAACTTCAGCTCGTCGCGGCAGCACGCGTGGTCGCTGACCACCCAGTCGACGTCGCCGGCGAGCACGTGCCGCCACAGCGCCTCGACGTCCTCGCGCTCCCGCAGCGGCGGGTTGACCTTGCCGCCGATGCCGGACGCGGTGTCGACGTCGGCCAGCAGGTGCCCGATCGTCACCTCGCGCCGGAAGTCGATGTGCGGGAACGCCTTCCCCATCGTCAGCGCGGCCGACAGCGCCTTCTCCGACGACAGGTGCAGCAGGTTGATGTTGGGCAGCCCGGTCTCGTGCGCCAGGTACGACGCGATGGTGACGGCCAGCCCCTCGGAGTGCGGCGGCCGCGACGCGCTGTAGGCCCGCAGGCCCGACAGCGAGCCGTCCTGTTCCACCAGTTTCGTGTACGCCGTCATGATTTCCGCCGTCTCGCAGTGCAGCGAGAGCGACAGGTGCGGCGCGTACTCGGTCAGGACCTCGCGCGCCTGCTGGACCCCGCGCATCACGAACTCGAAGTGCGCGATGTCGTACCGCTCGTCCGGCGGGATCATCAGGAAGTCGCTCTGGCTGGTCGAGCGGCCGTGCAGGCCGTGGCTGCCGTAGAACATGAAGATCTTGAACGACGTGACGCCGAATTCCTCGACCAGGTAAGGGATCTCGGAGATGTGCTGCGAGCTCATCGGCGCGAGGTGGAAGGCGTAGTCGACGTAGGCGTTGCCCTCGGACGCGCTGAGCACCTCGGGGAAGAAGTCGCGGTAGCTGCCGCCCTTGTTCAGGTAGTACTGGCCGGTGCGCATGTACGTCAGCGACGTCGTGACGCCGCCCTGCGCGCTCGCGCGGCTTTCGGTGCGGGTGTCGGTGGCCAGCTCGTTGTAGATGCCCCAGTGCTGGTGCGCGTCGACGACGCCGGGGAAAGCCAGCAGGCCACGGCCGTCGACGACCTGGGCGGCGTCGTCGGTCGGCAGGTCCTTCGCGACCCGGGTGATGGTGCCGTCGTTCACGGCGATGTCCAGCAGTTCCGGCTCGGACCCGTCGGCGTCGTCGGGCCGCACGACCCGGACGTTCTTCACGAGCAGTTCCGTCGTTGCCATTTCTCTCCTCAGCTTGCGGGGTCAGGGGTTTCGGCGCCGGGCGACGTCGCCGGCGGCCAGGTAGGCCAGGCCGAAGGCGGGCAGCAGGCCGTTGCCGGGCAGGTAGCCCGCGGCGCCGTGGCCGGAGATGCTCGCCGCGGCGCCACCGGCGGCGTACAGCCCGGGTATCGGGCGGTCCTGGGGGTCGACGACGTTGGCGTGCTCGTCGACCAGCAGGCCGCCCTGGGTGTGGAACAGCGCGGGCACCACACGGACCGCGGCGTACCGCCCCGACAGCGGACGTTCCCAGTTCGTGCGGCCGTGGCCGTCTTCACGCTCACCGCGGGCGATGGCGGCCGCAGTGGCGAGTTCTTCGGTCAGTGAGTCCGGCAGGCCCGTTGCTTTCGCGAGCCTGGGAGCGTCGTCCGCCCAGACCAGCGCACCGGCGGAGACCACGTCCCGGAAGTCCTGGAACGGCTGGCACTGCTCGAAGATCGTCTCGTCGAGCACGATCCAGCCGGTCGAGCCGGGACGTGCGGCCAGCTCGGCGGCGTACTCGGAGTAGCCGCGGATCTCGTTGCCGAAGCGGCGGCCTTCGAGGTCGACGAGGATCCCGCCGTGGATGATCGTCGCCCAGCCGACGAGCGTGCCCGCACTGGCCGACACCGCGCCGTGGCCCTGGTAGGCGTCGAGGAACCCGGTCGCGGCGCCGAGCTTCTCGCCGATGCGCAGCGCGTCGCCGAGCGACTGGTCGCTGCCCTGGTAGAGCGACCCCGCGATCTCCGGCAGGTGGCGTTTGACGAGGTCCGCGTCGGCCCCGAAGCCGTTGGTGGCCAGCAGGACCGCCCGGGTCGGGATCTCCTCCTCGGTGCCGTCCGGGTACCGGACGACGGCGGCACGAACACCATCCACATCGGACAGGACGTCGACCAGTTTTGCCGGGGCGAGCAGCTCGATGTTCTCGTGCTCGGTTACGCGACGGGCGAGGTGGTCGATGACGCCGGAGCCGTGGCGACCCGCGATCGAGTGGCAGCGCGGGACGGAGTGCCCGGGGTAGTTGAAGTCCGTGACCAGCTCGAGGGGCAGCCCGGCCGAGTCCGCGAGCCACTCGACGAGCGGGGCGCTCACGTCGGCGAGGGTCCGGGCCAGCCGAGGGTCGGCCTGCCCGTGCGTCTTGGCCATGATGTCGGCGACGAACTTCTCGGGCGAGTCGTCGACGCCTTCCTCGGTCTGCCAGCGGGAGCCGGCGCCGGGGAACATCGCCGTGGACATCGAGGTGTTGTTGCCCCGCCGGAAGTGCGCACTCGCCTCGACGACCAGCACGGTCAAGCCGAGTTCGGCGGCGCGCAGGGCACCGGCGAGCCCGCCGCCCGCACCGGCGACGACGAGGTCGGGTCCGTCGGTCACCGCTGCTCCTCGACGGCCAGCAGCCGCATCGCGAGTTCGGTGGGATCGACGATCCGTGCCGGGAGGTCCGCGGGTTCGACGTCGACGGCCGAGCAGCCGTTGATCACCGCCGTCGCGCCCAGTCCGGCCAGCTCGCGGACGGCCGTGCCGAGAGCCGCGTTCCACGTCTCGGTCTCGGCGATCGCGGAGAACGGCAGGTCCAGCACGCGGATCCCGGCGAGGTACTCGGTCAGCCGGTAGGCGGCGATGCGTTTCGCGAACTCCTCGGCGATGGCTTCGTTGCGCACGACGGCGCCGAACCGGACGCCCTTCGCCGCGAGGTAGGTGGCCGAGAGCTTGAGCAGGCCGTGCACCGGCAGCGCAGGTTCGGCGACGGCGTCGGGGACGGCCGGGTCCAGCACACAGTCCGGGAAGGCCAGGTCCCAGCCGTCCCCGGCTGCTTTGAGCGCGGCGGCGACGGCGTTCTCCGAGACGCGCATGGACTCGTCGGTGTCCAGGGTCTTCGGGGCTGACGGGCCGACGTCCCGCAGCTCGATCTCGAGCCCCGGTGGGGCGAGCCGGTCGTAGCGTTCTTGCCGCCGCCGGATCTCCTCGGGCGGCAGGTGGATGGGCGTCACCGCGAGGGCACGCATCAGTTCGGCTCCTTTTCTGCAGTTCCGGCCAGCTCGCGCAGCGCCGCGCCGACGCGGGGCAGGCCCGGCAGGTCGCGGCCCAGGGCGGCCGCACGGTTCACGACCGGCCCGGGCAGCCACTTCCCGAGCATGGCGACCACATCGGACTCGGTCAGGGGGTGGTGGTCGGCGTCGCCGATCGGGTTGGGGACTTCGCAGGTCAGCGAGGTGCCGTCGGCGAACGCGACCGTCACGCGGGCCGCGCGCTCGTCCGGCAGGCGTGCGGTCAGGTCGGCGGCTTCGACGACCCGCACCCGGCTCGCCAGGGATCGCACGCCGGCGTCGCACAGCGGGCTCGCGGGCCCGATCTCGCCCGTCAGCGCCGCCGTTGCCACCACGAACGGCGTCGAGAACATCGCCGAGAGCCGGTTCGACCAGTCCACATCGGACAACCCGGCGCCCAGGACGTGGGTCTCCACCAGGATGTGCGTGATGCCCTCGGCCCGGAACGCCGGCCGTGAGCGCAGTTCGAGCACCGCGTCCGCCGCCGGGTGGGTGAAGGAGCACGACGCGTGCCGCTTGAAGTAACCGCGCGTGATGTCCCAGCGGGTGCCCAGGTCCGCGGTCAGCTCGCCCGCGTCGAACTCGCCGAGCAGCGTGCCGAGGGACAGGGCAGCCGTGCCCGTGGTGCGGGCCATCCCGGCCGCCGCCATCCGGGCCGCCGCGAGCCCGGACGTCGCCGAGGCGCCCAGCCAGGCGTTGCGCACCGGGTTGCCTTGGGTCGCCGAGTCGAAGTGCCCGGCGATGCCCATTCCGGCCGCGGTGTCGATGGCGGCCGCGGCCGCGCCCGGCGGGAGGCCGAGCAGGCGCGCGCACCCGGCCGCCGCGCCGGGCACGCCCCAGCTGCCGTGCGGGTGCGCGCCCGCGCGCAGGGTGGTCGCGCGGCCGAACCGCGCGGCCACCTCGTACGCGGCCAGCAGCGCCGCCGCCGTGTCCGCGCCCGTGCTGTCCAGCTCGGCCGCCAGCGCCAGCACCGCGGGGAACCCGTGGGCGGCGGGGTGGCCCTTCGCGTACTTGTGGCCCTCGTCCAGCTCCAGCGAAACGAGCGCTACGGCATTGAGCCAGGCCGCTGCGTCGGTCGTGACCAGCCGCCCGCCGCCGATCAGCGGCGCCGGACCCGCGGGCGCTCGCCAGGCGTCACGCAGCGCCCGGTGCTCAGGCAGCGAAGCACCCAATGCGGTGACGCCGACGACGTCCAGAAGCACCAGGGCGAGCCGGTCCAGCACCGCGGCCGGGACACCCGTGACGTCCAGTTCGGACACCCACGCGCCCAGCGAAGCGGTGGCGGAAGCGGCTTGTTCGCGTTTCACAGTCCCAGGTACGCCTTCCTGACGCGGTTGTCGCCGGCGAGCTCGGCGCCGGTGCCTTCCAGCACGGTCGACCCGCTTTCCAGCACGTACGCCCGATCCGCGATGGCCAAGGCCTGCTTCGCGTTCTGCTCGACCAGCAGCACCGCCACCCCGCTGTCCCGGATCCGCCGCACCGCCTCCAGCACGGTCCAGGTCAGTTTCGGCGAAAGCCCGGTCGACGGCTCGTCGAGCATCAGCAGCCGCGGGCCGGCCATCAGCGCCCGGCCGATCGCGAGCATCTGCTGCTGACCGCCGCTGAACGTCTGCGCGACCTGCGTCCGGCGCTCGGCGAGCACCGGGAACAGCTCGTAGACCTCTTTCAACGACTTCGCGGCCTGCGCGGGCGTGCGGGTCCACGCGCCCATCCGCAGGTTCTCCTCGACGGTGAGCGTGCCGAACAGCGCCCGGTCCTCGGGCACGTGCACCAGGCCGTCGCGCACCAGCTCGTCCGGGCGGCGGCCGGCGGTCGGCGTGCCGTCGAGCGTGATAGTGCCCGACAGCGGCTTGAGCTGACCGCAGATGCTGCGCAGCGTCGTGGTCTTGCCGGCGCCGTTCGCGCCGACCAGCGCGACGATCTCCCCGGCGTCGAGGCGCAGGTCGACGTCGTGCAGGATCCGCATCCGGCCGTACCCGGCGCACACCTTCTCAAGCGTCAGCATGGGTCGGCTCCTCACCGAGGTAGGCGTCGATGACCCGCGGGTCGCTGGTGACCGCTTCGGGTGACCCGACGGCCAGCACGCGGCCCTGGTCGAGCACGAGCACGCGGTCGGCCAGCCGCATCACCGCGGCCATGATGTGCTCGATGAACACCAGCGTGACGCCCTCCTGCTCGCGCAGGCCGGCGAGCAGGTCGAGCACCGGCTCGCGTTCGGCGGGAACGAGCCCGGCCAGCACCTCGTCGAGCAGCAGCACCTTCGGCCGGGTGGCCAGCGCCCGGGCCAGTTCGAGGCGCTTGAGTCCGGCGGTCGGCAGGTCGGTCGCGTTGCGGTGGGCCCACGGCCCGAGCCCCACCCGTTCGACGACGTCGAGCGCGTGCTCCCGCAGGGCTTTCGCGCTCAGGCGGTGGTGCTGCGCGGCGAGGCTGACGTTCTGCGCCACCGTCATGCTCGCGAACGGCCGCATCAGCTGGAACGTGCGGACCATGCCGGCCCGCGCGATCCGATCGGGTGCGCGGCCGGTGACGTCGTCGCCGGCCAGCCGCACCCGGCCAGTGTCCGGGGACAGCGCGCCGGAGATGACGTTGAACAGCGTGGTCTTGCCCGCGCCATTGGGCCCGATGACGCCGAGGATCTCGCCTTCGGCGACGTCGAGGTCCACATCGGACAGTGCGTGCACGCCGCGGAATGCCTTGCCGACACCGGTGACTTCCACGATGCTCATCGACGCCACCTCGCAGCGATGGTTCCGACGATCCCCTTGGGCAACAACCGCACGATGAGGATCACCAGCACCGCGTACAACACGACGTCCAGTCCGCTGCGGCCCTGCAGGAAGCCCAGGAACTCCGGCGGGGTGCGCAGCAGCGTCGCCGTGACGTCGGTGAGCGAGCCGATGATGATCGCGCCGACCACCGGGCCCCAGACCGTGCCGATGCCGCCGATGACGACGGGCACGATCGCCTGGATCGAGATGGCCGAGCCGAACCCGAGATCGGGGTTCACGAACAGGTAGTACTGCGTGTAGAACGCACCCGCCACGGCGGTGATCGCCGCCGACAGCGCGACCGTCATCAGCTTGTGCCGCAGCACCGGGGCGCCCAGCGACGCCGCCGCCAGTTCGTCGTCGCGGATCGCCGTGACGTACCGGCCGGCGCGGGAGTGCAGGAACACGATGCTGATCGCGACCGCCGCCCCGGCCAGGACCAGGGCCACCCAGAAGTACGCGGGCGAGTCGGCCGGGAACTGGATCAGCCACAGCGACGAGTCCTGGATCAGCGGCACGCTGAACCCGACGGCCTTGTTGGCGAACGTACTGCTCGTGACGATCAGCCTCAGCATCTCCGCGAACGCGAACGTCGCCAGCGCGAAGTAGGCGCCCTGAAGCTTGTAGCGGAAGGAGAAGTAGCCGATGACCACGGCGACCGCGGCGGCCACCGCCATCCCGGCCAGCATCCCGATCCACGGCGACACGTTGTGCTTCACCAGCAGGTACGCGCTGGTGTAGGCGCCGAGGCCGAAGTACGCGGCATGGCCGAAGCTGAACATCCCGCCGAAGCCGCTCATGATGTTCCAGCCGACGGCCATCAGCAGGAAGATCAGGATCCGCACGGCGACGGCACCCTGCGCGGCGGGCAGGATCAGCGGCAGCGGGATCGCGACGATCACGAGGATCGCGAGGATGGCCAGCTGCTTGTTCTGCGGCCGCAGCGGCGGTGCCTTGACGGCGCCTTCGGAACCGGTCGGCGCCGCGATGGTGATGGTGCTCATGCGCGCCTCCCGAACAGGCCCTGCGGGCGGAGGAACAGCACCAGCACGAACACCACGAACACGCCGAGCAGGGAGCTCTGGCCGCCCAGGTAGATCGTGGTGAGCTGCTCGACCAGCCCGATCAGCAGGCCGCCGACGAGCGCGCCGACGACGTTGCCCATCCCGCCCAGCACCACGACCACGAACGCCGTGATGTTGAACTGCTCCCCCAGCGTCGGGGTCACCGTGACGAGCGGGCCGGCGAGCACCGCCGCGGCACCCGCGCACGCCGTGCCGATGGCGAAGGTCAGCGTGTGCATCCGGCGGACGTTGATGCCGACCAGTGCCGCGCCCGGCGCGTTCGCCGCGACCGCGCGGATCGCCGTGCCCAGCCGGGTTCGCCGCAGCAGCCAGAACAACAGCCCGCCCAGCACGATGGCGCCGAGGAACGCGTACAGCCGCGAACCCGCGACCACCGCGCCCAGCAGCGGGAACTGGAAGTCGCCCGGCAGTGCGATGGTCTTGGGCTCGGCGCCGAAGAACATCAGCAGGCCGTTCTCCAGCAGCAATGACAGGCCGAGCGTGATCAGCAGCTGGTTCTCCAGCGATCGCCCGCCCGCTCCGGACAGCAGCCCGCGGTGCACGGCCGCGCCGAGGAGGAACAGCGCCGGCACCGCGACGACGAGCGTCAGGTACGGGTGCAAGCCGGTCGCCTGGACCATGCCGAAGGAAAGGAACATCGCCACCGCGAGGAACGCGCCGTGGGCGAAGTTCACGATGTCGAGCACGCCGAAGATCAGCGTCAGGCCCATCGCGATCAGGCCGTAGAGCCCGCCGGTCAGGATGCCGGTGACCACCGACTGCCAGACCACCAGCCCGCTGCCGGACTGCACCAGCGCTAGCACGATCGCGACGACGAGGACGGCGGCCACGATGCCGGCGCGGCCGAGGAACCCCTTGTCCGCCTTGGCTTTCCGGTCGGGTGGTGCGGTTTCGGGGACGACGGGCGCCCCGGTGTCGAGTTCGGTCATGGTCGCCACGCCACCCTGTAGTCGGGCCGGGATTCGGCTTTTTCGGGGGGATACACCTGCTGGACCCGCCCGTCCCGGACCTGCATCAGCACCGGGAAGGCGTTGCGGTTGTCGCCGTTCGGCGCGAACTGGATCGGCCCGCGGCCGACGGTCAGCGGCGCGACCTGGGCGGCGGCGATCGCGTCCCGCACCTTCTCCGGGTCGGTGCTCGCGGCCTGCTCGACGCCGTGCGCGATCACCTGGACCGCGTCGTAGGACAGGACCGCGCCGGTGCGCATCGGGTCGCCGTACTGCTTCTGGTACTTCTCGCGCAGTGCGACGGTCTCGGGGTTGGTCGCGTCGTAGTGGTAGTTGGCGCTGAAGTAGAGGTTGCCGAGCGCGCCGGCGTCGGCGACGAACTTCGGCTGGTCGTACGCGCCGTTTGAGACGCCCCAGACCGCGCTGAGGTCCGGCTTCACCGAGGCGATCGCCTTGGCCGCCAGCAGGCTGTCGCGGTAGTAACCGGCGACGGCCAGCACGTCCGCGCCGGAGGCCTTGACCTGCGTGACCTGGGCGGTCAGGTCGCTGACCGTGGTGGCGTCGTAGCTGATGTTCGGGCCGATCCCGATGCCGAGCTGCTTCGCGGCCGCGTTGAAGGCGTCGGCCGCGCCGCTGCCGAAGTCGCTCTGCTCGTGCAGGAACGCGACCTTGCGGACCGGCTTGCCCGCCTGGTCCGAAACCGCTTTCAGGTACTGGGCGGCGGCCGTGGCGATCGCCTTGCTGCCGGGCTGGACGCGGAAGGAGTACTTGTAGCCGTGCGAGAAGATCGCGTCGGACGCGGTCACGTCCATCACGAACGGGACCCGGTTGCGCTCGGCCACCACGGCGACGTTGGTGCTCACCGCGCTCTGGTAGGTGCCGACCAGGCTCACCGCGCCGGCCGAGATCAGCCGTTGGGCCTCGCTCTGCCCGATGTCGGCCTTGCCCTGGGTGTCGCCGGTGACCAGCTCGACCTTGCGGCCGCCGAGCGACTTGATGCCGCCGGCGGCGTTGATCGCGTCGACCGCCAACTGCGCGCCGCGGCGCATCTGCAGGCCGTCGACCGCGTTCGACCCGCTGACCGGGTGCAGTGCCCCGATCTTCACCGGGCCCTCGTCCCGCCCCGCGGCGGCGCCCCCGGCGCCCATCGGCGCCGATCCCCCGCACCCGGTCACGAGCAGGGCCACGGCCCCGAGTCCCGCGACGAGCATTCGTGCGGACATGTCACCTCTTCCCACTGGAAGGGCTGTCGTTCCGCCTAGCGAAACGCCAGATTCGTTGCCGGTTATCGTGACACCCGCCCCGACTTCAGGTCAACATCTGCGCATAACTTGACGGACCCGTGCGATCAGTGCGAACTTGGGAAACACGGAGAGACGTCGCTACGAAACACGGACGTCATCAGCGTTCCCCCCGGCGAAACGGTGCTCCGGCCCGGACCGCCGGACGAGAAAGGCAGGTAAGCCCCATGACGGGCGCTTTGTCCGGGATCCGGGTGCTCGACACCGCCACCCTGTTCGCCGGCCCTCTGGCCGCGACACTGCTGGGCGACTTCGGCGCCGAGGTGATCAAGATCGAGCACCCGAACGGCGACCCGGTCCGCAGCCACGGTGCGCAGCGCGACGGCGTCGGCCTCTGGTGGAAGATGCTCGGCCGCGGCAAGAAGGCGATCACCCTCTACCTCGGCTCCCCCGAAGGCCAGGAGATCTTCAAGAAGCTGGTGGCCGACGCCGACGTCGTCGTCGAGAACTTCCGCCCCGGCACCCTCGAACGCTGGGGGCTCGGCTACGACGAGCTGCGCGAGATCAACCCCGGCCTGGTGCTCACGCGCGTGACCGGCTTCGGGCAGATCGGCCCGTACGCCAAGCGGCCCGGCTTCGGCACGCTCGCCGAGGCGATGAGCGGGTTCGCCGCGATCACCGGCGAACCGGACGGCCCGCCGACGCTGCCGCCGTTCGGCCTCGCCGACGGCATCGCCGCGCTGACCACCGCCTACGCCGTGATGACCGCGCTGCGAGCGCGGGACCAGACCGGCCGCGGCCAGGTCGTCGACCTCGCCATCATCGAGCCGATCCTGACGCTGCTCGGGCCGCAGATCATCGCCTACGACCAGCTCGGCACGCTGCAGCCGCGCACCGGCAACCGCTCCACGAACAACGCGCCGCGCAACACCTACCGCACCCGCGACGGCAGCTGGGTGGCCATCTCCACCAGCGCCCAGTCCATCGCCGAACGCGTGATGCGGCTGGTCGGGCGCCCCGAGCTGATCGACGAGCCGTGGTTCGCCAGCGGCGCCGAGCGCGCGCAGCACGCCGACCTGCTCGACGACGCCGTCGGCTCGTGGATCGCCGACCGCGACCGCGACGACGTCGTGAAGGCGTTCGAGGAGGCCCAGGCCGCGGTCGCGCCGATCTACACCGCCGCCGACGTCATGACCGACCCGCAGTTCGCCGCGCTGAACAGCATCACGACGGTCGACGACGACGAGCTCGGGCTGGTGAAGATGCAAAACGTGCTGTTCCGGCTGTCCGAAACCCCCGGGCGGATCACCTCGGCCGGGGCGCCGGTCGGCGCGCACACCGCCGAAGTGCTCGGCCGCTACGGCCTGGGCGAGCCGGAACTGGTCGCCCTGCGCGAAAAAGGCGTGATCAGGTGAGCGAGGTCCTGCGCAGCTGGCTCTACGTGCCCGGCGACCGGCCGGACCGGATCGCGAAGGCGCTGTCCGGCCCGGCCGACGCCGTGATCATCGACCTCGAGGACGCGGTCGCCGCGGCGGCGAAGGACGAGGCCAGGCAGAACACACTGTCCGCTTTGGACAACGGTGCGCCGGCCTTCGTCCGGATCAACGCGCCGGGCACCGACGCCGGCGATGCCGACATCAAGGCATTGCGCGGGGCCGCGGGCGTCCGGGTCCCGAAGTGCGAGGACCCGGGTGAGCTGCGGCGGGTCGCCGACGCGCTCGGCGTGCCGGTGTACCCGGTGCTGGAATCGGCGCTGGGCGTGGAAAACGCCCTCGCGATCGCCACCGCGCACCCGCTCGTCGCCGGGATCTCCCTCGGCGAGGCCGACCTCGCCGCGGACCTGCGCGTGACCGGCGGGGACGCGCTGACCTGGCCGCGCTCCCGGGTCGTCGTCGCCGCGCGGGCGGCCGGGCTGCCGAGCCCGGTGCAGAGCGTCTGGACCGCCGTGCGCGACCTCGACGGCCTGCGCACGAGCACCGAAGCCGGGCGGGCGGCCGGGTTCTTCGGCCGGTCGGTGATCCACCCCGCCCAGATCCCCGTGGTGCACGAGGCGTGCGCCCCCGATCCGGCCGAGACCGCCTGGGCGAGCGACCTGCTCGACCGCCTCGAAGCGACCGGGTCGGCGGCCTGGATCGACCACCACGGACAGTTCGTCGACGCCGCGATCGTGGCGCGCGCCCGCTGGGTGCTCGCGCTCGCGGGAGAAAGGGAAGGCCAGCACTCATGACACGTCCCCAGGATCCGCTGCTGTCGGCGATCGCCGGCGGGGTCCGGCTGATCGAGCTCGGGCAGCCGTTCTTCACCGGCATGCCCTGCTCGCCGAACCACCCCGGGTTCCGGATGACCCTGATCCGCCGCCACGGCGACATGCGCCGCCCGGACGGCGGGTCGGCCGCCAACGAGATCATCGTGACCGGCGGGCACGTCGGCACCCACATCGACGCGCTCTCGCACGTCAGCCACAACGGCAAGCTGCACGGCGACGTCGATGCCGCCGAGGCCCAGCAGGGCGGTGTGTTCCGCACGCACGGCGCCGAGAACCTGCCCGGACTGCTGCGGCGCGCGGTGCTCCTGGACGTGGCCGCGGTGCACGACGTCCCGACGCTGGAGCCGGGCTACGGCGTCACGGCCGACGACCTGGACGCGGCGGCGAAGCTGGCCGGCACCGAGCCCGGCGAAGGCGACGTCGCACTGATCCGCACCGGCTGGGCGCGCAACTTCGACGACGGCGTGAAGTACATGGGCAAGGAGACCGGCGTCCCCGGGGCGACGACGTCGGCGGCGGAGTGGCTGGCGGCGCGAGAGGTCGTCGCCACCGGTGCCGACACGACGGCCTACGAGCAGATCCCCGCCGGGGCCGGGCACGCCGTGCTGCCGGTGCACCGGATCCTGCTCGTCGAGTCGGGCATCTTCATCCTGGAGCACCTGAACCTCGAAGCCGTCGCGGCCGAAGGTGTGCACGAGTTCGCGTTCGTGCTGGCGCCGCTGCGGATCGTCGGCGGCACCGGCTCCCCCGTGCGTCCCCTCGCGGCGGTGAGCGCATGACCGCCACGATCGTGCAGCAGCTGGCCGCGTTCGCCACCTCGGTGCGCGCGAAGGGACTGCCGCCGGAACTGCGGGACGACGCCGCCCGGCGCGTCCTGGACGTGCTCGGCAACAGCCTGGCCGCGACCGCCGAACGGCCCGCCGCGGCCGTCGGGGCACTGGTCCGGGAGTGGGGCGGCACCGGCCGCGCGACGGCGATCGGCACCGGCGACCGGCTGCCCGAGCCGAGCGCGGCCCTGCTCAACGGCACCCTCGCGCATTCGCTCGACTTCGACGACACGCACCTGCCGTCGGTGCTGCACCCGTCGGCGTCGGTGGTGCCCGCCGCGCTGGCCGTCGCGGAGTCCCGCGGCGCGACCGGGGCCCAGCTCCTGGATGCGATCGGCGTCGGCGTCGAGATCACCGTGCGGCTCGGGATGGCCGGCTACGACGAGGAACTCGGCAACTCGGTGTTCTTCGAACGCGGCCTGCACGCGACGGCGATCTGCGGCGCCCTCGGCGCGGCGGCGGCCGCGGCCATGCTGTCCGATGTGGACTCCGAAGGCGTCGCCGACGCGATCGGCATCGCGGCCAGCATGGGCTCGGGGCTGCTGGAGGCCAACCGCACGGGCGGCACGGTGAAGCGGATCCACTGCGGCTGGGCGGCCCACGCGGCGGTGACGGCGGCGGGCATGGCGCGGCACGGCATCACCGGCCCGCCCACGGTCCTGGAGGGCCGGTTCGGGCTGCTGCAGGCGTTCTGCGGCGACCAGTCCGATGTGGACGCGATCGTCGACGGCCTCGGCGAGCGCTGGGAGCTGCCGGGGATCTTCTTCAAGCCGTACCCCTGCAACCACTTCACCCACGCCGGCATCGACGCGGCCCGGCGGCTGCGTGCCCGAGGGGTCGACCCGGCGGAGATCTCCGAGCTGGAGCTGGGCGCGCCGACGTCGGTGCTGCGCACGATCGCGGAGCCGCGCGAGGACAAGATCCACCCGAAGTCGGGTTACCACGCGGCGTTCTCCGGCCCCTACACGGTCGCGGCCGGCCTGCTGGGCGGCGGCGGGCTCGGCGTCTTCCACGACGACTTCACCGACGAAGCCGCCGCGGACCCTGCCCGCCTGGCGCTGGCGGCGAAGGTGCGCTGTGTCCCGGACGCCCGCTGCGACGAGATCTTCCCCCACCAGTTCCCGGCGGTCCTGCGCGCGCGGCTGAAGGACGGCCGCGAGCTGGAGGAACGCGTCGACGTCAACCGGGGCGGGCCGGAAAACCCGCTCTCGGCGGACGAGCTGGCGACGAAGTTCCGCCTGAACGCGGCCCGCGTCCTCCCGGCCGAGGTCAGCGCGCGGATCACGGAGCTGACCTACGGCCTGGCCGAGCTGGGTGATCTCGCGGAGCTGACCGACCTGCTGCGCGTGTGACGGATAGGGTTTCGCGGTGCGCCGGCCTCCGGACCGGCGCACCGCAGGCCCACCAGGTGGTCGCGCAGCCTCGTCGCCGAATCCTCACCGGCGGTGGACCAGCTCGCGCCTCGCTCGGAGCTGAGCAGCCTGCTGCGCGCGTGACCGTCGGGTTTCGCGAGTACGCCGGTCTCCGGGCCGACCCACGTGGGCAAGCCCGGCCGTGAGCCGCGATCGGCAACAAAACGCGCGCCGACGCGGCCTCATCCTCGCGCCTCTCCGAGCCGACCGGCCTGCCGCGCGTGTGACGAGACCGGGGGCCTCGCGAGGGTGACCGCCGCCACGAACGGGAACCACTGCGCCCCCACGTCCGTTTACGCTACCTACGGCACCGTAAGTTACGGTCGCGTAGGTACGGAAGGACGTCCCCATGCCGGTTCCGGAAAGCACGCGCCTGTTGTACGAGCTGGAAGGGACGGTCGAAGACAACCTCAACCGGCACCTCGCCGCCGCGCAGGAGTGGATGCCGCACGAGTACGTCCCGTGGAGCCAGGGGCGGGACTTCGCCGAGCTCGGCGGGGAGGCGTGGGATCCCGAGCAGTCGCGGGTCACCCCGATCGCGCGGACGGCGCTGGAGGTCAACCTCCTCACCGAGGACAACCTGCCCAGCTACCACCGCGAGATCGAGCGCGCGTTCGGCCGCGACGGGGCGTGGGGCACCTGGGTGCACCGCTGGACGGCCGAGGAGGGCCGGCACGGCATCTGCATCCGCGACTACCTGCTGGTCACCCGCGCCGTCGACCCCGTCGAGCTGGAGCGCATGCGGATGGAGACCATGCAGGCCGGCTACGAAACCGGCGACAAGCCGCTGCTCCACGTCTGCGCGTACGTCTCGTTCCAGGAGCTGGCGACCCGGATCTCGCACCGCAACACCGGCCGCTACACCCAGGACCCGCTGGCCGAGCGGCTGCTGGCCCGCGTCTCCACGGACGAGAACCTGCACATGGTGTTCTACCGGAACCTGGTCAAGGCCTCGCTGGAGATCTCCCCCGACGCCATGATGCGCGCGATCACCGACGAGGTCGTGTCGTTCGCGATGCCGGGCGCGGTGATCCCGAGCTTCGCCCGGAAGGCGGCCCTGATCGCCAAGGCGGGCATCTACGACCTGCGCATCCACCACGACGACGTCGTCCTGCCGCTGCTGCGCTACTGGAAGATCTTCGACCTGACCGGTCTCGGCCCCGAGGGCGAAGCCGCGCGTGACGAGCTGGCGGCGTTCCTCAAGACCCTCGACGCCCAGGCGGCCCGCTTCGAAGAGCGCCGTGACGCCGCGGCCGCGCGCCGGGACAAGCTCAAGAACGGCTGACGGGCGGCTCTCCGAAAGCCTTGAGCAGCAAGCGGTGCAGGGTCTCCTGCTCGCTGGGGCTCAGCTCGGAGAGCAGTTCGCCGGTGACCGCGGCCGAGACTTCCTCGACCTTCGCGACCGCGGCCCGGCCGGCCTCGGTCAGGGTGAGGACGTGGCGGCGCCGGTCCTCGGTGTCGCGTTCCCGGAGCACCCAGCCGGCGGCCTCGTGGCGGTCGAGCACCTTCACCAGGTCGCTGCGGTCCAGGCCGAGCCGGTCGGCGACGCGCTGCTGGGCCAGCGGGCCGAACTCGCCGACGCAGACCAGGACGTAGTAGTCGCGCAGGGCCAGGCCGGTCCCGGCCAGCGCCTTGTCGATCCGGCCGACCCCGCTGCGGTGCAGGTTCCCCATCACGTAGGTGGGCCAGCGCAGCAACGCCCGGGGTCGGTCGGTCATGTCACGACCCTACTCCGAAAAAGCGGGTTGGCACAATTGTAGGAGATCCCTACAGTAGGTCTCATGAACGAACACAAGGTTGCCCTCGTGACCGGCGCGAGCCGTCCACAGGGCCTCGGTTTCGCCGTCGCACGGGAGCTCGCCACCCGCGGTCACCACACCGTCCTCGCCGGCCGGGACCTCGACCGGACGCGCACGCTCGCCGGGCAGCTCGTCGCCGAAGGACTCTCCGCGGAAGCGGTGCGGCTCGACATCACGGACCCGGCCGACGTCACGGCCTGCGCCGAGCACGTCCGGTCGACCGCCGGCCGGCTCGACGTGCTGGTCAACAACGCCGCCTCGATGCCCGACTTCACCGCGACGTCGCTGTTCGACGCCGACCTGTCCGAAGCCCGCACTTCGTACACGGTCGTCGTCCTCGGCGCCTGGGCCCTCGTCCAGGCCTGCCTGCCGCTGCTGCGCGCCGCCCCCGCGGCCCGGATCGTCAACGTCTCCAGCGGCGCCGCCACGCAGATCGCCGCGGGAGCCGGGCTCACCCAGGGCGTCCGGTCGCCCGGCTACGCGCTGGCCAAGTACGCCCTCAACGCGCTCACCGCTTCGCTGGCCGCCGAACTGCGCGACACGGGCATCCTCGTCAACGCCGTCGACCCCGGTTCGGTCGCCACCCACCCCGAGCGCGGCGACGACGCCGACGACCGCTCGCCCGCGGAGGCCGCCCTCGGCGTCGTCTGGGCGGCGACCCTGCCCGCCGACGGACCGACCGGCGGTTTGTTCCTGGACGGCCGGCCCGTGGGGTGACCGTGACGTCCGCATCGTCGGCCGGAGAGGAACCCTCGTGGATCAGACCACGCTTCCGGACGACCCGATCGGCCCGCCGGTGCCGGGCACGCGGGTGGCGGGCCTACCGATTCGGGCGCCGTGGTCCTAGCGTGGAGCGTGCCGGGATGGCACTGCTGCTCGCCTTGAGGAGAGACGATGCTGGGCACGCTCGACCTCGAGGTGGTGCCACAGCCGCTCTACACGTTGGTCACCGTGACCGGCGGCCTGCACCTCGGCAGCTACCGGCGCCTGCGCGACGGGCTCCTGGAGGTCGCGGCGGACGAGCCGGAAGCCGTGATCGCCGGCATCGACGGCCTCGATCTCGACGCCGTCGCGCCGGTCGGGGTGTTCGGGCTGGTCGCCCGGCGGCTCGGGACCTGGCCGGGGATCCCGTTCGCGCTGGCCGGCACCGCGAGCCGGACCCGGGCGCTGCGGGAGCAGGGGATCCACCGCCAGGTCGCGATCGGCGAAGACGTCGGCAGTGCCGAGCGCGCGCTGTGCAAACCTTCGCGGCAGCAGACCGAACTGGTCCTCCCGCGCGGTCTCGAAGCGTCGGCGATGGCGCGGGCCGCGGTGCGGGAAGCGTGCGCGCGGTGGGAGGTCCCGCAGTTCGTCTACGACGGCATCCTCGTCGCCGGCGAGCTCGCGGCCAACGCGGCCCAGCACACCACTTCCGAGGCGACGCTGCGGCTGGACCTGCGGCGCGGGCGGCTGACGATCGCGGTCCTGGACGACGATCCCCACCCGGCAGTCCTGCACCCCCGGCCCCGGCCGGGCGCAGCCGGGCTGGGCCTGCACATCGTGGCGCGCTCGGCGGACGCGTGGGGCTGCAGTTCCCGGTGGTCCGGCGGCAAGGTCGTGTGGGCGGTCCTCACCAGCGAGCGCCCCGCCGGCGACCCGGGTTAGCGCGTTTCCGGCGATCCCCCGAACCTGCCGACAAGCTCGCGAGCCGAGGTAGCGCGTTTCCGGCGAACCCCTGAACCTCCCGGCAAGCTCGCGAGCCGGGCCAGCGCGTTTCCGGCGATCCCCCGAACCTCCCGGCAAGCAGGGCATCGCGGATCCCACGAGCCGGGCCAGCGCGTTTCCGCGGATCCCGCGAGCCGGGCTAGCAGGGCTCCGGGTCCATCTCGATCGGCTCGGCGCGCAGCGCGCAGGCGGCGAGCGTCCCCGTGCCGCAATCCACGCGCGCCCACACCGTCTTGCCGGTGTCCCCGGTGCGCACACCCCACTCCCCGGCGAGGTCGCCGACCAGCACCAAGCCCCGGCCGCGGGCGGTGAGCGGGTGCGGGAAACCCGCCACCGGCGGGGCTTCGCCGTCGTCGTGGACCTCCAGCAGGGCCGAGCACGGCCGGAACGTGGCGGACACCGTGACCGTCACCGGGCCCGCGCCGTGTTCGTACGCGTTCGTGGCCAGCTCGGTGACCACCAGCTGCACCGCCCAGAGGTGATCGGCCTCGAGCCGCGGCAGTGCCTGGGCGATCCATCGCCGGAGTTCGCTGAGCGGCGGGAGCGTGTCCCGCCCCAGCGTGAACACGAGTCCCGGGGGCGTCATGGGACCAGTGTGCTCCGGCCGTCAGCCCGGGTTCGCCCGCAGCGCCTCGGCCAGCGTGGGGTACAGGAAAACGCGGTCGTCGCACCAGAACGTCAGCAGCACGACCGACACCGGGTGAGGCGGGGTGACGAGGCACAGCCGCCGCCGCACGGCGTGGGCGCGCAGCGCCGCCCGGCCCAGCGTCCGCAGGCCCGCCGCGCCGAGGAACGTCACCCGGGACAGGTCCACCACGGTGACCGCGGCCAGGTCGTGCCACGCCGCGCGCTGCAGCAGCCGGACGGAGAGAGCATCGATCTCCCCGGCGACGCTGATGACCAGCAGCCCCGGGCGCAGCTCTTCCCGCGCGACCGAAAGGATCTTCGCCGCCGCCTGCCACGTGCTCTTCGAGGACACGGCGCCGTCCTCCCGTCCCGAGCCGGCCCGCCGCACGGGCGCGCGCGACGGAGCCGGCCCGACTCCCCCAAAGTGAAGCAGGCCGGACGCCGCCCCCGACAGCGCCGGTCACCCATGCCACGGGGTGTGCCGCGTTGCAAACCGGGCGAGCCCCGAGCCGGCTTCATCCCGATGCGGGCGTGACGTCCGCGTCGCTCCGGTGGCGGAACAGCGCCCGGTAGTCCCGGGGTGACGTGCCGAGGTGGCGGTGGAACGCCGCCCGCACGGTCGCGGCGCTGCCCAGTCCCGTATGCCGGCCGAGGTGCTCCACCGGGATGTCGGTGGTCTCCAGCAGCTCCCGTGCCCGGTCCAGGCGCGCGCTGGTGAGCCAGGCGATCGGGGATGTCCCGGTCTCCTCGCGGAACCGCCGCAGGAACGTGCGGCGCGACAGGTGGACGCGCGCGGCGAGCGTGTCGACGTCGAGCTGCCGCGCGAGGTCGCCGAGCATCCACTCGCGCAGCGCGCCGAGCTCCTCGCCCGATGCTTCCGGGCGGAGCCGCTCGATGTACTGCGCCTGGCCGCCCGCGCGCCGGGGCGGGGCGACCAGCTCACGGGCCCGGGTGTTCGCCGCGGCGGCGCCTTCGTCGGTGCGGATCAGGTGCAGGCACAGGTCGATCCCCGCGGTCACGCCGGCCGAGGTCAGGATGTCGCCGTCGTCGACGTAGAGCCGGTTGGGCAGCACGCGCACGCGCGGATGCCGCGCACGCAGGTCGGCGGCGCGCTGCCAGTGCGTGGTCGCTGGCCGCCCGTCGAGCAGGCCGGCGGCGGCGAGCGCGAACGCGCCCGTGCAGATCGAAACCATCCTCGCGCCGCCGGCATGGGCGGCCCGCAAGGCCGCGACGACCTCGGCGGACGGCGGCGCGCCGACGTCGTCGTAGCCCGGGACGATCACGGTGCCGGCGCCGTCGAGGGCCTCGAGCCCGGCGTCCGGGGTGATCGTCAGGCCACCGCCCGCCACCGGCACCGGGCGCCGGTCCGCGCACACCGTCAGCTCGTAGTGCGGGTCCGAGCCGAAGACCTGCACCGGGATCCCGACGTCCAGGGCGAGCACGCCCGGGAGAGCCAGCACCGTGACGCTCTTCATGGCACGATCCTAGCGATGAGCGGCCCTCGGGCCACTGTCGCTCGCGGTGTCCGGCTCCTAACGTCGGCACCGTGACCGACTTCCTCGCCCTGCCGGCCGGACCGCTCGCCGACACGATCCTCGCCACGGTGCGAGGCTCGGAAAGCCCTTCGGTGGCCAACCACAGCATCCGCAGCTTCCTGTTCGCCCGGCTGCTCGCCGAGCACGAAGGCTGCCTGGACGACCCGGCCTACGACGCCGGGCTGCTCTTCGCCGCCACCGTCCTGCACGACCTCGGCGTCGGCACGCTGGCGCCGGGCCGGGCGCGCTTCGAGGTCGAGGGCGCCGACCTCGCCGCCGAACTCCTGACGGGCCAAGGCGTCGCGGCGCCCGACGTCGACCGGGTCTGGGAGGCGATCGCACTGCACACTTCGCCGGGCATCGCCGAACGCCGCGGCCTGCTGACCTACTTGACCCGCGAAGGCGTGGGCATCGACTTCGGCCGCAACGCCCACGTCGTCGCCGGCCGGCACGAGCGGATCCACGAGGAGCATCCCCGCCTGTCCATGGTCGAGTCCCTCGTCGACGCCATCGTCGAGCACGCGACCCGCGCGGAAGGGGCGGCGGCGCCGCGTTATTCGATCGCGGGCGAGCTCGTGCGCGAGCGCCGGGAGGCCGGGGTCACCGAACTGGAACGTGCCACCGCCGGCTCGCCCTGGGCGAGCTGACTCCGGACGTTCTCCCGCGTCTCGTCGTCCATCGGGTGGAAGCACTCGATGCGCAGTTCCTGGAGCGTCACGTCCTGGGGTGTGCCCAGCGTCGTCACCGTCGAGAAGAAGCCGAACCGCAGGCCGTCGCGGGTGTAGCGGATCGGGACGATCGGCAGCGACGGCCGGGTCGCATCCAGGGTTCGCAGGGTCGCCGGCACCCCGGGGTAGTGCAGCACCTCGTCCAGGATCCGCTGGGCGCGCTCGTCGGTCACGCCGCCGAGCGCTTCCCGGCGCACGCGGGCGACCAGGGCCTCGGCCACCTCCGGCCAGTTCGTCACGTGCGGCCGGACGCCGTCCGGGTGGAACATCCGGCGGAGCACGTTCGGCGGCCCGGGCGGTTCCGTGTCGTGTCCACTGTGGAGGAACGCGAAGAAGCGGCGGGCGGCGCCGTTGGCGTGCCGGATGTCCCAGCTCCGGTCCATCACCAGTGCCGGGTACGGTTCCTGCTGCCCGAGGATGGCTTCGAGCGCGTCACGCACGGCCGCCAGCGCCGGAGCGTCCAATGCGGACTCCTCGTACTCGGGTGAGAACCCCGCGCTCAGCAACAGCGTGTTGCGGTCCCGCAGGGGCACGTCGAGCACGCCGGCGAGCTTCAGCACCATCGCCCGGCTGGGTTTCGCGCGCCCGGTCTCGAGAAAGCTGAGGTGCCGCAGGGAGACGGCCGCCTCGGCGGCGAGCGCCACCTGGCTCAGCCGCCGGGCGGCGCGCCAGTGCTTCAGCAGCGGACCGACGTCAGGCAACGGCAGTCCACGCGTGCGGCTCGACCGCCGGCTCGAGCGGCGGCCGGGCGACGTTCGCGGCGTAGTTCGTCATCGCCGAGATGGCCACGCCGGTGATCACCTCGAGGAGCCGGCTCTCGTCGAACCCGGCCGCGGTGAAGGCCTTGACGTCCGGCTCGTCGAGGTGACCGCGCTTCTCGATGAAGGCGGTCGTCAGGCCGGACAGCGCCGCCATCCGCGGATCGCCGGGCAGCTCTCCCCGCCGGATCGCCTCGACGGCCTCGGGCGTGACCCCGTCGGCCAGCGCCTCCAGGGTGTGGAAGGCCACCGCCCACTCGCTCCCGTTCGCGACGGCGTTGGAGAGCAGCAGGACCTGCCGCTCGGCCGGGGTGAACGTGCCGCCGCCGCGGAAGTGGCCGAAGGCGGAGAAGAACGAGTTGAGCAGGGCCGGCGAACCGGCCATGACGGCCGCGGCGCCGGGCACGAACCCGAACGTCTCCCGCAGGACGGTGAGCGGCGCCTTCGCCTCGGCCGGCGCGGTGTCCACGGTGTGCATCGGATAACTGGTCATGGCGAAAGCTTGGCCGAGCCGGGGCACGGAAACAATTCCCTCGGAGGTAAGCGTCCTCAGCGCAGCTGCCGCCACGCTTCGCGGCGCCGCCGCTGGGCCTCCGGGTCCGCCACCGGCGCCGCCGACAGCAGCCGCTGCGTGTACGGGTGCGCCGGCGCGGTCAGCACCTCCTTCGTCGGCCCCTGCTCGACGACGTGCCCGCGGTGCATCACCGCCACCCGGTCGGCCAGCTGCTCGATCACCGCCAGGTCGTGGCTGATGAACAGGCACGCGAACCCGAACTCGCGCCGCAGGTCGCGGAGCAGGTCGAGCACCCTCGCCTGGATGGTGACGTCGAGCGCGCTCGTCGGCTCGTCGGCCACCAGCAGGTCCGGGCGCAGCGACAGGGCCCGCGCGATGCAGGCGCGCTGGCGCTGGCCACCCGACAGCTCGTGGGGGTAGCGGTTCGCCAGCGACGGCGAGAGCTGGACCGCCGACAGCAGCTCCGCCACCCGTCCGTCCACTTCGGACGAGCGGACGGCCTTGTGCAGCCGCAGCGGGGTCGCGACGCTCTCCCCCACCGTCGTCCGCGGGTTGAGCGAGGACAGCGGGTCCTGGAACACCACGCCGATCCGGCGCCGCAACGCCTTCGCCGCCCGGCCGCGCACCCGGGTGATGTCGGCGTCTCCGATGTGGACGGATCCCGCCGTCGGCGCGAGCAGCCCCGTGACGGCGCGGGCGACGGTGCTCTTGCCCGACCCGGACTCCCCGACGAGCCCGAGCACCTCGCCCGCGTCGACGTGCAGGTTCACTCCTTCGGCGGCGCGGACGGCGATCGCGCGGAACCGGCCGCGGTAGGTCACCGCCAGGTCCGTCACGCGCAGCAGTGGCGCGTCGGCAGGGACGTCCGAGACCGACGCCGTGGCGGGGTGCTCGGCGGCCGCCACGTGGCCCGGGCCCACCTCGATGTCCGCGGACAGCGCGCGTTCGAGGCCCGTGTTCGCCGTGCCGGACAGCGAGACGACCGAGCCGAGCAGCTGCCGCGTGTAGTCCTCGGCCGGCGCCGAAAAGATCGAGGCGGCCGGCCCCTGCTCGACGACGAGGCCGTCGTGCATCACCACCACCCGGTCGGCCAGGTCGGCGACCACGCCCATGTCGTGCGTGATGAGCAGGATCGCCGTGCCCAGCCGCGAGCGCAGGTCCCGCAGCAGCTCGAGGATCTCCGCCTGGACCGTGACGTCCAGCGCGGTGGTCGGCTCGTCGGCGATCAGCAGCTTCGGCTCGTTCGCCACCGCCATCGCGATCACGACGCGCTGCAGCTGGCCGCCGGACAGCTCGTGCGGGTACGACCGGAACCGCTCGCGCGGCGACGGCAGCCCGACCAGGCCGAGCAGCTCGACCGCCCGTTCCCGGGCCGCGGCCGCGGTCAGCTCCCGGTGGGTCCGGATCGCCTCGACGAGTTGGTCGCCGACGGTGAACACCGGGTTCAGCGCGCTCATCGGCTCCTGGAACACCATGCCGACGTCGCCGCCGCGGACCGCGCGCAGCTCCGCCGGGGTCATGGCGTAGAGGTCCCGCCCGGCCAGCTCCGCGCGCCCGGACACCTTCGCCGTGGGCGGGAGCAGGCCGAGCAGGGACATCGCCGTGACCGTCTTGCCGGAGCCGGACTCCCCGACCACCGCGACGACTTCGCCCGCGTGGACCTCGTAGCCGACTCCGTTGACGACTCCGACGGCCTCGACGTCCCCGAACGAGACCGCGACGTCGTGCAGCCGCAGGAGCCCGGCTCCGGTCACTGGACGATCCCGAACTTGCGGTAGTCGACGTAGGCCGGGAAGCGGCCGATCTGGACGTCGCCCACGCTCGACCCGTGCAGGAACGAGTTGCGGGTGTAGATCAGCGGCACGACCGGCGAGTCGGCCAGGATCTTCTTGTCCAGCGCCGCCCACTTCTTGCCGGCCTCGGCCGGGTCGATGGTGGCCTGCGCCTCGGCGATCAGCTTGTCGACGTCGGGGTTGTTGTAGCGGGACTCGTTGTACCCGCCGTTGCCGATTTCGGTCGACTGGAACAGCGGCTGGATGTTCGCGTTGGCCGACGGGATGTCCGGCTGCCACGAGGTGAGCGTCAGGTCGTAGTCCGACAGGCCCTTGGTGTCCACTTCGGATGTGTAGGTGTCCTCGTCGAGCGGCTTGATGGTGACCTTGATGTTCGCCCGCGCCAGCGAAGCCTGGATCGCCGCGGCCTTCTCCGGGTAGCCGTTCTCGTTGTGGGTGGCCAGGACGAGCCCGTCGAGGCCGTTCGGGAAGCCCGCCTCGGCCAGCAGCTGCTTGGCCTTGGCCGGGTCACCGGACGGCGGCGCCGGGTAGAGGTCGTACTGCTCGCGGCCCTGGAGGCCCGGCGTGATCAGCGTCGTGGCGACGTCGCCGGCGAGCTGGGCGCTGCCCGCGCTCGCGACCTGGTAGGCGGCCTTGTCCACGGCGTACTGGAACGCCTGGCGCACCTTGGGGTTCGTCAGGTTGCCGCGCTGGGTGTTGAGCGAAAGGTAGGCCAGCGCGCCGGATTCCGACGTGACGAGCCGCGCCTTCGCCGACGCGTTGCCCTGGATCTGGGCCAGCTGGGCGGGCGAGGCGAACGACATGCCGAAGGCGTCGCGGTCCTTGCCGGTGTCGTCGATCAGCCGCTTGGAGATGACGCTGGTGTCCTGGCCGAGCTCGAAGTCGATGGTGTCCGCGTACGCCTTGCGCGTGGTGTCCTCGTCGCGGCTCCAGTTCGGGTTGCGGACCAGCTTGGCCGACTTGCCGCGCTCGTAGCTCTGCAGCTGGTAGGGCCCCGACGCGACCGGGTGGTCGTTGTAGTTCGCTTCGGCACCCTTGCCCTTGGGCACCGGCGAGAACGCCGGCGTGCTGGCGACCCAGTTCCAGTCACCGTAGGGACGCGCGAGGTGGAAGACGATCGTCTTCGCGTCCGGCGTCTGGATGGTGTCGAGCTCCTTGCCGCCGTCGAACGGGCCCTTGTACGCGAGCCCCGGCGAGAGCAGGTCCTTGTGGTAGGCCAGGCCGCCGGAGAACGCGGGCGCGAACGAGCGCTCCAGGCCCCACTTGACGTCCTCGCTCTTGATCGGCGTGCCGTCGGCGTACTTGAGGTTGTCCTTGAGGGTGAAGGTCCAGGTCTTGCCGCCGTCGCTCGGCCGGCCGGTGTCGGTGGCCAGGTCGGGCACGATCGTGGTGTCCTTGCCCGGCGCGACGTCCCACGACGTCAGGCGCCGGTGGATCAGCCCCAGCGTCGTGACGACGAGGTTGGAGCTCTTCGCCGGGTCCCAGGTGATCGACGGCGCGTCGTTGAGCAGGACGAGGTTCCCGCCCGGCTTGACGGTGCCGCCCTGGGAGGCCGGTGTGTCGTTGGCCCCGCACGCCGTCAGCAGCACGACGGCGGCGGTCACCCCCGCGACGAGCCAGTGTCCCCGTTTCATCTTTTCCCCTTCAGACAAGGCGTGCTCGCGGATCGAGCGCGCCGTAGCAGAGATCGACCAGGAAGTTCAGGAGCGTGACGAGCAGCGCCGAGAACAGCGTCACGCCCAGCAGCACGGGCAGGTTGAGCGACGAGATCGCGTCGACGAGCAGCCGGCCCACCCCGGCCATGCCGAAGATCCGTTCGGTGATCACCGTCCCGGCCAGCAGCGCGCCGAGGTCGACCCCGAACACCGTGATCACCGGCAGCAGGACGTTGCGCAAGGCGTGGCGCCCCACCACCTTCCGCTCGGTGAGGCCTTTCGCCCGTGCGGTGCGGATGTAGTCCTCGCCGAGGGTTTCCAGCATCTGGCCGCGGGTCAGCCGCGCGTAGATCGCCGCGTGCAGGAACGCCAGCACGAACCACGGCAGCACGAGGTGCCACGCCCACTGCACGGGGTCCTCGGTGAGCGGCACGTACCCGTTCTTCGGGACGACGTCGAGGGCGAACGCGAAGATCGTGATGCCGATCATCCCGGCGAGGTAGGCGGGCATGGACACCCCGGCCATCGCGGCGGCCATCGTGACCCGGTCGGCGGCGGATCCCCGGCGCAGCGCCGAAAGCACGCCGAGCCCGACCCCGAGCACGATCCAGATCGCGGCCGCGCCGAGGGCGACCGAGAAGCTGACCCCGACCCGGCTGCCGATCTCGCTGAGGACGTCGACGTTGTTCTGGAAGTCGTAGCCGAAGCACGGTGCCGTGCAGTGGATCGCGGCGGCGCCGGTGCCGAACGTGCGGCCGCCGAAGATGCCGCCGAGGAAGTCGACGAACTGCTGGTACCACGGAGAGTTGTAGCCCATGAACTCCCGAGCCAGCGCGAGGCTCTCCGGCGAGCACGGGCGGCCGCAGGCCATCCGGGCCGGGTCCGCGGGCAGGACGTAGAACACCACGAACGTCACGAAGGCGACGACGAGCAGGACCAGCAGCATCCCGGCGAAGCGGGTGGCGACGAAGCGGGCGGTGCGCATCAGGCGGCACTCCCCGACCGCGGGTCGAGCGCGTCGCGGATCGCGTCGCCGACGACGTTGAACGCCAGGGTGACCAGGAACAGCATCAGCCCGGGGAAGACCAGGTACATCGGGTCCGTCTCGAAGAAGTCGATGGCCCCGCTGATCGTGCGGCCCCAGCTGGGGGTCGGCGGCAGCACGCCGACGCCGAGGAAGGACAGCGCGGCTTCGTTGCCGATCATCGACGGGATGGAGAGGCTGGCGACGACGATGATCGGCGCCCACAGGTTCGGCAGCAGCTCCTTCGTGAACACGTGCCACGGGCCGCCGCCGATGGCCCGGGCCGCGGCGACGAAGTCACGCTTGGCCAGCGTCAGGGCTTGAGCGCGCACGATGCGGGCGATGCGCGGCCAGCCGAAGAGCCCGAGGACGACGATCAGCGTGATCTGCCGCGGGAAGTCCACCGGCAGGACCGCGCCGAGCGCGATCATGAAGATCAGGTAGGGGAAGCCGAGGATGACGTCGGCGGTCCAGGTGACCACCCGGTCCCACCAGCCGCCGAGGTAGCCGGCGCTCACCCCGATCACGACGCCGAGCGCGGTGGCCAGCACGGTGGCGCCGAGCCCGACCAGCAGTGACGTCCGGGCGCCGTGCGCGACGAGCGCGAAGAGGTCGACCCCGGTCAGGGGCTCGACGCCGAACCAGTGCGCGCCGCTCACCCCGCCGAGGCTGCCCGCGGGCAGCCCGGTCGGGCCGAGCGTGGCGATGTCCGGGGCGAGGCTCTGCCCCTCGGCCAGGACGAACAGGTCGGCCCCGGCGGCGAGGAGCACGATCAGGACGGCCAGCAGCGCGCAGGCGGACGTCCACCGCCCGGACCGGACGGCGCGCCACACGGCGGCGGGCAGCGAGCGCGCCGCGAGTGGCGGGAGGGAGGGGGCGGACACAGCACCTCAAGGTTCAGCCGATCGAGTGACGACCGGACCTTAAGGAGTTTTTCGGTGATCGCTCCACTGTCTCATCATGTGGACGGCAAGTAACCCGCTTTGTGGTTGTTCTGTCCGTTTCGCTCCGGTTCGGGGCCAGGATGCGGACGCATCAGGCGGGCACCTCCGGCATTCCGGCCGCGCTCCCCCGGAACCGCGTCAACCGCAGGCTGTTCGACACCACCAGACAGCTCGACATCGCCATCGCCGCACCCGCGATCATCGGGTTCAGCAGACCCGCCGCGGCCAACGGCAACGCCGCCACGTTGTAGGCCAGTGCCCAGAACAGGTTGGCCTTGATCGTCGCCAGGGTGCGGCGGCTGAGCCGGATCGCGTCCACCGCCGCCAGGAGATCGCCGCGGACGAGCGTCAGGTCGCTGGCCTCGATCGCCGCGTCCGTGCCCGTGCCGATCGCCAGGCCCAGGTCGGCCGTCGCCAGGGCCGCCGCGTCGTTGACGCCGTCGCCGATCATCGCGACCACCCGGCCCTGCGCCTGCATCCCCTGGATCACTTCGACCTTCTGCTCCGGGGACACGCCCGCGATCACGTCGGTGATCCCGGCTTCGCGGCCGATCGCGCGGGCGACCGTCTCGTTGTCGCCGGTCAGCAGCACCGGGTTCAGGCCGAGGCGGCGCAGCTGGAACACCGCGGGCGCCGACGTCGGCTTGACGCTGTCCGCGACCACCAGCACCGCGTGCGCCAGCCCATCCCAGGCGAGGACCACCGCGGTGTTCCCCTCCTGTTCGGCCCGCTCCTTGGCGCGCAGCAACGACTGCGGCAGCCGGACGTTCAGCCGCCGCAGCAGCTCGGGACGGCCGATGACGACCCGGTGGCCCTCGACCCGGCCGAGCACGCCGAACCCCGCCACCGTCCGGAACTCCCGCACCTGGCCCACCCAGCCGAACCGCTTGACGGCCGCGGCGGTGACGGCGACCGCGATCGGGTGCTCGGACGCGTTTTCCAGCGCCCCGGCCAGCTGCAGCGCGAGGTCGCGCGGTGTGTCGTCGTCGGTCCGGATCGCGGCCAGGCTCATCTTGCCCGTGGTCACCGTGCCGGTCTTGTCGAGCACGACGGTGTCGACCCGCCGCGTCGACTCGAGCATCTCCGGGCCCTTCACCAGCACGCCGAGCTGGGCGCCGCGGCCGGTGCCCACGAGCAGCGCGGTCGGCGTCGCCAGGCCCAGTGCACACGGGCACGCGATGATCAGCACGGCCACCGCGGCGGTGAACGCGGCCGCCGTCTCCGCGCCGGACACGAGCCAGAACACCAGCGTGGCCAAGGAAAGCGCCATCACCACCGGCACGAACACCGCCGAGACGCGGTCGGCGAGCCGCTGCACGTCCGCCTTGCCGCTCTGGGCCCGCTCCACCATCGCGGCGATCCGCGCCAGCCGCGTGTCGGCGCCGACCCGGGTGGCGCACACGACCAGGCGTCCGCTCATGTTCACCGTCGCGCCGACGACCTCGGCACCCGCCGCGACTTCGACCGGCACCGCTTCCCCGGTGACCAGGCTCAGGTCGACGGCCGACGTGCCGTCCTCGATCACGCCGTCGGTGGCGATCTTCTCGCCGGGCCGCACGACGAACCGGTCGCCGGTGCGCAGTTCGTCGATCGGGATGCGTTCTTCGCGGCCGTCGCGCAGCACGGAGACGGACTTCGCGCCGAGGTCGAGCAGTGCGCGCAGGGCGGCTCCGGCGCGGCGCCGCGACCGGGCTTCGAAGAACCGGCCGGCCAGGATGAACAGCGTGACGCCGGTGGCGACCTCGAAGTAGATCCCGTCGACGTCGTGGTCGGCGGCGAGGGAGAAGTCGAACTCGTGCCGCATCCCGATTTCGCCCGCCCCGCCGAGCAGCAGCGCGTACAGCGACCAGAGGTAGGCCGCGGCGACCCCGATCGAGACGAGGGTGTCCATCGTGGCCGTCCGGTGCTTCAGGTTCGCCCACGCCGCGCGGTGCAGCGGCCCCGCGCCCCACGCGACGACCGGCGTCGCGAGCACCAGCGACACCCACTGCCAGGCCGGGAACTGCAGCACGGGCACCATCGCGAGCACGATGACCGGCACTGCGAGGACGGCGGACACGAGCAGCCGCTGCCGCACCGGATCGGCGGCGGGTTCCGGCGGCTCCGGCGCGGGTGGCCGGGCGGTGTAGCCGGCGGCTTCGATCGCCGCGACGACGTCCTCGACCGTGAGCGACGCCGGCACCGAGACGGCGGCCTTCCCGGTGGCGTAGTTGACGGTCGCGCGGACGCCGTCGACGCGGTTGAGCTTGCGTTCGATCCGCGCGGCGCACGAGCCGCACGTCATGCCACCGACCTCGAGCTCCACGTCGCGCGGGGGCCGCAGCGCGGCGATCGGCGCGGTGACCGGGTCGCGCAGGTACCCGCCGGTCATCGGACGAGCTGGTAGCCCGCGACCCGGACGGCGCTCTCGACGTGCTCGAGGGCCAGCGCCGACTCGCTGGTGACGACGACGCGGCCGGCCGGCACGTCGACGTCGACGTCCCGGACGCCGGGCAGCTCGCCGAGCTCCTCGCGAACCGAAGCCGCGCAGTGCCCGCAGGTCATCCCCGTCACCACGTACGTACTCTGAGTCATTGTTGCGCCTTCCGGCCGTGGCCTTCCCGAGACCGGGCAGTGGCCTTGCCGTAACAAGGTCGGCCGGCGGGCCCGGCTGGTTCCCGGGAATTTCGGTCAAGATCATCTTCAACCGTTCCGGCCCGTGAGCCGTATCAGCGGGTGTGAGGCCACTTCGCGCGGACGACGACGAGATCACCCGCTGGGCCCGGCTGGCCGGCCGCGGCGACCGGGTCGCCCTGGACCACTTCGTGCGCGCCACGCAGCCGCACGTCTGGCGGTTCGTGGCGAGCCTGGGCGACGTGCAGACCGCCGACGACCTGGTCCAGGAGACCTACCTGCGGGCGCTGGGGTCGTTGAGCCGCTTCAAGGGCGACTCGTCGGCCCGCACGTGGCTGCTCTCGATCGCCCGCCGCGCGGTCGCCGACCAGATCCGCGCCGCGCGCTGCCGTCCGCGGTCGGCGTCCGCCGCCGACTGGCAGACACTCTCCGAGCGCGACGAGCCGGCGACGCGGTCGCTGCTGGAGGAGCAGGTGGTCCTGGACCAGCTGGTCGGCGCGCTGGATCCGGAGCGGCGGGACGCGTTCGTGCTCACCCAGGCGCTCGGGCTGTCGTACGCGGACGCCGCCGAGGTGTGCGGGTGCCCGGTCGGCACGATCCGGTCGCGGGTGGCCCGGGCGCGCGACGACCTCCTCGCCGCGATGGCCGACGCGCCGCCCCGGCGCAGCGCCGTCGGGTGATCCGCTGGAACCGGGCCGGGACCGTGGACGACTATCTACCCGTGGACTGCGCACCTTTCCGGGAATCGCTCTCGGCCGCGATGGACGGCGAGACCGGCCCGTTGCCCGAGGCCGAAGTGGAACGCCACCTGCAGGGCTGTGGCGCGTGCCAGGCCTGGCGGGACCAGGCCCAGCGGCTGCGCCGCGCGATGGTGCGCCAGGCGCCCGCGGTGCCCGACCTGACGGCGGCGATCCTCGAGCGGGCCCCGCTGCCATCGCGCGAGAAGTGGGCGGCGCGGGTCGCGCTGGGGCTCGTCGGGCTGGTCCAGTCCGGCCTCGGGTTCGCCGAGTTCCTGGTGCCGGGGGACGCACACGCGGCGCACGCGGGCGCGATCCACCTGAGCAACGAGAGTGCGGCGTGGAACCTGGCGCTGGGCATCGGCCTGCTGTGGGCGGCATTGCGCCCCCGCACCGCCGGCGCGCAGCTGCCGCTGGTCGCCGGTTTCGCGCTGGTGCTCGGGGTGGCATCGGTGATCGACGTGTCCGGCGGCCAGGTCGGGGCCGGCCGCCTGCTGACCCACAGCTTGCTGGTAGTGGGACTGGTGTTGATGGTCGTGGTCCACCGCGAACACCGCCGGAGCCCGGCCCCGGCACCGTTGAACGCGGACGCACTGGGAACGGACGACGAAGTGCATCTTCCGGAGCACGACGCACCGGCACGGCTGGCGCCGGTCCGCCGGTTCCCGCGGAGGCCGGCCAGCCGCCACCGCGCGGCTTGAGCCGGCGGGCGAGCTTTCCCGCGCCGGGCCGGCCAACCGGGACTGCGGCCTGAGCCGGCGGGCTTTCCAGCGCCGGGCCGGCAAGCCCGCACCGCGCGGCTTGAGCCGGCGGGCGAGCTTTCCCGCGCCGGGCCGGCCAACCCGCACCACGCGGCCTGAGCCGGCGGTTCGCCGAACCGATCCGCAGTGCGGCACTGCCCCGCCGGCGAACCGGTAGCCCGCGCCGCCGCACAGCTCCCCGCGGCCGCCGCGAACTCGCCGGCCACATCGCGCGCCGCGTCCGGGAACCATCCCGGACCCCGGGCCGACTACTGCACCAGTGGCGGTGACCGGACCCGAGGAGACGACCATGAACGCACCCCTGCGGCACATCGCGACGTTCTGCGGCCAGTGCAACTGCGGCTGCCCGGAGCTCTACGTCGCCGACGACGCGCCGGCCGAGCGCCGGATCGTCATCACCGATGACTTCGGCCAGAAGATCGAGATGAGTGTCGGCCAGCTCGAAGTCCTGGTCGCCGACATCAAGACCGGCGTGCTCGACGGGCTCCTCGCGCCGGCCTGATTCCCCGCGTCGCGGGGGTGCCGAGGCCCACCCGGGCGTCGGCACCCCCGCCGCGTCACAGCATCGCGACCAGCATCACGGTCGTGCCGAGGCCCATCAGGGCGTCGGCGCCCCACCCGGCCGTCCGGACCGGCGGCAACGCGACCCGCACGCCATCGATCGCTCGGGCCAGAAACGCCAGCCCCGCCGCGCAGAACGCGATCGCCAGCACCACCGCGACGACCACCACGTCGGCCGGCACCCCTCCCCCGGCCGACGGCACCGCCATCGCCATGCCCTCCATCCCCGGCATGTCCATGGTCGTCGCCGCGCCGCTGCCCACCATCGCGCGGGGCATCGCGAACACCATCCACGCCATCGCCGCCATCATCACCGCGTGGTAGCCCGGGTGCCACCGGTCGGTACCCCGGGCCGCCGCCACGGCGAACCAGGCCGCGGCGAACCCGAACAGCACCAACTGCGGCAGCCGGGCGAAGCTCATCGTGGCGGGCCACACCATCGCGACCATGCCCGCGCACATCGCCGTGTGCAGCACGTCGCCGAACCGGCTCGTCACCGGTCCTTGCCGCAGGCACCGGTACAGGCAGAAGAACCCGGTGCCCGCGAACACGATCGTCAGGATCCACCGCAACCCGGTCGCCTCGATCACGACACCACCTCCGGACGGCGAGCCCCGACGATCAGGTCCACGACCAGGAAACCCAGCAGGGACAAGCCGAACACCGGCAGGTAGTACCCCACGACGGCGGTCACCACCAGCACCGGCGCGAGCACCCGGCCCGGGATCCGCCGCCAGGTTCCGCGCGACGGCGGACGCCCGGCCCGCGCGTCACCACGGGTCGGCCGGCGCAGCCACCACATCCGGTAGCCCCAGACGATCACCGCGATCAGCCCGAGCGCCAGCGCCGTCAGCACGATCTGGTTGGCCACGCCGAACAGCAGGCCCATGTGCGCGTCGATCCCCCATCGCGCCAGCTTCGCCGCGAGCGAGTAGTCCGCGAACGGCAGCGTGTCGGTGATCCGCCCGGTCGCCGGGTCGACGGCCATCGAGTCCGCCTTGGTCGGCCAGTCGCGGCCGACCTGCTGCACGACATACGCTTTGCCCGGCGTGGCCGGCGGGCGGATCTCCACCGGGTCCGCCAAGCCGGCGGACAGCGTCGCCGCGCGCACGGCGTCGATCCCGACGTCCGTTCGCGCCGCCGAAGCCGGAAGCGCGGTCGACACCGACGGCGTCGTCCAGTCCAGTTCGGACCGCAGTTCGCTGATGCTCGCGCCCGCGTGCTCGGACCACGTCAGCCCGGTGGCCGACAGGACCAGCAGCCCGGCCGCGATCACCAGGCCGGTCGTGCGGTGCCACGACAGGAGCCGTCCTCGCTTGCTCCGCGACGACTTGCGCTTCCCCAGCCACAGCGCGATCCCGGCCAGCACGACCACCCACAGCCAGCTGGCCGCGAGTTCGCTGTACCAGCGGCCGACGTCGCCCAGGTGCAGGCTGCGGTGCAGGGTGTCGACCCAGCCGCGCACCGGCATCGCCTGGCCCGAGCCGTAGGTCTCCAGCTGCCCGCGCACCTCCGCGGTGTGCGGGTCGACGAACACCGTCCAGTGGTAGCTGGGCTCGAGCCCGGGGCGGTCGAAGATCACCTGCGTCGAGTCGGCCGGCGTGGGCCCGGGCCGGATCCCGGTGACGGTCCCGTCCGGCACGGCGGCCCGGGCGACGGCGGCCTGCTGCTCCAGCGGGACGACCCCGGGCGCCGCCGGGACGTGCAGCTCGTGGTCGTAGACGGCCTGCTCCAGCTGCGGCGTCCAGACGTAGGCCAGCCCGGTCACCGCCGCGACCAGCAGGAACGGCCCGATGAACACCCCGGCGTAGAAGTGCAGGCGCAGCACCAGCGGCCGGATCGCCGCCCAGGTGAGCTTCGGCTGCGCCGCCGGTCCGGCCGTGCGCTCGTCGCTCCGGTCGATCGACATCGAGCTCCCTTCCCGTCCGCGGCGGCCGCCGCCTCAGGAGAGAGGTCGGCTGGAATCCGCGTACGGTTCCCGGGAATCCCGGAGTTCCCGGCGCGTCAAGCCGTTCCACCCGCCGGGCGCGCTTCGCATCTTCGCGCGGGGCAACGACAATCGCGGCCATGACGATCCAGCCGGAACGCCCCGGGGTGCTCGACGTGACCATCCGGATCGACCTCAGCGGTCCGGCCCGTGACGCCGCGCTCGTCGCCGCCCGGCTGGCGTCCGCGCTCGACGGCCTGGCCAGCGTCGACGTCTTCCCGGCGCGATCCCACCTGAAGCTGGTGCCGGACGCGCTGCTGCACATCGAAACCGGCTCCCGGCGGGCGATCCTGCTCGGCAGGCACCTCGAGCTGACCCGGCTGGAGTTCGACCTGCTGCGCTACCTCGGCGCGCACCCGGACCAGGTCTTCACCCGCGCCGCGCTGAAGACCGCGCTGTGGCCGCGGCAGGACGGCGGCGACCGGACCGTCGACGTCCACGTGCGCAAGCTCCGGGCCAAGCTGGCCCCGCACCTGGACCCGATCACCACCGTCCGCGGGATCGGCTACCGCTTCGAGAGCTCCGCACCGGTCGCGCTGACCTGAACGCGGTCGCGCTCGGCCCACCGCACCACCGCCGGAACCGCCAAGCCGGTGGCCGCGAAGATCCCGCCGACCACCCACCACCCCGGCGTGCCCCAGGTGATGCACAGCGCGATCAGCACCGCCGGCCCCAGCGTCACACCCAGGCCCAGGCCCATGCCGAACAGTCCCTGGTACTGCCCGACCGCGTGCGGCGGCGCGAGCGTGAACGACAGCTCGAAGCCGCCCGCGGCCTGCCAGATCTCGCCCACCGTGTGCACGATCACCGCCGCCAGCAACAGGACCAGGGCCAGCCACGTCGGCGCCCCGGCCATCGCCGCGATCGCCACGCACGCGGCGAAGAACGCGAACCCGGCACGCCGGAACGCCACCGCGCCCGCCTTCGTCGTGTCGATCCGGCGGCTCGCGCGGACCTGGAAGAACACCACGATCACCGTGTTCACCACCATCACGCCGGAGACCGTCCAGTTCGGTGCCGCCGTGCGGGCGACCAGCCACAGCGGGACCGCCGCGGTCAGCACCCGGTACTGGATCGCCATGACGCCGTCGAGCAGGGTCAGCACGAGGTACGGCCGGTCGCGCAGGGCGACCCACCGCGGTCCGGTGCCCGCCGGTTTCGGCGGGACCGACGGCAGGAACAGCACCACGGCCGCGCTCGCCGCGTAGGAGACCGCGCTGCCCGCGATGAGCAGCAGGTACGCGTTGCGGGTGTCCGCCGCGACGCCCCAGCCGGCCAGCAGCGCGCCGAGCGCGATGCCCAGGTTCGTCACCGACCGGAGGTAGCCGCGGAACTCCGCCGGCCGGTCGCCGCCGTACTCCTGCACGAGCGGGCTGCGTGCGGCGGGCCCGGCCGTCTGGGCCGCGGCGCCGAGGCTCGCGAACACCACGAACGTCCAGAACCCTTGCGCCAGGCACAATCCCGCCATCGAGACCGCGCCGAGCACGAGGGTGAGCGCGTAGACCGTGCGGGCGCCGTGGCGGTCGGCGAGGTGCCCGAACGGGATCCCGGCCGAGAGCGACACCGCGCCGGCGACCGTCAGCCCGAGGCCGACCTGGCCGGCGGGCAGCTGGACTACGCGCGTGAAGTACAGAACGCCGGCGGTCAGGTAGACGCCGTAGCCGGTCATCGTGATCAGCGTCGCCACCGCGAGCAGCCGGGGTGGACCGCCGCGGGGCAGGAGCGCGGGCATGGGCAGGCCTTTCTCAGCCGTGGGACAGGGCGCTGGTCTGCGTGGGCAAGCCGGTGCGGCGGGGCGGTGCCGCGGTCCACCGGCACAGGCTGACGCCGAGGTTCATGCCACCGCCGAACCCGGCCAGCAGCACGACGTCGCCGACGTCGAGGGCGCCGGCGCGGTGGGCGGCGTCGAGCGTGATGGGCACGGAAGCCGCGCCGGTGTTGGCGAACTCCCCGACCGTCAGGTGCAGGGCCGCGTTCGGCAGGGCGAGCGCCTCCCCCAGCTCGCGCAGCAGCACGCCGTTGGCCTGGTGCGGCACGAGGTGGTCGACGGCGGTGGCGGGCAGCCCGCTTTCCCGCAGTGCCTGGGTGATCGCCGACGGGACGTGCCCGGTGACGAACTCACGCACACCGCGGCCGTCCATCCGGAAGAAGTGCTCGCCGTCCAGCACCGACCGGACCGACGCGGGCACCCGGCTGCCGCCGGCGCGCACGCCGATGAGCCGGTGGTCGTCACCGTGTCCGCGCAGCCGCGTGCCGATGACGCCCCCTCCCGCCGGTACGGGGCCGAGCACGACCGCCCCCGCACCGTCACCGAACAGGATCGCGGTCTTGCGGTCACGCACGTCCAGGATGCGGGAGTAGATGTCGGCGCCGATCACCAGCGCGTGGCCGCCGTCGCGCACGAGACCCTGGGCCATCGCGAGTGCGTAGACGAACCCGCTGCACACCGCGTTGACGTCGACGGCCGAAGCCGAGCGGGCGCCGATGAGGTGCTGGACCAGGCTGGCCGTGGCCGGCTGCGGGTGGTCCGGGGTGGAGGTCGCGACGACGACGTGGTCGACGTCGTCCGGGCTGAGGCCCGCGGCGAGCAGCGCCCGGTCGGCCGCGATCGCCGCGAGGTTGGAGGTGGCCTGCCCGGGTGCGGCGTGCCGGCGTTCGCGGATGCCGGTCTTGCGTTCGATCCACGCCGCGTCGACGCCGGCCGCCGGGGCGATCTCGGCGTTGGTGACGACGCGGTCGGGCAGGTAGGAGCCGGTGCTCAGAATGCCGATGTCGGTCATCTCGTCCTCAGGTCAGCGCAGGGCCCACAGGCCCGGCAGGCGATCGGGTTCGGACTCGGGCACGAACTTCACCGAGTCCACGAGGTCGGCGGCCAGCGCACTCGCCGCTTCCGGCGTCTCGGCGCCGACGACGATCAGGCCGACGCGGTCGCCGGAGCGGTGCAGGGGCTTGACTTCGTCGCCGGGCCCGACGCCGAGTTCGGCGTACAGGACGGCGGGGTGGGCGAGGACGTCGTCCCAGCCCTCGACCGCGGCGAGCCGGCCCGGCGGCGGCGTGAGGTACCGGACGGCCGCGCCCCGGCTCGGTTCCAGCGGGATATCGGTGACCGGCCGGCCGAGCAGGTCGTCGAAGACCAGCCCGTACAGCTCGAGGCCCGGGATGGCGTGGGCGAGCATGCGGTGGATCCAGTCGCCGCCGAAGCGGCCGTGCACCTCGCCCAGCACGACCCCGGCCGGGGTCAGCCACAGCTCGACGTGGAAGCCGCCGACGCGCAGCCCGAGCGTCTTCAACGCGCCGGTCACCTGCGTTTCGATCTCCTGCCGCCGGGCGTCCGGCAGCGGCGCGGGCAGCACGTGCCCGGTCTCGACGAAGAACGGCGGCGGCACCTTCTCCTTGGCGGTGACGGCGAGGACCTTCGGGACACCTCCGAGGAAGACGCCTTCGACGCTGAACTCGGGCCCCTCGACGAACTGCTCCACCAGGAACGGCTTCGCGTCCGGTAGCAGCGCGAGCGCCGCGGGCAGCTGCCCGGGCTCGGTCACCAGGCTCACGCCGGTGCTGCCCATGGCATCGCGGGGTTTCACGATCCACGGCCCGGCGTACTCGCCGAGGAAGGCTTCGGCCTCGGCTTCGGTCGCGCAGAGCCGGACGACCGGCTGCGGGAACCCGGCGGCGGCCAGCGCTTCGCGACAGGCGTCCTTGGTCCGGACGCGGTGCACGGCCTCGGGCGGGTTGCCCGCGACGCCGATCGCTTCGGCCGTCTCGGCGACGGCGACCTGGGCCAGCTCCTGCAGCGCGTAGACGGCGTCGAAGCGCTCGTCCCGCGCCTTCGCCCAGGCCGCGGACTCGCCGGGCTTGAGAACGTCCACAGTGGACGTCGCCGCCGCCTTGCCGACGACGTCTTCGGTCGCGGCGAGCACTTCGGCGGTGTTGGTGACGTGCACGCGGATGCCGCGGGCCGCCGCCTGGGCCAGCGCCTCCGCCGCCATGTCGAGGCTGAAGCTGAGCGGCCGGGCGCCGCCGACGAACAACAGGGCAGGTGCGTCAGACATCGGATTCTCCCAGTGGGTTCAGGGTGACGAGGACCTGGTCGGCGGTGACGCCGTCGTTCAGCGCGCAGGAAAGCCGGCCGACGGTCCCGGCGAAGGGCGCGACGATGCGGTTCTCCATCTTCATCGCCTCGACGACCACCAGCAGCTCCCCCGCTTCGACCCGTGCGCCGGGCGCGCACGCCACGCCGACGACGACCCCCGGCATCGGCGTGCGCACCGCGCCGTCGGAGGCGTCGCCGCCGCCTTCGTCGAACGTCCGGCGGGCCAGCGCGACGCGGTGGCCGTCGAGGACGATCTCGTAGCCGTCCGCGGTGGGCAAACCCGTCCACCGGGTGGTCCCCACCGTGCCGCGGACCACCCTGTCGTCCGCCGGGCCGGCGGTGACGGTGAAGCGGTGGCCGTCGGTCTCGACGTGCAGTCCGGCCCGGTCGCGGGCCAGCAGCCGGGCCTCGCGGTCGCGGCCGTCGCGGCGCAGGACGAGGCGGCCGAGCGGCGCGTCGGGGTCGAGCGCGGCGCGGTCGAAGGCTCCGATGGTCCCGGTCCACGGCGAGGCCGCGGCGGCCCGGTCCGGCACCGCCAGGGCCGCCGCGCACGCCAGGGCCTGCGCGTCGCGGCAGTGCGGAGCCGGACGGGCGGTGAAGCCGTCGACCAGGTGGGTGTCCACCCGGCCCTCGGCCACCCGGGGTTCGGCCAGCAGCTCGCCGAGGAAGCCGAGGTTGGTGGTCAGGCCGACGAGCGTGGTCTCCTCGATCGCCGTGCGCAGGCGGGCGAGGGCCGCCGGCCGGTCGGCCCCGGTGGCCACGAGCTTCGCGACCATCGGGTCGTAGAACCCCGGCACCGCACCGGAGTCGTCGAACGCGGCCTCGACGCGGACGCCCTGGGGCCACCGGACGACCTCGGCGTGGCCCGGCGCCGGGCGGAAGCCGTGCTCGGGGTCCTCGGCGTACACCCGGCACTCGATCGCGTGCCCGGTGGCGCGGATCTGCCACTGCTCCAGCGGGAGCGGCTCGCCGTCGGCGACGCGCAGCTGCCACTCGACGAGGTCCAGCCCGGTGATCTCCTCGGTGACCGGGTGCTCGACCTGCAGCCGGGTGTTGACCTCCAGGAAGAAGAACCGCCCGTCGCCGTCGAGGATGAACTCGAACGTGCCCGCGCCGAGGTACCCCAGCGCGGTCGCACCCCGCACGGCCGCGTCGAGCAGCGCGTGCCGGGTCGGGGCCGGCAGGTGCGGCGCCGGTGCCTCCTCGACGATCTTCTGGTGCCGCCGCTGCAGCGAGCACTCGCGCTCGAAGAGGTGGACGACGTTCCCGTGCCGGTCGCCGAAGACCTGCACCTCGAGGTGCCGCGGCGCGGCGACGTACCGCTCGGCCAGCAGCCGGCCGTCGCCGAACCCGGCGCGGCCCAGCCGGACGGCCTCCTCGACCGCGTCGGGCAGCTCCGCTTCGGTGTGGACCACGCGCATGCCCTTGCCGCCGCCCCCGGCGACCGGCTTGAGGATCACCGGGTAGCCGATCCGGCGCGCGTCGGCGAGCAGGACGTCCGCCGACTCGGTCGCGTGCTCGGAGCCGGGCAGGACCGGGACGCCGGCCGCGGCCATCAGCTCCCGGGCGCGGGCCTTGTCCCCCATCGCCTCGATCGTGGCCGCGTCCGGTCCGATGAAGACGAGCCCGGCTTCGGTGACGCGGGCGGCGAACTCCGGGTTCTCGGACAGGAACCCGTAGCCGGGGTGCACGGCGTCGCAGTTCGTGCGCAGGGCCGCGTCGACGACCGCGTCGATGTCGAGGTAGCTCTCCCGGGCCGGCGACGGTCCGATGTGGACGGTTTCGGCCGCGTCCGCGAGGTGGGCCGCGCCGGCGTCGGCGGCGGAGTGCACCGCGACGTGGTCGACGCCGAGCCGGCGGCAGGTGCGCGCGATCCGGCGGGCGATCTCCCCGCGGTTGGCGATGAGCACACGTTTCGGCATCGTCCCCTCACATCCTGAAGACCCCGAAGCGGGTCTCCCGCTTCGGCGCGTCGGCGGCCATGGCCAGGCACAGCGCCAGCCAGTCGCGCGTCTCGACCGGGTCCACGACGGCGTCGACCCACAGCCGGGCCGCGTAGTACAGCGGCTGCGCCTGCCGTTCGTAGGAGGCGAGGATCGGCTCGCGGATCTCCGCCTCCTCCTCGGGCGTGAGCTCGCGGCCCTCCTTGGCGAGCTGGTCGCCGCGGATCAGGGTCATCACCTTGGCCGTCTGCTCGGCACCGACCACAGTGGACCGCGCGCTCGGCCACATGGCCATCAGCTGCGACCCCATGGACCGCCCGCACATGGCGAAGTTGCCCGCGCCGTAGCTGCCGCCGATCACCAGGCTGAACTTCGGCACCTTCGCGCACGACACGGCGTTGACGAGCTTGGCGCCGTGCTTGGTGATCCCGCCGGCCTCGTACTCGGCGCCGACCATGAACCCGTTGATGTTGTGCAGGAACAGCAGCGGGATGTCCCGCTGCGCGCACACCTCGATGAAGTTCGCGGCCTTCTGCGCGCTCTCGGAGAACAGGACGCCGTCGTTGATCAGCACGCCCACCGGGTAGCCGCCGACGTGCCCGGTCCCGCAGACGATCGTCGGGCCGAAGCGGGCGCGGTACTCGGTGAACTCGCTGTCGTCGAGCAGCCGCGCGAGGATCTCGCGCGCCGGGATGTGCTCCTTCAGCCCGGCGCTCACGACCCCGGGCAGCTCGGCGGGGTCGTACTTCGGCGGACGGGGCTCCCGGGCCGGCGGCGACAGCGGCGGCCGGGAGCTGCGCGCCGCGAGGTCGCGCAGGATCTCGAGGGCGTGGTCGTCGGTCTCGGCGAGGTGGTCGGCGACCCCGGTGACGCGGGTGTGCAGGTCGGCGCCGCCGAGCGTCTCCGCGTCGACGACCTCGCCGGTCGCCGCGCGCACCAGCTGCGGGCCGCCGAGGAACACCGTGCCGGTGCCGCGGACCATGACCGTCTCGTCGCACATCGCCGGGATGTACGCGCCGCCCGCGGTGCACGAGCCCATCACCGCGGCCAGCTGCGGCAGCCCTTCGGCGGACATCTCGGCGATGTTGCGGAAGATGCGGCCGAGGTGGTCCTCGTCGGGGAACAGGTCTTCCTGCAGCGGCAGGAACACGCCACCCGAGTCGACGAGGTAGAGGCAGCCGAGGCCGTTCTCCCGGGCGATCTTCTGCCCGCGCAGGTGCTTGCGGACGCCGAGCGGGAAGTACGTGCCGCCCTTCACCGTGGCGTCGTTGGCGAAGACCATGAACGGCCGTCCGGCGACGATCCCGACGCCCACGACGAGCGCGGCCGAGGGCACCGGCTCGTCGTAGACGTCGTGCGCGGCGAGCTGGCCGACCTCCAGCAAGGGCGTCCCGGGGTCGAGCAGCCGCGCGATGCGCTGCCGGGCGGTCAGCTTGCCGCGCGCCGCGTGCTTGCGGTGGGCCTTCTCGCTGCCGCCGGCCAGTGCCGCTTCCCGGGCGCGGGCGATGACCTCGCGGTTGACCTCGAAGTCCTCGGCGTTGCGGCGGAAGGCGGCCGAAGCGACGTCGACGTGCGAGCGCAGCGCCGTCACGCCTCCCCCAGGGTGCCCAGCAGCGCCGCGAACTTCTCGATCTCGGCCGTGGTCATGCTGGCGCGCAGCATGATCCGCAGGCCGGCCTTGCCACGGCCGATGATCGGGAAGAAGATCGGCGAGACGTAGAAGCCGGCCCGGAACAGGTCCTGGGCGAGCCGGACGGTCGCGTCCTCCGACCCCACCCGCACGAACCGGATCGGCAGCCCGTCGCCGCGTTCGCCGGTCTCCACCAGGCGGTCGAAGAGCGCGATGTTGTCCTGCAGGCGCTGCTGCAACGCGGTCAGCTCGTCGGTGCGGTGCAGCTCCGCGGACGCGAGCAGGCCGCCGAGGCCCGCGGTGTTGATGCGCTGCGACCACATGAGCGGGCCGCCGTTGCGCTGCGCGGTGTCCAGCCGCCACTGGGATCCCCGCTTGCCGAGGAAGATCGCGCCGCCGGACGCGCCGAAGCCCTTGTTGAGCGAGGTGATGATGATCGTGCGGTCGTTGATCCGGCCCAGTTCCTCCAGCACGACGCCGCGGCCGCGGTGCCCGACCGTCGAGATGCCGTGGGCCTCGTCGAAGACCAGGAAGAGGCCGTACTTGTCCTGCAGGGCCAGGAGTTCCTTCACCGGTGCCTGCCCGCCGGTGCTGTACACGCCGTCGGCGACGTAGGCGACGCGCTTGTGCTGCTTGCACAACGCTTCGAGCGCTTCGACGTCGTTGTGCGGGACCACCGTGACTTCGGTTTCGTCGGCGACGCTCGGCTTCATCGCGTTGAGGCAGAAGTGGGCGTTCTTGTCGAACACCATCAGCGGCGGCTCGCCTTCGGTGAAGATCCCGGAGGCGACCAGCGGCAGCGCCGACCACGCGGCAGCGGCGCACGAGTTGAGCGTCACGGCCTCGACGTCGAACAGTTCCGACAGCGCCGCTTCGGCGTCCCGGAGCGCGCCGAACCGCACGCGCATCCGGGACGTCGACGTGTTCAGCGCGCCTTCGGCGAGCACGGCGTCGGCCGCGGCCCGCACCAGCTTCGGGTGGGTGTCGAGGCCGAGGTAGGAGTAGGACGACATGTTGACGAACTCGTGGCCGTCGTCGAGCCCGCGGTGGCGTCCGTCGCCGAGCCCGGCGACGACGACGTCGAACAGCCCGGCCTTGTCGGTGACGTCCCAGAAGTCGTCGCTGATCCGGGCGGACTTCTTGATGTTCAGGAACGAGTGCACGGTTTCTCCTCGGTTCAGTACGTGTGGAAGCCGCGGCCGGTCTTGCGGCCGAGGTGGCCGGCTTCGACCAGCCGGGAAAGAGACGGCGGGGCGGCGTAGAGGGGCTGCTTGAACTCGTCGTGCAGCGCGGCCGCGATGGCGGCGACGACGTCGAGGCCGATCAGGTCGGCCAGCCGCAGCGGGCCCATCGGGTGCGCGCAGCCGAGTTCCATGGCGCGGTCGACGTCTTCGGCGGGGCAGTACCCGGTGTCGACCATGCGGATCGCCGCGAGCAGGTACGGGATCAGCAGGGCGTTGACGACGAAGCCGCTCTGGTCGGCGACGGTGATCGGCTGCCGGTCCAGGGTGTGCTCGGCGAAGGCGGTCACCCGCTCGGTCACGTCGCCCGTGGTGGACAGCGCGGGGACGACCTCGACGAGCCGCAACGCCGTGACGGGGTTGAAGAAGTGCAGGCCCAGCACGCGTTCCGGCCGGCTGGTCGCGGCGGCGAGCCGGGTGATCGCGATGGCCGAGGTGGTGCTGGCGAGCACGGTGCCGTCGCCGGCGATCTTGTCCAGGGTGGCGAAGAGGCCGAGCTTGAGCTGCTCGTCCTCGGGGATCGCCTCGATGACGAGGTGCCGGTCGCCGAGTTCGGCCAGGTCGGTGCCGACGGTGATCCGGGCCAGCGCGGCGTCGCGCTCGGCGGCCGTCAGCTTGCCCTTCTCGACGCGGCGGCCGAGCGACGCGGCGATCCGCGCCGGGGCGGCGGTCAGGGACGACTCCCGGGACACCGCCAGCCGGACGTCGAGCCCCCGGGTCGCGCAGAGCTCCGCGATCCCGGCACCCATCGTGCCCGAGCCGACCACGCCGACCCGGGTGATTCCGTTCGCACCCACTTGTTTCCCCGCATTCTGCCGTGCCGCCGCATTCGCGGCAGCGCGTGAAGGAGCTGTCCAGTTCGAGAACGAAATGTCCGTTCGTTCTCCCGAAAGGGCTGTTCCGGGCTCGGCCGGAACCCGTTCACGCCGATGTCCGGGCGCGGTTCGCACCGCACCGAATTCCGTCGTGGTACCCCCGTGCCCCGGTTACTTCACCCCAGCCGTGGCGTTCGCCAGTCTGCCCATGGCGGGTGCCGCGGCGCCATGGGGGCGGCTCCCCCAACTTCTTCCCGGGCCTCGCGGATTTCCCGCGAACAGGGCGAATCCCGCCTGTTCAGCAGGCCAGGGCTCCTGGCCTGGACCACTCCTGCGGCCTGCGTCACGGTGTCCGGCGGGCCGCGGGAGCGCCCGGTGGGTGTCAACCTCCGAACGGACGATTCCCGGAGTCCACCCTTCCCTCCCGTCCGCCGGGGAAACCTGGGGGAACCCGCCCCATCGCGCGACGAAAGGCGGGCAAGTGAATTCCAGCATTCGGTCCCGGTTGGCGTTGTCACCGCTGTCGTGTATCCCCTATGAGGGGGCCGAAGACCTGGGGGAACCATTCGATGCGTGAATACGATTATTCCGATGATCATGCCTTTTTCGCGGCATGCTGATCCGCTCGCCGGAGCTGGTCAGCCGGGAGGCGGAGCTGCGGGAGCTGACCACGGCCTTCGACGGCGCGCTGGCCGGGCGCGGTGGTGCGGTGTTCCTCGCCGGGGAAAGCGGGATCGGCAAGTCCCGGCTGGCCCGTGAGGTGGCCGCGGCGGCGGCCGGCCGCGGTGCGCGGGTGCTGCGCGGGCAGGGCAGCTCGGTCGGGCCGGTGGTGCCGTTCCGGCCGCTGGCCGAAGCCCTGTTCTCGCTGACGCGGGACACCGAACCCGTCGACGTCGGCGAGCTGGGCCCGTACCTGCCGGCGCTGGGCGTGCTCGTCCCCGACTGGCGCACGGTCGCGGAGGGTGCCCCGGCGCCGCCGCTGCTCGTCATCGCCGAGGCGGTGGTGCGGCTGCTGACCGTGGTCGGCCGGGCCGGCGGCTGCGTGCTGCTCCTCGACGACCTGCACGACACCGACGCGGAGACGCTGTTCGTGCTGGAGTACCTGGTCAACAACCTGCAGTCCGCCCGCGTGCTGCTGATCGGCACGCTGCGCGACGACCCTTCGGACGCCTGGGACATCGCGCGGTCGGCGGCCCGCCGCGGCGGCTGCGTCCTGCGCCGGCTGCACCGGCTCGGCCCCGGTGCCGTGCACGACGTCGTCGCGGCGTGCCTCGGGACGGACCGGGCGCGCGTCCCGGCCGAGACGGCCACCCACCTGTGGCAGCTCAGCACCGGGATCCCGTTCCTGGTCGAGGAGCTGTTGCACGAGCTGGTCCACGACCGGCTGCTGACCGAGCGCCCCGGCGGCTGGCACCTCGCGGACACCGGCACCGTGCCCGCGGCGCTGGCGGGCAGCGTCGCCACCCGGATGGCCCGGCTCGGGCCCGAGGGGGCCGGCCTGCTGGCCATCGCCGCGGTGCTCGGTTCCCGCTTCGCCGCCCCGGTGGTGCAGCGGGCCGCCGGGGCCGACGACCGTGCGGTCGCGGCGTTCCTCGACGCGGCCGTCGACGCCCAGCTCGTCGAACCGGACCGGGCGGCCCTCGGCTGGTACGCGTTCGGGCACCCGCTGACGGTCGAGGCGGTGCTCGCGCAGCTCGGGCCGGTCCGGCGGGCGGAACTCGCGCGGCTGGCCGCCGACGCCACCGAGGTGCTGTACCCCGGTCTGCCCGGCGAGTGGTGCGCCCGGGCCGCGGAGCTGCGGCAGCTCGCGGGCGACCGCGCCGCGGCCGGGCGGCTGTTCGCCGACGCCGGGCGCCGGGCCCTGGAGACCGCGGCGGCGGGGGCCGCGGTCACCCTGCTCGGCCGCGCCGACGCGCTGCTGACCGACAGTCCCGACCTGCCGCTGCGCGGGTTCGTGCTGGAGTCGCTGGTCTTCGCGCTCGGCGAAACCGGGCGAACGGACCGCGCTTTCGCTCTGGCGGCCCGGTTTTCGGAGGTCGGGCTGTTCGACCGGGCGGCGGTGCTGCACGCCCGGCTGGCCTGGGCCGCCCGCCTGGCCGGCCGGACCGAAGACGCCCTGGCCCAGCTGACGGCGGCCCGCACCCGCCCCGGCTCCGACCGCCGGCGCGCGGCGATCGACGCGGTGCACGCACTCCTGCTGCTCGAAGCACCGGACCGAGAGGCCGAAGCCCGCCGGCTGGCCACGGCGGCGCTCGAACAGGCCGAGCGGCACGACGACCCGGTGGTGACGTGCCAGGCGTTGCTGGCGCTGGGCGTCCTCGAGCGAGACCCGGAGGAGGCCCGCCGCCACCTCGACCGAGCCCGGCAGCTGACGGAGTCCCGCCGGATGCCGTTGTGGCGCACGCATGTGTTGCTGCGGCTGGGAGAGCACTTGGCAGTGACGGAGGGGGACACGGGCGGTCTGGTGCTGGCCCGGCAGCAGGCGGAGCAGTCGGGGTCGGTGGCGGTGGCGCGGGCGGCCGACCTGGGGATCACGCTGCACGGGCTGGTGCTCGGGGGCGACTACCGCGGGGTCGAGCGGTGGCTGGCCGCGGGCTCTCGCTCCGGCTCGGGCGGAAACCAGGAGTCGGCTGACCTGCTCGCGGACCGGCCCTGCGGTCCCGACCACCACCCGGCTGCGGCGGGGCGCGGTCTCATCGCCGCCGAGCGCAACCTCGCCGGCAGCGGCGAGGGCGACCCCGCCGATTCGCGCCGCACCGCCGTCATCCGGGCCGTGTGTGCCGCCCACCAAGGCGACCGGCCGGGCATGGCCGAAGCGATCGCCGAAGTCCGGGCCGCCCACGGCGACCACCACCCCGACCTCGCCCTCTGCCTCGGCCTCGCCCAGGCGTTCTGCGCCTTGCTCGAGGAGGACCGCGACCGAGCCCGCCGCGATCTCAAACTCGCCCGGCAATCCGCCGGCTCCCCGCTCGCCGGGCACCACGGCCTCGCCCTCCTCCTGGACGTCCTCGCCGGGGACCTCACGCCGGACGACCTGGCCGTGGCGACCGCGAACCCCGCGAGCCGGCTCCGGTGGAACCGGCAGTTCGCCGCCCTCGCGCAGGCCGTCTCGCACGGCCGGCGGGGCGATGCCGCCGGGGCGGAAGCCGCCGCGAAGGAAGCGCGGGAAGCCGCCTATCCCTACCGGATGGCCGCGCACCTCGGGGCCCGGCTCGCCGCCGAAGCCGCGCTCGCCGATGGCTGGGGTGAGCCCGTCCCGTGGCTGCGGGCGGCCGAGGAGTACTTCCACGACGCGGCCGTCCCGGGCGTCGCCGGGGCGTGCCGGGCCCTGCTGCGGCGGGCCGGGGAATCCGTCCGGCAGCGCCGGCCCGGCCTCCACCACCTCCCGCGCGAGCTGCGCGACGCCGGCGTCACCGTCCGCGAATACGACGTCTTCCGGCTCCTGGCCCACCGCCTCGGCAACACCGACATCGCCCGGCGCCTGCTGATCTCCCCCAAGACGGTGGAAAAGCACGTGTCCAGCCTGATGACCAAGACGAAACTGCCCGACCGCGTGACGCTGTTCGACTACGCGGCAACCCTCGACACCTGAGTCCTTTGTGGACTCAGCCGACGATCCGCCGGAACTCCGCCCGCTCCCGGCGGGACAACGGCACCCTCAGCGGGTCCGCCGGACGCGGCACCGGCACGGCCACGCCGGGTTCGAACGGCGGGACCGGCGGCACCAGCACCCACCCGAACCCGGTGAACGCCCGGATAAGCGCGTCGACCATCCGCTTCATCGTGCACCCCTTCCGCCGTCGGGACATTCTCGGCGCCGGGAGCCCGCGGTCCCAGTGCGTCCACATCCTGAAAGCAGGTGCGCGCCGGGCCGGGCACCGGATAGCTGTGGACCATGACTTCTCGCAGCCTGCACGTCGCGGTGGAGGTCGACGGCGACGGCGCGGTCGCCGACGTCGTCACGACCGCCGAACGCGGCGGCTTCACGTTCGTCACCTTCGACGACTCCCCCGTCGGCGGCCCGCGGATCGAGGCGACCACCCGCGCCGCCTACGTCTCGACCCTGACCGACCGGATCGGGCTCGCGCCGACCGTGAACGTCACCACGGCCGAGCCGTTCCACCTGGCCGCGCAGCTGGCGAGCCTCGACCACGCTTCGCACGGGCGCGCCGCCTGGGTCGTCGGCGCCGACAGCTCGGCCGAGGCCCTCGCCACCGTCGGCGGGTCGCGGCTCGACCCGGACGCGCTGCACCACGAAGTCGCCGACGTCGTCGAGGTCGTGCGGCGGCTGTGGGACTCCTGGGACGACGACGCCGTCATCAAGGACGTCGCCACCGGCCGGTACCTCGACCCGGACAAGGTGCACCACGTCGACTTCACCGGCACGCGGTTCTCGGTCAAGGGCCCGCTGATCACGCCGCGGCCGCCGCAGGGCCGGCCCGTCGTGCTGGCTCCCGACACGCTGGCCGAAGCCGCCCGCCCGGACGTCGTGCTCGTCGGCGGCGCCGGCCTCGACGACGTCCGCACCCGCGCCCGGCGCGCCCGGGAGACCGGCGCTCCGCTGGTCTTCGCCGAGATCGAGGTCGCACTCGGGGGCGGCACGCGCAGGCCGCACGGGGATCGCCTGCGCTACACCGGATCCGCGCCCGGCCTCACCGAACTGCTGGGCTGGCTGGCCACCAGCGTCGACGGCGTCCGGCTGCACCCCGCCGTCCTCGCGACCGACCTGCCGGTGCTGGCCGGTGAAGTGCTGCCCGCGCTGCGCACCGAAGGCCTGCTCACCCCGCCGGAGCCGGGCGCCACCTTGCGCACCTCGCTCGGTCTCGCCCGGCCGGCGAGCCTGTTCGCGGCCGGCGGTGCCGCATGAGCGCGCGGCTGCACCTGGGCGTGTTCTACACCGGCGTCGGCCCGCACTACCTGTGGGACGACCCGTCGAACGCGCCGCACACCGAGATCGAGACGTACGTCTCCGTCGCGCGGACGCTGGAACGCGGCCTGTTCGACGCCTTCTTCCTCGGCGAAGGCCTGCGGGTGCGGGAGAACCGCGGCCGCGTCCACGCCCTCGACGTCGCCGGCCGCCCGGACGCGATCACCCAGCTGAGCGCGCTGGCCGGGGCCACGACCCGGATCGGGCTGGTCGCCACGCAGAACACCACGTACAACTTCCCCGCCGACCTCGCCCGCCGGCTGTCCTCTTTGGACTACCTGTCCGGCGGCCGGGCCGGCTGGAACATCGTCACCACCGACAACGCCTGGACCGGCGCCAACTTCCGCCGGGGCGGCTGGCTGGCACACGAGCGCCGCTACGAGCGGGCCGAGCAGTTCGTCGAGGCCGCGCTGGCGCTGTGGTCCGGGACCGGCCTCGTGGCCCGCCACACCGACCTGGTGAGCCTGCGCGCGACGCCGACGGTGCCGCCGAGCCCCCAGGGCCGGCCGGTGCTGTTCCAGGCCGGGGACTCCCCCGGCGGCCGCGAACTGGCGGCGAAGTACGCGGACGTCGTCTTCTCGGCGAACACCGCCTACGACAAGGCCGTCGCCTACGCCGAGGACCTCCGTGCGCGGCTTGCCCGCCACGGCCGGCCCGCCGACGCGGTGCGGATCCTGCCGGGCGCGACCGTCGTCCTGGGCGACACGCCGGCCGACGCGGCCGAACGCGCCGAGGACATCCGGCGCCGGCAGATCACGCCCCAGCGCGCGCTGGCGTTCCTCGAGCAGTACTGGGGGCAGGACCTGTCGGCGTACGACCCGCACGGCCCGCTGCCGGACGTCGAGCCCGCCGAGGGCGAGCTGGACCCGTCACGCGGGACGATCTCGATCGCGGACCGGACGGGCAAGCTCGACCGGATCCGCCGGTGGCGCGAGCTGGCCGAGGCGAAGAACCTGTCGATCCACCAGCTCGTCCTCGAGGTCCAGCCGCGGCAGCACGGCTTCGTCGGCACGCCGGGCCAGGTCGCCGACGAATGGGCGCGGTACGTGCGGACGCGGGCGGTGGACGGGTTCAACCTCAGCCCGCACCTGGTCCCGGCCGCGCTGGACGACGTCGTCGACCGGCTGGTCCCGGAGCTGCAGGAGCGCGGCGTGTACCGGACGGAGTACGAAGGCACGACCCTGCGGGAGCACCTCGAACTGCCGTGACGCTACTTCTCGTGCAGCTCGATGGCGTTGCCCGAGGGATCGGCGAGGAAGGACTGGCGCGCCGCGCCGACCGGCGCGGGATCGCTGACCTCGAACCCGCTGTCGCGCAACCGCCGGACCTCGGCGTCGAGATCGTCGACGAGCACGGCGAAGTGCTGGCCCCGCGAAGGTCCCGGCGCCCCGGCGACGAGGTGCAGCTGCTGGTCGCCGACGTCCAGCCAGGCCCCGGGCCCGAGGTTCCCGGGACGGGCTTCGGAGAGCCGGAAGCCGAGCACCCGGGTGTAGAAGCCGACCGCCGCTTCGAGGTCGTCGACGACGACCGCCACGTGGTGGATCGCTGTCATGACGGGGTTTCCGTTCTGCGGACGGCATTACCGGACCGTTCCGGCACGGTAGCGAGGCCGTCGTCCTCGGGTCAAGGCAAGGGCAGTGCCGTCACTCGCCGCGGGGCAGGCGAATCCTGATCGGCCCTCGCCACGCGCCGTCCGGGTCGAGCGGCCGGCCCCGCTGGGTGAGCTCCACCCGGCCGGCCCGGGCGAGCTCCCGGGCCGACTCTCGCGCGTCCGGCAGCAGCGGACGCCAGTCGGTGGCCACCGCTCGCGCCGCGTCCGACGGGCAGGTGCTGCGGTCCGCACCGCGCGCCGTGGCCAGCGCGAGGATCGCCGCCCGCAGCCGGTCGGCCGAGGTCTCGGCGGTCAACGCGACGCGGGCCTGCTCCGCGCCCGGGCCGCCGCCGTCGCGGGTCCGCTCCAGTTCCCGCCGCGGTCCGGCCCGATCGGTCATGCCGCCAGCCTCGCACGACGCCCTCAGTGCGTCTCGGTGGAATACCCGCCGTCGATCGCGAAGTTCGCCCCGGTGATGTTGCCGGCCACCCGGTCGCTGGCCAGGAAGACCGCGAGGTTCGCGACCTCGGCGGGCTGGGTGAAGCGGCCGGTGACCGCGTGGGCCGCGGCTTCTTCGGCGACCGACTCCGGGTTCGCGCCGGTGGTGGCCGCGATCGTTTCGGCGACGCCGCCGGTGCCGAGCCACAGCTTCGTCGCGACCGGGCCCGGGTTGATCGCGTTGGCGCGGATGCCGTGCGGGCCGAACTCCTTCGACACCGACTTCGTGAAGTTGACCAGCGCCGCTTTCGCCGCGCTGTAGTCGATGACGCCGGGGTCGGGCAGGCTCGCGTTGATCGAGGCGATCGTGACGATGCTGCCGCGGCCGGCCGTCACCATCGCCGGCAGCACGGCGCGCGTGGCCCGGACCGCGCTGACGAGGTTCAGCGTCAGCGACCGGGCCCACTCGTCGTCGGTGACCAGCAGGAACCCGTTCGTCCGCGGCGTGACCGCGCCGACGTTGTTGACCAGGATGTCGATCCGCCCGAACTCGGTCAGGGCCAGCTCCGCGAGCCGCCCCGGCCCGTCGGCGGTGCCGAGGTCCACCGCCAGGGTGTGCGCCTTCCCGGCCCGGACGAGGACGTCGAGGTCCGGCCCGGGGTCGCGGGCGCCGGCCACGACGTGCACCCCCTCGGCGGCGAGGGTCTGCGCGACGGCCAGCCCGATGCCCCGGCCGGCCCCGGTGACGACGGCGACCGCGCCGTCCAGCCCGAGGTCCACCCGCCTAGATCCCCTGCTCGCGCAGCCAGCCGAGCACGGCGTCGGCGACGTCGCGCCAGCCGCTGTCGACCGTGAGCGAATGGCCCCGGCCCTCGAACTGCTTCAGCTCGGTGACGGCGGTGGAGTCCCGGTACTGCTTGAGCGTCGAGCGGGTGACCACGTCCGGGACGGTGTGGTCGGCGGTGCCGGAGATCAGCAGCAGCGGGCCGCGGTCCTCGCGGTCGGTGTCGACCTTCGCCTGGGAGTGCATCACGAAGTTGGCCGCCGCGGCCTGGAAGAGCGGCCGGGCCGGCGACGGGATCGTCCAGCGCCGGTAGAGCTCCGACGACTCCTCGTCGGGCAGCGCGTTGCCGAAGCCGAACCGGAACTCCTTCTCGGTCAGCGAAACGGCCCGGTGCAGGTTGGCGGGATTGCCCAGCGCCGGCAGCCCGGCGCGCAGCTGTGCCAGCGGCAGCGGCAGGACGCCCTTGATCTGGGCGGGGTCGATGGCGACGCCGGCGAGGCCGATGCCCTGGCCCAGCAGCTTCTCGGTGATCAGGCCACCGAAGGAGTGGCCGATGAGCACCGGCGGCCGGGGCAGGTCCGCGATGATCGAGGCGAAGTGGCCGGTGGCGTCGTCGATGCTGATGTCCGCGACGGCGTCGGGGTTTTCGCGGGCCTGTTCGACGGTTTCGGGCTCGTGCGGCCAGCCCGGGGCGACCGGCTCGTAGCCGGCCGCCCGGAAGTGGTCGATCCAGGGGTTCCACGAGGTGGCGTGCAGCCACAGGCCGTGGATGAACACGACAGGGGTGCCCGGGTCGGCCATCGGATCCTCCAGTTCACGGGGACTTTCCCGAAGCCAACACGAACCGCGGCCCCGGCGTCCAAGACCCGTTGGGTGTGCATCGATAGCCGTGGTGGCATCGTTGGCGCACTGCCTCACTCCCTTCGCGGCCGCGGCTGGTCGGCAGGATCTCTGGTCTCGTGGCCGTGCTGATCTTTGCTCGCCGATTTCCGCCGGTACGGCGGCTGACAATGCCGCTGCTGGTGGTCGGGGTGAGGCTGCTGACGTACGTGGGCCCGTGGTGGCGGGTGTCGCGGTGACCGGTGACGGGGTGGCCGCGCTGGGGATGTTGCGGCTACGCGTCCGGCTCCGACGGGCGCCGGCGCTCGGCATGGTGATGGTGACGGCAGGGTGGGTAATGCTGGCGGTGGATTCCGCCAGGCATGCACGCCAGAGGCAGCAGGAACTGGATGAAGCGGTGGCCCGGATCTTGCCCCGGACTCCGACGCGTATGGTCAACTTCCTGGTCGAACGCATCGCCCGACCGTCACCGGCCGCCATCGCCGACGCGTGTTTCGTCTTCGCCCCACCGCAACTCGCCGACGCTCGACACGTGCCGGACTGTCCGGCCGCGATTCGTGCGATGGCCGCAGAGGTGACGGCAGCGGGCGACTACACGCAAACCCGGGCCACAGATCGGGTGGTTGACGCTTGCGCAGCAACGGGCAAGGGCACCCGATCGTCGGCCATCGCCCATGCTGAGTCAAACGGCCGTGCAGTGGCCATGACGTGACGATCGGTCCTTTCTTTCCTTGAACACATCATTCAACTCGAGTCCAAATGTCAGTGCTCTTGTTATGCGGCCAATAGATCGTAACCGTATTGCGCCCCATCCCTGTTACAACGCCCGTGTAACTTGAGCCAACGATCGACATCATCTGAGTGTACACCTTATCGAGAACATTCGAAACGCCGTTCTCCGCGCGCCCGAATTGGAGCTTGAATAGTATCTTATCGCCTTCATTCTCTATGAACCACAAGCCTGCCGTACGAGGCAGCAGTGCGCGAAATAGGGCATACCTCTTCGGCGCGCTCAACCATGCCCCCGAGAAGGAGCAGTCCTCGTTTAGGTCGAAAAAGAACTCGCCTTCTTTGTCGTTTACAAGCCTCCACTGCCCAACCAAACTTGCCCTATTGGCAAACTTACCCAAGTCCTTGTTCTCGAACACTTTATCTAGCCTTCCATTCTGTCGCCACCTCGTGCCGACACCCCGAACGGCAACACCTGGCAATAGGAGTGCCCACCTGAAGCAGACCTTTTGATGATTCCAATCTCGACTCTCGCTATAGGCACAGGCGCGCACCCCGAGTTGAAACCGTGCACGCCAGCTGAGCGCGGCGCGCCACATGTTTCTCACTGAAGCCCAGGTCGATCACTGCAACAAAAGGCAAGAGTGTCGAAACGACCAAATGGCAGCAACCCAACGTCCAACTTCCTTTACTCAAAAGGATCGCAGGTAGATACAAGTCCCTAACCTTTGGCCGAAACTCCTTTTCTTGCGGAATTTGTCAGCCTTGACACCTGAAGGAGAGTGTACGCCAGAAGTACTGATCTTGAATCACCAGTGAACCGGTTAGCCTAATCGGCGGTTTACATCTTGCGTCGGCTCGCTGAATCCATTCAAGATCAACGTTCACTGCTGCGCATTAGAGCAGGCCGGGGCCACCGATGTTGATCGGTAGCCCCGGCATGGTGCGTGTTGCTCTCCGGTACTCAGGTTGCGCGGAAGTGATGAGAGTCGGCGGGCAACCGTTCTGCGCCCGCCGATGATTCGAGTTCCCAAGTGCCCGCCAGGCATGGTCGACATGTACGAATCCGAGCCGCCGCCACCGCTACCTCACTCTGGCGTGACGCTGCGTCCTCCCGGTCGGCAAGCGGCAGATCCCCAGCAACCAGGGCTGTCGACGAGCGCTCCTCATGCGGTGCTGAAAGTCGCCGCCCTGCGTAACGGGCGCCCGGCATCGGCGGAATCACAAGGAGCAGATGCCCTGACCCGTGGCGGCGCACGGCAGGATGGAGTGGCACAGCAAGCCTGTCCGCTCTGGTGATCGTTTCGCCAGCGTCGGCTGGCCACGACGGGGCTGGGAGTGGCTATGACGGATCACGGCAGGTCAGCGCTTGATCTTGAGCGCATCAGAAGATTCGTGGTTGTCGCCGACGAGCTGCACTTCGGGCGCGCCGCCACCAAGCTCTTCATCAGCCAGCCGGCGCTGTCCAAGCAGATCCGCCGGCTCGAAGCCGACGTCGGCGCGCCCCTGCTGGTGCGTGACAGCCGGCACGTCGCGCTGACCCCGCGGGGCGAGCGGTTCCTGCACCACGCCCGGCAGCTGCTGGCCACCGCCGACCAGATGCTGCGCGAACCCGCGCCGGATCACCTGCGGATCGCGCACATCTTCGAACTGGACACCAGCCGGGTCGTCGCCGATGCGTTCGTCGCCGCCCATCCCGGCGTCCGGCTCGTCCAGAGCCAGATGGACAGCGCCCGCCAGCTCGGCGCGCTGCTCGAGGACCACCTCGACGTCGCGGTCCTCCGCGTCACCACCGCCCTGAAGGCCGACTTCCCGGCCGGCTGGCGCCACGCCCTGCTCCGGCTCGAGCCGTTCTGGCTGGTCGGGCGCCCGGGTGACCCGAGCCGGCCGGCGGCGTCGGTGCACGAGCGGCCCCTCGAGGTCTTCGCGGACGGGCCCGGCACGGCGCTGTACAACGTGCACGGCCGGTACCTGAGCTCGTGGGAGCAGCACACCGGCGTCGCCCTGCGCTGGCTGGGCAACCCCGGCACGTTCGACACCTGCCACGCCGCCGTCAGCCGCGCGCGCGACAGCGCCTTCCTGCTCGAATTCGACAGCTACGCCCGCCGCTACGCCGACCGCGGCCTGCCGATCCACCGGCCCCGGGAGCTGCAGCCGGTCTACCCGTGGTCACTCGCGTGGCGTGACGGCGAGCCGCCGGAAACCGTCCAGGCCTACCTGCGGATCGCGCGGGAAACCGCCGAGCAGCGCGGCTGGCTGCACCCCGAACGCGCGGATACCGCGCCCTTGTGGGTCCCGCCCGAAGACCTGACCACCGCTTAAGCACCGCGTCCTCGCGCCGGGAAAGAACAAGACTGTTCTTCGGCGATTTCGCCGGGCACCCTCGACGGCACCGACCTGGGGGAGAACGCCTGTGACCGGCGAAGACCGTGAGCTCGAACGCGAACGTGACCACGTGGCGGGCCTCTACGCCCGGGTGGACGCCCTGCGCGAGACGGCGGTCGCGCGCTCGGCGACCGATGATCAGGAGGCGGCCGCCGTCTGGCGGGCGGAGGTGGCCCGGCTCGGCTCGGTCGAGCAGGGGCTGTGCTTCGGGCGGCTCGATCTGGACGACGGCCGGCGCGCCTACATCGGCAGGCTCGGCCTGTTCCGCGACGACGACGGCGAGCCGCTGCTGGTCGACTGGCGTGTCCCGGCCGCCCGGGCGTTCTACACCGCGACGGCCGCCGCTCCCCAGGGCGTGCGGCGACGGCGGCGCATCACCACCCGGGGCCGCACGGTCGTCGCGCTCGACGACGAACTGCTGGCCGGCGACGCCGGCGACGACGCCCTGGTCGGCGACGCGGCGCTGCTGGCGGCAGTCACCGCGGAGCGCACCGGGCGGATGCACGACGTCGTCACCACCCTGCAGGCCGAACAGGACCGGGTCATCCGGCACGAGACCGGCGGCGTGCTCGTCGTCGAGGGCGGTCCCGGCACCGGCAAGACCGCCGTCGCCCTGCACCGGGTCGCCTACCTGCTCTACACCCGGCCGCACCTGCGCACCCGCGGTGTCCTGGTCGTCGGGCCCAGCCGGCTGTTCCTCGGCTACATCGGCCAGGTCCTCCCCGGCCTCGGCGAGCACAGCGTCGTCACGGCCACCCTCGCCGAGCTGCGGCCGGGCACCGAAGTCAGCCGATCGGACCCGCCGGAGATCGCCGCGGGCAAGGGGCGGGCGGTCATGGCCGGACGGCTGGCCGACGCGGTGCGAGCGCGGGTCCGGACCCCGGACAACCCCATCGACGTCGAGTTCGAGCAGCAGACGCTACGGCTCGACCCGGCCACGTGCGCCCGCGCCGCGGCCGAGGCCGGGCGGACCCGGCTCCCGCACAACCCGGCCCGGCTGGTCTTCCAGCGCCACGTCGTCGAGGTGCTCGCCCGGCGGCTCGTCGAGGACCTGGAGGCGATCGTGCTCACCGACACCGGCGAAGCGATCGACGGCGGCAGCCCGGACGGCCGGCTCGGCGAAGCCGACCTGCGCGCGCTGGCCGCCGCGGGTGTCATCGTCGACGACCACGACGGACCGCGAACCGTGCTCGACGAGACCGCCCGCACCGGCCTGCGGCAGTCCCTGCTCGCCGACCCCGCCGTCCAGGCGACCCTCGACGCGCTGTGGCCGCCGCTGACCCCGGAGCAGGTGGTGGCCGACGTCCTCGGCGAGCAGCCCGGCTGGAGCGCCGCGGACGTCCCGTTGCTGGACGAAGCCGCCGCCCTGCTCGGCGACGGCACCGCGGTGTACGGGCACGTCGTCGTCGACGAGGCCCAGGAACTGTCCGAAATGGACTGGCGGATGGTGGTGCGCCGGTGTCCCACCCGGTCGATGACCCTCGTCGGGGACCTCGCCCAGACCGGGAGCCCGGCCGGCGCCGGCTCGTGGGACGACGTGCTGCGGCCGCACGTGCGGGACCGCTGGCACCTCGCCCGGCTCAGCGTCAACTACCGCACGCCCGCCGAGATCATGGCCGCCACCACCGACCTGGTCACGGGCGTGACGCCGCCCCGGTCGGTCCGCTCGACCGGCGAGCCGCCCTGGCGCCTCGGCACCACCCGCGCCGAGCTGCCCGCCGTCGTCGCCGAACTCGCCGCGGCGCACACCACCGGCCGGCTCGCGATCATCACCCCGGAGAGCCTCGGCGCGGAGATGCGGATCACTCCGCACCCGGACCTGACCGGCCGGGTCGTGGTCCTCACCCCCGGTCAGGCCAAGGGTCTGGAGTTCGACTCGGTCCTCATCGCCGACCCGGCCGCGATCCTCGAAGCCCCCCTCGGCCGCCACGACCTGTACGTCGCCATGACCCGGGCCACCCGCCACCTCGGGATCGTGCACCCCGGCGAACCCCCCGGCCGAGCTGCTCAGAGTTCCCCCGCGCGCTCGTACAGCGCCCGCACGGGATCGGTGAACGCGGCCCCGCTGAGGTCCGTGGTCACGCCGTCCTCGGTCATCGTCCCCCGGCTCGTGACGCTGAAGATCGTGCCCCGGCCGGTGGCGGGGTCGAAGCCGCGCAGCCACGGGCCGCCGCTGGAGCCGCCGGCGAGGTCGCAGTCGGTGTTCCAGGTCGTGGTGACCGAGTTCGCCTCGAGCGTGGCCGGCCGGGCGCACGAGAACAGCGCCTCGCCACCGGCCGCCCGGGAAACCGGGTAGCCGAGCATCGTGGTGTCCACAGGGGACGGTGGCCGCTCGAACGAGACGTCCTGGGTGCCCGCGACGTCGGCGACGTGCCGGCCATCGACCGGGTCCAAGGCGAGCACCGCGTCGTCGTCCGTGCCGCTCGTGGGGCCGGAATACGTGTTCGACCAGGCGAAGGCCCGGACCGGGAACACGCCGTGCGGCGCCTTCCCGTGGTCGTAGCCCGGGACGAACACGACGTTGACGATCTTGATCGGGTTGTCGAACCGGTCCAGGCCGCCGTTGACGCAGTGCCCGGCGGTGAGCGCGACGTCCTTGGTGGCGCTGGGAACCACGGTCGCGGTGCAGGACTCGTCGACGCCGGGTACGGCGGTGAAGAACAGCCGCCCGACGCCCGCCGGGACCGGCCCCGGCCATTCCCGGCCGATCTTCTCGGCCGGGGGAAGGGAGTCGTCGCCCACCCACTGCCGCATCCGCTCCGGCGTCCAGTGGGCGAGCGCGGCGGCCCGGTCCGCGGCGCTCACCCGGGTCACCACCAGGTCGTCGGCCGCGCTCGCCGGGGCGGCCACCACCACCAGCGCGGTGGCGACGGCGACGGCGACGAGTGAAGCGGCGACCCGGGAACGCGGTTTGGTGATCATGAACAGGAGACGCGCGGACCGCCGGTGAGGTTCAGTCGGCGACGACGATGACGTGCAGGGTCCGCGGCCCGTGCACGCCTTCCACCCGGGTCAGCTCGATGTCGCTGGTGGCGCTCGGCCCGCTGATCCACGTCTGCGGGCGCGCCGGGTCGAGGGCGGCCACGGCCTGCGGCACGCCCGGCACGATCTGGTCCTCGCGCACGACGCACACGTGCACGTCCGGCACCAGGCTCAGCGCGCGCCGCCCCTGGCCGGGGCCGTGGTCGAGCACGATCGTGCCGGTGGTCGCGATGCCGAGCGCGGCCGTGGTGACGACGGCGTCGAACTCGGCGAGCTCCCCTTCGCCGCCGCCGACGTCGACCGGAAACCCTTCGGGCACCAGGACTTTCCGCGCCGTCCCCAGCGCGGCGCGGACGGCGCCGGGCAGCTCGGCGGTGGTGCAGCGGGTGAGGGCCGCGCGGTAGTCGACCACGCGCTCGGCGAACAGCTCGACGACGTCCGCGGCCGCGACGGACCGGTAGCCGCGCGGGACCGCCGCTTCGGCCCGGTCCGCGTCGCGCAGTGCGCCACGGACCGCGGCCAGGATCTCCTCGCGTGCGGTCACCGCTTCCGCCACCAGGCGCGGAACGACTCGCGCGGCGGGGCCGGGAGGTCACGGGCGTTCGTCCACACCGAACCGGGCCACGGCAGCCGGGAGACGCCACGACGGCCGCCCGGCAGCACCCGCCGGCCGAAGCGGGTCAGCACGCGGTTCGCGATGCCGAGCCCGCGTTCGGCCAGGCCCAGCCGCCGCGCGTCGGACAGCACCCAGGCCGCCGATTTCATCGCCACCGCCTCGGGTTTCGGCGGTCCGCCGCGATGCGCGTCCACCACCTGGGAGCGCAGGTGCACCAGGACCTCGGGGATGTCGATGCGCACCGGGCACGCCTCGAAGCAGGCGCCGCACAAGCTGGACGCGTACGGCAACGAGTCGGTCTGCTCGTCGACGCCGACGCCCTTGAGCAGCGGGTTGAGGATCGCGCCGATCGGGCCGGGGTAGACCGAGCCGTAGGCGTGCCCGCCGGTCCGCTCGTACACCGGGCAGACGTTCAGGCACGCCGAGCAGCGGATGCAGCGCAGCGCCTGCCGGCCGACCTCGTCGGCGAGCGCCCGGGTACGGCCGTTGTCGAGCAGCACCACGTGCATCTCCTGCGGCCCGTCGCCGGGCGTGACACCCGACCACGTCGAGGTGTAGGGGTTCATCCGCTCCCCCGTGCTGGAGCGCGGCAGGAGCTGGAGGAAGACGTCCAGATCGGCCCACGTGGGCACGACCTTTTCGATGCCCACCACCGAAACGAGCACCTCGGGCAGCGTCAGGCACATGCGGCCGTTGCCCTCGGATTCGACGACGACGAGGGTGCCGCTCTCGGCGACGGCGAAGTTCGCGCCCGAGACGGCCATCTCGGCCCGCAGGAACTTCTCCCGCAGGTGCAGCCGGGCCGCGCCGGCGAGCTCGGCCGGGTCGTCGGTGAGCCCGTCAGGCGCGGGCCGGCCCGCCGCGGCCATCTCGCGGCGGAAGATCTCCCGGATCTCCGCGCGGTTGCGGTGGATCGCCGGCACCAGGATGTGGCTGGGCAGGTCGTCGCCGAGCTGCACGATGAGCTCGGCGAGGTCGGTTTCCCAGGCGGTGACGCCGTGTTCGGCGAGGGCCTCGTTGAGGCCGATCTCCTGCGTCGCCATCGACTTGACCTTGACGACCTCGTCGACGTCGTGGTCCTTCGCGATGCGCGCCACGATGTCGCAGGCTTCCCGCGCGTCGCGGGCCCAGTGGACAGTCGCTCCCCTGGCCTGCAGGGCCGCTTCGAGCGTGAGCAGGTGCTCGTCGAGGCGGCGCAGGGTGTTGTCCTTGATCGCCGCGCCCGCGAGGCGCAGCTCCTCCCACTCGGCCACCTCGCCGACGACCGCCGCACGCTTGGCGCGGATCGTGCCGGTGGCGTGGGCGAGGTTGCGGCGCAGCTGCGTGTCGGCGAGCGCCTCCCGGGCCGCGGCCGGGAACGCGGGCATGCCGACGAACGTGGCGCTCACGCGTCCTCCTCGGTCGAAGCCAGCACGTCGGCCATGTGCAGCACGCGGACGCCGGACCGCTGCCGCGACAGCAGGCCGCCGATGTGCAGCAGGCACGAGTTGTCACCCGCGACCAGCACCTCGGCGCCGGTGTCCCGGACGTGCCGGGCCTTGTCCGCGCCCATCGCGGTGGACGTCTCGGCGTTCTTCACCGCGAACGTGCCGCCGAAGCCGCAGCACTCCTCGGCCGCGGGCAGCTCGACGAGGTCGAGCCCGCGCACTTCGCGCAGCAGCCGCAGGGGCTTGTCGGCGGCGCCGAGCATGCGCAGCGAGTGGCAGGTCGGGTGGTAGGTGACGCGGTGCGGGAAGTAGGCGGCCACGTCGGTGACGCCGAGGACGTCGACGAGGAACTCGCTCAGCTCGTAGACCTTCGGCCCGCTCTCGGCCAGTCGCGGATCACCGGCCCGGCGCGCGACCAGGCCGTGCTGGTGACGCGCCGAGCCCGCGCAGGAACCGGATGGCGTGACGATGTAGTCATAGCCCGCGAACGCTTGCGCGAAGGCGCGCACCACCGGCACCGCCTCGTCGAGGTAGCCGGTGTTGACCATCGGCTGGCCACAGCAGGTCTGCGCCTCGGGGAAGTCCGCGTCGACGCCGAGGCGGCGCAGCAGCCGGAACACCGCCTTGCCCGTGTCCGGGAACAGCGAGTCGTTGATGCAGGTGACGAGCACGGCGACCTTCATGCGTGCCCTCCGGATCGAAACGTTTCAATTCCCGTCCGGCGAAGCTACTACGCGAGCGTTGCTCAAGTCAACGCGGTCGATTTCTACGTTTCAACGGTGCCGAGCGGTGCGGCGGTGAACCCGGCGGCCTCGGCGAGCGCCACGAGGTCGCCGGCACGGGCGGCGGGCAGGAGCACGAGCGGGTAGCAGTCGGACTCGATGTCGAGCACCGCGAGGGCGGTGCCGGTCTCGCGCAGCCGGTCGCCCGCCGTCTCGAGGAATTCGTACGTCGGCAGCTCGCTCTCCCCCAGCGACGTCCACAGCTCGTCCGCCCGCGGCGCGGACCGCAAGGCCCGCAACTGCCCGGCGATCTCGTCGGGCGCTTCCTTCCAGTCGACCTCGGCCAGCAGGCCGTGCTCGGTGAGCGCGTCCACCAGCGCGATCCACGGCAGCAGCGGGAAGGGTTCGTCGATGCCGCGGTCGTCGAGCCGGTCGGCGTGCTCGCGCAGGTAGGCGTCCTGGTCGTCGAGGGCGGCCGCCGCGCGGGCGGCCACCTCCGGGGCGTCCGGCGCCAGCAGGGTGGCGACGGCCACGAGCGCGTCACGAGCCGGGGCAGTCATCGATGTCCTCCGCGGGGCAGGATGGGCGACCGGAGGATGATCGCACCTCGCCGCGGCGGGACGTCGCCGAGCCTCCGCTCCGCTGAGCGGAACCTCACCGGTTCAGACCAATTTCGCCCGGTCTGGATCGAGCAAGCACCCGCGGCCCTACCGCGCGAACCCGATCACGGGTGATCCTGCGCTCGGTCCCGCTCGAGCGAGGGATGTGGTCATGAAGCTCTTCCGGCTCCTGAGCTGCGCAGTCGTGTTCCTGCTCGTCGCCGCCGGTACCGCGGCGGCCGGGCAGACGTCCTTGCGGGCCGCCGATCCCAGCGTGCTCCGCGTCGGCTCCACCTACGTCGCCGTGCAGTCGTCCGGGGGTGGGATCGTCGCGCGGCAAGCCACCTCACCCGATGGCCTGGCGAGCGCGCCCGCCCGCCGGATCTGGTCGGACAGCCGGGGCCTCGGCGAGGTGTGGGCCCCCGAAATCGTCCTCGACGGCGGCCGGTACTACGTCTACTTCTCGGCCGGAACCGGTGCGGCGCACCGGATGTACGTGATCAGCTCCGCCGTCGCCGACAGCGGCTACACGGCGGAGACCCAGCTGGCGCTGCCCGACGGCAAGTGGGCCATCGACGGCACGATGTTCACCTTCGGCGGGCAGCGGTGGTTCGTCTGGTCGGGCTGGGCCGGGGACACCAACGTCGAGCAGAACCTCTACCTCGCGCGGATGAGCACCCCGACGACGCCGACCGGCGGCCGGTACATCATCTCCCAGCCGCGGGAAAGCTGGGAACGCGTGGTCGGCAGCCCGTTCATCAACGAGGCACCCGCGCCGATCAAGGACCCGAACGGGCAGCTGCACATCACCTACTCGGCCAACGGCAGCTGGAGCGACCAGTACTGCATCGCCGAGGTCCGCCTGCGCGCCGGCGGCGACCCGACGTACGTCTGGGACTGGTACAAGTCGAACGGCTGCCTCTTCGGCTCCCACCGCGAAACGATGATGGCCGGCTGGGACCCGACGCTCTACGTCGACGGGCCGGGCAGCCACAGCTTCGTCCTGCTCAACGGCGACATCGCGACCAGCCCGCCCGCCGGGCCGAGGTTCCCGCTGGCGTTCCACGCCGTCCCCAAGGGCACGCCGTACTCGTGGGCCAACCGCTACTGGTACACGGGCACGTTCTGCTGGTGGGGCTCGACGACGTACCACCGCGCCAACGTCCCGGGTGCGACCACCGACACCGGCTGGGGCCTCAAGTTCTTCGAGTGAGCGGGCTCACCGGCGCGCGCAGGCCGTCGAGGATGAGCGCGAGCATCGACGCCGACCGGTCTTCCGGCCCCATGGCGGCCCGCCAGAGTGCGCCGGTGAGCTGCAGGAAGTCACGGGGGTCGGCGTCGGCGCGGATGGTGCCGTCGGCCTTGCCCGCGTCGAGCAGCCGCGTGATGGCGGCGATGACCGGGCCGTAGGTCTGCTCGGTGATCGCCTGGTGCCCGCCGGGGCTGAGCGCGTCGCCGAGGCCGTGCTTCTTCCGCATGGCGGCCACCAGGTCGACGGTCCACCGCCGCAGCGCCTCCAGCGGCGCCAGCTCGCCGAGCAGCTCCGGGACGGACTCGGTGAGCCGGTCGACTTCGTGCTGGTAGACGGCCAGCACGAGCGCCTCGCGGGTCGGGAAGTTGCGGTACAGCGTGCCGGGCCCGACGCCGGCGCGTTGCGCGATCCGGTTCATCGAGACGTCGCTTCCTTCCGCGAAGGCCTCGCGAGCGACCTCCAGGATGCGCGCCCGGTTTTCCCGCGCGTCCGAGCGAACCATGCACCGTCCTTGCTATCCGGAGAACTCTCCACTACCGTATGTGGAGAGCTCTCCGGAAGTCTATCCGAGCGCTGTTGGCCACGCCAAGTCACTCCTACCTTGTGAGGTTCTTCCATGTCCGAAGTACTGGTCACCGGCGGCTCCGGCTACCTCGGCAGCTGGTGCGTGCTCGCGTTGCTGGCGGACGGGCACTCCGTCCGCACGACGGTGCGCGACCTGAAGAAGGAGCCCGCGGTGCGGGAGATGCTCCGCGCCGGCGGAGCGCCCGAAGACGCCAAGCTGACCGTGCTGCAGGCGGATCTCCAGCAGGACGCCGGCTGGCGCGACGCGGTCGAGGGCTGCGACTACGTGCTGCACGTCGCCTCCCCCACGCTCACCAGCGTGCCCAAGAACGACGACGAGATGGTCGTGCCCGCCCGGGACGGGGTGCTGCGCGTGCTGCGGGCGGCGCGCGAGGCCGGGGTGAAGCGGGTCGTGCTGACCTCGGCGTTCGGGGCCGTCGGGATGGGGCACCCGGAGAAGTCGCGGGTGTTCACCGAAGCGGACTGGTCCGATGTGGACGCCGGGATCCCGCCGTACCAGAAGTCCAAGACGCTCGCCGAGAAGGCGGCCTGGCAGTTCGTGGCCGAGCACGGCGGGATCGAGCTGGCCGTCGTGAATCCCGTGGGTGTGTTCGGGCCGGTGCTCGGCACCGACTACTCGCCGTCCCTGGGACTGATCCAGCGGATGCTGGACGGCGAGCTGCCCGTGCTGCCGAAGTTCGCGATGGGGTACGTGGACGTCCGCGACGTCGCGGACCTGCACCTGCGGGCGATGACCGACCCGGCCGCGGCGGGCGAGCGGTTCCTCGCGATCTCCGGGCACAGCCTGTGGGTGCGCGAGATCGCGGCGGTCCTGCGCGACCGCCTCGGCGACCGGGCGTCGAAGGTGCCCACGCGCGAACTGCCGGTGTGGACGGCGCGGGCCCTCGCGCGGGTCAACCCCCGGCTGCGCATCCTCGGCCCCCGGCTGGGCCACAACTACGACGCCACTTCGGAGAAGGCCCAGCGGGTGCTCGGCTGGTCGCCGCGGCCGATCGAAACCACGATCGCCGAGACGGCGGAAAGCCTGCTCGCCTTGAAGCGCACGACCGTCTGATACCCGAACACGGCCCGGCGGAGAACGCCCTCGGCTAGGGTGACCGCGTGCAGCGCAACCGCCGAGTGCTCGCGCTCTTCCGGAGCGTCGGCGAGCGGCCGGCCGTGCTCGCCGAGCTGATCTTCCTGGTGGCCTGGTTCCTGCTCTTCGCGCGCCTCGACGCCGCTGTGGGCAAGGACTTCGCGGCGGCCAACGCCCATGCGCTGGCTCTCCAGTCCGCGGAACACGCGGTGCACCTCGACATCGAGCGGAGCATGAACGGCCGGCTGGCCGGGAATCCGTTCCTCGGCCGGCTGGCCGTGTACCTGTACCGGCTGTACTACGTGGTGGTGGCCGGAACGCTGCTGTGGGTGTTCGTCCGGCACGCCGAGGTGTACCGCCGGGTCCGCCGGACGATGGTCGCGATGATGGCCCTCGTCCTGCCGGTCTACTGGGCGGTGCCGATGTCACCACCGCGGTTCGCCCTGCCGGGTGCCGTCGACATCGTGGCCAGGTACGACATCTTCGACCAGCCGAGCTGGACGAGTCCCACCCACTACACGGCCATGCCCAGCATGCACGTGGGCTGGTCGCTCTGGTGCGCGTACGCGGTGTGGACGGCGCTCCGGGGCAGCCATCCGCGGGCCGCGCTGGCGGCGTGGGCGTTCCCGCTGCTCATGACGGCGGACGTGCTGGCCACGGCGAACCACTATGTGCTCGACATCGCGGGCAGCGTCACGCTGCTGGCCGTGTCGATCCTCGCGGCGTCGTTGTGGGACCGCGTCGCCCGGCGAACCGTTGCCGCGCAGGGGTTCGACGGCCGGAGTTCAGCCGGCTGAGTTCCGGGCCTGCGCCAGGTTCGCCTGGTGGGGGCCGTCGAGCCAGTCCTGCTCGAGCCGAGCGTCGACGGGGTCTTCCCCGCGCCGCAGCGCGTCGAGGTAGGCGCGATCGGCGGCGAGCCGGGCCGCCACCTCGGGCCCCTCGGCGACGGAGCCGTGGCCCGGGACCACGACCTCGACGTGCCGGGCGGCCTCGCCCAGCCGGTCGAGCGCGGTCCCGTAGGCGTCGACCTGACCGGGACGGTGGGGGTCGAGCATCGGGATCAGGACGTCGGAGAGCATGTCCCCGGCGAGCAGAACCCCCCGATCGGCGAGCAGGACGGCGGCGTGCCCGACGGCGTGCGCCTCGTGCGCGACGAGCTCCCCCGGCACGGGTCCCCCGTCTTCGGGCAGTGGGGTGACGAGGCCGATCAGCTCCAGCGGAATACCGGTGGCGCTCTCGGCGGCCATGGCCTGCGCCCGTTCCCGGACGGCACCGGCGGCCTGCGCGCAGGCCGCGGTGGCGTACCGCGGGACGTCGCCGAACCGGGAGTGCCAGAGCAGGTGGTCCCAGTGCAGATGGGTGGCGAACCCGGCGACGACCGGCACCCCGAGCCGCTCGACGTCATCGGCGAGCTGGTTCAGATCGGAGCCGTCGATCCCGGGATCGACGAGGACGAGCCCCTCATCCCCCCGCACGACGACGGCGTTGCTCCGGACCCACTCGCTCTGCCGCACCCAGACCCCGTCGGCCACCTGCTTCAGCATCGGTCCACTGTGTCAGGTGCCGCCCCCGAACGCGAATCACTCCGCGGCGGCGAGGCTGATCCGGTCGCCGTAGGGGAACCGGTCACTTTCGTCTGCGGGTAGCGGCCCGCGGACGAAACAGCGGTGCAGCAGCAGTTCCCGGCGCTGCTCCAGCGGCTCCACCTCGTGTTCGGGCCAACCGGCCCGCGGCGCCGGCGAATCGTCGCCGATGTCGACCTCGCCATCCCAGTTGAAGTGCAGCCCGTCCTCGTCGGAGTAGAACCGGCTGAAGGACGTTCGCCACTGGGAGTTCGAACCCCAGCCATGCGACAGGTCGGCGGTCCGGCGCGGCCCGCGACGGAAGGTGAAGTACAAGGTCGAGGTCGTGGCGACAGCGGCATCGACGAGCTGCCGAGGCGCCCGCACCCGCACCCCGGCGCGGCTGAACAGCAGGTCACCGAACCACCAGCCGGGCCACAACACCTCTTCCACGGTCACGGTCGTCGCGGACGGGTCCTGCACGACGGCGAAGATCTCGTGGTGGAACGGGGAGAACGCCTCGGCGTGCTCGAACGGAGCCAGCCCGAGGCCCGAGAAGAACTCCCCGTACACCGCGAGCGGCTCTCCCTGCGCGCAGAACCGTTCGATCAGGTAGTCGCTGACCCGGCTGAGCCCGTAGAGTTTCATGATCCGCCACGATTGCTCGTCGTCCCCGCCGGCAGGTATCGGTTCCCGTTTGCGCAACGGCTCCAACTCGGCCAGGTGATCAGCAGCGGTCGACTGATGACGGCTCAGATAAGCCCGACGGTCATCGTGATCGAGCAAGCCTTCGTACAGCTGCCGAAAGTACCCCCACTCGAGTTCCACGACGCGATCATGACCCAGCCGGCCTCCGTCGGCAACGCCGTTCCGTGGCCGTCAGCTGCTGGGCGGCAGCGCGAGCCAGTCCTGCCAGGTGATGTCGCGCCCCAGCAAGCGGGGCTGGCTGAAGGGCCAGTCGGCGGCGATCCACTGCGGCACCAGCGCGTCGAGCGCGTGCTCCACTTCGCTGCCGACGAGGTCGTCCACCACCCACCACGCCACTTCGCCGTCGGAACCGGTGCGCTCGGGCGGGTCGATGTACACGCACCCGAGGATCGCGGTCTCCTCTTCGTCCAGCAGCGCGTAGTTGAACGACTGGTGCGCGGCTATCTCCTTCTCGTGCCGCAACAGGTCGAGGCGGTCCTCCTCGTACGTCATCGTCTCCTTGGGCCAAGACCAGGCCGGGCCGAAGATTCCCCACAGGCGCTCCCGCGAGCCCATCACAGCGGGGTAATCGAGAGCGGTGTCCGCCTCCCGGATCGGCCGCAGGTGAAGCCCGGTGTCGGGCACGGGCACGGAGACGGGGTGGACGAAATCGTCGGGCAGCCAGCTCATAACAGCCGACGCTACACACCTGGGCCGTGACATCCGCGCGACGGCCATGCCGGTGCGGGCGTGGCGCGGGCAGGACGGGTGAGCAAGACTGCTCCGATGGTCTCCGAATACGCCCAGAGCGACCAGTTCCGCGGCGCTCGCATCCACCTGTGCACCCTCGACGGCCTCGAAATCCGCGACTGCGAGGTGAACGGCCTGAAGATCGTCGACTGCTACGGCAGCGACGTCTACCTGGGTGGCGACTTCGAGCGCGTCGTCGTCAACGACGTCGACGTCACCGCTTACGTCGAAGCCGAACTCGACCGCCGCCATCCCGCACGGGCCCTGGCGCGGAATGCGGCGTCCCCCGAGGACTACCGGGCCGCTTGGGACGCCGTCGAAACCCTCTGGAGCGCGACGCTCGACCGGGCGAGGCTGTTGCCCGACGCGAAACTCCACGAGCGGGTCGACGGCGAGTGGTCGTTCGTCGAGACGCAACGGCACCTGCTTCTCGCCTCCGATGCCTGGCTCGGCAACGCCGTGCTCGAAGAGGAAGCGCCCTACCACCCACTGGGCATCCCCCACGGCGGGACGACGCCCGACGAGGCGGCGAAGCTCGGCGTCACCCTCGACGCCACCCCGACACTCGACGAGGTGCTCGCTCCGCGGCTCGCCCGCATGGCCGCGATGCGACGTGTCGTCGACGGCCTGACGGCAGCTGAGCTCGACCGGGTGTGCGGTCGCAAGCCGGCCGACCCGTATCCCGACCAGGAGTACGTCGTGCGCCGGTGTCTGAAGGTCGTGTTGAAGGAAGAAGCCGAACACCACCGTTACGCGGTGCGCGACCTCGCGGTGCTCGAGGCAGGCGTGTCCGAACCGCAGTAGCACCTTGCCGGCGTACGCGGCGCGGACGGGCACGATGCCGCGCTGGACGACACTGACCGTCCGGCCCGCGGGGTTCGGTTCCACGGGCCGGACGGCGAGCAGCGCACCCCCGCGTCACCTGGGACGCGCCTGCGAGATGCCGAGTGGATTCCCTGCCGGGCGACTGGTCCCGCGCCGCTCCGACGGGCACCGCTTGCCCACAGGAGGCCATGGCGCTGATGCGCGAGCTTGCCACAGTTCAGGCACCCCTACCCAGTCGCACCCGGCTTGCCCCGGCGACCGGGACATTTCTCCAAAATGTTGGTAAAACTTTCACGTGATCGGCCTCACAGGTGGTTCCCTCTGTTAGGTAACTTTCCTAACGAACAGTGGAGGGTCCTCGCCCATGTCATCCCGCAAGCGCTTCGCTGTGGTAGCCGCCGCGGCTCTGACGCTCATCGCTCCCCCGCTCGGTGTCAAAGTCGCCGAGGCGGCCACGACGACCACCCCCGCCTCGGCGGACAAAACGTACACCGCCGCCGAGGTGCTGGCCGGTGTCAAGAAGAACAGCACCACCGCGAACAAGGTCAACTCCAAGCCCCACATCAACACCATGACGCGGTCCCAGAACGTCAACGTGTTCCAGGTGTCCTCCGGCGTCTACGCCTACAGCTCCTCCCTGGCCGTCGACGACGACGGCAGCGACCCCGATCCCGACCCGGACCACCAGGGCGAGACGACGTTCCAGGACAGCAACGGCAAGCAGCTCGCCGCGCACCACGTGCCGTTCTACGTGCTGGGTGACGACTGCTACGACCGCAAGAGCCCGTGCCCGCACTTCTTCTACAAGGAGCACGGCATCAAGGGCCGGCAGTTCGCGCTGATGTTCTACAAGAGCAAGGTGATCGGTGCGATCTTCGGCGACACGCAGACCGGGAACGACCAGACCACTTCGGACAACGACTCCCGCGAACTGGGTGAGGCGTCGGTGAAAGCGGCCTCGTCGCTCGGCATCCCCAGCAGCGGCACCACCGGCGGCGTCGACAACGGCGTGACCGTGGTGATCTTCTCCGGCTCGTCCTGGGTCGTGAACGGCGCGAACTCCGCCCTGAACGCCAACGCCCAGGCCTTGGTGCAGAAGGCTCTGGACAGCCTCGGCAGCAGCATGGGCCTCTGAATTCCCGCGAGGCAACGAAGTCGACCGCGGCCACCGCCGCAGCGGTGGCCGCGGCTCAGCCGTGCAGGGCGCTGCCGGCCTGCCAGGCGCTCCAGCTGATGCCCCAGTCCCCGTGACCGTTGTTGATGGACAGCTGTGGGCCGCCCGAGTTGGTGACCTCGACGACGTCGCCGACGTTGAAGGTGTCGAAGAACCACTTGGCGTTCTCGGTGTTCATGTTGAGGCAGCCGTTGGAGACGTTGGCGCTGCCCTGCACCCCGACCGTCTTCAGGTTCTCGTGCAGGTATTCACCGTCGTTGGAGATCCGGACGTTCCAGTTCTCCGGTGCGCTGTAGTAGCCGGGGTCGCCCTCGCACACGCCGTAGCTGCAGGAGTCCATGATCTTGTGCTCTTCCTTCCCCAGCACGGTGTGCGTGCCGTTGAAGGTCGGCGTCGGACCCCGCGGCGGGGTGTCGGCGGTCTTGCCCATGCTGGTCGGCGCGGTCTTCACCAGCTGGCCGTTGTGGAACGCCTTGATCTGGTGCGTCTTGCCGTCCGCCTTGGCGACCCAGGAGTCGTGCACCTTGTAGGTGGCCGAGACGTCCTGGCCGCCGTACACGCCGCCCCCGATCGGCATGCCGAAGGTCGTGGTCTCGAGCTTCACGGTCGAGCCGGCCTTCCAGTACTCCTGGGGCCGGAAGTGGACTTCGCGCTTGCCGACCCAGTACCAGCCGCCGCCCTGGGCGGGCGAGGACGTCACCTTGAAGGACTTCTCCACCGCGGCCTTGTCGGTGATGTCGTGGTCGAACTTCAGCCCGATGATCAGGCCGACGCCGAAGTCACCCGAGGCCGGCTGGAACAGCGACGCCGTGGCGACCCCGGCCGGCTTGAGCGTGTGCACTTCCCCGTGCTGCTCGGTCGCCGCACCCGCCTGGTTCACCGCGGTGGCGGCCACCTGGTACGTGGCCGCGTACCGGAGGCGGTCGTTGCTGGTCCACGTCGTCTTGTCCGGCGAGAGCTCACCCTTGACCGCGTTGCCGGTCTGCGGGTTCGTGACCGTGACCGCCTGCAGCGTGCCACCCGACGCCCGGACGACGATCGGGTCCTTCGGGCTCAGCTTGTCCCCGCCCTCGAACGCCACCGTCGCGGCCGGTACCCCGGGCTCCGCCGCCGTCCCGGTCGCCCCGGCGGCTCCGACCGCCTGCGCGGTCCCGTCGGTCTGTCCACTACAGGCGGCCAGCAGCAGGGTCACCAGGCCGAACCCGGCGATACGGATCATTCTCACGCCCCTCAAGACGTTCCACCCCCGTCCCGAGTTGCGTCACGATTCGATCACTCGAGGACGAAGCGGCTCCTAGTACTTTCGGCCGATGCCGGCCCGGCGAAAACCCTCCGAAAGACGTGGACCATTCCGGGGTTCTTGCCCTGGCGCCGGTTCCGCCGCCGGTCACCGCCCTAACGTGGCGGTGCTTCGTGATCTTGAACCGGACCAGAACGAGGGGAACCACCTTGCCCAACCGGACCAGATTCCTCGGCAGGACACTCGCGGCGGCGGGCACCGTGGCGGCGCTCGCGCTCGCCACCGCCGTTCCCGCGGCCGCGGCCGCACCGTCCACCGTCGAGCAGGACGTCGCGCAGCTGTACCAGGACGTCATCGACCTCTACAACGGCCTGCCCGCGAGCGCGCTGCGCGGCGTCGACCGGCTCATCGACTCGCCCGTCCAGAAGATCGGCCCCCGGAGCCGGGCCGCGGCCGGCCCGATCCCGGGCTGCACCGAGGGTTCGCTGCTGACCTACGCGAACAAGCTCGCGTCCCAGCTCACCCCGCTCGAAGGTCAGGCGCTCGACGCGCTGTCGGGGCTCGGCCAGCTCTACGTCCAGGGCGTCGCGTCCGACAAGACCCCGCAGGTCTTCGGCACCGACGGCCAGTACACCCCGCGCGCCACCGACACGATCGACAAGCTGCGCGGCTTCTGGGACATCGAGAGCTGGAACATCCAGCTCGTCGCCTGGAAGGGCACCGACCTCGGCAGCCAGGCGAAGATGGCGCAGACCTTCGGCCTCGGCCTCGCGCCGGCCAAGGTGAAGGACGCCGCCGCGCTCGCCGCCAAGGTGCTCTACGAAGTGCCGGCCCTGCAGGGCGGCCGCAACCCGCTGCTCACCCTGAACGCGTTCTCCGCCCCGGCCGGCAGCCTCGGCGGCAAGCGCGTGGCGCTCGGCGACGGCCTGCTCGACACCGTCAACCTCCTCGGGTTCGACGACGTCTCGGTGGAGTCCGTGGTCGGCCACGAGTACGGCCACCAGGTCGACTTCGCCCACGACAACTACCCGCGCAACGAGTCCTCCGAGATGGGCCCGGATGCCTACGGCGGCTACTTCGTCGCGCACGCCAAGGGCTTCGGGTGGAACGCCCGCACCCAGCAGGAGGTCACCTACCTGGACGCCTCCATCGGTGACTGCTTCCACAGCCACGGCACCCCCGACCAGCGCAAGGCCGCCGGCGCGTGGGGCGAGAAGCAGGCGACGAGCCAGGGCAACCCGAACCGGATCGTCCCGTCCGCCACGATGATCGAGAAGTTCCAGAAGGAGTACCCGAAGCTGATGCCGCCGGCCGCCGACCAGCCGGCCGCGGCGGCGGTGGCCGCGGCCCGCGGCTGACCTCCGGCGGGCCGTCTCCCCCGGACCGAGGGAGACGGCCCGCTTTCCGGCCGTCGTAGGGCTCTCCTCACCTTCTTCCGGGTGGCCTGCCGGATCGACCCGGCCGGGCGGGGCGGGCAGCATCGATGCCGACCGACTGTGTCGTCGCGACTGGCGGGCGGGAAGACCTGTGGCTCATCGACCGCGTTACCGCACCTGGATCCGCAGCACCCGGCTCGCGGTGTTCGCCGCGGTGAGCGGCGTGTGCCTGGCCGGGAGCGCGCTGGCGCCGCTTTCGCCGTGGTTCCTGCTGTTCCTGGTCCCGTTCGCGGTGTCCGGCTACATCGCGACGATCCTGGCGCTCACCATCCACCGGTTCGCCCCGCGCGGCGGTGACTTCCAGCGTCGCATCCACGACCTGATCGTCACCCGGGCCGGGCCGGCGACCTCCGGCACGACCCTGGACGTGGGCTGCGGCAGCGGGAGCCTGGTCGTCAAGCTCGCGAAAGCGACGCCGGACGGCACCGTGACCGGCGTCGACTCGTGGGGACGGGACTGGGCGTACTCGAAGCAGCTGTGTGAAGACAACGCGCGGCTCGAAGGAGTCTCCGCCCGCACGACCTTCCTCGAGCGGAGCGGCGCCGCCCTCGGGTTCGCCGACGGCAGCTTCGACACGGTGGTCAGCTGCCTGACCTTCCACGAAATCGGCGATGTCGAGCGCAAGTCCGACGGGGTGGTCGAGGCCCTGCGGGTCCTGCGGCCGGGCGGCCGGTACGTCTTCCTCGACCTGTTCGGCGACCCGGCCTGCTACCCGTCGGCCGACCACCTCCGGGAGAGAATCCGCGGCGCGGGAGCCTCGATCGCCGAGTTCGAGAGCCTCGCCGGGTTCCTGCCGCTGCCGTTCCCGCTGCGGCACCCGAAGGTGCTCGGGCACGCCGTGCTGATCGTCGGCCGGAAGACCGGGCCGTGACTTCCCGGCCGCCCGGCGCGGCTATCGTTCCGCCATGCTCGATCGCCTCCGGACGAACGCCCGCGCCGCCGAACTGCTGGCGAGCGTGTTCGACTTCGACATCGCCCGCCTCGACCCCGTCGAACCGGTGCGGCTGGCCTCGGGCGGCGAGCTGCGCGTGGTCGCCGGCGATGCCGCGGGCGGCACGTTCTTCGTGTGCGGCGACGGGCCCGTGCTCTACGCCGGCTCCGAAGGCTCGGCCGGGATCATCGCCCCCGATCTGGACGCGGCGATCCGCCTGATCGTCGGGGTGCCGACCTGGCAAGACGTCGTGCCGCACGCACCCGACCGCGACGCGATGCGCGCCGCCTTCGAATCCTCCTACGCGGAGATGACCGAGTACGAGCCCCTGATCGGCCAGCACCGCTCCGAGGTGTCCGCGGAGCTGGGGTTCGGCCCGGTCGCCGTCGAAGAGCTGCTGGCGGAGCTGAGCAGGTGCCTCACGGACCTGTCGCCCGATTACCTGCTGCTCAACGAAAACGGTGACGAGTACGACCCCCTGTGACTCCTGCGGTTCAGCAACGCAGTTCGGCAAGCACCCCGCAGTGGTCCGAGGGCACGCCGGCGCCGGCGATCTCCGCCCGTAACGGCCGCCCGGCACCGCCCCGGCCCACGGGTTGCCGGAGAACCGGTGGTGGTGCAGCCCCGCCCCGGCGGCGGACCGTACGGCCGAAGAGGACCGGCCATCATCCCCCGAGACGACGAAGTCCGGTGCGAGTCATGCCACGGACGATGCCGCCGACGAGCGCGCCGGGACGCTCTGCTCCGGGGCCTGGAAGCCGCCGAGCTTCCGCTCGAGCAGTTCGGCGAGCCGCAGCGGGGTGCGGTCCTCGAACATCGGGCCGATGAGCTGCACCCCGACCGGCAGGCCCTCGGGAGACCGGCCCGCGGGGACGGCGGTCGCGGGCAGGCCGGGCATGGTGGCCAGGCCGGCCCAGACGAGCTGGTCGAAGTACGGGTAGTCGACGCCGTCGACGTCGATGCGCCGTTCCATCGGGTTCGGAGCGTGGTCGTGCGGGAACGCGGGCGTCGGCGTGATCGGGCACACGACGGCGTCGAACTCGGCGAACAGCTGCCGCCAGCCGTGGCGGTGGACCTCGCGGCGGTGGTTCGCCGCCAGCCAGTCGTGGTGGCTGAACAGCAGGGCTCGCAGCCGCACGGCGTCGAGACTGCGGTCGTCCGCATCCAGTCCGGAGACGCGGGCCCGCAATTGCTCGTCCGATTCGAGGGGAAACCGCGCGACGGAACCCGAAATCAGCAACTGCATGTAGAGCGTCGCCGCTTCGGTCAGATCGGGTAACAGCGGACTGTGCCGTTCGACGCGGGCGCCGCCGTCGGCGAGTGCGTCGGCCACCCGGTTCACCCCCGCTCGCACGGCGGACCCGGACGGAATGAGCGGATGGTCGTCGAGGACCAGGACGCGGAAATCGCCGAGCCGCTCGTGGCGGGCGGGCGGTAGTGCCAGCCGGTACGCCACGCCGTGCGTCAGCGGGTCCGGTCCGGCCATGACGTCGAGCAGGAGCGAGAGATCGCGGGCGGACCGCGCCATCGGACCCACGACGGCGAGGTCGAGGTCGACCGGCCAGGCCGGCTCGGACGGCGGGACCATGCCGCGGCCGGCCGCCAGCCCGAGCGTCGGCTTGTGGGCGTAGACGCCGCAGAAGTGCGCGGGGGTGCGCAGCGACCCGGCGAGGTCGGAACCGAGGGACAGCGCGCCGAACCCGGACGCCAGGGCCGCCGCCGACCCGCCGGACGAGCCACCCGACGTGCGACTGTGGTCCCACGGGTTGGTGGTGGTGCCGTAGATCTCGTTGAAGCTCTGGATGTCCTGCAGCCCCAGCGGCACGTTGGTCTTGCCGAGCACCACCGCGCCCGCGGCTTTGAGCCGCGCCACCTGGACCGCGTCCTCGGCCGGCCGGAAGTCCCGGTGCGGCGGCATGCCCCAGGTCGTGGGCAGCCCGGCGATGTCGTAGCACTCCTTGACCGTCACCGGAACGCCGAGCAGCGGCCGGTCCTCACCGCGGGCGCGTGCCTCGTCGGCCCGGTGTGCGGCGGCCCGCGCCCGGTCGAAGTCCGGCACGCAGATCGCGTTGGTCACCTCGTCGTCGCGCTCGATCCGGGCGATCGCCTCGTCGGTCAGTTCCCCCGATGTCACCGCACCGGCCCGCATCGCGGTCATGAGTTCTTCGGCGGTGTGCAAGCTCCATTCCATGAATCCGAAGCTAGCGACCTGCCGTGGGAGCCATAAAATTCCGCTTCGGGCAACCGGATGGACGCTTCAATTCTTGCCGGGATGGATGAGAACCATCGCCCAGCGAACGTCCTCGCTCTCGGCCTGTGTCCGCAGGCGCGAAACGATGTCCCCCTGCTCCTCGCCGAGCCGGCCACCGGCGGCGATGCAGCACCGCACGACGGACCGCACCTCGTCGTTCGCGAAGCCCGGCTGGAGGTCGCGCTCCCAGAGCTTCAGCGCGTGCACGGCCGCGCGGCGCGACACCTCCGGCGCCGCCGCGTACCAGTGGCCACCCATCCTGCCCCGCGGCGGTGGATCACTCGGTGACGGCACCCGCCGGCCGAGCCGCTTCTGCTTTACGCGCGCACTCGCGTAGGCGGTGGCCTCCGCGCGCCACACCGCACGACTGGCCTCCAGCTCCTCCAGCGCACGCAGCAGCGCCCGCTCGTGCCGCTGGTACGGCCCGGCCAGCTCCGCGAGGAAGCTCAGCGTGGCCCGGTGACCGATCGGGTGGTACAGGCTCACGCACGAGCACAGCGCCGCGACCCGCCGGCCGTACGCCAGGCGCCCGTCACGCACCCTGCGCGCCCGCTCCCCGAACCCCATCCGCCGACACTACCGCCGGCCGCCGAGTCCTCACCTCGGCGCGAACCCGGCGTCGACCCGGCCGAACAGCTGCTGGGCCACGGTCTTGCACACTCCGGCCCCGTACCGGTGCCCGTCGCCGCGGTCCGGGTAGTGCACCAGCACCGCGAGCACCCAGTGGTCCCAGATCGCCAGGCAGTTCACCGTCCACCGGCTCCCGTGGCGGGTCCAGCCGTTCTCGACCGCCGGGTGGCGGCCCGCCAGCGCCGGGGCCTCCGGGATGCCGAAGGCGCCGGCGGGCGCGACCGACCGCATGAGGTCGAGCAGCTTGCTCCGCCACTGCGGGCTCAAGCCCGGGCCGCGAGCCACGCACTGGCCGAGCAGGCTCGCGTCGGCCGCGGACATCGTCGTCCTGGACCACCAGTGCGGGTGGACCAGCGTGTCCCGCAGCCCGCAGGTCCGGATCATCCGCGTGATCGACGCGTCCTCGCCGAGCCGGAGGTACAGCGTCTGGGCGGCGCGGTCGTCGCCGGCCTGGATCATCCGGGTCACCCGGGCCTCGTCGTCGGCCGGAATCCGCGACCCGCGGGCGGCGAGGTAGTCCACCGCGAGCCAGATCTTGATCATGGATTCGGCCGAGTTGCGCAGACTTCCGCCGCCGACCACGGCACCGGTGTCGAGCTCGCGCAACGCCCAGGACCACTCGCCCCGGACGTCGACCGCCACTTCGGCCGGCCGCGCACCCAGCGACTGCGGAGCGGCGCTCGGTTGCACGTACGAAACCGGCTGCGCCGCTGCCGCGGTCACCTTCACGGGCCGGGTGCAGACCACCACGGCGAGTGCCCCGAGGATGGCGCCGGCCAGGACGACGACCACGCAGGTACGCATCGCCGGCTCATCGGTCGAGCTGGACGGAGTTCAGCACCGTCAACGCCGCCCGTTCGTTGGCGGGTGAGCTGTCGATTTCGATGGTGTAGGCGCCGAGCCTGCGGTGCTGGTGCACCGGCAGCGGGTCCTCCGGGAACGGGCTGTCCGCGAAGTGGCTCGTCAGCGAAACGGTCAGCGAGAAGCACCGGCTGTCGAGCGGGGTCTTCCCCAGCACAGCGCCGGGGCAGAGCACCAGGGTGTTGGTCTCCGGCTCGCTGGTGAACGCGCCGACCTCCTGCCCGCCGGGGACCTGCACCGACTTGAGCGGCGACGCGACCACCGGCGGCGTGGTCCCGATCTTCGCGAGCAGGGCGAGCATTTCCGCGGCCGGCACCGGCTTCGTGGTCCGCGCCCAGATCCATCGGCCCGGCCCGTCCTGCCACATGACCGACTTCGGGTTCGCGAGCTGACCGGCGGCCGTGGGCTTCGCGGGCAGTGCGCTGCGGGGCGCGGCGCCGTCGTGGACGTCGATCTCGAACGCGTACTGGTGGCCCTGCGCGTAGTGCAGGGCGGCGAAGCCCGGCCGGGTGGACCACATCATCAAGTCCCAGGAGCGGTCCTCGAGGCTGATCGCCGGCGCGGCCGGGGGCACGGTGGCCGACGGCGCGGCGGACGCGGGGCTCGCCAGGGTGGCCGGTGGCACCACCTCGGTACCGCGGTTCAGGACGGCGATGGCCCCCGCGGCGAGGGCCGCCACGGTGAGCGTCACCGCGGCGACGCTCGTCGTGCGGCGGCGCCGGATCCGGCGGGTCGCGGCGGCGAGCACCTCGTCGGGGTCGGGCGCCAGGGACTCCTGGGCGCGCAGGGCGCGGCGCAGTTCGTCGAGGTCGGTCATCACACACTCTCCTTGCCTTCGTTGAGCTCGACCCGCAGTGCGCTCAGGCCGCGCGAGATGTGGCTGCGCACCGTCCCGGGCGCGCAGCCGAGCACCGCGGCGATGTCGGCGTCGTCGCGGTCTTCGTAGAACCGCAGCACGATCGACGCTCGCTGGGCGCGGCTCAGCCGGGCGAGCGGGCCGGCGAGCTGGTCGGCGTCGGTGATCCGCCACGCCGGATCGGGCGCGACCGGCTCGCGGAACCGGGTGACGTCGGCGGTGGGGCGCACGGATCGCTGGTACCAGCGGCGGCGCCAGCCGAGGTAGCCGTTGACGACCATCTTCCGCATGTACAGGTCGGGCCGGTCCACCACCGCGATCCGCCGCCAGCCCTGGTGCGCACGCACCAGCGCGTCCTGCACGACGTCCTGGGCCAGCTCACGGTCACCGGTCAGCACGGCGGCGAACCGCACCAGGCCCGGCAGTTGCTCACGGGAGAACTCTTCGAACTGCACACCCCTAAAGATGCCGCCGCCCGGGCGGCTTGTTGCAGTTGCGCCGGACTTTGTCCGGAAGGCCGTGAGCGGGCGGCGTCAGCCCGCCGGGCAGTCCGCGCCGGCACGGCGTGGTCTCGGGATCCACCGCCACAGCGCCCCGGCCGCCGCGAACCCGATCAGGCCGCTCGCCACGATCCCCGCGCCGAGGCCGGCCAGTGCGGTCACCGCCGCCAGGACCAGCGGCCCCACCCCGGTGCCGATGTCCGCGAGCTCGTTCCAGATCCCGATGTGCGTCGGCCGCCCCACCTTCGGGGACACGTCGGCGCCGAGTGTCATCACGATGCCCGAGCCGATGCCGTTGCCGAAGCCCATCACCATGGCCGCCACCGTCAGCAGCGTCGCACCGCCGGCGAGCGGCATCACCAGGAACGACACGCCCAGCACGAGCGTCGCCGGCACGGCCACCCAGCGCCGGCCGTAGCGGTCCATCACCTTCCCGGCCGGGTAGAACGTCAGCGCGTCGACCGCTCCGGCGACGCCGTAGATGATCGAACTCGTCGTCGGCGACAGGCCGATGTGCGCCGCCCACAGCGGCACCACCGTCTGCCGGGTCTGGCGGATCGCCGACAACAGCAGGATTCCGACGCCCAAGGTCGCGTACACCCGCCACTGCTGCCTGAGCATGCCCCGCGTCGTGACCGCCGACGCGGCCGCCCGGTCGTCCGCGGTGACCTCCAGGTCGGGTACCCGCAGCACCAGGGCACCCACCGCGAAGATCGCCACCAGGCTCACGTAGTACGCGCCGGGCAGCCCGGCGAACCGCATCGCGGCGGCACCGGCGAACGGCCCGAGGAACACGCCGATCCGCATGCTGCCGCCCAGCGTCGACAGCGCCCGGGCCCGCATGTGCTCCGGGACGATCTCGGTCAGGTACGTCTGGCGGGCCAGGCCGTAGACCGCGCTCGCCACGCCGATCAGGGTGACCCCGCAGCCGTAGAGCACGAGCGACCACGGTCCGTGCCCCAGGTCCACCAGGCAGATCAGCAGGCCCGCGACCATGACGGCCGCCGCCACCAGCATCGACCGGCGCTCACCGAACCGCGTCGCGAGCACGCCGGCCGGGATGTTCGCGGCCAGCGACCCGATCCCGAGCAACGCGGCGATCAGCGCGGCCGTCGAGGTGCTCGCCCCGCGGTCGATCGCACTCAGCGCGATGACCGGCAGCACGGCACCCTCCGACACCCCGAACAGGGCGGCCGGCCCGTACGCCGCCGCGGCGACCGAACGCAAGCGGAACTCTTCGACCATGTCCGTGCATCATGCGGGACGGAAGTGGCCGGCCCGGCACGGGACCGGCGCGAAGTGATCTTCGTCGCTCGGGCTCGCCGCTCACCCGGGCATTCCGGTCAGCAGCTCCAGTGCATCCGCAGGGCGGCGAGGTCGTCCCACAGGCCGGCGTCGAAGTTCGCCCGGGCGCGGAACCGGTGGTGCCGCGCGCCGCCCGGCGTGGTCACGAACCTGCGCCAGTCGCCCTCGACCGGGTGCTCGGTGGCCAGCGAACCCAGGACGGTCCCGTGCGCGTCGAGCAGGTCGACGTGCCAGATCACCCAGGTGCGGCCCGGTTCGCCGGCCACGGTGCCGTCGAAGGTGGCGGTCCCGCCGGGGAAGAGCGTCCACCGGGCGCCCGCGAACATCGTGCAGGTCCCCCTCTCGAGCGGCCCCCAGGTGAACGCCCGCGGCGTCCGGCCGGCGAGCCGCTCCGCCGCGGCGTTCGCCGTCGCCACGATGACCGACGGGTCCATGTCACGCGCCTTTCGTCGAACTCGTCCTGGCGATGGACGGAGACTCCGGCGGCGGTCCTGATACGCGTCAGCGGCCGGGTGTCGCGGGCAGCGCCAGCGACAGGGCCAGAGTGTCGTCGAGGAACATCAGCCCGCGGTCCCCGAAACCCCGGAAAGCCTTTTCCACGGCCGAAACCGGCACGGTCAGGCCGAGTTCGCGGTGCACGGCAGCGGCGGTGCGCGGCCGGTCCACACAGGCCAGGTAGATGTCCGCGAGGGTGTCGTGGAAGGTGTAGGTGCCGTGGGTCTCGGAGTGCCGGCCGTCGTAGATCTGCAGGAAACCGGGGGCGCAGCGGTAGACCAGCACCGGCGGCTGCTTCGCCTCCCAGGCGGCGGACCACGCCGACACCGCGTCCTTCAGGGGTGCGTAGACCTCGGGCGGCAACTCGTCTTCCGGGTCGTAGTCGAAGAAGTAGGCGACCCGGTCGATGTCCACAGTGGACGGGTAGACGTGGCGGTAGCTCGCCTCGGGCTCGCGCGTCCGCAGGGGGAACCGCGCGGGCTGGGTGAACAGCGGGCTGAACCGCTCCAGCCACAGCCGGTTCGCGCCGGCCGGCGGCTGGAGGTGGACCAGGTGCGGGACGGCCGCCGCCTGGGCGGCGTACTCCTCGGCGGGCTCGCCCGGGAACCCCCACAGGATGTTCCAGGCGACGCCGATGCCGTAGTACCGGGCCCAGCGCAGGAGGTTGACGTTCTGGGCGGCGCGGACGCCCTTGTCCATCAGCCGGAGCACGGCGGAGCTCAGCGACTCCAGGCCCGGCTGCAGCTGCGTGACGCCGGCCGCGGCGAGGAGCTTCAGCTGGGCGCGGGTCAGGTTCGCCTTGACCTCGTAGAAGATCCGGTAGTCCCGGCGCGCGTCGGTGAGCGCCGGCAGCAGGTCCTTGAGGTAGCCCGGTTCGAGGATGTTGTCGACGGCGTCGAACCGGAAGGTGCGGTGGCGGCGCGCCTGCTCGTCCAGCTCGCCGAGCACCCGCGACGGCGACTTGGCGCGGAAGCGCATGGTGGTGCCGTTGAGCCCGCAGAACGTGCAGTGGTGCTTGGCACCCCACCAGCACCCCCGGGCCGACTCGAACGGGAGCGCGACGTGCTCGGTCGGCAGCCCGAGCCGCGTCGCGCGCTCGAAGTACTCGCCGTAGTCCGGCACGGGCAGTTCGTCGAGCCGCTCGTGCGGCGGCTCGGCCGGGGTGGCGACGACGTCGTCGCCACCCCGCCGGGCAACGCCGGCGATCGCGCCCGGATCCGCGCCGTTCGCGAGCGCTTCGAGCAGGCGGGGGAAGGCGACGTCACCCTCGCCGAGCACGGCGAAGTCGATGCACTCGACGGACCGGACCAGTTCCCGGCCCATCTCCCCCTCGAAGTTGGCCCCGCCGAACACGGTGACGACGTCCGGATCGCGCTCCTTGAGCCGCCGGGCGAGCGCGAAGGACGCCGTGTTCTGCTGGAACGTCGAGCTGAAGCAGACGACCGGGACACCCGCCAGCTCCTCGGCGACGGCGTCGAGGTAGGCGGGAACGTCCTGCCGCCGGATCGCGAGCAGCCGGTCCGGACCGTCCAGGTAGGACAGTTCGGCACCGATCTCGTCGAGCAGCTTCCCGTCGGGGTCCGGCGCGGCGTCGCCGAAGGCCTCGACGGAGAACAGCCAGTCCCCGATCTGCCGGCCCCGGTGGTCGGCGAGCCGCCGGTAGTGGTCGAGCCCGATCCGGACCGCGAAGTCGAGGTTGGCGTGCAGGGTGCGCACGGGAAAGCCGTGCTGCTGCGCGATGGCCTTCAGCAGCCCGAGCTGGATGGACGGCCGATCGGCTTCGAGGAACGGCATGGAAACGAGCACCACCGGCGGCGCGGTCATGTCAGTTCGACCGGATGGAATTCTCGATGACCGACTGGATGGAGCCACTGGTGAGGTGGGGTACCACGTGGACCGGTGCGCTCCCGGACGCATACTGCGTGAGTACCGCCGCTTGGTCCGGCGTGAACGAGCCCTGGAACCCCTTCTCGAGTTCGCTCACCTTCGTGGTGAGAATCCAGGCGACCAGGAGGCTGGCGCGCACCAGATCCCGCTCCGCACTCGACAGGCTCGCTGTCAGCGCCTTGACCTTTTGCCAAAGTTCGACGAATTCCATTGATTCTTCGGTCATCGCATTCCTCCCGTTGGGCGACTATCCTTTGTGTACTTTCGCCAGTCTCGTCCGCACTTCGTCGGCCTCCGGGTGCGCGAGGCGGGCGAGGATGTCGTGGGCTCGCTGCCACCCGGCCCGGGCGGCTTCGAGGTCGCCGAGGTCGCGGCGGAGGTTCGCGAGGTCGATGAGCATCCGGGCCTCGATCACCAGGTTCCCGTTGCGGTGCACGAGTTCCAGCGCCTTCTCGTAGCAGGCGATCGCCCGGTCGTGGTCGCCGAGCTGCTGGTGGGCGTGGCCGATGCTGTGCCAGCTCTGCGTCGCCCCCATGAAGTCCCCGAGCTGCGTTTGCAGGTCGAGGGCCTGCCGGCAGTACTCGATGGCCGACTCGTGCTTGCCGAGCAGGGTGTGGAACCAGCCGACCGCGTTGAGGGCCGTCGCCTGGCCGGCCAGGTGGCCCGCCGTGCGGAACAGCTCCAGGGCCTGCTCGGCGTGCGTGAGCGCGTCGGCCACCGCCCCTTGCCGGTCGAGCAGCCAGGCGAACTGGCGGTGCGCGTAGGCCTGGCCCACGACATCGTCGCTCGCGCTGTACAAGCTCAACGCGGCCCTGAGGTCGTCGCCGGCTTCGGTGTGCCTGCCGAAGCGGACCTGGGTGCCGCCCGGGTGCAGGTGGGCGAACGCCTGCTTGCGCTGGTCGCCGAGGCGGCGTGCGGCGGCCAGTGCCGCCGTGAGCGCGGCGCTCTCGTCGTGCCAGTGGCCACGCATGGCGAGGAACCGCTGGATCGCCCACGCCAGCTCCCACACCCGCGCGTCGAACTCGGCCCCGGTGGCGACCGCCTGGAGGAGCACCCGGTGCTCGGTCTCGAACCACGCCAGCGCCCGACCGCGGTCGACTATCCGTTCGGCCTCCGCCCCCGGTGGCAACGGGGTCAGCGCGGGCGGGACCTCGAGACGGGGATCGAGGAACCCGTCGGCGTGGTAGGCCGTGTGGCTGTAGTGGCCGAGCATGCGGTGCGCCGCGGTTTCCCGGTCGGCGGGAGAGTCCGTCTCGTGCACCAGCTCGTCGGCGTACGCGCGCAGGAGGTCGTGCATCGTGTAGCGGCCGGGGGCGTGCTCGGCGACCAGGTGCGCGTTCGCGAGCTCGGACAGCAGCGGCCGCACCTTCGCGGCGGGCAGGCCCGCGAGGCTCGCCGCCGCGCGGGTGCCGATGTCCGGCCCCAGGTGCAGCCCCAGGAGCCGGAACAGGCGGGCGGCCGCGGGGTCCAGCAGCAGGTACGACCAGGAGAACACCGCGCGGGGGTCGGTCGCGGGGTCGGCGCCGGCGAACTCGTCGAGGCCGCCGCGCGCGTCCCGCAGCTGCCCGGCCAGCGCCGCCAGGCTGAACGCCGGGTACGTCGCCGCGCGGGCCGCCACCACGGCCAGTGCCAGCGGGAGGCGCGCGCACAGCCCGATGATCTCCTCGGCCGCGGCGGGGTCGGCCGCGATCCGGGCGGTGCCGATCCGGCGGCGCAGCACCGCGTGCGCCTCGGCGTCGTCGAGGAGGTCGACGACGAGCGGGTGCGCGCCCTCGGTGACCAGGCCGGCGAGCTGGTCGCGGCTGGTCACGACGACCACGCACGCCCGCGCGCCGGGCAGCAGCGGCCGCACCTGCCCGGCGTCGCGGGCGTTGTCCAGCACGACCAGGACCCGCCGGTTCGCCAGCAGCGTCCGGTACAGGCCGACCTGCGCGTCCAAGGTGGTCGGGATCCGTTCGCCCGGCACTTCGAGCGCTTCGAGGAACCCGCGCACCGCCGCGGCCGGCGTCATCGGCGACCCGGTCGGGTCGAACCCGCGCAGGTTGACGTACAGCTGCCCGCCGGGGAAACCGCGGGCGGCCGAGTGTGCCCAGTGGACGGCCAGCGTCGTCTTGCCGACCCCGGCGGTCCCGGAGAGGACGACGACCCGCGCGGCCGGCGACGGCCCGCCGGTCACCTCGCCGAGCCGCCGCAACGCGTTCTCGCGGCCCGCGAACCCCGGGGTGTCCGGCGGCAGCTGGGCCGGCGACGACGGTGGTGGCGACGCCGCCGGAGCCGCCACCGGCAGCTCGCCCCGCAGGATCGCCTCGTGCAGCGCGCGCAGCTCGGGGCCCGGGTCGGTGCCGAGCGCGTCGGCGAGCCGGTGCCGCACGACGGCGTAGCGTTCGACGGCTTCGGCGTCGCGCCCGGCACTGTGCAGGGCCCGCATGAGCAAGACTTCGAGGGGCTCGACGAGCGGGTACTCCGCGGCGAGGTCGGACATCGCGGCGAGCACGGCGTCGGCCCGGCCGAGCCGCAGTTCGAGCTCGCCCCAGTGCACGGCCGCGTCGAGCCGGCGCCGGTGCCAGGCCGCGCGAACCCCGTCGGCCCAGTCCCCCGGCACGCCGGCCAGCGGCGCACCCCGCCAGCAGAGCAGCGCCTCGCGCAACGCCGCGGCCCGCTCCTGATCGGTTTCACCGGCGTCATTTCCGCGCTCGACCAAACGTGCGAACCTATTCAGGTCAACCACATCGGAATCGATTTCCAGCACGTATCCCGCCGGGCGCCGGGTTATGCCGGTCTTTGTGCCGGTCAGCTCGGTGACCTCGGCGAGCACCTGCCGAATTCGGCTCAGGTGGGAATACACCACATTGCGCGCTTCACCCGGTGGATCGTCACCCCAGACGCGGTCGATGAGCGTCTCCATCGGGACCGGGCGCCCGGCGTCGACCACGAGCGCGGCCAGGACGGCCTGCTGCCGCGGCGTCCCGACGTCCAGCGGCTTTCCCGCGACGCGTAGCTGTACCTCCCCGAACAGCAGGAACTCCATGCGGCGGACTCCCCGCGTTCGACGCGCCACGACCGGCCACGTCGATGCTGCTCGCCCCGCAAGGTCTCTGCAAGGTCGGCGAGCAGGGCGTGGCGAAATCGTGTTCCCGGGAACATCCCAGTCCGAGGAGGGGCCATGCACGAGTCGCCGGTGCCATTGCTGGAAAATGCCGCTCGAGGTGCCGAATGGGCCTGGCGCGATATCGTCGAACGATATTCTTCGCTGGTCCTGTCTGTGTGCGCGCAGTACCGGCTCGGCAATGCCGACGCCCAGGACGTCAGCGGCGCGGTGTGGCTGCGGCTGGTCGCGAACCTGACGCACATCCGCGAACCGGAGGCGCTGCCCGGCTGGCTGCGCACCACCACCCGGCACGAGTGCCTGCGGCTGCTGCGTCACCAGAACCGGCAGGTCCCGACCGACGACCCGCTGCTCGGCGAGCTGACCGAGCCCGCGTTCGACGCCGGGCTGATCGGGGCCGAACGCCGCGCCGCCGCCCGCCGCGCCTGCGCCCGGCTGCCGGTGCGCGACCGCGAGCTGCTCGCGCTGCTGTTCTGCGACCCGCCCAAGTCCTACCGGGAGATCAGCGCGACGCTCGGCATCCCGGTCGGCTCGATCGGGCCGTCGCGGGCGCGCTGCCTGGCCCGGGTGCGGCGCATGCCGGCGATCGCGGCGCTGCTCGCCGGCGATGCGGGCGACTCGGGTGGTCATGCTCTCCGGAGCGAGCGAGGGGCTGCTTGATACGCCGGGTTCACGGGCGCTGGTTCTGGAACTGGAACTGCACGCGCACCGAGCCGTCGAGCGGGACGACGACCGTCGCGCTGCCCGCCGACCACCGGTCGGCCACCAGGAACATCCGGTCCTTGCCGTGGATCAGCAGGCGCAGGTTCCGGTAGCGGTAGTGGAAGGTCTGTCCGTCCGAGGCCGGCAGCTTGGTCTCCTGGACGCCGGGGCTGCGGAGGAACAGGCTTTCCTTGGTGTCGAGGATGACGCTGGGCAGCTTGTCCAGGCGGCTCGCCTCGTACATCGCGAGCCCGCGGCCCGACCACTGCGCCACGGTCGCCGTCAGCCAGAACGCGCTGACGGCGATCACGACGTACCCGAGGGCCGTCGAAACCCGGCGAAGCGGCGTCGGGTCCGGCGGCTCCCGCGTGAGCCGCCGGACGAAGGAGCCGTACCGGACCAGCGTGCTGCCGGCGGCGATCAGCAGCGGGGTGACGAGCCCGTACAGCCGCCAGTCGCGCAGGAAGGAGTATCCGGCCAGCAGCAGGAGCCCGGCGGACAGCGCGGCCAGGCCCGTCACCTGGCCGGCGCGGCCCAGCCGGGTCGCCGCCCGGGTCCGCCGGCGGACGGCGGCGTGCACCGCGACCGCGCCGGCACCCGCCGCGGCGAACACCAGCAGCGGCGTGAGCAGGGGCTGCGGGCTGCGCATGATGTAGTCCTGCGTCCCCAGCCCGACCGTGTCGACGTCCACGCCGAAGTACTCGTACTGCGAGCGCGCGGAGACGTACCCGAAGTAGAACAGCAGCGTGCTGACCAGGGTCAGCGGCGGGATGACGGACTTGCCCGCCTCGACGAAGCGCTCGAAGCGGCCAGGCTCCGGTGTCACTCGGACGCGGTGGTTTCGGGCGTCGGCGGTTCAGCGCTCTCGTCCGGCTGGGTCAGGCGGATCGAGTTCGGCTGCACCCGGCTGCGGAGGTCCTCGCACGAGCACTCGGCTTTCCCCGCGACGGTCAGCCGCGTGTCGCCGCCGGTCCCGAGCGCTGTCACCGCGACCGAACAGGTGTCGCCGTTGGCGTGGAAGGTGAATCCCGTGCAGGCGTCCGTCCCACCGCAGCCACCGCCCAGGCGGAAGACCCCCGGCCGCTCGAGCCGGATCGCGGTGACTTTCACGCCCGGGCCGGGCGAGACGTCGGACTGCAGCCAGCTGACGGTGACGCACTGGTTCACGGCGGTCGTGTCGTCGGCGCCGCCGCCGATCGGCAGCTGCGGGATCGAGATGGCGACGCCGTCGTCACCGGATCTCGGCGTCTCCGGCCCGGTGGGCTCCATGCTCGGGGCCGACATCGACGGCTCCGCGGTGCCGGAGTCCGGGGCACGGGGACCGGCGGGGTCCGAGCAGCCGACGGCGAGCACGGCGACCAGGGCGAGACTGCTGGTGCGGAACAGGTTCATCGCGGTACCTCCTCGGCGTTCGGAGCCGCGAGGAAGCGCGGTGATACGCCGCCGTGGTGCACCAGACGGCCAGGGCGCCGAAAGCCAGCCCCGCGCCCAGGACGGTCGAGCCCGGCCAGCCCGCCGCGGCGAACGTCCTCGTCGTCGCCGCGGCGCCGGATGCCGAGCCCAGCGAGTAGAACACCATGTACGCGCCGATCGTCGTGCTGGTGCGTTCGGGGAACGCCGTCGTCAGGGCGTGCTGGTTGCCCACGTGCACGACCTGGACCGCGAAGTCGAGCACCACCACGCCGGCGGCGAGCGGCACCAGGGACCAGCCGAGCCCGCCGATCGCGAGCCACGAGCCGAAGAGCAGGACCAGCGCGATACCCGTGACGCGCCCCGCGTGGCCGGCGTCGCCCCAGCGCCCGGCCCGCGCCGCCCCCACGGCACCCGCCAGCCCGGCGATGCCGAACAGCCCGATCTGCGTCTCGCTCAGGTGCCACGGCTCGCCGGCCAGCGGGAGCGCCAGGCCGCTCCACAGCGTGCCGAAGGAGGCGAACAGGAAGAACGCGATCAGTCCGCGGCCGAGGAACAGCGGCCGGGTGAAGAGCCCGAAGAAGGAGCGGAGGATCTGCCCGTAGGGCTCGGCGCCGGTCCGGACGTCGGGCGGCAGCGCGACGAGGCACAGCACGCAGAGCATCGAAGCCAGCGCGGCCAGGGCGAAATAGCCGCCGCGCCAGCCCCACAGGTCCGCCAGCGCTCCCGTGACCACCCGGGCGCCGAGGATGCCGGCCACCACCCCGGACGTCACCACACCGATGTTCCGCCCTCGTTCGTCCGGCGGCGACAGCGACGCCGTGTACGCGACCGTCGTCTGCACCACCACCGCGAACAGGCCCGCGACCGCGAGGCCGCCGAACGCCACCCCGGCCGTGGGTGCGGCCGCCGTGACCGCCAGGCCCACCGCCACCAGGCCCAGGTGCGCGGCGATCAGGCGCCGCCGGTCGAGGCGGTCGCCCAGCGGGACCAGCAGCACCAGCCCGATCAGGTAGCCGAACTGGCCCACCGCCACGAACCAGCCGACGGAGTCGCGGGGCACGCCCAGGTCGTCGCCCATCGGGCCGAGGACCGGCTGCCCGGCGTAGACCCCGGCGACCGCGACCCCGCACACCACGGCCGGCAGCAGTCTCGTCCCGCGTTCCACCACGCCTCCCTGATTGGTTGCGATTTGCAACCCTTCGGAGGGTAGGTCAGAATGGTTTCATAACGCAACTCATCGGAGGTGACGCGATGTGGACGGACCCGAACTGCCCGGTCGCGCGGACCGTGGACCTGATCGGCGATCGGTGGAGCCTGCTGATCGTCCGGGACGCGATGGACGGCGCCCGCTCGTTCACCGACTTCCAGCAGCGCACGGGCATCGCCCGCAACGTCCTCGCCGACCGGCTCCGCAAGCTGGCCGCCCACGACGTGATCGAGCAGGTCGAGGCACCGTCGGGCAAGCGGCGGCAGTACGCGCTCACCGCGGCCGGCCAGGACCTCTTCGCCGTGATCGTGACGCTGCGGCAGTGGGGTGAGCGGCACGCCTTCGAGGCCGGCGAGCCGCACTCGGTCCTGGTCGACGAACACGGCGCTGTCGTCCCGCCCGTCGTCCCCACCGCCCCGGACGGATCACCGCTGACCAGCGGCACGACCGTCGTGCGGAAGTGAGTCAGGCCAGGGGAAAGCGCTTGCCCAGCCACTCGGCGATCTCGGCGGCGGCGAGCTCGTTGCCGGTCGGTTCACCGTCGGCGATGGGGCCGCCGAAGTGGAGGCCGCGGACGGTCGCCGTCGTCAGGTCCGCGGCGCCGAGGGCGCCGATCATGCGCCGGGAGTCCGCCGGGAACGCCGCCTGGTCGCCGGTCAGCTCGACGAACAACGTCGGGACCGTGACGCCCGGCGCGCACCGGACGAAGTCGGCGTTCGAACTGAGCCCGGACCACGTCGACAGCCACGCTTCCGGCGTCGCGAGCCGGCCGAAGCCGACCAGGCCGTAGTCGATGAGGTCGGGGCGCTTGCCGAACAACGAGCCGTACGGGCGTTCGCTGGGATCCAGGGTCAGGTCGACCGTGCGCGGGTCGGCGTCGGTGCGGAACACCGTGATGACCCGGGGCGCCAGCGAACGACGGCGGTCTTCGGCCCGGCCGCCGGCCTTGAACTCCTTGCGCGCGGCCGCGGTCTCGGCCAGGTGCGCGCGGGCCACCGCGTCGACGCGGGCGACGCGGTCGCGTTGCGCCGCGCGGTAGCGGTCCAGGAATTCCGTGGTGTAGCAAGAACTCCCGGGTGGCTCGGCGAAGCCGTTGGCCAAGGAGAACGGGTCGAGCTCGGGGACCACCGACAGCGGGTCCGTCTCGTCGGCGACCGACGGGTCGATGCAGGCGAGCAGCAGCTTGCCCTGACCGGGGTGCGGCGCCAGGAAGACGACGCCGTCGGGCACCGGCATCTCCGCCTCGGCCAGCCGGGTCGGCCGTCCGCCGGGAGTGGTCTCGACGCGGTCGGTGCGGGCCGCCTGCTCGCAGTAGTACGCGAAGAGCGTGCCGCCACCGGAGTGGCCCAGCAGGACCCGGGACTCGAAACCCTGCTGCCGCAGGAAGACCTGGCCGGCGGCGACGTCGTGCAGCGCCTGTTCGTGGACCAGGTTCAGGTCGTTGTTGACCGAGCGGGTGTGCTGCGTCCACACCGCGACGCGGGCGCGCAGCAGCAGCGGGACGAGCGGGTGGTGCGTCAGGTCCTGCCGCGGGTGCATCAGCGACACGACCGTCCGCGCACCGGGCACAGTGGACAGGATGCCCCGCACGGTCGCGCCGTCCGCGGTGGTCAGCTCGTGCAGCGTGGAGGCCGGCCGCTCCCCCGCCGCGACGTACCGGCCGGCGCCCAGGCGCTCGCTCACACCGGCTCCACGCGCAGTGCGTCCTTGTCGTGCTGGGTGATCCGGCTGCCGCGGGCCACCCCGGCGATGCACGAGTACCAGACGGCGTGGCGGCAGCCGGTCGCCCGCCGGTCGACCACGATCGCCCCGGCCGCGCTGATCTCGAAGTACGGCCCGATCCGGCCGACCGCGACGGCGGGGTTCTCGGCGGCGATCTTGGCCACGGCGGTGTTCTCCGGGACGTCGAGGACGTACAACGTCGTCATCGCGCGGGCTCCCAGTCCGCCGCGCGCTCGACGATCAGCTCCGCCTTGCGTGCCAGCAGCTTCCCGAACGACGGCTCGGGCTCGCCGACGACGTCGAGCAGGGCGTCGATGGTGAGGTTCGCGTCCAGGTCTTCCTGGGGCGTCACCGGACGCATCGCGCGGGTGATCTCGAACATGTAGCCGTTCGGGTCGTGGGTGTAGATCGACTCGATGGTCTCGTGCTGGATCTGCATTTCGACCGGCCAGTCGCTCGCGTCGAGCCGGCGGCGGTACTCCAGCAGGTCGGCTTCGTCGTTCACGTGGATGGCCAAGTGCCGCGACCGCACGAAGTACTCGGGCACGTCGGCGCCGAACCGCGCGTAGACATCCCCCTTGACGCCCGGCTCGCCGCCGACTTCCGGCTCGGTGCCGAAGTAGTAGAAGAACGCGATCCGGTCGTCGTTGCCGATGTCGAAGAAGAAGTGGATGAAGTCGGGGTGGTTCTCCGGGCCCCAGCCCGCCGCGCAGATGGAGTGCACGACCGGGAACCCCAGCACGTCCCGGTAGAAGCGCACCGTGGCGGCGGGGTCGAAGGTGGGGAACGCGACGTGGTCGACGCCCCGCACCCGGTGGTCCAGCTCGGTCATGACTGCCTCCCGCGTGGTCTCGTGACGTTCACGGTACGCGGGAGTCAACGGATGCGTCAATATTCTGACGCATGTGCCAAACGCCACTCAGACGTCGAGGATGCGCTCCAGGTGGTCGAGGTCCTGACGCAGCATCTTCAACGCCGCCGCCGGACCCTCACCGTCGAGAACGTGCTGGTCAGCACGCTGCAGCGCACCCACAGCCATGTCGGCGAGCTGCTCGACCACGGCCTCGGCGCCGTCCCGCCCGCCGGGGTGGAACCACCACGCCACCCAGTTGCACATGCCCAGCACGCCCAGCGCCGCGACGCGCGCGTCGACCGGCCGGAACCGGCCCGCGCGCACGCCCTCCTCGATGACGCCGGCGATCGTCTTGAGCACCGCGCGGCGACCCTCGTCGTAGGCCTCGGTGAGCGCCGCGGGCAGCTCGGCCTCCGACCGGATGAGCAGCCGGAACCGCTCGGGCTGCCGGGCGCGGCGGCCGACGATGATCTCCACGATGCCGCGCAGCTTGCGCTCCGGGTCGAGGTCGCGGGCCACCAGCTCGGTCAGCTCCTCGAGGGGCCCGTTGGTGACCTCGGTGACGAGCTTCGCGAGCAGCTCTTCCTTGCTCTTGACGTAGTAGTAGAGCGCGGGCCGCGTGATGCCGAGCGCGTCGGCGATGTCCTGCAGGCTCGTGCCGGCGAAGCCGCGCTCGGCGAAGAGCCGGGTGGCGTGCTCGTAGAGCTCGTTCTCCACCAGTTCCCGCCGCGCGGTGGTCCCCTTTTCGCGGGACCCGCCCCGCGGTGTGCTGCCGCTCATCCCAGTGATGGTAGAGGTCCCGCGAGCAGCCGCCCGGCTCCCGGCAGCCGCGGCGCGAGGTTCAAGCTCCGCAACAGCACGTACGCGCCCGCGGTGGCGGCCGACAGCACCGGCAGCCCGAACTCCGTTTCGGCGGGCTCGACCAGGTCCAGCGACGGCATCTGGACGCAGGCCGAGATGACCAGCGCGTCGGCGTCGGCCAGGTCCAGCCCGCGCGCGGCGGCCAGCACCCGGTCGCCGGGGATGCACCCGACCTCGGCGTTGTCCGCGACTTCGAGCGCGACCCAGTCCACCACGTCGAAGCCCTCGGCCCGCAGGTAGGAGACGACTTCTTCGGCGAGCGGACGCAGGTACGGCGTCACGAGGGCGATGCGCCGCGCACCGAGCGCACGCAGTCCTTCGACGAGCGCCCCGGCGCTGGACAGCACGGCCGGGTGCGCGTCACGGCCCGCCAGCTGAGCGGTGACGGCCTTCTCGGTCCGCTCGTGCTCCCCCGGCCCCTGCGCCATCACCGCGACCAGGCAGGCGTAGAGCAGCGCGTCGACGCCCGCGTCGGCCAGCTCGTCGACGCAGCGTTCGCGTTGCGCGTTCATCGCCCGCAGCTCCTCCGGCGACACCTGGTGCATGCGCATCCGGCTGCTGTGGAAGGAAAACGCGGCGGACGGGTGGCGCGCGAGCAGCGCCGGGATCTCGGTCTCGACGGTGACGTTCGAGCTCGGGACGACGAGCCCGATCCGGTGCGGGGTCACGGGGTTCCTCCTTGTTCGGCGGCGAGCTTCGCGGCGATCTCCGCCTGCAGGCGCTTCTTGTCCAGTTTTCCGACGAGGGTGCGGGGGATTTCGGCGACGACTTCGACGCGCTCGGGCCACTTGAACTTCGCCACGCCCTGCTCGGCGAAGTGCCGCTGGACCTCGGGCAGGTCGAGCGGCCCGCCGGCCACGAACGCGCAGGTGCGCTCGCCGAGGCGCGGGTCGGGCATCGCCACGACCGCGGCCGCGGTGACCAGCGGGTGGCGCAGCAGGAGCAGCTCGACCTCTTCGGCGTTGATCTTCTCGCCGCCGCGGTTGATGACGTCCTTGATCCGGCCTTCGATCGACACGTACCGCTCGCCGTCGATGACGCGCACCGCGGCGAGGTCGCCGGTGCGGTAGAAGCCGTCGGCGGTGAACGCGCGGGCGTTGTGCTCCTCGGCGTCGAAGTAGCCGCGCAGCGTGTACGGACTGCGGCAGCACAGCTCGCCGACCTCACCGTCCGGGACTTCGTCGTCCAGGCCCGGTTCGAGGATGCGCACTTCGTCCAGTTCGGACAGTGGGGTGCCGACCGTCGTGGCGCGCGCGAGCCGGGGTGCGCCCGGCCGCGTCGTCAGGAACAGGCCCTCCCCCATGCCGAACAGCTGTCCCGACCACAGGCCACGGCGTTCGAGGTCGTCGAACAACGCCGGCGGGACTTTGCTGCCGGACAGCACCACCTGCGTCAGGGCGGCCGCGGCGGCGGCGAACTCCGGGTGGCCGACGGCCCGGAAGTGCCCGTGCCCCAGCAAGACGTGCGTGGCCGCTTCGCGCGCCAGCAACGGGAGCGACACGTCCAGGTCGGCGGTGCCGAGGATCAGCGAAGCACCGACGCTGTGCGAAGCGTGCAACGCGCAGACGATCCCGGCGTTGTGCACGATCGGGATCAGGTGGGCGACGCGGGTTTCCGGGGACCAGCCCCAGGACTTCGCGTAGGCGAGGGCGTTGTACCAGTACTCGGCGTGCAGCCGCGGGATCACCTTGGGCACGCCGGTGGTGCCGCCGGAGAGCTGGAACACCGCGACGTCGTCCGGGTCGATGCCCGCCTGGATCTCCTCGACGGTCTTGCGCGCGGCCTCGGCGTCGACGTCCCGGCCGAGACCGTCGACGGCGATGCCGCGCGGGTCGTCACCCAGCACCAGCACATGCCGCAGGGTCGGGTGGTCGCGGCCTTGCTCGAGCGCGAACCCGACGAGGTCGAACCCGCCGGTCTCGACGAGGTGCGCCACGGCACCCACCCGACGGCTGATCTCCCCGATCTCGTGCCCGCGGTGGGCCGCCAGGGTGCACACCGGCACCAGGCCGGCCTTGAGCACGCCGTACCAGGCGAGCACCGTGGCGAGCCGGTTGCCGGCCTGGAAGAGCACGGGGTCGCCGGGTTCGAGGCCGAGCCCCGCCAGCCCTGCGGCCAGCCGATCGGTGCGCTCGTCCAGCTCGCGGAAGGTGACCCGGCCGTCGAACGCGACGACGGCGTCGCGGTCCGGGTGGGCGAGGGCGACGCGGTGCAGCTGGCCGGCGATCGTGCGGGTGTCCCACAGGCCGCCGTCCCGGTAGGCGCGCACGGCGTCGGCCGGGTAGGCGACGACCTTGTCACCCCAGCTCATGCGGTCTCCTCGATCAGGTCGGTGCGGGCGCCGACCAGGCCGGCGGCCAGGTCGTCCCGCAACGCCGCGGGCCCGGCCACCAGGATGACGCCGCCGGCTTCGAGGCGGACGCGCTCGGCGAGGTCCAGCCGGGTGAGCAGGGCGCCGCGATCACCCGGTCCGGTGAACCGGAACCCCGGCGCGCCGCGTTCCCGGGCCGCGCGGGCGCGAGCCACGACCGCGTCTCCGGCGGCGTCCCACGGGTCGGTGACGACATCGTCGATCGTGACGAGGTCGGCGGGCGGGGTGGCCTGCTGCTCGAGCACCCAGTCGACGAGCCCGTCCGCCGGTGGCGGCGTCCCGGCGTACTGGGTCAATGCCGTGGCGACGAGGTCCGGGCTGGTGGCCGCGAAGCGGTCCAGGGGCACGTTGCCGGCGCGGGTCATGTAGGCGACCATCAGCCGCTCGACCGGCAGGTGCAGCCGCGCCGGGAACGACTCCCACCACAGCTGGCTCCGGCGGGCCAGCTCCTGCAACCGCTCGACGGCGGGTCGCCGGTCCGCTTCGTACCGGGCGAACGCCTCTGTGGCGTCCGGCGCGTCCCGCAGCGCTTCGACCAGGCCGATCGCGTCCTCCATGGCGAGTTTCGTGCCGGAGCCGATGGAGAAGTGCGCGGTGTGCGCGGCGTCGCCCAGCAGCACGGTGTTCCCGGCCGACCACCGGGCACAGTGGACGGTCCGGAAGCGCAGCCAGCGCGTGCGGTTGCCGATCAGCCGGTGCCCGCGCAGCGGCTCGGCGAAGGCGTCTTGCAGGTACCGCAGGGAAATCTCGTCCGACTCCCCGTCCTCGACGTCGTGGTCGAAGCCCGCCCGGCGCCAGGTCGCTTCGTCGGTCTCGATGAGGAACGTGCTGTTCCCCGTGCCGTACGGGTAGGCGTGCGTGACGAAGACGCCGTGCTCGGTCCGCACCGGTTCGAACAGGGCGTCGTCCAGCGCGAAGTCGGCCCCGCACCACAGGTACAGGCCCCGCCCGGTGCCGATTCGCGCCCCGAACGCCCCCTGCTCGCGGGTCACGCTGCCGACGCCGTCGGCGGCGACCACCAGGTCGGCGTCGAGGTCTTCGGCCGAGCGGCGGGCGCCGAAGTTCAGCTCCACTCCGGCTTTCTCCGCGTGGCGCTGCAGGATGGCCAGCAGCTCGGTGCGGGCCACCCCGACCAGGCGGTCGTTGCGGACCCGGGCGACGTGGCCGTCGACCCGCAGGGTCATGTCGTGCCGGCAGCCCGCGGCGACGACGTCGCGCAGGGTGTCGGGATCGGCCGCGGCCAGCTTGCGCTGGGTGCCGGCGGCCAGGCCGACACCGAACCCGAAGGTGGTGTCCGGCTCGCCCTGCTCGTGCACGGCGACTTCACTGGACGGAAACGCGAGCTTGAGCAGTCGCGCGGCGTAGAGCCCGCCAGGCCCTCCGCCCAGCACCGCGACCCGGCGTGGCTGCATCCCGACCTCCTTGTTTGACCAGTACGTCGACTATTTGACGATACGGACGAGTCGTCGTCAAGAGGGTTGACTCTTGTCACATACGTTGAATAGTCTACGCCACAGTTAGCAGCTTTCTCCGCGCAAAGGAGCGTGAGTCATGGCCTATGTCATCGGCGTGGACGTGGGCGGCACGTTCACCGACGCCGTTCTCGACGACGACGCCGGGACCGTGCTCGCCGCGAAGTCCCCCTCGACCCCGCCCGACTACTCCCAGGGCGTGCTCGACGTGCTCGGCCTGCTGGCCGAGCAGCTCGGGAAGTCCCTGCCGGAGATGCTGGCCGAGACCCACCACATCGCCCACGGGACGACGTCGTCGCTCAACGCGCTGGTGACCGGCAACGTGCCGCCGGTCGGCTTCCTCACCACCAAGGGCCACCGCGACTCGATCTTCATCATGAACGTCGAGGGCCGCTACCTCGGGCGCTCGCCGCACGAGCTGCAGAACGTGCTGGGCCAGAAGAAGGACCACGGGCTGCTCCCGAAGCGGCTCGCCCTCGAGGTGACCGAGCGGGTCGACCGCGACGGCACCGTCGTCGTCCGGCTCGACGAGGACGAGGCCCGCGCCGCGATCCGCACGCTGCTGGCCGACGGCGTCCGCGCGATCGCCGTCTCGCTGCTGTGGTCGTTCCGCAACCCGGCGCACGAACAGCGGATCCGCGAGCTGATCGCCGAGGAGGACCCGGACGTCTTCGTCGCGCTGTCGTCGGAGGTGAGCCCGCGCATCCGCGAGTTCGCCCGCAACGCCACCACGATCATGAGCACCCAGATCGGGCCCGGCCTGCGCGACTACCTCACCACCCTGGAAGACACGCTGCGCGAGAACCGGCTTTCCGGGCCGCTGCTGGTGATGCAGAGCAACGGCGGCGCGGTCGCCGCGCGCGAGGCGCCGGCCGCGGCGATCAGCACCGTCGGGTCCGTCCTCACCGGCGGGGTGATCGGCTCGGTCGCGCTGGGCCGCCAGCTCGGCCACCAGGACATCATCTCCACCGACGTCGGCGGCACGACGTTCCTCGCCGGCCTGGTGGTCGACGGTGAACCGGTGCGCGACACCACGACTGTGATCAACCACCACCCGATCAACGTCCCCACCCTGCGGGTGGACGCGATCGGGTCCGGCGGCGGCGCGATCGCCTGGCTCGACGCCGGCGGGAACCTGCGGATCGGGCCGCACAGCGCCCAGGCCGTGCCGGGCCCGGCCTGCTACGGCAACGGCGGGACCGAGCCGACCAACACCGACGCCAACCTGGTCCTCGGGATCCTGCCCGAACGCGGGCTGCTCGGCGGCCGCAAGCCGCTGTCGCTGGAGCTGGCGCGCGAGGCCATCGACACGCACATCGCCAAGCCGCTCGGCCTCACCGTCGAAGAAGCCGCGGCCGCGATCTACACCGTGCAGAACGCGCAGACCGGCGACCTGCTGCGCAAGACCGTCGTCGAAGCCGGGCACGACCCGCGCGGGTTCGTGCTCTACGCGTTCGGCGGCGCCGGCCCGGCGCACTGCGCGGGCTACGCGGCCGAAGTCGGGTGCACCGAGGTCGTCGTCCCGCTCGGGCCGGTCGCGTCGGCGTTCTCCGCGTTCGGGCTCGCGTCGTCGGACATCGTGCTGGCGGCCGAGCTGTCCGACCCGCTGAACGTCCCCTTCGACCCGCAGCGCGCCGAACGCAACTTCGACCGGCTCGAACAGCGCGTCCGCGAGGGCCTGGACCGGCAGGGCCTGAAGTTCGAGAAGGTCGAGCTGTATCGCGAAATCGACATGCGCTATTCGATGCAGCTCGCCGAGGTCACCACACCGGTCGTCCAGGGACCCCTGGACACGGCGGCGATCGAGGAAGCCGCCACCGGGTTCGAAGAGCGTTATGCCGCGCTGTACGGCAAGGACGCCGGGTTCCGCGAGGCCGGGATCCAGGCCATCACGTTCCGGGTCCGCGGCGTCGGCATCCTGCCGTTCAGCCCGAAGCTGCCGGAGGTTCCCGCCGCGGATTCCCCCGCCACTCCGGCCGGCACCCGGCCCGTCTGCCTCGACGCCGCCGCCGGGTACGTCGACACCGCCGTCTACGACTACCGGGAACTCCGCAGCGGTCACGTGCTGACCGGCCCGGCCATCGTCGAGGTCCCGACCACCACCGTCGTGGTGCCCGCCGGCAGCACCGGCACCGTCGACCACCTCGGCAACCTCACGATCAGGAGCGCCGCATGAGCATGCCGATCCCCGGCTCGGAGCAGTTCTCCAGCCGTCCCGTCGACCTCGGCGAGCTCCGGCGCTCGCTGCCGTCCTCTTTGGACGTCCACAGTGTCACCCAGGACCAGATCGACGCCCTCGACCCGCTGACCTACGAGGTCATCCGGCACCGGCTGTGGTCGGTCACCGACGAGATGGGTGAGGCGCTCAAGCGCATGTCCGGCTCGCCGATCGTCACCGACGCCAACGACTTCGACTTCGCCATCTCCGACGAGCTCGGCCAGGAGGTCCAGGTCGGGCTCTACAACACGATGCTCGTCGGCGCGGTCGACCTCGCCATCTACTGGACGCTGCGCAACCGCGCGGCGAACCCGGGTATCGAAGCCGGCGACATGTTCCTCACCAACGACCCGTGGGTCGGCGGCGGGCTGCACCAGAACGACGTCATGGTCTACCAGCCCGTCTTCCACGACGGGAAGCTGTTCGCCTGGACCAGCGCCATCGCCCACCAGCCGGACCTCGGCGGCGTCGGGCTCGGCTCCTTCTCCCCCGCGGCCGAGGACGTCTTCTCCGAGTCGCTGCCGACGCCGCCGGTGAAGGTCGTGCGCGGCGGGCAGCTGCAACGCGACGTCGCGGACCTCTGGGTGCGCCGCTCGCGCGTGCCGATGCTCGTCGGGCTCGACCTGCGCGCGAAGGTCGGCGCCAACAACGTCGGCGCCGAACGCCTGCACGCGCTGATCGACCAGTACGGCCCCGACACGGTCAAGGCCGTCATGAAGCGGATGATGTCCGACGCCGAAAGCCGGTTGCGGGACAAGCTTTCCGCGCTGCCGGACGGCAGCTGGTCGGCCACCGGGTACCAGGACCAGTCCCACGAGGGCGACCGGAACCTGCACAAGATCACGGTCACCACCACCAAGACCGGCGACCACCTGACGTTCGACTTCACCGGTACCGACCCGCAGGCCGGCGTCATCAACTGCACGTACGCGGGCATGCGCGGCGGTGTCATGCTGGCGCTGCTGCCGATCCTCGCGGGCGACATCCCGTGGTCGGCGGGCGGGCTGATGCGCTGCTTCGACCTGGTGACCGAGGAGGGGACGCTCAACAACGCGACGTTCCCCGCCGCGGTCGGCCGCGGCCCGATCGGCCCGGCCTGGCTCACCGGCAACCTCATCGCCGAGTGCCTCGCGCAGATGCTCGACCGGGACCTGGAGCTGGGCAAGAGCGTCCAGGCGACGTGCTGCGGCACCTGGGACACCGCGGTGATCGCCGGGCTGGACGAGCGCGGCGAGGCACCGGCGCCGTTCCTCAGCATCATCATGGAACCGATGGCCGGCGGCTACGGCGCCCGCCCGGACGCCGACGGCATCGACACCGGCGGCCTGTTCTGCATCCCGATGGGCCGGGTTCCCGACGTCGAGATGACCGAGTTCCTCTACCCCGTCCTGACGTTGTGGCGGCGCGAGGTCCCCGACTCCGGCGGGCCCGGGCGGCACCGCGGCGGGCTCGGCGCGTCGATCGCGATGACCCCGCACGGCACGAGCGTCCCGATGGGCCTGGTGCTGGCGTCGGCGGGCAAGGCGATCGCGCAGAACGGCGGCCTCGCCGGCGGGCACCCGGGCAACAGCGGCCTGGACGTCGTGGCGCGGCAGAGCCCGGTCGCGTCCCTGCTCGCGTCCGGCCGGATGCCGTCCACGATGGACGAGCTGGGGTCCTCTTTGGAGCCGGGGCAGAACTACGCGTCGAGCTACCTGGCGCCCGGCGAGGTGTTCGCGATGACGTGGCAGGGTGGCGGCGGCTACGGCGACCCCCTCACGCGCGATCCTGCCGCCGTGGCTCGCGACCTGCGTGAAGCCAAGATCACTCCGGAGGCGGCGCTCGACGTCTACGGGGTCGTCGTCCGCGACGGTGTGGTGGACGACACCGCGACGACGGCCGAACGTTCCCGGCAGCGTGAGCACCGCCGGTCGCGGTCGACCGTGCCCGGGCCGTCACTGGGCAAGGCGGGCCCCGGCGCCCGCCGCCTCGACGACAACCTGGTCGAGCCCGCGGACGGCGGCCTGGCGTGCGGCCACTGCGGCGAGCTCCTCGGCACGGCGGACGGCGAACCGGCGGTGGCGGTGTACGAGGGACCCCCGACGGACGCGGGCCCCCAGATCATCGCGACGGCGGCCGACTACGTGGACGCGCCGGTGGTGTTCCGCCAGTACTGCTGCCCGTCCTGCTGGACGGCGGTGTACTCGGGCGTCGTCCCGGCGGACCACCCGAACTCCCTGCAGGCACTCGGTCACCTGGTCGGGTGATCAGCCGCCCAGGGCGGGGCCGATCCAGCGGCGGACGAGGGCCCGGATCCCGTCGTCGGTGAGCGGCGGGGTCGAGGGGTACTGCAGGAACGACAGGAAGAGGCGCATCAGGATCTCGGCCAGCCCCTGGAGGTCGTCGTCGGTGGTGACGCCGACGGCGGCCCAGTCCACCGGGACGTTGCGGAGGATCCTTGCGCCGTAGGAAAACGCCAGCGGCGAGATCACGCCGACCGTGAAGAAGTCGGCTTCGCCCGCCTGCAGCAGCAGGCCCAGGTGACGCTCGCCGGGCAGCGTCCGGACCGCGAACACCACGGACTCCACGGCGACTTCGGTGGGACTGCCGAACGACGTGAGGTGGCGTTCCATCCGCCCGGCGAACTCCTCGACGCCGGCCAGGGCGACGGCACGCAGGATGTCGTTCAGGCTCGGGAAGTAGCGGTAGACGGTCTGCCGCGTCACCCCGGCCTCGGCGGCGACGTCGGACAGGCTGGTCTTCGCGAGCCCGGCCCGGTCCAGGCACGCCGTCGCCGCTTCGACGATCCGGCGGCGTGCCTCGTCCTCCGTGCCGGGCGGGTTGCCCTGCCATCCGTGGTGCCCCATGCGCCCCATCCTCCCCGACCGGGCGGGCTCAGACCGGGGCAGGGGCCCGCGCCTTCCGGTACAGCGCGACCAGCACCAGCCCGGCCGCGGCGAAGCACGCGAGCGCATACGGCACGCTCCCGGCCGGGCCGCTGCCGTCGGCGGCGATCCAGAACACCGCCAGCGCTCCCAGGTATACGGCGGGATAGATCCGCACGAAAGCGGACTGCGGTGGGCGTTCCGCCCGGTTCGTGACGAGGATCGCGATGCCGGCCACCCAGACGAGCGCCAGCTCGGCGCCGAGGATCCAGGCCTGGGCGGTGGTGTTGCCGTCGAAGAGGCTCGACGGGATCCCGGCGATCGCCATCGCCGGCGGGGTGAGGACACCGGCCACCAGGGTCCGCACCACCAGCGGCCACCCGCGCCGGGGACCACCGGCCAGCCGCACGACCAGGTAGGTGAGAGCACCGAACGAGACGGACGCGAACAGCAGCACGCTGGTCATCGGCACCGACGCCAGCGCCGGGTGGTTGACGATCCGGTTGCCCGGGTTCCAGGCCCACCACCGCAGCCGCGGGCCGAGCTGGTCGAAGACCTCGTAGAACACCTGGCAGGCGAACGCGACGGCCACCGCACCCGCGAACGGGCCCCGACCGCGGAAGATCCCGAGCGCCCGCACGAGCTCGTAGGCGAGCTGGCTGAAGGCCGGGTAGAACGCCACGATGTAGAGCGGCAGCCGGTCCGCCATGAACTGCACGGTGAACTCGTTGTGGGCGAAGATGAAGCCGTAGATCCGGTCGAGGCCGAACCACTCCGGGAAGTACAGCGGCGGTTCGGTGACGAAGAGGTAGACCAGCGAAGCCCACCACAGCGCCAGGTTGACGGGATCGCCCGCGCGGTAGCGCTTCACGGCGTGCACCAGCGCGAAGACGGCGCCGCCGACGACGAGAAGTTCGAGCAGCGGCATCGTCCAGTGCGCGAGCGTCCAGGGGAGGCGGACCGAGACGACCGGGGCGACGTCGTGGCAGTCGAAGCCGAGCCCGCGGGTGAGGGCGTCGGCGTCCGGCCCGCACGCCACGCTCATCGCGCGGTCGCCGTCGAATAGTCCGTGGCGGGCGGCTCGGCCTGGGCGTCGAAATCGAACGGGACCCGGTGCCGGCCGAGCGCCGCGCGGACGCGGTAGCGCACGAGCCCCGCGATGACCCGGGGGTTGCGCAGCATGTCGCCCAGCGACTCGTCGAGGTTGAACACCTTGGCGAAGTGCTCGTCTACGACTTCGTCCTCCCGCGCGGCCCCGACGATGAGGCTGAACGCGGGCGCGGAGACCGCCGCGAGGATCCGGCGTTTCCACTCGCGCGGCTTCTCGGTGCCTTCGGCGCACGCGTAGCCCTGGTCTCGGGCCATCGCCAGGCTCCACGGCACGGCGAGCAGCTTGCGTTGCGCAGCAAGGAACTTCGCGGAGAACTTGGCGTCGAGCCGGCCGGCGCGGGCGAGGTGGTCGCGCAGCAGCAGGGCCGAGCCGGCCGCGGAGCTGATGCCCTGCGCGTAGAACGGGTTGAACGCGCAGATCGAGTCGCCGACGAAGACCAGCCCCTTCGGCGGGGTGCGCAGGCGGTCGTAGCGGCGCCACTTGTTGCCGGTCGAGCGGGTGAGGTGGACTTCCGAAGTGGGCGCGCACCGGTCCATCGCGGCGGCGAACATCGGCGTCCGGACCCGGCGGGCCGTCTCGACGAACGCGTCGGTCGTGCGCGGCATGTCCAGGCCCCACGACCCCATGCAGGCGATGACGCGGTTGCCCTCGACCGGGAAGAAGTTCACCAGGTACTCGTGTTCGGCGGGGTGCTCGCCCTTGTCCGGCGTCGGCATGATCACCAGGTGCCGCCACCACCAGGTCGCGGGCCGCGGCGCCGGCAGCTCGTACCAGCGCGAGGTGTAGGTGACCTTGGCGTCGAGCGTCCGGGTCTCCGGTTCGGGCCAGCCCGCGGCGGCCAGCCAGGCGCTGACGGAGGAGCCGCGGCCCAGCGCGTCCACGACGAGGTCGGCGTCGATGTGCTCGTCGCCTTCGGAAGTGGTGAAGGCGACGCCGGTGATCCCGCCGTCGCGCGTGGTCAGGCCGGTGACCGCGGTGCCTTCGCGGATCTCGACATCAGCCAGCTCGCGCACCTTGTCGCGCAGGACGCGCTCGATGAGGATCCGCGAGCTGTAGACCATGGTCATCGCGCTGCGTTTGCGGGCCGACCAGCCTGCGCCGTCGAGGTAGGCGGCGTCCATGGACGGCATCAGGTGCAGCCCGCCGGCGGCGATGAGGTCGGCTTCGAAGCCGTCGAACAGCGCCCCGATCGCGCGGCGGCCCGAGTTGAGGAGGAAGTGCGGGTGCTTGCTCTGCGGCACCCCGCGGCGGTGCTCGGCGCCGGCGGGGAGCTCGTCGCGTTCGAGGACGAGGACCCGGTCGAAGTACGGGGCGAGGGCGCCGGCGGAGCACAGGCCGGCGGCACTGCCCCCGAGGACGACGGCGGTCTTGCCGAGCCGCATGCGGACCAACTCCCCACGTCGAATCATACAAAGTGACGACGAATGTATGAATGAGCGCGCGTGAGTGTCAAGGCTCCGATCGGCGGTGTGGAGCCAAGGCGCGGGCGAACTCACGCGGAGCACGGTGCCGTCCGGGTCCGCGAGGCGCAGCTCGTACATCCCCCACGGCCGCACGAACGGCGGCTCGGCGATGGCGGCTCAGGTCGGCGACCAGCTGGTGGGTCCGGCGGGTGAAGATCGCGGGCCCGGAGTGGCACCGCGCCAGTCTTCGGCGAGCAGGCCGAACAGGAGGTCGTCCGTCCACTCCCCCTTGAGCCACGTGTGCCGGCGGCGATGGCCCTCCATGCCGAAGCCGAGCCGCTCCAGCAGCCGCGCCGACGCCGTGTTCCGCGCGTCGCACTCCGCGGACACCCGGCGCACGCCCGTGGCGAACACCCGGTCCAGCACGCACCGCACCGCTTCGGACGCGTAGCCGTTGCCCTGGTGGGCCCGGGCGATCGTGAACCCCGCCTCGGCCTGCATCCGGTTGCCGGCCCAGCAGATCCCGACGTCGCCGATCAGGACGCCGTCACGCTCCACGGCGTACTGGAACCACCCCGGCTTGCCCTCTTCGGCGGCCGCGAACCCGGCCACGAGCCGCCGGGCGGCCGCCTCCGGGACCGGTGCGTCCCACCCCTGGTAGCGCGCCACCTCGGGATCGGAGCGGTACGCCGCGAACGCCGTCACGTCCCCGCCGGCGAACCGCCGCACGACCAGCCGCTCGGTCCGCACCGGCAGTTCGCTCATCCGCCCAGGTTACGAGCTTTCAGCGCGCCGATCCGTGGGAGCCGCGGATGCGCAGGCCGTCCGACTCGATGATCAGTTCCGTCGGGCAGTCGTTCACCCCGACACCGGCGAACCGGATCGGCTCGCGGCCGGCGCCCACCAGCGTCGTGGTGCCGTTCTTCTCCTCCACCCGCACCGTCCGGGGCCCCGAACGGGTGTCGAACACGTGCAGGCTGCCGAAAGCGGCCTCGAGGTCCGGCCAGGCTTCGGGCGAGCGGGCCCCGCCCAGGACGACGGACGGCAGCGGCTGCGGCTCCCCGTCGAGGAGGACCTCCATCCGCCCGGACTCGCCCGTGTCGATCCGCAGGCCCGGTTCGTCCTCGTTGTCGAGGGTGAGCTCGACGTACCCGCCGCGAGGAGCCGTTTCGCGGATTTCGAGCTCACCGCCCGGCCGGACCAGGAACTCGGCCGGGTAGCGGGCCACGACGGCCAGGAGCGGGTGGCGAAGGCCGTTGACGATGCGGATCGACTTCACCCGCTGCGCTGTGGTTTCGGTCAACGGACTAACCCTTCGGAGTAGCTGCGAATCGGCAGATCGTACCTCCGGCATTCCCGTCTTCGGCGCACCCCTAGGCATCCCTAGGGGTGATGCGGAGGACGCAACAGATCGGGCCACGAGTCCAATTCGGACACCCGGTGCAGCAGAATGGGCCACGGAGGTGACGGCGGTGGACAAGCTGGGCATCGACCTGCACCTCGACGTCGGCGAACCGCGGGCGCGGTCGATCGAGTCGGCGCTGCGCGAGGCCGTCACCACCGGCCGGCTGCCCGCCGGAACCCGGCTGCCCGGCACCCGCTCGCTGGCCGAGGACCTGGGGATCGCCCGCGGGACGGTCGTCGCCGCGTACGCCCAGCTGGTCGCCGAGGGGTGGCTGGTCGGCGAAACCGGGTCCGGCACCCGGGTCGCCGACGTCACGCTCCCCCGTGCCCCGCGCGACGCCCCGGTGCGGCCGGTCATCGACCTGCGCCCCGGCAGGCCGGACCTCAGCCTGTTCCCGCACGGCCGGTGGTCGGCCGCGATGCGGCGGTCGCTGGCCACGGCGGACACCGCCGGCCTGGACTACGGCGATCCGGCGGGCTCGCGCGCGCTGCGCGAGGCGGTCGCGACGTACGTCTCCCGGGCTCGCGGCGTGCGGGCCGAAGCCTCGGCCGTGGTGATCACCAGCGGCTTCACGCACGCTCTCGCGGTGCTGGCCCGGGCGTTGCGCGGTGCGGGGACGATCGCGACGGAGGACCCCGGACTCGCGCACCACCGCCGGCTGATCCACGACGCCGGGCTGGAGACCGCACCGCTGCGCGTCGGCCCGGACGGCGCCGAACCGGCGGACATCCCCGCGCGGGCCGGCGCGGTGCTGCTGACGCCCGCCCACCAGCACCCGCGCGGGGTGGTGCTGAGCGCGGCGGCGCGCGCCGGGTTCGTCGCGTGGGCTCGTGACCACGACGGGTTCGTCATCGAGGACGACTACGACGGCGAGTTCCGGTACGGCAAGCGGCTGGTCGGGGCACTGCAGGCCCTCGACCCCGATCGGGTGATCTTCGCGGGGAGCACGAGCAAGACGCTGGCCCCCGGGCTGCGGCTCGGCTGGCTGGTCGTCCCGCGGCGGCTCCGGATCCCGGTCCTCGACGCGCTGGCGGCGACCGGGGCCACGGTCGGCGTCCCCGGCCAGCTCGCCCTGGCCGACCTGCTCGACCGCGGCGACTACGACCGGCACGTCCGCCGCGCGCGAGAGCACTACCGGAAGCGGCGGGCCGAGCTGGCCACCCGGCTCGCCTCGGTGACGGGGGTGCCGCTCGACGGCGTCCCGGCCGGGTTGCACGCACTCCTGCCGCTCGCCTCGGCGAAGGAGGAGCGGCGGCTGGTCGACGCGGGTCTCGGTGCCGGTCTGCAGCTCGCGGGCGTGCACGCCGCGGGGTACTGGCAGGCCGCCCGTGGCGGCAAGGCCGGGCTGATCATCGGCTACGCGACACCGCCCCAGCACGCGTGGCGGCCGGCACTGGACGCGCTGACCGACGTGCTCCGCGGCGCGGCGATCACGCCCTGGTGAAGCCGTCCCGCCACGACACGAAGCCCGGCACCCAGCCCAGTTCCTTGCGCGCCCTGGCGTTGTCCGCCCCGCGGGCCCAGCCCGTGCGCTCCCCCGCCACTCGGGCCGGTTCCGGAGCGCCGACCGCCGCGCAGAACACCGGGACCCACTCGTACCCCGCCGCGGGCTCGTCGTCGCACACGTTGACCGCTCCCGTCGGCCACTCCAGTGCCGCGACCGCCGCCGACGCCGCGTCGTCGACGTGCACGAAGCTCGCCACGTCCGCGTTCGCGGGCAGGGTGCCTGCCGACGCCTGCCGCGCCATCAGAGCCCCGGGCTCGTACCACGTTCCGGGGCCGTACAACGTGCCGTAGCGCAGCACCACCCACTCGGGCAGCTCCGCGACCGCCGTCTCCAGCGACGAGACACCCTCGACCGTCGCCACCCGGTCGGGTGCGCCGTGCAGGTCCAACGGCGTGTCCTCGGCGGCAGGCGCGTCACCCGGCTCGTAGGCCCACGCGATGCTCTGCGCGACGATCCGGCGCACACCGGCCGCTTTCGCGGCGTCGACCAGGGTGCGCGTCCCGGCCACCCGGACCTTCGCGTTGGCCGCGCGGTCGCCGGCGCCGAGGTCGGTGAGCTGGTGCATGACGACGTCCGGCCGCGCGGCCGCCACGGCGTGCGCGAGCCCGCCCGCGTCGTACACGTCACCGACGACGGCCGCCGCCCCCAGCGCCTCGAGCTTGCCGGCCGACGCCGGGTTCCGGGTCAGGCCCACCACTTCGTGGCCCGAGGCGAGCAGCGCGGGCACCACCCGGCGGCCCACGGCGCCGGACGCGCCGGCGAGGAAGATCCGCATGTCGTTCTCCCGCTCAGTCCCGCGGCGCGCGGCGGCCGGCCCGCTCGGCCAGCTCGTCCGCGCCGACGAAGGTCAGCATCTCCTGCCCCGGTGCGCAGAGCATCACCACGACGAACCGGCTCCAGCTGCCGGCCAGGTTGTTGGCCGCCTGGTAGTGGATCACGTCGCCGCCGGGCTCCCAGAACGCCTCACCGGCCTTGATCACCCGTTCGGGTTCGCCTTCGAGCTCGAAGATCATCTCGCCTTCGAGCAGGTACCCGAAGACGGGCCCGGAGTGCCGGTGCGGCGGGGTCCCCGAGTCGCCGGGCGGCAGCTCGACGGTGGCCGTCATCACGTGCGCACCGTCCGGAATGGACGGAGTCTGCGAGGCCAGCATGGTGAGGACGGAGTTCGTCTTCGGCGGTGCGTCGGTCATGGTTTCCACGCTAGGCAGAACCCGGCGGCGCCGGCTGGTCCACTTCCGGCCCGGTGCGCTGGACCGGTTCGCGCCGGGGCGGTCAGCGGAGGTACGCGTGCAGCATGGCCGCCGGGTTCCGCCGGTGGCGCGGCTTCCAGGGCCCCAGCCCGATTTCCGCGCAGAAGTGGGTTCCCGCGACCAGGTGCGCCGGGCCGTCTTCGGCGAGGGCGCGCACCTCCTCGGCGGCGAGTTCGTAGGCGCGCCTGCTGCCGACGAGGAACAGGGTGTCCGCGGCGAAGGCGTACTTCAGGTGGTCGCGGAAGTCCTGGTGGAAGAACCGCTCGTGGTCGGCCCGCGCCAGGACGGGGAACGGCCGGGGCGGCAGCGTCACCGTGGTCATCGCGGGCGGGGACAGCCGTGACCGCAGCCGCTTCCAGCTCGACACCCGGAACCCGAGACTGTGGTGCAGCAGCACCAGGTCGAGCTGCCCGCCCGGGCGCAGGGGGAGGTGGATGAGGCTGTGCGGCGAACGCGCGGCCAGCCACCAGGCGACGGCGAGGTCGACGGCGGCGGCCTTGCCGACCGCCAGCTGCGCGCCGTACCGGTACTCCTCGAGCGCGGCGGCCCGGATCGGACGGCGCGGGCGAACCACGCGATAGCCGACGCCGTCGAGCCGCGCGGTGCTGACCGACGCGGGCCACCGCACTCCCGCGAGCCGCATCGCCGTCCTCCTCGTTTCGCCTGACGACGAAACGATAGGGGCGGAGGAACGACCGCGGCCACCGGATTGTCGGAACACCTACCCTGGCCGAAGATCTTCTGGAGGGAGCCGTGGTGGCAGCGAACTGGCGAGTGGTGTCCGAACCTGCACCCGGCGTGACCCCGCCGCCACCCGCCCCGGGCGACCACGACTCGAAACCCGAACCCGGGCCCACTCCCTCGCCCTCCCCCGGGCCGCAGCCGAAACCGGTGCCGCCGTGGGGCAGCGGGCCGGACATCGGCGTCACGCCGCCCTGGCTGCGGCACCGCGCCGACGCCTGCGACGAGACCGCCGTCGCCGTGAACGCCCTGAGTGGTGCGGCCGACGACACCTTCGACCCGCTGGGACGCGCCGCGCCGGGCTGGGACTTCGTCGGCAGCATCGACGACATGCAGGCCCGCTGGGACGGGCTCACCGACCTCCTGCACCGCCGGCTCACCCAGGGCGCGGAGAACTTCCGGCTGAGCGCCGACGCGTACACGAAGACCGACTCGGCGGGCGGGGAGCGGCTCCGTGGTTGATTTCCGGCAGCTCACCGAACTCGACGTCGCCGGGCTGGAGACGTTCGCCGAGCAGTGGGCCCAGGTCCACCAGAAGCTCCACCGGATCCGCGACGCCTACGAATCCGCCGTCGTGACACCGCTGGAGGACGGCGAGTGGGCCGGCAAGGGCGGTGACGCCGCGACCGAGTACTGCGCCCGCATCCGCTGGGACTTCGACGCCGTCGACGCCGAAGTGAAGGCGCTGCGCAAGTACATCGACGTCGAAGCCGACGGCAGCGAGGGCACCGCGGGCCTCAAGGGCCTCGAAGGCCACCGGCGGGCCGTGCTCGACCTGCAGCGGCAGGCGCGCGAGCAGGGCATGACGGTCACCGCCGCGGGCAAGGTCACCTGGGACGACACCCCGGGCGTGTCGCCGGGGTACTTCGACGCGCTCGGCGAGCAGGCCGACATCGCGGACGGCCTGGAGAAGCAGATCCAGGCACATCTCAAGCGGGCCACCGAAATCGACGAGGAGCTCGCCCGCAACCTCAAGGTCGTCTTCGGCACGCAGGACAACTTCGAGACCGAGGATCGCCGCTACGGCGTCCTCCCGCCCACCGAGCACGACCGCCGGGTCTGGAACCAGCTGCACAACGTCGTCCTGCTGGGACTGGTGAAGCAGGGCAACGACCACGCGGCCTGGCTGCTGCAGCACTACCTCGACGGCGACGGCAAGACGGTCGAGGCACCGGTGCAGGACATGCTCGACGACCTGCCGTCCTTTCAGGAGCAGGTCGACAAGTCCGTGGCCGACGTCGGAAAGGGCCCGGACGGCCCGTTCACGACCGAGTGGAAGACGACGGCGCCGGACCTGCAGCGCGACGGCAAGGGCGGCCAGGACTGGTACTACTCGTTCAACCACTTCCAGTACCGGCTGGTCGGCGAGAAGCACGGCGACCAGGTCGAGTACCACGTCGAGATCCAGAAGCGCTACGACTGGGGCATCCCGAGCGAGCACCGGCGCGACCTGGAGAAGGACTCGCCGGTGCTGGACGTCGACTTCGAGCAGGCCGACATCGCCCACCTCAACACGACGGGCAAGGCCCGCGACTTCGACGTCATCGGCAGCTCGGGCCGGAAGACGGCGACCGTCTAGCCCTCGATGACGAGCGCCTTCACCCGGTCTCGTCGTCGTGCACCGCGATCTCGACGAACCGCCGCAGCAGCGCCTCGTGGACGTGCGGGAGGAACACCAGCGTCACCGGGCTCGGCGGGGCACCGCGCAGCGGGACGAACCGCACCGCCGGGTGGATGTTCCGCCGCATGGCCACCTCGGTGGCGATGCCGATCCCGCGGTCGGCGGCGACGCTCTCGATCCACTCGTCGAAGTTGGCCGTCTCCACGACCGTCTCCGGGCGCTCGTCCGGCGGCCACGACCACGGCCCGGTCGTGCCGCTCACGATGTTCACCACCAGCGGCCACCGCGGCACCTCCCGCCACGCCAGCTCCGCCCGGCCGGCCAGCGGAGACCGCACCGAACACACCGCGACCCGCGTCTCGTCGAACAGGTGCACCACGCGCAGCGCGGACGACCGCACCGGCCCGCGCACCACGGCGAGATCGACCTTGCCCTGCTGGAGGGCGGCGAGCGGGTCGTCGGTGCGCACCAGGTCGACGGTCCGGCCGGTGTCCCGCTCGAACCGCGTGACCGTCCGCTGCGCCCACGGGTCCGGCAGCAGCCAGCTGAACCCGAGCCGGACGTTCGACGCCCGGCGGACGGCGCCGAACCCGCGTTCCAGCTCCGCGAAGGCCCGTTCGACGTGGGCCAGCAGGGTCTCCCCCGCGGCGGTCAGCTCGACATGCCGGGTGTCGCGGTCGAACAGGGTGACGCCCAAGGCGTCCTCCAGCTGCCGGACCGTGCGGCTCAGCGCGGGCTGGGTGATCGCGAGGTCGGCCGCCGCCCCGGTGAACGACCTCAGCCGCGCGACCGCCTCGAAGCTCCGCAGGTGCCGAAGCTCCACCCGGCCCGACGACAGCTCGCTCATGCCCGGGAAGCATAGATGCACCCCAGCAGGCATTTCCCGCACCGGACACGCGCTGCTTAGCCTCGAACCCATGACCACCAGGCCGGCCGCACTCGGGCTCTCCTCGCCGATCCTCGCGGCCCCCATGGCCGGCGGCGCGACGACACCCCGGCTCGTGATCGCGGCCGCGGCGGCCGGCGGGGCCGGGCTGCTGGCCGGCGGTTATCAGTCCCCGGAAGCGCTGGCACGGCAGATCGCGGAGGTGCGGGCGGCGTCCGTCCCGTTCGGGGTGAACCTGTTCGCGCCCAACCCGGTGCCGATCGACCCCGCCGGCTACGCCGCGTACGCCCGCCTGCTCCAGCCGGAAGCCGACCGCTACGACCTCGACCTGGCCGGCATCCCCCGCACCGAGGACGACGACGGCTGGCGCGACAAGATCGACCTGCTGCTCGACGCGCCGGTCCCGGTGGTCACGTTCACCTTCGGCCTCCCGGATCCGGCGGTGATCGGGGCACTCCGCGCGGCGGGCACGCTCGTCGGCCAGACGGTCACCTCCCCCGACGAGGCCCGCCGGGCCGCGAACGCCGACTTCCTCGTCGTGCAGGCCGCCGCGGCCGGCGGGCATTCGGGCACGCTCACCCCGGGGTGGACCCCCGCGGACATCCCGCTCGGCGAGCTCGTCCACGCCGTCGCCCGGGTGAGCGGGCTGCCCCTCGTCGCGGCCGGCGGCATCGCGACCGCCGACGCCGTGGCCGACGCGCTGCGGGTCGGGGCCGTGGCCGCGATGGTCGGCACCGTGCTGTTGCGCTCCGACGAAAGCGGCGCGTCCAAGACGCATCAGGCCGCGCTCGCGGATCCGCCCGGGGACCGCCGGACGGTCGTCACCCGCGCGTTCACCGGCCGGCCGGCCCGTGCGCTGGTCAACGCGTTCACCCGCCGCTACGACCGGCTCGCGCCGGCGGGCTACCCGGCGCTCCACCACCTGACCGGTCCCCTGCGCAAGGCGGCGGCCGCCGCGGGCGACGCGGGCCGGCTCCACCTGTGGGCGGGCACCGGGTTCCGGCACGCGTCCGCCGAACCGGCGGCGGACATCCTCGGCCGGCTCGTCGCGAACCTCTGACCCAGGAAGGCATTCCGATGATCGAGCTCGTCGACTACCAGTTCGGCCCGCAGGCACGCCGGCGGCTGGCGGAAGCCCGCGACCCGGGCCGGGAAGGCGCGGTCGCGGCGCTGGAAACCTTCTACCACGCCCTCAACCGCCGCGACCTCGACGCGCTGTCCGCCGTGTGGTCGCAGGACGAGCTGGCCCAGCTCAACAACCCGGTGGGCGGCATCCTCCGCTCCGGGGCGGCGGTCACCGGCCTGTACCGCCGCATCTTCGCCGGCGACCTGCGCCTGACCGTCACGTTCGCCGACGCGGCCACCTACCGGTGGGCGGACGCGGTCGTGTTCGCCGGCCGCGAGCTCGGCCAGTACCACGACCGCGACGGCGCCACGGTCCCGCTGACGATCCGGACCTCGCGGGTGTTCGGGTACGACTCGGGGCAGTGGCGGCAGGTCCACCACCACGGCAGCATCGACCACCCCGAAGAGCTTGCGGCGTACCAGAAAGCCGTCCGCGGCTAGCGGTCCGGAAGCGCCTCGGCCAGGGTGCCGACGACGGCCAGCGCCCCGTTCAGGCCGGTCAGCTTCAAGGCCCGCCCGACGGTGCTGCGCTCGGGGGTCACGACCCGGAGCCGGGTGGTGTCCCCGACGTCGCGGTGGGCCTTGAGCAGGACGGTCATCCCGACGGAAGCGAGGAAGGAAACCCCGGTCAGGTCGATCACCAGCACCGCCGGCCCGCGGCCCAAGGCCGCCGCGATCGCGGTTTCCAGGATCCCGGCGCTGAGCAGGTCGACCTCACCGGACACCGCCAGCACCTCGGCACCGGGATCGACCCGGCGCGCCTCGACGTGCAGCAGATCCTGGGGCCGCACCCGGCCCCCGTCAGCGGTCACCTTCACCTCCGGATGGGATATCTCGAACCGCCTCTTACCCCGATCTCCGGTGGTTCAAACCTCCGCGGCGATGATCATCGCGGCGCCCGGTGCCCGGGTGGCAGCCCCGGAACGCTCAGCCGGCCTGGCCGACGATGCGCAGAGCCAGGTCGCCGTACTGGTACGCGAGCCGGTCGACGGAGAACTCACCGCTGTCGTAGAACCAGTTCGCAACCCCCATGCCCACGTCGAGGATCGAGTACGAAAGCTTCGAGCCGGTGCCGGGCGTGGTAGCGGACGTGCGCCTCGACCGCCCGGCGGAGCCGCTCGGCTCCGGGCGCGTCGGTCGCGGTCCCGTTCTGGGAAAGCAGCCCGGAACTGCGCGAGGTGATCGCCCTGGCGACGGCGGGCAGCATCCGGATGGAGACCGGGCAGTTCCCGCTGTCGGCGGCCGAGGAGGCGTTCGCACGACTGCGAAACGGGCACCTCCGCGGCCGGGCGGTGCTCCTGCCGGACTGACGCCCCGCCGGGGTCAGCGCTCGTCGGCCGCTGCCGCGGCCAGCAGGCCGGTGCCCGGGTGGCAGCCCCGGTACTCGAAGTACTGCTCGTCGGCCGCGGCCACCGTGACCTCGTGGTAGAGGCGCAGGCGGGCCGCCGGGCCGAGCGTGGACAGGTACTTCATCGCCTGGCCGAAGATCGCCTTGTGGGTCGGGTGGTCCTTCGCCCAGCGGTCGAGGTCGGCGAGGCTGCGCCACCAGCTCATGCCGAAGCTCTTGTCGGTGGGGTTCCCGGCGGCGTCGAGCACGCGCAGGTACCGGTTGGCGTAGCAGCCGATCGCGCCTCCGTGGTCGCGTAGGAAGTCCATGCCCGCGCGCAGGACCGGCTCGACCTCCTCGAGGTACATGCGGCGTTCGTCGCCGTCGGTGTCGGTCCAGTCCTGGCCCGAGCGGATCAGGCACAGGTTGTGCTGTCCCCGGACCACCCGGCTCGCGCCGTCGTCCACGGCCACCGGCGGGCCGCCGGGATCGAGCCGGTCCCGCTGGCCGAGCGGGACGCGGTCGCGGGCACCGCCCCAGTACGCGTGCTCGCGCACCTCGCCGCTGAGGGTGTCCGCGAGGTGCGCGACGCCTTCGACGCGGTCGTTGGAAAAGAGCGTCTCGAACCGCGCGGTCGAGGGACGCACGACTTCGACGAAGAACCCGTTGGCGCGCAACCACATCGGCCGGGCCGTGGCGAACCAGCGGTCGTGCCGCGCGGGGTCGTCCCAGTAGGCGGTGGTGACGACCGTCCGGTAGCCGGCCTCGTCGACGTACGCGGCCCGGTCGACCCGGCCGGGGCCGTCCGCGTCCGCGCGGGCCGCGTCGAGGTCGGCCAAGGCGGAGCGGACGACCGCGGGTTCGGTCTCCTCGCGGTACTGCACGCCGAAGTAGGCCATGGCCACGCGCGTCACCGAAGGCGCGAAGCGAGCCACGAAGGACGGGTAGGGCGGCTGCCAGTCCGGCCGCGGCCCGGGCGCCGCGGTCCGGTCCGTCACCAGGTGCGGGGGAATCGCCGATTCCACGGGGTCAGCCGATCGGGGCGAAGTCGAGGGCGGCCGGCTGCTCCTCGGCAGGCACCTCGACGACCGGCGGCGCGGGGTTGCGGTTGACGAGCAGCCGCAGCACGTCCGGGCGGGCGTAGTGGCCGACGGGGTCCGCCGCCGACTTGGCGATCGCGATCAGGGCCGGGTCGAGGTCGGCGTAGAGGATGCCCTCTTCCGTCTCCGGCAGCGACTCGGCCAGCGGCGACCCCTCGGGGCCGTAGATGCGGGCGAACCCGCCGCCCGGCAGGAGCAGCTGCCGCTTCAGATCGGTGTCGCAGAACAGTTCCAGCGCGGCCGGGCCGACGACGCCGCAGGGGGCGACGACGAACGTGCCGCCCTCGACCGCGTACATCAGGCTGGCCGCCGTGTTGACCTCCGGGCCGAGCGCCCGCGCGGCACCGCGGTAGACGGAGAAGCTGGGCCACGCCGCGACGTGGATTTCCTCGCCCTGGCCGTACATCGCGAACTTGGTCAGCGGCTGCAGGTGCTCCCAGCAGTTCAGCGCGCCGAGCCGGCCGAGCGGGGTGTCGTGGACCTGCAGGTCGCTCCCGTCGCCCTCGCCGAACACCGCGCGCTCGACGTGGGTGGGCTTGAGCTTGCGGCGCACCGAGATCAGCTCCCCGGTGTCGGCGACGAACCCCTGCGCCATGTACAGGCTGCCGCCGGCCCGCTCGCTGAACCCGAACACGACGTGGATCCGGTGCTCGGCGGCGGCGCGGCGGATGCGGTCCAGTTCGGCACCGTCGCGGGTCATGGAGTTCGCGGCGTACCGCGGGACGAACGCCATGCCGGCCGCGGGCGAGTCGAGCCAGATCCACCACGGGTAGCCGGGGAGGAAGGTCTCGGGGAACGTGACCAGGCGGGCGCCGCCCGCGGCGGCTTCCCCGATCAGGCCGACGACCTTCTCCACGCCGGCGTCGAGGTCCAGCCAGGCCGACTCGGCCTGGACGGCCGCCACGCGCACGGTTTCCTGCATTGCCGGGCTCCTTCGCGGGAAGTTCTGGGGCTTCCCACGATGCGCCGGGCACGGAGGGCCCGGCTGACCGATCGTGCCGCGGTCACTGACCCGCCGTGCCACCCGCGACGGCGCGATCGGATCCGGCTGCGGCGGTGGCCCCACGGCGGTACTCGCCCGGCGATTTCCCGTTGACCGCTCGGAAAGCGCGGTGGAACCCGGATTCGCTGTCGAACCCGCAGGCCGCGGCGACCGAGCCGATCGTCCGCCCGGGATCGGCGACCAGGAGCGCCCGGGCCTGCTCGATCCGCATCCGGCGCAGGCGCGCGGCGATCCCTTCCTCGCCCGCGATCCGGTACAGCGTGCGGCGCGAAACGCGGCACGCGCGGGCCACTGTTTCCGCGTCCAGCCGGGGATCGGCGAGGTTGCGGCGCAGGAACGCCAGCACGCGCTCCCGTGCCACCGCTTCCGCGGCCTGCGGACCGGGCCGGGCGTCGCCGGCGAACGACGCCGTGGCCGACAGCAGCCCCAGCGCGTGGGGCAGCAGCACCGCGGACTGGTCCGGCGCCGCCCTCGCCGTGTCGGCCAGTGCCGTGAAGAAGGTCGACACCACCGCACCCGGCGTGCCGCGGCCGCATGCCCGCGCGGTCAGCCGGCGGGTGTCGCGCACCAGCAGCTCCCGCTTCGGGACCTGGACGACGAGCTGGTGGAACGGGTCGTCGAAGTGCAGGGTGTAGGGCCGCGTGCTGTCGTAGAACGCCAGGTCACCGGGCGCGAGCAGGGCCGTCCGCCCGTCCTGTTCGACGCGGCCCCGCCCCCGCACCTGGATGCTCGCGAGCAGGTACTCCTCGTCCCCGCGCGCGACCAGCGAGCGGGTGCGCCGCACGTGCTGGCCGCCCGCCACGACGGTGGACAGTTCGAGGTCGCCGACGGGGACGTGCTCGATCCGGCCGCTGAACCCGGCGCCGGCGACCGGCTCGGCCACCAGCCGGACGAACGTCGCGCAGATCATCTCCCGCCAGTAGGCGAACGCCTCCTGCGCCGACACCATCGAGGTCGTCAGCTCCGCGTAGGCACCTCTGTCCAAAGTGGCGGACACGCACTGAGTATCACCAGGTCACCGCCGCGCTGTCCAGCGGCGGGCGTAGTCTCGGCGCGGTGGCACGGATTCTCGTCACCGGCTCCACCCAGGGCCTCGGCCGCCTCACCGCCGAAGCCCTCCTCGCCGACAGCCACCACGTCGTCGCCCACGGCCGCGACGCCGGCAGGCTCGACGACCTGGCCGCGCGCGGCGCCGACGTCGTGACCGGAGACCTCGCGGACCTCGAGCAGACCCGGGGTGTCGCCGCGCAGGTGAACCGGCTCGGGCGGCCGGACGCCGTGATCCACAACGCCGGCGTCATGACCGGTCCCGCGGTGCTCCCGGTCAACGTGGTCGCGCCCTACCTGCTGACCGCGCTCGTCACGCGGCCCGCGCGCCTGGTCTACCTCAGCAGCGGCATGCACCGCGGCGGCCGGGCCGGGCTCGCCGGCCTCGACTGGTCCGGCACGCGCCCGACCGCCTCCTACTCCGACAGCAAGCTGTTGCTCACGACGCTCGCGGCCGCCGTCGCCCGGCGGTGGCCGGAGGTGCACGTCCACGCCGTCGATCCCGGCTGGGTCCCCACCCGCATGGGCGGCGCGGGCGCCCCCGGCGACCTGCGCCTGGCGACGCCGACCCAGACCTGGCTCGCGACCGGCGAAGAGCCGGAAGCGTTGACGACGGACGGCTACTGGTACCACCGGCGACGCCTCGACCGGCATCCCATGGCCGGCGACCGGGACTTCCAGGACCGGCTCCTCGAGGCCCTCGCCGGCCACACCGGGACTCCGCTCGCCTGAAGCGTCAGAAATGGGTCTCCATCGGAAATCCTCCGTTTCTCGCAGCGGATCGCCGCTCCGTCAACGGTCTCAGCACGCCTCACTGGCCACCATCGCTCGCGGAGTGACGGAATCGCGCCGGGGCCTCATCATGGGACCGTGCCCGACGCCCCGGAACCACCGGCCCGGCTCCGGGTCGACGCCGAGACGACGCTGATCCTGCGCGAGGCCTTCCACAAGATCGACGCCTACTACCGCGGCGACCACTACGGCCTCTACGACTACGCCCGCGCCGTCATGGCCAAGATCGTTCCCCTGGACCACTTCTACATCGGGTTCTTCCACGGCGCGAACCGCGTCCGCTACCCGTACGGCTACGACGGCGGCATGTACACCGATCCCGCGTCGCACATCTACGGCCCGCGCGGCCAGGCCGCCTGGTTGCTGAAGCACCGCCAGACCTACCGGATGCAGTACGACAACGGCGCCGCGCTCAACTCCGGCGTCGCGTCCGGGGACACCAGCCGCGCTTCCGCCGACGCCGTCACCACTCCCCTGTTCCGCCGCGGCCGCGAGGGTGAGCCTGCGGTGTTCGGCATGATGTCCATGCAGAGCTACCGGCCGGACACCTTCGACGACAATTCCGTCCGCGCCTTCGAATGGCTCGCCGATCTCGTCGCGCGCGTGCTGACGAAGGAAGCCGAAGACCTCGACGCGCTGCGCCGGCTGCCGGCCGACGTCGGCGACGCACCGCAGCTGGTCACCGCGGACCACATCGTCGAGCTGCTCTCGTCTCGCGTCGCCGACGTCCGGCAGCGCGCCCAGGACGCCCTCGCGGCACCCGGCGCTTCGCTGCGCGAGGCCCTGCAGCGCATCGTGACCGACTGCCAGCAGCTCCAGTCGGACCTCGTCGAGCTCACGCTCGACATCGACAACGGCCCCGAAGAACGCTTCCGGTCGCTCACCGCCGCGGAACAGGGGGTCGCGGTCCTGCTCGGCAGCGACCTGCCGAACGACCGGATCGCGCGCGAACTGGGGATCAGCCCGCACACCGTCAAGTCCCACGTCCGCAACATCCTGGCGAAGTACCGGATGACCGGCCGCGGTGCCGTCGCCGAGGACGTCCGGAAGCACCTGGCGCGCTGACCGGTCAGGCCGGCGAGCTCACCCGGCTGACGAGGTCGCGCACGGTGGCGAGGGTTTCGCCGGGGTGGTCGAGGTGCACGCCGTGCGTCGCGCCCGGCCAGCACACGACCTCACCGCCGAACGCGGCCGCGAGCCTCGTGTGGCCACGCCGCATCGACGTGCCGGGCTTGCGGTCGGCGGTGACCACCACCGACGGCACGCGGGGCAGGTCGGCCTCCCGGAAACCGCGGGACAGCTCGGTGATGCCCCGGACCGCCCGGGCCAGCATCGGGATGTCGAGGCTCGCCAGCCGCAGCTGAGCGGCCTCGCAGTCCGGCCGCAGCCGTTGGCGTCGGGTGGACCGGACGACGGAGACGCGCAAGAGCCCGGCGAGCACCGAGCGCAGTCCGGGCACCGCCGCGGCGGCGCCGAGCACGCGCGTCATGCGTTCCAGGACCGCGCAGGTGCGGGGTTCGTTGATCACCGTCGGGTCGAGCAGGACGAGGCCCGCGACCCGGTCGGGGTGGTCCCGCGCCAGCAGCACGCCCACGGCCCCGCCGAGGCTCTGCCCGACCACCACCACCGGACCGCACCCCAGCCGGTCGATCAGGGCGCTCAGGTGGTCCGCGGCGCCGGCCAGGGTCCCGTCGGCGGCGGTGCCCGTGCCGGGCCGGTCGTGCACGATCACCCGGCACCCCGGATCGGCGACGAGACCTTCGACGAGGCCCGGGAAGAAGCCGTCGCACGCTTCGGCCCCGCCGGGCAGCAGCAGCACCGGCTGCCCCGATCCGCCGTGCACCCGGACCCCGTCGATCTCCATGCGCGCTCCTCGCCACCTACGTTATCCCCCGGATTGTTGCACAATCCGGGGGAGTTCCGTAGGCCAATACCTCAGGCGCAGCCGGCGGAGTCGGCGTCGAGCACGGGATCCGTCACCGGACGGCCGCTGAACGGAACCGTGTCGTGGACGCTCAAGGCGCCGTCGCGGAGGGTGTAGACGGTGCGGGTACCCGAGTAGGTGAGCTGGTCGGCCGGGCGGCCGACGTCGTCACTCTCCGCGGCGACGGTCGCGAAGGCGCGGCCGCCCTCGAACGGCGTGCACTGGTAGCCCAGGTGAGCGGCGACGCCCCCGCCCTCGGCGACCGTGAACGGCCGGTCGTCGGCCCCGACGACCTGAGCGAGGGTGCGCCCGTCGAAGTGCAGCACGGCGAAGAACGTGGTGTTCGCGCCGATCGACTGGGCGACGAGCAGTTCGGCCCGGCCGTCTCCGTTGAGGTCGGCCACGCGCGGCGCCTCGATGCCGAACTGACTGTCGGCCGGCAGGTGGATCGAGGTGTACGTCCCGTCGACCGTGGCCGAGATCAGCTGGTCGCCGTCCCCGACGACCTGGGCGTCGACGGTCTCGATCTCCCCGTCGCCGTTGAGGTCGGCGACCGTGGTGACCGGGCCCGGCGCGGCCACCGCCGGCGCGGCGACGGCCAGGCCCAGGGCCGCGGCCAGGCCGGCGACGGTCGCGGTGCGGACGATTCCGGTGCGGTTCATGAGATCTCCCTCCCGTTCGGTGATCTTTTCACCGAACGTGCCCCCATGAAGAAAGACGGCCACAGTGACCGTGCGTGCACCGGGAGTGCGATGTGCCACACGGACGCAACCCCGGGTGATCAGCCCTGCCGGGACGGCCGGATGGTCAGATCCCCGATTTCGACGTCGTCGGGCTGGTCGATCGCGAAGACGATCGCCCGGGCCACCGCCTCGGGGTCGATGCCGAGGTCGGCCATGGTCCGCTGGGCCTGCTCGCGCACGGCCGGGTCGTCGACGGCGTGGTCGATGAGCTCGGTGCGGACGTAGCCCGGCGAGATCGACGTCGTGCGCGGCACGCCGTCGGTGCTCTCCTGCCGCAAGCCCTCCAGCAGGGTGCGGACGGCGTTCTTCGTCCCGGCGTACACCGCCTGCGTCGGGACGATCTTCAGCCCGGACGTGGAGACGACCGTGACGAGGTGGCCGCTGCCCTGACGCCGGAACACCGGCAGCGCCGCGGCGATCCCGTGCAGGACGCCCTTGACGTTCACGTCGACCATCGCCGCCCAGCCTTCGACATCGAGGTCGGCGACGGTGCTGATCCGGCTGACCCCGGCGTTGCCCACGAGGACGTCCAGCCGGCCGAAGCGTTCGACGGCGGTGGCGACGAGCGCGCGGAGGTCACCGGGCTCGGTGACGTCCACCCGCACGGCGGAGGCCTGTCCCCCGCCGTCTTCGATCTCGGTCACGAGCCGGTCCAGCCGATCGGTGCGCCGCGCCCCGAGGACGACGGCCGCACCGAGCGAGGCGAGGTGACGCGCGGTCGCCGCGCCGATGCCACTGCTGGCACCGGTGATGGCGACGACCTTGCCGTGGATGGTCATGATGACCCCCCGATTGAAGTGGACATGTGTCCACTTAGGTTAACGGACACGTGTCCACTTCTGTCAAGCGGGCCCGGCCGAGCCCGCGATCAGGGCTGGTAGGTGCACAGCGCGCCGACGCTGTCGGACCGCTCGACCACGGTCTTGCCGTCGACGGTGATCTTGCAGGAGTTGTCCTTGTCGCCCAGCTTGAAGTCGACCGGGGTGACCGTGACCGAGGTGAACGTCAGGTCGTCCATCGACAGGGTCTGGCGCCAGGTCTTGCCCTTCTCCAGGACTTCCTGGGAGTTCGCGGTGAACCCGCTGTTCCACTGCACGTTCGACTTCGCCGCCGTCGTCACCTCGAGGACGATCGTGTGCTTGCCCGACGCCGCCGCGCTCGGGGCCGCCGCGGCGGCATCGGATCCCGCGTCCGCCACCGCGGCCGGCGCCGCCGGGGCCGGCAGGCCGTTCGCGGTGTCGCTGACGGCCTTGCCGAACGCGGCCGTCCAGAGGATGCAGATGACCAGTCCCAGCGCGGAAAGCACGACCGCGGCGATGGCCAGTCCCTTGTTGCTCGCCTGGCCGCGGTTCGCGCGCAGCGTCCCGACGATGCCGAAGATCAGCCCGAGGATCACCAGCGGCCACGCGACGACCCCGACGATCGGGATGAACGCGAAGATCAGGCCGACCAGGCCGAGGACGAACCCGGCGGTGCCGAGGCCGTTCCGGTAGCCGACCGGGGCGGACAGGGGTGGCATGGGGGCGTAGGACATGGGATTGCCTCTTTCAGCGCAGCGACGGCACGACCGGATGCGGTCACGTTCTGGGCCATCCGTCGCACCGCGAGGCGCGCGCGTAACAGGGCACAAAAGCGACCCACGGTAACGAAGGGGACTCAGAACGGCCGAGTTCTCGATCATTCCCGCAGGTGGCCGCAGTGCGTGACTCCCTGACCGCCGTTACCCAAGGTGAGAAAGTGCAGCCTGCAGTTCACTCGTAAGAAGTAAGCGCCGGGACGTCCCACCGGCTCCCCCGCCCTGGTGGCCGGGGTCAATCAGGCGCTGGTCCACCGGCACGTCGGGTCGAAGGAGGAGCTGATCGCGGAGGCCGCGGGCCGCGACCTGGACACCGCCGACACGATGACCACCGGCACGCCCTGCTCGACCGGGCCCTGGACGTGGGCGCGGAGCACCCGAGCCACCTGCCGGGTCTCGTGACGGCGGCCAACGACGACGTGATCCGCGCGGTCGTCCGCGACCGCATCGAGCGCGCGTTCGACGAGCAGCTCGCGCCGAGGCGTCCGGGCGCGGACCGCGAGCTGCGCGCGGAGTCGCCGGCGGCGGTGATCACCGGGATCGCCGTGCTGCGCGGCAAGGTGGGCGCGCGCTGACCGCGGCGCGATCGCCGGGTACGTCGACCGGATCGCGGCGATCTTGCTCCGATGAGGACACTCTTCGGTCGCGAGGCGTAACGGATCACCCGAATGGTCGATATCCCGATCGTGTCCGGATCACCCGGACCTTCACGAGGGGATCTCCGACCATGCTTCGTGTCCACTGGGGAGCACTCATCGCGACCGGGGCCGCCGCGGCCCTGATCTGCACCGGCTGCTCGACCACTTCCGGGACGGCGGCGCCGGCTGCCGCGTCCACCAGCGCTCCGACGTCCGCCAGTGTCGCGGCCGCGTCGCTCGACGGCTCGAAGGCCGGCTCCGCCGTCGCCGCCGCCGCGAAGCAGGCCAAGTCCGTCCACGTCCGGGGCACGGTCTCCGAGGGTGGGGTCAACCTCGACCTGCAGCTCAACCCGGACAGCGCGAGCGGCACCGTGGTGCAGGACGGGCTCGAGATCCCGGTCCTGCGCGTCGGCGACAAGTACTTCTTCCGGTTCAGCCAGTCGCTGATCGACAAGGCCGGGATCCCGGCGTCGGTGGGCAAGCAGCTCAAGGACAAGTGGGTGTCCTCGACGTCGCAGATCGGCGCGGGGATCGGCGAGTCCTTCAAGCAGTTCCTCGACTACAAGACCTTCACCGACAACACGGTCGGCCAGCTGGGCTCGGAGACCTTCAAGGCGGGCGGCGAGACCACCACCGGCGGCGTCCCGGCCTTGACGTTCACCAGCGTCGACGGCACCGCGACGGTCGCCGCCGCCGAACCGCACTACCTGCTGCGCATGCAGGCGGCCAAGGAGGGCACGCTGGAGTTCTCCGACTGGGACAAGCCGACGACAGTCACGGCCCCCAAGGCATCGGAGATCTACTCGGGTCCCGGCGCCTGACCGGAGTGCCGGGCCCGGAAGGGCGGGCCCGGCACCCTTCAGGACGGCGCACCGGCCGGGGCGAGGGCCGGGGTGATGTCCATGTGGACGCGGTAGTCGGTCACCCGGTCTCCCGCCAGCCGGATGACCGTCACGCACGGCAGGGCCAGTGGGGTGCCGTCCGGGGCCGCCGTCTCGATGGTGAACCGGCAGAACAGCTGGTCCGCCCCCACCTCCGCGACCTGCTCGACCACGTGGCGGACCCACGGCAGCGCGCCCGCCGCGCCGGCCGTCGCCGCGGTGATCGCGGCGCGGCCGATCAGCGGCTCGCCGTTCGCGAACACGTACACCGCGTCGTCGGCGAACCAGGACGCGAACGACTCGGCGTCGCCCGCGTCGACCGCCGCGCACATCTCGCGGACCATCCGATCGCGGCTCACTTCCGCAGCTCCAGCCCGTAGCGGGTCATCACTTCCGCGACCAGCTTCATGTCCCGGCCGGGCGGCAGCTGCGACAGCTCCCGGTAGTAGTTCTCCAGGCCCGGCGGGGAAACCACGGCGATCACGCGGGTCTCCTCGTCGAACGGGTTGCGGAACACGTGCGGCACCCCGCGCGGCATCAGCAGCGAATCGCCCTGGCCGAGGACGTGGCGCTCGCCGTCGAGCTCCACCTCGACGCGGCCCTGGACGCACGTGAACAGCTCGTCCTCCCGGGTGTGGACGTGGGTCGGCGGCCCGCCGAGACCCGGCGGCACCACGTATTCGAACAGGGAGTACGCGCCGTTCGTGTCGGCGCCGGTCAGCCGGGCGTGGATCCCCAGCCCGATCGCGCCGAGGTTGGTGCCGTCGCCGGGGTGGATGACGTGGTGGCCGGTCGCGGTGCTCATCGGGAACTCCTTTGCTACAGCGGGGTCTTCGCGGGTTCGGGGGCGTCCTTCAGCCGGGTCAGCACGGCCGGCGTGAGCGACCGGTAGGCCGCGGGCACGACCGGGTTCAGCCAGTGCGTGAAGCGGGTGAAGCGGCCGATCTGCACGCCGAGGTCGCCGAGCACCTCGTCGACGTTGTGGATGGAGAAGGGGATGATCTTGGTGCCCCGGCAGTGGTGCGCCCCGGTCGCGACATCGAGGAAGGCCAGCTGGGCGACGACGTCGGCGCGCCGGCTCGCCTCGTCGGGCAGGGTGAGCGCACCCGCGAGATCGGCCGCGATCCACAGCGCCGCCATCTCGGCGTTGAGCGGGCTGAAGAACGACGAGTTGTACCCGTTGAAGTAGAGGCCCGGCGCGGCCAGCGGCTGGATCTGCCGGTACAGCAGGAAGTTCCCGCGCTCGTCGAACAATCCTTTTCGGACGTCCTCGGGCAGGAACGGGACGCCCTGGGTGAACCCGGTCGCGCAGACGACCAGGTCGGCCGGCAGCACCGTGCCGTCGGCCAGCTCGGCCACCGGCGCGCCCGCATCGGAGACGGACAGCCGCTGGATCACCTGGTCGCGGTGGACGCGGATCGAGCCGTCGGCCACGCCCTCGAAGAACCCCTCAGTGGCCAGGCCGATCGCGTTCTTGACGATGTCCTCCATCCGCCCGCGCGGCACCAGGTCGTGCTTCGCGAGCCCGAACTGCCGCACCGACACCGACCCGATGGAGTTGAGCATCGAGCGTCGCAGCCGGTTTCCCGGGCCGTGCAGGAACTTCTCGAACCCGCGCAGCCACCGGTAGCGGAACAGCGCCTCGCCCAGCCGGGTCAGCAGCAGCATCTTGAAGTTGACCACGCCGGCGATCTTGCGCGGCACCTTCCACAGCAGCTGGCGGGCGATGACGTCGGTGGTCTCGGCGACTTCGCCGATCGCCACGGTCACGTCGCAAGCGGACTTGCCGTACCCGACGACGAGCACGTGCTTGCCCCGCGCCTCGGCGACGTCGTGGAACTCCGAACCGGCCAGCAGCCGCCCGCCCGCGGCTTCGAACTCCGCGCGGCCCGGGTAGTCCGGCAGCGCGGGCTCGCAGAACACGCCGTTCGCGACGACGACGCGGTCGACTACCGAGGCCCCCTGCGCCCCGGTGGTCACCGCCCACCGCGCACCGTCGGGGACCACGGACTCGACGGTGGTCCCGAGTCGCAGGTGGGGCGTGACGCCGAACTCGTCGGCGTAGGCGGCGAGGTACTCCTGGATCTGCGCGCCGGTCGGCCACTCCGGGAAGTCCCGGGGCATCGGGAAGTCCGAGAACGAGTACTGCGCCTTGGGGCTCTGCGTGGTCAGCCCCGGGTAGCGCCGGGTCCGGCTCCACACCCCGCCGACGTCCGGTGCCCTGTCGTAGACCTCGACGTCGTGGCCGGCCTGCAGCAGCACCTTGGCCGTGGTCAGCCCGGCCAGCCCGGCCCCGATGATCGCGACGCGCATGCCTGGTCCTCCTCGTCGAGGCGTCCCGTGCCGGTGGCCCGGCTCGGCGTGCGCCACAGCCTGGATCAGGCGCGGGCATCCGGCCAACGGACAGTCCTAGTCACTGGGACGGCAGGTCCGGGCGCGGTGCCGCCCACCGCCGGGCGGAGTACGCGCGGCTGGCCGCCGCGGCCGCCATCCGCACGGCCGGCCCGATCCGGTCGGGCTGCACCGCGGCGCTGGGCCCGGTGACCGACAGCGCGGCGGTCACGCTGCCGGTGAAGTCGAAGATCGGGGCCGCGACGCAGCTGATGCCGGCGTTGCCCTCTTCGCGGTCGTAGGCCCAGCCCTGCTCGTGCACGACGGCGAGCTCGCGCTCCAGCGCGGCGGCACTCGTGATCGTGCGCGGGGTGCGCCGGGTGAGCCCGCCGTCGACCACCGCACCGACCGTTTCGGCGTCCGACCAGGCGAGGATCGCCCGGCCGAGCCCGGAACAGTGCGCCGGGATGAACCCGCCGACCTGGTCGAGCATCGGCAGCTGGCGGTGGCCGCTGATCTTCTCGACGACGAGCACCCGGGTGCCTTCCAGGACGCCGAGCTGCACGGTCGTCTTGGCCGCGGCGTAGAGGTCCTGCAGGTAGGGCAGCACGGCCTCGCGCAGCTCGTGGCGCACCGGCACCAGGCCGGACAGCTCGAACAGGCGGGTCCCGATCCGATACTTCTCGCCGGGTTTGTCCAGCCAGCCCAGCTCGATCATCCGGGCGGCCGTACGGTGCACGGTCGAGCGCGGCAGGCCCGAGCGCTCGACGAGCCGGGACAGCGTCAGCTCGCGGTGCGTCGCGTCGAAGGCGTCCAGCAGCGCGGCGGCGCGTTCGAGCGCCCCGGAAGCGGCGCTCTCTTCGGAGTCCCGTGCAGTGGGACCCGTCCTTGGCCGGCCGGCGGTCATGGCCCGAATGTAGGTCACATCATGGAGAGCAACCAGTCTCATCCGAAACGCCGCCGCGTCGCGCTCGTCGGGGGCGGTGCCGGTGGCATCGGCTCGGCCTGCGCGGCCGCACTGCTGGCGGCCGGGCACCGCGTGGTCCTCGCCGGCCGCACGGAGTCCACCCTGGCCGCAACCGCGTCGACGCTCGGCGACGACGTCCGGCACGTCGTCTGCGACCTCGCCGACCCGGCCGCGGCGGCGGCCGCGGTGACCCGGGTCCACGAGTGGTACGGCTCCCTCGACGTCGTCGTGGCCAACGCCGGCGGACCCGCACCCGGCCGCGTGTTCGACGTCCCGGCCGAGCAGTGGCACCACGACCTCGACCTGCTGGTCCTCGGCCCGCTGTCCCTCCTGCGCGCCGCGCTGCCCGCGATGGCCGAACGCGGGTTCGGCCGGGTCGTCGTGATCAGCTCGACGGCGGTGCGCCAGCCGCAGCCGGAGCTCGCCGCCTCGACGGTGCTGCGCTCGGCGACGACGTCGGCGGCGAAGCTGGCCGCCCTCGAGTACGCCGACCGCGGTGTGACGGTCAACTGCGTCGCGGTCGGCGCCACGCTCACCGCGCGACGCCTGGAGATCGTGCGCAGCCGGGCGGGCGCGGCGGGCGTCGACGTCGCGACCGCGATGGCCGAGGACCTGGCCGCCATCCCGGCCGGGCGGGCCGCCGCGCCGCGCGAGGTCGCAGCCGCGGTGGCGTTCCTGGCCTCGCCCGAAGCAGGCTATGTCAACGGAACCGTGCTCACCGTCGACGGCGGCCGCACGGAATGTCCCGCCTGAACGGAAGGTGCCCATGACCACGACCGGCCCCGGCTTCACCATGACCGACTTCCTCGCGAGCATCAGCCACGCCGTCCGCCCCGACGGCAGGCGGCCCCTGGTCGTGCACGACGGCGACCTCGAGGAGATCCCGCCGGGCGCCGTCCCGAACCCGACGTCGCTGCGGATCGCCGGCACGCTGCCGACCGCGACGTTCGAGCTCTTCCGGCAGGTCATCCCGGCCGGGGAGAGCTCGGACATGCAGCGCCACCACCACGAGACCGTCCACTTCGTCCTGACCGGCGACGGCCACAGCGAGATCGAGGACGAGACCGTCGGCTGGACGACCGGGTCGTTCGTCTACACCCCGCCGTGGACCTGGCACCGCCACCACAACGACTCGGCCGAGCACCCGGTCGAGTTCCTCACCATCGAGAACTCGCGGCTGCTCGGCCCGCTCGGGCTGAACCGCCGCCAAAGCGCGGGGATGGCGACCCTCGCCGAAGCCCGCGCCCGCTTCGACCACCGGGAGGACCAGTGACCGAGCCGATCCCCGACCACGTCGGCATCTGGGGCGAGCTGGGCGAGCTCGACCACACCCTGCGCCACGTCGACGTCCCGCTCGACGGACGTCCCGTGCGGACGCGGGTGCTGCAGGCGGGCACCGGGCCCGACCTGGTCCTGCTGCACGGGACCGGCGGGCACCTCGAGGCCTACGCCCGCGACCTGGCCGGCCTCGCCCGCGACTTCCGCGTCACGGCCTACGACATGGTCGGCCACGGCTGGTCGGACCTGCCCGACCGGCCGTACACGATCGACGTCCTGTCCGCGCACCTCGTGTCCCTTTTGGACACTCTCGGCATCGGGCGGGCCCACCTCTCGGGCGAGTCGCTCGGCGGCTGGGTGGTCGCCTGGACCGCCGCCCACCACCCGGACCGGGTCGACAAACTCGTGCTCAACACGCCCGGCAACATCGCCAACAAACCCGAAGTGATGGCGCGGATGCGCGACAGCACGATGGCGGCGGTGCTCGACCCGAGCGACGAGACCGTGCGCCGCCGCGTCGAGTTCCTGTTCCACCACAAGGAGATGGTCACCGACGAGCTGGTGAACCTGCGCCGCCGGGTCTACTCCCGGCCCGGGTTCGTCCGGGCGATCACGAACACCCTGGTGCTGCAGGACCCCGAGGTGCGCAAGGACTTCGCGTGGGACCCGTCCTGGGTGTCGCGGGTGAAGGCGCCGACGCTGCTGCTGTGGACCAGCCACGACCCCACCGGCGGGCTCGACGAGGCCGAGCTGCTGCTCGGCTGGCTGCCCGACGCGCGGCTGCACGTCATCGACGACGCCGGGCACTGGCCGCAGTGGGAGAAGGTCGCCGAGTTCCTCGACGTCCACCGCACCTGGCTGCTGACCGGAGAGGATCCGTCCTGATGGCCGAGATCGCCGGGTTCGCCGGCATGTCCCACAGCCCGTTCGCGACGCTGCTGCCGCCGCCGTCCGAGGGCGGGCCGGGCGCGAAGTTCCTCGCCGACGCCGACCGGGCCCGCCGCGCGGTCGAGGCCCTCGCCCCGGACGCGGTCGTCGTGATCGGGCCGGACCACTTCCACGGCAACTTCTACGACGTGATGCCGCCGTTCGTCCTGGGCGTCGAGCACGCGGTGGGGTTCGGCGACTTCGGCAGCACCGAAGGCCCGCTGCCGGTCGCCGGGGAGCTGGCGTGGTCGGTCCACAACGGACTGACGACGGCGGGCTTCGACGTGTCGCTGTCGTACTCCCTCACCGTCGACCACGGCATCGTGCAGACCTACGAGATGCTGACCGGCGGCACCGGGCTGCCGATGGTCCCGGTCGTCGTCAACACGGCCGCGCCGCCGCTGCCCACGCTGGAGCGGTGCGTCGCGCTGGGGCAGGCGCTCGGGGCGGCGCTGCGGTCGGCGAGCTTCCCCGGCCGGGTCCTGGTGGCGGCGAGCGGCGGGCTGTCGCACTGGCTGCCGTCGAACGACCCGCGCGAGGTGGCGGGCGAACGCCGGGAGTCGCTGATCCACGGGCGTTCGGATGTCCGCGCGTTCGCGGCGGCCCGCGAACCCCGCGTCCGCGCCATGGGCGGCGACCCGGGCGCCCGCGTGAACACGGAGTGGGACCGGTGGTTCCTCGACCGCCTGGCCGCCGATGACGCGGGATCGGTGGCCGACCTGGGCCACGAGACGCTCGAGACGATGGCGGGCAGCGGCGGCCACGAGGTGCGCTGCTGGCTCATCGGCCAGGTCGCCGCCGGGGCACCCCTCGCGTGGACCAGCTACGAGCCGGTCCCGGAGTGGATCACCGGCATGGGCATCGGCACCACGTTCCCCGTCGCCTGACCGCACGGGCACGGACGGTTCCTGTTCGCGCCCTCGGCGTCGCCGCGATCTTGCCGCGAGCCTCGGTGGTGCGTTACGCCGGACACGGACCAGCGTGACATTCACCGAGGAGCGGCTCGTGAAGAAAATGCTCGCCGTCGTGGCCGTCGTTCTCCTCGCTCTCGGCGGCCTCGCCGCGCCCGCCGCCGGGGCGAGCGCCAAGAAGGGTGTCAGCGCCAACCCCTACTCCGGGGCCGCGACCGCGCTGAAGGACGTCGGGGCGAAGTGGTTCTACACCTGGGCCGCCGACCCCCAGGGCATCGCGGTGCCGAGCGGCACCGAGTTCGTGCCGATGATCTGGGGCCGGGACTCCGTGACGCAGGACCAGCTCGACCGGGCCAAGGCGAACGGCCGCACGCTGCTGGCCTTCAACGAGCCGGACCTGGCGGGCCAGGCGAGCATGCCCGTCGAGACCGCGCTGGACCTCTGGCCGCGGCTGCAGTCCACCGGGCTGCGGCTCGGCGCACCGGCCGTGGCCTACGGCGGCGACGTCGCGGGCGGATGGCTGGACCGGTTCATGAGCGGCGCCGCGGCGCGCGGCTACCGCGTCGACTTCATCCCGCTGCACTGGTACGGCGGTGACTTCTCCAGCGCCGCCTCCGGGCAGCTGCAGTCGTACCTGCAGAAGGTCCACGACCGCTACCACCTCCCGATCTGGCTGACCGAGTACGCGCTCATCGACTTTTCGGGGTCCAGCCCGCGCTACCCGTCGTCGGCGCAGCAGGTCGACTTCGTGCAGCGGTCCACCGCGATGCTCGAAGGGCAGTCGTTCGTGGAGCGGTACGCGTGGTTCTCGCTGTCGACGTCGACGTCCCCGACCGGCCTCTACTCCGGGACGACACCCAACGCGAGCGGCGTCGCCTACCGCGCCGTGTGACCGCGCTCCTGGACGATCCACGTGTTGCCGTCCGGGTCGGCGAAGTCGAAGAAGCTCGCGTAGTCACGCCGGTCCGGGTCGGCGCCCGGCGCGAAGTCGCCTTGCCAGTCCACGGACTTCTTGTGCCGCACCGCGCTCACCGGCACGCCGCGCCCGGCCAGTTCCCCGTGGGCCGCCTCGATGTCGGCGACCACCAGGTAGTGGTCCCGCGCCGAGCCCGGGGCCGCGCCGGTCAGGCCGACCCCGAGCTGGATCGACGCCGCCGACCCGGGTGGCGTCAGCTGGACGACCCGGAAGCCGTCGTGCGGCGCGTAGTCGACGTCCAGGGTGAAGCCGACGTTCTCGGTGTAGAACCGGACGGCCCGGTCGACGTCGGCGACGGGGAGCGTCAGGACCTCCAAGCTGAACTCAGACAAGGGGTTCACCCCCGTCGACGCCGAGCGAGACACCGGTCAGGAAGCTGCTGCCGAGCGCGAAGACGACGGCTTCGGCGATCTCCTCAGGACGTCCTACGCGCCGCGCCGGGCTGGTGGCCGCGCGGGCGGCGAACAACGCCGCCTTCTTCTCGTCTCCGAGGGCGTCGTAGGCCCCGGTGTCGATCGTGCCCGGCGAGACCGCGTTCACCCGGATCGGCGCCAGCTCCACCGCGAGGCCCCGGGTCAGCGCGTCCACCGCGGCGTTCGTCGCCCCGACGGCGAGCATGCCGGCGGCGGGCTTGCGTGCCGACGATCCCGAGAAGAACACGAACGAGCCGTCCTCGGGCATGCGGGGCGCGAAGTGCTTCGCCAGCAGCAGCGGGCCGAGGACCTTGACGTCGAACGACCGGAGCACGACGTCGTGGGCCAGTTCGCCCACGGTGCCGCGGGCCCGGGCCGACGCCGTCGAGACGACGTGGTCAACCCGGCCGAGGCGCTCGGCCAGCGCGGCGACGGAGGCTTCGTCGGTCAGGTCGACGGCGGCCGCCGTGACGTCCGGGTCGTCGTAGGCCCGGGCCAACGCGTCCGCGTCGCGCCCGGCGACCACGACCGTGGCTCCGGCCGCCCGGGCCGCGAGCGTCACCGCGCGGGCGATGCCGCTGCCGCGGCCGACGACGAGCACGCGGCGATCCTTGAGCGAAGTCATCTCAGTTTCCCTTCGGGGCAAGGAGTTCGTCGGGGTCCAGGCCGCGGTCGATGCCGTGCGGGGTGACGGTCTGGCCCGGTTCGAGGGCGAGCTTGCGGCCGTCGAGCGTCACGTCGACGACGTCCGGCTCGAACGACACGAACCCGGACACCCGCTCGACCTCGGGCCACGCCTCCGCGTACGACCACGCGGCGCGCTTGCCCGCCCCGATGTCGAAGTAGCCGGCCAATCCCTTGTACGGGCAGAAGGTCTCGCCCTCGACCGGCGTCAGCGCGCTCAGGTCGATGTCCTCGCGCGGCACGTACCAGCGCGGCGCGAAGCCGGATTCGTAGAGCACGACCGGGCGCCGGGTCTCGGCGACGACGCGGTCGCCGTCGCGCACGACGAGGTGGCGCGAGGTCTGCCGGATGTCGATGCGGTGGTACGGGTCGGCCGCGTGGCCGACGATCCGCTCGTCCTCCTCGTAGAACGCGTCCATCGCCCGCCAGGCGAAGGCGACGCGGTCGCGCAGGACGTCCGCGTGGCCCGGGAGGCCGGTGTAGCGCCAGGCCGCGCGCGGGGCCTTTTCGTCCCCGGCCTGGACCCCGTACCAGTCGGTCGGCCCCAGCTCGCGGTGCGTCGTCGTCCGGTTCTCGGCGACGAGCACGTCTTCGCGGACGTCGGCGAGCGGGAAGTACGCCACCGGGTAGCGGCCGGGCTCGTGCAGCAGGACGACGTCCTCGCTGTCGGCCACCCACTCCCCGCCGAACCGCACGCGCATCCGCCGCCGCAGCGGCTCGGCGAACAGCAGCCGCTCGGGCAGCGGCTGCTCGACCAGGAAGTGCCCCACCGCGCGCGTCGCCAGTGGTCCCTGCTGCCAGGCCAGTCCCATGACTTCCTCCTAACCTTTTTAAACTTTTTTGATGGTTAGACATGGAAGCACCGGTACTGTAACCTGTCAAGCGTGAGTTTGGAGGTTAGGTCGATGACCGACGAGATGCTGCTCCTGGACCTGCTGAACACCACACCGGTGCGCGACGGCGTCCCTGGTGACGACCTCGCCGACGCCCAGGCGGCCCGCGAGTGGCTGGCCGACCACGGGCAGCCGGCCACCGGCGACGAGCACCGCGCGGTGCTCGAAGCGCGGTCCGTGCTGCAGGGGATCGTCCGCGGCCAGGCCGAGCCCGCCGCGGCCGCGCGGTTCCTCGACGACGTGACCTACCGGGCGTCCTTCGGCGACGACGGCGTCGAGTGGGTCCTCGACGTCCCGGCCGGGCGGTCCGCCGCCGCGCGGGCGGTGCTCGCGTGGGACGCGCTCGCCAAGTCGAGCCCCGGCCGGCTGCGCCCGTGCGCCAACCCGGAGTGCCGGCTGTTCCTGATCGACCACAGCAAGCCCAACAGCGCCCGCTGGTGTTCGATGGCCGTGTGCGGCAACCGCATGAAGGCCCGGCGGCACTACCAGCGCTCCCGCACCGCGGCGGACTGAAGGAGACGAGCACGATGGCCCGCTTGGTGTCACTGAACGTCGGGATGCCGAAGGACGTGCCCTGGCAGGGGCGGACCGTCCACACGGGAATCTTCAAGTACCCCGTCGAGGGCGGGCGGCTGGTCCGCCGGCTCAACGTCGACGGCGACGGCCAGGGCGACCTGGGCGGCCACGGCGGCGAGAACCGCGCGGTGCTCGTCTACCAGCGCCAGTCCTACGAGCACTGGCGGCGGTTCCTCGGGCGCGACGACCTCGAAGACGGCCAGTTCGGCGAGAACTTCACCGTCGACGGCCTCCCCGACGACGAGGTGCACATCGGCGACCGGTACCGGATCGGCGAGGCCGAGTTCGAGGTCACCCAGCCGCGCGTCACGTGCTTCCGCGTCGGGATGCGCCTGGGCGAGCCGCGGATGCCGTCGCTGCTGGTCGCGCACCACCGGCCCGGCTTCTACCTGCGGGTCATCACCGAAGGCCGCGTCGAGGCCGGCGACGAGATCGTCCGCACCCGCACCGGCCGCCACGCGATGAGCGTCGCGGACATCGACGCGCTCCTCTACCTGCCGGGCCGCGAAACCGCCGCGCTCCGCAAGGCCGTCGACATCCCCGCGCTCAGCCCGGGCTGGCAGGGGTCCTTCCGCGATCTGCTCGCCGCGGAGCCCGCTCCCGCACCGGCGGGGTGGCGCGGCTTCCGGCCGTTGCGCGTCGTCCGGGTGGTGCCCGAGAGCCCGGCGGTGTCGTCGATCCACCTGGCCGCCGACGACGGCGCGCCGCTCCCCCGGCCCGAGCCCGGCCAGTACCTCACCCTGCGCGTCCCCGGCGCCGGGGACCCCGCGCCGGTCCGCAGCTACTCGCTGTCGGCGGCACCGTCGGACCGGGAGTACCGCATCAGCGTCAAGCGCGACGGCGTGGTCAGCAGCTACCTCCAGGCGAAGCTGACGGCGGGCGCGCTGGTGGACGTGGCGGCACCCCGCGGCGACTTCGTCCTGGCCGACGACGACCGGCCCGTGGTGCTGGTGTCCGCGGGCATCGGCGTGACCCCGGTGCTGGCGATGCTGCACGCGCTCGCGGCGCGCCGGACCACGCGGGAGGTCTGGTGGCTGCACACCACCCGCACCGCGGCCGAGCAGGCGTTCGCGGCCGAGGCGCACCGGCTGCTGGCGAGCCTGCCCCACGGTCGCGAACACGTCCACTACACGGCCGAGAGCGGCCGGCTGACGCGCGAAACCTTGTCCACTTGGGACCTGCCGGCCGACGCCACCGCGTACCTCTGCGGCCCGGACGCGTTCATGACGGCGATGCGGGAGGCCCTGGTGTCACTGGGTTTCGACGCTGCTCGCGTCCACAGTGAACTGTTCGGCGGGGTGTCCGCGATCAACCCGGGCCTGACCGGAGCCGTCCGGAAGACCCCGCACGCCCCGGCGGGCGCGGCGGGAACCGGCCCGGCGGTGACGTTCGCGCGCAGCGGGCTCACGGTGCCGTGGAGCCAGGAGTACCCGAGCCTCCTGGAGTTCGCGGAGGCGTGCGACGTGCCGACGCGCTGGTCGTGCCGGACCGGGGTGTGCCACACGTGCGTGACCCCGGTGCTCACGGGCCGGGTGGAGTACGACCCCGACCCCCTGGAACCCCCGGCCGACGGCGAGGCGCTGGTCTGCTGCGCCCGGCCGCGGGAGGACGTCGTCCTGGACCTCTGAAGTCTGCCCCTTCGGCCGGCTTCGCCGCGGATAGGCTGCGGTGGTGCGGATCTTGCTGACGGGGTTGCCGATCCGGTCCCACCTGCTGCCGGTGCTGGTGCCGGTGGCGCGGGCGGCCCGGGCCGCCGGGCACGAGGTCGCGATCGCGACCGGCGGGGCGGCCGCCGGCGAGATCGAGCGGGAGGGCGTGCCGGTCGTCGTGCTCCCGGACGTCCTCTCCCCCGAAGAGGCCGGGCGGCGGTCACCGGCCGCGCTGGAGAAGCTGCGGCGGTGGCGGCCGGAGGTCACCGGGCCACTGGCGCTGCCGCTGTTCGACGACGCGATGACGGCCGCGGCCGCCTCGAACATCGTCGGCGCGGCCTGGCGGCCGGACCTGATCGTCCGGGAGACCAACGAGTACGGCGGTCTCCTGGCGGCGGAGGTGCTCGGCGTGCCGTCGACGGTCGTGGACATCGCACCCCTGATCGGGCGGCTGGTGCCGGACCTGGGCACGCGGCTCGACGTGCTGCGCGCGGCCCTCGGCCTGCCGCCGGGAGGCACGCCCGGCACGACGGCGGGCCTGCTGCCCGAGGCGTGGTACCCCCGCGAGCTGCGCACGCCGGGACACCGGTACTACCGCGTGCCCGGTGCGCCGGTGGTCCCGGTGCCCGGCGGACCGCGCGTGCTCGCCGCGTTCGGGTCGAACCTGCGGACCCTGCCGGCAGCGGACTCCCGGCTGCTGTCGATCACCGTCGAGGCGCTGGGCGCCCTCGACGTTCCCGCGGTGGTCGCGCTGGGCAGCGACGAGGCGGTGACGTCGTGGACCGGGCCACGACCGTCCACTGTGGAACTGGCGGGGTTCGTGCCGCAGCGCGCACTGCTGGAATCTTGCGCCGTGTTCGTCACGCACGCGGGGTTCAGCGGGGTGCGGGAGGCGCTGGCGGCCGGGGTGCCGATGGTGGCGGTGCCGTTGTTCGCCGACCAGCCCGCGAACGCGGCCCGCCTGGAGGAACTCGGCGTCGGGCTCCGGGTCGGCCCGGCCGGGCTGACCGCCGGGACCTTGAGCGCGGCGGTTTCGCGGGTGCTCGCCGAGCCGTCCTTCCGGTCGGCCGCACGCGGGTTCCAGCGCCGGATCGCAGCGCTGCCGCCGGTCACCGACCTGCTCAGCGGAGATCCAGCCGCATGAGCCAGCGGACCCGGCGGTCGGCGCGGGCCTCCGTCGGCCGGATGCGCTCGAAGCCCGCCGCTTCGAACAGCGTCGTCGTGCCCACGTGGGCCGCGCTCGAGCTGATGCGCGCGCCCTCCGTGTCGACCGGGTAGCCCTCCACCGCCGGGGCGCCGCACGAACGCGCGTAGTCGACCGCACCGGCCAGCAACTCCGCGAGCACCCCTTGCCGGCGGTACGGCGCGCGCACCACGAAGCACACCACACTCCACACCGGCAGGTCGTCGAGCGGCGGCATCGTCCGTGATCGCTTCAGCCGTTCCATGCTCGACCGCGGCGAGACACCGCACCACCCGGCCGGCGTGTCCCCGTCGTAGGCGAGCACGCCCGGCGCGGGCTGGTCCGCGCAGAGGCCCCGGACCCGCTCGGCCCGGTCCTCGCCGCGCAGCGCGCTGTACTCGGCCGACGTGACGCGGTAGGCGAGGCACCAGCAGGCGCGCTCGTTCCCGCTGGGGTTGAGGACCGCGGCGACGTCGTCGAAGTGCGCGGCAGGACGGATCAGGAACATGGGATCACCGTAGAATCGGATTCCCGACAAAGCGATGTCGGTTGGGGGGAACGCGCGTGGATCGGCTCGTCGGCTCCGGCCGCTACCCGGGGATGACCCAGCTGCACCAGGCCGTGCCCCTGGTCGAGCGCCAGCACGCCCTGATCGAGGAGATGCGCGCGCGGGCGCCCCGGTTCGTCACGGGCCGCGTCCTGGCCGAACGCACCGGGACGACGGTGCGGACCGTCGAACGCGACGTCACGCGCCTGCGCGCGGCGGGCGTCCCGGTCGAGGTCAAGCGCGGCGCCGGCGGCGGCTACCGGCTGACGATGCCGTCCGTCGTGCCGCCGGTGACCTTCAGCCCGGGCGAGGTCGCCGCGCTCGTGGCGTCCCTCGTGGCCCTCGGCCCGTACACCTCCGCCACGGCGTGCAGCGCGCTCGGCAAACTCCTGACGGCCTTCCGTTAGCCGATTTGTCGACTCCGGTCACCGCAGCGGGCGTCCGCGGGCCCCGGGTGCCGGACGGGGACGATGCGCGTCACCGGCACCGGCACCGGCGGACCGGATCCGGCGAGCACGGTCGTGTAGACCGTCACCCGGGTCAGCTGGACGATCGACGTCGTCTCGCAGGTCGTGGCCGCGACGAGCGCGACGGCGGTGTCTTCCCTTCAGGTTCGCTGCCCCGCAAGGCAGCCGGCGCCTCCGATGCAGTGGGCGTAGAGCAGTCCGGCCGCGCCCACCACGGCCAGCCGTCCCGGAATCGTCCTGGTTCGGACCGTCTTCCTCGGAATGTGAACCGCCCCCTCGCCCATTCACATCAGTTGGTGAACCCGGTCGCGATCGTAAACTGACGTGACCGGCGCGGTCAACTGAGGTGGACCGGTGACCGCGAACCCGCTTCACCGCAGCTGGCGGCGCGGTAGACTCCGGACATGCCGGAGGAGATCGCCGCGGGGACACTGGCGGCGAAGCTGAACCACCTGTTCGGCGTCGTGCGGCCCGCCGACGGCGACGAGTACACCTTCGACGAGGTCGCCGAATCGATCCGCACCCAGGGCGGGCCGACCATTTCCGCGACCTACCTGTGGCAGCTGCGCAAAGGCCTGCGCGACAACCCGACCAAGCGGCACCTCGAAGCGCTCGCGGGGTTCTTCGGCGTGCCCCCGGCGTACTTCTTCGACGACGCGGAAGCCGAGCGCATCGACGCCGAGCTGACGCTGCTCAGCGCGTTCCGCGACGCCCCGGTCCGGCAGATCGCACTTCGTGCGCGCGGGCTGTCGGCGAAGAGCCTCGAAGCGATCAGCGACATGGTCGACCGCGTCCGCGAGCTCGAGGGCCTGCCCGAACCGGCGAGCGACGCCGAACGATGAGCTCACGCGGACGGCGGCAGCTGCGTCACCGCTTCGCCGCGGTGCTGCGGGACCTGGAGCTGCCGGCCTCCTTCGACGTGCCGGCGTTGTGCGCGGCACTGGGCAAGCGGCGCGGCCGGCCGATCCGGCTGCTGCCGCTGCCGGGGCTGTCCGAGGTGTGCGGGCTGTGGATCGCGACGGACACGACCGACCTGATCGCGTACGAGAGCAACACGAGCGCACCGCACCAGGACCACATCGTGCTGCACGAGATCGGCCACATGCTGTGCGACCACTACCCGGCCACGCTCACCCCGGCCGAGCAGATGCGCCTCCTGCTGCCGAGCCTGGACCCGGCAATGGTCCGGCGCGTGCTGGGGCGCGCGGGGTATTCGAGCGTGGAGGAGCGAGAGGCGGAGTTCTTCGCGACAATGCTGGGCCAGCACACGGGCCTGTCCCACCGCGGCGACTCGGTAGCGGACAAGCTCCGCTCAGCCCTGGAGGACGGCAGCGACCGTGGGTGACGTGAAGAGCGCGATACGCCCGGCCGCTCCGACGAGCGCGAGCGCGCTCGTGGCCCACACCGCCCCGGCGAGCGCAGGCGCACTCGTGCCGCACACCACCCCGGCCACACCGCCCAGCGCACGCGACCTCCTCCCCCGCGCGACCCCGACCGCCCCGGCGAGCCCGCGTGCGCTCACGCCCCACACCACCCCGGCCGCACCGCCAAGGGCACGCGACCTCCTCCCCCGCGTCACCCCGACAGCCGGCGAGGCGAGCAGCCGCCCGTCCCCCGCCCCGCCGGCGAACGGCGGCGACCGTGGGTGACGTGATCCGCCGCTACGGCCCCGCAGTGCTCGCCTGGATCCTCCTCGTCTTCCTCCGTCCCGGGCCCGCGCCCGGCCGGCGGCTCGTGCGGTTCTGCGTGCTGGGCCTCGCCGTCTCGCAAACCGCGCTGATCCCCGCCGTCCGCGACCTCACCCGTGCCCTCGGCGTGCCCAGCATCGAACTGCTCGTCGCCCACCTCGCCATGGTCGGCGCGGTCTGGGCCGGCGCCCAGGTTCTCCTGCGCCTGCACGGACTTCCGGCCGCCGCCCGCCGTCACACCGGCTGGGCCCTCGCCGGCGGCACCGCGATGGTCGTCACCTTCGGACTGGCGCCCAACGTCATGCCGCAGTCGCCGTTCGTCATGGAGTACTGCATCGCCTACGCCGTCGCGCTGCTGCCCGAGCTCGCGGTCATCGCCTGGCTCTGCCTGCAGGACGCGCGCCGGGCTCCGGACCGGATCCTGCGGGCCGGGCTCGGCCTGGTCGTCGCCGGGGTCGTCGCCGCGGCCGGGTACATGGTGGTCCGGACCCTCGTCGCGATGACCTCGCGCCTCCCCTTCGACTTCGACTACGGCCGGGGATTCCTGCTCAGCAAAGCACTCCCCACGACCGCGCACCTGCTCGTGCTCGTCGGCGTCGGCGTGCCCGCGGCGGCCGGCTGGCTGCGCCGCCACCGCCAGTTCCGCCGGCTCGGCCCGCTCTGGCTCGCCCTCTACCGCGCCGAGCCCGCCATCGCGCTGGAACCCCCGCGCACCACCCTGTTCCCGACGCGCCTGCAGCTCTACCGGCGGGTCATCGAGATCCGCGACGGCCTGCTCGTGATCCGCCCGTACCGCAGCGGGTCCGGCGCCGGCGAACAGCAGGAGGCCGCCGAGATCCTGGCCGCCCTGCGTGCTCGCGAGGACGGCCTGCCACCGCTTTCCCCCGAGACGACCGTCCAAGGTGGACAGGACCTCAGCAGTGACACCGAGTACCTCTGCCGCGTCGCCGACGCCTTCCGCGCGCTCAGAACGAAAACACCGGCCGACGTCTCCTGATCATTCCACCGGCGGGGTGCCGTGCGTGTGGAACGACTCGATCGTCTTCAGCCCCCACGCCTGCCCCTTGGCCCGCTCGGCCTCGGTCCAGGTGACGGGCTCCCAGTCCGGCGCGAAGATCAGCCGCCCGGTCGGGTTGCACAGCTCGACGCGGTTGCCGCCGGGCTCGTAGACGTAGAGGAAGAACGTCTGCTGGATCGCGTGCTTGTGCGGCCCGGTCTCGATGTGGACGTCGTTGTCGAGCGCGATGTCGGCCGCCCGCAGGATGTCCTCGCGGGTGTCGGTCGCGAACGCGATGTGGTGCAGGCGCCCGTTCGCCTTCGTCCAGTCGTTCGTGTAGACGATGTCGTAGGACTTCTGCGCGAAGTGCGTCCACTGCCCCGAAATCACGCCGCTGTCGAGCCGGATCTGCTCGGTGACCCGGCCGCCCAGCGCGTCGCAGATGAACCGGCCGTTGACCTCGGCCTCGCGGGCCAGGTAGTTGACGTGGTCGAGGCGCCGGACGCCGACCCCGCGCCCCGGGTAGGCCTGCGCCTGGTTCTTCAGCGCCGGCCGCAGGTGCTCGGGCGGCCGGTAGCGCTCGGTTTCCCAGTAGACCTCGAGCTCGTGACCGTCCGGGTCGCGGAACAGGTACGTGGGGCCGATCCCGGTGTCGCCGTCGACCCAGCCGATGCCGAGCCCGCGTTCCTCGAGGGCGACCACGCGCCGCTTGAGGGCCTCTTCGCTGGACGCGCGCACCGCGGTCCGCCCGACCCCGGACGTCTTCGCCGCGGTGAGTTTCAGGCTGTGGTGCTCGTAGTCGTCCCAGGTGCGCAGGTAGACGGAGGCGCCGTCGGTGCCGTTCTCGGTCAGGCCGAGCACGCGGACGAAGAAGTCCAGGCTCTTCTCCGGCTCCGGGGTGAACAGCTCGACGTGACCGAGGTGCGCGATCTCGTGACGGGGCGAGGGCTGGGGCATCGAGGCTCCTCAGGGGCGGGGGAAGACGGTGCCGTCGAACAGCTTCCGCGCGGTGCGGATCACCGTCGACCGGCGGACGCGGGACCCGTCGAATTCGATCGCCACCGCGAGCTTGCCGCTCGGGTGCTCGATCTGAACGGGTCCGCCGCCGCTTTCGAGCAGCTCGTGGCCGACGGCGCCGTCGAGCAGCAGCGCCGTGACGACGCTGACGCCGCCGAGCACGCCGATCGACGGGTGCGGCTTGACCGGGATGAAGGTCCGGGTGCAGATCGCGCCGCCGTCGCGGGGCGCGGCGACGAGCGTGGTCTTGGGGATCGAGCTGCCGCGGACGTCGCCGAGGCCCATCAGCTTCCCGGCTTCGACGCGCAGGGCGTCGATCCGTTCGGCCAGCGCGGTGTTCGCGCCGAGTTCGGTCGCGTCTTCGTAGCCGGTGATGCCGAGGTCTCCGGCGCGCGCGACGACGACCGGCATCCCGTTGTCCACACAGGACACTTCGATGCCGCCGACGTCGTCGCGGACGTTCCCGGTGGGCAGCAGGCTGCCGCAGACGGACCCTTCGGTCTCGGTGAAGTCGAGCTCGACGGGGGCGGCGGTGCCGGGCACGCCGGAGATGGCCGTGTCGCCGCTGTAGTCGACTTCACCGCCGGGGGTGGCGAACGTCGAGACGGCGACGGTGCCGGTGTTGACCAGCCGTATCCGCACAGTGGTGCGGTCTTCGCCGGCGGGCACGAGTCCCCGCTCGACGGCGAACTGGCCGACGCCGGCCAGGAGGTTGCCGCAGGTCTGGCGGTCGGAGACGGTGGGCTCTTCGACGCCGAGCTGCAGGAACAGGTAGTCGATGTCGTGCCCGGGATCGGTCGCCTTCGAGACGACGGCGACCTTGCTGGTGACGGGCTGGGCACCGCCGACGCCGTCGATCTGGCGCGGGTCGGGGGTGCCCATGATCCGCATCAGCAGGTCGTCGCGGGTCCCGGGGTCGGCGGGGAGGTCGTCGGCGAGGAAGTAGGCGCCTTTGGAGGTGCCCCCGCGCAGGAGCATGCAGCGCACGCCGGTCATGCCTGCTCCTTCTCGTACTCCTCGGCGGTCAGGTAGCGGACGCCGAGGGCTTCGAGCTTCTCGCGCAGGCCGTAGCGGTCGAGGCCGAGCTGCCCCTGGGCGAACGCTTCCCTTGCGGCGGCTTCCTTTTCGAGACGGGCCTGGGAGGCATCGAGTCCTGTTTGGACATCTTCGCGGCGGACCCGCATGACGCCGTCGTCATCGGCGAGGATGGCGTCGCCGGGGCGGATCACCTGACCACCGATGACGACGGGCACGTTGACGGCACCGGCGGTCGCCTTGACGGTCCCCTGCGCGCTGACGGCGGCCGACCACACGGGGAACCCGAGGGCGCGCAGGTCACTGACGTCGCGGACGCCGGTGTTGATGACGAGGCCGTTGACCTTGCGGTACTGCAGGGCGGTGGCGAACAGTTCGCCGAAGAGCCCGTCGCGGCACGGCGAGGTGGTGGTGACGACGAGGACGTCGCCTTCGCGGCATTGCTCGACGGCGGCGTGGATCATGAGGTTGTCCCCGGGCCAGCAGAGCACGGTGACGGCGGTGCCACCCATGCGCGCGCCGTCTTGGATCGGGCGCAGGTCCGGACCGAGCAGCCCGGAGCGCCCAAGAGCCTCATGAACGGTGGCAACGCCGTAGTCGGCCAGGCGAGCAACCTGGCCAAGGTCGGCACGCGGCGGATCGGTGACGATGACGGGCTTCATACGGGTTACGGTACGGTTCGGTTGACGAAATTGTCAACAATTTTGGTGAGCAAGTCGGCGCTGGTCTGGGCGCGGAAAGTGGCAGCGAACCTGAGCGCATCTCTGTGGCAAGGGATGCTCACGATCCGATGCAGCTTTGGGTGGGCCGCGCACCCTGGCGGCGTTCGGCGCACCCCACAACTCAAGCGGCGTTCAAGCGCGCCCCGCTCCCCAACGCGCCGCTCGGTGCGCCCGCTCACCCAACGCGCCGCTCAGCGCACTCCACAATCCGACGGGGCGTCGAGCGCGGCCCACCCAACGTGCCGCTCGGCGCGGCCCACCTACCCAACGTGGCGTCCAGCGCCGCCCACCCATCCACCGTGGTCTTCAGGCGCGGCCACCCAGCCGCAGCGTTCGGGCGCAGCCACCCACTCCACTGCGGCCTTCGAGCGCGGCCACCCAGCCGCCGCAGCCTTCGGGCGCGGCCACCCAGCCGCCGCAGCCTTCGGGCGCGGCCACCCACCCCACTGCGGGCTTCGGGCGCGGCCTACCCATCCCCGCCACGGCCTTCGAGCGCGGCCACCCACCCCCACCTGGGCCTTCGAACCCAGCCGGAGATCAGCGGTGGAGCGGCGCGACCTCCGCGGCATCAGCCGCCTTGAGGGCCTCGATCACGCTCCCCAAATGCGCCCGCGCCGCCTCGGCCGCCCTCTCCGGGTGGTGCGCGCAAATCGCGTCGATGATCGCCAAGTGCTCCGGCAGTGACACCTGGGGCCGGCCCGGGCGCATCGCCAACCGGAACTGGTGGCGCACGCTCTGGCCGCGCAGCCTCTCCAGCACCTGCGCCGCCGTGCGCTGGCCGCTGATCTCGCGGACCCGGCGGTGCAGCCGCTGGTTGAGGCCCGAATACCCGACCACGTCGCCGCCGGCCACCGCCTGGTGCATCAGCTCGCCGAGCTCCTTCAGCTCGCCGATCTCCGCGTCGGAAATGCGCTCCGCCGCCTTCGCCGCGCACAGCGACTCCAGCATCATGCGGACTTCGGAAATCTCGACGGCCTCTTCCAGCGACACCGCGCGCACCCGGGCGCCCCGGTTCTGCACGCGCTCGACGAGCCCCTCGTTGGTCAGCTCGATCAGCGCCGCGCGCACCGTCGCCCGGCTCGCCGCGAACTGGCTGGAGAGGTCCGCCTCCACCAGCCTCTGATTGGGGACGAACTCGCCCCGGACGATCGCGTCGCGGATGGCCGCCACCACGGAACGCTCCCCCGGCTGCCCGTCCGCAGCACTCTCCGTCATACCCCGGCTCCGTTTGTTGACAATTTTGTCGAGAACATCGTGTACTCGATCGTAGCTTGTAGAGAGGATTCTGCTATGACCGGAACCATCGCGGTACTCGGACTCGGCGAAGCGGGCAGCGCACTCGCTCGCGACCTGGTCGCCGCCGGGGCCGTCGTGCGCGGCTACGACCCGGCCGTCACCGCCGCCGAAGGTGTCGTCGCGACCGGCTCCGAGGCCGAAGCCGCCGAAGGCGCCGATCTGGTGCTCAGCGTGAACAGCTCCGCCGCGGCCGTCGGCGCGCTCGAAGCCGGCCTGGCCGGCGTGAAGACCGGCGCCGCCTGGGCCGACCTGAACACCGCCTCCCCCGGCACCAAGCGCAAGCTGGCGGACATCGCCGCCGGGCACGGCGTGCCGTTCGCCGACATCGCGATCATGGCACCGGTGCCGGGCCGCGGCCTGCGCGTCCCGATGCTCGCCACCGGCGTCGCCGCCGACACCGTCGCCACCAAGCTGAACTCGTTCGGCGCCGCGGTCGAGGTCATGGCCGGCGACGCCGGGCTCGCCGCCGAGCGCAAGCTCCTGCGCAGCGTGTTCTTCAAGGGCATGTCGGCCGCCGTGGTCGAAGCCCTGACGGCCGCGCGCGCCGCGGGCTGCGAAGACTGGCTGCGCACGATCATCGTCGACGAGCTCACCTCGGCGAACGCCGCCACGGTCGACCGGCTCGTCGACGGCTCGTTCAAGCACGCCGTCCGCCGGACGTCCGAGATGGCGGCGGCCGCCGAGATGCTCGGCGAGCTGGGCGTGCGCGCCGACGTCGCGTCCGCCGCCCGTGACCACCTTGCGCACCTAGCTGATACACGGGATTGTCAACAATCTTGACGCAAGTCTTGTGTTCAATATCTCATCGGATGTAGCTTCGGACTCCTTCGCCACCCCGGGACGAAAGGGACGAGCATGTCCACACGAGAACTCGGCGGTACGGCCGCCGCGACGGTCCGGCTCTCCATCCGGGTGACCGCGTTGTGCTGGGTCCTCGTCCTGCTGGACGGGCTGGACCTGTTCGTCTACGGGGCGACGCTGCCGGGCGTGCTGGCCGACAAGAGCTTCGGCCTGACCCCAGTCACCGGCGGGACCATCGGCAGCCTGACGACGTTCGGGATGATGCTCGGCGCGCTCGGGGCCGGCATCCTCACCGACCGCACCGGCCGCCGGAAGATCATCATCACCGGGGTCACGGTGTTCTCCCTGGCCGCGGCCGCCTGCGCCGCCGCGCCGACGGTCGAGTTCTTCGGCGCGGCGCGGTTCGTCGCCGGGATCGGGCTCGGCGGGCTGCTGCCGTCGGCGATCGCGATGGTCATGGAGTACGCGCCGGCGTGGCGGAAGAACCTCGCCGTCACCACCGTGATGACGGCCCACCAGGCCGGCGGGGCGCTGGCCGGCGCGCTGGGGATGACGCTCGTCCAGTCGCTGGGGTGGCGCTCGGTGTACTGGATCGGCGCGCTGCTGCTCGTGGTGGTGCTGCCGGCGGTCGTCCTCCTGCTGCCGGAGTCGCTGACGTTCTTCCTGGCCAAGGGAAAGACCGACCGCGCACGGGCGATCGCGGGCAAGTTCGCGGTTTCGCTCGACACGTTCGCGCCGGAGCCGGCCGACGACCGGCGCGGTGGGCTGCGCGGCTTGTTCACGCCGTCGGTGCGGATGACGACGCTGCTGTTCTGGATCGCGTCGTTCGCCGGGCTGCTGCTGGTGTACGGCGTGAACACCTGGCTGCCGACGATGATGCGCGGCAGCGGCTACAACCTCGGCTCCGCGATCAGCTTCCTGCTGGTGATCAACCTGGGCGGGATCGCGGGCATGCTCGTCGCCGGGCGGCTCGCGGACCGGTTCGGGGCCCGGCCGGTCGCGATCATCTGGTTCGCGCTGACCGCGTGCGGCGTCGGGTTGCTGGCGGTGCACATGCCGCTGGTGGTGACGTACGTGGTCGTGTTCCTCACGGGCGCCTGGCTGTTCAGCGCGCAGACGCTCATCTACGCGGCGGTCGGCGCGTACTACCCCGCCGACAGCCGGGCCACGGCGCTCGGCTGGGTGTCCGGCGTCGGCCGGACGGGCGCGGTGTTCGGGCCGTGGCTGGGCGGCATCCTCGTCGCGGGCGGGCTGTCGTCGCTGGGTTTCGTGGTGTTCGCGATCGCGGGCGTCCTGGGCGCGGTGATGGTCTTCCTGGTGCGGCAGAAGACGAACAGCGCCATGGCTTCCGCCGATCGGACGCCGGTCCCGGGTCCGCAGAACGCTTGACGTCCGGTCGGCACGGGGCCGGTCGAAAGCCGCGTCCGGCAACGACTGCGGCGGGGCCGCGCTGAACACTCCAACCCGTTTGCCGTCCCCGGCCCCCGGCGGGGAGGACTACATTCGGGGGTCCGGGAGCCAGCAGGCCCCGGCGACTCCGCCCCGGTCCCCGGCGGCACCACACCTGTGGTCGACGCCGACCGGAGGGCCGGAATGACAGCCCACACCAAGCCCCGCACGGGCGCGCGCCCAGCCCCGGTCCGATGAGCGGCGCGCGGTCGTGGCCGCCCGAGGACACGACGGATCCCTTCGCCCTGACGAGGCAGCAGCGCCACCAGGCCGTTCGCGTGGTCGCCTCCGGCTCGCGCGACGCCGACGACTGCGCGCTGCTGCTCGCGGTCCTCGGCCTCGCGCCGGCGGAGGGCCGTCCACCGCCGGACGACACCCCGGGCGGCTCCGCTCGAGCCGGGCACCCGGTGGAGCCCCCGAGCCAGCACCGCCAATGGCGAAGCACCCCGCAAGCACGGCGGCGGTGACCCGACGGGCCGACTCCGCTCGCACGGCACGACCCGCGGAACCAAGCACGGCGGCGGTAACCCGGCAGGCCGGCAGCGACGGCTACACCGCGCGGCGAGGGGCCACTGCCGCAACAGCCGGCTCTCCGTCAGCAGCGGGGGCTTCGCGGCGCGGCAAGAGCCGCCGTCCGTGAAGAGTGGATCGCCAGACGCTCGTACGCCCGGGTGAGCTGCAACGGCCGGCACGTCGAGCGGGTCGTGGCCACCAGCCGGACGTCGGTGGCCGGGGCGGCGCGGCGGTGCGCGTCGATCAGCACCAGCAGCCCCGCCGTGTTCAAGAAGCGGACGCGCGACAGGTCCACCACCACCCGCCGCGGTGCCCGGCTCAGCGCCGCGTCGAGGACGTGGCGGAGCAGGGGTGCGCTGCCGAGGTCGACCTCGCCGTCCAGCGCGATGACCAGCGCCGGGCCGCACCACTCCTCGGTGATCGCCAGGTCCTGGTACCGGTGGGCCGGCGGCCGCCGGGTGCCGGGCGGCGGCAGGATCTCCAGCAGCGGGCGGCGAGGACGCGGGACATCGACGGCGATGGGCTTCACGATCGGATCCCCTTTCGTGGCAACGGTTCCGAAACGGTCGGACGCCGGCTGTCCGCGCGACGCGGATGGGCGGCCTCCGGCCATCGTGTCCGCTCCGGCCGCGACCGGCCCAGGGCCGACCGTCCTCGACCCGAGGGCCGAATGAACTTTTCCCGCCCGCGGAGCCGCGAATCAGTCCTCAGGCCCGGACGTGCACGATGCGAAAATCGGAATCCAGGCGACACCGGGCACCGGGAAACCCGCCGGACGGGTAATACCCGACCGATTCTCCCGAAAGAACGGGAATGTTCACGCGCGCAAGAGAGAAACAGAACCGGAATTACCGCGCCGGGCCGTTGTCGAACAGATCACGCACGTTCGCCGAGCGGGTGACGACCTCGCCGGCGACCGCGGTCAACCGGCGGCCCCGCGACCGCGCGTAGTCGCGCAGGAGGCCGAACGCCGCGGCGACGTCCACGCCGAGCCGCTCGGCCACGAAGCCCTTCGCCTGCTCGATGACGATCCGGCTGTTCAACGCCGTCTGCAGCTGCTCGACGAGGACCTCGTGCCGGCGGGCCGTCCGCGCCTGGATCAGGCCGATCGTGGCGACGTCGACCATCGCCTTCGCCGCCCGCACCGAATCCCCGCCGGGCTCGCCGGTCGTGCCCTTGAACAGGCAGAGGGCGCCGACGTTTTCGTCACGCAGCCGCATCGGGACGGCGTAGACGGCCGCGTACCCCGCCGTCGCGGCCATCCGCCGCAGCCGGGGCCACGGGGTGTCGCCGTCGGCGAGATCCGGGTGGCCCACCGGTTCGCCGCCCTGCCAGGCCTCGAGGCTCGGCCCTTCCTCGACCTGGATCTGGAACAGCTCCATGATCTCCGGCGCTTCGTCGGCGCTGGCGACCACCTGGAGCCGGCCGTGCGGGTGCGCGAGCAGGACGCCGGCCGCGTCGACGTCCAGCAGCTCGACGCACCGGCCCGCGAGCAGGTGCAGGAAGTCGATCAGGTCGAAATCGCCGGTCAACGTGTCGGCCAGCTCGACGAGGGTGTCGATCAGCCCGGCCTCGCGCATCGGCCTCCTTCCCACCCGGGCAGCCTACCGCCGCCGGTCTCGGTCATCGCAGGTCCGGATCGGGGTCGAAGCGCAGCCGGCGGGCGACGACGTCGGCCGCGACCTCGGACAGCGGACGGCCGTCGGCGAAGGCCCGCGCCCGCAGCCGGGCGAACGCGGTGTCCGGATCGGTGTCGAGCTGCGCGGCGATCATCCCGGTCGCCTGGTGCACCTCGGGTCCGACGATCGGGAACCCGTCCTCCGCCGGCCCGGGCACCTTTCCGCTCCTGGTCACCTGCTCCCCCATCAGCATCGCGAGCAGCAGGTCGGCGAACACCAGCGCCTCCCGCAGCGTCGCGGCCCCCGGCGCGCTCGGCGCGCCGTGCAGCAGGACGAGCACACCGGCCCGGACCACCCCGACGGCCAGCGGGAAGGCGAAGCACGCCCGCACGCCCGCGTCCGCCGCCAGCGGCGCGAACAGCGGCCACCGGCGCAGCACCGGTTCGGCGTCGAGATCGGTGATCACCACCGGGGAAGCCAGCTCCAGCGCGTCCCGGATGGGGCCCTCCCCCACCGTCACCTCGAGCTCGGGGATCAGGCGGCCGAGCTCCCCGATCGAGCTGTGCAGCTCCGCCATCCCCGTCGTCCCGGTCACGATCAGGCTGGCCCCTTCGGCGCCGAACCGTTCCGCGGCGACCGCGCACACGAATTCGACGGACAGCGCCCGGCCCCGTTGCCCGGCCAGGGTGGTCAGCGACGCCCACAGGCGACCCAGTGAGGAGTTCTCACCCCACTCGTCACGGATAGTGGACACCCTGCTCAGCGCTTCCCGGTTCTGCGATCGGCGATTCCCCACGGCGGGAAGCGCCTCCGCAGAGTACCCGAGGCCGTCCGCACCGGCGGTCCGCGGAAGGGCCGAATGGCCTCCGACGGGTGACCGGCGGCCCTTTCTCCGGCACGGCCGGCGAATGAGACTGGTGCCCCCACCGAGGAACGGAGCGGACCTTGCCCGTGCGACTTCCGCCGCTCGAACGAGATCCGCTCACCTTCGGCGTGGAGGAGGAATTCGTCCTCGCCGACCCGGTCACCGGCGGCGTGGCGCTCGCGGCGCCGCGGGTGCTGGAACTGCTCGACGGCGAGCCCGCGGTGACGCCGGAGTTCCTGCGCTTCCAGGTCGAAACCGCCACCGGGATCCACACCGGCCTCGACGGGATCCGGGCGGAACTGCTCGGGTTGCGCGGGCTCGTGGCGGACGCCGCCGGCCACGCCGGCTGCCTCGTGCTGGCGTCCGGGACCCCGCCGTGCGGCGACCTGCCGGGCCTGCCCGGCGTCACCGCCGATCCCCGGTACCAGGCGCTGGCCGAGCGGTTCCCCTCGCTCATCCCGCAGGCCGGCACGTGCGCCTGCCACGTGCACGTCGGCATCCCGTCCCCGGCGCTCGGCGTCCGGGTCCTGGCCGGGCTGCGCCCCTGGCTCGCCCCGCTGCTGGCGCTCGGCGCGAATTCGCCGTTCGCGCACGGCGTGGACACCGGGTGGGCCGACGGCCGGTACCCGCTGTGGTCGCGGTGGCCGACCGCGCTTCCCCCGCTCGACTGGCCGGACGCGGCCGCCTACGCCGCGAGCGTCGACGACGCGGTGCGCCGGGGTGACGCGATGGACGCCCACGGCGTCTATTTCTACGCCCGGCTCTCGCCGAAGTACCCGACGGTGGAGGTCCGGATCGCGGACGTCGGCCTGACCGTCGAGGATGCCGTGCTGCTCGCGGGCCTGACCCGCGCGCTCGTCGTCACGATCCTCGCGGAGGCCCGGGCCGGGGTCGCGCCCCGGCCGGTACCGGACCGGCGGGTGCTCGCGTCCCTCACCGCCGCGGCCCGCGAAGGCGCCCCCGGCCACGGCATCGACGCCTTCACCGGCGAGCTCGTCCCGCAGCGGCAGATCGTCGACGGACTGCTGGACTACGCCGGGCCGGCCCTGCTGGCCGCCGGGGACCTGGCGGCGGTCGAGCGGCAGCTCGCCGTGGTGCGGGCCGGGAAGACCGGCGCGCAGCGCCAGCGCGCGCTCTTCGCGGAGGCGGGCTCCCCCGGCGCGTTCGTGGCGGGCCTGGCGGCGGCGACCCTGGCCGGAACGGGGGCACCCGGTCCGGCGAGCGATCGCCGGCCGAGACCGGCGCTCCCGATCCGGTGACGTTCGCCGGGGATCCGGGGTCGCCGGACCCTGGCCCGCGGGCCGCGCGGCACCAGGCTGGAGAGGGGAACGCGGCCTGAACCGGCAGTTCGGCCGCGGCCCCGGCCACCTCCCGGCGCGTCGCGACCACGACGGCGATCGGCGGCGGCGGCCACGGCGACCGCCCGCCGATCCGGACCCGGGGGCGGCATCGGCGTGGCACGAGCACGCCTCGAGGAAGGACCACCGATGACCGCCGCACGCACCTGCCCCGTCCGGGTCGAAGGCCGGCTCGACGAGCCCCTGTCGCGCTGGCTTTGGCTGGTGAAATGGCTTCTCGCGGTCCCCCACTACCTGGTCCTGGCGGTCCTGTGGGCCGCCTACCCGTTCGTCGGTGTCGTCGCGTTCTTCGCGATCCTGGTGACCGGGCGCTACCCGCGGCCGCTCTTCGGCTTCACCGTCGGGGTCCTGCGCTGGAGCTGGCGCGTCCAGTTCTACGCGACCAGCGCGCTCGGCACGGACCGGTATCCGCCGTTCACGCTCGCCGACGTGCCGGACTACCCGGCCCGGCTGGAAGTCGAGTACCCGCAACGCCTTTCCCGCGGGCTCGTCCTGGTCAAGTCGTGGCTGCTGGCCCTCCCGCACCTCGTCCTGGTCGGCCTGTTCGCCGGTGGCGGCAGCTGGCTGACCGGCCGCACCGGCTCGGACGGCTTCACGTGGGCGGCCGGCGGGCTGGTCGGCGTGCTCGTGCTCGTGGCCGGGGTCGTCCTGCTGGCGACCGGCCGGTACCCGCGGCCGCTCTTCGACTTCGTGCTCGGCCTGGACCGCTGGGTGCTGCGGGTGGCCGCGTACGTGTCCCTGCTGACGGATGCCTACCCGCCGTTCCGCCTCGACCAGGGCGGGTCCGAACCGGGTGACACGTCACCGGTGCCCGCACCGGACACGCCGGCGCCCGCACGCGCCGCCTGGACCGGCGGCCGGACCGCGGCGGCGATCGCGGGCGCGGCCCTCGTCCTGGTTTCGGCCGGCCTGCTCACCGGGGGCGCGGCCGTGCTGTGGGCGGACCGCACGCAGCGCGACGCCGACGGCTACTTCACCGCCTCGAACACCTTCTCCGCCGGCGGGTACGCCCTCACGAGCGATCCGATCCAGCTCGACGGCGTCGAAGCCGGTGCCGCCGGCTGGGCCGCGACGGTCGGCGAGGCCCGGATCCGCGCGACCGGCACCGAGAAGCCGGTCTTCGTCGGCATCGCCCGGACCGCGGACGTCGCGCGCTACCTCGCCGCGGCGGAGTACACCACCGTCACGGACCTGACGGAAACCGGTGCGGTGACGACGATCCACCCCGGCGGCGCACTCGGCGGGCGACCGGGCGACGCCGGGATCTGGGCGGCCGGCGCGACCGGCGTGGGCACTCGGACGCTGGTGTGGCCGGTGCGCGACGGCGACTGGACGCTCGTGGTGCTGAACGCCGACGGTTCCCGCGGTGTGGTGGCGCAGGTCGAAGCCGGCGCGACGATCCCGGCGCTGGGCCGGGTGGCGGCGGTCGTCCTCGGCGCGGGCCTGCTCGTGCTCGGCGGCGGAGTCGCCCTGATCTGGTTGGCCGCCCGCGGCGCCGCTCGCGGCCCGGGCACGCCGACGGTCCCGGCTCCCGAGCCGGAACGGACGACCACGGTGTGAGGTCCGCGGGAGCTCGCCCCCCTCGTGCGCTGCGTCACCTCGCTTGACGACCTTAAGACGACCGGTCATATTGGAAGCATCGGATCGTCGAGAGGACGAGAACATGAGCGAGATCAAGCCCCGCTTCAAAAGCGTCGACGGCTTGTCCGTCCGCTACGCCGAAAGCGACGGGCCGCGCGAAGCGGACGCCCTGCTGCTGAGCCCGTGGCCGGAAAGCCTGTTCGCCTTCGACGCCGCCTGGTCGCGGCTGGCCGGGCACGCCCACCTGGTCGCCGTGGACCTGCCCGGGTTCGGGCACTCGGAGCTGCGGGCGGACCTGCTGTCCCCGCGGGCGATGGGCGAGTTCGTCGTGCGGATCGCCGACGAGCTCGGGCTGGCGCGGCCCCACCTCGTGGGCCCGGACATCGGCACCAGCGCCGCGCTGTTCGCCGCGGCCGGCCATCCGGGCCGGTTCCGCAGCGTCACCGTGGGATCCGGCGGGGCGTCGGTCCCGCTGAACCTCGGCGGCGTGCTGGACGACTGGGTGCGTGCCGAGGACCTGGCGCCGTACCGGGCGCTGGGCGCCAAGGACGTCGTGAAGCTGGCGATGAGCACGATCGAGGGCTACGAGCTGCCCGAGGTCGTGCGCGAGGACTACCTCGCCGCCTACCGGGGACAGCGGTTCGCCGACCAGATGCCCTACGTCCGGGCGTACCCGGCCGAGCTTCCGATCCTCGGCGGCCTGCTGGCCGGCATCGAGACACCGGTGCAGATCATCGCCGGGCGGAACGACCCGGTCGTGCCGCCGGCCAACGCCGAGTACCTGCACGAGCGGCTGCCCCACAGCCGGCTCGATTTCCTCGACACGGGCCACTTCGCCTGGGAAGAGGACGCGGCCGGTTACGCTCGCGCGATCACGGCCTGGTGGCAGGCGAACGCGCCGGTCCCGGCGGCTTGACGCACCCGCGGAGGAGGAGAACCGGATGGCCAGGGCCAGCGTGCGCGAACAGATCGTGGACGCCGCGTACGAGCAGTTCCACCGGCACGGCTACAACGCCTGCGGCGTCAAGCTCATCACCGACAGCGCGGGCGTGCCGAAGGGTTCGTTCTACAACCACTTCGCCAGCAAGGAAGCGCTGGCGCTGGTGGTGATGGAGCGCTACGGCGACACCCGGCGGGTGCCGGAGCTCGCCGATCGGTCCGTCGCCCCGCTGGCCCGGTTGCGCGCCCACTTCGAGTTCCTCGCCGGGGACATCGAAAAGCACGGCTACGAGCGCGGGTGCGTGTTCGGGAACTTCAGCAACGAGGCCGCCGACCACAGCACCGCCATCCGCGACGGCCTGGTGACGGCCTTCGCGAGCTGGTCGGCGGCCGTGGCGGACACCATCCGCGAAGCCCAGGCGGACGGATCCGTCACGTCGGCGCAGGATCCGGAAGTGCTGGCGCGGTTCCTCGTCAACGCCTGGGAAGGCGCCATCGTCGGCGAACGCGCCACCAAGGACGGCTCCTCCTTCGCCGCGTTCTTCACGATCGCGTTCGGGACGCTCCTGCGCTGAACCGTCAGCGGCCGGCCAGCTCCCGGGAGATGCCGCGCGCCGCCGTCTGCACGGCCAAGCCGAGCCGCCGGGGCTGGGCGACCCGCTTCGGGACGAGGACGCCGAGCACGCCCGCCACCGTGTCGCCGCGGCCGAACACCGGTGCGGCGACGGACACGATCGAATGGCGCTCGTCCTCGCGCCGGAAGATCGCCAGCCGCTCGCGGCGCACCTCGGCGAGCGTGCGGCGCAGGACGTCGGCGGGGATGAGCCGGTTGTCCGGCTCGCTGTAGACCGGCTTCGACAGCAGCTCTTCCTGGACTTCCTTGGGCGCGAAGGCCAGCAGCGCCAGGCCAACCCCGGTGGAGTGCAAGGGAAGCCGCCCGCCGATGCGGTAGTCGACCGGCGTCGCCTGGTGTGCCGAAAGCCGTTCGACGAGCATCGCCTGCATCCCGTCGCGGACGGCGAGCTGGACGTGCTGGTGGGTCACCTCGGCGAGGTCGTTCATGAACGGCAGCGCCACCTGCCGCAGCCCGTGGCCGCGCGGCGCGAGCGTCGCGACCTCGAGAAGCCGGAGCCCGACGCAGAACCGCCCGCTGTCGTCGCGCTCCAGCGCGCCCCAGTCCACGAGGCGGTTCGCGAGCCGCAGGGCCGAGCTCGGCGGGATTTCGGCGCGGCGGCTCAGCTCGGCCAGCGTGAGCGTCCGGTGCTCCGCGTCGAACGCCGAGAGCAGCGACAACGCCCGGTCGATGACCGGTTCCCCGTGCGGCGGACGGCGTCCCCGCACGCGCACGGACTCGGTCACGACGACCTCGGCGTTCCATTGATTGGCATCGCTCTCACGGTACACCGCGCCGGGCGCCCATCCTTCCCCGCAGGTCAGCCGCGACCGAGACGTGAAAGGTGCCCGACGATGAGTACTTCTTTCCGCCAGGCCTCCGCATCCGCCGAGGCGACGTCCGCCGGACCCCGGCGCGGGTTCCTGTTCTTCTTCGCCTTCGCCGCGGTCGGCGCGGGGATGGCGGTGTTCGTCCCGGCCGTGCTGACGCTGTCGGTCAAGGCGACGCTGCTCGACCCGGCGGGCGCTACGACGATGGTGTCCATCGTGACCAGCATCAGCGCCTTGTGCTCGCTGGTCGCCTTCCCGGTCTTCGGCAGGCTCAGCGACCGGACGACCGGCCGGTTCGGCCGCCGCAGACCGTTCCTCGTGCTCGGCGCCGTGCTGTTCACGCTGGGGGCGATCGGGCTGCAGCTGGGCGCGACGACGTTCGCGCTGACCGTGGCGGCGAGCTGCACGACGGTCGGCGCGAGCGCGGCAACAGTCGCGTTCACGTCGGTGATCCCCGACCAGCTGCCGCCGGAGCGCCGCGGCCCCGCGTCGGCCATCGTGGGGCTGAGCCTGCCGGTCGGCGCGGTCCTCGGCCTGTTCATCGCGCAGCTGGTCGCCCCGAACCTGCCGGCGATGATCCTGCTGCCGGCCGGGCTCGCCGTCCTCGGGACCGTCCTGCTCGCCGTCACGATGCGGGACTGGCGGCTGTCGCCGGAGGAGCGGCCCGCGTTCGCGTGGCGCGACCTGCCGCGCACGTTCTGGGTGAACCCGGTGCGGCACCCCAACTTCGGCTACACCTGGCTCAGCAGGCTGCTGATCTTCTTCGGCGTCGCCGCGATCCAGGCGTACCAGGCCTTCTACCTGATGAACGTCTTCCACATCCCGCCGGCCGGCATCGCGAACGCGGTCTTCCTGTCCACGCTCGTGCTCACCGGCGTGGCCCTGCTGTTCGCTCCCCTGGCCGGCAAGATCTCCGACCGCGTCGGGCGCCGCAAGCCGTTCGTCGTCACCGCGGCCGTGATCTTCGGCTGCGGGCTGCTGCTCGCGACGTTCACCAGCACCTATCCCCTGTTCCTGGTCGCGATGGGCGTCATCGGCCTCGGCCAGGGCGTGTACTTCGCCGTCGACATCGCGCTCATCACCCAGGTGCTCCCCGACCCGGCCGACACGGCGAAGGACCTCGGCCTGATGAACCTGGCCGGCAACCTGCCGACGTCCGTCGTGCCGGCCCTGGCCCCGGCGATCCTCGCGATCGGCGCGACGGCCGCGGTGCCGCAGAACTTCCCGGCGCTGTTCATCGCGGGCGCGGTCGCCGGGCTGCTCGGCGCGGTGCTGATCCTGCCGATCCGGAAGGTGCGCTAGTGCCGCTGTTCCCCCCACCGGCACTCGAGTTCGTCAGCTCGGCGGTCGTCGAGCTCGGCGAGCCCCTCGACGTCGGCGAGACGCCGGCCGGGCGGAGCCGGATCGTCCCGATCACGGGCGGCAGCTTCACCGGACCCGGGCTGGCGGGCCGGATCCAGCCGTTCGGCGCCGACTGGCAGCGCATCCTGCCCGACGGGACCACGCTCGTCGAAGCGCGCTACCTCGCCGAAACCGGCGACGGCCTGGTGTCGATCACGTCCACGGGCGTCCGCACCGGGCCGCCGGCGGTGCTGGCCGCACTGGCCCGGGGTGAGCACGTCGACCGGTCGAGCTACGAATTCCGGCTCACCGTCCGGGTTTCCGGCGCGGTCGACCGGCCGCTCACCACCGGCCTCCTGGTCGGCTTGGCCGAACGCGCCCCGGACACCGTCCGCTACGACCTCTACCGGCTGACGTGAAGCCCACGCGGTTGCGCCTCGACCACCTCACGCCGGGCCGTCCTTCGGTGGCGCCGCGCGGTTCCTGGTGGCTGCCCGCCGGGTCGGCCGTCCAGCACGCGTACGAGATCCGGCTGACCGGACCGGACTGGACGTCGGGCCGGCGTGACGGCGACCAGTCCGTGCTCGTCGACCTGCCCCGGCACGCGGCAACGGCGTGGCAGGTCCGGGTCTGGACCGACGCCGGCGAGAGCGACTGGTCGGACCCCGCGCCCTGGACCGTCGTCACGCTGCCCGCCGCGCTCGAGACGGCGGCCTGGATCGAGCCGCACGAACCGGTGGTCGCCCCGCCCGGGCGGCGGCCTGCTTACCAGCTGCGGCACGAATTCACCCTCGACGGCCCGGCCGTGACCGCGACGGCCTGGGCGACCGCGCACGGGATCTACGAGCTCTTCGTCAACGGCACCCGCGTCGGCGACCTCGAGCTGACGCCCGGGTTCACCGCCTACCGCAAGCGGCTCCAGGTGGAACCGCACGCCGTCAGCACCCTGCTGCGGCCGGGGAAGAATTCGGTCGAATTCCTGCTCTCCGACGGCTGGTTCCGCGGCCGGCACGGCTTCGAACGCACCGCGGACGGCTTCGGGAACCGCACGGCCGCCCTGCTGGTCCTGGAGGTCGACGGCACCACCGCGGTCACCACCGGGCCGGGCTGGTGGTCGCGGCCGAGCCGGATCACCGCGGCCGACCTCATGGACGGCCAGGAGACCGACTTCCGGCTGCCCGCACCGGGTTCCCTCGGCCTGTCCGCGCCCGGCTGGCACCCGGCGCCCGTGCGCACCGGCGACCGGCCCCGGCTCGTCCTCACCGAAGCCCCGCCCGTCCGCCGGATCGAGGAGCTTCCGCCGGTGTCGGTCTCGCGGCTCGACGACGGCGGGATCGTCGCGGACTTCGGGCAGAACATCACCGGCTGGGTCCGGCTGGGCGACCTCGGCCCGGCCGGCACCCGGCTGACGCTGACCCACGGCGAACACCGGGCGCCCGACGGCCGCGTCACCACCGACCACCTGCGCGCGTTCGACTTCGTCACCGGGAAACCGCTGCCCGCCGGCCAGGTCGACACGGTCGTCTCCGCGGGCCGGGCCGGGGACGTCTTCGAGCCGCGGCACACGACCCACGGCTTCCGGTACGTCCAGGTCGACGGCGGCGAGCCCCAGGTCACCGCGGTCGTCGTGCACACGGACCTGCCCGAAACCGGCCGGTTCGGCTGCGGTGACCCGCGGCTCGAAGCCCTGCACCGGACCGCGGTGCGGAGCCTGCGCGGCAACGCCTGCGACGTCCCGACCGACTGCCCGCAGCGGGAACGTTCCGGCTTCACCGGCGACTGGCAGGTGTACGTCGCCACCGCCGCACGCACCCACGACGTCGCCGGCTTCTCCCGGAAGTGGCTGCGCGACCTGGCCGCCGACCAGTGGGCCGACGGCCGCGTCCCGACGATCACGCCCGACCCCGCCGGCGACGGCCCGTCCGGCAATGCGTTCCAGGACGCGATGGCCGGGTCCGCGGGCTGGGGTGACGCGGCGGTGCTCGTGCCCTGGGAGCTGTGGCGGGCCTACGGCGACCTCGAAGTCCTCAGTGGACAGTACGAGTCGATGGCGGGCTGGGTCGAGTACGCGGCCGCGGCCGCCCGCGAGCGGCGGCACCCATCGCGTGTGGCCAGCGCAGCTCCGCACGAGAAGTTCCTGTGGGACACCGGCGGGCACTTCGGCGAATGGCTGGAGCCGGGCGTCCCGCCCCACCCGGATCCCGGGGCCGACCACGGCATCGTCGCCACGGCCTACCTGGCCCGCTCGGCCCGGGTGCTCGGCCGCGTCGCCGAGCTGCTCGGTCACACGGCGGACGCGGCCCGCTTCCGGTGGCTCGCGAACCGCGCCCGGGACGCGTGGCAGCGCGAATACCTCGGGCCGGGCGGCACCCTCACCGAACCCACGCAGGGCAACCACGTCCGGGCGCTCGCCTTCGGGCTGGTGCCCGGGCACCTGCGGGACGTCGTCGCCGGACGGCTCGCCGAGCTGGTCGCCGCGGCCGGCGTCGGCACCGGCTTCCTCACCACCGGCCTGCTGCTGCCCACCCTGGCCGGCACGGGACACCTCGGCCTCGCCTACCGCACGCTGCTGTCGACCGGGATCCCGTCCTGGCTGGAGATGCTCGACCGCGGCGCGACGACGTTCTGGGAGCACTGGGACGCCGTCGACGGCGATCGGGTGCGCGGCTCGCTGAACCACTACAGCAAGGGCGCGGCGATGTCCTTCCTGCACACCCACGTCGCCGGGATCCGGCTGCCGGACGACCCGGGTCCCGCCGAAGCGGGCTACCGGCGGTTCCTCGTCCGGCCCTGCCCCGGCGGCGGCTTGGACCGGGCCGAAGCGGAACACCTCACCCCCTACGGGCCCATCCGCAGTGCCTGGGAACGGACCGCCGGATGCTTCCGGCTCACCGTCGACGTGCCACCCGGAACCCGCGCCGACGTCCGGCTTCCCGGCTCGGAAAGCGTCGACGCGGGTCCGGGGCGGCACACGTTCACGGTGCCGTCGTGACCGTCTCGGTGGTCGCGGGCTTCAGCCTCGCCTGCCGCGTCCGCGGCCCGAAGATCGCCAGCACCACCGCGCCGACCAGCCAGGTCCCGGCGATGAACAGGAACACGCTCTGGTAGCCGCTGCCGTTGTACAGCGCGGCGACGATCAGCGGGCCCACCGCGTTCGACAGCCGCCCGAGGCCGTACGACACCCCCGTGCCGAGCGACCGGCCCCGCGTGTCGAACAGCTCCGGCGAGTACGCGTACCCGAGTGCCGTGTAGCCGCGCTCGAACAGGTTCACCAGGAAGCCGAACACCACGATCAGGATCGGGTTGAACGTCAGCCCGTAGAACAGGCCGCAGAGCGCGATGACCGTGCCGAACGCGACCAGGCACCACTTGCGTTCGAACCGGTCGGTGACCAGCGCCGCCAGGTACGAGCCGAGCGGCGCGCCGACCGTCGTCAGGGCCACGTAGAACACCGACTTCTCGACGCTGAAGCCTTCCTTGGCCAGCAGCGTCGGTGCCCAGCTCGAGTAGCCGAAGAAGCCGATCGTCTGCGTCACCCACAGGACGGTCAGCAGCAGCGTGGGGTACAGGTACTTCTTCTGCAGCAGCAGCCGCAGCGGCGCCTTGCCCACCGGGGCTTCCTCGATCGGCGGCGCGGGCTCGGGCAGCGGGCCCTTCTCCGCGGCGACCTGCTCCTCGATCTCCCGCAGCACCGCGTCCGCTTTGGCGTGCTCACCGCGGCTTTCGTACCAGCGCGGCGACTCCTTCAGGTGCCGCGTGAACAGCACGAGCAGCACCCCGAGCGCGCCCCACAGGTACACCAGCCGCCACGACCAGGAGTTGATCGGCACCACCGCGCTGGCGATCAGGTTGGTGACCGGCGTGCCGCAGATGCCGATCACGATCGCGTAGGCCTGGTACTTGCCGCGGCTCGCCGCCGGGTACAGCTCGCTGACGTAGATCACCGCGACGACGGTCATCGCCGACAGGCCCGCCGACGTCAGGATGCGGAACACGCCCAGCGACACGATGTCCCACGAGAACACCGCCGCGAACGAGAAGACGCCGAACCAGACGGTGGTCCACATGAGCGCGCTCTTGCGGCCCCAGCGGTCGGCGAGCTTGCTCGCGATGATCGACCCGAAGAACATCCCGACGAACGACAGCGAGGTCACGTAGGCGACCTGGTCGACCGTCACGCCCCAGAGCTTGATCAGCTTGGGTGCGGTGGTGGCGAAGCTGTTGATGTCCGCGAACTCGAAGAAGTAGGCGAACGAGACGGCGAGCAGGGTGACCTTGTGGAAGCGCGAGATCGGCAGGCGGTTCAGCCGGTTGAGCGCGTTGGCGTGCTGCATTGCATGCCCTTCAGGGGGTTTCAGGCGGTTTCGCCGGGCCAGTACAGGCGCATCGGGTTGTCGACGAGCAGTTTTCGCCGCTGCTCGGTGGTTTCGGCGATCCGCGGGACGTAGTCCACGAGCAGTCCGTCGTCGGGCATGTGGTTCTTCAGGTTCGGGTGCGGCCAGTCGGTGCCCCACAGCACCCGGTCCGGGAACTCCGTCACGACGCGGCGGGCGAACGGGACGACGTCGGTGTAGGCGTGCCGTTCGCCGTCGAGGGCCGGCGGGCCGGTCACGGTGAGGCGCTCGGGGCAGCTCACCTTGACCCACACGTCGTTGCGGTCCACGAACTCGAGGAACCTCGCGAATTCCGGGCCGTCGGCCGGTTTCGTGACGTCGGGGCGTCCCATGTGGTCGATCACGAGCGGCGTGGGCAGCTCACCGAAGAAGTCCTCGAGTTCGGGCAGGTCGGCGGCCTCGAAGTAGAGGACGACGTGCCAGCCGAGCGGGGCGATCTTCTTCGCGATCGTGCTCAGGTCCTCTCGGGGCGAGGCGTCGACGAGCCGCTTCACGAAGTTGAACCGCACGCCGCGCACGCCTTGGGCGTCGAGTTCACGCAGCTCTACTTCGGTGCTGCCGGGCCGGACGGTCGCGATGCCGCGCGCCCGGCCGCCTGCTGCCCGGACGGCGTCGAGCATGGCGGAGTTGTCGGCACCGTGGCAGGTGGCCTGCACGATGACGGTGCGCGCGATACCGAGGTGGTCGCGCAGGGCGAAGAGCTGGTCCTTGCTCGCGTCGCAGGGCGTGTACTTGCGTTCCGGCGCGAACGGGAACTCTTTCTCCGGGCCGAAGACGTGACAGTGGGCGTCGACGGTGCCGTGGGGCAGCTCGAAGTCCGGTGTGGACGGATGCGCGTACCAGTCCAGCCAGCCGGGTGTCTTGGTCATCGGCCCTGTCCCTTCAGGAGGGCGTCCAGGCGCGGGTAGACGGCGCGGGCGTTGTGCTCCCGGATCGCGGCCCAGTCCTCTTCGGACAGTTTCGCGGCCTCGGCGTACCGGCGCGTGTCGTCGAAGTGGTGGCCGGTCCGCGGGTCGACGCTGCGGACGGCGCCGATCATCTCGGAGGCGAACAGGATGTTGCGTGCCGGGATGACGTCGAAGAGCAGGTCCGAACCCGGCTGGTGGTAGACGCAGGTGTCGAAGAAGACGTTGGTGAGCACGTGTTCTTCCAGTTCCGGCTTGCCGAGCGCCATGGCGAGGCCGCGGAACCGGCCCCAGTGGTAGGGGACCGCGCCGCCGCCGTGCGGGATGACCAGCCGCAGCGTCGGGAAGTCGGTGAAGAGGTCGCCCTGCACGAGCTGCATGAACGCGGTCGTGTCGGCGTTGAGGTAGTGCGCGCCGGTGGTGTGGAACGCCGGGTTGACGCTCGTGCTGACGTGCACCATCGCCGGGATGTCGTACTCGACCATCTTTTCGTAGATCGGGTACCAGGACCGGTCGGTGAGCGGCGGCGCCGTCCAGTGGCCGCCACTGGGGTCGGGGTTGAGGTTGAGCGCGACGGCGCCGTACTCCTCGACGCAGCGGGTCAGCTCGGGAAGGCAGGTCGCGGGATCGACACCCGGCGACTGCGGCAGCATCGCGGCGGGGGCGAACCGCTCCGGGTAGAGCGTGCTGACGCGGTGGCAGAGCTCGTTGCAGATCGCCGCCCACTCCGCCGAGGTCTCGAAGCCGCCGACGTGGTGGGCCATGAACGAGGCGCGCGGCGAGAAGATCGTGAGGTCGATGCCGCGGTCGTCCATGAGCCGCAGCTGGTTCGGCTCGATGGTTTCGCGCAGTTCGTCATCACTGATCCGCAGGTCAGCGCGGGAAGGTGCGACACCGGGATCGTCCAGCGACGCGATCTGCTGGTCCCGCCACGCCGCGAGGGCGGATGGGGCGGTCGTGTAGTGGCCGTGGCAGTCGATGATCAAGAGAGTTCCTCGTCGCTCCGCATGCTTGATACTCGCACACTAATCGTCGATGAAATTGTTGACAATATCTGCGACGAGGTTGTGACGGAGAGGTGAGCAGCGAGAACGGCACGTGACGACCCCGCGCGGCTGCAAGCAGGCGGGTGACAAGGCTCGGAACTCGGGTCAGCGGTAGGGGCATCGCCCCTGGTCAGCGGGCTCGGCGGCGGGGTCGAGCAGATCTCACCGCGGCACCGAACACGCCCTCAGCTCAGGAGTCCGGTGCCGAGAGCTGCACGAACTCCGGCGTGTCGTCCTCCCGCACCCGCAGGATCGGCACCGCCTTGTTCACCGGATCGCCCCGGTCGTCGAACGAGATCATGCCGCTCGCGCCCGGGACCGCCAATGTCCCGTGCAGCCGGTTCTTCGCCTGGAGCACGTCCTGCGCCGTCACCTGGGCCGGGGACACCCGCGGGATTCCGCGGATCGCCCACACCACCGTCAGCACCGCGTCGTGCGCGAGGATCGCGATGCCGTCGTCCAGGCGCTCCTTGGGGAACACCGCCTTGAAGCAGTCCGTGCACCCCGGCTCCTGGAAGCTCGCGACCGCCGCCGGGTTGAACGCCTGCGGGGAGCTCGTCCACGCCTGCGGGTGGGCCAGCCCCGGCGCGAGCACCGTGACGTTGGCCTGCAGGCCCCGGCGCATCTCCGCCTCCGGGGGCCCGACCAGCGCCAGGTCACCCGTCAGCACCGTGATGTGCCGGTCGAGGCAGGGGCGCTGGGCGAGCTCGGCGATGAACGACGTGAGGTGGTTCTCGCGGCCGGCGAAGTACACGACCTCGGGCTGGTTGCCGCAGATGTTCGGCATCATCTGCAGGAACGTGTTCTCGATCCCCGGCAGGCTCGAGTCGTACTCCTCGGTCCGGCCGACGATCCGGTGGGTCGCGTCGGCGAACTTGCGGGTGAACGCCGTCGCCAGGGTCTTCGGGTACAGGTCGCCGGGGTTGACGTCCTGCACGATCGTGGCCGAGTGCGCGGTCGGGCGCACGTAGCTCGCCGCCGCCAGGCCGTACGTCGAGCTCGTCGGCGACACCCGCATGAAGCCCGGGATCTCGGAGAACTCGTCGGCGGCCAGGTGCGAGGCGACGACCGGGATCCGGTGCTCCGAGAGCCGGCGGATCGCGTCGCGGGACGTGTCGAGGCTCAGCCCGATCCCGGTGACCGCGACCAGCCGCTCCGACGTCACCCGCCCGATCAGGTCGTCGACCACCGGCTCCCAGTGCGCCAGCCTGCTGCCGGGGTTGGCCAGCAGCAGGCGGATCTTCGGCAGGCTGCCCCACGACTGCGTCGTGTTCGCCCGGTGCTGCGCGATGTAGGCGCCTTCCAGCTGGTGGCGGACCCACTCGTCGGACAGGATGTCGTGCTCTTCGAGGGTCATCGGCAGGAAAGCCGCGATCGTCACGTACGGCGACCCCGACGTCGTGACGGACTCGTTCTCCTGGCGGATGCGCTGCTCGACGTCGGCGAGTCCCGGCGAGAACACGTAGGCGCCGTCGGTGACGCCGGTGCATTCCCCGGTGTCACCGCGCTTCTCGACCCCGGCGCCGCAGGTGCGCCCGGCCGCGCTGATCGCCGGCACCACGACCAGCACGGCGACGAGGACCACGGCGAGCAGCAGCACGCCGCCCGCCACCACCAGCCACTTCGACCACGTCGGCCGCGGTGGCCGGATCCGGTCGGTGCGCACGCTCATCGGTACCTCTCCGCCCGTTCGTGCAGCAGGATCGAGCCCCGCCCCCGGCCCTGCGCCAGCTGGTGGAAGGCCCCTTCGATCGTGGAGTCCAGCGTCCCGCCCGGGTCGCCGAGCGGATCGCGGGCGATCCACAGCGCGACGACCAGCCAGGCCAGCGTCGTCCCGAGGTCGTCGTCGCCCTGTCCGGCGTGCTGCTGGACCTGGTCGTAGGGCTCGGCGTGCTTGTCCAGCCGGTTGGGAGCCGCGGTGACGAGGTCGAGCTCGGCGAGCCACGCCTCCGCGGTCGTCACGTCGAACTCCGCGTGCCGCGCGCCGCCGAACGGCTCGCGCAGGTGCGCGACCGCCGCGCCGACGTTCTCCAGCGCCAGGTCGTGGTAGCGGGCGGCCACCGTCCGGCCGTTCTCCTCGTAGAAGTCGCGGCACCGGGTGTGCACCCGGGTCCAGCTGAGCGGGTGGTCGTCGGCGCGGGAAGCCAGTTCCTGCAACAGGATCCGGCGCAGCCACGGGTGCAGCACGTACTGCGGCGCCTCGCCCGGCTCCGCGCGCAGCCACAGGTGATCGCCCAGCTCCTTGAACAGCACCCCCTCCCCCGCCGGGTTGCGCAGGTCGAGGATCTCCTTGTGGAACAGCAGTTCCACGTCCAGCGCGGCGCTCGCGGTGACCAGGTCCTGCCGGCTCGCCGTGGAGAAGTCCTGCAGCAGGTAGTCGCGCATCGCGGTGACCAGCGGCGGTCCGGCACCGTCCGGCCCGGCGACCGGGGTGCGCAGCGCGGCGCGCAGCGTCCCGGGCCGCCGCGGGTCGAAGCGGTGGGCCACGGCGGCGATGACGTCGGTGACCGCGCCGGGGTGGCCGTCGGTGACCCGGTGCAGGAACCGCGGCAGCCGGGACGCGGGGTGGATCTCGCTGCCCGCGGCGAGGTGCACGACGTCGTCCTTGGACAACGCGCCCAGTTCGAGCAGGTACCACGGGTGCCACCGCGGTTCCGGTTCCGCGTCGGGGCGCCAGTCGGAGTCCACATCGGACGGTTGCCGCGGCGCGGGCCGGTGCAGGCCCTTCGTCCGGTGCGTGGTCGGCGGGCGGCGCACCGGGGCGCCGCGGTGCGCGGCCGGCGGGGACCAGCTCTCGGTCCAGTCCGGGTTCCACGTGCGGCTGGTGGCGAGCACGACCAGCGGGTCGGCCTCACCGGCCCGCTGGCGCGCTTCGGTGAGCGAGCGCAGGAAGAACCGTCCGCCCGGCGTGTGCGCGTTGTCGAGCAGGACCAGGCTGTTCAACGTCCGCCGCGAGCGGTTGAGCCCCGTGTAGTTCCGGCGCAGGTCGGCGAGGAACGCGTCGCAGAAGGTGGCGTCGACCGCGTCCCGGTCCTCGTCGTCGCCCTGGGCGTGCCAGGCGATCTCGATGAGGAAGTCCTCGTGGTTGCCGGTCCCGGCCGGCAGGGCCCGCATCTTGCCGATGAGCCGGCGGCGGTCGTACCAGCTCAGGCCGCGCAGCAGGAGGTCGGTCGCCTCGGGCCAGCCGCGGAGGCCGCCGGCGGGTGCGATGCCGCCCGCGAGGCGGACGACGTCGACGATGGCCTCGCGGCTCTGTTCGAGCGGCTGGTTCTTCGCCAGCAACGCGTGGAGCTTGCGCAATGCCGCGCGACGGTCCTGCAGTTCCAGCGGTGCCCCGAGCACCAGCATGCACAGCCAAAGACGCGGAAACGCCAGCCTGCCGAACTGCTTCCACCGCCGGCTGAGATCGAAGGCGAGGTGCCCCAGCAGTTCCCGCGGCCGGCTGTCCGCGCGGTCGTGCCGTTCGAAGTCGAGGTGCGCGTGCGGAATGTCCTGGCAGCGATTCCCGACGGCGTCGAGCAACGCGGTCTTCCCGGTGCCCCGCGCCCCGAGCGCGACAACGACCGGGAGTGCCCGGCTTTCGCCGTCCGCCCGGGCCAGCAACCGTTCGACGAGCCCGCCGGTGACGGCGTCGAGGCCCGACAAAGGGGGTACGTCGGCTGGCATCGTCCCCCCATCCCCCGAAACGACCCGATTCCGGCCGGAGCCGCCACTATCGCACGCGATCAGCCGGGGTGCAGCATTCTCCGGGCGGCCACGAATGCGCCGGGGACCGGTCCCCGGCGCATTCCCTTTCCGGCATTTCCGCAGGTTGCCGCCATTCACCGCGGGCGGCCGGGTGAATCCGCGGGCACGCTTTCCGGCTACCGCATCGACCGGTTCGGCCTAATCGCCGCGCGCCTTCAGCACGTCGCGGCCGGCGTCGAAGCTGCGCAGCGCGGCACCGACCGCCGCGGCCACCGTGACCTCGAAGATCTCGTCCTCGGTGCACCCCGCCGCGAGCAGCCGCCGCACGTCGTCATCGGTGATGCGGTGCGACGCGCCGCGGACCGCCGCCGCGTAGTCCCGCCACGGCTCCTCCAGCCCTTCGCCCGTCCCGGCCGCCCGCCGCAGCTGCGGGCTCGTCCGCGCCGGCTGCTCGAAGACGCTCTCGCGGAGGTCGTCGGGGCCGTCGGCGAGCAGGAAGCCCGGGAACCGGTAACCCGCGCGGTGCAGTGCCTTCGTGCCCACCTCCAGTTGGCCGTCGAGCAGCTCGAACCCGAACGCGTTCGCGAGCCGGTTGACGATGTTCCACACCAGGTTGACGTTCAGCGCCTCCAGCACCGCCTGCGCGGGCAGGTCACCCGGCGGCACCGGCTCGAGGTCGCGGGAGACGTCCTCGAGGAACCGTTGCACGGCCAGCAGTTCCGGGCGTGCGTCCAGCGGGCGGTCGGGGTCGATCTCGCCGTTGCCCGCGATCCGGGTCAGCTCGGCGTGCGTGACGACGCAGAACGGGCACTCGTGCACCCGGGCCGTGCTCATCGCGAGGTACTCGCGCTCGCCGGCCGTCCAAGAGGACTCGCCGCGCATCGCCGGCGCGGTCAGGTCCAGCAGCGGCCGGGTCAGGAAACCCGGCCGGTACAGCAGCAGCTTGACGATGTCCGGGCTGGTGACGCCGGAGAGCTTGCCGGTGACGGCCAGGAACAGCCGGGCCCGGCGCCGGTGGCCGTGGTCCAAAACGGACAGTCGCATCAGGACTCCAGTTCGTGCAGGCGGGCGGTGAGGAAGCGGTGGTCGGCCGGGGCCTCGGCGAGGTCGCGGGCCCGCTCGTACGCGGCGACGGCTTCGCCGGCGCGACCGAGGCGGCGCAGCAGGTCGGCGCGGGCGGCGTGCCAGAGGTGGTAGCGGTCGAGGCCGCCGATCGCCTCCACCAGCGCGAGCCCGGCCTCGGGACCGTCGGCCATCGCGACGGCCACGGCGTGGTTGAGCGCGACGACGGGCGACGGCGCGAGTGCCCGCAGCTGCGCGTAGAGCGCGGCGATCCGCGCCCAGTCGGTGTCGGCGGCGACGCGGGCCTGCGCGTGCTGCGCCGCGATCGCCGCCTGCAGCTGGTAGGACCCCACCGCCCCGCGGCGCAAGGCCCGGCCGAGCACTCCGAGCCCCTCCGCGATCTCCGCCCGGTTCCAGCGCGTGCGGTCCTGGTCCTCGAGCAGGATGACGTCGCCACCGGTCGTGTAGCGGGCGGCTGAACGTGAGTCCTGCAGCAGGAGCAGCGCGACCAGGCCGAGCGCTTCCGGCTCGTCCGGCATCAGCGCGGCCAGCAGCTTCGCCAGCCGGATCGCCTCGCGGCACAGCTCGTCCCGACCCGACGGCGAGGTGTAGCCGCGGGTGAAGACGAGGTAGAGCACCGCGAGGACACCGGAAAGCCGGTCGGGCAGCAGGTGATCCGGCGGGACGCTCAGCGAGATGCCCGCGTCGCGGATCTTCCGCTTCGCGCGCACCAACCGCTGCGCCAGCGCGGGCTCGGCGACCAGGAACAGCCGGGCGATCTGGGCAGCGGTCAGGCCGGCGACCGCCTGCAGCGTCAGCGCCACCCGGGCGTCTTCGGCCAGTGCCGGGTGGCAGCACGTGAAGAGCAGGCTCAGCCGGTCGTCGCCGACCTCGGCGAGCCGGTCGTCCGGCAGGCCCATCGTCGTCACCCCGCTCTCGCCCGCCGCGAGCCGGGCGAGCTTGGCCTGCCCGACGCGGGCGCGGCGGATCCGGTCGACGGCGCTGTTGCGCGCCGCGGTCAGCAACCAGGCCGCGGGGTCGTCCGGGACGCCCGGGTCCCACGTCCGCAGTGCTTGCGCGACCGCGTCCTGCAGGGCGTCCTCGGCGAGCTCGAAGTCGCCGAGCGCCCGGACGAGCGCGGCGAGCAGCCGGGCACGGTCCTCGCGGTAGACGCGCTCGACGACGCCGGCCGCCCGATCACCCACGCGCGACCCGGTGGTCCAGCCCGGGCACCCCGGCGACCGGCCGGACCTCGATCGAGCCCTGGGCGGCCATCGGGCACAGCGCGGCCAGCTCCAGGGCCTCGTCGAGGTCGTGGCAGTCGAAGACGTACACCCCGCCGAGGTGCTCGTGGGTCTCGGCGAAGGGCCCGTCGGTGATGAGCGTCCGGCCCTCCTGCACGGTCACCGTGGTGGCGGTGTGCTCGCCCTGCAGCGGGTGCCCGGAGACGAACACGCCGCGTCGACGGCACTCGTCGGCGAAGGCGTTGACGGCGGCCAGCGCCTCCTCGAACCCGGGGTCGCCCGGCTCGGGCCGCTCGCAGTTGTAGATCAACAGCATGTAGAGCACGTGCGCTCCTTCGTCCGGCGTCGGTCGAAGAGGATGACGAACGGGACGACGGTAACTCGACAGACCGACGCCGACTTGCCGACATCGGGCGTCGGAAATTACCAAAGGTAAGTTCTGCGGCGGTCTTGACATGACCAATGGTCAGGAGGAAAGTCCTCGCCACCTGATTCGTCTAGACCAATCAGGGAGCTCTCCCGGCGGACGGCCATCCTCAGGACGGAGACCCATGTCCCGCAGAATCCGGACCACCACAGCAGCACTGACGAGCGTCGCGACCGTGGCGGCGACGGCCCTGATCCTTTCCGGTGGGGCCGCCGCCAGCCCATCGGCCGCGGCGGCCGACTGCGGCGTGCTGTTCGACGACTTCCACTACGCCTCCCCCACCGACTCCGCGTTCGGCGGCGCCGGCTGGACCACCCGCAACGACGTCGGCAGCCCCGGCGTGGCCGGCGCGCGCTGGCTCACCAGCAACGTCAGCTTCCCGACGGTGAACGGCGAGCGCGTCGCCCAGCTCGCCGCCAGCACCGACGGCAGCTCGGCCGGCACGACGCACTCCGAGATGTACCAGAACCAGCTCCGGTTCTTCGAAGGCACGTACGCGAGCCGGGTCCGCTTCACCGACGCGCCGGACAGCGGCACGGACGGCGACCACGTCAACGAAACGTACTTCACGATCTCGCCGCTGCGGTACGACCGCGACCCGCTCTACAGCGAGCTGGACTTCTCGGAGTACCTGCCCAACGGCGGCTGGGGCGGCTCGACCGCCAACTACCAGACCAGCTGGTACACCTACTGGAACAACCCGACGTGGGACGGGCTTCGGACGTCCACCGCGCAGAACCGCAGCTTCGCCGGCTGGCACGACATCGTCACGCAGGTGTCGGGCGGGCACGTGAAGTACTACATCGACGGCCAGCTCACCGCGGACCACACGACCGACGCCCAGGGCGACCCGGTGACCCCGCGGACGCCGATGTCGATCAACTACAACATGTGGTTCATCGACACAGCCGGGCACACGAGCGGCAACAGCGTCTACACCGAGCAGGTCGACTGGACGTACTACGCGGGCAACCAGGTGGTGTCGCCGTCGGACGCCGTCGCCCGCGCGGGCTCGTACCGGACGAGCGGAACGTCCCATGTGGACACGGTGAACGGGTGCACGACGCCGACCAGCCCGCCGCCGACCACGACCACCAAGCCGACCACCCCCACGACCCCGACGACGCCCACCACGCCGACCCAGCCCGCCAACTGCTCGACCGCGGCGGAGTGGGACTGGGGCACGGTGTACCTCGCCGGCCAGCGCGTGAAGCACAACGCCCACCTCTGGCAGGCGAACTGGTGGACCCAGGGCTCCGAGCCGGGGCTCACCGCGCAGTGGGCCGACCAGGGCCACTGCTGACACCAGGCACCGACCTGGCCGCGGCCCGGGTTCCAGGGACCAGCCCGGGCCGCGGTCACCCTCACGACCGCTCTCCACTCCCCCGCCGCCACTCCAGGAGTTTCCCGTGCGCAGACGCACCTTCGCCGCCGCACTGGCCGTCGCCGCCGTGACCGCCAGTGCCGCCTGCGGCACCGACACCCCCGCCCCCGCCGCCCAGAGCGGTCAAGGCGGGCAGCTGACCGTCTGGCTGATGAACGGCGACCTGTCCGACAAGGCCACCGCGGCGATCACCGCCGCCTTCGAGAAGGCCACCGGCGCGAAGGTCACCGTGCAGATCCAGGAGTGGGACAACATCAACACCAAGATCAGCACGGCCCTGGCCCAGGACAACACCCCCGACGTCATCGAGATCGGCAACACCGACGTCCCCCTCTTCGCCGCCAACGGCGCGCTCACCGACCTCACCCCGCACCGCGACGAGCTTTCCGGCGGGCAGCACTGGCTCCCCGGTCTCGCCGGACCGGCCACTGTGGACGGAAACCTCTACGGCGCGCCGCTGTTCGCGGGCAACCGCGCGGTGATCTACGACAAGCAGGTCTGGGCCGACGCCGGGATCACCGCACCCCCGAAGACGGTCCAGGAGCTCACCCAGGACCTCGACAAGATCAAGGCGAAGCACCCCGCCGCGGACTACTCCGCCTTCCACTTCCCCGGCAAGTACTGGTACGGCGCACTCCAGTTCGTCTGGGACGCCGGCGGCCAGCTCGCCACGCAGAAGGACGGGAAGTGGGCCGGGGCGCTGGAAAGCCCCGAGGCGCAGAAGGGCCTGCAGGCCTGGAAGGACTTCCAGAACGCCTACTCCTCCCCCGCGTCCCGCAACGTCGACACCAAGGCGCCCGACCAGGCCGCGATCTTCTCCGCCGGTGGCGCCGGGGCGATCCTCGACACGAGCGTCAACACCGTCGTCAAGAACAAGCCGGAGCTGAAGGATCACCTCGGCACCTTCCCGTTCCCCAGCAGCACGGCCGGGAAGACGCAGCCGGTGTTCCTCGGCGGGTCCGATCTCGCCGTCGCGGCCAAGAGCCGCAACCAGGACCTCGCCCTCGCCTACCTCAAGGCCGCGACGAGCCCCGAGGTGCAGCGCCAGGCGATCGTCGGCATCGACGGCTGGACGCCCATTTCGACCGAGCTGATCGACGAGATCACGCCCACCCTGCCGCCGGTCAACGCCGCTTTCGCCACCGCGGCCAAGACCAGCGTCGCGACCCCGGCCGCGCCGGGCTGGGCGACCATCGAGAGCGACAAGTCCATCAACACCTTCTTCGCCGACATCGCCACCGGGCGCCGGCCGATCGCCGACGCCGCCAAGGACTTCGACGCCCACCTGACCGAGGCGCTCAACGCCCGCTGACCGGCGGGGTGGCCCGGCCGACTGCCGTCCCCAACCGGGCCGCCCCGCCCCTTTCCGCGAAGGAGTCCTCGTGTTGCTGGAGAAAGCGCCGCCCGAAGCCCCGCCGAGACCGGTCCCGCCGCGCCGGCGCCGCTCGCTGCTGCCGTACGGCCTGCTCCTGCCCGCAGTGGTGCTGCTCGGGCTCGTCCTGGGCTACCCGCTCGTGCGGCTGGTCGTCATCTCGACGCAGCGGTACGGCCTGCGGTCGCTGTTCACCGGCACCACGACCTTCGCGGGCTGGGACAACTACGCCGCCGTCCTCGGCGACGACCAGCTCCTGCCGGTCCTCGCACGCAGCATCGGGTTCTGCCTGGCGCTGGTCCTCGGCACCCTGGTGATCGGCTTCGGCGTCGCGCTGCTGCTGCAACGGCTGGGCCGCGGCATGCGCACCACCGTCACGATGTGCCTGATCGCGGCCTGGGCGCTGCCGAACGTGGCGTCCACTTTGGTCTGGCAGTGGCTCTTCCAGCCCGGCTACGGCGTGGTCAACTGGCTGCTCACCCAGGCCGGCTTCGGCGACCTCACCCAGCACGACTGGACGACGTCACCGGCGTCGGCGTTCACGCTCGTCTGGCTGCTGGTCGTGTGGCAGTCCGTGCCGTTCGTCGCGCTGACGCTCTACGCGGGCCTGTCGCAGATCCCGCGCTCCTACTACGAAGCCGCGGCGCTCGACGGCGCCGGGCCGTGGCGGGTCCACCGCACCATCACCCTCCCGTTCCTGCAGCCGATCCTCGGCCTGGTCACCATCCTGTCGGTGATCTGGGACTTCACCGTGTTCAACCAGATCTGGATCCTCACCCAGGGCGGCCCGAACGACGGCACGACGACGCTCGGCATCTGGACGTTCACAAGGGCCTTCAGCGGCAACAACTTCGGGCAGGGCGCGGCGATCGCCGTCGTCTCGGTGGCACTGCTCGTCGGCATGACGGCCGTGTACGTGCGCCGGCTCGTCCGCTCCGGGGAGGACCTGTGATCCGCCGGATCGGCCGCAACACCATCGCCACCGTCTTCTGCCTCGTCTGGATCTTCCCGGTGTACTGGATGGTGCTCACGGCGTTCAAGCCCGCGGGCAAGATCCTCCAGCCCACGCCGCAGTTCCTGCCGGTGGACCTCACCCTGGACAACTTCGCCGATGCCCTGGCCAAACCCGGGTTCGTGCAGGACCTCGCCAACAGCGTCGTGGTCGTCGTCGCGGTCGTCGCCCTGTCCATCGTGGTCGCCTTCCTGGCCGCGACGGCGTTGACGCGCTTCCGGTTCTTCGGCCGCCGCAGCTTCCTCATCGGCGTGCTGGTGCTGCAGATGGTGCCGGTGCCCGCCCTGGTCATCCCGCTGTTCCTCGGCCTGAAGAGCGCGCACCTGCTCGACACGCTGTTCGGGCTGATCCTGACGTACGTGGCACTGGTGCTGCCGTTCACGATCTGGACGTTGCGCGGGTTCCTGCACGGGATCCCGGTCGAACTGGAGGAGGCGGCGATGGTCGACGGCGCGACGCGCGCGCGGGTGATGCGCTCGGTCCTGCTGCCACTGGTGCTGCCCGGCCTGATCGCGACGAGCGTGTTCGCCTTCATCACGGCGTGGAACGACTTCCTGTTCGCGTACGTGATCATGAAGGACAGCTCCGGCTACACGCTGCCGGTGTGGCTGGTGTCGTTCAGCACGAGCACCGGCACCGACTACGGCGGCCTGATCGCCGCGTCGACGCTGTTCGCGCTGCCGGTCGTCGTCTTCTTCGCGCTCGTGCAGCGCCACCTTGTCGAGGGCATGACCGCGGGCGCGGTGAAGGGCTGATGATCATCCCCCACCCCGCGCGGCTGACCCGCCGCGCCGGTTCCTTCGCGCCCGCCGGCGGCCTGCGCGTGCTCGCGAGCCGCGGCGCCGAGAACGCGGCCCGGCTGCTCGCCGGGTACCTGCCCCGGCCGACCATCCACCACGGCCCCGCCATCCGCCTCGACCTCGTGCCCTCGGCGAAGCACGGCCTGGAGGGCTACGAGCTCGACGTCACGCCGGCGGACGCGCTCCTCACGGCGTCGACCGAGGCCGGCCTGCGCAACGGCGTGCAGACCCTCCGGCAGCTGGTCCCGCTGCACGGCCCGCCGCGGCTGCCGTGCCTGCACGTCCGCGACGCGCCCCGGCTGCCCTGGCGCGGCGTGCTGCTCGACGTCGCCCGGCACTTCCTGCCGCTGGAGTTCCTCCGCGAGTTCGTCGACCTGCTGGCCCTGCACAAGTACAACGTCCTGCACCTGCACCTCACCGACGACCAGGGCTGGCGGATCGAGATCGACGGGCGGCCACGGCTCACCGAGATCGGCGCGTGGCGCACCGAGTCGATGGTCGGGGCGGCCGGCAGCGGCGTCTACGACGGTGTCCCCCACGGCGGCTTCTACACGCAGCGCGAGCTGCGCGAGCTGGTCGGCTTCGCGGCCGACCGCGGCGTGCGGATCGTGCCGGAGATCGACCTGCCCGGGCACGTGCGCTCGGCGCTGGCCGCCTACCCCGAGCTGGGCAACCGGCCGGAGGTGCCGCTGCCGGTGTGGACGGCGTGGGGCATCAGCCCGGACATCCTCGGCGTCCACGACGGCGCGTTCGCCTTCTGCCGGGAAGTGCTCACGCAGGTCGCCGACGTCTTCCCGGCGCGGCACCTGCACATCGGCGGCGACGAGTGCCCGACCACGCAGTGGGCGGCGAACCCGGTCGCACTGGCGAAGGCGGCCCAGCTCGGCCTGGGCGACACCGCCGAACTCCACCCCTGGTTCCTGAGCCGGCTGCACGGCATCCTGGCCGACCTCGGCCGGCAGGCGGTGTGCTGGGACGAGACCGGCCACGCCGCGGGCCGGCTGCCGCCGGAGCTGGTCGTGACGGCCTGGCGCGACGCCGCCCACGGCGCACTCGCCGTGGCCCGCGGCCACCAGGTGATCATGGCGCCGCACACGTCGACGTACTTCGACTACCGGCAGAGCGAAGAGCCCGGCGAGCCGCCGCGGACCGACGTCACGACACTCCGGGACGTCTACCGCTTCGACCCCCTAGCCGGCGGGCTCCCGGTCAGCGACGGCACCCGGCCCGGAGTGCTGGGCACGCAGGCCCAGCTGTGGACCGAGCACGCACCGACCCCCGACCACGTGCGGCACCTGGCGTTCCCGCGCCTGTGCGCGCTGGCCGAGCGCGCGTGGTCGCCCCCGGACCGCCGTTATGCTGAATTCCAGGAGCGCCTGACCGGTCACCTCGAGCGGCTGCGCACTCTCGACGCCCTGCCGAAGGAGCGCGTCCGGTTCGCCGGCGCGCTCGGAGTATCCGGGAAGACGGTGCCTTGACCGCTGTGCCATCCGGGGCTTCGCCCCAGGCCGGGGGCTCCGCCACCCGGAGCCCCCGAAAAGAAGGTGCGCCATCCGGGGCTTCACCCCAGACCGGGGGCCCCGCCACCCGGAGCCCCCGAAAAGAAGGTGCGCCATCCGGGGCTTCACCCCAGACCGGGGGCCCCGCCACCCGGAGCCCCCGAAAAGAAGGTGCGCCATCCGGGGCTTCACCCCAGACCGGGGGCCC
>NZ_BSTD01000004.1:0-40459 GCF_030269325.1 Amycolatopsis sp. NBRC 101858 | reverse complement strand
CCCGCCACCCGGAGCCCCCGAAAAGAAGGTGCGCCATCCGGGGCTTCGCCCCAGGCCGGGGGCCCCGCCACCCGGAGCCCCCGAAAAGAAGGTGACGAGCCGGCGGACCGCCCGCCCACGGTGAAGCGCGACCGCGTCCGGCGGCACCTGCTCAAGGTGATCGAGAACGCCGGCCCCGGCACCGGGCTGGCGTCGGAGCGCGACCTGGCCGCGGAGCTGGGCGTGTCCCGCCCGACCGTCCGGGCGGCCATCGACGAGCTGACCCGCACCGGGCTGCTGGTGCGCCAGCGCGGGCGGGGAACGTTCACGAGCCCGCAGAAGGTGACCCAGGAACTGGCGACCGGGCTCGCCGTCCCGCCCGCGGAGGGGCACTGGACGAGCCGGGTGGTCGCGTTCGGGATCACCCCCGCCACCCGGTCGCTGGCGAGCGACCTGGAACGCGAGCCGGGAACGCCGGTCCTGCGCGTCACGCGGGTCCGGCACGTCGACGACGAGCCGATCGCGATCGAGCAGCTCGCGCTGCCCGCGTCCCTCGTCCCGGGCCTTTCCCCGGCGCACCTGGAGTCGGGCAACTTCTACCGGCTGCTGCGCGAGCGGTTCGGGATCGTGGTGCAGGACGCGGTGCAGACGATCGAGCCCGCGGTGACGAACCCGGAGCAGGCCGAGCTGCTCGAGATCGCGGTGTACGCCCCGATCCTGCACATCGAGCGGCTCACCCGCGACACCACGGGGCAGGTGGTCGAGCTGACTCGTTCGGTGTACCGGGGCGACCGGTACCGCATCACGTCGAAACTCCGCTTCGACGCCGAATCGGGCTGAGTTTTGAGCGACACACCCGATCTCGGTCCGCTGCCCCGGCGTGTGTCCGTCGACGCGGACCAGGTGCGCCGGCTGGTCGGCGCGCAGTTCCCGGAGTGGGCCGAGCTCCCGGTGCGGCCGGTGGCGTCGGGCGGCTGGGACAACTTCACCTTCCACCTCGGCGACGGCATGGTGGCACGGCTGCCCAGCGCCGCCGAGTACGCCCTGGCTGTGGAGAAGGAACAGCGGTGGCTGCCGGTGCTCGCTTCCCGGCTGCCGCTGCCCGTTCCCGTGCCGCTGGCGCAGGGGCGTCCCGGCGCGGACTATCCGTTCCCGTGGTCGGTCTACGGATGGCTCGCCGGTTCGCCGTCCGACGCGGACCGGGTGGCCGACCCCGTTCGTTTTGCCACCGACCTGGCCGATTTCCTCGCGGCGCTGCGGAGCATCGATCCCGCCGACGGTCCCCGGCCGGGCAAGCACAACTGGTTCCGGGGCGCCACACTGCGCACGTACGACGGGCAGGCTCAGCGCGCGCTCGCGGCGCTGGACGGCCACGCCGGCCCGGCCCGGGAGATCTGGGAAACCGCGCTGGCCGCGCCGTGGGACGGGGTGGACGTCTGGTTCCACGGGGACGTCGCACCGGGGAACCTCCTGCTCGACGACAGCGGCGCGCTGGCGGCGGTCATCGACTTCGGCACCTGCGGCGTCGGCGACCCGGCCTGCGACCTGGCCATCGCCTGGACGCTGCTGACCGCCGACGGCAGGCAGGCGTTCCGCGAGCGCCTGTCCGTCGACGAGCCGGAATGGGCCCGCGGCCGCGGCTGGGCGTTGTGGAAAACGCTCGTCACCTCCGCCCGGGCCGGCGAGGAAGCGACGAACGCGCGTCGTGTCCTCGCCGGGATCCACACTGAATACGCATCCGGAAAATAATTCTTCACGCACACCGGAAACGCGCTTTCTTAGCGTCCACTCGTTACCCGAACGAGTGACGTCGTGACGGCATCAGGGTGACAGTCCGCCGAAAAGTCCTGCGCTTCACCAGGACCACACCATTTCACCTCGGTAACGAACTGCGCTGTTGGCTTCGCCTTTCTGGCGCCCGGGTGAGAGCGCTTCAACGCACTCCCGGTGCGGCATAGGATTTTCCTTCGGCCAGGAAATCATTTCTGGAACCCACCACCTGCGAAAGAATCGAGGACCGTTCATGCGAAGACGCATGCTGGGAGCAGTGCTGCCCCTGGTGCTCGTCGCGGCTTCCGCCGTCGCGCTGCCCGCGACCGCCGAAGCCGCCGCCGTCTCGGGGCTCACGAAGTCCGTGCAGGGCACCGGTTCCCCCGCCGACCACGGGGCCACCGCCAACTGGGTCATCGGCTACGACGACCAGGCCACCGGGTCCGGCGCCGCCACCATCACCGACGCCGTCGGCGCGGGCCAGGCCTTCCAGTCCGGCTCGCTGCACGCGCCGCCCGGGTGGACGCCGTCGTGGTCCACCGACGGCAGCACCTTCGCCGGCACCGAACCAGCGTCCGGCGTCACCGCCGTGCGCGCGACGAACCCGGACGCCGGGCCCGACGCGACGTCGCTGTCCGCCGCGCTCACCCCGCCCGTGCAGGCGGTGACGACCGCGACCGGCGGCGACGGCTTCTCGCCGATCCTCTACCGCACCCCGGGCGGCATCCTGCAGGCCTGGAACATCTACCACCACCTCGGGGCGACGTCGCCGAAGGTGGTCTGCACCGACCTCGCCACCGGGCAGCGCTGCCCGGGCGGCCCGTGGCCGAAGGTGCTCAACACCGCGCCCGGCCCGCTCGGCACCCTGGGCGCCGGTGACATCGCGAGCCCCATGGTTTCGCAGTACGTGCACGACCCCGCCGCGCCCGCGAAGGTCTACTACCCCGCCGTCACGGCGGCGTCGGTCGGCGTCGGCTGCCTCGACATGGCCGCCTCGGCCAACTGCGGGTACTGGCCGCTGGCCGCCACCGGTGGATCGCCGCCGGTGAACAGCATCGCCGGGTTCGTGCAGAGCGGCCCCAACCTCTACGGCCTCGTCAGCAGCGGCGCGGTCGTCTGCTGGACCATCGCCAGCCAGAGCGCCTGCGGCGGCCAGCCGTACGCGCCGATCGTGCCGGCCGCCAACCAGCCGTACGTCTACGGCGCGGTGACCCTGGTGGCGGGCAAGGTGTTCGCGTCGACGTCGAGCCCGAGCACGGCGCAGCAGCCGTCGCTGGGCTGCTTCGACCCGGCGACGGCCACGGCGTGCGCCAACTGGGCGTCGTCGAGGCCGACGGGACCGGCCGGGAACTACAACTACAACGCCTACACGGCGTTCAGCACGACCGGCGCTCCGGTGGGCGCGTGCGCGTCGACGACCGGCGGCACGAACGTGACGACCTGCTACGCGCTCGACGGGTCGACGCTGACCGCGCCACCGGGCCCGGCCGCACTGACGGGCGGGGTCTACCTCTTCCCGCCGGAGGTCGTCACCGACCCGAACGGCCACGTCCGCAGCTACCTGCCCATCTGGAACGGCGGCTACCCGGGCGGGACGCTGTGCCAGGACTGGACGACGGGGGCGGCGTGCGCGGGCCTGCCGGCCGTGATCACGCACCCGTCGGCGAACGGCGGGGCCACCCGGGACTACGGGTACACGTACGATCCGCCGTCGGGCTGCCTCATCGGCCTCGGCGACGCGGGCGTGCTGTTCTCGATGGACCCGGCGACGGGAGCGACGCCGTGCGTCCGGTCGGGCGGGCAGGTGACGCTGCGACCGGGCGACTTCTACTGTGACGGCGGTGCGCACGTCCAGGGCTACACGGCGGCGCGGCTGACGGGCGTCGACCCGGCGAACGTCGACTTCGCGGCGTCCCGGGTGACGGTGGTGGACCAGGACAACGCGGTCGTGGCGACCCCGGGCTTCGCCCCGGACGGCTCGGTCGACCTGACCGGGGTCTCGGTGGCGGCGCACCCGTCGATCACGGTGACGACGACCCTGGTGCTGCACAACGGAACCGGCTTCAGCGGGCGCCTGGTGGTCGACTACGCGGGCGACGCACCGCAGCTGTGTTTCCGCACGACGATCGCGGCGGACTGCGCGGTGGCATCGGTGGCCAACACGGCGACGGGGACGGACTCGACGGGTTCGTTCACGTCGAACACGGTGACGCTCCCGGTGGCCCCGGGCGCGTCGTGCACGCCGAACGTCAAGGTGGACAAGGAGATCTGCACATCGTCGTCGGCTTCGAAGTGCGGCCCGGGTGGAGCCGGACCGTGGGCGAAGCAGGCGGGAGTGGGTCTCCTGGGCCTGCTGAACGCGACGGCGTACTGGCGCATCACGGTGACGAACGAGGGCCCGGTCGGCATCACGTCGGCGCAGGTGGTGGACAGCGTGGAGCCGTCGTGCCAGACGGGGCCGTTCTCGTTGGCGGCGGGGCAGTCGAAGCAGGTGTACTGCTCGACGTACGCGTTGCTGAGCCTGTTCCCGATCACGAACCAGGCAAAGGCGAGTTACGTGCCGGCGAACGTTCCCCCGGGGACACCGCCATCACACACGGCCTGGTCGTCGGCGAAGGCGTGTTCGCTGCTGTGCATCCTGTAGGGGGTTGAGGTGAGCGGCCCGCGGGGGAGGTTCCCCGCGGGCCGTTTGCCGCATCAGATCGAGCGAGGACCGGTAATGCCGATGAATCGCTGCCGCGCCCACGACAAGTCGATCCAGATCGCCCAGGTCGAGGTGCTGATCCACCCCAGCCGCCGCAGCTCGAGCTGGTCCTCGCACAGCCGCAGATACGCCCGCACCACCCGCTCGTCGTCCGCCTTCACCTCGTCGGTTGCGTCGCCACGCAGACCGGGCCCACGTCGGGTCGGCATGTTGCCGACCCGAGATCGCTTGCGCGTCCGGGGCGACCAGGTTGCACGCCGTTTGCCACACTGGTCGCATGCGGCTGAACTCGCGGGCGTGGCCCCATCGCTTCGAAGAGGTTCCTTGGCGCGACATCGCCGCCCGGTTCGATGCGATGGCCGCGGTGCACCCGGAGTTCGGGCCGGTGGCCGAGATCGTCGCCAGCGTCCTGGCGTGTGGCGGCGATGCGCACCTGGCCGCGCTGACGTCGATGCACGACCTGGTGGTCACCGCCCGGCCCGTTCCGGCACACCCGCCGATCCCGGTCGTGGTGGTGCGGTCGCCTTCGTCGGGTTTCGTGGGTGCGGGCGGGGTCTTCATCGAGCACCGTTCGGTCACCGGCCACGACGACGGGATCTTCCGGGACGGCGCAGAGGCGGTGCCGCTCTTCTGGCGGTTCATGATCGAGAAGTTCGGCATCGAGTCCGGCTTCGGCGCGCAACGGTAGGAGCAGCCCCATGACCGATCTCGAAACGCGTTACCGCGCCTACCTCACCTGCCTGAACGAGCGGCGCTTCGCCGACCTGCCGGACTTCGCGCACGACCCGGTCGTCCACAACGGCCGCACCCTGAGCAACGCCGAATTCCAAGCCCTCCTCAAGCGCGACGCCGCCGAAATCCCCGATCTCGCCTACGTCATCGAAGGCCTCGTCGTCCAGGGAAACCAGGTCGCCTGCCGCATCCGGTTCGACTGCACTCCCGCCGTGGACTTCCGCGGCTTGCCGACCGCCGGCAAGGCCGTCTCCTTCGCCGAGCACGTCTTCTACCGCTACGAAAACGGCAAGATCGCCGAGATCTGGTCCCTCATCGACACCGACGCCATCCGCGACCAGCTCACACCGTGACCGGAGCTTCTTCCGGCACCACAGGAGCCGCCTCGGGCTTGATCGCCGGCGCCATCAGCACCGCGCACAGCGGGACCGCCATCGCGATCGCCGCCAGCACGAACACCGGGAACAGGAACGAAAACACCTCGACCCCCGCCGGGTCCGCCGCGTTCATGTCCATGTTCATCCGGACCGCCGCCATGCCCGTGTAGTGCATGCCCGTCACCGCCGCGGCCATCACGAACCCCGCCAGCAACCGCAGCGACAGCCGGTCCAGGAACACCGCGAACCACAGTGCCGCCGTCGCCGCCACCACCGCGATCACGACCGACAGCGCCACCAGGCCGCCGTCGTAGCCGAAGTCGCCCTTGACGCGCAGGGCCGACATTCCCGTGTAGTGCATGACGTTCACCGCCAGGCCCGTGATCACGCCGCCGAGCGCGAGGCGCCACCAGCCGAACTTCGCACGGCCGCCCACCACCACGAGACCGGCGAACACCGCCGACACGGACAGGATCGCCGACAGCACCGTGCGGAAGACGTCGTAGCGGACCGGCATCCCCGGGGTGCTGAACCCGAGCATCGCCACGAAGTGCATCAGCCAGATGCCGACGCCGCCGATCGAGATCGCCGCCAGCGCCAGCCACCGCATGCGGTGGCGCGGGTTCGCCGCGTGGCGGGCCTGCACCGCGCACGCCAGCCCGAGCGCGCAGCCCACCACCGACGTCAGGTACGCGAGCACGAGCAGCCAGTGCCCGAGCGCGAAGTGCTCCATCGCAAGGTCCTCTCTAGAGGTCGCGCAGCCCGTGCAGCACGCGTTCCATCAGGTCGTGGCGTTCGTCCCAGGTGGACGTGTCCGACAGCGTGTCGCGGACGATCACCAGGTTGTCCTGCATCAGGTCCGACACGAGCACGCGGACCACGCCGAGCGGCAACGACAGCAGCGCGGCGATCTCCATCAGCGACCGCGGCCGGGCGCACAGCTCGGTGACCTCCGCCAGCGCGCTCGACATGAGGTACGCCGCCTCGGCCCGGCCCGCCGCCGTCGTCTCGACCAGCGCTTCGACGGCGATCTCGACCGTCGGCGCCGTCCGGCCTTCCGTCCAGGCGTACGGGCGGGCCAGCGACGGGCTGCGCCGCGGCTCCTCCCCGTACGGCCCGGGCGGCGGGTCGTCGATCACCGGTGGTCCTGGGCCACCGGCATCTCGCGCGCGGGCACGTCGACCTTCTGCCCGACCCGCTCGACCAGCATCGTCATCTCGTAGCCGACCAGCCCGATGTCGCAGCCGGTCGAGGCGAGCACGACGAGGTTGGAGCCGTCGCCCACGCTCATCAGCAGCAGGAAACCCTGCTCCATCTCGATCACCGACTGCACCACCCGCCCGGCGGTGAACAGCTCCGCGGTACCCAGCGACAGGCTGGACAGCCCGGCCGCGATGGCCGCCAGCTGGTCGGCGCGCTCGCGGGGCAGGGCCTCGTCGGCGGCCACGAGCAGGCCGTCGGCCGAGACCAGCACGGCGTGCGCGACCCCCGAGACGTCTTGGACGAACCCGCTGACCAGCCAGTTCAGCGTCGCCGTCCGTTCGGGCGGCGCGGCGGGACCGGGGAAGCCCAGGCTCCCGCCGAGGGCCCGGGCCGACGGTTCGGCGCCGGTGCGTCGCGGCTGCACGTCGGGAAGTTCCGTCATCGCGGATCCACTTCGTCCTTTCCGGTTTCTTCGGCGCGGGCCGCGGTCTCCTGCCGGGCCGCGCGCATCCCCTGGTAGTGCCGGGAGAGGCTGGTGCGGACGGCGGCGGCGTCGCGGAACGACGCCCCGCCGGTCTGCTCGCGCACGCGCGGGACGACCGCGCCGGGGGCGAGCTGGGCGCCGGGCCGCCGCGTCGGCAAGCCGGCGTCGGTGAGCCGCTGCGCGACCGCGGGCTTGAGAGCGCTTTCGGCGGCCTGGCGCGTGCGGTCGGCGGGGGTGTCCCACTCCCCGACCGGCGCGGCGGCGGGTTCGGCGCGGGACACGGGCTTGTCGACCGAAGCCGGCCAGTCCGACCCCGGGATCGCGCCCGGATCGGCCGCGTGCGACGCCGAGGCCGCGGCGGGTTCGGCCGAGGCGTGGTGTGCCGCGGGGGTTCCGGCCGCGGGGGTTCCGGCCGCGGGGGCTTGGTCCGCCGCGAAGTCGGCGCGGCCGGCCGGATCCGCCGGTTCGGTGGCGGAAGCGCGGTGTGCCGCGGAGCTGCCGTTGCGGGCCGCCCAGCCCAAGAGATCGGGCGAAGCAGCGCGGTCCGAGTCGGTCGGAGCGCTCCGCTCCGCGGCCGACCCCGGCCAACCGGCCCGATCAGCCGGCGAGTTTTCGGCGCGAGCAGCCGAATCAGCCCGCTCCCCAGCCGACCCCGGCCAGCCGGCGCGATCAACCGAATCCGCCGTCTCGGCCGAACCCGTCCGATCCGCCGCACCGGGCTTGGCGGTCCGCCCGTTCGATACAGCCGGCGGCCACTCCACCGGGGCACCTTCCGCCGCCGGCGGCCACTCCACCGGTGCGTCCCGCCTGGGCAGCGGCTTCGCGACCGGCTCGCTGAACCAGCTCGTCACGACCTGCTCGAAGATCGGCGTCGGCGCCTGCGTCGGCACCACCGGCGGCCGGGTGTGGCCGTTGCGGCCGTTCACCGCCGCTCCGGCCGTCGCCAGCCGGCCTGCGCCGATCGGGCGGGCCAGGTCCGCGATCACCAGCGCGCCCGGGACGTGCACGCTCGCCGTCACCCCCGCGTGCCGGGCGCCCGTCCCGGTCGCGCGCAGCCGCACCGTCACCCCGTGCAGCGCGGCGAGCCTGCCGACCACGAACAACCCCATCCGGCGGGTCGTCTCCGGGCCGACGGTCCCGGCCGCCGCGAGCCGCTCGTTCACCGACACGAGCTCCGCCGGGGTCATCCCGAGGCCCTGGTCGACGACCTCGATGAGCAGGCCGCCGTCGGCGCCGCGGTCGGCCGTCAGCGCGACCTTGTGCTCCGGCGGGGAGAACCGCGTCGCGTTCTCCAGCAGCTCGGCGAGGATGTGCACCACGTCCGCGGCCGCCTCGGGCTGCACCGAACTGCGCGGCGCGTTGCCCATCGCCACCCGCCGGTAGTCCTTGACCTCCGACGTCGCGGCACGCAGCAGGTCACGCGTCGGCACCGGCTCCCGGCCGTGCCGGACCGGCCGGCCACCCGCGAGGACGTGCAGGTTCTCGCCGTTGCGGCGCAGCCGGGTCGCGATGTGGTCGATCCGGAACAGCTCGTCGAGCCGGCGGGGGTTCTGCTCGCCCGACTCGAGGTCCTCGATGATCGACAACTGCTGCTCGACGAGGGATTGGCTCCGCCGCGAGAGCGTCATGAACATCTCGCTGACCTGCTTGCGCAGCTCGGCCTGCTCGACGGCGAGCCGGACCGCCTGGCGGTGCATGTCGTCGAAGGCGTGGGCCAGCTGCCCGATCTCCTCCTCGGTGTCGACCCCGGAACCGGGCACCGCGCGCCAGTCGACGTCGTGGCCCTCGCGGACCTGCCGGACGGTCTCCGGGAGCTGCTCGTTCGCCGCGCGCAGGGCGGCCGCGCGCAGCCGGCGCACCGGCGTGACGAGCGAGCGCACCACCAGCAGGGCGATCGCGAGCGCGCCGAGCAGTGCGCCGAGCACCAGGGCCGTGTCCCGCAGCGAGTCCGACCGGGCGCGGTCGGCCGCGTTCGAGACGTCGGCGGACAGCTTCGCCGCGACGTCGGTCAGCACGGCCGTCACCCCGATGGTCTCGGCGGTGATCGAGGGGAGGAACGACACGAGCGCCGCGGCGTCGCCGGGGCCGGAGTTCTGCAAGGTGTCGAGGCGGCCGTCGGCGGAGCTCGTCGCCGCCTTGAACCGGTTCAGCGCGTCGCCCGAGAGCTGGTGTTCGACCTGCTCGCTGAGCACCTCCTGCTCGGCGGCGGCCTGCACCACGGCCGGGCGCAGCGAAGCGTCGTCCGGGCTGTTCTCCGCCGCCCGCGCGTAGGTCTCCTCGGTGGCCAGCTCGCCGCGCAGGTGCACCAGCAGCCGGGCGGTTTCCGCGCCGGTGGCCGTTTCGCTGCCGGCGTCGGCCGGGGCGAGGGTGGGCACGAGGTCGCCGAGGGTGGAGATGATGTCGTTGTAACCGGCTGCCTTCGTGCGGACGTCGCCGCCGCCCACGCCGGCCGCGCGGATGCCGGAGAGCTTGCCCAGCGCGGTGTTCAGCGCCCGGCCGCCGTCCGAGGGCAGCGGCGCGAAGCCGATGTCGCGCTGGATGGCGGCCACCTTCGCGTCGACCGCGTCGGTCAACGTGCCCGGCGCCCCCGCGGGAACCGCCACCGCCGCGACCATCTCCTGGCCCAGCGACGCGGTCAGGTCGATCGTGTCCCGCAGCACCGGCAGCCGGTCACGCGCCGCGCTGAGCGCGGTCGCCCGGTCGAGCTCGCCCTGGATCCGGATCTCCGCGAGCGCCACCGCGACCAGGACGGGCAGCAGCAGGACGACGCTGATCTTGGTGCGGACGCTCCAGTGCGCCGGCGACCACGCGGCGTCCGCCGACCGGCGGAGCGTGGTTCTGCTTTCGTGCATGGCGGAATCGCTCGATTCCCAGCCGCGCGGACGGCTGACGTCGAACTCGGACAGGACGAGGGCCCAGGGCCGATCGCCGGGCTCCCGGGGTCCGGGGAAGACTTGGCGTTGATCGAGCCGACCAGCAGAAGACATCACGCCCGCCATCCTTGTCAACCCTAAGGACCGGCGTTTCGGAACGCGGGGAATGAATTCCTTCGAGCCCGCTCCGACAGTTCACGCTTTGTGTCCCGGCGGTCGCTGCTTGTACATCGTACAAGCATGTTCGCGCAGCTCCAGGGGCTGAGCTGACGTAAATAACGATCCTGTCGCACTGGCGGCAGAATTACCCACAGAAGTCGCCGAGACCATTTCGTGGCGAAGTCGGCCATTGTTCGAATGGTTTGTTATTAATTCCCCCGCCGCCCGGGTGGGCGCCGCGGCGGGGCGACCCGGCAGAATCGTCGCGTGACCGATGTGGACGAAAGCGGCAAGGGCACGGCGGCCCACGGCAAGCGGGTCGGCTGGGTCGAGCTGTACCTCGACCTGGTCTTCGTGTTCGCGGTGGCCCAGGTGGCGCACGGCGTGGTCGCGGACCCGCACTGGATGCGCGCCGCCGCCGCGCTCGGCCTGTTCGCGACGCTGTGGTGGACGTGGATCGGCTTCGCCGTGCTCTACAACCGCCGCGGCGACGACAGCCGCGCCGCCGACCGGCTGTTCGTGCTGGCCGGCACCATCCCCTGCGGAATCGCCGCCACCCAGGCGCACCACGTCTTCGAGGGGCACCCGGCGGTGTTCGCGGTGGCCATGGCCGGGGTCCGCCTGATCCTGGCGGCGGCGCACCGCTGGCCCGCACGCCCGGGTCTCGACCAGAGCCGGATCAGCTGGGGTTACGCGGTTTCGGCGGTCCTGTTCGGCGTTTCGGCGATCTTCCCGTACACGTGGGTGCTGTGGGTGTTCGCGCTGCTGCAGGAGGCGGGGTTCCTGCTGCTCGGCGACCGCCGCCGCCGGCACCGCGGCGAGTCCCCGCAGCGGCCTTCACCGGCGGACCAGTGGCGGGTGCTGCTGAAGCCGCCGAGCGACCCGAACCTGGCGGTCGACTCCGCGCACCTCGCCGAGCGCTTCGGGCTGTTCATGATCCTGCTCCTCGGCGAGCTGGTGATCACGGTCGGCACCGCGGCGCTGGAGCGCCCGGCCGACGACGTCGCGTACTGGGCGTCCCTGGTCGCCGGCCTGGTGATGGCGGGCGCGCTGTGGTGGCTGTACTTCTCTTCGGCCGCGCGGATCTACGAACGCATGCTCGACCTCTCCGGCGGCAACCCCGCGCTCGCGTACTCGCTGTACGCCGTCGGCCATCTCTTCCCGGCCTTCGCGCTGCTGCTCATCGCCGCCGGGGTGAACCTGTCGCTGCACGAGTCCCCGCCGCAGGCGGCGGTCTGGTTCACGACCATCGGCTTGGCGATGTACCTGGCCGGCACCCGCGTCTTCTCGGTGCCCGGGCGCCCGCACTGGTACACCAGCCTGGCCCGGGGCGCCGCACTGGCGGCCACGGTGTGCCTCGCCTTCCTGGGCCGGGTCCTGCCGGCGCCGGTGGTGGTCGTGGTGATCGCCGCGTGGGCGGTGGGCAGTGCGGTCGTGTCGGCGGGGATCCGCCACCGCGCGCTCGACCGCATGGGCGACGACCCGGTGGCGTTCCTGCGCGACATCCAGGAGCAGCGGCTGCGCCGGGCCACCGAAGGCCGGGTTCCCCCGAACCGGTGACGCCGCACGCGCATACTGGGAGACGTCCTCGGCACAGGGAGGCGATGTGAGCGCGTCCCCTTTCGCGCACCCGGCGTTGTTCTACCGCGACGACGCCGAGTACCTGACCGGCACCGTGCCGTTCGTGTGGAGCGGGCTCGCCGCGGGTGAGCCGGTCGCCGTCGCCGTGCCGGGGCGCAACCTCGAGCTGCTGCGCCGGGAGCTCGGCGCGGACGCCGGGCGGGTCCGCCTGCTGGACATGACCGACGCCGGGCGCAACCCCGGGCGGATCATCCCCCGCGTGCTGCGCGCGTTCGCCGACGCCCACCCCGGCCCGGTGCGGATCATCGGCGAGCCGGTCTGGGCGGAGCGCTCGGCCGTCGAGTACCCGGCGTGCGTGCAGCACGAAGCCCTCATCAACAGCGCCTTCGCCGGCCGGGACGTGACGATCCTGTGCCCGTACGACGTCGCGCGCCTCGACCCGGCCGCGCTCGCCGACGCCGAGGCCACCCACCCCGTCGTGATCGACGGCGCCGGCCGCCGCCCGAGCAGCGCGTACGACCCCGACGACGTCCTCGCCCGGTACAACCGGCCGCTGCCGCCGGCCTCGGATCGCGTGGCCGAGCTGCCGGACACGACGAACCTCGCGGCCGCCCGGGCGATGGCGACCACCCACGCGGCCGCCGGCGGGCTGAGCGCCGAGCAGGTCTCCGACGTCCTGGTGGTCGTCACGGAGCTGCTCTCCAACTCCGTGGAACACGGCAGCGGCACCGGCACGGTCCGGCTGTGGAGCGAGGGCGGCGAGTTCGTCTGCGAGGTCCACGACGGCGGCAAGCTGACCGACCCCCTGGCCGGCCGCCGGCCCGCGACACCGGAGCAGCGCCGGGGCCGCGGGCTGCTACTGGTCAACTACCTGGCCGACCTGGTCCGCCTGCACACCGGCGACCACGGCACGACGTTCCGCGCGTACTTCCGCACCTGAGCTCCGGCACACCGGCGGCCACGACGCACCCTTCCGCGCCTGAGCCGGCTCGGGACAGGCCGGCGCACGGCCGCCGTGAGGTCCGGCTTGCCGCCACCGGCAGGCCACCCGGCGCCGCCGGAACGGCCCCTTGGTCGGCGCCGGGCCGGACGCCGCTCAGGGCAGGCCGGCGAGGTCGGCCAGCAGGGCCATGTGGTGCCCGAAGTACTCGGCGCGCGCCTGGACCATGTCGTCGAGGCGGTGGAAGACCTCGAAGTTGACCTGGCCGAACAGGTGCGTCCACGCCAGCAGCGCACGGTCCAGCCGTTCCTCGGACAGGCCGCCGCCCTGGTCGTCGATCAGGCGGCGCAGGTCGGTGCGGACTCCGCCGGGCAGCGGCGGCCCGGGCGGGACCTCCGGGGCCTCGCCGGCGATCGCCGCCAGCAGCAGGATCACCTTCGACGCCGGCACCACCGTTTCCGGCGGCGCCGCGTAGCCGGGGACGGGGTTGCCGTAGAGCAGGCCGTACTCGGCCGGGTGCACCAGGGCCCACGACCGCACGGCGTGGCACGCGGCGAGCCAGCGGCCGCGCAGGTCGGCGCGCGGGATCGCCGCTTCCGCCTCGGCCGCCGCCTCCCCCAGGCCGTCGTAGGCGTCGATGATCAACGCCGTCAGCAGGGCGTCGCGGCTCGGGAAGTACCGGTACAGCGCCGAAGCGACGATGCCCATGTCCCGGGCGACCGCCCGCAGCGAGAGGTTCGCGCCCTCCGTGGCCAGACGGCGGCGGGCGGCTTCCTTGATCTCCTGGTGCATCTCCGAGCGGACCCGGGCGCGCAGTGACGAGGCGGACACGCCCCCAGTGTCGCACAGGGCGAGAACACCCGAACTCGACGAGAACACTGTTCTTGACCCGGCGGCGTCCGGCGCAGTACGGTGTTCTTGTCCGAGAACAGTGTTCTCTCCTGGGGGTTTCCATGGCTCTGCACGTCATCGTCGGCGCCGGTCCGGTCGGCTCGGCCACCGCGCGCCTGCTCGCCGGCCGCGGCGAAGAGGTCCGCCTGATCACCCGCCGCGGCGGCGGGCCGTCGGTGCCGGGCGTGCAGCTGGTCGCCGCGGACGCCACCGACGCCGCCACGCTCGCGCGGCACGCGGCCGGCGCGGCCGCGTTGTACAGCTGCGCGGGACCCGCGTACCACCGCTGGCCCACCGACTGGCCGCCGCTCGGTGCCGCTCTCCTGCACGCGGCCGAGAGCAGCGGCGCGGTGCTCGTCACGACCGGCAACCTCTACGCGTACGGCGCCGTCGACGGCCCGATGACCGAGCAGCTGCCGCCGCGGCCCAACTCGGTCAAGGGTGCGGTGCGGGCCGAGCTCTGGGCCGGCCAGCTGGCGGCGCACGAAGCCGGCCGGATCCGCACGGCCGAGGTCCGCGGGTCGGACTACCTCGGCGCCGGAACCATGTCGGCGTTCACGGCTTTGGTGCTGCCGAAGGTCCTGGCCGGCAAGCGCGCTTCGGCCCCGGCCGACCTCGACGCCCCGCACAGCTGGACCTACGTCGGCGACGTGGCCCGCACGCTGGTCGCGGTCGCGGACGACAAAGAAGCGTGGGGCCGCCCCTGGCACGTGCCGACGGCCCCGCCGATGTCGCTGCGCCGGCTGGCGACCCGCGCGGCGGAGCTGGCGGGAGCACCGGCGGCGCGCGTGACGACGATGCCGGGCATCGCCCTGCGCCTGGCCGGCCTCTTCACCCCGGCCGCGCGGGAGATGGTGGAGATGCAGTACCAGCTGCGCGCGCCGTTCGTCCTGGACTCCTCGGCGGCGACGGCGGCGTTCGGCATCGAGCCGACCCCCACCGACGACGCCCTGCGGGAGACGATCGAAAGCCTGCGCGAGAGCTGAGCCCCGGAAGCGGTTGCCCCCGGCCGGCGAGCCGCGTGGGAAGGCAGGCTAGTTCGGGATCTCCGTCGCCCGCTCCCAGCCCGACGGCAGCGGACTCAGGTTCAGCGCGTGGTCGAGGCCGCTCCCGGCCAGCGCCCGGCGCACGACCCGGTTGTCGCCCGTGACGATCCGGAGCGTGGTGCTCTCGCGGACCGTCCGGACGTGGATGCCGGCGAGCACCGACAGCCCGGCCGAATCCAGGAAGTCGACCTCGGACAGGTCGAGCACCAGGACCGGGAACTTCCGGTGCGCCCAGGTGCTGAGGACCGAGGCGAGCTCGGCGGCGCTGTCTTCGTCGAGCGCGCCGCGGATCCGGACCATCACCGCCCCGAAGTACGGGCGGATCACCTTGATGTCGAACGGGCTTCGTTCGGCGAGGGGGGACGGCGACGCCATGGGGATCGCCGTCGCGGGGTGCTGCACGACCAACATTCTGCTACGCCTTCAGTCGCGGATGGCGTGTCGAGCGGTGTCCACTGCCCGCTCGAACGCCGGCAAGTCGGGGGAGGGCGGCTGGCTCTGAACCGCACCCTGCCAGCGTAGTGCTTGATCCAAACGGCGCAACCCCGCCAACGGCCGAAATGCCATTCTCCCACTGTCCGCCAAAAGCACGTCTTCCCGGCGTCCGTACCAAAATCCGGCACTCGCGGCCCGCGCTCTTGACAGCCCGTGCGGGTGACAGTCATGCTCGATGACGTCTCAGGGTTCCTGATATAGAGCACGGGAGGTGCCCGGCGTGCCCCGATCGCCGCACGGACCGGCCGACTTCGGCCTCGGCAGCTGGCCCGCGCGCCGGGCGCGGATCTCCCCCGGCCGCACCGCGCTCGTCCAGCCCGGCCGCACGCGCACCTACGCCGAGCTCGCCGACCGCGTCGAACGGCTGGCCGGCGCGCTCGCCCGGCTCGGCGTGCGCCCGGGCGACCGCGTCGCCTACCTCGGTGTCAACGACGTCGCCGTCTTCGAGACGCTCTTCGCCACCGCCCGCCTCGGCGCGCTCTTCGTGCCGCTCAACTACCGGCTCTCCCCCACCGAGATCCGCTACATGCTCGACGACAGCGGCGCTTCGGTCCTGGTGCACAGCCCGGACACCGACGCCCTGCTGACCGGCCCGCTGCCGGAGACCCTCCGGCACGTCGTCGCGACGGACCCGGCGTCGTGCCCGGCCGGCGGGCTGGACTACGAAGCGGAACTGGCCGCCGCCGCCGACCCGCCGTCCCCCGAGGTCCGGCTCGACGACCCGTGCGTGCTGCTCTACACCTCCGGCACCACCGGCCGGCCGAAGGCGGCGGTGCTGACCCACGGGAACCTCACCTGGAACACCGTCAACCAGCTCGCCCACCTCGACGTCCTGGGCACCGACAAGGCGCTGTGCATCGCGCCGCTGTTCCACTGCGTCGGGCTGGGCCAGATCACGCTGCCGACGCTGTTCAAGGGCGGCAGCGTGGAACCGGTGGCGAAGGTCGACCCGGGCGCGATCCTCGGCCGGATCGGCGAAGCCGGGATCACGAGCTTCTCCGCGGTCCCCACCATGCTGGAGATGCTGTGCCGCCACGAGTCCTGGGACCGCACGGACCTGAGCTCGCTGACGTGCGTGCTCTACGGCGGCTCGCCGGTCGCCGAGCGCGTCGCCCGCGCGTGGCTCGACCGCGGTGTGAAGCTCCTTCAGGGCTACGGCATGACCGAAGCCTCGCCGGGCGTCTCGATGGCCACCCACGAGGGCACGCTCGACCACCCCGTCGCCGCGGGCGTGCCGCACTTCTTCACCGACGTGGCCGGCCTCGGCCCGGACCTCGTTCCCGAGCCGCTCGGTGAGACGCCCGCCGAGCTGCTGGTGCGCGGCCCGCACGTGTTCGGCGGTTACTGGAACCGGCCGGAAGAGTCGAAGGCGAGCTTCGTCGACGGCGACTGGTTCCGCACCGGTGACGTCGTCCGCGTCGAGGACGACGGCTGGGCCCACGTCGTCGACCGCGTCAAGGACCTGATCATTTCCGGCGGCGAGAACGTCTACCCCGCCGAGATCGAGGCGGTCGCGGTCCGGCTCGACGAGGTCGACGCGTGCGCCGTCGTGGGCGTGGCCGACGAGCGCTGGGGAGAGGTCGGCGCCGCCTTCGTCGTCCGCCGGGACGGCACCCAGCTCGACGAAGCCGCCTTCCGCGCCCACCTCGAACAGCACCTCGCCCGCTACAAGGTGCCCAAGTACGTGCAGTTCACCGAAGCCCTGCCGGTCAACGCCACCGGCAAGATCCGCCGCGTCGAGCTCCGCGCGCGAGCCGCCGCGTCCTTCCCGAACGGACCCGCATGACGACCCCTCTCCTGCCCCCTTCGCTGCGTCTGGAGCTGCTCGACGAAGTCGCCGTGCTGCGGCTGGCCCGCCCCGAGAAGCGCAACGCCCTCGACGACGCCACTGTGCTCGGCCTCGAAACGTTCTTCGGCGCGCCGCCGCGCGGGGTCAAGGCCGTCGTGCTCGACGCCGTGGGCGAGCACTTCTCCGCCGGGCTCGACCTTTCCGAGCTCACCGAGCGCGACGCGTTCGAAGGCCTGGAGCACTCGATGATGTGGCACCGCGCCTTCGAGCGGCTCGAACGCGGGCGCGTCCCGGTCGTCGCCGTGCTCCGGGGCGCGGTCGTCGGCGGCGGCCTGGAGCTCGCGGCGGCCGCGCACATCCGCGTCGCCGAGCCCTCGGCCTTCTACGCGCTGCCGGAGGGCCAGCGCGGGCTGTTCGTCGGCGGCGGCGCGTCGGTGCGGGTGCCGCGGCTGATCGGCGTGCACCGGATGGCCGACATGATGCTCACCGGCCGCGTCCTCGACGCCGACGAAGGCCACGCCGCCGGGCTGTCGCACTACCGCGCCGACGACGGCTTCGAGCACGCGCTCGGCCTGGCCCGCAAGATCGCCGCGAACTCCCCGATCACGAACTTCGCCGTCCTGCAGGCCCTCCCCCGCATCGCCGAGGCCAACCCGGCCGAGGGCTACCTGATGGAGTCCTTGATGTCCGCGGTGGCGAGCGGCAGCGCGGAGGCCAAGGAACGGATGCGGGCGTTCCTCGACAAGCGCGCCGGGAAGGTCGGCCGATGATCCTGCGCCCGGTCGCGCCCGACGTCCGCGAAACCACCGAGATCGGCCGGTTCCTGACGTGGCTGGCCGGCCGCGGCCACGACTTCGACGGCTACGCCGCGCTGCACCGCTGGTCGGTGACCGACCTCGACGGCTTCTGGTCGTCGGTCAAGGACTTCTTCGGCGTCCGCTTCCACTCCCCCGCCTCGAGCGTCGTGCCGGACCGGCGGATGCCCGGCACCGAGTGGTTCCCCGGCGCGACCCTCAACTACGCCGAGCACGCCCTCGGCGGCCCCGCCGACGACGTCGCCGTCATCGCGTACTCCCAGACCCGCGACCGCGCCGAGCTGACGTGGGGCGAGCTGCGCGACCAGGTCGCCCGGGCCCGCGCCGGGCTCGCCCGGCTCGGGGTCGGACGCGGCGACCGCGTTGTCGCGTACCTGCCGAACATCCCGGAAACCGTGGTCGCCTACCTGGCGACCGCGAGCCTCGGCGCGGTCTGGGCCTCCTGCGCGCCCGAGTTCGGCGCCCGTTCGGTCGTCGACCGGTTCGGCCAGATCGAGCCGCGGGTGCTGCTGACCGTGGCCGGGTACCGCTACGGCGCCAAGGACGTCGACCGCCGCGCGGAGGTCGCCGAGATCCGGGCCGGCCTGCCCACCGTCGAGCACGTCGTCCACGTTCCCTACGGCGGCCACGACCTCCCGGACGCGCTCGCCTGGAGCGATCTGCTCACCGAGAGCAGTGACATCCGGGCCTTCGGCCCGAGCCGGGGGCTCCGCCACCCGGAACCCCCGAAGGCGTGCGTGCCCGGGTTCGAGCCGGTCGGGTTCGCGCACCCGCTGTGCGTGCTGTTCTCCTCCGGCACCACCGGCAAGCCGAAGGCGATCGTGCACGGCCACGGCGGGATCCTCCTCGAACACCTGAAGAACCACGGCCTCAGCTGGGACCTGCGCCCCGGTGACCGGATCCTGTGGTTCTCCACCACCGCCTGGATGATGTGGAACGCGCTCGTCTCGGGGCTGCTCACCGGCGCGTCGATCGTGCTCGTCGACGGCAACCCGCTGCACCCCGACCTGGCGTGGCAGTGGCGGCTCGCCGCCGAGACCCGCGCGACGCTGCTGGGCGCGAGCCCGGGCTTCCTGATGGCGTGCCGGAAGGCGGGCCTCGACCCGGCCGCGTCGTTCGACCTGACCGCGCTGCGGCAGATCGGCGCGGCGGGCAGCCCGCTGCCGGCCGAGGGCTACCACTGGGTGCGCGACGTCTTCGGCCCCGACGTCCTGCTCAACGTCGGCAGCGGCGGCACCGACGTCTGCAGCGGGATCGTCCAGGGCGGCCCGCTGCAGCCCGTCATCGCCGGCGAGATCGCCGGACCGTGCCTCGGGGTCGACGCGCGGGCGTTCGACGAGCACGGCACCCGGGTGGTCGGCGAGCTGGGCGAGCTGGTCATCACCGCGCCGATGCCGTCGATGCCGGTCGGGTTCTGGGGCGACGACACGGGTTCGCGGCACCGCGAGACGTACTTCGCCACCTACCCCGGCGTCTGGCGCCACGGCGACTGGATCCGGTTCTCCCCCGAGGGCAGCTGCGTCATCTCCGGGCGCTCGGACGCGACCCTCAACCGCGGCGGCGTCCGGCTCGGCACCGCGGAGTTCTACGCCGTCGTCGAGGAGCTGCCCGAGATCGACGACTCCCTCGTCGTGCACCTCGAAGACCCCGCCGGCGGCAACGGCGACCTCCGCCTCTACGTCGTCCTCCGCGACGGCGCCTTGGACGCGCCGCTGCGCGAGAAGATCGCGACGGCGTTGAAGAGCGCGCTCTCGCCGCGGCACGTGCCGGACACGATCACCGCGGTCCCGGTGATCCCCCGCAACCGCACCGGGAAGAAACTGGAGCTGCCCGTGAAGAAACTCCTGCTCGGTGCCCGGGCCGACGACGTCGTCGGCCAGGACGTCCTGGCCGATCCCACCGCCCTCGACCACTTCCGGGCACGCGCATGAGCACCGTCGCGGTCATCGGCACCGGCGTGATCGGCGCGAGCTGGGCGGGGCTGTTCCTCGCCCACGGCCACGACGTCGTCGCCACGGACCCGGCGCCCGGCGCCGAAGAGCGGTTACGAACGGCTCTCGAAGACGCGCCGGCGGATCGGCTGCGGTTCGTCGCCGACGCCGGGGAAGCGGCCGCGGCGGCGGATTTCGTGCAGGAGAACGGGCCTGAGCGCGAGGACGTCAAGCACGCGCTGTTCGCGGTCCTCGACGAGGCCGCGCGGCCGGACGTGGTCCTGGCGAGCAGCTCGTCCGGGCTGCTGCCCAGCGTCATCGCCCGCGGCTGCCCGCGCCATCCCGAGCGGGTCGTCATCGGGCACCCGTTCAACCCGCCGCACCTGATCCCGCTCGTCGAGGTCGTGCCCGGCCGCGACACCGCGCCCGAAGTCGTCGACCGGGCCGTGGCGTTCTACGCCTCGGTCGGGAAGCGGCCGATCCGGTTGTCGCGGGAAGTGCCCGGCCACATCGCGAACCGGCTGCAGGCCGCGCTGTGGCAGGAGGCGTATTCACTCGTCGAACGCGGGGTCGCGACGGTCGCCGACATCGACACGGCGATCGCGTACGGGCCCGGGCTGCGCTGGGCCGTGCTCGGCCCGTTCCTCAACCAGCACCTCTCCGGCGGCGCGGGCGGGCTCGCGCACGTCCTGGCGCACCTCGGCCCGCCCACCGAAGAGTGGTGGCGCGACCTCGGCCGCGTCCACCTGACCCCGGAGCTGGCCGACAAGCTCGTCGCCGGGGTCGACGCCGAACGGGCCGGCACCGACGACCGCGCCCTCGTCGCCGCCCGCGACGCCGTCCTGAACCGCCTGCTGGCCGCGAAGGCCGCTCAGCCCGACCTGCCGTGACTGGAGTTTCCCCGTGGACCTTTCCGCACTGACCGCCATCGACGTCCACACCCACGTCGAACAGGACGGGCACGGCTGCTTCGCCCTCGACCAGGAGCTCCTGGACGCGTCGGCGAAGTACTTCCGCGCCGACCAGGACCGCACGCCGACGGTGACCGCGATCGCCGAGCACTACCGGGCGCGGAACATGGCCGCCGTCGTCTTCACCGTCGAGGCGCCGGCCGCGACCGGGCACCCCGCGCTCTCGAGCGAGGAGATCGCCGACGCGGCCGCCGAGCACGCGGACGTGCTCATCCCGTTCGGCTCGGTCGACCCGCACGCCGGCAAGGCCGCCGTGCGCCGCGCGCGGGCGCTGGTCGCCGAGCACGGTGTGCGCGGCTTCAAGTTCCACCCCAGCCTGCAGGCGTTCGAACCGAACGACGTCCGCCACTACCCGCTGTACGAGGCCATCCAGGAGCTGGGCGTGCCGGCGCTGTTCCACACCGGGCAGACCGGGATCGGCGCCGGGCTGCCGGGCGGGCACGGCATCAAGCTGCGGTACTCGAACCCGATGCTGCTCGACGACGTCGCCGCCGACTTCCCGGGGCTGACGATCATCCTGGCGCACCCGTCGGTGCCGTGGCAGGACGAGGCGATCTCGGTCGCGACGCACAAGGCGAACGTGTACATCGACCTGTCCGGCTGGTCGCCGAAGTACTTCCCGCCGCAGCTGGTCCGCGCGGCGAACTCGCTGCTCAAGCGCAAGGTGCTGTTCGGCTCGGACTTCCCGGTGCTCACCCCCGACCGCTGGCTCGCCGACTTCGCCGGCCTCGACCTCAAGGACGAGGTGCGGCCGCTGATCCTCAAGGACAACGCCGTCCGGGTGCTCGGCCTGGCCTGAACGTTTGCCCGGCGCGTCCCCGGGAATACCGCCGGGGACACCGGGAGGGGGCGCCATGGCCGAGGGTGACGTGCACACCTACTTCGAAGACGGGCTCTGGAAGAACCGCGTCGAAGGCGGGCGGCGGGCGTCCAACACGTCTCCGCGCCGGACCGACGCCGTGCTGTCCGGCCGGCTGATCGCGAAGAAGCGGCGCGTCGGGCACGTGGTCCACACGCCCGAGGGCGAGGTCGAATCCGAACGCGACTTCCGGCGTCCACAGTAGACGAAGACCCGCCCCCGCTCGGCGAAGGCTGGGGGTGTACCTGCGAGCGGAGGCGGGAGCCTGTATCCGTTACAACGCAGGGGAAACGCGGGTGTTCCCGGACGTGACGCGGACCTCAGCGCCGGCGCAGCACGGCCCACACGGTCTTGCCGCCGGACCGGCACCGGCTGCTCCCCCACGTCTTCGCGACCTTGGCCACCATCCGCAACCCGAGTCCCGCTTCGATCGGGTCGAGCCCTTCGCGGACCACCGCCGGGTGCGGGCTTTCGTCGGCCACCTCGACGGTCAGCTTCCCGTGCCGCAGCTCCATCGCCAGCCGCGGCACCGAGTCCGTGTGCCGCAACACGTTCTCGACGAACTCGGTCGCGATCAGCTCCGCGTCCTCGGCCAGCTCCGGCACCTCCCACCGATCGCAGGCACCGCGGACGAACCCGCGGGCGCGAGCCGACGTCCGGGCGGGCACCCGCCCGGCCCGCCGGCGTTCCGGGCGTTTCAGCGCGGCTTCCGCCGAAGCGGCGTCCGGGTACACCGGCACGGCCTGGCCGGCCAGCAGCGCGAGCTGGTCGGCCCGCCTGGTGACGAGCGCGAAGGGAATGGCCGGCCAGTCGCCGATCCGCAGGGCGACCAGCGCGAAGACCCCGACGAGCGCCGGATCGGCGAGTTCGAGGTGCTGGATGTCGACGAGCAGGCCGTCGGGCGATTCGGCCGCGAAGGCCAGCAGACCGTCTTTGAGGAGTGGCCGGGTGCTCTGGTCGAGCACACCGTCGACGGCCGCCGTCGTCGTCGCACCGTAACGGGGCACGATCCGCACCGAGCTGGGCCGGGCGAGCACGGCGAACACCTCCTTGGCGGCCGGAACCGGCCGAACACCACGGATAGCCGGTCCGGGACCGCTCAAACCCGGATCAGCCGGACCGATCCGGCACGGCCGGGCCGGTCAGCCGGCCTTCCGGGCCACCAGCCGCTCGACCAGCCCCAGCTTGAAGCGCTCCCGCCGCTCGATCGGCAGCCCGAGCGCCTCCACGAGCTTGAGCGGACGCCGCCGGAAGTGCTCGCCCGCCAACGGGACGCTCGCCAGCTCCACCAGCCACTGCGCGGCGCGCACCACGAACGACGAGCCGGCCACGTGGTCGACCAGGATCAGCCGGCCGCCGGGACGCAGGACGCGCGCCATCTCGCCCACCGCCGTCGCGGGGTCCGGGATCGCGCACAGGCCGAACGTGCACACCACGGTGTCGAACGACGCTTCGGCGAAGGGCAGCTTGTGCGCACTGCCCTGGCGCAGGGTCACCGCGCGGCCGAGGTCGCGGGCCCGGGACCGCGCTAGCTCGAGCATCCCGGAGCTCAGGTCGAGCCCGGTGAGCGTCACCCCGGCGGGGTACCAGGACAGGTTGAGCCCGGTCCCGACGGCGACCTCCAGCACTTCGCCGGTGGCCTGCCCGCACGCCCACTCGCGCGAGTCCCCGAAGAGGCGGCGGTCCCAGACGCCCATCTCCGCGTCGTAGGTCGCCGACTTGCGGTCCCAGTACCGGTTCCACCGCTCCGCCTTGCCCATGCCCCCAGCGAAGCACGAACCGGCCCGGGAGCGCGCGCTCCCGGGCCGGAACCGCTCAGCCGAACATGCCGGGCTCGTACGACCCGCCCTTCTGGTGCAGGATCACCGCGAGCCGGTTGGCCGAGTTCATCTGGGCCACGAGCGCGACCAGCGCGGCGGTCCGGTCGTCGTCGTAGTGCTTGCGCACGCGGTCCCAGGTGTCGTCGGAGACGCCGGGGCCGGCATCGGCGATCCGGGTGCCCTCCTCGGCCAGCGCCAGCGCGGCCTGCTCGGCCTCGCTGAACACCGTGGCCTCGCGCCAGGCGGCGACCAGGTTGATCCGCACCGCGGGCTCCCCGGCGGCGGCCAGCTCCTTGGCGTGGATGTCGACGCACCAGCCGCAGCCGTTGATCTGGCTGACGCGCAGCGACACCAGCTCCTGCGTGACCTTCGGCAGCGTCGACTGGATGATCGCCAGGCTCGCGGTGCCGAACCGCTTGGCGAACTTGGCGCCGACTTCGGTGCCGGTCAGGGCGAAACGGGGTTCCATGGTTCCTCTTTCGGGTTCGCGGAACGGACGACCACGAGATGCCGGACCACCCCCGCGCCGTGACAGTGACGACGGTCACGGTCACACGGCGGCCCCGAAGAGCATCTGGTGGGAAACTCCCCGAGACCGAAAGAGGAGCCACCATGGCCGACCCCGCCACCGAGGCGTTCCTCGCGCACCGGAACCTGCTGTTCACCGTCGCCTACCAGCTGCTCGGCTCGGCCGCCGACGCCGAGGACGTCCTGCAGGAGACCTGGCTTCGCTGGGCGGGCGTGGACCTGGCCGCCGTGCGCGAGGAGCGTGCGTACCTGGTCCGGATCACCACGCGCCTGGCCCTGATGCGGCTGCGGACGCGGACCCGGCGCCGGGAGTCCTACGTCGGCCCGTGGCTGCCCGAGCCGCTGCTGACCGCGCCCGACGTCGCCGACGACGTCGAGCTGGCCGACAGCGTCTCGATGGCGATGCTGCTGGTGCTGGAGACGCTGACCCCGGCCGAGCGCGCGGTGTTCGTGCTGCACGAGGTGTTCGCCCTGGGCTACGACGAGATCGCCGAAGCCGTCGGCAAGAACCCGGCCGCGGTCCGCCAGATCGCCCACCGCGCCCGCTCCCACGTGGCGGCGCGCCGGCCCCGCGGCGACGTCTCCCCCGCCACGTCCCGCGACGCGCTGGCGGCGTTCCAGCGCGCGGTCGAGACGGGCGATCTGCAGCACCTGCTGGACATCCTGGCCCCGGACGTGGTGTTCCTGGGCGACGGCGGCGGGGTCGTGCAGGCGGTGCTGGAACCGGTCGTGGGCGCTGCCGACGTGGCTCGCCTGCTGGCGGCCGGACTGGGCAACTTCGCCGACGGGACGCTGGCGGCAGCGCAGGTCAACGGCTACCCCGCGTTGCTGCTGCGCCGCGACGGCGAGGTCGACACGGTACTGGCGGTCCGCATCGACGACGGGCTGATCACGGGACTCTACGCGGTACGCAACCCCGAGAAGCTGTCCCGGTTGGACGAGGAGACGACGCTACGACGATGACCGTGCGTCGAGCGCCGCCCGCAGCCGCAGCCGCGGGCAGCGGCTCCTGCGGGTGCCACGCCGCCGCGAGCGTCCGCTGGTCCCGTACCCGAGGCCTGGCGGGATCGTGTGCGGCGGCTTCGGCGCCGGTCAACCTAGTGGTGCTTCTCCTTGAGGTCCTTCGCCTTCACGCCCACCAGCAGCACGGCCACCGCCACCAGCACGATCCCCGCGCTGATCACCAGCCCGAGCGACAGGCTCCCGGTCGCCGCCTGGATGAAGCCCAGCAACGACGGGGACGCCGCCGCCGCGAACGAGCCCATCGACGTCACCACCGCGATCCCCGTCGCCGCCGCGCGCTCGCTCAGGTAGATCGACGGGATCGAATAGAACACCGTCAGGCCCGAATAGTGCGCCGCCGCCATCACCGCCAGCAGGACGACCACCACCAGCACGCTGCCGCCGGAGAACGCCAGGGCCAGCATCGCCGCCGCGGCCACCAGCCAGCTCAGCGCCGCGTGCCAGCGGCGTTCCAGCGTCCGGTCGGAGTGGCGGCCGACCAGCAGCATCACGACGATGCCGAGCAGCGGCGGGATCGCCGAGAAGAAGCCGAGGTTCAGCACGTCGCCGACGCCGGCCTCGGCGATGATCCGCGGCGTCCAGTACGAGACGGCGTTGGCCAGCGTGTACGCCCCGCACGCGCACAGCCCGAGGATCCAGACCTTCGGGTCGCGCAACGCCGACAGCATGCCGCCGTGCCGGACCGCAGGCTCCTCCTTCGACTGCCGCTCGGCCTCCAGGTCCGCCCGGACCACCGCCTTCTGCGCCGGCGTCAGCCACTTCGCCTGCTCCGGCTCGTCGACGAGGAAGAACGCCACCAGCACGGCGAGCAGGATCGGCGGGACGCCTTCGATGAGGAACAGCCACTGCCAGTCGGCCAGGCCGGCGACGCCGCCGAGCGCGTGCATGATCCAGCCGGAGACCAGCGAGCCGAGCACGCCCGACACCGGGACGCCGATGAAGAACACCGCGGTCATCCGCGTCCGGCGCGCGGACGGGAACCACCGCGACAGCAGGTAAAGCGCTCCCGGGAAGAAGCCCGCTTCGGCGACGCCGAGCAGGAACCGGGCGATGTAGAACGTGGTTTCGTCGCGCACGAACACCGTCACGATCGTGACGACGCCCCAGGTCGCCATGATCCGGACCAGCGTCTTGCGGGCGCCGATCCGCGCCAGCAGGGCGTTGCTGGGGACCTCGAAGAGGATGAACCCGACGAAGAACAGCGTGACACCGAGCCCGTAGACCGCGGAGCCGAAGCCGAGGTCGCGCTTGAGCCCCTGCTGCGCGATGCCGATGTTCGTCCGGTCGATGAAGCTGACGACGTAGCAGACCACGAGCAGCGGCATGACCCGCAGGGCGATGGTCCGGTAGGTGGACGCGCGGCCGGCGTCGCCGACTGCGGGCGGCCGTCCGGTGACGGCGGGGTGTTCGGCCACGGCTACTCGACTCCTTCGTCAGGCGGGGCGTGCGGCGCCAGTCTCGGCATCCGGTGTTGTGTTTGTCAACACCTGGTCGGCAACGGCTACGATGACCGGCATGGCGGAACGCGCGGACGGCCGAGACCTGGTGCCCATCTCCGGACTCCTCTCCTACCGGCTCTCCCGCACGTCGTCGGCGATGTCGCGCAGCGCCGCCCTGCGCTACCGGCGGGAGTTCGACGTCAGCCTCGGCGAATGGCGGGCGATCTCGCTCATCGCCGCCGACCCCACCCTCACCCTCAACCGCCTCGCCCGCCGGGCGGGGCTGGACAAAGCGCAGATGAGCCGGGTGGTCAGCCGCCTGACCGAACGCGGGCTGGTGGACCGGACGGCCGGCTCGGGCCGCACGTCCCAGCTCGCCCTCACCACCGAGGGCACGCGCGTCTACCGCGGCCTGATCACCGCGGCGAACGAGCGCGACGCGGAGTTCCTCGCCGCACTGACCCCGGCCGAGGCGGCGACCCTGAGCAGCGCGCTGGACAAGCTGGCCGACCTGGCCCTGGCCGTCGAGGATCGTGAGCGCGCCCACCCCGGCGACGTCGACTGTTGACTTTATCAACAGAGCCGCGTAGTTCTGGAGCCACCGAACAGGAGGTGGCCCGATGCCCGACGCCGTCACGATCTGCGAGTGCTTCGCCCGCGACGGGCTGCAGCACGAACCGGAGTTCGTGCCGACCGCGACCAAGGTCGCGCTGCTGGACTCCTTCGCGGACGCGGGGTTCCGGCGGATCGAGGCGACCAGCTACAGCCACCCTGCGCGCGTCCCCGGCTTCTCCGACGCCTCCGAGGTCCTGACGAAGATCCGGCGCCACCCCGGCGTCGCGGTCAAGGCGACCTGCCCGAACCCGCACGCGGTGCGGCGCGCCCTCGACGACCTCGACGCCGGCCACGGCGCCGACGAGCTGAGCCTGCTGGTCTCGGCCAGTGAAAGCCACACCGAGCGCAACCTCCGCACGTCGAGAGCCGGGCAGTGGGAGCGGGTAGAGGAGATGGTCGCGCTGGCCGGCGGCCGGTTCAAGCTGGTCGGCGTCGTCTCGGTGGCGTTCGGCTGCCCGTTCGAAGGCGCCGTCGACCCCGGCCGGGTCGCCGAGGACGTCGCCCGGTTCGCCGACCTCGGCGCCGACCTGGTCACCCTCGGCGACACGACCGGCGTCGCGACCCCGGCGTCCGTGCGCGCGTTGTTCGCCCGGCTGAACGCCGGACCGCCCGTGGTCGCGCACTTCCACAACACCCGCGGCACCGGGATCGCCAACGCCGTCGCGGCCCTCGAGGCCGGCTGCCGGAACTTCGACACCGCGATGGGCGGCGTCGGCGGCCACCCGTCGGCGATCCGGTACGGCGCCGGGCTCACCGGCAACGTCTGCACCGAGGACCTCGTCAGCCTCTTCGACGCGATGGGCGTCGTGACCGGACTCGACCTCGACCTGCTCGCGAAGGCTTCGGCCGCCTGCGAGGAAGCCCTCGGCCGCCCCCTGCACAGCATGGTGGCCCGCGCCGGCTTCACCCCGACCCCGAACCAGGAGAACCCGTGACCGTCATCGTCGAGGACCACGGACCCGTCCGCGTCCTGACCCTGAACCGGCCCGAAAAGCTCAACGCCCTCGACACGGCGCTGACCCGCTCGCTCAGCGAAGCGTTCACCGCCGCCGACGCCGACCGGGACGTCCGCGCGGTCGTGCTCACCGGTGCCGGCCGAGGCTTCTGCGCGGGCGCCGACCTCGACGAGTTCTCGTCCCTGACGCCCGAGCACGCCGACGCCGTGCTCGAGCGCGCCGCGCTCACCGCGAAACTGCAGGTCCAGGCGCGCGAACTGCGTGTCCCGGTCGTGGCGGCCGTGCGCGGGGCCGCGGTCGGCGGTGGCGCGGGCCTGGCGATCGGCGCGGACATGGTCGTCGCCGGCACCGACCTGAAGTTCGGCTACCCCGAGCTCAAGCACTCCATCGTCCCGGCGCTCGTGATGACCGGGCTCGTGCAGCACCTCGGCCGCAAGCTCGCGTTCGAACTGGTCAGCACCGGACGTCTGCTCACCGCCGGCGAGGCCTTCGAACACGGCCTGATCAACCGGATCGTCGCCCCTTCCGAAATCCTGCCGGCCGCGCTGGAAATCGCCGAGCTGTGGGCCAAGGTCGAGCCTCGGGCCATCGCCGCCGCGAAGGACCTCCTCTACCGCGTCGCCGACCTGCCGACGGACGCCGCGATGCGGGCCGGCCAGGACGTCAACGCGCTGATGCGGGGGTTCCGCGCATGACCGGCCCGCTCTCCGGCATCACCGTGCTGGACTTCTCCCGCGTCCTCGCCGCTCCCCTGGCGACCCAGGTCCTCGCCGAGCTGGGTGCCACCGTCATCAAGGTCGAGCGGCCGGGATCCGGCGACGAGACCCGCGGCTTCGAACCCCGGCTGCCCCACGGCGAAAGCGCGTACTTCTTCGCCTTCAACCGGGGCAAGAAGTCCGTCACGCTCGACCTCAAGGCCCCGCGCGGCCAGGAGGTGGCACGCAAGCTGGCGGCCCGCGCCGACGTCGTCGTCGAGAACTTCCTCCCCGGCGCCCTGGACCGCCTCGGCCTCGGGTACGCGGACCTCGCCGCCGCGAACCCCGGGCTGGTCTACGTGTCGGCCACCGGGTTCGGGCAGACCGGCCCGGACCGCGACCGCAAGGGCTACGACACGGTCTTCCAGGCGCTGTCCGGCGTCATGGCGATGACCGGTGAGCCGGCCGGGCCGCCGTCGAAGACCGGGATTCCGGTGGCGGACCTGACGTCCGGGCTCTGGGTCGTCATCGCGGTGCTGTCCGGGCTGGCCGGGCGCGCGGCGTCGGGGCGGGGCCGCCACCTGGACGTGTCCATGATGGACGTCCAGCTGAGCCTGCACGCGCTCAACGCGGCCCGGCTCTTCGCGCTCGGCGAGGACCCGGTGCGGACCGGCACCGAGCACCCCGGCCGCGTGCCGTCGGCCGCGTTCCAGGCCGGCGACGGCGAATGGCTGCACATCAGCGGCAGCGACCAGCACTGGGGTCCACTGTGCACGGTCCTCGGGCTCGGCGACCTCGCCGCGGATCCCGCGCTGCGGGGGAACTCCGGCCGGGTCGAGCAGCGCACCCGGGTGATGAAGGCCCTGCGCGGCGCCATCGCGCAGCACGACCGGGATCCGCTGGTGAAGGAGCTGCGCGCGGCCGACGTCCCGGTCGGCGCGGTCCGCTCGGTCCGGGAAGCCCTCGCCGACCCGCACGCCGTCGCGCGGGGCGTCGTCGGCGAGTTCACCCACCCGTCGGAGGGGACGTTCCCGGCGCTGCGGACGCCCCTGCGTGAGACTGGCGGGGAACCGTTGAGCGTGGGCGTGCCGCCCCGGCTCGGCGCCGACACCGACGACGTCCTGGCGGAGCTGGGGCTCGCCGCCGCCGAAATCGAGGACCTGCGGACCGACGGGGTGATCCGATGACCGAGCGCGTGAGTGTCTCCGTCGAGGCCGGGATCGCCCGGGTCGAGCTGACCCGGCCCGAGGCCCGCAACGCCGTCGACCTGCCGATGTGCCACCAGCTGCGGGAGGCGTTCGAGTCCCTCGAAGACGACGTCCGGGTGGTGCTGCTGAGCGGGCGCGGGCCGGTGTTCTGCGCGGGCGCCGACCTCAAGGAACGCACCGGCAAGGACGCCGCCTGGGTGCGTCGCCGCCGCGTCGCCTCCTTCGCCGCGTACTCGGCGATCGAGCAGTGCCGGGTGCCGGTCGTCGCCCTGGTGCAGGGCGCCGTCGTCGGCTCGGGCGGCGAAATCGCCCTCGCTGCGGACTTCGCGCTGGCCGCTTCGGGGACTGTCTTCCGGTTCCCCGAGCCGCACTGGGGCACCGTCGGCGCGACCCAGCGCCTGCAGCGCGCCATCGGCAAGCGCCGGGCCAAGGAACTGCTGTTCACCAACCGCGCGCTCGCCGCCGAAGAGGCCGCCGAGCTGGGCATCGTCACCCGCGTCGTCCCGGCCGACGAGTTGCGCGCGGCCGGGGACGAGACCGCCGCGAGCATCGCCAAGGCACCACCGCTGGCCATCTCGCTCACCAAGCGCGCGGTCGACCTCGGCTCGGAAACCGACCTCGACCGCGGGATCCGCATCGAACTGGCCGCCATCGAACAGTGCCTCGCCGACGGCGGCTGGCGCGAGGGCGTCGCCCGCTTCACCGCCGGGAACGGAGACCCGCGATGACCGACCTGCGCACCGCCTGCCCGCTCACCACGCACGAGGTCCTGGCGCGCGCGGCCCTGCTCGCGGCGGACGTCGAAGCCGTCGTCACGGCCACGGAACGGGTCACCTACGGCGAGCTGGCCACCCGGGTCACGCGGATCCGGGCCGGGCTGGCCGCCGCCGGCATCGGGCGCGGCGACCGCGTCGGGATCTGCCTCGGCAACGGCCCGGACTGGGTGGCGCTGTTCCACGCGATCGGGGCGGCGGGCGCGGTCGCCGTGCCGGTCAACACCCGGTTCACGGCCGACGAAGTGCGGTACACGCTCGAACACGCGCAGGTGCGGACGCTGTTCGTCGCGTCCCGGGTGCTCAATGTGGACTTCGCTTCGATGCTGCGGGAGATCGGCGTCGAGTCCCTTCCTGCGCTGGAGAAGGTCGTCGTGCTCGGGGACGACGTTCCTTCGTTCGCTTCGTCATGGGACGAGTTCTTGTCCGATTCGGTTGCTCCTCCGCCTGCTGGTTCGCCGGACGACGTACTGCTCGTGCAGTACACCTCCGGGACGACGTCGCGGCCGAAGGGCGTCCTGCTCACCCACCGCAGCATGTGCGCGGACGCGTTCTTCTCCGGCGCGCGGATGGGCCTGCGCCCGGGCGACCGGTTCCACTCGGCGCGGCCGTTCTTCCACGTGGCAGGCAGCACGCTGTCGGTGCTCGCCTCCGCCCAGCACGCCACGACGCTGGTGACGATGCCGAAGTTCGAGCCGGAAGAGGCGTTGCGGCTCCTGGAAGCCGAGCGCTGCACGCACTTCTCCGGCAACGACACCATCGCTCTGCTGCTGCTCAACCACCCTTCGCGCGCGCAGCGCCGGCTGGCGTTGCGCGGCGCGTGGGTGGCGGCGTCGCCGACCGTGATCCGGCGCGTCATCGACGAGTTGGGCGCGCACGAATGTGTGGCGGGATACGGCCTTTCCGAGGCATCGCCGAACGTCGCGCAGTCGGCGTGGTGGGAGCCCGCGGAAATCCGCGCGTCCGGTGCGATGGCCGTGCAGCCCGGTGTCGAGGTGCGGATCCGCGCGCTCGACGCCGACCGCGACTGCGGTCCGGGCGAGCCGGGCGTGGTGCTGGTGCGCGGCTGGAACGTGATGGCCGGCTACCTCGACGACCCGGTGAAGACGGCCGAGACGATCGACGCCGACGGCTGGCTGTCCACCGGGGACGTCGGGCTGCTCGACTCCTCCGGCCGGTTCCACTTCACCGGCCGCACGAAGGACATCATCCGCGTCGGCGGCGAGAACGTCGCGCCCGCCGACATCGAGGACACCCTGCACCGGCACCCGCTGGTCCGGCAGGCGGCGGTCGTCGGCGTCCCGGACGCACGGCTGGTGGAGGTGCCGTTCGCGTTCGTCGTGCTGACGTCGCCGGAGGTCACCGAGGCCGAGCTGCTGGGGTGGGCGCGGGCGCGGATGGCGGGGTTCAAGGTGCCGCGGCACCTGCGGATCGTGGACGGCTTCGAGAGCATCGGGATGACGGCGAGTTCGAAGGTGCAGAAGAACCGGCTGGCCGCGCACGCGCGTTCCCTGCTGGAGGAGGCGTGATTTCCACTTCGGTGACCCGGTTGCTGGGCATCGACCTGCCGATCGTGCAGGCCGGGATGTCGTGGGCGTCGTCGAGTTCGGCGCTGCCGCTGGCCGTGTCGAACGCGGGTGGCCTGGGCGTGGTGGCGGCGGGCCCGATGCGGCTGCCCGATCTGGACCGGGTGCTGGCGGAGGTGGCGGCGGGCACGGACCGGCCGTGGGCGGTGAACCTCCCGCTGTACCGGGAGGGCGTCGACGAGGTGATCGAGCTGGTCCTGCGGCACCGGCCCCCGGTGCTGATCGCTTCCCAGGGCGGGCCGCGCCGGTACCTGGCCCGGTTCCACGACGTCGGGACGCGGTGCCTGCACGTGGTGGCCGGGGTGTCGCACGCGCTCAAGGCGGCCTCGGCCGGTGTCGACGGCTTGGTCGTCGTCGGCGCCGAGGCCGGTGGGCATCCGCCGCCCGCGATGGTGGCGACGTCGGTGCTGGTGCGAGCGGTCTCCCGGGCGGTTTCCCTGCCCCTGATCGCTTCGGGCGGGGTGGCGGACGGCTACGGCTTGGCGGCGGTGCTGGCCCTCGGCGCGGGTGCCGCCCAGTTCGGCACGCGGTTCCTGGCCAGCACGGAGGCTTCGGTGCATCCCGCGTACAAGGAGGCCGTGCTCGCGGCCGGCGTCGACGGCACGCGGACGGTCGGCCACGGCTTGGGGGTCATCCGGGCCCTGGACAACGACTTCACCGCCCGGATGCTGTCCTTGGAGACTTCCGGCGCGGAGGAGTCATTGCGACGTAAGACTTTCCAGGCTTCGTCTCTTCGCGATGCCGCCCTCCACGGTGACGTGACGGAAGGCAAGCTCGAGGCGGGCCAGTCGGCCGGGCTCGTCGACGAGGTGCTTCCGGCGGCCGAGATCGTGGCCGGGATCGTGCGGGAGTACGGCGAAGCGCGCGCCGGTCTGCCGCCGGTCGGCTAGGTTGCGGGTGTGTTCCGAGACTTCAACTTCAAGCTGGTCGTCGTCGAAAAGCTGATGTACCAGGACGAGGTGCTGACGCCGGCGTTCCGTTTCGCGGACGTGGTTCCCGGTGGCGACGCGTGGCAGTACGCCTACGACCGCGGGCTGGCGTACCAGGTGCAGCCCGAGGCCCGCGCGTACTTCGAAGCGCTGGAGATCAGCCCCGAGCTGCTGGCAACGGTCGACGAGCTGCTCCTCGACGGCGGCTTGCAGGTGTACCAGGAGTGCGCCCCGGTCTGGGACGGCGAGGACGACCTGTTCGACATCACGTCGCTGGCGGACTTGGCTCTGGTTCCCGGCCTGCGCCGGGTGGTGAACTCGGAGTTCCTGGGCCCGGAGCTGAGGGCCGAACTGACGTCACGCGGCATCGAAGCGGCTTGACCCGCTTCGCGGTGCGGACCGGGACGGGTCCCGGTCCGCACCGCCAGGCTCACTCCGTGGCGTCGGCCGCCGCCGCGATCACCTCGGCCACCGTCGCCGGCTGGGAGACCGCCACCGCGTGCGAAGCGTCGATCCGGCGGACCGTCGAGGACGCGCGCTCGGCCATGAACTCCTGGGCCGCCGCCGGGATCGCGTTGTCCTGGTTGGCGATCAGCGTCCACGACGGGAGCTTCGCCCACGCCGGCGTGCCCTCGAACGGGGCCGCCAGCGCCTGCTGCGCGACCGGCCGCTGGGTCACCGCCAGGATCGCGGCCGTCTCCGCCGGGACGTCGGCCGCGAAGACCTCGGCGAAGTCCGCCGGCTTGATCGACAGCTCGGGCACCTCGTCGTGGACGAGCACGTTCGTCGTCTCCGGGCCGAGCTTGGCGCCCGGGTAGCGGCCGGACAGCTCGAAAACGCTCTCGCCCGCATCGGGCTGGAACGCCGCGATGTAGACCAGCGCGCGGACGTTCGGCGTGTCGGTCGCCGCGCGGGTGATCAGCGCGCCCCCGTAGGAGTGGCCGGCGAGGACGACCGGGCCTTCGACGCTCTTGACCACGTCGGCGACGTAGGCCGCATCGGACTCGACGCCGCGCAGCGGGTTCGCCACCGCGACGACCGGGAAGCCCTGCTCCCGCAGCTTCGCGACGACGCCGGTCCAGCTCGACGAGTCGGCGAAAGCGCCGTGGACCAGGACGATGGTGGGCTTGCTCATGACGGGCTCCTCAGAGAGAACGACTGGTCTTTCTGTCTCCATACTCTGGCCACTTGGAGACGCCCTGGCAATGTGACGTAGCCGATCTTGCAGAACGACCAGTCTTTCTCTATGCTCGCGGGATGAAGTCCGCCGAGGTGCACCCGAAGGACCGGTTGCTGGCGACCGCGTCCCGGCTCTTCTACGCGGAGGGCATCCACGCGGTCGGGGTGGAACGCCTGGTCAGCGAGGCGTCCGTGACGCGGGCGACGTTCTACCGGCACTACCCCACGAAGGACGACCTGGTGGCGGCGTACCTCGCGGAGACGAGCCGGCGGATCCGGGTGGCGGTCGACGCGGCTCGCGAGGGCAAGCCGCCCCGCGAAGCGCTGGCGTCGGCACTGGCGGTGGTGGGCGACGCGACGTGCGGCGAAGACTTCCGCGGCTGCCAGTTCCTCAACGCGGCGGCGGAGTACCCCGACGCGGAGTCCCAGGTCCGCCGCGTGATCGACGACCACCGGCAGTGGTTCTTCGAGGTCCTCCGCAGCGAGGCGGCGGCACTCGGCCACCCGGAACCGAACCACGCGGCCAGGGTCCTGGTCCTCCTCCGCGACGGCGCCCTGCACGGCGGAGAGCTGGACGACGCGGAGACGGTGCGGGCCACCCTCCAGCGCGCGGTGGACGACTTCTTCCCCGCCTGAGCCCGACTGGGGCACCACCAGCTTTCACCTGCGGAAACCGAGCAGAACTAGGCCGATCGGGTTACCGTCTGAACAGCACAGACGGAGGTCCGGCATGGCTGCTCACGACGCTTCCCGCGTCCCCGCGTGGGTCGAGCCGATGCTCGCCAAGGCCGACGGCGGCCGGCTGCGCAGCGGCGCCGAGTGGGCGTACGAGTACAAGCTGGACGGCTACCGCGCCGCCATGCGGATCGCCCCGGACGGCACCACCGTGCTCACCAGCCGCAACAACATCGACTTCACCGCCGAGTTCGCCGACCTGGCCGGCGTCCTCGACCTCGGCGGGCAGGCCGCCCACCTCGACGGCGAAGTCGTCGTCTACGGCGACGACGGCCGGATCGACTTCGAGCTCATGCAGGAACGCCGTGGCCGCTGGGTCCGGCACCAGAGTGCCCCGAAGAGCGCGAAGTTCGACGACGTCCCGGTCCGCTTCCTCGCCTTCGACCTCCTGCAGCTGGGCGAGCGCTCCCTCCTCAAGGAGCCGTACGACGAACGCCGCCGCCTGCTGGCCGGCCTGCCGATGCCCGATCCCTACCGCGTCTCGGTGGTCCGCGCCGTCACCTTCGACGAGCTCGCCGCCGACCGCCGCACGCCGGCGGACTTCCTGGCCGATGCCGCGTCCGCCGGCTACGAAGGTGTCGTCGCGAAGCTGCGCAGCTCCGCGTATTCGCCGGGCCAGCGGCCGGACTCCTGGCTCAAGCACCCGCTGATCCGCACCCAGGAGGTCATCGTCTGCGGCTGGCGCCCCGGGCAGCGCAGCTTCACCGGCACCCTCGGCGGTCTCCTGCTCGGCGCGCACGACCCCGCCACCGGCGACCTCGTCTACCTCGGCGACGTCGGCACCGGCTTCAGCCAGGCCGCGCGTGCCGATCTGATGGCGCAGCTCCAGCCCCTCGAACGCCGCGCCCACCCGTTCGCGTCGACGCCGCCACGCGAGGACACCGTCCGTGCCCGCTGGGTCGAACCCCGGCTCGTCGGCGAGATCGTCTACCGCCAGTTCACGCGGGCCGGGCGCGTCCGCCACACCGCGTGGCGCGGGCTGCGGGCGGACAAAAAACCCGACGACGTCCTCGCCCCGCGCGCCGGCACCCCGGATCCGGTCGCGCCGCCGGCTCCCGAACCCGTCGGGCAGAAGATCACCGTGCAGGCCGGAAACCGGCAGCTCACCTTGTCCAATTTGGACAAGGTGCTGTACCCGGCGGACGGGTTCACCAAGGGTGAAGTGATCAACTACTACTCGCGGATCGCGCCGGTCCTGCTGCCGCACCTCGCCGGCCGCCCGGTGACGTTCATCCGCTACCCCGACGGGGTCGACGGCGAGAAGTGGTTCGGGAAGAACGTCCCCCGGGGCGCCCCGTCGTGGCTGCGCACGGTCCGGCTGGCCGGCACCGGTTCCCGCGGTAGCGGCGACACCATCGACTACCCGCTCCTCGACGACCTCCCGGCCCTGGTCTGGGCGGCCAACATCGCCGCACTCGAACTCCATGTTCCACAGTGGACGGTGGACGCGGAGACCCGGCAGCCGCCCGACCGCCTGGTGTTCGACCTCGATCCCGGGCCGGGGACGTCGGTCGTCGACTGCGCGCGCGTCGCCGAACGCCTGCACGACATCCTGGTCGCCGACGGGCTGACGCCGTACGCGAAGACATCCGGATCCAAGGGAATGCAGCTGTACTGCGGCATCCGCACCGAAGACGCGACGGCGCCGTCGGCCTACGCCAAGCGGCTCGCGCAGCAGCTCGCGCGAGAGACGCCGGACTCGGTGACCGCGCTGATGGCCAAGGCGCAACGCGCCGGCCGGGTGTTCGTCGACTGGAGCCAGAACAACCCGGCGAAGACGACGGTCGCGCCCTACTCCCTGCGCGGCCGCGACCACCCGACCGTGTCGACGCCGGTCACGTGGGACGAGGTCCGCGCCTGCCGGCACGTGAACCACCTGACGTTCACCGCCGACGAGGTCCTGGACCGCGTCGTCGACTACGGTGACCTGCTCGCCGGGCTCGGCGAGAACCGCGCGCCCCTCCCCTAGGCCTGTATCGAAGCCGGTCAGAGCCATTCGTTGATCGCGGCGATGTGGACGGTGGCTTCGTAGCAGACGGCGAGCTTGTCGTAGCGAGTGGCGACAGCGCCGTGGCGTTTGAGCCGGTTGATGCCGCACTCCACGGCGTGACGCTGTTTGTAGATCTCGGGTCGAACGCTGGTGGCCGCCCGCCCTCGGCCCCCTTGGCCTTGCGGTGCGCGTCCTGATCAGCCTTACTCGGAATGGTCGCCTTGATCCCACGATCGCACAGGTGAGCCCGGTTGGCCTTCGAGGTGTAGGCCTGTCTGCCAGCACCCGATCAGGACGCGTCCGCGGCCGGCCGCCATCCGGCCGAGGCACCCTGATCCCGGCCAGGACCGGAGTGAACTGCGGGCTATCGCCACGCTGCCCCGGCGGTCAGTACGATCGACAACAGCTTCTGCCCCTGCTCACACGCCAGATGCAGGCTCGTGGTCAACCCGCCTCGTGAGCGTCCCAGCGCATGATCCTCAGGTTCGACGGTTGTCCCGCCCGGCGGCTCGGCCTGCAGATCCCCTTTCCGCGCACCCGCGCATGTTGATGCGCCCGCGCGATCGTGGAGTCCACGCTCACGTCCCACGTGATCCGTCCAGCCGCCTCAGCCAGTGCCTGCAGAGCAGTCACGATCGCCTGCCAGACATCAGTACGTTGCCGGCGCCGGAACAACCCATAAACGGCTGACCAGGACACCCATAGCCTGCCGGCATGTCCCGCCACGGCGCGCCGGTGCGCACGCGCCACCGGATCCCGTCGATCAGCTGCCGCTTGCTCCACAACGACAGCGACCCGGCCGTAACAGCACTGGCAGCGGCTCCAGCACTGCCCACTGCTCGTCAGTCAGGTCAAACCGCCCTGCCACCACTAGGGTCTCCACTCGGTCTCCGATGTTCAGGTTCTTCTTGGTCGACGAACCCCCTACCGGAGACTTCACCCATTTCAACCGCCGACACGCCCCACAACGTCAAATCAGCACGACCTGCCGGGGTCGACTTCGATACAGGCCCTAGAACACCGACGGTCGCTTCCCGTCATCCCAACGAGTTGCACAGGGTCCCGAAAGAGGCCGTCGAATCCACCGTGGACCACCCCGTGCAGAGGTGCCGCTGGGCCAGACGGGCAACGCCCGGCCAGCGCGAGTGAAGCTCCTTGTCCCCGCGAATCGTTCCTCGCTAGCGTCGGTGGTGAGGGGACGATGCCGGGCGCCCGGTGCGTTTCCTTGCCCGCCAAGGAAAAACGAACGAGGAGTTTCTCGATGACGGCTCTCGACCAGCCCGTGACCCGCACCGCGTACCAGCAGTCGGTCGCCGACTACTGGAACGCGGAGAAGGATCCGGTGAACCTCCGGCTGGGCGACGTCGACGGTCTCTACCACCACCACTACGGCCTCGGCGACTACGACCCGGCCGTCCTCGATGCCCCCGAAGACCGGCGCGACCAGGCGATCATCGACGAGATGCACCGCCTGGAGACCGCGCAGGCCGACGTCCTCCTCGACCACCTCGGCCCGATCGGGCCCGCCGACCGGCTGCTCGACGCCGGCTGCGGCCGTGGCGGCACCAGCGTCATGGCCCACCAGCGCTTCGGCTGCCAGGTCGACGGGATCTCCATCTCCGAGCAGCAGGTCGGGTTCGCCAACGAGCACGTCCGGCAGCGCGGGATCGACGGCTCGGTGCGCTACCACTTGCGCAACATGCTCGACACCGGCTTCGAATCCGGTGCGTTCCAAGGCATCTGGAACAACGAGAGCACGATGTACGTCGACCTGCACGAGCTGTTCGCCGAGCACGCGCGGCAGCTCAAGCCCGGCGGCCGGTACGTGACCATCACCGGGTGCTACAACGACGTGACCGGCGGCCGGTCGCGCGCGGTCAGCCAGATCGACCAGCACTACATCTGCAACATCCACGCCCGCGGCGACTACTTCAAGGCGTTGTCGGACAACGGGTTCGTCCCGATCAACGTCGTCGACCTGACGGCCGCGACGATCCCGTACTGGGAGCTGCGGGAGCGGTCCTCGGTCGCCACCGGGGTGGAGAAGCCGTTCCTGACCGCCTACCGCGAAGGCAGCTTCCACTACCTGCTCATCGCCGCCGACCGCGTCTGAGGCGGGCGTGCCGAGGGAGAGCACCATGACGACCGGGACCACGTGTCCACAGTGGACCACCGGGGGCGCCGCGAGCCTGCTCGCGGGCCCGTTCGGCCTCGGCACGGCCGCGGCGCGGATCGCGACCCAGTTCGCGCCGGCGCCCGGGCAGGATCCGGCCTACGCGTACCTGCCGTGGGGTGACGGCAGCGCGACGCCGTTGTACTGCCCGGTCGTGGGCCGGGTCGACGACGCTCTCGCGGGTGAGGTCGACCGGCGGCTGGTCACGTGGGCCGGGGACTGCGGGTTCACCGGCGAGGGCCTCGACCAGATCGCCCACGCCGGGTTCGGCAGGCTGGTGATGCTCGCCCACTCCGACTGCGACGACCCGGACCGGCTGCTCGTCGCCGCGCAGCTCAACGCGGTCTGGTGGGCGGCGGACGACTTCTACGCCGACGACAGCGCGCTGGGCGCGGCGCCGACCGAACTGCCGCCACGCCTGGCGCTCGTCATGGCGGCCATGGACCCGGTCGCGCCGGCCGGGGAGTTCTCGGCGCCCCTCGACGAAGCGCTGCGGGCGGACCCGATCCTCGTCGGGCTGCACTCGGCGACCGACCACCTGGGCCGGCACGGCTCCCCCGTGCTCGTGCAGCGGGTCTGCTATTCGACGTTCGCGATGTTCGTCAGCTGGGACGCCTACGCGGCGTGGCGCCACACCGGCCGCTACCCGCCCGCGTGGGAGTACCTGGCGGCCCGCCAGCACGACAGCTTCTACACGTCGATGACCCTCATCGACGCCGTCGGCGGCTACGAGCTGGCCGCGCCGTACTACTACGACCCGCGCGTGCGGGAGGCGATGATGCGGGCCGGGACGGCGTCGGTGCTGGTCAACGACCTGCACTCGGTCACCAAGGATGCCGCCGACGAGAAGCCGGTCTGCAACATGGTCCTGCAGATCGCCGCGGACCGGGGCTGCTCGGTCGACGAGGCGGTCGAGGCCACCGTCGAGCTGCACAACCAGATCGTCCACGAGTTCGAGGACGGCCACCGGGAGCTGATGGCGGTGCCGTCGCCGGAGCTGCAACGGTTCCTCGTGGGTGTCCGTTCCTGGATGGGCGGCGGCTTCACCTGGCACGCCACCAATCCCCGTTACCAGTCTTGACCTACGAATGATTGGGTGGTTCTCGCTGTGACTGTCACCGACCCGGTGGACTCCGACCAGGCCCCGCTGAGCCTCGGACGGGCCGCCGCCCGCACCCTGGCCACGACGACCAAGTCGGTCCCCCAGATGC
>NZ_BSTD01000003.1:1115920-1173732 GCF_030269325.1 Amycolatopsis sp. NBRC 101858 | reverse complement strand
TAGTGTTTCGGTGGTTTTAGCGTCAGGGAAACGCCCGGTCCCATTCCGAACCCGGAAGCTAAGCCTGATAGCGCCGATGGTACTGCAGCCGAAGGGTTGTGGGAGAGTAGGACACCGCCGAACTTACTTAAGGGCGAGGGCCCCGGTTGAGAACCTTCTGGTTCTCCCGGGGCCCTTTCTCATGCCCGAAAACCGGCTAGTCCGCCGGGCGGCGCAAGAGGTACGTGTCCATGATCCAGCCGTGCCGCTCACGCGCCTCGGCCCGCACCGAACGGATCTCGGCCGCCAGAGCCGGCGTCAGCGGGCCGGACAGCAGGATTTCGTCCGGCGTCCCGATGTACGCGCCCCAATAGATGTGCAGGCCCTCGGACGCGAACCGGTCGAACGTCGTGTGGGCGTCCAGCAGCACGAACACGTCGTCCACGCCGGATGGCCAGCCCGCGGCCAGCCGCCGGCCCGTCGTCAGCTGGACCGCCCGGCCGATCTGGTTCATCGTCGTCCGGTGGCGGGCCACCAGGGCCGAGATGCTGCTGATCCCCGGGATCACCTCGTACTCGAACGCCACGTTCCCGCGCGCCAGCACCGCCTCGATCAGCGCGATCGTGCTGTCGTACAGCGACGGGTCGCCCCACACCAGGAACGCCCCTGTCGAGCCGTCCGGGAGCTCCGACAGCAGCATCCGCTCGTAGACCGCCGCCCGCGCCGCGTGCCAGTCCGCGACCGCCGCCCGGTAGTCCTCCGGCGTGCGGTCCCGGGGTGGATCCGCGACCAGCACCATGCGGTGCGGACGGGTGACGAACCGGTCGAGGATCTCCTGGCGCAGCCGGACCAGGTCGGCCTTCTCCTCGCCCTTGTCGAGCACGAAGAAGACGTCGACGCGGTTGAGCCGGTCGATCGCCTGCACCGTCAGGTGCTCCGGGTCCCCGGCGCCGATCCCGATCGCGTAGAGCTTGCGCATACCGCGAGTGTGGTGGGGGTCGCGACTGAACCCCTACCCCCGATGGGTATAAAGGAAGGGGAACGAGAGGAGCTGCGATGACCGAAGCGAGCTACACCGTCGAGGGCATGACCTGCGGACACTGCGCCACGTCGGTCCGCGAAGAGGTCTCCGAGCTCGCCGGCGTCCGAAGGGTCGACGTCGACGTCGAGAGCGGCCGCGTCACCGTGACCAGCGACACCCCGCTGCCCGCCGACGCCGTCGCCGCGGCCGTCACCGAGGCCGGCTACCGCCTGGTCGCCTGACCCCCATGACCACCGCGCAGTCCGCAGAAAGCGTCGAGCTCGCCATCGGCGGCATGACGTGCGCGTCCTGCGCCGCCCGCGTCGAGCGCAAGCTCAACAAGGTCGGCGGCGTGCGCGCGACGGTCAACTACGCCACGGAAAAAGCCCAGGTCAGCTACCCGAGCGAGCTGTCGGTCGACGACCTGCGGGCCGTCGTCGAAGCCGCCGGGTACTCCGCGCGGCTCCCCGAGCCCGAAGAGCCCGACGAGACGCCCACGCTGCGCAAGCGTTTGCTCCTTTCCGCGGTGCTCACCGTTCCCCTGGTCGCGCTCGCGATGGTCCCGGCCTGGCAGTTCGACTACTGGCAGTGGGTCTCGCTGGTCCTCGCCGCCCCGGTCGTGACCTGGGGCGCGTGGCCGTTCCACCGCGCCGCCGCGGTCAACCTGCGCCACGTCACCGCCACGATGGACACGCTGATCTCGCTCGGCGTGCTCGCTTCGGTGGCGTGGTCCCTGTACGCGCTCTTCTTCGGCATGGCCGGCGAGATCGGCATGCGCCACGGCTTCGAGCTGATCAGCTCGAGCATGGCCGGCGACAGCCTGTACTTCGAGGTCGCGGCGGCGGTCACGACGTTCATCCTGGCCGGCCGCTACTTCGAGGCCCGCTCGAAGCGCCGCGCGGGCGCTGCCCTGCGGGCGCTCATGCGCCTCGGGGCGAAGGACGTCACGGTGCTCCGCGACGGCGAAGAGCGCCTGATCCCGGTGGAGAACCTGCAGGTGGACGACGTCTTCGTCGCCCGCCCCGGCGAGAAGATCGCCACCGACGGCGTGGTCACCGAAGGCAGCTCCGCGGTCGACACCAGCATGCTCACCGGCGAGTCCGTCCCCGTCGAGGCCGGCCCGGGCGACGCGGTCACCGGCGCCACCGTCAACGTCGGCGGGCGGCTGCTCGTGCGCGCCACCCGCGTCGGCGCGGACACCCGGCTGGCACAGATGGCGCGGCTGGTCGAGGCCGCGCAGACCGGCAAGGCCGAGGTCCAGCGCCTCGCCGACCGGGTCTCGGCGGTGTTCGTCCCGGCGGTGGTCTTCGCCGCGCTGGCGACGCTCGTCGGGTGGCTCGCGACCGGCGGGAGCTCCGAGCAGGCGTTCACCGCCGCCGTCGCCGTGCTGATCATCGCCTGCCCGTGCGCGCTCGGGCTCGCGACGCCGACGGCGCTGCTGGTCGGCACCGGCCGCGGCGCGCAGCTCGGCATCCTCATCAAGGGCCCCGAGGTGCTCGAGTCCACCCGCCGCGTCGACACCGTGGTCCTGGACAAGACCGGCACGCTCACCACCGGCCGGATGACGCTGGCCGAGGGCGACGGCGAGGTGCTCCGGCTCGCGGGGGCCGTCGAAGCCGCGTCGGAGCACCCGATCGGCCGCGCGATCGCCGACGCCGCCCGGGAGCGGTTCGGCCCGCTCCCCGCCGTCACGGAGTTCCGGAGCACCGCTGGGGTGGGCGTGACCGGAGTGGTCGACGGACGCGCCGTCACCGTCGGGCGGGCCGAAGGCGACGGGACCACGGTCGGCGTGACGTGGGACGGCGAGGTCCGCGGGCGGCTGGTGCTCGCCGACGCGATCAAGCCGACGTCCGCGCGGGCCGTCGCCGAGCTGCGGGAACTCGGCCTGAAGCCGGTCCTGCTGACGGGCGACAACGCAGGCGCGGCCCGGGCGATCGCCGCCGAAGCGGGGATCGACGAGGTCGTCGCCGAGGTGCTGCCGGAGGGCAAGGTCGACGTCGTCAAGCGGCTGCAGGCCGAGGGCCGCGTGGTCGCGATGGTCGGCGACGGCGTCAACGACGCGGCCGCGCTCGCCCAGGCCGACCTGGGCCTGGCCATGGGCACCGGCACCGACGCGGCGATCGAGGCGAGCGACCTGACGCTGGTACGGGGTGACCTGCGGGTCGCCGCCGACGCGATCCGCCTGGCCCGCCGCACCCTCGCGACGATCAAGGGCAACCTGTTCTGGGCGTTCGCGTACAACGTCGCGGCGCTGCCGCTGGCGGCGCTCGGCCTGCTCAACCCGATGATCGCGGGCGCGGCGATGGCGTGCTCGTCGGCGTTCGTGGTGAGCAACAGCCTTCGGCTGCGCCGGTTCCGCTGAACCCCCGGAGGGTATAGTCGGTGGTCAGGGACGGCGACGACGGGGACAGGTGCGCGATGACGGGTTACGGCACGGAGCGGGAGGCCTACCTCAAGCGGCTGCGCCGGATCGAGGGGCAGATCCGCGGGCTGCAGCGCATGGTCGAGCAGGACAAGTACTGCATCGACATCCTGACGCAGGTATCGGCGGCGACGAAGGCCCTGCAGTCGTTCTCGCTCGAGCTGCTCGACGAGCACTTGGCGACGTGCGTGGTCCAGGCGGCCGCGAACGGCGGCGAGGAAGCGGACTTGAAGGTCCGGGAAGCATCGGACGCGATCGCGCGGTTGGTGCGCTCGTAGCGGTGGGCGGCGGCCGCAGCGTGCCGCCCTCTCAGCGCACCAGCACTGCCAGCGTGAGCCCGCCCGCGTTGGTCATGAAGTGCACGATCACCGAAGCCAGCACTCCGCGGCCCGTGTGGCGCCACCAGTGCAGGAAGATCCCCGCCACCCCCGCGGCCGCCATCGCGAGCACTTGCAGCACCACCGCCGGCGTTGCGCCGAACACCGCGTGGACCGCCGCGTTGCGGCCGATCGCCAGCGCCGGGAGGAAGTGCCACAGTCCGAACAGGGCCGCCGCGCCCAGGATCGGGGGCCAGCGCCAGCGGTCGTCGCGGGCGCCCAGCAGGGCTGGTAGCACCGCGCGGAACGCCACCTCCTCGATCAGCACCGTGCCGAACAGGATCCGGCCGCACGTCAGCCACAGCAGCTGACCGAAGTCGGGCGTGCCGACCCGGCCGTCCTGGTACACCGTGCGCAGCGAGGGCACCGCCAGCGCGATCCCGAACACCACCGCGATCAGCCCGGCTCCGGCGAGACCGACCAGCGCGGGCCGGCGGAACGACCGCAGCCCCAGGTCGGACCACGACAGCCCGGCCGCGCGGGCCAGGGCCACCAGCACCAGCGCCGCCACCAGGCCGCACACCGGGTACGCCCAGCCCGGCAGCGCGCGGTTGGCCAGCGTCGTCGACGCGGCCAGCGTCACGACCGCCGCGAGCAGGGCGACCACCCGGGTCAAGGAATGATGTCCCGCGAGTTCAGGGCGTCGGTCAGCCGTTCGCGCAGCTCGGTCGCGGTCGCCGCCGGGTCGATCGCGGACGGCGGGGACAGCACCTTCGAGATCACCGTCGACAGGTTCTGGTACGCCGGGGTCAGCGGCCGGACGGCGGCGTCGGCCAGCGCCGCGAGGATGTCCGGCTTCATCGGGAACTTCGCCGCCATCGTCGAGCCGGGGTCGGCCGGGTCGAGCGGCGCCGGGTCGTCGTAGACCGAGCGGGTGGTCGGGGCCAGGCCGTCCTCGATCGCCTGGTACTTCTGGCTCGCCGGGCCGCGCAGGCACAACGCCGCCTCGAACGCCTCCGCCTGGTGCGGCGAATACGTGCTGACCGCGAGGTTGAACCCGCCGATCGTGACGCGGCTCGGGCGCCCCGGCACCACCGACGGGTACCGCGCCCAGTGCACGTGCGCGAGGTCCTGCGGTTTCTCCTTCGCGTAGGACGCATAGACGTACGGCCAGTTCAGCTCCAGCGCACCCTGCCCGCGCTGGAACGCCTGCCGGACCTCGTCCTCCTTGGAGTTGCCGAGCGACGGGTCGGTGACGCCGGCCGTGGTCAGGGTCTTCAGCACCTCGAGCGCGCGCACGGCGCCGTCGTCCACCAGCACGGACTTGCCGTCGTCGGACAGGATGCGACCGCCGGCCGAGGCGACCAGCGTGTTGTAGAAGACCACCAGGCCCTCGTACTGGGCGCCGGTGAACAGGACGTCGCCCGGCTTGCCCGCCGCCTTGAGGGCCTTGGCCTGGGCGATCATGTCGTCGAACGTCTTCGGCGGCGACGGCGTGAGGCGGTCGTCGTACCAGAGCAGCTGGACGTTCGTGTGCTTCGTCGCCGCGTACAGCTTCCCGTTCCAGCGCGCGGTCGAGAGCGGGCCGGGCAGCACGTCGCGGGTCGCCTCGGCCTCGGCGGCGCCGGTCCACGGCACCACCCAGCCGGCCTCGGCGAACTCCGGCACCCACGTGACGTCGAGGCCGAGGACGTCCAGCGACGAGTCTTCCGCGGCCAGCCGGCGGACCATCTGCTCGCGCTGGCCGTCCGCGCTGCGCGGCAGCTTGTGGTAGACGATCCGGTAGCGCCCGTTTGCGGCCGCCGTGCAGGTGTCGACGACGTGCTGGAGGTTGTTCTCCGGTGAGACGTACAGGTTGATCGTGACGCCGGAGCCTTCGCCGCACGCGCTGAGGGCGCCCGCGGCCAGCGCGGCGACCAGCGCGATCTTCGTTCGCCTCACGGTCCGATCATGGGGGCTGCCCGGCCGCCGGGCAAGTGTCAGCCGACGGCGTCGGTGAGGTCCGCGGGGGATCGCCGCTGGACGGGCACTCGCTTCGACATCGGCAGGGTGGCCTCCGGATCGAAGGACGCGGGCCGGTCGTCGAGGGCGACGGCCGCTTCGGTCAGGAGGGAGCGGCAGCCGGTGAGGCTCGCGTGGAGCTTGTCGCGCACCTCGGTGAGGGCGGTGACCTCGCGCTGGGCGGCTTCGACCAGTGATTCGCCCTGCCGGGTCGCTTCGGTGACGAGGCGCCCGGACTCGGCTTCGGCGGTGCTGACCAGCTTTTTCGCCTTGGCGTCGGCGGCGGTGACCTGTCGTTCGGCCTTGGCCTTGGCGGTGGCGACGAGCTTCTTGGCCTGGGCTTCGGCGGTGGCGACGAGGTCTTTTGCCTTGGCGTCGGCGGTCGTGACCCGCTGCTCGGCGGCGGCGACGAGCGCCTTGGCTTTGGTGTCGGCGGCGGTGACCTGCTGCTCGGCGGTGGCGACGAGTTCCTTGGCTTTGGCGTCCGCGGCCGCGACCTGTCGTTCGGCCTTGGCCTCGGCCGTGGTGACGAGTTCCTTCGCCTTGGCGTCCGCGGCCGCGATCTGCCGCTCGGTCTTGGCCTTCGCCGCCGCGACGAGCTCTTCTGCCTTGGCTTCCGCGGTGCTGACCAGCTTCTTCGCCGTGGCCCGGGCGGCCGCTTCCTGCTCGGCCAGCTCGCGCATCGCGGTGGCACGGCGGAGCGTCATCGCGCGGGTGTGATCCTCTTCCTGCTGGGCCCGGCTGTGCGCGGCCGCTTCGTCGAGCTCGCGGCGGCGCTGCTCGGCCGCGCGCATGAACTCCTCGTGCTCGGCGCGCCGCCGCTCCGCCTCGGCCTCGGCTTCGGCGACCAGCCGGCGTTCCTTCTCCGTGAGGCGGATCGCCTCCTGCTCGGCTTCGCGGCGGGTGCGTTCCGCCGTTTCCGTTGCCAGCGTGGTGATTTCCGTCGCTTCCTCGCGGGTCAGCTCGATCATCCGGCGTGAGCGCTCCTGCAGCGCGTCCGGTTCGATCGGGGTGCGGCTGATCCGGTCGATCTTCACCCGGAGCTCACGGTTGTCCTCGGCAAGTGCTCCCACGCGGTGCCGCGCGGAGTCGCGTTCGGCGGTGAGTCTGCGCAGCTCGGCCTCGGCCCACGCGACGTACTCCTCGACCTGCGCGCGCTGAAAACCGCGCCACGCCACGTCGAATCCGGGCTGCGTGCGCGCCACGTCTTCGCCACCGCCGGGGGCCATGCCTCACCTCCGAATTGGATGGTTTCTCCTCGGCCGCACGTTTTCCTTGCGGTACCGGGAATTCCGCGTGCACCCCAGTGTGCCGCAAACCCGCCCCCGCGCGCTGCCCGGGCGGGTGATCATTCGTCGAGCGGTTCTCCTGGACCGGTGGACGTGCTCCGGACGCCCGGCAGTTCGGCGAGTTCGGCGGCCAGGTCGTAGAGATCACCGCGGCCGTCGAGGCGCAGCGTCACGACCGCGATCCGTTGCCCCTCTTCGGAAAGCGACTCGTGCTCGACGTCGACGTGCTGCACGCTCCAGCCCCGCCCGGTGCAGACGGCGAGCGCCGCGCGCAGCACGCCGTGGCCGTCGAGGTAGCTCAGCTGCACCAGCGGTGGCTCACGGCGGTGCCGCGCGACGAACCGCTGCAGCGGCGGGAAGCCGCGGGTCACCACGAAGTGCGCGATCGTCGTGCCGACGGCGAGCACCGGCAGCCCGGCGCCGCACGCCGTGCCGACCGCGGCGGTGAGCCAGATCGTCGCCGCCGTCGTCAGGCCGCGCACGGCGTCCCGGCGGACGAAGATCAGGCCGCCGCCGATGAAGCCGATGCCGGACACGATCTGCGCGGCGATCCGCGACGGGTCGAGCGCGACGTGGTCGCTGCCCAGCAGGTCGGCGAAGCCGTACTTCGACACCAGCATGAACACGGCCGAGCCGACGCCGACCAGGCTGTGCGTCCGCAGCCCGGCGGCCTTCATGCCGGCCTCGCGCTCGAGCCCGATCGCGACGCTCAGCACCAGCGCGAGCAGGACCGGGGGCAGCAGGTCCCACTGCGCCGAGGTGGACCACAGAGTGGGCAAGATCACTACCTCCCGAGGTCGTCGGTGTCGGCACGCGGGGAGAACCACCGGCGCCGTCACCTGGGCATACTGGGCCGGAAGCCCCGATCGTGCCAGGTGAGGTGGGACGCGTGACAGCCAGTCGGCTCGCCCCGGACTTCGTGGGCTACCCCGAGGTGCGGCGCGGCGTCCGCGCCCTGCTGGGCTCCCGCGCCGGCGTGCACCGGCGCCCGGTGCCGGCGTGTCCGGAGTGGACCGTCGCCGACCTGCTGGGTCACCTGACCGCGATCGCCGAGCGCGTGCTCGAGCGCCACGGCGGCACGCCGCCGGATTCGACGGCTTCGACGATCCCGGAGCTGCTCGACCGCTGGGACGACATCGGCGAGGACCTCGACCGGCGGCTCGCGGAGGCGGGCGGGCGCACCGGCGAGATCATGGTGATGGACGCCTACACCCACGAGCTGGACCTGCGCGCGGCGCTCGGGATGCCGCCGCCGGTCGAGCACGCGGCCTGGGCGCCGAGCTTCGAGGTGCTGGTCCGCGGGTTCTCGGGCTCGGTCGCGGGCCGCGGGCTGCCGGCCCTGCGCCTGCGCACGACGGGCGGCTCGGAGTGGCAGGTCGGAGCGGGCCGGCCGGCGGCGACGCTGACGGCCCCGGCCCACGAGCTGTACCGGGCGCTGGCCGGACGGCGATCGCCGGAGCAGCTGGTGGCGCTGGAGTGGAGCGCGGCGCCGGGGCCGTGGCTGCCCGCGTTCAGCTGGGGGCCGTTCACCCCGCCGCGGTCGCCGGGGATGTAGTCCGGCTGCAGTGGCCGGGTGGGATTGGCGTGTCGCGCGGCGGCGCCCGCTCACCCCGCCGGGGGTGTAGTCCGGGTGGGTGGGGCTCGCGTGTCATGCGACGGCGCTCGCTCACCCCGCCGGGGGTGTAGTCCGGCCGCAGCGGCCGGGTGGGATTCGCGCGTCACGCAGCGGCGCCAGCTCACCCCGCGGGGGCGTAGGCCGGGCGGCAGTGGCTCGGGCCGCCTGCCGGGCGTTTGACCAGCCGAAGTCGGTGACCGGCACAGGCACGGACGTTCCCGTGGCTCAGCCGCCCGGCGGGGTGACCGTCAGCATCGCCGCCAGCGCCAGGACCACGACGCTGAGCAGCACCTCCACCGCCACCGCCTGGCGCAGGCGGCGCAGGTCCGCCGTCACCGTCTTGGTCGTGCCCTCCGCCGGGCCGGTCAGGCTCCGGCGCACCGCGCGGCGCGACCGGCTCGCCACCGCCAGCAGCAGCGCGAAGCCGGCGATCTTGAGCAGGAGCAGCACGCCGAACCGGGTCGTCCAGAGCGTGGACAGCGACGGCATGATCCGCAGGGCCAGCACCGCTCCGCTGATCGCGATCGCCGTCACCGCGCCCGCCGCGAGTCCCGAGAAGCGCGCCGCGACCGGGGCCAGGTCCTCACCCGGGGCCGGGCGGTACAGGCAGAGGGCCAGCTGGACCAGCCCGCCCGCCCAGACGGCGATCGCCCCGAAGTGCACGAGGTCCGCCGAGACCGAGACGAACATGATCGGGTCGGTGACCGGGTGGCCGGTGGCCGAGAACGTCAGCAGCACCAGGAAGCCGGTCACCATGGCCAGGTTCTCGTAACGGGACCGCAGCCGGTCCGGCAGCCCGGGCCGCAGCAACCGGGGCAGCAGCACCGCCAGCGCGACGACGGCGGCCAAGCGGAGCAGCAGCAGCTTCCCGTAGGCGACGCGCAGCGTGTCCGCCAGCAGGCCGGTGTCGAACACCGCCCCGAGGTCCCGGCCGGCCGCGTACGGGCCCTGCAGCACGAACGCCGCGGCGGTGGTCACGGCCACGAGGCCGGCGCCCCAGCGCAGCAGCTGCCGGGCGCGGCGGTCGGTGCGGGCCGCGGGCCGGCACAGGACGGCGAACGCCAGCCCGCCGAGCAGGACGACGCCCAGGTAGGCCAGCCAGCGGACCACCGTCGACACGAAGTCGACGCCCGCGTCGGTGCCGGTGGCCGCGGACACCGCGCCCGCCGAGGTCACGAGGGGGCCGGTGCCGACGACGAACGCGAACGTGCCGCGCACCGGGTGGGAGTCGGCCGAGACGAAGGCGTATTCGACGAGGTAGCTCGCGTCCGGCAGGTTCGGTTTCAGCCTGATGGCGAGCTGTTCGGCGACCTCACCGGGCTGGAACACCGGCCCGGAGTCGACCTGCGTGCCCGCGAGGTCGACGACCTTGATCGAGCCGGGCTGGATGCCGACGTTCTCCGACAGGGTGACCGACACCAGGGACGGCGCCGCGCTCAGGCGGGCGCCGTCCCCGGGGGTCGACGAGACGATCTCGACGTGGGCCGAAGCCGGCGTGGCGCCGAGCACCAGCCAGCCGGCCAGGAAGGCCAGCAGGGCCAGTGCCCGCCGCGCGGCCCGGCTCACGAAGCGGCGAGCGCGGGCTGCTTCTGTCCGCAGACGCAGCCGGTCAGCTCGCGCTCGGCGGCCGAGGCGCGCCGGTGCAGGACGACCGCCACGATCATCGGGATGGTGACGATCGTGTTGTAGAACAGGTGCAGCTCCACCCGCGGCACGAGCAGCTGGATGATGCTGGTGGGCACCTTCTGCCCGGCCAGCCGCCAGCCGGACTGCGCCTGGATGAACAGCAGCAGGTGCTCGATGTGGTGCCAGAACTGGATGCCGAGCGCGAGGTTCCACCACTGCCGCGACCGGCCGGCGAACCCGTGCCGCAGGACCCACAGGAACACCAGCATCACGAGCGCGTAGCCGTAGTGCAGCCATTCCTGCGAAATCAGCCACGGGAAGGGCACCCCGAGCACGCCCCGCGCCTTCGCGGTCGGCCAGCCGAACCCGTAGATCTGGATGGCCTGCACGATGTGCTCGGCCCAGTGCGCGATCACCACGAGCATGAACACCGCGAGCGCGCGGTGGTGCCGGCGGCTGTTCAGCTGGCCGAGGAACCCGGTGGGACGGGCGAGTTCGGACGTCGACATACGGGACCCCAGTTCGCGGACGAAGACAGCGTGCGTAGACGATAACCGCCGCCGGAGTCGTTGCCGTTACTCCGGATTGCTGATTGCGCAAGGGAAAATGCGGCGCCCGGCGGATTGCGTACCGCCGGGCGGAGTCGAGCGGTGGTGCTCAGCGGACCGACAGCCCGGCCTCGCGCTCGGGTGCCGGCGGGATGTGGAAGAGCCGGGTGAACAGCTCGAGGTGCGCCGGGTCGCCCTCGAGGCGGACCTTGCCGCCGGAAATGGCGTCCTGGGCGGACAGCTTGCCGTTGAGCAGGTCGAGCATCGCCGGGCCCTGCGGCTCGATCACCAGGTCGGCGGCGGGCAGCGAGCCGGCCGAGGCCTTGAGCGCGCCGTCCTCGACCATGGCGTGCACGATCATCTCGCCGCCGAAGTGGTGCAACTCGTAGTTGACGTGCACGCCCGCGGCGGCCTCCTCCTGGAAGGTCGTGTAGAGCGAGAGGATGGCGGCGTCGAGGGTGAAGACGTCGTCCGGCTTCGGGTAGTTCAGCGACCGCGCGCCCCACAGCGAGAGGTCCAGGACGATGTGGTCGAGTTCGCAGCCGTACTCGGTGAGCTCGTAGACGACGCCGGCGTCCAGCTGGGACAGCACCCGGCGGCGGATCACGCCGGTCTCCTCGAGCTCGTTGAGGCGCGAGGTCAGGATGCTCACGGGGATCCGCGGCAGGGTGTGCTGCAGGTCGTCGAACCGCTTCGGGCCGAGCATGAGGTCACGGATGACCAGCAGCGACCACCGCTCCCCGACGATCTCGAGTGCCCGGGCCAGGCCGCAGAACTGTCCGTACGTGCGAGCGGATGTAGGCATACTCGGGTCCTCACTTGTCTCGGGGTGCCAGACCGGGCGCCGCCGGGCTCGCGCGGGGCCGCGAGCTCGGTTACGGTGCCCCCGACGCACCGTGCCGCCACGGGCGTCGCTGTCTACGGTGACGGTTGCCCGCCGCGCGCGGCCAGTGAACGACGCACCGGTGTGCCGTGCGTTTTCCATGCCGGGCCATGCGTTTCGCACGACTTCCCCGTGCTCTGAGCACTGGCTGAGTAGACCTCCCGTGGAGCACGATTCCCTTCTCTCGTCCCGTCCAGTCCGACGACCGGCAGGAGGGCACATGCGCACGACAGCGGTGGACGCGCCCGGGGGTGGCGCCACGGACGTCCCGGTGCCGGCGCGCGCCCCGGCGTTCCGGCGGCACCTGCGCGCGGAGGTCCGGGAGGGCAAGGGCGCGTACCTGTTCTCCGAACAGGGCGTGATCGCGATGCGCGGCCCGAAGATCGAGTCGCTGGCGGCGTTGCTCGACGGCACCCACGACCTCGACCGCCTGCTGCGGGGCCGGCCGGGCGGGATGGCGCCGGAGGAGGTCGCCGCGCTGCTGGCCCAGCTGGTCGACGCCGGGCTCGTGACGCTGCGCAGTCCCGGCACCGGCACCCGGTCCGGCGACGAACGCGCGCTGGCCTACTGGGACGCGGCCGGCGTGGACGCCGACGTCGTCGCCGCGCGGCGGGGCACCGTGCGGCTGACGGCGGTGGGCGACAGCGCCGACGGCGTCGACCCCGGCGCCGTGGAACGGGCACTGGCCGGGGCCGGTCTCGAGGTGGTCGACGCGGTCACCGGCACCGCCGACCTGTCGGTCGTGCTGTGCGCCGACTACCTCGACCCGCGCCTGGCCGGGATCGACGCCGAGCACCGGCGGGCCGGGCGGCCGTGGCTGCTGGCCCGCCCGTCCGGGGCCCAGGTGTGGATCGGCCCGGTCCTGCAGCCCGACGGCGCGTGCTGGCACTGCCTGACCCACCGGCTGTGGGGCCACCGGCACGCCGAAGCGTGCGTGCAGGAGGAACTGGGCCACGCCGGCCCGGCGCGCCGCCCGATGCCCGCGCTGCCGCCGCTGACCTCGGCCGCGGCGCACCTCGTCGCGCTGGAGGCGGCCAAGTGGGTGGCCGGGTACCGCCACCACGGCCAGCAGTGCGTGTGGACGCTCGACTCGCTCGACCTGCAGGGCCGCCTGCACGAGCTGCGCCGCCGCCCGCAGTGCCCGGGCTGCGGCGACCCGTGGCAGGTGGTGTGGCGCTCGACGCGGCCGGTCGTGCTGCAGCCGGCCAAGAAGGCGACCACCGGGGGCGGCGGGCACCGGACGGCGACGCCGGCGCAGATGCTCGAGCGGCACCGGCACCTGGTCAGCCCGGTCACCGGGATCGTCAAGGAGATCCGGCCGGACCCGGCCGCGCCCCCGTTCGCCAACGCCTACCGCTCCGGGCCCAACATCGCCCGCGGCGTCACCGGGATGGCCGCCCTGCGGGCGGGACTGCGCTGCGAGAACGGCGGCAAGGGCGTCAGCCCGCTCGACGCCGAAATCGGCGCGCTGTGCGAGGCCGCGGAGCGCTTCTCCGGCAACTTCCAGGGCGACGAGCTGCGCATCCGGGGCTCGTACGAGGAACTGGGCGAAGAAGCGTTGCACCCCAACGCATGCATGCTCTTCGCCGACCGCCAGTACGCCGGCCGCGCGGAGTGGAACGCCGAGCACGCGAGCTTCCAGCGCGTCGGCGAGCCGTTCGACCCCGCCGCCCGCACCGACTGGACGCCGGTGTGGTCCCTGTCCGGGCAGCGCCGCCTGCTGCCGACGTCCTACCTCTACTACGGAACCCCGCCGGAGAGCGTGGCGCGCGGGGTGCGCGCCGACTCCAACGGCACCGCGGCGGGCAGCAGCCTGGAGGACGCGATCCTGCAGGGCGCGCTGGAACTCGTCGAACGCGACGCCGTCGCGCTGTGGTGGTACAACCGCACGCCGGTGCCGGGCGTCGACCTCGCGTCGTTCGCCGACCCGTGGCTGCACGAGATGACCGCGGCCTACGCGGGGATCGGCCGCGAGCTGTGGGTCCTCGACGTGACGTCCGACCTCGGGATCCCGGTCACCGTAGCGGTTTCGCGGCGGATCGGCGGCTCGCACGAGGACATCATGATGGGCTTCGGCGCGCACCTGGACCCGCGGATCGCGGTGCGCCGCGCGGTGACCGAGCTGAACCAGATGCTGCCCGTCGTGGAGACCGCGGGCCACGACGTCGACGACCCGGACGCGCGGCGCTGGCTCGCCTACGCCACCGTCGCGAACCAGCCGTACCTGCGGCCCGAGGCGGGCGAGCGGATGCGGACCGCCGCGGACTTCCCCTTCGTCCACCGGGCCGACGTCCGCGACGACGTCGAGGCGCTGGCCCGGGTGTTCGGCCACGCCGGCCTGGAGCTGCTGGTGCTCGACCAGACCCGCCCGGACGTCGGGATCCCGGTGGTCAAGGTGCTCGCGCCGGGGATCCGCCCGTTCTGGGCCCGGTTCGCGCCGGGGCGGCTGTTCGACGTCCCGGTCCGGCTGGGCCGGCTCGACGCGCCGACCCCGTACGAGCGGCTCAATCCCTTCCCGATGTTCCTGTGAGAGCCCTGGCGGCTCGGTGTTTCGCTGTTGCTTGAGGAGTTGGCTGTGCCTGCATACCGCCCGGAGGGGATCCCGGAGACCGTCCGGCTCTGGTCCCTCACCGAAGACACCTTGCTGGAGGCGGGCGACGACGACACCCTCGTCGCGATCACCTGGTGGGGCGAGTACGAGCTGGCCGACGTCCCCGGGCCGGTCCGCGAGTCGCTGGGCCGGATGGCGCTCGGGCCGATCTCGATGGGCAACCTCGCGACGTCGGCGGGCGGGGCCGCCGAGGCCGGGGCGGGCACGCTGCGCAAGGTCCTCAACCAGCTGTCCGGCTCGGTCGTGCACTCGCTGGCGCTCAACGACGGCCGCGGGCCGCTGCTGTCGGCCATCCCGGTGACCCAGGCGCCGGTCTTCCCGGCCGACGCGGTGCCGCCCGGCAGGCTGATCAAGCTGTCGCGGTACTCGGCGATGCGCCCGGACGACGGCGGGCTGCTGCTGGAGTCGCCCCGCGCCCGGTACCGCGTCGCGCTGCTGCGCCCGCCCGCGGTGACCGTGGCGTCGTCGCTGGCCGGGCCGGTGACCGTCGCCCAGGTCGCCGAGGTTTCGGGGCTGGCCGAGCGGGTCGTGGCCGACGTCGTGGCGTTCCTGGTGGCCGCGGGCGTGGTGCTGGTGGCCGACGCCTGGGCCGAGTTCGCCGAAGACACCGACACCGACCTGGCCGTCTGGTCGCCCGACGACCTGATGTTCCACGCCCGCAGCCGGACCTGGCTGAAGGGCGGCCCGCCGGACCCGGAAGCGCACCGCGCGGGCGCCGAGCCGCCGGTGGTCAAGCAGATCACCGCCGGCCCGACCTTCCCGCTGCACCGCCCCGATCCCGGGGTGCTCAAGGCGACCGACCCGACGCTGGCCACGCTGCTCGAACACGACCACACGTGCCCCGAGGTCACCGAACGCGCGCTGTCCGCCGAGCAGGTGGGGGAGTTCCTGTTCCGCGCCGCGCGGGTGCGGTCGATCGGGCCGGCGTACCTGCCCGGCGGGCCCGGGCACGAGGCGTCGCAGCGGCCGTACTTCAGCGTCGCGTGCCTGTACGAGCTCGAGATCTACGTCGGGATCAACCGGTGCGCGGACCTCGCGCGGGGGATCTACCACTACGACCCGCTGTGGCACACGCTGACGCTGATCAACGACGACCTCGGCGTCCTGGACGGCATGCTGGACCTGGCGATGATCGGGGCGGGCAGCCACCGCCGCCCGTCGGTGCTGCTGACGATGACCGCGCGGATGTCGCGGATCGCGTGGGTGCTCGGCAGTGCCGCGTACGCGACGACGCTGGTGCACGTCGGCGCGCTGCAGCAGGTGCTCTACCTGGCGGCGAAGGCGATGGGACTCGCCGCGCACGCGGTGCCGGTCGACGCCGGCGACCGGGTGGACCGTTCGCTGAAGCTGGAGTGGCCCGCCGAGGTCAGCGTCGGGGAGTGCGTGCTCGATTTCCCCCTCGGTAACGCGACCGGCTGAGCGGACGACGCCTCTGCCGTGACCGTTCTCCCTGTTACCTTTGTGGCACTGGGGTGCGGGTGAGGTGGGAGGCGCCGTGGCATATCCGGTTCGGCTCCTCGGACGATTCCGGGTGCGGGTCGCTGCGCCGGCGCGCGAGGAGGCCGGGCGGCCGGACTTCCACGCGCTCGTCGCGGCCGGGCCCGCGGCGGCCGCCGCAGCCGTCGCGCTCATGGCGTCGCTGCCCGTCCTGGCCGAACGGCAGTCCTGGGTTTCGTGGCTGCTCGCGCTGTCCGGTGCCGCGGCGCTGGCGGGGGTGCACCTGGCCGCGTTCACCCGCATCCGCCGTCCTGGCCTGGCGCTGGGCGTGCAGGCGCTGCTGGCGTACCTGCCGATGCTGCAGCTGGGCGCCTTGTGGAGCACCGCGGGCGGGTTCTTCGCCGGGGGTCTGCTGCTGGCGGTCCGGCCGGCCAGGGCACTGCCCGCGGCCGGTCTCGTGTGCGTCGCGGCGGGGCTCGTCTCGGCCCGGGGGACCGCTTCGGCCGACGCCGGGTTCGCGGCCGTGGCGTCCGTCGGGGTCGCCGCGCTGGTGCTGTTCGGGACGGGCGCGGCGGCGCGGCTGATCGCCGAGCGCGAGGAGGAGCGCCGCGAACTGAAGCGGCGGGCGATCGCCGAAGAACGCAAGCGGTTCTCCCGCGACGTCCACGATCTGCTCGGTCTCAGCCTTTCGGCCATCACCCTCAAAGGTGAACTCGTCGACCGGTTGGTGATCGGCCAGCCGGGGCGTGCCAAGGAGGAGCTGGCCGAGCTGCTGACGATGTCGAGGCGCGCGCTGGCCGACGTCCGCACGGTCGCGGCGGGCTACCGGGAGCTGTCGCTGGACGACGAGTGCCGCGCCGCGGCGGCCGTGCTGAGCGCGGCCGGGATCCGCGTGACGGTCGCCCGTTCGGGTACCGGGAACCTGCCCCCGGAGGTGGCGACCGCGCTGGCGGCGGTGCTGCGCGAAGGGGTGACGAACGTGGTGCGGCACAGCACGGCGAGCTGGTGCGCGTTCTCGGTGAGCAAGGAGGACGGGACGGCCTGGCTGGAGATCGTCAACGACGGCGCGGGCGGCGCCGCGGGCGGCGGCCCGGGGTCGGGCTCGGGGCTGCGCAACCTCGTCGACCGGGTGGAGTCACTGGGCGGAACGCTGGCGACGGAGACCGGGCCGGACGCAACCCACCGGCTCCTGGCGGCGGTTCCGGTGAGCTGCGACGAAGTGCGCCGGCACCGGACGCGGGACGAACTGACGGCGTAAGCGCTTTCCGGCCGGGGTTTCCCGGGCGGTGCGGCGTGTTCGAGGCGGGCGACACGCGTGTGTGGACGGTCGGCTCGCGTGCCTGGAGGGTCGGTTTGCGTACCTGGGCGGTCGGTTCGCGTGCCTGGAGGGTCGGTTCGCGTGTCTGGAGGGTCGGTTCGCGTGTCTGGAGGGTCGACACGTGTGATTGGACGGACGACACGCGTGCCTGGGGGGACGACACGCCGTGTGGAGGGGCTAGAGCCACTCTGCTTCGGTGGCGATGCGGATCGCGTGGACCCGGTTGCGGGCGTTGAGCTTCGTGACCACCGCGGCCAGGTAGTTGCGGACCGTGCCGGCCGACAGGAACAGCTCCGCCGCGATGTCGGCCACGTTGCGTCCTCGCGCCGCCAGCGACAGGATTTCGATTTCGCGCGGGGTCAGCGGGCAGTCGTCGGTCTCCCAGGCGGCCAGCGCCAGCTCGCTGTCGATCACCCGGCGGCCGATCGCGACCGAGCGCACCGCGTTCGCCAGCTTGTCCGACGGCGAGTCCTTGAGCAGGAAGCCGTTGACCTTCGCGTCCAGCGCGCGGCGGACCGTGCCCGGCCGGCCGAGGCTGGTCAGGATCAGGGTGTGGACGCCGGGGAGGCTCTCGTGGATCTCCATCGCCGCCGACAGCCCGTCCTTGCCCGGCAGGTCGATGTCGATGACCGCGACGTCCGGCTGGGCCGCCTTCGCGGCCGGCAGGATCTGGTCGCCGGTGGAGACCTCGGCGACCACCTCGATGTCCGATTCGAGGTTGAGCAGGGCGACCAGGGCGCCGCGGACCATGTGCATGTCCTCGGCCAGCAACACCTTGATCACGACGGTACCTCGCACCCCAGTTCGTTGACTCCCGCCCCAATTGTACGCCATTGCCCCGCCCCACCGGTGTTTCGAAGAAGCGCACCCGGGAATGGCCGCGAATTCTCCGACCGCGCGCGGCGAGTCCGCCGCCTTCCCGGCTGGGCCGAATGGCTGCCGGGAACGTGAACCTGGTGAGTCCGCCGTCCGTGGATTAACGGACGGCGGACTCGGCGTGCGGGAATTGCACGCTCAGACCGCCACCGGGCGGGCCACCGCGGGCTGGCGCAGGTCCGGCAGGGCCAGCAGGACCGGCGGGTCGAAGCCGTGCCGCGGCCGCAGCCGGACGTCGGCCAGGCTCGCCGTGACGCCCTGGTGCACGGTCACCGGGCCGGTCAGGCCGGTGTAGGGCCGCAGGGTGTGGTTGTCGACCTCGCCGCAGCCGTAGGCGTAGGTGAGCACGTACCACGAGCCGAGCGGAACGTCTGCCAGTGCATACGGCCCGGGGCCGGGCAGGACGGCGAACCGGGCCGGCGCGCCCTCGGCGATCCGGGCGGCGAACAACCCCACGAACACCGGCCCGACCTGCGCCGATGGTGCGACGCGCAGCTGGCCGCGCACGGTCGTCCCGGACCCCGGCCGGGTCTGCCGGTCGGCGACCCGGGGGGCCATGCCGCGCAGCTGCCGGTACCCCGACGGCGAGACGCCGACGCTGCCGCTGAAGCGGGCGCTGAACGTGCCGACGCTGTTGTAGCCGACCTGGTGGCTGATGTCGGCCACCGAGATGGCCGTCGTCGCGAGCAGGCGCTTGGCCTCCGCGAGCCGCAGGGCCGAGAGGAACCGGCCCGGCGAGAGCCCGGTGGCCCGCAGGAACACCCGGGTGAAGTGGAACTTGCTGAACATGGCGGCGCGGGCGAGGTCGTCGATCGTGAGCCGCTCGCCCAGGTTGTCTCGCATGGTCACGATGGCGCGTGCCACGGCTTGCCGGACGATCTCATCCATGGTGGCCGTCCCTCCCGGTCGACAAAGCCGCCCGGGCGTCTTCCCGGTGAAGGCGCCTTCGGTGCGGGGATGTGATTTCGTCCAAAACTGTAGATCGGCGGGCGTCTACTTCTTAAGTGCTCTGTGCACCGGTCCGGATGGATTTCACCGGTCCTGGACATGCGTTTTGCACATCGGGTGTGAACCGGGTCCCGGCCGGGAACTCCGGCCATGAGCGCATGTGCGTTTCTCATACCCGCGGTGACGGGTGGAATGCGCACGACAGCGCACAGTGACGGAAATGCTGTGATTCGCGGGTGCCCGACGTTCTCGTTAGCCCGTTCGGACTCTTTGTCGAAACCGCACGGACCATGTGTAAACCACAGCGCGCCGGTGATGCGGGCACTGGCTGATGCTGCGTCGGTTGGCGACGATTTATGGCACGTGAAGCATTCATCTTCGCCACTGGGAGCAGAACATGTCCGCACAGATTTCCGCCAACGTCCGCGCCCTTTTCGCCGATTTCGAGATCGAGTTCGAAAAGACGGGAACGGACCTCGTGATCGACCGTTTCGAGCACTGGAGCATCGACGCTTCCGTGGGTGCCGGCCAGCCGCGCCGGGGCACCTGCTTCTGCCAGGTCGACGTCCTCGAAGCGGCTTGATGCGCGTTTGCGCAGTTCTCGACGTCGCGAGCCGGTCGCGGCGGGCGCCCAGTGCGCCCGCGGGGGCCGGCTCGTCGCGTGTGGTGGGCCGGAAAGGTCCACAAGCGACCTGGCCGGAAAATTTCCGACACGGGTGCTGGGAACTCAGGTTCAGCCGTGACGGCTGGTAGCCGCTCAGGTGCGAGTAGGCATTTTTGACCTGGTCCTATCCCGTGCATGTGCATTTCGCGGCATCCCCGCATAAGTGGTGCCCGAATGGTGCAACCGATTCGTCAAGCAGAATGTTTAACTGAGCTTCTGGGGAATCGTGAGTTCGGAGGCACCCGTGATCAGAGTGCTGGTGGCCGAGGACATGCACATCGTGCGGGGAGCACTGGTGGCGCTGCTTCGGCTCGAGCCCGACATCGACGTGGTCGCCGAGGTCGCCTCCGGCCTCGAGATCCTGCCCGCCGCGCGCGCCAAGCAGGCCCAGGTGGCCGTCATCGACATCGACCTGCCCGGCAAGGACGGCCTCACCGCGGCCGGTGAGCTGCACGCACAGCTGCCGGGGTGCCGGACCCTCATCCTGACCAGCCTGGGCCGTCCCGGGACGCTCAGGCGCGCTCTGGACGCCAAGGTGGGCGGTTTCCTGCTCAAGGACGCGCCGCCCGACAAGCTCGCCAACGCCGTGCGCGGCGTGCTGGCCGGCCGCCGCATGGTCGACGGCGACCTGGCGCTGGCCGCCTGGGACACCGTCGACTGCCCGCTGACCGCCCGGGAGATGGACGTGCTGCGGATGACCGCGCAGGGGTACGGGACGGTCGAAGTCGCGGCCCGGCTGTACCTTTCCGCCGGGACAGTACGGAACTATCTCACCACCGTGGTCGCGAAGCTCAACGCCCGCAACCGGGTCGACGCCATCCGCATCGCCGAGGAGTCGGGCTGGCTGTGACCGCCCGAATGGTCCGGACCATGCGGTCTGGACCAGTATCGGTGGGCGTTCAGGCCGGGACGACCGCGCGCAGCCGGAACCGGCCGTCCGGCTCCACCCCCGCGGTGAGCTCGCCGCCGAGGTCCGCGACCCGGTAGGAGAGGTTACCGATCCCGCTGCCGGGCGAGGTGTCCCGGTTGCCCGCGACGGCCGGTGCGGGCAGCACCACCGGCACCCGCGCGGCGGACCGGTCGCCGTTGCGCTCGACGCCGTCGTTGATGATGTCGAGGCAGATCCCGCCGTCGGTGCGCCGCATCGCGATCTCGCAGCTTTCGACTTTACTGTGCCGCAACACGTTCGTGACGCCTTCGCGCAGGACGACGGCCAGCACCGTGCGCACCGGCGTCGGCAGGTCGTCCCCGAGCATCTCCATGCGCACCCGGACGTCGGCGGCCACCAGCACGGACTTCGCGGTGCGGGACTCGCTGTCGAGCGACAGCTCGCGGTAACCGCTGGCCACGGACCGGACGTCGGACAGGGCCTGCCGGGTCAGGCCGAGGACCTCGGTCAGCTCCTCGGCCGCGCGGTCGCGGTCCAGCGGCAGCACCCGGGCGGTCAGCTCGCTCTTCAGCGCGATCGCGGACAGGCTCATGCCGAGCAGGTCGTGCAGGTCGCGGGCGAACCGCAGCCGCTCCTCGGCCAGCGCCATCTCGGCCAGCCGCCGCCGGGTGGCGGCGAGCTCGGTGACCAGCCGGACCAGCCACAGGAGCCCGAACACGGCCAGGCTCGTCATCACGGTCGCGGCGGTGTAGAAGACCGTGGCCGTGATGTTCGCACCCGACAGCCGCTCGATTTCGGCGTAGGCGGCGATGTTGAGGGCGAAGAACACCCAGCCCGCGACGGGCGGCAGGACCAGCAGCGCGGTGCCGACCAGCAGCCCGGGCAGGCTGACCCACCGGGGGCCGAGCGGCAGCAGCGGGAGGTAGATCAGGCAGGCCTGGACCAGGAGCATCCCGTAGCTCTGGGCGGAGCGCAGCTGGGTCGAGGGTCGGTTGAAGTACGAGAACTGCAGGGCCAGCAACGCCACGATCGAGCCGACGACCAGCGCGATCTCCCACGGCCGGGGGGTCAGCTGCAGCAGGTGCGCCGCCGCGCCGATGCCCATCAGCACCATGATGACCGGCAGCAGGCGGCGGATCTCCTTCGACGCGCTCTCCGACCGCTCCTCGGTGTCGTGCGCGGCGGAGGCGCCCGGCCCGTCGGGCAGCGGGACCTCGACGCGCAGCCGGAACCGGCCGTCCGCGCCGGCCTGCGCGGTCGCCGAGCCACCGACCGCCGCGACCTCCTCGGGCAGGACCGTCAGCGCGCTGCCCGGGGCGAGCGCCGGATCGCCCGCCGTCACGCCGTCGTTGACGATTTCGAGGACGACCTTGCCGTCCTGGTGGCGGACGTCGATCTCGCAGTGTTCGACGTCGCTGTAGCGCAGGACGTTCGTGACGCCCTCGCGCAGCACCTTGGCCAGCAGCGTGCGCACCTGGACCGGCAGGTCGCCCTGGTCGAGGTGGATCCGGACGGCGATCTCGGACGCCGAAAGCAGCGACTCGGCCGTGCGCGACTCCTTCTCCAGCGAGAGCTCGCGGTAGCCGTGGGACACCGCGCGGACGTCGGAGAGGGTGCGCTGCGCGGTGGCGGTGATCTCGCCGAGCACGCCCTTGGCGCGCTCGGCGGACTTGCGCATCAGGCGGGACACCAGCTCGCCCTTGAGCGCGATCGCGGACAGGCTCAGCCCGAGCAGGTCGTGCAGGTCGCGGGCGAAGGCCAGCCGCTGTTCGGCGACCGCGCGCTGGGCCAGTTCGGTGCGGGCCGCGTGCAACTCGTGGACCATCCGCGCGAGCCGGGACAGCAGGTAGAAGACCAGGACGTAGAAGAGGGTGCCGAACGTGTTGTAGATCGTCGTCGTCGGCTTGGCGTCGAACACCTGGTAGACCCCGACGGTGCTGACCACGATCGCGCCCACCGCCGCCCAGCCGTAGCGCGGGGGCAGGATCAGGAGCGCGGCGCTGCCGACGTAGACGAGCATGCTGGCCCACAGCAGGCCGAAGGTCAGCATCGGCACGTAGGCGAGCACGACCATGACGGCGAACAGCACCCGGCTGGTCGTGGCGTCGAGCCGGGCGGACGGGCGGCTGAACCACAGCAGCTGGATCGCCAGCAGCGCGGCGGCGGCCACGACGGCGTACCCGGCCTGCAGGAAGTCGACCGACTCGGGCAGCACACTGACGACGCCGATCACGCTGAACCCGGTGATGACCACGACGATGATGGCCGCGGCGAGGTACGCGGCGAGCCGCGGGCGCCGGTCCGCGGCGGTGGTGCCGCGCGGCTCGGCGGTGACGGACAGCTCCGCGGCCGGCTCGAGCGCGGCGACCGGAGACATCGGTGTGGACCCCCCAGGACTTCGGCGGTGGCCGGAGCGCCCCAGGTGGCCCGGCCGGGCCGCGGTGTGCGTTGTGCTGCCGACCGATCCTAACCCACCCGAGCTGCGTTTCCTTGCGCCGAAAAGACGTGGTGCGGGGGCGCGGGAGGACGGCACGACGGCGGCGGGGGCGCGGCTCAGCGCCGGCCGGGCGCGGACCCGGCGCGGTCCGGGACGCCGAGCAGGCTCAGGAAGTCCAGCCGGGACAGCGCGACCGACCCGGTGTGCAGCACGGAACCGTGCTCGTCGCTGAAAAAGCTGAGCGCCGACTCGAGGTCGTCCCGGAACTCGCCGCTCCCGGTTTCCGGCAGGCGCCGCGACACCGGGAAGTCCGCGGTGAACGCGCGGCCCGCCGAGTACGTGGCCAGGTCCGCGCCGAAGTGGCGGCGGTACCGCGCGAGCTTGGCGTAGGGCGCGCGCGAAACCAGCACCAGGCGCAGGTCCGGATCGTGCAGCGCGGCGGCGATGTCGGCGGCGGGCACGTCGTCGAACGGGCCGCTGTGGCCGGGCATCGTGTGGTGCACCGCGAGCCGACGGTGCCCGTCGAAGAGGTCGGCCAGCGAAATCCGCCCCTGCGGGCCCTCGAACGGGTACTTCGCCGCGGTGACGGCCCGGGGCCGGTCCAGCTCCGGCACGGTCAGCTTCGTCATGGCTCGCCCTCCCTGGGTGTGTTCCCCCGAACGGAGTGTGGCCCGCGCGCCGGGGCCGGCCCAGTGTTCCCGCGGGGAACCGCAAGCTGGGAGACGCGCCGGCCATGATCGCCCGGGTCCGCCCCTCGGCGTGCCGCGGTGCGGGCCGGACCTTAGGCTCTGCGGTCATGGCACGCTATTTCGACCTGCACCCGGAGAACCCGCAGCGCCGGTCGCTGGGCCAGATCGTCGAGATCCTCCGCGGCGACGGGCTGATCGCCTACCCGACCGACTCGTGCTTCGCGCTCGGGTGCCGGCCGGGCAACCGCGACGGGCTCGACCGCATCCGCACCATCCGCAAGCTGGACCACCGCCACCACTTCACGCTGGTGTGCCAGGACTTCGCCCAGCTGGGTCAGTTCGTCCACATCGACAACGCGGTGTTCCGCGCGATCAAGGCGTCGACCCCCGGCAGCTACACGTTCATCCTGCCCGCCACCAAGGAGGTGCCGCGGCGGCTGATGCACGAGAAGAAGAAGACGGTCGGCGTGCGCATCCCCGACCACCGCGTCACCCAGGCGCTGCTGGCCGAACTCGGCGAGCCGCTGCTGTCGAGCACGCTGCTGCTGCCCGGCGAGGGCGAGCCGATGACGCAGGGCTGGGAGATCAAGGAGGAGCTGGACCACCAGCTCGACGCGGTGCTGGACTCCGGCGACTGCGGCGTCGAGCCGACGACGGTCGTCGACTTCTCCTCCGGGGAACCGGAGATCCTGCGCGTCGGCGCGGGCGATCCCACGCCGTTCGAGTGACGCCGGCCGCTGCCGCTTGACGGATCCCCGGCCCGCTCGTGCGGCGCCGCGATCCCGGCGGAGTCGTGTCGCGCGACCGCCCTCCCGGCCCGGCGGTCCCGCCTCGACCACCGCGACCGGATTCGGCTGTCTTGAATGAGTCATTCAGGTCTTGAGAGGTCCTGAATGACTCATTCAAGACAGTGGATCCGGTCGGGCGCGCGAGAGAACCGGCTCGCCGAGGCCGGGTGACGGAGGAGCGCCCGTCAGACCGCCGGGTTCTCCAGCAGTTCCAGCCATTCGGCGGTGTGCCCGCCGCTGAACGTGAGGGCGAGGTCCTCGGCGTCGCGCCGGCTGGTCACCAGGAGACAGAAGTCCTCCGCGGGGCCCGCGACGCGGTCGGCGGCCTCTTCCGGCCCGAAGTCCCACTGCGTCCCGGACGGTGCCCGCAGCTCGAACCGGAACGGCCCGGGCGGGGTCCGCCCGTGTCGGCGGTAAGCGCGGTCGCGGGTCCGGACGCCGTAGTACGCGACGTGCCCGATGGCGTCGTCGCGCCGGGGGCGGATGCCGAGTGCGTCGGCGATGTCCTGGCCGCAGGCGAACAGCTCGGTCAGCGCGGCCGCGGCGAGCACCGACGGGCGCAGCGGGCCGTCGCTCCACGGCAGCTCCGGCTTCGCGGGAGCCGCCGCGAGCAGGGCGTTCGCCTTCCGCTGCTCGATCAGCCAGGTCAGGATCGCCTCGTCGAGCGAGTCGTAGGAGATCTGCGGGGTGACGCCGAAGGCACCCGGGTTCTCGGCGCTGAGCCGGACCAGCCGCGCGGTCGACGTCAGCCGGGCGAAGTGCGCGGTGACGCCGGGCCCGGAGCCGGCCCCGTGGCGCTCCGCCAGCTCGGCCAGCGCCTCGGTTTCGGTCTGCAGGTCCGTGAACACGTCGGCCATGGGTGCCAACCTCCTGGGTCCGGGACTGCCCGGATCCAGGCTGGCAGCCGGCCCGGTGGCGGCTCCACTCCGCGCTTGCGAGGTACCGGTCGGCTATGTTCATGCCACCGACGATGGGAGCGACGGGCGTGAAGTACCTGCTGGCGATGTACCTCAACCCCGACGTGATGGCGAACCTGTCCCAGCAGGACATGGACACCATCATGGCCGGGCACCAGGACTTCATCCGCACGATCCGGGAGTCCGGCGAGATGATCGGCACGCAGGCGCTCGCGCCGGTCGCCGACGCCAGCGTGGTGCGGGTGCGCGGGGGCCTGCCCGCCGTCACCGACGGCCCCTTCCTGGAGTCGAAGGAGTTCCTGGCCGGCTACTACCTCGTGGAGTGCGCGAGCAAGGACCGCGCGGTCGAGCTCGCCGCGATGATCCCGGACGCGGCCTTCGACGGCCTGGGCATCGAGGTGCGCGAGGTCGTCTTCTTCGCCGACGCCGAATCCGAGATCCCCGGTTCGTGAGGTGACCGCGCCCGCCCCGGTCGCCGAGGTCCTGCGCCCGCTGGTGCCGCAGGTGCTCGGCGTGCTGGTGCGCCGGTACGGCCAGTTCGACGCGTGCGAGGACGCCGTCCAGGAGGCCCTGCTGGCGGCCAGCGAGCAGTGGCCGGCCGAAGGCGTGCCGGACAGCCCGCGCAGCTGGCTGGTCACGGTGGCGACCCGCCGGCTCACCGACCACTGGCGCAGCGAAAGCGCGCGTCGGCGGCGTGAAGAGTCGGTGGCCGTGCGAGAACCGGTGGCCGTCCCCGGGCCCGACGAGGAGCAGCCCGCCGGCTCCGACGACACGCTGAAGCTGCTGTTCCTGTGCTGCCACCCCGCGGTGTCGCCGTCTTCGCAGGTCGCGCTGACGCTGCGGGCGGTCGGCGGCCTGACCACGGCGCAGATCGCGAGCGCGTTCCTGGTGCCCGAGGCGACGATGACGCGGCGCATCACCCGCGCGAAGGAGAGCATCGCCGCGGCCGGGTCGACGTTCAGCGAGCCGTCGCCGGCCGACTTCGGCGACCGGCTGCGCGTCGTCCTGCAGGTGCTGTACCTGATCTTCAACGAGGGGTACACGGCGACGTCGGGGGAGAACCTGGTCCGCGACGAGCTCGCGGCGGAGGCCATCCGGCTGACCCGCGCGGTGCACGCGCTGATCCCGGACGAGGGCGAGGTGGCGGCGCTGCTGGCGTTGATGCTGCTGACCGACGCGCGGCGCGAGGCCCGCACGGGCCCGGACGGCGAGCTGGTGCCGCTGCCGGAGCAGGACCGCACCCGCTGGGACGCGGCGATGATCACCGAGGGCGAAGCGCTGGTGGACGCGACGATCGGCCACGCGGCGCTCGGGCCGTACCAGGTCCAGGCGGCGATCGCGGCGCTGCACGCGACCGCGCCCAGCACGGAGGAGACGGACTGGGCGCAGATCGTCGAGCTGTACCGCGTGCTGCAGACGCTGATGCCGAGCCCGGTGGTGACGATCAACCAGGCGGTGGCGGTGGCCCAGGCCTCGGGACCGGCCCGCGGACTGGAGTTGTTGGACACAGTGGACGCAAAGCTCGACGTGGGCCGCCGGCTGGACGCGGTCCGGGCGCATTTGCTGGAGCTGGCGGGGGATTTGGCGGGTGCGCGGGAGTTTTACCTGCGTGCGGCTGAGAGGACGGCGAGTTTGCCGGAGCGGCGGTATTTGGTGGAGCGGGCCGGGCGGATCGCGCCGGGGGCGGACTCCGCGCGGAACTGAGCCCGGCGCGGGTGCCGGACCGGCTGCGTAGGCAAGAGAACCGCTTCGCCGGACCGAGCCGGACCCGCGCACGGCTGAGCGCAGCCGGAACGGGGCTCGGCGCAGATGCCGGGCCAGCTGCGCAGGCAAGAAACCGCTTGGTCGGGCGGGGATCGCGCGGGGGCCGACGCCGTGCGGAACTGAGCCCGGCGCAGGTGCCGGACCGGCTGCTTAGGCAAGAAACCGTGTGGCCGCGCGGAACTGAACCCGCGCACGGCTGAACGGAGGCCCGCCCGGGGTGAACCGGGCGGGCCGGGAACTCAGCGGACCACGATGCCCGACGGGGGTTCCGGGGCCGCCGGGATGTGGAACAGGCGAGCCAGCAGGTCGAGGTCGGCCAGGTCGCCCTCGATCGAGAGCTTGCCGCTGCGGACCGCCTCCGCTGCGGACACGTGGCCGCTCATCAGGTCCAGCATCACCGCGCCGTTGCTCACCTTGACCACCAGGTCCGCGCCGGCGAAACGGCCCTCGCCCACCTTGACCGCGCCGTCCTCGACCAGTGCGTGGATGATCATGCGGTCGTCGTAGCGGATCTCGTAGTTGATCTGGACGCCCTCGGCCACGTCGCCGCGGAACGTCGTGTACAGCGACAGGATCGCCGAATCCAGCGTGAAGACGTCGTCCGGTCCCGGCTGGTGCAGGGAACGCGCGCCCCACAGGCCCAGGTCGAGCAGGACCTGGTCGAGCTCGCTGCCGTACTGGGTCAGCTCGTAGACCAGGCCCGCCTCGAGCTCGGCGCGGACGCGGCGGCGGAGCACGCCGGTCGCCTCGAGCTCGTTGAGGCGGGACGACAGGATGGACGGCGGGATCTTCGGCAGGCCGGCCTGCAGCTCGTCGTAGCGCTTCGGGCCGAGCACCAGGTCGCGGACGATCAGCAGCGACCAGCGCTCGCCGATGATCTCGAGAGCGCGGGCGAGGCCGCAGAACTGACCGTAGGCGCGGGTGTTGGGAGCGGGCATCGGGCTTCCTCACTTCTTTCTCGGGCGATGCGGTGGAACCCGGCCGAAGCCGGTGAAGCGGTGGTCAGCGGTGATCCCCTTCGGAGATCAGCTCGCGGTGCAGGACCTGGAGGTCGTCACACGGTTCGACGCCCAGCTCGCCGGCCAGCCGCGACCGGAGCCTGCGGTAGACGGCCATCGCGTCGGACCGCCGTCCGCTGCGGCCGAGCACGCGCATCAGCTGGCCGTGCAGCGCTTCGTCCAGCGGGCTGCCGGTGGCCAGCGAACGCAGCTCGCCGATCAGCTCGCGGTGCTTGCCGCTGACGATCTCCGCTTCGATCCGCAGGTGCAGCACGCTGCGCCGCTGCTCGAGCAGCTCGGTGCGGTAGGCCGACAGAATCGGTCCACAGTGGACGTTCGCGAGCGGCGGGCCGGACCAGAGGTCGAGCGCCGCGCGGTAGGCGTCGGCCGCCGCGGCGTGGTCGCCGGCGTCCTGGTGCTCGTGGCCGAGCTGCCGCAGCCGGACGAACCGGTGGGTGTCCACCCGGGCCGGGTCGATGTAGAAGGCGTAGCCGGACTGCTTGGTGGCCAGCATCTTCTCGCCGTCGGCGGCCAGGCCGTTCTGGTCGATGCACCGGCGCAGGTGGTACACGTAGGTGTGCAGCGTCGTGCGCACCGTCCGGGGCGGGTTGTCCGACCACAGCTCCCGGATGAGGGTGTCGATGTGCACCATGCGGCCCGGGCGCATCACGAGCACGGCGAGCAGCTGGAGCACCTTGGGCGTGGTCGGCGCGTAGTCGACCCCGCCCCGCAGCACTTCCAGCGGGCCCAGGACGGTGAACGTCACTTCACCGTCGTCCGGCGCGTCCGGTCGCGGCAGTTCGGAGTACATGGCAGGCCTCCAGCGTCATCAATGCGTCCTCGCGCTCCCCAGTGGTGCTGCGCGGGTCGGGGGACAGCCGACTCCGGGCTCGTATCCGAATGTGACAGAGCGTCGCCCCGGCGACCAGTGAGCCACCCATCAGAGTCAACGTGCGTTTACCCCGTGGCCCCGTGCGTTGCGCAGGTCCGGCTCATGCGTTCCGCACCGTCCGCCATCCGGCCCAACCTGCGCTTGCGCGCTCGGCGGTGTCGCCGGAACGGACCAGGCGCGGCCCCGGCGGGACCGTCGCGGGCCACGCGGGCGGACGGAACGCACCCCGGGACCGTGCGTTCCGCATGGACTGTCCGGTGTGGATTTCCCATCGGCGCGTGCCCGGTACCCGACCGGGTGCGTTTCGCCCGGTTCTCCTCCATCGCCCGTCGATCGACCTCTAAGGCACGGCGTCTTCCCTGACACCAGGAGAACTGCCATCAGGGGAAATCAGAGGTTGGACGGATGATGTTGCGGTCTATAGCCGCTGTCGGACACGACAGCGAATTCGACGATCCGCCCCGGGTACCGGCCCTGGAGCGGGTGGAGAAGTCGGTCCGGCCCGCGGTGCTGCAGGCCATCTCGTCGATCCAGGAACGGTACTTCGAGCCGATCACGCTCGCGGACCTGGCGTCCGAGGTGTTCGTCAGCCGGTTCCACTTCTCCCGGATCTTCGCGGACGCCACCGGGGTGACGCCCGGCCGGTTCCTCACCGCCGTGCGCCTGTTCGAGGCGAAGCGGCTGCTGCTGACGACGTCGCTGAACGTGTCCGACATCGTGTGCAGCGTCGGCTACAGCAGCGTCGGCACCTTCACCAGCCGGTTCTCGCGGGCCGTCGGGATGACGCCGACGCAGTACCGCGAGCCGCAGGTCGCCGAGCTGCTCGTGGCGATTTCGCCGACGTTCCAGCGGCTTCCGTCGCTGCGCGTGCTGCGCGCGGCCGGGCGCAGCTGCGCCTCGCTGCAGACCGGCACGGGCGTGCTGTCGATGCGGCTGGACATGCCCCGCGGCTCGGCGCCCGCCGACACGCTCGTCGGGCTCTTCGCCGACCCGGTGCCCCAGTGCGGCCCGGTCGCCTTCGGCGGCATGGCCGGCATGAGCTCCGGCGAGCTGACCATCCACGGCGTGCCCGCCGGGCGGTGGACGGCGATCGCGGTCGCGCAGCACCAGCCGGGCGCGCCCGGACCGCGGTTCTCGATCGGCTACGCGGCCGTGAACGTGGCGCCGTTCGGGCAGTCCACCGGCCGGGTGGGCCTGCGCGCGCCGGCCACGACCGACGCGCCGATCGCGATCACCCTGGCGTCGAAGCAGTCGCCGTTCACCCAGCGCATGCTCGCCGCCCAGCGGCCGCACCTGCGCGCCGTCGCCTGATCCCCTGACGAGCAAAGGACAAGAGCAGATGTCCACCTTGATCGGAGTCCTGCGCAAGCGGGCTCTCGCTCCTTCACTGGCTTCGGTCGGGTTCGCCGAGCGCGGCTTCCCGGTCACCCACACCGACGCGACGGCCCGGCTGGAGGCGGTGCCGCAGGCGGTCGTGTGCGGGTTCGAATGGGCCATCGAAGGCGCGTCGCTGTGGGAGATCGAGCGCCGGCTGGCGCTGGTCGAACCCGAGCAGCGCGGGTTCGCCTACGAGGGCGCGACGATGGGCTACACCATCCTCGACGCCATGCCGGGCGGCGGCCGCGACCGCACCCGCGCGCTGCTGGAGGGGCCGGGGCGCCCGCACATCTTCCTGACCTACATCGGGATCGGCTTCGCGATGGCGCGGCTGCCGCGTCCACTGTGGAAGAACATCCTGCCCGAGCTGTCCGGGGTGGCCTACCACCCGGTGATGAGCTGGCTCGCCGTCGACGGCTACGGCTTCGACCGCGCCTACTTCGACACGAAGAAGTGGGTCGACGAGCAGGCCGACCCGCAGCCGTACCCGTGGGCGGGCCGCCCGGAGTACTTCGGCCGGGCGTTCGACCAGGGCGTCGGCCGGGCATTGTGGTTCATCAACGGCGGGAACCCGGACGCCGTCGCCAAGGCGGTCGTGCGCTTCGCCGAGCACCGCCGCGCGGACCTGTGGAGCGGGGTCGGGCTGGCCGCGACGTTCGCCGGCGGCAGCGACCAGCGCGGGCTGGGCCGGCTGCGCCGGGCGGCCGGCGAGCACTACGACGAGCTGGCGCTGGGCGTGGTGTTCGCGGTGAAGGCGCGGACGTACTCCGAGTACGTGCCCGCCCACACCCACCTCGCCGCCGGCGTGCTCACCGACCTTTCCGTGCAGGGCGCGCAGAACCTCGCGGACCGCACCGAACGCGCCGACGGCGACGACGGGCCGCAGCCGCCGTACGAGCTGTGGCGGCAGCGGATCCGCGCCGAGTTCGGCCAGGCCGCCCAGCGGCGCGCCGGCTGAACCGCACGGTCGAAAGTGCGCTGCCGTGATCGCGGGCAACCGCGGAGTAGAGCGCTGACCAGCCAATCTGTGACCGTAGAGGCGAAGAAACCAGTCGACCCTAAGGGGGAGAGTGCGGTGGGCAATGGTTGGCGAACGCTCAGACGCCGCGTCCTGACACCTGATGTCTCGGAGACCTCGCTGGAGAAGCGGGGCTTCCACCGGAAGAGCCCAGCCGCTCAAGAACGACTCGAGACGATCGGGGAGAGGTTCCTCCTCGGGTACGCGCACGCCGTCGAAGCGAAGTCGGTCGAGCAGGCCGAAGAGTGGCTCGACCGCATCACCCCGCAGTTCCGCGGCTTCGCCTACGAAGGCGCGGGAATGGGGTACGGCGTCCTCGACGGGCTGCCGTTCGGCAAGAGCACGAACATCGCCGAGTTCCTGGCCGGCCCGGGCGAGAAGCACGACTACATCATCTACGTCGGGGTCGGCTGGGCCATGTGCCGGCTCCCGCGGTTCGCGTGGCCCAAGCCCGCGGCCTTCGACCCGCTGCTGCGCTGGCTGGTGCTCGACGGCTACGGCTTCCACCAGGCGTACTTCAAGACCGGCAAGTACATCCGGCAGCAGTACCAGGACCGGACCTTCTCCTGGCCGGACCGGCGCTACGACGGCTACGCGCTGCGGGCCATCGACCAGGGCATCGGCCGGGCGCTGTGGTTCATCAACGGCACCGACGTCTCCCTGGTGGCCAAGGCGATCGAGGAGTTCCCCGAGTCGCGCCACGGCGACCTGTACGCCGGGGTCGGGCTGGCCTCGACCTACGCGTGCGGCGTTACCGCCGACGAGCTGGCGGAACTGGTCGACCGGGCCGGGATCCACCACGGCCAGCTGGCCCAGGGGAGCGCCTTCGCCGCCGAGTGCCGGGTGCGCTCGGGCCTGATGATCCCGGAGACCGAGATGGCGGCCCGGGCGATCTGCGGCCTGTCCGCCGAGCGGGCCGCGGCGATCACCCAGGAGGTCCGCCCGGCCGTCGTCGTCGACGGCGACGACGTGCCGGCGTTCGAAACCTGGCGGCAGCGGATCGCCGAAGAAGTGCTGACCCACGGAGGGAAGAAGAAATGACCGCGACCTTGGGCTGGCTGCGCAAGCAGCTGGCGGGCATCGTGGCGCTGGTGCTGATCCTCGGCCTCTACACGGTCGCGCAGCTGCCCCGCGTCGACGCCGCCGAACAGAACACGATGGCGAGCCAGTTCCACTTCACCCCGATGACGATCGCGTTGCCCGCGGCCAAGAAGTCGCAGTCGATCCGGACGGTGAACAAGGAGTACGAGCACATCTCCGCGTGGATCTCCTCGGTCGGCGCCGCGATCGCGCTCAACGACATCAGCGGCAGCGGCAAGGCCAACGACCTCTGCCTGGTGGACCCGCGCAGCGACCAGGTCGTCATCACGCCGGCGCCGGACTCGGGCCCGCGCTACGCGCCCTTCGCGCTCGACCCCGCCCCGGCGCTGCCGACGTGGGACTACATGGCGCCGATGGGCTGCGTCCCCGGTGACTACAACGAGGACGGCCGCACCGACATCCTGGCCTACTACTGGGGCCGGGCCCCGGTGGTGTTCCTGCAGAAGTCGACCGCGACGAAGTTCGACGCCTCGGCGTTCCAGCCGACCGAGCTCGTGCCGGGCAACCACCGCGGCGCGGACGGCAAGTACAGCGGCCCGCTGTGGAACACCGACTCCGTCACCATCGGCGACTTCGACGGCGACGGGCACGTCGACGTCTTCGTCGGCAACTACTTCCCGGACAGCAAGGTCCTGGACCCGACCGCCGACGGCGGCATCACGCTGAACCAGTCGATGTCGCACGCGACGAACTCGGGTGGCAAGTTCATCTTCCGCTGGACCGGCGCCACGTCCGGGGCGAACCCGAGCGCCCACTTCATCGACGCCTCCCAGGGCATTCCGGAAAGCGCGCGCCTCGGCTGGACGCTGGCCTCCAGCGCGACCGACGTCGACGGCGACAACCTGCCGGAGCTCTACATCGCCAACGACTTCGGGCACGACCACCTGCTGTACAACAAGTCCACGCCGGGCCACATCGAGCTCGCCGAGGTCACCGGGGTCCGCGGCATCACCGACCCGAAGTCGAAGGTGCTGGGGCACGACTCCTTCAAGGGGATGGGCGTCGACTTCGGCGACCTGAACCACGACGGCCTCTACGACCTGTTCGTCAGCAACATCACCACGTCGTGGGGCATCGAAGAGTCGAACTACCAGTTCATGAACACCGCGAAGAACGCCCAGGACCTGCGCAGCCAGCTGAACGACGGTGTCGCGCCGTTCGAGGACGTGAGCGGCTCGACCGGCACGGCCTGGTCCGGCTGGGGCTGGGACGTCAAGATCCAGGACTTCAACAACAGCGGCGAGAACCAGATCGCGCAGGCGACCGGGTTCGTCAAGGGCCAGGTCAACCGCTGGCCGAACCTGCAGGAGCTGGCCACGGCCAACGACGGCCTGCTGTCCAACCCGTTCTGGTGGCCGAACGCCCGCGCCGGGGACGACATCGGTGGCGACCAGACGTTCCACTTCTTCGTGAAGAGCCCGGAGGGCCGCTACACCGACCTCGGCCCGCAGCTGGGCCTGGCGGTGCCGACCCCGACCCGCGGGATCGCCGTCGGCGACACCGACGGGGACGGCCTGCCCGAGTTCGCGGTGGCGCGGCAGTGGGAGCAGCCGATCTTCTACCACAACGACAGCCCGAACCCGGGCAAGTACCTGCAGCTGAAGCTGACCACCGACGCCCCGGTGGCGCCCGGCCCGCTGCCCGCGGCCGGCGTGCCCGCGATCGGCGCCCAGGTCACCGTGACGACTTCGGACGGCAAGAAGTACCTCGGCCGGGTCGACGGCAGCAGCGGGGAGGCCGGCCGGCGCAGCTTCGACATCCAGATCGGCCTCGGCCACGACGTCAGCGGCCCGCTCGGCGTGCACCTGCAGTGGCGGGACCGGACCGGGCAGCTGCGGACGCAGGACCTGAAGCTCGAACCCGGCTGCCACATGTACCAGCTCGGCACCACGGCCAAGGAAGAGATGTGACGGCATGGCCACCCCGACTCTGACCACAGTGGACACCGCGCCGCCGAAACGGACCAACAAGGTCATCACCGCGCTGCGCCGCTTCGCGATCTCGATCACGGTCTTCAACATCCTCGGCTACACGATCCTCGGCTTCGAACAGCCGTGGCTGTACCCGTTCATCGCCCTGGCGACCGCGTACACCACCGAGATCCTGCTCGAGATCATCAACGCCAAGGTGACCCAGCGCAGCGTCCGGTTCAAGGGCAACGGCTTCAAGGGGCTGGTGGAGTTCCTGCTGCCGGCGCACATCACCGGCCTCGCGCTGAACATGCTGACCTACGTCAACGACCGGGTCCTCGTGATGATCTTCGGGGTGGTCGTGGCGGTCGGCGCCAAGTGGGTCCTGCAGGCGCCGGTGTACGGCCGCATGCGGCACTACATGAACCCGTCGAACTTCGGCATCACGATCATCCTGCTGTTCTTCCCGTGGGCCAGCATCGCCCCGCCGTACCACTTCAGCGAGCAGATCGCGACCTGGGGCGGCTGGCTGATCGTCGCGATCATCCTGATCTCGGGCACGGTGCTCAACGCGCTGCTGACCAACCGGATGTTCCTGATCGCGGGCTGGCTGAGCTTCTTCGTGATCCAGGCCTTCGTCCGCGGCTGGCTCTTCGGCACGTCCATCCCGGGCGCGCTGGCGATGGGCACCGGGATCGCGTTCGTGCTCTACACGAACTACATGGTGACCGACCCGGGCACGTCGCCGTCGAAGAAGGGCTCGCAGTTCGCCTTCGGCGCCGGCGTGGCCCTCGCGTACGGCTTCTTCACGGCCGTGCACGTGTCGTACGGGCTGTTCCTGGCCACCGCGACCGTGTGCCTGATCCGCGGGGCCTTCCTGTGGGGCCTGCACTTCTCGAACAAGGCGCGGATCCAGTTCGAGGCCGACCAGGCCACGCAGAAGGCGAAGCTCGAGCTCGCTCCGTCGGTCGAAACCGCGGGCGACGACGAGAAGCCGGGAGCCGTCGCGGCATGACCGGTCCGCAGCAGGAAGCCCGGGCGGCGCGCACCGCGCCGCCCGGGCCGCCGCGCCGGGCGACGTTCCGGTTGTTGAAGCAGCTCTTCACCGACCGGCTCGCGCTCATGGGCGACAACGCCGAGACCTACGGCGACGTCGTCCGCATCGCCATCGGCCCCAAGGCGATGTACCTGGTGAACCACCCCGACCTCGCCAAGCACGTCCTCGCGGACAACGCCGCGAACTACCACAAGGGCATCGGCCTGCAGGAGGCCCGCCGCGCCCTCGGCGACGGCCTGCTGACCAGTGACGGCGACACGTGGAAGACCCAGCGCCGGACCATCCAGCCGGTGTTCCAGCCCAAGCGGATCTCACGCCAGGCCGCGGTCGTGGCGTCCGAAGTGGACACCTTGATCCAGCGGCTGGCCGCTCACGAGGGGCCGGTCGAGATCCTGCACGAGATGACCGGCCTGACGCTGGGCGTGCTCGGCAAGACGCTGCTGGACGCCGAACTCGGCGGCTACGAAACGCTGGGCCACTCGTTCGAGGCCGTGCAGGACCAGGCCATGTTCGAGGCGGTCACGCTGAGCATGGTCCCGCAGTGGGTGCCGCTGAAGAAGCAGGTGGAGTTCCGGACCGCGCGCGAGGACCTGCGCCGGATCGCCGACGAGCTCGTCGAGCAGCGGCTGGCGAACCCGGTCGAGAACGGCGAAGACGTGCTGTCGCGGCTGATCGCGTCCGGCTCGGCGGAGGGCTCGTCGCGGGAACGGATGCGCGACGAGCTGATCACCCTGCTGCTGGCCGGGCACGAGACCACGGCGAGCACGCTCGGCTGGGCGTTCCACCTGGTCGACGAGCACCCCGAGGTGGCCGAGCGGCTGCACGCCGAAGCCGTCGAGGTGCTGGGCGACCGGCTGCCCGAGTACGAGGACCTGCGGAAGCTGACCTACACCGTGGCGGTGGTCGAAGAGGTCATGCGGATGTACCCGCCGGTCTGGCTGCTGCCGCGGATCGCCCAGGCCGACGACGAGATCGGCGGGTACCACGTGCCGGCCGGCTCCGACGTCGTCGTCGTGCCCTACACGCTGCACCGGAACCCGGAGTTCTGGACCGACCCGGAGCGGTTCGACCCGGGCCGGTTCGACCCGGCCAACCCGGCCGGGCGGCCGCCGCGGTACGCCTACCTGCCGTTCGGTGCGGGGCCGAGGTTCTGCATCGGCAACAGCCTCGGGGTGATGGAGGCGGTGTTCGTGCTCGCCATGGCGGCGCGGGACCTGGAGCTGCGCAAGGTTCCGGGCAAGGTCGTCGAACCCGAGGCGATGCTGTCGCTGCGGGTGCGCGGCGGGCTGCCGATGACCGTGCACCGCCGCGAGCGGCGGCGGAGTGCCGAAGCGGCCTGAAGCCGATCTCTACTGTGGACATTCGACGAGGAGGTAGGCCGGTGCAACCCGAGGCCACCGAAGAAGAACGCGTCAAGAACATGACCCTCGAGGCCTACGCGGACACGATCGTGCCGGGGGAGAAGCGGTTCCCCGAGGACCGCGCGATCGCCGGGGCCGCGCCCGGCCCCGGGTCGGTGGTGGCGGGCGCGCTCGAGCTGCTGAACTTCGACGCGACCGGCGTCACGGCCGGGCTGCCCTACCTCGCGCAGTCGCTCAACGACCACGCGAAGACCTACGCGGGCGAGGTGGCGCTGGAGCTCGACCACGACGTCCCGCCGTTCGTCGCGCTGCCCTACGAGCACCGCCGCGAACTGGTGCGCCGGCTGACGACGCCCGGCCACCCGGAGAAGGACGGCTGGGTCAGCCTCGCGCTGTTCTGCAACATGGCCTACGACAGCGCCCCGCACCTGCACACCGCCGACGCCATCCGCGACGGGCACCCGGGCCTGCTCGCCTTGGGGTACAAGGCACCCGACGCGGACGGGTTCTGGCGGTTCCCGAAGTACGGCTACGGCCGCAAGCTGGCCGAGCTCCACCCGGACACGACGCCATCGGGGAGCCCCGCATGACTGCCATCGACCAGACCGACGTCGTCATCGTCGGCAGCGGATTCGGCGGGTCCATCCCCGCGTACCACCTCGCCGCGGGCGGGGCGAAGGTGACGGTCCTCGAACGCGGGCCGTGGCTGGCCGCCGCCGACTTCGAGCACGACTACCTGCTCGGCTCGTCCTACACGCGGGCGTTCGACTTCGTCGTCGGCGACGGGATGAGCGTCCTGGGCGGCAACTGCGTCGGCGGCGGCAGCGTGGTGTACTTCGCCGCGATGCCGCGGGCGCCGAAGTTCGTCTTCGAGCGCCACGGCAGCATCGGGCGCCGGATGTGGCCGTCGGTCCTCACGCGCGACTCCCTGGAGCCGTGGTACGACCGGATCGACGAGTCGATCCCGGTGTCCAAACAGGACTGGAGCGACGTCTCCTACGCGGGTGGCCTGTGGGCCGCGGCGTGCCACCACTCCGGGCGCACGGCGAACCCGGCGCCGGTGGCCGTGGACAACGACACCTGCGTCAACTGCAACTTCATGATGGCCGGCTGCAAGTTCGACGCCAAGCGGTCGATGCTGACGAACTACCTGCCCGCCGCGCTTGCGCACGGCGCCGAGATCCGGCCGCTGCACGAGGTCCAGCGCCTCGAGCGGACCGAGGACGGCGGCTACCGCGTCCACTTCGACCTGATCGACGAAGAGGACTACCGGGTGCACACCGGCACCGGCGTGATCGAGGCGAAGGTCGTCATCATCGCCGCGGGCGCCGGCGCGACGCCGGTGATCCTGCAGCGCTCGGAGGCCACGCTCGGCACCATGCCGCACGGCGTCGGCCGGTACTTCTCCGGCAACGGCGAGCGGCTCAACACCGCGATCATCGACGAGGACCGCGTCCGCGAGGTGCTCGGACTGTCGCGTGAGGACGGTCCGGTGTACTCGGCCAACCACATCGGCAAGGGCCCGACCGTCGCGAACTGGGACAAGCTCGACGGCTCGCTGCCGGAGTACGAGCGGTTCTCGCTGGAGCAGCTGTACTTCCCGCCCGGGCTGGGCACCATCCTCGCCCAGGTGCCCGGCGGCGAGGAGCCGCGCTGGTACGGGGCCCAGAAGAAGGAGATCCTCAACCAGTGGGCCAACTGGCTGACGATCTTCCTGATGACCGAGGACGACAACGAGGGCGTCTTCGGCACCCCGCCGCCCACCGGCAATGCATACCGGATCTCGCAGCAGATGCTCGGGCGCGGTTCGCTGCGCTACGACCCGACGCCGAACACGCGCCGCGGCTGGGCGCTGGCGGACGCCGACTGCAAGGCGATCATCGAGAAGGACGGCCTGGCGAAGGTCGCGCCGTGGACCAACGACGTCGTCGGCGCGTACACCGTGCACCCGCTGGCGTCGTGCCGGATCGGGGACGACGCGGCGACGTCCGCGCTGCACCCGAACCACGAGCTGCGCAACCACCCCGGCATCTTCGTCACCGACAGCGCGTCGGTGCCGGGCGCGCTGACGGTGAACCCGGCGATGACCATCGCCGCGCTCGCCGAACGGTCGATCCCGGGCATCGTCCGGGCGTTGCAGGCACGGGACGTCGACGTCAAGTACGGCGCCCCGGCGCCGGACGGCTCGATCACCGGCCGCCGGGCGGTGTCCAAACTGGACCTGGTCGCCGGCAACTGATGCACGGGTACATCGAACTCGCGCTCCTGGGTTCCTGGGAGCGCGAGTTCGCCGGTTCACGAGGAGGAACGATGGCACCCGGACTGGTGCGGTTCGCCCTGCGGCGGACGCTGCGGGACGTGAAGTACGTCGAGGCCGTGCGGCCGCGGCGGGCGCGAGGGCTCGTGCGGGACGTCTACCGGCAGGTGGAGCGCGACTTCGGGATGCTCGCCCCGCCCGTCGCGCTGCACTCGCCCGCGCCGGAGGTGCTCGCCGCGGTGTGGCTGATGCTGCGGGAGTCGCTGGTCGCGGGCGGGGCGGCGAGCCGGGCCGACAAGGAGGTCGTCGCGGCCACGGTGTCGGCGGCGAACTCGTGCCCGTACTGCGTCGAGGTGCACGGCATGGCGCTCGCCTCGCTGGGCGAACCGGCCGCCGCCGCGGCCATCGAGGCGGGCGACGCCGGGGCCATCCCGGACCGGGACACGCGGGCACTGGTGGCGTGGGCGATGGGCGACGGCCCGCTGCCCGCGGACGTCCCCGCGGGCACCGCCGCCGAGTTCACCGCCGTGGCCGTGGCGTTCCACTACCTGAACCGGGTGGTGAGCGTGTTCCTCGACCAGTCCCCGCTGCCCGAGGCGGTCCCGCCGGCGGCCCGGGAGAAGGCCAAGGCGGTCCTGGGGTACTTCCTGAAGCCGGGGCCGCCGCCACCGGCCGGGACGAGCCTTCCGCTGCTGCCTGCCGCCGCCACCGACGGGCCGGGCTGGGCACCGGCGGGCGGGACCCTGGGCGACGCCTTCGCGCGCGCCGCGGCGGCGATCGAGGCCGCCGGGGAACGCTCGGTGCCGCCCCGCGTGCGGGACCTCGTCCGCCGGGAAGTCAAGGCCTGGGACGGGAACCCGCCCGGATTGAGCCGCGCGTGGGCCGAGCCGGTGCTCGCCGAGCTGCCCGAGGGCGAACGCGCGGCCGGCCGGCTGGCGCTGCTCACGGCCAAGGCGCCCTACCAGGTGGGGCCCGCCGACGTCCGTCCGGAAAGGACGGACGATCGCGGGCTGGTGGAGCTGGTGTCGTGGGCGGCTCTCACCGCGGCCGTGGCGGCCGGTGAGCGGCTTTCCCTCCGCCCGCGAAGAGAAGACTCCCCAGGTCGGCGCGGGTGATGATCGAGAGGTCGGATCGCCCGCCGGGGCGCGCAGCACCGGGACACACCGAACCTGACCCGGTCCGTGCCGCCGCCCCGGCGGTCCCGATCCGGCCAGTCGGCGGTCGCCGCGAGGAGTGGTCCCTTACCCCGCCCTCCTCGCGGCGGCCACCGGCCCACGAGACGACGTCGCACCGGTGAGAGGACAGAACAGGTGACTGACACCACGCGCGTGATCGCCGACCTGACCGCGGATGCCGCCGAGGTGGACGCCCTCGTCGCCGGCCTTCCCGAGGCGGGGTGGGACACCCCGACCCCGGCGCCGGGCTGGGCGGTCCGGCACCAGATCGCGCACCTCGCGTTCATCTTCCGGATCGCCGGCCTCTCGGCCGCGCAGCCGGAAGCGTTCGTCCAGATGACCAAGGCCGTCGCGTCCGTCGGCTTCGAGAACGCCGTAGAAGGCGCGCTGCAGGAGTTCATCCACGACCCGGCCGAGGTGCTGCTGACCCGCTGGCGCGCCGAGCGCGACGCGGGCATCAAGGCGCTGGCGGCCGTCCCCGGCGACCAGCTGGTGCCGTGGCTGGTGAACCCGCTGCCGCCGTACGTGCTCGCCTGCGCCGGGATGATGGAGCTGTTCGGCCACGGCCAGGACGTCGCCGACGCGCTCGGCGTGCGCCCGGTGCGCACCGACCGGATCAAGCACCTCGTCGGCTTCGCCGTGCGCGTCCGGGACTTCGGCTACGAGGCGCGGAACCTGACGCCGCCCGCGGAGGAGTTCCGCTACGAGCTCACCGCGCCCTCGGGCGCGCTCTGGACGTTCGGGCCCGCCGACGCGACCCAGGTGGTCAGCGGCAGCGCCGAGGACTTCTGCCTGCTCGTCACCCGGCGGCGGCACCGCTACGACCTCGACATCCGGGCGAAGGGCACGCTGGCGGACCAGTGGCTCGACATCGCCCAGGCCTACCGCGGGCCGGCCGGCCAGGGCCGCCGTCCCGGCCAGTTCGACGCCTGAATAGTCCTAAGTAGACAGTGTGGTGTCCTTGTCCCAGCGTGCTGACGTGCGGCCCGGGGCAGGGAGAAAGAAGACGGTCCGGACGGCCCGGGAGATGCTGGACCGCACGGCCGGGCGAACCGGGCGTACCGGGCCGCGGCGCCGCCGCGGCCCGAAGGAAGTGACCGGTGCGGGATCCCCATCCCGCACCGGGAGGACAGCGGGGACCTGATGGTTCCGGTGATACGGGGCTCGAGAGCCAGTGGGAGTGCGGTGGCATGAGCGTAGAGCGGATTTCGATCGTCGGTATCGGTCTCCGGTACCCCGACGCGAGTTCTCCGGAGGAGCTCTGGGAAAACGTGCTGGCCGGGCGCCGGGCGTTCCGCAGGCTGCCGGACGAGCGGATGAACCGGGCGGACTACTACTCGCCCGACCCGAAGGCGCCGGACCGCTTCTACGCGTCCAAGGCGGCAGTGCTGCGGGACTACGAGTTCGACCGGGTGGCGCACAAGGTCGCCGGCAGCACCTTCCGGGCGACCGACACGACGCACTGGCTGGCGCTCGACGTCGCCGCCGCGGCGCTGGCGGACGCCGGCTTCGGTGAGGGCGACGGAGCCCCGCGGCAGAGCACCGGCGTGGTCATCGGCAACAGCCTCACCGGCGAGTTCTCCCGGGCGAACATCATGCGGCTGCGCTGGCCGTACGTCCGCCGCACGGTCGCGGCGGCGCTGACCGCCCGCGGCTGGGAGGACGAGGACACCGCGAGCTTCCTGCGCGAGCTCGAGGTCCAGTACAAGGAGCCGTTCCCCGAGATCAACGAAGACTCCCTCGCCGGTGGCCTGGCGAACACCATCGCCGGGCGCGTCTGCAACCACTTCGACTTCGCCGGCGGCGGGTATACCGTCGACGGCGCCTGCTCGTCCTCGCTGCTGTCCGTGGTGACCGCGGCCAACGCGCTCGTCCAGGGCGACCTCGACCTCGCCGTCGCCGGCGGGGTCGACCTCTCGATCGACCCGTTCGAGGTGATCGGCTTCGCGAAGACCGGGGCGCTGGCCAAGCGCGAGATGAAGGTCTACGACGCCGACTCCAACGGCTTCTGGCCGGGGGAAGGCTCGGGCATGCTCGTCCTGATGCGCGAGAGCGACGCGCTGGAGCAGGGCAAGCGCATCTACGCCTCGATCGGCGGCTGGGGCGTCTCCTCCGACGGCAAGGGCGGCATCACCCGGCCCGAGGCCGCCGGGCACCGGCTGGCCCTCAAGCGCGCCTACGACCGCGCCGGGTACGGCGTCGAGAGCGTCTCCTACTTCGAGGGCCACGGCACCGGCACCGCGCTGGGCGACGCCACCGAGATCGAGGCGCTGTCCACCGCCCGCCGCGACGCCGACCCGCTGGCCAAGCCGGCCGCGCTGTCGACCATCAAGGGCAACATCGGGCACACCAAGGCCGCGGCCGGGGTCGCCGGCCTGATCAAGGCGACGCTGGCGGTGTACCACCAGGTCATCCCGCCGGCCAGCGGGCACTACGAGCCGCACGAGTCGCTGACCGGCTCGTCGGCGCGGATGTACGTCCCGCGCGATGCGTCCCTGTGGCCGGCGGACCAGCCGGTGCGCGCCGGTGTCTCCGCGATGGGCTTCGGCGGCATCAACTCCCACGTCACCGTCACCGAGGCGCCGACCGCCGCGCGCCGCCGCGAGCTCGACGAGCGGGCCCGCGCCCTGGTGGCCGGCCGGCAGGACGCCGAGCTGCTGCTGTTCGACGCCGACGACGTCGCGACCCTGCGCGGGAACATCGCCGCGACGCTGGAGGTCGTGCCCAAGCTGTCGTTCGCCGAGCTGACCGACCTCGCCGGCGAGCTGGCCGGGAAGCTGGCCGGCCGGGCGGTGCGCGCCGCGGTCGTCGCGGCCAACCCGGAGCACGCCGAGCGGAAGCTGACGAAGCTGCTGGAACAGCTGGAGTCCGGCGACTCGGTCTTCGACTCGGCCGACGGCATCTTCGCGAGCAGCCGCGGTGCGGCCCCGAAGATCGGCTACCTGTTCCCCGGCCAAGGTTCCGGACGCGGCGGCGACAGCGCCCTGCGCCGCCGGTTCACCGTGGCCGAGGAGGTCTACCGCGCCGCGGCGCTGCCGGTCGCCGGCGACCAGGTCGCCACCGAGGTGGCCCAGCCGCGGATCGTCACCGGCTCGCTGGCCGCGCTGCGCGTGCTGCGCTCCTTCGGCATCGAGGCCGCGACCGCGACCGGGCACAGCCTCGGCGAGCTGACCGCCCTGCACTGGGGCGGCGCGCTCGACGAGCGCGGGCTGCTGGAGCTGGCGAAGGTCCGTGGCAAGGTGATGGCCACGACGACCGGTGACGGCACCGGCGCGATGGCCGGGATCGCCGCCTCGCCCGGCCGCGTCGAAGAACTGGGCCTGGGCACCGAGGTCGTCATCGCCGGGTACAACGCGCCGGAGCAGACCGTCGTCTCCGGGCCGGCCGAAGCGATCGACCGCATCGTCGCCCGCGCCAAGGCCCAGGGCGTCGGCGCGACCCGCATCAAGGTCTCGCACGCCTTCCACTCGCCGGCCGTCGAACCGGCCGCGAACGCCATGACCGAGCGGCTTGGAGAGTTCACCTTCGCCCGGCTCGAGCGGCCGGTCGTCTCGACGGTCAGCGGCGACGTGCTGCACACCGCCGAGAACCTGCCCGAGCTGCTGCGCGACCAGATCGTGCTGCCGGTCCGCTTCCGCGAGGCCGCCGCCAAGGTGGCCGAGCGCAGCGACCTGGTGGTCGAGGTCGGTCCCGGCCGCGTCCTGACCGGGCTGTTCGAGGAGATCGCGCCGGACACCCCGGTGCTCGCGATCGACACGGACAACGCGTCGCTGCAGGCGCTGCTGCGGATCGTCGGCGCGGCGTTCGCGCTCGGCGCCCCGATCACGACCGACGCGCTGTTCGAGGGCCGCATCGTGCGCGCCCTGCCCGCCGACGGCGAGTTCGGCTTCCTCGCGAGCCCCTGCGAGGCGGCGCCGTCGATCGACAGTGAGCTGGCCGCCGAGCTCGCCGCGGAGAAGGCCCAGGCCGCCGAGGCCGACGCCACCACCGGCGAGTCCGACTCCGGCTCGACCCTGGACCTGCTGCGCAAGCTCGCCGCCGAGCGCGTCGAGCTGCCGCTGGAGGCCGTCACGGCCGACACCCACCCGCTCGACGACCTGCACCTGTCGTCGATCACGGTCGGGCAGCTGGTCAACGACGTCACCCGGGCGCTGGGCCGGCCCGCGCTGGAAGGCATGCCGAACTTCGCGACGGTGTGCCTCGGTGAGCTCGCCGAGATGATCGACGAGCTGGCGCAGACGGCGAAGCCGACCGACAGCCACGTCGGCGAGGCCCCGGGCGTCGGTCCGTGGGTCCGGCCGTTCGCGGTCGAGTACGTGCCCGCGCCGCGGCCCGCCGCGGACCTCCCGCCGGGCAACGGCCGCGCCGAGTGGCAGGTCTTCTCGACCGCGCGGCACCCGCTGGCCGAACCGCTGAAGGCCGCGCTCGCCGCGTCCGGCGCGGGCGACGGTGTGCTGCTCTGCCTGCCGGCGGACTGCGACTCCAGCCACGTCGGCCTGTTCCTCGACGCCGGGCGCGCCGTCATGGCCGCTCCCAACGGCACGCGCTTCGTGGTCGTGCACCACGGTTACGGCGCCGCCGGCCTGGCCCGCACCCTGCGGCTCGAGGACCCCTCGGCGAAGACGACGATCATCGACTTCGCGGACCCGTCGCCGCGGGACGTGGACGCGATCGCCGAAGCCGTGCACACCGTGGTGGCCGAGGTCGCCGCGACCACGGACTTCACCGAAGCCCGCTATGGCGCCGACGGCGGGCGCACGGTGCCGCGGCTGTCCGCGCTGCCGGCGCCCAAGCCCGGCCCGATCCGCGACTCGCTGGACTCCTCCGACGTCCTGCTCGTCACCGGCGGCGGCAAGGGCATCACCGCGGAAAGCGCGCTGGCGCTGGCCAAGGACTCCGGGGCGAAGCTGGCCCTGCTCGGGCGCAGTGACCCGGAGACCGACACCGAGCTGGCGGAGAACCTCGACCGCATGGAGGCGGCGGGCATCCGCTACCGCTACGAGCGCGCCGACGTCACCAGCGCCCCGCAGATCGCCGAGGCGGTCACCCGGGTCCAGGCCGAGCTCGGCCCGGTCACGGCGATCCTCCACGGCGCGGGCCGCAACGAGCCGGCCGCCCTCTTCTCCCTCACCGAGGACAGCTTCCGCAAGACCCTCGCCCCGAAGATCGGCGGGCTCAACGCGGTGCTCGCCGCGGTCGACCAGGACCGCATCAAGCTCCTGGTCACCTTCGGCAGCATCATCGGCCGGGCGGGCCTGCGCGGTGAGGCGCACTACGCCACGGCGAACGACTGGATGACCGAGCTGACCCTGCGCTTCGGCCAGGAACACCCGCAGGCGCGGGCGATCGCGCTGGAGTGGTCGGTCTGGTCGGGCACCGGCATGGGCGAGAAGCTCGGCGTCGTGTCCGCGCTGATGCGCGACGGCATCACGCCGATCCCCACCGAGGAGGGCATCACCATCCTCCGCCAGGTGCTGGCCGACCCGGCCGCGCCGCCGGTGCTGGTGGTCTGCGGCCGCACGTCGGGACTGGCCACGCTGCCGATCCAGAAGCGCGAGCTGCCGCTGTCCCGGTTCGTCGACCGCGCGGTCGTGCACTACCCGGGCGTCGAGCTGATCACCGAGGCCGACCTGTCCGACGGGGCCGACCCGTACCTGACCGACCACCTGCTCGACGGGCAGCTGCTGTTCCCGGCGGTGCTCGGCATGGAGGCCATGACGCAGGCCGCGGCGGCGACGCTGGACCGGACCGGCACCCCGGTGCTGTCCGACGTCGAGTTCCTCCGGCCGATCATCGTCTCGCCGGGCGGGTCGACGACGGTCCGGCTGGCCACGCTGGCCCGCGACGCCGACACCGTCGACGTCGTGATCCGCAGCGAGGAGACCGGCTTCAGCGCCGACCACTTCAAGGCGCGGCTGAGCTTCGCCCGGCCGGCCGAGATCGGTGCGTGCGTCCCCCGTGACGTCGCGCTGCCGCCGGTCCCGGTCGAGCCGATCAGCGAGCTCTACGGCTCGGTCCTGTTCCAGGGCAAGCGGTTCCAGCGGGTCCTCGGCTACCGCCGGGCGAGCGCCCGGCACGCCGTCGCCGAGATCTCGACCAGCGCGGACCACTACTGGTTCGCCCCGTTCCTCCCGCAGGAGCGGCTGCTGGCCGACCCCGGCACCCGGGACGCGATGATGCACGCGATCCAGTGCTGCGTCCCGGACGCGACGCTGCTGCCGCAGGGCATCGAGAAGCTGTACCTGGCCGAGCCGGGTGTCCAGCACGACGAGTACGTGCTGCTGGACGCGAAGGAACGCAGCCAGGACGGCGACAGCTACGTCTACGACCTCGACGTGCGCAACCCGGACGGGACGCTGGTCGAGCGCTGGGAAGGCCTGAAGCTGCGCGCGGTCCGCAAGCGCGACGGCGCCGGGCCGTGGGTCCCGTCGATGCTCGGGTCCTATGTGGAGCGTGCGTGCGAGCGGCTGCTCGGCGGGACGCGGTCGGTGGTGCTGGAGCCGGACCCGGTGGGCCGCCCGGCCGAGGGCATCGCCCAGCGGCGGGCCCAGACCGCGCTCGCCGCGGGCCGCGCGCTCGACAAGCCGATCGAGATCCGGTACCGCCCGGACGGCAAGCCCGAGTGCGACGACCTGAACGTCACCGCGTCGCACACCTCGGAGCTGACCCTCGTGGTCGCCGGCGCCGAGCAGGTCGCCTGCGACATCGAGACGGCGATCGAACGCACCGAAGAGGACTGGGCCGGGCTGCTGGGCGAGGAACTGCTCGCCCTCGGCCGGCTGCTGGCCGCGGACACCGGCGAACCGATCAGCGTGGCCAACACGCGGGTCTGGAGCGCGCTGGAGTGCGTCCGCAAGACCGGTTCGATGACGCAGGCACTGACGGTGCGCCAGGTCGACGCCGACGGGTGGGCGCTGCTCGCCTCCGGCACCGCCCGGATCGCCACCTGGTCGACGACCGTCAACGACCGTACCGACCCGATCGTGTTCGCGGTGCTCCACACAGAGGGGAACTGAAGATGGCCGACTACTACGAGATCCGCCACACGGTCGGCTTCGAAGAGACCAACCTGGTGGGCAACGTCTACTACGTGAACTACGTGCGCTGGCAGGGCCGGTGCCGCGAGATGTTCCTGAAGGAGAAGGCCCCGGCGGTCCTCGAAGAGGTCCGCCACGACCTGAAGCTGTTCACCCTCAAGGTGGAATGCGAGTTCTTCGCCGAGATCACCGCGTTCGACGAGCTGTCCATCCGGCTGCGGCTGGAAGAGCTCACCTCGACGCAGATCCAGTTCGCGTTCGACTACGTCCACCTCACCGAGGGCGGCGAGGAGCGGCTGGTGGCCCGGGGGCGGCAGCGGATCGCCTGCATGCGCGGCCCCAACACGGCCACCGTGCCGTCGCGCGTCCCCGAGCAGCTGCGCGAAGCGCTGGTGCCCTACTGGACGGCCGCGGTCAACGGCAAGGGAGCATGAAGTGGCCCACGAATCCGAGCCCCCCGTGCTGAAGCGGCTGCCGACGCCATCGTCGCGTCGCGGCCTCTCGGCCCAGCCGGGACTGCGTCAGGTGATGGCGCAGTTCGCCACCGGGGTGACGGTGCTGACGGCGGGCGGGGAGGACGCGCACGGCATGACGGCGAACGCGTTCTCGTCGGTCTCGCTGGAACCGCCGATGGTGCTGTGCTGCGTGTCCAAGGCGGCCCGGATGCACACCGCGATCGTCACCGCCGGCTCGTTCGGGGTGAACATCCTCGCGGCGGACCAGCAGGACACGTCGAAGTACTTCGCCGACTGGCGGCGGCCCGACGGGATGGCCCAGTTCGAGGCCGTCGGCTACACGCCGGGTTCCCGGACCGGGGCCCCGCTGCTGCACGGCGCGCTGGCCTGGCTGGAGTGCGAGCTGGCGCAGGTGGTGGCGGGCGGTGACCACTCGATCTTCCTGGGCCGGGTGGTCGCGACCAGCCGCGGGACCGGCGAGGACGCGCTGGTCTTCTACAGCGGCAGCTACCACCACATCGACGGGAAGGCCCGCGCGGCCTGAAGGGGGAGAGGGCATGCTGATCGCGGTCACCGGCGGCACCGGCTTCCTCGGTGCGCACACCGTCGCGGCGCTGCTGCGGCGGGGGCACCGGGTCCGGCTGCTCGCCCGGGACGCGAGCGGTGTGGACGCGTCCACAGTGGACGTCGTGGCGGGTGACGTCACCGATCCCGCCGCGGCCCGCCGGCTGGTGGCCGGGGCGGACGCGCTGCTGCACGCGGCCGGCGTCTACACGTTCGACAGCCGGCGTCGCGACGAGCTGTGGCGGGTGAACGTGCGCGGCACCGAGGTCGTGCTCGGCGCCGCGCGCCGGGCGGGCACCGGCCGGATCGTGCACGTCTCCACCGTCGGGGCGCTGTACCCGACGACCGCGCCGTCGATCGGGGTCGCGAGCCCGGTCGGCGAGTCGCGGGAGCCCTACCTGGCGTCGAAGGCCGCGGCCGAGCGGATCGCGCGGCAGCACCGCAGCGCCGGCGCCCCGGTCGTCCTCACCTACCCGCCGGCGCTGCTCGGCCCGCACGACCCGCGCCTGGGCGACCAGAACGCCCGGCTGCGGGACCTCCTGCGCGGGCGGACGCCGATCTGGCCGGGCGGCGGGCTCCCGATCGGGGACGTCCGCGACTCGGCGGAGCTGCACGCCCGGCTGCTCGCCGGGGAGGTGAACGGTGCCGCGTTCTTCGGGCCGGGCCGCTTCCTGACCACCCGGGAGTACCTGGCCACGGTCCGGGCGGCGACCGGGCGGGCACTGCCGGCGGTGTTCCTGCCGCCGCGTGCCCTGTACCCGGTGGGGCGGTTCGCCGACCGGCTGCAGCGCCTCTGGCCGTGGGCGCTGCCGGTGCAGTACGGCGCGATCCACGTCTGCGCGAGCGCGGTCCCGGTCGCCGGGGACGCGCCCACCGGGGACGTGCCGGCCCGGCCGGTGCTCGAGACCGTGCGCGACACGGTGGCCTGGTTGCACGCCACCGGGCGCGTCACCGGTCGCCGGGCGGGCGCGGCGGCGCTGCCTGTTCCGTCCACTTCGGACAGTGGGCGGCCAGCTCTCACCGGTCCCGGACCCGGGACCGGGCAGACCGAGGAGGTCCTGTCATGACCACCAGCGACGCCGGGCACGCGGACACCGGTGACCGGCAGCCCGTGCCGGCGATCCTCACCCCGCCTGCCGTCGAGGCGCTGGTCCGCCCGATGCCCCGGCTCGGCCGCGGCATCGTGTGGTCCGCCATCGTCGCCGAGATCGAGCGGGACCACCAGGCCCGGATGAGGGATGCCGCGTGAGCGGACCCCAGGACTCCGGCGCCGTCCGGGCCGACGACGCGGAGGTGGTGCCGGTCCCCGACGGGGTCCGGCGCCGCCGGCTGGGCCGCCCGGCGGCGTCCGGGGAGGCCCAGGTCATCGAGCTGGCGCGCGCCGCCGACCTGGTGCGGCCGGCGCCGCCCGACATGCCGCTGCTGCGCCGGCGGCGCGAAGAGCTGCGCTCGCACATCAACGAGGGCAGGCTCGACGCCGTCCGGCGGCAGCACTCGCTGGGCAAGCTGACCGCGCGCGAACGGCTCGCCCTGCTGCTCGACGACGACTCCTTCACCGAGATCGAGCCCTACCGGCGCCACCAGGCGACCGGCCCGGGCCTGGCGGGCAACCGCCCGCACACCGACGGCGTGGTCGCCGGCTCCGGCACGATCGACGGGCGCCGGGTGTTCGTCTACGCCCAGGACTTCACGCTCTTCGGCGGTTCGCTCGGCGAGGCGCACGCGGCGAAGATCCACAAGGTGCTCGACCTCGCGGTGGCCAACGGCGCCCCGGTGATCGGGCTCAACGACAGCGGTGGCGCCCGGATCCAGGAGGGCGTGCTGGCGCTCAACGGCTACGGCGGCATCTTCCGCCGTCAGGTCGAGGCGTCCGGGGTGATCCCGCAGATCAGCGTCATCCTCGGCCCGTGCGCGGGTGGCGCGGCGTATTCGCCGGCGCTCGCGGACTTCACGTTCATGGTGCGCGACACCGCGCGGATGTACCTGACCGGGCCCGACGTCGTCGAGGCCGTCAGCGGGCAGCGCGTCACGCACGAGGAGCTCGGCGGCGCCGACGTCCACGGGAGCGCGTCGGGCGTCGCGACGGTGGTGCACGACGACGAGGAGAGCTGCCTGGCCGACGTCCGGTACCTGGTGTCGCTGCTGCCCTCGAACTACCTCGACCCGCCGCCCGCGACCGCGCCGACGAGCGCGGCGGACGACTACCGGCCCCGGCTGGCGGAGCTGGTGCCGGTGGAGCCGAACCAGCCGTACGACATGCGGGAGGTCTTCGCCGAAGTCACCGACGACGGCGAGTTCTTCGAGCTGCACGAGGGCTGGGCGCGCAACGTCCTGTGCGCGCTCGCCCGGATCGACGGCCGCGTGGTCGGCCTGGTCGGCAACCAGCCGGTGGTGTTCGCCGGGGTGCTCGACGGGCCGGCGTCCCAGAAGGCCGCGCGGTTCGTCCGGTTCTGCGACGCGTTCGGCATCCCGCTCGTGACCCTGGTCGACGTGCCGGGGTTCCTGCCGGGGGTGGAGCAGGAGCGCGGCGGCATCATCCGCCAGGGCGCGCAGCTGCTGCACGCGTACTGCGAGGCGACGGTCCCGCGGGTCCAGGTGATCCTGCGCAAGGCCTACGGCGGCGCGTACATCGTGATGGACTCGCGCTCGATCGGGTGCGACCTGTCGCTGGCGTGGCCGACGAACCAGATCGCGGTGATGGGCGCGGAGGGCGCGGTGAACGTGCTGTACCGCCGCGACTTGGCGGCGGCAGCAGACCCGGCGGCGTTGCGCGCGAAGCTGGTGGCGGAGTACACGGAGGAGTACCTGAACCCGCAGTACGCGGCGGAGCGGGGGCTGGTCGACGACATCATCGACCCGGCCGAGACCCGCGCGGCGGTGGCCCGCGGGCTGGCGATGCTGCGCGACAAGCGCAAGCCGGCACCGGGCCGCAAGCACGGCAACCTGCCGATCTGAGACGAGGTGTCCGCGATGTCCGCGATCCGCGTCCTGCACGGTTCCCCGGACGACGGCGAGCTGGCGGCCTTGGTGGCGGTGCTGCAGGCGGCCCGCACCCGGCGGCGTGGTGCGCCGGAGCGATCGGCGTGGGGAGACCCGGCTTGGCGGGCCCGGGAAGTGCGGCCCGCGCCGGGCGCTTGGCGGATGTCGGGCCTGCCGCGCTGATCCCGCGCGGGGAGCAAGCAGTTCGCCCGGCCCGGGCCGGCCGTGCCCGGGCCGTTCGTTGTCGGCGCCGTCAGGCTGCCTGGTCCGGGATCCCCCGCAACCTCCGCGCCGCCGCTCGCTCGCGCGACGGGGAATGCGTCGTGTGTCCCGGATGCACTGCCACGTACCGGACCTCGCCGTCCGAGAACGCCTCCAGTTCCGTGCGCTCGCCCGGCTCGAACTCCGCGCCGCACGTTGCGCACGTGCGCTGGCGGTCCGCCGCGCCGCCCAGGTGCTTCCGTTCGTCCGTCATGCGCGCACCTCGCCGTCGATGTCGTCCTTCCAGTGCACCTCGCGCGGCCCGCTCGCGGCCACTCGAAAGCTGCGCACGTCAGCGGTTCCCATCCGATCCTCGACCTCGGGCGCGCATGGTGGTCGCACACACCGAAAGTGAGGAACGCCATGACAGCAGCAGCGCTCCCGGCCGACGACTGGACGCCGGCGGTCACCGAGGAACCCAGCGTGCTCCGGCTGGTCGAGCCGCCCGCGCCGGTCGAAGAGGAGCTCGGCGAGCACATCGTGCTCGGCTACAACTGAGCGGCGAGGCTCCGGTACCGGACACGGACGGTGCCGGAGCGCACGCTCGGAGATGAGCACCCCGGCGCCCGGCCGGGAGAATCGATGGTGTTCGGGCCGGAGTGTCACCGCAGCACGGTGGCCCATGCGTGCCGGCGACCTGCGACTTTCGGTTGGGAGGCCGGCGGATGGCAATGCGCCTCCAGCTCACGGCGGGCCACGAGGTCCTCGAAAGCTGGGCCGAGACGGCGTCGCAGGCGGAGCGGAACGTCGTCTACGAGGCCTTGTTCGCCGTCGGTGACGGTTCGGCGTTCCTCGTTTACGACATTTTCGGTGATCCCCGGGATCCCGGCAATTTCCTCATCATGGTGAAACCGGGATTGGTGCTGAAAGTAAACGTGCAGCGCGCGGAATCCGCATTCGAAATCCGGCACATCGGCGCGGTCGACGGCGCCGACACCGCCGCCGCGGCCCAGGAAACCTCCAGTCCCGAGTGATCGACGCCGGCGTGCTGGGCCGAACGGGCTAGTGCCCGGCCCGCACCCGGCTGCCGTCGTTTCCCCTGATCGGCCGCCGAATTGACGCTCACGGACGTGTATTCCTCATCTTGACATTCCATCTTGCCGTGTGAAAGCCTTTGAACGTTCGCTGGTCAGGCCGCTATTTCTGGGGTGGGTAAACGTAGGAGGCTGCACCATGTCTTCACCCGAATTGCCAGGGCTCGATGTCTCCAGCCGGGTGCGCGCCCGGGACGTGCAGATGACCGGGACCGCCGACCTCGCCCGCCGGGTGCTCATGATCACCGGTGCCATCGACACCACCGACCACGACGTTTCGGTGAGCGTCAGCCTCCCCGAGCCCGGCCGCTGGCAGGTCATCAAGGCCGAGACCAACCTGACCGACCAGACGTGGGTCGCGATGCAGGCCGTGATGGACGAGGACTCGACGTTCCTCGACGACGAAATGCTGATGTCGCCGCAGTTCTCGAAGAGCTTCATGACGCCGGACCAGCGCCGCCTCACCTTCTACGACGGCGAGGTCCGCCCGGGTGAAACCGTCCTGAAGACGTATTCGATGGAGACCGGCGGCCGCAAGCCGACCTACTTCTACTCGCGCTACAGCCCGATCGCCACCGACAGCGCCGAGCAGTCCCAGCAGACGCTCGACGAGCTCGTCACCAACGGGATGGGCCAGCGGCCGGTGGTGGAGCTGATCGTCCCCGTCACGGTGCTCTGAGCCGGCGGCGGGCGAGCAGTGATCAAGTTCGTTCCGGAGCCGCACCTGCTCGACTCGCCGCGTGGCCGGCCGTGGCCGCGCCCGCCCGCGTCACCGTCCCCGGCGCGGGAGGCGTCTCCGGCGCCCACGGCCGACGTCGTGATCGCCGGCGCCGGGCCGGCCGGGCTCGCCGTCGCCTCCGCCCTGTGGCACCACGGCGTCCACGACGTCGTCGTGGTGGACCGCACCGGGCGGCCGTGCGGGCGGTTCTTCGACCGGATCGACCAGCTGGGCCAGCGCGTGCTGCGCTCGCCCTACGAACACCACCCCGGCGTCGAAGGCTTCCGCGACTGCGAGCTGCTCGACTTCGCGCGGCTGCACTGGGGCCGGCTGACGCCCACCGAGCGCCGCGAGATCCGGATGTCGCAGTCCGGGCACCGGTCGGTCGTCCCGGTGGACGTCTTCGACGCCTACTGCGCGCACCTGGTCACCACCCACCACGTCGGCGAGAAGACCTGGCAGGCGACCGTCCGCGAGGTCGTGCCGGGCCCGGACGCGGTCGGCGTGCACACCGACCGCTTCTCCGTCACCGCCCGCCACGTCGTGCTGTGCCCGGGCGAGGAACGCCGGCCGGCGCCGGAAACCTGGTGGGGCGGCGGGCATCCGCCGCGCGGCGTGTCCTTCTGGGACGAGTCGGTGCCTCCGGGCGTCGGCTGCCAGGTGGTCGTCGGGGCCGGGCTCACCGCGGCCCACCTGATCACCGGCGCGCTCGAGGCCGGGCGCGAGGTGCACTGGGTGGTCCGGGAGACCGGCGAGCGCTACCAGTGCGCGGACGTCAACTCCACCTTCTTCCGGCCGGAGGGCCGCAAGCGCTTCGACGGCGTCGGCTGGACCGAGCGGCTCGACCTGATGGGCCGGTTCCGGCGCGCGTCGATCATGTTCGAGTTCCGGCCGCTGCTCGAGCGCGCCGAGGCCGAAGGAAAGCTGATCGTCCACCGCGGCGAGGCGGTCAAGGAGATCGCGCCCGCCGTCGGCGGGAGCGTGGTGCTGCGGCTGGAGAGCGGCCGGCGGGTCGCGGGCGACCACGTCGTGCTCGCGCTGGGCACGACGCCGTCGATCGGCACCGGCCTGCTGCCCGACGAGGTCGTCGACGCCCGCGACGGCTGGCCGTCCCTGGACGAGCGGACGCTGTCCTACCGCCGTGAGCCGCGCGTTTCGGTGGTCGGGGCCGCGGCCGGGATGGTGCTCGGCCCGGCCGCCCGCAACATCGACGGCCACCGCGTCGCCACCACCCGGGTCGCCGCGGCGATCGCGGCGCAGCTGCGCACCGGCGTCGTGCTCCCGGCCGAGGCGGTCGTCGGTGTCTGAACCCCACGACTCGCGGTTCGCCCTGCCCGACGTCGACGCTTCCGGCGCGACCGAAGCCGGGATCATCCTGCTGGGCCTCGACGCCGACCGCCTGCTCGCCGGCCTCGCGCTCGCCCGGCTCGCCGACGACCCGGCCCTGGTGACCCAGGTGGTCGACCAGGCCCGCCACGGCAGGGCGGAGTTCGGCCTCGGCGGGCTCCTGGAGTCCGGCCGCGAGCACTGGCTGGCCCTGCGCGGCCGGGTCGGCGACCCGCCGTCGACGTCGTCGCCGGGGTCGCTGCGGCGGGAGTGGGAGCGCCGCCTGGACCTCGTCTCGGCCGCGGTGCCCGGCGCCGGCGCGGGCACGATCGCCTACCTGACCGCGTGCGCGCTGCGCGGCACCGAGGTCGACCAGCTCGCTTCCGGGCTGGCGGACGGAAAGGAACCCTTCGATGTCGTACCTGAGGTCCCTGCCGGCTGAAACCACGCTGCTGCAGGTGTTCAAGGCGAACCCGGACCCGGCGCGGCACCTGCTGGACCTGCACGAGGTGCTGATGCGCGGCGAGTCGTCGCCGTTCACCCCCGGGGAGCGCGAGCTGATCGCGGCGTACGTGTCCGGGGTGAACAGCTGCGCCTACTGCCACGGGATCCACACGATCACCGCGGAGGCGTTCGGCGTGCCGGAGGGGCTGCTCGCGGCCGCGGTCGCCGACCTGGACTCGGCGCCGGTCGACGACAAGCTCCGGCCCGTGCTGGCTTACGTCGGCAAGCTGACCCGCACGCCGTCCCGGATGACCGAGGCCGACGCCGAAGCCGTGTTCGCCGCCGGCTGGGACGAGCACGCGCTGCACGACGCGGTCCTGGTGTGCGCGCTGTTCAACTTCATGAACCGCATGGTCGAGGGGCTGGGGATCCGCGCGGACGAGGCGTACGCGACGACGTCCGGGCTGCGGTTGAAGGAAGGCGGATACGCGGGGCTCGCCCGAATGCTGTGAAAACCGGGCCGGCCGCCGCGGGCAGGGGGGAGCAGCAGCGTGACTTTCGACGAGCCGGACGAACCGGTGGAGACGATCCCGTTGGTGTCGCTGGCCGAGGACAGCCTCCTCGAATTCGGCGACGAAACCTCGCTGGTCGTGGTCACCCGCTGGGGCGAATTCGATTTCCCGGACGCCGGGCCGCTGGTCGGGGAAGCGCTTCGCCGGATGGCGCTCGGCCCCGTTTCGCCGGCGAACGTGGCCGCGTCGTGGGAAGAGTCCGGCGGTCCCGGCTGGACGGTGCCCGGTGCGGACGCGCTCGAGCGCGTGCTGACCGAGCTCAGCGGGTCGGTCGTGCGGTCGCTGGGCCTCAACGACGGCAAGGGGCCGCTGCTGTCGGTGGTGCCGGTGGTCCCGGACCCGGTGTTCGCGCCGGCGGAGATCGTGGCGACGCGGCCGGTCCGGCTCTCGCGGTTCAGCGCGCTGCGCCCCGATGACAGCGGGCTCAGCCTGGAGTCCCCGTCCGCGCGCTTCCGGGTGCTGCTGGCCCAGCCGTGGGCGGTGCACGTCGCGGCGTCGCTGGGCAAGGTCGTCTCGGCGGCGGAAATCGCCGCGCAGGAAGGGATTCCGGTCGAGGTCGTCACCCGGCTCGTCGGCTACCTGGTGGCGTCGGGCTGCGTGGTGGCCGGCGAGGACGGCGGCCGGTTCGCCGAGGACGCCGACCCCGGGCTGGGCCTGTGGTCCTACGAGGAGCTGCTCTTCCACGACCGCAGCCGCACCTGGCAGGCGTACGGCCTGCCGGAGACGGCCGAGCCGCCTCGCTCGCCGGTGGCCAAGCCGCTGGGGCCGGGCCGGGAGTTCGTGCTGCACCGGCCCGACCTGACCGGCCGCGCCGAGGTCGGCCCGACGCTGACCGAGTTGCTGGAGACCGACCACGCCGCACCGGCGTTCACCACCCGCGAGCTGTCGGCGGAGCAGATCGGCGAATTCCTTTACCGGGCCGCGAGAATCCGCTCGAGCGGCCCGGCGAGCCTGCCCGACGGCACCGTGGGCGAGGTGTCGCAGCGGCCGTACGTCAGCACGGCGCGGCTCTACGAGCTGGAGCTCTACCTGACGGTCAACCGGTGTTCCGGGCTGCCGCAAGGGATCTACCACTACGACCCGGCCGGCCACCGGCTGTTCCTGGTCTCTTCGGACCCCGCCGACCACCGGATCCTGCTGGACATGGCGATGGTGGCCGCGGCCGACCACCGCCACCCGGCCGCGCTGCTCAGCGTCACCACCAGGATGGCACGCACCGCGCCCGTGCTCCGCAGCCGTGCGTACGCGGCGGCGTTGCTGCACCTCGGCGCGTTGCAGGAGACGCTGCACCTCACCGCGAAGGCGATGGGGCTGGCCGCGCACGCCGTCTCCGTGGACGCCGGGGACCGCGTCGGCCGCGCGCTGCGGCTGGACTGGCCCGCCGAAGTCTGCGTCGGGGAATGCGCGCTGGATCTCGCGCCCTGATTTGGCCGATCGCGCAATTTGCGAAACCCGCTCCTCCCGTGCCCGGCCGTAGAATTCGGTGCGCGACGCCGATTTCCGGCGGCGGTTCACGCCGGAAATGGGAGCGGCGATGGACGAATGGGATTACAACACCGCGAATGCCACCTTCCGCAGCCTGACGAACCAGCAGGCGTTGATGGCCGGCGAGATCGCCGCGTTGATCGGCGGCGGTGCCGACCTCGAGCTGACGTCCTACGGATGCGGTTTCGGCATGTTCGAGCTGGAGCTGATCGCGCGGACGCCGCGGGAATCGGTGTGGTTCCAGGGCGTGGACACCAACGGCGAAGCGGTGGCGCGGCTGCGTGCCGAGCTCGCGGTGCTGCCGAAGGTGCGCGGGTACCGGCTGTTCGCGGCCGGCATGGCCGAAGTCGCCGTCCAGCGGATCGCACCGACCGAGTATGGCCTGTTCATCCAATCGCTGTGTTACCTCGGCGCGGCCGAGGGGATGGCGGTGCTGAAGGAAGCCCGCAACCGGCACCGGCGGGTGATCGTGGCGGTCACGCCGTCGAACGAGCTGAACTCGGCGTTTGAGGAGTGGCTGGCCTGCCGCGGGATCGTGCGGCCGCTGTTCGCGCAGACCCTCACCGAGGAACTGCGGCGGCTCGGCATCGGGTTCCGCTCGGTGTCGGTGGACGCCGAGATCGCGGTCCCGGTTTCCGAGACGCGCCAACGGCTTCTCGAGTTCTTGGTGTTCGTCCGTCATCAGCCGTGGCGTGGTTCGCCGGATCGGGGTTCGCTGCTCGATGCTGTCGCGGGGTTGGGGACGGTGGTGG